>NZ_CP150329.1:12100000-14477092 GCF_051530195.1 Sorangium sp. So ce321 | reverse complement strand
CGCTGCTCTGAAGTCCGCTCCACGAAAATAGGTTTCGGGGGCGACCGAAGAAGCGTCGCCCCCAACTTATCCACAGGTCTCACAGCGAGGACTCGCCTCTAACCCCTGGAGATCTCTATGTTATTCTGAATGTAATCGAAGGGCGCGTCGACTTTTCAACAGTCCGCCCACGGCCGCTTCGTCCTCGAGTCATCGTCCGCACGCATCCAAGGAATGCGGGTGGGAAATACGGCCCCACTGCACCGGTGCTCGGCTCGGCTTCGGCCAAGCACGGCGATCGTGGTGGGGGTGCAACCGTCGCGTCGAGGTCCATTGCATTGGAAGACAGATCGGCACAGCCGTCCCCCATACCGCCTCACAGAGCTCGGTAGCCCACAGCGCCCCTTTCGGGGCCACCCTTTGGAGGACTCGGTGCGGCGCAGGGCCGCCCCGAGGACGAATCCGAGGTAGCACCGGGTGAGTCCGGGCGTCTATCCCCAACTGCGAAACTTGGCTCAAGTATCGATGATCATTGATGTAAATTCAGTCCACAGCGCACTGCGAAGCCGGCTTCGCGTCACCCTCGCTCGGCCCCTCGGACACCAGGAGCCAAAACCCCCGACGCAGGTCGGTGATTTTCACGACGCGGTCACGATTGCAGAGCAAAACCCGCTCATTTCGTCGTCAAGAGGCTAGAGCCGTCGGATTTTCCAGCTTTTTTTGGAATGCGGAGCTCGTCCAGCACAGAGCGACCGGGGCGAGCCGATTTCAGCCTCCGAGAATTTGCCCCCGGGGTCCCGGTGTGGGGTATGGCGAAGCGATGCCGTTGGGGATCTGGTTGACAAAGGGGGCACTCCTGGCGCAGCCGCCGGAGCGGTCGTCGTGCCAGGCGGCGACCTCTGCGCGGGCCAGGGCCCTGGCGGCGGCGGCCGCGCTCTCGGTGGTCACGGCCGCAGGGTCGGCGGCGGCCGAGCCGTCGTCGCTGCCGCCGCAGCTCGCCTACGCGTACGGCGAGAACGAGACGCCCCGCGCCGCGGCCTTCGGCGGCGCGCTGCGCGCGCTCGGGAACGGGACGTCGGCCGTCTTCATCAACCCCTCCGCCATGGTGGAGACCCGCGTCTACCACCTCCAGGGGCTCTTCCAGGGGAGCCCAGAGGCCGGCCGCCACGCGTACGGCGGCGTCGTCGTCGACTCGGTCACCGGAAAGCTGGCGGGGGCGCTCTCCTTCGTCGGCGGCTTCGTCGACGCCGACGGGGTCGATCGCACGTTCCTCGATGCGCGGGTGGGCCTCGCCTACCCCATCACCGAACGCCTCTTCGTCGGGCTCACCGGCCGCTACGCCAAGATCACGCAGGACGGGACGCTCCTCGCGGGAGGCCTCGGCAACAGACAGCAGAAGGAGGACAGGCTGGGGTACGACCCCGTCGCCGGCGGCCTGGCCGAGACCGAGGACGGAAAGGCCGCCGGTCGCCACTCCTTCGTGAACGAGTTCACGTTCGACGCCGCGATCACCATCAAGCCGGCGGACAACCTGTACATCGCCGCCGTCGGACAGAACCTCTCCTACCCGAACAACGGGCTGCTCCCCACGACCGTCGGCGGCGGCATCGGGTTCGGCACCGACGACTTCTCCATCGAGGTCGACGGGCTCGTCGACCTGAACTCCTACATCGATGCCACGTACCGCCTCATGGCGGGCGGCGAGTACCTCGTCGCCGATCACTTCCCGCTCCGCGCCGGCTACCGCTTCGATCAGGGCGCAGACCAGCACGCGCTGTCGCTCGGCGTGGCCTACATTGGCACCCAGTTCTCCGTCGAGGCCAGCGCGCGCCGGGCGCTCGCCGGCGGCGGGCCCACCACGTTCGTGGTCGGGCTCGCGTACCACCTCGAGTCGAGCGGGCTGACCCGCGCGTCGTCCGACGGGCTCTAGGCCGTCAGGCCGCGCCGCCCGACCGCCACGCGGCCCCAGATCACGCGGCCCAGATCGCGTGGCCCGACCGTCGCGCGGCACGACGTCCGGCCCGCGGCGGCGTGCGGCGTTGACGACCGCCTCCCCCTTCTCGCCGCGGCGCGCCTGCTCTAGGTCGACCCTGCGTGCTGTGCCTGACCCTACCGACCGATCCGCGCTGGGCTGACGTGGCGCTCGCCGACCTGCCGGCGCTCCTGACCGATCACGCCCACTGCGAGATGAAGGCGGCGTCGAACGCGCTGTCGCTCGCCGCGCGCTGGCCGTCCATCCCGCGCCTCGCGCGCGCGCTCGTCGACCTCGCCGAGGAGGAGCTCCGGCACTTCCGCGCGCTGCTCGACGAGATCGAGCAGCGCGGCCTCGCGCTCGGCAAGCCGGAGACCGACGAGTACGCGAGCGAGCTGCGCAAGGCGGCGTCCAGCACCTGCGCGCGCAACGCGAAGGCCGCGCTCATCGATCGGCTGCTCGTCGGCGCGATCATCGAGGCCCGCTCCTGCGAGCGCTTCCGGCTGCTCGCCGACGGCCTCGCGGCGCGCGAGCACGAGCTCGCGCCGCTCTACGAGGAGCTCTTCGCGTCGGAGGCGCGGCACTACCGGACCCTCGTCGACCTCGCCGTCGACGTCGCCGGCGACGAAGGCGCGGCGCGCGGCCGGCTGGCCGAGCTCGCGCGCGCCGAGGGCGAGATCGCCCGGCGGCTCGGGACGGCCGCCGCGGTGCACGGGTAGGTGAGCATGGAGATCGATCTGATCCGCTTCGATCGGGAGGTCGCGCGCGCGGCGCGCGCGTGGCGCGCGGCGCTCGACGACGTCACCCGACGCGGTCCGGCCCCGGCCGACGCGGACCAGGACGGCGCGACCGCCGCCGAAGCGAGGGCGCGGCTCGAGAACCCGCTCGATCCCTTCCGGCGCGTCAGCGCGCGGACGACCTACCTCGAGCTCACCGGCAAGACCCCCAGCCTGGGCGCAGAGCTCGGGCTCGCGAGCCAGGCGGAGGCCCCGGCGCCGGACCCGACCGGCCTCGCGGCCCCGCTCGCCGACTGGGTCTACACGCTCACGCTGGAGCGGGTCGTCTGGGCCGATCGCCTCCGGCTCGCCGCGGCCTGGCACGCCGCGTCGCTCTTCATCGACGTGCCCGAGCCGGCGCGGATGTCGCCGCACGAGGCGCGGCTCAGGCTGCTCGCCGATCCGAGCGACGCCGGACGGCAGACGTTCGCCGAGGTGCTCGCCCGCGGCGCCGGTGCCGTCGCCGACGCCGCCCGCATCCTCGTCGAGCGGCGGCACGAGGCCGCGCGCCGGCTCGACGAGGCGCGCCGGCTCGCGGTCGAGATCCCCTGCGATCCGCCGGACGCGGCGCTCGGCGCGGCCGAGGCGCTGCTGCAGCGGACCGAGCCGATGCTGCAGCCCGCGGCGACCTGGCACGGCGCCCTCGGGCGCGCCGTGGGCCGCGACGCCGCCTCGGGGTGGCCGGCGCGGCTCGGCCCCCGCTGGCTCGAGGAGCTGTTCCGCCCGACAAGGCTCACCGAGGGCCTCGCGATCGATCTCGGACCGCTGCCGCGGCCCCTCGGCGCGGCGTCGTTCGCTCGCGCGCTCGCCCGCTTCGGCGCGGCGCTGTCGCGCGCCTCCGCGCGCGGGCCGTTCGCGCTCGGACACGCGCCGTGCGATCTCCAACGCGCGCGCCGCGCGGCGCTGTTCGGCGGCCTCGTCGCCGACCCCGTCTTCTGCGCGCGCGCGCTCGGGCTCGGCCGAGGCCGCGCGCTCGATCAGGCGCGCGCGACCGCGCAGAGCCTCGTCCTCTCGCTGCGCCTCGACGCCGCGACCGTGGGGCTCACGCTCCAGGGCGGCCCGGACGGAGGCGGGCACGTGCTGCTCCTGGCCGCCCGCGACCGCAAGGATCGCTTCGAGGAGGCGACCGCCCGCGCGCTCGGCGCGCCCATCCCGGGGGCGCTCGCCGGGGTCGTCCCGGCGCTCGAGCCCGACGCTGCCGTCCGGCTCGCCGGGGCGCTCCTCGCGGCGCGCGACCGGCGCGACCTGATCGAGCGCTTCGACGAGGACTGGTTCCGCAATCCACGCGCGGCCGAGGCCCTCCGCGACGAGGACAGCGCGCCGCGAGCGCCAGCGTTGGAGACGTCGGGCCGCGCCAGCGCCGCGGATCTCGAGGCGGGCCTCGACGAGATGATGCGCTCGCTCGCGAGCCTGTAACACGCAGCGCGCGCGAGCGCGGCGCGCCTCGGCGAGGCGAGCCCGGCCGCCCTGCCGAGAGCCCTTCCAGCTTCGACTGACACGTGCTAGGTGCCGGCGCGTCGAAACGCCCTCCCCCGGGGGCGCGGGGCAGCGCGCGGCTCCCGCTGCGCCGCCCTCGTCGCCGAACAAGCACCCGTGAATCCGAACGCCATGCACCCCCTTCTCGCGTCCGGCGCCGCCGGCATCGCCGTCGACTTCGATCTGACGTTCCTGGCGCAG
Source organism: Sorangium sp. So ce321 (assembly GCF_051530195.1). Classification (NCBI taxonomy): domain Bacteria; kingdom Pseudomonadati; phylum Myxococcota; order Polyangiales; family Polyangiaceae; genus Sorangium; species Sorangium sp. So ce321. Next base: position 14,472,688 of record NZ_CP150329.1, on the reverse strand, counting down.
GTCGTCCTCTTCTCGACGTTCATCGTCGTGCTCAAGCCGCTGCTGTTCGACCCGCTGCTCCGCGTCTTCGAGGAGCGTGAGCGGCGCACCGACGGCGCCAAGCGGGAAGCGCGTGAGATGGACGAGCGCGCCGGCGAGCTGCTCACCCGCTACGAGGCCGAGATCGAGCAGGTCCGGCGCGAGGCCGGGATCGAGCGCGAGCGCCTCCGCGCCGAGACCATGAAGATCGAGGCGCAGATCATGGCCGAGGCCCGCGCCGAGACCGCGCGCATCATCGAGGACGGCAAGGCGAAGATCGCGGCCGAGGTCGCCCGCATGCGCGGCGAGCTCACCGCCGCCCAGCCCGCGCTCGCGGCGGAGATCGCCGCCAGCATGCTCGGCCGCGAGGTGCGCCAGTGAAGAAGCCGCTCCGCCGCTCCTCGCTCGCCCTCGGCCTGGCCGCGGCGCTCGCCGCCGGCACCGCGCTCGCGCAAGAGCCGGCCCCGCAGCCGACGATGCCCCCGGGCCACCCGCCGGTCGGCGCCGCCCAGCCGGCTCAGCCCGGCGCGGCCCAGCCGGGCTCGCCGCAGCTGCAGCCCCGCCCGCGCGACATGCAGCCCGGTCGCCCGCTCGGGCCGGGCGGCCGCCAGCTCCCGCCCGGCCACGGGCTCCGGCCGCCGCAGGGCGGTGGGCCCGGCCGCGCGCGCCCCGTGGCGCCGCCGGAGACCACGGAGAGCGCGTCGCACGGGGAGGAGCACTGCCCCGGCCACGGCCCGACCGATCCGCCGCCGCACGTGAACTGGTGGCGCGGCCTCATCGGCGTGAACAACGAGGCCGCCGCGAAGGGCGGCATCAACTCGCTGCTCTGGCGCTACCACGACGACAAGAACCCGTGCGACCCGAAGAACGAGCCGCCGCCGTTCCTCGCCTCGGTCCTGAACTTCGGGCTGCTCGCGTTCATCGTCGTCCGCTTCGGGAGGAAGCCCGTCGCCGAGGCGCTGAAGAAGCGCAAGCAGACGATCATGCAGGAGCTCGACACCGCCTCGCGCCTCAAGCGAGAGGCCGAGCAGCGGCTCGACGAGTACGAGGACAAGCTCACGCGGCTCGAGGAGACGCTCGCGGAGCTCAAGGCCGAGCACGCGACGCAGGCCGAGCTCGAGAAGGCGCACGTGCTCGCCGAGGCGGAGCAGCGGCGCCTGCGGATGCGGCGCGACGCCGAGTTCCGCATCGAGCAGGAGCTCAAGGCGGCGCGCGCCATGCTCCTCCAGGAGGCGGTGCAGGGCGCCGTCACCGCGGCCGAGGAGCTGCTCCGGCAGCGCGTCGGCCGGGAGGACCTCGACCGGGTCAACGAAGAGTACCTGAAGGCCATCCCCGCGGCCGTCTCCGCCGGCGCCCCCCGCGGAGCCCAGACCACCGGAGCAGCGATATGAGCAACGAGGCGGTCGCCCGACGCTACGGGCGCGCGATCTTCGAGATCGGCAAGGAGACCGGCACCCTCCCGTCCCTCTCGAGGGAGATCGGGGACGCCAGCGCGATGTACTCGTCGAGCGAGGAGCTCCGCCTCGTCCTCGACAACCCGCTCATCCCGGAGGCCCCGCGCGAGGAGCTGATCCGCGAGGTCGGCGCCCGCGCCGGCTTCTCGGAGGTGACGAAGAACACCCTCCTCCTGCTCGCGCGTCGCCGGCGGCTCGCGGCGCTGCCCGAGATCGCCCGGCAGCTCGCGCTCCTCGTCGATCAGGAGCAGAACATCGCCCGGGCCGTCGTCACGAGCGCAGGCCCGCTGAGCGATGGTTACCTTGACCGCCTCCGGGCCGAGCTCGAGAAGGCGACCGGCAGGAAGATCTCGATCACCCACCGGCAGGACCCCTCGCTCATCGCTGGCGTGGTCACCCAGATCGACGATCAGGTGATCGACGGCAGCCTCAGGACCCGGCTGTCGAGCTTCCGTGACAACCTGCTCCGAACCTGAGGGGACGCGAACACGCACCCCTGTTTCACGATGGGTCGGGGCTCAGCGCTGGCTGGCCTCTTGACCTTGACGACGTAGATTCCGAAGCCCAAGCGTCTCCCGACAGAGGACTCCGCATGCAGCTCCGCGCCGAAGAGATCTCTCAGATCATCAAGAAGCAAATCCAGAACATCGACAAGGCCGCTCAGGTCACCGAGACGGGCACCGTGCTCACGGTGGGCGACGGCATCGCCCGCGTCCACGGCCTGAGCCGTGCCATGGCCGGCGAGCTCGTCGAGTTCACCGGCTCCGAGGGGGGGAGCCTGATGGGGCTCGTGCTGAACCTCGAGCAGGACAACGTGGGCACCGCCATCTTCGGCGATACGAGCGTCATCAAGGAGGGCGACGCCGTCAAGCGGACCGGGCGCATCATGGAGGTGCCCGTCGGCGAGGCGACCCTCGGGCGCGTCGTCAACGCGCTCGGCATGCCGATCGACGGCAAGGGGCCGCTCGACACGACCGAGCGCCGCCGCGTCGAGGTCAAGGCGCCCGGCATCATCCAGCGCCAGCCGGTCACCGAGCCGATGCAGACCGGCATCAAGGCGATCGACGCGATGATCCCGGTCGGCCGCGGCCAGCGCGAGCTCATCATCGGCGACCGCCAGGTGGGCAAGACCGCCGTCGCCGTCGACGCGATCATCAACCAGAAGGGCAAGGGCGTCATCTGCGTCTACGTCGCGATCGGCCAGAAGCTGTCGACGGTGCGGCAGGTCGTCGACCGGCTCGATGCGCACGGGGCGCTGGAGTACACGGTCATCGTCGCCGCGACGGCGAGCGAGACCGCGCCGCTCCAGTTCATCGCGCCGTACACCGGCGTGACCATCGGCGAGTACTTCCGCGACAACGGGCGCCACGCGCTGTGCATCTACGACGACCTGTCGAAGCAGGCGGTCGCGTACCGCCAGCTCTCGCTCCTGCTCCGCCGCCCGCCGGGCCGCGAGGCGTACCCGGGCGACGTCTTCTACCTCCACTCGCGGCTCCTCGAGCGCGCGGCGAAGATGGCCGACATCTTCTACGTCGTGCCGAAGGGGACGAAGATCGAGGGCGGCGACCACTCGTACCGCGGCGTCGACGGCAAGTCGCACGTCGGGGCGCACGGGATGCACTCCGCGAAAGACTCGCTCTGGAAGACGGTCGACCCGGCCCTCTTCGAGAAGCTCGAGCAGGCGCGCAAGGAAGAGAAGAAGGACGAGATCAAGAAGCTCGAGCAGCAGCTCTCGGACAAGGGGAAGGCGAGCGACTACGAGATCGTCCGCGACCCGAAGTCGGGCGGCTCGCTCACGGCGCTGCCGGTCATCGAGACGCAGGCCGGTGACGTGTCGGCGTACATCCCGACGAACGTCATCAGCATCACGGACGGGCAGATCTTCCTCGAGGCGGATCTCTTCTACTCCGGCGTCCGCCCGGCCATCAACGTCGGCATCTCGGTCAGCCGCGTCGGCGGCAACGCGCAGATCAAGGCGATGAAGTCGATCGCCGGGACGCTGCGCCTCGATCTCGCGCAGTACCGCGCGATGGCGGCGTTCTCCCAGTTCGCCTCGGACCTCGACGCGAAGACCCGCGCGCAGCTCGAGCGCGGCGCGCGCCTCACCGAGATCCTGAAGCAGGGCCAGTACGTGCCGCTGGCGGTCGAGAAGCAGGTCCTCATCATCTACGCCGGTACGCAGGGCCTGCTCGACAGCCTGCCGGTGAGCTCGCTCGCGCGCTTCGAGGATGAGCTCTACAAGTTCATCGAGGGCAAGCACGCCCAGATCTTCACGGACATCCGGGAGAAGAAGGTCCTCGACGACGACCTCAAGTCCCGCATGACGAAGGCGATCGACGCGTTCAAGAAGCGGTTCGTGGTGGACGCGAGCGGCGCCTCGAGCGCCAGCGCCGCGGAGGCCGACGAGGCCGCGGACGAAGCGGGCGACGAGGAGGCGGCGCCGGCCCCCAAGGCGAAGTCGAAGAACGGCAAGAGCGCCTCGAAGGCAAAGGAAAAGTAGGCAGCCGTGCCCAGCCTCAAGGCCATTCGCAAGCGGATCTCGAGCGTCAAGTCGACGCAGAAGATCACCCGCGCCATGAAGATGGTCGCGGGTGCCAAGCTCAACAAGGCGCAGCAGCGCATCACCGAGCTCCGGCCCTACGCCGTCAAGGTGCAGGAGGTGCTCTGGGAGATCACGCGCGACGCTGTCGCGGCGCCCTCGGCGGACGCGCCCGCGGCGGAGGGGATCGAGGCAGAGGGCTATGCGGCCGCGCTCACCGGCGACAGGCCGGCGCACCCGCTGCTCGTGACCCGCCCGGAGCGGCGCGTGCTGCTCCTGGTGCTCACGAGCGACCGCGGGCTCTGCGGCGCGTTCAACACGAACATCAACAAGCGCGCCGAGCGCGAGTGGAAGAGCCGGACCGAGGCCGGTCAGGAGGTCCAGATCGCGGTCATCGGCCGCAAGGGCCGCGACTACCTCAACCGCCGCAACGCGCCCATCCTCGAGTACCTGCCCGGGGTCTGGGACAAGCTCAGCCTGGAGACGGCGCAGGCGGTCGGCGCGAAGATCCTCGCCCCGTTCAACAAGAACGAGGTCGACGCGATCTACATCGTCTACAACGAGTTCAAGAGCGCGATGACGCAGACCGTCGTCGTCGAGCGGCTCCTGCCCGCCGGCGCGCCGGCGCAGGCCCAGGGAGACGAGAGCGACCGCGTCTCGCAATCCGGACAGGCGGCGGAGTTCGTTTACGAGCCCGACCGGGGCGCGCTCCTGGAGCGGCTCGTCCCGATGTACGTGGACATCTCGATGCTGCGCGCCCTCTACGAGTCGATGGCGAGCGAGCTCGGCGCCAAGCTCACGGCGATGGATGCCGCGAACAAGAACGCCAAGGAGATGATCGACTCGCTGACGCTCGAGTACAACAAGGCGCGGCAGGCGGCGATCACCAAGGAGCTCATGGAGATCATCGGCGGCAGCGAGGCGCTCAAGGAGTAGCGCGCCGCGTCAGCGGCCCTGTCTCCTTCCTCTGATCCTCGCCGCCTCGCGCCGGCTGTCCGCGGCGAGAGGCTCGCAACCACGGGGCTCTCGCCCCCCGCTCCCTTCACCCCCGCGCCCGCTCCTCGGCTGCCCAGCGCTGGCCGCGCCTCATCGGGCCAGCACTGGCGGAGCCGGCCGGGCGACCCCATGGTCCCGTTCCCGTGATCCAGCCCATCAACGCCGACCATCCGGAACCACGCAAGATCGCGCGAGCCGTCGACCTCCTCGAGAAGGGGGAGGTCATCGGCTACCCGACCGATACCGTCTACGGGCTCGGGTGCGACCTGATGAACAAGCAGGCGATCGACCGCCTGTACCAGATCAAGGGGATGCGCCAGAACAAGAACCTCGCGTTCATCTGCCCGGATCTGAGCGACATCGCGCGCTACGCCATCGTCGAGAACCAGGCGTACCGCATCCTCAAGCGCTTCCTGCCAGGGCCGTACACGTTCATCCTCCCGGCCACGCGCGAGGTGCCGAAGTACGTGCACCTCAAGCAGAAGACGGTCGGCATCCGCGTGCCGAACCATCCGGTCGCGATCGCGCTGGTGCGCGCGCTCGGGCGGCCGCTCATCAGCACGACCGCGGCGCCGCCGGGCGAGGATCCGATCTTCGACCCCGGCGAGATCGACGACAGGTTCCCCGGGCTCGCCCTCGTCCTCGACGCGGGGACCGGCGGGGCCGTGCCGACGACGGTGATCGACCTGAGCCAGGGCGACGTGCAGGTCGTCCGCGAGGGCGCGGGGCCGATCGACGACCTCGTCTGAGACGCCCGCGCGCGCCGCGCCGCCCGCCGCAGGTCAGCGCGCCGGTCGACGCCGGATGCGCGCCGGAGACGTCAGCAGCTCACTCGTCGTCGTGCGCGTCGGCGTCGGCCGCGCGCCCGCCGGGCACCTCGATCGCGCTGTACGCGACCCCCTCGCGGTCGAGCCGTTCGCAGGCCGTGGCGAACGCGAGCTGGCTGCGGTCGCCGCCCACGAAGCGGCGGCCGAGCCGCGCCGCCGCGATGAGCGTGGTGCCGCTGCCGCACATGAGATCCGCGACGGTCGCGCCGGGCGCGGACGAGGCGCGGACGATGCGCTCGAGCAGCCGCACCGGCTTCTGCGTCGGGTAGCCGGTGGCCTCGCGACGAAGCGGGGTGTTGGCGACCATCCCGGGGATGTCGGTCCACACGCTCCCGAGCCGGCGCCCCTCGTCGGCGTAGTAGCGGTACGCCTTGCCGCCGAGGACCCGCTCCCGGTAGAAGCGGCCGTCCTCGTCGCGATGCTTGAAGTGCATCGCCAGGCTGGTCTCGGCGTAAGGCTCGCGGAGCGCCGGGTCCGAGGCGTTGTAGACGACCCGGCCGCGCTCGCTCGCCGCGCGCGCGTAGAGGAGGACCGTCTGGTGCGTGACCGAGAAGCCGCGCGCGCCGCGGCCGCCATTGCCGGGCGCCCAGATGATCTCGCCGAGGAAGGCGCCGCGGCCGAAGAGGCGATCGCACGCGACCTTCGCGTCGTGGACCGCGCGGTGATCGAGGTGCAGGTAGAGCGTCGCGCCCTCGGCCATGCGCTCGCGGACGGCCGCGAGGCGCGGCGCGAGCATGGCGACGAGCGCGTCGGCGCTCGCGCGATCGTCGTACGCGTCGGGTCCGCTCTCGGGCCTGCGCCGGCCGCGCGCCTGGCCGCGCGCCGACCGCGCGGTCATCGTCGTCCCGACGCCGAAGGGCGGGTCGAGGTAGACGAGATCGAACCGCACCTCGGAGGGGAGCGCGGCGCAGACGTCGGCCGCGTCGCCCAGCGCGACGAGGTGGCTCACAGCGCGCCGTCGGGCGCCACCGCGCGCGGGCCCGCTGCAGCGCCGCCGGGCAGGAGGTCGTCGAGGAGCGCGGCGGCGAGGTCGCTGTCCGCCGGCGCGATGAGCTGCGGGACCGCCGGGAGCCACGGCCAGTACGGGCCGCCGCCGAGGCAGCCGGAGAGGAACTCGTCCGGCGTGCACGCGACGCGGAGGTGCAGGTGGTCGGCGTGCGCCGTGCTGTCGCCCGGCTGGAGCAGCACGCTCTCGGCATACCAGATGAGCTCCGGATCCTCGCCGAGCGCGCGGGCGTACTCGATCACGAGCGCCTCGAGCCACCGGGCAAAGAAGAGCCACTGGACGTGCGCGTCGGGCGAGCGGACGAGAGACCTCACGAGCAGCCACGTGCGCTCGACGTCGATGCGGACGTACTCCTGCGCGCCGGGGAGCGGCGCGCGGTCGGCGTCGCCGCCGTCGCCGATCCGCGCGAGCCCGTCCGGCCCGAAGTCGATGAAGCCGGGCGAGCGCACCGGGCGGCCGTCCGGGGTCAGCGCGTAGAGCAGGAGGTCGGCGTCGCGCCCGGTGCGGTGGGACCGGTGACCGCGCGTCGCGCCGCCGAAGCGCGCGGAGAGATCGCCGATGACGAGCGGCTCGCCGCCCGGCCGCGCCCGCGCGACCTCGGCGGCGGCGCGCTGGACGGCCGCGACGAGCCCCGCGGTCCCCCAGCGGATGCCGTTGCTGCGGAGCAGCCGGTAGCCCTCGCCCTGCCTCGGCAGCTCGACGGCGTCGGTGATCACGCCGTGGTGCGGGACGCCGATCGAGCCGCGGAGCGCGGGGGCGAGCGGCGTGGGGGAAGAGCCGACGCACGCCGCGCAGCACAGCGCGACGAGCCCCAGCAGGAACGTGGTGAAGAGAGTACGGCTCGGCATGACGGAGGTCGGGCGCGGCGTCGGCCGCCCGCCGCGCCGGCCCGCTGGATGCCCGCGGCGACGGCCCCGGCGTCGCTCCTGCCGCGGATAACCCCGCTGGCGCCGGAGGGAAAGTTCTCGTGGTCGCGGCCGAGCCCGCCGCGCGCTGGAGCGCGGCGCGCCGGTGGCGTCCGCGGCGGCCGGCGGTGACCGCGGCACGAGGCTGTACCGGCGTGCGCCGGCGCCAACCCCTGCCCTCACGGCGCGATCAGCGCTAACACGCTGCGCCCATGGAGCCCAACCACCGCGCCCCCCAGGGGAACCCGAGCGCGGATCGACGCCCGCCCACCGAGGATCGACGCCCGCCGACGGCGGATCGACGCCCGCCCACCGAGGATGAGCCCGAGGGCGTCGCCTGGAAGGGGGCCCTCGCCGTCGCGCTCGTCGTGGGGGGCCTCGTCGTGTGGCGCGCCTGCTCCACGCCGGACGACGCCGCGGGCAGCGCCGCCGCGCCGTCGAGCGCCACGCCGGCGGCGGGCGACCCGAACGATCCCGCCGCGACGGCGGGTCCCGCCGCGACGGCGCAGCCTGCGCCTCCGCGCTGCGCGCCCGCGGGCGCGGCGCCGTTCGTGATCGGCGACGCGCCGCCGGCGCCGAAGGCCGCCGAGCCCGAGCAGGGCGCGGGGGGCGGCGCGGCGGACAGCGCCGAGGATCTCGCGCCGTTCGCGGTCGAGGTCGGCCGCGGGACGACGTTCGCCGGCGGGTTCGCCGTGGGCGCCCAGCGGGAAGCGGAGGGCGGGACCGTCGCGATGGTGGCGACGCTCTCGGCCGACGGCGCCCAGGGGAAGCTCGTCCGGCTCGCGCGATCGCGGGGCGACATGGATCCGCCGATCGTCGCGGGCGCGGGCGGCGCGGTCCTGGCCGCGATGCTCGAGCCGAACGCCGGCGGGCGCGCCATCAAGATCGCCCGGATCGACGGGGAGCACGTCACCTGGGGGGCCGAGCTCGCCGAGGGCCGCGACGAGTCGCTCGCGCTCGACGTCGCCGCGTCGGGCGAGCGCGCGGTCATCGTCTGGGACGACGTGACCCGCGACGGGAAGCGATCGCGGATCATGCTGGCCTCCGCCGACGTGGGCTCGCTGCGCTCCGTGACCTCGCCGCGCCCCGTCTCCCAGCCGAGCACCGACGCCGAGGTGCCGCGCTTGATCGCCCGGCCGGGCGGCTACTGGCTCGCGTACATCGCGCGCGCCGAGGAGCCGGCGAGGCGCGCCGCGGCGAAGGAGGGCGACGACGCCAACGAGGACACCGCGGCGGCAGGCGAGACGATCGCGCACCAGTGGCTCGAGGCGGTCCCGCTCGACGAGACGGGCGCGCTCACCGCGACGCCCCGCGCGGTCACGCCGAAGGACGGGCACGTGCTCGCGTACGATCTGGCGCTCGGCCAGGACGACAGCCTCGTCCTGGCCTTCCGCGACGACGATACGCCGAGCGGCTCGATCGGAGGGCGCATCAGCGCCGTGCTGGTGCGGCTCGGCGGCGCCGCGGAGCCGCGCGTGCTCGTGGGCGGCGACCGGGAGCAGGACGCCCCGCCCGAGGCCGCCCTCGGCCTCGGCGCCGGAGTGCCAGCGCTCCTCCGGGGCGCCGCGGGACCAGGCGGGTCGAGCGCCGGCGGCCGCGAGGGCGCCGCGGTGTGGCTCGCGATCGCGAACGCCTCCGGCCCGACGCAGCTCGCGGCGCTCACCGCGAAGGGCGAGATCGAGGGCGGGCTGCGCCCGGAGCCGGCGCTCGGGCGCGGCGAGCCCATCGCGGCCTCCGCGGAGGCGCTGCTCGTGGCGCGCCCCGCCGGCAAGGCGATGAAGCTCGAGCTGCTGCGCTGCGCGCTGTCGGCGCCGCCCAGGTAGACCGATCCGCGGGCCGCGCTCCGGGGAGGCGCGCGGCGCTCGCAGCAAGCGCAGCGCAGCACGTGGCGCGAAAAATACACGAGGCCTGCTCGGGCCCGGCTCACGCAGGGGCGCGACGTCAACCGAGCAGACACATGGACGTGGATTGAAGACGCGCGGGTGTGTAGCATCCGCGCCGGTGGCTCAAGGGGACGATCCGCAAGAAGGAGCGTCGCGCCGGCCTGGTTTGCCGAGCTTGTCCGGATCGCCGGACGAAGCTGGCTGGGAAGCCAACGCCGACAACGCTCAAATCGCGCGCGCAAGCGCGCAACCTCAGCCCGGCGCGAAGACGTTGCTCGTCGGCAGTTCAGGCACGCCGAAGCTCGGCACGCCGCCGAGCGCGAACGCGCCGCCTGGCGTGAGCGCGCCGCCCGGCGGCGAGCCGCCGGTGGCCGCGAGCGCGCCGGCGACCGCGACCCCGCTGCCAGCGCCGGGCGCGCCGGCGACCGCGACCCCGCTGCCAGCGCCGGGCGCGCCGGCGACCGCGACCCCGCTGCCAGCGCCGGGCGCGCCGGCGACCGCGACCCCGCTGCCGTCGCCGGGCGCGCCGGCAGCCGCGGGTCCGCTGCCGCCGCCAACCCCGCTGCCGCCGCCGAACGTGCCGCTGGCCGCGAGCCCGCTGCCGCCGCCGAGCGTGCCGCCGCCGGGACCGAACAGGACGGCGACGACGAGCGTGCCGCCGCCGGGACCGAACCGGCCGCCGCCGCTGATCCGCCGCAAGGACGGCAGCGTCGCCAGCGGGTCGCTGCCGCCGCCCATGGGGCCACCCCCGGTGATCGGGCCGCCGTCACGGCCACCGCCGCCGCTGCCGCCGGGCGCCAAGGCGCCCGCGTCGACGCCTGGCCAGGTCAGCGCGCCGGCTCCCGGCGCCGCCCAGGCCAGCACGCCGCCGCCCGGCGCCGTGCAGGCTGGCGCACCGGCGCCCGCGCCGCACGAAGAGCTGCCCCCGCCGCCGGCCCGCTCGCCGCGGCCCCTGCCCCAGCGCTCGCAGAGCCCGAACCGCGCCGGCGCGCCGCCTGCTCCGGGCTCCGGCGCAGGCAGACCCGCGCCGAGCTCCCAGCGAAGCGTGCCTACCCAGGCCTCGCCGGCGATCGTCGCGTTCGACGCAGGCTCGACGCCGATGCCCATCTCGGTCGACCCGACGGCGACGCCGATGCCCATCTCGGCCGAGCCGATCTCGTCGCCCACGCCCATCTCGGTCGAGACGATCGAGCCGGCGGCGACGCCCGCGCCGCTCTCGCCCGTGCAGCCGTCGCCGGCGCTCTCGCCCGCCCAGGCATCGCCGGCGCTCTCGCCCGCGCAGCCGTCGCCGGCGCCCTCACCTGCCAAGGCCTCGACGACGCCCTCGCCCGTGCAGCCGTCGCCGCCGCTCGCGCCCGTCCACGCGTCCCCGCCGACGCCGCGCTCGCAGGTGCGCGAGGCGGAGGCGCCCGCGGCGAGCCCGCAGATCGCGCCGCCCGACCTCGCCACCGAGCTCCAGCAGCGCGCCGAGCGGCTCAAGGGCAGCGATCCGGTCGGCGCGGCGCGCGCGCTCGTCGAGCTCGGCATCCACGAGGAGCGAACGCTCAGGGACCCCGCCGCCGCGCGCCGCTCGTACGAGCGCGCACGGCAGCTGTCCCGCTCGCTCGAGCCGGCGCTCTCGCGCGTCCATCGCCTGATCGACGCGCGCACCGAGCTCGCCCTCGCCCTCGAGGTCGTCGAGGACAAGCTCCGCGTCGCCGACACCGACGCCACCCGGGCCGATCTCCTCGCCGAGCGGGCGCGCCTGCTGCAGGCGCTCGGGCGCACGCCGGAGAGCTGCGACGCCTTCACCGAGGCGCTGCGGCTCGTCCCGCTGCACGCCGCGTCGCTGCGCGGGCTGGAGATCGCCCTGCGCCGCGAGAGCGCGCGCGGCACCGAGCAGGCCGGAAGGGACCTCGCGGCGCACCTCGATCGTCTCGCCGACGCCTACGCCCCCGGCCGCGGGCAGCCGGACGGCGACGGCCAGCTCACCGCCTGGATCCACGTCGAGCGCGCCGCCGTGCTCGATCGGAAGCTCCACAGGCCGGAGCTCGCCCTCGCGTCCCTCGAGGGCGCGATCGCGTTCGATCCGGGGCCGGGCCCCGTCCGGGAGGCGCTCCGCCGCCACCTCGTGCACCACGACGGCATCGTCGGCCTCGTCGGCGCGCTGTCGCTCGAGGCCGAGCACGAGCGCGACGACGAGCGCGCGTCGCGGCTGCTCTACACGGCGGCGCGGCTGCTCATCGACAAGATCCGCTCGCCGGCGGACGCCGTGCCCCTCCTGACGCGCGCGTCGGCGCGGGCCCCGGCCGGCTCGCCCACCGCGCGGCGCGTGGTCGGCGAGCTCATCCGCCTGCTCGAGGCGAGCGGCGCCCTCGAGCAGGCCGCCAGCGTGCGCCAGAAGGAGCTCGCGCTCCTCACCGACAACGAGGCGATCGTGCACGAGCACGTCCGCCTCGCGGAGATCCACGACACCCTCGGCAACGCGGAGCAGGCCGCGCTCCACGCGTCGCGCGCGCTGGCCCTCGATCCCGAGGACAGCTCGACGCGGGAGCGGCTCGACCGCGCCCTCCAGCGCCTCGGCCACCACGACGAGCGCGTGGAGGTGTGGACCGCCGTCGCCAACGCGAACCGGCCCACGCAGGTCCGGGTCGCGGCGCTCCTGCGCGCCGCGGACATCTGCGAGCACCAGCTGAAGCGGCGCGACGAAGCGCTCGCCATCCTGCGCGCCGCGTGGGCGATCGAGCCGGGCAACAGCGCCGTCTTCGACGCGCTCTCGGCCCTGCTCGCGCCAGATCCGCTGTCCATCGACGAGGAAGATCCGCGCGGCGTGCGGGAGCGGATCGATCTCTACACGCAGGCCGCCAGCGCGACGGACGACCCGACGCGCAAGATCGGGCTGCTCGAGAAGCTCGTCTCCATCTGGGAGGACGAGCTCGCCCAGCCCGCCCGCGCCGTGGAGGAGGTCGAGAAGATCCTCGCCATCGACCCGGAGCGGCGCGCCGCCATCCTCGCGCTGCAGCGCAACGCCGCCCGCGCGGGCGACGCGCAGCGGCTCGCGCGCGCGCTCTGCGCCGAGGCCGAGCTCACGAGCAGCCCGGGCCAGCAGCGCAGGCTCTTCCTGCGCGCCGCCGACATCACCGAGCTCAGGCTCGGCGATCGCGACCGGGCCTCGGCGCTCGTCGACCGCGCGCTCGCGATCGACCCGACCGACCCGGACGCGCTGCGCGCGCGCTTCCGCCTCGACGAGCGGTCCGGCCGCTACGAGGAGGCGCGCCGCTCGCTGCTCAAGCTCATCCAGCGCGACCCCGCGGGAGGCGCGGCGTTCAGCCTCTGGATCGAGGTCGCGTCGCTCGACGAGCGGCGCCTCAAGCGGCCGCACAGCGCCGTCGAGTCCTACCGCGAGGCGGCGCGGCGGAGGCCCTCCCACCCGCAGCCGCGGATCGAGATCGCGCGGCTCCTCCGCGAGACAGGCAACTACGAGAAGCTCGTCGAGGTGCTGAGCGCGCTCGCCGACGAGACGCAGCGGCCCGACGACCACGCCCGGCTGCTCTTCCAGGCGGCCGAGGTGCAGGAGCTCGCGCTCGGGCGCGACCAAGACGCGCTCCGCCTCCTCGCCCGCGCCGACGCCGCGCTCGCCTCGAGCCAGCCCGACCCGGCGATCCTCGACGCGATGGAGCGCATCTACGTCCGGGCCGGCGGCGCCGGCTTCGGCGTGGGCATCGGCGCGCCCGCCGCGCAGCGGCCGGCGACCGGCGCGCGCCCGGCGTCCAGCCTGCCGGGGATGTCCCACTCCATGATCGCGAGCGAGCTCGCGGGGCTGTACGCGCGCTGGCTCGAGCGCAAGCCGCCGGCGCTCGTCGATCACGCGCTCCGGATCTCGCTCGCGCTGGTCCTCGCGGAGAGCAGCCCGCGCCAGGCCATCGAGATCCTGGAGGGGCTCGTCGCCGTCGTGCCGAACCACGTCCCGGCGCTGCGCATGCTGGAGCAGCTCTACCGGCTGCTCGAGGCCCCGACGTCGCTCGCGACGGTCCTGCGCGCCGAGGCCGACGTGTTCACGTCGAGCGTCGCGCGCGGGGGCGCCCTCTGGGAGATCGCGTCGCTCGAGGAGCAGCTCGGGCCGGGCGCCGCGCTCGAGGCGCTCGCCCGCATCGTCAAGGAGGCGCCGCGGGACTCGGCCGCGCACCTCTCGATCCTCCGCATCGCCGGCAGGTCGGGCCCGAACGATCCGGCCGGACAGCGGGTGGAGGTCCTCTTCGCCAGCGCGATCCGCGACATCCGGGAGCTCTCGTCGGACTCCATCGCGCGCGCCCTCTACTTCATCGAGGAGGCGCTCCTCGCCGAGGCGCAGGCCGACGCGGACCCCGCCGCCGCCCGCGCCGCGCTCGCCGGCTTCCGCAGCGCCCTCTCGCTGTGGCCGGAGAGCTTGCTCGCGGCGCGCGGGCTCGACCGGCTCGCGCAGCGCCTCGGCGACAGGGCGAGCGTCATCACCGCCCAGCTCGCGCTCGCCGACCTCGTCCTCGGGGAGCCGGCGCGCGCGATGCACCTCGTCCGCGCGGCGGAGCTCACCGCCGAGGACGCGTCCCCCGAGGCCGCGGCGCGCGCGCTCGAGCTGTACGAGAGCGCGCTCCGCGCGGATCCGAGCTGCGTCGCCGCGGCGCACGCGCTCGCCCAGAAGCTCGCGGGCGACCCCCACCGGCTCACCGACCGCCTCGGCGAGGCGCTCGGCCGCGCCACGAACCGCGCGGCGATCACGCTGCTCGGCACGGAGATCGCGCGCTCGGTGCTGCAGCACCAGGGGCGCCCTGGCGCGATCGACGCCGGCGTGGGCATCGCGGCCGTCCGGCGCGTCATCGACGCGACGCCGAGCGAGCCGTCGGCGCTGCTCCTCCTCGCCCGGCTGCTCACCGTGCAGCGCGTCTGGCTGGAGGCGCGCGACGCCCTGAAGCGCGCCGTGGCCGCGGCGACGGACGCCGAGACCAAGATCGCGGCGCAGTTCCTGATCGCCGACCTCTACGAGGGGCCGCTCGCGAACCCGGCGCTCGCGCAGGACGCGCTCCAGGCCATCCTGTCGATCGACGCGCAGAACCGGCCCGCGCTGGAGCGGCTGCACAAGCTCGGCGTCACGCGCGGCGATCACGCGCTCGCGCTGCGCGCGCTCGGGCGCCTCGTCGAGCTCTCGACCGACCCGAGCGCCCGCGTCGAGGCCGGCCTGCGCCTCGCCGACGCCTACCGCGACGCCGGCGACAGCGCGGGCATGGTCCGCACGCTCTGCGACGTCATCGTGAGCGCGCCGAGCAGCGACACGCGCGGCTGGACGGCGCTCGCGCGGCTGTACCGCGTCGAGACGAGCGAGGGCGCGGCGGCCTACGCCAAGGCGCTCGCGCAGTTGCTCGAGGTCGCCGCGGCCCGCCGCGTCCCGCCCGATCCGCGCTGGCTGACCACGCTCGGCCTGCTCGAGTCGACCCTGCTCATCCGGCCCCGCGACGGGCTCGCGCACCTCCAGCAGGCGGTCGCGCTCCCGAACGCCCCGCCGGAGTCGCGCACCGCCCTCGGCCGCGGCCTCGAGGCCGCGGGGCGCAACTCGGAGGCGGTCCAGGTGCTGCGGGAGATCCTCACGGCCGACGCGGAGGTCATCTCGCGGCTGCCCGACCTCGGCCCCGCGCTCGCCGCGCTCGAGGCGGCGCTCGCCAAGGACGGGCGCGCCGAGGAGCGGGTCACCGTCGAGGAGGTCCGCGCCTGCCTCGGCGAGGTGTCGCCCGAGCGCATGGGCCGGCTGAGGAGCCGGCGCGTCCCGTCCGAGGCGCCCTACGTCGGCGCGTTCGCCGGCCCCGAGATCGGCCGGCTGCTCGTCCCCGAGGCCCGGAGCTCGTGGATCGACGTGGCGCTCGCGATCGCGCCGATCGCCGCGAAGGCGATCCGCTTCGAGCTGAGCAACCTCGGCGTCGGCTCGCGCGAGCGGCTCGGCCCGCGCGACAACCACCCGACGCGGCAGCTCGCCGAGCGGGTGGGCCGCGCGCTCGGCATCGAGGCGTTCGAGCTCTACCTCGTCCCCTCGTGGCAGGGCGCCGCGCGCGTCTTCCCGGGCGATCCGCCGGCCATCGTCGCGCCGACCTCGCTCACCGAGCTGCCGGAGCTCGAGCAGACGTTCGCGCTCGCGCGCCTCTTCGCGCGGGTCGCGGTCGGCTTCACCTTCCTCGACGAGATCCCGGCCGAGGCCACCGACGGCCTGCTGATCGCGTCGATCCGCACGCTCGATCCCGGCTTCGGGTCGGGCGCCATCTCGCCCGCGCGCGAGCACGCCGCCCAGCAGATGCTCCCCGGCGTGCAGCGGGCCATCGGGCGCCGACAGCGCAAGATGCTCGAGGAGATCGCGCCGAGCGTGGCCGTGACGTACGACGCGCGCGCCTTCGTCATCGGCCTGCGCCGGAGCGAGTACCGCATCGGCTACCTGCTCTGCGGCGACGCGCTCGCCGCGATCGACTACCTCCGCCGGTACGATCGCGACATCGCCCGCTCGACCGAGGAGCCGCGCCTGCTGCTCCAGCACCCGGTGTCGAACGAGCTCCTGCGCTACGCGCTCTCGGCCGAGGCGTTCGCCGAGCGCCGCCGCGCCGGCTCGATCTGGCCAGCGGTGTAGGGGAGTCCCCTCAGCCCCTCTGCAACGACAGCGGCGCACACGCGCCGCTGCGTCGCTCACGTATTTGTTCGACCCGAGCGGCGCAGGGGCGTCTCAGGCGCGCGGCGCCGGCCCCGCGGACGGCGCGTGGTATTCTTGGTCTGCTTGACCAATAACCTGGTCCCGGGCGCCCTGGTGGCGAGTCGCTATCGGGTCGATCGCCAGCTGGCCGAGGGCGGCATGGGGGTCATCTGGGCCGCCACCCACCTCGCGAGCGGCGAGCGTGTGGCGTTGAAGATGCTTCGTCCAGGCGCGACGGAGGACGCCTCGATCCGCCGGCGCCTCCTCCGGGAGGCGCGCGCCGCCGCCGCGGTCGATCACCCGAACGTGCCGTGCATCCACGACGTCCTGGAGCTCGACGACGGGACCCCGTTCCTCGTCATGGATCTGCTCGAGGGGGAGTCGCTCCGGGACAAGCTCCTGCGCGAGGCGCAGATCCCCCTCCCGGATCTGTCGCGCATCCTCTTGCCGGTGATCTCGGCGGTCGGCACCGCGCACGCGCTGGGCATCGTCCACCGCGACCTCAAGCCCGACAACATCTTCCTGCTCACGCCCGAGGCGGCGACGGCGCCGGGCCCGCCCGGGTCCGGCCCTCGCGCCGCGCTCGTCGACGCGCGCGGCGCCGCCGCGCTGGATGCGCGGGACGACGAGGTCTCCCGGGTCCGGGTGCTCGACTTCGGCATCGCGAAGCTCACCGCGAGGCACGGCCAGACCGCGTGGACCTCGGGGCGCACCGGGACCGGCGAGATGCTCGGGACGCCCTACTACATGTCGCCCGAGCAGATCCTCGGCGAGCACGACGTGGATCACCGCGCCGACATCTGGTCGCTCGGCGTCATCCTCTACGAGTGCCTCACCTCGGTCCGGCCCACCGAGGCCGAGAACATGGGCAGGGTGCTGAAGCGCATCCTGACCGGCGCGATCCGGCCGATCGGGGAGATCGCGCCCGCGCTGCCCGCCGACGTCGCGGCGATGATCGATCGCATGCTCTGCCCGGACCGCGCGCGGCGCCCCGCCGACCTGCAGGAGGTCGGCGCGCTCCTCGGGCCGTACGCGGGCGTGGCGCTCCGCCCGTTCGGCCCCCCCGCCGCGCCGGGCGAGCCGCAGGGCGACGCGCCCGCCGTGGAGGCCCGCACCGGCGACGCGCTCTCGGCCGGCGCCGCCGACCTGGACGGCGAGGCGTCGCTCGCGACGCTGCGCGCGGGCAGCCTCCTGCCGGCGCCCCCGTCGAGCACCCCGCTGCCCCCTCACCTCGCCCGGGCGGCCGCGCTGGAGGCGCTGGAGCCGGCCGCCGCCGCGCCGACCTCCGCGCCCGAGCCGGCCGCCGCCGCGCTCGCCGGGGCGGCGGCCGTCGCTCCGGGGGCGCGCGCCGCCCGGCGCGCGGGGGTCAAGCTGATCGCCGCCGCGCTGCTCGTCGCGGCCGGAGCAGGCCTGTCGCTCCTGCACTGTTCGACGTCATCGGCGCACGAGGCGCCGCGCATCTTCTACGTCGCGCCGGGCGCCAATTACGTCGCGCCGGGCGCCAATGCGCCCGGCGACATCGTCGCGCCGGGCGCCAGTGCGCCCGGTGCCGCGGACGCTCCGCCGGACGTCGAGGTGAGGGAGTCAACCCAGGGTGAGCCGGAGATGCCTTGAGGGATATGCCTGAATAGCTCGTGTAGGGTCTCCCCGACTGCTGTCATGATGCGTTGAGACGGCGTTCGGGAGGAGTCGGATTCCTGTTGCGCCGGGCCTTTGAACAGGGTGACGTTCTCTCACCTTAGGAGAGAGCATGCCTACCGAAGTCATCGTCCGGATCCGTTCTCCTCGCGGGATGGTCGACTTGCCTGGCACGGTGGATGCCGTCGGTCCGGCCGCGTCCGCCGCATTCGAGGAGCGCAAGTCCACGCCGGGGATTCGCCTGCTGGCGGTGAATGACAACGACTATGCCATCTCTCTCCAGGCGCCCGTGCCCGCGGCGGACCTCGCGGCGCTGCGCGAGCGCGAGGGCCGGGCGGTGCTCATCGTGTTTCCGGGGCGCACGCCGGTGCGCCGGCGGCTGCAGTCCGTCGCCGTCTCCACGATCGAAGTCGAGCCGGATCAAGGCGTGGCGTCGCAGGCGGCGCCCATCGATCTGAACGGCGGGCGCGAGGGCGCCGCGCCGCTCTGGCTCTTGCCCGTCGGGGTGTTCAGCGCGAGCCCGGCCCTCGCCCCGGACGGGATCGCGGCCAGCGACGCCCTCGTCACCGCCGCCCGGTGGATCTCCTCGCGGCGGACGAGCACGTTCACGCAGCTGTTTCCGCCGAGCGCGTTCCACCCGGAGGAGCCGCTGCGCAAGGAGCGGCTCTCGGCGGGCCGGGGCATGGCGGTGCTGGAGCAGGCGCGCGCGGCGCTCGCCGACGCGGCCGTTGGCGGCGAGGAGGCGCGGCGCGACCCGACGGCGGCCGCGACCCTCCGCTCCGCGGCGCTGACCATCCTGTCGCACCTCGTCGCGACGTCGCTGGACGACCGCGGCTTCGCGCCGATCGCCGAGCGCGCCGCCGAGGAGATCTTCGCGCTCATCGAGAAGGAGGCGGGCGACGAGACGGCCCGGCCGGCGCTGCGCGCCCACGCGATCCAGCTGCTCCAGCTGCGCGCCCCGGGGCTCACGACGGCCCAGCAGGAGCGCGCGCGGGGGCTCGTCCGCGGGCTGCTCCGCGAGGCGCCGCCCTACGACGAGCTGACGGGCCCGTGGAATTTCGCCGTGTGCAGCGGCTCGGAGTTCCACGAGGGCGAGTGCCGCATCCTCGTGTCGACCTATGGCTTCAAGGAGATCGCGCTCCCGCCGGGCGCGCCGCCGTCGCCGAGCGGCTGGAGCCCCTACCGCGCCTTCGAGGCCCCCTTCAAGACGCCCGCCGGCGAGCCCATCCGCGTCTTTGCCCGCACGGCCACGCCGCGGGACGAGAACCTCGAAATGGGGATGAAGTTCTTCATCGGGTTGCTCATCAACCGGCACGCCCAGCTCGGCTCCTTCGACCTCCGCGCGGCCGCGGTGAAGGTGAGCCAGGAGGGGTACAAGCTGATGATGAACTCGCAGTGCGCGGGGCTCACCACGCGCTTTGCCATCTCGCAGGCGTTCCCTGACGCGGACATCTACTCTTCCTGGGACTCGACCTATTTCCGGGTCGGCGCGGACGGGATGGTGACCTCGTCCGAGGGGCTCGATTGCTTCGTCGCCGCGCTGCGCGGCATGAGCGAGCGCGCGTCGCACGCAGAGCTCGACGAGCGCATCCGGAAGGCGCAATGGCACCACCCGCAGGCGCAGGTCCCCGGGTTCTCTCAGTTCGTCGGGCCCTCGCACGCGCTCGTCGTGGCCCGCTACTCCGATGTGAACCGGGACGGGCGCGCGGATTACTACGACGGCTTCCTCGACTTCCAGCTCACGGAGATCGCCGAGGACATCCAGGGCTCGATGGCGCCGCGCGACCCGGGGGTGAGCGCGTCGCAGATCAGCGGCGAGGCCGCGGCCGGCCTCAACTGGGCGGCCGGCAGCCTCAATCGGGTGGCGCAGTACTCGGATATCTGGGCCGGGCTCGCGGGCCAGAGCGAGCTCTATTATGTCTTCCAGTCAGGTGGCTTCTTCAGCCACCGCGAGCCGCCGCACGACGTGCCGACCGGCGACGCCGTCCGGCAGGAGCTCGGGCGGCTCCCGGCCGTCACCCGCTATCAGAAGAGCACGGAGGCGCTCGGCGGGCTCTCTGTCGACGTCATGTTCCACAGCCACCTGAGCCACGCGGCCCAGGAGCTGAAGCGCCTGCTCTGCGCCGCCGACGCCATGCGCCGCGCCTTCGATCTCGGCTATCTCACGGGCGGAGAGGCGCTGTCGACGCCGAGGGGCCAGCGCTGCGCCATGCTCCTCACGATGGCCGGGCTCCTGGAGTTCCCCGCGGATCAGAACTTCATCGACGGCCTGTGGTCGATGGCGCTCAAGGCGCTGCGGCTGCCGCAGATCTCGCGCACCACGGTGCGCTCCTGCATCACCGACGAGGACCACGAGCTCTCGAACTACTATGGATCGCGGCGCGGGCTGAACCAGCTCCTGGCGGCGCTCGAGAAGAGCGATCCGGTGACGTTCGAGCAGCTCGGCGCCGAGGATCCGCTCATCGGGAGGCTGGCGGAGATCGACCTCGGCGGGGCCTGACGCCGGCCCCTGCCCGCGCGGAGCCTCCCTTATCCCTCCGTGAAGCAGCTCTGCTCGCCACCACGGGAGCGTGCATGTCGATGCTGCCGCCGGGCGGCGAGCGCCGCGGCCCGACACACGGGCTCGCTGGGTGCGAAGCAGCGATCAGCCCGACGACATGAGGCATCCCCTGAAATTCTTCGGAAACTCACGGGAGGCGGGGAGACGGCGAGAGAAATCTTCAAATACTCGCTGTCTCCGGCCTCCCCGTTCAATTTCCCCGCTGAAATGGCTGCAAATGAGGGGATTCCTCGGCCCGACGACACGAGGGCGTCACCGGCAGGGTGAGCTCGGGTTACCGGTCGAGATGCGGCAGCTTCGGCCAGGGACGGTCGGCGCGATCCGGCATGGCCTGTACGCGACCGATTGCGTCGACATTGGATGGCGCTGGCGCGCCAGGCGCTCGGTCCGAGCATGGCTCCGGGCGCCGGGTCGGATGCTTGAGGCCCCCCTGTTCGTCGTCGTACACTCGACGGGGATGAGGTTGTTGCAGGCGGCCGCGCGGATCGGGCTGCAGCCGGGTGACGATCCGCGGCTGCGCCAGCACAAGCGGATCCTCACGCTCACGGCCGCGCTCAAGGCGTGCGCGTGCCCCGTCTGGGCGATCGCCTATGCCGCGAGCGGCGATGTGCGCTCGGCGGCGATCCCGCTCGGCTACATGGCCTGTACGGTCCTGAGCCTCGTCCACTTCGCCCGGACCAAGTCGTTCGCCGGGTTCCGCTTCCGCCAGGCCCTGCTCATCTTCGCGCTGCCGTTCCTCATGCACGCGAGCCGCGGCGGGTTCGACGCGTCGAGCGGCGTCGTCCTGTGGGCGCTGCTCGCGCCGCTGACGTTCGTGCTGTTCCACAGGGCGCGGGCGTCCATCCCCTGGTTCACCGCCTACGCGCTCCTCGTGGCGGCGGCCGGCGCGGTCGACCCCCTGCTCTCGGCGCGCGCGCCGGAGACGCCCCCGGCCCTCATCGCCTGCTTCTTCGCGATGAACATCCTCACCGTGTCGGCCATCGCCTACGCCGCGGTGCAGTATTTCGCGCGCCAGCTCGCGGAGGAGCAGGAGAAGCTCGCGGAGCTCGTCGCCTCCTCGGCGCAGGCGCTCGACGACGTGGCGCGCTGGTCGTGCGCCGCGTCGGCGCAGGTCGCGGAGGCGATCGGGGCGCGCGAGGTCGCGGTGTGGAAGGCCGAGGAGCAGGAGATGGTCAGTATCACGGCCACGACCACCGAGGCCCCGTCCGCCGAGGCGCTGCGCGGCGCCGCGCTCACGAAGCAATCGCTCCCGAGGGCGTCGGACGTGGTGGTCCCCGCCGTCGGCCTGTCGGGCGAGATCCACGGCGCCCTGGTCATCGTCGGCAGCAGCGTCGTGTGGAGCGACACGACGAAGCGGCTCGTCGACTCGTTCGCTCACCACCTCGGCAGCGCGCTCGAGCTGTCGCGCATGCGCAAGGAGCTCGCCGGGGCGGCGGAGCGCCGGAAGGCGACCCTCGAGGACATGGTGAGCCGCGGGATCGACGTCCTGCAGATCTGCCCGAGCTGCCATCGTTGCTACGATCAGGGCGCGCCGCAGTGCAGCGACGACGGGACCGCGCTGAGCACGCCGCGGCCGTTCCCTTACCGCGTCGCCGGGCGGTATCGCCTGACCCGGGTCGTCGCGGAGGGCGGCATGGGCAGGGTGTTCCAGGCCAGGGACGAGCGGCTCGGGCGCGACGTGGCGATCAAGGCCATCCGGACAGAGCACTTCAACAACGACGACGTGCGCGCGCGCTTCGCGCGGGAGGCGCGCATCGTCGCGCGCATTCACCATCCGTCGGTGGTCGAGGTGTACGACTCGGGCGAGCTCGAGGACGGCTCGCTCTATATCGTCATGGAGTGGCTCGAGGGCTGCAACCTGGCCCACGCCATGAAGCACAACGGGCCCGGGACGCCGCTCCAGGTCGCGCTGCTCCTGCGCGAGGGCGCCTCGGCGCTCGCGGCAGCGCACGCGGCGGGGCTCGTGCATCGCGACGTGAAGCCGGAGAACATCCACCTCGTCCCGAGCACGTCGCCGGGCGGCTTCCGGGTCAAGATCCTCGATTTCGGCATCGCCAAGGAGCTCTCGGCGGACGTCAGCGCGACGTCCACGGGCATCTTCCTGGGGACGCCGCTGTACATGGCCCCCGAGCAGGCCACCGGCAGGCCGGTGGACGCGCGCAGCGATATCTATTCCTTCGCGGCGGTCGCCTACCAGGCGCTCACCGGGCGGCGCGTCACGCTCGGCGACGACATCTCCACCATCCTCTCGAGCCTCTCGCACGCCCCGCCGCCGCCCGTCTCGTCGCTGCTCCCGGGGACGCCGCCGGAGGTCGACGACGCCTTCGCCGGGGCGCTCGCCGTGTCCCCGGACGGGCGCCCCGGCGACATCGAGGGGTGGGTGAGCTCCTTCGTCGACCTCCTCGACGGGCTGCCCCGCCGGTGCCGGGGCTGGCGCGTCGCGGGCGTCACGCACGATGAGGACGACTTCAGCCGCGTCGACACGGTCCGCATCAACGAGCCCGGGGCGAAGCTCCAGTCGGTCGCGCCGCGCGCGTCCTGAGCGCGTGAGCGCATCGTGAGCGCCCGAGCGCATGCGCGTGTCCCGAGCGCGCTGCCATCGCGCTGTGAGCGCGCCGCCAGCGCGTTGCGAGCGCGTTGCGAGCGCGCCGTGAGCGCGTCGCGACCGCGTGAGGGACCGGCGCCGCGGGAGGTCGGGCCTTGCAAACAGGGGGATGGAGGGGGTATGCCCGGAACGGGACCTCCATGCTGTGCCCTCGTTGCCACCGGCGGTACGCGGATGATCACCGCTTCTGTCCGCACGACGGGGAGAAGCTGGTCAAGAGCCTCGACATCCGGCGGCTCCGGTCGCAGCCCACCGAGCACGTGGGCACCGTCGTGGCCGGGCGGTACCGGGTGCGAGGCCTGATCGGCAGCGGCGCGATGGCGCAGGTCTTCCTGGCGGAGGACACCCAGAACGGCGCGCCGGTCGCGCTGAAGCTCCTGGAGCCGAGGTTCCGCCGCGTGCCCAAGGTGAAGGCGCGGTTCCTCCTCGAGGCCAAGGCCGCTGCCACCGTCGCGCACCCGAACCTGGTCGAGGTCCTCGATATAGGCCTTCACGAGGAGTCTCCTTACCTCGTGATGGAGTACCTCGCCGGAGAGTCGCTGAGCTCGATGCTCCTGCGCGACAAGCGCCTGTCTCCGGAGGCTGGCGTGCCCATCCTGCTGCAGGCCGCCGCGGGGCTCGGCGCGGCGCACCGCGCGGGGATCGTCCACCGGGACATCAAGCCGGCCAACGTGTTCCTCGTGGGCGAGAGGGGCGACGCCTGGGCGGCCAAGATCGTCGATTTCGGGTTCGCCAAGCTGTACGAGCACTCGGGGCTCACCCAGGCCGGTGTGACCGTCGGCACGCTGGAGTACATGGCGCCGGAACAGACCATCAGCGACCCGCCCGACGCGCGGACGGACGTCTATGGCTTCGGCATGCTCATGTACCGGATGTTCGCCGGCCGGCTCCCCTTCAGCGTCGCGAGGAGCTCCGGCGCCTCGGTGTCGCCGGCCATGGAAGAGGCCATGGTGCTGGCCAACCAGCTCATGACGCCGGCCCCGCCGCCCGGCCTGGGCGCGGGCCCTGTGTGGAGGGCGCTCGAGGCGGTGATCATGAAGTGCCTGCGCAAGCGGCCGGAGAACCGGTATCCGTCGATGGAGGCGCTCAGCGACGATCTCGGCCGGCTCGGTCGGCCGGGCGCGCTGGCGGCGGACGCGCCGATCGCCTCGCCCGACGTGTACGCCGCGAAGACGCCGTATGGCGAGCACGCGGCGCGGTTCCTGTACAAGCAGCTCGGCAAGGTGTACGGCGCAGCGCCGTAGCGGGGCGAGCGTCGGATCCGATCATGAGCGTGGGAAAGAAAGATCAGCGCTCTTCCCGCCCTCCTCGGAGCTCCCTCTGCGCGGCTCGGACCACGACCCGTGGTCGCGGCATGTCCGGCATATCCGGCATGCGCGGCTTCGCAGGGCGTCGCGCGCCTGCGCTGGGCGTCTGCGCCGCGGTCCTCGGCTGGCCGCTCGCCGCCCGCGCCGCGGCCGAGCCGCCGCGATACGCCGCCGCGACGGAGCCGCCGCGATATGCCGCCGCGACGGAGCCGGACATCCGGTTCACCCTGCCCTGGTTGTTCGTCCAGCTCGTGCCGAGCCCCGAGCTGTGGATCGGGCCGAGCGGGACGCACTTCGGGGTCCGCTGGCAGGTGACGCCGGTGCTCTACTCGTTCGGGATCAACCGCAAGCTCTCGCCGTGGCGCGCCTTCATCGCCGAGCCGCTCACGCGGCACGCGGGCTCCATCGAGCTGTTCGGCTCGTCTGAATACATCGCCGGTGCCGGCGATCTCGCGGGGAGCTGGATGGCCCGCGGCGGCGTGCGCGCCTATTTCCCGCTCCTCGATCGGGGCGATTATCTCTCCTGCTCGCTCGGCGGCTCCGCGCTGTACTTCCGCGAGCAGGTGGCGGCCTCGTACGAGGCAGGGCTGTATACCCTGTTCGGCGGCCTCGGCGCTCAGGTGACCTACACGCCGACGGCCGCCTTGCGCTCGACCACGATCACGCTCAGCATCCGCTACTTCTGACGCCGCGCATGGCCACGCGCCCCTCCTCGTCCCCGGCCCGCTCGCTCGCCGCGGCGCTCCTCGCGACGCTCCTCGCGACCACCGCCGTCTCGTGCGTGCCCGCGCGCATCCTCGCGGGCAACGTCGCGACGATGTTCGATAGCCCCCGGCCCGTGCAGAGCAAGGTGCGCGCGCCGTATCGCCCGGAGGCGCGGCTCTCCGCCCTCTGGGTCGGGCACGCGACCGTGCTTTTGCAGATCGACGACAAGATCATCCTGACCGACCCTGTCTTCACGGACACCGTTGGCGTCATCGTGAAGCGGCTCGTCGAGCCGGGGCTCGATCCGGAGGATCTGCCGCCGGTCGACGCCGTCCTCATCTCGCACATGCACCTCGACCATCTCTCGCTGGGGTCGCTGTCGCTCATCGAGGAGAAGGTCCGCGCGCTGCTCGTACCTCGGGGCGGGCTCGTCTATGTGCCAAACTACGCGTTCGATTCGGTCGAGGTCCCGACCTGGACGACATGGCAGCAGGGAGATCTGAAGATCACGGCGGTTCCGGTGTGGCACGCCGGCTACCGCTACGGGCTGGACCAGGCCTGGATGACGGAGAGCTTCACGGGCTATGTCGTCGAGTACCATGGGCTCACGGTCTACTTCGGCGGTGACACTGCCTACGAGCGCGATTACTTCGTGAAGACGCGCGCGCGGTTCCCCGCGATCGATCTGGCCGTCCTGCCGATCGCCCCGATGGGGCCGCACGAGTACATGGCGCCGAAGCATGTGGATCCGGCGGAGGCGGTCCAGGCCTTTCTCGATCTCGGGGCGCGGCGGATGATGGCGATTCATTTCGATACCTTCATCAACAGCACCGACACGTTCGGCGAGGCGCCTCGCGAGCTCCGGCGCGTCATGGCGGCGCGCGGGCTGGGGCCGGACCGGGTGTTCGTCCCGAGGCACGGAGAGCAGCGGGTCCTGATCGCGAGATAGGTACCGGGAGCGCGGCGGCGACGGACGCCGTCGCGCAAGCCGCAACGGGGGCAGCCTCTGGTCAGGGGAGCTGGGCGTGCCTCGGAGGAGGCGCGCGCTTCACGACCCGCCCCTCCCCTTCAGGCGCTCGATCTCGGCCAGCGCCTTGGCGAGGCGACGCTCGACCTCCTCGCGCAGGCGCGCCTCTTCCTTGCGCAGGCGCGCCTCTTCCTTGCGCAGGCGCGCCTCTTCCTTGCGTTTGCGGGCCTCCTCCTTGCGCTTGCGGGCCTCCTCCGCGGCCCGCTCCTCGGCCGCTCGCGCGCGCACCTCCAGGCTGTCGAGCATGGACTCGAGCGTGCCGATCATCTCGTCCGCCTCGAGCAGCGCCGAGCTGCCGTGGAAGAAGCGCAGGCGCTCCTCCTCGATGGCCAGATCGAGCCCGAGCACATGGGAGACGTACCGGCCGCCCTGCGGGATGATCGGCTCGTACCGGCGCGGCCCCGCGCCGGAGCGCGCGCTCGCCAGGGGCAGGCGGAACCCGGAGAGCTTCAGCCGGGCCCGGTCGAAGACGTAGTACTCGGGGATGCCGAGGCGCGCGTACCGCTCGACGTTCTCGGCCAGATCCTTGCGTCGGCGGCCGGAGACGATGACCTCGAGCGCGAAGTCGAGACCGCGCCCCTCCACGCTGACCACCCACTTCTCGCGCCGGTGCACGGGCACGTCGAGCACGGCCATGACGTCGGGCGCGAACATCCGCTCGCCCGGGTAGTACACGGGCAGATCGCAGGCGAGGTACACGCGGCGCCCGATCCGGGTGAAATAGCTGCCGAGCGCGGAGCGGGCGCCGACCTTCGCGCCGAAGTGCTCGTCGCCCTCCGGCGGTGACGCCTCGGAGACGGGGAACTCGGAGGGGAGGCTCGCGACAACGCGCGCGCGGCCGGCCGGGCTGAGGCGAGCCCAGACCTCCTCGGAGGGCGCGCGCGGATCGTCGGGATCGACGCGGTACAGGGCAGCCGGCCGGCGCATCACCGCAAGAATAGCCGGCGCGACGGGTCCATCCCAGGCCGCGATTCACGGACGGCCGGCCGTGCCTCCCCGTAGGGGATCGGCCGCGCCCTCCAGCTCGCGCAGGGCCGCCGTGTAGTCCTCGGGCGTGTTCAGGTTGCGCAGCGACTGGAGCGCCGGATCCGCCTCCAGGAGCCGCGGATCCGCGAGCAGGAGCTCCGGCTCCGCGACCAGCGTGCGAGCCCGCTCGAACAGGGAGGACAGCCGCAGGCTGCCCTCCGCGAGCAGCGCCTCGGCCTCGCCGCGCACCGAGCAGGCGTACACGGCGCCGAGCGGGTGATGGTGCCCGTCCGCCCGCGGCACGGCGACGGCGTAGCCGCCCGCCTGCAGGTCCGCGAGGCGCCGGACGAAGGCGGGGTGCAGGAAGGGCGCGTCGGTCGCCGAGACGTAGGCCCGCTCTGCCAGCGGCGCGACCGCCGCGAGCCCCGCCGCGATGCCCTGCAGCGGGCCGCGGCCCTCCTCCGGGTCGCGCACGACCTGCACCCCCTCCGGCAGCGGCGGCAGCTCCTGCCCGGGCGCAGCGACCACCGCGATCGGCCACGCCGCCTCGCCGAGGCGCCGCACCACCCGCTGGAGGAGCGCCTCGCCCCCGAACGGCAGCCACGCCTTGGGGCGCCCCATCCGGCTGCTCCGCCCGCCGCACAGCACCACGCCCGCGAGGCCGGCCGCGCGCCCCGTCACCGCCCGCTCCGCGGTGTCCGCGCGACGCGCTCGCCGTCGCGCGCGCCGAGCTCGCCGGCGTCGCCAGCGTCGATGAAGCGCTGCTCCTGGTCCATGGGCGCCGAGCATGGGCGGGCGCCCGGGCGCCGGCCACCGGGATCGCCGCCTCGCCCGGATTGTTGGCGCAGGCGGGCCCCCGTGGATAATGCGCGCCGAGAAACCGCTCGCGATGCGCCCCGCCCCTGTTCTCCTCGCGATGTGCGCCATGGCCGCGCAGATCGGCTGCGAGCGGCCCGCCAACGTGGGCGCCGGGCTCGCCCCGCCGCCCGCCGTCGCGTCAGCGGCCGCCCCTGGCGCGACAGCGGCCGTCCCTGGCGCGACAGCGGCCGCCCCTGGCGCGACAGCGGCCGCCCCTGGCGCGACAGCGGCCGCCCCTGGCGCGACAGCGGCCGTCCCTGCCACGCCGGCCGATGCGATCACCCTCATCGCGGGCGGCGACGTCTGCCTCGGCAAGGCGCTCGGCCAGGAGCTGCTCCGCAATCCGGCGCACGACCCCTTCGCCCCTGTCGCGGCGCTGTTCGCCTCCGCGGACGTGCGCTTCGTCAACCTCGAGAACCAGCTCAGCGATCAGGGCGGAGAGACGCAGCACCGGCTCCAGCCGCTCGTGTTCACGGGCCCGCCGGCCGGCGCGGACGCGCTCGCGCGCGCCGGCATCACGGTTGTGTCGCTCGCGAACAACCACATGTGGGACTACGGCAAGGGCGCGTTCCTCGACACCCTCGGCCACCTGGAGCGCGCGGGCGTCGCCTACGTGGGCGCCGGGCGGACGCGGCGCCAGGCGTACGCGCCGGCCATCGTCGAGCGCCGCGGCTTCCGCGTGGCGGTGCTGGCCGTGACCGGCATCTGGAACCAGGGCTCGCTCTGGCAGCACCCGGCGCGGGAGTTCGTCGCGGCCGCGGAGCGGCACGGGCTCGCCGCCGCGGTGCGCGCCGCGCGCAAGCAGCCCGGCGTGGACGCTGTCGTCGTGAGCTACCACGGCGGCACCGAGTACCTGGACACCCCGCTGCCGCAGGCGCGCGCGCTCGCCAGCGCCGCCATCGACGCGGGCGCAGACGCCTTCCTCGGCCATCACCCGCACGTGCTCCAGGGCATCGAGCTCCGCCGCGGCAGGCCCATCTTCTACAGCCTCGGCAACTTCATCATGAAGGTGAAGAGGACCGGCCCCGCCGTCGAGCTCGCGATGCTCGCGCGCCTGCGCCTCCGGCGGGGCGCGCCGCCCCTCGCCGAGATCTGCCCCGTGCGCAGCGAGGGCCTCGGGACCGTCCCGCTCGCGGCCGACCCGCGGCGCGCCGAGACCGAGGCGGCCTTCATCGAGCGGATGCGCCACGTGTCGGCGTTCGTCGACGCCGAGCCGGCGATCGGCCCCTTCGCCGCCGACGGCTGCGCGCCGCTCGAGGAAGCCGCGAAGGCGGCCCCGGCCTCGCCGCCGAAGGTCGCCGGGCCGATCCGCTGATCGGCGCCCGGGCAGTCGGTCGCACGCGCATCGCTGCTCGAAGCCGGAACGAGCGGGCAGAGCTGCCTGTCCCGCGGCGCCTCACGTCACCTGCGTATACGCCGCGAAAGCCAGAGGACACCGTTCTCCACATCCTTGTTCGGGATCACCTGGAAAGCTTTCTCGCTCACGCTCGCGAGACGTACGACCGAGGGTCGCCGCGCTGCATGGAGCAGGCGTTTCGCGCCTACCTTGCGTGCGGGGACTTCGCACGGGATTCTGCCGTTTTCATTGCGACGCGTAGGGCCACGACTTGCTCGTGGCCTTCTCGTGTAATGGACGCGGTCTCTGCCCGAGCTGCGGAGCACGGCGCATGTGCAACACGGCGGCGCACGTGGTGGATCGCGCCCTGCCTGCTGTTCCGGTTCGGCGGTGGGTGCTCGCGCTGCCGTTCGAGCTGAGACGATTGGCACCATTTCGTGCCGGCGTCGCGACAGCGATCGGGCGCATTGTTGACTTTGCGGAACGCGTTTGCTTGTCCTGTCCGCCCTGAACTACCCACGCCACACGGCATTGTCCAAGCCGATGCCGTAGATGTCGCCGTTGGGAGTGACCGCAATCGAGGTGACGCTCCCCTCGGTGATGCGTTGCCACGTCGCACCAGCACGCGTGCGCCACACGGCCTGGTCCAAGCCGACGCCGTAGATGTCGCCGTTGGGAGTGACCGCAATCGAGGTGACGCTCCCCTCGGTGATGCGTTGCCATCTCGCACCAGCACGCGTGCGCCACACGGCATTGTCCAGGCCGACGCCGTAGATGTCGCCGTTGGGAGTGACCGCAATCGAGGTGACGCTCCCCTCGGTGATGCGTTGCCATGCCGCACCAGCGCGCGTGCGCCACACGGCCTGGTCCAGGCCGACGCCGTAGATGTCGCCGTTGGGAGTGACCGCAATCGAGGTGACGCTCCCCTCGGTGATGCGTTCCCATGCCGCACCAGCGCGCGTGCGCCACACGGCTTGGTCCAAGCCGACGCCGTAGATGTCGCCGTTGGGAGTGACCGCAATCGAGGTGACGCTCCCCTCGGTGATGCGTTCCCATGCCGCACCAGCGCGCGTGCGCCACACGGCCTTGTCCAGGCCGACGCCGTAGATGTCACCGTTGGGAGTGACTTCAATCGAGGTGACGCTCCCCTCGGTGATGCGATTCCAAGCCAGGGCGGTCCACAGTGGGCAAACCACCATGATAACCACCGCGAGCGCGATTTTCAGAAATCTCATCTGATACTCCTCTGACAGGCGGAGCCCCGTCCCGTGCCCCGGAATTTCGCACCTGAGCTGTACCCGTGGAATAAGCCGCGCGTACAGCGCTCGTACCTGGTTGCGGACTCCTCCCGCCCATGCAAACAGTGGCCCTCTCGCGAGCGGTCCTATGCTGTGTCGAATCGGCCGCGGAGTGTGAGCTACTTACTCGTCTTCCTCCGAGCTGTGCGTCGAGCAGCAACGGGGGAAGGCGGGTCAGGGTGCTTTCATGCGGCAACCTTTCACGGCGTTACGGAGACTTTGTATACTTCTAGATCGACGAGAACAACATGCCCATGCGCGCGGGGAGCGGCGGAGCACGTGCATAGTTAATGCTCTCCGCTGACGGGCGTCTACCAAGGATGAAGGACGGGGAGGAACCAGCGGGATCCATCGCTTCGCACCAGGTTTCAGGGGACGTCACGATGGATCGCACTCCCTTCGTCAGCCATGTCTCCAAGACGGGCTCAACGGGCGAGCGCGGAGGTTCGAGAGATCGCGACGTCCGATCCTTCGCCTCGGCTGCCGTGGTCGCCTGCCTTGCCAGCACCCTGAGCCGCGCCGTCGCGCTCGGGCATGATCTGGCAGCTTCGTTTACGAGCCAGTCAACCGACTGCTCGCAGCGTCCGTCTCCCCCAAATCGCGAGGTTCACATCGATCGCGCGTACGTGGCGCGACCACGAACCCGCTCGATCTCCGGCGCACCTCCGCGATCCAGTATCTTGAGGCGCTCCACCGCCTGGAGAGCGGAGGCCGCACAAGCGCCGAGAAACAATGACGTTTCAACCTATTCTGCGCTCTGGCGGCAGAGTCCCCCGGGTCCTTCGCGGTCGCCTGCGCGCACCGTGACGCCGGCGCGCCCGCCGAACCGTCGAACTTGACACAGTGTAAACCATGTCCCATGCTTGACACCATGTCAAGCAAGGACGGGGAAACCCGCGCCGCGATTCTCGAGGCCGCGCGCCGGCTGATGACCGAGCCGGGGCGCCGCGGCGTCTCGATGGCGGAGATCGCGGCGGCGGCCGGGGTGTCGCGCCAGGCGATCTATCTGCACTTCGAGACCAGGACCCAGCTCTTGGTCGCGCTGGTGCGTCACGTCGACGAGGTGCATGGGTTCGCCGACCTGATCCGAAAGTGCGAGCGCGTCCCCGACGCGCGCGCGATCCTCTCCGAGTTCATCGGTGCGTGGGCGGACTACGTCGCCCACATCACCGATGTGGCGCGGGCCATGCGGGCGGCACGGGCCACGGACGAGGACGCGGAGCTCGCATGGCGCGACCGCATGCGCGGTTTCACGACCGTCTGCGCGGGCTTCGTGGCGCGGCTTCAGGCCGAAGGCGCGCTGGCCGACGGATGGTCGGCGTCGGATGCGGCGGACTTCTTGGCCACCATCCTGTCGATCGGGAACTGGCAGGAGCTCGTCGAGGAGCGGGGCTGGTCCCGGCCACGCTACGTCCGCGCGATGCGTCGGAGCGTGGAGCAGAGCCTGCTCAGGCCGATGGAGATCAAGACGGCACCGAGGAGGCGCTCGTGAGCGGCGCGCAGCTGGAGCTCTTGGCGCAGGGCTCGGTGGAGATCGGCCGGCCCCTGCACGAGACGTTCGCGTACGTGTCCAACATGGAGAACTTCCCGACCTGGTTCCCGGGCGTCGCAGCCATACGCGAGCTCGACACGCTGGAGCACGGGCAGGTCGGCAAGCGCTACCGGGAGACCGTGCGCATGCCCTTCGGGCGCACCGGCACGATCGACATCGAGGTGAAGGAGGCGCGCGTCGGGGAGCGTCTGCTGACCGAAGGTGAGGGCTTCCTCTTGCCCCGCATGACTGTGGACTTCGCAGCGCTCTCCGACGACCAGACGCGCGTCGAGTGGCGCATGGTCAGCCGCAATCAGCGGTGGTGGTTTCGCTGGCTCGTGGTCCCGCTCCTGCGCCGCGTGATGCGCGGCCGAGCGCGCGACGGACTGCGTAAGCTGCGCGAGAACCTCGAGCGCGAGCCGTCGTGAAGGGTGCCGACGTTCGAGCGCACCTCGGCGCAGCGGCCTCGCGGTGAGCCTCTCCTCTCTGTCGTGATGCAAGGGTGTCTTGGAGAGCTGTCCCTGCCACTCTCCTTGCGGATCGGGTTCAGGTCGAGCAGTCGCTGCGCCATCCCTTCGTTCGTCGGGCCGATCGACGAGGCCCACGCCAGCAGCGCGTCGGCGCCCTGAAGTGCCTTCAGCAACGGGGCTCACCGGAGGTCGGAAGTCATACCGCCCACAGCGGTCTCCTTCGGCGCCCGGCGCGCTGGTCCCGGTGGCAGATCGCGTAAAGCGAGAGGCCCTGGGCATGCAGCGCGTGCACCTGCGTGTAGATCTGCTGCCGCTTCGTCGGTGTCACCGAGGCGCGTGGCGGCACGGCCGCTGCGCCGGAGACGGCCTGCTCGGCTGCCTCGTGGATCACCCCCGACGTCGGGTCGGAGTACGCCGCTGGAGACGGCGGATACGCGGAGGTCGACGTCGCCGCGCAGGCGCGCGCAGCGGCATGATCGAGCCCTTGAACCGGATAGCTCAGGCGGCTCGCACCTCGGCAGGGATCATCGGCTCCAGGTTAAATACAGGGCTCGCTTGATGTGTCGTCGTGATCCTATTCAGGGAAGCGCTGCGTCTCGACCTGGCTCTTCAATGACCGACGACGGAGAGACCCATCACCACGCAAGCGAGAAAGAGTGCCGAGCAAATGGGCAACACGATCCAGAAATTGAGGTACGGCGTGGAAGGGTGACGGAGGCGAACGACACTGATGACAAGGACGTAGAGCGCAGAAGTCAGCGTGAAGGCAAACGCCAACGGTTTGAGCATATTCGTCCCTTCAACGGAAAATACGTAGAGGGAAAGCAGAGTTGGCAGCGCGAGCACAAGGATGGTGACGACTTTGAGAAACATGCCGAACGCTCGTCTTGTCGGTCAGGGTTTCAGGTTTACAGCAACAGCCACTTTGCGCGGGATCTGAGCCTCAAGGTGGGCCGTGGACGAGTCCGCGCTCCGGCGGATAGGGAGCCCTACCGACTTCCCGAAGTGGTGAAGGAATTGGCCCCGCCCATCCAGTGAACCTAACGCCATGCCACGCGCCCACACGTCCGCCTCGTCCTGGCGTCTGGTCGGGTGACTGTCGGGGCGGCGCGCTTCAGAGACCACCTTCGACGCACGGGAATTACTCGGCCAGAGCTGTTCGAGACCACGGATTCAAGGCTCGCGGCCGGGCGGGGCGGTCGCGAGGCCTGTGGGGATCCTGCCCGAGAAGGCAGCAGAGGGCGGGCCCGGCGGGCTCGCGCGCGGGGTGCATCCCGCCACCACGACGTTGGGCGCAGGCGTGCCGAGACAGAGCGCGGCGCCGGTGAAGGCCCAGTAGCACGCACACCGCCGACATGGACGGCGCAGAAGGCGGATCGATGCCTGACCGCGGCGCAACCATCTCCGACGCTTACCGGCCCCAGCGGAGCGCGAGCGGGTTCAGCTCCCTGGCGATCTCGAGGAGGCCCGCCCGGGTCGCCGGATGGAGCGGCTCGAGGGGGTGGCGGACGGCATCGCTGCGGATCACGCCGCCTTCGGCCATCATCGCCTTGGCGGCGCGCAGGCCGCATTGGCGGTTCTCGTAGTTGATGAGGGGGAGAATGCGCGCGTATTCCGCTGCCGCCTCCTTGCGCCGCCCGGCCCGGTGATGCTCCACCACCGGCTTGATGAGATCCGGCAAGAGAGCGCTCGACATGGTGCCGGTCGCCCCGGCGTCGAGATCCGCCATGAGGGTGATCGATTCCTCGCCGTCGAATGGTCCTTCGATGGCGTCGCCGCCGGTCTCTATCAGGGCGCGCAGCTTCGCGGCGGTGCCGGGCACCTCGACCTTGAAGTAGCGGACCTCCGGGACCTCGCGGGCGAGGCGCACGAGGAACGGCACCGACAGCGCGATGCCGCTCAGGGGCGCGTCCTGGACCATGATCGGGATCCGCCCGGCCTCCGCGACGGCAGCGAAGTGCTCGACCATGGCGGTCTCATCGGCCTTGAGCCCGGTGCCGTGATAGGGCGGCATCAGCATGAGGAGGCTTGCGCCGGCGGCGGCGGCGCGGCGGGCGCGCTCGGCGGCGATACGGGTCGAGAAGTGGCTGACCGTCACGATCACCGGCACGCGCCCGGCGACATGGTCGAGGCAAAGCGTCGTGAGCGTCTCCCGCTCCGCGTCGGTGAGCAGGAACTGCTCGGAATAATTGGCCAGGATGCAGATGCCGTCGACGCCCTGGTCGACCATGCAGTCGAGCACCCGGCGCTGGCCGTTCAGGTCGAGATCGCCATTCTCCAGAAAGGGCGTCGGCGCGACGGGGAACACGCCTGCGATGGGGGAAGAGGCGGCGCGAGCCATGAGGTGGATCTCCGGTTCAGTGATTGTCGCGGGCGACGGGGGCGCCGCTCTTGCCGACGAGGAAGTCGAAGTCGGCCCCGTCGTTCGCCTGCAGGACGTGCTCCACATAGAGCTTGAGATAGCCGCGGTCCGCATGCGGCGCGGGTGGCATCCAGGCGGCGCGACGCCGGGCCAGCTCCACGTCGTCGACGTGCAGGTGCAGGCTGCGCACCTCGACGTCGAGGGTGATGAGGTCGCCGGTCTCGACGAGGGCGAGGGGGCCACCGGCCGCCGCCTCCGGCGCGATGTGCAGCACGACGGTGCCGTAGGCGGTGCCCGACATGCGGGCGTCGGAGATCCGGACGATATCGGTGACGCCCCGGCGCAGGAGCTTCGGCGGCAGCGGCATGTTCCCGACCTCGGCCATGCCCGGATAGCCCTTCGGACCGCAATTCTTGAGCACCATGATGCAGGTCTCGTCGATGTCGAGAGCCTCGTCGTTGATGCGGGCGTGGAGGTCCTCGATCGTCTCGAACACCACCGCGCGGCCGGTATGCTTCATGAGGTGCGGGGAGGCCGCGGAGGGCTTCAGGACCGCGCCGTCCGGCGCGAGATTGCCCTTCAGCACCGCGATGCCGCCGTTCGGCTTGAAGGGCGCGTCGACGGTGCGGATGACTTCCCGGTTCCAGCACTCCGCGTTCCGGTTGTTCTCCCAGATCGTGCGGCCGTTGACCGTCATGGCGTCCTTGTGGATGAGCCCGTTCTCGGCAAGCTCGCGGATAACGACCGGCAGGCCCCCGGCCTCGAAGAAATCCTCCATGAGGAATCGGCCCGATGGCATGAGGTCGACGAGGCAGTGCACCTCCCGGCCGAGCCGGTCCCAGTCGTCAAGGTCGAGCGCGACGCCGATCCGCCGGGCCATGGCGATGAAATGCACCACGGCGTTCGTCGAACCGCCGATGCCGCCGTTGACGCGGATTGCGTTCTCGAAGGCTTCGCGGGTGAGGATCTGCGAGAGCGCGACGTCCTGCCGGACCAGCTCGACGATCCGCCGCCCGGCCTCGCGGGCGAGGAGGTTGCGGCGGGCATCGACCGCCGGGATGGCGGCGTTGCCCGGCATCCCGACCCCGAGGGCCTCGACCATGCAGGCCATGGTGGAGGCGGTGCCCATGGTCATGCAGTGCCCCTGCGAGCGGTGCATCGAGGCCTCGGCCTCGTGGAATTCCTGCAGGGTGATCCGGCCCGAGCGGAGCTGCTCGCTCATCGAGATGGTGTTGGTGCCCGAGCCGATGGGCCGGCCATTGTAGACGCCGCGCAGCATCGGGCCGCCGGAGACGCCGATGCTCGGCAGATCGACGCTCGCCGCGCCCATGAGGAGGGCCGGGGTGGTCTTGTCGCAGCCCATCAGGAGCACGACGCCGTCGAGCGGGTTGGCGCGGAGCGATTCCTCGACATCCATGGAAGCGAGGTTTCGGAACAGCATCGCGGTCGGGCGGAGCATCGTCTCGCCGAGCGACATCACCGGGAATTCGAGGGGGAAGCCGCCGGCCTCCAGGATCCCCCAGCGGACATGCTCGGCGATCGTCCTGAAATGCGAATTGCAGGGCGTGAGCTCGGACCAGGTGTTGCAGATCCCGATCACCGGCCGTCCGTCGAACTGGTCCTGCGGGAAGCCTCGGTTCTTGAGCCAGGAGCGGTAGTAGAACCCCATCTTGTCCTGGCGGGCGAACCAGGCTTGGCTGCGCAGAGGCTTCTTGGTGGTCATCGGTCGAGGTCCATCATCGGGGATGCGAGGGAAGGTCGGTCGACGCCGGGTTCGAACCACCAGCTCAGGATGTCGGCGTCGAACACGCTCCGGCGCTTCTCGTCGAGGACCCGGGTTCCTCCGCCGGCGCGCTACCAGCCTGCCAGCCGGGGGACGAGCACCCGGATGCTGACGCCGGCGATGACCAGGCAGCCGGCCAGGAACAGCATGGGGGCGAGCTGGCTGCCGGTCGCGTCGTAGATGCGCGGCACCACGTTCTGGGCCACGAAGCCGCCGAGGTTGCCCACCGAGTTGATGGCGGCGATGCCGGCGGCGGCGTGCGGGCCCGCGAGGATCTTCTGGGGCACGCTCCAGAACACCGGCTGGCCGGCGAAGATGGCGGCGGCGGCGACGCACAGCAGGGCGAACTTGAGCGCTGCGCCCGGCATGACCACGCTCAGCACCAGCGTGAGGGCGCCCAGCAGCATGGGGCCGGAGATGTGCCAGGCGCTGACGCCGTTGCGGGCGGCATGGCGCGGCACCCACCAGAGCGCCAAGGCGACGAAGACCCAGGGGATGACGTTGATGAAGCCGTTCTGGATGTTCGAGGCGCCGAAACCCTTCACGAGGGTGGGCAGCCAGTAGCTGAGGCCGTAAGCGCCGAGCGGCAAGCCGATATACAGGCCGGCGAGCGCCATCACTCGTATGTCCAGCAAGGCCCGCCAGGGGGAGCCGTCCGCCTGTTGGCGGGGCTCCGCGGCGAGGGTCCTGGCGAGCCATGCCTTCTGGTCGGGGGTGAGGAAGCGGGCCTGCTCGGGGTGGCTCGGCAGGCGCCAGAGGACGTAGGGCGCGAGCAGGACGGCGGGAGCGCCGGTGGCCACGAACACCCACTGCCAGCCAGCCAGTCCCAGGAGGCCGTTGAGGTCGAGCAGCGCGCCGCCGATGACCGAGCCCACCGCGTTGGCCACGGCGCTGGCTATCATGAAGGCGCCGATCATGCGGGCGCGGTGCGCCTGCGGGTACCAGAGGGTCAGGACGTAGAGCACGCCCGGGAAGAACCCGGCCTCCGCCACGCCCAGCAGGAAGCGCAGGACGAAGAACATGGCCGGGCTCTGGGTGAACCCCAGCGCGATGGTGACAAGGCCCCAGGTGCCCATGATCCGGCTGAACCAGACCCGAGCGCCGACGCGGACGAGGATCAGGTTGGCCGGCGCCTCGAACAGGAAGTAGCCGAGGAAGAACAGCGAGGCGCCGAGGCCGTAGGCGGCTTCGCTGAGGCCCAGGGCGCCCACCATGTCCAGCTTGGCGTAGGAGACGTTCTGCCGGTCGATGTACGCGATCAGGTACATCAGGCAGAAAAGCGGCATCAGGCCACGGGTGATTCGCTTCAGGGTCGCGGGGCCGATGTCCGGGGCCGCGGGGCCGATGTCCGGGGCCGCGGCCCCAGCGTTCTGCATGTCATCCTCCAATCCTCTCGATAGGCTAGGAAATCCAAAATCGATCCGCAAGTCAAGCTCCTCGTAGCGGCCGTTCAATCGTACGGCCACCGCTGCACACGCCGGGTGACACATAAAATTGCCTCCTCAGAAGAATAATTCATCCACACATCGAAGGGGCCGCCTTCACTCCCCAGCCTGAACGAGAATCAACGCATCACCGAGCAGTCTGGTGGTGACCCGAACGTCACATACAACATCAAGGTGCGCATCGCCGGCGCAGCGGAGCGTTATTGGTATTCGGGGTCCGCAGCCGCGAACATCAACAGCAATTACAACCTCATCCACCTCTTCGCCGCGCATCCCGTGGGAGGGCCGCCCTGCACGTGCAACTCCGCGCCACGATCGGTGGCACGGGAAGCGCGTCCGTCGAGTTTAACTATATTGATGGGCTCATCCCCTGGCGGCGCTGTCGATGAACCGACCCAGGGCCTGCCGTCGCGTCAACCGCTCGCGCGGTCTTGTCACCCTGCAATCAGGCCGCGCTCAAGTCCCAGCGAAAACCCTTCCTGGGAAGCACGCCAGTAGGGTACAGCTATACGGTGGGATGCCTTCCGCTTGGTGCTACGTCGCGGCAATCCCAGGCGTTTCAGGCGTGCAAGACCTGCCTGATCGCATAGGGCCCGTTCTGTCAATGAGCTCATACAGTCGGACGGCACGAGTCAGGAACAGGTCCGAGACTCTTGACTTTGCGGAACGCGCTTGCTTGTTCGGCGGGTCACCGTCTTCACGGGCCGGCGTTGGGTCAAAACGGAATCTGGTCGTCAGCGGCGCCGCCGGGGGACATCGTGTCAGGAAGAGCGGCGCTGTAGATCTCGATGGCGTTGTGCCACGCAGCTCCGCGCGTGGGCCACGAGCCGTGGCGCCCGATCTCCGCACTCCCGCGGATGAGCCGCGACCCGCCGCCCCTCCTCCGCGCCAGGCGCCCGGCGCCGCCCGCTCACGCG
Source organism: Sorangium sp. So ce321 (assembly GCF_051530195.1). Classification (NCBI taxonomy): domain Bacteria; kingdom Pseudomonadati; phylum Myxococcota; order Polyangiales; family Polyangiaceae; genus Sorangium; species Sorangium sp. So ce321. The sequence goes on along the minus strand of NZ_CP150329.1, from coordinate 14,433,573 downwards.
CGCTCGCGCCGCGGGCCCCCCACCTCGTCGACCGCCTCGAGCGCGCTCTCGATCTCGCGGACCAGCTCGTCCGCGGCCTGCTGCTCCCTGTCGGCGCGCGCCTCCAGGGCCGACGCGTCAAGGCGCGTCTCCACCCGCCGCAGCACCTCGGCGACCCGCTTGCCCTCGGTCGAGGCGGCGTCCACGCGCCGCCGCTTCAGCGCGCCCAGCGCCGCCTCCACGGCCGGCAGGAGCGGCGCGGCCACGACGGGGTCGGCGGCCCTCAGCTTGGCCCGGGTGCGGTTCGCGAGCCCGATCAGCTGGCCGATCGGCGAGCGAGCGCGCCGGCGGTGCACCGCCCACCCGACCGAGGCGAGCACGCCGAGGCCGAGCAGCACTGCCGCTCCCTGCACATAAGGCGCAGCCGCCGGCGCGACGGGGGGAATCACGGCGTCAGGCACCTCGACCGTGATGCCCCCGTTCAGGCAGCTCGTCAGCTCCTGCGCCGTCTGGAGCCGCGCGCGCGCGAGCGGGACGAGCCGGAGCGGCAGGCAGGGCGCCTCGACGCCGGCCAGCGCGCAGGCGGGCGCCGGGTCGCCGGTCGCGATCGCGTGGACCTCGTGCGTCGCCGGGTCGCGGCTCGTGACGTGGAAGCCGCCCGACGCGAAGTCGATCAGCCCGCCGCTGTCGACCGAGCCGCCGCCGGGCGCCCCGGCCGGCCAGGTCGTCGTCGCCGCGTCGATGACCGAGGCGTCGGTCGAGCAGACGAGCTGGCCGCGGAGGACGATCTCGCCGCCCGGCGCGACGTCGACGTGCTGCGCGACCCGATCGCGCCGGAGAGGGAAGGTCTGGGTCATGTCCGCATCTCGGATGTCCGTGCCTCAGCAGTGCCCGTAGCTCGCCGCGCTCGCGGCATCGTCGCCATCCGCGCGCCCTCAGTGGAGGTGCGCCCGCGAGGCGGTCTCGAGCAGCATCGCGAGCACCAGCGGGTCGCCCAGGCCGTCCGCGGCGCCCGTGTGGCTGCGCAGGCGCGCGAGGCGGTCCGCGTCCTTCAGGAAGAGCGGCTCGTGGAGCGCGTCGGCGGCGGCGCGCAGGATGCCCTCCCGCTCGGAGAGCAGCGCGGCGGCGCGGCCGCGATCGCCGAGCGCGATCTGCCGGGCGGCCTCGGACAGCGTCTCGCCCGCGGCGAAGCCCTGGATCGTCCGGGCCACCGAGGCGTCGGCGCTCGCGGCGCTGTCAGCGTCGCCGGTCGCGTAGACGACCTTGAGCGGCGCCTCGTCGACGACGTTCTTCTTCGCCACCCGGTCCTTGTACTTGAGCTCGATCGACGCGATCGTCCGCGGGTCCACGCCGGCCGGCAGGCCGAGCTTGAGGAGCAGCGCGTGGCTGTCGTCGCGCGAGAACGCCGGGATGAAGAACCGCATCCCGCCCTCGGCGTCGTCGTTCCGGTCCTGCTCGATGCGGTCGCGCTTCTGCGCCTGCGCGTCCGCCGCGACCTCGATCGCCCGCACGCGCGCCGCCTCCGCGCCGCTCAGCCGGCGCGAGCCGTAGACCTGGAGCAGCTTCACGTCCGGCTTCAGCCGCACCCGGAGCTCGACCGCCGTCGCGACCGGATCGAGCCGCTTGTCGAGCTCCGTCGCGAGCGCCGGGGCGATCTGGTCGGGGTCGCGCAGGTAGTAGTACCCGCCGGCCCCGTCGCTCGCGATGCCGCTCATGAGCGGGCCGTCGTAGTCGGCGCCGAGCCCGAAGGTGCTCGTCTGGATGCCGCCCTGGAAGGCGTCGAGCGCGAGCCGCGAGAGCCGCTCCGAGCTCGTGATCCCGGCGTTCGCGCGGCCGTCGGAGAGCAACAGCACGACCTTCACGGCGCCCTCGGGGATGCCGGGCCTCGCGGCCTGGGCGTAGCCGAGCTCGAGGCCGCGACCGATGTTGGTGCCGCCGCCCTCCGAGATGCCGTCGATCGTCGACTTGATCATCGCCCGCCGGGGCCCGACCGGCCCGTCGGGGATCCGCACCTGGGCGTCGCTCGAGAAGGTGACCAGCGAGAAGTCGTCCTTCGCGTCGAGCTTGTCGACGAGCGCCCGCGCCGCGTCGCGCGCCCGCGCCATCGGCTCGCCGGCCATGGAGCCGCTCACGTCGAGCACGAGGTGCACCGACAGATGCGGCCGCGCCGCGGGCGCCTGCGCCGTGGAGCGGAGCGCGACGCGCACGTGCACCGGGCCGCCGCCGGGCGGGACCTTCGCGCGCTCGAGGTCCGTGCGCAGGGCGAGCGTGACGTCCTTCGGGGCGTCGATCGCGGGCGCGTAGCGGGCGCCGACGTCGCTCACGAGCTCGCGCTCGGCGGGCGGGATGATGCCGCGCGCGACGGCCGACTCGAAGGCCGCGAGGTGACCGCCGCCGGGGCGGTAGGTGGTCGCGAAGCGGCCGTTCGGATCGATGGCGGCGACCTCGGGGGCCGCGGCCCCGCCCTCGCCGTCGTTCCGCGCGGCGGGGGCCGCGGGGGCCAGCAGGGCGCCGGCGCCCGGGGCCCCCTTCTGCGGGTTCATGTCGTCCACGGCGACGGCCGGCGCCCGGGCCGGCTCGGGCGCCGCGGCCCCCGCCCTCGCCGCCCCGACCGTCGCCTCGGCGGGGCTCCCCCGCGGTATCGTCAGCGAAGCCGTCGCCATCGGCGACGCTTCGGAGGACTCCTTGGCGGCGCACGCGAGCCCGCCCGCCGAGAGCCCCAGCGCGAGCGCGCCGCCGAGGAACGCTCGCTTCGACCACATCATCCCGAGTTCGCCCATGGCCTTCTCCCTCCCCGCGGTCCGGCGGGTGCCCAGTAGGACGGGCGACCCCGGCGTCCGTTCTACCGCCGCGTGCCCGGGGACGACGCAGCGTCACCGCGACCGACAATCGACGACGCGATCCGGACAGACAGCGACGAGCGAACGTTGTTCAACCGGGGCGCCGCGCAGCGACGAGAGCGCCTGCTACTCGACAAAATCCTGCGGCATGAGCGGGTTGTGCGTGTTCGCGGGCGCGGGCGGCGCGGCGGGCCGGGCCGCGCTCGCCGTCGCCGCGGGCCGGGGCCTCTGCTCCGGAGCGGGCCTCCGGGGCAACGGCAGCTCCAGCTTCGGGGGCAGCGAGCCCGCCTCGGTGATGATGACCGTCGCCTCCATCTCGTGCTTGCCCCTGGAGACGCGCACCCTGCGCGCGCTCCCGAGCGCGCCCGTGAGCTCGACCGCCCCGTTCCGCAGGCGCGGCGCCGGCGCCCGGTCGATCTCCACCGAGGCGTCCGCAGGGACGATCGCCAGCTCGACGCGGTGCTGGACGGGCGCCTCGGGCTGCGCCGGAGGCGCCGCGCTCTGGACAAGAAGCGTCCGTGAGTGCTCGGAGAGCTCGCGGGAGACGAGGTGCGCGTACGTCATCGCCGCGCCCGGCGTGGCGCTCTGCTGGAGCATCACGACCCAGCCGAGGCCCGCGGCGAGCACCGCGGCGACGGCCACGCGCTCCTTGCGCCAGGGCCGGCGCGGCGCCGGGGCCTGCTCGCTCACCCGCCGCGCCTCGGTCGTCTCGAGCGCGGGCGCCGTGGCGCTGTCGGTCGACTGATCCCGCCACCGCGCCGCGGGGTCCCCCGGCGCGGCGAGCGCGTGGCTGCTCCGCCGGGGGACGCGCGCGCTCGCTCGGCGCTCGAGCCGCGGCGCCACGGTCTGGCGCTCCGACGGCGAGAGGGGGACGAGCATGCTCTCGTCCAGATGGAGCGGGTCGTCGCCGAGGAGCGGCCTGATCGCCTCGAGCATCACCGAGGCGCTCGGGTACCGGGCCACGGGCTGATACTGGAGCGCCCCGTCGATGATCGCGGCGACCTCGGGGGCGACCCACGGCGCGAACTCCTGGACCGGCGGGGGCAGCTCCGCGATCAGGGCGGCGATGAGATCGCCGAACGCCTCGACCTCCTGGGTCGGCGTGCGCCCCGCGAGCGCGTGGTACAGCACGATCCCGAGCGCCCAGATGTCGGTCCTGTGATCGATCTCCTTGATGCCCCGCGCCTGCTCCGGGGACATGTAGCGGGGGGTCCCGAGCATGCTCCCGGACCGGGTGAGCCCCGTCGTGTCCCGGCGCGGCTCGTGGGTCGGCTTGATCTTGGCGACGCCGAAGTCGAGCACCTTCACGATGAGCCCCCCGCCCTCCTCGCGCTGCGCGAGGAACAGGTTGGCGGGCTTGATGTCCCGGTGCAGGACGCCGGCCTCGTGCGCCTTCTGCAGGCCGACGCAGGCCTGGGCGACGATGCGCAGCGCGAGCGGCGGCGGCAGCGGGCCGAGGCGCTCCAGGAGCTGCGCGAGATCCTCGCCGCGGAGGAGCTCCATCACCAGGAACGGCGAGCTCGTGTCCTGGTCCACGCCGGTGTCGAGCACGCGGACGATGTGCTCGGTCTGGATGGCGCTCGCGGCCCTCGCCTCGCGCTCGAACCGCCCCACCGCGGACCGGCTGTGGACGATGTCCGCGTTCATGACCTTCACGGCGACGCGGCGGCCCTGCTCCCGGTCGTCGGCCTCGTAGACGGCCCCCATCCCGCCCCGGCCGAGGAGACGGCCCAGGGTGTACCTGCCGCTCAAGGTCTTGCCGTCCACAAGCAAGCTTTACCCCAGATGAAGAAGTAGGCGGAGCTTCAATCCTGATGCTACTCGACCCGAAACCCCCAGGGTATCTTTGCTCCTCCGCTGGATTCTTGCGCTGCCCCTCGCCGGCGACCGGGCCGTGAGCCCGCCGCCCGCGCGTCAGAACGTATAACGCGCCCCGATCCCGGGCGCGATCGCGACGAGCACCTCGCCGGCGAGCGACTCTTCCTCGAACCTGCCGAAGTACCCGCGATCGTCGTCGATCCTGCCGTAGACGCCCTGTGAGGGGTTGGTCCACACGGGCTCCTTCAGCCGGACCAGGACCGCCGCCGCGAGGCCGGCCGTCGGCTCGAGGTGCTCGCCGAAGCGCAGGCCCGCGCGCACCTCGAGGGTCATCACGAAGAAGCTGGCGGCGTCCTGCGCCGCCGTGGGGTCGACGTCGAACTCGAATTGGCTGCTCGAGTGAAGTTGCCGCTGCGCTCGTCGCGCACCCCGGACCTCAACGCCGGCCGCTGTCGAACCCGCCGTCCTCGGTCAGCTCCGCCTTCTCCGCCCGCGCCGCGGGCACCTCGAGCCCCGCCGCGCGGGCCAGCCCCATCACCCCCTCCACGGCGGCCGCGATGTAGCCGAACGGGTTCGCCCCGTCGACGGCCGTCACGTGCACCTCGCCCATCCGCTGCTGGAACGCGGCGGCGAGCGCCGGCATCTGCTGCGCCACCGTCAGCCGGATGATCTCCGGCGACACGGTGTTCTCGATCTCGCGGAGCGCCCGCGCGCGCTCGAGCTCGAGCTCCTGCGTGAGCCGCGCCTTCCTCGCCTCGATCTCGGCGATGGCGAGCTCGGCCTCGGCCACGAGCCGGCGCGCGCTCGCGATCGCCGCGCGCTGCCGGAGCAGGTCGATCTCGTGCGCGCTCGCGGCCATCTTCGCCGCGTGGCGCGCGGCCGCCGCCTCCGCCTCGAGCGCCGTCTTCTCGATCTCCGCCTTCACCGAGAGCGCCGCGATCTGCTGCTCGTGGGCCAGCCGCGTCTCCTTGAGCCGCGCCTCCGAGGCGAGCTCCTCGAGCCGCGCCTTCTCGCTGGTCTCCTGGCGGCGCGTGCGCAGCTCGACCTCGGCGGAGAGCTTCGTCAGCTCGATGGCGCGCTGCGCCTCGGCCTCGCCCTGCCGGACGGCGCGCTCGGTGAGCAGCGACGCCTCCCGGGCCTTGCGCTCCTGCTCCTGGCGATAGTGCGCTTGCAGGTGGCCGAACACCGCCGGCGAGAGGATGCGCACGTCCTGGATCTCGATGGTGTCGAGGAGGACGCCCCACCCCTTGTCGGTGGTGTCTTCGGCGCTGCCGCGCCCCGAGACGACCGGCGCGATCTCCCGCATCAGCTCGCCGGCGAGCCCCTCCTTTCGCCGCGTCATGCACTCCTCGACGGACAGGTTCGCGACCAGCCGGCGCACCGCGCCGGCGAACATGTCCACGAGGAGGGCCTCGAGCTTCTCCTGCGCGCGCTCGGGGAACGAGAAATTCAGCATGCGGAACGCGATGAGCGGGTCCACGATGCGGTAGACGGCGAGCCCGGTGACCTCGACCCCGACCTTCTCGAGGGTGACCTGGTCGGCCGCGAACTGGAGCTTCTGGACCGTGGTCGGCACGACCGCGACGCTGTCGCCCGGGAGCTTGAAGCACGAGGCGCCCTGACCGGAGGTGGGCCTGAGCTGCCCCCGCCGCATGTGAATCAGGTACTCGCTCGGCTTCGCGCTGATGCGGCCCCACCTCTTGAGCTTCTCCGGATCTTCCGCCGGCTTGCCCGCGCGCCAGCCCTGCTCGTACCGCCCCGAGCCGCCCGCCCCGGTCCCGCGGTCGCCCGCGTGGACGACCGCCGCGGCGCCGCCCGGCGCGCCTGATTCGCCGTTCATGATGACCCTCCGTTGATCGATGTGCGTCATGGCCTCTCCCGCGCGAGGAAGGACTTCGCAGGAAGCGGGCCATGGCAGGAGACACGGTGAAAGGAGGCGTCCGGCGCCGCGCCGCGCGGCGGCGATCCGCGATGGAGCGCGGCGCTGCTCCAGAACGGAGCGCGGGGGCGATCCGCGACGGCGCGGCGCTGCTCCGGAATGGATCGCCCCGGCGCGGCGGCCGCGGGCGCGTCAGCGGATGTTGACCCTGAGCCTCGTCGGGCGGCCGTTGCGCTCGACGACGACGGAAAGGCTCTTGTCGGAGCGCATCCGCGAGTAGGCCATCATGGCCTTCTGCGGGTCGGTCAGATCGATGCTGTTGATCGACCGCACGAGATCGCCGCTCTGCAGCCCGAACGACTCGAGCACCGAGCCGGGCTTGATCATCATCTTCAGCCCGACCACCTGGTTGTCCCGCATCTCCGGGATCGCCGCCGAGGTCTCCGTCACGAGGTCGGGCCGCTCGAAGATCCTCTCGGCGGCCGATCGATCGATGTCGATCTCCGTCTCGCTCACCCGCTTGATGTTCGAGGCGATCTCCGGCGGGACGCTGCTCCTGCCGGACCGGCGGGGCGGCGTCGCGCGGGGCGGCTCGGGCGCGGCCGGCGGCTGCGGCTCGGCCTTGCCCTCCTCGCTGCTCTTCTTGCCGAGCTGCATCTGGCAGCGGGCGCCCCCCGAGGTGAGCCACACCCGGTCCCAGGCGATGCCCTCGACCTTGCGGCCGGCGATCTCTCCGCCGCGCCGCCCTAGCGCGGTGCGCCCGCCGTCGGCCTCGATCGCCGCGAACGACCATTCCGGGTCCTCGGACACCGCGATCAGCACGACGCGCCCCTTGTCGCACGGGGGCGCGAGGTACGGGTCGAGATGGGAGAGGTCCGCCTGTCCGGACGGCGCCTCGCCCGGCGGCGGGCGGAGGGGCCCTGTCGTCGAGTCGAACGGATTGCGCTCCAGGATCGGCGCCGCGCTCGGCGGGACCTCCTCGGAGGGCGGCGGCCCGGCGGGCGCCGTCGCCGGGGGCCGGGAAGAACCGCCGTCCCGCGCGATCTGGTGGGCGACGAGCTGAGATACGCCGGAGGCCTGAAAATACGCGGAGACCGCGACCATTCCTCCCAGGATGAATGCGAATCGGCGCTTGACGAACGCGTCGGGGTTCATGCGTAACGCTCCTCCTGGCTGGAGCGCGCCGGGCCTCGCCGCGCGAGCGTCCCTTGCCGCCGCGGGGGCCGCGGCAGTGCACGCCCTCGCCACCGGCAAGGCCGCGCGTCAGGGTGAGCACCGAGCGTGCCCGCTCAGCGGGATCGCGGCGGGACAGTCGGGAGTCCGGCCGGGACAGCGGTGCCGGGCGCCGTGGACGAGATCACGTGACGTCGAGGGCCAGCTCGGGATCGCCGCTCCAGCGGCGCGCCCGAGCGGGATGCAGTCCTTCGGGATGCGTGCCGGGTGCCCGATCCAGCAGCAGTTTGCCTGTCGGGCGGCGGCGCGGGCCATCGATCTGCGAGGTGGGCGACGGCCACCCTCTCGTGATCGCCGCCGAGGGCCTCGAGGGCACGCCAGCTCGAGGCGGGCCGTGAACGTCGTGGTCAATGCCAGGGCTCAGCGATGCGGTAATCTTGCACGCTCCCGCGCCCCGGCGACGGCTTTGCACTACTTCAAACAACGCTGAAGGAGCCCTCTTCTCCAGCAAGAACATCGATCTCGGCCGCTCACGACCGCGGCCGGCGAGGGGCTCTCTGCCCTGGAGAGCTTGACCCAGCACGGTTTGCCTGTAGCCTGCCTGGACATCGATAGGTGGGAAACAGTCCCTGCGAGGCTCCACGAGCTCCAGGGTCGTCCACCCGGACTTTCTTGAAGAGGCGGAGATGATGTGGAAGCTCAGGACACCCCCGGGCGCGGCGCCAGGGTGCCGGGCGGACATCGCCGCGCCCAGCCGGGGCGGCGAGCTCCGGACCGATGAAGGAGCGCTGTCATGAATCGATCGTGGCCCGCGGTGGTCAAGTCGTTGATCCTCGTCCTCGCGGCAGCGCACGTCGCGTGCGGCGACACCGGCGAGGATCCGGGTGGAGCAGGGGGCGCGCGCCTGGACTCGTCCGGCAGCTCGAGCACGCCGGCGTCGACGTCCGCCTCATCGACGTCCGCCTCATCGACGTCCGCCTCATCGACGTCCGCCTCATCGACGTCCGCCTCATCGACGTCCGCCTCATCGACGTCCGCCGGCGGGAACCCCGACATCTGGATCCCGGCGCTCGAGACGTCGTGGCACTGGATGATCGACCACCCGCTGGACCTGGACGACCCCATGGATATGGGCCTGGTCGATCCCACCGGAGCGCCCATCGAGTCGCCGCCTCCCACGGTCTACGACATCGACTGGGAGTTCACGCCGGCCGAGACGGTGGCCGCGCTCCACGCGATGGGCGCCAAGGTCATCTGCTACGTCGACGTGGGCGCGTTCGAGGACTACCGGCCGGACGCCGGCGACTTCCCGGCGTCGCTCAAGGGCAACCCGGACTACCACTGGGAGGGCTCGTTCTGGCTCGACATCCGGCAGATCGAGCTCCTCGGGCCGATCATGCAGGCCCGGTTCCAGGTCTGCAAGGACAAGGGCTTCGACGCCATCGAGCCCGACGAGGTCGACGGCTACGCCAACGACTCGGGGTTCCCCCTCACCTACGAGGACCAGATCGCGTACAACCGGTTCATCGCGGATCTCGCCCACTCGATGGGCATGTCCGTCGGGCTCAAGGGCGACATCGAGCAGGCGGAGGACCTGTGGCCCCACTTCGACTGGACGCTGAACGAGCAGTGCTTCGAGTACGAAGAGTGCGAGATCCTCGTCGACACATTCCTGGCGAACGGCAAGGCCGTGTTCGAGGTGGAGTACGATGATCCGTTCTCCGGTCACATGACCGACAGGTCGCTCTTCTGCGACCAGGCGAACGCCTGGGGCTTCAACAGCATGGAGATGCCGCTCGACCTCGACGGCGGCCGATGGCCCTGCCGGTGACCCCGGTCCCCCGCGAGCGGCGCGACGGCCAGGGCCCGGACAGCGGCCCGCGGCACACTCAGGAGAACGCCGCGCGGTTCCTCTCGATGTAGTCGCGCAGCGTGGTCGGCGCGCGCCCCGTCAAGCGTTGCACCGTGTCGAACGTGTCGGCCGCGTCCTTCAGCGAGCCGCTCCGCGTCCGCTCGAAGACGTTTCGCACGCAGGCCATGTACACCGGATCGGCGCCGAGCGCCGTCATGGTCCGGAGGAACTCCGCGGGCTCCCTCGCCTCGTCACGCCACGGCAGGCCCGTGATCTCCGCGAGCAGCGCGGCGATCTCCGGCATCGAGGCGGCCTCCGTACCGAGGCCGTACGCGCGGCCCGCGTGCGCCTTCGGCTCGCGCAGCGCTACCGCGGCGACGCGGGCCACGTCGCCGGTGTCGACCCAGCTGGTGCGCGCGTCGCCGAGGTAGTGGGGCAGCACGCCGGGCTGCGCGCCCCCGACCTGCAGGAGCAGCGGCAGGTTCTGCATGAACGACGTCGGACGAAGGTGCGTGGCGTCGACGCCGGACCTGTCGATGTAGGCCTCGACGACCTGGTGCCACGCGAAGTGGACGATCGTCGTGTCGGGGCTCGCGTGCGCCCCGACGTGGACGATCTGCGAAGCGCCGACGGCCCTGGCGGCGTCGATCGCGGCCTTCGACTGCGCGATCATCCTGACGTCGTAGCCAGTGAGCAAGAACACGCGGTCGACGCGGCGCATCGCGCCGACGATCGGCTCGAGGCCTCGAGTCTCGGCGAGGTCGAGGTCGATGAGCCGCGCCTCGAGCCCCCGCGCCTCGAAGGCGTGCGCCGCCTCCGGCCGGCGCACGGCGGCGACGAGCTTCACCCGGCCGGCGGCGTGGTCGGGCAACAGCTCTTCGACGAGCGCGCCGCCGATCTTGCCGGTCGCGCCGAAGACCAGAATCACGGGAATGGCCATGGTGCGTATTTGCCTCCGTGCAGGTGGGACGGCCCCATGCTGCGGCCCGCGCGGCGCCTCTGCCATGACCGTTCGCCCGAATCACTTGGCCGTTCGTCCGCCCCCTCGCCTCATGCGTCGTAGAGCAGCACCTCGACCTCGGCCCCCTCCCCGATCGCCTCCTGCTCGCCCGGCACGATGACCGCGCCATCGGCCCGCGTCGTCGACGACAGGATCGACGCGCCGCTCGTCGCGATCGGAAACACCCGATCTCCGTCGACGCGCACCCTCACGTAATCGACCCGCCCCGGCTCGGAGACGATCTTGCTCGCCACGACGCACCACCTCCGCCGGTGCGGCCACGCGCGCGGCAGGCCGCCGAGGGCGCGGATCGACGGGCCGGCGAAGAACTCGTAGGCGCAGAGGCACGACACCGGGTTCCCCGGCAGCAGGAACACCGGGCACCCACCGGCCAGGAAGCCGAACCCGGCGGGCTTCGCCGGGCGCATCGCGACGCCGTGGACCGCCACCTCGCCGAGCTCCGCGAGGACCAGCGGCGCATGGTCCTCCGAGCCGACCGACGAGCCGCCCGAGACCAGCACCACGTCCGCGCCGGACGCGCCGGACGATGACAGCGCGCCCCGCACCGCCTCGCGCCGGTCCGGGACGTACGCGACGGTGACGTCCTCGGCGCCGTCGCGGCGCGCGAGCGCCGACAGCACCAGGCTGTTCGCGTCGACGATGCAGGCCCCGCTCGGCATGCTCCCCGGCGGCAGGAGCTCGTCGCCCGTGATCAGGATCCGCACCGACGGCCTGCGCACGACGCGCAGCTCGGCGACGCCGGTCGAGGCGAGCACGCCGACGTCCTGCGGGCGCAGCCGGCGCCCCGCCGACACCACCGCCGCGCCGGCCAGCACGTCCTCGCCGACCACCGCGATGTGCTTGCCCGGCGGCACCGGCTGGCGCACCCGCACCACCTCCGCTCCGCCGCTGCCCGCGGCCTCCTCGGCGTGCTCCGCCATGAGCACCGCGTCGGCCCCCTCGGGCACCGGCGCGCCGGTCGTGATCCGGACGGCCTCGCCCCGGCGGATCGCGCCGGCGTGGGGACGCCCCGGGAACGACGCCCCCACGAGCGCGAGCTCCACCGGCGCGCCGGCGGCCGCGACGAAGGTCGCCTCGGCGGCGAGCGCGTAGCCGTCCATCGCCGAGCGGGCGAAGTGCGGCACGCTGGCCCGGGCGAGCACGAACTCCGCCGCGACCCGCCCGGCCGAGCGCGCGATCGGGACCGGCTCGTCGCCGAGCCGCTGGATGCGCTGCTCCAGGATCTCGAGCGCCCGCTCGACCGTCGTGTGCTCACGAAAACCTCGCATCCGGACGTCGCGCATCGGGGCTCCGTGAAGCGAGGGCCGCTCAGCCCGCAGCGGAGCTCTCGAGCGCGCCGCGGTAGATCTCGTCCACGACGAGCGCGCCGTCGATCGACGCGAGCCTCGCGCGCTCGCCGGGCCCGGCCTCGTACAGCGTCCAGGAGCTGTCCTCGTTGCGGCGGAAGACCTCGATCCTCCGGTGCGCCTGCGAGACGAGCACGTACTCCTTCAGCGAGGGAATGCGGCGGTAGTGCGCGAATTTCTCTCCCCGATCGTTCGCCTCCGTCGAGTCCGACAGCACCTCGACGAGCACCAGCGGGTTGACCACCGCGTCCTTGTCCTCGGGATCGCGCGCCAGCTGGCCGCAGACGACGCTCACGTCGGGGTAGGTCGCGAGGCCCGTCTCGAGCACGCGGACGCGGAGGTCGGACGAGAACACCTCGCAAGGGCATCGGCCGAGCTGCGCGCCGAGGGCCACGGTCACCCGCGCCGCGAGCCGCGCGTGCTCCGGCGTGCCGCCGGCCATGTCGAAGGTCTCGCCGGCGAGAAACTCGTGCTTGGTCGGGCTCGCCCGCTCCTGCTCGAGGTACTCGGCGTAGCTGAAGGAGAGCTTGCGGGCGGGAGCGTTCACGTCATGGCCTCTCCCGGCAGTATGGCACGGGAGAGGCCCCTCCGGTGCTTCACGCGCCCGGAGCGCCGCCGCTCGTCCGGGCCCTACCGCTTGCTGCCCCGCCGCGGCCGGCTCGCGCGCCGGAGCGGCGCGATCAGCGCGAACGCGCCGAGCGCCATGACCGACAGCTTCGGCCCCGGCTTCTTCCGGGCGCTCGCGCGCCGCTCGCCCGCGATCGAGCAGTCCCCCGACTCCGACTCCGCGGAGTCGTCGGTGTCGCCGCTGCACCCGTCGTCCTCCGCGTAATACTCGTCGTCGGAGTCCGGCTCGCTCGTGTCCCCGCTGCACCCGTCGTCCTCCGCGTAGTACTCGTCGTCGGAGTCCGGCTCGCTCGTGTCCCCGCTGCACCCGTCGTCCTCCGCGTAGTACTCGTCGTCGGAGTCCGGCTCGCTCGTGTCGCCGCTGCACCCGTCGTCCTCCGCGTAGTACTCGTCGTCGGGCGCCGGCTCGCTCGTGTCGCCGCTGCACCCGTCGTCCTCGTACTCCTCCTCGTAATAGACGTCCTCGTCCTGCACGTCGGTGTCGTCCACGACGACCGTGTCTGCGGTGCCGGCGCAGCCGCAGCCCATGTCGGCCACCGGCTCGTCGTCGTAGTAGTCCGGGCCGTCCACGCCCGACGAGCCGCCGGTCGTGCTCGAGTCGCCGGTGCTCGGCCCCCCGCCAAGGCCCCCGGGCCAGCCCGGGCCGGACGAGCTGCCAGCGCCCGCGCCGCCGCCGCCGGTCTCGCCGGAGCACTCGTCCAGGCGGATGCTGCCGGCCCGCACGATCGGCGTGACCGACCGGCCAGCGCCGAAGGTGAGCGGCCAGTCCGCGCCGGACTGCCCGGCCGCGAGCCGGAGCGAGACGCGGGTGAGCCACACCGACGACGGCGCGAGCCCGGAGAGGCCGACCGCGAGATCGTCGGCGATCGGGCCGCAGCGCAGGAGCTCCGGATCCGTCTCGTCCCGCCGCGGCGACTCCGCGCACTCGGGCGCGCCGTCGACGACGCCGTGCTCGGCGCGCGGGCAGCTCGCGGCGACCTTGAGGCTCGACGCCAGCGCGGCCGCGGCCACCGCGGCGCACGACCCCGGCGCGTCGGAGGCGTCGCCGTACGTGCTCGCGCGCGCGAAGTACGCCGCGACGACGCTGTCCACGCGGTCGCTGCCGAGGGCGACGCTGCGGCTCAGCGCCTCGTGGCCCGCGGCCTCGACGAGCGCCCCGTCGCCCCCTGCCTGGCCGAGGATCTCTTCGCGGAGCTCCGTGTAGTCGCTGCGCTGCGCGCTCGCGTCCCAGGTCAGCGAGGCCGGCGGGAGCGTCACGGGCGCGGCGCCCGACAGCGCGCCCCGGCCGTCGCCGAGGAGCCACGCGGTGACGAGCACGCCGCCGTTGTCCGCCCTGGTCAGCGACAGCGGCAGGAGCGGCTCCCCGCCGCCCGTGACGATGCGCAGCGTCTTCGTGAGCGCCGGCCCGCCGGGCGCGTCGAACCGGGCCGCCGCGAACCGCACCCCCTGCAGCTGGGCGAGCTGCGCGGCCGTCTCGGCGGAGAGCGCGAGCCCGGCCGACGCAGCCCAGCGCGCGACAGCGTCCGCGTCCGCGAGCACGGTCACCTCGACCGGCGCGAGCGCCGCCTCGTGCGCGAGCCGCCCGGTCATGTCGAACGGCGCCGGCGCGCCCTCCTCCCCCGGGCAGTACGCGTCGACGCCCTCGGGCGGGAGCACGCGCGGCGCGGTCGCAGCCTCGAGCGCCTCGAGCCACGCGTCCGAGCTCACGTCGAGCGCCGCGAGCGGCGGCACTGGCACGACGACGGCCACGGGCCCGCTCGGCCCCTGGAACCTCAGGCTGGTCCAGAGCGTCGTGCGCTCTGGCCCCGCCGCGACGGCGACGCGCTGCTCGACGGACGCCTGTCCGGCGCCGGGCAGCCACGCCCCCGCGGCGAGGGCGTCACCGGAGAACGACAGGAGGACCGCAGGAAGAGCAAGCGCAAGCGACCGTCTGGGCATGCGAGGCCGAATGGCAAGCAGCATGCCCTCCAGCGTATGCGGTGATCGACGCGGACTTCCACGCCGTCGCGGCCCGATGAGAACCGCAGTTCACGACGCTCCATGGCCACAGCGACTCCGCCGCGAGGCGCCCGCCGCCCGCGCCGCAATCCTGCGGCGGCGGCGCGGCGCCGGCGGGCGGCGGCTCGCTCCGGCTCACGCCTCGTGCACGATGACGATGTCGTCCGGGTGGAGGTGGCAGAACACCCTGTCCCCGGCGTGGAGCGCTGTCTGGCCGGAGCTCTCGTTGGCCACCACGGCGGTGAGCGTGAGCCCGGAGTCGGTCCGGAGCCGGAGCTGGTCGGTCGCGCCCTTGAACAGCTCGTCCTCGACGTGCGCCTCGAAGCAGTTCTCGGAGGCGGCCTCCCGCGCCTTGCGGAGCGCGATCTTCTCGGGTCGAATGGAGATGAGCGCGCTCTCCGCCCCGCCGGCGAGGTGCTCGGCGTTGACGAGGAGCTCGATCCCCCCCTCGAGCCGGACCCGCGCGCGCTCGCCGCTGCGCGACAGGACGGACGCCCGGAGGATGTTCGCCTGGCCGATGAAGTTCGCGACGAACGTCGTCTTGGGGCGGTGGTAGATCTGCGACGCGTCGCCGAGCTGCTCGATACGGCCCTTGTTGATCACGGCGATGCGGTCGCTCATGGTGAGCGCCTCTTCCTGGTCGTGGGTCACGAACACGAACGTGATCCCGAGCTTCTTTTGCAGCGCCTTGAGCTCCACCTGCATGGCGTGCCGCAGCTTCGCGTCGAGGGCGGAGAGGGGCTCGTCGAGGAGCAGCACCTTCGGGCGGCAGACGATGGCCCGCGCGAGCGCGACCCGCTGCCGCTGCCCGCCGGAGAGCTGCGCCGGCTTGCGCTGCTCCATGCCGTCGAGCGACACCATGGCGACCGCGGCGCGGACCCGCTCGGCCATCTCCTGCCTCGGGACCTTCTTCATCCGCAGACCGAAGCTGATGTTCTCCTGCACGGTCATGTGCGGAAACAGCGCGTAGCTCTGGAACACCTGGTTCACGTCCCGCCGGTAGGGCGGCTCGTGCGTCACGTCCTTGCCCTCCAGCAGGACGGCGCCGGTCGTCGGCGTCTCGAAGCCCGAGATCATCCGGAGCAGCGTCGTCTTGCCGCACCCGGAGGGGCCGAGCAGCGTGATGAACTCGCCGGCCTTGATCTGGAGATCGACCTCGTTCACGGCGAGGAAGCCGCCAAATCGCTTGGTGATCGCGCGGAGCTCGACCATCACTTCCATCGATTCACCTCAGAGAGGAGCATCAGCGCTCCGGCTCCTTGCGCAGGCCGAGCACGAAGAACAGGGAGAACAGGAGCAGGAGCGTCATGCCGAGGGCGGCGCCGAACGGCCAGTCGCGCGCCTGCCCGAACTGGTTCTGGATCACGTTGCCGATCATGGGCACGCGCGCCCCGCCCATGAGGTCGGTGATCGCGAACATCCCGAGCGCCGGGATGAACACGAGCAGGATGCCCGCCAGGATCCCGGGGCGCGTGAGCGGGACGATGACGTGGGAGAAGGCGGACACCGGCCCCGCGCCGAGGTCGAACGCCGCCTCGATCAGCGCGTTGTCGAGCTTCTCGACGCTGCCGTAGATCGGCAGGATCATGAACGGTAGATACGAGTACACGAGCCCGATGACCACCGCCGACGGCGTGTACATGATGTCGAGCGGCGCCGAGATGATCCGCAGATAGAGGAGCAGCCCGTTGAGGAGCCCCTCCGACTTGAGGATGGACATCCAGGAATACGTCCGGATGAGGAAGCTGGTCCAGAACGGCACCATGACCAGCATGAGCAGCTTGTTCCGGACGCCCTCCCGGGCCCGGCCGATGAAGTACGCCACCGGGTAGCCCGCGACGAGGCAGATCGCCGTGGTGATGGCGGCGTACCGCATCGAGTTGAGCAGGATCTTGAGGTAGGTCGCGTCGAGCACGCGCGCGTAGCTCGAGAGCGAGAGCCGGAAGACCACCTGCCCGAGCTCGTCCCGCTCGCAGAAGCTGTAGACGAGCATGATCGCTGTGGGCGCCACGACGAAGGCGACGAGCCAGAGCAGGAGCGGCGCGAGCAGCAGCCACCCGCGCACGCCCGGCCTCCGCTGCGCGCCCTGGAGCTCGACGACCTGGCCGGTGGCTGTGTTCATGGCGCCCTGCCGCTCACTGTGCCTTGAGGTCCGTCACCAGCTTGTCCACGTCCGCGGCCGTCTTCCCGATGTCGTGGAAGGTCTCCATCCCCGCGAGGGGCGGGTAGCTCGCGGGGTTCGCGAGCTGCTCCGGCGTGAGCAGCTTGCGCGCCTCCGTGTTCGGGTTGGTGTAGGGGAACTTGTCCGAGATGAGCTTGCTGACCTCCGGGCGGAGGATGTAGTTCATGAACATCTCCGCGCCGATCTTGTTCTGGGCGTTGTCCGGGATCGCCAGGCTGTCGATGGCCTTGTGCGTCCCCTCGGCCGGCAGGATGAACTGGAACTTGTTCTTGTTCTCCTGGTAGAGGAGGGCCGCCTCCCCGCTCCAGACGATGCCTATATCGACGTCGCCGTTGAGGAGCGCCGTCTTCGGGCTGTCGGAGTCGAACACCTTCACGAGCTTGATCCACTCCGCGAGGGTCGGCTTGATCTTCGCGAGGTTCTCCGGCGTCACGTCGTTGGAGTCGAGCCCCATCGTGACCATCACCCAGGCGACGATCTCGCGGGCGTCGTTCAGGGCCACGATGCGCCCCTTGTACTTCGGCTGGAACACGTCCTTGAAGCCCTTCACGGGCTCCTTCACCTTCTCGGTGTTGACGACGATACCGACCGTCGTGCCCATCCACGGGACCGTGTACTTGAGCTCCTGGTCGTGCGCCAGGCCCCTGAACGCGGGCGCGATGTTCTTCAGGTTCGGCAGGCGCGCGTGGTCGAGCGGCTGGAGCTTGTTCTGCTTGACGAGCGCCTCGACGGCGTACTCGGAAGGCTGGATGAGGTCGTACCGGGTGCTCCCCGCGAGGAGCTTCGACATCATCTCCTCGTTCGAGGCGTAGGCCTCGTAGTTGACCTTGATCCCCGTCTCCTTCGTGAAGCCGTCCAGGACCTCCTGCGGGACGTACTCGGACCACGCGAAGAGGTTGAGCTCGCCGCCCGCCTTGGGCTCGGCCGCCGGCGCGCTGCCCGAGCCGGCCGCCTGCGGCGCCGGGCTCTCCTTCTTCCCACAGCCGAGCAGGGCCATGAGCGGGACGACCATCAGTATCAAGAGCGCTGAGATGCGTTTCATTGGCCTCTTCCTTGTCTTGCCTGCGCCGGCGCAGGCGTCCGCGCCGCTCGCCTTCAGCCCTCGTCCGGGAGCCGCCTCGCGGTGCCCTTCAGCGACTCGGCGACCACGACCAGCATCGCGGTCACGACGATGAACACGGTCGAGATCGTGTTCAGCATCGGGTTCAGACCGACCTTCGCCATGCCGAACACCTTGATCGGCAAGGTCTCGGACTTGGGCCCGCGCGTGAAGTAGGTGACGATGAGCTCGTCCATCGACAGCGTGAACGACATCAGCGCACCGGAGATGATGGCGGGCAGAAGATAAGGCACCAGGATCAGGAAGAACGCCTTGAGCGGCGTCGCCCCGAGATCCAGCGCGGCCTCCTCGAGGGACGGGTCGAGCCCCGCGAGGCGCGCCTGGACGGCGATGAGCACGAAGGGGAAACAGAAGGTGATGTGCGAGATGATCACGGTCGTGAAGCCGAGCTCGACCTCCACCGTCTTGAAGAAGATGAGCAGGCTGATCCCCATGATGATCTCCGGGATGATCATGGGGATGAAGATCAGCGTCGTGATCGACCGCAGCGCGGGGAACCTGTACCGGTAGAGCAGGAAGGCCCCCGCCGTGCCGAGGGCGACCGAGAACGCCGTGGTGATCGCGGCGATGATCACGCTGTTGCTCAGCGACTCGATGAGCGGCGACCGGCGCTCGTCCCCCAGGTGGGCGACGAGCTCGTCGAAGAGCTGCCGATACCATTTGAAGGTGAACCCCTCCCACACGACGCTCATCCGCGAGTCGTTGAACGAGTAAGCGACCAGGAGCAGGATCGGGAGATAAAGATAAATGAGGACGACGCCGCTCCAGCCGCAAAGGAGCAGATTCGACAGCTTGATGCCCGACATCGTCCGGAGTCGCATGCGGCGGCCTCGCAATCTTACACGGTCGCTGCGCGAGCTTATCGCTTGCGGAACGCCGTTTGCAACACATTGCCGAAGATGGAGGGGGCCTGGATCACCGGGGTGAACGCGGCCACGCTGGCTGTCGCCCGCGTTGCCCGTGTGACCGGGCGCGGCGCGCGGCCGCCGTCGGCTCGGTCGGCGCGAGCAGCGCGGACGACTCGGGCAACGCGCACGGCTCGCGCGCGGCTCAGGCCAGGGGCCAGCGCGGCGGTCGCGGCCTCGACCGTGGGGGTCCCCTGCGCTGGCCGGCGCGCGGCGGCTCGCTCCGGAGAGCCCTTGACACCGCACTCCCCTCCGCTTACCCGCCCTGCATGACCGGGTTGTCGCGCCGCCCTTCAGGTGAGGTCCCGTGAGCACTCCCCGCATCTGGACGATCGAAGAGGCGAACGCGCTCGTCCCGCAGCTCTCGTCGTTGATCGGCCGGCAGCTCGCCCTGGCGAGCGATATCGAGCGCTGCTGGCAGCAGCTCGTGGACGCCGTGCAGAGCCCGAAGGTGACGCCCGATCAGCTCATCGAGCTGGCGCGCAGCGGCAGCGAGCTGGCGCGGGCCCGCGAGCGCGAGCTCTCGGAGAAGATCGCCGCGTACGAGGCCGGGTGGCGGGACGTCGAGGATCTCGGGGTCGTCGTGAAGGACCAGCGCATCGGGCTCTGCGACTTCTACGGCCGCCTCGACGGCGCCCTCGTCTGGCTCTGCTGGCGCTACGGCGAGCAGGCCGTCGATCACTACCACGGGCTCGAGGCCGGCTACGCCGGGCGCAAGCCGATCACCGCCGACAAGCGCCGGCAGCTGCTCAACTGACGAGGCCGCCGTGATCGACAGGCAGAGAGCGGCCCGGGCCATCGAGGAGTTCCTCCGCGCGCTCGGGCGCGACGTCGAGGGGGAGCTCGCGGGCACGGGCGAGCGGGTCGCCGACGCGTGGGCGGACGACCTCATCGAGGGGGAGGCCATCGACGCGGCCGCGGTGCTCCGCGAGGGCGCGATGGAGACCGGCCCCTTCGAGCGCGGGCTCGTCGTCGCCCGCGGCCTCGCCGTGACCACGATGTGCCCGCACCACCTGCTGCCGGGCCACGGCACCGGCATCGTCGCCTACCTGCCGGGCGCGCGGGTCGCCGGCATCGGCACGATCGCGCACGTGCTCGACGCGCTCGCCCGGCGGCTGACCCTGCAGGAGCGCATCGGCGGCCAGCTCGTCGAGCTGCTCGTCCACGAGCTCGGCGCGCGCGGCGCGCTGTGCAAGCTCGCCCTGACCCACACCTGCCTCATCGCCCGCGGCGAGCGCAAGGCGGGCGCCCTCATCGAGACGGTCGCCGTCGCCGGGGTGTTCGCCGAGCCGGGCCCCGAGCGCGATCTCGCCTTCGCCGCCGCGCTCTCGGGGGGCGGGGCGTGACCGGCGTCGCGGTCGTCACGGGGCCAAGCCGCGGGATCGGCCGGGCGACGGCGCTCGCGCTCGCGCGCCGCGGCCTCTCCGTCGCGCTGCTCGGCCGCCCGAGCCCGCGGCTCGACCAGATCGCCGACGAGGTCCGCCGCCTCGACGTCGCCGCGCTGCCGGTGCCCTGCGACGTCGCCTCCGACGAGCAGGTGGCGCGCGCCGCCGCCGAGGTCGTCGCGTGGCTCGGCGCGCCGCACGTGGTCGTGAACAACGCCGGCATCGTGCGCCGCGGCGCGCCGGTCCACGAGACCTCGCCCGCGGCCTGGGACGAGGTGATGGCCGTCAACCTCCGCGGCCCGTACCTCGTCTCGCGCGCCTTCCTGCCGGCCATGCTGGCGCAGGGCCGCGGCCGGCTCGTCCACGTCGGCAGCATCTCCTCGACCATCGCGTCCCCCGGCAACGCGTCGTACGCCGCGTCCAAGTGGGGCCTCGTCGGCTTCGCGAAGAGCCTGGCGGAGGAGCTGCGCGGCAAGGGGCTCCAGTCCATCGCCGTGCTGCCCGGCTCGGTCGACACCGACATGCTCGTCGGCAGCGGCTTCCCCCCGCAGATGAGCGCGGACGACGTGGCGCGGCTCATCGTGTACGCCGCGCTCGACGCGCCCGACGCCGTCACCGGCTCGGCCCTCGAGATGTTCGGCTGACGGCGCGCGGCGCCCGGGCGGCGCCCAGCGACCGCGCGGCGCTCGCGACCGCACGACGGCCGCGCTCGCGACCACGCGACGGCCGCGCTCGCGACCGCGCGGCGGCCGCGCTCGCTCCGGCGTGGCCCCGGCGCTCGTCCCCGGCCGCCGCGCTCCATGTACGTGGCGCCGCCACACCCGGCGCACCTGCGTGCTAGCCTGGGGCCGTGGAAACGACGCCTCCGCGACCAGGCGATCTCGCCGCGGCCTTGCCCGAGCTCCCGCTCTTCCCGCTGCCGCAGACGGTGCTCTTCCCCGGCGCCCTGCTGCCGCTGCACATCTTCGAGCCGCGCTACCGCGCCCTCGTGCGCGACGCCCTCGAGACGCACCGCATCCTCTCGGTCGTCCTCATCACGGACACCCGCGCCGTCGACGCGCACGGCCATCCGGCGATCGCGGGCGTGGCCGGCGCCGGCGAGATCATCGACCACGCCGAGCTGCCGGGGGGCCGCTACAACATCGTGCTGCGCGGCCGCGCCCGCGTCCGGCTGGCGGAGCGCCCCTTCGTGCCCCCGTACCGCACGGCGGCCGCGACCGTCCTCGAGGACGAGCCCGGCGAGGTCTCGGCCCAGGACCACGCCGCGCTCATCTCCACCGCGGCCTCGTTCGCCTCGCTCGTCCGCGAGCGGGACAGCGGCTTCGAGCTCCGGCTGCCGCGCGACGCGGCCACCTCGCTCGTCGTCGACCTGTGCGCCCACCACCTGATCCTCGACGCCCGCGAGCGCCAGGCCGTGCTGGAGACGCTCGACGTCGTCGCGCGGGTGCGCCGCGTGACCGAGGCGCTCGCCCTCCAGCAGCTCGCGCTCGCCTCCGCCACCCGCGACGTCAACTGAGCCCGGCAGGGCTCGATCGCGCGCCGCCGGCGCGGGGTACCTGAACACGAGTCCAGAAGCGATGTCGGAGCGGGGTGCGGTCGCGCCAAGATCGGGTAGGCTGCGCCGCCTATGGCGACCTCTCGTTCAACGGAACCTTCAGCCCCGATCATCGTCAAGCACCCGGGGTGTCCCCAGTGGGGGCTCGGATACCTCGTCGAGGAGCGCGACGAAAAGCGCTTCTACGATTTCGAGGACGGCCACAATCACTCGATCGCCAAGGCTTTCTGGTCGAAGCTCGAGCCGGTGCAGCTCGGCGACGACGAGGCGAACGCTCTCGAGGCCCGGATCCGCGGGCTCCGTGATCGTCCGTCGTCCGCCGCCAAGAAGCAGCGCGCCCGCGTGGTCGCGCCGCCGCTCACGAGCTTCGACGAGCAGGTCACGAGCTTCGAGACGCAGTTCGAGGGCGGGTTCGGCGGCCCGCACTTCGTCGCCGAGGAGCGCGGCTCGGTCGGGGGCGAGCCGAGTAACGGCGGGGTGAAGAAGAAGAGCAAGGCGTACAAGCAGAGCGCCATCGAGACGGCGCGCGCGCTCCTCGGCAAGGGCGAGCTCGAGGGGCTGCTCGCGGCGGGCAACCTCGCCGATTTCATGGAGCGCATCACCAAGGTCCACAAGGCGGCGACCGGCCTCCTGCACCCGCTCGGCGATCTCATCCCGTTCAACAAGATGCCGGCCGAGCACCACCGCGCCTACGCCGAGGCGGTCGTCGATCTCCTCTACGGCGCGGGCGACTACGCCGCGCGCTTCGACCGGCTGGCCGGCGTGCTCGCCGCGGCCAAGGTCGCCACGTGGCCGCTCGCGACGATCCTGAGCGCGCTCGTCTACCCGGAGGAGCACGTGTTCGTGAAGCCGTCCTTCTTCGAGAAGCAGGCCGTCGTGCTCGGCTTCAACCTCGCCTACGACCGCGTGCCGAGCTCCGAGGGGTATACCCGGATGCAGTCGCTCGCGCGCGACCTCGAGCGGCGGCTGCGCGAGCGCTCCCTCGCCCCGCGCGACCTGATGGACGTCTACGCGTTCCTCTGGCGTACGATCTCTCCGCCCAAGCCGTCCGCCAAGTCCTGACGAAGCGCGCGTCCGGCCGCCCTGCGCCACGCCGCGCGGGGCGGTCCTCGCGACGGCCCCTCGACGCACGGCCGCGGCCCGCCTATGCGACGCCTCAGGAGGTCTCGCGTGAAGGCAGCCGTGCTCGAAGCCGTGAAGAAGATCGCTGTCCGCAACGACATCGCTCCGCCGCAGATCGGTCCGCGTGACGTCCTCGTCCGCGCGAAGGCGTGCGGCATCTGCGGGACGGACGTGCACATCTGGGAGGGCGATTTCTTCCCGACGTTCCCGCTCATCCCCGGGCACGAGCTCGCCGGCGTGGTGGCCGAGGTGGGCGAGGAGGTCACGGACCTGAAGCCCGGCGATCGGGTGATGGTCGACCCGACGGTGACCTGCGAAGAGTGCCACTTCTGCATGATCAACCGGCAAAACCACTGTCTGAAGTGGAATGCCGTCGGCGTCACCCGCGACGGCGGCTTCGCCGAGCTGGTGCGGGTCCCTGCGAAGAACTGTTATCGCTTCGAGCGCGTCTCGTTCAGCGAGGCCGCGTTCTGCGAGCCGCTCGCGTGCGTCGTCTTCGGCCAGGATCGAGCGCGCATCGAGATCGGCTCGGAGGTGCTCGTGATCGGCGCCGGCCCGATCGGCCAGCTCCACCTCCAGGCGAGCCGCGCGAACGGCGCCGCCGCGGTCACGGTGGTCGACGTTGTCGAGTCGAAGCTCGATCTCGCCCGGCAGCACGGCGCGACCGAGGTGGTCCTCGCCGACAACGCGCTCCAGGCGAAGCTCAAGAAGATCGCGCCCTACGGGTTCGACGTCGTGATCGACGCGACGGGCATCGCCCGGGTCCTCGGCGACTCACTGCAGTACGTCAAGAATGGCGGCCGGTACCTCGTCTTCGGCGTGTGTGGGCCGCAGGACAAGGTCGAGGTCTCGCCGTTCGAGATCTACCGGCGCGACCTCGAGATCATCGGCAGCTTCGCGATCAGGAGGACGTACGACCGGGCATTTAAGCTGATGGAGCGTGGGGCTGTCGACGTGAAGCGGCTCCTGTCCGAGGCGATGCCGGTCGAGGAGCTCCCGCGCGGGCTCGAGATGATGAAGAAGGGCGCCGCGCCCATGAAGCTCCAGGTCGTGTTCTAGCCGCTCACTTTCACTTTACGAAAAAGGACGCTTTCCATGGCCATCGTGATCGGAATCGACGTTGGGACCAGCGGCCTCAAGGCCATCGCAGTCGAATCGGAGCGGGGCGCGGCGGTCGCGTCGGCGCACCGCGAGTACCCGCTCTCCACCCCGCACGCCGGGTGGGCCGAGCAGGATCCCGAGGACTTCGCCGCGGCGGCGCTGAGCGCGCTCGGCGAGCTCGCCCGCGCGCTCGGCCCGCGCCGTGACGAGGTGCGCGCGATCGGCCTGACGGGGCAGATGCACTCGGCGGTCCTCCTGGACGAGGCGCAGGCCGTCATCCGTCCCGCGATCCTCTGGTGCGACACGCGCACCACGGCCGAGTGCGCGGCGATCCACGCGAACCCGAAGGTGGGCGACGCGGGGCTCGCGCGCCTGGTCGGCAACCGCGCGCTCGAGGGGTTCACGCTGCCGAAGCTGCTCTGGCTGCGCGAGCACGAGCCCGAGGCGTTCGCCCGCGTCCGCGCGGTGCTGATGCCGAAGGATTTCGTGGGCTTGCGGCTGACGGGCGAGCTCGGGACGGACGACAGCGACGCGAGCGGCACGCTGGCGTTCTCGCCGGGCGATCGCGCCTTCAGCGCCGAGCTGCTCGGGGCGGTCGGCGTGCCGCGCGGGATCTTCCCGCGGTCCGCGCCCTCGAACGCGCCGCTCGGCCAGCTCACGCAGGAGGTCGCGACCGCGACGGGCCTGCCCGCGGGCACGCTGGTGGTCCGGGGCGCGGCGGACAACGCGGCGGGCGCGGTGGGGCTCGGCATCGTGCGTCCTGGCCGCGCGATGGCCTCGGTCGGCACGAGCGGCGTGATCCTCGCGCACACCGACACGTGGATCGTGGAGCCCGAGATGCGGCTCCACAGCTTCTGCCACGCGGTCCCGGGCCGCTTCTACCTGATGGGCGTGATGCTGGCCGCCGGCGGCGCGCTCCGCTGGTACCGCGACGTCCTCTGCGACGGGGAGCGCGTGGCGGCCGAGCTCCGCAAGGTCGATCCTTACGAGATCATCTCGGACACGGCGTCGACGGCCCGCCTGGGCGCCGGCGGGGTCGTCTTCCTGCCCTACCTGATGGGCGAGCGCACGCCGCACAACGACGCCGCGGCGCGCGGCGCGTTCGTCGGGCTGAGCGCCCGCACGACGAAGGCCGACCTCTCGCGCGCGGTCCTCGAGGGCATCACCTTCGGGCTCGCGGACTCGCTGGCGCTGATGCGCGGCGTGGGGCAGACGAACGGCGCGGCGCCGGTGACGATCGACGAGATCCGCCTGACCGGCGGCGGGGCGCGGAGCCCGTTCTGGCGCCAGCTGATGGCCGACGTCTTCGAGGCGCCGGTGGCCATCACCACCTCGACCGAGGGGCCGGCCTACGGCGCGGCGCTCCTCGCCGCGGCGGGCGCGGGGCTCTTCTCGTCGGTCGAGGAGGCGGCGGACGCCTTCGTCCATGTCGTGTCGCGCGTCGCGCCGGATCAGGCGCGCTCGGCGCGGTACCGCGAGATCCACGCGGTGTACCAGGGGCTCTACAGCGACCTGCGCGGCCGGTTCCGGGAGCTGGGGAAGCTGGCTTGATGGGTTGACGGGAGACGGGGGATTTCTGAGCCATCTCTCCTCGGGCGGAGCCGGAGGGGAGATGGCTATTGGGCTCAGACAGCGGCCCTCCCCCCACCCCGCCCGGAGAGCTCCCTCCTCGCGCGCCTACCGATTCTCCTCGGTTGTTCAACAAACGGACAACGACCCGTCCCCCACCCCGCCGGGACAACTCCCTCCTCGGGCGCCTGGCGTGGGCGCAGAACCAGGGACGAACTTGGGCCTCGTCGCTCGTGCAGAGGAGCAAACGACGAAAAGCACAACCCTCTCGATAGCTTCACGGTACAGCGACGGTTGGGTCCTCATTCCGCAATGGCCCAACGTAGGCCCGACCGGCCGTCTCCAGAGCGCTCAGGATGTCGGCACGTCCCACGCGACGTTCAGCGCGGTCGGACCGCGGTGCACGAGGTTGGGCACGTACGAGAGCGGCGCGTCGCCGGCGAGGCGCGCGCCCCGCAGGCGTCGCGTCAGCTCGTCGAGCGCGATCGAGCCTTCGATGCGCGCGAGCTGCGCGCCGACGCAGAAATGCGGGCCGCGACCGAACGCGAGGTTCGGCCCGGCCGCGCGCTCGATATCGAACCGCTCGGGGTCCTTCACGCCGGGCAGGTCCCGGTTGGCGGATCCGAACAGCACGAACACCCGCGCGCCGCGCGGCACGGCCACCCCGCGGATCCGGCAGTCCTCGCTCACGGTGCGCGTCATTCCCTGCACGGGCGCATCGAAGCGCATGG
Source organism: Sorangium sp. So ce321 (assembly GCF_051530195.1). Lineage (NCBI taxonomy): Bacteria > Pseudomonadati > Myxococcota > Polyangiales > Polyangiaceae > Sorangium > Sorangium sp. So ce321. Next base: position 14,407,370 of record NZ_CP150329.1, on the reverse strand, counting down.
CCTCCTCGAGCACGCCGGGGATCACCTCCGGCCGGTCGCGCAGCGCCTGCCAGGCGCCGGGCGCGCGCAGGATCGACACGAGCGCGTTGCCGATCATGTTCGTCGTGGTCAGGTGCGCCGCGAAGATCAGCACGCACAGCGTGCCCACCAGCTCCTGCGTGTCGAGCGGACTCTCGCCCTCCGCGCGCGCCTCGATGAGCTCGGTCACCAGATCGGGGCGAGGGTTCGCCCGGTGGTCCTCGACGAGCGCACGCAGAAAACCGCGGTATGCGACGATGCTGCGCGCCAGCTCCGCGCGCTGCTCCTCGGGCAGGAAACCCATGAGGAACATGGTCTCGTCGTCGCACCACCGCTTGACCTGCTCCATCTCCGAGAGCGGGATCCCGAAGAGCTGGCTGGTCACACGGATCGGCAGCGGCGTGGCGAAGCGCGCCATCAACTCCGCGCGTCCGTCCTTCTCGAACCCGCCCACCAGCTCGCTCGTGATCGCGCGGATGAACGGCTCCATCCTCGCCGCGAGGCGCGGCCCCGCGAACGCCTTGCTCACGAGGCCGCGCACCCGCGTGTGGACCGGCGGATCGCTCGACAGGAGCGGATACACGCCGCTCCGGTCATTGCCCAGGATCGCCAGCAGCTCGGGCGAGGGCTCCTGCATTGGCGCGAGGACCTGCGCCGAGCTGAACCGCACCGGATCCTTGACCACGGCCGCGACGTCCTCGTGACGCGAGACGAACCACATCCCGAAGCTCGGGTTGAACACCACCGGCGCCTCGCGCCGGAGCTCCTCGAAGAGGGGATAAGGATCCTCCAGGTGCGGGGGAACGAGGTGGTTGAAGGCGCGGGTGGTCTCGTTCGACATGGTCGCGATGCTCCGGGCAGCGTGGCGGGGAGGCTATCCTCTGGAGGCCTGATCGAATACCACCTTCCGAGGGCGCGAGGTAGTCCGACATCCACGTCCCTACGCAGCGCGCTCAACCCCGGGTGGTCGAACGTCGTGGTGAGCACCAGGGCCTGCCTCTCACGGTCCTGAAAACGCGAGGCGTGCACCCATGTGTATCTCCGCGGACGCCGGCAGGCGCAGAGCGCCGCCGATGTGAAGGTGCAGGTAGGTCACAGGGTGGCGTCGTGCGCCGGCTGCGACGAGCGATTGCGGATGGACGTCCGCGCGGGATGGCGCCCTGAGCGACAGGAACGACCGACACCTGTGGCGAGGCGCGGCGTCACCCAAACTGCATCCTGTGCTCGGCCCGCTCTCCGGGGAGTGCTAGATTGGCCAACTTGTCCATGCATCGAGGGAGCCGCCCTCACGGCCCGCGGACTCCGATCGCCGGGCGCAGTGCCGCACCCGAACGAAGATGCATGAGGCGCGGCTGCGTTATCCCCCCTGTCCTCACGAGGTCCTTCCATGTATACCGTCGGTCGTTGCCATCGTGTGTTGGTCGCGTTCCTGTCCTTCGCCGCGCTCGCGGGAGCTGGCTGCGGCGCTGAGCCGGAGCCAGCGGCCACCGGGGAGGGCGCGCTCGAGACGGCGGCGCTCGAGGCGAGCGCGGCGCCGTCTGACCGCCACCACGAGGCGAAGCGATGTCGCCGTCACGTCGGTGTCCACGAGGAGTGGTCGCCTGCGGCGTCGATGCCCGTGGCGCGACAGTTCCACGTCGCCCTGCTCATGCCGGACGGCCGGGTGATGGTCGCGGGCGGCGGTGGCGACTACCCCTATCCCACGACGGTCGACTTCTATGATCCCGCGAGCGATACGTGGACGACCGGCGGCACGCTGCCCTACGCGATGTACCCCGTGGGCGCCGCGCTCCTGCAGGACGGGAGGGTGCTCTTCAGCCCGGGCGGGCTGGTCTACGATCCGGCGACGGGCACGACGACGAGCGTACCCCTGACGCCCGCGGAGGCAGCGTTTGGGTGGGAGTTCGCCCAGACGGCGCTGACCCCTTTGCCGAGCGGGCTGGTGCTGCGCACGGGCGGCAGCGACGACGAGCGCTCCCTCCGGGAGGCCGCGCTCTACGACGCCGCCGCGAACACCTGGTCCAGCGCCGGGACCATGTCGGTGCCCCGCTTCTGGCATACGTCGACGCTACTCCAGGACGGCCGGGTGCTCGTCGTCGGCGGGTCCACGTTGAACTGGTTCGAGCGGCCCGAGGGTCGCACCAGCGTCGAGATCTACGATCCCGCCACGGGCGCCTTCACGGCGGCGGCGCCGACCAACCTGCCTCGCATGGCGCACGAGGCCGCGCTGCTGCCGAGCGGGCGCGTGCTGGTGGTCGGCGGCGGCGGCAGGGTCTACGAATTCACCGACGACGAGCAGGTGGTGCTCCTCGCCGATGCCGCTCAAACCGCCGAGATCTACGATCCCGCGAGCGACACGTGGACGCCGACGGCGCCGCCCCATTTCCGCCACGACGTGGGGTCCGCCCTGGCCTCGATGTCCCACGGCCGCGTGATGGCTGTCGGGAGTCAGGGCGCCGAGATCTACAAGGAGGCGAACGACACCTGGACCGTGATCGACGAGCCGGCCCCGCGGGGATTCCAAACCGCGACGACCCTGCAAGACAGCTCGGTGCTCGTCGCGGGCGGGTATGACGCGACGTACTTCTCCAACCCGCCGCCCCTCGCGAGCGTGGAGCGCTACGGGGGCTGCAAGCGGAAGCCCTGAGGCGCCCGCGCCGCCGCGCGGCTTTCGCCGCCACCCCGGGGCTGCCTCATCGTTGGGCGACGTCGCTGGCGCGGAGGCTCGAGGCGACCGATGGCCGCGCTGAACAATTCTTCCCGAGCGCGATCGTGCAGGCGCGTGCGAGGGTCGCGAAACCGATCTGCACCTGCCGCGTAGCACCATCGAACAACGCGCCAGGGGCCATCGCGGGCCGAAGCGGGCGCCATGCGGGCGCCCGCGGCCGCTCCGGTCTCCAGAGCGCGTTGGAGGAACGATCGCTGCCACGCCGCTCGCCGCGGCGGGGGCGATTCAGTTCGCGTCATCTCATTCATCGCTTCTGGAGGATCGTCATGAAGATTCGGCGTCGCGCGCTGTCGTCCCTGTCCCTTGTCCTCACCCTCGCCGCTGCTTGCAGCGATGGCGGAGACGGCGATACCGCCGGCGCCGGCGGCATGGGCGGGGGAGGCGCCGGCGGATCCGCTGGCGGGGATGCGGCCACGGGCTTCGAGGTGACCATCGAGAACGTGACGCCCGCGCGGGATTACCGGGTGGCCGGCGTGTTCAACACACCCGTCGGCGAGAGCATGCCCGGACCGCTCTTCCCCGAGAAGAGCTTCGAGCTCCGCGTCGGCGCCCTGCCGGGCGACAGGCTGTCGTTCACGACGATGTTCGGGCAGTCGAATGATCTGTTCTATGCGCCCGACGGCGCCGGGATCGCGCTCTATGACGAGGCGGGCAACCCGGTGAGCGGGGACGTGACCGACCAGGTCCTGCTGTGGGACGCGGGCAGCGAGGCCAACGAGGAGCCGGGCGCGGGGCCGAACCAGGCGCCCCGGCAGAGCGGCCCGAACACGGGCGCCAAGGACCCGGACAACACGGTGCGGCTGGTCCAGGATGACTATACCTACCCGGCGGTCGAGGAGGTCATCCAGGTGACGGTGACGCCGGAGCCGGGCAATGAGTTCACGATCCGGATCACCAACATGTCGGAGGTGGGGACGCTGATGCCCGAGGGCGGGGAGCCGGCCGCCGTGCCGCTGTCGCCGGGGCTCTTCGTGGTGCACACGATGGAAGACCCGCTGTTCACGGTCGGACTGGCGTACCCCAGCAACGGGCTGGAGGCGCAGGCCGAGGACGGGAACCCGACGATGCTGCACGAGGGGGTCATGCCCCGCGCGGGGCTGACCTCGCCGGCGGCGCCGGGCGTCGCGGTGGTGCACGGGGCCGCAGCGCCGCTGTTCAGGTCGGGCGAGGCGGATTGGGGCAAGGGGCTCGAGATGCTGGCCGAGGACGGGAACCCGACGACGCTCGCGGGGTCGCTGGAGGCCGAGGTCGGAGGCGAGGGCGGGCTCTCGTCGGTGCTGGTCTACAACACGCCCGTGGACGCCTCGATGCCGGGGCCGCTGCTGCCCGGCGCGAAGTTCAGCTTCACGGTGACCGCGCGGCCCGGCGAGCGGCTGAGCTTCGCGTCGATGCTGGGGCAATCGAACGATCTGTTCTTCGGCCCGAGCGAGGAGGGGATCGCGCTGTTCGACGCCAGCGGCGAGCCGGTGAGCGGCGATGTCTCCGATCAGGTCACGATCTGGGACGCGGGCACCGAGGCCAACCAGTGGCCCGGCGTGGGCCCCGACCAGGCGCCGCGCCAGGCCGGGCCGCAGATGGGCGCCGACGATCCCACGGACCGGGTGCGCGCCGTCGATGACGGTTATCTCTATCCTGCGGCCAACCAGATGCTGAAGGTGACCATCACCCCGGCGCGGTAGCAGGGACCACGAGCGGCAGCGCTGGCTGCTGGATCACGGCCCCGGGGGCGCCCGGGGCCGTTCATGCGTGACCTTCGAGCCTGTCGCTCACGCAGAGGCCCAGCTCTCCTACCCAGGTAGACCGGCGCCAGGGGTGCGCGTTGTCATTTCGGTCACGTGCCGACAGGCACGCTCCCTCCTCGGCTCCTCGACCTCGCGCGACGTTGCGGCGCGAACCACGCTCGACGAGGTGAGCTCTGGAGTCACGCAGGCATGGCCAGGCGGCTCGCCATGTACCGCGCGGGCGACGTCCCGAGCGCTTTGCGAAACATGGTCACGAAGCTGCTCGCGCTCTCGTAGCCGAGGTCCAGCGCCACGCTCTGCACGGCCGCGCCGCGGGAGAGCTTCTGGATGGCGAGGATGATGTGGAGCTGCTGGCGCCAGCGGCCGAAGCTCAGACCCGTCTCCTCGACCAGGAGACGGTTCAACGTCCGCTCGCTGACGCCGATTCGCTTCGCCCACGTCTTCGTCGTCACGCCGATCGCCGGGTCGGCGGTCATCGCATCCACCAGACGACGGAGCCGCGGATCGGTCGGCATGGGCAGGCGATGCTTCTCGATCGAGACCGTGGCGAGCTCGTCGAGGAGCACGCCTACCAGGCGCGCGTCCGGCCCGTCGAGATCGTAGAGCGCGGGACGCGCCGCCAGGCGCAGCAAGAGCTCGCGGAAGAGCGGCGTCACCGACACCGCGCAGCAATCCTGCGGGAGGCTCGGCGCGGCGCCGGGCTCGACGAAGACGCTGTAGCCCTCGAGCGGCGCGCTCGCGCGAATCCGGTGCGTCACCGACGCGGGGATCCACAGCGCCGACTGCGGCGGCACGATCCAGAGGGCGCTCGACGCTTCGCAGATCAGCTCTCCGCGCACCAGATACATGAGCTGCGATTCGCGGTGCGCGTGAGGCTCGCTCTCGAGCCCGCCGCTCGCCATGCTGAGCCCGATCGCGTTCACCGGCCGCGCGACAGCGGTCGTCCAGCGCCCGCGCGCCTCGAGCGCGAAGCGGCTCGCGAGCGACTCGAACGACGCCACCGCGCCACGGGGCTCGTTCGCCACCTGGACGTCTCCGCTGAATGCCCAGCCCATCGGATGCGCGATCCGCGTCGCCCTCGAACTCCGCCGCTTCGCTGCCATGTCCGCTTTGATAAACAAATTGTCCTGATTGCGCAATGCGGTCAACGGCGCCGGCGGCTAGGTTCTCCTTCATGCCTCCGCTTCCACCGAATCTCCGGTGTTCAGCGCGAGAGGCAATGGCTGTGAGGAGGGCGAGCGAATGCTCCGAGAACGTATGTCCTTGACCCGAGGCCGACCATGAGGGCCGATCCCTTCGCCGTCCTGCCCGACGGGCGGGTGCGCGCCGTGCTGCGGCGCCTCCACGACGAGGCCGACCGGCAGATGCCGGGCGTGCTCTTCCACTTCCTGCCGCAGCTGCCGCGGATGCTCCTCGGCCGCCGCATCGACGCCCCGGGCACGGAGCTCGACTTCGCCGACAAGTACCTCGCGATCGGGTCCGACCAGGGCGCCTTCTGCTACCTGACGGCGCGGGCGCTCCGCGCCAGGACGATCGTCGAGTTCGGCACGTCCTTTGGCGTCTCGACGCTGTGGCTCGCGGCGGCGGTGCGCGACAACGGCGGCGGCCGCGTCATCGGCACCGAGCTCCTGCCGGAGAAGGCGCGGCGCGCGCAGGCGAACCTGGAGGAGGCGGGGCTCGCGTCCTTTGCCGAGATCCGCGTGGGCGACGCGACGGAGACGCTGCGGGCGGACCTCGGCGAGGTGGACTTCATGCTCAACGATGGGTTTCCCCTGCGGGCCCTCGACGTGCTGAAGCTCGTCGCCCCGGCCCTGCGTCCGGGCGCCGTGGTGGTGACCGACAACGTCGGCGTCTTCAGGGCCGACTACCGCGACTACGTCGCCTACGTGCGCGATCCGCGCCATGGCTTCGCGTCGATGACGGTGCCCTTCCGCTCGGGCACCGAGTACTCGGTTCGGCAGCCGGCGCCCCCGGGCTGACCGGCCTCCCCCGACGCCGGCTCCGCTCGCAGGGCTCACGCGGAGGCGGACTTCATTCATCCGCCGCGGCGCCGCCCGCGAGCTCCGTCTCTCCACCTTTCTTATCGAGCTCGATGAGCCGGCAGGGCGTCGCCTTCCGGATCCGCTCTGCCAGCGGGCGGGAGTGCGTCGTGATCCACAGCTGACTCCGGGATGCCGCGTGCACAAGGAGATCCCCGAGCGGCCCGAGCAGATCCGGATGCAGGCTCGTCTCCGGCTCGTTCAGCGCCAGGAGCAGCGGAGGCCTCGGGCTCAGCAGCGCTGCCAGCAAGCAGAGATAGCGCGCCGTGCCGTCCGAGAACTCGCGGGCGTCGAGCGGCCGCGACATCCCTGGCAACCCGAGCTCGACGCGGAACCGCCCCTGCGTCGAGGAGACCTCGAGCGACGCGCCCGGGAACGCGCTGGAGACGGCGTCCTTCAAGGCGCCCCTGTCGCCGATATCGAGGATCGTCGCCAGCGCCGCGGCGAGATCGTGGCCATCGGTGCTGAGCACCGGCGTCCGCACCCCGACCTGCTCCACCCGCAACGGCGCGCCGGAGTCGGTGCGGAAGTGGTGATAGAACCGGAAGTTCATCAGCTTTTGCCGCACCACCGAGAGCAACGGAAAGCGGTGCGGCTCCACCACCTGCGACAGCACCGACTCCGAGCCCCAGAGCGAGAAGGGAAAGGTCACGCGGTGGCCGTCCACGTCGCGCGCGAAGGCCGAGCCCGCGGCGCGCTCCAGCATCGGCAGGCGGCGACGCTTGTCGAGCAGCCAGAGGTTCTCTTCCTTGATATCCGGGTCCAGCGCGAACGGCCCTGCCGGCGGCGGCGTCAGCCCGCACTGAAGCTCGTAGACGAGCTGGTCCAGCCGCACCCGCAGCGTCATCCGCACCGGGCCTTTGCTGCGCTGGCCGGCCCAGAGCACCGAGGGCATCCCCCCCTCCTCGGCCAGGGTGCGCGCAAAGCTCCCGCTCGCCGCCGAGCCGAGCAGCACCATGGTGCGATAGAGGTTGGTCTTCCCGACGCCGTTCGGTCCGACGATGACATTGACCTGCGCGAGGGGGAGGGTCAGCTCGCGGATCGAGCGATACCCGGCGACGTGGAGCTCCTGGACCGTCATCCCGCCCAGGATAGCCCGACGCCGGCCGCCTGGACGCCGGCCGCGACAACGATGGCGGACACGTGGCCCGGGAGCACCAGACTGCCCCGACCGACCCACTCCTCGTTGGCGCTAACCGACACCCCCAGCGGTCCAGCAACGTACGGGCTGACCCGCTGCGCGGCGGTCGCCCGAGACACGGGATGTCAGCGCGGCCCTGCGTCCCGGGCCGCGTACGCCTCGTAGGCCCGCTCCCATGCGAGCCGCACGGCGGGCTCCTCGGCCATTCGCTTGCGCCAGTGCGCGTCGAGGTTCGCCCGTTGCTCGGCGGTGATCCCGTGACGGCGGAGGATCTCGCTCCCCTGCTCCGGGAAGCGACGGAGATCCACGCAGAGCGAGGCGTACCGCTCGAGCGAGAGCGACGGTATGCCACTCTCGAGCGCGGCCTTCCCTGCGGGCGGCGGAGCGAAGGGCAACGCCGGTCCAGACGGGCGGGAGGGCCCGAGCTCCGTCTCACGGAGGCTCTGGAAACGCCTCATGCCCTCCGGCATGACGAAGCCGGCGGGGCTCTCCGGGGAAGGGGCCGCGCCCTCGCCCGCGCCCTCGCCCGCGCCCTCGCCCTCGCCCGCACCTGGCTCGCGCGCGAACGGCAGGGGCGGCCCGCCGGGCTCGCCGCGGAGCGGCGCCGTCATCGCGAGCGGCTTCGTGAGCGGCTCTGCGCGCGGCCCCTGCGTCGCCTCCGCGTGCTGCTTCGCGCTCTCGAACGCCACCTCAGGCGGCACCGCCGGCGCCGACTCGAACGGCAACGCCGGTCCAGGCGGCTTGATAGACCCGAGCTCCGTCTCACGAAGGCTCTGAAAATCCCTCATGCCCTCCGGGATCGCGAAGCCGGACGGGACCTCCGGGGCCGGAGCCGCGCCCGCGACTGCCTCGCGCGCGAACGGCAGGAGCGCCCCGCCGGGCCCGCCACGCAGAGGCGCCGTCACCGCGAGCGGCTTCGCGACCGGCTCCGCGCGCGGCCCCTGCATCGCCTCCGCGTGCTGCTTCGCGCTCTCGAACGCCACCTCAGGCGGCACCGCCGGCGCCGACGCGAACGGCAACGCCGGTCCCGGCGGCCCGACGGCCCCGAGCTCCGTCTCACGTACGCTCTGGAAATGCCTCATGCCCTGCGGCATCTCGACCCGCTCGACCGCTGCGGGCGCCCTCGGCGCCGCGAGGGCCACCTCGGCGCGCGACGCCGGCGGAGGTGCCGGCCCGTCCAGCATTCCCGCCGGCGGGGGTGGGTCGCTGCCCGGCGTGGGCAAGGGCGTCCAGAGCGAGGGACGGGGCGCCCGGCTGTCCCCCAGCCCGCTCGCCGGTCGCCCGGACGGCCGCGCCTCCGCAGGCGGCACAGCGCCGGGATCCACCGCGATTTCCGGACAGGGCCCCGGCGGCTCTCCCGCGACGGCGAGCGCCTGCTCCCGTAGATCGGCGTCCGAGGCGATGCGCTCCGCCCAGCGGCACTGCAGGCGCGCGATGTCGCTGAAGCGCACGCCGCGCGCGTCGAGAAACGCGAGGTGGTCGCCGGAGGCCGACCAGGCGCGCAGGAAGCCCAGCCAGGCCCGGAGATCCTCGTCGATGGGCCGGATCCGCCGGGAAAACCGGGCGCGCGCCTCGGAGAGCAACGCGTCGTACCGGCCGAGGAGAGCCTGATCCCCCCCGGCGCTCTCGGCGAGCCGCGCGGCCCACGCAGGCTCCGCGTCGCGCCAGGACGCCGGGGGGACGCGCTCGCGGAGGAGCGCAGCGTCCAGCGAAGACCCCTCCGAGAGGGCCGCGTACACCGCGGCGTAATGCGCCAGGCTCACGCCCCCTTCCACCTCGCCGTCTCCGGCCCTCTCGTCGACAGCCATCGTCGCCCTGCCCTCGCCTCACCCGCCGTCGAGGTCCACCCGGAGCTCGCGCAGCACCTCGACGCCGCGGCCGATCGGAAACGCATGCCGGCCCGCGATCTCGAACCGACGCTCGGCCGGCTCGAGCACGAGCGTGTCGATCTCCGGACGGACGCTCACCTTGCGCCCGCTGTCGAAGCGAGCATGGATGACGACCGGGAGCGCGGGCAGCTCGAAACGGAAGAGCCCATCAGGCGACATCCCGAGCACCGCGACCGGGTCCGAGGCCCGCAGCGGCTCGTCCAGGATCAGCGCCGGGTGCGCGACGTTGTGGTGCCTCACGTCGAAATCCAGCGGCATGAGCGGCATTCGCTCCGCCTTCCAGCGCTCATCGAAGGTGCCCGCGCGCTCGCGCCTCGGCGACCAGTGGGCGGGAATCGGCCCGTATCCCGCGGGCGCCGGGCGATCGAGCGGCCCGGTGATGGGATGAGCCGGGTGCTCGATCTGCGGCGCGAGGCGATCGATGAGATCGTGAGGGTGATGCGCGACGCCCGTGCCGCTCGCGTTTCGCGGCTCGATGAGCTTCAGGTCGTCGGTCCGCCCGCCATAGGCGTTCTCGTAGACGAGCGGGACTCGCTCGAACGGCGCCGCCGGACCGATGGCGACCTGACCGAGCCACGCATAGTACACCCGCGGGCCATGGACCCGCAGCGGCGCCGAGGTCCCACGGACCTTGATCGCCACGTCCATCGCCACGACGGGCCGCGGGGAGATCGCCTCGCCCACGGCCACGACATCGGCCCCATGCTTGCGCGGGCAGAGATCCGACGCGTACCGGAGGCTGCTCCACGGATTCCCCCCGTCGCGCGGGACATCGCTCATCCGGACAGGCCGAGGCTCCACCGGCACGACCCTGCTGCGCTCCACCCCGAACGTGCCCTTGACGATCACGGCGACCACAGGCCGCCCGGATGCCTCGACCAGCGGACACGCCACGACCGCGAACGGCGTCGCGTTGGCCACAGCCCCGCTGACCTGCGCCGCGCCGACGGCGGCTGCATCAACTCCCACGTTGCCCAGCCTGGCGCTGAACGAGGCGCGAGCTCGCGCCGAGAACCTGCGGAGAGCGACGAGAACGTGCGATCACGAAAGGCCAGTAGCCGCGCAGCGAGCCATACGAACCATCACGAGGAGGGACAGGGCGAAGAGCTGTTGCCCGCACCATGACCACATGATACCAGGATGGCTTGTGCCCCGCAATGGCCGAGAGCAGGAGCGAGATGGAGCTCGAGCTTGAGCTCGAGATAGCGAACAAGGTGGTCGAATCGTGCCATGTTCTCCGCGTCACCGGCACGGAGGCGATCAACGAACTCCCTCGCTGGGAGGTCGAGATCCTCACGGCCGAGGCGCTCGACCTCGGGGCCGCGGCCGGATCTCGGGCGCTGCTCTCGCTCCGGGACGAGCTCGAGGGGGCGACGCGCCGTATCGAGCTGCTGCTCTCCGAGATCAGCGATGAGGGGCGCGAGCGAGCCTCTCATCGGTACACGCTCGTGCTCGTGCCAGCCCTGTGGCAGCTCACCCTCCAGGGCGGTTACCGCGTCTTCCTCGACAAGGCCGCTCACGAGATCGTCGCCGATGTGCTGCGCGACGCGGGCGTCCCCGCCGAGCGGCTCGACCTGCGGCTCGCGGGCGATTACGCGCGGCGACGGCAGTGCGCGCAGTACGGCGAGCGAGCGTGGTCCTTCATCGAGAGGCTCCTCGCGGACGAGGGGATCTCGTACTGGTTCGACACGGCAGGCGACCACGAGGTCCTCGTCCTCGGGGACACGCCGGAGGCGCACGACGGGATCGCAGCGCCGGTGACCGTCCCCTACCAGGACGCGAGCGGCATGGTCCGGCGGCGCTCGGTGGATGAGCTCACGTTGACCGCGGAGATCACCCCCTCTTCGGTGCTGGTCCGCGACTTCGACGTCCAGAACCCGGACGTCTACATCGAAGGCGCGGCCGGTGGGGGCGCGCTCTCGTATTTCGAGTATCCCGCCTTCGTGCCCACCAGCGCCGCGGCGAAGCGCCGGGCAGAGGTGCGCCTCGAGCAGCTCCGGCGCTTCTCCGTGCGCGCGCTCGCGGCGAGCGACTGCACGCGCATGCAGCCGGGGCGCCGGATCCGCGTCGAGGGATGCATGGATGACGAGATGAACCGCGAGTACCTCGTCGTCCGGGTGGAGCACGCATACCGGCGGCCCGCGCCGAACGTCGCCGCGGCAGCGCCTTACCGCAACCGGCTGCTCCTCGTCCCCGCCGGCGAGATGCCCTTCCGGCCGGCCATCCCCGCCCGGGGGCCGAGGGTCGAGGGCATCGAGAGCGCGGTGACCACCGGGCCGCCCGGTGAGGAGATCCACGTGGACGAGCTCGGCCGCGTCAAGCTCCGGTTCTTCTGGGATCCCTCGGGGATCGCGGACGACCGTTCGTCGGCCTGGGTGCGGTGCCTGCAATGGCCGCTCGGCGGCGCCATGCTCCTGCCGCGCGTCGGATGGGAAGTCCCGGTCGTCTACCTGGATGGCAATCCGGACGTCCCCTTCGTCCTCGGCCGTCATTACAATGCGACGGCCGTCGTGCCGTATCCACTCCCCGGGCGCGCGGCGACCACAACCCTCCAGTCCGCGACATCGCCCGGAGGCGGCAGCACGAACGAGATCCGGATGAGCGACGACGCTGGCCAGGAGGAGCTGTTCCTCCACGCCGCGAGGGATCAAAGCGTGTCGGTGGGCGGCGCGTCGAGGACCGAGGTCGGCGCGGATCTCACGCACGACGTCGGCACCTCGCTCGCCCACGTCGTCCTCGGCGCGCAGGCGCACGCGGTCGGAGGCTCGCAGTCGGTGAGCGTGGGGACGACCTTCGCCACGGCCGCGGGCGGCGCGGTGTCGCTCTCCGTCGGCGGGGCCGAGCTCCTGAGCGCCGGCGGGAATCGCACCGTCACGGCGAGCGGGGAATACACCGAGGTCGTCGGGGCCGCGTACGCGCTCCAGTGCAACCAGGCGAACCTGCAGGTCGACGGCGCCTTCGTCCAGGCGAGCGGCGGCTCATCGACGCTCGCGGCGGCGCTCGGCGTGACGGAGAGCGTCGCCGGCGCGCGGGTCGAGTCCGTGGGCGGCGCCTATACCGTCGTGGTGGGCGGCAGGTTCGCGGACACCACGTACGGCGCCAAGCGGATCCAGGCGGGCGGCGCCGCGGTGGAGTCGGCCGGCGGCGCGGCCGCGCTCTCCGCCGCGGTCGGGAAGATCGCGGCGGGCAGCGCGACGCTCCGCGCCGGCGGCGAGTTCGCCATCACCGGGGCGGACATCACCATCGAGGCGGCCTCGCTGAGCGCGGGGGCGCTCGAGATCCGCGGCGGAGCGCTGCGCGCGACGCGCGGCACGACGAAGGTGGACGGGCGCGTGGTCAAGCACCTCAACGGGACGAAGATCACGTGAAGGACGCCGTGGGGATGGCGCTCGCGCAGCTCTTCCAGGTGTCGGTCGAGGGCCTCACCGAGGCGCTCCGTGTCACGCGGCTCCTCGGGCGGGAGCGCCTCGATGCCCCGTTCTCCTTCGAGATCACCTGCGCCCTCTCGGACCCATCGAGCGAGGCCGACCCGCTCTCGCTGATCACCGCCTCTGCCCGCCTGACGTGGCAGGGGCCTTCCGGGCGCGAGCGCTCCATCGACGCGGTGGTCGACGCGGTGGAGGTCCAGCCTGGCCTGTGGGTGCTCACGCTCGTGCCCCGCGCGGCGGCGTGCATGGACGCCGTGGACCACCGCGTCTTCGTGGACCTCGACGCGATCGCGATCTCCCGGACCTTGCTCGAGGAGCACGGGATCGCGCTCGACCTCCGCGTCGGCCGCGCGCCGCAGAAGCGCGCCCAGTGCATCCAGCAGTTCGAGGGAGATCTCGAGTTCATGACGCGCCTCCTCGCCGAGGAGGGGATCGCGTGGTTCCTGGATCCGGCAGGGAGCACCTGCATCCTGACGGATCGGATCGCCGCGCACCCCGAGGTCGAGGGCGGCCCGCTGCCCGTCCGGGAAGAGGCAGGAATGGAAGCGGGCGAGTCGGTCTACCGCGCGCGGCTGGTCGAGCGGGTCGCGATCGAGGAGGTCGCCCTGGGCGATTACAACTTCGAGAAGCCGATGCTCGATCAGGGCGTCTCGGCGGGCGCGGGCGGGCGGCGGGTGCACGACTACCCCGGAGGCTACCTCGACCCGGCGGCGGGGCGGCGCGTCGCCGCGCTGCGGCTGGAAGAGGCGCGCGCCCGGCGGCGGGTCCTCCACGGCGAGACGAACGCCCGCGGACTCTTCGCGGGGGCGGTGCTCACCTTGAAGGGGGGCGAGCGGGAGGACCTCGACGGGCGCTGGCTGCTCGTCGAGGTGATCCACGAGGGGCGCGAGCGCGAGGCCGACGAGAGGCCGTATGCCGCCAGGTTCACCGCCATCCCCGCCGAGATCCCCTATCGCCCCGAGCGCTCTCGCGCGCCGCGGCTCGGCGGGGTGCAGACGGCGGTCGTCGCCGGGCCCCGCGGGGCCGAGATCCACACGGAAGAGCACGGCCGTGTCCGCGTGAAGCACAGGTGGGACCGGCGGGGCCCCGACGACGGCACGAGCTCGGCGTGGACGCGCGTGAGCCAGCCGGCCACCTCCGGCGCCCTCTTCCTCCCCCGCGTCGGCTGGGAGGTCCTCGTGGGGTTCTCCGGCAAGGAGGGCGACGCCCCCGTCGTGCTCGGGCGGCTCTACAACCGCGCGGCCCCTCCGCCCGCGCCGCTGCCGAGGGAGAAGGTCGTGAGCGCGCTCGGGACGCTGACGACGCCGGGCGGCGGCGGCCGCAACCGCCTCGCCACCGACGACACCGCCGGCGACGAGGGGATGATCTTCGAGGCCTCGAGCGACTTCAACGAGCGCACCGAGAACGACAAGGTCACCGCCGTGAAGGCCGATGACACGTGGTCTGTCGGCGGCTCTCGCGAGCTCATCGTCGGGCAGGTCCTCGAGCAGCGCGTGACCGGCGCGCAGACGTACCGCGTCGGCGGGTCGCGCACGGTCGAGGCGGGCGCGCAGATCAGCCTCAGCGCCGCCTCCGAGTCCGTCTCGATCGCTGCCTTGCGCGGCGTCCGGACGGGCGGCGATCACACGACGGCGTGCGCCACGTTCACGCGCATCGTGGGCGGCGGCGAGGCGCAGGCGGCGATCGAGCACCAGCAGCGGGTCGTGAAGGGCGGATCCCTCGTCCTGAACGGGGGCGGCTGGTCGAGCGCGGCGGCGTCGAGCGCCGCCGTCGACGTGGGCGGCGTGTCCACGCTCCAGATCGCCGGCGCGAAGAGCGTCTCTTGCTCCGAGTACACGCTCACGGCCAGGGGCCTGCTCTCGGAGACGTACCCTTCGCGCAAGGTGACCGCGGGCGGCGCGATCACCGAGACGTTCACCGCGGCGGGCACCTATACCGTCGGGGGCGACGTGACGATCCAGGGGTCGGACGTCTCGATCGAGAGCTCGGGCACGCTCACCCTCAAGGCGGGCGGCGTGGTCGTGAAGATGAGCCCAGGAAAGATCGAGATCTCCGGGCAGTTCAGGGGCGATGTCGGCAGCGTCGAGAGCGGGACGCAGAAGCACGAATGAGGTTCGGCATGGCGAAGAAGAAGAGCTCCTCACTCCCCCGCTCGCGCGCGAACGAGCGGGAGCTGGCGCTCGGGCCGGGCATCCATGGAGCGTTCATCGAGCTCGCGCTCTCGGGATCGTACCGGATCCGGACCACCGCCGGCGCGCGCTGCGCCGCCGTCCTCGGCGACGGCGTCGACCCGGCGCTCGCGGACGACTGCCTGCGGACCGGCCGGATGATCATCGTGGCGGACAGCCCGCGCGGCCCGGCGATCATGGGCGCGCTGCAGACCTCGCCGCCCATCGCGCGGGACGCCGATGGCGTCGTGTCCGTGAACGCGAAGGAGCTGCGCGTGCGGCTCGACCGCGCCGCCTCGATCGAGGTCGGCGCGGCGTCGATCACCGCCGACGCGGCCGGCCTCGTGCGGATCGAGGGAGACCGGATGGTGCTCGACATGGGCGCGCTGGTCCGCGTCCTGTCCGCCAAGGTGGAGCTGCCGTGAGGCACGGGCAGCGCGCGTCCGGGGGCCCGTCATGGCCGTAGCCGTCCGGCTCGCGGAGGGCCTCCCCGCGGTGGAGTGCCGCGCCTTCTCGGGCGAGGAGCGCCTCGGCGAGCCCTCGCGCTTCGATGTCGTCGTCGCCTCGCCCGAGCCGATCGCCGCCGCGGCAGCGCTGGGCAGCTGCTGCTCGGTCACCCTCGACACGCAGCACGGCGCGCGCGCGCTCCTCGGCGTCGTCACGCAGTGGACGGCGGTCGCCACCTCGCGGCAGGGCGCGCAGCGCGAGTACCGCTTCGCGCTCGGCGCGCGGCTCGCCTTGCTGGAGCACCGCCGCCGCTCCCGGATCTTCCAGCGCCTCTCGGTGCCGGCGATCGTGCAGAAGGTGCTGGGGGAAGGGGGGTACGGCGCGAGCGCCGTCGTCCTCGCGCTCTCGGAAGAGCACGCGCCGCGCGACCACGTGGTCCAGTACGACGAGACGGACGCCGCGTTCGTGCGGCGGATGTGCGAGGAAGAGGGCCTGTACTTCCGCTTTCCCTGCCAGGCGGGCGACGCGGACGAGACCATCGAGATCACGGATCGCTCGCCCGGCGCGCCGCCGGCGCTCCCGGAGCCGCTCCCCCTCGTCGACGAGGCCTCGCTGCTGGGCCCCGGACCGGCGCTGACGCGCTACCGCGCCCTCCGCCGCCGCCGCCCCGGCAAGGTCACGCTGCGCGGGTACGACCCCGAGCGCCCGGCCGTCTTGCTCGAGGCCACGCACAGCGACGGCACGGACCTCGAGCAGCGCAGCGAGGTCTACGAGGTCGCCGCGCGCCCGGGCGAGGCGCGCGATCCCGCGCGGGCGCGCCTCCGCCTGGAGAGCCTGCGCGCCGAGGCGCTGCGGTGCTCGTTCCAGTCGACGGCGCTCGCGCTCGCGCCGGGGCTCCTGTTCTCCGTGGAGGTCTCCGCCAGCCACGTCGGCGCGCCCCCGCCCGGCCGCGAGCACCTCGTCGTCGCCGTCAAGCACGGCTGGAGCGCATCGATGGATGTTCACCGCGTCGAGGTGGAGTCGATCCCGCGCGAGGTCCCTTTCCGGCTCGCGCAGCGCACCGCGCGCCCCCGGATCCATGGCGCCCAGTCCGCCATCGTCACGGGCCCCCCGGGGGCCGAGATCCACCCCGACGATCTCGGCAGGGTCTGCGTCCGCTTCCACTGGGATCTCGAGGGTCCCGGCGACGCCGCCAGCAGCCTGCCGATCCGCACGCTGCAGCCGAACACGCCGGGCTCGATGCTCGTGCCGCGCGTCGGCTGGGAGGTCTTCGCCCTCTTCGAGGACGGCGACCCGGCTCGGCCGTATGTGATCGGGCGCTCCTACAACGCCAAGAGCGCGCCCCCCTTTCCGCTGCCGGCCAACAAGACCATGACCGTCCTCGCGACCGACAGCTCGCCCGGCGCCGGAGGCCGCAACCTCCTCTCGTTCGATGACGCGGCGGGGCGGGAGCATCTCGCTGTCCAGGCGACGTTCGGCAAGACGACCACCGCCCGCGCCAGCATGGTTGTGCAGACGGTCCACGACGAGCGCTACAGCGTCGCGGGGAGCCAGTCGCGCGAGGTCGCGGCGGACGAGGCGATCTCGGTCAAGCAGGCGTATTTCGACGCGGTGGGCTCCCAGTCCGGGTCGGTCGGGGGCCAGCACAAGGTGACCGCCGCGGGGGATCTCGGCGTGGTGGTGGGGAGCGAGTCGGTGCTGGTCGGCGGCGCCCTGGTCGAGCAGGTGGGCGATCCGGTCAAGGGCGCGCTCCAGCTGGCCGCGGCGGCTGCGCTGCACGGGGTCGGCTCGAAGGGGACGGCGGGGAGGATCGCGGCCTCGGCGCTGGGGATCGCGAAGGCCGCGGCGGAGGGCGCGATGCAGCGCGACGGGGGCGGATGGGAGGGCGCGGCGCAGGCCGGGAAGATGGCCGCTGCCGGCGCGCTCCTCGGGCTCCTCCCTGGAGGCGACGCGATCATGGCCAGCGTTGCTGGAGCCAAGGCGCCTCCTCCGTGGGATCCGGACGCGCCGGATCCGGGCGCCGCTCAGGGGGGCGGGGGCGCCGGCGGCGGGAGCAGCGACGCGAGCGCCCCCGCCGGGCCCGGCCCTGGGCACCGCAACGTGGTGGTGAGCGGCAATGCGCTCGTGGGGATCGGGGGCTCGTCGCTGATCGCGAGCGCGGGCACGATCGGGTGGAAGACGCTCGGCGCGAGCGCCCACGCGACGGGCGGGAGCCGGACGATCAAGGCGGCCGCCGTGACGCAGACCGCCGCGGGCGCCTCCGTCGAGTCGATCGGCGGCGGCGCGCACATCGTGGCCTCCGGGGGGATCGGGCGCGGCGCCGCCGCCGCCGCGAGCCTGGAGGTCTCGGGCGCGCTCGTCGCCGAGGGCGCCTCCTACGCGATCGAGGCGCCGAAGATCGCGATCCGCGTCGGCGGCGCGCTGTCGATGTCGGGCGCGCACGTCACCTTCAGCGTGCCTGGCGCCACCCTCGCGGCGTCTCCGGCGGGGCTCCTGATCAAGGCATCGACGATCGAGATCGAGGGGCTCGTGACACAGTCGGGAAGCCTGTCGCACCGATGAAGCTGGCCGTCGTCGGTCTGGGGCTGGTTTCGCCGGCGGGGATCACGTCCTCGGAGCACGTCTTCTACCTGCGCGCGCGCGTGCCGGCGCCTCAGGCATCTCCGTTCCTGCTCGCCAGCGGCCAGCGGCTCAGCGTCGGCTTCTGCCCGTGGATCGGCGCCCGCGAGCGGGCCGCCGCGCGCATCGCGCGGATGGCGCTCGCCGCGATGGACGAGGCGACCCGACCTCTCCACAGCGCGCCGGGGCTCGATCGGCTCGCGCTCGTCCTGGTCGCGGCGAGCCCGCGGCCCGGGCTGTCCAGGGACGACGTCCGCGAGGTCGAGGCGGCGCTCGCCGCGCGGCTCGGAGGCCTCGAGCCGTTGCAGTTCCCCGGCGAGGCCGGGTGCTTCGCCGGCCTGCGCGCTGCCGAGGAGCTCCTCGCCGCAGGTCGGGCGCGCGCGGTCGTGATCGTGGCCGCGGACTCGCTGATCTCGATCGAGCGCCTGCGTCACTGGGTCTCCCGCCCGCCGAGCCCGTGGGCCGCGGAGGTCCCGCGGCCCTCGGAGGGCGCGGCGGCCCTGGTCGTCACGGCCCCGGACGCCGCGCGCCTCGCCCGGCTGCCGCTCCTCGGGACCGTGCACGGCGCCGCGATCGTCGAGGGGCGCTCGACGGACGCGGACGACGCGATCGTCGACGGCGTCGCGATGACGCAGGCGCTCCGCGACCTGCCGCGTGCCGGCCGGGTGGGCGCGGTCTTTGGCCAGCTCCAGGTGGGCTCGCTCCGTCAGACGGAGTGGCTCCTTGCCCTGGCGCGGACCGGCGAGCGCTTCGAGCCCGAGCACGAGGTGAGCTGTCCCGAGGTGGACGTCGGCGTGGTCGGCGCGGCGGCCGGCGCATTCAATCTGGCCTACGGGCTGGCGACGCTCCGGCACGGAGCCACCGGGTCGCCCGCCGCGTCCGGCGCGCCGATGCTCGCCTGGGCGATCTCCCCCGATGGAACGCGCGGTGTCGCCCTGGCGACGGGAGCCGGCGCATGAAACCGGTGCTCAAGGCGGCGCGGGACCTGCCGCTCGCGCACGCGCTGCCCGCGGTCGAGCTCTCGCCTCCCCCCGGCGTCGGCCCAGGGGCATCCCTCCTGCCCGAGGCGCTCGGCGGCGACCCCCTGCTCGCGGCCGAGGCGGCGGCGGTCGCGGAGGCCGGCCCTGGGCTCGCGCTGCCCGAGGGGCGCGTCGCGCCGGGCTCGCCCGACGACGATCCGCTCGCCAGGTTCGACGCGACGGCCGAGCCTCCGGTGCGGCTCGCCGACGCGGGGGGCGAGCCCCTGCCGATGGCGCGCTTCCATGCGGCGATCGTCGACGCGTGCGCCGAGACGATCGCGATGCTGGCCCGCCATCGCTGGCAGCGGCCCGCTGTTCACCGTCCCTCCATCGAGGCGAGGATCCTGGTGCAGACCGAGGCGATCCTCGCCACGGGCGCAGGCTGCGTCGCCGAGGTGGTGCGCTGGTGGATGCGCGCGCTGGAGGGGTCTGATCCCTGGAAGAGCTGGGTCCCCGCCTTCGTGCTGGGCTCGATCGAGGGCCCGGCGCCGCTCGAGGCGCTGGCGCGTGGGATCGAGCGGCTCCCGGGCGACGCGCTGTGGGACGCCCTCGCGATCGCCGAGGCGCTCGCCGTGGCGCCTCACCCGGAGCTCGCGCAGCTCGGCTCCTCGCTGCTCGCCTCGCGCCACCCTGTCGCCCGCGCTGTCGGCGTCGACGTCTGCTCCCGTCGCGGCGGGCTCTCTCGGGCGGATCTGGCGCGCTGGCTCCAGCACGGTGAGGCCCCTGTCGCCCTGGCGGCGATCCGCGCCGTCGAGCGATGTGAGGCGCGCGAGGCGCGCGAGGCGCGCGAGGCGCGCGAGGTCGTCCCGCCCTCCCTGGTGCCGCTCCTCCGCGCGCGGCTGCGCGACCCGAGCCCTGCCGTGGCGTGGGGCGCGGCGCGGACGCTCGCGGTCGCGGGGCACCGCGATCCTTACGAAGAGGTCTGCGCTCGCGACGATCTCGTCGCGGTCCTCGGCGCCCGGGCGCTCGAGCTCTTCGTGCTCGCGGGCCGCGCCGACGATCTCCGGAGGATGGAGGGCATCCTCTCGCGCGCTCCGGTCACGCCGGAGGCGCTCTCGGCCATCGGTCGCTTCGGCCACCCGGGGTCGTGGGCGTTCTTGACGCATTTCCTCGCGGACGAGGATCTCGCGGACGCCGCGGCCAGCGCGCTCGCGACGCTCTTCGGCCCCGCGGTGCCCGCGCCGGAGCGGAAGCGGGCCCTCGCCTGGAAGAGCGCCATCGGGGCGGCTCGCCTGGACCCGGCGCTGCGCTATCGCCTCGGCGAGCCGTGGCGGCTGGAGACGGTCGCGGCGGAGCTCGCGAGCGGCCTCCTCGACCGGGACGAGGCGCAGCGTCGGGCGGACGAGATCGCCGCGCGCGCCGGGCTCGGGCGGTCGATCGAGCTGGCGCTGTGGACGCCGGATCCGGAGGACCGGATCGCGGCGCTCACGGCCGCCTGCGCGCAGGGGTCACGGGGGAACCCGGCAGGAGGGTGGACATGAGCGAGGAGAGCGCGCCGCAGCAGGTCGCAGACGAGAGATGGGCCTGGTCGGTGCTCGCGTGGCTGGGCTTCGCGGCCCCGCGCGCGAGCACGGCCGAGGACCAGGAGCAGGTCGCCCGGTACGACGAGGTGCTCGCCAGCTGGATCCGGGGGTATCCCGGCCGCCTGGAGCGGTACATCGGGTCGTTGGCCGAGGGGCTGGAGCGGGCGGCGGGGAGCGGAGCGCCCTTCCCTGCGGAGACGGCCGCGGTGCTCGATCTCGAGGGGGAGCACATCCCGCGGACGTTCAACGCGATCCGGCCGGACGCGATCTTCAAGCTCGGCTCCGTGGTCCACTGGCGCTATTGCCCGAACAAGCACCCTTCGCTCCCGGTCATGCTGGGACGGCGGCTGTGCAAGGAGATCGCCTCGACGCCGACCGGGGAGCTCCCGCCCGACCTGGAGTTGACGCCCGAGATGCGCGACTGGATCCATCTGCGCGTTCAACGCCAGAGGACGTCGAGCGCTGGCCACGGAGCTCCGGATATCCTCCCGCTCGATCTGGAGGGGATGACACCGGAGGGCATCGAGGCTGCGCTCGCCGCCTATTTCCAGGCCCCTGTCGAGGCGCTCGTCGACAAGCTGCGGCCGGAGCGGTACTCCGCCAGCGGGTTCCTGAGCGCGGACGACCGGCTCGGGCAGGTCATCTGGGAGGACGCGAGAAAGCTGCGCGAGCTCGGCGTCGACCGGCATGCGCTGGCCGATCGGCTCGACGAGGCGATCCGCCTGTGCCGCGAGGCGGACAGGCGCGCGAAAGACGAGCTCGGCGAGTGGAGCCGTGCCTATCTCGAGGGCAAGAGCGCCGAGGAGGCCGATGCCGCCAGGCGAGCGGACGAGTACAGGGCAGAGCACACAAGGCGCATGTCCGCGCCCAGGCTGGTCACGCTGGATGACCCCGCCACCCGGCTGGAGGTCAAGCTGAAAGGGTATCTCGGCTATCAGGAGGATCCGTTCTGCTCGACTGTGCCGGCCCAGGTCAACGAGGATTTCATCCTCCGCAACCTCGACCGCGAGGAGGAACCCGCGATCACGGCGAGTTTGCTCGCGCTCTCCCTGATCCGCAGGGTGTGCTTCTTCGAGGGCAACGTCAGCTACCGGGTCGACCCCGAGCGGCTCGCTCGCGTCCTCGGGATGATCCGCTGAGAGCCGGAGGCAAGCCATGGCGACGACCAGCAGCAACAAGGAGATCGCGACGACGGGCAGCGGCCACGTGATGCCGGGGCCCACGCCGGCGGTGAGCCATGGCCCTGCGCTCACGCCCGCGGGCGCCCCCGTCCCCACGCCTTACGTTTACATGGCGCGCTCGGCGACCGCCGAGGGCACGCAGCCCTGCACCACGATCAGCGACAAGCCGGTGCTCACGCTGCGCAGCCATATGAAGATCGACGAGCCCGGCAACATGCCGAGCAAGTCGACGGGCGGCGACATGGTCACGTTCGCCACCTGCGGCCGGGCGACCATGTTCACTGCATCGACGCTTTTCTGGGCCGGCGATGCGAACGTATGTCGCACGCTCGACCAGGGCTACATGAACACGGCGACAGCCGACGGGAAGGTCGCCCAGTGCGTCGGTACCTTGTTTCATGGCGTCGACGTGAGCGCCTCCGGGGCGAATTCAGAGAATTTCAGCGCCAAGGACAGCTACGTCATCGATCCGGTCTCGGTCGCCTCGGGCGAGGTGTGCGATGACGACGTGGACGCCGTCCTGGAGGGGCGGATCCGGGTCGTGTGGCGGAGGCTCTACGCCTCCGGCAGGAACCGGGAGAAAACCCCGCTCGGCCGGGGCGGGTGGACGCACAGCTTTCACCAGTGGATCGATCTGGCCGACGACCACCTGCTCCTGCGCGACGCGAGCGGGCGGGACGTCCGCCTGCCTCCCGTGCCGGAGAAGGGCTCGTCGTTCCACCGCGGGAAGCGGCTCACCGTCACGCGAAAGGCCAGCACGATCGAGGTCTTCGAGATCGATGCGCGGCTGACGCGTGTCTTCCGGTCCGACGGGGATCCCGCGAGGGCGAGGCTCCAGGCGCTGCGCGATCCCTCTGGCAACGTGGTCGAGCTGGTCTACGAGGGCGATCGGCTCGTGAAGATCGTGGGCACCTCGGGCCGGGAGCTCCGCCTCTCGCACGACGGCAAGGGCAGGATCATCCGGCTCGATGTCTGGGCCGCCGGGGCGCCGCGGCGGGCCGTGAGCTACGCCTACTCGGAGCACGGCGACCTCGAGCGCTACACGGACGCGCTGGGGCATGCCACCCGCTACGACTACGACGGTCACCACCGGCTGGTCGCGAAGACGCTGCCGACCGGGCTCGGCTTTCATTACGAGTACGACGCGTCGGGCCGGTGCGTCCGCGGTCACGGCGACGGCGGCATCCACGCCGCCGATCTCGCCTATGACACGCGCAGAGGCGAGACGACGGTGACCGGCAACCCTGCGCCTCGGGTGTTCCAGTGGGACGCGCGGGGGGCGGTGACCTTGCAGCGGACCAGCGATGGCGCCGTGGTGCAGAAGACCGAGTATGACGACGATCTCCTGATCGTGGCCGAGGAGAACGCCGCGGGCGAGCGCCATCAGTACGAGTACGACGCGCGCGGCAACCTGATCGCCCACACCGACGCCGGGGGCCGGATCACCCGGCGCGAGTTCCGCGACGACCGCATGGTGAAGCGCACCCTGCCCGACGGCCGCGTCACCGAGTTTACTTACGACGACAGGGGAGCGCTCATCGAGGTCAAGTATCCCTCGGGGCTCACCCTCTCGCTCGATCACGACAGCCGCGGGAGGATCTCGGCGCTTCGCGATCCCGACGGACTGCACGTCTCCTTCGAGTACGACGAGCAGGACAACATCGTGGTCGAGTCCGGCGCGACCGGGGACCGGACGCTGTATGCGTACGACGCGCTCGGGAGCCTCACGTCGATCACCGACGCGCTCGGGCGCACGACGCGCTTCACTTACGACGCCGAGGGGCGAGTGACGGCCACCCAGCGGCCCGACGGCTCGACGGTGCGCCGGGAGTACGATCCGCTCGGCCGGCTGGTCCGCGAGACCGATCCTGCCGGCGCGGTCTTCACCGGCGAGCACGGCGGCACGCACTCCCTGCGCAGGACGGTCGGCCCCGACGGGCAGGTCTGGGAGGCCGAGTACGACACGCTGGAGCGGGTCCGCGCGATCCGCAATCCCCGCCGCGAGGTCTGGGAGTACCGCTACGACCGCGCCGGGCGCGTCATCGAGCAGAGGACGTTCGACGGGCGCATCCTGCGCTACCGCTGGTCGAGGTCCGATCACCTCGCGCGGATCGAGCACATGGATGGCACCTACCGCGCGTTCGAGACCGACGCGCACGGCGCGCTCCGTATCGAGCGCTCGCCGCACGGCGCGCTGTCGTTCGAGGCATCCGGCATGAAGCTCGTGGGCACCGTCGACGAGGCGACGGGAAAGACGGTGGTCGAGACCGAGCTCGACGCGCTGGGCAGGCTCGTCGCCGAGACCCAGGACGGGCTCACGATCCGCTACGGGTACGACGAGCGGAACCGGCGCGCCGTGCGCGTGCTGCCCACCGGAGAGACGACGCGGTACCGCTACGACGCCGCGGGGGCGCTGATCGCGGTGGAGCACGAAGGTCGGGTCGTCAGCATCGCGCGCGACGCGCTCGGCAACGAGGTGCGCCGGCATCTCCATACGAGCGGGGTCGACATCGTGACGTCGACCGACGCGATGGACCGGATCGCGCGGCAGCGGGTGCTCGCGGCGGCGAGGGCGCCCGGGGCGCCGCGAGCCACGCTCCTCGATCGCGTCTTCCGCTATGACGTGCGCGGTTATCTCCAGGCGGTCGACGACTCCCTGCGCGGGTCGACGCGGTACGAACATGATGCCTCCGGCCGGCTGGTGGAGGCGAGGCGGGGCGAGCAGCGAGAGTTCATCGATCACGACGCCGCCGGCTCGGTGGTGGGCTTGCGCGGCGACCCCGAGCAGGGGATCCCCTGGGCGATGAGGCCTGGCAACGTCCTGATCCGCGCCGGCGATGTGGAGTACGAGCACGACGAGGGCCGGCGGCGGGTGCGGCAGCGCCAGGGAGGGGCGGTGACCGAGCTGCTCTGGGACTGCCGCGATCGGCTCCGCGAGGCGCGGCTCCCGGGCGGGGCGAGGGTGCTTTACACCTACGATGCTTACGGGCGGCGGGTGCGCAAGGAGATCCTCCCGGCGCCACCGGCCTCACCCATGGATCCGCCCGCCGCGCCGCGCGTGGTGCGCTATCTGTGGGACGGGCTCGCGCTGGCCGCCGAGATCGACTCGCAGCGAGGAACGCGGGTATTCGTGCACATGGCAGGGACGCTCGCGCCCCTGCTGCATCAGGAGCAGGGCGAGGTGTTCGCGTACATCAACGATCACCTGGGCGCGCCGCGGGAGCTCGTCGACGAGCGGGGCGAGATCGCCTGGGCGGGCGTGTGCTCGGCCTGGGGCGCGGTGGTCGCCCGCGCCACGCCTCCCGGGCGGGCGCGCCCGCCGGAGACGCCCTTCCGGCTCCTCGGCCATTATCATGATGAGGAGACGGGCTTCTCTCATACCTTGCACCGCTACTTCGACCCTGCGACGGCGCGCTGGCTCAGCCCGGACCCCCTCGGCCTGCCTGGCGGCGCGAACCCGGCCGCCTTCGATGGCAGCCCGGTCGTCCACGTCGACGCGCTGGGGCTCCAGTGCGTGCTCGGGAACCCCGCCTGGGACAGGGCTCTCGGACGGGCCATGTGCGAGAGAGTCCCCGAGCCGGGCTATTATGACGTCATCGTCCACGGCTCGCGCCACTATGTCGCGTCGAAGTCGGTCCCCGTGGACTTCTATGATGAGCGGGCCGGCGACAAGATCGTCCTGAACGCCGAGAGATTGGCCGCGGTGATCAAGCGGCTGCCGGACTACAAGGGGCAGAAGATCCGGCTCATCTCCTGCTCGACCGGAGCAGCCGATGACGGCATTGCCGCGGACCTCGCGAAGCTGCTGAACACCGAGGTGCAGGCGCCCCGCCGCGACATCGGTCCGGAGGAGGTCAATGATGGATCGTGGCTCTTCCGGACGTTCGATCCCACCGGCCCCCGCAATCCCTGGCCTCCCAAGCCAGCCATGGTGGTGCCTCCTCCGGCCACGGTGACGCCGGGGTCGGAAGGCAGACCGCCGGTGGTGACGCCGCCCGGAGCCGCGCCCCAGCCACCGGCGACGGTCACGCCGGCCTCCGTGGAGGGGTTGCCCGTGACGCCGCCTGGAACCGCGCCACAGCCACCCGCGATGGTCACGCCAGCCCCCGTCGAGGGCTTGCCCGTGACGCCGCCTGGAACCACGCCCCAGCCACCCGCGATGGTCACGCCAGCCCCCGTCGAGGGCTTGCCCGTGACGCCGCCTGGAACCACGCCCCAGCCACCCGCGATGGTCACGCCGGCCCCCGTCGAAGGCTTGCCCGTGACGCCGCCCGGAACCACGCCCCAGCCACCCGCGATGGTCACGCCGGCCCCCGTCGAGGGCTTGCCCGTGACGCCGCCCGGAACCGCGCCCCGGCCGCCAGCGATGGTCACGCCGGCCCCCGTCGAGGGCTTGCCCGTGACGCCGCCCGGAACCACGCCCCAGCCGCCAGCGATTGTCACGTCGCCTCCGGGCGGCTGGCCTGACATGCCGCCGATGGGTTGACCCGCCCCCCTGTCTCCCTCCCGCGCTCCTGTACCCGATCGAGCCCGCCCCGCCGCAGTGATAAGGCTCCTCCCATGCACCGCCCCGAGGGTGACAGCGCGGCTCAGGGGTGCTGGCAAGCTCGACAACCAAGGCGGCCCGGGATGACGGAACGGCAGACGCGCGCTCTCCCGGCCCGGGGCTCAGGGAGCGATGGGGCTGCTCTGAGTCAGCGCGCGCGCCGGTAGTGCATGGCGACCGCGCCGCTGCGGAGCGGCTTCGCCGAGACCAGCTCGAGCCGTCGCGTGCTGGGCAGCCCGCTCTGGTACAGGGTCGGGCCGTGGCCGGCGATCCTGGGGTGAACGAGGAACTTGTACTCGTCGATCAGATCCAGCCGGTCCAGCTCGGTCGCGAGCTTGCCGCTACCGAGGAGCACGCCGGCCGGGGTCGCGTCCTTGAGCTTCTGCACGCCCGTGCGCAGGTCGCCGGCGATGTGGTGGCTGTTGGTCCACGGGAAGTCCTTTCGCGTCGACGACACCACGTACTTCGGCTTGGCCTCCAGCTTGACCGCCCACTCGCGCATCGCCGGCGGCGCCTCCTCGTCGCCGCGGGCGACCGCCGGCCAGTAGCTCTCCATCATCTCGTAGGTGACGCGGCCCCACAGCATCGCCCCGCCCTCCTCCATGAGGCGGGTGAAGAAGGCGCGTGTCTCGTCGTCGACGATTCCCTCCTGGTGGTCGACGCAGCCGTCCAGGGTGACGTTGATGCTGAAGGTCAAGAGTCCCATGCGGCGAGTCTAACACTCCTGGCGATGGAACGGCAGGCCGTCGCAGAACTTGTCGCTGAGGATGTGCGCCAGGAGCGAAGGTGTCGGCTCGACGGTCAGCGCCGCGACCGCCACGCGCTCCGCGGCGAGCGCCGCCGTCCGCGCCGCCGCCTTCGCCTGATGCGCCGCCGCTTCCGGTTCCAGCGCCGCCGACCCCGCCTCCTCCGGAGGTCGGAGGGTCCACATCAAGCCCGAAGAAGCGTACGACGTCCGTCCACAAGCCTCGCCCCGAGAGATCGTGCGGGGCGTTTTGCGCGACGTTCGTCTCCAGAACGACCGCTCCCGCAGTGTTCTTGTAAGAGATCCGAGCCCATGTATCCTGGGAACCCGCGAAGCTGCTCGTCGTACCGGCGGCATCCGTCACACCAAAGACGTTCGTCCGCTGCGCGACCTCGGCAGGACATCTATTCTCCTCTCTCGTCAGAAGGAGATCGGGCCCGGGCTCGTTCACGGGAGGCCTTGACGCTCGAGCCGGCACGAGATGTCCCGCGCCCCACGAGCCGCGGCACCTCGACCACAAGGAAGTCCGCGAGCGCCCGCACCGCCGGGAGCTGTCCGCGGCGCGAGGGCACCAGCATCGTCACGCGGTGATCGCCGACCTGCCACCCGGGCAGCACGCGCCGCAGCTGCCCGCGCGCGCTCTCGTCACGGCACGAGTACTCAGGCAGCGCGGCGATGCCCAGGCCCGCCACGGCCGCGCCCAGGAACGTCACGGAATCGTCGGTACGCAGGCGCGGCGCGAACGGGATCTCCTCGGTCGCCTCGCGGGAGTGCAACCTCCAGACCGCGCGTGAGCTCGGCCCTCCAAGCAACAGCCCTGTGTGCGTGCGGAGCTCGTCTGGCGTCGCGGGCACGCCGCGCGCAGCGAGGTAGCGCGGCGCGGCCATGAGCACCCATGGCGTCGGCGAGAGCAGCCGCTGCACCAGCCCGGTGTCGGGCAGCGGGCCGCCATAGCCGCGAAGCGCGATGTCGAAGCGCTCCTCGATCAGATCCACGAAGCGATTGGTCGCGTGGAGGAAGACGTCGACCTTCGGATGAAGCGCCATGAAGCGCGGCAAGAGCGGCGCGACGAGGTGCTTGCTCATGCCGATCGAGCAGGTGACGCGGATCATCCCGCTGGGCTCCGCGACGCGGTAGCGCGCCACGCTCTCGACAGCGTCCGCCGCGACGCGCATCGCGCGCGCGTGCTCGAGCACCTCTTCGCCCACGTCGGTGATGATGAACTTGCGCGAGGTGCGCTGGACGAGCCGCACCCCCAGCCGCTCCTCGAGGAGCTGGAGACGCCGGCCCAGGCTGGACTTGGGCACGCCGAGCGCGCGCCCCGCCGCCGAAAGCCCGCCGTGCTCCGCGATGCGCGCGAACAGCGCGATGTCGTTCCATTCGTCCGTCATCGGCTCACCATCGACCCGATGATCGTACCACTTGGTGGACGATGCGTCCAAACGGAGCCTCTACCGGCTCGATCGTCCACGTAGCAGGATGACCGCATGAATGACCAGTCCTTGCTCCGGGTGGACGCCTACCTCGCGCGCATCGGCTATGACGGCCCGCGCGCGCCGACGCTCGATGCGCTGCGCGCCATCCACGCGCTGCATCCGCGCGCGATCGCGTTCGAGAACCTCGACTCGTGGTCGGGGCGGCGCGTCGACCTCTCCCCCGCGGCGATCGAACGCAAGCTCGTGCACGGCCGCCGCGGCGGCTACTGCTACGAGCAGAACGGGCTGCTCGCGCGCGCGCTGCGCGCGCTCGGGTTCGAGGTGCGCGGGCTCGCGGCGCGCGTGCGGTGGGGCGTGCCCGAGGGCGAGACGAGGCCGCGCAGCCACATGCTGCTCCGCGTCGATCTGGCGGAGGGGCCCTATCTGGCCGACGTCGGGTTCGGGGTGATCGCGCCGGTCGCGCCGCTCAGGCTGGTGCACGACGTCGAGCAGGAGACGACGCTCGAGACCTTCCGGCTGCGCGGAGAGGATGGCGGTCAGGTGCTCGAGGTGAAGTCGGGTGAGGGCTGGCGCGCGCTGTACTGGTTCGATATGACCGAGCAGCGCGCCGCCGACTACGACCTGTTCAACTGGTGGGTCTCGACGCACCCCGAGTCGCTCTTCGTGCGGAGCCTGGTCGTGGCGCGACCGACCGCCGCCGGTCGCATCACGCTGCTCGACCGCGAGCTCACGCACCGGCGCCGCGATGGACACGTCGAGCAGCGCACGCTCGCGAGCGCGGACGCGCTGCGCGACGTGCTCGAGGGGGAGTTCGGGCTCGACCTTTCAGGACTGGACGGGATCCACGAGGCCTTGCGCCGCCTCGCAGCGGCCGAGCGCACGCGGTGAAGCGCCATGGTCTGCATCACCATGATCGCAGGGCTCCGCTGGAAGTGACCGGACGCCACGTGCCGCCGCGTGGGCCGACCGGGCCCGGTTGAAGTCACGGCAGGGCCGCGATGCGGCTCACGGCGGAGGGGCGCCGCCGGGACCGGCCGGACGCCGAGCGCGCCGGCCACGCCGGTCCGCGGAGGCGCCCGCTGCCGCCGTCCGCGTGACAGAACGGAGAGCGCGAGCGTCGGCGGATCGCTGCTCTACGGCGGCCCCGGCAGATAGCAGAGGTGCATCCACGGCCGACTCGACGCCGCCCGCGGCTGGACCTCGCTGGCGAGGAGCCTGGTATACCCGCCATCGTCCGCGCGGAGCAGCATCCCGTGATCCTCCGCCTTGCCGCTGAGCCAATCAGCCACGAGCCCGGTCACGTCGAACGAGATGGCGCGATGGGACGTCACGGTCGCCGTCGCGGTGCCGGAGGTCGTGGCCGGAGCGGGGTCGAACCCGCCCTGTCCGAAGGAGGCCCAGGACTCGCTCTCGTCCCAGTCTTTGATCACGCGATGCACGCTGATCGTCCCCGGCCCGCTCGTGCTCTCCAGCCTGAGCCCGACGCGGGCCGTGAGCAGCGTGGCCCGCCGTCGGACCCCGGCGAGATCGAAGCGGAGCAGGGCGCTGCGGACCGCGCCGGTGCCAGGCGGCGTCCCCACGAGGAGATCGACGCGTTCACCGAAGCTCTCGTCGGGTTGGTCGCTCGCGATGTACGTATCGCGGACCTGGCCGGGGGTGATGCCGCGGCGCTGGACGAGGAGGGCCCTGAGCGTGGATTTCTCGCCGGCGAGCACCTTGTCCAGGAACTCGTCACGGATGCCACGAAAGGCGACGCGCCCGAGCCCGCCCAGGAGGTCACAGAGCTCGTCGCCGGGGGCGAACGAGTTGACTCCTGCGACGACCTCGACGCCGCCCTGCAGGATCAGCCCTGGGCCGCCGCTGTCGCCGGCGCACACGCCGCCTCGGTCGCCCGTCTGGTCGATGATGAACCTGAGCGGATCGACCTCGCTGACCCGCGCTTCGGCCCTCCTGCGAATGGTGTTCATCGCCGGGGTGCTGCCGTACCCCACGACCGTCACGGCGCTGCCGACCGTGAGGTCATCCGGCGCCAGCGCGAGCGGGATCGGCTTGATATCGAGCGCGGCCGCCTTGTTCGCCGTCACGACGCATACATCGTAGTCGAGGTCGAGCTGATTGTAACATGGGTGACGCTGAAACGACTCGACAGGGAGAGTGTGCGACGGGTCGAAAAAGTCGAAGCCGATCCGCACTTCCTCGGGTGGAGAGGACTCCGTGCAGCAGTGCGCGGCGGTGAGCACGTAGATCCTGTCGCCCTCGACGCTACGGCGAACGATGGTACCGCTGCAGCCTGCACCGCTCAGGTACACCACGGCCGTGTGCGTGTTGTCCGCGCGGGCGCCGGTGCCAATGACCGCCGACCGCTCCTCGCCGCGCTCCTCGCGAGAGCCGATCTCGCTCGGTTGCGCACAGGCAGCCAGCAGGAGCACGGAGCCGATCACCCGTGTTATCGTGAGCGTTCTCATGATGTGTCCCCCAGACCAACGACATCTGGCCGGCGTGCGCGATGTCTGTCACCCGTTCGGCCGCTCGCGAGCTCGACCGCTCCCCCACCCGTCAGCTCGCGAGAAACTTGCGGGCTTCCTGGGCGACGTCAATCGAGCGGCTCGCTCGTGCGGGGCCGCCAGGCACGCAGGGCGACCGGCTCGCTGGACGAACGGCGGCCCCGCGCAGGCTGGCGATCTCGTCCGATCTCGTCATCGGATTTCTGGAAGAGCGAACAAGCGCACAACCTCGGGAGATCGCGCGCTTCGCGCCGCGCGATCGGGCCCCCCGCTCCAGCGAGGGCGCCCGGCGCGACGAGCCTACGCCGCCCGCACCCAGCCCCGCGGCGTCTCCTCGAAATGCTCTGGCGTCGCGATCCCGAAGGCGCTCCCCTCCGGCTGCCAGTAATTGCGCTCGATATGGATCTTCTTCCCGTCGATGCGGATCACGTTGAACGCGTTCTGCTCCCCGCGGCCGCGCGTCGACGTCGCCGTGCCAGCCTGGATGATGAGCGAGGAGTGGCCGCCGACCTCGAAGTGCTCCGCGGAGTGCCCGGTGTGGCTGAGGTGCAGGTGGCCTGACATGATGACGTCGACGCCGCACGCCGCGATGGCGGCCATCGCCTGCTTCGCGCGCCCGACGATGTCGTCATGGGGAGAGTTCTCGGGCAGATCGAACGGGTGGTGCGTGACGACGATCTTCGTGAGCTCGGGGCCGAGGCCGCACATCCTCTCCTTGATCTCCTGGATCTGGCGCGCGTTGATGCGCCCGTCCTTGATCGTCAGCGAGCGCGCGGTGTTGATGCCGAGGACGGCGATCTCCGCGTCCACGTGGAACGGCGAGAGATCGTCCGTGATGTGGCTCCGGTACTTGTCGAGCGGGCGGAAGAACCGGTCGAACAGGTTGTAGAGCGGGACATCATGGTTGCCGGGCACCACGATCCTTGGCGACGGCAAGGCGTCGAGGAAGGCGCGGGCCTCGGCGAACTCCGCGTTGCGCGCCCGCTGGGTCAGGTCCCCGGACACCACGATCAGGTGGGGCTCGAGCCCCCATATCCTGTCGATGAGCGGGCGGAGGATGGCCTTGTCGACGCGTCCGAAGTGCAGATCCGACAGGTGCACGAGCGTGCGCATGATGAATCACCCCCCCAGCGCGGCGAGATTGCCCGGTGGGCCCTCCTGCCGCCGTGAGCCCGCGCTGATGTCGGACGACAGGGGGACGATCACGCGAAGCGCCGACGGCCGCGTGCGGTAGACGAGCGGCGGCGCCATCTTGAGGATCTCGCCGTCCGCGGCCACGTGGAGGTGGCGACAGGGCGCCTCCACCCGCAGCTCCGTCGTTCGCAAGATGCTGAAATCGTCGGCCTTCTGGATGCGCCCGGCGAAGGCGCTGGCGATCAGCTTGAGCACGGCGAGGCGGCTCTGCGCGTGCGCCACGCACACGCCGAGCTCTCCGGAGTGCGGCGGGCGCTGGCGGCCGAGGTCGAGATCGCCGAGCTTGAAGTCGCTGTTGGCCACGAACACGAACGGCGTGTTCAGCTCGAGCTCCTGCCCGTCCAGGATGAGCCGGAGGGCGACGCGGTCGTGGCGCCGGATGCCGGAGAGCGTCGCCAGCACCAGGGCGAGCCACTTGTTGAGCCCGCGCCGCTTCCGGAGCGCCTCGCGGTCGCGCACGATGCCCGGATAGATGCCCAGCGTCGAGTTGTTCACGAAGACACGGCCGTTGACCTCGCCGAGGTCGACCTGGACGCGGCGCCCCTCGACGAGCGTGCGCACCGCCCCCTCGAGGGTCAGCGGGACACCCAGGTACTTGGCGAAATGGTTCACCGTGCCGAGCGGCAGGACACCCATCGTCTTGTCCGTGTCGGCGACCGCGGCGGCGACCGTGCTGATCGTCCCGTCGCCGCCGCCCGCCACCACGAGCTCGTAGGGACCCCGCGCCGCGCGCCGGGCGAGCTCGCCCATCTGCCGGCCCTTCTCGGCGCACAGCAGGTCCGCGGCGAGGCCGCTCTCTTTCAGGAGCTCCCCGAGGCGCGCGCGGTGCTCCGCCGCGCGGTTCGACCGGGAGGAGCAGTTCAGGAGGACAGCCACCGATCGAGGCGTCACCGGCGAACTCCCCGCAGAGGGCGAGAGCTCGTGTTCATCGGACCGCAGCGAAGCAGATCGTGCGCCATGCGCCCTCCCGTGAAGCAAGCCGCGCGCCCGCCCTCTCCGCGCGTCCGGGCGGATCCGGCCAGGCGCCGCTCCACGGCCGCGCCGCGGAACGACGGCCCCTCCGCCGGGGTTCGCGACGACCCCGCCGCGCCGGCAGAGCCGATGACCGCCCAGCGGCGGCGCTCCAGGCTGCCTCACGGCGGGCGGAGCGTGGCGGATTGTCACGCTCTTGGCGAGCTCCCGCCGCTCCCGCCGCGCCTCAGCGCACGCTGATCGCGCCGTCCGACTCGGTCCGGGGCCAGGTGAAGAAGAACGTGGCGCCGGCGCCCTTCTCGGACTCCACCCACGCGCTCCCGCCCTTGCTGAGCACGATCTTCTGGACGATCGAGAGCCCGATTCCCGTCCCTTCGATGTTGTCGCGCGGGTTCAGGGTCTGGAAGATCTCCCAGACCTTCTGATGGAACTGCGGGGCGATGCCGGGCCCGTTGTCCTTCACCGAGAACTCCCAGAGGTCGCCCAGATCCCGCCCCCGCACCTCGACGCGCGCGTCGGCGCGGTCGACGTACTTCAGCGCGTTGCCGATCAGGTTCATGAAGACCTGCTCCAGGGGGACCCGCTCGGTGAAGAGGGCCGGCATCCCCGCCGCGATCTCGATCGAGGCGCCCGGCGGGACCGTGAGCAGCGCGAGGACCTCGTCGAGGAGCTTCCGGACCTCCACCGTCTCCGGCTTGTCGCGGACGCGCCCGGCGCGCGAGTAGCGCAGGATCCCGTCGATGAGCGCCTCCAGCCGGACCACGCGCGAGCGCAGCAGATCCATGTGCTGCCGTATCTCCGGCGTCGCCTTGTCCGCGAGGTCGTCCTCGATCCACTGCGAGAGGTTCGCGATGGCGCGCAGCGGCGCCTTCAGATCATGGCTCGCCACGTAGGCGAAGCGATCGAGCTCCTTGTTGCTCCGCTCGAGCGCCTCGATGAGGTGCTGCGCCCGCCGGAACAGGTGCGCGTTATCCATGGCAATGGCGGCCTGCGCCGCGAGGCCGACGACCAGCCGCTCGGCCCGCTCGGTGAAGACGCCGCGCGCGGGGTGCCCGAAGAACAGCCCGCCGATGACGCTCCCGGAGCGGGAGATCACCGGCACCGCGAGGTAGCTGACGACCGGCAGGTGGCCTTTCGGCATGCCCTTGTAAGGCGCGTTGTTCCCGTAGCGCGGGTCCTTCGTGACGTCGTCGAGGCGCACCACGCCCTCTCCGTTGAAGGTCGGCGCGAACACGTCCGTGTTGCGCGGCATCGGGAACCCGGAGAAGTGGTCCCGGGACACGCCAGAGATGGTGTAGAGCGTGTAGCTCTTCCCCTCCGCGTTCGTGACGTTGTAGAAGAAAGCGCCGAACTGGGCGCCGCTCAGCCGCGTGGCGGCGTCGGTCACCGCCTGCACGAGCTTCTCCAGGTCGAGCTCCGCGGCGAGCAGCTTGCCCGCCTTGTTGAGCAGCTCGAGCGTCTCCCCTTCTTCCTGGAGCCTGTTCTCCGCCTGCTTGCGCTCGGTGATGTCGAGCACGACCGTGCCCACGCCCACGACGTGCCCGTCCTTCGAGCGCACGGGGGCGTAGTTGACGATCCACGCGCGCGGCTGGTCCGACGCCCGCGTCCTGCCCGTCACCTCGGCGGTCATCGCCTCCCCGGTCTCCAGGACGCGCCGGAGCGGGGCGACGATCGCGTCCCCCATCTCGGGGAGCAGCTCGGAGATGGGCCTGCCGAGGTGCTCCTCGAGGGGGATCCCGTTGATGTCCGCCAGCGCCTGGTTGAGCCGCACCACGCGCAGGTCGCGGTCGATCACCCCGAGCCCCGCGGTCGTGGCCTGGAAGAAGGCGTCGAGCAGCGCGCAGTCCGCGTGGGAGTCGCGCAGCTCGTGGCGCTCGCGATCGGGCCGCGCGACCCCCGCCGCCCCGCCCTGCCGCGGCGGGCCAGCGGCCGGCTCGGCGGGCGCGGGCGAGGCCTTGGGCGAGACAGGCTCGAGGAGCCCTGCCCTTCCCTGGTGCGAATCCGTGTTCTCCGTGGACCTCGTGGGCACCGGTGCTCCCGCGCGAGCGTGGCGCTCGCGTGCAAAGGCGACGCGACTGCATGTCGCCGGACGGTTTCTCCACTTCAGCACGGAGACGCGAGGCAGGCGAGCAGAGGCGTGCATCCCCTCACGCCGCGGCCTCTGCACGTTGGCGGCCTCTACAAGCCGGTGGCCACGGGCCGCGCGAGGCGGAAGCCCACGGCGCTGAAGCGATCCTCGGGGCGCGCGGCGAAGCGGCCCGCGGCGCGGCACACGGCGGGTGGCGCCGAGCTCCACGCGCCCCCGCGGATCGAGCGGAGCCCGGGATCTACCGCGTCCGCCGGGAGGAGGCGCGCGATGCGGTCCAGCACCGCGGGGCCCTCGGGCGTCCAGCGCTCGACGCACCAGTCGCGGATGTTGCCGGCGAGCCCCCGGACGCCGTACGGGCTCTCGTCCGTCGGGTAGTCGTCCACCGGCGCCGGGCTCGCGGGGCCCGGGCGGCTCCCCGTCATGCAGGCCCACGTCGGCTCGGGCTCGTCCCCCCAGGGGAAGCAGCGCCCGTCGGCGCCCCGCGCCGCCTTCTCGCGCTCGAGCTCCCCGACGAGGCGCCACGGCGTGCCCGTGCGCGCCGCGAGCCACGACGCATAGGCGACCGCGCCGTGCCAGTCCACCGAGGCCACCGGGTGCCGCGCCTGCTCCGCGCGCACCTGCGGGCCGAAAGCGAACCGCCCCTGTCCGTCCCGCGCGAACAGCGGGACGTCCACGTTGCCGGCGATCGCGCGGCCCGCGCGCGGGCACGCCGCCACGGCGTCGGCCTCGCGGCCGCACGCGAGCAGGTCGTTCAGGAAGGCGAGGTACTCGGCCTGCGTCACCGGGTGTCTGCGCACCACGAAGCCGTCGACCCAGAGCCGGCACGCCGGCAGGCCGTCGCCGGCCAGCGCGTCC
Source organism: Sorangium sp. So ce321 (assembly GCF_051530195.1). Lineage (NCBI taxonomy): Bacteria > Pseudomonadati > Myxococcota > Polyangiales > Polyangiaceae > Sorangium > Sorangium sp. So ce321. The sequence goes on along the minus strand of NZ_CP150329.1, from coordinate 14,371,087 downwards.
CCGCCGGCCGAGAAGAAGCTCGCCGGCACGTAGATGTCGTCGTCGCCGAGCGTCTCCGCGGGCAGGAGGGGCACCGCGAAGGGCGCCGCGCCGCCCGGCCGCGCGCCGTCCCAGCGCTCGCCGCGGCCGATCTTCACGGGGTACCGGGCCTCGTGGTACCCGGGCGCGCGGATCAGCAGCAGGTAGCTGCCGCGCGCGAGCGGGACCTCGCAGAGCGGCGTGTGGCCGAGGAGGCCCAGGGGCTCGGCGCGCAGCCGGCGCTCCTGCTCGACGTAGCGGAGCAGCCAGACCTGGGCGCCCTCCGGATCGGTCCGCAGCGAGAGGGAGCCGGTGCCGCGGAGCAGGGCCGCGTGCCGCTCGCGCGCGTGCGCCCTGAGGAACGCCTCCGCGCGCGCCGCGGCCTCGGCGTCGCGCGCCTCCTCGGCGGCGCGCAGATCGGCGAGGTGGGCGTCGGCGAGCGCCGCGTGCGCGTCGTCGAAGTCCGGGGCCTCGTTGAGGGCGGCGCGGAGCTTCTGGTGCCAGGTCGCCTCGTCCAGGGCGGCGGCGCGGTCGAGCGCGCGCGCCTCGTCCTCGAGCGCCCACCCCTGGGCCTTCTCGGCGGCGGGCGCGAACGAGTCGAGGCGCGCGAGCGCCGCCTTCGCCTCGGCGCGGAGGGCCCGGGCGCGCGCGCGCAGGCCCTCGATCTGGGGCGCGAGCGCGCGCGCCTCCTCCACCAGCGCGCGCGCCCGCTCGCGGCGGCGGGCGCCGTCGAGGAAGCCGCGGATCTCCTCGGCGAGCACCTCGGCGCTCGCGAAGCGGGCCGACGGCGCGCGGGCCATGGCCCGGTCGCAGATCGCGATGAGGTCGCGCGGGAGCTGGTCGCAGCACCGGAGGGCGAGCTGCTCGGGCGGGCGCTGGACGACCTGCGCCACGACGGCGAGCGCGGTGCCCCGGTACGGGGGCTCGCCGCAGAGGAGCTCGTACAGGACGGCGCCGAGGGCGTACACGTCGCTGGCCGGCCCGACCTGGTCGACCTCGCCGCGCGCCTGCTCCGGCGACATGTAGACCGGCGTCCCCAGGATGAGGCCCGCGTGCGTGCGGTGGCCGCTGTCCTCGAGCGAGTCCGCCAGCGCGCCGCCCGCGCTCGCCCTGGCGATGCCCCAGTCCATGACGAGGACCTCGCCGAACTCGCCGATCATGACGTTCTCCGGCTTGAGATCGCGGTGGAGGACGCCCTGGCCGTGCGCGTACGCGACCGCCTCGCAGATGCGGACGAAGACGTCGAGCCCGCGGCGCAGCGCCTCGGGCGGGGGGCCGGCCTCCTTGTCGGCGTGGAGCGCGCGGATCAGGGCGCTCAGCGTGCGGCCGCGGACCTCCTTCATCGTGAACCAGAGCTGGCCGGTCGGGAGCATGCCGCAGTCGTGGACCGGGACGATCCCGGGGTGCTGGAGGCAGGCCGTCACGCGCGCCTCGTCGAGGAAGCGCGACCGCGCCTCCGCGTCGTCGCGCCCCTCGAGCTGCAGCAGCTTCATCGCGAGCACGCGCCCCATCACGCGGTCGCGCACGCGCCGGACCTCGCCCATGCCGCCCCTGCCGATCAGGCCGAGGTCCTCGTAGCGGTCCCAGGGCCACGACGGGACGGGCGGGCGCACGCTCGGCGCCGAGGGCGCGGCGCTCGGCCGCTCCTCGACCTGCGCCTGCTCCGCCGGCGCGCCCCGGGGCGGCGCGGGCGCGTCGCGGGCGGGCCCCGGCGCCTCGCGGGCCAGGGTGGTCGGCACCTCCACCGCCGTGGCGGTGCGCGCCGCGTGCTCGACGAGCACGCGCTGGATTTCCGCGCACGCCGAGGGAGAGAGGCACAGCTCGCCCGCCAGCTTCCTCACGATTGCAGCGGGATCGCTCATGGGACGCCTCGCCTTCGACGCCGTTGATGTGGTCGGCGACAGCATCTTACGCTGCACCCATGGCGGTCTTGAAGCATGAAGCCCACGGCGTTCGCGTGACCCTCCCGGCGCGCGCGCGGGTCGGGCGAGCGGGTGACTGCGCCGTGCGCCTGCGGGACCGCTGCGCCTCGGGCGAGCACGCCGTGCTGTTCTGGGACGGGGCGCGCTGGTGGGTCCGCGACCTCGGCAGCACGAACGGCACCCACGTCGGCGGGCGGCGCCTGACGTTCGCCGAGCGGGTCCCGCTCGAGGCAGGGACGGAGCTCGTGTTCGGCGGCGACGCCGAGCGCTGGACCGTGGAGGAGGCTGGCCCGCCCATCGCGAGCGCGTGGGACGGCATCACGGGCGAGGTGCGCGTGGCGGAGGAGGGCCTGCTCGCGCTGCCTGACGCGGCCGACCCGCTGGTCACGATCTTCGAGGACCAGCACGGGTGCTGGCAGATCGAGATCGACGGGAACGCGCGCGCGGCGGTGGATCAGGAGCGCGTCGAGGCCGGCGGCGCCTGGGTCCTGCGCATCCCGCCGCACGCGGCCGACGGCGCCGTGCCGACCACCGCCTCGACCGTGGCGAGCCCCAAGCTCCTCGGCGTGACCGTCCTGCGCTTCGAGGTGAGCCACGACGAGGAGCACATCGCCGTCTCGCTGGTGCAGGGGGGCAAGGTCACGCAGCTCGCCGCGCGGGCCCACCACGAGCTGCTCCTCGTGCTGGCGCGCTCGCGGCTGCGCGACAGGGACGCGGGGCTGCCCCCGTCCGAGCGCGGGTGGCTCTACGTCGACGACCTGCTCGGGAAGCTGCGGCTCGACCTCCACCACCTCAACGTCAACGTCTTCCGCGCGCGCCAGCAGCTCGCGCGCGCGGGCGTCCTCGACGCCGGGTCGGTCATCGAGCGCCGGACGACGTCGCGGCAGCTCCGGCTCGGCACCGAGGCCGTCGAGGTGATCCGGCACTGACGGGGGCGCCGCGGCCGGCGCCCGCGCGTGACCGCCTGTCATCGACACCGCGCCTGGATGGATGCAGGTTCTCTATCGTCGACGCCGGGAGCGGCGAGCGACGCGCGGTCGCGAGGATGCTGGACGCGCGTCTGCGCCGCCGCCGGAGCGCCGGCCGGGCAGGGCCGGCGCGCTGCGATCGACGTAGTCGTGTGTCGTGAGGAGGAGCGCAGCCATGAGCGACAGAGCAGGATCAATCCACGGTGCGCCCGCCGAGGGCGCTTTCGGTTCAACGGATAACAAGAAGAAGGGCAGTTCGGGCGGTAGCATCATCGAGCAGGTCCCGCCGGACGTGAGGCTCAGGATCTTCTCGGCGAACGACCTCATCCGGGTCGTGATCCTCGGGAATAGCGGTGTCTCCAGCGGCAACCTCAGCTTTCTGGCGCACACCGAGTACTGGCGGTGGGCCAGCTCGCCCACGTTCACGAGCACGCTGACGCTGGCGTCCGAGCCGATACCGGTCTTGACGGCGTCTGCCATCGACGCGTTCCTGGACGTCGTGAGCCAGAGCAACCAGTTCACGGCCCCGCAGAACACGACGCAGGGCGACTGGACGCAGGGGACGCGCACCGTCCCGTCGAACCGCACCGGCTATCTCTACTGGATGGCCGATCCGGACAACAGCGCCGCGAAGATAGGTGTCCTGTTCGAGAAGGACAACCAGACGTCGGAGCTCAAGGCGGTCGTCTGGTACAAGAAAGCGGCGCCGAGCAGCGGCCTCGCCTTCGCCAAGAAGATCTTCTCGAAGACGCTGACGCAGGTCAGCGGCACGGACCCGACCGCCATCGAGGCGGGCACCTGGTATTACATCCTGATGGGCAGCTGATCCCGGGCGGGGGCGGGGCGCGGCGGGGCCTGCAGCCAGGGCGCGCGCCCGCCTCCGCCGCGCGCCGCCTCAGAGCGACGGGGCGGATCGCCGCTCGCGCTCGCGGAGCGGGATGTGCATCTCGCGCTGGGGCATCGGGACGACGATCCCCTCCGCGTCGAGCCGCTCCTTGAGGTGGCGCGTCAGCTCGAGCCGCGCCGGGAAGAGGTCGGCGGGGAGGGTCCAGGCGCGGACGAGCAGGTTGACCTTCTCGTCCGCGAGCTCGACCACGTCGACCGACGGCGCCGGCTCCGGCAGCACGCGCGGCTCGTTCGAGAGGACGTCCCGGAGCGTGGCGATGGCGCGGGTGAGGTCGGCGCTGTAGCTGACGCCGATCGTGAGGTCCATGCGCCGGCGCTGCGCCCGGGTGAAGTTCTGGATCTTGGCGGACCGGACCTTGGAGTTCGGCAGCGTGATCGGCACGCCGTCGAAGCCCGTCAGCTTGGTCTGGAACACGTCGATGGCGTCGACGACGCCGGAGGTCCCGTCGACCTCGACGGCGTCGCCGACGTCGAACGGGCGGAGCACGAGGATCACGAGCCCGGCGGCCACGTCGGACAGCGTGTCCTTCAGGGCGAGGCCGATGGTCAGGCCGGCGGCGCCGAGCACCGCGAGCAGGCTCTTCGTGTCGACGCCGAAGCGCTCGAGCACCGCCATGGCGGTGACCGTCAGGAGGGTCAGCCGGCTCAGGCTGGCCAGCACGGGGATGAGGGTCACGTCGACCTGCGTCCACCGCTTGCCGAGCGACCGCACGCTCCGCGCCGTCCAGGCCGCCGCCGTCCACCCGACGAAAGCGATGACGAGCGCGCTCGCGACGCTGGCCCCGTGGCTCCTGAGGAGCTCTATCGGCGTGCCCAACGTCGGAATCTCCTGCTCCACGGCCATCCTCCTCGAGCCGCGCGCCCGCCTGCCCTGCGCTGGGCGCTCCGCGCGCGACCGGCGGGAGTAAACCCGCGAACTCGGCCGGAGGGAAGCCCGCGCGGCGCCGGAGGGCACCGCGCCGCGAGGAGATCCGCCTTCTCCGGGGCCCTTCCGCGCGCCGCCTCAGCCGGCGGTGGAGCCCTGCGCCCCGTGGCCCTTCGTCCGCGCCTCCACGGTCCCGGCGAGGCGGCGGAGCTGCTGCGCCGCGCGCTCGAAGCCGTTGACGACGCCCTGGAGCAGGTGGGCGATCGGCCCGTCCTTCGCCGCCCTCCTGGCGCGCGCCGGGCGGGCCGCGAACCACGCGAGCTCGCCGACGGCCGCCTCCACGAGCGGCCTCCGCGCCGAGAGCCAGCGCGCGCACCACGCCGCGAGGAGCGTGTCGCCCTCCGCCGTCGCGACGTATTGAATCAGCTCGACGAGGTCGATGCCGTGGCGCATCCCGAGCAGCGTGCCGCGGTAGGACTTCTCGGTGCTCAGCAGGTGGTCCGCGAGGTGATCCCGCAGCACCGAGAAGGCCTCCCCCACCGCGCTGCCGCCCGCGCTGACCGGCAGCTCGCGCTCCGCCATGAGCGAGGGGAGCTCCGACAGCACGGCCTCGGCGTGGGCCGAGACCGCCCGCATCGCCTGCGCCGGCGGCACGTCGCCGAGGCGCTCCGCCTCTACGAACGGATGGGTCCTCGCCGAGTGCTCCGTCTGGAACAGCTCGCGCACGAGGTTGGCCAGGAACGCGCGGCCCTCCTGACTTTCCTGCTGCGGTCCGGCCTCGCTCCTCTCCAGGCCGTCCCCGCCGATCGCCACCCCGTCGGTCTGCAGCTCCTGCATGGTCGCCCCCTTTCCCCTTCTTCCCCTGGCAAGGTCAGGACCCGCTCGCGGCGCGCCGGGCGCCCGTCCCTGTGCGCCCCGAGCTCGCACTGCGCGAGGTCCCCGCCCCGCCGCGGCGCGAGGTCCCTGCCCCGCCGCGGCGCGAGGTCCCTGCCCTGCTGCGGCCCGCCGTGCCCTGCCCGGCGCGGGGCTGGCTGCTCGTGGTCTTGCGCGTCGTCTTGCGCGCGCCGGGCGCGGAGCTCTTCTTCGCGCTCTTCGTCGCCTTCTTCGCGGCCGGGCGCTGCTCGGCGCTCGCCGCGGCGCTCCGCTTGCGGGTCGCCGCCGCCTTCTTCGCGGCCGGGCGCTGCTCGGCGCTCGCCGTGGCGTTCCGCTTGCGGGTCGCCGCCGCCTTCTTCGCCGCCGCGCTCTTCGCCGCGGCCGGCCGCGCCTTGGACGCGGCGCCTCCCTTGCGGCCGCCCTTCTTCGCCGGCTCCTTGTTCACCGGCTTGCCGACCCCCGAGCCCGACTTCTTCCCTCCGCCGGTCATCTTGTTGACCGTCGCCCAGGCCCGCCGCTCGGCCTCGTCCTCCGGGACGCCGCGGCTCTCGTACCCCTCCTCGATGTGCTCGGCCTGTCGCTTCTGCTTGCCTGTGTAGCTGGACTTGTCGCCTCTCGGCATGGTGCTCTCCTTGCGAGCCTGCTCCGCCGTGCGGGTCCGCTTCTTCGATGGAAGCCCCGGCTCGCCCTCTCGTGCGTCATGAAAACGAGGACAGGGGCCGCGCCGTGGCCGGATCCATCGAGACGCGGACTCTGTCTCGTCTCCGGAAAAGCAATCACAGTGCCGCGCGCTGAACGCCGTGACAGGCCTCGAGCGGAGCCCCTGATTTTCTATCTCTTCCGGCTCTGCGGCCGGTCTGGCGGTATCCGGGTCGCGGGACGCGATCGTGGCAATTGGCCCCGGATGGCGAGGAATGCCTCGGTCGCTTCAGGCGAGGAGCGCGGCGGGGCGAGGGCTCAGAGGGACTCGAGGTAGGCGACCAGATCGTCGAGCTGCGCCGGCGCCAGGCCGGAGACGTCGCCGTGGTCATGGCCTCCGCACTCCGGATCGAAGCGATCGTGGAGCGTCGCGGCGCAGCCGTCGTGCATGAACGGGGCGCGCCCGGCGATGCCGATGAGCGAAGGCACCTGCAGGAGCTCGCCGGTGCCGACATTCTCGTTCCGGTTGTTCGTGAGCATCGGGCCACCGTGGCAGTCCGCGCACGCCGCCTTCTTGTCGTGGAAGAGCGCCGCGCCGCGCGCCACGGCCGCTTCGTCCTCGGGCGGCGACGCCGGGAAGGCGGGCAGGCTATCGATGTAGCGGGCCATCAGGTCGAGCCGCCGGGCGCCTGGCGTCGGTCCGCCCATGCGGGAGACGAACACCTCGCCCATCAGGCCCTCGAGGTCCGGCAGGTCGCCGCTCCAGTGGAGGGGCGCCGTCTGCAGGATGCCGCCGCCCAGGGCCTGTGTCCGCCGCAGGCCCACGGGGTCGAAGTTCCATGTGTGCCCGTCCTCGTGTCCCTCGGGGTGGCACGACGCGCACGCGACGGCGCTCACGACGTTCGGCGGGCGATGGAACATCTCGTGGCCGGTGTCCCTCACGCTCGCGCCCGGCAGCGCGATGGTGCGCCGGCCGAGCACCTCCAGGGCCGCCGGCTCGCGCAGCTGTACGACGATGTCGCCGCGGCCGTCGAACGCCACGGCGACCGGCTGCCCGCTCACCACCTCGGGGGTGACCTCGACAGCGCAGCTGCCCAGCGTGGCGCCGCGCTCGACGCGGTCGAGGGTGGTGCTCACGACCTTGTCGCTGCCGGCCGCCACCACGGCCAGGCGCACGCCGTCGGGCGCGATCGCCATGTCGACCGGCAGCGAGAGGCTCTGGAGCGCGCCCGCAGGCGGCGAGGTGGGGTCCTCCGCGTCCGTCGAATCGAGCCGGCTGATGGCGGCGTGCACGATGTTCCCATCGCAGTTGGCGGCCTGGTAGTACCCGCCCGGGCTGAGGGTGACCTGTGATGACATCGCACGCTGGTGCACCATCGCCGCGCCGCCGCTCGGGAGCGGGATCATGCGCCAGGCCACGGACGGCCTGTAGGTCGAGAGGGAGACCCCGTTCGAGGGGAACTCGGGGAGCGTGCGGCGCGAGAGCACCGCGCCGTCGGGGCCCACGACGAGCGTCTCTGCGGACTTGAAGCGGCTGACCAGGAGCCGGTCGCCATCGACCACGACGTCGCGCAGGTCGGGGGCGGGGCGGAGCTTCCGGACGGCGGGGCCGCCGGCGGCCGGGAGCGTCACGAGCTCGCCGCCGGCGCAGGCGACGTGGATGGCGTCGCGCGCTGCGTCGTAGGCGACGCCGCGCGGCGCGCGGCAGACCTCTCGGCGCTCGAGGACCGACAGCGACGCGACATCGAGGGTCACCACGGCCCCGGCGCGCCGGAGCGCCACGTGGACCCGGCCGCTCGCGTCCTCGACGAGGCGCCCTGGCTCGTCGCCGTGCTCCAGCCGGACCTCCGCGGGCGCGCCGCCGTCGAGGTCGACGACCCAGACGCGATCGCGGTCGGGGTCTGCCGCCACCGCCGTGTGTCCGTCGCTCGCGATGATCAGCGTTCCACCGCTGATGGCCGGCGGTGGCACCTCCGTCACCGTGATCCGCGGATCAGGGCCGCCGAAGTTGGGATCGTCTACCCAGGGTGGGTCTCCCGGTCCGCAGCCCGTGAGAAAGGAAGAGAAAACGCTCGTGGCCAAGCTCCCTATGAGGACGAGAGACCGAGCAAGTCGCTGACGCATGAGTTCCTCCGTTCGCCGCGCGTGCGAGCTCAGCAAAAAGGATTCCAGGGAAACGTCGGGATTTCGACGCCGAGTCCTCCGGAGAGCGGCGCGCCGCGCCCGGCGGCAGGAGCCGGGGCGAGAAGGCCTCTTCTCGGGGTGGTGCGAAGGACGTCGCGCGCTGCGAGGACGTCGCGCGCTGCGCGGCGGAGCCAGGCGCTGTGGACGGCAGACAGGCTGGTATCGCTGTGCCGGTGTTGCATCCCCACCGGGCTGCCGAGGGGGGCGGGGCGGACCTTCTCGCTGGGGGATCTCGGCGGGGACCAGGACTTCCGCGAGGGGTGCCCAGGCCGCCCACCGTCTGCAGGTCAGCCGTGCGATGTGCGGCTCCACGTAACCGCCCACTCATCGCCATGGTCGTGGCCACTTGCGGCTCTCGCCGGGGTCGACGATGCTGGGCGCGGGGCAGCGCCTACCCACGGCCCGGTCGGACCTGGGCGGGCACGAGGGGACCGGCGAGGTGCTCTGCCCCGCCGGGTCGAAGATCGAGGTCGGCGTCGATCAGGATGCGCCGGCGTCGCCAGCGGCCGGAGACGCGAGAGACGCTCGCGCCCAGGCGGCGGGCAGCAGTTCGTCCAGCCGTTCGCGCGGCCAGCCCGCCTGCAGTTTGCCGATCACGTCCGTCCCCCAGGCGAGCGGGTTGGTTCCATGCATCCGGCACGAGCCGAAGATCGTGTAGCCGACCGCGAGGCGTTTCGCTCCCTCGTCCGAGCCCGCGAACAAGTAGTTTTTTCTTCCGAGCGCTACACGTCTTAGCTGCCGCTCGACTTCACCGTTGTCTATCTCGAAGCGCCCATCGGTGAAGCAGCGCCGCCACGCCGCCTCATGGTTGATGGCGTACTGAGTTGCGACGTAAAGTGGCGTATTCGGCACGAGCCGCAGATGCAGCTCGTGAATCCACTGGTACAGCTCGTCGACCACGGGCAGCGACAGCTCCTGCCGTCGCGCCAGGCGTGCCTCCGCGGACAGCGCCTCAGCCTTACAGGCCGCCTCGATGCGGTAGATGGCCTTGAAGTACGCAAGCGCGACAGCGGCTCGCGCGTCGCCGCCCTTCGCTGCCTTCTCGAACTTCGCGCGGATGTGCATGCCACAGCCGAGCCGGCGCTCCTCGGGCACGATCCTCTCGCCGTCGTCGCCGTCGTCGCCGCCGCGCAGCATCGCGGCGTAGCCTGCGTAGCCATCGCCCTGCAGATGGCCAGTGAAGCCCTGCAGCAGCGCAGCTGGGTGCTTTGGCTGCCAGTCCGGTGCGTACACGAACGTCACGAGCTCGGCCCCGACGAAGGCCCAGATATGGCCTCGCCTCACCCCGGCCGGATGATCCCGATCCAGCACGCGCATGCCCGTGTCGTCGGCGCGCACGTAGCACGCGCCCAGCACGCGCTCCTGGATCCTCTTGGCCACGGGGGCGAGCACGTCGAGCGCGAAGGCCGACCACTCTCCCAGCGTCGAGGGCGACAGCGACACGCCGAAGCGCGCGTACTGCTGCGCCTGCCGGTAAAGCGGCATCGCGTCCTCGAACTTCTCCACGATGATGCTCGCGAGCAGCCCCGGACCCGGGCGCCCACGGTCCATCACCTTCTCGCTGTCGGCCGTCGTCACTCCCTGCTCGGGGCAGCGCGGACAGGCGAGCTTCTCCCTCTGCTCCTCGATGATCCGGAACTGCGCAGGGACGAACTCGAGCACCTCGCTCGTACGATGGCCAATGCACTTCCTGTCCGCGCCGCACTGCGGGCACTTCCGCTCGGCCTCAGGCACGGGCACAACGCGCGTCTCGCGCGGAAGATGTGCGGGAAGCGGCGCGCGCCCACGGTGCCCCCGCAGCGGCTTCGGCGGCTCAGGAGGTTGCGGCACAAGCCCCTGCTCCGGCTGCGGCGGCGCTTCGGCCCCGGGCTCCGATGAGAGCGCCGACCCAGCGGCTCCCTGCGGCGCCTCGTCCCCGAGCTCGGCGAACAGCAACATCAGCTGCTCGGTCGAGACCTTCTGGCTTTTGCGGCCGTACAGCTCGCGCAGCGCGCTGGCGAGCCTCGCCGACAGCGCCGTGTTCTTGTCGCGCAGCTGGACCAGAAGCCCGAGCACCAGCTCGATCAGCTCCGGGATCTGCCCGGCTGCTGCGAGTTGCTCAAGCTTCCGTCGTACATCCGCCAGATCGGCAGGGAGCGCTGCTCGGGGCTGCGGGGGAAGGCTCACGAGGCGCGCTGGATACGCAGGCATCGCGCATCCATCAAGCCTTGCTTTGAGGCGTCGAGATTTCTCCCGCCGGGCCTCCAGCGCTTGCGCCGTACGGCTTGGGACAGGTCGAGCCCCTCGAGCATCAGCGACAGCTCGGCCGCCTCGACCTCGACGTGGGTCGCGCCCTTGGGCAGGTCGCGGGCGAGGTGAAACCGGCCGCGAGCGAGTTTCTTGGCAAAGATGACGTATCCAGTGCGGTCCCAGAACAAGACACGTATCTGGTCGCCTCGCCGATTCCTGAACACGAACAGATGCCCACAGAGCGGGTCGGCTCCGAAGCGCTGCGCGACCAGCGACGACAGACCATCAAAGCTCTTCCTCAGGTCAGCCGGCTCGGCCGCGACGTAGACGCGCACCGACGGCGGCAGCGTCAGCACGACGTCTCCTCGGCGGCCAGCGCCAGCACGCGCTCGAGCGTGGCGGGGTCGAAGCCCGGCCGAACGCGAACCACCCGCCCATTGGGCAGCGCGATCTCGATCGGCTCGGTCACGACCGGCGACACGTCGGCCACCACGTGCACCGGCAGAAATTGCGGTGCCTGCGTCGACGACGTCGACGGCTGCGAGGTCCCCTCAGCCCGCAGCTTCCAGCGCCACCAGTACAGCTGCTTGGCCTTGTACCCCTCGCGTCGCGCGAACTTCTCGGCACTCAGCCCGCTCCTCTCCCATCGCCCCACCCGCTCGGCCCACTCCACCCTCGTCGCCATCGCTTCCTCCTTCGCGATGGGGAGAGGTAACCGGCGCCGCCCGGACGGTCACGATGCCCTTGGCTGGGCGGATACGGCTCCACGTCCGAAGGATCTCGAGGAGCTCCTGAAGATTGCCGGGTCCACCATGGCCATGGAAGCGCCCATCCTTCACATGACACCGCACCCAGTCATCACCGCTTCTCACTTCCGAGACGGGCGCGGGCGCGTCAGCCGTACCCACGTCAGCCACGACGGACCACCCCGGGTTGTCGAGCGTGTCAATCCGGATTCCGTTCTGGTGCTCCCACTCCCCATCGCATTGTGAGCGGTACCACTCTTGAAGCCAGGTCAACGTATCCCTCTCCATCGTCAGTTCCTGAGGCAAAGCCGGTCGACCGTGATGCAGTAGCCCGCTTCGCGGAGGCGCTCACGGTCTCCTCGGCGCTGCGCTGAACGGCGGCGCGCGGCCCGCGAGGCTCGTCGGTCTCGCGGACCGCGTCGCGCCAGGCCCACGAGGGTCATCGCCTCGCCGCGCCGACGGTGGCCGGCAGGGCGCCCATTCCCCCCTGGCACTGGGGCAGTGTCCACGATCGCCATCGTCATCACGTTCGTGTTTCCTCTTGCAACACGGCCTGAAGCTCCGGATGGGATAGGATCAGGGCGAGCAAGTGGGCTCGTCCACCGGCAGCAGCGTGCAGGAAGTACTCGCATGCGTCCGTGGGATCCTCATGCCATGTGGTCACGACGTCCAGCGCGCTGCTAACCTCGATGATGCTGTCCAGGGCATCATGAAGCTGTTCGGCTTCGGGCCCCACGCAACAGAGCTCTACGCACCCGAGATCAATCAGGTTCATCGTGATCGCCTCCGCTTGCTGCCGCTCCGATGGGTTGAAGGCGGGCAGGAGCGTCACGAAAGGTCGCTGGATCGCGTGGTCGGCAGGTGCCCCCAGCGATGTGATGACGAGTTTCCGGCTCCCTGCCGGGGTGAGTGCGCGCTGCCACATCACTTGCATCCTTGCATCTTTTCGATGCTCTGCCTGGCCATCTGATCTCTTACGCGAGGTGCCTGATACGCGACTGCTGGGACGCCTTGATGACCTCCTTCGGTGGGCCCTCCATACGACCAGGCCTCGTCTTTCGACGCGTGACCGCCGTGGACGGGCCCGATTCCGGCGTTCAGGTTCGAACCCGTACGATTACGACGCAACGACCTCGTGAATGTCCGCGCAGAAGAAGGACACGAATTCTTCCTCGTAATCATTCACTCGAAATCGGATTCCCTCCCATCCATGCGCCCCAATGCCCTCACACTGCAGGAGTACCAGACCAAAACAACTCCGTCGATTTACCAAGAAATCGAAGCCGGGTCACGCCGAGAAAACGCCATTCCATCATTTCAGAGTGGCCTGCCACATAGGCAATCTTGAGACACATGGTCAGCAATTCATCGCTTCGTTCTAAAAGAACCCGAACGACACGAGCAGTCTTTGTAAAGCGACTATCAGTGCTCCAATCACTCATCATGACTCATACTACCCAGAAACAAATCGACGAGCACACCTCCGCCCTGCGGCAATGATTTACTTCCAGGGCTCACCTACCGAGTCAGTAAGCCAACTTTCTATCGCCTCGCCCAGCGTCGACTGGTCACTCTCATTTGTTCGGAAAATTTTCTTGGAGCCAAGCCGATAGCGGGAATTCTTCGAGATCATTGACAGATTCCCAATATTTAACTTGATCCATGAAATCCTTCGCATGCTGGGCCAAGAACGTAGAAAGACCAACGAGCGCTGCCTTGGGAGTCGCCAGCAGGACCTCGTTGGCGGAGGCCAGCACTAGCTCACCTAACTCGAAGCGCTGGGTGGAGCTCAGCGTCGGATGCTCATCGTAGTAAGCGACAAACTCCTCAAGCCGGCCCGCGTCGGCGTTCACAATGCCCCAGTCCTGCGGCTCGTACTTGAGGCCGAGGGCTTGAGAAAGCTCCATCAGGTCGCTGTTCGCTCGAGATGTCATGCAAACCCCTTACTCGATCAATGGATATGCGGTCTTCACGCCGCTGCCGCTGGGGACCAGCCGCGCCTTCGTCGCGACCGAAAAGTTCCATCTGGATTGACAACGCGCCCAGGGCCCGCGGGAAGTTCGAATGTCTTGGACCCTTGAATCGGCGTTCCTCCCGCCCGCTGCAGACGAACTTGACCGCCTTCTTGCCGATTCTCAGCGAGAAGCTCCTGGCCAATCCAGACCTCCGCAACAAGGTCGTCGCGATCGGCGACTCTGGTCAGCTCGACCGTGAACGTCTTGCCTGCGTTCGTGGTCATGGCTCGAGGGTTCCTATAAGCCTGCTGCTCGCGTCGTCCCCACAGCCGTTCACATCGTACCCACAAGGCTACAACGACTGGGGGGGCTGGGCGTTCAACAACAGACGCAGAGACGGCACATCAAGAGTCTCCAGCCTGCTGGAACGCCTGTCCCCAGAGGACCTCCACGACATCGCCAATCTTCTGCCGTCCAGGCGTTCGTGTGCGCTCACGGGGTATGCGTCGAGTGTCTCGACACAGACCCGATGCTGGATTGCCCCAACGGGCTGGCGTGCGACGGCACGCGCTGCGTCCCTGCCCACTGCGTCAACAACCGGCTGGACGCGGGCCTCGGCGAGACGGACCTCGACTGCGGCGGCCCCTGCCGGCCGTGCGCCACGGGTCTGCACTGCGACATGGGCTCGGACTGCCAGGACAGGGTGTGTACTGGAGGCGTCTGCGCGTCCCCCACGTGTGCCGATGGCACGAAGAACGGGGACGAGACCGGCGTGGACTGCGGCAAGGACGGGTGCCCGCGCTGTCCGGTCGGCGAGGGCTGCGCGAAGCCGGCCGACTGCGCGAGCGGGGTCTGCTGGGCGGGTCTCTGCCAGGCGCCGACGTGCACGGACGGCGTGGAGAACGGGGACGAGGGCGGGATCGACTGCGGAGGCGAGGGTTGCGAGCTTCCGTGCCGGGAGTGACCCGGCGCTCCTTGGCGTCGCGCGTCGCGCGTCGCCCTGGCGCCGTTACCCCATAGCTGCCCCGATCGGTGAGACCAGCGGCGATACCGTCCCGTTGTCACGGCGGGGCATGCGCTGGGCAGGCGTTCGCGGCGAGGGGCGGCGGCTCTCCCTGGTCGAGGCGCCGGGAATCGAACCCGGAGCTGAATCTGCGGGGCGGACGCGCGAGAGATACGGCGGACACCGCGTCGGGCGCGTCGGAGCGGTGTCAGAGGCCATCGAGGGCTCGATTCCTCTCGTATACCCGAGTGCCCTCTCGTGGCGCCCCGTGCCCTGGAGTCGGGGCACACGGAGGTCACACGGCGTGGTGAGCCCGGGGGCTGCCCGTAACAGAGAGGGATGGGCATCGATTAATCCGCCGTGGACGCATTTGTTTTTGGACAGCAGGCAGGTGCTACGCGTAGCTCGCCCGCAGGTGCCCCGGCCCACTGACGCGACCGATCGCGCTCGGCCGCGGCGCAGCGATCTCACGGACGCAGCGTGCCCTACACTACATTTTGACGCCGCGCCTCTCCTGTTTGACGCCGCACCTCTCCTGGGAGATCGGTGCGCTCACCCGGAACGGGGGAGGACGACATGGGGTACCGCTTGAAGCTGAAGGCGAGCGCGCTCGTGCTATGTGGCGGGCTCGTGATGGTGCTGGTGTCGGCGTGTGAATTGCCTTCTTACAGATGCGAGACAGTGGAGCCGGGAGGTACGGATGATGAATCCCGACAGAATCTGTAGGGGCGGGAGATTATCCAGGCAACGGCGCAGATGACGAGCCGGAAGACGAAGAAGTGGGTAACGCACCGCTTGCGATGGCGGGGTCGTGCTCGCCAAGCAAGACATGCACTGACATGTACGTCGCTTGCATAGACAAGGGCTGGCCTTGCACACGTCAGTGGGACGTTTACGGCACGAAGCTCTGTGCTGTGTGCCGAAGAGATTGTCAGGTGGGGAAAGCATACAGCACGTCCGAGTGCTACAGCTGTGGATTCGAATGAACACGACGGATTGTTCGGCTCTCCTGGGTGCAACGCATGTTGCCTTCAGCGCAGGCATGCCAGAGCGTCTTTCACGCGTCGGCGCGACCAACGTGGCACGCAGGCTCGACTGCCTTCTTGTCGGGCCCAGCCACCGCGAGATTGAGAAGCATGTTCGGGCGCGACAGTTGTGGTGGAATTCGTCTGAACAGTGGGATCCGTTTTTGTCGGATCTACGCTGGGAGCCGCCTGTTATTCTGTGGGTATCGACGAGTCTCCGCGAGAGAGTTGACCTCTGGAAAACGTGCAGCTGGTTGCGCCGCATCGGGATCGCTTTTCAGGACGTCCTTGTCCTTGAGTTCGACCCCGTGCCGCCATCAGGGGTTCCCGATGAACCACTGCCGCCGTTCGACTGCTATTCGTCGGTGGCGCATCACCCTGACGAGGTTCTCCTCGATCGTCTCGGTAAGGCGCGCCCCTGGTCGTACGAGCGCTACGATCGTGCCGTTTGCCTCTGGGATCAGTACGTCGATGACAATCCCTTGTCTTTTGTCGAAAGCTGCGTCCGTGGTGTTGAAGGCTTCCCTGAACTCGCTCCCCTGTGGGCGCTCCTCTCATGCTTCTTTCCAAGAAGGACCACGGAAGGAGCCCTACGTCTAAGCCGATTCGACGAGCTGCTTTTGACTATTCTGTCGATGGAATGGCAGACTCCACTATCCGTGTGTAGTCAAAAGTTGCAGCGGGTCGCGACGCTTTGGGAGTTTCTCGATTGCACAGGAGACCTGTTTTTGCCACGCAGGCTAGAGCACTGGGCAAAACATGCCTCGGGCGCAGTTGTTGAGCGTGCGCCTGGGCCGACCCCTGAAGAGCCGATGAAGTCGTTCGTCTACCGCCTCACCGAACGTGGCATGCGGCTCCGAGACAAGGGACTCGATCAGCTCACGGATGCGCCAAGCCTGCCCATCGCCGGGACCGAAGCGTACTCGGCGTCAGCCCCCTGGGTGCTGCTCGAAGATGGCCGGCTCGCCCGGCTGTAACGGCCGGCCGTCGGCAGGAGCCAGCCTGCGATGCTGCGCGGGAATGCCGCGCCGGGAGTAGCGCCGCGCACTCCCGGCGGGGTGCTCTGGTTTCAGACCGGCGCGCCGTCGTCGTCCAGCGGGTCGTCCTCCGCTAGCGGCGTACCGCCATTTGCGCCGCCGTCGGTGGCGCCACCGCTCGGCGCGCCGGTGGTCCCGCCGCTCGGCGCGCCGGTGGCCTTCTTCCTGGAGCTCCGGCTGAAGAGCCGCCGGGTCGCGATGGGCACGAGGCGGGGGATGGTCGGATCCTGCTCGTTGGCGCGCTCGAACACCCGCACGATCTGCTCGAGCAGGATCAGGTTGATGCCGTCGGCCCGGTCGAGGTCGCCGCTCGTAACCTTCTGGCCCGCGGGGCGCGCGGCCGCGGTCTTCGCCGCCTGGGTGAGCTCCCTGGCGGTCTCCTCGAGGCGCTCGACGTAGTCCTGGTCGAGGCGCATCAGCCTGGCGCGCACGGCGAGGGGGCCCTTCTTCTGCGCGAGGTAGCGCTTGCCCAGGGCGGCGAGCTGGGTGAGCCCGCGCGCGAGCGCGGCCGGGTCTTCCGCCGTGCCGTACGCCTGCGCGAGCTCTTCGCGCGGCTCCTTCCCCGAGCCGCCGACGCCGCGCAGGACCTCGTAGGCCTGGTCGCGCAGGAGCAGGGCGCGCGACAGCGCGTCGCGCAGGGCCGCGTCCTTCGTGGCGCGCGTGGCGTCCTTCTTCTGGCCGGCGCTCTCGTGGGCTTCGAGCATGCGCTCCAGCGCGAGCGCCTGCTCGACGGCGAGCGCGAGCAGCTCCGGCGAGAAGCCGCGCAGCTTCTCTCGCTTGTCCTTCGACGCGCTCGACCAGCACGCGTGCGCCGTCGCGTAGAGGCGGCGCATGTCGGTCAGGACGCGCGAGGAGGCGATCTGCCGCCCGCGCTCGACGAGCTGGGATCCGGTCGTGCCGTCGAGCAGGGCCTCGAGGAGGCCCGGCTCGGGCGTGCCGAGCCGGTCGGCCAGGGATTCGAGCGTCGGGTGGTTGTCGTCGGTCTCTTCGGGAGGAGAGGTAGGTTTGGCCATCCGCGCAGGCTAGGCACGTGGCGCGGCAGGTCGAGGGGCTGGCAAGTTTTGGCCATGGCGCCGGCGAGCGGGGCTGGCGCCTGCCGGTGGAGCACGACGGCGCGGCGGGCGACGCGCGCCGTGCGCGGTGCGCGGGCCCGTCGGCGCCACGGCGGAGGGCGTCGTCATTGCGGGAGGGAGCCGTCGTCATCCGAGGTGGCGCCTGTCGTCATCCTGCCCGGAGCCATCGTCATCCGGCAGGGACGCGTCGGCATCCGGGCTCGCCCCTGTCGTCACCTGGCCGGGGGCCGTCGTCATCCGGCCGGGGCACGTCGGCATCGAGCGCGGAGCCGTCGTCATCCGGTCTGGAGCGATCGTCATCGGGGCTGAGACCTGTCGTCACCCAGCGGGGAGCTCGTCGTCATCGACGAGGTACCCGTCGTCATCCGGCCGGCATTCGTCGTCATCTGGCCGGCATCCGTCGTCACGCGACATCGGGACGTCGTCATCCGGAGCCGACGTGGCCGGGGTCGATGTCCCTTGCGGGCGACGCGCTCGGGGAACGCCCGCAGCAGGCCGCCTTCAGCGGTAGGCGGAAGAGGGCGTGTATCCGATGAGCTCGTGCTCGATCTTGACCATCTTGTTGTACAGGCCGATCACGAGCAGGGATGGCACCCACTGGCCGACGAAGTTCGCGATCTGCTTCTTGCCGGCCAGCATGAAGCCGGCCGAGAGGACCATGGAGCCGATCGCCAGCCCGAGATAGGCGCCGGACGGGACCTTGGCGGTCCTCTCCTCGATCTTCGTGGTGACCTTGCCCTCTTCCTTCTGCATCATCGGTTCGGTCGTCGTCATCGTCGATCTCCTTCGGCGGCGCCTGGCCGGCGCTGCGCTTGCCGCCCGCGAGCCGGTGCGACGACCGGGCCAAAACAGAGGGCGCCCCGAAGGGAACAATCCGCGCATCGACGGCCGGGCGCTCAGATCCGCGCCGTCACCGCGCGCAGGAGCTGCCGCTGCGCCGCCGCGAACACAGCGAGCACAGGCAGGCTCAGGATGACGTTGCCGGCCATCACGAGGTGCCAGCGGACCCCGGTCCCCTGCTCCCGCAGGAGGGCGATCGCGAGCGGGAGCGTGCGCACCTCGTCGTCGGTCGTCATGACCAGCGGCCAGAAGTAATCGTTGTAGTGAAAGACGAAGCTGAACAGGAACAGCGCCGAGAGCGTCGGCCGCAGCATCGGGCCGAGGATCAGGTAGACAATCCTTAGCTCGCTCGCCCCATCCATCCTCGCCGCCTCGATGATCTCGTCAGGGACCGAGAGCAGCGCCTGGCGCACAAGGAACGTCCCGAGCGCGCTGACCCCGAAGGGCAGGATGAGCGCCGCGAACGTGTTCACGAGGCCGACCGAGCCCAGCATCGTGAAGATCGGGACGAACGTCACCTGCGCCGGGATGAGCAGGCACGAGAGCACCAGGACGAACGCCGCGCTCCGCCCCACGAACCTGAGCTTCGCGAGGGCATAGCCGGCCGGGAGCGCCAGCGCGATCTGCAGGAGCGCGATGGCGGTCGCCATGAACAGGGTGTTGGCGAAATACCGCATCACCGGCACCGCCTGCAGCACCTCGCGGTAGGCGCCGAGCTGGATCGCCTGCGGCAGCGGGTAGGCCGGAGCGCGGGTGATCTCGGGCAGCGTCTTCAGCGACGTGATCGTCATCCACAGGTACGGCCCGAGCCACACGACGGCCACCAGGACGAGCACGGCGTCCGAGACGAGCCGCACCGCGCCGGAGCGCCCCGCGCCGCGCGGCCCTGTCTCACGACCCCGCGCGGTCATGAAGGCCGCCTCCCCTCGCGCGGCGCGCCCGCGCGAAGCGCCCAGAGCTGCAGGACGGTCAAGAGCAGCAAAAAAACGAAGAAGATCACGATCATGGCGCTCGCCCGGCCCACCCGCAGGTTCACGAAGACGTGCTCGTAGATGGCGTAGACGAAGAGGGTCGTCGCCTTGACGGGCCCCCCCTGCGTCATGACGCGGACCACGTCGAACGCCTGGAAGGACAGGATGAGGCTCGTCGTCGCCACGAAGGCGGCGCTCGGGCGGAGCAGCGGCCAGGTCACGTGGCGGAACCGCCGCCACGGGCCGGCCCCGTCGAGCGCCGCCGCCTCGTGCAGCGCGCTCGGGATGTCCTGCAGGCCGGCCAGGAAGATCACCATCGCGTACCCGGTGATCTTCCAGACGCTCACCGCGGCCAGCGCGAGCAGCGCCGAGCGCGGGTCGCCGAGCCAGCTCATCGCCGGCAGGCCGAGGCCGCGGAGCGCCGCCGAGAGGACGCCGTCCGCGTCGAGGATCCACATCCAGAGCAGCGCCACCGCGACCCACGACACGACGTAGGCGCTGAACACGGCGCCCCGCACGAAGGCGTAGACGGGGCCCGGCCGATCGAGCGCCACCGCCAGCGCGAGCCCCAGCGAGCCGGAGAGCGTCACCACGACGGCGCTGTAGCCGAGCGTGCGGAGGAGCGTCCCGGCGAGCTCGCCGCTGCCGGCGAGGACCTCGTAGTTCCGCAGGCCGACGTAGCGCGGCGGCGTGAGCATGTCCCACGCGTAGAAGCTGTTCTTGGCCGCGATCAGGAGCGGGACCAGGAAGAACACGGCGAGGAAGGCCGCGGTCGGCAGCAGGAGCAGGTAAGGCGAGAGGGGGTGCTTCGGCTTCATTGCTCTCGCGCCGCGCGGACGGCCTCGGCGAGGGTCTCGGCGGCGTCGCGCGGGGCGAGCACCGCCTCTTCGAGCCGGGGCTGCACCGCCTCGCGCTGGACGCGGAACAGGTCCGGAGACCAGGGCCAGGGCGCGGCGTGCGCGAGCTGGTCGACGGCGACGCGGTCGTTCGGGTGCGCGGCGTAGTAGCCGCCCTGCGTGAGCGCCTCGAGGCCGCGCCGCGAGACGGGCATGTAGCCCGTGCGCGTCGCCCACGCGTTCGCCTGCTCCGGCTGCATCATCCACCGCAGGAACGCGAACGCCGCCTCCTGGGCCGCCGGCGGCGCGCCCCGCGGCATCACGAACATCGTCCCGCCCGTGGGCACCGACGCCCGCACGTCGCGCGGCAGCGGGGCCGCGCCGACCTCGAACTTCCCCGCGCCGGCCTGGCCCGCGTTGTCCTCCAGGTACCGGAGGAACGCCGTCGAGGTCCAGATCATCGCCACCCGGCCCGCCAGGAAGTCGGCGTTGGTCACCTGCCACGCGTTGTAGTCGCGCCCCGGCGGCGGCTTCATCGTGCGGTCCTCGTGC
This sequence comes from Sorangium sp. So ce321, assembly GCF_051530195.1. Classification (NCBI taxonomy): domain Bacteria; kingdom Pseudomonadati; phylum Myxococcota; order Polyangiales; family Polyangiaceae; genus Sorangium; species Sorangium sp. So ce321. The sequence continues at coordinate 14,350,445 of NZ_CP150329.1, read as the reverse complement.
ACGAGCGCCTGCCAGAACCGGAGCGCGCGCACGCCCGCCTCGCCGCCGAACGCCGGCGCGCCGTCCGGGCCGAGGAGCTCGCCGCCCGCCTGCCCCACGAGCGCCGCCCAGAACCACCAGTCGATCGGGCACTCGAACCCCCACCGCCGCGTGCCGGCGCCATCGCGCACGGTGAGCCGCGCCGCCGCGGCGCGGAGCTCGTCCCAGGTCGACGGCGGCGACAGGCCGAGCTCGCGAAACACACCGCGGTTGTAATAGGCGATCGGCGTCGACCGGTTGAACGGCAGGCACACGAGCGGGCGCTCGCCGCCGCCCACGAACGTCCCCGACTGCCCGAGCGCCTCGACGACGTCGAGGTCGCCGCCGGGGACAGCGGCGATGAACCGGTCGAGCGGCTCGAGCGCGCCCGCCTCGGCGAGGTACGGCACCACCTCGCCGACGACGTGCGTCAGCGCCGGCGCCGCGCGCGCCGCGAGCGCGGTGCGCAGCTTGGCGAGCGCCTCGAAGTAGTCGCCCTGGTACACCGCGGCGATGCGGTAGCGCCCCTGCTCGCGGTGGAACTGGTCGACGAGCGACAGGAGCACCTCGCGGTTCTTGCCGCCGTAGGCGAACCACAGCGAGGCCTCGACCCGCCCGTCCGGCGACCGCCGCGCGCAGCCGGGCGTGCCCGCCGCGCCCGCGGCCGCGGCGATCGACGCGGCGAGCGCGCGCAGCGCGTGGCGCCGCGAGAAGAAGGCGCGCCCCCCCGGCGGCCCCGCGGCGCGCCCGCCGCCGCTCATGGCGCGGCCTGCGGGGCGATCCGCGCGCCGGAGCCCTCGTCGAACCAGAGCACGGCGCGCGGGTCGAGCCGCGCGCGCACCGCCTCCCCCGGCGCGGGCGTCGCGAAGCCCTGCGCCCGCGCCCGCAGGCGGGTCCCGCCGGCGTCGAGGTACAGGAACGTCTCGGCGCCGAGCGGCTCGGCGACGACGACGCGCGCCTCGACCTCGACCTCCCCCGCCTCGCCCCGCGCGCCCGCCTCGCCCTGCGCGCCCGCCTCGCCCCGCGCGCCGGCCTCCCCATGCGCGCCGCCCTGTGCCCCGAGCGCGACGCGCAGGTGCTCGGGCCGCACGCCCGCGACGACCCGGTCGGGGAGCGCCACCCCCGGCGGGGCGGGCAGCGAGAGCGCCGCGCCCTCGTACCGCGCGCCGGAGCGCTCGAGCGCGATGAGGTTGATCGCCGGCGTGCCCAGGAAGCCGGCGACGAAGAGGTTCGCCGGCGCCTCGTAGATGGCGCGCGGCGGGCCGACCTGCTGGAGCTCGCCGGCGCGGAGCACCGCGATGCGGTCGCCCATCGTCATCGCCTCGACCTGGTCGTGGGTCACGTAGACCGACGTCGTGCCGAGGCGGCGCACGAGCGCCGCGAGCTCGACCCGGAGCTCGGCGCGCAGCGCGGCGTCGAGGTTCGAGAGCGGCTCGTCGAAGAGGAACGCCGCCGGGGCGCGCACGATCGCGCGGCCCATGGCGACGCGCTGGCGCTCGCCGCCCGACAGCTCGCCCGGGCGCCGGTCGAGCAGGTGGCCGATGCTGAGCAGCCCCGCCGCCTCCTCGACGCGGCGCGCCCGCTCTGCCCTGGCGACCCCGCGCATCCTCAGCGGGAAGCCGATGATGTCGCGCGCGGTCATGTGCGGGTACAGCGCGTAGCCCTGGAAGACCATGGCCACGTCGCGGTCCTCCGGCGCGACGCGGCTCACGTCGCGCCCGCCGATCGAGACCGTGCCGCCGTCGGGGCTGTCGAGGCCCGCGATCAGCCGGAGCGCCGTCGATTTGCCGCAGCCGGAGGGGCCGACGAGGACGAGCAGCTCGCCGTCCTCCACGTCGAGGTCCAGGCCGGCGAGCGCGGGGCGCTCGGCGTTCGAGAAGCGTCGGGTCAGGCCGCGGAGCGAGAGGGTGGCCATGGCGGCAGCTCAGGTGGCGAGCAGGACGAGCCCCGGGATCGAGCCCGCGACGGCGAGCAGCTTCGGGCTCGGGGCGACCGCGACGGGCAACCGGGCCGTCCTCAGCAGGGCGGCGTCGTACGCGCTGTCGCCGAAGGCCGCAAGCACCGCGAGCTCGGGGAAGAGGCGCTCGAGCGCCCGGGTCTTCCCCTCGCCGTATGTCGCCGGCGCGCCGAGCTCCGGGGCGAGCCGGCCCTCGCGGACGGCCGGCGTCATGGCCGCGATCCGCTCGGGCGCGACGCCGAGGCGCGCGACGGCGCGCTCGATCACGAAGCGCGGCGACGCCGAGACGACGTACACCGGCACGCCGCGCGACCGCGCCCAGTCGAGGATCGGCAGGAGCGCCGGCCGGATCCGCCCCGCGTGGCCCTTCTCCTCGAGCACGCGGTCGACGAGGGCGGCGAGCTCGTCCTCGCGCCACCCCGCGAAGGCCCACGCCATCATCGCGAAGGCCCGGTCCTCCGGGTAGCGCTCGGCGGCGAACGCCGCGTGGAGCGCGCTCGCGAGCTCGTGCGCGCCGCCCTCGGCGGCCACGCCGAACGCCTCGGCCTCGCGGCGCAGCGCCGCCTCCGCCTCGGGCCGCGCGCAGCGCCCCGCGAGGAACGCCTCGAAGAGGTCGAAGCCCACGTCCCCGTCCCAGAGCGTGCCGTCCGCGTCGAAGGCGAGCGCGCCGGCGTGCGTGGCGCCCGCGCCGCGCTCGGCCTCGAGGCGCCGCAGGATGTCGCTCGTGCTCACGCGCGGGATGCCCCCGCTGCCGTCGAGGTGTGCTTCGGTCATGGTCTCCCCGCGCCGGACGTCGAGCCCGGCCGAGGACCACGCCTACTGCGGCGCGCGCGTCGCGTCACGCCTGTCGACGTCCCGTCGCGTCCCGTCGCGTGCCCGTCACCCGCGCGGCGACCGGGCGCCTTGAGCCGCCGCCGCGGCGGGGCGTCAGCGCGCCGCCGCCGCGGCGCGATCTCCCCCGCTCTAGCGGCGTCGTCTCCCCTGCTCGGGCGCCGTCAGCTCGCCCGCTCGAACAGGGATCGGTGCAGCACCGCGACAGCGGACGCGACGCTCGCGTCGTCGATGACCATGCACAGGTTGATGCTGCCCATCGCGTAGCTCAGCATCTCGACGTTGACGCCGGCCTGGGCCATCGCATCGAGCACCTGCGCGGCGACGCCCTTCTGCCGCGGCAGCCCCTGCCCGACGACGACGAGCGTCGTCCGGTTGGGCAGCACCTCGCAGGTGCCGAAGCTCTCGAGCTCCGGCAGCGCGCGGCCGAGCTTCCCGAGGTCGTCGGTGGTCATCGAGATCGAGACCTCGGACGTGGTGATCACGTCGATCACGACCTCGTGTCGGGCCAGCACGGCGAGGACCTGCGCGAGGAAGCCGACCTCGCCGAACATCCGGGTCGAGTTGATCTTGAGCACGACCTGCCGCTCGCGGTAGGCGATGCTGGTCACGGCGGGGGACGCGGCGTCGGTGTTGAAGTCGATGACCGTGCCGGGGTGATCCGGCCGGTTCGTGTTGAGCACCCGCACCGGGATGCCCTTCTCCATGGCGGGCAGCAGCGTGGAGGGGTGCAGGACGCGGGAGCCGAAGAACGCGAGCTCCGCCGCCTCGTCGAAGTGCATCGTGGGGATGTTCCGGGCCGTCTTCACGACGCTCGGGTCGGCGGTCATCACGCCGTCGGTGTCGCTCCAGATCTGCGCCTCCTCGGCGTCGAGCGCCGCGGCGAGCAGCGTGGCCGTGAGGTCGCTCCCGTTGCGGCCGACGGTCGTGATCTCGCCCGCCTCGTTGCGGCCGACGAAGCCGGTCACGATCGGGACGACGCCCTCGGGGACCCGCTCGGCGAACATCGCCTTCGCGCGGGCGTCGAAGCCGGGCAGCGGGCGCGCGCGGCCGAAGTTCGCGTCGGTGATGAAGCCGAGGTCCCAGACGTCGTAGGCGCGGGCCTGCACGCCGCTCCGGGCGAAGAAGTCCGCGATGCAGCGCACGGCCAGCCGCTCGCCGAAGCTCGCGATGTAATCGAGGCTGCGCGGGCTGAGCTCCTTGACGAGGCTGATGCCGCGCAGGAGGTCCTCGATCTCCCGGAAGAAGGGCGCGAGGAGGTCGGGCGCGCACCCGAGCGACTCGGCGACGGCGCGCTGCCTGCCGAGGGGGATGGAGGGGTCGAACCGCCCGGTGGCGGCGAGCTTGGCGGCGTTGATCAGCGCGTCGGTCATGCCCTTGTGGGCGGAGCTCACGACGACGGGGCGGCGGGCCAGGCGGGCCCTGACGATGTGAAGGACCTTCTCGATCTGCGCGCGGCTCTCGACCGAGGTGCCGCCGAACTTCATGACGATCATTGCGCGTGCCTCCAAGGGCCTGCCGGCCCGATGGGCGCGGCATCATACTCGGGGCCGGCCGTTAGGCGAGGAGGGAAGCGCCGTGCTCTCCCGGCGCTCCCCCTCTCTGCGGGGTGGTGAGCGCCCGGGCTCCCTTGCCCCCTACCCCCCTCGACGCGCTCCGCGTTCCGCGTCTCCCGAGCTCATCCATGGTTGAGCTGGTTGCGCGTGCGCGGGAGGGACCAGCTCAGTCGGAGGGCCAGCCGAGGGGACGAACGTCGAGCCTGGCGCGTGAGGGGCCTCAGATCGCCACCTGGCCTTCGAGATAGAAGACACAGGCGCCCTCCAGCTCGACGCGGCCATCGACCAGCCGGCAGACGAGCTCTCCACCGCGCCTGGAAGCCTGGAACGCGAAGAGCGCCGTTTTGTTCAGCCGCGCCGCCCAGTACGGCGTCAGCGCACAATGTGCGCCGCCCGTCACGGGATCTTCCGGGATTCCCTTGGCCGGCGCAAAGTAGCGGCTGACGAAATCGTACGACGCGTCCCCCGGCGCAGTCACCACGAGCCCTGCGCGGTCCATGCGCGCAATCGCAGCGATGTCCGGCGAGAGCGCGCGCACGGTCTGCGCATCCTTCAGCACCGCGATGTAATTGACTGCATCGGTGAGCACTTCGACCGGAGCAGCGCCGAGCGCTTCGGCCAGGTCGGGTGGCGGTGTTGTCGCGACAGCGTGTCGAGACGGGAAGTTCATGACGTAGCCAGCCTGCGTCCGCCGCACCGTCAGAGGTCCGCTGGCCGATTCGAAGACCACCTCGGTACGGCCGGGCTCCAGGCGCTCCATGACGACTGCCGCGCTCGCCAGGGTCGCATGGCCGCAGAGCGGCACCTCCGTGGTCGGCGTGAACCAGCGCAAACGATAACGCTCCCCGTCAGGAACCAGGAACGCCGTCTCGGCCAGGTTGTTCTCGGCTGCGATGCTCTGCAATAGCGGATCATCCAGGAAGCGATCCATCAGCATCACCGCAGCCGGGTTCCCCGCAAACAGACGGCTCGTGAAGGCATCCACCTGGTATATCGGTATTCTGTGCATAGATGTGGCGTCAGAGATCCGGATCAAAATGAGATGAACCGCCGAGGCGCCGAGGACGACAAGCCATTGCCTTCTTCTTGGCGTCCTTGGCGCCTTGCCGGTTCGAGGTTCTGCTCGTCTCAGGCGGGCTCAACCCGTTTGTCGCTCTAGGCCTCGGTCGCCAGGAGGGCCCGGAAGCTCTCGCGCTTCGTGAGCAGGAGCCAGCGCAGGTTCTTCATGAGCTTGCCTTGCTCCGAGAGGGCGGCGTGGCTCAGGAGGACGAGCTCGGCGACGCTGATGCCCTCCCGCACGTCCTCCAGCGAGACCTTGACCCGGCCGTTCGCGGCGGCGCGGCACCGGGCGAAGCGGGAGATCACGACGGTGGCGAGCGCGAGGTCGAGCACCGCGGCGAGCAGGTGCCGGGGCGCCGAGAAGATGTGCCGGCGCTGGAGCACGAGGCGCAGGTAGTCCTTGACGAGGGTCCCCTCGTCGCCGCCGAGGAAGCGGTCGACCGTCCGCACCCGCTGCAGCTTGAACGGCTCGGGGACGAACAGCATGTCGACCGTGCCCCGCTCGAGCATCCAGGCGACCTTGTTCCCGAGGCTGCGCAGCGCCTGGAGCTGCGTCCAGGAGGCCTCCTCGACGCGGTGGGCCTCCCGGACCCGCGACGGATAGCAGAGGTTGCCGAGCAGGTAAGCGAACAGCACCCGCGCGTAGAACGAGGCCTTCTTGCGGGGCGCGAGCGGCGCGAGCTCCCCGGCGCTGGCCTGCCCGAGGGCGGCGTCGATGGAGGCGTCCGTCGCGCGCTCGGCGCCCGCGGGCAGCGCGCGCTCGAAGGCGGCCGTCCAGTCATAGAGCCCCGCCAGCGTCTCGGCGGGCGACGCGTCGGTCGCGAGCTGGTCCTCCCAGTGCCTGACCGCGCGCAGGTACTGGGGCTGGGCCAGGATGACGCCGCCGAGCGTGGCCAGCGCCTTCGACATCCGCTCGGTGTCGCCGCGCTGCTGGAGCTTCGCCTTGAGCTGGCGGTCGACGGGCTTGCCGTAGTTCTCGCGGATCGACGGGCACAGCTGGGAGAGCTGCGCGACGACGACATCCTTCTCATCGCGGACGAACCCGAAGGGGAACGCCTGGCACGACTTGGGGATGTACTCGTGGCCGAACCGCTTCTGCATGCTGCAGAGCATGTCGTCGTCGAGGAAGACGCACTGGAGCCGGCGGTCCTTCTCCCGCATGGGCAGGACGCCGCGCGCGATGACGAGGGCCCCCTCCTCCCCGGCGCGCTCCCTCACCCAGGGCTCCTCGAGGTACCGCCTGGCCTCGTCGTTGCTGAAGCGGATGTTCCAGGGCAGCCGGCAGCAGCGAGCCGGGCAGTCGCGGCACTCGAACTTCTGATTCGGGGGAGAAGAGAGCTTCGTCGCCGGAGAGGAGTGCTTCGTCGCCATGGGGCCGCGGACGATACAACGCGCCGGCGATCTGCGCTCGATCCGGCGGCCTGTCCGCGCCGGCCGCGCTCGCCGGCCTCGTGTCAAACGGCCCCAGCCCTGCCCGGCAGGACCGGGCGAGGGGGCTCAGGCGTGGCAGAAGGCCACAGGCGGGAGGACGCCGACAAAAAGACAGCGCCGCCGGGGCCTCAGGGGGGCGAAGGCCACGCCGGCGGCGCTGGTGTCCTATGAAGCACTGACCGTGCCATCCGGACGTTCCTGAGATCCCGGCCTGAACGGCAACATTGCGTCGGGAACGTCCCCTCCGTGTTTCGATTCTGAAACGTCAGGATCTCAGCGTTGAACGATTGTAAGGGTTCTTTTCTTACGACTGTACTTCCGCTTAGGACATAATAATTACAGTAAACAATGTCTTTTTCTCCTGATATCGCAGGACATGGCGTGCTCCGTGCTAGGAGCCCCTTATTCCCTACTAAGGAGAAACAAGATGCGACTTGGTCTTCCCCTGTCAGCAGTTACAGCGATGTGTCTGGCCCTCGCCGCGTGCGGCGACGATGACCCGGCTCCGGAGCCGCAGGACGCGACGTCCGGCACGGGCGGCGGCGGCGGCGGCGGCGGCGGCGGTGATGGTGGCCAGGGCGCCGAGGACGGCCAAGGCGAGGGCGGCGAAGACGGCGCGCCGGAGGGCAAGGCGGACGGCGAGCCCTGCGCGGCCAACGACGAGTGCCTCGGCGGGCTCTGCATGACCGAGGAGACCTTCGGCTGGGCGGGCGGCTACTGCTCCTCGCTCTGCGACCCGGAGCTCGTGCCGTGCGAGGCCGGGTCCGAGTGTCTGCCCCAGGGCAGCTACTCGCTCTGCCTGCGGTCCTGCGAAGAGACGGTCGACTGCGTCGGAACGGGGCAGACCTGTCTCGACATGACCGGGGAAGGCTTGCTGATGTGCGTCGGCGGCTGCGACGCCGACGAGCAGTGCAAGGGCGCCTGCAACGACGACTACGGGTACTGCGTCGCCACCGGCGAGGTCTGCGACAACGCCGCGGACGACGACGAGGACGTCCTGCAGGACTGCGAGGAGCTCGACTGCGCCGCGCAGGGCGCGTGCGCCGAGGGCATCACCGCGGCGTGCACGGGGGCGGTCGACGTGTCCGAGGGAGGGACGTTCTCGGGCACGACGGAGGGCGGAACCAAGCTGTTCGCCTCGATGTGCTCGACCCTCGGCGGCACGTACCCGGCCGGCGTGGGCATGAACGAGCGGGTCTTCGAGTTCGTCGCGCCGGGCAATGGCGTGGTCCAGCTCGCCGCGAGGGCGGTGGAGGAAGGGGTCGAGTTCGACTGGTACCTCCGGAGCGGCTGCGACGACGCGGCGACGCTGATCGGCTGTCTCGTCTCGTTCGGCCCGGACAGCGCTCCCCTGGAGCTCCCCGTCGAGGCCGGCGACACCTACTTCGTCTTCATCGAGGGCACGGGCGAGGCGGACGTGGAGTACACGTTCGACGTGTCCTTCGCGGAGCAGCGCTGCGGCGATGGGGTGCGCGTCGGCACGGAGGAGTGCGACGACGCCAACGCCGCGAACGACGACCTGTGCACGGACGAGTGCCTGGTGAACCCGGAGGCCGTGTGCGCGAGCGCCGTGCCGACCACCGGAGAAGAGACGGCGGGGGACGCGTCCGAGGGCACGCAAGGCTTCACGGGCTCGTGCGGGGGCGACGGCGGGGAGCTCGTGTATGAGTACACCCCCACGGCGAGCGGCGAGGTGACGATCGCCGCGGCCCCGCAGGGCGGTGCGGATGTCGTCCTCTACGCGCGGACCGGCTGCGCGGACAGGGAGAGCGAGCTCGCGTGCGCGGATGACCCGTTCGAGTCCGATTTCACCGAGTCGATCACGGTGTCGGTGACCGCGGGAGAGCCGATCACCATCTTCGTCGACAGCTATGACAGCGCCTCTTCGGGGCCGTTCAGGCTGATGATCACCCCGGCGGAGTGACCTGCTGACCGGCGAGGGCGCCCCGGAGCGGGGGCGTCCTCGCGTCCCGCCGCCTCGCTTCCGAGGCCTCGCCGGCGCGCGACGCTCGGCGCTGGCAGAAGCGCGAGCCGGCCGTCCGGGAGGCTCCGCCTCCGGACAGCCGGGAGTCGCCGCCGGCGCTGCAGGTCAGCGCGGCTGCGGGGCCTCCTTGACCATGCTGGGCAGGTCGATCACCCGCAGATCCATCGTCGTGACCTCGTCGGGCTTCACCCGCAGGCCGGCCCCGATGCTGGTCGACTCGACGTTGATGATATAGGCGCCGGGCGGGAGCCCGGACACGCGGTACGAGCCGTCCTCCGCGGTGACAGGGTAGTACATGCCGATCGCGCCTTCGTCCCCGATCGCGGTGGCCAGCATGAGGCGAGCCCCGGGGAGCGGCTTGTCGCCCACCGTGACGCGACCGCGGATCTCCCCTGTGCTCCGAGGCGCAAGGGTGATGTCCTGCTGCGTACGCTTCCCCTCCTGGATCTCGGCGCCTGCGAGCATCACCTGCTCACCTCGCCGCATCATGACGCGGATGATGCCGGGCGGGACCTGCTCGAACTCGAAGCGCCCCTCCTCGTCGCTCACCGTGTTCACGAAGCCGATCGGCCGGTGCATCAGCGTGAGCCGGGCGCCCGCCACGGGCTTGCCGTCGGCGTCGCGCGCCACGCCGGAGAGGCTGCCGCCGGGCGACATCACGAGCTTCACCGGCGCGAGGCTGTCGCAGCTCGAGACCTCGACCTCGATCGAGCTCACGGCGTTGCTCCCGTCGTAGCCGCGGACGGCGACCGTGCCCTTCGGCACGTGCGGCAGGCTGAACGAGCCGTCGTCCTCGGTCTGCGCCTGGGCGGCGGCCTCCATGGCGACGTTGCTCATCTCCCCGGCGGCGAGCAGCGACTCGGCGTCGACGTACACGCCCGGCAGCGGAGCGCCGGACGAGTCCACGGCGCGCCCCGTCAGGATGCACCCCTTGGTGAGGGTCAGCTCCATCTTCTCGACGTCCCCGGCGCGCACGGTGGTCATCGGAGAGAACGTGGGCGCGAACTCCGCCGCCGTCACCCTGACGACGATGTCCCAGGAGGGCAGCTGATCGACGCGGAAGGAGCCGTCCGCGCTCTCGAACGTGCGAGAGAACAGGGGCGGTGTCGCAGGGGTCTCCGCCGTCACGACCGAGAGGACGTCGATGGCGAAGCGCCGCACGGGCTCGCCCCGCTCGTCCAGCACGCGCCCCTCGATGACGCCGCTCTTCGGCAGCACGAGGCTCACCGCCTCGCCGAGGTGCGCCGTGGTCGACGTGCTCCCGTACCCCTCGGCGCTCGCGTTCAGCTGATAGGTGCCGTCCGGGAGCTTGAGCTCGAAGCTCCCGCTCTCGTCGCTCTTCACGGAGCCCACCGTCGAGAGCACGTTGCCCGCGACCTCGAAGGTCGACGCGACGACCGTCACGCCCGCGATGGTGTTCCCGTCCATGCCATAGACACGACCGCTGATCGTGGGCCGCGTCTCCGGCCTCGCCGCGGGCACGCCGCGAAGGAGCGCCCTGTTGCGGTAGCGGGTGGGCTTCTCCTCCGCTCCGGCGGCCGGGGCCCTCGCGCCGAAGGCCCGCTCTTCTCTCGGACGGAGATAGAGGAAGAGCACGACGCCGGCGACGGCCACCAGGAGCAGTCCGAGGGCCACCCATGAAAGCCGGCGCGAGCGTTTCCGTTGCGAGGTAATCGGTTGCATCATTGTTCCTCCAGACAAATGGACCTGGCGAGAGCTCCGTGGCTGGGCGCTCGGTGGAAAAAAGAGAGGGGGCTGCCGGCAGCCGCCGGCGCCCCCTCCTCCTCCACGCGACGCGACCGGCGAGCGCCTCCCCGTCCTGCCCGGGGCCTGCATTGTGGGCTTTCTGCAGGGAGGCTCTCGCCGATCGGTCGAGCGCTGGGCGTCGTCCTGTCGCCGGTTGGAGACCGGTCTCAGCGACGCAGCCGCATCAGGGGTGCGTCGTCGGAGTCATCGTGAAGCTATAGGCCATCGACAGCACGGAGCCATACTGGAACACGCCCTTGATCACGGCGTTCGTGCCGTCCTGCATCGCGCTCATGCGGGCCACGCGCTTCTTCTGCTGCCGCGAATCGAAGCCCCAGTTATCGTAGGCAGGATCGATGGTGAGGGTCGCGTCCGCCGGGTACAACGCGCGGTACTCGCAGTCCTGATCGTACGACGTCAGCTCCTCGTGAACGAGCATGTTGGCGCACGACGGGAGCCCCGCCTCGTTGCACCACTTGACCGCGCAAGCACAAGTGTCATTGAAAAGACTGGCGCCCTGCTCGAGCCAGGTGAAGGCAACCTGACCGACAGGCAGCTTCCTCAGACCAGTGTTGAGCACGACCTTGTAGCCCACACCCTCAGGGAGAGCCATGGCGCTGCCCGAGACCGACATCACAGCAGCAAAAGCGAGCGCCCAACGAGCAATCTTCTTCATGAGAAATACCTCCGAGGAATCGAATCTGTGGTGAAATTACGTTGCAGATACCTATCCAGATCGTCACCCAAGGGATCCATGCCCCGGAGCCTGCGCCAGGAGAGCGGTGGCCCGGCGGGCGCGACGCGCGTCGTCGTCGGCCCGTCATGGTCACGCTCCCGGAGGAACCCGCCCCGAGGTCATGCCGCGAACAACAGGAGACTATTCTCCCCGCGGATTCACGCAAGCACTTTTGATTGGCAATCCTCGTGTCGAAAACACGACTCACATAGAACCAGGGAGAATACCGGCACTCCTCGACAATGGACTCATGCCCTCTGCCTTGAACGCACCCCATGGGCTCCCACATCCAGCCGAAGTATCACGCACCCACGCCGCGAGAGGCGCTGTGCGGCGACGCTGCGAAGAGCGGTCCAGGCCTGGAGTGGTCGGGCGAGCGCCAGCGCGGGCGCACGAGGCGCGCGCGAGGAAGGAACGCAGGGATTTCACGTCGCCGCCGGTGCGCGATGAGCGGATGAGCCTTGTGGGTCCTGGCCCCTCATGTGACGCCGGTGAGCACCGCGGAGCCACGCCGCAGGGCGGCGCCGCGGAGCGCGGCAGTCTTGCGATGATGGGATATCGAGACATCGAGTCATGGCGCGGCGCCGGGTTCGTCCCGGTCTCCCGGCGGCGCCCGGAGCGGGCGCGCCGCATGCCGGCTGGACGTGGCGCGGCGGCGCCGGCGGCGCGCGGCTCAGCGGATCGTGACGGCCAGTCGGTAGTCGAAGAGGGCCGCCGAGCCCCTGGCGCCGGACGAGGCGCGGACCCGGAGGAAGTACGTTCCCGCCGGGAGCGCGTGCGCGCCGGGGTGGCGCGGGACGTCCCCGGTACCGTCGAGGAGCGAGCAGCTCCCACGACCGCCGTCGTCGTCGTCCGCGATGAGCGAGCCCTCCCCGTCGAGCAGCGACAGCCGGCTGTCCACGTCGAGCGACTCGCACGCTTCCGCGCCGCCGCCGCCCTCGACGATCTCCGCGCGGATCGACCGGCCCTCCGGGAGGTCCACGGCGTAGAGGTCGAAATCATCGGTGGTCCGCGCGCCGGCGATGAACACATCGGAGCCGACTGGCCCGTTCGCCGTGGCGATGTGGCCATTGGGCTCCTCCTCGACCCCCGCTGTCCCCGCCGGCGCGAGGATCTTCGCCTGGAGGAGGTAGATCGGTATCGCCACGCCACCTTCGCGCGCCGCGACCTCGACGTCGTGGTCGCCGGCCGGGAGGCCGACGACCAGCGCCGAGCAGCCGCTGATGCCGCCCGCGTACGCGGCGTCGGAGAGCCCCTCGTCCGTCGCGACCGGCTCCCCCGCGGCGTCGAGCACGCGGAGCGTCGTGGCGATGCCTCCCTCGCAGCCCGCGGCGGTGCCGTCCAGGACCTCGAGGCGCACGACCGAGGCGACAGGCAGGCTCACGCGGAAGACGTCCCTGTCGCCGCCCGCGGCGATGCTCGCCGCGACGAGGGCGTCGCCCGCGATCAAGAGCTCGCTCGCGCCGGCCTGCGCGCGGGTGTCGTTGGGCTCGATCTCCGCGGTCACCGCCTCGAGCTGGCAGACGGCGCTGCACCCGTCGCCGCCTGCGACGTTGCCGTCGTCGCACCCCTCCGGCGCGTCGCTGAAGCCGTCGCCGCAGACCGGGAGCCTGTCGCAGCCCGCCGTGCAGCGCGCGCCGCCATCACACTCCTCCGCGCCCTCCCTCACGCCGTTGCCGCACGAGGCGTCGAGCGAGACGCGCAGCGTGTAGCGCGCGGCCGGCAGCTCGGGAAAGCCGCGCACGTGGACATAATACGTCCCCGGCTCCAGGTGGCGCGCCGCGGCGCCGCCGGGGCTCGCCGGGTCGATGAGCGAGCAGGCGTTGGCGCCGCCGTCGTCGTCGGAAGCGAGCACGGTCGCCCCGTCCGCCGCCAGGAGAGAGAGGGCCGTGTCGACGCCCTCCGCGCACCGCTCGGGGCCGCTCGAGTCGAAGGTCTCGAGCCGGAGGTCGGACACCGTCGCGAGCCGCAGGGCGAAGACATCGTCGACGTCGCCCTCGGGATCGAGCGCGCCGGACACCAGCGCTCCTGGCCCCAGGGCGCCGTTCGCGTCGGCCTCGGCAGGGGTCGAGTTGGGCTCGATCTCGGCCGTCACGCCCTCGAGCTGACATGCGGCGTCGCAGCCGTCCCCGCCTTCGGCGTTGCCGTCGTCGCAGCGCTCGGGGTCGTCGATGAAGCCATCGCCGCACGCCGGGACGCGCTGGCACGCCGCCCCGCACCCCGCGCCGCCGTCGCACTCCTCGTGGCCCTCGACGATGCCGTCGCCGCAGAGGGTCGTTGTCCGCGCGCGCAGGGTGTATCCGGCGATGGCGGAGCCGCCGTACTCCTCGACGCGCACGTAGTAGACGCCCGGCGCGGCGATGGCGGCCTGGACGAGCGAGCACCTCTCCTCGCCGCCGTCGTCGTCCTCGCCGATCACGGCGCCATCGGGCGCGAGGAGCTGTATCACCGTGTCGACGTCGCGGCAGGAGGTCGGACCGGACGCGTCGAACGTCTCGACCTCGAGGTCGGCCACGCCGGCGACGTCGACGGCGAAGTAGTCGACGTCGCCCGCCGGCGAGATCGACGCGGAGAACAGCGCGCCCGGCGCGGTCGCCTGCCCCGCGGTGGCCTGGTCCAGCGCGTCGTTCGGCTCGACTTCCGGGAGCGTCCCCTCGAGCTCGCACGCGGCGCTGCAGCCGTCTCCGGCCTCGGTGCCGCCGTCGTCGCACGTCTCCGGGTCGTCGACGGCGCCGTCGCCGCATATCGCGATCCGCGCGCAGTCCGGAGAGCACTGCTCGCCGCCGTCGCACGCCTCGCCGCCCTCGACCACGCCGTCGCCGCACAGCGCGGTGAACACGACGAGGAGGTCGTACCCGGGGATCGTGGCGTCGTTGCTGAACTCCTCGACGGTCACGTAATACGTGCCTGGCTGGAGCTGGGTCGCCCAGGGGGCGATGCTCGCGTCGATGAGCGAGCAGGCCTCGGGGCCGCTGTCATCGTCGCTCGCCAGCGCCGTCTCGCCGTCCACGTCGAGCAGCTGGATGAACGTGTCGACGCCCTGGAGGCAATCGCTCAGGCTCCCGGGGCTGAACGTGGCGAGCTGGATCTCCGCGAGGCGCGGCACCTCGAAGGCGAAGACGTCGACGTCGCCGAGCGGCTCGATCGCCCCCGAGACGAGCTCGTTCGGCCGGAGCGCGCCGCGCTCGTCGGCCTCGGCCGCGGTGCTGTTCGGCTCGACCTCGGGCAGCGGGGTGTCCAGCTCGCACGCGGCGCTGCAGCCGTCGCCGCCGGTCGTGTTCCCGTCGTCGCAGAGCTCCGGGTCCTCCAGCGCGCCGTCGCCGCACACAGCGGTGTCCAGGGTGAGCGAGAGCGTGTAATCGAACGCCGCGGGCTCCGCTGCTGGGGAGACCTGGACGCTCACGAAGTACTCACCTGCGCTCAGCTTGTCGAGCACCAGGTAAGAACAGTAGTTGTCGTCGGCGATGTCATCGTGCGCCTCGATGGTCGCGAGGGATCCATCGAAGATCGTCACATACGTATCGACGCCGAGGGAGCTGCACGTCGTGCCCAGCGGGCCGTCGAGCGTCTGTGCCCTGAGCCGCGCGACAGCCCCGTCGGGGACGGTGACGGAGAACACGTCCACGTCGGCCTCGGGATCGATGAAGGCGCGGATCCGACCGTCGGGCGCGATGGCGAAAGCGTCGTTGGCCGACGCGAAATCGTCGTTCGGCTCGACCTCACACCCGGGCTCCACCTGACATGCGCGCGAGCAGCAATCGCCGTCCTCGTCGCCGCCGTCATCGCACGCCTCCCGGCCGCCGAGCGCGCCATCGCCGCACCCCGCCGTGCACGTGCTCGGCGCTCCGGCGCAGGCGAACCCGGGCTCGATCGCGCAGCCCGGATCGCACCCGTCGCCGGCCTCCCGATTCCCGTCGTCGCAGGCCTCGGCGGGCGCCGCGATGGCCCCGTCTCCGCACTCGCCGCCGTCTCCGCCGCTGCCGCCGTCTCCGCCGCTGCCGCCGTCTCCGCCGCTACCGCCGTCTCCGCCGCTGCCGCCGTCTCCGCCGCTACCGCCGTCTCCGCCCTCACCGCCACCGCCGTGGGCCCCGGGGACAGGGGGATCATCGATCTTGCTGCGATCGACGGTGACGAGGAGCTCACACCCGAGCAGGGCCGGAGCCGCCAGGCCGAAGAGCAACGGGAGCGCGGTCCTGGGAGGGAAAATCATGAGTTCTCGGGCCTCTGCTCGGCGCCATCACGGCAGAGAAGCCGAAGCCGCCTCCGGCGCCGCGGGCGCAGCAGACCGAACCTCCACCGTCGCGTCAAGGGACGACGCGCGAGCGCCGCACCTCAATATGTGACGGCGACCGCCTTACCTACGTAGTCGTCGCTGTCGATCTGGGTGATCATGAAATGCGCGGTGTCCTCGCGCGAGATCGTGGGACCGGCGAAGAAATAGCCCCCCAGCGGCAGGTGCTCGACGCTGGCGCGGTACTCCTTGCTGAGCCTCCCGTCCGTGAGCTTGGGCGGCCGGACGATGGTCCACGCCACATCGCTCTGACGAACGGCCTCTTCCATGCGCTGCATGTCGGAGTACCTGTTGCGGAGCAGCGGCTTGACCACGAAGCGGACCCAGAGCGCGCTCTGCTGATCGTCGACGCCCGCCGAGGTGACGGCGATCAGGCGGCGGACGCCGTGCTCCTTCATCGCGCGGAGGACGTTGGCGATGCCCTCGGAATAGACGCGCGTCGGGCCGAGGCCGCGCGACCCGAGGGCGGAGAGCACCGCGTCGTGGCCGGCGACGGCCCGCGACACCTGCTCGGCATCCATGATGTCGCCGCGGAGCGCCCGCAGCCGCTCGTGGTGCGGAACAGGAATGGCGGCCGGATCGCGCGCGAACGCCGAGACCTCGTGGCCAGCTTCCAGGGCCTGACGGACCAACGCGGCGCCCGTGCCCCCGGTCGACCCCAAGATCAGCAATCTGCTCATGTGCCCCGAGCCTAACCGGTCTGCCGCGGCGGGTTCAACACGCGCGTCGTGACGCACCGCAGAGCCGCGGTGTAGCGCGCCCGCCGCGTACGCGAGCCCGGGATGTCGACAGGACGACACCGGGCGGTCCCCGACTCACCTTTACGTGAGTTTACGGGAGCCCCCTGAAGTCGTTCCGGCTGTGATGGTCCGCGACGCCCCGGACGTCGCCGGAGCGGACGCCGGCCTCATCCCTGGTGATCTGCTGGAGACGCGGGCGAGCGGCGCCCCGTTCAGGCGCCGAGCCGCAGCCACGCGGCCACGCCGTGGTGATCCGAGCCGGAGAACGGCGCCCGCTCGCAGCGCGTGATCGTCCAGCCGTCCCCGGGCTGGACGAAGACATAATCGATGCGGCGCAGCGGCAGGCCCGCCGGCCACGTGCCGCCAGCCTTGCCGGGGTGCGTCTGCGTCCAGGCGTCGAGCCAGCGCGCGTCTCCGGCGCTCGCCTGGAGATAACAGACCGCCTCCTCGCTCGGGAGCGCGTTGAAGTCGCCCATCAGCACGGCGCCGAGGCTCCGCGACTTCTGCCGCTCGCGCGCGGCGAAGCTCACGAGCTCGCGCACGGTGCGCGCCCGCGCGCGCTTCGACAGCGAGAGGTGCGTGACGAGCACGTCGATCACCGCCCCCGCGTGACGGATCGCCGCGCGCAGGACGACGCGCTGGCTGTCGCGCTCGAACGGGTCCTCGCGATCGAGCGTGAGCGCCTCCACGGAGTGGTCGAGCACCTCGATGTCCTCCCTGCAGAGCAGCGCGACCCCCTCGCACTCGCCGCTCGCCGCGACCCGCCCCGGCGCGAACCAGGCGCGGTATCCGCCGGCGAGCCGCGAGAGCTCACCGGCCTGGCCGAGGTCGCCGCTCGCGGCCAGCGCGTGCACCTCCTGGAGCCCGATGATGCCGGGCCGCAGGTCGCCGATGAGGCGGGCGAGCATCGTCCGGCGCCGCTCCCACAGGGCGACTCCACCCCAGATGTTCTGGGTCAAGATAACGAGGTCGCGATCTTGGCTCAAATGCCTCCTCCTCGGGCGTCAGTCCGGGGATGTCTTAATCAACCCGTCGAGGAGGCTCAAGGCCCCATGAGCGAGCGAGTCAACCGCCTTGTCGGGGAGCGACCGCTCCGCGAGCGTGGCCCGGGTCACCGGCCGCGAGTCCGCCCGGTCCTTCGAGAACAGGTCGGCCACCCGGGCCACGAACGCCGGATCGAACACGAACAGGTTCACCTCGTTGACGGCGCTCAGGCTGCTCGGGTTCGCGTTGAACGTGCCAATCGTGCACCACGCGCGGTCGACCAGCGCGAACTTCGAGTGCAGGACGTCCCGCTGGAACTCGAAGAGCTTGAAGCCGCGATCGAGCCACGCGGCGTGCTCGGCGCGCGCGGCCCGCTGGATGATCGGCAGGTCCGTCTCCTCGGGGAGGATGATCTGGACGTCGACGCCGCGCGCGGCCGCATCGACGAGGTCCTTGAGCATCCCGGCGGGCGGGAAGAAATAGGCGTTCTCGATCCAGATGCGCTCCTGCGCTCGCCGGATCGCCTCGCGGTAGCGGGCGTAGACCCGCGCGTTGTCGTCCGGCGTGTCCGAGACGAGCTCGAGATCCGGGTACTTGCGCCCCGTCGCGTAGTCGCGCAGCCGCTCGCCGCCGCCGTCGGCCTCGCCCCATCGCTGCTCGAAGAGGTGCGCGAAATCGCCGACGCAGGGGCCCTCGACGCGCATACAGACGTCGTGCCACCCCTCGCCTCCGCGCCGCTCCGGGAGCCACTCGTCTCCCCACGCGGCGCCGCCGGTGTAGGCGGCGTCGTCGATCACGATCACGCGCGAGTGATCCCGCGGCAGGAAGCCGCCGCGGCCGAGCGTGACCGCCATCGGGCGGTAGGCGCGGACCTCGACGCCGCGGCGCCGGAGCTCGTCGAAGAACGGGGTGTCGGTCTCGTTCGAGCCGAGCGGGTCGTAGAGCAGCCGCGCCCGCGCGCCGCGCGCCGCCGCCCGCCCCATGACATCGGCGAACGAGCGCCCGAGCAGGTCGTCGCGGTAGATGTACGTCTCGATGTCGACGCGCCGCTGCGCGCGCTCGACGTCGCCGAAGATCGAGCCAAGCACCGCCTCCATGCCGGGCAGCAGGGTGAGCGCGTGGTGCGCGGTCACGATCGGGCCGATGGGCGTCGACGCGTCGTCGCCCGCGGCCGCGCCATCAAGCGGAGGGACGCCCGGCACAGGCGTGCTGCGCCCGTCGTCGACGGGGCCATGCAGCCGGCGGTCACGGAAGATCATCGCCGCAGTGTGGAGGATGCGCGGTGGAAGGCGAGCGCCGCCGGATGCGCCGCGCCGCGCGGGGCGCGGCGAGGGCAGGCGGGCTGGGCGCGATCAGTTGCGCGAGAGCGGACCCTCGCCGGCCTGGGCGCCGCCCTTCATCTCGTGCGAGTTGGGATCGTACTTCGAGGTGCACTTGGCCATCACGAGGCTCGCCTCGAAGTTGCCGTCCTGCGTGAGCGTGCCCTCGACGGTCACCTGGACGCCGCCGCTCGGGACGTCGCGGAACGTGTCGGGGATGACGCACTGGGGGTAGCGCACGGGCAGCTCGGCCTGCGTGCCGTGGATCTGGAAGCGGTACTCGCAAGGGCTGTCGCGCTTGGCCAGCGTGCCGGGCACGAGCTCGCCCTCGACGCGGACCTTGCGGCCGGTGAGCTTGTCCTTCGAGGCGAGCAGCTGATCGACGGGCGTCGCGTAGACGGCGGCTTCCTTGAAGCCGACGAGGAAGAGCGCCACGAGCGCGCCCACCATGACGAGCAGCGTCGCGAGCAGGCCGATGCTGCGCGTGCGCGGCTTCGGCTGCGAGCTCGCCGCGGCCGGCTTCACGACCGCCGGGGTCTCCTGCTGCTCTGCGTGAGACAGCGCCTGGGCCAACTCTTCATCCAGCTTCTTGCTCATCGTGGAACCTTCAGGCACAGGCTAGCCCGCGCTCCACGGCCGGTCGAGCGCCACCTGCTCCGCCCGGGCCCGGCAGGCGGCGCGCCCGCGGGCTCGGACAGCCCTACCGGACTTGTCCCTCGCGAGCGTACTGCACGAACCGGCGCGCCTGCTCGCGGAGGGTCGAGACGCCAGCGGAGTCGGGGGAGGTGAAGAGCACGCGGAGCCCGTCCGCCGCCTCGACGACCCGGCCGCGCGCGCCCGTGCGGGCCATGTCGAACAGGCGGCAGCGCGTGACGACGTCGTTCGTCGGCTGCTGCCCCGTCCGCCCGAGCGTGTGGAGGTGCGCTTCGAGCTCGCGAGCGAGCGTCTCCAGCGACGTCGCGCTGGCGCCGGGGGTCGGCGTCATGACGATCTGCACGCCGCCCGGGATGTCCTCCGCGCTGACGCTCGTCGACGCCGAGATCTGCTGGCAGAGCTCGTGTTCGTCCACATCGTCCGCCGTGCCCTGGCGCGTCCGCCCTTCCTCCGTGGGGCTGCTGCCGCTCTCGCCCGAGCCCGGCACCGGCGCGCGCCCCGGTGCGTCGGCCGGCGGCTGCTCCTCGGTGTCGTACGGCACCTCGGACTCGAACGTCGGCGTCCTGCCGATCGGCTGGGCCGGCCGCCGCTCCCCGCCGCACCCGGAGGCGAGCGCGAGGAGCGCGAGGGATCCCAGAGTTACGTGCATGCGGTGAATCGACGCGTTCATGAGGGCCTCCTGGAGCTTCTCGGCCCTCCCGGGCTGCAGCCGCCGTGCCCGCGGGCGCGGCCCCCACGACGATCGGGGCCCGTACATACCGGCACCGCGGTGCACGCTCCGCCGCGCCGCCGCGTGAGCCCTCGCGACGATCGCGGGCCCATCTGCGCTAGGCTCGGCCGCCGCCCCCCTCGCCGCGCCGCGAGGGACGGCAGCGCGTGCGAAAATGCGTCGTCCCCGATCGTCCCTCTCCGTGATCTCCGCGCTGCTCGTGCCGCTCGCCTGCGGCGCGGGCGCTTGCTCCGGCCGCCCGATGACGTCACCGCCCACGCCTGCCGGCACGGCGGCGCGCGCCCCCGGCCGCGGGCTGGACGCGGCCCAGGCGACGTCGCTCACGCTCGACGCCGCCGCCTCGACGCCCGGCGACGCGGCGCAAGCCGGGCGCACGCCGCTCGGCGCGCCGCAGGTCGAGCCGCTGCCGTTCTCTATCGAGCCCTCGCTCGACGGCCGCGCGGTGCTGTTCGTCTCCAAGCTCTCGTCGGATCGGGTCGGCTGGGTCAGGCGCCTCGACGCGGCGACAGGCGAGCTCGGGCCGCCGCTCCAGCTCGTCGACGAGGACCTGGCCGGCGCGCTCTCCTCGGCCGGCGGGAGCACCACGCTGCTCACCTCGCAGGGCGACGAGCTCTGCGCGACGGCATTCCTGCCCGGCGAGACGTCGGCCGCGTCCCGCGCCTGCGCGAAGGCCCGCGCGCACGCGATGGCGGCCGTGGGCGAGCGCGTCGCGCTGCTCGAGCTCGAGCTCGCCGACCCCGCGAAGCGCGACAAGGCGGCCGCGGCGGCGCAGCACGCCGCGCGCGAGCGCGCCGCCGCGAAGCCGGCCCGCAAGGCGGCAGCGGCGAAGCGGACCGGAAAGACCGCCGGCGCGCGCGTCAAGGCGACCGAGAAGAAGCGCGACAAGCGCGGCGCGGACCGCGGGCGCGACGGCCGGCCGAGGAAGAGCGCGCGCCCGGCATCGCGGCCGAAGCGGCCGGATCCGCTGCCCGAGGTCGAGGTGCGGATCCGCTGGTTCTCGCCCGCCGAGGGGATCGCTGCCGCGTCGTCCCCCACCGGCCTGCGCTTCCGGCCGCCGCTCGACGGCATGGCGCTGATCGACGCCGGCGCGAGGCCGGGCGCGATCGACCTGCTCTACTACGCGGCGAGCGCGAGGCCCCCGACGAAGAAGGCGAGCACGCCGTGGCTCGGGAGCGCGCAGATCGCCTTCGCCTCGCTCGGGGAGGACGGCAAGCTCGATCCGGGCCGGCGCGCCGTCGTCGTCGAGGAGGATCTCGAGTACGGCGCGCTGCGCGGTCACCTGGATCCGCGCCTCGTGACGGCGAGCGCGGGCTCGGCGGTCGTCGACGTGACCGGCCGCAACGGGGCCTGCCAGGCGGCGCGCGTCGCGCCCGCGCTCCAGCGGCTCGGCGCCGGCGCCGCCCCGCGGGCGGTCTGCGCCGTGGACCCGGCGCGCCTCGCGGACGCGACCCCGCTCGCGCCGTCCGAGATCGCCGCGCTCGAGCGCATCGCCGCGAGCGGCGCCCGACGCGCCGCGGGGCAGCCGGCGTACGACCCGGGGCTCGCCGCGTGGGCGGGCGATCGCGCGTACTTCCAGACGACCTCCGGCGAGCTGTTCTCGGCCTCGCGCGCCGACGGAGCGCCGCGCCGCGAGCCGGACCCGTTCCCGGCGCGGCGCGCGCGCGTCGCGTGGGGCGCGCTCGCGGCCGACGGCGAGGGGCTCGCCTTCGCCGCGGGGCAGCTCTACCGGATCGACGCGCGCGGGCAGGTCGCCGCGGCGGCGGCGCCGGAAGGCCCCGGCGCCGCGCCGGCCGGTGACGCCGGCGGCGGCGCGCCGGGCACGCCGATCGGCGAGCCGGAGCGCCCCGCGGACCGGCGGCGCGCCGCGCGGATCGGGGCGTCCTGGTGGCTCGCGAGGACCGACGTGGTGCGGCTCCTGCCGGGGCCGCTCGCGGTGCCCGCGCTGCGGGGGCGCGCGCACGAGGGCAGCACGGCGCTCGTCGGGGGCCGCGAGCGGGGGCTCTTCCTCGAGGTGCTCGGCGGCCGGCTCCAGATCACCGGGATCGACGCCTCGGGCGCGCTCACCAGGCCGGGCGCGCTCACCAGGCCGGGCGCGCCTGCGCAGGCGGCGCCCGGCGCCGGCGCGGCGGCAGGGGCGCCGCCCGCCGTCGCGTTCGCGTCGCCGGTGCGCGCGGGGTTCGACGCGTGCGAGCGCCGCGGCGGCGGGGCCATCGTCGCCGGCGTGAGCGCCGGTGATCCTGCCAGGGTCGTCGCGCTCTCGGTCGACGCGCTCGGCCGGCCCGGGGCGGCGCGCGCGACCTCGCTGCCGCTCGCCGAGGGCGACCTCGCGGTGCGGCTCATCGCCCTGCCCGAGGGGGGCGCGCTGCTCAGCGACGCGGGCCGGCGCCACGTCGTCTGGCTCGACGACGACGGCGCGGAGCTCGCGTCGCAGCCGTGGCCGGCGGACGACACCGGCGCGCTCTGCGTCGACGGGCAGCCCGCGCGGCGCACCGTCCCGGCCCCCTCGCCCGGGGCCTTCGTGACCGTCCCGGAGCTCGCGGCGCCCGGCGCCTGCACGGTGGGCGACGTCGTCTGGGCCACCGACGGCAGCCTGCGCTGGTTCGGCAGCGCGGTGAGCGGGCTCGACGCGCAGGCCGAGGCGGGCGTCGCGCGCCCCGCGCCGCCCGCGAGCGCGGTCGCGGCGGTGCGCCCGGCCGCGGCGGCGCCCTCGGAGGCGGTCGCCCCCGCGCTGGCGGGCGCGCCCGCGTGCCCCTCGGACATGGTCGCCGTCGAAGGCGGCCGCTTCTGCATCGATCGCTTCGAGGCGATGCTCGTCGACGGCGCCACCGGACGGGCGCTGTCGCCCGACTACCCGTCGACCCCGAACCTCCTCGAGCTCACGCTCGCCGAGTGGTCGACCGGACGGCGACGGACCGGCGACGTCCACGCGCGCGCCTTCCCGCTGCCGCTGCTCCCCGGCTGGCAGCGCGGGCGGGCGATCGCCGCCCTGGCGCGCTCCCGGCCCGGGGTGCGGCCGAGCGGCTACGTGACCGGCCTCGTCGCCGAGAGCGCCTGCGCCGCGGCCGGCAAGCGGCTGTGCTCGGTCGAGGAGTTCGTCACCGCGTGTCGCGGCGAGGACGACACGCTGTATCCGTACGGCGACACGTTCGAGGAGGGCGCGTGCAATGTCTTCCGGGCAGGGCACCCGGCGGCCCAGCTCCACGGCAACGCGTCGATTGGCCACCTGGATCCCCGGCTCAACCGCGTGCGCGTCGCCGGAGAGCCCCTGCTCCGCGAGACGGGCGGGAGCCCCCGGTGCAGGAGCCGCTGGGGCAGCGACGCGGTTCACGACCTCGTGGGCAACCTGGATGAGTGGGTGAACGAGCCGGGCGGCGCGTTCGCTGGCGGCTTCTACTCGCGCTCGACCCGCGCGGGCTGCGAGGCGCTCGTCACGGCCCACCCGAGGAGCTACCTCGACTACTCGACCGGCGTCCGCTGCTGCCAGGACGGGCCCGCCCCGGCGGCGCCAGCTTCGGGGACAGACATCGATTCGCCGCCGGACGCGCCGGCCGGCTCAGCGCCGCGGCCGCCCGGGCTGCTGCCGGACCAGGCCGGTCACGGCGAGGGCAGCGGAGAGGATGAGGAGCGCGTCGATCCAGCGGGCAGCGGGCAGCACACCGAAGGCGGCGAGCAGCCACATCAGCAGCGTCACTAGCACCGCGCTCCAGAGCACGACATCGGTCCAGCGCTTCATGCGTCCCCTTTCGAGAGCGTTCACGCAGGAATGAAGCGAATCGCATGCCACGCCGTCGCGGGCGCGCGCGTCCGCGTGCTACGTTGGGCAGTGATGAGCGTGTCATCCTCCGCCATGGAAAGCGACCTGGAGAACCCGACGGAAGAGCACCGGATGCTGCGGCAAATGGTGCGCGATTTCGCCCGCGAGGTCGTCGAGCCGCAGGCCGACGAGCACGACCGGACCGCCACCCTCAACGTCCCCTTGATGCAGCGGCTGGGCGAGCTCGGCCTGCTTGGCGTGACCGTCCCCTCGGAGTACGGGGGCGCGGGCATGGACGCGCTCGCCGCCGTGATCGTCCACCACGAGCTCGCGAAGAGCGATCCCGGGTTCACCCTCGCGTATCTCGCCCATGCGATGCTGTTCGTGAACAACTTCTTTCACGCCGGCAACGACGAGCAGCGCGCGCGCTACCTGCCGAAGGTGCTCTCCGGCGAGTGGATCGGCGCGATGGGTATGACCGAGCCCACGAGCGGAACAGACGTCCTCGGCATGAAGACGTTCGCCCGGCGCGACGGGGACAGGTACATCCTGAAAGGGCGTAAGGCGCTCATCACCAACGCCCCCGAGGCCAGGATCTTCCTTGTCTATGCGACCATCGAGGACAGGATCACGACCTTCGTGGTGGAGCGGGGCTTCCCCGGGTTCTCGACCGACGAGAAGACGCCGAAGATGGGAATGCGGGGAAGCACGATGAGCGAGCTCATCTTCGATGATTGCGTCGTGCCCGCCCGGAACGTCCTGGGCCAGGAGGGGGGCGGGATCCGCAACATGATGAGGAACCTGGAGCTCGAGCGCCTCACCCTGGCCGCCATGAGCCTCGGGATCGCGGATCGCTGTATGGACATCATGATCCAGTACGCCGGAGAGCGGCGGAGCTTCGGCAAGCCCATCGCCGAGCACGGGCAGATCCAGCGTTACATCGCGGAGAGCTACGCCAAGACCGAGGCGACGCGCGCCCTCATCTACTCGGTGGCGCGCAACGTCAGCCCCGAGCGGCGCAACCGGCTCGGGACGGACGCGGCCAAGCTCTTTGCCGCGCCCGTCGGCAAGGAGGTGGCCGACAACGCCATGCAGGTGCTCGGCGGCTGGGGTTACTGCACCGAGTACAAGGTGGAGCGGTTCTTCCGGGACGCCAAGCTGCTCGAGATCGGCGGCGGCACGCTCGAGTCGCACCAGAAGAACATCACGCGGGAGCTGATCGGCCGCATGGGCTGATCTCTCCGCCCTACCGGACCTGCTCGCCAGGATCGGCGCGCGTGTGTCGGTGACGGATCGCCCGATGAAGGGCGGCGACACGAGAAAATCCCGAGTCCGGTAGGGAGCTTCTGCCCGGGGCCTCGGGGCGTGAGGAGGCCTGTCACGCCTCGGTTGCGGAAAGGCAGCGCTGGGTTTGCGGTCCGGCCATCGGGACGCCACGCGCCTCCGTCACCATCGCCATCCATGGATTGGGGAGATCTGGCGACGGTCGCGCCGACGGCGCTTTCATCCATCATCTACGCGACGCTTCAGGCCTCCTTCCACTGGAGGTTCACGCGGCACCGCCTGAGGGCGCCGCGGGGCGAGCCGAGCCCGCTCGGCGCGACCCCGGTCGTCAGCATCCTCAAGCCCGTGGCGGGCGTCGATGATGAGCTCGCCAGCAATCTGGAGTCGTTCGCCCACCTCGATTATCCCTGTTACGAGCTCGTCTTCGGCGTCGCCTCGCACGAGGACCCGGCGGTGCCGGTGATCCAGGCCTTCATCGCGGCGCACCCCGGGGTGAGGGCGCGGCTGTGCTTGACGGATCCGGGCGAGGCGCTGAATCCGAAGGTGGCGCAGCTCCTCGAGCTCGCGCGCAGGGCGGAGGGCAGCGTCTTCGTCATCTCGGACGCCAACGTGCGTGTCCGCCCGGACTATCTCCGTTCCCTGCTGTCGATCCTGATGCGGCCCGGCGTGGGGCTCGTCTCGAGCGTGGTCGTGGGCACGGGGGAGCGCACGCTCGGCGCGGTGGTCGAGAACGCGCAGCTCGGGTCGTTCATCGCGCCCGGGGTCGTCGCCGCGGCCGAGCTCGCAGGGCGATCGATCAGCGTGGGCAAATCGATGGCGATGCGGCGGATCGACCTGGAGCGGGTGGGAGGGTTCGAGAGCGTGGCCAGCGTGCTGGCGGAGGACGACATGCTCGGGCAGCGCTTCAGCGCGTGCGGGTTCGTGGTCGACCTCTGCCTGGATCCGATCGAGAACCGCAACACGAGCTGCTCGCTCATGCGGACGCTGGATCGGCACACCCGCTGGGCGAAGATGCGGCGCGCGCTGGTCCCCCGCTGCTTCGCGGTGGAGCCGTTCAACTCGCCGCTGCTCATCGCCTGGCTGACGCTGCTGCTCAGCCCGACGCGCCTCGCGCTGGAGGTCTGGCTGTTCGCCTGGACGCTGCAGAGCCTGGGGACCTTCCTGGCCTTGAGGGCGCTGCGGCCGGCGCGCTCCAACCTGTTGCTCGTGGCCGCGGAGCCGCTCCGCACGCTGTGCTGGTTCTTCTGCTGGCTGAACGCCTACTCGAACCGGCGGGTCGCCTGGCGGGGAAACGCTTTCTACATCGGGGCCCGGTCGGAGCTGGTGGCGGCGGACGAGCCGTCTTCCGTGCGATCGGCTGCCAGGTAGTGGGCGCGGACGGAGAGGCGGATTCAGAGGTGAACTGACACGATGCCGATGGCGGCGCCGGCCAGGATGAGCCAGAGCGAGCTCACGCGGTAACGGACGAGCAGGAGCGTTGCCATGATGGCCAGAGCGCAGGTGAGCCAGTCGACCAGCGCCGCCCGGGCGAGGCGGTAGGAGACGACGGCCATCAGCGCGAGCGATGCCGCGTTCACGCCGTCGAGAAAGGCCGAGGCAACGACGGAGCGGCGGACGCGGGGGATCAGCGGGCCGCTCAGGGCGACGAAGAAGAACGCCGGGAGGAAGATCCCCACCGTGGCGACCGCAGCGCCCGGGAGGCGGCCCAGCAGATAGCCGATGAACGTCGCCGTCGTGAAGACAGGGCCGGGCGTCACCTGGCCGACCGCCACCGCGTCGAGCAGCTGCGCCTCGGTCATCCATCGATACCGCTCGACGAGATCGGCGCGGAGAAACGCGAGGAGCACATAACCGCTCCCGAAGAGGACCGAGCCGACCTTGAGGAAGAACAGGAACAGCGGCAGGAGACCGAACGGCACGCCCGCCGCGGCAGCCGCTGCGGCGCCGCCGGCGAGCGGGACGGCGACGGCCGCCGCGCCAGGAGAGGGGCCCCCAGGGCGCGCCGCCGCCAGCCGATGCGCGACGGCGAGCGCGCCGGCGCCGGCCAGGACCGCGAGCTCGTGGACGCCGAGCAGGCTCGCGGCCGCGCAGAGCGCCGCCAGGGCGAGCGCGAGCTTCGAGCGCAGGCCCGTGCGGCCGAGCCCCCAGAGCGCCTGGACCACCACCGCGATGATCACCGGCTTCACCCCGTAAAGGAGCGCTGACATCTCCGGCACGGCGCCGAACCGCACATAGGCCCACGCAAACCCGAGCGTGATCAGCGCCGCCGGGACGATGAAGCAGCCGCCCGCCACGAGCAGCCCTGCCCAGCCGGCCCGGCGGTGCCCGATGTGGATCGCGAGCTCGGTCGAGCTGGGCCCCGGGATCAGGTTCGTCGCGCCGTAGAGATCGAGGAAGTCCTCGCGCGTCATCCAGCCGCGACGGCGGACCACCTCGTCCTCCATCATGGCCACGTGCGCCGCCGGGCCGCCGAAGGCCGTGGCGCCCAGCCGCAGAAAGAG
This sequence comes from Sorangium sp. So ce321, assembly GCF_051530195.1. NCBI lineage: Bacteria > Pseudomonadati > Myxococcota > Polyangiales > Polyangiaceae > Sorangium > Sorangium sp. So ce321. The sequence continues at coordinate 14,322,870 of NZ_CP150329.1, read as the reverse complement.
GCGCGCGAGCTCCCAGAGCGCCGCGCCGCGCGCCTGCCCCGGCGCCCCGACGCCCTCGCTGGCGAGGCCTTCACCCATGAGCGTTCCTCCGCCGAAAGCGAGGCTCGCCGGTCCTCCAGCGAGCCGCCCGGGGGAGGCCCCACGGCGGCTCCTGGGCACCGGCCGCTCGTCAGTCGATCGGGGGCTCCGGGATCTCCGGCGGGACGAGGAAGAACACCTTGCGGGTGCTGAGCGTGGTCACGCTGTCGCCGGTGACCACGATGTTCGCGGTGAACACCTGCGGCTCGGTCGTCGGCGGCACCGAGACGTTGATCTTCGGGATCACGTCGAAGCAGACCGTGGGCCCCGGGAAGACGTTGGTGAAGGTGTCCGCCACGGCGTCGAGGTTCTTGTCGATGACCCTGAGCCCGGAGGTGCAGGGCTCCGGCGCCAGGTTGTTCGCGATGATCTTGTCGACGAACGCGCTCACGGCGTCGATCGCGTCGCTCTCGTCGTCCTCCGCCGCCGCCGAGATGTCGAGGGTGACGTAGGTCGTGAGCACCTTGATGGCCTGCACGACAGCCAGGTTCAGGCCGGCGCCGCTGCTGGCGACCAGGAACACGAGCGGGCACTTGCCGTTGGCCGCCGTCACGCCCCTGCCGTTCTCGCCGGTGCAGCACTGGCCGACCGCGCACCGCGGCGGGCGCATGCCCTCCGGCCCCCACGCCGTCGGCGGGACCACCGAGCCGGTCGCCAGCGCGCCGGCCGTGAGATCGGCCTTGGCCTCACTCCCGTCCTCGATGTCCGTCACCATGCCGATCAGGCGACCGCCCAGGCCGGTCACCGCGTTCAGCGCCTGCGTGTGGCTCGGCGACGACAGCCCCGAGTAGTTGTTCCCCGGGATCGTCCCGTTATGGCTCGGCACGTCGGTGATCATCACCACGATGGGCAGCGAGCCGGAGCGGAAGCCGACGCCGCCGATCGTCCCCACCGACTCGCCCGCCGGGATCGCGCCCGGCGGCGCGTTCACCGGGTCGAACGCAGGCACCTCGGAGTTCCCCTCGGTCGTGCCCAGCCCCTTGGCGACCTGATAAAGAGCCTCCCAGCCGCTCTCCGGCGAGTCGTTGCCGCCCGAGGCCCGGAGGGAGTCCACGGCGTCCTGCACCGAATCCCGCCCTTCCGGCGTGGCGACGCTCATCACCCGGTGCTCCAGGAAGAAGGGCTGGTCGGCGGAGTCGCCGTACGGACTCTTCGGGAAGTCCTTGTAGTGAGTCACCCCGATCCCGATGCTCGGGATCTCCTCGGCGAGCTGATCGATCATCTCCTGGAGCGCGTGCTGCAGGTTCGAGATCGATCCGCTCATCGAGCCCGTGGTGTCCATCGCGAACACCACGTCGGCCTGCGAGATGTTGGTCGAGAAGTCGAGCGTGTCCTGCGCGGGGGCCGGATCGGCCCGATAAGGCACGATGAACACGAAGTCGCCGTTGGCCTGCGGGTTATCCAGGTCGTCGTTCGGGTTCGTGCCGGCGGCGAGCTCGATGAGGTCGCTCACGCCGTCCTCATCCGTGTCCTCGCTGGCGGTGCTGGACTCGCCCGGGTCGAGCACGCCGTCGCAATTCACGTCCTCGAGCTGGTCGAGCAGCCCGTCGTTGTCGCTGTCCAGATCGAAGAAATCGCCCCCGCCGTCCACGTCGCTGTCGATGGGCGGTAGATCGGGCTCCCCGTCACCCCGCTCGACGGAGTCGGGCCGGCAATCGTCGTCCGAATCGAGGTCGCGGAACGCCGGGATCCCGTCGCCGTCGGCGTCGAGATCGCGCTCGAACCGATCCAGGATGCCGTCATCATCCGAATCGGTGTCGCGGTAGTCGGGCCGTCTGTCATCGTCGGAGTTGATCGGGTCGGACACGTCCGGGCCCAGCTCCGACTTGTCGGAGAGGCCGTCGCCGTCGTCGTCGAGATCCGCGTAGTCGGGCAACGTGTCGTCGTCGAGATCGTCGTCGCCTTCCTCCCCGTCCGGGATCTCGTTCCCATCGGAGTCCTCGTCGCGGAGATCAGGCACCCCGTCGTCGTCGCTGTCCGGCAGCGCCGTTTGCCCGGGTCGGATGGCGCCCTCGACCTTGTCGGACAGCCCATCGCCGTCGGAGTCGGAGTCCTCGAAATCGAGCTCGCCGTCGCCGTCGGTGTCGATCGCGTCGGCGCGCCCCTCGTCCTCGTCGCTGATGCCGTCGCCGTCCGTGTCCACGATCGTCGGCCCCGCGTCGACCGGCGGCGGCGGCGACGGCTGGGTGTTCGACGCGGCGTTGCAGCCGATCGGCACCGAGAGCAAAAGGGAGTAGAGCAGAGGGCGAAGACTGCGACGCATAGGAACTCCTGCGCGAATGTGGGTAACGAGATGCTAGACGCTTCGCGCAATCCGGATCAACCGACATTCCATGAGCGGCGCTGGCTCTCCACCCGCTCTACGGATGGCTCCGCACACATCGCCGCCGACCGGCGGCGCGCGAGTCTCTGCAGCGACCGCCGCGACGTCGGGTCATGCGGTGACGACGGGACGCCGCAGGCGCGCCGGACACCCGATCCGAGCCGCTCACGCCGCGCTTCAGGAGAGTTTCAGGCGAGGCACAATCAAGGTCACCGGCTGCTCCACCGGCGGGTTTTCCCGGTAAGGGCAGTGACGGCACTTCGAGTTGCAGCAGTATCCGCGCTTCAGGTGGTACACCTCTGTGAAAACCACCCGGCCCCCCTCGAGGTAATAGTCCTCGCCCTCGATCGCCTTGGGAGGTTTCGGCCCTCGCATCTACCCTCGATCAAGCTACTCCGAAAACCGCACCGACGCCATCCGCGCCTCGCGCGCCGGCTCGCTGGCCTCGCCTCGCGCGCCGGCTCGCTGGCCCCGCCTCGCGCGCCGGCTCGCTGGCGTGACGCCGCTCGTGCTACGCCTGCGCCGCCCGCCGCACCTCGCCTGCTCCGGCTGGCCCGCCCGCGATGCCCGATCGATCCTCCTCGAAGCTCCTGCGCGCCCTGCTCCCGCTCCTCGCCGCGACCGGCTGCGACGGCTGCCCGAGCTCCAAGCCCTACACGCCCTACACGCTCGGCTCGGCGACGCCCTCCGGCTCCCCGCCCCCGCTGAGCGGCGTCGCCCCCGGCGCGGCGGACGCCGGCCCGGAGGCCGGCGCCCCGGACGCCGCCGCCCCGCCCCGCTTCGCGGTCGTGCCGAGCGTCCCGGCGCCCGCGGGCGGCAAGCAGTGGCCCCTCGAGGGCGGCGCCGTGGTCGCCGCGCCGACCGGGCGCACCTTCGAAACCGGGCTCCTCCTCGACGCCGACGGGGACGGCGCGCGCGACCTCGTCGTCTGGGCGCGATCGCCCGACGGCCTGCGCGGCGAGCTCCTGCTCGCGCCCGCCGCGCGGCCGCAGGCGCTGCGCACGCTCACCGCGCTCCCCGGCGACCTCGCCGCGCAGGGGTGCACCCCGCGCGTCGCCCTCAGCCAGATCGGCCCGTCGACGCTCGCCTTCGACTTCGCCCCGCAGTGCGGCGCCGACCGCCGCGCCGCCAGCGCGGGCGCCACGCGCTGGCTCGCCGTGATCCGCCTCCCCGGGTCCGCCGCGGGCGCGGGCGCGCCGCCGGAGCTCGCCCTGGAGCTCCGCCTCCGGGCGCCGCCGCCGGAGGAAGCCCTCTCCGCCGCCCTCGAGGTCGCCGACCGCGACGCGGACGGCCGCGACGACCTCCTCGTCACGCTCGGCCTCTCCGGCGCGCTCCGCCCCTTCTCCGCCCCCCATCCCGCCCCCGCGGGCGCCGCCTCCGAGCTCCGCGCCCCGCTCATCTTCCTCGACCGCCCCGCCGGCCTGTCGCGCGACGCGGCGCAGCCCGGGGAGACGCTGCGCGCCCTCGCCGCGTCCCTGCTCCGCGACGCCCGCGGCAAGGCCACCGCGCCGGCCGTCGCCGCCGCCGCCCAGCGGCTGCGCCGGCTGAACGCCCTGCTCTGCGCCGACGCCGCGGGCGGCGGCGCGCTCGCTGGCCGCGACGCCGCCCGCGCCGGCGAGGCCCTCGTCTGGACGGGCGCGGGCCCGGTGCGCTGCGGGGAGCCGGGGCTCGCGGCGGCGATCGACAACGCCGAGGCGGTCGCGGCGTCCACGCGAGGCGCGCCGCTCGCGGCCGTCGCGGCGCTCGACCACGGCGCCGAGCCCCGCGCCAAGGACGCAGACAAGCTGATCGCGAAGGTCGCGCCGCCGGCGGCCGCCACCGCCGTGTACCGCACCGCCGCCGCCCCGCAGCCGGCCGGCCCGGGCGCCTTCGGCCCGCTCGCGTTCGAGGCGAGCGGCGCCCTGCTCGTCCGGACCGCGCAGGGCGTCGTCCGCGTCGACCCCGCGACGTCCACCGAATCGGCGACGGACGTCCCCCCGTGGCCCGCGGCCATCCATGCCGGCCCCGCGCAGCTCGTCGCGGTCGAGCGGCGCTGCGACGCGCCCACGCTGCTCGCGCTCTTCCGCAGCTCCGCCGACGCCGTCGGCGAGATGGAGGTCCCGCTCCCGCTGCTCCGCGGCCAGGGCCCCCGCGCCCGCGCGGCCTCGCCCGAGCGCTGCGCCGGGACCGAGCGGCTGCCCTTCTCCCCGCTCGCCGCGTCCGAGGGCGGCTTCGACATCGCCGTCGGCGCCGCGCTGGTCTCGATCGACCTGCGCGCCGCCGCGCCGGCCTCGTCCGCGCTGTCGTTCCCGCTCACCACGCCCGCCCCGCAGGGCGCGGCGCGGTCGCCCGACGGCGCCACGCTCGCGGTCCCCGCCGCCGGCGGGCTCCTCGTCGCGACCGCCGGGGGCCCCGCGCGCCTGTGGTCGGGCGGCGATCTCGCGCAGGGGACGGCGTGCGCGCCGGCCAACGGCGGAGCCCGCGTCGCGTGCGTCGTCGGCGCGGCCGCGGTGATCTTCGAGGCGAAGTGACCCCCGGCGGCCCGCGGCCGCGTCCGCGATCCCCCGGGGGGTCAGCCAAGGGTCAGCCGAGGATCAGCCGAGGATCAACCCTTGTTGACGCGCTCCAGGTACTTGCCGTCGGTCGTGTCGATCTTGATCCACTCGCCCTCCTTCACGAAGAGCGGGACGTTGACGGTCGCGCCGGTCGACACCGTGGCGGGCTTGGTGGCGCCGCTCGCCGTGTCGCCCTTCACGCCCGGCTCGCTGCTCACGATCTGGAGCACCACGTGCGGGGGCATGCTGACGCCGATCGGCTGCCCGTTGAACAGGGTCACGTCGATCGACATCCCGTCGCTGAGCCACTTGGCGTCATCGCCGATCTTGTCGCCGGAGACCGTGAGCTGCTCGCCGGTCGCCGCGTCCATGAACACGAAGTCGGTGCCTTCCGGATAGATGTACTGGAGGCTGCGCTCTTCCACGTCCGCCGGCTCCAGCTTCTCGCCCGATTTGTACGTGCGCTCGAGGACGGCGCCCGTCGCCATGTTCCGGATCTTGACGCGGGTGAACGCCTGCCCCTTTCCCGGCTTGACGAACTGGAAGTCGATGACCGAGTAGGGCTGGCCGTCGACCATCATCTTGAGGCCTTTTCGGATGTCGCTTGTGTCCATGGGCAGAGCTTCCTGGTAGCGTAAGGGCGGCCTGTCGGCGAGGCCGGGGATCCGCGTCCGCGGCCCCCTGGCGCGGCTCGGGAGTCCGCGTCCGCGGCCTCCCGGGCGCGGTTCAGGGGTCCGCGTCGCGGCCCCTTAGCACGAGCGCGGCCTCCTGCACAGGGCGCGGTTTCAGGACCTGAAAATGCACGACTTCGACGACGAGCTCCGGGAGATCAAGCGTGAGATCGTGGAGTCCCGTGGGCTCATCATCAAGACGAACAACCTCACGAACGCCCTCGCGGCGGATCTGAAGGGCATCTCCAAGCGCCAGATGGCGTACGAGCGGCGCGCCTTCTGGAACAGCGCGAGCGCGAACCTGCTCTTCGTGATCGTGGTGATCGGCGTGGTCAAGCTCGCCTGGGACGCGCGCGTCGACGCCGTCCAGGCCGAGACGAAGGGCGCGCGCGACCGCATCGCGAAGCACGAGGCCGATCTCAAGGAGATGCAGCAGCGGAGCGACGCGCGCGCCAAGGCCGAGAGCGACGCCGCGGCGTTCTACGAGCTCATCCGTGCCGAGCGACGGCAGGAGGTGATCGAGGGCTTCGAGGCGCTGCGGAAGGCGCCGCTCACCCGGGCCGAGCTCGCTTTCTTCACGGACGCGGTCGACCAGGCGCGCTCGGAGCTCTCGATCAAGTCGTACCAGACGGGGCTCGATCACATGCGGACGGGCCGCTGGCACGAGGCCGCGGTCGCCTTCGAGGACGCGATCCGCCAGAAGGAGACGGCGTCGCACACCCCGTCGGCCCGCCTCAACCTGGCGCGCGCCTACCGCCGGCTGAACCGGCAGCGCGACGCGATCCCGCTGCTCATGACGCTCTCCGAGGCGTCGCCGGACCGCGAGGTCATGGATGACGCGACCTTCCTCTTGGCCGAGTGCCTCCTCGACATCCAGGCCTGGAACGACGCGAAGACGACGCTGCGGTCGTTCATCCGCCGCTTCCCGGACAGCGCCTTCATCAACGACGCGCGCCTCGCCCTGGCCGACGTCTCGCTCCGGCACTGACGCCGGCGCGCGCTGCCTCAGGACGGGGAGCGCACGTCGATCTGGCGCGGCTCGTCCTTCTTCTCGAACCAGCTCGAGCGCAGCTGACGGCGCAGGCCTGACGCGAACAGGCAGTCGCGGAACGCGTTCTGCTCGAAGGTCACGGCGCTGTGCGCGAGCGGGGTCTCGATGAAGATCGCGCGGCCGCTCAGCAGCTGCTTGCGCGTGAGCTCGCCGGGGCGGCGCTCGTGCAGGCAGGCGACCCCCTGCGCCTCGAGCGCGCGCTCGAGCTCCAGGTTCAGCCGCCGCACGTCGCCCGCGACGAAGTGGCTGATGAGCTTGTGCCTGTCGCGCCCCGACTGCCCCTTCCGCTCGAGCACCCAGTCGCGGAACGCGTCGACCTCCCCGTACAGCGCGTCGAACAGGTACACCTCGTTCACCTCGCAGCCGCCGAGGCGGAGGCACGCGGCCGCGACGCGGTACCCGCCCGAGTGCGCCGAGAGGCAGAGCCTCCCGAGCTTCGCCTGCCGCGGGACGGCGCAATCGCCGAGCGCCCGCCGCGCCGAGGGGGTGTCGAGCACCGACGCGAGCTCGCCGCACAGCCGCCGGAGGCCGCCCTGCTGCCCGAGCTTGCCCGGAGGCGACTCGGCCGCGTTCACCGCCCCCTGCGGCACGACGAGCACCGCGTTCTGCTTGCTCTCGTGGAGCTGCTCGCGGAGCTTGTGGACCTTGATCGCCCGCTCCGCGGTCGTGACGTGGCCGTGGAAGTGCATCACGAGGTCGAGCTCGTCGCCCTCCGGCGCGCGGTAATGGGCCGGCACGAAGACGATCACGGTCGCAGCCCGGTACGGGGCCCCGTCGCAAGGAAAGGGCGCCTGCGTGAGCTCGAGCTTCAGCGTCACGCCGAGGTCGGAGGTCTCGACCTCCTTCACCTTCGAGTCCGCCCTGGCGAGCGCCAGCGCCGGGTCCCAGAGCCCCGGCGCGGCCACGACGCCGCCCGACACGCCGAGCGCCCTGAGGAAGGCCCGACGGCCGAGCGCGGGCGCTGCGAAGCGGGACGGCCTGGCGGCCTCGTCGGATGTCACCCCAGCGCGGGTACTACGCGTCCCCGATCAGGGCCAAGAAACCGCCAGGACGCCGCTCGTCAGGGCTGGTTGCCGACCGCCGCCGTGCTCACCTGCGCGAGCAGGTCCTGGATGCGCCGGACGAGCTGCGCCGGCTCCTGCACCACGCCCTCGACGAGGAGCGCCTGGTCGAGGAGCAGCTCGGACCACTGGTTCACCCGCTCCGAGCCGGGCTCGCGCCCCGCCAGGATGTTGAGGTTCTTCACGACCGGGTGGCTCGGGTTGAGCTCCAGGATGCGCTTGGACTCCTCGGTGCTCTGGTCGATGAGCTTCATGATCCGCTCGAGGTTCGCCCCTGGGTCGCCCTCGGCGGCGACGAGGCAGCTCGCGCTGTCGGTCAGGCGCCGCGAGACGCGCACGTCCTTCACCCGGTCGCCCAGCGCCGCCTTGACCGCCGCCACGGCCGCGTCGACCGACTCCTCCGGCTGGTCCTTCTTCTCCGGCTCGCTGCCGAGATCGACGTCGCCGTGCGTCACGCTCTTCAGCCGGCGCTTGTCGAACTCGTTCAGCGCCTTCACCAGCCACTCGTCGACCGGATCGACGAGGAACAGCACGTCATAGCCGCGCTTCCGGAACGCCTCGAGGTGCGGGCTCTGCTCGACCGCGCGGCGGCCGAGCCCCGTCACGTAATAGATCTCCTTCTGCTCCTCCGGCATCTTCTCCACGTAGTCGCGGAGCGAGATGAGCTTGCCGGCCTCCGTGTTCATCGACTCGAACCGGCACAGCTCGGCGATCGCGTCCTTGTTCTTCCAGTCGCTGGTGGAGCCCTCCTTGATGACCCGGCCGAACTCCTTCCAGAAGCTCGCGTAGCGCTCGGGGTCCGACTCGGAGAGGTCCTTCAGCGACTTGAGCACCTGCTTGACGATCTGCTGCTCGATCTGGGAGAGCGTGCGGTTCTCCTGCAGCATCTCGCGCGAGACGTTCAGCGACAGGTCCTCGGAGTCGACGACGCCGCGCACGAAGCGCAGGTACATCGGCGTGAGCTTGTCGCAGTCCTCGACGATGAGGACCCGCTTCGCGTAGAGGCGGATCGCCCTGCGATCCTTGTGGAACATGTCCGGCGGCGCCTTCTCGGGCACGTAGAGCAGGGCGTGGAACTGCACCGGCGCGTCGATCGACAGGTGCACCGTGAGCAGCGGCTTCTCGCCCTCGTAGCCGCCGGTCACGTGCCGGAAGAACTCGGCGTGCTGCTCCTCGGTGATCTGCGACTTGGGCAGCGTCCAGAGGGCGGCCGAGCGGTTCGCCACCTCGTCGTTCACCTTGATGGGGAAGTGAACGAAGTCGGAGTACTTGCGGATGATCTCCTTGACGCGCCAGGCCTTCGTGTACTCGCGCGCGTCCTCCTTGAGGTGGAGGACGATCTTCGTGCCGGGGTGCTCGCGATCGCCCGGGGCCACGGTGAACGAGCCCGCGCCGGACGACCGCCACAGGACGGGCTCGGCGCCCGGCAGCATCGAGCGGGTCTGCACATCGACGCGCGAGGCGACCATGAACGCGGCGTAGAAGCCGACGCCGAACTGGCCGATGAGCTGGAGCTTGCCGCCGTCCTTCTTCTGCTTCGCGGCCTCGGCGTTGGCCTTCAGGAACTCCAGCGACCCCGAGCGCGCGATGGTGCCGAGGTTCTCCACCACCTCGTCCCGCGTCATCCCGATGCCGTTGTCCTCGATGGTGAGGGTCCGCGCCTCGTCGTCGAGGGTGATGAGGATCGCGGGCTCGCCCGACTGCTCGGCGACGCCCTCGCGCGTGAGGACCAGGAAGCGCGCCTTGTCGAGCGCGTCCGACGCGTTCGAGATGAGCTCGCGGAGGAAGACCTCCTGGTTCGCGTAAAGCGAGTTGATGACCAGCGCGAGGACCTGCTGCACCTCGGCCTGGAAGGGGAGCTCGACGGCGCCCGCCGCCCTGGTCTCGTCGGAGGTGGACGGCGCGGGCGGCTGGCCGCCCGCCTCCGCGACCGAAGGCTCGGCAGAGGGCGTGGCGCCGCTGGTTTCGGGGTTCTGGCTTTCCGTATTCATCTCGGCGACCAAATGGATCCGATTTTCGAAAGGGCAATCCCCTGACGCGCAGCGGGGCGCCTCCCCGACGCGCCGTTGGGCCCCGCCCTGCTCGAGGGTCCCCCGTCACGGCGCTCCCGGCCAGGGTGGGGGCTCGGCGTACCAGTCACAGGTCGCCACCTGCGCAGCCTCCGCCCAGATCGAGCGCTGCACGCCTGGCTCGTGACGTCGAGGTCGCTGGCCGCGATCCCCGCATCCGTGCTCGGCTTTTCCGGAGAGTAAGGGTTTCTTCAGAAGGGCGGCGGCGCTAGATTCACCGAGGTTGCACCCTCGCCGTCGGGGAAATCTGTTGTGGTAGCACTTCTCCGTGCAGTAGTCCGTCTTGTCCCGGTAATCGGGATGTTGGCGCTCGCGGGGTGCGGCAACGGGGGCAACGGGGGCAAGGCGGCGGCCGACGACCTGAAGCGTCTGCCCGCTGTGCTCCAGTTCGAGGGCCATGTCTACGTCCCCGCCGATACGAGTGATTTCAAGATCCTCGAGCGCGTGCGGGCGCAGACGCGCTCGGTGTTCACGGGGCTACGGCGGTCCCGGGTGATGGTGAGCCGGCGCGAGGTCCAGGGCGCGACGACGGACAGCTTCGTCAAGGAGGCCGTGACGGTCGTCGACGCGGCGTCGGGGCGGCGCGACCTCGCGCTCCGCGTGCGGTACCGCTATGTCGCCCGGCCGGAGATCGCGAACGGCATCGACGATCGGAAGGAGATCGCGCTCGCGCTCCTGCACCGCGAGGACGACGACGTCGCGGAGCGCGTGCTCCAGGAGTGCACGACGAAGCCCGAGCTGACCAAGGGGGGATTCAGCGCCGTCGGCCTCGACTTCGATCCGTCCCTCCCGAGCTGCAAGGCCGCGATCGACGCGGAGCAGGCGGCGATCGACGCCGCGCGCGCGAAGGTGCCCGAGCTCGCCGGCGGCTCGCCCGCGTCTGCCAAGGACACCGTCGTCACGGTCGAGGAGGTGCGGCGCCTGTACATCCCGACGCGGGTGACGGTCGAGCTCCGCGAGCGGAGGCCTGGCGAGGTCGCGCCGCGCTATGTCCCGGTGGATCGTCCGGAGGAGGTCGCGCGGGCCGCGGCCGAGGCGCCTCCCGGCGCCCGGGGTCCCGAGGAGCTCGAGCCGGTGGCGGTGCTCGTCGACCCGGATGTCTCGGCGCGGCGGACGCCCGAGGAGCAGGCGATCGCGGACGGCACGCTGATGCCGCAGCTGCCCGTGACGGGCGGGACGAGCGTCGAGAGCGGCGGGAGGCGGCTGCCCGAGGTCGTGAGCCCCGCGGTAGCGCAGGGGCAGCAGCGCAAGACGGAGCCCCAGAACGAGCGGTTCGAGATCCCGTTCGAGACGCTGGCAGACCCCAAGTTCCTGGTGGTGTGGCTGAGCCTTTTGATGGCCTATCCCATCCTCCGGGGCGACCCGCGGAAGCGCGGCTGACGCGGTCTTTCGAGCGCGGCCGACGCGGTCTTTCGAGCACGGCCGACGCGGTCTTTCGAGCACGGCTGACGCGGTCTTTCGAGCACGGCTGACGCGGTCTTTCGAGCACGGCTGACGCGGCCTGGAGCGAAGCGGCTCAGCCCCTTCGCGCGCCTGCGCTCCAGCGCTTGCGGGCGCGCGAGAGGCTGCCCGGCTCGGCGAACCCGACGAGGAGCGCCGCCTCCTTGGCGCTCGCCCCGCGGTCGAGCAGGTCGCTGGCGCGCGCGCGGCGCTCGCGGTCGACCAGGTCCTGAAAGCTCGTGCCTTCCTCCTGGAGCCGGCGCTGCAGGGTGCGGGCGCTCATGTGGAGCCGCCGCGCCACGCTCTCGAGGCGCGGGGCGGCGACGTCGAGCTCGGCGCGGAGCATCGAGCCGACGCGCTCGGAGAGCGACGCCGACGAGGGGAGCGCGGCGACGGCCGTGAGGGCGATGCGCTCGAGCGCGCGCCCCAGGAACTCCGGCGGCGCCACCACGGCGCGCTCGACCACCTCCGCGGGCAGGGCGAGCTCGTTCTCGGCGCGGCCGTACGCCGGCGAGACGCCGAGCGCCGCGCAGAGCGCGCCGTCGGGGCCGAGCCGGTCGTGCCGGAGCTGCACGGCGTGGCCGTCCGCGGGCCTGCCGGTCAGCAGCTGCACCGCGTCGACGATCTCGACCAGCGCGCACTCGGCCAGCACCGCGCGCGCCACGGCGCTCCGCCCGGGGTGCTCGAACCGGACGGCGAGGCCGCCTCGGCGCGCGCCCAGGGTGAAGCGCTCGCCGTCGCCCCAGACGCGCTGGTAAGCGAGGGCGCGGGCGAGCCCGTCGCGGAACGAGGGGCCGGCGAGCAGCAGGAGCGCGGCGACGCCGTACGTCTCCTCGTCCCTCACGCGCGCCAGCGCGGCCCCGAGGCCCGCCGGTCCGACGCGCGACGCCGCGGCCTCGATGGCGCGGTCGAGCGCGGCGTACGGGATGCGGCAGCTGGGCCGCCGGAGCTCGCCCTCCGTGGCGCCGAGCGCCGCGAGGAGCGGCGCCGGGTCCGCGGCGCGATCCGCGAAGAACCGCACGAGGCGCAGGGCCATCGCGCCCGAGATGCCGGCGCCGCTACCCCGCGGCGTCATCCGACGATCGGGATGGCGCGCGAGGCCATGCGATCTGGCGTGTCCGGCCGCCGCCTCCGCGGGGGGCGCGGGCTACGTTCCTCGCCATGATGCTGCGCCTCATGAAGATGTTCAGTCTCGCATTCGTGGAGACGGCGGTCGAGCGCGCCCGCCGCGGGCCTGCTCGCCCGAGCTGGGGCTTTGGCTTCGAGTGGGTGGTCCGGTTTCTCCGCCGCGACTTCAGCGACATGCTCGACTGGCCCTATCCCAGGGTCCGGGCCGAGCTCGACGCGCGCCGGTATTCCGACAAGGCCGTCCGGCGCGTCCAGCGGACGAACGATTCCCTGAAGGGCGTCCCCGCCGTCTGGTTCGAGCCCCCGGGCGCGATGGAGCGAGGCGTCGTCCTCTACTTCCACGGCGGCTCGTACCTGTACGGCTCCACGAGGACCCACGCGGACATCATGGCGCGGCTCGCGCTGGCGAGCGGCGCGCGCGTCGTGGGGATCGACTACCGCCTGGCGCCGGAGCACCCCTATCCCGCCCAGCTCGAGGACGCGCTCGCCGCCTTCGACGGGCTGGTCGAGCGGGGCCACGCGCCGGGCGAGATCGCGCTCGCGGGCGACTCCGCCGGCGGCAACCTCGCCCTCGTCGCCCAGCTCGCGCTGCGCGACAGGGGCGCGCAGGCGGGCTGCGCCGCGCTCATCTCTCCCTGGCTCGACCTCGCCGCGAGCAGCGCCTCGACGCGCGCGAACGATCCGACCGATTACGGCACGAGGGACGGCCTGGCGCGCCAGGCGCGCGATGTCGCTGGCGCGCTCGCGCTCGACGATCCCCGGCTGTCGCCCCTGCACGCGCGCCTGGACGGCCTGGCGCCGCTCTTCATCCAGGTCGGCGACGCCGAGCGCCTCCAGGACGAGGGCGTGGATCTCGCGCGGCGCGCCCGCGCGGCGGGCGTCGACGTCATGCTCGACGTGCTGCGGGACATGCCGCACAACGGACCGGTCCTGGCCGAGTACCACCCCGAGGGCGCCCGGGGCGCCGAGACCCTGGGGTCGTACCTCCGAGCGTGCCTGTCGGCGGCCTCGCCGGCGCCGCGCGCTCGGCCGCCGTCGACGCGCCCGGGCGCCGGCGCGCCTGCGCACCGGGCCTGAGCGTCGCGCCGGGCCCGTTGCGGTGCGCGCGCGCAGCGCGTACTGGATCGCGCCCTGGGGTTCGCCTCGTGGGGACCTCGTGGAGGACGCGGACGATGACCCCTACCCAGGACCTTGTCGATCTGGCCCAGCGGCTGGCGGACGCGAGCGGCGCGGTGATCCGGCGCTATTTCCGCAAGGGCGTCGAGGCCGACGACAAGGCGGACGCGAGCCCGGTGACGGTCGCGGACCGCGAGGCCGAGGCGGCGATACGCGAGCTCCTCGCCGCGGCCGCGCCGGACCACGGGATCGTGGGAGAGGAGCTTGGCCGCGAGAACGAGGGGGCCGAGCTCGTGTGGGTGCTCGACCCCATCGACGGGACGAAGGCGTTCATCACGGGCAAGCCGCTCTTCGGCACGCTCATCGCCCTGCTGCACCGGGGCCGGCCCGTCCTCGGCGTCATCGATCAGCCCGTCCTCGGCGACCGCTGGCTCGGCGCGCTGGGCCGGCAGACGCTCTTCAACGGCGAGCCCGCGCGCGTCCGCGCCTGCGCGGGGCTCTCCCTGGCGCGCCTCTCCACGACGGGGCCGCAGTACTTCCCGCCGGCGGCGGCCCGCGCCTTCGGGGCGGTCGCGGCCCGGGCCAAGCTCCTGAGCTACGGCGGCGACTGCTACCAGTACGGCCTCGTGGCGAGCGGCTGCGTCGACGTCGTCGTCGAGCACGGCCTCAAGCTCCACGACTTCGCGGCGCTCGTCCCCGTGATCACCGGCGCCGGCGGGCTCATGACCGACTGGGAGGGCCGCCCCCTCGACGCCGCGAGCGCCGGGGACGTGGTCGCCGCCGGCGACCCGCGCGCCCACGCCGAGGTGCTCGCCGCGCTCCGCGCCGCCGGCTGAGGCGCGCCGGCGCGCGCCTCAGGCCCGCAGCCCCCGGTAGTGGAGGGCGAGGGCGCCCTTCAGCCCCGGATCCAGCGCCGCGCCGAGCGTCGCGAAGCCGCTCAGCCACGACAGCAGCGCCGCGAAGTAGAGGGCGAAGATGTTGTGCGCCGCGGCGAGCGGGTCGATGTCGCCCGCGACCTCGCCGCGCGCCTGGGCGTCGCGCACGAGGCCCGCGATGCGGTGCAGGAACGCGAACGTGAGGGCGTTCAGCCGCTCCCCGTTCGGGCCCGACGCGCCGGGAAAGGCCTTCACGAACGCCCGCGACACGACCGGCTGCTCGCCGTACATCGCGAACAGCTCCTTGAACACGTGGAGCAGCTGCGGGAGCAGGGGCTCCTTGCGCGGCAGCCCCTCGAACGCCGCGTCGACCGCGGCCGCGAGCCGGTCGTGCATCACCATCATGAGCAGGTCGGCCTTGTCGCGCGCGTGCACGAACACCGTCCCCGTCGCGACCTCCGCGCGCTCCGCCACCGCCTTGGTCGTCGTCTCGTCGTAACCGAGCTCCGTGAAGAGCGCCCACGCGGCGTCCCGGATCCGGCGGCGGGTGTCGAGCTTCTGCGCGGCGCGCCCGCCGCGCTCCGGCGCCGGCGCGGCCGCCGCGGCCGGCGCGGCGGCCCCCTTCCGGCGTTTTGTCGGGCCTGTGCTGACCTTGCTCATCTCCGCGCAATCTGCTGGCGCCTGTAGTTCCAAGTCAAGCCGGGTGTACCCCTTGACAGAGCGAGCCCTAAGAATGACCATGGTCACTGACTTAAGTCATTGAACGAGGGTGGTGCCATGGCTCTGGTGCATTACGACGAAGGCCTCACGATGCGGGCGGCGCGGACGATCTACTTCGACGTGAACCGCTTCGGCGCGGACGGCGGGTACGGGGATGCGTGGGTGGACTTCAAGCTCGGCCCGCTCCCCGTTCCGTTCCCGAACACGCGGGCGCGCGTGCACGCCGTCCGCTACCACGACCTGCACCACGTGCTGACGGGCTACGACACGAGCACGATCGGCGAGTTCGAGATCTCGGCCTGGGAGCTCGGCGCCGGTTGCAAGGACTTCGCCGCGGCGTGGCAGCTCAACCTGGGCGGCCTCTTCGCGGGGCTGCTCTCGGCGCCACGCCGCACGGTCCGCGCGTTCCTCCGCGGCCGCCGCAGCGAGAGCCTGTATGGCCGCCCCTTCGAGGCGCTGCTCGACCGCACGGTGGGCGAGCTCCGCCGGGAGATGCGCGTGGACTCACCTTCTTCCAGCCCGGCGGCCATCGACGTGCTCTGGCTCGCGCTCGCGAGCCTCGCGGGCCTCGCCGTGGCCGTCATGGGGCTCGCGGTCGCGCTCGTCGTGGCGCCGATCGGGATCGTGAACCTGGCGCTGCGCCGGCACCGCGCCCGCCCAGCTTGACCTGGCGCCGCAGGCGCACGAGGATCCGCCCCGTGCCCCAGCGAAAACGCTACCTCTTCGTCTGCGTCAACCGCCGCCCGGACGGCGTTCCGAAGGGCTCCTGCGCCCAGCGCGGCGCCGAGGGCCTCCACGCGCAGCTCAAGGCCGCCCTCGCCGAGCGCGGCCTCGCGAAGGTCGAGGCGCGCGCCTGCTCCGCGAGCTGCCTCGACGTCTGCTGGGTGGGCCCGGTCATCGCGGTCGAGCCCGACGGCTACTTCTACGGGCGCGTGACCCCCGCGGACATCCCGGAGATCGTCGACGCCCTCGCGTCGGGCGGCCGCGTCGAGCGGCTCGTGCTCCCGCCGGAGGACTTCACGGAGGCGACGGCCGGCCCGCCGCTGCCGGCGCCGCCCCGCGGCACGCCCCCGGCGTCGTGATGGGCGGGGGCGTGATGCGCGGCTTCGAGTTCTGCGAGACCATGGCCGGGAGCTTCCACCTGGTCGAGTCCCCCGCCGACGAGCGGCCCATGTCGTTCACGATCCGCGCGCGCTCGCGCGGCCTGCTCCACTTCCTGCGCAAGCCCGAGGTCGAGATCGAGGGCGAGATCGACGCCGAGGGGTTCGCCGACCACCGCTACCTGACCGGGCGGCTCGGGCTCGACCTCGCGCGCACCGGCACCCTGCCCTACTCCTTCGAGTTCACCGCGAACGACGGGCGCCGCTGCGCGTTCGCCGGCCGCAAGACCGTGCGCCCCCGCGACCTCCTCGCGTCGATGACCGTCCTGCCCGGCGTCCTCGTCGGCGAGGGGGGCGCCGTCCTCGGCGAGGCGCTGCTCCGCTTCGACCTGCGGAGCGATCTGCTCCGGTTCCTAAGGAGCTTCCGGACCTCGAGGTAGCGACCATGCGAAGGCTCGAGCCCGCCGCGAGCGCGGTCATCGTCGTCGACGTCCAGGAGAAGCTCGCGGCCGCGATGCCGGCGCCCCAGATGGCCGCCCTGACCCGCGCCGCGACGGTGCTGATCGAGGCGGCGCGGCGGCTCGGCGCGGCCGTCATCGCGACCGAGCAGTACCCCGCGGGGCTCGGCCGGACCATCGCGCCGCTCGCCGAGAAGCTCGCCGAGGCCGGCGCGCCGGTCCTCCCCAAGATGGAGTTCTCCGCCTGCGACGCCCTGGAGTTCGAGCGCGCGTTCCTCCAGCGCGCGCCCCGCGCCGCGATCGTCGTCGGCATGGAGGCGCACGTCTGCGTCTTCCAGACCGTGCGCGAGCTCGCCGCGCGCGGCGTCACGGTCCACGTGCCCCTCGACGGCGTCGCCTCGCGCCGCGACGACCACCGCCTCGCCGGCCTCGACCTCTGCCGCGCGGCGGGCGCCACCATCACCACCGCAGAGACCGTCGTCTTCGACTGGCTCAGGGTCGCCGGGACGGACGACTTCCGGCACCTGTCGAAGCTCATCCGCTGAGCTGGCCGCGGCTTCGCCGGGCCGGACGCTCTGACAACGTCGTCGTGTCACTTTGTCAGCCGCGCCGATCGGACTTTGTCAGACCCGTGCTCAGCCGGACACCTGGTGGACATCCGGCCACCGTCTGTGACACAGTGGCGCATGGCTGACGATCTGGCACAAGGCGGACCCCCGCCGAGCGCGCCTCCGCCGGCGGGCGCGGCGCCGCCGCCCGGCGCACCGACGGTCCTCGTGGTCGACGACGAGCCGTCGAACGTCGCCTCGATCGAGAAGATCTTCCAGCGCGACGGCATGCGGGTCATCACCGCGGACAGCGCCAAGGCGGCGCTGGAGATCGTGCGCAGCCGCCGCGTCGAGGTCGTCCTCACCGACCTGATGATGCCGGGGGTCAGCGGGCTCGAGCTGCTCCGGGCGCTGAAGCAGATCGCGCCCGACACCGAGGTCGTGATGATGACCGCGTACGGGACCGTCGAGACAGCGGTCCAGGCCATGCGCGAGGGCGCCTACGACTTCGTGGAGAAGCCGCTCAAGCGCATGACGATCATCAAGAGCGTGCGCAAGGCGGCCGAGCGCCAGTCGCTCGTCGCCGAGAACCGCTCGCTGCGCCAGGAGATCAAGCTGCTCACGAAGCGCGAGATCGTCGGCTCGAGCCCGACGCTCCGCCGCGTGCTCGACATCGCGACCCAGGCGGCGCCCTCGAGCGCCACGGTGCTCGTGCTCGGCGAGAGCGGCACCGGCAAGGAGCTGCTCTCGCGCTTCATCCACGAGCGCAGCGCGCGGTCGCGGGGGCCGTTCGTCGCGGTCAACTGCGCGGCCATCCCGGAGACCATCCTCGAGGCCGAGCTCTTCGGCCACGAGCGCGGGGCGTTCACCGGCGCCCTCGCGAAGCGCGAGGGCCGCTTCGCCAAGGCGGCCGGCGGCACGCTGTTCCTCGACGAGATCGGCGAGCTCTCGCCCGCCGTGCAGGTGAAGCTCCTCCGCGTGCTGCAGGAGGGCGAGTACGAGCCCGTCGGCGGCGACACGGTGCGCGCCGACGTCCGCCTCGTCGCGGCCACCAACAAGGACCTGCGCGCCGAGGTCGCCGCGGGCCGCTTCCGCGAGGACCTGTTCTACAGGCTCAACGTGATCGCGATCACGGCGCCCCCGCTCCGGACCCGGCGCGAGGACATCCCGCTCCTCGTCGACCACTTCCTCGGCGTCTACTGCTCGAAGAACAACCGCCCCCGCCTGGAGGCGCCGCGCGACGTGCTCGCGCGCCTCACCGACTACACGTGGCCCGGCAACGTCCGCGAGCTCGAGAACGTGATCGAGCGCGCCGTGGTGCTCTGCCGCGCCGACCAGCTCTCGGTCGACGACCTGCCCGACTTCATCCGCGAGGCAGCCCCCGCCGAGCCGAGCTCGCTCACCTTCTCGGTCGGCACCCCGCTCGACGAGGTCGAGCGCAGGCTGATCCGCGAGACGCTCCGCCACGCCCGCGGCGACAAGTCCGTGGCCGCGCAGCTGCTCGGCATCTCCACGCGCACCATCTATCGCAAGCTCGGCGAGCTGGAGTGACGCGGCGCGCGCACCCCGGCGGTCAGGGCCCGCTCCGGCCCGCCGGCACCCCCCGTGAAAATCCATTTGTCACTTTGGCAATCGAGGCCGCCCCGCGCGCCGCGGGTGCGTCACCTTGGCGGGACGGCTACCGTACTTCCGTGAAAATGATGGGGAACTGTCAGCAATTGGCCGCTGGCATGGAACTCGCCTAGAGGAGCATGGGCGCATGGGCATCGACGCGATCCTGAAGCGGTATTTTCCCTGGGTTCTAGGCGTGCTGATCGCGCTCGCCGCCTATTTCCAGGCGTCTGGCATGGGTCAGCTGGTGGCCTCCAGCGTCGCTGTCGACGCGCCGCCGCCGCCGCCGCCGAGCCCCCCGTCGCGCGCGGGGGGGCTCGGGTCGAGCGCGAACACGGACCACGCGACGAGCGCCGGGGCGATCCTCTCGCGCAACCCGTTCGACTCGGTCACGGGGCCGCTCGACGGCAAGCCGGTCGAGCTCCCGAGCGTCCAGCAGGAGATGAACAACAAGGACCCGTACGCCGATCCCTCGTGCGACGGCGCCCGCGTCCTGCTCATCACGCAAGCCGAGGATCCGGCGTGGTCGTTCGCGGCCATGGCCGGCTCGGACGGCAAGGCGATCTTGCGACGGCAAGGGGATGAGATCAGCGGGCAGACCGTTTACTACGTGGGGTGGGACCGGGTCTGGCTGACCTCCGGCAGCTCGCGGTGCCAGGCCATCGTGGGCGGCCACAACGCCGGCGCGCGGGCCAGCGCCGCGGCGACGCCCGCGCCCGCGGCGCCGGCCACGACGTCGACGTCGAAGGCGCCCGCCCGCGGCGGCAAGAAGGTCCCGCCCGAGATCGCCTCGAAGATCCAGCGGGTGAGCGAGACGGAGTTCAACGTGGAGCGCAGCGCCGTCGACCAGATCCTGGAGAACCAGGGCGAGCTGATGCGCTCTGCGCGCATCGTCCCCGAGAAGGAGGGCGACAAGGTGGTCGGCATCCGTCTGTTCGGGATTCGACCGGACTCGCTGCTCGGGACGCTCGGCCTGGAGAACGGAGATCGGCTGTCCAGCATCAACGGGTTTGAGATGAGCGACCCGCAGAAGGCCCTCGAGGCCTATGCGCGGCTCCGGACGGCGGACCGGCTCACGGTGAGCGTCAACCGCAAGGGCAAGCCGATGAACATCGACTTCAACATCAAGTGAGCGCTGCGGACTGAATCCCAGGACGAAAGCAGGGTAGCGGCAATGGCGCGATGGATCGGGAGACTGAACGAGGGGAGCCTGCTCCGGCGGACCCTGATGTACATCGGCACGTTCGTCCTCGGCTCGCTCACGTTCGTCGCGGTCATGAGCCTCGTCCTCGTGTCGGTCGCGAGGGCCGTCCTGCCGCCCCGCAACGTCGATGGGCCCGCGGCGGAGACGACCGATGAGGCCGATCAAGAGGCCACCGCCGGGACGAGCAAGAGCGCCCTGGGCAAGACATCCCGCTCGAAGCGGTCGCGGCTCCCGTCGCAGGCCGAGCGCGAGAGCGCGCCGAGCGCGCCGGACGCCGACTGAGCGGCGCCGCCCCCCCTTTACCAACCCACGCAACGAATATCGAGCCGACTGATGGTGATGACGACCCTCGAGCGACCCCGCTGCCTCCGGAGGAGGCTCCTCGCCGCGCCGGTGGCGGCGCTCGTGCTCGCCGCGGCGGCCCCGCCCGCCGCAGCGCAGCCCGCGAACCGCAACGCGCCCGTGCTGCGGACCCCTGGCCAGAGCACGCCGGCGCCCGGCCGCCCCGGGATCCCCCCGGGCGCGGGCGCGCCGGGCGCTCCAGCGGCGGGCGCTCCAGGCGCGGGCGCCCCAGCGGCCGGCGCTCCAGGCGCGGGCGCCCCAGCGGCCGGCGCGGGCACGCCGGGCGCCGCGGCGGACACCGGAGATGATCCGCTCGCCGCGGTCAAGCAGGGCGTCCAGGAGATCGAGTTCAAGCCGAAGCCCGGCGGCTACAAGGTCAGCTTCAACCTCGACGAGGCCGACCTCCCCGAGCTCGTCAAGGCGATCAGCAACATCACCGGGCGGCGCTTCATCTACGGCGGCAAGCTGCGGCAGATCAAGGCGACGGTGTACGCGCCGGAGAAGGTGACCGTCGCCGAGGCGTACAGCGCGTTCCTGTCGATCCTCGCCTCGAACGACCTCACCGTCATCCCCCACGGCCGCTTCCTCAAGATCGTGGAGACGCCCGGCGCCGTGTCGGAGACGACCCCCGTGTTCGGGGCCGCCGCGCCCGTGCCCGCGGAGGACCGGTTCGTCACCCGCATGTACCGGCTGTCCCATATCGACGCCAACGACGCGGGCGGCGTCCTCACCAAGTTCAAGTCGAAGGACGGCGACGTCACCGTCTACCCGCCCGGCAACCTGCTCATCATCACGGACACCGGGTCGAACATCCAGCGCATGCTCCGGATCGTCGAGGAGATCGACGTCGGGGGCGCCGGCGATCAGCTGTGGGTCCAGCCGGTCCACTACGGCTCGGCCGCGGAGGTCGCGACGAAGCTGAACGAGATCGTCGACCCCAGCCGGGGTGCGGGGGGCGGCGGGAGGCCCGGCCGGGGCGGCGCGGGCGGCACCGGCGCGCGCATCATCGCCGACGACAGGACGAACTCGCTGGTCATCACCGCCTCCGAGCCGGACTACCTGCGCGTCCTCGGCATCCTGAAGCGCCTCGACGTGCCGCAGTCGGGGGAGGGGCAGGTCCACGTGCTCTCCCTCCAGCACGCCGGCTGCAAGGAGCTGTCGGCGACGCTGAACCAGGTGCTCGGCGGCGGCGGGGGGGGCGGCGCCGCCGCGGCCGTGGGCGGCAGGGCGGGCGCGCGCAACGCCCCCGCGGTGCCCGGCTCGACCGACGACATCTTCGAGGGCCAGGTCAAGGTCACCTGCGACGAGGCGAGCAACAAGCTCCTCATCACCTCGTCGCCCCACGATTACGCCCAGCTGCGCGCCGTGATCGACGAGCTCGACGAGCCGCGTCGGCAGGTGTTCATCGAGGCGGTGATCATGGACGTGAACGTCAACCGCTCGCTCGACTTCGGCATCGGCTACCACGGCGGCGACACCTTCGAGGGCCGGGCCGCGGACGACAGCCTGGTGTACGGCGGCAACAACGTGCTCACCTCGGTGGCCGGTCTGCCGGGGCAGGATCAGCTCGGCGCGCTCGCGCTCGGCGTCCGGGGCCCCGAGCTCCCGGGCACGAACAACATCTTCCCGGGCCTCTCGATCCCGGCGTTCGGCATCGTCCTCCACGCGATGGCCCAGGACGGCGACTCCAACATCCTCGCGACGCCGCACATCCTCGCGACCGACAACGTGCCGGCCGAGATCTCGATCGGCCAGAACATCCCGCTCCAGACCAACGTGGGCGGCGGGATCAGCTCGCTCGCCGGCCTGGCGGGCGCGGCGGGTGGCGCCGCGGGCGCGGCCGGGCTCGGCAGCCTGCTCGGCGGGCTGACAACCGGCACGGCCGCTCGCCAGGACGTCGGCACGAAGATCAAGGTCATCCCGCACGTCAACGACTCGGATCAGGTGCGGCTGGAGCTCACCGAGGAGATCTCGGACGCCGGCGCCCCCCTGGGCGCGCTCGGCGCGATCCCCATCAACAAGCGCACCGCGAGCACGACCCTCATCGTCAGGGACCAGCAGACCGTGGTGATCGGCGGCCTCGTGCGCGACAGCATGACCACCCAGGAGACCAAGATCCCGGTGCTGGGCGACATCCCGGTGCTCGGGTTCCTCTTCCGGCAGCGGAAGACCCAGAAGTCCAAGACGAACCTCCTCCTCGTGCTGACGCCCTACGTCATCCGGGATCAGGAGGACCTCCGGGCCATCTTCGAGCGCAAGATGCAGGAGCGGCAGGAGTTCATCGACCGCTACTTCGTCTTCAGCGACAGCGCCGCGTGGGAGCCGCCGCGCGACTTCGGCCGGGCGAACGGGCTCGTCGAGGACATCCGGCAGTCGATCCTCACCGAGGAGGAGCGCGCGCGCCTCGAGGAGGAGGCGCGCCCGAAGGGGCCCATGGAGCACTCGCCGGTGGAGCCGGTGGGGCTGCCCGTGTTCGGCGGCAAGACCGGCAGCGCCGGCGGGGCGATGGCGCCTGGTATGGTCGAGATGGACGGGGACGCCCCGCCGCCCCCGCCGCCGAACGGGGCCGCGCCCCCGCCGCGTCCCTCGCGGAGGCCGATCGGCGGCGGGCGGCAGATGGAGCGCGTCGAATGAGCACACAGCAGCAGTACCTTGGCGAGATCCTGGTCCGGCGGGGCGTCGTCCCCGCGGAGCGGCTCGCGCCGCTCTACGACACCGTCCGCGAGCGCGGGCAGCCGCTCGCGGACCTCATCGTGTCGTCCAACATCGCCGACGAGGCGAGCATCGCGCGGGCGCTCGCGGAGGAGTGCGAGGTCGGCCTCCTCCAGCGCATCGACATCGACGCGGTGCCGCTCGAGCTCGCGAGCCGGGTGCCGATCACCTACGCCAAGCAGCACAAGATCCTGCCGCTCGCCGAGCACGACGGGGTCGTCTACTGCGCCACCGCCGACCCCCTCGACACGACCGCGATCGACGACGTGCGGGCGCTGTTCGGCAAGCCGGTAGAGATCGCCGTCGCCACGAGCGACGTCGTGCTGAACGCGATCAACCGCATCTGGGAGAAGAAGGAGGACGGCGGGACGAAGCTCGAGGGCGAGGCGGCGCTCGAGGAGGACAACCTCGTCGACATCATCGACTCGGACGACGACGCCCCGATCATCGCCTGGGTCAACGGCCTCTTCGCGCAGGCGGTCCGCGAGCGGGCGAGCGACATCCACATCGAGCCCGAGGAGCGCGACGTCGTCGTCCGCTACCGGATCGACGGCGAGCTCTACGTCGCGAAGCGCGCCTCGAAGCAGTTCATGGCGCCGATCATCGCGCGCGTGAAGATCATGGCGTCGCTCAACATCGCCGAGAAGCGGCTCCCGCAGGACGGCCGCATCACCCTCAAGATCGCGGGCAAGAGCGTCGACATCCGCGTCTCGACGGTGCCGACGAGCCGCGGCTTCGAGCGGATCGTCATGCGTATCCTGCACAAGGCGTCGGTCCTGCTCGGGCTCGACGACCTCGGCTTCGCGCCGCGCGAGTACGCCCTGATGGACGGGCTCATCACGCGGCCGGACGGCATCATCCTCGTCACCGGCCCGACCGGCAGCGGCAAGACGACCACGCTCTACGCCTGCCTCAACCGCATCAACGAGCCGAGCCGGAACATCCTCACGGCCGAGGACCCGGTCGAGTACGAGATCGGCGGCATCCACCAGATCCACGTCCACCCGGGGATCGGGCTCACCTTCGCCTCGGCGCTGCGCGCCTTCCTCCGGCAGGACCCGGACGTGATCATGGTCGGCGAGATCCGCGATAAGGAGACGGCAGAGATCGCCATCCACGCGTCGCTGACCGGTCACCTCGTGCTCTCGACCATCCACACGAACGACGCGGCCGGCGCCGTGACGCGCCTCGTCGAGATGGAGATCGAGCCGTTCCTCGTGCGAAGCAGCGTGATCGGCATCCTCGCCCAGCGCCTCGTGCGCCTGCTCTGCCCGACCTGCAAGGTCGCCTACCGCCCCTCGGACCACGAGCTCCAGCAGCTCGGCCTCGACCACGACCGGCTCGCCTGGAAGGCCCGGCGGAAGTTCTCGAACCGGTACGGCGTGCACGGGCAGAAATACGACTACATCGGGCAGGACATCGAGCGGTCCGTGTTCTACAAACCCGGGGGCTGCGACGCCTGCAACCAGAAGGGCTTCATCGGCCGGCGGGGCATCTACGAGCTGATGATCATCGACGACGCGGTGGGCCCGCTCATCCTGAAGAGCGCGGACGCGCAGACCATCAAGCGGGTCGCCATTTCCCAGGGGATGGACACGCTCCGTGACGACGGGGCGCGCAAGGTGCTCCAGGGCACCACCACCGTCGAGGAGGTGCTCGCGGCGACACAGGAAGACGTCATCGTCGACGAGTAGGGGACGCCGTGGCGGTATTCGAATACAAAGGCATCCTCGTCGGCACCGGCAAGCCGGTCAAAGGGGTCCGCGACGCGGAGAACGCGAAGGCCCTCCGGGTCGCCCTGCGCAAGGACGGCATCATGCTCACCGGCGCGACCGAGGAGCAGGCCGCGAAGGCGAAGGCGAAGCGCGATCTCAAGCTCTTCGCCTTCGCCGGCCGCCCCTCGACGTCCGAGGTCGCCATGATGACCCGCCAGCTCGCGACGCTCATCGGCGCCGGCATCCCGCTCTTCGAGTCGCTCAACGCGCTCATCGAGCAGGTCGAGAAGGAGTCCCTGAAGAGGGTCCTCACGCAGGTGCGCGAGCAGGTGCGCGAGGGCACGAGCTTCGCGAAGGCCCTGGAGGCGCACCCCACGGTGTTCCCGCCGCTCTACGTCAGCATGGTGCGCGCGGGCGAGGCGTCCGGCACGCTCGAGGGCGTGCTGCTCCGCCTGACCGTCTTCATGGAGAACCAGGCGAAGCTCGTCGGCAAGGTGACCGCCGCCCTCGCCTACCCGGCGCTCATGGCGATCATCGGCATGGGGCTCATCTCGGTCCTCATGATCGCGGTCGTGCCAAACGTGAAGGACATCTTCGCGTCGATGGACCAGACGCTGCCCTGGTACACCGCGGCGCTCATCGGCACCTCGGAGTTCGCTGCGAGCTACTGGTGGCTCGTGCTGCTCATGCTCGCCGGCGCCATCTACGGGTTTCGCCGCTGGCTGCGCACGCCGAAGGGGCGGCTCCGGTGGGACACGTTCGTGCTCAGGGCGCCGATCTTCGGCAAGCTCATCCAGATGCTCTCCATCGCGCGCTTCGCGCGGACCCTCGCGACCCTGCTGTCGTCGGGCGTCGCGCTCCTCAGCGCCATGGACATCGTGCGGAGCGTGCTCGGCAACGCCGCCCTGGAGAAGGTCATCGCCGACGCCATCGGGTCGATCCGCGAGGGCCAGAGCATCGCCGATCCGCTGAAGCGCAGCGGCCGCTTCCCGCCGATCGTCATCCACATGATCGCCATCGGCGAGAGGAGCGGGCAGCTCGAGGCGATGCTGGAGAACGTGGCCAACGCCTACGACAACGACGTCGAGATGCGCGTCCAGGTGCTCACGAGCCTGCTCGAGCCGCTCATGATCGTGATCATGGGCGGCGCGGTCGCGTTCATCGCGATATCCATCCTCATGCCGCTCATGCAGATGTCGAACTTCGTCGGGTAGAGGGCACATGGGGCGCCGCAGGCAGCGAGAGAGCACGATCTTCTTCCCCTGGGAGCGCGGCGGCGGGCTCTTCCGGCGGAGCGGCGTGGCGCGGGCGCGGCCGTTCGCCGCCGGCCTCGGCATGGTGCTCCTCCTGCTGCTCCTCGGCGCGCGGGAGCGGCGGCTCGTGGGAATTCGATCGACCCGCGCCACGTTGTCCGTAGTCCACGGGGCGATCACGCTGTACCGCGCCGATCACGAGCGGCGGTGCCCGGCCTCGCTGGAAGAGCTGAAGCGCGAGGGGTACCTCGCGATCGACCCGGTCGACGCGTGGGGCAGGCCGCTCCGGCTCACCTGCCCTGGCAGGAGGGATCCGGAAGGATACGATCTGATGAGCGACGGACCGGACGGCGAAGTCGGCGGCCTTGACAGGGTGGAGTGAGAGATATGGAGACGAACAGGGCAAAGAGGATTCGAAGGTTGGGCCGGAAGCTCTCGCGGGGCGTGACCCTGATCGAGGTGCTGATCGTGGTGACGATCATGGCGGTCATCGCCGGCGGCGCCACGCTCGTGCTGTGGCCGAAGCTCGAGGCCGCGAAGGTCCGGAGCGCATACACCGGCACGTCGGTCATCAAGACGGCGGCGGATCAGTACCAGAACCTGGGCGCGGGCGGCGAGGCCTGCCCGACCATCCAGGCGCTCGTGAGCGCGAAGCAGATCGACGCCAACAGGACGGACGACCCCTGGGGCCAGCCGTACCGGATCAAGTGCGACGAGGGCGAGATACGCGTCTTCTCGGTCGGCAAGGACAAGAAGGAGAACACCCCGGACGACATCCGCGACAACATGCGGCAGTCCGAGGTCAACAAGATCGCGGAGATGTAACGCCGTTCCCGGAGGAGCGCCCATGACACGCCGCCTGCGCACGAGGGGAGTCACGCTGGTCGAGGTGCTGATCTCCGTCACGGTGATCGCGCTCATCACCGGCTCGGTGATCCTCGGCATGGGCGCCGTCACGAGCGCCCGGCTGAAGCGGAGCGCGGCGCTGCTCGCGGGCGCCGTCCGGGTCGCCTACGCCCACGCGAACGCGAAGTCGAAGCCGATGCGGCTGGTCTTCGATTTCGAGGAGCGGATGATCGTGCTCGAGGAGTCCACGGGCGAGCTCTTCGTCGAGAGGAACGACAGGACCGGCGGCGCGGCCGCGGCCACCGAGGCAGAGAAGGCGGCGGTGGCCGAGGCCGAGGCGATCCTGAAGGGGCCGCGCGCGCCGCGCCCGTCGTTCCAGCCGGCGAAGGCGTTCGGCTTCGACCCCGCGAGCGACAAGCCCGGCAAGGAGCTGTCGAGCGGCGTGCGCTTCCTCCAGGTCGAGACAGGGCACCAGGACGAGCCCGCGACGGAGGGGCGCGCGTACCTCTATTTCTGGCCGGGCGGCCAGACCGAGCGCGCCGCCATCCAGCTCTCGCTCGGTGGGCAGGAGACCGACGACTCCGTGATGACGGTGCTGGTCTCGCCGCTGACCGGCAAGACGGAGATCAAGAAGGGCAAGGCCAGCATGCCGAGGCCGCGCGACGACGCCGAGGAGTCGGAGCGCGAGGACACGGGGTTCTGATGCGCGCCCGCGGCTTCACCCTGCTCGAGGTCATGGTGGCGGTCGCCATCCTCGGCCTCGGGCTCACCGCGATCCTCTCGGCGCAGGCCGGCGCCTTCTCGGCCGCGGCGCACGCGCGGAACATCAGCCTCGCGAACGGGCTCGCGCGCTGCAAGATGAGCGAGATCGAGGAGCGGCTCGCCAAGGATGGACTGCCGACGCTCGACGAGGCCGACAACGGGCCGTGCTGCGAAGGCGACGAGTCGACCTCCATCAAGTGCTCCTGGCGCATCGAGAAGCCGGAGATGCCCGAGCCCAAGTATGGCGAGCTGGACCTCGACACCGGGCTCGAAGGGCTCGGCATGTCCGGCAAGCCGGGCGAGTCGAGCGGCACCGCCGCCCCGAGCGGCAGCCTCGACGACCTCGCGCAGTCGCTGGTCGGCGGCGGCGCGGGAGGGGGCGAGGCCGCCTCCCCTGGCGGGCTCGCGGGGCTCCTCCAGCCGTTCATCGACATGCTCGCGCCGACGCTCCAGCCCATCTTCGAGGCGAGCGCGCGGCGGGTGACGGTCAGGCTGACCTGGCAGCAAGGGACGCAGGAGCACACGCTGGAGCTCGTGCAGTGGGTCACGGTGCCCCAGATGGGCCAGCCCGAGGAGACCGGCGCGGGCGGTGGGCAGGGGGGAGGAAGTTGACCATGACCGCGCGAAGGACGAGCTCTCTCCGCGCGCGCCGCCGGCGCTCCGGCGGGTTGACCCTCCTCGAGGTCCTCGTCTCGGTCGCCATCCTGGCGCTCATCGGGACGCTGATTTACGGCGCGTTCGACGGCATGAGCCGGTCGCGCGTGGGCATCTCGCGCATCAGCGACCGCTACCACCAGGGCCGCGCCGCGATCGCCCGCATCTCGCGAGAGCTCCAGGAGGCCTTCCTGTCCCGGCACCAGCCGGCCGACAAGAACATCGTGGTGCGGCTCACGGCCTTTGCCGGGCAGGACTCTTCGCCCGCCGACCGCGTCGACTTCACCGCGTTCGCGCACCGGAGGCTCCTCAGGAACGCGCACGAGTCGGACCAGTGCGAGATTGGCTATTTCGGCTCGCGCGACCCCGAGCGCGACAGGCTCGATCTCGTGCGGCGAGAGGCGAAGACCATCGACACCGAGCCCACGAGGGGCGGGGTCGTCAACGTGCTCGCCGAGGACATCGAGAGCTTCAATGTGCAGTACCTCGACCCCGTGACCGGGGAGTGGGTCGACTCGTGGGACTCGACGCAGCCCGCCGCGCAGCTCGACCGGCTCCCCTCGCAGGTGTGGGTGACGCTGGTCCTGAACGGCGGGCCGGGCGGGGAGCCCATCAAGTTCGAGACGAAGGTGCCCATCCCGATGCAGGTGCCCATCGCCTTCGGGGTGCCCTGAGTCATGAGCTACCCGAGGAGCCCCCGCACGACAGAGCGCGCCTCCCCCGCCGCCCGGGGTCGGCGCGCGCGCCGCCGCTTCCAGAGGCGAGGCGACCGCCGGGGCGTGGCGCTGGTCATGGTGCTCGGCGCGATCACGGTGCTCACCGTGTTCCTGACCGAGCTCCAGGAGGAGACCTCGACCGAGCTCTCCGCCGCGCTCGCCGATCGCGACGCGCTCCGGGCCGAGTACTACGCGAAGAGCGCCGTGAACCTGTCGCGGATGCTCATCGCCGCCGAGCCGAGCGTCAGCACGACCATCGGGCCGATGCTCGCGATGATCGGGATGAAGGGGAGCAACATCCAGGTGCCGATCTGGAAGTTCTCCGACATGTTCCTCGGCCCCTTCAACGCGCAGCTCGCCCCGCCCGACGCGGAGCCGCCGCCGGCGCCTGCGGGCGAGAGCGGCGCGGCGGGCAAGAACCTGGGGCTCACCGGCGGCGGCCGCTTCGAGCTCAAGATCATCGACGAGGACTCGAAGATCAACATCAACCGCGCCGCCGACGACGTGGGCGGGCTCCAGGCCCAGATCGACGTCGGGGGTCAGCTGCTCGGCCTCATGGCCCCCGCGCAGTACAACCCGCTCTTCGAGGAGCGCGACGGCGACGGCCAGTTCTCCGACCGCAGGATCATCTGCGGGGCGCTCGTCGACTGGGCTGACCCTGGAGACCAGGCCTTCAGCTGTGATCCCTCGCCGGACGCCCCCGTCTCGAACGGCGCGGAGGACAGCTTTTACCAGACGCTCGGCCTCCCCTATCAGCGCAAGAATGCCCCGTACGACTCGCTCGCTGAGCTGCGGCTGATCCGGGGCATGAGCGACGACTTCTGGGCGACGTTCGTCGAGCCGGACTCGAACGATCCAGACAAGAGGGTCCTGACCGTCTGGGGCAACCGCAAGCAGGGCATCAACGTGGTCTCGGCGAGCCCGCAGGCGCTCCTCGCGCTCACGTGCAGCCCCAACATGCTGGCAGATCCCGCCGCGACGCCGCTCTGCACCGACGTCAACCAGATGACGGCCTTCCTCACCGTCGTCTCGCTCGTGCAGAGCATGACCGGGGGGCTCATCTTCCCTTCCGCGAGCGATTATGTCGCGGCCATGACCCAGAAAGAAGGGCAGTCCATGGGGTCCATGCTGGGGCAGCAGCTCAAGGCCATGGGCGTCGAGCCCGTCAAGTTCAAGCAGAACCAGAGCGCGATGCAGAAGCAGGGGCTCATCGGCAACAAGACCAATTTCCTGAGCATCTATGCCGATGGCATCGTCCCGGGGAACAAGCGCGAGACGCGCGTGCGCGTCCACGCTGTGCTCGATCTCACAGGGGCGACGAAGATCACCGAAGTCGAGCCGAAAGAGCCGGACCCCAATCAGCCCGTCCCCAGTCAGACCGGCGCCTCGGCGACGCCAGACGCGTACGAAAAGCAGATCCGATCGAACCCCGCCGGGACGATCATCTACTATCGCATCGAATAGGACACCCCTCCGGGAAGAAGCGCGGAAATGCACAGGCTGCTCGGGATAGATGCTGGAAAATCGGTGGTGCGAACGGCGCTCATCCGCACCGCCTACAGGAGGGTCTTCGTCGAGGCGCTCGGCGAGGTGGCCGTCACGGACGCCGTCTCCGAGGCCGAGGCGATCCGCGCCGCCGTGGGGCTCCTCCGCCCCGACGCCGCGGCGATCGCGATCTCCGGAGAGCGGTCGTTCTATCGCCGCCTCGATCTGCCCGCGGCCGCGCAGAAGGAGGTCGAGAACGTCCTCGGCTTCGAGCTCGAGGCCACGGTGCCGTTCGAGATGGAGGACGCGGTCTTCGACTACCGCCTCCTCAAGCGCCCGCCCAGCGCCGAGACGCTGCCGGTCTTCGCCGCCGTCGCGCGCGCGGACGACGTGCGCGAGCGCATCGCCATCGTGAAGGAGGCGCTCGGCTTCGAGCCGGAGCGCGTCGCGCTCGGCGCCGTGGCGCTCGCCAACCTCGAGGCGGTGATGCCGGAGCTCACCTCGCCGCCGCCCACCGCCGGCGCGGGCGGGCCCATCGCGATCCTCGACCTCGACCACCTCACGTCCGAGATCGTGATCCTCTCCGGCGGGGAGCCGGTCTTCGCCCGGACGCTGTCGCGGGGGACGGCCGGGCTCCCCGGCACGGCGCCGGCGCTCGCGCGCGAGCTGCGCCAGACCCTCGCGGCGTGGCGCAACCTCGGCGGCGAGCCGCTCGCGGGGATGTACCTCGTCGGCGGCGGCGCGACCGCGCAGGGCGCGGAGGTGTTCCTGCAGTCCCAGCTCGGCCTGACGATCCTGCCGCTGCCGGTCCCTCGCCTCGAGGGGCTCACGGCCGAGCAGGCCACGGCGCTGCCCCGCTTCGCCAAGGCGATCGGGCTGGCGCTCGGGCTGACGCCGAAGACCAAGGGGTTCAACCTCCGGAAGGGCGCGCTGGAGGCCGAGCGCAGCTATCCCTTCCTGCGCGAGAAGATCCCGATCCTCGCCGGCCTCGGCACCGTCATCGCGCTGAGCTTCGGGTTCTCCATCGTCGCGGAGCTGCGCACCCTCGACGCGGAGCGGGAGCTCTTGCTCGCCTCGCTCGCGAGCGCCTCCCACGACGTCCTCGGCGAGGAGACGAGCGACCCGGAGAAGGCCCGCGAGCTGCTCGAGCAGGGCCCCGGGGCGGCCGACGAGGACCCGATGCCCCGCGTCGACGCCTTCGACGTGATGGTGCAGCTCTCGAAGGCGGTCCCGAAGGAGATCACGCACGACGTGGTCGAGCTCGACGTGAACCGCGGCCACGCGACCATCCAGGGCGTGGTCCCGTCGGTGTCGGACGCGCAGATCATCGCGGATCACATGAAGGAACACCGCTGCTTCCGCGACGTGAAGATCACGCGCACGAGCCAGTTCACGGAGGGCAAGCACAAGTACGTCCTCGAGCTGGACCTCCGGTGCGAGGACAAGAAGAAGAAGAAGACCGGCGCGGCTGACGCGGCGGACAGCGCCTCGGCGGGCGCGTCGGACAAACCGGAGGGATCGCGATGACGCTCCGCGAGCGACTCGACAAGCTGGAGCCGCGCGAGCGCCGGCTCCTCACCATCCTGCTCGGCTTCCTGGCGGTGTGCGTGCTCCTGGTCGTGCCGATCGGGCTCGCGAGCGTCGCCTCCAGCAAGCGCACCGAGAACCAGGAGGTGCGCGATCTGCTCCAGTCGATCTACGAGGCCTCGGGGAAGGTCAGCGAGCGCAAGGCGCAGAAGGACGCGCTCGTCGCGCGCTACGCGCGGCCGGCGCCGCCCCTCGCCGGCTACATCGAGGACGCGGCGAAGCAGCAAGGGCTCGCGGCGGCCGAGTCGCAGGACCGCCCCGACGTCCCGCACGGGAAGAAGTACACCGAGCGGGTCACGGTGGTGAAGATGCACAGGATCGGGATGCTCGGGCTCGCCAAGATGCTCGAGCGCTTCGAGAGCTCGGGCCACCCGGTCGCGGTGACGCGGCTGAACATCAAGCCGCGCGCCGGCGAGCCGGACTCCTACGAGGTGGAGCTCGGCGTGTCCGCGTTCGACCGGAAGGGCGACCCCCAGCCGGCGAGCCCGGCGCCGGCCGCGCCCCCAGCCGACAACGTCGAGGAGGAAGAGCCATGAAGGACCGACTCCTCAAGATCGCGAAATGGGCGGCTTATCCGCTCTTCTACCTCTTCTGTCTGGGGCTCTTCGGCTACCTCACGTTCCCCTATGACCGGCTCAAGGACCGGCTGATCGCCGAGTTCGATCGCGCGCAGCAGAAGCGCGGCGCCGGCCCGGCGCAGCGCCTCGAGATCGACGAGCTCGACGCGTACTGGTTCACGGGGGTCGAGATGCGGGGCGTGCGGCTCATCATGCCGCCGAACGAGCTCGGCTCGGGCAGCAGGCCGAACGCCGCCGCCGCCTTCGCCTCGGGCGACGCCGCGAAGGAAGGCGCGCCGAAGCCGAGCGTCATCGAGATCGAGGAGGCGCACGCCCGGCTCAAGATCCTGCCCCTGCTGATCGGGCGGATGCGGGTCTCGTTCTGGGCGAGCGTCTTCGGCGGAGAGGTCGAGGGCGTGGTCCCGATGGGCAAATCGGGCGGCGAGATGCACGTCGAGGTCTCGGACGTGGAGCTCGCCAAGGTGGGCCCGCTCGGCGACATCCTCGGCCTGCCCATCGCCGGCACGCTGAGCGCGAACCTCGACCTCGACGCGCCGGAGGGCAAGTTCAACAAGGCGAACGGCGCGCTCGAGGTGTCGGCCAAGGAGGTCTCGGTCGGCGACGGCAAGACGAAGATCCAGGGGCTCATCGCGCTCCCGGAGGCCAAGCTGGGCGAGCTGCTCCTGTCGGCGGAGGCGAAGGACGGCGTCCTCAAGGTCACGAAGATGACCGCGAACGGCTCGGACCTCGAGCTCGACGGCGACGGCAAGGTCAACATGCGCGAGCCGTGGAACAACTCCACGGCGGACCTCTACGTCCGCTTCAAGTTCACCGACGCGTACCGGGGGAAGAGCGATCTCACGAAGTCGCTGCTCGGCGCGCCGGGGTCGAACGTCCCGGGGCTCATCGAGATGCAGCAGCCCAAGATGAAGCGGTCGAAGCGCGCCGACGGCTTCTACGGCTGGCACGTCCACGGCGCGCTGAAGAAGCCGCGGTTCGACCCGCACGCCGCGGACTCGCCCGCGGCGCGAGGCCGCGGCAAGACCACCGACGCGCCGAGCCCGACCACGACCACGAGGAAGCCCGGCGGCATGAACCTGCCGCTCGGCGCCTCGGAGGCCACGGCGAGGGACGGCGACGACCAGGGGAGCGCCCCGCCGCCGCCCCCGCCCGGGCCGACCCAGCCGCCGCCGTCGACGGAGGACGAGTCGCCGAATGTGGGCGACCACCGGCCGCGGCCGCTGCCGACGCCGCCCGTGGACGGCGAGGGCGCGCCTCCGGTTGAATAGGCCTCTGACCTCACGCCCCGAGGACTCGGCCATGCGGGACCCTAGCTGGCAGCAGAACCGGCGCATTCTGCTGATCGACGACAACGAGGCCATCCACGAGGACTTCCGCAGGATCCTCCGGTCCGACCCGGAGACCTCGGCCTTCGACAGCCTCGAGTCGGCGCTGTTCCGCGAGTCGCCTGGCCGGAGGCCGGTGACGTTCGAGCTCACGTGCGCGACCCAGGGGGCGGAGGGGCTGGAGAAGGTCCGCGAGGCCCAGCAGGCCGGCGCCCCGTACGCCCTCGTCTTCGTGGACGTGCGCATGCCGCCCGGGTGGGACGGCATCGAGACGCTCTCCCGCATCTGGAAGGAAGACGCCGCCATCCAGGCGGTCATCTGCTCGGCGTACTCGGACTACTCGTGGGAGGAGATCTCCACGCGGTTCGGGCGCACCGACAACCTCCTCATCCTCGCGAAGCCGTTCGACCCCAACGAGGTCCGGCAGATGGCCTTCGCGCTCACCGAGAAGTGGAACCAGCGCCGCGCCCTCTACGAGGCCAACTACAAGGTCTCGGCGCAGTACACGGTGACCAGGATCCTGGTCGAGTCGACCACGCTGTCCGAGGGCATCCTGGCGCTCCTCAGCGCGCTCGGCGAGACGCTCGGCTTCCGGTTCGCGGCCCTGTGGCTCGGCGACGACGAGAGCGACGGGCTGCGCTGCGAGCACACCTGGAGCGCCGCGCCCGACGACGCGGCCGAGCTCGAGGCGGCGACCCGGAGCACCCGGTTCGCTCGCGACGCGGGGCTGCCCGGCCGCGCGCTCGCCCAGGGGGAGCCGAGCTGGTTCAGCGACCTCGACGCCGTCGAGGACGACGCCCGCGCGCCGGCGGCGCGGCGCGCGGGCCTGCGCTTCGCGGTCGAGCTCCCCATCGCGGTCCGCGCCGACGCGCAGGTCGCGGCGGTGCTGGAGCTCATGGACGCCGAGCGGCGCGAGCCCGACCCGCGGCTGCTCGACGTGCTGCTCGCCGTCGCCGCCAAGGCCGGCCACTTCATCGGCAGCAAGCGCGTCGAGGCTGCCCTGCGCCGGAGCGAGGCGAACAACCGCGCGCTCCTCGACGCCATCCCCGACACGATCCTCCGGCTTAGCAGCGACGGCGTGTGCCTGGACTTCAAGGCGTCCCGCGAGTCGAGGCCGTCGCTCCGCGCCGGGGACTTCCTGCACAGGCACGTCTCCGACGTGTTCCCCGCCCGCGTGGCGGAGCAGATCGCCGAGCGCGTCGCGCGCGCGCTCACCGACGAGGCCACGCACGTCTTCGAGTACCAGGAGCAGCTGAGAGAAGGCACGCGCGACTACGAGGTCCGGATCGCCGGCAGCGACAGGGCCGAGGCGGTCGTGATCGTGCGGGACATCACCGAGCGCAAGCGCGCCGAGGCCGAGACCGAGGCGCGGCGCGCCCGGGAGGAGGCCCTCCGGGCGCAGAACGAGATCCTCGCGGCGCTGTCGACCCCGCTCATCCCCATCAGCGACGACATCGTCGTGATGCCGCTCGTCGGCGCCCTCGACGCGCAGCGGACGCGCCGGGTGCAGGAGACGCTGGTCCGCGGCGTGGCGGCCCGCCGGGCGCACGTCGCGATCCTCGACATCACCGGGGTGCCGCAGATCGACGGGCAGTGCGCCGACGAGCTCCTGCGCGCGGCGGTCGCGGTTCGCCTCCTCGGCTCGGAGGTGATCATCACCGGCCTGCGCCCCGACGTCGCCAGGACGCTCGTCGAGCTCGGCGTCGACATGAGCGGGATCGTCACGCACAACACGCTGCAGAACGGCATCGCCTCGGCGATGACCTCCGCGTCCGCCCGCGGGCGGCGGCGCCGCCGCTCGCGGGCGCGCAGGTAGCGCCGCCGCTCCTCCCCGCTCAGGCCTCCGGGGCGCGCTGCGGGGCGGCGCTCCCGAGCCGCGCCGGGAGCTCGAGCGTGAAGGTGGCCCCGCGGCCCGCGCCGTCGCTCCTCGCCGACAGGGTGCCGCTCATCTCCTCGGCGGCCAGCGCGCAGCTGTGCAGCCCGAAGCCGTGCCCGCCCCTGCGGGTCGTGAACCCATGAGAGAAGATCCGGGTCAGGTGCTCTCGGGCGATGCCCACCCCCGAGTCCCGCACCGAGATCCGCACGACCCCCTCTCCGCCGGTCCCGCCCGCCTCGACCCGCAGCGTGAGCTCGTGCTCCTTGCCGGGCAGCTCGTCCATCGCGTACTTCGCGTTGCTGATGAGGTTCATCAGGATCTGCAGGAGCCTGTGCTTGTCGACGTAGACAGGGCGCGGGCACGCGAAGTCCTTCACGACCTTGATGTGCGGCCGCGTGAGGGCCACGTCGTTCATCCGGAGGGCGTCCTCCACGAGATCCGAGAGCTGCACGGGCTCGACGACCGTGGTGGCGCCGGCGTAGGTCTGCTGCGTCCGGACGATGTCCTTGATGTGGTCGACGCTCTTGCCGAGCTGCTCGACGTAGCCCAGGGCGCGCTGGCGATCGCCCTGGAGCGCCGCCGCCAGCGCCTCCAGGTAAGCGATGAGGTGTCGCCCTCGCTCGTCCTCGGTGAGGAACCTCCCGGGGTCGTCCTTGTGGCTCGCGAGGAGCTGCGCCGTTCGCTCCAGCTTCGCCAGCCTGGCGCCGCCGAGCTCCTCCGCGATGAGCTTGGCGGAGACGTTGACCGTGTTCAGCACGTTGCCGATGTTGTGCACCACGTTGGTGGCGACCTCCGCCATCCCCGCGCGCCGCGCCGTGTCGAGCAGCTGGCGCTGGGCCGCCGCGAGCTCCGCCGTGCGCTCGACGACCCGCTGCTCCAGCGCCTCGTTCAGCTGCCGGAGCTTCTCCTCGCTCGCCTTGAGCGCCGCCTCCGCGCGCCCCCGCTCGACGAGCTCGACCTGGAGCCGCTCGTTCGCGACGGTGAGCTCCCCGGTCCGCTCCTCCACGCGCCGCTCCAGCTCGTCCTTGGCCCGCTCGAGGTCCTCGTTGAGGGCCTGCACCGTCGCCCGGAGCTGCTGCTCGCGGGCGACCTGCTCCTCCAGGTCGACGTGGGCGCGCTGGAGCCGGTCCTGCCGCGCCAGGGTCACGCCGAGCAGGTGCTGGAAGGCGTCCCGGAGGTGCTTCAGCTGCTTGATCTTCCCGACGGGGCTGAGCTCTCCGGAGACGTCGCCCGAGGCGTACCGCGCCGCGTCCGCGGCGAGCCGCTCGATCGGGCGCACGATCTCGCGGATCAGGAGCCACGCGAAGGTCACCGCCAGGAAGATGCTGCCCCCGAGGCCGACCGCGAGCCCGAACAGCGCGCGCTGCTTGAGCGTGCGGCTCTTCACCTCGAGCTCGTCGAGCCGCTCCCTGTCCTGCGCCTGGCCCGCCCGCGCGCTCGCGAGGAGCACGTAGGTCAGCTGCTGGGCCTTGCCATAGAACACCGACGTCGCCCGCGCCGTGTCCCCCTCCTGCAGCGCGCCCAGGATCGCCGCGTGCTGCCCGTCGAGCTCGGCGTACACCGCGGCGAGGTGCCGCCAGAGCTGCTCGTCCGGCGAGCCCTCCTCGGCCCGCGGCCTGTTGAAATGAGCGAGCGTCTGGTCCCGGCGGCTCGCGTAATCGAGCGCGTACAGGGACGCGTTGAACCCGCGGAAGGCCTGGCCGACGGCCTCGCGCTGGCCGAGGACCGAGAGCTCCATGTCCTGCATGTCGACGAGGTCGCTCAGCGTGCGCAGCTGCTGCGCGGAGATCCGAGAGAGCTTCGCGTTGACGAGGGGGATGAAGACCGCCAGCGCGACCGCCACCGTCAGGAGGGGGGCGAAGGACAGCAGCGTGCGGTGGCGGATGTCCACGGGTGCCTCTGCCGGACGAGGATGGCGGGGGGCAGAGGCGCGTCAAGGCGCCCCAGGGCCGGCCCCGCGCGGCACGGCCGGCGTCCCGCCGGGGCGGAGGGCCGCGCGCGCCGGGCGCGCTGTCGTCCACCGCGCGACCGCGCGCGCCGGTCGGGCCGGGGCCGCTCAGCGCACCGGCAGGCCCGGCCCGCCCGGCGCGCTCACCGCTCGCGCGCGGCGTGCGCCGCGTGCTTGTCGAGCGCGGCGAGGACGCGGTCGTAGTCGGGCGGCAGCTCGACCGGCGGGTTGGCGTGCCGGCTGGTCACGTCCAGGAGCGCGCGCTCGTGGTATTTCACCTTGAATTCCGTGAACTTGAGGCCGTTCGCCGTCGAGACCACCACGACCCGCTGGCGCTTCTCCACGAGGCCCTTCTTCACGAGCTTCTCCAGGGCGGCGAGGGCGACCGCCGTGTGCGGGCAGGTGTACATCCCGGTGCGGTCGGCGCGGGCCGCGGCGTCGCAGAGCTCGTCCTCGGTCACCTGCTCGGCGACGCCGTTCATCGCCTGGAGGGCCAGCATCGCCCTCGGCGCGCTCACCGGGTTGCCGATCTGGATCGCGCTCGCCAGCGTCTCGCCCGCCTTCATCGGCACGACCTCGCTCCGCCCCTCGGCCCACGCCCGGTAGAGCGGGTTGGCCCGCTCCGCCTGCGCCACGCAGAGGCGCGGGAAGCGCGTCGTCAGGCCGAGGTCCTTCAGCATCTTGAACCCGGCGTAGAGGGCGTAGGCGTTGCCGAGGTTGCCGCTCGGCAGGACGACCCAGTCGGGCAGCGTCCAGTCGAACTGCTGCACGATCTCGAAGGCCACGGTCTTCTGCCCCTCGAGGCGCAGGGCGTTCATCGAGTTCGCCAGGTAGACGACGCCGTCGGCCGAGAGGCGCTGCACGATGGCCATGCAGCCGTCGAAGTCGGTGTCGAGCGACAGGACCAGCGCCCCCGACGCGATCGGCTGGACGAGCTGCGCCATCGACACCTTGCCCCGCGGCAGCAGCACGACCACGGGCAACCCGGCCGCCGCGCCGTACGCCGCGAGCGACGCCGAGGTGTCCCCCGTCGAGGCGCACGCGATCGCGCGCACCTCGAGGCCCTCGCGGATCGCCTTGTTCACCACCGAGACGAGCACCGTCATCCCGAGGTCCTTGAACGACCCCGTATGGCTGTTGCCGCAGAGCTTCACCCAGACCTCGTCGAGCCCGAGCGAGCGGCCGTAGCGGTCGGCCCAGAACAGGTTGGTGCCGCCCTCGTCCATCGACACGATGGCCTCGTCAGGGACCTGGGGAGCGACCCACTCCCGCTTGCCCCAGACCCCGGAGCCGTAGGGCCACACCGTGCGCTTGTAGCGCTCGTCGAAGAGCTTCATCCACGTGGCGGGGCTCCGATCGCGGAGCGCCTCGATGTCGTGGGCGACGTCGAGCAGGCCGCCGCAGGTGGGGCAGCGGTAGAGCGGCTGCGTCAGCGGGTAGCTCCCGGGACAGCCGGTCAGACATCGGAATGCAGCAGAGTAGGCCATGGTAATGCGGATCTCCTGGATGGCGGGAAGCGCCCGCGGGAGGTGGTGTTGGTCAGTCGAAGCGTGGGGCTTCCATGCCGAGCCGCC
This sequence comes from Sorangium sp. So ce321, assembly GCF_051530195.1. Lineage (NCBI taxonomy): Bacteria > Pseudomonadati > Myxococcota > Polyangiales > Polyangiaceae > Sorangium > Sorangium sp. So ce321. The sequence continues at coordinate 14,283,510 of NZ_CP150329.1, read as the reverse complement.
TATAGAAGTAGATCGCCGCGTTCCTGGCAAACGATCCCTGCGGGACATAGACGTCGTTCGGCTCCGGGAGCGGCTCTTCCGCCGAGAGCGGCCCGTCCCGATCGCCGGCCAGCCGCTCGAGGTCCTCGATGAACGCCTCCATCGAGGGATAGCGGTTCTCCGGTCGCTTCCGGATCGCCTTCAGGATCACGGCCTCGAGCGACGGGTCGATGCTGCGGCGCTTCTCCGAGGGGCGGGGCGGCGGCGTCGCGAGCTGCCGGGCGAGGAGCTCCGCCTGCTCGGAGCGCGGGAACGGGAGCTCGCCGGTGAAGGTCCGGAACATGACGACGCCGAGCCCGTAGACGTCGGTGCGGGCGTCGGGCCTGTCGCTCACGACCTGCTCGGGCGCCATGTACTCGAGGGTGCCCACCGCGGTGCCTGTCGCCGTGATGTGGTCGGCGGCCTGCATCTTCGCCAGGCCGAAGTCGAGCACCTTCACCGCGTACGGGTCCCCCAGCGCGCCCACGAGGTAGATGTTGTCCGGCTTCACGTCGCGGTGGATGATGCCGGCCCGGTGCGCGGCGGCGAGCCCGGAGGCGGCCTGCGACAGCACCGGGATGGCGAGGTCGGCGTCCATGCGGCGCTCGCGCCGGAGCCAGTCGCCGAGCGACTCGCCGAAGAGGTACTCCATGACGAGGTAGGGGGCGCCGTCGGCGGAGCGCGTGCCCGCGTCGAGCACCTTGACGATGTTCGGGTGCCCGATGATGGCGGCGCTCTGCGCCTCGCGCACGAACCGCTCGCGGGTCCGCTCCGCCCGGGCGGCGAACGACTCCAGGACCTTGATCGCGACCGGCTGCCCCGTCTCGAGCTCGAGCGCGAGGTAGACGCGCGCCATCGCCCCTTTGCCGAGGTAGCCGCGCACCTCGTAGCGCTCCCCGAGGATGGTGCCCCGCAGCCGGGTCGGCTTGAACCGGAACAGGTCGATGCGCCGCTCCTCGGCGAGCTCCGCGCCGTCGTAGGGGCAGAACCGATGGCCCGCGTCGTACTCCCGATGGCAGCGCGCGCAGAACATGGCCCCGCATCGAATAGCGCCCCGCGCTCCGGCCACGCAAGCCTGCTCGGCGTCGCCGACGACGCGCGCGCGCTCGGCGTCGCCGACGACGGGCGCGCGCCCGGCGATGGCGGCCGCGAGGCGCCGGGCTCCCCGCAGCAGGCGGTTCTTCCCGAGGGCGCGCCGGGCGCGCGCGGCGGCGCCGCCGCGCGCCGCGCTCACGCCACCTGGCGCGGCGAGCGCCCCGTCAGCTTCGTGTACGCGTGGTAGCCGAGCCAGCGGAGCGGCTCCGGCGGGACGCCCCGCAGGGGGTTCATGTAGAAGGGCAGGTCGCGCCACCGCGCGTCGTCGCCCGCGTAGAGGTCGCAGAGCACGCGGCCCGCGAGGTTGGCGAGGACCACGCCGTGGCCGCTGTACCCGAGGGCGTAGTACACGTTCCGGTGCTCGCCCCGCACCCCCATGCTGCAGAGCCGGCTCATCGTGATCCCGAGCGTCCCCGTCCAGCGGTGCGCGATGCGCAGCCGCTCTGCCGCCGGGAAATATCCGGTGAGCCGGCGCCGGATCGCCTCGAACGCCGGCCCCGCCGAGCCGGGTGAGCCCGGGTAGGACGTCCGGTTCCCGTAGAGGTAGGCATAGGCCGCGTTGCTGCCCCCGCCGAAGACGATCTCGCCCGCCGGGGTCATGCTCGCGTACGCGATCCGGTCGTGATCGTCGCTGAAGCCGGCGACCTGCCCCCAGCCGAGCGCGGCGCGCGCCTCGGCGTCGAGCGGCTCGGTCGCGATCACGTGCGAGTGCAGCGGGAAGATGCCGGTCTTGAAGTAGCCGAGCCGCGGCGTGTAGCCGTTCGTCGCGAGCACGATGGCCGAGGCGCGGACGACGCCGCCCGGCGTGGTCAGCTCGATCGTGCGCCCCTCCCGGACGCCGAGCACCGGCGTCTCCTCGTGGAGGGCGACCCCCTTGGCCAGGAGCAGCGGGCGCAGGCTGCGCAGCAGGTCGACCCCGTTGAGCTGCCCCTCGGTCGGGTCCAGCACCGCCCCCGCCGCCCCGTGGATGCCGAGCCGCCTCGAGAGCGCCGCGCTGTCCAGGTACTGTAGCGAAATGCCCCAGGAGGCGAGCTGCTCCACGCGCGCGTGGGCCACCTCGGCCCGCCGCGCGTCCGTGAGCACCTCCATGCAGCCGTCGCGCCGGTAGCGCACCGGCAGGCCGTGCTCCTGGATCACGCCGACGATGCCGTCGATCCCGTCGCGCGTGGTCTCGTAGACGCGGCGCGTGAGCTCCGGATCCCGGTAACTCACGCCGTTAACCCAGTTCAGCATCATCCCGCCGTTGCGCCCGCTCGCGCCGTTCGCGAGGTGACGCGCCTCGAGGATCATGACGCGGAGGCTCGGAAATCTGCGGATTAGATGGTATGCCGTGGAGACTCCGGTGAACCCTCCCCCGATGATGGCCACGTCGGCCACGGCGTCCCCGCGCAGCGGCGGGACGGGCTCATAGGCAGGGCCCGCGTCGCTCCACACGGAGCGAGCGGCATCGATGTCGGTACGCGGGTCGACGAGCGCTGCGCGAGTCACGATGATTACCTATCAGATGAACGCTCCGTCTGGCACCATGGACCCCGGGAGCCCTCCTTGAAGAAGCGCGTCCGGCTCTGCATGAAGGATCTCTTCCACCAGGACGTGGTGGAGATGATCGAGCGCGAAACTCGCAAATACCAGATCTGGTCGATCGAGGACCCTTCCGACCCGGACTTCGACAAGGCGTATCAGATCCTCTGGGACTGCTTCGGTCCTCATGGGGAGATGGAGCGCAAGGAGGCCATCCAAGCCTTCCTGCGCGACGACCCGTTCACGCCCGAGCCGTCGGGCACATACATGCGCTACTTCCTGCTCGTGGCGCGGGATTCGGACGGAAATGTGCGCGGCGTCCGCGACGGGACCGTCCTCGTCAATCCGGCGTATGCGCCGGATCTCTGCGTCATCTACCTCGCCCATATCTTCATGATCCCCGAGGCGCGCGGGACGGTGCTGTCGTACTGGCTGCGCATCGCGCCGGTCGAGCTCGCCATGCAGTACCTCGCCGACCTCCACGCGATGGGGAAGATCACGCTCCCCGCGCCCACGGCCCCCGGCAAGTACTTCGGGATGAACATGGATCTCGCGGCCGAGGTCGAGTTCTTCACGCCGGAAGAGCGCCTGTCGTGGCAGCGCATCCTCTTCTACGGCCGCGGCGGCTTCGACGCGATCAACCCGCGCCATTTTCCCTACAGGCAACCGGACTTCCGCGACCCGGAGGAGATCCGCGCGACGGGCGACCAGCCCTCTCCGTTCATGGTCCTCGTCCGGCGCATGGGCCGCGAGCGGCAGGCGCAGCTGCCGATCGACGAGGCGAGGGCGCTCATGCGGCTGCTCTACGACGATTTCGCGGATCACTGCGCGCCGCAGCTGCTCGAGAGCAGCCTCCAGCTCGTCCTCGACCGGCTGGAGGAGCGGGCGAAGCGGAAGAGCTTCGTGGAGCTCTTGCCCCTGCCGACCGGGCCGAAGGACCTGCACCGGCTGAAGCCGCTCTTCCGGTACAACGTCTACACGAAGTACTACCCGGACAGCCCGGACATCCGCGGCTACCTGAACAGCGGCATCCGCGAGCGGCTCGCGAACCCGCGCCACCTCGACGAGGAGCTCGCCCGCATCGCGCGGGAGCTGGAGAGCCGACCGCCGTTCGTCTACGGGAGCCGGGACAAGAGCGCGACCTGGGAGGGCACGCCGGTGTCGCCCGGGTCGGAGCCGCCGCCGCCCGAGGGGGTGGACGCGGGCGAGATCACGCGCGAGCTGCCCGCGCCGGCCTCGACCGCGACGCCGCGGTGACTCACGGAGCGGCGGCGCCGCCGGTCGCGCCGCCGGTCGCCGCGCGCGCGCGCTCGACGCCGGCGCGGATCTGGCGCACCGCCGCGGAGGCGGCCTCGTGCGCTTCGAGCGCGCCGCGCAGCACGAGGGCCCGGCCCTTGGCCGCGGCAGATTCGCCCAGGGTTCCGTCGAGCACGCCCTCGGCGAGCCGGACGAGCGGGCCGATCTCGGCGAGGCTCTGGGCGAGCGCCCGGGCGTCCGCGGCGATGCGGACCGTCGTCTCGGTCTGGGCGGAGCTGGCGACGGCCTCGGCCTCGTCGCGGAGCTCGTCGGCGACGGGGCCCATGTCGCGCCAGCACCCGACGGCCGCGCGCAGGTTGGCCGGCGTCGCGTGCATCGCGCTCGCCGCGTGGACGACCGGCGGCGCCGGCCGCGTCCCCGTCGCGCCCTGCACCGCGGCGATGACGGGCGCGAGGGCGAGGAGCGCGCGCTCCAGCGCGCGCGTGGCCTGCTCGACGCGGACGAGGCGCTCCTGCACGTCGGCGCTGCCCAGCGGGGCGTCGCGCTCGACGAGCGCGGAAAGCCGGACGGCGACGTCGAGGGCGAGCTCCTCGAGGCCATGGATGACGCGCGGCTCGAAGCGGCGGGGCACGACGTCGAGCGCGCAGAGCGAGCCGATGGCGTAGCCGCGCACCCGCACCGGCACCCCCGCGTACGCGCGGATGCCGTAGCTCTCGACGAGGTCCTTCGGCACGCGCTGGTCGCGCAGCGCGTCCTCGACCACGAGCGGCACGTCGTCGCGCACGACCAGCTGGCAGAACGAGTTGCTCCGCGAGGTCGCGCAGCTCACCGCGAGCTCCAGGGGCAAGCCGTGGTGCGCGCGCAGGAGCTGGATGTGGCGGATGACCAGGCTGACGAACGCGATCGGCGCGCGCGCGAGCTTGGCGGCCCGCGCCACGCAGGCGTCGAGGAGGGCGTCCGCCTCGGTGCGCAGCATGGCGCCATGCAGCTCGGCCAGGCGGGCGGGGTCGTTCAGGTCGGCCATGGCGGCAGGTTACCAGCAAAGGCCGCCGCGCCGGCGCAGCACCGCGCCGCGCCCCCGCCGCTCTTGCTCACCCGCGCGGTGGACGTGCGCCCGCGGCGTGCGCCGATGCGCCGGGATCGCCGATGGCGCTCCGCTACTTCCCGCGCGCGCCCTCGTTGCCGCGCCCGCTCGCGCCGGGCAGGATCTCGGCGATGGCTGACCCGGCACGCAGGATCGATCCCGCCACGATGGCCGACCTCGAGGCGCTCCCGCCGCACATCAAGGGCGAGATCATCGAGGGCGTGCTGTACACCCAGCCGCGACCGAGCTCGCGCCACCAGCGCGTCCTGACGCTCATCGACCACGAGCTCATCGATCCTTACGACCGCAGCCGCAGCGGCCCGGGCGGATGGTGGATCCTGCCCGAGCCCGGGATCGAGCTGCCGGGCTCACCTGAGTTCTCCCCCGACATCGCGGGCTGGAAGCGCGAGCGCCTGTCCGAGCTGCCCGAGGACGAGCCCATCCGCATCGCCCCCGACTGGGTCTGCGAGATCTTCTCACCGCGGATGCGCTCTTACACGCAAGCCGTCAAACGCCCCTTCTACGCGCGCGCCGGCGTGGGCTGGCTCTGGTACGTAGATCTCGACGCGCAGACGTTCACCTGGAGCCGGCTGCACGAGGGCAAATGGCTCGAGCTCGGCGTGGTGGTCGGCGAGGCGCGGGTGCGCGCGGAGCCGTTCGACGCGGTGGAGCCCGACGTCGCGGAGTGGTGGACGAGCGGGCGCGCGAGCGGCGCGGGGTGAGCCGGCGGAAGCGCGAGAGGGACAGCTGAACGGCGCGCGCCTCCCCGGCGCCCGCGAGCTCAGCGTTCGAGATCGCCCGCGGCGCCCATCGCCTCCCTCGCCCGCACCGCCGCGACGAACGTGCCGAGGTGCACCTCGACCACCCGGCTCACGTCGGGCGTGTAGCCGCCCGCGAGCACCCACGCGATCGGGATCCGCCGCTCGAGCGCGGCCCGGAACACGATCTCGTCGCGCGCGCGCAGGTCGTCGTGCGTCAGGTCGAGCGGCGAGTACGGGTCCTCGCGGAACGGGTCCGCGCCGGCCTGGTAGAGGATCAGGTCGGGCGCCGCGCGGTCGATCGCGGGGCCGAGGTGCCGCGCCAGGATCTCGAGGTAGGCGGCGCCGCCGCTCCCGCCCGGCACCGGGACGGACCAGCTGTTCTCGGTGTCCGGGGCGCGCTCGGCCTCGACGTCCCGGTACGCCCGGTTCTGCTTGTACCAGTTGCCGTAGATGGAGAGCGCGGACGCCCACGGGCGCGACGCGAGCAGCGACGCGGTGCCGTTGCCGTAGTGGAGGTCCATGTCGACCACCAGGGCGCGCCGGATGCGCCCCTCGGCGCGCGCGCGCTCCAGGGCGACGACGAGGCCGTTGAAGGTGCAGAAGCCCTCGCCGTGATCGGCGTGCGCGTGGTGGAAGCCGCTCGCGAGGTTGCCCGCGACGCCGTCCTCGAGCGCCGCGAAGGCGGCGGCGACGCAGCCGCCGTTCGTGAAGCGGACCGCCCCGGCGAGCGCCGGCGACCAAGGGAACTTCTGGGACTCCGAGAGCGCCCGGGGCTCGCCGGTCGCGACCGCCCGGAGGTACTCGGGCGTGTGGACGCGGAGGAGATCCTCGTCGCTGACCGGCTCGGGCTCGACCACGCGCACCGGCAAGCCGCTCCGCTCGATCGCCTCGCGCACCAGGGCGAACTTGCGCATCGGCATGACGTGCTCGCCGATGTCCGCGAAGTAGCGCGGCGAGTGGAACACCCGGACCGGGCGCGAGGCGGCCGCGGCGGAGGTCACTTGCAGACCGACTCGACGAGGTCGAGCGCCTCGGCCACGTGGCGCGCGCCGAAGACCAGCGCCGGCCGGAAGCGGAGCGTGCGATCGCCCGAGCCGCCCACCTCGAGGCCGCGGTTGCGGAGCGCGGTGAGCGCCGCGTCGCGCCGGGCGGCGTGGGGGAAGTCGACCGCGGCGAAGGTGCCGGTGCCCCGGGCGCCCGAGAGCACCCCGGGGTAGCGGCGGCAGAGGTCCTCGAGCCCGGCGACCAGGCGCTCGCCGGTCGCCCGCGTGTTCTCGAGGAGCCGGTCGCGCTCGATGACCTCGAGGATGACCTCGAGCTGCGCGCCGCGGAGCGGGTCGCCGAGCCACGTGTTGAAGACGCGCAGCGGCTCGACCGGCGCGAGCTCCTCGCGGCAGTAGAAGCCGCCGAGCTGCATCTTCTTGGAGAACGTGACCATGTCCGGCGGCTCGGGCAGGTCCCACGCCTCGTGCGCCCAGAGCGCGCCGGTGCCGCCGCCGCAGGTCTGCACCTCGTCGATGATGAGCGCGACGCCGCGCTGCGCGGTCAGGCGGCGGAGCGCCTGGAAGAACGCGGGGCTCGCGTGGCGGTCGCCGCCCTCGCCCTGGATGGGCTCCACGATGAGCGCGGCGATCTCGTCCGGGTGCGCGTCGAGCGCCGCCTCGACCGCCTCGAGCGAGCGCGCCTCGGCGGCGCGGTTCTGCTCGGCGTGCTCCGCCTCGGGGAACTGGAGCGCGGGGAACGGCACGACGGGCCAGTCGAACGCGGGGATGTCGAGCTTGTGGATCGGCTTGCTGCGCGTCGCCGAGAGGGCGCCCATGCTGCGGCCGTGGAACCCGCCCTCGAAGGAGATCACCTTGAAGGCGTTCACGCCGGGCTGCTGGTTGAGCATGCAGGCGGCGAGGTCGCCGTCGCTCGGCTGCGCGCCGCCGCGCCGGCGCCGGGCGAGCCGGATGAACGCGGCCTTGAGCGCGTTCTCGACCGCCTCGGCGCCGGTCGTGAAGGTGAAGACGTGGGAGTGCCCCTTCGGCGCGACGCGCATCAGCGTGTTCTCGACGAGGTCGACCCACTCGGGCGCGGGCGCGACGCCGAGCGCGGAGCGGTAGCCGGCGCACCAGTCGAAGCGGCCGCTGCGCCAGGCGGCGAGCAGATCCGGGTGGTTGTAGCCGATGGGCACAGCGGCGATGTGCCCGTACACGTCGAGCAGCACGTTGCCGTCCACGTCGACCATGTAGTTGCCGAGGCTCTTCCGCGCGTCCTGGTAGAAGTGGATCGGCCGCGCGTCCTGGTGGCGGTGGTGGCGCGCGCGGAGCGCCTCGGACGCGGGCCCCGGGATCGCGGTGCGCATGGCGGCGCGCTCGGGCTCACCGGGGATGGGCGGGGCGATGCTGGGCTGAGCGTTCATGGTCGGACTCCAATGCAGCGGGCGCGGCGGGGCGTCACGCGGATCCGTCGCGCGCCGCGGCGGGCGCGGTAGGCCCAACGCGCACGACGATCGATTTCGACGCGGGGGTGTGGCTCTTCTCGGCGACGCTGCCGAGCGGCACGAGCACGTTGGCCTCGGGGAAGTAGGCGGCGACGTTCCCGCGGGGGATCGTGTAGAGCACGACCCGGAACGCGCGCGCGACGCGCTCCCCGTCGGAGAAGCGGCTCGTTATGTCGACGAGCTCCCCCTGCGAGAGCCCGCGCTCGGCCGCGTCCTCGGCGTTCATGAACACGACGCGGCGCCCGCCGCGCACGCCGCGGTAGCGGTCGTCGAGCCCGTAGATGGTCGTGTTGTACTGGTCGTGGCTGCGGATGGTCATCATCAGGAGCTCGCCGGGCTCGAGCTCGTGCCGCGGCAGCGGGTGCGCGATGAAGTTCGCCTTGCCCGTCGGGGTGCGGAACTCGCGCCGGGCCGCGGCGTTCGGCAGGGCGAAGCCGCGCGGGTCCCTGACGCGCGCGTTGAAGTCGTCGAACCCGTCGATCGTGCGCTCGATGAGCTCGCGGATCCGGTCGTAGTCGGCGGTGAGCTCCTCCCACGGCACGCGCGACCTCGCGCCCAGCGTCGCGCGGGCGAGCCCCGCCACGATGGCCACCTCGCTCCGCAACATCTCCGACGCCGGCGGGAGGGCGCCGCGCGAGCTCGAGACGACGCCCATCGAGTTCTCGACCGTCACGAGCTGCGGCCCTCCTGCCTGCACGTCGCGCTCGGTGCGCCCGAGGCAGGGCAGGATGAGCGCGCGCCTGCCCGTCACGAGGTGGGCCCGGTTCAGCTTGGTCGACACGTGCGCCGTGAGGTCGCACCGGGCGAGGGCGCGGGCGGTAAAGGTGGTGTCCGGCGTCGCCGAGAGGAAGTTGCCGCCCAGCGCGAAGAAGACGCGGGCGCGCCCGTCGGCCATCGCGGCGATCGCTGCGACCGTGTCGAGCCCGTGGCGGCGCGGCGGCGCGAAGCCGAAGTTCTTCTCGATCCGGTCGAGGAGCTCGGCGGGCGGGCGCTCCCAGATGCCCATCGTCCGGTCGCCCTGCACGTTGCTGTGGCCGCGCACCGGGCACGCGCCCGCGCCGGGCCTGCCGATGTTGCCGCGCAGGAGCAGGAAGCTCATGACTTGCTGCACGTTGGCCACGCCGTTCTGGTGCTGCGTCAGGCCCATGGCCCAGCACGCGATCGTGCGCTCGGACCGCATCGCGATCTCGGCCGCCGCCCGGATCCGGTCGCGCGGGACCCCGCTCTGCTCGACGATGTCGTCCCAGGGCGCCCTGCGCACGGCGGCCGCGAACGCCTCGAAGCCGTGCGTGTGGCGCGCGATGAACTCGCGATCGAGCACGGCCCCCGGCCTCCGCTCCTCCTCCTCGAGCATCTCCTTGATGAGCCCCGTGAAGAGCGCGACGTCGCCGTTGATGCGCACCTGGAGGAAGAGCGTCGAGAGCGTCACCCCCGGGCCGACGAGGTCGAGCGGGTGCTGCGGGTGCTGGAAGCGCTCGCTGCCGACCTCGGGGAGCGGGTTCACCGTCACGATCTCGCAGCCGCGCTGCCGCGCCTCGCGCAGCGCCGAGAGCATGCGCGGGTGGTTCGTCCCCGGGTTCTGGCCGACGACGAAGATCGCGTCCGCGAGCTCGAAATCGTGAAGGGATACGGTGCCTTTGGCGACGCCGATCGCCTCGCGTAGGCCGACGCCGCTCGACTCGTGGCACATGTTCGAGCAGTCGGGCAGGTTGTTCGTCCCGAGCTCGCGCACGAAGAGCTGGTAGAGGAACGCCGCCTCGTTGCTCGTGCGCCCCGACGTGTAGAAGACCGCCTCGTCCGGCGAGCTGAGCGCGCGCAGCGACGACGCGACGATGTCGAGCGCCTCGTCCCACGACGCCGGGCGGTAGTGCGACGCCCCCTCCTCGAGCAGCATCGGCTGGACGAGCCGCCCCTGCTTGCCGAGCCAGTGGTCCGACTGCCTCGAGAGCGCCTCGACGCTGTGCTCGCGGAAGAACTCCGGCGTGACGCGCGCGAGCGTCGCCTCCTCGGCGACCGCCTTGGCGCCGTTCTCGCAGAACTCCGCGACCGAGCGCTTCTCCTCGGGCTCGGGCCAGGCGCAGCCGGGGCAGTCGAAGCCCTCGCCCTGGTTCACGCGCAGCAGCGTGCGCACCGCGCGCGCGACCCCCATCTCGCCTACCGCGTGCCGCAGCGTCGCGCCGACCGCCGCGAGGCCGCCGGCCGCCTCGCTGCGGCCGCCGATCCGGGGCGCTTCGGGCTCGAGCGGCGGCTCGGCCTGCACGTCGCGCAGCACGTCGCGCGCCGTCACGACGCCGCCTCCACCGCCGGGGCGGCGATGCGCTCCGCGCCGGCGTACACGTTGAACCGCGCGTCCCGGGCGAAGCCCACGAGGGTCATGCCGTGCGCCGCGGCGAGCTCGGCGGCCAGGCTCGACGGCGCGCCGACCGCGACCATCACCGGGATCGAGGCCCGGAGCGCCTTCTGCACGAGCTCGAACCCGGCCCGCCCGCTGACCATGAGCACCGCGCCCGGGTCGGGCAGCCGCCCGGCGAGCAGCGCGGCGCCGACGAGCTTGTCGACGGCGTTGTGACGGCCGACGTCCTCGCGGATGTCGACGAGCGCGCCGCGCGCGTCGAAGAGGGCCGCCGCGTGCAGCCCCCCGGTCCGCCCGAACACCGGCTGCGCCTCGCGGAGCCGCGCGGCGAGCCCGTGCACGACCCGCGGCGCGAGCCGGGGGACGCCGCGCGCGAGCGGCGAGGGCGGCGCGAACGACGCCACGTCGATCGAGGCCTTGCCGCAGACGCCGCAGCTCGCGTTCGCGACCGCGAGGGCGCGCTCGGTGCGCCCGAGGTCGACGGTCACGCCGTCGGCGAGCGTGATGCGCACGAGATCGCCCGAGGGGCCGGGGACCTCGTCGACGGCGACCACGTCGGCCGCGCGCGAGATGACCGCCTCGGCGAACAGGAGCCCGATCGCGAGCTCGCGATCGTGGCCGGGCGTGCGCATCGTGATGCCCAGGCGGCGGGCGGCGCGCTCCTGCGAGGCCAGGGGGAGCGCCCCGCGGGCTCGCGCGACGACGACGACCTCGAGCGGCGCCTCGACGGCGAGCTGATCCTCGGCGTCGGCGGCGCTGTCGTTCGTGATCCTGCGGATCGACACGTGGGTGGTGCTTGAGGGCATGGCTGCGTCCGGCCTCCCCACATCCTATTCCCTTGCGACCGACCGTCGAGCAGGAGCGGCCGGCGCCGGCCGAGGAGACCGCGGCGCGGCAGCGCCCGCCTGCATGGCGCCGCGACGCGAGCGCCCGCCGCAGACCGTCCGGAGACAGGGCTGTCACGGCGGTCAGGACCACGTGGGCTGTCGCGGCAGTCAGGTGCGCTGACAGCGCCCGTGTAGGACGAATCCACTGAGCAGGCGCGCTCCTCGCCTCGCGCGTCCGACCGAGGCGAGGACTCCGCGTGGTGGAGTTCTGTTATGGTCGAATGTGCTGGCGTGCATTCCTGTGCTCGCGCGCGGCGCCTGCTCGACGCGGGCAGGAGGGCGATCCGCGCCGCCGGTGGCGCCCCGCGACGGGGCGAGAAAGAAAGAGAGCGACCCGTTGAGTGATCTCGATTTCACGTTTGCGTGGGAAGGAGCCTCCGGGCTTTCCGGCCCCTGGGACCACCTGCGCGTCGTCAGCTTCCGGGGCGCGGAGGGCATCTCCACGCTCTACCGTTACGAGATCACCGCCATCACCCGAGATCCTGCGCCCGAGGTCGATCCGGAGGAGCTCATCCAGGCGCGGGCGACGCTCCGCATCGCGACGGGGACCCTGCCCGCCTACCGCGTCGTCCACGGCATCATCACCGAGGCGGAGGAGCTCGGCCCGATCCACGGGGGCATGGCGTACCGGCTCGTCCTCTCGCCGCCGCTCGCCCGCGCGGCGCACCGCACGCGGTGCCGCGTCTTCCTCGAGAAGACCACGCGGCAGATCATCGACGCTGTCCTCCAGGGTGACCCTGCCCTCCAGCGCGGCGGCGGTGGGGTCGAGCCCGATGACGGCGTTGCCGACTTCAAGCCGGCGCAGGAGCTCTTCACCTGGCGCGTGTCGGACACCTCGCGCATCGATGCCGTCGCGGCGAGGCGCTACTGCGTGCAGTACAACGAGAGCGACCTCGCCTTCGTGTCGCGCCTGCTCGAGGAGGAGGGCATCGGCTACCACTTCGAGAACGGCGGCGGCGCGTGCCTGCTGGTGCTCTCCGACAAGGACACGGGCCGCGCGCGGCTCGAGCCGTTCCTGCCGCTCGGCGCGAACCTGCGCGGCCGGGAGGTGACCACGATGAAGCTCGGCGCGCGCCTGCGCCCCCGCAAGGTCACGCTGCAGGACTACAACTGGAAGAAGCCGGCGCTGAGCATGGCGGTCGAGGAGGACGCGGGCGGCGGGGATCTCGTCGAGCACGAGTACCCGGGGCGTTACCCCGACACGCCGGACCAGGGCAGGCCGCTCGCCGCGGCGCGGCGCGAGCGGCTCGAGGTCGAGGCGAGCTACGCGGTGGGCGACGGCCCGAGCCGCGTGCTCGCGGCCGGGACCATCTTCGCGCTCGAGCACGAGCGGCCGCGGCACGAGGGCGAGTACCTGGTCACGCGGCTCGACGTGCGCGGCGAGCAGCCGGGGGTGCTGCCGCCGTCCGCGAACGTGAACGTGCCGCAGGACGTGGTGCCGTATGCGTGCGCGTTCGAGTGCGCCCGGCGCGGCAAGGCGGGGTCGGCCGCCGAGTCGCGCTTCCGGCCCGCGCGGATGACGCGGAAGCCGCGCATCGTGGGCTCGCAGACGGCGTTCGTCACGGCGGAGCCGTCGGCGTCGGGGCAGGAGATCCACATCGGCGGGCCGCCGGGCGCGGAGATCGGGTGCGTGCGCGTGCGCTTCCACTGGGACCAGGACGGCGCGCGGCAAGGCGCGGAGCCGACGTCGTGCTGGGTGCGGGTGAGCCAGGTGTTCGCGGGCGCCGGGCAAGGGGGCGTGTTCCACCCGCGCGTGGGCGCGGAGGTGATCGTCGACTTCGAGGACGGGGACCCGGACCGGCCGCTCGTGGTGGGGCGCGTGTACAACGGCCAGAACGTGCCGCCGACGGTCGTGCCGACGGTGAGCACCTTCAAGACGGACACGAGCCCGGGCGGCGGCACGCACAACGAGCTGCGGTTCGACGACACCGCGGGGGCGCAGCAGATCTTGCTGCACACGCCGAAGGACTGGAACAGCGAGGTCGGCAACAACCGCAGCGAGACGGTGGCGGTCGACAGCACGTCGAGCGTCGGCGCGAACCGGAGCGAGGCGACGGGCACCGACCGGAGCACGATGGTCGGCGCGAACAACGCGGAGGTGGTCGGCGCGAACGAGACGGTCACCGTCGGCGGGAACCAGACCATCGGCGTGGGCGGGGATCAGGACACCGGCGTCAGCGGCAACCAGAGCGTCGGGGTGCAGGGCAACCAGAGCGTCGGGGTGCAGGGCAACCAGAGCGTCGGGGTCGAGGGCGACCAGACCGTGGCGGTCAGCGGCAACCGGACGCTCGCGGTGACGGGGAACTTGACCGACGCCGTCACCGGGAACCGCGCGGTGTCGGTCACGGGGGACGACGCGACCTCGGTGCAGGGCAAGCAGTCGATCAACGTCGTCGGCGTCCAGGTGACCGCCTACGACGCGGATCATGCGCTCCTCGTGAAGGGGAAGCACGGGGTGCAGGTCGACGGCGAGCAGGTCATCGGCGCGAAGGCGAAGCAGGTCGTCGTGTCGGAGACAGAGCAGATCCTCAGTGCGCCGAAGCAGCAGATCCACGCCGACACGACGCAGGTGCTGAGCTCGGACACCTTCAAGGTGGTCGCGGACACGTCGGCAGTGATCGACGCGCCGAAGGTCGTCGTCTACGGCAAGGAGGAGGTGGGCATCGGGGGCGTCAAGCTCGTGATCTCGTTCAGCGGGGATATCCTCATCAAGGGGAAGAACATCACCCTCGACGCGTCGAAGGTCGAGATCAAGGGTGGGAGCACCGTCACGGTCGACGGCGGGGAGCTGGTCGACGTGAAGGCGGCGCTGATCAAGCTGAACTGAGCCGGCGTCGGCCCCCTGGAACCGCCGCTCGTCGACCCGCAGGAACCCGCGCTGTGGCGATTTGAAGCACGAGCGGCGTCAGCCCGAGCGATCCGTTATTTCATCGATAAAGTCCTGGATGAACTTGTTGGGCTTACCTGCTTCCCCGGTCTCCAGCAGAACGACGACGTCGGGTCTGTGGCTGAGCAATAACTCTTGCAACACCACGCCGCGGCGCTTGTTGGCTTCGGAGAGCACCGCGGAGCCCTTCCAGTCCTGCGCGTTCCAGACCAGGAGCTTTCTACCATCCGGCGTTGTGTACAGTATCGCAGCGTGATCGCTCGCCGATTGCAGCCCGCGTAAGTTGTCTCTACGAAAAGCCTCGGGGGCGCCCTTCCAGACGGGGAGCCCCGAAGCATCATCGATGCGCGTAGGAGCCGGCCACGCAGCATCACCCTTCGCGACGTAAGCCCAGTCGAGCTCGCTTTCGCCATGGGTGCCGTGGTGCGTCGGCTTCCCCGTGGAGAGGGGAGTGAAGTCCGAGGTCTTCCCCACGTTTCGTGGGGAGCGCCGAGATGGCCCTGCACTGCCAGCCAAAAGCGAAGGGTCGACGGGTTTGTGATTCAGATCGCCACCGACGAACTGAAGCTTTTCCCCGAACGTGCTCTTCATGTCTGTTCGCAGCTCGAACAGCTGCTGCTTCGACGCCCCGCTGTTGGCGATCGCATGAATAAAAGCAAAGATCCTGTTATCAAACTCGAGGATAAGCGGCGACCGATGCTCACCCTTGCCCAGCGGAAAGGTCCGCGCCTCCACGACAATGTCTTTCTTGTAAAAATACGTAAAAGCTTTGTCATGATGCGAGACGGAATCATCCCTACCCATGCTGATCGGCTCTGTGTAGGAGTACCTGAGCAATGGCTTATCCCCATGCCTCCTCCCGCGCTCCAATTGGTCGTGCTGTGCTTTAACCCCGGCCGCCGCGTCAGCCTGAGCTCTTTTGATGAATTCGGACTCCAAGGTCCCAAGCTCGACCTTTATGATAAACTTTTTTCGGAAATTCTCCTTTCCAATAAATCGACCGATCGATTTCCTATAATATTTGGCGTATTTCTTGAAAGTCGGCGTATTTTCTTTGATTGGATGCTTCTGGACGAACTCTTGCCATTGCTTTTCAGAATGCAATAGCCCGAGCACATCCACGTCGACCAGCGGATTTGCCGGATACGCGTACAGGTTGACCCCGCCCTCCTGACCAGCGGGATCGGACTGTAGATACCGACCGAGTCGAGGACTATAGTAACGAAATCGGTTATAATGAAGTCCCGTCTCTTCGTCGAAGTGGTGCCCCGGAAAGCGCGGCGCATAGGTGATCGACGCGCCGGGATACAGCACAACGGCCCCGTAGGGCTCGACATGACGCGCCCGCCAGACGATGGTGCCCGCCTCGTCCTCAATGTGCAGCGGAAGCCCCGCCTGATTGCAGATCGGGTAGTACGCGTGCCCGCTCGCCGGATCCGCATCCACGCTCGTGTAATCGATGAACATCAGCGGGACGAGCGCCTCCGGCCCCGCGTAGATGTATATCCGCACCACGCCCGTCGGACCGATCTCCGCAGCGAGCCGGTCGCCGTCCCAGAAATACTCGGTTCGATGGCCGCCGAGCGCCTTCCAGAGGCGCCGGCCGATCCCGTCGTAGCCGGCCGTGAAGCTCTCCTCCCGGCCGCTCCACGACACCCTTACCAGCATACCGAGGCTGTTGTACTGATAGCGTGTCACCTCCCCCGCTTCGTCTGTCCATTCAGCGAGGTGGTTTCGCTCGTCATAGCCGAACCGCTCGCGGCCTGCCGTGGAGAGGCGGTTGCCCTCGAGGACCTCGGCGCGCGGGAGCCCCGGCTTCTCGCGCACATTGCCAGCCACGTCGAGGACGATCGCCGATGCCACCCCGTCTGGGCCCACCTCCCCGACGAGGCGGTGCGCCGCGTCGTAGCTGTAGTGGGTCACGCCCGCGTCGCTGTCGTCCACACGCAGCAGATCTCCCTCGGCCGAGTAGCTGTAGCGCACCGACCACAACGCGAGCGCCACGCCACGCTTGCGCCACATGGCGCGACCGGTGCAGCGACCCTCCTCGTCGTACGACGAGAGCACCGAGCTCCCGCTTCCGAGTTCCAGGAGCACGCCGCCGCGGTCGCCCCGTATCCGATGCTCGCCTCCCACCGGGGATTCGATCCACGACGAGCCATCAGGTTCGGTTCGATAGAAGACGGTAAAGCGTCCGAGATACGTCGTATGCTCGAGCGTATCACCCGAGTAGCCGTGCCTCACGCCGCGTCCGTCGCGCTCGTCGAAGACGAGGCGCCTCCCCGCGTCAAAGCGCCGGTGCACCTCCACGTCTCGCGTGGAGGCGCGCGTGACCTCGCCCCGCTCGTCGTATCCGTACCGAAACACCTCGCCCGACGTGAGGGTGTACTCGGACGGTAGGCTGTCATCACCGATCACGCAGCGAACAAGGACCTCGCCTGCAGCGTCGCGCTTCTCGACAAGGCGATCGCCGGCGTCGTACGAATACTCCTCGCGCACCACGCCATGCCGCACGACACGTACGAGGCGGTCCTTGAGATCATAGTCGTAGCGACTCTCGCTGCCGCCTGGATCAACGATGCGAGCGACGCGCTCGTGCGCGGTGTAGTCGACGCAGGTGCGGTTGCCGAGGGGATCGATAATCGCGCCGATGAGGTTCCACGACGAGATCTCGACGCGGTGCTCGCGCCCGTCGCGGTCCACGAAGCGGACGGGGTTACCGTTGGCATCGTAAGCCCACGACTGACGCCGACCAGAGGCGTCCGTCTCGGTGATCAATCGCCCGAGGGGGTCCCACTCTCGCGACAGCTCCTCCGTCGTCGGTGCGTCGCTCGGAAGCGTGGCAAGGAACGCCTGGACCTGGCCTGGCAGGGTGTAGCGCCAGTCATCCAAGCCGGTGTGCGTGTCACCCGGCGCCCCCCATTGCTGCGTCAGCGCGGAGTTGGCGATCTGATGAGCGGGCGGAAGCGGGGGGTTGGGCTCCACATCGAGCGGCGGATGCAACCCGCCATAACGGTCGACAAGCCCGTAGCGCTCTCCGTCGCGGTTGTAGAAGAATTCCCATAGTGTTCTTCCGTCTGCGCCGATCTCGCTCGTGACCCTGCCCTCGTCGTCCGTCACAAGGCGGCGCTGACCGCCATAGGGGTCGCGGATGCAGGCGAGGGTCTGATTCTCGTCGTACCCGTAGATCCACTCGCCGCCGTCGGCCTGGGTGATCACCGTCTGGCGGTTCTCGGGTTCGTAGCGCAGCGCTACCCGCCAGAGGCCATCATCGCCGTGCTCTTCGACGCACCGTCCCTGAGCGTCATACGCGAAGTGAAAGCTGTACCCGTTGCGGTCCGTCATGCGCACGAGGCGATGGGAAGAGTCGTAGGCGTAGCGGCCCCTGGCACCGACCGCGTCCTGAAACAGCACGAGGCGACCAGCGTGATCATAGGCGTAAGCGGCGATGAGCGGGAGCTCGCGCTCGCCGCGCGGACCGCGTCGCACCTCGACGATGTGGCCGCGGTCATCGAGAGCGAGCCGTGTCTCGATCGCGGCGGCATCGGAGGTCTCGTCGATGCCTCGCAGCTGACCTCGGTCGTCGTACAGGAAGCGCATCCGTACCTCAGCCGTGTGCATCCGCGCGAGCCGAAGCTCGCAGCCGGCGTCGGCGCGCCGCTCTCGTACGAACCACATGGCGAGCTCGTCGCGGCGCTCGAGCTCGTAGGTGACGGCCGCGCCGTCGACCCAGACGCGGAGGACGTACCCTCCCCGGGACGTCTCCTCTCCCGCGAATCGCGGCAGCGGGATCTCGACGGTCTGCCCACGAGCATCGGTATACGCGACCTGATCGAGGTCGACCTTCAGCCGGTGCTCGTAACCATGGCGGAACCCGCGACCCATCTGCCCTTCGCGGTCGGCGCCTGCGCTCGTGTAGTTGCGCTCCCACCGAAACCCGACAGGTGCCGGCTGCTCGTAATCGAGGAACTCGTCCTCATTCGCGCCGGTGATGGGGTCGATGGGATGTCCGCGGCGCTTGCCCTTATCGATCGGATGCTTGGACTTTCGTTTTCTCCCCTTCGACTTGCCCAGCTTGCCCAGCCCCCTTGCCACCGCCGACCACGGCGGCATCGGAAACCCGCCGATGAGCACGTTGGGGTGCCCCGTCAGCACCGCGCCGATGCACGGCGGCGTCCCCGGATCCATCCCCATCAGCAGGCTCAGCGCCAGCGCCGCCGCATCCAGCCCCGCCTGGATCCCGGTGATCTTCGCCGACGCCTCGTCCGCCGCCGCCTCCTCGAGGTTCTCCTGCTGCTGCTCCGCCGCCGCGGCCGCCGCGGCTTCCTGCGCGGCCGCGAGCTCCTCCGGCGTCATCTTCGCCGCTTCGCTCGGGTCGATCGCCTTCGGCTCCACCTTCTTCGCCCGCAGCCGTTTGGCGCGCTCCGCCTTGGTCACCGCGTCGAGCGCCTCCGCCCCGACCCCCACCACGCCCATCCCCACCGAGGCCACCTTCATCAGCGTGGCCATCGCCCTGGCCGCACCGGCGCCGGGCATGCAGTGCATCGTGATGTCCAGCATCCGCGCCGCCCGCGCTCCGCCGAAGAACACCTTGCTCGACCCGGTGAACACCTCGAACGGCGGCGCGAACGTCCCGCACAAGAGCGATATCCCCATGTCCCCCGCCCGCGCCGCGGGGATCCCGTTGATCAGCACCGACGCGCACCCCGCCAGCGCCACCGGGCCGAAGCTCGGCAGCGGGATCGGCATCGCCGGCGGGTGCAGGTGCACGTGCGGGATCCCGAGGTGCAGCATCCCCAGCGTCGCCGCGGGCAGCTCGATCAGCTTCCCGATGTCCCGCGTCGCCAGCGCGAAGCCGTCGTTCAGCAGCGTGATCGGCAGCATCATCGCGTTCAGCGTCCCGCCGACCGCCGCGTTCGCCTTGTCCAGCGTGCTCGCCTCCGGGTCCGACAGGGGCTGGAACGCCGCGTGCGCGTCGTTGATGTCCCCCGCCAGCACGTCCAGCGACGCGTCCCCCGTCGGCTTGATCAGCGACGTCGACGCCTCCGCCTGGTCGGCGGCCGACGCAGCCGCTCCGCTCGCAGGATTTCCTTGTGTCCTCATGCCGCGGCCCTCAACGGGTGCTCGTGCGCCTCGCGCGCGTCTGCCTTCATCGACTGCATCGCCGTCTCGAGCTCGGCCTCGCAGGCGCGGCGCTCACCATTCATGTACATGGCTTTGCAGGCGCGTGATCACGCGCTCCAGCGCTGACTATAGCGGGGACCTTCAAATCGGAGAAGGCGTTCATGCGCATTCGTGTTGGAGGAGGTGCGCTGACGTAGACGGTTGAATCACTGCCGGCGCACCTGGACGTCGCCCTGTGCACGATGGCGTGGGCCTCGCCCTGTACCAGCGGCATCAGCCTGGAGCCGCCGAAGAACACCATAAGGTTGGTATCCCGGTCACAGCGTACGGCGGCGAGTTGGTCGACTCGTCGCCGCGAAGTCGCAGCAGATCGGCGAGAGGACCACGCAGGCGCTGGCCTCGGGCAAGCTCAAGGTCGGCGCGAAGACGTCGGCCCCGGTCGCCTCGAAGAAGGTCGACCTTCACGGCAAGAACGAGATGAACCTCTCGGGAGGCAAGCTCGTGACCTCGTTCGGCTGGGACATCACCATCAAACGGGCGAACATCACCCTCGAAGCGTCGAAGATCGAGCTCAAGGTCACGGTCGACGGCGGCGAGCTGGCCTACGTGAAGGCGGCGCTGATAAGCTGAACCAGCTTCCTCGGAGCTTCGCGCCGCGGCCGCCCTGGTCTCGAGCGCCAGGGAGCCCCCCGTTGGGAGCTCTGACGCTAGAGACCAGCGTCGCGCCTCGACCCTCACCGCGCGCGGTGGACGAGCGGCTCATCGAGAGCTTTTCGGATCCTTCGTCACTGCAGGCGGCGGCGGCGTGAGCGCAGGCGCGGGTTGAGCCGATGGCGGCGAGAGCACGATGGGAGAGCGAATCGGATCCTTCGTCACTGCAGGCGGCGGCGGCGTGAGCGCAGGCGGGGGTGGAGGCGGTGGAAGCGAGACCACGATGGATATGCCGGTCCTGCCATAGCCCCCATCCTTTTCGGGCGTTCCCGTGATGCTCTTGCCGGTATCAGGATCCATGAAGTTCTCGTCCGGGCGCACGAGAACCCAGTGCAAACCTAGCCCAGCGACCGTGACGACACGGAGCTCACGTTCGTTTCTCCCGAGACTCGGCCGCTCAGGTATGATGTTCTCGTCTTGCCGTCGTAGCTTATCATACTCGCTGGAAAACCACCAGTTGATGGCCTGCGTCTTAAAAGGTATCGGCACCTGGTGTATCCGGGCCTGTAGCCCCAAATCCCGAGCTGTATTGAGCACATCGCTCGGCATGGAGTACTTTTCTCCGGGGGAGGTATGGTTGTAAATCTCGAGTTCCACGAGCCTGGCGTCTGGGAGAGGCTGGTTCGTGATAGTCCGGTTGGTCCAGCCTTTGGCGTAGTTTTCCGGAGTCTTACTGATGCCTAATTCCATCGCGGCGACCAGGAGAGCGGATGCCCCGCACGAGAGGTTTTTGGTCTGCTGGTAACTGAAACGGCGCGGCGTGTCCTGGAGGTGGACTCCGGGGTGCTGGGCGGTGCTGCTGCTCGGTCCGCCGTGCGGCGTGAGCCCGAGCACGTCCACGCGGACCAGCGGGTTCGCGGGGTACGCGTAGAGGTTGACGCCTCCCGATTGCCCGACCGGGTCAGGCTGGAGATAACGGCCGAGGCGCGGGCTATAGTAGCGGAAGCGGTTGTAGTGGAGGCCCGTCTCTTCGTCGTGGTAGTGCCCCGGGAACCGCAGCGCATACGAGATGGTCGAGGCTGGATCGACGGTGATCGTCCCATAGGGCTCGACGTGGCTCGCCCTCCAGACGACGTTGCCCGTCCCGTCCTCGATGTGGAGCGGCACCCCGATCTGGTTTCCGATGGGGTAATAAGGCCGGCCGCTCTCGGGCGCCGCGTCGGTGCTGTCGTAATCGATGAACAGGAGCGGGACGAGCGCCTCCGGCCCAGGGTAGACGTAGATCCGCAGCGCGCCCGTGGGCCCCACCTCGGCCGCCAGCCGGTCGCCGTCCCAGTAGAAGTCGGTGCGCTCCCCGCCCGAGGTCTTGTGCACGCGCCGGCCGATCCCGTCGTAAGCGGCCGACCACGCGCCGTCTCGCCCGCTCCGCGAGATGCCCACGAGCATGTCGAGGCTGTTGTAGTGATAACGCGTCACCTCGCCCCCCTCGCCCGCCTGCTCGGCGAGGTTGTTGCGGCCGTCATATCGGAAGCGCTCGCGCCCGCTCGCGTGCAGGCGATTGCCCTCGAGGAGCTCGACGCGCTCGATGCCCGGCTTGGAGATCACGTTGTCGGCGGCGTCGAGCACGACCTCCGCCGTACCGCCGTCCGGCCCTGATTCGCGGACGAGGCGGTGCGCGGCGTCGTAGGTGTACTCGGTCACGCCGCGGGCGTCGTCCTCCACCCGGCGAAGCTCCCCTTCGGGCGAATACACGTACCGGACCGACCAGAGCGCCGTCTTGTCCCCTCGCATCCGCCACATGACGCGCGCGAGGCACCGCTGCTCGTCGTCGTACGAGGACAGCATGCTCGACCCGTTTCCGAGCAGCGTGACGACGCTCCCGTCCTCGCGCCGCTGGATCCGCTGCTTTCCGCCGTCCGGCGCCTCGATTTCAAGGGAGCCGTCCGGCGCGCGACGGTACGTGATGGTGAATCGGCCAAAGTAGGTGGTGGAGCGAAGCTCGCCCTGGTCGATCTCATGCTTCGTGCCGCGGCCGTCCCGCTGATCGAAGATCACCCGGTTCCAGTGGTCGAGCTGGCAGAGCACCTCCACCTCGTCCGTCGAGGCGCGCGTGATGCGGCCGCGCTCGTCGTACGCGTACCGGTGCACCTCCCCTGACGCGAGGCGGCGCTCGGAATAGAGGCCGTTCGCTCCGGCCGAGAAGCGCACGAGCACGTTACCCGCCCCGTCGCGCTTCTCGACGAGCTCGTTGCCCGGGCCGTACGCGTACTCTTCCCGCAGGACACCGTGCCGCCACACGCGCGTCAGCCGGTCCTTGAGGTCGTACTCGTACCGGCTCTCGTTCCCCTTCGGATCGACGATCCGCGCGATCTCCTGGTGCGCGGTGTACTCGTAATGAGTCCGGCTCCCCAGCGGATCCACCGTCGCGCCGGTCAGGTTCCACGATGTGGTGACGGTCCGGTGCTCACGCCCGTCGCGATCGACGTGGCGCACCACGTTGCCGTTCGGGTCATACGCCCACGACTGCCGGTGCCCGGCAGCGTCGACCCGCTCGATCTCCCTGCCAAGCGAGTCTCGCCGGATCTCCGGCGCGCGCAGGTCGCGCGGCGTGGCCGGCACGGCCGCCAAGGCGGCGGGCGGCAGCCCTTCGGCGGCCGCCCGCGGCACCGGGAGCGCGTCGAGCGAGCGGCCCCACTGCTGCTCCCGGGCCGTCTCCGCCACATAGACCGCGAACGGGTTGGGCGGGTTGGGCACCTCGTCGAGCGGCGGGCGTGGATGGCCGAACGGGTCGACGACGGCGACGTTCCTCCCGGTGGCGTCGTAGATCAGGCGCAGATCTCGACCGCCTACCCCGATGTCGCGCACCACCCTGCCGTCCTCGTCCACGATCCGCCGCCGCGTGCCCCCGTAGGGATCCTGGATGGAGACGAGCGTGCCATTCTCGTTGTACTCGATGATCCACTCGCCCCCGTCCGCCTTCGTGACGAGCGTCCGCCGCCGCTCAAGCTGGTAGCGCAGCGCGACCCGCCAGAGCCCGTCGTCGCCGTGCTCCTCGATGCATCGCCCCTGGTCATCGTAGGTGAAGTGGAAGCTGTAGCCGTTGCGGTCGGTCATGCGCGCGATGCGCCGGCCGGCGTCGTAGGCGTAGCTGGCCTTGGCCCCGAGCGCGTCTTGGAACAAAAGCAGGCACCCCGCGCTGTCGTATCCATAGGATGCGATGAGCGGCAGATCCCGCTCCCCGCGCCGACCCCGGCGCACCTCGACGATATGGCCCCTGTCGTCGAGCACGAGCCGCGTCTCGATCGCGCCCGCGTCCGACGTCTCGAGCATGGCCGTCAGCCGGCCCAGGGCGTCGTAGACGAAGCTCACCTGCGCTCCCGGGCCGCGGAGGCGCATGAGCCGAGGCGCCGCGTCGCTGCGCGGCTCCTTCACGAACTCCATCATGGGCTCGCCCGAGCGCGCGAGCTGGTAAAGGGTCCCCGCGCCCTCGGCCGAGATGAAGAGCGCGTAGCCGTCGCGATACGTCTCGCTCTCCTCCCGTCCGGGGAGCGGGAGGTCGACCGTTCGTCCCTCGGCATCCGTGTACGTCACCTGGTCGAGGTCGACGGTGAGGCTGCGCTCGTAGCTGTGCCGGAACCCACGGCCCATCGGCCCGTCGCGATCCGCGTCCGCGCTCGTATAATGACGACCCCAGCGAAACGGGATCGGCCCCGGCTGCTCGTGATCGATGAACTCGTCCTCGTTGGCCCCGGTGACCGGGTTGATGGGATGGCCAGGGCGCTCACACTTGTTGTTGTCTGTCTTCTTGACGTTTCTCTTGCTCCTTGGCTTCCTCCCGAGCTTCCCGAGCCCCCTCGCCACCGCCGACCACGGCGGCATCGGAAACCCGCCGATGAGCACGTTGGGGTGCCCCGTCAGCACCGCGCCGATGCACGGCGGCGTCCCCGGATCCATCCCCATCAGCAGGCTCAGCGCCAGCGCCGCCGCATCCAGCCCCGCCTGGATCCCGGTGATCTTCGCCGACGCCTCGTCCGCCGCCGCCTCCTCGAGGTTCTCCTGCTGCTCCTCCGCCGCCGCGGCCGCCGCGGCTTCCTGCGCAGCCGCGAGCTCCTCCGGCGTCATCTTCGCCGCTTCGGCCGGGTCGATCGCCTTCGGCTCCACCTTCTTCGCCCGCAGCCGCTTCGCCCGCTCCGCCTTGGTCACCGCGTCGAGCGCCCCCGCCCCGACCCCGACCACGCCCATCCCTACGGAGGCCACCTTCATCAGCGTGGCCATCGCCCTGGCCGCACCGGCGCCGGGCATGCAGTGCATCGTGATGTCCAGCATCCGCGCCGCCCGCGCCCCGCCGAAGAACACCTTGCTCGACCCGGTGAACACCTCGAATGGCGGCGCGAACGTCCCGCACAAGAGCGATATCCCCATGTCCCCCGCCCGCGCCGCGGGGATCCCGTTGATCAGCACCGACGCGCACCCGGCCAGCGCCACCGGGCCGAAGCTCGGCAGCGGGATCGGCATCGCCGGCGGGTGCAGGTGCACGTGCGGGATCCCGAGGTGCAGCATCCCCAGCGTCGCCGCGGGCAGCTCGATCAGCTTCCCGATGTCCCGCGTCGCCAGCGCGAAGCCGTCGTTCAGCAGCGTGATCGGCAACATCACCGCGTTCAGCGTCCCGCCGATCGCCGCGTTCGCCTTCTCCAGGTTCGTCGCCTCCGGGTCGGACAGGGGCTGGAATGCCGCGTGCGCGTCGTTGATGTCGCCCGCCAGCACGTCCAGCGACGCGTCCCCCGTCGGCGATATCAGCGGCTTCGGCGCCTCCGCCTGATTGCCGGCCGCCGCGGCCGCTCCCGTCGCAGCGTTTCCTCGTGTGCTCACGTCGCGGCCCTCAGCGGGTGCTCGTGCGCCTCGCGCGCGTCCGCCTTCATCGACTGCGTCGCCGTCTTGAGCTCGGCCTCGCAGGCGCGGCGCTCGTCCTCCATGTACATGCCCTTGTAGGCGGCGATCAGGCTCTCCAGCACCGAGCGGTGCCGCTCGTGGTACGCGAACGTCTTGCCGAGGGCCGCCGCCTCCTTCCACACCAGCACGGCGCCCGTGGCGTCGCCCGTGCGGTACCGCGCGATGCCCTGCTTCTCCAGGGCGTCGGCCTTCACGAACGGGTTCATGAGCTTGCCGGCGATCTGCCCGGCGAGGCCGAAGAACCCCTCGGCGTCGCGGTAGTCCTTGAGCTCCAGGCTGGTGTCGCCGATCGCGTACGTGAGGTTCAAGAGGACCGGCAGCGCCTGCGTCGACATCACCAGCGCGAGCCCCTGGTGGTACTTCACCCTGGCCTCCTTGACGTCCCCCATCTGCCGGAGCACGTCGCCCACGCCGAGGAGGGTCACGGCCTGCATCACCGGCGCGTCGTGCGCCGCATAGTACCTGTAGAGCGCTCCGTACTTCTCGAGCGCCTGCGGGTAGCGCCGGTAGGCGTAGTCGAGCCCCGCGAGCTGCAGGAGCGCCTGCATGCGATCGGCGACAGGCAAGCTCCGGTCGCCGGCCTCCTTGACGAGCGCGTCGTTCAGGGCCGCCGGGCTCATGTCGAGCTCGTAGAGCAGCACCCCGGGGGCCTTGCTCTTGCGCAGCGGCGGGAACAGGAACGGGGCCGCGCGGTCGTCGCGCGCGATCACGCGCAGGCCCCGCATCCACGGCTCGGGCCCCTTCGCGGGCACGAACTCGCCGACGAGCCGCGCGTAGCCCTCCTGGTCGGCGATCTGGAGCGGCAGAAACCCCCAGATCACGCGGTGCCAGCCCTGCGCGGGGACGAGCGAGGAGACGTGATCGATCGCCGCGCGCACGCGCGCGCCCGGCGCGGCCGCGACATCGTCGCAGACCGCGGGCAGCGGCGGAAACGGGCCCTCGCCCTGCGCCGCGCGGGGCGCCCTGGCGACCTCCATCTGGAGCCGGAGGTTCTTCATGATCGCCGAGGCGTACTGCGCCGCGTCGGTGAAGGTCTCGCCGAAGACCAGGAAGATGTCCGAAGGGGCCGTGTCGTCCATCCCCTCCAGGGTCTTGAGCACATACGACATCTCCGGGTCGGCGCAGCTCACGACCAGCAGGAGGTTCTCGCGCTGGTCGACGAACTCGTCCAGTGTCGCCTTCAGTTCATCGAGCTTGCGCCACATCGCAGACAGGCCCTCTCGGTCAAAGGTGGTTCCAAGCGATCACGTCACTGCGCCCGCAGCGCGGCGAGCGCGGCGCCCACCTCGCTGAAGAGCCTCGGGTCCGCGGCCGCCTTCTTCGTCCAGAGACGCATCACGTGCATCAGCGCGGGGCGCTGGATCCTGAGCTCGTCGAGGACCGGGGCGCTCTGCTTGCGCTCCACGGCCACGACGAGGCGCGCGTACTCCGCCGGGGTGATCGGGCCGCGGAAGCGCTCCACGGCGGCCACGTAGGCGCTGTCGTACGCGCTCCGCAGCCGACCCGCGCCGTGCGCCGCGTCCTTCTTGATCGCGTCGGCCCAGTGGCGGTCGATCGCGCTCCACGCGCGGTCGCCGAGCTCGTGCGAGGCCAGCACGTCCGCGCGCGGGGCCCGCCCCTCGGCGATCTCGGCGGTGACGGCCGCGAAGCGCTCGAGCGGGAAGCTCGCCGGGTCGGGCTCGGGTGGCGCGGGCTCGGGCGCCGGGGCCGCCGCGGGCGCGGGCGCGGGCGGCGCCGCCGGGCTCGCGGGCGCGGACGGCTCGAAATACGGCACCGTGCCGGGCGCCGGAGAGGGGGCGCTCTGTGCGGCCTGCGCGCGCTCGGCGACGGGGCCCAGCAGGGGCGGCTGGGCCGGCCAACCGATGTACTGCTTCGGCGCCGGCGCTGCCCAGCCCTCCGTCAGCGAGGCGCCGAGCGCTGGCTCGTCCGCGGCGCCCGGCGGCGCGGCAGCGGGCAGCCACGCCGGCGCGACGGGCGGCGCCGCCGGCGCGACAGCGGGCGGCGCCGCCGGCGCGACGGCGGGCCCCGGGAAAGGCAGCGCGCTCCTGGGCTGCGCGCCTGCGGGCTCGTCGACCGAGACCTCCAGCGTGCCCGAGGCGACGCGCTCGGTCCGCGCGCGCGACGCGGAAGGGACCACCGGCGGCAGCGCGGGCGCGGCCCCGGGAGGCGGCTCCTGGAACGGGAGAGCTCGCGCGCCGCTCAGCGCCTCGTCCGGCAGATCCGGGACATCCTGCGTGGTGGCGACCCAGCGCGGCGCCTTCGGGCGAGCGATCGCGGGGAGCGGCGCCACCCCCGGCTCGCCGCCGGGCGCGCTGGCGGCGGTGTCCCGCTGCGGCGCCGACGGAGGCGCCGCCTCGCGGATCACGACGGCGAGCGGCGCGCCCTGCGGCCGGAACGGGTGAGCGGGGCGCGACGCAGCCTCCAGCGCGTCCTCCGAGATATCGGCCGTCATCGCGGCCGCCGTCAGCCCCCGCGGCGCGCGCCCCGTCGCGCCCACCACGATCGCACCGACCGCCGGCGCCGCGCCGACCGCCGGCGCCGCGTCGCGCGACGGCGGCGCGCGGTCCTCGAGCCGCTGCGGCCACTCGAGCGGCGCTCCGGCCTGCTCGACCCCCGCGACGACGCGCACGCTCGCGAGCGCTGCCTCGCTCGGGACGGGGAAGCTGC
Organism: Sorangium sp. So ce321; assembly: GCF_051530195.1. Taxonomy (NCBI): domain Bacteria; kingdom Pseudomonadati; phylum Myxococcota; order Polyangiales; family Polyangiaceae; genus Sorangium; species Sorangium sp. So ce321. Next base: position 14,255,770 of record NZ_CP150329.1, on the reverse strand, counting down.
GCCGGAACACGAGCGTGCAGCGCTCCTCCTCGCCGTCGATGCGCAGCGTGTCGGCGTTCAGCGCGAGCAGCTGCCCCTCCTCCACCCCGAAGGCGGAGAGCCCGTGGACGCGCGCGAGCCCCCGCGCCTCGGGCAAGCGCATCTTCAGGTGAGGCACCGCCCGGTGCAGCCCGTGGAGCACGAGCCACTCCCCGCCGCGCAGGTGATCGATCCACTGGTCGGGCGGCGCTGACTGGAAGTAGGACCAGTCGAACGGCTCGGGGATCTCTTGAATGGGGCCCTCGAGCGCCGAGGGCGAGGTGCCCCCGAGCAGCCGCTTGCGCGCGGGCCACGCGCGGGCGATCGGGCCGTACCCCGCCGGCCTCTCGGGCCGCAGCGGGTCGAGCACGCTGGGCTGCTCCTTTCCGGCGTTCGGGTCGACGCCGAGCGGGTTCTCCTGCCCGTCCGCGCCGCGGTGCGCCCGCTCGTAAACGATGGGCAACGCGTGGAACGGAGTCGTGTCCTGGACCAGCAGGCTCTTGTCGAGGACCGCGCGACCCCGGTCGAACATGGCGAGGCGCACCGGCAGCGACTGCACCGAGGTCCCGGGCGGCGCGCACGCGTGCCCCGTGAAGAGCACGTCGGCGCGGGCCAGGTAGGGGGCGAGATCGCTCGTGAAGCGGACGCTGCTCAGCGGGCTCCCGTCGTGATGGACGTTCGCCGTGAAGATCTCCTGCGGCGCGACCCGCGGCGTCTCCGCGTCGGGCGCGAACGCGAACGTCGCCTTCGCGATCACGGTGACGTTGAGCTGCCCCCGGGACCGCCAGGCGACGGCCGCGGCCGCCGCGCCGGGCAGCGCCACGACCTGGTCGCGCGCGATCGCGCTGTGGGCCACGCCCCTCACCACACCCCTCGAGCGCCGACCACCGTCGCCCCGGGCCCCGCCGCGATCACGCCCGCGCCGACCCACCGCGGCGCCGCGCGCGTCGCGCCGACCACCGGGCCGTCCTGCTTCGGCTCGGTCCAGTAGAGCACCGCCGCCGCGCCCAGCCCGGCGAGCCCCACCCCGAAGCCGATGGTGCTCACGAGGCCCGTCGTGCGCGCGCTCCGCGTCGCGTCGAACCCGGTCACGTCGCACGCCTCCTCGCGGCTGTCCCCGATGCCGGCGCCGCAGTGCTCCGCGACGACCGACCTCTTGCCGAACGTGAGCGCCCCCATCACCCCGCCGAGGACGACCCCCGCCGCCCCGACGCCTCCAGCCACGTAGACAGCGGCGCGCCGGCCTGACGAGACCTCGCCGCCGCCCTCGGAGGCGGGAGGCGGCGGCGCGACCTCGCGGACCGCCGGCGGCGCCTTCACCTCGAGCGTCAGCTGCTGCTTCTCGCCCTCCGCGATCGCGACGCGGCGTTCCCACACAGGCCCTCCCGGCGCCCGGGTCGACACCACGTGTTCCCCCGGATCCACGGGCAGCCCGACGCCCAGCGAGGCCTCGCCCAGCGTCTGGCCGTCGCGCGTCACCACCGTCCCCGCCGGGGCGTTCGGCGGCAAAACGAGCGCGAGCTCGGGCACCCGCGGGGCCAGGCGCGCGCGCTCCTCTCGCGCCGCTGCCGCGCGCTCGGCCTGCCGCCCCCGCTGGTCCGGGGGCATCCGCTCCACCAGCGAGAGGAAATCGTTGAGGCGTGTCACCGCCGTCGCGACGCGGCCCCACTTCGACTCGCAGAAAGCCAGCGTGAAGAGCGTGCCCGGCCGGGGGTCGAGGCGCTGGCTCTCCGCGAGCGCCTTGCAGCCGGTCTCGTACCGGCCCGCGTCCATGTCGGCGAGGCCCCGGTCGAAGAGTACCTCCGCGGGCGCGATGTCCTGCGCCGCCGCCGGAGCGGACACGAAGAGCGGGACGAGGGTCCAGAGGAGCAGCGGACACCGGCGAGCAGAAGAGGGCATGTTCTGGCGTTTCCAGCGGCGGGTGAAGGAGCGAGCGGCGGGGGCGTGCGGCGTCGAGGCGGCGGACATCGCCCTCAGTCTCGTCCGAACAGGCGGCGGGGCGATCGCGGCGGTGCCGGCGGCCTCTGGGTGCCCGGCGCCGGCGGAGCCGCGCTCGCGCTCGCAGGCGCCGGCGGAGCCGCGCTCGCGCTCGCAGGCGCCGGCGGAGCCGCGCTCGCGTCGGCCACGGGGGGCGTGGGCTGCACCGCCGGCTCCAACGCCGCCGGGGAGCGCGCGGTCGAGGGCGGCGGTGCGCCCGCCTCCTCCGCGCGCACCGCGGCGATCTCCGGCGCCCCGGCCTGCGCCGGCGCGCCCTCGCTCCTCGGCCGCAGCGCGAGCCAGCCCCCCACGCCCAGCGCCGCGACCCCGAGCGACGCCACGGCCGCGACGAGCGCTCCCCTGCCCTGCCGCCGCGCCGGCACCGAGGAGGAGACGGCCGCGCCCATCGACGTCCCCGCGAACGGGACCGGCGGCCTCTCCGGCGAAGCGGCGCGCTCGCGCTCCGGATTCGAGCTCGCCGCCGGCACGGCGCCCGTCACCGCGGCGGCCACGCCGGGCCAGACTGGCGCGCTCGAGAACGCCGCCGGCACCCCGACGCTCGCCCCCGCGTCGAGCACCGCGCCGAGGGCCCGCACCGCCTCCGTCGCCGTCTGGAACCGCGCGGCAGGGTCCATCGCCGTGGCCCGCGCGAACCACGCGTCGAAGCCCGGCGGCAGCGCCGCGCCCTGCGCGCGCGCCCGCTGCACCGGAGGCTCCTCGGGGCCGCGGGAGGCGATGAGCGCGAAGGCGATCACGTCCTCTGCGCTGCTCGCCTCCGGGCCCCAGTAAGGGATCCCCGCGAGCAGCGTGTACGCCATCATGCCGAGCGCATAGACGTCCGCCGCGCCCGTGAGCCGCGAGCGGGAGCGGAACTGCTCCGGCGCCATGTAGAGCGGCGTCCCGAGGGTGCGCGTGGCGCCGGCCGCGTTCGAGCCCTCCACGACGAGCTTCGCGATGCCGAAATCGAGGATCTTCACGCACGGCGTCCCGTCCTGCCGCTGCGTGATGAAGAGGTTCTCCGGCTTCAGGTCCCGGTGCACGATGGAGGCCGCGTGCGTCTGGTCGAGGGCCAGCGCGGTCTGGTGGAGGTAAATCATCGCCTCGCCGGGCGGCAGGCCGCCGAGGCGCTCGACGCGATCGCCCAGCGACTCGCCGCGGAGCAGCTCCATGACGAGGAAGGGCATCCCGGTCGCCTCGTCGACGTCGGCGTCGAAGACATCGACGATGTGGTCGCTCTGCACGTTGGCCGCGATCCGCGCCTCGCGCAGGAACCGATCGCGCATGTCCGCCTGCGCGAAGAGGTGCGCGTGCATGACCTTGAGCGCCCGGCGCCGCTCCGTCCCGAGGTGCACCACCTCGTACACCGCGCCCATCGACCCCGTGGCGATGAGCCTCACCACGCGATAGCGGCGTGCGAAGACCGTGCCCTCGACGAAAGTAGCCGACACTGCAGCAGACTGCCGTGAACGGACGATAGCGTCAAGGACGGCCGGGATCACGCGATCGGCCAGAACTTCAGAGACAAGCCATCGAGATGTCGCCTACCCCCGATACCCCCGACCTGCGCAGTCACGGCGTCCTCGCGCAGCGGACCCCCTGGTTGTGCCAGCCCCCCGCCGGTTCAGCGCCGCCGCGCCTGTAAGGGGAAAGGTAGTCTTTGGCGGCGTCCCAGGTCCCGCCGCGGTAGACCCGCGCCGTCGCCGGCGTCAGCTGGGCACAGCTGTTGTCGCACGGCTCTGGATACGTCCCGCGCCAGTCCAGCAGCCACTCCCACATGTTCCCCGCCATGTCCGCGTGACGCCACTTCCCGTCACCCAGCGGCGATGTCCACCCGACGGGCAGGATATCTGCGAACCAGCATTCAGGTGCCCCATCCGCCGCGCATTCATACGACGCCCGGCGCACATCGAGGGTCGTGTCGTCCGGCGGATCCGACCACGGATACACCCGCTGCTCGTCACCGCCCGCCGCCGCGTAGCCCCACTCCGCTTCCGTGGGCAGCCGGCCCCCGTCCCACGCGCAGAACGCGAACGCCATGAACCAGCTCAGGCAGTTGATCGGCAGCGTCTCGTTCGCGTCCGCGCTGTCCGTCCACGTCTCGTACGCGTACTGCTCGCTGCAGTCCAGGGACGCGATCAGCCCGGCCCGGTCCGCAGGCAGCTCCCCGTCCCACGCGGCGTCCCAGCCGCTCCCCTCGATCGCTGGGTGTGCTCCCGCCCCGCTGGCCGGACGGCTGTCGGGATAGGCGTCCACGAACGCCCGGAACCTCCCCACCGTCACCTCGAACCGATCCAGCCAGAAGTCGCTCACCGTGGCCGGAGCAGGAGTGCCCGGGTCGCCGGTCCGGTTGAAGGTCCCTGCGGGAACCAGCTCGGCCGCACAGCAATCTTCATTTTCGGACAGCCCGCAATGGGTCGGCAGATCACGGCAGCTCGGCCTGCTCGGCTCACCTCCTCCGCCGCCGGCTTCGCCCCCCGCGCCGGCCTCGCCCCCCGCGCCGCCCTCGCCGCCGCCTCCCCCCTCTGCTCCGGTGGTCTCGCCCCCCACGACGAAATACTCCCTGTCCAACCCCGCGAGCGCCGTACACCCGCCGGCCAGCAAGGCCCACACCGCCCCCAGCCGCCTCACGTCTCCTGCCCTGATCATCGCTCTCCTGACCGTTCACGCCACCACGGCGCCGTGCCGTGCTGTCCCTGCGATAGCGCTGGCATGGACGAAATACTGGCAGATAGCAGAGAACAGCGTTGGAAGAGGAAATGGATAGGAATGAGGAGCGCTGGTGTCCCACCCCTCGATCAAGCGAGATCAAGCGAACGAGCTCAGGCGGCGCGCTGGCTCTACTGCGGGAAGTCGGGCTGGGAAGCGAGCTGCCATGACGCCGAAATCGCCAGGAAACCAGCGAGATGGGGAGTGGGAGGAGGAAGCGCCGGGACAGCCCTTCCCCTCTCCCTCGGTCGGCCTCGGCGCCATGGCGGGTTGTCTCCTGATCGGGGGCGACTTCCGCAGCGGTGCTAGCTTCCCCCCTCGCCGCCGGACCACGCCGCGACGAGCCGCTCGAGCTCCCGCTCCGGCTCGTCGAGCGGCGCCTTCCCGCGCCACGCCGGCGGGTACAGCGGCATCACAACGCTCCTGAGCAGCGGCGCGAAGGCCGCGATCTCCGCGGGCCCTCGCGGGATCCGGACCAGCGGGACGCGCTCGCCCGCGAACGCGGCCAGGCGGGAGAGCGCGTTCTCGCGGATCGGGACGAGGTGCGCCGGGTCGACCTCGCGCACGTGGGCAGCCTGGTAGTGCCGCAGGAACGACGCGGCCCCGCCGCGAGAGATATCGCCGCGCTCCTCCTCGCCCACCTGGCGCACCACCGCCATGAGCGGCACCGGCACCGGCGTCACGCCGAGCGCCGCCGTGTCGCGGAAATCGGGCTGCGCGTACGGGAGCACCGCCGGCGGGATCACCGCGAACCCCGCGCGGCCGTAGGCGAAGAGCCGCACGGCGGTGTCGCGGTCGTCCGGATCGACCGCCTCCATCTCGGCGGCGAGCAGCACCTCTGCGCGCTCCGCGCCGCCCGCCGCCTCGCCGAGCCCCGCCGCGGCGAGCGCCCGGCGCGCGAGCGTGGCGGGGGCCGCGCGCAGCAGGGCGGCGAGGCCGCTGCGGCGATGCTCCGGGAGCACGAGCGCGTGCGACAGGAGCGCCACGCAGCGCCGCGCCGCGCGGTCGAGCGTGATGTAGCAGTCGCGCACGCCGGCGAAGCGCCCGTCGTCGACGCCGCGCGCGATCAGCATGTGGTACGTCATGACGATCGGCGCCGCGGGGTCCGTGTGGGCCCCGGCGAGCCACGCCGCGAGCACCTCGTGACGCTCGAGCTCGCCCTTCGGCCCGAAGAACCCGTCGAGCGCGCGGTAGCCCTCGTCGAACGCCGCGCGGTCCGTCACCTCCTCCAGGGAGAACTGCGCGAGCGCCCGCGCGACCTTCTCCGGCCCCTCCGCGGGGCAGACGTCGCGGGGGTCGACGATCATCCCGCCATCTCGCGCAGCACGGCGTCGAAGACGGCCACCGCCTCGTCGACGTCCGACGGCGTCGTGATGAGGTGCGGCCGGAGCCGCACCGAGCGCGTCCCCGTGTAGCTCGCGAACACCCCGCGGCGCAGCGCGCGCCCGAGGAAGTCGTCGCGCGCCGCCGTCGTCGGCAGGTCGAACGCGAGCAGGAAGCCTCGGCCGCGCGGCTCGCTCGCGAGCGCGGGGTAGCGCTCGCAGAGCTCCTCGAGCCGCGCCAGGAAGTAGCGGCCCGTCGCGCGCACGTTGCCGAGCAGGTCCTCGGACTCGATCGTGCGCAGCGTCGCCAGCGCGACCGCGGCGCGCGCGCGGTCGCCGTTGCGCGTCTGGTACATGCGCCCGAACTGCGCGACGTCGTACGCCGAGGTCGCGAAGAACCCGCCCATCTGCATCTTCTTGCCGAAGCACATGAGGTCGGGCGGGCGCGGCAGCTCGAGCTGCTCGTGCGCCCAGAGCGTGCCGCTGATCCCGAGGCCGGTCTGCACCTCGTCGAGGATGAACGCCGCGCCCGCCTTATCGGCGAGCTCCTGCGCGCGGCGGAAGAAGACCGGGCTCGCGTGCCGGTCGCCGCCCTCGGACTGCACGGGCTCGACGATCAAGGCGGCCACCCTGCCCTCGTGCGCGTCGAGGACCCGCTCGAGGTCGGCGAGCGCCTCCGCCTCGGCGCGGTCGTTCTCGTCGGCGAAGCGCGCGAGCGGGAAGCGGCTCGCCGGGAACGGCGCCGTGGGCCACGGGAACGCGGGCAGGTCGGCCTTGTGGATCACCTTCGAGTGCGTCGCGGACATCGGCCCGAGGCCGCGGCCGTGGAACGCGCCGGCGAACGACACGACGACCGCGTCGGTCCCCGCGTTGTCGAGGATGCTCTTCTGCTGATCCTCCGGGAGCTCCAGCGGGTTCCTCGGCAGCCCCGACGCCTCCCGCCGGCGCTCGCCGTGCCGGATGAACGCCGCCTTGATCGCCGACTCGACGCCCTCGCCCCCCGCGTCGACGCAGAAGACGCGCGCCATGCCGCGCGGGGCGTACCGCTGCTCGAGCGCCTCCACGAACTCGAACCAGGCCGGCGTCGTCACGAACGGCGTCGACGTCGGGTTCGCGACGGCGCGGATGAAGGCCTCGCCGTGCGCCACCTCGACCAGCGCCGGGTGGTTGTAGCCGAGCGCCCCGAGCGCGAAGTTCGCGAAAAGATCCAGGAACACGTTGCCGTCCACGTCGACCAGCGAGCACCCCCGGCTGGCCGTGTCGTCCATCACGACGGCGCGGTAGCGCGACTGCATGTCGAAGCCGCCGCGCGCCATCCACGCGCGCGCCTTCGGCCCGGGCAGCTCGGTGACGACTCTTCGCGGAGGGACGGACGGCAGCGTGGGACGGTCGGAGAAGTCCATGTAGCTCGAGTATCCCGCACGACAGGGCCCGTGTCATCGCCGCTTGCCGAGCCCGGGCCTGCGGGTTTACGACGAAGGCATGTCCGAGACGCGCGATACCGAGAAGAAGCTCTGGATCGACAACGCCGAGAGGGAAGCGCTCTCCGGCGAGACGTTCGAGACCGCGAACCCCGCGACCGGCGGGGCGCTCGCGCGGCTCGCCCGCGGCCGCCGCGAGGACGTGGACGCCGCCGTGGCGTCCGCCCGCGCGGCGTTCCCGCGCTGGGCCGCGATGGATCCGAACGAGCGCGCCCGCATCCTGTGGAAGGCGGGGGAGCTGATCCTGGCGCGGTGCGACGAGCTCGCGCGCCTCGAGGCCGTCGACACGGGCAAGCCGATCACGGCCGCGCGGACCATCGACGTGCCGCGCACGGCGGACACGTTCTTCTACTTCTCCGGGTGGGCGACGAAGCTCGGCGGCGAGACGATCCCGGTCCGGGGCCCCTTCCTGAACTACACGGTGCGCGAGCCGCTCGGCGTCATCGGCGCGATCATCCCGTGGAATTTCCCGCTGCTGCTCGCGGCGCGGAAGGTGGCGCCGGCGCTCGCCGTGGGCAACACGGTGGTGGTCAAGCCGCCGGAGGAGGCGAGCCTCACGACGCTGGAGCTCGCCCGTATCCTCGCGGAGGCCGGGGTGCCGCCGGGGGTCGTCAACGTGGTGACCGGCCACGGCGAGGAGGCGGGCGCGGCCCTCGTGGAGCACCCGGGGGTCGCGAAGATCTCGTTCACGGGCGGCACGGACACGGGCCGGACGATCATGCGCGCGGCGGCGGGCACGCTGAAGAAGCTGTCGCTGGAGCTCGGCGGCAAGAGCCCCAACATCCTCTTCGCGGACGCGGACGTGGAGAGCGCCGCGAAGGCCGCGGTGACGGCCATCTTCTACAACCAGGGCGAGCTCTGCACGGCGGGGAGCCGGCTCCTCGTCGAGCGGTCGGTGCACGATCGCGTGCTGGAGACGGTCACGCGCGGCGCGCGCAAGCTGGTCGCCGGCGATCCGCTCGATCCGTCGACGCAGCTCGGCCCGCTCGTCTCGGAGGCGCACTTCACGAAGGTGCTCGGCTACATCGACCGCGGCGCGGCCGAGGGGGCGCGCCGCGAGGTGGGCGGGCGCCGCGAGGGCCCGGGGTTCTACGTCGAGCCGACGGTGTTCTCGGCGGTCTCGGAGTCGATGAGCATCGCCCGCGAGGAGATCTTCGGCCCCGTGCTGGCGGTCATCCCCTTCGACGACGTGGAGGAGGCCGCGCGCCTCGCGAACGCGACCGAGTACGGCCTCGCGGCGGGCATCTGGACGCGCGACGTCGGCAAGGCGCACGCGCTGGCCGCGCGCCTCGCGGCGGGCACGATCTGGATCAACACGTACAACCGCTTCGACGCGGCGAGCCCCTATGGCGGGTACAAGCAGTCCGGCTTCGGGCGGGAGAACGGCCGCGCGGTGCTGGACGAGCTCACGCAGCTGAAGTCGGTCTGGGTGGCGCTGAGTTAGAGCGGCGGTCACCCGCTTCGGATACGGGCCCATCTCGACGTTTTCGGTGCTCGGCGTACAGGAGTACGCCTGCGCGCCGAAAACGCCGATCTGGACCCGTCTCCTGTGCGGGTGACCGCCGCTCTGTGCCGGTCGCAGAGACAGAAACGCGCGCAGCCGGTCCACAGACCCGCTGCGCGCGTTGCTTCATCTCGACAAGCTTCGTCTCGCGACGAAGCCGTGGGCCTTTCGCGATCGACTACTTCGTCGTCCCGGCGCCCTTCGTGCCAGCGCCGGCGCCCGCGGCCGGGGTCGCCGCCGGCGGCTGCACGCCGCCCTGGCCGCCCGGGCTCCCCGCGGTCACGCCGGTCTGGCCGGCCTGGTTCCCCGACTGCGCGCCGGCGGCGCGCTGCCCGCCGGTCGTGCCGCCCTGAGCGCCGGCGCCCGTCGCGCCGGTCGCGCCGCCCTGGGTGCCCGTCGCGCCGGTCGCGCCGGTCGCGCCCGTGCCCGCCGGGCCGAGCTTCTGCACGAGCGCCTCGGCGTCCTTGAGGTGCTTCTCGATCGTCGGCCGGAGGTCCTTCTCGATCAGCGTCTTCAGCTCGGCGTTCTTCGCGTCCTGCAGGACCCGCTTGTCGAGCAGGTCGAGCGTCTTCTGGTGGTCCTGGATCATGATGGCCACGAACTGCTGATCGAAATCAGCGCCCTGCAGCCCCTTGAGCTGGTCGACCGCCTGCTGCGTCTCGGTGGTGAGCTGCTTGCTCTTGTCCGAGTCCGCCGCGGTGATGCCGAGCTTCTTGACCAGCTTGGCCTGCTTCGCCTTGGCCTCGGTGTGGTGCTGGGTGATGACCCTCGCGTAGGCCTTCACGTCCTTGTGCTTGGCCTTCGTCTGCGCGAGCTGGGCCTCGTCGATCTCCTTCTTGTTCGCGGCGTCGAGCACGGCGACGATCTGCTCGTCCGTGAGCGGCGCCTCGGCGGGCGCGCTCGGCGTCGTGCTGGTGGTTGTCCCGGTCTGCGTCCCCGCCTGCGCGTCCGTGCCCGGCTGCGACGCCGGGGGCGTCGTCATGTCGGTCGCGGGCGGCGGCGCCACAGGAGCGGGCTGGGTCGGCGGCGGCGTTGCTCCGGTCGCCGTGCTCGGATCATTCGCCGCGGGTTGGCTGGAGCAACCGACACCGAGAGCAAGACCGAGCGTGACGACGAGAACGTTGCGCGATGCGACCATAGGTAAGGACCTCCTCAACGTGGGTTTAGGTGCCGGCCCGTGTGCAAGATCAGTGCACAAGGCGACAGCAGGCTTTTCCGGCGAATTCGTGCGATCGTATGCCCTCACACTGGGGCAAATTGCAACAGTGAGAGCGAATCTGCCTCAGCGGACCCCTTCGGGAGGACGCTCACCCGCGCTCCGGCGCGACGACGACATCGTGCGCTTCGGTGCTCCAGCCTCGCACAAGGTCCGAGACGGGGTCTCGTGCAGCGGCCTGGAGCTCGGGCGAGCCGGCATGACGCCGAAGGATGGCGGCGGCGGCGCGCACAGCACGCCCGTTGGGCCCACGATGGCGGCGCGCGCCTGTCGCGCGACGATGCGCTGGAGCAGCGCTGTCCATCACGTGCGCGGTCCGAGCGCTGCCCATGACACCCCCCATCGCAGCGTGAGCACGCCACTCCACGGCATGAGGAGAGGTGTCAACAGAATGCGCGCGAAGAACGCTTCAAGTGAAGCACCGCTCTCCCTCGCCCGACAGGCCCTCTCCGCTCCGTCACCCGGTGAGGCGACCTCCCACGTTCATTCCCCGGGATGGCCTGTACACATGGCCATCGCGCTCGCTCGACCCGGGTGACACGCTGAGAGGAGGTACAGCGAGCCGCCGCGGTTGGCGCAGCTGATCCGGACTATTCGGGGAATCGAAGCGTCTCGACGGCGTTGCCGTCCTCTGCTCGGATCTCGTCGCCGTTCACGTCCCAGCTCACGCCGCCCTCGCCCGGCGGACCCAGCTCGAAGGTGACGCCCTCCAGCGTGAGCTGGTCCTCGTCGAGGTAGGCGATGCCGATCGAGTCGCCGCCGCGCCCTGGGCCGCCGTAGCCGCCGTCGCCTCCTCGGCCGCCGGTGCCCCCGCTGCAGGACCACGTGCCGTCCCCCACGGCGCCCCCCGACGCGCCTCGGCCGCCTTTGCCGCCTCCCTGGGGCGGCCCTCCGTCGCCGCCCGGCCCGCCGCCGCTGATTTCGATCACGCTCTCGCGCACGGTGAGCTTCGCGTGGAGCGCGATGATCCCGATGCTCGGGTAGCCGTTCCCGCCCCCGCGGCCGCCTTGGCCGCCGCAGCCGCCGGCGCCGCCGGAGCCGCCGCCGGCGCCTCCCTTCGAGGCCACGCCGCACGCGGAGAGCCCGCCTCGCCTTCCGCCGCCGCCGCCGCCGCCCTGGCCCGGCATGCCCCAGGTGCCGTCGCCGGCCTTGTCGCCCTCCCATCCGGTCTCGCCGACACGCCCGATGCCCTGGCCAGGTGCGCCGACGTTCCCGAGCGCGCCGGGGGCCCCGGGGGCCCCGCTGGAGCATCCGACACCGGTCACGTTCCCGCGTCCCCCGCTCCCTGCGCCGGGGTGCGATGCCACGTCGGGTTGCCCGTCGTCCCCATCGCCGGCGCCATCGGGGAGGCCGTCGCCCCCCTTGCCGCCGGTGCTCGGGAGCCCCCCCTCGCACGGGTTCACCGCCTCGGCGCCGCCGGGAACGGTGGTCGCGGAGCACGCGTCGCCCCCGTACACCCCGTTGGGGCCTTGCTCGGCCGTGTACGGCCAGGGCCGCTTCTCGCCGTCTCCCCCTCCCCAGCCGCGCGACGCGCGAAAGTAGGTTCGGATGAGCTCCACGGCCGTGCCCGAGCGCACCAGCATGGTGATCGGCCCGTGCGACGTGAATCGCATGTCGACGATCGTCGATACCCCGTCCGCGGCGCCCGTGTCTCCGTCGCTCGCCGGCACGACGGTCAGGAGGATGTCCGCGTTGTGCGTCGCCTGATGCATCGGGCGGAGGCCAGGCTCACGGTGCCAGAACAAGCAGCTGTATCCCCCGATGAGATCGACGCCGGATGGCAGCGTGAGCGGATCGTAGAAGCCGTCGTCGCACGCGAAGACGCGTCCTCGTCCGGTACGCGCGAGCTCGACGCCGCGCTGGAGCGTGCGCACGGGCTTGTCCCTCGTGCCGGGGTTCGCATCGTCCCCGTTGCCGAAGGAACCCGCGACGAACACCCCGCAACCGTCCTCCAGCACATCAGCGGCGAGGCGCTCGAGGCACACCGACTCCAGCGGCGGCTCGCCTGGGCACGACGAGCCGGCGTCGCACCCCGTTCCGCCGGCGTCGAGGGGGCCAGGCGTGGTGCCGCAGCCGGCCACGACGAGCAGCAGCGCGGGCACCAGGTACATCGTTCTCGCGATTCGCATCGTTGCTCCCTGGAGGTTGGGTGGCGCGCCTCGGCGCGCTCAACGGGGTGGCAGGGGGTCGGGGCCATCGAATTGGCGGTAGGGCACGGCGTCGCCCGGCGCGCCCTTGCCCTCTTCTTCATGCGGCGCTGCGTTCCCTGCGGGCCCTCCTTCTCCGCCGGCGCCGTGGTCGAGGGTCGCACTGGAGGCGATGGTCACGGTCGCGCCCAGGGACGCAACGCCGATCGAGGGACCCCCGAGACCACCGCCGGCATCCCCTCCGCGGCCACCATCGCCCCCCGTGCCGCCATCGCACGCATGCCACGAGCCACCAGGGCCCTTTCCACCGTCCCCGCCCGCTCGACCAACGCCGCCCGGCTGGCCCGTGCCGCCCACCCCGCCGTGGCCGCCATGGCCCGCGAGCACCTTCGTCGCCTCGAGCGTGAGCACGCTCCCCTGCAACGCGATGATGCCGAGACTCGCCCCCCCATAACCGCCGCCGCCGCCGCCTCGACCGCCGCAGCCGCCGCTGCCGCCCGAGCCGCCCGCCGCTCCCCCCTGGGGGCCGCCTGCCCGGCAGGCGACCATGGGGCCACGCGACTTGCTGCCACCGCCGCCGCCGCCCCCCTGGCCGGCGCCGCCGCGCTTCCCATGCTCGCCCCGGACGCCGATCCAGCCGTCGATGTCGATGTGGCCTGCACCCACCGCGCCGTCCGCGCGACCGGCGTCGGCGCCTATTGCGCCTTCTGCCCCATCGCTGCATGGCGTGAGGTCCGCGCCGACCCCTGCGAGGCCTTTGCCCTCCGGGTTCTCCGCCGGCTCCGGCTGCCCCGGCTCCCCGTCGCTCCCCGCGTCGAGCCCGCCGTCACCGCCGTAGCCTCCCACGGACTCGATGCCGCCGTCGCATGCGGTCACGACCGGAAGCGCGCCCATGGCGAAGTCGGCCGTGCAGGCGTCCGCGCCGTCGTTCCCCACCAGGCCGTCCGTCGCCCGTTCGCTGGGCATGTCCTCGCCCGGCTCCCCCTCCTTGCCGTTGCCGGCGACGATCGCGCCCGCCCGCACGATCGCCCTGGCCCCCTGGCTCAAGATCATCGCGATCGACGACTTGCCATCGCGCGCCGAGGCGTCGGCCGCCACGGCGCGCACGCCGAAGATCACCGACGTCGCGGCATCGTCCCCGACGACCCGCAGCGGGATCCCCTCCGGCGGCGCGATGACCGTCGGCTCGTTCGGCCCGTCGAACCCCCACGCGTACGACCAGCCGCCGTCATCGCAGCGACGGGCGCCCCAGAGGTGGATCCCCGACGTCAGGGTGACCTCTTCCTGGAACGTCTCGCCGCACGCGTAGACGTGGCGCAGGCCCCGCGCTCGCGCCGCCACGATCGCGTCTTGCAGCGACGTGAACGGCTCCGCCCGCGACCCAGCGCGCGGCGCGTCCTCGGGCGCGCTCGCCCTGACGAACACCCCGCATTCGTCCATCACGGGACCCGCGCCGGGCTCGATCACCTCGCACCGCGACTTCGGCGGTGCGAGGCACATCCGCTCGTCGTCGCAGTCCTCCGCGTACATGCACCCGGAGAGCCCGCCCGCACCGCCCGTCGAGAAGGCCAGCAAGGCGCACAGCCGAACGCCGCGTCGCCACGGGAGAAAACGCACCTGCTTGCTCCTCATCACCACACCCCGTGCGCCACGAGGCCGATCTGTCCCGGAGCGGCCATCGGCGACAGCGCGACGTTGTCTCTCCTGGGCTCAGCCTGGCCGAGGCCGAAATCGGTGAAGAACGAGGCGATGGTCGCGGCCCCGAGGACGCCGCTCGCCACCACCAGCCCCGTGCCGAGCGCGGCGAACTGATCTCGCTGCCGCCGGAGGCGCGACAGCTCGGAGCACGTCGCAGGGGGCGATGGTTCCCGGCACGCCCACGACGTCACCCCCAGATCGTCGAGCTTACCGTTGAGCTCCGCGAGATCGCCGTCGGCTGCCCTCGCGTGGACCATGAACAGGACGCCGAAGGAGGCTGACGCCGTGGTCAGGCCGATGCCGGCGATGCGCAGCGTCCCCGGCCACGACGAGAGCGGCCCGGGAGCCTCGGCGCGCGCAGCGGGCGCGGCGCTCACGGGCTTCGGCTTCGCCGGCGCGGTCTCCTTGGCGCCGCTCGCCGCCGCGCGCGGCAGCACGGTCGCGATCTCGTGCCGCGCGCCCGCCACGGCCTGTATCACGTGCAGCGCTTCTTCCCGGCCCGTCGCTCGGGCCCGCACCACGTGCTGGCCCGGATCGAGGAACAGCCGGTGGGTTCGCACGGTCCGGCTGCGGGGCGTGCCGTCGACGATCACCTCGGCGTCCGGTGGATCCACCGCCACGATGAGCGTCCCGACGAACGGCTCTGCCTTGCGCAGCCCCTCCGAGAATCGCTCGTACTGCGCAGGAGACAGCGCATCGTGATGCTCGAGGCCCTGCTCGAGGCTCCACGCCAGGTGCTCCGCCGCGTCACGGTACTCGCGCAGCGCGAGCTCACAGAGCCCGAGCTCCCCGGCGATCTCGGCGCGTTCCCTCTCTGTGGTAGACGCCGTGTCGGCCGCCGCGAAAGCAGCCTTGTAGGCGCCAGCGGCCTCGGCCCACCGTCCCTGTGCGCGAGCGCGCTTGGCGCGGCGAAGGTGCTCCTTGAAGGCCGAACCGTCGCTTCGTCCGGGCGCCGGAGCGCGGTCCTCCGCGCGGATCGGAGGCGCGAGGCCGATCGCGACGCCAAGCATCAGGCATACCCACAACGATTGCGCGACGAGACGCATGGCACGAACGGTACGTACGGCCGCCGTAGAGCGACAACGGCTGGAAATCGCCACGAATCAACGCTTTGGATGACAAGAAACGGCCTGATGGCGGAACACCTGGTCCGTCCCGGCGGCGGCGACCGTGCGCGCGCGTCGAGGTGCCCCATCGACCGCGCTTTTTCCGCTTGACACAGCACCGTCACTGAGAATGCCTGCCGTGATGCCGCGAGGCGATCCGTCTCCCATCCGCTGGTCCGCGGATCGGCTGCCGCAGCTCTGCCCGCTTCTCAGGGGCATCCTGTAGGCATCCGAGCAACCTGAACGCCTGCGCGCAACGAGCCGCACCGCCTCCGGACAAGCCCCGCGCACTTCCCCGAGCGTCCCGCACCACCTGCGGCCAAGCCCCGCGCACTTCCCCGAGCGTCCCGCACCACCTCCGGCCAAGCCCCGCGCGCTTCACGCCACGTCCCGCACCACCTCCGGCCAAGCCCCGCGCGCTTCACGCCACGTCCCGCACCACCTCCGGCCAAGCCCCGCGCGCTTCACGCCACGTCCCGCACCACCTCCGGCCAAGCCCCGCGCGCTTCACGCCACGTCCCGCACCACCTGCGCCGAAGCACCGCGCGCTTCGCGCAAGGTCGCAGCGTCCTCCGCCATCGGTCAGCCGAGGCACCGGCCGAAGCACCGTCTGCTCCTCCCGCCGGGGTGCTCAGCTCGATGTCCCGCTCCCCGATCACAACGTTCGTTCCCCATGCTCTCTGCGATAGCCTCGCTGCCGACGTGCAACCGCACGATCATGTTCCTGAATCGCGCCCATTTCGTGCTCGCCCGCGACACTCGCGCTGGCGCGACTTAGTCCTTGCGTTCATGTCCAAGCCCAAAAGCCCGAAGAAATCAGGGACACCCGCCGTCGAGCCCACCCAGATCCATATCGCCGAGGCGGCCTTTCAGCGCGTGAAGCCCGACCTCGACGCGATGCCGCTCGCCGGACTGGAGACGCCGCGGATCGATCTCCAGGCGGCGGCCGTGCAGGCCATCGGCGTGGCCAAGGCGCTCTCCGCGCCCGAGCTGCGCCAGCGCATCGCCGCCATCGCCGCGGCGGGCGCGCTCGACGCCGCGCTGCTCGAGGGGCTCGAGAGCGTCGCGTGGGCGACATGGTTCGCCCGGCACAAGCTCCTCCTCACCTCGGCCACGCATTCCGGCGCGGCGCTCCCGCCCTCCCTCGTCGAGCGCGCCTACGAGACGCGCGCGCGCATGCTGAAGACGCTCGAGTACCACCTCGACGGCGACGCGGAGGCGACAGCGCAGCTCGCGCACCTGCGCGCGGGCAGCGGCCACCTCGACCTCGCCAACGACCTGTCCGCCGCCGCCGACATGTACCGGAAGCACCGCCAGGCGATAAAGGACGACAAGCGGAACTTCCGCGGCGAGGACGAGACGGAAGCGAGCGCCTTGGCGGAACAGATCCTCCGCCTGCTCGGCGCCACGACGACGCCCGACCAGACGCTCTGGAAAGGCTACCAGGCGCGCACCGCCAAGCTGCTCTTCCGCCATTACGACGAGGCCGTTCGCGTCGGCCGGTTCCTCTTCTATTACGACGATCCCGAGGGCCGCTTCCCCAACCTGTACACGGCGACGCGCTCCGCGCCGGCGTCTCCCCGGCCCGAGAAGGGCGACACGAAGCCGGATGCCGGCACCGTGAAGCCCGAAGCCGCTCCCGTCGTGCCGCCCGTCATCAGCATCGCCTGATCCGGGCGCGCGCGCTCGCCCGCGGCGCTCCTCCATCCCCCTCCCGCTCGGCGAGCTCGGTTGACCCACGCGGCAAGCCAGGGCGCCCGCGGGGCAGCGCGCCTGCGGGGGTGCACGCCGCGGCTATCTCCTCGTCCTGCGGACGACCCCGCGCGCGTCGCGGCCGAGCGGCTCGCCCAGCTCGAACGCCGGGTCGCCGGTCCTCGCCGGCGGGTCCTGCGGATCGCCCGCCTCGAGCGGGCCGTGCGCTCGCTCGGCTTCGGCGATGGATGGATAGTGCTCCACGTCGCCATCCACCCGGAAGCCGCCCGCGCGCGCCGGGCGCACCACGCGGCCGAGGACGAGCCCCTCGTCCCAGTAGCCCCCGTGCTCGACCGCGATCGCCGCGCCCACGGCCACCTCGCAGAGCCGCGCGAGCGCGCCTTCCGGCCGGCTCGGCGCGGGCCGCCAGCGCAGGATCGTGTCCTCGTGCAACACCACCACGGCATGATCGCCGGGCAGCTCGGAGACCCCGCGGGCAAAGCGGACGCGGCGCCCCGGCGCCCCGGCCCCTGCGACGCGCTCGCCGCCGGCAGCGCTGTCCTCCAGCTCGATCGCGGCGCCCGCCGCCAGCTCCTCGATCGCGGCGCTCTCCTCCGCCACCCCGATCGCGGCGCTCCCCTCCGCCAGCTCGATCGCGATCGCGGCGCCCTCCTCCGCCACATCGATCGCGGTGAGCTGCTCCGGACGCAGATCCTCGAGCGGCGCCATGCGAAGTCCTCCCCGGCAGGTTTCGAACGAGGGTGCGACGCCGTCAAGCCCGCGGCGCCGGGCACCGCGCTTGACGTCCGGCGACCTCCGCTGGTGCCATCCGCCGATGGCCTCGTTCGATCCGTTCCCCGTCCTCACGACACCTCGCCTCCGGCTCCGCGCGCTCGAGCCCGGCGACGCCGAGCGCGTCTTCCTCATCCAGTCGGACCCGGAGGTGGTGCGTTACGCCGGCCGCGGGCCCGACACGTCGCTCGCCGACTCGGAGCAGCGCATCGCCGTCGTGATCGCCGGCGTCCGCGAGAACACGTCGATCCGCTGGGGCATCACCCTCGCCGAGAGCGGAGAGCTCGTCGGGAGCGGAGGATTCTGGCGCTGGAACAAGCCCCACCGCTGGGCCGAGATCGGGTACGAGCTCCTGCCCGCGCACTGGAACCGAGGGATCATGACGGAGGCGCTGCGCGCCATCCTCCGCTTCGGCTTCGAGTCGATGGATCTCCATCGCGTCGAGGCGCAGCTCGACCCCGAGAACCGCGCCTCCGCGCGCGTGCTGGAGCGGCTCGGCTTCACGCGCGAGGGGCAGCACCGCCAGAACTGGTACTACGACGGGCGGTTCACCGACACCGCCGTCTACGGGCTGCTGCGCGGCGAGCTCGGGGCCGCCGCGACCTGACCCCGCGTTCGCCGCGGCAGAGCGCCCGCGGCCACTTCAGAGCGCCCGCGGCCACTTCAGAGCGCCCGCGGCCACTTCAGAGCGCCCGCGGCCAGTTCAGACCGCCCGCGGCCACTTCAGAGCGCCCGCGGCCAGTTCAGACCGCCCGCGGCCACTTCAGAGCGCCCGCGGCCAGTTCAGACCGCCCGCGACTACTTCGCCGCGGGCGCTCCCCCGCTGCCCGGCGGCGCCGGGACCACGGGCGGGCGCTCGCCCTTGCGCTCCAGGTTCAGCTGGATCCGCGCCGGGGACTCCGACGTGATCTCCACGGTCTCCGAGACGCCCTCGCTCGACCGCGCCTCCACCGAGAGGGAAACCCCCGGCTTCGGCCGGGCGATGATCTGGCTGCCGACGCCGAGCACCACGTCGTTCAGCCGCACCACCGCGGCGTTCGGGAGGACCTGCACCGCGATCGGATCCACGAGCGGCCGGTGCTCCCGCGGCCGGCTCAGCGCGACGAACATGAGCGCCGCGACGGCCACCCCCGTGGACACCGACGCGACGAGCCACGGCAGCGCCACCGGGCGAAGCGCGTCGCTGCCAGCGCGCATCAGCCCCCCGATCCCCCGCCGCGGGTCCGTCCGCGCGGCCCGCTGCCGGCCGTCGGAGGCCGGCCCCGCGCTCAGCGTCGCGCCTGGCTTGGGCCGCCACCCCGGGCGCTGCTGCGGGGCGGTGGCGCCCGCGATCTTCTGCCGCTCCTCCTCCATCGCGTCGCCGCAGCGCGCGACCAGGAGCTCCGCCACCTGCGCGGTCGTCATCACGCCCGACCTGCGCATCAGGAAGTCCTCCAGCGCGCTCGCCATCTCGCCCGCCGTCTGGAAGCGCTGCCGCGGGTCGCGCGCGAGCGCCTTCAGGATGATCTCCTCCAGATCGCGCGGGCACTGCGGCGCGATGAGCGTGGGGCGCGGCGGCTCCGGCACCCCGGTCTGCGGCAGCACGAGGTCGTGCAGCACCTGGAAGGGCAGCGCGCCCGTGACCGCCTCGAAGAGCACCACGCCGAGCGAGAAGATGTCCGAGCGGCGATCGACAGGGTACCCCTGCGCCTGCTCGGGCGACATGTACTCGCCCTTGCCCTTGATCTCGCCGGTCTGCGTCGTGTCGCCCAGCCGCTCGAACGCCTTCACGATCCCGAAATCGGCCACCTTCACCGTGCCGTCGCGATCGATGAGGATGTTCTGCGGGCAGACGTCGCGGTGCACGATGCCGAGCGGCACCCCGCGCTCGTCGTGGAGCTCGTGCGCCGCGTGCAGCCCGTGCGCCGCGTCGGCCACGACGCGCGCCGCGACCGCCGGGGAGATCGGCATCGGGCGCAGGCCAGGCCTGAGCAGCCGCTGCATCGTCTGCCCGTCGATCCACTCCATCACGAGGAAGAGCACGCCGTCCGTGTCGCCGAGATCGAGGATCTCGACCACGTTGCGGTGATGGATCTTCGAGGCGAGGTTCGCCTCGTCGAGGAACATGCGCTGAAACTGCGGATCGCGCGCGAGCGCCGGGATCAGCGTCTTCAGCGCGACGACCTTGTGGAAGCCGCGGGAGCCCTCCATGCGCGCGGCCCACACCTGGGCCATCCCGCCCTCGCCGATGAGGCGCAGAAGCTCATATCGCCCGAGACGCTGCCCCGGAGCGGGGTCCTCGGAGATCCGCATGGCTCACCAGATGCTGATGCTCGGGGAGCCGCGACCGCGGTCCCCAGGAGCAGCCCGGGCCGCAGATCGCGGCCCCCTCTCTCCAGGCGCTCACCATAGCCAAGCGCGACCGCGCCGCAAAGGATCGTGTGGGCCGGAGGAGGCGCGCGCCGCCGGCCATCGCCCCGCGCTCGCTCCCGGCGGCCACGCTCCGCGCCCCGCGGAACGAGCTCCGGCCCCGCGACCGCGACCCGCGGAACGAGCTCCGGCCCCGCGACCGCACCCGGCCCCGCGACCCGGCGGACCCGCGCCCCGGCCGCGATCCGCGTCGCCCCCCCGCCGTGCCCCTGCTATGGCCGGATCACGATGACGAACGCGACCAGCGCTCCTCCGCCTGCCCGCGGGGGCCGAGCCCCGGCCTCCAAAGCCCTGTTCGACCGCGCCGCCGCCGTCCTGCCGGGCGGCGTGAACAGCCCGGTGCGCGCCTTCCGCGCCGTCGGCGGCGACCCCCTCTTCATCGCCCGCGCGCAGGGAGCGCGGCTGTTCGACGCCGACGGGGCCGAGTACATCGATTACGTCGGCTCCTGGGGGCCGGCCATCCTCGGCCACGCGAACCCCGCCGTGGTCGAGGCCGTCCGCGAGGCCGCCCTCCGCGGCCTCTCGTTCGGCGCGCCGACCGAGCTCGAGGTGCTCTTCGCCGAGAAGATCCGCGAGCTCTACCCGAGCATCGACATGCTGCGCTGCGTCTCGAGCGGCACCGAGGCCACGATGAGCGCCATCCGCGTGGCGCGCGGCTTCACCGGCCGCGACGCCATCATCAAGTTCGAGGGCTGTTACCACGGCCACGCCGACCACCTGCTGGTCAAGGCAGGCAGCGGGCTCGCCACCTTCGGCGCGCCCGACTCCGCCGGCGTCCCCGAGAGCGTCGCCCGCTCCACGCTGTCGCTGCCCTACAACGACCCGGCCGCCCTCGAGGCCACCTTCGCCGCGCGCGGCGGGGAGATCGCCGCGGTCATCCTCGAGCCCGTCGTCGGCAACATGGGCTGCGTCCCGCCGGCGCCCGGCTTCCTCGCCCTCGTCATCGACCTCTGCCGCAAGCACGGCGCGCTCTCGATCTTCGACGAGGTGATGACCGGCTGCCGGCTCGCCCGCGGCGGCGCGCAGGAGCGCTTCGGCCTCCGGCCGGACCTGACCACGCTCGGCAAGGTCGTCGGCGGCGGCATGCCCCTCGCTGCCTACGGCGGCCGCGCCGACGTGATGCGCGTCGTCTCGCCGCTCGGCCCCGTGTACCAGGCGGGCACGCTCAGCGGCAACCCGCTCGCCGTCTCGGCGGGGCTCGCGACGCTCGAGCGCCTCACCCCCGATCTCTACGAGCGGCTCGAGAAGCTCGGCGCGTCGCTCGAGGAGGGGCTCAGGGCCGCGGCCGAGGGCGCCGGCGTGGCGGCGTGCGTCCAGCGGGTCGGCTCCATGATCACGCTGTTCTTCACGAAGGGCCCGGTCCGCTCCTGGGCCGACGCGTCCACCTCCGACACGAAGCGCTTCAGCGCCTTCCACGCGGGCATGCTGGCGCGCGGCGTCTACTGGCCCCCGTCGCAGTACGAGGCGGCGTTCCTGAGCGGGGCGCACACCGAAGAGGACATCGACCGGACCGTCGCCGCCGCCCGCGAGGCGCTCGCCAGCTAACGCCTCACCCCCGTCCCCCCCACGAAGAGCTCAGGCCCCCGGCGGGGGAGGCCGCCGCGCGGCGTGGGGGACAGGCTGGTGTCTGAGCCCAGATGACGTGGTGTTCCTGGAGTGCGCAGCACGGAGGGGACACCACGTCCAAGGCGAGTTCAGCCTGTCCCCTGCGCCGCGCGGCGGCCTCCCCCGCCGGGGGCCGGCCGGCTCGGCGAGCTCAGTCCGAGGCGCGGACCCAGCCGTTCCTGTAGTAGTTGCCGCGGGCGGTCGGCCAGAGCAGGCAGTTCGTCGCCGACTGCGGCACCGTGTACACGTACGTGCACGGCTCCGGGTACTGCCCGTCGATCCACCCGATCTCGCGGAGCGACACGACGATCTCGATCGTCCCGTCGCCGTTCACGTCGGCGAGCGTCGGCACGGGCATCGCGCCGAGGCGCGGCAGCGGGACCTGGTGGAGGATCTTGCCGCCTGCGTCGAGGACGAACAGGTGGCTCCGGTTCTCCTCGGTCGAGTAGGTGTTGAACACGACCTCCGGGATGCCGTCGCCCGACAGGTCACCGACCACGACGCCGCCCGTGAGCACCTGGGTGTCGCTCGTGTACTGGACGTCCCAGAACTCCGTCTTGTCGGCGTAGACCGCGTGGATCCGCCCATCCAGGCCGGCGAAGATCATCTCCGGGCCGGGGTGCGTCGCGTCGAGATCGGCCACGGTCACCTGCTGCGTCGCGGCCACGATGTTGCCGCCGAGATCCTCGCCGCCGGACAGGTAGTCCGGCGCGTAGAACGGGCTCTCCCACCCCTCGATGCGGCTCGCGTCGTTGCGGACCACCCAGAGGCCGACGCCCTGGGACTGGTCCGACATGTCGACGTCCTCGGCCGCCGCGAGCATGATGATCTCCGGCTCGCTGTCGCCGTCGACGTCGGCGATCGCAGGAGCCGAGTTCTTGAAGTAGGCCTGCAGGTCGCTGCCGTCGCCGAAGCCCTGCTGCGCGAGCTCGAGATCGTGCATGTACCGCACGCCCGGCGTCTTCGGGCGGTTCTCGAACATGGGGTGCGCGTCGAAGGCCTCCCCCGTGCCGTGGTAGAACCCTGCATACGAGTTATCCATCGGCGAGACGATGTCCTGCGCGCCGTCCCCGTCGAGATCGCCGATGGCAAGGTTCTGGTCGTAGACGCCGACGATCCAGCACTCGGCGTCGTCGCTGCGGCGCGCGTCGCACCCGATCGTGCCGCTGTTGATCGGCGGGAAGCCCGCGACCGGCGCCCCGCTCGCGTGGAAGGCCATCAGCACGTCGGGGGAGCGGTCGGTGCTCGCGGCCACGACGTCGAGCTGGCCGTCGCCGTCGACGTCGCCGGCGGCGAGGGCGCGGATCTCGTCGTTCCAGGCGACGGGCCAGCCGCTGACCACCTGGCCGCTCGCGTCGAGCATGTAGATCGCGGTGCGCGCCGCGAAGACGACCTCGAGCTGCTCGTCGCCGCGGAAATCCGCGACGATCGGGCTCGCCCAGATGCGCCCGTTCTGCTGCGACTCGTCGAACCGCCACCGCTGCTCGCCGTCGGGGCCCCAGGCGACGACGTTGCCGTTGTGCGTGACGAGGATCTCGCTCTCGCCATCGCCGTCCAGATCGGCGACCGCCGGCGACCCGAGCCACGCGCTCTCGTCGTCGTCGGACAGCTGAAGAAAGAGCTCGGGCTCCGCGACAGCGCTGGAGCCGCCGCTCGCCGCGGGGGCGCACGAAGCGGCGGCCGGCAGCGGCTTGGAGCCCCCACCGACGGGGGGGCGGTAGCCGCCGGAGGAGGAGCTGCTTCCACCGCCGCGGGGAGGGGTGCCGTCAAGGTTGCCGAGCTGCCCCTCGCAGCCCGCAAGGGCGAGCACGCTGGTGAAGAGAGCAATTCTGCCGGGAATTACAGAACCTCGGTTGCAGACAAAGAACTTCAGCATGCCGGGAGCTTATCAGCGGCTCCGCACTCCACGCAGCGCTGGAAGTAGAAAATCACGCAGCAAAGCACACACTGGACGGTAAGCTACGCTCCTCCTTCAGGAGACGAGGTGGGCGCGCGTCTCTGACATAGCGCGCGCCATGTCAGAGGCGGATGAATCGGTACGCATGGCGGGGGTATGGGTGCGGGTAGGTGCTGTGCTAGGCTCCGCCGCCATGAACGTATCGCGACGGCTTTGGATCGCCGCCGCCGCCGGAGCCCTTCTGCTAGGCCCGATGGCGCTCGGCTGCAGCTCGAATCCCGCTCCCAAGACGGCCAAGATAGAAGCCGGGGACCTGCCCGAAGGCGCCGACTGGACGGGGGTCTATTACAGCGAGCTCTACGGCTATCTGCACCTCGTGCAGGACCACGACGCCATCGAGGGCAAGTGGCTCCGGCCCGTCAAGGATCGCTGGGGCGAGCTGCACGGCACGGTGACGGGCGACCTCATCAAGTTCAGCTGGACCGAGCATGTGATCGGCGCCATCGGGCCGAACTCGACCAAGGAAGGCCGGGGGTACTTCAAGTACAAGCGGCCGGAGGGCGAGAACGTCGACGACAAGCTGGTCGGCGAGATCGGCCGCAACAAGGACGAGGTCGGCGAGCCCTGGGAAGCGGTCAAGCAGCGCAACATGATGCCGGACCTGGCGTCGATCGGCGGCACCGGCAGCACCGACATCGGCGGCGGCGACTGGGACGGCGAGAACAAGGAGTCCGACACCCCCGAGCCGCCTGCCTCACCTTCCGACGAAGCCCCCGCCGAGCCCCCGGGTCTCTGAGCGACGAAGCACCTGCCGGGCCGCCCGGCCTCTGACATAACAGCCCCCCGATGACGCAACCGCAGCCGCGAGGCATTCAGTTCCGCGAACCCCCCATCTTCGAGCGCGGCACGCCGGGCAGGACCGGCGCGTCGCTGCCCCCGCTCGACGTGCCCGACGTCGATCCCGGCGCCCACTACGGCGCGCTCGCGCGCAAGGAGCCGGCCGGCCTGCCCGAGGTGAGCGAGCCGGAGGCCTTCCGGCACTTCGTGCGGCTCTCGCAGTGGAACTTCTGCATCGACGGGCAGATGTATCCGCTCGGCTCGTGCACGATGAAATACAACCCCAAGATCAACGAGTGGGCCGCGCGCATCCCGGGCTTCGCGAAGCTGCACCCGATGACGCCCGACGAGCTCAGCCAGGGCTCGCTCGAGGTGATGTGGCGCCTGCAGGAGGCGCTCTGCGAGGTCAGCGGGATGGACGGCTGCTCGCTCCAGCCCTCGGCGGGCGCGCAGGGCGAGCTCGCCGGGCTGATGATGATGCGCGCCTTCCACGAGTCGAAGGGGCGCTCGCCGAGGAAGGTCTTCATCCCGGAGAGCGCCCACGGCACGAACCCGGCGAGCTGCGCGCTCAACGGCCTCGTGGCCGTCCGGATCGAGAAGAACGCCGACGGCATCACCCACCCGGAGCAGGTCCTCGCCGCGATCGAGCGCGAGGGGTCGGACGGCGACGTCTGCGGCCTGATGATCACGAACCCGAACACCCTCGGGGCCTACGAGACGCACCTGCCGGCGATCATCAAGCTCATCCACGACAGGGGCGGGCTCGTCTACGGCGACGGCGCGAACACGAACGCCATCATGGGGCACGCGCGGCCGGGCGACGTGGGCATGGACGTCATCCACATCAACCTGCACAAGACGTTCACGACCCCGCACGGCGGCGGCGGCCCCGGCTCCGGGCCGGTCTGCTTCAAGAAGCACCTGGAGCCGTTCCAGCCCTCGCCCGTCCTCGTGCGGCGCGGCGACGCGCTCGCGTGGGACCACGACCGGCCCCAGAGCATCGGGCGGCTCCGGGCCTTCACCGGCAACTTCGGCATGTTCATCCGGGCGTACACGTACATCCGGGAGATGGGCGGCGAGGGGCTCACCATGGCGAGCAGCCTGGCCGTGCTGAACGCGCGCTACCTCTGGGCCAGGCTGAAGGACCACTACCTCGCGCCGGTGCCGCAGCCCTGCATGCACGAGGTCGTGCTCTCCGACAGCCAGATCGAGAAGGAGACCGGGGTCAAGACGCTCGACATCGCCAAGCGGCTGCTCGACTACGGCTTCCACGCGCCCACGGTCTACTTCCCGCTGGTCGTGCCCGGCGCCCTGATGATCGAGCCCACCGAGACCGAGACCCGCGAGACCCTCGACGAGTTCGCGGCCGCGATGCTCAGCATCCTCAAGGAGGCGCAGGAGACGCCGGAGGTCGTGAAGCAGGCGCCGCACGGCACGGTGGTCGGGCGCCTCGACGAGGCCCGGGCCGCACGCCAGCCGCGCCTGCGGTGGTCGAGGACGTGATCCCCCCGGAGGAGGCGGCCCGCGGGCGGCCTCCTCCCGCGGGCAGCGCCAGCCGGCCGCGCCAAATTCGCGAATCTCCGCCGGACGCGTCTACAATGAGGGACGAAGGGCCGCGGTGCGGTACCTCACGGGACGAGCGACGCGTGGCCGATACCGTTGAGAACGAGGGCGACATCGAGACGATCTGCCAGACCATCCCGGTCTCGGTAGGAGACACCGTGCGCCTCGTGTTCCGCGCGTACGACGAGGCGACCCCGCCGTTCAACATCAAGATCCGCTCCCCCTCGGGCAAGATCATCATCGAGCGGGTGCTGCGCGACCTGCCGACCGGCAGGCCCCAGAGCGCCTCGCCCGTCGAGTTCAGCGCCTCGTCGCCCGGCGAGTACAAGATCGAGATCAAGCAGCTCTACGGCAAGCAGAAGGGCACCGCCGTCCTGCGCGTGAAGCCCTGACCCCTCTGAATCTGCTCACGGCCCCCTGAACCTGCGTCGCCGGAGCTCACCCGCACAGGAGACGGGTCCAGCTCGGCGTTTTCGGCGCGGAGGCGTACTCCTGTACGCTGAGCACCGAAAACGCCGAGATGGGCCCGTATCCGAAGCGGGTGAGCTCCGCTAGAACCCGGGGAGGAGCATGCGGGTCATGCGGTCGGGGCTGACGATGCCCTGCTCCTGCATCCAGCCGTTCGCGGCGGCGACGGCGGCGCGGCCCTCGTCGCCCTGAAGCAGCTCGCCGTGGCGGCGCCGCGCGGCGGCGGCGTGGAGGGCCATGCCGGCGGCCTCGAAGCCGCGCACCGCGTCGGCGAGCAGCTGGACGGCGGACTCCGCCTCGCCGCGCGACGCGGCGACCGCGGCGCGCACCGCCGCCGCGAGCGGGTCGGCCCAGGGCATGTGCTCGGCGTCGAGCTTGCGGGCGGCGCGCGTCGCCTCGTCGTGGAGCGCCTCGGCCTCCGCCGGCGCGGCGACGGCGGCGGCGAGCGCGGCGCAGGCGCGGAGGTGGGTGATGATGATGCGCACGGCCTGGATGCGCACGGCGAGCGAGCTCTCGATGCCAGACCGCTGCTCGGCGAAGAGGCGGTGCGCGGCCTCGCCCTCGCCCCGGTAAAGGCCGATGTGCGCGCGGGCGACCAGGTCGAAATAGCTCTGCAGCTGGAAGCCCGCCTTGGACCAGCTCCGGATGGCGTCCTGCGCCTGGCGCAGCGCGGAGTCGGGGTCGTCGGCGACCAGCCAGTAGGCGTTGCTCTGCGAGGAGCGCAGGCTCGTGGCGAGGTAGCGGTCGCCGCGCTCGTCGGCCGCCTGCAAGTACATGGGGACCCGGCGCATGAACTCGCGCGTCTCGCCGCCGTACCAGAGCGCCCAGGCCGAGAACGTGTGCGCCCAGCTCCGCTCCCACGTGACGCCGGTGCAGCGCTCGCGGAAGATGGTGTCCGCGCGATCGAGATCGGCCACGCCCTGGTGCCAGCGGCCGAACAGCGTGGCCGTGACGCCGCTGACGAAGCCGACGAGGCCGAGCGCGTGAGGCCGGCCGATGCGCGCCGCGATCGAGCTCGCCGTCGAGAGCAGGTCGGCGACCCGGGAGGCCGAGGGGCCGCCGTCGATCGCGAGGTAGGTCGCCTCGAAGGCGAGGGCGCGGGTCACGCGATAAGGCTCCCCCGCCTTGAGCGAGAGCAGCAGGTTGCGCGCCTGGAAGTCGGCGCCGCGCGTGGGGTCGACGATCACGAGGCCCATCGCCGCCGACCAGCAGACGTCGATGCGCATGAGGTCCTCCGGCGAGACCTCCTCGGCCGGACGCTCGACGAAGTTGAGCCCGCGCAGGCGGACCTGCGCGCGCCGCAGCATCAGCGACGCGACCGCGAGCTCCGGCGTCTTCGGCACCTGCATGCCGACCGCGCCGAGCACCGAGCGCAGGCCCGCCATGCCGGCGTCGACGTAGCCGGCGCGGAGCAGGTTCTCCGCGGCCCGGCGCCCGAGATCGATCGCCTCCGCCTCCGGGGCGCCGTCGCTCGCGGCCATGTACGCCTCGGCGGCCTTGGCGCCGCGGCCGGCGCTGCTCAGCGCGTCGCCTAGCTTGGCGAGCACGACCCGCCGCTCCGTCCCGCCTGGCAGGTGCAGATCGATCGCCATCCGGTAGAGGCGCGCGGCGTGGTCGAACGCGAACGCGGCCTCGGCCTGCTCGCCGGCGCGCACCGCGTAGCCGGCGGCGCGCGCGGGGTCGCCGGCGGCGCGCCAGTGCTCGGCCAGGGCCTCGAGCTCCGCGCGCCCGGAGGCCTCCAGCGCCAGCGCGAGCCGGCCGTGCCAGCTGCGCGACGTCTCCTCGTCGAGCCGGGTCGTCACGGTCTCGCGGATGCGGTTGTGGAACGGCTCGACGAACTCGTCCTGGCCAGAGCCGCCGGTCCGCAGGAGGTTCGCCGCGCGCAGGGCCGAGAGCACCCGCGTGAGCTCCGAGAAGTCCGCCGCCATGGCGTGCGCGGCGACCGACGTCAGCACCGGCGAGCCGGCGCACACGACGAGCTCGAGCAGCTGGCGCGCGCGCGGGTCGAGCCGGCTGATGCGCGCCCAGAGGACGTCGTCGAGGCGCACCGGCCCGCTGTCGGAGTCCTGCGCCATGCGGTGGCGCAGGAGGGCGTCGATGAAGAGCGGGTGGCCCCCGGCCTCCTGCGCGATCGCCTCGATGCTGAGCGGCCGGCCGGCCGGCGCGCCCCGGAGCAGGAGGGCGCAGAGCTCCTGGGCCTCGGCGAGCGACAGGCGGTGGAGGATGATGTGCCCGAGCGTGTCGACCGGCACCCCGAGCTGCCGCGACAGCGGCGGCGCCGTCTCCGAGGCGGTGCGCACCGCCGCCACGAGCATCATCGCCCGCGGGCGCGAGGGGTCGACCGGCGCGGTCGAGTGGACGGGCCCGTCGAGGCCGGGGAACGAGCCAGGCCGGTTCGCGGCGCTGAGATCGGCCTCGGTCCACGGGCGCATCACCTCCGAGAGGAGCGCGATGCTGTCGGCGTCGGCCCACTGGAGGTCGTCGATCGCGAGCACGAGCGGCCGCTCGGCCGCGAGCCGCCCGAGCAGCTCGCGCAGCGCGGTGAAGACGAGCGCGCGGATCTCGGGCGGATCGATCGCCTTGCGCCGCGCGCGCGCCTCCGTGATCGCCGGGACGGTCCGGAGCACCGGGAACACCGTGCCGAGCAGGCCCGCGTTGGGCGGCAACAGCGCCTTGACCTCCTCGGCCGGGCGGCGCGCGAGGTGCCGGCTCAGCGCGTCGATGAGCTCGTCCACGGCCTTGTAGGGGACCGCCTCGCGCTCGTAGCAGCGGCCG
Source organism: Sorangium sp. So ce321 (assembly GCF_051530195.1). Lineage (NCBI taxonomy): Bacteria > Pseudomonadati > Myxococcota > Polyangiales > Polyangiaceae > Sorangium > Sorangium sp. So ce321. The sequence continues at coordinate 14,226,557 of NZ_CP150329.1, read as the reverse complement.
GCGAGGACGAGCGCGTCCTTGTCGATGCGCTCCAGGAACCGGCGCAGGAGCGCGCTCTTGCCGACGCCCGACTCGCCCTCGATGAACCGGGTGATCGCGCGCCCCATCCTCGCCTCGGCGAACGCGCCCTCCAGCGCCGCGAGCTCGCTTTGCCGGCCGACGAAGCCGATGCGCTGCGAGAGGACGGGCGGCTCCTCGATGAGCTCCTGCACCCGCAGCCGCCGCAGCACGTCGCGCGCGGTCGGTCGGGCGGCCGGGTCGATGCGGAGCATGTCGACGCAGAGCTCGTCGATGTCGGGCGGCATGTCCTCGACGAGCCGGCTCGGCGGCGGCGGCTCGGCCCGCCGCATCATGTCGAGCGCCGCCTTGGGCGCCATCTGGAACGGATAGACCCCGGTCAGCGCGAGGTAGAGCATTACCCCCACACTGTAGATATCGGCCTCGGGCCCGGCCGCCTTCGCCTCGGCCTGCTCGGGCGCCATGTAGTGGAGAGTGCCAACGACGGCCTGCTCGCGCCCGGCGCCGCTCGCGTCCGCGACGAAGCCGAAGTCGAGGACGACCACCCGCCCTTCCGCGGTGACGAGCACGTTCGAAGGCTTGATGTCGCGGTGGACCTTGTAGGCCGCGTGCACCGCCGCGAGCCCCTGCGCGAGCTGCGCCAGCGCCGAGCGGAGGCGGGCCTCGTGGAAGGGGCGCTTGATCCGGGGCTGTTCCTCCGAGCCGGCGGCCTGGGCGTTCCACAGGGGGCTCGACGGCAGGGTGGAGCGCCGCCCGCCGCCGGCGGGCTCGCCCCTCGGCGTGGCGTCGCCCTCCTCGTGGAGCCGCACGTGCACCACGAAGTCGACGCCGCGGATGAGCTCCATGGTGAAGAAGAGCTGCCCCTCTTCCTCGTGGAGCTCGCCGAGGCTGACCAGGTTCGGGTGCTGGATGTCCTGCAGCGAGCGGAACTCGTTCTTGAACCGGAGGCGCGCGTCGGCGCTCAGATTCCGGAGGATCTTGAGCGCGACGCGCCCCTTTCGCTCGCGATCGAAGGCCTCGTAGACAACCCCCATCCCGCCGACGCCGACGACGCGAACGACCTGGAAGCGACGCGTGCCTCCGAACTCGGGTCTCGCGCTCCTCAGGCCCATGCGTGGACCAAGAAATCACCGGCGCCGAGCGGTGGCAAGCAGTGCGTAGGGAGCGCGTAAGGAGCGCGCGGGGGACGCGCGGGGGACGCGCCGGCAGCGCTCGGGAGCGCGTGGGCAGCGGTGCGAGGGGCACGCGGGCCAGCGCGGGGCGCGCCACGTCGCGAGCAGGATCCGCAGAAAGGTGGCACGCCCGGGGGAAGGGGGGTAGCGTACGCGGCCTGCGAGCGAAAAGAGCCCGGCCGGGCGCGCGCCGCTCAGCCGGTCAGCCCGGCGCGCACCCAGTTGACAACGGGAGGGCATCATGGTCTGCGTAGTACGCTCCGAGGCTTCGGAAGCGGTTCCGAGAGCGCCACGCGCAAAGGGTTTGCTGGGGTGATCCAGAGGTTGAGAGACTTCTTCTCGTCGTCGGCGCGGCGGAGCACGGCGCCCCCGAACGAGAGCGCGGCCGAGCGCAACCCGGGATGCAGCCTCGTTGTAGAGAGCGTAAGCAAGAGCTTCGGCAAGACACAGATACTGAACGACGTATCGTTCACGGCAGAGGCCGGCGAGTTCGTCACGCTCCTCGGGCCTTCCGGCTGTGGAAAGACCACGCTGCTCCGCATCATCGCGGGGCTCGATCGCTCCGATCGGGGGCGCATCCTGCTCGCGGGCAGGACGGTTGACCACCTGCCGGCGAACCGCAGGCCCGTGAACACGGTGTTCCAGAACTATGCGCTGTTCCCGCATCTCACCGTGTTCGAGAACGTGGCGTTCGGCCTGAGGTCGCGCAAGTTCCCGGACCCCGAGGTGCGCGAGCGCGTGCGATCGAGCCTCTCGATGCTCAAGCTCGATGATCTCGCGGAGAGGTACCCGCACCAGATCTCGGGCGGTCAGAAGCAGAGAGTCGCGCTCGCGCGGGCGGTCGTCAACGAGCCTGAGGTGCTGCTGCTCGACGAGCCGATGTCGGCCCTCGACGCGAAGCTGCGCGCCGAGGTCCAGCTCGACCTGCGCCGCCTCCAGCGCGCGCTCGGCAAGACGTTCGTGCTCGTCACCCACGACCAGGACGAGGCGATGACCGTCTCGGACCGGATCGTGCTCATGAACAAGGGTCGCATCGAGCAGCAGGGCGTGACGGCCGAGGTGTACGAGCGGCCGCAGAGCCGCTTCGCCGCCGAGTTCTTCGGCGCGGCGAACCTCATCTCGGCCCAGCGGGTCGGCGCCACGCTCGTCTTCACGACGGTGGGCGCGCTGAGGGTCCAGACCACGCCTCAGTGGGAGTTCGGCACGCTCGCGATCCACCCCGAGTGGATCGAGCTCTGCGAGAACGAGCCGCCGGAGAACGGCGTGCGCGGCGTGGTGCGGGAGAGCTTTTATCGCGGCGACCACGTGGAGCTCATCATCGAGCCCGGGCCGCTCCGCGTGCAGCTCAGCCCCCGCTCGCGGCTCAAGCCCGGCTCCTCGGTCTGGCTCGCCCTGCCCGCCGAGCGGCTCGAGGTGCTCAGTGACTGAGCCCACCGTCTGGTATGGCCAGCTGACGACGCGGCGCAGGCTCCTCGCGCGAGGCTTCCTGCTCATCGCGGGCGGCGTCTCCTGGCTCTCGATCTTCCTCCTCTTGCCGAGCCTCGCGCTCCTCTTCGTGTCGTTCATGAAGCGCGACGCGGACGGCGCCCTCATCTGGGAGCTGACGATCGAGTCGTTCGAGCGGATCTTCGGGTCCGCGTCGGGCGAGAACGCGCGTATCCTCATCCGGAGCATCGTCCTCGCGCTGGTCGCGACGAGCGCCTCCGTGATGCTCGCGTATCCGATGAGCTTCTTCATCGCCCGCGGCTCGCGCCGCCGGCGGTTCTTCTGGCTGGCGATCATCATCGTCCCGCTCTGCACGAACCTCGTGATCCGCACGTTCAGCTGGAAGCTCCTCCTCTCGGCGCAGCTCCCCCCCGCGAAGCTCGCCGCCTGGCTCGGCTGGATCGACCCCGGCCGCGACATCTATCCGAGCTGGACCGCGGTCACGCTGGGCCTCGTGGCGGCCTCCCTCCCGTTCGCGGTCGTCCCGCTCTACACCAGCATCGACCGGCTCGACTGGTCGCTCGTGGAGGCGGCGCAGGACCTCTACGCCTCGCGGCTCCGCGTGTTCTTCGCGGCGATCTTGCCCCAGACCCTCCCCGGCCTCAGCGTGGCGGTGATCCTGACCTTCGTCCCCGCGATGAGCGTCTTCGTCGTGAGCGACATGCTCGGCGGCGCGAAGCACTGGCTGATAGGCAACCTGATCCAGCACCAGTTCGGCCCCGGCCGGAACATCCCTTATGGAGCGGCGCTGAGCCTGTTGCTCATCATCCTGACCCTGGGTGGAGTCTCCCTGTACCGCCGGAACGGGCGCTCCGTGGAGATCCTGTGAGCGGCCACCGCGGTCTCTGGCGCGCGCTGACGACCATCGCCGCCTTCGGCGGCTTCGGGCTGCTCTACCTGCCGCTCCTCGCGGTGGCCTTCTACTCGTTCAACGCCGCGGAGCGCGGCCTCGTGTGGACGGGCTTCTCGGTGCGCTGGTACGTCGACCTCTTCGCCGACCCCGAGACCAGCCGGCGCGCCAGGGAGATCCGCGAGGTCGCCGTGAACACCCTCATGCTCGGCGGCGCCTCCACGCTCATCTCGACGACCCTCGGGACCCTGCTCGCGCTCGGGATGCGCTTCCCGTGGACGAGCTCCGTGAGCCGGATGCTCGAGTCGATCGTGGACATCCCGGCGGTCGCCCCCGACATCACGTTTGCGGCGGTGCTGGTGCTGGCGTTCAACCTGCTCCGCCGGGTGCTCGACTGGTTCGACCTCGGCATGACGACGATGATCATCGGCCACGTGACGTTCGAGATCGCGTTCGTCACGCTCATCGTCCGCAGCCGCCTCATCTCCATCGGACCGACGCTGAGCGAGGCCGCGATGGACCTCTACGCGTCGCCCTGGATCCACTTCCGGCGGGTCACGCTCCCGCTGCTCTGGCCGGCCATCGTGGGGGGCGCGATGCTCGCATTCACGATGTCGCTCAACGACTTCGTGATCAGCTTCTTCACGTCCGGCCCGCGCTCGGTCACGCTCCCGCTCTTCGTTTACCACTCTCAGGTGCGAGGCATGCGGACCGACCTGTTCGCGATCTCAACGATCCTCGTGTTCGGCGTCATCGTGTTCATCATGATGATGGAGCGGCTGACCCGCTGGAGGCACGATTGAGCGTTCGCCTCGGCTGCAAGGCCGCGCGCCGGGCCGCGCGGCGCCTCGGCTGAGCGGCTCGCGGCGACGGCGGCGCCTCACGGCCGCGCGTCGACGCGCATCGTTCGACGGAGCGGCGGCGTCATCCAGGGCGCTCGGCGACCTGCCCGGGGCCCGCGCCGACGTGCGCGCGCGCGCAAGCCCGAGCTCGGGCGCTTGCCTTCCGCGCTCTCCGGCGCTCGAAGATGCGAAGGGTTTCGGGGAGATCCACGCCGCGGCGCGCCCTGGCCCCGCTCACTGTGTATGCGCGCCGCGCAGAGCGCCTACACAGCGGGGTCCACGTGGAGGTGGGGGCATCGGCCGATTGTGCGAACAGGTTGGATCGGCTCACGGCTTACGGTAAGCTGACCCGGCAATGCGGCTGTTCGTCCGAAGCTCGCCGTGTCTCGGCGTGACTGCTGGACCCGGCGGACGGCGCCTTCCGCTCCACTTCGACCGTTGGGAATCGAGATCGAAAGATGAGCTTTCGTCGTTCCGCACTCCTACTCATACTCGTTTCACTCCTCACATTCTCCGGTCGGCCTGCCTGGGCGGACGATCTGGCCGATGAGGCCGATCTTCACTTCAGGATTGCCACGGAGCGTTATTCGGCGCGCGACTACCGGGGCGCCCTGGAGCACTTCCTGGTGTCGAACCGGCTCGTCCCGAACCGGAACGTCATCTTCAACATCGCCAGAACGTACGAGGCGCTCCAGGAGTACCCGGACGCGTTCCGCTACTACGTCCAGGCGCTCGAGCTCGAGCCGAACGCGGCGCGCAGGCCCGCGATCGAGGAGGCGCTCGCGCGTATCCGGCCCAACGTCGCCGTCATCAACGTGACGACGGACCCGCCCGGAGCGACGGTGTACATCAACCGCCGCGATCTCGGCGGTCGCGGCAACACGCCCCGCCTCCTCGGCTTCCAGCCTGGCAAGCACAAGATCATCGTCGACCTCGAGGGATACGAGCCGGCGGAGGTCGAGAACGTCGAGGCGAAGATCGGCGAGCAGACGAACGTCGCCGTCAAGCTCAAGCGCATCGTCGGCACGGTGCGTGTCGTCGGTGAGACGACGGGCACGGCGGTGAGGGTCAACGACGCGAGCGGGCCGGTGGCGTGCACCGCGCCGTGTGACCTCACGCTGCCTCCTGGCCGTCATCGCCTCTACCTGTCGCAGGAGGGTTATCAGCCGTCGGAGCAGGACGTGAACGTCGCGGCCGGGACGACGGTGCCGGCGCGCTACCGCCTGAACCCGCTCACCGGCAGCCTCGTGGTCAACGCGGACGAGCGCGACGCGCTCGTGGAGGTCGACGGCAAGCCGATGGGCTTCACGCCGGCGGTCCTCAACGTGCAGAGCGGCAAGCGCCGGGTGCGCGTCTCGCTGCGCGGCTTCCGCCCGGTCGAGCAGGCCGCGGACGTCGTCGCGGGCCAGCAGACCCGGATCGACATCTCGCTCCGGCAGCTCGAGGAGGTCGAGGCCGCGTCTCGTTCGACGGAGGCCGTCGAGGACGCCCCCGGCTCGGTCACCATCATCCCCGGGCAGGAGATCCGCGCGATGGGCTATCCCACGGTCGCGGAGGCGTTGAGGGGCACGCGCGGCGTCTTCACGACGTACGACGGCGTGTACACCTTCGGCGGCGTCCGCGGGATCAACCTGCCGGGTGACTTCGGCAACCGCATGCTGACGCTCCTCAACGGGCACTCGATGAACGACAACTGGGTGAACCTGTCGTACTTCGACTACCTGGCCCGGACGGACCTGGAGGACGTGGAGCGGATCGAGGTCGTGCGAGGTCCCGGCTCGGTGCTCTACGGTACGGGCGCCTTCTCCGGCGTCGTCAACGTCGTGACCAAGGGGCGCCCGACGGCGACCAGCGTGGGCCTCGGCGTGGGCACGGCCGAGAACTCGCTGATCCGGGGGCGCGGGTCGTTCCAGCTGCCGCTCGGGCGCGACTCGGGCGTCTGGATGTCGGTCGGCGCCGCGCGCAGCCTCGGGCGCGACTACTACTTCGGCGACTACAGGAACGACCCGTCGACCCCTGGCTTCGACGGGTATGCCCGCGATACTGACCGGTTCAACGTGGGCACGTTCCAGGGCCGGCTCTGGTTGAAGTCGCTGTCGGTGCAGGCCTACCTGAACTCCCGCTGGAAGACGCTCCCGAACGGCGTGGCCAAGACCCAGCTGGGCGTCGACAACACGTACTATCGAGACACCCGTGGGTTCATCGAGGCCTCGCTGTCGCCGCGCTTCGGGGACAAGCTGGCGACGCTCACCCGTGCGAGCTTGAACGTGTACAACTTCCGCGACCGGCTCTGGCTCGATCCGACGGTCTTTCAGGTGCAAGAGTACTATGATGAGGAAGAGTTCAACGGCATGTGGCTGCTGGCGGAGCAGCGGGTCGAGTTCAGCCCGATCCCGCAGCTGAAGATCACCGCTGGCGCCGAGGCGCAGCTGCACTTCCAGGCCACGCAGCGCGGCCAGGAGACGATCTGCCTTGATGGTTCCTGCGACAAGTTCGTCTACCTGCCGCTGCCAGATCTGAGCCAGCTGCCGAATCAAGATCCAACCAGTGAAGAGTATCAGGCTGCGCTGACGACGGAGCTCTCGCGACTGGACCGAGAGGACGAGCGCCCTTACCAGATCTTCGCCGGGTATGCGCTCGTCGACATCACCCCGTCGGAGCGGCTCCGCATCTCCGCCGGCTCTCGCTTCGACTACTACTCGACGTTCGGGGAGATCGTGCCGAGCCCTCGGGTCGCGATCATCGCCAAGCCCTACGAGCAGGGCAACGTGAAGATCACCGGCGGCCGCGCGTTCCGCGCGCCCTCCATCCAGGAGATGTTCTACGGGTACGCGTACAAAGACCCGACGAATGAGGCGCAGGGGTACACCGAGACCTACAAGACGGTCGCCGAGAACCTCAAGCCAGAACAGGTCTGGTCGGGAGAGATCGAGTTCACGCATCGGCTCTCCTCGACGGTCTCGGTGCTCGGCGCCGGGTACGTGAACCACCTCGCCGACCTGATCTTCCAGCAGGGGACCCAGACCCCCGAAGACAAGACGCGCTACGAGAACACCGACGTTCCGATCCTGGTCGTCGGCGGCGAGGTCGAGCTGCGCCGCGAGTGGCGCCAGGGTTGGATGGCCTCGGCCTCGTACTCCTACGCGAAGGCGCAGTACCTGGAGGACAGCGGCGTGAACCAGCTGCGCAAGGTCCCGAACTCGCCGGAGCACATGGGGTCGGCCCGCGGCGCGGTGCCGCTCTTCGGGAAGGCGGTCGTCCTGGCGTCGCGCTTGACGGTCGAGGGGCCGAGGTACGACCGCAATATCAAGGAGGACCCCACGCTTCCTCCTCAGACCAAGACCGAGCCGGCCGTGATCTGGGACATCGTCCTCTCCGGGCAGGTGGATGTCGGCGGTCTCCGCTACAACGTCGGCGTCTACAACGTCGGCGACTGGCGCTGGACGGCCCCGACGGCCGCGCAGTACACCATCGCCAAGTTCCCGCAGAACGGCCGTACGTTCCTCGCCTCGCTCAACATGAACCTCTGAGGAACGCGGGCGCTGGTCCCGCCAGCCGCCCGACGCGCGAGAGCGCCCCTCCCGTCCCACGGAGGGGCGTTCTCTTTTTGTCTCCCGGCGTCGTGCCCGTCAGGCCGGGAGCAGGGGCCCCGAGCGGCGTCGCTCTGGCAGTCAGATCCTGAGCTCGTCAACGCTCGTCAGCGCGGGACGGGCGAACGCTGGCCGTCCGAAGGCCAGCGCAGCCGCCAGCGCAACGCCCCCAAGCACAAACGGCAGGCGCCCGTGAAGAGGGGGTCGTGGCGCGGGGCGGGAGATGGGCTGATGTCTGAGCCCAAATGACGTCATGCCTCCGGCGTGCTGTGCACGGCGGAGGCATGACGTCCCAGGCGAGTTCTGCCCATCCCCCGCCCCGCGCCACGACCCCCCTCCACGGGCGCCGTGCACCTCGGACGAGCTCGCGGACCCTGGAGCGGAAGGAACCTCGTTACTTGTTGTAGGGCCGCTGCGCCGGCTTGGGGCTGAACATCGTACACAGGATCGTGTCGTAGAACTTGCCCTGGAAGAAGTAGTTCTCCCGGAGGTACCCTTCTCGCTTGAAGCCGACCCGCTCGGCGACCCTGAGCGAGGGCCCGTGCCCGGGGTCGATGCCCGCCTCGATCGTGTGCAGGTCGAGCTGCTCGAACCCGAACCCCACGACCGCGCGCAGCGCCTCGGTCATGTACCCCTTGCCGCTGGCGGTGCGCGCCTGCTCGTACGTGATCTCGGCGCGGTAGTGGTACGGCAGGAAGCGGAAGAACCCCGCGGCGCCGATCAGGTGGTGCTCCGCGCCCCGGACGCTGATGCCCCAGCGCACCTGCGAGCCCTCCTGATGCGCACGCTTGAGGTTGACGATCATCTTCCTCGTGTCCGCGACCGTCCTGTGGACGGGGGCGCCCCACAGCCGCAGCCACTCATCGTCCGAGCAAACGGCGAACAAGGCTTCAGCGTCAGACTCCGTGATCTCACGCAGGATCAGACGCTCTGTCTCGATGCGGGGATGCACAGCGAATGGAAGATCGACAAGGCTGCTCATCAGGGGGTTCTCCCAGGTATAGAGCCGAGCCTATCATCGTTCCGCCACGCAATGCGGGAATCTGGCATGTGTGCGTCCAGATTGTGCCGTCGCGCGCGGCGTCGCGCCGCGCGCCAGCCGAGCGCCTCCCCCCCCGGGGAATGACGGCGGATCCGGCGGGCGCGGCAGAGCCCGCATGCCGCCGGCAGCGGCGGTCAGACAGTCAACTTCACAGAGAGTGGGTGTCAGTGCACGTGGGCGCAGGTGCTTCCCTGCGCCTGACGTCGCGCGTCGCGCTCCCATGGATCGTCGAAGAAGGCCTTCGAGGAAGGCCTCACTGCGACTTCACTTCCGTCCACACCTCGTCGAACACCTTGGCTGCCTCGCCAAGGTCGCGATGGTGCTCGAGGCGATCGGCCACCTCTTTGGTCGGGTAGATGAGCGTGTTCGTCCGATCCTGCTCGGGCAGCTTGCCCTGCGCGGCGGCGTTCGGCGACGCGTACTTGGTGTACATCGAGAGCTGCGCGCCGCCCTCCGGCGTGAGCACGTGATTGATGAACTTGTGCGCCAGCTCGGGGTGAGGCGCCTTTGCCGCGATCGTCATCACGTCGACCCAGATGACGGAGCCTTCCTTGGGGATCACGAAGGCGAGGCGCTCCTTGTCCTGCTCGATCTGCTTCTGGGCGTCCCCGTTCCAGACGACCGCCATGTCGACGGAGCCCGCCCTCACGTCCTCCATCGCGCCCACGCCGCCCTTGAAGCCGAGGCACTTCGGCTGCTTCTTGACCTCCTTGAGGACGCGGCCCGCCTCGCGGATCTCGTTCGCGTTCGTCGTGTTGCTCGAGAAGCCCTTGTACTTGAGCACCGAGCCCAGCATGTCGCGCTGCTCGTCGAGCAGCACGAACGTCCCCGCCAGCTTCTGGGGATCGAGCACCGAGGACCACGAGGGCTCGAGGTTGGGCAGCTTCTTCTTGTTGTAGACGATGCCGACGGTGCCCCACTGGTACGGCACGCCGTGCTTGTTGTTGTCGTCGAACCCGGCCCCGGAGAACCGCGGCTCCAGGTTCTTGAGGTTCGGGATCTGCGCGTGATCCAGCGGCCTGATGAGCCCGCGCCGCACCATCCTGGGCAGGATCTGGCTGGCCATGATCACGACGTCGTACTGGCTCTCCGCGCCCGCGTAGGCCAGCTTGCTCTCCATCTCCTCGGTGGAGTCATACCTGGTCAGCCGCACCTGCGCCTTGGTCTGAACCTCGAAGTCCTTGATGATCTTCTCGTCGATGTAGTCCGGGAAGATCAGCAGGTTCAGCTCGCCTACCTCTGCGGGCGCGGCTGCTTTGGCGGCGGAGCCAGACTCCTGCCCCGCGGGCGCGGGGTCCTTCTTGCTATTGCAAGCCATAAGCGAAAGGACCCCCAGCAGCATCGAAACCAGCACCAGGGGTCTACGTCTGTATTGCATCAGTCAGTCCTTTCTCCTGCTTGTTCAAGGCATCTTGCGGGAACGCGGCGTGCTCGGACGTTCTTCGCTCTAGTTGAACAATGATTTGACAGGACCAGTCGAGTGAACGATTCTGCGCGCAAGCAACGTAACCACGAAGTGATGGAACGCGGCCGCCAGCTCGGGAGCCTCGGCGGTGAGCCGCTGCAGCGCGTCCTCCGATAGCCGGTAAAGCGTGGCCTGGCGGCTCGCCGTCACGGTCGCCGAACGTTTCTCGCCCATGTATAGACCAGATTCCCCGACCACCGATCCTGGTCCCATGGTGCGGAGCCGCTTTATCTTCTTCCCGTCAATTTCAAGCCATGCTGTAAGCTCACCGCTCTCGATGAGGTAGAGGTCCTTGGAGACGTCCCCTTGCCGGAACAGGTCGAACCCCGCGGGGGCCTCGACGCGCTCCAGGTAGCCAAGAAAGCGAAGCATCTCCGGCCTGCCGTTGAAGACGTCCTGGAGATCGTAGAAGAGCATGGGCGGCGGCAGCATGCTCGGGGGCGCCTCCTGGATGATCTCGTTCTCACACGCCTCGAGGCCGCGGTCCAGATCCGGGTAGATCCGGCACAGGTCGTCGTTCTCGATCACGACCTCGCCGCGCTCGAGGTGGTTCCTGATGTCCGCCGGGACCTCGGTGAGGATCAGCCGCACGCCGTGCGCCTTCGCGAGCCGCCGGAGCCGGAGGAAGCTGGCGATGGCCGAGGAGTCGAGCCCGTTCACGTGCCGGAAGTCGAGGAGCAGATACCGTATCTCCCCGTCCGTGCTCTGGATGCGCTGCTGCGCGCTCGTGAGGAGGTTGTACGCCGTCCCGAAGAAGACATAGCCCTGGAGCTGCAGGATGTACAACTGCTTGGCGCGCTCCAGCAGCGTCATCTCCTCGCCGTCGCTGCGGGCCACGTTGCTGCGCAGGTGCAGGCCGGAGATGGCGTTGCGGATGACCTCGATGCGGCTGTAGCTGAGCGCGAACAGGATGAGCGACACGCCGAGCCCCACCGCGACCCCGCGGAGGAAGTCCGAGACGGCCACGACGAGGAGGATGAGCACCACGACGAGGTACTCGGTCCGGCGCAGCCGGAAGTAGCCCTCGTACAGCGTGTTGATCAGGAAGTGGAAGCCGAGGTACGCGACCAGGCCCCCGAGCACGGGGCGCGGGTAGTAGCTGATCGCGTCGGCGCCGACGATGAGCACGAGCGCGCTGATCGACGCCGCGAAGAGGCCGGCGAGGCGGGTGTTCGCGCCGGTCTTGAAGTTCATCGACGACTCGGGCATCGACATGTACCCGACGACGCCCCCGAAGATGCTCCCGATGATGTTGGCGACCCCCGTGGCCCGCAGCTCCCGATCGAGGTCGATCTCCTGCTCGGTGGCGAGCTCCACGCCGGACGCGCTGAGGAGCACGGTGATGGCCGCCATGACCGTGACGGCCACCATGTTGCCGCCGCCCTCGCTGAGCAGGACGCTCCAGTTCACCTTCTGGAGATCGGACGCCATGACGGGGGGCCAGAGCCCTTCGCGCGGGAACGGCCCGAGGAGCCACCCGTCCGAGAACGCCTGTGTGACGCTGGAGTCCGAGATGTAGAGGATGAAATAGAAGACCACCGTCGAGCCGAGGAGCAGGATCGGCAGGAGCAGGAGGTTCGTGTAACGCCGGAGGAGCGCCACGAGGAGCAGGCCGAACAGGAGGCCCGTGAGGCACTTGTCCAGCGAGGTCGAGTAGAGCAGGCCCAGCGTGTCCAGCGTGACGGGCTGGTTGGACATGACCGACAGGGACCCCTTGACCAGCAGCCAGCCAGCGCCCGCGAGGAAGCCGCCGGCCACGGGATAGGGGATGAAGCGGACGAGGACGCCGAGGCGGAGCAGCCCGAGCAGCAGGAAGAAGCCGCCGGCGACGACCGACGTGAGCGCGATCGCGACGATCACCGTCGGAAACGCGTCCGCGTTCGGGTCGATCTTGTGGACGCCGACCGCGATCGCCGTGGCCATCGAGGCGAAGATGACGGCGGCGTCCTCCTGCGGCGCGGCGATGACGGGCCGGAACGAGCTGAGGAGGGCGACGATCACCCCGACGATGACGGAGCTGATCAGGAAGATGCCGATGCCCTTCGACAGGCGATCCGCGAAGTCGTGCGTGAACACGAGCGCGGCGAGAGAGATGTCGAAGGTGACGACCAGCGTCCCCGAAACGCCAGCGGCCAGGAGCGCCTGGACCAGCTTGAGCCGCTTCGCCGTGCCGAGCTGCTCCTCGCGCACCGGCTCCGCAACGTCCCCTGCTTCCTGCTGTGTCATGCTCTTGAGCGACCTCTCGGACGATGTGGCGAAATCCGCGCTGCTCCGGGGTCCGAGGCGCGCTAGCGCCGCCCCCCGGGCGAGCCGAGCATAGCGATTCTGCCGCCGGGCAGGTATGCGGCAGCGCCGATCGCGGCGACGATGTTCACGGAGCGGCGGGCGGGGGGCGCTCCGGCCCCCCGCGCCGGCTCAGGAGGCGCCCAGCTCACGCTCGATCGCGGCGGCCTGCTCCTGCAGAGCCTCCGCCTCGCCGAGATGGCCGCTCAGCCGGTGCAGCTTCGCGAACTCCGCGAGGAGCCTCGCCTCCTCGCGCCGGTTGCCGATCTGCCGCTCGATCGCGATCGCGCGGTGGTAGAGCGTTCGCGCGGCATCGTAACGGCCCTGTACGGCGTAGGCCATCCCGAGGCTCGCCAGCGTGAGCCCCTCGGTCGGAAGGTTGCCCGCCTCACGCGCGGCGCGCAGCCCCTCTTCCCAGTACGTGCGCGCGTCGTCGGGCTGCTGCATCGCCCAGTGCGTGCGGCCGAGGCCGAGGAAGCCGAGCGCCTCGGACGCGCGATCGCCGAGCTTCTGCGCGTCCGTGAGCACGCGGATGTGCTCCTGCCGCGCCTCCTGGTACCGATTCCTCGCCTCGAGGACGTCGCGCGCGAACTCGTAGCGCACGATGACGCTCTCGGGCGTGGGCTCGGGCGAGAGCTTGAAGTAGACGCGGTAGAGCCGCGTCGCCTCCTCGTGCGCGTAGCGCGCGGCCGCCTTGCGCGCGCCCGCGAGGAAGTAGCGGCGCGCGTGATCGACCTTGCCCGCGCGCCGCCAGTGCCGGCCGAGCGCCACGAGCTGGTCCTCGAGGTCGTCGCCGTACAGGCTCTCGATCGCCTCGGCGGCGAGCCGGTGGAGCTCCTGCAGGCGCGCGCGGGACTGCATCTCGTAGGCCGCGTTGCGGAGCAGCGCGTTGCTGAACTGGAAGCGCCGCTCCGTCATCTGCGACCAGATGCACTGCGCCTCGCCGATGCGCACGTGCTCCTCGAGGACGGAGGCGTCGGGGAGCATCAGCGCGAGCACGCGCAGGTCGAACTCGCGCCCGAGGACGGCCGCGGCGACGATCGTCTGCTTCACCTTCGCGTCGAGCCGGTCGAGCCGCGAGATCAGCAGGCTGTTCACGTTCTTCGGCGGCATGAACGTGTTCGAGATCGAGATGGAGCTCGAGCTCGAGCCGTAGCGCCCGTCCTCGAGCCAGTAGGCGAGGATCTCCTGCGCGAAGAACGGGTTGCCGCCCGCCGTCTCGCAGAGGAGCGTCGCGAGCATGTCCGGCATCGGCCCGCCGAAGAACGGGACCGCGAGCGCGAGGAGCTGCTCGCGCGGCAGCGGCTTCAGCTCGATCACCTTCTCGGAGATGCCCGGGTCGAGCGGGATGCGCACCGGGGTGCCGTCGTCCTTGCGCCGCGTCGTGCAGATGATCGCGATGGGCAGCCCCCTGCACGCGCGCGCGATGACGCGCACCGCCTCGAGCGAGTCCTCGTCAGCCCAGTGCGCGTCCTCGAGGTGGAGGATCACCGGCTGGAGCGAGGCCTCGGCGAGGAACACGAAGCTGAGCGCCGAGAGCGTGCTCGTGTACCGGAGCTTCGGGTGCAGGCGCTCGTACGGCGAGTCCTCCCAGCGGATGCCGATGAGCGCGGCGAACACCGAGCGCGCGCGGTCGAGCTCGCGCTTCAACGCGGCCTGGCTCTCGGGCAGCCGCTCGAGGAGGTACTCGAACGCGTCGTCGAAGTTCGTGAGCTTCTCTTCCTTGCCGAGCGCGGAGGACTCCCAGAAGTACTCCTTCAGCGCGAACTCGAACGCATTCAGCGAGCTCTGGAGCGTCTGATCACAGCGCGCGTCGATCCACAGGAAGGGCCGGTCGGTCTGGTGCTCCTCGCACCGGTGGCGGAAGCGCTGCACGAGGTAGCTCTTCCCGAGCCCCGGCTCGCCGTCGATGTAGGTGATCCCGGCCGGCTTGCCCTCGAAGATCGGCCCGACGTAGCGCGCGAGCTGCTCGATCTCCGCCTCGCGGCCGATGAGGCCGAGGTCGTAGAACTCCTTCTGGACCGAGATGCGGCGGCGCTCCAGCGAGTAGACGAGGATGGGCAGGTCGAAGCCCTTGAACCGGAAGATGTTCTCCGTCGTCCACTGGTAGCTCGTCTCGCCGGCGCGGAAGACCTGCTCGTCGGCCCAGATCGCCGACCAGGGGGCCTTCGCGACGAGGCGCGCGGCGAGGTTCGTCGCGCGGCCGATGCACGCGAACTCGTTGCGCTCGGTGCCGCCGTTGAAGCCGGCGTAGCGGACGTCGCGCGTGATCCCCGCGCGGAGGCGCATCTGCCGGAGGCCGCGCTTCTTCAGCTCCAGCGCGAAGTCGAGCGCGCGATCGTTGTCGTTCTCGTGCGTGATCGGCGCGCCGAAGTGGATCAGCGCGGCGATGCCGAGATCGCCCGCGTCGATGCCCGTGAAGGTGCCGCCGTACAGCTCCGAGAGCTCGTGCAGGAGGCGCGTGAGCTCCGCGAAGCTCGGGATCTGCTCGAACGAGAGGAAGACGCTCGTGACGTTGCGGAACTCGCCCTCCGGCGGCATGTCGGCGACGCCCCTCGCCACGAAGGCGGTGCCCTCGCCGCGCGGCGGGTTGCGCGGGACCTGCGGCATCCTCGGCGCCGGCACGTCGCCGAGCTTGTAGACGCCCTCGCCGTGGTACTTCGCGCTCGCGGGCGGGATGCGGTCGCAGAGCGCGCGGTCGAGGAGGATGTCCCCCTTCTGCGCTTGCCGCTCGATCGCGACGCACGCGGCGAGCGCCTGCCCGTGGAAGTGGTAGTACGCGCGCTCCGGGGAGATGCGGACGATGCCCCACTCGACCGAGCCCCACGCGAGCCCCATCCGGAACGAGAACGGGAAGCTGCCGAACGGCGTGTCGCGCTCGGGGTGCTCGGCGAACAGATCGCGCATCGACAGCGCCGCGCCGAGCACGTACTCCGCGACCTTGCGGTCGGGCGTGTCCTGGAACAGCGCCGTGAACGCGTCGCCCGCGAAGTTCGTGATGAAGCCTCCGGCGTGGTGGACCGCGGCGATGAGCGGGTCGAAGTAGTACCGGAGCGTGCCCGCGAGCGTCTCCGCGCCCGCGCGCCCGTGCTGCATCAGCTTCTCCGTGAGCTCGGTGAAGCCGGGGATGTCGATCATCAACACCGCCCCCGTGAAGCTGCCCTCGGTGTTGCCGAGAGCGTCTTGCTGGATGATGAAGTCGGGGACGAGCGGGTTCATTTCCTTGCTCCTCAGCAACGGATCCCGCTTGGAATCGGCCTGGGAAGCGCGTCTGCGGGAGGCAGAGCCTGGAGTCTACTGCCGGCGGGAACAGATGAATACCGGGATCTTCGATCGGCGGCGCTGTCGATCTGCGCGCCCCAGTTCATGCGCTGCGCGGCCGGGCGCTGCGCGGCCTGGGCCTGGCGCCGCGCGGGCAGGTGAGCGTGCGCGCGTTCCGCAGAGCGCGGCACATCAGCGCCTCGCGGGCGGCCGACCGCGGGGGTGAGCCTGGAAACAGGCGCCACCGCGCAGGCAGGGACATCCGCCCAGAGCGGCCGCGCGGCCTGGACAGACGGGGGCGCGGCGAGGAGATGTGCGGGGCGCTGGTGGATCATCGTTCGATCTGGATATCCAGCGGCCGAGCGGGAGGGGGAGAGGGCGGCGGCGAGTCGGCAGGGGGTGTGGGCCTCGCGGCCGGCCGCCCGTAATAGGGCCGGGCCGCCGGGGCTGCCGGGGCCGCCGGGGCCGCCGTCGGCGCAGCCGGCGTGCTCGTCGGTGCGGCCGCCTGCTTCGTGAGCGTGGCCACCAGACGCACCGACTGGTCCGAGGGGCCCTGGACGATCGAGTACGGCTCGTACCCCTCGTGCCGCACGGTCAGCCGGCGCGGGTTCGCGCGCACCGAGCTGTTCGTGATCGAGAGCTGGAGCGGCGTGTTGCCGAGGGGCTTGCCATCCTCCAGGACCTCGGCGCCGGACGGCATGGACTCGACCATCAGCACGAACGACCCGACGTCCGCGGGCGCCTGGGCGACCTGCGGTTTGTCCGGCGCCGGGGCGGCGGTCGCCGCCGGCTCGCTCGGGCGCATCTGCGACATCGCGATCCCGATGCCCGCGACAGCGAGGACCCCGGCCGCGACGAGCACGATGCCCTTGCGGCCCTGGGGCGCCGCGTCGGCCGGGCGCGAGGCGGCGCCGAGCGACGCGTCGTCCACCTGCGAGGCCGCGCCGGAGGCCGACGACGGGGGCGAGGGGCTCGCGGGGATCGCCGTCATCACGCGCACGGGCGGCATCGGCGTCGGCATCCGGCCGGTGCCGCCGGAGTCCATGGTCACGAGGCCCGTCGAGCCGAACGCCGGGGACAGGCCCATCGCCTGCGCGCACTCGCCGAGCCCGCGGATGAAGGACTCCATGTTGGCCGGACGGCCGTCCGGCTCCTTCGACAGGCAGCGCAGCACGAACGCCTCGAGCGGCTCGGGCACGTCGGCCTCCGGGTTGCGCTCGCGCATCCGCGGGACGGGCTGCTGCAGGTGGGCGATCAGGATCTGGACCGAGTTCTGCGCCTCGAACGGGACCTTCCCGCAGAGCATCTGATAGACGATCACGCCCAGCGAGTAGACGTCGGTCCGGAGATCGACCTTGCCGTGGGAGATCTGCTCCGGCGACATGAAGCGCGGGGAGCCGAGGAACGAGCCCTGCTGCGTGAGCTCCTCCGAGTCGTCCGCGAGCACCTTGACGAGGCCGAAATCGAGGATCTTGACGAGCTCGCCGGTGTCCTCGCCGGGGACGAGCATGACGTTCGACGGCTTCAGATCGCGGTGCACGACGCCGTGCTTGTGCGCCTCGCGCAGCCCGCGCGCGATCTGCCGGGCGATGCCCATCGCGTCGGGCGCCGACAGGCGGCCGGCCTTGCGCAGCCGCCGGAAGAGCGTCTCGCCCTCGAGGAACTCCATCGCCATGAAGTACCGCTCGGGCTCCATGTTCTCGACTCGGCCGTAATCGAAGACCGTGACGATGTTCGGGTGCTGGAGCCTGGCGAGGATGCTCGCCTCGAGGAAGAAGCGCTTATGAAAGTTGGGGTCGATCTGATTCGAAGCGTTGGTGGGGGTCAGGACCTTGATGGCGACCTGGCGCTCGAGCGCGATCTGCTCTCCGCGGTAGATGACCCCCATGCCGCCCGTCGCGAGGAGGGAGTGGATCTTGAACTTCTGATTCAAGACCTTTCCCAGCAGCGGATCGGACTCACCGCTGGCCGACGAGGCACCGTCCGAAAGCTTCTCCGCCGTGCTCATGGCCTCTGTCTCTTTCCCCTTCCCATCCCGCTGGCCCCCACTGCTGGCAGTCGGGGAAAGCGTACCCCGATCCCGTCACGCGCTTGCCTTCGTTCGACTTACGTTCTGGCCTACGTCTCGCTTACGTCCGGCCTACGTCCGGCTCACGTTCCTTGACGTTTTTTTGCAATTTTTTTGCAAACTCCGGGACCTGCCCCGCTTGCGGCACCGCCCGCGCTCGCCGGCCTGGTCTTCCGGACTGGTCGCGGCACGTTGAGCTCAGCCTACCGTAAGCCGCGAGCCGATCCAACCCAGCTGCTGAAGTTGACATCCGTTGGCTACCCGACCGCACGCTGTGGGCGTGTGCCCCCAGCCGGGACGCTTGGTCCCTGAACGAGCTTGCTGCATGGGCGGATGTACCCGTACTCTGACCGGGTCCCCGATGCCGCCGCAGCACTTTATCCGATGCCAGGCGTGCGGGTTGCCGCACCCCTCGGACACCGAAAGGTGCCCGGTGCACGGAACGGCGCTCACGCCCAGCGTCGCCCCGCCCTCCTCGACGCGGGTGCCGCCGACGAGCAGGGGCGAGTCGATGTGGCCGGTGGACGGCCCGCTGCCGCCCGATATCGATCCGGATCAGCCGCGGCCGACGAAGGAGGCGCCCCTCGTCGGCCGGCTCCTGCACGACCGCTACCGCATCCTCGGCGTCATCGCGAAGGGCGGCATGGGGATGGTCTACGACGCCATCCATATCGGCCTGCGGCGCCGGGTCGCGATCAAGACGCTCCGCGCCCAGTACGCGCAGAGCAAGACGGCGATCGCCCGCTTCCACAACGAGGCCGCTGTCGCGGGCCGGTTCGGCCACCCGAACATCGTCGAGGTGTACGATCTCGGCGTGCTCGAGGACGGGACGCCCTACCTCGTGATGGAGCGCCTGGAGGGCGACACCATCACCGAGCGGCTCGGGCGAGAGCGCCCCATGCCCATCTCCGTCGTGCTGGACGTGGCCGTGCAGGTGCTCAGCGCGCTGATCGTCACGCACGCCGAGGGCATCCTCCACCGCGATCTCAAGCCGGACAACATCTGCCTCGTCGGCGGCGACCGCGGCCCGCTCACCGTGAAGGTGCTCGACTTCGGCGTCGCCGAGGCGTTCAACAACGGGTCGGGGCCGTCGATCCTCGTCTCGACGGGCGCGGCGGGGAGCCACGCGGTGGCCGGCACCCCCGCGTTCATGGCGCCGGAGCAGGCGCAGGGGGTCCGCGACCTCGACGCGCGCGCGGACCTCTACTCCGTGGGCATGCTGCTCTACGTGATGCTCACCGGACAGCTGCCGTTCAAGGCGCCGACGCCGGCGGCCCTGCTCGCGGAGATCCAGCGCGTCAAGCCGATCCGCCCGCGCATGCTGCGCCCCGAGGTCCCCCACTCGCTGGACGTCGCGACGATGCGCGCGCTCGCGCTCGACCGCGAGGAGCGCTTCCCGAGCGCGGCCTCGATGCTGGACGCGCTCGAGCAGGTGCAGATCGAGGCGGCGATCGGCGGCGGCGCGCCGCCGGAGCCGACGGGCGAGCCCGCCGATCCGGACTCGGAGAAGGTGGAGTACTTCTACCGGAAGAGCGTCCTGCCGCCGCCCATGGAAGAGTGAGCGGCACGAGCGGTGGGGTGAAGCGATGCGAGCCGTCGTCATTCGCGAGCCAGGCGGTCCTGAGGTCCTCGAGGTGCGCGAGGTGGAAGCGCCCGACGTGCCCGAGGGGCACGTGCGCGTGGCCGTCCGCTTCGCCGGGGTGAACCGCGCCGATCTGCTGCAGCGGCTCGGCATGTACCCCGCGCCGCCGGGCGCGCCGCCGGACGTGCCGGGGCTCGAGTACGCGGGCGTGATCGAGGCCACGGGGAAGGGCGCGCGCCGCTTCGCGCCCGGCGACCGCGTCTTCGGCCTGGTGCCGGGCGGCGCCTACGCCGAGCGGATCGTCGCCCACGAGCGCGAGGTAGCGCCGGTGCCGGACGGGCTCTCCGACGAGGAGGCGGCGGCGGTCCCGGAGGCGTTCGTGACCGCGTACGACGCGCTCGTGACGCGCGCCCGGCTCGCCCCCGGCGAGCGCGTGCTCGTGCACGCGGTCGGCAGCGGCGTCGGGACGGCCGGCCTCCAGATCGCGCGCGCGCTCGGGTGCTTCGTCGCCGGGACGTCGCGCACGCAGGACAAGCTGGACCGCTGCCGGGAGCTCGGGCTCGACGCCGGCATCGCGGCGTCGGGCGGGAAGTTCGCGGACGAGGTGCTGAAGGCGACGCGCGGCGCCGGGGTCGACGCGGTGCTCGAGCTCGTCGGCGGCGCGTACGTCAACGAGGACCTCAAGGCATGCGCGGCGCGCGCTCGCATCGCGCTGGTCGGGCTGACGGCGGGCGGCTCCGCGGAGCTCGACCTGCGCGAGCTGCTGCGCAAGCGGATCGAGCTGATCGGCACCGTGCTCCGCTCGCGCCCCCTCGAGGAGAAGATCGCGGCGGCGCAGGTGCTCGAGCGGAACATCTCCCCGTGGCTCGCGCGCCGCGCGGTGCGGCCGATCGTCGACCGGGTCTTCCCGCTCGGCGAGGCAGCCGCGGCGCACAGCTACATGGCCAGCAACGCCTCGTTCGGGAAGGTGCTGCTCCGGCTCGACGCGTGAGCGACGCGTGAACGATCGACGACGGCGTCACTCGCCGCGGCCGAGGAGCCGCGCGAGCGCGCCGGCCTCGGCGTCATGGGCCGCGGCCTCGTCGGCCGGCGTCCACGACATGTCGAGCTCCAGCCGGTACGAGCCCTCGAAGGCGTGCGGCGGCGCGCCGCCCCACTCCTCGGGGGAGAGCATCGAGAGGTAGCGGACGCCGTCGCCGCGCCGGTAGAGGTGGTAGACGTGGCCGGGCCGCTTCTTGAAATTGCACGCCGCCCGGTGCAGGTCGCTGTCGCGCTGCGCGGCCTCGAGGACCAGGCGCGCCTGCTCCTGCAGCGCCCGGATCTGCCGGGCGATCTGGGCGAGCTTGCCGCCGGTGACCGCGCCGAGCAGCGCGTCGGCCTGCTGGATCTCGCGCGCCACGTCGACCAGCTCGTGCGGCGCGGAGAGCCGGCTCAGGGGGTAGGGCGAGGTGCTGGCGGGACCGTCGTGGCGGCCGGCGCCGTGCTTGGTGTAGCCGTCGTCGCTCATGCGGAGACCCGGAGCTTAGTGCAGCGCGCCGCCGCGCTGTAGCGGCGACGGCGCCGGAAGGCCGTTCCGGCCGGCTCGGGCGAGCGCCGCGGCGGGCTCGTCGGCTCGTCGGTTCGTCCGGCCGCGCGTGCGCTGTCGCCGGGGCGCCGCCCCGGCGGCCGTCACGGGTCCGGGCACCCGTCCTCGTCCGCGACGCCGTCCTCGTCTTCCGGCTGCGCGGGGCAGCGGTCCTCGTCGTCGACGACGCCGTCCTCGTCGTTGTCCCCCTCGGGGCACCCGTCATCGTCCTGGAAGCCGTCGCGATCCTCCGCGAGCTCGCTGCACTGGTCGGCCTCGTCGTCGACGCCGTCGTCGTCGACGTCGTGGACGCGCGGGGTCCAGGCGACCGAGAGGACGGCGCGCAGCGGCGTGGTGCCGACGCCGCCGACCAGCGCGGTCCCCACGCCGCCGAGGAGCGACACGTCGCCGAGCGCGTAGCGCGCCGCGACGCCGAGCTCCAGCGCGGCCATCTCCTGGCGCTCGAACGGCGCGACCGGGGCGAGCGGCAGGTGCCCGTGCGCCTCCAGGAAGAACGTCGCGCGCCCCTCCGGGTCGATGCCCAGGATCTGCGGCCGGAACGAGAGGCCGAGGCCGAAGGGGAGCTCGTGGCCGAACACGGTGGGGCACGGATCGACGCCCCGGGGATCGATCGGGGTCGCCTGGCACGCGAAGCGGGCCTGGCTGCCGCGGAGCTTGAGCCCGGCCGCGAGGTGCGCGCCGAACGCGATCAGCCGGTACTCGGCGAGGAGCCTGAGCTCGTTCGTGACGCTCCCCTCGCCCACGAACGACGCCTCGTCGCCCGTGGGCAGCGTGAAGCGGTCGTGCAGCGCGAGCGCGAGCCCGCCGAGATCGCCGCCGGTGGGCTGCAGCAGCGTGAGCTTGCCGATGAGGCCGAGGTCGCCGACCGCCTGCGCCGGGACCCACGTCTCGCCGAGCACCCGCGCGGCGTCGGACGTCGGCTCGTCGCCGGTCTGGTAGACGACGACGGGCAGCGTGAGCCCCACGAGGAGGCGCCGCGCGACGCCGACGCCGGCCGCGAGATCGGCGCTGGCCTGGTGGCGGATGACGTCGAAGCGGACCTCGTCCGACCCCGGATCGCGGAGCACGATGGGGCGGTAGGCGTACGAGGCCCAGAGGCTCGCGCTCCACTCGCCGGTGTCCGGGGTCGCGGCAGGCTCCAGGTAGACGCCGGCCCCGGGGTCGATCGAGGCGCGGAACCCGCGGAGGTCCGCCGAGGGCTGGGCGGCGGCGAGCGGGGCGACGGAGGCGGCGAGCAGCGAGGACAGGGCGATGGCGCTCGGTCGCATGGCCAGGCGAGACTAATCCAGCGCAGCGAAAAGTGGGGGCCGACGACGACCGAGGGCGCCGGCGCGAGGGCGCCGGCGCGACGACCGGCCGTGGCGGAGCGCGCGGATGCCCGAAACATCGCGTTCCGCTGCGGGTTGTGCGATAGCGGGGGCATGGACTCAATCCGGATCCGGGGCGGGAAGCCGCTGTCCGGCAAGATCCGCATCAGCGGCGCGAAGAACGCGGCGCTGCCGATCCTCTGCGCGACGCTGCTCTCCGACGGCGAGAGCCTGCTGCGCAACGTGCCCGCGCTGCGCGACATCGACACGACCTCGGCGCTGCTCCGCTTCCTCGGCCGCAACGTCGAGACGGCGCCGCCGCTCGTGAAGGTCGGCGCCGGCGACAACGTGCGGCCCGAGGCCCCGTACGAGCTCGTCAAGCAGATGCGGGCGAGCGTCATGGTCCTCGGCCCGCTGCTCGCGCGCTTCGGCCGCGCCAAGGTGTCGCTCCCCGGCGGCTGTCAGATCGGGACGCGGCCGGTGGACCAGCACCTCAAGGGCCTCGAGGCGCTCGGCGCGACGATCCGGCTGTCGCGCGGCTACATCGTCGCCGAGTGCAAGCGGCTGCGCGGCGCCGAGGTCGTGTTCGACCTGCCGACCGTGACCGGCACCGAGAACCTGATGATGGCCGCCGCGCTCGCCAAGGGGCGGACCACGCTGGTGAACTGCGCGCGCGAGCCGGAGGTCGAGGAGCTCGGCCGGGTGCTCAACAAGATGGGCGCGCGCGTGAGCGGCGCCGGCACGGACGTCATCCACATCGAGGGCGCGGACGAGCTGGAGCCGTTCGACCACGCGATCATCTCCGATCGGATCGAGGCCGGCACGTACATGGTCGCGGCGGCCGCGGCCGGCGGCGACGTGCTGATCGAGAACGCGCCGCTCGAGGACCTCGAGGCGGTCGCGGCCAAGCTGCGCCAGGCGGGCGTCGAGGTGGGCCGCGAGGGCGACTGCGTGCGCGTCCGCCGCGACGGGCGGCCGCTGCGCGCCGTCGACGTCACGACCGCGCCGCACCCGGGCTTCCCGACCGACATGCAGGCGCAGTTCATGGTCCTGATGTGCCTCGCGCAGGGCACGTCGCGGATCGTGGAGACGATCTTCGAGAACCGCTTCATGCACGTGCCCGAGCTCTCGCGCATGGGGGCGCACATCGACGTGGACGGCCACACGGCGCACGTCCACGGCGGCGCGCCGCTGTCGGGCGCGACCGTGATGGCGACGGATCTGCGCGCGAGCGCCTCGCTGGTCATCGCCGGGCTCGTGGCGACCGAGGGCGAGACCGAGGTGCTGCGCGTCTACCACCTGGATCGCGGCTACGAGTTCATGGAGCGCAAGCTCGCGCAGGTCGGCGCCGACACGGTCCGCGTCGAGGGGCGGGCAGGATGAAGAAGCCGCTCACCATCGCGGTGCCCAAGGGCCGGATCCTGAAGGACCTGATCCCGCTCATCCAGCGCGCCGGCCTCGACAGCACGCCCCTCCAGGAGAACGATCGCCGCCTGGTCCGGCCGACGGCGGACGGCGCCTTCCGGTACGTGTTCCTGAAGCCGGACGACGTGCCCACCTACGTCGAGTACGGCGCCGCGGATCTCGGCGTCTCGGGTCGCGACACGCTCCTCGAGCGCCGCCACGACCTCTACACGCCGCTCGATCTCGGGATCGGCCGCTGCCGCCTCGTCGTGGCCGGGCCGGAGGAGACGCCGATCCCGGATCTGCCGCGCGTCGCCACGAAGTACCCGCGGATCGCCGGGGACCACTTCGCGAGCAAGGGCGTGGTGGCGGAGATCATCCCCGTCCACGGCTCGGTGGAGCTGGCGCCGCTCGTCGGGCTCTCTCACCTCATCGTCGATATCGTCGAGACCGGCGCCACGCTGCGCGAGAACCGCCTCGAGGTGCTCGAGACGGTGACCGAGGTGAGCACGCTGCTCATCGCGAACCGCGCGTCGTACAAGCTGCGGAGCGACGATGTCCGCCCGCTGGTCGAGCGGCTGCGGGCCGCGACGGCCAGCGTGAAGCGGTGAGCGGCCCCGGGGGCGCCGTCGCCGCTCGCTGATCGAGGACAGCCGCCACCGGAGAGAGGAGGCCCCGCTGCTACCGCTATTCGCCGCGCTGCCGGCTGACATCGACACGTGGGTGGGAGGGGGGACCAGCGTCGTCGCGGGCGTCCACCGCGACCCGCCGGGGACCCACCGCCTCGACGCCTTCGCGCAGGCCGAGGTAGGGCTCCGGATCGCGAGCGACTCGCTCTACTTCCGGCTCGATCTCGACATGCAGGCCGCCTCGGCGCCGCTCGGCCTGCCGGCGTTCGGCCTGCCGGCGTTCGTCTACCCCGAGTGGTCCTTGCCGGCGCCGGAGCTCAAGATCGGCCCTCCGGAGTGGGCGATGCTCCAGATCGGCCGGGAGGACTACCACCTCCGGCTCGGCGTCATCACGCATGCGATTGGCATCGAGGACTGGGACAACTGGGTCAACTACTTCCCGACGTACTCGACGATGATCAGCACCGTGCCGGGCCGGATGCTCGGCGTGGAGCCGGGGCTCGTGCTCGGCGAAGGGTACGAGGTCAACGTGTTCGGCGGCCTCGACCTCGACGTCAACGCGCCGACGTTCGGCGCCGGCCTGACCACCATGCAGGCGCTCTGGTCGACCTGGTCGGGCGTCGCGTTCTACCCGACGATCGATTTCTACTCGGCGGTCGTCGCCCTGGAGCTCTACCCGGCCGAGGCGCTCACCGTGTCGATCGACGGCAGCGTGGGGCTGGTCGGCCTCCCGGACGAGGCAGGGGTGACGAAGCTGAAGCCGTGGGTCGGCGGCGAGTTCATCGCCAATATCCTTCCGAAGGTGGCAATCCATCCGCTCGTCCGAGTCCAGGCTCTCCACGAGCCCGGGGGCGCGCTCTCGGCGTTCCTCTTCGCGCCCCAGCCGAGCGTCTCCGCGAGCGCCGGGCTCACCTATGCGCCGTTCGACGAGCTCAAGATCAGCCTCGAAGGCAAGGCCTCCCGGGTCGAGGACGACATCCTTCCCGGCCTGTTCGCCCTCGTGGCCCTCCGCCGGCCCGAGCCGCCGCCGTACGCCGCCAAGTGAAGAGACGGCGCGGAAGGTTTCGTATGTTTCCAGAAATCATCCGGGTTGGCGCCGTTGAGCCCAGAGGCGCGCGCCCGAGCTTAACGAAGCGTAACCAAGCGTTACGGATCGTTACGATCGTTCCCTGAGCGTCCGCGCCGCTCGCGCGCAAGGCGCCGTCGCCCCTCTTTCGCGTCTCGCCCGGGCTCGCCCTTGTGATAGGGTGGCGGCCCCTCTCATGAAAATCCACGAGTATCAAGGCAAGCAGGTCTTCGCCCGCTACGGGGTACCGGTACCGAAAGGGGAGCCCGCTTTCCAGGCGAGCGAGGTGGGGCCGATCGCCGAGCGGCTGATCGCCCAGACCGGCACCCCGGTCACCGTCGTCAAGGCGCAGATCCATGCGGGTGGTCGCGGCAAGGGCGGCGGGGTCAAGGTCGCGAAGGGCGGCAGCGCCGAGGCGACCGCTCTCGCCGAGAAGATCCTCGGCATGCAGCTCGTCACCAAGCAGACGGGCCCCGAGGGGCAGAAGGTCCGCCGGCTCTACATCGAGCAGGGCCTCGACATCGCGCGCGAGCTCTACTTCGCGATGCTCGTCGACCGCGAGCGGCGCCGCATCGCGGTGATCGCGTCGACCGAGGGCGGCATGGACATCGAGGAGGTGGCCCACAGCACACCGGAGAAGATCTACAAGCTCTTCATCGATCCGGTGCTGGGCCTCGCCCCGTACCAGGGGAGGCAGCTCGCGATCGCGCTCGGGCTCACCGCGAAGGAGACGCAGCGCCAGTTCCTCAAGCTCGTGGCCTCGCTCTACGCGTGCTTCACCGCGGAGGACTGCTCGCTGCTCGAGATCAACCCGCTCGTCGTGACCGGCGCCGGTGATGTCTTTGCGCTCGACGCGAAGGTGAGCTTCGACGACAACGCCGAGTTCCGCCACCCCGAGTGGAACGCGCTGCGCGACGTCGACGAGGAGGACCCGGTCGAGCTCCAGGCGAAGCGGTCCGGGCTCTCCTACGTGTCGCTCGACGGCGACATCGGCTGCCTCGTGAACGGCGCCGGGCTCGCGATGGCGACGATGGACATCATCCTCCATTACGGCGGCAGGCCGGCGAACTTCCTCGATGTCGGCGGCGGCGCCTCGCAGGAGCAGGTGAAGACCGCGTTCCAGATCATCCTGCAGAGCGAGCGGGTCCGCGGCATCTTCGTGAACATCTTCGGCGGGATCATGCGCTGCGACGTCGTGGCGGGCGGGGTCATCGCCGCCGCGAAGGAGCTCGGGCTCAAGGTGCCTCTCGTGGTGCGCCTCGAGGGCACCAACGTCGAGGCCGGCCGCAAGCTGCTCGACGAGAGCGGCCTGACCATCCAGTCGGCGAGCTCCATGGCCGACGGCGCGCAGAAGATCGTCGCCGCCACGCGCGGCGGCAAGGCCCAACCCGGCGCCTAGGCGCCCGCGAGCACCGAGCCCCGAACCCAGTTGAGCAGCGAGCGACCGGCGATAGCCGAGCTCTGTCCACGTCGAAGTCCACGTCGAAGGTAGAGTAATCAAGCGATGAGCATCCTCGTCAACAAGGACACGCGGGTCGTCTTCCAGGGCATCACGGGCGCCTACGGCTCGCAGCACGCCCGCGCCTGCATCGAGTACGGGACGAAGGTCGTCGCCGGCGTGACGCCCGGCCGCGGCGGCCAGCGCTTCGAGGACAAGGTGCCGATCTTCGACACGGTCGAGCAGGCCGTGCGCAACGAGGGCGCCGATGTCTCGTGCATCTTCGTGCCGCCGGTCGGCGCCGCGGACGCGATCACCGAGGCCATCGACGCGGGGTGCAAGCTCGTCATCTGCATCACCGACGGCGTGCCGGTGCTCGACATGGTGCGCGTGCGTCGCTTCCTCGAGGGCAAGCCGGCGCGCCTCATCGGGCCGAACTGTCCCGGCGTGATCACGCCCGGCGAGTGCAAGATCGGGATCATGCCGGGCCACATCCACAAGAAGGGCCACATCGGCGTCCTCTCCCGCTCGGGCACGCTGACCTACGAGGCGGTCGGCCAGCTGAGCGCGCTCGGCATCGGCCAGTCGAGCTGCGTGGGCATCGGCGGCGATCCGGTCGGCGGCATGGACTTCATCGACGTGCTCGAGCTCTTCAACCAGGACCCCGACACGCACGGGGTCGTGCTGATCGGCGAGATCGGCGGGACGGCCGAGCAGCGCGCGGCGGCGTGGATCAAGCAGAACATGAAGAAGCCGGTGGCCGCGTTCATCGCGGGCCGCGCGGCGCCTCCGGGCAAGCGCATGGGCCACGCCGGCGCGATCATCGCGGGCGGCGAGGGCACGGCGGACGAGAAGATCGCGGCGCTCGAGGCGGCGGGCGCCAAGGTGGCCGCCACGCCGGCCGAGATGGGCATCGCGATGCAGGCGGCGCTCGGCGCGGCGCGTTGATCCGCGCGCCGATCCCTCCCGCACCGACGTGACGACGTGAAGCAGCGCCGCCGCCTCACAGAGAGGCGGCGGCGTCCGGTTCAGCCATCCAGCGTTATCGTCCGCCGCTCGGCCGAGCTCCGCATCGCGGCCTCGATGATCCGGATCACGTCGCGCGCCTCCTCGGCGCGCACGGGCGGCGGCGCCCCGTCGAGGATCGCCGCGGCGATGCCCTCGTAGTAGGCCGCGTAGGCGCCGGGCAGGGTCTCGATCGTGCGGCGCTCGCCGTCGGCCGTGACCAGCGTGCCGAACCAGCGCGGGTCCTCGCGCCCCCACTCCGGCGTGCCCGGGCGCTTGCCCGCCTTGAGGGCGTCCTCCTGGCCGTCGATCCCGTGCTTGAGGAAGCTCCCGCCGTCGCCGTGGACCGCGAAGCGCGGGCCCGGCTCGCGCGTCAGCGTCGAGGAGCGCACGATGACCCGCCGCCTGCCGTGGTCGAGCGTGAGGTGGAAGTAGTCCACGGCGCGCGCCGCGGGCCGCTGCGTCAGGAGGTCGGCGGTGACCGCGCGCGGCGGGCCGAAGAGCACGAGGGCCTGGTCGATGAGGTGCGCGCCGAGGTCGTAGAGGATGCCTGAGCCCGGGGACTCCTGCTCTCGCCAGCCTTGCTTGATGGCGGGGCGGAAGCGGTCGAAGTGCGCCTCGTACGAGGCCACCTCGCCGAGCAGGCCCTGCTCGACGCAGTGGCGCACGGTGAGGAAGTCGGCGTCCCAGCGGCGGTTCTGGAACACGGAGAGGAGCCGGCCCCGGCGCGCGGCGAGCGCGATGAGCTCGTCCGCCTCGGCGCTCGTGATCGTGAACGGCTTGTCGACCACCACGTGCTTGCCCGCCTCGAGCGCCGCGCGCGCGAGCGGGAAATGGGTCTCGTTGGGCGAGGCGATGACCACGAGGTCGATCCCGGGCTCGGCGATCAGCACCTCGGGGGTCGGGTGCACGGCGACGCCCGAGAGGTCGGCCATGACCTGCCCCTCCCGGCGGGTCGCGATGGCGGCCAGGCGCAGCCGGGGGATGGCCCGGATCAGCGGGGCGTGGAAGACGGCGCCGGCGAGGCCGTAGCCGATGAGGCCGACATAGACGCGCTGGGACATGGCAGGGGCGGGCTCGCGGGCGACGCTAGCCCGAAGGGACGCTCGAGGGAAGGCCCGGGCGCTCAGGAGGGGCCTGCGCCAGGCGCGAGACGGCGGCGACTGGCGAGCCGCCAGGGCCCTCCGCATCGCCTGCGATCGCGGAGGGCGAACCGCGCGAACCGCGCGAACCGCGCGAACCGCGAAAGACACGCACGTCGCTCGCGATCCCGGGTGGTCAGCTGCGCGAGGCGCGCACGTCGCTCGCGATCGCGGCTCGCGAACCCATCGAGGCATGCACATGGCTCGTCACCCAATGGCGCTCTGACGAAGGCCCTTCGAACCACACGATCTCACCACAGAGCGCCGCGCCAGCGAGGACCGCGGGAGACGTGGGCACCAGGCGTCCGATGTCGTCGCACATAACCCCTGTCACCGTGGCGCGCGTCGGTTCGTGAAGACGTGGGGGAGCGGTTGCGATAGCGTCCTCTGTTTGGAGGCTTGTGATGCACGCCAAGAGCGTCCTTTCTGTAGTCGCGCTGACCACGTTGATCGCGGGCGGCGCCTTCGCGGCCGGGTGCAAGAGCAGCGCTGAGGCCACCGTGACCGAGGAGTCGGTCGAGGCGGCCCCGGTCGCCCTCGAAGAGCCGTTGACGGAGGAGCACGACGGCGGCTCGGTCGGGTGGGAGTTCGCGCCCGACGGCGCCGTGAGGGCGGTCGTGAAGGGGCCTGATGGCCGGCCCATCGACAAGGACGTGAGCGGCACGCTCACCTGGAAGGGGCCGAACGGCGACGCGCAGGTCCCGCTCGCGGTCGACGCGAAGACAGGGCTCCTCATCGCGGCCGGGCCCAAACTCGAGGCCGACCTCACCGAGGTGAGGTACAATGTCCTCGTCGCCGGGAAGCCGTGGAACGGCACGCTCCACGTGCCCGCGGGGGGAACGAAGGTCATCGTCGAGGGCGCGAAAAAGGCCGAGCGGAGGCCCATCCCCCCGGGCAAGACGGGCCCGAACGGCGGGGTCATCCAGGTGGTCGGCGACGACACGATCGAGGTGGTCGCGGACAAGGCCTCAGGCCAGGTCAGGGTGTATGTCCTCGACGACAACTTCAAGCCGGTCCCCGTCGGTGACCGCAAGATCAAGCTCGGCTTCGTGGGGTCGGGCTCCGAGCTCATCCTGTTGAACCCAGGCCCCGGCGGCCTCTACTGCGTCGGGACGATCTCGGCGAAGGTGAACCCCGTGAAGCTCACGGTGGTCGTGGCGCACCCGACCCACGCCGACGTGGTGCTCGTCGGCTATCGTCCCGGCGTGCACGTGGTGGTCGGCCCGAGCGCGCCGTCCCTGAACGTCGTCGTGGCGACGACGTGGAACGTGGGCGTGAAGGTCAAGGCGGCTCCTGGCGTGGTGGTGGTCCACGATGACGACGACGACGACGATGACGACGGGCGACGGATCCACGTCGTCCACGTGCACGGAAAGCACAAGGGCAAGCACAAGCACGGGCACGGCCACGGGCACTGGAAGTGATCTCGCGCGGCGCTGGGCGGCGCACCTCACCGCCGAGGTCGACGCCGCCTCGCTCGCCGTCTTCCGCGTCGGCTATGGCGCCCTGATCGCGTGGGAGGTCGTCCGGTACGTCCTCCACGATCGGATCACCCGCTATTACATCGAGCCCGGCTTCTTCTTCAGCTTCGTCCCCTTCGTCCGCCCCTGGGGCGGGACGGGGATGTACTGGCACTTCGCCGCCGTCTTCGTCCTCGCGCTCCTCTGCGCCGCCGGGCTCTTCTACCGGGTGAGCGCCGCGCTCCTCTGCGCCGCGCTCACGTATGTATTCCTCCTCGACAAGGCGCAGTACCTCAACCACCTCTATCTGCTCTGCCTCCTCGGCCTGCTGCTCGCCGTCGCCCCGGCGCACCGCGCGCTCTCGCTGGATCTCCTCAGCGCGCGGCGCGCCTCGCCGGCCGGCGCCCCGCCCAGCATGTCGACCGAGACCGTGCCGCGCTTCCACCTCTTCGCCCTGAAGGCCCAGATCGCGATCGTCTACTTCTACGGCGGCGTCGCGAAGCTGAACGGCGACTGGCTCCGCGGGCAGCCGCTCACGATGTGGCTCGCCGAGCACGCCGACGCGCCGCTCGTGGGGCCGCTGTTCGCCTCGCCTGCAGCGGGGCTCGCGCTCTCGTATGCAGGGCTGCTCATCGATCTCTCGATGGGCTTCCTGCTCTTCTCTCGACGTACCTTCCCGTTCGGCGCGGCGATCGCGGTGGCGTTCAACCTCTCCAACGCTTTCCTGTTCAAGATCGGGATCTTCCCCTACGCGATGATCGCCTCGCTCGCGCTGTTCGCCGATCCCTCGTGGCCGAGGCGGCGCCTGCCCTTCCTGTTCGGGCGCGCGGACCGCGCGGGCGACGGCGCCCTGGTCTCCTCCCCCTCCCCTGCCCCTGCCCCCGCCCCTGCCCCCTCCCCTGGCCCCGCCCCCGCCCCCGCCTCCTCCCCCGCGGCGTCGCGGGGGCGCGCCCTGCAGCTCGCGCTGCTCCACGCGTACCTCCTGCTCCACCTCGTCGTGCCGCTCCGCCACTGGCTCTATCCGGGCGACGTCGCCTGGAACGAGGCCGGGCACCGCTTCTCGTGGCGCATGAAGCTGCGCGACAAGAACGTGAGCGAGCTCGACATCGGCGTGATGGATCCGAGGACCGGCGTGCGCGAGTCGCTCGATCTCGAGGAGTGGCTCACGGACCGCCAGCTCGGCGAGATGAGCACGCGCCCCGACATGATCGTCGACTTCGCGCACCACGTCGCCGATCGCTGGCAGGAGGACTTCGGCGTGCGGCCGGTCGTCACCGCCAAGGTCGTCGCGTCGCTGAACGGAGGTCCCTTCCGCGATCTCGTGGACCCGACACGCGATCTCGCGTCGCTACCGAGAGGGCTCTTCGAGGTCGTGCTGGCGCCCTGAGGAAGAGGGCATGATGAGAAGAAGAAGGTAGATCAACCAGGCGGAGCGGCAGGCGCGCCTGGCGGCCGCTACAGGTTGAGCTGCAGCTGCAGCGCCACGGCGTCGTTGTCGAGCGCGAGGCCGTGCACCTCCTGCCGGTGCGTGAAGTCGGCCTGCGCCTTGAGCACGTTGTCGATGAAGTGGTAGCTCGCGCCGGCGGTGAGGGCCCAGCTGTCGGTCTCGTCCGAGACGTCGAGGTTCGGATCGAGCCACTCGAACCGCGCGCTCACGCCGAGCTTGATGGGCCGCACGAAGTAGCCGACCTCGCCGACGAGGCCGAGCGACGTGACGGGCGCGAGCTGGCCGAGCGGCTGCGTCGGCGCGCGCTCGGGGCGGCTCTGGCTCCAGAGGAGCTCGGCGAGCGCGTGCGCGCCCGCGGCGTGGAAGAGGACGTCGGCGCCGACGCCGTGGATGTCGCGCGTGCCGCCGTTGCTGAAGAAGTAGCTCGCGCCCGCGCCGAGGCGGGGGCGCGAGACGGCGAGGTCCTGGATCGAGCGCGGCAGGGGGCCGAGCGGCTCGGTGGCGAGCCGCGCGACGTAGGCGATGTCGTCGAAGCGGTTGCCGAAGGACGCGGCGTTCTCGACATAGCCGGCGAAGAACTGATCCGAGCGCTGGAAGCCGTTGAACATGCCGGCGAAGTAGCTGAACGCCCTGCCCCGGAAGTGCCCCTCGACGTGCAGGCCGACCTGGCGGAAGGGCGCCATGGCGCGCACGGCGAGCGGCCGCTCGATGAGCGCGCCCTCGCCGGCGCCCGTCATCGCGGAGCGGCTGAACGGCACGTCGTGCGCGCCGAAGTAGAGGTTCGCGAAAGGGAAGTGGGCGTAGCCGATCCACGCCTCGGAGATCCGCGCCGAGGCGTCCGCGCCCGCGGCGAGCTCGCCCGAGACGGCGAACGGCACGTACCCGGCGAGCGTCCCCGCGAAGCCGAGCCGCGCGCGGCGCATGCGGAACCCCTGCCCCTCGGCGACGTCGCCCGCCTGCACCAGGGCGTCCTCGCCCGCGAACAGCGCGGCCTGCGCCTGCACGAGCACGATGGGCGCGAGCACGAGCCGGCCGATGCTGAGCTGGAACTGCGGCCCGGCCAAGCCGTCGGGCGCCGGCGCGGCGTCGGAGCCGGCGGGCGCCGGCGTGGCCGCGGCGACGGGCGGCGCGGCGGCGGCGAGCGGCGCGGCGCCCGCAGACGGCAGCGCGGCGCTCGCGGGCGGCAGCGCGTCGCCGGGAGGCGGCAGCGCGCCGCGGGGCGGTGGCAGCGCGCCGCCGGGAGGCGCGGCGTTCGCGGGCGGCGGCGCGGCGCCAGCGGGCGGGGGCGCCGGCGCGGCGGGCGGCAGCGTCGCGCCGGTCGGGGGCGGAGGCTCCGGGACCGCCGGGGCGGCGGGCGGGAGCACCGGCAGCGGGTCGGCGGCCGGCGGCTGGACCGGCAGCGGCCGGGTCGGCTGCGCGCCGGCCGGCGAACACAAGAGCGCCGCCGCGGCGAGGAGCGAGACCGCGGCCGCGCCGCCCCTCACGGCGACTCCGCCCCTCGCGACGATTCCATCCCTCATGGCAACTCCGCCCCCGGCGGCAACTCCGATCGTCACTCCTCCTCCGCCGACGGCCCGATCATGCGCTCCGGCCTCACGACCTCGTCGAACTTCCGCCCGTCGAGGAGCCCGAGCGCGAGCGCGGCCTCGCGCAGCGTCGTGCCCTCCGCGTGCGCCTTCTTGGCGATCTTCGCGGCGTTGTCGTAGCCCACGTGCGGGTTCAGCGCGGTCACCAGCATCAGGCTCTCGCGGACGTTCCGGGCGATCCGCTCGCGGTTCGGCTCGATGCCGCGCGCGCAGTGCTCGTCGAACGACGCGCAGCCGTCGGCGAGCAGCCGGATCGACTGGAGCACGTTGTGGATGATGAGCGGCTTGTACACGTTGAGCTCGAAGTTGCCGCTCGCCCCGCCGAGGCCGACCGCGACGTCGTTGCCGAGCACCTGCGCGCACAGCATCGTCATCGCCTCGGCCTGGGTGGGGTTCACCTTGCCCGGCATGATCGAGCTGCCCGGCTCGTTCTCGGGGATCGTGATCTCGCCGATCCCGCAGCGCGGCCCGCTCGCGAGCCAGCGGACGTCGTTCGCGATCTTGAACAGGCCGCAGGCGAGCGTCTTCAGCGCGCCGTGCGCCGCGACGAGGGCGTCGTGCGACGCGAGCGCCTGGAACTTGTTCGGCGCGGTCACGAAGGGCGCCCCGGTGAGCTCGGCGATCCTCGCCGCCACCTTCACGGGGAACTCCGGGTGGGCGTTGAGCCCCGTCCCGACCGCGGTGCCCCCGAGCGCGAGCTCGTGGAGCGGCGGGAGCGCCCGCTCGATCGCGGCGATGCCGGCGTCGAGCTGCGCCACGTAGCCGGAGAACTCCTGCCCGAGCGTCAGCGGCGTCGCGTCCTGCAGGTGCGTGCGGCCGATCTTGACGATGTCCGCGAACGCCGCGCTCTTCTGCGCCAGCGTGTCGCGGAGCCGCCGGACCTCCGGCAGCAGGCGGCGCTCGATCTGGAGCGCCGCGACCACGTGCATGGCCGTCGGGAACACGTCATTCGAGCTCTGCGACCGGTTCACGTCGTCGTTCGGGTGGACCGGCGACTTCGAGCCCATCACGCCGCCGCTCATCTCGATCGCGCGGTTCCCGATGACCTCGTTCACGTTCATGTTGGTCTGGGTGCCGCTGCCCGTCTGCCAGACGACCAGCGGGAAGTGGTCGTCGAGCTTGCCCGCGATCACCTCGTCGGCCGCCGCGACGATGAGCCCGCACTTGTCCGCCGGCAGCAGCCCGAGCTCGCGGTTGACCAGCGCGGCCGCCTTCTTCACGGTGGCGAGCGCGGCGATCATCTCCCGCGGGAAGCGCTCGCCGCCGATCTTGAAGTTCTCGAGCGAGCGCTGCGTCTGCGCCCCCCAGTAGCGGTCGCCTTGCACCTCGATCGGCCCGAAGCTGTCCTTTTCGATGCGAGTCGCCATGCCCGCGTCTTAGCGACAGTGGACCCGCTCCTCAAGCGGCGCGAAGCCGGGTCGCCGGCGCCTGCGCAAGGTGCGTAATAGCCTTCGCGCCGCGGGGGCGAAGAGCGGGCGTGCTCTTGTTTTCTCGCCTATTTCCTGCGAAGTTCCGGCCCTCGCACGCGCGAGAACCACGGAGATCAGTATGGCCGGCATGGACACGGTACCGCGGGAGCTGCTGCAGGCTGCCTACAAGCGCAATCCCATTCACCTGCTCAAGATCCCGCTTCATTTCGGCATCTGGGCCGCGCTCACGTGGGTGCTGTACGCGACGCAGCACCACCCGCTCGCCATCCCGATCGGGATCGCCTGCTCGTACGTGATCGCCAACCTGGTCCGTGGCCTCGGCGCCGTCGCGCACGACGCCGTCCACGGCAGCTGCTCGCGCTCGAAGCTCGTCTCGTACCTGATCGCCCTGCTCTGCTGGGCGCCGACGGGCATGAGCGTGACGCTGTACACGAACTACCACCTTCATCATCACAAGATCGCGAACACGTACCCTGACGTCGACAACTTCGTCGTCACGGACTACACGCGGAACCCCGTCCTGGCGAAGCTCCTGCTCCTCGCCGTCTACACGTTCGCCTACCCCCTCTACTTCCTCGGGTGCATGGCGCGGTACGTGAAGCGCCTCTCGCCGCTCCAGCGCGTCAGGATGAACCTGGAGCTCCTCGGCTTCTACGGCATCATGGGCTTCTTCTTCTGGATCATGCCGTGGCAGGTGTTCTTCTTCTTCTTTGTCCTGCCGTTCATCTTCGGCGCCATCCTCGCCAGCGTGACCTCGATGATCGAGCACTACGAGATGCTCCCGGGGGAGGACGCCTACAGCTCTCGCACCTACGGGACGAAGGCGCACTTCACGAACTTCCTCTGGAACAACGTCACGTACCACAACGAGCACCACAAGTTCCCGGGCATCCCGTTCTACAACCTGCGCAGCTTCCACGTGGCGGCGTATCCCCACTACGATGAGCGGGTGAAGTCCGCCTGCCACCCGTCGATCTTCGGCCTCGCCCTCGAGCTGTACGGGCGCATCCTGAAGCTCGACATCGAGAAGCTCGACGAGCGCTACCGCGACATCAACAAGGAAGCCGAGCGCCAGAAGATGATGGCGCTGAACGGCATCCAGCCCGGCGTGACCGCCTGAGCCAGCGCCGCGGCTCCCGCGCCCGGGCGCCCCGGGCCTGATCACCCTGCACGAAAGAACGAAGAGAGCCCGGCCGCGGCGCCCGCCGCGCCCGCGGTGACCCTCGCCGCCTCGAGCGCCGCAGCGGTCGCCGCCTCGGCTGCCATCGCGGCAGCTCGACGGGTGCTACGGTGCGCTCCATGAAAATCGCCATCGTTGGGCCTGGCGGGATCGGGAGCACGTTCGCCTTCCAGCTCGCGCGAGCGGGGCACGAGGTGACGGTCGTCGCTCGCGGGAAGCGGCTCGAGCAGCTGCAGCGGGACGAGGCGATCGTGAAGGCCACCGGGGAACGCGCCGCGGTGCGGGTGAGCGCCGCGCTCGACGCGACGACGGCGTGGGACCTGGTGCTCGTGACGGTGCTCGCGCACCAGGTGGACGCGGTGCTGCCCGCGCTGGCCGAGAGCGCGGCGAAGGCGGTGATGTTCATGTTCAACACCTTCGAGCCGCTGGGCCGCCTTCGAGATGCGGTGGGCGCGGCGCGCTTCGCCTTCGGCTTTCCCGCGATCCTGGCGACGCTCGATGACGGCAAGCTGACGTCGAAGATCGTCACTCGCGGGATGGTCACCCCGGTGACGGACGCCGCCTGGGCGAAGGTGTTCAAGGACGCTGGCATCCCCGCCGTCGTGGAGTCCGACATGGAGAGCTGGCTGCGCACGCACGCGGCGCTCGTCGCGCCGGCGATGGTCGCCATCATCACGGCGCACGCGCGCCAGGCCGGCGTGCCGTGGGCCGAGGCGATGAACCTGGCGCGCGCCATGGAGGAAGGGCTCCGCGTGGTGCGCCAGCTCGGAAACGCCATCACGCCGGAGCCGGTCGCGAAGCTGAGCCGCTTGCCCACGCCGGCGCTGGCCGCGCTCGTGTGGACGCTCAGCAGGATCGACGCGGTCCGCAAGACGGGCGCCGCGGGGCCCGGCGAGCCGCGCGCGCTGATCGACGCGATGGTCGCCGCGGCGCCCGGCCAGACGCCGGCGCTGCTCGCCATCCGACCCTGAAGGAGCCAGGGAGCTCATCCTCTCGGTGTGTAGCTGGTGACTCTGGCTGTACGATGGGACGGCCGCCACGAGGCGGCTCGACTCCCGGATCGCGCC
Source organism: Sorangium sp. So ce321 (assembly GCF_051530195.1). Taxonomy (NCBI): domain Bacteria; kingdom Pseudomonadati; phylum Myxococcota; order Polyangiales; family Polyangiaceae; genus Sorangium; species Sorangium sp. So ce321. Next base: position 14,189,153 of record NZ_CP150329.1, on the reverse strand, counting down.
TGGCTCCCCTCATCCCCGCCTCGACCAGGGGTTCGCATGTAGCCCCGGAGGTATCCGCCCGCGCGCCCGTCAGGTACGGTGATCTCGCGCGGGCATGGTCCACGAATCCTCCACTGTCGATACCGGGAGCTCGTGCGGCGTCCTCCCCGGGCCGCGCGACCACGAGACACCCGCGCTGATGATCGCGTGGGCCGCCGCCGAGCCGGAGCGCGTGGGCGAGGTGGCGCTCTTCGAGCCGGACGGGGGCGCGCGCATCCTGGGCCGCGGCGAGCCCGCGGGCGGAGCGGACGGCGCGCGGGTGGTGTTTCATCGCCAGCGCCCCGGCGTCCTCGAGCGGACAGCGCCGCTCGGCAGCCCCGGTCTGTCGCGCGAGCAGCTGCGCGTCCGGCTGGAGGGGAGCGGCCTGCGGATCGAGCGCGTCGGCAAGTGCCCCATGGAGCTCCGCGGCGAGCGCGTCGATCGGTGCGTCCTCGAGCCCGGCGACGCGCTGCTGCTCAAGGGCCAGCTCCTGCTCTTCTGCACGCGACGCCCGCGGGAGATCGAGCCGCTCCACAGCGCCTCGCTCGCCGGCGCGCCCGCGTTCGGCGCGCCGGACGTCCATGGGATCGTGGGCGAGAGCCCCGCTATCTGGCGCCTTCGCGATCAGCTCGCCTGGGTCGCCAAGGCGGACGAGCACACGTTGGTGCTCGGCGGGAGCGGCTCGGGCAAGGAGCTCTGCGCGCGCGCCGTCCACACCCTCTCGGCGCGCGCGCGCGCGCCGTTCGTCGCGAGGAACGCGGCGACCATCCCGCAAGGCCTCATCGACGCCGAGCTGTTCGGGAACGTGAAGGGGTATCCCAACCCGGGAATGCCGGAGCGGCCGGGCCTCATCGGCGCGGCGGACGGCGGCACGCTCTTCCTCGACGAGATCGGCGAGCTGCCCCAGGGCCTTCAGGCGAACCTCCTGCGCGTGCTCGATGAAGGGGGTGAGTACCACGCGCTGGGCGGGTCCACCGCGAGGCGCTCCCGCTTCCGCCTGCTCGGGGCGACCAACCGGGATCCCGCCGCGCTGAAGCACGACCTCGCCGCCCGCCTGGTGCTGCGCCTCGATGTCCCCGGCCTCGACGAGCGGCGCGAGGACATCCCCTTGCTCGCGCGCCACCTGCTCCAGCGCGCCGCCGCGAAGAGCCCCGAGGCCACGCGGCGATTCCTCGCCTCGCCGGGCGCCGGCGCGCCCCGGGTCAAGGCGAGCCTGATCGAGCACCTCCTGCGGACCAGGTACACGACCAACATGCGAGAGCTGGGCGCGCTGCTGTGGCGCGCGATGTCGGCGAGCACGGGCGATTCGATCGAATGGATCAGCGGCTCGACGACGACCACCCCGACCGGCCTGCCGCCAGCGCAGGACGAGCCCTCGGCGGCCGCGGAGGCGGCGGCGACGGCGGAGGCGCGAGAGCCGTCCGAGGCCGAGATCCGGGCGCGCCTCGAGGAGCACGCCGGCAACATCGTGCGCACGGCGCAGGCGCTCGGGCTGTCGAGCCGCTATGTGCTGTACCGGCTGATGCGGAAGCACGGTATCGAAGGGTGATGGCCTGCCGGGCCTCGTGAGCCGGCGGAGCATGCCAGCGCAGGGCCAGGACATGCTGGACGAGGACCCCACGAGCGGATCGCGCTGAGTGGCGGCTCCGGCCCTGAGACCCGAGCACGTCGAGCGACGCGCTGTGCGCGCCCATGTGCGCCCCCCAGACGCACATGCAGCCGCACACCCGCGCGCCTCGCACGACCAGGGATGCGCCTGCGGTCAAGGCGCCATCCGGTGGTATGCGCCTTGCTGCGCGGCGTTGCTGAACGGCCGCCGGCGTCCGATGATGGCCGGCGGTTTCCGATTGCCCCTCATCAGCTCACGGAGAAGACGATGACCGACGATGCCCATCCCGCTCCGTCCGACGACATTCCGGATGACGTGAAGCCCGTCCTCGCCGCCACGAGGGAGCTACTCTCCCGCATCGGCGGCGTCGCGCTCCTGGTCGGCGTCGAGAGCTACCGGGACCACGACGGGGAGGGCGGCAAGGACCTCCTGGCGGGCCGTAACGACGTGCTCGCGTACTGGAAAGTGTGCCGCCGGCTGGGCTACACGCACCTCCAGGTGCTCAGCACTCCGGCGCTCCAGAAGGAGGACCTGATCCGGGCCGAGCGGGAGCTGGCGCCCGAGCTGCACCCGGGCGAGGACGAGGCGGAGACCAGGCGCCGCGTCGAGGAATGGCTGTCGAGGGGGAGGCAGGGCGCTGACGCGCCGATCGAGCTCCACGACGCGGCCATGTCCTCGCGGATCGAGGACGCGGGCGCGCCGGGCGTGCTCCTCGGGGAGGCCACTTCCCTTCAGCTCAAGGAGAGCGCGCGGTGGCTGGCCAGCAGGCTGGTGTTCACTGTAAAGCTCGAGTGGGAGCGCTGGCGGCGCGAGGAGGAGCTCATGGCGCTGCCGGGGTTCATGGCGTACTCCGGCCACGGCGCGCAGAGGGACGGCGAGCTCCTCCTGTGCCCGAGCAACACCGGCCCCGCGCTCGAGAACGCCATCTCGTTCTCGGAGCTGCGCGCGATCTTCGAGGAGGGGGAAGACCTCCCCGGCGGCAAGCGCCCGGCCGACAACCTCACCGTGGTGCTCGATTGCTGCTTCGCGGCCGCGAGCGGCCCGACCGGCAAGGCGCAGCGGGGAACGAGCCTGACGCCGGCGGGATCGCCGGCGGGGAAGGCGCCCGCCAGGACGCCGGAGATCGCGCGGAGCGTGTTCTGCGCATCGGGGCGCGATGAGCCGTCGTACCAGGCGATGCTGGGCGGGCACTGGCACGGCGCGTTCACGTGGGCGTTCACGGTGGCGCTGGAGCAGTGGAAGCTCCAGCAGCAGGGGCAGTTCAGGCGGAGCACGATGTCGCACGCGGAGCTCCTGTTCCGGGCGAGGACGCTGCTCTCGGCGCTGTCGTTCCCGCAGCACCCGATCCTCGTGGACGAGCTCGGGAATCTGCCAGTGTTCCACCACGGCGCGGCGGCAGGGGAGGCGACGAGCGCCGTGCCCGACGGAGAACGGCCGGGCGGGGAGCTCGATCCGTCCTCCGGCAAGGACTACGCCTTGTACCAGCTCTTGTCGCAGGACGGGAAGGTCCTGCTCGACATCATCGCCACCCGAACAACGGGATGGGGCTTCGACGCTGGGAAGGAGTACTGGAGGATCCGCAAGACCAGTGTCCCGCCCGCGTGGGGCACGTACAACGGCTCCGCTTACTGCACGGATGCGTTCAGTTCTCTCACCTTCAAGAAGCAGGGCAAGAGCTGGCCGATGGACGGTTCTGGCCTGCCGTTCAAGGCAACGGATGCTTCCTTCAGGATGCCGGTGAGGACGGAGCCCGGTGACTGGACTCAGCACGGTGCTACCGGCGAAGCCTTTCAGATGTCGGACCAGGAGCGTTGTGGCTTGAGGGTGAACGTGTGGCAGTCTGGCGCTGCATGGGCCGGCTCGGTGCAGTTCCTGCGGAGAGATCCCGGCGCTTCACCCCTCTTCAGCACGAGCGACGACCACGCTTGGAACCTGAATGGCGCGAGCCATTTCCAGGGCGCGACGTACCACTTCCAGAAGACGCTCAACCAGACCTAGCCACCCTGAAGCCCACCACCGGCCGGCGGATCGCCGGCAGCCCGCCGAAGCGGGCCGCTGCGCGGCCGTTGATCATCGCCCCGGCCCACGCGCCACCCTTGATCACCCGGAAGCCGGGGTCGTCCGGCGCTGCGGCTTCGAGCCGGAGCCGTCCTCCCTCGACGAGCGGCGCCTCGCGCTTCCAGACGTTCTGACACCAGTCGCGGGCGTTCCCCGCGAGCCCGCGGACACCGTGAGGCCCCTCGTCGAACGGATGACCGTCCACCCCCTCGAGGCTGGACTCGCCCGGAGCCGAGCCGACCACGCAGGCGAAGGTCGGCTCGACGTGATCGCCCCACGGCAACAGGCGGCCGTCCACGCCGCGCGCCGCCTTCTCGCGCTCCAGCTCGTCGGGCAATCGCCACGGGAGCCCCGTCCTCGCGGCGAGCCATCGCGCATACGCCATGGCCGCATGCCAATCGACGAGGACCACCGGCCAATCATGGCGCCAGCGCAGCCCATCCCGATCCGGCGGCAAGCAGAACAGCCCCGCCCTGTCGCGAGCGAGCGCCGGCTCGCCGACGCCCCCCGAGAGGGCCTCGTGAGCCCTCGGGCAGGCCGCGATCGCCTCGGCCTCGCGCCCGCTCGCGACGAGGTCGTTCAGGAACTCGAGGTATTCGCCGGTCGTGACGGGGAACCGCCGCATCACGAAGCCATCGATCCACGCCCGCTTTCGCGGCAGGCTGTCTGCCGTCGCCGCATCGCCGCCGGTCAAGCACCACCCCGCCGGCACGTACACGTCGTCCGGCCCGAGCTCCCCCTCCGCCGGCAGCGTGATTGGATGCGATCTCTCCTCCCCCGGCGCCCGCCCGTCCCAGCGTCCATCCCGGTCGATCAGCACCGGATACCGCACCTCCGCCCGCCCCGGCGCGCGCAGCCGCAACAGGTAGCTCCCCCGCTGCAACGGCACCTCGACGAGCGGCGTCGGCCCCAGCGCCCGCTCGCGCACGGGCACGAGCCGCCGGTCCCGCAAGACGAACCGCTCGACGATCACCTCCGCGCCCGGCGGCTCCGTCACGAGCGTCAGCGCGCCGTCGCCCCGCAGGAACGCCGTGTGCCGGCCGCGATCGTGGATGCGCAGCATCTCCTCGGCGCGCGCCGCGTCCTCGTCGCGGTGGCCGAGCTCCGCCTCGACGAGGCGCGCGCGGTGGTGATCCGCGAGCATCGCGTGCGCCTCGGGCAGGTCCGGATCCAGGCTCAGCGCGCCGTGCACCGCCTCCAGCCACCGCGCCTCGGCGAGCGCCGCGGCGCGGCCCGTGCGCGCGGCCTCGTCCTCGTACGCCCAGGCCGGGCGCTTCTTCTCGACGGGATCGAAGGGGCGCAGCTCGGCCTGGAGCGCGCGCGCCCTGGCCTCGGCCTCGGCCGCCTTTGCGCGCGAGGCCGCGATCTCCGGCGCGAGCGAGCGCGCCTGATCCAGCGCGGCCATCGCCTGCTCGCGCCGCCGCACCCCGTCGAGCCACGCCAGCACGTCGGCCGCGAGCGCCTCGGCGCTCGGGTAGCGCTCGGCGATCTCGCGGCGCATGGCCCGCTCCACCACCGCGCACAGCTCCGCCGGCACCGGCGGGCCGCCGCGCGCCGCCTCGATCACCGGCGCCGGGGGGCCCGCGAGGAGCGCCGCGAGGATCTCCCGGCCGCCTCCGCCGCGATACGGCGGCTCGCCGGCGAGCAGGCAATACAGCACCGCGCCCAGCGCGTAGACGTCGCTCGCCGGGCCGTGCAGCGCCGTGTCGCCGCAGGCCTGCTCGGGAGGCATGTACGCGGGCGTGCCGAGGACGTCGCCGTGGCGCGTCAGGCCCTCCGCGACGGCGCCTCCCTGCGGGCCGCTGATCCCGCGCTCGTCCGGATCGGCGACGTCGACCCGCCGCGCGAGGCCCCAGTCCATCACCAGCACCTCCCCGAACTCGCCGACCATCAGGTTCTCGGGCTTGAGGTCGCGGTGGACGACGCCGCGGCTGTGCGCGTAGGCGACCGCCTGGGCGACGCGCGCGAACGCGTCGACGAGGCGGCGGAAGGTCCAGCCCGTGGCCGTGGCGCCGAAGCCGTCGGGGCCGGAGCACGCGTGCAGCTCGTCGATGGCGTCGCGCAGGGTGCGGCCGCGGACCTCCTTCATGGTGAACCACAGGCGGCCGTCCGGGAGCTCGCCGCGGTCGTAGAGCGCGACGATGCCGGGGTGCTGCAGCCCGGCGGTGATGCGCGCCTCGACGAGGAAGCGGCGGCGCAGGTGGGGCTCTGTCGCGTGCTCCGCGCGCAGGAGCTTGAGGGCGATGATGCGCTCGAGCAGGGTGTCGCGCACGCGCCGCACCTCGCCGAAGGAACCGGCCGCGATCGCGCCGAGGTCCTCGTAGCGGGCGGGGAGCCCGACCCCCAGGGCCGCGCCGCGGGCCGACGCCGCCCGCACGACGGCGCTGCCTTCGCGGCCGCTGTCGACCGTCACCGTCTCGTCCAATGGGGCGGTGAGGTCTCCGGCCAGATGGTCGTGGGGGCGCGCCATGGAGGTCTCGGGAGAGCGGCGAGATTACCACCCGGCAACGAGGGTGTGCGGCCGGTGTGCGCCCCATGTGCGGGCTAGTGCGGGCTCGATGGCGCACACCTCGCAGGGCCCGCCGCGCGCTCCGTTCAGCGGGCGCGCGGCCCGCCGCGCGCTCCGTTCAGCGGGCGCGCGGCGCGCCGCCCCGCGCAGCGCCTCGAAGCTCCCCTCGAAGCGCGCTGGCACCGCACCTGCAATGCGTCCTCACCGGGAGTCGACGCCGCGGTGAGCGCGGCTCGACGATCCGAGGACGATTCAGGACACGAGGAGATCACCATGGGACACGGCGCCAACATGACCATCAACAACTTCTCTCCGTATGACCTCCAGGTGGCGGTGGTGCGCAAGCACTGCATCTATCCCCAGAGCCAGGGCGGCAACGGCGCGCCCGGTATCGACGCCTTCAACCGGCGTCTCGCGCACGGCGAGTCCACCGGCGGTTACATCGAGAACAAGAACACGTCGAGCGGCGGCGACCTGTGCGCCACCGACACGGGGTACTTCGAGCTGTCCTTCACGGTCGTCAGGAAGGACGGCACGCCGGATCCCCGGTACACGCCCTCCGCCCTGACGGTCGCGATCCCCCACCAGCACTTCGAGAAGGGCGACGCGAACAGAGACGGCGCGGTCAAGGTCGACCTGGCCATCCTGGACGGGCAGCAGGACGTGATCACGGTCGGCCTCAAGGACAACGTCTGAGGCTCGGCCCCGGCCGAGCACGGAACGGCGGGCGCGGAGGACGGGGACCGGCGAGCGCGCCGGCTCCCCGTCCTCTGCGCCTGGCCAGCGACCTCGCACGGAGCACGGAGAAGGACGCGATGAGATACGCCGACACCGAAGCATGCCAGTCGGGCGGGCACTGCCGGCTCTGTCGCGACCGGGACCGAGGGCGCAAGTTCCGCCTGGCCGTCATCGAGGACTTCGAGGTCCCCGGGGGCGTGGTCGACTTCGATTGCCCCCACGGCATTCCGTGGGACACGGACGTCGAGACGAGCCGGTTCGCCCGGGCGATCACCGGCGCGCGGGCCGCGGCCCACGGAGCGCTGTCCGTGCTCAAGACCTCCCTGAAGGTCGGCCTCTTGCCTCGTCCGGAGGTCGAGTCGAGGCTGGATGTCTGCCGGAGATGCCCGGGCGGCCTCGCGGTCATGCGCGAGGGCGGCGACGACGTCTACACCTGCGGCAAGCTGCTCGAGATCCACCGCGAGCAGGGCCGCTCCACGTGCGGGTGTATCCTGAGGGCGAAAGCCGTCGACGCGGAGGAGGACTGTCCCAACGGGTGGTGGCCGCACCCCGGGTAGCGGCCCTCCGGCGGCTCATGATGAGGCCAGCCCCGATGGCACGCCCTGTCCGGGCGGCATTTGCGTCGGCGGCCTCTGTCAAATCGAGGGATCGTTGAGCGGCGGCGGCGCGGGCGGTAGCGGAGGCGCCGGAGGCGCTGGAGGCACCGGCGGCGCTGGAGGCACGGGCGGCGGCGCGAGCACCGGCGGCGGCGCTGACACGGGCGGCGACGAAGGACCGGGGCACAAGATCCTTTTCCCGGGGTCCGTCTCGTCGCGGCTCAGGTCCGCAGATGCGCGATCTGCACTCCGCTCTGCCGGAAGGTCGACGCGCAGGCGTATGGCCCAGTTGCGTCGATCTTGATTTCCGTCGCCGTCGATTTGTAGTCGAGCCGGCGCAGCGTGGGCGGCGAGTCTTTCAATCTTGTTGTATCCATAAACGCCTCGCTCAGAAGGTGAGATGGGTTACTGACCATTAGATTCCTCCGCTCGCGGCGCCGAGTCCTTCGGGTAGAATCACGGTCTGCGGTGGGAAGAACGGCAACCCTGGAACCTGGCCAGGTTGGCCGGTTTTGATCATTTGCTGAGAGCTCAGGCTGTTAAAGAGAGTATGACGACCGAACCGGAACGCTTTCAGCCCGCCGAGGCAGGAACCGGCGGTCCCGCACGAGCCGATGGCTAGCTAGTCCTCATCAACAAGTTGGATCTCAGGGACCCCTGCTGCCACCGCATCAACGTCGAACATGGAGACGAAATCTATTCCTTCCGGGAATTTTACACGCGAGAGGTGGCTACCCTTCCCGCAGTGGGAACACCACAATATGGCGTATCCGAATCGCGTCGCGGGATCTCCCGCGAGCTTCCAGTTCACCGCACCGACACCGCACTCCGGACAACGCACCTCCTTCCCGCTCAACTTGGCAAGGTAGGCGGTGAGCCAAGCCTGGTACCCCATCTAGTAGCCCCCCTGAAAGAACTGCCAGAAGGAGCCCTCGGCCGCGTAGGCCGCCGCCTCATTTGCGCCAAGCTCTGCGGCTGTAGTAGGCGCACCATACAATTTGATCTGCATAATGTGAGTCCGCTCATGCCCTAAAGTCTTTACCAAATTTTCCATGCTGCCAAACGCGTCGGGATAGAGTTGAATGGTTGTCCCGCGTGGACCTGTATAACCATAAATCCCACGGCCGACCAACGACGGGTCGCGTACGATCTGTACCTTCACTCCGCCCAGACCGACGCCTCCTTGCCTTGCAGCCAGTTTCACGGAACGCATCTGCATTGGAACGGAAAGCTCGCGGAAGGCGCCCGTGTTCGCACTTCGGCGCAGCATCCCTCCCCCCCTCGCGGCCCCCGCCGCCCCGGCTCTTCCGCCCAGCGCCGCCAGTCCCTCGCCGAGCCCGACGGCCGCGCCCAGCGTGAGCACGGTCGCCTTCGTCCCCGCCGCGCTCGCGGCGCGGTAGTCGCCTCGCTCGGCCGCCAGGACCGTATCCGTCCCGGCCCTCAGGATGTGGTACATCGGGTTCACGGCGTTCAGCGCCCCGACCACGCCGTCTTCCTTGTACCCGTCCCACATCGCGGTCCCGAACTCGTAGGCGCCGTAAGCGCCGAACGTCAGCGCGCCGAGCACCAACGACCGCCCGAGCCCGACGGTGAGCTCGCCGAGCCCTTCACCGACCCCGAGCAGGCTGTCGCCCACGACGCTGCCGAGCGTGCTCCGTTCCGGCGTCGAACGGGCCGGCTCGGGCACGTATCCCGAGCTCGTTCCGTAAATGTTCACGTCGATCGGCGGCGCGATGACGCCGACTTCGGCGCCCGTGGTGTTGGCATCGATGTCGGACTGCGCCATTTGCTCCGGGCGCTTGCCGACCGCAATTTCCTCCGGCGCCCAACCAGTGTTCTCCCACGGGATATGCTCGACGCCCGGTTGCTGTGACCCATCCTGGTTCTCCGCCGGCGCCTCCTGAAAACCGTTCGGATCTACATACGCCAGCGGGTTGTTGAGGACGTAGCTGTACGGGTTGAAGCTCTGCCCGAACAGCGGATTCGCCACGAGCGGATCCGGCGTCAAGAAGCGCCCGATCACGGGATCGTATATCCGCCCCCGCATGTTGACGAGCCCGAGCTCGTCGTCGTCCTCGTGCCCCGTGAACCCTTGCGTGACGGGCGACTCCGCGAACGAGCCCGGCGTCGCGTCAGCCCAGTTCGTCGGGCGGCGAGCGCCCCACGCATTGTAGCTGCGCCGCTCTGGCTGGGCGGACTCGTCCGTGATCACATCGATCGAGCCCAGGTTGTCGCGGTGCAGGTAGAGCATCTTCTCCGGCGTCCCCGCGGCGCGCGTCACGAGCGCCACCGCCTGCCCGTTCACCAGCACGGAGTACCTGTACTCCACACTCGGCTCGCCGTCGCCCCCAGCGTACCGGGTAACCCGTTCGTACAGGTCGCCCACGTAGAGCGTCACCTCGTCCGCCGTCGTCTTCCGGATGCGGTTCTGATCGCCGTCGTAGTCGAGCTCGATCGTGCCGCCGCCGTCGAGCGTGAACGTCTCCGGCTTGTCGAACGGCGTGTACGAGACCGTCGCGCCGGGCCTCGTGATCTGGTTGCCCACGGCGTCATAGCCGTAGAATCTGTCTCCAGCCTGGACCACCGCGTGCGGCTGGTCGGGATCGTACTCGTAGGTCCCGATACCCACCTTGTAATCGATGTTGCCGTCCAGCGCGTACGCGTTCTCCGTGAAGCAATTGCGCGCGAAGAAGCGCTGGGCGCACATCAGCCGGTCGAGCTTGTCATAGAGGAAGTGCTCCGTCTTCGCCTGGCGGATGTCCTGCCGGCGCGTGAGATTGAGCCTGCCATCGTACGTATACGCCAGCTCCTGGATGACCTTGACGCCCTTGGTCGTGCGCAGGCCTTCCAGCCGGTTCTTCGTCTCGGAGTACGAGCGCTCGGTCACGACGCCGTTGCCGAGCTCCTCGGCCCGGATCCTCCCGGCCCGGTCCGTCTCCTTCAGCTCCCAGTACGGATCGCCGGTCGCGGCGTTCCGCGCCTCGAGGACGTGACCGTGCGGATCGAGCTCGTAGAGCACCGAGAACGGCTCCCCGCCGTCGGCGACGGGGTACGAGATGAGGTTGAGCTGGTTCGAGGGGGTATAGCCGAAGGTCGTCGTGAACGTCTCGCCATCGAGCGCCAGCCGCTTGCTCTCGAGCCGCCCGAGCGGGTCATAGCTGTAGGTGGTCTTGTGATGCTCGGGGCTCGACCTCGGCGAGCTTGCCCTTGCCCGTCGCGCCGAGGTCCCACGTCCACGTGGTGCGGTAGGTGCTTTCGCTGCCCTCCTCCTTGTCGACGCGCGCCGTCATGCGGCCCAGGCGATCGTACTCGAACCAGCGCTCACGCCCCAGCGCGTCCTTCGCGTACGTCGGCAGCCCGAACCCGCTGCAATGATCTCGGCATTCACCTTGGAGCAGGGGGACCAGGCGGGCAATCATGAACGGCAGCGGATTTCGTCGTGTCGTGAACGAAATAGCCGAGCGGTTCGAAGTCCCCCTCCAAGAGAACCTCACCTACTTCATCGAGACGGCCGGAGGCTATCTCTTTGTGATTGGCATCCCACGCCGTGTAACGACTGTCCGGCCCCTCCATCAGGAAGGCGACGCCACCAGCAAAGGGTGCCCCCTTTCGCAGCCAGAGCTGGTACCATCTTCGCTCGCGCAGAATGTCCTCAACGTGTTCGAGGAACTTCGAGATCTCGGCGACGTCATTGCGGTACGGTGCGAGGAGAAGACGAACGTACTCCCTCTTTTGCTCTTGTGTGGCGCTGCGCAGGTAGTCCTGATCGGAAAGCGCCCGATTCACGGCGGGCTCCCACGCGGCATGTCTTGGCGACAGTGAGCGCCAGGATTCGTCTCCCCATTGAGGGATGTGTTGAAGCGCTTCCGTCAGCCGCTCTGAAATTGCTGCCAGAATTGAGCTGGCGGAGAGATCGCGATCGTGTGACAGCAGCGGCAGCTTCGCTTCGATTACAGCCCTGTGCAGCACAATAACCTCAGTGGAATCGGATACGACAAACGGAGTCTTCATGGTCCTCAATATGGATTGGGGCCAGCAAACGTGATCTCAACGTGTCGTCCGAAGCGAAGAGTGCCACGATGAGTCAGCTCGTTGGCGTTCTTTCCCAAATCGAAGTACACGCCGGGCTTCGGTTGGAACTCGATCACGTATGCTCCTCTCCCGGCGTGGCTGGGGAATCCGGCAAAAATCTAAGTTTCCACCTGCGCAGCGTCGGCAGCCAGCGGCGTTGCGAACACTCGACCGATGAACGGTCCGCTCGTCGGCGCTCGGATCATGCCAGACTTCATGATCCATTGGAATCCTGTTTCACTCTTATAGTGCCGCAAAACCTGCCCGCCGTTGCCGGCCAGCTCGATGCCCGTTTCCCTCACGGCTCTTCCGCTCACCGCCGCCAGTCCCTCGCCGAGCCCGACGGCCGCGCCCAGCGTCAGCAGGGTCGCCTTGGTCCCCGCCGCGCCCGCGGCGCGGTAGTCGCCTCGCTCGGCCGCCAGGACCGTATCCGTCCCGGTCCTCAGGATGTGGTACATCGGGTTCACCGCATTCAGCGCCCCGATCACGCCGTCCTCCTTGTACCCGTCCCATATGGCATTGCCGAGCTCGTAGGCGCCGTAGCAGCCGAACGTCAGCGCGCGGAGCACCAGCGTTCGGCCGAGCTCGACTGTGAGTTCGCCGGGCCCTTCGCCGGCCCCGAGCAGGCTCTCGGCCACCACTGCAGGGGCTGTGTCCGACCGAGCAGGGCGCCGAGCTGTCCGGGGTGCAGCGACGACCATGCACGATACCCGTCGACCCGAAGCGGTGTGGCGGCAGGACGGGGCCGGCTACCTCGCCAGGTACGACTGTCGTACTAAGGAGGCGAGGATGAAGACGAAGGCACATCGCCGCCGCCAACGTCCGGCACATCTTGAACGAAGTAGCCAAAGGGCTCGAAGCTCCCCTCCAGGAGCACCGCCCCGACCTCGTCGAGACTGCCAGAGGCCATCTCTCTATGGTCGGCATCCCATGCGACGAAACGACCTTCCGGCCCCTCGGCAAGGAACGCGACTCCTCCAGTGAAGGGCGACGTTCGTCGCAGCCAGAGCTGATACCACCTTCGCTCGCGAATGACGCTCTCGACGTATTCAAGAAAATTCGATACGTCGGCATCGTCGTTATGGTAGGGGGCGAGCAGGAGCCGTACGTATTCTCGCCTCTCGGGAAGCGTAGTCCTTCGGAGATACGCTTGATCGGAAAGCGCCCGTGCGACCGCAGGAGCCCAGCGAGCGTGTCTGGGAGAGAGTTTCCTCCAAGCCTCATCGCGAGGCCAGAGGTGCTCTGGCAGGTCCCTGCAAGCTTCTGTGGCTCGCTCGGCGAGGCGCGCCACGAGCGGGCTCGCGGAAAGCGCTTGATCCTCCGACACCCGGGGAAGTTTCGCTTCAATCAGCGCGCCCTGAAGCGCGAGTAGCTCGAGCTCGTCCGTGATCGTAAACATTCGTCCTCCTAGAACGGATTGGGTCCAGCAAAGGTAATCTCCACATGCCTTCCGAAGCGCTCTGTTCCGCGGTGGATCAACTCGTTCGGCTTGGGTCCTGCATCGAAGAAGACGCCCGGCTTCGGCGTGAACTCGATTACGTGACTTCCACGACCGGCGTGACCGGGATCATGCAACCGGAGACCCGCATCGAGCGGGGGCCGGGAGGCAGCCCGCTGCCCGCGCACGACCGGATCCGGTCCCCAGGCCATGCTCAGCTGCCTCGGCGAGACCGGATCCGGTCCCCAGGCCATGCTCAGCTATCCCGGCGAGACCGGAGCCGGTCGCGGAAGGAAGCTCAGCTATCCCGGCGAGACCGGATCCGGTCGCGGAAGGAAGCTCAGCTGCCCCATGGAGACCGGATCCGGTCCCCAGGCCAAGCTCAGCTATCCCGGCGAGACCGGATCCGGTCGCGGAAGGAAGCTCAGCTGCCCCCAGGCACCGGATCCAGTCTCCACGAAGCCGTCAGCTACCCCGCCGGCGAGCGTCGATCACCGTGACGGCACGGGACGAGGCGCGATCATCACTCAGAAGGGGGCTCCGCGGGGCCTCGGAAGCCGCCCGGCGCAGGGCCCGGCGCTCGCTACTGCCCGCCGGGGACGCAGATCGCCGTGGCCGTGCCGGCGCCCATGCACGAGAAGCCCGCCGCGCAGTCGGTGTTCGCAGCGCAGGGGAAGGCGCACTTGCCCACGGCCGTGTTGCACCTGTGCGTGCCGCAGATCAGGTCGTTCGTACACGGGAGGGCGAGCGCGCTCGGCTGCGACGTGGTCGCTGGCTGCCCAGGCTGCTGGTACTGCCCAGGCTGCTGATACTGCCCAGGCTGCTGATACTGCCCAGGCTGCTGGTACTGCCCAGGCTGCTGGTACTGCCCAGGCTGCTGGTTGTAGCCGTTGTACTGCTGGCTCGACGGATCTTCGGCTTCGCTGCCCCGGCACGCGGAGCACAGGAGCCCGAGGCCTCCGAGGGCAAGGACGACCGCCGCGGCCGAGCGCGCGCTGGTGAACCACATGGATCGCATCATCAAGATCTCCCGCAGGTGCGGGGGTTCTCCCCGCGTGAGCAGCGGGCCTCGTCGACCCGCCGCTGGAGGTCTGAGCCTCGACCCCCGGAGGAGCAACCGCAGGCCCTTCGCAGGCGAGCGCCGCGCGCGGGCCCGCTGGACCCGGGCGCTCCCCCGTCGGATGCCCTCACGCGCAGGGCAACGCCGGCAACGCCGTCAACGTCGCGCCCCACGAGCAAAGCGAAGGCGTCCCGCCCCCGCCGCGGGCGCTCGCTACTGCGCGGCGCCCGGCAAGCAGACGGTGGCCGTGCAAGTGAAGCCCGCCTTGCAGTCGTTGGCCCCGCCGCAGGGGAAGGCACACTTGCCCGCGCTCGTGTTGCAGCGGTGCGTGCCGCAGGGTCCGTCGTCCGTGCAGGGGAGCGCGAGCGGGCCCGGCGTCGCCGTGGCCACCGCAGGCGTCTGGGCCGGCTGCTGATACCCCGGCTGCTGCTGGTACCCAGGCTGCTGCTGGTATCCGGGCTGCTGCTGGTACCCGGGCTGCTGATACCCCGGCTGCTGCTGGTACCCGGGCTGCTGGTACTGCCCAGGCTGCTGCTGGTACCCGGGCTGCTGGTTGTAGGCGTTGGACTGCTGGTTCGACGGATCCTCGGCTTCGCTGCCACGGCACGCAGAGGCGAGGAGACCGAGGCCTCCGAGGGCAAGGACGGTCGCCGCGGCGACGCGCGCGCTGGTGAACCACATGGATCGCTTCATCAAGGTCTCCCGCAGGTGCGGGGTCTCCCCCGCGTGAGCGACGGGCCGATGCCGACCCGCCGCAGAGATCCGATCCCGGGCCCCCGGAGGGGCAACCTGGACCCTTCGCTGGCGAGCGCCGCGCCGCGGGCTCGCTGGCCCGAAGCGTACTCCCGGTCGGCGGCGACGCGCCCCTCAAAAAAGAGCCGCCGCGGCGCGCTCACCGCGCTGCCGCGTCCTTGCAGCAACGAAACCCCTGCTCGTAGCCGTAGTCCTCTTCCTTGTGGAACCCCACGGTCGGGCGGCAGCGGCCGCGCATCGGGCCCCACCAGCCGCCCTTCAGCCCGCTTCGATCGGGGGACTTGCGGCCCGGCCGCACCACCCACTCGTTGATGTTGCCGTTCAGATCGTAGGCGCCGAACGGCGACACGCACGCGGGCATCGACCCCGCGGGCACGCGCTGATCGAGCCGCTCGAGCTCCGCCTTGCACTTCGGGTTCTTCATGCACCGCTCGTAGCGGTAGAGCGTGAGCTCGCGCTGGCGAAAGGGCCGATCGATGTTGCACTTGGTCGGATCGCGGACGTACCCGTACGTGTACGGGAGCATCTCCTCGCCCTCGCAGGCGAGGTTGAACTCGTCCTCGGTGCAGAGGCGCTTGCCGACGCCCTCGCACGCCTTGACGGCCTCGCGCCACGAGACGAGCAGCGCGGGCACCTCACCCTTCCGGTTGGGCCACTCGTACCGGTCGACGCAGTACCGCATCGGCGTGCGCTTCTTCGAGAGGCACTCGGTCGGCTGCTTGTACTCGAGGCAGCGCTCGCTGACGCTGCTCGGGCCCTCCGCCTCGCTGTAGGAGGTCGCCTGCCTCGCCTTGTCCTTCACGAACTCCTTGTGGTGCTTCAGGCAGACCTGATTGACCAGGGGGCAGTAGTCGCCCTCGACGAGGACCATGTCGTCAGGGCACCCCTCGGAGCTGCCGGGCAGCCCGCCGTCCGGCGCGCCGCCATCGGGTGAGCCGCCGTCGGGTGAGCCGCCGTCGGGTGAGCCGCCGTCGGGTGAGCCGCCGTCGGAAGAGCCGCCGTCGGACGAGCCGGCGTCTTGCGACGGCTCCGACGTCGCGCCGCCCGGCTCCGACGTCGCGCCGCCCGGCTCCGACGTCGCGCCGCCCGGCTCCGATGTAGCGCCGTCCGGCTCCGCGGCGGCGTCGCCGGGTGGCGCGGGCTCCGCGTCCGCCGCCGCGCCGGCGCCCGTGGGCCCGGCGGAGGCCGCGGCGTCGGACGCGTCGGGCCCGGGGCGATCGCAGGCGAGGGACGCGGCCGCGAGGCCGCACAGGAGCGCGAGGCTGGCGGCGCAGCGCCGGCGCGGGGCCCGGCGCCGGCGTACCGGCATGGCCGGCGGCGCGGCGCGACGAGGGCGCCGGATCATCGGCCGGGGGCGGGGATGACCTTGAGCGGCACCCGGGCTCCGCCGCGATCGACCTCGATCTCGACCTCGCGGCCCGGCTCGAGATCGCCGAGCGCGAACATGAAGTCGTGGATGTTGGTGATCGCGTGGGCGCCGATGCGCACGATCACGTCCCCCGCCTGCATGCCGGAGCGCGAGGAGGGCGAGTCGGGCCGCACGCCCGTGAGCTTCACGCCGGGCCCCTGGTACGCGTAGTCCGGCATCGTGCCGAGCGACGCCCGGAAGCCGCCGCGCATGCTGCGGTGCGGGTCGGCGGGCGCGTCGGTGAACGGCAGCCGCGCGTCGCGCTGCGACAGGGCGAGCGCCATCCGCGCGGTGAGCACCGCGCAGCGCGAGACGCCCGCCGCGTTGATCTTGTCCGCCGTGTCGCTCGGCCGGTGGTAGTCCTCGTGGACGCCCGTGAACAGGAAGGTAACCGGGACGCGCGACGCCGTGAACGAGGCGTGATCGCTCGCGCCGAAGCCCTCGACGCCGTACTGGAGCGCGATGCCGAGCCCGCGGGCGGCGTCGTCCACGATCGGCTTCCAGGCGGGCGAGGTGCCCAGGCCGTCGACGAGGAGCTTGTCCTCGCGCATCCGGCCGACCATGTCCGCGTTGATCATGGCCACGACGGGCTTCATCCCCGCGAGCGCCGCCGGCGGGTGATCGACGAAGTGGCGCGAGCCGATGGTGCCGAGCTCCTCGGCGCCGAACGCGATGAACAGGACGTTCCGGTCCGGCCGCGCGGGGAGCGCGGCGAGCCGCCGCGCCACCTCGAGCAGCATCGCGGTCCCCGAGGCGTTGTCGTCGGCGCCCGGGTGGACCGCGTGCACGCCGGGCGCGCGCGAGTACGAGTTGCCCCCGAAGCCGAGGTGATCGTAGTGGGCCCCGAGGACGATGTACTCGCCGGCGTGAGGCGAGCCGTCCCGCGCCGGGAGCAGGCCGACCACGTTCGACGCCGGCGCCATCCGCGGGGTGACCTTGGTCGTGATCTCGACCGTGACGCCGGCGAGCGGCTTCGGTCCAGGCGCCTTCGCGACCGGCTTCACGTTCACGGGCCTGGCTGCCGCAGGCTTCGCCGCGGTGGGCGTCGCGGCCGCGCCGCCCGCCGCGGGCTGCGCCCCGGGGGCCAGCGCTCCGGCGGGCTTCTGCGCGGGCTTCGCCGGCGGCGCGAGCCCGGCGGAAGGGAACATCGCGCGGGCTGCGGAGCGCGTGATCATCACGGCCGGGATGCCCATGCTCGCGGCGTCGTCCGACACCCGCGGGAGCTCGTCGCCCGCCGCGACGAGGATCACGCCGGCGGCCTTGTGCTCGCGGGCGGTGCGGAGCTTGTAGCGGACGCTGCCGAAGTCGCGCAGCGCGTCCGCCGGCCGCGCGGAAGGCGCGTGGTGCGGATCGGCCGGCGCCGCTCCGTGGTGCGGATCGGCCGGCGCCGCTCCGTGGTGCGGATCGGCCGGCACCGCTCCGTGCGGCCCCGCAGCCGCCGCCCCGTGCGGCCCCGCAGCCGCAGCCCCGTGCGGCCCCGCAGTCGCCGCTCCGTGCGGCCCCGCAGCCGCAGCTCCGTGCGGCCCCGCAGGCGCCGCTCCGTGCGGCCCCGCAGCCGCAGCTCCGTGCGGCCCCGTAGCCGTCGCTCCGTGCGGCCCCGCAGCCGCCGGCGCGCTGCCCTCCAGGCTGGGCACGCCGTCGAGCACGACCGCGATCTTCCCCTCGATGTCCTGGCCGGCGTAGTCGTCCCAGGAGAGCGCCGCCGCGGTCACGCCGTGGCCGACGAGCACCGCGGCCCCCGCGGCCGTGCCGCTCGAGCTCCCGTCGGCGGTGACCAGCTTGCCGGCCTCGACGCTCTGCTTCTTGCCCGCGCGCTGCACGGCGAGCGCCGCCGGCGCCACGTCGGCGCCCACACGCGCGTCGAACCCCTGCCTGTACGCCTTCGCGTCGCCCCCCGGCCCGCCCAGCGGCGACAGCTTGAGCTCGGCGAACCGGCGCGCGATGAAGTCGGCCGCGAGCTCGGCCCCCGGCTCCCCGGTGGCGCGCCCCGCGAGCTCGGGCGACGCGAGGTACGCGACGTCCGCCTTGATCCGCGCCTCCGCGGCGGGATCGAGGTCGATCGACGCCGTCGGGGCGGGCGCCGCCGCCGCCGGCTTCGCGGCCGGCGGCGCGGCCGCATCGCGAGGCGGCGCGGCGGCCGGCGCGCACGCCGCGAGCGCCGCCAGCAGGCCGGCGACGAGCCCGCAGCGCAGCCCCGGCGCGCGCGTCCGACGACCCGCGACGTCGCGCGCGCTCGCGGTCGCGATCACCACGGCGCGGCCTTCTGCGCCGCGCGCACCAGCTCGAGCGCGCGGCGGCCGATGTACTCCTCCACGTCGGCGGGCGCGATGTGGCGGTCCTTCGCGAAGTCGAACTCGCGCGGCTTGCCGTCGCCGAAGGTCACCCGGACGATCGCCGAGTCGCGCAGGAGCTCGAGGGCCAGGCTGAACTCGCCGAACGCGAGCCGGTGCTTGTCCTGCTCCTGGGAGAGCACGATCGGCTGCCCCTTCTCCTGCAGCCTCTCGTGCGCGAACTTCAGCGACTCGGCCCCCTGCGTCACGGCCGACTCCGCGGCCGCGAGCGCCTCGGCGACCCGCTTCTTGTGCCGCGCGAGATCCTCTGCCTCGCGCTCCGCCTTCGATTTCACGGCCTCGATGAGCTCATCTCGCCAGGTAGGCACGGTGCACCTCGGCGCGAACACTCTTCCGAAACGTGCGTTTTGTCCAGCCCGACACGCGCCCGGCAACCCGACGGCCCTGCCCCCGACGCGCGCCGGACGCGGGCTCGGCCGCACCGCCGAACAAAAACAGAAAGCCCGGGATCCCCGGGGGAGAATGACCTCCCCCGGCGAGCTCCCGGGCCCCTGCCGCCCGCGCCGCGGGCCTCTTCGACGAGCCGGCGCGGCGGCGCGCCGCTACCGCGCCCTGCAGCGGGTCACTGCACGTCGGAGCTCCCGGCCTTGGCCGGGGCGAGCGCGCTCAGGTCCTCGGCCACGGTGGCCTTCGGGTTCATGAGCTCGTGGAACGCGCGCTTCGCGAGCGCGCCGGTCTCGCCCTGCTCGTGCCGCAGGGCCATGAGCGCGCCCTTCTCCTTCATGAACTTGAGCGTCTCGATCGCGCCCTTCTTCTGCGCGCCGTCGCCGCTCTTGGCCGCCTGGTAGAGCCGGTAGCGCAGCACGACGCGGGTCTCCGAGTGCGGGCCGTTGTCGTACTTCAGGTTGTCGAACTGGGCCTGGAGCCGCTGCCGCGCCCACTCCTGCGGCGCGTCCGCGACCTTCACGCGCGTGATCGCCTCGGCGTTCGCGACGTACCGGTACAGGTTGCCGCGCTTGAAGTCCTCATCCGACCAGTAGCCGAAGGCGCGGTAGTAGTGGTCCTTGAGGTCGTCGAGCGCGCCCTTGTCGAAGTCGGCGTACATCGCGACCGTCCGCGCCGCCGTCTCGCTCGTGCCGCCGAGGATGAGCGCGAGCGCCGCCGCGTTCCGGACCTCGACGTCCTTCAGCTTCTCGAACAGCTGCCCCTGCACCGCCTCGTCGAAGCCGCCGATGCCGATCGCGCGCGCGATCGCCATGCGCACGCCGGGATCGACGTCGGCCGCGAGCAGCGGGACGAGCTCGCCGGCCGCGCTCGGCACCGGCCGGAGCGCGAGCGACGACGCGTAACAGGCGCCGATGAGCTGCTTGCGCGGCTCCTTCTTGCTCGCGAAGTCCTTCGCCTTCTTCGCGACCTCGAGCATCGCCTTGTCGTCGGCGCACCAGGCGAGCGCCTCGCACGCGGCCTGGCGGGCCTCCTCGTGCCACGTCTCGTCCTCGATGAGCTTCGTCAGCGGCTCCACCGCGCGCGCGTCGCCCCACTCGGCGAGCCCCTGCGCCGCGCCGTAGGCGACCGCGCGGAGCGCCATGCCCATCATCGCGAGGCCCGCGCCCTGGAGCCCGTCCTGGGTGATGTCCATCTTCGGGTCCTTCTTCCGCTTGAACTGCTCGAGCAGCCGCGGGTAGGAGGGCTCGTCCTTCATCCGCCCGATGTAGCGGAGCGCGCTCTGCGCGGTCTCGAACGCCGCCGGGAACGGCGGCAGCTGCCCCTCCTTCGGGAGCGGGTCCGTCGGGAAGGCCCAGTCGCGCATGTCCTTCAGGATCTTCTCGGAGCGGACCGTGGAGAGGAAGCGCAGGCCGTTCGCGTGCGGCTGCGGGCGATCCTTGAGCCACAGGATGATCGGGGCCTCGGCCGCGGCCTTGAGCTCGGCGCTCTTGTCGGTGTGGACCGTGGCGAGGTCGGCGAGCATGCGGGCGCCGACGACGCGCGGCAGGTCGGTGCGCGACAGGTGGCCGCCCTCGTCCGCCTCCCAGAACTTCTCGAGCTTGTAGAGCTTCAGCGGGTCGGCCAGCATCCGCTCGCCGATGTACTTGGCGCCGCGGATGTCGCCGACCTCGGCGAGCCGCGTCCCCGCCTCGCCCTGCCAGTGCAGCGGCGGCTTCTTGGTCTCGATCCACTTCACGAGCGGGTCGGCCGACCGCGGATCGGCGAGCTCGCGCAGCATCTCCATGATCTGCTTCGTCTGGAACCAGGTCGTCTCCTCCGGGTCCTGCTTCACGCTGTCGAGCGCGAGGACGAGCCCCTCGCCGCCGATGCCGTCGCGCAGCGCCTCGAGGAAGCGCTGGCGGCTGTCCTTGTCGGCGCTCGACAGGGCCTCGAGGAGCGGGGCGCGCGCCTTCTCGTCGCCGATGCGCCCGAGGCCGTTCGCGGCCTCGCGCGCGACCTCGACGTCCTTGTCCTTCACGAGCGTGATCAGCGCGCTCGTCCACTTGGGCTCGGCGTTGCGCGACAGGACCGTCGCGACGAGCTGCCGCACCGACGCGCTCTCGTCGGTCGCGAGCTTCGAGAGCTCGTCGAGCGACACGAGGCCGGCGAGCTTCTCGGGATCGAACGCGTTGCCGCCGCCGAGCCGCTCGACCTTCGAGAGGAACCCCTTCCGGTACTGGTCCATCGCGTCCTTGAACGCGGCGGGCTCCTTGAGCTCGACGAGGGCCCAGACGATCTGGGGCCTGTCGCTCTCGTCGGCGACCTTGAGCGCCTCGAGCAGCGCGGGCTTGGCGCCGTCGGCCTTGGGCGAGCCGTAGTAGGCGAGCACCTGCGCGGCGACGCCCTTCACGCGGTGGTCGGGGAGCGACAGCGCCTTGGTCGCGTGCGTGACGCCCTCGGGGTCGTCGGCCCACGCGAGCTGCATGAGCGCCTCTTGCTGGAGCGACCCCTCGGCGTTCGAGGCGGCCCACTTGCGCCAGAGGGGCAGCTGGTCCTTCTTCGGCAGGACGAAGATGTTCTTCTTCTCCTTGGAGATGGAGTCGACCGACATCTTCTGGCTGTCCTGCTTCACGCCGAACCAGATGGCGCCAGCGGCGCCGAGCGCGAGGAGGAGGCCGACGATGATCGACACCGGGCTGAACCGGCCGCGCTTGAAGTTGCCGTCGTCCGGGATGCCGCCCCCGGCGGGCGCCGGCGGGGCTCCGGGCAGGTCATCGCTGTCATCGGGGGGCCACTTGGCCGCCCACTTGGCCGGAAGGGGCCCCGGCGGCGGGCGCCGTCCGCGCGGCCCCGTGGGATTTTCTCGTGAAAGATTCGGACGATCGAGCATGGTTCCTCCAGCGCGCGGGCGACGACGTTACCCGAACGGCGGCGGCATCGCGCGGCGAGCCGCGCTGCGCCCCCGACCCCCCACCAACGGCGGCGACGGCGGCGGCGTCGCGCGGCGAGCCGCGCTGCGCCCCCGACCCCGGGCCGGGCGGAGAAGCGCCCGGCCGGTCGAGGCGCCGGACCGTACCAGAGCCGCTCGGACGTAGGCCCAAAGATTTGCTATGAAGACCGGGGCCCCGTATGGCCGAACCCGAGTTCAATTCCGGTAAGATTGTCTACCCTGCGCTGGCGGTGCTGATCGCGCTGAGCGCGCTCATCGGCCTGGTGGTCCTGCCGCGCCTGTCGCCCGGGGCGGGGGGCATGGTCGGCACCGACGCGCCCGACGTGACGCTGCCGGTCGCGGCGAACGGCGAGCCCGGCGCGCGCATGCAGCTCGCCGAGCTGAAGGGCCAGCCGGTGGTCCTCGATTTCTGGGCCACCTGGTGCGGCCCCTGCGCGGTCCAGGCGCCGATCCTCGACCGGATCGCGCGCCGGTACGAGAAGAAGGGGCTCGTGGTGCTCGGCGTCAACGTGGACGACCCGCCCCACGTGGCGAGCCAGTACGCCCTCAAGAAGGGCCTCTCGTATCCGATCCTCATCGACGACGAGAAGGACGCGTCGGCCCGTTACGGGGTGGACAAGCTGCCGAGCCTCGTGGTGATCGACCGGCAGGGCAAGGTCGCGGCCTACCTGACCGGCGTCATCGACGAGGCGAGCCTCTCCGAGATCATCGCCGCCACCCTCTGAGCGTCATCGCCGCCCCCTCTGACCGATCGTCGCCGCCCCCCTCTGACCTCGCCCCCGGTGTCGAAGCCCTCCCGTCTTCTGAGCCTCGCGCTCGCGGCGCTCGCCGCCGCCCCCCTGGCCTGCTCCCGCGACGACGTCGAGCGCGGCCGCGACGCCGGCGCGCCGCCGGGTGCCAGCTCGTCCGCGCCCGCGGCCGGCCCCGCTGCCGGTGGGTCGGCGGGCGCGCCGCCCGCTGCCGGTGGGTCGGCCGGCGCGCCGCCCGCTGCCGGTGGGTCGGCCGGCGCGCCGCCCGCTGCGGACGCCGGCGAGGCGCCGCCGGCGGTCGGGGATCCGATGGCGACCCACTACGAGGCGCGCGAGGACCTGGTGCGGCTCTTCTCGCTGAAGGAGCTCACCGAGCGCGAGCGCAGGTTCAAGAACCCCGAGCTCTTCCTGGAGAAGAACTTCGGCGGCGGCACGCCGGCCCGCATCAACCAGGGCAACAGGGAGCTCGCGCGGCACACGCGCTCGAAGGAGCAGTGCCTCGAGGGCCTCCGGGGCGTCGTCCTCCAGACGGAGGAGCAGCGCGCGCGCTGCGGCGGCCACGAGAACATGGTGCCCGTCTTCAGCAGCGCCCGCGGCAAGCCGAAGCCGGCCGCGTTCTGCATCGACGTCTTCGAGTTCCCGAACAAGGCGTGCGAGCTCCCGATGGTGTGGGCGAGCCCGACGCAGGCGGCGTCCGTGTGCAGCCTGCAGGGCAAGCGCCTGTGCACCGAGGACGAGTGGAGCCTCGCGTGCCGCGCCGACCCCGAGGGCGGCAAGCCGACGACGTACGCCTACGGCGACGAGCTCGATCTCGCCGTCTGCCACACGCAGACGCGACACCGCGAGATCGGCGGCAAGCCTTGCGACGGCGACACGGCGCGCTCTGCGTACCAGACCTGCGCGACCGACACCGAGCCTGCGGGGTCCTACCCCGCGTGCCGCTCGCGCTTCGGGGTCTTCGATCAGCACGGCAACGTGGCCGAGATCATGACCCGCCGCGACCGCGACGACGGCAAGCTGTACAGCCAGCTCAAGGGGAGCGCCTGGTTCTACGTCGAGGTCGCCCGCGAGCACGACGCCCCCCGGCCGAAGAAGGGCCCGGAGACCTACCCCGATCACTGCGCCTTCAGCCCGCGGTGGCACGTGGAGCCGATGGAGAACGCGTGGCACGCGAACTACCACCTCGGCTTCAGGTGCTGCGCGACGGTCCGCTGAGCCGCCGCGCCAGCGCGCTCGACGCTGCGGCCGCGCGACAGATGGGCAGAGGGTCGGCCCGCGTGGGCGCGGATGCGCGGACAACGCACCTCCGCGGCGGCCGAAAGGGGAGTGGTTCTCGTGGGTTCTGAAAACGGCTCAACAAAATGAGCCCTGGAGAGCCACAAGCATCATTATTTTCCCGCTCTTTTCAGCCCCTTTTCGCTCGCCGGGGCGACAGGGCCTTTGCTATCCCTGTCCACATGATGAAGAAAGCCAGTCTCCTCGGGCTCTTGGGTGTGGTCTCCGCCACTTCGCTGTTCCTCGGGTGCAAGGACGAGCCGCTCGGCGGCGGCTCCCAGGCGCTCGTGGCCGAGTGTGTAGACCCGGGCGCCGCGATCCCGGAGGGTGAGTGGGTGTGCGGCGAGGAGCGGATCGTCGAGTGTACGACGCTGGCGGGCGCGTACGTCGAGACCATCTATGCTCAGCTCTCCGAGGGTACCTGCGTCGACGCGACGGTGGCTGTCTCGGCGACAGGACCCTTCGCGCTCGGCACGCACGAGGTCGTCGTGACCGCGGAGGTGGAGGGCGCGGAGGGGGCGCCTCCGCTCTGCGCCTCGGAGCTCGTCGTCGTCGACACGATCGCGCCCGCGCTGACGGACAGGCGCCCCGAGCTCTGGCCGCCGAACCACAAGTTCCACACCATCTCGGTGGACGACTGCGTGGACGTGGAGGACGCCTGTGACGACGACGTCCAGGTGACGTTCACCTACGCGGCCAGCGACGAGCCGCGGAACGACACGGGCGACGGCAACACCGAGGTGGACATCGCGGGCCTCGGGTGCGGCTCGGTGGACCTCCTCGCGGAGCGCAAGGGCAACGGCGACGCGCGCGTCTACACCCTCGGCGTCCGGGCGGTCGACGCGGCAGGCAACGTGACCGAGGGCGAGTGCCACGTGATCGTGCCCCACGATCAGGGCGGCAAGGCCCCGGTCGACAGCGGAATCGCGTACAAGGAAGAGGCGCCCGCCTGCGATTGAGGCGCTGGCGGCTGGCTTGAGCCTGCGTCGAGGGGTACCCTCGCCCCTCGATGCACGCGCTTGCCCCTCGTGCGCAGATCGCCCGTGGAACGTCCGGTGAGAGCCGGTGGGAGCTCGCGACGCGGCCCCCGTCGCCGCGGCTCCGCCCCTACATCCGCGACTACAGCGGTTACACGGAGCAGACGCCTGGGCCGCTGCGACGGCGCGAGTTCCCCGTGCCCCAGGTCGTCGTCATCATCGAGTTCGGACCGCCGATCCGCGTGTTCGGCGCCGGGGGCGATCGCGGTCATTCCCTCTACCCGGGCGGCTTCGTCGCGGGCCTCGACGACACCTTCACGCTCACCGAGCACGACGGCTTCCAGCGCGGGCTGCAGCTGAACCTCACCCCCATCGGCGCGCGGCTCTTCTTCGGCGTGCCGATGGCGGAGCTCACCGGGCGCGTGGTCTCCGCCCGCGACCTGCTCCCCCGGAAGCACGCCCGCCTGGCGGAGCGCCTCGAGGAGCTCCCCACCTGGGACGCGCGCTTCGACCTGATCGAGCGCGCGCTCGGCGAGCGCATCGACGAGACGCGGCTCGAGACGGGCGTCGTCTCGTGGGCGTTCCGGCGGATCGAGGAGCGCGGGGGCGCGGTCGACATGCGGGCCCTCGCGCGCGAGCTCGGCTACAGCCAGAAGCACGTCATCGACCTGTTCCGCGAGAACGTCGGCGTCCCGCCCAAGCTCCTCGCGCGCCTCGTGCGGTTCGACCGGCTGGTGCAGCACCTCAAGGCGGGCGCCTCGGGGACGTGGGCGGAGCTCGCGCAGCGGTTCGGCTACTACGACCAGGCGCACCTCGCGCGGGACGTGAAGCAGTTCACGGGGACGACCCCGACGAGGACGCGCGCCCAGCTGATCGAGCTCTCCGGCCTGAGCCCCTGATCGACCCGCCGGGCACCACCGCGACAAGCTGCGCCGCGCACCATCGCTAGGGTCTGCGCCGCGGCCGCGGCTCCGGCTCGCCGACGGTCACGGTCCTCGGCGCCGGGGTCCGCGGCCGCGCCGTCGGTCCCGCGTCTGCCGGCCCCGCGTCCGCCGCCGCCGCGCCTGCCGGCTGGCCTGTCATGGCGAATCGCTCGATGAAGAGCGCGATCGCGACGAGCGGCCCCAGCGTGAGCACGGCAATCAGCGCGCGAGCTGCCGTCGAGGCCCTGGATCTGCCTGGGTGTCGCGCGGGCGGGGCGCTGTCGGCCCCGGACGCGGGCAGGGTGGCAACGGCGGGGGACGTGTCGAGTGTCCTGTCCGCGCGTGCCGTGGGCGCCGGCCGCGTCGGCGCGATCGTGTCCATTAGGGTGGGCGCAGCGGTCCTGTGCGCGCAGTCTGCGATGGCGGCCCGGATGGCCAGCGTCACGGAGGTCCACGCCTCGCTCTCGCGTTTCCATGACATCACGGGGACGCGGTTAGGGGGCAGCGGCGCCAGAGCGGAGAACGGCGTGCCCTCCCAGTCGCACGCGTCGAGGAGGATGGGGATGACCCGCGCCCGCCCGGCGTCGTGGCGCCCGAGCGCCCGCTCCATCTCTCGCCACTGCGCGTCGGCGGCGAGGTAATCGACGCTGATCAGAAGGACGATGAGGTGAGCCGCGTCGAGGCGCGCCGCGAGCTCGGCGTCCCGGTCGCTGCCGACCCCGACGCGCCCAGTATGCCAGGTGCGGACTTTCCCTTCGCGCTTCAGGGCCGACAGGTGTTTTCTGAGCACGTCCTTCTGCCTCTCGTTCGCGGCTGCATACGAGATGAAGACGTCGAGCGGCACAGGCGCGAGAAACACGAGGATAGCGTATCAGGAAGAAGCCAGGCGGACTAGCGGAGCGGCCTTTGATCAGAGATTTTCCTTCCCGTCGAGATCCTGGCGAGTCTGTACATCGAGGAACCCTGTCCCGAGGTGCAGGGCGCTCCCTCCGGGATCCGTCCTGCTTCCGAGGGGGAGCGTTCCGTCGCCGCGGCCCGGAGATCCCGACGAAGACGGAGGCTCGCGACCGCTCGGCACGGCAGATTCGCCGTCGGGCGACGCGGTGGGGTCAAGGTAAAAAAAATCTGCACAATACCCCCGGCGTCGCGCCCCCCAAGGTAGGCCCGAAGGAGCGAACACGATGTCGCGCGGTCTCCCGCGAATCCGTCCCCCGCGTTCCGCCTGCATCAGAGGATCATGAGCCTCTGGGTGCCGCAGGTCGCGCACGCGGCCGCGGAGCTCGGCGTCGCGAACAGACGACCCCCTCCATGCCGGGACGGGCCTCCAGGAGCGCGGGAACCTCGGCGCGCCGGGTGAAAGCGGTGCGCATCGTATAGGGCTCACCATAGCTGATCGTCTCCGCCCGCCACGCTGCCATGAAGTCGTCCAGCGGCAGCGACGCGTAGGGGTGACCTTCGGGATCGTGCAGGAGCACGCGCCCGTCGTCCACCTCGAGGACGACCAGATAGTGATCAGCGCCGAACGGCCCGGTCTTGCCAGGTTGGTATCTCAGATGCCCCATCTCGACCGGTCCGACCCAGGCCGGCCCCTCCCGGAGGGCTTCCTCGAGGCGGGCGAGGGCATCTGCAGCGTCCTTGCCTCGGACGACCGTGGACGCCCAGCCCAGCGCTGCCAGCGCGCCGTCGAAGCCGGCCTCGGGGGTCCAGCCGTACGGGTCGAAGAACGGCAACGCGCCTCCGATCAGCTGCATCCCGAAGGGACTGCTCGTGGCGAACTCTATCACGGCCGTCGAGGGCGCTTGATCGCCGAGCATCATCGCGAAGGCGTTGGCGTAGCAATACGGGCCAGAGCCAATGTAGGAAAAATGCATCGAGCGTGTCTCTCCCGGCGTCGCGAGCGGCGGCATGAGTAGGTGGTCGATTCGCGGGGATTGTCAACCACGGCCAAGATGCCCTGTCGGTGGCCGCGCAGGCCCGCGAGAGCTGGACGCCTCCCCTGATCTCGCCGGTCCAGGGATCGTCCGCCTGGCGCGGTCGACGCCCGCGCTGGAAAGGTGCGCGCGCGCGTCGCGAAGGAAAGGAAGCATCTCGTCGAACGTAGACCTGTGTGTCCAGCGCAGTTGCCCGGGCGGCCCTCACGCCCAGCGCTTCCAGGCGCGGCCGCGTCGCCTCGCGGGCCTGCTCAGGTGAACGTTCTCGATCAAGGAGATCTCGACATGACACGGATGAAGCTTCTCGGGTTTCTGATGGCTGGTCTCGCGCTCGTGGCGTGCGGCGATGACGAGGTGGGCAACGGGGGCGAGACCGGGAGCGAGCTCGATGGCAAGCAGCTCGGCTCCCTCACGGCCGAGGAGGCCGACGAGGTGTGCGACGAGCTCCGTGGGCAGACTGAGGCGATCTCGAAGGAGGACATGTGCGAGCTTGCGGGGGTGTTCGCCTCCGGCTTCGGAATGGAGTGCGAGACCACCAAGCAGGAGTGCATCAGCGCTCCGGAGGAGCCCGCGGAGCCCTCGGAGCCCGATACGTGCGGTGCGTCGCAGTTCGCTGGGTGCACCGCCACGGTCGCGGAGGCCAGGGCCTGCATGGCTTCGATTGCCAACGCCTTCAGGTCGATCACGTGTGAGTCGACCCCCGACGACATGGAGAATCTGGCGCAGACCGCAGAGTGCGCCGTGATGGAAGAGAAGTGCCCGGGGAGCACCGAGGGCGAGGAGGAGGAGGAGACCGAGGGCAACGGCCCCTGATCTCGGCGCCCCCGGCTCCTGCCGGCGCGATCTCGCCGGCAGGAGCCCGCGGCGAGGTAAATTCTTTACAATACCCCCGGCGTCGCGCTCCCCAAGGTAGCCCCCGAAGGAGCGAACACCATGTCGAGCGGGTCTCCCACGTCTCCCACGTCTCCCACGCACGTTCCCCCTGCGTTCCGCTTGAATCAGATGATCATGAGCCTCTGGGTGCCGCAGGTCGTCCACGCGGCCGCGGAGCTCGGCGTCGCCGACGTCCTCGCGAAAGGGCCGCTCCCGAGCGGCGACGTCGCGGCGCGGCTCGGGACGCACCCCGACGCGACGGAGCGCCTGCTCCGGGCGCTCGTCACGCTCGAGCTGCTCGTCGCCCGCGGGGAGCGGTTCGAGCTCACCGAGATGGGGCGGTTCCTCGAGACGAGCTCCCCGCTCTCGAAGCGCGCGTGGTCGCGCCTCATGGGCGGGCCGGGCGTCTGGCAGGCCTGGGGCCGCCTGACGGACTGCGTCCGCACCGGCCGGATGGCGGCGCTGAGCGCCGGAGACGCCGCCGCGTCGTCCGGGACCGAGCACTTCGACGAGCTGGGGCGCGATCCGGCCGCCGCCGCGGTCTTCCACCAGGCCATGGTCGAGCTCACCCGCGGGGTCGCGCCCGGCATCGTCGGGGCCGTCGATCTCCGCGGCGCCCGCCGGGTAATCGACGTGGGCGGCGGGTACGGCGCCCTGCTCTGCGCGGTCCTGGAGGCCCACCCGGATGTCGAGGGCGCCGTCTTCGATCTCGAGCACGCGCGCAAAGGAGCGCTCGAGCTGTTCGCGTCGCGCGGCGTCGCCGCCCGCGCTTCGTTCGTCGCGGGGAGCTGCTTCGACACGGCGCCTCCGGCCGCCGACGTCTACCTGCTCAAGAGCGTGATCCACGACTGGGACGACGCGCGGAGCCTCCAGATCCTGGGCAAGTGCCGCGAGGCGATGGCCGGCGGGGCGCGCCTCCTCGTCGTGGAGCCGCCCGCGCCCACCGCACGCGGGAACGCGACCCTCGAGTGGGTGCTCACCTTCAGCGACATCAACATGCTCGTGAACACCGGCGGACGCGAGCGCTCGGAGGCCGAGTACCGCGCGCTGCTCGACGCCGCAGGGCTGCGCGTCGACGCGGTCCGCGAGACGCCGAGCTTCTTCCGGGTCTTCGAGGCGGCGCGGGCCTGAGCGACCGGCTGGGAGCGAGGCGCGCGAAAAAATTGCGCGCTCAATATCGCAAGAAAGGAATTTTTTGACCGATCGTAGTACGGTCGCTCCCGCGCGGCCGCTCGCGGACATCACGCCCGGCTCGTCCAGGGCGAGGACGTCTCCTCGAGGGTCGCGCGGGCATGCTCAGGTGAGCAATCTCGATCGATCAAGGAGAGCTTGAAATGACACGGATGAAGCTTGTCGGGGTTCTGATGGCTGGTCTCGCGCTCGCGGCTTGCGGCGGCGACGACGACGGTGGAGACGACGGGGGCAACAGCGGAGGTGACCTCGACGGCAAGCAGCTCGGCAGCCTGACGGCCGCGGACACGGAGGCGCTGTGCCAGGATCTCGCCGCGTCGGTCACCGTCACGAAGGAAGACCTCTGCGAGGTCGCCGGCGCGTTCAGCGCCCTCGGGGGTGCTGACTGCGAGGCCACCAAGACAGAGTGCATGAACCAGCCGGAGCAGCCCTCGGAGGGCGGCGAGTGCTCCAGCACAGGGTTCACGGGCTGTACCGCGACGGTGGCGGAGTACAAGGCCTGCATGACAGCCCAGGTCGCCACCCTCAAGGCGATCTCGTGCACAGCGCCGCCCGACACCTCCGGGGAGCAGCCGGCGGCGTGCGCGCCCATCAGCGACAAGTGCCCGGAGATCCTCGGCACCGGCGGCGAAGGCTCCTGAGAGCGACCTCGGCCCCGGCTACCTGTCGATCTCGGGCGCCACGACGTCGAAGCTCGCGATGAGCGCCACGAGGTCGGCCAGGAACAGGCCGGGGCTCTTGGCCTCGATCATCCCCATCGCGGTGAAGCTCCCGGTCCGGAACCGCGCCCGGTACGCCTCCTCCGCGCCCCGCCCGATCACGTAACAGCCCATGTCGCCGCGGGCGCTCTCGATCCGCGCGTAGGCCTCTCCGTCGGGCCTCATCTTCTTGGGCAGCTTGCCGAGGATGTCGTCCTCCGGGTGCTCGTCGATCTTGTCGAGCGCCTGGCGGAGGATCTTCGCCGACTCGCGGCACTCCTCGACCCGGACGTAGAACCGATCCCAGCAGTCTCCGACGGTGCCGTAGCGCCCGCGGCCCACGGGGACGTCGAACTCGAGCTCCGGGTAGACCGAGTAGCCGTCCTCCTTCCGGAGGTCCCACCTCACGCCGGAAGCGCGCAGGTTGGGGCCGACGAGGCCCCAGTCCTTCGCCTCCTCGGCCGTGACCACGGCGACGTTGGCGAGCCGCTTGATGAAGATGTCGTTGAGGCTGATGAGCCGGTCGAACTCGACCATGATCGGCTCGAACCGCTCGAGCCACCCCTTCACCTTGTCGGCCCACCCCTTCGGCATGTCGAACGAGACGCCGCCGATGCGGTGGTAATTGAAGGTGAGGCGCGCGCCGCACAGCTCCTCGATGAAGTCGTTGATGTGCTCGCGCTCGCGCAGCGCCCACGGGAAGGGCGTGACGGCGCCGACGTCCATCGCCATCGCGCCGAGCGCGATCATGTGGCTCCCGATGCGGTTGAGCTCGCAGGAGATGACGCGCAGGTACTGCGCCCGCTTCGGCACCTCGATGCCCATCAGCTTCTCGCAGGCGGTCGCCCAGGCCTCGTTGGCGAACATCGCCGCGATGTAGTCGACGCGGTCGGTGTACGGCATGAAGCCGCTGTAGGTGCACCGCTCGCCGATCTTCTCGATGCTCCGGTGCAGGTAGCCGACGTCCGGCACCGCCTTCCGGATGATCTCGCCGTCCGTGGAGATGACGAAGCGGAGCACTCCATGGGTCGACGGGTGATGAGGCCCCATGCTGAGGGTCATCTCGTCTTCCATGTCCTGACCCGCGCCCGGGGCCGCGCCGCCGCGGTCGACGCTGAAGATGACCTGGCTCATGACGCCTCCGCGTCCTTCTTGGGCAGCTTGATCTTGAAGAGATCGATCGGGTTCGGCCGCTGGGTCGGGATGCCGCGGTACTCGGCCTTCTCCTGCCAGTCCTTGCGGAGCGGGTGCCCCTCCCAGTCGTCGGGCAGGAGCAAGCGCCGGAGGTCCGGGTGCCCCTCGAAGCGCACGCCGAGCAGGTCGAAGCACTCGCGCTCCTGCCAGTTCGCGGCCGACCACACGTTGACGAGCGTCGGCACCGCCGGGCCCTCCCGGTCGAGGAACGCCTTGAGCACGACCCGGTGCTTCTTCGCGTACGAATAGATGTGGTAGACGACGACGATCTTCTTGAGATCGGGATAGTCGACCCCGGTGATGCACTCCAGGTAATCGAAGGCGAGCTCCGGCGCCTCGCGCAGGCGCCGGCACACGGCCTCGATCTGCTCCGGCGCGACCTGGAGCCAGGCGTCGCGGTCCTTCGCGGAGACGGGGTGGAAGTCGAAGACCGCCTCTTCGCCGAGGCTCGCCTTCAGCGCCTGAAAGATCTCTTCGGGTGTCATGAGGTGCCGGGGTGGATGGCTCAGCCGCGCGTCGAGCCGTCAGTGGCGCCGCGGCGGTCGAGGACCCGCTCGCTCTTGATCTTCTCCTGGATCTTCAGGAGCCCTTCGAGGAGCGCCTCGGGGCGCGGGGGGCAGCCGGGCACGTAGACGTCGACCGGGATGATCTGATCCACGCCCTTGCAGACCGAGTAGGCGTACTGGAAGAGGCCGCCGCAGTTCGAGCAGCTGCCCATCGAGATGACGAAGCGGGGCTCCGACATCTGGTCGTAGAGGCGCTTCACCCGGGTCGCCATCTTGTACGTCAGCGTCCCCGCGATGATGAACAGGTCGCTCGAGCGGGGGCTCGGCCGCGGGGCCGCGCCGAAGCGCTCGAGATCGCCGCGGGGGCCGCCCGTCTGCATCAGCTCGATGGCGCAGCAAGCCAGGCCGAAGAGCATGTACCAGACGCTGTTCGACCGCCCCCAGTTGAGCAGCCAGTTGACCGTCTGGTCGACGCTCGTCGTGATGACGCCGCCGCCGTCGCTCTCGTACTTCGCTTCCCACCCGCGGGGCGGGGCCATCAGGTTCAGGTTCGATGTCATGACTCCGCACCTCCCTCGGCGACGGCCGCGCGCGCCGCGAGGGCGGCCCGCCCCGCGAGGGCCGACTGCGCGGCTTCGCTCGCGCCCGCGCCCGCCAGCGACGCGCGCGGCTGGCTCCGGCTGCTCACGTTCTGCGCCCCCCGCGGATCCCCCTTGATGGCGCGGATCCAGTTGAGATCGCCCTTCACGACGACGTAGACGAAGCCGAGCATCAGGATGGCCACGAAGAGGAAGATCTCGATCAGCGCGAACAGCCCGCTGCCCTGGTCCACCCAGCGCTTGAACACCGCCGCGACCGGGTAGATGAAGGCGATCTCGACGTCGAAGATGATGTAGATGAGCGCGATGATGTAAAACCGCGGGTTGAAATTGAACCAGGCGGGCCCGACGGGCGCCTCCCCGCACTCGTACGTCGCGACCTTCTCGGCGTACATGTTGTTGGGGCGCAGCAGCTTCCCGAACAGCAGCGAGCCGAGGACGAAGCCGATCGCCACCAGGAAGAACGCGGCAACGCTGGCATAGGCCATCAACATCGGACGGAACCTCGCTCACCTCGCCCTCCCCCGCCACGGGCGAGAGAGCGCCAGATCCAAGGGGTTATGTAGGTGAAATGATGAACCACGGCAAGCCGGCAAACCCTGAAGCGCCAGGGCGCTCGGCCTCCGCCTTCACAGGGGTTGTGGCGCCGCGCCGCAGCGCGGCAACGCGGTGAGGCGGCGCTCGGCCGCTACTCGGGATCGACAGGGAGCGTCGGGCTGGAGTATCGGTCGAGCGTGGGTCTCGTGGACGTCGCGGTGCTCGCGGCCGTCGAGGGGGCGGCGCAGGCGCTGCCCATCTCGGCCACCGGGCATGGCGCGGCGGCCCGGCTCTGGCTCCGCGCTGTCGACGGCGGCGCCTGGGCCGTCGCCGCGCAGGCGCTCGCGGCGGCGGCGGCGCTCGCGATCGCCGCGCGGCAACGGCTCCGGGGCGCGCTCGGCGAGGGCGTCCGGGGGCTCGCGAGGCCGTCGCTCTTCATGGCGTCGCCGCCGGCGCGCGACGCGGCGCTGCTCGCGCTGGGCGCCGCGGTGAGCCTCCTCGTCGCGGCGACGCTCCGGCCGTACGCCGCGCGGTGGGGGCACGCGCCGCTCGCGACGGGGCTCGGCCTGCTCGCCACCGGGGCGGCGCTCGCGAGCACCGCGATCGCGCCGCGGCGCGCCGACCGCGACGAGACCGACGCGCCGTCGCTCGCCGGGATGATCGCGGCCGGCGCGGCGCACGGGGTCGCGGCGCTGCCGGGCGGGTCGCGCGTCGGGGCGGCGCTCGTGCTGCTGCTCTGGCTCGGCGTCAGGCCGGCCCGCGCCGTCGAGCTCGCGCTCGCGCTGAGCATCCCCGCGCTGCTCGTCTCGGGGCTCGCGGAGGCGCGCGCGCTCCACGGGCCCGCGCCGGCCGCCGCCGCGGCGCTGAGCCTGCTCGCCGCCTTCGTGGGCGCCGCCGCGGGGGCCGCCGCGCTCCGCGCGCTCGCCGAGCGGCGGCGGACCGCGGCGCTCGCGCTGTGGACCATCCCGCTCGGCCTCGCGATGGTGGCCTACGCGCAGGCGCTGCCCGGCCCGTCTTGAGGAGGCCCTCTGCCATCATGCCCCGCAACCGCGCCGTCCCCTTCGACAGCCCAATCCTGAACGATCGCCCATGAGCTCGACCGAGACCCCCGTCCATGTCCTGATCCTCGCTGGCGGCGCGGGCACGCGCTTCTGGCCGGCGTCGCGCGCCGCGCGCCCGAAGCAGCTCTTGCCGCTGCTCGGCGGCGAGCCGCTCATCACCGCGACGGCGCGCCGGGTGCTTCCGCTGTGCGCGCGCGGGGGGAGCGACGGCTGGGAGCGCATCTGGATCGCGACCGGCCAGCACCTCGTGGCGCCGACGCGCGCCGCGCTGCCGGGCGTCTCGGAGCGGCGCCTGCTGGTCGAGCCGGCGCCGCGCAACACGGCGCCGTGCATCGGCTGGGCGGCGGCGACCATCGCGCGCGACGATCCCGACGCGATCGTGGTCGTGCTCCCGAGCGACCACCACATCGCCGACGTGCCGCGGTTCCTGGAGGTGCTGCAGGCCGCCGTCGCCTCGGCCCAGGGCGGCGCGATCACGACGATCGGCATCCGCCCGACGCACCCGGAGACGGGCTTCGGGTACATCGAGGCGGAGGAGGCGGCGGGCGCGGGGAGCGCGGCGCCCGCGACGCCCAGCAGGGTGCTGCGCTTCGTCGAGAAGCCGAGCCGGGAGCGCGCCGCGGAGTTCGTGGCGAGCGGCCGCTTCCTCTGGAACGCGGGCATGTTCATCTTCCGCGCGGGCGACATGCGGGCGGCGATCCGCGCGCACCTGCCGGCGCTCGCCGAGGGGCTCGACGAGATCGACGGCGCGGCCGCGCTGGGCGCCGCGGACGAGGCCGAGGCCGTCCTGCGGGTGTTCCCGCGCCTGCCGGCCGTCAGCATCGACCACGGCGTGATGGAGCACGTCGCCGGGCTCGCGGTGGTGCCCGGCGACTTCGGCTGGAGCGACCTCGGCAGCTGGCAGAGCGCCTGGGAGCTCGCCGACAAGGACGAGCGGGGGAACAGCGCGCCCGCGGGGTCGGTGCTGGTCGACGCGCAGCACAACCACCTGGTCGATCTGCGCACGCGCTCCGGCGGCGCGCCGGACGACCGCCGGGTGATCGCGCTCGTCGGCGTGGAGGGCCTCGTGGTGGTCGAGACCGACGACGCGCTGCTCATCGTGCCGCGCGACAGGGCGCAGGAGGTGAAGCACGTGGTCGACGCCCTCAAGGCGCGAGGGCAGGGCCGGCACACCTGACGGCGCGGCGCGCCCGCGCTCGCTCTCCTCGAGCCCGCGCTACTCGCGCGGCGCCTCCCGCCGCGCCACCGCCCGCGCGTACATCTCGCGCCGCGGCAGGCCGAGCTCCACCGACAGCTCCTCGGCGATGTGCTTGGCCCGCCGCCCCTGCGCGAGCTCTCGATCGATCCGCGCGTCGATCTCCTCCTCGCTCGGGTGCGCGCCCGCGGCGGTCACGTCGGCGGGCGCGAGCACGAGCGTGATCTCCCCGAGCCACTCCCGCTCCAGGGCCGCGAGCTCCTCCACGGTGCCGCCCAGGATCTCCTCGTGCACCTTCGTCAGCTCGCGCGCGACGACCGCGCGGCGGCCGCGCATCCGCTCGGCGAGCTCCGCGAGCGTCTCGCGGAAGCGCCGCGGCGACTCGAACAGCACCACCGCCTCGGGCGTCGACGTGACGAGGGCCAGCGCCTCGCGCCGCTCGCGCCCGCCGCGAGGCAAGAACCCCACGAAGCGGAAGCCCCCCGTCACGAGCCCCGACGCGCTCACCGCGGCCATCACCGCGCTCGGCCCCGGGATCGCCACGACGCGCGCCCCGGCCTGCGCGGCCGCGCGCACGAGCGCCGTCCCCGGATCGCTCACGACCGGCGTGCCGGCGTCGGTCATGAAGGCGATCGACTCGCCCGCCGCGAGCCGCGCGGCCGCCCGCGCCGCGTCCGCCTCCGAGGCGTGCGCGTCGAACCGGTCGACCGCCTTGCCCGCGACGCCGAGGTGGCCGAGGAGCGCGCGGGCGCGCCGCGTGTCCTCCGCGAGGATCCGGTCCGCCCCGCGCAGCGTCTCGACCGCGCGCAGCGTGATGTCGCCGAGGTTGCCGATCGGCGTGGCGACCACGTAGAGGCAACCGCGGCCGCCCGACCCACCCTGCTCGCCGCCAATCGACAAGGCCTAATCCGCCTCGACGGCGTCCCCGAGCTCCTCCTGCAGGTACGTCCGCAGCTTCGACTGGAGCCGCGCCTCGAGCTGGCGCACGCGCTCGCGCGAGATGCCGAACTCGTTGCCGAGCTCCTGGAGCGTGAGCGGGTCCTCCGCCGCCATCCGCTTGTCGAAGATGATCACGTCCTTGCCCTTCAGCGTCTCGCGGAACTTCGAGAGCCGGTCGTGGACGAGCATGCCCATCTCGCTCGCCTCGAACGCGCTGTCCGGGCCCACCCCCGACGAGACGAGCATCTCGACGCGCGGGATCGAGCGGCCCTCGAGGTCGCCGACCGGCGCGTCGAGCGACGCCTCGCCGCTCGAGAGGCGGCGGTCCATGTCGACCACCTCCTTCTCCTCGACCGACAGGCGCTTCGCGATCTCCGCCGCCGTCGGCTCGATCCCCATCGCCGAGAGCTTCGCCTTCTCCTTGTTCAGGTTGAAGAAGAGCTTCCGCTGCGCCTGCGTCGTGCCGAGCTTCACCAGGCGCCAGTTGTTGAGGATGAAGCGGAGGATGTACGCGCGGATCCACCAGGCGGCGTACGAGGAGAGCTTGACGCCGCGGTACGGGTCGTAGCGCTTCACGGCCTGCATCAGGCCGATGTTCCCCTCCTGGATGAGGTCCATGATGTTCTTGTAGGCGCGCCGGTACTCGTACGCGAGCTTGACCACGAGCCGCAGGTTCGCCGTCACGAGCCGCGCGGCGGTCGCGACGTCCTGCGTCTTCGCGTACTTGACCGTCAGCTCCTTCTCCTCGTCCGGCGTGAGCAGCCGGTGGCGCTGCACCTCGCGCAGGTAGGCCTGGAGCGGGTCCGTGCGCGACAGCGCCGCGTCCCCGCTGCCGCGGCCCTCGCCGCTGGCGCCGACCCGCGCCGAGCGCGGGATCTCGATGTCGTTCAGGTCGATGCTCGGGTCGTCGACGACCTCGCCGACGACCTCCACGACGTCGCCCTCGTCGACGTCGCCGCCCCTGTCGGCGCCGCTCTCGGGCGCGGCTTCCGCCTCGTCCTCGTCGTCGCGCGGGCCCTCGTCGTCGCCCCTCGCCGCCTGCGCCTCGCCGCGCGCGCGCCCGGCGGCCTTCGCGGGGGTGCGCTCGCGGCGCTTCAGGGCCGGCCGCGGGGCCGCGCGCTCCACCTCGCCCTCGCCCTCGCCCGTCTCCGGCTGGAGGTCCGCGTCGGCGTCCTCCGAGTCGGACCGAGGGCCCGCCTTCGCCGTGCCCTCGGGCTGCGGCGCTCCGGCCCCCTTCGTTCGCTTCGCTCGCGGCTCGCTCTTGCTCTTCGCCACCCGGACCTCGTCTCGAAGTTCTAGTACAGCCTCGCCGCGTCGCGCCACCTGCGCCGGCGCGCAGTCGACGGTCAGCCCGCAATCCGAGGTGACCCGAGGCGACCCGCCCCGCGATCCACCCGAGGCGACCCGCCCCGCAATCCACGGGAAGGCCGCGGGGGACGCGGGTCAGGAAGACGGCGCGCGGGATCGGAGAACGTGCTACACGGCAGCCGTCACGTGGACTCGCACCGACCTCCGCGCCCGCGCTCGCTGCGCCCCTGGTACCTGGTGGCCACCATGCTGCTCACCTGGCTCATCGGCGTGCGCGGTTTCATGACCGGGTGCGGGACGGCCACGTACCTGCGCGGCGGCATGGCCCCCGACGTCATGGTGGTGGCCGAGCAGGCGCGCGACCAGGGCGATCCGTTCCAGTTCACGTTCCTCGTGCTCGAGGCCGCCCAGGCGCGCGCCCTGAGCCTGTACCAGGACGTCTCCTTCCCGCTCAGCATCGGCAAGGTCCTCCTCTGCGGGCTGCTGGTCGTCGCGAGCGGGCTGGCGCTCGGCGGGCGGCCCGGCACCCGCGGCTTCGTGCTCCAGGTCCTCGTCGCCAACCTCGCCTTCGCCGCCGTCGAGTACGCGCTCACCCGGAGCGTCCGCGGCGCCTGGATCGACATGGTGGCGCAGGCGGGCGCGCTCCTGCCGTCGGACGTCCCGGAGCGCGCTGGCCTCACGAACCCGGGCCTCTGGTGGACCGCCGAGCGCGTGCGCTTCGTCGTCTTCGAGCTGGCCATCCTCGGCTCCGCCGCGCTGGCGCTGACGCGGGAGCGCACCAAGCTGTATTTCCAGGCGGTCGCCCGGACCATCGACCCCGGCGACGAGCCATGAGCACCGCGGAGAGGATCGCCGGCGCAGATCCTCGACCGAAGCCCGCCCAGGCCGAGGAGCGGAGGGTCGCCGTCCTGCCGGACGACCTCGCCAACCAGATCGCGGCGGGCGAGGTGGTCGAGCGGCCGGCGAGCGTGGTGAAGGAGCTCGTGGAGAACGCGCTCGACGCGGGCGCGCGCCGCGTCCGCGTCGACATCGAGGGCGGCGGCGTCGGCCTGGTGCGCATCGCGGACGACGGGTGCGGGATGAGCCGCGAGGACGCGTCGCTCGCGGTGCTGCGCCACGCGACGAGCAAGATCGTTCGGCTCGACGATCTCCGCAGCATCCAGAGCTTCGGGTTCCGCGGCGAGGCGCTCCCGAGCATCGCCTCGGTCAGCCGCTTCTCGCTGCGGACGAGGCGCGAGGGCGAGTCCGAGGGGACGGAGATCCGCATCGAGGGCGGCGGCGTGGCGCAGGCCATCCCCTGCGGGTGCG
The DNA here is from genome assembly GCF_051530195.1 of Sorangium sp. So ce321. NCBI lineage: Bacteria > Pseudomonadati > Myxococcota > Polyangiales > Polyangiaceae > Sorangium > Sorangium sp. So ce321. The sequence goes on along the minus strand of NZ_CP150329.1, from coordinate 14,149,964 downwards.
CCGCCGGCACCGTGGTCGAGGTGCGCGACCTCTTCTACAACGTCCCCGCGCGGCGCAAGTTCCTGCGCGCGGTCGGGACCGAGTCGGCGCACGTGACCGAGATCGCGCAGGCGATCGCCCTCGGCGAGCCGGGCGTGACGCTGGTCCTGTCGCGCGACGGGCGCGTCGCGCGCGAGTGGCTGCGCACCACGAGCCGCGCGGAGCGGATCCGCGCGATGCTCGCGGGCGAGGAGCTCGCGACGTGCGCGGGGCAGCGGGGGCCGCTCACGGTCGAGGCGTTCGTGTCGCGGCCGGAGCGCGCCCGCTCGGGCGCCGGCTGGCTGTGGATGTTCGTGAACGGCAGGCACGTGCGCGACCGCTCGCTGGCGCGCTCGATCGCGCTCGCCTACGGCAGCGTCCTCGAGCCGGGCCGGTACCCGATCGGCGCTGTGTTCATCGACCTGCCCACCGAGCTCGTGGACGTGAACGTCCACCCCCAGAAGGCCGAGGTCCGCTTCGCCGACGGCCGCGCCGTGGCCGACGCGATCTACAAGATCGTCGCCGCGCAGGTGGCCGCGGCGTTCGGCCTGCCCGCGCCGTCCCCCGGCGGCTTCCAGGGCCGCAAGGGCAAGCTCTTCGAGGAGGCGCCGCCGCCACCCGGAGACGCGTGGGTCTGGTCGAGCGGCCCCGCCGCGGAGGCGACCCCGGCGGCCGCCTCGACCGAGCGGCAGGAGCCGCCGGCCGATCGGCAGGAGCCGCCGGCCGATCCGTGGGGCCTCGGCGGCGACCTCGGCGGCGTGCCGGCGCGCCCCGAGGCCGCGCGCCCCGAGGCCGCGCGCGCCCGCCAGGAGTTCGTCCCGTTCCCCGGCCAGGGGGCGCCGGCGTGGGCCGACGCGCCGCTGCCGGGGCCGCGCGTCGCGCCGGGCGAGCCGGCGGACGTGCCAGGCGCGCCGCCGCTCTCTTACCCGAGCTTCCCGAACGGCAGCGGGCCCGTGCTGGCTGCGGCCGAGCGGCCCCTCGCCTGGCGCTCGCTGCGCTTCATCGCCCAGGTGCGCAACACGTATTTCGTCTGCGAGGGGCCGGACGGGATCTACTTCCTCGATCAGCACGCGGCGGCGGAGCGCGTGACGTTCCACCGGCTGCGCGCGTCGTACGACGGCCGCGACATCGCCACGCAGAAGCTCCTCTTCCCGGTGGTCGTGCCGGCGGCCCCCGCCGAGGTGGCGCTGATCGAGGAGGCGCAGGAGTCCATCGCGCGGCTCGGGCTCGACGTCCGCCCGGCGGGCGCGGCGCAGCTCGCGGTGCACGCCGTGCCGACGCTGCTCCGCCGCGCGGCGCCCGAGCGCCTCGTGCGCGACCTCCTCGACGAGCTGAGCCACTCGGGCGAGCGCGCCTTCTCGGGCGCGGTCGACCTCGCGCTGGCGACGATGGCCTGCCACGGCTCGCTGCGCGCGGGCGATCCGGTGGCGCCGGAGGAGGCGCGCGCGCTGCTGGCGGCGCTCGACGAGGTCGACTTCGCCGGCCACTGCCCGCACGGCCGGCCGGTCGTGATGCGCGTCGGGTGGCCGGAGCTGGAGCACCGCGTGGGGCGGCGGTGATCGAGGCGGAGCTCGAGGCCGCGCCGGCGGCGACGGCGTCCGTCGCGCCGCCGTCGTGGGAGACGGTCGAGCCGCCGCCGCCGGGCGAGCTGCTCGTCGTCGTCGGCCCGACGGCGAGCGGCAAGACCGAGCTCGCCCTCCGGCTCGCGGAGCGCTTCGGTGGCGAGGTGGTGAGCGCCGACAGCGTGCAGATCTACCGCGAGTTCGACCTCGGCTCGGGGAAGCCGACGCCGGCCGAGCGCGCGCGCGCGCCGCACCACCTTGTCGACGTGGCCGACCCGCTGCAGGCGATCGACGCCCAGCGCTTCGCGGAGCTCGCGGAGGCGGCGGTCGCCGACATCCGCGGCCGCGGCCGGGTGCCGATCGTCTGCGGCGGCACGTTCCTCTGGGTGAAGGCGCTCGTCTTCGGCCTCTCGCCCGCGCCGGCCGCCGACGCCGAGGTGCGCGCGCGCCACCGCGCGATCGCCGACGCCGAGGGGCGCGCGGCGCTCCACGCGCGCCTCGCCGAGGTCGATCCGGAGAGCGCGGCCCGCCTCGCGCCCAACGACCTCGTGCGCGTGAGCCGGGCGCTGGAGGTCTACGAGCGCTCGGGCCGGACGCAGAGCGCGTGGCACGCCGAGCACGGCTTCCGGGAGCGCCGGCACGCCGCGCGCCTGCTCGCGGTGCACAGGGACCGCGCCGAGCTCGACCGGCGCATCGAGGCGCGGGTCGCCGCGTGGCTGGAGCAGGGCTGGGTGGACGAGGTCCGCTCGCTCCTGGCCCGCGGCTACGGCGACGCGCGGGCGATGGGATCGGTCGGCTACAAGCAGGTGCGGGAGCACCTGGAAGGCCGCTTGCCGGCCGAGGAGCTCGCCCCGGCCATCGTGCGCGCCACGCGCACCTTCGTGCGGCGGCAGCGGACCTGGCTGAGGGACCAGGCGATCGCGCACGTCGCGCTCGCGTGACCCACAACACCAGCAATATCGAGCACTTACAAGCGCCAGCCCGCCCGCGATGGGCTCCCGGTCGCGGGGCGCCGCGGGGGAGCGAGCCGCGGGCGGGCGACGGCGCGCGTCAGTAGGCGAAGGCCTGGTAGACCTCGGTCTCGTCCGGCGCGTCGAGCGAATCGACGACGGGGTTGAAGCGGAGCATGCGCCTCGCGCGCTCCGACAGCTGGGCGAGGCTCTCGCGCGGCACCCGGATCGAGACCTCCGGGCGGAAGAGCCAGCGGCGGCTGTACCCGATCACCACCATGGGCCGGGGCTCGCGCGTGCGGTTCGGGGTGCCGCGGTGGAGGCCGCGGACGTCGCGGACCATGACGTCGCCGAGCTCCATGGGAACCGGCTCGAGCGCTACCTCGCCTATCTCGAGGCGCCGCAGGCCCTCCGCCTTGGAGAGCATGTGCGTGCCGCGGGCGATCTCGATGGGGCCGTTCTCGGCGGTGATGTCGACAAGGGGGAAGTTGACGGCGAGCTGGAACGCGGGCGTCTCCTTCCCTGTCTCGGGGAAGAGCGGCGGGGTGTCGCGGTGGACGTCCTGGTAGTCGGACCCGAGGAGCGGAGTATCGGTCGCGAGCTGGACCATGGTCATGTCGGCACCGACCAGGCGCTCGACGACGCCGAGGATGGTCTCCTCCTCGTAGATGCGCGGCTCCGCGAAGGGGGCCTTGAACGGGAGGGTCACATAATAGCGAGCTGCCCCCCGGTTCTTGAGGTGCCCCTCGCGCGCTATGTGGGCCTCGAGGAGCGGGGAAAAGGCCTCACGCCACGAGAGCAGCAGGCTCTTCGGAATGAGGTTCTTTATCACACAGAACCCATCGCGCTGCGCTGCGTGGGCGAGCTCATCCATCTGGGCGCTGGTGTGGCGGGCTTGGCTCATGGTGTCGGCGCCAAGCTTGATGGGACTCCGCTGGAGTCGTCAAGCTCAGCGCTCACGCGCTGTCGATTCGAGCGAACCCGCCTTCGCCGGAATCATGGCCTCCGGATAGAAAGCGCCGCCCGAGGTGCCTGGCTCACGCGCCCGGCGGAGGGGTGAACAAGCGGGCTCAGCAACTTCATCACTGAGACGCTCGCGGGGCCATCGTGCTCCCGGCTCCGTCCGCCGATATCCGCATTCCCGCCGCACGGGTGTGGTGCGCCCCCGGCGTCAGCGCGCCTGCCGCCTGACCTCGCCGTCGCAGCGCGGGCAGCCCGCGCTGCGCGGCCGCGCCTCCTGCGCGAACGCGACGCGCCCGCAGCCCGCGCACACGGTCATGTGGCTCCGGTAGAGCTCCGCGTCGGAGAGGATCTCCGCGGCGAAGAGGCTGAGCACGATGTCGCTCAGGAGGTCGCTCTCGCGCGGCGCCGGCAGCCAGCCGGAGCGCTCGCCGACGACGCTCCACCGCACGCGCGCGCTGTACAGCGCCGCGCGGAGGAACCCGCCGTCGGGGTTCGGCGCCACGAAGTCGAGCAGCGCGAGCGCCACGCGCCGCCGCGAGCGCTCGACGAGGGCGGCGACCTCGCGGTGCCGCTCGTCGATGCCGGCGAGCTCCACAGTCTCGGCGCCGGGCTCGCGCAGCGCGCGCGGGGCCCTCATCCACCCGGGAGCGACGACGTGCTCGTGGAGCCACGCCGCGAGCTCGTGGGGCTCCCACGGGCGGGTCGTGACCTGCATGAACTGCAGCGCGCCGGCCAGGCTGGGGCTCGCGAGCATGCGCGCGCGAAGCGCCAGGAACGAGCCGGCCCGTCCGGCATCGACCTGGAGGCTCCGCCCGAGCACCTCGCTCCGGACGGAGCGGCTCGCAGGCCCGAGGCCAGCCATCGCGATCTTCAGGGAATTGCTCATAAGTTCCATGGAGGGGTTTCCGTCCCGCCTTGCGCGGCGGGGAGCGGCCGGTCGCCGGCGATGTGCGACGCGGTAAGCGTCCGGCGTGCCAGCCAGGAAATGCGGCAGAATCCCGCCACCTGGTGCGGGGGCGCGCCGAAAGCGCGCAGCTGGCCCGCCACCGTGAATGCAGCTGATGTCTCCAGGCCGCCGCCCGCCGCACGCGGGTGCTGTGCCGAGGCATCAGCCCGCAGGAGCGCCCCTGGCAACGGTGCTCGGAGGGCACCCCGTGCTCATTCCTGGTCCACGAGGGGGTCAATCTTGCGCACTGGCGCGGCGGGCGGACGGACGTCTGCCCGCGACGAACACGACATGATGCGGCGACTGGCCAGATGAGGTGTCCGGCGAGCTGGCCTGATCGTCCAGATAGCGAATCAGAACGGCGCCACGACGATCGTCGAGGAGCTGATCGGTGACGCCGGCCGGCGACACCGTCCACGGCAGGAGGCGTCGAGCCGCCGGGGACGACAGGGCCGCTGGCCCCGGCGACACGACGCCTCGCTCACCGCGGCCGCGGCGGGGCGATCGGCGCGCCGAGCGCGTGCGCCGCACGCAGGGCCACCACCCGGAGGTGACCGTCGGGCAGGTGCTCCCGGCCCGCGACGAGCGACGTCAGCGGCACCCAGTGCAGCCGCCGGGCTGACGCGGACGCCGGCGCGCTCGGGGGCGCTGCGGCGTCCAGGACTGCGGCGGCCGGGGCTGCGGCGGCCGGGGCTGCGGCTTCCGGGGCTGCGGCTTCCGGGGCGACCGCGGCGACCACGAAGGCGAGCGGCTGGACCAGCTCCGGCGTCAGCCCCGGGGACGGGCGATAGGCGCCGCCGAGCTCGACGGCCTCCCCCACCTGGACGCCGTACTCGATCTCCAGCCGCGCTCGCACGAACGCCTCGGCGTCGGCGAGCGCGCGCGCGCTCCGCGGCAGCCGCCACGCCGGCGCGACGAGCAGCTCGCTGTTGCCCGAGAAGCTCTGGGCGGCCGGCAGATCGTGGTCGTCCACGCCCAGCAGGACCTCTCCGGACGGCGCGCGCGCGAGCAGCGCGGTCGAGACGGTCAGCGCGCCGAGCGCCCGCGGCACCACATACTCCAGCTCGCGCGCGGCCACGACGTCGCCCCCCTCGGCCAGCTCCTCGAAGCGCGCCCGCCGCACCTCGAGGAACCCGGCGCTGGCGCTGGGGTCCACCCGCGAGAAGCGCCGGCGGCTCGGGCGCTCGAGCAGGGCGGCGAGCGGCGTCGGCTGCACGACGGCCACGGCGCCGCGCGCGCCGACAGCGGCCGCCGCGCTCGAGCCGGGCTGACCCGCGCGCGCCTCGGCGAGCGCGATCTCGTCGCCGATCCACGGCCCGAACGGCAGCCCGAAGCGCGCCAGCAGGTCGTAGACGTTCAGCTCGAGCCGCGCGTCGGGCAGTCCGCCGACCTGCGCGGCGCGCAGCAGCTGGCGCGCCTCGATGGCGCGGATGCGGCCCGACGTGCTGAAGCCGGAGACGTTGTCCGAGGGCGCGTTCACGAACGTGGGCTCGACCTCCACCAGGATCGAGCGCACCTCTTCGAGGATGCCGCCCGGCGACGGGTAGTACGTGGTCCCGGGGATCATCCGGTGGATCGCCGCCGCCGGCACCCCGGCCGCCCGCTCCAGCGTGCGCTCGACCGTGTGCCCTACCGGGAACTCGGTCTGCACCACCGCGAGCGGCTCGGCGAGGTAGTCGGCCGGTCCGCTGCCGTCGAGGGGCGGCGTCTCCTCGCGGCAGGCGTGCGCGATCGGCCGCGGGTAGCTGGTCCGCGCCAGCACGTACGCGGTCTCGCCGGCGAAGAAGAAGGGCACGATGTCCAGCGTGGGGTGGGGCCTCGCCGCCAGGTCGAACACCCGCCCGGTGACGCGGTCCTGGTGGTGCTCGATCCGCAGGAACTGCTGGGGGCCCGCCGCGGGCCGGAGCCGGAACGCGACGCCCTGACCGGCCTTCACCTTCTCGCCGACGATCAGGTAGTTCGTGGGCGGACAGGGCAGCCGAGCCCCCGAGGTGTCGCGGAGCTCGAACCGGCCGGCGAACCGGTTCCGCACGATCCACGGGTTCCTGAGGGGCGTCGACGAGAGCACGCGCAGGCCGAGGCGGGCGAAGAGCGCCTCGAACTGCGCTTGCGAGAAGTAGGTGTACTCCTCCTTGACCTCGGCCTCCCAGTCGGCGCGGTAGTCCTTCCGCAGCACGAACTCGGCCGCGTGCTTGTGCGCGAGCCGGTAGCGGCGCCACCCGGGGCGCGGCGCGGGGAGCGCGCCGGGAGGCTCGCGATCGACGCGCGCGAGCGGGAACCCCGGCTCCGCCGACAGCGAGCGAAACTCGCCCGCGAACCGCTCGAGCAGCGCCGCCGTCGAGGCGCTGCGGGGATCGGGGCCGCCGTCGCCGTCGTCGCCGGGCACGTCGAGCAGCACCTGCCCTGGCCCCGGGTCGACGAAATCCCGCACCACCAGCACGCCGCCCGGCGCGAGCTGCTGCACCTGCGCCGCGAGCGCGTCGGCGGCGTTGGCGTGGCGGTAGCCGCCGTACGAGGTCACGTGGTGCAGCACCGACGAGTCGAAGATCCCGTCGAGGCTCTCCGGGGGGAAGACCGGCGCGGCGATGTCGCCCAGCTGGAAGCCGAGGTTCGGCTGCTGGTGGGCGCGGCGCGCGAGCTCGACCACGGTGGGATCGATGTCCACGCCGATCACCTCGAGGCGCGGGTAGAGCTGGGCCAGCGCGGCGCTGCCCTGCCCCGAGCCCATCCCCATGTCGGCGACGCGGCCCTCGCAAAGGAGGTGCGCGGCGGTGAGCGCCACCTTCTGGCGCATCGACGCGTCCATCGCGGCCAGGTACCGCGCGTACGCCGACAGGTCGTCTCGCCGTTGATCCGCCTCGTATCCTGCAGGCTCGCGCGTCGTCATGGCGGCCAGTGTACGCCTGGCGGGGCGCGCGCGGGGCGTCGCTCCGGTCGCCTCAGGAGGCTGCCAGGCCCGGGAGCGGCGACTTCGCCGCCAGGTTCGGATCGCCGAAGCCGCTGAAGCTCGTGACGCCCATCGCGTCGCAGAGGCTGAGCAGCACGCGCTCGTGGCGCTCGTTGCTCTTGACGTACCGGCCGCCGGGGCTCGTCTTGAGATAGCCGCCCTCGCCGCTCGCCAGGACGAACTTCATCTCGTTCATGTTGTGGTTCGGCGAGTCGCCCATGTCGCGACACCACGCGATCAGCGTGTTGTCGAAGAGCGTGCCCGAGCCGTCGGCCTCGGGGATCGCCTTCAGCTTCGTGATGAGGTCGACGAACCGCTGCGACAGCCACTTCTCCAGCTTGATCAGGTCGAGGTGCGCGGGAGCGCCGGTGTGGATCATGGAGCCGTGCTCCTCGCCCCGCAGCCCGATGTCCGGCAGCTCGACGTTCATGGCCTGATCCGAGCCCCACTGGATCGCGGCCACCCGCGTGATGTCGCACGCGAACGCGCCGACGATGAGATCCATGTGCGCGAGGTTGGCCGTCAGCGGGTTGGTCAGGTCGCCGGCGGGCGACGTCGGCGCCTTGCAGCCGCCGCCCTCGCCGGACGACGAGCCGGACAGCCGCGCCTCGATCTGGCGGATCGAGTCGAGGTGCAGCTCCAGCTTGCGCTTCTGCTCGGAGCCGAGGTCCCCCTCCAGCGTCTTGATCTCGTTCTTGAGGTGATCGAGCACGCTCCGGCGACGGCGCAGCAGGTCGTCCGACGAGGTGTTCGACGGGACCGCCGAGCCGAACAGGGTCGAGTAGGCGGACATGGGGGACGCGATGGTCGGCAGGTTGTCCGCGCGATAGTAAGGCGATCTCCCGCCGCTCACCGTGCTCTCGGCGCCGAGCAAGAGCGAGGGGATGGACGTCTTCACCCCGGCGGCGATCAGCTTGTCCGCGATGAACTGATCGACGGAGATCAGCCCGGCGGGGCCGCCGCCGAAGCCGAGGCCGGTGAGGCCGTCGGGGGCGCCGTGGTTGTTCCCTGGGTTCCCGCTGGGGAGGCCGTCCACGAGCACGATGTGCTGCTTCACGTCCGCGAGCGGCGCCGTGGCCTCGCTGAACGTGGGGGTCTCGCCGGAGACGCTCGTGGGCTTCCAGATCGAGGGGGCGGTGCCCATCGTGCAGAACAGGAGGAGCCGCTTGGGCTTCCGCCCGGGCGCCGCATCGGCGACGGAGTCGAGGAAGGGCGTGAAAAGGAAGCTGGCACCGACGCTCGCCCCGAGCCCCTTCAGAAACTCTCTACGACGATGACCGCGCATGAACGACCCTTTCGCTCGCTACCGATGTTCTGCAGTTGAAGCCGTGGGGCACACGACCCTGAACCGTTCTTGTACGGCGCGGCGCGCGCGCCCGCGCGGACCACGCCCTCTCGAGCGCGACGTCGACCGCTCAGCCTGTCCCCGGCCGAGCCCCACCCGACGTCGCCCGCGCGCGTCGACGGGATCCAGCTCTCGTCGTTTTCCAGCTTGCTGCGCGTCACGCATCACGCACGAGCCACCTGCTCTGCGTCACGCTCCAGCCATGAGCACCGCCCTGCAGCGCGAGCGTCCTGCGCTCGCCGCGACAGGCGCGTGGGGGCGCGCCTGTCGCGGCGAGGGGCGTCGCGCCCTTGGTCTCAGGTCGCCGCCAGGCCGGGGAGCGGGGACTTGGCACCCAGGCCCGGATCGCCGAAGCCGGAGTAGTCCGTGACGCCCATCGCGTCGCACAGGCTGAGCAGCACGCGCTCGTGCCGCTCGCTGCTCTTGATGTACCGGCCGCCCGGGGCCGTCTTCAGGTAACCGCCCGTGCCGCTCGCCAGGACGAACTTCATCTCGTTCTGGGTGTGGGCAGGCGCGTCGCCCATGTCGCGGCACCAGGCGACAAGCGTGTTGTCGAGGAGCATCCCCGAGCCGTCCGCCTCGGGCGTCGTCTTCAGCTTCTTGATGACGCCGACGAACTGCTCGTGCAGCCACTTCTCGAGCTTGATCAGCTTCACGTGGCCGGGGTCGTTGCCGTGGATCAGGCCGTTGTGCTCCTCGTCTGCCAGGCCGATCTCCGGGATGTTGACGTTCATCGACTGATCCGAGCCCCACTGGATGCCCGCGATCCGGGTGATGTCGCACGCGAAGGCACCGCAGATGATGTCCAGGTGAAGCTGGTTGGCCTTCATTCCGTTCGTCATGTCGCCGGAGGGCGCCGTCGGGACGGTGCAGCCGCCGGACCCTCCGCTACCACCCGGCATCGAGCTCGAGAGCCGCTGCTCGATCTGCCGGATCGACTCGAGGTGCAGATCCAGCTTGCGCTTCTGCTCCGACCCGAGGTCCCCCTTGAGCGAGGTGATCTCGCGCGTGAGGTTGTCGAGGATGCTCTTGCGCCGGCGCAGCTGGTCCTCCGCGGCGGCGTTGTTGCCCGGGTTGGACGTCGTCGGCGCCACCCCGGTGAACACGGTCGAGTACGCCGACATGGGCGAGGCGATCGGCGCCAGGTTGCTGCCCTTGTAGAAGCCCGTCTTGCCGCCGCTCGTGTCGGCGCCGAGCAGGAGCGAGGGAATCGGCGTCGACAGCCCGGAGCCCTTCAGCTTCTCCACGATGAACTGGTCGACGGAGATCAGCCCGTAGGGGCCCTGGCTGGAGTAGCCCATCCCGGTGAGGCCGTCGGCGGACCCGTGGTTGTTGCCCGGGCTCGCGCTCGGGAGCCCATCGATCATCACGATGTTCTCCTTCACCTCCGCGAGCGGCGAGGTGGCCTCGGTGAACGTGGGGGTCTCGCCGGAGACGCTCGTCGGCTTCCAGACCTCGGGCGCCGTGCCCATGGTGAAGAACACAAGGAGCCGCTTCGGCTTCCGCCCGGGAGCGGCGTTGGCGATCGAATCATAGAAGGGGGAGAACAGCAGGCTCGCCCCCACGCTGGCTCCGACACCCTTGAGAAAGTTCCTACGACTGTGGCTGCGCATGACCGATCCTTTCACTCGCTACCGCTCTTCTGGTGGGTTGCAGCCGTGGGGGTCACGGGCCTTGAACTCTACGGGTGAAGTGCGGCGCGCGCGTCAGCGCGAGCCACACGCTCTTGATGCGGAAATCGTCGGCCGCCGCTTCCTGCTGGACCTTCTCGTACGTGCAGCCGTCCTGATCCCAGGTGTCGCCGAACGCGTAGTACGACCAGTAACGGACCATGCACTCCTTGACGTCCTCGTTCGCAGCGAGGTAGTCGGCCAGCTCGGTCACGCCGTTGAAGCTGAAGTTCTCCCCGGCGGGCGGCGCGAAGACCGTGCCGGTCGCGTCGATGGGGAGCCCGGACTCGTCGTTCCGCCACCGACCGAACGTGTCGTAGTGCTCGAAGCCGAAGCCGATCGGGTCCGTGAACTGGTGGCAGCCGGAGCAGCTCGCGTCCGTGGTGTGCTGCTGGACCATCATGCGCGTGGTCGCCGGGCCCTCCAGGGGTTTGATGTTCGGATCGACGCCGGGCGGCGGGGGCAGGAGCGGCTGGCAGAGGAGACGGGTGCGGACCATCTTGCCGCGCTGGGTGGGCGAGGACAGCTTCGCGCCGCCGTGCCCGGTCAGGAAGCTGCCGTGGGACAGGATGCCGCGATCGCGCTGCCCGGGGGAGATCGTCACCCTCGTCAGCTCGGTGCCGCCGGCGCCGCCGAGGCCGTAGTGCGTGGCCAGGCTGCTGTTGATGAACGTGTAGTCCGCCTGCAGGAGGTTGGAGAACGTGCCGTTCTGGTTGAGCGCGGTGTCCACGATGAGCGCCTGCGTCTCGGCCATCATGTCCCTGCGCAGCTCGTCGCTGAGATTGAAGACCGTGTTGTCCTTCACCGAGGTGACCAGGCGGTTCAGCTGGAGCCAGCCGCGCATGAACCGCATCATCTCTGCCTCGGCGAGCGGACGGGTCGCCGGGTCCTCGAGGAGGCGCAGCGCGTGCTGGGCGATCTGGTCGCTGGTCAGCGTGACGCCCTGGGCGGCGGCCGCGTCGGCGGCCTGCAGCAGCGCCTCGTCCGGCATGGTCCCGGTCAGCAGGTACGAGAGGTTGCTCGCGACCTCGTGCGCGGTGAGCTCGTAGACGCCGCCGGACTCGTTGCCGATCTCGTGGCGGTACAGGAAGTACGGCGACTGCAGCATGGCGCTCACGACCACCTTGGCGCCGTCCTCGAACGTCTTCTCCGCCGCGAACAGGGCGTCGTAGGGCGCGAAGCGGTCGTCCGAGAGCGGCTCGCGGAACGCGCGGCGGCCGAAGTCGCGGATGAACTGGCCCCGGCAAGCCGCGTCAATCGCCCGGCAGGTGGCCGACGTGAGGGAGTCGAGCTTGTTCGTCACCGCCCACTCCGCGGTCGCCTCGGCCCAGTCCATGACCTGCTGGGCGGTCAGGTCGCGGATCACGAGCGCGTCCGCGTCGGCCGTGAACCCGAGCACCTGCGGATCGTTGAAGATGCTCGGGAGGGTGACGCTCGGATCCCGGAAGAGATCGCGGACGGTGGCGTCGAACTGGTCCACCGTCAGGCGCCGCACCACGCGCGGGCCGGGGGTGCCCAGGTCCGCGGCCTCGCACTCCGACACCTCGGGGATGTCGTGGGGCTGCGGCGGCGGCTCGTCGATGGGCGGCGTGCCATCAGGGGGGGTGGAGGTGCCGTCCTCGTCGGGGGGCGAGCCATCGACATTGCCCAGATTGCCCAAGCAACCGAGCGGACCGGCGAGGAGGAGTGCCACCGCCGAGTAGCGCCGGCACGCGCTCGCCGAGATTAAGCTATTAAGCGTGCTCATGATTGCTTGAGAAAAGCTGATGTCTGTCATGTTGTCAAGCCCCGATCAAGCGGTGTCGCCTCTAGATACCCACGATGTACCCGCGATGCTCACGTGCCCCAGCTGCAACTCATCACGATCTCGTCAGCGCTCATCCGCGCTCAACCAACGCTTCTGCCAACGCTTCTGCCAACGCCTCTGCCCGCCTCCGGGCCCCGCCTTCACCGTCATCGGCCGCTGTCGTTCGCGCTCGTTCGCGCTCGTTCGCGCTCGGACGCGCCGCGTCGTTGTGGCTCACGAGGCTGTCCGCCACGCGAGCGAGCTCGGCCTGTCCTCGATGCCGTGGCAGGGTCGGACCCGCTGGCTCGTCCAGCGCGCTTCGACCTCGAGCCTCGAGGCGAGCAGCTGGGCGAGCGCCTCCGTCTCCGTGAGCGTCGAACTGCGGTCCATGCCCGAGCTATAAGCAACCCGTGTGCCGCGCGATTTCCCGGAGATCGCGGGTGATCGAGGTGCCGGTTTCTTGATTTTTACGAGGAATGACGGGGGTGGACGCGAAGCGGTCCAGGAAGCGTGATCCACCTGGACCGCGATCCATCGGTGGTTCCCCGTGGCCGAGCTCGCCAGGGGCCGGCCGCCGTCAGCCCCTGGACCAGGCGCCGTCAGCCCCTGGACCAGGCGCCGTCAGCCCTTGGACCAGGCGCTGATCGACCGATAGCTCGCGACGGACTCCTCGATGACCTCCAGCGCGCGGTTCCGGTCGTACATCGTGTCCACCTCGGCGAGCTTGTTCTCCAGCGTCTTGTAGTCGATGAAGAACCGCATGAGCTCCTTGGTCACGTGCGGGGGCAGCTCCTCGTGTGTCAGGTAGTGGGCCACGGAGGGGTCATCGACGGCGACGGCGATGATCTTGTCGTCAACGCCCTTGTCGTCGCGCATGAAGAAGCCGCCGATCGCGCGCGCCCGCACGATCGTGAGCGGCACCACCGGCTCCTGCATCAGGACGAGCACGTCGAGCGGGTCGCCGTCGCCCGCGTGCGTCTGGGGGATGAAGCCGTAGTTGGCCGGGTAGTGCACGGACGAGTAGAGCACGCGGTCGAGCATCAGGAGCCCGGTCTTCTTGTCGAGCTCATACTTGCACTTCGATCCCTTCGGGATCTCGATGACGACGGGGAAGAAGTCGTGTCGGCTGTCGGGGAGCAGGATGTCGTGGAGCGGATGGGTCATTGAAGCGTCCTGGGCTTTCGCCCCGCCCGGGACCGGGCGAGGGGCGCGCAGGATAACAGAATTCCAGGGGTATTGGCGCGCCGCGTAGCGCGCGCCACCGACGCCACCCCTGCCGCCGACCGCGCCGGCGCGGCGCGCGGCGGTGGACCGGCGCCGGCGCTGGTCGCGCCGATCGGCGGTGGGCGGTAGGCCGATGCGCCGCCGCCGTGGCTCACTCCCGCTCACTCCCTCCAGCAGAAACCGAAGCTCGCGGACGCGCTCTTCTCGATCTGCGCGTTCCAGTCCACCCCGGTGAACTTCACGCCCGCGTTGCCCGCCTCGGCCACGGCGTTCCACACGTCGGAGAGCGTGCCGTCGACCTGGAGGGTGATCTCCCACGCCGCCTTGGCGTCGCCCAGGTTGGTGACCGTGACCGACTTGCATCCGCCGCTGTCCCACACCGAGTCCACCTTCTCCTCGACGTCGAAGTCCGCGTTCGTGGGCTGGGGCTCGTTGTCGGTGCCCGACGGCTCCGAGTCGCCGCCGGGATCATCCGTCGAGGAGCCCGGATCCGTCGCCACCTCGGCGAGGCGCTTCGTGAAGCGCGGCGACTGCGCGATCGCCTTGATGACGCCCGCGACGGTGAGGTTCTCGGGCCCGAGCTGCCCGGTGATCTGCTCCGCCATGCAGGAGAGCTCGGCCTGGTCCATGGCGCCGAAGCCGAAGCGGAGCCACTGGAGGGTGAAGCACGCCTGGGCGTCGGGGCTCTGCGCGAGCATCTGGGCGAGCTCGCCGGTGCCGTCGAACTCACCGCTCGTGCTCGGCGCGCCGACGATGTTGCCGCTCGCGTCCACCGGGTGCCCGTCGTCGTCGTCGCGGTAGCGGCCGACGCCGTCGAAGTGCTCGAAGCCGAAGCCGATCCCGTCGATGAGCGTGTGGCAGCTGCCGCACGCCTCGTTGTTGGAGTGCTCGGCGAAGCGCTCGCGGGTCGACTTCGTGGGGTCGGGCTGGGGCGGCTTGACGTCGAGGCCCGCGGGCGGCGGCGGCAGCGGCTGGCAGAGGAGCTGCTCGCGCACGAACTTGCCGCGGTGCACGGGCGACGACTCGGCGGCGTGCGCGTGGGAGCTGAGGACGCTGCCGAGGGTGAGGATGCCCATGCGGTTCGAGCCGGCGAGGTCGACCCGCGTCATGCCGTCCTCGTCCGCGGCCCCGCCGGGGGCCTGCAGGCCATAGAACGACGCGAGCTCCTGGTTCACGTAGGAGTAGTTCGCGGTGTACATCTCGTCGAGCGAGCCCGAGCCTTCGCGGATGAGGTGCCGCACGAAGGCCGCCGTCTCCTTCTCGATCGCCTGCCGGACCGGCTCCGTGTACTCCGGGTACGCGGCCATGTCCTTCGACGGCTTCGCGTTGAGCTGCAGCCACGTTTTGAAGAACCGGAGGACGCCGGCGTCGGCCCGCGGGTCCTGCATCATCCTGTCGACCTCCGCGGAGATGACCGCCGGCGTCGCGAGCTCGCCCGACTCGGCCTTGCTGAGGAGCTCGTCGTCCGGCATCGAGCTCCAGATCATGTAAGAGAGCTGGGACGCGATCTCGTGCGGCAGGAGCTGGTACGTGCCGTCCGCCGCGACGGCGCCGATCTCCGGGCGATAGAGGAAGTAGGGAGACTGGAGCGCGGCGGTGATCATCGCCTGGATGCCCGCCGCGAAGCCCTCGTCGGCCTTCACGCCGCGGTAGAGCTCCATGTACCGCGCGCGGTCCTGCTGCGTGAGCGGCCTGCGGAAGGCGAGCCGCCCGAAGCGCTCGAAGAACTCGGTGGCGCACGCGTCGTCTCCGGTCGCGAGCTCGCAGGGGACGAGCGCGCCCGGCGCCTCGATCACCCTGGCGGAGATGTCCTCGGCGGCGTCGCGCATGAGCTGGACGTCGGTCCCCGCGAACATGAGCGCGTCGGCGTTGTTGTCGAAGCCCTCGACGTTCGCGTCGGTCGGGAGGATGTAGCCCGTCGCGTCGACGCCGAGGAGGTCGGCCACCGTCCTGTCGAACTCGACGCGGGACATCCGGCGCAGGACGCGGCGCCCGGAGACCATGTTGGGCTCGCAGGCGATCGGCTGCTCGTCGCAGCCGACGCCCAGGGTGACGCGGTTGACGAACTTCTCGAACGCCGCGTATTCCTCGCTCTGGAACGGGATGAGCGCGCCGCCGGCGTGGCCCTCGGGGTGCCGGCCGGAGGGGCGCAGGAGGAGCGTCGACTCGCCGTTCACCTGGAGCGAGGCGATGCCGCGCACCGCCTCGAAGTTCGCCTGGAGCGCCTCGTCGGTGCCCGAGGTGTCGAACACCATGCGGGTCCCCTTCGCGAGGCCGCTGTCGGTGTGACAGACAGTGCACTTCGAGGACATGATCGGGTCCCAGAGGTTCGCCTTGAAGAACGCGACGTCATCGGAGCACCCCGAGTCCAGGGCGCCCGCGTTGTCTCCGCCGTTCGTCTCGTCGTCTCCTCCCCCGCCGAGCAGGTTGGTGCAGCCGGCGCCGGCGGCGGCCACCGTGGCGCACGAGAGCACGAGCGCGTAGCCGAGGCGCTGCCTCAGCGTGCGCCGCGGGGCGTCGCTCGTCGGCAGAGGCCGGGAGAGCGACGCATCCACCTTGTCGAGGGGTCCCGTCGTGTTTGTGTTCATAAGCTTGTTCCTCGTGATCCCAAGGTATGTGGGCGGACGGACCTGCGGATGACGGCGCATCACGCGAGCCCATCCAGCGGGCCGGTGCCCTTCGAGGCGTCGCCGAAGGTGCTGTTGCTGAGGCCCAGGGCCTGACAGATGGAGACCAGGAGCTGCTGGTGAGGAGCGCCGCCGAAGTTGACGTAGCGGCCGGGCGTGAAGGCCTTCCCGCCGGCGAGGACGAACGGGACCGACTCGCACCGGTGTAGCGGCGCGTCGCCGAGCTCCTTGGCCCACACGACCAGCGTCTCGTCGAGCAGGGAGCCGCCGCCGGAGCCGGAGGTCGCCTTCAGCTTCTTGAGGAGATAGGCGAACTGCTCGGCGAACCATCGCTCCGCGATGCGGAACTTGTCGACGTCCTCGCCCGAGCTCGCGTGCGAGAGCGAGTGATGGTCCGAGCCGGAGAGGCCGAGCCACCGGAGGTGCAGGGGCGAGACCGTGTGAGAGAACTGGACGGTCGCGACCCGGGTCCGCCCGCACGCGAGGGCCGCGGCGACGAGGTCCATCTGCGCGACGGCGATGTCCGGGACGGCGTCCTCGTCGGTCGGGTTGAACGCAGGCGGCGGCGCGGGCGCCGTGCCGCAGCTCGCGCCGACGGGGCCTGTGCCCGTGGCAGCGCCGGGCGCGATCAGCTTGAGCCCGTCGATGTGGGCGTCGAGCTTCGCCTGCTCGCGCGCGGGCACGCCGGCGCGCAGCGCCTCCATCTCGCCGTTCGTGACGCGCAGGATGCTCTCCCGCCGCTTCTTCTTCGGATCGACCTCGTTCGCTCCAGTCCCGGTCGAGTCACCGGTGCCGGTGAAGCCGTCGAAGATCTGGTTGTACGCGGTGCGCGGCTCGTCGATGATGGGGGCGAACTGCCCCGCCGCGCTGTAGGACATGCGGGTCTGCGAGTTCGTCCCCCACGGGCTCGTGTAGATGCCGAGGTTGACCGGTCGGCTGCCGAGCTCCTGGGCGACGTACCAGTCGAGGCTCTGGCCGCGGCTCGCGCTGCCGGCGTTGCCGCCGCCCGTGAGCATGTTGACCATGCCAGGCTCGTGGTTGTCGACGCCCTTGAAGTCGATGCCGTCGCACACGATGAGATCGGACTTGTGCGCCGCGAGCGGCTCGAGGATCGAGCCCGCGGGGAAAGAGAAGCTCGAGCCGGACCCCTGAGGCCGCCAGAGATGGTGGTGGGTTCCGTTGGGAGAGAAGAATATAACCAGATTTCGGGCAGTCCCACCGTCGGCGCGAAGGTGGCTGATCCTCCCAAGGAACGGAGCGGCGAGGAGACCGGCGCCCAGGCCGGCGGCGAAGCGACGTCTGGATATACGATTCATGACGACGCGCTTCTGCAGAGGTCATGCCCGCGAAACGAGCACCAGCAAAACGCTCGATTTCACCCGATAGGCATCGTGCCACATGTCGCCTGAACCCGGAGGAGTTCTGGGTATGGGATCCAGTCATCGAGAGGCCGATCCAGGACCCGGATGAGTTCAGCGCACATTCACCACAATGGGCGAGCGATCATGGCATGGCGCGACAAACGAGCTTCCAGCGCGCGCCGGCGGCCCCTATTTCACGGGCGGATCCTTGAAAAACCGTGTCAAAATCCTCTGAGAGCGTATCCATGGCATCCAAGGAACATGCCGAGATCTCTCGAAGACACGTCAAGAATCTTCAGAAAACGTGTCAAAGTCCTCTGAGAGCATATCGAAGGCATTCAGGGGACATGCCCAGATCGCACAGCAGGCTCATCAATTAGCTTCAGAAAACGTGTCAAAGTCCTCTGAGAGCATATCGAGGACATTCAGGGGACATGCTCGGATCGCCTGGCAAGCTCATCAAGCAGCTTCAGAAAATGTGTCAAAGTCCTCTGAGGGCGTATCGATGGCACGCAAGATCATGCCGGGATCGCGCAGCAAGCCCATCAAGCAGCTTCAGAAAAAGCGCCAAAATCCTCTGAGAACATATTGATAGCATCGAGAGAACATGCCGAGATCTCTCGAAGACGCATGGATGGTCACCGAACACGCGTCGAAATTCTCCGAGAGCGCATCAAGGGCACTCAGGGCCGCGTCGAGCGCCTCACGCACACCTCCGCGGCGCGACCTCCAGCCTCGATCCGGCGGCCCCAGCGAGCCCCGGCCCGAAGCGCACCGCGACGATGGGCAGGAGGCGCCGCTCGTGCGATGAGCTAGGCGCCACCGCCGGGACACACCCCGCCAGCGATCCCGGTAGCTGTCGAGCTCGCCATGAGACCGAGCCCCACGCACGCCCCACCCCAGCGACCGGAGCCCGCGCCCGAGCTCTCGCGCGCCCCCGCGCCGCGGCACGAGGCGCCCGGCGCGCTCGCGCTGCTGGCGCTGGCCGCGGCCCTCGGCGGCCCTCCCTCGACGGCAGCGGGTGCGCCGGGCGCGCCCCCGGCCAGTCCGCCAGCGCCCGCCACGAGCGCGCAGGCCGGCGCTCCCCCCGGCGATGCCGGCGATGCCGCCGCGCCGGACGCCACCCCGCCGGCCGAGGGCCGCCCCGTCGTCTCGCCGGTGCAGCGGCTCGAGGAGCGCGACGCCCCGCAGCGCGCCTGCTCCTTCACGCTGCCCGTCTGCGTGCACGCGCCCGCCGACGTCCCCGGCACCGCCCTCCTGGAGAGCCTCGCTCACCTGGAGGCCGCGATGCGCGCCTACGACGCGCTCGGCCTGCCACGTCCCGTCCAGGACGGAATATTGGGCGGCGGGCCGGCGTACGACCTTTACCTGGAGCGCGGCCCACGCCGCGGCCCGCTCCGCGTCGGGCACGACATGCGGGCGCTCGGAGAGCGGTTCGACGCCGCGAGCGCGTTCGCCGTCGTCGCGACGCCGGCGGCGCCTGGACGGGGCGGGTGCGCGAGCGCGTCCGACGCGGCCTACGCGCTCGGCCACGCCGTCGCCGCGCGCCTCGACGCCGGGGCGGAGGAGGGCGCGCTCGCGATGACGGCGAGCTACCTCGCCGCCGTCGCGGCGCCGTGCCCGGCCGAGGAGCTCGCCGCCGTCGACGCCTTCCAGCGGGCGCCCGAGCGGGCGCTCACGGGCGCGGAGCTCGGCGCGCTCGACGGCGCCTTGCTCTTTCCGTGGTACCTCGACGACACCTACGGCACCGGGACGCCGGCGCAGATCGCCGCGTCGCTGCTCGCCATCGCGGCGCAGTCCACGCCCGCGGGCGCGGCGCGCTTCCACGCCGAGCCCGACATCTTCGACGCGCTCCGGGCGTCCCTCCGGTCCCGCGGCAAGGACCTCGACGACCTGCTCCTCGAATTCGCGGTGGCGCGGGCGTTCCTCGGCAGCCGCAGCGACGGCGCCCACCTCACGGACGCCGAGCGCTTCGGCGACTTCGGCCGGGTGCGCTTCGAGTGGTCGCTGCCCTACGCCACGCTCCCGCGGCGGGTCGCGCCCCTGCGCCCGATCGAGCCGACCGGCGCCACGTACCTCTGGCTCGACCTCTCGGCGGAGAGCGCGGCGGCGCCCGGCCTCGAGGCGGCCGAGATCACCTTCGTCGCCGACTGGGAGCTGCCCGCGCTGTTCCGCTGGGCGATCGTGAAGGTCGACAGGCAGGGCGCCGAGGCCGGGCGCGTCGCCGTGGCCGGCATCTTCGGCAGCAGCCGCGCGCAGCGCACCGTGGTGGGGCTCGACGGACTGTCGGGGCTGCTCATCGTGGGCGTCAACGCGGGGAGCATGATCCGGAGCCACCCGTTCGACCCCGACGATGCGCCGTTCATGCCGCACGGGTACACGGTCTGGCTCTCCAGGTAACTCCAGGTAAGCCGACGCGCCGGCCGGCGCCGGGCCACAGGCGCTCCAGGCGCGGCAAACGCCGGCCGCGCGCTCGCAGCGGCAAGCGCCGGCCGCGCGCTCGCAGCGGCAAACGCCGGCCGCGCGGAAGCGTCACGCCCTCGCCTCGTCTCCTCGCGGCGGCAGGTGCTGCGCGAACCACTCCCCGGCGAGCCGGGCGACGGCCGCGAGGGCGCCAGGCTCCTCGAACAGGTGCGTCGCGGAAGGCACGATGGCGAGGCGGCGCGGGCCGGCGAGGCGATCGAGGGCGTCCTGGTTCAGCCCGAGCACGGCCGTGTCCGCGCTGCCGACGATGAGCAGCGTCGGCGCCCGCACCCGGGCCAGCGCCGCCCCCGCGAGGTCGGGCCTGCCGCCGCGCGACACGACGGCGCCGACCTGACGAGGCCGCGCCGCCGCGGCGATGAGCGCGGCCGCCGCGCCGGTGCTGGCGCCGAAGTAGCCGACGCCGAGGTGACGGAGCTCGGGGCGCGCGAGCGCCCAGTCCGTCGCCGCGACAAGCCGCCGGGCGAGCAGCTCGACGTCGAAGCGGAGGCGCCCGCTCCGGTGATCTTCCGCCTCCTCGCCCTCGGTGAGCAGGTCGAAGAGCAGCGTGGCCAGCCCCCAGCGCCAGAGCGCCTCCGCGACGGAGCGGTTGCGAGGGCTCCGGCGGCCGCTGCCGCTGCCGTGCGCGAAGATCACGAGGCCGCGCGCCCGCTCCGGGATCGCGAGATCCCCGGGGAGCGCCGCCGTCCCCGCCTGGACGCAGAGGGGGCGCTCCGAGCCCTCCGGGGGCCGCGGCAGCTCGCGCCGCGCCTCGGCGAGCAGCTGGGCGACCGCCTCGTCGGACGTCTGCGAGAAGTCCTCGTAGTAGGCGCCGATCGCCTGGAGGCTCGGATCCTCCTCGATGCAGGCGACGCCGTCGACCTCGCGGCAGAGCGACGACAGGCTCGACGGCGCGGCGACCGGCGTCGCGAGCACGAGGCGCCGCGGCGAGCGCTTGCGCAGGTCGCGCAGCGCGGCCCGCACCGTGCCGCCCGTCGCGATGCCGTCGTCCACGACGATCACGGTCTGCCCCTCGATGGAGGGCACCGGCCTGTCGCCCCGGAACCTGCGCACCCCGCGCTCCACCTCGGCGGCCTGCTGCGCCGCGATCGCGGCGAGCTCCGCCTCGGAGATCCCGAGCAGCGCGACGAGGCTCCTGTCGATGTACACCTCGCCGCCCTCGGCGATCGCGCCCACGCCGAGCTCCGGCTGCCCGGGCGCGCCGAGCTTGCGCACGATCCACACATCGAGGGGCGCGCCCAGCGCGCGCGCCACCTCGTAGGCCACCTCGACGCCGCCTCGCGGCAGGCCCAGCACGAGCGGCGCCTCCCTCCGGTACCCCGAGAGCAGCCGCGCGAGCCTGCGCCCGGCGTCCCTGCGATCCTGGAACAGTTTGGCTCGACCCATCGCCGCCTCCCCTCACCCCCGCCCCTCCTCCCTTCAAGAGCGGTGCCGCGCGGCGCGCGCGGGGCGCGCGGGGCGCGAGGCGCCGCCCCGCAGGCGGCGCTGCGCAGCGGCGGCGAGGGGCGCCGCGGGGGCCGGCTCAGCCGCGCGGTTCGACGCGGCGGCCGTCGCGGCGGACCGTCAGCCGAACAGGCTCCACTCGTCCTCGATGAGCGAGAGCGCGTTGATCAGCTCGACCGCGAGCTCGCGCTCCAGCCACTCGTCGATGCGCTGGCCGGCCGCGACCGCGCCGTAGCTCGCGCGCGGGATGCGCTTCGCGAGGTGCATCAGGCACGTGCCGGTCCGCTCGAGGCGCGCGACCCAGTCGGTGTCGCGGTAGGCGTACATGGCCTGGTGGAACAGCGAGTCGCTGAGCGCCGAGATCCTGTCGCGGAGGACGTCGGCGGGCTCGGCGCGCGACGCGATCGCCTCGCGCACCTCGGCGATGGCGCGCAGCACGAGCCCGACCGGCGCGCCGGGGTGGAACGAGGCGCGCTTCGGCACGAACGTCAGCTCGTCGAGCGCCAGGAAGTACCAGGCCTGCGGCGAGGACACGCGGTAGAGGTACGCCGCGCCGCAGGCCTCGGCCGCCGCCATCGCGATCTGCCAGGCGCCCGCCTCATCGACGCTGTCCTGCTCCGCGGGCATCCCGTCGACGCGCTCGATTCCGGGGCCGCTGACGAGCGGATCGGCCCACGCCATGAGCAGGACCGAGGTGGCGCGCGACCAGCTGCAGAGGAGGCGCGCGCGCGCCTCTGCCGACACGCGGCCGCCCGGCGCGATCCAGACGAAGCGCCCCTCCTTGAGATCGGCGCGGTACTCGTGCGCCGAGGCGCCGTGGGCGGCGAGCTGCTCGAAGAGCGCCTCGCCCCGCGCCGCCCAGCGCCGGGCGAGCGCCTCCTCGGCGCTGCCGGACGGCGTGTCGTCCCAGTCGAGCTCCGGCGGCCGGGGCGGCGCGAGCTCCGCCTCGCTCTCCGCCTTGGCGCGCCGGCGTCGCCGCTTCGGCGGCGCGACGCGGGCCTGCTCGTCGGCGCGCGCCCTCGCGGCGCGTCCCCTCGGCGCCGCGGGGCGCTCCGTGGCCGCGCGCTTGCCAGGCGCCGCGGGTCGCTCCGCCGCCGCGCGCTTGCCGGGCGCCGCGGGTCGCTCCGCCGCCGCGCGCTTGCCAGGCGCCGCGGGTCGCTCCGCCGCCGCGCGCTTGCCCGGCGCCGCGGGCCGCTCCGCCGCTGCGCGCTTGCCAGGCGCCGCCGGCCGCTTCGTCGCGGCGCGCTCCACCAGCGCGGCCGCTGCCTTGGCCTTCCTGGGCCGAGCCCGCGAGCTGGCCGGCTGGCGCTCCTTCCGGTCGCGCAGCGCGACCGGCGAGCCCGCCGCCGCGCCTCCGCGCTCGCCCGCCTTGGCGCGGGGCTGCGCGCGCGCGCGCCCGCTCGATGCCTTGACGGTGCGCCTGGGTTCGGCCGATGTCCCCCGACCGCGCGGTTTGGGCATTGGGACAGGCTATCACGAGGTCAACGGACAACACCGGTGGAGGCGCGCGGCGAAACGCACAGGGCGGGCGGAGCGCTCGGCCGCCGAGCGCCGCCGCGCCCGGGGCCCGCGCGCTCCGCTGCCCGCGCGGCTCAGCGCGCTTCGCCGAGGGCGCGGCGCACGACCTTCTTGAATTTGGCGAGCGGCTGGGCTCCGCTGATCAGGTACCCGTTGATCACGAACCCCGGAGTGCCGTTGATGCCGGCGCTCCGCGCGATCTGCATGTCGGCCTCGACCGCGGCCCGGTGGGTGCGCTCATCGAGGGCTCTGGCGAAGCGCGCCGCGTCGAGGCCGATGCCCGCGGCGTGCTGCTCCAGGGCCGCGCGGTCGAGGTTCGCGGTGCTGTTGTCCTTGAAGAGCCGGTCGTGCATCTTCCAGAAGCCGGCCGGCCCCTGCTGCGCCATCGCCTCCATGGCCGCCTCGGCGGCCAGCTGCGCGTCCGGGTGGAAGGGCAGCGGCAGGTGGCGAAAGACAACACGGACCTTGCCCGGAAAGGCCTTGAGGACCTCGTCCATCGTGGCCGCGCCGCGCGCGCAATAAGGACACTGGAAGTCGGAGAACATCTGGATGACGACCTTGCCGGCGGCCGCCCCCTTGCCCGGGTGCTCCTTCGACGGCGGCGGCACGGACACCCGCGGCGGGGGCGCCGGCGGGACCGCCTGCTTCTGGATGGCCTCGTAGACGCCCGCGCGCGGCGTCCCGGCGACGACCATGGCCTCCGCCTTCGCGATCTCCTCCTCGATGATCGCCTGGAACTTCTCGATCGGCTGCGCCCCGACGAGCTGGCGTCCGTTGATGAAGAAGTGCGGCGTCCCCGCGGCGCCGAGATCGTCCGCGAGCTCCACGTCGGCCTCGATCTTGGCCGCGTGCTTGCGCGAGGCGATGGCGCGCTTCGCCGCCGCCACGTTCAGCTGGAGGTCCGCGGCGACGGCCTCGAGGGCGGCGTCGTCGAGGGCGGCCTCGCCGGCGAGGAGGCGGCCGTTGGCCTGCCAGAAGGCGGCCTCCCCCTTCTGGGCCCGGGCCTCGCGCGCGAGCTCCGCGGCGGGCTCGGCCCGCGGGTGGAACGGGAGCGGGTTGTCCTTCCAGACGACGCGCAGCTTGTCGCCGTACTGCGCCGCGAGCTTGTCGACCGTCGGCGTGACCCGCCTGCAGAAAGGACACTGGTAGTCGCTGAACAGCACCATCGTGACCAGCGCCGTGTCCTTGCCGCGCACCGGCGAGTCGCCGACGGGCACGAGGTGCACCACCTTGCTGGCCTCCGCCTCCTCGTCGTCCTCGGGCTCCTCGGCAGGGGGGGCGAAGTTCTTCTTCGCGAGCGCCGCGTAGATCTGCTCCGGCGGCGTCCCCTCGGCGCGGAGCGCCCGCGCCGAGGCGAGCTGCGCGTCGATGATCTCGGCGAACCGCTCCGCCGGCTGCGCGCCGACGAGGAGGACGCCGTTGATGAACGACGCCGGCGTGCCGTCCACGCCGAGCCGCGCGGCGAGCGCCATGTCCGCGTCGACCTTCCGCGCCGCCCCGCTCTGCTGGACGAGCTGCTTGAGCTGCCCCGGCGTCACGCCCGCCCGCCGGAGCGCCACGGCCTCGAGCTCCGGCGAGAGCCGCTCGTCCGCCTCGAAGATGGCGTCGTGGAACGTCCAGAAGGCGCTGGGGCCGGCGTGGGCGAACACCGCCATCGCGGCCTCGGCGGTCGGCCGAGCCTGCCTGTGGAACGCGAGCGGGAAGTTCTTCCACACGATCCGCAGCTGCTCCGGACCATACCGCTGCTCCAGCTGCGTCAGCGTGCCCCCCAGGCTCTTGCAGAACGGGCACTCGAAATCGGAGAACACGACGATCGTCACGGGCGCGAGCCGGCTGCCGCGCGCCGGATCGGCGCGGGTCACCGGCACGGGGCCGGGGTCGCCCTCCGCGACCATGATGTCGTCGAGCGGCGCTCCCGGCGCGGCGCCCGGCCCCGCGCCGCCGGGCTTCGTCGCCTGCGAGGCGTCCGGAGGGGGCGGCGGCAGGGCGGAGCTGCACGCGAGGGCGAACAGCAGCGTTAGCCAGGCGACGGCGGCGATGGCGCGGCGGAGCATCGCGCGAGTGTACTCTCGTTCCACGACGACGCCGGCGCCGCACGGCGCCGCTGCGCCCGGCGCGGAACACCGCTGCACGTCCCGAGCAGCGAAGCAGACGCCCGCCCGTGGCGCGATTGACGCCCTCGCCGCCTTCGGCCATGACGGGCCCCGGCGCGCCGCTCGGCCGCGCCAGGAGAGCGCACCGGGAAGCCATGGAGAAGGTCTACAGCGCCGCTCGCGTCCAGCCCGAAGAGCACAGGGACGTCCTCGCGCAGCTCTGGAAAGAGAACCTCGCCCACGGCGAGGTATCGCAGGAGTTCCTGGAGCGGCGGATGCGCTGGTTCCAGGAGCAGAACCCGGCCGGCCCCCCCCGCACCTGGATGGGCTTTCACGGCCCGGAGCGCGAGATCATCGGCAGCGGCTCGTTCTACCCGCGCGACATCTACGTCAGCGGGCGGAAGCTCAAGGCGGGCGTGCTCGGCGACTTCGGCGTGACCAAGGCGCACCGCATCGCCGGCGCCGCCATGAGCATCCAGCGCGAGCTCGCGAAGGGCTGCCGCGACGCCGGGGTCGACTTCCTTTACGGCTTCCCCAACAAGGCCTCATTCCCGATCTTCCAGCGCGCCGGCTACAAGAAGATCGCGGACTCCATCATCTGGGTCCGGCCCCTGATGGCCGCGTACAAGCTGCACGAGCTCGCGGCCTCGTCGGCCGGCGAGCAGCACAGCACGGTGAGCGCGGTGGTGCAGCGGGTCGCCGAGCGGGCAGCCTCGGCGATCCCCCACCCCCGCTGGCGCGCGCTCTGGGAGGCGGCGGAGCCGGCCGCGACGCCCGCCCCGCTCACGCAGGCGCTGTCGACGGCCGCCGAGCGCCTGGTGCAGCGCGCGACGGTGAAGCCGGACAACGCCCTGGTCCGGGCCGCGGGGCGCGCGGTCGACGGCTCGATGGCGCTCCGTGACGCCGCGGCGCTGCTCGCGAGGGGCAGCCGCGTGCGCACCGAGCTCGTGGACGCCGCCGACCACCGCTTCGACGAGCTGTGGTCGCGCGCCAAGCCCGCGCCGATCGCCGGCGAGCGCAGCGCCCAGTTCCTGAACTGGCGCTACGCGCAGCTCGGCAACGTCCGGCACCGCTTCTTCTGCATGCTCGACAGGCACGACGGGCGGCTGCTCGGCTACGCCGTCTACGCGGTGCGGAACAACAAGGTCGAGGTGACCGACCTGTTCTGCGAGGACGACGGTCCCCTGCTCGACGCCCTGCTCCTCGAGTTCTGCCAGGCGATGCGGCGCGAGGGGCACGTCTCGGTGGGCATGCTCCTCGTGACCCCGCCCGCGTTCAACGCGCGCCTGCGGGCGCTCGGGTTCTTCTCCCGCCCCCACCCGCCGAAGGTCGGCTCGCGGTGGCTTGTCGTACACCTCGACCCGAGCTTCCCGGAAGAGCTGCGGCGCGTGCTGCTCGACCCGAACAGCTGGTTCATGACCGACGGCGAGCTCGACGTCTGATCGCCGGGGCCCTGCTCCCGGGGGCGTCCCACCGATTCGCTGGACCACCTCCTGCCGCCGGTTACCCTTGCCTCCATGGATAACGAGGCGCCGGCCCTGTCCATCGCGCGGCTGCGCTCCGTCTGGGATGCGGAGGTGGGCCCCTCCGCGCGGCGCGCGCTCACCGCGGCGGCGTGCGCGGGGCTGTTCGGCGCGGCGCACGTGGCGCGCGTGGGGTCTCCGCTCGCCCGCGGGCTCGCCGGCGCCGGCCTCGCGCTGCTGCTCGCCGCCATCGCCGCGCGCGCGATCCTCGCGCGGCGGCGCCGCGGCGACGCCCGGCGCACGGTGCGCGAGATCATCGGCCGCACGGACGAGGCGCTCGGCGCCGCCACCCTGAGGGCGCTCGCGCTCGTGGATCGCGCCCGCGCCGACGATCGGGTCGGGTCGCCGGAGCTCGCCGGCCTCCACCTCGCGCGGCTCCTCGGCCGCGCCTCGCAGGCGCGCATCACCGCGCGCGCGCAGCAGGCGGCGGCGCGCTGGGCGATGGCGGGCCTCGCCCTCGGCGTGGCGGCGCTCGCGGCGACCGCGATCGAGCCGTCGCGCGTCGTCGAGGGCCTGGACGTCCTCGCCGCCCGCGGCGGCGAGGCGCCGCTCGATCTGCCGTGGCTCGAGGACATCGAGATGACGGCCACGCCGCCCGAGTACCTCCACGAGGCCACGGAGGTGCTCCTGCCCTTCGCGACGACGATGCAGCCACGGGGGACGGTGATCACGGTGCGCGGCCGCCCCGTCCGCGCCGGCCGCGCGCTCGTGCTGACCGACGGCGGCGCCGAGGTCCCGTTCGTCGACGACGGCAAGGGCGGCGTGATCGCCCGGTGGACGCTCGGCGACTCGACGACCTTGCAGGCGGCCGCGCGCTTCGGGCAGGTGCGCGTCCGGCAGGCCGACGCGCAGCGGGTCGTGTCGATCTCGGACGACGCGCCGCGCGTCACGCTCGAGGGGGCCCCGCGCACGGTGAGGCTCCTCGACGAGCCCAGCATCCCGCTCCGCTACGAGATCACCGACGATCACGGCCTGCGCGAGGTCGATCTCGTCCTGCGCGCCGGCGCCAAGGAGGAGCGGCGCGTGCTCTCGCGGCCGGCGGGGGACGCGAAGGTCGATCGCGGGGGCTACGAGCTCAGGGCGCGCGACCCCTTCTTCCGCAGGACGTACGTGCCCATCGAGGTGCGGATCGAGGCGCGCGACAACGACCCGATCGAGGGCCCGAAGTGGGGCAGGAGCGAGGCGATCCTGGTCGTCCCGCCGCAGGTGGGCGAGCCCGAGGCGCGGCGCTACGTCGCGCTCGTGAAGGCGCGCGACGCCCTCACCGACCTGCTCGCCGACCGCATCGGCCAGAAGGCGCCGGAGGCGGGCAGCGCCGCGGGGCACGCGGCGCACGAGGCCGAGGCGCAGGCGGCCGCGAAGGCGGAGGTCGAGCGGGCGCTCGCCGCGGATTACGGCGGGCTCCGGGTGCGCGGGCGGATCGCGTCGCTCGCGCGGGGTCAGCTGGCGAGGCTCGACGAGGCGCTCGCCGCGGAGCGGAAGGCGACCACCCGCGCGGCGCACCAGAAGCTGCTCGACGAGACCGAGGGCGTGCTGCTCGCGTTCGACGCGGGCCTGCGCGGCCTGGGCTACCGCGACGCCCAGGCCGTCGCGCAGCGGCTGGCCGACGTCGCGGACGAGGCGGCGGCGGCGGCGGAGCTCCTCGACGGCGGCGACCGCGGCAACGGCGAAGGGCGCCTCGAGGCGGCGGTCACGGTGCTGGGCGGCGGGGGGGTCGAGCTGAGCAAGCTCGGCGACCTCGGCCTCGACCTCGGGGAGATCGTCGCGAACGACCTGCGCAGGATCGCGCGCGCCCGCGGCGCGAGCGACTGGGTGCACGCCGAGCTCGCGGCGCGCGACCTCGCGGCGCGGCTCAGGCGGCCGGAGCCCTCGTTCGGCGGCGGCGGTCGCGGCGGGGTGGAGTCCGGAGCGCCGCGCGGGCCGGAGCCCGGGGACGCCTCGAGCGCCGACGAGAGCGTCGCGCAGAGCGAGCGCGACCTCGAGGAGCTCGCGCGCGACCACGCCGCCGAGATGAACGCGGTCGCCGAGGAGCTCGCGCGCGCGTCGAGGCCCGAGGACATCGCGGCGCTCCGCGAGGAGGCGAAGAAGCACGCCGAGGCGATCCGCGAGGCGGTGCGGGACCTGCCGCAGCCCGGCGCGGCGCCGGGCTCGGCCGAATCCGCCGCGGCCGATGGCAGGGAGCAGGCCGAGGCGATGGCGGGCGCGCTGGAGCAAGGCCGCCCCGAGGACGCGGTCCAGAGCGGTCAGGGCGCGATGCGCTCGCTGGGCGAGGCGAAGCGGCTCGGGTCGAGGACCGGCGGCTTCTTCCCCGAGGAGCGGGCGGGCCGCGAGGCCGCGGAGGCGCAGCAGGCGCTCGCCGACGAGCTGGCCTGGGCCGAGGAGGCGCTGCGCAAGCTGCGGCAGGCCGCGTCGGAGCGGGCGCGGGAGGGCCTCGAGAAGTCGAGCCAGCGCGAGGGCTCGCTCGCCGATCGCGCGCGCGATCTCCGCAAGCGGGGCGAGCGCGGCGACGGCCGCATGCCGGAGGAGATGCTCGAGCGCCTCGACGACGCCGAGCAGGCGATGCGCGAAGCCCAGCGCTCGCTGTCCGAGGGGGACGGCGAGCAGGGCAGCGAGCGCCAGCGCGACGCGCAGCGGCTGCTCGAGATGTCGCGCAGCGAGGACCAGGGCCAGGAGGGCGACGGCGACCAGGAAGGGGACAGGGACATGGCGAGGAAGGCCGACATCCCGGACAAGGACAAGCACAAGGGCCCCGAGGAGTTCCGGCGGCGCGTGCTCGAGGGGCTCGGGGGCACCTCGGAGCCGCGGCTGCGGGAGGCGGTCAAGCGTTACGCGGAGGGGCTCCTGAAATGAAGCGCATCGGTGGTCCGGTGAGCCCGGCCAGGGCGCCGCGGCGGGGGGCGGCGGCCGCGACGCGCGGCCTCAGGGCGGTGGTCCTCGCCGCGCTCGCGACCTTCTCGGCGACCGCGTCTGGCCGCCTGTCCGTGGGCGATCTCGACCGCGCGGTGCGGGCGCGGGCCGCGATCCTGGAGATCGACGCCCCGGCGGCGCGCGACATCCTGAAGGGCGTGGACCCGGCGGACCCCGCGCTCGCGCTCGAGCGCGGCCGGCTCGCCATCTACGAGGGCGACTGCGACGCCGCCGCGGCGATCCTCGCGCGCCCCGACCTCTCGGCGACGGCGGAGGGCGCGGCGCTCGGGGACATCGCGCGCGGCTGCGCCCGCGCCACCGCCGCGACCGTGGTCGTCGACGACGAGGCGCGCGGCGTGTGGGTGCGGCTCCAGGACGACGACGATCGCGCGCTCGTGCCGCTCCTCGTCGAGGTCGCGGCGAGGACGCGCGACGTGCTCGCGAAGGACCTCGGCGTCGAGCTCCTGAGGCCGCTGCGGATCGATCTCGTCCGGGACCAGTTCACGCTCTCGGCGATGACGGGCCTGCCCGAGGACGCGGCGCGGACGACGGGCACGGTCGCCATCGCCAAGTGGGGGCGGGTGACGATGCTCTCCCCGCGCGCGACGCCGAACGGCTATCCGTGGCTGGACACGCTCGCGCACGAGATAACGCACCTCGCGCTCTCGCGCGGGACGCGCGACAACGCCCCGCTGTGGCTGCAGGAGGGCGTGGCCAAGCGCGAGGAGGTCCGCTGGCGCGAGCCCGACCCGCTGGACGACGTGCCGTCCGTGGACGCCGTCGCCTGGCTGGGCATCCAGAAGGGGCTCGGGCGCCCGCTCGACAAGATCGGCCCCTCGATCGCGATGCTCCCGAGCGCGGAGGAGGCGGCGATCGTGTTCGCCGAGGTCGCGAGCTTCATCCGCTACTGGACGAGGGAGGCGGGCGACACGGCGCTCCCCGAGCTCCTGGTCCGGCTCAAGGCGGCGAGCAGCGACGCGGACCTCGAGCGGGCGATCGCGGAGATCTCCGGGGCGGATCTCGCGGCCTGGGACAAGCGCTGGCGCGCCTACCTCGCCACGGTGCCGGCGGACGTGCCGCCCGATCTCGCGCCCGGCGGGGACATGCCGCACCGGCAGGAGGTCGGCAAGCGCGTGCGGCTCGGGCAGCTGCTCCATGAGCGCGGCCACCACGCCGCGGCCGCGGTCCAGCACGCCCGCGCGCAGGCGCTCGCGCCGCACGAGCCGGCGGTGCGCTGCTTCCTCGCCGCCGCCCTGCTCGCCTCGGGCGAGCGCGCCAGCGCCGCGCCGCTCGTCGAGCAGGTGGAGGACGTGAACGGACGCCACGGCCGGTGGTGGTCGCTGCACGGGCTGCTCCACGGCGGCCCCGGCGCGGACCGCGCCTTCTCGGCGGGCGTCGCGCTCGACCCGCTGAGCCCCGAGGTGGCCTGCGAGGAGAAGCTGCCGCCCGAGCTCCCCGCCGATCCCGTCCGGTCAGCGCTCTGCGAGGCCGCGCGCCGCAGGGCGCCCTAGCTCCGCCCGCCAGCAGTCCGGCCATGGATGGCCGGAGGCCGGGCTTCTGCGCCGCTTCGCGGCGGCTTCGCGCGGGCGGCGCTAGCCTTATTTCCTCGGGTCTCCGCCCCGAACCCCCGGCGTCCGAAAAAAACGACAATCCGAGGAAACGACGCCGCTGAACGCAATGCCGCGCTCGCGCCGGTTTCTGCGCGAGCCTGCCCGCGCCGGCTTCCGCCGCGCTGGAGCGCGCCTCTACGGTACGCGCGATGCTGAACGTTGCTCGCCTCGCCCTGGTGATCGCGCTGAGCCTCGTCCTGCCGGCTCGAGCGTACGCGCGCGATCCCCGGAGCGCCTCGCCGCCGGGCGTCTACGGCGAGCTCGACGCCTCCTCCATGCTCGCGTTCGGCCTGATGCCCGTGGCGGGCATCGGCGTCTCGTCCGCGCTCGCCCTCCGCTGGCTCGACGCCTCCCTGTGGCTGGAGGCGCGCGCGTTCAAGGCGCTGAGCCGCAACGAAGGAGCGTTCCTGGGCCAGGTGACCGGCGCCGAAGCGGGGGCCGCCTCGCTCTGCAGGCACAGGGAGGCCGTCTTCCTCTGCTACGTCTTCCAGCTCGGCGCGATCCACGTCTCCGCCGTCGATGACCTGAGGCCCCAGGCGTCCAGCGCCCCCTGGTTCGTCACCTCCGGCGCGCGCGGGGGCGCCGAGTGGCGCGTCTCCCGGCACCTCCAGGTGCGCGGCTTCCTCGAGCTCCACCTCGCGCTGCTGCGCCCTCTGCTGCGGGTCAGCACCCTCGCGCAGGGGCAGACCTCTCGCGTCGCGGCGATCGCCGGGATCGGCCTGACGCTGCCGGTGAGCCTGCGCTGAGCGGCGCGCCTCAGCCCTTCGCGCGGAGCGCCCGCGCCAGGGTGTTCCTGCCGACGCCGAGCCGCTTCGCCGCTTCCGTCTTGTTCCCCTCGCACGCCCGGACCATCGCCTCGACGTAGCGACGCGTCACCTCGTCGAGGGTGAGGCCGAGCGGCAGCGCGACCCGCTCGTCGCCGTCGTGCGCCGCGGCGGCGGGCGGCGGGGCGCCCTCGCGCCGCCGCGACGGGAGGTGCCCCGCGGTGATGCGGCCGTCCGGCGCCAGGGCGATGGCGCTCTCGACCCAGTGCTCGAGCTCGCGCACGTTGCCCGGCCAGGTGTGCGCGCGGATGTGGCGGAGCGCCTCCAGATCGAAGCGCGGCGCGGGCCTGCCGTACCTCGTCGCGTAGACGTCCGCGAAGTGCCGGGCCAGCGTCTCGACGTCCTCGGGGCCGCGCTCGCGCAGGGCCGGCAGGTCGATCTCGACGACGCGCGCCCGGTAGTAGAGGTCCTTCCGGAAGCGGCCCTCGGCGACCGCGCGCTCGAGGTCGCAGTGCGTGGCGCACACGACGCGCACGTCGGCGTGGAGCGTCTGGCGCCCGCCGACGCGCTCGAACGATCGATCCTGCAGGAAGCGGAGGAGCTTGCCCTGGATGTCGAGCGGCAGATCCCCGAGCTCGTCCAGGAAGAGCGTGCCGCCCTCCGCGAGCTCCACCTTGCCGGGCACGCGGCGGTCCGCGCCGGTGAACGCCCCGCGCTCGTGGCCGAAGAGCTCGCTCTCCACGAGCTGCGCCGGCAGCGTCGTGCAGTCGACGGTGACGAAGGGCCTCGTCTGGCGCCTCGAGTTCACGTGGATCGCCCGCGCGAAGAGGCTCTTGCCGGTGCCTGTCTCGCCGCGCAGCAGCACGGTCGCGTCGGTCTGCGCCGCGAGCTGGACCTTCTCGTACACGGCGGCCAGCCGCTCGCTGCGGCCGACGATCCGGTTGAACGGCCCCTGCAGCACGACGCCCGGCCCGCCGCCCTCGGCGGCGCGGAGCGTCGTCAGCGCGAGCGCGCGGGCGAGCTGCGTCGCGAGCGCGACGAGGTAGCGCTCGTCCTCCTCGTCGAACGGCGCGCCCGCGCGGTTCAGCAGCTGGACGACGCCGCGGACCGGCGCGGCGCCGTCCTCCCGGATGGGCGCGACGAGCATCGAGCGCGTCGTGTAGCCCGTCGCCCGGTCGGCGGACGGATCGAAGCGCGGATCGCGCGCGGCGTCGTCGACGCGCACGACCTCTCCGGTCCTGGCGACGTGCCCCGCGATGCCGCGCCCGAGCGGCTGCCTCAGCGCGGGGAGCTCGGGCAGGAGCGCGACGCGCGTCACGAGATCGCCGCGCTCGGCGTCGACGAGCCAGATCGTCGCGCGGTCGGCGCGGAGCGCCTTCGCGAGCCGCTCGCACGCCGTGCCGAGGAGGGCGTCGAAGTCGACCTCCCGGGCGAGGAGGGAGGCGAGATCGACGAGCAACGAGAGGCGCGACATGGATAGCGGAGCAGGATCCAGCATAGAGGTCGCCGCGCTCGTCGTCATCCGCGTCATCACGCGGCCCGCGCGAGGGCCTCGACGTTGATGCAGAGCCCCTCGCGCGCGGCGACCGAGGCGGGGAAGAGCTCGCGCGAGAGGCGCTCGATCTCGGCGACGCCCGCGTCCGTCCGCTGCGGGTCGTGGTGGAAGAGGACGAGCTTGTGCGCGCCGCACACCCTCGCGATCTCGGCCCCTGCCACGTAGGTCGAGTGCCCCCAGCCGACCCTCGAGCGGCCGCCGTCGCCGCGGTACTCCTCGGGGGTGTACTGCGCGTCATAGATGAGCACGTCGGCGCCGTCCGCGAGCGCGCGCAGCGCCGGATCGACGCAGGCGTAGTGCTCGGTGTCGGTCGCATAGACGACGCTGCGGCCCGCGTGCTCGACGCGGTAGGCGAGGACGCCGCCCGGGTGGTTCAGCTTCGCGGTGCGCACGTGGACCTCGCCCACATCGAACGCCTCGCCGGGCCGCGCCTCCCGCAGCGCGATCTGCGCGCCGAGCTCGTCGAGCCGGACCGGGAAGCTCGGCGCCGCCATCTGCGTCGAGAGCGCGTCGCGGAGGCTCCCGACCCCGTGCGCGCTGCCCACGACCGACAGCTTCGAGCTCGGCAGGTACGCCGGCACGAAGAACGGCAAGCCCTGGATGTGGTCCCAGTGCAGATGGGAGAGCAGCACCGTCGCGTCGACCGGCCCCTCCCGGAGCAGCGCGTCGCCGAGCTTGCGCACGCCTGTCCCTGCATCGAGGATGATCCGCGACGATCCGCAGCGGACCTCCACGCAGCTCGTGTTGCCGCCCACCGACGCCGTCTCCGGCCCAGGTGAGGCGATGCTCCCGCGAACTCCCCAGAACCTGATCTCCATCGCTGTCTCGTGCCTCCTGGGCCTCCTTCAGCGAGCGGCGTGCCAGGACGTATGCGCTTGAAACCGTTCCGTTTTTCTGCTGCGCTCCCGGAGGGCGATCGAAGTTGCAGCGCCTCGTCCGGATCGGCGCTTCAGAATGGAGCGCGCGGCCGGGGTGGTCCGCGGGTGAGCACCGCGCATTTGCGCGGAGCGGCGCTTCGCGATTGACGCGCTCGCAGCGACGTGGAGAAACGGGGAGCACGGGGGACGGGCCTGGCGTCGCGCGACGGGGATCGCGCTGTGCGTCGCGCGTCGCGTCAAGGCTGAGCTCCTTCGCTGGCTGGGGGACCGCGCCTGTGTGGAAGGTTGGCTCGACCCGAGCGTTGACCCAGGTCCTTCCCGAGGCCTAGCATTCCTGCACCGCTCTCTTTCCTGCATCGATAACGCCGCTCCGCACAATGACCGTTGCCACCTACGCCGCCGCACAGCTGTTGCGGGTGCTTCCGCGAGAGCGCATTACCCGGGCCGTTGGCCGCCTCTGCGACGCCAGGGCACCCGCCGCTGTCTTGAACGCGGTGGTCAAGCTCTACGCGCGCGCTTACCGCGTCGACATGGACGCGGCCGAGGTGCTGACGAGCCCATACGAGAGCTTCGACGCGTTCTTCACGCGCAAGCTCCGCGAGGGAATGCGCCCTGTCTGCTCCGACCCCGGAGCCATCACCAGCCCCGCCGACGGCCGGATCGCCGCGATCGGCCCCGTCACCGACGGCGGGCGCCTGTTCATCAAGGGGCAGCCCTACCGGGTGGAGGACCTCGTGGGCGACCCCGCGGAGGCCACCCGCTACGACGGTGGGCAGTTCGCTGTCGTCTACCTGTCGCCCCGCGACTACCACCGGGTCCACGCCCCCGTCGCCGGCCAGGTGAGCGTCATCCGCTCGATGCCCGGGGAGCTCTTCCCGGTGAACTCGATCGGCGAGCGCCACGTCCCGGGCCTCTTCGCGCGCAACCGGCGCGTCGCGATCGTGATCGACACCGAGCGCCAGGGGCGCGTGACGGTCGTGATGGTGGGCGCGATGATCGTCGGACGGATCACGGTGAGCGGCATCGACGCGCGCGACGTGCCGCTCGGCGTGCACGCGCTCTCGCCGGCCCTCCAGGTCGCGTGCGGCGAGGAGATCGGCAAGTTCCACCTCGGCTCCACGACGGTCATGTTCGTGGAGCGCGGGGCGGCGCCGCCGTGGAGCAGGGCTCCGGGGCCGGTCCTCTACGGAGAGCCGTTCGACGGGGGCGAGCGATGACGAGCGAGCGGCCGCGCAACCCCCTGGCTGCGTCCGCCCAGGAGGGCGGCGTCTCCGGAGAGCCCGGCGCGCCCCTGCCGGGCGATGCAGGGAGCGCGGCCGCATCAGCGCCGCAGGGAGAGCAGGGCTCGTTCTCCGCGCGCTCGTCGTCCCCTCCACGGCCCGAGCGCATGCCCAGCGCGCGCCCGCAGCCCGCGACGACGACGCCGCTGCCGCGCCTCGACATCGTCGCGGGCATGGCCGACGGGAGCTCCAGCGGGCAGCGCCCGGAGATCCCGGATCTCGACCTCGACCCGCGCATCGCCGGGCCGCCCACGGAGCGCTCGCGGCACGGGGCTCCCCTGCCGGCGAACCCCGCCGCCCGGCGAGCCTGGCAGTCGCTGGCCGCCGAGGTGGAGCGCACCGTGGAGGTCGAGCGCGGCGACGGCCCGAAGGCCGCGCGCCGCCGCTCGCGGCGGCTCGTGAACCTGGCTGGAGACGCGCCGCAGCAGGGCGACGACCAGGGCGCCGCGCCGGAGGAGGCCGCCGCGCACAGCGGCACCGCGACGCCGCGCACGAGCGCGCTCCAGGACGTGCAGGACGACGACGGCTGGCTGGACGCGGCGAGGCCTCCCAGCCAGCCGGCGCTCGAGGAGCCCAGGCCGCTCAGCAAGCCGGCGCCGCCGCAGAGCCTGGCGGAGCTCGTGGCGCCCCGCGCGGTCCCGCGCCCGTCGCCGAAGTCCTCGTCGAGCTTGCCGCCGATGCCGATGCCGCTCCCCGGCGGCCTCATCATCGACCCGGACTCGGTCGCGGTGATCCGGCCGCTCCAGATCCTCAGCATCGAGTCGAACCTGCCGCCGGTCAGCTCGGCGCCCGAGCCCGCCAAGCCGCCGCTGCTGACGGAGCCAACCGAGCACGAGTGGCCGCCGCTCCAGTTCAGGACCCGGTCCGAGTTCCCGACCACGCTCGGGCTGGAGGCGTTCCAGGATGCCCCCGCGGAGGGCCCGCCGACCTCGCGCGACGCGGCCGACGAGGCCGTCGAGCCCGAGCCCGAGCCCCGGAGGCCGCGACGCGAAGGCCCTGCCTCGTCCCCGGAGATCGAGGCGCGCGCCCTGGACTGGCCGCTGGGGCCGAGCGCGGACGAGCTCGCGGAGCTCGAGCCGGAGCTGGTCGACGAGCCGAAGGCCGAGCTGCCGAGCGCCCCGCCCGAGGCAGGCGAGGCCGAGCAAGCAGCGGCCCAGGCGACGCGCAGCACCTTGCCGCCGAAGAGCAGCGAGGTCGAGCTCGTGGAGATCGAGCCCGAGCGCGAAGGCGAGACGGCGGACGAGCGCGCGGCCGCCCGCGGCGACGCGCAGGTGGCGCAGCCCAAGAAGCCGCCGCCGCCGCCGCCGCTGCCGCCGCGGCGCCCGCGCTCGCACGCGCTGGCCTCGCCCGACCTCGCGACGTTCACGAGCTCGGTGCCGCCGCCGCCCGTGTCCGTGCCGCCCCCACCGCCCACCGAGCCACCGGTCGCCGCGCGGCCATCCGCCCCGGCGGCCGCGGCGCCGGTGGCGGCGAAGCAGGTCGAGTTCGAGCCGAACTCGGGGCCCTCGACCGAGCCCGCCGTGCGCCGCAAGCGCCCGTGGTGGGAAGAGCTCTTCGGCGACGACTTCCTGCGCACGCTCGACAAGATCGACGGCAAGGTGGTTCGCCGCGAGGTCGACTTCATCGAGGAGCGGCTCGGCGTCGAGAAGGGCGCGGTGATCCTCGACCTCGCGTGCGGCGCGGGCGGCCACGCGATCGAGATCGCGAGCCGCGGCTACAGCGTCGTCGGCTTCGACCTGTCGCTGGCGATGCTGGCCCGCGCCGCCGACGACGCGCAGGACCGCGGCCAGAAGCTGAACTTCCTCCAGGGCGACATGCGCGAGATGACGTTCGAGGAGACCTTCGACGGCGTCTACTGCTGGTCCACGAGCTTCGGCTACTTCGACGACGAGAAGAACCTGGACGTCCTCGCGCGCATCCGCCGCGCCCTCCGCGCGGGCGGCATGCTCCTGCTCGATATCGTCAACCGCGACTACGTGGCGTCCCGCCAGCCGAGCCTGGTCTGGTTCGAGGGCGACGGCTGCGTCTGCATGGATGAGATGCAGGTAGATTTCTTCACGAGCCGGCTCAAGGTGAAGCGCACCGTGATGTTCGAGGACGGCCGCTCGCGCGAGCTCGACTATTCGATCCGCCTCTACGGGCTGCACGAGCTCGGCAAGCTGCTGCACGAGGCGGGCTTCAAGGTCACCGAGGTGACCGGCCACCCTGCGCACCCGGGCGTCTTCTTCGGCTCGGAGTCGCCGCGGCTCATCATCCTTGCGGAGCGGAGCTGAGGAGCTAGGGGGCTCCTGAGCATGAGCTTCGAGGCCGCGATGTCGCGCGCGCTGCCGGGGATCCCGCGCAGCGCCTCCCCCGTCGACCAGATCGCCTATGCCCGCGATCTCTGGCCGCGGCACCACCTCGCCGTGACGGAAGGCCGCATCGCCGAGCACCGGCCCGGGATGATCGTCTGGCCGGCGTCCACCGAGGAGGTCGCCCAGGTCGTCCGCTTCTGCGCTGACGAGGGGCTCCCGCTCGTGCCCTACGGCGCGGGCTCGGGCGTTTGCGGCGGCGTCTTGCCGGACGACCGCACGGTGGTGCTCGACCTCAAGCGGCTCTCCCGCCGGCGCTCGCTCGACCGCCAGGCCCCCTCCGTCGAGGTCGAGGCAGGCGCGCTCGGCATCCGCTTCGAGGAGGAGCTCAACGCCGAGGGCTTCACGCTCGGCCATTTCCCGTCGTCGATCCTCTGCTCGACCGTGGGGGGCTGGGTCGCGGCGCGCAGCGCCGGCCAGTGCTCGGGGCTCTACGGCAAGATCGAGGACATGGTCGCGTCGCTCGAGTGCGTCGTCGGCCGCGGCGAGGTCGTCCGCCTCGACCGGCGCACGCACGGCCCGGATCTGACGCCGCTCCTCATCGGCAGCGAGGGCGTGCTCGGCGTCGTCACGGCCGCGACGCTCAGGCTCCACCCCGCCCCGCCGGCGCGCGCGTTCGCCGCCTTCTCGTTCCCCAGCCTGGAGGCCGGGTGGAACGCGATGCGGGAGATGTTCCAGGCCGGCCTCCGCCCGGCGGTCTCGCGGCTCTACGATCCGTTCGACTCGTTCATGGCGCGGCTCGGCGCGGTGCGCCGGCAGCGCGCGCTCGCCGGCGCGGGCGACGAGCCCTCGGAGGGGGCGGCAGCGCCGTCGCGCGGGGCGCGGGGCCCCGGGGCCGGCGCCGCCGTGCTGCGCGGCCTGCTGCGCGCGCCGGGGGTGCTCAACCAGGTCGTCGACGCCGTCGGGTCGCGCGTGCTCCGCGGCGCGACGCTCATCCTCATCTTCGAGGGCACGGCGCGCGCGAGCGCCGAGGATCTCGCCCGCGCCGCGGCGATCGCCGCGCGCGGCGGGGCCAGGCCGCTCGGCGAGGAGCCGGCGCGCCACTGGCTCGCGCACCGCTACAGCGTGAGCTACCGCCAGGCGCCCGTCTTCATGGCCGGCGCATTCAGCGACACCATGGAGGTCGCCGCGCCCTGGTCGCGCCTCGACGCGCTCTACCGCGCGGTGCGCGCCGCGCTCGGGCGCCACGTGTTCGTGATGGCCCACCTGTCCCACGCCTATCCGGACGGCTGCAGCATCTACTTCACCTTCGCCGGCAGCGCGCCGAGCGTCGCGGCGGCCGAGGCGAAGTACGACGCGGCCTGGCGCGCGGCCCTCGACGCCGCGATCGACGCCGGCGGCACGCTCTCGCATCACCACGGCGTCGGCCGCAGCAAGGCGCCACGGCTCGGCGCGGAGCTCGGCCTCGGCGCCGACGTCGTCCATGCGCTCCGGGGCGTCTTCGACCCGGCCGGCATCATGAACCCGGGCAACCTGCTCCCGCGCGACCCCGCCCCGCGCCCGCCGGTGCCGCGCCCGCCGGTGCCGCGTCCGCCGGCGTCGCCGGTGCTGGACCGCGCTTCCCTGCTCGTGCACGCCGCCGGGACCGCTCGCCTCGCGGACGTCGAGCGCGCGCTCGCTCCGCACGGCCTGACGCTGGCGCTCGACCTCGACGCGGCCTCGCGCGAGCTCACGATCGACGCGTGGATCGCGGCGGGCGCGCCCGGCGCGCCGGATCCTTGGGGCGACCCGGTCGACCACCTGGTCGCCGGGTTCACCGCGCGGCTCGCGTCCGGCGCCGAGCTCGCGGTGCGGCCTGCTCCGCGTCGCGCGGTGGGCCCGGATCTCTTCGCGCTGTTCCTCGGCGTGGAGGGGCGCGTCGGCGCGATCACGTCCGTGCACCTGCGCGCCCACGGCGCGTCGCGGCCCCGCGCGCTGCCGACGTCGCTGCCGCGGCAGCCGCCGCTCGGCGAGGCGGAGGCGGCGTGGCTCGACGCGGTGGTGGGCGCCACCCGCGGCGTGCGCTGAGCGCCGCGCTCAGCCGGGGGGCCAGGCCATCGGCCGCCCGCCGATGACGTGGACGTGCAGGTGGAAGACCGTCTGGCCGGCGTTCGCGCCGTGGTTCACCACGGTCCTGAAGCCGGCCTCCGCCACGCCGGTCAGCTCTGCCACCTGCCTCGCGGCGAGCAGCAGCCGGCCGAGGACCGCCTCGTCCTCGGGCGCGGCCTGGCCGAGCCCCGCGATGTGGCGCTTCGGAATGACGAGCACGTGCGTGGGCGCCTGCGGGTTCAGATCGTGGAAGGCGATCACGTGCTCGTCCTCGAACACGACCTTCGCCGGGATCTCCTTGTTCGCGATCTTGCAGAAGATGCACATGGTCGTCGCCTCCTAGGGTGCTTGCGTATCGCGCTGCTCCCGGTCACGCGGCAGCGCCCTGGTCGCCGCGTCCGGCTCTCCCGGCTCGCCCTGGCCAGGAGCTCCCGTCGCTCCGCCGCGGGTCTCCTCGGGGAGGAGCCGGGCGAGCGCGCGCTCGATGCGCGACGTGTCCGCGGGCTCGGGGAGGAGGTCCTGGGGCAACGGGGCGCCGGCCGCCGAGCTCGTCCGGGCGACGTCGCCGCCCCGCTGTCCGGCCTCCGGGGCGGCCCCGCGCGAGACAGCGATGCGGAGCACCGCGAGCTCGAGGGCGTCGAGCGCGGCGGTGCGCTTCAGCCCGAGCGACGGCACGTCGTACGTGAGCAGCGCGCCCCCGCTGGCGGCCGGCGCGAGCCCGGCGCGGTCCGCGCCCGCGACGAGCTGCCGCACGATGCTCCGGAGGAGCGCCGCCCGCCGCCGCACCCGGCGCGTCTCCGGGTCGGTGTACAGCGAGAAGAAGCGGTTGCGCGAGAAGGTCGTCGGCGCGAGCACGAGGGCGACGAGCAGCGCCTCCAGATCGATGGGCGGCGCCCCCCTCACGTCGCGGACTCCAGCGCTCCCGCGGGCCCCGAGAGCCCGCCGCGCCGCAGGAGCTCCGCCTGACGGTGCGTGCGCAGCGCGCCGATGAGCTCATCGAGATCGCCCTCGATGATCTTGTCGAGCTTGTGCAGCGTGAGGCCGATGCGGTGATCCGTGACGCGGTTCTGGGGGAAGTTGTAGGTCCGCACCTTCTGCGCGCGCTCCCCTGTCCCGACCATGGTCCGTCGCTCGGCGCTCTGGGCCTCCTCCTGCCGGCGCTGCTCGAGCTCGAGCAGCCGGCTCCGGAGCACCTTCATCGCCTTCGCCTTGTTCTTCAGCTGGGAGCGCTCGTCCTGGCACTTCACGATCATGCCCGTGGGCAGGTGCTTGAGCTGCACGGCGCTGTTCGTCGTGTTGACGCCCTGGCCGCCGGGGCCGCCCGACGCGGCGATCGAGATCTCCAGGTCCTTGTCGTCGATGTGCACGTCGACCTCGTCGGCCTCGGGCAGGACGGCGACGGTCGCGGTCGAGGTGTGGATCCGCCCCTGCGTCTCCGTCGTGGGGACGCGCTGCACGCGGTGAACGCCGCCCTCGTAACGGAGGTGGGAGTAGACGTCCTGCCCTGTGATCAGCGCCGCGACCTCCTTGTAGCCGCCGGCGGAGGCCTCGCTCAGGTTGAGCACCTCGACCTTCCAGCGCTTCGTCTCCGCGTAGCGGCAGAGCATGCGGAAGAGGTCGGCGGCGAAGAGCGCCGCCTCCTCGCCGCCCTCGCCGCTCCGGATCTCGATCACGGTGTTCCGGCCGTCGTTCGGGTCCTTCGGCAGG
Organism: Sorangium sp. So ce321; assembly: GCF_051530195.1. Lineage (NCBI taxonomy): Bacteria > Pseudomonadati > Myxococcota > Polyangiales > Polyangiaceae > Sorangium > Sorangium sp. So ce321. The sequence continues at coordinate 14,108,427 of NZ_CP150329.1, read as the reverse complement.
AGGAGCAGCTCGAGCTCGCCGGCGAGGCGCTCCCGCTCGATCTCTAGCTCGGGCAGCTCCGCCTGGGCGAGCTCGGACAGATCGGGGTCGCTGAGCGCCTCGCGGTCCTCGGCGATGCGCCGCTCGACGTCGCGGAGCCGGGCGAACGCGGCGACCACGGGCTCGAGCTCGGTCCGCTCGCGGTTGAGCCGCTGGAGCTCGGTCGGGGCGGAGAGCACCGCGGGGCTGCACATGAGGTGCTCGAGTTCCTGAAAGCGGCGCTGGACCGCCTCGAGTTTCGCGATAGGTAGCATCTGCAATCCGAAGACGGGCGGAGTTGGACGGCGAGGCGCGCGTCGGCGACGCGCGGCGGCGGCGCGCGCTAGCCGTGGGCGCCAGCGTAGCCGGGGTCGGCCAGCAGCTTCGAGTAGTCCTCGAACACCCGATCGGGCTGGGCCGGCGCGGCCACCGACTCCTCACGCCAGAGCGTCGCGCGGAGCGAGGCGAGGGCCACCTCCAGCTGCGCGTCGTCGGGCTCTGCCGTCGTGATCTTCTGGACCAGGAACCCCGGCCAGAGCAGCGCGCGGAGCGGGCCCGTGGTGCAATACCGCGCGAAGATCCGCTGGATCTCGAACGTCACCGCGGCGATGAGCGGGAGGAACGGCAGCTTCATCAGGAAGAAGCCGACGCTCTCCACGAGCCGGCCGCCGGGCAGCTTCGGCAGGAACGCGCCGATGGACGCCCCGGCCACCGAGAACACGACGATGGAGACGAGCGCCACCATCACCAGGAACGTCGTCCCGCAGCGCGGGTGCATGGCCGTCTTCCGCCGCGCGTTCTCGACCTCGAGCGCCTCGCGCGCCTCGTAGGTGGAGATCGCCTTGTGCTCCGCCCCGTGGAACTGGAAGACGCGCCGGACCTCCGGGATCTGGCGGATCAGGAGGAGGTAGGTGACGACGATGGCGAGCTTCGCCACGCCGGTGATCGCCTGGAACCCGGGCGACGTGACCTCCAGCCCGAGGCCGAAGAGCTTGTTGACCAGCTCGGCGCCGGCCTGCGGCGCCGCCACGAAGAGCAGGACCGCGAAGGCGATCGGGATGAGGCCCATGCCCCCTCCCCGCTTCTTCGCTTCCGCGCCGTCGCCGCCCGGCGCGGGGCTTCCCGCGACCGGCGCCGGCTCGACGTCCTGCGCCGCGATCGCCGCCATGCTGAGCGCCAGCGACGTGAGGCTGGCTCCGCTCGCTTGCCCGGCGCTCGGCCGCTTGGACGCCGGGCCCTTGGCCGAGGCCGCCTCCTCGGCCGCGAGGTCCTGCTCGTAGAGGTCCGCGGACCACCGGAGCGCCTGGGACCCGAGGCGGAGCGACTCCACGAGCGTCGCGACCCCCCGCACGAACGGCCAGGTGCGGGGCCCCTTGGGCGCCGCGGTCATCGGCTGCTCGCGGACCACCAGCTCACCGGAGCGGCGTCGGCAGACGATGGCGACCGAGCTCGGCGATCGCATCATGACCCCCTCGATCACCGCTTGGCCGCCGATATACGGACGTGCAGGCTGCTCGCTCATACGCGTTCCAATCTAGCGCATAACCCGGCTGGCGCATCGGCCCGGCCGACCAGCGCTGTGAATGTGGATGCACGACGTCGCGCGGGGCGACGCCTCGACCGCTCGCGGCGAGCGAGCTCGGACGTACCGGAGCCTCCGCCACGCCCCGGGCGGGGCGCGGCGTGGAGGGAGTGTCTGTAAAGGAGGGATGCGTCGGCGCCGGGGGGGCGCTCAGCCCGCCTACTTGCCGGCGGTCGCCGCGTACTTCTTGCGGAAGCGGTCCACGCGGCCGGCGACGTCCATGATCTTGTGCTTGCCCGTGTAGAACGGGTGGCACGCGGAGCACACGTCGGTGGTAAAGCTGCCGCGGGTGGAGCGGGTCTCGACGACGGCGCCGCACGCGCAGGTGATCGTGGAGTCCTTGTACTCGGGGTGGATGCCGGGCTTCATGGTGAGTCCTTCGGGTGTTACGAGGGAGGGCGCCTATAGCTCAGCGCGTCCGGGACCGCAAGAAGCCCCTCGGACGCGCGTCTCTTCCGGTTCCGGGCTGCTCTGCTCGGTCCGCTCGGTCTGCGTCATGCGCGCTGCTCACGCAGCTCGCGCGGACCGCATCGGTTCGCGTCATTCACGTCAGACGGCGCGGCAGAGGGGCCCCGACGCGGTCGGGGAAGCCTGCCGTCCCGCACCGGTGCGAGGCACCGACTCGGGCCGCCGCGGCGCGAACATCGCGGAGCGCGGAGGCCGAACGTGCGGCCCGGGGGCGCTCCGGTCAAGGCCCAGGACCTGGCCGGGACCCGCGCACGGCAATTGCTAGGGGCGGCGTTGACGCTCGGGTGCACATGGTTAGCTTCGCGGTCGCGAGCCAGCGAGCTCGCGAAAACCGGCGAAAGTATCCGAATTCCCAGCGGTTTTTGACGGCTCTGGAGCAGGGGCTCGCGGCAGCTGTCAGCCGAGCCCTGCTGGCCGGTCGGGTCTTCTCGCCCCCCGCGATAACAAGCCGTCGCGCACACACTTCTCGGAGGGTTCAACGTCATGGGCAAGATCATCGGCATCGATCTCGGCACGACCAACAGCGTCGTCGCGGTGATGGAGGGCAAAGAGCCCAAGGTCATCGTGAATGAGGAGGGCTCGCGCCTCACGCCGTCTGTCGTGGCCTGGGACGACAAGGGCGAGGTGCTCGTCGGGCAGATCGCCAAGCGCCAGGCGGTCACGAACCCAACCAACACCATCTACTCGGCCAAGCGCTTCATGGGGCGCCGCTTCGAGGAGGTGCAGGACGAGTCGAAGCGCGTCCCGTACAAGGTCAGCAAGGGCAAGAACGGCGACGCCGGGATCGAGGTGCGCGGCAAGCAGGTATCGCCGCCCGAGGTCTCCGCGAAGGTCCTCCAGAAGCTGAAGAAGGCCGCGGAGGACTACCTCGGCGAGAAGGTGACCGATGCCGTCATCACCGTGCCGGCGTACTTCAACGACGCGCAGCGCCAGGCCACCAAGGACGCGGGCCGCATCGCCGGGCTCGAGGTGAAGCGCATCGTCAACGAGCCCACGGCGGCCGCGCTCGCGTACGGCCTCGACAAGAAGAACGAGCAGGTCATCGCCGTCTACGACTTCGGCGGCGGCACCTTCGACATCTCGATCCTCGAGGTCGGCGACAACGTCGTGCAGGTCATCTCGACCAACGGCGACACCCACCTCGGCGGCGACGACGTCGACCACCTCGTGATGGACTGGCTGGCGGCCGAGTTCAAGAAGGACACGGGGATCGACGTCGCGAACGACAAGATGGTCGTGCAGCGGCTCAAGGACGCCGCGGAGACGGCGAAGATCGAGCTGTCGAACGTCCAGGAGACGACGATCAACCTGCCGTTCTTGACCGCGGACGCGTCGGGGCCGAAGCACCTCCAGAAGCAGCTCACCCGGGCGAAGCTCGAGCAGATGATCCGGCCGCTCATCGACCGCACGCTCGAGCCGACGCGCAAGGCGCTGGCGGACGCGAAGAAGACGCCGCAGCAGATCGACGAGATCGTCCTCGTCGGCGGCTCGACCCGCATCCCGCTGGTCCAGGAGACGGTCAAGAAGTTCTTCGGCAAGGAGCCCCACAAGGGCGTGAACCCGGACGAGGTCGTGGCGGTCGGCGCCGCGGTCCAGGCGGGCGTGCTCTCGGGCGAGGTGAAGGACCTCGTGCTGCTCGACGTCACGCCGCTCTCGCTGGGCGTCGAGACGCTCGGCGGCGTGATGACCGTGATGATCTCGAGGAACACCACGATCCCGACGCAGAAGAAGGAGATCTTCTCGACCGCGACCGACAGCCAGCCGAGCGTCGAGGTCCACGTCCTCCAGGGCGAGCGCACCGAGGCCCGCTACAACCGGACCCTGGGCCGCTTCCACCTGGAAGGCATCATGCCGGCGCCCCGCGGCGTCCCGAAGATCGAGGTGACGTTCGACATCGACGCGAACGGCATCCTGTCGGTGCACGCCAAGGACACGGCGACCGGCAAGGATCAGCGCATCACGATCACGGCCTCGGGCGGCCTGAAGGAGGACGAGATCAGCCGGATGGTCAACGAGGCGGCGACGCACGAGGCCGAGGACAAGCGGCGGCGCGAGGAGATCGAGCGGCGCAACAAGCTCGACAACCTCTGCTACACGCTCGAGAAGACGATCGGCGAGAACAAGGACAAGCTGCCGGAGAGCGACGTCTCGGCGCTGAACGGGATCATCGCCGAGAGTCGGTCGGCCATCGAGAAGCAGGACGACGCGGCGGTGACCGCGGCGCTGGAGCGGCTCGAGAAGGAAGCGCACCGCATCGCGAGCGTGATGTACGAGAAGGCCGGCCCGCCGCAGGACGGCGGGGGCGCGGCGCCCGGCGGCGCTCCGGGAGGCCAGCCTCCTCCTCCTGCCGGCGGCAAGGGCAAGGAGTCGGTCATCGACGCGGAGTTCGAGGAGTCGAACTGACCACCGCGGGGTGAGCGAACCTCCACCAGCACGACGAGCGCGGCCTCGGCACGCGCTCGTCGTGCTTTTGTCGCGCCCATTCACATTTGCAGCGCCAGGCCTGACCGCGCGCCGCCGTCTCGGCGCGCGCCGCCGTCTCGTCCGTGACGCTCTCCTTGGGCGTCGACTCGGATGTCCGGGAGCCGTATAACCGGCGCTCATGCGAACTCTCCTGCCGCTCGCCACCCTGGTCCTGATGGCCGGTCCCGTCGCCTGCGGGCCGTCCCCCACGCCTGCCGCGCCGACAGGAGGACAGGGCGAGGTCAAGGCCGGACCCTCACAGGCCGCCAGCCCTGCGTTCGATCTTTCCCCGGTCGCCGAGCCCGCCGACGTCGTGGGCCTGCTCCGCTGGAGCAACCCGGCGGCGACGCTGTCGAGCGTCGCCACGTGCGCCGGGCTGTCGCCGGCGCTCGCCGAGGCGGGCGCGCAGGGGCTCTCCTCGGGCCTCTTGAGCGAGCTCGTGAGCCCGTCCATCGACGCGAACCAGCTCGCCGCGGTGGTCGCGCTCGACGCGCCGGTGCACCTGCTCGTCGCGCTCGACGACAGCTCGAAGCGCGGCACCCCGGTCGCGGCGGTGTCGCTCGGGCTCACGTCGCTGGAGCGCGCGCGGGGCACGCTCGAGGCGGGCGCCACGCTGACCGAGGTGAAGCCCGGCCTGTGGAAGATCGGCGGCAAGGAGCCGTCCTCGTCGAGCTGCTTCCTCGCCGCGTCCGCGGGCTCGACGCCCGCGCGGCTCCTCTGCGGCGACCGGGACCGGGACGTGACGACCCTCGGGCCTTACCTCGCGCGCACGCTGCCGACGCTCGCGCCCGAGCAGCGCGACCTCCACGGCGAGGTCCGCTTCGTCCCGCTCAGCGCGAAGTACGGCGCCATGGCGAAGCAGCAGCTCGGGGGGCTCCCCATCCTCGCGCAGAGCCAGCTCTCGATCGGGCAGCCCCAGTTCGATCGGGCGCTCACCGACGCGACCACCGCCGTCCAGGAGGAGCTCGCGGCGCTGATCGACGACGCGAGCAAGGCCGTCATCGATCTCCGGGTCGATAACCAGTCCTGCGTGAACCTCACGGCGGGCCTGGAGCTCCGGGGGCAGTCGTCGTGGCTCGCGAAGACGATGGCCGAGAGCGCGAACCGCGCCGGGCCCGCGCCGGCGCTCTACTGGCGCGTGCCCAAGGACAGCCACGGCGCCTTCTTCGACCACGGCTACGACCCGGCGCACTACGAAGGCATCCTGAAGACGCTGCGCGCGATGCTCGAAGGGTGGCTGGAGAAGGAGAAGATCGGCAGGCCCGCCGATCGCAAGGCGCTCGCCGATGTCCTCTCGCTGCCGATCAACCAGGCGCCCAGCGTGTCCGCCCACGGGTACGTCGACGCGCCGCCCGCCGCGGCGAAGGACGCCAAGCCGACGCCGAACCAGATGTTCGACGGCATGATGGGGAGCTTCGTCGGCTGGAACCTGTTCGGGTTCGAGGAGGCGCCTGACAGGTTCGTCAAGTACCTGAAGAACGTCGTCACCGCCTACAACACGCCCGGGCTGCGCAAGCGGCTCCCGGAGCTCGACATCGATCCGAAGGACCTGCCGACGGTCAAGACCGTTGCGGCGCCGAAGGAGCTCGGGAAGACGTCGCTCGCGGTCGAGATCCAGATCGTCAACGAGCTGCCGTCGCTCGACGACGACGCGGCGCAGGGCGCGACCCCCTCCAAGGCCAAGCCCAAGCCCAAGCTGACGGTGACGCTGCACCTCCTCCTCACGGGTGACGAGAAGACGACGTGGATCGCCTTCGGGCACGACAAGCGCGAGCTGCTGAGGCGGCTCGCCCAGGTGAAGGCGGGCGCGCCCGAGACGGAGACGCTCGCGTCGCGTCCGGGGCTCGAGAAGCTGAAGACCGGGAAGTTTGTCTCTGGTGGATTCTCGACGCTCGCCCCGATCACCCGCACGCTCCAGAGCGTGCTCACGACCCTGTCGAAGCCCGGCGCGGCGGGCATGGCGCTGCCCCCGGAGGCCCAGCAGTTCGGCGAGGTGCTGGCAAAGCTCCCCCACAAAGGGGAAGGGCTGATGTTGGTGACCACGCAGGAGCAGGGCGGCGCCGCGCCGCGCGCGGAGCTCTCGATCAACGTGTCCAAGCCGGTGCTCGAGGATATCGGCGCGCTCCTCGCGGCAGGGCTCCAGATGGCCGGCATCGCGAAGCCATAAGCTCCCAGATGCGCTATCACAGCCGGGAGCGTAGCCAGGCGGCTGCTCCTGCTCGGCCGTATCCTTCGGTCGCCGGACCTCGCGCGTGCGTCGTCCGCCCACGCTCGAGACCGGTACGCGAATTGCCCCACCTGCCTGAAACGATGAGAGGAATCCAATGAACAACCGTGAAGGTGCGAGTCGCGACGGAACGAGCCCGGCGCGGCCAGAGACGTCCGGGAGCGACACGACGGCAGCTCCCATACCGAGGCCGCCTGTACGCCGCGCGGCGCCCGATACGGACGACTCCGATCTGCCCGAGCTGACGCAGGAGCAGCTTGACGAGCTCAGGCAGGCGCTCGAGGAGCGCCGCGCGAGCCTCGTCGCCAACATCGACGAGCGGCAGCACGCAGAGCGCGACGTCTCGCGAGAGGTGGGCGACGAGATGGACGAGGCGAACGCCGAGGGCGCGACCTCGCTGACATCGAAGCTCCTGGAGCGCGATGTCCGGGTGCTCGCCGAGATCGACCGCGCGCTCGCCAAGATCAAGGAAGGGAGCTACGGGATGTGCGAGGGCACCGGCGAGCCCATCGGCTACCGCCGCCTCAAGCTGCGTCCCTGGGCGCGCTACAGCGTCGCCTACCAGGAGCAGATCGAGCGCGAGGAGCGGACCGGCGGCGGCGCCTGATCCTTCCCCTGCCATCGGATCGCGCACATCCAGCGACCAGCGCCGCACCAGCGCTGGTCGCTGGATGTGCTTTCCATGCTAGCGGAATCGAGCGTCCAGCGGCGCGCTCGCGCTCGTACCGAGCGCCTTCGTCCACGCGATCACCGGCGCGCGCCAGTCGAGGCCCGTCCACTTGGGGGACGGATCCTGGGCCTGGAAGCGGAAGCCATCCCCGCCGAAGTAGAGGAAGTCGATCGTCGCGACCGTGTAGCGGCGGCCCTCGTCCAGCGGGGTGCCGTCCAGCAGGACATGACGGCCATCGGCCGAGGGTGACACGCCGACGAGCACCGCGTCGCTGTGGCGGAGGGTCTCGAGGATGTCGCTGCCCCGGAGCGAGCAGATGACGAGCTTGTTGTCGAACGGGAGGACCGAGAACACCGTGGCTCTCGTGATCGGTCCCCTGGGCACGGCCTGCCGGATACCGTCCTTGTTCAGGATCGCGATGTCGACGCCGAGCTGGTCGCGCCAGGCCCCGGCGATCCAGCGCTGGATCTCGAGAGAGTCGCGCTCCATCCCGTCGCTCGAATAGCCGATCTGCTCGCCGAGCGCCGCGTCCAGCTCGCGCTGCCAGCCGGCGCTGGCCCTGGCGAGCGCCTCGTCGGGCGGTACGGCGGGCGCGCCCTCCGGGTGGGACACGTCGACCACCTCCGTGGAGGCCGACACGACGCGCTGCTGCAACGGACGCCGGGGGTCGATCTCGAGCGATACGCGGGCGTAGCTGCGAAGCCGCCAGCCAGGGTTGACGAGCGGGACGCCGCCGACGCGCAGCTCCGCCCTCCTGTGGCAGTGCCCGGCGCCGACGAAGGAGAGGCGCCACTCGGGGTGACGGGCGAGGAGCGGCTCGAGCACGTCCTGGCACTCGTGGGCGAGGAGCACCAGCGCGTCCGGCTCGGCGCGCCAGGCCTCCGGGATGGCGCGCGAGAGCGCCGCCTCCTCTTCCTCGAAATCGATGCCCTCGAAGCGGCTCGCGGTCGCGGCCTCACGGGTGCGCGCCGTGGCCAGCCCGACGACGCCGACGCGCAGCCCGCGCCGATCGAAGACGGCGAAGGACGGCAGCGCGAACGCGGAGAGCGACGGGTCCGTCACGCGCAAGTTGGCCGCCAGGTAGGTGGCCCGAGAGCGCTTCCTGTTCTGGAGGAAAGCGTCTCTTCCGAAGTCGAACTCATGGTTCCCGAAGGCCGACGCGGCGTAGCCCATCCGCGCCATCGCGTCGGCCATCGGCGCCCCCGTGAAGTAGGAAGAGATCGCGGGGCCGGTCCAGTTGTCGCCGCCGGAGAGCGCGAGCGTCGACGGATCCTGGCAAGCCGGCGGCGGGGGGAGGGACGGAGCCCCGGGCGCCGGGCCAGCGCAATGGCCCTCCCGCGAGAGCCACAGCCCCAGCACCTCGGCAGCGCCGCCGAGGACCCGGCCCTGCTCGACCGTCGGCAGGAGCCACCCGTGCTCGTCGGTCGTGTAGAGGAGGGTGATCGCGGCCGGTGCGCGCGCGGCCGGGGCCGGCGCCCTCGCGTCCCTCGGGTCGCACGCCGGCAGGGACAGGAGCGCATGAGCGCCGAGCGAGAGGGCCGCGATCGCGCGCCGCGCGAGAGGCGCCCCCCGGGCCGCGTTCAAAGGCATCATCGAGGCTCGGCGCGACGATGCACCTCAGCCACCCATCCGCTGGATGAACGGGACGATGCGCTCGACAAAGGGCTGCTTGTGGTACCGATCGAACTCCGCCCAGGTGCAGAGCGTCCGCGGATCCTTGACGCGATCCACGAAGAGCACGCCGTCGACGTGGTCCTTCTCGTGCTGGAAGGTGCCCGCCGAGAGCCCGCGCACGACGCGATCGATCGGCCGCCCCTCGCGGTCCAGGCCGGTCAGCCGGATCTCGGTGAAGCGGTCGACGACGCCCCTCAGGTTGGGGACGCTCAGGCACCCTTCGTAGTTCTCGAACGTCTCCTGCGTGAGCGGCTCGATCACCGGATTGACCACGATGGTGAGCGGGATGTTGGGCTTGTACGGATAACGAGGGTTGTTTTGCACCTCGACCGCGAAGATGCGCACCGGCGCGTGGACCTGAGTGGCAGCGATGCCGGCGCCGTTCGCGTCGCGCATCGTCTCGACCAGGTCGTCGAGGAACGCCTGCATGGCGGGAGAGGAGAGCTCTTCCGGCGTGACCTCGCGCGCTCGCTGCCTGAGGACGGGGTTGCCGATGTGGGCGATTTTCAGGAGCGTCACGGCCCGATCGTACCATAGGAGCGCGCCGCCGACGTGGCCGGCCATGCCGACGTCCACGCCCGCCCATGCAGGGCGCGGCAGCGTCAGCTATGGAGAGGGGGCATGCACCACTTCCCCGACGAGCCGCGCGTGCCCGAGCAGCAACAGACGACCGCCGTCATGCACCTCCGCTTCGAAGACGTCGGCCAGACCGGACGGGTGATGCTCGACGCGCTGCCGCACGGCCTCGGGCCCGCGGTCTGGGTGAAGCTCCTGCAAGCGAGCGCCATCGCGACCCTCATGAGCACGGGGGTCATCCCGATCCTCACGCGCCTCATCATCGAGGGCGGAGAGGGGCCGATCGCAGCCCGGGAGCCGCTGCAGCTGCGGGGGCTCTACCAGCTCGCGCACACGGTGGACGCCGCGTCCGAGGTGAACCGGCTGGTCCTGCCGATGTGGCTCTCGGCCACCGCGCGCCGCAGCCGGACGTACGGCCCGCCGCCGCCCGGCGCCGGCGAGCCGATCCAGGTCGGTCGCGTGTTCGCGGAGCACGTCTTCACGCGGCCGTTCGCGGAGGCCGGCGCGCGCAAGGTGCTGCGCTTCGAGTCGCCGGATCTGCCGGCGGTGCCGCCCGAGCGCTACACCTGGCGCTCACCCGAGGCGCTGATGGGCTTGCCAGAAGGCGCGGAGCCGTTCGACGCGGAGCCGACCCTGGATCCGGTCGCGGTCGCGTTCGGCCTGGATCACACCGACGGCAACCAGCACGTGAACTCGCTCGTGTACCCGCGGCTCTTCGCAGAGGCCGCGCTCCGGCGCCTCGCCGCGCAGGGACACAGCACGTCCGTGCTCGCCCGGAGGGTGGAGATCGCCTACCGCAAGCCGTGCTTCGCGGGCACGCGGGCGAGGATCGTGCTGCGCACGTTCGCGATGGGAGGCGCGCTCGGCGCGCTCGGCGCGTTCGTGCCGGACCCGCCGGAAGACGCGGCCAGCGCTGCCCCCGACGCGCGCGCCTACTGCTACATCCGCACGCTGTTCGAGCGCTGAGCGGGCCCCGACAGGCGAGCGCGCCGCGCAGCCGCCCTCGCGACGGCGCGCGGAAGCGCCGGGAGCGCTGCGCGCTCGCTCGCCCGCCTAAAGCGCTGCGCGCTCGCCTGCCGAAAGCGCTACGCGCTCGCCGGGCGGGGCAGGCCGGCGCGGTCGGCGATCTCGTTGTGGAAGGCGCGGAACGTCGACTCCTGGGGCCACGGGGGCGCGTTGGCGAGGAGCGCCTTGACCCGGGCGAGCTCGCCCTCGTCGATCGCGACGACGGCCGCGGCGTAGCGCATGGCCCAGAAGACGAGCGGGCTGGCCTCGCTCGCGCGCTCCAGCAGCACGCGGTCGCCCGGCACGCTCTGGTGAGCGAAGGCGCGGGCGAGCGCGCCTGCGGCCGCCCGCAGCGTGACCACCCGGTCGCGGAAGGGAGAGCTGACGTTCGGCAGCGGGAGCCGCTCCAGTCGGCCCGCCTGCTCGAGGGCCGCGTCGCGATCGCCCTCGAAGGTGTAGAGCAGCGTGTCGAGGAAGAGCCGGTGCTCGAGGGCCGCGTCCCACGCAGGCCCCCGCTCGGCAGCGGCCATGGCGGCGCGCGCCTTGTCGACCCAGCCATACGCCGCGAACGCCGTCGCCGTCATGAGCGGAGCCATCGTGGCCGGGTGCGGGATGCGGTGCAGCGTCGGCGACCAGCGCTGCAGGACCGACCGAACGTCGCCCGAGCGGAGCAGCCGGCGCAGCTTGCGGCGAGCGAGCCAGCGGGCCGCAGCGAAAGCGAGGACCACGCCGAGCACCGCCGCCATGACCACCGGCTGCTGCCAGGCGAACCGGAGCGCGGCCGCCGCCAGCGCTGCGGAACCGATGAAGATAAGCACCGGAATCAGCCGACTGCTCCGTGCCTCGTCCTCGGAATCGAACGGATTCACGACACTTCCAAGCGTACGGTCCTTCCCGTACGAGGCAAGTCCCGGGCGACACTCGCTCCAGGCAGCTCTCCCCCGGAGCGCACCCCGGGGGAGAGCGAGGGAGGGGCGGCGTTCGTCGCGGAGCCGAAGCCGGGCGAGGTGCGGCCGAGACGCCGTGACAACAAAGCGCGCCACGGGCTCCAGGAGGGCTCGACACGGACCCGAGGTTCGGTTACGAAGTCGCTGCGTCAGGCGACAGCGCCTCGACCTCATGGGTCCGCCGACAGCGCGCCGTGAACCCCGCCAGGCCCGGAAGGGAGCAACGGTAGCGGAAAGCGAGTGTGGCGGGCCCACTTGCTTTTTGTGGGTTCGACACGCTCCCGCGCCCACGTGCGCGGCCCTGACGCGCGAAACCAGCGCGGCGCCGTGGTGGCTCACGGGGCATCGAGCGCAGCGGGTGCGGCGGGCGCGACGGGCACGGAGAAGAGCGCGTCCGGGCTCGTCGTGATGCGGGGGACATCCGCGCCGCGCAGCGGGCTCGCGCCGTCAGCAGACAGACGCTGCTGGACGATGCCTGTCGCCTCATCGCCGCCCTCCAGCGTCACGTCGGCGAGGCGGCTGTCCGGGCCGACGCCGCCGTCGATGAGCACGCTCGCGCGGCGCGACGGGTCGACGGAGGGGTTGCTGGACTCGAGCCCGTTGCCGCTCAGGACGAGCCCCGAGATCGCCGCCTGCGCCCGCTCCTGCCAGCTCACGCCGTCGCCGACGACCTCCTGGGAGCGATCGCTGCCCGTGCTCACCACCGCCGAGTCGGCGAAGGTCCCGGCGATGCGCATCCCATCGATGATGATGCCGCGCGCGTCGCCGCTCATCCCCAGGCCGATCGCCCGGTTCTTCTCGAGGACGCCTCCCCTGAGCGTGACCGGCTGCTCCGCCGTCGTGTGCTGGATCCAGATCCCGGGCTGGTTGCCGCTCACCTCGAAGCCCTCGCCGTCGCCGCCGAGAGAGGCGCTCGCCTGATCGATCAGGAGACCAAACCCGCTGTTGTCCGCGACCCTGAGCGCCGTCGCGTCGAGGATGGAGCAGCCGGAGACGGAGACGCCGCCGCTCGGGTCGAACCCGCGGAGGGCGTTGCCGCTCACCTCGACGCCGGACAGCGTGGCGCGCGCTCCGACGAGCGACACGCCGACCACCTTGTTGTCGCGGAGGATCGCGTCCTCGACCTGGACGTCGACCGGGGCCTCGCAGTCGCAGCCGCCGGTGCACTGCGCCCACAAGCCCGGCCCCTGCGAGCCGGAGAGGATCGAGCGCGCCACGGTGAGGCGCCCGGCGTCGAGCGCGCTCAGCCCGTAGCGAGCCGAGCCCTCGATCGCCGAGTCGACGAGATCGAGCGACGCGCCAGGGCCGAGCGCCACGCCGTCGGACGCGCTCCCGGCGACGCGCACCGCCTCGATCCGCGCCCGCGCGCCGGGCGCGATCTGCACGCCGCCCGCCCCGACCGTGAGCCCCCGCAGGACGGCGGCGTCGCCCGCGGCGAGCGACACCGCCGCGACGGTCACGGAGCCGGCGCCCCTGCCCAGCAGGCTCACGCCGGGAGGCAGCGCGACAGGGCCGTAGGCGCCGGGGCCGAGCGCGATGCACGCCCCGGGGCGAGCCGCCCCGGAGGCCTGCGAGAGCGCCGCGTCGCTCGAGACCTCGACCACCTCCGCGCAGTCGACGGAAGCGGCGCAGAAGTCGCCGCCGCAGAGCGCTCCGGCGGGGACTCCGATGCACGCGCCGGAGGCCGCCAGGGCGCCCGGGCAACCGCTCGGCTGCGGTTCAGGATCCGACGCGCACCCGAGCGCCGCCGGCCCGAGCAGCGCGGCGCCCAACACGAGAACTGCCTGATTCCAAGCCTTGATCATGACGAACGTCTCCCGCGCGGCGCGCCGCGCTAGCGAACGAGAAAGGGTCAGCCCCTCAGCTCCCTGAGAGCAGCGCGCGGCACTCGTCTGCGCGCGCGGCGAGCTCGCCCTCGCGGAAATGCGCCGCCAGCGAGGCGGTCAGCTGCGCCACGGCGGCCTGGGCGCGCGGGCGGGTCGAGGGGTCGCGGAGGGCCACGCCGCAGATCCGAGAGAGGCCGAGCGCCACCTCGCCGAGGTACACGCGCCCGCCGCCCACCTCGGCGAGGCGCAGCGCCGTGCAGCCGGAGTCGAGCGCCTCGCCGACGTGGCCGGCCGCGAGCAGCGCCGCAGCCAGGTTGCGGTAGGCGTCCGGGAGATCCGCGCCGGCGCCCGACTGCTCGCCGAGCCTCACCGCGCGCCGCGCGTGCTCCAGCGCGGCGTGCGGGCGCGAGAGCCGGAGCTCGACCTCGGCGAGGTTGTTGTGCCCCGACGCGACCGCCTGGAGGTCGCCGAGCCGCTCCTTCAGCGCGAGCGCGCGCGCGAACACCTCGCGGGCGCCGCCGAGATCGCCCTTCGCGAAGAGCACCGCCGCGACGCCGTTCAGCGCGAAGCTCAGCGCCTGCGGGGACGCGCGCTCGTCCACGGCGCGCGCGGCGCGGGCGGCCTGGCGGTAGCAGCGCTCGGCCTGCACCAGCCGGCCGCGCGAGTAGAACACCGTCCCGAGCGCGAGGAGCAGCTGCGAAGCGGCCTCGCGGCGGCGGCCGTCGCCGGGCGGCAGCCGCCGGCAAATGCGCAGGCTGCGGAGCGCGACCGCGCGGCAGGCGTCGAGATCGCCGTCGCGCCGGTGCAGCGCCGCGAGGAGGGCGTACATGGGCAGCGCCTCCAGGGCGGCGCCGCCGCGCTCCGCGAGCGCTATCGCCCGCTCGACGAGCGCGCGCGCCTCGGGCGTCGCGCCGCGCATCTTGCGCGCGAGCGCGAGGCGGAAGTCGACGCGCGCATCCCAGAGCAGCGCCGCGGCCGGGTCGTGCGAGGCCGGCGGGGCGGCGCGCCGCTCCGCGCGCAGGATCCGCGCCCGCGCCTCGCCGTAGGCGCGCTCCGCCTCGTCGAGGCGGCCCGCCCTGCGGAGCGCGTCGCCGGCCTCCAGGAGGAGCGCCGCGCGCTCGTGCCAGGCGAACAGCCGGCGCTCGTCGCCGCCCGGCGCCGAGACGGAGGGCGCGCGCGGCTCGGGGCCGCCCGCCGCGCTCGCGTGGATCTCCCGGGCCCGCTCGAAGTGGCGCAGCGCCTCGGCGTTCTGCCCGAGCGCCGACGCGCTGGCCGCCGCGCTCGCGTGGGCGAGCGCCGCCCTGCGCGCGTCGCCGCCGCGATCGTGGTGCAGCGCCGCGAGGGCGGCCCCGACGTCCCCGAGCCCCCGCGGCCCCGCGGATCGCCCGGCCGACAGGCCGTCGAGCCAGGCGGCGACCGCGCGGTGCATCGCGCGGCGCACCTTGAGGCTCAGCGTCTCGTAGGCGATCTCCTGGGTCGCCCCCTCGGCGAAGACGTACTCGAGATCGTCGGGGAAGGTCGACGCGTCGCGCGCCCGGATGATCTGCTGCTCCCGGAGCCGGCCCAGCACCTCCGCGGTGCTCGAGCCGCCGCCGTCGCGCGGCGCGACCGCGCGGAGGTGGTCGATCGCGCCCTTCCAGAACGTCCTGCCGATCACGGCCGCCTGCGCCAGCACCGCTCGGGCCTCGCCGTCGAGCCGATCGAGCCGCGCCTGGACGATGCCCTGGATCGTCGCCGGCAGCGCGAGCCGGGCCAGCTTCTCCTCGTGGAGGACCCAGGGCTCGCCCTGGCGGCGCTCGAGCGCGCCGACGTCGACGAGCAGGTACAGCGTCTCGGCCAGCGTCAGCGGGCTGCCCTCGGCGCGCTCTGCCAGGGCGCGGACGGCCTCCGCCGAGCAGCGCGCGACGAGGCGCAGGTGATCGCGGGCCATGTCCTCGACGTGCCGCCGCGACAGCGGGCCGAGATCGAGGCGCGCGTGGCTCGCCTTCCCTTCGCCCCAGTGCGGCCGCCGCTCGTAGAGCTCGGGACGCGCGGCGCCGACGAGGAGCAGCGGCGCGTCCGAGAGGCGCAGGGCGAGGTCGTCGAAGAGGTCGAGGCTGGCCTCGTCCGCCCAGTGGATGTCGTCGAGCAGGACGACCACGGCCCCGCGCGCGGTCATCGCCCGCAGCAGCGTCGCGAGGGCCGCGGCCACCCGCGCCTTCACCTCCGCGCCGCCCTCGTCAGGGACGATCGCCGTGGACACGGCCGGCGCCGCCGGCGACGGGCAGAGCAACGACGCGAGCTCGGCCAGCGCGTCCTCCAGCGCGAGCGGATGGGGCGCGTCAGCCGCGTCGCCCCTCGCCGCGTCAGCCGCGTCGCTCCTCGCCGCGTCAGCCGCGTCGCCCCCCGCCGCGCCGGAGGCGCCGCTCCTCAGCTTGCGCAGCACGACGTCGCGCGCGTCGTCGTCCTGGACCCGGAAGTGGGCGCGCAGGAGCGACGCGGCGAGGTGATAGCTCGCGTCCATCGACAGCGAGGAGCACGCCGCGCCGAGCACGACGGGCGGGTCCGCCTGCGACAGCGCCCGCTCCCGGGCCTCCGCCAGGAGCCGGCTGCGCCCGATGCCGCCCGGGCCGATCACCGAGACGAACATCGCGCGCCCCTCCGCGATGACCGTCTCCAGCGCCTCCGTGAGCCGCTGCACCTCCGCCGCGCGCCCGAAGAAGCGGGTGTCGAGGCCGAGGAAGTCGGAGCCGGCGCTCGCGCCGCGCGCGAGCCCGAGGACGCGGAAGCTCGACGGGCCGTCGCCCTCGGGCTCGACCAGGAAGAGCCCGGCCACCTGCCGGAACGTCGGCTGCGCGATCAGCACCGCGCCCGGCGCGGCGGCCTGCTGGAGCCGCGCGGCCACCCTGAGGGCCTCGCCGGAGGCGTCGAGCGGGGCGCCTGGCCCCGCCGCGCCGCTCACGAAGAGCCTCCCCGTGCTGATGCCCACGCGCAACCTCGGCCGACACCCCGGCGGCAGCTGCGCCGGGAGCGACGCGGCGTCGGCCGCCGCGAGCTGCAGCCCGGCGCGGACGGCCCGCTCCGCGTCGTTGTCGCTCGCGCGCGGCGCGCCGAACAGCACGGTGACGGCGCCGTCGCGCTGGCCGTTCACGGCGCCGCCGAGGCGCTCGACGCGCTCGCGGACGAGCTCGAAGCAGGCGTCGCGGAGCTCCATCTCCTGCTCCGGGTCGAGCGGCGCCTGCCCCTCGCCCCCGGCCACGATCTCCGCGGCGAGCACCGTGCAGACGCGGTACTCGCCTGCAGGCTGAGCGGCCCTCGAGGCGCGCGCGGGCGCCCTCGGGGCGGAGAGCGGCGCCGCGCTCCGGCCTGGCGCAGGCGCCGGCGGCGCCGCCGCTGGGGGGGAGCTCGACAGCGTGGCCGCCGGCGGGTCGACCGGCGGCCGGAGCGTCGCGCCGCGGCGCGCGGCGGCGAGCGCCTCCCCGAGCGCCCGCGCGTCGCCGAAGCGCGCTGCGGGCTCGACCGCGAGGGCCCGCGCGACGACCGCCTCGAGCGCGGGGCTCGCCGCGACGCCCAGCCCGGCGAAGGAAGGCCGGCTGAGCGGGTCGACCGAGGCGAGGTAGAGGTCGGCCCAGTCGCTGCCAGCGAGCGGCTGCCTGCCCGACGCCAGCTGCAGCAGGATGAGCCCCAGCGCGAACACGTCCGTCCACGGCCCGGTGGCGCCGAGCTTCGGGTTGAACTGCTCCGGCGCGCCGTAGAGCGGCGTGAACGCGTGCAGCGTCCGCGACAGCGCGAGCTCCTGTGTCGTGGCGCTGGCGGCCCCGACCGGCGCCCGCGCCGGCGCCGCCGCTCGCCGCGTCTCGACGAGCGCCCTCGACGGCGGCATCGACGCGTCGATCACCTTGGCGATGCCGAAATCGACGACCTTGATCGTCCTCCCGCCGGGCGCCCCGACGAGGAACAGGTTCGCCGGCTTGATGTCGCGGTGAGAGACCCGCTCGTCGTGCGCCATGGCGAGCGCCGAGACCGCCGGCGCGAGGAGCTCGAGCGCCTCGTCGACGGAGCACGGCCCGCGCCCGGCGGCGATCCGCGCCTCGATGTGCTGGGCGAGCGTCTCGCCCTCGAGCCACTCCATGACGATGTACGGCGTCCAGTGGCCCGCGGGCGAGATCGCGGCGGAGACGTCGAGCGCCTGGACGATGCCGGTCGTCCGCCGCGAGAGCCGGTGCAGCAGCCGGGCCTCGCGCTCGAAGGTGTCGAGCAGCGCCCCCCGCTCCTCCGACGAGAGATCCGCGGGTATTTTCAAGCACTTGACCGCGACCTGCTCCTGGAATCCCAGGTGCGTCGCCCGGTAGACGACGCCGAACGCCCCCTCCCCGGCCACGGCGTCGACCAGCAGCTTGTCGCCGATGGTGCTGCCCACCCAGCCGAACGGGTCTCCCGCGATCATCCGCGGAAACTCTACCGCCCGCGCCGCGGTACAGGGAGCGCGCCGCCGGCGCGGGATCGCGATCGCCGCCCCGCGCCTGGGGCCCCCGCGCCAGGGCGCGCGAGGCGAGCGCGACAGCTGTCGCCGTGGGTGCGGGTCCGTGCTACGCAGCCGGCTGCAGGGTGCGGCATCGGTCCTGGCTACCGTCCTGCGAGAGCTGCCGCAATCGTTCCCGGGACGGATCGCACGCGTGCAGTGGAAGGGCGTCGTTCGTCGTCTGGCGCGACTCTGGGGTGCGTTGTGGCTGAGCCGGAGATTCTTCCCCGCGAGGGTGGCCCGTTCGAGCTCCTGATCATCACCCAGAGCTCGATGAGCACGCGGGCGCTGCCGCGCTCCGGCAGCGTCGTCCTGGGCAGGGAGGATGACGCCGACGTCTGCGTGCCGGATGCCTCGGTGTCGCGCCGGCACGCGGCGCTGCACCTCGGCCCGCCGCTCCGCATCGAGGATCTCGGCAGCAGCAACGGCACCCGCGTGCGGACCCGGCACAGCAGCGCGGCGACCGAGCGCCTCATCGACGTCGGCAAGGGCGCGCCGGCGCGGAACGCCGCGGTCGAGCTCTCGCCCGGCGACGTCATCTACCTCGGCGCCGCGCGCGTCATCCTCCGGCAGAAGGGCGGCGAGCGCGACGCGCGCAAGGACGTCATCGTCAAGGACAGCGCGATGCGCGCCGTCTACGAGCTGGCCGAGCGCGTCGCCAGGGGCCCGATCAACATCCTGCTCCTCGGCGAGACGGGCGTCGGCAAGGAGGTGCTGGCCGAGTCGATCCACAGGGCCTCGCCGCGCGCGAGCCGGCCGCTCCTGCGCCTGAGCTGCGTCGCCCTCTCCGAGTCGCTGCTCGAGAGCGAGCTGTTCGGCCACGAGCGCGGCGCCTTCACCGGCGCCGTCCGGGCGAAGCCGGGGCTGCTCGAGACGGCCGAGGGAGGGACCGTGTTCCTCGACGAGATCGGCGAGCTGCCGCCCTCGATCCAGGCCAAGCTGCTCCGGGTCATCGAGGAGCGGAAGGTGATGCGGGTCGGCGGCCTGACCCCCACGAAGATCGACGTCCGCTTCATCTCCGCGACGCACCGCAACCTCGAGGCCGAGGTGAGCCGCGGCGCGTTCCGGCAGGACCTGTACTTCCGGTTGAACGGCGTGACGCTCACCATCCCGCCGCTGCGCGAGCGCCCCGGAGAGGTCGCGGCGCTGGCGCAGCTCTTCGCGGAGCGCACCGCGAAGGAGCTCTTCCCCAGCGAGGCGAGCGCGGCGGGCACGGTTCCGATCTCGCCCGCGGCCCTCGTCGGGCTCCAGCGCCACAGCTGGCCAGGCAACATCCGGGAGCTGCGCAACGTGATCGAGCGCGCGGTGATCCTCGCGAATGGGGCGCCCATCGGGCTGGAGCACCTGCTCCTCTCGCCGCTGGCCGATCCGATCCAACCCTCGCATGCCTCGACCCTTCTGGCGCACGCCTCTTCGACGTCGGCCTCGACGCCCGCCGCGGCGTCCGCTTCAGCCTCTGCGGCTCCTCAGGCTCCTCCTTCGAATGCGAAGAGCGTGCCCGACGGCGCGCAGCGCGCGCAGGACGACGCGGGCGCGAGCCCCACGCGGCTGCGCGACGCGATGGAGGCGCACGAGCGCGAGCGCATCGTCCAGGCGCTCGAGCAGTGCATGGGGAACCAGACGCGCGCCGCGGCGCTGCTCGGGATCTCGCGCCGCACGCTGGTGGAGCGGATCCGCGTGTACGGGCTGCCGCGGCCGCGCAAGGCCTGAGGGTTGCGCGGGGCGCCGCGCATGTTGCGCGAAGGCTCGCGCAACTGCGCACCCGTACGCGCGACGCCTCAGCGCGTCCGCGGGCGACGCCTTCCCGCAGGCGCGCGCCTTCCCGCAGGCGCGCGCCTTCCCGCAGGCGCGCACCTTCCCGCAGGCGCGCGCCTTCCCGCAGGCGCGCGGCGCCTCAGGCGGGCGTCTCGCGCCGCTGCAGCGGGGCGAGCTCGATCCCGAGCTCCGTGGCGAACCGGAAGATGCGCTCGTCGCGGTAGAACTCGCCGAACACGACGCGCGAGATCCCCGCGTTCGCGATCATCTTGAAGCACCCCCAGCAAGGCGAGGCCGTCACGTAGACCGTCGCGCCGTCGATCCGCACGCCGTTCCGCGCGGCCTGGATGATGGCGTTGGCCTCCGCGTGGATCGTGCGCACGCAGTGCCCCTCCTCGATCAGGTGCCCCTCCTCGTCGCAGTGGGGCAGCCCGCGGATCGAGCCGTTGTACCCGGTCGCGAGGATGCTCTTGTCGCGCACGATCACCGCGCCGACGTGCTTCCGATCGCACGTCGCCCGCGACGCGACGACCTCGGCGATGCGCATGAAGTATTCATCCCACGAAGCCCGGTGAGTCATCGCTCGTCTCCACCACGGGGATCCGCGCCCGCCGCCCCTCCGCCGTCAGGGCTCCACGCGCGCTGTCCCCTCCAGAATGTTCAGGGATCCGCGCTCCGGCCCCTCGCTTCCCTCGCGAGGCGGCCCGGCGACGCGCGCCCGCGGCCAGCTGAGCCGCGCCGCGCGCCCCGCGGGCGCTTCTATCACGATGTCGGGCGCCGCGGGGCGCCTCTCCCGGGCCGGGCGACCGCGCGAGGCGCCTCGACAGCGAGGGCCGGCGCGTGGTAGCGCGCGGGGGTGAGCTCCACCGCGAACAGCCGCCGGTCAGGTCGCCGCGTCCTCGTGCTCGGCTCGGGGGGGCGCGAGCACGCCCTCGCGCGCGCGTTCGCCCGATCGCCCTCCGTCGCCGAGGTCATCGTGGCGCCCGGGAACGCCGGGACCCGCGCGGAGGGCGGCGCCGGCCGCGCGCCGATCCGCCGCGTCGACCTCGCCTCCCTGTCCCCCGACGAGGCGACCCGGCTCGCCGTCCGCGAGCGCGCCGACCTCGTCGTCGTCGGCCCCGAGGCGCCGCTCTGCGCCGGGGTCGCCGACGCGCTCGCCGCCGCGGGTGTCGCCGTCTTCGGGCCGAGCCGCGAGGCGGCGCGCCTCGAGGGGTCGAAGGCGTTCCTGAAGGAGTTCGCCGCGCGCCACGGCATCCCGACCGCGCCGTTCCAGATCGCGCGCTCCTACGACGAGGCGGCGCGCATCATCCGCGAGCGCGGCGCGCCCATCGTCGTGAAGGCCGACGGGCTCTGCGCCGGCAAGGGCGTCGTCGTCGCGACGACCGTCGAGGAGGCGCTCGCGGCGGCGAAGGACATGCTCGTGGATCGCCGCTTCGGCGACGCCGGCGCGACCGTGATCCTCGAGGACGCGATCCAGGGCGAGGAGGCCAGCCTGCACGCCATCAGCGACGGCCACGCGATCTTCGTCCTGCCGGCCGCGCGCGATCACAAGCGGGTCGGCGAGGGCGACACCGGGCCGAACACCGGCGGCATGGGCGCCTTCGCGCCGAGCGCCCGCGTCACCCCCGCCCTGACGGCGCGCGTCGAGCGCGAGATCCTCCGGCCGACCATCGACGGCATGCGCGCGGAGGGGAGGCCCTTCCGCGGGGTGCTGTTCGCCGGGCTGATGATCACGCCCGCGGGGGATCCCGTCCTGCTCGAGCACAACGTGCGCTTCGGCGACCCCGAGTGCGAGGCGCTGATGGAGCTCCTCGAGGGCGACGTCGCCGAGCTCTGCGCGTCGGCCGCGGCGGGCGCGCTGGATCCCGCGGCGGCGCGCGTCGCCCCCGGCCGCCACGCGCTCACCGTCGTCCTCGCGGCGCGCGGCTACCCCACGGCGCCCACGACCGGCGACGCGATCCGCGGCCTCGACGCCGCGGCCGCGGTGGAGGGCGCCTTCGTGAACCACGCGGGCACGGCGGAGCGGGACGGCGCGATCGTCACCGCGGGCGGCCGCGTGCTCGCCGTCACCGCCGCGGGCGACTCGCTCGCGGAGGCGCGGGAGCGGGCGTTCCGCGCCGCGGGCGCGATCGACTTCGACGGCAAGGTGCTCCGCCGCGACATCGGGGTGGACGGAGCGCGCGCGGCCGGGTGACCGGGTAAGCCGACGCCATGGAGCCCATCATCGATCTCGCCCCGGGCGCTGAGGAGAACCCGCTCGCCGCGCTGTTCGGCCTGCTCATCCGCGAGCACCTCGCGCGCGACGGCAGGCGCGCGGCCGACTTCCGGGCGCTGCGCGGCTCCGTGCTCGTGGTCGCGCAGGACACCGGCACGTCGATGACGATGCGCTTCGATCACGGGCGCCTCACCATCCACGACGGCGCCATCGGCATCCCGTCCGTCACGTTCTGCGGCGACGAGGTGGCGCTGCAGAAGCTCCCCGACGTCGCGTTCCACCGCTGGCCGAGCCTGCCCAAGGTGGGCGTGCTGCACCGCCGCCAGAGCGGCCCGCTGCGCGAGCTCGCGCGCCTCGTGGCCAGCGGGGAGCTCAAGGTCTACGGCCTCGTCGCGCACCCGCGGCTCATCCTCACGCTGCTCCGGGTCCTCTCGCGCCACGCCTGAGCCCCGCCCGGCCCCTGGGCGCACCCGTGGCGGGCCTGCCGCGCCTCACCACGCACGCGGCGCGCCGCGCCCGGCCACGCGGCGTCCTACTGGTGTGATACTGTAAGATGGCGGCAGACCTCCACGGCCGCGCTCCACGGGCGTTCTTGTAGGCTTGCAAACCAATACCACGCGGCCTGGAAGCTGGCTTTTGACGGCCTGTTGGGCTGTTGGTATGGCTCGATCATGGGCATCCGATTGCGCTACCTCGCCCACGATCTCGAGGTGCCGCTCGGCGAGTTCTTCATCGGACGGAGCGCCGACTGTCAGCTGTCGCTCGACGACCCGCTGGTGTCGCGCAAGCACGCGCTGCTGACCGTCGGCGAGGGCGGCGTGGCGATCGAGGATCTCGGCAGCCGCAACGGCGTGCTCATCAACGGGGCCCGGATCACGGGGCGCCAGCTCCTGTCGGACGGCGACAAGATCGCGATCGGGGGGCAGGAGATGTTCCTGCTCGGGGCGATCGAGCCGAGCTCGACGCACTCGCCGCGGAGCGCGCCGCTCTGGACCCGGCAGCAGAACGCGCGCACCGTCGACATGAGCGAGATGTCCTCGGGCGAGGACGACGGCGCGACGGCCATCGCCTCGCGGCGGTCGCTCCCCGGGCTCATCCCGCAGCACCCCGACAAGCGCGTGCACGCGCTCAGCCTCATCGGCAGCGTCGCCGACAAGGCGCTCGCCCTGGGGCGCGTCGACGAGGCCGAGCGCATCCTGCAGCGCTCGCTGTCCGACATCCTGACCAAGGCGCGGGAGGGCGGCGTCGGCGCCGTGCAGCCCGAGCTGGTCGAGAAGGCCAGCACCTACGCGGCCCGCCTCGCGGCGGCGACCGGCCGGGGGGCGTGGATCAACTACATTTTCGAGCTGAACACGCGGCTCGAGCTCCTCCTTCCCGCCTACCTCGTCGATGAGCTGTATAGTGTCCTGCGCAAGGTGAAGGCCGTCGACATGTCCATTCTCCGTGGCTATGCGAAGCGGCTCCGCGAGCGTGCAGGAGAACGTACCCCGGCGGAGCGGTTCATCCTCCAGCGTATCGAAGGGCTCGAGCGCCTCGGCGCACTGAAATAGACCATGCCTTTCCGCCTCCGGTACTTGGCGCACGATTTCGAGCTCCCCGAAGGGCCCTTCGTGATTGGCCGGAGCGGCGACTGCCAGCTCTCGCTCGACGACCCGCTGGTGTCACGGCGCCACGCGACGCTGCAGGTGCGCAGCGACGGGGTCGCCGCGATCGATCTCGAGAGCAGGAACGGGGTGTACGTCAACGGCACGCGCATCTCGGGCCAGCGCGAGCTGACCGACGGCGACCGCATCATCATCGGCAGCCAGGAGATGCTGCTCTACGGCGGCGAGGAGTCGCGGCCCCACGACGCCTACGGCGTCGAGTTCCGGCGCGCGACCGCGACGCTCGGCGCGATGGCGCTGACCGAGATGCGCAAGATGTCGGACGACCCGACGGAGCTCACGAGCCCGACGGGGGACGGCGGCTCCAAGGGCTTCCAGTCGCTGCGCCTGCTCGCGAGCCTCGCCGACAAGGCGCTCGCGATGGGCCGGAGCGAGGAGGCCGAGCGCATCCTGCAGACCGTGCTGATCGACATCCTCAGCCGCGCGCGGACGAACGTGCCGCTGGAGATGCCGGCCGCGGAGCTCGCGGCGCGCTACGCGGCTCGCCTCGCCGGCGCCACGACCAAGGGGACCTGGGTCAACTACGCGTTCGAGCTCTTCACGATCGCGCGCCGCCCGCTGCCGGGGCCCGTCGTCGACGAGCTCTACACCGTGGTCCGGCGCGTCAAGTCGCTCGATATCCAGCCGCTCAGGATCTACCTCGACGACCTGCGCCGGATGGCTCCTTCGTTCGGTCCGACCGAGCGGTTTCTGATGCAGCGGATTGAGGGTCTCGAGCGGCTCGTCGCGGCGAAGTAGCGGGCGGCGGGTCGCCGCCGGGCGCCTTGCGAGCAGGCGCGGCGGCCTGAGGCGACGCGCGCGGCGATGGCGGCGTCGCGCGCGCGGCCGCGCGAGAGGCCGGCGGCGGGGCCGCGCGAGAGGCCGGCGGCGGGGCCGCGCGAGAAGTAGGCGGCGGGGCCGCGCGAGAAGCAGGCGGCGGAGCCGCGGGAGAGACGGGCGGCGGTGGTTTGCGAGGTCCCACGCTCGCCTCCGCTTCCTGCCAGCCGAGGTTCCTCGAGGCGGCCTTCGCGATCGCGTCGCGCAGCTCGGGATCGGCGACCTTCCCGAGCTCCCGCCGCACCTCGAGCGGGAGCGGCGCCTCCTTCGGCGCCGGGCGGACCTCCTCGCGCCAGGGAGGCCGCGCGACCGGCTCCACCTTGCCGACGCGGAACCGGAGCGAGTGCACCGGCAGGCCGCGCGCGCGGAGCTGCGTGGTGATCGCGTCGCCGAGCATCGAGAGCTCCTGCGCCCACGTCGAGCTGGCCGCGCGGACGTGCAGCACGCCGCGCTCCAGCTTGAGCGGCCGCGCGCGCGCCGCGATCCGGGACCCCACGGCCGCCTCCCAGTCGCGGAACGGCATCGGCGCGGTGTCGACCTCCGCCGGCGCGGCAAGTGAGGACTCCCGCTGGATCATCGCGCCCAGCCGCTCGATGCCTCCGCTCCGACGCGCCATGCGAGCCGAGCGTAGCAGCCCGACAGCCCATTGTTCCGGCAGAGCGCGCCGTCCACGCTCGCCCAGCGTCACGGACGGCCGAATCCCGGAACGCCGTGCGGCGACCAGGACGGTCGCCAACCGTCACCCGGCGGGAGCCGTCCCCCGGCGCCGCATCCTGGACCGGTCATTCTGGAACGATCAGTCCAGAATGGTGCGCCCGGCAAGCGCGAGCCCGCAGGCGCCCTCGCCAGCGGACGACGACCTCCGCACTCCGGCGCATCGTCCAGGGATTCCGCATCAGTACCGAAGGTGGGACTCGAACCCACAAGCCCTTGCGGACAGCGGATTTTGAATCCGCCGCGTCTGCCATTCCGCCACTTCGGCTCAGCGTTGCGATGTCAGGGAGCTGCTGGAACCGTAGATCACCGGGCACGACCCTGGCAACGGTCTGAGAGCAGTCCGAGACCGACGCGCGAGGGACGGTGCGACGGCGCCGCGCGGCGCGAGGCCGCGCGGCGCGGGATCACACCACGAAATCCAGCATCTGGAGGCGCGTCAGGTAGTCCTGGAGCACGGCGGCGTACTCGTCGATCAGGAGGTCGAGCTTCACCAGCGCGCTGTGCTCGTCGACGGAGTCGACCGTCCCGCTCACCGGGATCTCGCGCGCGGGCAGCACCAGCACGCCGCTCCAGTGCGCGCCCTTCGCGGCGTCGCGCAAGCCAGCGAGGCGCAGCCAGCCGTCCGAGAGCTCGACGACCGGGACGAGGGCGCCGCTGTCCAGACGGACGGCGCTCTTCAGCGTGTGGGCCGGCTCGACCAGGTAGTGGGAGCGCCGGTTCTTCTCGATGAGCTCCTCGAGCGTCGCGCAGATGACCTTGCTCAGCGGCGTCTCCTCGCTGTCGAGCACGAGCTCGAGCAGCCGCTTCATCGCCTTCTGCGTGCGGATCAGGTTCGCGCGGACCTCCTCGAGGCGCCGCGCGTCGCGGCGGATCTTGCCGGCGACCACGTTGAGCAGGTTGTTGTAGAAGGGGTAAGCGACGTCGCCGTGCTCCTCGAAGAAGTCCTGGAGCTCCGCGACGCCGATGCGCCAGATCTCCGAGGGCTGCGTCGTCACCGCGGTCGTCGTCCGCCGGAAGCCGGTCAGCGCGCCGAGCTCGCCGATGGGCGAGATGGGGGTCAGGCGGAAGCGCGTCTCACCCGCGTCGAGCAGCGCGACCTCGCCCTTCACCAGCAGGAGCATGTGCGTCGGCGCGCTCCCGGCCTCGAAGAGCACGTCGCCGGTCGGGACCTCCTGGCGCTGGAACGCCATCATCAGCTCGTCGAGGTGGTCCTCCGTGATTCGCTCGAACAGGGGGATCGCGTGCAGATCGGAAGGGCGGACCGCCATGGGGTGACACTCCTCTTCAGCATGGGTCGGGCCCCGCGCCCGCGACGTCGCGCGACACGGAGCCTTGCGGCGCACGGGCTCGGCGTGGACCGCGGAGGGGCATCCTACTCGAGGTCCCGACGCGAGGAAGAGGGATGGTCGCCCCGCCACGAGACGCGCGAGGTGGACCGCGAGCCCGCGCACCTTCTCGCCTCGTCGATGCGCCGCCGCGCCGGCAAGCACGCCCGGCTGGCGGGATCCGGGAGGTGCCGGTAACGTCGCCCGGGTGATGCAGTCCGCTCGCCAAGGGCCCCTCGCCGCGTCGCGCCGGGCGCCGCTCCGGCTCCTCGTCATCGGCCTCGCCCTCCTCGCCGTCGCATGCGGCTCCGCGTCGCCGGTCGCGCCGGCCGTGGAGACCGCGCCGCCGCCGAAGCCGCGCAACGCGGCAGCGATCGCGCAGTCGATCGCCGGGGGGAAGGTCTCGGTGCTCGTGTACGCCGACAGGACCCGAGGCCACCCCATCATGGCGCGGCTCGCGGCGCTCGATCTGTGGGGCCCCGTGCTCGGCGGCACCGGGCTCGATCCGGAGCGGGACCTCGAGCGCGCCTTCGTCACCGCGCCGCGCGCGGACGCGGCCAGCGAGGCGGTGATCGTCCTGGAGCACAACCTGCCGCCGGAGAAGCTCGAGTCAGGGCTCGACGCGCTCCTCTCGCGCAGCCAGCCGCCAGGGACGCGGGAGAGCGGGCTCGGCGTGCCGGCGGTGCGCGTGACCATCAAGGGGCACACCCGCGTCGTCGCGACCGTGGAGCCGAGCTTCCTCGTGGTGCTGCCGGCGGCGCGGGCGCGCGAGGCGCGGCGCTTCGTCGGGACGGGGGGCTTCCCCGATCCGACCGGCGAGGAGGCCGCGCTCGCCACGGCGGTCGACCCGGCGCGGACCCTGAAGGGGCCGCGAGAGGCGCCCCGCGTGCCGCCCACGCTGAGGTCGATCGAGGCCACCGTGACGCTGGCCAAGGACGGCGGCGCCCTGCTCGCGCTCGACGGCCCGAGCGAGGGCCCCGAGCAGGCCGCGCGCGACGCGGAGTTCCTCAACGAGGAGATCGAGCGCACGACCTCGTTCCGCATCGCCATCGTCACGGTCCGCGTCGTCGACCCGATCGGGTTCTTCGCCGAGGGGGACCGGGTGAAGGCGAAGCGGCGCGTGACGCCAGGGGAGCTCGACAAGCTCTTCGGCCTGCTCAGCGCCGTGCTGCCGCGCTAGGCTGCTGCGCGATGCGACTCGTCAAGATCGGAATCGCCAACGTCAACGCGACCGTCGGCGCCGTCCGCTCGAACACCGACCGGTGCGTCTCGATCGCCCGCTCGATGGCGCGCGACGACGTCACGCTGGCGGTCTTCCCTGAGCAGGTGATCGGCGGCTACGCGGCCGAGGACCTCGTGCAGTGGCCGGCGTTCGTCGAGAGCCAGCAGCGCGAGCTCCGCCGGTTCGCCGAGGAGACGGCGTCGCTCCGCACCGTGTTCGTCATCGGCGTGACCGTGGGCGTGGGAGGCGACCTCTTCAACGCGGGCGCGATCGTCCACGCGGGCCGGGTGCTCGCCTTCTCCCCGAAGGAGAAGCTGCCGACCTACAACATCTTCTACGAGGCGCGGACGTTCTCGCGCGGCATGCCGTTCATGGAGCTCGACGCCGGCGGCGTGCTCTGCGGCGACCGCATCTACGCCTTCGACTTCGGGACGATCGCGGTCGAGGTGTGCGAGGACATCTGGTCGCCCGACGGCCCGATGCGGCGCCGCTGCTACGCGGGCGCCGAGATCGTCTGCAACATCTCGGCGTCGCCGTTCCGCGCCGGGGTGGCGGGGACCCGGCGCGAGATGATCGCGACCCGGGCGGCGGACAACCAGTGCACGATCGCGTACGCGAACCTCGTCGGCGGCAACGACGGGCTCGTCTTCGACGGCGGCGGGTTCATCAACCAGAACGGCCGCCCGATGCTGGAGGCGCCGCGGTTCCGCGAGGGGTTCTCCGCGGCCGTCGTCGACCTCGACCGGACGACGCGCTGCCGCCGCGAGGCGAGCACCTGGCGCAGCGACCTCGAGGAGTTCCGCCGCGCCTCCCCGCACATGGTCGAGGTCCTCCGGGTCGAGGGGAAGACCGCGGACCGCTCCCGCCTCGCCTACCCCGCGCCGCCGCCCGGCACGACGCCGTTCCTGCCCTCGGCGGCGCTGCCGGCGATCTCGGCGCGCGACGAGCTGCTCGACGACTTCTACGAGGTGCTCGCGCTCGGCGTCGCCGACTACTACCGCAAGATCGGCGCCTTCAAGAGCATCGGCCTCGCGCTCTCGGGCGGGCGCGACTCGCTCCTCACGCTGCTCGTCGCCTGGCGCGCGGTGCAGCTCATCCACCCGGGCCTCGAGGGCGAGGCGCTCCGCGACCGGATGAAGAGCTCGCTCCACGCGTTCTTCATGCCGTCGCGCTACTCGAGCGACGCCACGCACGGGGCGGCGGCGCAGATCGCCGACGATCTCGGGGTGTCGTTCGCGGTGATCCCGATCGAGGACGCGTTCCTGCGGGAGATGGAGGCCGCCCAGGGGATGGTCGGCGGCGACCGGCAGCTCACCGAGCTCACGAAGCAGAACGTGCAGGCGCGCATCCGGGGCGGGCGCATGTGGAACTGGTCGAACACGAGCGGCGCGCTGTTCCTGCAGACGGGGAACATGAGCGAGAAGGCGCTCGGCTACACCACGGTGGGCGGCGACCTCGAGGGGGCGTTCAGCGTGATCGCCAACCTGCCGAAGACGGTGGTCATCGCGCTGATCGAGCGCCTCTCGCAGCGCTTCGGCTTCAAGGGCATCCAGCAGACGCTCGCCACCACCGCGGGGCCGGAGCTCGCCGAGAACCAGTCGGGCGAGGCCGAGCTCATGCCGTTCGAGGTCCTCGACGCGTGCCTCTACCTCTACGGCGCGGAGAAGCTCGCCGCCGACGAGGTGGGCGCCGCCCTCCCCAGCCTGTTCCCCGACAAGGACCCCGCCGCGCTGCGGGCCTGGGCCGAGAAGTTCGCGACGCTCTTCTCGAGATCGATCTTCAAGTGGGTGCAGTCGCCGATCGCGATCCACCTCGGGTCGCTCGACCTCGATCGGGAGCGCGCGCTGCAGCTGCCCGTGGTGCAGCGGACCGAGTGGAAGGGCGGCTGAGCCCCGCCCGGCCCGCGCGCTGACCGGATGTCGCCGCCCTGACCCCTGCGGTGCCCGGCCAGCGCGGCGACGCCCCGGTCAGCCCGCCGGCCCCGCGCCCGGCCAGCGCGTCAGTTGGCGGCCTTCTCCACGGGCACCGGGGCGCCATGCCTGCCGTCCTTCCCCTCCTTCCCGTCCTTCTGGACGAGCTCGACGACCTCGTGGCCAGGCGCCGTGGGGGGCGGAGCGGGGCGGATCGAGCCGTCGGCGGAGAAGCGCTCGAGCTCCTCGGTGACGCGGCGGAGATACGCCTGCTTGATGTGGAACGGCAAGAACGCGCTCTTGAAGCCGGCCACGATGGTCGACTTGATCTCGTTCAGCCCGAATCCCATCTTCGTGTGGCAGTGCCAGAGCTCGTGCGACACCGTCGTGTCGGTCACGAGCCGGTTGTCGGTGTTGACCGTCACCCGCAGGCCGAGGCTCTGGTAGAGCTTGAGCGGGTGCGAGGCGAGGTCGCGCACCGCGCCGGTCTGCACGTTCGATGACGGGCAGCACTCGAGCGGGATGCGGTGATCGTTGATGTAGTGGAGCAGGCCGCCGTCCTCGCGCAGGCGACAGCCATGGCCGATCCGGTGCGCGCCGCAGACGTGGAGCGCCTGGGCGATCGACTCGGGCCCGTACGCCTCGCCCGCGTGGATCGTGCAGTTGATGTTGTTCTGGCGCACGAGCTGGAACGCGGCCTTGTGGTGCTTCGCCGGGTGGTCGTACTCGGCGCCGGCGAGGTCGAACCCGACGACGCCGCGGCTCTTGTACGCCACCGCGAGCTCCGCCATCTCCAGCGACGACTCGGGCGAGATGTTGCGGATCCCGCAGACGATGACGTTGCTCTCGATGCCCAGCGCTTCGCGCGCCGCCCTGAGCCCGGAGAGCACCGCCTCGACAACGCTCGTGAGGCGCAGCCCGAGGCGGGTGTGCAGCATCGGCGAGTAGCGGACCTCCATGTAACGGACGTTCTCGCGCGCGGCGTCCTCCGCGAGCTCGTAGGCGACGCGGTAGAGCGCCTCCTCGGTCTGCAGGACGCGCAGCGTGATGTCGAACGCCTTGAGGTACTCGACGAGCGAGCCGCAGTTCTGACCCAGATTCATCAGCTTGCGCAGCTCGGTCGGCTCGTACGTCGGGAGCTCGACGCGGTGGGTGCGGGCGAGCTCGATGATCGTCTCGAGGCGCAGAGAGCCGTCGAGGTGGACGTGCAGATCGGTCTTGGGGAGCTGGCGGAAGAACTCCAGGGGGAGCTTGCCAGCTAGCTCGGGATGATCAGACATGAGCTATTCTGTCACCCGCCGACCAGCCGCGAAAGGCAGCGGCGGGCGCGATGTGGCTCACGCCCGCGCCGACTTCGACGACGGCGGCGGCGACCCGGACGACGGCGGCGGCGACCCGGACGACGGCGGCGGCGACCCGGACGACGGCGGCCCCTCCTGCGCGCCGCGCGAGCGATCCCTGCTGCCCACGAGCACGGCGACCGCGGAAACCCCGAAAAGCGCGACGAAGAGCCACGGGAGCGGCAGGCTCAGAGGGTCGCCGGCTGCCTCGCGGCGCAGCGCATCGCGGAGGCGATCGGGGTTGTACCCCACCACGAGCCGCCGCCCGGCGTAGGTCGTGGGGAGCCCGCGCGCCTCCATCCGCCCATACATGGCGACGTCTGCGTCGATGGCGGCCTGGGTCCCGGGCGCGGCGAGGCACGCCTCGAGGTCCGTGGAGGAGAGCCCGAGCGGCGCCAGCACGGAGGCGACGCGCGCGTCGGTGAGCCGGCCGGGCGGCGCGCTGTAGAGCAGCGCCGCGGCCTGCTCGCGCTTCTCCTCGGGCGCGCAGACGTACGCCTTCGCCGCGGGGAGCGCGCCGGGGTGGCTCGGGAGCGGCACCATCTTGCGCACGTGGCGCAGCCGGTCGCCGTAGGGCTCCTCGATCTTGCTCATCTCGGGGTGCAGCTTGCGGCAGAAGGGGCACTCGAAGTCGGTGAAGGCGACGACCGTGATCTTGCCCGGCTCCTGCAGCGCCGCGATCTCCGGCGGGAGCGGCGGGATGACCGGGTGAGCGCCCCAGAGGAACGGCAGGCCGATCGCGGCCACCGACGCCGCGCCCCACGCCGTCGTGCTCGGCAGCCCACCCTGGGCGGCGCGATCGAAGGCCGCGCGCGGCATGCGCCACGCCTGCCACGCGACGAGGGCCGACGTGACCGCGGCGGCGAGGGCCGCGAGGTCGACCGCGACGCACCACGCGCAGAACACGCCGATCGCGAAGGCCTGCAGCCCGAGGAGCACCGTGGCGCCGAGGCCGCCGACGGCCGAGGCGGCCGCGATCGCGACGTGGTGCCAGCGCTCCCGCGCGAGCAGCGAGGCGGCGAGGAGCGTCGTGTAGGCGGCGAGGCCGAGGTTGGGCAGCGGCAGCCCGAGCGGGCGGCTGTACGGCGATACCCGGACGGCGAAGCAGCCCGACGTGACGCCGCAGAACGCCGGGTCGCCCGCGTTCTGGTACTCGACGACGAGCGCCGCGCTCGCCGCGATCGCGACGAAGAGCGCGAGCCGGAAGAGCGTGACGAAGAACCGCGCGCGCCCGGCCTGCCTGTCTACAGCCGACGGCGCGGGCGCGCCGGGGCTCGCCCGAGGACGATCGGGCGCCTCGCGATCCGCCTGTCCGTCGCCGGACGGACGCACCGCGAAGACGTTGCCCCTCGCGGCGAGGAAGACGAGGAGCAGCAGCGCGAGGAGCAGGGCGATCGAGTTCAGCAGCATCGGTCGTGGCGGCTCGAGAGAAGTGCGCTCGATGCATACCGGACCCGGGCGGAGACAGCCAGCGCGAGGAGACTCGTGCTAGTCGAGTTTCATGCGTTCTTCATCTCGAGGAGATTCCCCGCCGACCGGCCTGGGCGTGCGCCGCCGGGAGGCCGTGGTCGACCTGCTGTCCTCCTTCAAGCGCGCCCTGCACGCCAACGAGATCGCGGAGCGCCTCGGCATCGAGCCGAGCCGCTACTCGCGGCTGCAGCGGGTGCTCGAGGAGATGTCGCTGGAGGGCAGCATCGTCGCGCTCCCCGGCCAAAAGTTCCGCCTGAGCTCCCAGCAGGTCGAGGCGCGCGGCGCCGAGCGCGAGGGGACGCTCAGCGTGCACCCGCGCGGCTTCGGCTTCGTGTCGCTCGGAGGTGCGGCCGAGGACGTGTACATCTCGCCCGAGG
The DNA here is from genome assembly GCF_051530195.1 of Sorangium sp. So ce321. NCBI lineage: Bacteria > Pseudomonadati > Myxococcota > Polyangiales > Polyangiaceae > Sorangium > Sorangium sp. So ce321. The sequence goes on along the minus strand of NZ_CP150329.1, from coordinate 14,075,659 downwards.
CGATGGGCGGCGCGCTCCACGGCGACACCGTCGCGGTGCGCATCGCGACGCGCTCGCGGCGCGGCGTGGAGGGGGCGGTCGTCCGCGTCATCAAGCGGCGCCACACGCGCGTGGCGGGCGTGCTGCGGCGACGAGGCAAGAGCGCCTGGCTCGAGCCGGACGACGGGCGCGTCCGCGGGCCGATCGTGATCGTGCCGCGCGAGCAGGGCGGACCGCTCGTGCCGCCCGACGCCGAGGACGGCGCCGCGGCGGTCGTGTCGCTCACCCGCTTCCCGGACCTGCCCGAGGAGAACCCGGAGGGCGTGATCGAGGCGGTGCTCGGGGCGCCCGGCGACCCGAACGTGGAGGTCGCCAAGATCCTGATGCGCGAGGGGATCGAGGAGGAGCACCCGCCGGCGGCGATCGCCGAGGCCGAGGCGTTCGGCGACGAGGTGCCGGCCGAGGCGCTCGAGGGGCGCACGGACCTCACCCACCTGCCCATGCCGACGATCGACCCGGAGGACGCGCGCGACCACGACGACGCGGTCTGGGTGATCCGCGAGGAGGACGGCTCGTACCGGGCCTGGATCGCGATCGCCGACGTCTCGCACTACGTGCGGCCGGGCACCGCGCTCGACGAGGCGGCGCTCGGGCGCGGCAACTCGATCTACCTGCCCGACCGCGCGATCCCGATGCTGCCGCGGGCGCTCTCGTCGAACCTCTGCTCGCTCCTGCCGGGCGTGATCCGGCTCTGCCTGTGCGTGGAGGTCGAGCTCGACGCGGCGGCGACGGTGCGGCGCGCGCGCGTCATCGAGGGCTACATCCGCTCGGCCGCGAAGCTCACCTACCCGGGCGTGGCGCGCGCGCTCGGCTTCACCACCGAGCCGCCGCGGAGCCCCGAGGCCGAGGCGTACAGGAACGACCTCCAGGTGATGTGGGACCTCGCCCGGCTGCTCCGCGGCAAGCGGATGCGGCGGGGCGCGCTCGACCTCGACCTGCCCGAGGCGAAGGTGGTGCTCGACCCGGAGACGGGCGGGCCCGTCGACGTGCAGAAGCGCAGCCACGACCCCGGCGTGGCGAAGGCTTACCAGCTCATCGAGGAGCTGATGCTCCTCGCGAACGAGACCTGCGCGCAGTTCGTCGTCGACCAGAGCATCCCGACCGTCTTCCGGTACCACGCGCCGCCGGACCAGGCGAAGCTCGAGCGCTTCGCGACGATGTGCGGAGAGCTCGGGCTCGCGTTCGACCCCGAGGACGCGGCCGATCCCAAGCGACTGTCGGTGTTCCTGAAGAAGCTCGACGCGCACCCGCAGAAGCAGGTGCTGCACATGCTCCTGCTCCGCGCGATGAAGCAGGCGGTGTACGACATCGCCAACGTGGGCCACTTCGGCCTGGCCTCGAGCGCGTACCTGCACTTCACCTCGCCCATCCGGCGCTACCCGGACATCACGGCGCACCGGGCCATCCGCGCGGTGCTGCGCGGCGAGAGCATCGACCGGAGCGAGGCGGCCATCGAGCGGCTGCGCGAGGCGGCCGTCACGGCGTCCGAGCGGGAGCGCAAGGCGATGGAGGTGGAGCGCGAGGTGGTCGATCTGCACCGCGCGCTCCTGATGCGCTCCCGGCTCGGGGACATCTTCGAGGGCACCGTGACGGGCCTCGTGGGCACGGGCGTCTACGTGAACATCGAGGATCCGTTCGTCGACGTGCTCGTCCGCATGGAGTCGCTCGGCCCGGATCAGTACGAGATCGACGACGAGGGGCTGCGCGTCATCGGCCGCCGGTCGGGCGACCGGATCGCGATCGGCGACACGACGCTCGTGCAGATCGAGGACGTCGCCATCCTCCGGCGCACGATCTACGGCCGGCGGCTCGCCGGCGAAGGCGCGTCGGACGAGCCGAAGCCGCGCCGGCTGCGGCGCGAGGCGGCGGACGGACGGGCCACTCGCCGGGTCAAGACCAGCAAGAGCACGAAGACCACCAGGGTCGTGAAGGCCGGCAAGAGCGGTGACGGCGGCAAGCGCGTCAAGAGCGGCAAGCCCGGGAAGGCCGGCAAGGCCGGCAAAACTTCGAAGACTCGAAAGAAGCAGCGGTAGCTCGGCGACAGCCCGGCGCTGGCTCCGCAGGAGCCGCGCCATCCCCCCTGCCCGCCTCCGCCGCTCGCACGCACGAGCGCGCCGCACCTACCCAGCCACACTCGACATCACAGACGAGATCTCGAAACGTTCGAGAAACGTTTCAGACAACGTCTCTGGCGACGTCCTCGAACGTTCAAGAAACACCCTTGAAACGGGACAGGGGCGGTTTGCGCGATCGCGCCGGTCCACCGAGAACGACCGCTCGAAATCGAGACAGGACACCTTCATTTCCCTTGCGCGGAGAAACCACAATGCCCTCAACTCATCCACTCTAGGAGAGAGGTAACCAATGCCGAAGCCGACGTATCCCGCCTACAACGCTGGTGACTTCCTGGTCGATTACGAGGAGAAGGTCTTCGAAGACGTCAAGGCGAAGCCGGGAGAGAAGGCGCTCGTTACCTTTCACACGGTGGCCTTCGAGGGCTCGATCGGCCTCGTCAACGTGCTGACGGCGATCCGCCTACAGCGCAAAGGGTTCGAGACATCCATCCTGCTCTACGGGCCGGGCGTCACGCTCGGTCTCCAGCGCGGCTTTCCGAAGCTCGGCAGCGAGGCGTTCTCCGGGCACCTCGCGGTCAACCAGCAGATCGGCCGCTTCATGGAGGAGGGCGGCAAGGTGTACGCCTGCCGGTTCGCCCTCCAGGCGCTCTACGGCCACGGCGAGCACGCGCTGATCCCGGGGATCAAGCCGGTCAGCCCGCTCGACGTGCTCGACATCCAGCTCCTCCACCGCCGGGACAACGCGTTCGTGGTCCACTCCTGGACGCTCTGATCCGGGCGCCGTCCATGGAGTACGACCGGAAGATCAGGGCGGCCGCCGTGCAGGCCAGCCCCGTCCTCGGCAGCCGGGACGGGACGACCGAGCGCGTCGTCGCCTCGATCGCCAGGGCCGCGAAGGAAGGCGCCGAGCTCTGCGTCTTCCCCGAGGCGTTCGTCCCGTATTACCCGTACTTCTCGTTCGTGCTCCCGCCGCCCGCCATGGGCAAGGAGCACATGCGCCTCTACGAGGAGGCGGTCACCGTCCCCGGCCCGGTCACCCGGGCCGTGGCGGCCGCCGCGCGCGCGCACGGGGTGGTGGTGGTGCTCGGCGTGAACGAGCGCGACCACGGGACGCTCTACAACGCGCAGCTCGTCTTCGACAAGGACGGCTCCCTCGCGCTCCACCGGCGCAAGCTCACGCCGACCTACCACGAGCGGATGATCTGGGGGCAGGGCGACGGCTCGGGGCTCCGGGCCGTGGACACCGCGGTCGGGAGGCTCGGGGCGCTCGCCTGCTGGGAGCACTACAACCCGCTCGCGCGGTTCGCGCTCATCGCGCAGCACGAGCAGATCCACTGCAGCCAGTTCCCCGGCTCGCTGGTCGGGTCGATCTTCGCCGAGCAGATGGAGGTGACGATCCGGCACCACGCGCTGGAGTCGGGCTGCTTCGTGGTGAACGCCACGGCCTTCCTGACGCCGGAGCAGGTGCGGGAGATCGCGCCGAACGAGCAGATGCAGGGCGCGCTGCGCGGCGGGTGCATGACGGCCATCGTGACGCCGGAGGGCATGCACGCGTGCCCGCCGGTGACCGACGGCGAGGGGATGGCCGTCGCGGACCTCGACTTCGCCCTGATCACGAAGCGAAAGCGGATGATGGACGCGGCCGGGCACTACGCCCGGCCCGATTTGCTGCGGCTCTGGATGGACTTGGCGCCGCGGTCGGTCGCGGTCGGCGCCGGCGACCCCAGGGCCTCTTCCCTCGAGCCTGCGGCGGTGGACCATGGATACCCAGACGCTGATCACCGAGCTCCAGTCGTTCGGCCTGAGGCTGGCTGAGGCCGCCGACGCGGACGCCGCGCCGCCGCCGGAGCCCGCCTCCGGCGACGGCGAGGGCCGCCGCGCGTGGACCTCGCGCCGCGGCGGGGCCGGGCCGACCCAGCACGTGGCCGCCACGCTCCGCGGCGCCACGGTGATGATCCCGATCCACACCGACGCGGCGGCGGCGTCGCCGTTCGTGGCGCGGATCGGGCGCGACGGGGCGGGGACCGTGGCGCGGGACGGCGAGGAGCTCGCGCCGATCGCCCTCGTGAAGGCGCCGCGCTTCTACGCGCTCTCGACGCAGGACGGGATCCCCTACCCCAAGATCGCGCTGCTGCACGGCGCGGACGTCCTCGCCTCGACCGTGCTCCAGACGTGCATCCGGTACTCGGAGCGCGAGAAGGCCTGCACGTTCTGCGCGATCGGGCAGTCGCTCGCGGCGGGGCGCACCACCGCGAAGAAGACGCCGGAGCAGCTCGGCGAGGTCGCCGAGGCGGCGGCGCGGCTCGACGGGGTGCGGCACGTGACGCTGACCACCGGCACGCCGCGGTCGGCCGATCGCGGCGCGGCGCACCTCGCCGACTGCGCGCGCGGCATCAAGGCGCGCGTCGACCTGCCGGTGCAGGCGCAGTGCGAGCCGCCGGACGATTTCGCCTGGTTCGAGCGGATGCGCGCGGCCGGCGTCGACAGCCTCGGCATGCACCTCGAGGCGGTCGAGGACGAGGTGCGCGCGGCGGCGATGCCGGGCAAGGCCGAGGTGAGCGTGGCCCGGTACTTCGAGGCGTTCGAGGCGGCCGTGCGCGTGTTCGGGCGCGGCCAGGTGTCGACGTACCTCATCGCGGGGCTCGGCGACTCGCTCGGGTCGCTGCTCGGCGCGAGCGAGCGGCTCATCGCGATGGGGGTCTATCCGTTCCTCGTGCCGCTCGTGCCGATCCCCGGGACGCCCTCGGCCGACCGCGCGCCGCCCTCGGGGGACTTCATGCGAGCGCTCTACACGCGCGTCGGCCCGCTGCTCGCGCGGGCGGGGATGCGCGGGACCGACGTGAAGGCGGGCTGCGCCCGCTGCGGCGCCTGCTCGGGGCTCCCGGGCTTCGAGGCAGAAGGCCGGGCCGCAGCGCCGCCGGGACCCGGCGCGGCATGGACATCAACCCCGGAGAGCTCCGATGACGCCACCGTACAGCTTCGAGCTGGTGCAGAGCAGGGAGACCCATCTCGCGTACCTCCGCTTGCGCCGGGCCATCTTCTGCGACGAGCAAGGGCTGTTTAAGGCCACGGACGAGGACGAGTGGGACGCCGCCGCGTTCCCCATCGCCGCCGTGCACCCCGGGGCGCGCGAGGGCGAGGAGGTCGTCGGCACCGTGCGCATCTACGAGGTGGAGCCCGGCCTCTGGTACGGCGGCCGGCTCGGCGTCGCGCGCGCCCACCGCAAGCAGGGCGTCGTCGGCCGCGGCCTCGTCCACAAGGCGGTCACCACCGCCCACGGCTGGGGGTGCCAGCGGTTCCTCGCGCTCGTGCAGGTGGCCAACGTGCCGTTCTTCGAGAGCATCCACTGGCGCACCCTCGAGGAGCGCTCGTACCGCGATCACCCGCACCACCTGATGCAGGCCGACCTCGAGAGCTACCCGCCAGGCGACGAGCCGCGCCCGCCGCCCGGGCAGGGGTTCCGCTGATGCTCGCCGGCATCGCGGCAGAGCTGCGCGGCGCGCTCGGCATCCTCGCGAAGCGGGACGTGCAGATCCCGGCGCGGCACCTGTCGGGCAAGGCGGGCGCCGGCGGCGCGGGCGGCGCGGTCGACAGGCCCGCGGCGCTCGGCGACGACTGCGCGGCGATCCCGGACGGGGACGGCTACCTGCTCCTCGCCGCCGAGGGGATCTGGCCGGCGTTCCTCGAAGGGGATCCGCGGTTCGCGGGCTACAGCGCGGTCATGGTCAACATCAGCGACATCTTCGCGATGGGCGGCCGCCCCATCGCCGTGGTCGACGTCGTCTGGGGGACCTCGGCCGGCGCGCTGGAGCCGGTCTGGGAAGGCATGGTCGCCGCGTCGCGCGCCTACGGCGTGCCGATCGTTGGAGGGCATACGAGCGCGCGCAGCCCCTACAACGCCCTCGCCGTGGCCATCGCGGGGCGCGCGCGGCGGCTCATCACGAGCTTCGCGGCGCGCCCGGGCGACGTGCTCGTCGCGGCGATCGACCTGCGCGGCGCGATGCACGCGGAGCACCCCTTCTGGAACGCCTCGACCGGGGCGGACCCGGCGCGGCTCCGCGGCGACCTCGAGATCCTGCCCGCCCTCGCCGAGGCGGGCCTGTGCGACGCGGGCAAGGACATCAGCATGGGCGGCGTCGCGGGGACGCTGCTCATGCTCCTGGAGACGTCCGGCGCCGGCGCCGTGCTCGACCTCGAGGCCGTCCCTAGGCCGCGCGCGGTGCGCGATCTATGCGAGCCGTCGCTCGCGCGCTGGCTGCTCGCGTTCCCGAGCTACGGCTTCCTGCTCAGCGTGCGCCCCGAGGCCGCCAGCGAGGTGCTCGCGGCGTTCGCGCGGCGGGGCATCGCGAGCGCGGCGGTGGGCGTGGTCGACGGCTCGCGGCGGCTCACGCTGCAGGCCGGCGGCGAGCGGCAGACGCTCTGGGACCTCGCCGCGGAGCCGCTCACGGGCTTCGCCGGGGAGGGGGCGCGATGAGCGAGAGCACGCGCGCGGGCGGGCGGGCGGGCGGGATCGGCGCGCCGCTCTCGGTCGCGCTCCTCACGTACTCGACCAAGCCGCGCGGCGGCGTCGTGCACACGGTGGAGCTCGCCGAGGCGCTGCACGACCTCGGCGTCGAGGTCTGCATCTACGCGCTGAACAAGGACCAGGGCGGCTTCTACCGCGCGCCGCGCTGCCCGTCGGTCCTCGTGCCCGCCGCGCCCGCGCCGGCGGGGATCGACGCTGTCGTGGAGCAGCGCATCGCGGAGATGACGACCGGGCTGCGCCGGCTCGGGGCGCGGCACGACGTCTGGCACGCCCAGGACTGCATCAGCGCGAACGCGCTCGCGACGCTGCGCGCCGAGGGGCGCGTCCCGCGCTTCCTCCGGACGGTGCACCACCTCGACGACTACGACAGCCCGTACCTGCGCGCCTGCCAGGAGCGCTCCGTGCGCGAGGCGGACGCGTGCCTGGTGGTCAGCGAGGCGTGGCGGAAGGTGCTCCGGGCCGATCTCGGCGTCGACGCGGCGATCATCCCGAACGGGGTGAGCCTGCGGCGCTACACGCCGGCGCCGGACGGCCAGGAGGCGGCGCTGCGGGCGCGGCTCGGCGCCACGGGGTCGCCGCTCTACGTGACCGTGGGCGGCGTCGAGCCGCGCAAGAACTCGATCGGCCTGCTGAAGGCCTTCCTCGCGGTGCGGCGGCGGCTGCCCGGCGCCCAGCTGGTCATCGCGGGCGGAGAGACGCTCTTCGATCACGCGCCTTATCAGCGCGAGTTCGAGGCGATCGCGCGAGGAGGCGGCGTGTGGCCGGCGGGGGCGCCGACGGCGGGCGCGCCGACAGCGGGCGCGTCGCCGACAGCGGGCGCGTCGCCGACAGCGGGCGCGTCGCCGACAGCGGGCGCGTCGCCGACAGCGGGCGCGTCGCCGCCGCCGCTCGTGCTCGCGGGCGTGCTCCCCGACGCGCTGATCCCGCCGCTCTACCGGCTGGCGGACGCGTTCGTCTTCCCCTCCGTGCGCGAGGGGTTCGGGCTCGTCCTGCTCGAGGCGATGGCGTCCGGCGCGCCGGTGGTGAGCTCCGCGCAGCCGCCCTTCACCGAGTTCCTCCGGCACGGGGAGAGCGCGCTCCTCGTCGATCCCTCGAGGACAGACGATCTCGCCCGCGCGATGGAGGCTATCCTGGAGGAAGGCGTGAGGCGGCGCCTGCGCGCCGCGGCCATCGAGACCGCGGCGCGGTACACGTGGGAGCGATCGGCCCGCATCGCGGCCGGCGTGTACCGCGAGTTCCTGGGATCCCGCCGGAGCTAGAGAGACCCATGCCGGAGATGCGCTTCGTGGTCGAGTGGCCGAGCGGCGAGCAGCAAGTCTGTTACTCGCCTTCTCTCGTCGTGAAAGAGCACCTCGAGGTCGGGGAGAGCTACGAGATCGACGACTTCGTCTCGCGCTGCCGGACGGCCCTCGACATCGCGAGCGAGCGGATCCTCAAGAAATACGGGTTCCCCTGCAGCCTGGCGCGGGCGGAGGCGGCGCGCATCGCCAGCGCTGCCGCGCAGTTCCGCGGCCAGCGCGGGGTCAAGGTCCGAGTCATCAGGTTCGTCGAGTGATGGCGAGTGATGGAAGGAGCAGCAGATGGTGTCGAAATCGAAGATGGAGCGCCTCCTGAGCGAGCGCCGGTTCCTCGTGTCCGCCGAGCTGACGCCCCCGCGTCACCACGACCTGGAGAAGCTGCTCCGGCACGCCCGGAGCATGGCGGACTGCGTCGACGTCGTGCAGATCAACGATCACCTGCTCTCCCAGGCGCGCTGCGCCAACATGGCAGTCGGCCATTTCGTGAAGCAGGAGGGGATCGAGCCGGTGCTCCAGTTCTCGCTGCGCCACAAGAACAGGATCGCCCTCCAGGGCGACCTCCTCGGGATGGCGGCGCTCGGGCTGTCCAACATCATCGTCCTCGGCGGCTATCCGTGCGCCATCGGCTCGGACCCCGACGCGAAGGAGGTGAGCGACGTCGACAGCTACGCGGCGATCGAGCTGACCCGCCGGCTGACGCGCGAGGGGAAGCTCTTCAACGGAGACGTCATCTCGCCGGCGCCCTACTTCCATGTCGGGACCATCGATTTCCCGTGCGCCGAGCAGGCGATCGCCGGGGCCATGGACCGGCTCAGCGCGAAGATCGACGCGGGGGCGAGCTTCATCCAGGTGCAGGCGGTGTTCGAGCTCGCGTCGATGCGCCGCTGGATGGCGGCCGTGGTCGAGCGCGGGCTCCACGAGCGCGCGCACTTCATCGCGGCGATCTTCCCGTTCGCGGGCGTGGATCGGCTGAGCTTCCTGCAGAAGGTGCCGGGCCTCGTGGTCCCCGATCACCTGATCGAGCGCGTCCGGCAGAGCGGCGACGCCGAGGGGGAGAGCTACCGGATCACGCTGGAGCTCGTCCGGGGGCTCCGCGACATCCCGGGGCTCTCGGGCATCCACATGCGCTCCATCGGCGCGGAGGACTGGGTACCCCGGCTCGTCGAGGACGCGGGGCTGCGGCGGGCTGCGTGAGCGCGGCGCGGGGCGAGCGCGGCCCGGCAGGCCCCTACGGCTTGCGGGCGACCCAGAGCAGGGCGAGGCCGTTCATCCGGCGCTCGCGGCGGTCGACCTCGAAGCCGGCGCCGCTGAGGTCGGCGCTGAGCCGGTCCTCGCTGTGGCGGTAGGTGACCTCCGCCGCGTCGGCCCAGGCGAGCATCGCGTGGGCCGTGGGCGGGTTGTACCGCTGGCCGCGCAGGTAGCCGGCCATGGCGATGCGGCTCATCACGGGCGCTGGCTCCAGGAGCGCGAGGCGGCCGCCCGGGCGGAGCACGCGCGCCGCCTCGGCCAGCACCGGGCCCGGCTCGGGCACGTGCAAGAGCAGGTTCGACGAGGTCACCACGTCGAACGAGGCGTCAGGGAACGGGAGCCGCGTCGCGACCGCCTCCCGGAAGGTCACGTTGTCCAGGCCGAGCGCCTTCGCCCGCTGCGAGGCGCGCTCCACCATGGCCGACGTCGCGTCGATGCCGACCGCCTCGTGGCACCGGCGCCCCATCTCGCGCGCCAGGCGGCCCGTGCCACAGCCGAGATCGAGACAGCGCTCCTCCACGCCCGGATCGACCAGCGTGACGAGCTCGTCGACGAGCGTCGCATAAGGCCCCTCCGCCTGCATGCGATCGAAGAAGTCGACCAGCTCGTGAAACGGGATCGCCTGCTCCTTCGCCGCATAACGGTCGCGCCACCGCCAGACGTCGTCGAGCGCCTGGTACGTGCCCCGGTAATACAGGAGCGGCGCGCCGGCCTCGCCCCGGCCCGACGCGAGCGCGCGGCCGACATAGATGATGTGATCGCCCCCGTCGTACGCGTGCTCGACCTTGCAATCGATGAAGGCCAGCACGTCCTTGAGGATCGGGCTGCCGGACTCGGCCACATGCGCCTCGGTGAGGACCGCCTGGCGATCGATGTCCGTGCCCTTGCCGGCGAACAGGTCCGAGATGTCCCGCTGCTGCTCCCGCAGGATGTTCACCGCGAAGACGCCCGACGCCTCGATCGCCGCGCTCGTCCTCGACCGCTTGTCCGCGCAGAACAGCACGAGCGGCGGATCGAGCGAGACGGCGCTGAACGAGTTCACCGTCATCGCCAGCGGCGCGCCGTCCTGCACCGTGGTCACGAGCGTGATCCCGGTCGCGAACTGGCCCAGCACCTTCCGGAACTCCGCGGGATCGAAGAGCATGGGACATAGTACGCGCTCGACGCGCGCCGCGGATCCACGATCTGCGCCGCGCGCCGCGCTGGCGCGAACGCCGCGCGCCGGCACGGGAGCCGCGCGGCTCAGCTCACGCGCCGTCGCGCCGCGCGAGATCCGGCGCGAAGGCGGGTATGCAGAGGGCGAAGTACTCGCTCTCCTCGTCGTACGGGTTGCTGTAGCGGACGCGCTGATCGGGCTCCGTCCAGATGGCCTGGCCGGCAGAGAGGTCGACCGTCTCTCCCGCGATCTCGACCCGCATGCGGCCGCGGATCATCAGCGTCAGCTCGCCGAACGACGGCGTCTGCGCCGGCTCGCTCCACCCCGGCGGGGCCACCATGTGCGCCAGGCTGAACCCGTCCGTGCCGGTGTTCACGCGGCCGAACAGCTCCTCGATCAGCTTGCCGCCAGGGACAGGGATCCGGGTCGCGGACGTGACGAGACGGTAAGGGCGCGCCATCGGGTACCTCGAGATCAGAAAGCGCGCGTCCTGTCGTCGGACACGCGGTAGAGCTGCATGAGCAGGTGACGGCCCCCGTACGGCTGCACGTAGCGGAGGGCGCCGGCCTTGCTCGCCACGAAGCGATGATAGCGCCGCGCCGGCACGACGACGAGATCGCCCGCGCCGACCCAGATGCGCAGCCACTCGTCGTTCAGGCAGCGGACGTCATAAAGGGCCTGCCCCTCCAGGAAGAGCCGCACCTCGTCGCCGAGGTGGCAGTGCTCATCCGCCTCTCTCGCGCTCTCCGCCTCGTCTCGAGGCCTGCTCATGTCGCGGTGGACGTCCTCGTGCTCCGTCCATCCACGCTCCGCGAGGACGCGCTGCAGGGCCGGCGCGGCTGCGCCCGGGTCGAACGCCTCGCACCGGATCCCCTCCGCCTGAAGCTCCGCCGCGGTGTACTCGATCTCGTCCTCAGCTCTCATTCGGATCGCACGCATGCGCACCTCTCCGGGCCTGCGCTCTTCCAACTCTGCGCGCGCGCGACGTCAAGACGCTAACCGCGTCCAAGCAGCCACAGCAGTCCTGCAATGCTGAGGGCCAGCACACCGACCGCGAGCAATGCAATGAGCGCCTCGGTGAAGCCCCATCCACCACCACCGCCCTGGGCGACGCGAGGCGCCGACACCTCAGGCCGCGCCAGCGGCGAAAGCGTGCTCGCGGAGGCAGGAGAAGGCGTCGGCGTGGAAGCCGCCGCCGGCGGCTCGACGGGCGAAGGCGCCTCGAACACCGCGTCTGGACGGAGCAGCTCGCACGGACTGCGCTCGATCTCCGCGAGCGCCTCCGCGGCCGGGTGCTCGAACACGAGCCGATTGCCCGAGAGCGCGAGCACCTGTCCAGGACGCCACACCGTATCGAACTGAGGCACCGGAACGCCGTCCAGCAAAGCCCCGACGCGCGATCCGAGGTCCTGAACCGAGAATTGATCACCCCTGCGCGTAATGGCCACATGACGGCGCGAGAGGTCCGGGTCGTCGAGGGCAAGGTCGGTGTCCTTGGCGCGCCCGAGGATGTAAGGGCGCCCCGACTGGTCGAGGCGCAGCTCGCGGCCGCGGTCCGGGCCGTCGACGACGACGACGCGCGGCGCGGGGTCCTCGCCCTGCGCCTGGAGGCCGCGCGCGACGAGCTCGAGGGCGAGCTCCTTCGCGACCGCGGCCGGGGCGCCCTTCGGGATCGCCGGCTCGATCCGGAGCGCGAGCCACACGCGGCCGACCCGGATGCGATCGCCCGAGCGCAGCGGCATCGCCGTGCGCGGGGCGATGCGGGTCTTGCCGAGGAAGGTGCCGTTCTCGCTGCCCTCGTCGAGGAGCAGGTAGGTCGCGCCGCGCTGCCGGATCGACGCGTGCCGGTGGCTCACGCTCGCGTCGGGGAGGCGCACCTCGCAGCCCTCCGCGCGGCCGATGATGATGCGGGGCGCGTCCAGGGTCAGGGAGAGCTCGCCACCGTCCTCCTTGCCCGCCTCGGCGGGCGCGAGCACCACGATCGTCAGCGCCATGGATGCTGCCTATGCGCGGGAGGGCGGCGTGGGGTCAAATCGCCGCCGTGCGACGCATCCGCTCGGCGGCGCTGACGAGCTGCCGCACCGCCTGGTCCTGCTGCCGCGCCGCCTCCTCGATGCGCTTGCCCGCCTCGATGAGCTGCTCGCCGCCGCGCGTCTGGCTGCGGTGCGAGGCGTTGAGGCTGTGGACCTGGTTCGAGATCTGCTCGATCGCGCTCGTGATCTGGCGACCGCCGCGCGCCTGCTCCTGGGCCGACCGCTCCACGTGCTGCGTGATGGTCCGCATCTTCTCCGCGCTCTTCATGATGAGCTCCGACCCGCGCGCCTGCTCCGCCGTGGCGGCGGCGATCTGCTGCACCGTCTCGGCGATGCGGCCGATCGCGTCGGTGACCTGCTTCGACCCCTTGGCCTGCTCGACCGTGGCGCGGGCGATGGCGCGCACCATGTTCGTCGACTTCTGCGAGCTCTCCAGGATCTTCTTCAGGGCGCGCTCGGCCTCGTTCGACACCTCGACGCCGCGGTCGACGTTGTGGGCGCCGCGCTCGACGGCGGCGATCGCGTTCTTCGACTCGGACTGGATGGTCTTGATGAGCTCCGCGATCTCCTTCGTGCTGCCGCCGGCGCGCTCGGCGAGGTCCTTGATCTCGTCGGCGACGACCGCGAAGCCCTTGCCATGCTCGCCCGCCTGGGCGGCGATGATCGCGGCGTTCAGCGCGAGCAGGTTCGTCTGCTCGGCGACGTCGTCGATGACGGCCAGGATCTGCCCGATCGCCTCGATCCGGAAGCCGAGGTTCGAGATGACCGCCACGGCCTCCTGGCTCGACTCCTTGATGCGGTAGATCTCGCCGATCGTCTTCAGGATCGCCTCGGCGCCCTTCTCGGCGTCGGTCGCCACCTCCTCGGAGAGGCGGGCCGTCTCGTTCGCGTTCGACTGGACCTGGTCGATGGAGACGTCCATCTGGTTCATCGAGGAGCTCGTCTCCTCGGCCGTCAGCGCCAGGGCGTCGACGTTCTTCGCGACCTCGCGGATGGAGTAGGCCATCTCCTCGATCGACGAGACCGTCTCGCGCACGCTCGACCCGAGCTCGCCGACGTTCTCGGCGACCTCCTCGTTCGTGGCCGTCATCTCGAGGATGCTCGAGCTCGACTCCTCGGCGCTCGACGCGAGCGACTCGACGGACTGGGCGATGTTCGCGAGCGCGGTGATCATGTCGCGGATGTAGACGATCGCCTGCTCGCTCGCGTGCATGACGCTGCTCACGCCGTCGCTCAGCTTGGGCAGGAGCTCGTCGAGGAGCACGGTCGCCTGCGCCAGCTCGGTCCGGCGCTGCTTGTCGCGCAGCTCGGCCTGGGAGATCCGCTCCGCGATGCCGGTGAGCTCCGTGTAGAGGCGCGAGAGCTCCGCCGGGGCGCCGGGCGGGACGCGCACCCGCTCGCCGGTGGTGGCGCGCAGCACCGAGTCCACGAGCGCGTCGACGTCGATGTCCGGGCCCCGCTGCGCGAGGTCGTTCACCTTGCGCGTGAGCGCCGCGCACTCGCGCTCGAGGGTGTCGCGCTCCTTCAGGAGCCCGTCGCGCTCGCGGCTCAGGTTGTCGCGTTCCCGCTCCAGGGTGTCGCGCTGCCGCTCGACCCCGTCGCGCTCGCGGCTCAGGCCGTCCCGCTCCCGGGCGAGCTTGTCGCGCTCCTCGGCGAGCGCGTGGCGCTCCTCCGCGAGCTCGGCCTGGCGGCCGGCGATCTCGGCGATCTGCTCGTAGGTCTCGGCGACGTCGGCGGGGGCGCCCTCGGGCAGCTTGGGCCGCTTGCCCCGCGCGGCCGCGCGGAGCGCGTCGCGCAGGCCCCCGAGGGGGACGCCGCCCTTGCCCGCGACGCTCGCGTACACCACCGCCACCGCCGCGGAGATGCCGAAGAACATGAACAGCTGGCTCGAGAACTCCGCCAGCGACTTCGACGCGAGACTCAAGCCGAAGCCGATGAACGCGAGGATTACGGCGATGGCGATGGGGAGCTGCTTGGAGTTCATTTCGTGCGTTCCAGCGCGGTCGAGCCGCGGCGCGTGCGTGGGCCAGCGCGCACCCGACGACCTCGAAGGACGACCGAGCGTAAGAGGCGAGTGCCCCCCGGTGCAAGGAGAGCGCGCGGCAGAAGCGCGGTGAGCCGCCGAGGGGAGGCGAGCAGCGGACCGAGACCTCCTGGGCAGAGGCGCAGGGGCGGGCCCGCGCGGCTGGGGGAAAAGCCGCGAACTTGGACGACCGCGGGCCGATCGCGTATCCACGGAGACCGCGCCGGAGAAGGAGCGCGTCGCGGAGGGCTCGGCGCGGCCGAAGATTCCTCTACCATCGACATCGTATCGAGACCCACCACCGCCGCGGTCCGCGGCGGCCGCCCGGCCGTCCTGGCGGCCGGGGCGGCCTCGCGGCCGGCCGGCTGTCACGGCCCCGCCATGCCCCTCGCCGCTCGCCTCCTGCTCGCCTTCGGGCTCGTCGCGATCATCGCGACGGCGTTCGTCGGGCTGACCCTGCGCGAGGCGTCGCGGGAGATCATCGAGAGCGGCTTCGCCGACCGGATCGACGCGGCGCACGCCGGCGTCCGGCAGCAGCTCGCGTGGGAGGCCGACGCCCTGGGCGATCTCCTGCCGCCGCTCTGCCAGCACGACACGTTCGTCGACAAGGCCCACGTCGAGCTCGAGCGGGCCAAGGGCGACCCGGACGCCATGGATCCGTCGAGCCGCATCGCGATCCGCCGGCAGGTCCCGAGCCAGGCCAAGGCGCTGCGCCTCGACGAGCTCTCGCTCGTGGCGGGCAACGGGAGCGTCCTCGGGGCCGAGGACGCCGCGCGCATCGGCACCCGCGACGCGCGGCTGTCGGAGCTGATCAAGGCGCCCGGGGGCGCGCCGCGGCTGCGGCCGGCGAAGGCGGGGGGCGAGCCGTCGCTGGAGGTCCACTGCGCCCTGTCGAGCCACGGGGTCACGCTCGGCCTCGTGGGCGCGCGGCGGATCGGCCCGGTGCTCGCGCGGATCGGCGACGCGTACGACGTGCGGCTCACCGCGGCGCGCGAGGGGCAGCCCGCGCCCCGGAGCAGCGAGGCGGAGGTGGCGCGCGTCCTGCACTTCCCGGAGGTCCCGGGCCTCGACGTCGTCGCCTCGGTGTCGCGCGACCCGCTGCGGCAGGCGCTGGCCCGGCTGGACCGCTCGATCGCGCTCACCGGCGCCACGGTGCTGGCGATCGCCCTCGCGATCGCGGTGGTGCTGGCGCGCAGCCTGTCGCGGCCGCTCGTGGCGCTGGCCCACGAGACGCGCGAGGTCATGAGCGGCGCGCCGCGGCGGGTGGAGGGGCGCGGCGGGCGGGAGATCGCCGATCTCGCGGCGGCGTTCAACGCGACGATCGACGAGCTCGCGGCGATGCGCAAGCGCCTGGCGGCGACCGAGCGCATCGCGGCGCGGCGCGAGGTAGCGCGCCAGATCGCCCACGAGATCAAGAACCCGCTCGCGCCGATCCGGGCGGCGGTGGAGACGCTGCGGCGGCTGCGGCAGCGCGAGGACCCGGCGTTCGACGACTACTTCGAGGAGGCGACGTCGACGGTGCTGAACGAGGTGCACCGGATCGCGAACATCGTGACCGAGTTCACCCGGTTCGCGCGCCTGCCGCCGCCCAACCTGGAGCCCGTCGATCTCGTGGCGGTCGCGCGCGGGGTGGTGACGCTGCACGCGGCGCCGGTGTCGGGCGAGGCGATCGTCACCGAGACGCCCGGGGCGGGCGGGGCAGCGCTGCCGCGCGTGGAGCTCGTGGCCGAGCCGATCCCGAAGGTCTCCGCGGACCGGGACCAGATGATCCAGGTGCTCACGAACCTGGTCCAGAACGGGCTCGACGCGGCGGGCGCGGTCCGGCGCGACCCGCGCGTCTCGGTGACGATCGGCCCGCTGCCGAACGACCGCGTGCGGATCGTGGTGCGCGACAACGGGCCCGGCGTGGCGGAGGACATGGTGCCGCGCCTGTTCGAGCCGTACGCGACCAGCAAGGAGAAGGGGACGGGGCTCGGGCTCGCGATCGCGCAGCGGATCGTGTTCGAGCACGGCGGGGAGATCAGCTACCGGAAGGCCCAGAAGGGGGGCGCGGTCTTCGAGATATGGCTGCCCGTCGCGGGGCCGCCCCTCCTGGAGAAGCCGCCGGGGGACACCACGGTGCGGCCGAGGGTGCCGGAGGCGCCGTGAGCCGGGGCGCTCCCGCCGTCGCGCGCCGAGGGGCGCGGCGGAGAGGGGCGGCGGCGGAGGGGGTGGGAGGCGCGGCCCGGGGGGGAGGCGCGGCCCGGGGGGCGGGCGGCGCGCGCCGGGCGACGCGCGCCGCTCCGCTCACCCGGTCGTCCGGCTAGAGAGGCTGGCTGTCGTACTCGCAGGCCGAGCTGCAGCCGTCGCCGCTCGTGTTGTTCCCGTCGTCGCACTCCTCGTAGAGGCTCTGCCGGTCGCCGTCGCCGCAGTACGGCCCGTAGACGCAGCCCGGCGCGCACTTGCCGTAGCCGCCGGTGTTGTTGCCGTCGCCGTCGTCGCACTGCTCGGCGCCGTTCACCACGCCGTCGCCGCAGCGCGGCCCGTACTTGCACTGCGGGCCGCACTCGCCGTAGCCGCCGTCGTTCACGCCGTCGTCGCACTGCTCGCCGATGTTGGCCTGCACCACCGCGTCGCCGCACTGGGCGCCGAGGCGGCAGTTCTCGCTGCAGCCGGTCGCCTCGTTCGGCGGATCGCACTGCTCGCCCCACTCCTCGTCGACGCTGCTGTCGCCGCACTGGGCCGCCGGCGTGCAGTCCGGGAAGCAGCTGCCGTAGAAGCCGTCGTTCACGCCGTCGTCGCAGGTCTCGGGGCCGCTGATGATCGCGTCGCCGCAGTACGGCCCGTACGAGCAGCGCTCATCGCACCCGTTGTACGCGCCGGTGTTGCTGCCCTCGCCGAGGTCGCAGTCCTCCTCGTCGGGCTGCACCACGCCGTCGCCGCAGCGCGGCCCGTACAGGCACATGGGGGCGCACTCGCCGTAGCCGCCGTTGTTGATGCCGTCGTCGCACTCCTCGCCGTAGCTCGCCTGCACCACCGCGTCGCCGCAGTGGGCCCCGAGCTGGCAGGCCACGCAGTTCGGGTCGGCCGGGTCGTCGCACTCCTCGCCCCACTCCTCGTCGACGCTGCGGTCGCCGCACCGCGGGGCGCGCGTGCAGTTCGGGTTGCAGGTGCCGTAGAAGCCGTCGTTGCTGCCGTCGTCGCACTGCTCGGCGCCGTTGACCGTGCCGTCGCCGCACGACGGCCCGATCTCGCACGAGGTCGTGCAGCCGCCGTAGCCGCTCGCGGTGTTGCCGGCGCCGAGGTCGCACGCCTCGTACGGGGCGTTGACCGAGCCGTCGCCGCAGCGGGGCGGGTTCACGCACCCGGGCGCGCAGGCGCCGGACGCGTTGGCGTACATGCTGTTGTTGACGCCGTTATCGCACTGCTCCGGGCCGTTCCTGACGCCGTCGCCGCAGTAGGAGCCGAGCTGGCAGTTGTTGCACTTGCCGTAGCCCGTGCCGTTGTCGGTGCCGTCGTCGCACTCCTCCCCGGGCGTCACGACCGGCGGGTTGACCCCGCACTGCGGCGTGCAGACCGACGTGCCGGCGCTGAAGCCCGCCAGCGTGAGCTGGTAGTTCGAGCCGGTGACGTGGCGCTCGGCCTGGAACACCACGATCTCGTAGACCTTGCCCGCCTCGAGGTTGAGGTCGACGGTGCGCGCCGGGCCCGCCCCCGTGCAGCCGTCGCCGGTGCAGGCGCTCACGCGGGCGTCGCCGTTGTCGAGGATGGTCACGCTCTCCTGGGCGCGCCCGTGGATGCCGCCGATGTCCGCGGTCAGCGTGTTCTTGATGAACACCCAGACGTCGTCGTCACCGTAGAAGGTGAGCACCGGGTTGTTGCTCGCGGTGGTGTCCGGGGTGAACTGGAACCAGTACCGGACCTCGCTCGTGAAGTAGAAGTTGTGCCCTGGGTCGCGCGCCCTCTCGAGCCCGTCGGCGACGAGGCTGTCGAGCGCGGGATCGGCGCCGGGCGGGTCGACGTCCACCGGCCAGAACGGGTTCCGCTGGTAAACGTAGCTGCCGCCGCCCGCATCGGTCAGCTCGATCGTGGTGATGAGCGTCCGGTTGTAGTTGGGGTTGTCCCGGTACCACCACCGGAAGTTGTTTTGCCCCGAGGTCCAGCCGTTCGCGGCGCTCGGCGTGATGAACGGGTTGCCGTAGGCGTTCACGGGCTTGCCGTCGGCGTCGAGCGTCGTCTGCACGGTGCCGTCGGTCTGCCTGCCGTCGGGGGTGATCTCGAAATCGAAGTGCCCCGTGATGGAGTCCGTCAGGTTGGCGTCGCAGGCGGAGTTGCTCGTGGCGGTGTTGTAGGTCTCCGGGCACCAGCCGATGAAGTCGCGGATGACCATCGGCAGCCGCATCTCGGTGGGCGCCACCGAGCAGACGTAGCCCGCCTCGACCGTGCACGCGGCGGAGCAGCCGTCGCCGCTCACGTTGTTGCCGTCGTCGCACTGCTCGGCGGCGTCGCCGGGCAGGAGGATGCCGTCGCCGCACTCCGAGCTGCACGCGCCGCCGGTGCAGGCCGGCTCGCGCTTGCAGTCCGGCGTACAACCGTCGTGCCAGCTGGCGTTGCCGTCGTCGCAGACCTCGGTGCCCTCGCGGACGCCGTCGCCGCACTCGGAGAAGCCCCTGCAGTCCTGGGGCCGGCTGTCGGTGCACACCCGCCCAGGCTCGATCTTGCAGGTCTCGTCGCAGCCGTCGCCGCCGAACGCGTCGCCGTCGTCGCACTGCTCGGCGCCGATCCTGATCCCGTCGCCGCAGACCGTCTTGCAGGGGAACCCGACGCGCGAGCAGTCCCACCCCGGCTCGATGGTCCGGCAGTCGGCGCTGCAGCCGTCGCCGTCGGCCGGCGGGCGCTCGCCGTCGTCGCAGACCTCGGCGCCGCCGATCACGCCGTCGCCGCAGACCGGCGGCGGGGGCGGGGTGCACGCGCCGCCGCGCGGCGGGCACGTCCAGCCGAGCTCGATCTTGCACTGCGCGGTGCAGCCGTCGCCGCCCTCGGGCGACGCGCCGCCGCCGTCATCGCACTGCTCGCCGACCTGCACCGCGCCGTCGCCGCAATAGGTCCTCCGCGTGCAGGGCTGGCCAGGCCTGCAGACCCAGCCTTCCTCGAGCCGGCAGTCCGCGGTGCAGCCGTCGCCGCTGTCCGGCACGGCCTCGCCGTCGTCGCACTGCTCGCTGCCGTTCACGCGGCTGTCGCCGCACCTGTAGAGGAGCAGGCAGGGCTCGCCCGGCTCGGGGCACACGTACGACGGGTCCCGCACCTGGCAATCGGCGCTGCAGCCGTCGCCGTCCGCCGTGTTGCCGTCGTCGCACAGCTCTCCCGGCTGCACCTCGCCGTCGCCGCACTCGATGAGCAGCTCGCAGGGCGAGCCGGGCGTCGGGCAGAAATAAAAGGGCTCTTGCCGGCACAGGCTCGAGCAGCCGTCGCCGCTCGCGGTGTTGCCGTCGTCGCACCCCTCACCGGTCTCCTTGGCGCTGTTGCCGCAGACAGGGAGGCGGGTGCACGGCTGGCCGGGGCGGCTGCACTGATACCCCGCCTCGCGCTTGCACTCGGCGTCGCAGCCGTCGCCGGACGCGGGCGGGTCGTCGCCGTCCTCGCACTCCTCCGCGCCGTTCACGCGGCCATCGCCGCAGTCGTAGAGCAGGATGCACGGCTCGCCCGGCCGCGGGCAGACGTGCGATGAGTCGACGTAGTAGCAATCGGCGCTGCAGCCGTCGCCGTCGACGGTGTTGCCGTCGTCGCAGAACTCGCCGGGGTGGAGGATGCCGTCGCCGCACGCGATGGTGATCACGCAGGGCTCGCCGGGGGTCGTACACTCCCAGTACGGCTCGACCTGGCACTGACCGGAGCAGCCGTCGCCAGGCAAGGTGTTGCCGTCGTCGCAGGCCTCGCTCTCCTGGTTCCGCGCGCCGTCGCCGCAGGCGGGGTCGGGCGGCAGGAAACACTCGGGCGGCGGCTCGGCGACGTCGCAGGGGTCCGGCCCGGCGCCGCCGCTGCCGGTCAGCCCGACGCCGCTGCCGACCGTGAACTCGGGCTCACCGCCGGCCCCTCCGGAGCCGGGCCCGCCACCCGAGCCGCCGCCGGAGCTCGACCCGCTCTCGGTGCCGGCCGCGCCCGGAGACGAGGCGTCCCCGCCGCAGGCGGCCGTCACTTGAAGCAATCCCACCATCAAAGCCAGATAAGAGGTTCTCAAACCCACGACCCACCTCGATGACGCGCGTTGCGCTCTTCGTAGGCAAACGGCATCGGCGTGCACTTTATCGCGAAGGGCCATCGGGCCTCCAGGCGGAAATCGCCCGTCGGGACATTGCTCTTCTCTACCCTTCAGCCTGCTGGGCTCGGCGCGCGCGTTCGGCGTGTCTTCACGTTCGGCGCGTTCAGCGCGTTCGGCGCGTTCGGCGCGTTGGAGGCGTTCGGCGTCACGCCGGGACCGCGCGAGGCGCCGCGAGCGGATGACGCACCTGACGCGACGCGGGGTGCGACCCGGCATCACAACGTCATGTCAGCACGAGCACGCCCGGGCTCTGGCCGTGACAGGTCT
Source organism: Sorangium sp. So ce321 (assembly GCF_051530195.1). NCBI lineage: Bacteria > Pseudomonadati > Myxococcota > Polyangiales > Polyangiaceae > Sorangium > Sorangium sp. So ce321. Next base: position 14,054,697 of record NZ_CP150329.1, on the reverse strand, counting down.
TGACTTCTCCGCGCGCGCTGCGGATCAAACATGCTGTCTGGAGGCGCCGCGGGCGGATACGGCCGTGAAGCTCGGGTGGCGTCGCGGCGAAACGGAGCTGCCGGACACGAGCGAGCTGGCGCGCCCGCAGCGACGCGGCGATCGCGCCACAGTGATTCGGACGGCGAGGATAGCCTGAGACAAAACGCCCCGACGGCCGCGGCGCGGCCCTGCCGTGATCGCCTGTCCTCCCGCGGGGACCCGCGGCGAGCGGACGCGGATAGCGCCGCTCCGGTCGGGCACCGGCCAGCTCATCCAGGCTGCGCGCGCGACGTCGCGCGCGGCGTCGCGGGGCACGGGACATGAATGGAGCCGCCGGCATGCACGCACGCTGGGCGCTCCCTCTCGCGGTGTTCATGGCGCTTCCGCTCGGCTGCCTCGACCGGGCGGAGCAGCGGCCCCGGGGTGAGCTGCGCGGCGAGGCCGCCGCGCCGGCGCCGGGGCCGCTCGACGTGCCGCCCGCCGCCCGCCAGGCGATCTCGCTCCAGGAGGGCTTCGCGCCGATCGTGTCGCGCGTGAGCGCCGCCGTCGTGAACATCTCGTCCGTGCGGTTCGTCCGCCCGCCGACCCCGGAGCGCACCCCGTTCTTCTCGGACCCGTTCTTCCGCGACTTCTTCGGGCCGGAGGGGGGCGTCGGGCGGGATGGACAGCCGCCGTCGGCGCCCCGCGTGCAGCGCGAGCAGAGCCTCGGCTCGGGCGTGATCGTGTCGCGCGAGGGGCATGTGATCACCAATGCGCACGTGGTCCAGGGCGCGAGTCAGGTGCGCGTCGCGCTGCCGGGCAGGCCGGAGATGAAGGCGGCGGTCGTCGGCGTGGACGCGAAGACCGACGTCGCGGTGCTGAAGCTCGACGGGGGCGAGTTCGCCTTCGCGGCGTTCGGCGACTCGGACGCGGCGCGCGTCGGCGACTTCGCCCTCGCGATCGGGAACCCGTTCGGCATCGGCCAGACCGTCACCCAGGGGATCATCAGCGCCGTCGGCCGCGGCAACATGGGCATCGTCGACTACGAGGACTTCCTCCAGACCGACGCGGCCATCAACCCGGGCAACTCGGGGGGCGCGCTCGTCAGCATGACGGGGGAGCTCATCGGCATCAACACGGCCATCCTCGCGCGCGGCGGGCAGGGCAACCAGGGGATCGGGTTCGCCGTGCCGTCGAAGCTCGCCCGCGCGGTGATGGAGCAGATCCTGGAGCACGGCCGCGTGATCCGCGGCGCGCTCGGCGTCGCGATCCAGGACGTCTCGCCCGCGCTCGCCGAGGCGCTCGGGCTCCCGCCGGACACGCGCGGCGCCGTGGTCAGCGACGTGTCCGAGGGGAGCGCCGCCGAGAAGGCCGGGCTCCGGCGCGGCGACGTCGTCGTCGCGCTGCGCGGCGAGCACCTGGCCGACGGCCGCGACCTGCGGATGCGCATCGCCGAGACGAAGCCGGGCACCCGGGTGGAGCTGCGCGTGCTCCGCGACGGCAGGAGCCTCACGCTCACCGCCACGCTCGACGAGCTGCCGGAGCCGCAGCAGGAGGAGCCCGCGCCGGCGCCGGCGGCGTCGGGCGCGCTCGGGATCGACGTCGCGGCGCTCTCGGACGACCTGCGGCGGCGGTTCGAGGTCCCCGGCGACCTGAAGGGCGCGCTCGTCGTGGGGCTGAGCCCCGAGGGCCCCGCGGCGAGGGCGGGGCTCGGCGCGGGGGACGTCGTCCTGGAGGCGAACCGCAAGCCGGTGACGAGCCCCGAGCAGCTCAAGCAGGAGGTCGAGGCGACGGGCGACCGGCCGGTGCTGCTGCTCGTATGGCGGGACGGCAGGACGCGGTTCGTGCTCGTCGAGCGGTGAGCCGCGGCAGCGGGCCTCGCGCCGGCCCGCCGCCGCCGGCGCCGCTCACCCGGTGGTCACCATGATCTCGGTCGCCTTGATGAGCGCCTGCACGTCCTGGCCGACCGTCAGCCCGAGCTCCTTCACCGCGTCGCTGGTGATCACCGCGACGAGCTCGACCCCGCCGGGGCCGTCCAGCACCACCTTGGCCATGACGTCGCCGACGACGATCTCCTTGATCTTCCCGGGAATCTTGTTCCTGCCGCTGATCTGCATCCCCCACCTCCCCCGGGGTGGATCTTACCGCGGCGCGGCCGTGCCGGCCGCGCTGCCGCCGCGGGCGGTGAAGCTGCGCGGCGGCCGCTCAGTCGGTCAGCAGCCGGCCGTCGACCCGGCGAGGCCTGCGCCGCGCTACCTCGATCCCCGAGATGCAGGCGGCCAGCCACACGCTCCCTGCCGCGAACCCTGCGAGCACGTCGCTGAGGTAGTGCACGCCGAGGTACATCCGGCTGAAGCCCATGGCCACGGTCCAGCTGAGCGCGAAGGCGACGAGCAGGAGGCGCGCGCGGAGCGTCCGGACGAACAGGAGCCCGAGGTACGAGAGCATGCCGAAGGTGATGAAGGTGCCCATCGAGTGACCGCTCGGAAAGCTCCACCCGTGGGCGACAGCGAGCGGGTCGGCGAACGTCGGCCGCTGCCGCGCGAACAGGGCCTTGAGCGCCCAGTTGAGGAGCCCGCCCCCGGCGAGCGCGATGAGCCAGCCGATCGCGAGGACGCGGTGCTGCCGCCGGAGCAGCGCCGCGGCCACGACGATCGCGACGACGGTGAGCGCCGCGCCGCTGCCGAGGAAGGTGAAGGCGCGCAGCGCCGCCACGCCGGCGCTGCTCGACGACGCGTGGAGCGCGCGGGCGAGCGCGAGGTCGACCTGCACGATCCACGCGCCCCCGTTCACCGCCTCCGCGAGCGCGACGAACACGAGCGCGGCCATGCTGAGCGCGAGGCCGAGGGCGAGGTGGATGACGAGGTACTCGGCCGCGGAGAGCCCGTGGAGCACCCGCGCGAGCGCGGGGAACCGCTGCACGGCCGGGTGCTCGGCCGCCGCGCGGTAGGCCCGGACGGCGCGCCCCCACAGCGCGCGCGCGTGGCGCTCGGAGAGGCGGGCGACGGCGACGAGCCCGAGCAGCGCCACGACCGTCCCGGCCAGGAGCAGCGCGAGCAGCACGAAGGGCCGCGCGCCGACGGCGGCGGCGAGCTGTTCCGCGCTCAGATCCAGCGCTTCCATGGGGGAGCACTAGTATCGCGCCCCGGAAATCCCGCCAGAAAAACCGGTCGACGGCGAGCGGTCGCCGGAAACAGCAGCGATTTCCATAGTTTCCCGCTGCTTCGCCGACGAGGGTGGCTCCGGTGTGGCCCAACGGGGCGCCCTCCGCCGCCGCGTCGTCCGCGGTGAAGGGCCCGCGACATCACCGGTCCCACCGTACAGCCGCGCTGCACGCCGAATGAGCTCGATGACGACCGGCTGCTCACCCTCGATCTGCCGCCCGTGGTAGATCGCGGCGTGGGGGATCTCCCAGGGAGAGGCGAGGATGTCGTAACGGCCCTGGAACAACGTCCTTGGAGCGAGGGTCACCTGATTCATCATGGCCCCTCCGGTCGCGGCCGCCTCGCGCGGCGGCTCCGGGCGAAAAGCCCTCATCCGGCTTCATCCGGAGCGATGTCGCCGATGCAGCGAGGCCGGCGGTCGAGCTTGTCCCGTGCCCGCGGAGAGCGCTCGATGAGGTGGCCAGCCGGGGGCTCGGGCAGCCAGCCTTGCTGCCTTACCACTTCTTCTTCGGGCAGCCAGCCTCGTTGCCCATCGCTTCTTCTATAGAGTCATCTCCGCCCCTCGTCCGGCGCAAACGCGTCCCCCGCGGCCTGAGCCAGCCATCCTTTCGGCCTCTCCTGTCCTTCGGTTCACCGCTGTTCCCCCTGCTCCCGGGCGTCGGCGCGGGCCTTTTCGACTCGGCGCAGGCACGCTTCGCGGCCAGCCCGGGCCATGGCTTCGGGCACGCGGAGGAGCTCTATCCTCCGCTCGACGGGCATGCAGTAGGTTGTCGCCAGCCACAGCTTCGGGTCGTCGACGCCGCGGACCGGATCGAGATCGGTCCACACCCGCGCGACCTTGTCGTCGGAAGCGGTGACGATGCGCTCGCCATCGGGGCTGAACGCCGCGTCGTTGACCGTGGCATCGGAGCCACGAAGGACCATGGGCTCGCCCGTACCATCGGCGTTCCACACCCGTGTCGTCTTGTCTTGTGACGCGGTGACGATGCGCTTGCCGTCGGGGCTGAACCTCGCCGCCAGAACCCAGTGCTCGTGGCCACGGAGGACCACGGGCTCGCCCGTGCCATCGGCATTCCACACCCGCGCGGTCCTATCCCAGGAGGCGGTGACGATGCGCTTGCCATCGGGGCTGAACCTCGCCGAACGGAGCCGACCCTCGTGGCCGCGCAGGACCATGGGCTCGCCAGTGCCGTCGGCGCTCCACACGCGGGCGGTCTTGTCCGAGGACGCGGTGACGATGCGCTTGCCGTCGGGGCTGAACGCTGCGGAGTAGACCCGATCCTCGTGACCACGGAGGACCATGGGCTCGCCCGTGCCATCGGCGTTCCACACGCGGGCGGTCCTGTCCCAGGACGCGGTGACGATGCGCTTGCCGTCGGGGCTGAACGACGCCGAACGGAGCACATCTTCGTGACCTCGTAGGACCATGGGCTCGCCGGTGCCGTCGGCGTTCCATACGCGCGCGGTCTTGTCCTGCGACGCGGTGACGATGCGCTTGCCGTCAGGGTTGAACGCCGCCGAATAGATCTCACCCTGGTGACCGCGCAGGATCCTGGGCTCGCCCCTACCGTCGGCGTTCCACACGCGGGCGGTCTTGTCCCAGGACGCGGTGACGATGCGCTTGCCGTCGGGGCTGAACGACGCCGAAGGGACTCCGCCCTCGTGACCACGGAGGGCCATGGGCTCGTTCGTTTCCTCGGTGCTCCATGACCGTGCGGTCTTGTCCCAAGACGCGGTAACGATGCGCTCGCCGTCGGGGCTGAACGATGCGGAAGAGACATAATCCTCGTGAAAACGAATGAGCATGGGCTCGTCGGTGCCGTCCGCGTTCCACTCGCGGGCGGTCTTGTCCCAGGACGCGGTAAGGATGCGCTCGCCGTCGGGGCTGAACGCCGCCGAAAAGAGCGCCTGCTCGTGGCCACGGAGGACCACGGGCTCGCCGGTGCTGCCGGCGCTCCATACGCGTGCGGTCTTGTCCCAGGACGCGGTGACAATGCGCTTGCCGTCGGGGCTGAACGCTACCGAGCACACCCAATCCTGGTGACCGCGAAGGACCACGGGCTCGCCGGTGCCGTCGGCGCTCCACACGCGGGCGGTCTTGTCGTGGGACGCGGTGCCGATGCGCTTGCCGTCGGGGCTGAACGCGGCTGAAGTGACCCGATCCTGGTGACCGCGAAGGACCAAGATCTCGCCCGTGCCGTCGGCGTTCCACACGCGGGCGGTCTTGTCGTCGGACGCGGTGACGATGCGCTTGCCGTCGGGGCTGAATGCGGCTGAAGTGACCCGATCCTGGTGACCGCGAAGGACCAAGATCTCGCCCGTGCCGTCGGCGTTCCACACGCGGGCGGTCTTGTCGTCGGACGCGGTGACGATGCGCTTGCCGTCGGGGCTGAACGCCGCCGAAGAGACATAATCCTCGTGACCACGAAGGACCACGGGCTCGCCGGTGCCGTCGGCGTTCCACACGCGCGCGGTGCCGTCCACGCAGGCGGTGACAATGTGCTCGGCATCGGGGCTATAGCCCGCCTGCATGACCCAGTCCGGATGGCTGAGCACCGCGCGAGCGACCCGGCTGTGCAGCGCCCAGTCCGCGAGAACGGCCCACCCTCGCGGCACGTTGGGCGGCTCAATCTCGCGCAAGATCGCCAGCACCGTCGTGGGATCGGTGTTCAGCTCACGCGCTGTGGCCATGCGGGTGGCGTTGCGCGCTTCCCGGGCTTCGGACTGCGCGCGAGCCGTCTCCTGGTCGGCGCGCGCGGCTTCTCGGTGAGCGTCTATCGCCAGGTTCGACACCCCAAACGCAATCATGCCGAGCGTGGCAATCACGCCCATGACGAGCCGCCGGCGCAGGCGCTGCGCGCGCTCGGAGCGGGCCACGACGGCCAGCAGGTAGCGCTCGTCGCGCTTGCCCAGCCCGGCGAGCCAGCCGGCTCCCTGCGCCGCGCGGCGGCGCTCGCACCAGGCCCTGGCGTCCTCGGCCGCGCGATCGCGCCAGAGCAGCCCCTCGGCCTTACCGCTCGCCTCCCACTGCTGGGCTGCGGTGCGCAGCCGGGCCAGGAGCTGCGCGTCTTGTTCGCTCTCGGCGAGCCACTGCCCGAGTTTCGGCCACCTTTCGATCAACGACTCGTGGACCAGCTCCACGGTCGTGCCCCCGCGCTCGCCGCTGATCTCTCCACCCACCCCGATGAGCAAGAGCCGCGCGGCGGCCAGGTGCTGGACCACCTGCGCGATCGCCTCGGCGCTGTCTCCCTCGCCACCCCGCGCGAGCTCGTGAAGCTCTTCCATTCCCACCACCGCGCGCGTACGCTCGGGCGTCACCAGGCGGAGCAGCACCGCCCGGACCAGCTGCTGCTCGCGCTGCGGCAGGGCCGAGAGCACCGCGTCCGCGTGGGCGGACAGGGCGCCGGCAACGCCGCCGATCCGGTCGTAGCTACCCCACGTGAGGAGCCGGTGCTCGCGATCCCGCGCCTCCCAGAGCTTGCCGGCCGTGAATTGCAGGAGCGGCAGGGGGCTCCGCGTGCTCTCCAGCGTGCCCAGCATGTGCTCGACCATCTCTGCGGTCTCGAAGCGATACCCGGCCGCTTCGAGCGTCCTCGTCAAGGCCTCGCGCAGCCCGTCGCGCCCGAGGGGCGGCAGGAACGACAGCCCCCGGGTCGCGTCGGGCATGAAGTCGCGGTGCTCGGCCAGACGGTCGAGGAAATCCGAGCGGATGGCGAGCAGGACGCGCAGGGGCGACGAGGCGTCGTCGGCCACGCCCCCCAGACACGCGACGAACGCCGCCCGTTCGTCGGGGGGGGCGCCGAGCGTGTAGAGCTCCTCGAACTGATCGACGAAGAGCAGGGCGCGGTGCCCGGGGCCGTCATGGCGACAGCGCGCGCGCAGCTGAGCGCCCAGAGAGCCCGGCTGCGCGCGCAACGTGGCGACGAGCCCGTCGTGATCGGGCAGCTCGAGCGAGCTCGCCGGTGCGCCCCTCCTCGACTCCGCCTCGTCGACCTGCACGAGCACGTCGACGAGCGCGTTCAGCGGGCGGCGCCCCGGGCGCACGATGAACGCTTTCCAACGCTCCTCGGAGCGCTTCAAGGCCGGGATGACCCCCGCGCGCACGAACGACGACTTGCCCGTCCCGGAGGGCCCGGCGACGATCGCGAGCTGCTGGTTGCGTAGCCTCGCTACCATGGCGGCGGTATCGCGATCGCGGCCGAAGAAGCGCGCGGCGTCCGCCTCCTGGAACGCGAACAGGCCGGCGAACGGGCTCTCGCCCTCGCTCAGGTCGAGCTCCTTTCGATCGGGCAGGAGCGCCTCGAGCTCGGTAAGCAGCTCCCTGGCCGAGCCGATGCGCTCGGCCCTGCGCTTCTTCAGGCAGCGGTCGATGAGGGCGGCGAGCGCGCCTGCCTCTGGGCGCCTCTCGCTTACGCTTGGCATCGGTATGCCGAAGTCCACAACATTCACGATGTCCGCGACCCGCGCGCGCGAGAACGGACCCAGAGGGGGCGCCCCCGTGAGCAGCTCGAACAGGATGATGCCCACGGCCCAGAGGTCGGCGCGACCATCGATGTCCATGCCCAGCAGCTGCTCGGGCGCCATGTAGTGAGGCGTGCCGACGACCTCGCTCTTTCGATGCGTGCCAGCGCCTCCGAGGAGCGCCGCCGGCGCGCCCGTGAGCGTTGCGGCCTCGACGGCGTCGATCCGCTTGGCGATGCCGAAGTCGAACACCTTGATGGCGCCGTCATCATCCAGGAGGATGTTCTCCGGCTTGAGATCGCGGTGCACGATCCCGAGCTCGTGTGCGCAGAGGAGCGCGCGAACCACCGGAATCACGAGCGCGACCGCCTGGTGCGGTGACATCGGGCCGGACGGCACGAAGGCGGCAGGAGACCCGGGCGCGCCGGGGCGGCCGTGCTGGGCCATCCATTCGCGCAACGAGCGACCCTTGATGTACTCGAGGACGAGGTAGGGATATCCACGGATCTCGTCGACCTCGTGGATGACCACGATGTTCTCGTGCCGGCAGCGCGCCGTGACCCGGGCCTCGTCCAGAAAGCGATCGATTCCCTCGCCGGTGCAGCTGAGGAGGAGCTTGATCGCGACCAGGCGGCCGAGCTTCGTGTCGCGGGCCAGGTACACGACCCCCATGCCGCCCTGGCCCAGCTTGCGGATGATCTCATAATTCTTGATGAGATCGCCGGGTTCCAGCGGCATGGCGTACCCTGCGAGCCCGACGGGTGGCGCCGCAGCCGCCTCCTCCACGGAGGTCGCGGCGATGCCGGGTCGCTCCACTATCGGCGTCGCCGATGCAAGGGCGAGGGGAGGCTCGTCGCTGCCCACGTGCTCGGCTGGCGTCGGCGCTGCTCCGGTCGCCGGCGCGTCCGGCTTCACCAGGTCGTCCCGGCGGAGGTCGTGCACCTCGCAGGCGTCAAGCTCGCGCAGTACGTCGTCGGCCGCGACGGCTCGTGCCGCGACGTCCTCGATCGTCGCCTGTCGCAAGAGCGCGCCGAGCGGGTGATCGAGGAGCGCGGCAGGGAGCTGCGCTGCCTCGCGGCCGTCGCGCTGGAGATGCGCTCCGTCGGGCGACTGGCTGCCGCCCGGGCGCCTGCCGGTGAGGCACTCCAGGAACACGAGACCCCAGGCGTACAGGTCCGACCGCGCCGTCGGCGGACACCCCCGGCGCTGCTCGGGCGCCAGGTAAGCCTCCGAGACCAGGAGCTCGCGGCCGGAGACGGGCGCTTCCCCCTGGCTCGCGCGCGCTACCTCGGCGACCAAGGCGAAGCCGAAGCCGAGCACGAGCGCGCTCAGCTCGGCACCGGAGGGCACGACCATCACGTGGGCCGGCCGGAGGTCGCCGTGCACGACGCCCTGCCGGTGCGCGCAGGCCAAGGCGTCGAGGACCTGCCTCATCAGGCGCCGCGCCTCCTGCGGCTCGAGCGCGCCGCGGGCCGACAGCAGCTCGGCCAGGCTCTGGCCGGGCACGCGCTCGAAGACGGCATAGAGCTGCCCCTCGTCCGTCTGCCCCGCATCGATAGGCCGGGCGATGTTGGGATGGTGGAGCCGCGCACAGCGGCGCATCTCCCGCAGAAATCGCGCGCCGCGGCGTCGCCGGAACTCGGCAGGGTCGTCGTCCCGGGCGAGGCGCAGGATCTCGAGGACGATCGGCCGGTCGCTTGCGACCTGCCACCCCTGGTAGACGAGCGCGAGCTTGCCCTCCCCGAGCAAGGAGGAGATCTCGTAGCGGCCTTGTAACATCGTTCCTGGAGCGAGCATCGTCTGGTTCATCGCCGCCTCTCCGGTTGCAGCCTCCCCGCGCGGCAGCCTCGGGCGAGAGAGCGCACACCGCCAGGCCGAAGCCGCGATCTCGGCTTCGGAGCGCGCCAGGCCTCCGCCGGGGGCGCTCGAGGGCGCGACCGGCCGCCGAGGGAACGTGGCTGGCCGCCGGTCCGCACCGTTCCGCCATGGCGTCGCCAGGCATCATCGCGGCGAAAGGTTGATCGTCGCGTACGCCCCCGCGCTTGCCTCCCCGGCACAGGCCTGCTGCTTGCCGACAGCACTTCGCCGGAGGCCTCCGGGGCGCTTTGGCACGCAACCACTGCGCGCGGGCGATCTCAGCAGAGCCCGCGGGTGCTGGCGAGCGGCAAGGCTCCGGCAGCGAGTCCACGCGAGCGGCGAGCTCGACATTCGGTCGAACGCGCTCACCCCAGGGTGGGTGCCGACCCGGATGGGCGGCCCGGGCGCGCCGGATGACCTCAAACAAGCCCACCTGACCCAGGCTTGGCTGGCGGTGAGCGATGACCCGGGGGCGCGGGTGACCGGCCGCTACTTCTACCACCAGCGGCCCAGAGACGTGAACCCGGCTGCGCAGGACCCCGAGTTGCAGGACCGTCTCCTCGATCACTGCCGCGATCTGTCCGGCATTGCGCTGGCGTGAAGCGTCGCGAGGGCCGGGCGCAACCGGCGGGCCCTGCGGCGTGGCCTCACGGGGATTGCCGCGATCGACGGCGGTCAGCTTCAATCGCGCTCGAAGCGCACCCGCGCGGTGGAACCACGGCACCGGGGATGCCGTGTCGGGCTACCTGCTCCTGCAGCGTCTCCTGGAGTTCCGTCACGTGACGCTTGAGCAGCAGGTGGTTGAGCTTGCAGATCAACCATGGGACGGCCACGCCGATAACGACGCCGCCGCCGGCGACGACGAAGCTCAAGCGACCTGTCGAGGCAGCGCCGCCACGTTCTCGGCGGCGCTCTTCAGCCTACCCGCGCGGCTTGAGCGGTGAAACGCGCTGGCGAGGAGCAGGAAGCCCACGCCGAGGGCAGTCGAGGAGCCCCACGTCCACACCCAGAGCAAGCCCGTTTGGGCCGGCGTCTTCTGGCCGTTCGGCTGGTAGCAGTAGTGGGTGCGGTGCTGTTTGCGGTAGCCGGGTCCCGCCGAGTAGATGCCGCCGTCGGGGCAGGCGATCTCGTTCGCGCCCAGCGTGAACGTGGCGCGCTCGGTCGCGTCTTGGAACGTCATGCTGCTGCTGGCGGCGGATATGACGAGGGTCAACACCATGATGGGGACGAAGGCGAGGCCCGTGACGAGGGCGTGGGTCGCGCCGCTCCGGCCGACGGGGACGGGCACGGCGGGCGTGGTGACCGAGCGGCGGGCGACGTTGGCCCGGAGCTGATCGGCCACCGAGATGGCGGCGGCGAGGCCGTCGGCCGAGGTGGGCGCGAAGGCGAGCCGGGCATGGCCGTCGCGCACGTGGAGCGCGACGAAGGATAAACGATGGAGGTTCTCGAGCACGGCCGGCGTGGCCCACGCGAGGAGATGGCCAGCTTGGTCGCGGTAGCTCGGCGACCCGGACGCGGAGGACGACGGCGCGGGAAACACGCCGAAGCGCGCGTCGAAGCGCGCATCGCTGGTGAACGCCGGGTGCGGCGGGAACGCCCCGAACACCGGCTGCGCGAGGGCGCGATCGCAGACGACCTGATCGGGCACCGCGAGCGGAGCGCTCACGACGACGGCACGAAAGAGCATCGGGGCGGTGAGGAGCGTGGTGCCGCCGATGGCGAGATCGGCCGGCGTCTGCGCGGACACGCCGTCGGAGCGTGTCAAGGAGAGCGCGACGAGGTGATTCTGCGGCGGCGGCAAATCGAGCTCGCCGGTAACGGCGAGGCCGCGGGCGCGGAGCGCGTCCACTAGCTTCTGTTTGCTCCGCCGGATCTGGACGCCGGCCCACGAAAAAGCAAATAGGCTGACGATGAAGACGAGGGCAGCAAGAGTGGGGAGGACCAGGGCGAGCACCGGTTAACCGTAGCACTCGACGTGGCTCAGGGGGCGCGCGTCGACCGCTTCGCGAGACGTCTGCCCGCGGGCATGGCGAGCTCGTCGAGGCGACGACGTCTCCAGGGGGTGTCGGATCGCATAGAGAACCTTCTGTCACCCGAGCGGCCAGGAATTTTAACCTCCTGTTTCGCCTGCTGCACCCATGGGGCTGGATTTGACGGCGCTACGCCTCCACCGAGCCTCTCGCCGTTTGTAGTGCTGGACGCAGCCAGCGCCATTCGGCACCTGGCCGAGCAGGTGATGGGGCGAGGGCATTGCGGGCACGCAGATGGCTGTGGTGACCGTCGTGCGAAACCTGCTCCCGTTCCTGACCTTGTCCGCCTGGATGGTGCCCTCTCGCGGCGCCGCCCCAGCGCCGCCCGGGTACGGCATGCGCGGGTAATTTCGAGAAGAAGAGGATTCAGCCCCAAAGGAGCGGAAAGTGCGCCGATGAATCACCCCGGGGCTCCGCGGTCGGGCCCGGGTTGGGCCCATGCCTCCAGGGGGTGCGATCCGTCATCACGCTCTCCCAAAATCGTGACCACGTCGGTCGTCGATGTCCTCGACTTGCCCTGACGGCTTGATTCTCGAGGTCGTGACCGGTTGAGCCGACCCGCCGAGGACGCCCCCTGCTGGGGTTCAGTCGCGGCGCCCGGCTTCGAAGAAATCCACCCAGCCATCGCCATGGGCATGACGCCTTGCGGCTCTCGCCGGGGTCGACGATGCTGGGCGCGGGGCGGCAGGCGCTGAGCGCCCCTGTCGGAGCCCGCGACCAGGTAGCTCTTCCTCTTATGTGGAGCTCCACATGAGAGGGAGAACTGGCTCCTTGTGGGCAGCAAGGACGGTGCCGAGCGGAACGCTACCATCCCCTCGCCTGGCGACGGCGGAGCTCCTCCGACATGTCGGGTGGCGCGGCCACGGTCGGCAGGCGCGGGAACCAGCAGGATCGACGTTGCGGCCGACACGTTTCCATGATGCCTAGCCCCTCCGAACATGGACTCTCCCCGCGCCTTTCGGTACCTGGATCTGGTCACCGCCGCCTTCGTCTGCGTCCTCGTCGTCAGCAACGTCGCCTCCTCCGCGAAGATCGTGGACCTCGGCTTTTCCCTCTTCGGAGTCCCGATGGCCTTCGACGGCGGGACGCTGCTCTTTCCCGTGAGCTACATATTTGGCGATATCCTCACCGAGGTCTACGGCTTCCGGACCTCTCGGAGGGTCATCTGGACCGGCTTCGTCGCCCTGGCGGCCAGTTCCCTCGTGTTCTTCGTCCTGAAGGTGCTCCCCGGCGACTCCTCCTGGGAAGGAGTTGCGGGACAGGCCGCCTACAACGCCATCCTCGGCGGCATGAGCTCCGGCGGCATCGTCGCGGCGAGCCTCGCCGGATTCCTGATGGGCGGGCTCTCCAACTCCCTCGTGCTGGCGCGCCTGAAGGTGCTCACCGGGGGCAAGGCCCTCTGGGTGCGGACCATCGGGAGCACCCTGGTGGGGCAGCTCATCGATACGGTCGCCTTCGTCGTCGTCGCGAGCGCGGTCGGCGTCTTCGGCTGGGATCTCTTCGTCTCCCTGGTCCTGACCAACTACCTGTTCAAGTGTCTCGTCGAGGCGCTGATGACCCCTGCGACGTACCGGGCCGTCCGGTTCCTGAAGGGAGCCGAGGGCGTCGACGTGTACGACTGGGATCTCAGGATTGCCCTTCCCCGCCTTCGCTCGGGACAATAACGGCTCCGGACGGCAGGTCCAGCTCGAGGGTCCGGCCGCCGTCGTGCTCGGGAAGATCACGGTCGCCTGGCGAGGCGGGCGCGCGCTCGTCGACACCGGCGAGTGGAAGAGCGGGTTCGGAGTCTCCAAGGAGCGCGACGGGACGGAGAAGCTCGTCCTCATCGACTCGCCCTACGTCGGCTGGGCGTTCCTTCTCGCCGAGCAGGGCGACCAACGAACGTTGACGCTGGAGAGCGCGCAGCAGAAGCACGTGTTCGTCGAGACCGACCCGGCGGCGGGCGGGGCGGGGCAGCGCCGGCATCAACGGACGCTCCGCGCGGTTCATCACGTCAGGCGAGCATCTGCGGTGAAGGTACCGGGCACGCCGGATATCATGGATGAATAGCATCGAAAACAGAAACATGTTACCGTCGATAACATGATCGAGCGGATCATGGACGTGCGGGAGCGCATCGTGCGGGCGGCGGCCGAGTTGCTGGCGCGCGGTGGGCGGGAGGCGGTGTCCACCCGGGCGGTGAGCGCCGCCGCCGGGGTGCAGGCGCCCACCATCTACCGGCAGTTCGGCGACATGCGCGGGCTGCTCGACGCGGTCGCCCGCGAGACGTTCGCCGAGTACGTGCGCCAGAAGGCCACCCGCGAGCGCGCCGACGACCCGGTCGAGGACCTGCGGCGCGGGTGGGACCTCCACGTCGCCTTCGGGCTCGCCAACCCGGCCGTGTACGCCCTCATCTACAGCGACCCGACCTCCGCAGCCAACGCGCCGGTGGTGCGCGATGGCGAGGGCATCCTGCACGGGCTCGTGGCCCGCGCGGCCGAGGCGGGACGGCTCCGGGTGAGCGTCCCCCACGCCGTGCGCCTGATCGCCGCCGCCGGGGGCGGGGTGACGCTCTCGCTCATCGCCACCCCGCCCGAGGAGCGCGACCCGCGGCTCTCGGGCGCCATGCGCGACGCGGTCCTCGCCGCCATCACGGTCGCCCCCACGCCCGACGCCGCCCCCGACGAGGCGCCCGGCGCGGGCCGGGTGGCGGCGCGCGCCGTGGCCCTGCGCGCCGTGCTCGCCGAGGCGCCCGACGCCCTCTCCCCGGCCGAGCGGCACCTGCTCGGCGAGTGGCTCGACCGCCTGGCCGGCGCGGGCGGCTGAAGCGCCCGCGGTGCGCGCAGATCCGTCGCGCCTCCGCGGGGCGGGCTGAGGCCATCACGCGCTTTGCCGGGGGGCCCCGCCCGCGCTGCCGGCGGTGCCCAGCGAGAGGGCGCGCGCCACCGCGTTGCGCAGCTCGCGCACATCGCCCGGCCACGAGCGCGCCGCGAGGGGCCGCCTTCCCTCTATGTCAGCCCTCTATGTCGGCCGCTCAACCGGGTTAGTACTACAGCCGCACGTCGGTGAGCACCGGACGAGCTGGGCTCCACCAGTGTGCGAACGAGCAAGCGTCACGATCGTCCGCCCGTTCATCGAATCCGCGGAGATTCCGCGACGTGCGGCAAGTCCCCGTCTGGCGATCCCCATCGCTGTCACTCCTCGCAGAGCCGTCACGCAGAGACCGCTCGCGCAGCTGCCCCACCACGCGCAAGGACGCGCAAACTGAGCGTAATGCTCTCGTCCAGGTGCTCGAGGTCTGCCGCATCCGTTCTCGCTGCCCGCGACGCCAGGTATGCGCGTGCGGTCTCTTCGCTCGGGAACAGACCGAGGGCATTCAGCAGGTGGCCAAACTGTCGATGCCCGTCCTCGGTCTTGCAAATCTCCTGGCCGATGACGGAGAAACCACCGTTTGGGCGTCCGATGTCGAATCCGTCCACCTCGGAGTCCGGGGCATCCAGCGTACGGATCTCGACGAGGTAGACGTGGTCGATGCGCCGGGCGGCCTCGTCGAAATAGGCGCGCGCTGCTCCGCCATCGAAGCATCCTTCGAAGAGGCATGCTCCGGGCGCGACCGGCAGGGGACACATCGCGTCCTCCACGCGCCGAGCGACCGGCTCGGACGCATCGAGCGGCCAAGGCAGTCCGTCGAGGCCGAAGTGCGGAAACCGATGCCATGCCTCCATCACGATGTACCAGGGGCGGGCGCGGTTCTCTTGAGGGCTTGTCATCATGGAATGATCGTTGGGCCGCTATCGGTGATGATGGTCGAGCCGGACGGCGGCCGATACCCTGGAGGTACAGGCACGTGCGCGCCGTTGATGTGGATGTGTGGCGTCGGAGAGACCGGTCCCCACCCGTGCGCGCCGCTGATGTCGTTGCTCTTCGCACGGACCGGAACTCCATACTCGTTGGCCCACTGGACCATTGAGTCGACCTCGCCCTTGCTGCGCGGCGTGACCGCTCCTCCGCAAGTCCGCGCCTCGTTCACGGCGCGTCTTTCCTCTGCTTCCGCCATCTTGATGATGGCGTCCTGGTTGGGGTTCCTGCGCCCGCTCATCGAATCTGGGTAGCGGGCTAGACCGAGGGGATCGCGCCAGCGCGTCGTGTTCGGTGCGTAGCGGAATCCATGCATGCCTCCAGCCAGTCCGATCGGGTCAGCACGGATGAACATTCCTGTGTCTGGATCGTAGTACCGGAACCGGTTATAGCAGAGCTCGGTCTCTGCGTCCTCGTATTGCCCCTGGAACCGGATTGGAGTGCTCGCGCGGCTGTCTTGAGCCACCTGGGTCTCCCCCCACGCTGATCGCCGCAGATCGCAGGCGATCTGTCCATCAGCTTGCAACAGCCGGTCAGGTGTCCCGATCGGATCATTCACGTAATGAATCCACTTCCGCTCGCTCCGTCCATCGACGCCAGCTTGGCTCTCGCAGTGTGCCAGCGGCGCGAAGGTCTCGTCCTCGAAGCAGTAGGTTCGCGCCGCGACCACAGGATCACCCGCCTCGCGCGCCCTCTGCGTGATCTCGTGGACGAGCTTGTCGCCGTCCCACACGAACCGCGTCGCCGACAGCAGGGAGCGCCGGCCGCTCTCGTCGTCGAGCCGCGATACCCTCTTCAGCACCCGCCGCGCGAACGCGTCGTAGCTGAGCTCGACCAGCCGCCCGTCAGGCGTTCGGATCGACGCCAGCAGGCCCGCTTCGCTCCAGGTGTAGTGGAAGACCCGCTCCGTGCCTCCCGGCTCCACCATGCGTTTTTCGAGGAGCCGCCCGTTATCGTCCCACACGTACGCCGCCTGCCCTTTGCGCAGCAGCCGATTCCCCGACCCGTACGCCGCCGGTGCCGTCCGCTCTGCCTCTTCATACAGGTTCCCCGCTGAGTCGTACCGGAACACCTCGGCACGTGCCTTCTCCGGCGTTCGCGCGAGGAGCTGCCCTGCTGGATCATAACGATACGACGTCCGCCCCTCCTGCAGGTCCCAGCGCTCGGCGAGCTCGCCCACCGCATCGTAGCGATAAGCTCGGGCGACGGTCATGTCCTCGATTTGAGGCCCAATCCATTCGGGCTGTCCAGGGCCGACCCGCGGGCGCGCAGCAGCCCCCAGCGCCTTGCGCTGCGACAGCCGCCCCATCGCATCGAACGCGCTCTCGATGCGCCCGCCGCCCGGTAAAGACCTGGCGATCTCACGCCCCAGCAGGTCTGTGCCGTGCTCGATCATGTCGTTCCCGTCGAGCACCGTGCGTCGGCGTGAGCCCATCCCGTCCCGCTCGATCGTCTCCAGATGCCCGAGCGATGTGGTACGTCGGACGCGGTTCCCCTCGGGATCGTAGGCGCTCTCGATCCGGATCTCCGTGCCCTCGACGACCTGCTCTTCGCGCACGACGCGCCCGAGCGCGTCCCGTACAAATCGTACATCGCAGCCCGCGCTTGACGCACAGACGACCGCGCCCCGTTCGTCGTACTCGAAATGCTCGCTCTCTCCATCCGGCAGCTCCCGCTCGACCAGCTGGCCTGCCGCGTCGTAGGTCAGCCACGCGCGCTGCCCCAGCCCATTCGTCACTTCGATCGGGCGGCCGAGCAGATCGTTCTTGTACAGCAGACGCCGCCCATCGAAGGTCCTCTCCTCAATGAGACGGCCAGCCGGATCGTACACCAGCCGGTGCACCTCGCCTCGCTCGTTGCGCACCTCGACGAGCTCACCTTCGAGGTTGTACCCGAGACGCACCTCGTTCCCGTTCGCGTCGACACGCGCACACAGCTTGTGGTATCCGCCCCATACGAGGCGTGTGATGCCGCCGTTCGGGTCCACGGTCTGCACGAGGTGCCTCTCGCCGTTATAAGCGTAGCACGTCGTCCCGCCGGCCGCGTCGTACACTCTGAGGATATCGCCCCGCGGCGAGTAGGCGTACCGGGTCTCTGCGCCCAGCGGATCGGCCACGGCGATGCGCCAGCCTAGCGCGTCGTGAGCATATCGCCAGGTGGCGCCGTTGGGCCACTGGACGGACACGCGGTTGCCTTGACCGTCGTACGAAAAGCTCGTCCTGGCGCCCCGTGTGTCCACGATCTCTTGGACGAGCCCGCGCTCGTCGTACCGGAACGAGGTCGAGCCTCCTGCGGGATCGACGTGACGGACCACGTTGCCCCGCGTGTCGCGCTCGAACCATGTCTCCCCACCGGCAGGGTCTGTGATTGTGATCGGCCGGCCCGCCGCATCGCGCTCGATCGAGGTCACGCGTCCGAGCGGGTCGGTCACGCGCAGGAGGCGCCCGCGTTCGTCGCGCTCGAAACAGGTGGTGTGGCCCATCGCGTCGGTGCGCGACAGGATGTGTCCGTCATCGCGGTAGGTCGCGGTCATCACCGCGCCACCCTCGACCCGCTTTTCGAGCGTGCCATGCTCGGTGCCAAAGAATCGCCGCACCTGCGTGGAATCAGCTACCTCCGTGTATCGATCCGGGCCGTAATCGAACCGGCAATGATGGATGCCTTTCGCGCGCGTGCGTCCGTCGTAAAGATACGCTGGCAGAGGCCCTGCCAGGCTCGGATCGACGCGGCCAGGGTAGTCGCCCCACGATTCAATGCATCGCCCTCGATCGTCGTAGACGAAATGAAACGCAAGTCCGGAGCGATCGGTGTCAGCGACGAGACGGTTGAGCTCGTCGTATGCGTAGCGTGAGGAAAAGCCATCGGCGTCTGTGGCGGTGACGAGCCGGCCCTGGTCATCGTAGACATAGGTAGCCATCACGACCCATTGGCCCTGTGCGAGCGCGTTCTTCACCGCCATCGCCTCGATGCGGCCCTGACGCGTCGTGCGAACGCGGATCACGCGCCCAGCGCTGTCCGTGATCTCGACCAGGCGATCCTGCTCGTATCGAAGCACGATTCGGTTGTGGTTGCGATCTTCGACGGCCGACAGACGGCAGCGGCGTCCGAGCTCCCCGGGGGCTTCGAAACGACGCAGGACGCCGTCGTCCGCATCGACAATGAAGCTGGAGGCGTCTCGCTGGAGCAGCCAGCCCCAGGCGCCAAGAGCCTTGGCGCCTGGAGGGATGAGGGGAAACTCAACGGCGACTCCCTGCTCGTTCCAGACGAGGATCTTCCTGGGGCGAACCTCGATCTCCCAGCCGAACGAGTGGCCCCAGCCGAAACCAAGACCGGCGTCGCGGGCAGCCATGGTGGAGCTGTACATGCGCGCGAAGGTGAGCGGCAGCGGGCCTGGCAGGTACAGGTCCTCGATCGGATGGGTGAAGGCGCGGCCGGTGACGACATCGACCGGATGTGAGGCGTAGCCGCATTCGGGGTAGCGCTGATAGTCGGGCGCATTCTTCTGGCCGCCACCAGCGCCGTTGCCGCCGTTGCCGCCGCGCGCGCTCTGGTTACCAGCGCTGCCTGCGCCACCTTTCCCGCTGCGACCACCACCATCACCACCTCCGCCCAGGACAAAAACGCCTGGATTCATGCCGGGGATCGCAGGAATGTTGGGTACAGGAGCCGTGCGCGCCACAGGGTGGCAGGATGCAGGTGTTGGGGGAGCAAAGCAAGCAGGCCATCTGAGACGAAACTCATCCTGTGCCGCGCACGCGGGCGGTAGTCTGGTCCGGAGGTGCACTGGGGATATCAAAGATAACGCACCACCGAAAACAGAGGAATGTTATCGTCGATAACATGACCGAGCGGACGATGGGACGTGCGGGAGCGCATCGTGCGGGCGGCGGCCGAGCTGCTGGCCCGCGGCGGGCGGGAGGCGGTGTCCACGCGGGCGGTGAGCGCCGGCCGGGGTGACGCTCTCGCTCATCGCCACCCCGCCCGAGGAGCGCGACCCGCGGCTCTCGGGCGCCATGCGCGACGCGGTCCTCGCCGCCATCACGGTCGCCCCCACGCCCGACGCCGCCCCCGACGAGGCGCCCGGCGCGGGCCGGGTGGCGGCGCGCGCCGTGGCCCTGCGCGCCGTGCTCGCCGAGGCGCCCGACGCCCTCTCCCCGGCCGAGCGGCACCTGCTCGGCGAGTGGCTCGACCGCCTGGCCGGCGCGGGCGGCTGAAGCGCCTGGAAAGGGTCCTGTCGTGGCCCACGCTCGTCCCCTGAAAGAAGGGGAGCTGATCCCATGATGTCCCTGCCGTCAGACGCCGGGGATCAGGCGAACGCGCGATCTGAGCCGCCGTTTCTTGTGCGTGGCGAGATTCGATGCATCGCTCTCGAAGATCAAGGTGGCGCCGAGCGCCACCCCGGCAGGGTGGCTGAAGAGGTCGCCGGCGTTGCTCGTCCCGTCCGGCGGCTTCCTTTCGGTGTAGGCCACGAACGGCACGGAATCCTCGAGCTCCGCGACCTCCTTGCCCCCCGAGGGGTGAGCGAAGGTCGAGGTCACATCGATGTAGACGGTCGCCCCCTGGGGCAGGGATGCGGGCAGCGGGAACGATCTCCCCGCCAGGCGCTGCTTGAGGGCGCGAGCCGCCCGACGCCAGGCGACATCGTCCGAGCTGCCTTTGAGCTGGACGCGGAGGACGCCGCCGGCAGGTGACCCGGCGCGTCTGTCCGCGCCGCGCGAAGGGGTCGAACGCCGTGTGCGAGAAGCGGAATCAGGATGTGCAGCGCGATCGCGAGCGAAGTGGGGCGATACCACCGGGCAACGCCCTCTCGCAGCCTGGAAGCATCGCCGCCGCCGAGCCCGAAGCGCATGTCCCCGCTTACCCGATCGACCGGGCAGGCACAATTGCGAAGCTCGACCCGAAGGGAGCGGCCCTGGAATCGGACGACGCTGGAGAGGCGCGTTTCGAGCCGATGCGGCGCGGGCCTTTCACGACGGACCTCGATGGGTTCAACGTGCAGGCCGCGGTTCGCAGCGAAGCGAACGATGACGAGCGGCGCGAACGCCTCTGCCGCTGCTGCGCCCGGCCGAGCTTCTCCCTCGATCGCATCTCGCAACTTTCGGACGGGCGCATCGCGTACCGGCTCAAGTACCCGACGCGGGGCGCCACCCACCGGATCATGACGCCGGTGGAATTCATTGCTCGACGTGCCGCATTGATTCCTCCACCTCGGTATCCATTGGTGCGGTATAGCGGCGCGCTCGCACCGCACTCGAAATGGCGCAGCGCCGTGATACCACGCGTCCCTTCGATACCACGGAAGGACAACTCGGAAGCTACGCACGGTTCAGGTGGCAAGGATTCGACGCGGCGCGGCACGGCAGAGCACGGGACGCCAACCCAACTGGCGGCGGAGGGACAGCCATCGAAAAAGCGTTCGCCCGTACCTGGCACGCCCTTCCAAGCGCAGGGGAAGCGTTTGGACGAGCTTAGCGCAATGTAGACAATATTACACAACCGAGTGAGCTCGTTGGATCTGTTGGCTTTTGTAGGCGGATCAGTGAATGTATTTTTACGTTATGTCAACTGCCGGCCGTTGGCGGGAACTTCTTGACAGGTCGGAATGGCTCTGCGCGGGCTATCCTCGGTAGTATGCCTGCGCGAACGCCTGAACGGCCTCGAGCTCGTCGAGGCGAGCCCGCGGCGCCGCGAACGTCGCGACGAGCACCTGCGGCTCCTCGGGCCGCTCCTCGTCGCCGTCGTCCGCGCCGATCGCCCGCCGCACCAGGAGCGACCGCTCCAGCCCGGCGTCGATCGGCCGCTCCCGCTCGCCCAGCAGCGCGCCGTTGCACGTCTCGATGCGGATCCGCCGCAGCGATCGGTGCGAGTCGATGACGCGTTCGAGCTCCCCGGCGATCGCCTCCGCGTCCCTCTTCACCGAGCCGGCGCGCAGCGCGAGCCGGCGCGCAGCGCGAGCCGGCGCGCAGCGCGAGCCGGCGCGCAGCGCCTCGCGCGCCGCGATGGCCCGCGCCTCGGCGCGCATCGTCTGCTTGAGCGCCTTGGCGAGGTCGGCGTAGACGCCGAGGGCCTGGTCGCTTTGACAGGCCCTGTTCGCCGGGTTAGTCGAGTCACAACCGCACTGATTGTACGCCTTACCATCAATGCAATCTTAAGGAGCCAAACGGCGCTGTCTGCTCATTCCACACGCTGTACAGGTTGATTCCAGGGCGGTCGAGGAGCGCGAGCGCATGAGCACCCAGGCGCTCGCGGGCCCGTTCATACCGGTGTTTGACGGTCGGCTGGAGACAGCCAGTCTCTCGATCCATTCCAATACTCATTACACGGAGTTTAGATTATCATGCTCAATAATAAAGTCGTTTTGATCACCGGGGCCACATCGGGAATCGGGGCCGCGACCGCGGTCGCGGCGGCGCGGGCCGGCGCCAAGGTGGTGCTGGCCGCGCGACGCCAGGAGATGGGCGACGCGCTCGTGGCCCGCATCAAGGTGGAGGGTGGAAACGCGCTGTTCGTCCGCACCGACGTCACCGTCGAGGCGGACATCCAGGCTCTGATCGAGCGCACCGTGGAGGCCTATGGGCGGCTGGACAGCGTCTTCAACAACGCCGGTATCGCCACCGCGCTCGGGCCGCTCGCGGACGTGCCGGTCGTCGATTACCTCGCTCTCATGCAGCTCAACCTGCACAGCATCTATCTGTGCATGAAGTATCAAGTGCCTGTCATGAAGAAGGGCGGCGGCGGCTCGATCGTCAACTGCGGCTCGATCGCCTCCACGGTCTCTGCGCCCGGGTTCGGCGTCTATGCCGCGACCAAGCACGCGATCCTCGGCCTCACCAAGTCTGCTGCCATCGACTACGCGGCGGACAAGATTCGCGTCAACGCCATCCTGCCCGGCCCGGTGGAGACCGAGATCTGGGATCACATGCAAAGCGGCGAGCAGGTGCTCGACGCCTTCGCCGCGGCCACGCTGATGAAGCGGTACGCGCACGCCGACGAGATCGCCCGACCGGCGGTCTTCCTGCTGTCCGACTGGTCGTCGTACATGACCGGCGCGCAGCTGACCGTGGACGGCGGCTACACCGCGGTGTGACCCGGGGCAGCGCGCCTCGGAAGATCCAGGCGCGCTGCCAGCACCTCGCCGCGACGTCGTCCCCGAGGAGCGCATGCTCGCGCAGATCGTGAGCTGGCGCCCTGAGGCGCCGCAGGGTATCGCCAGGAACGGCAAGTACTATCTCTACGTACCGCTGAACAACGCCACCGGCGCGAAAATCGGCGTGGGCGTATCGAACGATGTGGCAGGCCCGTTCATGGACCCGCTGGGAAGGGAGCTGGCCCAGAACGGATCCGGCAACATCGACCCGACGGTGTTCGTCGACGACGATGGACAGGCCTACATGTACTGGGGGAATGGCACCCTCCGGTACGTGAAGCTGAGCTCGGACATGACAGCACCTCGGGAAGCATCACCAACGTGTCGTTGAGTGGCTTCACCGAGGGGCCGTGGTTCTACAAGCGTGTATACCCTCATCTACAGCGACCCGACCTCCGCAGCCAACGCGCCGGTGGTGCGCGACGGCGAGGCCATCCTGCACGGGCTCGTGGCCCGCGCGGCCGAGGCGGGACGGCTCCGGGTGAGCGTCCCCCACGCCGTGCGCCTGATCGCCGCCGCCGGGGGCGGGGTGACGCTCTCGCTCATCGCCACCCCGCCCGAGGAGCGCGACCCGCGGCTCTCGGGCGCCATGCGCGACGCGGTCCTCGCCGCGATCACGGTCGCCCCCACGCCCGACGCCGCCCCCGACGAGGCGCCCGGCGCGGGCCGGGTGGCGGCGCGCGCCGTGGCCCTGCGCGCCGTGCTCGCCGAGGCGCCCGACGCCCTCTCCCCGGCCGAGCGGCACCTGCTCGGCGAGTGGCTCGACCGCCTGGCCGGCGCGGGCGGCTGAAGCGCCCGCGCCGCCACACGCCGCGAATCAGGCGAACCCGCGATCTGAGCCGCCGTTTCTTGTCCGTGGCGAGGTTCGAGGCATCGCTCTCGAAGATCAAGGTGGCGCCGAGCGCCACCCCGGAAGGGCGGCTGAAGAGGTCGCCGGCGTTGCTCGTCCCGTCCTGCGGCTTCCTTTCGGTGTAGGCCACGAACGGCGCGGCCCCCTGATCGCCATGGTGAGCGTCATCGCGTTGAGAGCCGTCTTGGACGCAGGGTAGACGGGGCCGAAGATCGAGCGCCAGGGGAAGGTCCGGTCCGAGTTCATCGTCAGCGAGCCAGCGCCGCTCGACACGTTGACGATGCGGGCGGCCGGCGCCTCGCGCAGGAGCGGCAGCATCGCCTGGTTAACGGCGACGACGCCGAACACGTTGGTCTCGAACACCGCGCAGGAGCGTCACGATGGCGCTCGCCATCAAGGCCGCTGACGCTCCGATGCCCCTGCGGTCCAGGGGGCGCCCGGCGCGGCCGACGGTGCATCCGCCCGGCGGGTCTCCATCCAAGCCCGCCGCCGGCGTGGCGCCTTCTCCCGTGACAGGCACCTCTCCGTCGGCGTTCTCCTCTATCCAGCGGCCGTATGCAGGCATGAGCGCGTAGATCCCGCCGTCTCCGCAGTCGGCGCCGGCGGGCGAGCCGAGCGCGCGGACGCTGATGCCGAGGAGGTGCGGATCTCCCTGAACTGGTGGCATGACCAGTTGTCCGAGAAGGAGACGCTCGCGCGACAGCAGTACGTCGACGCCCTCTGCGACGAGTCGCCCGACTCGGAGACCCGCTCCGCGACCGAGAGCCAGCTCGAGCGCAGCTCCGTGAGCCGGGCGTCGAGGGTTCCCTCCGCGTGCTGCCGCTCCATCTCGAGCAAGACGGGATCATAGGACTGGAAGTAGAGCTCGATCGCGTCCGACCCGGCCGCGAGCAGGTCTCCGGAAGAGGCCCCCTCCTGGAGGAGCTCGATCAAGGTCTGGACCTGGCTCTGCTGCCGCATCGCCTGCGCCTTGGACCAGGCCTCGGTCCATCCGGCCGAGAGCGTCCCGGAGGCCTGCCGCGCCTCCAGCTCGGCGCCGATGTTCTCCACGGTCCGCAGCAAGAGGGCCGGCGTGACGGCCGCCGACGCCTCGGCCTGCGGCGCGGGCGGGTCGCTCTCCGCCTCCGTGGCGTCGCCCGAGCCGCAAGCGGCGGAGAGCGTCGCGATCAGCATGGACAGGGCAAATGCGAGCTGCTTCTTCATCTGGATCTCCTGGAATGGGTCGTGGCCTGTCAGGCCGAGACGGTGCTACGGCAAGCGTGTATCACGCGCTCGCGAGGGCCCGAGCTCCACTTCGCGACAGGCAATGTACAGAATGCGCCAGGGTGCCTTGACACCGGAATGTGTAGTCGCAGCGGTCAACGACAGGAGAGAAACCTGCAGTTCCCGGAAGCGCACTGGTTGTCCTTGGTGCACGCCGCGCCTCGGCTGCGCTTGTTGACGCACGCGCCCTCGTGGGTGCCCCATCCACAGAACTCGTTCGCACCGCAGTGCGCGTCGGAGCGGCAGAGGCACGTCTGGGTGAGATCGCCGCAGCGGTCGCTGGAGCACTCCTCGTTCACCCGGCACCCCTGGCCGATGGTCTTCGATCCGGGCGTGTAACACCAGCCGGCGCCGGCGATCAGCCCCCCGCAGCGGCCGGACGCGCACTCGCCGTCGCGCGTGCACATCTGATGATCGGCCTTCTTCGGCTCGCAGGCGTTGTCGCCCCCGATGCCAGGCGTCTTGAGCGCGCAGCGGAGGCCGCTGCCGCAATCGGCGTCGTCATTGCAGACGCGGCGCCCCGGGATCGCGTTGTCGGCGACGGCCGTGCACTGGCCGCCCTCGCGCTCCTCATCGAACTGGCAGCAGGACGCGCGAGATCGGCCATGGGGCCTTGCCCGCTGGCCGGCGGGGTCACTCCCGAGTCGCACCCGGACGTCATGAGCGCGAAGGCGGCCAGGGCCGCGGTCGCGAAGCGGCCCGCGCGGCGCCGGCGACGCCGGTGGGGCGCCGGGCCAGGTCGAGGCGATCGAGCACGTGTCAGGCAATGGTCGAAACAGGTCATCGGTGGCCCAGCCCGGGGGGTTCGGTTGTAGGTGTCCCAGGCTCTCAGCGCGCCCAATTCGCTGAGGTATATCGCCGGATCGATCGCGCGACAGATTTACATTTTGCGACACGCTCGCATAATGCGCCATTATGCCGGCTCAAGGTTCGGGATCCACGGAGTTCTTGCGGGCCCTGGTGACAGCGGCAGCGAGAGACGGGCTCGAGGCCGAGGAGGTTCGGCGCGTGATCGATCTCCCCAGCGGCTTCCTGGAGAAGCGGGGCGCACGCGTGTCCATCGCCATGGTCCGCCGCGTGTGGAGCGGCCTCACGGACCCCCGCGCGGCCGGTCCTCTCCTGGGCCTCCGCGCCGCCCGGCAGCTCCCGCTGGGGAGCCTCGACCTCCTCGATTACCTCGCAATGGCCAGCGCGACCGGCGCAGAAGCGTTCGCGCACCTGACACGGTATCTGCCGCTGCTCGCGGATGCCGGGCGCGTCTGGACCGAATCCGACGGGCAGAGCTTCCGGCTTCGTCACGATGCGCCCGGCGGCGTCCCCTCGCTGGCGGAGCTGCTGCTCGGGCTGGTCGTCGCGCGTTCCCAGGCGCTGTTCGGGCCGGCCCACGCGCCGCGCCGGGTCCAGTTCGCGCACGCTCCCCTCGTCGCGGCCAGCAGGTATGAAGAGGTCCTCGGCGTCCCGGTGCAGTTCGGGGGCCGCTTCGACGAGATCGTCTTCGACCGCGACATCGCCCGGGCGCCGATCGCCAGCCAGGACCCGCAGCTCAGCAGCATCCTTGTTGCGCAGGCGGAAGAAGCGCTCTCTCGCCTTGACGTCTGCGGGAGGGTCGCGCACGATGAAGAGTTTGTCCCTGCCGTCCGGCATGCTCTGGCGCTGGCGCTCGACGCGGGCGACACCAGCCTGGCGCGCATCGGCGAGAGCTTCGGGATGAGCGCGCGGACGTTGCAGCGCCGCCTGGCCGCGGCGCACGTCAGCCACCGGGAGCTCTTGCAGGAGCTGCGGCTGGAGCGGGCGCGGCGAGCGCTGGGCGGCGCCCAGCCCAAGGCGGTGTCTCATGAGCTCGGTTACTCGAGCCCCAGCGCCTTCCACCGCGCGTTCAAGCGCTGGACGGGGCTGACCCCCGGCGCCGCGGCAGAGGGCGGCGCCTCGCCGCCGGCGGGATGGGGCGGCGGCAAGAGGCAGCGGGGGGCCGGGGAGCCGCCTGCGCCGCCGGCGGGCGCATAGCCGCCGCCGTGGCAGGCCAGATGCCCTGATCCCGCGTCGCCGCGCACCGCGCCGGCGCGCGACGCCTGGCGGGTTTTGTCACCGTCACCCCTGGCGCGCTTTGTCGCCTTCGCCGCCAGCCCGAAGGCAGGTAGTCCAGCATGGCTCACGGCGAGGTCCACGAGGCGGTCGTCGCCGACGAAACCTTCCGGACACCGCGCCGTGGACGAAAACCACGTTGCGTGCGCAACAGCGGACAACTAGGGTGCGCCGATGAGCACGATTCATTTCATCGGGGGCGAGAAGGGCGGCGTCGGCAAGTCGGTGGTGGCCCGGCTGGTCGCCCAGTACTGCATCGATCGCGCGCTCCCCTTCGTTGCCCTGGACGCCGATGGCTCGCACGGGTCGTTGCTGCGGCACTATGCCGAGCACAGCCGGCCGGTGGATCTCACCCGCTTCGAGAGCGCCGATGACATCATCGCGCTGGCGACCGAGACCGAGCGCCGGGTGGTCGTGGACCTGCCGGCGCAGAGCGAGCGTCCCCTCTTCGCCTGGATCACGGAGGCGGGTGTCCTGGACCTGGCGCGAGAGTGCGGCATCACGCTCGTGCTCTGGCACGTGATGGACGACGGCAAGGACTCGTTGCTCACGCTGGATCGGCTGCTCAAGCGCGGTGGGACGGCAGCGCGCTACTGCGTCGTGAAGAACCAGGGCCGGGGCAAGGATTTCTCGCTCTTCGATCGCTCGCCGACCCAGGCGGCGGCCGTGGCGCAAGGCGCCGTGGTGCTCGACCTGCCCGAGCTGCACCCGGCCGCGATGCAGAAGATCGATCACCTCGACGTGAGCTTCTGGGCCGCAGTCAACAACCCGGCGATCGGGGGTGAGACCTTCACGAGGATGGACCGCCAGCGCGTGAAGGTGTGGCTGCAAGCGGCGTTCGACCAGCTGGCGCGCGCCGACGTGATCTGAGCGGGAACGGTCACGGCGCGCCGGGCGCCTCCTGGCGGCGGGCAGTCGAGACCACGAGCCTGGCCTGCGCGTCTCCAGGGCGCTCACGATGGCGTCTCCAGAGCCTCCGGGCGAAGCGCCGACCCTCTCTGGCCGCAATCGCCCCCTCCGTCGCAGTCGACCCCATCGACCTCCCACACCCCGGGATCGCGGCGCGCCTGACGCGACGACGCGCTGAGCTCGCGAGGCGAGCTGCGCCGGCGCGAGCGCGCCTCGCGCGACCTGGGTGAGACCGATCGGGATGGGATCGGAGCGGCCCGGGAGGACGCGAGATCCAGCATACCCGTAGGTTTCGGCTGGTCGTGGGTGCTCGCGCGCGCAGGAGCTGATGGCTGCTGGTCGGAGCTCGAGCCGTACGAGCCGAGCGAGCTGCGTTGAAGACCGCCGTCGCGACCGATTCTTGCTCGGAATGTCAGAACAGAAGGTCGTGCCTCGAAGGATCTATACGAGCAGCCAGGTGGGACAGGTAATCACAGAGGTAGCCTGGCCATCGCTGCGATGAGGCGCGCGCCAGCGCGGCGCCAAGGGAGACACGTTGAAGAAGCACAACATCATCCGGATCCATGCGGCAGTCGCCCTCTGGGGCAGCTGCGCGAGCATGGGGGACGCACGCGCGGCGGAGGGCGCTGACGTCTCGTGGAACAACCTCGTCGAGGTTGGCGCGTCCGACGGCGGCATCGCTCGCGGCCCCGGCTCGGGCTGGCACGCCGGAGCTTCGTCGGTCGAGCGGATCGAGGCGGGCGACGGGTTCGTGGAGTTCTCCACGAACGAGGCGGACCTCTACAAGGCAGCGGGCTTGAGCCACGGCGACGACAGCCAGGGCTACGCCGACATCGACCATGCGATCTTCCTGCGCGGCGACGGAGGTCTGGAGATCTTCGAGCAAGGCTACGGGCAAAGCTTCTTCGGGATGTACGAGGCCGGCGCGAGCCGGCGGACGCCCGCGGCGGAGGCCCGGCGCCTCTCCGCTGCGCCTGCGCCCTCGCGCTCGCCTGCCTCCCACCCGGCGTCGGAACCGGGCTGGGCGGTTGGCCCCCCGCGCGCCTTCGCGTACAACGCGGCGGACGTGCCGAGCGGTCCGGACGTACCCGCGCAGGCCAGCGCAGCCTCGGAGCAAGTATCCCCGGCGCCGGCGAGCCCCACGGCCGGTCAGCCGCCCCAGCCCGGCGCGGACCCGGCCCGGCCCGCGGCCTCGCGCGACGCCCACGACGCGGGCGCTGACGCCGACGCTGACGAGCTGCCGCCGGGGGAGCGCGCCTCCACGCTGTTCCTGGTGGTGGTCGCCTTCCTCTCGGCCGCGGCGGATCTCGGCACCAAGGCCTGGGCCCACGCCCAGCTGTCCGGGTTCGATGGCAAGCGCGGCGGGTCCAAGACCCTCACCATCATCCCCCCGCCTTCACTCCACAGCCTGCTCATGTCTTCCTAATGCCTAATGGCAAGAATCGAGTAAAAGAATTTAACAGATTCTCTGTTGGCAATTTCAACCACCGATTTGCGTATCTACGATCATACCGTTTTAGAGCAATAGCATTGGTGTACAGAGGTAGAGTATGAGAAATGTATCCCGTCGTGATTTTGGGAAGGCTCTCTTGGGTGGCACGGCAGCAGGGCTGACAGGCTCATCCTCATTCGTCAGCGCCGCTCCAATTAACAGATATGTTGGACCTACCCTGGTATTTGCAACCTATAATGAGCTGACCAATGCAGTAAACTTAGGCCGATATGATGCAGTGAAAGTCGTTGCAGCTACAACATATGGACTCCTCAATGACGCAAGGCAGCATGTTCAATGGGATGCCTCAAACCGACTCCAAGTCTGCAATTTGACTCGTTATACGATTGTACGCACAGCTACAGGAGATCATGGAGCAATCGATCCCAATGCTGTCTATAATGAAATTAGGCCATGGTACGATGCCAAAAGCCAATCCACTCATGGTTTGAGCCCAAGGCCCGGATACAGTAACCTATTGATTGAGCTTGGCAATGAGCCCAATGTCAATGGGCGCTATCGAGACGAAAATTTTATTTGGGAGACACGCCACAATCTACTTCAGGCTATCACTGTTTGCCGAAACAACTTTCCTTTAGCAAAGATAATTTGCACAGCGATTGCACCCAGAGTACACAGGCAGATCGATAATTACGATGACGCTACAAATACCAAACGATGGGTTGAGATTTACGCAAACGCAACAACAACTGAGAGCGGCGCAAGCCGCAACGTTGTGAATGAATGTGACCTTGTTGGAGTGCATTTCTATGCAACCTATTCATGGACAAGTGAAGAGGCTACCAATGATAACAGTATGCGATTTATGATAAATACATACAATCAGTATGTTGGGACGAGGAAGTGGTGGGTGCTTACTGAGTTTGGATTGCGCAATTGGCCAAATCAGTCTGGCATCTGCGATGATTATACAAAAGGGCATCGCAACGCTGGAATGCTTCACTTCAATGAAGGTCCATCTGGTTGTTCTCTTCCCTCCAATGTATGGGGTGGCACATATTATCAACTGAACACTGTTGCTGATAGGAATGATGGAGAAGGTGGATATGCGTACTACTATCCAAACGGTGATTGGAACTATCGCAACCGACTGAATAGTGGCGTCTAATAAGGCATCGCCTCTTTGTGACCGTTCATAGATGTTGCTCACTCACAGATAATAACCGACTCGTCCTGCCCGCCTTCTCCGCGAATGCCTCTCCCGTACCCAGATCGCCGGTACACCGAGTCCGCTCTGGCCTGGGCACCACGGCACTCCGGCGCTCCGCATGGGGTGCAAACACTCCATGATCCCGGACAAGCGAGTACCTCGGCGGGGGAACAAGTGTGGAAAGTCGCGCAAGCTGGACAGCAGCGGAAGGCACAACCGGATGGGCCTGGGCCCGCCGGCCCCTCCGGAGCCTGGTGTACCCATCGAGCGCACGCTATGCCTCTCAGCGGCGGTAACGTTGGGGCGACGTTTGCCCGGTCGCAGGGCTTCTCGGACCTTGCCTGGAGCGACAAACAGGTTGAAACCGCGAGGCGATGGACGGCACGTCGCGCCCCCTCGTCGTGGAGCCGCCCGCACCCACGGCGCGCGGGAACGCGGCCCTTGACTGGATCCTCGCGTTCAGCGACATCAACAAGCTCGCGAACACGGGTGGACGCGAGCGCACGGAGGCCGACTATCGTTCGCCGCTCGAGGCGGCGGGGCTCTGCGGAAAGCACGTGCGCGAGACGCCGAGCTTCTATAGGGTCTTCGAGGCGGTGCCGGCCTGAGCCGCCCTCACGACGGCGCCCCACCCCTCTTACCGAGGTGCACCGCCATGATCTCCTCCGACGATCTCCGAAGACTCGCGCTGTCGCTGCCCGAGGCCGAGGTGCAGGACCACTTTGGTAAGCCGTCGTTCCGCGTGCGAGGGAAGATCTTCGCGACCCACTGGGTGGCGGAAGAGGCCGCGGTCCTGAAGCTGTCCCTCGAGGAGCAGGACAGCCTGACGCAGGCGCAGCCCGACGTCTTCTCGGTGACGCCGTGGGGACATCAGGGCTGGACCCGGGTGGAGCTCCGTCGCGTCGACCCGACGCTGCTGGAAGAGCTGCTCGTGGGGGCCTGGCGTCGCGTGGCGCCGAAGCGCGTCGTCGCGCAGCGGGACGCTGGCCGCAGCGCGGGGGAGCCGGCCGCCGACCGCAGCGCGGGGGAGCCGGCCGCCGGCCGCAGCGCGGGGGAGCCGGCCGCCGACCGCAGCGCGGGGAAGCTGGCCGCCGGCCGCAGCGCGGGGAAGCCGGCGGCGCCGCCGGGGTCTGCCGCACGCCCGCAGAAACGCCGGCGCGCAACGTGAAGGGCGCCGGGACGCGCGGCCGGAGCGCGCCCCGGCCGGCCGGCACCAGCGCGCGGCCTACCCCGTCCGGCGCCGGCGCTCTCCGCGCCGGGAGACGGCGCGGCGGCGCAGCGCACGCAAACCACGCAACCCGACGACGAGCGCGCCCGCCTCGACCAGCGTGAGCCAGCGCCCGCCGGGCCCTGCGCCCGGCGGGAATCGCCCGGCCGCGCAGCCTCCCGCGGCCGCCGGCGGCGCGGGCGCCTCGTACCTGCAGCCGTGAGCGCGCGCCGCGCCGGCCGCGGGCGAGCAGACGCCCCCATGCGGGCACGGCTCCGGATCCTCCGGGAAGCAGAGCGCGCTGCAGGTCGAGCCCTCCTCCCCGTCGAGTTCCCCGTCGAACCGCGCGCACATGCCGAACTCGCACGCCTCGTCGCGCTCGCAGGGGGCGCCGATCGCCCCCGGGCTCGGCCGGGCGTACCGGCACTGCGCTGTCCCCGGCGCGCCGCCCTCGCAGCGCATCGAGGCCGGGCAGTCCGCGGGGCCTCCGCACGCGCGCGAGCAGTAGGGGAAGCTCGGCGCGTCCTCCGGCGACACGCACAGGCCCGAGGCGCAGTTGCCCGGCTCGACGCAGGGCGCGCCGGCCTGCCCGCCGGTCTGCTCGATCGCCGCGAGCAGCGGCTCGACGAAGCCGCCGAGGTGCGCGTCCACGCGCACGGCGCTGGCGCGCTCGGCGCACGCCTCGTCGCCGCGCGAGATCAGGCCGACGAGGGCCTCTCCCCCGCCGGCCGCGCCGAGGACGGGCCCGCCCGAGTCCCCGGAGCAGGCGCTGGACGGCGAGGGCGTCAGGGAGAACGTGAGCGCGCCGAGCTCGCCGAGGAGTGCCGTTCCCTGCATCCGCCGGGCGTCGCCGCGCTCCTCGGGGTCCTCCCGCCCGAACCCGACGAACCGGACGCTCCGGCCGGCGTCCTCGTCCGTCAGGGGCTGCGCGCGCAGCGGGACCGGCGCCACGTCGAGCGGCTCGCGCAGGAGCAGCAGGCCGATGTCGTGCTCGGCAGCTCCCGCCCGGTAGTCCGGAGACGACCACGCCCGCGCGACGCCGACGTGGACCCCCTCGGCGGCGGACGGGCCGACGAGCACCGTGTCCGCACCATGGCCGGCGAGGCAGTGCGCCGCGGTGAGGACGACGCGCGGGCGGATGAGGACGCCCGTGCACCCGACCTCGCCGCCCACGGCGATGCCGACGACCGCCACGTCCTCGGTCGCCGGCGTGCCGTTCCTCACCGCCTGCCGCGCCTCGGCGGCGCCCGGCGGCAGGGGCTCGTCCGCGGGGGCGCACCCCGCCCCGAGGAGCAGGAGCAGGGCGGCCGCGGCGGGTCCTCTCGCGATGCGCGCTGTCATGAGCTGGACCCCCACGGCGGCGTCACCTCACCGCGGCTGGCCGCAGTTGCCCCGGAAGCAGCACACGCTCGGTCCGGGGTTCCCCGCCGTGAAGCAGGCGACGGCGCCGGCGTTGCAGATCGCCGAGCACTGCCACGCGTAGTCCCAGGGCCTCGTCCAGCTCCCGGCAGCGCAGCCGTAGGTCGCGAAACAGGCGTCGTGCACGTCGCAGCAGCCGCCCTTCGTCCCGCAGCTGATGATACCGTTGTACGCGCCGGGCAGCAGGTCGCACCCCCAGTTGTCGTAGTCGACGCCCGAGTCCGCGCGGGAGACCTGCGCGTGGATCAAGGCCGCTCCGGTGATCGCGCCGTCGAGCGCCGGCAGCTGCTCCAGCTCGACCTCGAGCGACCCCGACGCGGCGATAGGCGCCGACTCGCCCGCCGCCGCGGGGTGGAAGAGCTTCCACTCGACCGCGGGCTTCTGCCCCTCGATCGCGCGGTAGTCCGCCGAGAACTGCAGGTCCCCGGCGAGATCGTAGATGTCCACGCGGACCCGCGACACATCGACCCGGACGGCGTGCGCGACGCTGCCATCGAGCTCGACCGTCAGCGTCTCCGCGCCCTCGTCCATCTGCGGGTCGCCGGCCGGCTCCGGGCCCGATTCAACGCTACAGCCCACGAACGCGAGAGCACCCACAGCAGCGAGCGCAGCCAGACGCAGCAAAGCTCTTCTCATCGCCGTCACCTCCGCAGTCATGGCGCTGGCACCGCCAGCGCTATAATTTTGCACCCACGCGCAGACACCCGCGTCTGCACAGGGCTTTGTAGCAGAGCCCGCGTTACAAACGACCTTCGCTGCCGTGATGGTCTCTCTACCGGACGAGGGCGCCGCGCCGCCGCGCGCGCGGGCTGCCGGGGTGACGCCGGCGCCCGCGCTGCGGAGCCCGCTCACGGGGTGAGCGGCACGATGGCTTCCGGGGTCGCGAGATCGTTGACGTGGGCGACGCGGATCTCGTCCTCCGAGACGGAGTAGACGTGGTCCTCCAGGAAGACGCTCCGCTTCACGAACGAGCTGGCCTGGCTCCACCAGCTCCCGCAGCTCACGGCGTAGGGATCGGCGCTCGTGTCGGGCAGCGGGTGGGGGACGCCGCCGAGCGAGGCGAAGCCCTCGTCGACATCCACCTTGTAGACGAGCAGCCCGCTGAACGTCATCGTGTCGCCGAACTGGCCCCCGCTGCCGCCCTCGCAGATGACCATGGGGAGCCCGAGGAGCCCGCGCTGGGGGAAGTAGTTGAACGCGAGGTGATCCGTCGCGGCGTCGCTCGATGAGCCGCGCGTCCCGATCACCTCCTTGTGGGTGAGCTTCGGATCATCGAGGTTCGTGACGTCGAAGATCTGGAGCATGATCCCCTGGAACCACGCGAAGTCCCCCTGGTCGTCGGCGTCGTAGCCGATGCTCATGACGTGCCCCTCGTCGATCATGTGCATGTACGTCGAGAACCCCGGGATCTTCAGCTCGCCGCGCACCCGCGGCGCCTCGGGGAGCGAGAAGTCGAGCGTGTAGAGCGGGTCCGTCTTCTTGAAGGTCACCACGTAGCCCACGTCGCCGTAGAAGCGCGCGGACCGGATGTCCTCGCCCGGGGCGAGGTGGTCGATCATCCCCTTGACCACGAGCTCGCCGCCCTCCTGCTTCAGCGAGGCGACCGTGTTGTGCGCGCCCGGGTCGGGCAGGTGGCCGGTGGTCGTCGCGACGCGGAGATAGCCCTTGTGCTCGCTGAGGGCGAACTGGTTGAGCACGCGCCCCTTCACGACGCCGCTCCCGAGGTAGGCGCTCGGCTGCGCGCGCTCGCTCAGGGCGAACTTGTGGATCGTCGTCGCGTCGGGCGTCGCCTCCGCGTCCGCGTAGAACCAGCCGTACGTGCTCCCGTACTGGTGCCGGCTCGCTACATAGAGCGACTCGGAGGTCGCGTAGACGGCGCCGGGCTTGCCGACGACCGTCGTCTGGCCGAGCGCGTCGCCGCCGAGCTCGGTCGAGATGACCGAGAGGAAGCTCTGGCCGTCGCCTGTGTGCGACACGTAGAAGTTCGCGCAGCCCGCGAACGGATCGTCGGCCCTCGGGAGGGCCTCGCCGTCCCGGTAGAGGGTGTCCTCGACGGTGGGCAGCTGGACGTCGAGCGGCGCCGTGTCGATGAGCGCGAGGTTCTTGTCGATGAGCCCCTCGAACGCGACGTTCACGGTGCCCACGGTGGCGGGGGTGACGCCCTGCTCCGAGAGCGCGCAGATGTCGAGGCCCTCCGGCCATGTCGAGAGCCCCTCCACGCTCGGCTCGGGGGAGGACACGACGGTGTGCACCGCGCTCCCGATGCGACGGGCGTTGATGAACGAGCCGGAGAACTTCAGCGTCCGCACGACGGTCGGCGCCGAGAGATCGCTGATGTCGAGCTCGGTGATCATGAGCGGGGTGCCGTCGCCCGTGAACTCGCAGTCGTATCCGTACGTGCACTCTCCGCCGTAGTAATACGGGTCCTCGCTGGCGGACGGGGACAGCGACGAGTAGACGAGGGCGCGCTGCTCGTGCACGAAGAGCTTCTTCGCCTCCCCCTCGATCTCGACCGCCGCGACCCGGTGCGTCTCCGCGGCCGGCCACGCGTCGAAGATCTGGAATTGCCCGTGGGCGAGGAGATAGACGTGCTCTCCGTCGTTCTTGATGAAGTCCGCCTCGTCGACGTCCGCCTCCTGCGTGTTCGTCGTCGAGTACTCCGTGGCGCCCCCGCCACTCGGATCGTCCCCGCCTGCGGACGGCGACCCCGGGACGGGCCCTCCCGCGCCGGTCGAGGCGCCGACGTTGCCCCAGCCGCCATCTTCGCCGAACCAGTAGCATCCGCTTTCGAGCTGCTCCAGGGCGCTCGTGCGCGACGCCTCGACCGACTTGATCATGTTCTGCTTCAGCCGTTCGCGCAGGAGCGACTCGACCTCATCGCAGCTCGCGGCAGGCGTGAGGGCGCTCCGCGCGAGGCCCGTTTGCGCGGGCGCGCCTGGCTCGCCCGAACAGGCGGCGAAGCCGATGCCGAGCGCCAGCAGAGAAACGAACGTGCAAGTCTTGGTAAGTGTGCGCATGGGGGAAGTCTCCGTGCCAGGCCGTCGTCCGGACCGATGGCCGCGGATCAAGCACGCGACATGCCTCGCAATTTTATTAATGATTACCTGTAGTTAGCGCCGGGATAGCTGGCACACAGCGGCACACCGTGCGCCTCGTGGCGCACCGGCTCGCGCCCGGGCGCGGGGCGCTCGCGGGGGCTCGGCGGCGTCAGCCGAGGAAGAGGAACGCCACGGTGACGAGGGGTGCGTAGACGACGAACGCGAGGAGCAGGAAGCCGAGCAGCTCCTTGAACTCCACGCGCGCGACGGCGAGCAGCGGCAGAGCCCAGAACGGCTGGATGAGGTCGGTGGCCATGTCGCCCCAGGCGTAGGCGAGGACCACCTTGCGCGGCTCGACGCCGAGATCGGAGGCTGCCTTGAGCAGGTACGGCGCCTCGATGGCCCACTTCGAGCCGCCGGAGGGGACGAAGTAGTTCACGATACCGCTGTACCAGTAGACGATGGCGGGGAACGTCTCCCGCGAGCTCATGGCGACGAACGCCTCGCCCATGCGGTCGGTGAGGCCGGTGGCCTTGAAGATGCCGTAGATGCCGGCGTAGAGCGGGAACTGGAGGACGATGCCGTGAAGGACGCTGGCCGCCTCTTCCGAGGCCTTGATGAGGCGCGCCGGCGTGCCGTGCAGGAGGACGGCCAGGGTGAGGAAGATGAAGTTGACCGTGTTGATGTTGATGTTCTTCCAGCCGCTCCACAGCGCGGTGGCCGCGTAGACGAGCCCCGCGGCGCCGAAGAGGAGGTTGAGCACCGGGGAGTAGTCGAGGAGCGACGCGAGCGAGCGCTCGGCCGGCGGCGCGGGCGGGTCGAAGCGGCCGAAGCCCTCCACCACCTCCGGGCTCACCTTCACGGTGCGGTCGGGCGTCGGGTGGAGGAGCCCCGCGAGCAGCGTCATCACGGCGACCACCGCGAGGAGGAGCGTGACGTTGAAGGTGGAGAGCAGCGTCTGGTCGATGGGGATGATGCCTGTCGTCTTCTCGAGGAAGTGGCCGGGCGTGGCGACGAGGAGCGGGGCAGAGGCCGAGAAGCCGGAGTGCCATGTCGCGCCCATGCCGAAGTACGCGCAGGCGACGAGGAGGCGGTAGTCCACGTCGGGCTGCCGCCGCACGACGAAGCGCACCAGCATGGCGGAGGCCACGAGCGACAGGCCCCAGTTGAGGTAGGAGAGCGCCATCGAGACGAACGCCATCAGCATGACGGCGCGGCGCGGCGTGGTGGCCAGCGCGGCGACCTTCTCGAGGCCGGCGCGGACCGGCGCGGTGAGCGCCAGCAGGTAGCCGCTGAACATCACGAGCGCCATCTGCATGGAGAACGAGAGCAGCTCCCAGAAGCCGCTGCCCCAGCCCTTCACGACGTCCATGGGCGCCGCGCCAGCCCACGTGAGCCCGAGCGCGAAAGCGAGCAGCGTGAGCAGCACGGCGATGGAGAAGGCCGAGGGCACGTACCGGGCGCTGAATCGCCCCAGCGCGTCCGCGATGTGAACGAGGGTTTTCACGGGTCTGCCTCAGCCCCTGAGGGCCGCGCCGTGGAGGTTCGCGGCGAGATCGGCGTACTTCATGCGAAACCGGCCGCAGCCCTCGGGGAGCGGCGCGCGGGGCGGGGCGCCCTTGCAGCTGTCCGACCCCGCGGGGTTGCGCAGGAGGACCGAGGCGGGCGCGCCGTCGGCCCCGCGCTCGATCTTCTCGGCCACGACCCAGTGGTAGCCACCCTCCCATTTCAGGAGGACAGGCACCTTCTCGCCGCGCCCCATCGCCACGGCGACGTCGTCGGCGACGGACGCGCCGCTGCGCAGGAGGGACGAGACGCTCGTGTAGCTGCCGCCCATGATGTCCTGGAACAGGCTCGTGAAGTTGCCGAGCGGGACGCGCGAGTCGCCCCCCAGGGCGGCCCAGAACGAGTCGTTGTCCTCGGGGTTGTCGTAATCGAAGATCCAGCTCATCGCCGTCGCGTGGTTCATGAGCGCGGACTGGAACAGCCGGTCGACGTCGACGCGGCCCGAGGCGTCGCGCGGGACCGCGTTGCGCGGCATCCTGAGCACGCGGCCCGAGCGGAGCTTCACCTCGCCCGCCTCCCGCGTGATCCCGTCGAGGATCCGCACGAACTCGGCCGGATCGACGCGCAGCAGGACGTACTCCATCGTTCCCGCGCCGCACGTGCCGCGACATGCGCCCTGCTTGACGCGCAGCGGGTTGTCCACGTGCCGGATCGCCTGCGCGAGCACGAGGTGCGGATCGATGCCGCCCTCGAGCACGAGCCTCGGATCGCGCGGGGCGCCCGCCATGGCCGCGAGGTTCGGCAGGAGCGCCCCCGTGTGCAGCCGGCCCGCCGCGAGCAGCCTGTCGAGCGCGGCCAGCGCGCGCGCGTCGCCCCCGAGCGCGCGCCGGACCTCGACGAGGCGCGCGCTCCGATCGGCGGCGAGGGCGCCGGAGACGGTTGTCGCGGGCCGGTCGTCGACGGAGTCCACGGCCGGCGGCGGCGAGTCCGGGTCCGGCTCGGCCCCGGGCACGACCTGCGGGAGCTCGGTTTCGTCGGTGAAATAGCGCTGATCGGTGCGCGAGGGCGCGGCGGGCGCCCGGGCCGCGGGAGGCGCGCGGCCGAGCGCCGCCGCCTGCTCGGGGGTGAGCCCCGCGGCCCTGGCCAGGGCCTCGTCGAGCGGCGGCGTACGCCGGGCCGCGAGGCGCCTGTCGAGGGCGGCGATCGTCGCGGCGTCGACCGTGCCCGTCTGCGGCAGGCCCTCCGCGGCTTGCAGCGCGACGATGCAAGCGTGCGTCTTCGGCCCGAACGAGCCGTCGGCCTTCATCGTGTCGCCGAGCCCGATCGCGCCGAGCGCCTCTTGCACGGCGCGCACGCCGTCGCCGTGCGCCCCCTGCGCGAGCGTCGCCGCGCCCGCCGCGACCGATCTCAACACCTCGTTCGACGCGAGCTCGGGGGCGCCGAGCCCCGTGTTCCCCTTGTCGCCCATGGGTCCCCTCCGGCCATCGCCAAACGCGCTGGGTCCTCCCCAGGATACTACGCCGCGCGTGTCGATGCGCGCGTCAGGCGGAGCGGCGGTGCGCTGCGGGGCGGGGGCCGGCCCGGCGGCGGGAGGCGCTCACCTCGGAGAAGCCCAGCAGGGCGCGACCCCTGAGGCATCCCCTCATTTTGCAGCCCTTTTCAGCGGAGAAATTGAACAGGGAGGCGGGGAGACGGGGAGTATTTTGACGATTTCCCTCCCCGTCTCCCCGCCTCCCCGTGAATTTTCCGAAGAATTCGAGGGGATGCCTCAGGCGCGACCCAGCCGGGACGCGACCGGCGGGCATGCCCTGGAGCCGACGCGCGGCTCCGGGGCGCCGGGCGCTCAGCGCCCCGTCACCGGATCTCGCCCGCGTGGAGGCACGTCCCCGGGCAGTCCGCGCCCCCGTCGTCCGGGTCGCAGGTGTCCCGCGGATCGTCCACACAGACATAGTCCTTCTCGCAGGCGAACCCGGCGAAGCCCCCGCAGGGGTCGCCCACGCAGATGCCGCCGCAGTCGGCGTCCCTCCTGGGATTGCAGTCGTCGTTCGGGTCGTCGACGCACTTGTTGGTGCCTGGACAGCCGCGGCCGGTGATGCCGCCGCAGGTGAACTGAAGCGCGGCCTGCGACTCGTCGAGCGCCTCTCCCTCGCTCGCGTCGAGCGCCTCTTCCCCGCTCGGCGCCTCCGCGCTGCAGCCGACGCCGATCACGGCGCCGCTGGCCACCATCACAACCACCTTAAGCCATTCCTTGAGCATGCGAGTACCCTCCAAGCGCGCCCGCCTCATCCCCGCCCTTCGCGGGGGCGGCGAGCCACGGTGAGGAGTAAAGCGAAAGGTGGGCCAGCCGCGGAGAGGCCTCCTCGGCGGCCTCCTCGCCGAGGGGCCGCCGTCGCGCGCGGCGCAGCTCGCGCAGGTCCTGCACAAACTGGGCAGGATGCTGTCTTGGAGCGCGGAGGGGGCCGAACGCCGGCCCGGACGAATCGGTTACCAGGAGGTCAGTGCGCGCCGTTGGCCCGCGTGAACGGCGCGGTCACGCCGTTGAGGATCCGCGTCGTCTCGCAGACCCGGCGCCACGGCTCGTGGTACGAGAACATGGCGCCCGTGCCCGCGGGATCCGGCACGGTGAGCTCGGTGCCCGCGGCGGGGAGGCCGACGGGTCCGCCGGCGGGGATGGGCGGTGAGGAGAGGAACGGCGAGAGGCCTGACGGCGCGCCCGGCGGGCGCGGGTGGATGTGCGTGAACGGCGTCGCCAGCTCGGTCGGGCTGTGGCAGCCGTTGCACGTGGCGAGCGCGAAGTGGTGGCGCTCGATGGGCTGGAGCGGCGTCGCCGGGGTGTGATCCCAGAACGGCCCGGGCGCGGGCGGAGGCGAGGTCGACTCGCCGCCGAGCAGCGGGGCCGGGACCGGCGTCTGGGTGAAGTCGATCAGGTTGGGCGAGCCGGTCCAGAGCGCGTTGGCGTCGAGGTAGCCGTCGAGCGTGCCAGACGCGTTCAGGCTGTCATCCGGTGTCTGCTTGGTCGTGTCCGGCAGGAGCAGCGCGGCGTTCGGCCCGAGGCCGACCTGCTGGAGGGTGCTCTCGCGGAGCTTCCAGTCGGGCCCGAAGATGATCTCGTTGGTGCGCACCTGGGCGATGGCGCTGTCCTTGTTGAGCGCGCCGGGCTCTGCCCCCGGGGAGGTGATGTCGGTGAGCAGCGACTCGAGGTGGGCGAGGTACGGGGGTGAGCCGATCGGCCCGAGGGACGGGTCGCTCAGCTTGTGAAAGGCGCTCGCCCAGTCGAAGGTCGTGGCCGGAGCCCCGCCGCGCTGCGACGGGAGGCGATACTCGAGGATGACCGTGGCCGGGAGCGGGCTGCCGCTCGGCAGATCGACGATGCCGAAGACGAAGCGCACCTCGCCGGGGCTCGGAGGGCCGCCGTAGAGGGGAGAGGGGTCCTGCAGATCGGCGCGGTTGAGGATCGCGAGGAGGCGGAAGGGCGCCTGTGTGATGTCGAGCGGGCAGGCGCCCGGGCCGACGATGGGCGCCCCCGGGGCGCAGCCGCTGGCGATGAGCCACGGATCGATGAGCGTGGGCCGGATGCCCGGCCGCGCCGGCACGGTGAAGCCGTTGACGACGTTCGGCACCTCCCACGCGTGCAGCCACTCGGCCACGAACTCGTGGGCTGGTGTCGCGCCGGCCATCTGGCGCATGAGCATGCCGAAGGTCCACGCGGCCGGGGTGCCGCCGGAGGGACAGGAGCCAGACCAGGTGGTGCGGCAGACGTCGTCGACCACGGCGACATCACGGATGAGCAGCTCGCGGTCGAAGTCGACGGGCAGCGGGAGCGGCGGCCAGAGCGTTGGATTCAAGTGATCGCAATCGGTGACGAGCGACTGCGCCGCCTCGCCGAGCGGACCGTCGTCCCCGGACCCCGATGTCCCGGTGTCGACGGTGCAAGCCCCGATCGCGAGGCCGACAAGCGCGCACAGGATCGATGTTCTTTGCATGAAAAGGAGGCACCTTTCTCGCGTGGGCCGCGGCTCCATGCCTGCTGGAGCGCGCGGTGCGAACGCCCCGGCTGGACTCCAGGCGGGGGCGTCTGCTCTAGCGGCGGAATATCAGCGCGCACAGTGGCCCGCATCACGGGATCATGGCATCTCCATGACTGGCCCGGCGCGTAGGAAGATGTCGCCAGATGTAGGTGTGTCGATTGTACCGCCGGGATCGGCGAGCGGCAGCTCGGGCGCGTGCCAGTGCTGCGGTGCGAACGGCGAAGGAAGGTGCCGGCGCCAGGCGGCGAGGGCCGCGCGCTCGGCGTCGCGACGTCAGTCGACGGAGATCTCGACCGCCGTGTCGTCCGGGTACGTGAACCCCTGCTCGACGGTGAACGGCTCGCTGAGGGAGCACAGGCCCACGTCTTCACACGTGGACACGCTGAAGAGCTCGAGGGCGATGTTGAACGCTCCCGGCTGCACGGCGACCGCGCGCTGGCAGTCGTTGATGAATGGATTGTCCGGGTTCGCCGCGCAGGCGACCGGCATCTGCTGAGTCTCGTACAGCAGCCCGCTCCAGGAGAAGGTCGCGCTCTCTCCGGCGGCGATCTCGAACGTGCTCCCGCCGAGGCAGTCTTGCGGCCATTCCTCTTCCGTCTGGACCTCTTCGCAGGTCATGTACACCCAAGGGTACTCCGCCGTGCCGAGGCTCCCGCCCTCCGGACCGATACGGAAGCGCTCGACGCACTCGTTGCCAGAGTAATAGATGGACGTCGCGCGGTGGTTGGTCACCGTGATCGTCACCGGGGTTCCCGGCTCGTCGTCCTCGAACGCCGAGCAATCGCCGCTGCCGTCCGGCCCTCCGCCGGAGCCTCCGTCCCCGCCCTGGCCGCCGCCGCTGGCGGAGCTGCTCGCGGAGGCGGAGCTGCTCGCGGAGCCGGACGGGCTCCCCCCCGTCGTGTCGTCGCCGCATGCGGACGCCAGAAGACCAACGCAAACCATCGCCAAGAATCTCGACATGAACGCTACCTCTCGAAGGTCCGAACTGCAAACAGTGGGCCAGGCGGGCAGATCCCGAGGAAATGCGTGGGGTTGTCGCGTCGCAGGAGGTCGCGTGTGCCCCGGTGAGCCATTCTGTGTCGGAGGGTTCAGCTCGGCTTCCTTGGCCCGGCAGCGATGCAGAACACACGGCAACGCGCCGGGAACATGGGTGACACGAGCTCGTTCTCACCCATCGTGACGTGGTGTTGCCGCGTGTACCTGCGCTGACGTTGCGGCCGGGCCGAACCATCGGGTCAGGGCATCACGAAGGCCCTGGTCCGTTCCCTCGCCGACCCACGCGACGTATCCGTCGGGTCGGATCAACACGGACGCTGGCGGAGGCACCGCGCCGAGCACCGGAAGCTCCCAGGCCACCGCGCATCGCGCGTCGACCCGCTCCACGCGAGCCGCCCAGGGCGTGATGTCGAGCGCACCGGGCTCACCGAGGTTGAGCAGCACCGGTCGGGCTGCGTGGAGCAGTCGGAACACGCGCTGCTGTCCGCTCTCGGTGATCACGTCGAGATCGGGAATGCGGCGCCCGAGCAGCGGGTGTCCGCTGCCGAGGTCGTAGTGGAGGTCGAGACCGGACATCATCGCGGCGTAGCGCTTGCGCGGCTCGTCCATCTTCAGCAGCTCGGACATCCGCTCGTGCAAGGCGCGGGTGCGCTCGTCGCCGCGGCCGAGCGCCGTCTGGGCGAGCGTGTTCTTGAGCACGCGCGCGGCGACCGGGTGGCGCTCGGCGTGGTAGGTGTCGAGCAGGCTCTCGGGCGACGTGCCACGCACGACCTGGGCGAGCTTCCAACCCAGGTTCACGGCGTCCTGAACCCCGATGTTGAGGCCCTGGCCGCCCGCCGGCGAGTGCACGTGCGCCGCGTCGCCGGCCAGGAGCACCCGTCGCTGCCTGTAGGACGCCGCCTGGCGGGCCATGTCGGTGAACCTCGAGAGCCACGTGACGCCGTGAACGCCGAAGTCCGTGCCGTAGACGGCGATGAGCGCCCCGCGGAGCTCGCTCAAGGTGGGCTCCGCGCCTTGCACGGCCTGCGGCTCGATCAGCACGACGCGCACTCGCTTCCCGTCGTCGTGCTTGCCGATGGCGTTGAGGCCGCGATCGCCGTGGCGGACGCCCCAGGCCGGCTCCTCGGCCATCTCGCCCTCGGCGATCAAGTAGCTGACCGACGGATCCCAGCCCGGGAAGTCGATGCCGGCCCTCTTGCGGACCACGCTGCGACCGCCGTCGCAGCCGACCAGGTAGCGCGCGCGCAGCGAGGCTCCGTCGGACAGCGCGACCTCGACGCCGCTGTCGTCCTGCGTGAAGTCCGTCACCTCGCGCCCGCGGTAGATCGGCACCGCCAGCTCCTCGACCCAGGCGGCGAGGATTTGCTCGATGCGCTCCTGAAACAGCGCGAGCCCGTGGTTGTGGCGCGTCGGAAAATCGCTGATGTCGAGCGGGATCATCGCGAAGCCCGCCACCTGCGTGATCTTGCCTTGCGAGAGGAAGCGCTCCGCGACGCCGCGCTGGTCCAGCACCTCGATCGTCCGTGAATGGAGGCCGCCTGCGCGCGAGCCCGCGAGCTCCTGGCTCACGCGCCGCTCGACCAAGGCGACGTCCACGCGTGCGAGCGCGAGCTCGGCCGCCAGCATCAGCCCCGTCGGGCCGCCCCCCGCGATCACCACCGCATGTTCCTTCATGGTCGTCATGGCCGGCGACTGTGCGGCATGACCCGGGGCTTCCCGCAAGCCCCCATGTCTGGTATAGAGTGGAAGTAGAGAGGGACGGGGCGTCGCTCGGTTTGCTGCTCGCCCTCGTGCTCCCGGCGGCGTGCACCGATCGACTGCAGTGGAATCGTCCCGGCGGAGCGCGCCAGTGCGCTGCCGCTGTCTCGTCCCTGGACGCGGCGAAGCTAGGGCGCCGCGTTCGCCGCGCCCGGGGTCGGCGCGGTGACGCCGCCCTGGCCGGTCAGGTCGGGCAGCCTGCCCCACGTCTGCCCGTCGGCCGCCGCCTCGATCGGGTACTCCAGCTGGTTGAGCACCTGGTCGTTCGGAGAGATGAGGAAGACGGTCTCGCCCCTGGAGGCGCTCACCTTCCACGTCGCGTAGAAGCAGCTGCTCGGGCCTTCGGCCAGGCACGTCGTGTGGGGCCCCGGGCCCACTTCGACCGCCTGGTCGCCGAGGACGAGCAGGTACTCCCCCGGGGCG
Source organism: Sorangium sp. So ce321 (assembly GCF_051530195.1). NCBI lineage: Bacteria > Pseudomonadati > Myxococcota > Polyangiales > Polyangiaceae > Sorangium > Sorangium sp. So ce321. The sequence continues at coordinate 14,010,059 of NZ_CP150329.1, read as the reverse complement.
AGCTCCGTGCCCTCGGGGAACCTGAGCGCGTCGCCCGTGTTGCACAGGCCGCTCTCGTCGGAGTCGCAGAGGCCGAACCCGCCGAGGTCCGCCGCCGCCGAGCCCGGGTTGCCGAGCTCGATCCAGTCGCTGCCCTTGGCCGAGATCTCGTTCACCACGACGGTCGTCGTCACGTCGCCGCCCGTGCCCGTTCCCCCTGACCCGCTGCCACCGGTGCCGCCGGTGCCGCTCGAGGCCTGTGACGTGGTGGTCGCGCCCGCGCCGGGCGTGCCGCTGCCCGCCGGCTCGTCGTCCGAGCCGCAGCCCGCCGCGCAGAGCGCAGCAGCAAAGAGCATGGTGAATCGAAGGTTGGTAATCATGAAGTTCTCCTCGGCCGCAGCACACGGCGGTCCCGGCCGCGCGTCAATGGGCACGGGCGGGCCCGTGCTGACGCTCCCTGTAGATGATGGCTGGAGGCCACTTTTCGCTCAAGCAGGACGATGGCTCGCTCACGCGCCCGATGGCCATCGCCCAGCCGGTGCCCGGAGCCCCCGCCGGAGGCTCCGTCCGCCCATCGCCCGTGCGACGCGTCCGCCGGGGGGCGCAGGGCGCGTCAAGGGCGGCGCAGCCGCCGAGCCCTGCGAGGGAACCCTTGACGCGTCCGAGCACCCCGGCACGCTCAGGCCAGCGATGGGCCGACCATCACGCCCGTGACCGAGGCCCGCTCACCGGCGCGATGGCCATCAGCCAGCCCGAGCGGGAGAGCATCAACCAGCTTGATTCTCAACAGCCCGCCACGCCCGCTCGCAGGTTCAGGAGCGCTCTGGCCGAGCGCGGGCCCAGGCGACCGGACTCGGGTGCTTCAGCGTACATGGCCGCGAGGCGATCGTGCCGCCCCGGACCGGCGCCGGGCCGGGAGACGCGGTGGCGAGGGAAACCTCGTCATCGTGGAAGCCCGAGAATAAATAAAATAAACCACAGAGGCACAGAGGGCACAGAGGGCACAGAGGGCACAGAGGGCACAGAGGAGAAAGAGTTCTTTTTCTCTCCTCTGTGCCCTCTCTGTGGTTCAAATCCAGTCGGCGGCCACCGGAGCACATAGAGAGCTTGAAGCCATGTTCCCCTTGCAGATGTGCTCGAGCCGGTGGGGCAAGCCGCATGCCGGTGTACCAGCACCGCCTCGAAGGCAGCGTCCTCGCCCGAGACCACGTCGTTCTGCAGCGAGAACCCCGCGGAGCCCGGCGCTTATCGCGGCGTCAGGTGAGGCGGCCACCACGACCCACGCGCGACGGCGGGATGGCAAGGTTTGCCGGTCAGGTAATCCTTGCCATGGCGTGATGGCATAACTTGCCACCGGGCCCCTGCGCCCATCACTCGTCGAGCAGCCTGCCCCGAAGGGCATCGACGCCGCGCTACGCCTTCGAAATCCGCGCCGGTGGCCAGGAGCGAACGCCCGCGGAGGCAAGGAGGCGCGCCGAAGCCGCTGCCCCGGAAGTCGTTCTGCTCGTTGGCTTCGCTCTTGCTGAGTCCATCTTCGACGGTCACGGACCGGGACGACACCGAGCGACGGCAGAGCCGCCGCTGCACGGCTACGTCGACCATCTTTCGCCTGCACGAGTTGCCCTGTTTCAGCGCGGCGCGTACGGCGAATCTACCCTGGAGTACGACATGAATACCTTGAATCGAATCGTCGGGCTTTGTATCGGTGCTTCGGCCCTCGCGGCATGCTCGGCCGCCGACGTCAACGGGGACAGCGAGAGCATCGACACCGCCGATGGCGCACTTTACGTCTCGTCCCCGGACATCTGGCAGAACCACAACATCCCTGTCTGCTGGGAGAACCCCGGCAACGACGCGACCCAGCGCGGCTGGGTCAGGGAGCAGATCACGAACACCTGGGATGCCGTCTCGTCGGTCAACTTCACCGGCTGGGGCACGTGCGCGAGCTCCTCGTCGGGCATCCGCATCCGTATCGAGGATTCCGGCCCTCACGTGAAGTTCCTGGGCAGCGCGCTCGCCGGCGTCAGCGCCGGCATGGTCTTGAACTTCACCTTCCTCAACTGGAGCCAGGCCTGCCAGGGGAGCGAGGAGAGCTGCATCCGCAGCATCGCGGTCCACGAGTTCGGCCACGCCCTCGGGTTCGCCCACGAGCATAACCGCGACGATACGCCGAGCTCCTGCACGGACGCGCCCCAAGGCAGCGACGGCGACCTCGTGGTCGGCAGCTGGGACCTCAGCTCCGTCATGAACTACTGCAACCCGAAGTACAACGGCGACGGCAACCTCAGCGAGACCGACATCGAAGGCGTCCACCTCGCCTACGAACTGGGCTTCACCGGCCTGATCGTGAGCGAGGAGAACGACAAGTGTCTCGACGTCTTCCAGGCGAGCGGAGACGATGGCGCCGCCGTGGTCACCTGGCCTTGCCACGGCAACGACAACCAGCGCTGGGACCTCGCGCCGAGGAGCGATGGCTACTTCAACGTCATCAACCGCAACTCGGGCAAATGCCTCGACGTCGAGGGCGCCAGCGCGGGCGACGGCGCCGCGCTCCTCCAGTGGACGTGCAGCGGAGACGACAACCAGGCATGGCGGGTCGAGTCGAGCGGCGGCGCGACGCGGCTCGTCGCCAAGCACTCGGGCAGGTGCCTCAACCTCACTGCCTCCAGCCAGGACGACGGCGCCGCGGTCGCACAGAATGCCTGCGACGGGGGCGGCAGCCAGCGGTGGTCGATCAAGCCCTGACCCCCACCGCCGCCATCGCGCCCAGCCCGACGCTCGCCGCGCGAGCGCGCCTGCGCGCGGCGCCGGCGGAGAAGCCATGGAAGAACGCCGACCCGACGGGGAAGCCGCTGATCGCGAATCCCTGGACAGGGGGCTCGCCGTCGATGCTCACGCTCACCTCGCCCTCGTCGAGCTCGATCTGGGCCGTGTGGAACGCGCCGTCGCCGAGCGCGACGTTGCTCGCCACCTGGCTCACCTGCCGAGCGCGGGCCCAGGCGGCCGTCTTCGGGTGCTTCAGCGTACATGGCCGCGAGGCGCCCGCGCCGCCCCGGATCCGCGCCTGGCCGGGCGGCGCGGCGGCGAGGGAGGCCTTGTCGCCCAGCAGCGTCAGGTCCCGAGCTCTTCGACCATGAGATCGATGAAGCGCCTGACACGGGGCTCCAGGAGACGCCGGGTCGGGTAGATCGTCACGATCTTCACTTCCTCCGCCTCGAGGTAGGGCAGGACCTGCTGGAGGCGACCGGCAGCCACGTCCTCGGCCACCAGAAAGTCCGGAAGAAACGCGATGCCGAGCCCTGCGACGGCCGCATCCCGGAGGGCTTCTCCGCTATCCAGCCGCAAGCGGCTTCGACCCTGCGCCTTGACCCAGGCGCCATCGTCGCCGACGAAGCGCCAGCTCTGCCTTCGATTGCGGCTGCTGAAGATCAAGCAGTCGTGTCCGGCGAGCTCATCGAGGCTCCGCGGTTCGCCACGCTCGGCGATGTAGGACGGAGCAGCGCAAAGCATGGCCTTGTACCTGGCGACCACCCGGGAGACAAGCCGCGTGTCCGGGGGCGCCTCTCCGATCCGCACAGCCAGATCGAAGCCTTCCTCGACGATGTCGGCCAGTCGATCGGTGAAGCTCACCTCCACCTGGATCTCGGGCCAGGCCTCGAGATACTTCCGCAGTAGCGGCAGGACCACGAGCCGCCCGAAGGCATCGGGGACGGTGAGCCGCAGGAGCCCCCGCGGCGTGCCGGAGCGCCCCGCCACGCTCGCCTCTGCGTCGTCGACCGCCGCGAGGATCTGCAGACCTCGGTCGTGGAACACCCGGCCTTCATCGGTGAGGCTCAGCGCCCTCGTCGTGCGGTTCAGGAGGCGCACGCCCAGCCTGTCTTCCAGGCGACTCACGGCCTTGCCCGCCGCCGACCTGGTCAGGCCCATCGCCTGCCCCCCGGCGATGAAGCTCCCTTCCTCGACGACGGCCATGAAGACGAGGATATCGCTCAGGTTCGCGCGCAGCATGGTGCAGCTCCGCCTGTTTCAGAGGCAGCGGGGAGCGGGGAAGGTGATGTTCACATTCCGGATCTCCTGGCGCGCGATGGCATCTCCCGTGCCGGCGGCGAAGCCATAGAAGAACGTCGCCCCGACGGGGAAGCCGTCGATGGCGAATCCCCGGATCAGGGGCTCGCCGTCGATGCTCAAGCTCACCTCGCCCTCGGCGAGCTCGATCCGGGCCGTGTGGAACGCGCCGTCGCCGAGCGCGACGTTGCTCGCCACCTGGCTCAGCGAGCTGAGGCCCCCGGCTCTGCAAGGCTGAGCGAGATCGTCCACGCCCACGTGGTTCCTGTCCAGATCTCCGCAGTCGAAGTTGTTGAAGGTGTCGAGCTCGATGCCGTAGCCGGCGAGCCCAGCCATGCCGAGGCTGCCACCGGGCGCGCCCACGGCCGTCTCTCCCGTCGTCTCGAGCATGAAGCCGAGCCCGTCGCCGCGGCCGAGGCGGAACTCGAACGTCGCGGTGAAGGAGTCGGCGGCGATGGGATTGCGGTAGACGAGGGCGCCGGCCTGATCGTGCTCGGCGTCCGTGAGCACGCCAGTCAGCGCCTGCGCATCCCAGAAGGCATCCCCATTGAAGGACCATCCGTCCGGCGGCGAGGCCATGTCCGCGGCGAGGCTCGCCGCGCACACGGTTCCATCGGGGCACGTGCCCTCGTCGGTCTGCCCATTGCAGTCGTTGTCGACGAGGTCGCACGCCTCGGGCGCCGGCGTCGTCTCGCCCGTGCACGGCCCCCAGGCGCTCCGGGAGCAGACCTGCACGCCGGCCTCGCACGCCCCGACGCCCCGGGTGCCCTGCGGGCCCGAGTAGCAGCTCCGTTCACGCCCCTCCGGGCAAGCGCAGCCTTCATCGACGACACGGTCGCAGTCGTTGTCGAGACCGTCGCAGACCTCCGGCGCAGGCACGCACCCGGGGCCGACCTCCTCGACGACGACCTCCTCGAGGAGGTCGCTCCTGCCGCACGAGGAGACGGCGGCGGCGAGCGCCGGGAGGAGGAATAGCGCCAGAGAGCGCGCGCTCCGGCCAGGGCCCGACGCTTCGCGTGAAGCTTCGCGTGAAGACGAGATCGGCTGTGAAGGATGCATGAGCTCTCGATGCGGGGCGCGACGAAGGATCGTCGCAGATGAGGTGGGGCGCTCCCATGCGCCAGCTCTCTCTGCGCCGCAATGTACCAGCTCGAGAGGAGCGCGCGGCCGGGGCATCCAGCGGCGGTCGCGGTCTGGAGCCCGCCGTCGCGAGGCCGCGGCGGGATGTCCCCGGGAGGGAGATCCCGCTGACCGCTCCTTCGCGGCCGAGGTGCTCTTCGAGGGCGCCTCCGCGCCGGGCGTGGGCCGCGCGCGCCTCGACGAGCGCGAGCGCGGCGCGCGCCCCCTCAGTCCGCGGCGAAGCAGTAGATGCGGCCGCTGCCGCCCTTCGGGGCCGTGTCGGCGCAGCTGCCATTCTCGTGCACCGAGTTCCACGGCCGGTACATCTCGTCCATGTTCTGATTGGGGCCGCGCCCGTCGCAGTGCCCGATCCAGGCCATCTGGGCCGGGTCCTCGGAGGTCCAGTCCTCGCACGTGTAACCGACCTTGAGGGTGCCGTCTCGGTCCGTGCCGGTGAGGACATCGTGCTCGATCGGCGTCGGGGAGCCATCCCACTGGCCCGGCACCATCTCGCCGTTCTCGTCGAGGAAGACGGTGTGATCGCCAGCCCTCGTGTGCAGTTCCTCGAGGTCCGCGGCCACCATCTCGAGCTTCGCGTTGTACCAGGGGCCCGTGCCGATCCGGTCCCGGGCGTTCACCGGCTCGCCGTCCGCGCCCTTCTCGACGCTGAGGTAGGCGCGCCAGGTCCTCGCGCCGGCGCCGACCGCGGTGGCCAGCTCCTGGCACCGCTGATCCGCTCCGGCGAGCCCGCCCAGGTTCGCCGTCGCGCTCCCGCTGCTCGACACGAAGAAGCTGAGCGACGGCCCCGCGTTGCCGCCGCCGCCCCCCGTGCCGGCGGCGCCGCCGCTGCCGCCGCTGCCGCCGCTGCCGCCCGTGCCGGTAGCGCCATCGCTGCCGCCGCTGCCGCCCGTGCCACCGTCGCCGCCGCTGGTGCTGCTCGTGCTGCTGGTGCTGCTGGCGGTGGTGGTGGTGCTGCTGCCGCCGGTGTCATCGTCGCCGCAGGCGGCGGCGGCGATCGCCAAGCCGAGGCCGAAAAAGACGCCGAGGCTGCGAAGATTCTCTGAACGTGATCGCTCCATGGAAAACTCCTGTGCAAGAGTACGTCGGGGGCACACAGAGTAGCCTACTCGGGCCGGCGGGTGATACCCGGCGCGCTCCGGCCAGCTGCAGAGCCCGGTATCGTCGGCCCGGACATGGAAGTCGCGACTACCCTTCTCGACAAGGAACAAGATCTCGAGAAGATCTGCGGTGTCCAGCGCTCCTCGTGGCCGAGAGGGCGACCAGCAACCGAACTGCGCGAGGGCTGAATGGGGACCTCGCAGATCTTCGAGCTGTCTGTCAGCCGAGGAATCCCTTCTTTTTGCAGCCATTTTCATCAAAAAAAAATCGAACAGGGAGGCGGGAGAGACAGGGAGTATCTTGAAGATTTCCCTCCCCGCCTCCCCGCCTCCCTGTGATTTATCCGAACGTTTTGAGGGGACGCCTCGAGCCTGTCATCGCAAGCGGCGCCTCGCGCGCGTCATCGCAAGCGGCGCCTCGCGCGCGTCACCGCGCACACCGCATCTCGGAGCCCGGGCGATGTACCGTTGTGGATGCGCTGGCCCGGGGAGCGTCCCATTCGCCGCTCCCGCCTCCACGTCAGCAAGGCAATGCCGCCCCGGGCCCGCGCTCGTCAGCCCCCGCTGATCTCCTGCACCAGCGCAGCGACGCCGCTCGCACCCCCGTTGTCCGCCGCGTTCTCATTGCCGCCCAGCCCGCCGTCGCCGGCCGTCCCCGCCTCGATGTCCACGCCGCTCCGCTGCACCGGGGCCGCGCCGATGTGCGCGATGCCGAGCGACGAGCCGCCCGCGCCGCCGCCGCCCGGGCCTCCCGCGCCCCCGGCGCCGCCCGCGCCGCCCGCGCAGGCGCCTGGCAGCACGTTGGGCGGCCCGCCAGCGCCGCCAGGGCCGCCGGCGCCGCCGGGCTGGCCGCTGGCGCCCGCGCCGCCCTTCCCGGCCCTGCCCGCGGTGATGTGCACGTCGATGAGCGTCAGCGCGGCGTTCACGCTCGCGAGCCCGATGCTGGACCCGCCCGCCTGACCGCCGGCGCCGCCGACGCCGCCGCACCCGCCGGCGCCGCCGCTGCCGCCGCTCGCTCCGGGCCCGATCGGCGGCATGAGCTGCGGGCAGTTCCCGCCGCTGCGCGAGCCGCCGCCGCCGCCCCCCTGGCCCGGCGAGCCATCCCGGCCGGGCGAGCCTGAAGGCGCCGTGTAGCCGGCCGCGCTGAGGGCACCGAGGCCCGCCCCGCCGCTGCCCGGGGTGCCGGACGCGCCGTTCGCGCCGGGCGCGCCATCCCCGCAGTCCGGCCTGCCGCCCTCCCCGCCGCGAAGCTCGGGCAGCCCCGGCATTCCCATCATCCCCGGCCCGACCGGGGGGATGGAGCTGCCGCCGGCGCCGCCCACCGAGCCAGGGCACGCCGGGTTCGCCGGGCCCGGCAGCCCGACCCCGGCCGTGCACGCGGCCATCCCTGCCAGCCCGACCGGCCCCTGCGGCGCCGCCTCCTCGAGGCTCACCGCGTCGGCGCCGTCCGCGCCGTCGCCCGCGACGAGCGTGCAGCGGGTCAGCTCGGCCGTCGCGCCGTCGGCGAGGACGGCGATGGACGACGCCCCGGGCTCCGCGCCGGGAGCGGCCTGGAACCAGAAGTCCTCGATCCGCGTCGTGGCCTCGCCGCCGAGCAGGACCGCGGCGATGACGGAAGGCTCGGTGGCGACCGTCGTCTTGCCGCTCTCGCCGATCCACTGCCACCTGTCCGCGCAGTCGAGCCCACCGAAGAGCTCCACGCCCGCGGGGACGACGATCGGCTCGTTGAAGGCCTCGGCGCACGCATAGACGCGCTTCCCCCGCTCCCCGGCGAGGTCGATCGCTTTGGCAAGCGTCTTTACTGGCGCGACCCTGGTGCCAGGGTTGAGGTCGTTCCCGGAGGCGGTGACGAAGACGCCGAAGCCGTCGTCGATGACGCACGCGTCCTCGGCGGGCGAGAGGGCGCTGTCGCAGCCAGGAGCGCCGCCCGTGCCACCGGCGCCGCCCGCGCCCCCGGCGCCGCCCGCGCCGGTGCCGGTGGAGGCGGCGGCGCCGCCGGCGTTCTGGAACTCGCGCACCTCGGGCGAGCACGCCGCGGCGCCCGCGGCGACGGCGACGAGCAGGGCGGCCGCGAGGGCGCCGCGCACCGCAGCGGCCGGGGCAAAGCCAGGGCTCATGCGTGCTCCATGCGCCCGGCGCTGCCCGCCGTCAATTGATGCGCCCTGACGCGGCGCCGCCGTCCGCCGTCAACTGATGCGCCTGATGCGCCCTGGCGCGGCGCCGCCGTCCGCCGTCAATTGATGCGCCTGATGCGCCCTGACGCGGCGCCGCCGTCCGCCGGCTCGACCGTCAGCTCGCCAGCGCCGCCTCCCCGCGCCGCGCCCCCTCCCCCGCCCCGGCGAGCGCCGCCCGGAGGCTCTGGATGGTCGCGTAGAGCCCCTGCCGCAGCGCCACCCGCGGCTCGAACCCGAGCGTGCGCCGGGCCAGGTCGATCGCCGGCCGCCGCTGCCGCGGGTCGTCCTCCGGCAGCGGCCTGAACACGATCCGGCTCGCGCTGCCCGTGAGCCTCAGGATCTCCTGCGCCAGCTCGAGCACCGTCACCTCGACTGGATTGCCCAGGTTGACCGGCCCCACCTCCACCGGGTGCTCCATGAGCCGCAAGCACCCCTCGACCAGGTCGTCGACGTAGCAGAAGCTCCGCGTCTGCGAGCCGCTCCCGTAGACGGTCAGGTCCTCGCCCCGGAGCGCCTGGACGATGAAGTTGCTCACCGCGCGCCCGTCGTCGATCGCCATCCGGGGCCCGTACGTGTTGAAGATCCGCGCGATGCGCCCCGACGCGCGCCCCTGACGGTGGAAGTCCATCACCAGCGACTCCGCGCAGCGCTTGCCCTCGTCGTAACAGGCGCGCACCCCGACCGGGCTCACCCGCCCGAGGTAGGTCTCGGGCTGGGGGTGCACCTCGGGATCGCCGTACACCTCGCTCGTCGACGCCTGGAGCAGCCGCGCGCCGTGCCGCTCGGCGCACGCGAGGGCGTGCAGCGCGCCGAGCACGTTCGTCATCGTGGTCCGCACCGGATCGACCTGGTAACGCGCGGGGCTCGCCGGCGACGCCAGGTTGTAGATCCTGTCGACCTCGTGATCGAAGGGCACGGTCACGTCGTGCTCGACGAGCCAGAAGCGGCTGCTGCGCATCAGGTGCGCCACGTTGGCCGGCGAGCCCGTCGAGAAGTCGTCGAGCGCGATGACCTCGTGGCCTTCCGCGAGGAGCCGCTCGCACAGGTGCGAGCCGACGAAGCCGGCGCCCCCCGTCACCAGGATGCGCATGCTCCTCCCCACCGTTTTCCCGTTCGCGTCACCCATCGAAACACCTCCGTTGTCGCGATCTCGCCCCTCTGCGTGGCTGTCCCCGGACGTCCTCATGCGAGCGGGCTCCGGTGGTGCGCGGGGTCGCAGCGGCGAACCCCGGACCGCGCGCCGCTCCGCTCCAGCTCGTCCTCCTCGTCGGCGAGCCGCAAGGACGACGGCAGGAGGAGCTCGTCGACGAGGTCGAGGAGCGTGTCCACGCGGTGCGCGCACGTGTGGCGCGCGAGCACCGTCCGGCGCCCGTGCTCGGCGATCCCGCGCGCATAGTCCGGGTCCGCGAGGAGCGCGCGGAGGTGCTCCTTCATCTCCGCGCCGGTGCGCGCGACGAGGTAGTCGCGGCCGGGCGAGAAGAGGCGCTCGGCGTCGGACCACGGCGCGCTCACGAGCGGGATCCCGCACGCGAGCGCCTCGAAGGGCCGCATCGTCGGGAGGCCGGGGAGCAGCGCGGCGTACGGCCGCCGCGGGACGTGCACGGTGACGCGGGCGCGCGCGAAGGCGTCGGGGACGAGGTGGTTCGGGAGCCAGCCGGCGTGCTCGATGCCGGCGTCCGCGAGCGCCGCGAGGGCGCGCGCGGGGTAGCCCCGCCCGTGCACGCGCGCGCGCAGGCCGAGCGCCTTCACGGGCTCGATCAGGAGCTCGTGGAGCTCCGCCGTCCGCTCGCCGTCCCCCCAGTCGCCGATCCACACGAGATCGCGCTCCTTCTCGACCTCCGGCAGCGGCCGGAAGAGGCGCGCGTCGGCGGCCTCGTGCCAGACGACGGCGCGCCGCGCGACGCCGCGGCTCAGGTAGAGCTCGCAAAGGCTCTTTCCGAAGCCGAGGACGCAGTCGTACCCCGAGAGATCGCGCCGCACGATCGCGGCCGGATCGGTGAGCAGGCGGTGGTGCGTGTCGTGGAAGAGCAGGTGGTAGCGGCCCGCGCGGGCGCGGTGCTCGCCGAGGCGCCGCACGAGCTCGGGGTCGTTGCCCTCGTGGACGAGCGCGACGTCGACCCCCTCGAGCGCGGCGTCGAGGTCCAGCGTGGCGAGCGCGTAGCGGCGCGGGTTGAGGCGCGGCCAGAGGCGCTGGCAGGCGGCGGCCGCTTCGTTCACCGCGGCCAGCGCGGCGTGGCCGTGGGCGGCGAGCAGGCCCTGCGCGCTCCAGGCGTCCTCGGGCTCGAAGGCGAGGACGTCGTGGCCGCGCGCGTCGAGCTCCGCCGCGACGCCTCGGAGGAAGTGCGCGTCGCCGTGGTTCCAGTCGGAGAGCAGGGAGCGGCAGAAGAGCGCTATTCGCATGGTGTCCCGCAGGGCGTGGGCGATGGAGGAGGGCTGCCGCGCCGGGGCACGGGCGGCCGGGCCTCGAGCGCGACGGCGTAGACGTCGAGGTAGCGGCGGGCCATGGCGCGCGGGCTGAAGCGCACCGCGCGCCGGCGGGCGAGGGCGCCGAGCGCGTCGCGGCGCGCGGCGTCCCGGATGAGCTGGTCGAGCGCGCCCGCGAGCGCGCCCGGGTCGTCCGCGGGGACGTAGACGGCGGCGTCGCGCCACACCTCGCGCAGGCTGGGCAGGTCGCCGAGCACGAGCGCGCAGCCGGAGAGGCCGGCCTCGAGGATCGACATGCCGAACGGCTCGTACCGCGCCGGGAAGGCGTAGATCGCGGCGCGCCCCATCCACCACGCGAGCTCGCCCTCGCTCATCCACCCGAGCGAGCAGAGGCTCTCGCCGGTGCGGCGGCCGACGCCGCCCGACGCGACGTCGCTCCCGGCCACGAGCACCGGCCACGCGAGGCGGGGCGCGACCTTCTCGAGGGCCGCGAGGTTCTTGCCCTCGTCCCAGAGCCGGCCGGCCGCGAAGACGAACGCCTCCTTCGCCGCCGGCACGAACCGCCGCCTGTCGCGCGCGTGCGGGATGACGTGGCCCCGGCCGACGCCGAGCGCCCCGTAGTCGCACGCGAGGGAGCGCAGCATCGCCGCGCTCGGCGCGACGACGGCCGCCGCCGCGCGGAGCCCCTCCGCGACCCGCGCGCGGTAGCGATCGTAGCGGACCGGCGCCGGCCGGCGGTGGACGGCGCGCCACCAGGAGAGCACGCACGCGTGCGCCACGACGACGCGCGGCGCCCGGAACGGGAGGGCCGCGTGGCAGTACCCGCTCAGGTGGATGAGGTCGGGCTGCGTCCGCGCTTCCAGGGCGAGCAGCCAGTCGCCCGCGGCGGCGACGTCGTCCCACGGGTCGTCCATCCACTCGAGCCGGTGGTCGCTCTCGGCGAGCTCGAGGCCCGGGATCGCGGCGGCGGCCTCGCGCGCCGCGGGCGACAGCGGCCCGCCCAGGGCCGCGAGCACCGTGGCCACGCCGGCGCGCGAGAGCGCCGCGGCGAGCTCGATGGCAGCGGTCCACACGCCGCCGTGCGCGTCGGCCGTCATCAGCACGCGCCCGGGCCGCGGCGCCGCCGCGCCCGGGGCGCCGCCGTCAGCGGGCGTCATGCTCGAGCTCCGCGAGCGGCAGCGGCCGGCTGTCCTGGAGATCGCTGAACTTCCGGTGCTCGGCGATGTAGTGGGCGTGGGCCCGCTCCCACGCGCCGTCGTCCGGCGCGCCCCAGCGCGCGGCGTACGCGGGGGAGCCGGGGTAAGGGAACACGGGGACGGGCTCGTTGGCCCAGACGCCGAGGCCGAGCAGGCGCTGCCGCCACGCCTCCGCCGCGGCCGGGTCGCCGGCGCTCGCGTGGTGCAGGGTGGCCTGCACGAAGGGGACGCTCTTGCGGGCGTGGACGAGCAGCGCGGTGAGCTCCTCGGTCGAGGCGCTGCAGCGCCTGGCGAGGGGATCTCGCTCGCCGCGCTCGCCGCCGGAAAGGCCCTCGACGCCTGCCTCGATCGAGACGCAGCCGGCGCGGCCGAGCAGGTCGAGCATCTCGCGCGACCAGCTGTCGATCCTGAGCCGGACGCCGAAGGCGACCTCGCGCGCGCGGAGCGCCTCGAGGAGGGCCCGGTCGGGCAGGAAGTGCTCGTCGATGAAGTAGACGTAGCGGACGCCCTGGGCGAGGAGCGCGTCGAGCTCGTCGAGCACGGCCTCGAGCGGGCGCCTCCGGAGCGGGGCGCTGGCGCGGCCCCTCCCGCAGAGGGCGCAGCGGTGGGCGCAGCCGCGCGAGGCCTCCAGCTCGGCGCCCGGCCCCTCGGGCACGGCGTCGAAGCGGTGGTGGTGGTGGGCGTGCCGCGCGATCGTCGCGTCGTCCCAGCGCAGCGCCGGCAGCGCCCGCGCGCTGGCGGCGTGGGGGCCGCCCTGCACGTGGTCGATGCCGTTCCTGCGGTAGGCGATCGACGGGATCCGCCAGAAGCGCGCGTCCGCCGCGCCCGCGAGCATGACGAGGATCTCCTCGCACTCGCCGAGGATCACGACGTCGACGCCGAGCTTGCGGAGCGCGGCGCGCGGCGTGGAGGAGCCGTGGGGCCCGACGGCGACGAGCAGCCCGCCGTGGCCCCGCAGCGCGGCGGCGGTCGCCATGGGCACGCGCAGCTCGGGCGGCGGGCAGCGCCAGAAGAGGTAGCTCGGCGCCGTGGCGATCGCCGTGATGTCCGGGCGGAGCGCGGCGACCGCGGCGCGGAGCGCGGCGAGGTCGAGCCCGCGCGCGTGGGCGTCGAGGAGGGCGGCCTCGTGCCCGGCGCGCTCGAGCAGCGTCCGGGCGTACGCGAGCTCGAGGGGCAGGTGCGGCTCGCGGCAGCCGGCGTAGACGCTGCCCTGGAAGCTCCAGGGCGGGTTGACCAGCGCGACCTTCATGACGCGACCCCGAGCCGGTCGGGCCGGTCGGGCCGGTGGAGGCGCGCGGAGAGGGGGGGATCGGCGTAGACGGCCCCGAGGCGCTCCTCGAGGGCGAAGCGCCATCGGTAGAGCGCGCGCAGCCCGTCGCGGACGTCGACGCGCGGCGCCCAGCCGGTGAGCGCCTGGAAGGCGCGGCAGTCGGAGACGTAGTACCGCGGATCGCCGCGCCTCCACCCGGCGAGCGAGACGGCCGGGCGGCGCCCGTCGAGCTCGGCGATGAGGTCGAGCAGCTCGACGAGGCTCACCGCCCTCGCCGGGCCGCCCCCGAGGTTGAAGGCGCGGCCCGAGGCCTGCTTGATGTCGCGGCGCGCGACGAGGAGGGCCTCGACGAGGTCGTCGATGAACAGCGCGTCTCGGACCTGGAGCCCGTCGCCGTGGAGGGTGATCGTGTCGTGGCGGATGGCGCGCGCGACGAAGTGGGCGATCCACCCCTGGTCCTCGTTGCCGAACTGAGAGGGGCCGTAGACGCAGCTCATCCGGAGCACCGCGGCGTCGAGGCCGAAGGTGCGCGCGTAATCGAGGACGTACTGGTCCGCGGCGCCCTTGGAGCACCCGTGAGGGCTCTGGAAGTCGAGCGGCCGCGCCTCGGAGATGCCGTGTTCGCGCGCGCTGTCGCAGAGGGGTCGATACCGCTCGTCCCCTCGCTCGACCGGGAGGTCGGGCAGCGCGCCGTAGACCTTGCTGGTGGAGGCGAAGAGGAGCGGCGGGGGCCGGTCGAGCTTCCGGATCGCCTCGAGCACGTTGAGCGTGCCGCGCGCGTTCACCTCGAAGTCGAGCGCCGGGTCCGAGACGCTCCTCGTGACGGCGGCCTGCGCGGCGAGGTGGAAGACGAACGAGGCGCGCCGCACGGCGTCGCTCACGGCCTGCTCGTCGCGGATGTCGCGCACCATGACGTCGACGCGGCCGCCGTGGCGCTCCTTGAGGAGCTCGACGTTCCGCTCGACGAACGCGCGCGCGAGGTTGTCGAAGACGAGGACCGGCTCTCCCTGGCGGAGGAGCCGATCGGCGAGGCTGGAGCCGATGAATCCGGCTCCACCCGTGATCAGGACGTGGTCAGGCATATCTTGCTCCGTTCCGGTCTGGACGAGCAGCGGGCGGCGAGAGAGCAGATGTCAGTCAGGTCGGGAGCGTCCGGCGCAGGGCGGCGCGGCAGGCAGAGCGCCCGCCCGCCGCGCGATTCCCCCCGATCCGCGCCGCGCTGCGCGCGAGTCCCTGAGGAGACACCGATTAACATGCGGCCTGGAGGCCTGCAATCCGATCGGAGGAGCTTTATCTCACCACGCGAGTCGAGCCTGGCGCGGTCCCTAAACAGGGTACGGAAACGCCGGACGGCAGCCTGGACAGCTGCGTAGATCGAGGTGTCGCAAAGGGGTCTCGATGCGAGCAGCGGTATCCGGACAGGCGATGAAAGCGGCCAGGGACGATGGCCGGAAGGAGGGCGCGCGCTCGACGCCGGGCGGAACCGGGCGGGCGCGGCTGCAGATCGCGGCGAGGCGGGCGGGGGTGCGGGGAGGAGGGCGGCGCGGACGCGAGCCCTCGAGGAGGCTCAGCTCGCGATCGGCTGGCCCGTCAGGCGCAGGTAGATGTACACATACCCGAGGGCGGCGATCGGCGCGGCCACGAGCGTACCGAGGCAGCAGGCGAGCGCGCCCCCCAGGAAGAGCACGAAGGCGAGCAAGGCATAGAGGAAGAGGCCGCCCTTGTGCCCGGTCGTGATTCGCCAGCTTTCCTTCATCGCGTCGATGGTGCCGAGGTTTTTATCGACGATGCACGCGGTGGTCATGCTCAGGCCGAGCGCGAGGATGACGCCGGGGACGAACAGGAAGACCATGCCGATGGCGACGGCGACGAAGGTGAGGAACTGGGCGCCCAGGATGGGGAGGAACCACTGGCCGCCGGCGAAGATGTCGTTGAACGAGTACTGCTGGCCGCGCGCGACCTTCAGGAGCAGAGTGTACAGGCCTCCGGCGAAGTAGCTGCCGAGCACGAAGCCGACGAGCTGCAGGAGGAACTGGACGGCCGACCCGAGGAGGGGCGCGTCCCTCGCGAGGGACGCCTGGATGCCTCCGCCGATGGCGTTGGGGAGGCCTGCCGCGAACCCGACGACAGCCACGGCGCCGATGAGGATCGCCGGGTCGCGCTTCACGCGCTCCCAGCCGAAGGATGCCGCGTCGCCCGCGCCCCACGACGTCCCGTCGCCCATCCCCGGCTGGCGGTAGGGGTCGCCGCCCGGAGGCGCTCCGTAGCCGCCCGGAGGCACTCCGTAGCCGCCGCCCGGGGGTGCTCCGGAGCCACCGCCCGGGGGCTGGCCCCAGCCGCCACCGCCCGGCGGCGGACCCCAGCCACCGCCGCCAGGAGGCGGACCATAGCCGCCGGCACCCGGCGGTTGACCGTAGCCGCCGCCCGGCGGTTGACCACCGCCCGGCGGTTGGCCGTAGCCGCCGCCCGGCGGCTGGCCATACGCGCCGCCCGGCGGCTGCCCCGGCGGCTGGCCATACGCGCCACCCGGCGGCTGCCCCGGCGGCTGGCCATACGCGCCACCCGGCGGCTGCCCCGGCGGCTGGCCATACGCGCCGCCCGGCGGCTGCCCCGGCGGCTGGCCATACGCGCCGCCCGGCGGCTGCCCCGGCGGCTGGCCGTAGCCGCCGCCCGGCGGCTGGCCATACGCGCCACCCGGCGGCTGCCCCGGCGGCTGGCCGTAGCCGCCGCCCGGCGGCTGGCCATACGCGCCACCCGGCGGCTGTCCCGGCGGCTGGCCGTAGCCGCCGCCCGGCGGCTGCCCCGGCGGCTGGCCGTAGCCGCCGCCCGGCGGCTGCCCCGGCGGCTGGCCGTAGCCGCCGCCCGGCGGCTGCCCCGGCGGCTGGCCATAGGCGCCACCCGGCGGCTGTCCCGGCGGCTGGCCGTAGCCGCCGCCCGGCGGCGGACCATAGCCGCCGCCACCCGGCGGCTGACCGTGACCACCACCGCCCTGACCGCCCCCTGATCCTCCGCCCCAGCCACCTTGGCTCATCTTGTCTCCACCGGTGTGAATACCAGTTAACCCCCAACCAACCACCCCCACTATACGTGGAGGGCGCCGACACGGAACAACTAACTTCTGGCCACGCGGCGAGCGCCCCGCGCGCGGCGGCGCAGCAGCGGCCGCCGCAAGCTTCGCCGGCGTTCCGGACAGGGCCATCATCACGGATTCCGCAGCGCGACTCTCGACAGACCGCCATCGAGCGCTCGAGGCGCATTGAGGGGCGCGCCCCGAGGCATCCCTCAAATTCTTCGGAAAATTCACAGGGAGACGGGGAGAAAAATCTTCAAATACTCCCCGCCTCCCCGCCTCCCTGTTCAATTTCTCCGCTGAAAATGGCTGCAAATAAGGGGATTCCTCAGGGACGCGACCTCGAGGACGACAGCGTCCATCCGCGCACGGCGGCCGCCTGGCGCGACCATCGCAGCGCCCGTCAGCCGACAGATACGCTGCTGGCGCGCCGAGATCCCCTGTCCACGCCGGGCTCGCCCCACCGGCCTGCCGCACGAGACCGAAGCGCGCGAGACCGGGGAGCATGGAACCGGAGCCTGCGAAACCGGAGAGCACGAAACGGAGTACGATCACCTCGGAGCTGGCCCTCCCAGGCAGAGCCCGGCGATGCTGCTCGTGAACGAGGACCCGTCCTCGCGCCGGACCGCGGCGGAGTTGCCCGTGAGCGGCGACGAGAACACCTCCGTGACAACGCCGGCCCCCTGCTTCGCCGTCACGACGCGGCCGACGAGGGCTCCCGGCGACACGGCCTCGATCGGGGCTCCCGGCGCGAGCGCCTGCTCCTCGGGCAGCTCCGCGCGCCGGAACCCGCCGAACCGGACCGCCGCGCCGCCGTCCGCTCCCGGCGAGAGCTTTCCGACGCACTGCCCGAGCGGCGTGCTGACCACCGCGTAGCGCACGGCGGCGTCCACCGGCGGCCGCCCCGCCTCGCGGGCCAGGACGGCGGCGATGGCGAGGATGAACACGGCCACCGGGACCACCAGCGCGGTCGCCACGACGGCCGCGGCGGCGCCGGAGGTCGCCCGGCCGAACGAGGCGAGCTCGGCGCTCACCGCCTGCTCGAACGACTGCAGGACGACGACCTGGCGCGCGCGCACGCGCTCGAGGACGGCCGGCGAGACCAGGTTGTCGGCGGCGCAGAAGCCGCAGCGCGCGACCGCGCCGTCGCCCCCGCCGAGCGGCGCGCCGCACACGTGGCACGCCGCCGGCTCGCCCGGGGCCGCGGGCGGGCGCGCGGCGCACGCCTCCTCGATCCGCCGCTGCCTGCGGCGCACCAGCGCGAGCACGGCCGCGCCCGCGCCGACGGTGCCGAGCCATGACGCCACCACCATCCCGCCGGTGACGACGTCGCCGTCGGTGTCAGGGCTGACCCAGAGCCCCAGCAGGATGAGCGCCGCGAACCCGGTGATCGGCACCGACGCGAGCGCGAACACGACGAGGAGCCGCGCGTGCCGCTGCGACGCCGTGACCAGCATCCGCCGCAGCGCGTCCGAGAGCTGGCGGCGACGCACGTCGGTCTGGAGCACGACGTGCGCCGCGGCGCGCAGGCCCTGCGCCGCCGCAGCGGGCGGCGGGCCGCGGTAGTGGCAGGCCGCGCAGGCCATGAGGTCCGGGCTGGCGAGGGACACCGGCGCAGGTCGCCCGCAACGCGGGCAGTGCACGGCGAGCATTGAGCGATTCTACGCCAGCCGCGTCTCGGCACGTCAAGGCGCCTCGCGGCGCGGCCTCCCCGCCTCCATGTCGAGGCGACGACACGCTACCTGCGGCCCCTCCCGGCCGGCGCGAGCGTGCGGAGCGCCGTCGACAGCGAGGCGAACGTGTCCAGGTCCCGGAGCTCGACGGCGACAAGGCTCCTCGCGATCTCCGGGCGCACGCCGACCAGATAGACCCGCGCGCCGAGCAGGGCGGCCGCGCGGCTGATCGCGCCGAGCGCGCTGGCCACCTCGGCGTCCACGAACGGGACGCCGGTGACGTCGAGCAGCACGCGGCGCGCCCTGTGCCGGCTCACCCCCTCGGTCACCTTCTCGAGCACCTGCTGGGCGCGGCCGCCGTCGATCATCCCGATCAGCGGCACGAGCAGCATGCCGGGCAGGAGCGGGATCAACGGGCAGCCCAGCTCTCGCACGGTCTCCGAGAGCGCGCGCTCGATCGCATAGGCCTTCTGCAGATCGACGTGCTGCGCCGACACCGACTCCAGCAGCGCGTCGCGCTCGAGGGCCGCGCCGAGGAGCGTCCCCCAGATCGCGACGGTGCCCTCGTCCCCGGTCATCGCGACGAGCGTCGGGCCGACGAGCGCCAGGACCCCCCAGTCGCGCCGGGCGGAGCGTATCGGCAGGAGAAACACCATGAGCGAGCCGTCCGCGGCCGCGGTCGGCAGCGTCTCCGCCGGCGGAAACGCCTCCATCGGGCAGCGGTCGCCGATCGGGGGTGTCGGGCTGCCGTCGCGGCTGTAAGCGCCCGCGACGACGAGGCTCACGCGCGTCTCCGGATCGTCCCAGAGCGCGAGGCAGCTCCAGACCGCCGGGGTCGTCTCGAGCCATGCGAGCGACCGGGCCTCGTGATGCGTGCCGCCGAGCAGCGCGAGGCTCACGTCGTAATTGGTCCTCGCGAGCAACCCGAGCTGGTGGACAACCTGCGTCTCCGCCTCGAGGCGGGCCCGCGCGATCGCGAGCCGCGACAGCTCCAGGTAGTCCTCGACGCGCCGCCTGGCCGCCGCGTCCATGGGCGCGCGGCGCCGCTCGTGCGACTGGCCCAGCAGGCGCACCGCCGCCAGCAACGTCCCCAGATCGGGCGTGACGCCGACGGCCTGGCGGTAGGCGCGCTCCAGCTCCACCGGCGGGAGCGGCGCGGCGCCCCGGAGCGCCGCGAAATACCCCTCCACCACCCGCG
This sequence comes from Sorangium sp. So ce321, assembly GCF_051530195.1. Classification (NCBI taxonomy): domain Bacteria; kingdom Pseudomonadati; phylum Myxococcota; order Polyangiales; family Polyangiaceae; genus Sorangium; species Sorangium sp. So ce321. The sequence continues at coordinate 13,990,773 of NZ_CP150329.1, read as the reverse complement.
TGACAGCTGGCCATACCTCGGTCGGCGGCGTCCCGGGCGGGAGCGTCCGGGGCACGAGGAGCAGCTCGACCATCTGCCGGGCCAGGGCGTCGCTCTCGCCCTCCTCGGATGCCAGGTCCCCCCGGTCGAGGAAGTTCTGGATCACGTTGCAGCCGCACGAGCTCCGCTGGACGAGCACGTTCGCCGTCTGCACGCCCTCGGGCGGGAAGGCCTCGCCGGCGATCATCGACGCGAGCAGATCGCACGCCGCGCTCCCCATCATCTCGAACCGCTGGCGGATCGTGGTCAGCGGCGGGTCGGCGCCTTGCGCCTCCACGATGTCGTCGAAGCCGACGATCGCGAGATCCTCGGGGATCCGGACGCCCGCCGCCTTCAGCAAGGGCATCATGCCGATCGCGTTCTTGTCCGTCCCGAAGACAGCGGCCGTGCACTCGTGCCGCCGCGCGAGGAGCCCCGGCGCCGCGCCCTGGCCTCCGCTGTACCAGTTGTTGTCGCTCTGGACGACCAGATCCGGGTCGAACGGGATACCTGCCTCGGCGAGCGTGTCCTTGTAGGCCGCGAAGCGCTCGCGCACGTCGTAGGCGGCGAAGTACCCGACGAACGCGATGCGCCGGTGGCCGTGCTCGATCAGGTGGAGCACCGCGCTCCTCATGCCGCCGCGGTTGTCCGGGATCACGGCCGGGCAGCTGACCTCGGCGGCGCGCGTGCCGACCGTGATGAACGGGACCCCCGCGCGCGCGAGCGCCTCGATGCCGTGCACCTCGATCAGCACGATCCATCCGTCCACCTGCCCCCTGGCGAGCGAGGGCGCCCGGAGCTCGAACGGCGTGCCGCGCAGCACCATCGTGCGGTACCCGCGCTCCTGCGCCGCCTCGTGAATACCCGTCAGGACCGGGTTCCAGAACGAGCCGTCGACAAAGGGGGTGATGATCCCGAGGGTGCGAGGGCGGGCGCCCGCGTCGACTTCCAGCCTCACCGGCCCCGGAGCGTCGGTGCGGCGCGCGGCGGGGATGGATGAGCGGGCCTTTGCGCCCGCGCCCGCCTCCTGCCCCGGAGCGCCGGGCAGCTCGCCCCACTGCTCCGGCACCGCGACGCCGCTGCTCTCGCCACCCTGACCCATCCTCGCGCTCCCTGCTCCACGGTCCGGGTCATCCTCCCGGCGAGCTTCTGCGGACCAGCTACCAGGGTACACGCGGCCCCGGCAACATGGGCGCGACGTCTGGCGCCGGAGCGACGACCGCCGAGCGACGCGCCGGATCGCGGGGAGGCCTGCTCCTCACCGCGCCAGCGGCTGCCGGGACGGAGGGCGCGGCCTCTGGCCGGCGCGGAGCACGCGGAGCACGAAAACGCCCGCGATGACCTCGCCAGCGCGGGCGCCGGCGCGGCGCCTCCCGATGCTACCGTTGCACGATGCATTACCGCGACGAACGAGACGCGCTGCGCGGGCGCGTGGACAGCCTCCAGGAGCAGCTCGCGACGGCGAAGCGGGAGCTCGAGGACCAGCGGGACGACGACCGGACGGCGCGCGTCGCGCAGCTCGAGCGCCAGATGGCGGACGCCCGTCGCTTGCTCGACCAGCTCGGCCGCGAGCTCGACCAGGTGCGCAGCCGGCCGCGGCGCTCGCTGTTCGTGCCGGTCCTGGCGCTGATCGCGGGCCTCGGGATCTGCACCTCGGTCGCCGCCTACCTGCTGGTGCGGCCCGCGCCCGAAGCGGCGGACGACGCCGTTCCGTACGCTGGCGTGGTCGCGACCCCGGTCCCCGTGCCCATCGACCCGGCCCCCGAGCCCGCGCCGACGCCGGCGTCGGCGCCGGCCACGCCGGCCCCCGAGGCGCCGGCGCGGACCGCGACAGCGACCTGGAAGGCGACCGTGACGCGCGCGACAGGGCTCCCCCTCGCGGCCGGCGCGACGTGCACGGTCGAGGCGCAGCTCGCGGGCTCGGGGGAGAAGATCCGCGTGCCCGCGCTCCAGATCGTGTGCGGCGGGACGCCGATCTACAGCTCGAGCGATCCGCTCAACGGCATGTCGAGGTTCAGCAGCGGCGTGGAGGAGGACTCTGGCGCTGCCCCCGGCACCCATGTTTACGCCATCTCGTACGAGGACAAGGGCGACCGCTCGGGGGAGAGGGCCGAGGTCTCGCTCGACAGCATCCGCAAGGTCGGCGCCGTCTGGCGCGACTCGGTGCCCGCTTACCGGGTCGAGCTCAAGCTGCCTTACCAGAGCGCGCCCGTGAAGGGGGAGCCGCTGCTCGACGCCACCGGCAGGGCGCTGCGCAGGACCGCGCGCGTCACGGCGTCCAGCGGGCCCAGCCCGGCGAAGGTCGGCGCGCAGTGCACGCTGCGCGTCTCGCCGCTCGCGCGCCCGGGCAAGTGCCTCACGCGCCTCGAGTGCGGCGGCCGCATGCTCTACGGCGCGGGCACGACCGGCGTTTCCGAGTGTACGGTGGAGCAGGACCAGGTGGTCCGCGTCCACGACGGGAACACGACCCGGAACGGGGGCGATCCCGCGCTCGATCTCGACGTCGCGACGGGAAAGATCACCGTGCGAGACGAGGTGGCGAGCGGCACGTGGACGGCCTCCGTGCAGCTCGATCCGGGCGCGAAGCAGGACCGGTAACGCCGCCCGAGGCTCGAGCCGGGCGGCCCGGCCGAGCGCCGGGCGGCGAGGCCGACAGCCGGGCGGCGGGGGCGGTCGATTTTTTTTCGCGGCGCCGATGATTCTGACCGGGCGCGGGGGTCTATGCCCTCGAACCCGGACAGAAGAGGCCACCATGACCGCGATCTCCCCCGCCATTCGCCACGCCGCGCCCACCCGAGACGAGAACCAGGCCCCGCAGACCGGCGTCGCCCTCGACGCGCCCGTGACCGGCGCGACGCGCGACGCCCCGCCCTCGAGGAAGGCGCTCTGGGCAGGCCGGATCCTGAGCGGGCTCGCCGTGCTGTTCCTGGCCTTCGACGCTGCGGGCAAGCTGTTCCAGCCGCGCGAGGTCGTGGAAGGCACGACGAGCCTCGGATACCAGGCGAGCGTGATCTTCCCGCTCGGGGTCGTGCAGCTCGTGTGCCTCGCCTTCTACCTCTTCCCGCGCACGGCGGTGCTCGGGGCCGTGCTCTGGACGGGCTACCTGGGAGGCGCCATCGCGACGCACGTGCGCGTGGGCAACCCGCTCCTCACCCACACGCTGTTCCCGATCTACGTCGCGGCGCTGCTCTGGGGCGGGCTCTGGCTGCGCGACCGGCGGCTCCGCTCGATCCTCCCGCTCCGGGACGCGAAGTAGTGAGGAGCGCCGGCGCCCGCGAGGGCCGATGATCCGGAGTTCGTCACTGCGTCGATAAACCACCTTGGGTCCCGGGCGACGCCCCTCGCGCCGCGGACCACCGCACGGAGGCAGACATGTCGATCAAGAACCTGAATCCCTACCTGATGTTCAACGGGACCGCGGGAAGAGCCATCAAGCTCTACGAGAGCGCGCTGGGCGCGAAGGCTGAGGGCCTGATGCGCTACGGCGACATCCCGGGCAACACCCCGGCTCCCGAGAACAGGGACCTGATCATCCACGCCGCCCTGCGCATCGGCCCGGGCCTCGTCATGGTCAGCGACAGCACGCCCGACAGGCCGGTCCCGCAGGAGAGCAACACCGAGGTTTGCCTGGGCTTCGACGACGTGGCGGACATGACGAGGGTGTTCGAGGCCCTCGCCGCGGGCGGCGCCGTGACGATGCCCCTCCAGGACACGTTCTGGGGCGCGAAGTTCGGCACGCTCACCGACGCGTTCGGCATCCGCTGGATGTTCAACTGCGACATCAAGAAGGCGTGACGTCCGGGCGGCCCGGCTCGCGAGGCGCAGCTGAGCGTCAGCGCGCCGCCAGCAGCCAGGCCGGCGCCCACCAGTAGCGGTGGAGCAGCCGGCGCTCGACGCGCGCGAAGCCGGCCTCCTGCAGCAGCGCCGCCCAGTCGTCGACCGGGTGCTCGAACGTGGTGCGGGTGGCGCCGCGGTCCGCATAGCCGAAGAGCACCGGCATCAGGAAGCCCTGCGCCACCGTGTCGAGCTCGGCGCCGCGGTACTCGGCCAGCCCTTCGCGGTAGCGCTCGAGCACGTGCCGCGCGATGTCCGGCGCGAGCGGCTCGTCCATGCGCGGCGCGTCGAACTCGGCGATCAGCAGCAGATCGCAATGGTCGCGCGCCCAGCGGAGCAGCGCCGGCCGCTCGGCCGGGGCGATCGCGTGCAGGCAGAAGGTCGCCTGCCCGACCGCCCAGCGCCGCGACGCCATGCCGGCATCCGCAGCCAGGTCCTGGAATCGCCCGCTGAAGGCCTCGAAGCCGACGCCCCGCGCCGAGAGCGCCGCGGCGCACCGCTCGAGCAGCGGCGCCGCCGGCTCCGCCACGGTCACCCGCCGCACCGCCGGCGTCAGCGCGGGCAGCAGGGCCATGCCGTCGCCAGCCCCTATATCGAGCAGATCGAAAGGCGCCTCCGGGTACTGGCTGGCGAGCGCCGCGCTGGTCTCCCGGTAGAGCCGCACATTGCCGCCCCCGCGGATGAAGGCGGCGAACCCCTCTGCGGACACGTAGACGTTGCGCTTCCCCTCCCGGGCGACCCGCGCGAGGTGCGCCGCGGCCGCGCGGAACAGCGGGTCTCCCGGCGAGGCCTCCGCGGCCCGGGCAGCGAAGGCCGCGGCGTCCGCGGTGCGCTCGTCGGCGAACGCCAGCATCGCGAGGTAGCAGAGGTCCTCCGGCGACGGCGCTGCGGCGACGGCCGCCGCCTCGTCGAGCCCGGCGGCGCGATGACGATCCCAGATCCTCTCCAGCATGGTTCTCCTTTTCCTGCGCGCGGCCTCGCTCGTCCAGCGCTCGAGCGGAGCCCTCATCTCATGATCGGGAACGAACCCGAGCGGCGCGGCACGGACGCGCCGTGTTGTTCGCGAGCAAGCTCTCCTCCGCGGGCGCTGCAGCAGCACCGCCGTGACGGACGCGCCTGGCCAGCGATCGCGTCACCGCTTCGTGATCGCGTGCTCCCAGCACACGACCTCGTCGGTCGCGACCCCCTCGCCGGAGCTGCCGGCGGGGTGCGCGCAGGCCATGAACACCTCGTGACCGCAGCCCTTCACCTCGAAGACGTCGAGCTCGTCCAGACCCTCCCGCGTCGCTGCGTCCTCTTCGGCCCGGTCCTTCTGCCATTTCGCCAGCCGGCCGGGGTCGTTCTTCACCTCGTCGGGCGGCGCCTCAGCGGGTCTGTTCGCAAGCACGACCGAGCCCCATTTCACGTCGTCGCGTGAGCGGACCGTGATGCGGTCCTCGGGACAGCTGTGCTTTCTCCCGAACTCCTCGCGCGCGCCGGTCTTGAGCCGCTTGCACCCGCTCGAGGAGACGACCGCGAGGAGCACGAGGAAGAGCGGGCGGCGAAGCGAGCGATAGGCGGTGTCGGTGATCATGGATTCCAACCGCATGTCGAGCCGTGTGCAGGGGAGCGCCTGTTCTTTTGACATGGTACAGGTTTTCGTGTCGCTGTCGAGGTCGCGGAGCACGAGCGTGGCCGTGCGGTGAACAGCGCGGTCAGTCAGTTCCAGAACAAAGACGGGGCGCCATCGTAGTGTTCAGCGTACCTGACGATCCGACGGCAAGGAGCTTTTCAGCTCCCATGAAACGGCCTGCGCCGGGGAGGCACGCGCGAGGGCGTGCGTGGGCGTTCCTCCTTTCGCCGCGATGATGCCTGGCGACGCCATGGCGGAGCTGCGGACGCCACAGGGAGCGGTGAGAAAGGAGCGGCGAAGGAGCTCCTGCATGCTGTCACGGAGGCCGCCAGGTCGCGGGGCCATGCTGGCTTCGAGCGGCGCCCCCGTCGCTTGACACCGAACGTGTGAACGTTCACAATGCGCCCAAGCGGTACACTCTTGCTGTAAACGTTAACGGATCGGCGCAACAAACGCAATGATTCCGAACATTTGCAAGGCCGAGCGGGCCTATGAGGTCAATGACGGATGGGCTCGTAAGTGCCCGAAATTGCTCATGAACGCGATCCGAGACGTAACGGCTACCTTTTCCTTAGCCCTGGATGGGTCGTCATGCGCACCGAGACCTTCGTCATCCGATCGATCTCGGTCTCGGCACGGATTCCATTCGCTCGATCGTCTCGGACGCAATCGCTGATGAGCTCTTGATCGGCTGGGCTGTCGTTGCGGCGAAGCGCCCGAACGAGAAGCGCCGGAGAGTCATCACCTGAGCGATCTGTGACATCTGGCCACATCTTAACGATTCTTCAGGAGAGCAGCGAGGTCCAGGAATGATCACGAATACAACATCCCTCCAGCACAAGCTCCTCATCGCGGCATTGTTGCTTTGCGGCACAACCGTGTTTCCGTCCGAATCCATGGCGGACAACCCCATCGTACAGACCATCTACACCGCCGATCCTGCCCCCATGGTCCACGACGGGACTCTGTACCTGTATACCACCCATGACGAAGACAGCGCCTCGACGTTCTTCGGGATGAACGAGTGGAGAGTGTATTCGTCCACGGACATGGTGAACTGGACGGATCGCGGGTCACCGCTGAAATACAAGGACTTCAGCTGGGCAAAGGCGGATGCCTGGGCAGGTCAGGTCGCCCACAGGAACGGGAAGTTTTATTTCTACGTTCCTACGACGAGCAGGACGCTCAGCAGGATGACCATCGGCGTCGCCGTGTCGGACAGTCCTGTCGGTCCGTTCGAAGACGCACTGGGGAAGCCGATGATCACTGCCAACTGCGGCGACATCGATCCGACGGTGTTCATCGACGACGACGGCCAGGCCTATCTCTATTGGGGAAACCCCAACCTGTGCTACGTGAAGCTGAATGAGGACATGATCTCCTACCAGGGGAGCGTCGTACGCGTGCCCATGACGGCGGAGAGCTTTGGAGAGCGCACCGGGAGCACCGAGCGACCGACCCTGTACGAAGAGGGGCCATGGCTCTACAAACGCGATGGACTGTACTACCTGGCGTATCCAGCCGGAGGCCTCCCCGAGTACATCGCCTACTCCACGAGCAGCAGCCCCACCGGCCCATGGACTTACCGGGGGGTCATCATGCCCACAGAGGGCGGCAGCTTCACCAATCACCCGGGCATCATCGATTACAAGGACAAATCGTATTTCTTCTATCACAACGGCGCTTTGCCGGGCGGAGACGGTTATCACCGCTCGGTGGCCGTTGAGCAATTCACATACAACGCCGATGGGACCATCCCGACGATCACGATGACCGAGGCGGGCCCGCCTGGCGCTGGCACCCTCGATCCGTACGTCATGACGGAGGCTGAGACCATTGCCTGGGAATCCGGCGTCGAGACCGAGGCATGCAGCGAGGGCGGGATCGATGTCACGTCGATTGAAGACGGGGACTACATCAAAGTGAAGGGCGTCGATTTCGGGCCCGGCGCGGCGTCCTTCGAGGCAAGAGTGGCCTCGGCGACCAGCGGCGGCAGCATCGAGCTGCGCCTCGACAGCACGACCGGCACGCTGGTGGGGACCTGTATGGTTCAGGGCACCGGCGGCGCCCAGACCTGGGTTACCACGTCCTGCGCGGTCGACGGCGCGACAGGGATACACGATCTGTATCTGAAGTTCACCGGTGGGAACGGTCCCCTGTTCAATTTCAACTGGTGGAAATTCACTGCGCTCGACGCCACGGATCCGACAGGCGGCGGGGGCGGTCCGGACATGGGTGAAGGGGGAGCGACGGGCAGCGGCGGCTCGGGTGGGGGTGGGAGCGTCAGCAGCGCAGCAACGACCGGCAGCGGCACGGGCGGCGCTGGCGCCGCCCCACCTGACGGCGCTGGCGAGGACGAGGGCGGGTGTGGGTGCCGGGTCGCATCGGGGCCCAGCTCCCCGGCGAGCGTGCTCGCCGCCTTGACCGCGTTGGGCGCGATCGCCGCGCGACGTCGTGCGCGAAAGGCCGGACGGAGCGGGGCCGCTGCGAGCTGACGGTGCCTGTGCCCGAGGCAATGATCCAGCGGGCGCGCTCCCGGCAAGCGCAGAGAATGCCGGGGTCGCATAGGGTCGCGGCCGGCGCGGCTGGCTTTCAGAGAGCTGGGACCAAGGGGAGCGGGCACGGCGAACGCCGGCCCGAACCGCGCGCCATCGCGTGAAAAAAAGAATAGAGCGTGGAGAGGATGCGATGAGATCAGTTTTTACTTTGGCAATGTGCGGCTTGCTGGCTGGCTCGTTCGTCACGATGGGTTGCGGCGATGACGACGGCGGGGGCGGGTCCGGCGGCGACGGCGGGGCCGGTGGAGGCACCACGACGAGCAGCTCGTCGACGAGCGGTACCGGGAACGCGAGCGGCACGGGAGGAGCGGGCGGCGCGGGCGGCGAGGGCGGCGCAGGCGGCGAGGGCGACGCAGGCGGCGAGGGCGGCGCAGGCGGCGCAGGCGGCGCGGGCGGCGCAGGCGGCACAGGCGGCGTCGAAGAAGTGGACATCGGTCCCGGTCCAGACGAGAGCTGCTCGGGCTGCGCCCGGCTGGCCGTGCCGCTCACCGAGGCCGACACAGGGACGCTGTTCCAGTTCGACATGCCGGATCTGATCGACCTGACCGGCGCCACCGTCACGTTCCGTGTGAAGCTGTACGCCGGCACCGGCGGTGGCGTGCAGACGTTCGTACAGAATGGAGGCGCACAGGCCTGGATAGGCATCCCCTGGGCGTGGACGGACCTCAGCAGCCTGCAGGAGTGGACCGAGCTCACCATCGACGTCGATGCCGTCGCCGCTGCGGATGAGTCCATGACGTTCGACAAGACCCAGGTGAGGCGCATCGGCCTGAGGGTCGACGCAGGTATCTCGGGGCCCTGGGCCAACCCGACCGTGGTCTACGTCGACTCTATCACGGTCACGAGGCCCGGCGGCACGGGCGGCACAGGCGGCGACGGCGGCACAGGCGGCGACGGCGGCACGGGCGGCGACGGCGGCACGGGCGGCGACGGCGGCACAGGCGGCGACGGCGGCACCAGCGGCACCAGCGGCACAGGCGGCGACGGCGGCACGGGCGGCGACGGTGGCGCGAGCGGCGACGGCGGCACAAGCGGCGACGGCGGCGCCGGTGGCACGAGCGGCACAGGCGGTACGAGCGGCGACGGCGGCGCCGGTGGCACGAGCGCCGAGGTGATTCACGTGCTCGGACCGTACGAGTTCACGAGCGAGCTGCAGGGGTTGGCGATCGGTGACTACAGGATGGTGCCAGGCTCGAGGCTGGATCTCCTGGGCGAGTGAACCAGGTTGCCTGCGGCGCTCGCTCTCGCGCTGCTGCGCGGAGCGAGCGCCCGCGCCCGCCTCATCGCTCATCGAGGGAGCGCGCATTCCGGTGCGCCCCAGCTTGACTCAACCCCCCTTTCCAGGTAGCGACTCCCCTGCTGCCGGCGCCGGCCACGACGTCGGCTTGCGAGCCGCCGTGCCCCGCAGGCTGGATGTGAGATGCGGATACTGGATCATCCGCTTGCCCCAGCCACTCAAGCCATCCTGAGCGGTCGGGCAGCAGGAAGCTTCCGCGCCGCCGTCTCCGGCGCTACGGCTCCCGCGTGACATCCTGGCCCGTCTTCGTCGATCAAGCCCTGTCGGCCCGCATCGAAGCCGCCGAGGCCGCGTTTCCATTGGGGATCGGTCGGCTGCTCGGGCTGCCGGTGGCACCGGAGGGGTGAGCAAGCTTGGGCCGAACGTCGGGCCCGCCGCTCGCGTGGACTCCGCTGCCGAAGCCTTGACGCTCGCCAGCGCCCGCGGGCTCTGCTAAGATCGCCCGCGCGCAGTGCTTGCATGCCGATAAGCAGTCACCCGTCGGACTGGATGATCCAAAGCATTACAACGGAACATGCTTGCTTGCTTGCGTCAGCTCCGGCGGCATCATCTGCACGAGACGGTGGTCCAGCGCGCGGTGCGAGAGGCCGCCCTCGCCGCCCGTCTATCGAGGCGCGCGAGCTGCCACACCCTGCGTCACTCCTTCGCCACGCACCTGCTGGAAGCCGGCTACGACATCCGTACCATCCAGGAACTCCTCGGCCACCGCGATGTGAGCACGACGATGATGTGGGGGAGGTCGCAGAATGCGACGGGCTGGACAGACCTGGTCCGGCGGCTTCGGTTGACCAATCGACTGATAGTTGGGCGGAGAGGAAGAAGGAGAGTGAGAGATTCACAGGGAGGCGGGGAGGCGGGGAGGCGAGAGCCGGGATCAGTCGCTCGAAGCAGCAGTCTCAGCGCCGGCTGTTTCGGGTTGCGTCGATGCGGGGCGGCTGGTGGTGCCGGAGTGGTCGTCTTCGATGCGAAACCGGGCGAGCCGGGCAGCCTCCGCGCCGCGGCGTACCAGGCGGCGGATCCCGCGGCGGAGCACCGGCGTGTTGAAGTTGACGAGCAGTCCGACATCCAGGTCCGTCAGCTTCAGGTACGTGAGCACCTGAGCTTCATGGACTGGCAGCAGGTGGTCGACGGCCTTGAGCTCCAGCACGAGCTTCTCCTCGACCACGACGTCGAGCCGATAACCGCAGTCGAGCATGACTCCCTTATAGATCACCGGCAGCGGCCTTTGTCTCACGAAGCCCAGACCGGTGAGCGACAGTTCGTGGCACAAGCATTGTTCGTAGGCGGACTCCAGAAGCCCGGGACCGAGGTGGCGATGCACCTCGATGCACGCTCCGAGGACTCGCTCGGACAGACCCCACGATCTCCCTATCGACGACTCTGTGTTCATACCCGTATATCGACGCGAAACCAGCCCCAGTTGCGCGGATTTGACGTCGCCGGTACCCGCCCTGCAAACGAGCGACCGAGCGACCTGGAGGCAGCCGGCATCGAGCGAGCTCGAACAATGGTCCCCATCTCTCGCCTTCCCTTGCCTGTATTCTCTCTCGCCTCCCCGCCTCCCCGCCTCCCTGTGTACTCTCTCTTTCTCTGTCTCCCGCCCAACAACCCGCTGCTGCCGGCGGCGCTGCGCGCTGCGGCAGACGGGCAGGACGTTGGACAGGCTGCCAATGACCAATTTCGAGCCTCAGCTTCGTCGTACTGGTCGCGCTCCATGGAGACGTGGCGACTCGTTCACGGAGCGCTCCCAGGACCGCGAGGCAATCCATGAGCATGTATTATTCTCATCTGCTCGTCCCGCTCGATCCGGGTTTGGCCTTCAAGGCGGAGGCGATGACGGCGTTTCTCGAAGCCGCAATGAGCGCTGGGTTCGTCGGGAAGAACCCCGAGCGGCTTGTGCGGACGGACCCCGAGCCCGTTGGGTCCTTCGTGTTCACTCTGTCGCGCGGGATGCCCAAGGCCGGCAAGGACCGCGGGCGCAATCCGGGATCGTGGCTGCGTCCCGACTCAGCGGAGGAGCTCTGCCATTCCCTGGAGAATGATGACAACGTTCAAGCTACGATTTGGAGCGAGTTCCGACCGAAGCGACCGCCTCTGCTTGCGCTCGAAGCGCTTCAAGGCGGGGCGCGGTTCGACATGACGCAAGCGCAATTCGACGACGTCTACTACGTCGCGATCACATGCCATCGTACCCAGGTGCCCGTGTCGATGTCCGCCGACCGCAACTCCGAGGACGCGGCGCTCGAATTTGGAGCGCGCATGGATCTCGTGGACGTTCCGTCGTATGGTATCGCCAATTATCCATACAAGGCCGGGCACATGGAGATCGCCGGAATCGCTGCCGCTCGATCATGGGTGAGCATCACCTTTGGCAACTACGTTTTTCCTCCTGCCCAGCTCTTCGAAGACCTGTTCTCGCGCGAGGGAGGTCTTCCATTCGCTGTGCCCGACTTCATCGCGCTCGCCCAGCGATGCCTCGGCTGCGATCTTCGCCAAACGTGCCATTGGTGCTGACGTGCCTCCCCGTGTCCAGAGATCCGGCTCCGCAGCTGCGCAACCAGCGTCAGCGGCCGACGCCGCTACGCGGCGCGGCTGAGCCGCTGGTCGCTGGGCCGGCAGAGCGCGGGGACGCAGGCACGATCCCGAGACAGGCGGCAGCGCATCGAAGGGCCCGGCAACAGGACGGCGAGCGAAGGAGAATCCCTCGGCGCTGCGCCGCCCGGTTAGGCTCCGACCCCGATCGGTGATGCCGCGGGCCCTTCACCGCGGGCGACGCGGCGGCGGAGGGCGCCCCGTTGGGCCACACCGGAGCCACACTCGGCGGCAAAACAGGATGTAAGCCATGGACATCGCTACTGTCTTCTGCGGCCGCTCATGCCCGATCGGGTTCTCTGGCGGGATTTCTGACACGCGGAGCTACCCGCGGAGCACCTCGTCATAGAGGTCCTCGTACGCCCGGACCATCCGGTCTATCCCGAACCGCTCGATCACCCGCGCCCGCCCGCGCATCCCCACCTCGGCGCGATCGTCGCGCACCGCGATCGCCTCGAGCGCGGCCGCCAGGGGCTCCGGCGAGCCAGGTGACACGAGCAGGCCTGTCTCTCCCTCTTTGACGATCTCCGGATTGCCCCCCACGCGCGTGGCGACGATCGGCAGTCCGGCCGAGGCCGCCTCGATGAGGGTGAGCGAGATCCCCTCGGTCAGCGACGCGAGCGCGAACACGTCAAAGGCGGGGAGCAGCTCCGCCACGTCGCCGCGCGTCCCCGTGAAAAGGACCGCCCCGCCGAGGCCGAGCCGCGCCGCCTGCTGCTCCAGGGCCGGCCGGACCGGGCCGTCGCCGACGACCGTCAGGTGCGCGTCCGGCCGCACCTCGCGCAGCCGCGCGAACGCCGTGAGCAGCGTCGCGTGGTCCTTCTCGGGCGAGAGCCGCGCGACGCAGCCCACGTGATAGCCGGCGTCGCGGACGCCGAGCCGCGCCCGCGCCGCGCGCGCATCGCCGGGCCGGAACACCTCCGGGTCCACGCCGTTCAAGATCGTCACCACCTTGGCCGGGTCGACACGCTCCACCTCGAGCGCGACGGCGCGCGTGTCATCGCTCACCGCCACCACCCGGTCCGTCAGCGCCGCCGCCAGCCGGTTGACCAGCACTTTCCGCTTTTGCTTCGGGTAGTTGCGGCCGTGCTTCGTGTGGATGACCCGCGGCCCGCCGCCGCCACCGCCAGCGAACTTTGCGGCCCGCGCGAGGCCCGCCGCCAGCGCGCCGTACAGGTGCGGACCCGGGTTGTGCGTGTGGACCAGCCGGATGCCCTCGCTCCGCAGCCACGCCGCGAGCCGCACCGGGAGCCCCGGGTCGAGGCCAGGCTTGCGCGACAGCACGACCAGCGGCACGCCGAGCCGCGCGAGCTCCTCGGCCAGCGCGCCGGGCTCCTGGAGCGCGCAAACGACAGGCGCGAACCGGTCGCGCGACGTGCGCTCCAGCAGCCGGAGCACCACCCGCTCCAGCCCGCCGACGTTGAGCGAGAGCACGACGTGCGCGACCTTCACCGGCCGGTCCGGCGCGGCGCGCGGCCCCGCCCCCCGCGCCGGCTCGACCTCGGGAGCTCCGGTCACGCCGCTACCTCGCGGCCGAACTCGATCGGCACCTCGGTCATGGTGAAGCGGAACTTGCCGCCCGACGTGACCGGGATCTCGTCGACGAGCTGGACCCGGATGTCCGCCCGCTCGCCGAGGAACTTGCGGAGATCGCGCACGATCGCCTGCGACGTCTCCGGCTGGAAGCCCTCGCCGGGGATGATCCGGATCGTGATCGCCCGCGACTTGTCCTGGTGGACCTGGTAGCGCTCCACCGTCGGGTTGTCCTTGAAGAAATAGGGGAAGAACACCGACGAGAGCAGCTGGCCGTCCGGCCCGACGATCATGTCGAGCACCCGCCCCTCGACCGAGGCGAGCAGCGGCAGCCCGCGGCCGCACGAGCACGACCTGTCGGCCGCGACCACCACGTCCTCGTTCTTGTAGCGGATCAGCGGCATCGACCGGCACACGAGGTCGGTCAGGATCACCTCGCCCGGCTCGCCGGGCTTCGCGTGCCGGCCGCCGCACTGCACCTCGACGAAGATGTTCTCGACATTGAGGTGCTTGCCCTCGCGGCGCTCGCACTCGGCGCCGATCAGCATCATCTCCCTGCAGCCATACCGATCGTAGACAGGCGCCTGGAACGCCTTCTCGATGGTCTCGCGCTGGTGAGGGAAGAGCCGCTCCGCCGTCGCGATGACCCCCTTCGGCGTGGGCAGCCTGTGCCCCGTCTCGAGCGCGTAGCGCGCCGTGTAGTAGAGCGGGCTCGTGTACCCGACGACGAGGTTCGGCTGGTAGCGGAGGATCTCGTCCACCACCCCCGCGAGCCGCGACTCCGACAGGTTCCACGCGCTGACCGTCTTCTTCCGGATGGCGGCCTCGTGGAGCGTGCGCTTCACCTGCTTCCAGCGGGGCTCGTGCGTCGGGATACCCCAGATGTAGAGCTCCTTCTCGCCGATCCGCCCGCCTGCCCATGCGTCGGCCCGCAGGGCCGCCGCGCTTCTACACTCGTATGTCATGTGATCGTAAAAGAACCGCGCCGGCTCGCCGGTCGAGCCCCCGGTGCCGCTCCGGATGAGCTTGCCGCTCCACCCCTCGGCGACCATCTCGCTGCCGTGCGCGCGGAGGTCCGCCTTGGTCACGACCGGGAAGCGCACGAGATCCTCGGGTGCGTGCACGTCCTTCACCCGCACCCCGTACTCGGCGAAGCGGCGCCTGTAGAAGGGGATGTTCTGCTCGGCGAACCGGAGGGTCCCCAGCATCTTTCGCCAGTTGAGCTCCCGGAGCTCACGCTCCGGCCGCCACTGCGACCGCTCCATCTCCTCCAGGTAGGTGAGTGTCGCCCTCCTTCGGAGTTTCGTCTCGTAAAGAGGATAGAGGACATTCCGAAAGAGGGCTGAATACATAATCGGTGAGGATTCTTCCGAACCTGAGACAAACAGTCAAGCTGGCGCGGCCAGCGCGGCGTTCCAGCCGCAAGCGCGCCCACCGCCAGCAACCGAGCTGTAGAGACTGAACTCTACTTCACCGCTGTTCAAGCGCCGCGCCGGGACACGCCCGTTGATGAGCGCGCCACGCCGCGCCGCCGCGGACGCCCGCGACGCCGAGCGCGACGGCGAGGCCCCGAGCGCCATCCGTCCAGGCGCGCTGCGCGCGGCGCGCGGCCGGCAACGAGCGCGCGCCGCGCCCTCAGCCCAGCGTGGGCTCCGCTTCCTGCTGCCAGAGCGCCGCCAGCGCGAACGTCTTCGCGTTCTCCGGAACGGCCTGACAGAAGCTCTGCCGCCGCGCCGGGTCGTGGATCCACTGCGCCCGCGCGACGAGCCGCTGCATCGCCACCGCGATCGCCTCGCGCGCCGCCTCGTGGTGCCCGGCGGCCCGGAGCGACTCGGCGTACACGAGCCGGATCTGCGCCTCGCCCTCCTCGGTCCCCCCGGCCTCCACGAGCAGCCCGAGCCCGCGCCGCGCTGCGTCGAGGGCCTCCTGCGCGCGCCCCTGCTCGAGCAGCACCCGCGCGCGCACCGCGAGCGCGAGCGCCTGCAACGTCGGCACGTGCGCCAGCATCGCCACGGCCGCGCCCGCCTCGTTGTCCGCCCCGCCGAGGTTGCCGAGCCGCGTCAGGATCGCGGCGAGGTACGCGCGCGACCGCGCCTCCTGCCGCCGGTTCGCCTGCGCCGCGAACGCCTCGACCCCCTCGGCCGTGACCGTGCGCGCCGCGGCCAGGTCGCCCTGCTGCGTCCAGAGCAGCCCCAGGTTCTGCTTCGCGAACGCCGCGACGTTGTGCAGCCCCATCCGCTCCGCCTCCGCGAGCGCGTCGCGCAGCTCCGCCTCGGCGCGGTGGTACATCCCGAGCTGCACCAGGCAGTGCGCCGCGTTCACCCGGCTCAGGCACGCGTTCCGGAGATCGCCCGTCTGGAGGTACGCCGGGATGCTCTGCTCGGTGCACTCCAGCGACGCCGCCGGGTCGCCGTAGCAGAGCGCCCGCGACGCCCGGAGCGCGTGGATGCGCGCGGCGACCGCCGCGTCGCGCTCGGCGAGCGGCATCGCCACGCGCGCGAGCTCCTGCACGATCTCCTCCGCCGCGGCGTACTGGCCGCCGTGCAGGAGCGCCCCGGCGATGCGCGCCAGCGCGCTCACCGAGGGGCCGGTCGGCTCTTCCATGTAGCTCGGAGGGCCGCCGCCCGCGTGGCTCGAGGGTGCGCCGCCCGCGTGGCTCGAGGGTGCGCCGCCAGCGTGGCTCGAGGGTGCGCCGCCAGCGTGGCTCGAGGGTGCGCCGCCAGCGTGGCTCGAGGGTGCGCCGCCAGCGTGGCTCGAGCAGCCGCCGCCGCGATCCCCGCCCGCGTGGCCCGCCGCGCCGCCGCCCCGCAGCTCCTCGACGAGGTCCGCGAGCCGGTCGCCCATGCCGAGGCGCACGCGCATCGACGCCGCCTCCGCCGCGGCCGCGTACCAGAGCGCGCTCTTCCGCGGGAAGCCCCGCATCGCCATGACGGCGCACCGCTCTGCCTCCGCCGCCTCGCCGAGCCACTTGTGCGCCTCGGCCTGCACGAGGCGCAGCGCCGCGAAGAGCTCCCCGTCCACCTCGGCGCTCGCCGCGCCCTGCTCGGCCCGCTGGATCGCGGCGCGGAAGTCGTTCGCCCCGAGCGCCTGCTCCGCCGCGCGCCGGAACCAGATGACCGCCCGCTCGGCGTCGCCGCCGCGCTCGAAGTGCTCGGCCAGGAGCGCCGCGTCGCGCTCGCCCGCCCCGTCCAGCCACTCGCCCGCGAGCAGGTGGCCGAGCGCGCGGTCCCCGTCCGTCAGCGTCGCGTACGCCGCCTCGCGCACGAGCGCGTGCCGGAACGCGTACTCCTCCTGGCCCCCGAACTTCCCCTCCCCCCGCCGCGCGATGAGCTCGCGGTCGACCAGCACCGCCAGCCACCCGTCCACCTGCGGGGCCCGCCGCTCGCCGCCGAGCAGCGCCATCAGCCCGCCGCGCCAGAACTTCTGGCCGAAGACGCTCGCCGCCCGGAGGACCCGCCGCGCCTCGGCGTCGAGCGACTCGAGCCGCGCCTGCACCATCGACAGCACCGTCTCGGGCAGCGCCTCGGTCCGCCCCGAGGCGGCCGCGCGGATGAGCTCCTCCAGGTAGAACGCGTTGCCCCCGGCGCGCTCGCACAGCCGCGCGCACACGTCGGGCGTCACCAGGTCGCCGAGCACCTCGCGCACGAGCCGCTCGCTGCCCCGGCGCCCGATCTCGCGCAGCCGGAGCTCCTGCACGCCGCGCGAGACCCACACCTTCGGGAAGACCGACTCGACCTCCGGCCGCGCCAGCGCGAGCACCATGAGCGGCTGATCCCGGAGCGCGAGCGCCGCGTCGATGAGCTTCACCGTGGGCACGTCGCCCCACTGCAGGTCCTCCAGCACGAGGAGCACCGGCTCGCCGCGGCACTCGGCGAGCACGAAGTCCTCCCAGGCGCGGCGGATCTGGTCGCCCATGAGCATCGGGTCGCTCCGCGCGGCGCGCAGCTCCACCCGGCCCTCGTCGGAGAAGCGGATGCGCGCCACCTCGCCGAGGAACTCGGTGACCCGCGCGAGGTCGCCGCCGCTCAGGTAGCGGCCTACCCGCGCGCGCAGGCGCTGCTCGCGCACCTCCTGCGGCTCGCCGCCGGAGAGCCCTGCCTCGCGGCGCAGCATCTGGCGCAGCATCCCGAAGGGCGAGCCGGCGCTCATCGGATCGGCGTGGCCGAGCCAGACCTGCACCCGCTCGTTCCGCTCCTCGACGCGGCGCAGGAACTCGTAGCGCAGCCGGCTCTTGCCGAGCCCCGCCGGCGCCGTGATCACCACCGCGCGCGCGGTCGGCTCGGAGAGGCACTCGTCGAGCACGGCGTCGAGGATCGCGAGCTCGTGGTCGCGCCCGACGAACGGCGTCGCCCGCCCGAGCAGCGTGCGCGCCGCCTCGACGAGGTCGCGCTCGGCCCGGAGCACGAGCCCCGTCGCGTCGCCGCCGACGTCGAAGCGCGCGTCGAGCAGGCCGGCCATCACCTCGTCGAGGCGGATGGAGCCGCCCTCGGCGCGGTCGAGCAGCCGCACGGCGCGGTCGATGGTCGGCCCCATCGGGAGCCGGTCGTCCGCGGAGCCGCGGCCGGCGACGAGCGCCATCTGCACGCCGGGCAGGAGGTCGCGCACCTCGATCGCGCACCGCGCCGCGCGCGCCGCCTGGTCGGTGATGAGGCCGCGCCCCTCGAGCGTGATGAGCAGGAGCCCGTCCGCGAGGGTCTGGAGCGTCCCGCCGAAGCGCGAGGCGACGCGCTTCACCTCGTCCTCCGGGACCACGCGCGCGAGCGGCATGGTCATCGGGAGGGTCATCGGCATGGTGGGCCCCTGCCAGGCGGCCTCCTGCGGGCCCATGCGCGCGAGCATCAGGCAGAGCGTCCGCCGCTCGCCGGTGGTGAGCGCGCTCGCGCGCCGGCTCACCGGCGCCGGCGGGGTGCTCTTGATCTCGCCCACCCGGAGCAGCTCGAGGGCCACGGCGGCGCCGTTCGCGGGCCGGGCGGCCGGGTCCTTCGTGAGCATGTGCGCCACGGCGGCGTCCACGGACTCGGGGATGTCGTCGCGCAGGTCGCGGAGGCGCGGCGCCTCGTCGAGCACGACGCGCAGGAGCGCGGTGTGGATGTCGTCCCCGACGAACGGCGGGCGCCCGGTGAGGCAGTGGAAGAGCACGCACCCGAGCGCGAACACGTCGGCCGGCGGCCCCACGGCGCGCTCGCCGCGCGCCTGCTCCGGCGCCATGTAGAACGGCGTGCCCATGACGACGCCGGTCATGGTGAGCGGCGCGAGCGACGTGAGCCGCGCGATGCCGAAGTCGAGGAGCTTGACCTGCTCGACCGCCTTGTCGACGAGGTACAGGTTGCTCGGCTTGAGGTCGCGGTGGACGACGTTGTTCCGGTGCGCCTCGGCGAGCGCCTCGGCGATGCGCAGGCCGAGCGTGACGCTCTCGCCGACGGTGAGCCCGCGCCGGCGCAGCCGGTCGGCGAGGCTCTCGCCCTCGAGCCACTCCAGCGCGAGCCACGGCTCGCCGCTCTCGGTGGCCCCCTGCGCGATGTACCGGACGATGCCGGGGTGCCGCAGCTCGGCCAGCACCTGCGCCTCGCGCGCGAAGCGCTCGCCGTGCTCGAGGCCGCGGCCCGACATGACCTTGAGCGCCGCCGTCTCGCCCGTGTGCCGGTCGAGGGCGCGGTAGACGGAGCCCATCCCGCCCGACCCGGCGAGGCGCTCGATCAGGAAGCGGTCGGCGACGATGTCCCCGGGTTTCATCGGGACGGCGAGTATCACACGGAGGGCGGACGAAGAGGCCAGATCCCGGCGCCTGTCTCGCCGCGGGCGGCGGCGGGCGGAAACGTGGACGGACGCCCGGGCGGAAACGTGGGCGGACGCGCGGGCGGATGCGGGGGCGGATGCGGGGGCGGATGCGGGGATGGACGCGCGGGCGCCGGAGAAACGCGAGGCTGGGAGGGCGAGATCGGGGACGCGGGCGCGGGCGGGGGCGCGGGCGGGGGAGTAGAGAGAGAGCGCGCGCGCTGTGTGTCCCGATGTAGGCAGGGCAGCGCACCAGGTGATAGGCTGCGCCCCCATGTCTGCGCTTGTTCTGCCTACCGTCGAGACCCTCGTCCCCTACGAGGGCGGCAAGCCGCTCGATGAGCTCGCGCGCGAGCTCGGCGTGACCGACGCCGTGAAGCTCGCGTCGAACGAGAACCCGCTCGGCCCGAGCCCGCGCGCCGTCGAGGCGGCGCGCCGCGCGCTCGAGAGCATGAACCTCTACCCGGACGGGGCGGCCTACCGGCTGCGCCAGCGGCTCGCGGCGGTGCACGGCGTCGCGATGGAGGAGGTCATCCAGGGCAACGGCTCGAACGAGCTGCTCGACCTGATGGTGCACGCCTTCGCGACGCCCGGGTCGCACATCGTGTTCGCGGACCCGGCCTTCATCGTCTACCGGATCGCCGCGCTCGCGTACGGCGTCCCGTTCACGGCCGTGCCGCTGCGCGACCTGCGGCACGACCTCGAGGCGATGGCCGCGGCCGTCACGCCGAAGACGCGCCTCCTGTTCGTCGCGAACCCGAACAACCCGACCGGCACCCACGTCGGCCGCGGCGCTGTCGAGCGCCTGCTCAGGGAGGTGCCGCCCGAGGTCATCGTCGTCATGGACGAGGCGTACCTCGAGTACACCGACGCGGCGGACTACCCGGACTCCATGCGCCTGCGCGGGCTCCGGGAGCGGCTCCTCGTGGTGCGCACCTTCTCGAAGATCTACGGCCTCGCGGGCCTCCGCGTCGGCTACGCCGTCGGCCCGGCGCAGCTCATCGACTACATGAACCGGCTGCGCGCGCCGTTCAACGTGAGCGCGATCGGCCAGGCGGCCGCCCTCGCGGCGCTGGACGACGCCGAGCACGTCGAGCGGAGCCGCACGCTGAACCGCCGCGAGCGCGAGCGGCTCACGCGCGAGCTCACCGGGCTCGGGCTGTCGGTGGCCCCGAGCCAGGCGAACTTCGTGCTCGTGGACGTGGGGCGGCCGGCGCGCGCCGTGTACGACGCCCTGCTGCGCAAGGGCGTCATCGTGCGGCCGTTCGGCAACCTGCCGACCAGCCTCCGCGTGACCATCGGCACCGAGCGCGAGAACCAGCGCTTCCTCGAGAGCCTCGCGGACGTGCTGAAGTGACGCGGCGAGGCGTCCTCCCGTAGCGCCGCCCGCCAGAAGCCCGGCCAGGGAGGCCCGGGCTTCTGCGCCGCTTCGAGCCGGTCTCCTTTCGATCCCGTGTACTCGAGCTCGAGGCTCGCCCCCGGGCTGTCCAGGACCGCCGTGGCGCCCCCGGTGGGGCGCGCTCGGGCGCGAGGCTGTCAGCGCCGTTTCAGCGGGGCTGGCCGCAGTTCCCGGCGGCGCAGCACGAGCTCGGCCCCGGGTTGTCGAACGCGATGCAGGAGACGACCGCGCCATTGCATCGATCGCACGCGCCGCCCGGCAACGTCCAGTACCAGCTGGACGAGGTACAACCGTGCTGCGCATAGCACGCGTCGTGTACATCACAGCATGCGCCATTGCTGCCGCAGCTGTCCCCGAACCACACCCATGACGGGAGATCACACCCGTAGTTGTCGTATTCCTCGCCCTGGAGCGAGCTCGAGACCTTCGACTGGATGTAGAGCGCCCCCTTGATCGCGCTCTCCAGGGTAGGCAGCTCGACGAGCTCGGGCCGCAGGCTGCCCTCGACAGGCGCGCTGGAGGCCTGCTCCGCGCCCGGCTGGGCGTGCAGCGTCCAGCGGACCGTCTCCTCCTCGGCGCTGCCAAGCCGGTAATCCACCGAGAACTGCGGCGCGCCGGCGCGATCGTAGATGTCCACGCGCACGAGGGACGGGCTGAGCTTCGTGCCCCGGGCGACCACGTTGTCCAGATCCATCGTTAACGTCTCGGGGCTCGGGGCCTCCTGGCCGAGCGGCTCGTCTGCAGCCTCGTCGCCCGCGCCGGCGCACCCGATGGCCACGGTCGACCCGCACACGACGAGCGCAATGACGCCGGACGCGAATTGCATCATTCTCATGACGATCCTCCTTCGTTCTGTCGACGCGACTGCTCTCGCAGGGCCGTCGACATGTTGGGGTCCAAAGCAACTCGAACGAGGTTCATTTAACTTGGATGAGGTCCGGGTCAATATTTTTTGGTTATTCAGGCCTGTAACAAAGATGGCGGGATTCCGATGTTCTACCCTGATGCTCGATGGTGGTATCCGATATGCACGAGCTCAGGATTGAGCGTCATTTGCCTGGTATTTGCCCATCGGCCGACGCGGGCTCATCGGGCAATGCGGGCTCGTCGGCCAATGCGGGCTCATCGGTCAATGCGGGCTCATCGGTCAATGCGGCGCGCAGGTCTCCGACCAAGTCACGCAGATCCGCGTCGCCCGATCCGCCCCGCAGGCCGTGGAGTGAACACGGCCCCTTCGATGCATCGATGAGTCGTCGATGCAGCGTCACGTTCCAGGAGGCGAACATGGCAAGCGCGGCAGCGCGCGCCTGTACGACCTCGACGGATCCTCACTGGTCGCGCGGACGCGAGGTGAACGCGGCCGCTCTGGACCTTCGTGCTGAAGATGAACCGCTGCGGGCTGGCGGAGCGCCAGCGGTGAGGCCGCCGGGCGCGGCTCCGAGCTGAGCTGGCGTGCCCTGGGCTGCGGGCCGCCCTTCCGGCGCTCCGCTGGCGGGCGGACGGCCACGGTGGAGAGCTTCGCCGAGGCGGCGTGCGCGGGACTGCAGCGCGGCGGCGTCGGCGCGGTGCGCGCGGCCGAGGCCGCGCTCAACGGCTGGGGTGTCGGTCCTCGCGGCGACGGCTGCCCCAGCGACTTCGCTCGAAGATACCCGACGCGCTCTGTGAGCCGCTGGTCCCGGCGTCGGGTGGAATCGAGCCGGTGGACGTCGCGGTCGATCCCGTCGCGCGCGCCAGCAGCCCGCGCGCGCCTTTCACGGCGCGCAGCGGGTGATCGTCACCTTGTTCAGGCCGAGCTCCACGAGCGGTTTGTCATTCTCATCGGTCTCGACGTGCGTCATCTCGACGACCACCTCGACCGGCGCGCACTGGCCGAAGATCGTGTACGCGCCGTCCAGGAAGTCCGTCACCACCTCCGTGACGTAGAACTGGCTCCCGTTGGTGTCCGCCCCGGCATTGGCATAGGCGAGCGTCCCCGCTCGATGCTTCAGCGAGGAGGAGATCTCGTCGGCGAACTCGTACCCTGGCCAGCCCTCGCCGTTGGCGAGCGGATCGCCGCCCTGCGCCATGAACTCCGGGATCACCCGGTGGAAGGTCAGCCCGTCGTAGAAGCGCCGCTTCACCCAGCTGCCGGTCGCCGGGTCCAGCCAGGGCCGGCGCCCGCGCGCGAGCCCGACGAAGTTGGCGACCGCGTTCGGGGCCTCGTCCGGGAAGAGCTCGCAGGTGAGCGCGCCCTTGTCGGTCTCGATGATCGCGCGCAGCGGCCCCGGCCCCTCCGGGAGCTCGGCCAGGGCCTCGTCCAGCGTGAACACCCCGGCCTCTGGATCCGTATCGCCGGCGAGCACCTCCTCGGGCGCTTCCACGTCGGGGCCGCACTCCATGCTTCCACCGCCGCCCGTGCTCCCGCTCGTCGTCGAGGCGCTCGAGCTCGTCGCGCCCCCGCCCGTGCCGCCGGTCGAGCTCGTCGCGCCCCCGCCGCCGCTTTCATCGCCGCAGCCGGCGGCGAGAGGGATTGCGAGGAGCATCGAGACGCAAAGTGTGTTCACAGACAGAGGAGGAGAGAAGGAGCGGATCTGCATCGGAGCGAGACTTGCACGGACTTCACGGGAGCGCACGCCCGACCTGCCCGCGAGCTCGCGCCCGCCGAGACGGCTGAACGCGACGCCCCACGGCACCATCCCTGATGAGCCCGCGGCGCCGCGCCTCGCGCGTCGGGCCAGGAGCCCCTCTGCGCCGTCCGCTGGCGCCCAGGGGCTCTCCGCCCGTCCCGGGTGGCTGCCGAGGGCCCCCGTCGCGCGACAATATTTACTTGCGTGAATATACACCATAGTGCATAGTCCATCCATGCCCAGCTCGGAGTTGTTCGAGGTGCTGGCCGACCCGACGCGGCGTCTCCTCGTGGAGGCGCTGCTCGACGGCGAGCGCGCGGTCGGTGAGCTCGTCGAGCTCGTCTCGATCCAGCAGTCCGGCGTCTCGCGCCATCTGCGGATCCTCGGGGAGGCCGGGTTCGTCGCGGTGCGAGCGGAAGGCACGAAGCGCCTCTATTCGCTGCGCCCGGAGCCTTTCCGACAGCTCGACGACTGGGTGGGGCGCTACCGGTCGCTCTGGGAGAAGCGCCTGGATCGGTTCGGCGAGGCGCTCGAAGCGAAACGAGCGGCGCGGAAGAGCGGGACTCAGAAAGGACGAAGTGAATGAACGCGACAGCCAACAAAGCCAGCATCCTCATCGAACGCACCTACCCGGCCTCGGTCTCCGAGCTCTGGGAGCTCTGGGCGACCAAGGACGGCTTTGAATCCTGGTGGGGTCCGGAGGGATTCCGGGTCGAGGTCCATGCGCTCGAGCCGAAGGAAAACGGGCTCCTCCATTACACGATGCTCGCCGACTCCCCGGAGATGATCGAGGCCATGAAGCGCGGCGGGCAGCCGACGTCCAACGAGGTGCGCGCCCGCTTCAGCGCTTTCTCGCCGCAGAAGACGCTCACCATCACGAGCGTCATCGACTTTCTCCCGGGCGTCGAGGCCTACGAGAGCATCATCGATGTCCTCTTCACCCCGCTGGCGCACGGCGCGCACATGGCCGTGACGCTCCACGCGATGCATGATGCGCAGACCACGGGGATGCAGAAAGCCGGCTTCACCAGCCAGCTCGGAAAGCTCGACAAGCGCTACGCGAAGTGACGGTTCCCTCGCGGGACGTCCGTCACGCGCGCTCCTCGGGCCAGAAGCACCTCGAGGATCTGCGCGAGCTGCATCCCGTGCTCCTCCGGTCCGGTCGGTGAACGCCAGGCAATGAACTGATCCGGACGGACCAGGAGCGCTCCCTCCTTGCCAATGCCCACCCGAGCGGCGAACGCCCCCTCGGGGTCGAGGAGATCGCCCTCCGCGCCGAGGAGATGCACGTCGAGCGGAAGCGCCGTTCGCGCGGACGCGGCAGCTGCTCCCTGCTGCCACGCCTGCGACGCCTGGGCCTCGCGACCGAGGAGGAGGGTGAACCGGCCACGGACGAGGTCCAGCGTCGAGCAGCGCTCGCCGCGCCGCACGAGCCAGGCATGCGGCAGGCGGCTTCCCGGGGCGCCATCGAGGTTTCGCTCCAGCTCCTCGAGGGAAGGCAGGTCGGGGACCGGGCAGGCAACGGCTCGCGAGGCGTAGCGGTAACCCAGGTGGACGACCATCGCGCTCGCCGCGCCCACGCGCGCGCGCTCGGCGATCTTGCTCGGGTCCCAGTGGAGATCGGGATCCTTCAAGCGCAGCATGGCTTGCGAAAGGGTGAACGCCGCCACCGCCCGGCGCTCTTCATCGTAGCTCTCGAGCAGGCCTCGGCCGGCGCGTCCCTGCAGGACGGCCGCGATCTTCCACGCCAGGTTGTGCGCGTCCGCGATACCCGTGTTCATTCCAAAGGCGCCGAGCGGCGGAACGGTGTGCGCGGCGTCTCCCGCGAGGAAGACGCGGCCCTGCTGGAACCGCCGCGCGAGCCTGGCGTTGACCTGCCACGGGAGCGCGCTCAACACCTCGACCTGGAGCCTCTCGAGGCCCAGCACCCGCCGGATCGTGTCCACGCACCATTCCCCTGCCGGGGGTTCCTCTCGATCCCGCGTGGGCTCATCCGGGACGTGGCAGAGCCAGCGATCCGGCGCGCTCGTGGCCACCAGCAACCCGGGCGCTTCCGGGCGGGTGAGCTCGCAGAGCGCGAGCGCCTTGCCGCCGAGGTGAGGCGCGAGATCCCCGCGGAAGAGGATGTTCACGATGGGCGCGCCCAGCGCCCCGGGCCCGTCGGTCCCGATCCCCACTTGCTGCCGGACGCGGCTCCGGGTGCCGTCCGCGGCGATGACCATGTCGGCCCGGATCTCCAGAGCGATGTCGGCCTGGAGGTCGCGCACCCGTGCCGTCACGCCCTCCTCGTCCTGTTCCAGCGAGACAAGCTCGTGTCCGAACCGGATCCGGGCGCCCCGCTCGAGCGCGGCGTCCATCAAGACCGGGTCGAGCACGTCCTGCGCGCAGAGGCCCATCCGGCAGGGGCTCGCGGCTTCAGCCTCGGCGCGCTGGTCCTGACCGGCCTGCGTGGCGAGGTGGCTCTCCGCGACGGCGAGCTCTGCCAGGTTGGCGACCCGGAACCGCCCGCGTGGCCCGACGCGGGCGGCCGTCGAGGCCGCGACGATCGCCGGCTCGACCCCCGCCTGGCGGAAGATCTCGACCGAGCGCAGGCCGAGGCCCGTGGCGCGCGGGTGGTTCGAGATCCCCGCGCGTCTCTCCACCAGCAAGGCCGGGATCCCCTGGTGGGCAAGAAGCAATGCCGCCGAGAGGCCGACCGTGCCGCCTCCGACGACCAAGACCGGCACCCGTTCCCGTTCGTGAGCCATGACGCCTCCTGTGCGTACAACGTACGCATTGCGTACAACGTACGCGTGAACTATCCTCGGCGCAACCCAGACGGACGAGGGTGTCGTGGCGAGAGATGCGAGCGGGACCGGCGAGACCATTCCCGGCCTGGTCTGGATGCGAGAGCGCCCGGCAGGACCGAGCCGCGCGCGCATGGCCGAGATCGTCGCGGCGGCCATCCGGATCGCCGACGCCGAGGGGCTCGAGGCCCTCTCCATGCGCCGCCTCGCCGAGGCGGTGAACGCCGGCGCGATGTCCCTCTACCGCTACGTGGCCAACAAGGACGAGCTCATCGAGTTGATGGTGGACGCGGTCCTCGTCGAGAGCGAGGTGCCGGCGGGCGCCTCCGGCGACTGGCGCGTCGATCTCGGCCTCGTGGCCCGCCAGGAGCGAGAGGTCATGCTCCGCCATCCCTGGCTTGCCCAGCAGCTCGCGAGCCGCCCGTCGCTCGGTCCGAATGCGGTCCGCAAGGTGGAGTTCGCGCTGGAGGCGGCGCTGAGCATGGGCGTGGACATCACCACCGCGGGCGCCGTGCTCGCGACCGTGATGAGCTTCGTCCATGGCTCCGTCCTCGCCGAGCTGGCCGAGGCAGAAGCGCAGCGACGAACGGACCTGAGCGAGGCGCAGTGGCGCGCGGCCGTCGCTCCCTACGTGCGCAAGATCATCGAGGAGGGAAGGCATCCGCAGTTCGCCCGGCGCGTCCTGGATGCAGAAGATCTCGACAGCGAGGCGCAGTTCGCGTTCGGCCTGGACTGTCTCCTCGATGGGCTCGCGGCACGGCGCGCACCGGCCCCGCGACCCACGCGCGCACGCCACCCCGCCTCCGGGCGCGAGGCGGCGACCCGGAAGCGGGCGCAGAAGTAGCGGCGCCGGCGCGTCATCGGCGCATAGAGCCATCTGGCAGGAGCGGATGCTCCATGAACCTTTGGTTCAGCCGAAACCTCGATTCACGGGTCGCGGTCGCCGTGAAGGAGGACCGCGGCGCAGCCGCTCGGGCCCGCGGCTTCCAATTTGTCCAATACCCCGGCGCGCGCGGACAGCAAGCTCGGCTCATGAAGATCATCCTCATGCTTGTCATGCTCGCCCTCGGGGGCTGCATGTCCGACGACACGAGCTCGCCCTCGGCCGCGGCGGGCCCCGCTGCCGCCTCGGCGGTCGCCCGCTACCAGGTCACTGACGTCGATCGCGCCGTTCGCTTCTACACAGAACACCTCGGCTTCGCGCTCGACATGCAGGCCGGCGCGGAGTTCGCGGCGGTCTCGCGCGGTGACTTGCACTTGCTCCTGAGCGGCCCCGGCAGCTCCGGCGCGCGCCCGATGCCCGACGGCCGGTCTCAGGTCGCCGGCGGTTGGAACCGCGTCGTCCTCTACGTCGACGACTTCGACGCGCTCATCGAGCGACTCCGTGCGGCCGGGACCCCCTTCCGAAACGACATCGAGCGCGGCACCGGTGGCGCGCAGATCCAGATCGAGGATCCGGACGGCAACCCGGTCGAGCTCCACGAGGCGTCGGAGGGATCGACCTCGGCCGCGGCAGGCCCCGCTGCGACCTCGGCAGTCGCCCGCTACCAGGTCACTGACGTCGATCGCGCCGTTCGCTTCTACACAGAACACCTCGGCTTCGCGCTCGACATGCAGGCCGGCGCGGAGTTCGCGGCGGTCTCGCGCGGTGACTTGCACTTGCTCCTGAGCGGCCCCGGCAGCTCCGGCGCGCGCCCGATGCCCGACGGCCGGGCTCAGGTGGCCGGCGGTTGGAGCCGTGTCGTCCTCTACGTCGACGACTTCGACGCGCTCATCGAGCGACTCCGTGCGGCCGGCACCCCCTTCCGAAACGACGTCGAGCGCGGCACCGGTGGCGCGCAGATCCAGATCGAAGATCCGGACGGCAACCCGGTCGAGCTCCACGAGGCGTCGGAGGGTTAGCAGCGCACCGGGTAGGAGCTCATGGTATGGTTGTACCATGAGTCAGCGAGAGTTGACCGACGGCGCGTTGACCCGCGCCGCTCGGCGCGCGATGAAACTGTACTTCAGCCGAAACTTGAATCCACGGGTCGCCGTCGCCGTGGCGCGGCACCTCGATGCACCCGTTGAATTCGTCCACGCGGCTCCGCTCGAGCCGTCACAGCAGGAGAAGTTTCGAGCGCTGAATCCGAACCTGCGCCTGCCCATCCTGGTCGAGGGAGACCAGTCGCTCTGGGAAACGGACGCGATCGCGTGCCGCCTTTCGCAGCTCACGGGCTCGGATTTCTGGCGCACGGGCACCGCACAACCGGAGATGATCCGCTGGTTGAGCTGGGGCACACACAACTTCGTCATCGCGTGCGACAAGGTCCACTTCGAGCGCGTGACGAAGCAGCGCTACGGGCTCGGTCCAATCCGCGACGACCTCGTGGCGGAGGGGCTCTCTAGGTTTGCCGAAGCGGCGGCGCTGCTCGAGCAGGTCCTGAGCGGCAGGGACTGGCTCGTCGGGAGCGAGGTCTCGTATGCGGACTTCCGCATGGCGTCGGTGCTCCCGTTCGCGGATCTGGCCGGGCTGCCGCTTTCGGACTACCCGCACGTCGCGGCCTGGCACGCGCGCCTGTGGCAGCTCGATGCCTGGCGCGATCCGTTCGCGGGGCTCGAAGCGCCGGAGCTCCCGGACGTCCCGCGCTTCGATGCCACCGGCTCGAAGCGCTAGCCGCGCGAGGCGCGCGGTCGTCCCGAGCGCGGGACGGGTCCCGCGAGCCAGCCCGGACACGACGAATCGAGAGACCTGGAGCCCAGCCGATGGTGGTTCGCGCTCGCTTGCTGATCCTGACCGCCGCGCTGCTCTGGTCGACCGGAGGAGCCGCCATCAAGCTGAGCTCGCTGAGCGCATGGCAGATCGTCTGCGGCCGATCGCTGGTGGCCGCGCTCGTGCTGGGCCTCGTGATGCCGAGCGCCCGCCGCCTCCCCGGGAAGCGCACGCTCGCCACGGCGGCGGCGCTGGCGGCGACCCTGGTGCTGTTCGTCCAGGCCACCAAGCTGACCACGGCGGCCAATGCCATCTTCCTGCAGTCCACCTCTCCCCTGTGCGTCCTCCTGCTCAGCCCCTGGCTGCTGAAGGAGCACCCGTCTCGCGGGGAGAAGCTCGCGGTTCCCGTCTTCCTCCTGGGCCTCGGGCTCTTCTTCGTCGACCAGCTCTCGGCGGGTCAGCTCCTGGGCAACGTCCTGGCGCTCGGGTCCGGGCTCGCCTCCGCGCTGACGATCCTGGGGCTCCGCGCGGCCCGGGACGAGAGCTCCGTGGTGCTCGTCTGGGGTAACCTGCTCGCGGGCGTCGGAACGGTGCCGCTCGCGCTGGGCAGCGCGGCAGGGCCAGGCGCGCTGGACATCGGCCTTCTGGTGTTCCTGGGCGCGGTGCAGCTCGGCCTGCCCTATGCCATCTTCGCTCGAGGCCTGCGCCACACGCCGGCCGTCGAGGCGTCCCTCCTGGGGCTGGTGGAGCCGGTGCTCAACCCGATGTGGGCGCTCCTCTTCGTCGGCGAGCGCCCTGGCGCCTGGGCCATGGTGGGCGGCGCCCTCCTCCTCGTCGCGACCGCGTGGCGGACGCTGCAAGCGGCGCGCTACGGCGCCCCCGCCTCGATCGACCGCCGGTAGCGCTCGCGCCGGTGCGGCTCGCGCAGGAGCTCGCACGACCTCATCGTCGGTCCTCTAGAACACCGATCACGTTGAAACCCGGAGAATTTTCACAGGGAGGCGGGGAGGCGGGGAGGAAGAAAAAATGAAGTTCTTTCTCTTGCCGTCTCTCGCTCCCCGCCTCCCCGCCTCCCTGTGAAATTCCTGCTCTTTCTCGTGGTTTCAACCCGTTTGTCGCTCTAGGAGCGCCTCGCCTCCGGACCCGCGGCGCGCGCCGCCGCGCGCATCATCCCCCCGAGGCTCAGCGGCACGAGCGCGAGCAGCCCGTGCTCCTCGGCGGGGCCGGCGTGCGCCGACACGAAGCACCGGACCGCGGGGTTCTCGTAGAGGTGCAGGAAGTCGCAGCTCGCCGAGGGCTCGCTGCCCCGCCGCGCGGCCTCGAAGACGAGCGGGCCCCCGTGCTCGCTCGCCGCGAGCTCGGGCGACGAGGCGAGGCCGGACACGAGCTCGCCCGCGCCCGCCAGCGCGCTCTCGGCCGGGCTCGTGTGGGCGATGTCGACGAAGCGCGAGAGCAGCGCGTAGCTCGACGGGTGCGCCAGCGAGCACAGGCAGTAGACGCGTCGCCCCGGGCGGCCGAGCATGTACCGGAGGAGGCGCTCCAGGACGAGCCGCAGGACTGCATCGCTCGGGTGCCCGCCGAGCGCCCCGGACTCGCCGCGGAAGATCGCGATCTTCGCGCCGGAGAGGTCGAGCTCGGCGAGCTGCATCGCGAAGTAGCCGACGATCTCGCCGCCAGCGCTCCGCTCCAGCGCGAGGGCGCCGTGCCCCGCCGCGGCGTGGAGGACGTGGCCGGCGAAGCTCCTGCTCTCCTGCGACCCCTCGAAGATCTGGCGGCGGAGGCCCCGGAGCTCGCCGTCGAGGTGCTGCTTCTCCTCCGGCTTCATCTCGCGCGGAACACGGACCTCCACGGAGGTCAGCTCATTCATGGAGTCCGCCATGCCTGCCGCTCCTGTCGGCGATCTCGGCTGCCGGACTGCCTTTCTCCGGGCGTCTTCAGCGTCGTCGATCAGCGTCGTCAGCCTCATCGGCCGGCAAGGTCAGCAATGGCGGTGCCAGCGAGCGAGCACGCGGCTGACCGCGGCCCAGGCCACCGTCGCCCCGGGGTGAGGCCCGCAGGCATCAGACCGGCAGGCCTCAGGAGAGCCAGGCGGGCCGCGATCCGTGGCGATCGTCGGTAGTCGCTCCGGACGCTCTACGGCCTCGCCGCGCCGCCGGCCGTCGCCGCCGGATGCGGGTGCGGCTGCCCCGACGGGCCTGGCGAGGTGCCGAGTCGCTCCCCCGGCGCGAACCGGATCGGCAGGCGGCTCGGGCCGAGCACGTGGATCGCCCGGCGCGGCTCCCACGGCGCGTCGCTCGCCAGCGCGAGGCCCTCGAGCCGGCCCAGGAGATCCGGCAGGGCGACCCTCGCCTCGAGGCGCGAGAGCGGCGCCCCGAGACAGAAGTGGATGCCGTGCCCGAACGCGACGTGCGGGTTGGGATCGCGCGCGATGTCGAAGCGGTCAGGGTCGCGGAATTGCTGGGGATCCCGGTTGGCCGAGCCGATCATGGCCAGCACCGCCTTGCCGGCCGGGATCACCTGGCCGCGCATCGAGACGTCGCGCCTCGTCACGCGGAACATCGCCTGGACCGGCGAGCGGTGGCGCAGGACCTCCTCGACCGCCGAGGGCAGGAGGTGGGGCTCGGCCCGGAGGCGCGCGAGCTCGGTCGGGTTCTCGAGGAAGCAAAGGATCGCGTTGCCGAGCAGGTTCGTGGTGGTCTCGTGGCCGGCCACGAGGAGCAGCTGGAAGAAGCCGAGGATCTCGGTCTCGTTCAGCCGCTCGCCGTCGACCTCCGCCTCGACGAGCCGGGTCAGCAGATCGTCCTCCGGCGCCGCCCGCCGCTGCGCGATGAGGCCCCTCACGTAGGCCTGCATCTCGGCCGTCACCACGGCGAACTCGGCGAGCGCCCTTGTCGCCTCCTCGCTGCCCGAGACCGTGTAGCTGAGG
The DNA here is from genome assembly GCF_051530195.1 of Sorangium sp. So ce321. Taxonomy (NCBI): domain Bacteria; kingdom Pseudomonadati; phylum Myxococcota; order Polyangiales; family Polyangiaceae; genus Sorangium; species Sorangium sp. So ce321. Next base: position 13,959,145 of record NZ_CP150329.1, on the reverse strand, counting down.
TCCAGGATCGCGTCGCTCCAGCGCCTGAACCGCGGCTGGTCGGCGGTCGGGGCGCCGAGCATCTCGGCGATCACGAGGAGGGGCAGCGGGAGCGCGTAGTCCTCGACGAGGTCCATCTCGCCTCGCTCGATCGTCCGGTCGAGGAGCCCGCGCGACAGCTGGCGGATGCGCGGCTCGAGCTCCGCGACGGCCCGCGGGGTGAAGGCCCTGGTGACGAGGGCGCGCAGCTTCGTGTGGCGCGGCGGGTCCGAGAAGATGAGCCACTCCGAGGTCCTGTTGCCAGGCGGCGACACGACGGAGCTGAACGCTTCATGATCGTGGAGCGCCCGCTTCACGCCCTCGTGGTCGAAGATCATCCACGAATCGGAGGGCGGATGGTGGAGCACCGGAGAGCCGCTCCGGATCTGGTCGTACACGGGGTAAGGGTTGCGGCGCATCTCGTCCGAGAACAGGTTCATCGCTCACGACCTCCATCGCTCGGGGGCACGGCGCTAGAATGGGGGCGCGCAACGTGGGTCGCTTGAACGAATCCCGGATCGGCGCCGTGATCGCCGAGGCGTTCGCCGTCCGCGCCTCGACGGCGATGGCGTCGACCCTCCACGCCGAGCACGGCGCGGCCGTCCTCGTCGGGCTGGACAGCGACGTCACCGTGACCATGCCGGGCGGCGCGGCGGTGCGCGGGCGCATGGTCGTGGTGCCCCCCGACGTGTGGCACGCCGCCTCCTGCCCTGGGCCCACCCTCGGGCTGCTGTACGACCCCGAGGTGATGCCGCACGTCGCCGGCCACGCGCGCCTGCGCGGCGGCGCCTGTCCGGTCGACGGCGGCCTCCTCTCGCGCTTCGACGGGGCGGTGGCGGCGCACCGCGCGTCGCTGTCGCGCCCCGAGGTCCTCGACGGCCTCGCGCGCGAGCTCGCGAGCTGGCTCGCGAAGGAGTCGCCGCGCCGCTCCCCGGACGGGCGCGTCGCCCGCGTCGTCGAGGCGCTCCGCGACCCGGCGGCGGACCGGCGCCTCGCCGTCGCGCGGGCGGGGCTCTCCGAGGCGCACCTCCAGGCGCTGTTCGTGCGGGACGTGGGGGTGCCGATCCGCACGTTCCAGCTCTGGCGCCGGCTCCTCGTCGCGCTGGTGGCGTTCTCCCGCCTCGACGCGACGAGCGCCGCCCACGCCGCGGGGTTCGCCGATCTCGCGCACTTCTCGCGGACCTGCCGCCGCATGCTCGGTTACTCCCCGACCGAGCTGCGCAGCGGGCTGCTCCTCACGTAGAGTGCGCCAGCACGTAGAGTGCGCCAGCGCCGCGGCCGGCAGCGGCCCGGCCTCGCGAGGAAGAGGGCTCGATGACGATGGATATCGCCGCGCTGCGCCGCGACACCCCGGCCTGCGCCAGCTTCGTTCACTTCAACAACGCGGGGGCCTCGCTGCCCCCGGCCGTGGTGGTCGACACGGTGGTCGAGCACCTGCGGCGCGAGGCGGAGATCGGCGGCTACGAGGCCCAGGCGGAGGCGGCCGCGCGGCTCGAGGCGGTCTACGGCTCGGTCGCGCGGCTCATCGGCGCGGAGCCGGGCGAGATCGCGCTGGTCGAGAACGCCACGCGCGCCTGGGACATGGCGTTTTACTCCCTCCGCTTCGGCCCGGGCGATCGCATCCTGACCGCGCAGGCCGAGTACGCCTCGAACTACATCGCGTTCTTGCAGGTGGCGCGGCGCACCGGGGCCGAGATCGTCCCTGTCCCGAGCGACGAGAGCGGCGCTGTCTCGCTGCCCGAGCTCGATCGCCTGCTCGACGAGCGGGTCAAGCTGATCGCGATCACGCATGTCCCGACGAACGGCGGCTTGATCAACCCGGCGGAGGCGATCGGCCGCCGCGCCAGGGCGGCGGGCGTGCCGTTCCTGCTCGATGCGTGCCAGTCCGTGGGGCAGATGCCTGTCGACGTCGAGGCGATCGGCTGCGACATGCTGTCGGCGACGGGGCGCAAGTACCTGCGCGGGCCGCGCGGCACCGGCTTCCTCTATGTCCGGCGCGCGCTGCTCGACCGGCTGGAGCCGCCGTTCCTCGACCTGCACGCGGCCCGCTGGACCGCGCCGGACCGGTACGAGGTGCGGCCCGACGCCCGCCGCTTCGAGAGCTGGGAGAGCTATATCGCCGGCCGGCTCGGTCTCGGCGCGGCCATCGACTACGCGCTCCGGCTGGGCCTCCCCGCGATCCGCGATCGCGTCTTCGCGCTGGCCGAGCGCCTCCGCGCGCGGCTGGCCGAGCTCCCCGGCGTCGCCGTGCGCGACGTCGGCGCGCGGCGCTGCGGCATCGTCACCTTCACCCGGGCCGGCGAGGACGCCGCGGCCGTCAAGGCGCGGCTCGGCGCGCAGGGCATCCACGTGAGCGTATCGACCGCCGCCGGCACCCTGCTCGACTTCGAGGCTCGCGGGATTCCCGATCTGGTGCGCGCGTCGGTGCATTACTACAACGACGAGTCGGAGATCGACCGCCTCGTCGCCGCCCTGGCGTCGGGCTGAGAGAGGCGCTCCCTCGCCGCGCGCCTGCTTCTTGCTCGCCGTTCTCGTCGCGCGCGGGCCGGGCTAGCCTCGGGCGATGCAAGCATCCTTGAATGGGATCGGAAAAGCGCTGCTGATCGGCGCGATGGGCCTGCTCGCCGCCTGTGGTCCTGACGAGCCGGACAACGAGCCTGACGGCTCGGGCGGCCCGGGCGGCTCGGGCGGCTCGGGCAGCGCTCCGACCGCCGAGCAGCAGTGCATGGACTTCTGCGACCGGCTCAACGCGAACGACTGCGACACCCGGGCGGCGGACTGCGCCGCCCGCTGCCAGGATCAGCTCGAGCGCTTCGGCGCCGAGTGCGAGGACATGGCGGGCGCGCTCTTCACGTGCATGCTGCCCTTCGCGGCGTCGTGTCCGGACGAGCCGCCCCCCGCGTGCGAGGGGGTGCAGAAGGAAGTGGAATCGTGCATCGAGCTTCACGGGTGCGGCGGGCAGGTGTGCTCCGGCGGAGGCGGTCCGGAAGGCGAGATGTGCGGGTGCGAGCTGACGTGCGAGGGCAAGCGGTACGAGACGCAGTGCGAGACGCCCGCCGAGGGCGCGCCGACGTGCGCGTGCATCGTCGACGGCGTCGAGGTCGGGACGTGCGAAGGAGAGAGCGCCGACCTGTGCGACGTGAAGCAGAGCTGTTGCCAGGAGTACTTCGACATCCCCTGATCGCTCACCCAGCGGCGCTCACAAGGTCATCTCGATCGGCAGCGATGGCGGCAGGACCTCGTTCAGCCGCGTGACGTCGAGCATCAGCTCGAGGCGACGCGGCTGCCGGTGAGCGTGCGAAGGGAACGGGATCGCGGTGAACGCCGCGATCGCCGCCTCGGCCACGCGCACGGCGCCCTCCGGGCCGAGGAGGCCGAGCTCGAGCGCCTCGAGCGCCGCGCCGATGTACGTGTCGAACAGGCGCACCCCGCCGACCGCGAGCTCGAGCCGCGCGTACTCGGACGTCGCGACGACGTCGTGGATGAAGACCGCCTTGACCGCCTCCGGCGCGAGCTCGAGCATGCGCTGGCCAAAGTGGATGTCGCCCTGGCCGCTGTCCCCGACGAAGACGAAGTCGTACTCGGGATAGAGCCGCCGGTACTCGACGAAGTTCTCGAGCTTCTTCTCCGCGATCGTGCGGTTGCCGATCAGGCGCGTGAACGAGCCCGCGAGGACCGTCGCGGCGAGCTGGCCGCGCGCAGCCAGCGCCCTCAGGGTAGCGTCCTCGACGAGGCCGAGGCGATCGCCTGGGCGGGCGGTGACGAAGGTCAGGTCGCCGGGCCGCCCGGGCTCCGCGCCCGGCCCGCGGTCGAGCTCCGCATAGAACTGCAGGACGCCGGGATAGACGGTCTTCTCCGGATACCGGGCGTCCTTCCAGTTCGCATAAAACGTATCGTCGATGTCGGAGAGGATCTTCACCTCGCGCCTTGAGACCGAGGCGGAGACCGAGACCGCCTCGCGAGCGATGTGCGCGAGGAGCTCCTCGCGCAGGGCGCCATCATCGATATCGTGATAGAAGAGCTGGTGAAGGTCGTGGTAGCCGCCCCGGCCGTCGAGCGCGTTCTTGAGCCGGGTGACGTCCGCGCCGCGCGTGCCGAGCCAGATGCGCCGCAGCGCCTGCTCGTCGAGGCGGCCGGTGCGGCCGCGCTGCAGCGCCGAGGCGAGCGCCGCCCGCGCCGGGATCCCGAGGTCGCCGAGGCGCTCTGCCGTCAGCAGCTCGAGCAGCGCGGTGCGGTTGTCCGGGCCCATGAGGCGGTCGTCGACGTCGCCGAGCAGCGCGCGGAGGTCGAGCTCGAGCAGCAGCTGGTCGAGCTCCGCCGCGGTCGCTCCCGCGAGGATCTCCAGGATCCGCCGCTCGTCCTGCCGATCGGTGTGGGAGAGCAAGCGCTGCCGGATCTCGTCGAGCTTCGGCAGCACCGACGGGATGGGCGCGTCGGAGGGGGCGTCGATCGTCATGGCGTCCCGGCGACGATAACGGATCTTCCGGCGCCCTGGCCGGCAACGGATCTTCCGGCGCCCTGGCCGGCCGTCCCCCGCCCGGCCGCGGCGAGGGCGGCGCGGCCGGAGCTCACCTGGCGCTCCACGCCCTGCCGCCGAGCACCTCCACCAGGGCCGCCAGGACGCCGTCGAGCCGCGGCGCCGCGCCGCCGAGCGCGCGCAGGAAGCTCACCAGATCGGGCGCGAGCTCGTGCACTGGAGAGGAATAGTCGCCAGCGGTCATGTAGATCTCCGCAGCTCCGACGCGAACGGCGAGATACAGAGCCTCGGTGTGCTCGCGCTCGACGCCGTGGTCGCACTCCGTATGCACGATGTGCCCCGGCAACAGGGCGAGCGTGAGGAGCTGCATCTCTCCCCTCTTGCTCGACGAGCTCGATTTGCGGAGGACGGTCCCCCACTCGAGCGGCGACAGGAGGACGAGCGCCGCCGGAGGCAGCGCCGCCGGCCACGGCACCCGCGAGGGCGCTGCGCCCGAGTCGAGGAGGGCCAGCCCGTCGATGGAGGCATAGAGCGCCTCGATCTGCGGGTGGAGCTCGCCGCGCTGCGCCTCGACCTCGGCCACCTCGCGTCGGCGGTCCGGAGAGGGGGCCTTCACCGCGACGGACCAGCCGGCGCGCGGCGCGGAGGAGGCGAAGCTGCCCCGCACCAGGGCGCTGCGGAGCGTGTCGTCGAGCCGGTCGTGCCGGTCGTCCGCGCGCGCCGCGCCCCGCCCCCCCGCGCCGGGCGCGGCGCGGCCCGGGTCGAGGCAAGCGTCGATGAGCTGCGCGAGCGCCGCGTCGACGGCCGGGTCGGCGCGGAGGGGGTCGCGGTCGAGGAACGGCGCGTAGCGGAGGTCGGCGGCGATGCGGGCCACCTCCTTGCGCCCGCGCGCGCCGTGGCGCCGCTCGAAGTGCGCGCGCCAGGCGTGCGCCGCCTCGGTGAGCGCCGGGAGCGCCGCGCGCACGAGCGCGTCGACGTGCTCGCCGGAGAGGACCATCCCGAACACCATCCCGCCGCCGCGCTCGACCGCGATCAGGCCCTGCAGCACCGAGATGAAGCGCGCCTGCGCCTCCGTGAACGAGAGCGCGTCGTCCGGCTGGTGGCGCGCGAGGGCCCCGGCGAACCACGCGAGCAGGCGTTCCGCACCGTCCATCGTGCCTGGCAGTCTACGCCCCGGCGCGGAGCAGGCCCAGACCAGCGCGCCAGGACCGAGGAACAGGATGGCTGTACCCGCGCGGTGATTGCCATTCAGGACAGGCGAGGGGCGCTCTCGCTCGCGGATGGAGGGCCGAGAGGATGAGCTCCGGCAAGGGATGGAGGCCAGCGGCCAGGTGCTGGGGTCGAGTTGCTGCTGTGGGTCGAGCCGACTGACGCACAGCGGCAGGAGTTGGCGACGCAGGACGCCGCGGGGCTCGCCGCCTCGATCGCCCGGATCCAGGCGCGAAAAGGCTGGCGCGTGGCGCGAGCGCCTCGCGAGCTCTGCCGCACCGGGCGCTCGGGTCGCTCCCCCGGGGCATTTCACTCCTGCAACCCACGCCTCGGGTGCTCGCCGCACCTTCCGTTACCGAGGGCGCCGGCGTAGGCTATCGGACGATGGTTGCTCCCACGGTGGTCGTGTTCGATCTCGACGGTACGCTGATCGACAGCCGAGGTGACATCGTGGCGGCGGTGAATCACGCGCTGAAGGCGACGGGGCGCGCCCCGCTACCCGGGCAGGTGATCGTCCGGTACGTGGGCGACGGCGCGCGCGCGCTGTGTGCGCGCGCGGCCAAGCTCCCCGAGTCGTCCGAGGACGTCGAGGAGCTCCTCCGTCACTTCCTCGCCTACTACGAGCGGCACCCGCTCGACTTCACCCGGTGGATGCCGGGCGCGCAGGAGATGATCGAGCGGCTCTCGGACCTCGGCGATCTGTCGCTCTGCGTCTGCACGAACAAGCCGCGCTCGACGACCAACGCGGTGCTCGCCGCGCTCGGGGTCGGCGCGCGCTTCCACGCCGTGGTAGCCGGCGGCGACATCGCCCAGAACAAGCCTGACCCGGCGCCGCTGCTCCACCTCGCCGGGCTCCTCGGCGTCCAGCCGCACCGGATGGTGATGGTCGGCGACGGCCCCCAGGACATCGAGTGCGCGCGCCGCGCGGGCGCGCGGTCGATCGCCGTCCATGGCGGATTCGGCTCGCAGCAGGATCTGCTCAACGCGCGGCCCGATGTGCTCCTCCGCACGATGAGCGAGCTCTGGGACGTCCTCCGCCGCTGGCGGGACGCGACCGCCAGGCTCGTCGCTGTGCGCTAGGCGCGCGCGCCGTCCCTCAGGCCGCGACGCCCTCGGCGATCTCCCGCCCGAACGCGGTCGCGTTGAGGATCGCGCGCAGCCGCACGCGCGCGCGGTGGAGCCGCGAGCGCACCGCGCTCTCGCTCACCGCGAGCTTCTGCGCGATCTCCTGCAGGCCGAGGTCCTCGTGGTAGTGCGCCAGCACCACGTCGCGGTAGTCCTCCGGCAGCTCGCACAGCGCCTCGCGGACGTACGCTTCCCGCTCCGCCGCCGACGCCGCGTCGTCCTCGCCGATCGTGCTGCGCATCGTCGGGAGCAGGCCGAGCTCCTCGAAGTCGAGCCCCTCGACGATGCGGGCGCGCTGCCGGCGCTGCGACCGCATCAGCATGAGCGCCTCGTTCGCCGTCACCCGGAAGAGCCACGTCGTGAAGCTCGAGTCGCCCCGGAACGAGCGGATCGTCCGGACCACCTGCAGCAGCGTCGACTGCACCAGGTCGAGCCGGTCCTCATCCGACACCGGGTAGCGCGCGAGCTGCCGCTCCACGTGCGGGCGGATGAGCCGCGTGAGCTCGTCGAGCGACTCCCTGTCGCCCTCCTTCGCCCTGCAGATCACCTCCGCGAGCGGGCCCGCGCTCGCGGCCCGGGACGACGGGCGCGACCCGACCGCGCCGGGCGGGGTGAGACCGCACGGCGCCAGAGGAGTCTCGGGCCTCGTGCTGGCGCTCGGAACATCGGTCGGAACGGCGGTCAGAGCCATGAACCATCTCTCCGTCGAGGGCGCCGCGTGCGCTTCCGGCCCACGGGCCCGGTGGTGCGCTCCGATCAGCAAACGCCTTGCCACGGCAAGCTCAACGGACGTGCGCGCCGCGTGCGCACCGCGTGCTCAGCCGGTATAAGCGGGGCCAACATGTCCAGCGACGCTCCGCGATGGGAAGCCCCCCGAGGGGGAGACCGCCACGTTTCGACGCCCGAGGTGGACCGCCCAGCGCCGTCCGTCTCCGCGCCGCCGCGCGCGCTGGCGCACCCGCTGCCCGCGGGCATGCGCGACCTCCTCCCCGAGGAGGCGCGACGCCGCCGCGCGCTCGCCAAGCGCGTCCTCGACCACTTCGTCCTGTACGGCTACCAGCCGGTCGCGCTGCCCGCGTTCGAGTTCGCCGAGGTGCTCGAGCGCGGGCTCGGCACCCTCGACGCCGCGGACGTGCTGCGCTTCATCGAGCCCGAGTCGGGCGAGGTGGCCGCGCTCCGCCCCGACATGACCCCGCAGATCGCGCGGCTCGTGGCCACGCGGCTCGCCGACGCGCCTCGCCCGATCCGCCTCTGTTACGAGGGCACCGTCTTCCGCCTGCGCCAGGGCCGGGCGCGGCGCCACCGGCAGATCCCGCAGGCCGGCGTGGAGCTGTACGGCGTCGGCACGCTCGGCGGCGACCTGGAGATGCTCCGCCTCGCCGCCTCTGCGGTGCGGGAGGCCGGGCTCGATCGGTTCGTCGTGGACCTCGGCCACGCGATGATCGCGCGCGCGCTGCTCGACTCGGTCCCGGCGGGGCTCGCGGCAGAGCTCTCGGAGGTGCTCGAGCTGAAGGACGCCTCCCGCCTCGCCGCCGTGCTGGCCAGCCCGAGGGCCGCCGACGTCCCGCGCCGCATCGTCGCGGCCATCGCCGCGCTGCCGGACCTCGCGGGCGGCGGCGAGGCCGACCCGGACGGCGCCCTGGTCTTCGGCAGGGCCGCGCAGCTGCTCTCCGGCACGCCCGCCGAGGCGCCGCTCGCCGAGCTCCGCGCCCTCTGGGACGCGGCGCGGGCGAGCCCGGAGCTCGGCCCGGCGCTCCGGGTCGACCTCGGCGAGCTCCGCGGCCTCGCCTACTACACGGGCGCAATTTTCCACGTGCTCGCCGAGGGCCCCGGGGAGGCGATCGCGGCGGGCGGGCGCTACGACATGCTGCTCTCGCGCTTCGGCCTGCCGATGCCGGCCGTCGGCTTCGCCCTCTACCTCGACGCGGTGGCCTGGGCGCGCGACGCGGCGCGCGCCGCGGACGAGCCGGCGCCGCGGGTGCTCCTCGCGGTGCGGCCGGAGCGGGCCGAGCCGCTCGCCGCCGCGCTGCGGGGGCTCGGCGTTCCGGCCGTGGCGCACCCGCCGGACCAGGATCCGGAGGGGTATGCGCAGGCGTGGCGGTTCTCCCACCTGGTGCGCGAGCGGGACGGGTCGATCGTCCTCGAGGTGCTGCCCGGCGGCGGGGAGCCGGGGGCGAGCGCCCTCCCGGCGACCCTCGACGACGTCGCGGTCGCCCAGGCGATCGTGCTGAAGACGGGGGCGACGCCGCCGGGCGGCAAGTAGACGCTCGCTCGGCACGCGAGCCTGGGGTAAAGGCGAACGTGAACCCGGACGGAGCCGCTCGGAGTGACGAGCGGGCAAGGACGGGCCACGTGATTCGGGAGGAGCTTCGGAATGACCGCGATCGTGATCGTCGGCGCGCAGTGGGGCGACGAGGGCAAGGGAAAAGTCGTCGACCTTTACACGGAGAGCGCCGACCTCGTGGTGCGCTTCGCCGGCGGACCCAACGCCGGACACACGCTGGTGGTAAACGGGGAGAAGCTCATCGTACGGCTCCTCCCGAGCGGCATCCTCCGCCCGAACGCCCGCTGCGTGATGGCGCAGGGCATGGTGGTCGACCCCGGGGTGCTCGTCGGCGAGATCGACGCTGTCGAGGCGCGGGGCTGCTCGACGCAGGGGCGGCTGTTCGTGTCGGATCGCGCCCACCTCATCTTGCCGTTCCACCCGCTGGTCGACTCGCTGCGCGAGTCGGCGGCGGCGGACGGGGTGCGGCTCGGGACGACGAAGCGCGGCATCGGCCCCTGCTACGAGGACAAGGCGTCGCGGCGCGGGGCGCGGCTCGGCGACCTGCGCGACATGAAGCGGCTCGGGCAGCTCGTCTCGCGCTCGATCGAGGCGTGGACGCCGACGCTGCGCGCGCTCGGCGGCGAGCCGCCGTCGCTCGACGCGATCCTCGAGGAGCTCGCGCCGCTGGCGCAGCGGATCACGCCGCTGCTCGCCGACACGTCGCAGCTCATCGACGGGGCGCTCCGCCGGGGTGAGCGCGTGCTGCTGGAGGGGGCGCAGGGGACGCTGCTCGACATCGATCACGGCACGTTCCCGTTCGTCACGTCGTCGTCGGCGATCGCCGGGGGCGCGTGCGTGGGGGCCGGGGTCGGCCCGACGCGCATCCGCCGGGTGCTCGGCCTCGCGAAGGCGTACTGCACGCGCGTGGGCGAGGGCCCGTTCCCGACGGAGCTCGGCGGTCCGCTCGGCGAGCGGCTGCGGTCGGTGGGCGGGGAGTACGGCTCGGTGACCGGCCGCCCGCGGCGGACCGGCTGGCTCGATCTGCCGGCGCTGCGCTACGCGGCGCGGGTGAACGGCCTCGACGGCATCGCGCTCACGAAGCTCGACGTGCTGACGGGCATGCCGGAGCTCAAGGTGTGCGTCGCCTACGAGACGCCGTCCGGGCGGACGCGGGAGTTCCCGATCGACGACCTCGCGACGGCGAAGCCGGTGCTCGAGCCGGTGGGCGCGTGGAGCGAGTCGATCGACGCCGCCCGCTCGATGACCGAGCTGCCGGCGGCGGCGCGGCAGTACGTGGAGCTGGTCGAGAAGGAGACCGGCGTGCCGGTGGACGTGGTGTCGGTCGGCGCGGATCGCGAGGCGACCATCGTCCGGCGCAACGCGTTCGCGTGACCCGGGGGGCTACGGCTCTCTCCTCATCTGTTCGATCCAGCCGCGGATCTCGTCCAGGGCCGGGCTCCGGGAATCGGGGTTTCTTGCCAGAATCGTGGCGACGGCTCTCTCCATGTACGCGATCGCTTCCGCGTTTCTCTTCACCCCCATGAGGCACCGGCCGAGCGCGATCAACGCAAGCGTGAGCGCGCTGCCGCTCGTCGGGTCGGCTACCGCCTCCTTGATGCGGAGCGCTCTCTCGGCGAGCGGGAGCGCGTCTGCCGGCCGCTCCGCCGCGAGCAGGACGTAGATTAGCGACATCATCATGTACGCCGTGTAGCGGCTTTCCCCGTGCGCCCGCTCGGAGAGGGCGACCGCCCTCACGAGGTGCTCGCGCGCCTCCTCCAGGGCGCCCGCCGTCCAGAGATAGATCCCGAGACTATGGAGCAGGCGGCCAAGCCGCGGATCGTCCGTGCCGAAGTTGGCCTCCGCGACGCGCAGCGCGCGCCGAATCCACGCGTCGGCCTCGACGAGGCGACCCGGGTCGCTGCGCGGGTTGGCCGCGACGTACGCCAGCCCGCGCAGCGGGGAGATGACCTGGGGAGCATCTCGCCCGTAAGCTCGCTCTGCCAGGTCCAGCGCGCCGCGGAATGCCTCCTCGGCTTCCACAAGTTCGCCGGCCCGCACCAACTGTCCTGCCCGGTCGAGCAGCGCCTTCAGGTCATCGCCCGTATCCATTCTATGCCCTCAGCGGCTCCTGGTGAACCCCATCAGAATACCGCCCCTGATACATTCAGGCATGCATCGAAGCATTCCTCCTCCTCGCTCTTGCGCGATGGGTCCTTCGGGCATGTTTTCGGTTCCTCGGGATTGAATCCGCATTCGATCTCGCAGCAGGTGAACGCACGGTCGATCAGCAAATTGGTGCATTTGAGGAAACGAGAATGAGGGAACCGCTCGGGGGGATCACGGTAGGGGCTCCCGGGGGCTCCGGCTTCCCCGTCTCCATCTCCGCGCGGCTCGTTCTCGCGTGCATTCTTTATCTCCTCGTAGATGCAGTAGCTTACCGAATGACCACTACCCAGGCAATCAATGAAAGCGCCCGGGCTCATGCCTGACGGGTCAGTCAGGTTGACAGGGTCGCCGATGACATAGCCATACAGGTTGGTGTCCCCGCCAGCGAAGCCGATGGGGTCCTTCGTGGTCCATCTGCCGGTCTCCGGATCATAATCGCGTGCTCCGAAGCGGACGAGCCTCGTGTCGCGATCATAGAGCCCGCCCGCGAACCCGAACGGCGTGAAGCCGGGGTTGGTGTCCGCGAGCAGGCGACCGAACTCATCGAACTCCATCTGCTGTGCCACCGCGCCGGTCGCGGTGTCCACCACCAGCCGCGGACTGCCGATGTGATCTGTCAGGATGCGGTAGGTCGAGCCTCCTTTGATCATCACATCCGGCACATTGCTGTCTCTACCATAGACGAAGCGCGCCACCACGTTTCCCGCGCCGTCGAGCTCCGCCGCAGGCTGGAGCGCGCGCCGGTAGAGGAACCCCTGCACGTTCACCCCATTCCTCCGCTTCCATATACGATGCCCCTCCCCGTCGACCAGGTAGTCAATCGTCGTGCCGTCCGGAAGCTCCGCGTGCCTCAGGTTACCGCGTGCGTCGTAGGCAAACGTCGTCGTCTGCCCGGTGGCCGTAGTGGTCACGCTCGCGAGGTCGCCCGCCGGGCTCATCGCGTAGGTCTTGCCCCCGTAACTCACGAGCCGGTCCTGTTCATCGTACGTACCGCTCTCCGGCCCCGCGGCCGATGTTCGCGCCAATCGATTGCCGTTCGCGTCATATTCGTATTGAGCCGCGAGCACGCCGTCTCGGTAGACGTCGGTCAGCCGGCCGGCGAGGTCGTACTCAACCTGGTACGTGTGCGTCTCTCCGAGAACCGTCTCGGTCCGTTCGTGGATGCGCCCGAGAGCGTCAGGTGTGAAGGTCACCTCCACCAGCGTCGCGCTGCCGGCCTGCGCGACGTACGTGTGCGCGCGGCCGTACGCGTCAGGTGTCAACGTGTCGCTCACGACGCCGATGCTGCTCCCCGTGTACAGCCCGTTCTGGGGATGCCTGAACAGCGACAGATCGCCCGCCTGCTCGAGGAGCCCGTCGGCGTCATAACCGAAGCTGATCGCCGCACCGCCGTTGATGCTCTCACTGCCGACGCGGAAATCGTTGTTGTAGATCCACTGCACTGTCCCCGATCCGCTCCCGAACCCAGCGCCGGTCCACGTCCGGCCCGTCACCAGCGCGCCATCATAGCCATACGCGAGCGATATCCCCGACGGGCCGCTCAGACTGGCGATCTTGCCCGTCGTAGGGTTATAGTTGAGGACCACCGTGCCTGTCCCAAACGGCAAGTTGGTCTGGCTGATTCGGCCCGTCGACGGTTCCCGGACATACGTCACAGCAGGCTCTCCGGGGCGAGCCGAGCTCGTGAGCAGCTGGTCCAGATCGTAGGACCAGGAGGTCTCCCTCGGCACGGATCCGAGCTCCGGAGCCAGGTAAGCCTCCATTGAATCGGCCTGATTGTAGCTAAACGTGTGCTCCGGACGCTCCGGAGGCGTCATCGTATGCACGCGCCCACCGGAGTAGTAGCTGGTCCCGATCACCTCGGCGTCGGCTCTCGTCGTCTGCGTGACGCGGCCGACTGGATCGTGAAGATAGGAGACTGGATTGAGCAGCGGGTCGACCACCGTCGTGAGCCAGCCATTGTTGCCATACGTGTACGTCCACGTCATGGTGCCTTGAGATCGCGTGTGCAACCTGCCGTCCGGGTAGTACGTAAACTCAATAGGAAGAAGCGCGAGCGTCTCGACGCGCTGGATACGTCCCTCGGCCGTGGCGATCATCTTGGACTGACGGCCCGCTGGGGATGTGTGAACAGTCGTTCTCGTGGCCTTGTCGAACACCGTGGAGAACGTGTTTCCATTGGTGATCATGAGATCGGTCAGCGAGGCAACGTCGAGGGGATCGGTGCCCGGCGCGGCGATCACGACCGAGCGCGACCGGGTGACCTGCTTCGTTCGCCCCTGCGGCGTGATCGTGGTTTCCTTGCTGACGATCGGCGACTGCATGCCGAAGCGCGGGTCGCCGGTCAGCTCCGTGGAAATCACGGTACCGTCGGGGCTCGTCACGGTCGAGACGCCAGCCTCGCTGATCTCCACCACAGTGGACAGGCCGTCGGGTCCGGTATGGACGCGCCTCATACCCCCGTCCGAGAGCGCCTCGACCCCGTGCGACTGAGCTCGCCCCATCGCCGTGGTGACCGTGACCTTGTAGCCCGACGCAGTGAACGTCCGATCGAGCTCCTTGAAGCCGCCCGCCGGGTTGGTATCCTTTGTCAGGCGTCCATCTGCATCGTATTCGAACTCATGATGGCGATCGAGCGGATCGATCAAGGAGCTCAGGAGGCCAGTGCCGGGATAGTACTCAAGCGTCGTTGTCTCGTTCGCTGGGTTGGTCATCCTCCAGAGATACCCTTCGGCATCGAGCTGGAGCGCCGTGGTCTGCCCGGTCGGCGCCACGATGCTGGTCGGCGCGCCGCTCGCGTCGCGCTGGATGGTGGTCACCTGATCGTCGACATCGGTGACCGTCGCCAATCTCCCGCCGGCATCATAGCCGAACTGGTAGAGCGTGGCCCCGAGGAGAGCGTCCTTCGTCGTGAGGTGGCGCCCCTTCTCATCGAACACGTAGTACTCGGTGACATCATCGTTCGCCACGGCGAAGTCGCCGACGCCCATACGCGGGAGCGGCGCCTTCAAGCGGACCAGAAGCGAGTTCGAGGCTTGAGAACCGTCAGTGACGACGATCTCTCCGCTCGGCGTCACGGTGAGCCCTTCCGGCCTGATGAACCACGCTTTGAGCGCTGGACCGCCGAGCCCGCAGTGCGCAGAGGAGCACCACGACGGCCGCATGGCACGATTGCCCGCGAGCGTCGAGATGATGCCGTCCGGCGCGACACGGCGCAGGGTCGGGTAGTCGTAGTCGGCAATGTGCGCGGTCGTGAAGTAGATGCTGCCGTCGGGCCCGAGCGCGAGCGATTGTGGCGCTCCCAGGAGCGCTGACGTCGCCGGGCCCCCGTCGCCCGTCTGCTGTGTACCGCCGCCGGCGCCCGCGACCGTGGTCAGGATCCCGCTCGCGTCGACGCGGCGAATGCGGTGTGAAGTGCCGCCAATCGCATTGGCGGAGTCGGCGATATAGAAGCCCCCGTCGGGCGCTGCGACCACGGAGGTGATCGAACGGAACTGGGCCTCCACGGCCGGAATGCCATCGCCGGAGTTCCCGTATACTCCGGTGCCCGCCACCGTGGTGACGATCCCGTCGGGGGCCACCTTCCGGACCTGGTTGCCCAGGGCGACGTACAAGCTGCCGTCCGGAGCGACGGAGATGGATTGGGCATTACCGAGGCCGCCGGACGTCGCGGGCACGCCGTCCGGAGAGGGGGCGCCGCTGGAGCCGTTTCCGGCGACGGTAGAGATGATGCCGTCGGGGGAGATGCGCCGGATGCGGTGGTTCGAACCGTCGTCGACGTAAATGCTTCCATCCGGCCCGATCGCGAGCTGATCCGGAAAGCGCAACGTCGCCGTCGTGGCAGGACGATTGTCTCCGTTATATCCCTGCTGATTGTACACACCGGCTACCGTGCTGATGAGCCCATCGGGACCGATCTTCCGGATGCGGTGGGTCGCCGAGTCGGAAAAGTAGATGCTGCCATCCACCCCGGCGACGACCCCCTTGGGGATGCCGATGTACGCGGAAGCGGCGCTGATGCCGTCGGCGGCAGCGGCGCTGCTCGCGGGGATCTCGCCTGCCACCCGGTGTAGGCTGTTCGGCAAGGTGCGACCGGTGCGGCGTCCGCCGTCGCCTCGGTAGAGGACGGCTGCGTTGGGATCGTAAGCGTGGTGCTCGTTGAGGCTGAGGCCTCCGAGCGCGTCCGAGCCGTTGATGCCAGCTCCTCCGATGAAGCTCTCCCAGCGACGCTCCAGAGTAATTTCTTGCCGGGACGCGCTTCCGGTGATGGCCACGTCCGAAGGGACCGCAAACGAGCGTGCGCCTGCCGCTGAAGCCGGTGTCATGTAGGCCCCGTCATAGACGTAGCCGATGTCCACGGAGGCGAGCTGCTTCCCGGCAACGACGCGCCCGAGCACGTCCTTGCCGTCCCACTCGAAGAGGTGCTGTTGATCCGGCGCGCAGGGGCACTCAAAGCTGCTCGAGAAAGTGCGCCCGGCCACGGTCACCGCCAGCTCGATCCGCTTGAGGGGCGGTGGCACGACCGCCTCCGTGAGCGGGATCGCGAGGCGATAGTTCTCCCTGCGCCCCACCGTCCGGTCGCTCTGGTAACGCAGGTCGAACGGCGTGCCGCTCACTGGCAAGCGTTCACCGAGCACCTGGTTCTCGCACTCGATGATCGAGCCAGACTCCTTGCAGGGATCGTCCGGCCCTCCGCCCGCACCCGCGCCCGCGCCCGTGCCCGCGCCCGCGCCGCTGCCGGTCCCGCTGCTGCCCGAGCCGCTCCCCGAGCTGCTATCGCCCCCGCCCGAGCCGCTGTCGCCCCCGCCCGAGCCGCTGTCGCCCCCGCCCGAGCCGCTGTCGCCCCCGCCCGACCCGCTGCCGCTCCCCGACCCGCTGCCGCTCCCAGAACCGCTGCCGCTCCCAGAACCGCTGCCGCTCCCAGAACCGCTGCCGCTCCCTGAGCCGCTGCCGCTCCCAGAACCGCCGCTCCCAGAACCGCCGCTCCCAGAGCCGCCCGGAGGCGGGCCTGCGCCAACGGGTGGGCCAAACGGCCAGTTGGCATCCCACGCCGTGAAGTGCTCCACCTGGACCCGCCACAGGCTCGTCCCCACGGTATACAGCGTGGCCAGCTCCTCGAGCTCCTCCACGCTGATCCCCAGCGCGGTCAGCGCGCTCGGGCCGTCGGCCGCGCCGTCGCCGTCGACGTCCACCGCCGCCTGACCGCCGCTCACATCGACGATCTCGATGATACGCCCGTCGTCCGCCGGCACCCACACGCCCTTCTGCGTATCATAGTAGCCGAGCGGCACGCGCATTCCGACCGGGAACTCGAGGAAGTTCTCGATATAGAACGGTATCGGCTGGCTGAACTCGACATTCGTCGCCCCGGCAGCGACCGCCTCGTCGAGCCCGAGCTCGACCGCATACGTGTACCCGCTGGTCGGCGGCAGGGTCCCCGGCATCGCCTTGGGGCCGTTCGGACCGACCGTGTACTCGGTCGCGCGCACGTGGACCTCCGCCGGCAGCGCCACCGTCATCGTCGCCCCCGGCGGGCCGCTGGGGTCCGGTACGGTCATCGTCGCCGTCGTACCCGAGGGAAAGAGCAGCGTCGCCTGGCGCGCGCCGCTCGCGTCCGACTGCACGCTCCCGCGCGCGACCTGCGCTCCGGCCGTGCTGCCCAGCGCGACGGGCGTCACCACCGGATCGCTCTCGATCAGCACGACCTCGGGCGCATTGGACCAGTGCTGCCACTGGGTGCCCACCTGCCGCTGCACCGGCAGATAGCCGGTCTTCTCGTACTTCATCGTGAGCGGCTGGCCTCCCCGCACGACCAGCTCGAAGGCCCCGTCCGCGCGCGTGAGGACCTGCCCGTAGCTCTCCGCGTCGCCCGCGCCGTGGTGCAACACGCTCACCTTCACGCCCGAGATCGGAGCGCCCGCCCGTGTAGCGACCTTGCCCTTGACGACCGCCACCGAGACCGGGTCGACCGTCGCGGTCACGCCCGTCTGCGGCGCGTTCGGCCCCTGGTAGATGCAGCCCACAGCGTCGATGAGCCGCGTGGCCACGGTCGGATCCAGCGCCGGACAGGCCACGTGCGTGACCGCGCCGGTCGCCGGATCGCACGTGTCGATCGTGCTCGGATCGCTGTCGTCCGTCGAGATGGGCGTGTGCACGATGCCCAGCACCGGGTCGCAGGTGTCGGTCGTGCACGCGTCGCCGTCGTCGAGCGTACCCGTGCAGGTAGACGCGGTCGTGTAGCAGACCTCGAGGCTCGGCCGCTCGGCCACGTTCGGGTCCTCGCTGCTCCGGAAGGAGGTGGTGAGGACCGGCGCCTCTTCCAGCAACACGCCGTGGTTCGGGGTGGTTCCCGCGAGCCACGCCGCGGCGAGCGCGGTCAGATCGGCCGTGCGGATCCCGACGCCGGGCAGCGACTGAAATGACGCTGCGATCGCCGGATCGAAATCGGTACCGTTCGCCAGGCTCTGCCAGGTCACCGTTGGCTCGGTCCACGGCGAGAGGATCCGGTGGATGTTGATGGTGCTGGTGCTCGTATCGTCCCGGTAGATCTGCCGGAGGCGCAGCGTCGCGGAGGCGACCTGCGCCGCGGGGGGCACCGGCGAGAGGTCGAAGCGGAGGACGGCGTGCCGCACGCCGACGCCGGCCAGCGTGCCCGTACGGATCAGCACGGTCGAGTCGCTCCATGTCGGGAACGCCTCCCAGATCGTCCCGTCCTCCACCGCGCCGAGCGTCCCGCGCTGTATCTTCACGCAGGTCGGGTCCTCAGCGCCCGCCGCGAGCTTCGCGGTGCCGTGCCGCTCCTCCTCGGGCGAGCCCGAGCTGCAGCCGGCGCCGAACGCGATGGCGCTCAGGAGGGCGCCTTTCGCGAGAAGGAGGTACCTTCGCCGGTACCTGCTCGGCGGCTCGAAGATCTCGAGCGCTCGAGGAGATCCTCGTCGATGTCGTCTCGCGAGCGATCTAGCTCTTATTTCAAACATCATTGTCTCCGCGGTCTGGAGCGCGTGCACCACGAGAATGCGAGATGTGCGCGCCGGCCTCGCCTCGCCCGCGGTCGCCTCGGTCAATCACGCCTAGCCGCATTGACACGCGAGGTGCTCACGAGCGCCCTAAGAACATCCAGCGCGCGACCGAGCAACCCACGTGCCAGTCGGCGTCCCTTCCCTCGCTCGGCATCGGCGACGCTCGATCGTCATTCGCCCCGGGCACGCGCTCAGCAGACGACCGTACGACGGTGAACGTGCACGATCACGTGCCAGCGTGCCAGCGTGCCAGCGTGCCAGCGTGCCAGCGTGCCAGCGTGCCAGCGTGCCAGCGCGCGCATGACGGGCCGGCCGTTGCCGGCAGCCAAGCTCGGTGAAGTCAGGGAGCAATCTCACCAGCGCTATGAGGCGACCATCGTCCGGCGCAACGCGTTCACCTGAGGGTGCGCGATCCGCCCTGGGGATGGCGTTCTCCGTGCTCTGCACGGTACGGCTCCAGTCGCCGCGATCAACACGCGATGGGACGACGCTGGCTTGGACCAGCTGACCACGGCAGCAACGAGCAGAAGCATGCCTGGGATAACGAGGATAGCCACGCTGAGCGAGGCTGCTTTGGCGACCGCGAGACGCCACAGCAACATGGCTGCATCACCTCACGATCGCCGCCACAGCCTGACCGCTTCGACCATGACGTCAGCGTCGCGGCCACGATGAACCCCGTGATGTTGAAGAAGAAGAGCAACCTATCGGTCACGCTCACCGCTACGGGCAGTGATAGCGGCACGTTGATCCCTCGCCACGAAGATGACCAGCTTCGTGGCGGTGTCGTACAGCCCGCCGGCGAAACCAGCCGCGGGCTCGACGGCCTCGAGCGGAACGTGGCAGCGAGCGCATCCAGCGTGCGCGAATTGAAGGCCCCGCGACCCGAAAGGATGGTGACCGAGCCGCCGGGGCGGCAGGATGTGGATCTGGTCGAGAAGGAGAGGGGCCGGCTGACGTGGTCTCGGTCGGCGCTTGGTCGCGACGCGACGCTCGTACGGCGCAACGCCGTCGCGCGGCAGCGCACGACGCCATGTCGGTCCGCGACAGGCGCGGCGGATCGTGGGCTAACGGGAGCGCCGGCGCACCGGCGTCATCCGCCGCCTGGCGTGCGGGTACCGCCCTGGGTGCCGCTGCCGCCCTGCGTGCCGCTGCCGCTGCCGCCCTGGGTGCCGCTGCCGGGTGTGCGGGTGCCGCCACCCTGGGTGCCGCTGCCGCCGCCCTGCGTGCCGGTTCCGCCCTGTGTGCCGGTCCCGCCGCTCGGTGGCACGAAAGAGCCGCCACCCTGGGTGCCCGAACCGCCCGGCGTGCCGCCCGTGCCGCCGCTCGGCGTGCCCCCACCCGGCGTGCCGCCCGTTCCGCCGCCCGGCGTGCCGCCCGTTCCGCCGCCCGGCGTGCCGCCCATGCCCCCACCCGGCGTGCCGCCCGTGCCGCTGCCCGGCGTGCCGCTGCCCCAGTCGGTCGTGCCGCCCTGGGTGCCTCCTCCCGGCGAGCCCATCTCCCCGCCAGGTGTCGTGCCCGTGCCGGGGCTGCCGGTCCCGGGTGTTCCCATCCCTTCGGTGCCGCCGGGGGTCTCCCCGCCTGTCTGCCCGGCCCCGGGCGAGGTCGTTTGTTCGCCGCTTCGGCTGCCCCCGCAGGCCATCAGCGGCAGCGCGGCCAGGACTACCAGAAACATGCTTCGCATCGTGTGTCTCCCAGGTCGTCTGCGTTCGCGGCTCGTGCCGAGCCGCCGGCGATGCGGACGCGTCCATGCGCACGATGGCCGCCCCAGGGCCCGGCGTAGCGTCCCACGCTCGACAAGCTGGAGCCGGAACGAGCCCTCGGGATCGAGACGAGGCCGGAACGGCGCATCGGGCCACGCCCGATCGAGCACCGCTGCGCTCTCCGCACGCGGACAGGCCCCCTGAGCCAGCGCCGCAGCCGCAGAGCCCCAGGCCTCGACGACGAGGCGCTCGGCCGGACGCCGAGCGAGCGAGTCGGCCCGTCCCGAGAGTCGGCCCACCCCGAGACCGGCAAACCACCCTCCCCGCGCCTCACGCCGGTTCGACGCGGCTCGCCCGGCGCTTGCATGAAGCCAGGACCACCTGTGACCGCGGAGCACGCCGCGCGCCCCGCGCCCCGCGCGTCCGCTCGCGGCGCGCAGCACGCGGCGCAGAGAGGCGCCAAGGAGGGGGTGGGGCATGCGTGAAAAGTTCCGGAATGCGGTGGTCGTGATCACGGGCGCTTCGAGCGGCATCGGCCGCGCGACAGCGCTGGAGTTCGCCAGGCGCGGGGCCGCGGTGACGCTGACGGCCAGGCGCGAGCAGCCGCTGCGCGAGCTCGCCGCCGAGTGCGAGCAGGCAGGGGGCAAGGCCCTCGTCGTGCCCGCGGACGTGACGAACGAGGCGGCGGTCCTGGAGGTCGCGCGGCGCACCACCGAGGCCTTCGGCCGCATCGACGTGTGGGTCAACAACGCGGCGGTGACGCTCTTCGGTCTGTTCGAGCAGACGCCCTCCGAGCCGTTCCGACGCGTCATCGAGACCAACCTGTTCGGCTACGTCCACGGCGCCCGCGCCGCGCTGGCCCAGTTCCGGCGGCAGGGCAACGGCGTGCTCATCAACGTCACCTCGATGGTGTCCAGGCTCTCGGAGCCCTACGTCAGCGCCTACGTCGCCTCGAAGCACGCGATCCGCGGGCTCACGCAGAGCCTCCGGCAGGAGCTCGAGGTGCTCCGGGCCCGCGATATCCACATTGCCACCGTCATGCCCGCGACGATCGACACACCCCTCTTCCAGCACGCAGGCAACTACACGGGGCGCGCGCCCAGGGCCATGCCTCCTGTCTATCCACCTGAACGCGTGGCGCGCGCCATCGTTCGTCTTGCACGAACACCCCGGCGTGAAGTCTTCGTGGGCAGCGCGGCCCGACAGCTCGCGTTGCTTTCCTTCCTGGCGCCGGGCCTCGCCGAGCGCCTGCTCGCGCGGAGCGTCGACAGGCTGCACCTGCAGCACGACCGGACGGCCTACGCGACGAATGGCAACCTGTTCGTGCCGCTGCCCGAAGGGACCGACGCGAGCGGCGGATGGAAGCCGCGCGGGCAGAGGCGGGTCCTGCGCGCCGCGCTCGTCGCATTGGCTGCCCTCGCGCCAGCCGTGCTGGGCCTGCTGTGGCTGCGCCCGAGGCTCCTCGCGTCGAGGTGACAGCACACGCCACATCCTGAAGCCGTTTCCTGAAGCCGTGGTCCGCCTGTCGCAAAAAGACACACTCGCAGCGTCGACCGCCGCGGCTGGGCTCGCGAACTCCACGAAATCTGCTCTGGCCTCGGTTGCGGAGCGGGGCGCCGGCTCTAGGGTGGGTCGGAGGAGGGGGAGGCGGCGTGACGAGCTCGACGATACCAATCGACCAACCGTTGAGGGCAGCATGAAGGAAAGAAAGAGGCTTGCAGGTAAGCGAATCGCGGCGCTCGTGGCGGACGGCTTCGAGCAGATCGAGCTGACCGTGCCGATGAGGGCGCTCCGCGCCGCGGGCGCGAAGGTGGATGTCGTCTCGCTCCGCCACGGCAAGATCCGCGGGATGAACCTCCACGAGCCTGGCAGCAGGGTGCGCGTGGACCGGACGCTGGGCGAGGCGGATCCGACCGAGTACGACGGCCTGCTCGTGCCGGGAGGGTTCATCAATCCGGATCTGCTCCGGCAGAGCGAGGAGGCGCGCCAGTTCGTGCGCGCGTTCGACGTTGCCCGCAAGCCGATCGCGACCATCTGCCACGGCCCGTGGGTGCTCGCGTCGGCGGAGCTCGTGAGCGGGAGGCAGCTCGCTTCCTGGCCCGGCATCCGCGACGACATCGTGCACGCGGGCGGCGTCTGGCGCGACGAGGAGGTGGTGCGGGACGGCAACTGGCTCTCGAGCCGCGGGCCGCAGGATCTGCCCGCGTTCGTGCGCGAGATGCTCGATCTGTTCACCGAGACGACGCCCATCCACGCGGCGGCGTCGCCGCTCGCCGCCCAGTCGTCCCCGGCGCGGACGTCGCCGCCGCTGGCGGCGCTCAGCGCGACGGCGTTCCTGCCGGCGCCGGCGCCTTCCACGGCGCGGCGGCTCCTGAGCGGCGTGGCCACGCTCGCGGTGGGCGGGCTGGCGGTGGCGGCGCTGCGGCGGGCGCTCGCCTAGGGCGGATTGCTCGGCGGAGACGCGAGCGAATCCCCGCTCGACATTCATGACATCCGACGGATACGGGCCGACCGTGCGGACGCTCTCCGGCCTGTATGTCCTGAGCTCCCGGTGGCCGAGAGCGGGAGCGACCCCAGCCGCACCTGCGCCGTGTGTGCAGCATGCGCACGGACGCGGCGCGCCGACCACCTTCCGCCTCGCGCACGTCGCCTTCCGCTCGAGGCCATGCCTGGACGGTCCCGCCGGAAGTACACCGCTGTCCAACCTTTGCCGAGCCGCTCACCCTGAGTGTCGCTCGACGGATCGACGCGACGGGAAAGAGCCCAGGCAAGCGCCGCACGGAGAAGTTCCGCCTCTCCGTCCACGGAGTGGATTACCATGGCCATCCCTATGGCCGAGAGCAGCTACGTGTTTGCTGGTTCGGAACGTGCGCGAGAGCTCGAGCGCCTGCAGCGGATCGAGAGCTTCTTCGACCCCGGGACCCGGCGCCTCCTCAAGGCGGCCGGGATGGGCCCCGGCTGGAGCTGCCTCGAAGTGGGGGCCGGCGCCGGGTCGATCGCCGCCTGGATGGCAGAGCGCGTGGGCCACGAGGGCGAGGTGCTCGCGGTCGACCTCGACGTCGGGTTCCTGGACACGGCGCGGCTGCCCGGCGTCCGGATCATCGAGGGCGATATACGCCAGCTCAACTTCCACGCTGCCCGGTTCGACCTGGTGCACGCGCGCTACGTGCTCGTCCACAACGCGGACTTCCAGGTGATCCTCGACGCCATGCTGGCGGCGCTGAAGCCCGGCGGTCGCCTCGTCCTCGAGGAGCCCGACTTCACCGCGGCGAGGGGCGCATCCGGCGCGGATATCGACGCCTTCGACCGGGTCAACCAGTCGATCCTCGCGATGTACGAGGCCGGCGGCAAGGACCCGGGGCTGGGCTTGCGCCTGCCCGCGATCCTGACGTCGCGCGGCCTCGCCATCGAGGCAGTCGAGAACGAGGTGCCGCTGTGCCCGGGCGGCCACCCGCTCTCCGAGATCATGAGCCTCTCGGCCGCTCTGCTCCAGGACAGGTACCTCGAGACGGGGCGGATCAGCGAAGAAGATCTCGCCGGCTATGCCCGGTTTGCGTCCGATCCGGCGGCGTGGGGGATCTACTACGGCACCGTCGGCGTCGTGGCCCGCAAGCCGGCCAGGGCCGCAGACTGACGCTGCGCCCGGGCCGCCGGGAGCGCGATTCCCCGCTTCGGGCACGTCCTCCAGCAAAGCGATGATGTCCTTCCTGCCGCCTCCGTCGCGCGCCCACACGGCAGCACGCCAGCCCTCCTGGCGCGCGGCGGCCTGGCCCCTGCCGGCCCTCCCCTGAGCGCGCCGGCGCCGCCGCCGGGACGGCGCGCGTCCGTTCATCGACGTCAGGATGTGGCACCTGCGCGCTGGTCCGTCGCGCGGCGCCGAGGATTCAACCGATCCTGTGCGCTGGTGAGCATTCTCCGATCGATGAAATCGGAGCTTGCGTCTCACGGCGCCGGTTCAAGATACATGACGGGGCGGGCCAGGCATCACCGCCAAGCGCTTCAGCGCCGGACCCGCTTCCGTCATTGACATGGGGGAGTTATGAGCATTCGAATCGATTCTCTTCGTTTTGCATGGATCGCAGCCCTGGCGCTCGCGGGAGCCAGCGCCTGCTCCGTCACGGCGGAAGACGGTGTTCTCGCGGCAGCGGACGAGGACTCCTCGGGAGAGGCGGTCGACTCCGCCGCGCAGGCCTTCACGCTCTCGAGCCCCGAGCTCGCCGCGGTGCTCGCCGCCTTTCACACGGCCGAGATCCAGGAGTCGCAGCTGGCCCTGGCTCGCGCGACAGACCCGCACGTCCTCGAGTTCGCCCAGGAGCTGCTCGACTACCACGTGCTCGCGAGCCAGCAGCTCCTGGCCACGCTCGGACAGACAGGCGAGCAGCCGCTGGACAACCAGACCAGCCTGGCGCTGATCGAGCAGAGCGCGGCCGACCTGCAGCTCCTCAAGGGGCTCACGGGGCCCACGTTCGACTGGACGTACGTCGAGGTTCAGATCTACCGGCACCGGGAGATCCTCGGCCATCTCCAGGAGCAGATCGCGGTTGTCGGGCCAGAGCCGCGGCCGGGGGTCAGTCACCTCATTTCGGAGGTCCGGACCGCCACGTCGCGGCACCTCGCGTTCGCCAACTCGCTCCCAGCGCTCATCGGCAGCCCGTTCGTCCCGGAGGGTGGCTATCCGCCGGCCACGCCGTATTACGGCCCTCGCCCGCCCTACTACGGCGGGAGCTCGCCCTACTACGGCCCGAGCTCGCCCTACGGCGCGGGCTACTCCGGGCCGAACGGGCCTTACTCGCCCGCTCGCCCGCCCTACTTCGGGTATCCCGGGCGCAGCGCGTCCTTCGGCCCCGGCGCGAGCGACCCGCGCGCGCCCTTCGGGAGCCGTCGCCCGTGAGCCTGGCCAGGTAGGGAGCGGGCCCCGCGCTCGCCCGCGCCGCGGCGCCTGCCCTCGATGGAGCGCGGGCGCCGCGGCGCTCCCGCCGCGTGAGCGGGGGCAGCCGCGGCGTCGGCAGGAGCAGGGGCGGCTGGCGTGACGCCGAGCGGAGGCGGCGCGGCGCGCTACAGCCGGCGCCGCGCGCGGCCGCGATCCGGGATGACGCCGTGGATCTCCGCCTCGCCGAAGCCAGCCGCCTTGTAGAGGCGCTTCAGGTGCACGAGCTCGATGTGCGCGCTCTTCGCCACCGCCGCGCGAATGCGATCGAGCACGCTCAGCCGCTCGAGCGGGAGCCGGGTCGCCTCGACCGTCGAGCGCAGCGCCGCGGCGGCCGATTTCACCTCGGCCGCCGCCGCCTGCGCCTTGTCGAGGCTGAGCTTCGGGTGGATCCCCGAGCCGAGCAGCTGCGCGAGCACCTCCAGCCGATCGGGCTGCCCCGTGATGTCGCCGTCCTCGTGGTCGGCGAAATAGGCCACGCCGCCGGGGAACAGGATCGACAGCGCCGGATCTGCGGGGGGGCGCCCGACGGCGTTCCAGACGTCGTCGGCCACCTTGCCGAGCGCGTCGTCGGCGCGCGCGGACTCGGCCTCGACCTTGGCGAGCAGCGGCTCCGCCTCGGACCGCGCGGCGTTGCGCTGGGCCTCCACCCCGTCGAAGAGCGTCAGCACGGGCACGAGCCGCTGCTCGGCGAGCTCCCGGAGGGACCCGCCCTTCGCAGAAGCGCTGTGGAGCGTCGCGCGCACGTCACCGATGATGTCGTCCGCTGGCGCATCCTTGCGAATCACCTCGCCCATGATGTCGATCCTCCTCTGGCCTCACGTGGCTCCAAGGCTGCGGGAGTCCCGGCGAAACACGACCCCGCGAACGCCCCCCGTCGGCGCTGTCACCTCGGGCACCATAACGGAGCATCGCCCGCGCGATCAACCGGATCGCAGCGCGGCGTCGTCGGCCGGGCGTGAGCCTCCGGAGCGCGGCGCTGGTACACTCGCCCCGTGCACCTCGGCTCGCTGCTGCTCCCGGCCCTGCTCGCTCTCCCGCTCACCGCGCACGGCGGACAGAGCAGCGGCGATCTGGTCGCCGCCGCCGCCGCAGCGGGTCGGCCGCCGGAGTGCTCGGCGCGCTCCAGCCGGGCCATTGCCCGAGGGCCGTCGATCTGGGAGCGCGCGCGCGCGCCGGAGCTGCCGCGCTACTGCGATCTCCTCGCGCGCGGCCAGGCGCAGCTCGGCGACAACCCCGAGGCGGCGCGCGAGTCGGCGCGCGTCGCCGACCAGATCCTCCCGGGGCACGCCGCGCCGCAGGTCCTGCTCGCGCGTGCCGCCCTCGCGCTCGGCTCGGCCGAGGACGCCGCGCGCGCGTTCGACCGGGCGCGGCGCATCGACCCCCGCAGCGTCGAGGATCCACACACATTGCACGACCTCGCCCGGTCGCTCGCCCGCACCGGCAAGCGCGACGAGGCGATCGCGATGTACCGCGCGCTCGTGCCGCGGATCGACCTGCTCGGCACCGCGGATCACCGCGCGCTCGTGCTGCTCGAGGCAGCGCACCTGTCGATGGCCGCAGCGGGCGCGCCGACGGCCGCAGCGGGCGCGCCGACGGCCGCAGCGGGCGCGCCGACGGCCGCAGCGGGCGCGCCGACGGCCGCAGCGGGCGCGCCGACGGCCGCAGCGGGCGCACGCGCCGACCTCGACGAGGCGATCGCCTACCTGCGCGAGGCGCGCCAGCGCACGCAGACGCAGCTCGCCCGCGACGTCACGCTCTCGCTCGCGCTCGCGCTGGACCGCGCCGGCGACAAGGCGCAGGCCGACGCCGCGCTCGAGGGCGAGGCGGCCGGGGCCGCGCCGGAGGCCGCGCGCACGCGCGCCGAGGCGGCCGCGGCGCGCGCCCGGGCCGCCGACCAGCACGCCGGAGCGGCCGCGCGCGAGCACGCCGCCGACCACCTCGCCAGCGCGGCGGCGCGCCTGCGCACCGTCGACTACCTCGCGGTCCCGGAGGACCGGCTCGCCCTGGAGGCGCTCGCGCTGGAGCGGACCACGGCGGCGGCGGCGATCGCGCGCTGGGAGGCGTACCTGGCGGGCGCCGGCGGCCAGGGCCCGTGGGCCGCGCCGGCACGCGCGCGCCTCGACGCGCTCCGCAGGGGCGCTGGCGGAGGACCGCGGCCCGCGCGCGCCGCCGCGGCGGCGCCGGCCGCGGGCGCCCCGCGTTCGCGCGCCGCGTCGCCCGCGCCCGGACCGGGCGCAGGAGGGGCGCCGTGAGCCGGCGAGCGCGTCGGCGCTCGCCGGCTCACGGCGCCGCGGCGCTCCTCGCGCTGGCGCTCGCGGCGACGCGCGCCCCCAGCCCCGCCGCCGCGACGCCGACCGTCTGGTCCCGCGCGCTGGATCCCGCGGCCGACGAGCGCGCGGCGCTCATCTCCCAGGCGGACGGGCTCCTCGTCCGGTACGAGCGGCTCCGGCGCACGCCGCTCCTCGAGCGGGTCGAGGAGATCGGCCCGCTCTGGCTGCGCGAGGCGCGCACGCTGTACGAGCGCGCCGGCGCGGCGACCTCGCGCGAGCCCGCGGTGCGGCTCCGCTACGCCGACATCCTGGAGCACCTCGGCGACGTGCAGGGCGCCGCGGCGTCGCTCGAGGGGCTCCTGCGCCTCCATCCGCCGCCGCCTTCCCGGGCCGACGCGTGGCACGCGCTCGCGGTCTGCTACGCGCGGCTCGGCAGGTACACCGACGAGATCAAGGCGTACGACGAGGCGCTCGCGCTCGAGCCCCACGCGGCCTCGCGGGCGCTGCTGCTGGCCAACCAGGCCGAGGCGTACATGGCGCTCGGCGACATCACCGCCGCGGTCGAGGGGTACCGGAGCGCGCTGGCGACGCTCGGGTCGCTCGACATGTTCCGCTACGGCGTGACGACGCTCTGGGGGCTCGCGGTGGCGCTCGACCGGTCAGGCGACCCGGAGGGCGCGTTCGCGCACATCCAGCTCGCGAGGACCTACGACCGCAGCGACCAGCAGATCACCGGAGAGGGCTGGTTCTACGTGCCCGCCCACGACGAGGCCTGGTACGCCGCGCTCGGGTACTGGGCCGCGGCGCGGAGCGCCGAGCTCGGCGCCGCGCGCGCGGAGGCGTATCTGCAGGCCGTGGCCGCGTGGGAGTCGTACATCGCGCGCGCCCCCGCGAACGACCACTGGCTGCCGCTGGCAAGGGCGCGGCGCGCGCAGTGCGAGAGGGAGCGGGACCAGACCCTGAAGCGCCTGCGAAAGCCCGCTCCCTCGGCGCCGCAGCGGCGCTGAGCCCATCCCACCCGCCGACCGCCACGCGCGGCGGGCTATCCCACCTCGCATCAGGTTGCGCCCGGATCTCCTTCCGGTGCGCTCCGATCCCACGCCGCGCCACGGCGAGGACGCCCTTTACGACCCAGCCCGGCGGGTTCACCTTACCTATCGTGGTCGCTCTCGCGCGCGGGGGCGGCGACGGACAGCTCACCCCGAACGGAGATCCGTCGAGATGCGCGACTCGGTGTTCAATGAGACCGTGCTCTGGTCCGGACGTCCCAAGGTCGTCGCGACGCCCCTCCTCTACGTCGTGGGCGCGACGGTCTGCGGCGTGACCTCCGCGATCAGCACCGCGTCGGCCATCGTCGTGAGCAAGGCCCTGGGCGCGTCGCCGACCCAGCTGCTCGCCTTCGCGGCCTGGATGGCGAGCCTCGCGGTGGCGTTCAGCTACCTGCCCCGCTGGTGGCGCTCGGAGCTCGAGTACATGCTCACCGACAAGCACATCGTGGTGCAGCGCGGGAAGCTCCGGCGCTCGATCGAGCGGCGGTCGATCAGCTATGCGCGCATCCACTGGCACCCGAAGCACCCCGGCGTCGGCGACCTCGAGCTCGTGCGCGCGGTCCCGACCGGCGCCCTCCGGCGGCGGCTGTCGATCATGCTGAACGGCGTCGTCGCCCCGGATCGCGTGTGGGCCATCCTGCGGGGCGTCGTCCCGTCGGCGCCCGCGGGCGACGGCCACCGGCTGCTCTCGCAGCGCCTCGACGAGGGCGAGCGCGTGCTCTGGTCGGCGCACCCGGCCGACGGCTGGCACAAGTGGCTCCCGAGCGGCCTGCGCGCCATCGGCTCCGTGCTGCTCGGCGTGCTCCTCGGCGCCTTCGCGGTGGTCACGGCGGTGCACGCGGTGCGGAGCATCCGCATCGTGACCGCGGCGGGCCTGGATCCGGAGAGCGTGTCCTTCGTGGCGCTCGTCGCCTCGCTGTCGCTCACGATCGTGCTGCTCGTCGCCGCGGGCGCGGCGATGCTCTACGTGTCCGTGGTGCGCCCCGCGCGGCTCGCGGCGCGCACGCGGTACCTCATCACCGACCGGCGCGTGCTCATCCAGCGCGGCGACGAGGAGCTGCACCTCGATCGCTCGCGCATCGTCGACGTGATCGACGCGCCGGGGGCCGGCGGCCTCAGGGACGTGTTCCTCGTGCTCGACGGCCCCCGCGCCCGCGCGGTCGCCGCGAGCGGCGCCTTCGGCGAGGCCCCGGGTACCGGCCTCCAGCCGGTGCTGCAGCGGGTCACCGACGTCGAGTCCATCCGCCAGATCCTGAGGCCCGCGTAGGCTGGCGTCCGAGAGGTTCATCTCTGGATCCGCATATCGCTCCAGCGGGTCGACGCACCGCGTCGCATGCCGCTGCCGCGGGGTGAGCCGTCCGGACGCCTACTTACACCGATTCGCCGCTCCGCGCTCGCATGTCCCGCACCTGCGGCGATGCACGCTTCTTCGTCCTCCGGCGCCTCCACGGCCTGCAGGATCTCCACCTCGCCTGCGCTCCACGACGGTGCTCACCGCGATCGTCTCTCGCTCCGACGGAGCCCCATGACGTGCTTTCTTGCCGACGGCTGGCCGTTGGCCGATGAACCCGGGAGACCGTTGCTCGTTCAGGAAGAGACGGACAGCGTTCGGTGATGTCGCACCGTCCGCCGTCGGGTGTCGCTGGCCTTGATGAGATGATCGAGACATTCCATCCCAGGACAGCCGCATCCACTCAGCCCTGCGCGTGCCCGACCAGCGTTGACGCGAGTCGCCGACCCGTGCGTTCATTCACGCGAGGGAGGCCGCGATGGCGCCGTTTTTGCGAGGTGTTGCGCGGGCGCTGATCCCGCTGGCGATGTTCATGCTGTGCGTGCTGGCGCAGGCGGGGTGCTCATGCACACCCGAGCTCCCGCCGATTCGTCCTCACCGCACCATCGCCTGTCGGACGCGAGATGCGAGCGACCCGCCGGTGGCCCGCGGCGTACCGGTGGTGAAGACCGTCGCTGTCGGCGCGATCCCGGGGACCTTCGCTGTCACGAGCACGGGAGAGGCGGTCTACGAGTTGCCGCTCGTCTCCGTCCCTGGGCGCGCGGGCGTGGCGCCGCGGCTCGCGCTTCACTACGACAGCGCCGCGGGCGAAGGCGTCCTCGGGGCGGGGTTCTCCGTCGCCGGGCTGTCCGCGATCACGCGGTGTCCAAAGAATCTCGCGCAGGACGGGGAGATCCGGGGCGTGGCTTACGACGGGGACGACGGGCTGTGCCTCGACGGCAAACGGCTTGTCGCGGTGAGCCGAGCGCCGGGGACCATCGAGTACAGGACAATCCCCGACACGATGGTCAAGGTGATCGGGTATCACGCTCCGGAGCGGGGTGCGCCCGCGGAGGCGCTCTCCTTCGAGGCGATGATGCCGTCCGGGCTCGTCATCGAGTACGGGCGCGGCGACAGCGGCAAGCCGCTCGCGCCCGGCGGCGCCCCGCGCGCGTGGCTCGCGACCAGGACGCGAGACGGCCGCGGCAACGCCATGACCTACGAGTACTGCTTCGCCGGGGCCGAGGAGGGCTTCACGGCGGAGTACGCGCTCGACCAGATCCGGTACACGAGCTTCGAGGGAGAGCCGGCGCTCGAGCCCTCGCGCGCGGTGCGGTTCGTGTACGCGACGAAGGAGCCGGCCGAGGTCCGGACGCACTACGCGGGCGGCATGGCGCTCCAGAGCGCGCTGCGCCTCGACGAGATCCAGATGCTCGGCGCGGACGATGCGCTGGTGCGGCGCTACGGGTTCACGTACGAGGTCAGCGAGTCGACGCGGCGGACGCTCCTGACCGCGGTCGAGGAGTGCGCGGCGGACGGCGTGTGCAAGCCGCCCACGCGGTTTCAGTACAGCCGCGGTGAGGCGGGCTTTCAGAGGATTGCGACGGACGTCGCCAGGCCCACCTCCAGGCGGGCCAGCCCGATGCTCTTCGATATCGATGGCGACGGGCTCGACGACCTCGTGCTGCCGGACACGCACCCGGCGCTCAGCACGCCTCGGAATCCCGTGACGAGCTGGCTCGTCGCGCGCAATCAAGGGTCGAGCGGGTCGGAGGCTCACCTCGCGCCTGCGACCCTGGCGCTGTTCGAGGACTGGCCGGTGGTCGCCGATCCGCCCGAGCCCGCCGATCCGACGGTCCTTCAGCCGGAGCTCGGGACGGCCTTGGATTACGACCAGGATGGCCGGATGGACGTCTTGCTCCACGACGTCCATGACGCCAGCGACACCTGGCTTGTGCTGCTCGCCCGGCCCGATCGAACCTTCGAGGTCCACGACACCCGCATCCGCCGGCCGTTCCCGCTCCGCGTCCCACCGCCTGGGTTGAGCATGCCCGAGGGCGCCATGCACCTCGCCGACGTCGACGGCGACGGCGTGCCCGACCTGATCCAGTGCGACGATCACAGCCGCACGCTGACCCTGAACCCGCTCGAGGCAACGTGGGTCGTCCACCGCTGGAGGCCCGAGCGCGACGGGACGCCGGCGGGATTTGACCAGGAAGCGGAGTCGCTCGAGCCCCTCAACGGGTTTCCCTGCGAGATGGAGATCCAGACGCTCGACCTCAACGCCGACGGCAAGGTCGATCTCGTCGTGGCGACCGTGCTGACGTTCAGCGATGGCACGATGCTCCCTGCGTCGACCTACGCCGCGCTCACCCGCCGGCGCGACGGGAGCTGGGAGGTGTTCGAAACCGGGCTCCCCCAGCCCGCTCCCGGCGGCCGCACCGTGTTCCTCGACGTCAACGGCGATGGCCTGCCCGACGCCGTGCAATCCGGCTTCAGCCATCGCGGGCTCCGCACGCACCTCAACACGGGGGCGACCTTCGACGCGCCGGCGGTCGACAGCCTCGGCCCGGTGGGCCTCGGCGATCAGGACACGTTCTTCCGGCTCGCCACACCGCTGGACTACGACGGCGACGGGCTTCAGGACCTGTTGATGCCGGTGCCGCCGGGCACGCTGCCGGGCTCATCCCTCTCGCTGCCCTCCTGGGCCGTCCTGCAGGCGACGGGCGCGCGCGACGGGCCGACGTTCGCGCTCGTCGATCCGGAGATCCCGTTCGAGGCCGCGGTCGGCGAGGCCGTCACGCTCGCCGAGCCGCACGGGCCACGGATCGGGGATCTCAACGGCGACGGGGCCCAGGACGTGGTCTTGCCGATCGGCGGCGTGTTCACGATCTTCCAGAACCTCGCGGCCGATCGGGATCTCCTCGTCGCCGTCTCCGACGGGATGAACGCGCACGAGCCGAGCGATGCGGGCTTCGTGCCGAACGTGAGCGTCTCCTACGACCACCTGACCGACGGCGCGATCACGAACGACATCGCCGCCGGAGCGCCGGAGCGGGAGAGCATGCTCTACCTCTCTCGTGACGACGCGGCGAACGGCTGCGCTTACCCGCGCCGCTGCGCGGTGGGGCCCCGGCGGGTCGTCAGCGCCTACGCCCTCAACAACGGCGCGGACCGGCCACGGCGCTTCGAGGTCCGCTACCGCGACGGGCGCTACCACCGGCTCGGGCGGGGGTTTCTCGGCTTCGGGGAGCGCGTCATCCTGGATCTCGACACCCGCGCCGGGACGGCCGAGCGCCACGACAACGTCACGTACGACGGCGAGCTCGAGGTCTTCCCGTTCGCGGGGCACGTGGCGCAGCAGTGGCGCTGGGCTCCGGGGCTGCCGGGCCAGCCCAGGCCGGACCAGATCGAGCTCTCATTCCTCGATGTGACGCGGGCGGTGGTTCCGACGAGCGACGGTGCGAGCTACTTCACGCTCCCGACCGAGCGCCGGATCCGGCGGGCGCAGGGGGTGTATCCGCCAGCGGGCGGCGAGGCGACCACGGTGGAGGCGTACGTCGCGCAGGTCGCGTCGGGCGGCGAGCGCGGCGGCGAGGCGACGATCCTGCGCGACACGGTGGCGAAGGTGACGGACTTCGATGCGTTCGGTAACGTGCGCGCCGAGGAGGTCTCGACCCGCGGCGTGGACCTGACGCTCGACGTCACGCGCACCTTCAAGAACGACACCGAGCGGTGGATCCTCGGCCAGATCAAGACCGAGGAGGAGTGCAGCACGGCCGCGGGGCTCTCGCAGTGCCGCCTGCTCACGCGCACGACGACGGTCCATGGCGAGATCGAGACCGAGGCGCTCGACAGCGCCGACGGGATCCCGGACACGGAGCTCGATGTGGTGGTCGCGCGGGACGACTTCGGGAACGTCACGGGGGTGACGGCGGACGACGCGTTCGGCCACCACCGGTCGTGGAGCACGACGTACGACCCCGAGGGGATCTTCCCCGAGACGCACGTCAATCCGGCCGGCCACACCACGGGCGTCACGTTCGACGACGGGCTCGGCGTGCTCCTCAAGCAGGTCGATCCGAGCGGGCTCGTGACCGAGTGGAGGCACGACGGCTTCGGCCGGCTCGGGCTCGAGCTCCGGCCCGACGGGACGCAGACGGCGATCGCGCTGTCGCGCACCAGGGACGGCGGCCCGGACCGGGACGCCTGGCGCGTGGTGCAGCGGACCACGACGACCGGCGGCGCCGACGATACGGTCGAATACGACAGCCTCGGCCGGCCGATCCGGTGGTTCTGGTACGGGCCCTCCGTGGAAGGCGCCACGGTCGAGCCGCGGCGCTTGATGCAAGA
The DNA here is from genome assembly GCF_051530195.1 of Sorangium sp. So ce321. Taxonomy (NCBI): domain Bacteria; kingdom Pseudomonadati; phylum Myxococcota; order Polyangiales; family Polyangiaceae; genus Sorangium; species Sorangium sp. So ce321. The sequence goes on along the minus strand of NZ_CP150329.1, from coordinate 13,925,290 downwards.
GATCGCGTACGACACGCGCGGCGAGCACATCGCGCGGCGCTCGGTGCCGGTGAGCGAGGGCACGCCGGAAGACGACCTCCGGGCCGACGTCTACGAGCACGACGCGGTAGGGCGCGAGGTGCGGCACACGACGCCGTGGGGTGCGGTCGTGGAGACCGGCCACGATGGCCTGCGCGTCGAGGTCACCGATGCGCTGGGTCACGTGACCGTAATCGAGCACGACCCGCTGGGACGACCGGTGACGGTCACCGACGCGGCGATGGGGGTCACGCGCTACAAGCATGGCCCGTTCGGCGCGCTGTACACGGTCACCGATCCGGGCGGCGCGGTCACGCGGACGAGGCGCGACGCGTTCGGGCGCGTGCGGCAGCTCGACCATCCCGATCGGGGCACGACGGTCTTCACCAACGATGGCTTCGGGGAGCTCGTCTCGTCGACCGACGCGCTCGGACGGGTGATGAAGATCGCCTACGACGACCTCGGGCGCACCACCTCGCGCGTGGACGAGGACGGCGCCGAGCGGCTGACGACCACGTGGACATGGGACACCGCGGCGCACGGGCTCGGCAAGCTCCACGTGCTGGAGAGCCCCGACGCGGAGAAGACGTACGGCTACACCGAGCGCGGCAAGCTCGAGACGGTGACGCTCCGCATCGACGGTGAGCGCGCGGCGCTGGCGAGCAGGCTCGACTACGACGAGCTCGGCCGTGTCGAGACGATCACCTACCCCACGCCCGCCGGCGCGGCGCCGTTCGTGGTGGCCCACGACCGCGACGCGCACGGCCACGTGCTCGCCGTGCGCGACAGCGCCACCCGAGCGCCGTACTGGCGCTTGACGGACGTGGACAGCGCGGGCCGCTTCCGCGAGGAGAGGTTCGGAAGCGACGTCGTCACCGAGCGCGGCTACTACCCGGACAAGCAGCGGCTGAAGAGCGTCGTCACCCGGAGCGGCGCGGCGGTGGTGCAGGACCTGGACTACGGCTACGACGCGCGGCTCAGCCTCACGCGCCGCACCGATGCGCTGCAGCCGCAGCACCGGAGCGAGCGCTTCCGCTACGACCCGCTCGAGCGGCTGACGTGCGCGTACTTCAGCGACGTCGAGAGCGCGACGGCGCCGTGCGCGCTCCGCTACGACCACGACCCGAACGGCAATCTCACCTTCACGTCGGACGCCGGCACGCTCTCGTACGACGACCCGCTGCATCCGCACGCCGTCACCGGCGCGGGCGCCGAAAGCTTCGGCTACGACGCGGTCGGCAACCAGATCGCGCGTCCGGGCGGCGTGACGGTGAGCTACACGCCGTTCGACCTGCCGGCGACGATCACGCGGGGTGCGAGCACCGTCTCGTTCGCCTACGACGGCGACCAGCAGCGGATCCGCAAGACCACGCCGGACGAGGAGACGCTCTACTTCGGCGACCTCTACGAGCGGGTCACCGAGTTGGCGACGGGAACGGTGGAGCATCGCTACAACGTCCACTCGCCGGAGCGGGTGGTGGCCGTCGTGACCCGCGGAGGCGCCGAGCCAGGCACGCGCTACGTGCACGTCGACCACCTCGGCTCGATCGACGCGCTCACCGGCGAGGACGGCGATGTGACCGAGCGGCGGAGCTACGATCCCTTCGGCCAGCGCAGGAACTCCGTGTGGGGGCAGCCTGTGCCGGCGTCGTTCTCCAGCGGGACGACGCGCGGGTTCACCGGGCACGAGGGCGACGAGGAGCTCGGGCTCGTGAACATGCGGGGCAGGATGTACGACCCCAGGATCGGGCGGTTCTTGACGACCGATCCGCTCGTGCAAGCGCCGCTCTCGGGCCAGAGCTGGAACCCGTACAGCTACGTGCGCAACAGTCCGCTCAACCACGTGGATCCGAGCGGGTTTCAGGCAGAGCCCGAAGGGCCTGGAGGGTCGCAAGCCCCAGGGTTGCTCGAGGACGACGGAGTCACTCCATCCCCGAACCACCTTCAGGTCACTGTCAGAGGGCCTCCGCCCCCGTGGCGCACGCGCGAGGCCGAAGCCGCGGAGGTCGGAGCGACGACGGCGCCTGTCGACGTGGGAACGACCGGAACCGCGTCGGGGTATGTGCCGCAGCCGGTGACCGTCTCGCCGGAGCACGCCGGCGCAGGCGGCCCGGGTACCGTCGTCGGGCAGACCTTGCTGGGCGCCGCCGAGGGCACGCGCGACGTCGGGGTGGGCATCGCGCGGACGCTGGTGCTCAACGCGCTGACGTTCGGGATCTACAGCGGTTACGAGCTCGGCGGCGCGATCCTGGAGGGATACGAGGAGGGTGGGGTCCTCGGCGCGTTGAACGCCGTGAACCCGCTCTACCACATCGGGCGAGGCGGCGCGGACACGGCGCTCGCGATCGACAGAGGGGATTACCGGGAAGCGGGCGCGGCGGGGACCAAGTCGATGATCCTCGCGGCGGCCACCGTCTTCGGGATGGGGAAAGGGCTGGGGGCGCTCGCGGAGGAGTCGGCGGCGGCGGTGGGTGCCGTAAGGGGAGCACCAACGGCATATTCGACAGCCTTTGAGGCGAGGCTGTCGCCGACGTCATACCCGGGCGTCTCTCGAGCGAGGCACTTCCAAGAAGCAAACGAGCAGCTACTGCGCATCATGGAGACCAGCCCTGAGTTTGCCGCACGGGCGCGTAGCCTCGAGATCAACTTGGAGCGCACCGCAACCGGAGTTGCGCCTAGAATGCCGCCAGCTGGGTGGACGTGGCATCACGAGTTGGAACCGGGGGTGATGCGTCTTGTTCCTCGTTCCCAGCACACGGCAGGAAGCCCACACTGGAACGTGCTTCACCCAAATGGTCGTGGCGGCTGGTTCATCTGGGGAGAAAAATGAAACCAATGAAGCTAGTTGACATAGTGGCCCAAATAACCATCACAGACAACGATTTAACCATTTACGCATCAAAACCATGGACATGCGATTCACCCGCCGTCTTGACACGAGAGCCGGCAGAAGGCGACTGCCCAACGGAAGCCAAATCGTGCGACGCCGAGTACATGATCGAAGTGTTCATTGCGAAGGAATTTCTCGAGGATTGGCTTGCGCACGAGAATCGAACGGTATCAACACGAGAGCAATGCGAGCGGCTCATTCACTATGCCACCTACGACGCATAAAGTCGCAGTGGGTCGCCCAAGCTGCTTCGGCAAGGTGTGGCGGCCGACGCAGCTGCCATGCTCTCCCGCGCCAAGTACGGCCGCACGAGCCACGATGCCCGGTGGCATGAGCGTACGCTACACGCCGTTCGACCTGCCGGAGACGATCACGCAGCGTGCGAGCACCGTCTCGTTCGCCTACGACGGCGACCAGCAGCGCATCCGCAAGATGGCGCCGGACGAGAAGCAGACATTGTTGGCATAGGGGCGTGTATCGGGAACCAGTGCCGTGGTCTACCCGATGGCACACGGATCAGAATCATCGTGGAGTAGGCCATGGCAGCCTTCAGTTTAGAAGTATCGTATTCGCAGATTTCAGTGTTCCAATCATGCCTGAAGGACCCATTCAACGACTGGACGAACAGGCACGCTGCACAGGGATTTTCATGGAGACCAGGCAGCGTATCCTTCCGTACTCTCGATACCGAGGGGCCCATCTCCGTCATCGTAAAAAAAGACACGGCGCTTGACGTCTCACCGTCGGCGATCAGAGCAGTCCAGGTGCCATTTCATGTTCCAAACGGCGTTGGCGTGGAGGTGGGCACCATCATCGAAACGGTCGAAATTGACCTGGATCCGGGAGACTACACGCTGCTTTTTGAGCACGGTCGGGACAATGATTCGGGGATGTGGGGCATGCTTCGTTTCGTACCGGGAACCACGGCCCCCTGGATTCTTCGTAGTGATGGGGAGCTTTCTCCAGGGGAGGAACTTCTGATGGACGCGCAAGCAGCGGCGCCGTAACTCCCACTCGGCCGGGAAGACGAGGCACGCGCCCGGATGTATAACTAGTGCGTTTATTGCGGGCTGCTTCCGGTGCCGCGCAGCGACTCTCACCATCAGGTAAGACATGGCACCATCTACCCGAGAGTCCTGGCGTGCTGCATCTGGTCCCGCGTGGGCAGCATACGGCGGGAAGCGGCTTCTACGAACTCATGCATCCCGACGGCAGGGGCGGGTTCTTTCTGTGGGCCAAGGAATTCTAACATGGCGAAGCTACTGGACCTGATCGCCGAGATCGATCAACTGGATCGTGAGGACGTGATCTGCGCCAAGCCGGAATGGCGCCCTAAATCAGAAGCGAGGGTCTTCCGACCAACTGAGGACTACCGCGTTCCTGACGAGGCAAAGACCCTTGGCTACGAGTATTTCCTCGAAGTCGATACCATTCGACAGATCCTCGAAGAATTCCGCGAGCGGCCAGACGCATCGATCAACGAAAAGTGCGAGCGAATCATCCACTACGCCACGTACGACGCATAGCGACGACCGTAGGCACCGTACGAAGCGAGCGACGAGCGTGAAGGTTCGAATTTCTCGGAGTGGGCGTGTCCTTACCCCGAGGAGACAGACAAGAACGCCACCGACAGGGGCACCGCTGTCATCAAGGTGTACGTGGAGCCCGACGGTTCCGCCCGCTGGGCGGCGGTCCTGTACGACTCTGGGTACGGCTTCGCGGCCACCGCAGCCCAGTGCGCCGTCAGGAGGCGTTACGTGCCGGCGAAAGACAGATCTGGAGCGCCGTTCGGTAGCTGGACGCCGCCGATCACCGTCAATTTCATCAGGGAACCGCCGGAGCCACGGACGAAGCCCCCGCCTCTCCCACGGCGAGCCGGCGCCCAGCCGCGTCGTGCGGCGCGAAGACGAGCGGCCCGGCGGAGTCCCGGCGCCTCGGGGAGGCCATGCCTGGCTGGCACCGTCGCAGGGCCTCAGCCGCGCGCGGGCAGGATTCATCCAGTCCGGCTGTACGAGCAACCCTGACCACGCCCGCGTGGGGGGACGCGCCCCGACTCGCAGCCCCGCGTGGGGGGACGCGCCCCGACTTGCAGCCCCGCGTGGGGGGACGCGCCTCGACTTGCAGCCCCGCGTGGGGGGACGCGCCTCGACTCGCAGCGCCGCGTGGGGGGACGCGCCTCGACTTGCAACGCCGCGTGGGGGGACGCGCCTCGACTCGCAGCGCCGCGCCGAGTACCTGCTGGGCGCTTGTCGAGGCATAGAGACCGCGGTACCCCGGCCCGATGGCTAAATCCGCATTTCTCGCCCGCCGGCTCACGCCGAGCGGGTGCATCATTGCAGGAACCAAGCTCGCCGCTCACCGGGAGGCGTTGAAGTCGAAGAAGATCAAACTGTCTGCCAAGGTCGACGCGGCGGTCCACTCCGTCATCGCGGCCACCGAGGCCATCGAGGCGCTCGGAAGCACCGACGCCACGATGATCGAGATCGACCGCGGCGCCGACCGGTGCATCGGCGCATTCAACAGCCTGCTCGATGGCATCGAGCGCGCGTTTGATCACGATGGCATCCTGCCGCTGGCCGAGGACGAGGCGGCACGCCGCAGCGATGCCCTGCTGGTGCGCTCCGAGGTGCTTTCATCGGGCATCGATTTCGTCCGGCTTGTCTACTCCCAGCAATGGGTGCGCATGAGCGCGATGATCAAGGCGCTCGATCGCAAGGACGTGAAGGCGGCGGTGGAGCGGCTCGGGCTCGCGACCGAGGCCAATCGCCTCCGGCGCTGGACCGATCTGTACGGCCAGAAGCTCGGCGTCACCGAGGCGAAGAGCGCGGATCCCGCCATCAAGTCGGTGGAAGCGTGGCACGAGGCCTACGGCACGCTCATGGTCCAGGTACACGCCGAATACGACGACGACAGGGACGAGACGCACGCGCTCCTCCGCGACCGGCTGCTCTCGCCGTACGAGGACGCGGCCGATGAAGTGCGCCGCGCCGAGCAGCGCGCCCGCACGGCCAGCGCCAAGAGAAAGGCGCAGGCAGAGCCCGAGCCCGAGCCGATCTGAACGCTCGCCGCGCCTGCGGACCCCAAGCGCCATCGAAGCGCCATCGACATCCCGCCCCGCACCAAGCCTCGAGACAGGCGCTGACGAAATCAGCAGGATATATCCTTCGGTGGCTGAGAAATCTCCTGGCGCCGCAGGAATGCCCGAAACACACGCCTGGCCAGCACCGTCACCCCGGCATCCCGGCGGTTGCCAGGGCTTCCACCGACAGCCCTGTTCTGGTACGTGCGGCCGTCGCCCGGAGGCCTGGCTCGGGCGTGCTCCGTCCGGTCTGAGGCTCGTCCAAGGAGATCCGCACCCGTGCGCAGGAACACCCGTCGCGGCATCGCTCTCCCGCTGTGCATCGCCCTGCTGTCCGGCGCTGCGGAGGGCCGCGCCGAGGCGCCGCGGGAAGCGGTCGCCCGGCTCATGGCGCAGGCGAACGCCGCCGCCCGCGAGGACCGTCTCGCCGACTCGCGCGACCTGTGGATGGCGGTCTTTCGGCTCGATCGCTCCCAGGTCGCCGCCTGCAACATCGGGGCGCTGTCGCTACGCCTCGGCGACGCGCCCGCCGCCGTGCGCTGGCTGTCGATCTGCATGGAGATCATGCGCGCCCCGAGGACCCGCGAGGAGCGCCAGCTCTACGAATCCCGGCTCAGCGACCTCGCCCGCGCGCGCCAGCTCACCGGCGAGCTCCACGTGATCGCGCCCGCGGGCGCGCGGATCACGATCGATGGCGCGCCCGCCGAGCTCGACGGCGGCAAGCCCGTCCCCGTCGCCCCTGGGCGCCACCTGGTACGCGCCGTGCTGAACGGCAGCATCTCGACCGCCGAGGTCGACGTGCCGCGCGGCGAGGCGCGGGAGGTGGTTCTCACCTTCCCCGCCCGGCCCACCGCCCCTGCCGTCCCATCCGCGGCCCTCCCTGCCCAGCCCGCAGGCCCACGTGCCGCACCTGTGCGCCCCGCCCCTCCTTCACCCCGGCCGCGGCCGGACCTCGTCGCCGGCGGCTTCGGGCTCTCCGCGACACTGGCGGCGATCGGCGGCGTGATGCTCGTCGGCGCGGAGAAGAAAGACGAGGCGGGCCACGCCGCCGCGCGCGCCGCGGGTCCAAACCGTTGCTTCCGGCTGACCCGGCCGATGTGCCAGGGGTCGGCCGCGGCCTACGACGACGCGCGCACCTACCGGGGCGTGGGGATCGCCGGCCTCATCACGGGCGGCGCCGTGCTGGCCGCCACGCTTGGCTACACCTTGTACTCGCGCGGCTCAGCCGAGATCTCGGTCACCGCGGGGGGACTCACGCTGACCAGCACCTTTTGATCTGACTCTCCCCCTCGGCGGTGCGCCCGATCGGACCGAGAGCCGCCGCGCCCGCGCGACGTTCTGGCGAAAACTTGCGTGACGCCCGCGGGCCGAGCGCGGCATACTGCGCACCTGAGACAACCCGGCAGACGACACCCTGGCGGATTGGGGCCGCCTTGATGTCAGCGCCACAGCCTCGTGCCGGAGGACTGGACGCATGGGTAGGCCCATCGCGCATTGCGCCGTAGCTTCCATTTTTCTCATCAGCTCAGCATCTTTCTTTGCCTGTGGTGAGGGCACGTATCAGGGTGGGTCCTGCGCGACCACCGACCACTGTCAGTCGGACGACCAGTACGTGCCGGGGACCATCTGCCTCGACGGACACTGCGAGTGCGGCGAGCCGGGGAAGGTCATCTGCTGCCCGCCCGGCGAGGAGGAGCCGGACTGCTTCCTCGCGTGCCGCCGCTGCGACGAGTGCGCGGAGAACACGGCGGAGTGCTCCGGGGTGCCCGTGCCGCCCGGGGGCTGCGAGAGCGACGCGGAGTGCGCCGGCCCGCCGGACCCGCGGTGCGGCGTGGGGCGGTGCGTGGACGGCGCGTGCGAGGTGGAGATCAGGAAAGGCCCGATCGAGTCGCAGATCCGCGGCGATTGCAAGAGCGAGGAGTGCACGGCCGAAGGCCGCGTGGTCAGCGTGCCGGCCTATGACGTCTACGATGACGGCAACCAGTGCACCCTCGACGTCTGCGAGGTCGATGAGCCGCGACATCTCACGCTCGAGGAGGTCACCTGTCCGGCCTCCGGCGCGGGGCGATGCCATGAAGGCGCGTGCGTGCAGTGTTTTGCTGAAGATCCCTCGCTGCAGTGTCCTGCCGGGTTGGTGTGCTACGGCGTATGGTGTGTACCACCGCACTGCGAGAACGGCGCGAGAGACGCTGGGCTCGGGGAAACCGGCTTCGACTGCGGCGGCCCCTGCCGTCCTTGTCCACCGAGCGAGCGCTGCGGCGCCGCCACCGACTGCGTTAGCCGCGTGTGCACGAGCGGCAGCTGCATGATCCCGACGTGCAGCGACGGCGTGAAGAACGGCGATGAGACCGGCGTCGACTGCGGCACGACGTCGTGCCCGCGCTGCCCGCAGGGCCGGGGCTGCAGGACCGGCGCAGACTGCACGAGCGGCGTCTGCTGGAGCGGCGCCTGCGAGGTGCCCACCTGCAGCGACGGCGTGAAGAACGGCGACGAGGCCGGCATCGACTGCGGCGGCGAGGGGTGCGCTGGGCCGTGCCCGGGCTGAGGACGTCGCCCCTTTCGCGGCATCCAGTACCTTCCCCGACGGCGCTTGATGCAAGAGATCGCGTACGGACGGCGCCGAGCGGCTGACGACCACGTGGACCTGGGACACCGCGGCGCACGGGATCGGCAAGCTCCACGTGCTGGAGAGCCCCGACGGGGGACCACCGCCGAGGCCCGTGATGGCCCACGCGCCGCTCATCGACGCGCGAGGCGGGCCTCCAGGTCGCGCACGCGCGCCTCCAGCTCGCGGACCCGCGCCTCGGCGGCGGCGCGGGCGCGCTGCTCTGCGACGCGGGCGCGCTGCTCCAGGGCGCGCGCCTCGCCCTCGGCGCGGAGCGCCTCCTCCTCGGCCGGCACGAGATCCGTCGCGCGGGAAGTCCGCGCGACGCGCAACGTGGGGTACGGGCCGTCCTTCAGCACGACGACGTGCGCGTCGAGCGCCTCGATCCGGAGGGGATCGGCGCCCGCGTGGACGCGCAGGTAGGTGCCGTCCGGGTCGCGGCGGTAGAGCTGGAGCGGCACGCGCTCCTCCGCGAGCGGCGCGCGCGCGGCGGCGGCCTCGGGATCGAAGAGCAGGAGCTCGGGGCAGCCGAGCTGCCAGTACTTGGCCGGCGTCTCCTCGTAGGCCCGGCGCCAGTCGCCCGCGACGATCTCCAGCGCGAAGCGCGGCGGGCGATGGCCCGGCAGCCACGTCTGCCACTGCCGCGGGAGCGGCGGCAACGGGCGGTGATCGAGGACGTAGAGGTCGGGCAGGACGCGCACGAGCGGCTCGGCCCGGACCCAGGCGAAGGGGTGATCGGCGCCGGCGTACCAGTCGGACCAGCCGCGCTCGCGCGCGAGCTGCGCCATCACCGAGAGCAGCAGGCGGACGACCCCGGCCCGCTCGGCCTTGCCAGGCCGCTCCGCGTCGTCGGGCAGGTACCAGCCGGACCAGTCGATCGCGGCGCTGGCCTCTTCCGGCGACAGGTCGCGGAGCACGAGCGCGCGGGGCGGCCGCCGGGCGTTGAGCAGGAACCCGAAGCGCTTCGGCGATACCACCCGGGCAAACTAGCACCCCGGCCCGGCCCGCGGGAGGCAGCGACACCCGCGGCGCCTCCCTCGCGCCGCGCTCGGCGAGGTCCTCTCCGGGTCGCCGGAGGCGTGCACCGGAAGGCAAAGGCACCCTCGCGATGGCGCGCAGTCGCTCGCGCTCTCGTCCCCGCGCGGCAACGCCCCTGCAGGGCCGGGCTCGCTGCGAGGTGCGCTGTCCGAGATCAAGGAAACGTCCAGATCATCGCATGGCGGTGGTGGAAATAGCCAGTCGTACCATTCTCGTGGCACACGTGTGCCAGCCGGCCCTCGCCGGTACAGGGATGTCGTGCTCGCCGCCGGCTCGCCGCGGCGGGGCAGGGCTGCGCACGGGCGAACCGCGGTGCACCGAGCGGGCGGGCTGCTGGCGCGGGGCTTGCCAATACGCCAGACACCATGAGAACACACCGCGCTCATTCGTCCCTCTGGCTGCTCGCAGCAACAGGCCTCCTCGCCGCCGGGTGCGAGGCGGAGCCCCCGCCCGTCCAATCTCACGGCGCCCCGCTCCACCGGGCCGAGTCCTGCGACGACCTCGCAGCGTCGCTGAAGCAGGACGCCCTCGCGAAGATGAACGCGCAGATCGACGCCATCATCGCGAGCTACTCCGCGTATGGCACCCCCCGCGGCGGCGGCGGCGTCATCGGCGTCGACAACAACGCCGGCGGCGACCCCGGCGCGACGCCAGGGGGCGACGCGGATCCCACCGACGTGCCGTCCCCGACGCCGCCCCAGGCCGGCGGCGCGGAGGACGCGGCGGGCGACGGCAGCGATGCCCCGACCCACTCCAACACGAACACCCAGGTCGCCGGCGTCGATGAGGCGGATATCGTCAAGACCGACGGCAACAACCTCTATATCCTGCACGACCAGAGCTTCTACACGCTGGCCGCGTGGCCGGCCTCGTCGCTCTCGGTGGGCAGCTCGCTCGCGATCGAGGGGCAGCCGCTCGAGATGTTCGTGGCGGACGACAAGGTCGTCGTCTACTCGTCGGTCGACGGGGCGCCGATCTACGAGCGCGCGGGCGTCACGCCGCGGCCGGGGTACTACGACTACTACTTCGTCGACGGCATCGCCGCGGGCGGCGGCGTCGCCACGCCCGGAAGCGGCGGTGTGCCGGCCAGTGGGCCGGATGGCGACGATGCGCCGGAGGCCTCCGACGATGAGCCGGAGGTCCCCGCCGACGGCGGTGGGTCCCCGCCGTCTCCCGGCGACGCTGAGCCGCCGGACGGCGCAGACGAGCCGGAGCCCATGCCGCCGGGCGGCACCGACGCGCCCGTGCCGCCGGACAGCACCGACGCGCCGGCGCCCGACGGGGTGCCCCCGTTAGGCGTCTACGCCCCGCTCACGAAGGTCACCGTCCTCAGCCTCGCGGGCGGCGCCCCCAGCGTGGTCAAGGAGCTCTACTTCGAGGGGGGTTACGCCTCGGGGCGGCGCACCGGCGCCAACGTCCGCACGGTGCTGACCGGCGGCGCCCACGGGCCCGCGCTCGGCTACTGGCCCGAGGGCCTGGTCGACTACCCCGAGACCGCCGAGGCGTGGACCGCGGCGTTCGAGCAGCTCCGCGCCGAGAACACGGCGCTCATCGAGGCCGCTCCGCTGTCGACGTGGCTGCCGTACCGCTTCGAGAAGGAGGGGGAGACGGTCACGGAGCTCGGCGCGAGCTGCGAGGACTTCTACGTCCCGGAGGCGGGCACGACGTCGTACGGGCTGACGCAGATCGAGTCGATCGACCTCGCCGACCTCGACGCGGAGCCGGAGTCGACCTCGATCATCGGCGCGACCGACACCGTTTACTCGAGCCATGACGCCCTGTATGTCGCGGCGCGGGGCTGGCAGGAGCTGGCGTCGCCGGGAGCGCCCGGCGAGGTGCTCGCGAGCAGCGATGTCACGCACCTGCACAAGTTCGATCTGACCGCCGACCCGAGCCAGCCCAGGTACGTGGCGTCGGGCTCGGTGCCCGGCCACATCCTCAACCAGTTCTCGCTCGACGAGCACAACGGCAAGCTCCGCGTCGCCACGACCGCGATGGTGCCGGCGGAGCCCAGGTGGACGACCAGCAACAGCGTGTTCGTCCTCGAGGCGCAGGGAGCCGAGCTCGCGCGCGTCGGCGCCATCACCGACCTGGCCCCCGGCGAGCAGATCCGCTCCGCCCGGTTCTTCGGGGATCGCGGCTACGTGGTGACGTTCCTCCAGGTCGACCCGCTGTTCGTGCTCGACCTCTCCGACCCGGGGTCGCCCTCGGTCGCGGGGGAGCTCAAGATCCCCGGCTTCAGCGAGTACATGCACCCGCTCGACGACGGGCACCTGCTGGCGATCGGCAGGGATGGAGACGAGGAAGGCACGGTCACCGGCCTGGCGCTCCAGATCTTCGACGTCACCGACGCGTCGGCGCCCGCGCTCCTGCACAAGGAGACGCTCGACGGGGACTACGGGTACTCCGAGGCCGAGTACAACCACAAGGCGTTCACGTACTACGGTGAGCGCGGCGTGCTCGCCTTCCCGCTCGTGAGCTTCGACGGGGAGACCGGCGCGGTCGCGAGCACGCTGGAGCTCTTCAACGTCGATATCGCCGACGGGTTCAGCCGGCTCGGCGCCGTCGACCACAGCGGCTTCTTCACCACGGAGCCGGGGTGCTTCTACTACGGCGGCGCCGACGTGCGGCGCGGCGTGTTCGTCGAGGACTTCGTCTACTCGATCTCGAACGGCGGCGTGCTCGTGAACGCGCTCGACGACCTTGCGACGCCGGTCGCGTCGGTGGCCCTGCCTGCCCCGGCCTGGTCAGGGTTCGAGTGCGGCGGCGACATCGCCGATCCCGCGCCGGCCCCCGACGGCAAGGAGTAGCGCCGGGCGGCGGCGATCCTGCCGCCGCGCCCCGCGCCCCGCGCTCCGTCGTCGCGGAGCGCGGGGCGCTGCGTCGTTCAGGCCCCCGGCCGCGCCGGCGGGGGCACCTCCCACGGGTGCTCCGGGTAGAACTCCCGCATCAGCCGCGCCGTGTACGCGACGAGGTTCGAGAAGCCCTCGGCCCTGCGCCGCAGCGGCGAGTCGAAGAACGGCGTGAGGATGCCGGCCAGCACCGCGAACGCCGTCGCGTCGACCCCCGCCGGGCGGTCGCCGAAGAGGTACGGCTTGCCCCCGAGCAGCGCCGAGAGCGCGGCCAGCGAGCGCGCGCCGAGCGCGACGATCTCCTCGTCCGAGTGCCGCGCGACGCCGATCGCGCGGTAGTTCTCGCGGACGCGCGCGAGGAGCTCCTCGCGCAGCTTCGGGCGCAGCTCCTCGGGCGCGCCGTCGACGAAGCGCGCCGGGCCCTTCGCGAAGTTCTCCGGGATGAGCCAGCGCGCGTAGCCGCTGGCCGCGGCGAAGTGGTTCTCGAGCATGCGCTCGATGGCCCACGCCTCGGCGCGCTGGCGCGCGTCGAGGCCCGCGTCGAGATCCTTGCCGTGCTTCTTCTCGAGGTGCTCGCGGATGAAGTGCGAGTCGGCGATGCGCTCGCCTTCGTCGTCGATGAAGGGGAGCTGCCCCTTCGGGGACTGATCGAGCCGGCCGCGCTCCTTCCCGTAGGGCAGGCCCAGCAGCTTGAGCTGGACCTCGGTCTTGGTCACGTAGGGGCTGGCTTCCGGCAAGCCGAACATCGGGCCGAAGCAGTGGAGGGTGATCATGCGCGTTCTCCGGGCGTCTGGGTCCGTCGTGGACCGCGCTTGATGTAGCCCCGCCCTGCTGACAACCTGGTGTCAGCATCCCCGTGCGACGCGCCGATCGCCTGTTCCAGATCCTGCAGATCCTGCGCCGGCAGCGGGCGCCGATCACCGCGGCGGCGCTCGCCGAGGAGCTCGAGACGTCGAAGCGCACGGTGTACCGCGATATAGCGGACCTCCTGGCCCAGCGCGTCCCGATCCGCGGCGAGGCCGGCACGGGCTACGTGCTCGAGCGCGGCTTCGACATGCCGCCGCTGATGCTCACGCCCGACGAGATCGAGGTCGCGGTCCTCGGCGCGCAGTGGGTCGCCCACCGCGGCGACGTCGCCCTGCGGCGGGCGGCGCAGGACCTCATCGCGAAGATCGCCGCGAGCGTCCCCGAGCGCCTGCGCCAGTTCGTGCTCGAGCCGGCGACGGGCGCGCCGCCCGCGCTGGACCAGGCCCCCGACGCGCTCGACATGGCCGAGGTGCGCGCGGCGATCCGCGCCGGGACGAAGATCGCGCTGCGCTACCGCGACGAGGCGGGGCGCGAGAGCGAGCGCGTCGTGTGGCCCGTCGTCGTGGGGTACCTCGAGGCGACGCGCGTCCTCATCGCGTGGTGCGAGCTCCGCCAGGACTTCCGCTCCTTCCGCACCGACCGCGTCGTCGCCGCCACGTTCCTGAAGGAGCGCTACGGCGAGAGGCCGAGCGCCCTCCGCGCGCGCTGGCGCAAGGCCCTGCCCAGGCGCCGCGAGCCGCCGGCGCGCGTCGGCGCGGCGTCGACCGGCGACCGCTAGAGCGACAAACGGGTTGAAACCACGAGAGAAAGCAGGAATTTCACAGGGAGGCGGGGAGGCGGGGAGCGAGAGACGGCAAGAGGGAGAAATTCATTTTTTCTTCCTCCCCGCCTCCCCGCCTCCCTGTGAAAATTCTCCGGGTTTCAACGTGATCGTTGTTCTAGGCCGGCTCAAGGCGCCGTGGGGTCCGGGCCCCCGGGAGGCGCGCCCGGCGCGTCGCCCGCGCCGCCGTCCGGCGCCCCCGGCGGCTGTCTCTTCTGCTCCACGACATAGAGGACCACGTCCACCGTGCTCCCGACGGCGCGGTTGACGAGGCGGATCGCCCCGTGGACGCCGGACAGCGTCGTGTCGTGAATGAGCCGGACTCCCCTCACGGGCGCCCGGAGCGGGGGGATCTGCTCCAGCAGGTCGAAAGGCAGCTTCGCCGCGTGCTTCTGCAGGCGCTCCACGGCCCGCGAGCCGTGGTCGACCGCGTCCTCGACGAGGTCCTTCAGGCCGCGCCACCTCTCGATCACGCCGCCTCCTCGCACCACGCGCGAATCTGCGCGTAGACGTCCTCGTCGTGGGCGAGCCGCAGGTGGCCGAGCGCCGGCATGACCCGCACGTGCTCCTGAGGGAAAGGCGAGCACCTGTCCCTCGCGACCGCCCGGCCCGTGGCGCTCCTCAGCGAGACCATCGCGTCCCCGAACAGCAGGGAGAGCCATGGATCGGCCGTGAGCGCGCCGGCGATGAGGTGATGGCGGATGTGAGGGAGCAGGGGCACGGGATGCCGGCGGTTCTGGAGCAGGGCGCCTGCGTCGGCGTCCTCCCAGTCCTCGCGGCGGAGGTTGGCATACCCAAGGTCCCTGATCCCGCCGCTGCGGAGGTTGATGATCTCGGCGATGAGCTTCGTGTACGGGTTGTCGATGCTGGCGAGCGCCCACGTGACGGCGTGGCCAAAGCGCTCCAGCGGCGCGCCGAGGTGCGGTGTGCCGAGGTAAAAAGCCCGCTTCACGAGGGGCAGCCACCTTCGCCCCTTGTCGCTCGCCGCGTGCGCGGCGCTGCGCGAGACGAGGCCGCCCATGCTGTGGCCGATGAGGACCAGCTCCTCCACCGGCGCAGGAGAGGCGCAGACGAGCTGCTCGAGGAGGGCGTCCAGGGCCTCGCCGTTCTCGGAGATGCGGAGACCGCTGTTGTACCGCACGTAAAGCGGCGTGTACCCGAGGTCGCGCGCGAGGCGCGACCCGTACGTCTCGCCGTCCGACATCGTCCAGATGGCCTCGGTGCTCATCAGTCCGTGCACGAGCACGACGACGCGGGACGTGGCCTGGGCAGAGACGGCCGCGGGGAGCGCCCTGGACAGCGGCACGGGGCGCCCGTCGCGGACGAGCTGCATCGCGGTCGCGAGGCCGTTGCTGGTCCGCTTCAGGTAGTCGCCGAGGACCCCGTTGAGCACCCCGATCACCAGCTCCACGTTGTTCCCCATGGCGAGGCTCCAGCCGCATCCTGCCACGGATCGGCGCCGGGTGCGCGTCAGCCCTGGGCGCGCTCCACCGCCGCCCCGTCATCCGCCGCCGCCCCGCACAGCGCCGCGAGGCGGCGCTCGTCCCCGGGCCCGCCCGCCGCGCGCGCCATGTAATAGACGAGCTGCTGCCGGCTCGACGTCGTCGACGCGAGCGTGTGCCACTCGAGCAGGAGCGGCGCCCCCTCGTCGGCGTCGCGGCCGCCCGCGCCCCCGCCCTCGACGCGGAACGCCTTCGTGCCGCTCACCTTGGCGCGGACCTCGTGGCGCGCCCAGATCACCCGGAACGCCTCGCTCGTCTCGAGCAGATCGGCGATGAGCGCGTCGAACTCCGGATCCCCCACGTACGAGCTCGCGCTGAAGCGGAACGCGGCCACGACCTCCCGCTCGATCGTGCCGATGTCCGCGTAACGCGCGCGGTAGGCCGCGTGCCGGAACGTCAGCCAGAGCAGGTTGCGCTTCCGCGGGGGGACGTCGCCGAAGTCCAGGAGGAGGCGGCACGCCGCCTCGTTCCACGCGAGCACGTCGAACCGGGGGCTGAAGACGAACGCCGGGACGCGCAGCGCCTCGAGCGCGCGCACCATCGCCGGCTCGGCCCTCTCCTTCTGCGCCGCGGAGCGCGCCGCGCCGCCCGCGGGCTCGGGGCGCGCCAGGTAGAAGAGGTGACCTCGCTCGTCGTCGTCGAGCTTCAGCACCCGCGCGATCGCCTCGAGCGTCTCGCGCGACGGGTTCACGTCGCGCCCTTGCTCGAGCCGCGTGTACCAGTCGACGCTGAGCCCCGCGAGCTGCGCGATCTCCTCGCGCCGGAGGCCCGGCGTGCGCCGCCGCTTCCCCGCGAAGGCGACGCCCGCGGCCGGCGCCGCGCGCGTCCGCCTGCCGCGAAGGAAATCCGCCAGCTCGCTCCGCCTGTCGCTCACGTTCGCGCGCGCCCCGGACATGCCCCCAAGATGCACCGCCCGCGGGCCCCTATCCAGGGATTGCGAATCCCAGGATCGCCGCTCGTCTTACTAGCCGCGACGCGGAGCTCCAGAGTGCGGCCATCCCCGAACGGGGACCAACCAGGAGCAGGCACCATGTCCCAGAATCTCCCTCTCGCAGGTCGCATCGCCGTCGTCACCGGGGCCTCCAGCGGCATCGGTGAAGCCACCGCCCGCAAGCTCGCCGAGCAGGGCGCGGCCGTCGCGCTCCTCGCGCGCCGCAAGGACCGCCTCCAGGCGCTGGCCGAGGGCATCCGCGCCGCGGGCGGGCGCGCGCTGGCGCTCGCCGTCGACGCCACCGACAGGACCGCCGTCGCCGGCGCCGCGCGGTCGATCGCCGCCGAGCTCGGGACCGTCGACCTCGTGGTCAACAACGCCGGCGTCATGTTGCCCTCCGGCGTCGAGGAGCACCGGGTCGCCGATTTCGAGCAGATGATCGACCTCAATGTCACCGGCGTGATGCGGGTCGTCGACGCGTTCGTCGATCCGCTGGTCGCGGCCGCGGGCAAGGGCGGCCCGTCGGACCTCATCAACATCTCGTCGATCGCCGCGCACGGCGTCTTCGCGACGTTCGCTGTCTACTGCGCCACCAAGGCGGCGGTCACGCACCTCTCGCGCAACCTGCGCGCCGAGCTCGGCCCGAAGCGCGTCCGCGTCTCGGTCGTCGAGCCCGGCTTCGTCGACACCGAGCTGCAGGGTCACATGACCGACGAGAAGGCCAAGGCGTGGATCGCCAGCGCCAAGCAGGAGATCACGTGGCTCACGGCGGACGACCTGGCGAACACCATCGCCTTCACGGCCGGCCTCCCGCGGCACGTCAACCTGTCACAGGTCACCGTCATGCCGACCGAGCAGGTCTGAGCGGCGCGCGCGCCGGGCGGGGCGCAGCCCGGCGCGCGGCGCAGGCCGACGCCTCACAGCCCGAGCTTCACGAGGAAGGCGTCGCGGCCGCCCTGCTCCGCGAGCGGCCCGCCGCCGAAGTCGAGGGTGCCCTCGAAATAGCCGGTGAGGACGACGTCGCCGCCGGGGCCGAACGCGATGTCCGTGGGGGTCTGGCCCTCCTCGTCGCCGAAGCTGTCGCTCGTCAGCGGCCGGCCGTCGGCGTCGAGCCTGGCCACGAAGATGTCCATTTCCCCCGCGCTCTCGAGCGGCGCGCACACGACGTCGAGCGCGCCCTGGAAGGCGCCGCTGATCGCGACGTTGCCCGCGGCGTCGGCGGCGATCGCGGCGCCGTCCTGCCGGAGCGCGTCGCCGAAGCGGCGGCTCCAGACGTGGTCGCCCGACGGGTCGAGCTTCAGCACGAACACGTCGTTGTCGCCCGCGCTGTCGAGCGGCCCGCCGCCGAAGTCGACGCTGCCGTGAAAGCTCCCTGTCACGAGCACGTTGTCCCACGGATCCACCGCGACGGCGGCGGCGTCCTGGCTGCCGGGATCTCCATAGCTCCTGCTCCAGACATGATGGCCGTCCGGATCGAGCTTGGCGACGAAGGCCTCGGAGCTGCCGGCGGTCGGGAGCGGCCCGCCGCCGAGGTCGAGCCCCGCGAGCCCCGCGTCGAGGAAGAACCCCGCGAGGACGATGTCACCCGCGCTGTCCACCGCGAGGCCCTCGCCGCGATCGATGTTCACCGTGCCAAAGCCCTCGCTCCAGAGGTGATTGCCGGAAGCATCGAACTTCGACACGAAGACGTCCTCATCGAACAGGCCCCCGGCGCTGACGAGCGGCGATGAGCCGTCGAAGCCGAGGGCGCCCTCGAACGAGCCGGTGACGACGACGTTGCCGTCGGGGTCCGCGGCGATCCCGCGCGGGTAATGGCGCTCATTGCCTGTCGCGCCGCGGCTCCAGAGGTGGTTGCCGTCGGGGTCGAGCTTCGCCACGAACGCGAGCAGGGAGGCCTCGGGGGGGATCGTGAGCGGCCCGCCGCCGAGGTCGATCGGGTCGCGGAAGCCGCCTGCGAGCAGGATGTTGCCTTCCCCGTCCACGGCCACGGCGGAGGCGAACGAGTCGGCGGAGCCGAAGCGGCGGCTCCAGAGGACGCTCCCCTCGGCGTCGAACTTCGCGACGAACGCGCTCGCGGCGCCCGCGGGGGTGACCGGCCCGCCCCCGAAATCGACGGCGCCTGCGGCATAGCCCGCGAGGACGATGTCGCCCGCGCTGTCGACGGCCACGGAATACCCGACCTGCTCGCGCAGGTCGCCGAACCGCCGGCTGAAGAGGTGCTCGGCGCCCGGGCACGGCCGGTAGCAGACGCTGAGCGCGGGCCGGCGAGCCGCGAGCGGGGCCTCGCTGCTCCAGAGCCTCGCGGGCGCCGTGGAGCTCGGCTCGAGGAGCACGCCGTGGTTCGGGAGCGCGCCGTCCACCCACGCCTGCGCGAGCGACGTGACGTCGAGCGTGACCGGCCCCGTCCCGCACCGGCCGCCGTCGGAGGACGCGACCGGCGACGGGTCGAACGCGCCCGCGAAGCTCGCCCAGGTGACCGTGTCCTCGTCCCACGCCGACGTGATCCGGTGAACGTCCACGGCGTCTGCGCCGCGGCTCCCCGCCGGGTGCAGCGTGATCGCGGCAGACTCGATATCGACCCCCTCGGGGAGCGAGCTCAGGTCGAACCGGACCAGCGCTCGCTCCGCGCCGGGCCCGGCGGCGCCGAGGAGGTGCGGCGCGTCGCCGCGGTTGCGATGCGGCTTGTGGCTGGTGATGGTGGCGTCAGCGACGCCGCCGAGGAGGCCGCGGCGGATCGTGACGCACGTCGGCGGCGACGCCTCTGCAGAGGCCGCCAGGAACGTCAGAAGGAGAGAGAGGGATAGATGAGGAGCAGGTAGTTTCATGATGTCTCCGGTGCCGGATGGCGGCTGTGCGTTGCTGCCGACGGCGGTCGTCGATCGCCGCCGTCGGTCGCGCCTCGGACAGGCCGCGAGCTCGGCTGTCGGGCGGTGTCGCGCCAGATTTGCTGTCGTGGGGGCTCACCCCTTCAGCCGGCGTCGAGCTCGAAGGCGCCCTCGTAGATGGCGTCGACAGGGAGGGCGGCGCCGTTCGACAGCGAGATGGCGCCCCCGGCCTCGATCACGCGGTAACGCCAGGCGCCGTCGGCCTCGCGCCGGTAGTGCTCGACGCGCACCGATAGCTGCGAGACGAGCAGGTAGTCTGTCAGGGAGGGGATGCGCCGGTATGCGTCCCATTTCTCGCCGCGGTCGTACGCCTCGGTGCTGGGGGTGCGAAGGTAATGTAACGGCAGGGCCACGGCCAGCCTTGGCGGCCCGTGCTGCGGCAGAGCACGCTTCCCGGGGGTGTCAGGAGCCGAAGCGGCGCACGTTGCGGACGCGGGCCTTCGCGGCCTCGACTTCCTTGTTCTTGGGCGGCGCGGTGGTCTCCAGCGACTCGACGAGCCGGCGCGTGATGGCGGCGATGTCGTCGACGGCCTGCTCGAAGCAGGCGACGTTCTTGCCGCTCGGGCTGCGCGTCCCGCTCACCTTGCGCACGTACTGAAGCGCCGCCGCCCGGATCTCCTCCTCGGTGGCCGGCGGCTCGAAGTTGAACAGAGGGCGGATGTTCCGGCACATGCCGCGAGCGTACCGCTGAACGCGGCGCGACGCCAAAGCCGACGCCGGTGTCCTGTCTCGCAGGCGGCCGACAGCGTCATGCGTTTGCCGGAGCGTCCGCGCCGGTTCCACGGAGCAGCCCGCCGTGCCCTGTCGGCCTCGCGCGAGCAGGCGAGATCGCCGGACAGCGAGGCTTCGCAGCGGCGGAGTCCTTCCGTCTTCCGTGTCGCGCCGCGCTCGGCGCGGCGGGCGTCACCCCTGCTCGAGCTGCTCCAGCTCGCGCACGCGCGCCTCGAGCTCGCGCACGCGCGCCTCGGCCGCCTCCCTGGCGCGCGCATCGGTCGCCGCGACCTCCTCCTGGGTGGGCACGAGCTCGCCCTTGCCGCCGGGGCGCGCGAGGCGGAGCCGGGCCTCGGCGCCGCCGCCCACGACGCAGAGCCAGCTGTCGAGGGCGGGGCTCCACGCGGGGCCGGCGCCCGCGTGCAGGCGCACGTACGCGCCGTCGGGGTCGCGCCGGTAGACCTGGAGCGGCACCCTGCCGGCGGGCGGTCGCTGCGCGGCGGCCTGCGGATCGAAGATCGCGAGCTCGGGACAGCCGAGCTGACAGTACTTGAGCGGGATGTCCTCGTAGGCCTTCTGCCAGTCGCTCGGCACGATCTCGAGCGCGAACCGCGGCGGCCGGTGGCCGGGCAGCCATGTCTGCCATTGCTTGGGCAGCGGCGGCGCGGGCCGGTGGTCGAGGAGGTAGACGTCCGGCGAGACGCGGACGAGCGGCTCCTCGCGCACCCACGCGAAGAACCGATCCGAGCCGGCGTGGTGGTCGGTCCAGCCGCGCTCGCGCGCGAGCTGCGCGATCGAGGACAGGAGCAGGCGGGAGATCTCGTCGTGCTCGCCCCACGCCCCGATGCCGTCCGTTTCATCGAGGTACCAGTCCGACCAGTCGATCGTCGCGCGGAGCTCCTCGGGCTCCGGGTCGCGGACGACGAGCGCGCGGGGCAGGCGCGTCGCGCGGGGGTTGGCTCCGGTGCGGGCAGGCGGCACGGGCCGTCAAGGTAGCACCCGCGGCGCGGCGGCGGGAGCACCCGCGGCGCGGCGGCGGGCACGGCAGGCAGGAGCCGCAGGAGGAGGCGCAGGCGGGCGCGGCGGGTGGGCGCGGCGGCGGGCACGGCAGGCGGGAGCCGCAGGCGGGCACGCTCGAGCGCCGCCGCGCGCAACGAGGGCGGCGCATCGCATCGAATCGATCGCGTCGATGGGACGCCCGCGACGCCCGCGACGCTCGGGGGGCTCCCGGTGCGGCGCGGCGGCGCCATGTCGGCGGCATGCGTTTCGAGGGGGTCCTGTTCGATGTCGACGGGGTGATGGTCGATTCGCCGCACGAGCGCGCCTGGCGCGAGGCGCTGGAGGCGCTGATGGCCACCGAGTGGCGCGCGATCGCGCCGCAGACGCGCTATGCGCCCGAGCGGTTCACGACGGCCGTCTACCAGGGGGAGGTCGCCGGCAAGCCGCGCGAGAGCGGCGCGCGCGCGGCGCTCGACTACTTTGGTGTGCCCGACGCCGCGGCGCGCGCCACGACTTACGCCGAGCGCAAGCAGGAGGTGCTGCTCCGGATGATCGAGGCGGGGGAGTTCGAGGTCTTCCCTGACGCGATGCGGCTGGTCCTGGGGCTCAAGGCGCGCGGCATGCCGATCGCGACGGCGTCGTCGTCCCGGAACGCCAGCCGGCTCCTCCGCCGGATCCGTGCCGACACCTTCGCCGAGCAGCAGGACATTCGCTGCCCGCCCATCCCGCCCGGCGCGACGCTGCTCGACCTTGTCGACGCCGATCTCTGCGGGGCCGAGGTGGCGCGCGGAAAGCCGGCGCCGGACCTGTTCCTGGCGGCGGCGCGCGCGCTCGGTGCCCCGCCGGCGAGCTGCCTTGTCGTCGAGGACGCCCCCGCCGGGGTGCTGGCCGCCAAGGCGGGGAGGATGACCGCGCTCGGCGTGGCGCGGCTCGCCGACCGGGCGCTGCTGGTCGCGGCGGGGGCGGATCGCGTGGTCACGACGCTGGATGAGGTGGATCCGGATGCGCTGGTTGCAGGGCGGCTGGCAGCGCGCGCGGCCTGAGCGATGACGCTCGCGCTCCTGCGGGTCGATGAGCGGAGAGATCTCGCCGGCTCGCTCCGCCCAGCGTTCCGCAATCCCGCGCGGGCGTGCGCGAGGTACGTGCGCACCTCGAATGCATCCTCGTGCTGGTCCCACCGACTCGGGTGCCGCATACCGACTCGGGTGCTGCATGTCGCAGCCGCGCATTATGCGGTCACGCGGTCACGCGGTCGCACGTCAGGCGCCCGTGCTTTTGCGGGAGCTCACGATCGGGACATGGGCTCCGCGAGCCAGCGAACCAGCGCCTCGCCTTCGAGATCGAGCAAGGCATCCTCGACCTCGCCGGGACCGAGTGCGCGGGCTCGCTCGACGATCGAGCGCTCTTCCTCGGCGGTCGGCCGTCGCCCGATGCGCCGCGCGAAGAGGCGGCCGAGCAGCTCCGCGATCGCCTTCTGCTCCCCGCGCTGCTCTCCTCGTTGCTCGCCGCGTAGCTCACCTCGTTGCTCTCCGCGCTGCTCTCCCCGTAGCTCCCCTCGTCGCTCGGCCTCGATGATCAGCTCCCCGATGATCGGCGTGCGCCGGAGCAGCCCCTCTTCCTTGTCCTCCACCATCATGACGAGCTCCTTCCGCAGATTATGCCCCCAGGGATCGATGGTCGCCATCACCAGGAGCGCCGTGTACAGCTCGGCCCGTTCCTGGGCGGTCGCCGCGCCCGCGTGGATCTCCGCGACGACCTCCCGCAAGGCCGCCTCCGTCGCGTCCCGGGCGAGCGGGGCGAACACCAGCCAGAGCACGCTGCCGCGCGCCCGCAGCTCGCCGATCGTGCGCTGGTAGACGGCGTCGACGCGGAAGTGCGTGCCGCTGAACGGCCGCCCTGGCCAGGCGGTGCGGCGCTTCCCTGTCGCAGGCAAGCGCCGCCTGGGGCCAGAGAGCACCACGGCGACGCTCTCGATCGGCGGCACCGGCTCGGCGGGAGCTTCGAGGCGGAGCGCGGCGAAGAGGAAGCCGAGGTACTCGAAGACGCGATCCGGAACGTCGTCGCGGAGCGCGAAGCAGAACTCGACGTGCAGCACCCGCGGCTCGCTGCCGACCCGCAGGCGCAGGGCCTTGTCGAGGCGGCGCTCGATGTTCGTGACCTGGCTGTCGACCCAGCCAAGGATCTCGATGGGGTGGTCCTCGGGGACGAGGGCGCGCACCAGGTCCTCGGGGCGCCTCCGGGCGAGGTGGCGCAAGGTGATGTCGGCGTCTCCCATGCGCGGCCCCCATGGCAGATCGCGTGCCATGGGATGAGGAAGCCGAGATCAAGGGAGTGTGGTGTGCGGTATGCGCGTCGGCGGGTGGCGGCGCCATGGCGGGTGGCGGCCTCGCCAGCCGCGAGCGTCGTAGCGCACCTCGCGAAGGTGCGAGCTGTACAGGCGCAGGATGCTCCCCGGCGTGCGCGCGATGTCGGCAGGGATCGTGCGTGCTCCGCCCGTCCAACTCGGGATGAGCCGCGGCCGAAGGCCGCCGACTCCATTCCCTTGTTCGGCATCCCAAGTGAGTTCGGCGTCCCAGGTGACGGAGCCGCGCGCCGCCATGGCACCGCGATGCTCTCGGGCTGAGCCTCCAAGCGAAATCCCATCGAATTGCGTCGATTCTCGGAAGCAGCGCCATCGAGGTCTCGGCGATCGGCTTCGGTTGCTTGGCGTGATACGTGGCTGTACCACGTCATGCCCGTCGTCGTGCGGGGTCCGGCGGGTCTACGTCACGTTCCGCGATCACTTCGCGGTGCGGACCGCCAGCTCTTTGGCCGCCTCGATGAAGTGCCGCAGCGGCGCCGATCTCCGCGCGACGCTCGGGAAGTAGAGGAAGAAGCCGGGAACCGTAGGCGCGTAGCGTTCGAGCACGCGCTGGAGCCGTCCTGTACGTAGCTGCTCCAAGACCATCGGCTCGAAGGCGTAGACGAGGCCCAAGCCTTGCTCCGCCAGCTTGGCGGTCAGCCGGCCGTCACTCGTGACGACGCCCCCGCGGACGGGAACGCGCCAGTTCCTGCGCCCGCGTTCGAGCTCCCATGCGTAGAGCGCTCCCGTGGTCTGCGAGCGGAACGTGATGCACTCATGGCGCAGGAGATCCTCGGGCCGCTCCGGCGTACCGTGGCGCGCGAGGTACGCGGGCGCGCCCACCACCACGAAGCGAAAGGAATTGGTGAGCCGGACCTGCACCATGTCTCGCTCGATGGATTCACTGAGCCGCACGCCCGCGTCGTAGCTTTCGGCCACGATGTCCACGAGGCGCTCCTCGATGGCGAGCTCGACCTCGATGCGCGGGTGACGAGCGCGAAACGTCGGGAGCACTGGATCGATCACGAAGGGGACGGCCATCGGCGGCACCGACAGCCGCACCCGACCCACCGTCTCTCCCGGCGGCGCGCGATCATGCGCAAGCAGCGCTCGGGGCACATCGTCGCAGTCTCGTCGACAGCGGGCCTCGTCGGCTTCGAGTTCGGGAGCGCCTACGCGGCATCGAAGTTCGGCCTCGAGGGCTGGATGGAGTCACTCGCGCCGGAGGTCGCCCCGTTCGGCATCAAGACCACCATCGTGAATCCGGGGTTCTTCCGCACGGAGCTCCTCACGGAGCAATCGACGAGCTACGCCGAGCCTTCCATCGATGACTACGCCGAGCGCAGGGCGAAGCAGCTCGAGTTCTGGAGGTCCCACAATGGCAAACAGGGCGGCGACCCGGCCAAGCTCGCCCGCGCGCTCGTGACCCTCGTTGACCTGGAGCGGCCCCCGGCGCGTTTCATGGCAGGGGCCGATGCGATCGCAACGGGCGAGCAGAAGCTCGCCGACCTCCGGCAGCAGATCGACGCGTACCGCGACCTCTCGTCGTCGCTGACGTTCAGCGCGGCCGGCGGCGTCGGCAACGGGAGCTAGAGCGCCATGAAGAACACCCAGCGAACGAATGATTCGAACACCGCAGGTCCCCGAGCCCTGAGTCGCCGGGACCTCTTGGCCAGCGCTGGCCTCGCCATGGCGGCATTGGCGGTCGGGGCGTCCTGCGCCTCCGCGAATGCGCCCAAGCGAAAGGGCCCTCCGACGAGCGAGGGACCAGGCGCGAACGTGAGGAATCGCGGAATGAGGACACGAATGCTCGGCAAGCTGGCGGTCTCCGAGATCGGCGCCGGGTGCATGAGCATCAGCGCCAACTACGGTCCACCGGCAGACAAAAATCAAGGGATTGCCGTCCTGCGTGCTGCCCATGAAAAGGGCGTCACCTTGTTCGATACCGCCGAGGTCTACGGACCCTACAGGAACGAAGAACTCGTCGGAGAGGCGCTCGCACCCATCCGAGATAAGGTCTCCATCGCCACGAAGTTCGGCTACGACATCGAAGCTGGTGGCCACAACAGCCATCCGGACCACATCAAGAAGGTGGTCGAGGGCTCGCTCAAGCGCCTCCGGACCGACCGCATCGATCTCTACTATCAGCATCGCGTCGACAAGAAGGTGCCCATCGAGGACGTGGCCGGTGCGGTCAAGGAGTTGATCCAGCAAGGAAAGGTCCTGCACTTCGGCCTCTCCGAGGCGAGCGCACGAACCATTCGCCGGGCGCATGCCGTTCAACCGGTGGCGGCAGTCCAGACCGAGTACTCCGTCATGAATCGAGACCCGGAGAAGAACGGTGTGCTCACGACCTGCGAGGAACTGGGGATCGGCTTCGTCCCGTGGGGTCCGGTTGGAATGGGCTATCTGACCGGGAAGATCGACGCACGCACGACGTTCGACCCGAACACCGACTTTCGATCGGGCTTCGATCGCTTCACCCCCGAGAACCTGGCCGCAAATAAGCCGGTGGTCGATCTGCTGGTGAGGGTTGCGAAGCGAAAGGGCACCACGCCTGCCCAGATCGCGCTGGCATGGCTCCTGGCGCAGAGGCCGTGGATCGTCCCGATCCCCGGCACGCGTCGAGCGGACCACCTGGAAGAGAACCTGGGCGCCATCCATGTCGAGCTGACGCCTGCCGACCTCCAGGAGATGGAGGCCGAGCTCTCCAAGATCGAGGTGCACGGCGGCCGCATGTCCGCGAAGTACATGGTCGAAGTGGAAGAGTAGTGACTGTGGTGCCGGACTTGCGGACGATGACCGGGAGGAAGCGCCTCCTTCTGGCCGCGCTGGCTGCGGGCGGCGTCGGGATCGCCGGCCTCGCCGTGATGAGGGCGAAGGATTGAAGCTACGTCCCGAGCCCGCCCGGCGGCGTCTCCAGCGCGGAGATGGGTGCCACCCATCTTTTGTTGGAGGCTCGTCCACCGGGAGATGGGTGCCACCCATCTTTTGTTGGAGGCACGTCCACCGCGGAGATGGGTTCCACCCACCTTTTGTTAGAGGCACGTCCACCGGGAGATGGGTGCCACCCATCTCCCGGTTGGACGCGCCAGCTCATCCGGATGGGCTCATGGCGTGATGCCCGCCCCGGGCGAGGGCGCCAGGACGACTTCGGGTTTCCTGGCGATGGCCTTTCGACGGGGCTTCGCGAGGTCGTCGACCATCTCGACGTGGGGCGCCAGCAGGAACCAGAGCTCGCGACACCCTGTCTCCGGAGCGGCGCCCCGCCTCAGCCGCCCTGCTTGCGCACGATGGAGAGGCTCCAGATCTCCCCGGCGCTCGTGCCCACCCACAGGGTCGGCGACCCCTTGCCCGCGATCGCGAGCACCGTGGGCTCGCCGCGGGCGCCGAGCGTGACGCTGGCCGTCGGCGTGGGCGGCGCGGCCGACGCCGCCTCGATGGTGGCGCCGTCGAACAGCGCGACCCGGCCGTCCGCGAACGCCGCGAACAGGCTGGACTCGAGGACCGCCACATCCGCGACGCCTTCGCCGAGCTCGATCACCTTGGCGGTCAGCTTGCCCGACGACCGGACGACCGCGCACACAGCGCTCGCGCCGCGCTTGTACACCGCGGTGAGCTTCGCCCCGCCGCGCACGCGGTTCAGGTTCTGCGCCGCGCGCGGCAGCAGGGCACGCAGCGTCGGGCCGGGCTCGGGCGTCGCGCCGGGGTGGACGCGCAGCTCGCCCCCCTCCCCTGCGCCGTCCACCACCACGTGCGTCTCGGCCTCGGTCACATCGAACGCCCGCGCGGCGCCGCGCAGCGCGAACGTGCGGCCGTTGACCTCGTTCTTGTCCAGCTTCAGCTCCGTCGCGCTGCCGTCCCAGCCCAGCGACAGCGCCGTCTCGCCCGAGGGGCGCGTGGCCAGGAGCCGCGCGTCACGGCCGACCTGCTCGAGCTTCGGGCCGTGCGCGATGCCGAGCAGCGCCCACACCGCGTCCTCGCTCCGCACCACGGCGACGTCCTTCGAGAGCAACGCGACGTCCTCGGCCGAGGACAGCGACAGGTTCGTCGTCTTCGCGCCGGAGCCTCCGACAGGACAGACGCCGAGGCGCACCGGATCGGTCGAGACCATGGCGACCAGACCGGGGCTCGCGAGGACCGCGGCCCCGCGGATCTCCGCGTCGAGACTGTGCACCTTGCGGGGGGAGCTGAGGTTGCTGAAGGGCATGGCCCACGAAGATAGCGCTTCTTCCCGCCGAGTGGCCGGCGTTCTCGCGAGGCGGCTGGCGAGCTCCCCGGGGCAGGGTCGCGGCCGGCGCCGGAGCAGAGCAGACGTCCCGGTCGTCGGCTCCTGGGCGTCGGCTCTCGGACGTCAGCTCTCGAGGGTCGCCTCTCGGACGTCAGCTCTCGGAGGTCGCCTCTCGGAGCCAGCTCTCGGAGGTCGCCTCTCCGAGGTCAGCTCTCGCGGGTCGTCTCTCGCGGCTCCGGCGCCGCGCGGCGTCCGCCTCTGCGGCGTCACGCCTTGATGAGCGAGCGGACCTCGATGTCGAGGTTCTCGGACTCCGCGACGGCGTCCATCGCCTTGCGGAGCTGGGCGAGCGTCACCCCGGCGGGGACGTCGACGCGGGCCTCCATCCGGAAGAGCTGCGAGCCGGTGACGGGTGCCTCGTACGCCGAGGTCTCGAGCGAGACGATGTTCACACCGGCGCCGTGGAGCGCGCGCGAGACGGCGCGGACGATCCCCTCGTGGTCGAGCGCGTCCACCGAGATGACGCAGGGGATGGTCGACGCGCGCCGGTGCGACTCGGGGCTCTTGGTCCGGCGGCTCTGCACCGTGAGCCCCGTCGCCCGGGTGAGCGCCTCGGTCTCGCGCTCCACCGCCTCGATCGCGCCGGGGAGCCCCGACGCGAGCAGGAGGATGCCGAACTCGCCGCCGAGCACGGCCATCCGGCTGTCCTCCACGTTGGCGCCGCGCTCGGTCAGGTAATGGGTCACCTCCGCGACGAGGCCCGTCCGGTCAGGGCCGAGGCAGGAGAGGACCAGGAAGGTTTCGGGCTCGGGCGTCGTCGTCATGCGGCGCATCTTAGTCCGATCCGCGAAGCCAGCGCGACCAGCGCCGCCAGCGCATCCCGCCGCGGGCGCGCGCGTCCGGGACGACGAGCGCGCGGGCGACGCCGTCCGGATCAGCCGGCCGGGCGAGTGTCCTTCGGCTCGGGCGCGCCGCCCGCGTCGCCCGCGCCGCCCGCGTCGCCCGCGTCGCCCGCGCCTTGCCCCGCGCCGCCCGCGCCTTGCCCCGCGCCGCCCGCGCCTTGCCCCGCGTCGCCCGCGCCTTGCCCCGCGTCGCCCGCGCCTTGCCCCGCGTCGCCCGCGCCTTGCCCCGCGCCGCCCGCGCCTTGCCCCGCGCCGCCCGCGCCTTGCTCCTCGGCCGCGAGCGCGCGCACCGCGGCGCCGACGCGCACGACGCCGCCTCGCAGCACGCGCGCCGTGAGGCCGCCGTGGCCGCGCATCGCCTGGAAGCCGCCGTCGCCGAGCGCCTCATCCATGAGGCTGCACGGCTCGCACGGTCCGGTGCCTTCCAGGACGACCTCGTCCCCGATCGCGAAGCGCAGCGACCTGAGCGAGAGGAGGTTGACGCCCGAGACAACGAGGTTCCGGCGCAAGAGCTCGGGGCCCACCTCGGCGCGCCCGCCCGAGAGCGCCGCGATCACCGGGAGGTGCTCGCGCTGGATCAGCGTGACCTGCCGCTTGCCCCCCGCCCTGCCCGCGGCGGCGCAGTCGCCCGCGACCCCGCGCGAGGCGACCAGCTCCGCCTCCGCCAGCGCCACCATCGGCGCGCCGTGCGCAGGTCGCACGCCGATCCACTCCAGCCGCCCGATCTGCGGCACGTGGGCCAGCCGCTCCCGCAAGCTCCTCATCCGTCTCGATAGCCGACCCCGCGGCGCGCGCCACGCAGCCGGGCGCGGCCAGGCCGGGGCGGAGCTCCCCGCGGAGCGCCAGCGTCGAGCGGGCGCGGCGGACGAGGCGCTTGTCTCCGGCGGCACAGTGGGCGAGAGGACGGCCACCCCCATGCTGTACGAACGCGACAACATCCACCGCCTCACGCCCTACACGCCCGGCGAGCAGCCGCAGCGGGCCGACGTGGTCAAGCTCAACACCAACGAGAACCCGTACCCGCCGCCGGGCGCCGTGCTCGAGGCGATCCGGGGCGTCTCGGCCGATCAGCTCCGCCGGTACCCGCCGCCCCGGGCGCAGCAGTTCCGCGAGACAGCCGCGCGGCTCCACGGGCTGTCGCCCGATCAGGTGATCGCCACGAACGGCGGCGACGAGCTGCTGCGCATGGCGGTGACGGTGTTCTGCGAGCCCGGCGGCCGCGGCATCGGCGAGACGTACCCGACCTACTCGCTCTACGACGTCCTCGCGGAGATCCACGGCACGACGGTCACCCAGGTCCCCCTCGACGACGACTGGTCGGTCCCGGAGGATTTCGCGAGCCGCCTGAACGACAGCGGCTGCCGGCTCGCGCTCCTCGTCAACCCGCACGCGCCGTCCGGGCGGCACGAGCCCCTCGACAAGCTCGAGCAGGTGGCGCGCGCGTTCCGCGGCGTGCTCCTGATCGACGAGGCCTACGTCGACTTCGCGGAGGCCGACGCGACGCCGCTGCTCGACCCGGCGCGCGGGCTCGACAACGTGCTGCTGCTGCGGACGCTGAGCAAAGGGTACTCGCTCGCGGGGCTCCGGTTCGGCTACGGGCTGGGGCACCCGCGGCTCATCGAGACGCTCGACAAGGCGCGCGACAGCTACAACACGGATATCCTCTCGCAGGCAGCGGCCACCGCGGCGCTCTCCGCGCGGGACGAGGCGCGGAGGAGCTGGGAGAAGGTGATCGCGGAGCGAGCCCGGCTGACGGCGGCGCTCCGGCAGCGGGGGTTCACGGTGGCGCCGAGCCAGAGCAACTTCGTCCTCGCGACGCCGCCGGAAGGTGGGCTGTCGGCGCAGGCGCTTTACCGGGCGCTCTACGACCGGGCGATCTTCGTGCGCTACTGGGATGCGCCGCGGCTCCACGACAAGCTGCGGATCACGGTGGGCACGCCGGAGCAGAACGACGCGCTGCTCGGGGCGATCACCGAGGTGTCCCGGGCTCCTGCGAGGGTGTAGATAGAG
Source organism: Sorangium sp. So ce321 (assembly GCF_051530195.1). Lineage (NCBI taxonomy): Bacteria > Pseudomonadati > Myxococcota > Polyangiales > Polyangiaceae > Sorangium > Sorangium sp. So ce321. Next base: position 13,894,669 of record NZ_CP150329.1, on the reverse strand, counting down.
AGAGAAAGAGAGATTTCACCGCCAAGGACGCCAAGAGAGAGATAGAGAGCTCGGCCCGAGAAGAGGCCAGAGAGCGCAGTAGCTCCGCCGAATCATTGTCTTGTCTCTTCTCTCTTGGCGCTCTTGGCGTCTTGGCGGTCAATCTCCCTTCCTTTCCCAGCCGCTCGCCGCCAGGCGGGCTCGGCCCCGGGAGCACCGGCTAGCAGCTCGCCTGCGCGGACGCACGCGCCGCCAGGCGCCTTCACGCGAACAGCCCCTTAGACCTCCCCCGCTGTCCGATCCGTGCGCAAGTGTACGATCCTTGCGCAGCGCCTGGCCTCCATGGCCCGCGCTCAGGCGGGCGGCGTCGGTGGCCTCGACTGTGCATCGCCGTGCGACGGACAGCACGCCCGCAGGGTCGGGTGGTCCAGCTTCATCTTTCACGGCTTCATTTCTTCAAAGAGGAGATCGCTTCATGCGTCACCAGAGCAGCTGGTCATCGTGCCACGTCCTGTCGCGCCTTCTTCGCGGCAGCGTCCCCTGTCTTTCCCTGGCGCTCGCGACGGCGTGCGGCGCTGGCTCCGGCGGAGACAGCCCGGTCGACTCGCTGAGCTCCAGCGCGATCGATGCGGGGTTCACGCTGGCGTGCTCGCAGCTGACGATCGATCGGGGCAGCATCGGAGCAGGGCAGACAGCGGCAGCGCTCTCGGCGCGCGAGCTCACCGGAGAGCAGGACGACTGGAGCAAGTACGTCGAGTTCTCGCCGGGCACGTCCGCCACGTGCGACTACGCGCTCCCGGCCGGGGTATCCGCAGGTGACCTGTCGTCGCTCTCCGTCGACGTGAGCTACCGCGGCCCGCGGAAGTCCGAGATGCGCTGGACCCTTGAAGCATGGGACGCTGACGCCAGCGCGTGGGCGCCGATCGGCGACAACGCGTTCGCCGCCTCGTGGTCCTGGTCGAGCGCGACGCTCCCGCTTCCGGCTCCGTACAGCCGGTTCGCCCCCGGCGGGCGGATCAAGATCCGGTACTCGACGCAGAGCCGCGCCGACGCCTCGCTGCTCGACCAGCTCGCCCTCACTGGCAGTGTCAGCACCAGCGGCAGCGATGCCGGCTCCGGCGGCGCTGGCGGCGCTGGCGGCAGCGGCGGCGCCGGCGGCGCCGGCGGCAGCGGCAGTGGCAGTGGCAGCGGCAGTGGCAGCACAGGTGTCCCCGCCGGCACCTGCGGGTTCAGCGGCGCCACCGTGGAGCGCTCCTATACCCCCGGGCTGTTCGCCGCGGGCGCGGATCCTTCCGGCGACGCCGAGTGCCGGGGCGTGCTCAACCCCGAGCGAGGCGTCTTCCATTTCAGGGACCTCCGCAGCCTCGGCTCGCTCTCTGGCCTCCGCGACGAGGGTTACACGCTGATCTACGGCCAGGTGCTCATCGACGACTACCGCACGCGGGACATCGATCAGGCCCTCATCGACCAGCTCAACGCGAGCTTCTCCGCCGCGCGCTCGGCGGGGCTGAAGGTGCTGCCCCGCTTCTACTACGCGGCGGAGGGCTCCGCGCCGGACGCGCCGCTCAGCCGCGTGCTGGCCCACATCGACCAGCTCAAGCCCGTGCTCGAGGAGAACGCCGACGTCATCGCCGTGCTGCACCCCGGATTCGTCGGCGCCTGGGGTGAGTGGCACTCGTCGACCAACAACCTCACCAGCCCGGACAGCCGCAAGCAGATCTTCGACGCGCTGCTCGAGGCGCTCCCGGCCGACCGGATGATCCTCGCGCGCCGCCCCTCGCACAAGCTCGAGGCCTATGGCGGCCCTCTGACCGAGGAGACGGCGTTCTCCGGAGCGCCGCTCTCGCGCGTCGGCCACCTGAACGACTGCTTCCTCGCGAGCGACGACGACGTCGGCACCTACCAGCTCCCCGGCGAGAAGGCGTATGCCGCCGCGGACTCCGCGTTCACGCCCGTCGGCGGCGAGACGTGCGGCCAGAGCCCGCCGCGCAGCCAGTGCGCCTCGGCGCTCTCCGAGCTCGCCACGCACCACTGGAGCTTCATCAACACCGACTACCACCCTGACGTGATCGCGGACTGGAGGTCCGAGGGCTGCTTCGAGACCATCGCCTGCCGCCTCGGATACCGCTTCGCCGTGATGGGGCACGAGTCCCCCGAGCAGGTCGCGCGCGGGGAGTCGCTGTCGCTCCGGCTGCGGGTGTTCAACGACGGGTATGCCCGGGCCTACAACCCGCGCCCGGTCTACCTCGTGCTCCAGCAGGGCGCCACGCGGCGCGTCGTCGCGGTAGACGCCGATCCGCGGCGCTGGGCGCCGGGCGAGGAGAGCGAGCTCTGCCTCGGAGCGCAGCTCCCGACCGACCTCCCCCCGGGCACCTACCAGCTCGGCCTGTGGCTCCCGGACGGGTCCGAGCGCCTGCGCGACGACCCGCGCTACGCGATCCGGCTGTCGAGCGGCGCGACGTGGGACAGCGAAAGCGGCGTCAACCTGCTCGACGCCACGGTCCGGGTGGTCGAGTGACCCTGCTGCGATAGAAAGTGCGTAGCGTCTTTGGCCGCAGCGTCGTGGCCGGGGCGCCGGCGGCGCTCAGGCGGCGCTGCCGGCGAGCAGCGCCTCCAGCCGGTTGCCGGCCGCGCGGCGCGCGAGCACCTGCAGGACCTTCTCGACGAGCACCCCGCCCGCCTCCGCGGCGGGCAGCCCGCCGGCGTGGATGTTGGAGACCACCGTGTACTCGAAGCCGATCGCGGGGTTGCCGCTGAAGGCGGCGGCGGCCTCCTGGTCCACGCCGGGCGTGAGGCGGTAGGCCAGATACGCCGAGAGGCTGCGCGAGGCGAGCTCGCCGCTGCCCGGGCGCTCGCCGAGCAGCATGACGACCAGCCGCGCCCCGAGCCGCTCGGCGACGGCCTCGGCGAGCTTCACCCGGCCGTACCGCGCGAGCAGCGGCTGGCCGACGGTCACGCCGCGCGCCCCGAGGCCGTCCAGCAGCACCGGGAGCAGGTCCGGGACGTTGTGGTGGACCGCCTCGGCGCTCAGGCCGTCGGACACGACGATCTGCACCTGCGCCTCCTCCGGCGCGAGCCGGGCGGCGCCCTCCGCGGAGAGGCGCGCGCCCGCGTCGGCGGAGCCGAGGTGCTCGGCCTTGCTGGCCGCCGTCGTGGTGATGACCCGGAACGCGGCGACGCTGGTGAGCTCGTCCTCGCGCAGCTCGCTGGCGAGGGCCCCGCGCGCGACGGCCTCGTCGGCGCGGCTCCGGCGGCTCACCGCGTTCGTCGGGCGCGGGCCGGCGGTGGCAAAGCCGTAGGCGGCCGGCGTGGCCGCGAGGAGCTCGGCCAGCTCGGCCGCGTCCGGGCAGAACTGACGCACGTCGCCGAAGCGCGGCCCGCGGGTGATCGCGCCCGCCTTGCCCTCGCCGTGCCCTTCGCTCTCCCCGTCCCCGACCCCGACGCGCTCCCCCTCCCCGACGCGCTCCCCCTCCCCGACGCGCTCCCCCTCCCCCGCGCGCGCCAGGATGCCCCGCGCGAGCGCCCACGCCAGGAACTCTCCGCCGGGCTCGCGGCCGTGGATCTCCCGCAAGGTCTGCACGTCGTGCCCGCTTGTATCGAAATAGGCGAGCATGCGATCGGTGTTGAGACAGACATCCATGTAGTAGTTGGCGCCCGCGGCGGTGAGGAGCTGCGTCGCCATCTGCTGGCCCTCCAGCGTGACGTGGGCGTGGAGCGTGTAGCAGGGGGCCATGCCCATGGGCACGCCGAGGAGCTTGCCCATGAAGTGGTCCTGGAGGTTCGCGAGGATCATCTCGCGATCGTCGAGGTGCGTCTCCGGTCCGATGAACCCGGTGACGTTGTTGAGCATGAACGGGTCCCAGCGGCGGGCGAGGCCGTAACAGAGCGCCTCGGCCGTGGCCATGTCGATGCCGTCGTGCTTGCCGTACGTGAGCTCGCTGCCCTGCCCGGTCTCGAAGTACATGAACTGCTCGGCCTCGCCCGCGAGCGGGCCGCGCGCGGCCATGCGGCGGTAGCCCTCGTCGATGAGGCCCACGGTGATGTCGAACTCGCTGAAGCACGCCTCGGTGCCGGCCAGGCTCTGGAAGAGGATCTCCACGGGCGCGCCCTGGTCGAGCGCGGCGAGCTGCACCTTGAGGTGCGACAGGCAGCAGATCTGCGTGGGGACGCCGGTCGCGCGGCGGATGCGGTCGAGGTGGCGGAGGATCGCGGCGGTGGTCTCCACCGTGCCGGCCGCGGGGTTGACGCCGAGCAGCGCGTCGCCGGCGCCGAGGGACAGGCCCCAGTAGAGCAGCAGGGTGATGCCGCGCAGATCGTCGGTCGGGTGGTTCGGCTGCAGGCGCGAGGCGAGCGTGCCGGGGGCGCCGAGCACCGTGCGCGCTCGCGTCGGACGGCTGATCTTGCGGGCGAGATAGACCAGCTCGTGCACGTCGCAGAGCTTGGCGAGCGCCGCGGCCATGACCCCGGTGAGCGCGCGGCCGAGGCGCGCCACCTCGGGGCCCGGCGCGCGGAGCAGGTGATCCTTGAGCTCACCGAGGCGCAGCGAGGCGATCCTGGCGAAGGCGTCCCGGTCGATGTCGTAGTTGACGCGCATCACCGCGTCGACCTCGCCCCGCTCGTCGGTGAGCGGGTGATCGTGGAGGTGCTCGAGGGTCAGCTCGCCGAGCAGCCCCCGCGCGGCCTCCCGCGCCGCCTCGTCGGGCGCCGCGAGGCCGGCCAGCCGGTCGCCGGCCTTGCTGGCGTCAGCGGCGCCGAGGAGCCGCTTCAGGCCGCGGAACGACGCGTCGTGGCCCGGCAGGCGGGCCGCGTACGCGGCGTCGGGACGGGGGCGAGGGACCTCGATCCGGTCGAGCGGGGTCAATTCCTTCACGGCGCGCTCCTCCCTGCACAGGACATCCCCTGAGGGACATCACGGACGTCATGCCTTGAACAGAACAGGACAGGACATCCCCTCGAGGGCCAAGGAATCCCCTTATTTTCAGCCATCTTCAGCGGAGAAATCGAACAGGGAGGCGGGGAGACAGGGAGTATTTGAATTTTTCCTCCCCGCCTCCCCGCCTCCCTGTGAATTTTCCGAAGAATTCGAGGAGATGCCTCAGCCCCCGAGGGGCATCACGGATGTCATGCCACAGGACTCACGGTCTCATGCCATGGAACGTCACGGTGTCATGCCATGGAACGACACCGGCAGGATCTGATCGCGCATGCGGCCGAGCTGGACGAACCGGGCGCCGCGCGCCTGCACCTCGTCGATGACGAGGAGGTCGACGGGCAGCGCGCCCCAGCCGGTCACGTAGCCCCCGAGCGCCTTGCCGGCGTTCTGCGCGGTGAGGAGCACGAGGGGATGATCCGGTATCGGCCCGGCCCGTCGCAGCGCGCCGGCGAGGCGCTCGCCGAGGAGCCGCACGGCGGGGGCCGAAACGTCGTCCAGGGCGATCTCCAGGCAGCAGCCGCGGTGGCTACGGCGGAAGAGGTCCACGGCGTGATCGAGCTCGGCCTCGGCGGAGGCCGACGAGAGCCGCGCCAGGATGGGCAGGTCGCGCAGCGGCAGCCGCTCGGGGCGCGGCAGGAACAGCGTCGCGCCGGAGAGCTGGGTGGCGTGGCGCAGGAGGCCGTACGCCGTCGCCCGGCCCATGCTGGCGGGCGTCGCCACGCGCGCGCAGAGCCGCGGCGAGGCCAGGATCGCGCGGGCGAGATCCACGCCGAGATCGCCGTGGTGCGCGGGCTCCGGCAGCGGGCGCCCGGCCAGGCCGGCGTAGATCAGCTCCCCCACGCCGCCGGAGAAGGTGAGCGTCGGCGCCGCTGTCCCCTCGGGCAGCGCGAAGGGCACCTGCACGTGGCGCGCGGCCGCGGGCGCGGCGAATGCCTCGGCGCGCCCCGCGATCGCCGCCTCGAGCAGCTCGACGTGGAAGGCGACCACCGCCTCGGCCTCGGCCTGGGAGAGCGCGTCGCCCGGGCCTCGGCGGATCCCGAGGTGGTCGAAGGCGGCCTGGGCCTCGGGCGAGAGCGACACGATGCGACGCGAGCGCGGGTCGAGCGCGATGTGGCGCGCGCCCACGAGGAGGCAGCCGGTGCGCAGCACCTCGCCGGCCAGGCCGAGCGCGAGGTTGGTGGTGCCGCCGCCGATATCGAGGTTGATGAGGGGCTCGCCGGGCCGCGCGCGCGACAGCGGGGCGGCGCTGCCCATGAAGGCCACCCACGACTCGAGACAGGGATCCTCGGCCACGGCGAGCAGCGCCTCGCCGACGCGCGCGCGGATCAGCGCCGCGAGCGCGTCGGCGTTCCGCCGGCGCGCGGCGAGGCCGGTGATGATCGCCCCGCCGCCGAAGAGCTCCCCGGGCTCCACGCCGGCCTCGGTGATCCAGCGATCGAGGAGCGCCGCCGCGGCGTCGAGGTCGAGGGCGTCGCCGGCGAGGGGCGTGAGCGCCATCTCCGATCGGTAGCGCTCCTCCAGCGCGCCGAGCTCCACCCGGCCGGTGCCCGCGGCGCGCGTGAGCGTCGCCGAGGCGGCCACGGCGCAGCTCGTGGTCGAGCCGAAATCCAGGCCCAGCAGCGCGACCTGCGGGCCCATCACGGGACGATCCTGCTCACGACATCCGCTCGAACGCGCCCTGCAGGGCGGCTTGCCCGCCGCGCTCGATGATGTCTCCGTGCGCCACCACGACGCGCTCCGGCGCCCACGCGATCATCTGCTTCACCGCCGCGCCCACCGCGGCGCGATCGCGCATCATCGAGCGCGCGACGCGCGACGGCCCGAACCGCCCGTAAGCCCCGTTCAGGCGCATGAAGAGGCGCGTCGGGAGGTGCTCGCTCTGCGTGATGTGAAAGCAGAGATCCCAGAGAAAGAGGGTCTTCGAGGGCCGGTGGAAGAAGGCGACCTCGTCGAGCCTGGGCATCCCGCCGACCGCCACCTGGTCGATCTCCGCGGCCCAGAGCGGGTCCGGCGCGCCGTCGAGCGCGCCGGTGATCGCCACGTCAGGGCGCTTCTTTTCGAGCCCCCGGGGCCCGTACACCCGCGCCCCCGGGAACAGCCGCGCCGCCGGCGCGAGGCCGAGGTGGTGCATCAGGTTCGGCGCCACGATCGCGCGCACCTCCCCGAGCGCGCGGATCTCGTCCGCCGCCTGCTCCACGCCGGGGAGCGGCGAGAACAGGACCAGCCCGCCGTCCCCCAGGCGCACGACCGGAGACCGCACCGGGAAGCGAATGCCTGCCAGCTTCAACGTATCTTCCGCAGCCCAGAGGGCTTGATCGAGTTGTCGCAGCATGCTCCAATTGGTAAACCAGCTTGACCATTTAGTCAAGCTGCTTGACCATCATGACGAAGCACGACCTCGACCCCAGGGACGTCGCCGAGCTCGAGCGGCGCAAGCGCGTGAGCCTCGGCCAGCTCCTCCTCCGCTCGGCGCGGCTGCTCGACGAGCGGGCGGTGGCGCGCGTCGCCGGGCGTGGCGCGCCCGGGGTGCGCCGGGCGCACACAGCGCTCATGCCGTACATCGATCTCGAGGGCACGCGGCTGACGGACCTGGCGGAGCGCGCGCGGGTGACGAAGCAGGCGGTGGGTCAGGTCGTCGAGGAGCTGGAGGCGATGGGCGTCGTGGAGAGGACGCCGGATCCGGACGACCGGCGGGCGAAGCGGGTGCGCTTCACGCCGCGCGGGCTCAAGGCGCTCCTCCACGGGCTCGGGGTGCTGCAGGAGCTCGAGGAGGAGCTCACGCGGTCGCTGGGCCAGAAGCAGATGGCCTCGCTGAAGAAGGGGCTCACCGCGCTGCTCGCGGCGCTGGAGGCGCTGGAGGCGGAGGAACCGCCGCCGTCGCCGGAGCCGTCGCCGGAGCGCCGGTGAGCGACGTCGCCGTGGCGCTCCGGTGTGCGCCGGCGCGGTGGTGCTCGAGGCCCAGCGCGTGGGGCAAGAGCCGCGCGATGTTGCGCGCGTCGTCGATGGCGCGGTGCTGCGTCCCCTGGAACGAGAGGCCGAGGCGGCGCAGGGCCTGCCCCACGCCGGGCTCGCGCTCCTCGCCGAGGCGGCGGGCGAAGGCCCGCTTGAGGTTGAGGTGATCGCGGCCGAGGGGCAGCGTCACCCCGTGGCGGCGGGCGTCGCGCTCGAGCTGCCGCCTGTCGTAGTCGCCCCAGGAGCAGAAGAGCGCCTGCTTGCCGCGCACCAGCTCCTTGAGCCGCGCGACGGCCGAGGGGAGGCGCGGCGCGGCGTCGACGTCGGCCTGGCGGATGCTCGTCAGCCGCATGCAGAACGGCGTCAGGCGCGGGTGGCGGACGGGGCGCACGAAGCACTGGAGCTCCGCGGCGGGCCGCAGGGTCGCGGCGTCGACGAGCACGGCGCCGACCTCGATGATCTCCATCTCGTCCCGGGAAAACGCGGGGTCGTCGCTGCAGGTCGCCTCGAGATCAATGACCAGGTAGTGGGTGGGGGAAGACATCGGCTTTCTCCTTGAATTCGTTGCCGGTAATCTGGGGCCGCGATGGCCCGAGGACCCGGACACGATTCCGGACACGCCGCTTCCACGGGGTCGCCCGCGGGCTTTTCCTGGGAGGATCACGTGGCGTGGCTCGTCGCCGAGCACGGTTCGCTCGCCGCGGTGGCCCAGAAGGTCGCGCACCTCGCGACCACCACGGACGACGTCATGTCGATCGAGCGGGCGCTGCGCCGGCTGCGGCGGCGGGGAAACCTGGACGGGGGGGACTGGGGACGGAGGTTGCTTTACGTCTTCGGGCTCCCGAGGAGCGTGGAAGAGGGCTTGAAGTGGATGGGGGTCTATCACAGCCGCTTCGCCGATCTGCCGCTCCCGCTCTGCCTCGCGCAGCTGCGGCTCTGGGATCGGCCGCCGGTGAGCGCGTCGCGGGCGCGGGTGTGGATCGCGCTCGGGTTCGCCAGCGCGGCGCTCCGCCAGAGGGACCTGGGCGGGGCCGAGGCCGCGCTCGGGCAGGCGCGCGTCGCGGGCGCGGCGAGCGCCGCGGCGCGGATCGAGGTGGCGTTGCTGGAGGCCTTTCTCGGCAGCCGGCGCGGGGAGCGAGAGCGGGCGCGGGGCCGGCTCGAGGAGGCCGGGCGGCACCTCGCCGAGGAGGGGCTTTCGAGCGAGGAGCGGGCGTGCCTGCACGCGCGCTGGATCGATCAGCGCGCCTTCCAGCTCAACCACCCTCCGCCGGGGGAGGAGCCGGACTGGGGCGGCGCGCTCGCGCTCTACGCGTCGATCTCCGCCGAGGACATTCACCCCTTCGTCAGCTACCGGCGCGACGCTGGCCTGGCCTACGGTCGATGGAAGCTGGGCGACCGCGCGGCGGCGATCGTGCTCGCCGAGGCGGCGTGCCGTCACGCGGGCGACAGCGGGTTCATCCGGTTGCGGGCGATGGCGCTGCTCCTGCTCGCGCGCATCCTGGGTGACGAGGAGGGCGCCGCGGCGCGGGCGAGGGCGATCCAGATCGCGCGGCGGCTCGAGGACGAGGAGCTCCTCTGGCGGGGAGCGCGGCTCGCGGCACGCTGACGCAGCGCGCGTTCGTCTGTCGCCGGGGCCATCTGGGCGCCCGCGATACGACCCGCTGCGTCAGGAGAGCACGTCGGCAGCGCTCATTGCCCCGAGGACGTTGCCGACCCACCGATCGAGGGTCGCGGGGTCCGAGCACGTCTGGATGCGGTCGCGATCGTCGTTGGTCAGCGCGATGCCTGCCTGCGCAAGCAGCCGGAGCAAAGTGTCTCGCTTGGCGCGCCGAGCGCGGCCTGGACCACGGCGAGGCCGTTCGGGCCATTGCCGTGAGACGCGGCGGAGAGAATGTTGTGCTCGAGCGTCGGCATCGGCAGCACGCTAGTGCGCACCAGGGCCGGTGGGCAAACGATGCGCAGGCATTCACATCACTTGTTTCATCGAGTGATTCAGCGGAATGATCCACGGTTCGACCGCGTAAGCATCCGTCTTCTTCACGTGACGTGCGACAGCCTGCTCACGTGGCGTTCTACCGTGAAGCCCCACCCATCATGTCCTCGCGCCGGACGACCGCGCGGTCCGCCATGCGGTCTCGCTGCGCAGCGAGGCGAGCATCCCTCGCGACGGGGTCTTCCCCTGGAGCCGCCGCCGCGATAGGACATCGCCGTGACACGCACGATCGCACGGTGGGCCCCCCTCCTCGTCCTCGCAGCGCTAGCCTCCGGATGCGCCCCGGCGCCAGCCCCTGCGGCTCCGTCGCCCGACGAGGGCGCCGCCAGGCAGGCGGCCAGCGTCGCCCTCACCGCCCTCTCGCACCGCAAGTTCGATGTCCACGGCTGCGCCGCCGCCGAGGCGCGCCTCGTGCAGGAGGCCGAGGCGCGCGCGGGCACGCCCCAGAGCGAGCGGTGCGCCATCCTCGTCGCGCGCCAGAGCGACAGGACATGGCTCGTCGTCGTTCGCTCCTCGCTCTCCTCGAGCTCCGTCGGCGCGCAGGCGCTCGTGACCGTCCTCCCCGAAGCCGAGGGCGTCAGCGCCGTCGAGTACGCGCGTTGACCGCGCACGCGCGTCGACCAGCGCCGCCAGGCGCTCACCTCGCCCGCGCGACGATGAACGACCTCCGGAACGGAAACGGCGTCTTCCCGTCCGCCGCCTTCGGGTAAGCCGCGGCCACCCGCCGCCCATACTCGTCCAGGAACTCGGCCTGCTCGTCGTCATCGAGCGCCGCGAGCAGCGGCCGGAGCGCCGTCCCCTTGGTCCACTCGACGACCGGCCTCTCGCCCTCGAGGATGTGCAGGTACTCCGTCTCCCAGATCTCGACCTCTGCCGCGTGCGGCGCCAGCACGCCGTAGTACACCCGGGGCTCCGCGACCGGGCTCTCCCTCACGACCGCCGCCAGCTTGTCGCGGAAGCGCGGCAGTCGGCTCGCCTCGACCATGGCCGTGTGCGACGGCGCTCCGTGGTTCCTCGGCATCTGCACCGCCAGCACGCCGCCCCGCGCGAGGCGCCCGAGGAGCGCCGGGAACAGCGCCGGGTGGTCGTCCAGCCAGTGGAGCGCGGCGTTGCTGAAGATCAGCGCCGGCGGCGCGGCCGGCGCGAAGCGCGCGATATCCCCCTCGATGAACCGCGCCCCCGGCAGCGCGGCGCGCGCCTTGGCCAGCATCTCCGGAGAGCTGTCGATCCCCACGATCCCCCGCCCCGGGAAGCGCTGCGCCACGAGACGGGTGATGTTGCCGGCCCCGCACCCGAGATCCACGATCTCGCCCGGTCCCGTGAGCGCGATCCGGCCGAGCAGGTCGATCGCCGGACGCGCCCTGTGGTCCTCGAACTTCAGATACTGAGCAGGATCCCAGTCGGCCATCGCTTCCTCTCCTCCGCGCGCAGCATAGCAGCAAGCGAGCTGCGCGGGGCGATCTGCCACAGCGCCTGCAAACTCGCCACGGCGCCGCCAAGGCCGGCGCGCGCCCGCGCTGCGCCGCGGCGCGCGGCATGTGCGTTGCTCGGGCGGGCCGCGGGGCTCGCGCGGCTTGTCTCCAGCGCGGTTCGGGTACACAGCTGCCGGCCGACGTCACTCATCGCACCGATCCACGGAGATCTCTTGAACGCCCAAGCCACGAACCGTCCACCGCCACCGCGCTCTCGTCCAAGACCGACGCTCGTCCTGACGCTCGCGGCGCTCGCCGCGGCGCCCGGCTGCTTCAGCGCCCGGTCGTCCTCGGGCGGCGGCGAGACGACCCCGCCGGCCCCGGCCCGGCTGATCCGCACGTCGGACATCGCGCTGCCCGATGGCTACGTCATCGAGGTGGTCGCGACGGGGCTCAACTTCCCGACGGGCGTCACGTTCGACGACGCCGGGCAGGTCTATGTCACCGAGTCCGGCTACTCCTACGGCGAGGTGTTCACCACGCCGAGGCTCCTCCGGGTCGAGCCGGGCGGCCGCACGACCGTCGTCGCGACGGGCAAGAACCCGCCGTGGACCGGGGTCACCTGGGCCGACGGCGCCTTCATCGTCTCGGAGGGCGGCGTGACCGAGGGCGGCCGGATCATCCGGATCGCGCCCGGCGGCCAGAAACAGACCCTCGTCGCGGGGCTCCCGAGCTTCGGTGACCACCACACGAACGGGCCTGTCGTCGGGCCGGACGGCTTCATCTACTTCGGCCAGGGCACGGCCACGAACAGCGGTGTCGTCGGGGAGGACAACTACAAGTTCGGCTGGCTCAAGCGACACCCCGAGTTCCACGACGTCCCCTGCAAGGACGTGACGCTGACGGGCGCCGCGCTCACGACGTCGAACCCGCTCACGCCGCAGGACAAGGACGACAAGGCCACGACAGGCGCGTTCGTCCCGTTCGGCACGCAGACGCAGAAGGGGCAGGTCATCCCGGGCAAGGTGCCTTGCAGCGGCGCGGTCATGCGCGTGCCGGTGCGCGGCGGCACGCTCAACCTCGTCGCCTGGGGGTTCCGCAACCCGTTCGGCCTCGCTTTCTCGCCGGACGGCAAGCTCTTCGTCACCGACAACGGCTATGACGATCGCGGCAGCCGCCCGGTCTGGGGCAACGCCGACTACCTCTGGGCCGTGACGCCCGGCGCCTGGTACGGCTGGCCCGATTTCGCCGACGGCCGCCCGGTCGCGCAAGACCGCTATGCGCCGACAGGCGGGCCGACGCCCCCCGCCCTCCTCGAGACGCCCCCGAATCGACCGCCGCAGCCGGTCGCGCTCTTCGCGGTGCACAGCTCGTCGAACGGGATCGACATCTCGCGCGACCCGTCGTTCGGCCACGTCGGCGACGCGTTCGTGGCGCAGTTCGGCGATCAGGCGCCCGACGTCGGCAAGGTCCTGCACCCCGTCGGCTTCAAGGTCGTCCGGGTCGACCTGAAGACCGGCGTCATCCGCGATTTCGCGGTCAACCGCGGCAAGGACAACGGCCCGGCCTCGCACCTGAAGGCCGGCGGCCTGGAGCGGCCCATCAGCGTGCGCTTCGACCGCGCGGGGAAGTCGCTCTATGTCGTCGATTTCGGCGTCATGCTCATGGATGAGCGCGGCGCCAAGCCGAAGCAGGGCACGGGCGCGCTCTTCCGCATCACCCGCGCGGCGTCCGCAGGCTGAAGGAGGTGGCGATCATGATCCTACGCGCTGTCCTTTGCGGTCTCCTCGCCGCCTCCCTCGGCCTCGCGGCCGGCTGCGGCTCCTCCCGCAGGAGCGAGCCGATCCTCGGGCCGCCCCCGCTCGACGAGGCGCCCGAGCGGCGGGGCGAGGTGGTGTTCATGAAGCAGTGCAACCAGTGCCACCCGGGCGGGGCAGGCGGGCTCGGTCCGGGGCTCAACAACAAGCCCGCGCCCGCCGCGGCCATCCGGCTGCAGATCCGGAGCGGGCTCGGGGCCATGCCGGCCTTCTCGGAGAAGGAGATCTCCGACGCCGACGTGGACGCGGTCATCGACTACATGATGTCGATCAGGACCTACGAGAAGGACGATTGAGCGGACGGCCGGGGCACGGCCCGGCGCGCAGCGCGACGCGGCTGGCAGACACGCCACCTCGGAGCAGCGGAATCACACGCCAGGTAGATCGGCAAGCACAGGAGAGGACCCGGGTCATGGCATCCATTCGCGGCGTAATTTTCGATGTCGACGGCACGCTGATCGACAGCAACGACGCGCACGCGCGCGCCTGGGTCGATGCGCTGGAGGAGTTCGGGCACAAGGTCCAGTTCGAGGAGGTGCGGCGGCGCATCGGGATGGGCGGCGACAAGCTCCTGCCCGAGGTGACGGGGATATCGATCGAGAGCCCGGAAGGGAAGAAGATGAGCGCGCGCTGCTCGGAGATCTTCATGAAGCAGCTATTGCCCGAGCTCCGCGCCTTCCCGGGCACGAAGGAGCTCCTGGAGGAGCTCCACCGCCGCGGCATCAAGATCGTCATCGCGAGCTCGGCCCAGAAGGAGAAGCTCCGCGAGCTCCTCAAGCTGACCGGCGCCGACGGGGTCATCGAGAGCGCCACGTCGTCGAGCGACGCCGAGAAGTCCAAGCCGGATCCGGACATCGTGGAGGCGGCGCTCGGCAACCTCGAGCTGCCGCACAGTGAGGTCGTGATGATCGGCGACACGCCGTACGACGTCGAGGCCGCTGCCAGGGCCGGCCTGCGCACGATCGGCTTCCGCTCGGGCGGCTGGACCGACAGCGGGCTCAAAGGCGCCATCGCAGTCTACGACGGCCCGGCCGATCTGCTGGCGCACCTCGACACGTCGCCGCTCGTCGAGGGAGCGGAGGGCGCGAGCACCGCGCCCCAGGCCGAGAAGACACCGCAGCAGCGATACGTCTAGGCAAGCAGGCGAGCACGCGAGCGGCCGCCGCGCTGGGCCGAGCGCGCGGCGGGACGACAGGCGGAGGCTTGCCCCGGGGCGCGCGGCGCTCAACGTCCGCGCGCATGAACCCGTCCATCGATATCGGCGATCGTCAAGAACCGGAGATCAGCCAGAACGACGAGTCGAACGACACCAGCACGTCGTCGGCGAGGCCGAGCTCGCGTGCGTCGTGTGCAGCGTGGACCAGCTCGCGCGGCTCGAGGCGGCGCTGCCGCGGTGCCCCTCGGTGCGGGGCATCGTCGTCATGGACCTCGCGGATGGCGATCGCCGCGGACAGGACGAGCTCGAGCGGGCGAGAAGGTCCCTGCGAGCGCTGGAGTCGGGAGGCCGGCGCCTCGCCGTGCGGACCCTGCGCGAGGTGGAGAGCCTCGGCCGGCAGGAGGGCATCGTGCCGAAGGTGCTGCCGGAGCAGCGGGGAGAGCGCGATCCCTTGATGACGCTCCTGTACACGTCCGGGAGCACCGGCTCTCCCAAGGGCGCCATGGTCCATGAGAGCCTCTGGTGCCGTTACTGGCAGCTCGGGTTCACAGGAAGCCAGGATCCGCGCCTGGAGGTCCTGCCGCACGTGGGGTTCAACTACAGCCCGATGAACCATCTCATCGGACGCAGCCAGGTCGGCCGCTCCCTCATGCGCGGCGGGCTCACGCACTTCCTGTTGAAGAGCGACATGTCCACCCTCTTCGAGGACATCCGCCTGGCCAGGCCCACCACGCTGTTCCTCGTGCCGCGCATCGCGGAGATGATCCACCAGCAGTTCCAGGCCGAGCTCTTGAAGCGATCTCGAGGGCAGGGCGACCAGGCCGCGCGGCGGCGGATCGAGGGCGAGCTCATGGCGGAGATGCGCGCGTCGTTGCTCGGCGATCGCCTGGTCCTCGCGACCGTCGCCTCGGCGCCGACGCCGCCCGAGATCCTCTCGTTCCTGAAGCGCTGCTTCGAGGTGCCCATCTTCGATGGGTACGGCTCCACCGAGGCCTCCGGCCTCACGTTCGATAACCGAGTGGATCGGGAGGTCGTGACCGCGTTCAAACTGGTCGACGTGCCGGAGCTCGGTTATCGCGCCACGGACCAGCCGTACCCGCGCGGCGAGCTGCATGTCCGAACGCGCCTGATGGTGCCCGGCTATTACAAGAACGAGCGGGCCACGGCGGAGCTCTTCGACGACGAGGGGCTCATGAACACCGGCGATATCGTCGAGCAGCGCGGGCCCGACACCCTCGTCTGGATCGATCGCGCGCGGAACGTCA
This sequence comes from Sorangium sp. So ce321, assembly GCF_051530195.1. NCBI lineage: Bacteria > Pseudomonadati > Myxococcota > Polyangiales > Polyangiaceae > Sorangium > Sorangium sp. So ce321. Next base: position 13,879,162 of record NZ_CP150329.1, on the reverse strand, counting down.
TCAAGCTGTCGCAGGGGGAGTTCGTCGCCACCTCGCGGCTCGAGGTCCTCTACAGCGGGGGCAGCCCCTTCATCCAGCAGGTCTATCTGTACGGCAACAGCGCCCGCTCGTACCTCCTGTCCGTCGTCGTGCCCGACCTGCCGGAGGCCTCCGCCCACCTGCGGCAGCGCGGCTCGGAGCCCGACGACGCGCCCCTCAAGCAGCTCCTCCGCGAGGAGATCGACCGCGTCGCCCGGGAGCACCAGCTCCGCGGCTACGAGATCCCGCGCGACTTCCTGGTCGAGGCCGCCCCGTTCACCCGGGAGAACGGCCTGCTCACGGAGACGCAAAAGCTGGCCCGCGCCCGGCTCAAGGCGAGGTACGGCGCGCGCCTGGAGGAGCTCTACGCGGCCATCGAGCGCGCCCAGGTCGAGGAGCTCCACGGGCTCCGCGCGCAGGGCGGGGCGGGGCCGGCGTCCGCCGCTCGGGTCGTGAAGCGGGCCCTGGAGGCCGCGCTCGGGCTCGCCGACGTCGCGCCGCGGAGCGCCCAGAGCTTCGCGCAGCTCGGCGGAGACTCGCTCAGCGCCGTCCGCCTCAGCCGCGTCATCGAGGAGATCTGCGGGGTGACCGTGCCGGTAGGGCTCGTGCTCAACCCGACGAGCAGCGTCGGCGCGATCGTCGACCACCTCGAGCGCGCCCTCTCGGGCGGCTCCCCCCGGCGCACCGCGACGTTCGACGCCGTGCACGGCGCCGGCGCGCAGGTCGTCCGGGCCGCGGACCTGCGGATCGACCGGTTCCTCGGCCCGGACGAGCTCGAGGCCGCGGCGCGCGGGGCGCCGGCCTCGGCCCTGCCGGCGCGCGCCAGGGTGGCGCTCCTGACCGGCGCCAACGGGTTCCTCGGCCGGTTCCTCGCGCTGGAGCTCCTCCAGCGGCTGCCCGAGGAGGGCCGGCTCTACTGCGTCGTGCGCTCGGCGGACGACGCCCTCGCCTTCGATCGGCTCCGCGCGTCCTACGGGACCGATCCCGCCCTCCTGGACCGGTTCGACGCGCTGTCGGCGCACGGCCGGCTTGTCGTGCTCGCCGGCGACCTCATGAGGCCGGGGTTCGGCCTCCCGGACGACATGGTCGCGCACCTCTGCGCCGAGGTCGACTGCGTCGTGCACAACGGCGCCCTCGTGAACCACGCCCTGAGCTACCCGCAGCTCTTCGAGCCGAACGTCCTCGGCACGGTGGAGGCGATCCGCTTCGCCCTCGCGCGCCGCATCAAGTCGATGAATTACGTGTCGACGATCAGCGCGGTCAGCGGCCTCGACCGGAGCGGCCCCATCCTCGAGGACGAGGACGTGCGGGCGCTCTGGCCGGAGCGCGCCATCGACGCCGGCTATGCCGCCGGGTACGCGACGAGCAAGTGGGCGAGCGAGGTGCTGCTGCGCGACGCCCGCGACACGCTCGGCGTCCCGGTCAACGTCTATCGCCCGAGCAGCATCATGGCGCACAGCCGGTATCGCGGGCAGATCAACGTCCCCGACTTCTTCACGCGGCTCCTGTACGGCATCCTCTACACGGCGCTCGCCCCGAGATCGTTTTACGAGGGTGTCCGCCCGGACCACGCCGGCCACTACGACGGCCTCCCCGTGGAGATCATGGCGCGGAGCATCGCCGCGGTCGCGATCGATCGCCAGCGCGGGCCGACCGACGAGGCCGATGAGGGGCAGCGTGCGCCCCACGCCACATACCATGTCGTGAATCCCCACTGGGACGACGGGATCTCGCTCGACGTCATCGTCGCGTGGGTCAGGTCGTCGGGTTACCGCGTCGACCGCGTCGACGACTACGCGGCATGGTACGCGGCGTTCCGCGACCGGCTGATGCAGCTCGACGAGCGTCGCAGGCACCTCTCGCCGCTCGCGATCCTCCATGCGTGGGAGCGCCCGGCGCGCGCCGACGGAGAGGTGTTCGACGCGCAGCGCCTCGTCACCCGGCTCGGGCAGCTCGCCGCGCGGGAGGGGACGGCCGATCTCGCGGCCCTGCCGCACGTGACCGAGCAGCTCATTCACAAGTACCTGGACGACATGGTCGCCCTGGAGCTGATCGGGCCCGCCGCCGTGCGCGCGGCGTCCTGACGCCGCACGGCAGCCGCGCCGGGCGCCGCCCTCCGCCGCGACGGCATCAGCGCGCCGGCTCGCCCGCGCGCCGCCCCCCCGCCGCGACGAGCATCAGCGCGCCGGCTCGCCCGCGAGCTCCTCGAGCACCACCTCCGGCGCGACCGGCTTCACCAGGTGGGCGTCGCACCCGGCCTCCCTGGATCTGCGCAGATCGTCCGGCTGCCCGTAGCCCGTGAGCGCGACGATCCTCGGCGCGCCCGCGCGCGTACCGCCGCGCAGCCTCCGGGCGACCTCGTAGCCGTCCATCTCGGGCAGGCCGATGTCGAGCAGCACCACCTCGGGCGCGAAGCTGCGCGCCACCTCCAGGGCCGAGGTCCCGTCGTGGGCCAGCGCTGTCACGTGGCCGGCCTGCTCCAGGAAGAGCGCGAGGCCGAGCGCGTGGTCGCGGTTGTCGTCGACGACGAGGACCCGGCGCGCGCGCTCGACCGGCGCCGGGGCCGCCGCCTCCTCGGGCCGGCCGGGCGCGTCCACGGCGGGCAGGCGGACCGTGAACTCGCTGCCGCGGCCCTCCCCCTCGCTCGCGACCGATACCGAGCCGCCGTGCAACTCGACGAGCCGCTTCACGAGCGTGAGCCCGATCCCGAGCCCGCCGCGCGAGCGGTCGAGCGTCGGGTGCGCCTGCTCGAACAGGCCGAAGATGCGCGGCAGCATCTCCCGCGGGATGCCGTACCCCGTGTCGCTCACCCGGAGGACGGCCTCCGCCCCTTCCCGGCGCGCCGAGAGCCGGATCCGCCCGCCCTCGCGGGTGTACTTCGCCGCGTTCGTGAGCAGGTTGACGATCACCTGCTCCAGGCGCGCGGAGTCGCCGAACACCGCGAGCGGCGGCGGCCCCACGTCGAGCGAGAGCGCGTGCCGCGCGCCGTCGATCAGCGGGGTGACCGCGGCCACCGCCTGGGCGATGACGTGGCCCAGATCGAGCGGCTCCCGCTGCAGGATGATCTTGCCGCGGGTGATCCGCGAGACGTCGAGCAGATCGTCGACCATGCGGCCGAGCTGGGAGAGCTGCCGCTGCATGACCGACTGCGCCCACGCCCGCCGCGGCTCGGGCACCGAGGGCATCTGCGACACGCGCAGCGAGAACTGGATCGCCGAGAGCGGGTTCCGGAGCTCGTGCGCCAGCGTGGCGAGGAACTCGTCCTTGCGGCGGTCCGCGTCGAGCAGCGCCCGCTCGGCCTGCTTGAGCGCGGTGATGTCGTGGATCACGCCGACGGTCCGCACCGCCTTGCCGCGCTCGTCCCTGAGCACGGCGCCGCGCACCACCACCCAGCGGATGCTGCCGTCCTTCCGGACGTAGCGCTTCTCCCTGCGCCACTCGCGCAACGCGCCGCTCACCGCCTGCGCATAAGCGTCGATGTCCCGCTGTCGATCGTCGGGGTGCGTGAGATCGAAGAAGGTGAGCCGGAGGAGCTCGGCCTCGGAGTAGCCGGTCAGCTCGCAGAACTCCCGGTTGGCGCCGACGATCTTCGCCGTCGGCGGCTCCCCCGCGGCCACGGCCACGCCGGCCAGATCGAGCGCGAGGTGGAGCTCGCGCCCGCTCAGGAAATCGACGGGAGCCCCGCCCGTGTCGCGGTGGAGCCGCGCGGCGCCGGCGCTCTCGCCCCCGGACAGCGCCGCGCTCCCCACGCTTTCCCCATCTCGCGTCGATCCCACCCGCCCCCCGTGGCGCCTCCCCGGACCACCAGCCTTCGCGCCGGCGGCCGTGGGGCACGGCGTCGGCGTCATCCTAGACCAACCGCGCGCGCGTGACAGCAGGCGCGTCCGGCGCGCGGCTGTCGCGCCGACGGATCCCTCGACCCGCCGCGCGGGCGCGGGGTAGCATCCCGCGCCCCTCACCTGACCATCACCTGATAGCAAGGAGCGCCGCGCGCCCCGTCGCCCGCGGCACGCAGACCCCATGAAGATCGCAGTGATCTCAGGCAGCCATCGCAATGGATCCGAATCGGGAAAGGTCGCCCGCCACGTGCAGCAACAGCTGTCATCGTCGCCGGACGTCACCTCCACGTACGCGCTCGATCTCGCCGATAACCCTCTTCCGCTGTGGGACCCGGAGGCATGGCAGCCCTCGGAGAAATGGGCGAGCGCCTGGTCCCCCATCTCCGCGGAGCTCGCCGCGTCCGACGCGTTCGTCGTCGTGGCGCCGGAGTGGGGCGGAATGGTCCCCGCGGGATTGAAGAACTTCTTCCTCCTCTGCTCCAAAGGCGAGCTCGCGCACAAGCCCGCGCTCATCGTCGCGGTCTCCGCCAGCATGGGCGGCTCCTATCCGATCGCCGAGCTGCGCATGAGCAGCTACAAGAACACCTACCTCTGCTACATCCCGGACCACGTCATCGTGCGCAACGTCCGCGGCCTCCTCAACGACCCGGCGGCGCAGTCCCCCGACGATGAGCGCATCCGCGAGCGGCTCCGCTACGCGCTCGGCCTCCTCCTCCAGTACGGCAAGGCCCTGCAGCTCGTCCGCGCCAGCGGCGCGATCGACCTGACCAGGTACCCCTTCGGGATGTAAGCCCCGCCCGCCGGCCCCATCGCCCCGCCGGCCCCATCGCCCCGCCGGCCCCATCGCCCGCCGGCGCACCGCGACGGCCGACATCCACCCACATCAGCCGACACGACAAAGGCCTCGTCTGGCTTGGCGCAGGGCGTCACCTGGCGCACGCCACATTCATCCGCTATCTTAGATGCGCGTCTGTTAAACTGGCGCACAGCACCTATGACAATGCCCTTGCTCACGCTTCCGAACCCGGGCGCGATGTCTTTGTCGGCGCGCGCCAAGGCTGTGGTCTTCGAGGACGAGCGATCGCGGGCGTTGCTCGACCGCATCCGGCGGCTCGCGCCGAGCGACGCCACGGTCCTTGTCACCGGCGAGACCGGGACGGGCAAGGAGATCGTGGCGCGTCACATCCACGCGCTGAGCCACCGCGCGCGGCGGCCGTTCGTGGCGGTGAACTGCGGCGCCTGGTCGGAGTCGCTGGTCGAGAGCGAGCTGTTCGGCCACGAGAAGGGGGCGTTCACCGGGGCGACCACGGCGAAGGCGGGCTGGTTCGAGTCGGCGGACGGCGGCACGCTGTTCCTCGACGAGGTCGGCGACCTGCCGCTGCAGCTCCAGGTGAAGCTCTTGCGGGTCCTGCAGGAGCGCGAGGTGGTGCGGCTCGGCTCGCGCCAGCCGATCCCCATCGACGTCCGGCTCATCGCCGCGACGAACGTCGACCTGGAGGAGGCGGTGGCCGCGCGGCGCTTCCGCGAGGACCTCTTTTACCGGCTCAACGTCGCGGCGGTCTCGCTCCTGCCGCTGCGCGAGCGGCCGGGCGACATCCTCCCGCTCGCGAGCTACTTCCTGTCCGTCTACGCGAGCCGGGTCGGCGTGGCGCCGACCGAGCTCACCCCGGAGGCGGCGCAGCGCCTCCTGGAGCACCCGTGGCCCGGGAACATCCGGGAGCTCGAGAACGCGATTCACCACGCGCTCCTCGTGTGCAAGGGCCACCGGATCACCCCCCCCGACCTGCGCCTCAGCGCGCTCCAGCCCAGGGCGTCCACGGTGCCGCCGGCCGCGCTGGCGCCCACGGCGCCGCCGGCGAGCAGCAGGGTGGTCCCCGAGGCGCCGCTGGCCGCGCTGGAGAGCGCCCTCCTGAGCCTGTTCGAGCAGAACCACCCGGGCCTGCACGAGCACATCGAGGGGGTCCTCCTGCGCACGGCCTACCGCTATTCCCATCGCAACCAGCTCCAGACAGCGCGGCTGCTCGGCATCAGCAGGAACATCGTGCGCGCCCGGCTCGTCCAGTTCGGCGAGCTCGCCCGCTCGCCGCGCGCGCGGGGCGGCAGCGAGCCGCCCGAGTCCGGGCCGATCTCGAGCGGACCATGCTCGCTCGACGAGGCCGCGTGCGAGGTCGAGGAGCGGGACGCCCCGCTCGATACCGTGCGGATCGGGTGCCAGCGGTTCGGGCTCCTGATGAGGCTCGTGAAGCTGAAGGGGTCGCTCGATCGCGCGCTCGGGCGGCGCGGCGTGAAGGTGGAGTGGGTCGAGTTCCACAGCGGCACGCAGCTCGCCGAGGCGCTCCGGGCGACGCAGGTCGACCTGGGCCTCGTGGGGGAAGGTCCCCCGATCTTCGCGCTCTCGGCGCGCGCGCCCATCGTGTACCTCGCGGCGGAGCCGCCGGCGCCCGAGGGCGAGGCGATCATCGTCCACCGGGACTCGCCGATCCGGACGGTGGCTGATCTGAAGGGGAAGACGGTGGCGCTGAACAAGGGCTCCAACGTCGACTACCTGCTCATCCGGGCGCTCGAGGAGGCGAACGTGCGGTACGAGGACGTCAACCTGTCGTTCATCCCGCCCTCGGGCGCCCGGGCGGCGTTCGAGAGCCGCGAGGTCGACGCGTGGGCGATCTGGAATCCGATGCTCTCGACGGTCAAGGACGCCACGGGGGCGCGGGTGCTGCGCGACGGCAAGGGGCTGGCGACGAACAGGGCCTATTACATCGGCGCGCGCGGCTTCGCCGACGCGCACCCCGACGTCGTGCAGATCTTCCTGTCGGAGGTGAAGGCGATGGGGGAGTGGGCCAACGAGAACACCGCGGCGGCCGCGGCGCTCCTCGCCCCGCACCTCGGCCTGCCGCAGGCGGCGCTCGTCGCGGCGCTCCAGCGGCGGCGGTTCGGCCTGCGCGCGCTCGACGCCGAGCTCGTCGCGTCGCAGCAGGAGGTCGCGGACGCGTTCCTGAAGCTGCGGCTCATCCCCCATCCGATCCGCGTGGCCGAGGCGCAGTGGGCTCCGCCGTCCCGGCGGGACCGGATGGCGCGCTGCGAGTCGGCGGTCGCGGTCGCGTGCGCGGCGGCCGGGGGGCGATCCGGCTAGATCCGCGCGTCGCCAGGCTCGTCCCTGCGGCTCGCCGGGCGGGCGTTCGGCTCGACCAGGACACGCCAGATCCGCTATGCTGGCCAGCGCCGGCCCGCCGAGGGCCACGGCGACATGCCTTCAGGGCGGGAGTGTCCCCTCATGCTGCTGGCAAGAGTTCGTGATCAGCTCCGCGGGAAGGACGAGGAGCCGACGCCTGCTCCCGAGGTGAAGGACGTCGTCCTCCTCGTGCCCGGCTTCCTCGGCTTCGACCACTTCGGCGGCTTCTTCTATTTCGCCGACCGCGTCTGCGGGGCGCTGCGCGGCGCGCTCGAGGTGAAGCTCGGTCGTCAAGGGCTCATCCCGGTGATCCCGGTGACGACGCGGCCCACCGCCTCGCTCGAGGCCTGCCAGGCGTCGTTGATCGCCTTCCTCAAGCGGGTCATCGAGCAGTTCCCGAACGCCAATCTCCACCTCGTCGGCCACAGCACCGGGGGCGTGCACGCACAGCTGCTCACCAGCGCGCGGCCTCAACGGGAGGGTTCTTGGGAGCGCGAGGACACCGAGCCAGGCGGGTGGCGCTCGAGGATCCGATCGGTGATCTCCCTCTGCGCTCCGCACTGGGGTACGTACCTCGCCCACTGCGACCTGGCCTCGCTCGCCCGCCTCGACCTCGGGCCGGAGCTCCTGGGCGTCGGCCGTCCGCTCATGCACCTGTTCCGCCTGACGGTGGTCGAGTCGGCGCTCTCGGCCTTCGATCTCACGGTCGGGACGGCCACGGAGCTCTGGGGCTTCCTCCTCGACGTCCGCAACAACCGGCAGCTCATCGACGCGCTCACACCGGAGAACATGGCCAGGGTGCGGGACGTGGACAGCAGCGCCGGGCCGCGGCTGCCCGTGCACCTGCGGAGCTTCGTGACGGTGGCGCAGATGAGCGACGACTCCGACCCTTTCTTCTGCGACCTGTACACCCGGGCGGCGGACACGAGCTCCGGCGCCCCTTCCTCCGTCGCCGCCGAGGCCGCCGCGCGCCTCACGCGCGAGCTGCGCCTGCACGGATCCGGTGGTCCCTCGCGCCGGTGCCGCGTCATCAAGTTCCCCCACGCCCCGGAGCTCGACATCACCGCTGCGGGCAATGACGGCATTGTCAACAGCGCCCATCAGCTCCTGGATCCGGGCTCGCCGGAGGAGCTGGCCGGCATCGTGGTCGCCGATCATGCCGATGTGATCGGGCACTACGACCGCCTGGAGCTGCGCGCCGCGGCTGGCGGAGGAGCGGTCGGCTGGTCCCGGTACAAGCGAGGGCTCTTCCGCAGCGGGTCGCGGTTCCGGGACGAGCAGTTCTTCGAGCTCTACGGGGCCATCGCCGACGAGCTGCTCGCGGCGATCACCGCGGGAGCCCCGAGCAGGAGGGCGCCCGCCAGCTCCGACGACCGCCTGCGCGCGACGATATCGAGCTTCCCGCCGCCGTCCGACGGCTAGATGGACGGCGTGCTGTCGGTCGCCGTTGCGCGGACAGCCGCGCATCACGGGCAGCGCGGCGCGGTGTACTCTCCGCTCGGATCGACCTCCCAGAACGAGTCCAGGGTGACCCGGAACCGCACCTCGGTCTCGTCGATGGCGAGGATCTCGAGCGTGCCCGGCACGATCGACCCACCTCCCCAGGGGCAATCGTCCGGCTGCGGAGAGTAGGGCTCGCCTGTCTCGCTCATCATGCTGTAGCGGATGAGCTCGGGATCATCGAGGTCATAGACCCCGACCTGCTGGTACGCGCTCGGCAGCGCGATGCTCAGCTGCCAGTGTCCGCCGCAGGTCAGGTGTGTGGTCGGCGAGCCGCACGAAACGCCGAGATCCGATGCACGGAGAAAGAGGTCGTTGGGATCGAGCTCCACGTCGCCCCCCCCGGTGCTCCCGGTCTGGACGTCACCCTGGCTCTCCCAGTACTCGTCCCAGAGCACGTCCAGCTGCGCGCGCGTCTGCGCGACGGCCGTCAACGTATCGCCCGGATCACCATCGCCCGGATCACCGCCGCTCCCCGAGCCGCCACAACCCTCATGGCCCGGCGAGCCGCCGTGGCCCGACGGCTCGGCAGGGTCGGTCGCGCCGCCGTCGTTCGACCCGCCACCGAGGATGGTCACGTCGCAGGCGGCCAGCAGGAAGGGCATCAAGATACAGAGCGTCGAAGCGGGTTTCATCATGGCGTTCACCAATGCAGGACGAGCGCCAACCTGGAGACAGGGAGAAACCACGGCAGACACCGCTGCACGGAGCGCCGAGTGTGCCACGGGTGTGCCAGCGTGCGCCTTGGATGTGCCGAGGCCGTCCTCCGGGCGCGCCGGTGGCTGGCTCAGGATGACGGGGCGGCGTCATGCATGCGCGCCGTTCTCGCCGAGCCGCGCGCCGCTCGCGCCGTCGGACGCGCCGTTCGCTGCCCGGGCGTCGGCCCTGGAGGGCGAGCTCGCCTGGGCCCAGCGGATATCGTCTGATGAGGGATCGGCATCTCGATGCCGTGCGCGTCGCCCGCTCACCGAGATGAGTCTTGGTATTTCGATGGTGGGCGGATCCGACGAATGAGCCGGTCACCGGCGGAATCATGCCGGTCCTTGAGAAACTACGCCTCATGAGCTAGCAGCCAGAGGCTCACTTTCGAGTTGATGAATCAGGAGATTTCATGTTACGATTTCTCGGCCTGGCATTGGCAGGTCTGCTCGTCGCCGGCAACGCCTTCGCGCAGAACGACGGCTCGTTTGGCTCGATACAGGCGATCAAGAAGCACACCTCGGGGGTCCACGACGGCTGGCGGACCGTGACGTTCGTCGACGGCGCGCTCGTACAGGACCTGCCCGGCTTCGGCCCGGCGACGGTCAACCAGTACTTCCTCTGTGAAGACATGCGGTATCGTGCGGTGTGCCCCAATCCCGAGGCGATGGCCGCGGAGCTCGGCACGCTGACCGCGTTCTTCCAGTCCCCGGGCGAGGAGGTCTACGTTGACAACGTGCTGTACAAGCCGCGTACCGCCCCGTGGACCGATACGGTGAGGATCACGACCTGCTACGGGGACAGCAGCCCGGTGCTGTGGGGAGGCGCGATCAAGTACTACCGCGTGACGCACTGGAGCAGCGAGTTCGGCTGGACTCATCACATCGATCGCGGGTGCACCGGCATTTGACCGCTTGATGGGAGCGCGGAAGTACACCGTCTGAGCGCCTGGGGCGCGTCGTTCAGGGTGGGAGCGGCGCGTGGGCCTCGTTCGAGGCCGCCGGCGTCGAGGCGCCGGGCCGGCAGCCGCTCGACTTGCGCCGAGTTGGCCATGGCGCCGCAGCGTGGCGCCGCAAGGCGGCCTGCTCGGATGCGACCCGGCGACAGCAGGGGAGCCGCCCTGCGCGCCCCTCTCAGAAAATTGCGTGCCCGTGAGATTTCATGAAGGACCGGCGGGCTCACCGGCATCCACGGACAGCGACGCATTTCTCGACCGCCATGACCTGGCGAGCCGCGCCTGGCACCGTGGGCTTCCTGCGCATGCGGCGGTTCGCGCGCGGGAGCGCCGCTCCGCGCCGCCCGGCATTGCGGTCCTCTCCAGGAGATCTCATGCTCTCGAAGCACTCGAGTCCGAACGTTCCGGTGCGCTCAAGGTCCATTTTCGGCGCCGCCGCGGCGTGGCGGGGGGCGCGGCAAGCCGCGCTGCTCGCGTTCGCAGCCCTGCCCGTCGCGTGCTCGGACCTCGGGCCGGGGGACGGCGAGCTCGCGGACGTCCCGGAGAGCGAGGCCGCCTCGGCCGCCCAGGCGCTCGCGCTGCCGTTCCCGATCGATCCGCGGAAATCGCTCCTCGTCACGGACGTCGACGTCGTGTCCGAGTTCAAGCTGGTGGACGTGCTAGAGCAGCTGATCGACCAGTCCGGCGCCCCGGGCCTGACGCCCACCACGCTGTTCCATCGGCTCCTCGACACGAACCGCACCGACGCGGCCGGGCTCTTCGCCGACGTCGAGCACTGCGACGAGGTACCCGGGAATCGCGACGACATCCACCCGCCGTTCGACCCCGCCAAGGTCAGCCTCGTGGTCCCCTTCGAGCAGCAGGTCCCGACCGGCTCCAGGAACGGATGGCCGATGTTCTGCCCCCGCGACATCGGGAACGACGCCACCCGCGATCCTTTCTCGGACCCGACGGCCAGCCACGCGTTCATGGCCACGACCCTCGCGAACCGCTTCGACCTCGCCCCGCCGGACGGCGCCAACTGCGGTGAGTACCGGGTCGTCTTCGCGAGGCGGTCTGGCGCGTCCGCCCCCCTCGTGCGCAGCTTCATCATCTTCGAGGCCCGGCTGCCCAACCCGAACCCGAGCCTTGGCCGCCAGGCTTGCCGACCGGTCGTGGAGTTCTGGCAGAGCCAGTCCGATCCCGCGAAGAGCCCGGCGACGCGGGCGAGCGAGCTGAGAGACTTCTACTTCAATGGCCTGCCCGGCTTCGAGCCCGTCATCCACATCGATCACTACGGCAACGCGCCTGGCGCGGAGCGCGGCCAGATTCGAACCAATGACTTCACCTTCCTCGCGAACGGTCAGGCGGCGCTCAACACCACCTGGTCGCTCCGGGAGCTCAAGCTCACGCACGGGACCAGCGCCGCTCCCTCGCTGAGCATCGTCCCCTCCTTCGTCAACGACAACCCGGCCGCGAAGCTCTTCGCGCCCACCACGTCGACCGACCCGCGGATCACGGCGTTCCAGGGCTCCGTCTTCCCGGGCACGGTGGAGAGGCTCGCCGCCACCGACGACATCAACCGCTTCGCCTACCGGACGCCCCTGCCCGTCGAGATGAACGCCGGCGAGAGCGTGGCGTCGCCCTTCCACAACAACTACCTGAACGCGTTCGGCGACGGCGGGAGCCTGAAGACCAGCATCACGAGCAAGCTCAGCTCGATGGGCAGCGACCTGAACGCGGAGCAGATCGTCGCGCGCGCGCAGACCCTCTCCTGCGCGGGCTGCCATCAGCCGATGGGCAGCGACGGCAACGCGACGAGCACCTTCGACGTCGGCGTGCCCGGGACCTTCTTCCCCCGCACGCTGAGCTTCACCCACACCTCCGAGAAGACGGAGCCCATCGACGGCACGACCCGGCAGCGCTTCATCATCTCGGGCGCCCTCATCAACCACTTCCTCCCGTACCGCCAGCAGGTGATGGAGGAGTTCCTCCTCAACAACCCGGTCCTCGGGTTCGAGAAGCCGGGCGCGTGGACCGCGACGAGCGCCCTCCTGTCTCAGCACACGGGTCGGGTGAAGGAGGGCATCGCCTCGCTGGAGCTCCGCCCGCTGGCCAGGACGAGCTCGATCACCAGCGCGAGCTTCAGCACCGCGGGCCTCACGCCGGTGGGCAGCACGATCAAGCTCGATGTCTTCCTGCCGAAAGCCCTGCTGGGTCAGAACCTGAACGGCAGCATCCAGGCGCGGCTCTCGATTCCGTCGGCCGGCATCAACAACCTGTCGGTCGGGAGCGTCTCGCTGGCCAGCCTCACCCGGGGCGCATTCACCACCGCCACATTCCCGGCGCTCCCGGCGAGCGCCGTGGACGCGCTCAACGCAGCGCCGAGCGACGTGCAGCTGCAGTTCGCCTTCGACATGACCATCGGCTCGCGTCCCTACTACCTGGACAACGTCCGGTTCGAGGACTGATCGGCCTCGCGCCCCCGCCAGGCAGGACGCCGGCGCTCCCGCCGGCGTCTTTTTTTGCGGCCAGGAGAACGGGAGAACTTTCGGCGCCGCGAGGCGTCTCAGCTCCCCGGAGGTCGCCGCCCGATATGGCTCGACGTCGTCGTCTCTTGCCCGCGCGCTTCGCCGCGCGCGCTCTCCTGTGCCCGGCGCTGCTCGCCGCCGGGTGCGCCCAGCCGGCCGAGGATCCGGACGCCACCGGGTACGTGCTGCTCGACCGCGCCGCCCGCGAGCGCTGGACCGTGACGAGCGACGGCTGGGAGGGCGCGCCGGTGCTGCCGGTCGCCCTCGACGTGCAGGAGCCCGCCCTGCTGCGCGGCCCGGACGGCGCGGAGCTGCTCGAGCTGCGCGGGGGCACGCTCGCGCACGTGCGGGGCGCCGCGGGCGAGATCCGCTGGCTGGCGGTGGGCGCGGAGGCGCGCGGCGACCGCCTGGTGCTCCGCGCCAGCGGCGCGGCCGCGGCGGAGCTCGCGGCGCTCGTCGGCGGCGAGCTGGCCGCGCGCGGCGACGGCCTGTGGACGCTCACCGCGCCGGAGCTGCTCGACCGCGCCTCCTTCCTCGATGCGCCCGGGGGCGTGCTCGAGGTCCTGCCCGACACGCAGCGCGACCCCGGCGCGCTCGACGCGCTCGCCCCCCTGGACGCGCGGCTCTCCGCGCTCGCTCCCCTGGACGCGCGGCTCTCCCTGGGGACGCCCGTCGCCAGGCCTGCGTCCGCCGGAGACGTCACCCCCGGCGCGCCGGACCCCGGTCGCGCCGGAGCGGAGGTGGTGGGCCTCTACGCCGCGGAGCTGCAGACGCTCCTCCTGGACGCGTCCGGGGGCTTCACGCTCGAGGACCGCTGCACCGGCGAGGTGCTCGCCACCGGCACGTACCTCGCCGTGGCGGATCGCGTCGTGCTGAGATCCACCGTCGGGGAGCCGATCGTGCTGGGCCGGGATCGAGAGAAGCTGTTTCACCCGGGCTGGGCGGACTTCGCGCCGCTCGCGCCCGAGCCCGCGCGGCGCGGGGTGTCCGGACACGAGACGACCGAGGAGGCCGGCCAGCGCGCCGGCGAGGAGTGACCATGAACCGCAGGGTTTTCCTGGGAGCGACCGCGGCGGGGCTCGCGGCCACCGCGTGGCCCGCCTTCATCCGCGACGCGTTCGGTGACGGCGCCGCGTGCGAGATGAACGGCAAGCCCTCCACCGCGCCGCCGGTGGCGCAGGTCTCGGCCGCCTTCCGCCGCGCCCAGCAGGCGGGGAAGGCGCTGCTCGTCCTCGTGATCCCCGCCGACGACAGCGCCAGGTGGGAGCGCGGCCGGGCCTTCGGCGAGCTGCTCAACTTCGGCGCCGACAGGGACCTCGCCCCGCTCGCCGGCGTCGAGGTCGTCTGCGCGACGATGGCCGACCTGAAGAAGATCGTGCCCGGCGCCGGCGCCGGGGAGCCGCTCATGGTGCTGGTCAGGACCGACAAGGTGCCCGCGGCCGCGACGCCGCTCGACGCGTCGCTCCCGGCCTACAAGAGCGGGCGCGGCATCGACCGCAAGAGCTGGGAGCAGCAGCAGAAGGACGAGGAGAAGATCGCGGCGCAGCGGATCGGCGCGCTCGGGGACCTGCTCCGCAAGAGCCTCGGCGGCGCTGACGATCGCGACGTCGCGGCCCGGGCCGCGGGCGTGCGCGCGCGGCTCGTGAAGCAGCCGCCGGCGGGCGCGCACTGGGCCAGCAGCAGCGGCTGCGGGACCACGATCGAGGGCGTCGAGGAGAACGGGGTCATCGGCTGCGGCATGGGGCACGTGCCCGAGAAGTCCCGGCGCTTCCTCTACTTCTTCTCGGTCGAGCAGCGCGGGTAGCCGCGGTGATCCCGGTCGGCCTCACCCTCCAGCCCGATGCGGAGTTCCTCGACCTGCTCGCGGACGTGATCCGGCGCGAGGCCGACTACTACGAGGTCGCGCCCGAGACGCTCTGGCGCGTGTCGGACCCCGCCGAGGCCGATCTCCGCGAGAACGGCTTCCACCGCCGCTTCGCCGACCTCGCGCGGACGACGGGTCGGCCGTTCGTCGCGCACGGCGTCGGCTGGTCGCTGGGCACCGCCGCGGCCGCGGACGCGGGCCGGCGCGCCCGATGGCTGGCGGCGGTCCGGCGCGATCATGCGGTCTTCGGCTTCCGCTGGTACACCGACCACCTCGGCGTCAGCGCGCCCGCGGGGCTCGCCGCCGGGCTGCCGCTCCCGCTGCCGATGAGCGTGCACAGCGCCGCCGTCGCCCGCCGCGCGCTCCGGGCGATGCAGGCCGTCGTGGAGGACGTCGGCGTCGAGAACAGCGTCAGCTACTTCGTGCTCGGCGACCCGCTGGACGAGCCGCGCTTCCTCGGCCGCGTCCTCCAGGCGCCGCGGACGCACCTCTTGCTCGACCTGCACAACGTCTACACCATGGCGCAGAACTTCGGCTTCGAGCCGGCGGAGTACGTGGCGCGGCTCGACCTCGCCCGGGTGATCGAGATCCACGTCTCCGGCGGCAGCCCGAGCGACCCGGGCTGGCTGCCCTCCGGCCGGGTCCTGCGGCTCGACGGCCACGACGACGCCGTCCCCGAGCCGGTGTGGCGCCTCCTGGAGGAGGTCGCGCCGCGCTGCCCGAACCTGCGCGGGGTGACGCTGGAGCGCATGGAGGGCACGGTGCACGGAGCGGAAGACGCGGCCGCCGTGCGCGAGGAGCTGCGCCGCGCGCGCCGCGCGCTCGGCCAGCGCGGGGGGCGCCGGTGACGCGCGCGGGCGCGGGCAAGGGCAAGGGCGCGAAGGGCAAGGGAGCGGCAGGCGCGGCAGGCGCGGCAGGCGCGGCAGGCGCGGCAGGCGCGGCAGGCGCGGCAGGTAAGGGAGGCGCGGCAGGTAAGGGAGGCGGGAGAGCGCCGGCGCGGGGAGCGCGGCTGACCGGCGCGCAGGCGCACGCGCGCTACGAGGAGGTCGTGGCCCGCGCGATGGCCGCCGCGGACCCCGTGGTCGCGCTGCGCGCCGCGGCCGCGGATCCAGCGCTGCCGCCCGCGCTCCGGCGGGCGCTGCGCGGCGCGGACGAGGACGGCGTGCGCATGTCGGCGCTGCTCGTGGCGCGGCTCCGCTTCGAGCGGCTCCTGCGCGGCTCGCCCGAGGCCGAGGCGTGGTTCGACCGCGACCCGGCGGCGTTCAGCGCCGCGTTCCGGCGCTACAACGCCGAGGTGCCGCCCGCGGCCTTCTTCCCGGCGGGCGAGGCGCGCCTGTTCCGCGGCTGGCTCGAGGCGCAGCCGCCGCGCTGATCCGCGCGGACGTTGGCGTGCGCTAGCACGCGATGAAGGGCAAGGACCGCCGGCACGCGCTCCTCGTCTTGCACGACAACATGACGCCCGCCCCTGAGCGCAAGCTGCTCGGCCAGGTGAGGCTCGTCCTCCTCGGGCGCCGGGAGGCGCCGCGTCACCGGGCGATCTGCGACAGCGCGAACGCGTACGCGTCCGCGAGCTCCTCGACCAGCGCCTGCACCCTGTCGCCGCCGCTGTGCCCCGCCTTCTCCTGGATCCTCAGCAGCACGGGGCCGCCCGTCGAGGCGTTCTGCAGCGCGGCCGCGAACTTGCGCGCGTGCATCGGGTCGACGCGATCGTCGCTGTCGACCGACATGAGGAGCACGCCGGGATAGGCCGTCCCCGGGCGCACCCGGTGGTACGGGGAGTAGGCGAGGAGCGCGCGGAGATCATCGGGGTCGTCGGCAGAGCCGTACTCCTCGATCCACGTCTTGCCCGAGCCGAACAGGTGGTATCGGACCATGTCGAGCAGGGGCACCTGGCACAGCGCCGCCTTGAAGAGGTCGGGGCGCTGCGTGATGGCCGCGCCGACGAGCAGCCCGCCGTTCGAGCGGCCCTCGATCACCAGCCGATCCGGCCGCGTGTAGCCCTGCCGGACCAGGTGCTCCGCGGCGGCGATGACGTCGTCGAACACGTTCTGCTTGTTATGCCGCATCCCGGCGCGGTGCCAGGCCTCGCCGTACTCGTCGCCGCCCCTCAGGTTGGCGACGGCGAACAGGCCGCCTCGCTCGAGCCACGGTATCGCCCTCGACAGGAAGCTCGGCGTGATCGACATCGAGAAGCCCCCATAACCGTAGAGCACGGCCGGCGCAGCCCCGTCGCGCGGAGCGTCCTTCCTCTGGAGCACGAACATCGGCACCCGCGTGCCGTCCTTCGAGGTCACGAAGACCTGCTCCGTCGCGTAAGCCGCGGTGTCGGCCGGCACCCGCGTCCGGTACGCGACCTCCGTGCGCCCGGTCCGCACGGAGAGCTCGTGCCGCCGGGTCCGTGCCCCGGACGGCCACGTTGCGATAGAGTGCTCGCCAGAAGCACCGAGATGCCGAGAGGACGAGGATGAAGCTGATCTACTTCCCCGTGCGCGGGCGCATGGAGCCGGCGCGGCTCATGCTGGAGCTCGTCGGCGCGCGCTACGAGCTCGAGACGATCCCCTTCGAGCTCTGGTCAGGACCGGAGGGCAAGGAGCGGATGCTGCGATGTACGCCGTTCGGCCAGCTCCCCGTGCTCCAGGACGGGGAGCTCGTCCTCTCCCAGTCGCAGGCGATCAACCGCTATGTGGCGCGCAAGCTGGACCTCTACGGCGACACGCTCGAGGAGAGCGCGCGCGTCGACGAGATCACCGAGACGGGCAACGAGATACTGCACGACATCGGCCTTGTTTGCTGGAATCCGCTCTTTCACGAGGTCCGCGCCGAGCACCGCGTCCTGACGAGCAGGAAGCTCGAGCTGCTGGAGGAGCATTTCCTCCGCACGAGCGCCGACGCGGAGCACTGGGTCCTCCCCGGCCGCTACACCCTCGCCGACGCCACGATGGCGTTCGCCCTGGAGTCGATCTGGCCTCTGCAGCCGGGGCTCCTCGAGGACTTCCCGAAGCTCCGACACGCGATGACGGCGTTCTTCGCGGCCGACGGCGTCCGCAGCTACGTGCGCAGCGACCGGCGGTTCCGCACCTGGACGACCCCGAGCGCCGCGTTCGGCGGGAAGCCCGAGGAGACCCACCACTGGGCGGCGGATTGACCGCGCAAGCGAGCGATCACGGCGCCTGTCCAGCGCCGGGGCGGCGGGGATAGGGCGGTCTCCTGGGCGAGGGGCCGCTGCCCCGGCAGCACCCGAGCAGCACCCGCTGCTGCTCTGGCAGCAGCGCGCCGCCGAAGCCGGGTGAGCGCGTCAGGGAGCGCACCGGAGGCGATGGCACGCCGCGTGCTCACCCGGCGCCGCCATATGACGGGTTCATCGTCGACAGCGCGCGTGCAGGCAGGCCTCGAGCAGCTCCGGTCCGGGGGGATGGTCATCCTCCTCGACGACGAGGCGCGCGAGGACGAGGGGGATCTCGTCGTGATGGCGGAGCACGCGACGCCGGCGGCCATCAATTTCATGGCCACCCACGGCCGGGGGCTCATCTGCCTCGCGCTCGCCGAAGAGCAGGTGGACCGGCTCGAGCTGCCGCTCATGGCCACCCGGGCGGGCACGCGCCGGTCGACGGCGTTCACCGTGAGCATCGAGGCGCGCGAGGGCGTCACGACCGGCATCAGCGCGCACGACCGGGCGCGCACCATCGCCGCCGCGATCGCGCGGGGGGCGTCGCCGCGCGACCTCGTCTCGCCGGGGCACGTCTTCCCGCTCAGGGCGCGCCGCGACGGCGTCTTCGAGCGCGAGGGGCACACCGAGGGCGCGGTCGACCTCGCGCGGCTCGCCGGTGGCCTGCCGGCCGCCGTGATCTGCGAGATCATGAACGATGACGGGACGATGGCGCGCCGCCGTGACCTCTCGCGCTTCGCCGCGCGCCACGGGCTGCCGATCCTCGGCATCGGCGACGTCCTCCGCCACCGGGTGCAGACCGAGGACGTCGCCGCGCGCGTCCGGACGGCCCCGTTCCGGCCCGCGGGCCTGAGCGGCGAGTGGAAGGCGCACACGTACCGGATCCGGCGCGACAGGCAGCTGCTCCTGCTGACGCTCGGCGCGCCCGCGCCCGCGCCAGCCGAAGCTCGCGCGTCGCTCGTGTACACGCACCGCGCGGCGCTGGTCTCGGATCTCCTCGGCGACGCCGACCTGTTCGACGCCCTGCGAGACATCGAGTCTGCCGGCGCCGGCGCGGTGATCTACGTGCCCCCGCCGGCGCACCAGCCGGCCCCGGGGGAAGACGCGGGCATCGGGCTCGAGCTCGCGGTCGCCGCGCACGAGCTCGGAGCGCTCGGGCATCGCCGGGTCACGCTGCTCGACTCGAGGGCTCCGTGGCCCGCCGGCCCGAAGCGGGAGCTCGACCTCGAGACGGGCGAGCCGCCGGCGTCGCCGGAGCCCCACGGGGCGCCGCTGCCGGCGCGCGGCCGCGCGGCCCCTGGGCCGGCGCGAGCGCCGCGCGGGGGGCTCGGCAGGGTGGCGGAGCCGGAGGACCGCGCCGTCGGGTGAGCGTCGCGGCCCGGTGAGCCGCGACGGGCGCGAGACGGGCGCCGCTGAGAAATCCCCTGATTTTGCAGCCCTTTCCAGAGGGGAAATTGAACAGGGAGGCGGGGAGACAGGGAGTGTTTTGAAGATTCCCCTCCCCGTCTCCCCGCCTCCCTGTAAATTTTCCGAAGAGTTTGAGGGGATGCCTCAGCGGGCGCCGGCGTGGCCTACTCGGGCTGCCCCGCGCCCGTCCCGTGGGCCTCTCCTCCCATGGCCGCGGGCGCCTCCTCGGAGGGGGCCAGCGCGCCGGCCTCGCCGCGCGTCACGCGGCGGTCCCCGTCCCTGTCGAGCGCCTTCAGCATCTCGCCGACCACCACCTCGGACGGCGTCTCGGCCGTCACCCTCGAGACAGCGGCCTTCAGCTCCTCGGCCGAGACGGCGCCGTCCCGGTCGGCGTCGATGGCCTCGAAGGTCCCGAGCTGGCGCCAGAGCTCCACGGCGAACGACTCGACGAGGACGAGCTTCGGCTCACGCCCGCTGTCGGCCGGCGGCACCTTCTCCGGGTGCTCCTGCGCGAAGCGGACCAGCGGGGCGATGTCATCCATGCCGCCCAGCAGCCCTCGAACGAGGGCGATCCGGTACTCGCGGTCGTCGACGAGCGGTCGGCCGCCGATCGCGATCAGGGCGCCGCGGGCGTCCGTCGCCATCCGGTCGTCGACCTGGAGGTAGCCGCCGTGCTGGGCCGGGGCGCGCGACCGCGACGCGGCGACGGCCTCGCGGACGACGCGGCCGGGCAGCCCGACCACCACCACCTCGTTGCTGAAGGGGACCTCCGCCTTGAGATCTCCGTAGGTGAAGCGCCCCCGGTACGCGCGCCCCCCGCGGATGCCGCCGCCGTTGAACAGGCACCCATCCGCCTGGAGCGCGTCCCGGATCCGCGAGCAGATGAGCTCCCCGAGCGAGGTCTGCTGCGACCGCGTCCCGACCGACGAAAGCGCCCGCCCCGGCGGGAGCCGGAGGAGGGTGGCCGCGTCGAGATCGCGCACGAGCCGCATGTGGCGGTCCACGCGCGCTCGCATCGCCGGATCTTCCGGATAGCGAGCGACTTCCTCGAGCCGGACGGCGACCGCGGGCAGGTCGGGCGCGCCGGCCGGAGGCGCCTCGGCCGGCCACGCGAGGTCGACGATGGCCGCGCTCGCCGCGTCCGTGCCGGCCTTGACGACCCAGCAGCCGTCCACGTCGTCGATGAGCACCTCGTGCTCGTGACCGCCGACGATCACGGGAAAGCGCGGGTCGCGCTGGCTCCGCGCGAGCGCGAGGTCGCTGTCGCGGCTCTGGTGCGTTATCGGGATCACGCAGGCGCAGCCCGCCGCGCGGACGAGCCGGTCGGCCCAGCGGACGGCCGCCTCGTTCGCCGGCTCGATGGCATACCCCCCGAACGCACCCCGCCGGTACAGGCCCTGTACGTGGACGAGCAGGCCGAGCAGGCCGACCCGGACGGTGCGCCCGCCAGGCCTCGAGATCTCCACGATCTCGTGCGTGGGCAGTGCCGGAGCGAACGCGGGCATGTTGGTGTTGAGCCAGGTGCCCCGGAACTCCTGCACCCGCGCCCTGAGCTCCGGAAGCTCGATATCGGCCTCGTGGTTGCCGAAGATGGCGTGCGTGATCGGCACCGCGTTCATGCAGTCGATCATGCCTCTGCCGTGATCGAGGCTCGACAGCAGGCTCGGCGCGAGGAAGTCGCCGGCCATCACCACCAGGAAGCGATCCGCCGGCCCCGCGGCGTGGCGCTGCACCAGGGTCGCGAGGCGCGGGAGGTTGTCGAGCGAGTAGACGTCGTTGACGCAGACGATCCGCAGCGAGGGGCCTCTCGGCAATCCTTGGTCACCGGCGGTCATGCCCGCCACAAGATAGACCATCTCGCAGATTCGCGCTCTCCTCCGGGCAGCGCCGCGGCGCCGCCTCGCGGCCCGCCAGCGCTGTCAGCCCGGCCACGCTATCGTCGGGGATCGACGCCCTCCCGTCCGGGCGCGCGGGGCCCCCGCCGTGCGCCGCACCGGGCTGCCGCCTTTCACTCGCACCGGGGCGGCGATGGCGAGAAGCACTCCCCCGCGGCATTGCAGTACGTCCTGCCGCACTTGAGCTTCGGCTTCGCATCGGGCAGCGGGCCGCGCGCGCTCGGCGAGACCTTCGTGGTCGCCGCGGCGCTCGCCGACGGCGCGGGAGCAGGCGCAGAGCCCGTCGCCGCGGCGGTCCCGGGCGCCGTCGTCGCGGTCCCGGGCGCCGTCGTCGCGGTCCCGGGCGCCGTCGTCGCGGTCCCGGGCGCCGTCGCGGTCCCGGGCGCCGTCGCCGCCGTCTCGGGCCCCGCCGCGGCGCTGGACGCCTCCGGCGCCGCCCGCTCGGGCAGCGGCACCTCGGACCGACCGCAACCGGCGCTCGACCCCACCGCGAGCCCCAGGACAACGGCACAAACGCACGCCCGTGGGCTCATCGTGCGCATCACCGATGGCTCCTTGCCCACGCGATCTCGCTCTGCCCGGCCGCGATCGCGTCCATCCAGGCCGCGAGCCCCGGGTACGCCGCCTTCACCTGCTGCGCGTACCCGGCGAACGCCCCCGGATCCCGCGCCGCCAGGAGCTCCGCGGCGAGCCCGTACGCCTCGGGCGCGAACACCCCGCCCAGCACGTGGAGCAGCGCCGGATCCACTGTGTCGAGCCCCTCCGGGCCGTGGATCAGGTACTTGATGAGCCGCGGATACCGGAGCGGATCGCCGCGATCCGTGGGGGGCGCGAGCCGGCTCGGATCGAACGGCGGCCGGCGGAGCCAGCGCCCGAACGAGCCGGCCGCCTCGACCTCGGGGCGGAGCTCGTCGAGCGACGCGCGCTCCGCGTCCGTGGGCTCCCGGAACAGCAGCCGCCCGCGGGCGCTCTCGGCGATGTGCGGCGGGGCTCCGTAGAGCAGCACGCCGTCGACCGCGCCGGCCGCCAGGTCGTCCGGCAGGAGCTCGGAGATCTCCACGAGGAGCCTGCGGACCTCGCCGGCCCGCAGGCGGAAGCTCGGCGCCGAGAGCTCGGGATCCACAACGGCTGTCGGCGCCTCCTCGAAGAACGGCTCCGCCTCGCCCGGCCGCCACAGCCGGAGGCCGATCGCGCCCCGCAGCGCCGCGGGCGACGGCAGGGGCAGCCGCAGCAGCGACGCGCCCGGGGGCGCGCTGCCGATCGTGATGCCCACGTACACCGGGAAGCCGAGCACGTACTCCGGCTCGACGTCGACGCCCACGAGGGCCGGGACCGGAGGTGTGATGTCCGCCGCGCTCACTTCCACGCGAGCCCCTTGTTGTCCTCGAGGTGGACCCGCCGCACCTCCTTGAGGTGCCTGCCGCAGACGTCCATGCCGGTCTTCCCCGACGTCGCGGGGATGAGGTTGCGCTTGTCGTCCACCATCCAGTTGGGCCTGTAGTTCATGCAGCAGGTCTTGTCGCGCGGCGCCCGGAAATCGAAGTAGCCGCACTTGTGCGGCATGCCGAACGCGTGGACGAGCTCGTGCACGATGGTCCCGAGGATCCGCTCGCGGTAGTTCGGCTTCGGCTGGCCGGTGGTCGCGTCACGGTACGCTTGGTGGTGCGTGAACATGATGGTGCGGCCGGCGAAGTACTCCTTGCCCTTGGCCGTCACCGTGGGGCTGATGCCGGCGGTGTAGAAGGCCCCGGGGTTGAACACCTTGACCTTCACCTTCGCGGCCATCCCGTAGCCGCCGGGGGTCACGGCGCCGCCCTTCTTCCGGTGCCTCGGCGAGTAGTTGTACTGCACCTTGTACGCGTGCGCGATCGACCCGTCGCCCGCCGTGAACTCCGGCTGGGCGTCGTGCTCCACGATCCAGAAGCGCGTGATCGGCCCGGTCGGCTTCGTCTCGGTCTGGACGCTGAACAGGTTGAAGCCGACCGTGTCCGAGCCGGAGGTGAGCTCGGCGAAATTCGCGTCGGGGAACGTCCCCGGGACCTCGAAGTACTCGGACAAGTTCGCGCCCGCGCCGCCGCTCTTCAGCTCGGCGTCCCCCTCGAAGACCTTGTCGCCCTTCTTGCTCGGCAAAGGGTGCGGCTCCATCGCGGAGATGACGCAGAACCAGCCGGGCTTCGCCTTGTTCGTGAAGACCTTGTCGACGTAGGCCACACACTCGGTCTCGAGGTCCTCGTCCTTGGGGGCCATGTTCGGCTGATCCGCGACCTCCCGCTCCGGCTCGCAGTCGAGCTGGACGCAGCACGGCTCGAACGGCACGGGCACGCCGTCCATCGGCAGGGCGAACGCGCTCTTCATGCGGATGGACTCCACCCGGATCCGGTGCCACATCGTCATGATTCCGGTCTCGGCGCCGAACCCTTCCACCTGCGTCGCAGAGTCGATGTCCGCCCGGACGATGAAGTTGTCCCCCGCCGTGTCGGGGCAGTGGAAGACGACCTTGCTCTCGTCGCCGACGATCGTCGTCTTCGCCTCGGTCGCCGCCGCGGAGGCGAGCGCGAAGCCGGAGACCGCCTCCCACGGCGGGCTCTTCGCGGGCTTGCCCTCGTTGTCGCCCGCGCGCGAGCCCTGGTGCTTCCCGGCGGCGTCATAGTCCTTCTTGTCGACGTACGCCCCCCACGCGGCGTGGAAGCCCGGATCATCGTTGGTCGGGTCGTCCGGCTCGACGACCGTCCACCGGATCTTCGCGTCCGCCGGGAGCTTCCCCCGCTGCACCGTCACCTTGGCGGTCAGCTGGATGAGCTGCTCGTCCTTGGCCCAGGCGCCGGCGAGGTCGCTGTTCACGTACACGCGGCCGAGGTGGTCCTGGCTCGTGTACCCGGGCCTCGCCTCGGCGCGCTTCACCCCCGGCGCGCCCGGCGAGACGGGCGCGTACAGCCCCAGCACCTCCGTGATGGATACGAGCACCGTGTTCGGCGCGCGCAGCGTCGCGCGCGTCTTCTCCCCCTCGGCGACGCGGGGCACGGGCACCGCGCCCGGCGCGGGGGGCACCTCGCGCGTGAACACGTCGCAGCGCAGGAGCGGACCTCCGCCGAGCTCGTGGACCCGGGTCGGGTAGGGGCTGCTCAGGCTGCCTGTCACGGCGCCGAGGCGCTTCGAGCCGGCGTCGCCCTGATCGTCCCAGATCTCGACGGTGACCGGGATCGCCCCGCTCGCGGCGACCTCGAGCTTCCACGGGATCGCCTCCGCCGTCAGGTCGAGCTCCTTCGCGCCGGCCGGGATCGGCTTGCTGCGCCCGAAGCGGCGCCCGGCGATGAAGCCCAGCGCATACGGCCGCTTCGCGCCGGCGAGCAGCCCATCGACGCCGAGGACCTTCTGGAGGGTGATCGTGACCGCGGCCGTCTGTGCCATCGTTTCTTCTCGTCACGCGCCGTCGTGGCGTTTCAGGAGCTTCGCGCGCGTCGCGTCGTCGAGGACCCCGGTCGGCTCGAGGCCCGACGCCGACTGGTACCACGCCAGCGCGTTGGCCAGCTCGGGCCCGTCCTTGCCGTCGACCTCGCGAGAGAAATAGCCGAGGTTCTTGAGGCGCCCCTGCACGCCGCTCGCGCTCTCGATCGGATCGAGGTGCCCGAGCTGCAGCGCCCAGATGACCCCGCCGGCGCGCGCCTCGTCGTTGCCCGGCGTGTCCGGCCAGGCCGCGAGCTCCGCGCCCTCCAGATCGGCGGGGATGGAGTGCTCGATGGGGCTCTTGCCGTCCGTCGCGCCGCTGACGACCACGTCGCGGTATTTCAGCTCGTACGCGAACGGCTCCTCGACCTCGAGGAGGAGGCGGAGCACCGTCTTCGGGACCTTGACCGTGAAGACGTGCTTCCCGCCCGTCGGGACCTCGACCGCCTTCGGCGCCATGTCGGGGATGACGAGGACGTCGCCCGGATAGATGAGGTTCGGGTTGGGGCGCCGCTTCTTGAACTCGGCGTTGTCAGGGTGGTTGTAGATGACTCGCCAGTCAGAGAATCCGTACTTCGGGGCGATGCTCGAGAGGCATTCTCCCTGTCTGACGATGTGCTGATGAGGCATCGTTCCTCCAGGAGCGAACACCCGCAAGCCAATGATTCGTCGGCATCGTACCGCGACGCGGCGGCGCTCTCAAGCGCCGTGAACAGGCCGGGCGAATGGCTTGGGAGCGGAGGCGACCGGGAGGCGGTCGATTGTCATGCCCGCGCGCGCCCGCGCCTTGACTCGCCCCATGCGGCGTGATGACGTGGAGGCTCGGGGTGAACTGAGGACGCAATGGGCCACCGCTGGGGCTTCGGCAGCTTCCCTGAGAAAGTGTGGTTCGCGCGTCGATATGACGCGCCGTTGCCGGACGGAGCCAGGGTGCTTCCAGCGCTGGAAGCGGCGTGGCAGCTCGAGGCGTGGCTCGCCGACGCCGCACACGGCCGGGCGATCCTCACCGAGATCGGCGAGGCGCTCGGCTTCCCTGTGTCGACGGGACCCGCGCTCGATCCGAGGGAGCTCGTGGCGCGGCTGCGCGGAGCGCTCCTCGACGGGAGCCTCTACGCATACCGGATGCCGTACACCTCTTCCAGCGCGCCCATCGGGCCGCCGGAGGTGATCGAGCCCAGCCAGCCTGAGCCTCCGGCCAAGGAGGACAAGACCTGGGTCGGGATTCAGCTCATGGACGACGGCACCCCGCCGCAGCCTGTCCCGTTCAAGAAATACCGTATCGAGCTGCCGGACCAATCCGTTCGCGAGGGATTGCTCGATCAGAACGGTCAAGCCCTGATCTCGGGCATCGATCCCGGGACCTGCAAGATCTCGTTCCCTCAGTTTCACGCAGACGACTGGCAGCCCGCCTAGGGCGGCCCCGCTCAGCGCTCGGTCAGGACGTCGTCGAGCGTGGGCGAGGTGATGACGTCGGGGCGCGCGCAAGCTCCCGCGCGCTCCGCTCGCGAGCGGCGCCCGTCGCACGGCGCCCGTCGCACGGCGCCCGTCGCACGGCGCCCGTCACACTCTTGCCCGCTCGCTCGATGGTCCGGTCATGAGAGCCGCCTCCCCGACCGCCCTCGCCCTGCTCTTGCTCGCCTGCTCCTCCACCCCGCGCGACCCGGCGCCGCCCCCAGCGCCGCCGCCGCCGAGCGCCCCGGCCGCCGCCGAGCTGCCGCCCGCTTCGCCCTGCGCCCGCCGCGGCGCTGGCCCCGCGCCCGCGCCCCTCGATCCGACGCACGCCGGCTCCGGCGTCGCCCTCGCGGGCCTCGGCGGGCGCACCCTCGCCTTCGTCGCCGACGAGGACGACGGCGCCATCCACACCGTGGACCTCGACGCCCGCGCCGCGATCGCGCGCACCCCGCTCGCGGGCCGGCCCGCCCAGGTGATCGTGCTCGGCGACGGCCGCGTCGTGGCCTCGCTGCGCGACCGCGGTCTGCTCGAGGTGCTCGAGCCGGGCGACGCCGCCGCCCCGCTCGCGCGGCGCTGCCTCGTGACCGTGGCGAGCGAGCCGGTGGGGCTCGCGATGACGCCGGACCGCGCGACGCTGCTCGTCGCGAGCCGCTGGGGCCACGCGCTCACCAGCCTCGCGACCGCCGACCTCCGGCGCCTCGGCGAGCTCCCGCTCGCGCGGGACCCCAGCGCCGTCGTCGCGTCGGCGGACGGAGCGCGCGCGTTCGTCTCCCACGCGGTGGGCGGCCGCGTCAGCGTCGTGACGCTCGGCGAAGGCGGCGCGCCGACCGGGGCGCGAGAGCTCTCGACGGATGGGGCGGAGTGGCGCTTTCAGACGATGCTGTCGAAGAAGTCCAGCCTGCAAGCCCCCCGCCCGAGCGCGCCCGCGCCGAGCGCGTCCGCGCGGAGCCCAGGCTTCGATCCGCTCGACGACCTGCTGTCCCTGGCGCGCCCTCGGTCGGCGCGCGTCGAGCGCCGCGGCTCCCAGGGCTTCGCGCTGGCGCGCGCGGCGAACGGCGCGGTGTTCGCGCCCATCGCGCTCGTGGACCCGGGGCCGGCCACGGGCGGCGGCGGCTACGGCAGCGCGCGCGTCCCGACGGTGATCGAGCACATCGCGGTCATCGACGCGAGCGGCGAGCGGGCGGACGTCCCGCCGGTCTCGAGCCACCTCGGGACGCAGGGCTGTCATCTGCCGCGCGCGGCCGCGATCGAGCCAGGCGAGGAGGTCCTGCTCGTCGCCTGCCTCGGCCTCGACGAGGTGATCGCCTACGACGCCCGCGCGCAGGTCCCTGGCCAGCCGCCGCGGGTCGGCTCGGTGCGGGATCGGGAGCTCTTCCGCGCCCGCGTGGGCGCCGGGCCCACGGCGATCGCCGTCGACAGCGCGCGCCGGCGCGCCGTGGTCTTCTCGCGGTTCGACGGCGAGCTGACCATCCTGCCCGCCGCCCGCGACCCGGGGCCGACCGAGATCCGCGCCCCCAGCAAGGAGCTCGCGGGCGAGCTGCCGGTCGTCGTCCTGCCCCGCGCGTCGCGCCTCGACGAGCAGCGCGCGGAGGGCCAGCGGCTCTTCCACGCGGCCGGCGGGCGGCGCATCGCGTTCGACGGCCGCGCCTGCGCCAGCTGCCACCCCGACGGCAGGGACGACGCGCTCACGTGGTCGACGCCGGAGGGCCCGCGCCAGACGCCGATGCTGATGGGCCGGCTCGCCGGCACCGCGCCGTACGGCTGGGAGGGCGACAAGAAGGACCTGGAGGGCCACTTCGCCCGGACCATGTCGCGGCTCGGAGGCACCGGCCTGCGCGCGGACGAGCGCGACGCGATCTTCGCCTACCTCCGCGGCATGGAGCGGCCCGGCGAGGCGGCGGTGTCCTCGGCGCCGGCCGAGGAGCGCGCCGTCACCGTCGGGCCGCAGCCGCCCGCCGTGCAGGCCGGCGCCGTCACGGCCGGCGCCAGGGAGGCCGCCGCCCGCGCGGACCTCGCCGCGCGCGGCGACGCGCTCTTCCACAGCACCGGGGCGGGCTGCTCGAGCTGTCACCTCGGCGACGAGCTGACCACCGACGGCGCCCGCCACGACGTGCGCAGCGCGACCCGGTTCGAGGCCGTGCGCGCCTTCGATACGCCGTCGCTGCGCTTCATCGGCCGGTCCGCGCCGTACTACCACGACGGCCGCTATGCGACGCTGCTGGCGCTGGTCGAGGGCGTCGACGGCACGATGGGCCACACAGCGCACCTGTCGGGCGAGGATCGGCGGGCCCTGATCGCCTACCTGGAGTCGCTCTGACGCTGGCTCTCCTCCGGCGTCGCTCTGACGCTGGCTCTCCTCCGGAATCGCTCGGACGCTGGCTCATCCGGAGTCGCCCTGCTCTCGCCGGACGCGCGCCCGGCGCGCGGCACGGGGGCGCGCGCCGCGCCCCGTGGATCACCCCTCGACGAGCTTCAGGCCGATGATCCCGGCCAGGATCACCGCGAGGAACAGGAGCCGCAGCGGCGACGCGCTCTCGCCGAGCGCGACGATCCCCGCGAGCGCCACCCCGAGCGCGCCGACGCCGACCCAGGCCGCGTAGGCGGTCCCCACGGGCAGGCTCTTCAGCGAGGTCGACAGCATGAAGAAGCTCAGCGCGGCGGCCGCGACGCTGAGGACGCTGGGCCAGAGCCGCGTGAAGCCCTCGGTGTGCTTCAGCCCGATCGCCCACACGATCTCCAGGAGACCGGCCCCGACGAGGAGCGCCCACGCCATGGCGCGCTCAGGCCGCGTACCCGCCGTCGACGGCGATGGTCGCGCCGGTGATGAAGCGCCCGCCCTCGCCGGCGAGGTGCGCGACCGTGGCGGCGATGTCGTCGACGCTGCCGTAATGGCCGAGCGCGACGAGGCTCCGCTGATCGTCCGCCCCCGCGCCGTGGGCCGGGTTCATGTCCGTGTCGATCGGCCCGGGCTGCACGAGGTTCGCGGTGATGCCGCGCGCCCCGAGGTCGCGCGCGAGGCCCTTCGTGAGGCCCACCAGCGCCGCCTTGCTCGTCGAGTACAGGGTGATGCCCGGCCCCGGCACGCGGTCGGCGAGGCAGCTGCCGATGCTGACGATGCGCCCGCCGGCGCCCATGTGCCGCGCCGCGGCCTGGGAGGCGAGGAAGACGGCCCGCACGTGGATGCTCAGCGTCCGGTCCACGTCCTCGAGCGTCACGGCGTCGAGCGGCCCCAACAGCGCGATGCCGGCGTTGTTGACGAGGATGTCGAGCCGGCCGAGCTCGGCCACCGTCCGCTCGACAGCGCCGACCACAGCCGCCGGGTCCGCGCTGTCCGCCGCGATCGCCAGCCCCCGCCGGCCCGCCGCCTCGACGTCGGCGACCACCGCGCGACCCCGCTCCGGCGCGCTCACGTACGTCAGCGCCACATCCGCCCCGCCCCGCGCCAGCCGCCTGACGATCGCCGCGCCAATCCCGCGGCTGCCACCGGTCACCAGCGCCACCTTGCCTGCAAACTCCGCCATGCCTACCTCTTTTCTGTGCCGATCGATACACAATGTATACTCCTCCGCGTGAGCGGAGGTCAACCGATTTATTTATCGTTCGGCACAGAAAGGTCCTGGTGATGGCCGGACGGGGTCGGCCGCGCAGCTTCGACCGGGCCGCCGCCTTGCGGCGGGCGATGGAGGTGTTCTGGGAGCGGGGTTACGAGGGCACGTCGCTCAGCGATCTGACGGCCGCGATGGGCATCAACTCGCCGAGCCTCTACGCCGCGTTCGGCTGCAAGGAGTCGCTGTTTCGCGAGGCCGTGTCGCTCTACAACGAGGTCGAGGGCGCGGCGGTGGCGCGCGCGATGCGCGAGGAGCCGACGGCGCGCAGGGCGGTCGAGGCGATGCTCCGCGGCAACGCGGAGGCTTACGTGAGCCCGGGCAAGCCGAGCGGCTGCATGATCGTGCTCGCCGCGACGCTCGGCACGCAGGAGAGCGAGGCGGTGCGCAGCCACCTCGCCGAGGTCCGGCGGGGCGCGCTCGTCGAGCTCCAGCGCCGGCTCGAGCGCGGCGTCGTTGAGGGCGATCTGCCGGCGGGCACCGACACCGCGGCGCTCGCCGCCTTCTACACGACCGTGCTCCAGGGCCTCTCGATCCAGGCCCGCGACGGCGCCTCGCGCGAGGCGCTCCTGGCGGTCGTCGACTGCGCCATGGCGGCCTGGGACGCGCTGGCCGGGCCGCGCGCCGCGGTCTGATCGGGCGCGGCCGCGCCAGCGTCGTGGCCTGATCGGGCGCGGCCGCGCCGGCGTCGCGGTCCGATCGGGCGCGGCCACGCCGGCGTCGAGTTGCGTCGAGGGCCGCGGCGGCGATACGTTGACGCCATACCTTGTCTTGAGGCCCGCACGAGGTGCGCTGTCATGGGAAATGAATTCGTCGAGCACCCATCGCATTCGGCCGAGTACTTCGGCGATACGCGCGACGGCTGGTGGAACCGCGACTACGTCGAGCTGCTCGCGCGGAGGTGGGGGCTGAGCCGCGTCCGCGAGGTGCTCGACATCGGGTGCGGCGTCGGCCACTGGGGCCGCGTGCTCGGCGGCGTGCTGCCGCGGGCGGCGCGCGTGACCGGCGTCGACCGCGACCCCGTCTGGGTGGAGAAGGCCACGGAGCGCGCGGCGGCGCGCGGCGAGGGAGAGCGGTTTCGCTATCAGGTAGCGGTCGCCGAGCGGCTACCTTTCGAGGGCGACACGTTCGATCTCGTGACGTGCCAGACGGTGCTGATCCACGCCGAGGATCCGGGCGCGATGCTCTCCGAGATGGTCCGCGTCACCAGGCCAGGCGGCCTCGTGGCTGTGGCCGAGCCGAACAACCTGGCCAGCGCCCTGCTCGGCGCGGCCGTGCTGCAGGCCCCGGTGGACGAGACACTCACCCTCGTCCGCTTCCAGCTCCTGTGCGAGCGGGGCAAAGCAGCGCTGGGGGAAGGGAACAACTCCCTGGGCGAGCTCATCCCCGAGCTCTTCGCCAGACACGGGCTCACCGATATCCAGGTCTACCTCAACGACAAGGCGAACATGATGCTGCCTCCCTATGCTTCCGCGGAGCAGCGCGCGACAGCGGAGGAGCTCTCCGACTTCGTCCGGCGCGACTTCTGGATCTGGAGCCGGCCCGACACGCGCCGCTATTTCCTCGCCGGCGGGGGCGAGGAGCAGGACTTCGAGGCCTGCTGGGCGGCGGCGATGGCGGCGGCCCAGAGGATCGCCGAGGCGATCGCCAGCAAGAGGTACGCGAGCGCCGGCGGCAGCGTCGGCTATGTCGTGTCGGGGACGAAGCCGTCGCCGCCCTCGAGCCGCCACATGGACGCCCGCGTCTACCGGAGTCCCTGATATCGGGTCGGCCGCCTCCACGGAGGCCATGAGCACGGGTCCGGAGATCACGAGAGCTCTTGAAAAGGCTCTCATCCGCCCCCGGCCCACCCCGCTCTACGTGGCCTCGTTCATCGGCCGCATCACGATCTGCACGATGCGCGAGCGGTCGCGCGGCAGCGCGGCGAGCACCACGGCCTCCGCCACGTCCTCGGCCGTGGAGAAGCCCTGCATGCGCTCCGAGCCGGCGGTGCGGCCGTCGCCCAGCGCGAAGTGGGTCTCGACGCCGCCGGGGCAGACGGCGCTCACCTTGATGTTCTCCTGCCAGAACTCGCGGTCGAGCGCCTGCGTCAGGCCGACCTGCGCGAACTTCGACGCACAGTAGATGGCCTCGTTCGCATAGCCCTGGAGGCCGGCGACGCTGGCGACGTTGATGATGTGGCCGCCCCCCTGGCGGCGCATGTGGGGGATGACCTCGCGACAGAAGAGCCAGGTCCCCTTCATGTTCGTCGCCATGATGCGGTCGTAGTCGTCCTCCGACCACTCGAGGAAGGGGCGGTAGCCGCCGACGCCCGCGTTGTTGACGAGGATGTCGATCCGCCCGAGCTCGCGGACCGCCCGCTCGACGCACGCGGCGACCGACGCGGCGCGGGTGACGTCGGCCTCGATCATCAGCCCGCGGCCGCCCGCCGCGCGGAGCTCCCGCTCGAGCGCGTCCAGGTCGGCCGCGGTGCGCGCCACCCCGACCACGACGGCCCCCTCGCGGCTCAGCGCGAGCGCGCTGGCCCTCCCGATCCCCCTGCTCGCCCCGGTGATGAGCGCGATTTTGTCCTTCAGGCGCACGGTCTCCCCTCTCTGCGGCGCGCAGCGTGGAGCGAAGCGCCGCTCCCCCCCGCGCCCGCGGCGGCACCGTATCACGCCCGCGGCGTGCGGGCGCGCAGCCGGTACGCGGCGTCGAGCGGCGCGCCGCCCTGGAGCCAGGCCTGCGCGCGGTCGCCCTCGCTCCCCCGGGTTGGCCCAGACGATCGTCCGGAGCGCACGGAGACGCCGTGAGGCGCCGGCGAGCAGGGCGCGTGCGGCGTCGTCCAGGGAGAGGCTCGCTCGAGCTACCGCCCGCGCCGCCTCGACGCGGCAGACACGCCACTCGGATGTAGATGCATCACATTTGCAATTGACTTTCAGTTGGACCGCTCGCATAAGGTGCGCCGCCGGCGGCGAGGTCCCCGGCGGCATTGACATGCTCACGGCGAAGAAGCTTTCCAAGTCCTACGGGGGTGTCCCCGCGCTCGACGCGCTCGATCTCGAGGTGCCGGCTGGAGAGGTGTTCTGTCTCCTCGGCCCGAACGGAGCGGGCAAGACCACCACGCTGAACCTCTTCCTCGGCTTCACGAGGCCTTCCTCCGGCGCGGCCTACGTGGCCTCCGCCCACGTGGAGCCCGACCCGCTCGGGGCGCGGCGGCGCATCGCCTACGTCCCGGAGCAGGTGCGGCTCTATCCGCACCTCAGCGGCTGCGAGAACCTCGCTTATTTTCTCAGCCTGTCCGAGGCGCGCGTGCCCCCCTCCGCGGAGCTGTCGCGGCTGCTCACCGCGGCCGGGCTGCCCGAGGGCGCCGTGCACCGCGCGGCGGGCGGCTACTCCAAGGGCATGCGGCAGAAGGTCGTCCTCGCCCTCTCCCAGGCGAAGGGCGCCAGCGCCCTGCTCCTCGACGAGCCGACATCGGGCCTCGATCCGGGCGCCGTCCGCGAGCTCTGCGCCGCGATCCGGCGCGAGAGCGACCGCGGCGCCGCCGCGCTGATGGTGACCCACGACCTCGGCGCCGTCGCCAGCATCGCGCACCGGATCGGCGTCATGAAGGCCGGCCGGCTTGTCGAGGTCGCGAGCGCCGCCGGGATGTCCGAGGCCGACATCCTCTCTCTGTACCGCCGCCACTTCGACCCGCCCGGCGACGCGACTCCCCAGCTCCCGTCGCGCCACGGCGCGCCCCCCGGACACGCGCCCGAGGCCCTGTCATGACCCCGCGCGCGCGCACCTCCCGGCTCGCGACGGCGCTCGCCGCGCTCCTCTCGGCCCGCGCCGCCGCGGCGGCGCCCGCAGACGCCGCCGCGCCGCCCGCCCCCGACAGCCCCGCCGGCGCGCCGCCGGCCCCGCCCGCGGCCCCCCCGGCGAGCGCCGCGAGCGACGCCCCGACGCGCGCCGCCGCGGCAGAGGAAGGCACCGCCGCGCCCCCGCCGTCGGGCGCCCCGGGGGCCGCGGCGCCGGACGCCGCTGCCATGCTCGGCGAGGAGGTCGTCGTCATCGGCCAGCGGATCGGGCCGCTCGACAGCGCCGATGTCGTGACCTCGGTCGACGTCCTCGGCGGCGAGGAGCTCCAGAATCAGAGCACCGCCGAGCCGCTCGAGCTGCTCCGGCGCGTGCCCGCGGTCTACGTCGAGTCCTTCAACCAGGGCATCATCAACGCCGACGTGGGGCTCCGCGGCTTCAACACGCAGGGAGACGTCGCCCACACGAAGCTCCTCATCGACGGCATCCCCAGCAACCACCACGTCGGGCTCCCCGACATGAAGGCCGTGTTTCCGCTCGAGATCGAGCGGATCGAGGTCGTCAAGGGCACGAACGATCCGCGCTACGGGCTCAACAACGTCGCCGGCAACATCCACGTCGTCACCCGCAAGACCGGCAACGAGCGCATCGCCCGGCTCCTCGCCGGGAGCTTCTGGACCGTGGAGCCCCAGGTGCTCGTCGCGAACGAGAGCGGCGCGCTGAGCCAGACCTACTTCGCGGGCTACCGCGGCTCGGACAACTACCGCGATCACGCGCGCACCGACAAGGTCGCCGGCTCGGCCAAGTGGTTCTACGAGCCGTCCAGGCAGCTCAGGCTCGGGCTCATCCTGCGGGGCATGCTCCTCGACGCGGACGCCCCCGGCTACCTGTCCGCAGAGGACGCGCGCGCGCGCCCCGCAGCCTCACCCGCCCATTCGGCGACCGACGGCGGCCAGCAGGCGACCCTCCACGCGAGCGCGCACCTGGATCACGAGCTCACCGAGGGCCTCTCCTGGCAGCTGAAGGCCTATGGCCAGGCGTTCCTGCGGGACCGCTGGGTGAAGTTCGACCCGGACCTCGACCAGCAGCTCCGGATCGAGGACGACCGGCAATACGGCGCGATCTCGGTGCTCACCTACCGGGCCCGCGAGCCCCGGGCGCTCGACCTCACCGTCGAGTGGGGCGTCGACTACCAGCTTCAGGACAGCAGATACCAGCGCATCGCCACGGTGGACCGCGCGCGGCGGGGCGCCGCCTTCCGCGATGAGGACTTCGACCTCCACGCCATCGGCTCTTACCTGCAGGCGAGCGCGCGCCCGCTCGAGCCGCTCAAGCTCGTGGCCGCGCTGCGGGCCGACCGCCTCGCCGGCTCGGGCAGCTTCCTCGAGCAGCCCGAGGGCGAGGCGCCCCGCAGGGTCGATCACGGCCTCAACGACTACGGCTTCATCTGGCAGCCCAAGGCGAGCGTCATGGTGACGCCGGCGAAGGGGCAGAGCGTGTATGCAAACTACGGTCGCTCGTTCCAGATCGGCACGGGCAAGGGCGCTTACGCCACCCAGGACACGCCGCTCGAGCCATCGATCAACGACGGCTGGGAGGTAGGCTACCGGTCGAGCGTCTTCCCCTGGCTCAAGGGCCACGTCGCGTACTGGGAGCAGCGCGCGAGCGGCGAGGTGCGGGACAAGGGGGACGGCTCCGGCGACGCCGAGAACGTCGGCGCGACGCTGCGCCGCGGCTTCGACGTCGAGCTCGCGCTGCGCCCGTTCGACTTCCTCTCCGTGTGGGGCGCGTTCAGCCGCGCCATCTCCGAGCAGGTCGAGCCGGGCCCGGCGCTCGCCGCGAACAAGGGCAAGGAGCTCGACCACGTCCCGAGCTTCAGCGCCAAGGCCGGGATCGACGTTCACCCCGTGCAAGAGCTGCTCGTCTCGCTCTTTTGCTACGCGCAGGGCGATTACTACCTGAACAAGGAGAATCACACGAATGAGCACGGCTCGCGGAAGGTCGGCGACTACGTCGTCATCAACGCGAGCGCGGCCTACGACGTCTCCGAGTCGCTCGCGCTCGGCGTCGAGGTGCACAACCTGCTCGATCAGTCGTACGACACGTCCATCTGGTACAAGGACTTCGGCGCCGCCGGGGCCCAGCACAACCCGGGCGACGCTCGCTCGGCGTACGTGACTGGCACCCTG
Source organism: Sorangium sp. So ce321 (assembly GCF_051530195.1). Classification (NCBI taxonomy): domain Bacteria; kingdom Pseudomonadati; phylum Myxococcota; order Polyangiales; family Polyangiaceae; genus Sorangium; species Sorangium sp. So ce321. The sequence continues at coordinate 13,843,670 of NZ_CP150329.1, read as the reverse complement.
AGCTTCTGAGGCGCCGCGGTCCGGCGAGACCCACAGGGAGTCAGCGCATGAGAGCCCTCTCCACAGCGGCGCGGCACGAGGCCATCCGCGCGCTGCGCAACCGCACCGTCCGCATCGCCGCCGCGCTCGTCGCGGCGCTCCTCGTCGCCGCCTTCCTGCTCGAGGCGGCGCGGCACACCGGAGAGGCCCGCCAGCGCGCGGCCTTCCAGGAGCTGGTCCACCGCCAGTGGGTCGAGCAGCCCGATCGCCACCCGCACCGCGCCGCCCATTACGGGTCCTTCGCCTTCCGCGACCCGAGCCCCCTCGGCTTCTTCGATCCCGGCCTCGAGTCCTTCGCCGGCACCTCGATCTTCCTCGAGCCGCACCAGCGCAACACGCTGAGCTTCAGCGAGGCCGCGCAGTCGAGCGAGCTCGCGCGCTTCGGCACGCCGAGCGCCGCCTTCGTCCTCCAGGTGCTGCTCCCCCTGCTCATCTTCTGCATGACGTTCGCCAGCGTCGCCGGAGAGCGCGAGTCGGGGACATGGCGCCTCGCCGTCTCCCAGGGCGTCGACGCGCGCGTCCTCATCGCCGGGAAGGTCCTCGGGACGCTGCTCGCCGTCGCGCTGTGGCTCGCGCCGCTCCTCGCGCTCGCGCTCGCGGGCGCCCTGCTCACGGGCGTGCTCGACGGCTCCAGGGACACGCTCCTCCGCGCGGCCGCGCTCGCGGGCGGCTACGCAGTCTACCTGGCCGCCTGCACGGCGCTCGGCGTGCTCGTCTCGTCGTTCCACCGCCGCGCGCAGGGCGCCCTCCTGACGCTGCTCGGCCTGTGGGTCGCGCTCTGGATCGTCGTGCCGCGGCTCGCCACCCAGGCCGCGAGCCGCCTCCACCCCACGCCGTCACGGGCGCAGGTCGAGCTCGACCTCGCGCACGCGATGCGCGAGGTGGGAGACAGCCACGACCCCAACAACCCCCATTTCCAGGAGCTCCGGCGCCGCACCCTGGCCGAGCACGGCGCGTCGCACGTCGAGGACCTCCCGGTCAACTACGGCGGCGTCGTGATGCGCGAGGGGGAGAAGGTCACCACGGCGGTGTTCAACGACTACTACACGCGCCTGTTCGAGGCGCACCGCGCCCAGGACGGGCTCGCGCTCCGCGCCGGCCTGTTCACGCCGCTGCTCGCGATCCGGTCGTTCTCGATGGGGCTCGCCGGCACCGACGCCCACCACCTCGTCGACTTCGAGGAGCAGGCGGAGGCGCACCGCTATGCCTTCATCCAGCACCTGAACCAGCTGCACATCACGAAGATCCGCTGGCAGAACGACAAGGCGCAGCGGGTCGACCGGGCGGAGTGGCGCGAGTTCGCCCCCTTCGAGCACAGGCGGCCTCCCGCCGCGTGGGCGCTGTCCCGCGTGGCGCCCGCGGGCCTCGCGGTGCTCGCCTGGGCGGCGGCGCTCTCGCTCGGCGTCGCGCTCTTCACCCGCCGCCACGGGGAGGCGTCATGAGCTCATTCCTCGTACGTTTCCTCGCACGTGCGCGCCTGGAGCTCCGCCAGATGCTCCGCGCGCGGATGGTCCTCGTCGTCGCATCGCTCCTCCTCGTCGCCGGCGTCGCCGCCATCGTGGACGGCGCGGCCCGCGTCGCCCACGAGCGCGAGGTCATCGCGGCGCTCGAGCCAGCGCTCAGGGAGGAGGAGAGCTATCTCCGCAAGACGCACGCGCCGGAGGACGATCTCGGCCTCGTCCTCTACTACCTCGCGATGCCGGTCGCGCACGAGCCGAACGAGTGGACGGCGCTCTCGACCGGGCTGCGCGACGTCCACCCGTACAGCCGGCACCTGCGCTTCATCGGCCTCGTGCCCCAGCTCTATCAGACCGACATCGCCAACCCGCTCAAGCAGCTCTCCGGCAGCTTCGATTACGGGTTTGTCCTCATCTTCCTCGTCCCGCTCTTCATCATCGGCGTGAGCTACGATGTCCGCTCGCGCGACGACGACCTCGGCACCGAGCCGCTCGTCTGCTCCCAGCCGACGCGCCTGTCCCGCGTGCTCGCCCTCCGGCTCGCGCTGCGCGCCGCGCTGGTCTCCGCCGTCGCGCTCGCGCTGCTCGCCTTTGCCGTCGTCTGGCTCGGCCTCCCGCTCGACGCGCGCGCCGGCGCCTTCGCGCTCGCGTCGCTCGCGTACATCGCGCTCTGGTTCGTCGTCGTGTTCCTCGTGGCCTCGCTGCGCCGCTCGTCCGCGTGGAACGCCATCTCGCTCGTGGGCGCGTGGATCGCGTGGTGCGTCCTCCTGCCCGCGCTCATCAACCTCGCGATCATCACGGCCTCTCCCGCCCGCGGCGGCGTCGAGCTCACGCTCGCGCAGCGGCAGGAGATGAACGCCGGCTGGGACCGGCCGAAGCGCGCCACCCTCGATCCGTTCTTCGCGCGGCGGCCCGAGTGGGCCTCCACGCCGGTGCCGGACGACCGCTTCTCCTGGCCCTGGTACTACGCCATGCACGAGATGGGCGACGCGCACGTCGCCCGGCAGGTCGAGGACTACCACGCTGCGCTCGCGCGCCGGGAGCAGTGGACCGCGCGGGCCGCCCTCGTCCTGCCGCCGCTCGCGCTGGAGCTCGTGCTCGACCGGATGGCAGGCACGGACATGGCCACGGAGCTCGCCTTCAGGGACAGCATCGCCGCCTACCACGAGCAGCTCAAGCGGTACTTCTACCCGCTCGTCTTCAACTACAAGGGCCTCGCCGCGTTCGACATCGACGCCGTCCCGCGCCACCGCTTCCGCGGCGCCCCGCGGCCCTTGCACCTCTCCGGACTCGCGGGGCTGCTCGGCGTCCTCGCGCTGCTCGGCGCCATGCTCCCGCTGGCCGTCCGTCGCCTCGACGCGACGCCGTGGCTGGAAGAGGCGAGCACCTCCGGGCAATGGATCTTCCCGGCCGGCCGCCGGCCAGGAGCCGTCGAACGACCATTACACGCTGCTGACCCGCGACGGGAAAGCGGGGGAGACGTGAGCCATGGATAGCCGAACGCCGCGGATCGAGGACATTCACGGTCTGGCGCTGGACACTCGCGAGGTCGCCGCGCTCGCCGAGCCGATCAGACGATTCTATCTCTCCCTGCCGCCCATGCTCTCCGCCGAGGAGATCGAGCAGGTCAACCGGGGCACCAAGGTCCTGGGAGGCGATTACGTCTACCGCGGGCTCGCGTTCGCTGTCCCGCGCGGCGTCCTCGTGCCGGGCGGGACGAGCGAGGTGATCTTCGATGCCCTCCACGACGGGCTCGTCGAGGCGCAGGGCGCCTCGGTCGTGGTGATGGGGTGCGGGGCGGGCGTCGAGCCCGTCCTCGCGCGGCAGCGCGGCGCCCGCGAGATCTACGCGATGGACATCCATGAAGCGAGCGTCGCGTCGAGCCTCGCGAGCTTCGAGCGGCACACAGGCCCGCGCGATCCCGGAATGCACCACTTCCTGGTCTCGGATCTCTTCTCCGCGCTGCCGCCCGGGAGGCGCGCCGACCTGATCGTCTTCAACCCGCCCGCCAACCCGCTGCGATCCGGCGATCCCGACCTCACGCGGGTGAACTTCTCGGGCTCCGCGATCATGGTGCGCTTCTTCGATGAGATCGCCTCTCGAGAGCTGCTCGCGCCGGGGGGCAGGGTCATCACCGTGCTCTCGAACGCCAGCAACCTCCAGGGCATCACGGCGCACGCGCTGCGCCGGGGCTTCAAGCCCGAGCTCCTGAGGCGGAAGACCTGGCCCACTCCCTACGACAAGATCCTGACACACCTCCTCTCCTTCACGCTGTGACGAGAGTTCGACCGATGGCCCAGCACCGCACGCAGCCCCGCCAGGAGGCCTTGAGCTTCGGATCGTACTGGAAGCTCGCGCTCCCCCTGACCCTCGCCGGCCTGTCGGGGCCCATCATGAACGCCACCGACACCGCCGTCATGGGGCACTTCGGCGACGCGGCCACGATGGGGGGAGTCGCCATCGGCAGCCAGATCTTCAACACCCTTTACTGGCTCCTCGGCTTCTTCCGGACCAGCACGAGCGGCTTCGCAGCCCAGGCGCGCGGCGCCGGGGACCGCCAGGAGGCCGCGTTGCAGCTGTTCCGCCCGCTGGTCTTCGCCGGCCTGGTCGGCTGCGTCTTTCTGCTGCTCCAGGGCGCCCTCGGGGCCGCCGGCCTCGATCTGATGGGGGCCCACGGGCAGGTCGAGTCGCACGCGGCGGCCTACTTCGAGGCGCGTATCTGGGGGGCTCCCGCGGTGCTGATGGGCTACGTGGTCGCGGGCTGGCTCATCGGCATGGCCGAGGTGCGCTGGGCGATGCTGCTCTATGTCGGGATGGACCTGCTCAACCTCGTCCTCACCGTCTCCTTCGTCACGGCGCTCGACCTCGGGGTGAGCGGCGTCGCCTGGGCCACCGTGCTGGCCGAGGTGACGAAGGTCCTCGTCGGCTTCCTGGTGATCTGGCGCAAGGGCCACCTGCGCGGCGTCCATCTCCGGTGGCAGCATCTCGTCGATCGCCACGCCATTACCCGCATGTGGCGCGTGAACAGCGACGTCCTCGTGCGCACGACCTGCTTGCTCGGCGTCTTCGGCTGGATCACCCGCCAGAGCGCGCTCCTCGGCCCCGAGGTCCTGGCCGTCAACGCGATCCTCATGCACATGCAGCTCGTCATCTCCAGCGCGCTGGGCGGGCTCGGGAACACCGCCGGCATGCTCGCCGGCCAGGCGATAGGGGCCCAGTCCCGGGAGCGCTTCCACGACACGATCCGGCTCTCGTTCTGGACGGCCTCGCTGTCCGCGCTGGCCATCAGCCTCGCGTGCGCCGCCGCGCAGCCGGCCATCCTCGGGCTGTTCACGCCGCTTCCGTCGATCGCGCAGATGACGGGCCGTTACTTCGTCTGGATGGTGCTGTTCCCGGTCGCCATCTTCTGGAGCATGATCCTCGAGTGCGTCTTCACGGGCGCGACCCGGGCCGGCCCCGTCCGCAACTCGCTGCTCGCCGCCACCCTGGTCTTCTTCGTCACCTGGCCTGTCTTCTCGACGCGCTGGGGCAACCACGGGCTCTGGATGGCCTTCCTCCTGTTCAGCCTGACGCGCTCTGTCTATCTCCACCTGGCGCTCCCGAGGCTCCTGCCGGTGGCGTTCCCGGCGCGCTCTCGAGAGCCCGTCACCGCCTGACGGCCCCTCCGGGCCGCGCTCCGCTCCACGCCACGTCCAGTTCCAGCTCCAGGAGAGTGCTCGATGTGTTCGATCGCTGGCATCTTCAACAAGAAGCGGCCCATCGGCGCCGCGCAGCACGACGAGATGGCGTCGCTCCTCGAAGCGATGCACCACCGCGGGCCGGACGCGCGGGGCGCCGTGCAATGCGCGAGCTGGGCGCTCCTCGGCAGCAACCGGCTGCGCATCACCGACGCCGGGAACCCCGGCGCGGACATGCCCCTCACCTCGGCCGATCAGCGCCTCACCATCGTCTTCAACGGCGAGATCTACAACCACCGCGACCTGCGCGCGCGGCTGTCGCGGTTCCCGTTCAGGACCGCCTCGGACACCGAGGTCATCCTCGCGGCATACGAGGCCTGGGGGCTCGGCTGCGTGGAGCAGCTCGAGGGCATGTTCGCTTTCGCCCTGTTCGACCGCGCGACGCAGACGGGGCTCATCGCCTGCGACCCTACCGGGCAGAAGACCGTTTACCTGTGGGAGGACGACGACGCCCTGGTCTTCGCCTCGGAGATCGACCCGCTGATCAAGGACCCCTACCGCAGGAAGGACTGGGACCTCGACGGCCTCGCGGAGTTCACCGCGCACCGCTTCATCCTGGGCAGCGCCACGCACGTCCGGCAGATCCGCAAGCTCGAGTCCGGCACCTGGCTGACCAGGACGCCCGAGCGGCAGGAGACGGGGCGCTATTACCGGATCCCGCGCGGCGACCTGACGAGGACCGACGTCCCCGCGATTCAGCAGGAGATCAGGAATGCCGTCGTCGACGGCTGCCGCAGGACGTTCGACCTCGAGGTCCCCTACGGCCTCCTGCTGAGCGGCGGCATCGACTCCACGGCCGTCCTCGCCGCGGCGCGCCGCGCTGGCCTGCCGATGAAGACGTTCTCCATCGGCTTTCAGCCGACGGGTCAGCTCCTCCCGAAGAGCACCAGCGTCTTCGACGAGTTCGCCTATTCGAGAGCGCTGGCCCGGGAGCACGCCACACAGCACACCGAGATCACCCTGTCGGACACCGAGTACTGCACTTACCTCGACCGGTGGATCGAGACCGCCGGCGAGCCGCTGGGGTCCCAGGAGGCGCCCTGCCTGATCCGGCTGTTCGAGGAGGCCGGGCGAGAGACGCGCGTCATCTTCTCCGGGAGCGGTCCTGACGAGATCTTCGACGGCTACTCCTACGGCCGGGCGATGGCGGACGTGCCCCTCCCCGAGCTCGCCGAGCGCTACTACGCCACCTTTCACTGGTCCGGGAAGACCGACCTCGGGCAGCTCATGCCTCACCACGACGCCGCGCGCCTGACGGCCAACAAGTACCGCCAGATCCTCTCGCTGTACGCCGACTGGCCGCTCGACAGCCTGCAAGCCGTGCAGCTCCTGCACTTCCACGGCCGGCTCGCCGTCTACGAGTTCCGGCAGATGGACCTCATCAGCATGCGCCACAGCGTCGAGGCCCGCTCGCCCCTCGCGAGCACCGAGCTCGTCCGCGCCGCCTTCGATTTCCAGAGCAAGCTGAAGCAGCTCGACGGCTCCGAGAAGGGAATCTACAAGCAGGCCCTCGCCGATCTCGTCCCCCCGGCGATCGCCTCGCGCAAGAAGCAGGGGTTCCCCATCCCCGCGGAGATGTGGTTCTCGAGGCCGTTCGCGGAGAGGGCTGCCATCCTCTTCGACCAGGGCTGCGTGCTGAGCAGCGCCGGGCTCGTCGACCCGAGGTACCTGAGGAGGCTCTGGGAGGATCCGGACCCGGCCACGCGCAACCTGTTCTCCCGCCTGTACACGGCCGAGGGCATCCTCCGGCGACAGGCCCCGTATCTGGCGCCCTCGCTGGCCACCTGATCCCACGCGCACCGGGACGGGAAATGACAGCCCAGCCGCAACGCTCGCCCCTGTTAAATGCAATCCATTTGCAATTGACATTTCGTTGTTCATGACGCATAAGTGGCCTGCCAGCGCCGGCGAGCCCGGCATGCTCGCGGCGCAGCAGCCTCCGGAGCCGCGCGGAGGAGCCCGCGCGCGCGGCGCGCCTGGCCTCGAGATCAGACGGCACGCCCGGCGAGCTCGCGCCTGATCTCCCGTCATGCCCGGCGCGCCCTCGGCGCCGCGGCTTCGCGCCCCTGCTGCCTGTCGATCGCGGCGCCGTGGTTCGAAGGGGCACGTTGCTCAGGAAGGGAGTCCTCATGGAGTTGATGGTCGAGCCGATCGCGAGCCCTCTCCCCGAACCACCGCCATGCAGCGCGGCGCGGGCGCGCCTCTTGTCGGAGGGATACGCCGTGATCCCGGGCGTCCTCGGGCAGGACGAGGTGGGCCGCTACAACGCGCTCGCGCGTGGGCTCCTCGCGCCGCAGCAGTCCAGAGAGTACCAGGAGAAGCACGTCGCCATCGGCAGCCTGCTCGATATCCTGCGGGAGCCGGGGTTCGTCGACCTCATCGGACACTCGCGTGCCCTCGCGGCCCTCCGCGGCCTCGGGTTCGACGAGCCGCGCTACTTGCACGGCATCGTCTTCAACAAGCTGCCGAGGACGCCGCGGACCTTCTGGCACCAGGACTGCACGGTCTGGAGCGATCCGGTCGCTTACGAGCCGGAGCCGCGCGAGCTGATCCTCATCTATTATCTCGTGGACACGACACCCCACAACGGCTGCCTCCGCGTCATCCCGGGCAGCCACCTCAGGCGCCACCGGCTCCATGAGCCCCTGCGCGGCGCCTGCATTCCCGATCTGGAGAGCATGCGGGATCCGAGCTCGCCCGCCTTCCAGAGCTACCCCGACGAGGTCTCGATCCAGGTCAACGCCGGCGACCTCGTCGTCGTCGACGTGCGCCTCCTGCACGCGACGCACGCCAATGACAGCGACGCGGAGCGCACCGCGCTGAGCCTCTGGTACATCCCGGACTGCGGCGAGCTCCCCGAGCGCGTCCGCGCCCGGCTCACGCTGAAGGCGGGGCTCGACGAGCGGCTCCCGTACGTGCCGGCGAGCTGGCCCGAGGGCGCCGCGGCGCGGCTCCGCGCCCTCCTGCCGGCGGCGTACGAGGGGAGCGCCGCTCCCCTGCCCTGGCACACCGATCCTGACGAACGGCTCTGCTGAGCTGGAGAGCAACATGAACACGGTCACCGACTCTTCGCTTTCGACACGCATTCACCGCATCTACAACGAGCTCGCGAGCATGGGCTCCCTCGAGCCGAGCCAGCGGGTGAACCACCTGTTCAGCGAGCTCGTGAGCATCTCCATGTCCCGCTCGCGCGGAGAGGCCGACGAGGTGCTCGGAGATCCCGTCGTCAGCGCGATCCGGGAGGGCCTCTGGCGCGTCTGCTCGCGCGGCGAGTACGAGCTGGAGCGCCACTGGGCGCGGCGCATCGCCGCCGCGGACGACCCGGCGGCCGAGCTCCGGAGCTTTCCGTACGCCGTGAACTACGAGAAGCTGACCCGGCTCGAGCTCTCCAGCCTGCGAGGCGCGCGCGACGAGCTGCCGCGGCGCGTGCTGTTCATCGGCTCCGGTCCGCTTCCCTTCACCTCGATCCTGCTCGCCGAGCGCCTCGGCTTCCCGGTCAGCAACATCGACGTCGACGAGCAGGCGTGCGCTGACGCCCGCGCGCTCACCCGTCGGCTCGGGCTCTCGGACAAGCTCAGGTTCACCTGCGCCGACGCCCTGGCCTGCTCCGACCTCTCGGAGTTCGACTGCGTGTTCCTGGCCGCGCTCGTCGGCATGAACCGGCGCGAGAAGAGCCGCCTGCTCCACCACCTCCACGGGGTGATGCGCCCGGGCGCGCTGCTCCTCGTCCGCAGCTCGCAGCGGCTGCGCACGCTGCTTTACCCGGAGGTCGACATCCATGGCATGGCGCCGTTCGAGCCGCTCCTGGAGATCCATCCGCACGACGAGGTGATCAACTCGGTCATCGTCGCGGAGCGGCCGGAGCACGACCGGATCGCCGGCTGAAGCGACGACATGCTAAGGTCCCGGCCTGTCAGGACCCGGCCGAGGAACCCATCATGACCACGCCCCTGCTCCCCTCGAAGCTGCCGTCGACCGGCGTCAGCATCTTCACGGTGATGACGCGCCTCGCGAACGAGCACGGCGCCATCAACCTGTCGCAGGGCTTCCCGGATTTCGACTGCGCGCCGGAGCTGGTCGAGACCGTGGCCCGCCACATGCGCGCCGGCCACAACCAGTATGCCCCTATGCAGGGCGTGCTGGCCCTGCGCGAGGCGCTCTCCGCGAAGATCGAGCGGCTCTACGGCCGCCGCTACGACCCGGCGACCGAGATCACGATCACCTCGGGGGCGACCGAGGGCATCTTCAGCACGATCAGCGCGTTCGTCCGGCCCGGGGACGAGGTGATCCTGTTCCAGCCTTGTTACGACTCGTACGCGCCGGCCGTGCAGCTGAACGGCGGCACGCCGGTGTTCGTCACGCTCCGCTTCCCGGAGTACCGCGTCGACTGGGACGAGGTGCGGCGCGCGCTCACGCCGCGTACCCGGCTCTTGCTCATCAACTCGCCGCACAACCCGACCGGAACGATGCTGTCGGCCGACGACATGCGCGAGCTCGCGCGAGTGGTGGAAGGGACCGATGCCCTCGTGGTCGGCGACGAGGTGTACGAGCACATCCTCTTCGACGGGCGCCGGCACGAGAGCCTCGCGCGGTATCCGGAGCTGGCCGACCGCTCCGTGGTCATCAGCTCGTTCGGGAAGACGTACCACACGACCGGCTGGAAGGTCGGCTATTGCGCGGCGCCTCAGCCGCTCTCGGCCGAGATCCAGCGGGTGCACCAGTTCGTGACGTTCGCGGTGAACGCGGCCATCCAGCTCGCGTACGCCGAGGTCGTGGCGCGCGATCCGCTCGCCGCTGAGCTCGCCCCTTTCTACCAGGCGAAGCGCGACCAGTTCTTGAAGCTCATCGAGGGCTCGCGGTTCCGCCCGCTGCCGTGCGAGGGCACGTATTTCCAGCTCGTCGATTACTCCGAGATCACGACCGAGCGAGACGCCGATTTCGCGCTGCGCCTCATCCGCGAGCACGGCGTCGCCTCGATCCCGATCTCTCCGTTCCTCTCCGGCGTGGAGCCCGGGCCCGTCCTGCGGTTCTGCTTCGCCAAGCGGGACGAGACGCTCGAGCGCGCGGCGGAGCGGCTGCGCCGGGTCTGAGAGGGGCGGCGCTCGGCGGGCGCGCCGAGGACCTTCCTCAGCGCAGCACCCGGCCGGCCACCGCGGAGAGCCGCTCGACGAGCGCGGGATCGCGCGCCTCCGGGGCGGTGATGATCGCGCTGTCCAGCGCCGTCTGGCAGCCGTGGCGGCAGGGACCCTGGTGGCTGCCGAGGAGCGGCACCACGTTCCTCACCAGCGCGCGCGCCCTGTCCGCGTTGCGCTGCAGCACGGAGACCACCTGGTCAACGCTGACGGCGTCGTGGTCCGGGTGCCAGCAATCGAAGTCCGTCACCATGGCCACGGTCGCGTAACAGAGCTCCGCCTCCCGGGCGAGCTTGGCCTCGGGCATGTTCGTCATGCCGATGACGTCGCAGCCCCAGCTCCGGTACAGCTCGCTCTCGGCGAGCGACGAGAACTGCGGCCCCTCCATCACGAGGTACTTGCCGCCGCGCCGCACGCTGATGTCGAGCCCCTCGCAGGCGGCCATCACCGCGTCGCCGAGCCGCGGACACACCGGCCTCGCCATGGACACGTGCGCCACCACGCCCGTGGAGAAGAAGCTCTTGTGACGCGCGAACGTGCGATCGATGAACTGGTCCACCACCACGAAGGTGCCCGGCGGCAGGTCCTCGCGCAGGCTGCCCACCGCGGACAGCGAGAGGACATCGGTGACGCCGCTGCGCTTGAGCGCGTCGATGTTCGCCCGGAAGTTGATCTCCGACGGCGGGATGCGATGGCCGCGGCCGTGCCGCGGCAGGAACACGACGCGGTGCCCGTGGAGCGTGCCGAAGCACAGCTCGTCCGAGGGGTCGCCGAAGGGCGAGGACACCTTGCGCCAGGTGACGTCGCTCAGGCCGTCGATCTGGTACAGGCCGCTGCCGCCGAGGACGCCGAGCACGGGAGTGGGGGTTCGCGACATGGTGGAGCTCCGGAAGTTGTCGTGGCTCGAGACGCGGTGAGGGGAGAGAATTCGAACCACAGAGGCACAGAGGGCACAGAGGAAAGAAGAAGAGAAGATGCTGCGCGCTGTGCTCTCTGTGGTTCAATCTCCGGGGCCATCCATCCGCTCTGTGCGTGGGATACTGGAAGGATCGAGCCCTTCAAAGCTGGTGAACACGGGGTGGCCGTGACCAGGGGCGATGGGCACCTCGCCCCGATCGAGGCACGCGGTGCGCAGCCCGGCGTCGCGGGCGGCGCAGAGCTCTGCCACGCTGTCCGACAGGAAGAGGATGTCCGCGGGCAGGAGCTCGAGCGCCCGGGCGATGAGGGCGTACGACCGAGGCTCCACCTTCGGGCCGGTCGTTGTGTCGAAGTAGCCGGAGAACAGCGGTGTCAGGTCGCCGTGGGCCGAGTGGCCGAACAGCAGCTTCTGCGCGGCGACCGAGCCGGACGAGTAGATGTACAGGCGGAGCCCGCGCGCATGCCAGGCCCGCAGGGCCGCCGCCGCATCCGCGTGGACGTGACCTGTGAGCTCGCCCCGCGCGTAGCCCTCGGCCCAGAGGAGCCCCTGCAGCGCCTTGAGCGGCGTGACCTTGCGGTCCTCGTCGATCCAGCGCCGCAAGAGCGCCACGGTGCCCTCGTCGCCCGGCGCCACGTCGCCGGCGAGCGCCCGCGCCTCGTCGAGGTGCCGGCGCACCGCCGGGTCGTCCCGGCGCGACGCCACGAAGGCCGGGAGGCGCTGCCGGGCGAAGGGGAAGAGGACCTCCTTCACGAAGGCGACCGAGCTCGTCGTCCCCTCGATGTCCGTGACGACCGCGCGCACCGCGCTCACGGCGCGTACCTGGGGAATCGGTCCGCGATGTCGCTCCCCGTGAAGTTACCCACCCAGCCGTCCGGACGCTCGAAGAAGCGGATCGCCGCGAACAGGGGCCGAGGTCCCATGTCGAACCAGTGCCGCATCTCGGCGGGCACGCTGATGAGATCGCCGCGCGTACACACGATCTGGAGCACCCGCCGCGCGGCGTGCAGGTAGAAACAGCCGCTGCCCTCCACCAGGATGCGGGACTCGTCCTCGGTGTGCGTGTGCTCGGCCAGGAACTTCTTCCGCGCCTGCTCCGCGTTCGGCGCATCTGGCCTCATGCGCACCACGTCCACGATCTCGTAGCCGTGCGCCGCGCGCTCGGCCTCCACCACGTGGCGGTAGGCGGCGAGCACCTCCTCCTGACCGGCGCCGTCCGGCAGCGCGATGGAGGCATCGACCCGCTCGAAGCGAACGCCAATGGCGCCGAGCTCGCGGCGGATGTCGTCGAGCTCGGTGTAGACCCCCGACGGCTGTTCCGGGTGGTCCTCAGGATAAATGGTCAGGTCACTCATCGACAGAGCCTCATCTTCTCGAGCTCGCAGGTGAGCAGGTGTTCCAGCGCCACCGTGTGGCGGCGCGCCTCGCGCACGGATCGGCCCCAGGCATAGAGCCCGTGACCCGCGATGAGGTAGCCCACCGCATCCGGGCGGCGGGCCAGCTCCGCCGACACGCGCTCGGCGAGCCGCGGCACGTCCTGGTCGTTGGGAAAGACGGGGATCACGACCGTCGCCTCGTGGGTGCGCGTGTCGCCCAGCGCCTTGAGTAGCTCGAAGCCGCGGAGCGCGATCGCCCCCTCCGCCTCGCGCAGCGACGACAGGAGCGCGCTGACGACGGAGTGGGTGTGCAGCACGGCCTCCACCCCGGGGCGCTCGCGGTAAAGATGGAGGTGCAGCGGCGTCTCCGCCGAGGAGCCCGGCGGCGGCGGCGCATGAATATCCGCCACCTGGATATCGGCCTCCGTCAGCTCGCCCTTGTCCACGCCGGAGCGCGTGACAGCCACCCTACGCGCGTCGAGCCGGCGCGAGAAGTTGCCGCTCGTGGCCGGCACGAAGCTGCGCAGGCTCAGGAACCGACCCGCCTCCACGAGCTCCCGCGCTGCCTCGGCCAGGGAGGCCGCGATGGGAGAAGCTGCCGACATGCTCACCTGTCCTCTCCTCGGCCGCCATCTACAACGAGAACTCTCATGATGCAATTCATTTGCGTTTAATTCTCATCGCGCGGCGCCACCCCGGTCACATCGACGCGCGTGCGCGGCTCCGGCTCAGCGCGCGATCGCGTGCGTGTACTTGAGCAGGAGCGCGCGCTCGTGGGCCGCCGCCGCGCCGCCGAGGCGCTCGTCGTAGACCAGCCACAGGTCGGTCCCCTCGCGGACAGGGTGCCGCTGGCCCTCACCTCCGCCGGCTCCGTGTCGCGCAGCCGCGCCGCCAGGTAGAGGTGGTCGTCGTCGTGAGCGACGCGGATCTCCGTGACCTGCGACGGCGCGCCCCCGAACACCGGCTCGTAGACGATGACCGGCGCCGGGGCCACCGCGCGCCACGCGGCCTCGTCCACGGCGCCGTCGAGCACGACGGGCCCCGTGAGCCTCGGCAGGCGCATGGGGGCCTCCGCCAGCGCGCGCCGCGGCGCGCCGAGCGCCAGCGCGGCGGCGATCGCCGGCGCCGCTATTTGTAGACTAAATTTCATTTGCAATAGAGTTACCGTAGTGGTACCAGGGGGCGCGACCGGGATCAAGCCCGGCGCCGCGCGTGGCGGCCAGGCAGCAGCGTTGATGGGGTGACTCGCCCGCCTGTATCCGCTGCCGGTCCCGCCGAATGGAGGCCTCATGCTGAAGTACACGTCCCAGCTCGGAGCGATCCCCCGTGATGTCATCGACGGCATGCTCGAAGACGTCGCGCGCGCCGACATCCCGTGGACCGAGAACTACTCGCGGTATCAGTCCGGCGGGTGGAAGACCGCCGCGCTCTACAACGCGAGCGGAGACTCGCAGGAGAACGATCTCGCGGACTGCGCGCCCATCCCCACCGAGGTCGTCCCGCGGCTGCCTCGGGTCCGCGCCTTCATCGAGGGGTCAGGCCTCAAGCTGATGTGGGTCAGGCTGCTCCGGCTCGATCCGAAGGCGTTCCTGTGGGAGCACACCGACTACGGGGCACACAACCTGAGCCGCGTTCCCAGGCTCCGGCTTCACGTTCCCCTGAAGACCAATCCGGACGCGCTCATCGTCCTGCCGTCGCGCTCGGTCCACATGAAGAGCGGCTTTCTCTGGAAGCTGTCCCCTCACGAGACGCGCCATGGAGCCTGCAATCGCGGCTCCGAGGAGCGTATTCACCTGATTCTCGACTGCTACATGAACGGCCACCTGGAAGAGCTCATCGCCCAGGAGCTCCTCCAGCCCGACGCGGTGCGGGACAAGCCCAGGCTCTCGGAGGAGCGCTTCGCGGAGCTCTGCCGCGACGCCGACGCGCTGATGAGCAGCGGCCGCCAGAGCGCCGCAGAGGACCTGTTCCGGAAGGTGTTCCACACGGACGACCTGGGCGCCCTATCGAGCTACGACCTGCTCGCGCGCTACTTCGAGGGGCGCGGCGACGCCGCTCGGCGAGATCACTGGTTGAACGAGAAGATCACCTTCCTGAACCTCAACGTGCCCGGACATCCGTTTTATCAGCCCGCCCTCACGTGATACCCGAGCTCCGGGCGCCCTGCCCGCGGCCCCAGGTTCACCCACATCCGCAAGCACACACCGCCTCCGGTGGCGCCCCGAGCGGAAAGATACGCCTGCTTGCCAGCGGCCCCGGACCTCCATAGCATGAAATATTGCGGGCTCGCGGGGGCTCCGCGCTTCGAGGGAGCGGGCAGATCATGCTTAGAATCACTCACGCACAGACAGGCGCGCTGGAAGACCTCACGCCGGGCCCGGCGCCCCGGCGGGAGCGGGAACCGTACGTCGACGCCGCCGGGGCCGCTGTCGCCGCTCGCCCGCGCGGCGCCGCCGTCCCCGGCGAGGCCCGCGTCAAGCCGGCCCCCGCGCAGCGGTGCGTGACGGCGCGCGCCGTCCGCTCCGACATGCTGCTCGTGCTGCTCGCCGCGCTCGTCGCGCTCGCCGCCGGCGGCGCCCTCGGGTGCGGCCATGCCTGCAACCACGGGTTCTCGCCTTGCCCGACGACGTCCTCCGCGTCGGCCGCGCCGGGCGCCTCCGGCCCCAGGAAGGGCAGCTGTCCGAGCGAGTACCGCCCGCTGTGCCTCGGCAAGGACACCCGCTGCTCGACCGACAGGAACGGCTGCCAGGTCTGCGATTGCGTGGACAACGGCTCGCCCGCGTCCACGCTCGACCCGCGCGACGTCCAGGACCCGCACGGCGGGCGCTAGCCCCGCGTCACCCGGGTCGCCCGAGGAGCGAGCCCGTGAGCCCAGAGAAGGACCCGAGTCGGGCCGACGCGCTCCTCGCCGAGCCAGCCCCGGGGCGCGCCCGGCCTCAGCCGAGCAGCCGCCGGAGCTGAGCGAGCAGCTCCGGGAAGCCGAGCCCCTTCGAGAGCGCCGCGTCGGGCGGAGGCGCGCCGCCGAGATCCTCGTGGTCGCTCCCGCTGAGCAGCACCGCCTTCGCGCCCGGCAGGCGCGCCCGCAGCGGCCCGAGCAGCGCGGCGCCGCGGCCGTCGCCGAGGTTCTGGTCGAGCAGCGCGAGGTCGTACCGCGCGCCCGCGGCCGCGAGCTTCCGGTCCGCCTCGGCGAACGAGCCGGCCACGTCGACCTCGAACCCCTCGTCCTCGAGGAGCGCGGCGAGCACGAGCCGCGACGCCTCGTCGTCGTCCACGAGCAGCACGAGGGGGAGCTGTCCCGCGGCCTTCAGCACGACCCGGGATCGCTCCGGGCGCGCGCGATCGCGTGCATCAGCTCGCGCACGTCGAACGGCTTGTGCAGGCAGGCGTACCCGCCCCGGCTCGTGAAGGCGTGGATCATCTCAGGGGGCGCGTGGCCGGTCATCGCGATGACGCGGATCTGCTTGCTCATACACCGGAGCTGCTCGTACGTCTTCACGCCGTCGAGCGCCGGCATCACGAGGTCGAGCACGCACACGTCGACCGTCTCGTCCCGGGCGCGCTGGATGGCCGTGTACCCGTCGTACGCCGCCTCGGCGCGCAGCCCCGCCGCCCGCAGCCCGGCCACGATCAGCTCGGCGACGTCGGGGAGGTCGTCCACCACGAGGACGGGGCGCGACTCCAGCGCCCGCGCGACGATCCGCACGAGGTGCTCCATCGAGAACGGCTTGTAGATGACCGCGTAGACGCCCTCGCCGATGCCCTCCTCGATGAGCTTCTCGATCGCGAAGGCGGTCATCAGCACCACCGTGAGCCCCGGCTGGATGCGCTTGAGCTCCCGGAAGGTCTCGACGCCGTTGAGGCCGGGCATCTTCACGTCGCTGAGGACGAGCTCGAAGCGCTGCTGCCGCGCGAGAGCGAGGGCGTGCGCGCCGTCCCGCGCCTCGACGACCTCGTACCCTTCGAGCTCGAGGTTCGCGGCGAGCGTGGCGCGCATCCCCTCCTCGTCGTCCACCACGAGCACCCGCCTGGTCGCCTGCATCGTCGTTCCCCCTCTCACGCTGCCTCTCACGTCGCCTCTCACGTCGCCTCTCACGTCGATGGCGCGGCCGGCGCCCCGGCGCGCGGCAGCCGGATCGTGAAGGTCGTCCCCGCCCCGAGCTCGCTCTCGACCGCGATGCTGCCGCCGTGCAGCCGGACGATGCCGGCGGTGATCGCGAGCCCGAGCCCCGTCCCCTTCAGCTTCGTGCTGAACAGCGGCTCGAAGATCTTCGCGAGGTGCTCCCTGTCGATCCCGGCCCCGTCGTCGGTCACCGAGAGGATCACCTCCCCGTCGCACGCGCGCGCGCCCACGCCCACGCGGCCCTCGCGGCCGGCCGGGATCGCCTCGGCCGCGTTCTGGATCAGGTTCACGAGCACCTGGCGGAACTGGTCCTTGTCGAGGCTCGGCACCGGCAGGGCGGGCGGCACCTCGTTCGCGAGGCGCACGTGCGCGGGCGCCTGCACCACCGAGATGGCGTCGTCGACCAGCGGCCCGAGCGGGCAGGCCGACCGGCAGAGCCTGCGCTCGCGCGCGAAGTCCAGGAGATCGCTGATGATCCTGGTGCACGAGAGCAGCTCCTTCTCCATCAGCGCGAGGAACTGGCCGACGCGCGGCTCGGCGCCGAGCTCGGTCCCCGTTAGCCGTTTCCTGAGGTAGTACGAGGCGTTCCTGACGGCGCCGAGCGGGTTGCGGAGCTCGTGGCCGATGCTCGCCGCGAGCTGCCCGATCGCGGCGAGCCGCTCGACGCGCAGCCTCGACTCCTGGGCTTCGCGCAGGCTCTCGGCCATGTGCCGGAGCGCCGCGCCCATGCGCCCGAACTCGTGCGCTCCGAGGTCGGGCACCGCGTAGGCCAGGTCGCCGCCGGCGATGCGCCGCGCGCACTCGGTCAGCGCGCTGAACCCGCGCGCCATGGTGCGCAGCAGGCCGCCGAGGAGCACGACGAGGATCACCAGCGCCGCCGCCATCAGGGCGACGCCCCCGCGCCGGATCTGCGCGCCCGCGCGGCCGGCCTCCTCGGTGCTCCGCGCGACGTCGCGCCGCGCGTCGGCGATGGCCGCGTCGATGTGGGGCACGAACTCGCGCTCGTACTCCGCCTCGGGCGCCTCCACGAAGCGCCGGTTGGCCTTGCGATCGCCGGCGCTCGCCATGCGGGTCACCTCGCCCATGTCCCCGGCGATCCGCGCGAAGCTCACGCGCATCCGGCGCAGGCGCTCGTCCTCCGCCTGCGCCTCGGGCGCGTCCTCCCGGAGGACCTCGTCCTCCAGCCACGCCCGCTTCGGCGCCTCCACCGCGGCCAGGTCCCGCGCGACGAGCTCGGTCAGGTGGCGCAGCTCCTCGGTGTCGCCGCCGCCGAGGGAGATCTCCGCGGCCTCGCGCATGTAGCGGCTCGCGTGGTTGGCGAGCGTGACGTGCCGGGTGAGGTCCTCGTAGGACAGCTCGGAGCGCCGCTGGAGCAGCGCCATCCGGGTCGACGTGACGTGGAGCGCCGCGGCGGCGAGCGCGACGACCGCCGCGGCCACGGCGAAGATCAGCGCGAGCCCGGCCCGGATGCTCATCGCGGCGCCTCCTCCGCGTCTGGCTCGCAGGGCCGCGTCACGGCGGCGGCTCCGCGGCGCCCGCGCCGGGCGCCTCGACCGCGAGGGGCAGCTCGATGCAGGTCCGCGTGCCGCAAGGCGCGCCGCTCTCGATGGTGAGCGCGCCGAAATAGCGGCGCGCCACGCGCCCGGCGATGTTGAGCCCGAGGCCGAGGTGACCGGGCTTCGTCGTGTAGAACGGGCGCGTGATCGCCTCCCGCTCCGCCTCGGGCACGCCCGCCCCGGTGTCCTCGACCTCGATGCGGTAGCGCGCGCCGCCGACGACGCGCCCGCGCAGCGCCACGACGCCGCCGCCCTCCATCGACTCCGCCGCGTTCTCCACGAGGCACCGCACCGCCAGCGACAGCTCGGCCGGATCGAGCTCGACAGCGCCGTCCGCCGCGTCGACGTCGACGCGGATCCCGGGCCCCGCGATGCGCGCGCACGCGGCCGCCGTGCGGAGGCACTCGAGGGCGCTCGCGCTCACCGTCCGGCGCAGGGGGCGCGCCCGCGAGCCGATCACCTCGTCGACGAGCGCGCTCGCCGCGATCACCTCCTCGTCGATCACGTGGATGAACTGCTCCACCCGCGGGTCGTCCCGACAGACCTGCTCCCGGGCGACCTTGCGCCGGATGAAGTACGCCGCATTGCGGATCGTGCCGAAGCAGTTGCGCAGATCGTGGCGCAGCGTCGCCACGATCTCCTCGGCCGTCGCGGCCTGCTCCGCCGCGCCGAGCGGATCCCGGCTCATCATCGCAGGCGATGACCCTCCTCGGCGCGCTCCCCTCCTCGCCTGGTCGTCACTTGTTGTACCGGCCCGGGAGCGCGAGGTCGCCGAGCCGCGTCACGCCCACGTGGCTCGTCGTGCGGGAGGACGGGGGCGGGTACGAGCTCACCTTCTCGCGGCGCGAGGACTCCGGCGGATCCCGCATCTCCGGCGGCCTGTACGACGGCGCGCGCCGCCCCGAGCCGGGCGCGACGCTCTCGCGCCCCGCGAGGGAGCTCGCGACGCCGCCGACCGACCGCCGCGTCTGGGCGAGCCGCGCGAGCTCCACGACGATCCGGGTGATCCGGGCGGGCTCGAACGGCTTCAGGATGACGTAGTGACGGCCGCCCTCGCTGGAGCGGATGTACTCCTCGGCTCCGGTGATCAGCAGGCAGCTCGTGTAGACCGGCAGCTCGGTGACCCGCTTCAGGAGCTCTTCACCGTTCATCCCCGGCATCTTGTAGTCGGAGCAGACCACGTGGAACTGGCCTGTATGCAGCATCTCGAGCGCCCGGTGGGCGGATCTGCAGGTGGTGACATCGACGTCGTCGGAGAGGATGGCGGCGATGCTGTCCAGCATCCTCTGCTCATCGTCGACGACGAGCACGCGCAGCCTCTCCGGGGCATACAGGCTCACGAGACTCCTCTTGTGTGTGCGTGCGGGGGATCGAGCCCTGTTGTGGTGCTCGGCGGTAGGCCTGGGGTCATGTCCTGTGCGCGCGCCGGGC
Organism: Sorangium sp. So ce321; assembly: GCF_051530195.1. Classification (NCBI taxonomy): domain Bacteria; kingdom Pseudomonadati; phylum Myxococcota; order Polyangiales; family Polyangiaceae; genus Sorangium; species Sorangium sp. So ce321. The sequence continues at coordinate 13,823,906 of NZ_CP150329.1, read as the reverse complement.
TCGCTAGCTCGCGCGGCGCCCCTCGGTGGAGCTGCGCGTCGATATCATGCGCTCCGTTCGACACGTGACATCGCGAAGCAACCGCAGGAGCAGATCAGGAATCTACACCACGGACCCTGGGACGGTAAAGCGATTCCTGACTACGTCGCGCGATCGCCACCGCGAAGCGACCTCGTGCCTGCTGGAGCTCGGTCCAGTTCGTTTCAGTTCGGTTCAGCTCTCGGCTCGAAGTTCACTGATTTGAAACATTCGAGTCACGTGGACGATAAGCGCGTCCACAGGCCCAGGGCCTGGATTGCACATGTGCAAGGATTGAATCGGTTTCCCCGCTGCACAACAGACATCCATTGCAGATTCGCAAGGAGGGCGCCCTGACGCGCGCGGCGCCGGCGGCGGCCTGGCCGGGCGCCGCCGCGCGCGCCTGTCGTCGGTGGTGGGCGTCGCGCCCCGGGTGTCGCCGGCGCCGCGCCGCCCGGGCGGCGGCGGCGTGGAAGAGCGGGGGCCGGGCGCCCTTGTCCTGGCGACAGCGGGCCTCCTGCCCGGTGTACAAGGTCATCCATGCGCGCGAGAGCGTCCCTTCTCCTGATCACCTGCTTTCCCGCGTGCGGCCACGCGAGCTCGCCTGGCTCTGCCGCGAGCGCCGCTGCGCCCGCCGGAGCGAAGGCGGCGGCGGCCGCTGCGCCGCAGCGGGCCGCCACCGCGCCGGGGCCGGCCGCGCCCCCGCCGGGGCCGACCGAGCCGGCCGCGCCGGCGCCGCAGAGCGCCTGCGCGCTCGAGCGCGGCTTTCACGGGACGATCGGCCCGCGGCTCGAGGTGTTTGCGCGGCTGGAGCGCGACGGCGCGGCCCTGCGCGGCCGTTACTTCTATGCTCACGTCGGGGTCGACATCCCGCTCACGGGGTCGGTCACCGACGCCGGCGAGATCGCCCTCACCGAGGGCAACCCGGCGCGCCCGACGGGCCGGCTCGCGGGCACCTGCCGGGCCGACGGCCACATCATCGGGACGTGGACGAGCCCGAACGGGACCTCGCTGGCGTTCGACCTCGCCTCGGTCGGCGCGCGCGACGCGCTGCTCGTCGCCACCAAGAAGCGGGCGCGCCGCTTCCCGCCGCAGCCCGATCCCGGGGCGCCCGCCGGGCAGCTCGGCTTCTTCGAGCCCGGCGAGCCGTGCAGCGAGGAGCTCGCCTGGCCCGAGGTCTTCGGCGCCGCCACGCCGCAGGTCGAGGCGGCGATCAACCGCAGGCTCGAGAGCAGCGAATGGGTGTTCAGGCAGCAAGCCGAGGCGGGCCTGCGCGCGTGCAAGGTGGGCGAGCGGACCGCCGCCTCGCGCGCGTTCGAGGTCGCGCTCAACGAGCGGGGGTTCCTCGGGATCCGCTCGCACGATGCCACTCGGTTTGAGGGCGGCACGCACCCCTGGGACCCCGGGGGCGAGCTCTGGTACATGCTGGACGCGCGCACGGGCGCGCCCGTGACCGATCCGCTCGACCGATCGCCGGCGTCCAGGAAGGCGCTGCAGCCGATCCTCGAGCGCTGCCTCGCGCCGTTCACCTACGGCGACCCGACCCTGATGGAGACGCTGCGAGAGCGCGTGAGCCTCGACAACGCGGACCTGCTGGTGATGCCCACGCCCGACGGGCTGAAGCTCGCCGCGACCGGGTATGCGCCGCCGCTGCGCGCGCTCGAGGGCGATGGTCCCATCGTCACGTGGGCCGCGCTCGCCGGCGCGGGCGCGCTGAGCGCTCGGAGCCCCCTCGCTCGCCTCTGGGAGGGGCGAACCGCGGCCGGACCGAGCGCGGACCCGTGCGCGAAGCCGAGATCGCCCTGAGCCACGTCCGGGCTCTGACGGGCACGGATCCAGCTAGCGCAGGAGCCAGTCATTCCCATCGAGGCTTCCGGCGGGCCGGCGCACGACGGGCGTCGCTGGAAGGGCTCGCGCATCGAGCGAGGCGCTGCGCCTCATGCGCACTCGAGGGGTGGGGCGTGACGGCACAGCACCTCGAAAATTCGTGACAGTGCGCCAGAGACGGCAGGGGCACGGTGCATGCTGGAAAGGGTGCCTGGACAACCGCGCCATATCGAGCGCGCTCCTCTCGCGCGATCGCGTCTTTGCCCAGCTGCGCTCCCAGGGCCTCGAGCACCTCGGCCAGGTCGATCGCCTCCACCTTGAGGCGAACGGGGCCTTCTCGCTCATCAAGGCGAAGGACGAGCGGCCCGGGCTCTCGATCCTGCCCGCGTGGGACGAGGACGCGCACCGCGCGCAGCCGGAGGCGCACGGCGTCCGGGCGTGCTCGGGCTGCGGCCTCGTCGTGCGGCGCGGGGAGGAGCCGCCCGCGTGCGACCGGTGCGGGAGCTCGGAATGGGCGCGCGCGGTCGGCGGTCCGCCCAGGCGGGAGGAGCAACAGCAGTCGTCCAGGGGAGACGGTCGCCACGGAGCACGCCAGCCCCATGCCGCCGCCTCGAGCACGGCTCCTGGCTGACGGCGGAGTGACCGTCGCGACCCTGTCTGGTAGGGTGCGTCAGTCCATGCCTCCGGTCATCGACAAGCGCGCGTTGCTCGCGGCCCTGAAGGATCAGCTCGCTCGCGAGCTCGAGCGCTCCACCGAGCGGGCGCGCGACGCCGCCAGCGCCGTGACCCACGAGGAGAACCGCGCCGAGGGCGACAAGGACATGCGCGCGACCGAGGCGTCGTACGTGGCGCGGGGTCACAGCGAGCGCGTGCTGCTGATCGAGCAGGCGCTCGCCAGGCTCGGCGCCCTCCCGGTGCGCGACTTCGGCCCGGGCGCCGGCATCGAGAGCTCGGCCCTGGTGGAGCTCGAGAGCGGCAAGCGGCGCGCGCTGTACTTCCTGCTGCCGGCGGCCGGCGGCGAGCGGATGCAGTTCCAGGGGGTCGAGCTGCAGACCCTCGCCACGACGAGCCCCCTCGGCGCGTCCCTGCTGGGCCTGTCGGAGGGCGACGAGGCCGAGGTCGCCACGCCGCAGGGGACGCGCCTGTACCAGATCATCAGCGTGCGGTGAGGGACCGGCGGCGCGGGCTCGTACGGCCGCGCCAGCTTGCTCGCGCGCTCGCGAGAAGTGAGCCTGCCCGGCGCGCCTCCAGAAAAAGATCCTCCTCCTCGTAGGGAGCCCCTGCCCGCCAGCGTCCCAGGGATGAACGACCCGCTCGGCACGACGCGGGCGACCCAGGAGAAGAGTCCATGATGCAGTCTCGTTGGTGGAGGCTTGGTGGGATCTTGCCGCTCGTCGGCGCGCTCGTCGGCGCGGCCGGTTGCACCGCGGAGACCGGCCAGAGCGACACGTCCCCGAGCGACGAGGCCGCCGAGGCGGCGGCGCTCGCGCAGGGGCCGTCGAAGGGCGGCCGCGCCGGTGAGCCCGGCGGCCACCGCAAGGGCTTCGGTCCTCGTGGGGGCGCGCACGGCCCCGAGCACCTCCTGCGCGCGGCGCTCCACGAGCTCGACCTGTCGGACGCGCAGAAGGCGACCATCCGGGGCGCCTTCGAGGGCCTGCACGAGGGCGCGAAGGAGCGCCCGCAGGACGGAGGCGCCGCCTTCGCGGCGCTCGCCGCGGGCGTGCGCGCGGGCAAGATCGATCGCGCCGCGATCGAGGCGAAGCTGCCCGACGCCGGCCGCGCGGCCGAGGAGCGGCGCGCGCGCGTCGCCGGGGCGCTGAGCAAGCTCCACGCGACGCTCACGAAGGAGCAGCGCCGCGAGCTCGTCGACGCGGTCGCCGCGAAGATGGACGCGCGAGGCGAGAAGGGCGACCACGGCGACGGCCGCGAGCACGCCGGCATGCACGGCCCCGGCATGAAGGGCGGCCCGGGCATGAAGGGCGGCCCGGGCATGAAGGGCGGCCCGCTGGGCCACCTCCTCCGCGGCCTCGACCTGCGCGACGAGCAGCGCGCGCAGATCGACAAGGCGCTGGAGGGCATGCGCCCGAGCGACGCCGAGCGGGAGGCGTGGAAGGCCGATCACGCGGCGAAGCGCGCCGAGATGCGCGCGCGGCTCGAGGCGTTCGCCGGCGACCAGTTCGACGCGAGCGCGTTCCTGCCGGCCGCGGACGCGAAGATGGGCCCGCGAGCGCACCTCGACCGCATGGTCGACGCGCTGGGCGCGATCGTCCCGGTCCTCGACGACGCGCAGCGCCAGGCGCTCGCCGACCGCCTCGAGAAGGGCCCGGCGGCGGGCAAGTTCGGCCGCGACGGCGAGCGCGGCCCCGGCCGCGACGGTGAGCGCGGCGGCCCCGGCCGCGGCGGCGAGCGCGGCCCCGAGCGCCGCTGAGCGCCGGTCCCGGTGGCGCGCGCGGTGCGATGGGCGCAGAATCGCGAGGGATCGTGATCGTCGACCTCAGGCTCGTCGCAGCGCGCGTCGCCGGGGGCGATGACGCGGCCTTCCGGCAGATCGTCGAGCACACGCGCGCGCCGATGTACCGCCTCGCCGCGCGCCTCGTCGGCGACCTCGCGGAGGCCGAGGACGCCCTGCAGGAGGCGTTCGTCGATGCCTACCGAGCCCTGCGCGAGGGGCGCTACGACGGGAGATCGAAGGTGGAGACCTGGCTGTACCGCATCGTAACGAACGCCTGCCTCGACGCCCTCCGGCGCCGCCGCGACACCCCGCGCGAGGCGCCGGCCGAGCCGCGGTTCGACGGCCTCGTCTCCGCCGAGGCGCGCGTCGCGCTGCGCGAGCTCGACGCCCTGCTCGCCGCGCTGCCGCCCCAGGAGCGCGCGGCGCTCGTCCTCGTCGCCGTCGAGGGGCTCCCCGCGAAGGAGGCCGCGGCGGCGCTCGGTTGCTCCGAGGGCGCCGTCGAGCAACGTTTGGTGCGCGCCCGCGCCGCGCTCCGCGCGCGACAGACCGAGAAGGAGGCGCCGCATGCCTGACCGCGACGACGACCGGACCGACCTCGATCGGGACCTCGCGCGCCTCGCGGCCGCGACCGATCGGCTGGACGTGGACGACGCCGACGACCGCTTCACCGAGGCCGTCCTCCGCGCCGCCGGGGCGGCCGACGACCCGCTCGCCCGCATCGCGCGCGCCACCGGGGGCCTCGCGCCGGACGCGGCCTTCACCGAGGCCGTCCTCCGCGCCGCGACGTCCGCCCCGCTGTCCGCGCGCCTGCCCGCGCGCCCCGCGATGGCCGACGGCATCGTCCGGTCGGGTCGCGCCGCCATCCTCGTCACGGCCCTCGCGGCGGCCGCGAGCGTGCTCTTCTTCCTGCAGACGCAGCGCGACGTCGACAGCGCGATCATGGCTTCCGTGGACACCATCGAGGCGAGCGAATGACCCTGCCGCCCGCGCCCCCGCCCGCCCCTGCGCGCTGGAAGCCCCTGGCCGTGCTCGCCGCCGTCTTCCTCTTCGGCGGCGTCGCCGGCGCCGCCATCGGCCGCAGCACGGCCCTGAGCGACCTCGAGGCGACCTTCCGGCGCCCTCCGACCGAGGCGCGCGCCCAGTTCCGGCTCGGGGCGATGCGCCGCCGCCTCGACCTCACGAGCGACCAGGTGCGCGAGCTCAGGGCCACCCTCGCCGAGGCCGAGGTCGAGCGGGAGCGGCTCCTCTCGGAGTGCCGCCCCGCGCTCGACGCGCTCCGCGATCGCACCGACGCCCGCGTGAAGAGCGTCCTCACGCCCGAGCAGCAGGCCCGCTACGAGGAGCTCGAGGCGGAGCGCAAGCAGCGTCCCGGCCCGCCGCCGCACGGGCCGGGGCACCCTGGGCGCGGGCGCGGGCGCGGGCCCGGTGAGCGGGGGGATTGAGAGGGCCGGCGCTCAGGGCGAGCTGATCGCCCGGAGATCGCTGGTCAGGGCGGGGTTGGTGCTCCCGTCGCACGTCACGCCGGACTCGACGTGAACGACCCCGCCTGGCGGCCCGTGGAACCTGAGCGTCACGGTGGGAGCCAGTCGCGTCGCGCGACGGCCAGCAGCGGGTCACGCCCGGTGGCAAACGACACAGGCTCTGTACTGCCGACCTCGCTACGCGAGATCCTCTTCCTGGAGCGCGCAGTTGATCCCGAACGCCGCGTCCGCCCCCTCGGCGGCGGCCATGACGGCGAGCAGCACGTCCCTCGACGCGTCCCCGGCGACGAAGACGCCCTCGCAGGTCGTCTCCTCGTGCCTGTCCGCCCTCTCCACGCCGTGCTCTTCCGTGACCTTGCAGCGGAGCTTCCTCGCGAGATCCGACCGCTGCTCCAGCCTTGTCTTCACGAAGAGCGCGCGGCGCTCCACCGAGCTGCCGTCCTCGAGCACCACGCGCTCCAGCATCCCGTCTCTGCCCTCGAGCCGGGCAATCCGCTCCTCGCGCACGCCGACGCCGTGCCGCGCCAGCCGCTGCGCCTCGCCCCTGGGCAGGGAGGCCGGCCCGTCCGTGAACAGGATGATGTCGTCGCTCCAGGTCTTCATGTTCAGGGCCAGCGCGACGCCGGTACAGCCCTGTCCGTAGACGCCTATCGCCTGATCCCGCGACTCCCACCCCTCGCAATAGGGGCAGTGGTGCACGCTCTTCCCGTACATCGCAGGGAGGCCCGGGAGCTCCGGCAGCCTGTCGACGAGGCCGGTGGCGAGCAGCAGCTTGCGGCAGAGCAGGCGCTCGCCGCCTTCGAGCGTCACCTCGAAGCGCTTCGCCTCGCGGCGGACGTCCACGACGGCCACCTCCCGGACCTCGACACCGTAGGGCTGAAGCTGCTCGCGCCCGATTCGCCTGAGCTCGGACGGCGCGATCCCGTCGCGCGACAGGAACCCGTGCATCGCGTGCGCCGCGTCGTTGCGGTGCTGGCCTGAGTCGCAGACGAGGACGCGCCTCCGGCACCGCCCCAGGATGAGCGCCGCGCTGAGGCCGGCGGGCCCTCCGCCGATGATGATCACGTCGTATCCCGGGAGATCCGCGTTCCGTGTGGACATGGCTGCGCGGCCCGCCTCGCAACGAGCGCGCCGCCGGCCCGCGCGCGGCGCCTCCGATCCGCCCAGCTTGGCCGGCGCCGCTCAGCCCGGAGGCTCCCTCGACGCATGTAAGATCACCGACCACCCGCCGTTTCCCGGCCATGCCCTGGAGCCGTTATCCTCGCCGCGTGCGCCTGCGCGGGAGCTTGTCGATCGCCCTCCTCTCGGCCGTGACCCTGACCGGCGCGTGCGCCAGGTCGGACCATTCCAGCTCGGCGAAGACGGAGACGGCCGGCGCGGCGGAGCCGGCGCCCGTGCAGGCTGCGGCGCTCGATCTGCGATCGCAGGGGGCGCCGCCGCTCGCGCCGCGGGCGATGAGGATCACGGTGGAGACCACGGTCGTGGTCGGCGCCTTCGGCCCGGCGATGCAGCGGATCCGGACCGCTGTCGAGGAGCACGGCGGCTACGTGAGCGAGGCCCGGCTGCACGGCGGCTCGGACCGCAGCGCGTCGCTCGAGGCGCGGATCCCCTCGGCGCGGGTCGGCGCGTTCCGGGCCGTGGTGGCCTCGGTCGGCGAGGTGGTCGCCGACGCGGAGAAGGCGGAGGACGTGACCGAGCAGCGCGCGGACATCGGCGCGCGGCTCCGCAACGCCCGCGCCCAGGAGAAGCGGCTGCTCGACCTGCTGTCGGACCGGACCGGGAGCCTCGCGGACGTCGTCGCCGTCGAGAAGCAGCTCGGGAGCGTGCGCGAGACGATCGAGCAGATCGAGGCGCAGGAGCGCCTGCTGGAGGGTCAGATCGCCTATGCGACGGTCAAGATCTCGGTCGTCACGCGCCACGAGGAGCAGGCCGTGGGCGCCGGGGGCAAGATCGCGGCTGCGGCCAGGGACGGGATCGAGAACGCGGGGGCCTTCGTCGTGAACGTCGCGGTGCTCCTCGCGACCGCCGGCCCCACGTTGCTGCTCCTGGCTGCGATCGGCGCGATCCTGTACTACGCGCTCCGCGGCGTCGTCCGGCGGCGGGCCGCGGCGAGACCTCGCGGGCCCTTCCAGACAGGCCCCGCGCAGCCTTATCCGAGCGCCCCGTCAGCGCACGGCCCGTACGGCGCTCCGCCGGCGTACGGGCCGCCGCCGGCGTATGGCCCGCAAGGCACCCACGGCCCGCGCGTGCCGCAGGTCGCGCAAGCCACGCACGGCGGCACGCAAGACCCGCACGCGCAGCAAGCCACGCCGCCCCCGCACGGTCCGCCGGCGGAGCAAGGCCCGCACGCCCTTCGGACCACGCCGCCGCCGGAAGGCGCGCACGGCGGCGGAGGCGAGGCCGGCTCCGGGTGAGCCTCGCCGCCTCGGCGCCTGCGCCAACGGCGACGACGATGAGCGCCCTCGCCGGCGACGACGATGAGCGCCCTCGTCGGCGCCCCTCGATCGACTGCAGTGCTGTTTCCCGCGCGCGCCTGGCTCAGGGCTTCCGCGCGGTCGTCGCCCAGAGATGCAGCTCGGCGGTGAGCGCGAGCGCTTCGCCCCTTTCCCTCGCCTCCGCCTCTTCTTGCCGGATGAGATCCACCCCTCGCGCAAAAGCCTCCGGGGGTAGCACGGCGAGCTGGCTCGTCCAGCGCGGATCGATCCCCTCCGCGAGGAGCTCCGCCGCAGGGCGCCCCCGATCCAGGCGCAGGGCGAGCCTCGTTCCGTCGACGATGAACCCGGCCTGCTCGAGCCAGCGCTTCAGCGTCTCGGCGGAGGCGAACCGATCGAGATCGAGAACCCGGGTCGATTCGAAGTAGTCGTAAACGAACCAGCGATCGATCCCCCTGTGCGGATCGAGTCCGATGTTGAGCAGGAGCCCCCCGGCGCCGAGCACCCGGAACGCCTCGGCCATGAAAGCAGGCGGATCGGGGAAGTGATGCAGGGCGTTCACGCAGAGCACGCAATCGAGCTGCGCGTCCGGCAGAGGGAGCCGCTCCGCCGTCCCGTGGAGGAGCGTCGCCGCTGGCAGCCGGGCGCGCGCCTGCTCGAGCATGGCGGGTGACGCATCGAGCCCGATCACCTCGAACCCGTGCTCGTGCAGGAGCTTCAGCCAGTGCCCCGTCCCGCACCCCACCTCGAGCGCGCGCCGTCCTGGCGAGGACCCGAGCACCTCGAGGACCACGCGCTCGATCCCGGCGTACGCGCCCCCCTCATAGCGCCTGTCAAAGACCTCCGCGATGCGCTCGTAATCGGTTTTTCCCATGCCGTTGCTCACCTGTTCCGTGCTCGCGCGTGACGTCGCACAACGTGGCGCAGCGCCGTGGAGGACTGCCACCCTCGAAATGTCAATTTTCATACACGGTGGGTTCCCGATCCTCAATCACTCCTCGCGCGGGCGCGCACGATGTACGCCTCGGCGACGTCGTGGACAGAGCAGATTCGCAGTCAAATAAAATGTAATTTTACACCATCAACCCATTGAGCGCTGGACGAACATGTCTAATCATCAACTCGACACGCTCGCCCTTCGATCGACCCACGAAGGGACAAAAGGGGGGAACGATCATGCACCGGATCAGCACCGCTGATGTCGCAGCGCTCACGCTCGTCTTTCTGGCGTCCTGCGCAGTGAGCCTGGAACAGGAGGAGACCTCTACAGGCACAGCGTATACCTCGCTCGAGGCCGTCAACGCCCTCAACCCCAACGCCCTCAACCCCAACGCTCTCAACCCCAACGCCCTCAACCCCAACGCCCTCAACCCCAACGCCCTCAACCCCAACGCCCTCAACCCCAACGCCCTGAGCGCGATCCGGGATCCGGGCCAGGCAGGCGCTCTCTCGCGGCAGCTCCTCAGTTACGTGGTCGGATGTGCGTTGACTCCCGCGCAGTCGTTCATCTTCTCGTGGACCGATCTCGCGGGCTCCGTCCACGAGGAGATCTACACCGGTCTTCTCGGGCTCGCACCGAGCTGGAGCGACAAGCCGCTCGGCCAGACGGACCAGCAGTGGGTCTCGGCGTGCCTCGCGTCGCGCACGAACTGGTACGGCGTCTCCGTGACGATCTCCTCGCGGGGCAGTCACGCGGCCATCGACAAGACCGGGACCCCCGAGCTCTCGACCTACACGCGACAGGAGGGCGCCTTCTGGGGCAATCTCTTCGGCCCGTCTCCTTACCTGAACGCCTGCCATGACGAGGTCAGCCACGCGCGGTCACTGAGCCGAGAGTGCGCCGCCGGTCACCTCGATGACGGCGGGGGCGTCCAGGAATGCGGGATGATCCATATCGTCGGGCTGTGCGACAGCCACTGCCTGCCGCTCAACCAGCGCGGCATGTACTACCCGAGCTGCGTCAACAACCTCACCGGCAACCCGGAAGCGACCACCAGGGTGATCACCGTGTTCCTGCCCTGACCCTCCCGCGCGCCGTACCTACCTCGCCGGGCGGCTGGAAGCCGGCACCAGCGCCAGCACCCGGGCGGGCGCGCCGCTGCCGCGCGCGAGCGGGAGCGGCGCGACCACAACGACCGCCCCTGCCTCGGGGAGCTGCTCGCGTGCGCGCCCGCCGCGAGGGCGAGCGCCGCCGAGCACAGCGCGCGCGCCGCCCTGGCGAGGACCCGAGCACCTCGAGAACCACCTGCTCGACCCCGGCGTACAGGCCCCCCCTGATAACGCCGGTCGAAGACCTCCGCGATGCGCCCGTAATCCGTATGTCCCATGTCGTTGCTCGCCTGTTCCGCGCTCGCGTGAGATGTCGCACAGCACATTGCAACGCCGCACAGAACGCTCGCCCTCGCGCTGTCGGACCTCCATACGATGTGAGATTTCGACCATCAACCGCTCTTCACTCGGCCCACGCGGGGTGCGATGGACCTCGGCGCTCGGCGCGACACACGGCCTTGCGCTCGTCCTCCACGCCGTGGACAGAGCGGATCCACGTTCAATGAATTAGGAATTTTACAGGGATGACCCATTGAGCGCTGGACATCGATGGCTATTCATCGGTACAACCAATTCGACCTTCGACGAAACCACGAAGGGGTAAACGGGGGAGGGACGAGTATGTACCGGATCAGCACCGCTGATTTCGCAGCGCTGTCGCTCGTGTTTCTGGTGTCCTGCGTCGCGGACCAGGAAGAGGAGGAGGGGTTCGTAGGACTTGCCCCTAACGCGCTCGAGTACCTCAACGCCCTCAACCCCAACGCCCTCAACCCCAACGCCCTCAACCCCAACGCCCTCAACCCCAACGCCCTCAACCCCAACGCCCTCAACCCCAACGCCCTGAGCCCATCGGCCGTGATGGCCATCATGGATCCGGGCGAGGCGGGCGTTCTCTCGCGCCAGCTCCTCAGCTATGTGGTCGGATGTGCGTTCACCCCGACGCAGTCGTTCCGCTTCTCGTGGATCGATCGCTGGGGTGCGGTTCATGACGAGGAGTACCGGGGCATCATCGGGATGGCGCCGACCTGGAGCACCAGGCCGCTCGGCCAGACAGACCAGCAGTGGGTCACGGCGTGCCTCGCGTCGCGGACGAACTGGTACGGCGTCTCCGTGACCATCTCGTCACGCGCTGCCCTCTCGGTCATCGACAAGACCGGGACCGCGGAGCTCTCGACCTACACGCAGCAGGAGGGCGCCTTCTGGGGGAACCTGTTCGGCCCTTCTCCTTATCTGAACGCCTGCTACCACGAGCCCAACCGCAGCCACTCGCGGTCGCTCCAGCGAGACTGCGCCGCCGGTCACCTCGGTAGCTCCGGGACAGTCCACGAATGCGGGCCCATCCACATCGTCGGTTCCTGCGCCAGCTACTGCATGCCGCTCAATACGGCCGGCATGTACTACCCGAGCTGCGCCAGCAGCCTCGCCGGCAGCGTCACCTCGAGCACCAAGGTGATCACCGTCTTCCTCCTGTAGACGCTCGCAGCCCGGGCTGGCGCGCGCTGCTGCCGGCCGGCGTGCGGGGCCAGCGGCGCTCGGGCGCGTTCGCCTACCTCGCCGCGGCCGGCACCAGCGCCAGCACCCGGGCCGGCGCGCCGCTGCCGCGCGCGAGCGGGAGCGGCGCGACAACCACGACCGCCCCTGCCTCGGGGAGCTGATCGAGGTTGGCCAGGTTCTCGATGTGGTAACCGCCGGCGCCGAGGAACGCCTTGTGCTGATCGAACGTCTGGCTCGGCCCTGGATCGGTCGAGAGGGTGTCGATGCCGACGCCGCGCACGCCGCGCTCGCGCAGGTAGCGGCTCGCCTCCACGGAGACCCCGGGGAAGTGCATGACGCCCTTCGCGTCCTGGTTCAGGTACCTGGCTCGATCGGACCAGCGGGCCCCCCAGCCCGTCCGGATCAGCACGATGTGCCGCGCGCCGAGGGCCCCGTGCCGCGCCTCCCAGCCCCGGAGATCGTCGACGGTGACCTGATGGTCGGGGCTCGCCGCCACCTTCGCCGTCACGTCGACGACCGCCGCCGGCCCCACGAACTGCTCCGGCGCGATCTGCTCGACGGTGGCCGCCCCGGCCATGAAGTGCGCCGGCGCGTCCACGTGCGTGCCCGCGTGCTCGTCCATCGAGAATCGGCTGGAGTAATACGCGTCCTTCTCGACGGTGCTGAGCACCTCCGACGCATAGGGCTTGTTGCCGGGGTACAGCGGCATCTCCGGCGTGATCGGGTGCGTCAGATCGACGATCCGCGCCGTGGCGACGTCGAGCACCGCCGGCGCGGCCTGCGCGGCGGGCGGCGGCGCCGCGCCCTCCGCGTGGGCGGCGGACGGCGGCGCCGCGGCGGGCGGCGACGCCGCCGCGGGCGCGCACGCCGAGAGGGCGAGCGCCGCCGGGTAGAGCGCGTGCGCCGCCGCCTTGGCGCCCGCAGGGAAGAAGCTGACGATGCCGGTTCCGTGCGCCTTCTGCATGGCGCGCATGTCACCACGGGCCCGCGCGCGCCACAAGGCGCCGCCCGGCCACAGCACCTTGCGCCGTTCGCCGGCCGGATGGCGAACGTCGCGCCCCGCTGCGCGCGAGCGAGCGGCTCAGACCTCGTGCAGCTTCACCCGGCGCCGCAGGTGGTTGAGCAGGTCGATGCGCGTGACCAGCCCGACGAACTCGTCGCCGTCGGTCACGATGGGCACGAGCCCCGCGTCGAACATCGGGAGGAGCTCGCGGATCGGCGTCCGCACGTCGACCGTCCGGAGGCGCGTCGTCATCGCCGTCTCCACCGGCTTCTTGAAGCGCGTCACGTCGTCGACGGCCGCCAGCAGGAGGTCCGACTCGTCCACCAGGCCGACGATCTTGCCGCCCTCCAGCACGGGGAGCTGCGAGACGTCGTAGAGCTTCATCCGCGCATAGGCGACCAGGAGCGCGTCCGACCGCTGCACCGTGACCACCGCCCTCTCCGCGTGGCGGCGCGAGATCACGTCACGCAGATCCCCTGTCGGCTCGCGGTCCGTGAAGCCCTGATCGGCCATCCAGAAGTCGTTGTACATCTTCGAGAGGTACTTGTTGCCGCTGTCGCACACGAGGGTGCAGACGCGCTTCGGCGACGACTGCTCGCGGCAGTAGCGCAGGGTCGCGGCGAGCAGCGTCCCGGAGGACGAGCCAGCGAGGATGCCCGTCTTCGCGAGGAGCAGCCGCGCCGTCTCCAGGCTCTCGCGGTCGGAGATCGTGTACGCGTGCTCGACGCGGGATAGGTCCAGGATCGGCGGGAGGAAGTCCTCGCCGATGCCCTCCACGAGCCACGAGCCCGCCTTGCCGAGGTTGCCCGTCTTGACGTAGCCGGCCAGCACCGAGCCCTCCGGGTCGGCGAGCACCATCTCGCAGCCCGGCTGCGCCTTGGCGAAGTAGCGCGAGAGCCCGGTCATGGTGCCGCCCGAGCCGACGCCGCACACCATCGCGTCGATCCTGCGGCCGAGCTGCGCGTCGATCTCCGGGCCGGTCCCGGTCTCGTGCGCGAGGGCGTTCGCGGGGTTCTCGAACTGGTTCACGTAGAACGCGCCCTCTTCCCGCGCGATGCTGGCGGCCAGGTCCTGGTAGTAGCTCGGGTGGCCCTTCTCGACGTCGGAGCGGGTCATCACCACGCTCGCGCCGAGCGCCTTCAGGTGAAAGACCTTCTCCTGGCTCATCTTGTCGGGGATCACGAGCGTCAGCCGGTAACCCTTCCGGGCGGCGACGAGCGCGAGCCCGAGCCCCGTGTTGCCCGCCGTCGCCTCGACCAGGTGGCGCCGCTCGCCGCCGAGCTGGCCGGCCCGCTCGGCCGCCTCGATCATCGACAGGCCGATGCGATCCTTGATGCTGCCGCCCGGGTTCTGGCTCTCCATCTTGAGGAAGAGCTCGCACGGGCCCGTGTCGAGCTGAGTGACCTTGATCATCGGTGTGTGGCCGATGAGAGAGACGATATTCTCGGCGGGCGGAGGGGTCGGCATCGACGTCGTCATGACACTTCAACGGTCACACGACGCGCACCGTCTGTCGAGGCATTCAGGCCGCGATGACGCGCGCGTCAACACCGGGCGGCCTTGGAAAGCAGACAAAGGTCCGTTATGATGGATTGTCTGCTGCCGCGCATGTGTGTTGAGGGCGCACGCGACGCGCGTCAGGCGGCGGGGCGCACCGCCTTCTTGAACGCGGCCGGGCCGAGCGCGTTCAGCACCTCGCCGCGGCGGAGGCCTCCCCGCCGCGCGGTCCCGACGCCGAAGCGCAGGTTGTGGAGCGCGTTCGTCGAGTGCGCGTCCGTCGAGATCACGAAGCGGATACCGCGCTTGCGCGCCTCCTTGATCCAGCGGGGCTCCATGTCGAGGCGGTACGGGTCGCCGTTGACCTCGACGGCGGCCCTCGACTCGGCCACGGCGTCGAGCACCTCCTCGACGCGGCACGCGAACGGCTCGCGCCGCTGGATGAGCCGGCCGAGCGCGTGCCCCCAGATCTTGAAGACCGGCTGCTTCATCGCGCTCACGAGCCGGCGCGTCATCTGGTCCGCGTCCATCTTCATCCGCGAGTGGATGCTCGCGATGATCACGTCGAACTGCTCGAGGATCGCGTCCGGATAATCGAGCTTCCCCGACTCCAGGATATCCGACTCGGTGCCTCGGAGGAGCTTCACGCTCACGCTCTCCTGCACCCGGGCGATCTCGTCCCATTGCTGCTTGAGCCGGTCGAGGCCGACGCCGCCCGCGTAATGGGCGGCGGGCGAGTGATCGGTGATGGTGAGGTATTTCATCCCCATCGCCTCGGCCTCCAGGGCCATCTCCTCGACGGTGTTCTTGCCGTCCGAGTACACGGTGTGACAGTGGACCATCCCCTGGATATCGGCCTCCTCGATGAGCCCTTCGTCGCGGCCGTGCACGCCGGAGAGCGCCGCGGCGTCCATGAGATCGTCCACGCCTTCGCGCTGCTCGGGCGCGATGAACGGGAGGCCGAGGTGCCGGTACAGGTCCTCCTCGGTCTTCACGGGGAGGCGTTTGTTGCCCCGGAGGAGCCCTTTTTCGTCGAGCGTGAGCCCCAGCTCGCGCGCGAGCGCGCCGAGCGCGGACAGGTACGCGGGCGCGCCGGTCCGGTGGTGCAGCGCGGCGGCGTAGTACCGCGGCGGCACGCAGAGGAGCTCGCCGCGCAGGCCGCCCGAGAACCGCACCGTGCACCGCGACGCGTCGCGCTCCTCGACCTCGGCGACGCGCGGGGACCGGGCGAAGCGGTCGATGACCTGCTCGGCGTCGTCCGCCGCGGCCACGATGTCGATGTCGGCCACTGTCTCTTCCCAGCGCCGGATCGAGCCCGCGAGGTCGGCCTGCTCGGTCGCCGCGCACGCGCGCACCTGGGCGAGGAGCGGCTCGGCGATCTCGAGCGCGTCCACGAGGAGGATGCGCTCGTCGCGCGTCTCGTGCCGGTGGATGCCCTCGAGGAGGCTCGACTCGACCTTCGCCCCGAAGCCCTTCACGCCGCGGACCTTCCCGGTCAGGCACGCCTGCTTGAGCTCCTCGACGCTGCCGATGCCGAGCGCCTCGTGGAGCGCCTTCATCCGCTTGAGGGTCATGCCCGGCACCTGGGAGAGCTCCAGGACGCCGCGGGGCAGCTCGGCGCGCAGCTTCTCGAGCTGCTCGGAGCGACCTGTCTGGTAGAGCTCGGCAATCTGAGCGGCGAGCGCCGCGCCGATGCCCTTGAGCTCGGTGACCCGCCTGGCCTTGATGAGCTCGCCGAGGTCGTCGGTGAGCTCCTCGAGCGCGTCGGCGCCGGTCTCGTAGGCGCGCGCTCGGTAGGGGTTCTCTCCCTTGATCTGGAGGAGCATCCCCATCTCGCGGAGGGAGCGGGCGATGTCGAGCTTGTCGAGCATGGGTGGCTGCGAACGACTATAGCACTCGCGGGCCGGAGGCCATGCCGCGCGGCCGCTGGGCAGCGTGGCAGTTTGCCACACGGAGACCGCGGGCGGCACGACTCAGGTTCCGAGGGAAACTGAGCACTGCCTGCGCCGCATCTCCGTCGAGAACTACCGCCTTGACGGCGGCACGGGAGAGCTCGCCGTCTTCCTCGCGAGGCTCGAGAAGCCCGACGGATCGACGAGCTGGATTCGCCGCCTCCGGAGCTGGGCGATGTTCGATCGGGACGCACACTCCAGCGATCCGTGCCAGCCATCGGCGACGTCGGAGAAGCGCCGCGACCACGTGGTGCTCATGCAGAGGGCCTGGTCGTTTCCAGGCACCAGCTCGGCCGGCGCACCATGGAGAACTACCTGCCACTCGAGGCGCTCGACGCGTGGGCGAAAGACGGGAAGGAGAGCGATAGGGCGAGTCGCCGTCAGCAGGTAAAGGCATTCAGGTCGGCCGACTTCGCATCGGCGCGGCGCGCGTGCTTCACCATGAACGAGGGTTTCCAGACGGATGTCGCCCAGGAGGCACCTCTACCTCCCATGCAGGTAGGTGCTTCCCGCATGGCCCTCTTGGGCACCACACGCCCGGCGAACCAAGGACGGGTCGAACCCATCCCCCCGTGGACGCGCCTCCAACAAAAGATGCGTCGAACCCATCTCCCCGTGGACGCGCCTCCAACAAAAAGATGGGTTGCTCCCATCTCCGGGTGGACGTGACTCCAACAAAAGATGGGTCGCACCCGTCTCCCGGTGGACGTGCCTCCAGCAAAAAGATGGGTTGCACCCGTCTCCGGGTGGACGTGCCTCCAACAAAAGATGGGTCGCACCCATCTCCGCGCTGGAGACGCCCCCTCCCTCGCCTACTTGCACCCCAGCCGGCACACCATGGTCGCCGTGTAGGCGCACCCGTGGTCACCCCAGATCGAGGAGCTCGGTCCCGTGCACCGGAAGGCGCACCCGCGCCCGTCCGCGGTCGTCTCGGCCGTCAGCCGGTAGCCTTCCGCGTTGCAGCTGCCCGTCGACGACAGGCAGCTCGCCAGCTGGGGCTCGCACTGCTCGGCCACGTAGCCGGCCGGGCAGGTCCAGTCCACGCTCGCCCGCCCGTAGTCCGGCGACCGGCCGGTCTCGGTCGCGATCGGCTCGTGTTTCGAGAAGGTCGGCATCCCCGTCGTGACCTGGAGCGGCACCACGACCGCGCGCTCGCGCGGCACCACCGGGGAGGCCGGGTCCTTCGGCTGCACGACGAACGTCTCCCGCCGTGTCTGCCGCTCGCAGCCGGCGGTCTCGCCCTCCGGCGTCCACGAGAACGTGAGCTCCGCGCTGCCGTGCGCGGGCACCTCGACCGCGCGCTCGCCGTGGGTCACCCGGATGTCGACCTGCGCCCGGTTCGTGATGAGCGCCTGCGCCGTCCCGGTGGCGCCGTAGGGCACCACGCCGAGGTCGAGCGGCAGCGGCGCGATCTCCGGCTCGGCCAGCGAGAAGCGGCAAACGTCCGCGACCGGATAGATCGCGTACGCCAGCGGCACCGCCTTCTTCACCTCGAGCCGCAGCGCGCCGAACGCCTGCCCGCCGCCCTTCGCGCCCGCGACAGGCGCGCCCTCGACCCCCTCGATGGCCAGCTCCCCGACCGAGGTCATCGTGACGCGGCGGTCCCCTGCCTCGATCCGGGCCTTGAACAGGCCGATCGCGGTGCCGTGCGCCTCGCCGGCGGTCACGTCGGTCTCGTAGGCGACCATCGCGCCGCGCTTCACGGCCCCGATGAAGTGCGTCGCGCGGCCGCAGGCGCAGCCGCCGCCCGCCGCCGGCACGACGCTCTCGGTCGGATCGAAGAACTGCGGATCCTCGTCCGCGACGAGCGCCATCGCGACGAGCCGCAGCCGGCGCCTGTCGAGCGTCCCTCCGGCGCTGAAGTACGCCGGCAGGTCGACGTCGGCGCCCACGAGGACCGAGTCGACGGCGATGCCGACGTAGCGGAAGTCGATCGCGCGCTCGCCCGGCGCCGGGGCGGGCGCGCCCGGCGCCGCCGCGATGGCCGGCGCTGCCGCGGCGGCGATCGCGCCCGGGGCCGCCGACCCGCTCGAGCCCAGGTTCGCCGCCGCGCCAGCGGGCGCCGCCTGCGCCGCCTTCGGCTGCGCGCAGGCGAGGCCGACCGGCGAGAACACCCCCGCCGCGCTCCGCGACAGCCCGCGGCCGGGCACCATCGCGCTCGATGTGTCGAGGAGGTAATCGTGCCGCACGTCGCTGAACGCCCGCGCGGCCGCGAGCAGCGCCCCGGCCTGCGAGCAGCCGCTCCCCTTGCAGTCCGGCAGCACCGCCGCGCTGCCCGACCGGCGCGGCGGCGCTGCCGGCATCTCCGGCGGCCCGGGGCAGCCGAGCGCCGACGCCACCGCCCCCAGGAGGAGCGCGCCCGCGCGCGCAGGCGCGGCACCCCGTCGACGAGCGCGCTCCGCGCCGCTCACGGCCATGCGATCGTCATCCACCGGACGCGCCCCGAGCCGCTCACCGAATCGTCCGCGAAGAACAGCGACGCGCCCGATCGCCCCGCGAACGCGGGCGACACGTCCTGCGACGCGCTGCCGGTGAGCCACGCCAGCGGCTTCAGCGAGGGCGCCGCCGCGTCGCCCGGCGACAGCGTGAGCGCGTTCAGCACCACCGAGTCCCCCGGCGCGGACGCGAGCACCCCGCGGCAGACCTTGTCGCAGGCGAGCGCGACCGACGACACAGCGGCGCCGTCCGGGCCGGCGACCGCGATGGGCGCGCCCTGCGCCGCGCCGCTGTTGTCGAGCCGCACGAACCGCGCGATCCCGCCGGCCGGCGCGCCCCCGCCGGGCGCGCTCTCCCCGGCCGGCTCGTCGACCCAGCCGACGACGACCCCGCCCTCGAGCGGCGCGAGCACCGGGCTGCGCGAGTGCTCCGGCGACGCGTGGAGGCGCGCCTCGTCCCCGATCCGCTGCAGCGTCTTCGCGTCGAGCCGCGCGAGGAAGACATCGCCGCTCGCCTCGCCGCTCGGTCCGCCCGCGCCGCCGCCCGCCGCGTCGCCCGCCGGACGCGCGTCCGACCACACGAGCCACGCCTCCTGGCCGCGCACCGCGATCTGCACCTCGGCCGCGTCGAGCGGCGCGTTCGTGATGCGCCGGTCCGGCGCGGTCCTGTTGAGCGCGCGGTCGATCCGCGCCGCGTACACCTCGGCGTTGCCGTCGCGCGTGTCGACCCACGCGACGATGAACCCCCCCGCGCCGTCGTAGGCGATCGCCACGTCGGACGCCTCGCTCGGGGCGCCGCCCGGCTTCTTCCGCGCCGCCGTGGTGAGCTTCTTCTGCGCGATCTTCGCGCCCGTCGCGTCGACCTTCGTCACGTAGACCTGCGTCTCGCCCCGCTCGCGCGCCACCCACGCGAGCACGCTCTCGCCCGGCGCTGCGCCGCCCTTCCCCTTCGGATCGGCCGGGAGCGGCGGCGCCGCCGCGATCGCGACGCCGCCGAGCGACGACGCCTTTTGCGAGAGGACGTTCAGCTTGCCGAGGCCACCCGGGGACGCGGCGCGCACCGCCAGCGTCGCGGACAGGTCCTGCCCGCGGGGCGCGCCGTCCGACGCCCCCTCGACGAAGTACGTGACCCACGCCGAAAGCGCCGCGCCGCCGTCGAGCTCGGCGGCGGCGACCCTGGCGATGTGGTCGCCCTCGGCGAGCGCGCGCACCGCGGTCGCGCGCGGCGGCGGGTCCCTGTCCTCCCGGAACGCGGGCGCGCGCCACGCGCTCTCGCGCACCGGCAGCGACACGAGCGCGAGCGGCGCCCGCGCGCCCGCCGCGCCGGCCCTGCCCGCGCCGCCCGGCTGCGCGCCCGCACCGGCCGCGGCGCTCGCGAGCGTCGCGCACGCGCCCTTGTGGCAGCTCAGCCCGCGCACGAGGTACGGCACGCCGTCGGTCGCCGCGAACGGCGCGGCGCGTACCGGCTCCGCCGCCCGCACCGAGAGGTCCGGACCGAAGCGCACGAACGTCGGCCAGACCGGCGGCGCGGCCGTCCCGCCGCGATCCGCCTTGAGCGCCGCGGGCGCGAGCGTCACGGCCGCGAAGCCATCGCCGTCGGCCGCGAGGTCGGGCGGCCCGCTCGCGCTGAAGACGAGCGCCGCCCGCTCCGCGCTGAGCGCCCCGTCCGGACCGACCGACGCGAGGTGGATGAAGCGCCCCGCCCCGCGGGCCTCCGCGCCGCCCCCCTCGCGATCACCGCCGCGGGCGCGCAGCAGGTCCTCCCACGCGAGCAGCGCCCGTCCGCCTCCTTCGGCGGGCGCCACCAGCGACACGAGCGCCTGCTCGCCGGACGGAGGCGTCGCCTGGCGCGGCGTCACGGCCACCTTGCCGCCCGGCTCCACCGCCGCGAGGTAGACGGCGCTGTCGATGTCCCGCTCGTCCGTCCAGGTGAGCAGATAGCGCCCGCCCACGACGGCGATCTCGAGATCGACCTGCGCGGTCGGCTCGGGGCTGACCGCCACCGGCGCCGACACCTTCCCGGCCGCGTCGATCTCCAGGAGCGCGATGGATCCGAGCTTCCCGGCCTCGGCGGCGTCCTCCGCGTCGGCCTTGCGCGCGGGCTTGCGCTCGGCCCTCGGCGGCTGCGCGGCCGGCGGGAGCACCAGGGCGACCGCCGCGCCCCGCTCGGTCGCGACCGCGTGCCACCCCAGCACCTCGCGCGCGACCGACGCGGGCGCCGTCGGCTTGCTCGCGGCGCCCTTGCCCTGCGCCACGACCGTCATGACCACGTCGACCCGGCCGTCACGCGGCATCTCCCACAGCACGAGCGCCCCCGCCGCGTTCGGGAGCACGTCGAGCCACGTGATCTCCTCCGCGGTCTGCGCGACGAGGCTCGCCGGGGCGACGGGCTTGCCGGCCGGGTCGAGCGAGAGCACGCGCACCGCGCGGCTCCCCTCGGCCTGCTCGATCCACGCGGCGATGTAGCCCTGCGGCGTGGCGCGGAGCGCGGCGACGGGCACGTCGGCGGCGGCCGGCCCTGCCTCGATCACCTCTCCTCGCGGCGCCCCGTCCGCGCCGAGGACGCGCGTCCGCCACCGGCCTCCCGCGGCGTAGAGCAGGAGCGCCTCATCGCCTCGCCGGGCGAGGTAGGGCGTCGCGTCCTCGTCGTCGAGCTCCGCGATCACGTGGGCCGGCAAGAGGGGCGGCCCTTCCGGCGCCTTCGGCTGCGCGGGCGGCGTCTTCACGACGCGCGCCGCGCGCGCGGGAGGGGCCTGCGCCGCGCCGGAGCACCCGAGCATCAGAGCGAGCGCGGCGCCGAGCAGCGCCGGCGCGCGGTACCGGAGCGCCGCGCCGCTCGGGCGGCCCGCGCCGCTCGGGCGGCCCGCGTCGCGCCACGAGCCGCGTCGAACCCAGGGGAGAGCACTGCGGACGAGCATGGCGGCGACCATGCCAGAAGCGCCCTCCTCCCGCTACAGGGCGCCGTTCGCGGGCGAAGGGGCACGCCCGGGTCGCACGCCTGCACCCGCACGATGCACGGGGCCTGAGGAGATCGGGCCGCGGGCTCGCCCTGCGCGCTCGGCAAGGGGTCCGGGGACCTCCCACGTCCTGGAGCGCGCGTTCTGGAACGCGCTGTCCAGAATGCGCAGTCGAGCGTCCACCACCCCCACCTCCTGGAGCGCGCGTTCTGGAACGCGCTGTCCAGAATGTGCAGTCGGGCGTCCACGACCCCCACGTCCTGGAGCGCGCGTTCTGGAACGCGCTGTCCAGAATGCGCAGTCGAGCGTCCACGACCCCCACGTCCTGGAGCGCGCGTTCTGGAACGCGCTGTCCAGAATGTGCAGTCGGGCGTCCGCGACCCCCGCGCCCTGGCGCGCGCGTTCTGGAACGCGCTGTCCAGAATGCGCAGTCCTAGAACGCGAGCAGGCGTCCGAGCAGCGACCTGTACCTGCGCAGGGCGAGCCGAAGCTCCTCCGTCGAGGCCTCCGACGACCCGAGCTCGCTGTCGAGCAGGCGTTGCAGCGCGCCGCGCTCCTCCCGGAAGCTCTGCGCGACCCGCTGGATCACCTCGGTCACGAGCGCGTCGGCCTGCTCGACCGCCAGGCGCGGCGCCTCGATGAAGCTCGCCTGGATCGCGCTCCAGCGCTCGGACAGCTCGCGCGCCTCGTCCGGCGTGAGCACGGGCGGGCGCTCCGGCCAGGGCTCCCCGGTGGGCCCGCCCCGCGCCGTGTACACGGCTGGCTGCCGGCCTGACTCCGGCGGGGGCTCCTCGTCACCACTCCGCGCCTCGGGCAGGCTGCTCTCGCGCGCCGTCACCATCCGCTCTCTGTGCAATGGGCTCACGATGGCCACCTCTCCGCTCGTTCGCGTTGTGCGCCCAGCAGGCCAAGCAAGCCGCATGCGCGTCCCGCTGTGCATCCGTGCCCGCCGCGCGCCGAGGGATATCCCTCACCCGCCGGGGAGGCGGAAGAGTGCGGAAACCGTGCGCTGCGCGGCGGAGACGCCGCTGGGAGGAGGACGCCCGGGCTCAGCGGAACGAGGCGCGCAGCTTCGTCGCGAGCGCGCGGATCTCCACCACGACCTGCAGGAAGGCCTCGTCCTCGTCAGGCCACCGGGTCACGGCGAGGGGCTTGTGATCCTTGCACTCCTCCAGCAGGTTCTTCCTCGTCTGCTCCGGCAGGTCCTTCGGCATGCCTCTCGGCAGCCACTGGAGCCCGGCGAGGCGCGTCGTCTCCCAGTCGCAGCGGCGGAGCAGGATCGGCACGACCGTCGCCTGCCCCGCGTCGCGCCGCTCCATGGCGCGCGTCACCTGGACGTCGCCCTGCTCGGAGGCGAGGAAGCTCGCGCTCACCAGGAGCAGGATGAGGTCGGCCTCCTCGAGGTGCTCGCTGATCGCGCTCTCCACGTCCTCGCCAGCGCCGATCTCTCCGCTATGCCACGGAGCGATGAGCCCCTCCCGCTTCATGCGGTGCATGTGCACCTCGAGGCGCCCGAGGAGCTCCTCGTCGCGCGGAGCGTAGGAGAGGAAGACGCGGACCGGCCGCGGCGCTGTCGCGCGCTGGCCCGCCGGCGGCGCCGTGGTCGGCGTCGCTGTCGCGCGCGCGCTCGGCGGCGGAGGGGCCGGCGCCGCGGCGCGCGGCGGCGGTGGAGGCGCCGCGCTCTGCTCCAGGCCGAGGAGGATCTCGGCGACCTCCGCGTGATCCCCGGCCTGGTTCTCGTAGACGATGAGCCGGACGCCCGACTCCTCGAGCAGCCGGCGGCGGAACGGCGGCACGCCCTTCGGGAGCAGCGCGAAGTGCATGGGCGGCTGCCCGCCCGAGAGCGCGCGCACGCGGGCGAGCGTCTGGTCGATGTTGTCGTCGGCGAGGCCGAAGCCCACGAACAGCATGGAGTGCGTGCGGTAGAGCGCGCCGAACGCGTCCTGCAGGAGGGGCGAGCCGAAGATCGCGCGGTCGTACTGCTCGCGCGAGAACACCCACGTGTCCCACGCGCGCAGCGTGCCGTGCAGCTTCAGGATGAAGCGCCTGTCCATGGCGACGTCGCCCGCCGGCCGGTCGACCACGCGCCACTCGCCCTGGAACGCGCGCTCCAGGAAGCGGTCGATGTTGGTGGTGAGCACCGCCTTGAGCCGCGGCTTGAGCGCGGCGATCGCCTGCGCCACCTCCGGCACGTCGCGGCCCGTGTCGTCGAGCTCCTTGTCGACCGTCCAGTTGAAGTCCTGCGCCCCGAGCGCGAGCTTCGCGGCGGACAGCGCGTGGATGAGCTGGTTCGAGGAGATGTACTGCTCGATCTCGTCGACGACCGCGGGATCGGCGCTCCGCCGCCGAGCGCGGTCGCGCAGCCGCTCGGCGAGCTGCTTCCAGGTGGGCATGCCCGCTGCGGCCGAGACGCCCGCGCCCGCGAAGATGATCAGGTTCCCTGACGCGTAGCGCTCGCGCAGCTGCTCGAGGATCTCGTCATCCATCAGCCACCAAGATACCGCGGATCCGCGCGCGCGGGCGGACCGCGCCGCGCCCCTCACCGCGGGGCCGAGGAACGCCGCTCGGCGGCCAGCGAGAGGCCGACCCCCAGCCACGCCCCCTCCACCGCGCCCGCCGCGCCGCGGGCGTCCTCGTAAGGCGCCGGCCGGAGCACGACCCCCGGGTCCAGCGTGAGCCCGAGCCACAGCGGGCCGCCCAGCCGCGTCTCCACGCCGAGCCCGACGCCAGCGCGGGCCGACCACGTGTCGCGCGCGCCCGGGATGCCGTCGACGGAAGCGGCGGCGGGGAGCCTGACCGAGGCGATGGAGGCGCTGGCGCCGACCGACAGGCGCCATGATGCGGCGAGCCAGAAGCGGTAGTCGCCCGAGACGCCCCCCTCGAGCCACCGCAGCGTCTCGCCGCCGGACGGCGTGGCCAGCAGACGGGCGAACAGCGACTCGGTGAGACGCAGGCGCCGGAGACCGAGCGACAGGCCGGCTCCACCGAGCACGCGCGGCCCACCCGAGACGACCGCCGCATACGGACCGGCCGAGACGGACAGCGCGTCGAGGTCGCGCGAGGCGAGCTCGATCTCGTCCGGCGTGGGGCGCCGCGGCGGCGGCGCCCGCCGCGGGGCGCGCGCCCGACGCATCTCGGCGAGGATCATCTCGGAGGCGGCGATCGCGACGAGGCGCGCGGCCACGTCCGAGGTGAGGCCCGAGACGGCGATCTGCCGCCGCACGATCGCGCGGCCGTCGAGGCGCACCTGGATCTCGAGGCGGGCGGCGGTGGGCCGGTCGATCCACACGGTCGCGACGCGATCGTCGAGCGGGCCGACGGGCTCGGCGGCGAGCGTCGCGCCGTCCGGGAGCTCGATCTCGAGCAGGCGCCGCAGCCGGACGCTCGAGAGCTCCTCCGCCGCGCCGCGCGACAGCGCGACGCGCACCTCGACGGACCCCGGCGCCGCGGGCGGCGGCGGCGGCGCGCTCGGCGCGAGGGCCCGGCCGCTGCTCGCCACCGCGACGTAGGGCTCGGCCGCCTCCGCGGCGGCTCCGGCGAGCAGCAACGCGGAGCTCAGCAGGCCCACGCGCGCGAGCAGGGGAGGCGCATCGCGGCGCGCGGCGCGCATCGGGGGCCGGAGGCTCGGGCGGCTCGGGCCCGTCCTCCGCGGCCGCGTCCTCGCCGGAGATGATCCGCTGAGCATCCTCGCACCGGCCATCGGGGTACCTGGCCACATACTCCTGTGCCGCCGGAGATGCCTCTTTCTTGTGCCCGAAAGCCCCCTTCGCGCAGGCCGCGCCCTTCGCCGCGTCGCGCTCGCACCCCAGGAGACCGCCTCTGCTCGTAATATTTCGCTGCCAGCGCTCGATAGCAGAAGATGCGGTGACCACCTGCGCTCGCCCGCCCTCGGCGGAGCGCGCACGGCGCCGGACGCAGCCCCCCGCGTCGCCGCCGCTCACGCTGCGCGGCGCGCCGCCGTCCCCGGACTAGGCCTCTGTACGGAACGCAGCCACCACCCAGTTCACGTGGCGGCCGCGATCGTCGTTGCTCGAGTGACGCTTGAAGAGGGGCATTCTCAGGATGCGCACATGATCCTGGATGTTCGTCATGAACGGCGAGCCCGAGATCGGCGTCCCGTCGGGCCGCACCTGCCGCCCCTCGATCTTCAGCTTCTTCAGCACCTCGAGCGACGCGAGCCGTAGGAGCTCATAGGCCCTGTCCGGGTCCTTGCTGCTCACGGACACGATGAGCTTGCCGAACGTCGGGTCCTTGTTGACCAGGACGTCCCCCTCCTCGAAGCCGCAGTCGAAGCGGACCTTCAGATCGGTGAGGCCCTTTTCCTCGAGCGCCTCGCGGATCGCGTCGGTGTCGGGGAGCGCGATGCGGTCGAAGATGCCGGCGTTGGGCACGAACAGCCCCTTGCCGCCGTCGCGCGAGTCCCTGATATCCGGCTTCCAGCTCTCCGCGTTGATGCGGAACTCGCGGCTACAGTGCGTCTGCACCACCTGCTGCTGCTCGAAATCGATGGGCTGCCCGTCCGCGATGCGCATCTGCCACGCGACGAGGTTCACGGGGACGCGGCCGCGCTTCCGCTTGATGCCGTAGCTCTCCTCGCTGACCGGGTGCTCCACCTGGATTCGCGTGTTCATCTCCAGGAAGTAGAACTTCCCGTCCTTGAACATCAGCTCCACGGTGCCCGCGCCCACGTAGCCCACGCGCTCGGCGATCCGCACGGCGAGCCCGCAGATCCGGTCTTCCAGGCCGGGGTACCGCCGGAGCAGGGCCGGCGGCGCCTCCTCCTGGACCTTCTGGCTCGCCCGCTGCTCGCTGCAGTCGCGCATGCCGAAGTGCCGCGTGTTGCCGTAGCGATCCCGCAGCACCTGCACCTCGAGGTGGATCGTCTCCGGGATGTTCTGCTCGAACATCACGCCCGGCTGCCAGTTGTACGCCTTGATCTCGCCGAGGACCTTCTGGATGGCCTGGGGCACCTGCTCCTCGGTCGGGATGACCGCCTGCCCGCGCCCGCCGCCGCCGTTCGCCGCCTTCAGCCGCCCCGGGAAGGTGAAGCCCCCGGCGGCGTGCGTCTCCAGGATGACCCGCTGGATCTCGTCCGGATCGTCGCTGTCGATGACCAGGCCCGGCGTCACCGCCGTCGGGTCGAACTCCTGCGCCATCAGGCGGAACTTGCGCTTGTCGCCGGCGTTCTCCACGACGTCCTGCATCGGGCCGACGAAGACGATGTTCTTCTGGCGGAAGTGCCGGATCGCCGCGGCGTTCTCCGCGAGCGGGCCGTACCCGGGGTAGAGGCCCGCGCGCGACAGCTCCTCCTCCCACCCGGCCCCGAAGCGCCGCTCGAACTCGGCCCTCACCTTGTCCGCGATCTGGACGTAGTTCGCGTAGCTCTCGCGGAAGCTCCCCTCGAGGCCCACCGCGAAGCCGCCGCCCGCCTCCGCGATCCGCACCTGGAGCGCGTCCTTGTCGTCCTTGAGGCTGTACAGCACCACGGGGACCTTGCCGAGGGCGATGGCCTCCCGCGTCGCCCGCACGCCCATCTCGCCCTTGTCCGCCACGAGGATGTACCTGAGCTGGCCCGCGCTCACGGTCGTGGCGGGGTAGCTGTCCAGCCGGTGCACCGCGGCGTACAGGAGGTCCAGCACCTGCGCGTCCTCCCGGTGCAGCTCGGCCGCCCGGGAGCGCAGGAACTCCGCCGCCTGGTCGCGCAGCGAGGGCACGTCCTGCTCCAGGATCAGGAACTTGAGGAAGCGCTCCTCCTCGAGCTCGCGGCGCTTGAGCGCCCGCAGCAGCCCGTCCTCCAGGTACCCGGCGAACCCGTCCCGATCCGCGTCCGTGATCGACGCGCGCGCCTCCCGGATGCGCGAGAACAGGTCCTCCGCCTCCGACAGGAGGTCCTGCACCCGCACCTCGTCGTTCAGCTGCCGGCGCAGCGCCGTCTCCAGCGGGCGCTGCCAGCCGAAGTGCGTCCTCCACACCTCGCCGTTGGCGATCAGGTAACGCAGCCCGAGGAGGCGGTGCGCGTCGGCGCCGCCGGCCAGCGTGCCCAGATCGAGCAGCACGAACCCCGGGACGCCCATCGCCGTGGTGAGCGCCTCCATCGAGGAGACATAGCCGCCTCGAGGCAACACCAGCTTCCAGGGCGGAAGCGCTTGAGGGTCCTTGCGAGCGGGTAAGGAGCTGGTGCGGACGGCGGTGGTCATTCCAAGTGGCTCTCCGGCACGGCAAGGAAGCGCAGAACCGTTACGCGATGTCAAGCCTGTCCGCCAGCCAGGCAGGTGGAGCCCTCATCGCTCACCAGCCGCGTTGACGCTGCCCACGGCCCGTCGAGGCCGTCGCGGCGCGGACCTCGAGCGCGCCCTGCGGGCTGCTCCGCCGCGGAGCTTCGACTTACCCCCTCGGACAGCGCGACATCGATCCCTGTCGTGTCGCGGATTCCCCACGACGCGCGCCCACGAGAACGCTCGAGCTGTCTGCCGTGACAGCGATCGTGGGCAGTCGTGAGCGCTCGCGCCGGGTGAGGCGCCAGCGCCGCGCGGCAAACGCGGAGGCCGGCGCTGCCGCCGCGCGGTCGTCGTCAGCGCGGCGGCGCGCGGTGATGCAGGCTCGACAGGGAGGAGATCGCGAGGAGGGGCGCAGGCGGGCGCGGGCGGATCAGGGCGCGGGGCTCGCGTCGGGGGTCGCCGGAGGAGGCTGGGGCGGCGCGGCCTCCTCCTCCCCCTCCGCGGACGCCTCCTCGCCGGAGACGATCCGCTGGACGTCCTCGCACCGGCCGTCCGGGTACGTGGCCACGTACTCCTTGGCCATCTCCGACGCCTCGTCCTTGTGCCCGGCGACCACCTCGGCGCGGATACGCTTGCAGAACGAGTCCTCCGCGAGGTTGCCGTCGGGCGACAGCGATCGCGACTGCTTGTAATATTTGGCTGCCAGAGCCTGCTCGCCCATGCTGGCGTACATGTCGCCGAGCTTGTACGCCGCGATCGGCGCGTTCGCGTCGCTCGGGAAGCCCTCGACGACGCGCGCGAACGCGCGCATCGCGGCGGCGCGGTCGCCGCCCTTGGCGCGCAGCAGGTCGCTGAGATCCATCAGCTCCCTCGCCGTCTTGGCCGAGGCGATCGCCCCGTCGACGCCGCCGCTCTGCTGCTGCAGGCTCTGCAGCGCCTCGGCGACGTTGCCCGCGTTGTACCGCGCGCGCCAGTCCGGCGGCGGCGGCGCGGCCACCGGCGACTCGACCGGCGCCTCCTCCACGGGCGAGCGCGGCACCGACGCGGTGCGCGGCCGCCGCGGCTCCGGCGGCGCCACCACCGCCGTGCGCTGCCGGATCGGCACCCCCTCCTCGGCGTCGCCGCGCCCGAGCTCCCGCGAGCCGGCCGGCGACGTGAGCTTGACCGAGCCGTCGGCGACGTCGACGTCGATGTCATCGACGTTGTGCTTCACGCGCAGCACGCTGCCCGACGCCATCGCGAGCCGCGCCTCCCCGGCGACGAGCGCGACCGCCGCCGTGCGCGGCCCGCTCACCGTGTCGAGCGACGCCTCGCCCTGCACGAGCCGCAGCGTCAGCGCGCCGCCGTCCGCCTGCTCGACCTCGACGGTCGTCCCCGGCGTGAGCGAGATCGTGCCGCCGCCCGGCAGCTGGAAGGTGCGCGCCTGCGTGCCCGCGGCGAACACGTCGACGAGCGACGGCAGGTCGTCGGTCGGCGCGACCGCCGTGGGCGCCGCCGCGGCGGGCTCCCCGCTCCCGATCGACTTGCCGAGCCACACGCCGCCCGCGAACGCGGCGAACGTCGCCGCCGCGAGCAGCGCGGTCGCGCTCGCGCGTCGCCGCGGCGACGGCTCGCGCGCGTGAAGGTCGTGCTCGATACGGTCCCAGACGCGCGCGATCCGCTCCTCGGTCGCGTGGTCGCGCAGATCTGCCGGGGCGATCCTGGGTAGCCCTCGACGGCTCATGATGACGCCTCGTTGTTGGTGGAATCCACAAAATGTCCGTCGAGGAAGTGTTGCGCCCGTGAAATCCGACGCTTGACCGTGGCCAGCGAGCAGTCGGTCATCTGCGCGACGGTCTCGAGATCGTGCCCCTCCACCGAGCGGAGGATCCACGCGATCCGGTCGTCGGCCGGCAGCGTCTGGAGCAGGGCGTAGATCTGCGCGATCTGCGCGCGCGTGTGGGGCGAGGCCGCCGGGCTCGCGAGGGCGTCGAGATCGACCGGCTCGCTCGACTTGCCCATCCCGAGCAGGCCGAGCAGCCGCGTGCGCCGCATCCGCGAGCGGACCTTGTGCACGACGATCGAGCCGAGCCAGGCCCGGAAGGCGGCAGGATCGACGAGATCGCCGAGGCGCTCGAAGGCGCGGAGGAACGCGTCGTGCACGATGTCCTCCACGTCGCGCGCGGAGCCCTCGATGCGCGTCGCGAGGTGGATGGCGAAGGCCGCGTGCCGCCGGTAGAGCTGCTCGAGCGCGCTCACGTCCCCGCGGGCGCCGAGGATCACGAGCTGCGCGTCCGGCAGCTCCGTAAGGGCCGCCCTGCGCTCCGCCGGTCCGGTCGCGACGGAGCGCCGCCTGTCGCCGACGTTGCCCGCGCTCGCGTCCCCGGGCCGGACATCCGAGCGGCCGCGCTCCTCCGGAGCGAAGGCGGAGCCGACGTCGCCCGCGTCGTCCTGAGCCTCCACGACCGGGGCGGCCGGGACGACGGGTTCGACAAGGCGCAGGCGCCCTCGCTGAGGTCTCAGAGCCATGGGTTCGTAACCTGAAAGGAGCGGGTGACCGTGTCGCGACGCCCTCGCGGGAGGCGGGCCCTCGGCCGTGCCGGGGCGCCGCACCCTGGGGCTCCTGTCCCGAGCGGAGTCAGGAGCGCCCCGAGCTTCCCACAGTTTTCTAGACGCCTGGTGGGGCTCGGGCGGCTCATCGAAAAAACTGTGAGCCGTTCTGTCGACCAGCGGCGTCTGGGTGGGTGGCCGCCGGATTCGACGTGCGGCTCATACGTCTGCTGGTTGGGGGCGGCCTCGCCCCCTCTTTTTCGGAGGATTTCCCATGAACAAGCTCGTTCTTGCGCTCGTCGCCGTGTCGGTCTCGTCCCTCGCCATCGCCTGCGGCGGCAGCGCCCCGGCGGCGTCCGACCCGTCGGCGACCCCGGCGGCGACCGACCCGGCGGCGGCCCCGACGGACACGGCCCCGGCGGCGACGCCGGAGTCGGCTCCCTCGGCCCCGGCCGACCCGGCGGCTCCGACGGCCCCGGCCGACCCGGCGGCCGCCCCCGCTGGCAAGTGAGCCACCTGCGCGGCGCGTCGCTTCCTCGGTGAAGCGCGCGCTGCGGAGTGCTTTGGGCGGCGCCTCTCCGGAGGTGTCGCCCTCTTTCATTTTGTGCCTCCGGGCAGCGCCCGGTTCCGCGCTGTGCGGCGTGCGGCGCCTGGCTCCGCGGTTCCGCGCGCCTCCGTCCCCGGCTCCTCGGACCGCATCGCCGGCCCCGCCAGCTCGCGCCCGGCCCCGCCTGCCACGCGGGCCAGCGACGGCGCAGCTGTGCTTTGCCGCCCTCGGCGGACCCCGTCCATGTATGTTCCTCCGGACGCCTGACTGTGGACGGTTCAGCGCGACGCAGCCGCGGCCAGCGCCCCGTTCCCGCTTCCTTCTCGAGACCTGATCTCTCGTGTCCCGGGGGCTGATCGTATGGGTACCACTCGCCGGCTGAGCTTCATGCTGCGGTCCGGGCGGCATCGCCCCGGCCTCTTCACCCCGCGCGCCTTCGCCTGGTCCGCGCTCGTCGCCCTCGCGGGGGCCGGGCTCGGCGCGGGCTGCGGCCGCAGCGAGGTGTGGGAGGATCCCGACCCGTTCGCCGCCGCCCCCCCGGCGTGCGGCGATGGCGTCTGCGACGGCATCGAGGACTGCGGGAGCTGCGGGGTCGACTGCGGCTCTTGCCCGAGCTGCGGCGACGGCGCATGCGACCCCGCGGGCGAGTCGTGCGGGAGCTGTCCCCTCGACTGCGGCCTGTGTCCGAGCTGCGGCGATGGCGCGTGCAGCGGCGCCGAGTCGTGCTCGACGTGCCCGGCCGACTGCGGCGTCTGCGCCGCGTGCGGCGACGGCGCGTGCGCGGCGCCGGAGGACTGCCTCTCGTGCGCCCCCGACTGCGGCGACTGCGCGTCGTGCGGCGACGGGGTGTGCGACGCCGCGATCGAGGGGTGCTTCTCCTGCGCGGCCGACTGCGGCGTCTGCGACGCGTGCGGCGACGGCGCCTGCTCGGGGACGGAGACGTGCGCGTCGTGCCCGCGCGACTGCGGCGTTTGCTCGGTCTGTCCGAACGGCGTCTGCGAGCGCTTCGAGACGTGCTCCATCTGCCCGGCGGACTGCGGCGCGTGCGAGCCCGCGGGCTGCCTGGAGGTGACGACCTGCGCCTTCCAGTGCGTCGATCTCGAGCAGGCGCCGCCGACCGTCAGCCTCGCGTGCGTCTCGAACTGCGTCGCGCAGGGCTGCGCCGACGTGCAGTTCTTCGTCGATCAGGTCCTCACGTGCGCCCTCGCGTCGTTCCCCGTCTGCAACAGCGACTTCGATTGCGTCCAGGAGCAGTGCGCCGCCGAGATCGCGGCCTGCATCGGGGCCACCTGCTGAGCGCCTCCCCGGGGCGGCGCGGGCGCCCGCCCTCCTGCGCTCCCTCCACCTCGGCCCCCGGCCTCGGGCTCAGGCGTCGTCGAGGAGCTCCTTGGCCGTCAGCTCGCTCGCGGATCGCCCGTGCTCGTACTCGAGCAGGCCGAGCGCCGCGTAGCGCGGCCGGATCCGCCCCGAGAGCAGGCCGATCCGCTTCAGGTTCGGCACGATCCGCTTGAACATCGTGCGGCGGAAGAACCCCATCAGGTCGCTGGCCAGCATGAGCTGGTCCCACTCGCAGCGCGTCATGCGGTGGGCATAGAACTCGTCGTAGAACTCGTGCGCCAGGAACCGGTTGCGCAGCAGCAGCGACAGCTCGAACGCCCAGTCCTCGCGCTCCCTCCGCGCCCGCTCGCTCATGCCCTCGCGGTAGAACCTGCTCAGCGCGAGGACTCCATAGTGCACGTGGCGCGCCTCGTCGGTGATCACCGATCGCAGGACGTCCTTGAGGAGCGGCTCGCTCGTCACCTGTCGAATCGAGCTGAACGCGCCCAGCGCCAGGCCCTCGATCATGATCTGCATGCCCAGGAACTTCATGTCCCACCGGCTGTCGCTCATGATCGCGTCGATGACGACATACAGGTTGTCGTTGATGTCGTAGAGCTTCTCGAGCTTCTGCGTGAGGTAGGCGTGGAACACCTCGACGTGGCGCCCCTCGTCCGCGACCTGCGTGCTGCCGTAGAGCTTGGCGTCGAGCGAGGGCACGGACTCGGTGACCTGCGACGCGGCGAACAGCGCGCCCTGCTCGCCGTGCAGGAACTGGCTCAGCATCCAGGAGAGGAGGCCGTGGCGCTGCGTCGCCCGCTCCCGCTCGGAGAGCCGGCGCCAGAGGGGCAGCCTGGACGGCGGCATCCAGCTGTCGGGCAAGAGCTGCATTGTCGGATCGAGCCAGTCGACGCTCCGGGACCAGTCGAGGTCGGTCGTCGCGTTCCACTGGGACGTCTTGGCCAGGTGGTAGAGCTTGGCCATGTCGGGGTCGTCCCGTCCGTAACTCCAGTTAAAGCTGGCCTCGTATCCAACAGAGATATCGGTCGAGCGCACCCCCTTGCCGCGCCGCTGGACGAAGCCGCGAAAAGCAGGGCCAAGGAGCGACGCGAGCACCCGGACGTTGCCGCTCATCGATGCGTCGCGGAGGAGAGGGGCGGAATCGAGGAGGGTCTGGATAGCTTGCTGGATGCGCATGGACATGAGAGCTTTCCGGAGCGGCCAGCCGCGGGCCGGCGACCGCGGGCGACCGTTATAATGGCATCCACCGGCCAGCGGCAATCGTCTCCTCTGTCTTTTTGCGTCGTCATAACGACTCCGGGAGCTCCCGAGTCCGACAGGGGAAACACGCTGAGCGCGCGCCCGTCGCTCACCTGACATGACAGCCGCTGACGAGCCGCCGCGTCGCCGAGCCGCCGACGACTGCGCGGCGCCCCGCCTCAGATCATGCCGCTCCGCAGGGTCGGCGCGGGCGACGAGCACTGCGCTGAGCGCTCCCCGATCAGCAAGAGACCGGGCGGACCCGCCGAGAGCTCGAGTCCGTCGACGCCCCTCACCGCCTCCTCCGTCGCGCAGAGCCCGTGCACCTCGTCGGCCGGCGCCCACTCGCCGACCCGCGCCAGATCGCCGCCGATGATCTCCGGGTGCATGACCGAGCGCACCACGACCTGCCCGGCGTGCAGGCACAGGTTCGCGTGCACGCGCCCGTCCGCGCGGCTCCTCAGCGCGATCTCGTCGCGGAGCGCCGAGGCGATCTCGATCACCCCCGCGCGCTGGCGCAGCGCCTCCTCGGGGTCGCCGGAGAGCAGGCGCACGGCGAGGATCTCGCTGCCGGTCATGGAGACCAGCGTGAGCCCCGCGTCCCGGAGGCGCTCCTCTGCGAGGTCGAGCGCAAGGCCGAGCGCGTCGGCGAGCGCGTCGTCGAGATCGTCCGCCTGGGTGCGCGCCCGGAGGTCGACGTGGACCGCGATCGCGTCGGCCACGACCTCGGGCAGGGTGCTCCGCCCGGACGACGGCTCGCCCACCGCCTCGCGTAGCGTGCAGAGGAAGCTCTTCACCGAGGGGAAGCGGAGATCCGGCTGCTTTTCCAGGCAGCGCAGCACGACAGCGTCGAGCGCGGCCGGCAGCGGCGTCCGCCGGCTCGGGCGCGGCGCCGGCTCCTCCAGGTGCTGCCGGAGCAGCTCGGTCGGGTTCGCCGAGTAGAACGGCAGCTTGCCCGTGAGCAGCCGGTGCAGCAGGACGCCCAGCGCATAGACGTCGACGCGAGCGTCGATGGGCCCGCCGAGGATCTGCTCGGGCGCCATGATCGTGAGCGTGCCGGGCGCCCTCCCGGCCGTGGTGAAGCTCGTCGGGCCGTCGTCGGGCTCCATCAGCTTGGCGATCCCGAAGTCGAGGAGCTTCACCGTCCGCGGCGCGCCCCGCGAGACGAAGATGTTGCTGCCCTTCACGTCGCGATGGATGATCCCCGCGGCGTGCGCCGCGTCGAGCGCCGCGCAGACCGGCTCGAGCAGCTCGAGCGCCTGCTCCGGCGAGAGCCTCCCCTCCTGCCGGAGCAGCACGTCGAGCGTCATGCCGTCAAGGTGCTCCATCATGTAGAACGGCCTGCCGTCCCCGAGCTCGCCGACGTCATGGATCCGGACGATCCCCGGGTGATCGAGCCGCCGCACCACCTCGATCTCGCGCAGGAAGCGCTTCACCATCTTCGGCGAGGCGGCGAGCGTGCCGTGGAGCACCTTCATCGCCACGCGCGCGCCGGTCCGGATCTGCCTTGCTTCATACACGGCACCACATCCGCCCCGGGCGATGGGGGAAACAACACTGTAATCGCCCGCACGCGCGCCGCACGGCAGCTCTCCTCTGGAGAACGAACTCTCCTCCAGGGAAAATGCCCGTGTCTCATCATTACGCGTCGCCAGTCCATCCAACGTCATAAACCCCCCGATGCGCATAAGGTCTCGCCCGATCGCCGGTTTTCACAGCGCGGAACGCTCATGTTGCCACTGCACGTCGCTTCCCCTGGTGGTACAGTAAATCCATCGTTATCCAGGCGGTAGCGTATTCCATCTGCCGGTCGAATAGGGGGGACAAATGAAGGGGCGAGTCCGCTCACGTTACCTATGGACGTTTCTGATTGTTTCATTGCCCTGCTGCGGTGGCAGCGACGGATTTCCGATGGAGTCGGGGTCGGTCGAGGCAGTCTCAAGTGCGCTCCTGAATCACAACGCCCTCAACCCGAACGCCCTCAACCCGATCGCCCTCAACCCGATCGCCCTCGCCCCGAACAGACTCCAGGAGAGCAGCCTCTCGGAGCGCGCCCGGCGCGCCATCACCGAGCCCGGGGAGCCCGGCGCGACGTCGCGGCAGCTCCTTCAATACATCGTCAGCTGTGCGCTGAGCGCGTCGCAGTCGTTCCGCTTCTCGTGGCGCGACGAGGACGGCGAGCTGCACGAGGAGAGCTACCGCGGGCACCTCGGGCTCGCCCCGAGCTGGAGCGACGAGCCGCTGAGCGTGTCCCGGCGGCTGTGGGTCTCGGCCTGCGTGGCGTCGCGCGCCAACCGCGCCGGCGTGTCGGTGATGATCTCGTCGCGCGCGGCGCACCCGGCCCTCAGGTACCCGGACAGGAGCGAGGTCGAGTCCTTTCCGCGAGAGGAGGGCGCGTTCTGGGGCAATCTGTTCACGAGCCCCCCCCGGTTCTATGCCTGCTACAACGAGTCCAATGTCGAGAACTCTCGCACCCTCGGCAGGGACTGTGCGACAGGGCTCCTCGAGCCCGAGGGCGACGCCCGGGAATGCCCGAACATCCACATCGTGGGCTCATGCGATCGCGCGTGCGCCGCGCCGAGCGCCGCCGGCGGCCATCGCCCGACCTGCACCGATGATCTGGGCGAGCCGGCGCTCGCCGTGATCACGACGTTCCTGCCCTGAGGCGCCCATGTTGCCCGATGCTCGTCAAGGTGGGAGCGCGGCCCGCGCCGGGGCGCCCCCCGCGCGGTGCAGGGACTGCGGCAGGCGGGTCGCGCACGCGGATCCAGGGTGCCCGCAGCACGGCCCCGTGGTGCGGCCGTCGAGCCCGGACCTGCGCGTGCCAAGCGGCACGGACGACAGCGGCCCCGGCTGGCTCCACGCGGACGCGCCGCCCAGCATCGCTGGGTACCGCGGCGCCCGGCTCGCCGGCGTCGGCGGGTTCGGGGCCGTTTTCGCGGCCGAGCCAGAGGAGGGCGGGCGGACCGTGGCGATCAAGGTCGCGCGCGCCGACCGAGCGGACGCGAGCGTGCGTCTCGTCGAGGAGATGCGCGCCCTCCACGACATCGGGCCGCCCCACGTGCCCGCCGTCTACGCCTGCGGCCAGCTCGGCTCCGGCCTGCCGTACTTCGTCATGGAGTACCTCGACGCCCCGACGCTCGCCGACCGCCTCATCGCTACCGGCGTCGCCTGCCCCGTACCCGCGCGCGAGGCGTGCGCCCTCGCGCGCGCCTCGCTCCGGGCCCTCGAGGAGATCCACGCGCGCGGCTACGTGCACCGCGACGTCAAGCCGGAGAATATCTTCGTCTCCTGCGCGCCGCTCGCCGCCGGCGCCGAGGGCGCCGTGCACCGCGCCACCATCATCGATCTAGGCCTCGCGGCAGACCGCCGCGGGCAGCGGCTCGACCTCACCGCCGAGCACGACGCGCCCGGCACCGCCGAGTACATGGCGCCCGAGCAGTGCGACGGCCGCGGCGACGTCGACGCGCGCGCGGACGTCTACGCGCTCGGCGTCGTGCTGTTCGAGCTGCTCACCGGCAGGCCGCCGTTCTGGGGTCCCTCCGCCCTCGTGCGGCAGGACCACCTGAGCCGCCGCCCGCCGCGCCCGTCGTCGCTCGCGCCGATCGCGCGCTCGCTCGAGCAGATCGTGCTGCGATGCCTCGCCAAGGACCCCGGCCAGCGCTTCGAGAGCGCCGCGGCGCTCTGCGCCGCCCTGGAAGAGTTCGAGCGCGCCCAGGAACGCCGCCCCTCGCGGCCCAGGAGCGCCGCCGCGGAGCCGCCGCCGGGCGCCCGCGGCATCGGGCGGCGCGCCGTCGCGCTCCTCTTCTTCGAGTCCGCGCTCGACGTGGTGGGCCTCCAGCGGCGGCTCAGCGCGCTGGGCGGCCAGCTCGCGCACGCCGCGGGCAGCCGCTTCGTCGCCGTCTTCGATCACGAGGACGGCGCGAGCCCGCTGCGCCGCGCGATGCACGCCGCCCGCGAGCTCGAGCAGCAACGCGTCCTCTCCTGCGGCCTGCTCGACCTCGCGTCCGTGTCGGTCCAGACGCGGCCGGACGGCACGCGGCGCTTCCTGAGCCCGCTCTTCCACCGGGGCGATCGCGCCGCGCCGGGCGGCGCCGCGGGGATCACCCTGTCGCCGGCCGCCGCGGCGGCGCTCGGCGACGGCGCCCCGCCCCAGGTCGACTCCCTCCCCCCGCCCGGGCCGGCCTCTGTCCAGCCCGCGTCCTCCGCCCTGCCCGACGGCGACACCGTGGCCGACACGACCTCGCAGCCGTTCTTCGGCCGGAGCGACGTCCTCGACGCGCTCGTCGCGGGCGCGCGCAACGCCGCGACCACCGCGACGCCCACCATCGCCAGCGTCATCGGCGCGGCCGGCCAGGGCAAGAGCCGCCTCGCCGGCGCCCTCGTGCAGCGGCTGCGCGAGATCGACAGGCGCGCCGGGGTCATCGAGCTCCGGACCGGCGAGCCGGTCGCGGGCGGCGCCGACCGCGTCGTCCGGGAGATCCTCCAGCAGGCGCTCGCGCTGCCGGCGTCCCCGCCGGCGGACGGCGGCGGCGCGCTGCTCCGGCGCCGCCTCGGGGCCGCGCACTACGCGCGCCTCGGCGCCGCCGTGGCGCTCGCGCTCGGCTGGATCAGCGACGGCGCGCCCGCCGACGAGCGCTACCCGGAGCTCCGCGCGCTCTCCGCGGCCCCCGGCGCGCTCCGCGCCGCGCTCGCCGTGGCGGCCGGCGAGGCGCTCCGCCGGCGGTCGCAGCGCGCGCCGCTCTTCGTGGTGCTCGACGACGCGCACGAGGCGGACGACGCGGCGCTCGCCGCGCTCGAGTACGCGGCGCTCGCCGAGGCGCGGGCCCCGCTCTTCATCTGCGCCCTCGCGCGGCCGACCTTCGAGGGCGCGCGCCCCTCCTTCGGCGAGCGCGCCGCCCGCCGCGAGACCCACCGCCTCGAGGCGCTCGATCGGGACAGCGCCATCGCCCTCTGCCGGCGGCTGCTCCTGCCCGCCGAGGACGTGCCCGAGCCCGCGCTCGCGCACCTCGTCGAGCGCGCGCAGGGCGTCCCGCTCCTGCTCGTCGAGCTCGTGCGCGGCCTCAAGCGCGAGGGCATCGTGCGCCGGCACCCGCGGGGCGACGCCTGGTACCTCGCCACCGACGAGCTCGATCGCCTCCCGGACATGCCGCTCCTCGACTGGCTGGCGCTCGGCGAGATCGACGCGCTCCCGGCCGCGCTGCAGGCGCACGCGCGCCTCGTCGCGCTCCTCGGCCCCGACGTCACCGTCGCCGAGGTGGCGGGCGTGCTCCACCGTCTCGACGAGCACGGCGAAGCCGACGACCTCCCGCTCGACGCCGAGGTCGCGGTGAAGCGCCTGCTCGCCGCCGGCCTCCTCGTCCAGGACCGGCGGGGCCGCATCGGCTTCCGCCACGCGCTGGTCCGCGAGGCCGTGGTCAGGAGCGCGCCCGAGCTGCTCCGCCGGCGCGTCCACCTCGCGGCGTTCAAGCTGCACCGCGACGCCGCCGACGACGAGGGCGGCGAGGGCGCCGCGCCGCACGACAAGGACGCGCGCCTCATCCCGTTCGCGTACCACGCGGCGCAGGCGGGCCTCGGCGAGGTCGCCGAGGCCGCCTACCTCGCGCTGGCCGAGCGCGCGCGCGCCCGGCACGCCTACCTCGACGCGGAGACGTTCTACAGCCGCGCGCTGGAGCAGCCGAGCGAGCCGACGGATCCGGGCGCGAGCGCGCCCGCCGGCCCGCCGCCCGCCGGCGCGCCCGCGGGGGGGCGCCCCGACCGCGCGGCCGCGCACCGGGGCCGCGGCCTCATGCGCTACCGCCTGGGCCGCTACCACGACGCGCTCGCCGACTTCGCCAGCGCGCGAGCGCTCACTCGCGCGCGCGGCGACATCCCGGCGCAGATCGACATCCTCCTCGACGAGGCCACGGCGCTCGACTGGATGGACGAGTTCAAGAGCTCCGAGGAGCGCGTCGAGGAGGCGCGCGCGCTCGCCGCCGGGATCGCGCTGTCGCCGGCGCTCGCCGCGCGGCTCTCGCTCGGCGTCGGGCGCTCGCTCCACCGCTTCAGCCGGGAGGACGAGGCGGCCGCGGCGCTCGAGCGCGCGGCGGCCGCCGCCTCCTCGCTCGGCGGCGACGGCTACGAGACGCTCGTCATCTCGCTGCTCATGCTCGGCTTCGTCCTCCAGGGGCTCGGCCGGCTCGACGACGCCGAGAGCGCGCTCGGCCGGGCGATCGCGCTCTGCGAGGCGCACCACGACACGCTCCACCTCGGCTCCGTGACCAACAACCGCGCGCTCCTCTGGGCGTGCCGCGGCGACAAGGCGCGGATGATCGCCGACCTCGAGCGGGTGCTCTCGCTGGCGCGCGAGCTCGGCCAGAGCGGCCTCGAGCGGGTCGGCGAGTACAACCTCGGCGAGTACCTCTACCTGATGGACGACCTCGCGGCGGCGAGGCCGCACATCGAGCGCGCGCTCGAGATCGAGCAGCGCCGGTTCTGCGGGGCGTGCCGGCCGGTCGCCCTGCTCCTCAAGGCCCGGTTCCTCTTCTACTGCGGCGCGGAGGCCGACGCCCGGGCGCTGTTCGAGCGCATGCGCGCGATGCAGGAGCAGGCGCGCGCGGAGGGCCTCGCCGACGCGCTGATGGTCCCGTCGGAGGAGGTGCTCTGCGCCATGATCGACCTGGCGACGCGGGACGAAGGCGACGGGGGCGACGGCGCGTGGGACGCCCTCGTGGACCGCTCGGCCCAGAGCTCCGTCGGTCAGGAGCACATCGAGGTGCTCGAGATCCGCGCGGTGACCGCCCTGCGCCGCGGCCGGCTCGCCGCCGCGCGGAGCGCGCTCGCCGCCGCGCTCCGCGCCGCCGAGCGCATCCCGAACGTGATGGGCGACCGGCTGCGCCGCCACGCCGCCGCGATGGCCGAGCGCGACACCGCTGCAGAGCTCGCTTCGGTCCACGCGACGCTGCCCTCGTAGGCGCGCCCCGGCGCGGGTGCGCCCGCCCACGGCGGAGTCGTGGTCCTATCCTGACAGAGCGCTGACACGGCCTCTCGGGGCGTCGCGTGGATACGTCCGAGCCTGATCCTCTCTCAGGTGATCCCCGTACGACCTCGCTCCATGCGCGCATGCACGCGCATGTCCGGGAGATACGCCTCAAAGCCTGTCAGTCCCCGTACAGGACAGCACTCGCCCACATCGTTTGTCGCTTTTGCATCGACCAACGTCATATTTTGACCTGAAGCATTCGACTCGGTTCACTTGACAATCGAGGCGTTCAGCACGTCTTGACAGGCCGGAATCTGGCTCGGCTTGACAAATGGAGGCCTGAGCTCGACTTGATCTGGACAGCCGCAGGTACGATGTTGGACTCCAATTCACGCGAGCGAAGAGCAGGATCGGCCATTCAGCAGGCGAGCAGCGCTACGCGACGCGCGAGGACCTATACAAGTGACCAGATTCATTGACGAAATCGGTAACCGCCCGCAGCTCCAGCGCCCGCTGGCGCGAGCGACGGACACCGGCATTGCCGGGGTCAACACCGGCATGTTCGACAGCAAGGGCGACGACACTCAACGCGCTGCATTGCAGCGAGGTCTCGCTCGTGCGCGCGGCTGGCAACGCCGCGCTGCGCGCCTCGCGCATCACACCGCATGTCACACCGCTCGCCGTGCGTTCCATGGTATTCCCGCGAGCGAGCCCGCTTTCCACGGAAACATGGGCGTGGCCGTTTTCTCGTCGCGCCGGCGCCGCGCGCGCGGCGCGAGCAGCGCGCTCGTGAGCTCGCGCCGCGCCGCCGCTCATGGCCGCTCCGCTGCGCCGCGCGCGCCGCGCAGCGAGCCACCCCCGAAGGAGGCGAGGGCGTGAGGCGGACACTGGCCACCGTGTGGGGGATCATCCCGGCCGTCGGCAGGCATGGCGGCGCTCAGCCGCTCGCCTCCTCGAGAGAGTTGCTCCCGGTCGGCAGCCGCCTCGAGCGGGGCGTCGAGCGGCCCCGCGCGCTGAGCGAGCATGTGGTCGATCGCGTGCTGCGCGCCGGCGCGGCCAAGATCTGCTTCGTCATCTCTTCAGGCGCGTCCGACATCCTCGATTACTACGGCGCCGCGCTCGGGCCAGCGAGCCTGTCGTACGCCGTCCAGCCGCGGCCGGCCGGCCTCTGCGACGCGGTCT
The DNA here is from genome assembly GCF_051530195.1 of Sorangium sp. So ce321. Taxonomy (NCBI): domain Bacteria; kingdom Pseudomonadati; phylum Myxococcota; order Polyangiales; family Polyangiaceae; genus Sorangium; species Sorangium sp. So ce321. The sequence continues at coordinate 13,782,295 of NZ_CP150329.1, read as the reverse complement.
TCCGCGCGCTCCCGCTCATCCCGCCGGAAGATCTGGTGATCGTCGGCCTCCCGGACGCCATCTGGTTCCCCGAAGACGGGCTCTCGGCGCTCCCGTCTCAGGCGCTCTCGTTCCTCCTCTTCCCGGTCGAGCGCCCGGAGCTCCACGACACCGTCCTCACCGACGGCGAGGGGCGCGTCCTCGAGATCCAGGTGAAGCACCGCGACCCGGCGTCGCGCTGGACCTGGGGCGCCTTCAAGCTGACGGGCGCCGTGCTCCAGGAGCTCTACGAGCTCTGGTGCGCGCGGCGCCGGCGAGACGAGCACATTGGCACCCTCGTCAACGAGTACATCGCCCGCGGCGGCCTGGCGCTCGGCGTCCGCGCCGGGAGCGCGTACGTCGACGCCGGGACCGTCGATGGCTACCGCGAGGCCGTCCGCCTCCTGCGCTCCCGGACGGAGCCGCAGGAGGTCGCGGACGGGGAGTTCCACGAGCCTTCCGGCGCGCCCGCGCGGCTGAGCGCGGCCGGGAGCGACGCCCCCTGACCGCCTACCCGGCGGCGAGCGCCAGCGTCCTCGCGTTGTCAGGCACGCACGTCAGGAACCGCTCGCGGAAGCTCGGGTCGCTGATCTTCGCCGCGCGGCTGAGCAGGTGCTCGCGCGCGGCGGCGAGCGCCTCGGCCGCCTCGCGCGCGGCCCCCGCGGCGGCCAGCGCCTCGGCGTAGGCGAGCCGCACCAGCGACTCGCCCTCCTCGAGCGACCCCGCCTCCTCGAGCTGCGCGAACGCCTCGCGCGCGGCCGGCAGCGCCTCCTCCCCGCGGCCCTGCGCGAGCAGCGCGCGCGAGAGCACCGCGACCGCGGCGGCGCGGAGCGGCGGCGCCACGGTCAGCGCCTCGACCGCCGCCCGCGCCTCGCGCTCCGCGGCCGCCGGATCGCCCGACCGCAGCAGGATCTTCGCGAGGTACGTCAGCGTCACGCCCTCCATCCGCCGGTCGCCCTGCTGGTGGAACGCCGCCGCGGCGCGCTGCTCCAGGAGCTTCGCCTCCTCGAGCTGCCCCAGGTGGGCGATGACGTAGCCGAGGTTCTGGAGCGCGGCCGTCTCCAGATCGTCGAGGCCCATGCGTTGCGCCGCCGCGAGCGCCGTCCGGAGCGCCGACTCGGCCACCTCGAAATCGCCGAGCTCGCCGTACAGGAAGCCCAGGTTCTCGCGTATCGAGCAGGCGTTCCGGCGGTCGCCGGCCAGCTCGAACGCCGCGAGCGCCGCCGTGAGCCCGCTCAGCGCCGCCCCGATATCGCCCTTCGTCTGCGCGCGGATCGCCCGCACCTGCTGGTAGAGCCCCGCCGCCTGCGGATCGAGCCCGGCCTGCTCGCCCGCGACGGCGTCGAGCATCCGGATCAGCGTGTCGGCCGCCGCGTACCGGCCGCCGAAGATCAGGTACGTCGCGCCCTCGCACAGGCACATGATCCGGGCGCTGAGCAGCCCCGGCGCCTCGGCCACCCGCGTCGCCCACGCCTCGACCCGGTCGAAATGGCCGAGCTTCCCCTCGGCGACGATCACCTGCCCGATGGCGCGGAACCAGGACGAGCTGCCGACGCGGACGAGGCTCGCCGCCTCGGTCCCGCGCTGCGCGGCGAGCGCCGTCTCCTGCTGCCACAGGCTGACCTCGGCCTCCACGAGCCGCAGCCGCCCGAGCTCCTCGTCGGTCGCCCCGCACTGGATGCCCATCTCCGCGCGCGCGAGCGCGCTCGCCAGGTCGTTCGCCTCGATGGCCTGCTCGGCGGCCCTCCGGTACCACCGCACCGCGCGCGCCGGCTCGCCGCCGAGCCGGAAGTGCTCCGCGAGCGCCATCGCGTCGGTGTGCCCGCTGCGCTCGAGCCACTCGCCGGCCAGCTTGTGGCCGAGCGTGCGGTCCTGCTCGGTCAGCATCGCGTACGCGGCCTCGCGCACGATCGCGTGGCGGAACACGTAGTCCGTCGGGATCAGCCACCCCGGCGTCGAGGCCGGGGCGATGAGCTCGCGCGCCGCGAGCGCGTCGAGCCACGTCTCGGTCTCCTTCACGCGCGTGGCGCCGCCGAGCAGCGCCGCCACCGCCAGCTTCGAGAAGCGGTCGCCGAAGATGCTCGCCGCCCGCAGCACGCGCTTCGCCTCGTGCCCCTCGGCGTCGAGCCGTGCCTCGACCGTGCCCAGCACCGAGTCGGGCAGCACGTCCCCCTTGCCGTCCGCGACCGCACGGATCAGCTCCTCCAGGTAGAACGGGTTGCCGTCGGCCCGGTCCACGACGCGGGCCACGGTCTCGGCGGGCGTCTCCTCGCCGAGCGCGCTCCGCACCATCCGCTCGCTCGCCTTGGAGGGGAGCGGCCCGAGCTTGATGGTCTGCACCTCGCGATCGGCCCACAGGCCGGGGAACTGCTTGCCCACCTCGGGCCGGGCCAGCGCGAGCAGCATGAGTGGCAGATCCCTGAGGTTGCGCAGCGTCTGGTCGATGAGGCGCACGGTCGCCGGGTCGCCCCACTGCAGGTCCTCGAGCACGAGCAGCACCGGCTGGGCCGCGCACTCGGCCGCGAGCCAGTCCTCCCACGCCCCGCGCGTCGCGTCGGCCATCAGCATCGCGTTCTCGCGGGCCGCGCGCAGCCCGCTCGTCTCGCCGTCCGGGAACGGCGTGCGCGACAGCTCGCCCAGGAAGGCCGCGATCCGGTTCAGCGCGTCGCCGCTCAGGTGGCGCCCCAGCCGGCGCTTCAGCTTGCGCCGGCGCGCCTCGACCGGCTCGCCCTCGCGCATCCCCGCCGTCTTGTGGAGCGCGTCCGCGATGAGCCCGAACGGCGACCCCGCGGCCACCGACTCGGCCCTTCCGGACAGGATCTCCACCGCCCCGAACTGGCGCCGCACCCGGGTGAGGAACTCCAGCCGGAGCCGCGACTTTCCGGCCCCGGCCGGGCCGATCACGAGCACCGCGCTCGCCAGCGACTCGCTCACGCACCCGGAGAACACGCCCTCCAGCATGGACAGCTCGCGGCTGCGGCCGACCCAGAGGCTCGGCTTGCCGAGGAGGACGGGGGTGCTCTCGTCGGCCGCCGTCTCGCTCGCGAGGAACGGCCCCTTCTCGTCCGTGTCGATCTTGAGCCGGCCGCCGACGACGCTGGCGGTCACGTCGTCGAGCCGGACGACCCCCGCCTGCGCGGCCCGCAGCGCCCGCACCCCCCGGTCGATCACGTCGCCCTCGATGAGCTTCGCCGACGACACCCCGCGCCCCGTCGCGACGGCGAGCGGGATGCCCGGGAACCGCGCCCGCAGCGCGAGCGCGCAGCGCGCCGCCCGCTCGGCCCGGTCCACGGCGCTCCCGGCGCCGGCGAGGATCGCGATCAGCGACCCGCGCGAGATCTCGGTGATGTGGGCGCCGTAGGGCTCCACCGCGGCCCGCACCTCCGACCGCGGCACCGCGGACCCCGGGCCCTCGTTCGAGAGCTCCTGCAGCACGCTCGAGACGTCCGAGGCGCTGGGGACGCCGCCGGCCGCCGCCACGCTCATCTCGACGTCGTCCGGCTCGCCGGCGAGCACGAGGGACACGAGCCGCTGCTCGCTGCGCGTGAGGAAGCCCGGCGGCCGCGCCGAGCGCATCGTCGCGTCGCGCTGCGACGCCAGCGTGGTGGGCCGCGGCGTCGCCCACGCGTCGAGCGCCTCCGCGATCTGCGCGAGCTGCGCCCCGACGTCGCCGCAGTCGCGCGGCCGCTCCTCGGGGTTCTTGGCCATCATCCGGTCGATGAGGGCCTCCAGCGGCTCCGGGACGTCCGCGCGGACCTCGCGCAGCCGGGGCGTCTGCTGGAACAGGAGCTTGGCGAGCGCCGCCATGACGTGCGCCCCCTCGAAGGCCGGGCGGCCCGTGACGCACTCGTAGAAGACGCACGCGAGCGAGAAGACGTCGGCGCGCGCGTCGAGCGTGCTCCCGCTCTCGATCTGCTCGGGCGCGATGTACCCCGGCGTCCCGAGGATGCCGCCCGTGTAGGTGAGCCGCCGCGACTCCCCGTCGGGGCGCGCGATCCCGAAGTCGACCAGCTTGAGCTCGCCGACGTCGCCGGCGACGAGGAAGATGTTGCTCGGCTTGACGTCGCGGTGGATGATCCCGCGGGAGTGCGCGAAGGCGAGCGCGTCCGCCGTCCTGCGCAGCACCGCCAGGCTCTCGGCGATCGCGAGCTGCCGGCGCGCGAGGCACGCGGCCAGGTCCTCCCCCTCCAGCCACTCCATGGCGAGGTAGTGGTCCCCGGCGCCGGTCCGCCCGTGCGCGACGTACCGCACGATGCCCGGGTGGCTCAGCTCGGCGAGGATCTGCGACTCGCGCTCGAACCGCTCGACGTCGAAGGCCTCGCGGCTCTGGAGGACTTTCAGGGCGACCGGCCGGTCGTCGAGGCGGTCGTGCGCGCGGTAGACCGTCCCCATCCCACCGGCCGCAACTCGCCGCTCGACGACGAAGCGGCTCGCGAGGACGGCGCCGGAATCCACCTGCTCGATGCTACTCGAGGAACACGGTCACGGAGGTGTTGTAGCGATCGGTCCGGGGCGGGAAGATGCGGGTGCCGCAGGGCAGCTCGATGAGGGGCTCGCGGTCGCGGCAGTTCGAGTAGCTGCCGTCGTACCTCGGCCCGTCGCACACGTCGTCACAATCGCCCACAACGTCGACCACGCAGTCGTCGAGCGAGGGGCCGCAGACGCGCGGGATCGACGTCTCCCCGGGCGCGAGGCACGCGAAGCGTCGCTGCGTCTCCAGGAAGACGTTGCCGTAGTAGGCCGCCTCCGGCACGTCGAACTTCTCGCGCTCCCGCCTCGTGGACGACAGCGCGTCGTTCTTCCCGCGGATCGAGATGGTGACGTGCTCGCCCAGGTAGTTCACGCGCGCGAGCAGGCAGCTCGAGACCCACTCCTGGCACTTATCACCACACGAGCCATTGCGCTTGCCCCACTCGGGCGCGAGGCCGAGCTCCCCGTCGAAGCGGTAGGACCTGCCGTCGACGTCCACATCGAAGCTGTCGTCCTCGGGGAGAGCGCAGCTCACGATGAAGCTGAGGAGCTCTCTCGACTCGGGGTCGCGGAGCGCGTCCTTCGTGAACGAGTTGCCCATGAGGGCGTTGCGGGTCAGCGCGTTACGGGTGAGCGCGTTGCGGGTCAGCGCGTTGCGGGTCAGCGCGTTGCGGGTCAGCGCGTTGCGGGTCAGCGCGTTGTAAACGACGACCTCCTGCTGGACCTCCGCCACCACCTCATCATCACCATCGAGCTCGGTAGACACGACACAAGCGGCCTGCGAGGACGACACAGCCACGCAGACGATGAGAGCGATCTGGCGTGCAGATTCCATAGTCCTAATTTCATCTACACCATTGCCGCTCTTGAGTTCAATTTTTTTATAGACATTTTGCTGGACATGTTTCTCCACACTGCCGTGACACGCATCACGTAGTCAGGTGCCGGGCGGGGGACCCCGCAGAGCGCAGCACTCCCGCGCACCCCGAGTCGGGGGGGAAGCGAAGCAGCGTGTGGGTGGGAGATTTACGCCAGTTTCCTGGTCAACAGCGAATTGACCAGATCCGGGTTCGCCTTGCCGCCGGAGGCCTTCATGACCTGGCCGACGAAGAACCCGATCAGCTTCGTGTTGCCCGCGCGGAAGCGGGAAACCTCGCCGGGATGTCCGGCGACGATCTGGTCGACGATGCGCTCCAGGGCGCCTTCGTCGGCGACCTGCCGGAGCCCTCTTCGTTCCACGATCGCACGCGGGCTACCGCCCTGCTGCACCATCTCAGCCAGGACATCTTTCGCTATCTTTCCGGAAATGGTCCCGTCATCGATCAGCGCCAGGAGCTCGCCGAGCTGCGCACCCGAGAAGGGCAGGTCGCCTGTCTTGCTGTCCTTCAGCTCGCGCGAGAGCGAATGGATCACCCAGTTGGCGGCGCTCCTCGCGTTATCGTGGACGGATACAGCGTCCTCGAAGAGCCGGAGCAGGTCGTCGTCCTCGGCCAGGACCACGGCGTCGTCGCCGGGTATTCCCCGCGCCTCGATGAGGTGTCTGGCCTTGTCGGCGCGCGCCGGCTCGAGCCGCGCGAGCCGCTCCTCGAACGGCGCGCGCTCCGCCTTCGGGCGCGGGGGCTGCGGCTTCGCGGCCGCGCTCTCGGGCGCCGCCGCCTGAGCGGGCTTCTCGGCGGAGAGCTTCGACCACGAGTCCTTGAGCGCGACCGTGCGGTTGAAGACCGGCGCGCCGGGCGCGGAGTCGACCGGATCCACGAAGAAGAACCCCTGGCGCTCGAACTGGACATGGCTGCCCTTTTCCACCGTGGAGAGACTCGGCTCCACCTGGCATCCGGTCAGGGCGACCAGCGAACCAAGATTCAAGTTATCCAGAAAATCTTTGCCTTCATCGACCGCATCGGGCCGCTCGGAGGCGAAGAGCCTGTCGTACAACCGCACCTCGACGGCGAGCGCGTGGGCGGCCGAGACCCAGTGCAGCGTCCCCTTCGGCTTGCGGCCGTCCGGCGCCTCACCGCTCGTCGTGGGGCGATCGTAGGTGCAGCGGAGCTCGACCACCTCCCCTGTGGCATGGTCTCTCACCACCTCTCGACAGGTGATGAACCCCGCGTAGCGGAGCCGCACCTGCTGCCCGGGCGCGAGCCGGAACCACTTCTTGGGCGGGTCCTCGAGGAAGTCGTCGCGCTCGATGTAGATCACCCGGGAGAGGGGCACCTTGCGGGAGCCCTGCCTGGGCACGTCGTCGGGCCAGTAGGGCGCGTCGATCTCCTCGACCTGCCCCTCGGGGTAGTTCTCGAGGACGACGCGCAGGGGGCGCAGCACCGCCATGACGCGCGGGGCGCGGAGGTTCAGGTCGTCGCGGACGCACGACTCGAATTTCGCGAACTCGACCATGCTGTTCGTCTTCGCGACGCCGATCTCCTCGCAGAAGGCGCGGATGGACTCGGGCGTCACTCCGCGGCGCCGGAGGCCGGCGATGGTGGGCATGCGCGGGTCGTCCCAGCCCTTCACGTGCCCGCCCTTCACGAGCGCGAGCAGCTTGCGCTTGCTCATCACCGTGTAGTTCAGGTTGAGGCGCGCGAACTCGTACTGTCGGGGGCGGGACGGGACGTCCAGGCTCTCGATGATCCAGTCGTAGAGCTCCCGGTTGTTCTCGAACTCCAGCGTGCAGATCGAGTGGGTGATCCCCTCGATCGCGTCCGAGAGGCTGTGCGCGAAGTCGTACAGCGGGTAGATGCACCAGGCGTCGCCGGTGCGGTAGTGGCGCGCGCGCTTGATGCGGTAGATCGGCGGATCGCGCATCTTCATGTTGGGAGCGGCCATGTCGATCTTGGCCCGGAGCACGTGCGCGCCCTCCGGGAACTCCCCTGCTCTCATGCGGGCGAAGAGGTCCAGGTTCTCCTCGACGGACCTGTTCCTGTAGGGGCTGTCTCGTCCGGGCTCGGTGACGGTGCCGCGGAGCTCGCGGGTCTCCGCCTCGCTGAGGCTGCAGACGTACGCCTTGCCCTTCCGGATGAGCTCCACCGCGAACGCGTACAGCCGCTCGAAATAGTCCGACGCGAAGAACAGCTTGTCGCCCCAGTCGCCGCCGAGCCAGCGCACGTCCCGCTGGATGGACTCCACGTACTCCATGTCCTCGGCCGCCGGGTTCGTGTCGTCGAAGCGCATGTGGCATACGCCGCCGAACTCGGTCGCCAGCCCGAAATTGAGCAGGATGGACTTCGCATGTCCGATGTGGAGATAGCCGTTCGGCTCGGGCGGGAACCGGGTCACGACCCGTGTGTGCCTCCCCGCGGCGAGGTCTTCGGCGATGATGTTGCGGATGAAATTGGACGCGACGGCGCCGCTCTCGGCGTCGCTCGGTCTCTGGCTCTGCGTTGTCACAGCTCTTTTCACCTCGGATCGGGCGCGGCCGCCCGAGCGGAGCCTACTCGAACGGCCCCCCCTGGACCACCGCGGAGAGGCGCCCGCGCGGCCCCGGGCGCTCCTCTGCCGGGGTCGCGCGGGGCCGCGCTCGCCTCGGGACGGGGGCGCAGCGCGCGGGGCGGAGCGGGGGTGACGCAGCGAGGGCGGGCTGGACGGGGCGGGGGCGCGACAGCGGGGCGCGCGCCAGGGCGACGGCGGGCTGCGCGGCCGCGCCGCCAGCGGGCTGCGCGGCCACGCCGCGGGCGGGCTGCGCGGCCGCGCAGCCGGCGGGCGCGGCCGTCGCGCCGGCGCTCAGAACTGGGCGGCCTCGGTGGACTCGTGGAGGGCCAGCGTGGACGCCGCGCCGCCCGAGATCACCTGGGCGACCTCGTCGAAGTAGCCCGTCCCGACCTCGCGCTGGTGCCGCGTGGCGCTGTACCCGAACTGCTCGCCGGCGAACTCGGCCTGCTGGAGCTCGGAGTACGCGGACATGCCGCGGCGCTGGTACTGCCTGGCGAGCTCGAACATGCTGTGGTTGAGCGCGTGGAACCCGGCGAGGGTGACGAACTGGAACTTGTACCCCATCGCGCCGAGCTCGCGCTGGAAGCGCGCGATGGTCGCGTCGTCGAGGTGCTTCTTCCAGTTGAACGACGGAGAGCAGTTGTAGGCGAGCAGCTTGCCCGGGAACTGCTTGTGGATCCCCTCGGCGAAGCGCCTGGCCTGGTCGAGGTCCGGCGTCGACGTCTCGCACCAGACGAGGTCGGCGTAGGGCGCGTACGCGAGCCCGCGCGCGATGGCCGCATCGAGGCCGCCCTTCAGCACGTAGAAGCCCTCGGGCGTGCGCTCCCCGGTGACGAACGGCCGGTCGCGCGGATCGACGTCGGAGGTGATCAGCTTGGCGCTGTCGGCGTCCGTGCGGGCGACGACGACCGTCGGCACGCCCATGACGTCGCTGGCGAGCCGGGCCGCGATGAGGGTGCGGATGAACTGGCTGGTCGGGACGAGGACCTTGCCGCCCATGTGCCCGCACTTCTTCTCGGAGGCGAGCTGGTCCTCGAAGTGCACGCCCGCGGCGCCCGCCTCGATCATGGCCTTCATCAGCTCGAACGCGTTCAGCGGCCCTCCGAAGCCGGCCTCCGCGTCGGCCATGATCGGCGCGAGCCAGTAGCGCCCCGCCTTGCCCTCGGCGTTCTCGATCTGGTCTGCGCGGAGGAGCGCCTGGTTGATGCGGCGCACGAGCGTCGGGACGCTGTTCGCCGGATAGAGGCTCTGGTCGGGGTACATGGTGCCGGCCTCGTTGTTGTCGGCCGCCACCTGCCACCCGCTCAGGTAGATCGCCTTGAGCCCGGCCCGGACCTGCTGCATCGCCTGGTTGCCGGTGAGCGCGCCGAGCGCGGCCACGTAAGGCTCGCTGTGCATCAGGTTCCAGAGCCGCTTGGCCCCGAGGGTCGCGAGCGTGTAGTCGATGCGGACGGTGCCGCGGAGGCGCGCGACGTCGGCCTCGGAGTACGGGCGGACGATCCCGCTCCATCGGCCGGGGGCGACGTCGCCCGGCGTCGCGTGCAACGAATCGGCGGAGATCGGCGTGTTCAGCGGAAAAGCAGCGGACATGACTGGGCTCCTAGCGTGTTGGGGTGACGGGCGGCAGCAGCCGCTGTGTTGACATCAGATCAAGTGAGCCGAGCGTCACGAGCGCTGTTCCTTCGCCCTCGTGATCAGGAGCTCGTAAGCAGGGAGCGTGAGGAACTCCTCGAAGGTGTCTCCGATCGACAGCCGCTCGAACAGCTCGCGCGCCTCGCCGAAGCGGCCGCCGTCGAAGCGCGCCTCGCCGAGCGCGCCGCGGAGCGCGGCCATCTCGCCGTCGACCGCCGCGCGGAAGCGCTCCTCGGTGAGGGGCTTGCCGTCGTCGAGCGTCGCCTTGTGGCGGATCCATTGCCAGACCTGGGTGCGGGAGATCTCCGCGGTGGCCGCGTCCTCCATCAGGTTGTAGAGCGGGACGCACCCGAGGCCGCTGATCCACGCCTCGAGGTACTGGACCCCGACCCGGATGTTGTGGCGGAGGCCGGCCTCGGTGCGCGCGCCGGGCGGGACCTGCAAGAGGTCGGCCGCCGTCACGCGGACGTCCTCGCGCCTGCGCTCGATCTGGTTCGGCCCGGGCATGTGCGCGTCGAACACCTCGCGCGCGAGCGGCACGAGCGCCGGGTGGGCGACCCAGGTGCCGTCGTGTCCGTCCTTCACCTCGCGCAGCTTGTCGGCGCGCACCTTCTCGAGCGCCGCGCGGTTCGCGTCCGGGTCGCTCTTGATCGGGATCTGCGCCGCCATGCCGCCCATCGCGTGCACGCCGCGGCGGTGGCAGGTCTTCACGAGCAGCTGGGTGTACGAGCGCAGGAAGCGCTGCTCCATCGTCACCAGCGAGCGGTCCGGCATCACGCACGCCGGGTCGTTCCGGAGCTTCTTGATGAAGCTGAAGATGTAATCCCAGCGACCGCAGTTGAGCCCGGCCGAGTGCTGCCGGAGCTCGTGGAGGATCTCGTCCATCTCGAACGCCGCGGGGAGCGTCTCGATGAGGACCGTCGCCTTGATCGTGCCGGCGGGCAGACCGAGCGCTTCCTGCGCGAAGAGGAAGACGTCGTTCCAGAGCCGCGCCTCCAGGTGACTCTCCATCTTCGGCAGGTAGAAGTAAGGCCCGGTACCGCGGCGAACGAGCTCACGGGCATTGTGGAAGAAGAAGAGTCCAAAATCGAAGAGCCCGCCCGGCAGCGGCTTTCCGTCGAGCTCGACGTGCTTCTCCCAGAGGTGCCAGCCGCGCGGGCGCACGAGCAGGGTGGCCAGCCTGTCGCCGAGGGCGTAGCGCTTGCCCGTGGCCGCGTCCTCGTGGCGGAGCTCGCGCCGCGCGGCGAGCCGCAGCGCCGCCTGCCCCTCGATGAGGTTCTTCCACGTGGGCGACGTGGCGTCCTCGAAGTCCGCCATGAACATGTTCGCGCCGGAGTTCAGCGCGTTGATGATCATCTTGGGATCGACAGGGCCGGTGATCTCCACGCGCCGGTCGAGCAGGTCCGCCGGCAGCGGCGCCACCGTCCAGTCCCCCTCGCGCACATCCCGCGTTTCGTGGAGGAAATCAAACCGCTCGCCCGCGTCGAGCCGCGCCTGCACCTCGCGCCGGCGAGCGAGCAGACCCGGCACTCGGTCGGCGAACTTCCGTCCCAGACTCGCGAGGAAGCGAAGGGCCTCAGGCGTGAGGACAGGCTCGTCGCCCGCGACCCGAGGAGCGAGCAGGCTGAGGTTCGACGTCTCATGATTCTGGCTCATCCACATCTCCTGCAACGCTGCGCGTCGTTACAACGAAGCTATGTTTGTCGATGCCGTTTCAGCGTCAACTTCCCTTTGAAATGCAGGCGGATAAGGTTGTAGACGAAAGGCCTTTACACCCTGTCAACGTGTAAACTATTGTAAATTTCTGCGGTGGCGAGCTGCTGCGCCTGACCGCAGGTTCAGTAAGCTCAGCTACGTTCGGGAGGGTTCCTATGGCTGATGCACCGCTTCTCGGGGCCAAGGTCCGCGCGCTCCGGCGCCGCGAGCACATGACGCAGGTCGATCTGGCGGAGCGCCTCGGCGTATCGGCGAGCTATCTGAACTTGATAGAGAACAACCGCCGTCCGTTGACCGCGCCACTTCTCATCCGACTCGCCCAGATATTCCAGCTGGATCTCCAGAACTTCGCATCGGAAGAGGATGTCCGGCTCACAGCCGACCTCCACGAGGTGTTCGGCGACCCCATCTTCGAGAGCCACGGACTGACGAACGCGGACCTGCGCGAGCTCGTGGCGGCCTCCCCGAACGTCGCGCGCGCGGTGCTCACGCTGTACCGCACCTATGCGACGACCCGAGAATCGCTGGACACCCTGGGAGAGCGGCTGGCCGGCGACGGGTTCGTCGCGGTCGACAACTCGCGCCTGCCCTCGGAGGAGGTGAGCGACCTCATCCAGCGTCGGATGAACCACTTCCCCGAGCTCGAGGAGGGCGCCGAGGCGCTCTGGCGGGAGGCGGAGCTCGACGGAGACGACGTGTACCGCGGCCTCGTCCGGTATCTCCACGCGACGCGCGGCATCGAGGTGCGCATCGTGCGGGTCGCGGACGAGCGCCAGGCGATGCGGCGCTACGACCCGGACCGGCGCGTGCTCAGCATCTCCGAGGTGCTGCCGCCCCGGAGCCGCCGGTTCCAGCTCGCGCACCAGCTCGGCCTGCTCACGCAGACGGCGGCCATCGACCGCATCCTGCGCGACGAGAACCTCACGACCCCGGAGTCCCGCGCGCTCGCCCGCGTCGCGCTGGCCAACTACTTCGCCGCCGCGATCCTCATGCCGTACCAGCCGTTCCTCGAGGCGGCGCGCGCCGAGCGCTACGACATCGAGCTGCTCGCGCACCGCTTCGGCACGAGCTTCGAGCAGGTGTGCCACCGGCTGACGACGCTGCGCCGCCCCGGCGCCGAGGGGGTGCCGATGCACATGGTCCGCATCGACATCGCGGGGAACATCTCGAAGCGCTTCAGCGGCTCGGGCATCCGCTTCGCCCGCTTCAGCGGCGCGTGCCCCCGCTGGAACGTGCACGCCGCGCTGATGACCCCCGGCATGATCCGGATCCAGCTCTCGCAGATGCCCGACGGCGCGGTCTACTTCTGCATCGCGCGCACGGTGCGCAGCGACCGCGGCGGCTACCACGTCCCCCACACGGTCCAGTCGATCGGCATGGGCTGCGACGTGCGCTACGCCCGCGAGCTCGTCTACGCCGACGGGATCGACCTGGACAACACCGGCGCGGCCGTGCCGGTCGGCGTGACGTGCCGGACGTGCGAGCGCCTCGACTGCGCCCAGCGGGCGCTGCCGGCGCTGCAGCACCCGCTGCGCCTCGACGAGAACCGGCGCGGCGTCTCGTTCTACGCGTCCGTGGACAAGTGAGGCGCGCGCCGCTCGCCGCGTGTGAGGCGGCGCGCGAGCCGACCTCGGCCACCCCGCCCGGTGCGGCGGGGTGGTGGCCGCTCAGCTCGGCCGGGCGAGCACCTCGTTGAGCGTGGACACCAGGCGGGCCACGTCGACCGGCTTGACCAGGTGCGCGTGCGCCCCGGCCATCCGGCTCTTCTCGCGGTCGTCGTCGCCGCCGAAGCCGCTCACCACGATGGTCGCGCGCGGCTTCGCCGCGAGCGACGCGACGAGCTCGATGCCGCTGCCATCCGGGAGCGACACGTCCGTCACCAGCGCGTCGATCGGGTTGTCGGCGAGGCGCGCGCGCCCCTCCTCGCACGAGCGCGCCACGACCACGCGGAAACCCCGGCGGCGCAGCGCCATGCCGAGCAGCGTCGAGGTGTCGTCGTCGTCGTCGAGCACGAGGACGAGGGGGAGATCCGCGCTCATCGAGCACCTGCCTTGCGGTCTGCCTCGTTGAGAGGCCACTCCAGGGTGATGCGCGTCTCCGCGCCGACGCGCTCGACCCGCGCCGCGCCGCCGTGCGCCTTGAGCACGCCGTCGATGACCCGCACGGGCAGCGCGCCCTCGTCGAGCGGGTCCGAGTCCGGCGAGAGCGCGGCCTGGAAGAGCTCCTCCACCGACGCCGTGTCCGAGTCGCTCGTGAGCACCACGCGCGCCTTGTCGCCCTGCGACGCGAGCTCCACGGCGACCCGCGCGCGCGCGGCGCGCAGGGCGAGCATGAGCGCGTCCGCGAGCGCGGCCGTCATCGACGCCGGGTGAGCGAAGCCGCGCAGCGGCGCGAGGTCGAGCGCCACCGAGACCTGCCGTCGGCCATAGACGAACGACGCCTCCGACACGGCCTGGCGGACGAGCGCCTCGAGGTCGAGCGACTGCACCGGCGTGTCGAGCTGCCGCGCCAGCTCCGACGCGGCGGTGTAGCGGTCGGCGAGGCGCAGCAGGCGGCGCACGCCTCGCCGCGCCATGGTGAAGAACGCCACGTTCCGCGCGGTGGTCTCGCCCCCGAGGGCGCGCTCCAGCTCGTCGAGGGCCCCGGCCACCACGCCGGCCGGCCCGCGGACGTCGTGTCCCGTGCGAGCGAATAGCTTGTAGACCGACTCGGGCAGCGCCTTTTCCGTCATTCCTTACGCCTCACCTCGCCTCTCTCAGCTCAGCGAAGAGCTCGCCGAGCCTGGGGGAGAGGCTGCCTTGTCCTTGTCTGGGCCTTCGTCCCCGCCCGAGCCATCCTGCTCGCCGTAGCGCTCCAGCTTGCGGTAGAGCGTGCGCCGGTCGAACCCGAGCATCTGGGCGGCGCGCGACTTGTTGCCGCCGACGAGCGCGAGCACGCGCTTGATGTAGCGCTTCTCGAGCTCGTCCATCGTCATGATCTCCGCGGGCTCGTCGACGGCGACGACGAAGCGGTCGGGCCGGTAGGCCTGGACCTTGTCCGGCAGGTCCTCGACCGTGATCTGCTCGAAACGGGCGAGCGCCACCGCGCGCTCGATGCTGTTCTCGAGCTCGCGCACGTTACCCGGCCAGTTGTACGCGGTGAGCTTCTCCGCGGCCGCGGTCGAGAGCGAGAGCACGCCCTTCCCGCTGCGCGACGAGAACTTCTCGAGGAAGTGCATCGCCAGGTGGAGCACGTCGGTCCCGCGCTCGCGCAGGGGCGGCAGGTCGATCTTCACGACGTTGACGCGGTAGTAGAGGTCCTCGCGGAACCGCTTCTCGTACACCTCGGTCTCGAGGTCCCGGTTCGTCGCCGTCACGATGCGCGCGTCGAACGGGATCTCGGCGTTCGAGCCCACCGGCCGCACCTTCCGCTCCTGGAGGGCGCGGAGCAGCTTCGGCTGGACCTCGAGCGGCATCTCGCCGATCTCGTCGAGGAAGATGGTGCCGCCGCTCGCCTCGAGGAACAGGCCGGTGCGCTGGGTCTTCGCGTCGGTGAAGGCCCCGCGAGCGTGGCCGAACAGCTCGCTCTCGAGCAGCGCCTGGGGCACCGCGGCGCAGTTGACGGCCACGAAGGGGCCGGGGCGGCCGCTGGCCTCGTGGATCGCCCGCGCGATGAGCTCCTTGCCGGTGCCGGTCTCGCCGTGGACGAGGACCGAGGCGTCGCTCCGCGCCACGCGGCCGATCAGGTCGTAGACGCGCTTCATCGCGGGGCTTCGCCCGACGAGCCCCTTGGTCTGCTGGACGTCGTGGGCCGCCTCGCGCAGGCGCTTCACCTCGGACCGGAGGCGCCGGTGCTGGACGGCGCGCGAGACCGTCAGGCCGAGGAGGTTCGAGTCGAGCGGCTTCGTGACGAAGTCGAACGCCCCGGCGCGCATCGACGAGATCGCGGTCTCCATGCTCCCGAGCGCCGTCATGACGATCACGAGCATGTCGGGCCGGGCGCCGAGGATGCGCTCGCAGAGCTCGAGGCCGCTCATCTCGCTCATGCCGACATCGGTCAGCACGACGTCGAAGTCGTCCTCGCTCACCAGCTCGAGCGCGCTCTTGGCCGAGGTGCGCGCCGCTACGGAGAATTCCTGCCTCTTGAGGAGGGCTTCGACCAGATCGCACGTCGCTTCGTCGTCATCGACGACGAGTATCCTGCCGCTCATCGCGTGTCCTTCCCCGGCAGCTCTAAAGGTCGACCGCTGCCTGCAGTTGCAGGGAACGTGCCACGGAGACACCGCGCCATCAAGCCCGGGCCGCTCTCATCCTTGAGGTTATCTCACGTGACGTTTCGCCACAGGTGCGCGTTCCTGCCTCAGCCATGTCGGCGCGGAGGACTTCCGTGCCGCGCCGGGTCGCTCCAGCCACCGGCCTCCAGCGAGAGCGGCAGCTTCCACGGGGACTTTTCATGCCAGGCGAGCTTACGAGCAGCCTGGATTTCCACAGACTTACAGCACTCACGCTTGTTATGCATATCGCAGGCCCAGCGCGCAGCGGCTGGGTGAGCCAGGGCGGCCACGACGCCGCGCCGAGGTGATCGCCGAGAACAAAAATGTCTTGTGCCTCGCGCGGCCCTGACCTCGGCGCGGTGCAGGAGGCAGCGCGACGGCGACGCTGCGCCGGGCGAGCGCGCGCGATCGCTCCCGCGGCCGGTCGTCGTCGTCGAAGAGCACCAGCGCGCCAGGACAGGACGACGTGGCGCGCCGCCGGCCGAGGGCGGCAGAAGGGAGGACGAGGTGGCCGAGCGCCGCGCCGCTCGGCGGGCAGGACCAGGTGGGCAGGCCCCTGTTTCGGCGGGATTGCGCGATGATGCCGTGTGCCGCTGCTGGTTGGATCGCTCCGGGCATAGGAAGCTGCCGAATCCGTCCGCGCTTCTTCTCGAGAGGCGAAATTCCACATCGATATTCCAGGCTCCGGATTCTGGTCTGCTCAACCCCGGAATAAGAACGTCCGGCACGACGGTTGCTTCAGGCCATCCCGATGAAGAAGGGGGGGCGGCTGAGCGGGGAGCAGGGCGAGACGTGCCTGCTGATTGCTGAGTCCGGTGCCCCCTGGCCCGAGTGCGCTGTCCGACGGCGCGCGCAGGCGCGCGAGCTCGAGACGGTGGTCCGGCTACCTCATGAACAGGCCTCGACCTTGTCGCTGACCCGGCGCGAGTTGCTCGGCGGCGGCGTGGTCACCGTCTCGCTCGAGGGCCCCCGCGGCGGGCCGCTGCGGCCCCTCGCGCACCTCGCGGCCGTGTGAGCAGGGCATCCAGCGAGAACAACAAGGCTCCTCGTCGATCTCGATCTCCTCAACATCACCCTCGTTCTCCGGGAGAAGAATGCATGAAAGCGACACAGCTCTTGAAGGGGCAACACCGCGAAGCCGAGAGGCTATTCACTCTGGCCCTCTCCGGCATCGGCGACGTACGGCGGGTGACGGACGAGCTCACGAAGCACCTGCTCGCCCACATGCTCGCCGAGCAGGTGGTGCTCTTCCCGGAGCTGCTCGCCATCGAGCCGGACCTGGTCGGCGGGGCCTGCGAGGAGCACACGGTCGCGCGCTTCGAGATCCGGCGCGTCGTGAACACGGCGCCGGAGGACCCGAGCTTCAGGGCCAAGCTCAGCGCGCTGAGAGACCTGGTGATGCACCATGTCGACGAAGAGGAG
The DNA here is from genome assembly GCF_051530195.1 of Sorangium sp. So ce321. Classification (NCBI taxonomy): domain Bacteria; kingdom Pseudomonadati; phylum Myxococcota; order Polyangiales; family Polyangiaceae; genus Sorangium; species Sorangium sp. So ce321. The sequence continues at coordinate 13,765,362 of NZ_CP150329.1, read as the reverse complement.
CGGGAGCTCCTGCCCCGCATGGAGGCGGAGCTGACGGACGACACGAACGAGCGGCTCGGCCAGCAGATGCTGGAGCTGTTCGAGGCCCTCATCGCCCACTCCCGCCGCAACCACGGCGCGGGACACGCCGCAGAGCGCACCGCGACGGCGGCCTGACGGCCGGCGCAGACCTGTTCCGCTTCTCTCCCGACACGTACAGCACGCGCCTTCGAGCGCTCCTCTCCTGCGCTCGACAGGACCAGTCCTGCGCTCGACAGCACCAGCCGGTGCAGCGCCCTGCGCATGCAGCGCGCGCCCCGGACGACGTCGTGCCATGGCGGCTTCACGGGACACGGGGCACGAGCAATGCGCACGGAGCAACCTTTCGTGGCCACGCCCGGTGCCCCGGCACCTGTCACATCGGTTCAGGAAGAGCGCACAGGAAGGCGGATAGACGGGAGGATCCTTGATCTTCTCCGGTCTTCCTGCCTCCCTGGTCACTCCGACCGTCACGCGCCCAGCGCTCGGGGGAGCGTGCTCGCACCTGCTTCGGCTCAAGGGGTCGTGGCGGGCGCGTCGCCGGGTCCGGTGGGGCCGCCGTGGCCGGGCCCGTACCCGTGGGACTCACCGTAGCCGAGATCCTCGGGGACCATGGTGTCCGCCGGGGTCGACGACGCGGACGCGGCGGCGCTCGGCGCGTCGTTGGAGGCGAGCTCGTAGACGCCGCGCTCGAGCTCCATCTCGTCGAGCGCCGACCCGCAGGCCCGGCAGGGCGTCGCCGCCGTCGAGACGAAGATGTACCTGCGGTCACACGACTTGCAGCGGAGCTCTCGGATCATCGCTGGCTCGCCGGGTCAGCTGGGCCGACCATGCCGCGTCGCCTCCTGGGCTTCGCGCAGCTCGTCGCCTTCGGGGCCGTCCAGGGCGCTGGCAGCCTCCTCCGCGTGCTCTTCGATCTTGCCGTCCTTCACCGACCTCTCCACACCTTCGCGGTAGCGCCGGTCTGCCGTGTGGTTGCCCTCGCCCTCGACGTCCGCGGGCTGGCTCTGCTGAGAAGCTTTCTGATTCTCCATCGTATCCTCCTGATGTTGAGCTCTCTGGGTCAAGATTGCGGGTCTTGCATCAGACGCGCCGCTTCGCGTCCTGGATCGCGCGATCGAGCTCCTCCACGCGCTGATCGACGCCCTTCTTCACCTCGTCGAGGTTCGTGCTCGTCGCCGCGTCGAGATCGCGCAGGCTCCTGCGGACCGCCTCCGACTTGTCCTGGAGCTCCTTCACGAGCCTGTCGACCTCGACCTTCGACATCTTCTTCTCGGCCTTGGAGCGGAGCTCGGCGACGTCCTTCTCGAGGTCCTCGATCTTGCGCGTCGTGGACGCGCGCACGTCCTCGCGCGCCTTCGAGAGCTCCGCCTGCGCCTCGACGGTCTTCTCCTGCACGTCGACGGCAGCGTTGTTGAGCTTCTGCGCAGCCTCCCGCAGCGCCTTGTCAGTCTCCCGCTCCGCGCGCTGGTCGATCTCGGCGACCTTCTTGTCGAGCTCATTGGCGACCTCCGCCGCCTTCTGCTGCGCCTCCTGCTGGGCGCGTTCGGCCTTGGCCTGCGCGTCCGTGGGGGACTCGCAGCCCGCAAAGACGCTCATGACGATGGCGATGGGAAGGAACGTGCGGACGGTCAGCATGATGATCTCCTACGGTTGCGGTTGAGGCTCGACCTCGCCCGGGCGATCGCCGGGCGCGACACGAAAGCCCCATGGCAGCTCTCCGGGATGGGCCTCTCGGCGCCCTGGATGGGGTCATCGCCCCGTATTGCGACAGACGTGCCATGCAGAAGCAGCGGAAACGGTTCGGTCTGGCGAGACAAATCGCCTCGATCGTGGCCCTCGAGCACGTGCAAACACGCGCGAATGGCCCGGCGATGACGCAGCGCCCACAAGCGATGGCGCGAAGCGTCAGGCGCGGAGTGGGAGAGGCGCGTGCAGACCTGGAGTCAGCGGGGATAACCCGCTTCGACGCCGGGCGACGATCGCGCCTGGATTCAGGGATGCTGGAGAGGTGAAGAGGGGACGGCGCGCTGGCGCGCGCGAGGGGCCACCTGGTGTGTCAGACCCCTCGCGGCGCGTGGGCTCTTGTGGGACAAGGGCCCATGCGGCGCGCGAGGATCGGAGTGGAGCGCGTCAGGCCCGGACGCGACGGCCGAGCGCGAGCGAGACCACCGCCAGCACGAGGAAGATGACGAAGAGCAGCTTCGCGACCGAGGCGGCGCTCGCGGCGATACCGCCGAAACCGAAGATGGCAGCGATGATCGCGACGACAAAGAACGCAACACTCCAACTGAGCATGGTAACCTCCTAATTGGGTGAACTGGTGTTCCAGCGTTTCGAACCAGCGTTGTTGCGTTCGTTGCAGCCGCCGTGCCGCCGAGGTCCCCTGCTGAAGAACGCGGCTCGTCTCCTCGATCCAAGCTCGATCATTTCCGGCTCGGTCGTGCGGCCCATGAAAGCGCAGAAGCTGCGGCAAATTGCCTCATTCGTGACGTCCTGCGTCGCACAGCGCTCTTCCGGTGTGGCGGACGAGCTCGGCACAACGTTTGCTGGCGCTCACCCCTGTGCGCGCAAGAGCGAAGTCGGGCTCAACACAGTACCGGTGTCGAGGTCGAGCTCGGCAGAGGGACCGGGGCGGCTGTCCCGTACGGCCGCCGGTCGGCTGCCCGGTGGCGCGCGGGCTGCGCTGGCGAGGCGCCTTGTGGCGTTCGGCCAGCTCGCCGAATATGTCGTGCTCGATGATCCCAGCCGCGGCCCAGGTCGACCTGGGCCGCTCGCCGGTCGCTGCCCAGGCTCCTGAAGGCGATGTCCGCCGACCTGGAGCTCACGTCGCGAACGACCCGAACATGACGATGCCTCTCCCCACGCTCATCAGGACCCGCCGCGAGGCCATCATCGAGCGGTTCGTCGGCGAGCTGCGCAGGCGAAGCTCGGCGGCACGAGACATGCCGAAGCCCTTGATCATCAACTCGCTGCCGACCTTCCTGGACGAGGTGGCTACCAGCCTGGAGAACGGTTCTTCGACGCGCGCCAGCGACGAGGCGGCGCGCGAGCACGGCGAGACGCGCTGGGAGAACGGGTTCGACCTGGACGTGATGGTCCGGGAGTACGGCGTCCTGCGGCGGTCCATCCTCCACGAGATCCAGGAGTCGGGGCTCACGCCGAAGCTGAGCGACGTCGAGGCGCTCTCGGAGCGCGTGGACGCAGGTATCGCCAAGGCGGTCAGCGAGCACACGCGGCTCCAGCTGGAGGCGCTCGACGCCGAGCGCAAGCGCACCGAGCTCGAGCGCGACAAGAGCGGCTCGCTGCTGGCCCAGGCGCCGGCGCCGATCTGCCTCCTCAAGGGCGCCGACCTCGTGTTCGAGCTCGCGAACCCGCTCTTCTGTCAGATGGTCGGCCGCGATGATCTCCTCGGCAAGCCGCTCGTCGAGGCCGTCCCGGAGCTCCGCGGGCAGGCGCTGCACGCGCAGCTCGAGTCCGTCATGGCGAGCGGAAATCCGAGCGTCGCCAACGAGATCCCGGTGAGGATCGCGCACTGGACCGGCGAGCTGGTGGAGCGGATCTACAACGTCCTGTGCAAGCCGGTCTGCGACGTGAGCGGCGCCGTCGAGGGCGTGATGGTCACGGCGTTCGAGGTGACCGAGCAGATCGGCGCGCGGCGGAAGGCGGAGCGCCTCGCGCTCGAGCTCCAGCAGAGCGTCGCCCAGCGCCTGCGCGCGGAGCAGGCGCTCCGCGTGAACGAGGAGCGGTTCCGCAAGGCGCTCCGGGGGTCGCCGGTCATGGTGTTCAACCAGGATCGGGAGCTCCGCTACACGTGGATGCACAACTCGTTCGGCAAGTCGGAGCGCGAGGTGCTCGGGAAGACCGACGCGGAGGTGCTGGAGGACCCGGAGGCGGCGAGGTCGCTCGACCGCGTGAAGCGCGAGGTGCTCTCCAGCGGGGTCGGCCAGCGGCGCGAGATCGCGCTGCACGCTGCCGGGCGCACGCAGCACCTCGACATCTCGATCGAACCGCTGACGGACGACGCCGGCGAGATCATCGGCATCACCTGCACGGCGACGGACATCACGGAGCGGAAGTCGATCGAGCAGGCGCTGCGGGCGAGCGAGGCGCGGTTCCGCACCGTCCAGGAGGCGTCGCCCGACGGGTTCATGATCCTGCGCAGCGTGCGCGACGCGTCCGGGGCGATCTCTGATTTCGAGTGGGTCTACGTGAACCCGGCCACTGGACCCATCGTGGGCGGACGGGGCAAGGACCTCGAGGGCAAGCGGCTGTCGGTCGAGATGCCGGGCAGCTCGCTCGCGAGCGCCTTCGCCACGTACGCGCGCGTCGTGGAGACCGGGGAGGCTGCCCGGGTCGAGCTCTTCTGCGCGCACGAGGGCGCTCCGCAGACGTTCCGGGCCATCGCGGTGGCGCTGGGCGACGGCGTGGGCATCTCGTTTCACGACATCACCGAGCAGAAGCGCACCGAGGCCGAGCGCGTCCAGCTCCTCGAGCAGGAGCAGCGCGCGCGTCAGCACGCCGAGCAGCTGAACCGGCTCAAGGACGAGTTCCTCGCGACCGTGTCGCACGAGCTCAGGACGCCGCTCCAGTCGATCCTGGGCTGGGCGCGGATCCTCCGGACGGGCGAGGTGGACACCGAGTCGCTCGAGCGGGGCCTCGCCACGATAGAGCGCAACGCGAAGGCGCAGTCGCAGCTGATCGAGGACGTCCTCGACGCCTCGACGATCATCGCGGGGAAGCTCCAGCTCCGGACCGATCCGGTCGACGTGCGGCAGGTGCTCGCCACCGCGCTCGACCTGGTGCGCCCGGCCGCGCTGGCCAAGGGGGTGACCGTCAACGCCTGGGTCGTCGACGACGTGGGCATCTTCCTCGGCGACGCCGATCGGCTCCAGCAGATCGTGTGGAACCTGCTCACGAACGCGGTGAAGTTCACGCCCTCGGGGGGCCACGTCCGGGTCGGAGCCCGGCGCGTCGATGCCATGCTCGAGGTCGAGGTCGAGGACAACGGCGAGGGCATCCCGAAGAGCTTCCTGCCGTTCCTTTTCGAGCGGTTCCGGCAGGCGGACGGGGGGATGACGAGGGCCCACGGCGGGCTGGGGCTCGGCCTCGCGATCGTGCGGCACCTGGCCGAGGCGCAGGGCGGCACCGTGAATGCCGAGAGCGACGGGGAGGGCAAGGGCGCGCGCTTCCGGGTCCGGCTCCCGATCCGCGCCGAGGCGCACACGGCGCTGCCGTCCCCGCAGCGCCGGGGCAGCGACTCGCCACAGGGCTCCGCGCGCCGCGTGCTCGAGGGCATCCGCGTCCTCGTCGTCGACGACGAGACCGACGCCCGCGAGCTGCTCGGCATCATCTTCGTGCGGGCGGGCGCGACGGTGCGCGAGGCAGCCTCGGCCGGCGCGGCGCTCGAGGCGCTCCGAGAGGGCGAGTTCGACGTGCTCGTGAGCGACATCGGCATGCCGGGCGAGGACGGCTACGCGATGATGCGGCGGCTGCGCGCGATGGGGACCGAGGTCGCCGCGAGCGGGATCCCGGCGCTCGCGCTCACCGCGTACACGCGCATGGAGGACCGCCGTCAGGCGATCGCCGCCGGCTTCCAGATGCACCTGGCCAAGCCCATCGAGCCGAACAGCCTGATCACCGCGGTGGCGCACCTCGTCGGCCGCGCAGGCAACCGCGGTAGCTGGCCGTAGCCTGCCGGGCGCGGCCGCTCTGGCGGCCCTGGTGGCGGCGCCGCCACCGGTCGCGGTGCTCGGCCGCTCGGCTCGCGCGGGCGCGGCCCCTCGGGAGAGGTGTGTGCGCCTGCCGAGAGCCGTCTTGGGCACCCGCACCCACCCTGGCCACCACTCAGCTCTTCCCGGCACTGCTGAGCCACGCTAACCTGAGCGGACCGGCACGGGCCGCGTCGGGAACGGGGCGCTTGGAGAGCCGAGTGCGCCGCGACCTGGCTCCCGTGCGAAGCAGGCCGTATGCGGTGTCTCCGTCCCCGGAAACAAGTGAGCCGGCCACCAGCTCCGTCGCACCTCGCCCTGCGCCATGTGCAGCGTTGCTCTCGTATGCTATCGCCGGGCCAGCGTTTTGCCCCTGAACGAGGACGAGGATGGACGGTAAAATCCTGAATATTATCCTGGTCGAGGACGACACCGTCGACGTGATGAACGTCCGGAGGGCGTTCGAGAGGGGCAAGATCACGAACCCGCTCTGGGTCGCAGGCGACGGCGTCGAGGGGCTCGATCTGCTGCGCGGCACCCAGGTGCCCAGGGATCGGCGGCTCGTCCTGCTCGACCTGAACATGCCCAGGATGAACGGCATCGAGTTTCTCCGCGAGCTCCGGGCCGACGCGACGCTGAAGGCGACGCCCGTCGTGGTGCTGACGACCTCGAACGACGATCGGGACAAGGTGGACGCGTACGACCTGAACGTCGCTGGGTACCTGCTCAAGCCGGTGACTTTCCTGAGCTTCGTCGAGCTGATGACGGCACTGAACCGGTACTGGACTCTCGTGGAGATGCCTTGAACCATAGGTCGGTTCGTCTCCTGGTCGTCGACGACGACACGGTCGATCGGATCGCGATCCTGCGAGCGCTGCGGAGCGGCCGCGTCGACGCCGAGATCAGGGAGGCCGATTCGGTCGATTCGGCGCTCGCGGTGCTGTACGAGCAGCAGATCGACTGTGTGCTCCTCGACTTCTACCTGCCCGGGGGCGACGGGCTCGCGGTGATCGAGGCGGCGCGCAAGGCGAAGCTCACGGCGCCGTTCATCATGCTGACCGGGCAGGGGGACGAGTCGCTGGCGGTCGATCTGATGAAGCGGGGCGCGGCGGACTATGTGCCGAAGAACCTGCTGACGCCCGAGCGGCTGGTGCAGAGCCTGCGCTACGTGCTCAGGCTGAACGAGGCCGAGCGCCGCGAGGACGAGGCGCGCAGGGCGCTCTCTCGCCACGCGAACCAGCTCGCCCAGCTCACCGAGGCGACGCTGCGTATCCACAGGTCGCTCTCGCTGAACGAGCTGATCCAGCGCACGACCGACGAGGCGCGGGCGCTGCTCGACGCGAACGTGGCGATCGCGCGGCTGGCCGCGCGGGGCGTGACGCAGCGGTCGATGACGGGCGTCTCGCTCTCCGAGGAGTACGCGGCGCGGGAGGATCGGGACGGCATCCGCGAGATCGCGCTCGGCCTGATCGAGCGGAGGAGCACGAGCGTCCGGCTGACCGGCGACGAGATCGCGAGCGATCCCACGTGCGCCGACGTGCTCTCTCGCGCGCCGGCGGAGCTGCACCCGCGCTCGCTGGTCGCGGCGCCGCTGCGCGGCCGGGACGGCCAGTGCATCGGGAGCGTCCAGCTCCTCGATCGGCGCGACGGCCCGTTCGTGGAGAGCGACGAGGTGCTGCTCACGCAGCTGGCGCAGTCGGCGTCCGTCGCCCTCGAGAACGCGCGGCTGTACAACGAGGCGCAGGCCGCGACGCGGGCCCGGGACGACCTCCTGGCGATCGTGTCGCACGACCTCCGGAACCCGCTCAACACGATCGCGATCACGGCGTCGCTGCTGCGGAGCGATCTGCTCCAGCGCAAGGACGGCGAGGAGGACGACGCCGTGCAGCTCGTCGATCGCATGGACCGCGGGATCCAGCGCATGACGCGGCTGATCGAGGATCTGCTCGATGCGTCGCGCATCGAGGCGGGGCGGCTCGTCGTGTCGCCGAGGGTGGAGCGGGGCGGCGCGCTCGTGCGTGAGGCGCTCGAGGCCGCGGCGTCGCTCGCCGAGGCGAAGGGCTGCCGGGTGACGCAGGGCCCGCTCGACGCGGGCCTGGAGGTCCTCGCGGATCGGGATCGCGTGCTGCAGGTGTTCTCGAACCTGCTCGGCAACGCGCTGAAGTTCACGCCGAAGGGCGGCGTCGTGAGCGTATCGCTCTGCCGGGTGGCCGATCTCGCGCGCTTCTCGGTGGCGGACACCGGCCCGGGCATCCCGCCCGAGCATCAGCCGCACCTCTTCGATCGGTACTGGAAGGCGTCGCAGGAGTCGCGCACGGGAGCAGGGCTGGGCCTGTACATCGCGCGCGGCATCGTCGAGGCGCACCACGGGACCGTGGCGGTCGAGAGCACCCTGGGCCACGGGACGACGATCCACTTCTCGCTGCCCCTGGCGAGCTGAGCGCGTGGCGAGCTGAGCGCGCCGCCCGCGCGCCGTCGGGAGCGACCCCGCCCGGCGGACGGGCGGGCGGACGCGAGTGACCGGCGGGCGGGCGCGACCGGCTCAGCTCGGGCGCGGAGAGCGAGCCGGGATTGCTCGCGGAGGCTGGGCAGGATCCTTCGAGGGATCAGGCTGCGAAGCGGCTCGCAAGTCGTGAGATGACATCTCGCGGGGCGCGCACGGGGGCAGCGCGCCTCGAGCGCTCGAGAGCGCGGTGCGCACGCGCGTGTATCTGCGCCCCGAGGCACGTGGGCAAGGCCGCTCGTCAAGAGCTCGCGGCTCGATGTGGCTCGCGAGGTTCAGTCAGCGGCTGCGGAGGCTTGAGGTGCGAGAGAGGGAGTGAGGATGGGCTCCCTGGCTCGCTCTGGTGCTGGTCGGACGATCGATCGATTCAGAAGACAGTGCGAAGGGGGGGACTTGAACCCCCACGGTGTTACCCGCTAGCACCTCAAGCTAGTGCGTCTGCCAATTCCGCCACCTTCGCGAGCGCGTTGTGGGACGGAACCTACCCAGCTGGCCAGGGAAGTCAAGCTAATCCTCTCAAAGTCGCGCCAGAGCGCCAGCGCGCCAGCGCGCGCTCCCCGCATCACGCGGCGTATGACGCGTACGCCGGCCTCGCGGCCTTGGCTGACCGTCTGTCGTTGCGCGCCTGCACCACGCGCGCGCGGGCTCTTCACGTCGCGCGCGGGCTCTTCACGTCGCGCGCGGGCTCTTCAGCGGACGAGCGCCTCGACGATCTCACGGATCTCGAACGGCTTGCGGACCCAGGAAACGCCGCTGTTGGCCGGGAGAGGCGCGGCTCCCGCGCTGCCGGACATGACCACGAGCCGCACGTCAGGGTTGGCGCTGCGCACGGCGGAGACGGTGCCGAGGACGTCCTGCTCGATCGGAGAGATGTCGAGCAGCGCTGCCTGGAAAGGGCCCGACGCGAGAGCGCCAGCGAGCTCGCTCGCGCTCTGCACGCTGACGAGGCTCGCGCCGCGCGCCGTGAGCGCCGTGTCGAGCAGGTCCACCACCGCGTCGTCGTCCTCGACCACCAGGATCCTGATGCCGTCGAGGACCGCGCCCGACACCGGCGACGTCGTGCTCCGCGGCACCGGCGGCCCTTCCTCGACCTCGGCTGCGCCGTGCGACGCGCCGTCGGCGAGCAGAGAGCCCTCGACCGGCCAGCGCAGCTCGAAGCGGGCGCCCTCCTCCGACGGAACCAGCGCGAGCGCGCCGCCGGAAGCGCTGGCCAGCGCAGCCGAGTGGCGCAGGCCGATGCCCGCGCCGCCCGGTCGCGTCGAGACGCCGGAGCTCAGCAGCGTCGCGCGGCGCGACGGCGGGACGCCAGGCCCCTGATCGGCGACGCCCACGATCACCGACGCGCCGTCGAGCCTCGCGTCCACGCGCACCGCAGAGCCGCGCGGCGAGAACGCCACCGCGTTGAGCAGCAGGTTGGTCAAGATCTGCACCACCGCGGCGCCGTTGCTCACAGCGGTCCGCGCGACCGCAGGATCGAGCAGCGCGTGGAGCGCTATCGCCGCGCGGCGCGCCTCGGGATCCAGGCCGGTCACGGCGTCGTCGATGACGTCACCGAGCAGGCGCACCGGCTCCGCGAGCGGCCTCGACGCGACCCCGTCATCGCCGGCAGGACGCCCCTCGGCGTCGGCGCCGATGGCCCGCCGGATCAGGCGGCGCGCGTCGCGCGCTCGGGAGGCGGCCACGCCGAGCGCACGGCTCAGCTCGGGGCCTTGCTGCTCGCCCTGGGCCCGCTCGATGCAGCCCACGATGACGGTGAGCGCATTGGAGACCTCGTGCAGCGCGACCGCGAGCTCCTGCGCGGAAGGCAGGGAAGCCGCGTTCGCGCGCCCCTCGCCGGAGCGCTGCCCCGGATCGCCTCGCAGAGAGGGCGCACGCGTCAGGCCATCCTCTGTTGAAGGCTCCGATGTCCCACCGCGCGTCGGCTGCGCCACGGGCGCTAGCCTATCGCGCTCCGCGCTGAGCTGGTACCGCCCTTTTTCGCTCCGACTTCACCGGGAGGTCGACGGGGGGAGCGGCAGGACGTAGGAGCCGTCGGGCTCCGACCGGGTCTCGCCGATCTGGATGACCGCCCTCACCGGCCCCTGCGCGGTATTGCTCTCGACCGGGAGCCAGGCCACCACCGCGGCGTCGCCGAGCGGGGCACCCGACTCGTCGCGAACGCCACCCTGGAGCACGGCCGGGTAGGGCACGGCGAGATCGAGCTCGGTGACCGCAGCGTCCGTCGCCGAGACCGCGAGGCGCGGCCTGACGAGCCACGGATAAGTGGAGTCCGGCCTCGGCCGGACCGAGAAATCGAACTCCCCGGGGTCGGCGCCGAGGGAGAACGAGCCCCTGCGCAGGACCCCGGACGCCTGCCGGGGCGGCAGCGGCTCGGGCTTCAGCACCTGGCCGAGGTAGGGCGTGTCCTCGCCGACGGAGGGGACCGCGAGCACGGTCGCGCCATCCATCAGCTCGCCCAGCGGGCCCTGGACGCGGCCGCGCAGCGTCCCGGCCTCCGGGATGAGGACCGACTGGCCGCAGAAGCAGTCGTCGCCGGCGGGAAACTTGAGCGACTGCCTGGCCGTCGCCTTGGTTGTGTCGTTGATCGGCCGCGCGAAGATGACGTACTCACCGGGCGGGAGATCGGCCCGGAAAAGGCCGTTCGCGTCCGTCTCGGTGTCCAGCTTGTAGGCGGCGGTCGGGGCCCTTTCGATGTCCGCGCTCTGGATGCGGACGGCGGAGAGCACCGCGTTGCCCTTCGCGTCGACCGTTCGCCCCTCCACGCGGCGCGCCGCGGCGTCGAGCTGGAGGAGCGAGAGGCTCAGGTTCCCCGTGGACCCCTGGAGCGCTATCGCGGCGAGATCCCAGTAGACCGTCGGCCGCGGATCGCCATCCCTCGGACGCAACCGGATGAGCGGGCTCTTCGTCTTGTCGGTCCAGTAGAACTTCACGCTGAACTCGACCTGCGTCGGAGTGCCCGGCTGCTGGAGCTCACCTTGAGCGAGGACATCGACCTGGGAGATGACGCTGCCGGTCAGCTGGTCGACGAGGTCGAGCATCCACCCGTCGACGTGCACGCCGTGCGGCACCTGCAGGCTGCCTTGCAGCACGGCGGGCTCGTCGGCATTGACGCCGAGGTTCCACTGCTCGGGGATGAGCTGGTTCGGCAGCAGGATCGGCGGGGGGACGTCGTCGCTGCAGTGCAGGTACGGCTGCGGAACCAGGTAGATGTGGTAGTTGCCGGTGGGGATTGCGGCCTGAAACTTCTGGCCGATGGTGCTCTCCGGGTCCTGGTCCATCCCCGCTTCCGGCCCGACGTCCGGCTCCGAGGCCGTCGAGTAGCTCTGCGCGGGCAGGCCCAGGACGGGCGCGACGCGCCGGAACTCGGCCCGCACCGGGAACTGCGTGCCGGCGAAGGTGCCGCAGTAAGCCCCGCCGAGGCGCACCGTGGCATTCACGCGCGCAGGCGCGGGGATCCCGAGATCCAGGAAGCGCACCTGGCCGGCGGCGTCGTGGGGGGGAAAGCCGCTGCCGACGTCGAGGTCGAGGAGGTGAGAGACCTCCGCGCTCAGCGCGCGCGAGGCGCGCGGCCGGACCTCCAGGATGAGCCCATCCAGGTGCGCGCTGGTCGAGACGCACGCGCGCTGTCCGCCGACATCGGCGCAGGTCGCTCCCACGCCGCACTCGTTCGAGCTGTCGCAGGCGTTCATCGAGCCGGACGCCGTCGCTTCGAGAGGGATGCTGCACGCCGCCGAACCCGGCAGGCAGGCGAGCAGCGCGACGCGCACGGCGAGGCGCCAGCTCACAGCGACCCCCTTTCCTGGCGGGCGACGCTCCTCGTGCAGACCGGGGCCCGGCGGCACCCCCGTGCGGTGAGGGAGCGCCGAGGCTCCGCTGAAGCGCTGGGGGCCGGCACCCGCCGGGCTGAGGAAGGCGATGCGCGGTGCCCGAACGGGTCCGCACCCGAGCAGGCGCAGGGAAAAATCACGTCGGAGATAGAAGGCGATGTTCGTGCCAACCAGCCGCTGGCGTTCCGGGCAGCGCGCGGCGTGCATCCAGATGGCACGGCGGTGCGCAGGCGAAGCGGAGGCCGTGACAGCCGTGTCGCGTCGCGGTCGGAGCACCGATGCGGCCAGACCGCGATCGGCGCAGCAGCTTGATGCCTGCGCGCGCACACGGAAGGTCCGAGGTAGGACGAGATACGACACGACCTTCGTCGCGCCCCGGTGCACGCGGGCAGAGCGGAGCGAGCGGCCGCTGGGGTCGGCGCGGCGAGCGCTCCGGCGCCTACGTGCCTGCGCGGAAGCGCGAGCTGCCCGTGTCGATCCGCCGGAGCGAGGGCACGGTACCGGGCTGCCATCGCGCTTCGGCGTACTCCATCCGCGTCGCGAGGCGTACGAGATCGGCGATCTCGGGGTGCGCGGCGCACGCAGCGGCGAGCCCGTCGGGCTCGGAGAGGGGGACTGCGAGCTCCAGGCCTCGCTCCTTGATCGTCGCGCGCACCGCCGTGGCGATGCTGCCCGCGGCGAAGAGACCAGCCCGGCGCATCGCCGTGCGGGTCGTCTTCATGGCGCCCTCGTAGGTCATCTTGTTCGCGCTGTCGCAGATCTCGCGCAGGCGACGCTCGGCGCGCGGAGGGATGAGCTGCCAGAGGTTCTGCTCCAGCCGCACCACGGCCGGGTTGCCGCGGGTGCTGTGCGCGGTGGCCTCCAGCGGGCCGAACGCGGCGACGACGGCGGAGAGGAGCGTGCGGAGCTCGTCCTCGGTGCTGGTGTTCGCCAGGACATGGTCGGGCATGGCCCCGGCCAGCTGGGCGCCGATCAGGTAACGCAGCTCGGGGGTGTCCTCGCGGACCTCGCCCCGCAGCTGCACGGCCGGCGGGTTGACCCGGACGACCTGCGCCTCGGGCGACGACGGCGCGGGCGAGGGAGCGCGCTGGTGGAAGAGCGCGGTGCGCAGGAGGCCCAGGTGACCGGCCACGACACCGTAGACCTCCCCAAGGAGGGTGGGCGAGGTCGGCTGGACCCGTTCGGAGGCGACGAGCCCGGACTGGCCCGCGTCTCGGCGATAGAGGCCGGTCTCCCAGACGATCGCGAGCGCCTCGTTGACGGGCGACTCCAGGTCGCGGAAGAGCAGGGCGCCCACGAGATCCGGCGCGTCGCGCTGCGCCGCGAGGAGCGGGGGCGAGACGAAGCCCTCGCTGCGCCGGTCGGGCGGCTCGCCGCCCTCGAAGGCGCGCAGCACGTGCTCGATGGCGCGGGCGTAGGTCATGTTCTTGTCGGCGATCGCGGCCGCCTGGAGGCGCTCCAGGGTGCCCCGATCGCCGAGCCGCAGGTGGGCCTGCATCCGGCGGACCGCCAGCGCCTCGCGAGAGCGATCGTCGCGCGGAGCGAAGCTGTTGATGAGCCGCTCGCCAGCCTCGTAGGAGCCGGCGGCGAGCTCGCGGAAGAGCGCCGCCTCCTCGAAGCTCTCGGCCGCCGACGGCGGCCATGCCGTCAGGAGCCGCGTCGCGGAGGAGGGAGGCTGGGCCGACGTCGGCGCAGAGACCGGAGGCGCGGCGATCTGCGCGCCGGCGCTGACGCGGCCCGACGGCGTGCCGCCGCGCGCGGCGGTGCCCTCCGCGCTGCCCAACGCAGCGCTGGGGACCGGCGCGCGCGGGGCCGGGGCGACCGCCGGCCCATCGAGCAGGTCGTCGTCGGACAGCCCGGGAGCGACGGATTGCGCAGAGTCGTCGTCGGTCAACGACTCGTCGAGCGGGTCGTTGAGCTCGACGAGATCGATGTGCGGACCGCCGGAAGCGGCCGCGCTGGCGCTGGACGGCGCGCGGCTGCTCGACGGCGCGCGGCTGCTCGACGGCGCCGCGCCGCTCGCCGCCGATGGGGTGCCGGAAGGAGCTTCCGCTGGCGGCTGGGCAGGCTCCGCGACGACGACCCGGGGCAGCGCGGCGTGGAACACTTCCTCGGGCGGCAGGGTCGCCCGCTCGCTGGCGAGCTCGGCGTTGAGCTCGGCGATCTTCAGCCCCAGCGAGCGATCAGAGCCCGCGAGCACCGTGGCCTGCGCGAGGATCTGCGCTGCACGATCCGGATCGCTCGCCGCGTGCAGGCGCGCGAGCTGCATCAGCGCGCGCGCGCGATCGATCCCCGAGCTCTGCGCGACCAGCTCCTCGAGCGCCCTCCGGGCGGCCTCGGGCTCGCCGCGAGCCGCCGTGAGCTCGAGCTGGCGCCGCAGCGCCAGCGCACGCGTCTCGGGCTCGGCGGCGGCCTCCTCGAGCAGGCGCGCAGCCGCCTCGAGGTCGCCGGCGTTCTGCGCGGTCTCGGCGGCGGCGAGCGCGACGCGGCCGCGCGCGCGCATGCCCTGCAAATCGCCGCCGAGCGCGCGCTCGAACAGCGGAAGAGCGGCCGAGAAATTCCGCTTCAGCGCCAGGCGCTCCGCCATGCCGAGCGCGACCAGCGTGCTCGGGCCGACCTCGGCGTGGCGCCGCGTCAGCTCGCGCATGCCGGCGCCGTGGCCCTGGATGACGTCGAGCGTCTCGGCGAGCAAGAACGCGTGCAGGTCGACGTGCGCCGGGCGCAGGCGCGGCGCGATGCGTCCGAGCTCCTCCACGGCGGCCTGCGCGTCGCGCGGCGTCCCGGTCCCGCGCAGGCGATACTCGATGCGGCGCGCCTCGAGGACGGCGTCGGGAGACTCCGGGGCGAGCTTCACGGCGCGGCGCGCGCGCTCGAGCGCCGTGGCGTCGTCGCCGAGCATCGAGGTGGCGCGCGCCGCCTCGACGAGCAGCTGCGCGCGCCGCTCGGGCGCGTCGCGCGACGCGCTGGCGAGCTGATCGAGCGCCGCGGCGAGCGCGTGGCCGTCCCCCTCGCGGCGGGCGATCTCGACCCGCAGCTCGATCACGGCCTCGCGCGGCGCGATGCGCGCGACGCTCTCCAGGGTGTCCTTCGCGGACTCGACGTCGCCGCCGCCGAGGTAGCTGCTGCACGCGCGGAGGTTGTACTCGGCCCGCTCGTCGGTGGTCGTCGCGAGGTCGCCCAGCCTGCACCAGAGCGGGGCGGCGCGGAGCGGCGTGCCGAGCCGCTCATGGATGTCGGCGAGGAACCTCAGCGCGCTCACGTCGTCCGGCGACGCCGCGAGCAGGGCTTCGAGCTCGGCGCACGCCTCGTCGAGAAGGCCGAGGCGCTGCTCGAGAAGCGCGGCGCGCCGGAGCCGCAGCGCGCGCCGCGTGTCCGGCAGCGGCGCCGCCTCGATGCGGCGCGCGAGGAGCGCAGCGACCGCGGCGTGATCGCCGCGATCGCTCGCGTCCTGCTCGACGACCTCGAGGGCGTGCATGTCCGTGGGGTCGAGCCGGGCGATCGCCTCGTAGAGCGCCACCGTGGCGCCGCGGTCGCCGAGCTCCTGGGCGAGCGGCGCGAGCTCGCGCAGCACGAGCAGCCGCTCCCCGTCGCCGGCGGCGGCGCCCTGGAGACGCGTGAGCACGTCGAAGAGCTGCCGACGATCGTCGGTGCGCCGGGCGAGGCGGATGAGCTCGTCGAGGTGCGCCTTGTCGAACGGGGTCCTCTGCGTGACGTCGAGGAGGAGCTCCAGCGCGCCATGCAGATCGCCGCCGGCCGCGAGGATGCCGGCGAGCTCGCGCGTCATCTCGAGCCGGACGGCATCCGGGAGATCCACGCGCGCGAGCTCGGCCTGGAGCAGCGCCTCGAGATCGCCGCCGCGCTCCTCGGCCGCGTACAGCCGTCGGAGCCGGGTGACGATCTCGGTGCGCGCGTCGCCCTGGAGCTGGCCGCCGGCGAGCGCCCGCTCCAGGGCGACCGTGGCCTCGGCGCGCTGGCCCTCGCGCTCGTGCTTGTCGGCGAGGTGCAGCAGCGCCTCGAGGCGCCGCGCGACCGGCAAGGCGTCGTCCAGAGCGCGCTTCAGCGCCTCGTCGCCGCTGGCCTCGACCGCCGCCTCCGCCTCGTAGGCGAGCGCGTCGTCCTCAGGCGCGCGGCGGGCCGCCTCCACCAGCAGCGCCGCCGCGACCGGCGGCACGTTGAGCGCGTCCGCGAGCTTGCTCGCCCACCGGAGCAGGCCAGGGCCGACGCTCGAGTGCGGCTTCATCGCCGAGGCATAGACCGCCGCGATGAGGTGCGACGCCGGCTCCGTCTGCCGCGCGAGCTCGCCGACGATGTCGAGGAGCGTCAGGAACTCGTCCACGTCGCCGTCGGCCAGCATGGCGCGCTCGATCGCGGCCAGGGCGAGCGCGGGCGCGTCGAGGACCTCGACGGCGGTGCGCGCCATCGCGAGCCCCGCGCGAGCCCCCTCGGGGCCCTCGAGCTTCGCGATGCTGGCCTTGACGGCGCGGTCGAAGCGGATCGCCTCGACCTCCGGCTGCCCGGTGCACGCGACGAGATCGCGGATGGCCGCGCCGACGTCCTCGACGATCGCCGGATCCGGGCGCACGACCATCGCGCGGAGCAGGATGTCGAGGCGCAGCCGGAGGCCCTCCTCCGTGCGGCCGGTGAGGGCGGCCGCGCGCTTCAGCCACGCGTTGCGCGACGCCGGGTCCGCCGCTGCCGCCACCCGCTCGAGGGCGCGCACGGCCTCCGACGGCTCGCCGACGTGCTCCGCGAGCCGCGCGAGCAGGACGTACGAGGTGCCCTCGGTGGGCACCGCCTCGAAGCTGGCCACCGCGTGCGCGAGCGCGAGCTCGAAGGCGCCGCGCCGCTCCAGCTGCCGCGCGGCGCGGTAATGGGCGGCGCGGCGGCCGTAGCAGCCCAGGGCCGCGTCAGCGAGCAGCCGGTAGGTCTTGTCGAGGACGGCGACGCCGCCATCGGCGTCCGCCGATTTCTCGACGAGCGCGACGGCGTCGGCGCGCAGGGGGTCGAGCTCGATCGCGCTCGCCGCCGCGGCGAGCGCCCGGTCGGGCAGGCCGTGCTCGTGCGCGAGGTTGGCGGCCTCGATGAGCAGGTTGGCGCGCCTCCGGCGCTCGGGACCGACGTCACCCACCCACCTGCTCTCCCCCGCGGCGGGCTGCGCTCCGTCGTCCCCCCGCACCTCGGCGGCGCGGGCGACGATCGCCTCGATCGCCGCCTCGACGCCGGCGAACTCGCACATGTCCCGCGCGTAGCGCTCGGTCCCGCCGCTCGGCGCGACCTCGCTCGCCTGGAAGAAGGCCCGCTCGGCGCCCCGATGATCCTCGGCGAGGTCCCAGAGCAGGCTGCCTAGCTCGCGCCACGCGGCCGCGGCCTCCTCCGCCGTGCCACCGCCCTGCGCGGTGAACGCCCGGGCCTTCGCCTCGGCCAGCGCGATCACGCCGTCGGAGCTGAGCCCCTTCGCCTCGAGCAGCGACGCCTCGACGCGCTGGACCCGCGCGAGGACCTCCTGGGGGTCGGCCTCCGCAGCGGCGGCGCGCGCGAGCTCCTGCGCCGCCCCGTCGGGGTCGCCGCCGTCGAGGCGGCAGTCGGCGAGCATGAACATGAGCTCGGTGGCATGCGACGCCGTGACCTCGACGGCCAGCCACCGCTCCAGCACGGTCACCGCGAGGTGAGGATCGCCGGCGCGGCGCGCGAGCTCGAGGAGCCGCTCGCGCAGCAGCGCATTCTGGGGGCCGAAGACGTCGAGCGAGCGCCTCGCCAGCGCGGTGCCGCGCGCGGGGTCGAGATCGTAGAGCGCGTGCAGGGCGCTCGCGAGCGCCGCCGCCATCTCGCCGAGCGGCTTGGGCTGCGCCAGGATCCACGCGAGCGCGTCCGAGAGCCGGGCCGCGTCGCCGGCGACCGCGGCGCGACGGATGAGCTCCGCGGTCGCCTGGGGGCTCCCGGGCCGCAGCGCGAGCCAGCGCTGGGTCCACGCGAGCGCGAGCGGCAGCTCGCCGAGCGCCTCGAGCGCCCTCGCGAGGCCGTCGCAGAGCGCGCCGCGCGGGAACACCGCGGTGATGGAGCGCTCGATCGCAGAGGCGATCGCGCGGTCCACCTCGAAGGGAGGCGCCTCGCCGGACTCCGCAGCGCGGGCGAGCTCTGCCGTGAGGATCGATGCGAGCGTGGCCACGGCGCGCGTGCACGATGGATCGGCCTCGCAGGCGAGCACCGCGACCTCGCGCGAGAGCTGCGCCGCGCCCACCCGCTCGTAGATCGCCGCGGCGAGCGAGAGGAGCACGGCGCGCAGCGCCGGCCAGACCGGCGCCGCGAGCTGCACGATCGCGTCGGCGCGCTCGCGCTGACGCCCGGTCCGCGTCGCCAGCACGAGCGCGGTGCTGGCCGCGCCGCGGTGGCCTGGCGCGTCGCTGAGCAGCGGCAGCACCTCGTCGAGGGCGCGGGCGTCCTGGCCCTGCCGCCGGGCGATCGCCGACAGCAGGAGGCGGACGCGCGCCAGCTCGACCCGCGTCAGAGACGACGCGCGGATCGCCGCAGACCTCGCGGAGCGCGCGCCCTCGGCCTCCATCCGCGCGGCGTCGGCCAGCCGCGCGCGCAGCAGGGCGTCGAGCGCGGCGCCCCCTCCGGTCCGGCGGCTCAGCCGATCGAGCGCCAGCAGGCAGCCGCGGTCGGTCGGCAACGCTCGGGAGAGCCCCACGAGCGCCTCCTCGTAGGCGGCGCGCTCGTCCGGGCGCCCCCGGTAGATCACGACCAGCCGGCGAAGCGCGTCGATCCGCCCCTCGACGGTGTCCGCGCCGCGGAGCGCGCGCTCCGCGGCCGCGAGCGCCTCGTCCTGCACCTTGAGCCGCTCCGCGATCCGCTGGAGCCCCGCCGCGGCGTGCTCCGGGTCGCCGCCGGCCTTCTTCAGCGCCTCGAACGCCCACCGCGCGAGGCCGGGGTCGCCGATCTTCTCCTCCGCGAGCCGCGCGAGCTCCGAGAGCGCATCGATCCGCCCCGCCGCGTCGTCCCTCGCCCTCGCGTCCGAGCCCTCGCCGATGCGGATGAGCGCCTCGACGAGGGGCGCCATGTCGTGCAGGGTCGCCGCGTGCTCGCGCAGCGCGGCGCGCGCCGCCGCGCTGCTGGAGTCGCTCGCCGCGGCCTCGATCCAGGCCTCCACGGCGCGGTCGGGGCTCGCGAGCGGGCCCGCATAGAGCCGCGCCAGCGCCGCGTACGCCTCTGCCCTCGGCGACCCGACCCGCTGCTCGGACCGGATCTCGAGCCGCGCGGCCACGAGCTCGTAGAGCCCCGCCTGCTCGAGCACCTCGTCGATCGCGCCTGCAGCCTCGCCGTCGACGTGCGCGTCGAGCCCCGCGTCGAGCACGCAGCCGACGGCGCGCGCCCAGTCGCCCTCGTTCGTCGCGCCCTGTAGCCGGTGGCCGTGGACCTCCTTCGCGCGCTGCAGGGAGGAGGCGCCCGCAGCCTCGCCCCCGCCGCTGGGCGCCCGCGCCGCGAGCGCGTCGGCGTGCGTCCGGAGCACCTCGTCGGCGGCGCCGTGCCTGCTGCGCACGAACAGCGCGGCGGCCATGCCCTTGGCGGCCATGTCGTCGTGAGGGGCGATCTCGAAGGCGCGCAGGCGATCCTCGAACGCCGCCTCCCGCTCCCGCGCCGCCTCGCGCCGCCTGGCAGCCTCGAGGTACGCCTTCGCCGCGGCCTCCGGGAGCACCTGGTCCGACGCCCAGGCGGAGATCGTGCCGAGCAGCTCGCTCGCCATCGCGTCGTCCGGGGCGAGCTCGCTGGCCTCCTCGAGGGCGTCGACCGCGCCCGCGACGTCGCTCGCGCGCGCGAGGAGCACGGCGATCTTCACCAGCAGCCGCGCCGTCGCGCCGGGCGGCTGCGCGTCGTCGCGGAGCCCGCGCAGCGCCGCGGCGGCCAGGGTCGGCTCGCCCAGCCCCGCCAGCCAGCCGGCCAGCTCGCTCCTCATCGCCGGGTCGTCGCCCAGCGAGAGCGCTCGACGGGCCAGCGCCGTGGCCCTGTCGAGCTCGACGCCGCGCGCCGCCAGGATCCGCGCCAGGGAGAGGGCCGCCTCGCGCTCGCCTTGCGCGTCCCCGGCGGCACGGCGCTCGTCCACGCGCGCGCGCCAGTAGGCCTCTTCAGCCCGAGGGCCGCGGTGGCGCGACACCGGCGCGACCGACCGGCTCGCTCCGATGAGCAGCTGCCCTGCAGAGGCGGGCCCCGCAGGCTCCATCAGCTCCGGCGTCTGAAGCGCCCTCCGCACGCCCGACGCTGATGCTGCCCGATCCGGAGGTGAAGAGCTCATTTCGGCGATCCGCTTCGGGTAGGCTGAGAGCGCTGAGCCTACCAGAACGACCGAGGTACAAGGCCAAACTTCCGGCGCAATCTCCGCTTACCGCAGCGTCACCGCGAACGGTAACACCGTCAGCGCCCTCTCTCCGGCCAGAAGAGGCGCCATCGAGGCGGCGAAGGTCCCGACCTCGGGCGCGACGCTGAGCCACTCCGGCAAGAGGGCGCCCGCCACCGCCTCCCGCGCGCGCTCCTTGAGCGCCGGGCGCTCGGGGGTCCGCGCCTCGCCCTCGCCGCCCTCATCGCCGGTGGCCAGGAGCTCGAGCAGCCCGCCCTCGTCCTGCTCGATCTCGACCGGCGCATCCGCCGGCAGCTTCGCCAGCTCGCGCGCGAGCGCTATCGCCCGCTCCAGTCCGCCGAGCTCATCGACGAGCGAGCGCCCCTTGGCCTCGACCCCGCCGAAGATACGCCCCTCGGCCGACGGCGCGATCGTCTCCACCGGGAGATTCCGCCCCGCCGTGATGCGCTTCAGGAACAGGTCATAGACCGACTCCATGGAGGCGAGCACGCGGGCTCGGGTGGGCTCATCCCAGGGCGTGAGCGCCGACATGTACGCGGCGCGCGCTGCGCGCTGCGGATCCGGGTTGGCGGCGACGGTCTCGGCGTTGATCCCGATGTCCGCGAGCGCCTTCCCGACGGCGAACTTGCCGCCGACGACGCCGATCGAGCCGATGATGCTCGTCGGCTCGGCGACGATCTTGTCGCCGGCGCAGGCGAGGTAGTAGCCGCCGCTCGCCGCCATGCCGCCGATCGAGACGACCAGCGGCTTCTCCTTTCGCAGCCGCATCAGCTTCTGCCAGAGCAGATCCGAGGCCAGCGCGGACCCGCCGGGCGAGTCGATCCGGAGCACGACCGCCTTCGTGCTCGCATCCTTGGTGAGGCGCGTGATCACCCGCCCGAGCTCGCGCTCGCCGATCCCGTCCGACGAGCCCAGCGGCACGCCGCTCGCGGTCATCGTGATGCCGCCGATCGCCGGGACCACCGTCACGTGCGGCGTGCCCAGCGTGCTCGCCCCGGAGACCGAGCGGAACACGTCCACGAGGCTCCGCGAGAGGCTCGCGTCGCGCTCGACGCCGCCGAACCGCGGCACGGAGAGCTCGGTGCCGGCGAGCTTCTTCGCGTCCTCGAGCGCGGACTCGAGATCGCCGAGCTCGTCCACCAGCCCCCTGGCCTTCGCCTCGTCCGGCGCGAACGGGCCGTCCTCGACCGCCTCGCGGAGCTCCTGCTTGCCGCGCCCCTCCACGATGGCCGACAGCCACGCCTCGCGGAGCCCGCCGAGCGCCGACTCGAGCGACTGACGCGCCTCGGGGCTCGCCCCTTCCCGCGTGAACGGCTCGCTCGCGCCCTTGAACTTCCCCACCTGGAGGAAGTCGACGTCCACGTTGAGCTTGTCGAGGAGCCCCTTCGCGAACACCAGCTGCGCCGCGATCCCCACCGTCTCGACCTGCCCGGCCTGGCTGAGCCAGAGCTTGCTGCAGCCAGCGGCCGCCAGCAGCATCGTCGCGTTGTTGTACTCGTCCGCGTGACAGACGACCGGCCGCCCCGCCTTGCGAAGTTCGCCGAGGATCCGGCCGATCTCGTGGGCGCGCGCGAACGCGAGGCGCGTGCTCCCGAGCCGCACGAGGAAGCCCTTCGCGCTCTCGGCCTCGGAGAGCGACCGCAACGACTGCACGAGCTGCGCGTGCGTCCTGCGGCTCGGCGGGCCGAACAGCGACGCCGAGGCGCTCTCGGGCAGCCCCCGCGAGAGATCGAGCTCGATGACCGCCGGCTCCTCCAGGTGACCGGCGCTGGGCGCCGGCAGCGACGCCGTCGACCGCTCTCTCCCGGTGCAGCCTGCCATCGACGCTGCCACCGCGAGGGCGCCGACGCCGGTCCACTTTCCTCGCCGAGCCCGCTGCTTACTCATGCTTGACCCCAGGCAGATCGGAGGTGTCGATCGCGGGCGCCGGCGCGCCCGGCGAGGCGGTAGGCGGCGGCCGCACGCCGGGGAGATCGCTCGTGTCGATGGTACCGCCCGGGGCGACGTAGTCGTCTGGCACCCGCTCATCGTCCGGCTCCAGCGCGCGGCGGACCGGCCCGGGCGCGACCGGCGTTGTCGAGGGGCTCGCGCCAGGAGCGCCCGCCGGAGGGCCCTCGACTCGCGCGCTCGAGGCCGGGTCGACGCCGCCGTCCGGCTTGCCGGAGGCCTTCTCGAGCCCCTCGATGAAGGCCTTGAGCGGGCGCGCGAGCGGGTGCGGCCGGCTCATCGCGAGCAGGCGCTCGTTCTCGTCCCGCGCCGCGGCGAGATCGCCGGACCGCGCGAGCGCATAGACGAGGAACGCCCGCGCCCGGCCGGGGCTCTGCTCGCTGCTCGCCGCCGCCCGGAGCCGCTCGACCACCGCGGCCCAGCTCGGGTTGGGCTCCGCGAGATCGAGCGCGGCCAGCGTCAAGGAGTTCTCCGGCTGCGCGCTCTCGGCCGAGATCGTGCCGACCAGGCTCCGCGCGGAGGCGACGTTCCCCTCCATACGGCGCAGGTCGATGTCCGCACGCTTCACCTCCACGTCCGCGGGCGCGACGCGGCGCGCGTGCTCGAGCGCCTTGCGGGCGCGGTCGAGCGCGCCCTGGAGCTCGTGCCGCATCGTCTCCTGACCCGGGTCGTCCGCGGCGAGCAGGTGCAGCCTGAGCCAGCGCATGTCCGCGCTCACCGTCTCGAGCCGCGCCAGCCCAGCGGCGACGCGCGGGTCGTCCTCGGCGAGCGCGCTCGCCTTGACGAGCTTTTCCCTCGCCGTGTCGAGGTCCCCCTCCGCCAGGCTCCGCTCGCCCTCCGCGAGCAGGGTCGGGACCCGGTTGTCGCTCGTCTCCGGCCGCGCTTGGACGGCCGGCTTCAGGTACTTCGGTCCGAGCGTCGCCACGCTCACCACCAGGAGACCGACGACGATGAGGCCGACGACCCACCGGGCGATCCCGGTCCTCCTCATCGGCAGCGAGGTGATCCGCGTGTCCCCGTCCGCATCGTCGACGTAGGAGGGTCGCCCCTCGGGCTCTGCCGGCGGCTCCGCTCGCCGCGCCACGCGCTCCCCGCCAGCGCGCGACGGTGCGCCGCGCCTCGCCAGCGGGCCTTCCTCTCCCGGGCTGTCGCCAGCAGGCGCCGCCGCGGGATCGATGCGCGGCGGCGGCGCGCTGTTCGGCAGCCGCAACGGAGCGCGCCCGGAAGCTCGCCCCTGCGATTCAGCGCCCGCGTCCCCGGGCTTGACCCCGCCGTGGCGCGCCTCGGCGACGCCGGCGCCCCGGAGCGTCCGCGGCTCCGGCCGCCGCGCAGGGTGCCCGTCCGGCAGCGGCGGCGCCTCTTCGGGCGGCACCACGACCCCGGGCAGCGCGTTCGGCTTGAGCATCGCCCGGGCAGGCGCGCCGGCGTCGGGCTCGTAGACGGCGGGCATCGTGGCGCGACGCGGCGACGGACGCTCCCTGGCCGACTGGACCTCCCGCACATCCCTCACGACCGTATCGGCTTCGTGGACGGACTCGGGACCGGCCTCCACGCTGCCCTCCGCCCGCGGGAGCGGGATCGCGACCGAGCCTTCGGTCTGCGACGGCGCTGGCCCGCCAAGCCCCTGGGGCGTCAGCGACCTCGAGCGGCCCGGCACCGGCGAGGGCCCGCCGATGCCGAGCGCGGTCCCGGCCATGACCATGCTCCCAGGACCCTTGAAGAACGGCTCCAGCTCCGCGATCGACCCGAGCCGGCGCGGCCTCGCGTTGCCGCGCGAGATCACGTCGTCGCGGGTGATCTGGCCCTGGGAGATCGCCGCCTGGAGCTCCCGGAGCATCTTGAACTCGAGCTCCCTGCCGCCGAGGGTGCGCACCACCCACCGCTCGGGGAGGGTGCCGTCGGTGCGGCGCACCTTGAACTGGTAGCCGCAGTTCGTGCACTTGACCGTCGTGCCGCGCTCCGACACGAGCGCGTCGTCGAACTCGTACTCGGTGCTGCAACGCTCGCAGGTGACATCCATCTGCTCGACCGGTCCCCGTGTCCTCGCGAACGGCTGGCCCACAGGCACGAGCCTGCCGGGTACCCTCGTTCGGAGGTGGCCGCCCGGAAGTCGGCGGAACGGTAGCACGGGTTCCCTTGCGCGCCCCAGGGCGTGCGCGCCGCGCCGCTCCATCGCCGCCGCGCCGCTCCATCCCCGCGTGGCCGGCGGCCGCTCCACCCCCCGCGTGGCCCGAAAAGGAGGCGAACTCACGCAGGAGGCGAACGCACCGCGACGGAGCGACCTCACGCTGGCGGAGCGGCCTCACGAGGCAGATCGCCGCGTACCGACGCGCGCGGGCCACATGCCGACGTGAACGCAGCTTCACGGCGGGCGCGCGCGGGGCCCGAATACGCGACGCGCCGCCGAGCTTGTGTGGGGCATGCTGCTTGCTACGCTCGTTGGGTCGCGACCGTCACGCGCGAGGGCGCCACCCCTCGACGCCGGGCGGCCGAATGCTTTCGGGAGACGGTGAATGAAGCGACTTACTCTGCTGGGTCTCGCGAGCGTGCTGGCGCCCCTCCTCGCGGGTTGCCCGATCTACGATGACGCCGACAGCCACTTCTGTGATGCGGAGGACTGCGGACCCGGCATCTCGGACGGCTGTGAGGAGCCGGCCGACTGCGGGATCAACGAGACCTGTGGCGAGGACAACGCCTGCCACATCGGCGACTGCACCACCTGGGGGTGTAGCGACGGCTTCGAGTGCGTCATCGCCGACGACCTCACCGCCTCCTGCGTCGCGAGCGGCTCCGGGGCGGGCGGCAGCGGTGGAGGCGGCGGGGGCGACAGCGGCGCCGTGTACTGCGGCAATCCGGACGACTGCGGCGAGGGCGAGACCTGCGCCCCGGACGGCACGTGTCAGCCCGGCAGCTGCGATGAAGCCCTCGCCGACGGCGAGCCGCTCGGGTGCATCCACGGCTATGTCTGCGAAGGCGACGAGACCGCCGCGACGTGCGTGCCGGCGACCCCGGCCGCCTGCGGCGCGGACGTCGACTGCGCCGGGCTCGGCGCCGACTACCTCTGCGTGAGCGGCGTATGCACCGCGCCTCAGGACCAGTGCTTCGACCAGACGCAGTGTCCGGCCAACGACAAGTGCGTCGAGGGCAAATGCACGCCGGCCTGCAGCGACGACGCGGACTGCCCCAGCAGCTACCGTTGCGACGCGACCCTCGGCATCTGCTCTCAGCCTGCGCAGCCCTGCGTCATCACCGACGACTGCGGCGGCCCGTCCGCCGTCTGCGTCGACGGCGCCTGTGTCCCGCGGAGCGACGGCCCCACCTGCCCCGAGGGCGACGTCTGGGTCGAGAACGGCTGCATCCCGAGCCAGTCGAGCAACTTCGTGTGCGGCGAGGATGGGGCGCAGGACGTCTGCGCGCCGGGGTCGATCTGCCTGCACCACAGCTGCTACATCTCGTGCGACCAGCCGAACCCGAACGCCTGCGACAGCCAGTCGCCCTCGCTGAGCGAGTGCAGGACCGTGGAGACGTTCTCCGGCGTGCATCAGGTGTGCGGGTCGAGCGAGAACCTCGGCGGCGAGTGCGATCCAGAGACGCCCTGCGCCGAAGGCAGCGTCTGCGTCGACGGCTTCTGTCGCTAGCCTCGCGGCACCCCCGCCGCGAGCGCACCCCCTGGGTGCGCGCCCCTGGCCCTGCTCCCTCCGTGCGCAATATGCCCTTGGCATGCGCGCTGCCTCACGTCCCGCCGGTCCCTGTTCCAGCCACGTGAATCACGCGGAAGGAGGCGCGATGCTCGCGCCCTTCACGCGATGAGAACCGACGGAGCCACAATGAAGGCAACCGATCTCGTCTATTACATGGCCGACATTTTCCCTTACAAGAGAAGGAGCTCACTCGACTGGATCGTCCCCGTCTCGGTCGGGATCGGCCTCGGCGCCGCCCTCGGCATCGGCGTCGGCGTCCTGGTCGCGCCGACGTCGGGCGACGAGGCCCGCCGCCGGCTGCGGGACAGCGCCGGCCGCCTGCGGGAACGCGCGGGTCAGCTGCGCGACAGCGCGGAGCGGGCGAAGGATCGCGCCCTCGACGCCGCGCAGCGGGCTCAGGAGCAGATCCAGGAGAGCACCAGCTCGACCACCGGGGAGCGCTCGTTCGTCAACGAGCTCGGCGCCCGCTGAGCGAGCTCCAGGGGGGCGCGAGGGCGCCGCACCGTCCCAGCGCGGTGCGGCGCCTTCCATCATTTCCCGGGGCGCTTTCCGGCAGCCGAGCGACATCTGCGCAGCCCGAGCGGCACAAGCGATGCTTTTCCGAAAGCGGATGGTTTGAACGACACACCTCGCGAAGCGCGTCTCGAGGGCCCTCGTCGATGATGTATTACCGGACGCTCACCGCATTCTTCCCAGGTCGCACGGAAGCCGCTGGCGCCCTCGGCCGCCTCCTCGCCTTGGGCGTCGCGGCCGAGGACATCAGCATGGTGCCCAAACAGCAGCACTCTCGTCTGGCCGAGATCGAGCTCACGATCCACAGCAAGGCGTCTGAAGGCGCCGCCCTGGGCGCCGTGATCGGAGGGCTCCTCGGGGGCACGCTCGCCGCGGTCATGGCGGGAGGCGCGCTGATCATCCCGAGGCTCGACGCGTTCCTGGCGGGGCCTATCGTCGCGTGCCTCGCCGGGGCGGGTGCCGCCGGCGCGGCCGGCACCCTGCTCGGCGCCGTGCTCGGCGCTCGCCTGCCCGAGTACGAGGCGCGCTGCCTCGACGAGTCCAGCAGCATGGGCGGCGGGGCGCTGCTCTCCGTCCGCTGCCTGCCGGACGTGTCCCGCAGCGTCGAGGAGGTGCTGAGCGAGAGCGGCGGTCGCCGCATCCGCAAGACGTACAGCCGCAGGTCGTGAGGGAGGCGCGCCCCGGCCACGGAGGCCGGGACAACGAGCGCCGTCCGAGCCGACCGCGCGAGGCAGCGGCGCGGCCCCGCGAGGCAGCGGCGCAGGTCGCGCCGCCGGCGCTCGCAGCGGCTCCTGGATGTCAGGGAGACGATCCGAGCTGACCCTGCGATCGCGCCTGCTCGTCGAGGAGGCCCTCGACCGCCTGGGCCAGCGTGTTCTTGACGTAGCTCTTGGTCGCGAAGGACCCGAGCCTGCTGAGCACCCGCGGCGTCAGGCCCCCGCCGAGCAGGAACCCGAGGCCAGCCGCCGCCGCGAGCGCCACGTGCGGGTTCTCCCGCGCGAACGCCGAGACCGCCCGCGTGACCTCCGTCGCGTCGAGCCGGCCGAGCGCGTCGTTCGTCCTCTCGCGCCCGCTCTCACGCCCGTCACGCGCCTGTGTCGCATCGACCTCGCCTTCCGTCATGATGACCCTCCTCAACCCAGCCGCGTGACCACCCGTCCGATGAGGTATCCCACCGCGGCCACCGCGCACAGCGTGGCCACGGGGCGCTCTTGCACGAGCGAGACGAGCCTCTCGTCCGCGCGCCGGACCTCGCTGAAGACTCGAGGGACGACGGCGGGGACGCTCGCTTGCCGCTCTCCGCTCGCGGGCTCTTGTTCGTTCATTGCATCGTTGACGACCATCGTGAGCCTGTCTCCAGCAATGCCCGAACCACCCGGAACACGTGCATCGGCTGCACGATCCAGGGACCGTCACCCCCGGACCGGGCGGCAGGGCGAGGAGATCCAGGAGAGCGAAGCGCGCGGCGAGCGCGGGCTCGGGCGCCTTCCGGGACATTCGTGCTCACAGCGACGGACGCGTGAGAGCGTCGCCGCGTGAGCCTCGCGTCCGATCGGCGCGCCCCCGATCGCAGCCCGCCAGGAGATCGGCCGGCGTGGCTAGAAGCGCACGCCGAACGCCCTGAGCGCGCGGCGCAGCCCATCCGCGTCGTCGCACACGGCGACGCGCTCGGCGTGGGGCATCAGCGCGGCCTTGCGCGCGTCCCCTTTGAACCAGATCGCCCGCATCCCTGCCGCGAGCGCGCCGTCGACATCCGCGGCGAGGGAATCGCCGACGTGAACCACCGCGGCGAGCGGCGCGCCGAGGCGCTCGGCCGTCCACGCGAAGATCTCCCTGCCGGGCTTCTCGAACCCGAGCCGCCCCGAGTCCGCGACCGCCACGAAATACGCAGACCAGCCGAGCTCGTCGACCAGCTCGTCGAGCCGGCCCTCCGAGTTCGACAGCACCGCGATCGGCACGCCGGCCCGCCGGAGCTCGACCACCACGTCGATCATCCCCGGGATGGGCCGGCGCCAGAGGTTCTTCCGCGGCTGCTCCGTCCAGAGCCAGTCGACCGCTGCGTCGACCGCGTCCGCCGCGACGCCGCCCGCCTCGAGCAGGCGGCGCATCATGATCTTCCACGGGTGCCCGCCGAACCCGCGCTGGATCGCCTCGTTGTACGCGCGCCAGCCCTCGGCGACCGCGCCGTCGAGCTGCTCCCGGGACGCGGCGATGCCCCGCTCCGCCAGGCGGGCGGAGAGCATCCCGGTGTCGAGCTCCACCAGGGTCTGGCCAAAGTCGAAGGAGACGGCGGTAGCGGGCTCGCTGTGCATGATTACTCGGCGTACATCGCCTCGATCTCGCGCGCAAAGTTCTGGCTCACGTTGCGCCGCTTGATCTTGAGCGTCGGCGTCAGCTCGCCGGCCTCGATGGTGAAGCTGCGCGGCAGGATCGCGAACTTCTTGATCGTCTCGGCCTGCGCGAGCTGGCCGTTGACCTCGTCGACGATCCTCTGCACGCCCTCCCGGATCTCGGGCGACTCGGGCGAGAGATCGCCGCTCAGCCCGCGCTCGGCCGCGAGGCGCTTCACGGCGTCGGGGTCGAGCACGAGGAGCGCCGTGAGGAACTTGCGGCGGTCGCCGATGACCACCGCCTCGGCGATGAGCTCGTGGCGCTTCAGCGCCTCCTCGATGTTCTTCGGAGAGACGTTCTGCCCGCCGGCGGTGATGAGGATCTCCTTCTTCCGCCCGGTGATGTGGAGGAACCCCTCCTCGTCGAACCTGCCGAGATCCCCGGAGTGGAGCCAGCCGTCGGCCAGGGCCTGCGCGGTCGCCTCGGGCTCCTTGTGGTAGCCGAGGAACACGTTCGGCCCCTTCACGAGGATCTCGCCGTCATCTGCGATGCGCACGTCAACGCCGGGCACGATCGGGCCCACGGAGCCGAGCTTCGTCCTGCCCTGCACGTTGTAGCTCGTCGGACCGGTCACCTCGGACTGGCCGTAGATCTCGGTGATCAGGATGCCCAGCGACGCGAAGAACTCGAGGACCTCCTTCGCGACGGGGGCCGCCCCGCTGCTGCACACGTGCGCCCGGTCGAGCCCCAGGGCCGCCTTCACCTTCGAGTAGACAAGCCTGTCGAAGAGGCGGTGCTGCATCGCGAGCACCGGACCGGGCTGCTCGCCTCGGGCGAGGAGCTCGCTGTGCTTCAGGCCGACGCGCCTCGCCTGCTCGAGCGAGAACCGCTGCAGGCCCTTCGCGCCGGAGAGCTTCGCGTCAACCCCGGCCATCAGCTTCTCCCAGACGCGCGGGACCCCGAAGAAGCCGGTCGGCCGCACCTCCCGGAGGTTGTCCATGAGCGCGTCCATCGACTCGGCGAAGTACACGGTCGAGCCGACCGAGGCCGGGAGGTGGATCGTGAGCATCTGCTCGACGATATGCGAGAGCGGCAGGTAGGAAAGGCCGACGTCCCACGACGAGAACGGGAGGAGGCGCGCCGACATATCGGCCGCGCTCGTCAGGTTCTCGTGGCTCAGCATCACGCCCTTCGGCGGCCCCACGGTCCCGGAGGTGTACATCAGCGTCGCGAGCCCCCGCGGCTCGAGCGCGTCGAGCCGCTGCTCGAACAGCTCGTCCGAGACGCGGCTGCCCCGCGAGAGGAACTCGTCCCACGACAGGATCCGCGGATCGCCTTCCGGCCGTGCGCCCCGCATCAGCACCACCGATTCCAGCTGCGGCAGGCGGTCCCACTGGCTCAGGACCTTCCCGAGCTGGCGCCTGTCCTCGACCAGCACCATCCGCGAGGTCGAATGGTCCAGGACGTGGCGAACCTCCTCGGGCGAGCACGTCGTGTAGATGCCCGCGGGAGCGCCCCCGATCGCCATGCAGGCCACGTGCAGGACCACCCACTCGGGCCGGCTGAAGCCGAGGAGGCTCACGGTATCGCCGGGCTCGATGCCGAGCGCGATGAGCGACTTGCCGGCGCGCCGCACCTCGTCCGCGTACTCCCGGTAGCTGGTCATCCTCCAGAAGCCCCCGTCCTTGACGTAGTGGGCTGGAGCCTCGGGCCGCACCTTCGCCTGGCCTAGCAGGCGTCGCGGAATCGAGTCACAGGGCATCGAGCTACCTCGTTCGAGAGAAATGAATGCGCGAGCATACGCGAATTTTCTACCTCCTCTTTCGAGGACCAGGAACCGCGTGAACGTTGTTTCCCTCACAGTAACAGGGACCGCATCATTTTTTCGAGAGCGGAAACGTCTCCGCTGCGCGCTCCTGTCCAGCGTCGCTCCTGTCGGCTTCGGCGGGTAATGCGCGCCGGTGCAGGCTGAGCAAATCGTGGTTACTGCTCCGGCTACCGCCTGGACGCCGGCCCGCCGTCGCGGGCGAGCGCTCGTCGTCTGCCGGCCGCTGTGCAGGCGGCTGGCTCCGGCTCAGCCGTCAGCTTGACTGCACGTCTTTGGATCAGGACCATTCAGCGGTGAGCGAGCGCAAGAGGACGGTCGGAGAGGCTGACTGGGCGGTGGACTCCGCCCGCAGCGACGAGCTCGCCGCCTCTGGCCCGCCGGAGCAGGTGCAGGCCGCGCTCGAGGGTCGGACCCTGCGGTCCAGACAGCTGCCCGCCCCCGTTTCCGCCGAGCCCCCGCCGACGATCCCGATGCGGCGCCCGGACCACGACGCACGCGACGCACGCGACACACAGACGACCGTCAGCCGGGAGGCGCCGCCGGACGCGGCGCCCTCCCCTGCCGAGCGGCGCTCGCGGAGCCTCGGCAAGTACCGGTTCATCGCGACGCTCGGGCGCGGGGGCATGGCCGACGTGCACCTGGCGGTCGCGGTGGGACCGGCAGGGTTCAGCAAGCTGCAGGTCATCAAGCGCCTCCGGCCCAACATCGCCGACGAGCCCGAGTTCCGGGACATGCTGCTCGACGAGGCCCGCCTCGCCGCCCGGCTGAACCACCGCAACGTGGTGCAGACCAACGAGGTCGGCCTCGAGGACGGCGAGTACTTCATCGCCATGGAGTACCTCGACGGGCAGCCGCTGAGCCGGGTGATCTCCCGCGCGCGCGAGCAGGAGCGCTCCATCCCGATCGCCGTCCTGCTCTGGATCGTCAGCGAGGTGCTGGCCGGCCTCCACTACGCCCACGAGCTCGTCGACTACGACGGGACGCCGCTCAACGTCGTGCACCGCGACGTCAGCCCCCACAACATCTTCATCACGTACGACGGTCAGGTGAAGATCGTCGATTTCGGGATCGCGCTCGCCGCGCACCGCGCCGTCGAGACGCAGGCCGGCACGCTGAAGGGCAAGGTCGCCTACATGGCGCCGGAGCAGGCGTTCTCGCACTCGTCCGAGATCGACCGGCGCGCGGACATCTTCTCGGTCGGCGTCATCCTCTGGGAGCTGCTCACCGGCCGCCGCCTCTGGCGCGGGCTGTCGGATCCGCAGATCATCTCCCGGCTGATGCGGGACATCCCGGACGTGCGGTCCGCGCGGCCCGACGTGCCCATCGAGATCGCGCGCGTCTGCAACCAGGCGCTCGCCCACGCGCGCGAAAGGCGCTACCGGACGGCCGCCGACCTCCGGGCGGAGCTCGATCGCTACGCCGAGCGCCTCCACGAGCAGGTGACCGCCGAGCAGGTCGGCGAGATCGTGGCCGAGCTGTTCGCCAACGAGCGGGCCGAGATCCGGGCGATCATCGATCGCCAGCTCAAGCACCTGCAGGAACATGGGCCCGACGCGGGCGGCGCGGAGCTCTCCGGCCACGCGCCGAGGCTGCCGTCGCTGCCGGTGCGCGAGTCGATGGACTCGTATCCTCCCTCCCCGGACGAGGGGGCGATCACGGCCTCTTCGCCCTCGCAGCCTGCGCGTCCGGTCCAGCGCTCGAGCCCCCCGCAAGCGACGCTCCACGCCGTGGTGCGGACGGAGCCGACCGCAGGCGCTCAGCCCGAGCCGGCGCAGCGGCGCTCGCGGCTGCCGCTCCTCGCCGCCGCGGCGGCCGTCGCCCTGATCGGCACCACGGTCACGCTGTACGTGAAGGTGCAGGGGCCGGACCAGCGGCGCCTCGGCGCGACCGCGGCGCCGATCCAGAGCGCGCCGCCAGCCGAGGTGCCGCCGAGCGCGCCGCCGGCCGCCGAGCGCAGCGCTCCGGCCGCGGGGGTGGACCCAGCGTTCATCCACGCCTCGATCAAGGCGCGCCCCGCCAGCGCGAAGATCCTCATCGACGGGGTGGAGCTGCCCTCGAACCCGTTCGAGGCCAAGCTCGTCAAGGACGGGGCGGCGCACCGGGTCGAGATCTCCGCGCCGGGTCACGTCGCGCAGCGGCGGATGGTCGTGTTCGACAAGGACATCGATCTCGACGTGTCGCTCTACGTGGCGCCGCGAGGGCCGGCCCCCTCCCCTTTCCCCGCGCCGCCCGGCACCTCCGAGACCACCGCGCGCCCCGGCACCTCCGGGGCCACTGCGCCCCCCGCCGACGTGGATCCGGCCGTCCCGCCGCCGAAGCCCGACCCGTACTAGCGGCGGAGCGGCGGCGGCTACAGGTCCCGGTACCCGGTGGGCGGATCGACGAGCTTCGCCGCCTTCGCGACCCCGCGGAACACGTAGTCCGAGTAGCTGTAGGGGCCGTCCGACCACACGAGGAAGTCGTCCGCGAGCAGCCCGTTCGGCGCACCCTCGCAGAGCTCCGGCGCCGCGATGACGGGGCCTTCGTTGTAGACCGACGCCGACGCGTTCACCTCCTCCTCGGCCTCCTCCATCGCGGCCAGCGCGCCGGCGTGCCGGTCCGCGTCGAGCTCGTCCACGGGGTACAGCTCCCAGTCGAGCAGCACGAGCTCCGGGTGCGGAGGCTCGTTCGGGGGAGACGCGAAGGGGTCGTGGGTCGCCTCGGGGAGGCCCGTCCGCGTGAGCGCCTCGAGCAGGCGGCTCCGGTAGCGCAGCGCCGCCTCGTCCGCGGTCCAGAAGGCCGTGAGGACGGCGATCACCTCCTCGGTCCTCGCCTCGCGCCACAGCGACGGGTCGCGCGAGCCGAGCTCGAGCCCGCGCTCCTTCTTGAGGCGCGCCTCGAAGGCCGCGGCGTGCGGCGCGAACTCCGGCAGCTCGGCGAGGGCGTGATCGACGGACCAGTGGAGCCGATGATCGACCTCGCGCACGTACCGGTGCTTGCCGAGCGAGCGGAGGAGTCGGGCGATTTCGTCGGGTGTACGCGCTGCGAACGACCAGGCAAGCATCATGGGGCAGGGCTCATCGATCCGTGCAGGGGCCGGCGCGCCGAGCCGGCTCGCCGACGCCGGTCAGGCGACGGCAGGCGCGCGCTTCGAGCACCTCGGCACGCGTGAATTTCCATCGCGCGGCCGCGGTGTCGATCACTTCTTGCCGGGGACGTGCCACACCCCGGCGAACCACACCAGAGATCCGTCTGCGCGGCGCACGGTGGCGTTGGGAGCGAAATACGCGCCCGGCGGCACGGGCTCCCAGCGGCCCGGCTGCCACGCCCAGCGGCGGCTCCGCCACTGCCACTCGCCGTCGATCCAGACGAGGCCCGGCTTGTCGGGCGGCGAGAGGATCTCCACCCGCGCGGGCGGCGGAGGGTAGGGCACGACCACCGCGGGCTCGCTCGGCAGGTGAGGGCCGGTCGGGGGCACCGGCAGCGAGCTGCCGCAGCCAGCGAGGAGGAAGAGCGCGAGCGGGAACCCGAGCGCGCGGTGGAGCAGGGCCTTCATCCAGCGTCGATCCATGAGAAATATGCGTCGAGGACGTCGCGGCCGACGAGCAGGTACTCCAGCGTCGCGAGCGCGAGGAACGGGCCGAAGGCGATGCGGGCCTGGCCGAACCCTTCGCCAGGCTCCTCCGCGAGCGGATCTTGCGCGAGCTCCTCCTCGGCCGAGGCGCGCTCCTCGGGGGACATCTCCGCGAGCTCGGCGCGGATCTGCTCCCGCTCGAGGCGCACCGCCTCGGGCTCCTCGATGCTCCCGCGCAGGAGCAGCATGGCGATCGCCACGAGCGAGCCCTGGACGGCGCCGGCGCCGAGCACGAACAGCGCGCCGCCCCAGCCGAACCAGGCGCCCGCCAGCATGAGGAGCTTCGCGTCGCCGAGGCCCATGCCGACGCGGCCGCCGCGGATCCGCGGGTAGATCACGACGAAGGGGAGCCACACGACGGCGAAGCCGACCGCGGCGCCGAGGAGCGCGTCGGCGAAGCCCATCGAGCGCAGCGACGCGGTGGCGACGCCGAGCACCGCGCCGCCGATCGTGATCCCGTCGGGGATGTACATGTGCTCGAGATCGATGAACGTCGCCGCGAGCAGCCCGAGCGCGAGCGCGAGGTCGGCGATGTACATGGCGAGCGCGCGGAGGATCGGCGTCGTCCCGGGGAGCCCGAGGAGGATGATCTCGACGATCGCGAGCGACAGGACGCCGCCCGCGGCCTCGACGAGGGGGTACCGCGGCGAGACCGCCGCCCCGCAGCAGCGGGCGCGGCCGCGCAGCAGGAGGTAGCCGAGGACCGGGATGTTGTCGAAGGCGCGGATCGGCGTGCCGCACGCGGGGCAGCGCGAGCCGGGGTGCACGACGCTGAGCTCGCGCGGGACGCGGTAGATGACGACGTTGAGGAAGCTCCCCCAGAGGAGGCCGAAGCAGAGCGCGAAGGCGCGCAGGAACCACGGGGGAAGGTCGGCGAGCATCACCGGCGGGTCATGTCCTCGGGTTCGAGGCGGCGAGCCGGAGCATCATCGTGAGCGCCTGCTCGAGCTCCGCGACGGTGGGCTGCACGGGGTTGTCGGAGAGCGCCGCCTTGAGATCGACCAGGCGGCCGCCGAGCTCCTGGTAGTGGCGGCGCACGCCCTCGGTCGGCGCCTCGGCGACCCACCGCCGCACGATCTCGCGCAGCTCGTCGAGATCGCTGCCAGCGAGGAGCTGCGCCATCTGCGAGGCCATCGGATCCGGTGCGCCGCTCGTGATCTGCCCCATCCCGGGCAGCATAGCGCGGGCACTTTGACGGGCGAGAGGTCCTGCGACATAAGGCGGAGCGCTTTCGAGGAACCGTGCCGCCGAGGACGCCTGCCTTTGTCCTGCTCCTGATGGTCGCTGCCGGCGTCGCCGGAGGGGCCGGGTGCGGCCGCGCGGAGCAGCAGCAGCAGGCCGGGGAGAAGCGCACGGACGGAGGCGCCGCGGTGACGCTCGCGCCCAAGGGGAAGGTGCTCGAGGCGGCCGAGAACGAGTCGCCCGCTGCGAGCGCGCCGACGCGGGCCGGCGCCGCGGCGGCGGGGCCCGCGCGCATCGAGATCCCCGCCGGGAAGCTCGTCGCGGGCAGCACGCCCGGCGACAAGGGGCGCGACCCGGCGCTCGAGCCGGCGCTGCTCGACGTCGAGCTGGGCGGCTTCGCCGTCGACCGCTACCTGTACCCGAACGACCCGGCGCAGGCCCCGCTCACCGGCGTCACGCGGGCGCGCGCCTCGGAGCTCTGCCAGCAGGCCGGCGGCAGGCTGTGCACCGAGCTGGAGTGGGAGCGCGCGTGCAAGGGCCCCGAGGGGACGCCCTACGCCGGCGGCGCGGCGTGGGACCCGGCGTGCGCCAAGGCGCCGGCGTCGTGCGCGTCGGGCTTCGGCGTCGTCGGCATGGGCGCCGCGCTGCGCGAGTGGACCGCGAGCGACGTGGCGCCGATCGAGAACCTCCAGCCCAAGGCCGTCGCCGTGCGCGGGGCCACGGCGAGCGCGAGCGGCGTCGATCACCGGTGCGCGCGCCGCACGGCGGTCGATCCGACCGTGTCGGGCGACGACATCGGCTTCCGGTGCTGCCACGGCGCGCCGAACGCGGCGTCGATCCCGTCGCCGCAGTGGCAGCAGACGTTCCGGCGCGCGGAGATCGGGCCGCAGCAGGTCGCCGAGCTGCTCGCGTCGGTGCCGCAGCTCCGCGACCTCGGCGGGGAGATCTCGTTCTTCAAGGAGCCGGACGACGTGAACGTCGTGCTCAGCCGCGGCCGGACGCGGCTCTCGCCGAACGGGACCCCGGCGGTCCAGCCGGAGGCGAGCGCGCCCCCGAACACGACGCTCACCACGTCGCCGCTGCTCTGGAATCCGGTCCCGGGCGAGGAGGTGCTCGTGGTCACGGGGAAGTCCGACGACGACTCGTTCATCGTCGCCTTCCTGAGGCTCCCGGGGGACCGCTACCGGATCGCGTCGTCGCTGCTGC
Organism: Sorangium sp. So ce321; assembly: GCF_051530195.1. NCBI lineage: Bacteria > Pseudomonadati > Myxococcota > Polyangiales > Polyangiaceae > Sorangium > Sorangium sp. So ce321. Next base: position 13,728,632 of record NZ_CP150329.1, on the reverse strand, counting down.
TGAAGGGGGAGCCGGGGCCGATCGCGCTCGGCTTCAACGGCTACGTGCGGCGGCGGCTCTCGTGGGCGACCTGCTGGGACTGCCGCGGCGAGGCGGGCAACGTCAGCTACCGGGACGACAACCGCGTGGTGATCACGCAGAAATGAGCGCGCGGCGGCGCGGCGCTCGTCCACGCGCGCAGCTCGTCCCGGTCCGCTCAGTCGCCGAACAGCGCGTGCCGGTACGTCGCGGCGTACTCGATGATGCGCTCGACCGCGTCGACGAACTCGGAACGATCCAGCGACTCGGTGGGCAGCTCGGCGCAGAGCAGGACCTCGTTCCGATCGTCGAGGGCGAACTTGGCGACCCGCATGTCGCGGTTCGCCTCGAGCAGGTGGCGGAGCAGGCCGAGCATCTGGCCGGTGTCCTCGGCCAGGGGGACCAGGATCGCCTCGCCCTCGGGGTCGTCCTGCGTCTCGATCCGATCGAGCACGCCGAACATCGAGAGCACCACCCAGTTCTCGGCGCACTGGACGTAGAACGGCGGGAGCTCGACGACCCCTGGCTCGCGCGGACGGATCCGCAGGGTCGACGGCTTCTCCAGCTCGGCGCTGTAACCGATGTCTTCCGTCCAGCGCTGCAGGGTCGCCACGTCGATCACGGCCCCCGTGATCGCCCTGCGGCCGCCGGAGATCAAGATGCGGCGCGCGGCCTCGCCGCGGCGGTGGAGGTGCGCCGCGCGGCAGAGCGCCGGCGCGGCGCTAGAGGCTGAGGACGGCGTCCTCTCCCCGGTCGGCGATCTTCGCCTCGATCAGGCTGAGGAGCGCCTGCCTGCGCTCCTCGAGCTCGACGAGCGCGCGCGGCGGCACCAGCTCCTCCTCGATCCCCCCCGGGCGCAGCACCGCGGCGGCTTCGCCGGGGCCGAAGCGCGCGAGCGCGTCGCGGAGCGCCCGGGGGAAACGCGCCGCTTCCACCAGGCGGTCGAGCTGCCGATCGAGCTCGTGCGCCTTCACGTGCAGCGGGAAGGCGCTCGCGTTGGTCTCCAGGCTCAGCGCCCCCGCGCCGACGTCGATGACGATCTCCTTCCGGAGCCCGTTGCCGGCCAGGTAGTCGAGCGCGAGCACCTCGAGATAATCGCGGAGGATCGGCGCGCGCTCGCCGCGCGCTGGCGACGGAGAGCGCGCCCAGCGCGCCCAGACGTCGAGCTCGGGCGCGTCGTCGAAGCGTATGGACTGCCGGCGAGGCGCGATCCAGCGCGGGCCGGGCGGGCCGGGCGCGGGCGCGAGCACCAGCGCGTCGACCGTCCCGTCGTTCATGACCGCGAGGCGACGCAGCAGCTTGCGCGCGGCCGGCTCGCGGCCGATCAGCGACGCGAGCTCGCCGATGCCGATCCGGCGCGCCGCGGCGGCAGGCACGACGTGCGCGCCGAGCGAACGCGCAAGGCGGTAAAACGCGAGCGGACGCCGGAATGCGAGCGGGCTCTTTCTCTGCGCCGGCGCGAGCTTCACCCTGACCTCGCGCGGGACCGCGCCATCCTCGGCCGCGCCGAGCGCCAGCGTCGCCTCGAAGCGACCGTCGGTCGGCTTGCCCGTGAGCCGCAGCGCGCGCAGCGGCGAGCGCTGGAGAGCGCGCGCGGTGTGCGTGTCCGCGGCTGCGCCAGCGTTCGCCGCGTGGGGCGCTGGAGGCTCGCCCGACGAGCGCGCCGGGGGCGCGCCGACCGCGGGCGCGACCTCGGCCAGCGCCGCGGGCGCGACCTCGGCCAGCGTCGCGGGCGCGACCTCGGCGAGCGCCGCGATCGCGACAGCCGGCGCGCCGCTCCGCTCGGACGACGGCCTCGCGCACGAGGCGGCGAGCAGCGCCGCCGCGACGAGCAGGCGCGGCGCGACCGCGCCGCCGAGGCGCCGCGGCAGCCCGCGCGCAAGCTCGCCTGGCGCGCGGCGGCTCATCCGTCCTTCGCGGGCCCGCGCGGATCCTCCGACGAGGGCGCTTCCTCTGCCGGGGGCTGCGAGGGTGAGACGCCCGCGCTCGCGCCGAGCGAGGCCCCGCCCATGACGCGCTCGAGCAGGAACTGCTCCACGCGCTCGATCACCATCTTCTTGCGCTCCAGCGGGACGACGTGCGTGCCGCCGCTCACCATCATCAGCTCTCCGCGAGGCAGCGCGGCCGCCATCTCCTCGGCGAGGCGAGGCGGGGTGAACGTGTCGCGATCGCCGGCGATCACGAGCGCGGGCAGGTCGATGTGGGGGAGCAGATCGAGCGTCGAGTGCTCGCCGGCGCTGCGCAACATGTGGAGGAACATCGAGAAATCGATGTCGACCATGTGCCGCATGTAGGGCAGCAGATCCGCCGGGGTGACCGCGCTCGCGTCGACCTCGCGGGCGAGCAGCGCGATCCGCAGCGCCATCGGCGCGGGCACGCGGCTCCAGATCGCGCGCGCGATGTGCGGGTACGCGTCGACCTGCTCGATGACGCGCGGCAAGATCTGCGCGAGCACGTCCGTGCCCTTGAAGTGGTGCGTGATCCTGCCGGACGAGCCGCAGATCAACACGAGCCCGCGCACCCCCTCGCGGTGGGTCCGCAGGTGCTCCAGGATGACCTGACACCCCATCGAGTGCCCGAAGAGCACCACCGGGCCGTCGCCGATCGCCGCGCGCACCGCCGCGAGATCGCTCGCGTGGTCGCGCAGCTCGACCGCCTGCGGATCAACAGGCAGACTGCTCCGCCCGTGCCCTCGATAGTGCCAGTGGGCGACGTTGACGGTGCGCGCCAGGTCGTCCCACAGGTACTTCCAGATGAAGCCGTCGCACGCGATGCCGTCGCAAAGCACCGCGGTGAGGCGTTCCGAGCCCGCCCCCACCCCGCTGGCCAAGCTTCCGATGCCGCCGGGACCTTCCCGGTAGCGGACATAGATCCGCGTACCGTCCTTCCCGGCGGCGAAGAGCTCTCGACCCATCGATCCCCGAGCGACGCGGCTACGCGCGGCCCGCGGCGATGTTAGTCGCCGCTGTCCTCGTCGTCAGCCACGTCATTGACACTCGGAAGCTTTTTGATGTCTATCCGCGCCAGCTTCCACGCGCGCTGCACGACCCAAGAAAGCGAGCGATCGAGCCGCGCCGCTTCCTCCTTGATTTCCTGCAGCATCGACTCCGGAAAGTAGAGGCTTTGCTTCCGCTTGTCCGTCTTCGAGGCTTCGTTGTTTTTCGCCAGCGTGTCCTTGTCGGTCATACGCTCTTGGGGCTCCTCCCGATCCGCCACAGAAGAGCACCTTACCGTACGGCGCACTTCCGTGGAAAGCATTCGTTTTTCCGTTCAGCCGATTGCGGGCACCATGTACGTAACTCCGCGATAGGCGCTCTGCGTCATGACTCCGGGAATGCGATCTTCCCCGCAATCGCGCTCGCTGCGACGATCAGGGGACTGGCCAGGTAGACCTGGCCGGGGCCGCTTCGGCCCGGGAAATTCCGGTTGATCGCCGAGACCGTGACCTGCTCCTTCCTGTCGGACACCCCCGGCCCGGCCTTGATGCAGGCGCCACAGGAGGGGTCAACGAGCTCAGCACCAGCCTTCTGGAAGATCTCGAGGTAGCCCTTCGCCTCGGCGTAGCGGCGGATGTCCTGGGAGCCGAACTGGATGTAGAGGTGCACGCCCTCGGCGACGCGTTTGCCCTGCTCCACCGCGCGGCGCAGCACGGACGCGTACATGTCCATATCGGCCTTCTTGCCGCCCGTGCAAGAGCCCCCGTACGCGATGTCGATCTTCACGTCGCCGCCGGAGACCTCGCGGAGCGACCGCAGCGGGACGCCGTTCCGCGGATCGCCGGGCGTCGCGACCATCGGCTCGACCGACGCGAGATCGATGTCGAACGTCGCCATGTACTCCGCGCCGGGATCCGCGCGAACGACGCGCGCGCGCACGTCGTCCGCGGCGAGCCCGCGCTGCTCGACGAGGTAGCGCACGATCTCCTCGTCGGCCTCGATGATCCCGGTGAAGCCGCCCGCCTCGACCGCCATGTTGGTGAGCGTCGCCCGCTCGTCGAGGCCCATGCCGCGGACGCCGTCGCCCGCGAACTCGAGCACCTTGCCGATGCCCTGGCCCGTCTTCCAGAACGGCTGCGAGAGCAGGAACAGCATCACGTCCTTCGCCGTGACCCCCGGCCCGAGCCGCCCCGTCAGGTTGAAGCGCACCGACTGCGGCACCGCGACGCGGACGTCGCGCGTGAGCCACGCGTTCGCCATGTCCGTCGAGCCGACGCCGAAGGCGAAGCACCCGAGCGCCCCCGCCATGCAGGTGTGCGAGTCGGTCCCGGCCACGATCTGCCCCGGCAGCGCGAGCTCCTCGATCACCTTGTTGTGACAGATGGCCTCGGAGCCCACGGTCCTGCCGTCGCGCTCTACCTCGCCATACAGCCTGATCCCGTGCCGCTCCGTGAAGGCCTGCTGCACCGTCGCGAGCGAGGCCGCCTGCTCCCGCAGGCCGAGCTTGAGGTGCGCCTCCGGCATCACGCGCTCGAGGAACGTGAGGTGATCCCGGAAGGCGAAGACGCTCTCCGGCTCGGTCACGCTCGCGTCCGGACCGAAGCCCGCCCGGAAGAGCGACTCGGCCATGGGCGTCACGTACTCGTGCGAGAAGCGCACGTCGATGCGGACGAAGAGCGCGTCGCCGGGCTTCACCGCGGGGACGCCGATCTTGCCCGCCCTGGCGTCCACGATCGCGTGCGCCGCGATGATCTTCTCGCACAGGGTCATCGGCCGCGGCGGCGTCGCGAGCGTGGGCGGCGAGACCTCGCCGGCCAGCCGCGCCTTGTTGTAGGCGAAGAGCCCGCCGTACTCGACGACGTCGGCGCTGATCGGGTCGAGCCCGCGCGTGAACTCGTCGATCGGGAGCTCTTCGCCGCGCGCGAGCCGATCGAGGAGCGAGAAGTCGGTCGTCGTGAGCAGCCCGATGTTCTGGCAGTTCTGGCCGTAGATCTTCTCGATGCTGCGGGCGACGACGATCTGGATCCCGGCCTCGCGCTCCGAGTACGGCGCGGTCTCGCGCGAGCTGCCGCAGCCCTTCGAGCGCCCGCTGACGATGACCCCGAAGCCGCCGTTCTTGATGGCGTCGCGCTCGATGAGCCCACCGCGCAGCCCGACCAAGCAGTACCGGGCGAGCGTCTCGTCGTAGTAGTAACAGACCCAGCCCGGCGTCAGCTCGTCGGTCGAGATGTTGTCGATCAGCGCATGCTGCCCGGGATCGAAGCGGATCTCGCCGCCCGCGAGCTGCTGCTTCAGGAGCTCCGGATCCTCGGCCAGGTAAAGGATCCTCCCGGTGACGTGAACGGATTTCCGGCGCGGGATGGGCATCTGGGCCTCGGACGCCCCGGGGCGCCGGACCGGCGCGCTGGGGCCCGATCACACCTAGTCGCTCTGCGCGGAGGCGCCAACGGTGGTCTTCGCCGCGGCGCTCGGAGCTTCGGCGCGCCTTACGTTACGTGCTGGAAATCCAGCGTGCGGGGGGGCGCGCTGCGCGGGCTGCACGCCTTGACGGCGCACCGGGGAGGTGGTGTCTTCGCGGCCGCCGCCGGTCCGCGAGCGATGACCCGACCCACGATTTCCAGCATTCCCGTCGCGATCCTGGGAGCCGGCCTGACGGGCATGGCGGCCGCGTACCACCTCGGCCGGGCCGGCGTGCCGCACCGGGTCTTCGAGCGCCTGCCCCGCCCGGGCGGCCACGCGATCACCCTCGAGGACGACGGCTTCCGCTTCGACCGGACAGGCCACCTCCTCCACCTGCGCGACCCCGCGACCCGGGAGCTCGCGCTCGGCTGGCTGGGCCCCGATCCCCTCGAAATCGAGCGGCGCTCGATGATCTGGTCGAACGGCACGTACACCCGGTATCCGTTCCAGGCGAACACCTTCGGCCTGCCGCCGGCCGTCGCCTACGAGTGCCTCCGCGGCTTCATCGAGGCGCACTTTGCCGGGGGCCGAGCCGAGCCGAGGAACTTCGAGGAGTTCTGCCTGGCGCACTTCGGCGAGGGGATCAGCCGCCACTTCATGATCCCCTACAACAGCCGCCTCTGGGGGGTGCACCCGAGCGAGATCACCGCCGCCTGGTGCTCCCGCTTCGTCCCGATACCGAAGCTCGAGGACGTGCTCGCCGGAGCGGTCGGGCTGAACGACCGGGAGCTCGGCTACAACGCGAGGTTCCTCTACCCGCGGCTCGGTATCGGGCAGCTGACGCACGGGCTCGCGCGGGCGCTCGCCGAGCAGCGGCCGCGCGACGCGGACACGCCCGCGCTCGAGCTCGGCCGCGCGCCCGTGGCGATCGACTGGCGCGCGCGCGAGCTCGTGTTCGACGACGAGATCGTCCGGTACGACGTGCTCGTGTCCTCCGCGCCGCTGCCGGCGCTCGTGAGGCTCCTCGCGGACGCGCCCCGGGCCGTCAGCGAGGCGGCCTCCCGGCTGCGCTGCACGCACCTCCACTACCTCGACGTGGCGCTCGACACGCCGTGCGGGAAGCCGCTGCACTGGGTGTACGTGCCGGAGGAGAAGTACCCGTTCTACCGGGTGGGCTGCTACTCGAACTTCTCTTCCTCCATGGCCCCGCCGGGCAAGGCGAGCCTGTATGTCGAGCTGGCCGATCGCGCCGAGCCCGATCTCGCGACGCTGCTCCCCCGCGTCGCGGACGGCCTCGTCGAGATGGGCCTCATCCCCGCCCCGAGCGCCATTCGCTTCGCCCGGCTGCGCCGCATCGACTACGCGTACGTCGTGTTCGATCACAGCTACTTCGAGTCGCTGGAGGCGGTGCGGCCGTTCCTCGAGGGCCAGCGCATCGTCTCGTGCGGGCGCTACGGCGGCTGGAACTACTCCTCGATGGAGGACGCGCTCCACTTCGGGCGCGACGCGGCGCACGAGGCGCAGGCGCTCCTCGGAGGCGCGTCGTGAGCAGCGCCGGGCCTGGCCGCGGGGACGCGGGCGACGCGCCGGACATCTCCATCATCATCCCCGTCTACAACGAGGAGGCGATCCTCCACGCCGCCGTCGTGGACCTGCGCGAGCGGCTGTCGCCGCTCGGCTGGCGCTGGGAGCTCGTGCTCGCCGAGAACGGCTCGCGCGACGGGACGCTCGGCATCGCCGGCGAGCTCGAGCGCAAGTACCCGGAAGTACGGCACTTCTCCGTCGGCGAGCCGAACTACGGGGCCGCGCTCCGCGCGGGGATCGAGCGGGCGCGCGGGCGCTTCGTGCTCTGCGACGAGATCGACCTGTGCGACGTGGACTTCCACCGCAGCGCGATCGCGATGCTGCAGGCGGGCGGCGTCGACATGGTCATCGGCTCCAAGCTCATCCAGGGCGCGCGCGACGACCGCCCGTGGGCGCGGCACGCCGCGAGCCAGATGTACAACGGGCTTCTCCGCGCCACGCTCGGCTTCCGGGGGACGGACACGCACGGGCTCAAGGCGTTCGTGCGCGAGCCGCTCCTCGGGATCGCGCGCGATTGCGTCGTGGACAAGGACGTCTTCGCCAGCGAGTTCGTCATCCGCGCCTACCGGGCCGGCCTCCGGATCGAGGAGATCCCCGTCCGCGTGCTCGAGAAGCGGCGGCCCTCGATCAACCTCACGCGGCGCGTCCCGAACGTGCTCCGCAGCCTCGCGAAGCTCACCTGGGCGATCCGGGTCCGCGGCTGACGGGCGGTCTCTGCCAGCGTCCACGGCGCCGCGCATGCGGTTGAGCCCGCTCGTGGAAAATTTCTGGCATGCTATACGCCGCAAGTGACGATCCTCCTTTCGAGCGCCGCACGAACGGCCCGCCGCGCCGACACCGACGTCGACGTCGTGGTGATCGGAGGCGGCGTGAACGGCGTGGGCGTCGCGCGTGACGCGTCGCAGCGGGGCCTGAGGGTCGCGCTGTTCGAGCGCAACGATCTCGCGTTCGGCGCGAGCGGGAACTCGAGCGGCATGATCCACGGCGGGCTCAGGTACCTGACCAGCGATCCGCACGTGACCGAGACGTCGTGCCGCGACTCGGGGCACATCCAGGCGATCGCGCCGCACTTGCTCTTCCGGATCCCCTTCCTCGTCCCGTTCGAGAACGCGAGGCACGCGCGCGTGCTCTACGCGCTCGCCGACGGCTTCTTCGAGGCGTACGACAAGTACCAGCCGCTCAAGCGCGGCAAGCCGCACGCGCGCCTGTCGCCCGACGAGCTCCGGAGCCTCGAGCCGGGGCTGCACGGAGACCTCGTGGGCGGCTTCAGCTTCGACGAGTGGGGCATCGACGGCGCGCGGCTCTGCGTCGCGAACGCGGTCGACGCGATCGAGCGCGGGGCGAAGGTGTACGTCGGGCACACGGTCGAGCGGATCGAGCGCCGCGAGGACACCGGCGAGGTCATCGCCGTCCGCTACCGGGACCGCGTGAGCGGCGAGGGCGGGCGGCTCCGCACGAGCGCGGTCGTGAACGCGACCGGCGCGTGGTCGCCGATCACGGCGTCGCTCGCGGGCCTGCCCGCGGCGAGCTCGCGGGTGCGGCCCGGCAAGGGCGTGCACGTCGTGTTCGACCGGCGCCTCACCAACTACGCGATCATGGCGAGGACGATCGACGGCCGTCAGATCTTCGTCGAGCCGTGGGAGAACATGAGCGTCATCGGCACGACCGACGACGACTTCTACGGCGATCTCGACCAGGTCCGCGCGACGAGCGAGGAGGTCAGGTACCTCGTCCAGGGCATCGCCCGCGTGTTCCCGCAGATCCACGAGGCGCGCGCGATCGGCACGTACGCGGGCGTGCGGCCCACGCTGTACGCCTACGGGCCGACAGAGGACGCCCTCTCGCGCGATCACCAGGTGGTCGATCACGCGGCGCACGGCGCGCCTGGCCTCTACTCGATGATCGGCGGCAAGCTGGCCAGCTTCCGGCTCTTCGCCGAGCAGATGACCGACGTGCTCGCGCGGCGCTTCGACCTCGGCGCGCGCTGCGCGACGCACGTGACGCCGCTGCCCGGCGGTGAGCGCGCCGTCGACGCGCTCGCGCTCGCGCGGCGGATGGAGATCGACGCGGTGGCCGCCCGGCGGCTCGTGTACCGGCACGGCTCGCGCGCGCTCCGGATCGAGGAGCGCGTGCGCGAGCGGCCGCGCGAGGCGGCGACGGTGTGCCCGTGCGAGCCGGTCATCGAGGCCGAGGTGCGCTACGTCCTCCGGCACGAGCTCGCCCGGAGCGTCGCCGACGTCGCGCGCCGCACGCGCCTCGGGCTCGGCGCCTGCGGGGGGATGCGCTGCGCGGCGCGGTGCGGGCAGATCGTGGCGCAGGAGCTCTCGCTCCCGCCGCGCGACGGGATGCGGCAGGCCATGGAGTTCCTCTCGCGGCAGGCGGTGACGCGCGCGGTCGCGCTCGGCCCGGAGCAGGCCAGGCAGGAGGCGCTCGCCATCGCCAGCGTGCGGTCGGAGCTCGGCGCCCCCGCGGACGACGAGGCGGCCACGGCGGCGTGCGAGGAGAGCGAGCGCCGGGCGCCGCGCCCGGCGAGGGAGCCAGAGGAGAGGGCGTGGCGCGATCGATCCTCGTGATCGGCGCCGGCGTCGCCGGGCTCGCCGCCGCGTGGAGCGCGCGGCGGCGCGGGGCCCGGGTCACCGTGATCTCCGCGGGCGTCGGCGAGACGGCGCTCGCGGGCGGCGCGGTGGACGACGTCCCGTGGGAGCAGGTCGAGCGGGCCGCGAGGCTGCTCGGGAGCGACCTGCCCGCCGGCGATCTCGCGCCAGCGGCGCGGCAGTTCGCGGCGGAGCTCGGCCTGTGGGACGTGCCGCACGCGGCGGCCGCGCGCATCGCGACCGTGGCCGGGCGGATCCGCCCGGCCCGGGGCAGGGATCGCGCGCTGCTCGATCTCGGCCCGCTCCGCCGTACGCGCGTCCTCGTCCCGCGCGTGCCGCGGGCGGCGTGGGACGCCGACGCGCTCGCGGAGGCGTTCACGGATGAGCCGTTCGCCCGGGCGCGGGGGCTCCGCTTCCTGCCCGTCGACGCGCCCTTCCTGCGCTTCGACGACGAGCGGGGGATCGCGGACGGCGACCTCGCGGCGCGGCACGACGACCCGGCGCGGCTCTCCTGGCTGCTCGAGCGGCTCCACCAGGCGCTCGAGGGCGCGGGCGGCGCCGGGGGGATCCTGCTCGGTCCGTGGCTCGGCGCGCGCGCGCCGCGGGCCGAGGCGCTCTCGGCGCGCCTCGGCGTCCCGGTGGGCGAGGCGCTGATCGGCGCCGGCTCTCCGGCGGGGCTCCGCTTCGAGGCGGCGCGCGACGCGCTGCTCGCCGCGATCGAGGTGACGCAGCGCCACGGCCGCGTGCGCGCAGTGGCAGCGAGCGACGGCCGCGGAGCAGCAGGCGGCGCGGGCGACGGCGTGCTGGTCCACGTGGACGGCGAGGACGTGCCGCTCGCGGTGGACGCGGTGATCCTGGCGATCGGCGGGCTGGCCGGCGGAGGGATCGCGTACGCCCCGCCCGAGCGCAGCGCCGGCCCCGATCTCCCGGCGCGCGGCGCCGCGCCGTTCGCGCTCTCGATCGCGGCGCCCGTCACGCTGGGCGACGCGCGCGGCGCGTTCGGGGTGGTGAGCTCCATGCAGGGCCCGGAGCTCGACCTCGTCGCGTGGCCTCGCGGCGACCGGCTGGGCGCGCTGGAGGCGGTGGGCGTGCGGTGCGAGGGCGTCCGCGCCGCCCCGGGGATCCTCGTGGCCGGGGCGACCATCGCCGGGAGGGCGCGCACCGTGCTCGACGCGGTGACGACCGGGCTCCGCGCCGGCGCCGAGGCCTGACGCGCTACCAGCGCGGGCGCCGGTCATCCGGAGCGCGGCGCGAGAGCGGATCGCCCGCGCTAGCGGGCCGCGGGGATCGCGCGGAGGAGCTGCTGGTAACCGACGGCGAGCGCGAAATCGCTGCCGCGGGTGGGGTCGGCGGGCACGTCGCCCTCGGGGCCGCGCGCCGCGGCGGCCTCCGCGCGCTTCTCGACGAGCACGGCCCTCGGCGAGCCGGCGAGGCTCGACCCCTCGGCGGGGAGGTGCCCCTCGAGGTCCTGCTCGCGGAGGATGGTGGCCGGGAACTGCTGCTGCGCGCTCTCGATGACGACATCCGGGCGGATGCCCTGGGCCTGGATCGAGCGCCCCTTCGGCGTGTAGTAGCGCATCGTCGTGAGCCTCACCCCGGCGCCGCCGGGCAGCTCGTAGATGGTCTGCACCGAGCCCTTGCCGAACGTCGTCGCGCCGACGACCGTCGCGCGCCCGCTGTCTTGAAGCGCGCCCGCGACGAGCTCGGCGGCGCTCGCGGAGTACTCGTTCACCAGCGCGACGACGGGCAGCGAGGCGAACGCGCCGCCGTCGTGGGCCTTCGCCTCGTCGACGACGTGGCTGCGCTGGCGGGTCGAGTAGATCGTCCCCGACGAGAGGAACTCGTCGGCCACGGCCTCCGCCTCGTGGACGAGGCCGCCGGGATTGTTGCGCAGGTCGAGGATCACCCCGGCGAGCGGCGCCCTGGACTCGGCGCGCAGCCTCGCCGCGGCGCGGAGCATCTCCTCGTGGGTGCCGTCCTGGAACTGCTTCAGGCGGACGTACGCGACGTCCCGGTCGAGGCGCTTGGCCGCGACGCTCGTGACGTGGATCTGCTCCCGCGCGAGGTCGAACATGAGCGGCTCGGCGACGCCCTGCCGGCGGATCGTGAGCTTCACCCGGGAGCCGGGGGGCCCGCGCATGATCTTCACGAGCTTGTCGAGGCGCTCGCCGCGCACGGGGCGCCCGTCGATCGCGATGATCTGGTCGCCGGAGCGGACGCCCGCCCGCGCCGCCGGCGAGCCCTCGATCGGCGCGATCACGGTGATGTTGTCGTCCTTGGCGTCGACCTCGATGCCGACGCCCCCGAACGTCCCCCCGGTCTCCTCCTGGAACTGCGCGAACTCCGCGGCGTTCATGTAGGCCGAGTGCGGGTCGAGCTCCGCGACCATGCCCTTGATGGCGCCGTCGATGATCTTGTTGCGCTGCGCTGGCTCGACGTACTGGTTCTCGACGAGCACGAGCACGCGCGCGAGCTGCTCGAGGGGAGCGTAGGGGCTCTGCGCCTGTGTGCTCGCGCCCGCGAGGTGGGAAGTCGCCGCCCCCCCCGCGAAGGCCGCCGCGATGAGCCCCAGGGTGCGCATCCAACTCGAGAAGCGTCGCATCCGCCGACCATAGCAGCGCCGCGGGCGGCCGCGCTCGGAGCGCAGGCGCCCCGGCCGCGCTCGGCCCGGCGCCTGCGCCCCGGCCCTGTCCCCCACGGGCGCCGCGGCGGCGCCGAGCCGGCTGGCAGCGCGGGCGTACGGCCCTCCCAGTCGACATCGCACCGAGGCGCCCAAGGTCCGGGCGCATGGTTTGTCCTAGGAAGAGTGTTCGGCTATCTTCGCGCGCCTGAACGTGGAACTTGCCTCCTCATCGTCCGGCTTCGCCACCGCGAAGCAGGGCTCGCCGCGAGGGGCTCCTCTCGCCGAGACGGTCAGCGGCCGTCGCGAAGGGCGGTCCGCGGCTGCGCTGTCGTCCGTGCGCGGGAGACGATTCCCACCCCGAGGCGGCTAGGATGGCCAAACCCACCGATCGTGAGCTCGTCGATCAGGCCCGGAGCGGGGACGCCCAGGCCTTCGGGGTGCTGGTTCGTCGCCATCAGAAGCGCATCTTCCGGCTGGCGTTCCACCTCGTCCGCTCGGGCGCGGAGGCAGAGGACGTGACCCAGGAGACCTTCGTCCGGGCTTACCAGGCTCTCGATCGGTTCGACGGCCGGAGCGAGCCGTTCACCTGGCTCTACCGGATCGCCGTGAACCTCTCGCTCAACATGATCCGGGCCCGCAAGCCGAGCAGAAACTCGACCCCCGCGGACGATCCGCGGATCGAGGCGCTGCTGCTCGAGACGCGCCCGAGCCACGGGGTCGATCCGGCCGCGACGACCCAGCGGCGCGAGCTCGCGGCCGCGCTCTGCGACGGCATCGACACGCTCTCGGACACGCTGCGGACGACGCTCATCCTCGTGTGCATCGACGGCGTGCCGCACGAGGACGCCTCCAGGATCCTGGGTTGTCCGGAAGGAACAGTTGCCTGGCGCGTCCACGAGGCGCGCCGCAAGCTCCGCGTGTACCTCGCGGAGCGCGGTTTCGGAGGGGACGCCGAATGAACGTCACCAGCAAGCTCGACCTCGACGGGATGCTCAACGACTGGCCTGCTCCCGCCCTTGATGAAGCGGCGTGGGAGACGCGGGCAGCTCGCATCGTCGAGGTCGCTCTGTCCCGTCGATCAGAGGCCCGTCGATCAGAGGCCCGTCGATCGGAGGACACGGCGGCGCAGGCCGCCCTCCTCGCAGCCCCCGACCTCGCCGCCGAGCCAGGCGAGGAGCAGGCGGGGGACATCTTGCGCGAAGTACATGCAGCAGGAGAAGGCAGCACCATGGCGGATGGATCACAAGCAGACAGGGCCGCGAAGTCTGAAGCGAGCCTATCGGGCGGCAGCGCCTCGCGCCCGCCGGAGCGGAAACGCCAGTCGTTGAAGGAGATCGCCGAGCGGGCCAGCCAGGCGCCGGGCCGCTTGAGCGGCGCGCCCGGCGCGAGCGGCTCGGCGATCGCGACGCCGCTGCCGTCCGGGCGCGGCCCGCTGTCGACGCCGCTGCCGCCCTCGGGGCGCGGCTCGATGCCGCCTGGTCGCGTGTCCACGCCGCCGGGGCGTGGCTCGCTTTCCGGCAGCACGCGCGCGTCGTCGCCGTCGCTGCGGACGGGCGACGGGGTCACCGAGGACTCCGGCGTCATCGATCTCAACCGGCTCAGCGCGTCGGTGCCCCCGGAACAGGTGGAGGCTGCCGGCGGCGTGCAGCCCGGCGCGGCCGAGTCGCTCGAGGACGAGAAGCCGGCCGAGGTCGCGGCGTTGTCGGCGAGGAGGCCGCGCGCTGTGGCCGCGCCCGCAGCCGAGGCTGCGGCGAAGAAGCGATCCGGCGGGATGATCGCCGGCGTGGCGATCGCGGCCCTCGGCCTGGCCGCGGCGGTGGCGGTGATGGTGAAGACGCCGAAGGCGCCATCGCAGCAAGAGACGGCGGCCGCGCCGGCGGCGGCCCCGGCGCCCGCCGCGCCCCGCGATGACAGGCCGGCGGAGCCCGCTGCCCCGGTCGCCGCGGTGCCCGCCGCGCCGGCGGTGAGCGCGGAGGCGGAGCAGCAGCCCGTCGAGGCGGAGAAGCTCGCCGCGGCGCCCAGGACGGCAGCGGCGCCGACCGGCGCTGGCGCGCCTGCGCCGGCGGCCCCCGAGGCGCCCGCGGCGCAGAAGGCAGAGCCGCAGGGCAAGGTGGCGGCGGCGCCGACGGCGCCCGGCAAGCCGGGGGACCTGCCGTCCGCCATGCAGGCGGCCGTGGGCGACGAGGCGGAGAAGCAGCCGTCGGTGGTGTCGGAGGCGCCGGTGCCGGCCTCGGGCCCGCTCCGGGCGCAGAACATCCCCGAGCAGCCGTCGCAGGGCTCGGTCCAGGCCGCGCTCGGCTCGGTCATGGGCAACGCGAGGGCGTGCGTGGCGGGCGCGGACGACGTGTCGCGCGCGCAGATCACGTTCTCGTCGACCGGCCAGGTGAGCAAGGTCAGCGTCAGCGGCTGGGCGGCGGCGAACGGTCAGTCGAGCTGCGTGCAGTCCGCGCTCAAGGCCGCGAACGTGGGCCCGTTCTCCAAGCCGTCGTTCTCGATCAACGCCTCGATCCGACCCTGAGCGAGCCGACAAACGTCCCGGTTGACACGAGGGCCTCCGCAGGTACAATTCGCGCCCCCATGGTTTCCGCGACTCAGCAAACTCAGCGCATCCGTCGGCGCAAGGCGCGCACGGCGGGCACCCGTCGCAAGCGCTTCGAGCGCGCGCACGGCACCCCGAAGTTCCCGATCCATCCGGCGGGTTACGACCAGAACGCGCCGGACGCCCTGCGCGCTGCCACGCCCGCCGAGGCGCAGGCGAAGAAGTAGGAGAGCTTTTCTCATGGCCAATCACGCATCCGCCGACAAGCGCAACCGCCAGCGCATCACGAGGACCGCGCGTAACCGCGCCGCCAAGTCGGAGCTCCGCACGATCGTCAAGAAGGCGCGCACCGCGCTGAAGGGCGTCCCGCAGGAGTCCACGGGCCTGGTCACCACCGCGGTGAGCGCGCTCGACCGCGCCGCGTCGAAGGGGACGATCCCCGCCAAGCGCGCGTCGCGTGTGAAGAGCCGCCTGGCCCTCGCCCTTCACAAGGCGAGCGTCGCCGCCAAGACCGCCGCCGCGAGCTGAGCAACATCTTTCCGCACGTACGTCCCGCTCACCGCAAGGTGAAGCGGGCGTCGTCGTTTTGTCTCCTCGCAACACCGTGGGCCCCGTTGCCGCAGACCCCCACTGCCGTTCCGTCGCGGCCACGGAGAGCGTGGCTCGGCCCCTCTCCAACCTACGACGCCAGCGGCGGGCACCCGCACAGGAGACGGGTCCAGATCGGCGTTTTCGGCGCGGAGGCGTGCTCCAGCACGCCGAGCACCGAAAACACCGAGATGGGCCCGTCTCCGAAGCGGGTGTCCGCCCCTCAGTGGGCGTCGGCCCAGGTCGGTCCGTGGCCGATGTCGACGACGAGCGGCACGTCGAGCGGGAAGACCGACTCCATGGCCTGCCGTACCTTGGCCTTCGCCTCGTCCACCGCGCCGGCCGGCACCTCGAACGCGAGCTCGTCGTGCACCGTGAGCACCATGCGCGCGCCGGGGACGACGGGGCGCGGGACGCGGACCATCGCGAGCTTCAGGAGGTCCGCCGCGGTCCCCTGGATCGGGGTGTTCTGCGCGATGCGCTCGGCCTGGGCGCGGCGCATGCGGTCGCTGCTGCGCAGATCCGGGAGCAGGCGGCGCCGGCCGAGCAGCGTGCGCACCGACTCGGAGCGCTTCGCGTCGGCCATCGTCTGCTCCATGAACTCGTGCACGCCGCGGTAGCGCGCGAAATAGGCGTCGATGAAGCGCGCCGCCTCCGCGCGCGAGATGTCGAGGCGCTTGGCCAGCGCCGACTCGCCCATCCCGTAGATCACGCCGAAGTTGATGGTCTTGCTCCGGCGGCGCATCTCGTCGGTGACCCCCGCCTCGTCCACCCCGAAGATCTCCATGGCCGTGCGCACGTGCACGTCCTGCCCGGTGCGGAAGGCGTCGACGAGCACCGGGTCCTTCGACAGGTGCGCGAGCACGCGCAGCTCGATCTGGGAGTAGTCGGCGCTCACGATCACGCTCCCGGGCGGCGCGACGAACGCGCGCCGGATCATCCGGCCGAGCTCCGTGCGGATCGGGATGTTCTGCAGGTTCGGGTCCTGGGACGAGAGCCTCCCGGTCGCGGCCACGGCCTGGCCCCAGCGCGTGTGGATGCGGCCCGTGCCCGGATGCACGAGGCGCGGCAGCGCGTCGACGTACGTGCCCTTGAGCTTGGCGATCATGCGGTGCTCGAGCACGACGCCAGGGAACGGGTGGTCCTCCGAGAGCGTCTCGAGCACGTCGGCGTCGGTCGAGCGGCCGGTCTTGGTCTTGCGCTGCGAGCGCAGCCCGAGCTCGTCGAACAGCACCGCCTCGAGCTGCTTCGGCGACGCGAGGTTGATGTCGTGCCCCACCAGCTCGCGCGCCTTCTCCTCCAGCGCCGCGAGCTCGGTCGTCATCTGGGCGCCGAGCTGCCCGAGCGCCTGCGGGTCGACCAGGACGCCCGTGAGCTCCATCTCGGCGAGCACCGCGGAGAGGGGCAGCTCGATCTGCACGAGCAGGTCCTCGAGCCGCTCGGCGCGGAGCCGCGGGCGCAGCCGGTCGGTCAGCGAGAGCGCGACGTCGGCGAACGCCGCCCCGAAGCTCGAGGCCTCGCCGAGCTCGATCTCGTCGAGCGCGCGCTGCGCCTGGCCGCGGCGCTTCGGGGCCACCTCCTCGATGGTCTGCATCTTGGCACCGAGCTCGCGCTCGGCGAGCTCGTGGAGCTGGTTCTTCGCCTCGGGATCGAGCAGGTAGCTCGCGAGCATCGTGTCGAAGGCGACGCCCACGATCCCGATGCGGTGCCGCAGGAGGATCACCTCGCAGAACTTGACGTCGTGGCCGACCTTCGGGAGCTCGGGGTCGGCGAGCAGCGGGCCGAGCACCGCGTCGACGTCGCTCATCGAGAGCTGCGCCGGCGCTCCGAGGTAGCGGTGGCCGAGCGGGACGTAGACGGCCTGCCCCGGCTCGCAGGCGAGCGCGATGCCGCAGACGTGGGCGCTCATGGGTTCGCGGGTCGTCGCGTGCACGTCGAATGCGAGGCGCCCGGCCGCGCGCGCCGACCTGGCGAAGGCCTCGAGCTCCTCGCGCGTCGCGATGACCCGGTAGGTCGCCGCGCGCGCGGCGGGCTCCGGCGCGCGGACGGCCTTCAGGAAGCGCGAGAAGCCGAGCTCCGTGAAGAGCTCCCGGAGCCTGCCCGTGTCCGCGCCGCCGTAGCGCAGCGTCTCCAGGTCGAGCGAGACAGGCGCGCTGCCGTCGAGCGTCACGAGCTTCTGCGACAGGAGCGCGTCGGCCTCGTGCTGCTTGAGCGACTCTCGGATGCGCTGCTTCTTCACCTCGTCGAGGCGGGCGTAGAGCGACGCGAGCGAGCCGAACTGCGCGAGCAGCTCGGCGGCCGTCTTCAGGCCGACGCCGGGCACGCCGGGGACGTTGTCCGAGCTGTCGCCGACGAGCGCGAGCAGGTCGCGCACCTGCTCCGGCGGCACGCCGAACTTCGCGACCACCTCGGGGTGCCCGTAGACCTTGTCGCGCATCGCGTCCCAGAGCATCACCCGGTCGTTGTCGACGAGCTGCATGAGATCCTTGTCGCTCGACGCGATGACGACGCGCAGCCCCCGCTCCTTGGCCCGCTCGACGGCGACGGCGATGAGATCGTCCGCCTCTAGCCCTTCGTGGATGAAGATCGGGATGCGGTACGCCTCGACGATCTCCCGGCACCGGTTCATCTGCACCCCGAGGTCGGGCGGCGGCGGCGGCCGGTGCGCCTTGTAGCGCGGGTCGAGATCGTCGCGGAACGTCTTGCCCGCGGAGTCCATCGCCACGCCGAGGTACGCGGGCTTCCGCTCGTCCACGAGCTTCGTGAGCATCGCAACGGTGCCGAACGTCGCATGAGTCGGCTCGCCGCTCGGGCTCGAGAGCGGGCTGATCGCGTGGTAGGCGCGGAAGACGTAGCCCGAGAGATCGATCAAGTAGAGGACGTCCGGAGCTCCGGCCGGGGGAAGCGCGGTGGGGCGCGTCGACATGACGGACCTCTAGCACCTCGGCGCGCGGCCGGTCAGTGAACCACGACGTCGCGCCGCATTGTCACCTCGAGGACGCGGCCCCCCCGGTCGACGCCGACGGAGACGCGCGTCCCCGCCGGGCCGCGGAGCCGCTGGATGCAGTCGGCGAGCGGGAGATCCGTGGCCGTCTCGCCGTCGATCCGGACGATGACGTCGCCCTGCGCGAGCCCGGCGAGCGCCGCGGGCCCGCCCTCGATGACGTCCGCGATCGTCACGCCGCTCGACGAGACCGCGAGCATCGCGCCGATGCCCGTGAGCTCCTCGCGCGAGCCGCCGTCGCCGAGCAGGCGGAGCTCGATGTCGGCGCGCACGGAGCCCGCGCCGCGCGCGTCGAGGCCGGGCACGATCTTGCTCATGTACTGGTCGTGCCGCACGCGCACCGAGAACGGGCCGCTCGCCGGCACCCCCTGGAGCTGGTAGTCGCCGTTCGAGTCGGTGAGCGCGAGCGAGATCGCGTTCGCGCCGGACGAGGTCGCGGAGTCGAGCTCGACCTGGGCCTCGACGACCGGCGCGCGCGACTCGGCGTCGACGACCCTGCCTCGCAGGGTCGCGCCCTGCGGCAGCACGATGCGCACGCGGCGGGCAGCGCTGCCCGCCTCGACGTCGACGGGCGCGCTCCGCGTGGGCGGGCGGCCGGGCGCGCTCACCGTCAGCACGTAGCGCCCCGGCGCGAGGTCGTTCCATTGAAACGCGCCGCTCGGGTCCGACACCCTGCGCGCGCGGCCGTTCACGCTCCCGTGCGCGCCGGAGCCGGACGGCAGGAACGACTCGATCGCCAGGAGGTACTCCTCGACGGGCCTGCCCGACTGATCCACGACCTCGCCCACGATCGAGCCCCCGGCGATGAGGTGGAGGATGTTGTCGCGGCCGGCGGCGACGCGCGCGGGCTCGGTGTCGCCGAACGGAGGGTGCGTCGCGACCGCGGTGCAGCCGTCGGCCTCGGGCGGCAGCTCGAAGCGCCCCTCGGCGTCGGCGACCGCCGACAGGCTCGGCTCATCGGTGCACCTGACCGTCGCGCCGGCGCCGGGGCGGCCCTCTGGATCGAAGACCACGCCGCGGACCGGCCCCGCGCGCGCGGCCGTGGTCTCGCGCGGCGGCGGGGGCGCCGGCGGCTCAACCTCGACCTCGCGCGGGGCCGTGTTCTCGGGCTGAGGCGGGGCGAGCCGCGCCGGGGCGGGCTCCTGCCGCGCCGGCATCACGGGGGCGGGGCGCGGCAGGAGGAGCCAGAAGAGGAGCGGCACGACCAGGAGCGCCACGGAGAGCAGGGCCGCCGAGAGCCAGGCCCTTCGTTGCGCGCCTGCCGTCCGGCCCTCCGCCATGCCGTCCTCCGCCGGCTCAGCGGCCGGCGTCCGCCTGGTCTGCCGAGCCCTCAGGGGTCGCGCTCGTGTCTGCCGGCCCGCCAGGCGACGCCTCGTCGGTGGGGCCGAGCGCGGGGCCCTGGGGCTCCGCGGGCCACGGCGTCTCGCTGGAGGAGCCGCCGCAGGCCCCGAGGAGCAGCGTGAAGGGTAGAAGCAAGGTGCCGGGCCGCATGACCGGCATCCTAGCTCGTTTTGGAGGGGAGGTCTCGAGGACCGGGCTCGTCGCCCGGTCGCGGAGCGATCGCGGGAGCGCGCCGGATCAGCGCGTGGAGAGGTTCGTCCGGGCGATCCAGAGGCAGGCGGCGGCGTTGACCGCGCACCAGACGACGAGCGCCAGCTGGCCGAGGGGGCCGGCCACCTCGCCGAGCGTGACGACCGACGTGAGGTAGGCCGCGGTGCCGACGGAGAAGCCCGCGATCGCCGGCCGGAGCTTCTTCACCCCGAAGAAGAGCGAGGTGAGGCCGAGCGGGACGAGCGCGTTGGCGAGCGGCAGCCAGCGGTGGACCGACGCGCCGACCAGCAGGTCGAGGTCGGCGATCGGCCGGGCCAGCACGTCGACGGCGAGATCCACGCGCGACAGGAGCCACGGCGCGAAGAAGAACAGCCCCGGCCCGGCCGCGAGAGCCGGGAGGAGGAAGCTCGCCCGCCACGGGCTCGTGGCGGTCGCGTCCTTCTTGCGGGCGCGGCGGCCGACCCAGGTCGCGAGCAGGAGCAGGGCGACCAGCCGCACGATGATGTGGCTCTGCGTCACGCGCGCGACCGAGCTCGCGGCGTCGAGCACGCCCGCCCCGTAGAGGAGCCTGCCGCTGTCGGAGTCGTCGACCACGCGCGCGCCGGCGCGGATCGCGTCCTCGACCGCGCGCGGGTCCGACACGCCTAGGCCCACGAGCAGCGCCGCCGCGCCGGCCACGTGGGGCGCGGCCATCGAGGTGCCGTTGTACGCCGGGTAGGGGGCGTCGCAGTCGCCGCGCCCGCGGTTGCAGATGGTCTGCTGCGTGACGTTCACGCCGGGCGCCGAGACGTCGACGCCCTGGCCGCGCGACGAGAACCTCGCGATCTTGTCGTTCGCGTCGGTGGCGCTCACGCCGATGACGCCGTCGGACGCGCCGGGGAACTGCACGCGCCCGCCGGTGTTGCCGGCCGCCGCGACGACGACCGCGCCGCGCGAGATCGCGTAGTCGATCGCGCTCTGGAGGACCTTGGAGTTGCGCGGGCCGCCGAGGCTCAGGTTGATGACGTGGGCGCCGTGCTCGGCGGCCCACCGGATGCCGTCGGCCACGTCGGCGGTCGTGCCCCAGCCGCTCTCGTTCAGCACCTTCACCGGCATGAGCCGCGCGTGGAAAGCGAGCCCTGCGGCGCCGATGCCGTTGTTGGTCGACTGCGCGATCGTGCCGGCGACGTGCGTGCCGTGGCCCTGGTCGTCGTTCGCGTGGTTCGTCTTGGTGACGAAGTTCCACCCCTCGACGCACTCGGTCGAGGCGAGGTCTGGCGCCTTGACGAAGGGCCCGTGCGTCTCGCACGCGATGCCCGTGTCGACCACGGCGACGGTGACCCCGCGGCCCGTGGCGAAGTCCCATGCCCGCTCGGCGCCGACGCGCGCCATGTGCCACTGGTCCTTCAACAGCGGGTCGTTGGCGACGAAGAACGCGCGCACCCTGGCGAGCGGCTCGGCCGCCTCCACGCGCGGGTCCTGCGCGAGCCGCTGGAGCGTCGCGCTGACCGGGCCGTCCACGGTGGCGATGTGGATCCGGGTCTTGGCGGCGAGCGCGGTCGGCATGAGGTGCAGCGAGAAATCCCGCACGAGCCCCGCGAGCGCGCCGTCGTCGACGTCGTCGCGCGCGTCGACGACGATCTGCCCGGGGATGTCGTAGCTGGACTCTTCGAGCTCGGAGGCCAGGCCATAGAGCGGCTCGCCCGCCGTCGCGACCGGCTCGTTCAGGCCGTCGAAGCTGCCCATCGACGAAGCGATGTCCGCCGGCAGCGCCGGGTTGACGTAGCCAGGAAGGCGAGGCTCGAGCATCCCTGGCGAGCGCGCCGCGAGCGCTCCCCGGGCCTCCTGGGCGTCCGTCCCGTCGGCCCTGGCCGCCCCGGACATGGCGACGACCGCGGCCGCGGCGAGCAACGACGTCGCGAGCGCGCGCCCGGTTGGATGAAAGGCGGTCCCTGACCCACGCTGAAGGCGAGACTTGTGCATAGCGGCTCCTCATCGGCAGAGTAGCGCCGCTGCCCCCAGGCAGCCATCGCTCCGGGCGCCGCCATGACCGCTCGCCGCTCGCGTCCGCGCGCCCGCCGGCCGCGACAGAGCCCGCAGCCCCCCTCAGGCACGCCCCGAGCCGCCGCGTCCCCCGCCCAACCCGACGAGCCCGGCCGTCCTCACCGCCTCCCCGTTGCGCTCCAGGAAAGAGCCGCCGGCGGAGGGGGAGCCGCGCGCGGGGGCGGCGGGGGTGGGCCCCACAAACCCGAGCGCCGGCCCGCATCGCAGCGGGTCGCCCCCAGCCCACCCCACCCGTTCATCAGGCAATAGCCACCAAAAGGCGCGAGTTTGTGGGGGGACCCCCGCCGCCCCCGCGCGCGGCTCCCCCTCCGCCGGCGGCTCTCCCTGCGATCGTGAGCTCCCCGCCCCTGGCTCAGGTCACTGGGGCGCGCCCCAGAGTCCGGCCATCCACGCTTCCACGTCGCTCGCGGTCCGCGGGATATCGTCCGAGAGGTTCCGGTACCCCGTCTCCGTGACGAGGATATCGTCCTCGATGCGCACGCCGATGCCCCGGTAGCGAGCCGGGACCGTCTCGTCGTCGAGCTGGAAGTAGAGCCCGGGCTCGACCGTGAGCACCATGCCCGGCTTGAGCTTGCCGAACTTGTAGACCTGCTGCCGCGCCTGCGCGCAGTCGTGCACGTCGAGGCCCAGCATGTGGCTCACGTTGTGGAGCGAGTACCGGCGGTAGAACTGCTTGTCTTCCTTGAGCGCCTCGTCGGCGGAGACCTGGAGGATGCCGAGCCGCTCGAGCCCCCGGGCGAGCACCCGCATCGCGGCCCGGTTCGGCTCCATGAAGTCGTTCCCCGGCTTCACCTCGGCGATCGCCGCCTCCTGCGCCGCCAGCACGAGCTCGTAGATGTCGCGCTGCTCCGGGGAGAACTTCCCGTTGATCGGCAAGGTCCGGGTGATGTCGGCGGTGTACAGCGCGTTGCCCTCGACGCCCGCGTCGAGCAGGAGCAGCTTGCCCGGCTCGAGCGCTCCGTCGTTCCTCGTCCAGTGCAGGATGCAGGCGTGGTGGCCCGACGCGGCGATGGTGCCATACCCGACGTCATTGCCCTCGACCCGGGCGCGCAGGTTGAAGATGCCCTCGACCTCTCGCTCGCTCCGGCCGCCGGGGAGCGCGCGGATCACGTCCTCGAAGCCGCGCTTCGTCGACGCGACGACCGCCGCGAGCTCCTCGACCTCGAGGGCGTCCTTGAGGAGGCGCATCTCCGAGAGCGCCTCGCCGAGCTGCTTGTCGCGATCGTGCTGGGCGAGGAGCTTGTCGACGCGCTTGGAGATGCCGCGGAGCACCCGGTGGGGGCGCGTCACCGTGCCGACAAGGCCGCTCAGGTACGCGTCGAGCTCGGGGAGCCCGCGGCACTCGTCGACGCCGAAGCGCGCGCGGCTCTGCTCGACGCCGAGGCGGGGGCCGACCCAGAGCTCTCCCTTCGCGCGATCGGTGAAGAACGTCTTGTCGCTGCGGCCGGGGTTCGGCTCGACGAAGAGGATGTCCCGGTGCCCGCCGCCCTCCTGCGGCTGCAGGACGAGCACGCAGTCGGGCTCGAGGTTGCCCGTCAGGTAGAAGAAGTCCGAGCCGGGACGAAAGCGGTAGTGCGTGTCGTTGGACCGCACCTTCTCGTGCCCCGTGGGGATGATGAGCGTCTCCGCCGGGAAGAGCTTCGAGAGGGCGCGGCGGCGGGCGGCGAACACCTCCGCATGCGCGATCGGCTCGGGGAGCTCGCGGGGCGCAGGCGCCCACCGGTCCAGCATGAACGCGACCAGCGCTTCCGGCAGCGTCGAGTCGTGGCTCGCCGGCTTGGCCTCCCCGGCGACCGCAGCCGCGGGCGCCTCGGCCGGGCCGCTGCCGGTGGGCGCGCTGTGGGCGGGGTCGGCCTGGAGGGGGGCGGCGCTGGTCTCGGGCGTGTGGCTCATGGGACTCAAACTATGGGTCGATCGGGCGCGGTCGTTCAAGCCAAAGCGCGCGCCCGACCCGCCGCGCGGAACCCTACGTACGGCGGCCGGCGCGTCACGCGACCGAGGCGCCGCCGTCGATCGCGAGGATCTGGCCGGTGATGAAGTCGTTCTCGGCGAGGAATACCACCGCACGCGCGATGTCCTCGGCCTCGCCGAGGCGCTGGAGCGGGATGCGCTCGCGGAGGCGGGCGAGCGTGGCCTCGTCGTAGGAAGAGGGAGGGAGGACCGTCCCGGGCGCGACGCCGTTGACGCGCACGTCGGGGGCGAGCCCGACGGCGAGGCCTCGAACCAGGTGCGCCAGCGCGGCCTTCGAGACGGAGTAGGGGATGTAGTTCTTCCAGGGGCGCTCGGCGCTCACGCAGACGATCGCGACGACGCTGCCGCGGCACGCGCGAAGCGCCGGAGCGAGCTCGAGCGTGAGCAGGTACGGCGCGGTCGCGTTGAGCTCCATGGCGCGACCCCAGGCGTCGGCGGACAGCTCGGCCGGCGGGACCCGCTCGAAGTTCGCCGCGTTGTGGACCAGCAGGTCGAGCCGGCCAGACGACCACTCGAGCGCCGCGCGGGCAAGGCGGGCGAGCGCCTCGCGGTCGTGCAGATCTGCCTGGAGCGCGACGGCGCGCCGCCCGAGCGAGCGCGCCTCGTCGACGACGGCGACCGCGCCGGCGCCGCTCGTGGCGTAGTGGACGGCCAGGTCGGCGCCGGCGGCCGCGAGCGCGCGGGCAGTCGCGGCGCCGAGGCGGGTGCCGGCGCCGGTCACGAGGGCGACACGGCCGGTCAGGGGAGCGTGGGGCATGGGGGGTTGTGTAGCCGATGCGGGGCCCCGCGCGTCGAGGCGACAGCATCGACACTGGCCAGGGCGGTGATCGGACCGGCCCGAGCGGCGAGGACCACGGCGCGGTCTCCTCGCGAGCTCCGCGTGGGGGGCCTCCCCCGCCCGCCTCGCGGGCTCCCGCGGCTCGGTGCTCAGATGCGCGCGCCCGCCACGGGTCGGGATCGCGCGCCGATCCCGATCAGCAGCATCGACGAGCCGCCGAGGAGGAGGTCGACGCCGACGAGCAACCCGATCGCCCACGCGGCGGTGCTCGGCCAGCCCGACCAGATCAGGACTCCGAGCGCCAGCGAGACGAGCCCATCGAACAGGAGCCAGCCCCACGCCGGCATATCGCGGTGCTGGAGGGCACGAATGGTCCTGAGGAGGCCGTCAGAGACGAAGAACGCCGCGAGGATCAGCGTCAGCGTCGCCTTGCCCGTCACGGGGAAGAGGATGATCAGGGCGCCCGCAGCGATCTGGACCAAGGCGCTCACGAACGACCAGGCGGAGCCGGCCCACCTCCGGTTCAGGGCGGCGTGGACGCCCTGGAAGAGGCCGCTGGCGGCCAGCAGGCATCCGATGACCACCGCCGAGACCAGCGAGGCGATCGCGGGCATGAGCATCGCCATGGCGCCAAGCATCATGAGGGCGATGCCGAGCCCCACGAACGAGCCGCGGTTCTCCTGCACGGTATCCGCGTCGACCAGCGCCAATCCGAAGCTCGTCGTGCGGTGGGAACCCTGCAAATGATCAGCCATGTGCGTACCCTCCTCTGCTGGACCGGAGTCCTCACCGGGACCGGGATAGAGGCCAGCATCTGACCAGCGTGCCTGCTCGCTGCCATGAGCGTCTCGTTCGCTCCCCGGGGAGCGGCGCGGCAGCGGGCGGGCCACGGCGAACAAGGTGCCGCCCTGGAGGGACGTCAAGTTGCTCGCCCCCTCACGCCCACAAGATGGTGAATGCCATGCAACGGGCTGGCGGTTCGAGAGGAACAGCCCAGCGCTGACGGAAACAAGCAAGCAGGGAGAGCCACCGAGGAGCAACCGAGCGCCGCGACGCGACGTCCACGATCGGCTGGCCAGGGAGGCGCGCCTCGACGCGGCCGTGATCGGCGTCCCGGTCCATGACGGCGTCGTCACGCCGAGCAACCGCGTGGAAGCCTGTGCCGAGAAGGGCGCGGCACCGCCGTTTTTTTCTCCAGCGACGCGCGCCGTGGCACGCTGCGCCCGCTTTGCCGATGCCCCCGACACGCCGAAGCTCCGCCCAGGAGCGCTCCAGGGAGCTGACATGGCGCCTGTGCGCCCTCGCCGCCGCGCTGCTGTGCGCTGCGGGATGCAAGGAGAAGCTCGACTCCATCGACCTGCCGGGCCTCGAGCTGCCCGGCCTCGATGGACCTGACACCGGCGCCGCCCCGCGCGCCCTCGCCAGCGCTGCCCCGCGCGCCCTCGCCAGCGCTGCCCCGCGCGCCCTCGCCAGCGCTGCCCCGCGCGCCCTCGCCAGCGCTGCCCCCCGCGCCGCGCCGTCGCTCGAGTGCGACGAGCTGCCGTCAGAGGAGGAGGAGCGGCGCGCGAAGCTGCCGCCCCTGACGGCGCTCGGGAAGGCCGTGCCCGCGGAGCCATGGGAGCCGCCGCCGTACGAGGTGCTGCCCGGCGTGACGCTCCCCGCGAAGATCGCCGCGAAGCTGGAGCAGATCGACCGGGGCTACGCGCGGCGCACGCGCGAGCACCTCGTGATCACGAGCGGGACGCGCGACGCGAACCGCCAGGCGAGGGCCATGTTCACGAAGCTCAGGCTCGGAGAGGATCTCCTCCAGCTCTACCGGCACAAGGCGGCGGTCCAGGAGATCAAGAAGGCTTACCAGGCGAGCTCCAGGAAGCCGCCGGAGCAGGTGGTGGCGGCCATGGAGGCGGTCATCCAGGACCAGATCGACCGCGGGATCTACGTCTCGGCGCACCTGCGCAGGGGCGCCGTGGACGTGCGCAACAGGACCATGTCGTCGAAGGAACGGCGCGCGTTCCTCGAGAGCGCCGCGGAGATCGAGGGCGTCCTGGTCATCGAGGAGACGACGCCGCCGCACTACCACCTTCAGATCGACTGATCGGCGCGCCCCGCTCGGCCACGCCTCAAGGGGCGCGCAGGGGCGCGGCGGCGGCCGACAGGCGCCGGAGGCGCAGCGAGAGCCCGAGGAGCAGGGCGCCCACCGCGATCGCGAGCGCCCCGATGAGCCAGCTCAGCGCCAGCACGCCGGCCGCCGGCAGCGCGACCATGAGGACGCCGAAGAGGACCGAGGTGACGCCGCTCAGCCCGAGGTAGAGCTCATTGGCGATCACGTGCCGGAGCCGCACCGCGCTGACGATCCTGAAGATGCCCATCACGACGGCCCACGCAGCGACGACGCTGTAGAGCGTGAGCGCGGTGAGGATGGGTCGCCAGAACGTCAGCACGGCGATGGCGACGCCGAAGATGCCCTCGACAACGGAATAGACGCCGCCGCGCCCGCCGAGCGCCGACGCGAAGGCGGCGCAGCCGTCGAGCAGCGCCCAGACGCCAAACAGCAGGACGACCGTGGCGAGCGACGGGAGCGGCCACAGGAAGAACAAGGTCCCGAGGACGATCCCGACAAGGCCCCTCACGGCCAGCACCCACCAGTAACGACCCAGCAACTCCATGTCCCCCTCCTTCCGCCGCTCACAGCGAACGGCCGCGCGCCGCCCGAGAACGCCGCGCGTCCCCTGGCGCGGAGCGCTGTGCCGCTCTTGCCCGCACGGCGCCACGGTGCCCGGGCTGGATGCACGTCCCCTGCCCGGACACGGCGGGCGAGCTGCTCAGCGGCTCCGGGCGGGCCCATCGGCGCGTCGGCGACCCGGCGCGTCGGCGACCCGGCGCGTCGGCGACCGAGCGCGGGCCACGCCCGGCACCTGCCTCGTCGATCCGGAGTGGGCGCTCGAGGCGCGCAAGGGCGAGCCGCTCGAGCCGTTCGGCCTGGAGCACATCCACCAGCGCTATTGACTCGCCTCGATTCTCGATCTCCCTGCACGCCGGCGAACGCCTTCGTCCCCCGCCGAGCGCCGGCGCCTTCACGACGGGCCCGCGCGCGGCGCGAAGAGCCCGCGGCTCTCGACGGCGCAGCGCGCGCGGCTCTTGACGGAAACAAGCGCCAGGTCGGCTCGATGGACGGGCTTGTTGCCAGCCGCCGCAGCTCGCCTTATAAACAATCGATCACGGGGCACACGAATGTCAAAGAAAGTCATCTTCTCAGGGATTCAACCTTCAGGGCGCCTCATGCTCGGCAACTACCTTGGTGCCCTGAAGAACTGGGTGAAGCTGCAGGACGACTACGACTGCCTGTATTGCCTGGTCGACATGCACGCGATCACCGTGCCTCAGGACCCGAAGGAGCTGCGCAGCCGCACGTACGAGGGCCTGGCGGTGTACCTCGCGGCCGGGCTCGATCCGACCAAGAACATCATCTTCGCCCAGTCGCACGTGCCGGCTCACGCGGAGCTCGGCTGGCTTTTGACCTGCAACGCGTACATGGGCGAGCTCTCGCGCATGACGCAGTTCAAGGACAAGAGCGCCAAGCAGCAGCAGGTCGGCGTGGGGCTCTTCTCGTACCCCGTGCTCATGGCCGCCGACATCTTGCTCTACCAGGCCGATCTCGTGCCCGTGGGCCAGGACCAGAAGCAGCACCTCGAGCTCACGCGCGACATCGCGATGCGCGTGAACAACACCTATGGCGACGCCGAGACCGCCAAGGACGGGACCGTCACGGTGAAGAACCCGATCTTCCGCGTGCCCGAGCCTTACATTCCGCCTGTCGGCGCCAAGATCATGAGCCTGCAGAACCCGACGGCCAAGATGTCGAAGTCGGACGCCGACCCGAACGCCACCGTCTTCCTCGACGAGAGCGACGATGTGATCCGCAAGAAGATCAAGCGCGCCGTGACCGACTCGGGGAGCGAGATCGTCTTTGCTCCCGAGCGCGAAGAGAAGGCCGGCGTGACGAACCTCATCTCGATCCAGGCCGCCATCACCGGCAAGGACCCGGGCGCGATCGTCGAGAGCTACACGGGCAAGCAGTACGGGCACCTCAAGGTGGAGACGGCCGAGATCGTCGTCGAGCTCCTGCGCCCGCTGCGCGAGAAGTACCAGGCCTTGCTGCAGGACAAGGGCGAGCTCGACCGCATCCTGGCGCGAGGCGCCGAGCGCGCGGCAGCGCGCGCCGAGCCCACGCTCCGGCGGATGTACGAGGCCGTGGGGTTCCTGACGCGGGCCTCCATCCGCTGAACCAGGGCCCGCCGCGCCAGGGGCCAGCTCGCCCCGGGGAGGGCGAGCTCAGGAAGGGTTAGCCAGGGGGGCGCGCTGCGCGCAGGTGCGCTCAGGGCGACGTCGCGCAGCCGCGGCCGCGGAAGACGACGAGGCCGTCGAGCTGGACGCCCACCGCGTCAGGGCACCCGTTGCAGTCGAAGTCGGTGATGCCGAGACCGAACCCGTCGATGTCCTGGAAGGTGCCGGGGAACGGCGCCGGCCGGCCATCGAACGTGCCCTCCTGGGTCTGGACGAACAGCCACATCTCGGCGGTGTTCCGGCTGACCGCGACGAGATCGCTCCGCCCGTCGAGGTTCATGTCGGCGATCTGCAGGCCCCCGGAGACGAAACCCTGGTGGTCCTCGATGGTGAGGAGCAGCTGCGGCGCCGCCAGGCTTCCAAGCCCGTCTTGCAGCAGGATCCACACCCGCATCGGGCCGTCGGTGTACTCGTGCGTGATCGCGGCGACGTCCTGGAGCCCGTCGTTGTTCACGTCGCCCACCGCGAGGGACACGAACGAGACACCGGAGCTCGGCGGCGCTGTCTCGAAGAAGATCTGGGGCCCGCTCGTGTCGAACCCGCGCGTGCCGTCGTGCGGGAAGACGGCGACGCCTGCGACCGCGCCAACCATCGCGATCACCGCGTCGGGGAGCCCGTCCCCTGTCACGTCGGCCGTGGCGACGCCGGACAGGAAAACGCCGGCCGGCAGATCGTGGGTCAGCTCGAAGCCGCCCTGGCCGTCGCCCAGGTAGACGAGCAGCTTGCTGTTGTAGCCGAGCCCCACGATGTCGAGATGGCCGTCGCCGTCGTGGTCCACGGCGCTCGGGGAGAACGTGGCCGGCCCGGCGATGGGCCGGGGGGGCTCGAAGTCGCCGCCGCCCTGGTTGCGGAGGAAGACGAGCCCTTCCTGCTGAGCAACGACGATGTCGAGCGCGCCGTCGCGATCCGCGTCGAGCAGCAGCGAGCCCTCGACGGAGTTGGCGGGGGTGGAAGGAGTGTGGATGACCTGCCCGTTCAGCTCTCGCACCCGGGGATGGGTATGCAGATAGAGCTCCGCGCGGTCGGTGCTCACGAAGTCGAAGCGCCTGTCGCCGTCGATGTCGCCCAGAGAGAGGTGCCCCATGTAGACGCCCGGCGGATCGGCGGGGTACACGATGCCAGGCTTGAGGTAGTAGCCGCTGCCGTCGCTCGGCTCGTCGCCAGCGTACGGGCCCGAGCACCGATCGTCCGCGCCGCTGCCGCTCGACGCGCTGACGACGCTCTGGGTGCCTCCCGGGCGGACGAGGGGCCTGTCCGCCGAGCCGACGCCAGCCGCAGCGTCGTCCCGCGGCGAACCGGCCGGGTCGCCTTGCGCGGCGGGATCAGGAACGACAACCGAGCTATCGCACCCCGAGCCGAGGCCGATAACCAAGCAACAAGCCAGAAGTGACCGTCCGCTGCTGTGTCGCGCGATGTTCATAAGCTACCTCCGAAGGATGAGTGCGGCCCAGGAACCTGAGCGGTCCCGGGACGCGCCCGCCCCGCGCCCTCGGCGGGGGTGGGCCGACGATGAGGTGCAATGAGCGCGCCGCGCATTCATCCCGGAGAACGAGCCGCGGCGCGCCCTCCGGGATGGCGACCGGGACCGCCTCGGGAGGTCGGGATCGAGGTGCCGCTGCCCCGGAGCCGGTCGTGCCGCTCGTGGCCGAAGGAGCGCTGCCGCCGCCGCTGCTGGCACCGCTGCTGGCCTGGCACCGCCGCTGCCGCCGGCACGGTCGGTGGCACCGCCGCCGCTGCTGGCACCACCGCCGCTGCCGCCGGCACGGCGCTCACCGGTGTCCGGTGCGCACGCGCCGTCCCGGCCCACGCCGCTCGCCGAGGGCTGCCCGGGGACATGAGGCCACGCGTTGGCGATGCCCTGATCGTGGCCAGGCGCGACAATCAGACGACCGCCGGCGACCAGCGCGCGGCCGTCGTCGAGATGCGCCGACGCCTGCTCGCGGGCGGTCGCCGTCGCTGGGCAGGCCGGGCCTCGCCCTGGCGCCCACAGCGGATCGCCGATACGGTCCCCCCCGGGGAAGGAGAGAGACGAGATGGCAAGGATCAAGATCACCGCGTTTGGCTGGGTACCCCCTTTTGCCCAGGGGCTGGTGCGCGACGTCCGCGTGCGCTGGGCGCTCGAGGAGGCGGGCCTCGCCTACGAGGCGCTGCTGATCTGGCCCGAGGATCAGGAGTCCGAGCGCTACCGTGACCTTCAGCCTTTCGGGCAGGTGCCCGCCTACGAGGAGGACGGCCTCTTGCTGTTCGAGTCCGGTGCCATCGTGCTGCATATCGCCCAGCGCTCCGACGCGCTCATGCCGTCCGAGCCTGGCGCCCGCGCGCGCGTGACGTCGTGGATGTTCGCGGCGCTGAACTCGGTCGAGCCGTCGATCCAGCAGCTCGCCGCGATCGATCTGTTCTACGCCAAGGAGGAATGGGCGAAGCTGCGCCGGCCGTCGGCGGTCGACGCGGTGAAGGCGCGGCTGGCGAAGCTGTCGAGCTGTCTGGGAGGCCGCGACTACCTCGAGGGCCGCTTCACCGCGGCGGACGTGCTCATGTCAATGGTGCTGCGCATCCTGCGCCATACAGAGCTCGTCGAGGAGATGCCGGTGCTCGCGGCCTACTGCGAGCGGTGCGAGGCGCGGCCCGCCTACCAGAGAGCGATGGCTGATCACATGGCCCCCTTCGCCAGGAGCAAGGGACAGGACGCCCCGACCGACCGGAGGTGAAGCGGCGAGCAGGCTCGCTGGCCGCGTCAGGTCACGGAGGAGGCGGCCGGCATGAAGGAGCCCGACCGGGAGGTCGATATCACCACGGAGACGGGGGACTCGCAGAGATCTCCTGCATTACCCCGGTCTCCGTGCTGCGCGCCCCCTCCGGCGCGGGCTCCTCGCGGCGGGTGCGCGCGACGCACCGTGGGATGTTCAGCGGCGCGGCCCTCGATCAGTTGACGAGGAAACAGCCGATGTTCCGAGCGACGCTGTGACACGACGGCATGGTCACGTCGCCGGGAAGTCCGGTGCGATCGCGGCGGCACTTCCCCCCGGGGAGGATCGTCAGGATCGCGTCGGCCCGCGGCCCCGGCGGGCCCGACATCGTGCAGGATACCGTGTAGACAGGCGTCGCCTCGCCGGGCGACGCGTCGTCCGCGAACACGGGGCCCGCCAGGAAGCCGAGCGCCCCCAGGAACGCGAAGCCGAGGCCAAGGTGGATCTTGCGAAGAGTGCTCATGATGGTACCTCCCCCTTCGAGCGAGGCGCAGCGCGCACGGTGCAGCGATGACGTCCCGTCATCCCGTCGGAGGTGCAAGCGAGATGCCTCGGACACCAGTCCGGCGCTGCACAACCCGCGCCCCCCGGCTCCAGGCGCCAGCTCTGCCAGGGACCTCGGGCGCCGGCCATCTTGCCTGTTCGTCCCGCGGTCAGCCTCTCCGAGGAGTTCCCTGCTTGCGCCGTTCTCCTGGCGACGCTACAGGCCGGCGATGGGCCCGCTCGCGGGATCGCCGTACTTGTCCAGCTCGACGCCGAAGTAGTTGATGATCGAGCAGTGCAGCCCGCCGGTCGGGACGTTGCTCGCCTGGACGACGCGGCCTGTCTCGAACCCCCCCATGTGTCCGGCGAGCATGATGGGCATGTTCTTCCGGCCGTGGGAGTCGCCGTCGCCGTTCTCGGACGTGTAGAGCACGAGCGACTCGTCGAGGAGGTTGCCTGTCGCCGTCGAGGCGGCCTTCATCGCGTTGAGCAGGTAGGCGAAGCGGCGCACCTTGAACCGCGAGGTCTGGACGACGCGGGCGTTGGCGATGCGGCTCGCCTCCGCCTGCGGCAGCCCGTCGAGATCCGTCGCGCGGTCGCGGTCGCCGAGCTTGTGCGAGATGAAGTGATCGCTCCATGTCCCCACGCCGTCCGGCAGATCGTAGCCGGCGAAGTCGAGGCCCCAGCTGTTCGAGTACTGCAGGACGAGCACCCGCGTCAGGTCGCAGGTGAGCGCCAGCAGCCCGAGATCGATCATCTGCTTGAACTTGCCGTGCAGGTCCTGGACCCGCTCGGGCTTGCCGGGCGCGGTGCAGCCCGACGCGGTCGTCGACTGGATCTGCTTCTCCAGCTCGAACACCGACTCGAGGTGCTGCTCCACGCGCGCCCGGTCCGCCGCGCCGAGGCGCTGGTTCAGGCGCCTCGCGTCCTCTGTCACCCAGTCGAGGACGCTGGCGCGGCGCCGCCGGATGCTGTCCATCTCCTCGCTCGGGTTGCCCAGGTTGCTGAAGAGCGTGTCGAACACCTTGGCCGGGTCGCGGAAGGCGTCCTCGACCTCGCCGCCGTCCCGGAACGAGATGAAGCCCTGCGTGACGGCCCCATCGTCGGTGGGCGACAGGTTGAGGCTGCGGTAGGGAGTCCCGGCCGCGATGTGGTCGGCCAGGTACTGGTCGAGCGTGGCCTTCTTCGGCACGGCCTGTCCGCCGCCGTCGGTGTGGGCGCAGAGCGCCATGGCCGGGCTGTGGATGTCCGAGCAGATCACCTGGTGGTCGATGCCCGACACCATCGTGACGTCGCGCCAGATGGCGTCTCCCGCTGGCCACTCGCGCTCGGCGGCGAAGCCCTTCATGTCCACGAGGCACGGCGTCAGCCCGTCGGCCGAGAGCGGCCCCGCCGCGCGCGGGTGCCACGCGCCCGGGTCCGTGCCATTCGGGACGAAGAACGCCACGAAGCGCTTCGGGGCGTCCTCTGGCGCGGCGCTGGCGCGCCTCGGCCGCATCGCGTCGAGGAACGGCAAGGCGACCGCGACGCCGGCCCCGCGGAGCAGAGCTCTTCTCGAGATCTTCACTGGCGACACTCCTCTTCCGTCCGTCGGACGCTGTGCGAGCCCATCACTCTGGCACCCTCCGCAGCCGGAACGCCGGCGATTGCACGATGGCGGTCAGGAAGGAACGGAACCTGTTGCCGCCCTGCGCGAAGCCCTCCGCGGCGGCGTCGATGGCGCAGCGGTCCTCGGCCGCCGGCTCGCGTCCCTGGGTATAGATGAACAGCTTCTCCGCGACGCACGCGGCCAGCTCGGGGCTCTTCCGGAGCTCCGCCGCCAGGCCGGCGAGCGAGTCGAACGACTCGTTGGCTGCGCCCTCGAGGCGCGGCTCCAGCCCGAACTCGTCGATACCGATGCTCCCGTCGTATTTCCCCTGCTTGTCGTACTGGGCGAAGCCGACGCCGATGGGGTCGATGCGCGCGTGGCAGCCGGCGCACCCTTCCTGGGTGTTGCGCTTCTCGATCACCTCGACGTAGCTCAGCCCGGAGAGCTCGCTCTCCAGCTGCTCGAGGAGCCCCGCGGGGATGTAGATCTTCTCGCAGAGGAAGGCCGCGCGGACCCACTGGCCGCGCACGGCGATCAGGTCGCCGTCGTTCTTGGCGCTGATGAGGCTCGCGTGCGTGAGCAGCCCCGTGTTCGCCCGGTGGTGGCCGGCCGGGAACTCCACGCGCGTCACGCCGTCTCCCTGGGCCTCCAGGCCGTAGAACTTCGCGAGCTCCGGGGTGAGGTACGTGTGGTTGGCGGTGAGCGCGTCGAAGAAGTCGACGCCGGGGGTGAAGGCGTGCTCGCCGAGGACGCGCTCGCTCTCGGCGATCATGTCGGCGAGCAGGGCGGGAGTCCACGACGGGTCCGGGTTCACGGGCGGGCGGAGCTGCTCGAAGGTCAGCCACTGCTTGAAGAAGGCGTTGAAGAAGAGCTGCGTCCGCTCGTCTTCCACCATCTCCTGCGCGACAGCGAGCAGGCCCTCGGAGCTATCGAGCTCGCCGGCCTCCGCCCGCGCGAGCAGCTCCTCGCTCGGGGTCCGGCCCCACAGCGTGAACGAGAGCCGCGAGGCGAGCTCGAGCGGCGTGAGGGGCGACGTCTCCTCCCCTCCCGCGCCGACCTCGACCCTGAACAGGAAGCTCGGCGAGGTGAGCAGCGCCTCGATGACGAAGCGGAACGCGTCCTCCTTGTCCTGCGCGACCTCGCTCGCACGCGCGACCATGTCGCTCGCCTCCTCGGCCGACAGCGGGCGCCGATACGCCAGCTTGCCGAAGCGGTGGACGAAGCGCTCGAGGCAATCGGCGGCGTCCGGCGCGCAGCCGAGCACCGAGGTCCGGCGCGCCTCGTCGGCCATGAGCTCCTGGCCGAGCGCCTCCGCTGTCGCGAGGTAGGCGCGCAGGTGCTGGTCCGACACGTTCTGGAGGGTGGAGATCGTCCGGAAGCCGCCCTGGCCCGTGTCTTCCGGGATGCTGTCCACGACGGGCGGCTCGGCGAGCTGGAACAGGTCCTGGAGGGTGAGCTGGTACTCGAGCCTGGACAGGCGGCGCAGGACGCTCGGGCTCGTCCGGGCGACGCTGCAGTCTTGCGCGGCCGGCTCCCCCGTGATCGGGTCGATCGGCGGCGCGTCGCTGCCGGCCTCATCGCCGAGCTGCCCGGTGCAGGCTGCCGCCGTCAGACAGGAGAGCGCCAGGGCGGACATGCCCGCCGCGAGGGAACGACGGAGGGACGGGACCGGTCGATCGGTGTCGGGCGGCATTGTCTTGCTCATGGGTGACCAGCCATTCAGGTGGAGTGCACCTGGCGCATGCCGAGCCATTCCGGTGATGCGCCGTGTCGTGGTCTGAGGCGCACTTTTGAAGCAAGGCGGTACGCGCGCGCCCCGGCGTCAACTCGGGAGAAGAGTCTATCCCATATTCCCGGCGAGCGCTTTTGTGATCGTCGCTGGCCGCGCCTTCACCCCGGGGCCGCATTTTACACTCGCACTCCCCTGGAGCGACCCGCGCGCGGCGGCGCGTGAGGGGCCCGGCTCCCCAGGCGGCGCTTCCGGGGGCGGCATCACCGAGCAGCCTCGCGGGTCTTGCGCCATCCAGTCGACGTGAGATCACGATGCCTGTTCAGCGCGCTTGTGTTCACTGGGGGGTTGTTGCGCCATCCACGCGCGTGAGATCACGACACCTGTTCGACGTGCTTGTGTTCATTGGGAGTGGGGCTGTTGCGCCGTCCAGTCGACGTGAGATCACAATGCGTATCCGGAGCGCTCGTGATCTTGGTTGTGCCCTGGACCGACCTCGAAGCGGCCGAGTCGAGCGCGGCGTGCCGAGTCGAGCGCGGCGAGCAGGCGAGAGCGGGCAGCTCCGGACGCGGCGGCGGGCGAGAGCACCCGCCGCGCGACGGGGCGCCCACCGCGCAGCATCCCGGCATGATGCTCCTGAATTTCGGGAAGGCGAGCCGCATCCCAGGGGAGCTCGTGCGAGCAGGACGGCTCGCACGAGGGGCTCGCGCGACATGCGCGGGAGATTCTCGGGACGGCCGGGCGGGGAAAGTTAGAGTATGGGATCGAGGTTGCATCCAGGGGCTGAGTGGCGCTTCGCGCGGTGGGTGGCGCTGCTCTTGATGATCCAGCTGACGTGCGGGCTCGGGTGCGCGGCGCCCTCGGACGGGGCGCTCGACGTCGAGGCGCTGGAGGCGCAGTTCGAGGAGCCCGCCCGCGCCGTGCTCCGCGGCGGCGATGCGCTGCTGCCCGCCGCGGGCGGCTTCGCGCTCGCGCCGCGCCCGTCGCGAGGCGGCGCGGCGGTCGCGTTCCCCTCCGACGGGAGCGGCGCCGTGCGGTTCGACCTGCCGGATGGGCTCGGCATCCAGGTGCGCGAGCGCGGCCTTCAGGGTGAAGTCCAGAGGGCCGGCGCTGCCCTCGCGTACACGCGCGCCGGCGGCTTCGCGCTCTGGACGGCGCAGCGGCACGGCGCGGAAGAGTGGCTCTGGTTCCCCGAGGGGGCGCCGGCCGCGGGGCCCATTGCGTCATGGCAGGTCGAGGGGGCGCGCCTCCGCCGCCGCGGCGCGAACGTGGAGGTCCTCGACGCGGCAGGGGAGCCGCGGATCATCGTGTCGGCCCCCGAGGCCTATGCCTCGCCGCTCCGGCGCATCCCGACGCGCCTGGAGGTGCAAGGCGATGAGATCTCGCTCTGGGTCGAGGAGACGGGCTCGCCGCTCCTCGTGGACCCGTCATGGACCGTCACGGCCCCCTCCGGGGCGACGCTCCGCAGCCAGCACACCACGACCTCGCTGCCCGACGGCAGGGTGCTCATCGCGGGCGGGGGCAGGGCGCGCACCTACTTCGCCAGCGCGGCCATCTATGATCCCGCGCTCGATGCATGGTTGCCCGCTGCTCCGATGAGCGAGGCGCGGTCGGAGCACACGGCGACCTTGCTCGCCGACGGCAGGGTGCTCGTGGCGGGCGGCGCCACGGGCGGCCCCGCGTGGGCCTCCACCGCGGAGCTCTACGATCCCACGACCGACGCGTGGACCCCCGCCGCGGCAATGACGTCGGCGCGCTCGGCACACACCGCGACCGAGCTCGTCGACGGGCGGGTGCTCGTCGTCGGGGGCGCTCTGGCTGGCGCCGCCGAGATCTACGATCCCGTGTCGGACACCTGGTCGCTGACGCCCGCGACGCCAACCGTGCGCAGGGAGCACGCGGCGACGCGCTTGCAGGACGGCCGCGTGCTGGTCGCGGGGGGCAGGGTCATCGAGGCTGGCGTTCTGTCCAGCGTCGAGATCTACGACCCCACGACGGGCGCGTGGACCTCGGGGCCGGACATGCTCCGCGGAAGGTGGATGCCCACGGCGACCTTGCTGGAGGACGGCGACGTGCTGGTGACCGGCTACGACCGGGACTCCCAGGCCGAGACCTACGATCCCGAAGCCAACGCCTGGACGCTCGCGAGCAACAAGATGAGCTTTCGGAGCGGCTCGCACACGGCGACGCGGCTGTGCGATGGGCGGGTCTTCGTCTCTGGCAACCAGCCACCCGACCTTTACGATCCGAGCACGCGGACGTTCTCGACGGCGCCCAGGAGCGAAGTGAGCCGCGGCAGCGCCACGGCGACGCTGCTCCCGGATGGACGGGTCCTCCTCGTCGGCGGGACTTCAAGCGCGCCGGGCGCCGAGATCTATGACCCCTCGGTGCCGCCCTCAGGAAAGCAGCTCGGCCCTATGAACGCCAATCGGAACTACGCGAAGGTTGTGGAGCTGGCGAACGGGAAGATCCTTGTCGCGGGCGGCAACGGCAGCACGAAGGTCACCGAGCTCTACGACCCATCGAGCATGACGTTTTCCCTGGCGGCGCCCTTGAGCTTCGAGCGGGTGCTCCCCGACGTGACGCGCCTCCCGGACGGCAGGGTGCTGGTCAGCGGGGGCCTCATGTCCGACGCGGCAGTGGACCTGCCCAATGAGATCTACGATCCGACAACGGGTGTCTGGACGCTGACCGCATCAGACGACGTGCGGCGATACAGCCACACGGCGACCTCGCTCGGGAGCGGCGAGGTGCTCATCGCGGGAGGAGTGGAGATCACTGACGTATATTCCCCGTTCTTCCTTGACAGGACCGACGCGACTGCGCTGTACCGTCCGGCCGACGACACATGGATCGCCGTCGAGCCCATGAACGTCAGGCGGGGAGAGCACGCGGCGACCCTGCTAAACGATGGCAGAGTGCTGGTCGTCGGCGGGACCCAGGGCTACGACGATTTCGAATTCTCGACCGTGGAACCGCTCGCCAGCGCCGAGATCTTCGATCCCGCGACCGGGAGCTGGTCTCTGGTGGCGCCCATGGGGACAACTCGGGGCCACCCCACGGCGACGCTGCTCCCGGACGGTCGCGTGCTCGTCGCCGAGACAACGGCAGAGGTCTACGACCCGGCGGCGAACGTCTGGACATCCACAGGGCCCATGAAAGCGACGGCCAGCTACAGCTACGCCGCCGTGCTGTTGGCGACAGGCGAGGTGCTCTTCATCGGAGGGACGACGGCGCAGATTTACAACCCCTCGACGAACGCCTGGACACCTGCCCCGTCGACCTTGCTCTATCACGGCACGTCCGGGGCCGTGCTCCTGCCGAGCGACCAGGTCCTCATCCTCGGCTCCAACAGGGACGCGGAGCTGTACGATCCTCGATGGCACGGCCCCGGGGACAACGGCTGCAGCACGGGCGCTGGCGGAGACGGCGGCGCTGGCGGGGCTGACTCCGGTGCAGGCGGCGCTGGCGGCGCTGGCGGGAGTGAGCCCGGAACTGGCGGCGGCGGCGGCGCGTCCGCTGCTGGCGGCGGTGAGCCCGGAACTGGCGGCGGCGGCGGCGCGTCCGCTGCTGGCGGCGGTGAGCCCGGAACTGGCGGCGTTGGCGGCGGTGCGTCCGCTGCTGGCGGCGTCGGCGGGGGTGCCAGCAACGGCTCCGGTACTGGCGGCATTGGCGGCGCTGGTGGCGGTGAGTCCGGCACTGGCGGCGCTGGTAGCAGTGAGTCCGGTACTGGCGGCGTTGGCGGCGTTGGCGGCGAAGACGCTGGTGCGGGAGGCATTGGCGGCGCTGGCGGCGGCGCCGGCGGCGCCGGAGCCGAGGGCGGCAACTCGGCGAGCGGCCCCTCGACGAGCACCGCCGCCCGCGCTGGCGGCTCGGGCACGGCTACCGCATCCAGCGGCGCTGGCGGCTCGGGCACGGCTACCGCATCCAGCGGCGCTGGCGGCGCTGGCGGCTCGGGGACGGCTACCGCATCCAGCGGCGCTGGCGGCTCGGGGACGGCTACCGCATCCAGCGGCGCTGACGGCTCGGGCACGGCTACCGCATCCAGCGGCGCTGCAGGGGCTGGCGGCGATGGAAGCCCGGGGCCGACGAGCACGTCGAGCGGCCCCGGCGCGGGCGAGCCGGCGGACACCGGCTGCTCCATGGGGCCAGGGCCGACCGGCAGCGGCGCGAGCGCATTCTACGTCGCCACGGCCGGGGCCGCTCTCCGGCGGAGGCTCCGCCGCTCCAGGGCGGCAATCCCGCGGTGAATTCTGATCCCCGGGCGCTCCCGCTGAACTAGACTCCCGGGATGCAGCTGCGGATCGAAGGGGACCGACTGACCCTCACCCTTCAGGGCGCCGAGCGGCTCTGGGCCGTGAAGCTCGCGCCCATCGAGGTGCCCCGCGCGCACGTGGTGCGGGCGGAGGCGGCGCTTCCGCCCTCCACCTGGAAGCAGATCCGCGCGCCCGGGACGTCCCTGCCCGGGCTGATCAAGGCGGGGACGTACTATACCGATCGCGGCAAGGAGTTCTGGTACACACTGCAGGGCCGCAGGGACAATCCGTTGACCATCGAGCTGAAGGGCGAGTCGTATCGGCGGCTCGTCCTCACCCCCGAGGGTCCCCCCGGCTGGGCAGAGCGAATCAACGCCTGGGTCAGCGGCTGAGTCGTCCGGCCGGAGAGCTGCTCCGGCGCCCCGCCCCGCCGCTCCTGACGACGAGTGCATCTCCGATTTCGGCCAGGGTGACGACCTCACCCCCGCCGGTCCCCCTCCCACCTTCGCCGACCTGGGCAACCGGCTCTGGCCCTGCACCACCGCCGGACGCGC
The DNA here is from genome assembly GCF_051530195.1 of Sorangium sp. So ce321. Classification (NCBI taxonomy): domain Bacteria; kingdom Pseudomonadati; phylum Myxococcota; order Polyangiales; family Polyangiaceae; genus Sorangium; species Sorangium sp. So ce321. Next base: position 13,688,302 of record NZ_CP150329.1, on the reverse strand, counting down.
CACCGTACCGCGCTGGTACGGCGGGTCTCGCGAGTGGATCTTGACGCTAGGATGCTAGCAAGCTAGTGTCCCTTGCGTGGTGGACGCCGTGAAGCAGTTCAACGTGTATCTGCCGATCGAGCTGATTCGCGAGGTCAAGCATCATGCCGTCGAGACGGAGCAGTCGCTGTCGGCGATCGTGGCCGCCGCGCTGCGCGCCTACCTCGACGAGCAGCGACGCAAGCGGAGGAAGCATGGCGACTGAAGGCATCGAAGGTCTGCTCGTCGAGACGCACAACTGGGGCAAGACGGTCGCGTTCTGGCAGGGTCTCGGCTTCGAGCTCGAGTTCGAGACCGATCACCACTCGGGCCGCCTGCGCCATCCGCGCGGAGGACCAACCATCTTCGTCGCCGAGCGGCCGCCCGGCCAGGCGCTCAAGCTCGTGCCGGTGGTGTCCGTGACAGACGCCGCGCAGTTCTCGCCGCCGAGCGCCGGGTCGGTCGTCCACCCCTTCGAAGCGCAGCACTGGCAGATGCTCGAGATGCTGCTCGCCGATCCCGATGGTCGGCAGCTCAGCGTTCAAGCACCGCTACCGACGACTGAGGGAAAGGAACGCCATGATTGAAAAAGCGAATGTCGCGGCCGACAGCACGGCGGTGCGCGTGGCCTTGTGGCGGGCTCTGCACGTCCAGGCCGATCCGCCGCCGCACGTGCTCGAAGACGAGGTCGGCCTGAAGCTGGCGGCTCCGGACGACGGATGGCGCAGCCGTCCGGACATGAGCCCGTTCACGCGGCCCTTCCGCGCCGCCATCGTGGCCCGTGCCCGCTTCATCGAAGATCTCGTCGCGGAGCAAGCTGCCCGTGGCGTCGGGCAGTACGTCATCCTCGGCGCGGGCCTGGACACCTTCGCCCAGCGTCGACCGGAGCTCGCCTCCCGTATGCTCGTGTTCGAGGTCGATCAGCCCGGTCCTCAGGCGTGGAAGCGCCAGCGCCTCGTCGAGCTCGGCCTCGGCGTCCCGTCCTTCCTGCGGCTCGTGCCGGTCGATTTCGAGGCGGGCGACGCGTGGTGGGAGCGGCTGGCGGCGTCGGGCTTCGACGCCGGGCGGCCGGCCGTCGTGGCGTCCACCGGCGTTAGCATGTACCTGACCAGGGAAGCGATCGCGACAACGCTGCGCCAGGTCGCGGCGCTCGCGCCGGGCTCCACGCTCGCCATGTCGTTCCTGCTCCCGATCGAGCAGGCGGACCCCGAGATGCGTCCCTGGATCGAGCGAGCGGCGGAGGGGGCGCGAGCGAACGGCACGCCCTTCATCAGCTTCTTCACGCCGACGGAGATGCTCGCGCTGGCCCGCGAAGCCGGCTTTCGAGACGTCCAGCACGTGTCGGCAGCCGCCCTTGGCCAGCGCTACTTCGCGGGCAGGACGGATGGCCTTCGTCCGCCGAACAACTCGGAGGAGCTGCTGGTCGCGACGACGTAGTCGATCGCTGGCGTCGGTCCAGTGCCGCGCGAGGGGCAGCTCGGCCTGCGCTGGCGCTGCCGGGCGCGCCACGCTCGACGTGACGCGCGGGGGACATCACCTCCGCCCGGCACACGGCAGGTCACCCTTGCCGCGCCATGGCCTGCCCGGGGGCATCCGTTGCGGGCATGCCCTTCCTCAACTCCATCGACACCTCCGGCGCTAGTATGGGCTGATACCACCTGCTCTATGCAAGCGCTCATGCCGTGACCGGTGGCATAATCAGCGACGGATCGAACTCGCTCAATTTTAGCCTAAATCCAGAGATTTTCCCCCATCGCTCGGATCGCTCGAAGAGCGCACCAGCTCGAAGATTCGGTACGGGAATCGCCCTTTTGTCGTGATTGCTCGAAGCAGTCCACCTTGGACCATATCATCTATCATCTGGTCCATCTCAAACTTCGTCACATCGTACTCACGATCACCAAAGATCACGACAGACAAACCAAGCGAATCAAGGTACTCAAACAGCCGGCCACCATCCATTCCTTCCGGGTATTCGGCCATCCCAACGTGCGCGTTCACTCTGACACCGCCAAGATCCACGAAGACAACACCAGCTCCGTGCCGTTGACACTTCCATGTCCTGCCGTCCGTAGACAGCGTTCCCTTGGGTGCATCGCGGTACCCTTCGCGATCCTTTGGCGCATACAGTTCCAGGAAATTTCGCACCAGGCGCCCCTGCAATGATGCAAACTGCTCGAGAAGCTGAAGCGCGTCACTTCTAGTCATTTAGAATCCCTTGTCGGTTAGAGTAGACCGCGTGCGGCCGCGGATCGACGTAGTCGTTCCTCTCCCGCTCCTCGCCCCCCACCAGCACCCGCGTCAGGTTCCCCAGCACGTCATGATCGTAACGCACCGTCGGGGTCACGCCGGGCTCAGGCAACGGATCCGACGGCCCGAGCGGGCTCGACGACTACGCGCTCGATCCTCCCCGCATCGTTGAACTTGAATTGGGTGCGCCGCTCCGTCGAGCCCGTCTCCCCGGGCGTGGTCGACGTCACCTTCTCCCATGCCGGCAACGACAGCAGCCACGGCTCCAGCCGGTGCTTATACCCCCTCTCCACCGTCGTGCGCGCCCCGCCCACGGTCTTGATCGTGTCACCCTCCAGGCTACCCCAGTCGTCGGACCGGGTCGAGCCAACGCGCGTCCGCAGCGGCGCCTACAGCGGGCGTCGGTCGATCTCGGTGATGTGCACGTCTCGCCCCAGCTTCCATGCGATCGACACCTCCTCTTCCCATTCCTGGCTCATCCAGTCCTGAGGGGACACCGCGTGCCTCGCCCCGCCATTCAGTTTGCGCGGCTGCCGGCGAACGGATACCGCGTGCCGACGCGCGGGCGCGCCTCCCATGGTCGAACGTCGTCACCGTCTCGCGCGGCACCCGAGGCTACCAGACCCGCAGCTTCCCGAAGCCCTGAAAGCCACGCCCCAGCAGGTCCGAGCGCGGATCCTCGTACGAGAAGTGACGCGCTCGCGGCGTGCTCTTCCCCTCCTGCACGAGGTGCTTGCGCACCACCGGCATGCCGCGACGGTGGCACACCTGGGGATACGCGCAGCTCGCGAGCTCCGGCGTGGCCGTCCACTGCCGCGCGCAGTCTCCGTTCGCAGGTTTATCACTATGGGCAGAGTCGACGAATGAACGCATTATGCTTCAATGTCGTGTACTTAGCACTCAGATCTTCAATCAATCGCTTCAGAAACTGCTTTGTCGACAACCGAAGCTCTCCATGTGGCACGTAGACGGATGTAACCCCATAGGTGGTGCGAATTTCAACGGCTTCTCCATTCAAGATAAAATCAATTCGATGACTCGATTCCGTAAATTCGAAATTCTCGCACACCCCCGGCTGCAGATTTTCAGAAATTTGAAAAACGCATGCCGCAAAGTCGAGCACCGGAATCCACCCCCACCTTGTGCTCATATAATATTCATCCACACGGAACACGATATCGCCAAGAAACAGATCGTAATGAATCTCGCTCTCGTCCACTTCATTCAAATCCATACCTTCCGGAGGCGCATTATTGATTGAATAGTCCAGCGTAATCATATCACCTCAGTAGGGAAATGCCGTCTTGACAACTCCTCCCGGAGTTACAACAACTCGCAACCGTGTCGCTAGGGCAGACGCCATCGTCGGAGCCAAGCTGCGACCGGGCGACACGAGCTTCGCGAAGCTGATGTGCCCTTCGTCGAAGAGTGCATCGACCGGGCGCGCGCCGCAGCGCCGAGCGCGGTCATCTACGTGCGGATCGATGGCGCGGGGGATTGCAGCGCCTTGATGCACGGGCTGGCGCACAATCGATCGGGATGCTGATGGTCGTCCTCGACGGCAGGTGGCTGAGGTCCCCTTCCGGCGCAGCGATTGGCCCGATGGGGTCCGCGTCATCGCCGCACGCACACGCGACCGCGAGAACGGCAAGCAGATCTATCTCTGGGAAGGGCTTGATTACACGGTGCAGGTCTTCTTGACCAACGAGCCGGTCGAAGCGCCGGAGGACGTCGCGGCGCGATATGACCTGCGCGCGGGCATCGAGCCGCTCATCGGCGATCTCAAGCACGGGTGGGGATGCGGTCGCGTGCCGCGCCACAGCTTCAACGCCAATCATGCCGCACTGCTGCTGAAGCTGCTGACCGCTAACCTGATGTAGATGATCTCGTCAACCCGCGGGAATTCGGTGAAGTTCACCGGTGAAACCCGCAGCCGGTGCCGGTGAAGACCACGCCGGATGCCGGTGAAGTTCACCGGTGAAGACCAGGCCGGGTGCCGGTGAAGTTCACCGGTGAAGATGCCGCTCAGTGCTTCTTGGTGCGGCGCTGCTTGGTGCGGGTGGCGTTGAGCTCCTTGGCTTCCTTCAGCCGGTAGCTCTCGGCCTCGATCTCGATCACCTCGGCGCGGTGCACGAGCCGGTCGACGAGCGTGACGACGCACGCGGCGTGCGGGAAGACCTGGCCCCAGTCGGCGAAGGCCTTGTTCGTGCTGAGCAGCAGGGGCTTCTGCGCGTCGTAGCGACGGGTGACGACCTCGAAGAGCAGGTCGGCGTAGCGGCTATCGTAGGAGAGGTATCCTACTTCATCGATGCAGAGAAGAGCGGGGACCGTGTAGCGCCGGAGCCGGCGCGCGAGCGCGGCCGAGGACTCCTGCGCGGCGAGGTCGGCGAGCATGTCGCTCGCGGTCGAGAAGCGGACCGTGTGACCGCGGACGACGGCCTGGTGGGCGAGGTTCTTGAGGATCATGGTCTTGCCGACGCCGTTGGGGCCGACGAGCACCGCGTTGTGGCCGGTGGAGAGGAAGCCCAGGCCGAAGAGGTCGTCGACGGCCTCGCGGTCGATCTTCTTGGGCCAGGACCAGTCGAAGTCGGTCATGGGCTTGAAGGCGGCGACGCGGGAGTTCTTCAGGCGGCGTTCGAGGCTGCGCTTGTGGCGCTCGCGCTCCTCGATGGCGAGCACCTCGCGAAGCCAGGGCTTGTCGGCGAGCTGCTCCCAGCAGGCGAGCAGGCCAAAGAGGCCGAGGCTCTTGAGGCGGTCTTTGGTCTCGGTGGGCGTCAGGTCGGTCATGGCGTCGGGTCCTTCTTCAGCGCGTCGTAGGTGGCGAGGGAATGCGGCGTGACGACGAGGGCGGCGTGCTGGCCGCGGGTGACGGGGATTGAGACAGGAGGCGGCAGGTGGCGCTCGGAGCGGCGGCGGTCGATCACCTGGCGGACGGCACCGATGTGGATGGTGTCGCGCTCAAGCACCTCGACCAGGGCCTCTTCGAGCTCGGCGGCGCCGACGGCATCGAGCAGTCGCAGAAGCCGGGCGATCGCACTGCCGACGTTATCGCCGCGCTCGGCGACGATGCGCAGGAATGCCTGGCTGCTGCGGGCGGCGCGGGCGAGGCGATCGAGGCCGCGGTGCTCGCGAGCGCGGCGCTTCTCGTCGACCAAGCGCTGGATGTGCTCGGGCTGCTCGATCTGCTGGCCGCGATCCCACGAGCGGACGTGGGTCGCGACGATCTGGTTGCCGTCGGCGATGCGTACCTGATCGAGGTCGGCGAGGACGACCAGCGTGCGGCGCGTCCGGTCGTGGGGGACCGAGTAGTCGTTGAGATCGAAGCGCGCGTAGGGGGTCTTTCCGACCTCGACCTCGACGCGCTCGTGGTCCGGAAACGGCGTGTCGGGGTGTTGCAGCAGCACGCTGCGCTCGTCGTCGAAGGCCTGACGCACGGTGCGGGCGCGGTCCTCGACCCAGGAGCGATCGAGCGCCGCGGAGCTGGTCCACTCGGTCGCTTGGCGATTGAGGTCTCCGAGGTCGGCGTAGGACCGGGCCTCAAAGAAGGCCTCGCGGACGTAGCGGATGGCGCGCTCGACCCGGCCTTTCTCGTTGCCCCGGGCGACGGCGACGGGGCGCGGCTCGAAGCGGTAATGCGCCGACAGAGCCAGCAGCGTGGGGTGGAACCGGATCGCGTCGCCGTGGCGCTCGACGACGGCGCTCTTGAGGTTGTCGTAGAGCAGCACGCGCGGGACGCCGCCGAAGTCGGCGAACGCCTCGACGTGCCCGCGCACGAAGAAGGGCATGGCCGCGCCGGGGAAGAAGCGCAGGAAGATCCGCCGCGAGTAACTGAGCACCATGACGAAGGCCCAGAGCGGACGCAGTGCCCGGCCGACAGCCAGCTTGCCGAAGTGCGCCCAGTCGACCTGCGCTTGCTCGCCGGGAAGCGTGCGCAGCCGCTGGAACGCTTCCGCCGGCTTCTTGGGGCGGAGACGGCCGATCACCCGGCGCAGATGATCGGGACCGCCCGGATAGCCGCGCTCCTTCAGCATGACGAAGAGGCGACTGGAGCGCAGCGAGGGATACTTACCGAGCTGCTCGACGATGAAGGGCACGAATGGGTCGACCATGGACGGGCGCGGCGCGACGACCTTCGGATCAACGCCCGCTTGTCCGAGCACGCGCTGCACGGTGGTGTGGTGCAACCCGAGCTGGCCGGCGATGGTGCCGATGGGCCACTTCTCGCCGTGGTAGAGGCGCAGGATCTCCGCCTCCTTCTCTTTGATGATCACCGCCCCCTCCCGTTACGGCGCAGGCCCTCGTGGGACGCGGGGAGCGCGTCGATGAAGAGCTGGCCGCGCGCGTCGCTCGCGCAGGGCCCACGGCGAAAGCCGCGCTCCGCAGAGCGAGCAGCGGCTGACATCTCGGAACCGATCGTCATGGTCGTCCTTTCGGCCGGAGGAGAGCTCCGGCGCGAACTGGGACGTCGACGCGGCCGCGGCTTGCGTCACCCCGTGATGCGTCACTTTCTGCGCGGGGAACTTGTCCCGCTGCCGATCGCGGTAGCGGGCCTGGCGAGCGGCCTGGAGGCGGCGAGCGCGAGGCCGGGTGCGGTAGGCGGCGCCGGCGCGACGGAGCGACTCACGGCGCCGGAGCGGGCGGCAGTCGGGGCAGAGGCGCTGGCCGCGATCGCAGCGACCGCAGAGGCGAAGCTGGACGCGGCAGCCGGAGCAGAGGACGAGGCGATAGACGGACGAAGGCAACAGGCTCCATGCCGCCGTTTTCTGGACCTGGAGCCCGGCTCGTGATGAAGGTGGGGGACTCCGAAGGCGGAGCTCCAGAAGGCTCGAGGGTGGCAGCCCTCGGGCCTTCGATTTTTCGGCGGGGCGCGCTGTCTACGCCGCGAACGCGAGCGCGGCCCAGATCGGCGTGGGTGCCGGCGGTGAACGGTGAACGCCGGCGATCACGTGGCCGCGGTCTTCACCGATCGGACGCGGGACGCGAGGATCACCGACACCTGATGCGCCGCTATGTGCTGGAGCACGTTCCGCACCTGGCGAGCTGGCGAACGCCGTGGCTGCGCCGCGCGCTCATCCTCGTCCCGGGAAGGTTGGCCCGGTCGGGTCGGGGCACGACCCTGCACGTGCCGGAGCGGTCGCAGCTCGCCCGCTGGCTCAATTGAGTCCGGACCAGCCGAAATCATCGCGGGGGTAAGGGGGGCGTGTGCCTTCGTGACGCTCTGGGCGCGCCAATTCGTAATTTATATCGCATTCTTCGGTGGAACGACGCTCACGCGTCGCCGTCAGCCCACTCGTGCCCCGTGGACGCGAAATCTACGTTGAGCCGTTGCTCGCGACACCAGACCCAAATAGATGTTCCACGTCCCAATCTCGTCACTGTTTCGCATGCCACCAGTGCGTGCAGCCATTCCGACACTCTTCATTCCGACGCCGCTCGTCCGCAACCTGAAATAGCGCCAATAACAGCCGAAACGACTTCTCACGCTCCTCGACTGGCAGGTCTATAACTTTGGCCGCTTGAATCTTGAGTCGGCCGTTTCTAAGAACCACGCACGGTGTAAAGCTCGGCTTGAGCTTCGCCCGAGCGATAGCGGCATCCACGTCGCTCTCGCGAGCTCCAGCCTGCGCAGCAAAGAGCCAAAGATTGCTCAGAACATCTCGCTGCTCGCCCGACGCAAGCTGAATAAACCAACGACGCCCCTCGTCTTCGGACACGAGCCCTTGCGCCAATTGGTTCAGAAAAACACCTTGCTCAGTCCTCATCACGCACCTCGTTTACCTACTATCGCGACTTCGGATTGAAAACAATAAACGGCCGCGTCGGGTCCAGCGGATTGTAATTCGGGGCACGTGGGTTAAAATCTTGCCAGATATCTATTCCGGTGCCGTTCTCACCACCCGCTAGCCCACGCGGAATCGATCTGGCCGCGGAATGCCGCTTGGCACTATTTCCAGAGAGAATATAATCCCAATCGGACATGGTGCCGGCTTTGCCTGAGGCGCGACTTCCAATGACTACGATCCGTTGGCCGGTCCGATCTGCTGCATTCTGAAGCCGTTGGACCGCAGCACGGCCAAGCACCGTTTCAGCTTGCACGCCGCCGCTAGCTTCCCCACCCGCCCGCGGCCCCGCCCCCAGCCCCGCGCCGAAGCTGGCCCCCGCAGAGGCCGCCATCACGATCCCATCGACGATCCTCCCCGGGTCGTTCTGGCTCAGCCCCTCCAGCACCCAGACCTCCCCGAGCATCGCCGGCACTGCCTTCAGCGTGAAGCTCGCCGCGTTCGCCGCCGCCGCCTGGGTCGACGTCATCCCCAGCGCGCCGCCGAACATCGACAGCTCCTCGATGGCCAGCAGCGCGTACCCGCCCGACCAGACCAGCAGCGCCGCGCTCGCGCCCAGCATCGCCCACTGGGTCACGCGGAACGTGTCCCGCTGCAGCCCCTCGTAGTACAGCCGATCCTGCCGCGCCCGCTCGTTCAACAGCTGCACGAGCAAGCTGCCGTCGTGCGGCCCGGCCCCGCCGCCCTGGAACCCGTCCGCGTCCGACCTCACGACCGGCGGAGGTGCAGACGGACCTGTCTTGTAGCCGTCAGTTGCCCCCGGCGGTGGGGTGTAAGGATTCCCATCATCCCCGTCTCCGCTGCCCCCGGATATGATGGTCACTCCCCCGCCGCCCTCGCCCCACGGCGGCTGCGGCGGCGTCCACGGCGCGCACGTCGTGCAGTCCGGCCCCGTCGGCTCGTAGCCCGTCGGATCCACCAGGTTCAGCGGATCGTTGAGCACGTAGCTGTACCGGTTGTAGCTCTGCCCGAACAGCGGCGCCGACACCACCGGATCGGGCGTCAGCACCCGCTTCAGCTTCGGGTCGTATATCCTCCCCTTCAGGTTGATCAGCCCGAGCTCGTCATCGTGCTCGTGCCCTGTCAGTCCCAGCCGCAGCTCCCCCACCGGACCATCCGCGGGTGCCCCCGCGCGCTCGATCCGCCTCCCGAACGGCTCGCAATAAGCGTACGCCGACCTGGCCGCGCTCCCGTCCGCGTTCGACGTTCGAGCATGCTCGCGGTCTCCGCTACGACACAGCACACTTGATTATAGGCACCACGCATTCGAACATGTATTTAAATACACCTACAATATCAACAAACAAAACACACCCTCATTCATTCGCATGACTACGAATCCGTAGGCCAACTTCGTCCAGGAACAATGAGAGCTCATCTTGTTCAACTTCAAATGGACTAAGCAGCACAGCCACGGCATCCCGCTTCTGAGCTTCCGACCACTTCTCCCACACGCCACGCCAATATGAGGAGGCAAAATCACGTGCGGCGGCCCACTCTGGCCTGCTTGGCACAAGTCGCGACCATGAGCTCCATCGCTCAGCGGCGCTATTACCTTCCCGTCGAACTTCCTCTGCGACGACGGAGTCTCTGATCCTGATAGCCAATGCGGCCAATATCGAACTCCCAGGAACGTCCAGATCATCTGGATTAGGATGAAACTTTGCCTCAACTATAGCACGGAGCAGCGCCAATGCCTCTGGATGCGACTTGATTTCAATCATCGAACATTCATGCTCATCGGTACGGGTTTGGGCCTGAGAACAGCACATCAACATGGCGACCGAATCGCACTGTTCCTCTATAAATTAGCTCACCGGGCTTGCCGGGCAAGAAATTTATTCCTTGCCTCGGCGAGAATTCAATGACGTATGCTCCACGATCGACATGGGTCAGTGCTCCGATGAAGAGCTCATTGAGCGCTTGCTCTGGGCTTAGCATCTTCTGAGTGACGAATACTTGGCCTCGTGAGTTGGGCCGAAGCATTCCTGATTCCATAATTGCCTCATATCCAGATTTGTCCGTATAATGGCGCAGAATCTGGGTAGAGCCGCTAGCGCCCGTACTCCCACCCGCCCTCGGCCCCGCCCCCAGCCCCTCGCCGAAGCTGGCCCCCGCGGACGCCGCCATCACGATCCCATCGGCGATCCTCCCCGGGTCGTTCTGGCTCAGCCCCTCCAGCACCCAGACCTCCCCGAGCATCGCCGGCACCGCCTTCAGCGTGAAGCTCGCCGCGTTCGCCGCCGCCGCCTGGGTCGACGTCACACCGATCGCGCTGCCGCACAGCGACAGCTCCTCGATCGCCAGCAGCGCGTACCCGCCCGACCAGACCAGCAGCGCCGCGCTCGCGCCCAGCATCGCCCACTGGGTCACGCGGAACGTGTCCCGCTGCAGCCCCTCGTAGTACAGCCGATCCTGCCGCGCCCGCTCGTTCAACAGCTGCACGAGCAAGCTGCCGTCGTGCGGCCCGGCCCCCTGGAACCCGTCCGCGTCCGACCTGACGATCGGCGGAGGTGCAGGCGGACCTGTCTTGTGGCCGTCAGTTGCCCCCGGCGGTGGGGTGTAAGGATTCCCATCATCCCCATCTCCGCTGCCCCCCGAGATGATGGTCACTCCACCGCCGCCCTCACCCCACGGCGGCTGCGGCGGCGTCCACGGCGCGCACGTCGTGCAATCCGGCCCCGTCGGCTCGTAGCCCGTCGGATCCGCCAGGTTCAGCGGATCGTTCAGCACGTAGCTATACCGGTTGTAGCTCTGCCCGAACAGCGGCGCCGACACCACCGGGTCGGGCGTCAGCACCCGCTTCAGCTTCGGATCGTACATCCGTCCCTTCAGGTTGATCAGCCCGAGCTCGTCATCGTGCTCGTGCCCGGTCAGCCCCAGCCGCAGCTCCCCCACCGGCCCATCCACCGGCGCCCCCGTGCGCTCGATCCGCCGGCCGAACGGCTCGTAGTACGCGTACCCCGACTTGGCAGCGCTCCCGTCCGCGTTCGTCACCAGCGTCACGCTCCCCTGCGCGTCCTGGTGCAGGTACTGCACCCGCCGCTCTGCGCTCCCCTCCTCCACCACCACCTGCGCCACCATCAGCCCATCGCTCCCCGGCACGAGGAACACGTGCTTCGTCCCCTCCGCCCCCTGCCGCCGCTCGTACAGGCCGCCCAGCGTCACCGTCGTCCCCGCCGGCCCCTGCTTGCGCACCCGCGCGCCCGCCGCATCGTAGTCGAAGAGCGTCACGCCCGCCGCCGTGATGACCTCGCGAGGCAGGTCGAAATTCGTGTAGTGAACCTCCCGCTCGGGGTCCTGCTCCAGCCTGCCGCGCGCGTCGTAGAAGAAGCCACCCTTGAGGCTCGACGACACCGCGTGCGGCCGCGGATCGAGGTAGTCGTTCCTCTCCCGCTCCTCGCCCCCCACCAGCACCCGCGTCAGGTTCCCGAGCAGGTCATACCGGTACTCCGTCTCTTGCTCCACGTCGCCGGCCTTCAAGGTCCACACGCGCAGCCGGTGCAGCGTGTCGTAGACGTAGCTCTCGCTCCTGTCGCCCGCCGGCTCGAAGCGGCGCTTCACCCGGCCGTCCGGGTAGTACTCGTATCGGAGCGATGACAGCACGTCCTCGCCCAGCCGCTGCTCCACCGTGTCCAGCCGGCCAGTCACCGGATCATAGGAGCGCGTCATCCACACGCCGCTCCCGTACTTGGCCGCGGACAGCGCCCCGTCGTCGTTGCGCGCGGTCACCATCCACAGCGGCTCTCCCGCCGACGCCGGATCCGCCGTCACATCCGAGATGCGCTCGAGATAGCCCCGGCTGTCGTAGGTGTGCTTCACCGTGAACCTCGGCGCCCCCGGCACCTCGGGATACGCCATCGTCTCCAGCCGGCCCTGCGGATCATAGGTCGTGCGCATCTTGAACGCATCGCCACCGACCAGCCACGTCAGGGACTCCAGCCGCCCGTGCTCATCGTACCCGTAGCCAGTCGTGGTCTCGTCCGGGCTCGTCGTGGTCGCGAGTCGCCCGATCCCATGCGCCTCCGTGTCCCACGTGTACTCCGTCGTTCCATCGACGTCTGTCGCCCATCTGACCCGCCCGATGACGTCATGCTGGTAGATCGCCTCCTCTCCGCCCTCCACCTTCCGGTACAGATCCCCGAGACCGTTGTAATCGAAGCGCGTCGTGCCCTTGTCCGGGTCGACGAGCCGCGTGCGGCGTCCCAGCACGTCATAACCGAGCACCGTCACGTTCTCCTCGGGGTCGATGATCTTCTCGACCTGATCGAAGGGACCATACTCGTAGCGTGTCGTGAGCTCGGTCGCGCGGCGATAGATGAACCGGTCGGACGTTGTCGAGAGCTCCGTGACGCCCAGATACGACGTGCTCTGCACCACGCGGCCGTCGAGATCCCGCACGAGCTTCGTGTGGCTGCCCCTCGGGTCCGAGATCTCGGTCTCGAAGAACGAATGTGTATGGCGCGTGATCGCCCCGTCAGGGCCCGCCACCCTCAGCAGTCGCCCGAGGCTGTCGTACACCTGCTTGGTCCACCGCGCGTCCGCGAGCCGCCGCGCTGGCCGGCTCTGCGCGATGACGCGGCCGAAGACATCGTATGTCGTCTCGCTCATCAGCGTGGCGCCGTCGTGGCCGACATGGCCGACGTGCAACGGCCGGCCGACGACGTCGAAGTCGACGAACCCGCTCGCCCCGGTCGCGTCCGACGCGCGCACCGTGACCCCGCTCAACCCCTGCTCGTAGCTCAATGTCTGCTCGCCGGCGCCGTCCGACCGCCGGCTCACCAGCCTGCCGAGGTCGTCGTGCACACGGCTCGTCTGCACGCCGTTCGCGTCCATCTCCGCCATGACCACGCCGTACCCGGCGTGCACCGCGAACCACTGCGCGTGCCCGAGGTCGTTCCAGATCAAGCTCGGCGCCGTGTGCCCCGGCGTCCCGTCGTACTCGATATGTACGCGCCGCGCCGGCAGGCCCAGCGCCGTCTGGGTCACGCGCCGCAGCAGCCCCTCGGCGTCGTAGTCGTAGCGCACCGTCGAGGTCACGCCGGGCTCAGGCACCGGATCCGACGGCCCGAGCGGATCGAGCGGCTCGACCACAACACGCTCGATCCTCCCCGCATCGTTGAACTTGAAGTGCGTGCGCCGCTGCGTCGAGTCCGCCTCCCCCGGCGTCGTCGACGTCACCTTCTCCCACACCGGCAACGATAGCAGCCACGGCTCCAGCCGGTGCTCGTATTCCCGCTCTACCGTCGTCCGCACCCCGCCCACGGTCTCGGTCGTCTCGCTCTCCAGGCTACCCCAGTCGTCGAACCGGGTCGAGCCGAGCCGCGTCCGCAGCGGCGCCTGCACCGGGCCATCGATCTCGCCGATGTGCACGCCTGACCCCTTCCATTCGATCGACACCTCCTCTTCCCATTCCTCGCTCATCCAGCCCTGAGGGAACACCGCGTGCGTCGCCCCACCGTTCAGCGCGCGCGACTCGTACTGCATCGTCTTGCGCACGACCCGCGCCACCGCCCTGCCCGGCTTGTCGAGCGGTCCGCTGGACTTGTCCTCGAGCACCGGCGTCGCGACAGTCACGGTCGCGGGACGGCCGGCGAACGGATACCGCGTGCCCACGCGCGTCTCATGGTCGAACGTCGTGACCGTCTCGCGCGGCACCTGCGGCTCCCAGACCCGCACCTTCCCGAACCCCAGGAAGCCCCGCCCCCGCAGGTCCGAGCGCGGATCCTCGTACGAGAAGTGACGCGATCGCGGCGAGCTCTGCCCCTCGTACACGAGGTGCCTGTGCACCACCGGGATGCCGCGACGGTGGCACACCTGGGGGTACGCGCAGCCCGCGACCTCCGGCGTGTCCGTCCACCGCCGCTCGTAGCCGATCGTCTCCCGCGTCCAGTTGTCGTCATCCAGGACCATCTCCACCACGTCGATGACCGTGCTCTGCTGGACGAGCACGCTTAGGCTCCCCACCTTGGTGCCCGAGTCGCACGCGGACGTCGGGCCCTCGAGCGCGCTCGAGCATCGCTCGGCGAGGTACATGAGGTCGAGCAGCCCGTCGCCGTTGAAGTCGCCGTGCCGCACGGCGGTGATGCGCCCCAGAGGGGCCGCGATCCCCGAGGTCCTCCAGCCCTCGTCCCAGCGCAGCTGGGGCATCGCATGCAGCCGGGCGATCTTGATACCCGGTGGATCGTCGCCGATGACGATGAAGTCATCACGCCCGTCCCCGTCGACGTCAGCCGTCTGTAGCGTGCCCGGATGCCTGGCCACCTCAGGCCCGTAGTACCCGTACTGCGAGACGAATCCTTTTCCCGAGTTCCAGGCTAGCCGGAGAGCGGTGCTGTTGTTCCCCGACAGAAGCACGGCCTGAACGTGATCCCGAAGGCCATCTCCGTTCAGGTCTGCCATCTGCGAGTCGATGGTCCCGTATTCGTCGTCTACAGGAATGTCCGCGGCGCCGAAGCCGCCCGCGTCGTCCGGGTAATAGGCCCTGGCAGCGCCCCTCTGCCATAGACCTGCACGCCCGTCGCCCTGCACGTCGAGCGCAACGGACGCGAACTCGAGCGCGTCGGCCGCGACGACAGGGATCCCGGTGTCTTCCGCGGAATCGAAGTCGCCGCTCGGCAGGTTGCGCCGCATCACGAACTTCGGCTCATAGATGCCGTCCACCACGTTGTCGAGCAGCTTCACCAGATCGGCAAGCCCATCGCCGTCCACGTCAGCGAAGTGGAACGGCTCCACACCGGCCGCGGTCGAGCTGAGGTCGGGCGACATCGGCACGGCGGTCCCGGTCGGCTCGAACGCGGTGCCCGTCCAGGCGTACATCTCAAACTGTTCTGTGCGACGGTTCCAGGTGAAGAGCTCGCTCCGACCGTCTCCGGCGGCATCGATGGCCTTCGCGTGCTTCAGCTGCGCGCCTTCGAGGGCCGGCGAGCTCTCGGCACCCCCGGTGAGAGCCACCTTGGAGCCCAGCGTCGCTTTCGAGGGCAAGCTGCGCAAGAGGAGGTACGGCGCCTCAGGAGCGTCGGTCTCCAGCAGCACCTCGTCCTTGCCGTCGCCGTCCACGTCCAGTACGACGGGGTGCTTGGCGCCCGTGAACCAAGGGTGCTCATCGATTGCAGACTCCTTGAACCAGTCGCCCTGACGGGAAGACCACCTGAACCGCCGCGCCCGGAAGCAGCCGCCGAGCCCGCCGCAGCGCTTCACCTGCACGAGCCGCGGGCGTCCCGTGTCGAAGCTCTTGAATGGGCCCTCCTCGTAGTCGAGCTCGTAACGCCACAGCAGCCCTTGGTCGCTCGGGTTCGGTCCATAGACGGCGATCCATTGCAAGAGCTGGCTTCGCCATCGAGGAATGCCGGCCGTGTAGAGCGTCGTCCGACCGAACCGGCCGCTGCTCCGCTTCCCTTCGCCGTAGCCGAATGTGCCGTAACCGAACTCGATGCGATGGCCCAGATACTCGATCCTGTCGATCAGGTGCTCGGTCTCGCCCTCGCTCGCCTCCTCTGGCGCGAAGTCCGCATAAATATAGGAGATCGTGTTTCCGGACCGATCCTGCTCCTTCGTCATCCGGAAATCGAGCGGTCCGACCCGCTCGTAATCACGGATGCGCCCGTCCTTTAGCCACGCCCGGAAGCGCTCCGGCTGCGGACTGCCATAAGAGATCACCCGGGTGAAGCTCTCTTCCTCGGTCCGATACTCGCTGCCGTCCGCCCCGTACGCGCCGAGCACGCTGACGAGCCGCTGGCCGTCGAGGCAGAAGACGTCGGTCTCGTCGTTGTCGATCCCGTCGACCACCCCGTCGATGGCGAGCGTCTTGTGGCAGCGCACGATCGACGAGAGGCCGCTGAGCGAGAACCCCACCCCCATCAGGCCATCGCCGGCGCGGCTCGAGTACGTGATGGCGAGGCTCGGCTCGATGCCCCGCCCGGGCGGCACGTCGATCGGCAGCCGGTAGGTGTACGCCCCGTCCGGCGTGACGTGCCCCGACCCCGGCAGGTAGCCGGCCTTCGCGCCGGCGACGATCGGGGTCTCGGGCAGCGTGAACGCCTCCGGCTGCTCGGGAGGCGTCTCCTGGTCGAACGCTTGCTGTACCCGACCGAGCTGGCGCACGTCATCGCCGGCGCACGAAACCATCGCGAGTACCGAAAGCAAGGCGAGCTGCGCCCATGCAAAGAAGAGCTTCATCTGGGACTCCGTTGCCGCTGTCCTGGGGTCGACGACCCCGGCTCCGGTTGCGCAGCCGCCGTCAGCAGGCATCGGGCCAAGAGGCCCCAGGGTCGCACACGTCTCGCCGAAGAGCAGCGCTGCCCGCTGTTCACAGCGGCACGCGGGATGGTGAGGGCTACCGAACTCGGCTCCTCGGCAAGGTCACGACGTGCAAGGGGTTGCGTAAAGACGCACACGTTCGCGGAGCTGCGCCATGACGTGCGCGCCGTCGCTTTGGGCTGAACACCGTCACCGGGGCAGTTCGACAGCCTCCACGCATCGTTCCGGGCCTCACGTCACGCTGGCTCTCCGCGCGCCACCGTTCCCGGTCCTCACAGCAAGCTGAGGACCGTTCTGGCCCCACGACAGCTCGTGTCCTGCGTGGCGCGGTCTGGCTCGCCGATGAATCACGCTCATGCCGGCCCCGATCTGGCCGGAGCTGCGCGTCTCACCACGCCCCGCGCGCAACAGCTGCGCCATGAAGTGCCATCGCGCCTCGCCAGAGATGCGCCGCCCTGTGCCGAAGCCGGGAGCGGGCGGCTGCGCCGAGGAAGCCTTCCCGCCGCTCAGGGCGGCGAGCTGCTCGCCGCCGGGACCGCCGCCTTCTGCCCTGAGCCAGAGCGCGCGCCGCCCTTGATGCGGGCCTCCGTCACGACCTCGTCCCACTGCGCGTCGTAGCCCTCGAAGTGGACGCGGTACGAGCCGGGCGCGACGACGCTGGTGATGACGGCGGGCTTGTAGGAGCCCTTCCACTCGACCTCGATGCGGTCGCCGACCTTCCGCGCGGCGGCGCCGCCGGAGGCGCGCTGCTCCTCCTCGCGCAGGCGCCGGGCGCTCCCCTCGTGCAGGCACTGCTCGCGGTGGCAGGCGAGGCCGGAGGCGCAGTCGTCGTCAGCGCGGCACGGCGAGCCGAGCGGGGCCTTCTTCCCACAAGCCGCCAGCGCCACGGGCAGCGCGGCCACGATCACGAGCGCTCTCAGGACGGTGAAGAGTCGAATGCGCACGGCGCGCCATCCCAGCAGAGTGGCAGCAGCCCGACAACAGGGATCGCGATATGCCCGCCACGCCCCCCTCTGCTATGGTCGCCCCCGCTGTGCGACTGCTCGCCGCCCTCGCGCCCGTGGCCCTGCTCGTCGCGGCGCCGCTGCTCCCGGGCTGCGGCGGCGCCCCCGCGGCGGACGCGGGCGTGTGCGCGGGCGCCGGCGTCTGCGGCGCCCGCCACTGTGTCGCGGGGCGCTGCCGGCCGGCGAGCGCCCTCCCGTCGCCCATCGACGCGCGCCGGGTGCTGCTCGCGCCCGCGGACGTGGCCGTGCTCGCGGAGGACGGCGACGCCACGCCCGGCGTCCCCGACGCTGTCGCGCTCGGGCGCGCCGCGACCGGCGACGTCGTGCTGCTGCTCCGGTTCGCGCCGACCTTCGGCGTCGACGCCGACATCGCGAGCGCCTTCGTCGTCCTCGAGCCGACCCCCCTGGCGCCGCCCGCCGAGGGCGCGCTCACGCTCGAGGTGGCGCGCATCCTCGAGCCGTGGCGCTCCGAGACGGCGACGTGGGGCCGGCAGCCCCGCCTGTCGATCCCGGAGCCCGCCGCCGTCGTGCGGCGCCGCCCCACGACGCCGCTGCGGATCGACGTCACCGCGCTGGTGCGCGGCTGGGCCAGGCGGCGCCTGGACGACCACGGCATCGCCATCCTCGCGCCGGGCAGCGACGCCGTCGGGGCGGCGTACTCGATGGGGCTCTCCCAGGGCACCGGCCCGCTGCTCGAGGTCTACGTACGGTGAGCACCGGCAAGGACGACGAGGACGACGACCTCGGCGGGCGGCCCTCTCTCCCCCTGCCCCTCATCCGCCACGACGCCGGCCGGGTCAGGCCCACCACGCCGAGCGATCCGCCGCTGCCGAGCGACTCGACATCGCCCAGCGCCCCGCCGGTGCCGAGCGCCCCGACATCGCCCAGCGCCCCGATGTCCGCACGCGGCGCCCCGATGTCCGCGCGCGGCGCTCCCATGTCCGCGCGCGGCGCCCCCATGTCCGCGCGCGGCGCTCCCATGTCCGCGCGCGGCACCCGCGCCGATGACGACGAGCCCGCCGTCACGCAGCGCTCGGTGCCGAGCGGGCGCCCCTTCCCGCTCCTCCGCACCACCGCGCCGCCCCCGTCGACCGAGGCAGCCCCGCCCGCCGAGGCGCTGCTCAAGGTGAGCGACCTCCGCGTCTCGTTCACCGCCGACGGCCGCGTCACCCGCGTCCTCGACAGCGTCTCGTTCACCGTCCCGCGCGGGCGCACCGTGGCGCTCGTCGGCGAGTCGGGCTGCGGCAAGACGGTCACCGCGCTCAGCATCCTGCGGCTCCTGCCGGCGCCCTACGCCTCCATCGACGGCGGCTCGATCGAGCTCGAGGGCAAGGACCTCCTCGCGCTGGGCGAGCGCGAGATGCGCGCGGTGCGCGGCGGGAAGATCGCGATGATCTTCCAGGAGCCGATGACCTCGCTGAACCCCGTGTACACGGTCGGCGCCCAGATCGCCGAGGCGATCCGGCTGCACCTGCCCATGTCGCGCGGCGACGCCCGGCTCTACGCGGTGAGCCTCCTGCGCAAGGTCGGCTTCCCCGAGCCCGAGGTGCGCGCGAACAGCTACCCGCACGAGCTGTCCGGCGGCATGCGCCAGCGCGTCATGATCGCCATGGCCCTCGCGCCCGGCCCCTCGCTGCTCATCGCCGACGAGCCGACCACCGCGCTCGACATGACCACCCAGGCGCAGATCCTCGACCTGCTCGAGCGGCTCAAGGCGGAGACGTCGATGAGCCTCCTGCTCATCGCGCACGACATCGCCGTGGTCGGCGAGCTCGCCGACGACATCGTCGTCCTCTACGCCGGCGTCGTCGTGGAGCAAGGGCCGGCGCGCGACGTGCTCGCCGCGCCGTCGCACCCGTACACGCGCTCGCTCCTGCGGAGCATCCCGGCGCGCGGGTTCCGCCCGCCCCGCGTGCGCGGCGAGCGCTCGCTGCGCCTGCCGACCATCCCCGGCGGCCTGCCCGATCTGCGCGACCCGCCGCGCGGCTGCCGCTTCCAGGACCGCTGCGAGGCGGTGTTCGACCGCTGCCGCGCCGAGCCGCCGGAGCTCTATTCCGCCCCGCCCGCCCCCGCCCCCGCCCCGCCCGGCGCGGGGCACCACGCGGCGCGCTGCTTCCTGCTCGCGGGCCAGGGCCGCCCCGGAGAGGAGGGCGCGGCGTGACGCGCGACAGCGACTACCCGCTGCCCGCCCAGGGCGACGAGGCCGGCGCCGCCGAGGCGCGCGCCGAGAGCGCGCGGGGCGAGCGCCCGCTCGTCCAGGCCGAGCGGCTCTCGAAGCTGTATCCGGTGCGGCGCGGCCCCTTCGCGAAGCCGTCGTTCGTGCAGGCCGTCGACGGGGTGACCTTCCACGTGCACCGCGGCGAGACGCTCGGCCTCGTCGGCGAGTCCGGCTCCGGCAAGAGCACCCTCGGGCGCCTCGCGATCCGGCTCGTCGAGCCCACCGTGGGCCGCGTCTTCTTCGACGGCGAGGACCTCACCGACATGTCCGGCCGCGCGCTCCGGGCCATGCGCCGGCGGATGCAGATCGTCTTCCAGGACCCGTACGGCTCGCTCAACCCGCGCATGACCCTGCGCGAGATCGTCGGCGAGGGCCTCGTGATCCACCGCCTCGCGCGGAGCCGCGACGAGGAGACCGCGCTGGTCGAGGGCGTGCTCCAGAAGGTCGGGCTGCGGCCGGACATGATGGAGCGCTTCCCCCACGAGCTCTCCGGCGGGCAGCGCCAGCGGGTCGCGATCGCCCGGGCGCTCGCGGTGCGCCCGGACTTCATCGTCTGCGACGAGCCGGTGAGCGCGCTCGATCTCTCGGTCCAGGCGCAGATCGTGAACCTCCTGGAGGATCTCCAGGACGAGCTCGGGCTGAGCCTCCTGTTCATCTCGCACGACCTCCGGGTGGTCGAGCACGTGAGCCACCGCGTCGCGGTGATGTACCTCGGCCGGATCGTGGAGATCGGCCCGGCGAAGGGCGTGACCGAGCGGCGGCACCACCCGTACACGCGCGCGCTCTTCGAGGCGACGCCGTCGGTCGAGCGCGGCGGCAAGGCGCGGCGCCTGCTGCCGGGCGCGCCGGCGAGCGCGATCAACCCGCCCGAGGGCTGCGTCTTCCACCCGCGCTGCCGGAAGGCCGAGGAGGGCAAGTGCGACGTCGAGATCCCGCCGCTCGAGGAGCTCGTCCCCGGGAGCGGCCACCGCGTGGCGTGCTGGTACCCGGAAGTCGAGTGAGCGAGCGCGACCCCGATCGGGATCCGTCGCCTGCCCGCGTCGGCCCATGCTGGCACATCCTCCGGCGTGATGTGCCACGCGCTGGCCCGGCTCCTGCCTCGATCCGCGCGTTTGTCGCGAGGCACCTCTCTTGCTGTCGGCCCTCATCCGCCGCGCGCGAGGAGCGCAGGCGAACGCGGAGAGGTGATGAGATGACGAGCAACATGCTTCGAGCCCTGATGGCAGCCCTGCTTTCCAGTGCGTGCCTGATGGGGTGCACCAAGGGCGACAACGACGGCGTTGGCGGCAGCGGCGGCACCGGCGGCGACGACTCCGGCACCGGCGGCGACGACTCCGGCGCCGGCGGCGACGACTCCGGCGCCGGCGGCGACGACTCCGGCACCGGCGGCGACGACTCCGGCACCGGCGGCGACGACTCCGGCACCGGCGGCGACGACAGCGGCGCCGGCGGCTGCGCCGAGGGCAGCGGCGGAGGCTGCGGCGAACCGCCGGACGAGCCGTGCGAGGTGCGCGACGTCGAGGGCACGATCCCCGGCGTGAAGATAACGATCGAGTCGAGCCGGTGCGTCTACCACGAGGGGGAGCCGGCGGAGTTCGTCTACACGGTCACGACCGACTCGAGCGTCCCCCCGATCGACCTCGCGGCCTCCACCGGCTGCGGGCGCTGCGTCGAGCCGACGAGCGATCCGCTCTCGTTCGTCTCCTACAAGATCAGCGGCTCCTCGTCCCAGGGAGAGCCGCAGAGCTACTGCCTGTGCGACGTGGGCTGCTGCCCTCCCGACGAGTCAGCGACCGTGCAGGTCGACGCGACGACGGTGACGCAGTCGATCCTCTGGTCGGGGCGGCAGTGGAACGGGCCGTCCGACACCAGCAATCCGGAGGGCGACTTCTTCGCGCCGGGGAGCTACGAAGTCGAGGTGACGTTCGACGGCAAGGAGCAGGGCGTCGTCACGGCGAAGCTGGGGATCGAGATCTACCCCTGAGGCGTCCCCTCAAGTTCTTCGAATAATTCACAGGGAGGCGGGGAGACGGGGAGGGAAATCTTCAAATACTCCCTGTCTCCCTGCCTCCCTGTTCAATTTCCCCGCTGAAAACGGCTGCAACATCAGGGGATTCGTCGGGATCTACCCCTGAAGCACGGCCGAGGCGAAACCCGCAAGCAGCCAGCGGCCCAGGGTGGCACAATCGATGGCCCAGGGTGGCGGGAGCCGCGGCCTGTACTGCCGAGCCCGTGCGCTCTTCGCGGGACATCTCCCTTGCTGCCGATCGCGCGCCGCCGCAGAAAGGCGGGGTGGCGCGCGGAACGGAGAGGTGAGGGAATGGCGAACGAGATGCTTCGAGCTCTGGCGATAGCGTTGCTGTCCGGTGTGTGCGCGATGGGGTGCGGCGGCAAGGAGGGCGGCGGGAGCGGTGGTGGCGGCGATGGCAGCACCAGCAGCGGCGGCGACCGCGGGGTGCCGCCCGGGGCCGAGCCGTGCGCGGTGCGCGACGTGGAGGGCACGATCCCGGGCGTGACGATATCGATCGAGTCGAGCCGGTGCGTCTACTGGAGGGGCGAGCCGGCGGAGTTCGTCTATACGGTCACGACCGACTCGAGCGTCCCCCCGCTCGACATCGCGGCCTCCGACGGGTGCGGGCGCTGCGTCGAGCCGAGCGCGGATCCGCGCTCGTTCGTCACGTACCAGATCACCGGGCTGTCGACGGCGGGAGATCCACAGCAGTACTGCCTGTGCGACACGGGGTGTTGCGCTCCCAACGAGGCGGCGACCGTGCAGCTCGACGCGACGACGGCGGCGCAGACGATCCGCTGGTCGGGGCGGCAGTGGACCGGGCCGTCGGACACCGACAACCCGGAAGACGAGTTCTTCGCGCCGGGGACCTACGATGTCGAGGTGACGTTCGACGGGCAGGAGCAGGGCTCCGTGACGGCGAAGCTGCCGATCGAGATCGTCCGCTGATCTCGCGCGTCAGCGATCCCGCCAGGGCTTCCCGGCGCGAGGCGGCGCCGTCGCGGCTTGCGCCGGGGTCGCCCGAGCTTTCTGCTAAGGTCCGCCCCCCATGCACGCCTGGCGCGGACACTCCTTCGGCTCCCCCGAGCTCCTGGTCTGGGAAGAGGTGAATGACGCCCCGCTCGCCGAGGGGGAGGTCCGGATCGAGATCGCCGCCGCGGCGATCAACTTCCCCGACGTGCTCTTCACCGCGGGCGCCCATCAGGTCAAGCCGACTCCGCCGTTCACCCCCGGCTTCGAGGTGGCCGGCGTCGTCGTCGAGAGCCGCGAGCCGTCGCTGCCGCCGGGCGTCCGCGTGGCCGCGACGCTCCCCGGCGCGGGCGGGTACGCGACGCGCGTCGTCGCGGGCCGGCGCACGACGTACACGCTCCCCGACGGCATGCCGTTCGAGGACGCCGCGGCGCTGACCATCACGTACCAGACAGGCTATTTCGCGCTGCACCGGCGCGCCGGCCTCAGGCCGGGCGACACGGTGCTCGTGCACGCCGGCGCGGGCGGCGTCGGCAGCGCGGCGATCCAGCTCGCCAAGGCCGCCGGCGCGACCGTCATCGCCACCGCCGGCGGCAAGGAGAAGGCCGCGATCTGCCGCGCCCTCGGGGCGGACCTCGCGATCGACTACCGGAGCGAGGACTTCGTCGCCATCGTCAAGGACCGGACCGCGGGCCGAGGGGCCGATATCGTCTTCGATCCCGTCGGCGGCGACGTCTTCGAGCGGTCCACGCGGTGCATCGCCTTCGAGGGCCGCATCCTGGTGATCGGCTTCGCTTCAGGCCACTTCCCCGCGGCGCGCGCCAACCACGTGCTCGTGAAGAACTATTCGGTGATCGGCTTCTACTGGGGCACATACAGCCGCGCCGAGCCCGCCCTGACGCGGAGCGCGCAGGACGAGCTCTACGCGCTCTACGGCCAGGGCGCGATCAAGCCGCTCGTCTCGGCCGCGCTGCCGATGGCGGACGCCAGGGCCGCCATGACGGCGGTCGCGTCGCGCGCGACGACCGGCAAGGTGGTGCTCACGACGGGGCGATGAGGAGGGGCGCCGCCGCCGCGGCACCTGCGGGCGGCAGCGGCGGCGCGGAGGAGAGGGTCAGTTGCAGGCGGTCCCGGTGGACGTCACGGGCAGCTCGCCGAGCGTGTCCTGGTCCGCCGTGGTCAGGCCGAAGCCATAGGGGAACAGCGCCTCGCCGCCATCGTTGCGGTTGACGCGCTGGCACTCGCTCCCGGGCCACGAGAACGAGAGCTTGCCCTTGAACTCGCTCACGCCGAACAGCACGTCGGCCACGCCGCCGCCCTCCGAGCCGGGGAGCCACGCCGCCACGAACGCGTCGGAGGCGTTCAGCTCCTTGTTCACGTAGAGCGGGCGGCCCGACACGAACACCGTCACGATCGGCAGATCCGGCTTCGCCGTGCGGATGGCCTGGAGCACCTGCAGGTCCTCGGGGTGGAAGAGCGCGTGCTCCAGCGTCTTCGCGTGCGCGATGCTGTCGTCGGGGTCCGTCCCGGGCTGGATATCGCCCTTCATCTCGGCGTAGGGCGTCTCGCCGATCACCACGATCGCCGCGTCGAAGTTCCCCGACGCAGCGGCGGCGCCGTTCGCGCTCAGGGTCGCCTGGCCCCGGCCCGACACGAGCGCCTGGATCCCGGCGAAGATGGACGTGGCGCCCGGGAAATCAGCGTTCGTGTTCTCGGTGCCCTGCCACGTCCGCGACCACCCGCCAGCCTGGTTCGGGATGCTGTCCGCGGACTTGCCGGCGACGAGCACCTTCGCGGCGGGGTCGAGCGGCAGCACCCCGCCCGCGTTCTTGAGCAGCACGAGCGACTTCCGCACCGCCTCGCGCGCGAGCTCCCGGTGCTCCGCGGCCCCGAGCACCGCCTGCTCCCCGGCGAACTCCCGCGTCGACGGGGCGCCCTTGGTCTTGTGCGGGCCGAGCAGCCCGGCGCGCATCTTGACCCGCAGGATCCTCCTCACGGCGTCGTCGACCCGCTCCTTCGTGATCTGGCCCCCGTTCACCTGCGCGAGGGTGTTCGTGTAGAACGCCTTCCAGTCGGTCGGGACCATGATCATGTCCACACCGGCGTTGATCGAGGCGGCGCACGAGTTGTTGGTGCAGCCCGTCACCTGCCCGTGACCGTTCCAGTCGCCGATGACGAAGCCGTCGAAGTGGAACTTCTCCTTCAGCACGCCGGTGAGCAGATCGCCCTTCCCGTGCATCTTGTCGCCGCGCACCCGGTTGTACGACGCCATGACCGTCTGCGCGCCCGCGGGGATGGCGGACATGTAGCCCTGGCCGTGGATCTCGCACAGCTCGGTGTCGGTCGACAGGTTGTTCCCCTGGTCATCGCCCTTGTCGGTGCCGCCGTCGCCGATGAAGTGCTTGGCCGTCGCGATGACGCGCGAGGGCCCGAAGAGATCCGCGCTGCTCGCGGCGCCCTGGATGCCCTCCACGACCCGGCCGGCGTAGGCGTTCACGATCTCCGGATCCTCGGAGTAGCCCTCGTAGGTGCGGCCCCACCGGTCGTCGCGCACGGTGGCGAGCGTCGGGGCGAAGGTCCAGTCGATCCCGGTGGCCGCGACCTCCTTGGCCGTCGCGGCGCCGATGCGCTCGAGCAGCTCGGGGTCGCGCGCGGCGCCCAGGCCGATGTTGTGCGGGAAGAGCGTGGCGCCGCGGACATTGTTGTTCCCGTGCACCGCGTCGATGCCCCAGATGATCGGGATGCCCGCGCGGCCGCCGCTCGTGTCCACCGACGCGTTGTAGAAGGAGTCGGCCATCGCGACCCAATCCGCCGCCGTCGCGTTCTTCTTCGCGCCCGGCCAGGAGCCGCCGCCGTTCAGCACCGAGCCGATGTGGTACTGCTTGACCTCCGCCGGCGTGATGCTGCCGATCTCGGCCTGCACCATCTGGCCGACCTTCTCCTCGGGGGTCATCCGGCCGAGCAGCTCGTCGATGGCCGCCTCGATCGCCGGATCCTGCGCGATCGCGCTGTGCACCTCGGGCCAGCCGGCGTCGCAGGGCAGGAGGCCCGCGCTGTCGCCGGCGCCGCTGCCGCCGGCGCCGCTGCCGCCCTGGCCGCTGC
This sequence comes from Sorangium sp. So ce321, assembly GCF_051530195.1. Lineage (NCBI taxonomy): Bacteria > Pseudomonadati > Myxococcota > Polyangiales > Polyangiaceae > Sorangium > Sorangium sp. So ce321. The sequence goes on along the minus strand of NZ_CP150329.1, from coordinate 13,662,631 downwards.
CGCCGGTGCTGTCGCCGGCGCCGGTGCCGCTGCCGCCGGTGCCGCTGCCGCTGCCGCTGCCGCTTCCGCTGCCGCTGACGCTGCCGGCGCCGGTGCCGCTGCCCGACCCCGTCGACGAGCTGGTCGAGTCACCGGAGGTGTCGTCCCCGCAGGCGGCCGGCGCGATGACAACAGCCGCCGCCATGATCCATGTCGAATACCGTGTGAGGCGCATGGGTGCTCCCCTCTTTCGTCAGTGAGATGAAGGATGAAGGATGAAGGATGGACTCTGAGGTGAACCGTGACCGTCAAGCAAAGCGTCGATCGGGATGAGCCCCGCGCCGCCCGCTCGCGAGAGAACCGAGCACGAAGGCCCATGGGAGGCCTCCGACTCTCAGGCCTGGAGGTCACCCCTTGCTCCAGGCCGGTCGCCGCCCTCGCGGCGAGCAGGGAGCTCGCACAGGCAGGATCGCGCACGCGCCCGGCCGGGCAGGAAGAGCCCTGTCGAGCGGCGCGCCCGAGCAAGGCCGAGAGCCGAGCGGGCGCGTGGACGTGCGGAGAACCGAGCTCCACGCGATGGGTGTAAGACAACACAAGAAGAACGGGAACGTTCTAATCCATGAATGGACCCGCACGCAAGCCCCCCTCACGCGAACGCGGGGCCGTCGTCGCTCTCCCCCGGCGCTGGCACTCTGCGTTAACCCGCCGCCGCGCCGCCGCGGGGTGACCTGGAACGCGGGCCAGGCGCGGCCCTCGTGGCGCGCCGCATGACACGGCGCGTCCTGGAACGCCACCCCATAAACCATGGTCCGAGTCGGGCCGCAATACGCAAACTTGATGGCGCAGCGCGATAATCCAACCGTGGCATAACGCCACAACCGATGCAGGAGGCCACGGCCTGCCTCGCGAGCCGACAGGACGCGCGGCTTTTCGGCCGCTGGCAGTGGATTTGCAAAGCGTTGCCCGGAACCGTGGATTTGCAGATCACGTGGACGCGTCGACCGCGTGAACCGCGTGGAAGGCGCAGATCACCGCGACCCATTTCGGGGGAGATGCTGACGATGCCGAGACGCCCTCACCTTGCGATTGCCGTGCTCATGCTTGCGTCCGGGCTCGCCGCGGGATGCGGCCAGGCGGACGCGCCCCCCTCGAATCAGGGCGCCCCGCCGGGGCAGGAGAAGAAGGTCGATACAAAGATCCTCGAGAAGGGCGCAGAGGCGCTCCAGGACCTGAGCCCTGTGCGGGCGATCGACCACTACCTGGACGGATTCCACGTGATGAAGGACAACCCGGACCATCACATGGAAGCCCACCATTACTGCAAAGGGATCAACGAAGAGTTCACGCAGTGTGTGATCTTCGACGGCAACACGAAGGACGCGAACATCATCGGGGTCGAGTACATCATCTCCGAGGGCATGTTCGAGGGCCTGGCCGAGGAAGAGAAGAAGCGCTGGCACCCGCACAATTACGAGATCCTCTCAGGCCAGCTGACGCTGCCTGGCGTCCCGGCGGTGGCCGAGAAGGCGGCGCTCAAGAAGAAGATGAACAGCTACGGCAAGACGTGGCACATCTGGGATACCGGTCACCTGGGACATCCCGCCGCGCACAACCTGCCGGTCGGCGAGCCGCTCCTCGCCTGGTCGTACAACCGCGATGGGGAGATGCCGGCCGCCCTCGTGGAGGCGCGCGACAAGCGCGCCGAGATCAGCACCGCCGAGAAGCGGAAAGAGCGCGCGGATCTCGCCGCGGTCGCGAACCCGCAGCGGGGCGTGGACGATCTCAAGTCCAGGTTTCCGAACGCCACCGGGGCTCCGGAGGGCGTCCGGGCGAAGTGACGCCGCTGCGGGCGCGGCTGACGACGACGGGCGGCTTACCCGAACGATAGCCGGCGGACGAGCTCTGGCGGCGGCCGCCGGGATTCAGCGAAAGCGAAATCCGCCGATGTGGCAATCGTAAAATCTTGCATCCACTGTCGGCGGCATTTACCGGCGCGGTCGCGCCCGCTTATTCTCCGCGCATGCTCTTTATTCCCCGGACTTCGGTCCGTCTCTTCATGACCACCGGCGCGCTGCTCCTCGCGCTCACCGCGTGCGGCGACGACGACTCCGAAACAGGCACAGGCGGCGCAGGCGGTGAGGGAGGCAACACCAGCAGCGGAACAGGGACGGGCGGCGACGGCGGCAGCGGCGGCGCGACTGGCACCGGCGGCGAGGGCGGCGCGACAGGTACCGGCGGCGCGACTGGCACCGGTGGCGAGGGCGGCGCGACTGGCACGGGCGGCGAGGGCGGCGCGACAGGTACCGGCGGCGAGGGCGGCGCGACCGGCGCCGGCGGCGCGACTGGCGCCGGCGGCGAGGGCGGCGCGACCGGCGCCGGCACTGGCGTCGGCGGCGCGGGCGGCGATCCCACCACCACCGCCACCACCGGCGTCGGCGGCACGGGCGGCGATCCCACCACCACCGCCACCACCGGCGTCGGCGGCACGGGCGGCGATCCCACCACCACCGCCACCACCGGCGTCGGCGGCACGGGCGGCGATCCCACCACCGCGACGGCCGTCGCTGTCGGCGCGGGCGGCGCGGGTGGCGAGTCCACCACCGTCGGCGCGGGTGGCGCGGGTGGCGAGTCCACCGCCGTCGCGGTCGGCGCCGGCGGCGCGGGTGGCGAGTCCACCACTGTCGGCGCGGGTGGCGCGGGTGGCGAGTCCACCGCCGTCGCGGTCGGCGCCGGCGGCGCGGGTGGCGCGGGCGGCGAGTCCACCACCGTCGCGGTCGGCGCCGGCGGCGCGGGTGGCGAGTCCACCACCGTCGCGGTCGGCGCCGGCGGCGCGGGTGGCGACGTCACCACCGTCGGCTCGGGTGGCGCGAGCGGCGCGGGCGGCGCGGGCGGCGACGTCACCACCGTCGGCGCGGGTGGCGCGGGTGGCGCGGGTGGCGCGGGCGGCTGGGGCGGCGGCACCGGCGAGGGCGGAGACGGCGGCGGCGACGACGAGCCCACACGGTGGGCTGAAGTCGAGCCGTTCCTGCTGACGAAGTGCGCGCCGTGCCACACCCGCGGGGACGCGTCGTCCAGCGGCTTCGCGATCACCTACGCGTCCTCGCAGATCATCGCAAACTCGACCCCGTGCATCGGCGTGGACGCGGAGGGGCAACCCGTGACGATGACGCAGGGCGAGTGCGCCAAAATTCGCATCCTCAGTGGCTCCATGCCGCGCGGCAAAGGATGCTCCGGCGACCCGTCACGCGACGCCGACAACGCGGCGTGCCTGACGGCCTCGGAGCTCGAGAAGCTCATCGACTGGATCGACGACGGTCAGTTCGATTGACGAGGCCAGGCGCGGCCCCCGCCGCGCCTCACTTCACCTCGGCTGCTCCGAGAGCGCGCCGTCCTCGTAGGCGCGGATGAGCCGCTCCAGGATCTCGATCTCCCGCGCCAGCGCCTGGTCCTCCGGCGTGCCCGCCCGGAAGGCTCGGCGCGAGGTGCGCGACGCGCGACGCGCGGACAGACCCGACGGCTCGCCGCGCGAGCGCGCGGGCCTGCTCCGCCGCGTTTCCCCTTGCGACAGCGCAGCACCCGACTACGCAGTGCACCCGGGGGGTCGTATGCAAGCGTTGAGGCCCATGGACCCCGGCCTGACGCCGGGGCTCGAGGGAGGCGGCTCCGCCAGGGCCGATCGCCTGGCGCGAGGCGCCGGCCCCCTGCTCCAGGGGCAGAACCGGATCCTCCGGATGGTCGCGTCCGGCGAGCCGCTTCCGCGCGTGCTCGACGAGCTCATCCGGTTCATGGAGTCGCAGTCGAACGACGCGCGCTGCTCCGTCCTCCTCGTCGACGGGTCGAGGACCCACCTGCGCTGGGCCGCGGCGCCCAGCCTGCCGGAAGCGTACAACCACGACGTGGACGGGCTGCGCATCGGCGCCGTGAGCGGCTCGTGCGGCACCGCCGTGTTCCGCAAGCAGACCGTCATCGTCTCGGATATCGAGCGCGACCCGCTGTGGGAGCGCGCGCGCGACCTCGCGCTCTCGCACGGCCTCAGGGCGTGCACCTCCGCGCCCATCCTCGACGGCCAGGGCGAGGTCCTGGGCACGTTCGCCTTCTACTACCGCGAGCCGCGCGGGCCGAGCTCGCGCGACCTCGGGCTCATCGAGATCTCCCGCGATCTCGCGGGGATAGCGATCGAGCGCAGCCAGAGCGATGCGCGCGTCGAGGAGGCGCTGCGCGCCCGCGACAACTTCCTCGCCGTGGCGTCCCACGAGCTGAAGACGCCGATCGCGACCCTGCTCCTCCAGATCACCTCGCTGGAGCGGCTCCAGCGCGCGGCGGGGGCGATCCCCATCCGGGAGATCGCGCCCAAGCTGGGCAACCTGGAGCGGCAGGGCAGGAAGCTCCTCAAGCTGGTCGAGCAGCTGCTCGACGCCACGCAGCTCCTCTCCGGCCGGCTCGAGATCGAGCGCGCGCCGATCGACCTCACCCAGACGGTGCGCGAGGTCGTGGACCGGCTCCTCGACGGCGTCGCGGAGGTCGCGCCGGAGGTCGAGATCCACGCGGAGGGCCCGGTGGTCTGCGAGGGCGACGGCTTCCGCATCGAGCAGGTGGTGGTGAACCTGCTGTCGAACGCGTGGAAGTTCGGCCGCGGGGCGCCCGTCGAGATCACCGTCGAGCGGGACGACAGCGCCGCGCGCCTGCTCGTCCGCGACCACGGCATCGGGATCGCCGCGGCGGACCAGGCGCGCATCTTCCAGCAGTTCGAGCGCGCCGTCTCGGTGCGCAACTACGGCGGCCTCGGCCTTGGCCTGTGGCTGACGCGCCAGCTCGTGGAGAGGATGCGGGGCCGCATCTCCGTGCAGAGCGAGCTCGACGCCGGCTCCACCTTCACCGTGGAACTCCCCCTGCCCCATGAGCAAGTCTGTCCTGATCATCGATGACGACGTCGACCTGGCGACGACCCTGGCCGAGACGCTGTGCGAGCTCGGGTACGAAGCGACGCCCTACTTCAGCGGGCGGGAGGCGCTCGACCGCCTGTCGGAGGGCGCGCGGCCGGGCGTGATCCTGCTCGACCTGATGATGCCGAAGATGAACGGCTGGAAGGTGTGCGACGAGCTCAGCGCGGTCCCCGGGCTCGAGGAGATCCCGGTCGTGATCATGACCGCCGCGTCGAACATCAAGCAGCCGATGCCGACGCACGCGCGCGAGGTGATCAGCAAGCCGTTCGAGCTCGACGCGCTCCTGAAGACGATCGACGCCGCGTGAGGCAGGCGCCCGCGCCGGGAGCGGCCCGGCGCGGCCCGGCGCGGTCGCCGGCTCGGCTCAGCGCGGCCCGCTGACCTCTTTCACGACGAGCTCCGGATCGGCGTCGATCGCCTCCTGCGTGAACAGCACGGGCCGCCACGCCTTGCGCGAGAACAGCTCGGTCTGGTCGGCGAAGTAGGGCGACGCGGGGTCCGTCGACTGCGAGTAGCTGAGCAGCGCCTCGGCGCGGGGCCCGCCGCTCGTGTGCTCGACGACCATGATGAAGCTCGAGCCGAAGTTGATCGGGTAGCCCGAGGCGGTGAGCCCCGTCGCCTCGTTGATGAACTCGCCCGCCTCGAGCCGGGGCAAGAGGGTGCTGTTCCGGCCGCCCGGGGAGAAGCCCACGATGTTGGTCAACCCTTCCCGGCCGCTCCCGCCGTGGATGGGCACGATGTCGTCGCCCTTGCGCGTGAACTGCGCGTCGCCGAGCGGCGTGCTCGGGTCGAACCCCGCCTCCGCGAGCGCGAGCGTGGCCTGGGCCAGCGCCACGAGGATCGGGTCCAGGCCCTCGGCCGGGGCCTCGACGAGGCCGCGCGGGGTCTCGAGCGGGTCCTCGGGGTCGAACGGCTGCGCGTAGAGGTGGCCCGCGTCCATCGTGTCGCGGTTCGAGAACCGCCCGAGCAGCTCGCGCCACACGAGCGCGCCGGTGCTCTCCAGGTCCATCCGGCCGTCCCACGACGCGAGCGCGAGGCACGCGTCGGCGACGTCGACCGCCTCGCCCTCGACGTCCACCGGGGCCGCGCCGTCGCAGCGCTCGACGACCTGCGCGAGGAGGCGCTCCGCCGTGATCCCCCGGTTGCTCAGGATGGCCTCCGTGAGCTCCTCGCGCGAGAAGAGGCCGTCCTTGCCGGAGGCGGCGTCCTCGCCCTCCTCGGTGAGCAGGACGAGGTTCATGCGCGTGCGCGCCGAGATGGGAGCGCCCGGCGTGCCGAAGAGCATCGGGTAGCCGGTGAGCGGCTCGGCGGGGTTCGTGAGCCAGGGCGTGTCGTTGGCGTTCATCACGAAGTCGGTCCGCGCGAGGGACGGCACGTCGCCCCACGGCACGAGCCCGCCGGCGCCCTGCGTCTCCGGCCACTCGTCGCGCTCCTTGCTCCCGTCGAGCAGCACGATGCCGGAGCTCGCGAGCACGCCGGTGAGGCCGTCCCGCTGGAGCGCGCTCTTGTAGGCGCTCACCGTCGCGTCGCTGAGGTGCGGCACGCGCGAGCCGTCCATCAGCAACGCCTCGCCGTCGGCGCTGACGGAGGTCGTGAAGACGAAGGGGATCCCGCGGAGCTCCTCGTGCAGGCGCCGGAGCTCGTCGAGGCTCTTCGCGCGGTCCATCCCGAGCCACTGGTCGAGGACGGTCGAGTTGTCCTCGTTGGCGTCCCGCAGGGCGAACGCCTGCTCCGTGGACCAGCCGAGCACCGAGGCCCCGAGCATCGGGCCGTGGTGGCTCCGGTACATCACCCGCGACACCTGCGCGACCGAGCCGTCGTCGGACAGGACATCGATGGTGTGCTCGCGGCGCTCCATCGCCCGGGGCTTGCCCTCGTGGATGTAGGTCGTCGGGTCGTCCGGATCGAGCGTGAGCCGGTAGACGGTGAAGTGATTGGCCGGGGAGACGGTATGCGTCCACGCGACGTGCTCGTTGAAGCCGATGTTGATGACCGGCAGCCCCGTCAGGGCGACCCCGTACACGTCGAGCTGGCCGGGGATCGTGAGGTGGGCCTCGTGGAACCTGAGCTCTCCCTCCCAGGGGAAGTGCGGGTTCGCGACGAGCATCCCCCGGCCGCCCTCGGAGCGCTCGCGGCCGATCGCCCAGGCGTTGCTGCCGAGCCCGAGGCGGGTGAAGTCCGGCAGGTCGAGCGCGCGCACGCGGACCCTCTCGCCCGGCGCCGGCGGCGCGGCGCGGCTGAGGTAGTCGAGCAGCTGCAGGCTGCCGGAGAACATGTTCACGTGGAGGTAGTACGCGGCGAGGTCCGCGGGGCTGATCGGCTTGACCCACGCCGCGCCGGCGCAGGGGGCGGGCAGGCCGTCTGCGCCGGTCTCCTCGAGGTACCGGTTGTAGCCCGCGGCGTACCCGTCGATGAGCGCCCGCGCTTCGGGGGACACGCGCTCCAGCAGGCGCTCGCCGCGCTCGGTCACGCCGAGCGCCAGGTAGCTGAAATCGCTGTCGACGTTGGCGTCGTCCTCACCGGGGCCGAACGTCTTCGCGCGCTCGCTCCGCACCTTCACGATCTGGTCGGCGAGCGTGCAGACGAAGTCGCGCGCGCCGGCGTAGGCGAGGCCGAACCCGATGCTGCCGAGGTCCTCGGCGAGGATGTGCGGCACGCCGTGGCTCGTCCAGCGGATGGTGGCCTGATAGTCCCCCTGCTCGACGGGAACCGGCCGCACGCCGGACTCCTCGCTGCACGCGGCCAGGAGGCCGAGGCAGCTCAGCCCAGCGATGATTCTACCGTACATACAAGAATTCTCCTCGGGTTCAGGATCTGCGCCGGGAGAGATAGCCCACAGGGAGACGGGACGATGTGAAGAAATGGACCAGCGGATACCGGCGTGCCCTCGTGATCGAGCCGCCCCGTCGGATCGGGCGAGATCGGGCGCTCGACCGCGGCGCGCGCGGGCTCCGAGGCCACGTGCGGTGCGCCGGAGCGAGCGCGGCCCGGCGCGCGGCGGGCACGGTTGATGGAAGCCGTCGACGCTGTGCAATGCTCGCTCTCCACCGGCCCGCGGGCCGCGGACCAGGCGGCGCGCCTCGCGCGCGCGGCCGCCGCGATGGCGCTCGCCGCCCTGCTGCTCGCGCCGGGGTGCGTCCGCGAGGCGGCGAAGGAGGCGGCCAGCGGCACCCTCGAGGCGCTCGACCGAGGCGCGCGCGGGCTCGTCGCGCCGGCCGGGGGATCGGGCGAGGGGCCGGCCGGGGGATCGGGCGAGGGGGCGGCCGGGGGCGCGCCGCAGCGCGAGCGCCCGCTCGTGGGCGCGCTCGTCCACGACGCGGTCCGGGCGGGCGCGGCGGAGATCGGGCGGCAGGCGGGGACGCTCGAGCCGATCATCGCGCAGACGAGCGAGGCGGTGAGCAGCGCCGTGGTGCAGGGCGCCCTCCAGCACGACCAGGCGCTCGTCACCTTGGTCGAGCAGGGCTCGGGCGCGGCGGCGAGGGCGGTGGCGCGCGAGGGGACGGCGCAGCTCGTGGAGCAGCTCGCCGGCTGCCCGGACGGCGATCCGGGGTGCTCGAGCGCGGCGATCGAGCGGGCTAGCCGCGCGGCCGCGTCGGGCTTCGCGGACGGCCTGGGGCGGGCGATCAAGCCCTGGATCGTCGGCCTCGCGTTCGGCGGGGGCTTCCTGCTCGCCGCGCTGATCGCCGTCGCCATCGCGGCCGTGTCGAGGCGGCACGAGCGCTCCGCCACCCACGGATGACGGGCGCGCGGGCCGGGCGCCTCGCCCGCGATCGCGGGTCGCGCGCCGCGCCGAGGACCTTCGCGCGCAAAAGGCGCCGTGATACGCGCAGGCGATGACGCCGGGGCAGCGGATCGCGGGCCGCTTCGAGCTCGAGCGCCAGACGGGAGCGGGCGGCATGGGCGCCCTCTACCGCGCCGTGGACCTCGAGACGGGCGCGCCCGTGGCGGTGAAGATCCTCTTCAACGGCCAGGAGGCCGACCTCTCGCGCTTCGCGCGCGAGGCGAGGATCCTCGACCAGCTCAGGGATCCGGCGGTCGTCCGGTACATCGCGCACGGCGTCACCGGGGCCTCGCGGCCGTACCTCGTGATGGAGTGGCTCGACGGCGAGGACCTCGCCGCCCGCCTCGCGCGCGCCGAGCTCACCGTCGCCGAGAGCCTCACGCTGGTCCAGCGCATGGCCGGCGCGCTCGCGGCGGTGCACGCGCTCGGCGTCGTCCACCGCGACATCAAGCCGAGCAACATCTTCCTCTGCGACGGGCGCGTCGAGCTGGCGAGGCTCATCGACTTCGGCGTCGCGCGGCCGCAGAGCGTCACCGCGGTCGTCACGCGCACGAACTCCGCGGTGGGCACGCTCGGCTACATGGCCCCGGAGCAGGCGCGCGGGAGCGCCGACCTCGACGCGCGCGCCGACGTGTTCGCCCTCGGGTGCGTGCTCTTCGAGTGCCTCACGGGCCAGCCGGCCTACGCGGGGGGCAACCCGATGGCGGTGCTGGCGAAGCTGCTGCTCGCGTCGCCCCCGCGGGTGCGCGACGAGCGGCCCGACGTGCCGGACGACATCGACGCCCTCGTCGAGCGCATGCTGCGCCGGGAGCCCGCGAGGCGGCCCGCGGACGGCGCGGCGCTCCTCGCCGAGCTCGAGGCGCTGGGCCCGCTCACCCCGGAGCAAGCCGCGCTCAGGGCGCCCGAGAGCCACGCGAGGCCGGCGCTGACAGCGGGCGAGCAGCGGTTCCTGTCGGTGCTGCTCGCCGGCAGCGAGGGCGGCGAAGAGGGGGCGGGCGGCGCGGGCGGCGCGGGGGACGCCGGAGCAGCGGCGCCCGGCGAAGCGGTGGGCGCGGCGAGCGCCGCGGCGCCGGTCACGGCAGCCGCGCCGGTCACGGCAGCGGCCGCGCCGCGCGGGGTCGCGGAGACCCGGGAGCCGCCCGGGCCTCGCCAGCCCGTAGTGGATCCGTCGACGTGGACGCTCGTCGCGGAGACACCGACGGCCCCGGCGCCGGACGGCAAGGAGGTCGCGCTGGGCGCCCTCGTGGCCGATCACGGCGGGGAGCTCGATCGCCTCGCCGACGGGACGTGGATGGCGACGTTCCTGGGCGCGCCCCGGAGCGCGGGCCTGGGCGCGCAGGAGGGCCAGCGGTCCTCGTCCACCGGCGGGACCGCGACGGACCACGCCGGCCAGGCCGCCCGTTGCGCGCTCGCGATGCGGGCGCTCCTGCCGGGGGCGCCGATCGCGCTCGCGACGGGGCGCGGCCGGGTGCGCGGGCGCTCGCCCGCCGGCGAGGCGATCGACCGCGCCGCCCTGCTCATCGAGGAAGCGCGGCGCGCCCGCGCGGCGGGCGGGGCGGCCCCGGCGATCCGCGTCGACGCGCTGACGGCGGGGCTGCTCGAGGGCCGCTTCGAGATCGACCGCGCGGTGGACGGGGGGCTGCTCCGGGCCGAGCGGGCCGCGCCCGAGGCGGCGCGCACCCTGCTCGGCAAGCGGACGCCCTTCGTGGGGCGGGATCGCGAGCTGCGCGCGCTCGAGGACCTCTTCGTCGAGTGCGTCGACCAGCCGGTCGCCCGCGCCGTCCTCGTGACCGGGGGCGCGGGCGTCGGGAAGTCGCGGCTGCGCAAGGAGCTCGAGGACCGCGTGGAGCGCGCGGAGCACGGCGGCGCTCCGGCCGAGATCTGGCTCGGCCGCGGCGAGCCGATGCGGGCGGGCGCGCCGTTCGGGCTGCTCGGGCAGGTCGTCCGGAGGTGCGCGAGGATGCAGGACGGCGAGCCGATCGAGGCGCGGCGGCAGAAGCTCAAGGACCGCGTGGCGCGGCGCGTGGCCGAGGGGGAGCGCGCCCGCGTGGCCGAGTTCCTCGGGGCGATGGTGGGGACGCCGTTCCCGGACGAGGAGAGCGTGCAGCTCCGCGCCGCGCGCCGCGATCCGGTGCTGATGGGCGACCAGCTGCGCCGCGCGTTCGTCGACTTCCTCGATGCCGAGTGCCGGTCGCAGCCGGTGGTGCTGCTGCTCGAGGACCTGCACTGGGGCGATCAGCCGTCGCTGGAGTACGTCGGCGCGGCGCTCCGGCTGCTCCCGGGCCGACCGCTCTTCGTCGTGGGCTTCGCCCGGCCCGAGGTCGACGAGCTCTTCCCGCGGCTCTGGGCCGACGCCGAGGCCACGACGATGCGCCTCGGCGCGCTGCCGCAGCGGCCGTGCGAGCGGCTCGTGCGCGAGGTGCTCGGCGCCGCGGCGGACGACGCCACGGTCGCGCGCGTCGTGGCGCGCGCCGCGGGGAACGCTTTCTTCCTGGAGGAGCTCGTGCGCGCCGTGGCCGAGGGGCGCGGCGACCACCTGCCCGACACGGTGCTCGCGATGGTGCAGTCGCGGCTCGAGGGGCTCGCGCCCGAGGAGCGGCGGGTGCTGCGCGCGGCGTCGGTGCTCGGCCAGGTGTTCTGGCGGGGCGCGGTCCAGGCGCTGCTCGGCGGCGAGGGCCGCGCCCCCGCGCTCGACGCGTGGCTGTCGGGCCTCGCGGCGCGCGAGTGGATCGCGCGCCGCCCCGAGTCGAGCCTGAAGGACGAGGACGAGTACGCCTTCCGCCACGCGCTGGTGCGCGAGGCCGCCTACGACATGCTGACCGACGAGGACCGCGCGCTCGGCCACCGGCTCTCGGGCGGCTGGCTCGAGGCCGCGGGCGAGCACGACGCGGCGGTGCTGGCGGAGCACTTCGAGCGGGGCGGGGAGCGCGGCCGGGCGGCAGACTGCTACGTGAGGGCGGCGGAGCAGGCGCTCGCGGGCAACGATCTCGGCGGGGTGGTCCGCTCGGCGGACCGCGCGATCCGCTGCGGCGCGGCCGGCGAGCTGCTCGGGGTGGTGTCGCTCCTGCGGGCCGAGGCGCACCGGTTCCGCGGCGAGCTCGAGGACGCGGAGCTCTGGGCGACGGAGGCGCAGGCGCTGCTGCGCGAGGGCAGCCCTGGCTGGTACGCGGCGCTGAAGGTGGCGACGACGGCCGCGCTGAAGCTGAACCGCGCGGAGCGGGTGCCGGCGCTGCTGGCGGCGCTGCTCGCGCGCTGGTCCGACGACGCGCCCGAGCCGCCGCAGGTGGCGGCGGTGGCGTGGGCGGCGGCGCTGCTGTTCCTGACGGGCCGGTACGCCGACGCGGCGGCGCTGATGGCGCGGGTGGAGCCGGTGGCGGACCGGTTCGCCGGGGATCCGCAGATCGCCGGCACGATCGCGTGGAGCCTGGCGGCGGCGGCGCTGTTCGTGGAGGGGGATCTCAACCGGCACCGGGCGCGGCTGGAGGAGGCGATCGCGTGCTTCGACAGGTCCGGGGATGTGCGGGGCGCGTGCGGGCAGCGCGCGAACGCGGGCTTCGCGTGCAACGAGCTCGGCGCGTACGGCGAGGCGGCGGCGCTGCTGCGGCCGGCGCTGCTGGACGCCGAGCGGATGGGTCTGCGCAATATAGCGGCCTCGGCGCGGCAGAACCTCGGGGTGGCGCTGGCGCGCCTCGGCGATCTCGCGGAGGCGCGCGCGGTGCAGGCCGACGCGGTGCGGTCGTTCGCGGCGATGCGGGAGTCGCGGATGGAGGGGGCGTCGCGCGCGTACCTGGCCGGCATCCTCCTGTCGGCGGGCGACGTCGCGGGGGCCGAGGCGGAGGCGCGCCGCGCGGTGGAGATGCTGGAGGTCGCGAAGCCGCTGTTGCCGTACGCGCTCGCGACGCTGGCCGACGCGCTGCTCGCCGCCGGGCGGCGGGCCGAGGCGCTCGCGGAGGCGGGCCGGGCGGCGGAGATCCTGAAGGAGATCGGGCAGTTGGAAGAGGGCGAGGTGCTGGTGCGCGCCGTCCACGCGGAGGCGCTCTGGGCGACCGGCGACCGGGAGGCGGCGCGGGCGTCGCTCGCGGAGGCGGAGGCGCGGCTCGCGGAGCGGGCGGGGAAGATCGCGGATCCGGCGTGGCGGGCGAGCTTCCTGGAGCGGGTCCCGGAGCACGCGCGGACGGCGGCGCTGCGGCGGGCGTGGGATGCGGCGTGAGGTCAGGTCGGCGTGAAGGGATCTGGGGCGTCCTGGCGGACGGGCCGCTTGCGCGCAAGCGGCGGATGACCTGAAAGCGGTTTGCCTGAAGTCGAGTAGATGACAGCGCTCGGCAGACCGTCTGGCCAGGCCCCTCTGCGCTCCCCTGAGGTCCCATTATGAGGCGTACGGGGGGGCGTGTCGCAAGGCCTCTTTTGAACGTCGCATTCTGGACTGCTCGTTCCAGAATGCTCCGCCTGCGCTCCCCATGAGGGCTCCTCTCACGAGGCGCCCAGGGGGACGTGTCGCAAGACCCCTTTTGAACGTCGCGTTCTGGACTGCTCGTTCCAGAATGCTCCGCCTGCGCTCCCCTGGCGCGACCGGCGCCGCCGTCGTGCCATGTGCGCGATCCCGCACGAACCATCCCCGCGGTCATTCTCCGCCGTTCCGCCCACTCGGTGACCTGTCGCACCCTCCTCCGCCGCCCTACCCGCTGCCCAGCGGCCTTCCGTCCCCTCTGCCGCTCCAAAAAAATACTTCGCCGGCATGTCGAGCCGGCGCGTCGAGCTCCGACATCCAGGCGAGGCGCGGTCGCGATGACCCCGCCGCCCCCATCCCACCGCCGGGCTCGCCCCGGCAAGGAGCCCTGACGATGGCCACCACGCAGAAGATCAAGACGTTCCTCTGGTTCGACAACAACGCCGAGGAGGCGGTGCGGCTCTACACGTCCCTCTTCAAGAACTCGCGGATCGTCGACGAGCTCCGCTGCGGAGACGCGGGGCCGGGGCCCAAGGGCTCGATCATGACCGTCGAGTTCGAGATCGAAGGCCAGCGGTTCGTCGCCATGAACGGCGGCCCGCACTTCAAGTTCAACGAGGCCATCTCGCTCGCCGTCACCTGCGAGACGCAAGCGGAGGTCGACGAGCTCTGGAGCAAGCTCACCGCGGACGGCGGCGCCGAGAGCCAGTGCGGGTGGCTCAAGGACAGGTTCGGCCTTTCCTGGCAGATCGTCCCGTCGGCGCTGCCCCGGCTCCTCCAGCACCCGGAGCCGGCCAAGGCGGCGCGGGTCATGCAAGCGATGATGCAGATGAAGAAGATCGATATCGCGCAGATCGAGGAGGCCGCTCGGTAGGCGCCCTCGGGCCCCCTGCTGCGCTGTCCGGCCCAGCAGGCCTTCCCGAGCGCGTGTCCGGGGGCGCGGCGATCTCCCGGTCACCACCACCCCCTACCCGGGTGTGACCGTCGATACGTCGTGGCTTGGCGGCTCCGTCGTGCCCTGCATACACGAAGCGTGGTTCTTCGGCTGCGGCGTCGTCACTGCCGGACAGCTCCGGTATTCCCTGCGCGCGACGAGGATGTCCCCGGACACGCGGATCTACGTCGGGGTTGGGCTCCGGGCAGGCGCTGAGGCCCGCTTGTCGTCGCGCCTTGCCGCACAGCTCACCGCGGACCTGCTGGTCAACGCCCGCCGGCCTCGTCTCTGGTTCGACGACGGTGAAGCAGCGTTCGCCGGCGCGGCTTCGGGCATCGTCGCGCTGCGCTTCGTCACTTCATTCTGAGCAGCGCGCCACGTTCACCGGGCGGATGCTGCTCGCCAGGATGTCACCCCGACGGGGACCATCGCGGTCGAGAGGCGCTCGACGGCTACCGCGCTCATCTCCCTCAGTCTTCGCACCGCGCACATCGCCGCCCGTCGTCGGGGCGGCGTCTATCCGAACTCGGGATTCCGCGCGCGCGGTGGTTCCGGCTGCACCGGCTGCCGGTCGAGGCAGCAGATGAGGTCATGACCCCGCTTCCTGCGTGCGGCCGGGTGCTCCTCATCCTGCTGCTGTGGCGCCTTCGGCCTGGCGCCCGCTCCACACGCCGCACAAGCATCAACGGGCTCAGGGCTACTCCGCGAGACAGCAGAACGTCATCGCCGTGCGCGGCGCGACACCGCCCGTCGGCTCCCCGCCGCCAGGCGCGCAGCTCCCGGGCTGGATCTCGACGACGCTGGCCGACTTGCTCCCGAGCGCCGTCCCGCGGGGAACCGCGCCGCAGAACGGCGCCTCGGACGACACCCGCGCGCTGACCACGACCTGCGAGCACCTGCTGTCGCTGTAGGCCGAGGCGATGACGCTGCACTCCCCGCCGGTCGGATCGCCGCACGTGCAATCCGTGCAGGCGCGCGTGTCCTCCGCGTCCTCGTAGTAGACGTGACGCTCGGAGTAGGGCGAGAACGACGGGCATTCGTCGACCTCGCCGTTATGGATGATGCAGGTCAGGAAGCCGCCCGGCGGCGCCGTATTGCCCTCCGGCGGTGCCGGGGCGCAGGCCGCCCCGGGGTCGGCGCACCGACCGATCGCGGTGCCGATGCACGCCCTGGCGTACGTCGCCCAGCGGACCGCCGGAGGCGCCGGCGGTGCCTCCGCGGGCCGCGGCGAGCAGGCCCCCGCCACCGCGCGCGGCGCCGGGATCTCGAGCGACTGCGCGCACGGCCCACCCGCGCAGGCTGCCCCGGCCGGGATCGCGCTCTCCGCCGTGCACGCGCCGTCCCATCCCTCGGGCGCCGCAAAGGACGTCCGCTCCGCGCCGGGAGCGGCGTCGCACGCCCGCGTGTCGCGGGCACCCCACGCCTCCGGCAGCTCGCACGAGGCGTCTGGCGGATCGCAGGCGCAGGCCGCGCACCGGTGCGGCTCGACAAGGACATCGCCGTGGCCCTCGTAGCCCAGGACCGGCGCCTGAGGCGGGCACTCCGGCGCCGCCTCGTCCGGCGACCCGAACCAGAGCAACAGCGGCTCGAACCACCCGAGCGGCCTGCCGGGCACGCACTGCCCCCGGCAGGATCGCGCGTCGCCGCTGCCCTCCTCGTCCGGCGCGCCTGGCTGATCCGGCGGATCGGGCTCGCCGGGCGTGCCTGCATCCTCGCAGCCCTCCGCGCCGGGGCCCGCCTCCTCGCAGCGCTCCGCCCGGTACCTCTCGAGGATGGCGCTGCACAGCTCTTCCTGGGGCGTTCTCGGGTCGTCACAGACGAGGATGAAGCGCTCGGTGCAGCCGCCGGCCGCGACCCCGGCGGCTACCAGCGCCGATGCCAGGCTCCCCAGCAGCGTCATCGATTGCAGAGCACGCCGACCCATCAAAGCACCTCGCAACATCGAGCTCCCGCGGGCGACGTCACCCGCACACAGGCGCAGCGACACCGCCGCTCCGGCTGCGAGAAGAACACGCCCCGAACGCGCCGGGAAGAGGCGGTGCGCGCTCGATTCGCGCTCCAGCACCGCCACGCACCTGGAGTTCATGCATTCCGTTGTTCTCAGCAAAATTCTCCACAATTCGCCATCGCTGAGATTCCTTTCCATCGCGCCCTTTTTGTTCAAGCGACGGACGATTTCGACACGAGATGCGTGATGTCGCCGGAATCATCTTGATGGACGAGTTCCCATCCCGCTCCTGGCCCCTGCCGGGCAGAGCGAGGCCGGCCTGGCGATCGCGGTGGCTGCCCTGACGGCCGCTGCCGGGCTGGATCAGGAGCAGCAGGCCCTGTACTTCGATGGGGTGCTATCCTCTCTCAACGAGGCAGCGAGGCGGAGTCTGGAGGCGAAGATGAAGAGCGGTTACGAGTTTCAGAGCGATTTCGCGCGCAGCTACGTGACCAAGGGGCAGCGGGAGGGGGAGCGCAAGGCGACCGCGAACGCCGTGCTGAAGGTTCTCGAAGCGCGCGGCCTGGAGATCCCGCCGGAGATCCGCGAGCGCGTCCTCGCGAGCACCGACATGACCGAGCTCGACCGCTGGCTGTGCCGCGCCGCGGTCATCACCGAGGCCAGGGCTCTCCTCGACTCCGCCTCCTCCTGATCGCCTCCTGACCCCCGCCCGCGCCGCCACCGGCCGCACGCCTTCCTCCTCCGGTCCACCCCGGCTCAGCGACTCCTCGACACAGCAGCACATCGTCACCGTGCGAGGCTCCGGCCACCGCGTCCTTTTTCTTCCGGCCGGCGTACGATTTCGCCACGAGACGCGGGCCGTCGGCGGAACTTAACCTGATGAGGGACCCGCGACCCCGCTCCACGCCCCCACCCCCCCCGGCTCCCGGCGCCCTTAGCACCCCCAGGCGCCCCTCCAGGGCCGGCGGCCGAGCCCGTGCGGCCGTCCTTCGAGGAGGTCTACCGCTCCTCGCATGCCCACGTTCTCCGGCTGCTCTGGCGGCTGGGGGTCGAGTCGCGCGACCTCCAGGACGTTGCCCACGAGGTGTTCCTGGTCGTCCATCGGCGCCTCCCGGACTACCAGCCCGGCGGCTCCGTCGATGCGTGGCTCTCGGCCATCGCCTCGCGGGTCGCCCTGCGCCACCGGCAGCTCGCCCGCAACTGCCGGGAGCTGCTCTCGGACAGAGGTCGTCCACTCCGTCCTCGGCTGGCTGAGGCGGCTCGGGGTCCCACGCTGCGATCGGCTGGACCTCGCACAGGATATCCTCCTCTCGGCCTTCACGAGCCTTTCGCGCTACGACCCGGGGCGCGCCGCACCGGAGCGCTGGATGAACCGCATCGCCGTCCACGTCGCTGCCCATTACCACCAGCGCGGAAGGCACCGGCGCGAGGTGCTCCTCGAAGCGTCGGATCTCGCGGTCGCGGACGAGCGCCCCGACGCCGAGGAGCTGATCGGGCGCGAACAGCAACGCCGGCTCGTGCGCTCGTGGATCCAGGCCCTGGGGCCCGAGGACCGAGCGCTCATCCTGGAGCGCCACATCGAGGAGATCTCCGTGGCGGAGATCGCCAGGCGACTCGGCATCCCCCTCTCGACGACCTACAAGCGTCACGCCTGCGCGGTCGCTGCGTTCGCGGAGATCGCGCGCAAGGGCGCGACCAGGTAGCGGCGCGCCAGGCGCGACGGCGCCAGGTGACACCTCGCCGTTTCGAGCGACCACCTCGCCCCGCCGACGGCGCGCGTCGGTTCCTCGATGCCCCACGCCGGTTTTTTGCTGTCCGACATCGATTTTTCGATGATCCACGCCGGCTTGTCGATGTTCCACATCGATAGCCGGAGGTGCTCCCTTGACGGGTGCTCCCGCAATACGCTCCTGGGAGCCTGGTCCGGCGGCGATCCGCTCGACCTGTTCCTTTTCACGTATTCACGTATTCACAACCATCGCATCAGGAGGTTTATCCCCGTGCCTACCCCGACCCGCATCGACACGGCCGAGCTTGAGCTCGCCACCGCCAAGGCCCGCAAGAAGATCGATGAGGCCTTCGCTCTCCTCGCTCCTTAGCTGGTCGACAGGCCCCTCGAAGCGCGCCGGTCGGCCAGGCGCAGCGCTGGAATCGCGGACACGAAAGCTTCCGGCTGGCTCCCTCCGGCATTAAAGGCTGCCCGGAGGAGGCGTGACCATGGCAAAGGGACCGCGCGACGCGCAGATTGACCTGAACAAGGCAACAGCGGAAGAGCTCGAGGCCATCGAGGGCATCGACGGCGAGCGGGCCCGGCTCATCATGGAGCACCGGAGCGAGCGCGGCACCTTCCGGAGCTGGGAGGACGTGCTCAGCGTACCCGGGATCGACGGCGTCCTGCTCGGCAAGCTCCAGAGAGGCAGCTCGCTGGGCGCCGCGGCCGGGTCGTCGGCGGAGGGCGCCGGCGCGGCCGCGACAGAAGGGGCCAAGACCGCGGCCGGCGCGGCGAGGACGCCGAGCGCCGCGGGAGAGGGCGACATCGGCGATATGGCAGCTCTGGAGCAGATCGTGGGGTTGATCCTGCTCGACATGGCCGCCGCCGAGGCGTACCGCGTGGCGATCGGCGCCTGCAAGACGCCGGAGATCAGGAGACAGCTCGAGACGTTCCGGGGAGACCACGAGCGGCACGCGCGCGATCTCTCGGACGCGCTCGGCGCCTCGCTGCCGGAGCAACGCGATGAGCGCGGCCAGTGCATTCAACGGTACACCGAGCTCTCGGCGCGGGAGGATCGGACAGCGCTCGTGGCCATGCGCGGCAACGAGGAGCTCACGAACGACGCCTATGCCTCGGCGCTGGCGAGCGATCTGCCGGACGACGTCCGGCGCATGGTGGAGGCGAACTGGCAGGACGAGCGGCGCCACATCCGCTGGATCAACGAGGAGATCCGGACGCGCGGCTGGGAGCTGCCGGAGGTGCCATCGACGCTGGCCGAGGCCGCCTGAGCGCGGCCCCCTGGTGCGGCCAGGATCTCATCGCCGTGGGTCGTCCTGGTTCTCTGGTTATACGAGGGGTCTTCCGATCTGCCCGGCCCGAGGAGCCGCTGTCGGTCGCGCGGCGCGGGCTGACCCCTGCTCGAGACCAGCTGTCCTCGCCTCCCTGCGGCGCATTCTGGACTGATCGTTCCAGAATGCGCCGCGGAAGCGAGGGGCATGTGCTGGACTGATCATTCTGGATTGATCATTCTGGACTGATCGTTCCAGAACGCGCCGCGGGAGCGAGGGGCATGTGCTGGACCGATCATTCTGAATTGATCATTCTGGACTGATCGTTCCAGAACGCGCCGCGGGAGCGAAGGGCACGTGAGGCCGTCAGGGGCCTCGCGCCGCGGGCCCCGAGGTAGCGCATCCCTGCGCCGTCGAGCCGCCCGCGCCCGGGCGGCCAGCGCGACCGGCGAGGCCTGGCTTGTGACGCGCCACGCCGGCGGAGTAAGCTCCGCGCGAGCTCGGCTGAGATCGCGCGGGAATGGCCTCTCGAACCAAGGGAACGCGCGGCGGTGGTCCTCCTCCCGCCGCCGACGTCGACGACGAGGTCGACGACCTCTACAAGAAGCCGCTCGGCGATTTCACGCGAGCCCGTGACGAGCTGGCGAAGCGCCTCCGGCAGGCCGGGGACAAGGCCGCGTCCGACCGCGTGAAGGCGCTGCGGCGGCCGACGGCGGCGGCCTGGACCTTGAACCAGCTCGCGCGCCGGTACCCGCAACGCATGGAGGCGCTGCTCGACGCGGGCGAGCGGCTGCGCGAAGCCCAGCGGGGGGCCCTCGCGCCGGGCGGCGCGCAGGAGCTGCGGGAGGCCGGCCAGAAGCACCGCGCGATCGTCAATGAGCTCCTGCGCGCGGCGCCAGCGCTCTTCTCCGAGGGAGGCTACAGCGAGAAGGGCAATCCGATGGATCGCCTGCGGGACTCGCTGCTTGCGACCCCCACCGCGAGCGCATCGGATCTCGAGCTGCTCGCGCGGGGGCGGGTGTCCGGGGACATCGAGCCGGGGGACCTGTCGGATATGCTCGGGCTGCTGCGCGGGCGCCCGTCCGCGCGTCCCGCCGACGGCGAGGCAAAGGCAGACCGCGGGCAGAAGGCCTCGAAGGCGGAGGCGCCGACAAAGAAAGCGCGCCAGGCCGGGGACGCGCCGAAGAAGCAGAAGAGAGCTGCCGAGCCGCGCGAGCAAGAGGCGCAGCATGCGGCGAAAGAGCGCCAGCAGCAGCGCTCCGCAAAGGAGCGCGAGCAGCAGCGCTCCGCAAAGGAGCGCGAGCAGCAGCGCTCCGCAAAAGAGCGCGAGCAGCAGCGCTCCGCAAAAGAGCGCGAGCAGCAGCGCTCCGCAAAGGAGCGCGAGCAGCAGCGCTCCGCAAAAGAGCGCGAGCAGCAGCGCTCCGCAAAAGAGCGCGAGCAGAAGGCGCGGCTCAAGGCCGAGGAGCGCGAGCAGAAGGCGCAGCTCGCGGCAGAGAGGCGCGCGCGCAAGGAGCGGCTCGCGACGGCCCAGCGCGAGCAAAAGGCGCAGCTCGCCGCGGCGGAGAAGGAGCGGGATCAGGCGAGCCGGGAGGCCGCACGCGCCGCCAAGGAGGCGGAGCGCCTGACCAAGGAGGCCGCCAGGATGAGCCGCGCCGCCGAAAACGCCGAGGAGGCCGCACGCGCGGCGAGGAAGCGCGCAGCAGAGGCCGAGCGCAGGGCCGCGGACGCACAGCAGGAGGCGGCCGACAGCGCGGGACGCCTCGACGCGGCGGAGGACAGGCTCGACCGGCTCGGCCGCTGACGAGCTACCGCTTCTTCGACCGCGCCTTCGGCGCCGGGGTCGGCTTGATGTCGATGGTCGTGGCCCCCTGGCAGGGCACCTGCGCCGTCACCCCCGCGCTCGCCCACTCGGGGAACTTCGTCTTGCCGGGCCGGCCGACGCGCACGAAGAACCGACCGCAGCGCACGACCAGCGGCTCGTTCACCACCCCCGCGTACTTGCCGGTCACGTAGACACCCCCGGGGTCGGGGAACCCCACCGTGAGCACGCCGTGCCCCTTGGGCACCGACGCCGGGTTCACCCCCTCCCGCGCCGCGCTCGCAGCTTCCTTCGCCGCCGCTTCTTTTGCGGCCGCTTCTTTCGCAGCAGCCTCTTTCGCTGCCGCTTCCTTCGCCGCAGCCTCTTTCGCTGCGGCTTCCTTCGCCGCCGCTTCCTTTTCCTTCGCCGCGGCTTCCTTCACCGCCGCCGCTTCCTTCGCCGCAGCCTCCTTCGCCGCCGCTGCTTCCTTCGCCGCGGCTTCCTTCACCGCCGCCGCTTCCTTCGCCGCCGCTTCCTTCGCCGCAGCCTCGGACGCCGCTGCCTCCCGCCCCGCAGCCGCTTTCCCCGCCGGCGCCTTCCCCCCTGGGGTCCGCTTCGCGCTGGGCAGCGCGCTCGGCATTGGCGGCGGCGCCGTGTCGATGGACGCGACGACCGCCGGCGCCTGCTCCACCGGCGCCGCGGCGGTCGGCGCCGGCCGCTCGCGCCGCGCGACGTAGATCCAGAGCGCCGCCACGACCGTCGCCGTGATCGCCGACACAGCGATGGTCCCGGCCGTCGACAGCGAGCGCGGCACCTGCCAGGGCAGCGTCGGCGAGCGCTGGCGCCGCATCGGCGAGCCCGGCGGCGACGACTCCGCCGCGGGGCCGTTCAGGACCGCCGCGCTCGGGTACGGCACGCCCCCCGGCGGCGTCAGGCCCGACGCGCCGCCCAGGGGCACGGTCACGCCCGGCGGCGTCAGGCCCGTCGAGGCCATGGGCACGGTCACGCCGGACGGCGTCACCGGCGAGTTCGAAGGCGGCTTCGGGGGCGGCGGACCGAAGAACGGCGTCGCGAGGTCCGCCGGAAGCGCCGGCGGCGGGCCGAAGCGGATCGCCTCCGGGATCACCGACGTCGTCGGGCCGAACCGGACCGACGCGGCGCCGTTGCCCGGGATCGTCGCGTCGTCCTCCTCGAACACCGGCTCGGCCTCGGGCAACGTCGCCGGCCCGCTGCCCGCCAGCAGCTCCTCGGCCGCCGCCGCGTCGCGCTCCGCCGCGCGCCTCGACGCCTCGAACAGGCGGCCGAACGTCTCGCGGTCCGGCAGCGCGGGCTTCCGCCCCTCGACGCCCTTCACCGCCTCGCCCCTCGGATCGAGCGGCCGCGGCGTCGCCTGGTTCGCCGGCGCCGGGATCGTGATCGGCTCCGCCGCCGGCGCGCCTACCGACGCCTTGCCATCCTGCCGCGCAGACCCCGCCAGCGCCTCGGACGCACCCGCCGTGGGCGGCGCCGTCTTCGCCAGCGGGCCGCCCGGCTTCAGCCGCGCAGCGCCCCCGTCCCTGGCCGCCTGATCCTTGGCGAACAGGTCCTTCGCGAGCCGCTTCGCGGCGTCGGCCGCCGGCCTCGAGGTCTGCCCCCCCTTGCCCTTGACCGGGATCGTCGGCCGCCGATCCTCCTCGGGATCGGCGTCCTCGATCTCGATCGTCGCGTGCGCGGACTGCACGCGGGTCACGAGCTCGGCCTTCCCCTTCTCGGGGCGCGCCACCTTCGCGAGCGCCTGCTCGATCTCCTGGGAGGTGATCTTCCGGTCGTCCGGCGCCTGCGAGAGGGCCGTGTCGAGCAGCGTCACGATCGGGCGCGGGATCTCGGGGCGGATCGAGGCAAGAGGGGGCGGGCGCGTGCCGTCCGCCGACGGCCGCCGCCCCGAGAGCAGCGACCAGAGCAGGAGCCCCACGCCGTAGATGTCCGCCTTGACCGTGACGCGCTCGGCGCGCACCTGCTCGGGCGCCATGTAGCCCGGCGCGCCCTTCACCACGCCCGCGATCGTGTCCGGCGTGCGCCCGAGGATCTTGCCGATGCCGAATCCCGTCAGGCGCACCTGCCCGTCCCACCCGATCACGATGTTGTCCGGGTGCAGGTTGCGGTGGATGATCGGCGTGGGGCTGCCGTGCTCGTCCGTCGCCCCGTGCGCGTGCGCGAGCGCGCCGGCGATGCAGTGGACCAGGTAATAGACCGCCGCGTCCGCGAGCTTCTGCTGCCGCGTCGCGAGGTGCTGGAGCAGCCGATTGAGGCTGACGCCCTCGACGTGCTCGAGCACGAGCACGAGCCGGCCGGAGTGCTCGAAGAAGTCGAACATCCGCACGATCGCCGGGTGATTCAGCGTCGCGCAGATCGACGCCTCGCGGGCGAGCTCGTCGGCGAAGCGCGGGTCGCCCTCCGCCGTATTCGGGACGAGCTTCAGCGCGCAGACGCGCCGGAACCCGAGCGGGCCGTCCAGCCGCCCGAGATAGACGCTGGTGGACCCAGAACCGGCCAGGCGCCGGAGGATCTTGTAGGCCCCAATCGTCTCGGGAGCGGGCTCCGTCGGAAACATCCGGGGCCGATCATACCCAAGCGCGGCGAAGCCCCCAAGCCAACGACCAACACGGATCACTTCGCGGCGCCGAGAGGCGTGCCCGGGGGCCTCGGTGCGACGCCATGCTCCACGCGCCCTGTACGGCGCGTTGCCCTCCCGCCAGGCAGAGAGCGGTACAGCTGATCAGCAGAAGCCCGAACAGCTGTGACGGATTACCGCGCAGGATGCACCGCGCGGCCCAACCGGAATTCCTGGCGCCCTCGGGCACGCCCGCGCAGCGCGCCCCGGCGCGGGGCGCGCTGCGCGCTGAAGATACGATGCGCGCTTCACGGGGCGCGCGCGCTGGCGCGGTGGAGAAACCGGCCCGCGCGCCGCGCTGCCCTGGCGCGCGACCCGCGCTGCCCTGGCGCGCGACCCGCGCTGCCCTGGCGCTCGACCCGCGCTCCACCCGCATTCGACGCGCGAAGGAGCTCGCGCGAGCTCGAGAACCTCGGGAACTCGGGAACATCATTGAGCATTTCTCCCCGTCCTCGCCTCGCGCCGGATCCGGCCGCCGCTCCCTGTCGCGCTCGCGCGGCCGCGCCTCTGGCCTTCGAGCGGCGCCGGGCCTGGGTTATAAGCCGCGGCGATGAAGCTCCGCGCCTGGCATCGACTGCTCGCCGTCGTCCTCCTCGCCAGCTGCGAGGCTGCCGTCCCGCCTCCGCCGCCCGCGCCGCCCCCGCCGCCGCCGCCGAGCGCCGCCGACGCGACGCCGACGCCCGCGTCGGCGCCGGCCGCGCCGGCCGCGCCGGCGTCGCGCTTCCCGGCCGGGTGGCCGTACCCCGAGGGCGCGCCGCCGGTGCGAGGCCCCTCGATGGTGTCGAGCGACGCCGCCCTCGCCACGAAGGTCGGCGCCGACGTCCTCGCCGCGGGCGGCAACGCGGTCGACGCGGCGGTCGCGACGGCGTTCGCGCTCGCGGTGGTGCACCCGACCGCCGGCAACCTCGGCGGCGGCGGCTTCATGGTCGCCCGCGTCGGCGACAAGGAGCACGCGCTCGACTTCCGCGAGACGGCGCCCGGCAAGGCCACCCACGACATGTACCGGGGCAAGGACGGCAAGCCCACCGAGAGCGCGCGCGTCGGCCACCTCGCCGTGGGCGTGCCCGGGAGCGTGGCGGGGCTCTGGGAGGCCTTCGACAAGCTCGGCTCGAAGAAGAAGACGTGGGCCGAGCTCATCGCGCCGGCGATCCGGCTCGCGAAGGAGGGCTTCCCGGTCGACGAGAACTTCGCGACGACCGTCAAGGCCGCGTCGGCCAAGCTCGCGCGCTTCCCGGCGTCGGCCGCGCTGTTCCTGCCGGGCGGCGCCCCCATCGAGATCGGCGCGACGTGGAGGTCGCCCGAGCTCGCGGCGACGCTCGAGCGCATCGCCCAGAAGGGGCCCGCGGGCTTCTACGAGGGCAAGACGGCGGAGCTCCTCGTCGCGGAGATGCGGCGGGGCAAGGGCCTCATCACGGCCGCGGACCTCAAGGGCTACAAGGCGAAGTGGCGCGAGCCGGTCGTGTTCGAGTACCGCGGGCGCCGCGTCGCCTCGATGCCGCTCCCTTCCTCGGGGGGCATCGCCCTCGCGATGATCGCGCACCAGCTCGAGGGGCTCGAGATCGCGAAGCTCGGCTGGCACTCGCCGTCGCATGTGCACGTGGTCGCCGAGGCGATGCGGCGCGTCTTCCTCGCGCGCAACGAGGTCCTCGGCGACCCCGACTTCGTGAAGAACCCGGTGGACGAGCTGCTCTCGGTCGCGTGGGCCGAGAAGCAGCGCGCCACGATCGCCGCCGACCGCGCGACGCCGACCGAGGAGCTGACCCGCGGCGCGGGCGTCAAGGACTCGGGCGGCCGCGGCCCGCACACGACGCACTTCTCGGTGATCGACGCGCAGGGCAACGCCGTCGCGCTCACGACGACGCTGAACGGCTGGTACGGCGCGGGGGTGACCGTGACCGGCGCGGGCTTCGTGCTGAACAACGAGATGGACGACTTCGCCGCCGTGCCCGGCACCGCGAACCAGTTCGGCCTGGTGCAGGGAGAGGCCAACGCCATCGCGCCCGGCAAGCGCATGCTCTCGTCGATGTCGCCCACGATCGTGACGGCCAAGGACGGGCGCGTGGAGCTCGTGCTCGGCGCCGCGGGCGGCCCGACGATCCTCACGGCGGTGTTCCAGATCCTCTCGAACGTGGTCGACTTCGGCATGGATGTGACCACGGCGGTCAACGCGCCGCGCTTCCACCAGCAGGACTACCCCGACCGGCTGATGGGCGAGAAGGGCGGCTTCTCCGACGGGCTGAAGCAGGCGCTCGGCGCGATGGGCCACGCCCTCGACGAGCGCGGGCACATCGCCGACGCGCCGGCGATCGGCCGCGAGGGCGCCGCGTTCGCGGGGGCGCGCGAGCCGCGGCGCCCGGGCTCCGAGGCGGCGGCCGGGAAGTAGCGACCGTGACCGCGGAGGTCGTGCCGCCGATCCGGCGCTCGCTGGTCGTGCCGCTCTCGCAGGCGGACGCCTTCGACCTGTTCGTCCGGCGGATCGCCGACTGGTGGCCGCTCGCGACGATCTCCCTCGGCCGCCTCGAGGCGGCGTCGTGCCACATCGAGCCGTCGATCGGCGGGCGCATCTTCGAGCGGGCGCGGGACGGGACCGAGGCGCTCTGGGGGACCGTCGTCGCCTGGGACGCGCCGTGGCGGCTCGCGTTCACGTGGCACCCGGGCCGCGCGGCCGCGTCGGCGCAGGAGGTCGAGGTGCAGTTCGTCGAGGTCCTTGCAGCGCAGACGCGCGTCGAGGTCGTGCACCGCGGCTGGGAGCGGGCCGGCGAGCGCGCCGCGCCGATGCGCGCCCGCCACGACGGGGGCTGGCAGGCGATCCTGGCGCGCTTCGAGGCGCTCTCGCGCGGCGAGGCCGCGCTGCCGGAGCCGCCCGAGCCCGGCGGGCGCAGCGGCTGACGGGAGCGGCGGAGAGGGCGCGTGCAGCGGGCGGCGCCGGCGCGTCCACGTCCCCTCGGCGGAGCGCGAGGCGCGCAGGATCATCCACTCACGAAAGCGGCTCCACGGGCACACGACAGATACACTCTCCCCACAGGCGTCAACACGATCCCCACGTATCCCACAGCCGGAGCGGCGCGATTCCCTGCTCCGGGCAGGAGAGCGACGGCCGCGCGCGAAAGCGCAGGGGCCCCGCCGACGACAACGCGCGACGCGCGCTGGCCGGGGGGCCGGCCGAGCTGCCGGGAGGACGCAGCCACCGACGTTGAATCGATCTCGCATCTCGCCTCACCGCACGCCAGTGAGCCGACTCCCGCCTTATCACGGGACGATCAACGCACGAATTCGTCGCGATTATCAGGAGTCTCCCTAAGGTATTCCCCCGACTCCCGCGCCCCTCGATCGCTCTCGGCACGATGGCGCGCCCGGCGAATCCAGGCTCTCTCATTGAGAAGCTACCGCCGTCGTGTGGTCCCCATCGCCGTCGCTTGGTCTCTACATGGCGTCGTGAGCTCTCGCACAACAGCGAGACGCTGTTTCCCATTCACACCAGGCACTCGAACCCGAGCCGCGCGTCACCGGCGTGACGCGCGGCGTCTCCTGGGCGCAGCCGCATAGAGCGCGCGGTCCACGCGCCATCCGCGCGCGGCACGGTGCCGCGGTTCGACCTTGACACGCGGCGCCCGTTTCGATTGCTTTAGTGCTGCGTTCTGCCGAGCGCGCTCGCTCCCTCGGTGGCCCGCGCAGACGCCCGCCGACGCAGGCGATCGACGTGTACCCGAGGAGCAGCTGTGTGCCAGGGAACCGCATCCTGTCACGGACCGATGATCGCACCGATCTGTTAGCCAGGTGATTCCAGGGGGGTAGCAGTCATGGTCGAATTGCTGAATCACGAATTGCTCGACACCTTGCACGACGGTTCTCGCAGCAGCGTCTACCTCGGCCGGAAGAAGAGCACGGGCAAGATGTGCGTCATCAAGGTTGCCCGGAAGGGTGTGAACGGCACCCGCAACGTCGCGATCCTCAAGCGCCAGTACGAGATCACGAGGAACCTCGACCTCGACGGGATCGTCAGGGTCTACGACCTCGAGGTCCGCCTCGACTACGCCGCGCTCATCATGGAGTACTTCGCGGGCCGCTCGCTGCGGGCGATCATCGACGAGAGCGGCGAGGGCGTCGGGCTCGCGCGGGCGGTCCGGATAGCGCTCCAGCTCGCGGACACGCTCGGCGCGATCCACGAGCGGAACATCATCCACAAGGACATCAAGCCGAGCAACATCATCGTCAACCACGACGTGAGCACGTCGAAGCTCACGGACTTCTCCATCGCCTCGCTCCTCCCGGGGGAACGGGCGGCGGTGTACGACCCCTGGTCGGCCGGCGAGGGCACGCTGCAGTACATCTCCCCCGAGCAGACGGGCCGGATGAACCGGTCGATCGACTTCCGCTCCGATTACTACTCGCTCGGCGTCACGCTCTACGAGCTCACGACGGGGCGCCTCCCCTTCGAGACGACCGATCCGCTGGAGCTCGTGCACCACCACATCGCGAAGACCCCCGTCGCCCCGCACAAGCTGCGGCCGGACGTCCCGGAGGCGCTCTCCAAGGTCGTCATGAAGCTGCTCTCGAAGACGGCGGAGGAGCGGTATCAGAGCATCTTCGGCCTGAAGGCCGATCTGAAGGCCTGCCTCGACATGCTCGAGGGCGAAGCGCCGGCGCTCGACTTCGTGCTTGGCCAGAAGGACAAGCCGACGCGGCTCCAGGTGTCGCAGCGGCTCTACGGCCGGCAGGAGGAGGTCGACGCGCTCATGGCGGCCTTCAGGAACGTCAGCCGGCCCGCCGCCGGCGCGGCGCCGGGCGGCCAGTCGGAGCTCGTCCTCCTGGCGGGCTACTCCGGCGTCGGCAAGTCGGCGGTCGTCAGCGAGATCCACAAGCCGATCGCGAGGCAGGGCGGGTACTTCGCGGCGGGCAAGTTCGACCAGTTCACGCGCAACGTCCCGTACGCCGCCGTCATCGCCGCGCTCCGGGAGGTCGTCCGGCACCTGCTGACGGAGAGCAGGGACGAGCTCGCCGACTGGCGGGCCAGGATCGCCGCGGCGGTCGCTCCGAACGGTCAGGTCATCGCCGAGGTGATCCCGGAGATCGAGCTCATCCTCGGCAAGCAGCCGCCGGTCCCGGCGCTGGGCTCGATGGAGACGCGGAACCGGTTCAACCTGACGTTCCGGAACTTCATCGGCGCCATCGCGCTGAAGACGCGGGCGCTCGTGCTGTTCCTGGACGACCTCCAGTGGGCCGACACGGGCTCGTTGAACCTCGTCAGCGTCCTCCTCGAGGATCCGGACATCCGCCACCTCCTGCTGATCGGGTCGTACCGCGACAACGAGGTGGACGACGCGCACCCGCTCACGATGACGCTGAGCGCGCTCCGGGAGAGCGAGGCGCGCGTGAGCACGATCGCGCTGAAGCCGCTCGGGCGCGAGCACGTGAACGGGCTCGTCTCCGACTCGCTCGGCTCGCCTCCGGACGACTGTCTCCCGCTCTCGGACATCATCTTCGCGAAGACCCAGGGCAACCCGTTCTTCACCATCCAGTACCTGGAGAGCCTTTGCCGCGAGGGTCACCTGCGCTTCAGCTCGGAGGCGGGCGCCTGGCGCTGGAGCGTCGCCGACATCGAGAGCATGGATGTGGCGGACAACGTCGTCGACCTGATGATCCGCCGGATACAGGGCCTGGCCGAGCCGACGCAGCGGGTCCTGAAGCTCGCCGCGTGCATCGGCAACCAGTTCGACCTGAGGCTCCTCTCCCTGATTCACCGGAGGGACCTGCGGGCCACCGACGAGGACCTCTGGGACGCGCTGGACGCGGGGCTCGTCGTCCCTGTCGACAGCGATTACAAGATCGCGCGCTTCCTCGACGACGGGGACGGGAGCTCGGTCGCGTTCAAGTTCCTCCACGACCGCGTGCAGCAGGCCGCGTACAGGCTGCTCACGGAGGATGAGCAGCAGAGCATCCACCTCGAGCTCGGGCGGCTGATGCTCCGGGAGACCCCGCCCGCGTCGCTCGAGGAGCGCATCTACGACATCGTGATGCACCTCAACATGGGCGCGGCGATGATCGTGGACAGGCAGGAGCGCAACGAGGCAGCGAGGCTCAACGTGCAGGCGGGGCAGAAGGCCAGGCGCTCCACCGCGTACGGCCCCGGGGTGCAGTGCCTCCGCGCCGCCGCGGGCTTCCTGGCGGAGGACTCCTGGGAGACGAACCACGAGCTGGCGCTCGCGATCTACACGGACCTCGTCGAGCTCGAGTACCTGACGATCAACTTCGACCGCGCGGAGGCGTGCGCGCAGGCCGTCGTCGATCACGCCAGGGACGTCCTCGAGAAGATCCGGGTCTACGAGACGCGCATCCAGTTTTACATATCGCAGAACCGCATGCCGGAGGCCATCGACATGGCCATGGCCGTCCTCACCATGCTCGACGTCCCGCTGCGTGAGACGCCGCCGGTCGACGTCGACATACCGCGCCTGGCGCAGCGCCCGGTCCTGGTTGACAGGCGGAGGCTGGCTGCGAACCGGATTCTCGTATCCGTGTTTCCTGCTGCCGTCCTCGCGAGGCCTCACTTCGTTCCGCTGATCGCGTTCACCATGGTGGACATCTGCACACAGCACGGCATTTCACCGTCGGCGGCGTACGCCTGCGCAATCTACGGCCACATCCAGTGCAGCGTCATGAACAACATCGAGCTTGGATTCGCGTTCGGCCAGCTGGCGATCGAGCTCGTTCGGCGATTCGACGCGATCGAGCTCGAATCCAAGATCTTCACGCTCAACTACGTTGCGATTCACCACTGGAAGCGTCACCTGAAAGAGACGATCGAGCCAGTGCGCCACGCTGTCCAGGTCGGCCTGGAGACGGGGGACATCGAATACGCCGGCTACAGCTCCAGCCAGCACTCCACGTACACCTTCTTCGCCGGAGAGGACCTGGAGACGGCTGAGCAACGCATGACGCACTCCATCGAGCTCGCGTCGAAGCTCAAACAGCAGTATCAGCTGTACTACGTCAAGATCTGGAAGCAGCTCGTGCGCAGCCTCCGAGACCCGTCGGCGGAGAAGCTGCGGCTCGTCGGGGAGAGCTTTGATGAGACGACGATGATCCCTTGCCTGGGGCATAACAGGACATCGGTGTTCTGCGTGTACCTCGCGAAGGGCATGCTGCTCTACTATTTCGGCGAGCCGAAGCTGGCCTACGAGTGCCTCCGGACCGGAGAGGAGTACCGGGACGCGGTGGGGTTCGTCACCGTCGTGGAGCAGAACCTCTACCTCTCCCTCTCGATCCTCGCCGCGTTCGACCGGCTCTCGAAGGATGAGCAGGACGTCGCTCTCGCCAAGGTCGACGTGAACCAGCAGACGCTCGAGATGTGGGCCTCCTCGTGCACGGAGAACAACCGGCACAAGCACCACCTGGTGAGCGCGGAGCTGGCGCGCGTGAAGCGCTCCGTGATCGAGGCGATGGATTTTTATGACCGGGCCATCGAGGGGGCACGGAAGCACGGCTACATCCAGGAAGAGGCCCTGGCGTGCGAGCTGGCGTCGTCGTTCTACCGGAGCCTGGGCCGGCACGAGATCGCTCAACATTACATGACCATGGCTTATCGCGGCTACGCGATCTGGGGCGCCGACGCGAAATGCCAGAGCCTGATAGCCGCGCATCCTCACCTCATGCTGGAGGGGACGCCCGACCAGTCGACGTCGGTGACGATAACGGCGAGCCACGACGGCGCGGCGCTGGATCTGCTCAGCGTCGTCAGGGCGTCGCAGACCATGGCGAGCGAGATCGTCCTGGAGAAGCTGCTCGCGAACCTGATGGCGATCGTGCTGGAGAACGTCGGCGCGCGACTCGGCGTGCTGGCCCTCGCGCGCGGGGATGCGCTCTTCGTCGAGGCGGAAGGGACCATGGAGCCGAAGCAGGTCACGGTACTCCAAGGCACGGCCTTGAGCTCTTTCGAGGGAGTCCCCCTGTCGGTCATAAGCTACGTGCAGCGAACGCAGACGAGCGTGCTCCTGGACAACGCCGCGGAGGAGGCCAGGTTTTCCGCCGATCCGTACATCCGAGAAAAGCAGACGAAATCGCTCATGTGCTCACCGATCGTCCGTCAAGGCCGGCTGGTCGGCGTGCTCTACCTCGAGAACAACCTCTCGATCGGCGTATTCACGAAGAACCGCCTCGAGCTCCTGGGGCTGCTCTCGACGCAGATCGCGATCTCGGTCGAGAACGCGAAGCTGTACGAGGGACTCGAGCAGGAGGTCGCCGCGCGCACCGAGGAGCTCCGGCTATCGAATGAGCGGCTCCGCGACGTCAACGACAGGCTGCAGGTGGAGCTCGCCGAGCGCGGCCGTTTACAGGAAGAGCGCGTCCAGATGCAGGAAGAGATCATCCAGAATCAGCGCGATCGTCTGTTCGAGCTGTCGACGCCGTTCATCCCGATCACCGATGAGATCATGGTCATGCCGATCATCGGGACCGTCGACGACAAGCGGGCCGCGCAGATGATCGAGACCGCGATGCAGGGCGTCTCGGCCAGCGCTGCGAAGGTCGTGATCGTCGACATCACAGGGGTCAAGAGCGTGGACACGAGCGTCGCGAGCAGGCTGATGAGCCTGGCCAAGGCGGTGGGCTTGCTGGGGAGCAAGGCGATCCTGACAGGGCTCCGCCCCGCGGTGGCGCAGAGCCTGGTCTCTCTCGGGGTGGATCTCGGCTCGATAGAGACGCGGTCCAACCTCAAGGCAGGTATCGCCTACGCGATGAGGCGCACCGCGGCGAGATTGCACGCATGAAATCGCTGTCCCCCGTCACGCTGGGCCCGCAGCTCGAGGCCGGACGAAGCGCGACCCGCCGGTGAGAGCCCAGCGCTCCGGGCGAGCCGACCTCGTCAGCGGCGCATCGCGTCTCCCGGCGGCGACAGGCTCCCTTCACCTCATCCGGCGTACGCGACCAGGCTCTCCAGTCCGGAGTAACGACGAGCGGCCAGCGCCCAGCGCTGATTCCCTGCAATCATGGCCTCTGCGGCGTCCAGGTAGAGGCGGATCGCGTCGTCTGCCCAGAGCGCGAGCACCTTCTCCTTGACGTCCTGGTACTCTGCGACGCGGTCGTCGTGCATGCGCTTGAGCTGCGCGACGGCCTCCTCCGCCGTGATCGCCTGGTTGTCCCGGAGCACGACGATCAGGTTGTGTACCTCGCCGGACCTGAGCTCCTTGCCGAGCGAGAAATAGTCGTTCGTCCAGCAGAGGATATCATTGCAGATGTCTCGAACACTCTGGATGAGGGGATGCTGGACGACCTCCAGGGGCAGCGGCCGTTCGAGCAGCAGCTCGAGCAGGTCACAGTAGGTGTAAACCGCTCCGCTGTAGCGTCTCATCATCAAATATTCGTCGACGTAGGGAGTCCGCATCTGCTTGCGGTTGTTCGCCTCCCATAGGTTCGCCTCATAATAGTATTGAAAATGCGAGAGCCACCGGTTGAGGAAGAAGTGCGGATGACTGCTCCTGATGCGTTCGCGAACGTCGAGCAACCCGCGCGTCAAAGGATCGCTCATGTCCGCTTCTACGTACCCGAATAGCTCTCCCAGGTATTTCTCGTTGAGCCGCTCGACGGCCTCGGGATCCGTGCTGAGCTGGCCCTCGTCGTAGGCATCATCCAGGAGAAATAGCGCAGCAGTGAAATCCGACGCCAGCTGAAGGGTCTGCATGTCCGCAGACGGCAACAGCCATCCGGCGAGCTGCGCGAAGCTCGTCGCCTTGAGCCGCGATAGTGTTCGACCATCCGGAGCCAGCTGCAGCCGGCGTACCCACTGAAGGGTCCTCTGTTCCGCGACGTCTACCTTGGCGTGATGTGACGCAGAGAACGGGTAGTCGAAGGTCTCGACCTCGCTCTTGCTCACAACGACGCTGTTCCGCTCAGAGGGCATGATAAGCTCCGTCCCAAACCCAATTCAAGTAGTAGATTTCTCTTCGCGACATCAGCACGGGCCTACCAGACTCCCTGGATGGTGGGTCGCTCGCGCGCAGCGGAGTACGTGGTGGGGATCACCTCGATGGGGAGCGCCACCGGGCATCGTGTGTTGAGGACCGCGTTCCACTCGAGGCGGTCAGCGCGGAGCTCGAACCGGCTGCACCGGCGCAGTAGCTCGTCCAGCACCACGCGGGCTTGCGTCCGTGCCAGGAAGACCCCGAGGCAAAAGTGGGCGCCGTGACCGAACGCCAGGTTGGCCTGCTCGCGGCGTTCGGGATTGAAGCGGTCCGCGTCCTGGAACCGCGTCTCGTCACGAAGGCCCGAGCCAACGAGCAGCGCCACCACCGCGTGGGCGGGCAGGCGGACGCCGCCGATCTCCGTCTCGGTGAGCGTCAGCCGCATCGTCGCATGCACGGGTGGCTCGAAGCGTAGCACTTCCTCGATGAAGCGCGGAATGAGCGCGGGCTCCGCCCGCAGGCGGTCCATCCATGCCGGACGCTGGGCGAGGATCAGCACCATGTGGGTCATCAGCGAAGTTGCCGTCTCCAGCCCCGCCACGAGGAGCAGGAACAGGAGGGAGACCAGGTCCTGGTCCGTCGTCGCATCGTCGTTGACCTGAGACCGGAGCAGATCACTTACCAGGTCGTTCTCCGGCTGTCGTCGGCGGGCCGCCAGCAGATCCAGCATGTACCGCTCCATCTCATCGATGGTGTTGCGCACCTCGTCGAGCCGCGCATGATCTTCCGGTGAGACGGTGGCGACGCTGACCAGGTCCGTCGTCCAGCGCTCGAAGTGCTTCTCGAGGGAGGGATCGAAGCCGATCAGCTTGGCGAGGACGCTGATCTGCGCGCGGCTCGCGAACTCGGGAATGAAGTCCACCACGCGGCGCTGCACCAGACCGTCCGCGAGGCGCGAGGCGGTCGACCGCATGTGCTGCTCCAGCAGACTCACCGTGCTGGCGGTGAATGCACGGTTGGCGAGGCTCCGCAGCTGGCCGTGCCGCGGCGGATCCGCGAGGATCATGGATCCGGACAAGGGGTTGTGACGTCGGAGGTAGGGCGGCTCCGTGGCGACACGCATCCCCGCCGACGAGAACACCTGAGTGTTCTTGAAGGCGGACATCAGGTCGTCGTATCGCGTCACGACCCACATCCCGTTCGGGTCCACCTGGCACACCGGGGAGCTGCGGCGCAGCTCGGCGTAGAATGGATACGGGTTCTCTCGGACGTCGGGGGAGAACAGATTCAGTCGACTCATCGGGATCTTTCTGACGTGGGAGGACACAGCCGCGACGCCGTGGGGCGCGCGTTGACCAACCTGCTGTGTCGCAGTCTCTCAGGTGCCGTATTGGACAGCGCCATGGGGGGGTGAGCGGCACCGCTCCGAAAAGCGGTCGTCTCCCGGCGCCGGGAAGATCACGAATCCGTCGTCGCAGGCCGCAGCGCTGCAATACATGCAAGTGAGCGCAGCTACCTGGGCGCGTCTCCCGCTGGCAGGCCACGGAGCAGCCGCCGCGCGGCCCGAGCCGACGCTCGAGCTCCCGCATGATTCGGCTGCGCCCGTCGATCGTCGCGGCGCTCGCCAGACGCGAGCGCGCGATTCACGATCGGCCGGACTGCTGCGAAGACATCGCCCGGTGCATCATGAGACAAGAGCCAGCAAGGGCGCTAGGCACTCTTCGTCGCTGCGGGCGTCCGATGGTTTGCTCGGTGCTCCTCCATCTGATGACAGGATGGTATACCATGCGCACGGATGCGCAACTGTATTCTTCGTGGCACCTTCGCAGGAGGACCCTTCCCATTCGAAACGCCATCGATACATGCGCCACGAATGCACGGCCGGACCACGGCGTGTCCTGTGGCGTAAAAATCGCGCAGCCCCTGCGAGCGCGACGCGCGTTCATCCGTCAGGCATCCAGGAGACGCGCTGCAGCCGAGCGACGAATCGATGGCCGCCCGGTGGAGAGTCGATGCGACGGATGGCCAGCGAGACCTCGATGATCCGTGTCGTTCTTCGTCAGCGGTTATGCAGCAATGAAATGCACGCTCGCCGCGGGTTTCATCCGTGAAGGCATGACGCGCGACCAGCGCGCGGCGTCGCGGCGCCCCGGAACGAGCGAGCCCCGAGAGCGAGATCGCCCAGAGCACGCGTTTGCTCGAATACCTGCGGAACTTGCCAGGGATGCTGACGGCGGAGTACTTCACTGTGCTTGTGAGGTGAATTGCAGCGAGGCTGGGCCGCTGATTGTTGCGCCCGCTCGCCATGCAAGATGAGCGCCTCGGCCATTGGAGCGCGCCCATGACAGCTGGATGCCCCGCTCGCGTCATCCATGTCGCGGGTCGCGGCCAGGTCGCGGGTCGCGCCGCGCAGAGGTCGCGGGTCGTGCGACGGCCTGCTCGCCCCGTCCCGCGCCCCTGGGCGCCCCTGGTGGAGCGGCCCTCGCCGGACCAGAGGAGAGGGTCCCGGGCGCCCGGCGCTGCGCTGATCGACCTGCCTTGACCATGCGACCGATCGGTCATATGACTGATCGGTCGCATGCCGAAGAGCACGTTCTTTGGGCTGCCCGAGGAGCGGCGCGATCGCCTCGTGCGCGAGGCGATCGCCGAGTTCGCGGACCGGACCTACGCCGAGGCCTCGCTGTCGCAGATCGCGCGCCGCGCCCGCATCCCGAAGGGCAGCTTCTACCAGTACTTCGAGGACAAGCTCGATCTCTACCGGTGGCTCCTCACCGAGGAGGCGCCGCGGCGCAAGCGCGAGTTCGTGGACGCCGCGCGCCTGGAAGGCGACTTCTGGGCTCGCCTCGAGGCCCTGATCGAGCGCGGCATGGCGTTCCTCGTCGAGCACCCGCGCCTGGCCCGCCTGTCCGCGGCGGCCGCCGACCCGACGGCGGACGTCGAGGTCCGCGGCCTGCACCGGGCCATCTGCGACGCCGGCCTGGCGGAGCTCCGCGCCCTGCTCGAGCAGGGCATCGCGAGCGGCGACATCCGCGCCGCCGGCGCGAGCCTGGAGGTGGCCACCCGCCTCGTCTCCGCCGTCATCGGCCCCGGGCTGACCGACGCCGTGCTCCAGGAGCTCGGGGCCGAGCTCCACGAGGTGCTCGCGTCGGACTCGCTGCGAGGGCAGCTCGGCCCGAAGCGCCGCCATCGCCTCGCCCGGCAAGCGGTCGAGTTTATCCGGAGCGGCCTCGGCTCGGCCGCCGCATCACCACCACCACGAAGGGAGCGCTCATGATCACCTACGACTTCTCCGGGCGCGTCGCGCTCGTCACCGGCGGCACCTCCGGCATCGGGCTCGCGACGGCCCGCGCCTTCGCGCGCGCGGGGGCGCGGGTCACCGTGGCGGCGCGCGGAGACGAGGCCGGGCGGCGCGCCTGCGCGGCGCTGGAGCAGGAGGGCGCCCCGGCGCCGTCCGTGCAGTTCGTGCAGACCGACGTGCGGGACGAGGCCTCGGTGCAGCGCGCCGTGGAGCAGACGGTGAGCCGCTTCGGCCGGCTCGACTTCGCGGCGAACTGCGCGGGCGTCGGCGGCGACATGGCCCGCCTCGAGGAGACCGATCAGGCGGTGTGGGACAGCGTGATGGCGATCAACGCCCGCGGCGTCTGGCTGGCCATGCGCCACGAGATCCCGGCCATGCTCGCGTCGGGCGGGGGCGCCATCGTCAACATGAGCTCGATCTACGGCGCCGCCGGGAAGGCGGCGCACCACGCCTACGTCGCGTCGAAGCACGCGGTCCTCGGGATGACGCGCTCGGTGGCGCTCGAGGTCGCACCCCGGGGGATCCGCGTGAACGCCCTCTGCGCCGGCGTCACCCGCACGCCCGCCATGCAGCAGGCCGAGGCGCTCGCGCCCGCGCTGGTCGAGGCGCTCGTCGCGCAGCACCCGATGGCGCGCATGGCGACCGAGGAAGAGATCGCCGGCGCCGCGCTGTGGCTATGCTCGGAGGCCGCGGGCTACGTGACCGGCGCTCCGCTCCAGGTCGACGGCGGCTTCCTGGCCGCTTGACGCGCGCGGGCGCGCCGCGCATCAGCCCATCACGACGGAGGTCTCATGCAACAAAGGCAGATCGCGTTCCTCGTCTATCCCGACATGACGCCGCTCGACCTCATCGGGCCGCTCCAGGTGGTGAAGAACCTCGAGAGCTTCGGCCTCTTCGACGTTGTCACGGTCGGAGAGCGCCTGGAGCCCGTGCCCACCGACGTGGGGATCGCCATGCAGGCGGAGCGGACCTTCGAGCAGGTCCCCGAGCCGTTCGCGCTCGTGATCCCGGGCGGGCTCGCCGGCCCCATCAAGGCGATCGCGAACGACACGCTGATGGCCTACGTCCGGTCCGCGGGGCGGGGCGCCCAGGTGCTCGGCTCGGTGTGCACCGGGTCGCTCATCCTCGCGGCGGCGGGGCTCCTCGAGGGGCGCAGCGCGACGACGCACTGGACCTTCCTCGATCACCTCGGCCGCCTCGGCGCGGTCCCGGTCCGCAAGCGGTGGGTCGAGGACGGCAGCGTCATCACCGCCGCGGGCGTGTCCGCCGGCATCGACATGGCGATCGCCCTCGTCGCGCGGCTCGCGGGCAACGACGTGGCGCGCACGATCCAGGCGATCGTCGAGTACGACCCCGAGCCGCCGCTCGGCCCCATCGACTGGCGCTGGGTCGAGGACGCGAAGATCGGGCCCACGCTGCTCGAGAGCGTGACCCCCGCGCTGCGGGGCATCCTCGCCGGAAAGCCCGAGCTCGCGGCAAAGCTGTTTCCCTGAGGGCCTCTCCGCGCGGCGCGACGCCCGACGCAGCACGCGACGCGCGGAGCCCGGCGCGCACGCCCGGCACCTGAGGAGTCCGCTCATTTTACAGCCCTTTTCAGCGGGGGAATCGAACAGGAAGGCGGGGAGACAGGGAGTATTTTGAAGATTTCCCTCCCCGCCTCCCCGCCTCCCTGTGAATCTTCCGAAGAGTTCGAGGGGATGCCTCAGCCCCGGCCCCCGACACAGACTCCCCAGCACGCAGCGCGCGACGCCCGCCGCGGAGCCGCGGTTGCGCGGGCCGCCGCTGTCTGTTACACATGGGCGCTGACGCAAGAGGAGAGTGCTCCGGTGAAGATCAGCTCCTGAATCGGTCTCCGTCGCAGGTCGCGAGCGCGCCACGTCCCTTTCGACTGGCCGCGCGGCGCCGCCTGCCCGTCCCGTGACCGGGCCGCTGGCCCTTTGATTCAGGAGCTCTTATGTCGTCGTTGCGCGCGCATCGTCTCTCTTTCTCTTATTCCGACGCGTCCCCGATCCTCACGGACGTCGATCTGTGCCTGACGCCCGGCTGGTACGGGATCATCGGCCCGAACGGCGCCGGCAAGACGACGCTGCTCCGGCTCTTCGCCGGCGATCTCGCGCCCGACGCGGGGAGCCTGCGCCTCGAGCCGCGGGGCGCGTCGATCGCTGTCTGCCCGCAGGCCGTGGAGCGCGCGGACGCGGCGATCCGCGCGCTGGCCGAGGCCGAGGACGGCGTCGCGCGCAGGCTCCGCGGCGAGCTCCTCCTCGACCCGGCGGAGCTCGAGCGCTGGGCCACGCTGTCGCCCGGCGAGCGCAAGCGGTGGCAGATCGGCGCGGCGCTCGCCGCGGAGCCGGACCTGCTCCTGCTCGACGAGCCGACGAACCATATCGACGCCGACGCCCGGGCGCTGCTCGCCGGCGCCCTCGGCGGGTTCCGGGGGATCGGGGCGTGCGTCTCGCATGATCGCGAGCTCCTCGACGCGCTCACCGTCGGCACGATCCGGGTCGATCGCGCCGCGGCGCAGCTCTACCCGGACGGGTACAGCGCGGCCAGGGAGCTCTGGGAGGCCGAGGCGCGGGAGCGCGAGGAGGCCCACCAGCGGCTGCGCGCCGAGGAGCGGCAGCTCCGCCGCCGGCTCGGCGAGGAGCGGCGCGAGCAGGCGTCGGCGGACGCGGAGCGGAGCGTCGGGAAGCGCGCCAAGGGCCCGCGCGACCACGACGCCCGGGGCATGATCGCGAACTTCCGCGTCTCCTCGGCCGAGGCGCGGCTGTCGCGCACCGTGGGCGTCACGCGGAGCAAGCTCGAGAAGGTGTCGGCCGAGGCGGGGACGTTCGAGTTCGAGAAGGCGGTGGGGCGCAGCGTGTTCGTCGGCTACGAGCGCTCGCCCGCGCCGTGGCTTTTCGTGCTCGACGCGCCCGAGGTCCGCGCGGGCGGCGACGGCCCCGTGCTCCTCCGGGACGTGCGGCTCGGCGTCGGCCGCGAGGACCGCATCCGCATCGCGGGCCCGAACGGCGGCGGCAAGACGACCCTGGTGAAGGCGCTGCTCGCCGGCGCGCGGGTGCCGGCGGCGAAGGTGCTCTATGTGCCGCAGGAGCTCGGAGAGGCGGAGGAGGCGGCGCTCATCGCGGCGGCGCGGCGCCTGCCGCCCGAGGAGCGCGGGCGGGTGATGTCGCTCGTGGCCGCCCTCGGCGTGGAGCCCGGCCGGCTGCTCGCCTCGGCGCGGCCGTCGCCGGGCGAGGCGCGCAAGCTGATGATCGCGCTGGGCCTCGGCCAGCACGCGTGGGCGCTGGTGCTGGACGAGCCGACCAACCACCTCGACCTCCCGTCGATCGAGCGGCTGGAGCGCGCCCTCGCCGACTACCCTGGCGCGCTGATCCTCGTCACCCACGATCGGGCGTTCGGCAGGAGCTGCACATCGACCCTCTGGACGGTGGCCGGCGGGGACGTGCTCGTGTCGTCCGACGACGCCGGCGCTTGATCCGCGCCGGCGCCTCGATCCGCGCCGGCGCCTCGATCCGCGCCGGCGCCGCGCTCACGGGAGCGCCGGCGTGCCGCCCATCTCCTCGAGCACGGCGTCCGCGCCCGACACGGCGTCCATCACCCACTCCATGTAGCGGACGTCGACGTGGATGGTCCGGGTGATCGACGGCATGAAGAGCCAGTCGGACGCCATCGCCTCGTAGTTGCCGTCGAACGCGAGGCCCACGAGCTCGCCGCGCGCGTTCAGCGTCGCGGAGCCGGAGTTGCCGTTCGTGATGTCGAGATCGCTCAGGAAGCAGACCGGCACCTCGCCGAGGTCGTCGTCGACATACGGCCCGAACCGCTTCTCGCGCGCCGCCTCGAGCAGGGCCTCCGGGGCGTTGAACGGCGGCTTGCCGGTGTTCTTCTTCACGAGCTCGCTGAGCGCCGTGAACGGGCGATATTCCGGCTTGTCGAGCTCCGGGCGGTAGCCCCGCACGGTGCCGTAGGTGATGCGGAGCGTGCCGTTCGCGTCGGGCGCCAGCAGGCCGCCCCGGTACTCGCGCAGCGCCTCGACGAAGCGCGGCTTCACGAGGCTCATCGCCCCGAGGTAGGCCTTGTCGCGGGCCTCGATCGCCTTGTCGACCGGCGCGAGCTCCAGCGCCAGGCGGAGGAGCGGATCCCGGCTCGCGTTGAGCTCCGCGATCGTGGCCGTCTTCAGCAGCTTCACCCGGGTCGCCGCGTCCTCGAGCGCCGTGCCCGCGTACGCCGCGTCGATCGCCGCGCCGAGGGCGGGCTCGGTGGGCGGCTGCCCGCCCGCGAGGCTCCCGAGCAGCGCGGGCCGGTCCTTCGGGTCGAGCCGCAGCGCGCGCTTCACGGCCAGCTTGAAGGAGCCCTGATCGATCGTGCGTCCGTAGGACTTCTGGAGCGACGCCTGCGCCTGCTCGAGCCGCTCCCAGTTGCGCTCCTGGTACTCGGCCTCGCGCTCGGCGTCGGGCTTCGGCCGCTCCTCGGCCATGCGCACGATCGTGACCGCGGCGTCGAGGAGCCTCGCGGACGACAGGATCTCCGACAAGGCCGCGTCGTGCTCGCGCGTCCTCTGCAGCTCCGCGTGCGCCGCGGCGATCTGCTCGATCGCGCCGCCGTACGCCGCCTTGCGCTCCGGGTCGGCGTCGATCCACGCCTTGAGCTCGTCCTCGAGCCTGGCCTTGTCCTTCGCCAGGCCGCCCTGGACCAGGCCCTCGAGGAGCCCGCGCGTCTTGAGCAGGTAGTTGCTGTAGCCCTGGATGGTCGGCTGCGCCTTGATCCGCGCCTCCGGGTCCCTCTTGCCGAGGTCCTCGAGGAGGGCGATCGACTCCTCGTAGAAAGACACCCGCTTCGGGTATTGCCACGACACGGCGGACTCGACCTCAGCCGCGGTCCGGAGCCGGTTCGTCGTGCCGGGGTAGCCGGCGACCATCACGAGGTCGCCCTGGTTGAGCGGCGCCGAGGCGAGCTTCAGGTGGTGCGCCGGGCGATAAGGCACGTTGTCGTCGGCGTGGGGCGCCGGGCGGTTGTCCTTGCCGACATACGCCCTGAAGAAGGCGAAATCGCCGGAGTGGCGTGGCCAGCGCCAGTTGTCGATATCACCGCCGAAGTTCCCGATCCCCTCGTGCGGGACATAGACGATGCGAACGTCCTTGATCTCCAGCTGCTCGATCAGGGAAACCTTGCTACCGCCGAAATACTCGGCGATGGAGCAACGGATCTCCGGGCGCCCCTTTTCGCACGCGGAGACGAGCTGCTTCTTGCGCTTCTCGATCTCCTCGTAGCGCTCGAGGTCGCCCGGGATCGCCTCGATGCCGCGCCGCACGTCGCCGGTGACGTCGCGGAACGCGCGGGTCACGAAC
Source organism: Sorangium sp. So ce321 (assembly GCF_051530195.1). Taxonomy (NCBI): domain Bacteria; kingdom Pseudomonadati; phylum Myxococcota; order Polyangiales; family Polyangiaceae; genus Sorangium; species Sorangium sp. So ce321. The sequence continues at coordinate 13,620,612 of NZ_CP150329.1, read as the reverse complement.
ACGCGCGCGGTGGGGCCGGCCCACTTCTCCTCGGCGCGGGTCCTCGCCAGGGTGCCGTTCGTCAGGAGGTCCTGCTCCGGGGTGGAGTTGTACTGGAGCGCCCGCGTGGAGCAGTGATGGTTCGTCGCGATGAGCCCGTCGGGCGACACGAACGAGGCCGAGCAGCCGCCCAGGCTCACCACCGCGCCGAGCGGGGACGCCATGGGGTCGGTGAGCGACTCCGGGTCGATCTCGAGCCCGAGCGCCTCGAGCTGGTCCTTGTGCTGCGCCATCTGCTCGGGCAGCCACATCCCGCCGGGGTTCTCGAAGGGCGCCCCCTTGCCGGGCCCCGAGGCCGGCGGCCTCGTGTCGCCCGCCTGCGGCCGCTCCGACCCGCAGCCCGGCGCGAGCGCGGAGAGCGCGAAGAGCGCAAACAGCCCACGACTACGCAGAGAGGATTGAAACATGCGGTGTTGTTACCATCGCCGGTGGATAAAGCAACCACACCGCACCACGCGAGCGCCGAGAGACGAGGGCAATGCAAGCCGTGTGCGCGCGGAGGAATTCCCCTCATTTTGCAGCTTTTCTCAGCGTGAGAATTGAACAGGGAGGCGAGGAGACAGGGAGTATCTTGAAGATTCCCTCCCCGTCTCCCCGCCTCCCTGTTCGATTCTCCGAAGAATTTGCGGGGATGCCTCGCCTGTGCGCGCGGAGGACATGCGTACTTTCACCTCGTGTTGATTTCCTTCCTGGCCACGCACACCGACGTTCTTCGATGTTCATGAAGGCGCCATTCGCCTGCTTCGACGCGCGCGCGCACGCGAGACTTCATGTTCTCTGGGTCCGGCGCCGGACTGGCATGCGCGACAACCCGGTCAGATCGCGTCAGATCGCGCGCGGGCTGCCGCCGCGCGCGTCGTCGGCCCCGAGCGCCTCCTCGACGGCGCGATCGATCTCGCGCTGCCCGAGGGCGCGGCCGCCGGTGCGGGCGCCGAGCCGCTCGATCGCCTCGAGCGGCGGAAACGTGAGGTTCCTGAGGTCGGTGGCGTTCACCTGCGTGTGGCCGCTCCACTGACGGAAATACGTGTCCACGAGCGTGGAGCTCAGGAACGCGCAGAGGCCGCGGGCGAGCAGCGGCGGCAGCCCGGCGCCGCGCCGGTGGAAGACGTTGAGGTGGTTCTCGAAGCCCACGCGCGCGCAGGGCACCACCGCCGGGTCGAAGACGGCCGCGGTGATGCGCCGCCGCTCCTCCTTCGAGGAGAAGCGCTTCACGACGACGTAGGTCCCGCTCGGCATCCAGAGGTGGGCGGTCGCGGCGCAGTCGACCAGCGCGTTCGGCTTCTTGCCGGCCTTCGGCCAGCGGACGACGCCCGCGTCGAGGTGCGCGGGGTAGATGAGCGGCGCCGCGCCCGCCTGCGGCTCCGGCCGGAGCAGCGCCCGGGCCCGGAAGTCCACGACCTTGCCCGTGGAGATCGAGACGCCGAGGTCCGCGAGGCGCGCGGGCAGCCGCGCGAACGTGTCGGCCACGTCCTTCCCCGCCTGGTCCGGGACGACGTGGATGAAGCGCTCCGGGTCGCCCGGCCGCACCACCTCGGCGTACGGGACCTGCCGCGACGGCGCCGTGATCGCCCCGTCGTCCGGCCCGCGGCTCGACGAGATCAGCACGGCGCCCTGCGGCGCCCCCTTCACCCCGCAGAGCACGACGTTCTCCTGGAGGACGTCGTCGTCGGCGAACGCCGCCGAGCGGGACTCGAAGACGTGCACCCGCCGGAGCGACATCTCGCGCAGGAACAGCTCGCGGAAGGCGCGGAAATAGGGGCCGTTGCAGAAGCTCCTCGGCGTGATGGCGACCAGCTCCCCGCCGGGCGCGAGGACGCGCACGGCGAGCGCGAGGAAGGCGGTGTACAGGTTGCTCGCCTCGATGCCGGCGCGGCGGAGCGAGCGCCGGGCGGCCGAGGCGGCGCCGAGCTTCCTGTAGGGCGGGTTCAGGATCGCGTGGGAGAAGCGCGCCCCCGGCGTGGGCCGCGAGAGCTCCTCGACGGCCGCTGCGATGAAGTCCGCGCGGACGGCGCGGCCGTGGAACGCGACGCCCGCGGCCCGGCACGCGTCGCGGCACGCGCGCATCCCTTTGGAAAGTCGCTTTACCATCGCCGGATCGAGCTCGTAGCCGACGGCGTGGATGTCGGTCGGGGGGGCGGGCCGGCTGCACGCCTCGGCGACGAGCGCCGCGGTGAGGGTGCCGACGCCCGCGCCGGCGTCCAGGACGCGGACCGACCCGCCGAGCTCCTGGAACAGCGACGCCATGAACGAGGCGAGCCGCGGGGGCGTCAGGAACTGGCCGAGCTCCGAGCGCCGCGCCGGGTCGAGGCGCTCGCAGGCCTCTACCCGGTGGAGGTCGACGGCCTCCAGCAGCGCCGCCGGCCCCGGGCGCCGGAGCTCTCGGGCTGCGCTCATCGGCTGGCCGCCATGGCTACCGAGGCTCGGTCGAGGAGCGGCGCGCGCGCAGCTCAGTCGACCTGGTGGGCCCGGAACGAGACGACCGCCCCGCTGCCCTCGAGGCAGCGGTGGATCCACGGGGCGTCGCGCGCGGCCACGGCGATGAGCCGGACGTCGCCCGCGCTGTCGAGCGCCTGGATGCCCTGGAAGCCGACCAGCTCGGCTTCCTCGAGGGTCATCACCTGCGCGCCCGTCTCCTTCAGCACCTCGGCGCTGAGCAGGTCCGCGCTCCCCCTTCCCTCGGCGAGGTACACCTCGAACACGGTCATCATGGGGCCATGGTCGCCGGGCGGCGCGGCGTCGACAAGGGCCGTCGCGCGCCGCGGTGAGCGCACTCGTGAACGCCGCGCCGCGGCGGCGACCGTCCTTGCGCGCAGCGGGAGGGGTGCGGCCGGTCAGCCCTTGCCGGCGGCGGCCTCGCGCTTCGTCTCGAGCTCCTCCCACCGGCTGACCAGGCGCGCCGCCTCCTGCTTGGCGCGCTCGAGATCCGAGAGCAGCCCCGCGACCTCGGCGCCGCGGCTCGCGTAGAGGGTCGGGTCGGCGAGCTTCGCCTCGAGCTCGCGCACCTTCAGCTCGGCCTCGTCGATCTTCCCGACGATGCCGTCGAGCTCGGTCTTCTCCGCGAACGAGAGCTTCGGCTTGTCGCCTGCCCGCGCGGCGCCCTTCGCCGTGGCCTGCGCGGGCCGGGGCTCCGCCGCCTGCGCCCTCGCGGCGCGCGCCGCGGCCTCCGCCTCCGCCGCGAGCGCGGCGTGGGCGCGCTGCTCGCGGTAAGCGTCGTAGTTGCCCGCGTACCGGACCACGCGGCCCTCGCCCTCGAACGCGAGGATCGAGGTCGCCACCCGGTTCAGGAACCACCGGTCGTGGGTCACGACGAGCGCGGAGCCCTCGAGCTCGATGAGCATCTCCTCGAGCGCGGCCAGGGTCATCACGTCGAGGTCGTTGGTGGGCTCGTCGAGGATGATCACGTTGACGCTCTGGGTGAGCATCTTCGCGAGGGCGACGCGCGCGCGCTCCCCGCCGGAGAGCGAGCCCACCGGCTGCCGCGCCTTGTTCGGGTCGAAGAGGAACCGCTCCAGGTAGCTGCGCACGTCCATGGATCGGCCGCCGATCTCGACGCGCGTGTGCGACCCCGCGATGTTCTCGAAGATCGACTTGTCGAGGTCGAGCCCGCTGCGGTGCTGGTCGAAGTAGGCGACGCTCGAGTTCTTTCCGAGCACGACCTCGCCCTCCATCGCGGGCCCCTCGGCGGCCGCGCCCTCGACGGCGGCGCCGAGCTGGCCGAGGATCGCCCGGAGCATCGTGGTCTTGCCCGTGCCGTTGCGGCCGACGATGCCGACGCGCTCGCCCTTGGTCAGGGAGAAGTCGAGCCCGCGCACGAGCCACCTGCCGTCGACCGAGAGGCCGAGCTTCTTCAGCTCGAGGATGGTCTTGCCGGTGCGCACCGACTCCACCGAGAGCTGCGCGGTGCGCTCGGCCTTCGGCGGCGGGGCGGCCTTGGTCGTCTCCGCGCGCTGGATGCGGGCCTTCTGCTTGCCCGTGCGCGCCTTCGGCTGCCGCCTCAGCCACTCGAGCTCGGTGCGCAGGAAGTTCTGCCGGTTCGACTCGGTGCGCGACTCGAGGGCGAGGCGGTCGGCCTTCTGCTCGAGGTACTCCTCGTAGCCGCCGTCGTAGCTGTAGACCTTGCCCTTGTCGATCTCGAGCGTGCGCTCGGCGACGCGGTCGAGCAGGTAGCGGTCGTGGGTGATGAGGAGCAGCGCGCCGGGGTGCTCCTCGACGAGGTAGCGCTCGAGCCACTCGACGGTCTCGACGTCGAGGTGGTTGCTCGGCTCGTCGAGCACGGCGAGGGCGGGCCGCGACACGAGCAGGCGCGCGAGGGCGACGCGCCGGCGGTCGCCGCCGCTGAGCACGCTCATGGGCGCGTCGGGCCGGGTGACGCCGACGTGGCCGATGATCGCGTCGACCCGGTGCATCATGTCCCACCCGCCGAGCCGCTCGACGTCGGCCGCGGCGGAGGTCTGCTCGGCGAGGAGCGCCTCGGCGTCCCCCGAGCCGGCGGCGAGCGAGCGGCTCACCTCGTCGTGCCGGGCCTTGGCCGCGTGCCACGCCGAGAGCCCGGCGAGCACCACGTCGCGCGCGGTGTCGGACGCCTCGAAGACCGGATCCTGGGAGAGAATGCCGATCTCGGCGCCGCGGCGGCGCGCGATCGTGCCGCTGTCGGGCTGCTCGACCCCGGCGAGGATGCGGGCCAGCGTGCTCTTGCCGGAGCCGTTGACGCCGACCAGGCCGACGCGCTCGCCCGTGCGGATGTTGACCGAGACGCCGTCGAGGATGGTCTGCGGGCCGAAGGCTTTGTGGAGATCGTGAGCGGTGAGGACGGGCACAGGGCGCGGAGCTTAGCGCAGCGGCCGCCGCATGGGCCCGCTTTGCTGAGCTGGCGCCGCCGGGACGCTGCGAGCGCGCCGACAGCGGCCGGCGGCCCCGGCCGGCGCGCTGCCGCGCGGCCTGCTCGCCTTGTTCGGCCCCGCGCGGCGCGCTCGGCCCCGCGCCGCGCGCCGCGTGTTCCGCCGCGCGCTCGCCAGGGCAGGAGGCCGCGGCGAGCGCGGCGGTATCTGCTCAGCCGCCCATCGCGGCGTTGATGAGGGGCGCGACGATCTTCATGCCGGGATCCTCGTTGTTGTACCAGTTCCTCGGCTCGTAGATCCGGACGCGCCTGTTCTCGTTGACGAAGCGCTGGAGGAACACCTCCATCGGTACGAACTCGCTGTAACACTTGTAGCTCTGGCCGAGCGGCAGCTCGAGGTATTCGAACCAGGAGCGCTTCTTCTCCATGGCCTGGCAGGCGTGGCTGCCGATGAAGGTGAGGATCGTGCTGCAGTGGCTGTCATTGATCGGGCGGTGGTGCGGGATGAAATAGCTGAAGTTGTCGAGCTCGTTCAGCTGGGCGACCAGCCGGTCCTGGTCCTTCTTCCAGCGGGCCAGCACCGACTCCTGATCATGGGGCTCGTAGAAGCGCTCGTAGGAGAACCGCGAGTAGTTGTAGTCGCGCGAGTACCCTGTGTAGGCCAGCTGGTCGCCGGGAAACGCGGCTGCCACCATGCGGTTGATCGTGCCGAGGTCGTCCGGGTCAAAGGAGGACGGCAGCTCCTCGAACACGGAGTCGAGGGCCCACGACTCCCGGATCGTGTCGTGCAGCGGCCGCGAGTCGTAGGTGATGTTCGGCGCGAGGTGGATCGGCCCCGAGTCGTTGAGCAGATAGCCGCGCTGCGGGTTCATGATGCTGCGCACGAAGTAGAACGCGGACGAGGTGGCGGCGCCGCCAGCGCTGTAGCCGGTGACCAGGAGCTTCTGGGCGCGCGGGAGCTGGGCCCTCGCGTAGCTCGCCGCGGCGATCGTGTTGTCGTAGCCGCTGTGGTGCCAGGTGAGCGGCGGCTCCTCCCCCGTCGGGTCGGTGTACGTGACGACGCTGTCGCCGACGTGGACGTCGCCCGTGCAGTACGGCATGTAAACGATGTTCCAGCCCTTCGTCACGAGGTCCGTGCGGCTGCGCAGGGGGAGGCCCGGGTCGGCGCCGTTCACGATCGGCGACGCGTACTGCGCCTTCACTTGCTGCATGTAATCGTCCGGGATCCCGTTCGGGTTCGCCGCGCCGAGCACGCCCGCGCGCCCGCTGCAGGTGTCGTAATCCCAGCAAGCGCCGCCCCCCTCGAAGAAGAACAGCACGTTCGGCGAGCTGGTCCGGCGGATGAAGAACTTGTACTGTGATCCATTTCCGCACGTCGTCCCCGGGAGCTCTACTTTCTGCCACGCGTAGTCGTTCCCTCCGTCGACGACGACGTCGACCAGGGTGTCGAGGAGCTCCTGGGCGTGGGCGGCGCTCGGCACCGCCGCTGAGACCAGCACGATCATCTGCAATCGACGCTTCATCGAAACCTCCGGTCAGCTCGTGGGCAGCTTGACTCGAGCAGCGACCTCGCACGCGAGAGGGTCCTCGTGGCAGCGCGCCACGGGCGTGCATCGATGATGGGCGGCGCGGGCGAGAGCGCGGTCTCGTCGTCGGCGAGCGTAGCCGTTTCCCCGCGCCGCGTTCAACCTCCGTTGCTCGATCGCCGATCGACATCACACCGGCGCTCACGCCGACGCACGAGCGTATGGCGCGGACGAAACAGCGGCGAGGTTGTGGCTGGAAAGCAACACCCCGGCCCTCGGGTTTCGGGGCAACGGCTTCGGGCAACGGCCTCGGGCGACGCCTGTCTGTCGCGCCCTCCGCGGTTGATAAACGCACGCAGCGCGGGTATTCACGTCACATGGGGGTGAACACTCGGCTCCGCGGGCGGCGCTGGCTCCTCGTCGCCTCTGCCGTGCTCGCGCTGGGCGCAGCCCTGGGCCTCGGCGCTCTCCGTGAGGAGCGTTCTGCGGGGCGCGGACGCGGGGCGATGGCGGACTCAGCCGTGAGCTCACCAGGACGCGTGCCGCCCCGCGACGGCGCTCCACGTTCCGGTGCCTCGGTCCTCGATGAGCCCTCGGTCGCCGAGGAAGACCACGGCGCGAACCTCGTCCGGAGCGCCTCGAGCACGCCGGAGGACCTGGCTGGGCGCGGGTATCCGGTGGACCTCGAGCGCCTGCGCGCGCAGCTGCCCGACAACCTTTACTGGCAGCTCGGCGCGCCGACGGACGACCCTCGCGAGCTCCAGGAGCGCGCCGAAGAGCAGAAGCGCTGGGAAGATCTCTTTGGCAAGGTCCAGTCGAACACGGCCTCCGAGGAGGAGGTCCGCCGCTACTACGAGCATAGCCGGCGTGTGTCCGAGGATTACATTCAGTTCGCGAGCCTCGTGCTCGCCCAGCACCGAGACGAGCTCCCCGAGCACGATCAGGGCCTGTACGAGCTGAGCATCAAGATGCACCGCTCCCGCCTCGCCGAGATCCCGCGCCAGATCGAGGGCGCGCTCGCGCGCACGCAGGCGCAGGATCGAGCGAGGGACGAATGGCAACGGAGCGCGGGGCGAGAGTGAGCTAGTACCGCGTCACCCAAGGACGGCCATGCCGCGCTGCCAGCGCCCGCCGGGGCACTGGCCCGGAGGCCTCGGGGTCGAGCACCTCGAGGGCGAGCCGAGCCCCGTCTTCGACGGCAGCCTGCGACGCGCGCCCCGTGCCGTTGCGGCCGACGATGCAGCGCGCCGGGGTGCTCCTCGACGAGGCAGCGCTCGAGCCACTCGGCGGTCTCGAGGTTGGGGTGATCGCTCGGCTTGGCAAGCTCTTCTGTTGTGATCCGGTGATTCCATCTTCGGGATCGCCCCGGCGCGATACGCAGGGTTCTCCCCCGTAGCAGCGGGCGACGACGCGACCCATGTTCATGGTCCGCGCCACGAAGCTGCGCGAGCTGTCGCGTAGCGCTGTTGCGCATCGGAGACGTGTTCGAGGCGCGTTGCTCGCGACGAAGGAAGGAGGCAGATGATGCGAGATCAATTCGGCAGGGACACAGGCTACGGACGAGCTGAGCGCGGTTGGGACGAGCGCTACAGGAACGATCGGAGCCATTTCTCCGAACGCGGCTGGTATGGAGACGAGCGCCGCGGCGCGGGCCCGATGTACGATCGCGGCATCGCCACGCGCGTCCAGGGTGACCACCGCGACTGGGGCCGCGAGCTCGAGCGCAATCACGGGCGCACGGCGCAGCGCGACTACCGGAGCAGCCCGCTCGACGACGGCCGCTTTGCCGGCGTCGACCGCGGCGCCGGCGACCAGGACCACGGCTGGGTTCATGACGACCGCGGCGGCGATTACGATGGCCGCGACTACAGCTACAGCTTCGGCGGCAATCCCATCGAGGGCATGGCCAGCGCCTACAACCGCAACCTCGGCGGCGCCTATCACCTCGGCATGACCCGCGTCGTGAACCCCGACGGCTGGCACGGCGGCCCGCACCGCGGAGAGAGCCACGATCAGGCGCACACGGCGCGCGACGCCGGCCGCTCGGCGATGGCGGGCGTCAGCCACGCGCTGCACGAGATCGGAGACCGCGTGCGCAGCGCGCTCGGCCGCGGGCCGAAGGGCTACAAGCGCTCCGACGCGCGGATCCAGGAGGACATCTGCGAGCTGCTCTCGGACCGCCACGACATCGACGTGAGCGACGTCACGGTCCAAGTGCAGGGCAACGAGGTCACGCTCGAGGGCACGGTGCCCGAGCGCCACCACAAGCGCCTCATCGAGCACGTCGCCGAGAGCGTGCGGGGCGTCGAGGACGTGCACAACCGGATCCGGGTCCAGCAGGCCGTCGAGCCGGCCACGCGCTCGACCGCCACGGCGGGCACCCTGGGTGATGCCGCCCTGGCGAGCACGCGGCACGGCGCGGCGCGCCCGGCGTCGAGCCACGTGGCCCGGGGCTGAGCCCGCGAGCCCGCGCGCGCCGGCGCTGGTCGCACGAGATGTGGCCAGCGCCGGAGCAGGCCCGCAGGCGAGCGCTGCGGCGGCGGCTCAGCCGCCCATGGCGGCGTTGATATGTAATCGTCAGCCTCGCGTCTGCTTGGGCCAGCTCGGTCCGGTTGTGTTCGGCGCGCTATTGCCTCGGTGGAAGTTGATCGGGCAGGGGATGGTTGCAGGCGCACATGTATGCTTCTACCGGGTTCCTCTGGTCCGCCAGGTGCTGCGGGCGATCTCCGGTGTCGGGGGTGGGCACCGCCAGGCCGCCGAACCCGAATTTGTCGCTCCACGTTCCATCCCCGTCCTGGCGATAGACGTGGTACGAGAAAGGGTTCGCGTACATGTAGATCTTGGTCCGGTTGTCGGGACACGGCTCGGTCAGGGAGGATGGGATGAGCCCGTCGCCCGCGGCATATTGCTCGAACCGGTAAGCCTGTTCTCTGGTCGGTCGAAGTCCCATCGTATACCCCGGATCTTGACCGACCCCACTCACCGGGTATTTGTTCTGCGCATAGTAGTAGCAGTTGGACTGGACTGCGGTCTCGTCGGTATACGTCCACTTCTCCGGTTCATAGACGGTGGGCTCGCAGGTGTGCTCGGCGCAGGAGCGGCCGCACTCGAGCTCCACGAGCCCGACGCACGTGTCGTCCCAGGCGGTCGTACAGCACGAGCCTCGGCGTTCACACACGGCGCTCACGCAGCTGTCCACCGAGCTCTCGAGCGCGGTCCCCGGGTTGCAGAGTCCATGGGTTCCAGCCTTCTTGCGCGCGACGACCGCATACGCGGTCGTCGTGCCCGCGCTCGCGGCGAACTGGTCGCGCGAGGTGGCGGACACGCTGCGGCCGTCCTCGCCTGGCTGGATGGAAACGAGCGTGCGACTTCGCTGCTCGCTCGCGTAGTCGATCGACGCGCCCATCCCGATGAGCGCCCACCCCGGCTCGATCTGCAGGGAGCTGGCGCCGTATCCGTAGTCCGCGTGCCCGGAGCTCCCCTGGATGGTCCTGATCTCGAGGCCGCCGAAGCCTTCGATGACCTCCTCCTTGAGCTGAAGGAGCCAAGCAGACGTCGTCCCCGCGGCGGGGATGATGTAGTCGGTCGAAGCGGTCTTCCACTCGTCGAGGCCCGCGGGGTAGCTGGCGGTCAGGAAGCGCGCGGCACCGTCGGTGACCGACGCATCCGGCGCTGTCTGGGCGCCGCCGCCGATCGTCATCCAGCCGTCGTCGACCTGAGCCGCGGCGACGTCCGTGGGAGCTTGAACGGACTTCCGCTGGATCGAGTCCTGGAGATCCTTGGTCCTGACGCCGTCCAGGCGCATTCCGATGGCGTACACCGTCAAGTGGTGTGGATTGGACGCCACGCGCGCGCTCGACGAGGCCCGCCATGTCCGGGCGTCGAGCGGGCGGCTCTCACGCAAGAACGCGGCGCTGCCGGTGCTGCTGTCCGTCGTGGCACCGCCGCCGACCAGCGCGTACTCCGGGTCGACCACGCAATCGACGCCCACGTGGACGTCGGACGAGGCGACCGTCGTGCACTCCTTGATCTGGACGTGCACCGGAGCTGCGGAATCGTCCCTGCGCGAGACCACGGTGACCTCTTCGCTCGAAATAGCCGACTGAGCTTGCGCGGTCAGGTCTCCGGCAAGTAGTGCGGTGTCTGCGTCGTCCGAGATGCACCCGGCCAGGCTGGCCATGAGGATGCTGGAAGGCACTCCGAGCGCAAGACACACAGGGGGACGTCTACTCATGATTTCACCATACCTTTGCCGAATGACCTGGCTTCCAGTACCCGGAGTTTGGAGCAATGAAGGGACGACGCCTCACGCGTCCGTGCGCGGCAGCGTCTGAACCCGTCACGCGATGGTACCGATCATGCAAGATCTACGTATCGTGGCTCCAAGCACCCGCCGTGCCACGGCTCGACGCTGAAGGGACTCGACGATCGTCGCCGTGGGTCGTGGGGTGAGCACGGCCCCTTCGGTGCGTGGCCAAGCCATGGATACAACTTACTTTTTCAGGGGGAGGCGGGCCGGGCGAGGGTCTTCCTGTCACCTGAGGTGAGCGTGGCTATTCCCCCTTGGCGTCCTCGATCGGAGAGGTGCCTTGGAGCGTCCGCGGGGCGGGCGTGTGGCGCCGCGGCAATGCTTGCCGTGCCCCAGCCTTTCAGCGCTGGCAACTTTTGCCAGGACGGCAACTCTTGCCATGCGCACGCCGGGCCTGCGGGCGAGCTCGATTGCGCGGCAGCCGCTCGTGGGCGGCGCTCGGTTCGTCGCGCGGCCCGCTCTCGTGATCGTCGCCGCGACGGCCCCGGCGTCCGGCGACGCGCTCGGTCGCGTGCCGCGAAAACGACGGTTCGTCACCGTCGGGCACCCCGAACTCGACCCCACGGATCACGCCGGTTCGCCACCGCAACTCCATCCCTCGGGGGACGCGGTCCTGGGCGCAGCTCAGCGGTCCGGCGGATCGGCCCGGTAGCCCGGCTTCGGACCGGCCGACGCGGAGGGCGCCGCAGCGCCCGGCCTGGCGCCCGCAGCGCTCGTCACCCCGGGCGGCGCCGCGGAGGGCGCTGGCACGAGCGCGGCGCCGGCGTCGCGCGCGGACGCCGCGCCCGCGTCGCTCGCGGACGCCCCCGCGCCGCCCGTCTCTCCCCCCGGACCGACGAACCGGACCCGCCCGAACCGCCGCGCCCGGTGGAAGTTCCCCTCCCCCAGGATGGGCGACCACGCCGCCCCACCGTTGTTCTGCATGGCGTAGAAGTTCATCCGCCACGCGTCCCCGGGCGACGGCGGCGCCGACCTCGCCTTCGCGAACGAGCTCCACGGGATCTTCAGCTCGACCACGTATCCCCGGTCCTCATCCGAGTCGTCGTCGATCGTCCCTCGCAGCTCCACCGCGCTCGCGAGCCCCGCGCTCCATTCCTGGTGACCGAAAGGCCCGCTCGCGCCCCCCCTCGGAGCGTTGTAGTCGTCGAACTGCGAGTCGAAGACGAGGTTCTGGGGGCTGATCTGGATCTCGTAATAGTCCTTGTTGTCCCCGTCGCCGTCCGGGTCGATCATCACCTCGACGGTGTCCCGCTCCCAGAGGTGCGGGTCCTTTGCGCCCGGCGCGAACCCGCCGGTGATCGTCCCGTCGCTGACGTCGAACCCCACGTAGAGAAACGCGTCGTCCCAGAGCAGCCGCGCCTCGCCCTGCGTGGGCAGCGACCGGTCCTCGCGGCCCGTGCCCACGTCGACGAACGGGCCTGTCGGCGCCGCCGCCTGCCACGCCGGCTCGTCCAGCCGGCCGTCGATCGCGATCGCCGCCCCGGGCGCGAGCTTGCGCGCCGCGAGCTCCTTCACGGCGGCCGGCTGCCTCGTCTGGCCGGCGTCCGCCCCGCGGGCCGCGGACGTCAGCGCCGCGGGGGCCCGGCCGGCCGACCCGGCAGGCGCCGCCTCCTGCTCGGCCCCGCCGCCCCTGGAGCACGACACGGCGAGCGCCGCGCCGACCATCACCAGGGCGCGCGCCCGCGCGGGCGCGCCGTGCACGCGGGCGAACGAGCGCCGCTGGCTGCGGGGCCGGCGCATGCGGCCGCCGCTACTTCCGGCCCTTCTTGCGGGCGTCGCGCTCGCGCTTGCGCTGCGACTTCTTGGCGTTGCGCTCGCTGGCGCTGAGCGTCTTCATCTTCGTCATGCTCGGGCCGCCCGCGCCGGCGCCCGGGAAGCCGCCCATCCCCGGCATCCCCATCCCGGGCATCCCCATCCCGGGGAAGCCCATCCCGGGGAAGCCCATGCCCGGCATCCCCATCCCGGGCATGCCCGGCATCCCGGGCATCCCGCCGCCGGCCATCATCTGCTTCTGCATCTCCCGCATGTTCTTGGCCATGGCCATCTGCTTCATGCCGGGGATCTTGCCCATCATGCCCATGTTCTGGCCGAGGCCGCTCATCATCTGGCGCATGAAGAGGAACTTCTGGACGAGCTCGGTCACCGCCTCGGGCTTGGTGCCCGAGCCCTTCGAGATGCGCTCCACCCGCTTCGGCTCGCGCACGAGCGCGTACGGGTCGCTCTTCTCCAAGCGGGTCATCGACTGGATGATCGCCTGGATGCGGACGAGCTCCTTGTCGTCGAGGTTCACGTCCTGCGGCAGGCCGCCCGGGAACATGCCGCCGAGGGGCAGCTTGTCGACGAGGTCCTTCAGCGACCCCATCTTCTGGATCATCCGCACCTGATCGAGGAAGTCCTCGAGGGTGAAGTCGCCCTGGAGCATCCGGGCGGCGTCCTTCTCGGCCTTCTTCTGGTCGACGACCTCCTCGAAGTCCTGCATGAGGCCGACGACGTCGCCCATGCCGAGGATGCGGCTCGCCATGCCGTCGGCGCGGAACGGCTCGAACTTGTCCGGCGTCTCGCCGACGCCGCTGAAGAGGACCGGCGCGCCCGTGACCTCCTTGATGCTGAGCGCCGCGCCGCCGCGGGCGTCGCCGTCGAGCTTCGTCAGGACGACGCCGCTGATCGACAGCCGCTCGTTGAAGCCGCGCGCCGTCTTCACGGCGTCCTGGCCGATCATCGCGTCGACGACGAGGAAGATGTTGTCCGGCGACGTCGCGTCCTTGATCTGCGCGAGCTCCTGCATGAGCGGCTCGTCGATCGCGAGGCGGCCGGCGGTGTCGTAGATGATGACGTCGCGGCCGAGCCGCTTCGCCTCGCCGCGCGCCGCGGCGCAGATGGCGACCGGCGACTCGCCGGGGATGTTGAACACCGGGATCTTGAGCTGGTCGCCGAGGACCTTGAGCTGCTCGACGGCCGCGGGGCGCTGCATGTCGGCCGCGACGAGCAGCGGCTTGCGCCCCTGCTTCTCGAGGTAGCGCGAGAGCTTCGCACAGCTCGTCGTCTTTCCGGAGCCCTGGAGGCCGACCATCATGATGCCCGTGGGCCCGCCGTCGGCCCAGGCGACCTCGTCGCCCTCGTGGGTCATCATCGCCTCGAGCTCGTCGTGGCAGATCTTGATGAAGTGGTCGCTCGCCGAGACCTGGTGGACCTCGCCCGCGTGCTTCACGCGCGTCTCGAGGGTGCGGCCGAGCGCGGCCTGCTTCACCCGGGCGAGGAACGCCTTGACCACCCCGATCTCGACGTCGGCCTCGAGCAGGCTCAGCCGCACCTCGCGGAGCGCGGCGTCGATGTTGCTCTCGGTGAGCTCCGTGAGCCCGGCGAGGCGGTTTCTGGCCTGACGAAAGCCCCGTGTCAGCGTGTCGAACATGGCAGGGCGGTCTTAGCACAGCGGACCGCGAGCGCGGATCCCCCCTCGCCCTGCCTGGAGCACATCTCGCCCCCGCGGACCGGCGGGGTACCCAGGCGCCGCCGCCGCCGCGGCCGGCGCGGCGCCGTCAGCCGCGGCCGGCGCGGCGCCGTCACATGCTGCGCCGGCCGCGCCGGCGGAGCTCCGCGAGCGCCTCGGCGCACCTCGGCATGACCTCGGCGCTCTCCTTGACCTTGGCGTCCGCCGCGGCGAGGTCGGCCAGCGCCTCGGGCCCGGCGGACCCCGCGGGCGCCTCGAGCAAGGCGCGGACGCGCGCCTCCGCGGCCGTGGCGTCGAGCAGCAGGCGGTAGGCCCGGGCGCATGTATCCCTGGCGCTCGCGGCGGGAGGGGTCGACGCGGGCTGCCGCTCGAGTTGCGCGAGCAGCGCCTCGCGCGCGGCCCGCGGCTCGCTCGGGGCGTCGCGGAGGGCGTCGATCGCGTGCAGGAGCGCGTCCGCCTCCTGCTGCTCGGCCGACGGGCCGCACCCGGGCGCGGCCTGGAGCGCAGCGACGGCGGCGAGCGCCGCGGCGACCCGCCTCGCTGCCGTCCCCGCTGCTCCCGCGCTCCCTGTCGCGCCTGGCGGCATCGTCGCGCCCGGCGCCTTCAGTCGGCGGCCTTCGCGGGCGGGCCCATCTGGATGCGCTCGCCGAGGTAGGAGCCGATCAGCGTGAACAGCACGCCGATGAGCGCCATGATCACGTACATGAAGAGCGGCATCGTCCGCACGGTCTGGCTGTGCAGGAGGTAGAAGACGGTCGGGATCGCGACGAGGAACGAGGCGACGACCGGCTCCAGGAACGTCTTGCCCGGCGAGATCATGCCGAGGAGGACGCCCCCGATGAACCAGACCGGGATGGCGACGATCATCCCGTTCGACCCCTCGAAGTCGAGCTGCTGCACGATCATCGGCAGGCCGCCGACGAGCGCCGCGGTGAGCACGCTCTGCAGGAGGAGGGCGATGAGGCACCAGAGGAGCGAGAAGCCCTCCTGCTGGTAGCGGCGGTGGCGGTCGAGCTCGGAGTCGCGGAGAGGCTGGAGCGAGCCCATCCGCGCGCCGCACGCGACGCAGCGCCCGCTCGCCGTCACCGAGGCGTTGTTCGCGCCGCACGACGGGCAGACGATGGAGCTGTCGTTCTTCGAGGCCATCGCGGCTAGGCTAGGCAAGCCGCCGCGGGCGGGCAAGCGCGCGCCGCGCGGAACTGCGCCGCGGCCGCGGTTGTCAGCAGCGGGGAGGGCTGCTGAGCGGCCCCGGCCGCGCTGACGAGCGAGCGCGGCGTGGCTCGTGCACCCCGGCCGGCGCTCCGGCTATATACTCGGCGAAGCGTGCCCACCGACCCGACCTCGACCCTGGAATCCCTGACGCATGGCCCGCGCGGCCCGGGCGGCCCTGGCCTCGACGTGACGGGGCCCGATCCGGAGCTGCTCGCGCTGCCGGCGCCGCCGCGGCAGGAGCGCACGGTCACGGTGGTGCTGATGGCGTTGACCGCGATCGCCTCGCTGTGGATGGCGATCGCGCTCCTCGGGGAGGCGCGCTACGCGCTGTCGCCGGGCCGGCCTGCGGACGTCGGCGAGCTCGCGCCGCTGCGCCCGACGGCGGACCTCGCGAACCGCTACGTGCGGGCCGCGGGCCTGCTCGGGACGCGGGGCGCGATCCGGTACGGCCGGGCGGCGGAGGGCGACTCGTTCCGGCTGGCGCCGGTGGCCGGCAACCCGGGGCTGTGGGTGGAGATCCGGGTGCCGGAGGGGTTCGAGGGGCCGCGCTACGTGCCGCCGAGCACGTTCGCCGGGCGGCTCGTGCCGTTCGGGAGCGCGGGCATCCGGCACGCGCGGCTCGCCGCCGAGGTGGAGGAGCAGACGGGGACGGCCGTCACGGACGACGCCTGGCTGCTCATCGACGGCGGCTCGCCGCGCGCGTCGCGCTGGGCGGTCGCGCTCGTGGCGCTGTTCCTGGGGTTCGCCGGCTGGAACCTGTTCGGGATCGCGCGGGTGCTCCACCGGGTGCGGGACGCGAAGGAAGCCTGAGGGAAGCGCGAGGGGCGCGAGGGAAGCGCGAGGGGCGCGAGGGCGCGCCCCGGTTCTTGACGCGCTCGTCGCGGGGGAGCAGGACGCTGCCCGTCCACGATGCCCAAGGTCACCTTCATCAACGAGCACAGGACGGTCGAGACCGAGCCGGGCCGGCTCCTCAGCCATATAGCGGCCGAGCTCGGGATCGCTGTCTGCCGCGAGACGTTCCGGGGCACTGGAATCGGCGACTACACGTGCTGGGTGAAGGGGGAGCCTGGCGCGACGTCGCCCCCGACGTTCCTGGAGAGGCTGCTCGGCGCGAAGGGCCAGCGACGGATGGCGAACAGGACGCGCGTGCTCGGCGACGTGCAGGTCTGGACGCAGGCCGGCCCCGGCAACCGGCTGCGCGCGCCGCGCCCGATCGCGCCGCCGCCGAGCCCGGCGACGGATCCGGAGGCGCTGCGCAAGCCGATCGACGCGAGCGGCAGCGCGGCGTTCCCGTACGGCGATCCGCGCGCGGTCGGCCAGGGCAAGCGCGAGCCGATCGCGGCGGGCGCGCTCGAGGCGAAGGCGGCGAAGGAGAAGAAGGCGAAGGTGGCGGCGGGGGCGCCGGCGAAGGCGACGGAGGCGGCGGGCGCCGAGACGACTGCGGCTCCGGAGCCCGGGGAAAAGACGCCCAAGGCTGTAGCCAAGATGTCGAGGGCTGCGGCAGCGGTAACCGAGGGGGCAGCACCGGCCCCGGCCCCCCCCACCCCGGCCACGAAAACCGCCTCAGTGGCCCCGGCCCCCCCCACCCCGGCCACGGAAACCGCCTCAACGGCTCCAGAAACCGCCTCAACGGCTCCAGAAACCGCCTCAACGGCTCCAGAAACCGCCTCAACGGCTCCAGAAACCGCCTCAACGGCTCCAGAAACCGCCTCAACGGCTCCAGAAACCGCCTCAGTGGCCCCGGCCCCCCCCACCCTGGCTCCAGAAACCGCCACCGCGGCTGCGGAGACCGCCACCTCGGCACCGAAAAGCGCCTCGACGGCCACGGAAACCGCGACAAGACCCTCTGAGGCCGAGGCCCATGCGCCTGGCCCCGCAGCGACTGCCAAGGAACGCGATGGAAGGCCGTCGGAGTAGCGGTCGTCGAGCTCTCAGTCATCCCTGACGCGCGGGCGAACACAGAAGCGTCGAGGGGTCCTGCTGCCTCGAGAATCGTCGTGTTCGCTGATCGCCTTGTACCAGGGCTTGACGGCTCATGCTCTCAAGGCTCAGAAGAGGGCTCGTCAAAAGGATTGATGAGCTTCACTCCAGCGCGCGCGACGTCACGTGTATTTCAGGTAACGAGGGTCAAGTGCACAATGGCCGTAGCGGCGAGGAGGCCATCGGGCAACCGATCGGGGACGGAGAGCCGCCCCCACACGTCTGCAATTTCCACGGTGACGGGGAGGACTCGTGGACCGAATGAAGAAACGGCCGTGGTGAGCCACGCGTCCAGTGACCCCGCCTGAGCTGGATCCCGCGCGCGCACACCCTCGATGCCACGTTGGAGCTCGCCGATGGCCCCGCACCCATGCCGCGGCGCGCCGCGGACAGCGACCTCCAGGTTGCCTGGCTGCCGTCCGCCCCCGGCGTGCTATGCACGCGCCGATGAGCGACGTGGTGGTGATCGGCGGCGGCGTGGCCGGGTGCGCGTCGGCGCTCGCCCTCGCGCGGCGCGGGCTGTCCGTTCGCGTCCTCGAGCGCAACCCGGGCGAGGGCGCCTCCTGGGCGGCGGCGGGCATCATCGGCCCCCAGCTCGAGGCCGCGGGCGACGGCCCCCTCGCGCGGCTCTGCCTCGCGAGCCGGGCCCTGTACCCGGAGCTCGCCGCCTCGCTCGTCGAGGCGACGGGGCTCGACGTGGGCTTCCGGCAGAGCGGCGCCCTCCGCGTGGCGTTCACCGCGTCCGGGCGCGACGAGATCGCGCGCGAGGTGGCATGGCAGCGGGAAGCCGGCCTCGCCGTGGAGCTCTGCGACGGCGACGCGGCGCGGGCGCGCGCGCCGGCGCTCTGCGACGAGGTCGCCGGAGGGGCGTGGTTCGCGGACGAGGCGCGGATCGATCCGCCGTCGCTCATGCGCGCGCTGCGCATCGCGGCCGAGCGCGCGGGCGTGCAGTTCCGCACCGGGGCGGCGGTCCGGCGCGTCCTCGTCGAGCGGAAGCAGGCGTGCGGGGCGCAGCTCGAGGACGGGACGAAGATCGAGGCGCGCTGGACGGTGCTGGCCGCGGGGAGCTGGTCGTCCCTGCTCGAGGCCTCGGGGCTCGCCCCCGCCGCCGTGCGGCCGGCGCGCGGGCAGATCGTCGAGCTCACGCCGGCGTCGCCGGTGCTGTCGCAGGTGGTCTACGGGCCCGGGTGCTACCTGTCGCCGCGCGACGACGGACGCGTGCTGGTCGGCGCGACCATGGAGTTCGCCGGCTACGTCACCGCGGTCACGTCGCGCGCCGTGCGCGATCTGCTGACCGCGGCGCTCCGGCTCGCGCCCGCGCTGGGCGACGCGCCGATCGGCAGGACATGGGCCGGGCTCCGGCCGCACACGAGCGACGATCTGCCGATCCTCGGCGAGGGCGAGATCGCGCGGCTCGTCTTCGCGACCGGGCACTTCCGCAACGGCGTGCTCCTCGCCCCGGTGACCGCGAAGATCGTGGCGGCGCTGATCGCGGGCGAGCAGCCGCCGCTGGAGCTGTCGCCCTTCTCGCCCGGGCGGCCCGGCCTCGCCGCCTGACCGAGGCGGCTGCCGGGGCCCATCGCCGCCTCCTCGCCGCCGCACGCGCCGCGCCCTTCGACGGCCAGGCCGGGGCAGGTGGCGTGCGTTCGCCGCGCGGAGCGCCTACGCTGAGCGCCGCGATGCCGCCCACCTGCGAGCTCATCCCGATCCGGTTCTACTTCCATTGCGGCTGGGCCATCCAGGTCGATCCCTCCTTCGAGTCCGAGCTCCTGTACGGGGGGGAGACGCTGCGGATGTTCGATCCGGGCGAGCGCCGCGAGGTCTCGCTCTCGTCGATGATCTACCGGCGGCACGACGGCGCGCCCTTCACGGCCAAGGAGGTGCTGGACACCTTCCCGCCGCACGAGATGTCCGGGCTGCGCTACGAGCACGAGAAGGGGCAGCTCGCGGGCGCCGCGCTGTGGATGCTCGGCGAGAGCGACGACGAGCCGGAGCCGTGCTGGGTGCTCATGGCCATCATGGTGTGTCCCGACGCCAGCCGGCTCGCGCGCTGCACCATCGTCTGCAAGGAGGAGTCGGACCGCGACTGGGCCGTCGACACCTGGCGGAGCATCACGCGGACCCCACCGCCCGTGCAGACCGGGCCTGGCCCGGCGATGGGCTAGCCACGCCAGCTTCGGTGCGTTCGAACGACGGCGCGCTCGACGGGCAGGAGCCGAACCCCGCCGATGACACCGACGGTGACGGGCTCATCAACGTGGGCGACGTCGACAGCGACGACGACGGCGGCGTGAGCGACGGCTCCGAGGATACGAGCAGAAATGGCTTGCTCGATCCCAGCGAGACGGACCCAAACAACGCAGCGGACGACCGGCACGGTGGATCACCTCGCGACGCCTGGCAGCGGCCTCCCGCGCCTCGCGGCGCCCTTCCCCTGGCGCGGGGCGCCCCCCCGCCGTGGCTCGCCTTGACGGGCGCGCCGCGACCGGGGATGCTCGCAAGCATGCGATTCGCCTCGTTCGGGTCGATCGTGCTCGTCGCGGGCAGCGCGCTCCTCGCGGGTGAGGCGCGGGCCCAGCAAGCCGCGCCCGTTCCCCCCGTCGACACCACCCGGCGCGAGGTGGGCACCGGCCTCGCCGTCGGCGGACTGGTCCTCGGCTCCGTCGGAGCGGGGATGTACTTCCTCACCCGACCGCGCGGCGATGATGTCTGCGGTTGCGCGTCGAACGCATGGGTCTTTCCCACCGTGCTCATGAGCCTCGGAGGCGCCATGGCCGTCACGGGCATACCGCTCTGGATCACGGGGCAGATCCAGAGCGATCGCGCGAAGATCCAGGCGCAGCTGCAGATCGGTCCGCTCGGCGGAGGCGTTCGGCTGCTGTTCTGAACAGCAGGTCCTGGGCGGCGCGCAGCTCTCATGCCTGCTGCGCGCGCGCTGCGCGGCGCGGCTCGCAATGCCGAGTCCCTGCCGGAGCCACAGGCAATCTGGAGGCGAAGCGGCTCGGCCTGCCTCACTTGCTCGGGCCCGCCGCCATGGCCCCGGCCCATGCAGTCGACGGCGAAATCCCGCTCTTCGAGCTGGAGCTCGCTTGAGGCGGGCGGCGGTGTAGAGCGTCGCACTCGTGCGCGGTCCGATGGAGATCCCTGCCGTCGCGTTGACAGCTCCGGATCGTTGCGTTCCCATCGTTCGATGGGCTTGCGCATCGCTTTCGTGTCGCTTGCCTTGCTCGCGCTCGGCTGCTCTGAAGTCGTCAGGCGCGCGCCGCCTCCCGACGATGCTGAGAGCAACGCGGGCGCGGCCCCGCCGTCCGCGATGCTGGAGGCGACGCCGGCGCGACCCCACCGTCCACCGATGCTGGAGGCGACGCAGGCGCGGCCCCGCCGTCCACCGACGCGGAGGGAGATGCCGGCGTGGTGCCTGAGCCGCCCCTCGACGCCGGCTCGCCGGTGCCTGGATGCAGCGAACCGATCGTGCTCGCGGTCGAGCACGGCCTCGGCGAATCCAGGCTCGCGATCAGCCAGATCACGCCCGAGTGACCGCGCTCCCGGCCGGCGCTCCCGGCCGTGGTCCTCGCCAGTCCACCAGGATGGGCGCGACGTCTCGCATCGAGGCATAGGCGAGTATGCCTATGCCTCGCGCCCGAGGGTTCGGGTACCAAGGCGTTGCCGTCACCTGCATCGGGTGACGCGACGACGGACGGCGATCCTGGAACAGAGAGGCGACGGATGGAAACGCTTCGCAATCTCGGCACGACCGCCCCGGGGGTCGTTGCGCTGGCGGCGTTCGCGGCGCTGGCCTGCCCCCACCAGGGAGATGTGACGACGCCATCCCGTCGTCTGGTGTGAGTTCAGCGGGGGTCACTCCACGCCGAGCAATTCCGGTGGGTCGATCTGGAGCTTCTTCTCGCAGCTCCGAGTCCAGTGAACAATACCCTCTTACCTGAATGGATGGCTCCGACAATGAAGCTTGTCAATAGCTCAATCAAGCTCTTGATGATGGGGATCCTTGGCGTCTGCTCTGGAGGGTGCGGTCCGTCAGGCGAGGATGGCAGCCAGGGAACGACGAGCAGCGGCTCTGGCGGCGCGACGTCGGGCGGCTCTGGTACGACGACTGGCACCACGGGCACCGCCGGCGTGGGCGGCGCGGGGAGCGGCAGCACCGGAGCCGGTGGGGCCGTCGAGACCGGCAGCAGCAGCGGCAGCACAGGCGGGACCAACGGCACGGGCGGCGGCGGCAGCAGCGGCGGCGACGAGGCGACGATCGTCCCCGACCCGTCGTGGACATGCGGCATGCCCGACGGGATTCCGCTCCCCACGCTCGGCAAGCTCGTCTTCCGGGCGACGCTCCAGCTCGGCGACACCCACGATGTCGGGACCACCCAGTTCGGACACCGCCGCCTCCTCGACGTGACGGGAGGCACGCTCACGGGCGACGAGATCCAGGCCACCTTCCTCACCGGCGGCATGGATCTCGAGCTCACGCTGTCGAACGGATCCGTCGAGCTCGAGGAGATCAACATCCTGAGAGCGAGCGACGGCACCCTCATCTACCTGCGGAGCTGCGGCGTCGCGCCCGCCGGCGATGCGGTCGTCCGGATCGTCCCGGACTTCGAGGTCGCGGAGTCGAGCTCGCTCGCGTGGCTCAACACCGGAAAGTTCGCGGGCACCCGCGTCGTCGACGCCGCGGCGGGCACGCTCCAGCTCGACGTCTACGACATCGCCGAGGTGGCCGTCGGAGAGCCGAAGGTAGAGCTCAAGGATCCCGAGGGCGTCCCCGATCAATCGTGGGAGTGCTCGACGGCGACCGGGACGAGAGGATCGAGCGTGTTCACCGAGGCCGTCACGCTCGGTTCTTCCCTCTCCGTCGGCGCGAGCAAGCGCGGCACGCGCAACATCATCCCCATCACCGGGGGCACGGTCACCGGTGGGATGCTGCTCAGCGGCCTGTCGGGCTCGGTGCTCCCCGGAGGCGCGGACTACCAGCTCATCGGAGCGAGCACGATCCTGGACGCCAGGTACGCGCTGTCCTCGAACGACGGCGAGGTCATCGTGGTGAGGAACTGTGGACCGTTCGGCGCGCTCGTGCCGGTCTTCGAGACGCGCGCGGACGGCCCCTACGCGATCCTCAACACGAAGGCGTACGTGAGCTCCGACCCGGGCGTCTCGGGGGGCGGGGTGAGCCTCACCTTCTACGAACGCCGGTAAAACAGCAGGTCCGCAGGAACACCGGCACCTGGCCGGTCACCGCCGATGCGGACCCGCCCGGCCGGCGCCGCCTCCGATGGTCGGCGCTGGAGACCGCAGGCCCCCCAGCGTCTGCATCCACCCCGCAGGGGGCCTGCGGCGGGCAAACGAACGTTTGAACGCCGCTGCCCCGGAGCAGTGCACGACCACGGATTGCCCGTCGACCGCGTCGCACATCCCCAGCCCGGGCTGGCCCGCCACCGTCCACGTGGGCCGGGGCGCCTCGCCGCCGAGATCCCGCCTCGTCGGGAACTTTTCGCGAGGGTCGCCGTGTCCTGGGAGTGTCCGGTGAAGCAGGCGGCGCAAAGCCCCTGCCCCCGGCCGAGCTCATGCCCACGTTTCCCCACGCCACCTTCCTCGACAGGCTCCTCACCGAGCTCCCGTGCCTCCTGCGCGCGGCGCGTCGCCTGACGCGCTCGGAGCAGGACGCCGAGGACCTGGCGCAGGCGACCGTCGTGCGCGCGATCGAGCGGCACGCCGACCTGCGCGACGAGGATCGCATGCGCGCGTGGCTGCTCCGCATCGAGCGATCGGTGCTGCTCAACGCGACGCGCGGCGCGCGGCAGCGCCTCGAGGTGATCGAGGGCGGTCGCGGCGCCGAGTCGGTGCCGGAGCCGCAGGGCAATCTGGAGGCGGAGCTGCTCGAGCGCGGCTTCGCCGACGAGGTCGAGCGCGCGCTCGCGCGCCTGCCCCCGGAGTGGCGCGAGGCGCTGCTCCTGCGGGAGGTCGAGGATCTTTCCTACGAGGAGATCGCCGACCTCCAGGCGTGCCCCGTGGGCACGGTGCGATCACGGCTCTCGCGGGCGCGGCTCGCGCTCGTCGAGGGCCTCTCCGAACAGCATGAGGAGATGTCATGGCAGGGTGCAACCGCGAGTGGTTCGAGAACATTTCGGCGTGGCACGACGACGAGGTGACGCCCGAAGACGCGGCGCGGATCGAGGCGCACCTCGCCGGCTGCGGGCCCTGCCGGCGGGCCGTGGAGGTCCTTGGCAGCGTGCGGCGCGCGCTCGTCGCCAGGGCGGACGGGGAGGTCCCGAAGCGCCTGCGCGACCGGGCAGAGGCCGCCGCGCGGAGCGCGCGCGCGCCGCGCCGCCGCGCCTGGGTGATCACCGCCGCCCTCGGCGTGGCCGCGGCGGCCGCCGCGCTGTTCGTCGGCAGCCCCAGCGGAGGCGTGAGCGCGGCGATGGCGGACGAGCTCGTGAGCCACCACGTGCGCGGCTTCGCGCGCGAGCGCCCGTGCGACTTCGAGTCCTCCGATCCGGGCGCCGTCGCCGGATGGCTCGAGGGGAAGCTCGGCTACGCGGTGACCGTCCCGGCGGTGTCCGGCGCCCGGCTGCTCGGGGCGCGTCTCTGCCAGATCGGGGACACGCGCACGGCGGCGCTCATGTACGAGAGCGGGGACAAGCCGCTCACGGTGTTCGTGCCGCCGCCCGGATCCGACGCCGCGACGGCCGCGCGCGCGCTCGCGGGGCGCGGCGTGGGGTGCACCCGGGGGCCGCTCGGCAACGCGATCTGCGCGAGGAGCGTGGAGCAGCCGGTGCTCGCGGTCGCCGAGGTGGACGTGGCGGCGCTCGCACCGGCGCTTGGCAGGCCCTGATCCCGTCCATCACGAGGACCCATGACGCTCGCTTCATTGCTGACGCTCTTCGGCGCGGGCCTGCTGACGTTCGCGTCGCCCTGCGTGCTCCCGATGCTCCCCGTCTACCTGTCGACCCTCGGCGGCGCCGGGGCGCTCGGCGGTCCAGACCGCGCCGCGGTGAAGCGCAGCGTGCGCCTCGCCGGCGTCGGCTTCGCGCTCGGCCTCGCGATCGTGCTCGTCGCGCTCGGCGCCGGCGCGTCGGCGCTCGCCGCGGCCCTCGCGCCCCACCGGCACGCGTTCACCGTCGCTTCCGGCGTGATCCTGGCGCTCTTCGGCGCGAAGCTCCTCGGCGTGCTCCACCTGCCGTGGCTGGAGCGCGAGGCGCGCCCGCTCCTCTCCCGCCTCCCGGGCGCGGGCGGCTTCTGGGGGGGCATGCTCTTCGGGATCGCCTTCGCGGCAGGGTGGACGCCGTGCGTCGGCCCGGTGCTCGGCGCCGCGCTGACCTATGCGGCCAGCGCGGGCGCGAGCCCGCTCACCGGCGCCATCCAGCTCGGCGCCTACGCCGCGGGCCTCGCCGCGCCGCTCGTCGTCGCGGCCTTCGCCGGGCCCACGGCCGTCGAGCTCGCGCGCCGCCTGGTGCCGGCCACGCCGGTCCTCCAGCGCGTGACGGGGGCGCTGCTCGTGGTCCTCGGGGTCGCGCTCGCGGCCGGCCGTCTGGAGGCCCTCTCGCCGGCGCCCGCTGCAGCCGTGGCTGCGAGCGCGCCCTGCGACGGCGGCCCCGCCAGCGCGTGCGCGGCCCCGGAGAGCGCCATGGAGCACGGCGACGTCACGCTGCCCGAGGGGAAGCCCCGGCTGGTCGAGTTCGTGAGCGCGCACTGCGCGGTCTGCGAGCGCATGGCGCCGCTCGTGAAGGAGCTCGAAGCGCGCTGCGCCAAGGAGGCCGACACCGTGGTGCGCATCCAGGTCGACGAGCCTCGCGGGCAGGCCCTCGCCGCCCACTACGGCGTACGCTTCGTGCCGACGTTCCTCAGCGTCGACGCCGCCGGGCAGGAGGTCGAGCGCGCCGTCGGCGAGCTGCAACGCCAGCGGCTCGCGAGCCTGCTCGGCGACGTCCGCGGCGAGGCTTGCCCCCCGGCGCTGTGAGCGCCCACGGCGGGGCTCTCTTCTTCATCATCCCCGCAGGCCACCCGAGCTCCGCGACATGCCTCGTGTGTTTGGCCCTCCCGGGTACGAGATTGATTTATTGGATATCGCGGGGCGGCTCTGTCTCGCGCTCGGCGGCGCAGGCGCGTCCTCCGTGGTCCGCCTGATGGCTCATTGGAGGGTGAGCCGCGCGCGCACCTTGGCGAGCACCGGGACGTCGGCGGGCGGGAAGAGCTCGTCCCGGAGCTCGGGCGCATCGGCCCAGCGCACGGCGGCCACGTCGAGCGGCGCGGGAGCCGGCGAGCCCTCGACGAGCGCTGCCTCGTAGAAGAGGAGCAGGACCGGCTTCCTCGGGTAACGGTAATAGGTCACCTCCACGATGTCCCCGACGCGGGCTTCGACGCCGATCTCCTCGCGCAGCTCGCGGACGAGGGCGTCCCGCGGATCTTCGCCGGCCTCGACCTTGCCGCCCGGGAACTCCCACGCGCCCTCGAGGTGGGCGCCCACCTTGCGCTGCGTGAGCAACACGCGGCCGCGCTCGATGATGACGGCGGCGGAGACGATGACGAGGGCAGGCGGCGAATCGGACGCGGCGGACATGGGCGCCTAGGATGTCGAGAGCGGAGCAGAAAACAAGGCCGGAGAGCCGCTCACGACAGCTCCGCAGCGAAGGGTCGCTACCTGCCGGATAGGGTCAGTTGCTGCGAAAAAATCGCATCGACGAAGGGAATGCACTGCAAGGGAATGAGGCGCGCCGCGCAGCGCGCGGCGACCAGGCCGTGGGCGAGGCGCAAGGAGCGGCCGCGCTGGGGGGGTGCCGCTCGGCGCTGCACCCTTCCTGTAGCGCGGCGCCGCGGAGCCGCGCCTCGCCCTGTAGCGGCGGCGCCGCGGAGCGCGCCTGCGCCGGGCCGGCCACGCTCGTCGATCGCGCCGCCCACGCCGGCCGGTCGCGCCGCCCACGCCGGCCGGCGCGCCGGCCGCGCCGGGAGCGAGCCCGCTTCCCTTTGCCGCCGAGGTATGGGATGCGCCTCGCATGAGCGTCACGTACCGGGAAGCGGGGGTCGATATCGATGCAGGGGACGCGCTCGTCGAGCGCATCAAGCGGCTCGCGAAGCCGACGCGCACCCCCGAGGTGCTGGCCGACGTGGGCGGGTTCGCCGGGCTGTGCATGCTGCCGGGCGGGCTGTCCGAGCCGGTGCTCGTCAGCGGCACGGACGGCGTCGGCACCAAGCTGAAGGTGGCGTTCGCGACCGGCGTCCACGACACGGTCGGCATCGATCTCGTCGCCATGTGCGTGAACGACGTGCTGACGGTCGGCGCGCGGCCGCTCTTCTTCCTGGACTACTTCGCGACCGGCAAGCTCGACATCGACGTGGGCGAGGCGGTGGTGCGCGGCATCGCCGACGGCTGCAAGCAGGCCGGCTGCGCGCTCATCGGCGGCGAGACGGCCGAGCTGCCCGGCATGTACGCGGACGGCGAGTACGACCTCGCCGGCTTCGCCGTGGGCGTCGTCGAGCGCTCGCGCATCCTCGACGGCAAGCGGATCGCGGCCGGCGACGCGGTGATCGGCGTGGCGTCGAGCGGCCTGCACTCGAACGGCTACTCGCTCGCGCGGCGGGTGCTCGAGAAGGAGATGGGGCTCCGGATGGACGACCGCGTGGACGAGCTCGGCGCGACCGTGGGCGAGGCGCTGCTCACGCCGACCCGGATCTACGCGCGCGCGATCACGGCGCTGCTCGCGGCCTCTGGCGATGCGGTGCGGGGGCTGTCGCACATCACCGGCGGCGGCCTGCCGGGGAACCTCCCCCGCGTGCTGCCGGACGGGCTGGGCGCGCGGCTCGACCTCGGCTCCTACCAGCGGCCGGCGGTGTTCCAGGTGCTCCAGCGCGGCGGACCGGTGGAGGAGGCCGAGATGCGGCGCACGTTCAACCTCGGCGTCGGGCTGGTCGCTGTCGTGGAGAAGGGCGCCGCGGACCGGGCGATCGAGGCGCTCGCCGGGAGCGGGGAGCGGGCGTGGGTGCTCGGAGAGGTCGTGTCCGTCGGCGACGTGCCCTTCGAGGAGCGCGTGCAGTTCGGATGAGGGCGCCGGCGCGGCTCGAGCTCAGCCGCCTTCGAGCCGCGCTCTCAGCTTCTTGATCGCCTCATCGATGGTCCGGTTCTTCGTGTAACAGGGCCTCACCGCCGTCTCGAGCACGACCAGGGTGCGCTGATCGCCCTCGGAGACGGCGCGATCGAGGAACTGCAGCTTCTCGCCGCAGGTGGCGTCGCGCAGCTCGAAGGCGATGCGGACGGCGGGCGTCCCGCGGGCTGCGATCTCCGGATCCCGGAGCAGCTTGGCCGCGCGCGTGGCCGGGGTGGAGCGGCCGCGGGTCTCGACGATCTCGTAGAGCACGTCGAGGCCCGCCGTCCCGAAGCGGCTCGCGAGCGCGTCGAAGACCTTGTCGGCGAGCTCTTCGCCCGTCTTCGAGATGGAGATGGCGACGTTGCGCGCCGCGACGGCGACCGCGCGGTCGCGCAGCGCGGTCGGGTCGCGCTCGGCCAGCTGGTTGAGCGCCTCGGCGGCCTTGACCCACTTGCGCGCCCTGACCGCGCCGGTGAGCGCCTTCCGGGTTTCCTCGTCGGGCGGGGGCTCGGCCGGCGTGTCGGTGGCGGCGGGCACGGCGGGCGCGTCGGACCCGGCCGGGGCAGCCTCTGGCGCCGGGGAGGCGGGGCCGGGCTCTCCCGGGGCGGCCGTCGTGTCGGTCGGCGCGGGCTCGTTCGTCGCGCGCGCGCTCGCCGGCGGCTGCGTCAGGCCGAGCTGGGGCTCTGGCTCGGGCGGGGCTCGCCCGCCGCTGGCGAGCGCGGCGATCACGGCCGCCGCGATCAGGCCGCCGCCGAGGTAGGGAGCGATCTGGCGCAGGCGGGCGCCGAGGTCGGCCTGGCGCAGCCGCGCTGCGCGCGCTTCCCGGGTGGCGAGCTTCCGTCGGGCCTTCTCCTCGCGCTCGCGGGCGACGCGCGCTGCCGCCTCGGCGGCCTTCCGCTTCGCCTCTTCCTCGAGCTCGCGGGTGACGCGCTCTGCCTCCGCGGCCTCCAGCTCGCGCAGCAGCGTCGGAGCGAACGCGGGCCGCGAGCCGCTCAGCCGTCCGGAGCTCGGCTCCGAGGCGGGCTCGACGTCCTCCGCGGGCAGCTCGTCCGCCTGCGGCGACGCGGGCGAAGCGGACAGCGACTTCTCCTGGGCCGGCTGCGCTCTCACGGAAGGCGCGGGCGTCCTTGCCGAGGCGGGCTCCGCGGTGGTGGGCGACGGCGGCTGCGATGACGCGGGCTTCACTGCGGCGGCGGACGACGGCGGCTGCGATGGTGCCGGCGCTGTGGCAGCGGGAGACGGCGGCTGCGATGACGCTGGCGTCGCAGAGGGCGACGGCGGCTGCGATGACGCTGGCGTCGCAGCAGAGGGCGATGGCCGCTGCGATGACGCTGGCGCTGTGGCAGCGGGAGACGGCGGCTGCGATGACGCTCGCGTCGCGGAGGGCGATGACGCTGGCGCTGTGGCGAGCGACGGCGGCTGCGATGACGCGGGCGGCGCAGCAGAGGGCGACGGCGGCTGCGATGACGCTGGCGGCGCAGCAGAGGACGATGACGCTGGCGCTGTGGCGAGCGACGGCGGCTGCGATGACGTGGGCGGCGCAGCAGCAGGCGCGGGCGCCTGCGATGACGCTGGCGATGCGGCCGTGGGCGAAGCCGGCGATGCCGATGCCGGCTCCGCCGCAGACGGCGCAGACCGCCTCGCCGATGACGGCTCCGCAGCGACGGCTGCGGACGGCCTGGAAGACGCCGGCTCTACAGCGGCAGGCGCAGACGGCCTCGCCGACGCCCGCTCCGCAGCGGCAGGCGCTGACGACCTCGCTGGCGACGCCTCCGCGGCGGCGGGCGCTGGCGACGGCTCCTCCGCCCCTGGCAGCGACGGTTTCTTCGACGAGGGCTCCGCCGGGCGTCGCTCCAGCTCCTCCGGCGACGGCGGTCGCTCCTCCAGCGGCGGACGCGTGGAGGTCGGCCCTGCCGGCTCCTTCGCCGCCAGCTCCTCCATCGACCGTGACGGCTCCGTCGGTCGCGGCGGCGGCGCCTCCAGCGACGGAGGCCTCGAGCTCCGCGGCGCCGGCTCCTGCAGCGCCGGCTCCTGCAGCGCCGGCTCCTGCAGCGCCGGCTCCTGCAGCGCCGGCTCCTCCGACGCCGGCTGCTCCTGCGAGCGCGGCGGCTGCGGCAGCTCCTGCGGCGACGGCGGCTCAGCGGCTCCGGAAAGAGCACCGCGGCTGGCGGCTTCCTCCCGCGCGAAGGCCACCTGGGCCATGAACGCCGCGCCGCCCACCGCGGTCGGGCGCGAGTCGCTCGACAGCGCCTCGTCGTCGGCTCCGGCGAGAGCACCGCGGCTGGCGGCTTCCTCCCGCGCGAAGGCCACCTGGGCCATGAACGCCGCGCCGCCCACCGCGGTCGGGCGCGAGTCGCTCGTGAGCTCGGCGACGAGGCTCGGCGTGTCGCGCACCGGCGTCGGCCTCGAGTAGCTGGGAGGGCCTTCCGCTTCCGCTTCCGCCGCGTCCTCCCGCACCGCCGCCGGCTCCAGATCGCCCGCGCCGCTCTCCGTCGGCTCGCCCGCCGCGCGCGCTCTCGCCCCCTCCGCCGCGCCCGCGCCGCCTCCGGCCGCCTCGCCGGCGGCCCGCTCCGCAGCGGGCTCCAGCGCGTCCGCGACCTCGTTCAGCGAGACGAGGCACGAGTCCCCGAGGAAGATCGCCGAGGCGCTGCCCGGGCTCGCCTCCGGCTCGCGCGACGGCGCGCTGGGCAGGGGCGGCCGGTTGCTCGGGACGCGCCCCGGGTCCGCGATCGCGGGGACCGACGACATCTCCGCGCGCGACGACATCTCCGCGCGCGGCTCCTGCGTCACGATCCCCGACGCGGCGCACGCCTGGTCGAGCGCCGCGATCAGCTCCGCCGCGGTCTCGAAGCGGGCGCGCGGCTGCTTCTCGAGCAGCCGCCGCACGACCGCCTCGATGGCCGGCGGCACCGCGACGCCCGGGGAGTGCTCGGCGATGGCCGGGACGGGCGCGCTGCGCTGCTGGTTGAAGAGCTCGATCGGATCCTTGGCCAGGAACGGGTGCTTGCCGGCCAGCATCTCGTAGAAGATGAGGCCCAGGGCGTAGAGGTCCGCGCGCTCGTCGACGAAGTCCATCCCGAGCGCCGACTCCGGGGCGAGGTAGGCGATGGTCCCGAAGATCACCCCCGCCGTGGTGAGCCGGACCGGGCCCGACTCCGGCTCCAGCCCCATCCGCACGGACTCCGGCGCCGCGGCCGATCTGCGCAGCTGGTCGACGCTCACCTTCGCGAGGCCGAAGTCGATGAGCTTCACGAGGTCGCCGTGCGGCTCGACCACCATCACGTTGCGCGGCTTCAGGTCGCGGTGGACGATGTTCATCGCGTGGGTCGCGTCGAGCGCGGCCGCGAGCTGCCTGGCGATCAGGGCGGCGCGCGCCGCGGGCATCGGCCCCCGGCGGATGATCTCGTGGAGCGTCGTCCCGCGGACGTACTCCAGGACGAGGAAGAACGAGCCGTCCTCGGCCTCGCCGAAGTCGGTCGCGGTGGCGACGTTCCGGTGCTGGATGTGGGCGCCGGCGATCGCCTCGCGCTCGAAGCGCTGCACGAGCTCGGGGAGCCGCTCCGTGTCCGGGTGCAGGATCTTGATCGCGACGCGCTTGTGCATGTGCACGTGCTCGCCGCGGTAGACCGCGCCCATGCCGCCCATGGCGATGACCTCGTCGATGCGGTAGCGCCGCGAGATGACCCGCCCGAGGTAGGACGCGGCCCGCTGCTTCGCGGCCTCGTCGGCGGTCAGGGGCGGCTCGGGCGGGCGTTCCGGCATCGTGGCGGCGCCACCCTACCGCGAGCGGCGCGGCATTGGTAGGTGGCCGGCCAGAGGGGACCGGCGCGCGGCGTCCGGCGCCGGCGCTCGCCGCTCATCCCCCTCGCTGCAGCCGCTCCCAGTAGGTGTCGACCGCGTCCGCCTGATCGGGGATCCGCGCGCACTCCGAGAGCGCTCCCAGATCGAGCTCGGGGAGCATCCCGCTCCGCTCGACCTGTTCATAGCCGCCCTCCCCCAGCTGGTGGACGGCGATGCGTCCGTCCCTCCAGATCCACACCTCGGGCACCCCGAGCCCCCGGTAGACGTCGAGCTTGTCGATGCCGCCGCTCGTGATGAAGACCTCGACCGCGATGTCGGGCCGCTTCTTGTTCACCTTGCCCACGCAGTAGCACTCGTCGGGCTCCAGGCCGCGCTGCTTGGCCTTGCGGCGGTACGTGGTCGAGCCGTAGCCGTAGAGGCGAACCCGGCGCGCGAGCGCCCACAGCTCGACGAGGCGCCCGATGCGCGTCTTGACATCCTCGTGGTCAGCCGACGGGCTCATGAGCTCCAGCACCCCTTCGCAGTAGGTCATCCGCAACCCCGGGTGGTCGTCGAGCAGCTTGCGCAGCGCGACGTACTCGTCCCAGGAGACGTTGGGCATCACGAAGCGCTGCTCGCCCTGGCCGGACGGGGGTGTCGAGGGCGCGGACAGCGGAGCGACGGCGACCATGCCCCTGAGAATAGGCGGGCGCGGCGAGGCGGCAAGCAACGCTCCGCGACCGAGGCGCGGCGCTCTCCTGCCGGTCGCGGTCGCACGAAGTGCAGCGCGCCGTCGCTCCGGGCAGGCCCCGCTCCGGAGCCGGACGGCCCCCGCCGCCCGGATCTCTCCCGCGCCCGCCTCCGCCGTAGTATCTGCCCCCCATGCCCCCCCTCGATCTCGGCGTCCTCATCTCCGGCCGCGGCTCGAACCTCCAGGCGATCCTCGACGCGATCGCCGACGGCCGCCTCGACGCCCGCGTGCGGCTCGTCCTCTCGAACCGGCCCGGCGTGGAGGGCCTCGCGCGCGCCGAGCGCGCCGGCGTCCCGACGCGCGTCATCGCGCACCGGGACTTCGCCAATCGCGACAGCTTCGACGCCGCCGTCGTCGACGCCCTCCGCGAGGCGGGCGCGACCTGGGTCGTCCTCGCCGGCTTCATGCGCCTGCTCACGACGACCTTCCTCGACGCCTTCCCGCACCGCGTCGTCAACATCCACCCGTCGCTCCTGCCCTCCTTCCCCGGCGTCGACGCCCAGCAGCAGGCGCTCGACCACGGCGTGCGCATCACCGGCTGCACCGTCCACCTCGTGGACGCCGGCACCGACACCGGGCCGATCCTCGCGCAGGCCGCCGTCCCCGTGCTCGACGGCGACGACCGCGACGCCCTCGCCGCGCGCATCCTCGTCCAGGAGCACGCCCTGCTCGTCCGCGCGCTCTCGTGGATCGCCGAGGGGCGCCTCCAGGTCACGCCGCCCGCCGCGCCCGGCGGCCGGGCGCGCGCGGCGATTGCCGGCGTCGACACGGCGCTCGGGCTCGCCGGCGTCGACCCGGCGCTCGGGCCCGCCGAGGGCGGCCCCGCGCCCGAGCAGGTCGGGGAAGGGGCGTGATCCACAAGCACTACGACGTCATCGTCCTCGGCCGCTCCATCGGCGCGCTCACGGCCGCGGCGCTCCTCGCGCGGCGCGACTTCACCGTGATGGTCGTCGGGCACGGCGAACGCCCGCCCACCTACCGCCTCGATCAGCACGTGCTCCGCCGTCGCGCCTTCACCATGCTCGCCGAGCCCTCGCCGGCGTGGCGCCGCTTCCTCGTCGAGCTCGCCCAGTCGCAGACATGGAAGCGCCGCATCGTCCCCGCCGCCCCCATGCTCCAGGCCGTCGCCCCGCGCCGGCGCCTCGACGTGCCGCCCGACATGGTCCTCTTCGGCCGCGAGATCGACCGCGAGTTCCCCGAGCTCCGGCGCGTCGTCGACGAGCTCTACGCCGAGCTCGCCCACGTGAACGGCGCCGCCGACGACGCGTTCTCGCACGACGCCCTCTGGCCGCCGGGCACGTTCTGGGAGCGGCGCGAGACGGCCCGCTACGCCGCCATGCTCCCGTACGCGCGCGCCGAGCCCGACGCCGACCTGCTGGTCGAGTTCCCGCGCGGCCACCTGTTCCGCTCCATCGTCACGCAGTCGGTCCTCTTCGCCACGGACCTGTCGGCGCTCCCGCCCCCGTTCGCCGTGGCGCGCCTGCACGGGGCGTGGACGCGCGGGCTGATGACGCTCCCGCGCGGCGAGGAGGAGCTCGAGGAGTTCCTGCTCGAGCGCATCCTCGCCCACGGCGGCCGCTGCCTGCTCGACGAGCGCGCCGCGTCGGTCCACGTCCGCCGCGGCACCGCGGCGGGGGTCGTCCTCGACGGCGACGACCACCCGAACGGCAGCAGCTTCGTGATCACCGACATGGACGGCGAGACGCTCGCGAGCCTCGCGGGCGGCGAGGGCATCCACAAGCGCGCGCTGCGCGAGTGGCCGCGCATCACCTCCTCGGTCGGCCGCTTCGTCGTGTCGCTCCTCGTGCGCCGCGAGGGCCTGCCCGAGCCGCTCGGCCCCGAGGCGCTCCTGCTCCCCTTCCCCTCGCCGCCCTCCGCGCTGGCCGGCCGCTCGGCGCCGCCCCCGCCGCGCGCGCCGGGCGACGCCGCCTCCGGGGGCCGCCCGAGCTCCCCGCGGCAGGCGCGGCCCGCCGGGCCCGTCCGCCCCGTGGTCCACCTCCAGCGCTGCGACCTCCCGCCGCCCTCGACCGACACGCTGCTCGTCGCGGAGATCCTGCTCCCCGACCGGGGCCCGCTGTCGCTGCTCGAGGCGCGCCAGGCGGTGCTCGACGCGCTCACGGCCGAGCTGCCGTTCCTCGAGCGCCACCTCGTGCTCGTGGACTCGGTGCACGACGGCCTGCCCGTGTGGCTCTACGACGGCCAGCGCCGCCGCCTCGTCGAGCGCGCGGCGCTGAAGGGGGCCGCCCCGGGCGCCGAGCCGATGGTGCGGCAGCTCGAGGTCGACCCGCCCGGCTACCTCGGGCTCGCGGGCGAGCCGATCCGCGGGCCGATCGAGCGGACGCTGCTCGTGGGCCGCAGCGTGCTGCCCGGCCTCGGCCAGGAGGGCCAGCTGCTCGCGGCCTGGGGCGCGGCGCGGCTCGTGACCCGGACCGACAGGCGCAAGGAGCGCATGCGGCGGGACATGTGGAGCAAGGTCGAGATCGGCTAGCGCACAGGCTCCGTCGAGCTGCGCGGCCCCCGGAGAGGGTGTTCTCGGCGCGGGGTGGGGGCCCCGCCGAACTCGCCTGAGACATGAAGCCGGAGGCTTCATGTCTCAGGCTCAGACATCGGCCCATCCCCCACCCCGCGCCGAGAACACCCTCTCCGGGGGCCTACCGTTTTATATGATCTGTCTACCAGACAGAGAGCGGTCCTTGTGTGGCGAAGGTGGCGATACGCGAGACTCCGTGTCTCAGACCGTCCGGGGGAAGACCTGGAAGAAGCCGCCGCGCTCGACGACGGAGAGCGGCACGTCGAAGAGACGCGAGAGGTTGCCGTCGGTCAGCACCTCGCGCTTCGGGCCGTCGGCGAAGACGCGGCCCTTCCGGAGCAGGACCACCCGCTCGATCTCCGGCGGGATCTCGTGAACATGGTGCGTCACGAGGATCAGCGTCTTGCCGCGGTGCACGAGGCGCCTGAGCAGCTCGACGAGCTCGAACGCGGCCTTCAGATCGAGGCTCGTCGTCGGCTCGTCGAGCACGAGCGCCTCCGGGTCGTGCACGAGCGCGCGCCCGAGCAGGCAGCGCCGCTGCTCGCCGGCCGACATCTCGGCGATGGGCTTGTCACCGAGGTGAGCCACCCCGAGGTCGCGGAGCACCGCCTCGGCCCGCCCGCGCTGCGCGGCCGTCGGCGGCTCGTGCTCGTGCAGCCCGGCGCTCGCGAAGAAGCCGGAGAGCACCACGTCGAAGCCCCGCACATCCCGCGGATAGGCCATCTGCAGCTCGTACGACACGAGCCCCAACCTGCGCCGGAGTGCGAAGACCTCCCACCTTTCGCGCCCCAGGATCCGCACGGCCGAGCCCTCGCGGTGGACCGGATAGATCTCCCGCGAGAGCAACCTCAGCAGGGTCGACTTCCCGGCCCCGTTGGGCCCGAGGATCGCGGCGCTCTCTCCCTGCTCGATGCGCAGCGACAGATCCTCGAAGACGCGCGTGTCGCCCCGGAAAACCTCGGCGTTCTCGATCTCGATGAGAGCCGGCATGCTCATCGCTCCACTCCACAGTTCACGTCCATGCGGCGCAGACTACTGGAGCGCTGAGCGAGATAAAAGACATACATCCTAGCCTGCGAGACAGAGAAGCTCAAGCGCTTTATCGCTATCACATCACCCGACATGTCGGGGTACATCGGACGACGCGTGCTGTTGCGCTGTCTCGCTGCCTCGCTCCCATGTGGGCCGAGCTCTCTGGTCCCAGGTCCCAGGTCCCTGCTCTTGCTTCCTGCCTTCAATTTTCTCGACAGACCGCAGCGAACAGGCCTCTACCGCGAAAGTTTCTTCTCTCGCTGGCTCTCGCTGTCTCGCACGGCGCGCCGATCCGTCCACCGATGCGTCAGTGACCTGGTGAGACAGCGAACGATCGCAGGCGTGGATTCCACCGATCACCCGACTCTCGATGCCTCTCTGCGCGACGCTGGCGCCTTGATCGCGGCTTGCCCGCGATTTTTCGGCATTCTTCGCGGGTGAGTCAGGCCTTTCGCGGTGGATCGCCTGTGCCCCGGATCGGCGATCCACTCCACGGGATCACTCACCATCTCGCGCGGACAGGCACCGTCGAAAATCTGCCCATGAATCGACGTTTCTCGATCTCGCGAGAGGATGGCCCGGCCGTTGCAGTTACCCCGAGCACCTTCAACAAGTGCCCCGCGCCAAGCTGATGCTGGCACTCGGGAGTGAAAAAATCCGACGCGGCGCCGAGCCGCTCGGCCACTTGGAGATTGACATAATGACGAAGATCAAGGGTTCGCTTTTCGGTGCTGGGGCAGTGACGTGCATGCTCGCCGTTCTCGGCGGGTGCATCGTTGCCGCGGACGATGGCTCCGGCGTCTCCGAAGAGGACGAGATTTTCGCCGACGAGGCAGCAGCGGCCGCAGCGGCATCGCAGATGCGCTTCGGTGTTGCGCCGCAGTGGAGCCAGAGCTGGTCGCCGCCCGCGTCCGGGCCGGCCAACGTCGATGTCGTCGCGATCGGCGACTGGCTGATGTCGGGCGGCTTCACCAGCACACATCAGAGCAAGCTCCGGACGATCATCGACAAAGGTAAGACCCCATACTTCTTTGGCTACATCGCCACGGACATGACGAAGAAGGGGCTCGGGTCCAACGACGACTGCGACGGCGTCACGAGCAAGCCGCTGTGCAAGGAGGGCGCGAAGTGGGTCCGCGAGCACAAGACCGAGATCGCGAGCGCCTACAGGGCGGCGGCGGCCAAGATCGGGGAGACCGTCGGGACGCGCGAGGCGCTGATCCACATCGAGCCCGACTGGTACCAGTTCTCCGAGAACGCGCAGGGGTATGAAACCGCCGACACGCGGTACGACCCGCTCACGAAGCTTGAATCCGACGGTATCATGAACAGCATCCTCGGGGCCATCAAGGCTGGCTGCCCGTCGTGCAAGGTGGTCATCGACTTCAGCCCGTGGTTCAGCCACGACAAGACCGCGTGGGCGGATTCCCCGGGCGCGTTCTACGCCGGCTGGGATCGCAGCGTCGTCAAGTACGTCGGCCTCACGGGCAAGCCGTTCCCGTTCACCGAGGGCAAGATCGACAACTTCACCTACAGCCAGATCAGCAGCGCGCTCAACCTGCCGCTCGTCATCGTCGACGCGTACACGTTCGGCGGCGGCCCGATCAACGTCGACTCCACCTGGCTCAACGCGAGCAACGTGGCCAAGGCCGTCGAGATGAACGTCGCGATCGTCATGCTCTCGCAGACAGGCGACGTCGCCGGCTACGACAGGTTCATCGCCTCGGTGAAGGGCAGCAGCAGCTCGAGCAGCTCCACCAGCAGCTCCAGCAGCAGCTCCAGCAGCAGCAGCTCCAGCAGCAGCAGCAGCTCCAGCAGCAGCAGCGGCTCCGGCGGCAGCGGCGGCTCCGGCGGCAGCGGCGGCTCCGGTGGCTCCGGCGGCTCCGGCGGCAGCGGCGGCTCCGGCGGCGGCACCAGCACGGGCGGCGTGCGCGGCGAGCCCAGCAACGTCACTGTCACCGTCACCCCCAACTCGACGTGGACGGGCGGCTACTGCAACAACGTCACCGTGACGGCGGCGGCGGGGACGGGCTCCAACGTGACGTGGAAGGCCTACGTGCCCTCGAAGGGGGCCACGATCACCAGCGTCTGGAACGCCACCAGCAGCACGTCGGGCACCGACTTCGTGTTCGCCGGAACGGGCTGGAGCACCACGGTCAACCCTGGAGGGAGTGTCGGCTTCGGGTACTGCGCGAACGGCTCGCGCTGACCCCTGATCGACGGCGCCGCGCCGACCGACGAGGCGAGCAGCGCCTCCCGGCGGCGCGGCGCGCCAGCCCGCATCGATGCACCTCGCGACGCGGAAGGCGGGAAGGTCCGCCGGCTCTCTCTCTCTAGCTCCCGCCTCCCGTCGCCCTCGCCCGCGTCCCGCTCCTCTTGGTACCGTGGGCGCGCCGTGCCCCCCACCCCGCAGCGCTCCCGCCTCGCCGGCCGCAGCCCGGTCAGGCCCTTCCACGCCGTCGCCCCGCCCGCGCGCCGCGCGCTCCGGATCGCCGTATGCCGCTGAAGCTCCGCGTCACCTGGCGCAACGCGGGCAGCCCGCTGCTGCCCGACGCGCTCTCCGACGTGCAGGCCACGGCGGACGACGCGCCGCTGTCGCTCGCCGGACGGGGCCCGGGGCTGCGCGAGTTCGAGATCCCCGCCGGCGCGGCCCGCGTCGCGCTCAGGGCGCGCTTCTCCGCGGCGTTCAACGCCTTCGAGGACGTCCCCGCCCTCCAGGAAGAGGTCCTCTCGGTCGAGCAGGCCTTCGATGTCGCGGGCGGCGGGGCAGCGCTCCGCCCCGCCGACGACGCGGCGTACGGGCAGGCTCACCCGCTCGTCGACGTCAAGGCGTCGCCGGGCCTCGCGCTCGCGCAGATCAGGACCGATTTCGTCGATATAACGCCGCTCTGGATGGCGTACGCGCAGTACACGGACGAGTACCAGCGCGAGCATCGGCCCGGCACGGAGCTCGTGGCCCTCGGCGCCACCGCGGGTGAGCCGAAGATCTGGTTCGCGAGCGTCCCGGAGGCCTGCAAGGCGCCGCCGGACGCAGGGATCTCGGCCCTCGTCTTCTACCGGCCAGAAGGGTACGCCTACACGCGGATCGACCAGCGACACGAGATGTTCGGGCTGAATCGGTACCTGCTCAGGCCCGACCCGGATCCAGGCGCCTCGTACTGGGCGCGCGACGTGCTCGCGCGCGACCCGCGCGACGAGTCCCGCTGGGTCTATCTCCGCTGCGGCTTCGAGGAGGCGCTCGCCGCGAGCGGCAAGGCGGTCGTCATGCTGCACCCGTGGCCGAGCGGGACAAGCTTCGGCGCCGCGACGACAGCGAGCCTGCCCGGCCTCGCCGAGGCGGCGATCCGGCTCCTGTGGGGCGCGCGGAAGCTCGGCGTCGGCCGGGGCGGGGTCCACCTCGGCAAGCTCGGGCTCGCGGGCTTCAGCGCCGGCGGGCTGCCCCTGTGGCAAGCGCTGGCCGCCAACATGGGACGGGTGAGCGAGGTGTTCGCGTTCGACGCCCGCGGCATCGCCAAGGCCGAGCCCACGATCCTCCGCTGGTACGCCGGCGACGCCACTCGCCGGCTGCGGATGACCGGCGGACACCAGCTCGACGCCAACGCCGCGATCCAGCGGAGGCTCGCGGGCAGCACGGGGGAGGCGCGCGTCTCGAGCCTGCCGCCCGACGAGAGCGGGTATCTCCCCGGCGCCAACCCGCGCTGGGATCACGTGTGCTCCTCGCTCGAGGAGAGCGAGAAGGACGCCTATCTCAGCGCGGACCGGGCATGGCACCAGTTCGCCGTGTACGGCGGCTGGCCGGAGGCCGGCGCGCCACGCGACGTCACCTTCCTCCAGCGTTTCCTCGAGGCGTCGGGCCTCTGAGGAATGCCCTCATTGTGCAGCACTGTTCAGAGGGGAAATCGAACAGGGAGGCGGGGAGACAGAGAGTCTCTTGAAGATTTCCCTCCCCGCCTCCCCGCCTCCCTGTGAATTTTCCGAAGAATCGAGGGGATGTCACGCCGCCGCGATGAGCCGCGCCAGCGCGCGCATGTCCTCGTCGTCCCCGAGGCGCGCGAGCGCGTCGCGCGCCCTCGCCAGCGCGGGCTCCACGTAGCGCAGGTAGCCGGGATCCCCGCCGACGCGGTCGATGAAGACGAAGCGGCCGGCGTCCTTCAGCTTGCGGTGGACCGTGACCACGTCGAACTCCCGGCCGAGCGCGCCGCGCGCCCGCCGGTCGAGCGAGGCGGCGGCCGCGTAGTCGTCGAGGCGGGCCTCGACGAACGGCCGGTCGAGGTCCTGGGCGCTGTCGTTGAGGAGCGTCGCCAGATCGTAGACGCGCGGGCCGAGCAGGGCGTCCTGGAAGTCGAGCCAGGCGATCTCCAGGCCCCCGCCCGGCGCGTCCACGACCATGAGGTTGTGGCCCTGGTAGTCGCGATGGACGAAGCCGCGCGGCCACGCGGCGATTCGCCGGGCGAGGCGCTCCGAGACGGCGTCGAACGCGGCCCGGCCGTCGTCGTCGAGCCGGCGCCCGCGCGCGTCGAGCGCCCACGCGCGGAAATGGTCGAGCTCCCAGCGCAGGAGCGTCGCGTCGAGCGCGCAGGCGTCCACCACCGAGCCGCGCGGGAGCGCCGCGAGCGCCCGCTGCGCCCGGGCGAGGTCGCGCACGGCCAGCGAGTAGACCTCCGCGCGGAGGGCGGGCTCGCGCTCGAGGAAGGCCGCCAGCGTCCGGTCGCCGAGGTCCTCCAGCAGGAGCAGGCCGCGCTCGCAGTCCTCCGCGAGCAGCGCCGGCACCCGGACGCCGCGCTCGCGGAGCAGCGCGTGCACCTCCAAGAACGGCCACCGCGGCGGCGCGGCGCCGCCCGCCGTCGCCTCCCACGCGCCGCTCGGCGCGAACATCGCGACCGCCGTCCCCGCCGGCGTCACGACGCGCAGATAGCGCCGGCCCGACACGCCGCCGCGCAGGGGGACCATCGACGTCGGGAGATGGCCCGTGGCCCGCTGGACGAGCCGGTGCAGGGCGTCGAGGTCGAGCTCGGGCACCCCCTTTCGTACGCCGGCCGGCGGCGCGAGCGCCAGCCTTCATGGCACGAGCGCCAGGCTTTCATGGCGCCCGGCGAGAGGCCCGGCAGCGCCGCCCGCCACGAGCCGTCCCGGCCCTCGAGCGCGACCCCGCGCGCCTCAGCAGGCGCCGGCGCAGCCGTCGGCGCTGTTGAACCAGAGCCCGCCCGAATCCTCACACGCGCTGCGGTCGTACTTGCCCGTACAGCAACGCTCCTCGCTCTCGCACACCTTGGCGACGCTCTCGCCGCTCCGGAAGCAGCATCTCCGGCTCTCGGGATCCTCGGGCGCGGAGGCCGCATCCTCGAGCGCGGCCGGATCGCCGGGCGCGGTCGCCTTCTCGATGACCACCGGCACCGCGGGCGCGACCAGCGTCGCCACCGTGTCGCAGCCGAACGAGCCAATCATGACGAGGACGGCGAGCGCCGATCCCAGCGCACGAGCGGTTCCAGCCAGCTTCATGACGTCCGTGCGTCGCATGGGCGCAGTGCGGCGGCAAGTTCATGCGCTCGGATCCCCGCGCGCTGGCCTGCATCGCGCTCGCCACGGGGCCAGCCCTCAGCGGCCCTCGAGCGCTCGGGGCGCGCCGGCGTGCAGGGGCGCGCCGGTCCAGAGGGGCGCGCCGGCATGCAGGAGGGCCGCCGCGCGTGGATCATTCCGCAGGCGGCATGAAGCGGGGGGCGCGACGTGGGAACGGCCGGGGTCAGGACTGCGGCTGTGCTATGACTCGCGGGCATGGCGAACCGTGCGATCGCGCCCGAACAGGTCACGCCGCTGGACGGAGCAGCAGCCACCGCCGTCGCCTGGCGCAGCCGGGGCCAGCTCCGCGTCACCGTGATCGTCAAGGCCACCTTCGCGTTCGCGGCCGACGCCGAGATGCCGAGGGTCGAGCCGCAGCCGGTCCTCCCCGGAGAGGTCCATCACGGCAACAACCCCGGGCGCAGCGTCAGGCTCACGAGCGATCTGGCGCCGCACCTGGACCGCGCCGACGTGCTCTTCACCGGCCACGCCCACGCGCCGCCGCCGGGCGCGCCCGTGCAGTCGTTGCCTGTGCGACTCGTGATCTCCGACGAGGGCGGGGTCGTCCTCGACAAGGAGCTCCTCGTCCAGGACAGGGCTGGATTCCAGCGGATGCCGCTCGTGTACGAGCGGGCGCTCCGCGGGGAGAACGACCAGGAGAACTTCCTCGGCGTGCGGGCGACGGGGGATCCCGCCGATCCCGAGGCGAACATCATCGATCCTCTCCAGCCGGCGCGCGCGGCCGGCTTCGGCCCCATCGCGCGCGCCTGGCCCGCGCGCAAGCGGCTGCTCGGGGCGACGCCGCGCAAGGCGCTCGACGCGCCGATCGCCGAGCTCCCCGACGCCTTCGACTGGTCCTATTTCCAGGCGGCGCCCCCCGATCAGCGGGTGCGTCCCCTGCGCGGCGGCGAGTGGATCGAGCTCCACGGGCTCCACCCCACCGCGCCTCGCCTGCGGATGCAGCTGCCCGAGGCGCGCGGTCGCGCGCGCATTCACGGCCTCTCCGCCTTCGGCGTGGGCGAGGGCCAGCCCCTCGACCTCATCGCGGACACGCTGCGCATCGACGGCGACGAGCAGCGGTGCACGGTCGTCTTCCGCGGCAGCTTCCCTGTCCCGGACGAGGCCGCGCTCGCCGCGGTCGCCATCCTGGCGGGCGTCGAGCTCCCCAACGCGCCGCTCGCGTGGCCCGAGCGGCCCCCGGAGCGGGGCGCCGCGGCCCGCGAGCCCGCCGGGGCTGGCGCGGCGGCCGGCCGCGCGCGCGGCGCGGACGACGAGGGCCTCGGCGCGACCCAGGCCGCTCCGGCCGCCGGGGGGCGCACGATGAGCCTCGCGGACGGCGTCGTGGCGGCGGGAGCCCTCGCCTGGGCGGCGGCGGTCCCGTTTCGTCCCGGGGCCGCGCCCGACGAGCTCGCCGGGCACGCCGCGGGCTCGGGGGCGCCGGGGCCCCGGCTCGACACAGGGACCGTCTCGATCTCCTTCTCGGACGACGGCCCCGAGGCGTCGCCCGCCGTGACGATGTCCTTGCTCCCCGAGCAGGACGACAGCGCGGCCGAGCAGCCGGCGCTCCCGTTCCATCCGGCGCCTCCGGGCGCGGCGCTGCCTCCGTCGTTGACCCCGCGGGAGCCGCTCGCGGCGGACGACCGCGTGGGCTCAGGCACGCTCGCGCTCCCGTCCGACGACGCCTCCGACGATGCCTCCGACGATGCCTCCGACGATGCCTCCGACGATGACTGGGGGGCGAGCGACGGCGCGCCGGAGGGCTCCGCGTCCATCGGGCTCGCGGTCGCCCCGGAGCCCGCGCCCGCGCGCCGGGAAGCCGCGGAGCTCCCGGACGCCCCGCCGCCGGAGCTCGCGCCGCCTCCGCCGCGATCCGAGCCCCCGCCGCCGCCGCGGCCGGTGATCAGCGCCTCGCCGGCGCGCTCTCCGGAGCCTGACGAGCCGCGGGCAGCTCCGCCGCCGCCGCCCCGGCCGCCTCCGCCGCCGGAGCGCCCGGCGCTGCCGACCCCGTCACCTTCTCTCAGAAGGAGCCTTTACGAACGGTTCGATCGCAAACGGTAGCTGACGATGGCGCGCCGAGCTCGCCTCGGCGATCGCGCCGGGCGCCCGGAAAGAGGGCGCCTGGCGGCACGAGACCCTCTCCCACGGCACGGTGGATGGAGCTGCGACGATGACCAAATCCGATTCGCTGGACATTCGAGTGGAGATCGCCGGCTTCTCGTCCGACATCCTCCAGGTCCACAGGCTGTCGGGGCGCGAGGCGATCTCGCAGCTCTTCTCGTTCGACCTC
Organism: Sorangium sp. So ce321; assembly: GCF_051530195.1. Taxonomy (NCBI): domain Bacteria; kingdom Pseudomonadati; phylum Myxococcota; order Polyangiales; family Polyangiaceae; genus Sorangium; species Sorangium sp. So ce321. Next base: position 13,577,237 of record NZ_CP150329.1, on the reverse strand, counting down.
GAGGTCGTCTGTCCGAGCGAGGCCGCGGTCGAGGGCAAGACGTTCATGGGCGAGGAGGTCGCGGTCGTCTTCGAGCAGGACGGGGCCGAGCTGCGGCGCATCCACGGCATGGTCGCGGAGGTGCGCGACCTGCTCGCGAGCATGCTCGAGCACCGGGCGTACCGGCTGCGCATCGTCCCGCGCGCCTTCCGGCTGACGCTGGTCGAGACCACGGAGATCTCGATGAACAAGGCGGTGCCGGAGCTCATCAAGGAGAAGCTCGAGCTCGTGGGCCTGAGCGGGAGCGACGTGGATTTCAGGCTCATGGCCAGCTACCCGCCGCGCGAGTTCACGGTGCAGTACCAGGAGACCGACTTCGCCTTCATCTGCCGTCTGGCCGAGCACGTCGGGATCAGCTTCTTCTTCGAGCACCAGGACGGCCAGGACACGATGGTCTTCACCGACAGCAGCAGCGGCTTCAAGCCCGCGGCCGGGGCGGAGTCCGTCCATTTCCGCGAGCGCGGAGAGACCCGCGACGTCTTCGAGATCGAGGCGCGGTCACGGCTCGTCCCGAGCGTGTTTGTCGCCCGCGACTACAACTACCGGCAGCCGATGCTCGACCTGACGTCGGAGCACGTCCTCCCTGCCGGGTATGCGGGCGGCGTGGTCGAGTTCGGCGGGCATTACAAGACCCCCGCCGAGGGGAAGGTGCTGGCGCAGATCCGGGCCGAGGAGCGGCAGGCGACGCAGCTCGTCTATTCGGGCAAGAGCTCGCTGTGCGCGCTCGGCGCGGGCGGGCGGTCGTTGCTGGAGGGGCACCCGCACCTCGAGGGGCTGGACATGCTCCTGGTGGAGGTGGAGCACCGCGTGACGCAGTCCGCCGGCGGCCGCGGCGCCGAGGAGCCGCAGCGGTACGTGAACACGTTCCGCGCCATCCCGGGCCAGAACACGTACCGTCCGCCGCGCGTCACGCCGGTGCCCCGGATCAGCGGCGTGGTCACCGGCATCGTCGACGCGGGGTCGGGCGGCGGGGGCAGCACCGCGGAGATCGACGATCAGGGCAGGTACATGGTCCGGTTCCTCTTCGACACGGGGCCTGCGGGCGGCGCGCCGTCGAGGCCGGTGCGCATGCTCCAGAACCACGCCGGGGCGAACTACGGCACGCATTTCCCGCTGAAGCCCGGGACCGAGGTGCTCATCGCCTTCGTGAACGGCGACCCCGACCGGCCGGTCATCGTGGGCGCCGCGCCCAACCCGCTGACCCCCTCTCCGGTGAACAGCGCCAACCGCACGACGCACCGGATCAAGACGCAGGGGGGCATCATCTTCGACCTCGTGGACGAGTGAGCCGCGCGAGCGCCGCTCAGGGCGCCGGCTTCCCGGCCGGCGTCGGGCCCTGGGCGAGGGAGGCGCCCTGGGCGCGGGTCATGGCGCGGATGGCGTAGTTGAGCGCGGCGCGCAGGTTGCGTTGCGTGTTGAGCTGGGAGAGGTCGAGTCCGAGCGCGACCATGGTCTGGGCGACATTCGGCTTGATGCCGGCGACGATGCCGTCCGCGCCGAGGAGGCGGATGGCGGTGATGAGGTCGATCAGGTGGCTGGCGACCTGGGTGTCGACGACCTCGACGCCGGTGAGGTCGAGGATGGCGAAGCGCGCGCGCGTCTCGACGATCTTCGAGAGCAGGCTGTCCATGACCTCGGCGGTGCGCACGCTGTCGACGGTGCCGACCATGGGGAGCGTGAGCACGCCGTCCCAGACCTCGATGATGGGCGTGGAGAGATCGCGGATGACCTTCTGCTGCGCGGCGATCTGGTCGAGCTGGAGGCGCAGCTCCTTCTCGACGAGCCTGGAGTCCGACACGTCGAGCGAGACCCCGAGCACGCCGTCGACGTGTCCGCCGGGCTCGCTGCGGAGCGGGATGAGCCAGTTGTCCCAGTCGGCGCCGTGCGCCTCGCCGCGGCCGCGGCGCACCTGGCCGTCGTACCATTGCCGCAGCGCAGCCGCGTCCATCATGCCCGCATAGATGTCGAGGATGCTGCGCCCGACGTGCTGCCCCGGCTTCAACCCGGCCTTCGCGACCGCCTTGCCCTGGTGATAGAGATAGATGCCGTCGTCGTCGAGCGCCCATATCGTCATGGGGTCCACGTGCTCGGCGATGCCGTCGAGGATGCGCGCCTTGAGCCGGAGCGTCTCCAGCTCCTGCTCGGCGGCTGCCGGCTCGACCGCGGCGACGGCCGGCTCGGCCCGGAGCGAGCCGAGGACGGCGCTGCGATCGGACGACCGTCGGGCGCTGCAGGTCAGGCGCCGGTAGGACCCGCCGCCGTCGCGCAGGCGAACGCTGAAGGAGACGGGCTCATCCGACCCGAGGAGCGCCGACCAGGCCGCCGAGAGCGCGGCGCGGTCGTCCGGGTGCGCGAGCTCCGCGAGGGGCGCGCCGCCGTCCACCTCGAGGCCCAGCGCTTCCCGCAACCCGCCGCTCGCGTGGAGCAGCGCTCCCTCGGCGGAGGCAATGAAGAGCAGTTCGGGAGAATGGGCGAAGAGCTCGCCGAGCAACGCGCCAGGGGCAGGGTCCATCAGGCTCACATGTCCTCGAAGCAGAGGGGGGGAACATACCGCGGGCGATGCACGTCGGGGAAGCGCTCCGAGGCCGCACTGCGGTCGTGCCGTGGGCGCGCGGCCTCATCGACGTCAGCGCTGCCGGTCTTGCGCCTCGTGAGGCACGACGGCGTGCCAGCTCACGCCCACGTGATCTGCGCCAAGGTGAGCCGACAGCGGCCGCGCTTCGGCTTACCTTCAGCGTACCTGCTCCGGAGGGTCGCGGGTCGCGGATCTGGTGACAGGCGTCGAGCCGGGGGGCTCCACGTAGTCGCCGTAGGACAGGCCGTCGTCGCGCAGGATGTTGCAGTCGGACCAGAGCTTCTGGACGATCTGCACGGAAGGGTTCGACACGTTCAGATGGCCATTTTCGACTCGAAGCAGACGCGCTGGATGAACTCGCCGTGAAGTGGATCGAAGTCCTTGTCCGTCGTGATCAGCGTTGCGGATGACGACCACCGTATCGAGCAGAACGAGGCCGGTCATGAGAGGTCTTTGATCGCCTGGTCGAGCTCCTCGTCCGTCTCGTCGCCAGGCTTCCCGAGGATCGCATCGATGCCGGTAGTAGCGGTCTGCGGTCTGTGGAGAGCTCGTGGATCGAAGCGACGGCCGGAGATGGGCTCTGGGACCTTCGATCAGAAGCTGGAGACCCCCCCTCTCCATCCTCGATCCTCTCGGCGTCGAGCCGAAGGACGCGCCCTGAAGGCCGGTACACCGCCCGGCCATGGACCAGGACTCGACGGTTCAGGAGGACGCCGACAGCATCGACGCTCGCCCCGGTGAGCACGCCCCGGATTTCCTCTCCGTCGTCGAGCTTGATCGCGAAGGTTGGGCTGGAAGGACGACGCGAGGTGAAGTTTACGGATATTCTCGACGGTTTCGCACAGTTTATTGAACGGCAGCAAGCCACACTCGCCACATGTGCGAGAGAAGCTATTCAGCCGGAGGAACCGGGTGGCATGGCGGCGCCTGAGCACGCGGCGCCCCGGATGTGAGCCGAGAGCTGGTGGGGCAGCCAGCCATCAGAAAAAGAGGAGCGAGGCGCCCGAGAGCCGCCAAGGGGGTCTCGAGAGCCGCCAAGGGGGTCTCGAGAGCCGCCAAGGGGGTCTCGAGAGCCGCCAAGGGGGTCTCGAGAGCCGCCAAGGGGGTCTCGAGACCGGCCGCAGCGGTCTGGAGACCCGCACGAGCCCCTCTCCACGAGGTCGAGACCCGCCGCGGCGAGCGCCGGACCCGAATCCCCGATGAGCAGACCAATCACTCCGCTGCCCAGAACTCCGGCTCACTCGGAAGAACTCGACCCCGGCGCTCGCCGGGCCCCTTCAGATCCCGGCTGCCCTGTGTGTTAGCCTCGCAGAGCGCCATGGCCCCCTACCGCTCCTTCCGAGAGGACCGTGCCGCGCCCCCGGCCCCGCCCCCAGGCCCCGTGGCCGACATGGTGCAGCAGTTCGCCGATCCCTACGCCTTCCTCCGCGAGCTCGTGCAGAACGGCATGGACGCAGGCGCGCGCAAGATCGCCGTGCGCGTCGAGACGCTGCCCGGCGCGTGCGCCACCTCGGTCACCGACGACGGGTCCGGCATGCGCCGCGAGGACATCGAGGGACCCCTGCTCACCCTCTTCAGCTCGTCCAAGGAAGGCGACACGAGCAAGATCGGCAAATACGGCGTCGGCTTCGTCTCCGTGTTCGCCATCCAGCCGCAGCAGGTCGACGTCGAGACGTGGCGCGACGGACAGGCATGGCGCCTCCGGCTGCGCAGCGACACGAGCTACGAGCTCGAGGACGCCGGCCCGCGCGCGGGCAGCGGCACGCGGGTGACCCTGCTCCAGCGGCTCAGCCGGGAGGCGTTCGTGGAGCACGCGCGCCGCGCCCAGGCCGCCCTCCGCCGCTGGTGCCGCCACGCCGAGTGCGAGATCGCACTCAGCATCGCCGACCACGAGGGCAACTCCAGGGCGAGCCTGGAGCGCATCGACACCCCGCTCGCCGTCGCGGCGGCCGTGTCCGTGACCGCCGTCGAGGACGAGACCACCTTCGTGGTCGGCCCCTCCGCCGGCGCACACCACATCGAGCTGCCCGCCAGCGCCGAGAACGCCGCGGAGCACGGCCAGAGCTTCGCCGGCTTCTACAACCGCGGCCTCACCCTGTTCGAGACCGCGGACGAGCTCTTCAACGGCCTCTCGGGCGTGCGCTTCAAGGTGATGAGCCCGCGCCTCCAGCACACCCTGAGCCGCGACAACGTGCGCCGCGACGACGCCTTCTGGGAAGCGCTCGCCCGCGTGCGCGAGCTCGTCAAGGGCCCGCTCCGGCGCGAGCTCGCCGCCCGCCTCCCGCAGGCGGCCGCCGCCGCCGCGACGACCGCCGCCGAGCGCGCCGCCACCACCGCCGCCGAGCGCGCCGCCTCCACCGCCGCCGAGCGCGCCGCCTCCACCGCCGCCGAGCGCGCCGCTGCCTACGCCGCGATGCTCGAGGCGGCGCTGTCGCCGCCGACAGCGCTCGATCCGGACGAGATCCCGTTCCCGCTCGCGAGCGCCGTCGAGGGCGACCGGGCGCGCGCCGGCCTGCGGGCCCTCGCGCCAGGGCGCGAGCCGCTGCTCGTCGCCGAGCGCGCCGACGCGCTGACCGAGGCGATGGCGCGCGCCGGCCTGCCCGTCGTGCTGTGCAACCACCCCGCGACGGTCGCGCTGCTCCAGCGGTGCTTCCCGGAGGCGCGCATCGAGGAGGCGCGCGCGGCCTACCTGCTCGTGCGCGAGGAGCCAGAGAGCGCCCGCGAGGCCGACGCGGCGCTGCTCCAGGTCGTCGCCAGGGCGCTCGCCCGCGCCCGGCACGGCGTCGCCCGCGTGAGCCTCTGCCAGATCGAGGGCGCCCTCCGGCAGCGCGGGGCGATCCTCCTGCCCGCCGACGGCGAGCGCAGCGGCCCCCACCAGAGCTGCCACGCGGCGCGCGACGTCGTGCGGCGCGCGGCGCGCTTCCGGCCCGGGCACGCCCTCTACCTCAACGTCGCCAGCGACACCGTGGCGCTCGCGCGCCGGCGCGCCGCCGTCGACCCGGTGACCGCCGGCAACCTGCTCGCCCGCGCGCTGCTCGTGGAGGCCAAGGGGCCGCTCGACCCCGACGACAGCGACCGGCTCCTCGACCTCTCGGCGAACCCGCCGCCGCTCGCGGGCGCGGCGCGCGGCGCCAGGGCGGCCGCGAGCGACGCGAAGGCGCCCGCGCGCGGCGAGGGCGGCCCGCCACGAGGACGGGGGCTGCCGCCGTGAGCCGGATCGTCGCCCGCGGCGCGATCCGCGTCGATGCCCGCCGCGCCGTCCAGAAGCTCCGGGAGCACCTGCTCGTCGACCTGGACTACTACCTGCTCGAGCTCGTCCGGGCCGCCGCGGCCGGCGGCGCGACCCAGATCGACCTTTGCTACGACGCCGACGACGTCGTGCTGACCTTCGACGGGGAGCCGCTCGACGCGCCCATCCTGACGCGCCTGCTCGACCACGTGCTCAACGCCGCGCCAGACGCCGCGTCCCGGCGGCTCCGCCTGCTCGCGCTCGGCGTGAACGCGGCGCTCGGGCTGCGCCCGGCGCGCGTCGACCTGCTCACGACGGGCCGCGGGCCGTCCGGCGACGCCCCCGAGGCGACGTGCACGCGCGTGCGCTTCACGCCCGCCCTGCTCGAGGCGCCCGCCGAGGCGTTCGCGCCGGCCGCCGCCCCGGCCTGCGACGAGGTGCCGCGGCCGCCCGGGATGCCCGCCGCCGGCCTGCGCATCGAGGTGCGGCGGCGGCTCGGCTGGTCGGTGCTGCGCCGGGCGATCACGGGCGACACGCCGCCCGAGGTCGACCACCTCGCCGCGGCCACGGGCGACTTCCCGATCCCGATCACGATCGAGGGCGAGCCGCTCCGCCGCGCGCCCCCGGGCGGCCACCCCGAGGTGCTCGTGCGCGTGCCCTTCCACGTGCGCGGCGCGCGCCGCGCGGCGCTGGAGGTCCTCGCGCCCCCGGAGAGCGCGCGCGACGCGGCCCTGTCCGCGCCGCTGTCCGCGCCGCGCTCCGCGCCGCTGTCGTCGCCGCTCTCCACACCCCTCGCCGCGCCGCTGTCCACGCGGCTCTCCACGCCCCTCCCCGCCCCCCTCTCCGGCCTGCCCGCCATCGACTACCTCGAGCACGGCGTGCGGCTCGTCCGCGAGCGGTGGAGCTTCGCCCCGCGGTTCCCCTCGGCGCCCTACCAGGGGGTCGAGCTCCCGGTCCGCGTCGTCGCCGACGCCGACGAGCTGCCCACCAACGCGTCGCGCTCGGCGCTGCGCGAGGACGCGCCCCTCTGCGCAGAGCTCCGCCACGCCGCGGCCGCCGCGCTGCTCGACGCCATCGCGGCGCTGTCCGCGGTCGTCTGCGGCGTGGGCGCGGTCCCCGAGGGCGCGCTCGTCCTCGGCGAGGACCGCGGCCTGCTCGAGGACGCGCTCGCCGCCTTCGCGTGCGTCGCGACCGGCGCCGCGCGCGCGGGCGCGGCGCTGCCCGCCGCGGCGCAGGCCGTGCGCGCGCTCCCGCTGCTCCGCGACGGGCACGGGCGGCCGCTCTCGCTCGCGTCGCTCGACGCGCGCGCCGCGACGCCCCTCTTCGTCTGGCGCGGCAGCGCGGCGCTCCCGGAGGAGCTGTCCCCCTGGGCCGACGACGTGATCTGGTGCCGCGGAGGCCTCGTGGATCGCGCGCTCGCGGGGCTCCCGCTCGCCGACGCCGAGGCCATGGTCGAGCAGGCGAAGCTCGGCGCCGAGCGCCGCAGGGCGTTCCTGCGCCACGCGACCGGCGAGCCCGTCGTGCCGCCCGCCCCCGAGCACGCGCTCCGCGCCGCCTTCGACGTGGGCGAGGGGCCGCTCGCCGGGCTGCGCGGCGAGCTCGCCGTCTTCGCGGACGACGGCAAGGCGCGGCGCAGGGCCGAGGTCCGCGTGTTCGTGGAGGGGCGGCACCTCGAGACGGTCGAGCTCGACCCGGCCGCCGTCCCCCTGCCCGTCGAGATCGCGCTCGCGTGGGAGCGGCGCGTGCGGCCGCGCTTCTCGTACGACGGCGTCGAGCGCGACGAGCGCTTCTGGCGCGCGGTCCGGCACGCCCTGCACGTCGCGATCGCCGCCGCCGACGCCGAGGCGCGGCGGGTCTTCGGCCTGCGCGCCGCGCAGCCAGGCATGCCGCTGCCCGCGGCGCCGCCCGAGAGCGAGCTCGAGCGCCTGCGGCCCCCGCTGCGCGCCGCGATCGGCGCGCTGTTCTGCGCCCCGCAGCGCCTCGGCGGCGGCGGCGCGGAAGGCGGGCCGGACGGCGGCCGCGGCGCGGCGCCCCGCCGCGGCGACGACCTCGCGCCCTCGGCCTTCAGCGCCCTCCTGGAGGCGCGGCTCTGGCCGATGCTCACGACGGGCCGGTTCATGAGCCTGAAGGGCCTCGGCGCGCTCGCCCGGGCGTCGCGCGGCCTCTGCGTCGCGCCGCCGGAGGCGCGGGGGCGCGCGGCCGACCGGCGGCCAGTGCTCGCCGCCACGCAGCGCGAGCTCGACTGGCTCGCCGCCGCGCTCCCGGAGTGCGAGCTCGTCCCCTACACCGCGGGGCTCTTCACGGACGACGAGCTCGCGGCGCGGGCACCGGCGCGGCGGCGCGCGCTCGCGGCGTCCCTGGAGAAGGTCGCGGGGCCCCGCGCCGCCGGCGCGCCGATCATCGAGGTCAGCGGCGCCGGGTTCCTCGCGCTCGCCACGCCGGGCGACGCGACGGTCGAGGCGTGGCACCACGCGTCGCAGCCGCTCGCCACGCTCACGGCTGCCGAGACCGCGCCGCTGCTCGGGCCCGTGGTCGTCGCGATCGACGACGACGCGGCCGTGCCCGGCAGGGCCTGGAGCGGCCTCCTGTCGCCGCGCAACGAGGCCGCCGTCCACGAGGTCGAGCGCGCGCTCTGCGAGGCGCTCGTGGCCGCGCTGGAGGGCGACGCCGCCGCGCGCGCGCGGCTCGGCATGGAGGGCGACCCGCTCCGCGCGCGCGGGGGCCGGCCGGGCTCGCGCGCGGTCGCCTACCTCCTCGACTGCGCGCGGGCGCTCGCGGCCCTGGCGCGGCGCGCGCCCGTCGAGGCGAGCCTGGGCGAGCTCGCGGCGCGCATCCGGCGCCTGCCGCTGCTCGTCATGCTCGACGAGCGCGGCGAGGAGGCCACGTGCTCGCTCGAGATCCTCGACCGGGCGCACCCGGCACCGGCGCCGATCCCGGTGCTCGACGCGGCGCCCGGCTTCGAGACGCTCTCCTGGCACCCGATCCTCGCGCGCAGCGAGCGGGAGCGCGCCGCGCTGATGCGGTGGGCAGGCGGCCGCGTCCTCCTGGCGCAAGGCGCGGTGCCGGCGCGGCGGCGGCGCGCCGCCGCCGAGCAGGAGCGCCGCGCCGCCGCCGGGCAGGAGCGCCGCGCCGCCGCGGAGCGGCCGCAGCACGAGCGCCGCGCCGCCGCGGAGCGGGCGCAGCCAGGGCCCGGCGCGCGCGGAGACGCCGCCGGCGCTCCGCGCGCCCCGCTCGCGCTGCCGGGCGCCCCGCCGCACCCGCGGCTGCGGATGAGCCTCGCCGCGCTCGGCGTCCAGGAGGTCGAGGGCGAGCTCGAGATCATCGAGGGGCCGGAGTCGGATGTCCGCCTCGTCGGCCCCGACGGCGTCGAGCGGCGCGCGGAGGTGGAGCTCCCGATCCCGCTGCGCATCCTCGCGCGCACCGCCGCGGCGGACCCGCCGAGGGACGAGGTGCGCGCGCTGCTGACGCGCCTCGCGAAGGCCGCGGGCCGCCGCCTGATCTCGCTCGCGCCGCGCTTCGACGAGCTGCCGCCGTTCGCCCGGAGCCACGCGCGCCGCGCGGTCCTGAGGACGCTGGCCCAGGGCAAGCGCGTCGTCGCGGACGCCGCGAGCGCGCGGCTCTTCCACGATATCGACGGCAACGCGCTCTCGCTCGACGATCTCCGGCGCGATCCGCGGGCCGAGTGGCTGTGCACCGCCACGCCGCCGCCCTACCCGAAGCAGCGCTACGGCCGGCCGGTCCTCGCGCTGAGCAGGCCCGAGCGGCTGCAGCTCGCGACCGCCGTGCTCGTGAAGGACATCACCGACGCCGTGGCGCGCGACCGCGCGGCCGAGGAGCGCCTCGCCGCGCCGCCGCTCGCCGCCGTCGGCCTCGACGCGGCCGCGCGCGCGGCGTGCCTCGCCGTGTTCCCCTTCGAGGAGCAGGCCGGCGCGCAGGAGGGCGCGCGCCCCGCGTACGGCGAGATCGGCCTGCTCGCCCCGGAGCACGCGGCCGCGGCGGGGATCGCGGTTCACGTCGGGCGCCGCCCGCTCTGCGCGCTCGACGCGGGCGACGGGTGGCCCCTGTGCGCGGCGATCAACGACGACGCGCTCGAGCCGAACCGCACCTTCGACGGGCTCAAGGCGGGCGCGGACGCGGCGAGGCTCCGGCAGGCCGTGCGCGACGCCGCCGCGCGGTGGCTGCGCGCGCGGCTCGCGCCGCCCGAGGACGCGCTCGCGGCGCGGTGGATCGACGTCGCCACCACCTTTCACCGCCCGCTGCTCGTGACCGGCGCGCTCTGGCTGCCGGCGCGCTGGCCGCGCGCGCCGCGGGTGCTCGTCGCCGCGCCGTCCGCGGAGATCCTCGGCCAGGGCGCGGCGCGCGTCGGCTTCACGCCGCGCGCGCTGCGCTCCGGGATCGACGCGGACGGCGTGGTCGGGCTCGCGCCGGTCGAGGGCGTGCTCCTCGTCTGGCCGCTGCACGAGGCGCGCTGGGACGCCGTCGCGGAGCTCGCGCTGGAGGCCGCGGCCTCGATGGCGGCAGAGCTCTCGGACGAGACCGCCGCCGCGCCGTACCTGTGGAACCTGCACCTGCTCGGCCGCCTCTCCGGCGGCAAGCTCGCCGCGCGGACCGCCGCCGGGGAGAGCGTCGGCCCGGAGGCGGTCCGCGCCGAGCTCTCTGCGAAGGGCTGTCTGTGGCTCACCGATCGCCGCGGGAGCGCGGAAGGCGACTTCCCCGAGCGGCCCCCGGCCTTCGTGCTGCTCGACGACGGCTCGCCGCTGGTCGAGGTGCTGAGCCACCGCGCCGTCCCCGGCGCGCTGCGCGGGCTCGGCGCCGCCGCAGCGCTGCCGGCCCCGGCCGGTGAGGCCGCGCCGGAGCTCGATGGCGCCGCCGGGGACGGCGCGTCCGCCGGCGCGCCATCCCCGGCGAACGCAGGCGGGACCGGCGGCGCGGCTGCCGCGGCCGCGCCGCCCGACTCGAGCGGCGCGCGGGCCTGGGTGGGCGCGCTGTGGCGCAGCGTCCGCGGCCTCATCGGCGGCGGCGCGGCGCCCGAGCCGCAGGACGTGTCGGTGGGGAGCCCGCTCGCGGCGGCGCTGCGCGAGGCGATCGTCGAGATGGGCCTGGAGGGGTCCCCGGTCCGCGCCGTCGTCGAGAGCCGCTCCGGGAGACCGGTCCGTTACGACGCGAGCCGCAGCCACATCGTCCTCAACACCGAGCACGAGGCGCTCGCGTGGCTGCGCCCCCGCGGCGCGCCCGACCCCGCGGCCGTCGCGCTGCTGGCGGCGGCCGCCGTGAGCGAGGTGAACCGGGCGCTCAAATCGGTCACCGACGCGGAGGAGCGCCGGGCGCTCGATCACCTGCTGCGCTCGATGGGCTAGGGCACCGATCAGGTCGAGACGCGCGGGAATGAAGAGATTTGAACCACAGAGGCACAGAGGACACAGAGGAACGACAAAGAAATTCTGTGCCCTCTGTGCCCTCTGTGCCCTCTGTGCCCTCTGTGCCTCTGTGCCTCTGTGCCTCTGTGCCTCTGTGGTTCATTCTCTCGGGGTTTCAGCCGGTTCGGTGTCCTGGAGCCGCTGCTGCGCTCGATGAGCCAGCGTGCCGCCCTCCGATCCGCCCGTTGCTCGCGGGCCGCCCGGGCGCAAAGCTCTCTCCCGTGGACACCGTCTTCACCGTCGGCCACGGCACCCGCAGCCTGGAAGAGCTCGTCGAGCTGCTCGGCGAGGGACCGGCCGACACGCTGGTCGACGTCCGCAGGTTCCCGGGCTCGAGCCGGTCGCCACACCTGGCCCGCCCCGCGCTCGCCGAGGCGCTGCCGCCGCTCGGGGTGACCTACGTCTTCCGCGGCGACACCCTGGGCGGCCGGCGGACCGGGCGGGACGACTCGCCCCACGTCGCCTGGGAGAACCCGAGCTTCCGGGCCTACGCGGATCACATGGAGACCGACGCCTTCCAGCGCGCGCTCTCCGAGGTCGAGGCGGAAGCCCGGGCCGGCCGGCGCCTGGCCCTCATGTGCGCCGAGACGCTCTGGTGGCGCTGCCACCGCCGCCTCATCGCCGACGCCCTCGTCGCCCGCGGCCTCGCCGTCGTCCACCTGCTCGGCCCCGGCGCGCGGGCCCCGCACGCGCTGAACCCCGCCGCCCGGCCCGACGGCGCCGGCCACCTGATCTACGACGTCGGCGCCCAGCGCGCGCTGCCGCTCGGCCCGGGCGCGCTGGCGCCAGGCAAGCGCGCTCGCCCGCGCCGCGTCCGGTGATCGCCCCGGGCGCCGCTCCCCTCCAGCCGCCCGGCGCGGCGCGCCGCCGGGCAGCGGTCTCGGCGCGCGGGGGGGAGCTCGCATGAAGGTGGGAAGATCCTTGGTATTTTCCTCCCGTCTCCCGCCCTCCCGCGCTCGCCGTCTCGCGGGCTCACCGCCCGCCACGAGGTGCATGCGCGCCGGGTCCTGCGCTCCACTGCGCGCATGATCCTGGGCGGCGCGGCGCGGATGACGGAGAAGATCGCTGCGGTGGCGGGACGCGTGGCTGCCCCTCGGCGCCGCGCTCACGCAGCGGGAGCCGGCAAAGCGCCGCGAGGTCTGGGTCCTCCTCGCGCGCGACGAGCCGCCGGCGCACGCCGGCTGGGCCGCCGCGCTCGACCTCCGCTATCGATGGCCGCTCGCCGGCGCGGATCGCAGGGCCGTGAGATATGTGACAGAGCACCAAGATCGCCCGGCACCGAGTAGGGTATCGCCTGAATAAAACGCGGCTCGCTCGACTGCCGTTTTCGATGAGGGCTTCACGCCGGAGAGCCATCCGCTTTCACGGAGGCTCGGCGCCGATGCATTCGCTGCTCGTCCGGTGTGGCGGAGCAGCAGCGCTTCCGTTACTGTCCGGAAATCACATGAAGGCGCGCCCTACGTGGGCAGGGCCTCCTGGCTCGGGAGACAGTAATGAAAGTGCAACGCATTTCGGCGATCTTGCTCACCTCGGTCGCTTTCTCTGCAGGCTTCATTGGTTGCGGCGATGATGGCGGGGATGACGGCTCGGGCGGGGGCTCAGCGACCTCGACCTCGACCTCGACCTCGCGCGCCAGCTCGTCGAGCGCGGTCGTGACCACCGGCAGCACCACGCCGGGAGCCGAGTACCTGGGCACCCAGTGCACGGACGACGCCGACTGCGGCCCCGAGGGGGTTTGCTGGATGGAATCGGATCCGCAGGGCGGGCCTTCGGGCGGGTACTGCACGACGACGTGCTCCGATGACGGCGACTGCGAGGGCGAGGGCAGCGCCTGCCTCGAGGGCACGTGCTACCTCGGCTGCATCCTGGGAGAGCCGGAGATCGAGTTCCTCGACGACGAGCCCGATCTCCTCAAGTGCCACGGTCGCGACGAGCTGCGCTGCCAGGAGGTGGACACCGGCGTGGCGGTCTGCCTGCCGAACTGCGGCTCTGACAGCCAGTGCCCGGGCCGGAGCTGTGATCCGAGGTTCGCCCTCTGCGTCGACGAGCCCAACGAGGGTCTGGCCATGGGGGCCGCCTGCGACCCCGACGCCGCGGAGGATCCGTGCGCCGGCGTGTGCATCACCTTCGAGGGCGACGACGGCAACATCTCCTTTTGCACCCAGAACTGCGCGCTGGGCGGCGACGTGTTCGAGTCCGACTGCGGCGGCATCGAGAAGGGCGTCTGCGCCTACGGGCAGACCCCCGGCGTCGGCGACGCTGGCGTCTGCGCCGTCGCGTGCAGGGCGCACACCGATTGCTTGCTGCCGGAGGGCCGCTGCGAGGATATCGGCGTCCCGACCAACGGCCTCTGCACCTTCGCGAAGGTCGCGTGCGAGGACGACGACGATTGCGAAGCTCCGGACGAGTGCGCCGAGACCCCTGATGGCTTCTTCTGCCTCGATCCGAAGTATCCGCTGAGCGGCGACGGAACGGGCGGCGCTGGCGGCGCGGGCGGCGCTGGCGGCAGCGACACCGGCGGCGGCGGCACCGGTGGTGACGGCGGAGCGGGCGGCGCGACCAGCACCACCAGCACCACCACGGCCGGCGCGGGCGGCGCGGGCGGCGCGGGCGGCGCGGGCGGCGCGGGCGGCGCCAGCACCACGGCCGGCGCGGGCGGCGCCGGCGGCGCCTGATCGCTGCACCCCACGGCAGGGCCTCTTCTCAGCTCGATGTGCACGGGCCGAGATGAGGCCCTCGCCCCCCGATCCCCTCACGCCAGAGCCCGACGCGGCGGGCCACCTCCTTCCCGCACCGCGGCTGCTATCGAATCGCTCTTCACCGTGATCTCCGAGGTCGCGGGCCCGCCGCTGGCTCTCCGAGCGCGACGACGCCTGGATCGCGGCGCTCTCCTCTCTCGCCCGGCTCGCGCCGTGTGACGGACACCCGCCGGACAGGGCCCGTTCGCCCGGCGACGGAAGCACGGCCCCCCGCGCCGCCGGGCTGGAAAACGCGCCGAGGAGGGCGCTCGCGCGCTCCTCCAGGCACGCGTCAAGCACGAGGCGCGCCGTCCCAGGCGGGGCAGTTCGCCACACACGACAAACGAGCGTGGCGCGCTCTTTGCGCGGCGGGAGGCATCGAATCCGGGAGCGCCGCGCCGGCACCCTGCTTGCTCAGGCGCGGTGCTGGAGGACCGCATGAACAAGCTCGCTCTCTTCACCTCGGCCGCCGTCATGGCGGTCGCCACGATGGGTTTCACCGGGACGGCGCACGCCCAGGAGCGGACGCGCGACACGGTCACCATCACCGACTCCGTGCCGAACCGCGGGCTCATCTGGAGCGGCGTCGCCGTGCTCGGCACGACCTACGGCATCTCGACCGTCGTCGCCACGTTCAGCGACAAGCCGGCGGACCGCGCGCTCTGGGTGCCGGTCGCGGGCCCCTGGATCGACCTCGGGGCGCGGGGCAAGTGCGGTGGCGGGCGGCAGTGCGACGCCGAGGCGACGAACAAGGTGCTGCTCGTCGCCGACGGGCTCGGCCAGGCGATCGGCGCGCTGCAGATCCTGGGCGGCTTCATCTTCCCGTCCACGCGCACGGTGACCCAGGTGGGGAGCGTGCAGTTCATCCCGATGCGCAACGGGCTCGCCGCCAGGACGGTGTTCTGAGGTGCGATGCGACGCCGCGCATCGGCCCCGGCCCCGCCGCGGACGCGCGCTCTATTTCGCGCCAGATTCCGCGTCGGAGGGCGCCTTTGCCCGCGGCGACAGGCCGCGAACGAGGGTCGCGAGCGTGCGCAGCACCGGGGTGTCGACCCCGGCCCGGCGCCCGCGCTCGACCACGGCGCCTTGAAGAATATCGACCTCCGTCTCGCGGCCGGCGCGCACGTCCTGCAGCATCGACGGCTCCGTGAGCGGGAACTCCGCGCGCGTGAGCGCGATCATCGCGTCCGCGATCGCGGCCGGGATCTCCGCCCCTTCGGCGCGCGCCACCGCGATCACCTCGAGCATCGCCTGCCGGGCGAGGTCCTCCATCTGCTCCACGACCACCCCGGCGCGCTGGCCGGTCAGCGCGCAGATCGCGTTGAAGGGCGCGTTCCAGACCATCTTTTCCCAGAGCATGGCGCGGTAGCTCGACCCCCGGCGGACCGGGATGCCCGCGCGCTCCAGCAGCGCGGCCACCGCCTCGACCCGCGGCTCCTGTCCAGAGCGGTAGGGCGCGAGGCCGGCGCGCGTCGGCGCGAGCGTCTCGATCTCGCCAGGGCCGCTGAGCCCCGCGGACATGTACGCGATCGCGGCGATCACGCGCGACTCGCCGACCTCGCGCGCTACAGCGTCCTCCGAGTCGAGCCCGTTCAGCAGCGGCGCCGCGAGGCCGCCTTCGGCGAGCAGCCCGGGGAGCCTCGCGCTCACGGCGGCGAGGGACGGCCATTTGACGGCGATGAGCGCGAGATCGAACGGCCCGCGCTTTGCGTCGAGCGCGTCGAGGTCGACGACGCGGAGCGGCGGTGTGCGCAGCTCGCCCGCCGGCGTGCGGAGGACGAGCCCGCGGGACCGCATCGCCTCCCCGTGCGCGCCGCGCGCGACGAACGTGACGTCTTCCCCCGCCAGGGCGAGCCTCGCCCCGAAGTAACCGCCCACCGCGCCCGCGCCGACAATGACGATCCGCATCGGCGGCGACCATAGCATGCTGGAACCGGAGGGCAGAGGACCGACATGTGGCGATCACGGCAGATAACGGATATGCATGGCGCCAGATGCGCAGGCCGGACGCCCCCACCTTGGCTGAAGCCAGCGCCAGCATGAGCTCCGACGCCCATCCGAGCGCCACGCTGGAGGCCGAGCAGCTTCAGCTGCTCATCGACGCCCTGCCGGTGCTCATCTCCTATATCGATAACGACGAGCGCTACGGCATCATCAACCGGGCCTACGAGCGCTGGTTCGGGGAGGATCGCAGCTCGCTCGTCGGCCGGAAGGTGAACGAGGTGATCGGCGAGGCCGCCTACGCGGCCGTGAAGCCGCATATCGCCGCCGTGCTCGCCGGGCAGGCGCAAGACTTCGAGTCGTGGGTCGTCTACCGGAGAGGCGGCAGGCGCTACGTCCGCATCCAGTACATTCCCCACCTCGGCGGCAGCGGCGATGTGCGGGGCTTCTTCACGCTCGTCTCGGACATCGGCGAGGTGAAGCGCACCGAGGAGACGCGTCGCTTCCTTGTCGACGCGACCGCCCTGCTCGACCCGGTGCTCGACCAGGACGCCATCTACCGGAGCATGGCGGAGCTCGCGATCACCTCGGTGGCGGACTGGTGCGCCGTCCACACGCTCGAGCCGGACGACTCCGTCCGCACGCGGGTCATCGCGCACGCCGAGCCGGACAAGGCAGAGCTCGCCACCCGGCTCGCCCAGCGCAGCCGGATCCCGCCGGAGCCCGAGACGCCGCTGCACGAGGTGCTCCACGGCGGCCCCGGCCGGCTCCTGCCCGACATCTCGCGCAGCCTGTCCGCCGCCGTGGCGCCCGACGCCGAGCACCTCGCCCCCCTGCGCGCGCTCGGCGGCTGCTCTGCCGTGCTCGTGCCCATCCGCGCCGAGGAGCGCGTGATCGCGGCGCTCACGCTCGCGTCCGCCGGCTCGGGCCGCGTCTACGACGCTGTCGATCTCGCCTTCGCCGAGGAGCTCTCGCGGCGCATCGGGCTCGCCGTGCAGCGCGTGCGCCTCTACGACATGGCCCGCGACGCCGAGGCCGAGGCGCGGCGGCGCTTCCTCGCCGAGCAGGAGGCGCGCCGGGCCGCCGAGCGCGCCGCGCAGCGCATGGCCGGCCTCCAGCGCATCACGGCGGCGCTCGCCGACGCGCTCACCGGCGAGGCGGTGGCCGAGGTCGTCGTCGACCAGGGCATCGCCGCCGCGGGCGCGTACGCCGGGGCGATCGTCGTGACCGCCGGCGACGAGCTCGAGTGCCTCAAGGCTGTCGGCTACCAGGGCGACGTCGTCGCGCGCTTCCAGCGGATGCCCGCCGACAGCGAGCTGCCGATCGCGGAGGCCCTGCAGACCGGCGCGCCCGTCTGGCTGCGCTCGCGCAAGGAGGTCGCCGCGCGCTACCCGGAGCCCGTCACCGGCCTCCTGATGCCCGCCACCGCGTCGCTCTGCTGCCTCCCCCTCGCGGTCCAGGAGCGGCCGCTCGGCGTGCTCGCGCTGAGCTTCGCCGAGCCGCGCGCCTTCGACCAGGAGGAGCAGGAGTTCCTCGTCGCGATGTCGCGCCAGTGCGCGCAGGCCCTGGAGCGCGCCCGCCTGCACGAGGAGCGCGCCGCCATCGTCGAGCGCGAGCGGCGCGTCGCGCTCGAGAACGCCCGCCTCTACCGCGAGGCCCACGAGGCGGACCGGCGCAAGGACGAGTTCATCGCGATGCTCTCGCACGAGCTCCGCAACCCGCTCGCGCCGATCACCACCGGCCTCGAGCTCCTGCGCATGAACACGAATGAGCGCGGCGAGCGCGACGACAGCCAGATCCTCGCGACCCTCGAGCGGCAGGTGAAGACGATCGTGCGCCTCGTCGACGATCTCCTCGACGTCTCCCGGATCACGCGCGGCAAGATCGAGCTGAAGCGGGAGCGGCTCGACCTCGGCTCCGTGGTCGACGCCGCGCTCGAGTCCGTCCGTCCGCTCCTCCTCCAGCGCCGGCACGAGCTCAGCGTGTCCGTGGAGCCTGGGCTGTTCGTGGACGGCGACCGGGTGCGGCTCGAGCAGGTCATCGTGAACCTCCTCAACAACGCGATCAAGTACACGAACCCGGGCGGCCGGGTCTCGGTCACCTGCGCGGCGACCGGCGGCGATGCGTGCCTGCGGGTGACCGACACGGGCGTCGGCATCGCCGCCGAGCTGCTCCCGCGCGTCTTCGAGCCGTTCATGCAGGCGAGGCGCACGCTCGATCGCTCGCAGGGGGGCCTCGGCATCGGGCTCACGCTGGTCAAGCGGCTGGCCGAGCTGCACGGCGGGCGCGTCGAGGCGCTGAGCGCCGGCACCGGCGAGGGCACCGCCATCCACGTGTGGCTCCCGCGCGCCGGCGCGCTGGCGGGGGGCGCCGCGCCGGCCGCGATCCAGGCCCCGCGCCCCGCGGCGCGCGCCCTCCGGATCCTCCTCGTCGACGACAACGTCGACGCCGCCGAGGGCCTCCGTCGCATCCTCCAGTTCCACGGGCACACCGTGTCGATGGCGCACGACGGCCCGGCGGCGCTCGAGGCGGCGCGCGCGAGCACGCCCGATCTGGTCCTGCTCGACATCGGCCTGCCCGGGATGGACGGCTACGAGGTCGTCCGGCGCCTGCGGGCCGACCCCGAG
This sequence comes from Sorangium sp. So ce321, assembly GCF_051530195.1. Lineage (NCBI taxonomy): Bacteria > Pseudomonadati > Myxococcota > Polyangiales > Polyangiaceae > Sorangium > Sorangium sp. So ce321. The sequence goes on along the minus strand of NZ_CP150329.1, from coordinate 13,558,671 downwards.
CTCAGGCGCTCCTACATCGCCGCCGTGTCCGGCTACGGGCAGGACCAGGACCGCCGCCGCTCGCGCGAGGCCGGCTTCGACGCGCACCTCACCAAGCCGGTCGCGGCGGCCCAGCTGCTCGCGCTCGTCGACAGCGCCACCTCGCGGGGGTGATCGGCGCGGGCGCGGGGCCGGGGCGAGCCCCTCGGCCGCGCCCGATCCGGGTCGCGGCCACGGCGCACGTCGCGCACGTCGCGCACGCCGTCCACGGCGCGGACGTCGGCCACCGCACGCGCGCCGACTGCGCCGATGTGGGCAGATCGCGCCCGTCCTTTTCACAAATGCAATGCATTGGTCCGGAACCTCGAAACACGCGTGAAACAAGCGCCCCTGGCCCCGAGCGAAGCGCCCATTTCCGCTCATTGGAGCAGTCGAGTCCGTCTTCATCCTGCGGCGCGTTGTGCTCGATGGTGGCCGCGAAACACGCGTGAAACAGGGGCAATGTCCGGGCTCGAGAGCGCCATTGGCCGCACAATTTATTCCGGTGAAACAGTTGCGAAACAGAGCCCACAGTAGACATATTTCGGTCCGGGACTCTGACCGGCGCCTCGCTCGGACAGCAGTACGGCAGTGACGGTGAGAAGGACTCACCGGGTCCCAAAGGTGGGTTGCATGAGCAAGAAGAAGGACCTCCTCGTCATCGGCAACGGCATGGTCGGGCACAAGTTCATCGAGAACATGGTTCTCGGTGGCTTCCTGCGCGAGTGGAACATCACGACCTTCTGCGAGGAGCCTCGGCTCGCCTATGACCGGGTGAACCTGTCCGCCTTCTTCAGCGGCAAGTCTGCCGACGACCTGTCGATGGTGAAGCCCGGCCTCTACGAGGAGGCGGGCATCAACGTCCACCTGGGCGACAAGGCCGTCTCGATCGATCGCCGGAGGAAGGCGGTCACCTCGGCGAAGGGGAAGACTGTCTATTACGACAAGCTCATCCTCGCCACGGGCTCGTATCCGTTCGTCCCCCCGATCAAGGGCAAGGACGCGAAGGGCTGCTTCGTGTACCGCACCATCGAGGACCTCGAGGCCATGGCGGCCCACGCGAAGTCCTCGAAGGTCGGCACGGTCATCGGCGGCGGCCTGCTCGGGCTGGAGGCGGCCAACGCCCTCAAGAACATGGGCCTCGAGGTCCACGTCGTGGAGTTCGCGCCGAGGCTGATGGCCCTCCAGGTCGACGAGGCCGGCGGCGCCATCCTCCGCAGGAAGATCGAGTCGCTCGGCGTCCAGGTGCACACGAGCACGTCGACGCAGGAGATCGTCGCGGAGCACGGCCGCGTGGCGCGGATGCTCTTCGCCGACCAGACGGACCTCGCCACCGACATGATCGTCTTCTCCGCCGGCATCCGCCCGCGGGACGAGCTCGCGCGCGCGTGCGAGCTCGCGATCGGCAACCGCGGCGGCGTCGTGATCAACGACCGCTGTCAGACGTCCGATCCGGACATCTACGCCATCGGCGAGTGCGCGAGCTACAACAACCAGCTCTACGGCCTCGTGGCGCCTGGCTACCACATGGCCAAGGTCGCGGCCGACGCCCTGACCGGCGGGAAGGACACCTTCGCCGGCTTCGACATGAGCACCAAGCTCAAGCTGATGGGCGTGGACGTCGCGAGCTTCGGCGACGCGTTCGCGGCCCAGCCCGGCGCGAGCGTGGTCAGCTTCATGAGCGCGACGTCGAACGTCTACAAGAAGCTCGTCGTCAGCGCGGACGGCAAGCACCTGCTCGGCGGCATCCTGGTCGGGGACGCCTCGAACTACAGCCAGCTGCTCCAGCTCGTGCAGAACAAGATCGTCCTCCCGCCGAACCCGGAGGACCTCATCGTCACGCCCCGCGACGGCGCGAAGCCGGCGGGCTTCGGCGTCGAGGCGCTGCCCGACACGGCGACCATCTGCTCCTGCCTGAACGTCACGAAGGGGGCCATCTGCTCGGCCATCTGCGACGACAAGCACGTGACGCTCGCCGCCATCAAGGGGCACACCAAGGCGGGCACGGGCTGCGGCTCGTGCACGACGCTGATCACCGACATCCTGAAGAAGGAGCTCAAGAAGGCCGGCGTCGCGGTGACTAACTACCTGTGCGAGCACTTCAATTACTCGCGGCAGGAGCTCTATCACCTCGTCCGGGTCCACTCGGTCAAGACCTTCGACGACCTGATCGCCCAGCACGGCAAGGGCAAGGGCTGTGAGATCTGCAAGCCGGCCGTGGCGTCGATCCTCGCGTCGACGTGGAACGAGCACATCCTCAACAAGAAGCACCTCCCCCTCCAGGACACGAACGACAGGTTCATGGCGAACGTCCAGCGGGACGGCACCTACTCGGTGGTCCCCCGCGTGGCGGCGGGCGAGATCACGCCGGATCAGCTCATCGCCATCGGGCAGGTCGCGAAGAAGTACAGCCTGTACTCGAAGATCACCGGCGGTCAGCGCGTCGACCTGTTCGGCGCGCGGCTGGAGCAGCTGCCCGACATCTGGCGCGAGCTCATCGCCGCCGGCTTCGAGTCGGGCCACGCCTACGGCAAGTCGCTCCGCACCGTGAAGTCGTGCGTCGGCAGCACCTGGTGCCGCTACGGCGTGCAGGACTCGGTGGGCTTCGCGGTCGCGGTCGAGAACCGCTACAAGGGGCTGCGCAGCCCCCACAAGCTGAAGTCCGCGGTCTCCGGCTGCGCGCGCGAGTGCGCCGAGGCGCAGAGCAAGGACTTCGGCATCATCGCCACGGAGAAGGGCTACAACCTCTACCTCTGCGGCAACGGCGGGATGAAGCCGCAGCACGCCCAGCTCTTCGCCGCGGATCTCGACGAGGCGACGCTCATCAAGTACCTCGATCGGTTCCTGATGTTCTACATCCGGACGGCGGACCGGCTCCAGCGCACGGCCACCTGGTTCAACAACCTCGAGGGCGGCATGGATTACCTCCGCCAGGTGATCATCGAGGACTCTCTCGGCATCTGCGAGGAGCTGGAGAAGGAGATGGCCCACCTCATCGCGACCTACGAGTGCGAGTGGAAGGCCGCGGTCTCCGATCCGGACAAGCTCAAGCAGTTCCGCCCGTTCGTGAACGCCGGCGAGCCCGACCGGAGCATCGTCTTCGTGAGCGAGCGGGCGCAGCACCGCCCGGCGGCCTGGAAGGAGAAGTCCACCGTCGTCGAGGAGATGATCTGACCGCGGGGCGACAGGCCTTTTCTTCAGAGGAACCGTCATGAACCAGCTGCACACTTCGGAAGCGCCTCGGAACGAGGGGACGACCCAGAGCTGGGTCGATGTTTGCGGGGTCGAGGACATCATCCCGAACACGGGCGTCTGCGCGCTCGTGGGCAAGCGCCAGATCGCGGTGGTCCGGGTCGGCGAGGGCGAGGAGATCTACGCCATCAGCAACTTCGACCCGTTCAGCAAGGCGTTCGTCATCTCCCGCGGCATCGTCGGGGACAAGGGGGGCGTGCCCAAGATCGCCTCGCCGATCTACAAGCAGAACTTCGACCTGCGCACGGGCCAGTGCCTGGACGACCCGAGCGTGCGCCTGCCCGTGTACCCCACCCGGATCCGCGGCGGGCGCGTCGAGATCCAGGCCGCGGCGCAGCCGTTCGCGGCGGCGAGCTGATCGAATGCGCGGGCGAGGCGGCGTGACGTTCCTCCCCGCGACGGACGCGCCGCCGTCCGCGGCGTGCCTACTGGAGCTCTCCGGGCTGGGATTCCGCGCCGGGTAGACAGGGACCTTCAATGAGCGTGGCTAAGGTTTCGGACACTCATTTTCATTTGCCCATCGTCAACTCACCGCCGAAGATCCAGGACAGCAACAAGAGCCTGCTCCAGTCGCTCCTCTCGGATCAGCAGAAGCTCACGGCGGTCGAGAAGTTCTCGAAGATGCACGAGGAGCACACGCTCCCGGCTCAGTCCAAGTACTACCGCGACCTCATCCCCTTCGAGAAGCCGAAGCCGGGGCAGCAGTACGCCTTCGAGGTCGACCTGGACGCCTGCACGGCGTGCAAGGCGTGCGTCACCGCCTGCCACAGCCTCAACGGCCTCGACGAGGACGAGGTGTGGCGCTCGGTCGGGCTGCTCCACGGCGGCACGCCCCAGGCGCCCGCGCAGCAGAGCGTGACGACAGCGTGCCACCACTGCCTCGACCCGGCCTGCATGTCGGGGTGCCCGGTCAAGGCCTATGAGAAGGACCCTGTCACCGGCATCGTCAAGCACCTCGATGACCAGTGCATCGGCTGTCAGTACTGCATCCTGATGTGCCCCTACGACGCTCCGAAGTTCAACGCGGAGCGGGGGATCGTGCGCAAGTGCGACATGTGCAGCGACCGGCTGGCCAACGACGAGGCCCCGGCGTGCGTGCAGTCGTGCCCGAACGGCGCCATCCGGATCACGGTGGTCGACCAGGCGAGCGCCGTGCAGGAGAGCCAGGCGAACGTCTTCGTGCCGGGGGCGGCGGCGCCGGAGTACACGATCCCGACGACCAGCTACAAGACGAAGAAGTCGCTCCCGCGCAACATGCTCCCTGCGGACTTCTACCAGGTGAGCCGGGAGCACTCCCACCCTCCGCTCGTCGCCATGCTCGTGCTGACGCAGCTCTCGGTGGGCGCCTTCTGCGTGAGCCTGGCCCTCAACGAGCTCCTCGAGGAGCAGGCGACGCGCGATTTCGGCGGCCACAGCGCCGTCTTCGCGCTCGTCTTCGGGCTCGCCGCGCTCGGGGCGAGCCTGCTCCACCTGGGCCGACCGCAGTTCGCGTTCCGCGCCCTCCTCGGCCTCAAGACGTCGTGGCTCAGCCGGGAGATCCTCGGTTTCTCGCTCTTCGCGGGCGCCGGGACGCTCTACGCGGCCTCGTTCTGGGTGCAATCGATCCCGGTGCTCTCGGCGCTGCCGATCCAGCTCAGCCAGCTGCAGGCGCCGCTCTCCTACGCGGTCGCGCTGAGCGGGATGCTGGGCGTCTTCTGCTCGGTGATGGTGTACGCCGCGACGCAGCGCGAGCACTGGCGCGGCGGCCTGACGGGCTTCAAGTTCGCGGGCACGGCGGCCGTGCTCGGGAGCTCGACGATCCTGATGGTCGCGCTGCTCACGAGCCGCGAGCACGCGTCGCTGCTCCTGACGGGCGGCTTCCGCGCGCTGAGCGCGTTCCTCTGCGCGTCGATGGCGCTCAAGCTGCTCGTGGAGCTCTCGATGTTCCGGCACCTCCGCAAGCGCAGCCACTCGACGCTCAAGCGGAGCGCGATCCTCATGGCGGGTGAGCTGAAGGGCGCGACAGGCTGGCGCTTCGCCTGCGGGGCGCTCGGCGGCATCGCCCTGCCGGCGCTCAGCCTGTTCTCGGCGCCGAACAGCGGCGTGAGCTCGGAAGTGCTGATGGCCATGGCGGTCGTGGCGTTCCTCTTCTGCCTCTCGGGGGAGTTCCTCGAGCGGTACCTCTTCTTCGCAGCGGCGCCGGCATCCAAGATGCCCGGAGGGCTCTCCTGATGACGACGTCCGACGCAAAGAAGTCCGCTCCAGCCCGCGCGGCGGCCGACAACCTCCTCTTGCAGCGCAACGGGCCGCTGACGCGCGAGCTGCTCCTCACGCCCGGCGAGTTCGGGCTCGGGAGGGTGCCGGCGCGGCTGAAGCCTGACCAGACGACGACGGTGGTGTGCGGCTTCTGCTCGACCGGGTGCGGGCTGAACGTGCACCTCAAGGACGGCGAGGCGATCAACCTCTCTCCGAACACCGACTATCCCGTCAACCTGGGGATGGCGTGCCCGAAGGGCTGGGAGGCGCTCACGCCGCTCCGGGCGAGCGACCGCGCTGTCACGCCGCTCCTGCGCAACGCCCGCGGGAAGCTGGAGCGCGTGGAGTGGGACGTCGCGCTGCGCACGTTCGTGGATCGCTTCAAGGCGATCCAGGAGGCGCACGGCAAGGAGTCGGTCGCCTTCATCAGCACCGGGCAGATCGTCACCGAGGAGATGGCCTTCCTCGGCGCGCTCGCCAAGTTCGGGATGGGCCTGCTGCACGGGGACGGCAACACCCGGCAGTGCATGGCGACGGCGGTCGTCGCCTACAAGGAGTCATTCGGGTTCGACGCGCCGCCGTACACGTACCGCGATTTCGAGGAGTCCGACGTCGTCGTGCTCGTCGGCTCGAACCTCTGCATCGCCCACCCGATCATGTGGGAGCGGCTGTGCAAGAACAAGAACCGTCCCGCGATCCTCGTCGTGGATCCGCGCAAGACCGAGACCGCGATGGCGGCGACGGCGCACTACGCCCTCAAGCCGAAGTCGGATCTGACGCTGTTCTACGGGATCGCGCACATCCTCATCCAGCGAGGGTGGATCGATCAGGAGTTCATCCGCGCGCACACCGTCGATTTCGAGGAGTTCAAGGCGCACGTCGCGGACTTCACGCCGGCGCGCGTGTCGGCGGCGACGGGGCTCAGCGAGGAGCAGCTCGCGTCGTTCGCGGAGACGATCCACAGCGGCAAGCGGGTGTCGTTCTGGTGGACCATGGGCGTCAACCAGAGCCACGAGGGCGTGCGGGTCGCGCAGTCGCTCATCAATCTGGCGCTCATGACGGGGAACATCGGCCGGCCTGGCACCGGGGCGAACTCCATCACGGGCCAGTGCAACGCGATGGGCTCGCGGATGTTCAGCAACACGACGGGCCTGTTCGCCGGGCACGACTTCACGAAGGAGGAGCACCGGAAGAAGATCGCCGGCATCCTCGGCATCCCGGAGGAGGTGATCCCGACCCGGAACAGCCTGGCTTACGACCAGATCATCGAAGGCATCTTGAAGGGGAAGATCAAGGGCCTCTGGATCATCGCGACGAACCCGGCCCACTCCTGGATCAACCAGGAGGACCTGCACGAGCTCCTCGGCCGCCTGGAGTTCCTCGTGGTGCAGGACATGTACACCACGACCGAGACGGCGGAGCGCGCGCACCTCGTGCTCCCGGCGGCGTCGTGGGCCGAGAAGGAGGGCACGTTCATCAACTCGGAGCGGCGCATCGGCCTCGTGAAGAAGGTCGCGCGGGCTCCCGGCCAGGCGCTGGCGGACTTTCACATCTTCCAGCTGGTCGCGCAGTACTGGGGTTGTGGCGATCTGTTCACGGAGTGGAAGAGCCCGGAGGCCGTCTTCCAGATCATGAAGCGGCTCTCGAAGGGGCAGCCCTGCGACATCTCGGGCATCGAGGACTATGCGATGGTCGACGAGCGCGGCGGCATCCAGTGGCCGCTCCCCGAGGGGGCGTCCCTCGAGAGCAACGAGCGGCGGCTGTTCGAGGACGGCAAGTTCTACCGGCCGGACCAGAAGGCGAAGTTCGCCTTCCAGGCGCCTCGCCAGCTGCCGGAGCCGACCGACGAGCAGTACCCGTTCACGCTGCTCACGGGGCGCGGGAGCTCGAGCCAGTGGCACACGCAGACGCGGACCAAGAAGTCCGCGGTGCTGCAGCGGCTCTACCCGAAGGAGATCTACGTCGAGGTGAGCCCGGTCGACGCGAAGAAGCTCGGCATCGAGATGCACGAGTGGGTGGTCATCGCGTCGCGCCGGGCGGAGATCAAGGCGCGGGCGTTCGTCACGAACTCGGTGCAGCCGGGGGAGATCTTCATCCCCATGCATTACGAGGTCACGAACAAGCTGACGTTCCCGGCCTTCGATCAGTATTCGAGGCAGCCCTCGTACAAGGCGTGCGCGGTGAAGATGCGGCGGGAAGAGGACCGGGGCTGAGCGAGCCCTGGGGGGGGTTCCGGGCTGCACGGGCCCTGAGAGAGCGTGTTCGTCGCGCGGGTGGCGGAGCGGAGTGACACGATCGGGAGCGGCGGCGCGGCTCGGGGTGCTCTCCATCTGTGCGTGTTAGCCTCGCCGCCATGCAAGAGATCCCCACGATCTTCGGTATCTCCCTCTGCCTCTTCCCCCTCCTCCCCACCCTCGCGTGCAGCGACGCCGACGGCGCCAGCTCCACCGGTACGCATGGCAGCGGCGCGGGGACAGGGGGTAGCGGAGGGGCGGGCGGGAGCGGCCCACGCTCGCTGAAGACCCGCATCGCCTTCGGCTCCTGCATGCACCAGGACAAGAAGAAGCCCGTCCTCGAGCTCGCGAGGGCGAGCGCCCCCGACCTCTTCGTGTTCCTGGGCGACAACATCTACGGCGACTCCGACGACATCGCCATGCTGCAGGCGAAATACGACAAGCTCGCGGCGTCCCCGGAGTTTCAGGGCCTGCTCGAGGCCGTCCCCGTCATCGCCACGTGGGACGACCACGACTACGGCGCGAACGACGCCGGCAAGGAGTTCCCGCAGAAGGCCGCCACGAAGGACCTCTTCCTCGATTTCTGGAAGGAGCCCGCGGGCTCGCCGCGGCGCACGCGGGAGGGGATCTACACCTCGTACCTCCACGAGGAGCCCGGCGGCACCCTCCAGATCATCCTCCTCGACACCCGCTGGTTTCGCGACCCGCTCGACGCGAACAGCGACCCTGCGAAATACAAGCACGATTATCAGCCGACCACGGACAAGTCCCGAACCATGCTCGGAGACGCCCAGTGGGCCTGGCTCGAGGGCGAGCTGAAGAAGCCCGCGGACGTGCGCATCATCGGGACGAGCACGCAGTTCGGCCATGAATACAACGGCTACGAGTCATGGACCAACATGCCCCATGAGCGCCAGAGGATGGTCGATCTGATCAGGGATACGGGCGCGGAGGCGACCCTCTTCATCAGCGGCGACGTTCACTGGGGCGAGCTCTCCAGGCTCGAGACCGCCGGCGGCTATCCCCTCTACGACGTCACCTCGAGCGGCATCACGGAGACATGGCCGGAGATCGAGGAGAACGCCAACCGGGTGGGCTCGCCCGTCGCGGAGAACAACTACGGTTTCGTGGAGATCACCTGGGGAGAGGCGGACCACGCGCTCTCCCTCGGCATCGTCGATGTCGCCGGCACGACGCGCGTGGAGCACGAGGTGAGCACGCGCGAGCTGCGGTTCTGACGGCCAGCGCGCCAGCGAGCCGGGGAGCCGGGGAGCCGGGGAGCCGCTGTCGGTCGCGCGGCGCGCGCTGGCCCGATGCGCGAGCCCGGCTGCCCTTGCTTCAGCGGCTCATTCTAAACCGATCATTCTGGAACGATCAGTCCAGAATGAGCCCCTCAGCGAGGGTAGCGATGGTGTCCCTGCGCGCGAGGCGCTCTGGACCGGTCATTCTGGAACGACCAGTCCAGAATGAGCCCTACCGCGAAGGTGGCGATCGTGTCCCCGCACGCGACGCGCTCTGGACCGGTCATTCTGGAACGACCAGTCCAGAATGAGCCCTACCGCGAAGGTGGCGATCGTGTCCCCAGCGCGCGGCGCGCTCTGGACCGGTCATTCTGGAACGACCAGTCCAGAATGAGCCCCTGCAGCGAAGGTGGCGGTGGTGGTCCCCCCGCGCGACCTGTCGGGCAGCGGAGGCCGACCCGGCTCAGACCCCGCGCGGAAAGTCGCCCTGCTGCGGGATGCGAGGATCCTGTGTGGGATCGGGCGACGGCGGCTCGGGCTGCTCCGGGCCCGGATCGCCCGGGTTTGGCGGGAGCGGGACCTCCTCCTCGCCCCCGGGCACGTCCGTCTTCGCGAGCTCATGCATGCGGCTGTTCATGGCGACCCCTTTCTGTCGGTTTCTTTCTGGAACTTTCGGCAACTTTCCTCGAATTGGTTTGCATCAGTTTGCAAATTTCAAGCCACAACGTGCAGGTAGCGCCCTGCTTGACGCCCGAGCCCGGGATCCGTGATCTGCGGCCGGCGTGCTCTCGATCCGCCGCGACCCGTTCCCGCTGGAGGCCGCCCGCGACCTGCTGGGCATCGTGCGGGCGCTCTACGCCGCGGCGCGCGGCCGCGGGGCGAGCGTGGCAGATCTCCACGCCATCGCCGCGGTGGGCGACGATCTTCGGCAGGCGATCGCCCTCGCGGAGGCCCACCCGCCCGGCACGCTCGGGTTCTCGTCGGCGTGGGCGCGGGCCGAGCGCGCGGCGGGGCGCGTCGGCGAGCTCGCGGACGCGCTCGCGCCCGCCGCGCCGATCGTCCGCGCCGCCCTGGCGCGGGTCGGCGGCGGCAACGTCAAGCCCGGGTGAGCGCCCCTGCGATCGGGTGGTCCGGGGGGATCGGCCAGGAGAGGGCGCGCGACGCGACCGCGCAGTACGCGGCGAGGCGCTCGCGCGGCACCGCGGCGCGCGAGCCGAGGCGGCCGAGGTTGTCGATGAGCAGCTCCAGGCAGCTGTTGCCCACCCGCTCGCCGACGCCGAGCGCCGTGGCGTGGACCCGCTCGACACCGCAGGCAACGGCCCAGAGCGCGGCCGCGAGGCCGAGGCCGCGGTCGTTGTGGCCGTGCCAGTCGAGCTCGAGCCGAGGGGCGCCCAGCGCGGCGAGCTCGCGCCGGGCGAACGCGATGAGCGAAGCGACGCCCGGCGGGGTGACGTGGCCGGTCGTGTCGCAGAGGCAGATGCGCGCGGCGCCGGCGTCCACGGCGGCGCGGAAGAGCGTGCGGAGCATGTCGGGCGGCGAGCGGGTCGCGTCCTCGGCGACGAGGCAGAAGGGCAGGCCGGCCGCGGCGGCGGCGCGCGCGGCGTCCTCGACGCTGCGGACCAGGAAATCAGGCCCCCACCCCTCGACGAAATGCCGGATCGGCGAGCTGCCGATGAACGTGTAGACGACGATCGGCGCCCCCGTACGCTCGGCCACGCGCGCGACCTCCTCGACGTCGGAGGCGATCGTGCGCGCGGCGGCGGTCAGGGCGAGCGGGAGCCTCGACGCGACGATCTCCCGGACGAGCAGGCACGCGTCCTCGAACTGGCGCGGGCCGGCCGCCGGGAGGCCGAGGTTCACGGCGTCGACGCCGATGCCCGCCATCGCGTGGATCAGCTCGACCCTCTGCGCGGGCGACGGGTTCACCGTGGAGACGCCCTGGATGCCGTCGCGCAGCGTCTCGTCGAGCACCTCGACCGGCCGGGCCGCCCGGCCGAGCGGCAGCCACGCCTCGTCCTCGGCGCGAACGGCAGCCCAGCCCTCGGCGAGCAGGCGCCCGAGGGGCGGCGGGCGCTCCGCCGGCGCGGGCGCAGACGTGGCGCGGTTCCAGTCGAAGGGGGCCGCAGTGCTGGGATCCCGGCCGTCGCTCATGCGCTGCATGTCAGGGAGGTACTCTCGGCGTGGCGCATGCCCGGCGCGCCGCGTCGAGCCGGCGCGGAGCAGAGGGTACTGCATGTCGGCGCCCGGAGCAGGTCCCGATCTACCGACCCGCCGCCACGTCGACCTGCGCGCCCGGCGCCACGTCGACCTGCGCGCCCGGGCGCCACGTCGACCGGCGCGCCCGACGCCGCGTCGGCCTGCGATCCCGGCGCCACGTCGACCTGCGCGCCCGGCGCCACGTCGGCCTGCGCGCCCGACGCTACGTCGACCTGTGGTGCTGGGGCAGCAACACGTCCGGCGAGGCGGGGACGCCGGCGAGCGACTCGCGACAAGGGCCTTGTCCGGCGGTAGAGTGGCCGCCTTTCCACCTGGAGATGAGACGATGAAGACGACCGCGCTCCGTTCCGCGCTCGCGCTGGCCCTCGGCGCGCTGCTCCTGGCCGCCACCGGGTGCGAGGAGAAGAAGGCGACGACGGCCGCGCGCGAGGGGAGCGCGAGCGCGCCGGCCCAGGTCGCGAAGCTCTCGGTCGCTTCCTACGACCCCACGCGCGAGCTCTACCAGGAGCTCAATCCAGCGTTCGAGCGGTGGTACAAGCAGACGACGGGCAAGGACGTGGACGTGGAGACCGACCACGGCCCGTCGGGCAAGCAGGCGCGCGACATAGCGGCCGGCAAGGAGACCGACGTCGCGGCGCTCTCGGTCGACTTCGACATCGACACGATCGCCAAGGCGGGCCTGCTCCCCGCGACCTGGCGCGAGCGCCTGCCGAACGGCTCGGTCCCGTACACGTCGGCCGTCATCTTCATGGTCCGCAAGGGCAACCCGAAGCAGGTGAAGGGCTGGGAAGACCTCGCGCGGCCCGAGGTCGTGTCGCTGTGCCCGGATCCGAAGACCGGCGGCGGGGCGCGGTGGATCTACCTCTCGACGTGGGCGCACGCCGCACGCAAGGCGAAGGCCGAGGGCCGGACGGACGCGGAGGCCGAGGCCGCCGCGCGCGAGTTCACGGCGAAGGTCTACGACGACGCCATCCTCGACCCGGCCATGCGCGGCTCGTCGACCCGCTTCATCCTGCAGCGCACGGGCGACGTCCTCTTCGGCTGGGAGAACGAGATCCTCCAGATCGCCGCCGACCCGGCGACCGCAGACCAGTTCGAGGTCATCGTGCCCTCGGACTCGATCACGATCGAGGTCCCCCTCGCGGTCGTCGACAAGGTCGCCGAGCGGCACGGGGTCAAGGAGCTCGCCGAGGCGTACGTGAAGTTCCACTTCTCCGACGAGGGGCAGGAGCTCATCGCGAAGCGCTATAACCGCCCGTACAGCGAGGCGATCGCGAAGAAGCACGCCGAGCGGCTCAAGCCGCTGACGCTGTTCCGGTTCAAGGACCATTTCACCGACTGGCCGACGGTGATGAACGTCCATTTCAGCCAGGGGGCCGAGCTCGACAAGATGCGGAAGAAGTGATGTCGCGCCGCGCGCGCGTGCTCCCCGGGTTCTCGCTCTCCCTGGGGGTCGCGGTGCTCTACCTGAGCCTCGTGGTCCTCTTGCCGCTGTCCGCGCTGTTCCTCAAGACGGCGGAGCTCGGGTGGGAGCGGTTCACCCGGATCGTCACGAGCAGCTGGGTCGCCTCGGCCGTCCGCTTCACGCTGGGCGCCTCGCTCGTGGCCGCGCTCCTCAACGTCGTCATCGGCCTGCTCATCGCGTGGGTGCTCGGCCGGTACACCTTCCCGTTCGCCCGCGTGCTCGACGCGGTGATCGACCTGCCCTTCGCGCTCCCCACGGCCGTGGCGGGCATCGCGCTCTCCACGCTCTACGCCGACACCGGTTTGCTCGGCGGGGCGCTCTCCAGCGTGGGATTCCGGTATCCGTGGCCCGCGTGGCGCGGGTTCGAGCACGGGTGGCGCGCGTGGCCGATCGAATGGACGGCGTACGACAGGATCTCGCTGGCGCCGCTCGGGGTGGTCGTCGCGATGGCGTTCGTGGGGCTGCCGTTCGTGGTGCGCACGGTGCAGCCGGTGATCGAGGACCTGGGCCGGGACGTCGAGGAGGCCGCGGCGACGCTCGGCGCGAGCCGCCTGCAGATCTTCCGCGCCGTCGTGCTGCCCGAGCTCGCGCCGGCGCTCCTCACGGGGTTCGCGCTGGCGCTCGCGCGCGGCCTCGGCGAGTACGGGTCGGTGATCTTCATCTCGGGCAACCGCCCCGATACCGAGATCGCGTCCCAGGTGATCATCAAGATGATCGAGGTGAACGAGACAGGCACCTACGCCGACGCCACCGCTGTCGCGGTCCTGCTGCTCGGGGCGTCGTTCGCGCTCCTGCTCGTGATCAACCTGCTCCAGCGCGCCGCGGCGCGCGCCCGCTCGGACGGCGCGGCGGGCTGATCGCACCATGACGACCCGCCGCCCGTGGACCGGAGGCCCGACATGATGCCCGCGCGCCCCCGCGCCGGCAGGGCGGACGCCGCGGGGGAACGGAGCGCGCGCCGGGTGCTGATCGGCCTCTGCGTGCTGCTCGTCGGCGTGTTCCTCGTACTCCCGCTCGGGGTGGTGTTCTGGCACGCCCTCGGCGAGGGGCTGCGCGCCTATGGACAGGCGGTCTTCGACCGCGCGACCTTCCGCGCCGTCGAGCTCACGCTCCTCACCACGGCCATCGCGGTGCCGCTCAACACGCTGTTCGGCCTCGCGGCGGCGTGGGCGGTCACCAAGTTCGATTTCCGGGGCAAGAGCCTGCTCGTCACGCTGATCGACCTGCCTTTCTCGATCTCGCCCGTGGTCGCGGGCCTTTGCTTCGTCCTGCTGTTCGGGGCGAGCGGGCTCTTCGGCGCCTTCGTCAACAGGACTTACGAAGTGAGCCTCGGGTTCACGAGCCTCGAAGTCTCGACGAGGATCATCTTCGCCCTGCCTGGCATCGTGCTGGCGACGGTGTTCATCACCTTCCCGTTCGTCGCGCGCGAGCTCATCCCGCTGATGCAGGCCCAGGGGACCGAGGAGGAGCAGGTCGCCCGCGTGCTCGGCGCGAACGGGTGGCAGATCTTCTGGCGTGTGACGCTGCCCAACATCCGCTGGGGGCTGCTGTACGGGGTGATCCTGTGCACCGCCCGGGCGATGGGGGAGTTCGGCGCCGTGTACGTGGTCTCGGCGGGCTCTTCCGACCAGGTGACGCTGCCGCTCCACGTGGAGCGCGTCTACTACGCCAACATGGTCCGGGTCGTGCCCGCGTTCGCGGTCGCCAGCCTCCTCGCCGGCGTGTCGGTGATCACGCTCGCAGTGAAGGCAGCGGTGGAGTGGCGGTTCAAGGGCGAGCTGAAGAAGAAGGACGGCGGATAAGAGGCGACGCCCGCATCCATCGATCCCGGCCGTCGTACCCACGAGGCCCGCGTGTGGGCGTGCCGGCGTGCCGGCGTGCCGGCGTGCGGGCGTGCCGGCGTGCGGGCGTGCCGGCGTGCGGGCGTTGGATCGAGCGGCCGCGAGGGGGCTGGAGGTGCCGCCGGACATCGTCTAGCCTACCAGGCTGTCGATCGGTCGCCGTGAGGCGCCGAGAGCCTCGCCGACACCTCGATGGCCGCCCAAGAGGAGGTCTCTCCCATGCGGATCGCATTGATTTCCGACATCCACGGCAATGAAGTGGCGCTCAGGGCCGTGATGGCCAGCATCCAGGCGGCCGGCGTGGATCAGGTGATCTGCCTCGGGGACGTCGCGACGCTGGGGCCGCAGCCCGTCGCCATCCTGGACATGCTGCGGGAGCTAGGGTGTCCGTGCATCCTCGGCAACCACGATGACTTCATGCTCGATCCCGGGCTGATCCGCACCTACACCGAGGCCTCGATCGTCGTCGACGCAGTGGACTGGTGCCGTGACCAGCTGTCGCAGGACGACCTCGCCTTCCTGCGGACGTTCCAGGCGCGCCTGGAGGTCCCGCTCGACGGCCAGTCGACGCTCCTCCTGTTCCACGGCTCGCCCCGATCTCACATGGAGGACCTCCTCGCGAGCACGCCGCCCGAGGAGCTCGACCGCCGCCTCGAAGGCCGCGCGGCGACCGTGATGGCCGGGGGCCACACGCACCTCCAGATGCTCCGCCAGCACCGCGGCATCCTCCTCGTGAACCCGGGGAGCGTCGGGCTCCCCTTCAAGGAATACGCGAACGGCGGGCCTCCGACGCTGCTGCACCACGCCGAGTACGCGACCGTCGAGGCGCGCGGCGGCGCGGTGAACGTCAGCTTGCACCGGGTGCCGGTCGACAAGGACGCGATCTGCGCGGCCCTGAAGGCGTGCGACAACCCGATGCGCGGCTCGCTGCTCCAGCAATATGCCTGAGCGCGCGCGGACCGCGACGGACAGGGCCCGCAGGCTCCGGCCGGCCTCTCGCCAGACGCGCGCGATCCAGCGCGCCGAGGGAGGCCTCTCGTGAGCTCCAGGCCGCGCATCTTCATCGGCTCTTCGGTGGAAGGGCTCCGCGTCGCCGAGCACATCCAGCTCGGGCTGGACTACGACGCTGACTGCACGGTGTGGTCGCAGGGGGTATTCGGCCTCTCCGGGGGCACGCTCGAGAGCCTCTGCGGCGCCATCCGAGAGTTCGAGTTCGCCGTGCTGGTCCTCACGCCCGACGACCTGGTGCAGAAGCGGAGCCAGGCGATGAACAGCCCGCGCGACAACGTCCTGTTCGAGCTCGGGCTGTTCATGGGCGCGCTCGGCCGGGAGCGCACGTTCATCGTGTATTGCCGGGACGAGCCGATCGGGCTCCCGACCGACCTCGCCGGGGTCACGGCCGCGACGTTCGCGCGGCGCGCCGACGGGAACCTCCAGGCCGCGCTCGGCTCGGTGTGCACGCAGATCAGGAACGCCGTCGGCCGGCAGCGCGGGCGCGCCGCGGCGCAGGAGGCGGGCGCCTCGGCGCTCGCCGCGGAGCTCGCGGGGCTGAAGGCCGCGCTCGATACGCAGACCGAGAGCTTCCGGCAGATGCTCGCGGCCGCCACGAAGACCGCGGCCGCGCCGGAGCCGGTGGAGGCGAAGGGCCCTGCGGACGTCCTGGATCTGCGAACGTTGGAGGGTGTCTGGTACAATCCGGAGTCCAGGAACTCCTACTACGTGAGATTCCACCGGGGCGAGCCTCGCGGCGTCTACTGCTATCATGGCGAGCTCAGCGCGCTCGCCGAGTATCATAATTTCAAGCTGGTCGGCGATGTGGTCCTCGGCCGGTTCCGCTGGCTGAAACGACCACGGACGGCGGGGTATGTTTACCTGAAGTTCGAATCGAAAGACCGCATCATCGGCGGCTGGTGCCTTCAGAGCTACGCGCCGCCCGAAGGGATCGAAGCCCTCCCGCGCCGCCCTGAGTATCTCGAGCAGATGACCTGGGTCCGCCAGATCCCGGCGCCACCATGGCCGGAGTGGGCCGAGCGCTACTTCGAGGCGCTCGGCGATGAGTGAGCCGCCGGCGCCGTCCGTGACGCTCTCGGGCGCCGGCCGCTCGAGCGTGTAGAGGCGCTCGCGCCAGCGCTTCGCGAGGGAGCAACCCGGCGGCCTCGAGCGCCCGGCGGCGCGCGGCGTGGCGGGCAGGACGTGGACGAACTCCCCGCGGTATCCCGGTGATCACGGTTCCACCGCCGACGTGGACGGTCGGCGGGCTCGGACACCGCCCGGGTGCGCGCGCCCCGAAGACCGACTGGCGCGTCGAGGGCAGCGCCCTCGGATCACGCGGCGTCGGCGAGGTCGACAGGCCCGATCTGCGTGCGACGCGGCGCGACGTTCTGGTAGCCTCCACGAGGCACGCCGGAGAGCGATGGAGTCCCGATGACGAAATACGAGCAGATCAAGCTGTCCTACGAGGCGTCCAAGGCGGCGATCGGCCAGGTCGCCGAGGAGCTCTTGCAGTGGATATACGAGCTCCGCGACCACATGGCCTGGCCAAGGGACAAGTGGGCGCTCAACCGGATCGCCACGGACGTCCAGGTCAACGGGCTGCTGCAACGGTTCGTCGTCGAGAATCAGCCCGGCGTCGGTGAGGTCCTGAAATGCCAGCTGTCCCTCACCGTCGAGGACGAGCTGCCGTTCACCGTCGACTTCTTCGCGGTGGGCAGGACCGACAGGGGCCTCCTCGTCGTCCTCGTCGGCGGAGAGCAGATCACCGTCAGCAAGGCCTCCCCCGAGCCGTTCTTCGAGAAGGCCGTGGAGCACATCCGGCAGCAGGCGAGGCGCGTGGGCAAGACACGCCGCGTGGGAGCCGGCGCCGGGACCCCCCACCGCCCCGCATAACGCCGGCACAGCCAGGCTCGAGACGCCGTCGCGCGAGCGCCGCCGTGCAGCAACACCTGGCGAGCGCCGCCGTGCAGCAACACCTGGCGAGCGTCGCCGTACCAGAAGCCCCCCGGCGTGCCGGCGCTGTCAGCCTTCACCAATGAAAGCCGCCCGGGCCGAAATGAAAGCCGGAGCCCCAAGAAGCCTGAGCAAACTCACGATGTTCCGTCAGGAAGGCCCTGGCCCAGCTCCTGCTTGATACCGAAGCAGAGCGCCTGAGGGACGGTTCCCCCCACCGTCGGACGGGCGCTCTTTTTTCTTTTTGTGCGCCTCGCTGCCCGGGCGCCTGGCGCGGAACCTCGCGGTGATCGCGCGGAGAAGCGTCCCGGGACGGTCACGGCGAGACGCAGGGCACGCTGGGCGCGGCGCCCGGCGAGAGCAGCGGCGGCAACCACCGCCGCAGCACCAGCGGCACCATGGCGTCGTGCGGCATGGGCTCCGTCGGGACGAGGTGCTCGAGCTCGCGGAGGACGCCGGGCGCGGCAGGGTGCGCGTCGACGCCGCGCTGGAACGCGCGGCGGAAGTCGCCAAAGGGGCGCCTGACCCACGACATCGTCTGCCACGAAACGACGACGTGCGTGGTCGGCGCGGATCGCGCGAGG
Organism: Sorangium sp. So ce321; assembly: GCF_051530195.1. Classification (NCBI taxonomy): domain Bacteria; kingdom Pseudomonadati; phylum Myxococcota; order Polyangiales; family Polyangiaceae; genus Sorangium; species Sorangium sp. So ce321. The sequence continues at coordinate 13,540,638 of NZ_CP150329.1, read as the reverse complement.
GGGAGCGCGAGGTCGACGTCCATGCAGGCGTCGATCACGAGCGCGGCGTGCGGCGGCGTGGACGCGCGCACGGCGGTCGCGATGCCGCCCGCCGGGTTGCACCCGCCGCCGGAGTGGCCCGCGACGAGGACGCGCGCGCGGTCGAGCGTCGCGACGCCGCGCAGCCGCTCGGCGGTGGCGTCGAGGAACGCGTCCAGATCGAAGGCAGGCCAGGTCGTGCGCGCCACGGCGACCGCCGCCGGGAGCACGGCGCTCGGCGCCGCGACGAGGATCGGCGGGATCTGGCCCGCCTCCATGAGCTGCGCCGCGATCCGGCGGACGTCGCCCTCCTGGCCGCCCCCCATCCAGCGGTATTCGATCCGTGCCGCGTTGGTGCCGTGCAGGAACACGAGGATCGGCAGCGGCCGCGCGGGATTGGCGGCAGCGAGGCGGTGCACGAACGCGCGGCCGAGCCAGCGCTGCTCCGGCGGTACCGCGGGCGCGGCGGCGCCGCCCGGCGCCGCGCCCGGCGGGACCGCCCCGCTCGCCGGCGCGGGCGGGCGCTCGAAGTCGTAGGTCGCGCCGTCGAGCTGCCCCGCGGCGGGCTTCGGCGGGGACGGCGCGGCCGCCACCGGCGCGGGCTTCGGCGGCGCGGCCGCCACCGGCGCGGGCTCCGGCGGCGCGGCCGCCACCGGCGCGCGCTTCAACGGCGCGGCCGGCACCGGTGCGGGCTTCAACGGCGCGGCCGGCACCGGCGCGGGCTCCGGCTGCGCGCCGGCGCGACCCGCGATCCACGCGGCCGCGAGCCCCGCCGCGAGCGCAAGCGCCCCCGCCCCCGCCCGAGCGGCGCGCGCGCGCCCGCGGCGGCCAGCGCCCGTCACGGCCGGTCCTGCGCCGGCGCTGCGCGGTCCGCGTCGAGCGCCGGGGCGGGCGAGGCGCTCGCGTCCCGCTGGATCGTGCGCTTCCGCTCGAAGTCCCGGGTCGGGTCGACCACCTTGACGTCGCCGAAGCGGCTCAGCATCGGGCCGATCACCTGGGCGTCGCCCGCCACGACGACCACGGCGCGCGCCGGTCGCACGTGGTCCGCCGCGACCTTACCAGCGAGCGCCGGCGTGATGTCCCGGAGCTCCTTGCGGTAGCTGTCGTGGTAGTCGTCCGGCAAATCGAGCACCTGCATGCCGGCGATCTCGTCCGCGAGCCCCGCCGCCGTCCCGATGCCGAGGCCGAGGCCGGCCGAGAGGCGGCCCGCCGCGGCCTCGGTCTCCTCCTCGGACGGCATCGTCGTCGCGAGCTGCTCCGCTTGCTCGAGCATCGCCTGCGCGACAGCGCCCGTCCGCGCCGCCGGCGCGACGGCCTGGAGGACGAGCGGCACCGGCCCCTCTGCGACGTCGATCGTCGCCGCGGACGCAGCGCGCGCCGCCCCGCGCGGCTCGAGGAGGTCCCGGGACAGCCGCCCCGAGGGGCCGCCGAGCACCTGGCCGGCGACCGCGAGCGCAGGCCACTCCGGGTCGCGGCGCTCGGGCCCGAGGACGCCGACGAAGATCTCGCTCTCGGCGCTCTTCGGGCGATCGACGATCGTGAGCTTGAGCGACCCGGGGGGCATCGGATCGGTGAACGAGAGCGCCGGCGGCTCGGCGCCGCGGCGGTCGGCGAAGGCCTTCTCCACGGCGGCGCGCGCGGCCTCGGGCGTCGTGTCGCCCGCCACCACCACGACGGTGTTCTTCGGGACGTACCACGCCGCGTGGAACGCGCGGCAGTCGGCGGCGGTGATCTTCGGGAGCTCCGACGCCGTCGCGCCGAACGAGGCGTACGGGTGCAGCTCGGTCGGGAGCGCGTAGAGGTCGCGGAAGAGGACCATCAGCGCCCCCCAGCGGCCGTCCGTGCGGGCGCGGTCCCTCGCCGCGTCGACGGCGCGCGCCTTCAGCCGGGTGAGCTCGGCGGCGTCGAGGCGCGGCCGCTGCACGACGAGCCCGAGCAGCTCGATCGCCTCGGCGAGGCGGTCGCGCGTCGTGCGCAGGCCGATCACCGTCGCGTCGAGGCCGGTGTCGACCCACAGGGAGGCGCCGAGCGACTCGACGCGCGCGAGCAGCTCGCGACCGGGGAGGCCGCCGGCGCCGCCGTGCACGAGGAGCTGGCCCGTGAGGGCGGCGAGCCCCGTGCGCTCGCCGTCGGCCGAGGAGCCGCCGCGGACGACCACCCGGACCTCCACGAGCGGCAACGCGCGGTTCACCGCCGTGGCGACGCTCAGGCCGCTCGGGAGCTCGGCCCAGGCGATCGCGGGCATGCGCGCCGGGCGCGCGGGGCCGGACGGCGGGGGCTGCTCCCGGCGCTCGGCCTCGGGCGGCGGCGCCTCCGGCGCGCCCTTCGACGGCGCGGCGGCCGGCGCGACCGGCCGCGCCGGCGGCGCGGCGGGAGCGCAGCCGCAAACGGCCGCGGCGAGCGCCGCCGCCGTCCAGGAGAGCCACGGGCGCGCCGCTCGTCGCTCGCGCCGCTCGCGTCGCTTGGTTCGCTCGCTCATCGGGTCACTTCTTCCTGCTCACTTCTTCCTGGGCTTCGCCGGCTTCTTCTTCGGCGCAGGCCGGGCCGCGGCGCCGCGCGCCTGCTGCGGCGTCGCCTTCTCCGCGCCCTTGCCCGGCGACGCCTGAGCCGCGGCCTGCGCGCCGCCTCCGGCCCGCGGCGCGCCGGCCGCGGCGCGGCCCGGCGCCCGCGACGGCGGGGACGCTCCCGGGGCCGCGGGAGGGTACGTCTCCACGATCGTCCGTCGCGTCGGCCCGAGGTGATCGCGCGCGACGCGCTGCACGTCCTCCCGGGTGACCGCGAAATAGCGCGCGAGCTCGCCGTTCAGGTGGGCGGCGTCCCCGAAGAGGAGCTCGTGCTCGCCGAGCGCCCGCGCCCGCGCGCCCACGTCCGCGAGGCCCGACACGAACGCCGCCTGGAGGAGCCGTCGCGCCTTCGTCAGCTCGGCCTGCGATGGCCCCGCCGTCGCGAGCGTCCGGATCTCGCCCTCGACGAGCTTCTCGACGTCACCGACCCGGGCGCCCTCGGCGAGCCGCACGTCGATGGAGAACAGGTCGGGCCCGCGGTGGCCGCCGAGCGCGACCCGCACCGACCGTGCGACCGCCTTGTCGCCGACGAGGAGCGCCTCGAGGCGCGAGCTCTCGCCGCGGCCGAGCAGGGCGGCCGCGAGCGCGAGCGCGTGGTGATCCGGGTGCGAGCGCGGCGGGACGGCCCACCCGTAGAGGATGGCCGGAGCGCGGGCGGCGCTGTCCCGCACGACGGCGGTGCGCTGGCTCGTCTGCTCGGGGAACGGGACGTCCTTGAAGGGCGCCGCGGCGACCGCGGGGATGCCGTCGAAGTACCTGTGCACGAGCTCCATCGCCTCGCCGGGGTCGAAGCCGCCGGCGAGGGTGAGCACCGCGCGGCTCGGGCCGTAGTGGGCCGCGTGGAAGTCGCGGGCCCACGAGACCTCCGCGCCCGCGAGGTCGTCCGCCTCGCCGAGCGCCGGGTGCTCGTGAGGCCAGTACCCCTGGAAGACGAGCGCCTGGAGCCGGATCGCGCCCTGGCCGTGGGCGGCGCCGAGGACCGCGCCGCGCCGCTCCTGCGCCTCCCGGCGCTGCGCCTCGAAGGCCTGCGCGCTCAGGTCGAGCGCCCTCATGCGATCGGCCTCCAGCCACAGCGCCAGCGCGAGCTCGTTCGCGGGCAGCGCCTCCGCGTAGGTCGTGCGGTCGACCCCCGCGTCGTCCGCGAGCTCGCCGCCGCGCTCGGTCACGAGGCGAAGGTGCTCGCCCGCGGGCACGTTGCGGCTGCCCCGGGCCATCATCCCGGACACGAGCCGCGCGACGCCGCTCCTGCCGCTCGGCTCGTCGCGCGAGCCCACGTCGTACGTCACGGCCACCGCGACCGTGGGCGAGCTCCTGTCGGGGCTCATCACCACGCGCAGCCCGTTCTGGAGCGTGACCCGCTCGATGGGCAGCGCGAGCTCGAGCGGCGCCTCCGCCGGAAGCGCGGCGGCCGTCGCAGCGCCGCCGCGCCTCGGCGCGGGCGCGCCGCGCGCCGTCGCGGTGCCGCCGCGCCGCGCACCGTCGCCGCGCCCGCCGGCGGGCTTGCGTTGCGCCGCGGGAGGCCGCGGTGCCGGCGCGGCGCCGCGCGGCGCGGCGACCGCAGGCGGCGCGCCCGCGCCGGAGGGCGGCGCCGCGGCGGCGGGGCGGGGCGCGCCTGCGCTCAGCAGGCCGAGCGCCGCGAGCCCGGCCGTGACGGCGCGGCGGAGCAGGGTTCGGCTCACGGTCGTCGACACGGCAAGGCGATAGCACGTCGCCGGCCGGGCGCGCCCGCGGCGCGACGGGGCGGCGTCGCTTCACGCGGCTTCACGCTGCCGGCCGACTCGCGTAGGCTCACGCCCGCAGCCGCGAGAGGCCGCGAGCGCGCGTGGAGTGTGGCCCCGAGCGCAGAGAGAACCGCCGATGCCCGACGTTCAAAACCTGATGAGAGCCGTAGTCGGAACGCTCGTCTTCGTGGCCCTGGGGCTCATCGTCTTCCTGCTGGCGTTCGTGATCATCACGAAGCTCACCCCGTTCTCCATCCGCAAGGAGATCGAGGAGGACCAGAACACCGCGCTCGCGATCGTGATCGGCGCGGTGATCCTGGGCCTCGCGTGGATCATCTCCGCGGCGATCCACGGCTGACGCGCGGGTCTCGGCGTTGACCACGGCCGGGCCCGACGTGCTCGCCGCGCTGCCGGCCGGACGCCGCGGCGCGGCCCACGGCGGCTTCCTGTGGGGCCGCGGCGTCGACCTCGCGGTGTTCGGCGGCTCCGCGGCGGTCGCGCTCGGCCTCGCGGCGCTCTCGGCGGGCGGCGCGCTCCCGGCCTGGGGCTTCCTCCTCGTGGTGGTCGGCGTCGACGTGGCCCACGTGCACACGACCCTGTTCCGAACGTACCTCGACCCCGAGGAGCTCCGCCGCCACCCCGCGCTCTACGCCGCCGTGCCGCTCGCCTGCTACGCCGCCGGCGTCGCGCTGCACCTCGCCTCCGAGCTGACGTTCTGGCGCGCGCTCGCCTACGTCGCCGTCGTCCACTTCGTCCGCCAGCAGGTCGGGTGGGTCGCGATCTATCGAGCGCTCGCGGGCGAGCGCGCGCGCGTCGATCGCCTCCTCGACGACGCGCTCATCTACGCGGCGACGGGGTGGCCGCTCCTCTACTGGCACGCGCACCCGCCGCGCGCGTTCCAGTGGTTCGTGCACGGCGACTTCGTGAGCGCCCCCTGGCTCGCGGCCGCGGTGGGCCCGCTCGGCGTCGTGTACGCAGCGCTCGCCGTCGCGTACGTCGCCCGCGCGATCCAGCGGGCGCGGGTCGCCCGCGCGCCGCTCAACCTCGGCAAACATGTGGTCGTGGCGACGACCGCGGCGACATGGTACGTCGGCATCGTCGCGACCGACAGCGACTTCCAGTTCACCGTCACCAACGTGCTCGTGCACGGGGTGCCGTACATGGCGCTGGTGTTCGCCTACGCGCGGGAGCGGGCCATCGAGGCGCCCCGCTCGCTCGTCGCGCGGCTCGTCGCCGGCGGGCTCCTCGCCTTTCTGGGGCTCGCGCTGGCGCTCGCGTTCGCCGAGGAGATGCTCTGGGACCGGCTCGTCTGGCACGACCGGCCGGAGCTCTTCGGCGGCGCCGTGGACGAGCCGCTCCTCGGGCCGCGCGCGCGGGCGCTGATCGTGCCGCTGCTCGCGCTGCCCCAGGCGACGCACTACCTGCTCGACGCGGTGGTCTGGCGCCGCCGCCACACCCGCCCGGCCCAGGCGCGCGCGCTCGGGTTCCGGACCGCGCCCGAGGGTGACGAGGGCGGCGAGGGCGGGGAGGCCGGGGTTTCAGCGCGCTCCGGGCCGCCGCCGGCGAGCCGAGAGGCTTGACCCGCGGCGCAACTCCCGTAACTGTCGTCGCTTCGCATGGCTTCGCTCGCGGCGCCCGTGCTCCCGCAACGCCCCTCGCCCCCCCTGCGCGGCGTCGGCTGCGCGGCGCCGCCCCGCGCAGCCCGGGACCATGGATCCGGAGAAGATCCGGAGATGCTGGGAGCATGCAATGCGTGCAAGGCCCTGGCCTGCTATCGCTTCTGCATGCTTGCGCAGTCTGGAAGAGGTGACAGCAATGAGTGAACCCTGGCCAACCGGCGGGCCCAACACGCCGCGCGCGACGCCGATTCCCCCGAACCCGCGCGCCCCTGTCCTCGTCGTGGACGACGACGCCGAGCTCCGCGAGATGATGCGCGAGATGCTCGAAGCAGCAGGTTACGATGTCTACTGCGCGAGCAACGGCAAGGAGGCGCTCGATCTGCTTCACAAGGCGGACCCGCCGCCTGGGCTCATCCTGCTCGATCTGATGATGCCGATCATGACCGGCGAGGAGATGCTCGAGGCCCTGAAGCAGGTGCACGCGCTCGCCGCCATTCCGGTGACCATCGTCTCGGGCCACGACGGCCCGCCCGAGGGCGCTGCCTACCTGAAGAAGCCCGTCGACTTCGGGGCGCTGCTCGCCATCGTCCAGAAGACCTGCGGCTAGCTCCCCGGGTCGAGCGTTCGATCACGGTCCCTCCCGAGACTGGCGCGACACGAACATCGACAGCGACGGTGCGCGGTCGCGTGTCGATGAACACTCCACGGGGGTGACAGGAACCCTCGCCAAACATTGGGCGATCCCGCCCAGGCCACGCGGCCGTCGGCAGGCGGGCGATGTCGCGCGAGCAAGGTCGAGCTCGTCCGGCGCCGCCGAGCTCGGCGCCGGGCCCGACCGGCTCAGGCTGCCAGGGAGGGGGCCCCGTGCCGCGCGGGGACGGCGCCCTCGCCGCGCCGCTCGAGCGGCGAGGGCGCCTGCGGGGTCATCGCCGCGAACGCCAGGAGCCCCACGACGGTCAGCAGGAGCGCGAGCGCGAACGCCGCCGCGAGGAACAGGAGGCCGAGCGACGCGCGGTCCCCCCCGCCTGCGCCCTGCTCCGAGTCTTCGTCGCGTCGCTCCGGCTCGTCCACGCCTCGCTCCTCCGCCCGGTGGCTGTGCTTACCGCCTCGCGCGCGGCCGCGCAACGGACGCAGCGATGACCTGGGGAGCACCGCGTTCGTCGAGCATAGCAGCGTCCCGAGCGGACCCGCATGTCCGGACATTGTCTGTCCGGTGGACCCATCGCCGTCCGCCTCCGGCGGCGATAGGTTCGCCTCCTCGGAGGGCGGGCGAATGGCAGAGAGCCGCACCAGCGATGCTGTGGTGAAGAGCGGACAGGCGAGCTCGGATCGGCTGTGGATCCTCGTCAATGCGAATCACGGCGAGCCGACTCCATGTCTCGCGAGCACCCGACAACCACGAGAAACCGTGGTGGTGCGTGACCGCGACAACCTCCTCGTCAGCGTGGATGTGGGCAGGGGCTCGGCGCTCGCCGTGCCCTTCAAGACGGTTGAACTGGGCAACTCGGAGGCGACGCTGATCGTGCGGCTCGCCGCCGCCTCGACGCCGTGCGCCGGCTGCGTCGACGAGAGCCTCGCCAGGGCCGTCCAGGAGCGCGGCGGGCTCGACGCGGAGAGCGTCTTCGGCGCGGTCCGCGCCGCGATCGCCGGCTGCGCGGCGCGCGCGCACGGCGAGCGGGCCTCGAGCGCGGCCGACGCCGGCGGGCTCTCCCCCGAGAGCGCGGGGCCGCGATCGTCCGGCGCGCTCCGCCTGGCGCCCGCCGACGGGCCCCACGTGTCCGCGGGGAGCGCGCTCCCGGCGGACAGCGATATCGACGTCATCCTGATCATCTGACACAGGCCCCGGCGGGAGGTCGCGGCGCGGCTCGACGGCGCTCGGGACACGGCGCTCGGGGCGCGCGGTCGCCCGAGCGCGCGCAGCGCAGGCGGCGGCCGGGAATCGGCTCCTCGGTCCGAGCGACCGCATCGAGACGAGCGGCTCGGCCGGGACGATCGGACAGGCGATCGGGTCGAGCGGTGGAGTCGAGCGACGCGCGTGGACGGCACGCCGGGGCTGCACGGCGTCGGACCGGCCCCGCGCCGCCTCCCCGGCGGCGTCACGGCAGCGTCCCAGGCGCTCTGCGCTCGGGGCGCGTCGCGCCCGGGGCTCCGAAATTTGGCCCGACTGCGCCGGGCGTGCGAACCGGGGGGCTGGAGACCTCTGCAAGGATGACCAGCCCTCGCTCCCACGCCGAGCTCGTGACGCTGCGCAAGCTCGCGCAGGACCTCGCCGCCCAGCGCAAGGAGCGCCTGTCGAGCGTGCACCTCCTCGCCGCCATCGCCCTGCGCGGAGGCCCCGCCGCGGACCTGCTCCGCGACCGGCGGCTCGACGACGAGGCCCTGCTCAAGGCGACCCGCTCGGTCGACGACGAGGGGCCCGACCCGATCGGCCGGGCCATGGGGGGCGCGCGCGACGTCGCGAAGCGCGCGACGGCGAAGGAGCCCGCGGCGCTCCACCTGCTGCTCGCGCTCCTGTCCGACCGCAGCTCGGCCGCGCACCGGGCGCTCACGCAGTCGGGGGTCGACCTCGCGCGGCTGCGGACCTCGGCGCTCCAGATCGCGCTCGGCGTCGTGCAGGCGCGGCGCTCCTCGCCGCCGCGCGCGGGCCAGGACGGCGGCGCGCCCGAGAAGCCGGCCGCGCCGGCCAGGACGTCCCCGGCGCGCCGCGCCCGCGGCGAGGCCGCCGAGCCGGCGCGCGCGCCCGCGGAGCTGCGGCCCGTGAAGGGCGCCGGCGTCGCCATGCCGGAGCTGCGGCCCGGAAGGGGCACCGGCGTCGCCGCGACGGAGCTGCGGCCCGGAAGGGGCACCGGCGTCGCCGCGACGGAGCTGCGGCCCGCCAAGGGCACCGGCCCTGGTGTCACCGTGCCGCTGTTCCCGCCGCCGCGCCCGCGCCCTGTCGCGGCCCCGGCAGGCGGGGACGCGCCCCCCTCCGCCGAGGCGATCGCGGCGCTCACGGCCGCGCTGCGGCGCGCCCCGGCGGCGGACGACGCGGCCGCCTCGACCGCCCTCCCGGCCGTCCCGCCCGCGGGGCGGCCGCTCGCCGCCGTGGCGAGCTCCGGCGCGGCGCGCTTCACCCTCGACCGCGCGCGCTTCCCGGCCCTCGCCTCGCTCGGCCACAACCTCTCGCTCGCGGCGGCGCAGGGCGAGCTCGAGCCGATCGTCGGCCGCGAGCGCGAGATCGAGCAGGCGCTCGACGTGCTGGCGAAGCGCAACGCCAACAACCCTTGCCTCCTCGGCCCGGCGGGCGTCGGGAAGACCTCGGTCGCGCGCGGCATCGCGCACCGGCTCGCCTTCGAGGAGCGGGAGCCCCGCATCGTCGTCGAGCTCGTGCCGTCGGAGCTCATCGCCGGCACGGGCGCGCGCGGCGCGCTCAGCGAGCGCCTCGCCGCGCTGCGGTCGGAGCTCCGCGAGGCGGGCGGGCGGGTGATCCTGTTCATCGACGGGCTGTCGGAGCTCTTCGGCAGCGGCGCGCTCGACGAGGCGATGGCCGAGCTCAAGCTCGCGCTCGCCCGCGGCGAGATCACGCTGATCGGCACCGCCACGCCCGAGGAGTACCGGAAGAGCATCGAGGTCGACCCGGCGCTCGCGCGGCGCTTCACGATCGTCGAGATCGACGAGCCCGAGGAGGACGAGGCGTTCCTGCTGCTCCGGAGCGTCGCGGTCGGGCTCGGCGCGCACCACGAGCTCGCGTTCACCGACGAGGCGCTGGCCTCGGCCGTGGCCTGGTCGGTGCGCTACCTGCCCGGGCGCGCGCTGCCCGACAAGGCGCTCTCGATCCTCGACCTCGCGGGCGCGCGCACGCGGCGCCGCGCCCTGCAGAGCGGGCCGGGCGCGCGCGCCGCGCTCCGTCAGCCCTCGCAGCCCGCGCGGCAGGTGACCCCCGCCGAGGTCGCCGAGGTGGTCGCCGAGCTCGCCGACCTCCCGGTCGAGCGGTTGCTCGAGACCGACCGCGAGCGGATGCTCGCGCTGGAGACGCTGCTCGCCGAGCGGGTCGTCGGCCACGGCGAGGCGCTCGCGCGCATCGCCCGGGTGCTCCGCAGGAACGCGGCCGGCCTGCGCGCGCGCCGCCCGATCGGGTCGTTCCTCTTGCTGGGCCCGACCGGCGTGGGCAAGACGGAGACGGCGAAGGCGATCGCCGAGTCGCTGTTCCACTCGCCGGACGCCATGACGCGGCTGGATTTCTCCGAGTACGCCGAGTCGCACGCGGTGGCGCGGCTGGTCGGCGCGCCGCCCGGCTACGTGGGCCACGAGGCGGGCGGCCAGCTCACCGAGGCGGTGCGGCGGCGGCCGTACCAGGTGGTGCTCCTCGACGAGATCGAGAAGGCGCACCGCGACGTGCTCGAGGCGTTCCTGCAGGTCTTCGACGAGGGCCGCCTGACGGACGGCCGCGGTCGGCGCGTGGACTTCACGAACACCGTGCTCGTGATGACCTCGAACCTCGGCGCGGCCGAGGCGGGCGCGCTCAAGGCCGAGCGCTCCGTCGGCTTCGCCCGCGCCTCGCAGGCCGTCTCGCCGGAGCGCCTCTCCGAGGCGATGCTCGCGGCGACGCGCGCCGCGCTCCCGCCCGAGCTCTACAACCGCATCGACGAGGTCATCTGCTTCGCGCCGCTCACGCGGGCGGACGTCGCCGAGATCACGCGCCGGCTGCTGGGCGGCCTGGAGCGCGAGCTCGAGGCGCGCGGCGTGGTGCTCGAGGTCGAGCCGGAGGCGATCGACGCGCTGCTCGACTCGGGCGGGTTCGACCCCGAGCTCGGCGCCCGGCCGATGAAGCGCACGATCTCGCGCCTCATCGAGGCGCCGCTCGCGGACCTCATCCTGCGCGGCCAGCTGGAGGAAGGCTCCGCGGCCCTCGTGGGCGTCGAGCAGGGGGAGGTCGTGGTCGACGCGATCGCGCGGGCCGGCGAGCGGCGTTATGCCGCGTGCTCCAGCTGAACGGGGGCGTTATGCCGCATGCTCCAGCTGGATCCCGAGCGCCCTCGGGTCGAAGTACGCCTTGAACCGCGTGATGACGCCGGCATGGTGCTCGATGACGCTCACGCCCTCGTACGAGAACACCACCCCGTTCGCGAGCGTCCCGTGGCTCTTCCACTCGAGGACGGAGGACCTGTCGGACTCGACGACGCACCGGAATTCGGACTGCACCTCGCCGAAGGTGTGGCGGTAGCCGCGCCAGAAATCGCGGGCGCCGTTCGGGCCGCGGAGCGGCCGCGTGATGGTCACATTGCTGAGCTCGGCGTCGGGCGCGAAGAGCCGCGCCATGGGCTCGACGTCACCGCTCTCCTCGATCCGACGCAGGGCCTCGATGAATTCGCTCGCCTTGGACATGATGCCTCCTGCCGTGCGAGCGTTTGCAAGGGGCGGGCCCTCGGCCCTCCCGGCTACGGCGGCCCGGCCTCGATCGCCCGCCTGTACCGCTCGCGCCGGTGCGGCTCGCGCAGGATCTCGTACGCCTCGTCGAGCACCTCGATGACGAGGCGCACGTCGTCGAGCAGGTCCACGGTCGCGGCGGTGAGCAGCGTCGACGGCTCGAACGCCTTCCGCAGCGCGAGGTACGCGCGGCGGATCTCGTAGTTCGTCGCGTCGCGCGGGATGCCGAGGATCGAGAAGTAGTCCCCGTCCTCCACCAGGGCGAGCCGCGCCCGGACGCGCTGCCGGATCGCCTCCTCGTCGAGCGGGTCCTCGACCGGCGGGGGCGGCGCCTCGGTGATCGACGGCGGGATGAGGACGTCGAGCACCTCCAGGCAGACGAGCGCGTAGAGCACGCTGGCGTTCTCGGGCTCCGCCGCGCTCACGAGCTCGCCGACCGTGCGGCCGCGCGCGGTGCGCACGAGCTCCTCCTCCTCGCGCCGCAGCGCGCACTCGCCGAGCAGGTTGCGCCGGACGCCGTCGTCGAGCCGCGCGCCCGGGCCGCCGAGGCGGCGCAGCGCGACCTCGGGCGCGATGACGCGGCGGATCGTCTCCACGAAGACCTCGGCGCCGGTCGCGCCGCCGAAGACGTTCGGCTCCGCCTTGAGGCGGCCCGGCGGCTCGGGCTCCAGATCGCACGTGCCGGCCTCGACGAGCACGACGTGCCCGATGACCCACTCCGCGTGCGCGCGCAGGACCGGCCAGAGGTCGTCCTGGCCGAGGTGGCCGTGCGCGATGAGCGCCGCGCCGGCGTGCCGGCCCGAGGCCGGGAGCTTGCCCGCGAGCCGCGCGGCGACCTCCCGCTCGATGTCGCCGCGCCCGACGAGGAAGGCGAGCAGCGTCTCCTCGGGGATGCTCGAGCCGGCGGTCACGAGGTCGCCGTCGTGCAGGACGATGCGCCGCGCGCCCTCCTCGGTCGCGATCGCGAGCGAGCCCGAGGAGCGGCTGCCCACCGCGCGGGCGAGCGCGCGCGGCGCGTCGCCCGGGCCGAGCACCGTGGTCGAGGAGGCCTCGCTGGAGACCGGCTCCTCGTCCTCGTGCTCGTGCGACGGAGGCGGCGGGACGCGGCCGAACGCGCCCGTGCTGACCGTGGCGGGCGCGGAGGGCACGGGCCCCATGGGCGGCATGGGCGCGCGCCCGGCCGCGCCGGAGATCGCCACCGACGGCGGGGGAGACACGGGCATGCGGCCGAGCGCGCCGGGCGGCGTCGGCGGGAGGAAGCCGCGCCCGAGCGTGCCCGCGCCGAGCGTCGCCGGCCCAGGAGGCACCGGGACGCGCGCCGACGTGGCGGAGCGGACCGCGAGCGGCGCGGGCGGCAGCGGCTCGGGGTCGGCCCCGCCGCCCGGCGGCAGCAGCGCGGTCCTCACCTCGACCGAGGGAGGCGACACGAGCGCGACGCCCGGCGGAGGCGGCGGCGGCGGCGGGAAGCCGGGCGAGGGCGGCGGAAAGCCGGGCGCCCGGGCGTCGCGCGCGCCGCGCGACCGGGTCGGCGGCGGCTCGGTGTAGCGCTGGTGAAACGACGGCTCGACGCGGCCCGACGGGGCGCGCACCCAGTCGAGCTCCTCGCGCGTGACGCCCGGCAGCGCGCGGTCCCAGGCGGGCTCCTCGCGCGGCGCGGGCAAAGGCGCGGGCGACCGATCCCACGCGGCCTCGACGCGCGGCGGCGGCGACACGAACGCGTGGGGGCGGCCCGCGTCGCGCGGCGTCGGCGGCGGAGCGTCGCGCCCGACGCTCCGGCGCGCTGTCGCGCCGAGATCGCGCTCGTCCCTGCCGGACAGGTGCGCCTCCCTGTCGAGCGAGAACGGGGCGAGCTCGGGCCCGGTGCGCTTCGTCGCGTACACCGCGTCGCGCGACGGCTCGACGTGGAGGGCTTCCTCGTCGCCCTCGCCCGGCTCGGCGAGCTCGGCGAGCGGGTCTCCGGGCCCGGTGTTCTCGGCGCGGGTGGCCGACTGCTGCGGAGCGGCCGCGCCGTGCGGGTCCGAGCTGGTCCGCGGCTGCGAGGCCGAGCCGGCGAGGCGCGGCGCGTACCCCTGGCTCGCGCCGGTCCGCGGCTCTTCCTCGTCCGGATCGAGCGGCTCGTCGAGCGCGGCGAGCAGCTCCGGCGACAGCATCAGGTCGACGTCCTCCTCGGCCGCCGGGATGCTCGACGGGTGCGCCTTCGCCGTCACCCGCTGCTCGGCGGCGACGAGGATCTCCTCGAGCTCCGGGCTGATCCGCGCCGGCAGGAGCCGCGGCCCGATCGCCTCGCCGTCCTCGGGCGGCGGCAGCACCGACCCGACGTCGAGCGGGTCGAGCTCGCTGGCGAAGTCCGGGTTCGACGGGACCTCGTTGTCGAGCGGGCCCGGGTAGCCCGCCATCAGGCGCGCCGCGACGCCTTGATCCCCGCGGAACCGCCCTGGCTCCGCGACGGCGCTCACGTGCGCGGCGAGCTCGGCGATGTCGACGGGGCGCTCGAAGACCTGCCCGAAGAGCTGCGGGTCGAGCTCGGCCGAGCGGACCGGATCGCCCACGAGCAGCACGGACGCGGCGACGCCGCCCGGGCGCTGGTACAGGCGCTCGAGCACCTCGATCGCGCCGGGCTGATCGAGGTCGACGATCACGACGCGCGGCGCGTCGATCGCGAGGCGCGCCTCGAGCTCGTCGATCGGCGCCGCGATCACCTCGAACCCCCGCCCTCGCAGCGCCGCGCCGATCGCCGCTCCCTCCGCCGAGGCGTCGGCCAGGACAACGGCGTCGGCGCGCAGGCGCGCCTGCACGGCTTCGTGATCGTCGCGGAGCTCGGACACGGCGGTCATCTCGTGGCGGGGGCCCAGCGGAGCACCCAGGGCCCCCGTATCGCCTGGACTCTCAACGGTCGTAGGCGGGCTGTCAAACGCGATCGCGGCGCCCGCGGAGTTCCCGCTGCGCCGCGCTCGCCGCGCTCCACGCGCCGCGAGCGCCCGGCTGCGAAGGCGCGCCCGCCGCCGATCTCGCTGCCCGCCGCCGACCACGCCGCGCGCGCAGCGTGGTAGACCTCGGCACATGGTGCTCGGCGCTTCCCACAACGAGATCGCCCTGACGGCCTTCCTGCTCATCGTGGTGCTGCTCGCCGCGAAGATGGGCCGCATCGGCGAGGCCATCGGCGCGCTGTTCGAGCGGAACGCGCCCGCGGCGGACGGAGGCGCGCCCGACGACGGCGCGGAGCCGCGGGAAGACCGCCACGAAAGCTGAGCGCGCCCCTTCGCGGGCGACCCCGCCCGCGCTTGCGTTCTGTTTTTTTAGAATTCATAGTTTTTGATGCCTGTGAACGAGCCGGCTGCTCCGCGGGCGCGGCGGCGGCGGCGCGCGGAGATCGCGGCGCGGATCCCGCGCGGGTACTGCCCGGCGCTCCACCTGGCGGCCCCGACGGCGCTCGGCGTCGTCGTGCTCGCGGCGGCGGTGCGCCTCCTCGACGCCGTCGAGCCCGTCGAGCTGCTCGCTGTCCCGGCGACGCTGCTGCTCGGCCTCGCGTTCGAGTGGTGGGCGCACCGGTCCGTGCTGCACCGGCGGGCGCCGCTGCTCGGCGCGCTGTGCGAGCGGCACGAGCGCGAGCACCACCTCGCCTTCACCGCCGACGACATGGCGCTGCGGAGCGCCCGCGAGCTCTGGCTGGTGCTGACGCCGCCCGGCTCGGCGCTCCTCGTCCTCGCCTTGCTGCTGCCCATCGCCGCGGCGGCGGGCCTCTTGCTCTCGCGGGACGCGGCGCTGCTCGGGCTCGCGACGGCGATGGGGCTCTTCGTCAGCTACGAGTGGCTGCACCTCGCGTACCACCTGCCGCCGGACAGCCCGGTGTACCGGGTCCCGGGGCTCGCGCGGCTCCGCGAGCACCACCGCCGGCACCACGACCCGCGGCTCATGAAGCGCTGGAACTTCAACGTGACCGTGCCCGTGTTCGACCTCGTCCGGGGCACGCTCTGGTCGCCGCGCCCGCGCGGCGGCGCGTGACCGACGCCCGCGCGGCGGCGCGTGGCCGCCGGGGCGCCCGCGGCGCCCGTGTGCTAACGGTCGCGCGTGCAGACGCGGACCAGAGACGGCCTCGTGCTCCTGCTCGCCGGGGTCCTGCTCGGCGGCGGGCTCGCCTGGCTCCTCGGCCGCCGGCAGGAGGCGCCTCTCGCCGCGCCCCGCGCGCTCGACGCCGTGCCGGCGGGCGCGCTGCTCGTCGCGACGCTCGACCTCCCGGCGCTGCGCGCCTCGCCCGCGTTCGCCCCCTTCCTGCGCGAGGAGCGCGAGATCCCCGGGCTCGGCAAGGTGCGCGACGTGTGCGGCTTCGACCCGCTGGCCGCGTTGACCGAGGTCGCCGTCGCCATCCCGGCGGCGGGCGAGAGCGGCGACTTCGGGCTGGCCGCGTCCGGCGCCGTGCAGGACGAGGCGCTGCTCGCGTGCGCCTCGAAGGTCATCAAGGCCCGCGGCGGGCAGCCGGTCGTCTCCACGATCGGCAGCTTCCGCGCGGTGCGCGACTCGAGCGCGGAGGGCCACGGCGAGATCGCCGTGCGCCCCGGCGGGCCGATCCTGCTCGGCGGCGGGGCGTACCTGCGCGCCATGATCGACGCCGCCGACGGTCGCGCCCCGGCCGTCGGCGCGACCGACGCGCACGACGGGATCGCCCGCGAGGTCGGCGAGGGCGCGGCGCGCGTCACCGTGGTCCTCACGCCCGAGCAGCGCGCCGAGCTCGGGCGCGAGCTCGCCGCGAGCGGCGCCGGCCGGTCGCCCGCGGCGTCCATCCGCTCCGGCGGCGTCGGCGTCGCGCTCGGCCCCGAGATCGCGGTCCACGGCGTCGTCCTCTGCGACGCGGAGGCCCCCTGCGCGGAGCTCGGCGCGGAGCTGCGCGCCGCCCGCGACGCGCGCGCGGAGGACTTTGCGACGCGGCTCATCGGCTTCGGGGCCGTGCTCGAGCGCGTCGCGATCGCCGCCGAGGGCAAGGCGCTCCACGCGCGCGTCAAGCTGTCGGCCGAGGAGGCCGGCGTCCTCGTCGATCGGCTCGCCTCGCTGCGCGGCCTCCGCCAGCCCGCGCAGCCGCCGGCGCCGGCGCTGCCCGCGCGCGACGGGAGCGGCGCGCCGCGCGCAGACGCCGGCGCCCCGCCGCCGGACGCGGTCGTCGCGCCACGGCAGCGCAGCGCAGACGCCGCGCCGCCGGAAGAGGTCGTCGCGCCGCGGCAGCGGGCAAGGCCGGACGGCGGCGCGCCGTAGCGCCGGGAGCGCCGGCCAGGCGCGCGCCGGCGCGGACCGGACGCGACGCTGGCGCGCGCCGCGCTGCGGCGAGGCGATTCCGTGGTCCACCTGACGAGCGCGCCGCCCCGCGGGCGAAGCCGCGCGGCGCGCCCGAACGCGGCCCCGCGCGCTGTCCCGAACTCCTGTACGCTGATCGCTGCCCTCCGGCGGGATCGGCGCTCCGGCCTTCCCCGCCGCGATGGGCTGGGTGGGGGCATATCGCATGCAGCTGGTCGGGATCTCCGCCTCCTTGGTCGTCGGGACCCTCGTTGTGGTCGTCCTCTGGGCGCTCCGCCGGCGGCTCCGCGCCCGCGAGCGCGATCTCGAGCGGAAGGCGCAGGAGCTCGCGGTGAGCCGCGCCGCGGAGCAGCGGCTCACCGAGGAGCTCCTCGACGCGCGGCGGGCCGAGGAGGAGGCGCGCCGGGCGAAGGCCGAGGCCGAGGCGGCGAGCCAGGCGAAGAGCGCGTTCCTCGCCAACATGAGCCACGAGCTCAGGACGCCGCTCAACTCGATCCTCGGCTTCGCGCAGCTCATGGAGCGCGACGTGTCGCTCGGCGACCGGCACCGCGAGAACCTCGCGGTCATCTGCAAGAGCGGCGAGCACCTGCTCGGCCTCGTGAACGACATCCTCGAGATGGCGAAGATCGAGGCTGGCCGGATGACGCTCGCCGAGGCCGAGTTCGACCTCCACGAGATGCTCTCGGGGCTGTCGGAGATGTTCGCTGTCGAGGCGCAGAAGCGGGGGCTCACGCTCACGGTAGAGCGGGAGCCGGACGTGCCGCAGCTCGTCCACGGCGACGAGGGCAAGCTGCGGCAGGTGCTGATCAACCTGCTCGGCAACGCGCTGAAGTTCACGCCGAGGGGATCGGTGACGCTGCGCGCGTGGGCGCGGCGCGCGACCGGGGTGCGTGAGGGCGGCGCGCACGACGTCGCGACCGGGGGTCGGGCGCGGGTGTCGTTCGAGGTGACCGACACCGGCCGGGGCATGGCCGAGGAGGAGCTCGCGGAGCTCTTCGAGGCGTTCGCGCAGACCGCGAGCGGGCGGAGGTCGGGCGAGGGCACGGGCCTCGGCCTGCACATCAGCCGCCGCATCGTGCGGATGATGGGGGGCGACATGCACGTGGAGAGCCAGCTCGGCCGCGGGACGACGCTCCGCTTCGACGTGCGCCTGACGCTCCCCGACGCGGGCGGCGCGCGGCTCAGCGCGGCGCCGCGCTCGCGGCGCGTCGTCGGCCTCGCGCCGGGCCAGCCCCGCTACCGCGTGCTCGTGGTCGACGACCGGTGGGACGTGCGCCACTGCCTGCTCAAGCTGCTCGACTCGGTGGGCGTCGAGGTGCGCAGCGCGACCAACGGGCTCGGGGCGGTGGCGCAGTGGGAGACGTGGTCGCCGCACCTCGTCCTGCTCGACCTGCGCATGCCGCTGCTCGACGGCTACGAGGCGGCGAGCCGCATCAAGTCGAGCCCGCGGGGGCGCGAGACGGTCGTCGTCGCGATGACGGCGAGCGCGTTCGAGCAGAACCGGTCGCTCGCGGCGGAGGCCGGGTGCGACGACTTCGTGAGCAAGCCGTTCCGCGACGCGGACATCTTCAACCTCCTGACGAAGCACCTCGGGGCCCGCTTCGAGCACGAGGACCGCCCCGCCGCGTCGTCGTCGAAGGCGCGGGCGCCGGCGGCGCGGTCCGTCGACCTGGCGCGCGCGGCGGCCGAGCTGCCCCCGTCGCTGCGCAAGGACCTCCGGCGGGCGGCCACCCGGCTCGACGCGAAGGCGGTGCAGGCGGCCATCGAGCAGTTCCGGCCGGAGGACGCGGAGCTCGCGGGGGCGGTGGCCGAGCTCGCGCGGGGGTATCGCTTCGACAGCATCTTGGCGCTATCGAGCGCAGACGAGGAGGAGCCGTCATGACGGACACCGACGCAAAGCCGGCGCCGCGCGCGCGCGTAGAGATCGGGGGCGCGCGGCCGGAGCGCCCCCGGGAAGACGCCGCCAACATCCTGATCGTGGACGACATGCCGGCGAACCTGTCGCTCCTCACGTCGATGCTGACGGCGCAGGGCTACGAGGTGCGGGCGGCGATCAGCGGCGCGATGGCGCTGATGTCGGCGGCGGCGGTGGCGCCGGACCTCATCCTGCTCGACGTGAACATGCCCCACATGGACGGCTACGAGGTGTGCCGGCGGCTGAAGGCGGACCCGCGGACGGCGGACATCCCGGTCATCTTCCTGAGCGCGATGACGGGCATCGGCGACAAGGTGATGGCGTTCGAGGCGGGCGGCGTCGACTACGTGACGAAGCCGTTCGAGCTGCGCGAGGTGCTGGCGCGGGTGGGCACGCAGCTGCTCCTGCACCGGCAGCGCCGGGAGCTCGAGCGGCAGCGGAAGGAGCTCGAGGAGCGCTACGCGCAGGTCCGCCAGATGCAGGCGGCGCTGCGCGGGTACCTGTCCGACCGGGCGTGGGAGAGCATCGAGGAGAGCGTCTCGTCGAACAGGCCGAGCCCGCCGGCGCGCGAGGTGCTGACGGTGCTGGTCAGCGACATCGAGGACTTCGTGCGGCTCTCGGAGCATGAGGACCCGGGGCCGCTGCTCGCGGATCTCAGCCTCTACATGGCGACGGTGGCGCAGGTCGTCTACGACCACCAGGGCGAGGTCGACAAGTACGTGGGCGACGGCATGCTCGCGTTCTTCCGGAGCGCGCCGGACGCGCTCGCGGCGGCGCAGCGCATCCAGCGGGCGATCGAGGACTTCAACGAACAGCAGCGCTCGCACGGCCGGCCTGCCTTCCCGACGCGGCTCGGGCTCTCGACAGGGCCGGTCCTCCTGGCGAGCATCGGGTCGAGCGGCAGGCGGGAGTTCACGATCATCGGCGATCGTGTGAACACCGCGTTTCGGATTCAGGCGCAGGCGAGGGCCGGTGGCCTGCTGATGGATGAGGCGACGTTCGCCGCGGCCGGGAGCCCGGCAGGCGCGGTGCCCGCGATGGTGCGGATCCGGGGCAAGCAGGGAGAGGAGAAGCTCTATGCGATCTCGCCCGAAGCGGCCCTCGGCGGCGCGGTGTGAGCGTTCACGCGCGCTCCCGGAGGCGCGGAGGGCGGCTCTTCAAGGCAGCTTCCGGGGATGGCGGATTACACTGCACTCGCCCGGGTCATGGGCTCTCGGGCCCATGGACGGGGTGATCCGACACAAACGTTCGTTCTTGAACCACGCGAGGCGCTCGTATAATAGTCGCGGCGGAGGATCGAACGAATATGAAGCTTCATTATTGCGTTAGCTTGCTGGGACTGCTCGCCATGTCTGCTATGGGCGCTGCCGCGTGCGGCGATGACGACGGCGACGGCGAGATGAGCTCGTCGACGTCGACCGGCACGGGGTCGACCACCGGCACGGGGTCGACCACCGGCACGGGCGGCACCGGCGGCGGCACCGGCGGCGCGGGGTCGACCACCGGCACGGGCGCCGGCGGCGGCACCGGCGGCGGCGACACGGCGTGTGCCGATACGTCGCTGATCTGCGACGACTTCGAGTCGTACGAGGGCCAGGGCGCCCCGGGCGACAAGTGGACCGTCTACACGGCCATGGACGGCTCCGCGGTCAGCGTCGACACGTCGAAGGCTTTCAGCGGCACCAAGTCCGTCAAGCTCACCACGCCCGCGAGCACCGGGGACAACAACTACAAGTCCGCCATGATCCAGTTCGTGGACGCGGACAAGCTGCCGACCGACGCCAACGTCATTCACGGTCGCATGATGTTCTTCCTCGAGTCCGCGCCCACCGGGGACGTCCACTGGACCATCATCGACGGCTCTGGGACCATTCCCGGCAGCGATTTCAATGGGGCCCCCTACGCGGCGCAGTATCGCTACGGCGGCCAGCATCCGGTCACGGGCGGCAGCCAGCTGATGGCGAACTACGATACGCCCGGCTACTGGAGCGACCCGAAGACGGGCCCGCAGACGGACTGCTGGCACCACGCAACAGAGGAGACGGTGGTCCCGGTCGGCGAGTGGTCGTGCGTCGAGTTCAGCTTCGACGGGCCGAAGAACGAGATGCGCTTCTGGCTCAACGGGACCGAGCTGACCGACCTCAAGGTGTCCGGGACCGGCCAGGGCTGCGCCAACGAGGTGGAGAACTTCGAGTGGACCGCGCCGGCGTTCGACAAGATCGCCCTCGGCTGGGAGTCCTACCAGGCCGACGAGCCGCGCACGATGTGGATCGACGACGTGGTGATCGGCACCGCGCAGATCGGCTGCCCCAGCGCGCAGTGAGGCGGCCGCGAGGCGCGGAGGTAGACTCCGCGCCTCGTCCACCGCCCGGCGCCGTTCCGCCGCCTGTCCGCCGGACGCCGCGCGCGCCGCCGATACCATGGATGAGCGCGCGCGAGCTTCAGGAAATCCCCTCATGTACCCCCGGTGAATGACCGGATCTCCTCCTCCACATCCACTCGGCACCTCAGGCGGCGTGCGCCGCAGCATACGACTTGCCGCCAGGTGGCGGAGCGCCTCGGCCCTCGCGCGAAGGGCGCGGCATTCCTTTCAGGTTGCCCACCCTCTCGGTGAACAGGATCGCCGCCAGACCTCGGCCGCGCCGGTGACCGCACCTGACGATTGTAGAGTTCGCCGATTGATCGCCCGCCGGGTCCGCTCTACGAGACGGCCGAGGTCCAACGCTTCACGAACCTGGAGGTCTCCGCTGTGACGAAACCGGCCTATTCCCTCTCGCTGCTCGCCTCGTTCGCCCTGGTTGTCGCTGCCTGCGGCGGCGCGCCCGAGCCGGCCCCTGCGGTCCCCGACGTCCCCGCCGAGCCGACGCAGCCGGCGCCGGAGACGCCCGCCGCGCCCGCGACGCCTGCGCCCGAGGCCAGCCCGCAAGGCGACGGCGCCGCGTCAGCGCCCGCGGCCGCGGCGCCCGTCACGGTCGAGGTGCCCATCGAGGCGCGGACCAACTCGAAGCTCAAGGGCTCGGCGAGCTTCACCGAGGTCGACGGCGGCGTGAAGGTCACCGTCCAGGTCTCGGGCGCCCCCAAGGGCAAGATCGCCGTGCACGTGCACGAGACCGGCGACTGCAGCGCGCCGGACGCGAAGAGCGCGGGCGCGCACTACAACCCCGAGAACCATCAGCACGGCCTCCCCGACGCCTCGGCCCGCCACCTCGGCGACCTCGGCAACATCGAGGTCAAGGCCGATGGGACCGGCTCCCACGAGATCGTCGCCAAGGGAGCGAGCCTCAAGCAGGGCGCGCCGAACTCCTTTCTGGGTCGCGCCATCATCGTCCACGAGAAGCAGGACGACGGCGGCCAGCCGTCCGGAAACGCCGGGGGCCGCATCGGTTGCGGCGTCATCCAGAGCAAGTGACGCAGCCCCTCGCGGCTCGCTCATCTCGCTCATGACGCGATGATCCCCCGCGCTCCGAGAGCGCCTCTCGCCGCATCGCGGGACTGCCCCTCTGGAGCGCTGGCGCGTCGGATCGACCGGGACGGCGCTCCCCCGGGTCAAGCACAGCCACCCGGACAAGACATCACCAGAACGTCAAGGACGACAGGAGAGCCCACGGCTCATCCTTTTCTTGGCGCTCCTGGCGTTCTTCGCGTTCCTGACGGGAAGCTCATCGAGCTTTTCTTCCCGCCTTCATGTTCAACCCCGACCACCACCCGCTCTTGAGCCGCGCGACACTCCGCAGCACCGGAGTCGACCGCTCCGGCGTCATCGAGGCGGAGCGGTGACCGACAACGCTTGCCTTCGCGCGGAGGAGCCAGGAACCGGGACGCTCCTGCTCGCCGGGAACCTCGGCGCGGCCGCGGCGCGCGCCGGGGGACCGCGCTCCACTCGCGGCGCCCGCTCTCGGAGCTCCTCGCGCCGGGCGTTCGACACCGGCTCGGACGAGGGCGACGGCGACGCGGAGGGGGTCGCGGCGGCCACAGCGGCGTGACCGGCGGAATCGGCGCTGCCCGCCTCGGTCAGGCGTGCGCCCGCAGGGGGCGGCCCGGTAGCGCGATCTCCGGACGATCGACTGGACTCATCCGGCTGCTCTGGTGGCTCCGCGCACTGCGTCCCCCCCACGAGCAGCACGGCGACGATCGCCACCGCCACCGCCGCCACCCCGGGGGGCGAGAGCAGCCGCCAGATCCGCGACGCCAGGACGCTGCCGCGCGGCCTCAACCTGGCGAGCGTCGCCTCCCCGACGAGGACGTCGTCGAGCGGCGGCCAGTCCGCAACGGCGGCGGCCTCGCCCGGCCCCGCGGCGCCGACCGCCGGCTCGACGCCCGCCCTGGTCGCGGCGAGGGCGGCCTCTGCGGGCACCGCAGGGCTGGCCACCGGCTCGACGCCCGCCCTGGCCGCGGCGGCCTCGCCTGGCCCCGCAGCGCCCGTCGCCGCCCGAGGAACCGAGGGTGGCGGGGGAGCCGGGAGCGGCTCGTCGGGGCGCAGCGCGAGCACGACACCGCCCGTCGAGGAGCCCGGGCCGGACGCATCGGGAGTCGCGCCGCCGTCCCGCGTGCCGGCGCCCCCCGCGCTGGCCGGCGCGCCGGCCGTCCCCTCGCGCGGCCCTCCGCGGAGCACCCGCTGGATGCGCTCGACGAGCGGCTGCGCAGCGGGCGGCGCGAAGGGGCTCAGCGCCAGCGCCAGCTCCGCCACGTCGGGCCAGCGCCTGTCGCGGTCCCGCTCCAGACACCGCATGATGATCGGGTCGATCTCCGGCGTGAGCCCGCGGCGGACCTTCGACGGCAGCGACGGCACGAACTTGCCCCCGAGCACCAGCGAGACCGTCTGGACCGAGCGCGCGTGCATGGGATACCGGCCCGTGAGCAGCACGTAGAGGAGCGAGCCGATCGCCCAGATGTCCGCGCGCGCGTCGACGTCGCGCTGCCCCCGCATCTGCTCGGGAGGCATGTAGTGCGGCGTCCCGAGCATCTGTCCCGTGCTCGTCTGCATCTCGGAGACGCCCAGCGACGCCGCCCTCGATACCTTGGAGATGCCGAAGTCGAGCACCTTGATGCACGGCGCGCCGTCGCCGGCGTGCGTCAAGAACAGGTTCGCCGGCTTCACGTCGCGGTGCACGAGCCCGAGCGCGTGAGCCTCCGCGAGCGCGTCGCAGGCCTGGATCACGTAGAGCGTCGCCTCCTCGATCGGCAGCGGGCCCCGCTGCTTGCGGATGACCCGGAGATCGCGGCCCGCCAGGAACTCCATCACCATGAAGGGCAAGCCGCCGTCGAGCTGCCCGATCTCGTGCACCTTCACCACGTGATCGCTCTTCAGCCGCGCCGCGATCCGCGCTTCCCGGAGGAAACGCTCGCACATCTCCGGATCCGCGGCCGTGGCCGGCAGCAGCAGCTTGATCGCCCGGAGCTCGTCGAGCTCCACGTGCGTCGCGGCGACCACCGCGCCCATCGCTCCCTTGGCGAGCAGCCGATTCACGCGGTACCTGCCCGCGATCAGGCTTCCGACCTCCAGCCCTTGGATCTCTTCCAGGCCGCGCATGTTCGAGACCTCCGACCGAGAGCGCCGCCCGTCCAGCATACCGCAGGCACCCTGCGGGCGCGGCGCCCGTGACGGCGCTGCCACCAGATCCAGCGGCGTCGAAGAGCAACAAGCCGCGCGCACGCTCCGGCGCCGGCGAGCCTTCCCGTGACGCCATGACGCCGTGACGCCGTGACGCCGCGACGCCAGCGCAAGCGCGACCCGCCCGGGCTCAGCCCCCTCCCCGCGCCCCGCCCTGTGCCTTGATCGCGATCGTCCGCCTCGCGCCGCCCGACTCGACCGTGAGCTCGACCGCGCTGCCCCCACGCATGTTCTGCAGCGCGTAACGCAACGCGTCAAAGTTCGCGAGCGGCCGGCCGTTGACGGCGACGACCACGTCGCCGACGCGCACGCCCGCGGCCGCCGCGGGACCGGGATCCTCCACGGCGACAACGACGGCGTCGCCGGTCGTCTTCAGCTCGCCTTCGAGCAAGGGGAAGATCGGCGCCGCGGTCAGCCCGAGCGCGCTCACCGTCCGCCGGTAGCTCTGCACGGCGGCGTCGAAGCTCTCCTTGCGCATGCGGTAGCGCGCGATCGCCAGCACCGCGCCGTCGCGGACCTGGAAGCGCGCGTCGACGCGCTCGGGGGTGGCGAACGCGCCGACCTGCTTCAGGTAGCGGTTCGCCTCGGCCTCCGCCATGCCGGCGCGCCGCGCGCCGCCGCCGCGCGCCTGGATGAAGCCGTACGCCTGCGACCCGGCGAGCGCCGGGACGACGTTGCTCGCCAGCCGGGAGATCGCGTCCGCGCGCGCGGCCGACAGCGCCGCCTCGCGGCTCTCGCCGGTGCCCTCGCCGACCACGAAGATCGCGTCGCCCTCGGCCGCGAACGGGTGCAGCATCCAGGGCGGCATCTCGTCGGCCGGCAGCGCCGCGCGCCGCCCAGCGCTCGCCGAGGCCGCGGCCCCCGCGCCGGCGCCAGCCGAAGCGCGCGAGCGGCCCCAGCCCCGGAACGCGAAGCCCACGCTGAGGAGCAGAAGCAGCGCCGACACCGCGACCGCCACGAACGCCCAGCGCGAGCCAGCCGCGGACGCCCTCGCCGGGGCGGGGCCCCGCGGGCGCGACGCCGCCCCCGCCGTCGCCGAAGACCCGGGCGACGACGCCGCCCCCGGCGACGACGCCGCTCCCGGCGACGACGCCGCTCCCGGCGACGATGCCGCCCCCGGCGACGACGCCGCCCCCCCGTCCGCCTCCGCGGCCGGGCCCCTCGTCGCCGCCGCTCCCTTCGCCACCGCCGCCGCCGCCGCTCCCTTCGCCACCGCCGCCGCCGCGGCCCCCGGCGCCGCCGCCGCGCTCGCCGCCGCTGCGGAGCCCCTCGCCGCCCCCGGCGCGGGCTCCCCGGCCGGCGCGCGCGGCGGCTCCAGCGCGGCGCCGAGCCGCTTCAGCACCGGCCGGAGCGACAGGAACGAGAGCGGCGCGTTGCACCGCTTGCACGGCATGTACGGCTCCCGGTCCTCGAGCGCGGCCTGGACCGCCTCCCTCACGTCGAGCAGCGTCTGCCTCGGCGCGTCGCACCGCTCGCACAGGCCGTCGACGAGCGCCGAGGCCACCGTCGCCCGCAGCGGGGGCGCCGCCGAGGCGAGGTGGTCGAGCAGCGCGACCGGACAGCCCTCGATCTGGATCGACGTCACCTCGTCGCCCAGCGCGCGGAGCCCGAGCTCGAGCGCCCGCGCCCCCTCGGGCGTCGCCCCCGCCGCGCCCGCGAGATCGAGCACCAGATCCCCCTCGATCCCGTCGAGCGCGCGCTTCCACCGCACCTGCGCGTCGAGCTTGCAGCGCACCCGGATGCGCGTCCCGCGCTCGTCGACCGTCTTCTCGATCGCCTCGGGCGTGCCGGCGTCGAGCCGCGCGATCTCGTCGAGCGCCACCCGCACGTCGTGCGGCAGCTGGATCCCCGCGTGGCTGACCGCGAACGCGAAGTAGCTCTCGGCGTCGTCGTCGAACACCGCCGCCCCGCCGCAGCGCGGGCAGGGGCCCGCGGGCGGCTCGTGCGTCCTGACGACGTGCGCGTCCCGGTCGCAGTCGAACAGCCGCTCGAACGCGTGGCCGCACCGCTCGCACCGGTACGGGCCGTAGAACGACACGATGCGCCCGTCGCCGAAGAAGCGGCGGATCATGCTGACCTGGTTCACGATCGGCTCGGTACAGCGGCCGATGTAGAGCTCGGACGCGTGCAGCGAGACCTCGGCCAGCATCGCCATCCACTCGCGCACGCCGAACGACGTGACCCGCTGCACCCCGCCGAGGTCGAAGAGCACGCGGCCGGAGATGCCCCGCGCCACCGCGAGCCCCTGGAGCTCCTCGGTCATCCGGCCCGACAGCGAGACGATGAGCAGGTTGCCCAGCTTGCGCCGGGTCACCGTGAGGGCCCGCGGCGCGTGCCCGTGCGCCCCCTCGAGCTCCGCCCCGGCGCCGGCGTCCACGGCGGGCAGCGAGGGGTGCCGCCGGGTGCGCGCGGGCGGCGGCGGGTCGAGGTCGTGCGCCGACTCCATCCGCGAGGCCGAGGAGAAGAGCGGCGCCGACAGCTTCGTCGCGGCCCCGCCAGGGCGCTCGGCGCTGCGCAGGCTCGGCGGCGACCCGGCGCCGACGTCGAGCTCGCCCCCGAAGGAGTCGTCGTTCTGCATCGACTCCTGCTTCTCGACGATGTGCGACAGGAGCTCGGTCTCCGAGCCGAGCGCGCCCCGCCAGGCCTCCACCCGCTGGCCGAACAGCTCCGCCATGAACGACGACAGCGCGAGCGCCGAGGTGGCGAGCCGCTCTTCGCGGGCGAAGGCCTCGAGGTCGATCTGGAGATCCCGCGCCGTCGGGTACCGCTTCTCACGATCCCGATCGAGGCACCTGAGCACGATGCGCTCCAGGACCTTCGGGTAGTCGCTGCACACCTGGCTCGGCGGCATCACCGGATCCTCGACGATCGCCCGCATCAGCTCGAACTCGGTGGCGCCGCGCCGGAACAGCCGGCTGCCGGTCGACATCTCGTAGAGCAGGATGCCCACCGAGTAGATGTCGCTCCGGCGGTCGAGCTTCTCGCTCGTGCACTGCTCGGGCGACATGTACGGGACCTTGCCCTTGAGCGCGCCGTCGCGCGTCTCGTTCACGCGGTTCGCCGCCTTCGCGATCCCGAAGTCGAGGATCTTCACGGCCCCGTCGTAGGTGACGAACACGTTGTGCGGGGACACGTCGCGGTGGACGATGTTGAGCGGCTTGCCGTCGAAGCCGACCTTCTCGTGCGCGTAGTGGAGCCCGGCCGCGACGCCGGCCGCGATCGTGATCGCGTGCTCGACCGGCATGCGCCGCCCCGCTGTCCTCAGCAATTTCTTGAGCGTCCTGAGGTCCTCGCCGTGGAGGTACTCCATGGCGATGACCGGGACGCCGTCGACCTCCTCGATGTCGTACATCTGGACGAGGTTGGGGTGGTCCAGGGTGGCGGCGATGCGCGCCTCATCGAGGAACATCCGCACGAACTCGGGGCTGTCCGCGAGGTGCGGGAGGATCTGCTTGACCACGCAGATCTTCCGCACGCCCGAGATGCCCGCGACGGAGGCCGCCCAGATCTCGGCCATCCCGCCCATGCCGATCTTCTTGAGCAGGCGGTACCTGCCGAGCGCCGTCGGGCGCCGCGACGCGGCGCTCATCGGACCGGCGGCGTGGCGCTCGCTCATGCGCCCGCCTCCGCCGTGCGGGCCGGCGGCGTCAGCTGTCCAGGGGCGCGGCGAGCGATCATGGGGCTCATCGAGGGTCGGCCTGGGACTTCGCGAAGCTCACGCTGCGGCGCTCGCCGCGCGACTCGATCTGGACCGTTACCGTACCACCGCGCGCGGTGCGCGCCCACGCGTCGGCCGTCGCCTTCCCGAAGACCTCGACCGAGTAGACGGGGCGCTCGTTGACCGAGAGCACCACGTCGCCTGCGACAATCTCCGCCTCCGCACCCTGACGGGGGCGCTCCACCGCGACGACGACGAGGTCGCCGGCGGTGCGGGCGCTCGCCTCGAGCTGGGGGAAGAAGCGCGCCACGGTGATCCCCTGGAACGTGGCCGTCTGGCGGTAGCTCGCCGCCGCCGCCTCGAAGCTCTGCCGCGGCAGCCGGTAGCGCGCGAAGGCGACGACGCCGCCGCCCTCGCGCCGCACGACGGCGTCCACGCGCTCGGGCGTCGCGAACGATCCGACCTGGGCGAGAAAGCGCCCGGCGATGCGCTCGATGACCTCGGCGCGCTGCGCCGGCCTGACCTCGGCCGGCGGATGCACGACGAGCAGCTCGGCCACCGGAGAGCTCGCGAGCTCGACGGCAAGGCCGGACGTGAGGCGCTCGATCGCGTTGTTGCGCGCCGCGGCGAGCGCGTCCGCCTCGCTGGCCGTGGGGCCGCCGCGGCCGACGACGAAGACGCTCTCACCCTCGATGACGAACGGCCGCTCCACCCACGGCGGCGGGAGGTCGTCGATCGAGGACCAGCCCGCGGAGGCCCGGGCGCTCGCCGAGGGCGCCGGCGCGCGCGCGGCCAGCGCGGGCGACGCGGGCGCCGACGAGGCCGCGGGCGGCGCGGGCGCCGCCGAGGCCGCGGGCAGCGCGGCGGGGCTCCCGCCGCTGCGAAAGGCCGCGAAGCCGGCGGCGACGAGGGCGACGACGCCGAGCAGCGCGATGAACGCCGCGCTCGTGCCCGCGCCGGGCTGCACCGACGTCGCCGCCGGGACGGCCGGCTGCCGCGGCTGCGGCGCTGCCGCCGGGGCGGCTGGCTGCGCCGACGGTGGCGCTGCCGCCGGGGCGGCTGGCTGCGCCGACGGTGGCGCTGGCGCCGGGGCGGCCGGCTGCGGCGGCTGCGGGGAGCGCGCCGTCGCGAGGGCGGGCGGCGGGGCCGAGGGCGGGCGCGCGGCGTGGGCGCCGAGCAGGTAGAGCAGCGAGCGGGAGCCGTCGAAGGCGAGCGGCGTGTTGCAGCGCTTGCAGGTGACGCTCGGATCGTGGCCGCTGCGGAGGAGGTCGGCCTGCCGCTCGACCTCGACGAGCGCGGTCCGCGTCGCGCCGCACGACGCGCAGCGCCCCTCGACGAGCGCGGACTCGACCCGCGCGAGCTGCGGCCAGGAGGGGCTCGCCATGCGCTCGGCGAGCAGCCGGGGACAGCCCTCGATGCGGACGGCCTCGACGGCGCCGTCCAGCTTGCGGAGCGCCGACTCGAAGCGCGCCGCGCCCTCGGACGTGACGCCGGGGACGCTGCTCAGGTCGAAGACGACCTGGCCCTCGAGGCCGTCGATGATGCGGCTCCAGCGGAGCGAGGCGGTCATCTTGCTCCCCACCTTCAGCCGGGTGACGCGCCCCTCGACGGACTTCTCCACCGCCTCGCCGCCGACAGGGTCGTCGCCCTTCTCGAGCTCGAGCAGGATCTCCCGCACCTCGGGCGGGATCGCGCCGGCGCCGTGCTGCGCGACGAACCCGAAGTAGGTCTCGGCGTCGTCGTCGAAGGCGCCGGCGCCGCCGCAGCGAGGGCACAGCGCCTCGGGCGGCTTGCCCTCGGCGAGCGAGGCCGCGTCGTGGGCGCAGTCCACGAGGCGCTCGAACTGGGCGCCGCACGGCTCGCAGCAGTAGGGCGCGTAGAACGAGACCACCTGCCCGCCGCCGGCGAACCGCCGGATCATGCTGAGCTGGTTGATGACCGGCTCGGAGCAGCGCGCGAGGTAGAGGGCGCGGAGGCGGGGCTGGGCCGCCTGGATCATCTGGAGCCACTCGCGGACGCCGAACGACGTGATCCGCTCGACGCCGGCGAGGTCGAGCAGCACCCTGCCGTCGAGCTCCCTGGCGAGCGCCGCGCCCTTGAACGCCTCGGTCATGCGCCCGGCGAGCCGGACGACGAGGACGTCGCCGATCTTGCGCCTGTCGAAGACGAGGCTGTCGAGGCGGCCGGCGGCGCCGGCGGGCGGCACGCTCCGCGTCGGCGCGGCGCGCTGCGGCCGGGAGGGCGACGACTGCCTGTCCACGGCGGTGGGCAGGCGGCTCGACGAGACAGGCCCCGAGGCGGGCCCGGAGAGCCGCGGGTGCGACCCCCGGTGGCCGTTCGGCGGCACGCGGACGGTCGGCCGCGCCTCCTCGCCGCCGTGCGCCGCGCGCGGCGTCGAGGAGGCGCGCTCGGCGTCATCGGCCGTCGGCAGCGGCGTGAGCGACTCGGAGAGGACGGTGAGGGTCATGGTCTGGTTGTGCAGGTCGCAGTGGCCCGTCGCGTAGGGCGAGATCTCGCCGTACGAGTAGAAGCCCATCACCCGCGTGCCCCGCGGCAGCACGTCCAGCACCGCCTCGACCTCCTCCTCGGTCCGGTCGCCCAGCACGATCCGCCGCCCAACGCAGCTGATCGCGATCGCCAGCGCGCCCTCGCCCCCCGCCAGACCCGCCTCGCTCGCCGCCCGCGCCGCCTGCTCCGCGCCCCCGATCAGCCGCTCGAAGTCCGCCTTCATCAGCTGCACGAGGTGCCCCTTCGGCACGTCCCCCGCGAACGTCATCGACTCCGCCTCGTGGTCCACCGCGAGCACCGTCCGCACGAGGGACTTCTCGTCCTGCGCCGTCGCCCGCATCGCCAGCGGGAACAGCAGCGCCGACGCCGGGAGCTCCGCCGCCTTGTCCCCGAGGTACTCCTTGTACAGCGACAGCGCCGGCCGGCCGTCGACCTCGTACAGCACGTTGCCCTCAGAGCGCGTCACCACCCGCTCAGGGCCGAACTTGTCCCAGCCGCCCTTGGACCCGTGCTGGATCACCACGTGCTCGCCGTACAGCCCCACGGCGGCCACCATCCCGCTGCGCACCGTGTCCCCGAGGCACACCCACGTCCGCTGGAACCGCGTCCCGTCCCCCGACAGCCCGCCCGCCACCACCACCGACTCGGGCAGCACCGCGTTCAGCCCCCGCACCAGCTGGCTGCCGTTCACCCCGAGCCCCTCCGACAGCACCACCACCCCGCGCAGCCCCGGGCGCTCCAGCTTCCGCGCCAGCGCCTGGCCCGCCGCGAACGAGTCCGACGCGCTCGCCACCTCCACCTGCGCCGTCGCCAGCGTCGTGCGCTCGAACCGCGCCACCGCCACCGACAGCGTCCCGTCGCGCACCGACGTGCCCGCGATCTCCCCCGCGCTCGAGCAACCCACCATGTGCGATCTCGGGTACGCCCGCCGCAGCTCACGGATCGCCCCAGGGTCGTCCAGGAACTCCGGCGCGCCGAACACGAGCACCAGCGTCCGGTCGCCGTCGAGCGCGGGCAGCGCCCGCACCGACCACTTGCCCGTCTCGCGCGAGAACGAGAACGTCTCGAGCTGCATCCCGCGCGCCGCGCTCGACGCGGGCGTCGCGAACGACGGCGGCTCGAAGGCTGTGTCGGACGCGATCTCGAGCTCCTCGAACTCCGCCATCCCGCCCGCCGGCTGCGCGACGACGCGCGCGGCCACGGCCGGCGCCCGCGCCGCGGCGCGCGGCCTCCGCTCGCGCGGCTCCTCGCTCCGGACGAGCAGCGGGGACGACTCGGACAGGACGGTGAGGGTCATGGTCTGGTTGTGCAGGTCGCAGTGGCCCGTCGCGTAGGGCGAGATCTCGCCGTACGAGTAGAAGCCCGTCACCCGCGTGCCCCGCGGCAGCACGTCCAGCACCGCCTCGACCTCCTCCTCGGTCCGGTCGCCCAGCACGATCCGCCGCCCCACGCAGCTGATCGCGATCGCCAGCGCGCCCTCGCCCCCCGCCCGGCCCGCCTCGCTCGCCGCCCGCGCCGCCTGCTCCGCGCCCCCGATCAGCCGCTCGAAGTCCGCCTTCATCAGCTGCACGAGGTGCCCCTTCGGCACGTCCCCCGCGAACGTCATCGACTCCGCCTCGTGGTCCACCGCGAGCACCGTCCGCACGAGGGACTTCTCGTCCTGCGCCGTCGCCCGCATC
Organism: Sorangium sp. So ce321; assembly: GCF_051530195.1. NCBI lineage: Bacteria > Pseudomonadati > Myxococcota > Polyangiales > Polyangiaceae > Sorangium > Sorangium sp. So ce321. The sequence continues at coordinate 13,508,656 of NZ_CP150329.1, read as the reverse complement.
GCCAGCGGGAACAGCAGCGCCGACGCCGGGAGCTCCGCCGCCTTGTCCCCGAGGTACTCCTTGTACAGCGACAGCGCCGGCCGGCCGTCGACCTCGTACAGCACGTTGCCCTCCGAGCGCGTCACCACCCGCTCAGGGCCGAACTTGTCCCAGCCGCCCTTGGACCCGTGCTGGATCACCACGTGCTCGCCGTACAGCCCCACGGCGGCCACCATCCCGCTGCGCACCGTGTCCCCGAGGCACACCCACGTCCGCTGGAACCGCGTCCCGTCCCCCGACAGCCCGCCCGCCACCACCACCGACTCGGGCAGCACCGCGTTCAGCCCCCGCACCAGCTGGCTGCCGTTCACCCCGAGCCCCTCCGACAGCACCACCACCCCGCGCAGCCCCGGGCGCTCCAGCTTCCGCGCCAGCGCTTGACCCCCTGCGAACGAGTCCGACGCGCTCGCCACCTCCACCTGCGCCGCCGCCAGCGTCGTGCGCTCGAACCGCGCCACCGCCACCGACAGCGTCCCGTCGCGCACCGACGTGCCCGCGATCTCCCCCGCGCTCGAGCAACCCACCATGTGCGATCTCGGGTACGCCCGCCGCAGCTCACGGATCGCCCCAGGGTCGTCCAGGAACTCCGGCGCGCCGAACACGAGCACCAGCGTCCGGTCGCTGTCGAGCACGGGCAGCACCCGCACCGACCACTTCCGGCTGTCCCGATCGTAGTGGAACGTCTCGAGGATCATGGGGCTCCTCGCCCCCAGGCTACAGCACGCGGGCGACGACGAGGGTCATGTCATCGTCGAGGGGTCGCTCGCCGCGGAACCTGGTCACCGCCGTGACGATCGCGTCCCGCGCCTCCTCGGGCGCGCAGGTGGCCACGCTCTGGAAGAGCGCCCGCAGCCGCCGCTCGCTGAACTGCTCGCTCTCCGCGTTCTCACATTCGGTCACGCCGTCGGTGAACCAGAGGAGGGCGTCGCCGCCCTCCAGGAGCACGGTGCTCGACGTGTACTCGGCAGAGCTCGCCGCCCCGAGCGGCGAGCCCTGCGAGGCGATCTGTCGGACGGTGCTGTTCCTGACCAGGTACGGGAACGGGTGGCCGGCGTTCGCGACGGTCAGCGTGCGCGCCTCCGGATCGAAGATGCACGCCGCGCACGTCATCAGGTACCGCTGCTTCCCCGCCTCGAAGATCGAGCAGTTCATGAGCCGGAGCACCTGCTCGGCGCTGAGCGCCTCGCCCCCGAACGTGCGCGCGACGTCGCACGCGGCCTTCGCCGCGCCCGTGATGATCGCGGAGGAGATGCCGTGCCCGGTCACGTCGCCGATGACCGTGAGCAGCTTGCCGTCCGGCAGGTCGTGGAAGGTCCACCAGTCGCCGCCGCACTCCGCCGCGGGCTGGAAGTGGCTGGCGAGCCGCAGCGAGCGCCGCTCGATGACGTCGTCGCCCGGCACCAGCATCTGCTGGACGGCGCGCGCCACCTCGAGCTGCTTCTTCAGCGACGCCCGCTCCGCCGTGTCGTAGAGCAGCTGCACGAGCCGGTCCCCGAGCGCGACGAGCTGGACGCGGACCTCGTTGATCGCCTCGTCCGAGCCGGCCGTGTCGGCGCCCGCGCCGCCCTGCGCCGCGCCGCCCAGCGAGAGGAGCTCGCTGAGCTTCGACGCGAAGCGCCGCTTGGCCGTGGAGATCGTCGAGGTGACCTCGAGCGGCATCGACGGCTCCACCTGCGAGTTGGCGGCGTCGTGGAAGAGGGTGAGCGCGTCGCCGATGGCCACGACGACGCTGCGCAGGCGGTCCCGCTCGGCGAGCAGCTGCCGGTGCAGCGCGCCCATCTCGTTCGTGGAGAGGTCGAGCGAGCGGGTGAGCAGGCTCCGGTCGTCGGCGACGTGGCGGTAGTGCTCGCTGATCCGCGCGACGACCTTGCTCCAGGTCTCCCGGTCGGGCGGCTCGCTGAGGTCCTCGAGCCCGAGGCGCCGGAGCTGCCGCGCGAGGAGCGGATCGATCTCAGCCACGGCCACCGCCCCGGCCGGGCCGCGGAGGGCGCGCCGCGAGGCCGCGCGTCACCACCCGGTCCGCTCCAGGGTCTCCATCGGGGGCGTGGAGCGCTCGAAGAAGTGGACGGAGGCGGGGAGCGAGCGGAACTCGCGCGGGTTCACGTCGAGATCCCAGAAGGAGGTCACCAGGGTGGAGGCGGTGGGCGAGACGTCGACGACCAGCACCGCGCCGGCCGCGTAGATCTTGAGCATGCCGAGGCCGGCGCCGCCGCGCGAGGTGTCGAGCACGGCGGCGCGGGCGGCGTCGGCGCCGCGGGCGCTCAGGCCGCGGGTGATGCCCTCGAAGACGTGGTGCCGCCGGAGGCCGCCGAACGGGTCGTGCGCCTGGAGCGCGATGTGCGCGCCGTCGGTGCCGAGCCGCAGCGTGGGGATCTCGCTCTCCTCGAGGACGATGTCGCACCGCCGGTCGTGCGTGTAGCGCGGGCGCCCGTGGCCATCGACGGGCGCGTCGTACATGGCGTTCATGAGCAGCTCGTGCGCGAGCGCGGCGAGCCGCTCGGCGACACGCGCGGGGGCGCCGGCGCGCTCGGCCCACTGCGCCACCTCGCCGACGGTGCGGTCCCGGTCCTCGCTCGTCCTCGGGCGCCACTTCACGATGGTGGCGCCCCAGGAGAGCAGGTCGGAGAGGCGCGGCGCGAGCGCCAGCGGCTTGAGGATGCGCCGGACGGCGAGCGCGATCTCCCACGGCCTGGGCATCGAGGCGAAGCTCGGCCACCCGACGATGCTGGAGAGCCGCGGCTCCTTGAGGGCGGCGTGGAGGACCGCGTCGGTGCTGCCCGAGGTCCACACCATGAGGTGCAGGCTGGGGTAGCGCTCGGCGGCCCACTCGAGCGCGAGCTCGAGGTCGGCGGCGTCGCAGCCGAGCAGCAGGGGGCGGTCGGACAGCCGCGCGCGGAGCTCGGCAGGATCGCTGGCCACGGGCACGTCCTGCATGCCGGCGGCGGCCGACATGACGCGTGCGATCCGCTGGCCGACGACGCGGTTCCGCTCGAGCACGACGATCGTCGCTTTCGGGGCTGAATCGGCCAAGGGATCACCGCGGGATGGCCGCCCCGCGACGCTCGAGGGGCGCGCGGGGATTACATCACGGTTCGCCGGCGGGGGGCGGCGGGAAGAGGCCGAGAGCTCCCTTGCATCTTCATTCGTAAGTGTCATGTCAGTAATGAATGGTCCGCCCGCGTAGCGTCACCGACGAGGAGATCTTCGAGGAGGCCCGCGCCTGCTTCCTCGAGCACGGAGCCGGCGTGTCGACGACCGTCATCGCGGCGCGGCTCGGCATCTCGCACGGGGTGCTGTTCCAGCGCTTCGGCACCAAGGAGCAGCTGATGCGCGCCGCGCTGCTCCCCGCGTCGGAGCAGCCGTGGATGGCGCGGGCGCGATCCGGCCCCGACGACCGCGCGGCGCGGGCCCAGCTCCTGGAGCTCGCGGAGGAGATCTCCGTGTACCTCGATCGCATCGTGCCGTGCATCGCGGTGCTCCGCTCGGCCGGCTTCACCCTCGATACCGCCTACGAGCGACGGGAAGATTTCCCGCCGGTGCGGGCGCGCAGGGAGCTCGCGGCGTGGTTCGCGCGCGCGGTCGCGCGGGGCATCCTGCGCCCGATCCCGCCCGAGCACGCGGCCGACCTCTTCCTCGGCGCGCTGCAGTTCCGCCCGTTCCACCAGCACATCTCGCGCAACGGCTTCAGCCAGGCTGACGGCCGCGCCTACGTCGAGTTCGTGGCCGACGTGCTCTGCCGGACGCTCGATCCGGCCGGAGACGCGCGATGACCGCCGCGCGCACGCATTCGACCGAGCCTCGATCTGCGAGGCGCCATGCAACGTTCGACAGGCGAACAACGCCAGAGGAGCGCCGAGGACGCATGATGAAACCGATCGAATCCAGCAGCGGCTCACCCCGTTCACCCGATCTCCCGGACGCGCCCGCGACATCCGGCGGTGTGCCCGGGCCCTTCACCTTCCTCATGACCGCCCCGGCCGAGACGGGGCACCTGCTCCGCATCCTCGAGCTCGCGCGGGGGCTGACCGCGCGCGGCCATCGGGTGCTCGTGCACACGCAGGCCTCGGCGGAGGCCGCCGTCAGGGCGGCGGGCGCCGAGCTCGTGCCCTATGCCCGTCACCACAACATCGTGATGCGGCTCCGCGATCGCCCGGTAGAGGGCGCGCTGCGGTGGGTCCCGACCATCCCCCGCAACCTGATCCGGTTCCGCGAGGCCCTGATCGAGAGCAGCGTGGAGCTCGCCGAGGAGCTCACGCCCATCCTCCGGCGCGAGCGCGTGGACTGCCTCGTCCATGACACCTTCGGCTTCGGCGCGGGCTACGCGGCCGAGCGCGCGGGCATCCCCTGGGCGAGCGCGGGGAACGCCGCGACGGTGCTCGACGCGGCGGGGCTACCGCTGCTCGCGCGGTCGCTCCCGCTCCCGCGGCTCGTCACCGAGCGTCCCGCGCTCCTCCACGCCCTCGCCGACAGGCTCCTGCCGCTCTCGCGGGCGCGCGCGGCGCTCGGCCTGCCGCCGCGCCGCCCGGGCGGGCTGGCGGAGTTCGTGCGCGTCGCGACGTCGCCGGAGCTCCATGTCGTGATGGCCCACCGCGGCTTCGTCCCCGACGTCGCGCTCCAGGAGCGGCAGCTCTTCGCCGGCCCGGTCTCGTTCAACGTGCCCAGCGGGCGCGGCCCCGAGGCGTCGCACCCCTCCGCCCCCGTGAAGGTGCAGCCCGGCACGGTCCTCGTGAGCACCACGACCACGGGCAAGGACGGCGGCCTGCTCCGGCGCGTGCTCCTGGCGGTCGCGCCGATGGGGATCCCCATCCTCGCCACGGCCGCCAGCGCGGAGGACGTTCCCACCGGCCTCGGAGAACACGTCCGGATCGAGCGATATCTGCCCCACGAGGAGGTGTTCCCCAGGGTGGCGGCGGTGATCACACACGGCGGCTGGGGCACCATCGGGCGCGCGCTGGAGCACGGAGTCCCGATGCTGATCATCCCGCTCTTCGGCGACCAGCACATCAACGCCGCGCAGGCGGAGCGCGGAGGGTTCGCTCATCGCCTGCCCCTCGCCGAGGCGACGCCGGAGGTGATCCGGGCGCGGCTCCGGGCGCTGCTCGCGGACGGGGCCTTGCGCGAGCGCGCGCAGGCCGCCGCCGCAGAGATACGACAGCTCAAGTCCGGCGCGGTCGCCGCCAGGGCGCTCGAGCGGCTGGCCGCCCGCTCCCCCCACCGCGAGAGGGCGCGCCACGCGCCGCCGCCGGCGGCCCAGGCGCTGGAGCAAGGGTGACGCGACGCCGGACCGAAAGACGCGCGGCACGGGGCGGCTAACGCCGGGCGCCAGCCGGCGCGCGGCTGCGGCCCGGGAGGGTCAGGGCGCAGCCGATCGTCAGCAGCAGCGCCGCGCAGAAGACGGCGATGGCCGTCGTGTGCTCGCGCAGCACGACCTCGTGCTCGCGGGTCTCGGTGAGGACGAGGCCGAGCACGGTGAGGCCGGCGATGCCCCCGAGGTAGCGCATGGTCGAGGTGAGGCCCGCGGCCATCCCGCTCCGGTCGCGCGGCACGTCGCTCATGGCCGCGGCCTGCGACGGCGCGGACGTGAGGCCGAGGCCGGCGCCGAGCGCCATGAGCGCCGGCACCGCGTCGGTGATGGCGCCGAGCGGCCGCGCCGCGAGCAGGACCATGCCGGCCAGGGCGAGCGAGCAGCCGATCAAGGCGACGGCGCGCGCGCCGAAGCGCTCGGAGGCGCGGCCCGCGAGCGGCGAGGCGACGACCATCATCGCCATCATCGCGACGAGCGTGTTGCCGACGTCGCGCGTCCCCACGTCGAACAGCCGCACCCCGACCTGCGGCAGCTCGAACAGGACCGAGTACATGGCGAAGTTCTGGATGGCGATGATCAGGCTGCCGCCCATGAAGGTGCGCCGCCTGAACAGCGAGAAGTCGATGACGGGGTCGGCGACGCGCCGCTCCCAGAGCACGAACGGCACGAGGCCCAGCGCGCCGAGCGCGGCCGCCCAGCGGAGGTGGGCGTTCTCGAGGCCGAGCACGATGCCCATGAGCGAGGCGCCGAGCAGCACCGAGCCCACGATGTCGAAGCGCGCCGGCGGGGCAGACGCGGCGGGCGGCGCAGACGCGACGGGCGGCGCAGACGCGGCGGGCGGCGCAGACGCGACGGGCGGCGCGGGAACAGCCAGCGGCACGGCCGCGACCGGCGGCGCGGCGAGCGCCGCGGCCGCGGCCGGCGTCTCGACCACGGCGGCCGCGGGCGCGGTCGCGGGCGCTCCGGCGCCGCGCGCGCCCCGCGCGAGCGCGGCCGAGACGAGCAGGACCGGGACGTTCGCGAGGAAGATCGACGTCCACCCGAAGTGCCCCACGAGCAGCGCGCCGACCTTCGGCCCCGCGCCCGCCGCGAGGCCCATCATCGCCCCGAAGGCGCCGAAAGCGCGCCCGCGCACCTCCGGCGGCAGCTCCGTGCGGAGCATCGCCGTCGCGCTCGGGGCGAGGATCGCGGCGCCCGCGGCCATCACGACGCGCGACGCCGTGAGCACCGGGAGCACCGGCCACACGTAGGCGAGCGCGGCGCCGAGCGCGAAGACGAGCTGCCCCAGCGTGAGCGCGCGCCGGTGGCCGAGCCGGTCGCCGAGCTTCCCGCCCGGGCTCTGCAGGACGATGTTCGTGAGCAGGTAGCTCGTCACGAGCCCCTGGCGCAGCTCGCCCGACCCGGCCTGGAGGACCCGCCCCATCTCGGGCAGCGCCACGGCCACCATCGTCGAGTTGAGCGGCGCGAGCGACGCAGAGAGCGCGATCGCGGCGAGCAGCCGCACCGGCAGCCGCGCCGGCGCCCGGGACGAGGCCTCAGCCACGCGTGATCGCCCGCCGCTGGAGCAGGTACAGGCGGTCGCCCGCGAACGCCCACTCGAGGTCCTGCGTGCCGCCGAACGCCGCCTCGCACGCCGCGGCCAGCGCCTCCAGCGCGGCCAGCCGGGCGTCGTCGAGGCACAGCGCCTCGACCCGCGCGGGCTCCACCGCGACCTCCCTCGTGCCGCCCTCCTCGGCCCACAGGATCGCGAGGTCCTTCTCGCCCGCGCGCCGCTCGAGCACGCGCCCGCCGCGCGCCATCCGGTAGCTGTCCGGCGTCACGAGGCCCGCGACGACCGCCTCGCCGAGGCCCCACGTCGCCTCGACGACGCGCTCGTCGGCGCCCGTGGCCGGGTTCCGCGTGAAGAGCACCCCCGCGGTGTCGGCCTGCACGAGCCGCTGCACGACGATCCCCATGCGCGGCTCCGGCGCGAGGCCGAGCTTCCGCCGGTAGGCCAGGGCCGCCTCGGTGCGCGCCGAGCCGTGCACCTTGCGGACGGCCTCGAGCAGCCCCTCGCGGCCCCGCACGTTGAGCTCCGTCGCGTGCTGCCCCGCGAAGCTCGCCGACGCGCCGTCCTCGCCGACGCCGGACGACCGCACGGCCACGGGCCCGTCGAGCTCGCGGAACGCCTCGACGAGCCGCTCCACGGCCGCGCCCTCCCCGGCGACGACGCGCTCGACGAACGCCGCCGACAGCGCCCGGCCCGGCGGCACCGGGAGGCCGCTCCGGTGCGCCTGCCCGAGCTGCGCCGCCTTGCCCCCGAAGTCCCCCTCGCCGAGCGCGTCGTCGAAGCGCGCGATCAAGGCGACGCCTCCTGCGCCCGGCGCTCGGTCGGCCGCGAGAGGATCGTCACCTCGCCGGCGGCCCCGTCGACGCGCACGCGCGCCCCGTCCGGGATCGTCACCGTCGCCTCCCGCGTGCCGACGATGCCGGGGATGCCGTACTCGCGCGCGACGATCGCCGCGTGGCAGAGCTGGCCGCCGCGGTCGGTCACGATGGCGCCGAGCAGCGGGAGCACGACGTTGAACGACGCCGACGTCGCGCGCGTCACGAGCACGTCGCCCTGCTGGATCCGCCCGAAGTCGTCCGGGCCGGTGACGACGCGCGCCGTGCCCTCGTAGACGCCCTCGTTGATGGAGAGGCCGCGGACGGCCGTCTCGGTGTTCCTGGCCTCGGACTCCTTGAACATGCTGCTCATGATCGCGTCGACGGCCAGCGACGCGCGGCGCGCCGGGGCGGGGAATATGTCGAGCGGCGGCGGCGGTCCAGGGGGCATGTTCAGCCACGGGGGCGCGTCGTCGAGGGTCGCCGTCGCGCGCCAGCGCGCGCGCGCGGCGATCTCGGCGGCGGACGGCTCCCGCCTGTCGCGCAGGAGGCCGATCATCTCGTCGAGCGAGAGGTCGGCGGCGTGCTCGGGGTCGTCGACCTTGCCGGCGGCGGCGAGGCGGCGCCCCGCCTCGATGACGGCCCGGCGCGCGAGCCCGGTGCCCCAGCTGTCCGAGAAGAGCGCCCGCTCGTCGCGGAGGCGGTTCGTGAGGCGCGCCTCGCCGAGCAGCTCGTCGAACTGCGCGCGGTGGGCCGCGGGCACGCGCCCCCGCAGCGCCTTCTCCTTGGCCTCGCGCGCGGCGAGCGCCCCGGCCCCGCGGTCGCCGTCGACGGCCGCCCGGATCGCCCGGACGAGGGTGTCGGGCAGCTCGCCGCCCGTCTTGTCGGACACGTCGTAGCCCGTCGTGCGGAAGCGCACGAGGTCGAGGTAAGCGCGCGTCGCCGGGCCGACGTCTCCCTCCAGGGCCGCGAGCGCGTCGAGCGTCGCCTGCGGGTCGCCCCGCCGGGCGAGCGCCTCGCGGCCCGCCGCGCTCGCGCGCAGCGCCCGGGCGAGGACCTCGAGCTCCTCGGCCGCGACGCCCTTCGCGAGCGGCGTGCTCCCCCGCAGCAGCGCGAGCGCCTCGCCGGGGCTCGCGCCGGTCCACGCGCTCACGTGCGCGAGGTAGTCGCCCGCCGGGAGGATGGCGGCGGCATTGTAGCGGTGGTGCAGGGCGACCATGTCCTCCATGTGCGCCACGACGCGCCGGAGGTGCGCGATCAGCGCTTCCGTGTCGAGCTGGGCGGGGTCGATCGCCTGGATGGCGAGGTTCTTCTCGGTGGCGCGCGGCCGGTCGACGCGGTCCCACCGGTCGAGGTCCTCGCGCCACAGCTTCTGCTCGAACGCCCGGCGGCTCTGCCGGATGCGCGCGCGCATCCCCGGGTGCAGGCGCAGGAGGAGCCACATCACGAGCTTCGGCGGCGGCCCGCTCGCCCCCGGCGGGGCGCCGTGGATCACGGGCTGCGAGTACATGAAGCCGTTGACCGCGGCCGGCTGCAGGTGGCTCAGCAGGAGCCCGTAGCGCTCCGAGCCCGCGGCGAAGCCCCTCGGCATCCCCCGCATCAACGGCTCGGCGGCGAACCGGGTCACCGGCCGCGTGAAGTGGGCCCGCTCGATTTCCCAGGGGCCCGGGCCGGGGGCCTCGAATTTGACGCCGGTGACGCTCGGATCTCTCTTCATGGCTGGACCACCTCGGCCGACGCGCCGCGCCCCACGAGCCGCCGTTCCTCCGGAGGACGACGGCGACATCGCGGTGACGACGCGGTCACAAGTTCGTGTCGGCACCGACGGTAGGGGTAGCGATCCTGGGAATCCAGGCCCCCGGGCGTTCGCGGCGCAGGCTGGGCACCGGACGGCTCGGGCGTACGCGCGTGTGGGATGAGCGACCCTGTCGGCCCGAGGTGGCGCGAACGGACAGCCCACGCCGGCGCGCGCGCCCCGCGAGAGCGGCGGTCAGCTCAAAGCGCCCGGGAATGAAGAGATGTGAACCACAGAGGCACAGAGGACACAGAGGAACAACCCAGAAAACTCTGTGCCTCTGTGCCTCTGTGCCTCTGTGCCTCTGTGGTTCAGTTTCTTGGGGTCTCAACCTGTTCGGTGTCCTAAAGCGACTTCAGGTACTCGACGAGATCTCGCTTTTGATGGGAGGTGAGCCCCAGAGCGAAGCGCTCGTTGTAGCTCCGCACGACGTCGAGCAGCGTCGCGAAGCGACCGTCATGGTAGTAGCGCCCCTTGTTCTCCGGCCGCATGAACAACCCTCGTTCCCGGATGAAGAGGCCGGCCAGGTTCATTGTCTTGTACGAGTCGCCGGGCGCGCGGCTCGCCTGGAAGTCGTCGATCCGCATCTCCTCGGGCGTGTGCAGGTTCCAGCCCGCGTCGGTCCTGAGGGGGTCATTGTGACAGCGGGTGCAGCGGGCCTGGCCGGTGAACAGGTCGTGGCCGCGCGCGGCGGCGCGCTCGTCGAAATCGATCCCGGGCACGGGCCGCGGAGAGGGGAGCGCGAGCTGATAGAAGTGCAGCGCCGGGAGCTTCGACGTGACGAGATCCTCCTCGGGCTCGACGGTCACATGCCCGAGCCCGAACGCCGCCGCGATCGGGTACTTGCCGGCGTCATCGAGCCTTGGGTCGAAGAAGTTCCCTCGTCCATGCATCTCGTTCACGGCGACGAACGCGTTCCAGTAGGGCACCGAGCCCCAGTTGCCCGTCCAGGTGTGCTCGTTGAAGCCGGCCATGTCGAAGGCGTTGGGGATCAAGGTCGCCGCGGAGGTCCCGTCGGGCTGGAACGCCTTCCCGTCGAGGATCAGCTGGGCGTCGAACTTGCCCGGCCCCCAGCTGCGGAGGACGGTCCTCACGTCCGCCTCGGTGATGTCCGGGTCCACCGCCCGGAGCAGGGTGACGAACGGCAGGAGGCTCGGGGCCGAGGCGACGATGGCGCCGACGTTCAGGTCGCGGTTGGCCCAGCCGTCGAGGCGCTCGCCGACGCCCGGAGCCACGGAGTCGTTGACCGTGGCGTGACAGAAGGCGCACTGGAGGCCGATCGAGATGAGGTGGCCGCCGTCGTCGAAGAAGCCGGTCACCCCGACGACCGCGTCGAGCCGCAGGAGGCGCAGCGTCACGGTGGGATCGTCGAGGTCCGCCCGGCCCCGCGCGATCTGGTCCCGCAGCCGCGGCGGGAGCGCGTCCGCGTCGACCTTCAGCCCGAGGCCCAGCGCCTGAGCCGGCGTCACGCCGGCGATCGCCTCGTGCAACCGGAGCTCGCCGCCCCAGAACTGCTCATCCCCGAAGGTGTCGAACCGGAAGATCTCCCGGCCTCGCTCGAGCATCCTGCGCGCGCTGCGATCCGTGGCGGCGTCGAAATCGCCGAACCGGGCGTGGCCGAGCAGATCGTCCCCGGCGGGGGCGACGTGCTCTGTCGCCTCGTCCCGGTCGGCCGAGCTGCAAGCGAACGCGGCCAGGCCGAACGGAACCGTCGCTCCAGCGAGCGCAAACAGCGTGGTGAGATATGTCGTCATGACAAGGCCTTTCGGGATGTTCGCGTGATGCCGCGAATCCGAAAGTGACTTGTGCGCACCCTGTCGGGCAAGTACGAGATCGCATGATCATCCCATCAGGCGAGCAGCTCACCCGTGACGCCTCGATCTGCGACAGCCGTCGAAAACACAAATTTTCATCACGGTCGCAGGCGCCGCCTGCCGCGCGCTCCCCGCGGCTCAGAGGCCGAGCTCGGGTCTCGGGCCTGCGCACCTGGTGAGCAGGGCCTCGACCTGGTCGGCGGGGTCGAGCGAATACTCGTAGAATTCGCTCGGGTCGAAGAAGGAGTACGTCGCGCCGCTCGACTCCTTGTCCCCCGACGTGGAACGGTAGATGTTCCCCGCGGCGACCAGCGTGCCGTCGTCGAAGTAGTGGGGACGGTTCACCGTGTCGAACACGCTGTTCTCGAGCACCATGTTGGTGCCGCCGCGCGCGTAGTTGCCGTAGGAGTCGATGCGCTGGAGCCAGTTGTTGTAGAGATGGGCGCGGAGCACGTTGTCCGTGCTGGGGTTGCGCTGGTTCAGGTCGCGGAACCAGTTGTGGTGGATGGTCATCTGCGCGGTGACGTTCTCCGTCCAGCCGATCCCGAACGCCTTGTTGTGGTCGCTCAAGACGCTCCAGGACACGGTCAGGTAAGAGGTGTCCTTGCGGCTGTCGATCATGCCGTCGCCGATGTGGTGAAGATGGCAGTGGTCGATCCAGACGTGGTGGGCCGTGTCCATCTGGATCCCGTCGAAGTCCTGCGTCTTCCCTTCCCAGTCTCCTTCGACGAAGGTGTCGCCGATGGTCAGGTTCCGCAGGATGACGTTGTGCACGCCGCTCCCGAGGAAGAACCCTCCCTGGGAGATCTCGGCCGTCGCGCCTGCGCCCACGATGGTCTTGTTCGACGCGACGGAGATCTCCTTGCCCTTGGGGGATATCGTGATCTTCCCCTGGACCCGGATCACATAGGGCTCGGACGCGCCGGCGTATCTCTCGAGCTCGGCCTGGGTCGTCGCGGTGACCGTCTCCCCGCCTCGCCCGCCGTGGGTCCCGTCCTGGCCCTCGCCGCTCATGCTGGCGAAGCCCTCCAGGGTCAGGGGACAACCCTCGCTGTCGGCTATGCCGCCCGTGCCTCCGGTGCCGCCGCCGCCCGAGCCCCCCGGACCGGCGCTCGACCCGCTGCCGCCCGCTCCCCCCGAGCCGCTCGCAGATCCGCCGGCACCCGTCCCTCCGGGTCCCGCGTTCCCCCCTGTGGCCGAGCTTCCCATGGCCGAGCTGCCCCCGCTCGCCGCACCTCCCGTCGTCGCGCTCGTGCCCCCGCTTCCTGCTGCCAGCGAATCAGCACTTCCCGAGCCGCCGGGCTCTGAAGTCCCACAGGCGAAGGCGAAGCCGAGAGGAGAGACAGCAAGGAGGAAGGAGGCGAAGAGGTTCTGCTTCATGGCTCTCTGCTGGTTCTTTGGCCCTGAGTGACAAGGATGGATGAGCGGCGCTGTCAGTCCGCAAACGTGGGTCTCCATGGCGCGAGCATGTTCTCGACCGTATAGCGCGCAGCCTCGGCCGCGCTGAGCTGGCTGGACTCGGGGGCTCGCTCGCTCGGCCTCGCGCCAGGTCCCGTGGTCATGTATTCGGCGAAGCGCGCGGTCGCGAGCGTGTTTTCGCTCATGCGGACCCAACCCACGGGCGCGATGTGCGCGCCGAGCTCGGTTCCGAGGTAGGTGGTCGCGCCGTAGGGCCTCCAGTTGCGACCGAGGGCGACCGCACCGGCCCTGATCGATCCGACCGCCGTGGCCTGTCCTCCGAGGAACACGATCCCGAAAGGAGTCGCTGCGTCCGTGCTCGGCGCCGTGATCGCCGTCCCCTGCGCGACATTATGAACCGTACAGTCCTCGAACACGGCCGTGGCGCCTCCGAAGATGAAGTCGACGCTGCCCTCGATGTGGCAATCCCTGAAGTACTGCGTTCCGCTCTTCACATAGACCGTGTCCTGGTAACCGAGGGCCCGGCAGTGACGGAGCTGCACGCGGCTGCCGGAGACGAGGAGGGCCACCGCCTGCACACCCGGGCCCGTGCTGTTGGCGAAGGTGATGTTCTCGGCCGAGACGTCGCTCGCGGAGATGTTGACGCTGAAGCTCCCCGAGGTGCCCAGCGTGCCCCCGGCGCCGTTTGGCGTGTTCGCGTTGTCGCCGTAGGTGAGCACGGTCCTCTCCGCCTGACCTGCCTGGCCGCAGAGCGTCACGTGGGGACGGTCGACGACGAGCTTCTCGGCGTAGGTCCCGGGGGCGATGCGAAGGATGGTCGGCGTCGTGTTCGATCTGGCGACGCTGTTGATCGCGGCCTGGACCGAGGTGAAATCGCCCGAGCCATCCCGGTTCACCTCGATGAGCGCCCCACCCGTCACGCTGTTGCAGTCGGACGTATCGCCGCCGCCTGAGCCGCCTGCGCCTGAGCCACCTGCGCCTGAGCCCCCTGCGCCTGAACCGCCGCTGCCGTCGCCGCCGGTCCCCGAGCTCCCGCCCGTGCCGCTCGCGCGGCCGCGGCACAGGCAATAGTCGGACTGGTGCCCCGAGTCGCACGGCAGCGCCGGGAGCGTCTCGTTGGCGCCGCAGCTCCCCTCGAGGTTGTCATGGGCGGCCTCGCAGACGAGGCCTGCGGCTGCGCACACCGCCGTGCAGCCGCTCCCGTTCTGGAAGACGGCGCCGCAGAAGTCCTCGCCCGAGGTGCAAAGCTCGAAGCCGGCCGCCTCGATCGGTGAGCAATCGACGGGCACGCCGGCGCTCCCGCCAGCGCCCGCGCTCCCCGAGCCTCCGGGCGACACCGTGCCGCCGCTCCCCGTCGCGCCGCTCGATGGTCCGCTGGAGGCGGCGGGCGAGCCACTTTCGGGGGGCGAGCCGCCTCCGGCGGGCGAGGCCAGATCATCGGCGCCCTGCTCGCTCGAACAGGCGAACGAACAAAGGAGAGCGAGAAGGGAAGGGAGCGCGAGACAGGAGCCAGGACGCGACATGGGGAGTCCTCCGCAACGCAAGCAGGGGGCGTGTCAGGTGCACCTGACGGGGGAGGGTTGTTCGAGGGACGTCGTACCCGTCAAAAAAGAGGGCCCCTCGGCGGAGCCGCCCTCGAGGCCTCGCGCGGCGGCCGTGGGGCCGCGCCGGCTTCGCGCCCGGCGCCGCGCGGCGACCCCCGAGCGAGCCGCTCTTCCGGGGGCGGCCGGCCTCCGCCCCGCCTCGCCTCGCTACTCGCGCGCGAGCGGCAGCGCCCAGGGGCCTCCCGCTCCGGCGCGGGAGATCACCTGGGGCAAGGCGTCGCTCGCCCGCTCGGGCTCGTACGCGTAAGGGGGCGTGAAGACCTCATCGGCTGGCTCCTCGCGCTCCTCGCGCTCCTCACCCCCATCGCCCAGGTGAACGCCGCTCTCGTCGCGGTAGAGGTTCGAGCCAGGGACGGCGAGGAGGAGCCCGCCGCCCGTCGCGTCGCTGCAGCTCGCGCGCCGCGTCGCTGCCTCGGCGTTCTCGAACACGCTCGCCTCGAGCAGCACCTGCCCCTCACAGGAAGCGCCGACCGCCCAGCCCGAGATGTTCGAGAACACGTTGTTGAAGAGGTGGACGCGCGCCCGGGATCCGACGGTGTTCGGGGCGCGCGTGCTCACTTCATCGAAGCGACAGTGGTGCATCGTCACCTCGGCGTCGGTGATCGTGCAGGCCCAGCCCTCGCGGCCGCCGCACTCGGCCTCGTTGCTGCCGTCGAAATGGACGTAGGAGAAGGTGACCCCGCTCGTGCCCGCGAGGACGTCGGCAAAGGCGTCGCTGATCCACTTGAGGGTCGCGTGATCGATCCAGACCCGGGAGGGCTGCGTCAGCGTGAACGCATCGCCCGCTTCGAGCAGGCTCGCGTTCAGGTCGTAGAGGGCGAGGTTGCGGAGGATGACGTTCTGGCTCTCGTCGAGGTTCATGGTCACCCCCGGCAGCGCCGCGCCGCGCCCGAGCCCGACGAGGGTCTTGTTCGAGCCGAAGCGGAGGATGCGATCGTCCCGCGTCGCGCTGACGAGCGGTCGCTCGCAGGTCGCATCCCCGGTGAGCACCTGAGAGAGCGTCTTCTCGGGATCTTCCGCGCAGGTGCTCGGACAGACCTCGATGTCCCCGAGGTCCGATCCCTTGCGGCGGAAGTCGTGGATGCCCTCGGCGAGCAAGAGCACTGCCGGCTCGTCCGAGCTGGCGAGCCGCTCGAGCTCGGTCCAGCTCGAGACGAGCACGGGCGTCGCCCCCGCGCCTCCCGTCGTGCCCTCGCCAAAGCCGATCGGCGCGATGCGTATCGCCTTTCGGAGGGCGATTGGCCCCCTCGTCCCGGGGGCGGGCCCGATCCAGCGGCCCGCCGTGCTCGAGGGAAAGAGCGCCCCGGGATCGCAGCCCGGCAGATCTCCAGCGCTCCCCAGCTCGCGCGCCGCCGTCCAGCGGCTGTCGTCGTAGCCAGGCGCCGTCCAGTCTCCTTCCGGCGCCGTGCTCAGCTTCCAGTCGCTGCCGCTCCCGTGGCTGCGCTCGAGCTCATCGAGGTGGACGAGCGCCGCGGGGGTCCCCGCGGCGGCATGGACGCTCACGGCGATCACGTTCTCACCCGGGAGCAACGAGAGGGGCACGAAGAGCGGAGCGCGCGCCGACTCGCTCACGGCGAGGAGCTCACCATTGATGTAGACGCGGAAGGTATCGCGCGCCGTGATGGAGAGACCGGGGCCCTCGAGCGCGCCATGGCTCGCGCCGACGAGCGGCGAGCTCGCGAGCTCCTCTCCTTCCCCGAAGGCGGCGCCCGGCGGGAGCGCCTCGTCGAGCGGCTCGCCCTCGCAGGAGAGCTCCGCGGAGGAAGGAGCGCTGCCGCCGGCGCCCGCGTCCCCCGGGAGCCGGGTGGCCGTCTGGACGAGCTGGTCCTCGCAGGAGAGCCCCCAGGCCGAGGCCGAGAGCGCGGCGGCCCCGAGGAGCCAGGTGCTGCGGGAGAGGCGCATCGAAAACAAGGCGAAGCTTGGGGGCCATGGCGCAGACCGCAAGCCCGAGGCTCCGAGCCGTCTGCCTCGATCCAGCGTGCTTCAGCGTGCTCCAGCGCTCTGGCGGCGGGTGAATTTTTCTGGAGGCTCGAGAGGCCCCCAAGTAACCACGATGGCGTGGCTCACCCCACGCGCTCTGTCCCGCCGCCCGGGCCCACCGTGGCGCGCTTCCCCGCCGAGAAGCGGTCGGACGCGAGCCTCGTCGCCGGGGTCGCCGCCGGAGAGCGCGAGGCCCTCGCCGTCATCTGGGACAGGTACTCGGGTCTCGTGCGAGGTGTGCTTTACGGCGCCCTCGGTCCCGATACGAGCCTCGAAGATCTGGTCCAGGAGGTCTTCCTGGCCCTGATCCAGGGGGCCGCGCGCATCCAGGACGGGGAGGCCCTCCGTGGCTACCTCGCGTCCGTGGCGGCGCGGCAGGCGGCGCTCGAGATCCGGAAGCGCAAGATACGCCGCTGGGTGGGCCTCTCCCCGAGCGGGGAGCTCCCCGAGCGCGCCCTCGAGCGCGTCGACTTCGAGCACCGCGAGGTGCTCCGCGCCCTCCACCGCGTGCTCGGCAAGCTGAGCGCGCGCCGGCGCATGGCCTTCGTGCTGCGCCACGTGCAAGGCCTGGAGATGCTCGAGACGGCCGCGGCCCTCGGCGTGTCCGAGTCGACGGTGCGCCGAGAGCTCGAGAGCGCGCGCGAGTTCTTGCTCAAGGCGCGCGAGCCAGCCCTCCGGGAGTTCCTGTCTCGGCGTGAAGGACTTTGGCCATGAGCGACCCCGAACGACAGCTCGACCCCGTCGCGGCGCTCCTGCAGCGCGCCGCTCAGCTGAGCGAGCCGGAGCGCCTCGAGGCGCGCGCCGCCTTCTTGCGCCGCGTCGACGAAAAACAGGCTCGCGCGAGCAAGAAGCGGGCGGTCGTGCGCTGGGCGGCTCCGCTCGCCCTCGCCGCGAGCGTGCTGCTGCTCGTCTTCTTCGTCTGGCGACCGGAGCGAGGTCTCGAGTACGTCGTCGAGGGCGCGGCCGACGAGAGCGGCTATGTGCGCGTGCCCCCCGATCACCCGGCCTCCATCACCTTCTCCGATCGGACGCGGCTCCGGGCGGCGGCAGGCACGCGGCTCCGCATCGACGAGACGAGGAACGAGAGCGGCGCCCGCATCTCGGTCGAGCGCGGCCGGCTCGAAGCCGAGGTCACGCACACGGGGCACGGCGATTGGCGCTTCGTGGCGGGTCCGTTCGCGGTCCGCGTGGTGGGCACGCGCTTCGAGCTCCTCTGGGACGCAGACCGCGAGCGGCTCGAGGTGGTCCTGCACGAGGGTGCAGTCGAGGTGGAGGGCTACTCCGGCTCCGGCGCCGTGAGCGTGCGCGCGGGGCAGCGCTTCGTGGGGGACGCCCTGGCGAGGACGCTGCACGTCAGCGACGCGACGGCGCGCGGCCCCGAGCCCGCGCCTCCCGCAGCTCCGGGGCAGGGCACCGAGGTCGCGCCAGCGCCGCCGGAGGCCGCTGCTCCCCCGGAGCCGAGCGCCTCCGCAGACCCAGCGCCCCTCGTCGCCCCGCCGAGCGGCAAGCCGTCGTGGACCAAGCTCGTTTCCCAGGGCGAGTTCCGGCGCGTCGTCCAGGAGGCCTCGGCGCGGGGTACGCAGAGCTGCCTCGCCTCCTGTGACGCCGCCGATCTGAACGCCCTGGCCGACGCCGCTCGCTATGTGGGGCAGGGCGAGCTGGCCGAGCAGGCCCTGCTCGCCCTGCGCGCGCGCTACGCGGAGGCAGCGGGGAGCCGCGCGGCCTTCTTGCTCGGGCGCCTTCACGAGAGCCGCGGCGCCGCCGCGCGCGCCAGGGCCTGGTACGAGACGGCGCTCCGCGAGGCGCCGGGCGGCGCCTTTGCCGCCGAAGCGCTCGCGGGGAAGATGCGCGCGGTCCAGAGCCTCGACGGGCCTGCTGCCGCGCGCGCGGTGGCGCAGGAGTACCTGCGCCTCTATCCGGGCGGGGTCCACGCCAAGGCGGCTCGACAGCTCGTCGCTCAGCCCTGATCCATGGTCCGGCGGGCGCGAACGCTCCTCGTCCTGCTGCTGCTGCTCGTCTGCCCTCGAGTGGCCTGGGCGCAGCGCGTGCTCGTCGTGCGGCCGCCCCCGCGCGACGCCACGCTCTTCGAGGCCTTCGGACGGCTCTGCGCCGAGCTCCGGCTGCAGTCCTTCGAGGTGGTCGTGCTCGGCGGCGCGGCCCGCTCTCCCGGGGCAGAGGAGCTCGAGCAAGAGGCGCAGCAGAGCGAGGCCTTCGCCGCTGTCGCGCTGCGGCGCGACGGCAGCGGCACGGCCGCCGAGGTGTGCATCGTCGATCGCGTGACCGGCAAGACGACCACGCGCAGGCTCCTCATCGATCCTTCGAGCGATGGCCCGATGCTCCTCGCCGTGCGCGCCGTCGATCTCCTGCGCGCGAGCCTCCTCGAGCTCGGCTCGGGCCAGGCCCCCGCTCGGGACGTGCTCGGCGTCGAGGCCCGTCCGCCCGCCCCCGAGGTGCTCCGCTTCTCCCGCGAGCCGCCGCGCTTCGACGTGCGCGCGGGGGGGCTCGTCCTCTTCACGCCGCCGGTCGGCGGCGGCGTCGGCGTGCAGGTCGGGGCGCACTATCGCCTCGACGAGCGGCTCCGTCTCGGCCTGCTCCTGGGCGGCCCGCTCTTTGGCGCCGAGTTCCGCGCCGAGGGCGGCGCTGCCCGGGTGCGCCAGGAGCTCGCGCTCCTCCGGGCCGGCTGGAACCTCGGGCAGGCAGCCGCCGGTCGTCACTGGGAATGGGGGCCGCTCCTCGGCGTCGGTGCCTATCACCTCCAGGCCACCGGCGAGGTCGAGCTGCCGCTCGTGGGGCGCAGCGAGGAGCTCTTCAGCTTCGCGGCCGACGCGGGGCTGAGCGTCCAGTACTTCTTTCACCCGAGCGTGAGCCTCGGTGTCGAGATCACCTGTCTCGCGCTCCTGCCGCGCCCCATCATCGCCGTCGAGGACGAGCGCTCCGCTCCCCTCGTCGCGCAAGCCCTGGGCACGCTCAGCCTGGGGGCCGCCTTCTGAGGGAGCGTGGCGCGACTCCGGTTCCGGCGCGACGGCCGGTTCCGCCGCGACGTCGGTTCCGGCGCGGCGGCAGGTTCCGAGCGCGGCGGGTCACCGAGCGAGGGAGTTGATGTACTCCTCGAGGTTCGTGTAGCCATCGCCGTTGCGGTCGCCGTTACGATCCTCGGGGTCGTCGGGATCGAGCCCGGCGGAGCCCTCCCAGGCGTCGGGCATCCCGTCCTGATCCGTGTCCGGGGGCGCGGAGCCCCCTGGGATGTTCCCGACGACGTCGGGGAGACCGAGGCTCGCCTCGTCGCTGATCGTGGCGCCCTCGGCCCCGAGGGACGCGAGCTCTTCCATCAAGAAGTCGTCGACCGGGTCGCGCCACAGGGACGCCCCGGCGTGCTTCATCACGTGGTCGAAGGCCTCCTCTGCGCTCATCGCGGGCACGTCAGGGTACTCCACGCTCGGAGCCGTTTCCCAGGTGACCGAGCCGAAGTCTCCCTGGCCGAGCAGGCGGCCGTTCAACACGCCATCCTCGTTGCTGTCGTACCAGTTGTCGGCGGCGTAGAGGTGGTACTCGGGCGTGGGGCTGTCCAGGGTACCGCCGTTCGTCTCCGGGCCGGTGATCAGGGTATTGCCGATCATGGCCCCGTCCGAGCGCCCGCTCGTGTCGCCCAGGATGTAGCCGGAGACGACCCAGTTGTAGACGACGTTGTTGACGAACTGCAGCGTCCCGCGGGCCTTGGGGTTGCGGGAGTTGTTGTCGATGTACAGGGATCGGATGATCGACGTGGCGCTCGTGTTGACGATGCCGCCCGTGCTGTGGGTCTGGAGCCCCTGCGCGACGATCGAATCTTGAAGCGTGAGGTTGTGGAGCTCCGCCCCGCTCTCCCGGTTCAGATCGAAGTTGCCGTCGCGCCCCCAGCTCAGGGAGCAATGGTCCCAGATCACGTCATGACCGTTGGCCATGGTGACGGTGTCCTTGCCGGAGTCACCGATCTTGCCCATGCGAAACCGCACGTAGCGGACGATCGTGCTCGAGGCGCCCGAGAAGGAAGTGCCGTTCCCGTAGACGGTGATGCCGCCGCCTGGCGCGGTTTGCCCGGCGATCGTCTGGTTGTTCTTGAACACAAGGCGGGCGTCGATCTTGATGACGCCGCCGACGTCGAAGACGACGGTGCGGTTCGGCTGACTGATGGCGTCCCGCAGGGAGCCGGGCCCCGAGTCGTTCAGGTTGGTGACATGGTAGACGTCGCCGCCGCGCGCGCCGGTCGCGTCACGACCGAATCCCTCGGCTCCCGGGAAGGCCCGGAGTTCCCCGGCGCTCCCGCCGCCCGCCGCACCGCCGCCGCCCTGACCCGGGCTGGGCGCACCGCCGGACCCACCAGCGCCCGTCGTTGCCCCGGAGGCGGAAGCCGCGGAGTCGTCGCTCGATGCTCCTCCGCTCCCTGCCGATCCGCTCGTGTCGACAGGGTCCACCGAGGGAGCGCCGCCGCCCCCGGAGCCGTCGTGCGGCGGCCCGGAACACGCCCACGCGGCCGTACCCAGCAGAGCACACAAGGACACCCAAGGAATACTCACCCGGCCTGGGAGGTGTCGCGCCCGAGTCTTCATGCCTCCGGAGTTGCGCGAGCCCCCGGTCACCTTCCAGAAATCGTCGCCACCTCGGCACGCGCGACGAGCGCCGGAGGGGCGGTGACCCGCCGGCCCACGCCCCGGCTCGGACGTGCGAGCGATGAGCGAGCGGACCGCGGCGATGGCCAGCTTCGTGCGTCAGAAATCCCGCCAGAAATTCCCGGCCGGCGAGGAGTGGCGGCCAGAAAACTTAGTAATTCCGATAGCTTCCGGTGGTTTCATCGTCGAGGGCGGCTCCGACGTGGCCCAACGCGGGCCCAACGGGTCGCCCTCCGCCGCTGCGTCGGCCACTGTCGAGCGGCCCGCGGCATCATCGCTCGGGGTTGGCGCCTGACTCGACGGCGCGGCGCCGAAGGAGCTGCCTTTGCTCGCCGCCCCGGCCCCGCCATCCGGTCCCGCCGACAGGGGAGTTCCTCCGACCGACCCGCCCGCACCTCGGAGCTCGGGGATCGCCTCATCGAGGGGGGCGAAGTCGCCCAAGCCGAGCTCAGCGACCTTGCGCGCCGCGCGCTTGGTGTAGCGTCTCCACGTTGTCGCGCACGATCTCGTAGAGCGTCGTCTTCTCGGTACGACGGCGCTCGTAGACGACGCCCGTGGCGCGAGCCGCGCTGGCCACACGGCGCCGACGCCGCACGCCGCACGCCACGCGGTGAGGGCGCGCTCTCGCCGCGAATTTCGACAACCCGCCAGGCTATCGCCCATGGCGGCGCCTGGCGGAGCGGCGGGCATGCGGCGCCCGAGCAGCGGGTGTCCCGCGCCGAGGTCGTAGTGGATGTCCAGGCTCCGCGCACGGGCCTGGATCACAGCAGCGCCGCTTCCAGCGGGTCGCATGAGACGGGAGCTCTACGGAAGATGACACGCCCACCGCTCGGGCGCGCTTCCTCGACCGGGGAAGATCAGAACGTCGAGAAATACGCCCACGGCTGGTTCCCGGCGCTAGCCTGCATGCAATAGCCGCCGTTTCGCTCGGCCGGCAAGGTGACGTTGGCGCCGTTGCAGGTCACGAGCACGCCGTTGACGCTGAACGTCCGCCCCGCGGCGAAGTTGCCGCAGTTGAGCCCTTGCACGTTCGCGGTGGTCTCATGGCAGGTGGTCGCGGTGCCGAGGTTGCCCGAGTGGTAGCTCTGCGTCGAGAACACGACGGGGCTCGCGCAGAGGCCGCCGCAGGGCGTGCTGCCGCCGGAGTTGCCGCACACGTTCGACGTGCCGCCGCCGCCGCAGGTCTCGGGCGCCGTGCAGCTTCCGCACGAGCTCACGCTCCGCGGCGCACCGCAGTTGTCGACGTCGCTCAAGCTGCCGCAGCCGGCGCCGAGGCGCGCGCAGAACTGGGCGTCGCTCTCCGGAGTGCAGGTTCCGTCCGTCACCTCGAAGACGAGCTCGACCGTATCGAAGAGGCCATCCTGATCCGTGACCCGCACGACGGCCGTGCTCAGCCCGGCGGAGGGCGGCGTGCCGCTCAGCGTGCCGTCGCTCGCCACCGTGAGCCAGCTCGCGCCGCTCTGCTTGGAGTACGTCAGCGTATCGCCGAGGTCCGGATCGGCAGCCGTCCCCGCGAGCGTCTGCCCGGACAGCGCCACGTTGACCGTGGCGCTCCGCGTGATCGGATCGAGCGTGAAGCCGGGCGCGCGATTGCCGAGGTAGAGCGCCGAGACGCCGGGGAACTCGGTCTGCGCCCTGGCGAGCTCGAGCTCGAGCTGCGGAGTCCAGCGGAAGGCGAGCCGGGCCTCGTCCTCGAGATCCACCCCCGCGGCGCCCGCGCAGAAGTGGATGAACTCGCCGAGGTTGAGCGGGCGATTGCCGTACGTGCTGTTGATCGTGGGCAGGTGCTCGGCGAGGAGCTGGAAGAACCTGGACAGGAACCGGCTGCCCTTGTGGTCCGCGTCCGTGTTGCCGAACTCGCCAGCGTAGAGCGGATAGTACCAGTCGCGGAACCAGTAAACGCCGAACCCATCGGTGTGGGTCACGTTATCCTCGTAAATCACCGGCGCGAGGTTCGGGGAGATCGTGGTCAGGTGCAGGAACACGTCGTAGCCGAAGATCTCGGCCCACTTGCTGTCACCCCAGGCATTGAAGGCGGGCGAGCCCGCGATGCCGTTGTTGTTGGCCTCGACGATGTGCCCCATCTCGTGGATCAGCGACTGCACGACCCAGCCGTAGTCCGGCACCGACCAGTCGCTGCTCACGGTGAAGATGATGTTTCGATAGGAGGCGGCGCTGTCCGAGGCGTACACGACTCCACCGACGTTGTAGGCCAGGGTGCCGGGAACCTCACCCGGAGCGTTGTCCTGGTTTCCGATCATGTGAAGGGTCGGGGTGACCATGCTGCCGTAGGTGTCCTTCGCGTAGCCCCAGGCTTCGCTGACGATCGGGGCCACCCAGGTGGCGCCGGACGGGTTCGGGACGTACTGGTCGAAGTACGCGGCGAGGTTCGCGTCCGAGTAGGCCAAGGTGACCGTGCGGTTTTGGCCGTCGTACCAGCCGTTCTCCACGAACGACGCGGGCGGCGTGTTCGCGGTGGTGGTCGCGCTCACGGGCCCGACCTTGATCGAGCTGCCCGCCGCGTTCTGCGCGCTCACGCGGAAATAGTAGGTCTGGTTCGGCGCCAGGCCCGTGGCGCGGAATTCGGTGCTGCCGGCGCCGGTGGTCCCGACCACGAGACCGGAGGTGAAGCTCGAGTTCGTGGCTCGCTCCACGCGGTACGACGCTTCGGGGTTGAGCTGCCCGGCGTTGTCCGTCCAGGTGACGCGGATCTGATTGCCCGACAGGGCCTGCGCGCTCACGCTGCCCGGCGCGGCGGGCGCGGCGAGCGAGGCGCTGCTCGTGCCGAAGAGCCGCCACTCTGCGAGCTGCGTGTCACCAGCGCCGTGGTTGGCCTGGATGTGCAGGCGGTACTGGCTGAACTGCAGGCGCTCGGGGTTGCAGGAATACACGCGCGCGCTGTGGCGGTTCGTGAACGACTGGTTGGCTCGCGTGTCGAGCGGGGTCCAGATCGTGCCGTCGTTCGAACCTTCGAGCGTCCATTCCTTCGGATCGCGGTCCGGAGCATCGTTGGCGGACGTCAGGCTGTAGCTGGTGACCACGGAGCTCGGCGTCTCGAGCCGGATCCAGGTGCTGGCGTTCGGCTCGTAGTACTTCGAGAACGGATTGTTGTCCGTGACCTTCGTGACCTCCTCGCCGGTGACTCCGTTTCCAGGGTGCTGCTCGACGGGCACGGACGAGGCGAGCGCGGTGATGTCCTGGTGCACGGCGACCCCCGCCGTCGTGGCGCGCGCGGAGACCTCGGACGGGAACCCGCGCAGCGCGCCGTTCACCGCCTGCACTTGATAGAGATAACTCGTGCCGGGCGCCAGGTTCGTGTCGGTGTAGCTGGTGGAGCTCGTGAAGACCTCCGTGGTGCCGCTGCCGTCGTCGTTCACGCGCTGGACGTAGTAACCGGAGGCGTTCGCGGCGGGCGCCCAGGTCAGCGTGACGGCGTCGGAGTCCACGCTCGGCGCGTCGAGCACCGGAGTGCCGGGCACGGTGCCTGCGGCCAGCGAGCCGCCGACGCGCAGCTCGGCGAGCTGCAGCGCGTTGCCGCCGCCGAGGTTCTGGCTGACGTTCAAGCGATAGTAGAGGTACGCATTCGAGTTCGAAAAGGTGAAGGACCGGGTCTGGTCCCGCGAGGTGAAGGACTCGTTCGTCCTCGTGTCGAGCACGAGCCAGCTCAGGCCGTCGTTGGAGCCCTCGAAGGTCCAGCTGCGCGGATCGCGGTCCGGGAAGTCGTTGGCCGAGGTGATGTCGTACGAGACGATGATCGACGGAGCCTGCATCCGGTACTGGATCCACTCCGTGCGGTAGGGCATGAAGAGCTTGGTGTTGACGTTGCCGTCGTGCACCTTGTCGATGCCCTCGACCCCCGGGGGAATCCCCCGCATGTCGCTGACGCTGGCCGTGGACGCCGGGGTCAGATCCGTGCCAGTGAGGGCCGCTTGCAGCGACGCGGTCGCCTCGTCGGAGTCGGGCGAATCGAAAGATACGCAGGCGGGGAGGAAGAAGAGCGGGAGCCAGAGATGCGCGCGTGTACGGTGTTGCCGCATTGCCAATTGCCCTCGTCAAGAATGAAGCGAGATGGATCGGAAACGGCGTGAACGAACGAGCGCCGTTTCGGGGAGATGGAAAGCACACAATTCGAGGGCGTCAAGGACGAACCTTCTGCTTCGGATGGCTGATCATTTCTTATGCAATCTGCTGCCTCCTGGAAGACGACATCAGGGCGACGATCGAGCTACGCGTTCCCGGCGGCTTGAGCTGGATCGACCTGCCGATGCTGCCCCGCACCACCTGAAGCACCGTCTTCGCCCGGGTAGCCGCCGCCGGCGCCGCGCGCGTGCCCGCCCCCCTGAATGTCGATCATGGTCCTCGAAGGCGAGCGCCCTGGGGCGCGCGGTCGTCGGGGTCGTCGATTGCGGGGTGGGGAGGGTGAGCAAGCGCATGGGTTTCACCTCGAAGCATCAGCGGACTTCCTGGATGAGAAATCCAGTCATTCGTTGGCCTGGTGGCTCAACGGGTTTTCATGGGTGAATCTGTTCTCGAATTTCCCAGCTTCGCAGCTGTATTCCACGATGACCCGGCCGTCCGACGTCTGGACGATCTGCGCGCCGCCGCTTTCCGTCCATTGGATAACACCCTTGGGTGTGGAGCCGGGGACTTCGGTGGCAGGCATGACGTCACGAAAGCGTTTGAGAGTCGCGGTCGGGGATTGCGCCGGGTCCGCCGTCGACTCGCCTCCTGTACCGCTCAAACCCCTATCGTCCTCCAACGTGATTTCCGCCCAATTATCAGTCGATTGGTAAACCGGAGCCGCCGGACCAGGCCTGTCCAGGGCACCGAACAGGTTGAAACCCTGAGAAAATGAACCACAGAGGCACAGAGCTCTGTTGTTGTTCCTCTGTGTCCTCTGTGGGAGCCGCGCCCAGCCTGTGCTCGACGCCTTCCGCGCCTTTCGTCAGAGGCGCTGGCCCGTGCGGCGGACGCGCGCGCCGAGCTCCTCGATCCGCGCGACGACGCGCGCCGGGTCGAGCACGCTCTCCGGGAGGTAGAGCCCCGGGCCGACGGGGGGACCGCCCGCGAGCCCCAGCAAGCGCTCCGTCGCGATCGCGGCGCCGTACGCGCTGAGGCGCGTGAGGCCGTCCGTATCGACGATCCTCGCGGCGCTGAAGGGCGACGAGCAGATGGACGCCGTCGAGCGGGAGCTCCTCGACAGGTACGTGCGGGAGCTCCTCGACAGGTACGTGACGATCTACGAGGACGCGCTCGCGCCGTTCGCCCACCTCTCGAAGCGCGAGCTGCACCTCCGCTCCGTCGCGATCATCGGCGCCGCCGAGGCGCTCGCTGCCGACATGTTCCGCGGCCGCACCGACGAGCCCGCCGCCGCGAAGGCGCTCGAGTCGCTGATCGTGCGGTGGCTCTCGAACGGCCGCTGAGCGGCGGCCCTGCTCGTGAGCGCCGGCGCGGGCAGGGATTGACGCCGGACGCCGATCGATGGGTGGCCGGGGCGCGGCCGATGTAGCAGGAGCACGAGCTCGCCAGTGACTGCGGCGCTTCCCAGTGACTGCGGCGCTTCCAGTGACTGCGGCGCTTGACGACGGGGGGCCGGTCTCGATGTAGCGCGCATGGGGCGACCATCCACCGGGCGACGTCCGCAGTTCCCTTCCACCGTGCCACGACCGGTCCGGGCGCGCGCCGGGCGCACACCCACGGAGCGGACTCCGCTTTCGGTGCGGACCTTCGGCGTCGGCGTCGACGAGGCGACGAGGGCGCACGTGCGCCAGAGCCTCGGGGCGAAGCTCGGGCGGTTCGCGCCCCGCATCGAGCGGCTCACGGTGCGCTTCACGGACGTGAACGGGCCACGCGGCGGCGTCGATGTCGCGTGCGACGTGAAGGTCGTCCTGAGCGGGCGCCCCAGCGTCGTCTATCAGATGCGAGGTCAGGCGCCGCGCGAGGCGATCGACAGGGCCGTCCCGGGGATCGTGCGGGCAGTGCAGAGCGCCCTCGAGCGCGCGCCACGCGCCGCATCGAGCGCGCCGGCGCGGCGCCCGAAGCGCACGGCGCGCGCGGCGAGGCGCAGCGCGGCGGCTCCGGCGCGGCTCGGTCATCCATCGCCCGAGGGCAGCTTCATCGGGCGGCGCGTGGGGCGTAGCAAGGAGAACCTCGAGCGCGCGCTGGAGCGGCCCGAGAAGTCGCGGCGTGACGTTCCGGTCGACACGGCCGCTCCGGGGCGGAGCGCGACCGACCGGAAGGCGGGCGGCGGCTCGACGGCGCGGCGTAACACGCTGCGGAGGGCACCGAAGGCCACCGCGGCGCTGGAAGACTCGGCGCAGGACCGCCCGTCGCGCAAGTCGACGCGCAAGAGCGCCAATCGCGCGAAGCAGGACTCCAAGCTCCGGCGACGTCAGGTCCGGCAGGCGGCCACTCCGAGCGCCAGGGCCGCGAAGGCGACCGCCCGCTGATCAGGCGGTGCGCTCCTGGGCGCCCTCGGCCGTGACGCCTCCACGAGCGCCAGGCACGATGTTCCCGCCGGCGCGCTGGCACGGACGATGCTGAATATGGACGTGGTCGCGCACGTGGTCCCGGCCACCTCGTCCGCGCGCGGCGGGTGACCGAAGGGACACGCGTGCTCCACGAACCAGAGGGGTGCCCATGGTCGGTCCGCTCGGAGAATCCCGGACGCCGCTGCGCTTCGCGCCGGCCGATATCCACACCGTGCGGGAGAAGCGCGGTTGGTTCCTCGCGCTCGGCGTGGCCTCGATCGTGCTCGGGGTGGTCGCGGTCATCCTGCCCTTCGTCGCCTCTCTGGTCACCGCCATCGTCCTCGGCTGGGTGATCGTGCTCGCCGGCGTGGCCGAGGGCCTTCACGCCCTCCAGAGCCGCGGCTGGGCCGGCGCCGGCTGGGAGCTCGTGAGCGCCCTGGTGCAGGTGGCGTTCGGGCTCCTCCTCGTGCGCTTCCCGATGACCGGCAAGCTCGTGCTGATGGTGATCGCGTCGGCATACTTCGTCGCCGAGGGCGCGCTCAGGCTCGTCCGCGCCTATCAGCACCGCGGGCTGCCGGGCTCGGGATGGCTCGTGTTCGACGCCATCCTGGCGCTGGCGCTCGGGGTGCTGATCCTCACGGGCGGCGTCACCACCGCCGCGACGGTGCTCGGCTTGCTCGTCGGAATCAGCCTCCTGACCGGCGGCACGTCGATGATCCTGATCGCGCTGGGCGCCGCTCGCGTGCTCCACACGCGAGCGTGAAGGAGGCGAGCGCCGCGCCGTGCAGATGGGCCCCCCCTTGCTCGGGGCAGGAGGCGCGCGGGCCAGGTTGGCGACTCTGGAGCGGTTTCAGCCGGAACTGGTACGCCGTCTGTCGTCGGCCGTCTGTCGTCGGCCGTCTGTCGTCGGCCGTCTGTCGTGCTCGTCCTTCGTGCGCGTGCGCGTGCGCGCTGACTCCGGGGAATCGCGCACGCGCACGCGCACGCGCACGCGCACGCGGAAGACAGACGGAAGACGGAAGACGGAGGACGAAGAACGAAGGACGAAGGACGAAGGACGAAGGACGAAGGACGAAGGACGAAGGACGGAAAACGGAGGACGGAAGACGCGAGACTAAAGACGTCTGCATCAAATCCGAGCAAAAACCGCTCTAGTTCCCCGCGCTCTCTTCCTTCCGCAGCGGCGGCAGCGGCGGCAGCCCCGGGCGGGGCCGATACCCCGGCTTCCGGTACGACAGGATCGGTATCGCCTCGTTCTTGTACGGCGCGCTCTCCCCCGGCTTCGGGCACTGGTCTCGCACCCAGTACACGTCGAACGCGACGATCTCGTCGTCCGGCCGCCCCGTGCGCTCGGGGTACCTGAGCAGGTAGTCCTGGAGCCCGGGCCTGCGGAACGGCTTGTTCCGGTCGAGCCGGATCCGGTTGAAATAGTCCTGCTGGATCTGCCCCAGCCCGAGCCCCCGCGCGTCCGAGAGGTCGAGATCGGGCGGGAGCCCCGTGAACGGATCGACGTGCCGCCCGTCGACGGTGATCGCATCGACGCTGATCGACCCGTCCTCGGTGATCGGGTTCGGCGCGAACATCCCCCACCCCTGGAGCAGGCGCGGATAGACGATCGTCGCCTGCACGACCTTCGGTTGCGTGTGCTTGAGGAAGGCGGGCACGCTCTTGTTCTCGTTGATGGCCTGGCTCACCGCGCAGAGCCCGAGGTACGCGACGAGCGCCTCCCGCGCGATGGCCCTGCCGCGGGCGAGCTTCTCCGAGAGCGGCGACGGGCTCTCCGCCGCGGCGGCCGCCCTCGCGCGCGGCCGCCGCGTCAGCCCGAACCCGAAGAACCGCGCGATCGCGTCGCGCCGCCGCGACGCGACCCCGAGCAGCGCGCCGGGCGCGCCGAGGCAGAGCGCCCAGACGAGCGGCCACGCATGGCGGCCCCCGGGGAGCGCCTGCAGGATCTCGCGCAGCGCCGCGGCGCCCTGGAACACCCGGCCGCCGGCCGGGTCGCTCGCGTCGCGCACGACGAAGAGCTCCGGCCGGGGCTCCCCTCCCCCGGCCGCCTCCGCCTCCCCGGCGGCCTCTGCGCGCGCCTCCTCGAACCGGAGCAGCCCGAGCCCGTCGAGCCGGGCGAGGAGCCGCATCAGCGCGAAGGCGAGCGGCGAGCTCCCGTCATAGACGACGACCCTGGGCTCCGCGCGCCGGCGATACCAGCGCTCGAGCGCGTCCCAGTGCTGCGCCGTCGGGAGCAGGAACGACCAGCCGATCATGAACCACGAGAACGGGCCGAGGCGCATCATGACCCCGAACGAGCCGTGCAGGGCCCACATCCCCGCCATGGCGAGCGCGCGCGTGTAGCGGCGGCCATAGGGCGAGAGGATCCACGGCACGAGCATCGCCTCGAGCACGAGGACACCCCAGGTCATCCCCTTCTTCGCCCAGAAAGGGATGTACTCCCGCGCGACCACCGCGAGCCCGGTCACCATGCGGTCGAGGTGCAGCACGTAGTGCACCGTCTCGCCGCGACGCCAGATCAGGCCTGATTTGTTGACGACGTTGAAATAGTAGATGGTCACCAGGTTCAGGAGCGCGAGGAGCACGATCCCCGAGACGTACGGCCGCTCGGCCCACGCGGGGCGGCTCCGGTCGGCGAGATCGGCGGCCGTTCGCTCCTGCCGCTCGCGGTAGGAGCGGATCAGCGCGTCGACGGAGAAGCGCCTGCCGGTCGGCATGAACATGGCCCAGCAGGTGATGATGTTCACGACGACGTAACCGCCGTTCTCGATCATCACGATCCGGTTGTCCCTGCTCGCCACGAGGAGGAACGACAGGACCGAGAACAGCCGCGTGTGCCATCCGACGAAGAAGCAGAGGAAGCAGAAGAGCGAGAGCGCGAACGCGACGTGGACCTCTCCGATCGACGAGAACGCGTGATACAGGCTGAAGTTGTATCCGCTGCTCGGGTGGAAGAGGTGATAGTGGTTGGTGAGCACCCCGTCGTTGCTGTAGATCCAGCTCGCCTCGGCCCAGTGGCGCACGCAGTCGCTCGCCAGGAGAAAGCCGAGCACCAGCCGGAACAGGCCGAGGGTGCGGACGTCGATGGTGCAGTAGTGCTCCTTGATCCAGCGCCCCACGCGCCGGAGGCGGCCCTCGGCCGGCGGCCTCGGGGCTGGAGCGCTGGCCCCGGGCGGCGCGCCGTCTCCGGCCGGCGCGCTGTCCTCGGGGGCGCTCTCTCCGGGTGTCGCGCTCTCCGCCGACGCGCTCTCTCCGGATGTCGCGCTCTCCGCCGGCGCGTCGTCTCCTGCCGGCACGCTCGCCGGCGCGCCGTCTCCGGCCGGCGCGCTCGCCGGCGCGCCGGTGGCCGCGGCGCTCGGGTCCTCGTCAGCCCCTCGCATGTGAGCGCCTCAGTTCGGTTTGATCGGTCGGACGAGGCTCGGCGAGAGGGGCAACGGCCGGTCGCCGAGCCGCCCCGTGCCGCCGCGCGAGTGCGAGAAGAGCTTCTCCCTCTCGAACGTGCCTGACGCGGCCTCGCCCGGCGGGGGCGTCGGCGCGGAGACCCAGTAGGCGTCGAAGCCCGAGAGCGACATCTCCCGCCCTCCTTCGGCCGAGAGGGGCCCGCCCTTCGCGAGGTAGTCCCGGAAGGCGCGCTGGAAGTCGACCCACTCCGGCCGCCGGATCCGGTCCATGTAATCGGACCAGAGCTGGCCCAGACGCGCCGCCGGGTGCCCCGACGGCTGGAGCCGCGGCTCCTCCCCGGTCAGCGGATCGATCGGCTGCGACGCGCGCGTCTGGCCGTCGATCACCAGCAGCCCGCTGCTCCGCGGCGGCTCGGGCGCCATCACGTCCCACCGCGCCAGCATGCGCGGCCACGACGCCACCCCCGCGAGCACCCTCCCCTGCGGGACGGCGCCCGCCCCGGGCAGCGGGTTCTCCTTCGCCGTCTGCGCGAGCATCGCGGCGAGCACCACGAGCACCGCCGCCTCCCGCAGCGACCCCAGCACGAGGCGCGCCATCCGCACCGCGGGCGCGGGCCGGTCCGGCGCGGCGCCCTCGTCGTCGCCGTCCGCGTGGCTCTCGTCGAACAGCGGGATCCCGCACGCCTGCTTGCCGAGGAGCATGCTGATGTGGTGCCTGCGCGTCGCGACCACCTCGTAGAGCACGTTCAGGAGGTGCGAGATGCCGGGCAGCTTGAGCGGCAAGGCGAGCCAGCCGAACGGCAGCGCCAGCAGGCCCTCGGTCACCGCGTCGCCCTGCCTGTGGACGCGCCCCTTCCTGTCGATCGCGAGCACCGTCCGCTCGACGAGCTCCGCCGTGACCTCCTTCGGCATCGGCACGCGCTCCGTCGCCCCGGTCTGGTTGCGCACGTAGAGCTCGTCGAGCGCCACGTTGCCCTGGAAGGCCACGTGCCCCCGCAGGTCGAGCCGCTTGATCATGCGGCACAGCGTGAGACAGAGGCCGCAGTCGGCGTCGTACACGAGCGTGCGCGCCCGCCGCTCGTTCCAGGAGCGCTCGTACACGTCCCAGAGCTCGCCGGGCAGCACCAGCGCCGCCGCGGCGGCGAGCGACCAGCCGAAGAGCCCGAAGTCGAAGAAGCTCCCGAGGATCAGCCCGTGCACCACCATGAGCGCGGCGGCGATGCCCCGCGTCCAGCGGAAGAGCGCGGGCACGAAGAGGAGCACCGGGATCGCGATCTGCATCGCCCAGGTCCCGAACGTGAGCCCGCGCAGCGTGCCGAGCGGCAGGGCGTCGCGGAGCCACCCGCCCGCGTCGCTCGCCCAGCGATCGACGTGGAGCGCGTAGTAGAACGCCGTCCCGTCGCGCCACGCCTCGCCGCGCTGCTGGAGCGCCGTGCAGAGGTAGATGAGCGCGAGCTGGAGCAGCACGGCCAGCGCGGCGAGCGAGGTCGGCGACCAGCCGGGCAGGCGCTCGACGGCGATCTCGGCCTCCGACACCCTCGACCTGTCGTTCAGCTCCGTGTCGCGCTTCTCGTCCCGGAGCGCCAGCGAGTCGCGCAGGCTGTCGACCGAGAAGCGGCCCCCGCAGGGCAGGAAGGCGGTGAACGCGAGGATCGCGATCGCCGCGTAGTTGCCGGCGTTCTCGAGCAGGATGTTCCTCGACGTCAGGCTCACGAGCACCACCAGCGCGAGCACGTGGAACACGCGCGTCCGGTAGCCGACGAGGAACAGGGCGTAGACGAGCAGCGCGAGCGAGAAGGCGAAGTGGGCCTCTCCCACCGTCGAGACGGCGTGGAACAGGCTGAAGACCTGCTGCTTGCCGCGGAGGTTGAAGAGGTGGTTGTGGTTCGGGAGGACGCCCTCGTTCGAGTAGAAGTCCCGCACCCATCGCCACCGCCCGAACAGGTCGGCGATGAGGACGAGCCCGAAGGTGACGCGAAAAAGCCCGAGCGAGCGGGCGTCGATCCGCAAGAAATGGTCGCGAAGTGATTTCACGGAGAGTCCTCGACCCGGAATCCGTAGTCCGGTGCGTGCTCGAGCGCAGGGACGCTCGGCTGTCGCAAAAGCAGGGAGCGCACTGTCCAGAGATCGCCAAAGACGCGGTAGCGCAGCGCGGTCTGGTCGAGGTAATCGACGCCCGCGGACCCGCCGGTGCCGGTGCGCCGGCCGATCACCCGCTCGACCATCCGCGCGTGGCGCTGCCGCCAGATGAGCATGGCCTGCTCCATCTCCAGGATGCGGTCGAGCACCTCGCGCGGCCACGCGAGCCGGGGCAGCTCGCGGTAGCTCTCGATGAAGACGATCGCCGCGCGCACGGCCCGGCGCTTCTCGCAGGTGGCGGCGTCGGCGTCCGGGTCGTCCTCGGCGAGCAGGAACGCCTCGGCGTTCGCGTTCTCCGCCTCGTAGCGCGCGCGGAGCCGCTCGACGTCCGCCGGGGTGAGCGCCTTGTCGATCGCGATCTGGACCCGGCGCTCGTTCTCCTCGCGCATCGAGCGCATGTAGTTGCGCAGGAAGCGCAGGACCGCGCCCGGGTCGCTCGAGCCGTCGATCGGCGTCCGCGAGAGCCACTCGTACAGGTAGTGCTTGAGGCTCGGCCCGCTCGCGAGCCGCGCCTCGAGCCGCCGCGTCGCGGCCGACGGCGAGCCGTCCGCCGTCTTGAGCGCCTCCTTGTAGCTCCCCTCCCGGCCGAGCGGGATCCGGACCGCGTCGTCGAGGCCCATCACCACCTCGATCTCGCGCAGCTGCGCCGACTGGAAGCCGCTCGCGGGGATCAGGCGATCCCGGAAATCCAGGTAATCACGGGTAGTTAGCGTCTCCATCACCCGGAAGTGCTCGATCGCCTGCTCGAAGATGGTGACGACCCGCCGGAACGAGCGCGCCGCCGAGGCGAGCTTCTGGTCGGGGACGGGGTTCTGGCGGAAGAGCTCGCGCGCCGACGTCAGCTCGCGCAGGATGAGCTTGAACCAGAGCTCGTAGATCTGGTGGACGACGATGAAGAGGGCCTCGTCGTTGCCGACCTTCTGCTCGTCGTCGTCGAAGCCGCCCTGGAGCGCGAGCAGCTCCTCGACGTGGATATAATCCCAGTAGTTCATGTCGTTGGCGATCGCGGGGCCTGCCGCCCGGGTGCCCGCGCCGCTTGCCCGCTGCAAGCGCTGCGCCGGCACCCGCGAGCAGCGCCGGGAGTCTACTTCCCGCCCCCCCGAAAACGGAAGCGCGCCGGCGCCGTTCGCAAGGAAAGCGCGCCCGGCGATCGCGTGTTCACTGATCGGCCGGCGGCGCAAGCCGCGCGCTCGCTGCCGGGCGGCGGCGCACGCCGCGCGCTCGCTGCCGGGCGGCGGCGCACATCACGCGCTCGCGGCGCGACGGCAGCGCCGGCCGCAGCGCGGCGCCAGGCGCACCTCAGGGGCTCGCGGCGCCCGGCGGCGGCTCGGCCGGCGCGCGCTGCAGGCCGTCGGGGCCCACGTCGACGGGCGGCGCATAGCTCTTGAGCTCGGCCTTCTCGTAGCTCGCGCCGCTGGCCGCCTCGAGCGCCACCACGCCGACGTCCGGGCAGAACGTCGACACGTAGCGCGCCGGCCTGTCGCCGAGGCGCTCCTCCACGGTCTGCACGCACCCCGTGAACCGGCCTGCGGGCACCTCGACGGCGGCGTCGACGGCGGCGATGCGGGCGCGGCCCCCGTGCTCGCCGGTCCACGTCGTGCCGGGCGCGACCGGCTCCTTGAGCACGTAGACGCCCGTGTCGCTGCGGCGGACGCCATCGCCGGTGAACTCGAAGCGCTTCACCCCCGACGGGAACCGGAGCTCGCCGTGGCGCTCGTCCGCGCGGTGCACGCGGGCGACGAGGAGGCCCTGCTCGCCGCCCTCGCTCATGGTCACGTAATGGTAGATGTGCCCGTCGACGAGCGGGAAGTAGCGCTCGGCCCCCGTGCCCGAGGTGGCGCCCTTCTGGCCGTGGGGCGCCGCGTTCCACGCCGCCGGCCTCGCGGCGCCTGACGCGCCCCCGCAGCCGAGCAGCGCGAGCGCGAGGGCGGCGAGCCGGCGCGCGAGGGGGCGGCCCGGGGGACGTGCGCTCTCGGCGCTCACCGCGCGGCCTCCTCGGTCATCACGGGCGGGGTCGTCACGGGCGGGGTCGTCAGGGGGACGCGTGGCTGTGGGACCAGTACCAGAACGACAGGAACGCGAGCAGCGCCACGGCCGCGACGAGCAGGGCGACGGCGAGCGGATCGGGCTCGATCCGCCGCAGCAGCGCCCGCGCGGCGCGGCGGACCTCGGCGCGCTCGCCCTCGGCATCCTCGGCGTCGTCGCGCTGGGCCTCGGTCTCACCGGGAGGCCGCGACGAATGTCTCTTTGCCGGAGCCACGCCGCGGAGGTCGTCGGGCTCGGCCCCGCTCAGGAGCCGCATCGCGCCGGCCTTGACGAGCGCGTAGTCGCCGCGCTCGAACGCCTGCTCGAGGCGCACGAGCTCGGGGTTGCGCGGGAGCGCCGGCGCGGCGCCCGGCGGCGACGACGCCGTGCCGCGCTGCCTCGCGCGCTTCTTCGTCCGGCGCCGCGGCTCGGCGCTCCCGTCCGCCGGGGCGCTCGGCTCCGGGTCGGCCGGCGCGGACCCTTCGGCGTCGGCCGGCGCGGACCCTTCGGCGTCGGCCGGCGCGGACCCTTCGGCGTCGGCCATCGCCCTCTCCGTCACGTGCAGCTCCCGGTTGTGATGAAGGCCATGACCGAACCCCTGCGGCGGATCCTCGAGACGCCGCAGGCTACCTCGATCCCGGGCGCACGTGCCCCAAAAAAGGCCTGAAATCCACGGCCCATGGCGCTCTCCGCGCCGCCGGGCCGGCCGCGCCGCGGCGCTGGTCGGCCCGGCGTCCGGCCTACTGGTGGTCCCGCCCCCTGTCGACGTCGGCCGGCTCCGGGCGATCCCGCCAGGGCACGGCCGCCTCGCCCTCGCCGCTCACCACGCAGCGGAGCCCCTCGCACGCGGCCCGGTAGTACGCCTTGCGACCGCAGCCCACGGCCTTGAACTGCCCGCCGAGCTGCTCCTCGACGCGGACGTCCTTGTCGGCGCAGTCGAGGTCGGAGGTGGCGCGCGACCGGACCATCGGCATCGCGTTCGACGGCACGTTGCCCACGCTGCACGCCGGCGAGAGCGCGCCGGCGAGGAGGGCGGCGAGGGGGGCGAGGGCGGCGAGAAGAGACGGGCGCACGACACGAGCGTAGTGCACCGATCCGCTCGAAAGCCCGATAAATGCGCCGCGACGCGGATCGCCGGGCCGTCCCGCGCCGCCCGCCCCGGCTCAGCCCGGCGCCGTGATCAGAACTGGAAGTAGACGAACGGCACGGCGGCCGCGCTCGCCGCCTCGTGGAGCCCGACCGCGACGAGGAACAGCAGCGCGCCCTGCGCCGGCGCCGGCGCCGCGATGAAGCCGGCGCGGGCGCGCTCGTAGAGGCGCTCCGGCACGTAGTGCGACGCGAGCGCGACCCCGAGCAGCGCGACGAGCACGGGCGGGAGGTTCGGGTGGAAGGTCGTCAGCGTGCCGATCTGCCGCAGGATCAGCACGGCCTGCGAGAAGCTCGGCACGCGGAAGAAGATCCACGCGAGGCAGACGTAGTGGAACGTCAGCAGCACGCAGAGCGCGTGGAGCGGGAAGCGGAGCGGGGACGACGGGCGCGCGGCGGCCTCGCGGTCCTCGCCTCGCTCGGCTCGCCCGCCCCGGCGGCGCTGGACGGCGCGCTGGAACGCGCGCGTCACCGCGAGGCCGAGGCCATGCAGGAAGCCCCAGAAAACGAAGTTCCACGACGCCCCGTGCCACAGGCCGCCGAGCAGCATCGTGATCATCAGGTTGCGGTACGTCGAAAGCTCGGAGCCGCGGTTGCCGCCGAGCGGGATGTACAGGTAGTCGCGCAGCCACGTCGACAGCGAGATGTGCCAGCGGCGCCAGAAGTCGGCGAGGTTCTTCGCCTTGTACGGCGCGTCGAAGTTCTTCGGGAACCGCACCCCGAGCAGGAGCGCCGAGCCGATCGCGATGTCGGTGTAGCCCGAGAAGTCGCAGTAGATCTGCGCGGCGTAGCCGTAGACGCCCGCGAGGACCTCGAGCGCCGAGTAGTTCTCCGGGCGCTCGAAGACCCTGTCGACGAGGTTGAGCGCGAGCTGGTCGGAGAGCACGACCTTCTTCACGAGGCCGATCGCGATGAGGAACAGCGCCTCGCCGCCCTGCTCGCGGGTCAGGCTCGGGGCGCGCTCGAACTGCGGCAGGAGGTCGCGCGGGCGGACGATGGGGCCGGCGACGAGGTGCGGGAAGAAGGCGACGAAGAGCAGGTAGCGGAGGTAGCTCCTGTGCGGCGGCAGCTCGCCCCGGTAGACGTCGATGACGTAGCTCATCGACTCGAACGTGAAGAACGAGATGCCGACCGGCGGCAGGAGCACCCGGAACGCGTGGCCCACGCTCGCCGGCTCGCCCGTGAGCAGGGCGCGGAGCGCCGCGACGTTCTCGATCGCGAAGTTCCAGTACTTGAAGAACCCCAGGAACCCGAGGTTCAGCGCGACGGTGGCGATGAGCATCGCGCGCCGCGCCCGGGGCCTCGTCTCGCGGGCGATCGCGCGCGCGAGCAGGAAATCGACCGTGGACGAGGCGAAGATGAGCGGCAGGTAGCGCCAGTCCCAGGCCGCGTAGAACCCGTAGCTGACGAGCAGCAGGAACACGAGGCGCGGCCAGACGCCGGCGATCCGCACGAGCGCCCACGATCCGACGAAGACGGCGGCGAAGAACTCGGCGTAGCGAAGGGTGTTGAAGAGCACGACCGGTCGGAGCCCGGGTCAGGCTGCCGCGCGGGGCGCGGCGCGCGGCAGGGCCGGGGCGCTGTGGGCTGTGGAGCTGTGGAACCGTGAAACTGTGATGGCGCCACCCTGGCGGCGGGCGCCGCCCGGGCGGTGGGCGCCCTCTACCACGGCGCGGCGCCGCGCGGTTGGGCTCGCGGCGCGGCGCCATGGCGCCGCGCCATGTTGAACAGCGCCCGGCGTCGTGCCAAGGATGGATCTGATGCTGGGTCGCCTGATCCTCGGGATTGTGAAGGGGCTCATCGTGGGGGGCTTGCTGGGGTTCGGGCTGGCGAAGCTCGGCTACGCGGCGCCCTTCGCGATCATCGCCTACCTGGCCGCGGCGCTCGCCGGGGTCCTGGTCGGGCTCATCGCGGGCAAGCCCATCTGGGCGAAGGACGCGAAGATCGAGGCGGGCATGAAGGCCTTCGTCGGGGCGCTGCTCGGCGCCGGCCTGATGTACGCCGCGCGCCGGTGGCTGACCATGCCGGTGCCGGTGCCGCTCGGCGAGCTCGGGGGCGCGAACCTGTCGCTCGGCGAGGCCGCGGGGAGCGCCGGGACGTTCGGCGGCCTCGCGGTGACGTCGCTCGCCGCGATCGCCGCCCTCCTCGGCGGCTTCTACGAGGCCGACAACGACCCGTCGGACGAGGCGACGCCCGGCGCGAAGCCGGCGGCGAAGGCGGCGGCCGGGGGCAACAAGCGCATCGCCGCCGCCGCCGCAGCCGACGATCTCGAGGACGACCTCGAGATCGAGCCCGAGAAGAAGCGCGCGAAGAAGTAGCCGTGCCGTTCGCGCGGGCGCTCCTCTACGCGGCCTCGGCGGGCGCGCTCGCGCTCGTCGCGCGCTCGCTGCTCGTCGCGCCGGTGCCCCTCGCCGTCGCCTGCGCGGCGGGCCTCGGGTACCTCGCGCTCGTGCATTGCGGGGTCTTCTTCCTCGGGCTCGGCATGTTCGTGGACGTGGTGAAGCGCGGCCCGCCCGGCGCGCGCGGGGTCGCGCTGACGTTCGACGACGGCCCGAGCCCGGAGCACACGCCGCGGGTCCTCGACCTGCTCGACGAGGCGGGCGTGAAGGCGACGTTCTTCGTCATCGGCCGCAAGGCCGAGGCGCACCCCGAGCTCGTGCGCGAGATCGCGGCGCGGGGCCACGCCGTCGCGCTGCACAGCCACGCGCACGACCGGCTCTTCTCGTTGCGCTCGGCCCGGTACGTCGAGCGCGACCTCCGGGCGGGCCTCGACGTCATCGAGCGGATCACCGGCGCCCGCCCTGCGCTGTTCAGGCCGCCTGTCGGCCACACGAGCCCGCGCATCGCCCGCGTGGTCGACGCGCTCGACCTCGACGTAATCGGCTGGTCGGCGCGGGGGTTCGACGGGCTCCCCGGGGCGAGGCCCGAGCGGGTGGCGGCCCGGGTCATCCCGGGGCTCTGTGACGGGGCCATCGTGCTGCTCCACGATGCGGCCGAGCGCGACGACCACGCGCCCGCGGGGGTCGCGGCGCTCCCGCGCATCCTCGCGGCGATGAGCCAGCGCAACCTGGCCGGGGTCCGCGTCGACACGTGGCTCGACGAAGGCGCCGGGGACGACGTCGCGGCCTAGACCATTTCTCTCAGGTGGCGCTACGCTCCGTCCGATGGCTGCGCCGGTGAGTCTGACGCTCTTTGCGCATATCGCCGCGAGGCCGGAGGACGAGCTCGACCTCGCCGAGGCGGCTCTCCTCATCGACGACGCCGCGTACCCGGGGCTCGACATCCCCCATTACCTCGGCGTGCTCGACCGGCTCGGCGGCGAGGCGCGCCGCGCGATCGATCGGCCCTGGCGCTCGCCGGAGGCGACGCCGGGCAGCGGCCCGATCGAGGCGCTGCTGCGCTGGTTCTACGGCGAGCTCGGCTTCCACGGCAACACGGTCGACTACTACGACCCGAAGAACAGCTACCTGCACGAGGTCCTCGAGCGCCGGACGGGCATTCCCATCACCCTCGCGGTCGTGCTCCTCGAGGTGTGCTCGCGGGCCGGCATGGAGGCCCAGGGCGTCTCGTTCCCGGGTCACTTCCTGGTGAGGACGCCGGTCCGCGGCGGCGTGCTGCTGATCGACCCCTTCGAGGGCCGCCTGATCGGCCGGGACGACCTGCGCGCGCTGCACACCCGCGCCACCGGCGCCACGCGCGACCCGGATCCGCGGCTCCTGGTGCCGGCGCAGAAGCGGCAGATCCTGGTGCGCATGCTGAACAACCTGCGCTCGATCTACTCGAGCCGCTCGGACGCGGCGCGGCTGCGCAGCGTGCTCGAGCGGATGCAGGTGCTCGCGCCCTCCGAGGAGCTGCGGAAGGAGCTCGACCAGCTCGGCGGCGAGCGGCCGTGGCCGTCGTCGGGGCGCGTGGTGAACTGACGCGGGCCGACGCAGGCCGACGCTCGAGACGGTCGGCGCCTCGCCGCGTCAGCCCTCGCGCGACCCCACGGCCGGCAGGAGCACCACGAACCGCGCCCCGCCCCCTTCGCCTCGCTCCACCCCGATCGACCCGCCCGCCGCCTCGACGAGCCCCCGGCACACGGCGAGGCCGAGCCCCGTCCCCTCGCCGACCTGCTTGGTCGTGATGAACGGCTCGAACAGCGTGTCGCGCACCGCCTCCGCGATCCCCGGCCCGTTGTCCTCGACCTCGATCCGCGCGGCCCCGTCCGCGCCCCGCGACGCGCGCAGCGCCACGCGCCCGCCGGCGCGCGGCACCGCGTCGGCCGCGTTCAGGAGGAGGTTCAGCAGCACCTGCACGAGCCGACCGTGCGACAGCGGCACGGGCGGCACGTCGGGCGCGACGTCCCGCGCGAGGTCGACCCCGCGGAACGCCCTCTGCGGCGCCACCAGCGAGACGACGTCGTCGACAGCGTCCGCCACCGCGCCGGAGGGCTCTTCCCCCGCCTCGCCCGCCTCCCCCGGGCCGCCCGCCGCCGGCCGCGCGAAGTCGAGCAGGTCGCGCAGGATCCGGTGGATGCGCTCCGTCTCGCGCTTCATCCGCTCGACGAAGTCGCGCTCCTCGGCCGGCGTGAGGCCCCCCGCGAGCAGCAGCTCCTGGAGCCCCAGGATCGCCGCGATGGGGTTGCCGATCTCGTGCGCGAGCCCCGCCGAGAGCCGCCCCACGGACGCGAGCCGCTCCGAGCGGACCAGCCGCTCCTGCGCGCTCTTCAGGTCCGCCGCGTAGCGCTCGACCTCCGCGATCTTCGCCCGCAGCGACTCCTCGTCGGCGCGGAGGCGGCCCGTCATGAGCGCGAGGCTCGCCCCGAGCTCCGCGAGCTCCCGCGCGCCGGCCTGCGGCACCTCGAGGTCGCGCGCGCCGCCGGCCACGCGGTGCGCGGCCCGCGACAGCGCGTCGACCGGCCGCACCACGAGGCGCGTCATCGCGATGTACGCGAACACCAGCAGCCCGAGCGCCATCACCCCGGTGTAGAGCGCGACGATCCGCACGAGCGGCGCCGCGGGCACCGTCGACGGGTCGGTCTGCACCAGCACGGCCACGGAGCCCACCTGCGCGGCGCCCGCGCGCGGCGTGGTCGGCGGCGCGCCCGCGCGCGGCGTGGTCGACGGCGCGCCCGCGTGCTCCGGGACGATCACGAGGATCGCGCCCCCGCGCGCCGTGCGCGCCGACCGCAGCACCTCCGCGCCCGCCTCCACCGAGGCCGGCAGCGCCGCCGTCACCTCCGGCTCCCCGGCGCGGTCCACGAGCGCGCCCGCCGCGTCGTAGACGCCGATCGCCGAGGCCCCGTCCGGCCCGAGCTGCGCGTCGAGCAGCAGCGCCAGCTCCGGCGCGGACCGGTTCACCCGCGCCGCGGCGACGTGCCCGGCGATCGCGCGCCCGATCGCGCGGGCGCTCGACGCGCGCACGCCGCCCATGGTGGCCCGCGTGAGGCTCGCCACGGCGAAGAAGAGCGGCACGAACGCCAGCATGAGCAGCGCGCCGAGCGCGAAGAGGAGCTGAAGCCGGATCCCGAGCCGCACGTTGTGTCCTTGACCCTCCGCGCCATCCTCGCCCAGGTCGCCTCGGATCGCACCCGGCAGGCGCGGGCCCGTGTCTCGCGGGCCGCGGTGCGCGGTGCACGGTGCGCGGTGCGCGGTGCGCGGTGCAGGGTGATCGACGGCCGCGCGCGTCGCGCGCCGGGCCTCATGGGAGACCCGCTATCGAGCTTCTCCGCTCCCGGCTTGCCCTGTCGCGCTGGCCCCCTCGCCACCCCGGCTCTCCATCCGATCGGCCTCGGCGCCACGCGCGCTCTGCCCTCGCGCGGTCGGGGAAGATCCGCAGTGTCGCGCGCCGGTGAGGTGGGCTGTCGAGCCGCCTCGACCGCAGGAGATCGCGGCCTTTCGTGCGCTGCAGGAGGCCTGCGCGGGCGCGCGCTCCGGGGCGGCGGGCCCACGGCGCGCCGCGGCCAACATGCTAGCCTGATTCGTGAGTTGTCCGGCGGGCGAGCTACAGGGTCGAGCCAGCGACGCGCATCGGGAGCAACTGGACTCCTCCCTGCAGAGCCCTGCGCTCTGCGAGGACGAGCTGGGCGCGCCGGCCGGTGACGGGCCCGCGTCGGCGCTCCTCGGCGCGCCGGAGGCGCTGGTCTGGGAGGTGCGGGGCGACGCGATCGAGCTGTCGGCGGTGCGCACGGCGGCGAGGGAGCTGTTCGGGCACGCCGCCGAGCGCTGGGCGTGCGACGAGGGGCTCTTCTGGCGACAGCAGCACCCGGAGGACCGGCCGCGGCTGCTCGCGCTGGCGCGCAAGGTCCTCGCGGAGGGGACGAAGGAGCGCATCGAGCACCGCTTCCTCGCCGCCGACGGGCGCGCTGTGTGGCTGAGCAGCGAGCTCGTCCGCCGCCGGGACCGGGCCGGCAGGGCGCCCGTCGTCCGCGGCCTCTCCACGGACGTCACGCGGGCGAAGGTCGCCGAGGAGGCGCTCCGCGAGAGCGAGGAGCGCGTGCAGGCGCTGCTCGAGTCGACCGAGCAAGGGATCTACGGCCTCGATCGCGCGGGGCGGTGCACGTTCGCCAACCGGGCCTGCGTGCGGCAGCTCGGGTACGGCGACGAGGCGGAGCTCGTCGGGCGCACCATGCACCAGCTCGTCCACCACACGCGCGCGAACGGCGCCCCGCTGCCCGAGTCGGAGTGCCGGATCTGCCGCACGTGCCGGAGCGGGGAGGCCGCGCACATCGAGGGAGAGCCGCTCTTCCGCGCGGACGGGACGAGCCTCCCCGTCGAGTACTGGTCCCGCCCCGTCCTCAGGCAGGGGGAGGTCGTCGGCGCCATCGTCACGTTCATCGACATCGCGGAGCGGAAGCGGGACGAGCAGCTGCTCGCGATGCAGGCGCTCACGAGCGCGCTCCGGGCCGAGGTGAGCGCGGCGCTGTCCCACCCCGGCACGATGCGGGAGCTCGTGCAGCGCTGCGCCGAGGCGATCCGGGCGCACCTCGACGCGGCGTTCGCGCGCATCTGGCTGCTCGACGAGCGCGCGCAGGTGCTGGAGCTCTGCGCCAGCGCGGGCATGTACACGCACCTCGACGGCGCCCACAGCCGCGTCCCCGTGGGCAGCTACAAGATCGGCCGCATCGCGGAGGAGCGCCGGGCGCACCTGACGAACGACGTCCCGAACGACCCGCAGGTGAGCGAGAAGGAGTGGGCGCGGCGCGAGGGCATGGTGTCGTTCGCCGGATACCCGCTGCTCGTCGAGGATCGGCTCATCGGCGTCATGGCGATGTTCGCGCGGATCCCCCTGCACGGGCGGGCGCTCGACGCGCTGGGGACGATCGCCGACATGGTCGCGCAGGGCATCGAGCGCAAGCGCGCCGAGGACGCGCTCCAGCGGAGCGAGGAGCGGCGCGCCGCCGAGCACGCCGTGCTCCGGCGCGTCGTCGAGCAGAGCGGCGACGGGATCGTCATGGTGGACGAGCGCGGCGTCGTCCGGCTGATGAACCCCGAGGCCGAGCGGCAGCTCGGGTCGGCCACGGAGCGCACCATCGACGAGTGGGCCCTCACGACGGCCTTCTGCACGCCGGACGGCGTCCCGATGCCGGCCGCGGAGACGCCGCTCCACCGCGCGCTGCGCGGAGACAAGGTGGAGAGCGCCCGCTGGCAGGTCCGGCGGCCGGACGGCTCGGCGCGCGTGCTCTCCGCGAGCGCGTCCCCGATGCGCCGGGCGGACGGCGGGCCCGCCGGCGCGGTGATGAGCACCCGCGACGAGACGGAGCGGCTCCGGCTCGAGCAGGAGCGCGAGCGGCTCCTCCGGCGCCTCCAGGAGGCGGTCCAGGTGCGCGACGAGTTCCTCTCCATCGCGTCGCACGAGCTCAAGACGCCGCTCACGGCGCTGGTCCTCCAGGTGGAGAGCCTGCGCCGGGCGATCCGGCTCGGCCAGGCCGCTCAGGCGTTGGCGCGGCTCGACGCCAAGCTCTCGACCATCCACCGGAGCGTCTTCAGGCTGAGCGACCTGGTGAACGAGCTGCTCGACGTCACCCGGATCTCGGCGCGCGGCCTGCCGCTCCACGTCGAGGACTTCGACCTCGTCGCGCTGCTCCGCGAGAGCATCGAGCGGTTCCAGGAGCCGCCGCGCCAGGGCTCGTCCATCCGCCTGCTCGGGAGCCCGGAGGTCGTCGTGCGCTGGGATCGCGCCCGCATGGAGCAGGTGATCACGAACCTCCTGTCGAACGCCGTGAAGTACGGCGCCGGCGCGCCGATCGACGTGCGCGTCGAGGCCGACGCGGAGCGGGCCCGGTTCGCGGTGCAGGACCGCGGCATCGGCATCGCGCCTGGCGACCAGGCGCGCATCTTCGAGCGGTTCCAGCGCGCGGCGTCGGTCATGCACTACGGCGGGTTCGGCCTCGGCCTCTGGATCGTGCGGCTCATCGTGGAGCAGCACGGGGGCGCGGTGCGGGTGGAGAGCGCGCCGGGGCGCGGCGCGACCTTCTCGGTCGAGCTGCCCCGGGCTGTGGCCGTGGCCGGCGCCCCGGCGCCGGCGGATGGCGAGCCGCCGCGGGGGTCCGCGCCGCCGGGGTAGGGCGCGCGATCCATGCGCCGCGTCGCCGAGCTCCGGCACCCGGCCGCGGGCTCTCGGACGCGGGCTCTCGGACGCGGAGTGCCCCCTGGCCCGCCTGCCGCGCGCCGGCGGGCCGGGAGGAGCGCGACGAGCGTCGCGGCGTTACTGGCTCGCCGTCATCGCGCTGTGCTTGCGGCTGTAGCCGAAGTAGATCGCCAT
Source organism: Sorangium sp. So ce321 (assembly GCF_051530195.1). Classification (NCBI taxonomy): domain Bacteria; kingdom Pseudomonadati; phylum Myxococcota; order Polyangiales; family Polyangiaceae; genus Sorangium; species Sorangium sp. So ce321. Next base: position 13,463,758 of record NZ_CP150329.1, on the reverse strand, counting down.
GCCGAGGAGGAGCCAGACGGCGAGGCGCAGCCAGTTCTCGGTGGGCAGCGAGAACATGAGGAGGAGGCAGATCGCGATCCCGAGGATCGGGGTGAGCGGATAGAGCGGCACCCGGAACGGGCGCGGCGCGTCAGGCGCCTTCCGGCGCATGATCAGGACCGCGGCGCAGACGAACAGGAACGCCAGGAGCGTCCCGATGTTGACGAGCTCCGCCAGGATCCGCAGCGGGAGGAGCGCCGAGAGGGTGGCGACCACGAACCCGGTGAGCAAGGTGGACTTCCACGGCGTCTGGAAGACCGGGTGCACCGACCCGAAGAAGCTCCTCGGCAGGAGCCCGTCGCGGGCGATGGCGAGCAGCACGCGCGGCTGGCTGAGCATGAGCACGAGCAGCACGGAGGTGATCCCGGCGATCGCGCCGAGGGAGATGATGAACTGCGCCCACGGGAGGCCGACGCGCGCGAAGGCGTCGGAGACCGGCGCGTCGATGCTCAGCTCGGAGTAGGGCACCATGCCCGTCAGGACCGCCGCGACGGCGACGTAGAGGACCGTGCAGATGACGAGCGAGGCCACGATGCCGATGGGCAGATCGCGCTGCGGGCGCTTCGCCTCCTCGGCGTGGGTCGAGATCGCATCGAACCCGATGTAGGCGAAGAAGACGGTCGCGGCGCCGGCGAGCATCCCGAGCGGCTCTCCCCCTTTGCCGGTCTCGCCGGAGATCGTGTGACCGAAGAAGCTGAGCCCCCCGAGCCCGAACGGCGCGAATGGCCGCCAGTTGCTCGGGTTGACGTGGAACGCGCCGACGGCGAGGACGAAGAGCACGACGGCGAGCTTGAGCGCGACCATCACGGCGTTGAGGGTCGCGCTCTCGCGGATCCCCTTGAGCAGGATCACCGTGACCGCGGCCGTCACGAGGAGGGCTGGGAGGTCGAGGATCGCGCCTGTGGACACGAGCTCTCCGAGCGCTGGATTGTAGTCGAACGGCGCGCTCCTGAGCTCTCTTGGCAGCTCCACCCCGAAGATCCCGATGAAGTCCTGGAAGTAATGGGACCACCCGTGCGCCACGGCGGCGGCGCCGACGGCGTACTCGAGGACGAGATCCCACCCGATGATCCACGCCGGCAGCTCGCCGAGCGTCGCGTAGGCGTACGTGTAGGCCGAGCCCGCGACTGGCACCATCGCCGCGAACTCCGCGTAACAGAGGGCCGCGAACACGCAGGCGAGCCCCGCGACGACGAAGGACAGCATCAGCGCGGGACCGGCCTTGTCGTGCGCGGCCTGACCGGTGAGTACGAAGATGCCTGTCCCGACGATGGCGCCTATCCCGAGGCTCGTGAGCTGCAGCGGCCCGAGGGCGCGCCGGAGGCGGTGCTCCCCCTTCAGCTCCTTTTTCAGGGCCGACAGCGGTTTACGTACGAACAGCCGGCTCCCCATGGCCTTCGGTGCGCTGGCTCTCGGGCTCGGCCCCGGGCACGTCAAGCCACAGGCGCCCGAGCCGCCGCCGGGCGAGCCGAGCCTGCCGCGCCGCGCGCTCCGCGATCTCCGCACGGGCGAGGAGATCGCGTCGTTCTACGCGATGGGTCAGCGCGTGATCGGCTGCACCGATCTCTGTGCGAAGCACCTCGAGTGCGTGGCCGGGAGCTGATTGGAGCCCCCGTCCCCCACCGCTACACGTGCAGCCTTCTCCGCAGGATCACCGGCACGCAGATCCAGGGAGCGCGGCGGACGCGCGATGCCTCCGCGGGTTATCCTGCTCATATCATGCGGATCCTGCTCACGATCGCGCCGGGCCTTCGCTACCGGGTGTGCCTGCGCGCGGCCGCCACGTCCAAGCACCACGATCACGGGATGCCCGAGCGCCTCGAGGCGATGAAGCTCCTCGTGCCCGGCGTGGAGTCCTTCGAGCACGAGGAGAGCCAATGGACCGTCCTCGTGCCCGACGTGGAGTGCCTCGATCGCCTCTCCACGTTCGTGCAGGCGTGCTCGCCCGCGGACGCGCCGCCGCAATGGAGCACACCCGCGCCGCTCGAGCGCGTCACCCTGCGGAGCGCCGTCGAGGTCACCGGAAAGTACATCCGGCACCTCTCCGGCCCCGGCGCGTACGCGTGGCTCCGCTTCCTCTTCGAGCCTGAGCCCTCTCTCGGCGACGCGATCGCGCTGCGCGCGGCGGCCGTCCCGCTCGCTCACCCGCACGCGCTCCCCGACGAGGCGTTTCGAATGTTCCTCCCCGCGCTATGCGCCGGGCTCGCCCGCGCCGCGCGCGCGGCCTCAGGCGGCGCCGCGCTCTCGGGCGTGAGCGCCACGCTGCTCGAGGCCCGGTTCCATGAGGTCGACTCCCGCGCGATGGCGTATCAGCACGCCGCTGCCCTCGCCGTCCGCCAGGCCGTGGTTCAGGCCGGGATCGAGCCGCTCCCGCAGAGCATGCAGGGCAAGTAGCCGCTCGAGCCGCCCGTCGTCGTGGCGGGCGCACACCTGGTGGTCGGGGTCGGCCCCGGGGCCTTGATCGAGCGCGCGCTCGCGATCACGCCAGGGCCCACGTCCGCCCCCTCTCTCGCCTGTCTCCCCACCGGCCGGTCGCGCCCGGCAGAGAACTGGGCCCTCCGGATCGACCTCTGGTAGCGGCATGCGAGCCCATGGCCAACCTGGTGCTCGCCGTGCTCACCGCCCGCCGTCTCGCGCGCAATGCGGCGCCGCTCGCCTGCGCGCTGGCCCTCGGGGGGCTCGTGGTCCTCGACGCGGCCGAGCGCCTCCCGCCGCTCGCCGCCGCCGCGGTGTTCGTCGCGCTGGTCGGGCTCCTCGTCCAGCAGGCGCGCCGGCGCGCCGCCGCCATCGAGGCGAGCGCCCTGCTCGACCTCGAGGTCGGCGCCCTCCTCGTCGTCGCCACGTTCGCCGTGGTCCTCCGCCTCGACGGCTCGCTCGACGGCGACGCCCACGCCGCCCTCTACGTCGTCATCGCCCTCGTGAGCGCCTTCGCCCGCCCCGGCGCGTCGCTCCTCGTCGCGCTGGCCGCCGCCGCCCTCGAGATCGCCGTGCGCTCGGCCGTGGCCGCGCAGGGCGCGCCGCTCGCCCTGGACGCCGCGCGCGCCGCCGCGCCGCACATCGGCTTCATGGCCGTCTTCTCGGTGCTGAACGCGGCCATCCTCCGCGCCGAGATCGGCCGCGTCCGGAAGGCCTCGCGCACCCACCTCCAGGCCGAGATCGACCGGCTCCGCGACGACGCGCGCAGCTACCGCCTGCTCTCCGCCCCGGCCCAGGCGCGCGGCGGGGCCCAGAAGGGCGACGACGAGCGGCTCGCCCGCTCCGGCGTCGAGGAGATCCACCAGTCGGTGCTCTTCGCGCTGCGCCTGCTGCGCGAGTCGCTCGACCTCTACACCGCGATGCTCCTCTGGCAGAACGACACCGGCACGCACCTGCGCATCAGCGAGCTCGCGAGCGACGCCCCGAACCTCTCCGAGGGCCCGTTCCTCTCCGGCGACGGCGTCTTCGGCGCCGCGATCACGCAGCGCGCGCCGGTCGTCATCGGCGGGCTCAAGCCCGGCTACAAGCTCCCTTACTACGTCGGCCCTTCCCCGGTGCGCGCCGTCTGCGCGCTGCCGGTGTTCGAGCACGGCCAGCTCCGCGGCGTGCTCGTCGTCGATCGCGTCGAGGACCGCCCGTTCTCGCCGCGGGAGCTCGAGCTCATCGACGAGGCGTGCCGCTACGCGGTGCGCGCGATCCAGAACGAGCGCGTCTTCGTCCAGCTCGAGCGCGCCAAGGTCGAGCAGGGCAAGCTCTACCGCGCCGCCGAGGCGCTCGGCGCCGCGACCACGGAGACCGGCGTCATCGAGGCGGGCGTCACGAGCGCCCGCGAGATCACGTCGGTCGATTTCGCGGCGGTCACGCTGTACGACGAGGCGCAGAAGGTCCACGAGATCCGCGCCGTGAGCGGCGACGGCGGCGCCGAGCTGACGGGCCAGCGCTTCCGCCACAACGCGGGGCTCGTCTCGATGGTGCTGCAGAACCGGCACCCCCTCCCCTACCGCGGCGAGTACGATGAGAAGCGGCAGGTGGTCTTCACCCGCCGCGTCGCCCCGCCGACGATGCCGTCGATCATCGTGCTCCCGCTGGTCGTGCACGACCGCCCGCTCGGCACGCTGGTGCTCGGCTCGCGGCGGCGCGCGGCCTTCAACGACTCGGTGCGCAGCACGCTCGAGGTCCTCGCCAGCCACATGGCCGTGTCGCTCTCGAACGCGCGCATGATGCGGCGCCTCGAGGAGCTCGCGACGATGGACGGGCTGACCGGGCTGCTCAACAAGCGCGCGATGCTCGAGGTGGCCGACCAGAAGATCACGGCCGCGCGCCGGTTCTCGCGGCGGCTGTCGGTGCTGGTGACGGACATCGACCACTTCAAGAAGGTGAACGACACGTACGGCCACGACGTGGGCGACGTGATCATCAAGGGGCTCGGCGACGTCCTGCGGCGCGCGAAGCGGACGACCGACGCTGTCGCGCGCTTCGGCGGCGAGGAGTTCGTCGTGATCTGCGAGGAGACGGACGCGCGCGGCGCGATGCTGCTGGCCGAGCGCGTGCGCGAGGAGCTCGGCCGGACGACGTTCCACGCGGCCGGCAGCAACGGTCCGGTGCAGTGCCAGGTGACGTGCTCGATCGGCGTCGCGACGTACCCCGAGGCGGGCAGCACGTGGGAGGAGCTCTTCAAGGCCGCGGACGAGTCGCTCTACGTCTCGAAGCGGTCGGGCCGGAACCGCTCGACGGCGTGGTCCCCGTCGATGCGGTCCGGCAGCGCGCACCCGCCCGCGGCCGAGGCGCCCGCGTCGGCGAAGCCCGCGGCCGAGGCGGGCGCGCCGGCGAGGCCCGGGGCGGCGCCCGCGGCGCGGTCCGCGTCGGCGCCGCCCGCGCCGGTGCTCCCGCCAGCGAGGTCCGCGTCGGTGCCGCCTGCGGGGGCGCCCGCGCCGGCGAGGTCTGCGGCGGCGCCGCCCGCGGGGACGCCCGCGCCGTCGAGGTCTGCGGCGGGGTCACCTGCCCCGCAGCGCCGGCCGCCGGTGGGCGGCGGCGCGCCGGCGCCCTCGGGGCCGGACAGCGCGCCGCCGGGCGGGAGGCGCGTCGCGGCCTCGTCGCCGGCGCCGGCGAGGGCGCCCGGCGAGGCCGAGCCCCGGAGCAAGCCGAGGCGTCCGTCGGAGGCTGATCCCGCGAGCAAGCCGAAGACGGCTGCCTGAAGAGCCCGTGCGCGGCGCTTGCGGCACCGGCGCGGCGGGAACATAAGCCTGTGCGAGGGAAGCCCAAGGAGGAGCGATGAGCTCGGACCCTGATCGCGACGACCCCAAGGACGATCTCAAGCAGGGGCTGAGCCTGCTCTGGCGCGCGGCGCGCAAGACGGCCGTGGACCTGCGCAAGGACCTCGACCGCACGAGCGTGGGCAAGGCGATCGACGACGCCGGGCGCGAGCTCGTGCGGGCGGCGTCGAACGTCGTCGGCCGGCTCGGCGCCGAGCTGAGCAAGGGCCCTCCGCCCGCGCCCCCGCGCGACGAGCACCGCGACGACACCTCGGTGCCCGAGGCCCCCGCGACGCGGCCTGCCGGGCCCACCCCGGACGACCCTGGGTTCCGCATCGCGGTCGACCCGGAGGACCGGGGCGACAAGCCCCGCTGACGGCAGCTTCGCGGGAGGCCTGTCGAGCGGCCGCGCGGCGGGCCGGAGCGGCCTCGCGGAGGGCTTGTCGAGCGGCGCGGCGCTCAGGGCGCCAATCGAGGCTCGTGGGTCCATGACGAGCGCCGCGTGGCCCTGATGTCGCGAGGGCTCGACGGGAGCACCTGAAGGCGACGTGGTGCCCGTCACGGGCGTCTGGTTGCTGCCTTGCCTTCCTGTTCACCCCGCGCCGCCGCCCTGCCGGCGACCGTGGCCGTCTTGCGAGCGACCGCCGCGGCGGTGAGCCTGTCGGCCTGCACCACGCACGTCTGGACCGGCAGGCCGAGCGACGCGCGCCCCACGACGGCCCCGCCCTGCGCGTCGAAGAACGAGAGCTCGCCGCGCGCGTCGCACAGCGCGAAGCCGCCGGCGTAGGCCGCGCCGCCGACGAAGTCGGCCTCGCCGCCCTGGGCCCACGCGAGCTCGCCCGAGCGCGCGACGACGCCGACCGCCATCCGGTGGTACGTCGCCACGAAGCGATTCCCCTCGAAGCCGGGCCGCCCCGAGGCGCGGGGGCGGGCGTAGATCCGCGCCCGGTCCTCGGCCGAGGCGGCCGGCGCGAGCACCTCGGTCCCTGCGGTCATCCAGACGGGCGCCCCGGGCAGCTCGCGCGCCGGCAGCCGCGCCGTGGACGCGCGCCCTGCCGCGCCGAGCCCGATCGCGGCGTCGAAGCGCGTCGCCGCCGCGTCGCCGCCGAAGAAGACCGCTCCGCCGAGCAGGAACGCGCGGCTCACCTCGATGCGGAGCGCCGCCCGCGCCACCTCGCCGCCCGTCTGCAGGTCGAACACCGTGACGTACCGCCCGTCCCACGGCAGGAACGCGTAGCGCCCCACGACGGCGGGCACGCCGATGGCGGCGGAGTCCTCGATCTGGCGCAGCACGAGCCCCTCGTGGTTCACCGCGAGCACCACGCTCATGGTGCCCGTGGTCGACACGAGCGACACGACGGTGGTCTCGCCGTCGTCGCCCGCGCCGCGGAGCCTGCCGCCGGCGTTCCGCTGCCAGAGCGGCTTGCCGGTGCGCGCGTCGAGGGCGAACAGCTCGCCCTGGCCGAGCCCGACGACGACGCTCCCCGCGACGGCCGGCCGCGCGTCGAGCGGGTGAGTGAAGGTCCACGTCGGGCCGCCGTCGAGCGGCACCCCGACCAGCCGTTGCGGCCCTGGGCCCGCGACGACCCCGACCGCCACGTCCGCGCCGAGGGGGATGGGCCTGCCCGCGAACCGCTGCTGGAAGGCCGCGATGCGGGCGCCGCCGTCGTCCTTCCAGCGCGGGTCGAAGGCCTCGCCCTGCGTCTGACCGCCGCCGCACGCGCCGGACAGGGCCGCGAGCGCGGCGCCCGCCGCGAGCAGGAGCGCGCGGGCGCGGGCGGCGGCGCGGGGCGAGCGCGGGGTTCGCATGCGGTGTGACCTGCGGCGGTCGTAGCGCGGCTCCTGCTGGCCGGCCAAGCGGGCGTCACACAGAGAGAGCCGGCCGGCGCCGGCGACTCGGGGCAGGGCCGCTTTGGGGAGCGAAGGTGTGCGGCGCCGCAGGATGGCGCGAGCCGCCGTGCAGTGACGGAGGGTGCCGCACGAGCTGGAGTGGCATGCTGACGCAAGCCAGGGCATGGACGTTCGATACGAGATCAATCGCGACCCTCTGGATCTGACAGCGACGCGATGAACGCTCGCGGATCCTGCACATACCTCCAGGCCCTGGACATCTTCAACGCATGCAAGACTGCCGGAAACGTCGGTTCGTGCAGCTGCCTCGCCTCATCGATCAGGAGAACGCGAGCCTGCTGGAGCCCGTCAAGCAATCGCACCAGGTCTGCTCGCTGCACGCTCCGCAAGTCGATACGAAGGAGGACCTCGACGACACGCCCTCCCTCTCGAACCATCGTCAGGCAGGTTGCATCGTCGTGTCCCCAGATGTCCACCTCGGGCGACCAGCTCGGGCTCCTTCCCAGGACATCGCTCGCCGCCCGTTCGATTGCTGCATCCGGCTGAGCGTGCGCCCAGAGGTCACCGCGCTCGATCCTCTCAAGCAAGGCTCCGGCATCTCGGCCGAGCTCCGTGGAGGGCACCAGAAGAAACGAGCATTGCCAGATGGCCATATTCATTGCCCCTTGTCTCACGTTGCTGAGCGTCAACACGGGTTCACCCGCTGGTTCTCCCCGACCACCGACACCACTTACCGCCGTGGTCGTACCCGTAGCACACGATCTCCTCGCCGCTCCCGGGGAAGTGAATCTCCTGTGTCCGCCCCAGCGAATCGAACGCATACTTCAGCGTCGCCTGGTACGGCCCCCGGTGCTGCCCGGTGCGGATGCTCCCCGGTCACTCAGGTCGATGAAGAAGCACCAATCACAAACCTTTCGATGGCATCCCTGCACGAAGCACGAGCCAGCGCAAAGCCGAACTCTTCACGCCAGAGCTTTCGTTTCTTCGGAATGCACTGCCCGAGAGCCTTCCTGAGATCCGCCACTCCTGCGGGAGGGAACGACCAGCCGAGCCCTGGCTCATCGGACTCGACGTCCTCTGCGATCACGATATCGGCACTGAGCGCGATGGCCACATCATTAACGAGCGCGATGAATACATCATCGATGCTGGATGGGTGACACAGAGCAAAGCGAAGCGAGAGCGTCGCACCAGGCTCTCTCTCCGCGACCTCGATCTCTATAATATGCTCTGGATCTTCATGGCGGAAATGAGATTCAGCGGGCAGGGCCGGGACCACAGCATCGGGACGTGCTCCTCGGATGGCCAGGAGCGCCTGGACGGCCGCCTGGCGAGTGGAACCAGACGAGAGCCGCACGACGAAATCTTCGCAGCCCATCACTCACCTCTTCAATGGCCGACGATGTCGGCCCAGTCGTAAACAGGTCTCGGCGTCACCGTATTCAGCCGATGGATGGCGTTCTCTGGAATGTTGACCCCTGCACGCTCGGCGGCAAGAACGCGGTGGTGCCCGGAGATGATGCTCCCTGACCTGTCCACGATGATCTTGTCGGCCGACCAGTCCCACGTACCCTTGCGCATCGCCTCCGCATACCTGTCGACCTTGGCAGAATCGAAATGGCGGGCAGATTCCACTTCAGCGCTGTAGTCGTACTCGTACCGGATCAGCTGACCGCGCAGCGCGAGCTCCGCCGTCTGCTTCGCTCGCAGGTTCCCGACCAGGTCGTACCGCCACTCTGTGCGGCCCGCGTCGGGGCTCACGAGCTCCACCATCCGGCCCACCGTGTCGCACCTCGCCTCCGTCGCATCATGACAGCAAGGAGCAACCTCTCAGCTATCACGTCTCCATGTGTATTCGCCACGAGTAACCTGGCCCGATCAATAAAGCTTCATTGCCGCACCAAAGTTCCCAGTTCTGCTCGATGCTCGCATCTCCGGGGAGGTGGTCGCAGAATACAGACAACCGGAGCCCAGCGGAGAACACCAAACAAAGGTCCCATGCCGGAGCGTGACAGGTCGCCCCCACGAGCGTTTGGCTCCGCAGAGCCTCAAGAGATCGAGCGATATCCTCGGCTTCCCGGTCACTGCTTGAGACAGGTGACACGTCGCCATCCAACCTCCATGAACACCAAACCAGAAATCGAAACTCTCCTTGAAACAACCTTATATCTTCGCACTCCGCTGCATTTCGCAGGGGCCGCTCACGAGGAACTCGAGCACCAAGCGCCAGCGAAAAGGACGACCCGACCAGTCCTCCCGCACCGACGTGCCAGCAACGCTGCCCTACCACAGCGTTGAGCCTTTCAGAGATTGCGCCCGGGATTGAATTTGCGATTACAGTCATTGGATTTCTCCATTTCTTGGGGAACGATGCCTTGATCTCTCGGGCCAAATCCAGGAGATCGTCGATGGATCCCAATCCATCGCTGCCCTTCAGCGCTCGCATCTCCTCATGGAAGATCTCTCGCTGGCCTGGGGAAAGCCCGACCTCTCGAACAATCCGATCGATCTGTTTGATATCGGCCTTCTTGGCCATGTTGACGACGCCGTCGCCGCCATACTTTAGCTTCGCCGCTTCCAGTCGCTTCGCGGATTCAGGCAAAAAGTCCTGCACCGTCTTGCCTCCCCCTCTTGCGACCAAAGCTTCCGCTTTCGTGGTCGACTTTCGGGCAACTAGCTTGACGAGCGCCTTGCCCCCAGCCTTGACCAGCGTGAAGGCTGTGCCACCAATGCCCACCAAATCGATCGGATCGACCACCGACTCTTCGAGCGGCGGGTCGTTCGTAACGTGTCGGAGAGCGTCCCGCTCTACGGGCCCTCCGTCTACGCAGACCCCAGAGCCGCACATCGTATCTTCTGGATCGATGCTCTGTTCTGAGCTGTCCAGCGGCCCCACGAACGATAGACAACCGCCGTCCACGCATTCCTCGGCCAGACCTGTCGGGTCGACGAACCTCAGCGGATTGTTCCGCGTGTACGTGTACAACCCCAGGTGAATCGGGTCGTACACCCCGCCGTTCGGCGCCCCCCGCGTGTACTGGTCCAGGATCGGATCCGGGCTCAGCCACACCCCGAGCCGCGGCTCATAGCTCCGCGCCCCGTGATAGTAGAGCCCCGTCGACAGGTCGAGCTCCTTCCCGGTGAACAGGTACGGCTGCCGGTTCTGGAACCGCGAGTCCGTCTGGTCGGCCCACAGCTCCCCGCTCGGCAGGTACTCGACGTGCTGGCTCAGCTGCTGGTCCTGGTCGGTGACGTACTGCGTGCTCCCGAGCTGGTCGGGGTGGTAGTACAGCACCGGCGGCTCCTGGAAGAAGTCCGCGTCGATCTTGCTCGCGATCCGCGTCTCCCCCGCAAAGAGGTGCTTCGTCGCGACCACCCCGTTGCGCACCACGAGGTGCTGGTCGACGTACGCCGTCTCCTCCTCCCCGGCGACTCGGTGCAGGTGCACGCGCCGCTCTCCGGCGCCGTCGTACAGCGCCCGCGACAGCTCCTGCCCGTTCTCGCTCACCGACACCAGCCGGTTGTCCTCGTCCCACCTCAAGGTGCGCTGCGGGCTGTTCCGGTACCTCCACTGCTTGTGGTTGCCGTTCGCATCGTAGGACAGCTCCCGCAGCCGCCGGTCCGTCTCCGACGGCACGAACTCGTCCACCTCGTTCGCCGCGTGCGGCCTCGGCCCCGTGTAGCGGTACTCGTTGCGATACGTCCGCTCCCGGATCACGTCCTGCTTCTGCCACTCCCCCGGGGCGCCCCATTTCGGCACGTACCGGGCGACCTCCTGCCCCTTCTTCTTCAGGTTCCCGAGCACGTCGTACTCGATGGCCAGCGCGTACCGCTGCTGCTCGTTCCCCCGCTCCTGGTAGATCCCCGACGCCTCCGTCAGCTGGTTCAGGTCGTCGTACGCGAACCGCTGCCGCGTCGTCCCCACCATCACCGCCCCGCCCAGCGACTCGTCGAACGGCGCCGCGTTGTCGAGACCCAGCACGTTGCCCACGAGGTCGTACTCGTAATGCAGCCGCTGGAACGCCCGCGGCGCCCTCCCCATCGACCGCATCTGCGGCGTCTGGTGGTCCGCGTCCACATCCGATAGCCGCCGCGTCGACTCGTCATACCGGTACTTCGTCTCGACCCCGTTGCCGGCCACCACCCTCACCCGCTGCCCGAACTCGTCGTACCCGATGTGCCTCAGGTACTCCGTCGTCATCGGCTCGTCCGGGTGCTGCGGATTGACCCGCTGGTTCTCCCCCACCACAGAGACCACCGACCCGCCGCGGTCGTAACCGTAGCGCACGATCTCCTCACCCGAGCCCGGGAAGTGGATCTCTTGCATCCGACCCAGCGAATCGAACAAGTACTTCAGCGTTGCCTGGTACGGCCCCCGGTGCGGCTCACGCAGCCGCGGGAACTCCGCCGCCAGCTCGACCACGTTGCCGAAGCGGTCGTAGCGGTAGCTCCGCATCCCCGCCGCGCTCGTCTCCTGGCTCAACCGCCCCGCGAGGTTGCCCTGCGCGTCGCCGGCCTCCGCGGCGGCGCCGTACGTGTAGACCACGTCCTGCGTCACCGGATAGTCGATCTTCTTCAGCCGGCTGTAGTCGTATTCGTACCGGATCAGCTGACCGCCTAGCCCGAGCTCCGCCGTCTGCTTCGCGCGCAGGTTCCCGACCAGGTCGTACCGCCACTCCGTGCGGCCCGCGTCCGGGCTCACGAGCTCCACCATCCGGCCCACCGTGTCGTACGTCGCCGTCGTCGCGTTGTTGCGCGCGTCCGTCACCCGCACCAGCTCGCCCAGCGGGTTGTGCTCGTACCGCGTCACGATCTGCTGCTCCACACCGGCGATCGTGTTCCACTCCTCCACCGCCGCGATCCGTCCGCCCACGTCCCGGTAGGTGTTACGCGACTTGCCGTTCGCGGCGATCACCGTCTCCTGGAACCGCAGCTGCCCCTCGAACTGCACCAGGTCCCGCTCGACCCACGTCTGCGCAACCCCGCCCGTCCTCGTCGCCTTGGGGTCCGGCACCTCGACGAGCCGCGTCCGCGATAGCACGTCGTGCTGGAAGCGCGTGGCCCTCAGCATCTCCACGGCCGTGAACGTCGTGTCCGGCTCCGCGCTGAACGCCGGCTGTCCCTGCTCCACCACGCGGCCGAGCGCGTCGAACGCCACCGCGCCGCTCACCGTCATCCCGGCCTCGAAGCGCCAGGTCGCTTCGTCGCCGGCGTACGGCGATCCGTCCGGCCGCTTGCCTCCGCTGATCACGTTGGTGAGCGTCTCGAGCGCGCCTATCCCCGGCCAGTGCGTGGCCGAGCGCTCGCGCAGCACGCGGTCCTCCGAGTCCGTGGTCCGCACGAGCCTCGGCTTCACGAAATAGGGAGCGTCGTCCTTCTCGTAATCAATATGGTGGTGCACGTTATCAACCGCGATTTCCTCCTCGCCGTAGTGATTCACGTCGGTGAGGTTGCCGACGTCATCGACAAGCCGCGTCTCCCGTTGAGCACGCGGAGCCAGGTGGTTAGCCGGGGAAGTAAACGTCCACTCTGTCGCAAAGCTCCGAGATCCGCCGCAGCACGTCCGACGCGACCGTGAAGCCACCCTGACCGCCCTCCGGCTCCCACCAGACACCGACAGAGACCGTCGCTCCCGCCGCTTCAGCCGCCTGCCGGATCGCTGCTGCCCGCGGCTCTGCTACCGCGAGGAGCCCGAGGGCGCACTGCTCGACGTCGGAGCCCTCTGCGGTGATTACCCAGATTCCAAAAGGACGTTTACGTACCCCTCCCGCTTTGGACTCGTAAGAGTCCCCCTTGCTCCACGCGCGCGATGGAAGCAGGCCGATAACCGCTGTTACCTCCGCTGGCACAACCCTGTCCCCAGACAGCCCGAGCTCCACGTGCGCGATGTCAGCACGCTCCTCGTGGCGGCTCGCTTCATCATCCTTCATGTTAACACTCACAGGTATTCGAGTAAATTACCGAGATAATTTCCCACATTATCCACGTAGTCACCAGTACTCAAGATCCTCCCGTGATGATTATTCGGGATCTCATTGAATTTCTTTAGCGCTTCCAGTGCTCGCCCCCATTCGCCGAGCCACCCGTTGCGGCGCTCGCTGTCGTAGCCGATGGCGAGCGACGGTTGCATACCATTGCGCCCCGGCGGGACCTCGATCGGGTGGCTCAGATGCGCCGAGCCGCTCGAGCTCGCCTCGGGCGGCGCGATCAGCGCCACGCCGGCGAACGGGCTGCCGAGCGCGAGCCCCTTGATGCTGCTCGGATCGAACGAGCGTGCGCCCGGCGCGTCGGGCATCGCCAGCGTCGCGTTGATGAAATCGGTGAAGTGGTCGGTCAGGCTCGCCAGCTTGCCCTTCGCGGCCTCGCCTTCCCGCTCGACGCGCTGCCACGTGCCGAGCACCTCGTCGAAATAGAAGCCCATCACGTGCTGCGCCGTCATCCCCGGGGGAATGGCGTGCTCGTCATAAGGCAGCGTCAGCCGCACCGGCTTCTTGAACCGGAGCCCGTGCGGCCCGAAGCGGTATGCCCTCCCTCCGGGCGTGACGTTGACCATCGCCCGCCCCATCGGCTGCACCTCGGCCAGCGGCAGCGGGCGAATCGTGATGCGGACCGGCTCGTCCACCGCGCCCTGCGGTATCTCCAGCACGGCGCCCTCGAACGCCAGCACCCGCGCCTGGTCGGGGAGCACCATTTCTCCATGAGGCGCCCCCACGTCCTCGACCAGCGGCGCGTCGACCCGAGGCCCCAGCGACAGGCCGAAGGCGCCGTCGCTCGGCAGCCGCAAGGGAATCGTGGAGAGCGCCACCCCGCCGCCCGGAGGCGCGAGGGGCGAGGGTGGCAGGTCGAGAGGCCCTGCCAGCGCGAGGCGCTCATGCCCCCGCCCGAGCAGCAGCACCACCGCACAGAACACCGCGAGACGATAGAACCAGCCCGCCTGTCGCATTCGAGATACTCCCGACGCAAGGTCCGTTGAATTCGCGGCCAGGTATCCACGGCAGAACGCACTGTGTCAACACCCGCTCGATAACAAGCAATTACAGGTCGCCCTCTCCTCTCCTCGCCGGTCGCATTCCCTCGCATGTTGCGCCTGCCGATCGGCGCAGCAGCATTCAGACGCACAACCGCGTTGAACACCGTTGACTCCTCCCTCTCGATAGCAACCATCACACGGTCACGCTCGACCAGGAGGGAGCTCATGCCCCTGAAACGCACCCCGAAGAAGACGTCCGAGTCCACATCAGCGAAACCCAGGTCGGCCACGAAGGCGCCGGCCTCGCGCAAGACGAGGCGCCCGGCCTCTCCGATCCACGATCCCACCAGCGACGACGCGCTCCTCGCGCTGGACCCTGCCTACGCGGCCGGCCCCGACATGCCCACGAGCGTCGCGGAGCGAGAGCTCACCTCCATGGCGCGCCTCGCGCACGCGCAGCAAGCGCGGCTGTCGAAGATCGGTGTCACCTCCGACAAGGTGGAGCTCCTCGCGCACTTCGCGCGGCGCCTCGGCGCGCTCGAGAAGGCATGGCAGCGGGCGCGCGGCGCCGTGCAGCTCACGTCCGCGCAGCGCAAGCTCCGCGACGAGGCCGAGGCGCTCGACGCGAAGCTCGTGGCCGGCGGCCGGTGGGGCTGCCGCGACGACGCCGCCGCCCAGGCGGAGCTCTCGCGCATCGCCGACGGCTCAGGCCTTTCGGACACCATCCAGGACCTGCGCGATCTCGTCGAGTTCTGGTTCGATCACGAGGGCGCGCTCGGCGTGACCGATATCACGACGAAGGATCTCGAGCGGGCCAGGGCGCTCGCCGATGCGCTCGAGGAAGCCGCCGCCAACGAAGCCTCGGACGCGAGCGCCGCCCACGCGCTGGAGCTGCGCAACCGTTGCTTCTGGGCCGCCGACGAGCTCGCCAAGGAGATCCGCGAGGGCGGCCGCTACGCCTTTCGCGATCAGCCCAAGATCGCAGCCAGGTTCGTGTCGCGCCACCGGACGACCCTGAACCGGCGCTCCCGTCTGAAGGCCAAGAAGGCGAAGGTGGAAGCCGCCCCGGAGCAGGCAGCGCCAATCTGAGAGCCCCTCCCGCGCTCGTCCCTATCGCTCCCGCGCCCGCCCCTATCGCTCCCGCGCCCGCCCCTATCGCTCCCGCGCCCGATCCTCTCTCCCCCGCGGCCGATCCTCTCGCTCCCCACGTGCTAGAAGGCGCCGTGCACTTCACCATCTGCCACGAGCTCGACGCGCCCGTCGACGCCGTCGAGCTCGCCGTGCTCTCGCCGGAGCTCGGACCGCGGCTGGCCACCAAGGTCGCCTCGCTCGAGAGCGTCGTGACCGTCGAGCACGCGCTCCGCGACGGCGAGCTGCTCCGCGTCCTGCGCTTCCAGGCCAGCGCGCCGCTGCCGATCTTCGCGAGCTACCCGGTCGCGAAGGACGCCATGTCCTGGGAGGAGCGCTCGACCTACCGGCTCTCCGATCACGCCGCCACCTGGCAGGTGAGCCCCAAGGAGCAGTGGCGCAGCTATTTCCGCTCCACGGGCACGTACCGCCTCGAGCGCCTGCCCCAGGGGCGCACCCGCCGCCGCGTCGAGGGCGACCTCGAGATCCGGCTGCGCCTGCTCGGCCCCCTCGTCGAGCGCATGGCCCTCGCCGAGGTCCAGCGGACGTACGACGCCGAAGCGGATACGCTCCGGGAGCTCCTCAGCGCATGAACGACCTACTCCGCCCCGCCCGCACCGCCCGCCGCACCACCCTCGCCCGCTCCGCCGCCGCGCTCCTCGGCCTGTGCGCGCTCGCCAGCGCGCACGCCGCGCACGCCGCGCCGACCGACGGGCCCTCGCAGCCCATCCCCGACCCGGGCAAGGCCGTCGCCAGCAGCGACGACACCTCGGCGATTGCGGTGAACCCCGCGAACCTCTCCTTCCTGCCAGGCACGGAGCTCCGGTGGACCTGGGTCGCCACGGGCTCGGCCTCGCCGCTGCCGGCGCGCGGCCACTCGATCGCGCTCGGCCTGCCGCTCTGGTTCGTGTCGACAGGCCTGCGCTTCGACTTCCTCGACCCCCCCGCGGCGGCGCCGATCGACAGCCCGTCGCGCTGGGTCCGCTGGGGGCTCGCGCTCGACACAGGGCCGGGCTTCGCTTTCGGGACCACGCTCGGCTGGGGCAGCTCCGACGCGCCGGCGCTCGACGGGTACTTCTCGCTCACGAGCGGCATCACCCTCCGGCCCTCGACATGGCTCTCGCTCTCGGCCGTCGCGCGCGACTGGAACCGCCCCGAGAACCGCCTGAACGAGGCCATCGAGCGCAGCTACGACCTCGGCGTCGCGATCCGCCCCGTCGGCGGCAGGCGCGCGCTCGAGATCGGGCTCGAGACCGCCTACGTCGAGAACAGCGACCCCGGCGAGAGCGGCGCCTGGGTGCCCCGCGCGACGCTCGGCCTGCGCGTGCCCTACGTCGGCACGCTCCGGGGCGACGTGACGCTGCGCGACCTCACGACCGGCGGGGACCCCCACGTCGCGGCCATGGCCGGCCTCGACGTCAACGTCGACGAGCTGCAGCTCTCCGCCGGCGGCGTCTTCGGCGACGCCATCACCAAGAACGGCACCGGCCTCTACTTCGGCGCCGCGCTCCGCAGCTTCTCCGAGGAGGGCGTGCGGCTGCCGGCCCGCGTCGTCCGCATCCGCCTCGACTCGACCCCGGGCGTCCGCAGGCACACGCGCTTCCTGCAGCAGCTCTGGCGCCTCGCCGAGGACCCGGAGGTCTCCGGGGTCGCGCTCGTGCTGCGCGCCGAGCCGGCCAGCTCGCTCGCCCACGCCGAGGAGGTCAGCGACGCGATCCGCAACCTGAAGAGCCACGGCAAGAAGGTCATCTGCCACCTCGAGGACTCCGGCGGGCGCTCGCTCCACGTGTGCTCGCACGCCGACACGATCGCGATGAACCCCGCGGGCGGGCTGCGCTTCGCCGGCATCTCGTCGAGCTACTTCTTCTTCGGCGGCCTCCTGAAGAAGCTCGGCGTCCAGGCCGACATCGTCCGCATCGGCGCGCACAAGCTCGCCGCCGAGCAGTTCGCGCGCGAGAGCGGCACCCAGGTCGGCAAGGACGACCGCCAGGACCTGCTCGAGCAGTTCAACGGCGCCTTCCTCGCCGAGGTGAGCGCCGGGCGCCGCATCCCCGCGGCGGAGCTCGCGCGGCGGCTCGCGCGCGGCCCGTTCCTCGCGCAGGAGGCGCGGCAGTTCGGCCTCATCGACAGGCTCGCCTACGACGACGAGATCGGCCGCGTCATCGACGAGGTGATGGGGCGCGCCTCCCGCGTCGTCGACGACGACCCCGGCGACGAGGCCCCGGAGCGCTGGGGCTACTCGCCCAAGGTCGCGCTCGTCTACCTCGACGGCGACATGATCGACGGCGAGAGCCGGTCGATCCCGCTCCTCGGCGTCAAGCTCGCGGGCTCGTACACGGTCGCGGGCGCGCTGCGGCGCGCGCGCGAGGACCGCAGCGTCCGCGCCGTCGTGCTCCGGGTCGAGACCGGCGGCGGCTCGACGCTCGCGGCCGACGTCATCCTGCGCGAGGCGATCCTCACGGCGCGCACGAAGCCGCTCATCGTCTCGATGGGCTCGCAGGCGGCGAGCGGCGGCTACTACGCGTCGGTCGCCGGCGGCACGATCTTCGCGAACCGCTCCACCGTCACCGGATCGATCGGCATCTTCTACGGCAAGGTCGACGTCACGGGGCTGCTCCAGAAGCTCGGCGTCGCCATCGAGACGTTCCGCACGACGCCCCGCGCCGACGCCGAGTCGCTCTACAGGCCGTTCACCGACGACGAGCGCGAGCAGCTCGGCGTCAAGGTGAAGCAGCTCTACGATCGCTTCATCGCCCGCGTCGCCGAGGGCCGGCACATGCGGCCCGACGAGGTCGACGCCCTCGCGCGCGGGCGCGTGTGGACCGGCGCCCAGGCCCTGGAGCGGCGGCTCGTCGATCGCGTCGGCGGGCTGCGGGAGGCGCTCGCCGAGGCGCGCCGGATGGGCCAGCTGCCCGACGACGCCCCCGTCGTGTCGCTCCCCGAGGAGGACACGTCGCTCCTCGGCTACGTCCTCAGCCTGGCCGGCCTCTCGGCCCAGGCCCAGGGCGAGCTCGCGAAGGCGACCATCCCGCCCGTGATGCTCGACGCCGCGCGCGCCCTCACGCCGTTCCTCGTGTTCGGCGCGGAGCGGCCGCTCGCGCGCAGCGAGTTCGCCGGGGAGATCTCGTTCGGCGTCCCCGCCACGGCGCGCGAGGACGAGCCCCTGGGCCCCGCGCCGCGTGCGCTCGAGGAGCGCTGATCGCATGGGCGCGACCGACGCCGCGGGGCCGCCGCTGCTCGACGCGCGCGCCGCGCGCATCGCCGTGGACGACGTCGTCGCGATCGACGCGCTCACCGTGACGACGCGCGGCGAGCGCGTGCTCTGCGCCGGCGACACAGGCGCGCTCTTCGCGGCGCTCGCGGGCGTCCCGCTCTCGTCCGCCCGCGGGCCGGCGGCGGACGCCGGCGGCGCCGCGGCGGACGACGCCGGCGCCGCGGCCCCGGGCGAGGCGCGCGTCGTCGCCGGGCGCCTCGCGGTCGCGGGCCACGACGTCGGGCGCTCCGCGCACCGCGCGGCGAGCGGGGCGGCGCCGCTCGACCCCCCGCTGCCGCTCGCGTGGACCGTGGACGCCTACGTCGCCTGGGGCGCGCGGCTCTCTGGCGCCTCGCCCCGCGCGGCGGCCGAGATGGCGCCCGCAGCCCTGGCCCGGGTCGGCCTCGCGGCCGCCGGCAAGCGCGCCCTCCGGACGCTCGCGCTGCCCGAGCGCCGCGCGCTCGTCCTCGCCCAGGCGATCGCGACCGCGCCGGCCGCGCTGATCGTCGAGGATCCGCTCGTCGGCCTCGACGACGGCGCCGCCGGCTTCGTCCTCGCCGCGCTCGCGGGCGCGACCGAGGGCCGCGGCGCGGTGCTCACGACGGCGCGCCTCGACGCCGAGGGCCCGCGGGGCGTCCTCGCCCGCGGCGCCACCGACGTGCTCGTGCTCACCGGCGGCGAGCTCGCCTTCTCGGGCACGTTCGCGGAGGTCGCGGCGGGCGGCCGCCTCTACGCGCTCACCGTCCGCAGCAACGCGGAGCTCCTCCGCGAGGAGCTCGCCGCCCGGGGCATCGCGCTGCGTGGAGGGCCGGCGCGCTTCTCCGCCGCGCTGCCCGAGGGCGCGACCACCCGCGACGTCGTCCTCGCCGCGACGCGCTGCCGCGCCGCGATCGTCGAGCTCGTCCCGCTCTTCTGAGCGCCGCGCGCGGCCTCCGCCGCGCCGTCCGCGCCTCGCCGCGCCTCGCCGGGCCTCGCCACTGTTCGCCACCCGCCGGGCGCCGTAGTACCGTGCGCGCGATGTCATCCGAACCCGCCGCGAACAAGCCGTCCGCCGCTCAGGTCACCCCGGGCGGCCCGCCCCCCGGAGGCCGCCTCGCCGTGCTCACCGCGTTCGCGGTGGGCGCGTCGTGGCTCCCGGTCCCGGTGCTCCCCGATCGGATGCTGCTGCGCATCCGCGGCGCCATCGTGCAGGACACTGTCGCCCGCCACGGCCTCAGCCTCACCACCGACGCGCGCGCCCTGCTCACCCAGCCCGGCGCCGAGCAGACCCCGATCCGCAAGGCCGCGCAGCTCGTCACGAAGGAGCTCCTGCGGCGGCTCAACCCGGCCCTGGCCCTCGCCGCCGCCGCGCGCGGCCTCGAGGTCTACGCCCTCGGCCACCTGCTGAACCGCTACATCACGCGCGTCCGCCGGACCAGCGCCGTGCGCATCCACGCCGAAGAGGCGCGCTGGATCCGCGACGCCGTCGATCGCGCCGTGCGGCGCTCGCTGTCCCCCTCGCTCCGCCCGGACCTCACCGTCCTGCCGAGCGGCACGGAGGACCTGCGCGACGAGTTCACGCGCTGGATCGACGCCTTCCTGCTCGCGGGCGCCGCCGTCCCCGAGTACATCGAGCGCCGCCTCGACGCGGCGTTCGACGAGATCGCCGCCGCCGGCCTCCCCCATGACTGACCCCGAGGATCGCACCGCCACCGCGGGCGCTGTCGACGGCCGCCACGCGGCCGACGCCGCGCCGGACGGCGGCGACCAGCAGGGCGCGCGCGCCGCGCTCAAGCGCTGCCGCCGCGTCATCGTCAAGATCGGCTCGAAGAGCCTCTCCGGCGACGCCTGGGACCGGCTCGCCGCCGAGGTCGCCGCGCTCCGCGGCCGCTCCGGCCGGAGCCTCGTCATCGTGTCGAGCGGCGCCATCGCCCTCGGGGTGGCGAAGCTCGGGCTCAAGGCGCGGCCGAAGGACATGGCCTGGCTCCAGGCCGCGGCCGCGGCCGGCCAGAGCGTGCTGATGCAGCGCTACGAGGAGGCGTTCGGCAAGGTCGGCCTGCTCGTCGCGCAGGTGCTCCTCACGCACGCCGACCTCGCCGACCGCACCCGCACCAACAACGCGCGGAACGCCCTGGCCGCGCTGCTCGAGGCGGGCGCCATCCCGATCATCAACGAGAACGACGCCGTCGCGGTCGAGGAGATCAAGTTCGGCGACAACGACCAGCTCGCGGCGATGGTGACCCCGCTCTGCGAGGCCGATCTGCTGATCCTCCTCTCGGACGTCGAGGGCCTGCTCGACGGCGACGGGCGCCGCGTGCCGTTCGTGCGCAGCGTCGCCCGCGAGGCGCGGCACCTCGCCGGCGCGTCGACCTCCGGCGTCGGCACCGGCGGCATGGCCAGCAAGGTGGAGGCCGCGCGGCGCGCCACGCTCGCGGGCTCGCACGTGGTCATCGCCGCCGCCCGCGAGCCCGGGATCATCACGCGCATCGTCGCGGGCGAGGACGTCGGCACCCTCTTCGCCGCGGTGCCGCAGCGCCTCAGCGCGCGCAAGCACTGGATCGCGTACACGCTGCGCCCGCGCGGCGCGATCCTCGTCGACCGGGGCGCCGCCGAGGCGATCGGCTCGAAGAACCGGAGCATCCTCGCGGTCGGCGTCCTCGGCGTGCGCGGCACCTTCCTCCCGGGCGACGCCGTCGCCGTCGTCGACCCGGAGGGCACCGAGATCGCGCGCGGCCTCGCGCGGATGTCCGCGGGCGACGCCGCGCGCATCGCGCGGAAGAAGCGCGACGAGGCCGGCGAGGACGTCGTCGTCCACCGCGACGACCTCGTGGTCCTCCCGAGCGAGTAGCCACTCCCCGGCCCTCCCGCCCGCCCTGTAGGTGCGCCGACCACCCGTTCGCGCGCCCCGCGATCTTCCCGGGAACCTCCGCGCCGCCCGGCTGTCGGTCCGTGCTGTCGCTGCTGTGCTGTCGCTTGCTGGAGGACGGGTGATGCGCTTCGGGTTGTTCGTCGCCAACGGGTTGGTTCTCGCGGGGGTCGCCTGGACCGTCGGGCTCGGGCCGAGCGTGAAGGCCTCGCAGCTGCTGCCGCCGCGCGCCACGGCCGGGCTCGGCGAGCTCGCGGAGCTCGAGGCCCGCTACGCCGCGGGCCGCACGCCGGAGAGCGTCACCGCGCTCGCCGCGGCCTACCTGGAGCGCGATCAGCCCGGCCTCGCCTCCTCCGCCCTCGACGCAGCGCCCCGCGAGGTGCGCGCGCTCCCGGGGACGGCGCACCTCGCCGCGCGGGCGCTGCTCCGCCGCGGCCGCGTCCGCGACGCGCTCGCCGCGGCCGAGCAGGCCTCGGCGGCCTGCGCGACCGGCGCCTGCCCCGCGTGGCTCGCGGCGAAGTCCGAGCACCAGCGCGCCTTCCTCGAGCAGCTCGTCGCCGCGGGTGTCGAGGACCCGCAGACCGCCCCGGAGGCCGCGCGCGCCGCCTACGAGCGCAGCACGAGCCAGGTGCGCCTCGTCGCGATGCGCTGAGCGCGACTCGATCACGATGGACGCGACGAGATCCTGCGCCGCGCCGGCGAAGATCTGCCCAGGCCCAACCTCTGTGGCCTGGCTGGACAGGATGGCTGTCGCCGCGAGCCCTGCGTCGCAGCGCAGCGACACGATCTCGACGCATGAGCGGACGGCGGGCGGCGGAAGGCGGACGAGACGATCGTTGGGGTCATATCCAAGCTTGGAAACCCTGTCGTTGTCGAATGACGGTCACCGCCTTCTGTCGTAGCCTTTGGTCTTGCTCGGCGCGTCCACACCGGGGGCGCTGTCCGATTGAACAACCGGTTGCGCTTGGGAGGGTGTCCCTCAGGTGGAACAGCCGCATGCTCGCGCGCGGGGCGCCCTGGCGACCGCATTGAGAGGGTTGTACCGAGTCGTCGCGGCGGCCTCCGCCGCGCTCGCGCTCACCGCCGCCGCGGGCTGTGCGCCGCCGATCACCAACGCCGGGCTGCCGATCCCCGCGGCGAAGCCGGGCCAGGAGCAGCGCCCGGTCCAGCTGCGGCCACCGTTCGAGCTGTCGACGAACGAGGACGCGATCGTCCGGATCGTCACCGACGTGACGTGCACGGGGACGCTCATCACCGAGGACCTGGTGCTCACCGCGCACCACTGCGTGGCCGCGCGCGACGAGAACGGCAGGACGCTGCGCCGCGACCAGGAGCCGGAGGCCATCTCCATCGAGCTCGGCGGCGACCACCTGCCCTGGGGCGACGTCACGGTCCGCGCGGTCGTGTCGCCGGACTGCGGGTACACCTCGGGCCAGGGCGACATCGCGATCCTCGTGCTGTCGCGCCGGCTCATCGGGATCCCGACCCTCACGCCGCGGATCGAGGCCGAGCCGGAGCCGAAGGAGGTCGTGACGCCGTACGGCTTCGGCCGCTGCGCGCTCTCGCGCGACGCGATCCACCTCGTGCCGCGGCCGGGCGGCTCCATCGACGCCGTGAGCCCGGCGCACTTCGTCGCCACGGCCTCCATCTGCCCGGGCGACTCCGGGGGGCCGGCGCGCAGCGACATGGGGGGCGACGTCGTCGGCGTGATCTCGTCGAGCGTGATGGACGGCGACGAGCACACGACCGGCACCTCGTACTTCAGCCGCCTCGACGTGTGGCCCGAGCTCTTCTCCGCCGCCCGCGAGATCGCGGCGGGCGCGAGCCCGAGCGAGCTGCCGCCGTACCGGAGCTGCCTGCGTTGACGGCGCCGCGGCGTCCGCGGGCCTTCCTTGCTGGCCGCCTGCGGCCGGCGCTGCGCTAGGCTGCGGGTCTGCATGCGGAAGCTGTTCAACGGGCTGCTCTGGATCCTGGGAACCCTGCTGGTGATCGGCGTCGTGCTCCGCGCGCTCGTCCTCGATGTCTGGACGGTGCCGGACGACCCGAGCCTCGGCGCCTCGGTCGCGCCTAGCCTGGCCCCGGGCGACGCTGTCGTCGTGCTGACGCGCGGCACGCCCGGCTTCGGCGAGCTGGTGCGGTGCCCGGATCCCGAGGCGCCCGGCAGCTACATCGTCGGCCGGATCGCGGGCGTGCCGGGCGACACGGTCGAGGTCGACCACAGCGCCCTCGTCGTGAACGGGCAGCGCTACGACGCCGAGGTCGGGTGCACCGAGCCCAAGCTGAGCATCAACGACCCGGCCACGGGCAACGCGGTCCAGCTCTCGTGCGACATGGTGATGATGGGCCCCGGCCTCCACCTCCGGGCGACGGGACGCAAGCCCCCGCTCGAGCGCCGCCACCGCGTCGAGGTGCGGCCCGACACGGTCTTCCTGCTGAGCGACAACCGCAGCTACCACGACGACTCGCGCGACTTCGGCCTGCAGCCGCGCGCGGCGTGCAACCAGCGGATCGTCTTCCGGCTCTGGGGCGCCGGGGGCTGGGCCGACGACCAGCGCCGCTTCACCTTCGTGCGCTGACGCCCGCCGGGGGGCCGCTCGGCCGCCGCGGCGACGCCCCGCCGGCCGCGGCGACGCCGGTCCGCCGCGACGACGCCCCGCCGGCCCTGACGACGCCGGTCCGCCGCGGCGACGCCCCGCCGGCCGCGACGACGCCCCGCCGGCCGCGGAGGAGGCTCCGCTGCCCGCCCGCCGCGGCTGCCCCGCGCGCTCGAGCTCGCTGTCCAGGGGGCCCGGGCCCGCTGTCCCGGCCCGGCCGGCGCGGAGCCTCCGCCGCGGCGGGCCGCGAAGCGATGTCAGCGAGCTTGACCCCTCCGCTCTCCGACGTCTAGAACCGTGGTCCTCTCCACCCGGGTCGGGAATCCAGCGCGAGGTGCGGGCCGGGTTCTCCGTCCGGGCTCGCTTCATCGGTCGGGGGTCCGCCCAGGCGGCCCTCCACTGGCGCGGGTCGGAGAACCGCGATCCCGCGGTCCTCCAATGCACCGAGGCGACGTTTGCACACCGAGCAGCACGAGATTGGCATCGTCTGTGGCCAGTGCGATCTGTGGAGCCCGATGGGCACCGCGCGTTGCCCTGAGTGCGCGAACGACCTGGCCCTGTTCACGCCGCGCGCGGCGACGCCGCCCCGGCGCTCCCCGACGCCCGCCGCCGGCAGCGGCAGGGCGGAGCCCCGGCTCGACCCGACGAGCTCGCGCGGCCCGGGGCGAAGCCCCAAGACCACCTCGCCCAAGAGCGAATTTGCCGAACTCTCCCAGGAGGAGCTGATGGAGCAAGCCCGTAACTACGTC
Organism: Sorangium sp. So ce321; assembly: GCF_051530195.1. Lineage (NCBI taxonomy): Bacteria > Pseudomonadati > Myxococcota > Polyangiales > Polyangiaceae > Sorangium > Sorangium sp. So ce321. Next base: position 13,439,101 of record NZ_CP150329.1, on the reverse strand, counting down.
TGCCGTTCCTGCTCGAGCGGTGTCCCCTCGGGCCACAAGTTCTGCGGGAGGTGCGGAACAGCGGTCCCGCCCGAGATCCTGAGCGCGCAGACGCTGTTCTTCGGGGACATGCAGAACCCGGCGAAGGCGAAGCTGATCCTCATCCGCGGCGAGGGGATGGACGGCCTCTCCTTCCACCTGAAGGCCGAGCAGCACATCGTCGGCCGCAACGGGCAGCTCGTCTTCCCGGACGACCCGTTCGTCTCGCCGAAGCACGCGAACTTCTTCTACCGCGACGGCAAGCTGGTGGTGCGCGACGAGGGCTCGCTGAACGGCGTGTACATCCGCGTGCGCGGCACGATCGACATCACGCCGGGCGACACCTTCCTCGCGGGCGAGCAGCTCTTCCGGCTCGATCCGACGCCGCGCGCCTCCGACGGCCAGGATACGGACGGGACCTTCTTCTACTCGTCCCCCAAGCACCCGAGCCCGTTCCGGCTGACGCAGGTGCTCCAGGGCGGCGCGGTCGGCATGACCGTCTGCGCGCGCGGCAGCTCGCTTCAGATCGGGCGCGAGGGCGGCGACCTGAACTTCCCGGTCGACCTGTACATGTCGGGCTCGCACTGCCGCCTCGAGGAGCACAACGGCAAGTTCACGCTCACGGACCTCAACAGCCGCAACGGCACGTACGTGCGCATCAAGAGCGAGCGCGAGCTCGCCCACGGCGACTATCTCTTCATCGGCCGCAAGCTCCTGCGCGTCGAGCTCAACACCAACTAGCCCCGCGCGCGTCCACGTCGCGGCCGTCCTGGCGCTGGCCGGCCATGGGAGCGCGGCGCGCGTCGCTGCCGCGCACAGGCGCCGCGGCGCGCCTGCTACACTCCAGGCAGGCCGGTCGATCCCTGGCACACGTCCGCGCCGGAGCGATCTCCTCCCGGAGGACCTCTCGCCCATGACCACCGCTCGCTGGCCCCTCAACGTCCTCCGCGCCGGACCTGTCGCGGCGGGCGCGACGCTGTGGCGCAGCCGCGGCCAGCTTCATGTGACCGTCATCGCCAAGGCCACCTTCGCGATGGTCGCCGGCGGCGAGGCGCAGCGGATCGAGCCGCTCGAGGTGATGCGGAGCGAGGTCTACACCCGGGGCCATCCGATGAAGCCGCTCCTCGCGGCGAGCGAGCTCGCGCCGTGGCTGGAGCGCGCGGAGGTGGTGCTCACCGGGCACGCGTGGGCGCCGGGCGGGGTGCCGGTCCGGCGCATGCCGGTGCGGCTCGCGATCCTGCGCGGGGCGGCGGCGCTGGTCGACAAGCGCCTCGAGGTCGTGGGCGATCGGACGGCCACGGCGGCGTCGCCGGACCCGGAGCCCGAGCCGTTCGTGAAGATGCCGATCGAGTACCAGCGCGCCTGGGGCGGCGACATCCGCGACCCGGAGAACCCCTTCGGCGTCGGCGCCATCCAGGACACGCGCGGCGGAACCTCGTTGCCCAACCTGCTGCCGCCGGGCGGGGGGCGCGCGCCGATCGGCCTCGGGCCGATCCCGCCGATGGTGCCGAGCCGGGCGAGCAGGCTCCGCGGCCTCGCGCGCACGGCGCTGGAAGGGGTCGCGTCGATCCCGGATGATTTCGACTGGTCGTACTTCCAGTCGGCGCCTGCGGATCAGCGCTTCGATCGGGTGCTCGGCGGCGAGCAGATCGTGCTGGAGGGGCTGAGCCCGCATCACCCGGTGCTGACGACGCGCCTGCCGTCGCTGCGGGCGCTCGCGACGATCTACCTGCCGAACGGCGCGCAGCGGTGGTTGCTGCTGGTGGGCGACACGCTGATCGTGCAGTCCGACGCCGACCGCTGCGCGGTGGTCTTCCGTGGGAGCTTCCAGGTGGCCCTGGAGGAGGCGCTCTCCGCGCTGCGCGTCGCGGTGGGCGTGGAAGCGGGGGGCCAGCCGGTGCCTTGGCCGGACGCCACGGAGGTGCTCGCGAGCGCGCCGGTCGAGACAGCGGCGGAGCGCGTGAAGTCGGGGGACTGGAGCTCCACGGTGACGCTCGACGACGACGACGTCGTGGACGCCCCGGAGAGCGCCGTGGGGGAGCACCCGCTCGCGGGCACGATGCCGCTCGACGACGCGGCGCTGTTTCCTGGCGTCGAGGCGCGGCCACGCGAGGCGCAGGCCGCGTCCTCGCCGGACGCGGCGCTCCGAGCCCAGAACCGGGGCGGCACGGCGGGCGCGCCGTTTCCGCTCGCGCCTGCGGGGGCGCACGGCGCTCGGAGCAGCGGCGAGCACGCGGACGCGCCCTGGGCGGTGAGCCGTGTGACGGCGATCCCGGTGGCCGCGTCACCGCTGGAGAGCACGATCGATCTGAGCGTGACGGTCGACGCTCCGCTGGAGGGAGCGATCGAACGGCGCGCGCCGGCCGGCGCCCCGCTGGAGGACACGATCGATCTGCGTGTGCCGGCCTCCGCGCCTGCGCCGGTGGCCGCGCCCGCGCCCGTCGCGGCACCTGCGCCCGTCGTCGCGCCCGCGCCCGTCGCCGCACCTGCGCCTGCGCCCGTCGCCGCACCTGCGCCTGCGCCCGTCGCGCCCGCCTCCGCGCAGCTGCCCACGCCGGAGCGCGATCCGCAGGCCGAGCGCTCGCCCGGGCCGCGGGCGTCGGCCACGGCGCCCTCCGCGCCGAAGCAACAGCGGCCCGATCTCCTCGGCAGCCTGTACAAGCGCTTTCGCAAAGGCTGAGCCGGAACGAAGATGGAGGGACCGTCATGTCGGAGGGAGCCGTGATCCGGGGGCGCGCCGCGTCCGTGCGCGCCGAGGAGTACCTCGGGCCAGCGCACGTGCTGGAGGCCCACCGGCAGGCCGTGGTGGTCGAATTGCCGGAGGGGGAGAGCGCAGAGGCGACGATGGCGCTGGCGATCCCTTATGCGCCAGCTGTCGGCGACGTGCTCCTGGTGATCGGCCGCGGCGGACGCTTCTATGTCATCGGCGTCCTGCACGGGACGGGCAAGACGACGCTGGAGCTCCAGGGCGACGTCGACGTCCGCGCGGCGGGCGGGGCGCTGCGGCTGTCCGGGGACCGGGGGGTGGAGCTCCGGGGGCCGGAGGTGGACCTGCACGGCGACAAGGTGCGGGTGTTCGCGGGATCGCTGGTCCAGAAGGCGGCGTCACTCTACCAGCGCGTGACCGACCTGTTCAGCCTGCACGCCCGGGAGAGCCACACGGTGGTGGACGGGTCGGCGACGACCAAGGCGAAGAGCGCGACGGTGCTGACCGAGGAGACGATGACGATCAACGGCAAGGAGATCCACCTCGGCTAGGCGGGCGTCCGGCGGCGTCCGGCTGGCTCACCAGCCGTATTCCTTTCCCTTGGTCACCTTCTGCGGGAGCGCCCTTAGCGGGCCGGCCATCCCGCTGGGATCCAGATCCGCGTGCCGGTAGGGGTGCACCCAGTTCTGGGTCATGGCGCTGTCCGTCGGGCGATGCTGGATCCCGTAATGGGCGAGCACCGCGGCGCACCGCGCGCACACCGCCCGGCTGACGCCGATCCGGTTGAAGGCGCGGATGTGGCCCTGCAGCCACCAGGACACCGCGAGCATCTCCGCGTGGATGTTCTCGTCCTCCCTGGGGTTGTCCCCGATGATCCGATCGTCGATCGTGATGCGATGTCTGCCCTCGATGCCCTCGATGGCCTCGTCGAAAGACCTGTACTCGCGCTGGGTGAAGATGACGTAAGTGCCGTCGTCGGTCTGGACGACGGCCTGTACGTTCCGGCTCTCGAGCCGTCCGTCGCCGTGGATGGCCAGATTCAATGTCTCCGCCATGCCATCGAGCTGCTGTCGCGTGGACGTGGGTCGCTCGCGCCTGTCCTCTTCCCCCTCCTCCTCGTCGCTGTCTCCCTCCTCCTCGTCGCTGTCTCCCTCCTCCTCGTCGCTGTCTCCCTCCCGCTCCTCGCCCTCCCCTTCTCCTTCGCTCTCATCCTCCTGGTCGTCGTCGTTGTTGTATCTCTGGACGAGGCCCGAATCGATCCGGGACCGCTGCGAGCTCTCCTCGTCATCGGAGTCGCTCGACTCGGACTCGCTGGAGTCCCGCGATGCGACCTCATCCGGTGAGCTATCCGCGCCAGATTCGGCGACCCTCCGCCGCTTCGTGACCGCGTTGACCGCCGTGGTCCTGCGCGAGCGCCCGGTGGAGTTGCTGGTGGCGACGGTGCTGTTGCCCTGCTTCCCGCTCGTCCTCTTCCTCTTGGTGCGGGAGCTCGTCGAGGACGTCGATCTGGTGCTCACCATACGCGTTCAGCGCCAATCTCCGCGCAGGGCCCAGATCAGAAAGGGCTCGGCTCCCCGTCCTGATCGAAGTACGTCGTGGCGCCGCGCTCCACGAACCAGCGGGTGATGTTCGCGTTGGGGAAGAATCGCTGGAGCGCGAGGACCTCCTTCCTGGCCTCGTCGAGATCAGCGTCAGTGACGTCGCTATCGCCGCTCAGGGTCGGCCGGGTGACGCGGATCTGCGTCACCTGATCGGGGTTTGCGCCAGCCTGCTGGACAACATTCCGGAGCGCCGTCCACTCGCTCCCGCCGTCCGAGCAGTGAGCGTAGACCGGCTTCTCGCCAGCAAGGGCCCAGGCGGAGGCGCAGCCCACGATGGTGCTCGGCCCGTGGCGTTCGTTCGTGCCGATGAGGCCGTAGCCATTGTCGCCGTGAATCTGCGGCCTCGTCTTCGTCTTCGTCAACTTCAGTGCGCGGGCCCGCGCCATCAACGTCGCGTTCGTCAACACCCCGAGGTCCCCTGGCAGCGCGGGCACGGGAGCGTCCAGGTGGTCGGAGTTGATGACGGGCACGGCCTGCCCAAGAGATGCAATCGCCTTCTTGCGGGGATTGCAGCAACAGAAGAGCGTCTTCCATCTGGGCATCTCCTCATCCCTCCATCGCAGGGACACACGAGCCCGGCCCGGGCGCCACGCCGATCCCCTGCACCTCCGCCCCGCCCGGCAGCGTCACGCGCACCGCCGTCGCCATCCGCGCGCCCCCCTCTCCCGCGCAGAGCGCCTGCCCCACCCCCTTGCCGTGGGTCCTCTCCCCCGCGATCACCGCCCGCCCGTGCGCCTTCAGGCACCCCGCGAACAGCTCCGCGGCCGACGCGGTCCCGTGGTTTATCAGGATCGTCACGGGTGCCGCATAGGGCCTCTCCTGCGCTGACCGATACACCGTCTCGTCCCCGTCTCCGTCCGTCACCGTGGCGATCACGCTCCCCGCCGGCAGAAAATCTCCCGCCAGCTCCACGAACGCCCGCAGCTCTCCCCCCGGGTTGTCCCGCAGGTCGATCACCAGCTCCCGCGCCCCCTCGGCATCGAGCGCGCGCACGGCACGATAGACGAGCGCCGGCACGTCCAGCGAGAACACCCGGATCCGGATCACCCCGACGCCTTCCTCGAGCAGCGCGTGCGCCACGTTGTTCGCGCCGGAGAGCACCTCCTCCGGCGCCCCCGCGCACGTGTAGAAGACGTTCACCGCGCTCGGCACCAGCACCGCGCCCACCGCATTGTTCCCGGCGTTGCCGATGGTGCGGCAGGTGAGGTTGATCGCCGGCAGCCCCTCGATGATCACCTTCGCATTGCCCGTCACATAGGCGCCGATATCCATGTAAAGCGGGTGCGCCACCCCGGGTTCCATCCCGAAGGTCATCGGGATGGTCGTGCCGAGGTTCAGCGCGTTCATCATCGCGACCTTCACCTTCACCGAGAAATTGACGGCCATCGCGTTGAGCGCGAAGTTCGGATAGGGGATCGGCACCAGCACGGGCCCCACCGGCGTCAAGCACACGTCCGGAAACCCGATGTTCATCCCGGCGCCGTTGTTGCTTGCAGGCAGCATTCCCTTCGCTCCTCTCGCGTGGTTACCGGGGCGGTCGCGGGGGCGTGTACGCCTCCGCCTCGAGCCGATCGACGTCCGTCCGCCGCGCGCCGATCAGCTGCGCGCCGGAGAAGCGCGCGCCCCTGTCGCGCCAGGCGTGCAGGTTGGCGCCGCCGAGATCAGCCTCGCTGAAGTCGGCCTCCTCCACCCGCGCGTGCGATAGGTTCGCCCGCTCGAGGCGCGCCGCGAGGAAGAGCGCGCCGCGAGCGGCCGCGTGGTCGAGCATGGCGTCCCGCAGATCCGCGGCGGCGAGGTTCGCGCCCTCGAGGTCCGCCCGCGTGAACGTCGCGTACCGGAGCATCGCCTGCGAGAGCTTCGCCCCGCGCAGCGACGCGCCGCCGAAGTAGGCGGCCTTCGCCACCACCCTCGGCAGGCTCGCGCCATCCATCGCGGCCTCGCGGAGCCTGGCCTGGGTCAGGATGGATCCCTCGAGATCGGCGCCGCGGAGGTTCGCCTTCGAGAAATCGCTGCCCATGAAATCGCAGTCGCGCAGGCTCATCCGCTCGAGGTTCGCCCCCATGAAGGCGCAGCGGTGCACGGTGAGCCCGGAGAAGGAGACGGCGCGAAGATCCACGCCGGTGAAATCGACGCGATCGAAGATCGTCTTGCCGAGCACGGCGCCCGCCAGCGCGGCCTCGCGGAGGAGCGCCTGCTGGAGCACCGCGCGCGTGAGGTTCGCGCGCGAGAGCCGCGCCCGGTCGAGGATGCAGCGGACGAGCCGCGCGGCCGTGAGATCGGCCCCCTCGAGGTCGGCATCGATGAGGATCACCGACTCCAGATCGCGGCCGGAGAGGTCCACGCCGCGGAGGATCGAGCGCGAGAGGTCACACCCGAGAAAGCTCGCGCCCCGGAGGTCCGCGCCGGTGAGATCGCAGTCCGAGAGGATCGAGCGCTCGAGGCGGGCGCCGCGCAGGCGGGCGCCGCGCAGATCGGCGCCGCGCAGCGAGCAGAGGGAGAGGTCCGCGCCCTCGAGATCGAGCCCGGAGAGATCCGCGCCGTCGAGGTCGGTGCCGGCGAGATCCTTGCCCGCGAGCTCGGGCCGGCCAAGCCTCGCCTCGTCGAGGACCACGCCGCGCATGCGCCGCGGGAAGCGGGCGCCGCGCAGGTCGGCCCGGACGAAGACCGCGCGCTCGAGCTCCGCGCCCTCGAGGTCCGCGCCGCCGAGATCGGCCCCGACGAAGGCGCCGTCCTCGATCCGGGCGCGGGCGAGGCGGGCGCCGCGGAGGTTCGCGCGGGTGAAGGAGGCCCGGGCGATGCGAGCCTCCGAGAGATCCGCGCCCTCGAGGTTCGCGAGGTCGAGGCGCGAGCCCTCGATGGTCGCGCCGGTGAGCCGGGCGCTGGACCAGTCCGAGCCCACCGCCTCCACCTCGGCGAGCGTCGCGCCGGAGAGATCGGCGCGGGCGAGGCGCTGGTGGGAGAGCTTCGCCCGGGTGAGCCGCGCGCCGGCGAGACGCGCTTCCTCGAGGTTCGAGCCGAGCACGAGCGCGCCGTCCAGCGCGCAGCCCGCGAGGTCCGCCTCGCGCAGGTCGCACTCGACGAAATGCGCGCCCGAGAGGGTGCTGCCAGCGAGCTGGGCGCCGCGCAGCCTGGTGCGGAGGAATTTGACGCGGGAGAGATCGAGGTTCGTGAGATCCCGGCTCGTGAGGTCGAGGCCGTCGATGCGGACGCCCTGGAGCGGCGCGCCGGCGCGGATGCGCTCGAGCAGCTCCTTGACCGTCTTCATGCGCGCTCCAGGCTGGAGCGCCGCAGGTTCGCCCCCTCGAAGTCGCACCCGGCGGCGCTCGCGCCCTCGAGGCGGGCGCCATACAGGCTGGACCGGGCGAAGGAGGCGCCGTCCAGGCGGGCCTTGCAGAGGTCGGCGCCGAAGAGGTCGGCCTGGGAGAGGTCGGCGCGCTCCAGCGAGGCCCGATAGAAGCGGCTCTCGCGCAGGACCGCGCACGCGAAGCGCGCGCCCCGGGCCGAGGCCCACGAGAGGTGCGCCCGGGGGAGCGAGGCATACCGGAGGTCGGCGCCGTCGAGCTTCGCCCGGAGCAGCGCCGCGCCCTCGCCCCGCGCCTCCACGAGCGTCGCGCCCTCGAGATCGGCGTCGGAGAAGCTCGTGCGCGGCAGGGACGCGCCCGTGAGATCCGCGCCCTTCGCCGAGGATCCCGAGCACATGCACCCCACGAGCGCCGCGCGCCGCAAGGAGGCGCGATCGAGCCTCGCCCCCTGGAGGACGGCGCCTTCCAGGTGGAGCTCCTCCCCGTCGATCTCGCGGAGGTCGGCCTCGTCGAGCAGCGCGCCGCGCCCGCGCGCCCCGGCCAGGCGGGCGCGGGTGAGCACGGCGCGCGTCAAGATCGCCTGGTCGAGCGTGGCGCCGCGAAGATCGGCGGAAGCGGCGCGCGCGCCGGTGAGGTTGGCCTGGGAGAGATCGGCGCCGGAGAGATCGGCGCCGGAGAGGTTCGCCTCGAACAGCACGGCCCGCGAGAGATCGGCGCCGGAGAGGTTGGCGCCCGAGAGGTCGGCGCCCGAGAGGAGCGCGCCGGAGAGCTTCGCCCTGGCGAGGTCGCGGCCCGAGAGGTCGCGGCCCGAGAGGTCCTGCCCCGAGAGATCGACGCCGGGGCCGGGCTCGGGCAGCGGCGCCGCGGCCTCGCCGGGGAGCCGGTAGCCGGGGAGGATCTCGCGGAGGCGGGCGTCGCCGAGCAACGCGTCGAGGCGCTCGACCCCCTCGAGCTTCGTCCCGCGCGCGGCCGCGTCCACCTGGAGCTTCTCGAGGCGCTCGACGAGCGCGGCGAGCGCGCCGCCCATGGGGACCCGCGGCGTGCCCGCGGGCGTGGCCGGGAGGTACGCGGCCTGCCGCCGGGCGGGCAGCCGCGCGAGCGCCTGCGCGATGGTGCGCTCGAGGCCCACGCCCTCGGGGATGCGCAGGGTCCGGAGCTTCGCGACGAGCTCTCGCACGCGCTCCTGCTCCGGCGCGTGCAGGCCGCCGAGCCGCTCCGCGAGGAGCCTGGTCACCGGATCGTCCTCGTCCGCGACGACGCGCGCCGGGCGCGGCGCGCCGTCGCGGACGAGATCGTAGGCCTCGCGCATCTCCGGCGGGAGATCCTCGAGGCCGCGCGGATCGCGGGCGAGTTGCGCGAGCCTCTCCCGGTAGCGCTCGAGCGGCAATGGTGGGGTCTCCAGCGGCTCGGCGCCGATGACGGCGGCGCGCAGGTCGGCGAGGTCGTCCTCGTCCACCTCCGCGTGGCCGCGCCAGGTGAGGGTCACGAGCCCCGCGTCCGGCTCGACGAACAGGGTGTCGAGGTTCATGCGGGCGTCCTGCACGCGGCCCCGCGCGTCCTCGACGACCGCGCGGATGCGGAGGCCCGGCAGGCGGAACGAGGCGCTCTGCGCGGCGGGGTGCAGGTGGAGGAGCGCGACCTCCTCGTCGCCGCGCAGGTAGCCGGCGAGGCGCTGGTCCGGCGGGGCGGCCTGGAAAAAGGTCCAGTCGAAGTCCTCGGCGTACCACGGGGCGCGCGTCTTCCGGTACGAGGGGCCGTACTCCTTGCCAAGCCTTTGGCGGCGCTCGGGCGCGTCGGGGTGGAGCGGCCCGAAGGGCGCGGGGACCGGCCGGCCCTGGCGCGGCGCCGGGACCTGCTGCGATTTCGACCACGCCCCGACCGCGAAGCGCACGGGGTGCTCGCGCTGCGCGTCGCCGGGGGGCGGGTGGCAGGCGCCCCGGAGCAGGAGGTCCGCGGCCGGCTTCCAGTCGGCGAAATCGCCGGGGTAGGTGGGCTCGCCCTCGCGCTCGCCGCCTCCGCCCTCGAAGGTCTCCGCCGTGAGGGCTCCCTGGGCCAGCGAGCCGTCCATCGGCGCGAGCGGCTCGCCCGGGCGGAGCGAGAAGCGGCCGCGGACGATGAGGACCACCTCCGGCTGCGGCGGCCTGCGCGAGCAGACCTTGGTGCCGAAGAGGAACGGCGTGAGGTTCCGCGTCTGCATCAGAACAGGTTGATGACCCCGGACATCAGGTTGTACGCCCCGGTGCTCACCGACTCGGCCGACGAGACGCTGGCGCAGATGTTCTTCACGTTGGTGCGGAACTGAGAGAGCTCCTGCCGGCTGGTCAGGTTGAGCTCGGCCTTGGGGCCCATGTTGATCGAGATCCCCGCCGTGAGCGAGACCTCGAGCATCGCCGCGATCGTCAGCTCGACCAGGCCGCCGATCGTGACCTCCTCGGTGGCGCCGACGGTGATCGACGCCGCGTTGCCGAGGGTGATGTCGCTGGTGCTGCCGATGGTCACCGACTGGACATCGCCTATGGTGGTATCCGAGACGAGCGCGGCGGTCGTCGTGCTGGAGACGGTGCTCGCGGTGGTGTCGTCGCTGATGGTGGCGGCGGTCGTGGTGCTGGAGACCGTCTGCGCGGTGGTCTCGTCGGTGATCGAGGTGGCGGTCGTCCTGCTCGCGATCTCGCCGGCCCAGGTCTCGTCGAGGATCTGCGGCACCGGGCAGGCGGCGGAGCCGGTGTACGACTCCATTCGCTGAGCCCACGTGTAGCTCAGGCAGGTGGGGTTCGGGCGCTCGGCCGTGGGGGCCTCCGAGCCGGTGATGCTGGTCTGCTTGTTACCGTAGAAGCGATCGAACGTGTCGCCGTGATAGGTGGTGTCGACATCCCCCTTCTCGGTCTTCTCGGTGACCTTCCATGTGCCGTTGTAGTTCTGGACCCATTCGATGGTGGTGGCGGCGGTCCAGAGGTCGGTGGCGTCCTGGATATGGCCGCCGGAGACGTCCCAGCCGGCGGTGTCTTCCTGCCGCCCGAGGACGAGCATGCGGTAATTGCCCTTGATGACCTCGACCTTGTCGCCGCGCGTGGTGGTGATGCGATTGCCGTCGGAATGGTCGCGCCAGCCGCCCTTGGTGTGCAGCTTTGCGGTCTCGGCCTGCCGCTCGCCCTCGGGGACGAAGCCCGGGCAGCCGTCGCGCTTGCGGGTGTCGTCGATGAACGAGGTGACGCGGGCGGCGAGGTCCTCGCCGCTCGCCTTCGGGGCGTTCGGGCTGGCGGCGATGCCCGGGTCCTTGACCGCGCCGAGGCGCAGATAGGAGCTCATCGCCTCTGACTCGGTCCTCGCGTCGTTGAAATTCGGGACCTCGATGAGGAGGTATTTCCCGCTGATACCGTCACCCTCGCGCGTACCCATGCGTGCCTCCGTATCGGGTACGGTAACAGGCGAGCCGCAGAGGAGGCGCAACGATGAACGGGGAGCCGACCGAAACCCTGAGGTGCAGCGGGCCGAGCGCCCGCTCGTGCGGCGAACGGGTCGCCGCGACAGCGTACCGCGCGCCGAGCGGCGTGCAGATGGGCGCGGAGCCGGCCGCCGCCCGCATCCGCGAGGCGCCCGACGCAGACCTCCTGTGCGGGGAGCCGATCGCGCGCGCGGTGTGCGCAACGAGGGCGGAGGAGGCGCCCGGGCCAGCCGCGGAAGGCGCGGCCGCGGCGCCGTATGCGAGCGATGGCAGCATCGACGCGGCCCAGGGGCGAGCGAGCGTCGCGGGGCAGATGGCCGTCGCGCTGTCGCCGGCGAGGGCGAGCGTCGCGGGGCAGAGAGACATCCCGCCGTCCCCGGGCGGCCTGCGGGCGCCGCGTCATCCGCCGCTGCAGGAGCTCGAGGCCGCGGAGTCAGCGCTTCGCGCGGCGCGCTCCGCGCCCATCGAAGCGCTGAAGGAGGCGAAGGCTGCGCTCCGGGACCGGGCACGGCACGCGCCCATCCTGCGGCTCGACTCCAGCGATTTCTCCTGCGCCCACGTCCGGGTGCGCGAGGTGCGCGGCAAGGAGACCATCGGCCAGCTCTTCTCGTTCGACATCGACGTGGTGTGCAGCGACGACGCCGAGCTCTCGATCGATGAGGTGCTGGGGGCGACGGCGTCGCTCGTGTTCGAGGTCCAGGGAGCCGACGAACGCACCGTGTACGGGATGATCTCCGAGGTGGAAGACCGGCACGAGACGGAGACCGCTTTTCGCTCCTACCGGCTCCGGCTCGTGCCGCGGGCGTTCCGCGCGGCGCTGGTCGAGCTGCAGCAGGTCTTCCTCGACACCAGCGTGCCGGAGCTCATCCAGCAGAAGCTCGCGATGGTGGGGCTCGGGCCCGAGGACGTGGCCATGCGCCTCTACCGCGATCACCCGGCGCGGGAGATGATCGTCCAGTACAAGGAGACCGATCTGGCCTTCATCTCGCGCCTCGCCGAGCACCTCGGGATCTCCTTCTTCTTCGAGCACGAGTCGGGGCGCGACGTGATGGTCTTCACCGACGAGCAGGTGGGCTTCCAGCCGCTGCCGGGGGGCGACGCGGTGGTGTTCCGGCCGCGGGGCGAGCGGCGCGACGTGTTCGAGCTCAAGGAGCAGGCGAGGGCCTTCCCCGCGACCTACGTCATGCAGGAGTACAACTACCGGACGCCGAGGCTCGATCTCACGGCAACACACGAGTCCGCGGCGGGCCTCGGGGGCGGCGTCGTCGAGTACGGCGCCCATCACAAGACGCCGGAGGAGGGCCAGCAGCTGGCGCAGATCCGCGCGGAGGAGCGGGCCTCGTCGAGCCGCTATGTCGAGTGCCAGAGCGATGAGCTCCGGCTGATCCCGGGGGCCGTCTTCGCGCTCGAGGGCCACCCGCGGCTCGACGGGGCGCGGTTCCTGGTCGTGGAGGTGGAGCACCGCGCGGTGCAGCCGATCGCGATCGAGGGCGGGGCCGGGGGCGAGCAGGAGTATGTCAATCGCGCGCGGCTCGTGCGCGCGGAGCAGGCCTATCGCCCGCCGCGGACGGCGCCGCGGCCGAGGATCCACGGCGTGGTGACCGCGCTGGTGGAGCCGCTCCCGGACGGTGAGGTCGGGGAGGTCTCGCCGATCGACGCACAGGGGCGCTACCGGGTGCGCTTCCATTTCGACGCGGGGGATCCCGCGTCGCAGGCGTTTCCCTCGCGGCTCGTGCGGATGATCCAGCCGCACGCCGGGCCGAATTACGGGTTCCACTTCCCGCTGAAGCCCGGGATCGAGGTGCTGATGGTCTTCCTGGACGGAGACCCCGACCGTCCGATGATCGTGGGCTCCGTGCCCAACCCGATCACGCCATCGCCGGTGACCCGGGAGGTGAACCTGATGCACCGGATCGAGACGTCGACCGGCATCCTCATCGAGATGAGGGACTGCCCGCCCCGCGGTTGAACCGCGCACGTGCGGGCGACCGGTGCTCAGCGCTTGCGGCCGGCGCGCCCGCTCAGCCGGCTGATCGCGTCGCCGGCGGCCCAGGCGACGCGGGCGGCCGCGTTCAGGGAGCGGACCACCGCCTCGGGCACCTGCGCGATCAGCCGCTCGAGATCGACGGGGCCGTCGATCGATGGCAGCAGCTGCTCCATGAGCTCCGCGAACAGGTCGTACTTGCGCGACAGGTCGTCGAGCCGCGCGCGCATCGCGTCGGCCTCCGGGCCCTGCGCGTCGCCGAGCAGCGCGAGCGCGCGCCGCGCGAGCGTGCGCTTGTCCTGCACCACGCGGCGCAGGCGACCGAGGTAGGCGCCGACGATGACGTCGGGGTACTTGCCGCGCAGCGCGAACGAGTCGTGCCGCGCGCCCGACTCCCGCCGGCGCTCGATGATCCCCGCCGCCTCGAGCCCGCGCAGGTTCGCGAAGATGTTGCTCTTGGAGCGGCCGAGCTCCTGGCTGAGCTCGTCCATCGAGCGCGGCACGTCGGCCAGGTAGAGCGCCGCGACGACCTGCCCCCCGAGCCGGGTGATACCGGGGAACGACGCGGCGATCTCGGCGCCGACCCCCTCGAGCAGCGCCTGCCGCGCGGCCGCGACCCGCTCGTCCGAGGCGCTGCCGGCGCCCCCTTCGCCGGCTGCGGGCGGCTGCGGCGGCTGCGCTGTCGGCGACGTCGGCCTGCGGGCGGTCATGATGGGTGACTCACATAACGGTCTTTCGGGAACGCGCCAAGCAGCCAGCGCGCCATCCACGACCCGCGCGCCCCGCGCCCCCGCGCCCGCTCAGGAGTCGTCCGCGCAGACGGCCGCGAAGTTGCCGCGCGGCTGGCTCTTGTAGATGTCGACCGGGCACGAGCCCCAGCGCGTGACCATCTCCCCCACCTCGATGGCGAGGCTGTTCGACCAGTCCCGCGCCCCGTCGAAGCGGGCCCGGATGATCCCGTTCGGGTCGATGATCCACGTCTCCGGGTAGAGCTGCGTGCCGTACTGGTCCAGCACGACCTTCGACTCGGGGTCGAAGAGGACCGGGAACGGCGGATCTCCGTTCAGGGCCACCTTGAGCGCGTCCCGCACGTCGTCCGGCCCCTCGTCGGTCGAGATCGTGAGGACGACGAAGTCCTTCCGCGACTGGGCGATCCGGCCGAGCTCCGCGAGCGCCGGCATTTCCTGAAGGCACGGAGCGCAGGTCTTGGTCCAGAAGTTCAGGAACACCGTCTTGCCCCGGAAGGACGACAGCCGGACCGGCTTGCCCTCCATGTCCGGCAGCTCGAAGTCCGGCGCGAGCCGGTTCCGGCCGGCGTAGGCGGGGCGCAGCGCGCACATGGCCTTGCAGGCCGTGGTGCGCTGGTCGTTCTGCGCCGCGTGCACGAAGCCGTACACGGCGACGGCGGCGACGAGGATGAAGAGGATCTGCGCGATGGTCGTCCACTTCACGGGGATGGGCATAGCCTAGCGCGGCGCCGGGAGAAAGCGGGCGGAACCGTCCTGACCGCGCCCGGAGGTCATTCCGGCCCCGAGAGCAGCCGCTCGAGCCGCCGCTCGTCGACGCGGTACTTCATGATCTTGCGCCCTTCGAGCTCGACGACGGGGACCTCCCAGTCGTAGAGCGCGCGCTTCTCCGGGCCGGCCTCGCGGTCCAGATCGACGACGGCGAGCTCGAACGGCAGTCGCGCGCGCACGCGCTCGAGCGCGGCGTGGGCGTCCTCGCAGAGGTGGCAGCGCTCGCGCGTGAAGAGGGTCAGCTTCTTCGTCGGGTTCATCCGGATCCTCCGGGGCGGGCGGCCGCCCCGCTCACCCGGCCGCGAGGAGCGGCAGGCTCTGGCGGCGCGGCGGCTCGGGGCGCTCGACCTTCTCGAATGCGCGCTCGTAGTCGCGGAACGAGCCGCCCGCGTGCACCGCCTGCAGCACCGCGCGCCCCTCGGCCTCGCCGCCGGCGGCGAGCACCGCCTCGACCCACGCCCAGCGGGCGCTCGTGGCCCGCACGTCCGCGCGCCCGCGCAGCCCGCGGCGGAGCCGGTCGAGCCGCTTGTTCACGACGTCGATGCCCGCGAAGCGCGCGCCGTGCAGCGGCGTGTTGCGCTTCGGGCAAAACGGCGCGATCCCGAGCGCGACCGGCACGATCCGCGAGAGCTCCGCGACGAAGGAGACGCACTCGTCGACGTCCTCGTCGGTCTCGCCGGGGACGCCCACCATGAGGTACAGCTTGAGCCGGTTCATCCCGTGCTGCCGCGCCAGCTCGGCCGCCCGCTGGAGGTGCTTCGGCCGCGCGCGCCGCTCGAGCGTCTCGCGGACGCGCTCGCTCGTGCCGTCCATCGCCGTCGTGAGCGTCTTATAGCCCGCGAGGCGCAGCGCGCCGACGAAGTCGTCGGTCAGCCGGTCCGGCCGGAGGCTGCTCAGCCCTACCTCGCAGCCCCGCTCGGCGAGCGTCCGGACCACCTCGACGATCTTCGGGTGGTCGCTGACCGCGGCGCCGACGAGGCCGACGCGCTTCGCGTCCTCGGGGACGAGCTCGAGGAGGCGCTCCTTGGGGACGATGCGCATGCCGCCGTTCGTCGAGCGGCGCATCACGCAGTAGGTACAGCCGCGCGAGCAGCCCCGCTCCGCCTCCATGAGGAACATGTTCGAGAGCTCCGTCTCCTCGGCGCGGATCGGCGACCAGGCGGGCAGGAGCGCGTCGTCGCACTGGGCGACCGGGGGCATCTCCGCGCCGTGGCGCGCAGGGACGAAGACGTGGGGGACGCGCGAGAGCTCGTCGAGCGCCGCCTCGCGCGAGGAGGCGTCCCGCAGCACGCGCAGCACCTCCACCGCCAGCGTGTCGGCCTCGCCCATGATGATCGCGTCGGCGAACACCGCGAGCGGCAGCGGGTTGGAGAACGTGAGCGGGCCGCCCGCGAGCACGAACGGGTGGCGGCCGTCGCGCTCCTCCCGGAGCGCCGGCAGCCCCGCCAGCTCGAGCAGCCGGACGACCCCGGCGAGCTCGAGCTCGTAGGCCACCGAGAGCGCGATCACAGGGAAATCGGAGAGGGGGCGGAGCCCCTCGTACGTGACCGGGGCGCCCTCGGCGCCCTGGCCCTCGTCGTCGGGCAGGAAGGCGCGCTCGCACGCCATCCCGGGCTCGGCCTGGATCGCCTTGTAAATCTGGAGAAAGCCGAGCGAGCTCATGCCAGCCCGGTACGGAGACGGGTAAGACAGCGCGACGCGGAAGGGCGCCTGCTTGTCGATACGACCGATCTCGCTCGCGAGCCGGCGGCGGATCGTGGTCGTCATCGCGCTACGAGACATCGCCGGAGCGTCCCTCAGGGGACGTCCAGGCGCAAGGACACCGGGCGCACGGCGGCCGCGCCGAGCGCCGGTTTCTTCCCGGTCCTCCCCACCTCCAGCGCCGGCTCACCTCCCCGGCGCGGCGATCCCTTCCGCCGCGCCGCGGCGAGCGGGCGCCGGGCTCGGCGGCTCGCCCGGACGGGACCAGCGGACGCGCTCGCCGTCGGTCTCCCAGATCAGGGCGCCGCCGCGGTCCATGCGCGCGATCGCGACGCCACGGGCCGAGAGGCGGGACAGCACCTCGGGGCTCGGGTGCCCGAAGCGGTTGCGGACGCCGCAGGAAATGGCGGCGACGGCGGGGTCGACGGCCGCGAGGAGCGCCGGGCTGGTCGACGTCCTGCTGCCGTGGTGCCCGACCTTGAGCAGATCGGCCCGGAGCGCGGCGCCGTACCGGGCGACGAGCGCTTCCTCGGCCTCGTGCTCCGCGTCGCCCACGAGCAGCGCGGCATGAGCGCCGTGGGTGATGCGCAAGACGAACGAGTTGTCGTTGGCGCCCCGGTCGGGGTGGAGGTCGGGGCACGGCGCGAGCACCTCGACGGTCGCCCCGGAGAGCGCCCGCGGCCTGCCGCACAGCGAGGCGGGCCGCACGACGGGCACCCCGCGCCGGCGCAGGTCCGACAGCAGCTTCGCGTAGACAGGGCCCGCGCCCTCGGCCTCGCCCTGGCCGGTGTCCCAGAGCTCGCCGACCTCGACGCCCTCGACGACGGCAGGCAGGCCGCCGAAGTGATCCGGGTGCGGGTGCGAGAGGACGACCGCGTCGAGGCGCGCGCGGCGGCGCGACCTGAGGAGCGGCCGGATCACGCGCGCGCCCGGATCGACGGGGCTGCCCACGAAGCCGCCGGCGTCGACGAGCATCGCGCCGCCCTCGGGGAGGTCGATCAGGATGGCGTCGCCCTGCCCCACGTCGAGGACGCTCACGCGCAGCACGCCGCGCGGCGCGCCCGCGCGCACGGCGACGATCTCGAGCAGCAGCCACGCGGCGGCGCCGGCGGCCAGCGCGGCGAGCCGGCGGGCGCGGCGCTCCGCGGCCCAGGCGAGCGCGATCGCGGCGGCGAGCGCGGCCAGCTGGGCGGGCGACGGCTCGGGCAGGCGCAGCACCACGCCGGTGTCCGCCGAGGCGCGCGCGACGGCGCGCACCGCGAGCAGCGCGCCCGACCCGACGAGCGCGCACCCGCGCTCTACCGGCGGCGCCCACGAGAGCACCGCGTGCGCGAGGCAGAAAGGGAGCGCCGCGAGCTCGCCGAGCGGCGCGGCGACGACGTTCGCCGCCACGCCGAGCAGCGGGAACGTCTCCCCGTTCATGAGCAGCAGCGGCGCGCACCCGAACATGGCGGCGAGCGTCGTGGCGAGGGGCGCGAGGACCTTGCGCGCGAGCGCGCGCGGCGACGACGACGACGACGGCGACGACCGCGCGCCGGGCGGCCCGCCCTCCGCGCGCTCGTCGCCGCGCCCCCCCTCGCCGGGCACGAGCAAGGCGGCGAGCGGCCGCTGCAGCCAGAGCAGCCCGGCGGTCGCGGCCGCCGAGAGGCCGAACGAGAGATCGCACGCGACGAGCGGATCGACGGCCGCGGCGCCCGCGAGCGACAGGGCGAAGCAGCGGACCCCGACCGGGCGGAGGCCCGCGAGCCGCGCGCACATCGCGCAGCTGAGCATCGCCGCCGCGCGCATCGCCGAGCCGCCGCCGCCAGCGAAGTCGGCGTAGAGCCACGCGGCCGGCACGCACAGGGCCGCGGTGATGCGGCCCGCGTCCCACCGCGCCGCGATCGGATCGACGCGGACGAGGAGCGCGCGGGCGACCGCGGCGAAGCCGGCGACGGCGAGGATCAGGTGCGTGCCCGAGACAGCGAGCAGGTGCGCGAGGCCGCTCTCGCGGAAGGCGTCCTGGTCCTCGGGCGCGAGGTCGGTCTCGCCGAGCACGAGCGCGCGCCCGAGCGCGGCCGCCTCGGGGTGGAACGTGGCCTCGATGCGCCCGCGCACGGCGGCCCGCGCGCGGTCGACGGCCGCCCCGATCGACCGCCCCTCCGCGGTCCGCCGCGCGTCGACGATCGACCCGCTCGCCACGATCCCGCTCCGCGCGATCGAGGCGGTCGCGTCGCGGAGGCCCTCGTTGCGGAACAGGTGGATCGGCGCGAGATCGGCGACCACCTCGAGCCGGTCCCCCCGCGCGAGGTCGAGCGGCGCCCCGTGGAGGCGCGCCCGGAGCGGGCCCGGCAGCGCTCGTCCGCCGCAGGTCCCGCCGGAGAGCTCCACGTCGATGCGCGCCGTCGGCGCCTCGCCTGCCGGCCGCTGCGCCGCCCCGACGACGACGGGCGAGCCGATCACCGCGCCGGTCACCTCGCAGCGCGCCGGCGGGTGCAGCAGCGCGGCGGCACTGCCGTAGAGGCCGCCCGCGTCGTCGAGCAGCGCGCGGGCGCGGAGGCCGCCGGCGACGAGGGCGAGCGCGGCGGCGGCGAGCGCGGCGCGGCCGGCCCGGCGGCGGAGCGCCGCCGCGGCGAGCGCTGCCGCGAGCGCCGTGGGCAGCGGCGAGAGCGCGAGCGGCGCGCCAGCGACGAGCGCGAGCCCGAAGAGCAGGACGGGATCGATCACGGCCGCGTCTCCCCGCAACACCCGGGCCGCTCACGTTTCCACGGCATTTCATCCCGGCGCCGGCTGCCCCGCCCCTGGCGCCGCCATGGCGGAACCGGGTAACGCCGGTCACCGGACGATCCTGCAAGAGCTCTCGAACGGCATCTTTATGTGGTGCATGCAACGAGCCGAGTCGTCGATCGCGCGCAGTACGCGTGCATGACCGCACATTCGCCTCTAGACTCTTTGGCTCGATGCGACGCCTCGAGGCTCGTCGCACCTACATTGCAGTACTTGGAGGCTCTCGATGTCGTTTTGCTCGCCCAGAGTCACCTTGATTCTTGCCCTGGGACTCACTGCAACAGCGTGCAGCTCGGCCCTGGAGGAGCCCCCTGATGAGACCGGTGAAACGCGTGATGCCATCCGTGACGGTTACCTGGATGACACCGACAGGGCCGTCGTGGGCATATACAACGCCGAGATCGGCGCGATCTGCACGGGGAGCTTGATTGCGCCCAACGTGGTGCTGACGGCCCGGCATTGCGTGTCGGACATGGCCAATGAGCTCGACGGCCAGATCACCTGCCGTTCCACGAAGTTCACGGACACGCACCTGGCGGGGCGGATCCTGGTGACGACGGACGCGGAGATCGGGCGAGACTCGGCCTTCTATGCCGGCCGGGAGATCGTGCTGCTGCCCGGCAACGACGCCGACAGCTTCTGCGGCAACGACCAGGCGATCCTGATCCTGGACGAGCTGATCCCGGAGAGCGACGCGGCGCCGCTCGTTCCGCGCGTCGACGTGCCCCTCGCCGAGGGCGAGGAGTACTATGCGGTCGGCTTCGGGGCGACGAACGACATGAGCACCGGCGCGGGCCTGCGGCGGCGCCGCGACAAGCTGTTCATCGACTGCGTGGCCGACGGCTGCCCGGCGTCGGTGGTGAAGCGGACGGAGTGGGTCGGGGACACGGGCATCTGCGAGGGCGACTCGGGCGGGCCCAGCCTCGACCTGAT
Source organism: Sorangium sp. So ce321 (assembly GCF_051530195.1). Taxonomy (NCBI): domain Bacteria; kingdom Pseudomonadati; phylum Myxococcota; order Polyangiales; family Polyangiaceae; genus Sorangium; species Sorangium sp. So ce321. Next base: position 13,419,130 of record NZ_CP150329.1, on the reverse strand, counting down.
GCACCGCGTGATCGGCGTGACCTCGCGCGGCGCCGAGGGCTGCGAGTACCCGATCTACGGCTATGTGTACGGCTGGGCCGAATGGATTAAAGAGACGGCCGTGCACGCCGCCGACCTCGGAGGGTACGAGGAGCCCAGCTGGGCGAGGGGCTTCCCTACCGATCCCGTCTACTCGGCCGAGGTGGGCGCCGCCTGCGAGCAGCCGGAGCACTGCGCGACGAACGCGTGCCTCGACGGCTACTGCACGCGTCCCTGCAGCGAGATCGCGACCTGCCCGGGCGGCTACAGCTGCAACGAGGAGCTCGGCTTCTGCGCGAAGCTCCCCGAGCCGCCGCCGCCCGAGGATCGCGGCGGTGACGAGGAGGCCGACGAGGACGGGGGCGACGCGGCGTCGGGCGGGTCGTGCAGCATCAACCCGCGGCCTGATCCGACGAAGCCGGTCCCCTGGATGCTCGGCGCGGCAGGCCTGGGCGTCGCGTCGAGCCTGCGGCGGCGGCGGCGCAGCCGGGACCGGCTTGGCTGAGGGTCGCCGCGCATCCACGAAAGGCGCGCCGGGGCCCGCGCTCGTGGCGGGCGCGCCGGCGCCCGCGCTCGTGACAGGCGCGCCGGCGCCCGCGCTCATGACAGGCCTCGCGCCGCCTCCGGGCGCCGTCGGCCCCGCGCTCCCGCGGCGCGCCGCGCTCACGGCGCTCGCCGCGCTCGCGCTCGCGGCGTGCGGGCGCCGGGCCCCGGTCGCTGCCGGCGGGGCGCGCGTGGTCTCCCTCTCGCCCAGCACGACGGAGGCGGTCTGCGCGATCGGGGCCGGCGCGGCGCTCGTCGGGCGCTCCCGCCACTGCGACCACCCGCCCGAGGTGCTCCGCCTGCCCAGCGTCGGCGGCTACGCCGATCCGAGCATCGAGGCGATCGTCGCGCTCTCGCCGACCCTCGTGGTCGGCGCCCGCGGCCCCGCCGGCCCGGCGCTCGAGCAGGCGCTGCGCGGCCACGGGATCGCGACGTTCTTCCCCGAGACCGAGTCGCTCGCGCAGATCGAGGAGATGCTCGCGGAGCTCGGGCGGCGGCTCGACGCGGCCGCCGGCGCGGAGCAGGCGATCGGCCGGATCCGCGCGCGCCGCCTCGCGGTCGAGCAGGCCGTGAAGGGCATGCCGCGGGTCCGGGTCGCCCTGCTCTTCGACACCTCGCCCATCTTCGCCGCGGGCCCCGGCAGCTTCGCCGATGAGCTCATCCGGCTCGCCGGCGGCGAGAACGCGATCGCCCGTGGGGGCGCTTACCCGTCGCTCAGCGTCGAGCACCTGCTCGCGCTCGATCCCGACGTGCTGCTCGACGGCGCGGCCGTCGAGGGCGAGGCGCAGCCGGGCACCGCGAGGCTGGCGGCGCTCCGGGACGCCCCAGGCTGGAGGTCGCTGCGGGCCGTGCGCGAGGGGCGCGTGCGCCCGCTCCGCACCGACGTCGCGCTGCGTCCGGGGCCGCGCATCGGCGACGGCCTCGCCGCGGTCGCCCGGGCGCTCCACGGCGACGCGCTCGCGCTCTCGGACGCAGCCGCCGCGCCCCTCTCCCCGGGTGGAGGCGCTGGCCTCGTGGGCCCGCTGCCCTCGGGGGCGCCGTGACCCGCGTGCGCGCCGACGCGCTGCTCGTCGCCCGCAAGCTCGCCGGCTCGCGGACCGAGGCGCAGGCGCTGATCATGGCCGGCAAGGTCACCTCGGGGCCCCGCCGCATCGACAAGCCGGGCACGCTGCTCCCGGAGGACGCCGAGGTCCACGTCGCCGCCGGCCCCCGGTTCGTCTCGCGCGGCGGCGACAAGCTCGAGCACGCGCTCGCCGCCTTCGAGGCGCACGGCCTCGACGTCGCCGGCAAGACCTGCGTCGACGTGGGCGCCTCGACGGGCGGCTTCACGGATTGCCTGCTCCAGCGCGGCGCGGCGCGGGTCTTCGCCGTCGACGTCGGCTACGGCCAGCTCGCCGCCAGGCTCCGCGCCGACCCGCGCGTCGAGGTGCGCGACAGGGTGAACGCCCGCGAGCTCCAGCGGGAGGACTTCGACAGCCCCATCGACCTCGTGGTCGTCGACGCGTCGTTCATCAGCATCTCCCGGCTGATCGACGCGATCGCCCGCCTGCTGCGCCCCTCGGGCGACCTCGTCGCGCTGATCAAGCCGCAGTTCGAGGCGGGCCGCGAGGCCGCCGCCCGCGGCCGCGGCGTCATCCGCGACGAGGCGACCCGCCTCGCGGCGATCGCCGAGGCCCGCCAGGCCATCGAGGCCGCGGGCTTCTCGGTCGTCGGCGAGGTCGACAGCGCCGTGCGCGGGCCGAAGGGGAACGTCGAGCACTTCGTCCATGCGCGGCGCGCGGGCTAGGCGCCTCGCGCGGCGCGCAGACTAGGGGCCGCGCGCAGGCCAGGCGCCTCGCGCCGCGCGCGGGCCAGCCTCCCCGCGCGCCCGAGGCCGCGCCCTCGGCGGCGGACGAGGCCGCCGGAATCCTTGGAGAATCGAGCACTTAACACGACCGACACGGGGCGCGCCGCGGCCCGACAAAGCTGACGGGCCGCGTAGACAATGGTAGACGCGAGGGGTACACGCGCTCTCGGCCGCTGCTTCGGCGGCCATGGCCACCGGCGGGCGACCCACACGCGGCCCGGCGACAGGGAGGACGACGACATGCTCGGACGACGGGGTTTGGTGAGGATGATCGCCGGTGCGCTCGCGCTGAGCGCGCTGGCGCTCGGCTGCGGCAAGAAGAGCGAGGGGTCGGGGGGCGACCCGGCGAAGCACGCGAAGGACGACCCGGAGTGGAAGGTCGGCGCCTACTTCAGCCTCTCGGGCGAAGAGACGGCGTTCGGCGTCGACTCCAAGGAGGGTATCGACCTCGCCATCGACGAGATCAACAAAGCCGGCGGGGTCAAGGGCAAGCCGATCAACGTCCTGTACGAGGACAACAAGTCGAAGCCCGAGGAGGCGACCAACAAGGTCTTGCAGCTCATCGATCGAGACCACGTGCTCGCCATCCTCGGCGAGGTCGCCTCGTCCCGGTCGCGCGCCGGCGGCATCGTCGCCAACAAGAAGAAGGTGCCGATGATCTCGCCGTCGTCCACGAACCCGGACGTGACGAAGGTCGGGCCCTTCGTGTTCCGCGCCTGCTTCACGGACGACGTGCAGGGCCAGATGGGCGCGCAGTTCATCATCAACACGCTCGGCAAGAAGAAGGTGGGGCTCTTCTTCGCCTCCGACGACCTCTACTCGTCGGGCCTCGCCAACGAGTTCCGCGCCGAGGTGAAGCGCCTCGGCGGCGAGATCGTCATGGAGAAGAGCTTCCTCAAGAAGGAGACCAACTTCACGACGTACATCAACGAGCTCAAGTCGGCGAACCCCGAGATGATCTACGCGCCCATCTACTACACGAGCATGGCCCCCATCGCGCGGCAGGCCAAGGCCGCGGGCGTGCCGGGCAGCATGTTCGTCGGCACCGACGGGTGGGACGCGAACGAGCTCCTGCGCGACGCCGCGGAGGAGCTGGAGGGCGCGTACTTCACCAACCACTACGCGCCGGACGTCCCCTGGCCCAACTCGCAGGCCTTCGTGAAGAAGTACCAGGAGCGGTACAAGCGCACGCCGTCGAGCATGGGCGCGCAGGGCTATGACGCCGCCAGGCTGCTCGCCGACGCGATGGGCCGCGCCAAGGAGATGACGCCGGACGCCATCCGGCAGGCGATCCAGGACACCAAGGGTTTCCAGGGCGCGACGGGGGTCATCACCATCGACGCCGAGCGCAACGCCGACAAGCCGGTCGTGATTGTCCGGATCAAGGACAAGCAGTTTACCTACTACGCGACGGTCAACGAGAAGCCCGCGAAGCAGTAGTGGTCGTGCCCGCGCGCACGCGCGGGGGGTCTTCCACACCGCGCGCGGTGAAGAGGTCTCCATGGAGAAGATCGTGAATGCCCTGATCACGGGGCTCGCCCAGGGGTCGATGATCGCCCTCGTCGCCCTCGGCTACACGATGGTTTACGGCATCCTCAAGCTCATCAACTTCGCTCATAGCGAGGTCTTCATGATGGGCGCCTTCGCCGGGCTCTTCGGGATAACGGCGTTCGGCGCCCAGGATGCGCCGCTTTTAGCGGGCGTGGCCGGCACGCTGTTCGCGATGGCGTTCGCGGGCGTGCTCGGGGTCCTCGTCGAGAAGGTGGCTTACGCGCCGCTGCGCTCCCGGGGCCGGGGCCTCGCGAACACCCGGATCACGCCGCTCGTGACGGCGCTCGGGATGAGCGTCCTCCTCCAGAACCTGGCGCAGCTCCTCTTCACCGCCCGCTACCGCGGCTATCCGCAGCTCCTGCCGATCGAGCACACGCGCAAGGTGATCTTCGTCTCCTCGATCCTGGTGATGATCGCGCTGGAGCTGCTCGTGCGGCGCACCTGGACGGGCAAGGCGATGCGCGCGCTCAGCGTGAACATCGAGGCCGCCCGGCTGATGGGCATCCGCACGGGCCGCATCATCGCGCTCACCTTCGTCACGGGCTCGATGCTCGCGGCGGTGGGCGCGGTGCTCTACTGCCTCGACCAGTCGCAGGTGTACCCCACGATGGGCGTCGTGATCGGCAACCGCGCCTTCGTGGCGGCGGTCATCGGCGGCATCGGCAACATCACGGGCGCCATGCTCGGGGGCATGCTGATCGGGATCATCGGCGAGATGACGAAGCTCACGCCGTACTCCGGCCTGCAGGACGTCCTCGTCTTCGCGGTGCTGATCGGGGTGCTCCTCGTGAAGCCGACGGGGCTGCTCGGCACGACCGGGATCGAGAAGGTCTAGCGCTCAGCCCGGCCGAGGCGCCGGCTGGCCGACGCGCCGGCTGTTCCTGCGGTATGCTCGCCGCATGCGACGCCTCGCTCTCGTCCTGCCGCTCTCGCTGCTGGCGGCGTGCGCCGCGACGCCCCCCGCCAACTGGGCTCGCGGCGGCGCGCTGCTCGACATCCCCCGCGCCCGCTGGGTCTATGCCGACCTGGCGGTCGACGTCATGCCGGACGGCAAGATCTTCGTGAACGGCGACCACGAGCTCAACGTGGATCGCGGCGGGCGGGTGTTCGGTCTGGAGGCCGAGCCGGTGGCGTTGCTCGAGCGGGACGGCCGGGTCACCGGCCCGAACGACGACGCGCTGGGCAAGATCGGCGTGCTGCACGCCTCGCTGCCGGGCGAGGCGAACGCCTGGCTCACGGTGGCCGAGACCGGCGCGGTGATCCGCTACGTGGAGGACGGCGAGCGGCAGACGTTCGGTGTCTGGCTGGGGTGCGAAGCGACGGCGCGGGCGCACCAGACGTGCACGCTGATCACGCACATCCTGGGCATGCGCATCCGGAAGCTGGAGCGCCAGACCACGACGGAGCCGGTCCGCCTGGGGCTCGGGAGCGGCTTCGGGTTCGGCGTGGGGTCGCCGTTTCCGTAGCGCGGTGGGCGGCGCTCTATTTCAGGAGCCAGCCGAACAGCATGCGCTTCGTCGTGTCGCGGGCGACCTGCGCCAGCGAGTCGACGAGCGGGATCTCCTTCGGGCACACCTCGACGCAGTTCTGCGACTTGCCGCAGTCGGTGATCCCGCCCTCGCCCATCACGGACTCGAGGCGCTCGTTCTGGTGCATCGCGCCCGATGGATGCATGTTGTAGAGCCGCACCAGGTTGATCGCGAAGGCGCCGACGAACTTCGTCCCGTCGTTGTACTGCGGGCACGCCTCGACGCAGCAGCCGCACGTCATGCAGCGGGAGAGCGGATACCGCTCCTCCTGCCGCTCCGGCGACTCGCGCGGACCGGGGCCGAGCTCGTGCGTGCCGTCGATGTCGATCCACGCGCGCACGCGCTTCATGTCCTCGAACATCCGGCTCCGGTCGACGAGCAGGTCGCGGACGAGCGGGAACTTGGACATGGGCTCCAGCGTGATCACCTCGCCCTTCGGCGCGATCTGGTCGATGAGCGCGGAGCAGGCCTGACGGACCCGGCCGTTGATCACCATCGTGCACGAGCCGCACACCTCTTCCAGACAGACCGCCTCCCAGACGACCGGAGCCACCTCCTTGCCGTCCGCGGTCCGCGGATCCTTCTGGACCTGCTGGAGCGCGCTGATGACGTTCATCTGCGGCAGGTAAGGGACCTTGAACTCCTCCCAGCGCCGCGACTCCGGCTGATCCGCGGTGTCCTGCCGCCGCACCCGCAGGTGCACCAGCCGGCCGTCACCCCGCGCCGGCGCCGCCGCCCCGTTCGCCTTGTCTCCGCTCGCCTTGGCCATCCTACACGCTCTTCTGCGACAGCTTGCCCGTCGTCTGGACGTTCGCCGCGCTCGCCGCGCTCGCCGCGCCCGCCTGATCGTATTTGCGCTCCCGCGGCGCCACCAGCGACGTGTCCACCGCGTCCGTCACGTGGACCGACCGGCCGGCGCACGCGTAGTCGAACTCGCGGATGAACCTCACCGAGCCCTTCTCCTCGTGCCGCGCCAGCGTCGTGCGCTGCCACTCGGCGTCGTTCCGCACCGGGAACTCCGGCTTGTAGTGCGCCCCGCGCGACTCGTCGCGGCGCCTCGCCCCCTCGGCGATGACCCGCGCGAGCACCAGCATGTTCTCGAGGTGACGCACGAACTGCGCCCCCTGGTTCACCCGCGGGGCCGTGTCCGTGCACCGGATCCGCCCGGCCCGGTCCTCGAGCTCACCGAGCTTCTCGAGCACCCGGTCGAGCGTGGCGTTGTCGCGCTCGATCGTGCAGTCGCGCAGCATCGCCTCGCCGAGCTCCTGGTGCAGCCGATAGGCGTTCTCCGGCTGCTTCGCGTCCTGGTTCTGCGTCAGGATGCGCTGGTAGTCGGCCTCGGCGCGCTTCTCGGCCTTGTCGAAGATCGAGCGCGGCAGGTCGAGCGCGCTCCGCTTGATGCTCTTCTGATAGCTCGCGACCGCGGGGCCGCACACCATGCCGCCATAGATGCACGAGAGCAGCGAGTTGGCGCCGAGCCGGTTGGCCCCGTGATACTGGTAGTCCACCTCGCCGACCGCATAGAGGCCAGGGATGCTCGTCGCGTGGTTGCGCGGCGACCCGGCCTTGAGCGAGCCCCGCGCGTCCGCCTCGTAGTCGACCCAGAGGCCGCCCATCGAGTAATGGACCGCCGGGAAGACCTTCATCGGGTTCTTGTACGGGTCCGTGCCGGCGAACTTCTCGTAGATCTCGAGGATGCCCGCGAGCTTCGCCCGGAGGAACTTCTCGTCCTTGTGCGTCAGGTCGAGGTAGACCTCGTTCTCGTTCTTGCCCGTCGCGGCGTTGAAGATGCCGCGCCCCTCGTGGAAGCACGTCTTGAAGATCGCGCGCGCGGCGATGTCCCGGGGGACGAGGTTGCCGTAGCCGGGGTACATCCGCTCGAGGAGGTAGTCGCGCTCCTTCTCGGGGATGTCCCGCGGGCTCCGCGCGTCGCCCTTGTCCTTCGGCACCCAGACGCGGCCGCCCTCGCCGCGCGCGCTCTCGGAGATGAGCCGCAGCTTGTCCGCGCCCGGGATCGCCGTCGGGTGCACCTGGATGAACTCGCCGTTCGCGTACACGGCGCCCTGCTGGTAGACCGCCGACGCGGCCGTCCCGGTGCAGATGACGCTCAGCGTGGAGCGGCCGAAGACGATGCCGCAGCCGCCGGTCGCGAGCACGACCGCGTCGCCCGTGAAGGCGCGGATCTGCATCGATTTCAGGTCCTGCGCGACGCAGCCGACGCAGGTGCCGGCGTCGTCGAGGATCGCCCCGAGGAAGTCCCAGAACTCGTGCTTCCGGACCATCTTCTCGCCCGGGATCGACACGCCGTGCTCGTCGGTCACGTCGGCGAGCTCGAACCGCCGCACCTGCTCGTCGAGCGCGTAGAGCAGCTGCTGCCCCGTCGTCGCGCCGGCGAACGCCGTGCGGTGGAACAGCGTGCCGCCGAAGCGGCGGAAGTCGAGCAGGCCCTCCGGCGTCCGGTTGAACGGCACGCCCATGCGATCGAGCATGTACACGATGCCCGGCGCGGCCTCCGCCATCCCCCGGATCGGCGGCTGGTTCGCGAGGAAATCACCGCCGTAGGCCGTCTCCTCGAGGTGGACCTGGGGGCTGTCGCCCTCGCCCTTCGTGTTCACCGAGGCGTTGATGCCGCCCTGCGCGCACACGGAGTGGGAGCGCTTCACCGGCACGAGCGAGATGAGGTCGACCGGGACCTTCGCCTCGCACAGCTTGATCACCGTCATCAGGCCGGCGAGGCCGCCCCCGACGACGACCACGCGCCGAACCTTCCCCCCCTCGCTCCTCGTCGTGCTCTTCGCCGCCATGTTCGATTCCAGTGCTCCCGCCGCCGCTCCCACCCGGGCGCGGCCGCTACGATGGTCAGTGCGAGGCCGGCGCGAGCGGCTCGCGCGGGACGCCCGCCACGCCCGCCACGCCCGTCGACGCGACGTCCGCGCAGGTGCGGGCCCCCTCCGCGGCCGGGCTCGGCGTCCCGGGGAACGGCGCGCCGGTCGCGAAGTAAACCACCGTGTTGGCGCCGAGCGCGAAGATCACGAGGCCCGCCAGGCCGAAGACCACCGCCGCCCTCCGCTGCGCCCGGCGCGACACGGTGACCCCCCACGAGAAGCAGAAGCCCCAGAGGCCGTTGGCGAAGTGAAAGACGCTCGCCGCGATGCCGAAGATGTAGACGAGCGCCATCACCGGGACGCCACCCACGGTCGACGACATGCTGGCGCAGAGCCGCGGGTAGAAGTCCTCGGGCGCCATCCGGCCCAGCCACTTCTGCGCCCAGTACTGCCAGAGGTGGAGCCCGATGAACGCGAAGGCGAGCAGCCCCGTGACCCGCTGCATCGTGTACATCCAGTTGCGCGAGTACGTGTAGCGGCCGACGTTCGGCCTGCCCTCGAGCGCCAGCTTCACCCCGTAGACGGCGTGGAACGCGAGCGGCAGCACGACGAGCCCGAGCTCGAGCACGGGCAGGTACGGCATGTGCGAGATCTCCGAGACCGCGGCGTCGAACCGCTCCTGCCCCTGGAGCGCCTTCGCGTTCGTCCAGAAATGAAACAGCAGGAAACCGCCCACGGGGAGGGCGCCGGTGAGAGAATGCAGCTTGCGCAGGAGAAAGGACCGGCGGCTCTGGGAAGAGAGCGACCTCGCGGGGGTTGCCTCGGACACGCTGACCTCGATGGAAGGCGGGCGCGGCGGGTGTATGGGATGCCCCGGGTGACGTCAAGGTGAACCCAGTCGACACTTTCGGCCGAATTTCCGCTGCCTTCAGCGCGCCGAGCGGCGGCGCGACGACAGGCAGCGCGACGACGGGCGGCGCGCCGCCCTCCGCGAGGCGTCCAGCGCCGAGCCGCGGCACGCCGACCGAGCGCGACGATGGGCGGCGGCCGCTCCTCGGCCGTGCGCCCCGTGCGCCCGCGATCGCGGCCGCCGCGCTGCTCGCGCTCGGCGCGGCGATCGCCGGCGCCGGCTGCGGCGCGCAGGGCGGCGGGGAGCCGTTGAGCCCGGCCCTCAGCGCGTCGCCCGTGGCGCAGGCAGAGCTGCGCCGCATCCTCACGCGCTTCGCGAACGGCGCGCGCGCCGAGCGCCTCGCGCTCGAGCCGGAGCTCCTCGCCTTCCGGAAGCGCTACCCGGGCGACGACCTCGCGCGCGTCGCGGAGACCCACCTCGCCTGGATCGCGCTGGAGCAGGGAGACATCCGCCGCGCCGAGGCGCTCTCGGCCGAGATCGAGGCGCGGGGGCGCGGCGCGACCGGGGACATCGCGCGCGTGCTGCGCGGCGCGGCGCTGCGGCGCGCCGGCAAGCCGAAGCCCGCCTACGGGGTGCTGCGCCCGCTGGTGAGCAAGGTGATCGACCCGTACGTGCGCTCGCTCCTCAACGAGGAGGTGACCGCCGCCGCGATGGAGGCGGGCGCGTGGACGCAGGCGATCGAGCTGATGGGCGTCTGGCTGCGCGAGGCGAGCGACGACGAGCGCGCCGCCGTGCGGGCGCAGATCGGGGCGCTGCTGCGCAAGGTGCCGATCGAGCGCCTCGTGGACGCCCTGCGCGCCGGGCAAGCGGCCGGCGAGGTCGTGGAGCCGGAGGTCGACCTGCGCTCGCTGATCGCCGAGCGCCTCGCGATCGTCGCCCGCGAGCGCCGCGACGTGGCGCTCGCGAAGGAGCTGCTCGACCGGGCGGGCCCGCTGCTCGGCGCCCAGGGCGACGCGCTGTCCGAGCTCTGGACCGGCGCGGGGACGGCGCGCGTCGAGCCCCCCACGGTGGGCCTGCTGCTCTCGACGCGCACGCAGCAGTCGCGGCGCCGCGGCGTCGAGGTCGCCGCCGGCGTGGCGCACGGGCTCGGGCTGCTGAGGCCGGGGTCGGACGCGCGGCTCGTGAGCCGCGACGTCGGCGGGGAGGGCAGCGTCGACGAGGCGCTGAACAGCCTCACCGCCGAGGGAGCCGCGGTGCTCATCGCGGGCTCGGACCGGGAGCAGGCGACCGCGGTGGCGAAGTTCGCGCGGGCGAACGCGATCCCGGTGCTGCTCGTCCACCCGCCGGAGCCGGCGGCGCTGGACGGCGCGTTCGTCTTCGTCGTGGGCGAGGAGCCCGCGAGGAGCATCGAGGTGCTCGCGGCCGCGCTCGCCGAGCGGGGCGCGAGGCCGGTGGCGCTCGTGGGCGGCGACGCTGGCGCCCAGCAGGGCGCGGACGCCTCGGCCGGCGGCTCACCAGCGGGCTCGGCCGGCGGTTCGCCAGCGGGCGGCGCACCAGCGGGCTCGGTCGGCGGCTCGCCAGCGGGCTCGGCCGGCGGCTCGCCAGCGAGCTCCGCAGCCGTGGGGCCGGGCGCGGCCGCGGCGGCGTCGGGCGCGGCCGCGGCGCCGCCGGCCGAGGGCGGCGTCGCGCTCGCGCTCCCCTGCGACGGGGCCTTCGACCCGCGCGCGCTCCGGCCGCCGGGGATCCGGGGGCTCATCCTGGCCGGCGACGCGCCCTGCGCGGAGCAGGCGCTCCGCGCCGCCCCGCGCTCGGTGACGGTCGCGCTCAGCTTCGAGGCGGCGATCTCGCCGCCGCCGGGATCCCTGGTCGCGACGGCGGGGCTCTTCCCGTTCGCCGCGGCGCCCGCCAGCGCGCAGCGCCTGCCGGGCGGGGATGCGCCGGGCGCGCCGCCCGAGGACGCACCGGGCGCGGCGGTCGCGCTCCCGGCGTGGCTCGCCACCCACCCGACGCCGCCGAGCTTCTGGGCGGCGCTCGGGCGCGACGCCGGCGTGCTCGCCTGGGCCGGGGTGCAGCGGCTGCCGAAGACGGGCACCGAGGACCCGGCGGAGGTGAAGGCGCGGCGCCTCGCGGCGGCGAGGGCCCTGAGCAGCGCGACGGCCGAGCTGTGGACGACGTCGGCGACCGGCTTCGGCGGCAAGCGCGTGCTCCCGAGGGCGATCGGGTACCGCGAGATCGGGAAAGCGCGATGAGCGGGGCGGACCGCCCGGCCGGCGCCCGAGCAGCACGTAGACGCCGCGCCGGCGGGTCGCCCTGGGGCTGCTCCGGCGTCCCGGGGCGCGTAGCATGGCGGCGCATGATCCGCCGAGCCCTCTCCTGTACCGCCGCCGCTGCGCTGATGGCGATCGCCCCGGCCGCGCTCGCCGACCGCGTGGCGATGCTCCCCGCGCGCGGCGGCACCGATGCGGCCGCCCGCAGCGCCGCGGCGGCTGACATCACGCGCGGGCTCGCCGCCCTCGGCCACACCCCTGCGCCGGACAGCGCGGTCGCGGCCGCGCTCAAGGGCGTCGCCGATGGCGTCGCCGACACCGCGGACGAGTACCGCGCCGTGAGCGCGCAGACCGGCGCGGAGTGGGTCCTGACCGGCACCGTCGAGCCTGCGGTCACGACCACCCGGGTCGAGCTCACCGCGTTCCTCACCTCGACGGGCCGGGTCGAGTCGGTCGCGCGCGAGGTCGACAGGGACCAGTCGTCGCGCCAGACGCAGGAGATGCTCGCCGTGCTCCTGCGCCCCGAGGGCGTGGGCATCGGCGAGCTCCCCTGGGAGCGCCCCGTGCGTGCTCCGCCGGCGAGCGCGCCGCCTCCGTCCGCGGGCGGGACGGTCGTGCTGCCCCCGGTGCCCGCGGGGCCGGAGGCGCCTCCGGCGAAGGAGGTGCTGATGGCCTACCCCCTCGGGCCGGAGCGCGTCTGGCCGGCGTACTCGGGCGGGCGCCGGGTCGCCGTTTCCGCGTCGCTCGGGGCCGCCGTCGCGGCGGCGCGCCTCCCGGGGGCGAGCGGCAGCGCGGCCTCCCTGGTCGGGGCGGCGCGCGTGGCCTACGCGCTCGGCGACCGGGGGTTCGAGCTGTTCGCCGGCGGCGGCGGCAACCTGGTCGGGCCGTTCGCTGCCTGGATCGAGGGCGGCGCGCGCCTGCTGCTGACGCCCAGCCTGGCGCCGCAGGACGGCGCGTGGCGCGCCTTCCCGCTCCACGTCGGCCCGGCGCTCCACCTCGGCGCGTTCTTCAGGTCGGGCGCCGGCGTCGTCGGGCCTGGCGGCGCGACGTACCGCGGCGATCTCGAGGTGCACCCGGTGCTCGGGGCGTCGCTCGACGTCGTGCTCGCGCTGAGCTCGTCGGTGCAGCTCGAGGCCCAGCTCGGCAACCTCCGGTGGGTCCCGGTCGGGGACGGCTCCTTGCTCCTGCTCGGCGCGACGCTCGGCGCCGGGGCCCGGTTCTGACGCATGCGCATCGAGCTACCGAGCCGCCGCAGCACGATCCGCCTCGCCCGCGCGCTCGCCGGCTGCCTCGAGGGCGGCGACCTCGTCGTCCTCGCCGGCGACCTGGGCGCCGGAAAGACGTTCTTCGCCCGCGCCCTCTGCCGGGCGCTCGGCGTGCCGCCGGCGCTCCCGATCACGAGCCCGACCTTCACGCTGGTCCACGAGCACGAGGGCCGGGTCCCGATCGCGCACGCCGACGCGTACCGCCTCGGCGGCGCGTCCTCCGGGGAGGACGCGCACCGCGCCGCCACGGCAGAGCTCGCCCACCTCGGGCTGCGCGAGCGCCGCGCCGAGGGGGCGCTCGTGGTGGTGGAGTGGGGCGAGCCGTTCGTGGACGCGCTCGGCGGGGACGCGCTCCTGCTCCACCTCGCCGTCCCGGCGGATGCGGCGGATGACAGCGCGCCTGGCCGCGCCGTGGAGATCAGGGCGACGGGCGAGCGCAGCCGCGCGGTGCTCGAGGCGCTCGCCGCGCGCCTGGGCCCGTGCGCGGGGGCGTTGCGTGGTACAAGGGCGGCACGGTGAAGGAAGGCGCGGCGACCAGCGGCGGCGAGCTGCTCAACAGGGTGCTTCAGCCTGTCCTCACGTTCCTGGACAACATCGGCACCATCGTCACGCTCACCTTCCAGACGGTCGTCTGGCTGGTGCGCCCGCCGTTCCGCCTCGCGCAGTTCCTGGCCGCGATGGACTTCATGGGGGCCCAGTCGGTCTTCATCGTCGGCCTGACCGGCGTCTTCAGCGGCATGGTCGTGACGCTGCAGACGTCCTACGCGCTGCGCGCGTTCAGCGCCGAGGGCCGGGTCGGCGGCCTCGTCGCTGTCTCGCTCGCCCGCGAGCTCGCGCCGGTCTTCTCGGCCATCATGGTCACCGCCCGCGCCGGCAGCGCCCTGGCCGCGGAGCTCGGCAACATGCGCGTCACCGAGCAGATCGACGCGATCGCGACGATGAGCGTGAGCCCCGTGCAGTACCTGCTCTCGCCCCGGCTCTTCGCCGCGACGGTGATGCTGCCGCTCCTGTGCATCCTCTACACGAGCGTCGGCATGTGCGGCTCGTACCTCGTCGCGGTGGTCTGGCTCGGCGGCGACGCGGGCGCATTCTTCCAGAGCGTCCGCGACTTCGCCCTCCCCAGCGACATCTCGATGGGGCTCATCAAGGCGTGCGTCTTCGGGTTCATCATGTCGGCGATCTCGTGCCGGCACGGCTTCTTCGCCTCGGGCGGCGCGCGCGGCGTCGGCGTCGCGACGACGCGCGCGGTCGTCGAGAGCTGCGTCACCGTGCTCATCACGAACTACATCCTGACGCAGCTGCTGCTCGACGTGTGAGCCAGGGCGGCGGACGGCTGGCTTCCTGATGCGCAGACGTCAGGGCCGAAGCGGCAACGCGACCTGGAGGGCGCGCGTGGATCGCGGTCGAGCTACGAGCGGACCATGGGGTTCGCTGCCGGGGGGAGCTCACCCGCTCGGCCCGGCCGCGAGCGAAGTTCGGAGATAGGGAGAACGCGCGCGACGTGCAAGGGCGAGGGGCTTGCCCTCGTCCCAATCGAACAGGTAGCCGTCCTTGACGGTGAATTTCTTCGGCTTGAACTCCGCCCCCTGCTCCATGATGAGCTCGACTCGGGTCACGTCTCCATCAAGCCCCTTCTCCTTCAGCGCCTTCATCGCGTTCGAGAGCTGATCGCGCACCTTGAAAAGGTCGATCGTTCCGCCCTTCCCCTCGCTCAGGATGAGCTGGTGCCCCCTGGATATCGACACGAAGTCGGGCGCCGCCGCTTCGGTACCACCAGGGCTTGAGTGTTTCGGAATGCCGGCCACGTCGCGCACGCCGTCGTCGCCGACCCCGACGAGCGATCGGCCGTCGTCCACCAGGAATTTGGCCGCCTTCTTCTCGAAGATGTTCACCTCGAACTAGGTGATCGCCCCGCGCAGGTTCTTGTACCCCCTGACGCGATTCGTCTTCACGATGTGGGCGAACGCCTCCTCGATCTCCGCGATCTCCCCAGCGACCCGGATGGCGGACGGCCGGAGGCCGCTGCTCGTCACGCCCCGCCATATCGGCCCGATCGCCCCGAGCCCGAAGCCCACCCCCGAGAAGATCCGCTCCTCGTCGCTGAGCTCCTGCCCCGACGGCAGGCAGAACGCCTTGCCTGTCACCGCCTCGCATAGGTCGAGTACCGGCCCGACCACCGGCACGAACCCCACCCCCATGCGCGTCGTGGCATGCACGAGCGTCTGCATCACCTCCGCGTACGCCTCGACGCCTTCCCCGACCGTCGACATCGCCCCCGCGAAGGCGCTGATCGTCTGGTAGAGCTGCGTCTGCTCCAGGTCGAGCCCCTCCCCCGTCCACTGGTTGAGGCTGTCCTTCATCTGGTCCGCCAGCGCATCGAACCGCGGCTTGAGCACCGTGTCCACCTGCGCCCGCAGATGCGCCGGCACCGGCGTGTCGACGAACCAGTCCGACGCATCCATGAACCGTCGCACGACCCCGGTGATCCGGTTCCGCGCCTTCAGGAACGCGTTCGTCTCCGCCAGCGACACCCCCATCCGGTCGCGCAGCGCGATCTCCAGCGCCGCGCTGTTCTCCCGCCACGCCCGCACGTTCGCCGAAGTCCGCCCGCGCGACCACCACGCCGCCGCTCACGTCGCCCTCCAGCGCCTCGATCACCCCGTCCGCGTACGCCGCGTACGGTCCCTCCCCTCCTCGAACGCCCCGTCCACCTCCGCGATGTCCGGCACCTCCACCCACGGCACCTCGCTCTCCCCGAGCGCGTACGCCCACGGGTCGTCCAGGTCCCGCCCCTCGGTGTTGGTCGATAAGGACGGCTTCGAGAGAGCGGAGATCGATTCCGAGAGAGCGGATGCCCACCCCCGGCCCGTGCTCGGCGCTTCGCGCCTGCGCGCGGTCCGCCCCTCCCTAATCGCGCGCTCCGCGCGCTCAGGGAGGGGTGCGCCGTTGGGCATCTGCGGCCCGGGTGCGGAGTCCGGACAAGGATGTGCGTGCACGACGTGCGTCAGGACATCAGGCCGAGCGCGGAGAGAGCATCGGCCCAGAGCGGCCAGAGCGTGCGGTACGGGTGGGTCGCCAGGAGCACGCCGCCGCTCGGGAGGCGCCGGACGTGAAACGGGGCGTGGTCGACCAGGAAGTAGACGTGTTCGCCGGTCATCTCCACCCGCCAGACAGGTGGGCCTTTGCCTGTCGCCGTGACCCGTTCGCCTCTCGCCCAGCTCTGCGCTGTTAGGTATAGGATCTCCTTCGCGCGCGGCTCCGCGGCGCGCCACGCCTCGTCGGGCACGTCCGACGCGGCCATGAGCGCCTCGAGTAACGCGGAGCCCGGCATGGCCAGCGCCTTGAGCACCGTTTCGCGGGAGAGCGCGAGAGCTCGCCCGCTGTTGTCTCTCGGGAATACGCGCGCACCGGCCGGCGCGGCGTCGACACGCGCGTGCAGCGCCTCGAGCGACAGGCCCGCGATCCGCGAGACGCTTTCGCTCTCGTGAAGGCTGACCCACGACAGGGCGAGATCACGGGCGATGTCGTGGGCGTCCGCGTGGTACGTCGCGCACATCGAGACCGGCGCGAGCCAGGTCCACGCGCTCGTGCAGCCGCCGGTCGAGACGCGCCCGCTCGCGTCCGGCGCGCAGAGGCGGAGCAGCAGGTCCTCAAGGTCGTCCAGAACCATGTGCCACGCGACCTCGGCCTCGGCCTCCACGGAGCGCGGGCCGCTGCCCAGGGCGAGGTCCATTCGCATGCGGCCAAGGTCCTCGTAGTCATCGGGGTGCACGTGCATGGGACCCCTCGGCGTGATGCGTTCGCTCTTGTCGGAGTAGCAGCGAAGAATGAGATCGACGGACTCTTCAGGGCTCAACGAGGTGGCGATGTGGGCTTCAGCATCGGCGTGTCCGAAATAGGCTCGGATCTTCGCGACCGCCTCGTCGACGGAGGTCGCGCCGAAGCTCACGTTGGGGTGCATGTCCACGCCGATACAGTAAGGTGGGTCGTGGACGAGCGCCGAAAACGCCGCGCGTAGCGCGTCGACCCTAGCTGCCTCGTTACACCAGGCGAAGAAATACGGTCCTGATCTCATACGGGGATCACCATGACGAAGCTCCTTGTCAGGACATGAGGCCGAGCGCGCAGAGCGCGTTGGCCCAGAGCGGCCAGAGAGAGCAGTACGGGTGAGTTGCCAGGACCACGCCACCGCTCGGGAGGCGGCGCACGTGGAAGGGGGGGTGCTTTTTCACGAAATGGATGTGACCGTACGTGGACGTGCAGACCGGCCAGGTGGGTGGACCCTCGCCGGTCTCCGAGATCTGGCGTGTCAGGTCCAAGATCGCGGTCGCGCGCGGCGCGGCCGCGCGCCATGCGTCGTCGGGCGCCGCCGAGGCTTCCAGCGCGTCGAGCAGCGCGGAGGGCGGTGCTGCCAGCACCTTGAGGACGGTCTCGCGGGAGAGCGAACGTGAGCGCTCGCTCTTGCCTTTCATCGCAACGCGCGCGCCGCGTGATGCGGCGTCGACGCGCGCGTGGAGCGCTTGCAGCGACATGCCCGCGATGCGCGACACACTGTCCTTGTCGTGGAGGTGCACCCACGACAAGGCGAGATCGCGGCCGAGCTCCTCCGCCTTCGCGTTGTACGTCGCGCACATGTCGACCGGCGCGTTCCAGTACCCTCCATGCGTGCACGCGCCCGTCGGGATGCGCCCGCTCGCGTCCGGCTCACAGAAGCGGACGAGGAGTTCCTCGAGGTCGTCCCGGATGAGCTGCCAGGCGACCACTGCCTCGACCTGGATCGTGCGCGGGCCTCTGCCCCAGGCGAGGTCGAAGTCAGAGGAAAGAAAATCCTGCTTTCCCCATGGATTCAAGGTGAGGGGGCCGTGCGGCACTTGACGTTCCCGTTCTTCGGAGTGGCACCAGATGTCGATGAGGGCGCGCTTGGAGCCGCTCAGCATCATTCGGAACGATACGCGAGCACTCGTCTGTCCTCCGAAGCGGGCGCGAGCGATCGCGAGCGCCTCGTCCACGGAGCCCGCTTCGAAGTCCTCGTCCGTCTGCACACGGATGAGGGCGCCCGGGGCGATGAGGGCCGATAGTGTCGCCGCGAGCGCGTCGAGCCGTTCTGGCTCGTCGCACCACGCGAAGAATCCAGGTCCTAATTCTCTCATAGTCGGATCACCTTGATGGGCCTGTTGAAGCCGTTCAGGGTCGCCCTCTTGCCCTTATTCTTGTCGAAGAGGTAACCGTCCTTCTCGATATACGTGTCGCCACCGAACTTCCCGCCCCGATCCATGATGAGCTCGACCTCCTCGACATCTCCCACGAGCCCTCTCTGCCGTAGCCCCTCCATGCCGCTCGACAACTGCTCGATCACCCTGTCCCCGTCGACGTTGCGGCCCTCTTTCACCTCACTCAGGATGAGCTTGTTCCGCGCGGACACCGTTACGAAGTCCGGTGCCTTGAGCTTGGCGCGCGCATCGTCCGATAACTCACGCCAGAGCACCACGCGCACGCCGTCGTCGCCCACCCCGAGGAGCCCCCGCCCGTCGCGGGTCAGGAAATTCAACGCTGTCTTCTCGAACGGGAAGAGTCTCTTCGTCGCCACCGCGCCGCGCAGCCCCTTGTACCCGTGCTGCAGGCTTGCGCGGAAGCCCCTGCCGAAGACCTCATCGAGGTCCGCCACCTTCTCGGCGACCACTGCCGCGTCGAGGCTGATGCCGGCGCGCTGAACGCCGCGCCAGAACGGCCCGATGGCGGCGGCAGCTACACCCAGGCCCGAGAAGATCCGCTCCTCGGTGGTGAGCTCCTCCCCCGACGGCAAGCACCACGCCTTCCCGGTGACCGCCTCGCACAGGTCGAGCACCGGCCCGACCACCGGCACGAACCCCACCCCGATGCGGCTCGTCGCATGCACGAGCGTCTGCATCATCTCCCCGTACGCCTCGAAGCCCTCGCCGACCGTCGACATCGCCCCCGCGAACGCGTTGATCGTCTGGTAGAGCTGCGTCTGCTCCAGGTCGAGCCCCTCCCCCGTCCACTGGTTGAGGCTGTCCTTCATCTGGTCCGCCAGCGCATCGAACCGCGGCTTCAGCACCGTGTCCACCTGCGCCCGCAGGTCCGCCGGTACCGGCGAGTCCTCGAACCAGTCCGACGCATCCATGAACCGCCGCACGTACGCCGTGATCCGGTTCTGCGCCTTCAGGAACGCGTTCGTCTCCGCCAGCGACACCCCCATCCGGTCGCGCAGCGCGATCTCCAGCGCCCCGCTGTTCGCCCGCCATGCCCGCACGTTCGCCACGAAGTCCGCCCGCGCGACCACGACGCCGCCGCTCACGTCCGCCTCCAGCGCCGCGATCACCCCGTCCGCGTACGCCGCGTACGGGTCCCTCCCCTCGTCGAACGCCCCGTCCACCTCCGCGATGTCCGGCACCTCCACCCACGGCACCTCGCTCTCCCCGAGCGCGTACGCCCACGGGTCGTCCGGATCCCACCCCTCGGCGCGCGCGTCCTGCGTCGCGAGGTCCGCCATCTGGTCCGCCTGCGCGCCGAACTCGTCCATCAGCCGCGCGAGCTCGTCCTCGAGATCGCTGACGCTCTTCTTCAGGTCGTCGACGAGCTGCTCCATCGCCGCCCGCGTCTCCGCGTCGACCACATCCTTGTACCGGTCGAGGATCGCGTCGAGGTCGGTCCGCGAGATCTCGTCCAGCGGCCGGCTGACGAGGTCCGTCAGCTCGGTGTCGAGCTGCTGGAGCAGATCCATCTTCTCCGCCAGCAAGTCCACCCGCCATGCGTTCCTCACGAGCTCCCGGCGCTCCTTGACGATCTCGGCCAGCAGGATCTCGATGTCGTGCGCCAGCGCCGGGTTGATCTCGGCGAGGCTCAGGTCGACGGCCGTGTCGCCGAAGAACGCCGTCCCGTCGCGTCGCACGTCGAAGAGCGGCTTGCTCAGCCCGAGCGGCGCGGAGACGAGATACACCACCTCGTGGGATTGCACACACGAGTTGTCGCCCGTCTCGATGCTGACCCCGAAGCGGAAGTCGTTCTCCCCCATGCCGAGCAGCACGGAGTTGAACTCCGCTTCCGCCCGGCTGCTCCGCGAGCCATCACCATGAGTCACCAGCGTGGCCGGGACGTCGTAGGCTGGCAGCGGGGTGTCGTTCACGCGGAAGAACGCATCGCCGTTGTTGTCCCCGAGCTCGACGCTCTCGCAGCTCGTTGGGAGCTCCGTGCGCTCCCAGTCCAGCCTGTACGGCGTGCCGGCTTGCGCGAACGACGGCGCCAGCATCGCCAGCACCGCGACCAGCGCGACGAGCCTCTGGAGCACCGCGGCGCTCCGGCCGCGCCGCGCGAGGTCCTTCGAGCGTCTCATGGCCCCTCCGCGCCGCGCACGGCGGCGTCATACGCGATCGCGGCGCCCTTCACGTCGCCCGCGTCGAGCCGCGCCTGCGCCTTGTCGAGCGCCGCCGCGGCCATCCCCTTCTCCCGCAGCGTCGCCAGCCCCGCCGCGATCTTCCGCGGCAGCCCCGTCCTGAGCTCCGCCTCTGCGGCGTCGAACCGCTCCCGAAGCGCCGCGCACCCGGCCTCGCGCCACGACGACCCCGCCGCCTCGCAGAGCGGCCGCATCTGCACCAGCGCCGAAAGCTCCCCGCACCGCTCGGCGAGCAGCGGCAGCCCGAGCTTCTCGCTCACCGGCGGCGCCGCCGACAGCGCCGCGACCTGCGCGCGCGCGCGTTCCCCGAAGGTCTCCGACGCCTTGCGGATCCGCGACCGCGCGATCGTCTCGCGCGCCCCCTCGTCCATCCGCAACACACGGAGCGCCTGCCGGCGCATCGCGATCCCGCCGAGCAGCCCCGTCGCCGTCGCGTCGCTCCGGGCCACCCGTCGCTGCGCGTAGCCCAGCATCGCGCTCAGCGACCGCAGCGCCGCCGAGGTCATGTCCGGCAGGACCGCGCCGTGCGTCGCCAGGAGCTCCCGGTCCGGCGCCATCGCCTCGTCGAAGGACGCCGCGAAGACCTGGAGCTCCGCCGACAGCGCCATCGCCTCCGCCGCGAGCTCGTTCGGCGCGCGGCTCGCCTCGCGCGCCGCCGCGAGCACCGCCTGCTCCACGCCGTCGAGGCCTTCGATATCCGACCGCGACGCCTCCTCCGAGAGCGCCACATACGCCGCCGTCTCGGCCTCCTCGCTCGCGCGGTACGCGGCGAACCGCGCCGCGGCGCCCGCGTAGCTGGATCGCAGCGGCGCGATGTCATTCCGGCCCCGGTCGAAGACCTCCTGCACGACCGCCATCGCCTGCTTGTCGGCCGCGAGCGCGGCGACGAGCGGCTCCCTCTCGGCGCTCGCCTTGTCGATCATCGCCTTCTTGAAGTTGCCGGCCGCATCGACCGCCCCCTGCGCGAGCAGCGCTCGCTGGCGGTCTGTCGCCTCGTCGAGCAGCGACGCGAGCTTGCCCGCGAGCGTCACCCGCAGCGACTCGGCGTTCCTCGCGTCGTCCCGCACGTACGCGATCACCTCGTCCACATGGCCGAACCAGACGTCGAGCCAGTAGCCGCTCGCGACCACCTCGTCCATCGTCTTGGTGCTCGGCCACGTGGCCCACATCTCGATCGGCAGCGCGCCGTCCTTCTCAGCCCGGCTCCATGCGCTGCCCGGGCCCAGATTCTCGCCGACGCAATGCTCCGCGCCGCCCACCGAGGCCGCGCAGAATTCTCCATGCGAGGGATCCCCGCGCTCCCACAAGCATCCCGACACCACCGCGCCAAGCGCCATGGCCGCGAGCGCCGCCACGAGGATCACCTTCCGTCGCCTCGGCCTCGTTCTCATGCGCATTGTCTCCACCCCATGTTTTTTCTCACCCGCGCACGGTCGTCCGCTCATTCTCCGGGTGCAATCGCCATGACCGGAGCGGTAGGACATTGCCCAGCCGAGGAGGGCGCCCTGAGCCCATCCTGTCCGTCTTCAGCGCACGGGCCTCCGCACACAGGTCATCGCCCACGTGCCCCAGTCCGAGGCAGCAAAGAACCGACGGTCGGAGCAAGGCCTGACCTCTTCCAATCTCCAGAAATCCCATTGTAGCTTCCGCTCTCATTGCCGCCGTCCGGCTTTGCCGGCCGGCAGGGAGGAAGCCAGCATGGAGTATTCAAACGAAGTCCTCGAGGCCACGCCGGAGCGCGCCACCAAGTTCCTGACGGGAATGGGCGCCGTCGCCGCGATCCGCACGATGATGGCCGCGGCGGGAATGACTGATGACGATATCCTGGAGGGCCGCACGCTCCTCCTCGACGTCCTCGCCGCTCCCCGGAAGAGCAGCGCGGCGCCCGATACCGCAGATGCCAGGGCGCAGCGCGCCGCGACCACGGAGCTCGACCAGTGGGATGAGCCCAACTTCGCCCGTTATGGCGCCGCGCTGCGCCGGAGGTTCCCCGACGTGCACGCCTATGTTTTCAAGGACCTCTCGCCCTCCACGGGCACCGCCGCAGTCCAGGGAGTCGCCACCTTCCTCACAAGGCTCGACGCCCTCGAGAGCCGCGCCGAGTCGGACCGCGCCGGGACCAAGCAGAGCGACAAGAAGGCCGTCTCTTTCCTGGCCACCCGCGGCCTCGACAAGACAGAACGCAAGCGCCTCCAGGGCCTCGTCGGCGTCGCGCTCGGCCCGACATCGCCCCTGCCCGAGCAGGCCGAGCTCCCGGAGACCGCGCGCCGGCGCGAGGCGCTCTCGAAGCTGCGCGGCTGGTTCGACGAGTGGTCGACCACCGCGCGCGCGGTCGTCAAGAAGCGCGGCTACCTGATCCGCCTTGGCCTCGCGAACCGCAAGGCGCCCCAGCGCAAGACCCCCGCCACGCCCACCGAGCCCGCCGAGCCGGTCGACGACACGGACGCGACCGACTTGGAGTAATCCAGCACACCAACAATAGCTTCCGGCGCGTGCCCGAGACCTTCCGGCGCGCTCCGGAAGCTTCCGTCGTCGAAACGAAGCCCTTCGGCGCGCTCGGGAGCACGACATTTCGCGCATTCAGGAGCGCCGGCCCTGCTCCCGATGCGGTCCGGCGTTCGCCGGAAGGCGAATTTCCGACGAATTCCGCGTCCCTCCCCGTGCCGGAAGCATCCGGCGCGCGACGGAGGCCTTCATTTCGGCGACGGAGGCCTTCATTCCGGCGACGGAGGCCTTCGTTCCGGCGGCGAGCACCTTCGCGCCCCTGACGGGCTCCCTCCCGTATGCGTCGCACGCCTCCGCGCGCGCGCCTGGGCTTCCCCTCGGAGGGCGGTATGCCCTCGGGGCCCCTGGTCGTCGCGGCGCACGGAGGGCTGATGTTTGCGGTCGAGCGTGGCGCCCCCGTTGGCGTCCACGATAGGCCCCCGGGGAGGGTGTTCGTCGCGCGGGGTGGGGACGGGCTGATGTCTGAGCGCAATCGACGTGCTGTGTCCGGCGTGCGCAGCACGACGGGCACAGCACGTCTCACGCGAGTTCAGCCCGTCCCTGCCCCGCGCGACGAGCACCCTCTCCGGGGGCCGGGCGGCTCTCCGGTACCTCCCCCGGAGCGAGCGATGCGCTCGGGAGACGCGGCACTACCGCAGCGTGCTCGGCGGATCCGGCTCGCGCAGCGCGATCAGCGCCGGCGACAGCTGCACCGGGTAGCGCGCCGGCGCGCGCAGGTGCGTGACCGCGTACGGGAGCAGCTGGCGCGCGGCCACGGAGCGCTCGCGCCCGACGCTAGGCGGCTCGGGCGACTCGAGGGCGTGGCCGCCGCGCACCACCGTGCGCGCGAGCGGGGCGAGCCTCGCGACCCCGAGCGCGCGCGGCGCCAGCATCCGCTCGTGCGCGAGGTGGATCACGTCGGTGACCGCCCGCCCCGCCTCGTCGTAGTAGCGCGCCACCATCTTGCGCCCCGCGATCACGTCGCCGCGACCGCTCGTGCCCTGCCGGAGCGCCCACGCGCCCGACTCCTCGAGCGCCACGAGCTCGTAGCGCACCGCGGGCAGGCCCTCCGCGGGCTCGGCCAGCCCCGAGGCGACCCAGCCGCCGGCGGTCGTGCCCACGCGCCGCGCCTCGAGGAGCAGCGCCTCCTCGTCGCGCCCGCCGAGATCGATCATCCGGTCGGCGTACCAGGGCCAGCTGCCCTCGAGCGGCGACGGCGGCGGCGCGAGCTCGCCGAGGTCGATCCCCGCCTCGCCGCGGAAAGGGATGCCGAGCGCCGCGGCCGCGAGCGCGCTCGTCGTCGCCGCCGCGCCGCCCACGTGCGCCGCGCGGGCGAGCGCCAGCGCCTCCTCGGCGAACGGCACGCGCGCCGACGACCCGTCG
The DNA here is from genome assembly GCF_051530195.1 of Sorangium sp. So ce321. Lineage (NCBI taxonomy): Bacteria > Pseudomonadati > Myxococcota > Polyangiales > Polyangiaceae > Sorangium > Sorangium sp. So ce321. Next base: position 13,395,158 of record NZ_CP150329.1, on the reverse strand, counting down.
ACGACGGCGCCGCCGTCCGCGGCGATGTGGAGCCGCGCCGCCCGCGTCGCCGCGGCCGTGCCCCGGCGGAGCGCCGGCACGAGCAGCGCGCCCACGAGGAGCGCCTCGACGAACGGCCCCTCCACCGAGACGACCGGCGTGCCCGGGAAGGCGACCGTCCCGTCGGGCATCGCGTCGATGTCGACCGAGAGCGGCGCGCCCGCGAGCCGCTCCACGAGCGCGTCGCTCAGGCCGCAGGCCGCGCGCGCCGCGAAGACCTCCGCCGCGTCGAGGCGCCCGCCGTCGAGGGCGAGCGCGTCGAGCGCCGACTCGACGCCGGCGACCACGAGGAACCCCGCGTGAGGCGGCATCGCCGTGAAGGCGAGCTCGAAGCTCGCGCGCCGGTCGCCGACGCCCGCGCGCAGGAGGCGGTCGGCGTCGAGCAGCGCGCGTCCATCGCTGAGAAGCGGGCTCGCTCGCACCATCGCCGCCGGCATCGGCCTCGCTCAGAGCCGCTCGGCCAGCATCCGCGTGCCGGCGACCGTCGAGGCGTCGTCGAAGAGGAACGGCAGGATCACGGTCGGCACCTCGCCGAGCTCACGGCGCAGGCGGGCCAGGCTCTCGTGCTGCACCGACTCGCGCATCGCCCGCCGCGCGCCGGCCACCACGGCGCTCTCCACGGTGTTCGCGGCGCGCGCCGGCGCCTCGATGTCGAGGCGCCCCGGATCGACGAGCAGCGCCCGGCGCTCCTCGGGCGAGAACAGCGGCGGCAGCACGCTGTTGATGACCAGCCGGAGGACGGGCAGGCCGAGCTCGCCCCGGACCTCCGCGACGAGCTCGACGGTCTCGGTGGCCGGCATCTCCTCCGGGAGCGTCACGACGACGACCCCGCTCCGCGCCGGGTCCCTGAACATCGCCCACGCCGCCTCGGCGTCCCGGCGCAGGATGCCCGGCGGCGCCACGTCGAGGATCACCTTCGGCACGCGCAGCATGTCCATGCCGTGCCCCGTCGCGGGCGCGTCGAGCAGGACCACGTCGAAGCGGTTCGAGCCGTCCGCGAGCAGCTCGGTCGTGTGGAACCAGGCCTTGCCGAGCATCGCCCACTCGTAGAGGCCGGGCACCGCGCGGAAGAAGGTGCGCGTGTACTTGTTGTCGAAGACGAGATCGGCCGCGGCGCGCACCTTGAGGACCATCTCGCCGTACTCCCGGAGGGCCATGTCCGGCGAGATGTTCACCGCCCACACCCGCTCGGCCACCTGGGTGACCTCCTGGCCGATGGGCTTCGTGCCGAGGATGGCCGAGAGCCGCTCCTTCGTGTTGCACATCGCCACGAGGACGCGCTTGCCGCGGGCGGCGAAGGCGAGGGCGAGCGCGCCGGATATCGTCGTCTTGCCGACACCTCCCTTGCCGGTCACGAACAGGAAGCGCCGGCGCTCGAGCTCCGGGAGAGCCTGGCCGAGTCCGCCGGCTTGCGAGGCTTGGTGGGCGCTGCTCATTCCGCGGTAGCCGGAGTTAGGCGCAAGCTCAGGCGAAGGCAACCCCGGATCAAGGAAACGGGCTCTGCTATGCATCGCGTATGCGCATCACCGAGCGAGACCTCGAACCGCTGAACCGACGCTTCCAGGGCGCGCCGCCCGTCGAGCTTCTCCGTTTCGTCCGCGAGTCCTTCGGCCCCCGCGCGGCCATCATGAGCAGCATGCAGCGGGCCGGGACCGCGCTGTGCCACGTGGCGGACCGCGCCGGGCTCTCCTTCGACGTCGTCTTCGTCGACACCGGCGTGCTCCACGCCGAGACGCTCGCCACGCGCGACGAGCTCGCGCGCACCCACCCCAACCTGCGGGTCGTCACGCTCTCGCCCGAGCGCAGCTTCATGCAGCAGACGCGCGAGGAGGGGCTGCTCTACCTCTCGAAGGAGGGGCAGGAGCGGTGCTGCGAGCTCCGCAAGTCGGCCCCGCTGGGCGCCATCCGGGGCCGCTACGACGCGCTCGTCGCGGCGCTCCGGCGCGGCGAGGGCGGCGCCCGCGCGAAGGTCGCCCCGTTCGGCCTCGACCCCGGGAACAACGTGATCCGCGTCCACCCCTTTGCGTCGCTGAACGGCGAGGACCTCGACGCGTACTTCGCGGCGCACCCGGACGCGCTCGAGAACCCGCTCCACGCGATGGGCTTCCGCACCATCGGCTGCTTCCCGTGCACGACGCCCGTGCTGCCCGACGAGCCGGAGCGCGCCGGGCGCTGGCGCCACCTGGCGAGCGTCGAGTACTGCGGGATCAACCCGGTGGACCGGGGCGAGACCGACGGCGGCGTGGAGCTGGACGACCGCTACCAGCGCCTCTTCGCGGCGTGACGATTCGCCTGCGAACCCCGGTTCGCGGCAGCTCGATCTTGACTCTAACGGCATGAAGGGAGATTTGCCCCACATGCCGGCGAGCTACTTCGACGTAGACGGCACCCTGGTCACGACCAACCTCGTGCACCCGACGGTGTTCTACATGCTGAACCAGCCAACGCCGATGCACAGCTTCGCGAAGCTCGGCCGCGCCCTCGTGAAGGCGCCGTGGATGATGATGGCGGAGCTGCAGGATCGGCGCCTCTTCAACGAGCTGCTCTTCAGCTCGTTCGACGGCGTCTCCGAGGACCGCCTGGTGGCGCTCGCCGAGGAGGCGTTCGCGAAGGTGCTGAAGCCGGCCATCTACGGCAAGGCGCGGGACCTCGTGAAGTGCAGCCTCGACAAGGGGCACGACGTCGTCCTGATCTCCGGCGCGCTGGATTTCCTGATGCAGCTGCTCGCCGAGCACCTCGGCGCGACGGGCATCATCGCGAACCGCCTCGAGGTGAAGGACGGGTTCGCGACGGGGAAGCTCCTGCGCCCCGTGGTGGCCGGTCCCGAGAAGGCGCGCCTCATCCGCGAGCACGCCCACGCGCACGGGCACAACCTCGACGAGTGCTTCGCCTACTCGGACAGCTACTCGGACGTCCCGATGCTCTCGGTCGTCGGCTACCCGGCGGCGGTGAACCCGGACCGCAAGCTCAAGCTGCTCGCGCAGGCCTACCACTGGCCGATCCTCCATCTCGCCGCATGACCCCGGCCTGTCCGGGGCGGCGGCCGGAAGCCACGCCACAGCCCAACACGTCGCACCCCCTGCTCTGAAAGCCCCATGAGCCATCCTTGCGTCGTCACGCTAGACACCCGCAGCGCCCCCCGGGTGCTCTTCTCAGGCGACCAGCTGGTCGAGGTCGACCTGCCCACCGGCACCCGCGTGCTCTACGCGAAGCCGCCCCTCGAGCCGCTGAAGGACGTCGACGCCGCGATCCGCTACGCGATCAACCACCCGTACAACTCGGAGCCGCTCTACGCGAAGCTCCGCCCGGGGATGAAGGTCACGATCGCGGTGGACGACATCTCGCTGCCGCTGCCGCCGATGAAGCGGCCTGACATCCGCGAGCGCGTCCTCACCATCGTGCTCGACCTGCTCGCCGACTACGGCGTCGACGACGTCGAGATCATCATCGCGACGAGCGTGCACCGGCGGATGAAGGACTGGGAGGTCCGGCACATCGTCGGCGACAGGATCTTCAACGCCTACTGGCCGAAGAAGCTCTACAACCACGACGCCGAGAACCTCGCCAACATGAAGTACGTCGGCACGACCGACCTCGGCGAGGAGGTCGAGCTGAACAAGCGCGCGGTCGACAGCGACCTCGTGATCTACGTGAACCTGAACCTCGTCCCGATGGACGGCGGGCACAAGTCGGTCAGCGTCGGCCTGTGCGGGTACCGGAGCCTGCGCGCGCACCACAACCCGCGGGTGATGCGCGACTGCTACTCGTACATGGACCCGAAGAGCTCCGCGCTGCACACGAGCGTCGAGCGCATGGGCCGGCTCGCGAACAAGAAGCTCAACGTCTTCACGATCGAGACGACGATCAACAACCGCATGTTCGATCGCCCGCTCGAGTTCCTCGCCAGGAACGAGGACGACCTGAGCGCGGGCGAGAAGAGCGCGCTGCGCGCCCTCCGCTTCACGCTGTCGAAGGTGCCGCAGCCCGCGCGCCAGGCGATCTTCCAGCGCGTCCCGTCGCCGTACGGCGTGACCGGCGTGTTCGCCGGCGAGACCGAGGCCACCCACGAGCACACGCTGAAGCGCAGCTTCGACCAGTACCTCGTCCCGGTCACGGGCCAGGCCGACATCCTGATCACGGGCATCCCGTACATCAGCCCGTACAACGTGAACTCGTTCCTGAACCCGCTGCTCGTGCAGGTGATGGCGAACGGCTACCTGTTCAACCTCTACCGGGGCGCGCCGATGCTCAAGAAGGGGGGGACGATGATCATCCTCCACCCCTGCACCGACCTGTTCGACAACGAGCACCACGCCCCGTACATCGAGTTCGTGCACCGGCTCCTGCCGGAGACGCGCGACGCGATGGAGCTGCACAAGCGGTACGAGAAGAAGTTCTCGGAGAACCCCGCGTACATCGAGATGTACCGCTTCGGCAACGCGTACCACCCGACCCACCCGTTCTTCATGTGGTACTGGGGCGAGGCGGGCCGGCAGCACATCGGCCGGATGATCGTGGTCGGCGCCGACAACGAGTACATCCCGCAGCTGCTCGGCTGGGAGACGGCGCGCACGATGGACGAGGCGCTCCGGATGGCGAAGCAGTCCGCCCCGCCGACGCCGGAGATCATGGCCCTCCACTCCCCGCCGATCTTCATGGCCGACATGACGGCGTAGCGGGCCGGCGGCCCGCGGGAGGGGACACCCATGCGGCTGCACCTCATCGACGGCACCTACGAGCTCTTCCGCGCGCATTTCTCGAAGCGGCCCGAGCACCGCGCGCCTTCCGGCTGGGACGCGAAGGCGACGGTGGGGGTCGTCGCCTCGCTGCTCGCGCTGCTGCACCACCCGGACGAGGAGGTCACGCACCTCGCTGTCGCGTTCGACAACCCGATCCGCTCGTTCAGGAACGACCTGTTCGCCGGCTACAAGAGCGACGAGGGCATGGATCCGGCGCTGCGCGGGCAGTTCGATCCGGTCGAGGAGGCGGTGCGCGCGCTCGGGGTCGTCGTCTGGTCGATGGACGCGTTCGAGGCGGACGACGCGCTCGCGACGGCGGCGGCGCGGTTCCAGGGCGAGGTGCAGCAGGTGCGCATCCTCAGCCCGGACAAGGACTTCGGGCAGTGCCTCGCGGGCGAGCGCGTCGTGCAGGTCGACCGCCGGAAGGAGCGCGTCGTCGACGAGGCGGCGCTGCGCGCGGCGCGGGGCGTGGCGCCGGCGAGCATCCCGGACTACCTCGCGCTCACCGGGGACGACGCCGACGGCATCCCGGGGCTCGCGGGCATCGGCGACAGGACGGCGGCCGCGCTCCTCGGCGCCTACGGGCACCTGGAGCAGATCCCGGGAGACCCGGCCGCGTGGTCGGTGCCGGTGCGCGGCGCGGACCGGATCGCGCGCGCGCTGGTCGAGCAGCGGGAAGAGGCGCTGCTCTACCGGACGCTGGCGACGCTCCGCACCGACGTGCCGCTCGCGGAGCGCCTCGACGACCTGCGCTTCCGCGGCGTGCCGCGCGGCCGCTTCGAGGCGTGGTGCGACGCGCTGGGCGTGAGCACGCTGAAGACGCGGCCGACGCGCTGGGCGCCGGAGGGGTGAGCCGGCGGCAGCGGCCGGGAGGCCTTCGTCAAGGCTGCTTCTTTTCCGGCGCCGCGAGCTCGGCGAGCACGCGCTCGCGGATGAGCGGCACCGGCGGCGACCCGTGCGAGAGGAGCGCGTCGTGGAAGCGGCGCAGCGAGAACGCGGCGCCCAGGGCCGCCCTCGCCTCCTCGCGGAGCTTCAGGATCTGGAGCTTGCCGAGCGTGTAGGCGAAGTAGCCGGGATCGAACGTCGCGCGCACCGCCTGCTCGCGCGCCGTCGCGCGGTCCTGGAAGCAGTCGTCGATGAAGCGGCGCTCGGCCGCGTCGAGGCCCATGCCCTCGGCGTGCACCCCGAGCGACACCACCACCCTGCAGTTGCGCAGCAGCGCGTCCCCGAGCTGGCCGAGCCGGCTCTCAGGGTCGTCCTTGCCGAACCCCTGCTCGATCATCATCTGCTCGACGTAGTGGGCCCAGCCCTCGACGAACGAGTAGCTCCCGAACATCTTCTGGACGTCCGTCGGCGCGCGGTCCTCCCAGAGGCCCTGGACGAAGTGCCCCGGGTAGACCTCGTGCACGGTCGTCGAGAGCAGCGTCCCGCGCTGCATGACGTACTCCTCCTGCTCCTTCCTGGGCCAGGAGGGGTCGGGCTTCGTGATGTAGTAGAACGCCTCGAGCCCCTTCCGCTCGAACGGCCCCGGCGCGTCGAGGAACGCGGAGTTCCAGCGCATGTACGGCGGCGTCTCCTTCACGAGCGCCCGCTCGTCGGACGGGAGGCTCACGAGCCCCTTGTCCACGATGAACCGGCGCGACGTCTCCATCACCCGCGTCGCCTGGGCGAGGAGCAGCTCCGCCTTCGGCCGGGTGGCCTTCACCTTCCGGGCGAGCTCCTGGTACGCCGCCTTGTTCGTCGCGAGGTCCTCCTCGCCCATCTTCTTGAACTCGGCGAGCGAGATCGAGAGCCCCTCCTGCGCCAGGAGGAGCTTCCTGTACCGCGCCTCCCCGAGCACGTGGCTCGCGTCGCCCTTCGACAGCTCGACCTTCTCCAGGTGCTCGGCGAGCCGCGCCGCCGCGTCGGCCAGGGCCGCGTTCGTCTTCTCGAAGTCGGCCTGGAACGCGGCGTCGCCCGCGCCCTCGAGCAGCTTGACCACGTCGCCGCGCAGGTACTCGGCGTAGCCGCGGAAGATCTTCACGGCGACCTCGACCACCGGCCTCGCCATCGGGCTCGCGAGGTTCTCGAGGATGCGCGGCACCTGGGCGAGCGCCGCCTTCTCGTGCTCGAGGAGGCGCCTTCCGCGGTCGGGCAGCGGCGCGTACGCGCGGTCGACGTACTGGTTCACGCCGAACAGCTCGCCGTAGAACTGCGGCCGCCGCCGCCAGTCCTCGAGATCCCTGCCGTTGAAGAGCTTGAGGTCGATCTGCTGGAAGAGGATCGCGCGGTCGAGCGCCTCGTCCGGGGAGAGCGCCGCGGCGTCGACCGCGGCGAGCGCCGCGCGGTCGCGCTCGAGGCGCGCGAGCCTCCGCTCGATCGCGGCGGCGGAGTAGTCGCCGACCTTGCCGTCGTGCTCGTGCAGCCCGCGCGAGCGCGCGAACGCTGGCTCGTCCGCGGCCCACTCGCGCAGGATCCGGTCGCGCAGCGCGGTGAACGGCTCCCGCGGCGCCTGCGTGGGCTCGCGGGGCGCCGCGGCGGCCGGAGGCGCCGCGGGCGGCGGGGCCGCGCCGGCGGACGGAGTCGGCGCCACGGCGCCCCCGCCGCAGGCGGCGAGCGCAGCGAGGGACGCGAGCGCCGCGAGGCGGCGCGGGAGCGAGCGGCGGGGAGAGACGACGCGGGCGGCGGCCATGACGGGCCGGAGCCTCTCAAACCGGCCTGTGCAGGTCAACGGCGGACGCTACTCGCGGAGCGCGCGATCGATGATCGTGTCGACGTGCGAGAGCGCGTGATCGAGATCGAAGCAGCGCGCGATCTCGTCCGGGGCGAGCAGCGCCGCGACGTCGGCGTCGGCGGCGAGGTTGTCGCGGAAGCGCCCCTCGCCCGCGATGGCGCGCATCGCGCAGCGCTGCACCAGCTCGTAGGCCGCCTGCCGCGGCCGTCCCTTCTGGACGAGCGACAGCAGCACCGCCTCGCTGAAGAAGAGCTCGCCCGTGCGGTCGAGGTTCTCGCGCATCTTCTCGGGGTAGACGACCAGCCCCTCGACGAGCCCCGCGGCGCGGTCGAGCATGAAGCCGAGCGTCGAGGTCGCGTCGGGCGCGATCATCCGCTCGACCGACGAATGCGAGATGTCGCGCTCGTGCCACAGCGGCACGTTCTCGAGCGCGGGGATCACGGCGGCGCGCACGACGCGCGCGAGGCCGCACAGGTTCTCGCTGAGGATGGGGTTGCGCTTGTGGGGCATCGCGCTCGAGCCCTTCTGGCCCACGGAGAAGCGCTCCTCCGCCTCGCGGACCTCGGTGCGCTGCCAGTGCCGCACGTTGGTCGCGAGCCGCTCGATGCCCGCCGCGATGAGCGACAGCGCCGCGAAGAACTCGGCGTGGCGGTCGCGCGCGACGATCTGCGTCGAGACCGTCTCGGGGCGCAGGCCCAGGGCGCCGAGCGCGCGCTCCTCGATGCGCGGCGACAGGTGCGCGTACGTCCCGACCGCGCCGGCGATCTTGCCGACCGCGATCGCCTGGCGCGCGGCGAGCAGGCGCGCCCTCCCGCGCTTCATCTCCGCGAGGTGGCCCGCGAGCGCCAGGCCGAAGGTGACCGGCTCGGCGGCGATGCCGTGGCTCCTGCCGATCATCGGGGTGCGCCGGTGCTCGTCGGCGCGCCGCGCGAGCGCGTCGCAGAGCTTGTCGAGGCGCGCCGAGAGCAGGTCGGCCGCGCGGACGAGCAGCATCGCGAGGCTCGTGTCGAGCACGTCGCTCGAGGTCATCCCCCGGTGCAGCCAGCGCGCCCCCTCGCCCGCCAGCTCCTCGACGTGGGTCAGGAAGGCGATGACGTCGTGCTTGACCGTGCGCTCGATCGCCTCGATCCGCTCCGGATCGAGCGAGAGCTGCTTCGCCCGGATCCCCTTCGCGATGCCGGCGGGCACGAGCCCCTCGGCCTCCATCGCCTCGCACGCGGCGAGCTCCACCTCTAGCCAGGTCGAGAATCGGGTGGCGGACGACCAGAGCTCTTCGAATTCGGACGGGGTGTAGCGGGGGATCATGGGCGGAACGCTGCGAAGGTCTGGAGGGTGCGTCAAGGCTGGAGTGGTCCGGAGCGGCCCCGGCGGGCTCGCCGTTCGCATGAGCGCCGCGCGGGGCGCGCGACGCCGCTTGCGGGCGCGCGGCGCGTTGCGAACGTTTGCGCGCGATGCCGACCGAAGCAACGGCGCCCGCGCGCGCCGACCAGGGCGGGGCGTTCGCCCGGCCGCCGCACGCGGCGGGCGCCTCCGCGGGAGAGGCGCTGCCCGAACCGGCGAGCGAGCCGACAGGCGTCGGCAGGACGCAGCTCGGTCGCCCGGACGAACCCGGGCGCAGCGCGCCTCCGGGGCACCCCGGCGGTGCCGCTGTCCCCGCGACCGAGCGGGTCCCGTCGACCGAGCGGGTCCCGTCGACCGAGCGGCCCCCGTCGACCGAGCGGGCCCCGTCGACCGACCCCGCTCCCGGGATCGGGCCGACTCCCGAGAGTGAGCGCGCCTCGGTGAGCGAGCGCGCCCCTGCGAGCGAGCCGGCCCGCACGAGCGGGCGCGGCGGGCGCCGGGTGAAGCCGTACATCGTGGTGGTCGCGATGGACCTGTCCGAGCCGGGCGGGCGGGCGTGGCGCTTCGCGTTCGAGCTGGCGGCGCTCCGGGGCGAGACGGAGATCCACGCGGTGGTCGTCGGGCCGCGGCAGGTCGCCCCGGCGGTGCGCGACGTGACGACGCCCGGCGCTTCGTCGCCGCCCTCGCTCCGGGTGCTCCAGCACCGCTTCGCGGACGGCCAGCCGCGGCTCATGGCGATGCACTTCCGCACGGGCCGGCCCGACAGAGCCATCGTCTCGCTCGCCCGCGAGCTCAGCGCCGACCTCATCGTCGTGGCCACGCACCCGCAGTCGCCCTTCCAGCGGCTCTTCGGCGGCTCGACCGCCGATCGGATCGCGCGGAGCGCGCCGTGCCCGGTCGTTGTCGTGCGCCCCAAGGAAGACGACGACGCCGACGCGGCCGAGTACGACCCCCGGCTGCGATGACGCCGCCCGCGCGCCGCCCGGGCGCTCGGTGCCGCCCCCGCGTGCTCGGTGCCGCCGCAGGTCCACCGCGCGTTCGACGTCCGCTCGGCCCCTAGGGAGCGTCGGCCTGCGCCGCCGGGCCGAGCTTGGCGGGCGCGCTGACGCCCTCGGCCGTGCCCCCTTCGCGCGTGTCGGCGTAGCCCCACGCGACGCCGGCGGCGTCGACGAGGATGTTGTTCGCGTCGCCGATCGGCATCGGATCCAGCACGACGGCGTGCCCCCGCCGCGCGAGGTCGTCGAGGGCCGCCTGCGGCGGGGGCGTCAGCCGCTCGACGCGCACCCGGTCCGGCAGCCACTGGTGGTGGACGCGCCCGTGGCGGACCGCCTCGTCGATCGTCATCCCGTGGTCGACCAGGTTGCGGAGCACCTGGGCGACCGTGTTCGGGATCGTGTCCCCGCCGGGAGAGCCGAGGAGGAGCGCGACCTTGTCGCCCCGGCTCACGATCGTCGGCGTCATCGAGCTCGCCATGCGCTTGCCCGGCGCGACCGCGTTGATGCCCGTCTCCGAGAACGCGCCCATCGCGTTGCCGAGCAGGATCCCCGTGCCCGGGATCACGACCTTCGCGCCGAAGCTCGCCGACTGCGTGGTCGTGCACGAGACCGCGTTGCCCTGCGCGTCGATCACCGAGAAGTGCGTCGTCTGCGGCGACTCCGGCGCGAGGGCGCCGGCGGGCGCCGCGATGTCGCCGGCCGGCGTGGCGCGCTCCGGATCGATGGCCGGCGCGCGGCGCATCAGGTAGCCGCCGTCGAGGAGCTTCGCGAGCAGCTGCGCCGGCTCGGGCCCGACGAAATCGGGATCGGCGCTCACCTTTCGCCGGTCGGCGTACGCCCGCTTCGCCGCCTCGACGAACAGGTGCAGCGACAGCCCGGAGTCGACGGGCGCCTCGTGCGCCTTGAGCCGCTCCAGCGTGAGCATGATCTCCGCGAGCGCGACGCCGCCCATCGAGGGGGGCGGCATCGTGTCGACGGTGAAGCCGCGGTAGGAGAACCGGAGCGGCGCGCGCCACTTCGCCTGGTACGCGCGCAGATCGCCCTCGCTGATGTGGCCGCCGCGCTCGCGCATCGCGCCGGCGATCTTCCTGGCGATCGCGCCCTCGTAGAACGCGCGCGGCCCTTCCGCGGCGAGCGTCTCCAGGGTGCGCGCGAGATCGAGCTGGCGCACCAGCTCGCCCTGGGCGAGCGGCGCCTTGCCGCGCCCCCAGATCGCGCTCGCGGCGCGGTCGGTCCTCAGCCGGGGCCACGCCCAGCGCAGCGTGAGCGCCTGCCTGGCGCCGAGGCGATGCCCCTTGCGCGCCAGGGCGATCGCCGGGGCCAGCAGCTCGGCGAACGGCCGGGTGCCGAACCGCTCGTGCGCCAGCGCGAGGCCGGCGACCGAGCCCGGGACGCCTGCGGACGCGTAGCCGAACGCGCCCGCGCGCACCATGGCCATGTTCGACTCGGTGGTCACCGACGCGGGCGCCGCCTCGCGGAAATCGATGGCCTGCGTCTCGCCGTTCGCGAGGCGGACCAGCATGAAGCCGCCGCCGCCGATGTTGCCCGCGCTCGGGTGGGTCACCGCCAGCGCGAACGCCACCGCGACCGCTGCGTCGATCGCGTTGCCTCCGCGCCGCAGCACGTCCGCGCCGGCGCGCGTCGCGTTCTCCTCGACCGAGGTCACGAGCCCGGCGTCGCCGCGCACCGCCCGCGCGCCGCCGGACGCGAGCGCGATCGGCGGCTCCGGCGGCAGCGGCTCCGGCGGCGGCGCCGCGGTCGTCGCCGCCGCGGCGCTCGCGGCCTGCGGCGCCGCCGCGGCGCTGGCGAGCGCCGGCGCGCCGGAGGTCGCGGGCGCCGCCGCGGGCGGCGCGGGCGGCGTGCGGGCCTCGCAGCCGGCGAGCAGCGCGAGGACGAGCGCCCAGCGCGGCCTCGAACGACGATGCAGGGTCATCAGGATGGTCGCGAATCTACTACGGTGCCGGAGAAAACCAGGCCGGGCCGCGCGAGGCGACCCGGCCTGGGGGCTCGGTCCAGGGGGCGAGGGCGCGCGCCGTCAGGCGCGCCGGGCCCCGCTCAGGACCGCTTGCGGCGGCGCGCGGCGGCCACGCCCACGCCGGCGACGAGCGCCGCGAGCCCGGTGCCCGTGAGCGGCGCCGTCGACCCCGGCGCGGCGGCGCAGGAGACGCTGGCCTCGGCCTCGGCGTGGACCTCCACCTCGACGCCCTGCGTGAGCAGCCAGTCCGTGCACTCCTTGACGCTCCCGGCGACGTCGACGTACTGCCCGTTGCAGAACAGCGCGCCGTCCGGCGTGGTGCACTGCACCTCACACCCGCCCCGGAGATCGGCCGTGCAGTCGGCGTTGCACTCGATGTTCGCCTCGACGTTGCACTGCCCCTCGCAGCTCGCCTCGCATTTCGCATCGCACGAGGCGCTCGGCGGGGTCGCCTCGCAGCTCACGTCGCACTCGGCGTCGCAATTCGCCGAGCACGACGCCTCGCAATCCGCCTGCGCCCCGCTGCCGTTGGCGTGGGCCGAGCAGTCGGCGCTGCAGTTCGCTTTGCAGCTCGCCGTGCAGCTCCCTTCGCAGCTCAAGCTCCCTGGGTCGGCGGTGCAATCCGCCTGGCAATCGGCTTCGCAGCTACCCGTGCACGACGCCTCCGCGCTGCCGGTGCACTTCCCGGAGCACTCGGCCGTGAACTGGACCGGCTCGCAGTACCCTTCACAGCCTCCCTCGGTGCGGATCTCGCACTGTCCGGCCGCCGCGGCCTGGAGGTTTCCACATGGATTCGGCTGGGCTGATGCGGAAGAAGCAACGAGAACGGGAACTGCAAAAGTAAATACGCTTACAAAAAGCTGAGCAATGGTCCGTCGCATGCCAATTCTCCTGGGTTGAGAGCGCGGGAGCCGCGTGTGGTCTCCGCGGGTATTGCAATCGGACGACCAGCACCACCCTTTGAAGCATTTCCCAAGAAAAAAGTCTCTGCGGTCGCGCCCGCTCCCTCGGGGCGTATAACCGAGTTCACGGCGCGATGATGCGACATGCCACACTGCGCGCATGTCCGCACAGGTGAGCTCGTATGCCGCGCGGTGATCAGCGGCTCACAGTGTCGGCGATCTGCCCGGTCCCATAGCGCGCGACGACGCCCTTTCGCGCTCTGCCAGGGGTCGGCTGGCTGAGAAAGTCCCCGCCGACGGCCCAGAAGGCCCCCTCCCCGTCGGCCCAGACGGCGTGGAGGTCGGCGTACGGCTCTTCGGTGAACTCATCGATCCAGGCCCCGTCGACGAGGCGCTGCTTGAGCCCCCCATAACCGACGATCGCGACCTCCCCCGGGCGGCCGCACGCGACGCCGTTCACGTCGTTGGTGAGCTCCATGTCGAGCCGCTGCCACGCCTTGCCATCCGAACGTAGGACATCTCTCCCCCCCACCGCGTACACCTCTTCACGGCTGCAGCCGGCGGCCGTGAACAGGGTGCCCTGCGCGATCGGCGGATCGGATTGCAGCGCCCACGTCGAGCCCGCGCGGTGCCAGATCACGCCGAACTCGCCGACGGCGTAGAGGTCCTCGGAGGACTCCCCCCACACCTTGTAGAGCGCCCGGCCGGTCTCCTCGGGCAGCGTCTCTCTCGACCAAGCGCTCCCGTCCCAGCGAAGGACGACATCCTTCTCCGCGTCCGCGCCGCCGCCGGGCGTGCCGCCCACGGCCCAGGCGTCGTCGGGCGCGAACGCGATGACGCCCCACAGGGTCGCCTTCGTCCCCGTCTCGTGCTCGGTGAACGTGTCGCCGTCCCAGTGGGCGGCGCGGCCGCGCTCGCCGACCATCCAGACGTCCTTCGGACCGGAGCCGGCCACCCACCAGAAGGTCTCCTCCCTGCCCGCCGGGAGCTCTCGCCACGTCGCCCCGTCGTGGTGCAGCACGAGCGACGACAGCCCTGTGTTGCCGAGCGGCCCTCCCACCGCGAACACGTCGTCGGGGCCCGTCCCCCAGATCGACAGGACCGCGCGATCGAGATCGCCCTCGTCGAGCAGCACGCGCCACGCGGGCGGCCCCTCGTCGTGCGGCGGCGTCACCGGGTCGTCGGGGCAGCCGGCGAGGGCGACCGCGCCGAGCGCCATCGCGGTCAACGAGGCAATCGGGGCGTTCGGAGCAACCGAGTGCAAGCGGGTGCGCATGAGATAGGAGACCAGCCTGGAGAGGTCATGTCGAGGCGCGCGCCGCGCGTGCTGCGCGGCGCGCGTCGGCGCGGAGGCTCAGTTGCAGAACACGTCGTCCTGCTTCGGATAGTAGTAGACGAAGATGTTGCAGTGCTCGTTCTTCTCGACGATCGGGCCGAACGTGTAGCAGCAGTCGAGCTGCTCCTCGGACGTCTGGTTCTTCGTCACGTCGTACTCGTCGAGCCCGGTGCAGCCCACCGAGGGGTCCGGCGGCTGCCACTCGTACGTGCAGCCGTACCAGACGCCGCCGTTCTTCGGGAGCTCCAGGTCGAGCTCCGGCGAGATGAGCATCGGCGGGTCGTCCCAGGCGGTCGACGTGTAGAAGCGCTCGGACTCCGCGGGCGTGCCGATGGAGGTGCCGTCCCACGCGTACATGTCGAACCGCGTGCCCCGGCTGTGGAAATGGCCGTTGGCGCCGATGACCTTCACGGGAGAGGGGCTGTTGATCTGGCAAGAGCCCTCGAACGTGGGCTGCGGGTTCGACTGGCAGACTCGGATGGACTGCTTGGTCGCGAAGACGGTGCCCATCTCGGCCGTCACCTCTTCCTTCGGCAGCGACCAGAAGTTCACCCGGACGCGGCCGACGGCCTCCGGGGTCTTCTGTGACGACGCGTTCACGTAGTGCGTCTGCAGCATGAGCCACTCGTCGGGCTCGAGGACGTTCGCGACGCCCTCGGGGAACTCCCAGTCGAGCTGGCCGTCCTGCTGGGAGTTCGCGACGAGCGGCCAGTCGGCCCAGTTGGGGCTCTTGAAGCACTCGCCCACGCCGTTCTGGTTCTTCTGGATGAGCCCGCCCTCGGGCCCCAGCCCCTTGATCGTCCGCACCCGGAAGATGTTCATGTGGTGCGAGCCGTCGCGCTGGGCGATCTGCACGCGGTGGAGGTTCACGGGCCCGTCCGGGTCCATCCCGTTCGACGCCGCGAGGTCGCGGACCCGGAAGAAGTAGCAGTCCTGCTGCTCGACCCCCGCCGGGACCTCGATCTCCTCCGTCACTATCTGGAACCCCTGGCCCTCCGACGGCGGATCGAGCAGCGACTGGTCGACCGGCGGCCCTGGCACCGGGTCCGTGCGCTCGTCAATGCAGGCAACGGCCCCCAGTACGAGGGAAAGCAAACCGAACGTCATCCATCGAGCAGCCATGAGTCCCTCCAGGCAATGGAGCAGCGAGCAGCGATGATGGAGATATACAACGTTTTGCAATTTCAAGACCATCGTGTCAGGGAGCAGGCAGAGATCCGTCGCAGGCCGGGGTGTCGTGGCCGGACGGGGGCAGATGCTGCTAGGATGTAGGAGAGGTTTAACCATGGCGGCGACCAAGAAATGCGGTCCGCACACGGAGCTTGCATCGAATGACGCGACGCGCGTCACCCGGTGCGCGTGCGGTACCGTCCACGTGACACTCCTCGGCCCCGGCGTGACGTTTCGCATGCCAGCGGACGCGTTCCGCGGCGTGACCGCCGGGCTCAAGGCGGCGTCCGAGCGGCTCGACGACGACCCCCGCTTCGGGACAACCTCCATCAATTAGCTTGCGCGCCTGCCGCGATGCGGCCTACCAGTGGCTTCGCCGCTGCGCTTCTCCCTCCACGGACCGCGGCGGGTCGATAAAGGGCGCCTGGCGTGTACGACGACGACGCGGAGCACTGGGTCGGCAAGACGTTCGCCGGAATGTGGTGGATCGAGCGCGTGCTCGGCACCGGCGGCATGGGCAGCGTGCTGCTCGGGCGGGCCGCGGACGGCTCGCAGGTCGCGCTGAAGGTGCTGCACCCGGAGCTCAACGCGATCGGGGAGGTGCGGAAGCGCTTCTTGCGCGAGGGGTTCATCGGGAACTCGCTCGGGGGCGCGGACGCGGTGCCCGGCGTGGTGCGCGTGCTCGGCTCCGGCGAGACGCCCGAGGGGCTCGCGTACCTGACGATGGAGGTGCTCCAGGGCGAGACGCTCTTCGATCGCATGGCGCGCACCGGGACGATGCCGCCCGGCGAGGTGCTCGCGCTCGCGGATCAGGTGCTCGAGACGCTGGCGATCGCGCACGCGCGCGGCGTCGTGCACCGCGATCTCAAGCCCGAGAACATCCACCTCGGCAACGACGGGCGCGTGCGCATGCTCGACTTCGGTATCGCGCGGGTCGTCGACGGGCTCACGGGCCTGCCCGAGAAGACCGCGACCAAGACCGGCATGATCATGGGCACGGCGACGTACATGGCGCCGGAGCAGGCGACAGGGCTCATCCACGACATCGACGGGCGCACCGACCTGTTCGGGCTCGGGGCGACCATGTTCCGGCTGCTCTCGGGCCGGCAGGTGCACGGCGACGTCACGGAGGCCATGGAGGTCATCGCCGCCGCGACCGAGCCGGCGCCGCCGCTCGCGTCGGTGGCGCCCGGCATCCCGCCCGCCGTCGCGGCGGTGGTCGATCAGTCGCTGGCGTTCATCAAGTTCCACCGCTACCCGAACGCCGAGACGATGCGCGCGGACGTCCGCGCCGTGCGCGCGGGCGGCCTGCCGCCCTACGCCCAGGCCGTCCTCGAGGGGCGGATCCGCGCTGGCCAGCCGCTGTCGCAGCCGGCGCCGCCGATGCCGGCCGCGGTCTCGCCGAGCGCGCGCCCGCAGCCCACGGTGACCGAGCCGCCGCCGGCCGCGATGGGCCGTCCGGAGCGCACGCTCCGCGACGAAAGCCTGACGGCGCCCCCGGGGGCCGGCGCGCCGCTCACGCAATGGTCGACGGGCAAGCTGGTGCTGCTCGTCGGCGGCGCGTCGCTCGCCACCGGTGTGATCGTGGCGGTCGTCGTGGTGCTGCTCCTCGTGAGCTGCTGACGGACGGCGCGGGCGCGCCGCCGTCACCCTGCGTGCAGCGGGGGAGCCGCTTGCGGGGCACTGGGCCCCGCCGCGGTCAGGCGCGCTCGTCGGCCGCGCGTGGGTTTCGGGGGAGCCGCCGACGGGGCCGCAGGGCCTCGTCGCGATAGGGTCGCGCTCGTCGCGCGGCTTGGGTTTCGGGGGAGCTGCCGACGGGGCCGCGGGCCCCGTCGCGGTCAGGCGCGCTCGTCGAGCGGCGTGTAGTCGATCGCGTTCTCGCCGGTGTAGATCTGCCGCGGGCGGCCGATCTTGCCGTTCGGGTCGTCGTTCATCTCCTTCCAGTGGGCGATCCAGCCGGGGAGGCGCCCGAGCGCGAACATGACGGTGAACATGTTCGTGGGGAAGCCGAGCGCGCGGTAGATGATGCCGCTGTAGAAGTCGACGTTCGGGTAGAGCTTGCGCTCGACGAAGTACGGATCCTTGAGCGCCGTCTCCTCGAGCCGCTGCGCGATGTCGAGCAGCGGATCCTTGATGCCGAGCTTCGACAGGATCTTGTCGGCGGCCGCCTTGATGAGGACGGCGCGCGGGTCGTAGTTCTTGTAGACGCGGTGACCGAAGCCCATCAGGCGGAAGCCCGAGGTCTTGTCCTTCGCGAGCTTGATGAACTTCGAGACGTCGCCGCCGTCCGCGCGGATCGCCTCGAGCATCGTCACGACCTCCTGGTTCGCGCCGCCGTGCAGCGGGCCCCACAGCGCGCAGATGCCCGCGGCGACCGAGGCGAAGAGGTTCGCCTTCGAGCTGCCGACGAGGCGCACCGTCGAGGTCGAGCAGTTCTGCTCGTGGTCGGCGTGCAGGATGAGGAGGAGGTTGAGGACCTTCACGATGTCCTCGTCGATCTCGTACGGCTCGGCCGGGACCGAGAACATCATGTTCAGGAAGTTGGCGCAGTACGAGAGCGAGTTGTGCGGGTAGACGAACGGCTGGCCGATCGACTTCTTGTACGAGAACGCGGCGATCGTGCGCACCTTCGAGAGCAGCCGCGCGATGGTGATGTCGAGGTGATCGGTGTTCTTCACGTCGATCGCCTCCGGGTAGTAGCTCGACAGCGAGAGCACCATCGCGGAGAGGATCGCCATCGGGTGCGCCGTCGACGGGTAGCCGTCGAAGAAGCGCTTCATGTCCTCGTGGATCAGCGAGTGCCGGGTCAGCAGCGTCGAGAACCGGGACAGCTCGCTCTTGCTCGGCAGCTTGCCGTAAATCAGGAGGTACGAGGTCTCCACGAAGGTCGACTTCTCGCCGAGCTGCTCGATCGGGATGCCGCGGTAGCGGAGGATGCCCTTCTCCCCATCGAGGAACGTGATGGAGCTCGTGGTCGAGGCCGTATTGACGAACGCCGGGTCGATACAGACGTACCCGGTCTTCGAGCGAAGCGATGCGACATCGATCGCCTTCTCACCTTCGGTGCCCGTGATCACCGGTAGCTCGATCGTCTGCTCCGCACCGTTCTTGTTCACCGTTAACTTCGCGGTCTCCTGCACGCCTCCTCCTTCCGCCGCAGCGCGGCGTAAGCTATCACGAGCCGAGGGAAGAATGCTTCCCCAACACAATCGAGGTGATGCGTTTGAGCGAGCCGGTCGTGCAGGGGGAGCTGGCCCATCACCCGGAGGCCCCGCGGCTGGCTGCCGAGGTGCGTCGGGTCCATGGGCGTTACGCTGACGAGGTCGTCGCTCGGTACCGGCTCTGCCCGTTCATGCGCGACGCTGCAACCGGTTTCGGACGCTTCTACGTCCTGCTCGACCGCGAGCCCGTCCTGGAGACGGCGCTCGCGGCCGTACGGCAGGCAGAGTCCGCCGTCGTGCACCTGGTTTTCCCGTGCATCCACACTCCGTCGCCCCAGTTCGAGCGGTTCGCGTCGCGCCTGGGCGAGCAGCTGCGGCGGGTCTGCAGCCCCGCGCCGGTGCTGGCCGCGTTCCACCCCGAGATGGCGGGGGACGAGACGAGCTCGCACCGGCTCGTCGGTCTCCTCCGGCACGCGCCGGATCCGTTTGTACAAACGATTCCAGAGGGGTTGAACCATTCGGGGACTGTCCTCGCCGGAGCGGGCATCGAGCCCGTGGCCGACCCCGCCGAGGACAATTACCGGCGCCTTCAAGGGGCGGAGATCGCCGAGGTCAAGGCCAGGCTCGCGGAGATCATGGCGGATCGGGACGCGAGCTACGCGCCCTCGCTCGCCCGGCTCGGGCTGGCCCGCCCCGGCCCGCGCTTCTTCGCCCTCCCCGCGCGGTGAGCGCGAGCGACCCGTCGCGCGAGCGGCGAGCCCCGGCTGGCCCGCCGGCGCGGGCCTCGAGCTAGCGCGTGGGCGACCGGCGCGACGAAGGGCCCGAGCCGCCTGACTCCGCCCTGGCCTCGCGCTGCGCCATCAGCGGCATCAGGTACGGGAAGCCGGCCGCCATGGTGTCGAGGTTGGGGTCGATCTGGGCGGCCAGCCAGAACAGGAGCACGCAGGCCCGCTCGACGTAGAACCAGTCCTCGGGGTACTCGAACGAGCGCATCAGCTCCTGGAGCTCTCCGCGCTCCAGGTCGGGGTCGGCCAGCTTCTCGAGCTGCTCGGGGCGGGCGCGCATCAGCGCGGCCGGCGTGCGATCCCGGATCTTGAGGAGCTTCGCGAAATAGCTCTTCACGGTGCGCTCGAGCAGCGCGTCGTTGCCCCCGGGCGCGACGAAGCCCATCCGGCGGAAGCCGCGCACGACCGCCGCGTCATCCTGCGCGAAGATGCCCTTCAGGATGTCGAGCAGGCCGTCGATGAGCTCGTCCCGGGCCTCGCAGATCGCGCCGAAGTCGAGGACCACGAGGCGGAAGCCGCCGCCCTCCTCCGCGCTCCGCGCGTCGACGAGGAAGTTCCCCGGGTGCGGATCGGCGTGGAAGAAGCGATCCGCGAAGAGCATCTTGTAGAAGACCTGCACGAGCCGGAGCGCGACGTCCGAGGGCTCGACGCCAGCGCTCCTCAGCGCGTCGAGGCGGGTGATCTTGATGCCTTCCATGAAGGTCATCGTGAGCACGTCGCGCGTCGTGAGCTCGTGGATGACCTCCGGGAACGCGACGCCCTCGTCGCCCTCGAAGTTCTGCGCCATCCGCTCCATGCACGCGGCCTCGTGCAGGTAGTCCGTCTCGCGGCGGAGCAGGTCGACCAGCGACTCGTGCACCCTCTCGATGTGCCCGACCGGGACGAAGCGCTTGTAGACGAGGATCGCGATGCGCAGGACGCGCAGGTCGACGGCGATGATCCCGCGGATACCCGGGTAGAGGAACTTCACCGCGACCTTGCGGCCGTCGCGGAGGCGCGCGACGTGGACCTGCCCCAGCGACGCGGCCGCGAGCGGCGCGCGCTCGATCGAAGCGAACAGCTCGCCCGCCGAGCGGCCGAAGCTCGCGCGCAGCGCGGCCTCGAGATCGCTGAAGGGGTGGGGCGGCACCTGGTCCTGGAGCTGCTCGAGCTCCTTGCCGTAGGCCCGCGGCAGGAAGCCGCCCATGATCGACAGCACCTGGCCGAGCTTGATGAAGACGCCCCGCAGCTTGAGCATGGCGCGCAGCAGGCGTCGGGCGTTCTTCTGATCGACGCGGGCCCGGCGCTCGACGAGCCAGCCGGGCAGCTCACGCGCGGCGGCGCCGCTCCCGAGGCGCCTCGCGAACACCCGCGCGAGCCCCAGCTGGATGAGGTAGCTCGTCAGGATGACCGAGAACGCGAACAGCGCGCGGAGGAGTCGGACGGCGAGCGTCATGTGCGGCAAAGCAGCCGCACCATGCTACCGCAGGCGCCGCGCGGGGCCAGCCATGCTCGCTCCCCGGGGATGATTCCCTCCCGGAGAGGGGGCCGCCGCGGGCCTTCGCCGCGCCCAGGTGCCCTCCGGCGACCCGGATGGGCTCAGGAGAGCGAGTCCTTGATCGCCTTGATGGGGCGAGCGCGGACCGACTTGCTGGCCGGCTTGGCCGCGAACGTCATCGGCTGCTTGGTGAAGGGGTTGATCCCCTCGCGCGCCTTGGTCGCCGGCTTCTTGATGACACGGAACTTCGCGAAGCCGGGCATCGTGAAGATGCCGTTCTTCTTCAGCTCCTTGTACGCGATGTCCGTCAGCGCCTCGAGGATCGCCTTGACCTGCTTGCGCGAGACCTCGTTCTCGTTGGCCTCCACGACCGCGTTGATCAGCGCGCTCTTGCTGAGCGAGGAGCCCTTCTTCCCGTCCGTTTTCTTCGCCGCCATGTTCATTCCTCCTGAGGTTTGTGCCCTCTTGCGCGCCAAAGGAAACACAACGGCCGCCACAGATCCAGTGTCGAATCGTCGATCCGAGCGACAAAAGAAGGGGTTTCACGCCCCGGGTGGCGCGTCGGTCCGCCGGCGGGACGGCCCGGAGGCCCCTCCCCTGGTCGACAAAACCCCTGGCAAACGGCCGAGATCGACGCTCTTCAGGCCGTACGCGCCGGCCTCGAGGGCCGCCCCGACGCCAGGACCTCGGGGTAGGAAATCACCCGATCCCCTTCCGTTGAAGGCGATCCAGGACGCGCCGGTGTCCCCTCCGCGCCGAGCCTCTCCGGCCGACACGCCCGCTCGCGGCCTCCCCCTGCGCGCAGCCGCGCCGCGGAGCCCCGGCCGATCGCGGCCCGCGGACGCGCGCCGCGCCGCGCCGCCGCGCTCCCGTGGCGGGCGGGCTGCTCCGTTCCGGCGTCGATCGGCCGTGTCCAGCCCCTCGGGGCTCCGCGCCGCTCCGCACCTCGGCGTCGGCGTCGCGGCCGCCCTGGCTCCGCGTGTCGGCAACGCCGGGTGGGCTGCTTCGCGCGGAGCTAGCGGCGGCTGACCGCCGAGCCCGCGCCCCACTTCCTCTTGGCGGAGAGGCCCAGGATCGTCAGCGACTGAGGCGCCTGCGTGAACTCCATCACGTCGCCGAAGCCGACGCTCACCGCGTGGATCGGCCCGTCGAAGAAGAGCTTCGCGTCGTGCGTCTTGCTCCGCACGACCAGCGAGGAGCCCGGCTGGATCAGCGCGTGGCGGAAGCGGTACTCCTCGCCGTGAGGGGTGTACGGCTCGCGGACGACGAGCTGGAGGCGCTTCGAGGTGAGGGGCAGGACGCGCCCGCCGGCCGAGCGCTGCGCGGCCGTGGAGCCGGCCGCGGGGCCGATCCAGAAGCCGCTCGACTTCTGCTCCTCCTCGGCCCGGCCGAGGCGGATGATGTAACGCGACGTGGCCGCGGGAGAGACGTGGCAGAAGAGCGCGTCGTTCAGGACGCGCGCCGTCGCCACCTTGTCGTTCACCGTGACCTGCATGCGGGTGAGCACGGTGCGGCGGAGCGAGCCGCGCAGCGCCTTCGCGATCGCGTCGGCCGCGTCGCCGCTGGTCGCGCCGCAGAAGAAGCCGACGGAGTGGCCCGGCGCGCTGTTGATGCCGAGGATGGGCACGTCGCCGACGTTGTGGGAAGCGCTGAGGAGCGTCCCGTCGCCGCCGACCGTGATCACGAGGTCGAGCTCGCCAGCGTCGAAGGACTCCGCCGTGCCGGCGATGACGTCGACCTGCACGCCGAGATCGTCGAGCGCCGCCGTGACCTCGCGCACGGTCTGCTCGTGCGCCTCGTGGGACGCCTTGAGGCGCGCGATGGCGGAGTCGCCAGCCTCGATGAGCCGCGTGATGCGCGGATCCTTCCGCTCCTCGCGGTAGATCCTCCAGGCAGAGCGCTTGACGACGAGCGCGACGCGGGGCGCGCGGCGCTGCGCGGGGGGTTGCTCTGCCATCAGAGCTCCGCGAGGCGCCGGAGCGCCACCTCCGTCTTCGCGTCCTCGATCACGCCGCGCCGGGTGAGCTCGATCGCCTCGTCGAGCGGGACGGCCGCGATGACGGCGGACCGCTCGAGCGGAGACCCGTCCTCGGTCGGCGTCCCCTGGCGCGCGGGGTCGACCTCGACGTGGAAGTAGAAGTGCCGCTCGCCGACCATGCCCGGCGCCGGGAACGTCGACGGGCCGAGCGGCTGGAGCTCCGACGGATCCACGGCGAAGCCGACCTCCTCGAGCAGCTCGCGCGCGGCCGAGCGCTTCAGGCCCTCGGGGCTGCGCTCGTCGAGCTCGACGAGCCCCGCGGGCAGCTCCCACAGGGCGCCGAGCGTCGGCCCCTCGGGGAAGGGGCACACCTCGGGGGCGCGCGTCGCGGCCGGCGGCCGGAGCGCCGAGCGGAGGAAGACATGACGGCGGCCGTCCGCGCCGCGGTAGTGCGGGGCGATCACCACCGCGTCGAGGCGCTCGCGATCGACGCTGTCGTAGGTGAAAGGGTCGCTCAGCGAGCCGTCGGGGAACTCGACGCGGAACACCTGGCGCCGCACGTTGAGGAACCCAGGAGCGTCCAGCGACGGGACCGTCCGGACCAGCTTGAGCGCGAGCTTCGGGAAGGGAGGTAGCACCATGCGTCGAGGCGCGAAGCATAGCGCCAAACCGCCGCCGATCGCGATGCGCCCTCGCCCCCGATCGCGACGCGCCCGCGGGCCTGGCGCCGAGGCGTGCCCGGGCCTCGCGCGCGGGGCCCCGCGCCGAGGCGTGCCCGGGCCCAGCGCGCGGCCTGGGGGCGCGCCCGCGCGGCCTGGGGGCGCGCCCGCGCGGCCTGGGGGCGCGCCCGCGCGGCCTGGGGGCGCGCCCGCGCGGCCTGGGGGCGCGCCCGCGCGGCCTGGGGGCGCGCCCGCGCGGGGCGCCGCATGGGTCCGGTGAGGTCCCCCGCGCGCCCGTGACACAGGCGCGTCATGAAGGCGCCCTGAGGGCTTCAGCCGAGCATGCCGCGCGCCCGCGCGATCGCCTCGATCTCGGGGCGCCGCCGCTCGAGCTCCGGTACGTCCTTGACCGGGAGGAAGCGCGAGGTGACCCCCTCGCGCGGCACGCGAAGGAACCGGGGCTCGAGCGCCGCCGTGATCTCGCCGAGGAGCCGCTCGAACTGGATCGCCGTCCGGTCGCCGATCTTCTTCTCGACCTCGACGTAGGTCCAGTCCATCGCGAGCGCGTCGAGCGCCGCGGCGCCGACGATGAACGTGTTCGTGTTGAAGACCGGCACGGCGGCCGGATCGAAGCCGTGGGGGAGGCGGAACTCCTCGGTGATGATGCGCTTGCCGTTCCACCGGACGGGCCCGCCGCCCCGGTCGGCGCCGACCTTGTCGACGACCTCGACCGTGAGGGGGTCGCCGTGGGCGAGGTGCCAGCCGAGGATGGCCGGGTCGACGGTCGCGCCGAGGTTGTCGAGGTTGGCGATCCAGACCGTCTTGCCGCCGCGCTCGAGGAAGCGGGCGAGCA
Source organism: Sorangium sp. So ce321 (assembly GCF_051530195.1). Taxonomy (NCBI): domain Bacteria; kingdom Pseudomonadati; phylum Myxococcota; order Polyangiales; family Polyangiaceae; genus Sorangium; species Sorangium sp. So ce321. The sequence continues at coordinate 13,371,035 of NZ_CP150329.1, read as the reverse complement.
GGCCGCTCCGGCGGAGCGCGTCGGGCAGGTCGCCGTGGCCGGTGGCGTAGACGCTCGGCTCGCCCTGCTCGTCGAGGAACAGCGCGCCCTCGGGCGTCAGGCGCAGCGAGACGTCCTGCTCGAAGGTGGCGCAGCGCGCGCCGTCGAGGCGCGGGCCGAGGGCGTCGCGGATGGGCCGCTCGGTGGCCTCGCTCGTCATGAGCCAGAGCGGCACGTGGACGCCGGCGCGGTTCGCCAGCCGCTCGAGGTGCGCGTTCTCGCCCAGCCGGAGGTCGAGGAAGGTCCGGTCCGGGAGCGCCTCCACCAGCGCCTTGACCACGCCGCCCATCCGGGTCGCCATGCCGCCGGCGAGGACGCAGAGGGCCACCTCGCCCCCCGCCAGCGCCGCGAGCCCGCGCTCGCGGTAGCGCCCGTGCTCGGCGGTGCCCTCGACCGGCGCCGCCGTGATGTCGTCCGGGGTGGGGGGCTCGACCCGGCCGGGCAGCCGGTTGCGCGCGTCCCGCTCCACGCCGATGGTCGCCGCCCAGCGCGAGAGGCGCGACCCGTCGAAGCCCCGGTCGTGCAGGCGCTCCAGAAGAGGAGCAGGGAGGGCGGAGAGCTGCTGTGCGAGGGACACGAAGCTCCCAAAGCATGGGCAGAACGGCCCGGCAATACGGCAAGTACCTCCCCGGCGCGAGCGCGCCCCGCGGCTCAGCGGAGCACGAGGACCCAGACGTCGTAGAGCGCGTGCGTCCAGACGGCCGGCGCGAAGCCGCGGAAGACGTAGATCCCCGTGAGCACGAGCCCGCACACCATCCGGAACACGAAGGAGGGCAGGTTCCAGGGGTCGCCCATCGAGCCGACGTAGTGCCAGCCGGAGAAGATGGCGGCGGCCACGAACGCCCAGCCGACCAGCAGCACCACCCCCTGGACCCCCCGGCCGAAGAAGAGCTTGATCGCGAGCGCGCCCAGCCCGTAGAGGCCGGCGCGGAAGGCGATCTCCTCGTAGAAGCCGGCGCCGAGCGACATCACGACCCCGGTGAAGATGTCGTTGGTCGCTGCGGGCGGGCCGAGCCGGAGGGAGCCGACCACGTAGGCGCCGGCGAAGCGCATCAGGATGGCGTAGAGCGCGCCCTCGGTGGCGAGCAGCGCGAAGCGCCGCGTCTGGAGGGCGTGGCCTCGGCCGAGGACGGAGAGGACCAGGACGAACACGGCGCCGACGGCGAACGTGAGGCCCGCGTAGAGCGGGAGGCTGTGCTTGGCGAGGGCGCGGAGCTCGGCGGTGACCGGATCCGCCGCGTTGCGGATGGGGAGGAACGCGACGCCGAGGTGATAGAGGACGAAGATCGGCATCGTCAGCGCGAGGTCGGTCAGCGCGTCGCTCTTCGCGGTGGGCTTCTCGCCGGCCGGCGCTGCCCCCGGCCGGGCGAGCTCCGCGCCGGCGCCGGGCATCAGGAAGGCCTCAGGCGATACACGATCACCAGCACCTCGGCGGACCACATGACGAGGTTCAGCACGAAGGGGGTGTCCCGGAGGATCTCCTGGGTGGGGCTCTCGGCCTTCGCGCTGCCAGCCACGAGCTGGAGGAACCGGATCACCCCGAAGAGGGGGTGGATCGTCGTCAGCCAGAGGTAGGGGTTCTGGAAGAAGCGCTGCGTGTCGTGGTCGAGCGTGTACGCCAGGTAGGTGGCGATGGTGGCGAAGCCCGTCACCGCGAGCGCCGCGGTCAGGGCGCCGGGCGTGTAGGCGTCCAGCGCCGCGCGCTGCTTCGAGGCGTTGACCGAGGCGAGCTCGTGGCGGCGCTTGCCGAAGCCGAGGAAGAGCGCGAGCAGGGCGGTGCAGGCGATCATGAAGCCGGAGAGCGGCGTCCTCGTCGCGAAGCCGCCGGCGAGCACGCGCAGCACGAAGAAGACCGCGATGCAGCCGACGTCGAGGTACGCGATCTTCTTGAGCCGGAAGGAGTAGGCGACGTTGAGGGCGTAGTAGCTGGCGGCGACGACAGCGAAGAGCGGCGGGCCGAGCAGGCTGGCGCCGAGCGCGATGACCGCGAGGCCGACCGCCATGGCCTTGGCGACCGGGATCGGCACCCGGCCCGAGGCGATCGGCCGGAAGCGCTTGACCGGGTGGACCCGGTCGGCCTCCGCGTCGACGATGTCGTTCAGGATGTAAACGGCGCCGGCGAGCAGGCAGAAGATCGCGAAGGCCCCGATCGCGCTCGTGATGATCGAGGGGTGGGTCAGGTGCTTGGCGAACACCACCGGGGCGAGGACGAAGAGGTTCTTCACCCACTGGTGGGGGCGCATCGCGCGGATCATCCCGCGCACGCGCCAGAGCAGCGTCCCCTTGGGGGAGTCGGGCAGGAGGGGCGGCTGCGCGATCAGGGCGCCCGAGGGGGGCCCGCTCTCCGGAGGACTGGAGCTCGGGACGCCAGCGCTACGCGGAGGCGGTGAGGTGGGGCTGCCCGAGGGCGCGGAGCTCGACGAGGTGAGCGAGCCGCCGTGCTCAGCAGGCGCTGGCACCTCCGGCGCGGCTCCGTCCTGGCGAGCATCGGCGTCGGGCGCCTCCTTGGAAGGGAAGGCTGCGGCGCTGTGGCGAAAAAGGGGACCCGAGGCGGTCACGGCGGGCGCAGCATACCCGGGAGCATCGCCCCCGGCCATTCCGCGGCAGGCAAAAGCGCCGGGGTGCGTCGCCCCGCAGGATCCGGACGTCGGGCGGCGGAACGGGCCGGAGGAGGGAAAGGTCACAGACCCGGGGCGCCCTGCCAGCCGGCGGACCAGGGAGCGAGGTGGCGCAGCGTACCCCGGGCTGGCGGCCCCGCGGCCGAGGTCGCGAATCCGCGTTCGCACTGGCCGGCCCGGCTCGTGGAACGCAAAATGCGCATCCCCGCAGGCTGGCCGTAACCTCGTGCTACCATCGCCCGTGATGACATCAGCGCTCTCGGTCGCGCGTGAAGCTTCGCCTCTGCTCTTGAAGCTTCGCTCTGCCGTGGAGCAGGCCCTCGAAGGCAAGCCAGAGGCGGTCGAGCTGGCGCTCATCGCGCTGCTCGCCCGGGGCCATGTGCTCATCGAGGACGTGCCGGGCGTCGGCAAGACGACGCTTGCCCGAGCGCTGGCGAAGGCCGTGGGGGGCGAGCTCCGTCGCGTTCAGTTCACCAGCGATCTCCTGCCGAGCGACGTCCTCGGGGTGAGCGTGTTCGACCAGCGCCTCGGCCAGTTCGTCTTCCGCCAGGGGCCGATCTTCGCGAACGTCCTGCTCGCCGACGAGATCAACCGGGCGAGCCCGCGGACGCAGTCGGCGCTGCTGGAGGCGATGAACGAGGGGCAGGTGTCCATCGAGGGGATGGCGACGCCGCTGCCGGAGCCGTTCTTCGTGCTCGCGACCCAGAACCCCCAGGACTTCGCCGGCACATTCCCGCTGCCGGAGTCGCAGCTCGACCGGTTCATGGTGCGGATCCGGATCGGGTACCCGCCGCCGCAGGTGGAAATGCGGCTGCTCCTCCAGGGCGGCGAGCCCGATCGCGCGCGGAACGTGCCGCAGATCATCGATCCCGCCCAGCTCGTCGTGCTGCAGCGCGAGGTCGACCGCGTCGAGCTCGACTCGTCGCTGGCGACCTACCTGCAGGCGGTGCTCGCGGCGACGCGCTCGAGCCCGACCCTCTCGCTGGGCGCATCGCCGCGCGCCGGCATGAACCTGGCCCGCGCGGCCCGGGGGCGCGCCGTCCTCCATGGGCGCTCGTACTGTATCGCGGACGACATCCATGACCTCGCGGTCGCGGTGCTGGCGCACCGGGTCCGGCTCTCGGCCCACGCGGAGGGCTACATGCCGACCCGCGACGAGTGCGAGGCGGCCGTGCGCGACCTCGTGGCGCGGGTGCCGGTCCCGCTCTGAGGGGTGGGCGATGGGGACAGAGGACCGGGAGCGGGGATCTCTCAGCGGCAGCTCCCGCGGCGCCGAGCGCGCCGAAGCCGCGACGCGCAGCGCCATCCGCCCGACCAGGCCGAGGCGCGACAGGCCTCCGGTCGAGCAGCGCCCGCTGCGGCCCTCGCGCGGCGAGAAGGCGTCGTCGTGGACGAAGCTCCTCTTCGCCCTGAGGCCGCCCCGGAAGCTCAAGTTCACCCGGGAGGGGAAGTACTACCTCGGGATCACGCTGGGCGTCGGCTTCGCGGCGATCAACACGGGCAACAACCTGCTCTACCTGCTGCTCGGGATGCTGCTGTCGCTGATCGTCGTCTCCGGCGTCATGAGCGACCTGTCGCTCCGACACCTCACCGTGACCCGGCGGCTCCCGGCCCGCGCCCAGGTGGGCCGGGCGCACCTCGTCGAGATCGAGGTCTACAACCACAAGAAGCGCGTGCCGTCGTACGCGATCGAGGTCGAGGACCTGCGCGCGGGCCAGCCGGCCGATAAGCGCTGCTTCTTCCTGAAGATCAGCCCCTCCAGCGCGCAGGTGGCCGCCTACCGCCGGACGCCGGCGAAGCGCGGCCGCGACAGGCACACCGGCTTCCGCATCGCGACCCGCTTCCCCTTCGGGCTGTTCGAGAAGTCGCGCGAGGTCGAGGCCGAGGGCGATCTCATCATCTACCCCGCGGTCGACCCGGTCCGGCTCCCGACAGAGGACGCCGGGCGGCGCGAGGGCGGCGCGAGCCTGAACGGGCGCGGGGGCGGCGACGAGACCTTCGGGCTCCGGCCGATGCGCGAGGGGGACGATCCGCGCGACATCTACTGGAGGAAGAGCACGATGCGCGACCAGATGGTGCTGCGCGAGCGGACCCGCGAGACGCGGCCCGACGTGCAGATCATCGTCGACACGGTGCGCCCCGCCGGGGAAGGCGACGGGTTCGCGCAGCTGTTCGAGCGCCGGATCCGCGAGGCGGCCTCGCGCGCCGTCGCCCACATCAAGCGCGGCGACGCCGTGGTCGTCGCGACGACGCTGGGCGAGCGGGTGCGCGGCGATCGCAACATCGGCTCCGACGGGATCCTCAGGTTCCTCGCGCTGCTCGACGCGGTGGAGGAGAGCCGGATGCCGGAGCTCAAGGCCGAGCGCGCCGCCCGGGCGTCCCAGCGCCAGGGCTCCAGCCCGGGCCCCAGCAGCGGCGAGCGCCGCACGAGCACGCCGAGGACCGCGTCATGAGATTCGGGATGGTGCATCGGATCATGACCGACGCGCTCGCGGCGCTCGGCGTCATCGCCCTCGTCGCGAGCGGCCAGTTCAACCGCTATGTGAGCTGGGCCATCCTCATCGGCCTCGCGCTCGCGCTCGTCGTGCGCGAGTCCTGGCAGCGGCACCCGGCGCTCCGCCACCTCGACACGGGCGTCCTCCTGGTCGTCATCGCCGTCCAGGTGGTCCGCATCGTCTTCACCGACGCGAGCGTCCTCGACGTGCTCGTGGAGTTCGCCGCCGCGCTGCAGATCATCCGGCTCGCGACGCGCAAGGGGGCGGCGCACGACCAGCAGGTCATCGTGCTCGCGCTGCTGCACCTCATCGCCGGGACCGTCCTCGGCGGCGGCCTCGGCTACGGGCTGTGCTTCATCGGCGTGCTCGTCGTCGCGCCGGGCGCGCTCGTGCTCAGCCATCTGCGGCGCGAGGTCGAGGGCAACTACCGGCAGGGGGCGCGCGACCGGACGGGGCTGCCGGTCGACGTGCCGCGCATCCTGCGCTCGCGGCGGGTGGTGGGGCGCTCGTTCCTGGCCGTCACCTGCCTGCTGTCGATCCCGATCTTCGTCTTCACCGCGGCCCTGTTCGTCATCTTCCCGCGCGTCGGCCTCTCGCTGCTCCTGCTCAACCGCGGCCACACGGGGCGGATGATCGGCTTCTCGGGCAAGGTCGACCTGGGCGCGGTCGGCGTGCTGCGCAGCGATCCCAAGCTGGCGATGCGGGTCGAGATCCCCGACCTGCCGGAGCCGCCGCCCCCGCGCCTCACCATGCACCTGCGCGGCACCGCCCTCGACGCCTACGACGGCCGCACCTGGACCCAGAGCGAGAACTTCAAGCGCCCGACCGAGAGCGACGCGGGGCTCGTGCCGATCGAGCGGTACCCGGACCCGTCGGTCGACCCGGTGATGCGGATCGATCTGGAGCCGATCGATCCGCCCGTGATCTTCCTCCCGCCGAACGCGACGGGGCTCCGGTTCAAGAACCGCGGACAGCTCGGGGTCGAGGCGGGCACGCTGGCCCACCGGGGGCCGGAGGGGGAGTTCAGGTACCAGCCGCTGGACGACCGCGGGCTGGTCTACGACGTCTTCCTGTCGCGGAAGCGGTCGCCGACGTTCCAGCGCGTCTCGGCGGCCGACCGGCGGCGCTACCTGGAGCTCCCGCGGGACCTGCCGACGCGCGTCGTCGAGCTCGCGCGGACCTGGACGCGCGGCGTGGATCGTCCGGCGGACCGGGCGCGGGCCGTCCAGGAGCACCTGCGCACGGAGTACCGGTACGACCTCGCGTCTCCGTCAGGCGCGGATCCGCACCCGCTCGATCACTTCCTCTTCGAGTCGAAGCGCGGGCACTGCGAGTTCTACTCGACGGCGATGGCCATCCTGCTGCGCGCCGTCGACGTCCCGACGCGCAACGTGACCGGCTTCGTCGGCGGCACCTACAACCGCTTCGGCCGGTTCTATGCGGTGCGCCAGGGCGACGCCCACTCGTGGGTCGAGGTCTACCTCGACGGCGAGGGGTGGGTGACGTTCGACCCGACGCCGCCGGCCGACGCGGCGCCGAAGAGCGAGCTGGTCGGGGTCTGGGCGTACCTCCGCGACTTCATCGAGGCGACGAGCCAGCGCTGGGACAGGCACATCGTCGGCTACGACCTCAACCAGCAGGTGAGCCTGCTCCAGACGCTCACGTCGCGCTACCGGCGGTCCGGCTCGAGCGGCGACGTCGCGCTGTCGCGCCCGCGGCTCCTCGCGGTCGCCGCCGTCGCGCTCGCGCTGGGCGGCGGCCTGCTCTACTGGCGCTTCCGCCGCGGGCGCCGCGGGCGCGAGGAGAGCCGCGCCGGCGCCGGGCGCACCCCGAGCGCGATCCTGGCGACCGCGCTGTACGAGAGCCTGGAGTCCGCGATGCTCGCGCAGGGCGTGCCGCGCCCCCCCAGCATGCCGCCGCTGCGCCACGCCGAGGCGCTGGAGCTCGCGGCGCACCCGCTGGCGCGCGAGATCCTGACGCTCACGCAGGTCTACCTGCGCGCCCGCTTCGGCGGGGCGAAGCTCACCGAGGACGACAGCCGCGACTTCGAGCGGCGGGTCAAGGCGCTGCGCGCGGCCGACCTCCGGGCGCTCGCGGCGGGCGAGATCGAGCTCCACGCCTCGACGTGATCGACGCGAGCGACGTGATCGACGCGAGCGACGCGAGCAACGCGAACGACGCGAACGACGCGAGCAACGCGAGCGACGCGAACGACGCGAGCAACGCGAGCGACGCGAGCGACGCGAGCGACAGCCGGCCGCCGGGCCGCGCGGCCTCGGCGGCGGCGCGCTGCCCGACGCGCTGCCTCGTCGGCGCGTGGCCTCGGCGGCGCGCGCGAGAGATCAGCGGCGGCGCACCGGCCGCCGCGCGATGAAGGCCTGGCGAATGCCGGTGACGGCGCGGCGGCTCGGGCCGCCGGAGACGAACGGATCCTCGGCCGCGAGCTCGCCCAGGCGCTCCAGGAACGACTGCGCCACGACGCGCTCGCCCAGGAGGCTGACGACGTTCGACTGGCCCCGCATCGTGGACGCGAGGACCGCCGCGGTCGACGTGTCGGGCACCGCGGCGGCCGAGAGCGACTCCAGCACGCGCCGGATCGGCACGATCGACTGCGCCGTCGCGAGCTTGCGGTCCGAGGCGCCGAGCGGCTGCGGGGCGTACTCCAGCCAGATCCCGGCGACGTTCAGGTGGCCGAGGAGCCGCTTGGACCAGCGCGGATCGAGCTCCACGTAGAGGGGCCGCACGTCGGCCAGCGTGGAGAGCGCGAACTCGCTGGGCTCGCCCGCGAGCGCGAAGTCGCGCAAGAGCGGCGTGAGCTTGCGCTCGTCGGCGAGCAGGCTCGCCGCGACCTGGCCGCGGTCGAGCAGCGGGATCGGGACCACGAGCACGTCCGGGCGCTCGCCCCGCGTGATCCGCGCCGACCAGACGCGCCACGCGATCGCGGGAGATCGCACGAGGATCGCGGACCTCGGGTCGAGGCTCCCGTACGCCTCGTCCGTCCAGACCTCGGCGGCGGTCTGCTCGCTGCGATCCGCGGCGAAGCCGGCCTCCTCGCTCGTCAGCGCGACGAGCGTCAGCTGGAAGATGACCAGCAGCACGGCGCCGCTCCGCGAGAACGGGACGCGCGTGTCGAGCAGCGCCCGCACCGCGGCGTGCGCCCCGAGCGCCGAGCCGACCGCGATCGCCGCCACCGCGAGCGAGCGCAGCGGGGTGAGCGGATCGGCGGAGAGCACGCCGGCCGCCCGCGCGGGCAGGAGCGTGTCGAGCGCGAGCAGCGCGAGGAAGGGCGCGGCGAGCCACCGCGCGCGCGGGCGCAGCAGCGCGAGGGCCATCCCGGCGGCGGCGATGAGCAGGGAGACGACGCCGATCTCGCGGCTCCACGCGGCGAGCGCGGTGGTGCGCGCGCTCGCGACGTCGACGGCGGCGAGGCTCCCGGCCGTGAGCGCGCGGCCGATGTCGGTCCACGCGCGCGGCGCGAGCGGCCGGAGCACGAGCGGCACGAGCAGGAGCGCGGCCGTGAGCGCGCCGGCGCCGGCGGCGGCCCCCAGCATGCGGCGGGGCGGGCCGGCGGCGGCCGAGGCGGCCGCGGGGCGGTCGACGAGGCCCCGGCGGGCGATGAACATGGCGTACGCCGCCACCAGCGCGGCGAGGCCGGCGGGGGGGCTCTCGGCGAACGTGGCCCCGAGGAGCGCGCCGAGCCCGATCCACGCGCGCCCCGCGTGCCGCGCCTGCTCGGCGCAGACCGACGCGAGCGCGACCGTCACGAGCGCGCAGCAGGTGGCGAGCATGGCGCCGCCGCCGACCGTCGCCTCCCGCTGCCAGGTCGGCGACAGCGCCGCCGTGAGGACGGCGATCGCCGCGAGCACGGCGGCGAGGCGCGGGCTCACGGCGCCGCCCGGCGAGCCCGGCGCGGGGCCCGCCGGCTCCGCCGCGGCGCCGCGGAGCCGCCGCCACAGCGAGAGCCCGGGCAGGGGCGCCGGCCGCGCGGCCTCCAGGAGGAGCCGGCGGACCATCTCGTAGAGGACGCGCGACGCGAGCGCGAGCGCGAGCGCCGACCCGAGGGCGGTGCGGAAGGTGCGGGGGCCGAGCGGGAGCAGGCTCAGCGCCTGCGAGAGCGCCGTCGAGAGGCCGCCGCCCACCCCGACCGCGACGAGGCCGAGGTCCCGGACGGCGGTGAGGTCTTCCCGCCACTGGCCGGAGGAGGCGGCGCGGGCCAGCGAGAGCCCGAAAGGCAGCGCGGCCGAGAGGAAGGCGAGCGACCGATCGAGCCAGCAGCGTTTCTCTCCGGAGCTCACCGGCCGGCCATGCCAGATCGGCCGCGGAGTGGCCAAGTTCCGGCGCACCGGCCCGCGCCGCGCTCGCCGCCTCTCCCGATGCTCGCGCCGCGCTCCGCCGGCGAGCGCGGCGCGAGCATCGGGAGAGGCGGTGGGCGGCGACCTGGGTTAGAGTCGCCCCTCCCACGGAAATTCGGAGGTCGGCTCGTGTCCCGTTTCATCGATGAGCTCAAGAGGACGCACCGCTGCGGCGATCTGCGCGAGGCGGACATCGGCAAGGAGGTCGTGCTGTTCGGCTGGGTCGCGCGTCGCCGCGATCACGGCGGCTGCATCTTCATCGACCTCCGCGACCGCACCGGAGTGACGCAGATCGTCTTCGATCGCAGCTACCTCGGCGCGATCACGAAGCTGGGCGTGAAGGCGGAGGAGAACGGCCTCGTCGAGGCGCACGCCGCCGCCGAGAAGGCCCGGTCCGAGTGGGTCGTCGGCGTCCGGGGCGTCGTCGTGAGCCGCGAGGCGAACGTGAACGACAAGATCGACACGGGCGCCATCGAGGTCTGGGTCGCCGAGGCGACGATCTTCAACAGGGCGGAGACGCCCCCCTTCGAGATCGCGGACGACATCGAGACGCGGGAGGAGATCCGCCTCCAGAACCGGTACCTCGACCTCCGCCGGGCCCCGCTCCAGCGGGCGCTGCGCATGCGCCACGAGATCAACCGGACGACCCGGAACTACCTCTCGGACCAGGGCTGCCTCGAGCTCGAGACGCCGTTCCTCGTGAAGTACACGCCGGGCGGCGCGCGCAACTTCCTCGTCCCGTCGCGGATCTCCGCCGGCAAGTTCTACGCGCTCGCCGAGAGCCCGCAGCTCTACAAGCAGCTCTTCATGGTCGCGGGCTTCGACCGCTACTTCCAGATCGTGAAGTGCTTCCGGGACGAGGACCTGCGCATCGATCGGCAGCCGGAGTTCACCCAGATCGACGTCGAGCTGTCGTTCGTGAACCAGGACGACGTGTTCGGGCTGATCGAGGGGCTCGTCTTCGCGGTGTTCAAGGTCGCCCTCGGCAAGGACCTCAAGGAGCTCTACCCGACGGGCCGCTTCCCGCGCATGCCGTACGCCGAGTCGATGGCCCGCTTCGGCAACGACAAGCCCGATCTCCGCTTCGGGATCGAGCACGCCGACCTCACGGACCTCATCATCGAGCACGGCGGCGGCGGGGTGCCGTTCTGGGTGGAGCTCGCCGAGAAGTACCGGTCGGGCAAGCTGCGGCGCGATGTGCCGGCCGAGATCGTGAAGGGGCTCGTGATCCCGGCGAGCGCCAACCTGTCCCGCCAGCAGACCGAGGAGCTCGAGCGCGGGCTCCGGGACGTGAAGGGCTTCCGCGGGCTCGCGCGCGCCAAGCTCGCCGAGGACGGCTCCTGGACGCAGTCGCCCCTGTCGAAGTCGATCACGCCGGAGCTCCGGCAGAAGCTGAACGAGGCGCTCGGCGCCAAGCCGGGCGACATCCTCTGCTTCCAGTTCGGCAAGGAAGCCGTGGTGCACACGGTGATGGCGAAGCTCCGCATCGACATCGCGAAGAAGATGGGGCTCATCCCGGAGTACGGGCATGGGGACCAGTGGCGGTTCCTCTGGGTGACGAACCCACCCCTGTTCGAGTACGACGAGGACACGGGGCGCTGGGCCGCCGCGCACCACGCGTTCACGCGGCCGATCGACGAGCACGTGCCGCTGCTCGAGAGCGATCCGGCGCGCGTCGAGTGTTACCGTTACGATCTCGTGCTGAACGGGTTCGAGATCGGCGGCGGCTCGATCCGGCTGCACGACCCTGACGTGCAGGCGCGCGTCTTCAAGACGCTGGGCATCGACGAGGGCGACGCGCGCGACAAGTTCGGGTTCCTCCTGGACGCGCTCCGGAGCGGCGCGCCGCCGCACGGCGGCATCGCGCTCGGCATGGACCGGCTCTCGATGCTGCTCACCGGCGCGCCGACGCTGAGGGACGTCATCCCGTTCCCGAAGACCAACCAGGGCACCGACCAGATGACCGGCGCGCCCGTGCCCGTAGACGCCGCGCAGCTCGCCGAGCTCCACGTGAAGACGGTCGCCGCAGACACCCGACCGGGCACGGCGGGCACCGGCGGCGCCGGCGCTTGACGCCGGACCGATGGGCGCGCGCGTGAGCGATCTCCGGCCGCGATGCGGCGCACCGTTGCCGACGCGCGCGCGCGCATCGGCAACGGCGCGCGGCCGCGCTCGCTGTGCTCTGCCTTGCCCTCGCCGCGCGCGGCCGTGCCCCCTGGCCTTTATGTTTGCAGGCCGCGCACTTCTGATAGGGTAGGGCCTGCATTCTTCGCCATGGCCCCCCCGGCGCGCGTCCTCGTTGTCGATGACAGCCCGACCATCCTGAAGGTCGTCAGCGCCATCCTGGCGCGCAACGGGTTCGAGCCGACCGTGGCGCGCGATGGGCTCGCGGGCATCGAGCTGGTCAAGAAGGGCCCGAAGTACGACCTCGTCCTCCTCGATTTCGTGATGCCGAGGATGAACGGCTACGCGTTCTGCCGGGAGCTCCGGTCGAACCCGTCGCACCGCAACGTCCCCGTGGTCCTGATGAGCGCCAAGGGCGACAAGATCCGGGGCCAGTTCGTCCAGCAGACCGGCGCCGTCGACGCGATCACGAAGCCGTTCGACGCGCGCGCGCTGGTCGCGGTGATCGAGGGCGCGCTCTCGAAGGCGACGGAGGGGCGCGCGCGGCCCGTGCCCGAGGGCGCGAAGATGCCGGACGAGGACATGATCGCCGAGAGCGTGCGGCCGAGCCTCCTGTCCCGGAACATGCTCCAGCGCTCCAGGGTCGACTTCGCCCAGCAGCTGGCGACGGCGATGACGCCGGCGATCATGAGCCTCTCGCCCGAGGTCCGGACCAACGAGGCCGCCGTCATGCAGGCGGTCGCCCGCGCGATGACGAGCGACGTGGTCTCCAGGCTGAACATGACGCTCCGCGACCTCGACACGCCCCCGGACGCGAAGGAGGTGATGAGCGGCGACGTCTCCGCGATCCCGCTCGCCGAGATCCTCCAGCTGCTCCAGATGCAGCGACAGACGGGCGTGCTCCGGGTGACGACGAACCGCGCGTCGGTCACGATCTCGATCCGCCAGGGGCTCATCGATCTCGTGCAGGCGCGCAACTCGTCGGACGAGTTCAAGCTCGGCCGCTACTTCATCGAGCGCGGGGTGGTCACGCGCGAGCGGCTGGAGGCGCTGCTCCGCGAGAAGATGCCGAACACCCTGCTCGGCCAGGTGCTCGTGGAGGCGGACGTCGCGACGAACGACGACCTCATCGCCGTGCTGGAGCGCCAGTCGAGCGAGCTCATCTACGAGGTGCTGCGCTGGCCGTACGGGCGCTTCTCGTTCACGCGCGAGCCGTTCCGCCCCGAGGTCGAGCAGGCGCGCCTCGGGCTCGCCGTGTCGGCGCTGGTGCTCGAGGGGTTCCGGCGCGTCGACGAGTGGCGGCTCATGGAGGGGACGATCAACTTCGACCAGGTCGTGGTCGTCGATCAGGTCGCGCTCGACGGCGTGGGCTCGGGCAAGCTGACGCGCACCGAGGAGCTCGTGCTCGGGGCGGTCAACGGCTCGCGCACGGTGAACGAGGTGATCAAGGAGAGCGCTGTCGGCTCGTTCGACGCGATCAAGACGATCTACCAGTTCCTGCAGTCGCGCGTGCTGAGGACCAGGGCGGCCTGAGGGCAGCGCCCGGGGGGAGGCCTCGGGCGGCGCGGCGTGCCCGCGCTGCTCGCAGGCGCCTGCGACGGCCGCCCGTGGGCTGCTCGCGGCAACGCTCCAGGACGACGGCGTATCGCCTGCCGGTGTGTTGTGTGCGCGCGACGCTCAGGCGGCCACGTGACGGGCGCAGCGCTGGGCGTGATCGCGGCGGAGAGGGCGGGATTCGAACCCGCGGATCAGTTTCCCGATCGCACGCTTAGCAAGCGTGTGCCTTCAGCCACTCGGCCACCTCTCCTGGTCTCCAGGAAGATCCACCCGACCATGCACCAGGCAAGGCCGACGCGGACCTAGAAGCTCGACGATGAAAAGAGCATTCGCTCGACAGACGCTCGCCGCGGCCGTCGAGGGAGCGGCAACATACCAAAGAGGCTGTCGCTGTGCACAGAAGATCTTGCGGGGGAGGCGACGGTGGCGACGGAAGCCCCGGACGCTGGACGGCGGACCCCCGGGAGCGAGCCGCCGGGCGCGGCCTCCCCCGGGGGCCTCGGGTCGGCCGCGGCGGCGCAGGGGGCCGCCGGCGGCCCACGCCGTCGCCCGGAGCGTCACTGCGGCACGCCGTAGGCCAGGGCGAACAGCACGGCGCTGAGCGCCGCACAGGCGCCCCACGCCCGGGCCGCGCTGCGGGCGAGGAAGACGACGCACATCGCCCCGACCCAGAGCGGAACCGCGAGCGACCAGCCGAGGATGGACCGCGCGCCCTCCGCGAGCGGAGCGAACCGCGAGAGGCACACGCTCGAAAAGAAGGCGAGCGGGAGCGTCCCGATCAGCGCCGCCAGCACGCGCAGCGGGGCGTCGAGCCGGGCGAGCCGGCCGCTAGCCATGGAACGCTCCGGCGAGCGAAAGCGCCACGACAGCCGGAGGACACAGGGCCGCGAAGCCCCACACAGCGCGTGGCCAGAGAGGCGCGAGCAGGACGAAGAGGCTCGCGGCGCAGAGGAGCGCCGCGAAGGGGACGAGGAACGCCGCCGCACCGGATTCGGCTCGGCTCCACAGCCACACCGACAGCGAGAAGAGGGCGGCGGCCAGGACCCGGGCCGCGACGCGCCACGCGCGCCACGCGCGCAGCCGCGACGCGACGCCGAACGGGATACGCTCCGGCCGCGCGCCGTGGAGCAAGGCGAAGGCGAGGTACGCCGAGAGGACCGATGCCGTCTCAACCATGGGGCGCCGTCTGCCCCCTCGCCATGAGCCCCGCCCCGCCGTGCGACAAGGGCGACGGCAGCTCGTCCTGCGTCGCCTGCGGCGGCGGCGCATGCCGCAAGGCTGCCCGGCGAAGCGCCCAGGCCGAGGCGCAGAGCGCCGCAGCCGTCAGCAGGAGAGCGGCGTCGACGGCGACGACGGATCCGAGCTTCGGCCCCGCGCCAAAGAGCCCCGCGCTCGACGATCGCGCCGCGAGCGCCGGGACAGGCAGCAGCAAGAGCCCCGCGAGCCCGGTCTGCTGCCACCAGAGGCTCCCGCCTTCACGCGCGGCGAGCGCCCACGCGAGGCAGAGCCCGAGCGCCACGATGAACGTGAGCTCCTCGGCCGCCATGCGGCCGGTCCAGTCGAGCGGCAGCGCCCGGCTCGCGAGGAAGAGCGCCGCGATCGCGACGAGGGTCCCCGCGCCAAAGCCCACGGTGAGCCGCGCGAGGAGGCGGTTGCCGAGGCTCTCCTGCCGCGCCTCCCGTCGAGCCAGCCAGATCGAGTTGCCGGTGAGGATCGTGGCGCACGTCGCCACGGCGAGCACGAAGAACAGGATGCGGAGCGTGACGCCGCCAAAATGGGCGAAGTGGAGGCCGTAGATCCAGCGGAGCACGCTGCTGCGAGCGCCCTCCGCGCCCGGCGCGTCGAGCGAGAGGACCGCGCCGTCGGTCGCCCGCAGGCGCACGGTGCCGCGCCCGAACGGGACGCCCTCGATCGGCCCGCGGATATCGACGGTCCCGCTGTCAAGGCCGCGATGCCGGATACGGACCATCTCGGGGACGAGCCGCGGCTCGGCCCCGCGCGCGCGCGCCGTGAGCTCGTCCAGGGTGAGGCCGCGGGCCGGCGCCCCGGGCGCCGGCTCTTGCGCGAACGACGCTCCCCAGGCCACCCGGTCCGCGCGCGCGGCGTCCCCCCCGAACACAGGACCCGTGAACGCCGGCACGAGCACGCCGAGGAACACGATGAACGCGCCTGTGTAAGCGTACATGAGCTGAAATGGCAGCCCCATCACGCCGAGCACCTTGTGCATGTCCGACCAGACGACACGGCGCCTCTTGTCCGGCCGGAACTGATGAAACTGCTGGACGATGTCCTTCAGGTGGATGAGCACGCCTGTCGCCAGCGCGAGCAGGAGCGCGACGGACAGGAGACCGGCAACGTAGTACAGCCACACGCCCGTCGCGTCGTGCCACAGGTAGTGAAGCTCGAAGAGGAACCGGGAGAGCCCCTCGCGCTCGCGCACGCCCCCGTCGTGGACCCACGACGAGACCTGCTCGCCTTGCGCATAGTAGAGCAGCCGCGCGGCGCCCTGCCCGCCCTCGGGCAGGTAGAACCAGAGCTCCTCGGGCGTCGCCGGAGCGGCGGCGAGCCCCTGCTCGAGCGTGGCCTCGAGCCCCACCTGCTCGACGGAGGAGCGCTGCTGGCGCAGGGGCTCCTCCCACACCGCGAGCTGCCCCCGGAACAGCGCGATGCCCCCCGTCAGAAACATCACGTAGATCAGGAGCCCCCCGATCACGCCAGTCCAGGCGTGCACGTCCCAGAAGGTCGTGAAGGCATGGCGGGAGAGCTTCAAGGCCATGTCGAGGTCTCCTGTCTCGCGTGAGCGCGCGCTTCCTTTACCGTACCTTCGACACGCCGTGCAGGAACCCCGGCACCGTCAGGGCGCGCTTCGGGCCCCCCTCCGCCGTGAGCTCGATGAGCGTGCTCTCCGCGTAGTCATCCGTCGTCTCGGTCCCGAAGACCCGGCCGTCGACCTGGAACCAGAGGACGTCCGAGGTCATGGGGCTCAGCTCGTCGACCGGGGTCGCTTCACCCGCGGCGGTGTCCCAGCGCCACCATTGCCACACCTTCTGGCTCGTGAGATCCCAGGTCACGCTGTCGGCTTCGACCGTGGCGGCGCTCTCGTCGAACACCCGGAGAAAGATGCTGTCGCCGCCGGCCGGGATGGGCTCGCCCGCGATCGCGCCGTCGGTCAGCTCGCCCAGCGAAAGGAGGTAGTCCTTGTCGAAGGCGTCCGCGTCCTTCTGCACGCGCAGCGCGCACGGCTCGGTCGGCAGCCGCTCGAGCAGGTGGGCCGCCCCCGCGAGCGCCGAGCTCACGAAGTAGGCGTCCCCCGACGCCGTCTCGACGGGCTGCGTGATCCCGCCGCAGCGCTCGTCGACGTCGACCCGCACGAGGGTGTCCGTCGTCGTGTCGATCACGACGAGCCCCGTCTCCTCGAGGATCGTGTCGTTCTGCTCCCAGTCGAACCACCCGACCGAGAAGAGGAGATTGTCCCCGCGCAGGATCGACCCGTAGCTGTAGAGCGCCAGGTGGCCTTCGCGGGCGGTCTCCGGCAGCTCGATGGTCCCCTCGATCTTCATCGTCGTGGGGTCCAAGACGATGAGCTGCTCGTTGTGGCGATCTGGATAGTACGCCTTCGTCGGAGAGACGAAGTACAGGGTGGGCCAGAGATCCTGGACGCCGAGGGGCTGCAGGGTGATGCTCGTCCCCTCCTCGAGCGCGCCTCGCGCGTCGAGCGCGTAGCGCGAGATCGTCGGCGCGTCGCCGCCGCCGATGGCGAGCCAGCCCTGGGCCTCGAACCCGTAGAGCTTGGCTGAGCCCGGGATCTCCAGCGCCTGAGACACGTCGACCTCCGTGCCCTGGTCGAGCGACGGGAGCACATGGAAATAGGCCGTCGTCGAGGTGTCGTCCCAGATCCGTGTCCCCACCACGAACGCTGGCCCGCTCACGCCGCCACCGCCGCCGCCGCTCGGGTCCGGCGCTCCGCCGCCGCCGCCGCCGCTGCCGCTGCCGCTGCCGCTGCCGACGGGGTTCGCCTGATCGTCGCCGCAGCCGCCATTGCCGAGCGCCACGGCCAGGAGCCCGAGCGCGCCGAGCGCGGTGCTCGCGCGCCTGGCTGCCAGCGTGTTGTTCCAGATTGCTCTCATGGGTTCTCCCAACTCTCCATCACATCTCCAGCATGGCCTTGGAAAAGAAAGCCCGTCCAGGCCGCTGGACACCGTAGAAATCGAAGGCGGGCTCGTCGCTGAGATTGTGGGCTTCGACGGTGAAGCTCAGGGTGCGCGGCGCGAGGCGCGCGACGTAGGTGAGCGCGAGCGAGTGCAGGAGCTGCGAGGGCACGCGCGCCTTGTCCTCGCGCCGCCCGTTGCGCTCCCAGCCGAGGAAGAACCCGTGCACGTAACGCGTGCTCCAGGTGAGCGCGAGCTCGTCGCGCGGCGCGGCGACCTCGCGGAGCTGCACGCGCGCCGACCCGTTGGCGAAGAGCCACGGGCGGTTCGGCATTCGCTGCCCCGCGTTGCGGGCGAAGGTCCCGTCCTCGGACGTGTTGCGGAAGTCCTCGTACGTGACGTTGCCGTCGAGGGCGGCGTGCTCGCCAGGCGACGTCCAGCCGGCCGAGGCCTCGACCCCCAGCGCCCGCGCCGAGAAGACGTTATCGTACCGGGAGACCTGCCCGTTGCCGAGCAGCACGATCAGGTCGTCGGCCTCGCGGAGATAGCCGTTCGCCTCGAGCCGCCACGCGCCCGCCGCAGTGTCGCCGGCGTCGACCGAGACGCCGAGGTTCCCGTTGTGGCTTGTCTCGGGCGAGAGCTCCAGGTTGTCGAGGATCAGCGCCCCGTCGCCGAACACCTCGTCGGGGCGCGGGAGCCGCCGCGCCCACTCGTAGGAAGCCTTGGCATAGAGCCACTCGCTGAAGCGGAAGCGCAGGCCGTCGCCGACGCCCAGGCGATGGGTGTCGCGATCCCGCCGGCGGAAGCGGTCGGCGAGCCCCTGGACGCTCTCCTCCGAGCGCACGAGCTGCACGTACTGCTTCACGAAGAGGAGGTTCTCCAGGCGATCGTCGAGCAGGTTGAGCTGGTGCTCGACGCCGTGAACCCAGTTGACGAGATCGCGGTCGGCCGTGAGCGGGTCGCGTCCCTCGGGGTTCGCCTGCCTGCGCTCGTCTCCCGTGCGCGTGACGAACATCGGAGAGACGGAGATCTGCAGCGCGTGCTCGGGGTGGGGCCGGAAGCGGAGGTTCAGTCGGCCATAGCCGCTGTGCTCCCAGAACACCTGGTCCCGCGGCCTCGTGTCGTCCTCGCCCGGCTTGCCGGGCGAGCAGTGACCATACCAGTCGTAGGTGCACTCGCTGACATCGAGGAAGGTGGCGCGCCCGTACGCGTAACCGGCGATCGCGTCGAGGGCGACGCCGCGGCCGAGCGGCTGCTCGTACCGGAGCGTCGCGCCCGTCGTTGCCTCGCCGTTCGTGACCTCGCCATAAGGCACCTTCATGACGCCGAGCTTGTGCTGGATCTCCTTGTCGTACGCCGTGAGAAAGGCGCGCAGGAGCAGCCGCCGCGCCCAGGGCCGGTTCACGAAGCCGAGCTCGACGCCGCCGCCCGCCGCGCGATAGGCGTCGTGGAACCGGTAGACGCGGGCGGGGTGCTCGACGAAATCGGCGTCCGGCACGTCGGCCGTCACGGGATAGTCGTTCCGCGCGTAGTCGAGGAAGCCGTTGACGCGGGCGAGGAAGCCGCTCGGCTCGTGCAGGTGTCGCGCCGTGACGGCGAGTCGATGGGTGTCGAACGACCCGATCTCGTAGGATGCGGCGCCGTGGGTGCCGCGCACTTCCTGATCGGTGACCAGGTTGACGGCGCCGCCCAGCGCGTCGGCGCCGAGGCGCACCGGGACCACGCCGCGGTAGATCTCGACGCGTTCGATCAGGTTGACCGGCACGTTCGCGATGCCGAACGGGAACCCGGCGAAATCGAGCGGCACGCCGTCGAGAAAGAAGCGTATCTGGTCGTTCGAGAGGCCGCTCAGCGAGAAGCGCGTCGTGGACCCGAGCCCGCCGCTGCGCCGCACGCCGACGCCCTCGGTGCGGGCGAGCACCTCGCCCATGTCAGCGGCCCGCCGCTGCGCCGGCTCGGTGTCGATCACCTTGATCGCCTGCGCAGACTGCTGAAGGCGCTCGGCCATGGTGGCGCCGCGGACGGTCACCTCGACGGGCGCAGCGCTGGAGGCCTGGCCAGCCCCCTGGACCGGCCGGGGCGCGGTCTGCTCCGACCGCGTGGCTGCGATCGCGCGCTCGGCCGTGACCCCGGCTCGGTCCCCCACCGCGGGGGAAGGCTCGGCCAGGGGCTCCTCGGGGAACCGGAACTCGTAGGCGTAGAGGATCCGTGAAGCGACCGGCGTGCCGCCCCGGCGCGCCGGGGTGAAGCGGAACCGGAGCGCCGCCGTCCGGGCCGCCTCGTCCAGGCCGTGACCCAGTGGGCTCGCGACCTCGGCCTCGGTCACGCGCCCTTCCACGTCGATCAGGAGCTTCAGCACGACCTTGCCCTCCCGTCGTGCCGCTCGAGCCTCCGGCGGAACCTCGGCCTCGGCGCCCTCGATGAGCCGCGGCGGCTCGATCTGCGTACCGCTGACGTCGGACCGCGCGCCGGATGGCGTGTCCCCGGCGCTGGACGGCGCGCGCTCCCCGTCCTTCGCGCTGGCAGCAGGCGCGCTCGCACCGCGGTCGCCCCCCGCGCGCCCGACGCCGCCCGGAGCACCGGCCTCCTGAGCCTGCGCCGGCGTCTGCGCGCCGGGATGCACGAAGGTCAACACACCTGCAAGCAGGCCTCGAACCGCGAAGGAGCGTTGCGTCACCGCATCAGCCTTCGGCCAGGAGCGCGCTCCCGGTGCAGGGGGGTCGGAACCGGACAGGCGTCCATGGCCGTGAAGACCTCGGTACCTGAATTGAAAACCAAA
This sequence comes from Sorangium sp. So ce321, assembly GCF_051530195.1. Lineage (NCBI taxonomy): Bacteria > Pseudomonadati > Myxococcota > Polyangiales > Polyangiaceae > Sorangium > Sorangium sp. So ce321. Next base: position 13,350,923 of record NZ_CP150329.1, on the reverse strand, counting down.
ATCAATTTCACGTTGACGGCACAGAGCCGGGATCTGGTCGCCATTTTTTCTATGATTTTCCTTGACATGCACCGGATCGGTGTTCCATACAACCGCCGTCTGGATATTGATCATCATTTTCATTTTCAAAAATGACCTGGCGAGCGGGGACGGAAGACGCGGGGCGTGTTCTCGCGCCCCTCGCTCATGACGCAGAGCGTTGCCGGGTTCGGAGCCCAGGACCTGGCGAGCGAGCCGGAGTCGTCCGCCGGGCTTTCTTTTTCGAGCTGGAGCTGAGGTGGCGATGGAGTCGAACCGATCACATGGGCTTGCGATCAGCGATCGCGACGCGGCCGAGCCCGCAACGCTCGTCGCGCTGCTCCGGCGGCGCGCGGAGCAGCGGCCGTCCGCGCACGCCTATACCTTCCTGCTCGACGGGGAGGCGGACGCTCGCTCGCTGACCTACGGCGAGCTGGATCGGTGGGCGCGAGCGCTCGCCGCGCAGATCGACGCGCGTCCGGGCGAGCGCGCGCTCATCCTGGTGCCGCCAGGCATCGAGTTCATCGCCGCCTTCTTCGGCTGCCTCTACGCCGGGCTCGTCGCGGTGCCGGTCCCGATGCCGCAGCGAAAGCGGGGGCTGCTCCGCGTGCTCTCCATCGTGCGCGACTGCCGCCCGAGCGTCGTCCTGACGCTCGATGCGTTCGTGAGCAGCGTGGCCATGCTCGCGGAGGATCCGGCCCTCGCCGAGCTCTGCAGCCTGCGCTGCGTGGCCATCGACAAGGCCCCTTCCGGCGTCGAAGACGGCTTCCGGCCGCCGCGGGTGACGGCCGATTCCGTCGCGTTCCTCCAGTACACGTCGGGCTCGACCGGAACGCCCAAGGGCGTGGTGCTCACGCACGGCAACCTGCTGAGCAACGAGCGCATGATCCAGCGCGCCTTCGGGCACACCGCGGAGAGCGTGATCGTCGGGTGGCTGCCCCCGCACCACGACATGGGGCTCATCGGGAACATCCTTCAGCCGCTCTACGTGGGCGTGCCCTGCATCCAGCTATCGCCCGACCACTTCCTGATGAGGCCCTGGCGCTGGCTGGCCGCGATCTCGCGCTACCGGGCCACGACGAGCGGCGGCCCGAACTTCGCCTACGATCTGTGCGTCGCGAAGATCACCCCGGAGCAGCGGGAAGGGCTCGACCTCAGCTCCTGGAAGGTGGCGTTCAACGGGGCCGAGCCGATCCGGGCAGCGACGCTCGACCGCTTCGCGGACGCGTTCGCGCCGTCGGGGTTCCGGCGCGCCGCTTTCTATCCGTGCTTCGGCCTGGCCGAGGCGACGCTGCTCGTCAGCGGCGGCGCGCCGGAGGCGCCCCCGGTCCTCCGCGCGGTCGACCGCGCGGCGCTCGGGCAGGGAAGAGCCGTGTTCGATCCGCACGATCCGCAGGCCGGATCGACCCTGGTGGGCTGCGGGGGGCCGCCCGCCGACGAACAGGTGCTGATCGTCGATCCCGAGAGCCGCCGGCCGTGCGACGAAGAGCGCGTCGGCGAGATCTGGGTGGCCGGAGCGAGCGTGGCCCAGGGCTACTGGGAGCGGCCGGAGGACACGGCACACACGTTCGGAGCGCGGCTGTCGACGGGCGAAGGTCCGTTCCTCCGGACGGGCGATCTCGGGTTCCTCTCGCGCGGCGAGCTCTTTGTGACCGGGCGGCTCAAGGACCTGATCATCGTCCGCGGGCGCAACCTCTATCCGCAAGATCTCGAGATCACCGCGGAGGAGAGCCATCCGAGCCTCCGCGCCGGCGGCGGCGCGGCGTTCTCCGTGGACGTCGACGGCGAGGAGCGCGTCGTCATCGTTCAGGAGCTCGGACGGCGCGCCTCCCCCTCGGCAGATCCGGCGGAGCTCTGCGCGGCCGTCCAGAGCGCCGTGGCCGACCGGCACGAGGTCGCCGTCCACGCGGTCGTGCTCATCAAGCCGGGGAGCCTGCCGCGGACCACGAGCGGCAAGGTGCAACGGAGGGCGTGCCGCGGACGGTTCCTGGACGGCTCCCTGGACGCCGTGTGGCAATCGACGCCCGACGCGCGGGCGGAGGCGGAGATCGCGGAGCCGCCGCAGACAGCGCTGGAGTCCACGCTGGCGGGCATCTGGGCCGAGGTGCTGGGGCGCGCCCGGGTCGGCAGGAACGAGGAGTTCCTGAGCCTGGGCGGAGATTCGCTGCGCGCCATGCAGGTGAGCGGCCGGGTGAGCGAGGCCGTGGGCGCCGACGTGGGGCCAGCGCAGCTCTTCGAGTCGACGACGGTCGCGGCGCTCGCGGCGTGGATCGAGGCGAGGCAGGGCAGCGCGCCCGCGGGCACATCGACCGGCCGACCCGCGGCGCTCGCGCCGCTCACGCCGGGTGAGCGGCCGGAGCGACTGCCGCTGTCCCTCGTGCAAGAGCGCCTGTGGTTCCTCGAGCACCTGGTCGCCGGGGCGCCCGTCTACCATATCGCGGTGGCCGTGCGGCTCTCCGGAGCCCTCGACCGGCGCGCCCTCGAGCAGGCGGTGACGGCGCTCGCGGCCCGCCACGAGGCCCTGCGCACCAGCTTTCCCTCCGTCGCGGGGCAGCCTCTCCAGAGGATCGCGCCGCCCGCCCCGGTCGCGCTGCCGCTCGAGGACCTGAGCGCGCTCGCCGAGGAGGAGCGGGAGCCGGCGCTGCAAGAGCGCCTCCGCAGCGGGGCGCAGCGCGCGTTCGACCTCGACGAGCCGCCGGTGCGCTGGGCGCTCCTCCGCATGAGCGAGCGGGAGCACGCGCTGGCGCTCACCTGCCATCACCTCATCGCGGACGGCTGGTCGATGAACGTGCTCCTGCGGGAGCTCTCGGCGCTGTACGGCGCGCTCTCCGCGGGGCGCGCCCCGGAGCTCGCGCCGCTCCCGCTCCAGCCGGCGGATCATGCGCTGTGGCAGCGCCGGAGCGAACCGGCGGCGGCGCGCGAGCAGGAGCTCACCTACTGGCGCGGCCGGCTGAAGGGGCCTGTGCCGCCGCTCGAGCTCCCCACCGACAGGCCGCGTCCCTCGGTCCAGACCTACGCGGGCGCGCGCGAGGAGCTCGCGCTGCCGCCGGAGCTCGTGGCGCGGCTGGCCGCCCTCGGGCGCGGGGCGGGCGCCACGCTGTTCACGACCGTGGCAGCAGGGCTGTTCGCGCTCCTGCACCGGTACACGGGCCAGCGCGATGTCTGCGTCGGCACGCCGGTCGCGGCGCGGCCGCGGGCGGCCCTCGAGGGCGTGGTCGGGTGCTTCCTCAACACGCTGGCGCTGCGCGTCGACCTCTCCGGGAACCCGCGCGTCACGGAGCTCCTCGCCCGCGTCCGCGCGGCGGTCACGGAGGGGCAAGCGCACCAGGAGGTGCCGTTCGAGCGGGTGCTGGAGGCGCTGTCCCTCGAGCGGAACCTCAGCCACACGCCGCTGTTCAACGTGATGCTCGCCATGGATCCGACGCCCGAGCAGGCGCCGGAGATCCCCGGCCTGTCGAGCAGCGCGCAGCGGGTCGACACGGGTACGGCGCAGTTCGATCTAGCGCTCAACCTGGCCGCGGACGGCCAGGGAGCGCGCGGTGCGTGGGAGTACAACACCGATCTCTTCGATCGCGCCACGGTCCTGCGCATGACGCGGCACCTCGTGGCGATACTCGACGGCTTCGTCGCCAACCCAGAGGCGCGGCTGGGCGATCTGCCGATGATGGATGCGACCGAACGGGAGCAGCTCCTCACCGGCTGGAACGCGACCGAGCGGGCGTATCCGGACGAGCGGCGCGTCCACGAGCTCTTCGAGGCGCAGGCCGAGCGGACGCCGGACGCCGTGGCCGTCATCTTCGACGACAGGCGCCTGAGCTATCGAGAGCTCAACCAGCGCGCCAATCAGCTCGCCCACGCGCTCAGGCGCCGCGGCGTCGCGCCCGACGGGCTCGTCGCCATCGCCGCCGAGCGCTCCGTCGAGATGGTCGTCGGCCTGCTCGGCATCCTCAAGGCCGGCGGCGCCTACGTCCCCATCGACCCGGAGTATCCCGCCGACCGCATCGCCTTCATGCTCGAGGACGCCGCCGCCCCGGTCTTGCTCAGCCAGTGGCCCGTCGCCTCGCGCCTGCCCGCCCACCGCGCCGAGGTGCTCTGCCTCGACGCCGACCGCGCCGAGATCGACAGCGAGCCCACGGCCAACCCCGCCGTCCCGGTCTCGCCGGACCACCTCGCTTACACCATCTACACCTCGGGCTCGACCGGCCGGCCCAAGGGCGCCGGCAACAGCCACCGCGGCCTGCTCAACCGGCTCCAATGGATGCAGGAGCGCTACGGGCTCACCGCCGAAGACAGGGTTTTGCAAAAGACACCCTTCAGCTTCGATGTCTCGGTCTGGGAGTTCTTCTGGCCCCTCATCACCGGCGCCGCCCTCGTCGTCGCGCGCCCCGGCGACCACCGCGACGGCGAGCGGCTCGTCGAGCTCATCACGCGACACCGCGTCTCCACCCTGCACTTCGTCCCGCCCATGCTCCAGGCCTTCCTGGAGACGCACGGCGCGACCTCGTGCAGGTCGCTGCGCAAGGTCATCTGCAGCGGCGAGGCCCTGCCCGCGGAGCTCGCGCGCCGCTGCTTCGAGCGGCTGCCCGACGCCGAGCTCCACAACCTCTACGGGCCCACCGAGGCGTCCATCGATGTCACCGCCTGGGCCTGCCGGCCTGAGGACTCCTCGACCTCGGTCCCCATCGGGCACCCCATCGCCAACACCCAGATCTACCTGCTCGACCGACACGGACAACCGGTGCCCGTCGGCGTCGCCGGCGAGCTCCACATCGGCGGCGTCGGCCTCGCGCGCGGCTACCACCGCCGCCCTGCGCTCACCGCTGAGCGCTTCGTGCCCGATCCTTTCGGCGCCGCGCCCGGCGGCAGGCTGTACCGCACAGGGGATCTGGCCAGACACAGGCACGACGGAGCCATCGAGTTCCTCGGACGCCTCGACCACCAGGTCAAGATCCGCGGCCTGCGCGTCGAGCTCGGCGAGATCGAGGCCCGCCTGCTCCAGCACCCGGACGTCCGCGAGGCCGTCGTCGTCGCGCGCGACGAGGCCCACGGCGGAAAGCGGCTCGTCGCCTACGTGGCCGGCCGCGACGGGTCCGCGCCCGAGCCGGAGGCGCTGCGGGCCTGGCTCGCCGAGACGCTGCCGGCCTACATGGTCCCGGCGCCGATCGTCGCCCTCGACCGACTCCCGCTCTCCCCCAACGGCAAGGTCGACCGACGCGCCCTGCCCGCGCCCGAGCAGATCGACGCGCCGGCCAGGGCCGTGACGCCGCCGCGAACAGACCTCGAGCGCACCATCGCGGCGATCTGGCGAGACGTGCTCCCGGCCTCGCAGATCGGCGTCGACGACAACTTCTTCGATCTGGGCGGACACTCGCTCTCGCTGGCGAAGGTCCACAGCCGCCTGCGCGAGGAGGTCGACCGCGGGCTGCCGATGCTGGTCCTGTTTCAACACCCCACCATCGCCTCGCTCGCAGCGGCCTTGAGCCGTGAAGCCAGCGCCGAGCCCGCGCCCGAGGCCAGAGAGCGGAACGACGAGCGGGCGAGGGCCGCGCAGCAGCGGCGCGGGGAGATCTTCGCGCGACGGCGCGGCGAGCTGGAGACGAAGAAGTCATGACGACACCGAGCAGCGGCGAGCCCCGCCCGGGCCTGGAGATCGCGATCATCGGCATGGCCGGGCGCTTTCCGGGCGCGAGGGACGTGGCGACGTTCTGGCAAAACCTCTGCGCAGGCGTCGAGTCCGTCTCGATCCTCACCGACGAGGAGCTCGTCGCCGCGGGCGTGGACCCGGCGCTGATCGCGCGGCCCGACTACGTGCGGGCGCGGGCGGTGCTCGACGACATCGACCTGTTCGACGCCGAGCTCTTCGGCTTCACGCCGCGCGAGGCCGCCGCGCTGGACCCGCAGCACCGGCTGTTCCTGGAGTGCGCGTGGGAGGCGTTCGAGAGCGCCGGGATCGATCCGGAGCGCGCGGGCGGCCCTGTCGGCGTCTACGCCGGCTCGAGCCTGAGCGGGTACCTGGCCCACCACTTCCCCGGCGGGCCGCGCCTGCAATCAGCGGCCGACGTCGCCGCGCTCCTCGCGCTCGACAAGGACTTCCTGACGACCCGCGTGTCGTACAAGCTCAACCTGGAAGGCCCGAGCATCGCCGTGCAGACGGCCTGCTCGACGTCGCTCGTCGCCGTGCACCTGGCCTGCCAGGGACTGCTCACCGGCGAGTGCGATCTGGCGCTCGCCGGCGGCGCGTCGGTCAGCGTCCCGCAGCGGACCGGGTACCTCTACCAGCAAGGCGCGATCGCGTCGCCCGACGGCCACTGCCGCGCCTTCGACGCCGCGGCCCAGGGCACCGTCGGCGGCAGCGGCGTCGGCGTGGTCCTCCTGAAGCGGCTCGACGACGCCATCGCCGATCGGGACTCGATCGTCGCGGTCATCAAGGGGTCCGCCGTCAACAACGACGGCCGGGCCAAGGTCGGCTACACAGCGCCGCGCGTCGAGGGCCAGGCCCGCGCGATCCGCGCCGCCCACGCGGCCGCGGGCGTCGAGGCGGACTCCATCACCTACGTGGAGGCGCACGGCACCGGCACGCCGCTCGGCGATCCGATCGAGATCGCGGCGCTCTCCCAGGCGTTCCGGGCGACGACCGACAGGGAGCGCTTCTGCGCGATCGGGTCGGTGAAGACCAACGTGGGGCACCTGGACGCGGCCGCGGGGGTCACCGGGCTGATCAAGGCGGCGCTCGCCGTGGCCCACGGGCGCATCCCGCCGAGCCTGCACTTCCGCGCGCCGAGCCCCGCGCTCGACCTCGATCACAGCCCCTTCTACGTGGCCGCCGAGCTCGCGGCGTGGTCGCCCAGCGGCGCGCCGCGCCGCGCCGGCGTGAGCTCCTTCGGCCTCGGCGGCACCAACGCGCACGTCGTCCTCGAAGAAGCGCCGCCCCCGCCCGAGGCGGACCCGCCCCGCCCTTGCGAGCTGCTCGTGCTGTCGGCCCGGTCGAGCGCGTCGCTCGAGCGCCTGACCGACGCGCTCGCAGCGCACCTGGAGGTCCACGCCGACCTCGAGCTCGGCGACGTCGCGCACACGCAGCAGCTCGGCCGCCGGGCGTTCTCTCACCGCCGCGCCGTCGTGTGCCGCTCGCGGGAGGAGGCCGCGCGCGCGCTGCGCGAGCGCGGCGGCGCGCTGCGCTCCGGCGCGCCCGTGGCCGGACCGCGGCCGGTCGCGTTCCTGTTCCCCGGGCAAGGCACCCACCGGCCCGACATGGGCCGCGATCTGTACGAGGCCGAGCCGGTGTTCAGGGGCGAGGTCGACGACTGCGCCGCGCGGCTCGAGCGCCACCTCGGCGCGGATATCCGGACGGCGCTGTTCCCCGCGCCCGCGGACCGCGAGGACGCCGCGAGGCGCCTCGATCGCACGTCGGTGACGCAGCCGGCCCTGTTCGTCGTGGAGTACGCGCTCGCGCGGCTGTGGATGGCGTGGGGGCTGACCCCCGACGCGATGCTCGGCCACAGCGTGGGCGAGTACGTGGCCGCCTGCCTGGCAGGGTGCCTGTCGCTCGACGACGCCCTGGCGCTCGTCGCGGCGCGGGGGCGGCTGATGGAGGCGACGCCGGACGGCGCGATGCTCGCGGTGTCCGCGCCGGAAGCCGAGGTCGCGGGCTGGCTCGGCGACGAGGTCGCCCTCGCCGCCGTCAACGGGCCGCGACAATGCGTGCTGTCCGGGCCAGCAGCAGCGATCCAGCGGGTGGAGCGCGAGATCGCCGGCCGCGGGATCGAGGCCCGCCGCCTGCGCACGTCGCGCGCCTTCCACTCCCACCTGATGGACGGCGCCCTCGCCGCGTTCCGCGAGGCGGTGGCAAGGACCACGCTGCGCGCGCCGCGCACGCCATGGGTGTCGAACGTCACCGGGACCTGGATCACGGCGGCCGAGGCGCAGGACCCCGACTACTGGGTGCGGCACCTCAGGAGCACGGTCCGCTTCGCCGACGGCGTGAAGACCCTGCGGGAGCAGCCGGCGCGGATCCTCCTCGAGGTAGGGCCGGGGCAGACGCTCACCGCGCTGTGCCGGCAGCTGGCGGCGGAGTCGCTCGCGCTCGCGTCCATGCCCGCGGCGCGCGAGGCAGCGCCCGCGGCCCGCGAGACGGCGGCGCCGGGGGCGGCGCTGCTCGACGCGGCCGGGCAGCTGTGGGTGGCGGGCGCGCCCCTGGACTGGGCAGGGCTGCAGGCGGGGCGGCACCGGCGGCGCGTCGCGCTGCCGGCAACCCCGTTCGAGCGAAAGCGGTACTGGCTGGAGCGCCCGGAGACAGCCTCAACCTCGGTCGGGTCGGCCTCAACCTCGGTCGGGTCGGCCTCAACCTCGGTCGGGTCGGCCTCAACCTCGGTCGGGTCGGCCTCAACCTCGGTCGGGTCGGCCTCAACCTCGGTCGGGTCGGCCTCGGTCGGCGCGTCTTTGGCTGACGGAATTTTCTACGTCCCCTCCTGGAAGCGCTCCCCGCTGGAGCCGCTGCCGCTCGCGCCTGAGGCCGACGAGGCGCACTGGCTCGTCTTCGCTGACGAGGAGGAGCTCGGCCTCCGGATCGCAGAGCGGCTCGAGCGCGCCGGCCGGCGGGTCACCCGGGTCAGGAGCGGCGATCGCTTCGAGCGCCTCGCGGAACGCTCCTTCGCGCTCCGCCCGGACCAGCCCGAGGACTACGCCGCGCTGACCCGCGAGCTCGACCCAGGCGCGCTCCGGCCCGCGCGCATCGTGCACGCCTTCAGCCTCGGCCGCCCGCGCGACCACCACGACGGCACGCGCGAGCCGCAGCTCAGCCCGGGCGCGTTCCGGGAAGCGCAGCGCCGGGGCTCGATGAGCCTGCTCTGGCTGGCGCGCGCGCTGGGCAAGCAGCCGGGAAGCGCCCACCTGATCGCGCTCGCCAGCGGCCTGCACGACCTGACCGGACGGGAAGCCCTGCGCCCCGAGCACGCCCCGCTGCTCGGCGTCTGCCGCAGCGTCCCGCTGGAGCTCCCGCACGTGCGCTGCCGCGTGATCGATCTCGAGGTCGCCACCCCCGACGCCGCGGAGGCCGATCGGCTCATCGAGCGGATCCTCGCGGAGGCGCGCTCCGACGCCGGCGATCCCGTCGTCGTCTACCGCGGACACCACCGCTGGGTGCCCGCCGTCGAGCCCATCCCGCTGGCGGCGGCGCAAGGAGCGCCCCCCTTGCTGCGAGAGCGCGGCGTCTACCTCATCACCGGCGGGCTGGGAGGCGTCGGGCTGTTGCTCGCGGACTACCTCGCCCGCACGGCGCGCGCGCGGCTGATCCTCACGGGCCGCTCGCCTCCGACCGACGAGCAGCGCCTGCGCCTGCAGGCGCTCGAGCAGGCCGGCGCCGAGGTCGTGGCGCTGCGCGCCGATGTCACGGACCCCGCGCAGATGCGCGCCGCCGCGCGCGAGACGCTGGATCGCTTCGGCGCCCTGCACGGCGTGATCCACGCGGCCGGGATCGCAGCCGGCGGGCTCATCGAGCGGCTCACGACGGACGCGCTCGAAGCGGAGCTCGGCCCCAAGGCGCTCGGCGCGCTGTCGCTCGAGGAGATCGCCCGCTCCTGCCGGCCCGACTTCGTCCTGCTCTGCTCCTCGGTCACCGCGCTGAGCGGCGGCCTCGCGCGGGCGGGGTACGCGGCCGCCAACGCGTTCCTCGACGCGTTCGCGCAGGCCTGCGCGCGCAGGGCAGGACCGTACACGGTCTCCGTCAACCTCGATCGCTTCCGGAACGTCGGTATGGCAGCCCGCGCCGAGGCGCGCCTCCTGGCCCTGGGGATCGACGACGTGATCCTCGACGGGATGAGCCCGGAAGAAGGGCAGCAGGTCTTCCACCACATCCTGAGCCAGGCAGCGCTGCCGCAGGTGATCGTCTCGATCCGCCCGCTCCACGGCCTGCCCAGGGACGACGAGGGCGCCGCCCTGGCCCGGCGGCTCGGCGCCGGCGACACCGCCGCGGCTGCCGGCACCGGCGAGCCGCGCCGGCACGCCGGGGCAGCGGCCCCCGGCGCAGGCGAGAGCCTGTCGCCCGAGGCGGTGAAAGCGCAGGTGACGGCGATCTGGGCGCGCGCGTTCGGCATCGATCCCGTCGACCCCAGGAAAGACTTCTTCGAGCTCGGCGGCGAGTCGCTCCTCGCCCTGCAGATCCTCAACCGCGTCCGGGAGACGTTCCAGGTGGAGCTGTCGCTGCGGGAGTTCTTCGAGCGGCCGACCGTGGCCGCGCTCGCGGAGCGCGTCCACGAGGCGCGAGGGCAACAAGCGCCCGCCGCGAGCCCCGAGCCGGCCCTCGTCGCGCTGCCCCGGACCGCGAGGCGGCTCCCCGGCGCCGGAAGCTCGCGCGCCCCGGCGCGCCCGGACGACGGGCGGGACGATGAGCCGGACGGCGAGCCAGCCGCCACCAAGGGTCAGCCCGTCCCGCCGAAGGAGAAGGGCCAATGAGCGTGCTCGGCTTCCTCGTGCGCCGCGCGCTCCGGCCCCTGCTCCTCGCCGTCGCCGCCGGCGTGATCAGCGGGCTCTCGAGCGCCGGCGTCATCGCGCTCGTCCAGGAGGCGCTCTCTGCGGACGGCCGCCCCGCCGCGCAGCTCGCGTGGGCCTTCGCGGGGCTCGCCACCCTCGCCGTGCTGAGCAGGGCCGTCTCCCAGGTGCTCCTGACCCGGCTGGGACAGGCCATGATCGCGGAGCTGCGCATGCAGCTCAGCCAGCGCATCCTCGAGGCGCCGCTGCGCCACATCGAGCAGCTCGGCCCCCACCGGCTCCTGGCGGCGCTCAACGACGACCCGGCCGTCATCACGCAGGCGTACGTCTACCTGCCCCTCCTCTGCGTCAACGTGGCCACCGTCCTCGGCTGCCTCGCCTATATCGGGCGGATCTCGTGGTCTGCGCTCGCGATCGTGCTGGGCGCCATGGCGGTCGGCGCCGCGCTCTTCCGCGCCCACGAGGGGCGCGCGATCCACGCCTTCAGGCGCGCCCGCGAGACGAGCGACGCCCTGTTCCAGCACTTCCGCGGGCTGACGAGCGGGATCAAGGAGCTCAAGATGCACGGCGGGCGCAGCCGGGCGTTCCTCTCCGACGTCCTCGGCGGCAGCGTGGCGACCTACGAGCGGGAGTTCGTGGCGGGCACCACCGAGTACTCCATCGCGATGGGCTGGGGCACGCTGCTCTTCTACGCCGTCCTCGGGCTCACCCTGTTCGCCCTCCCGGCCTGGGCAGGGCTGACGCCGCCGGCGGTGTCCGGCGTCGTGCTGGCGATGCTCTTCCTGATGACGCCTTTCGCGCAGACGGTCGAGTTCCTGCCGGCGGTCGGGCGGGCCAGCGTCGCGCTCGCGAAGGTGAGCGAGCTCGGGCTCGCGCTGACGCCCGAGGCGAAGCTCGAAGCGAAAGGGACGCCGGCGCGCGGAGGCGCGGAGGCCCCCCGCGCGTGGGAGCGCATCGCGCTGTCCGGCGTCACGCACCGTTATTACCGGGAGAAGGAAGAAGGCAGCTTCCAGCTCGGGCCCATCGATCTGGCCTTCAAGCCCGGCGAGCTCGTGTTCCTCGTGGGCGGCAACGGCAGCGGCAAGACGACGCTGTCCCTCTTGCTCCTCGGGCTCTACGCGCCGGAGTCCGGCGAGATACGGCTCGACGGCGTGCCCGTCGACGACGAGAGCCGCGACAGGTATCGACAGCTCTTCTCGGTCGTCTTCGGGGAATACCACCTCTTCGAGCACCTGCTCGGCCTGGACGGCCCCGGCCTCGACGAGCGCGCCCGGCGCTACCTCGAGCGGCTGCAGCTCGATCACCGGGTGCGCGTCGAGGAGGGCGCCCTCCGCGTGAGCGGGCTGTCGCAGGGGCAGCGCAAGCGCCTCGCCCTGGTCACCGCCTACCTCGAAGACAGGCCTTTCTACGTCTTCGATGAGTGGGCGTCCGACCAGGACCCGCAGTTCCGGAAGATCTTCTACACGGAGCTCCTCCCGGAGCTCAGGGCGAGGGGCAAGACAGCCCTCGTGATCACGCACGACGACCAGTACTTCGCGCTCGCGGATCGCTGCCTGCGGCTCGATTTCGGCCGCCTGACAGAGCTGCCCGCGACCCCCGCGGGGGCCGCGAGCGCGCGTGTCGACGAGGGAGGTCGGGCCAGATCCGCGGAGGTCCACCCGCTCCACATCGAGCAGCAGGCCGCGCCGGAGACCGGTGTCCGCGGCCACGAGAACCTCAAGGTAGCGGAGCAGGAGATATGAGCCGCGGCGTCCGATCACTCGCCCTCTCGGCGCTCGCCTCGCTGACGATCGCCGGCTGCGCCGACGGGACCCAGGGCGCCGCCCGCGCCCCGGCGCCGCGCGCCAGCGGCAGCGCCCTCACCGTGCCGGGCCTGGAGGGCGCGGTGACCGTCACGTCCGATCGCCTGGGGATCCCCACGATCCGCGCCGCCTCGCGGCAGGACGCGCTCCGGGCCCTCGGCGTCTTCACGGCGCGCGACCGGCTGTTCCAGCTCGACCTGCTCCGCCGGAGCAGCGGAGGGCGGCTCGCGGAGGTCCTCGGGCGCGATCTCTTGCCGGCCGATACCCGGCAGCGGCTCTACGGCGTCCCGCAGGCCGCGTCGGCGATCCTCTCGCGCCTCCCGGAGCGCCAGCGCGCCGCGCTCGACGCGTACGCCGAGGGCGTCAATGCCTATCTCCGGAGCGCGGAGACGCTCCCTGTCGAGTTCCAGAAGCTCGGCTATCGGCCCGAGCCGTGGCGCCCGGAGGACAGCGTCCTCGTGGTGCTGGGGATGTTCAACGCCCTCAGCGTCACCGAGGACCTGGAGCGGACACGCACGGTCCTGACACGCAGCCTCCCGAAGGGCGTGACGTCCTTCCTGCTCGAAGGCACCGACCCGTACACGAGGGCGCTGCTCGGCGCGCAGGCGCCCGCGGCTCCCCCGCTGCCGGCCGAGGAGCTGCGAGCGCTGGTGGCCCAGAGCCGAAGGGCGCAGGCGTGGCGCGGCGGGGTGCTCAGCGCGGCCTCCGGCGCGGCGCCGGTCGGCTCGAACGGCTGGGCGGTGGCCGGCCAGCGGACGAAGGACGGCCGCGCCCTCCTCGCGAACGACATGCACCTCGAGCTCGGCGTCCCCAACATCTGGTATCGCGCGGAGCTCCGCTACGGCGACAGCGAGGTAGCGGGCGTGGTGCTGCCCGGCGTGCCCATGCTCATCGTGGGGACGAACCGCCATGTCGCCTGGGGGATGACCAACCTCGACGGCGACGTGATGGATCTCGTCCAGATCGAGGTCCACCCCGAGCGCCCCGACGAGTACCGGACGCCCTCCGGGTGGAGGCGGTTCGACGTCGCCGAGGAGACGATCAAGGTCCGCGGCGAGCCCGACGTCACCGTCACGGCCCGGCGGACGATCTGGGGACCGGTCGCGCCGCGGCCGCTCCTCGGGGCGAAGGTCGCGGTCCGATGGACGGCGCTCGATCCCGAGGGGGTCGACCTCGGTCTCCTCGAGATGGATCGGGCCCGGAGCGTCGACGAGGCCGCCTCCGTGATGAACGCCGCCGGCGGGCCCGGGTGCAACGTCCTGCTCGCCGACAGGCGCGGCCGCGTCGCGTGGACGGTGACCGGGCGCGTGCCCCGGCGCCGCGGGTTCGACGGGTCGGTCAGCGTCTCCTGGGCGGACGGGCGCGCGGGCTGGGACGGCTACCTGCCCCCCGCCGCGCTGCCGCGCATCGTGGATCCGCCGTCGGGGTTCGTCGTCAACGCCAACCACCGCATGCCGCTCGGCGAGGGCGCGCCGGCGCTCGGCCGCGACTATGCCAACGGCTACCGCGCCTACCGCATCACCGAGCGCCTGCGCGAGCCGCGAAAGGTCGCCGAGGCGGACCTCCTGGCGCTGCAGCTCGATACGCAGGCCGAGTTCTACGGCTTCTACCGCGACCTCGCGCTGCGCGCGCTCACCGAGGAGGCCGTGTCGAGGCGGCCGGCGCTCGCCGAGGCGCGGCGCGCGGTGAAGGCGTGGGACGGCCGGGCCGACGTGTCGAGCGTCGGCCTGCCGCTCCTCGATCGGCTCCGGCACGTCCTGGCCGACGAGGTGTTCGCCGCGTGGCTCGGCGCGAGCCGCGCCGCGGAGCCGACCCTGGAGCTCGAGCTGACCGACATCGACACGCCCTTGCAACGCGCGCTCGACGCGCGGTCGGCCGAGCTCGTGCCGGCGCCGGAGGGCGGCTGGGATGCCTTCGTCCTCGCGGCGCTGGAGAAGGCCATGGCGGCCACCAAGCGGGAGCACGGCGGGCGGCCCGTCGACCAGATCGCGTGGGGCGCGGTGAGCCGGGTGCAGATCGCGCACCCGCTCGCGGTGACGCCGGAGCTCGCCGCGCGCCTCAACATGCCCGACGAGCCGCTCCCGGGGTGCGACGTCTGCGTGCGCCTGGTGAGCGACACGCTCGCCGCCAGCGAGCGGCTCGTCGTCTCGCCGGGGCACGAACCGGAAGGGATCCTGCACATGCCGGCCGGGCAATCGGGCGACCCGCTGTCGCCCCACTACCGCGATCAACAGCGCGCCTGGGTCGACGGCCGCCCGCTGCCGCTCCTCGCAGGCCCGGCCGCCCACACGCTCACGCTCGTCCCCGAGCGCCGATGACGTCGATCACCTCACCTCAACCCGCAACGCACCTCGAACGGAGGAGTCCCATGGCGAACGAAGAGCATGAAGACAACACCATTTACAAAGTCGTCGTGAACCACGAAGAGCAGTACTCGATCTGGCCCGAGTACCGGGAGAACCCCGTCGGCTGGCGCGACGCGGGCAAGGCCGGCACCAAGGCGGAGTGCCTCGAGCACATCAAGGAGGTCTGGACCGACATGCGTCCGCTCAGCCTCCGCAAGCAGATGGAGGAGGGCCGGTCGTCGTGACCGACTCGAGCGCGCTCGCCACGTCAGAGGCCACGTCAGAGGCCACGTCAGAGGCCATGTCGGAGGCCATGTCGGCGGCATCGCGGGAGGCGACCGAGGACGCAGCGCGGCGCAAGGCGGCAGGCCTCTCGCGGGCCTGCTTCCCCGGCGGCGCGCTGCCGCTCGTCGCGAGCCCGGCCGGCCGCGGGGACGTCGCCAGCGTCCCCGCGCTCGCCGCGGAGATCCGGGCGTGCGCGGAAGAGGCGCTCCCCCGGCACGGAGCGGTGCTGTTCCGCGGCTTTCCGGTGCGATCGACGGCCGACTTCCACGCCTTCGTCAGGCTCGTGACGCCGGAGCTCCTCGACTACACGTTCGGCTCGACGCCGCGCTCCCACGTGCAGGACCGCATCTACACGTCGACGGAGTACCCAGCTCACCAGCACATCCCGCTCCACAACGAGCAGTCGTACACGCTCGACTGGCCGCTCAAGATCTGGTTTCACTGCGCGCAGGCCGCGCCCGAGGGCGGGAGCACCCCGCTCGCGGACAGCCGCGAGGTCTATCGGCGCATCCCCGCCCGGATCCGGGAGCGCTTCGAGGCAAAGCGGGTGATGTACGTCCGCAACTACGGAAACGGCCTGGACCTGCCGTGGCAGAAGGTCTTCGGCACGAACGACAGGGCCGAGGTCGAGCGCTTCTGCCGGGCGGCAGGCATCGAGTGCGTGTGGAAGGCCGACGGCGAGCTGCGCACACGCCAGGTGTGCCAGGCCGTGGCCACCCACCCGCGCACCGGCGAGCACGTGTGGTTCAACCAGGCCCACCTGTTCCACGTCTCCAACCTGGACCAGGCCGCGCGAGAGGCGCTCCTCTCGATCTTCGCCGAGCAGGACCTGCCCCGCAACGCCCTCTATGGCGACGGATCGCCCATCGAGGGCGCCGCGCTCGACGAGATCCGCGACGTGTACAGGCAGCTCGCCGTGGAGTTCGCCTGGCAAGAGGGCGACGTGCTCCTCGCGGACAACATGCTCGTCGCCCACGGGCGCGCGCCCTTCCGCGGGCCGCGCAAGGTCCTTGTAGCCATGGCCGAGCCGTTCCGGGCCAAAGCCTCCTGAGGTTCTTTCATGCGTGAGGATGTCTTCGTTTTTCCGATGAGCTTCGCCCAGGAGCGGCTGTGGTTTCTCGCCCAGCTCGAGCCGGAGAGCGCTTCCTACAACCTGGCCACGGCCGTGCGGCTCACCGGGTCGCTCGACGTCGCCGTCGTGGAGCGGTGCCTCTCCGAGATCGTGCGCCGGCACGAGATCCTGCGCACGACGTTCGCCGTCGTCGACGGCCAGCCCTCCCAGGTCGTCCAGCCCGAAGGGGCGCTGCGGATCGAGCGGCTCGACCTCGGCGCCCTGCCGCCGCCGCAGCGAGACGCCGAGGCCCGGCGCCTCATCGAGCGCGAGGCGCGGCGCCCGTTCGATCTGGTGAACGGCCCGCTCCTCCGGCTCACGCTCCTGCGGCTCGGCCCGGAAGAACACGTCCTCCTCTGGGTGGTCCACCACATCGTCTTCGACGGGTGGTCCACGAGCGTGGTCCTCGCGGAGTTCGCCGCGCTGTACAAGGCGTTCGTCGCGGGCCGGCCCGCCCCCCTCGCCGACCCGACGCTCCAGTACGCGGATTTCGCGCACTGGCAGCGCCAGCGCGTCGAGGGCGGGCTGCTCGAGGCCCAGCTCGCCTTCTGGACAAGGCAGCTCTCGGGACAGCCGGGGGTGCTGGAGCTGCCCACGGATCGCCCCCGGCCGGCGACCCAGCGCTACCAGGGAGCGCGGCGGTTCTTCCGTGTGCCCGGGCCGCTCGCCGAGGCGCTCGGCGCCCTGGCGCGCCGCGAGGAGACGACCCTGTTCGCGGTGCTGATGGCGGCGTTCCAGGCGCTCCTCGCCCGCCACGCGGGGACGTTCGATATCAGCGTGGGCACGCCGGTGACGAACCGGAGCCGGGCCGAGCTGGAAGGGCTCGTCGGCTGCTTCGCCAACACCGTCGTGCTCCGCGCCGACCTCTCCGGGGATCCGCCGTTCGCGCAGCTCCTCGCCCGGGTCACGCAGACAGTGCGCGAGGCGCAGGCGCACCAGGAGGTGCCCTTCGATCAGGTCGTGGAGGCCGTGAGCCCGGTCCGGGACCTGAGCCACGCGCCGCTCTGCCAGGTGATGTTCGCGCTCCAGCCGGTGCTCCGGCAGCCCGCGGAGATCCCGGGCCTCGGGGTGCGCCTGCTCGATCTGGACGTGGGCGGCGCCCAGTTCGACCTCTCGCTCGACATCGCGCCCGACGGGGACGGGCTCGCGGCCGCCCTCGAGTACGACACCGACCTGTTCGACGAGGCCACGATCGCGCGCATGGCCGACCACCTCCTGCGCCTGCTCGCAGGCGCGGCGGCGAGCCCGGCGACGCGCCTGTCAGAGCTGCCGATGCTCGCGGCCGAGGAGCAGCGGCAGGTGCTCGGGTGGCGGACGACAGGGGCGCGCCGCCGCGCGCCGCGCGCCGTGCACCGGATGTTCGAGGAGCACGCCGCGAGCGCGCCCGAGGCGACGGCCGTCGTCCACGAGGAGCAGCAGATCTCGTACGGCGAGCTCGATCGGCGGGCCAACCAGCTGGCGCAGCTGCTCCGGCGGCGCGGGGTGGGGCCGGAGGTCCGCGTGGGCCTCTGCCTCCCGCGCTCGATCGCGATGATCGCCGCGGTGCTCGGCGTGCTGAAGTCGGGCGGCGCCTACGTCCCGCTCGATCCCAACCTCCCCCGGGACCGGATCGCCGCGCTGATCGGCGGCGCCGGGATCCGCGTGGTGATCGCCCAGGGCGACGCGGCGGCCGGCCAGCCCCCCGGCGTGGAGGTGATCGACCTCGACGCCGGCTGGACGTGCGTGCGCCGCGAGCTCTCCGCCGCCGCGCCGCCGCCGCCGGCCGGCGAGCCGGCGCCCGAGCAGGCGGCCTACATCCTCTACACGTCCGGCTCGACGGGGACGCCGAAGGGCGTCGTGGTCCCGCACCGGGCGATCGCGAGCTTCGTCGACGTGGCGGCGGGGGTCTACGAGATCTCGTCGAGAGACAGGGTGCTGCAGTTCGCGTCGCTGAGCTTCGACGCGAGCGCGGAGGAGATTTTCCCGTGCCTCGCGCGAGGCGCGACGCTCGTGCTGCGCACCGAGGCCATGCTCGAGTCGGTCGCCGGGTTCCTCTCGGCGTGCGGCGCGTGGGGCGTGACAGCGGCGGTGCTGCCGACCATGTACTGGCACCGCATCGTCGCGGGGCTCGCCGAGGGCGCGACCCTGCCGCCGTGCCTCCGGCAGGTCGTCATCACCGGCGAGGCGGCCCTGCCCGAGCGCGTGAGCGCCTGGCGGGCGGCGCCGGGGGCAGGGCGCGTCCGCCTGCTGAACGCCTACGGCCCGACCGAGACGACCGTGACCGCGACGGTCAGCAACCTGACCGCCGCGGACCCGCGCGACGCGTGGGCGGTCCCCATCGGCAGGCCGATCGCGAACACGCGGGCGTACGTGCTCGACCCCGCGGGTCAGCCGGTGCCGGCCGGCGTCGTCGGAGAGCTGTACCTCGGAGGCGAGGGGCTCGCGCGCGGGTACTGGGCGCGCCCGGACCTGACCGCGGAGCGCTTCGTCCCCGATCCCTTCGCGGAGCAGCCGGGAGGGCGGCTCTACCGGACGGGCGACAGGGCGCGGTGGCGGGCCGACGGGCAGCTCGAGTTCGCCGGCCGCGTGGATCACCAGGTGAAGCTGCGCGGCTTCCGGATCGAGCCCGGGGAGATCGAGGCGCGGCTCGGCGAGCGACCCGGGGTGCGCGAGGCGGTCGTCGTCGTGCGGCAGGACCGACCGGAGGAGCGGCGGCTCGTGGCGTACGTCGCGGCCGGCCCGGGCGTCTCGCCGGAGCAGCTCCGGCGCGCGCTCAAGGAGCAGGTGCCGGACTACATGGTGCCCTCCGCGTTCGTGGTGCTGGAGGAGCTGCCGCACACGCCGTACGGCAAGATCGACCGGCGCGCGCTGCCGGCGCCCGTCGAGCCGGCCGGCGCGGCCCTGGGGCCGCGCACGCAGGCCGAGGCGGCGCTCGCGGGGATCTGGGCGGAGCTCCTGGGTCGGCCTGCGGTGGGGGTCCAGGAGAACTTCTTCGAGCTGGGCGGCGACTCGATCCTCGCGCTGCAGGTCGTCTCGCGGGCGCGCGCCGCGGGCCTCTCGCTCACGCCGCGGCAGATCTTCCAGCACCAGACGGTCGCCGATCTGGCCGTGGTGGCGGCGCCAGCCTCGGCGCCCGTCGCGGAGGCGCCGCTCACCGGCGACGCGCCGCTCACGCCGATCCAGCGCTGGTTCTTCGAGCTGGGCGGGCCCGATCCGCACCACTGGAACCAGACGGTGCTGCTCGAGCTGCGGCGGCGGGTCTCCGTCGAGGCGCTCACGGCCGCGGTCCAGGCGACGGCCGAGCATCACGGCGCGCTGCGGCTGCGGTTCACGCGGGAAGCGGACGGATGGCGCCAGCGCTACGGAGGCTCGGCCGCCGCGGCGGTCGCGCGGGTCGACCTGTCGGACCTCCTCGCCGGGGCGCAACCCGCGGCGCTGGCGCGCGCGGCAGGCGAGCACCAGGCGCGGCTCCACCTGGCCGAGGGGCCGCTCCTCCGCGCGGTCCTGTTCGACCTGGGCCCGGACCGCCCCGGCCGCCTCCTGCTCATCGCCCATCACCTCGTGGTCGACGCTGTCTCCTGGCGGATCCTGATCGAGGATCTCCAGACCGCCTACCAGCAGCACCACAGCGGCGAGGCGATCCGGCTCCCGGACGAGACCCTCTCGTACGGCGAGTGGGCCCGGCGCCTTGGCGCGCACGCCCGGTCCGAGGACGTCGCGCGCCAGGCGGAGGCGTGGCTCGCGGCGAGCCGCCCCACGGCGGCGCTGCCCGCGGACGAGCCGGCCGGCGCGTCCCTCGAGGCGGAGACCGTCTACCTGACGCAGTTCCTCGGCGCCGAGGACACGCGCGCGCTGCTGCAGGCGACGCCCGCGTACCGGATGCGCGTGGACGAGATCCTGCTCGCGGCGTTCGCCGGGGCGCTGGCGCGGTGGACGGGCGATCCGGCCGTGCTCATCGACCTGGAGGGACACGGGCGCGACGCGCTCGACGACCTGGATGTCTCCCGGACCGTCGGGTGGTTCACGAGCATCTACCCCGTCCGGCTGGAGGTCCCGGCCGGCGCGGCGCCCGACGGCGTGCTCAAGGCGACGAAGGAGCAGCTCCGCGCCGTCCCCCGGGGCGGCGCCTCGTACGGGGCGCTCCGGTACCTGAGCGAGGGCGAGCCTGCGGCGCGGCTCCGGGAGCGCGCCGCGCCCCAGGTGAGCTTCAACTACCTCGGGCAATGGGACGACCTCTTCGCGTCGAGCGCGCTGTTCGCGCACGCCGAGGGCGACGTCGGGCGCGACCACGACCCGCGCGCGCCGCGGGGCTACGAGCTGGAGGTCGACGCGGCCATCGTCGGCGGGCGGCTCCGGGTGATGTGGAATTTCAGCGGAGCCCGGTATCGGCCCGAGACGATGGCGCGGCTCAGCGAGGACTTCGCGGCGCGCCTGCGCGCCCTCGTCGCGCACTGCCTCGCTCCGGACAGCGGCGGGTACACGCCCTCGGATTTCCCCCTCGCGCGGCTCGACCAGGCCAGGCTGGACCGCCTGCTCGGGGCCGGGCGCGGCGTCGAGGACGTCTATCCCTTGAGCCCGCTCCAGCAGGGGTTGCTCTTCCACAGCCTGTGGGAGCCCGGCTCTGGCGTCTACGTCGAGCAGGTGACGTGCAGGCTGGAGGGGGCGCTCGACCTCGACGCGTTCCGCCGGGCCTGGGAGGCCGTCGTCGAGCACCACGGTGTCCTGCGCACGACCTTCGCGTGGGAGGGCGCCGACGAGCCGCTCCAGATCGTGCGCCGCGGGGACGCGGTGGGGGCGGTGGAGATCGAGCTCGAGGATGTCCGCGGCGCCGGGGTCGAGGAGCAGCAGAAGCGGATGGCCGCGCGCGTCGACGCCGATCGCGCGAGGGGCTTCGATCTGGCCCGGGGCCCGCTGACGCGCGTCTCGCTGCTGCGCCTCGGGGACGAGGCGTACCACGTGCTCTGGAGCCACCATCACCTCCTCCTCGACGGGTGGGCGGCGTCCCTCGTGCTGCAGGACGCGTTCGCCGCCTACGACGCCCTGCGCAGCGGCCGGCCTGTCGCGCTATCGGCGCGCCGGCGTTACCGCGAGTACATCGGCTGGCTGCGCGCGCGGGACGCGGGCGCCGAGGAGCCGTTCTGGCGAGGCGCGCTCTCGGGCTTCAGCGCGGCGACGCCGTTGCCCCTGGACCGCGTGGCGCGCGAGGGGCGCGAAACGTCGACCGACGGGGCGAGCGGGTACGGGGCGAAGATCGTCGCGCTGTCGGAGTCGGCCACGGCGCGCCTGCAGCGCTTCGCGCAGCAGCACCGGGTGACGACGAGCACGCTCGTCCAGGCCGCGTGGGCGCTGCTGCTCAGCCGGGCCGCGCGGAACGACGACGTGCTCTTCGGGATCACGGTGGCCGGGCGGTCGGCTCCGCTGGCCGGGATCGAGGCCATGGTGGGGCTCTTCATCAACACGCTGCCCCTGCGCGTGGCCGTGCCCCAGGCCGCCACGGTCGCGGGCTGGCTGCGCGAGCTCCAGCAGACGACCACCGAGCTGGGCGCCCACGAGCACACGCCGCTCGCGCAGGCGCGCACGTACAGCGCGATCCCGGCCGGACAGCCGCTGTTCGAGAGCCTGCTCGTCTTCGAGAACTACCCCACCGATCCTCGGACCCAGGAGGGGTTGCCCGGGCTCGGCGTCCGCGACGTCGCTTTCGCGGACCAGACCAACTACCCGCTCACCCTGGCCGTCCTGCCGGGAGGTCAGCTCCAGCTCCGCCTCTCCTACGACAGGCGGCGATTCGACGAGGAGGCCGCTTCCCGCCTGCTCGGCCTCGTGGAGGGGGCGCTCGGGCAGCTCACCCGCCGGCCCGAGGCCAAGGTAGGCGAGCTGTCGCTCCCTGGCGAGCTGGAGTCCCGGCGCGTCGTGAAGGAGTGGAACGCGACCGAGCGGGCGTATCCGGACGAGCGGCGCGTCCACGAGCTCTTCGAGGCGCAGGCCGAGCGGACGCCGGACGCCGTGGCCGTCATCTTCGACGACAGGCGCCTGAGCTATCGAGAGCTCAACCAGCGCGCCAATCAGCTCGCCCACGCGCTCAGGCGCCGCGGCGTCGCGCCCGACGGGCTCGTCGCCATCGCCGCCGAGCGCTCCGTCGAGATGGTCGTCGGCCTGCTCGGCATCCTCAAGGCCGGCGGCGCCTACGTCCCCATCGACCCGGAGTATCCCGCCGACCGCATCGCCTTCATGCTCGAGGACGCCGCCGCCCCGGTCTTGCTCAGCCAGTGGCCCGTCGCCTCGCGCCTGCCCGCCCACCGCGCCGAGGTGCTCTGCCTCGACGCCGACCGCGCCGAGATCGACAGCGAGCCCACGGCCAACCCCGCCGTCCCGGTCTCGCCGGACCACCTCGCTTACACCATCTACACCTCGGGCTCGACCGGCCGGCCCAAGGGCGCCGGCAACAGCCACCGCGGCCTGCTCAACCGGCTCCAATGGATGCAGGAGCGCTACGGGCTCACCGCCGAAGACAGGGTTTTGCAAAAGACACCCTTCAGCTTCGATGTCTCGGTCTGGGAGTTCTTCTGGCCCCTCATCACCGGCGCCGCCCTCGTCGTCGCGCGCCCCGGCGACCACCGCGACGGCGAGCGGCTCGTCGAGCTCATCACCCGACACCGCGTCTCCACCCTGCACTTCGTCCCGCCCATGCTCCAGGCCTTCCTGGAGACGCACGGCGCCGCCTCGTGCAGGTCGCTGCGCAAGGTCATCTGCAGCGGCGAGGCCCTGCCGGCCGAGCTCGCGCGCCGCTGCTTCGAGCGGCTGCCCGACGCAGAGCTCCACAACCTCTATGGGCCCACCGAGGCATCCATCGATGTCACCGCCTGGGCTTGCCGCCGAGAGGACGCCTCGGTCCCCATCGGACACCCGATCGCCAACACGCAGATCTACCTGCTCGACCGACACGGACAGCCCGTGCCCGTCGGCGTCGCCGGCGAGCTCCACATCGGCGGCGTCGGCCTCGCGCGCGGCTACCACCGCCGGCCCGCCCTCACCGCCGAGCGCTTCGTGCCCGATCCTTTCGGCGCCGCGCCCGGCGGGCGGCTTTACCGCACAGGGGATCTGGCCAGACACAGGCACGACGGAGCCATCGAGTTCCTCGGACGCATCGACCACCAGGTCAAGATCCGCGGCCTGCGCGTCGAGCTCGGCGAGATCGAGGCGCGCCTGCTCCAGCACCCGCATGTCCACGAGGCCATCGTCGTCGCGCGCGACGAGGCCCACGGCGGCAAGCGACTCGTCGCCTACGTGGCTGGCCGCGACGGGTCCGCGCTCGATCCGGAGGCGCTGCGGGCCTGGCTCGCCGAGACGCTGCCGGCCTACATGGTGCCAGCGCCGATCGTCGCGCTCGACCGACTCCCGCTCTCCCCCAACGGCAAGGTCGACCGACGCGCCCTGCCCGCGCCCGAGGCGGCGGCGCTCGGCCATCGTCCCTACGTCGCGCCCCGGACCGAGGCGGAGCGGATCCTCGCGGAGGTCTGGGCGGAGGTGCTGCACCGCGCGCAGGTCGGCGTCGAGGACAACTTCTTCGAGCTGGGCGGCGACTCGATCGTCACCTTGCAGGTGATCGCGCGCGCCGCCCAGCGGGGGCTGCGCCTGACCCCGAAGCTGCTCTTCGAGCACCCGACCGTGGCCGAGGCCGCGGCGCAGCTGACCGTGGCGGACGCGCCAGAGGAGGCGCCGCCCGCGCCGCCGCCCGCCCCCGAGACCCCTGATGCCGGCCTCTCCGCGGAAGAGTGGAGCGCTCTCCTCGACGAGCTCCAAAGGTGAACCGTGTCTACCAAGCCTGATCCCTCTGCCAACATCGAAGGCGTTTATCCCCTCTCCCCCATGCAGGAGGGGATGCTCTTCCACACGCTGCTCCGCCCTTCCTCGGGCGTCTACCTCATGCAGAACCGCTATCGCATCGAGGGCGATCTGCAGATCGACGCGTTCGAGCGGGGCTGGCGAGAGGTGGTGGCGCGGCACGCGATCCTGCGCACCTCCTTCGTCTGGAAGAGCCAGAAACGCCCGCTCCAGGTCGTCCACAAGGCGGTGGAGCTGCCGTTCGAGGTGCTCGACCTCCGGGGCCTCACCGGAGATGCCCAGGAGGCGCGCATCTCCAGGGAGCTCCGCGACGAGCTCGACCGAGGGCTCGACTTCGGCAAGGCGCCGGTGATGCGCCTGCGCCTCGTCCGGCTGGGCGACCGGACTCACGAGCTCGTCCACAGCTTCCATCACATCCTCCTCGACGAGTGGTGCACGTCGCTCCTGATGATGGACTTCCTCGCTCACTACGAGGCGCTGGTCCGGGGCGACGCGACGCGCCCCCCGCCCGCGCGCCCTTACCGCGATTACATCGACTGGCTCGGGCGGCGAGACGTGAAGGCGGCAGAGGCGTTCTGGCGGGGCGCCCTCGCGGGCTTCGGGGCCCCGACGCCGCTCGGGTTCGAGGAGCGCTCCGCCGGCGCGGCGGCCGCGGACCACGGCGAGATCGACGACCTCACGATCCGGCTCGGCGCGGAGCCCACGGCCGCGCTGCGGGCGCTCGCCCAGCGCCATCGCCTCACGCTCAACACCATCGTTCAGGGCGCCTGGGCCCTGCTCCTCAGCCATTACAGCGGCGAGCGAGAGGTGCTCTTCGGCGTCACCGTCGCCGGGCGCCCCCCGGAGCTGCCAGGCGTCGAGTCCATCCTGGGCCTCTTCATCAACACGCTGCCGCTGCGCGTCCCGGTGCCCGCGGACATGCCGCTCCTGCCGTGGCTCGCCGCGCTCCTCACCAGGAACCTGGAGCTGCGGCAGCACGAGCACACGCCGCTCGTGGACATCCAGCGCTGGAGCGAGATCGAGCGCGGACAGCCGATGTTCCAGAGCCTGCTCGTGTTCGAGAACGCGCCGGTCGACCCCGCCCTCCGCGAGGGGCGGATCGTCTTCCGGGTCGGGGACGTCCGCGACCGCGTCCACACGAACTACCCGCTCACGATCATGTCGTGGCCCGACACCGAGATGCCCCTCAAGCTCTCCTACGACAGGTCGCGCGTCCGGCCCGAGCTCGCCGCGCGGCTGCTCGGGCACCTCCGCGCGCTCCTCGAGGGCATGGCCGCGCGGCCCGACGCGCGCCTCGGCGACCTGCCGCTCCTCACGCCGGCCGAGCGGCAACAGGCGCTCGTCGCGTGGAACACGACACCGGCGGTCGAGGAGGACCTCTCGTCCTACGCCGCGCGCTTCCACGCCCAGGTCGCGCGGACGCCCGACGCCATCGCCGTTTCGTGCGGGGATCGGCGGCTGACGTACGCCGCGCTGAACCGCGACGCCAACCGCGCGGCGCACGCGCTCCGCGCGCGCGGGATCGGCCCCGAGCAGCGGGTGGCGCTGCTCGACGACCGGGGCATCCCGCTGCTCACCATGATCCTCGCCGTCTTCAAGGCCGGCGGGGCGTACGTGCCGATCGATCCCGCCTACCCGGCCGAGCGCGCGGCGCAGATCCTCGCCTCGAGCGAGCCCCGGGTGGTGCTGACGCGCGAGCGGCACCGCGGCACTTTGGAAAGAGCCGTTGCTTTGCTGCCCGAGCCGCGCCGCCCGGCGATCGCGACGCTCGAGGGCGCCCTCGACGAGGCCTCGCCCGACGAGAACCCCGAGGAGCGCGGCGGGCCGGGGCACCTCGCCTACGTCATCTACACGAGCGGCTCCACCGGCGTGCCCAAGGGCGCGATGGTCGAGCGGCGCGGGATGCTCAACAACATGCTGAGCAAGATCCCCCGGCTCGGCCTCGCGGCGGGCGACGTCATCGCGCAGACGGCGTCGCCGTGCTTCGACATCTCGGTCTGGCAGTTCCTCACCGCCCTGCTCTTCGGCGGCGCGGTCGACATCGTGCCCGACGAGATCACGCGCGATCCGGGCCGCCTGCTCGAGCACGTCGAGCGCCGGGGGATCGCCGTCGTCGAGGTCGTCCCCGCCGTGCTCCAGGGCATGTTGGACGCGGCGCTCGCGCCGCGCGGGGAGATCGAGCGCCCCGCGCCGCCGGCGCTGTCGCTGGCGCGGCTGCGCTGGATCCTGCCGACCGGCGAGGCGCTCCCCGCCGCGCTCGCCCGGGCGTGGCTCGACCGCTTCCCGGCGGTGCCCCTCATGAACGCCTACGGGCCGGCGGAGTGCTCGGACGACGTGGCGCTGCACGCGATCGCCGCGCCGCCCGCCGCGCACGAGGCCCAGGTCCCGATCGGAAGGCCGGTGGACGGCCTGCGGCTCTACGTGCTGGATCACCTGCTCGCCCCGTCGCCGGTCGGCGTGACCGGCGAGCTGTACGTGGGCGGCATCGGCGTCGGGCGCGGCTACCTGGGCGAGCCGGGCCGCACCGCCGCCGCGTTCCTCCCCGACCCCTTCAGCCACGCGCCGGGGCGCCGGCTCTACCGGACCGGGGATCTCGGTCGGTACCGCGACGACGGCGCGATCGAGTTCGCCGGCCGGAGGGATCACCAGGTCAAGCTGCGGGGCTTCCGCATCGAGCTCGGCGAGATCGAGGCGCGGCTCGCCGAGCACCCCGCCGTGCAGGAGGCCGCGGTGCTCGTCCGCGAGGACCGGCCGGGCGTGCGGCGGCTCGTCGCCTACGTGGCCGCAGGCGCCGACGTGGCCGCAGGCGCCGACGTGGCCGCAGGCGCCGACGTGGCCGCAGGCGCCGACGTGGCCGCAGGCGCCGACGTGGCCGCAGGCGCCGACGTGGCCGCAGGCGCCGACGTGGCCGCAGGCGCTCCAGCGCCGGCCGCGGAGGCGCTGCGCGCGTGGCTCGCGGAGCGCCTGCCCGAGTACATGGTGCCGCCCGTCTTCGTGCTCCTGCCGGCGCTCCCCCGCACGGCGAACGGCAAGGTGGACCGGCGCGCGCTGCCCGCCCCCGACGGCGGCGACGCGCGGAGCCACGTGGCGCCGCGCACCGCGACCGAGGAGCTGCTCGCCGGGATCTGGGCCGAGGTGCTGGGCGTGGAGCGGGTCTCCGTGGAGGACTCGTTCTTCGACCTCGGCGGCCACTCGCTGCTGCTGACGCAGGTCCTCTCGCGCGCGCGCCGCGTGCTCGACGTCGAGCTCCCGCTCCGCGCGCTCTTCGAGACGCCGACGGTGGCCGCGCAGGCGCGCGCCGTCGAGGCGGCCCGGCACGGCCCCCTGGCCCCGCCGGCGCCGCCGCTTCTTCCACAGCCGCGCAGCGGGCCGCAGCCGCGGAGCGGCCCGCCGCCGCTCTCCTTCGCGCAGGAGCGCCTGTGGTTCCTCGCGCAGCTCGAGGAGACCGCGGCGTCCTACAACGTCCCCGCGGCGGTGCGCCTGCTCGGGCCGCTCGACGTGGCCCGGCTCGAGCGCAGCTTCGCCGCGGTGGTCCGCCGCCACGAGTCCCTGCGCGCCACGTTCGACGAGCGCGACGGCCGGGCGGCGGCGATCGTCCACGCCGAGCTGCCGGTGACGATCTCCCTCGACGACCTCGGCGCCGTGCCCGAGGCGGCGCGCGAGGCAGCGGCGCTGCGGCGGCTCGAGGCCGAGGCCCGCCAGCCCTTCGACCTCCGCCGCGGGCCGCTGCTCCGGATCGCGCTGGCGCGCCTCGGCGAGCGCGAGCACCTCCTGCTCGTCGTCCTCCACCACATCGTGTCGGACGGATGGTCCATGAACGTCCTCGTCCGCGAGGTGGCGGAGCTCTACGCCGCCGACGCGGAGGGGCGCGCCGCGGCGCTCCCGTCGCTCCCGATCCAGTACGCCGACTACGCCCGGTGGCAGCGCGCGTGGCTCACGGGGGCGGCGCTCGACCAGCAGCTCGCGTACTTCCGGCAGCGGCTCGGCGCGGAGCCGCCGGTGCTGCGGCTGCCCACCGACAAGCCGCGGCCCGCCGCGCGGTCCTACCGGGGCGCCCGCCACAACTTCGCGCTCCCGCGCGAGCTCTCCGCCGAGCTCGGCGCGCTCGCGCGCGGCCAGGGCGTCACCGCGTTCATGCTGCTCCTGGCCGCGTTCCAGGCGCTGATCGCGCGCCTGAGCGGCCAGACGGACCTGTGCATCGGGACGCCCGTCGCGGGCCGCACGCGCGTCGAGGTCGAGGGGCTCATCGGGCTCTTCGTCAACACGCTCGTGCTGCGGGCGGATCTCTCGGGGGACCCGCGCTTCACCGAGCTCCTCTCTCGCGCACGAGAAGAGGTGCTGGCCGCGCAGGCGCACCAGGACCTGCCGTTCGAGCAGCTCGTGAAGGCGCTCCGGCCGGCGCGGGACCTCGGCAGCACCCCGCTGTTCCAGGTGATGTTCTCGCTGCAGGAGGCCTCGCGGCGCGCGCTCCCGCTCGCCGACCTCGAGCTCCGGCCCGTCGAGGTGGACGCGGGCAGCGCCCAGTTCGACCTCTCGCTGCACATGGCGACCGCGCCGGAGGGGCTGAGCGGCTCGTTCGAGTACAGCACGGAGCTCTTCGAGGAGCGCACGATCCGCCGCATCGCGGACGACCTCCGCGCCCTGCTGGAGGCGATCGTGGCGCGGCCGACCGCGCGGCTCGGCGAGCTCCCGCTGCCCGAGGCGCCGGCGCCGCCCGCGCCGCCCGAGGCAGCGCCGCCGGCGGAGGCGATCGTCGAGGCCGGAGCGCCCCCGGCCGCGGCGCCGGACGCCGCCCCCGCCACGGACGTCGAGGCAGAGCTCGCGCAGATCTGGGCGGCGGTGCTGGGGCGCGAGCGCGTCGGCCGCGACGACAACTTCTTCGCGCTGGGCGGCGACTCGATCCTGAGCCTGCAGGTCGTCTCCCGCGCGAAGCAGGCGGGCCTCCGGCTGACGGCGCGGCAGATGTTCCAGCACCAGACCCTCGCCGAGCTCGCGGCTGCCGCGGGCGTCGCCTCGGCCGCGGAGGCCGAAGAGGAGCCGGAGGCGGGCGACGTCCCCCTCACCCCGATCCAGCGGCGGTTCTTCGCGCGCGATCTGCCGAACCCCCACCACTGGAACCAGGCGCTCCTGCTCACGGTCGCCGAGCCGCTCGAGTGGCCGGCGCTGGAGGCCGCCGTGCAGGCGCTCCTGCGCCACCACGACGCGCTGCGGATGCGCTACGTGCCCGAGGAGCGCGGCTTCCGCCAGACGCTCGCGCCGACCAGCGAGCCCGCCGCGGTCGTGCACCGGGCGAGCCTCGCCGGGGTGCCCGAGGCCGAGCAGCCGCGGGCGCTGGAGGCGCAGGCGACCCGGTGGCAGGCCAGCCTGGACTTGACGGCGGGGCCGCTGCTGCGCGTCGTCGGGTTCGACCTCGGCGCCGGCAGGCCGGGGCGGCTGCTGCTCGTCGCGCACCACCTCGTCGTCGACGGCGTGTCGTGGCGGGTCCTCCTCGAGGATCTCGAGGTCGCCTACGATCAGGCGCGCGTCGACCGGCGCGCGCCGGCGCGGCTGCCCGACAGGACCACCTCGTTCGCGCGGTGGGCGGCGCGCCTCGAGGCCGCGGCGCAGGAGGCCGCCCTCCAGGAAGAGGCGACCTTCTGGCTCGGGCTGCCCTGGGATCGCCTCGCGCCGCTGCCTGTCGACACGCCGGCGGGGGATCGCGCGGAGGCGGCCATGGCCACGGTGAAGGTGGGCCTGAGCGGGACGGAGACGCGGTCGCTGCTGGAGGCGGTGTCGGAGGCGTACCGGACGCGCATCGACGAGTTCTTGCTGGCGGGGCTGGCCCTGGCCCTCGGGCGGTGGACCGGACAGCCGCTCTCGGCGATCGAGGTCGAAGGCCACGGGCGCGAGGCGCTCGACGGGGCCGACCTGGACCTGTCACGCACGGTCGGCTGGTTCACGAGCGCCTACCCGGTGCTGCTCGAGGTGGCGCCGGACGCGGCGCCGGGCGCCGTGCTCAGGACGGTGAAGGAGCAGCTCCGCCGCGTCCCGCGGCGAGGCCTCTCCTTCGGCGCGGTGCGGGAGCTCGGGACAGGGGCGATCGCGGACCGGCTGCGCCGCCTGCCGGCGCTCGGTATCGGCTTCAACTACCTGGGGCAGTGGGACCAGGTGGTGGGCGCCGGCGCGCGGTTCTCCCTGGCCACGGAGTCGCCCGGCGCCGAGCACGACCCGCGCAGCCCGCTCGCGTACGAGATCGAGATCGACGCGGCGGTGTACGACGGCCGGCTCGAGGCGACCTTCCGCTACAGCGCCGCGCGGTACCGGCAGGAGACGGTCGCGGCGGTCAGCGCGCTCTGGCGCGACGCGCTGCGAGAGCTGATCGCGCACTGCCTGTCACCCGACGCCGGCGGCTACACGCCGTCGGACTTCACCGACGTCGCGCTCGCGTCGGACGAGCTGGACTCCATCCTCGAAGCCCTGGACTGACGCCATGACGAACAAGAAGAAAGACGTTGAGTCGATTCACTATCTCTCCCCGCTCCAGCAGGGATTGCTCTTTCACGCGGTCTCGGACCGGTCTGCTGACCCGTACTTCATCCAGACGGCCTTCCTCCTGGAGGGGCGGCTCGATCTGGACACCTTCGAGCGCGCCTGGCAGGCGCTCGCGGAGCGGCACCCGATCCTGCGCACCGGCTTCGCCTGGGAGGGCGTGACGAGGCCGGTGCAGGTCGTCCGCCCGCGGGCGGCGATCCCGGTGGCGCGCCACGACCTCCGCGGGCTCGACGCGCGCGAGCGCGAGGAGGCCCTGGCCGCGCTCATGGCCGCGGACCGGCGCGCCGGCTTCGACCTGCTCAAGGCCCCCCTCATGCGGCTCACGCTGGTCCAGGTCGAGGAGGAGGCCTTTTATTTCATCAACAGCCATCACCACCTCTTGCTGGACGGGTGGAGCTTCGCCCTCCTGCTGCGAGAGGCGCTGATCGTCTATCAGGCGCTCGTGCGGGGCACGGTCCCCGAGCTGCCGCGGGCGCGCGCGTACAGGGAGTACCTGGCCTGGGTGCAGGCCCAGGACGAAGGGGCCGCCGAGCGGTTCTTCCGCGATGCGCTGGCCGGGTTCCGGGCGCCGACGCCGCTGCCGCTGCCACTACCGCTGGAGGCCGGGCCGGCGGCGGCCGCGGCGGGCGACGAAGCGTTCCCGTTCGCGGAGCAGGCGCTGCGCTTCTCGCGGGCGGAGACGGAGGCGCTCGCGGCCTGCGCGCGCCGCCTGCGCGTCACGCTGAACACCCTCGTGCAGGGCGCCTGGGCGCTCCTGCTCTCCCGGCACAGCGGGGAGCCCGACGTCGTCTTCGGCGCCACGGTGTCGGGCCGCCCCCCGGAGCTCCCCGGCTCCGAGGCGATCGTCGGCGTGCTGATCAACTCCCTGCCGGTGCGGGTCCGCGTGGACGAGCACGAGCCGCTCGCCGCCTGGCTCTCGCGGCTGCAGGACCGCAACAGCGAGCTGCGCCAGCACGAGTGGACCCCCCTGTCCCTCGTCCAGCGCTGGAGCGAGGTGCCGGGCGGGAGGTCGCTCTTCGACACGCTGGTGGTGTTCGACAGCTACCCCGAGGAGGACGTGAGCGGAACGCCGATGGACGTACGCGTCCGCGCCTTGCCCCGGCCTGGCGGCGGGCATGTCGACGGCGCCCTGCTCACCGCCGGGCGCAACAACTACCCGCTGTCGCTCATCGTCGAGCCGTCGAGCGAGCTCGGTCTGATCCTGTGCTACGAGCGCCGCCGCCTCGCGCACGACGCCGCGGCCAGCCTGCTCGGCCAGTGCCGCGCGCTGCTCGAGGCGATGGCGGCGCGGCCGCGCGCCCGCCTGGCCGAGCTGCCGCTCGTGAGCGGCGAGGAGCGCCGGCGCCTGCTCGTCGACTGGAACGCGACCGCCGCGGCGTCCCCCCCCGCCTGCGTCCACGAGCTCTTCGAGGCGCAAGCCGCCGCGCGCCCCGGCGCGCTGGCCGTCGTCTGCGAGGGGACGGCCCTCACCTACGGGGAGCTCGACCGGAGGACCAACCAGCTGGCGCGAAGGCTGCGGGCGCTCGGCGTGGGGCCCGACGACAGGGTCGCCCTGTGCATCGAGCGCTCGGCGGAGCTGATCGTCGCGCTGCTCGGCGTGCTCAAGGCCGGCGCCGCGTACGTGCCCGTCGACCCGAAGTTCCCGCGCGAGCGGCTCCGCGCCGTGGTGGAGGACAGCGGCGCGCGCGTCCTGATCACCGAGGAGCGATGGGCCGGCGCGTTCGACGAGCCGGGGCCGGCGTTGCTCTTCCTCGACCGCGACGCGGCCGCCCTCGCGACCGAGCCCGACGCGCCGCTCGGCGCGCTCGACGCGCTCGACGCCAGAGCAGCCCGGCCCGGGAACCTCGCTTACCTCATCTACACCTCGGGCTCGACGGGGCGCCCGAAGGGCGTGGCCGTCGAGCACCGCCACCTCGTGAACTACGTGCGCGGCGTGCTCGCGCGGCTGCCCCTCGCCGAGGGCGGCGGCATGGCGCTCGTCTCGAGCGTGGCCGCCGACCTCGGGCACACGTCGCTCTTCGGCGCGCTCTGCTCGGGCCGCACGCTGCACGTCCTCTCCGAGGCGCGGATCTTCGATCCCGACGCGACCGCCGAGTACATGAGCCGCCACGGGGTCGACGCGCTCAAGATCGTCCCCAGCCACCTCGCCGCGCTCCTCGAGGCAGCGCACCCCGAGCGCGTGCTGCCCGCGCGCTGCCTCGTGCTCGGCGGCGAAGCCTCGAGCTGGGAGCTCATCGAGCGGATCCGGGCGCTCGCGCCGGGCTGCACCGTCCTGAACCACTACGGCCCCACCGAGACGACCGTCGGTTCGCTCACATGGACGATCGACCCCGCGGGCGGTCGCGCCGGCGCGACGGTGCCCATCGGCCGGCCGCTCCCCAACACCCAGGCTTACGTGCTGGGTTCGAACCTCGAACCGGTGCCGGTGGGCGTGCCCGGGGAGCTTTACCTGGGCGGGGCTGGCGTGACGCGCGGCTACCACGCGCGCCCCGAGCTGACGGCGGAGCGCTTCGTTCCCGATCCGTTCGGAGGCGCCGCGGGCGGTCGCCTGTACCGCACCGGGGATCGGGCGCGCCTCCTTGCGGACGGCGCGATCGAGTTCCTCGGGCGCACCGACCACCAGATCAAGCTGCGCGGGCACCGCGTGGAGCTGGGCGAGATCGAGGCGCGCCTGCGCGAGCAGCCCGAGGTGCGCGAGGCGGTCGTGGCGGCGCGGGACGGCGGCGGGGCCGTGCGCCTCGTGGCCTACGTGGTGGGCCGGGAGGCGGCGGCGCTCGACGCGGCGGCGCTCCGCGCGCGGCTCGCGCTGCAGCTGCCCGACTACATGGTGCCCGCCGCGATCGTGGCGCTGCCGGCGCTGCCGCTCACCGCGAACGGGAAGATCGACCGCGCGGCGCTGCCCGAGCCCGAGCGGGCCGGCGCGGGCGCGGCGGACCCCCGCGGCTTCGTCGCGCCGCGGAACGAGGTCGAGGCCACCCTCGCCCAGATCTGGGCCGACATCCTGCGCGTGGAGCGGGTCGGCATCCACGACAACTTCTTCGCCCTCGGCGGCGACTCCATCCGGAGCCTCCAGGTCATCGCGCGCGCCAACCAGCGCGGCGTCAAGCTGAGCCCGAAGGACCTGTTCGACCACCCCACCGTGGCCGCCGCCGCGGCGGCCGCGGTCACGGGCTCCGCCGCCGCCGCGGGCCCGGGCCAGGCCGGAGCGCCGCCGGGCGAGCCGCCCGGGGAGGCGCCATCCCGGTTCCCGCTGAGCGGCCTCACGCAGGACGAGATCGCGCGCAACCTGCCGGACGCGTCGGGGCTCGACGACGTCTACCCGCTCTCGCCAATGCAGGAGGGGATGCTCTTCCACACCCTGCTGAACCCGGGCTCGGGCATCTACCTGATGCAGCAGCACTACGTGTGGCACGGCGCGCTCGACGCCGGCCTCGTCGTCGAGGCCTGGCGGCGGGTGGCGGCGCGGCACCCCATCCTGAGGACGTCCTTCGTCTGGAAGGACCTCGAGCGACCGCTCCAGATCGTCCACCGGCAGGTCGACCTCTCCGGCGCGATCCAGATCCTCGACTGGCGCGACGAGAGCGAGGCCGAGCAGGAGCGGCGCCTCGCCGAGACGCTCGAGGCCGAGCTCGCCGAGGGGCTCGACATGACCCGCGCGCCGCTCATGCGGCTCCGGCTGATCCGCGTGCGGGAGGACGCCTACCGCATCGTGCGGAGCTTCCACCACATCCTCACGGACGACTGGTGCTTCTCGGTGCTGATGATGGAGTGCCTGTCGTACTACGCGGCGCTCCGCGAGGGCCGCTCGCTGGAGCTGCCCGAGCCGCGCCCTTACCGGGACTACATCGCCTGGCTCGCGCGGCAGGACCTCCCGGCGGCCGAGCGGTTCTGGCGCGAGGAGCTCCGCGGCTTCGCGGAGCCGACGCCCCTCGGCGTGGACCGGGGCCTCCCCGAGGGAGCGGCGCCGCCCGCGGGGGCCGGGGTGAGCGACGCGTTCGCCGAGCTGCCCGGGGACCTGACCGAGGCGCTGCTCGGCCTCGCGCACCAGCACGGGCTGACGCCCAACACCCTCGTGCAAGGGGCGTGGGCGCTCCTCCTGAGCCGCTACAGCGGCCAGCGCGACGTCGTGTTCGGCGTGACCGTGGCGGGCCGGCCGACCGATCTGCCCGGCGTGGAGACGATCGTGGGCCTGTTCATCAACAGCCTGCCGCTGCGGGTGCGCGTGTCGCCCGAGCAGCCGCTCCTGCCGTGGCTCAAGGGCCTCCTGGCCCACAACTACCGCATCCGCGAGTTCGAGTACCCGCCGCTCGTGGAGATCCAGCGGTGGAGCGAGCTCCCGAAGGGGCAGTCGCTGTTCAACAGCCTCCTCGTCTTCGAGAACGCGCCGAAGGATCCTCGCCTCGGGGAGCAGGTGGGCGACGTCCGCCTCTCCTACGAGCAGGACCGGGTCCACACGAACTACCCGATGACGGTCGTGGCGTACCCGGGCGCGGGGCTCGGGATCCGGCTCTCGTACGACCGGCGCCTGTTCGATCACGACGCCGTCGAGCGGATGCTGGGCCACCTGGTCCAGCTCCTGTCGGCGATGGCCCGACGCCCGGAGGCCCTCCTCGGCGACCTCTCGCTCCTGAGCGAGCCCGAGCGCCGGCAGCAGCTGCTGGAGTGGAACGACACGAAGGGCGCTGAGCCCCCCGCCCCGGGCTACGTGTCGCTCTTCGAGGCCCAGGTGCGCCGGACGCCGGACGCGGAGGCCGTCACGTGCCGCGGGCGCCGGCTCACCTATGCGGCCCTGAACCGCGCCGCCAACCAGGTCGCCCACGCGCTGCGCGCAGAGGGCGTGGGTCCGGACACGATCGTCGCCGTCCTGGAGGCGCGCGACCTCGAGCTGCTCGTCGCGCTGCTCGGCGTGCTCAAGGCCGGCGGCGCGTACCTCCCGCTCGATCCCCACCAGCCGGAGCAGCGCCTCGCCGGCGTCATCGCGTCGAGCCGCGCGCCCGTCGTCGTGACCTCGGAGGCGTGGGTCCCGCGGCTCGGGAAGGCGCTCGCGCACCTGCCGGAGCCGGCGCGGCCGCGGTTCGTGACCCGCGAGCGCCTCTCCGCGCAGCGCGGGCCCGCGCCCGCGGAGAACCTCCCGCCGCTCGCCGGCCCCGGGCACCTCGCGTACGTGATCACCACGAGCGGATCGACCGGCGTGCCGAAGGGGGCGATGGTCGAGCACGCGGGGATGCTCAACAACGTGTGGGGGAAGATCCCCGCGCTGGAGCTCGGCCCCTCGGACGTGATCGGGCAGACAGCGTCCCAGTGCTTCGACATCTCGGTGTGGCAGCTCCTGACGGCGCTGCTCTGCGGCGGCCGCGTGCACATCGTCCCCGAGGAGATCGTGGGCGATCCGCGGCGCCTGCTGGACGAGGTCGAGGCGCAGGGGATCACGGTCCTCGAGCTGGTCCCGTCGCTCCTGCGGGAGCTCGTGGCGGCGGGCGCTGACGCGCGCGAGGCGCGCGAGGCGCAGGCATTCGCGCGCCTCCGGTGGATGCTGCCCACCGGCGAGGCCCTGACGCCCGAGCTCTGCCGCCGGTGGTTCGAGCGGTACCCCCGCGTCCCCCTCATGAACGCCTACGGGCCGGCCGAGTGCGCCGACGACGTGGCGCTGCACGCGATCACCGCGGCCCCTGCGCCCGAGCTCGCGCGCGTGCCCATCGGCCGGCCCGTGCCCAACGTGAGGCTCCACGTCGTGACCGGCGGCGACCTCGCGCCCGTCGGCGTGACCGGCGAGATCTGCGTCGCTGGCGTGGGCGTGGGGCGAGGCTACCTGAACGACCCCGCCCGGACCGCGGAGGCCTTCGTGCCCGACCCGTTCGGCGGCGCGCCCGGCGCGCGCATGTACCGGACCGGAGACCTCGGCCGGCGCCTCGCGGACGGCGCGATCGAGTTCGCGGGGCGGCGCGATCACCAGGTGAAGATCCGCGGGTTCCGCATCGAGCTCGGGGAGATCGAGGCGCGCCTCGCGCAGCACCCGGAGGTCCGCGAGGCCGTCGTCGCGGTCCGGGAGGAGGGCCCCGCCGGCAAGCGCCTCGTCGCCTACGTCGTCGGCGCCGCCGGCGAGCCCCCGGC
This sequence comes from Sorangium sp. So ce321, assembly GCF_051530195.1. NCBI lineage: Bacteria > Pseudomonadati > Myxococcota > Polyangiales > Polyangiaceae > Sorangium > Sorangium sp. So ce321. The sequence goes on along the minus strand of NZ_CP150329.1, from coordinate 13,314,417 downwards.
GCCGGAGCGCCTGCGCGGCTTCCTGAAGGAGACGCTGCCCGACTACATGGTGCCGCCCGTCTTCGTCGCCCTGCCCGCGCTGCCGCTCACGCCGAACGGCAAGGTGGACCGCAAGGCGCTGCCGGCGCCGGAGGCGCCCGCGGCCGGGGCGAGCGACGCGGCGGGCGCCGCCCCGCGGACGCCGACGGAGCAAGCCCTCGCGCGCATCTGGGCGGAGGTGCTGGGGCTCGACAGGGTCCCCGTCCACGCGGGCTTCTTCGACCTGGGCGGGCACTCGCTCCTGGCCACGCAGGTGACGTCGCGCGTGCGCAAGGCGCTCGGCGTCGAGCTGCCGCTGCGCAGCCTGTTCGACCACCCCACCGTGGCGGAGCTCGCCCGCGACGTCGATCAGCGCCTCGGCCATCCTGCTGGCGCGCTGGCGACCGGGGCGCCGCCGATCGTCCCCGCGCCGCGGCAGGGGCCGCTGCCGCTCTCGTTCGCGCAGCAGCGGCTGTGGTTCCTGTCCCAGCTCGAGCCCGACAGCGCCGGCTACAACATGACCGCGGCCGTGCGCGTCGAGGGGGAGCTCGACATCGCGCTGCTGAGGGAGAGCCTCGTCGCGCTCGTCCGGCGCCACGAGTCGCTGCGGACCACGTTCGGCGTGGCCTCCGGCGAGCCGGTGCAGGTGATCGACCCCGAGGGCGCCCCTGCGTTCGAGGTGGTGGACCTGTCGGCGGCGCCCGCCGCGGAGCACGGCGCGGCGGTCCAGCGCCTGGCCGAAGGTCGCGCGGAGCGGCCGTTCGACCTCGGTCGCGGGCCGCTCCTGCGGGTGACCGCGATCAAGCTCCGCGAGGACGAGCTCGTGCTGGTCGTCGTCGTGCACCACATCGTGGCCGACGGCTGGACGATGAACGTGCTCGTCGCGGAGCTGGCCGAGCTGTACGCCGCGGCGAGGGCCGGACGGCCGCCGGCGCTGCGGCCGCTGCCGGTCCAGTACGCAGACTTCGCCGTCTGGCAGCGGCGGTGGATGCAGGGACCGGTCCGCGAGGCGCTCCTCGGCGCCTGGCGCGAGCGGCTCTCGGGGCACCCGCCGGCGCTCGATCTGCGCCCGGATCACCCGCGGCCCGCCGCGGCGAGCTACCGCGGCGCGCGCCACACGATCGCGGTGGACCGCGCGCTCTCCGACGCGCTGCGCGCGCTCGGCCGGCGCGAGGGCGCGACGCTCTTCATGACGCTGCTCGCCGCGTTCGAGGTCGTGCTCCTCGGGCGCACGGGCCAGAGCGACCTCCTCGTCGGGACCGACGTCGCCGGCCGCAACCGCGCCGAGATCGAGGGGCTGATCGGGTTCTTCGTCAACCTGCTGGTCCTGCGCACGGATCTCGGCGGCCTGCCGACGTTCCGGGAGCTCCTTCAGCGCGTCCGGGAGGTCACGCTCGACGCGTACGCGCACCAGGATCTGCCGTTCGAGCAGGTCGTCGACGCCCTGCGCCCGCCCCGCGAGCCCGGCCGCCACCCCCTCGTGCAGACCCTGTTCGTGCTGCAGAACGTCCCGGCGTCCGAGGTCTCGCTGCCCGGGGTCCGCTTCAGCGCCGTGGAGCTCGACCGGGAGGTGTCGCGGTTCGACCTCGGCGTGTTCGTCGAGGAGACGGACGAGGGGCTCACGTGCGCGTGGAAGTACCGCGCCGATCTGTTCGAGCCGCCGACCATCGCAGGGATGGCGGCCCACTTCATGGCCGTGCTGCGGGCCATCGTGGACGACCCCGACCGCCGGGTGACGGCGCTCGCGGCAGCGGAGAGGAAGGAACGCACCGTGGAAGGACGCGCGCGCGACGAGGGCCGGCTCCGGAGCCTCAAGCGCATCACCCCCCGCAAGGTGGACGTGGGCCCGAGCGCGCTGGTCGCGACCAGCACGCTCGGCGACGGGCCGCTGCCGCTGGTCGTGAAGCCGGCGGTGGACGACGTGGACCTCGCCGCATGGGCCCGCGAGGAGCGGGCGTTCGTCGAGGCGCAGCTGCTCCGGCACGGGGCCGTCCTGTTCCGCGGCTTCCCGATCAAGTCGGCCCCGGAGTTCGAGCAGGTCGCGCAGGCCATCTGCGGCGAGCTGTTCGGCGAGTACGGCGATCTTCCGCGGGAGAAGACCGGGCAGCACATCTACAGCTCGACCCCCTACCCGGCCGACAAGGCCATCCTGTTCCACAACGAGAGCTCGCACCTGCCGCGCTGGCCGCTCAAGCAGTGGTTCTTCTGCGTGCAGGCCGCGCCGGAGGGCGGCGCGACGCCGATCGTGGACTGCCGGCGGCTGTACGACGCGCTCGCGCCCGACGTCCGCGAGCGCTTCCGGCGGTCGGGGCTGCTCTACGTGCGGAACTTCACGCCGGGCTTCGACGTGGCCTGGCAGGACTTCTTCCACACGACGGATCCCGCGGTCGTCGAGGAGCGCTGCCGCGCGGGCGGCATGCGGTGCGAGTGGCTCGCGGGCGGCCGGCTGCGGATCAGCCAGCGCGGCCCGGCCGTGCTCTCGCACCCGAAGACGGGAGAGCAGGTGTTCTTCAACCAGATCCAGCTGCACCACCCGGCGTACCTGGAGGCGCCGGTGCGCGAGTCGCTCCTGGCCATGGTCGGCGAGGAGTGGCTGCCTCGCAACGTCTGCTACGGCGACGGCGCGCCGATCGAGGCCGAGACGACGCGCGCGCTCGGCGAGGCGTACGAGCGCTGCGCCGTGCGGTTCCCGTGGCAGGAGGGCGACCTCATCCTGCTCGACAACATGCTCGTGGCCCACGGCCGCGATCCGTTCTCGGGCCCGCGGAAGATCGTGGTGGCCATGGGCGAGATGGTGACGGCCGAGCAGGCGTCGCAGGGCGCGGTGGCGTCATGACGACGCAGGTCAGCGAGCTCGGGCCCAGCGTCCAGGGCGTGCGCCTGTCGCCGCAGCAGCGGCGCCTGTGGGCGCTCCACCGGAGCGGCGCCACGGTGTTCGCGCGCGGGTTGATCCGCCTGGAGGGAGACCTCGACGCCGCGCGGCTGGCCGGCGCCCTCGGCGAGGTCGTCGCGCGCCACGAGATCCTGAGGACGACGTTCCGCCGGGATCCGCGCCTCAAGTTCCCGCTGCAGGCCGTCGGCGGGGCGGCGCCCGCGTGGCGCCGGGTGGATCTGGGAGGCCGCGCGGCCGGCGAGCAGGAAGCGCACGTCGAGGCGCTCTGGCGCGAGGCCGCGCGGCTCGGGGCCGACCTCGAGCGCGGGCCGCTGCTCCACGTGTGGCTCGTGCGCCGCGCCGAGCGGCTGCACGACCTGCTCGTCGCCGCGCCCGCGCTCGCCGCCGACGCGTGGACGCTGGACCTCCTGTTCCGCGAGCTGGCCGAGGCCTACGCCGGCGATCGGCGCGAGGCCGGGGCGGAGCCCGTGCAGTACGCCCAGTTCGCCGAGTGGCAGAACGATCTCGTCGGCTCGGCCGAGAGCGCCCCGGCGCCCGCGGGGGTGCCCGTCGTCCTCCCGTTCGAGGGCGCCGCCGAGGAGGGCGGCGCTTCCGGCGAGGTCGTCGACATCGAGGTCGACGCGGCGCTGCTCGGCCGGCTGGAGTCGCTGGCCCGCGGCGAGGGCGCCTCGCTCGCGTCGGTCCTGCTCGCGGCCTGGCAGGTCCACCTCGCGCGCCTCACCGGGTCGCGGGAGCTCGTCGTCGCCGTGGCGTCGGCCGGGCGGAGGCTGGAGGACGTCCAGGAGGTCATGGGCCCGGTGGCCAAGTGGCTCCCGGTGCCGTGCCGCGTGGACGACGCGCAGCGGTTCGCCGAGCTGGTGCTCCGGGCGCAGGCCGGCGTCGAGGAGGCGGCAGAGGACGAGGAGTGCTGGAACCCCGACCCGCCGGCGGATGGCGGGGGGGCCGGGAGCACCGTCGGCTTCGAGTTCTCCTCGCTCCCGGAGCCCAGGGTGGCGGGCGGCCTCGCATGGCACGTCGAGCGCCAGTGCACGGGCGCGGGCGGGCTCAAGCTCGCGCTCTCGGCCCAGCGCGGGCGGGGCCGCGTGCGCCTCTCGCTCTGGCACGACGCGCGCCGCTGCGGCGCGGAGGGCGTCCTGGCGATGGCCGAGCAGTACCGGGCGCTGCTCGGCAGCGCGGCCGAGGCCTGGTCGGCGCCTGTCGCGCGCCTCGGCCTGCTCGGCCTCGCGGAGCGGGCGCGGCGGCTCTCGGAGGGCCGGGGGGCGGCGCACGACGCCGCGCCCCCGCGGTGCTTGCACGCGTCGTTCGAGGAGCACGCGGCGCGGCAGCCCGACGCGCTGGCCGTGGTCGCGGGCGATCGGCGGCTGACCTACGGGGAGCTGAACCGGCAGGCCAACCGGATCGCGCACCACCTCCGCCGGCGCGGCGTCGGCGGCGGCAGCCCGGTCGGCCTCTGCTGCGAGCGCTCGGTGGACATGATCGCGGGCCTCCTGGGCATCCTCAAGGCCGGCGGCGCCTACGTGCCGCTCGACCCGCACGCCCCCGTGCACCGGCTCGGCCAGCAGATCCGCCGCGCGGGCTTCTCCTTTCTGCTCACGAACGCCCCTGCCCGCGCCCGGCTGCCGGACGCCGGCTGCGCCTTCCTCTCGCTGGACGACGCGGCGCTGCTCGACGGGGAGCCCTCCGAGGACCCGGCCGCGCCGGTGCTGCTCGACGATCTCGCGTCGGTCGTCTTCACGTCGGGCTCGACGGGCGAGCCCAAGGGCGTCGCGGTCACGCACCGCGGGGTCGCCACCTACACCCGCTCGGTGTGCGAGGCGCTCGGGATCGAGGCCGGGCTGCACTTCGCGACCGTCTCGACGCTGAGCGCGGATCTCGGCAACACGAGCATCTTCGCCTCGCTCGCCACCGGCGGGTGCCTCCACGTGATCGGCTACGAGACGGCCACCGACGGCAGGCTCTTCTCGGAGTACTACCGGCGCTGGCCGATCGACGTGCTCAAGATCGTGCCGTCGCACCTGAGCGCGCTGCTCGAGACGGGCGAGGGCGCGGCGGTGCTGCCGCGGCGGCTGCTGGTGCTGGGCGGCGAGGCGCTGCCGTTCGCGCTCGTCGAGCGGATCGCGGCGCTGTCGAGCGGCTGCGCCGTGGCCAACCACTACGGGCCGACCGAGACGACGGTGGGCGCGCTGGTGATGCCGCTGCGCGCGCTCGGCGACCGGCGCGGGTGCGCCTCGGTGCCGATCGGCCGCCCGCTCGCCGACGCCGAGGCGTACGTCCTCGACGAGCGCCTGGAGCCGGCGCCGGCGGGCACGGTGGGCGAGCTGTACCTGGGCGGGGCCGGGATGGCGCGCGGGTACCTCGATCAGCCGGATCTGACCGCGGAGCGGTTCGTGCCGCACCCCTTCGGCGTGGGCGCGCGCCTCTACCGGACGGGTGATCGGGCGCGGTACCGGCCCGACGGCGCGATCGAGTTCATGGGCCGGCGCGACCATCAGGTGAAGATCCGCGGCTATCGCGTGGAGATCGGCGAGATCGAGGCGCGCGTCCGGGAGCACCCCGCGGTCGGGCAGGCGGTGGTCGTCGCCCGGGAGGACGGCGCGGGCGGGCGCGCGATCGTCGCCTACGTCGTCCCCCGCGAGGGAGCGCTCGACGAGGCCGCGCTGCGCGGGTTCCTCCGGGAGCGGCTCCCCGAGTACATGCACCCGAGCGCCTTCGTGCTGCTGCACGCGCTGCCGCTCACCGCCAACGGCAAGGTGGATCGAAGGGCGCTGCCCGCCCCTGCCGCGCGCCGGCGGCGGGAGTACGTCGCGCCGCGCACGCAGGTCGAGGAGGCGCTCGCGGCGATCTGGGCCGACGTCCTGGGGCGCCCGCAGGTGGGCGTCGAGGACGACTTCTTCGACCTCGGCGGGCACTCGCTGATGGCGATCCCGCTGATGCACCGGATCCAGCAGGCGCTCGGCGGCTCCTTGTCGTTGATGGCGATCTTCGAGGCGCCGACCGTGGCGGGGCTCGCCCGGCTCATCGACCCGGGGCGCCCGGCGTCGAGCGTCGTGGCGCTCCGCGCGGCCGGGTCGCGCCCGCCGCTCTTCTGCGTGGACCCCACGGGCCGGCACGTCACCGCCTACGAGGGCCTCGCCGGCGCCCTCGGCGACGACCAGCCCGTGCTCGGGCTCGAGCTCGGCCCGGCGCTCGCGCGCGAGGCCGGCGCGCCGTCGATCCGGCGGATCGCCGAGCACCTGGCGCGCGAGATCCGGGAGCGGCAGCCCCGCGGGCCTTACCGCCTCCTCGGGTGGTCTCTCGGCGGCGTGCTGGCGCTCGTCGTCGCGCGGGTGCTGGAGGAGCAGGGCGAGCCGGTCGCCTTCCTTGGCATCCTGGACACGCAGCCGCGCACGCGCGTCTACGCGGCGGGCGAGCCCGACGTCGTGGAGGAGCTCGCGGAGTATGTGGCGCCGGACCGCCGGGCGGCGCTCTTCGCGCTCTCGCCGGCGGAGCTGGACGCGCTGCGGGAGCGGCTGCGGGGGCTCTGCGATGTCGACCGGGTGAACGAGGCGGTGCGGTGGGCGCAGGCACACGGCCTCGTGCCGGGCGACCTGCCGCCCGCCGCGTTCCACCACCGGTATGCGCTGCTCCGGGACGCGGCCCTGCTCCTGAACGGCCTGCCGCCGCGGTGCCTCGGCGCGCCGATCCACGTGTGGTGGAGCGAGGAGACGATCGAGCGCCACGGCGGGCCGCCCGTGGACTGGCAGCAATACACGGCTGGAGCGGTCCATACAGCCATGGTTTCCGGCGATCACCTCGCCGCGGTGCAAGGGGCTGACGTGCATGTGCGCGTCCGCGAGACCCTGGAGGTCCTGGCCCTCGCGGAGCGCGCCTCGGAGCGCGCGGAGTCAACCCATCCTTCTCACTAGGGAGTACCCGATGAGCCTATCTGCAGTTTCCAGTTCGCCTGCATTGGACCAGTTCCCGGCGGCGTCCAGATCGCCTCTCCATGCGGGCCTCGCCATCGAGCTCGGCGAGCGCCACCGGCGGCGCGCGCTGTACGAGCTGGGGGATCACCCCTTGCTCGAGCGGCAGCGACAGCGCGAATCGAACGCCCGCTCGTATCCGCGGCGGCTGCCCCTGGCGCTCGCGCGCGCGCAGGGGGTGTACGTGGAGGACGTCGAGGGGCGCGTGTTCATCGATTGTCTGGCCGGGGCCGGCACCCTGGCGCTCGGGCACAACCACCCGGCGGTGCTCGATGTCATGGTGCGGACGCTGCACTCCGGTCTGCCGTTGCACACGCTCGACCTCACCACGCCCGTCAAGGATCGCTTCATGCAGGACGTGCTCGGCGCGCTGCCGGCGACCTTTGCCCGCCATGCGCGCATCCAGTTCTGCGGCCCCACCGGGGCCGACGGCGTGGAAGCAGCGCTGAAGCTGGCCAGGACCGCGACCGGGCGCGGCACGGTGATCGCCTTCCAGGGCGCTTACCATGGCATGACGCAAGGCGCGCTCACCCTGATGGGCAATCTCGGGCCGAAGGTGGCGCTCGGCTCCAGCCTGCACGGCGTCCAGTTCATGCCGTATCCGTACGATTACCGCTGCCCGTTCGGTCTCGGCGGCGACGCCGGCGTCGCGGCCTCGCTCGCGTACATGGACAACCTGCTGTCCGACCCGGAGGGCGGCGTGCCCAGGCCTGCCGCCATCATCCTCGAAGCGGTGCAGGGCGAGGGGGGCGTGATCCCGGCGCCCGTGGCCTGGCTGAAGGGGCTGCGGGGGCTGGCGACGCGCCATGACATCCCGCTGATCCTCGACGAGGTGCAGACGGGCTTTGGCCGCACGGGGCGCATGTTCGCCTTCGAGCACGCCGGCATCGAGCCGGACGTGCTGGTCCTGTCGAAGGCGCTGGGCGGCGGACTGCCGCTCTCGGTGGTCGTGTATCACGAGCGACTCGACACCTGGCGCCCGGGCGCCCACGCGGGCACGTTCCGCGGCAACCAGCTGGCGATGGCGGCGGGCTCGGCCACGCTCGCGGTCCTGCGCGCCGAGCGCCTGGACGCGGCGGCCGCGGAGCTCGGCGCGCGGCTCCAGCTGGAGCTCGCGGCGCTCGCGAGGGAGTTTGCGTGCATCGGCGAGGTGCGCGGGCGCGGCCTGATGCTCGGCGTGGAGCTCGTGGACGCGGGGGCGATGCCCGACGCGCTCGGCGCGCGCCCTGCCCACCCCGAGCTCGCCGTGCGCGTGCAGCGCGAGTGCCTGCGGCGGGGGCTGATCGTGGAGCTCGGCGGGCGCCACGGGAGCGTGGTGCGGTTCCTGCCGCCGCTGATCATCACGGCGGCGCAGATCGACGAGGTGGCGCGGATCTTCGGGCAAGCGCTGGCGGCGGCCACGACGAACTGAGATCGCATGACCGGGCGGGCTGCGCGGCGCCAGATCGGCCCGGGGCGACTCCGTCCGCCTCGATCCGCTGGGCCAGGGTGACGAGGTCACTGTCGCGAGCGCTGTAGCGGGAGCCCAGCACCCGGGGCGCAACCACGAATGTCCACGCGGCTCCGCTTCATGTCCTCCTCGACCTCCGCCCGCCAGAGCCGTGCCGCCGAGTGGAAGCATGTCTCATGGGTATGACGGGCGAACAGCGTCCATTTCAGCAAGGATGCCTTGGCGTCGCAGGACGCATGCGGTCGTCGCCGCTGCCGGCCTGCGATTTCCGCGATGTAGCACCAAGCGGAAGGCGTCCTACCGTATAGCTGTACCCTGCTGAGCGTCAGCTGGGCGGCGGTTCGACGCGCGCGGCGAGGGAGGTCGCCATCACTGCCAGCCGGACACGCCGTTCGTGTCGCGCAGGATGGCGTGGACGGCGTGCACCTCACCGCCGGACATCTTGATCATATGCATGTCCAGATGCCCGTCCGTCATGAAGTCGAACATGGTGAGACCGATGGCGATGCCGCGCACCTCGTCGGCCAGGATGACGCGCGGGATGAAGGTGCCGCCGGACCCAGGATCGCCGGCGCTGCAGGATGCTCCGGTGCGGCAAGAGAAATTGCCGCCCCCGTTCTCCAGGCGCTTGCAGGCTGCCGTGACATCGCAGACGCCGGCGGGGAACGCGCGGAAGTACTTGTCGATCCAGCTCGTCAGCGCTTCCCGGGTGGCCCGCTCGGCCTCCGGGACCTCGTCGTGCCAACCGATGTCGTCCGAGATGGCGATGATCGCGGCGGGATCCGAAGCGACCGCGAAGGATGCCGTGTAGTCGCCCGGGCGGACGACGATCGTCTCGATCTCCGTGATCTCCGAACCTTCCACCTTGATGCGGAGGGCGACGGGAAGATCCTCCCCGCCTTCCGGAATCACCGCCTGAGCGCCGGCGCTGCACGCCTCGGTGTCCAGGGCACGCTGCGAATGCTTCACCTCGCCAGCGTTCCTCCAGAAGTCCGTCGTGCCGATCTCGGCCTGCATGGCGTTTTCGGTGAACTTCACGCCTTCTGCCAGGGGTAGGCTGGAAGGATCCCCGACGGCGAGGGCGGCGAAGTAGTCGTCCAGGAGGCCATCCAGGAGCTCGCGCGTGCAGTCGCCACCCGGAGCGCCGCCCGACCCCGACGCTCCGCCGGTGGTCGCGCCGGGTCCACCGCCGCTGGAGGTGCCGCCGCTCGGCCCCGCCCCGCCGGTCGGCGTCGCGCCGCCGCTGGCGCCGCCCGATGAGGCGCCGCCGGTCTCTTGCGGCGTGCCGCCGGCGCCTCCCGCGGGGCTCTGGCCGCCCGAGCCCACCGCGCTGCCCGAGGCTCCACCACCTCCGGTGCCGCCCGCGGCGTCGCTGTTTTGGCCAGGGCCGCAAGCGCCCAGCGTCAGGGCCAGAGCGACCCCGAGAGAGCGGAACGAGTTATGATTCATGTGCTACCTCCGCGCTGGATCAAAGCTCGCCGGTGAGCGTCGGCGGTGTCCAGTCGATGTGGTCCAGGTGGTTGGTCCGGTTGGGCAGGTCCGTGGCGAAATTGCCCGTCGCCGTAGCGTCGTTGCCCTTCAGAAACTTGTCGATCATGGCGTTGAGGGACGCAGTGTACTGCGAGCGCCAGCTGCAGTGGCCCCCACCTGCGCCCGTGTAGGCCATGTGATCTCCGACGCCGAGCGCCTCGAAGATCATCTTGCCGACGTTGGCGGTGACCCAGGCCGAGTTCCGATCGAGCCCGTTGTACGTGGTGCTCGGGTTGTCCACGATGTAGAGGCCGCGTGGAGCGATGAGGCCCATCATCTCGTGCATGTCGACGGGCAGCTTGTTCGTGTTGTCGGCCCCAGCGTTATTGCCCGTGGTGAACTGACCGAGCGCCGCCTCCGAAAGCCAGCGGACGTAGCTGATGCCATGATAGGGCCATTCGGCGCCGCTGTAGCTATCGAGCACCTCGACGAGGCGCAGGCCAACCGTGCCCCCGAGACCCGACTCCACCGGGATGGTCAAGGCGATGCGGTTGTCGAGCACGCCGGCGACGAAGGCACCCTTGCCCCAGCGTGAGCAACCCGTCACACCCACCCGGTACGGATCGATGACGCCGGGGTTCTGCTCCAAGACGTCGAGGACGCGGCTGATCTGCCAGGCCTGCGCCGTGAGGTAACCCGCGGGATGGTCCGGACCGTACACGCTGTAGAACGGCCCGTTCTTCGCGCCGCTGCCGCCCGTCGACTCGACCGCGGTGAAGGTGATCGTCGCGACGCCTCTCGGAACTGGCATGCCGCTCAGGCCGCCGTAGCCGATGATGGCCGGGGCGGGCGCCGTCGCCCCGTTCATGTTCACGGTGAGGTTGAACGAGGTGCTGCCGCCGCCATCGTTGACCTCGACCGTGATCCGGCTGTCGCTCACGGAACCCGACACGGATCCCTCGGCCGGGACGGGCTTGTCGCCGTAGATGAACTTGTAGGCTTGCTGGAGGATCTCTTCGCGCCGGCAAGCCCACTCGCTCTTGTCGGCGATGCGGGTGCCGTCCATCTTCTTGAAGGGGTCCGGCAGCTTCGCGTTCGCCGTGAGCGAAGCGACGCTCGGCATCGGTCCGACGGTGCACCCGGCTCCAGGGTTTTCTACCTGGCCCCACTCGCCGCTCGCGGCGCTGCCGCCGCCGCCACTGCCGTCGGTACCACCGGTTCCCGGCGCTCCGCCCGTTCCGACCGGGCCCCCACCACCGGTGCTGGCGCCCGTCGCCACGTCGCCGCCCGTCCCGGTCGGGGCACCGCCCGTCCCGGTCGGGGCACCGCCCGTCCCGGTCGGGGCACCGCCCGTGCCGGTCGGGGCACCGCCCGTCCCGGTCGAGGCACCGCCCGAAGAGGACGCTCCACCAGTGACCGACGGCGCCCCTCCGGTGCCGCTGCCGCCGACGCCCCCCGTGCCGGCTGCAGGGCTTCCTCCCGAACCGACAGGATCCGGTCCGCCTCCGGTGCCGCAGGCGGCGAGCGCCCAGGGCAGCGCTGCGAACAAGGCCAAAGAGATCGTGGGACGTGCAGTGCCTAGACGCATGTTGAGCGCTCCTCGTGAGGGGGTCGTGGAGCAGGATCCCGCCGGGACCGGGCAATGGGATGGCGGACGCCAGCGCCGAACGTCGGACAGCAATTCAGTGAATGCCCGCGCGGCGGCGCCATGATCACGAGCCCGTCAGAAATCCGACGACCGCCGGCGCGCGCGGTGTACCAGGCACGGGCTGCCCTCTTCGCCTCGCCTATCCTCTTCCGGTTCCGGTTCCGGTTCCGGTACCAGGGGCGGGCCTGGACGCGCCAGCGCCTCGGAGGTCCGGACGCTGTCGACGACGCCGACCCTCGGGAGCGTCAACACGCGATCTCAGACCTCGATGATGAGCGTCGAGAGGGCGCGAATGACCTGCTGCTGAGCGTTGATCATGTCGAGCTTCGCCCGGAGCTCGCGCTCTCGCTGCTCGACCATCCGTGACGTCGAAGGTCACCGTGACCGCGCCGTTCGGAGCGCCGCGCTCGTCCAGCGCGGGGAGCAGCCACCACGCCAGATCACGCCATGAGACTCGGTGCTGTTCTCCGGGGCCTCTCCCGCCAGCGCGCGCCGCATCGACTCCTCGCGGCCGGATCCTGCCCGTAGAGATCGAAGACGTTCTTTCCGATCAGCTGCCCAGGCTTCGCGCCCGAGCCCTGGAGCCCCTTGCCGTCATGGAAGGTGAAACGGATCGCGCCGGTTCGCTTCCGCAAATTCGCCCTTGGGCAACAACGTACTAGCCGCCAGCCTTGCGCTGGAGCGCGCCCCGCACCGCGCGCAGGCCCTCGGCCAGCGTCGCATAGCGCGGGATCGCGTACCGCTCACATACGACGTCCACGTTGCCTTTCCGCCAGAACCCCTCCGGACAGACGACATGCATCTTCCCGGAGCGGCCGAACAGGCCGAGCTCCAGCAGGCTGATCGGCGCCTTCGAGCCCGCCGCGAAGTACATCAGGATGACGTCCGCTTCCTCGAGCCCGCGGAGCTCCCACGTGACCTGCTCGACGAAGCTCGGGTTGTCGAGGCTCTGCGCCCAGTCAGGCTCCCACCGCTCGCGCCGCGGGTTGAGGATCACCACGTCGAGATCGGCGAGCTCCTGCGCGACGCTCGCCTGCCACATCTCGGCCTGGCCGTTGTCGATGGATCCGGCCAGGAAGAGCTTCGGACCTGTCGCGCCCTCGAACGGCCGCGGCGCCAGCACCTCGATCATGGGGAGACCCTCGCTGGTGAGATCACGTAACCTCGCCTCACCCCCGCCCTCGCTCCGTCACCCCCCCGCGCTCCGTCCCCCGCCCTCACCCGCGCCCCTCCCCTCACCCGCCGTCACCCCGCCCGTCCCGCGGAGCCCCGCCTCGGTGACGGCCCGCTCCACCCGGTCGGGCGACCACGCGCCGGCGTGCCGCGTGAACAGCGTCCTTCCCTTGAACGCGCGCCCCGAGAGCTCCGCGGGCATGTCGGGCCAGCGCGCCACGAAGCTCCCCTTCGGCGCCCCTTTGCGCGCGGCGACCCAGGAGGGGGCCCCGCCCTCGTTCGTGAACCAGTCGATCACGCGGTCCACGTCCTGGGCCGCCTCGAGCCGCCCGATGAGCTTCGTGCTCGTGTTGCCGAAGACGTTGTAGTCCACCGAGCGAGGGCTCTGGGTGCAGAGCAGGCAGCCCACGCCGTACTTCCTGCCCTGCGTGAAGAGCCGGATGAGCGGCTGCTTGGCGGGCGGCTTGCTGCCGCCGGCCGGGATCCAGTCGCGCGCCTCGTCGATGTAGAAGAGCAGGTTCACCCCGCCGCCGGTGCTCGCGTCGACCGTGGTGATCATCCAGCGGTACAGCTCGGTCGCGAGCGCCGCGAGGAAGAAGTGCTTCTCGTCGTCGTTGCTGAGCGCGTTCAGGTAAACGATGTTGAGCGGGACGCGCCCGGGCTTCGAAGGCCGGAGCAGCTCGGTGAAGTCGAGGCGCGTGCCCCCCGTGAACAGCCGCGCGGAAGGGCCCTGCACGAACGTGTTGAGGCGGCGCGCGAGCCGCTCGCGCTCGGACTTGCGGATCAAGGTATCCGCCTCGTCGATGCCCAGGTCCTCCGGGGCGGTGACGGCGGCGACGATGTCTCTCAGCCGGACCGGCGCCGCGCGCGGCAGCTGCCGCAGCACCTGGTAGAGGAACGTCCGCTGCGACTCCTCCTCGCCGCCGCACGCGCACAGGCTGACGAGGTTGGCCGCCACGGCGACGAGCAGGCCCTCCTCCTCCTCGGCGCGGAGCGCGGGGTTGGCGATGTGCGACAGCTCGCTCGCGCTCGGGAGCCGCAGCGGATCGAGGCAGAGCCGGAGGCCGTGCGAGGACCCCGGCGTGAGGATGCGCGGCTCCATCCGCTCCTGGAGCTCCTCCCACGCGCGGTGCAGCTCCGCCGGCATGTCCGCGCGCGGGCGCGCCTCCATCATCTGGACGAGATCGCCCTGCGGATCGATCGCGAGCACGGGGACGCCGGCGCGCAGCGCCTCCTCCGCGATGACCTTGGCCATCCAGGTCTTGCCGCTCCCCGCCGCGCCGACGACCGAGACGTGCGTCCGCAGCACCGCGGGATCCATGCAGACGGGCGCGCCGCCGTCGTCGAACCCGAGGAGCATGCCGGTGACGTTCGCGGTCCGGGCCTCCGGCGGCGTCGCTTTCGTGTCGCCCGCCGCGGGCGTCGAGGGCTCACCCGCCGGCGGCGCCTCCGCCGGCTTCGCGCGCGCAGCGCCCGGCGGCGCCTTCTGCCCACGGCTCGGCGGCGCCTCCGCCGGCTTCGCGCGCGCACCGCCCCGCGGCGCCTCCGCCGGCGCCTCCTGCCCCCGGCTCGGCCCCGCCGCCGGCCTCGCGCGCTCGGCGGCCGGCTTCACCACCGCCAGCGCCTCTTCGAGCTCGGGATCTTCGTCCACCATCGGCTCGTCCGCCACCGGCTCGCCGGTCGCCACCTGCGCGGCGGCCGCGACCCGCTCGCGCTCCCCCGGCGCGCCGCCGCCGCCGGTGGTCGCCTCGAGCGCCGTCCAGCGCCGGTCCCACGCGCCCCTGTCCTTGGGGCCGAGCTCCGCGACGCAGGCCCCGGAGCGCTCGTGCTTGCAGCCGTCGCAGTACGCGCGGTCGCCAGGCGGCAGCAGCCCCCCGGCCCCCAGCGCGTGGTCGGACCAGGCCACCATGCTGGCGATGAGCTCGTGGACCTTGCCGCGCTTCGCCTCGACCTCCTCCCAGCGCGCCTCCCGGACGCTGCGCGTGGGATGCAGATAGAACACCGCCACGTCCGGCCGGGTGCCGTGCTGGTGGTGGTGCATCAGCGCGTACGTGAAGACCTGGAACAGATCGCTGTTCGGGGAGGTCGCGGGCGTGAGCTTGTAGTCGACGATGCGGTGCTTCCCGAGCCGCGGATCGAAGTACACGTAGTCGATCGCGCCGGTCACGTGGACGTGGACGTCCTCCCCCACGTGGAACGTCACGTCGACCCGCTTGCGCGAGTCCCCGAAGAGCTGACCCCGCAGCTCCGCCGCGGGCAGGCCGGCCGCCCTCGCGTGCACCGCCAGCCGCGCGAGCTCCTCCATGTAGACCTGCACCGCCGAGATGAAGCCCAGCCGCAGCGGCACCGGGCGCGCCGCGAGCGCGTCGAGGTCCAGGCAGGAGGCGTTGAACCAGCGCATCAGCGCCTGCTGGAGGCCGGCGACGTCGCGGGCGGCCTCCAGCGCCGACAGCACCTCGTCCGAGCTCGCCGCGGCGGCGTTGAAGCGCTCCACCGCGGTGTGGAACAGCGCGCCGCAGCCGGGCGCCTCCCCGCCCTTGCGCCAGATGCGGCTCACGACCTTCTGCCCGTCGCGCCGCGCGGCCGTCGCGCGCGTGTCGAACCAGTGGAGCCTCGGGCACGTCGCCGCGACGCGGAGCTGGGTCACGTTGACGTGGACGAGCCTCACTTCCTGCCCCGCAGCTGCACGAAGAGGTCGTCGTCCGTCGCCGTCGCGTGGACGTGGCCCTCGTCATGGAGCGCCTGCGCCGTCTTCTTGATGTGCGCCCAGACCTCCGGGAAGCGCTTCTCCGACAGCTTCTTCCTGCTCGCGAAGATCTGCGCGAGCTCCCTCGTCATCATGCCGAGGCGCCACGACAGCTCGGCCATGATGTGCTCCCGCGTCTGCTGCGGATCCCACGCCGGGGGCGGCACCGTGTCCGTGCCGCTCTTCACGATCTCCTCGGTGAGCAGCTCGCGCAGCAGCGGGTGCGCGAGCAAGAGGCTCTGGCGCTGGAAGGACGCGATCACCTCGGCTTCGGTCACCTTGCGGTACTGCCCGCGCGGGTGCTCGATCTCGAGGTCCTGGCTCCTCGCGGCGCCGAGGAGCCCCACCAGCGAGTCGAGCTCCGCGTGCCCGGCGAAGTCGAGGTGGAGGTGGAGGAAGCGCTGGCGGCCCAGCTTGCAGAGCGCGTCGTACGCGGCCTTGCCGGCGCCGCCGAGGCGCAGCGGCCGGCGCTCCTCGTCGGTGACCAGGATGCGCTTGTCCGTGTGCTTCGTGTCCTCGGCCATGCGCTGGAGCGGCAGCCGGGCGCCGTGCCCGCTCGGCGCGCAGAGGAAGGTCACGCCCGTGGTCACGACCACGCCGTCCGCGCGCTTCTCCTTGGCGAGGAGGTGATACGCCGGGGTCTTGCCCCGCCTCTTCGCGGTGAGGTGCTCGATGCTCAGGAGCGTCGCGCCGCCCTGGCCGGCGCACCGCGCGAGCAGGTGGTACGTCAGGCTCGCGAGGTTGTCCTCGTCGGGCGGCAGCGACGCCTGCTGCAGCCGGCGGCGGGTCGTGCCCTCGACGAGCTTCTTCTTCACCTCGGCGTCGACGACGTCCTCGAGCTTCTCCCCGTCCGGCTTCGGTTCGACGCCGGGGCCGGGCCACTCCCGGAGCCAGCGCTTGCCGCCGGCGGCCGCGAGCCGGTCCTGCTGCGCTTCCCAGCGGTCGCGCGCCCAGAGGATCGCGTCGCGCGGCCGGAGCTCCTGCACGTCGTGGAGGCGGTGCGCGAGCCACCCGCTGCCGAGCGGGAACAGCTTGTCGAGCTTGCGCGCGGCGATGACCTCCTCGATCTCCTTCTCCTCGAAGCCGGAGAGCGCGGCGTCGAGCCGCCCCTCGAGGATGGCGCGGGCTTCCTCGGGCGAGATCATGTGCAGCTCGAGGATGCGCTCCGCGATCCGGTCCCACGCGGCCGCCGGGATCACCTCGCCGGTGCGCAGGGAGAGCATGGACTGCTTCACGCCGGAGACGATCAGGACGAGGTGCTTTGCCCGGTCGAGCAGCGCGTGCGCGTACGACATCAGGGCGCGCACGGCGTCCGGATCGAGGTTGTCGACCTGGTCGAGGCAGAGCACGAGCGGGAGCTCGGCGAGCGCGCACAGGTGCGCGAGGACGTGGAGGACGCGCTCCACGGCCGCGTCGTCCGCGAGGGCGAGGCCTTCCTCGCCGGCGGCCTGGTCGAGCAGGCGCGCCTCGTCGGGCCCGAGCGTCTCGCCGGAGAGCCAGAGCACCGCCGCGTCGGCGCGCTTCTCGGCGCTGGCGTCGCCGAGGCTCGCGTGCGACGTCCCGGTGAGGAACGCGTTGAGCACGGGGACGACGGTGTTCTGCGGGTCGATCTTGGCGCCGAGCCGGGTGAGGGCCTCCTTGCGCGCCTCGATCTCCTTGGGCCCTGTCATCATCTTGCGGCCCTTGAACGAGCCTGTCTTGATGAGGGCGCGGTTGAGGATGGTGTAGAGGCGCGACTGCGTGTAGTCGCTCCCGCGGTGCCCGGCGAGGTCGCTGACGGTCGCGTTGAGCACGTACCGGAGCATCCGCTCGGGCGAGGCGAGGATGTTGTGCAGGTAGACGACCGTGGCCTTGTCTTCGCCGGCCCACTGGAACAGCCGCGCGAGCAGGTGGCTCTTGCCGACGCCGGGCGCGCCGATGAGCAGCGCGCCGATGCTGACTGGCTCCTTCGCGGCGTCCTGCACGACGCGCGTGAGCCTGTTGAAGGCGTTCTTGTGGATCGACTCGACCGTGGCCTCGCCGCTCCCGACGTCGGTGATGCGGTGGCTGCGGAACGGGTTGGTGCCCCGGACCGCCGCGAGGAAGCGCTCGAACGTCGGCTCCTCGCTGCTCATGCGTCGTGCCTCCGCGCGACGTAGACGAGCAGGTTGCCTGCCTCCATGATGCCGGCCTCGCGCTCGGCGTCGGCCATCTGGTGGTGGCGGCCGTCGGACGGATCGAGCGAGTAGCGCCGCTGGCGACGGAGGGCGGCGAGCTCCGCGTCGAAGACGGCGCGCGGGACGTCGGGGAGCGCCGCGCGGAGGGCGCGGAGGGTGACGTAGTTGTGGCCGCCGGCGTCGCGGTCGAGGGCGGTGAAGGCGGCGTCGAAGCGATCGGCGAACGAGACGGCCGGGGCGGCAGCGGGGGCGGGGGTGGCGTCGCGGGAGGGGACGGGGGGCGGCTGGGCGGCGCCGTTGGAGGTAGTAGAGGCGCGGGCGCCGTTGGGGGATGCGGGGCGGGCGCCGTTGGGGGATGCGGGGCGGGCGCCGTTGGACGCCGTGTCGCGGGCGCCATGGGAGGCCGCGTCGGGTGCGCCATGGGAGGCCGTGTCGCGGGCGCCGTTGGAGGCCGAGGGGCGCGGAGCGCCGTCGGGCGCCGCCGCAGCGGGGAGCGCCGGCGCGCCGGCGGCCGGGAGGACGGCGTCTGCGATGAAGAAGAACAGCGGTTTCTTGCCGGTCAGGACGCCGATGGTCCGCGGAACCCGGCGCTCGGCGATGCGCTGCTCGAGCGCCGCCTTGAACGCGCGGCTCAGGGCAGGGAAGAGGCCCTTGGGGAGCTGCGCCAGATCGACCGCGGGCGCGTCGGCCTTGCGCGCTGACTGGAGCTGCAGCTCCAGGAGCCGATCGGACTGCGCGACCGCCTGGAGGTCGTCCGCGAGCAGCACGAGCGTGGTGCCGGGCGCTGGCTTCTTCTTGCCGCCTGCGGCGCGGGAGAGCAGCACGCGCCCCTTCGCGTCCTTGTGATTCAGCGCCTTGCTCGTCTCCGCGGGCTTCTCACCGGTCAGCTCCGCGAGCCGCTCGAGCGTCGGCGGGTACGACGCGCCGCCGAGCTGCCGCTGCGACTCGAGGACGCCGAGGAGCCTCGGCACCGGCGAGGGCGGCGGCTCCTTCTTGCGCGGCGCAGCTTTCGGCTTCGCGGCGGCCTTCGCCTTCGGCGCGGCGGCCTTTCGGGGCGCGGCGGCCTTCTTCGGCTCCTCGGCGCTGCTCTTCCTGGCTGCCGTGGACTTCGTTGTCGTCGCCCGCGCGCGCGGGCTCGATGCGCTGTTCTTGTTCGTGACCCACCTCCCGAGCGTCCGAGATTACCCAGGCGCCCAGCCATGGGAAGAGGCTCCGCGGCGCCGCGCCGCTGCCGAGGGCGAGCGCCTCGCGTGTCGCTGGCTCAGGGCGATGAGGTGTAAGGCCCCGGCACACTCCGCGACGGGAGCGGGCTCGTCCGTGGAAGCGCAACGGCTTTCGAGCAATGCAGGCCGCCCGGCTCACGCATCGTTCACCTCCTCGCGGGACCCGAGCGGGCTTGCCCGCGATCCGCGCAGCCGGTCCAGGCGCGATCCGGAATGGGCGGTCCCTGACGCTCGCCCGGCGCCGGCTTCATGTGCTCTTTCTGAGCTTGTGCAAGATGACGGTGTTGCCTTCGGTATCTTGCATGACCGCCGGCCGAAGCCGCAGGGGGACCGACCGAGTACGCCTGATGAAATCGCCCCAACCGGGACCTTGTTTGTTCTCAAAACAGAGATGCCTTGGGAATATCTCCCGCAGGAGCTCGGCGGCAGCGGCATGACGTGCTGGCGCAGGCTGCGCGACTGGCAGCAGGATGGCGTCTCGGATCGGCTCCACCAAGCCTTGCGCGACGAATCCTCTACCACCTGCACGAATCGGCATTGCAGAGGGTCGTGCACGGTGCCGGACGCGCGGCGGGGCTCGCCGAGGGCGCGACGTGCCATACCCTCCGCCACAGCTCCGCGACCCACTTGCTGGAGGCGGGCACCGACATCCGGACGATTCAGACGCTGCTCGGGCACAAAGATATGCGGATCACGATAATCTGCACCGACATCATCGATCGCGGTCCTCTCTCCGTCATTAGCCCCCCGGGCCGCTGACCGCCGCCCCAGCGTGGAGCGCCTTGAACTCCGACTCCACCACGTCTTACCGCCCCCACTCATCGTGGCAAAGTAGCGTATCTGACAGCTACCCCGCCGTGTCAAGGAGACCAGCGCAGGGGCGTGCCTGCTCCACGCCCCATGAAGGCGCGAGCCGACCCTCGATGTGCTGCCCCTCCGAGCCGAAGAAGTGGCCCTGCGATGGCCCGGCCGATCAGCGGCCGGATTGTTCAAATGGCCGCAGCTTGCCGAGTCCATCACCACACGGACAGCGTCCGCGGCAAAGCGTGCCAATTCTGAGCCAAGAGGCGGCGCCCGCTCATCCGCCGCTTCCTCCGCGCCCGCGGCGTTCTCCCCGCCGATCTCGACGACCTCACGGAGGATCGTCCTCGGCGCGTGGCGCAGCATGCGCGCCGGTCGCTTCCGCCCCTCCCCCGCTCTGGCTCCCGCCGACGGCCCCCGCCCCTGGCTCGCCGGGGTCGCCTCGCGACAGGCTTCGCACTACCGCGACAAGGCCAACGGCCGGCGCGCAGCGCTGTTGCTCCCGAGGCCGACGGTGGCCACCCGCCTCCGCTTCGCTCGCCGCCTCTTCGCCCGCTTGCTCACCCGCTCTCGGAGGTGGCCGCGATGATCCGCGCCGCGCACAGCGCCGCCGCGACGGCGCTCGCGGCCGTCCCCCCGGCCCTCGCGCCGCCGTGCAGCCCCACCCGCCCCGGGGGCGCCATGAGCGACACGGCCAACTGCCCCTCCACTGCCCCGCTCGCCTCAGCCTGGCTTCTGATCCGCTCCGCAAGCTCAAGAACGCGAGCCATGAAAACCACTCTCGTTGCATCCTTCGCGCTCAGGCTTGACGCCTTGCAGCATCCAGCCATCATGCCCCCATGGCGCGCACGGCACCGGTCCCGAATATCCCCGCCATCCCCGGAATGAACCCGGGAGTCTTCATTCTCGGCGGCGGCGCTGGTGGCGGCGGCTCGGACGGCGCCGGAGGCCGCGGCGGCAAGGGCAGGCAAGGCGCGGGAGGCAGCAACGGCGGAAAGAGCGCCTCGGGCGGCGGCAAGGGAGCGCTCGATCCGCAGCGTTATCCGCTGTGCGGCACCAAGTCGCATCCCGTCGACGTCGCCACCGGCCGCGCCTTCACCCAGCCGAGCGTGATCGTGGAGCTGCCAGGCCCGCTGCCCCTGCGGCTCACGCGCTCCTACAGCTCCACGGCATGCGATCGCGACGTCGGCCTCGGCTGGGGCTGGGCACATGATCTCGGGTGGCATATCGAAGAGCGCCGCCGCACGCTCATCGTCTGGACAGGGCTGGGCACCAGCGTCGCCTTCCCGAAGGATCTCCGCCCAGGGGACGACGTCGTCGGGCGCTTCGGCGTCCGCCTCCGCCGCGAAGCCTGGGGATACATCCTCGACCCCAACGACGGCCGGCTCTACGCGTTCTCGGAGAGGCGTGGCGAGCATGTGTGGCTTTGCACGGCGATCGAGGACCGCAACAGGAACCGGATCTCGCTCACCTATGAGTCCGGCCGCCTCGCCGAGGTGGTGGACAGCGCCGGGAGAACCCTCCGGTTCCGCGCGGACCGCGAAGCGCGTGTCGCCGCGATCGAGGTGAAGAACGCGTTGTCAGGTGGGCGATGGGTTACCTGCGAGTCGTACGAGTACGACGCTGCAGGTCACCTCGTGACCGCCACAGACGCGGACGGTTTTTCCGCGCACTACGAGTACGACGAAGAGCACCGGCTCATCGGAGATAGCGATCGGATTGGCCTCTGCTTCCACTTCCGCTATGACGCGCAGGGTCGGTGTATCGAGTCTTGGGGCGACTACCCCGGACGCATCGACCCGAGCCTCGATCAGAACGTCCCCGAGCGGCTCGCCTCAGGACGCCATCGCGCAAATGGAGTTCACCACTGCGTTTTCGAGTACGTGGACGACGACTTCACCCACGTCATCGACTCGACGCACGTCGGTCACTTCGAGCACAACGAGCACGGGCTGCTCACGAACGCGCACGACAGCGGACCGAACCCGATGCGCGCCGCCTACACGAGCGAAGGGTTCCTCAAGGCGCTGGAGCATCCGGACGGCGGCATCGACAGATACGAGTGGGACGGTCGTGGCAACGTCCTCTCGCACACCGACCCGCTCGGCGCCACGACGTCGATCGCGCGCGATGCGATGGGGCTTGCCGTCGAGATCGTAGACCCGCTCGGTGGCGTGACGTGCATCACGCGCGACGCACGGGGCAACCCCGAAGCCGTCGCCGATCCGCTCGGGCAGGTGACGTCTTATCGTTACGACCAGCGAGGTCTCATCACCGAGCACGTCGACCCCGGTGGCGGGAAGACGAGCTATACGTACGACGCGCAAGGAAACCTTGCCGCGATGTCGCTGCCGAACGGCGCCTCGTGGCGCTTCCGTCACGATCATCTTGGCCGGCTCGTCGAGCGTATCGACCCGTCGGGCAGCGCGACGCGCCTTCTCTATTCGCACCGAGGCGATCTGATCCAGGTGACGGACGCGCTCGGCGGCGTCACACGCTACCAGTACGACGGCGAGCGACATCTCGTGCATGTTCAGAACCCGAGCGGCCATGGAACTACGTTCGGCTGGGGAGGCTATCATCGCCTCTGCTGGCGGAAGGATGCGAACGGGAACGTCCTGCAGTTGCGCTACAACCGCGAGGGGGAGCTCACCGCGGTCGTCAACGAGCACGGCGAGCAGCATCTGCTCAAGTACGATGTCTATGGCCGCCTCATCGAGGAGAGAACGTTCTTCGGTTCCGTGCTCCAGTACCGTCTCGACGCCATGGGGCGGCCGAGCCGGATCACGGCGACGTGGACCCCGGGCGACCTGAGCCATCGTGAGGTCGGCCTGAACGGCGGCGCGACGCAGGTCGAGCTAGTGTACGACATCGCCGGGCAGCTCGTCGAGCGGGCTTTCTCCGAAGAAAATGAGCGTTTCATCTACGACGCGCTCGGCAATCTCATCGAGGCCGAGTGGTCCGGAGGGCGCCTCGAATTCGTGCGCGACCCGCTCGGGCGTGTCGTGAGGGAGACCCAGTCTTTGACAGGCGCGGCGCCGGTCGTCGTCGAGGCCCGGCATGACGTGCTCGGTGCGCGCACCGAGCGGCGGACGTCGCTCGGGCACACGGAACGGATCTCTCGCGACGTGCTGGGCGCACGCATCCGGACGGTGCTCGACGACAGCGTGTCGATCGAGCACGAAGTAGACCCAACTGCGCGAGAGGTCGCGCGACGGCTGGCGGGCGGGGGCGTGATCGAGAGCGCGTTCGACCCGCTCGGTCGTCTCGTGCAGAGGCGCGTCACCGGCGCCCCGAGCGCCGTCACGGTCGGGCGGGGCCAGCCGGCCTGGGTGGGGCCGCTACCCGACGCGACCACGGCGCTCTCGAGCTACCGGTACGATGATGCAGGTGAGCTCGTGGCCAGAATCGACCGTGGAGGTGTGATGACCGAGCTCCGCTATGACCCGCTCGGGCAGTTGCTGGCGATGGTTCCTGCGAACGCGCCACGGGAGCTGTTTCGCTACGACGCTGCCGGGAACCTGTATGAGGCCGATGAGACACCGCCACGGGAGTACGCACCGAGCGGCCGTCTGCTACGCAAGGGTGGCACGGAGTACCGTTGGGATGCCGAGGGGCGGCTCGTGGAGAAGCGCGAGCATGGCGAAGGCGGAGCGGCACGGATCTGGCGGTACGCGTGGAACTCTGCAAAGTTGCTAGCGAGGGTGGACACGCCTGAGCAAGAGCGGATCGAGTTCGATTACGACCCTTTCGCGCGGCGGGTCAGGAAGCGCGTTTACGCTCGGGACCGAACGGCGCACGCCTGGCACCTCGCGCGGGATGTCCGCTTCGTCTGGGATGGGGATACCATCGCGCATGAAGTGACGAGCCGCTCCACAGGGACGGGCGATCCGGACGTGGAAGTGCGGACGTATTGCTTCGAGGATGAGGCGTTCGTCCCAGAGGCGCACCGGGAAGCGGACGGACGGTGGGTACATTACACCAACGACCCGATCGGCACTCCGGAGCGGCTCGTGGACGATACCGGAGCCGTGGTATGCGAGCTCTCGCGCCGTGCGTGGGCGCTCGACGTGCCGGCCGGAGCGCGAGTGAGTACGCCGATACGCTTCCAGGGGCAGTACGAGGATAGCGACACGGGGCTCTATTACAACAGGTTCCGCTACTACGACCCCGATTCAAGCAGATACATCAGCGCTGACCCGCTCGGCCTCGGTGGTGGCATCCAGATCTGGGCGTACGGTCGGAATCCGATCGTGTGGTTCGACCCATTCGGGTTGATCTCGATGGACCACGATCGGATTGCACATGGAGGATACTACACGCGCAAAGCTCAGCGGCGCGCGGCGTATCAGGGCAGGATTGCGCCCTATCCGAAGCACCGGAGGGCCCGGAGCTGCGACGAGGCAGCGGCCATGAGCGCGCGGGGTGGGCCTGCGCAGTACGATCCTTCAGTCAACGCCGACGCCCTGGAGCGAGAGGCAATTCGCCGAGGTACGGTATCACGAGGCAACCCCATGACGGACCATAATTTCCACACGTTGCATCGATTCGACTCGCCGGTCGGATACGCCAACGGCGAGCCCACCCGCTGGCTGAGAGCGGAGTACGCATCTGGAAGCATCCACGGTCACCCGCGGCCTCTGTCGGAGGTTCGCAAGTTCATCCCGGACGCCGAGCCATGAGAGCTTTCAGAATCGCCCCCCTCCAGTCGTTGCGCATCCCGACCGGGTGGAGTGTGGTAGTGAACAATCTATGCGAGATCGACCCGTCGCAGATCGAAGCGCGGGACGATCCACGGTGGGAGTACCTCGAGGAGGACCTGCTCGCTCTGAAGCACGAGCCGCTCGGCGCCACGGTGAACGCAGGCTGGTATCCGTCGATGGATCCCGACGGCTCATTCAAGGCGGAGCTCTTGATCGGCGATGACTGGCAGTCGCCACTCTCGACGCTAGAGACGCGCAGCCTTTCCGAGCTCGTCGCTTGGATGGAGGCGCGGCTTCAGGACACACGCGCGATCGAGGCGGAGGTGGCTCGCAGGCGCAAGCTTGAATCAAAGGGTCATTCGCGGCGATAGTGCCTCCTGTTCACCCGCTCCCTCACCCGTCGTCGCCGCTGGGCGCTTCTCCTCCGTGTTCCGCCGCTGACACCAGTCCTGTCCCGCCGCTAGGCCTGCGCGACGCCAACCAAGGTCGGCTACCGCCGCCGTTGCGGATACCATCCTTACGTACGGCAAGGCCATCGCATCACGGTGGTTGATGTCCGCGCCGTCGGTGGGGCGCACATACCCCCTCAGCCTCGGTACCGGTCCCCAGGTCTGGCGTGGCGCTCATTACCCCCAGGCCGACGGAAACATCACGTCATCGACAACGATTCCCCCACGCTTGCCTCCCCTTGTCAGCAAGCGCCTGTCGTTCATTGCGCCGACACGGCGCAGCGCGATGAACAGATCGCGACGAGGAGCGACGATTCTCCCATTCGTCTCTTCTCGTCGATCCAGGGTGGCGCATCATGCGATGATGGATTAGATGCGTTCGTCGATGCACAACCGCTCTGACCAGTTCGCGAAGAGCTTGCTGCGCGACGGGCTGAGCCTCGTCTCGGCGGCGGAGACCGAGGTCGAGGTCCTGGCGGCGACGCAGAAGATCGATGTCTACAGCGTGCCTGATCCAGCTCGGGAGGCCGAGCGCGCCGGCATGGGCCTGCTCGGCGAGCTCTCGGCGGAGCCGAGCCTCTTCGAGCCGTTTCACCGCACGCCGAGCCTTCGTCATGTCCGGCAGTGCCTGCGCAAGCAGCTGACGTGGCACCACGAGCTCGAACGCCGCGCCCGCGCCGCAGCCGGCTCCGCCGCGCCGGACGCGGACGCCGACGCGCCGCCGCAGCCGGCGGTGCACTTCCCGGCGCTGGTCGTCATCAGCCCGGGGCGTCCCGAGACGGTGCTCGACGCCTACCGGTGCGAGCCGGTGCAACCAGGCGTCTACCAGTCCGTGCCGGGCCTGGCGATGCGCGTGGTCGTGCTCGCGGAGCTGCCCCGGACGCGTGCCACACTGCTTCTGCGGCTGCTCGGCTCGGGCCGTCTCCTTCGCGAGGCGCTGGCCGATCTGGCGGCGCTGCCGGACGACGCCTGGGAGAAGAGCATCGCCAAGCCGCTGCTGGTACACTTCCGGCTCGGAACCCAGGAGCCGGCCGACGGGAAGGAGGACGAGGTGAGCGCAGAGATCCGGGCGTGGTTCGAGGAGTACGAGCAGAAGCTTCGTGCTGAGGCGCGGAAGGAAGGCCGCCGGGAAGGCCTCAACGAGGGGCGCAACGAGGGGCGCAACGAGGGGCGCAACGAGGGGCGCGCCGAGGAGGCGGCGCGTGCCGTGCTCATCGCGCTCCGGGGTCGCGGCATCGCCGTACCGGACGTCGCGCGGGAGCGCATCCTCGCCGAGAAGGATCCGGAGACGCTGGAACGATGGCTTGAGCGGGCCGTCGTCGCCGCGTCGCTCGCCGAGGTGCTCGATGGGCTGAGCTGAGCCACGCTGGCCAACGACGGCGGGCGATACGGTCCACCGAGCATCGTCGACGCCAGCGCAAGCCGCAAGGGTCGGGCCCATGGCGAGGTCGGACGCTCGGGTCCGGGATGACCAGCTAGAGTTCGGGCCCGATGAAGGACACCCTCACCGCCGCCGCGGCGCGGCGCATCGCGCTGGCGGCGCAAGGCTTCGGTGGACCGCGGCCGGGCCCCGACACGACCAGACGCCAGCTGGCGCGGCTGATCGAGCGGCTCGGCGTCGTGCAGATCGACTCCGTGAACGTCGTCTCGCGCACCCACTACCTGCCGGCCTTTTCGCGGCTGGGCCCTTATCCGCGCCCGATGCTCGAGGAGCTGGCCTGGGCCCGGAAGCGGCCGCTGTTCGAGTACTGGGCCCACGAGGCCTCGCTGCTGCCGCTCAGCGCGCAGCCGCTGCTGCGCTGGCGAATGGCCGACGCCCGCGACGGGGTCGGCGTGTGGAAGGGCGTCGCCCGCTTCCTGCGCGAGCACCGGCCCGTGGTCGATCGCGCCCTGGAGCAGATCCGCGAGCGGGGTCCCCTCGCCGCCTCCGAGCTGGAGATCAGCAAGAAGGGCCAGGGCGGCTGGTGGGGCTGGAGCGACGCGAAGCGCGCCGCCGAGTGCCTGTTCTGGACCGGCGAGCTGACCACCGCCACCCGGCGCGGCGCCTTCGAGCGGGTCTACGGGCTGCCGGAGAAGGTGCTGCCCGGGGCCGTCATCGAGGCGCCGACGCCGGCGCGCGAGGATGCTCAGCGCGAGCTGATCCGCATCGCCGCCCGGGCGATGGGGATCGCCACCGAGCGCGACCTGCGCGACTACTTCCGCATGGGCGTGGCCGAGACCAGGGCCCGGGTGAGCGAGCTGGTGGAAGCCGGGGAGCTGCTGCCTGTGAGCGTGGAGGGCTGGCGCGAGGCCGCCTTCCTCGATCCCGCCGCGCGCCGGCCGCGCCGGGTCGAGGGCGACGCCCTGCTCTCGCCGTTCGACAACGCGATCTGGTTCCGCCAGCGGACAGAACGGATGTTCGGCGTGCGGGTACGGCTGGAGATCTACACCCCCGCGCAGAAGCGCACCCACGGCTACTACGTCCTGCCCTTCCTGCAGGGCGAGGCGATCACCGCCCGCGTCGACCTGAAGGCCGACCGCAAGGCCGGCGTGCTGGTCGTCCAGGCCAGCCACGCCGAACCCTGGGCGAACGACGAGACGCCGGCGCGGCTGGCGGCGGAGCTCGAGCGGATGGCGAGCTGGCTCGGCCTGGAGAAGGTGCGGGTCGAGCCGAAGGGAGACCTGGCCGCGAGCCTTGCAGTCGCCCTTCCTCAGGGCCGCTACGGGTCCGTGCCCATCGGCCCGGGGCTCCACCGCACCCCGGGGCGATCCCCCGGATCGCCCCGGGGGTGATCTGCCGGATCGCCCGAGCGCGCGCGGTCGACCCAACTCCCGCCCTGATTCGACCTCGGCCCTGGTCGCGCGTGGAATTGTTCACCCTCACGGACGGGCACGGACGCTGCAAGTCGCAGGGACACGGGCGACGCACGGTGATCGCCGTGGAAACCAGAGGAGGACGCATGGATCGGAGAGATGGTTGCACAGCGCTGCTGACCGTGGCTTGCCTCGGCGCTGTCGCGGGGTGCATCACCGCGGCCGACGAGCCGGGAGGCGCGGAGGACACGACCAGCCAGGGGTACGCCGAAGTGTCCTACGGCCCCGGCTCGGGGTGGAACCTCGTGTGGTCGGACGAGTTCGACGGATCGAGCCTGAACACAGCCAACTGGAACGTGCTCACGAGCAACCACGATCCGGTGACCAACAACTGCAACTTCGGCACAGGAGAGCTCGAGTATCCGCGCGCCTCGAACGTAGGCGTCCGCGATGGCAAGCTGATCCTCTCCGCGCAGCGCACGAGCGACAACCCGGCCGCGCCCCAGTGTACCGGGTACGGTGGGCGCTCCTTCTATTCCGGGCGCATCCACACGAAGGGCAAGGTCGAGCGACGGTACGGCAAGATCGCCGCGAGCATCAAGGTGCCCTCCGGCTACGGGATGTGGCCGGCGTTCTGGACCCTGGGCGCCAACATCGACTCCGGCGCCAACGCGTGGCCGCGCTCGGGCGAGATCGACATCCTCGAATGGAGATCCACCGAGCCCACCTGGATGCAGTCCGCGGCCCACTGGTGGAACGGCGGGGCGGCGCACTGGGGGACCGGGGCGAACCGCGGCTCGAGCCTCGCCGACTCCTTCCACGTCTACGAGGTCGAGTGGTCGTCGAGCAGCATGATCTTCAGGCTCGACGGCGACATCGTGGCGAACAACACGTACTACCACGGCGAGACGGAGTTCCAGCAGAACCACTACATCCTCTTGAACCTCGCCATCGGGGGCAACTGGTATGGCGACCCGAGCCCCGCGAGCATCGATCTGCCGTCGGGCACCACGAAGACCATGGAAGTCGAGTGGGTGCGCTGGTACCAGCAGGGCGGCGGCGGCGGCGGCTCGAGCGGCATCTCCCTCACCAACCCGAGCTTCGAGTCCGGGTTGACCGGCTGGACCAGCTGGAGCCCGAACGGCACCGGGGCAGCGAGCTTCAGCGAGACGTACAACGGCGCGCAATCCGGCTCCTACCACCTCACCCACTGGACCAACGGAGCTCCGTTCGAGGTGTGGACGTACCAGACGCGCTCGGGGCTCGCGACGGGCGACTACAAGGTCCGAGCGTGGGTGAAGAAGGGCGGCAGCCACGACTTCAGCCGGCTCCAGGCCAAGACGTGCGGCGCGTGCTCGCCCACCTACACGACGGTCGGGACCTACGGGAGCTGGACGCAGATCGAGACGCCGGCCATCCATGTCACGGGCGGTTATCTGGAGTTCGGCTTCCACACGAAGGCCACCTCCGGCAACCCGGCCAACTTCATCCACATGGACAGCGTCGAGCTGATCCGCCTCTGACCGCCCGGCGCCGCCCCTACCGCGAGGCGTGACGCCGCGCCGGCCCCGGACGCCGACAGGACACGACGCTCGCCGTGACGCCTGCCCGGCTCCGGGTCGGACGAGCGCGCCGCCGGATAGAGCCGTGGGTCCAGGCCGGGTGCCGATCGAGCCGGGCCGAGGGTGCCCTCGTAAAAGGCGCGCGTCGTGTCCTTCACCGGAGGCTACGCCCAGACCGACGGCGAAATCACGCCATCGACAACGATTTTCATACGATTACCTCCCCTTGTCGGCAAGCGCCTGTCGTTCATTGCGCCGACACGGCGCAGCGCGATGAACAGATCGAGACGAGAAGCGACGATTGAGCCTCTTCGAGCCGTTTCACCGCACGCCGAGCCTTCGTCATGTCCGGCAGTGCCTGCGCAAGCAGCTGACGTGGCACCACGAGCTCGAACGCCGCGCCCGCGCCGCAGCCGGCTCCGCCGCGCCGGACGCGGACGCCGACGCGCCGCCGCAGCCGGCGGTGGACTTCCCGGCGCTGGTCGTCATCAGCCCCGGGCGTCCCGAGACGGTGCTCGACGCCTACCGGTGCGAGCCGGCGCAACCAGGCGTCTACCAGGCGGTGCCGAACCTGGTGATGCGCGTCGTGGTGCTCGCGGAGCTGCCCCGGACGCGTGCGACGCTGCTCTTGCGGCTGCTCGGCTCGGGCCGCCTCCTGCGCGAGGCGCTGGCCGATCTGGCGGCGCTGCCGGACGACGCCTGGGAGAAGAGCATCGCCAAGCCGCTGCTGGTACACTTCCGGCTCGGAATCCAGGAGCCGGCCGACGGGAAGGAGGACGAGGTGAGCGCAGAGATCCGGGCGTGGTTCGAGGACTACGAGCAGAAGCTTCGGGCCGAGGCGCGGAAGGAAGGCCTCAACGAGGGGCGCGCCGAGGAGGCGGCGCGTGCCGTGCTGATCGCGCTCCGGGGTCGCGGCATCGCCGTACCGGACGTCGCGCGGGAGCGCATCCTCGCCGAGAAGGATCCGGAGACGCTGGAACGATGGCTTGAGCGGGCCGTCGTCGCCGCGTCGCTCGCCGAGGTGCTCGACGGGCTGAGCTGAGCCACGCCGGCGAGAGCGGGCTACCCAGCTCGTCAGGCATCAGCCATGGCGTCCCTGGTGCTCGGCATCCCCGCAGGCACAGCCACGCCCCGTCCACGCCGTCGAGGATGTCTGCCGATCGCAGCGGGACAGACGGCATCCAGTGACGCCGCTTTCACCAGAGCGCCGGCGAGACGGACTGGCCAAGGGATCGCTGGGTCGGAGGGAGGCATCTCCAGCGCGGAGATGGGTGCCACCCGTCTTTTGCTGGAGGCACGTCCACCGAGAGACGGGTGCCACCCGTCTTTTGTTGGAGGAACGAATTTGCGGTGCCGAACCGTCGCTCTCCGTCACTTCACCCGGGATTTTGGGGGCACCTGACCACCGATCGTACCCATTCGGAAGGCATCGACCCAACCCCGGCCCAGCCGCCGACGCTTGAGCTTGGCGAGCTCGCGCCAGCCGACCCGTCGGCTCGGGCCGCCGTGGTCGCCTCGCTCGCCGGCACCCTGAGCCGTGCCGTCGCCCTCGGCGATGAGGACGCGGCCCGTGTCGTCCACGAGGCGATCGGTCGGCTTCTCGGGCTGTCGGCGATACCGAAGGGGTGAGCGCGCTCGCGCCGGTAGCACGCGCAACGCCTACCGCCGGCGGGAGGTGGCCTTCGCGGATCCTCACCACATGGCGGAGGAGCAGGCGCCTTCCCGCCCCACGAGCCCCCCCACGGGCCCGTCGGGTGGTGCGATCTGCTGAACCAGCTCCTGCTGAGCTCGCCCCGGGAGCGCCTCGTCATCCTCCTGGCCGAAGAGCGCGCGCAGGTCGGCCAGGTCGCCCGGATCCCGAAGATGTCCATCGAAACCGCGTTCCCTCAGCTCCGCCTGGAGCGCAAGCACCTCGCACACGTGCTCAAGCGCTGGAATCGCTCGCAGTAGACGCCTACGCCAAGGCGCTGGGCGAGGCGCTCCGACCGCTCGAGCAGGAGCCCTTTGAGATAGCGATCCATGACAACAGGGTACAGTTCGAGCAGACAGGAAAGCGCCTCGTATCCAGAATCGTTGGCCGAGAGAAGTCTAATAGACTCACTGCACAGGTTGAAGCTGCCTCTCATGGCCCATGCCTTCAACTTGGCCGGGGACCCTCCGCCGTCGCCCACGCCCCCGTGCAGGCACCGCGCGCAGCGCGGGTCCAGGCCGCCGAAGGCGCCCGCGCAGCGGGGCGAAGCGCCTTTCGGCGCGCGAGCACGGTGCCACCCTCGCCAGGCGACGGCGGAGCTCCTCCGACGTGTCCGGTTGCACGGCCACGGTCGGCAGGTGCGGGAACCAGCAGGGTCGACGTTGCGGACGACCCGTTCCCATGATGCCTGGCCCTCGCCCCCGGTGGCAACGTGGGCGACATGGGTCACTCACGCCGCTTCCTCGCCGCAGCCCTGATCCCCGCGGCCGCTGCGGTCGCCGCAGCGTGCGGCGCGCCGGTCGAAGGCCCCCAGGGCTCCTCGCAGACCGTGGGCTCGAGCGGGAGCGGCGCCGGCGGCGTGAGCACCGGCAGCACAGAGGCCGGTGGCGCGGGCACCGATGGTACGGGGGCTGCGGGCGCTGGGGTCGGCGGAGCTGGGGCCGGCGGCAGCTGCATTCCCTTCTCCGAACCGCCGGGAGCCGAGTGTTCGCCGAGCCTGCAGTGCAAGAGCACAGCGATGTCGTGCGTGTGCAGCGGCACGGACACGCTCTGCTCCTCGTCCCAGACCGGTCAGCAGAACGACGTGCACCCGCCGAAATCCCCCCCACCCGAGGGCGGCAGCTGCGACACCGAGGACCTGGTCTGCGGCTACGAGACCTGTGGGCCGATCTGCCGGTGCACGAACGGCGCGTGGTCGTGCCAGGCGCCCGACGTCTGCCCGCCGTTCGAGTGCCCGGCCGATCCCTCGCTGCTCGACGGCCAGCACTGCGAACAGTTCCTTGGGCAGGTCTGCGCTCGATGCTCCCCGCCCTGGAGCTGCACCTGCGAGCTCCAGCCCACGGGGGCTGCCCTGTGAGAGTGCGTCACGATCCCGTGCTGAGCGGCCGCTCCGGCGGCCGGCACCCGACGTCGTCCCGGGGGCAGCTCGCGAAGCGCGTGAAAACGCGGACCAACAATCCCACCGGCCGGATGATCAGCACCAAGGGCGAGGCCGCGATGGTGTTCTAAGCTGTCGCGATGCGGCGCTCTCCCCAATTCGCGCTCCGCCCTCTCCTCCTGCTGCTTGTCCTCCTGGAGCCCGCGTGCGGAGCCTCCGGAGGGCCGGCGAGCCGGGCCCGCGCCCCTGGCCCGCCGACCTCGGTGGATCGGCCGCCGTCGCATAGCTCGCTCCCTCCGCCGCCGGCCGAAGAACCCAAACCTGCCGGGCCGGTCGCTTGCTTCGCGACGCCCGTCACTTTCGGCAAGGGCCGCGGCCTGGATCGCTTCGCGCGGCCGGGAGAAGGAGGGGGTCATGCGGGTTCGAATACTTTTAGGTGCGGCAGCGCCTCCTCGACTTGCCGGAGGAGATGGCGCGCGCCGATCTCAAGCGTTGTGAGCGCCGCGTGCGCGAGGCCCGCTCGTCCGGCGTCACTTTTCCAGGAAGGATGCGGATCGCGTAAGGTTCTCTATGTCAACCAGCGCGTGCAGCGTAGCTGTACGGTGGAACGGCCGCTACGAGGAGCTTGACTTTCGAATCGCGTTTGGATTTCCTAACCCCAAATTCGATGACCAAGTTCGGTGACCAAGTTCGGTAAAGGAGTGGGCACTTGGAAGGCGCGACAGCCACCGGCTTGCACAATGCGCACATCGAATGCCCGTTTACAGCGGGAAGCATCCAACTGGCAGGCATTACCCTTTGCGACAATTGTTTCTCGCGGCTTCCGTTCGGTGCGCGCCAGGGTGTTCTCGGTTGGCGACCTCCCACGGCGTGCGACGCTTGTGGCCTGCCGCTCGCATCGCTCATCGGTAAGCCGGTGCGGTTGGACGATGGGCGGTGGACGATTCGTTGCGACTGTGGGGAGTTCCTGCGAGGCTCACACCGTCGCGGCGCATTGTTCGGCACCTGGGCTTTCGTGGGAGTGCTGCCATCGGTGGAGCTCAACGTTGGTGACGGGCTCGTACCCGAGGCCGTCAGGAACTCGAGTGACCTGGGAGCAACCTGGCGATCGACCGTGATGAACGGGCTCGACGTGGCTGACCTGGTCACGTGGCGATCAGGCACAATCAATCATCTGGAATTCTCTGACGGATCGGCTCACAGGTTTCTGCTCCAGTTCAGGCGGGAGAATCCCGCCAGCTGGGTCGCATACGGTGGCGCAGGTGTCGACGGCGCAGGCATATCTCTCTGGGCGCCGCTCATGAGGGATTCCGAGCTTGAGCGGAGGATTGCAGCCATGCTCGACAGAGCGATTCGCTGGAGGCAATCGGCTCTGGCGGGCGGCAAGCGGGAAGTGGTCGAGCCGCTTCGCGCCCTCGGGAACTTCTACGCATATCTCTGCTGACAGGTCCTCGATGAGTGCGGGACAGGCGGCAGCCACTGAGGCTGCTTACACCAGAGCGCCGGCGAGACGGACTGGCCAAGGAATCGCTGGGTCGGAGGGAGGCCTCTCCATCGCGGAGATGGGTGCGACCCATCTTTTCCTGGAGGCACGTCCACCGAGAGACGGGTGCCACCCGTCTTTTGGTGGAGGCACGTCCACCGGGAGACGGGTGCCACCCATCTCCCGCGTGGACGCGCCAGCTCACCCGGATGGGTTCACGGCATGCCGCCAGCCTCGGGCAGGGGCGCCGCGACGGCTTCTGGCTTCCTGGCGGACGCCTGGACGCGGCACCTCTCGGCTCAGAGGTGCAAGAGGTGATCGAGCCCGGACGTTACCCGGTCAGTCCTCGCTCGCAGGCAGAGGCGGCGGCGGCGGCAGCGCGCGCGGGGGCTCGATGCTCGTCGGCTCCGCCCTGCATTCGATGGTGCGGCCCTCACAGCCACAGACGTTCCCGCCCAGATCCTCGTAGACCGCCAGGGAGGCCTCATCGACGTACCTCACGATGTCGAGCGGCTCGCACGTGAAGGTCGTCGACGCGATCTGCACCGTCGCGCCGAGGTTGTAGATGCCGGCCGCGGCGCTCCGCTCGATCGCGCTGTCCCGGACAACGACGTTCGCCTGACCCGTCTCGTTGTTGTAGGCGAGGATGCCGCAGCCGTTCATGCCCTCGGGCGTGGGCCCCAGCGTGTCCGCGATCCTGGTCGACTCGACGGTCGCGTCCGAGTCGCTGAGGAAGACGCCGACATTGCTGTTCCGCTCGATCAGGACGTTGTTCAGGCGCGCGCTCCCGCGCTCGCCGAGGTCGGGCACCGACTGGACATTGACGCCCCGGCCGAACTCCTGGTTCGGCAGCGGCCTCGTGTCGCGCACAACGGTCGAGTCCAGGTCCGCGTCGGCCCCGAAGACGGCGATCCCGGTCCCGTAACTGCCCTCCACCGCGCTGCCGCGCACCCGGACGCTCGCCCGTCGCTGCTCGTGCGTGATCTCGATCCCGGCGCCGTAGTCCGGCGCGCCGAGCACGACCTCCCGCACGAGGAGGCCGTCGATCTCGCCGTCGGAGCCGTTGACGACGACCCCCCTCTCGCGGCTCCGCTCGACGAGGACGTGCCGGAGCGCCACGCGCGAGGGGCGCCCGTCGACGCGGCTCGCCTCGGCGTAGAGGCCCACGCCGTGGAGCGGATCGCCCTCGCCGGCCCCGGCGCCCGTGTCGCGCACGACCGTCGCCTCGATGGTCGCCTCCGCGCCGATCACCGCGATCGCGGCATTGTGGTTCCGCTCCAGGACGCTGCCCCGGACCGTGAGCGTCCCCGGATCCAAGCTCGGGATGTGGGTCACCGCGAGCCCGGTGCCCGGGAGGTCGTCCGCGAGCCAGGCGACGTCGCGGACCACGCTGTCCTCGACGACGCCATCCGCCCCGGAGAACCTGATCCCGAGCCCCCCGACGCGCTCGATGACGACGGATCGCACCGTCACGCTCGCGCGGCGCCCGGACGACTCGACCTGCATCGCCATCGCATGGCCGTCGAACGGGTGCTCCCGGTCCCCGGTGACGCGATCGATGTCGCGCAGGACCGTGCCCTCCAGCGTCACGGCGGCGTCCGCCACGACGACGCCCGCGCCCCTTGTGCGCTCCACGAGCGCCCCGCGCACGGTCAGGCTCGTTTCGGACCCCATGCCTGCGACGAGGAGGCCGACGTCGCTCGTGTCGTGGATCCAGACCCGCTCGATCACGACGTCGCGCGCGTTGCCCACACCGAGGCCGATGCCCCGCCCGCGGACAGCGAGGTCGTGGATCTCCGTGGCGCTCGCGCCCCTGTCGACCTGGACGGCGATCGCCGCGGGCGGCCCGACGATCTCGACGCGCGAGGGGCACCGGCCCCAGAGCCGCACGGGCTGCCCTGAGATCAGGAGCTCTTCGACGTAGCTGCCCTCCGCGATCGCGATCAAGGCGCCCTCGCCCGCACGGTCGATCGCGTCCTGGATCGTCGTCCACGGCCTGGCCTCCGTGCCGTCGCTGTCCGCCCCGGCGTAGGCCGCATCGACGAACTCGGTCGTCTCATCGATCGGCGCGCCGCCCCACCGGCCCGTCCCGCACGGCGCGACCTC
Source organism: Sorangium sp. So ce321 (assembly GCF_051530195.1). Lineage (NCBI taxonomy): Bacteria > Pseudomonadati > Myxococcota > Polyangiales > Polyangiaceae > Sorangium > Sorangium sp. So ce321. The sequence goes on along the minus strand of NZ_CP150329.1, from coordinate 13,278,713 downwards.
ACGCCACGCCGTTTCGCCGGGGATGGCCATCAGGCCTGGCGGGCCCGCCTCCTCCGGCAGGACGGGCACGCAGCCCTGCGCTCCGTCGGACGCGAAGCCGCTCCCGCACCGCCCGGGCGGGACCCCCGCCGACTCGCAGCCCGTGCCGACCTCCACCGCGCCAGGCGGGCACGGGAACGTGGGCCCGGCGTCCGTCCCTGCGCCGCCGACCGGGTCAGGAGGCTCAGGGCGCTGCGCGCACGCCGCGAGCAGGGCGATCGGCAGGAGAGAGAGGGCGAGTCGGTGCTGGCGCATGGAGCTTCGGTGCCTCGTGGGAACGATACGATACCCCCAGAACGATACGATATCCCCAGGAGGAATGCGCGCGCATGTTGAGGGAGCCCTCCCTCACTTGCGCGCGCCGCTCATCGACGAGCGCCGCGTGACGCGGGCGAGAGACAACGTCTCTCGATCGACCTCCAATGCCCCTGCTGGAATGCAGCCTCCCGCGCGCCGAGCGCCGCGCGAGCCGGTCGTGCCGGGTGCACGTCATGACGCCTCCCCGCACGACGTCCGCGCAAGTTGCGCGAGGCCTCGCTCATCCGCTGAGCGAGGCGCTGCGCAACGACGCCCGCGCGCCAGGCCGACGCGCGTGCGCCCGCCCTGATTCGGGCCTTTCTGGCGCGATGCTGGGGCGGGGCCGGGCCCGACTGCGATGGTATGCACCTTGCTCATACCCTGGAGCGCGGGCGTTGAAGCCTCGATACCCGCGCCAGGACCAAGAACTCCAATTCCATGAGGCGCGACCGTGCCACCGACGTCAGGCCGGCTCGTGCGCTGTTGCGCCATGAGGTTCATCATGAAGATCACATCCACGCTGTCGCTCGTTTCGCTCCTCGGATCGACCCTGTTGATGGTCGTCGGCTGCATGGCTCCGCCGGTCGACGGCGAGAGCGACGCCGACATCGACGCCGACGTCGACGCCGACGTCGAGGGGGGTGAGGAAGTCGGAACGGCGGCCGAGGCCATCACGAATGGATGGACGGCCGAGACGTCCGACGGCTGGTCGCCCGTCTCGTGCGACAGCGGCAATGCCATGAGCGCGTTCCGGTGCCGCGGCTCCGACTGTGACAACATCAAGGGCTACTGCGCTTCGCTCGGGACCTACAACACGTCCAACTACTGGACCTCCTACTTCTCCGAGGAGGGCACCGGCCGGCAGACGTGCAACTACGGGGATTTCGTCACGGGCCTCGCGTGCACGGGCTCCTACTGCGACAACGTGTCGCTCCAGTGCTCCCATCTCAGCGGGAAGACCTGGGGCAGCTGCTACTGGAGCGGATTCATCTCCGAGGAGAACGGCGGGACGATCTATTTCCCGCCGGGCTACTACATCGCAGGCGCGGAGTGCGACGGAGATCACTGCGACAACATGTCGTTCTATTACTGCCAGGCTTACTGAGCGCCGCGGCGCTCATCCTAAGCGGAACAGGCCCGGAACAGCAGGCCACGGGCCCGCCGCGATCGCGCTGAGCACGCGATCGGCCTCGGCCAGCAGCTCGTCGCCGACGCCCCCCTCGGCGAGCCAGGCAGCCTCGACGTCCTCGTCTGCGGGTCCGTCGAGGCTCGCGATCAACCGCTTCGCGACGTCGGCTCGCTCCTCCGGCGGAATTTGCCCGCGGGCTCACCCGGCTCCCGCGCGAGCGCCTCGCGAGCTCAGCCGCGGCGCTGCTCCTCGCGCGCGAGCGGCGGCCCACGCAGCGCAGCAGCGCGCATGGCGCCCTGACGCGCCGCGCGCCTTCGTCATGGCCGCATGGTTCGTCCGAGAACGGAGCGACTCCGCACCTCATCGGGGTGGCCAGCGCGTCCCGCCGGGTCACAATGCCTCCATCACCGGGAGGCAGACGCGATGCTTCGTAAAATGATCTTCCTATCCAGCGTGGGGCTCGTGTCGGCCTGCTCAGGGGCAGAGCCGGAGGCCCCTCCAGCGCTGGCTTGCAAGGCATCGCCGGACTGCGCCTCCGCGCCCGAGACGCCGCTGTGCGACCAGGCGATCGGCGCGTGCGTCGAGCTCCCGCCCGGCTACCCCATCGGCGTGAAGGACGGCAGCCCGTCCTCCGTCGCGCTCGTGACCGTGTTCGAACCGGACAGAAAGCGCGAGCCGACCGATCTCGACTTCAACCCGGAGCGCCCGGACGAGCTCTGGGTCGTCAACCGCCGGGACGACAGCGTGACCATCATCTCGAAGCCGGGGGCGCCGGACGGCCAGGCGGTCCGCCTCCGCGACCCTGCCGCCGACCACTTCATGGCCCGGCCGCCGGCGATCGCCTTCGGCCACGCGGGCACGTTCGGTGTCTGCGGCGACAACGACAACGGGGGCAACTACTTCATGGGGCCGACGCTCTTCTCGTCGGATCTCGCGATCTTCGCGGAGGAGACGCCCGACGGCCTCGGGTCGCACCTCGACATGCTCCACTCGAGCCCCTTCTGCAAGGGCATCGCGCACGAGCAGGGCAACGTCTACTGGGTCTTCAACGGCTACGACCTCGCGATCGACCGGTACGACTTCGCCCACGATCACGGCCCCGGGAACGACGATCACGCCGACGGCGAGATCTACCGCTATGGTTCGGGCGAGGTGCTCGGCATCGACGAGGCGCCGAGCCATATCTTCTACAGCGCCGAGGACCGCCACCTCTACATCGCCGATACCGGTCACAAGCGGCTGCTGAAGCTGGACACCGCCAGCGGCACGCCCGGAGCGAGCTTCGACGGACAGGAGCCGGTCAAGGCGCGCAGGCACATCGACGGGGCCACGCTGACCGAGATCGTCCCCCCGGGGACGCTCGAGACGCCGAGCGGGCTCGAGGTCCACGAGGGCCTGGTCTACGTCACCGATCACGCGACGAGCCGGATCCACGCCTTCGACCCGACAGGGCGGCCGGTCCGCACCCTGGACACGGGGCTCCCGGCGGGCTCGCTCGCCGGGATCACCTTCGGGCCGGACGGCAAGCTCTACCTCGTCGACCTGCTGTCGGGCCGGGTCTACCGGGTCGATCCGATCCTGTGAAGCGACTCAGCCCGCCGGCCGGAACCGGCGGAGCCGGAGGGAGCTGAGCAGCACCGAGACGCTCGACAGGCTCATGGCCGCGCTCGCGAGCACCGGCGACAGGAGCCAGCCGGTCAGCGGGTAGAGCGCGCCGGCCGCGATCGGGATGCCGATCACATTGTAGATGAACGCCCAGAAGAGGTTCTGGCGGATGGTCCGCAGCGTCGCGCGCGCGAGCCCGAGCGCGGCGGGCAAGGCGGCGATCCCCCCGCGGAGCAGCGCGATGTCGGCCGCGGCGACCGCGATGTCGGTGCCGCTCGCGACAGCGATCCCCACGTGGGCGCCGGCGAGGGCGGGCGCGTCGTTGATGCCGTCGCCGACCATCGCGACCACGCGCCCGCGCTCGCGCTCCTCGCGCACGATGCGCGCCTTGTCCTCGGGGCGGACCTCGGCGAACACCTCGTCGATCCCGAGCTGCCGCGCCACCGCGCGCGCCGTCGCCTCGCGGTCGCCCGTCACCATCGCGACGCGCACGCCGAGCCGGCGCAGCGCGGCGACCGCCTGCGCGGCCTCCGGGGTCGGCAGGTCGGCGACCGCCACGAGCCCGGCGAGGCGGCCGTCGACGGCGACGAACGACGGGGTGTCCCCGTGCCCGGCGAGGCCCTGGGCGAGCTCCTCGAGCGGCGCCGTGTCGATCCCGAGCTCGGCGAGGTACCGGGCCGTGCCGATGCGCACCTCCCGCCCTTCGACGCGCGCGCGGACGCCGCCGCCGGCGTCGGCGCGGAAGCCCTCGGGCGCGGCGAGCGGGACGCTGCTGGCACGCGCACGCGCGCCCTCGACAAGCGCCCTCGCGACAGGGTGCTCGCTGCCGAGCTCCGCCGACCCGACGAGGCGCAGGAGCTCCTCCTCGGCGATCCCCGGCAGCGCCTTCACGGCCGCGAGCTGCGGGCGCCCCGCCGTGAGGGTGCCCGTCTTGTCGACGAGGACCGTGTCGACGCGGCTCGCTGCCTCGAGCGCCGTGCCGCCCTTCACGAGCACGCCGAGCTCGGCGCCGCGGCCGGTGCCCACCGCCACGGCGGCGGGCGTCGCCAGGCCCAGGGCGCAGGGGCAGGCGATCACGAGGACGGCGACGAACCGCTCGACCGCGGCGGCGAGCCCCGCCGCGCTCGGATCGGCCGCGGCCCAGGCGACGAACGCGACCGCGGCGATGCCGAGCACCACCGGGACGAAGACGCCGCTCACCGTGTCGGCGAGGCGCGCGATCGGCGCCTTCGAGCCCTGCGCCTGCTCGACGGCCTCGACGATGCGGGCGAGCGCGGTCCCGGCGCCGGTCCTCGTGATGCGCACGGTGAGCTGCCCGCTCTGGTTGAGCGTGCCGCCGAACACCGCCGCTCCGGCGCCCTTGTCGACAGGGAGGCCCTCGCCGGTGAGCATCGACTCGTCGACCGCCGAGGCGCCGGAGACGACCTCGCCGTCGCTCGGCATCCGCTCTCCCGGCCGGACGCGGACGAGATCGCCGGGCGAGAGCGCGGCGGCCGGGATCTCCTCCTCCAGGTCGCCGCGCAGGCGCCGCGCCGTCCTGGGCTGGAGCGCGACGAGGCCGCGCACGGCGTCGGTGAGGCGCTTGCGGGCGCGCGTCTCGAGGAGCTTGCCGAGCAGGACGAAGCTGATGATCGCGCCGGCGGCCTCGAAGTAGACGTGCGGCCGCGCGCCGTGCTCGGCGTGGGGGAAGAGCTGCGGCGCGAGGACGGCGACGGCCGAGTAACCCCACGCGGCGCCCGTGCCGAGGGCCACGAGGGTGTTCATGTCGGCCGCCCGGTGCCGGAGCGCGGCCCAGGCGAGCCGGAAGAACCTGCGGCCCGGGCCGGCGACCACCGCGGTCGCGAGGGCGAGCTGGACGAGCCGGCCGATCGCGCCGTCCGCGCCCGGGATGCGGCCGTGCGACATCCCGAGGACGAGCAGCGGGACGGACAGGGCGAGCGAGATCGCGAGGTCGCGCCGGAGGGCGCGCCGCTCGCCGTCGAGGCCCTCGTCGGCGGCGGCCGCCCGGTCGGCCGGGGCGGCGGCGCTGTCCGGCGCGGCGCGGCGCTCCGGGACGCTGTAGCCAGCGCGCTCGACGGCGGCGACGAGCGCGCTGGTGGACGCGGCGGCCGGGTCGAACGTGATCGTGGCCGAGCGGGTCACGAGGTTGACCTTCGCGTCGCGGACGCCGCCTGTCGCGAGCAGGGCGCGCTCGATGCGCCGGACGCAGGCGGCGCACGTCATGCCCTCGATCGGCAGGTCGACGCGGCGGGCGCCGGCGTCCTCGGTGTCCTGGGGGGCGGGAACGGAAACAGTCATCGTCGACATGGTCACCTCGCTATCGACGGTGCAGACGCGGGACCGCCCCGCGGATTACGGCGATACCGCCGGGCTCATCGCGCGGGGACCGCGGCGCAGCCGGCTGGGCCCGGGAGCGGGCTCGGCGCGCGTGGCCGGACGAAGCGGGATGAACGCGGCGGCGCCGGCGCGGTGTAATGAAGCGCGGCGGCTGCGTCTTCAGGGGTGAGCGGCCAGCGGGTCGCCGAAAGGAAGACGTCATGAAAGAGACCATCCTCCAGGTCGACGGGATGAGCTGCCCGTCCTGCATTCGCCACATCGACAGCGCGCTGCGCGAGCTCGACGGCGTCGAGAAGATCGACGTGCGCCTGCGCGAGGGCACCGTCGTGGTGCGGCACGACCCGGCGAGCGCCCCCGTGGACGCGCTCGTCGAGGCCGTGCGCGGGGCCGGCTACGCCGTGCGCTCCCGCGCCGCCTGAACGCCCACCGCCGGGGCTCGCGGCCGCGGTCCGAGAGGGCGCAGCGTCGCGAGCCCGGCGCGCCGACGCGGCGCAAAAACGGAATGGCGGAACGGCGCGGGATTCTTCTCCTCGCCCGCCCCCGTGTGATTTCTCTGCAGAGCGTCACGATGAAGGACGCTCGAAGAACGGAGGTTCACATGCTGGCTGAGGTGACCCGGATCATGGCACTCCTCTGCGCGCCGCTGCTCGCCGCCACCGCGGCGGGCTGCGGCTCCAGCGTCGGCGGGGGCGGCGGCGGCGACGCAGACGCGGGCAGCGGCGGGGCTGACGCGGGCAGCGGCGGGGCTGACGCGGGCAGCGGCGGGGGAGCAGCCCTGCGGTGGTACGTCACGTGCGGCGACCCGGTATGCGGAGGCCATCGGCCCAATCCCGAGGTCGCGCCGTGCACCGATCAGAAGGAGGGAGCCTCGTGCGTTGCGCTGGATGCGGCGTGCGACCCGGGAAATGACTGCAACTCTCACCTGCTCTGTACCACCTCCGATCCCACGCTGGCGGGCTGCCCCAGATCGCGCGCCCGGTACAAGCACGATATCCAGTACCTGCCGGCATCCGAGCTGGCGCGCGTCCACGACGAGCTCGTCCGCATGCCGCTCGCCACGTGGCGCTACAACCACGAGGGCGAGCGCGGGCGCGAGCACCTCGGCTTCATCATCGACGATGACCCCGCGAGCCCGGCGGTGGCCGGCGATGGCGACCACGTCGACCTGTACGGGTACACGAGCATGGCTGTCGCGGCCGTCCAGGTGCAAGAGAAGCAGATCGCCGCCCTCCAGCAGGAGATCGCGGCGCTGCGCCGGGAGCTCGAGTCGATGCGTCAGGCCGGGCGGTCGCCCGCGCGCCCCGCGCCGAAGGCGGAGCGCCGCAAGACAGGAGCCACGGCGCCCTGAGCAGCGTTGCCGGGCCGCCGGGCGAGAGCGAGAGCAGGAATGAAGCCCAGGGCCGGGTTACCATGCCGCCATGAGCGACGCGCCCCGCCGGAACCCGCTTGGCTGGATCACCGAGACGAAGGCCCCTGCGGCGGCGCTCTTGATCCGCCTCATCGTGGGCACCGTCTTCCTGTCCGAGGGGATCCAGAAGTTCCTCTTCCCGGCGGAGATCGGCGCCGGCCGCTTCGCCAAGATCGGCCTCCCTTCGCCGGAGGTCCTCGCCCCCTTCGTCGGCGTGGTCGAGATCTCCTGCGGAGCCCTCGTCCTCCTCGGCCTGGCGACGCGCCTCGCGGCCGCGCCCCTGATCGGCGTCATGCTTGTCGCGATCGCGACGACGAAGATCCCCATCCTCGTGAACCGCGGGTTCTGGGCCATGGCGCACGAGGCGCGCACGGACTGGTCGATGCTGCTCGGGGCGCTGTTCCTGCTGCTCGTCGGGGCGGGCCCGCTGTCCCTCGACGCGCGGCTCGCCCGGCGGGAAGCCTCGCAGCGCCCCCGGTAGGGCTGGCCGCGCGCCTCACTCCCCGCCCGCGGCCGCGCCGGCTTCTGGCCGGCCGAGCATCGCGTCGAGCTCGGCCTCGCCCCTGTCCTCCACTCCCCTGCCCTTGCGGCGGCGGAGCCACTCGGCCGCGTCGTCGAAGAGCGAGTAGGCCACCGGCACCGCGAGCAGCGTGAGGGCGAGGGACAGCGACTGCCCGCCGAGCACGATCGCCCCCGTCGTCCGGTTCTGGCCCGAGCCGACGCCGTGCGACAGCACGAGCGGGATCATGCCGGCGACGAAGGCGATCGTCGTCATGAGGATCGGGCGGAGCCGGTCCTTGTTCGCCTGGAGGATCGCCTGGAGCCGCGGCATCCCCTCCGCCCGCAGGTGGTTCGTGTGATCGATCTGGAGGATCGCGTTCTTCTTCACCACGCCGAAGAGGACGAGCAGGCCGAGCCCCGAGAAGAGGTTCAGCGACTGGCCGAAGAGCTTGAGCGAGATCAGCGCGAAGGGGACCGTGAGCGGCAGCGACAGCAGGATCGTGATCGGGTGCAGCCACGACTCGAACTGCGCCGCGAGGATCAGGTACATGAACACGAACGCGAGGCCGATGACGACGGCGAAGCTCGTCGCCGTGCTCGCCGTGTTCTTGGAGCTCCCCACCGCCTGCGTGGAGTAGCCCGCCGGCATCCGCTGCTCGGCGATGATCCGGTCGAGCGCCGCCTGCACCGCCGTGTCGCCGACACCAGGGGCGGCGTTCGCGCTGATCGTGATCTGCCGGCGCCGGCCGAGGCGGCCGATCGACGAGGGCCCGCTGTCGGGCTCCAGCGTGACCACGCTGTGGAGCGGGACGGCGCCGTACTTGGACGAGGGCACCGTGAGGAACGAGAGGCTCTCCGCGTCGGCGCGGTACCTCGCCTCGGCGCGCATGCGCACGTCGTACTGCTCGCCGCCCTCCGAGTACGTCGAGACCTTGAGCCCGCCGACGAAGAGCTGGAGCGCGCCGGCCACGTCGGCCACCTGGACGCCGAGATCCGCGGCGCGGTCGCGATCGATGATCGCGCGCAGCTCGGGCTTGCCGACGACGAGGCTGTTGTCGACGTCGACGGCGCCGGGGACCTTGCGCAGCTCCTCGGTGATGCGCGTCGCGTACTCGGCCAGGCGGTCGAGATCCGGCCCCTGGAGCGCCACCTGGGTCCGCGCCGACGACTGGCCGCCGGACGAGATCGCCTGCACCTCGCCGGCCGTGACGCGCAGCTCGGGCGGCAGCTTCGCGAGGATCTCCGCGCGCGCCTTCTGCATGATCTGGAGCTGCCCGAGCTCGCGCTGCTCCGGGTCGACGAGCATCACGTAGACCTTGGCGACGTTCGCGGCCTGCTGCTCCCCCTCGCCGACGGTCATCAGCGTGCTGGTCACGCCCGGGAGCCGGCGCACGTCGTCGGCGATCCGCTCGGCGATGAGGCGGGTCGCGGTGAGGCTCGTCCCCTCCGGCGCGCGCATGTTGATCTCGAACTGCGCCTGGTCGTCCTCCGGGAGGAAGCCGGCCGGCAGCGTCCTGGCGACCGGGAGGCACGAGCCGAGCGCGGCCGCGGAGGCGACGACCACCACCCAGCGGCGCTTCATCACCCACGCGAGCGCGGCCATGTAGGCGCGCTCGATCGGCCGGTAGAAGACGTCGACGGCACGCTCGAGGACCGAGGGCTCCGCGCCCTCGCCGCTCCGCCGGTGCCCCGAGAGCCACCGCGCGGCGAGCGAGGGCGTGAGGGAGAAGCTGACGATGAGCGAGACCCCGATCGCGAACGCCATCGTGAGGCCGAAGCTCTTCAGGAAGCGCCCCACGATGCCGGGCATGAACGCGACAGGGATGAACACCGCCATCAGCGAGAGCGTCGTCGCGAGCACCGCGAGGCCGATCTCCCTTGTCGCCAGGACGGCGGCGGGGAACGGCTTCATGCCCTTGTCGTCGATGTAGCGGACGATGTTCTCGAGCACGACGATGGCGTCGTCGATCACGATGCCGACGGCGAGCGCGAGCGCGAGGAGCGTGAGGAAGTTGAGCGTGAAGCCGGCGAGCCACATCACCGCGAACGTCCCGATGACCGAGATCGGGATCGCGAGCGCCGCGATCAGGGTGCTGCGGGCGTTGCCGAGGAAGAGGAGCACCACCACCGCGGCGAGGAGGGCGCCGAGGACGAGGTGCTCCTTCACGGCGGCGATGCCGGTGCGGATCACCCGCGAGCCGTCGCGCACGACCTCGATCTTCGTCCCCTCGGGCAGCGAGCGCTGCACCTCGGCGAGGCGCGACGTCACCGTGTCGACGACGGTGACGGTGTTCTGGCCCGATTGTTTGACCACCGACAGGAGGACGGTGCGCCGCTTGTCGAGCTGGGCCCACGTCTTCTCCTCCGCGCGGTCGTCCTCGACGCGGGCGACGTCCGAGAGGCGCACCGCGTGCCCGTCCTTCTCCCGGAGCACGATGCGGCCGAGGGCCTCGGGCGAGTCGACGCGCCCCATCACGCGCAGGGTGAGGTCCTCGGGGCCGGTCTCGACGCTGCCGCCCGGCGTCATCAGGTTCTGCGCCGCGATCGCGCGCTGCACGTCGGCCGCGGTGATCCCCTGCGCCCGCAGGGCGATCGGGTCGAGCCAGACGTTGAGCTGCCGGCTCTGCGCGCCGATCAGCGTGACCTGACCGACGCCCGAGATGCCCTCGATCTGCCGGCGCACCTGCTTGTCGGCGATCTCGCTGAGCTCGCGGATGGACCGGTCCGACTCGACGGACACGAGCAGGACCGGGGCCGCGCCGAGGTCGATCCGGCTCACGATCGGCGGGTCGATGCCCTTCGGCAGGCTGGGCAGGACGGCGTTGATCTTGTCGCGCACCTCCTGGGCCGCGACGTCGGCGTCCTTCTCCAGCGTGAAGCCGACGACGACCTGGCTCACGCCCTGGGTCGACGTCGAGCGGAGCTCCTCGATGCCGCTGATGGTGTTCACCGCGCCCTCGATGCGGTCGGAGATCTCGGCCTCGACCTCCTCGGGCGCCGCGCCGTCGAGGCGCGTCGTGACGACGACGTACGGGACGTCGATGTCGGGGAACTGGTCGAGGCCGAGCCGGGTGTACCCGGCGGCGCCGACGACGACGATGATCAGCATGAGGACCGACGCGAAGACCGGCCTCTTGACGCAGACGCGAGCGAGCCACTGCATGACGACCTCACTCCACGGCTTGGCCGTTCTGGAGCTGCTCGGACGGTTGGATCACGATGGTCTCGCCGGCGCGGACGCCGCGGAGGACGGCCACGGCGTCGCCCTTCTCCACGCCTGTCTGCACGACGCGCTCCTCGATCCGGCGATCGACGACGGTGAAGAGGTGCGCGCGCCCCGCCCGGGGGACGATGGCCGACCTCGGCACGACCGGGCTGGGCGCCTCCCCTGTCGCGAGCGCGATGGACGCGAACATGCCCGGCCGCAGCGCGCCGTCGGGGTCCTGCACCTCGGCCTCGGCGACGAGGTCGCGCGTCGTCTCGCGGACCGCCGCGCCGATCCAGCGCACGGTGCCCGGGAACGAGCGCTCCGGGTACGCCGGCACGGTGAAGGTCAGCGCGCCGCCGGGCTTGACGGCCGCGAGGCTCGCCTCCGGCACGGTGAACTCGAGGCGCAGCGCGCCCTTCGAGACGAGCGCGACGACCCTGGAGTCGTGGCGGACGTACTCGCCCACGTCGACGAAGCGCTCGGCGACCACCCCGTCGAAGGGCGCGCGGATCTGGCCGTCGCCGACGCTCTGCGAGGCGGCGCGCGCGCGGGCGGCGGCGGCCGCGACCGAGAGCGGGGCGCTCCGGCACTGGTCGGCGATGCGGTCGTGCTCGGCCCGGGAGATCGCGCCGTTCTCGAGCAGCGCCCGGTAGCGGTCGCACTCGCGCCGCGCCGTCTCCTCCTGCGCGCGGGTCAGCGCCGCGTTCGCCTGCGCCTCCGCGGCGGTGAGCGCCGCGGCGCGGACGTCGAGGCGCGCGAGCAGGTCGCCCTTCTTCACCTCCGCGCCGCGCTCGACGAAGGTCTCGAGCACGCGGCCGATCGCGTTGGCGGCCAGGTCGGTCTCCCGGTCCCCGCGCAGCGTGCCGGTGAGCGCGAGGCTGCGCGGCATCGGCGCCTCGCGCACCGCCGCGGTCTCGACGCGCACCCGCGGCGCGGCCGCCTCGGTCGCGTCGGAGGCGCTGGCCTTTGTCGCGCAGCCCGCCGCGGAGGCGGCGAGCGCGAGGAGGAGGAGGCTTCTGGCGGGGCTTACCGTGGTGAAGTAGCTCAAGGGTCCCTCGGGGCGGTGTGGGTCACGGGGCGGCCTGGTCCGGGCGCAGCACGACGTCGCGCGCGGCGGCGCGCCGCGCCGTCCGCCCGTTCCGCTGCTCATTCACCCGCTCGTTCAACTGCGCGTCTGCGCGTCTGCGCGTCTGCGCGTTCGCGCGTTCCAGCGTCGCCCAGTGTTGGGCCTCGCCTTCAGGGCGCGCCGGCACGTCGGCCATCGCAACCGATAGTTGCAATCGGATATAACACGGCCCCCGTCGACCGCAACAGGTAGTTGCGGTGATCGCAACAAAGAGGTGCGATGGTGAGCGCGTCGTGAAATTGCGCTGGCGTGTGGCGCGTGGCGGAACTTCAATGACGGCCGATGCAGGCGACGACGGCGAAGCGGACGGCGAAGCGAGGCTCCGCGAAGAGGCGCGCGCTCGTGCGCGGCGAGCCGGTCGTGCGCGGCATCCTCACCGCGACGCTGGAGGAGCTCGCGAGCGCGGGCTACCGCGCGCTCCGGATCGAGGACGTGGCGACGCGCGCGGGGGTCAACAAGACCACCGTCTACCGGCGCTGGCCGACGAAGGAGGAGCTGGTGCGCGCCGCGCTCCTGTCGGTCACGGACGAGAAGATCATCCCCCCGAACACGGGCTCGCTCCGCGAGGATCTCATCGCGTTCGGGCGCGCGATCATCGAGATCCAGACGTCACCGGTGGGGCAGAGCCTCTTGCACGTGTGCCTCGCGGAGGGCCCCGACTCGGAGCTGATGGCCATCGCCCGCTCGCTGCGCGCCGTCCAGGAGGCCGGGGTGCGGGCGATCGTCGAGGGCGCCGTCGCGCGCGGCGAGCTCGCGCCTGGCGCGGATCCGCTGCTCCCGTGCGAGCTCCTCGCCGCCTATCTCCAGCACAAGATGATCGCGGATCGCGCGAGCGTCGAGGAGGCCCAGCTCGCTCGCGTGGTCGACGTGATCCTGCTCGGGGTGCTGCACCCGGACCGGCGGAAGCAGGGCTGAGGCGCGGGGGCGTCGGGGCGCGCGAGCTCGCGGCTCACACGGCGAGGCCCTTCCAGCGGCCGCGCGCGTAGGCGAGGCCGAGGAGCGCGCTGCGGCAGATCCAGTCGGCGGTGCTGCCCATCCAGACGCCGACGAGCCCGTAGCCGAGGGTCACCGCGAACAGCCAGGTCCCCCCGACGCGCATGAGCAGCGAGGAGACGAGCGTCACGGCGAGCACGGTCCGGGTGTCGCCCGCGCCCCGGAGCCCCATCCCCATGACGGTCGCGAGCGCCATGAACGGCTGCGCCACGGCGGCCACGGGGAGCGCGCGCTCTCCAAGGGCGAGGAGCTCGGGGTCGCTCGAGAAAGCGAGCAGGAGCGGGCGCGGGACGAGCGCGAAGAGGACGCCGAAGGCGGAGAGGGCGACGATCGCCATGAGGGCCGCGAGGAGCGCGACCCGCGCGGCGTCGTCGGGCCTGCGCGCGCCGAGGCGCTGCGCCATGAGCGAGCCGGCGGCGATGCCGAACCCCTCCGCGGAGAGGAAGCAGACCGACTCGACGGCGATGAGCGCCTGGTTCGCGGCCATCGCCGTGGCCCCGAGCAGCCCGATGATGGCGACGAACCCCATGTAGCCGGCGTGGTAGGCGGAGCGCTCGGCGAACGTCGGCGCCGCGATCCGCAGGACGCGCGCGAGCGCGGCGGCGTCGGCCTTCCGGGCGGTGCGCTGGTCGGGGGCCGCGGCGGCGTCCGGCGCGGCGGTGGAGGGCGACGGCGCGGCCCGGAGGGGCAGCGGGCCCGAGCGCGACAGCAGCGCCGCCGTGAGCAGCAGCGCCTCGGTCGCCATGGTGCACGCCACGCCGACGGCCGCGCCGCGCACGCCGAGCGCGGGCAGCCCGAGGTGGCCGAAGATCAGCACGGCGCTCACCGCCACGTTGACGAGGTTGCCGAGGGTGGCCACGACGAGCGGCGTCTTCGTGTCCCCCACCCCTTGAAGCGCCGCCGCCGCGACCGCCTCGACGAACGCGAGCGGCAGGACCGGCAGCACGATCCCGAGGTACGCGATCGCCTGGTCGAGGACCGCCGCGCCGGCCTGCGGGAAGAGCGCGCGGAGCAGCGGGCCGCAGGCGGCGAGCACCGGCAGCGCGACAGCCGCCCCGAGCGCGAGCGCGAAGGTGAGCGACACGCGCGCGGCCGCGGCGGCGCCGGCGCGGTCGCCCGCGCCCACGCTGCGCGCGACGACGGCGAGCGTGCCGGCGGAGGTGGCGCTGAAGATCGAGACGATCGTCCAGGTGAGCGTCCCGCAGATCTGCATCGAGGCGAGCGCTGTCGTGGAGTAGCGCCCGACCATGCCGCGGCCGACGAGGAAGACGAGCGTCAGCAGCAGCATGTGCGCGATCGCGGGCCAGGCGAGCCGCCACACCTGCAGGGCGAGCGCCGTGGCCTCGCGCAGCGCGGGGGGAGCGGGGTGGGTCATCCGGAGAGGCGATGCTGCCACGCGGCCAGCGCCGGGCCAGGCGGGCGATAGAGGGGGGGAGTCCCTCGTTGCCGCTGTCACCGCCATCCAGCCGGACAGGCGGGCTCTGCACTCCGATGATGCATCCCGTGGAGCGTCACGCCGTCTTCCGCGTGAGGCTCCACGAGCGCTTGCTGCTCACTTCTGACGAAGGGTCTTCATCGCGCCTCCCCAGGCGAGGAGCTGGTCGAGCAAGCCGCCGACAGACTTCTCGTGGCGCGGGTGGGGCTTGAACACGCTGTAGTTCTCGAAGTCATCGTGCAGCGAGAGCATGACCTGCGCGCGCACGTCCGCGATCTGGAGCTCGGCCATCACGAGCCGGAGCTGCTCGACGGCGCGGGCGCCTCCCGCGCTGCCATAGCTCACGAAGCCAGCCGCCTTGTTGTTCCATTCCTTGTACAGGAAATCGAGCGCGTTCTTGAGCGCGCCCGAGGTGCCGTGGTTGTACTCCGGCGTGACGAACACGAAGGCATCGAAGGAGTCGATCTTCGCCGCCCACGCCTTGGTGTGAGGCTTGGAGTACTGTCCCATCGACGGCGGCACAGGCTCGTCGAGCAGCGGCAGGTCGAAGTCCTTGAGGTCGACGAGCTCGTACTCGGCGCCACCATGCTTCGTCGCCACGCCGTGGACCCACTTCGCGACGGCCTCGCCGTTCCGTCCAGGCCGCGTGCTCCCCAGAATGATCGCCACCTTCAGCATGTCTGCGCTCCAGTCGATGGTCCCTCTCCGGTCGGGCGAACGGGCGGCAGGATGCACGTTCCGCTGACATCCCGGTGGTCAGGAGGGGCCTTTCGAGGTTGCTACGAGCTGCGTATCGAGCGCGTGTACATCCCGTACCGCGCACGCGTCAAGTGGGCCAGCCAGTCCTGGAGGTCGCTCGGCGACGTCGGCGAGCTCGACCACGTCATGGCACGTGAGGCGATTGAGGCGATGAAGAGGGAGCCGCGGCCCTGGCCCTGGCCCTGCGGGCGAGGGCCACATACCTGATGATCAGGCTGACAGCTGACCACAGCGCGAGCACGGCGAGCGGCCAGGCGAGCAATCGCGGAAAGTACAGGGCGAGCGCCGCGCTGCCGAGGAGCAAGAGCGCTCCGCCGAGCAGGATGCCGCCCTCGGCCGCGCCGAGGACACGGCGGTTCGTGATCGCCGCGCCCACCGTGTTCGCGAGGCGCAAGGCGCCCGCGGCGGAGCGCCCGGTCCCGGCTTCCTGCGGGGGGCGCGTTCTCGCGTGGCCAGCGCGGCGTCGCGCGTGGAGGACGATCTCGGTCGAGCCGCGGAGATCTTCCTCGAACTGCGCCTGCATGCGCCCGGCGAACTCCTCGTCCTCGATCGCCACGTCGATCTCGCAGTTCTCCAGCCAGCTCGCGACGTTGAGGTTGCTCGATCCCACGCGCGCCCAGCGGCCGTCGGCCACCGCTGTCTTCGCGTGGAGCATCGAGCCATTCCACTCGTAGACGCGAATGCCGGCTTCGAGCAGCGGGCGATAGCCGGCCCGCGACAGCGTACCGACGGCCGGGACATCGCTCGTGCCCGGGACGAGCAGGCGCACGTCGACGCCATCGCGGGCTGCCGCCGCGAGCGCCTGGACGTACGGCGCGACGCCGACGAAATAGGCATCCGTCAGCCAGAGTGATCGCTGCGCCAGCGCGGCGATCAGCTGATCGAGCCGGTAGAGCCCGGTCGTGCTCGGCAGCTTCGCCACGACGCGCACGTGCACGTGGCCTGTCGCCGCGGGGACCCCGGCGAGGACGGGCAGGTCGGCGGGCAGCTCTTCGCCGAGGCTCGCCCAGTTGTCGGCGAAGGCGACGGCGAGCGAGTGCACTGCGGGCCCTCGCACGGCGACGCCCGTGTCGCGCCACGGCGGCACGCGGTGCGCCGGATTGCCGAGCCATTTGGCGCTGACGCAGATGCCGGAGACGAAGCCGACCTCGGAGTCGACGACGAGCAGCTTGCGATGATCGCGCGTCACCCAGCCGAACGGGCTGGTGAAGCTGAACGGATTGTAGGTGCGGACCTCGCCGCCCGCCGCGCGGAGCTTGCTCCAGAACTGGTCGGATGACGCGGCCAGGCACCCGAACCAGTCGCGGACCACGCTGACGTGGACGCCCGCCGCGGCGCGCTCGCTGAGCGCCTCGCGGAACTCGCGCGCCAGCTCGTCGTCGGCGAAGATGTAGTTCTCGAGCAGGATCGAGCTGCGCGCTGCCCTGATCGCGTCGAGCCAGGCGTCGAAGTTCGCTCGCCCGTCGATCAGCAGATCGACCGTGTTCCCGCCGACGAGCGGCGCGCCGGCGACGCGGCTGAAGGTCTGCCGCGCGAGGGGGCGCAGCGGCGCGTTCGTCGGCAGGGAGATGCGTGCGGGGGCGCGGGCGGCGGCCATGGGACTCGATCACGTATATGTGACACAGATCCGCCGTGGACTCATCTTGCCAGGAGCTCGCCAGCTCTCGGCGGGTTGCCGCCCGAGTCGCACGCGAGCATGGCGCCCTCGGCCTGGTTCGATGAGACCGTCGATCTGGTCGATGAACACTCAATCAAGCAGCGGAGGAGAAGGGATTCGAACCCCTGGTCGAGTTGCCCCCACGGCGGTTTTCAAAACGATGGGTTTGGGGCCCTCCAGCGGAATATTCACGAGGAATGTCAACCGTTTGCGCGTGACACAAAACCGCTGGAGGCTCGCCGTGCCAAAAGTTTGCCAGATCTCGGACGAGTACCTGCGAAGTGGTGCGCGCCGAGGTGACGCGCCGCTGGAGGTCAAGTCAAGGCAGGCCAAGGATCCACCCTTCCTCCTCGACGCAGTCCTGCACCACGGGGTCGGGCAGGTCCGCTGGCCTGTCGAAGAACCGACCGAGCTCGCCCGCGGCGTCCGTGCGCTCGGCCCATGCGCACAGGGCTCGGACCTGCGCCTGATCGAGGATGTCGAGCTCGCGATCGGCCGCGATCTGGGCCTCCACCTCGGTGCCGAACAGCACCGGCCAGACCTCGGCGTGCAGCACGAACGGGCCGGTGGCGGGGCCTGGCGCGGGCCCGAAGCCCGTCTCGAAAGGCCACACCTTGCTGAACGGGGCGAGGACCGCGTCGTGACGGATCCGCGCCACGCGGGGGATCCCGACGAGCGCCTGGCTCCCGACGCTCCCGGAGGTGAACAGCTTCCAGGTCGACTGGACGCTCGGGTTCTTGCTGCGGGCTCGCGCCTCCGCGTGCCGCCACTCGGGCAACGAACGGCCGGACCGCGAGAGGAACGGAAACGCGAGCTTCCCCTCCCGCTTGCTCGCCTTCAGCATGGCCGTCGCAGCGCCCGGAGGGCAGCTCCAGAACGGCCCCACCGGACTCGCGGCGGGCATCAGCGCCCGGTTCAGCTCCGACGCCACACGCCAGCGGTTGCTCCCGTTGTTCGCGCCGTCGGTGATCTTCGATGCGAGGACGTCCCACGTCCTCGCCCATGGAGCGGCGTTCGAGGATAGACCGAGCGCATCGGCGAGCCCTCGCGGGTATCCGTATGCGAAGTCGAACCCGATGAGCACGCGCAACCCATCGGCGGCGAGCGCGCGGACCCGCCTCAGGAGGTCGTCGATGCAGGCCGAGCGTGTCCGGTGATAACGCTCCGCCGGTGGTGCGCCACGAACGAGCTCGCCGAGCCACACCGCGTCCTTCTTCGGCTTGCGTCGCGTGGGCGCGCTGCTCGCGCTCCAGTCCACGAAGAAGTAGGCGTCGAACAAGGTCATCGCGCCAGCTCCAGGGTCAAGTCCAAGCGCGACGTGCTCGTTCCCGAGCCCGCGTTGTAGCTCGCTTCGGTCTGCCGCCCTCGAGCTTGTGGAGCAAGTCGCTCGAGGTACGCCGCGACGTCCCGTGCCGCCTGGTCCGCGGTGCCCTCTGCTGCCTCGCGCGGCAGCTCCACGCGGACCAGATGAACGCCGCCTCCGCGGTTCTGGTGAAACACGCGCAGCCCCGCGCGCTGCACCTTCGACATGGGGATCTGTTGTAGCTCCTCGTAGACCCGATCCGTGATCGGCGTGCTCTCCAGCAGCTCGGAGGTGACCGTGCTCCTCTGCAACAAGTCGACGACGTCGGCGCGCACGTTCGCCTTGGCCTTGCCGAGGTGCGCCATCACGAGCTCGACGAACTCGTCGCGGTCCACGAGGCGGATGTCGATCCCGAGCTCTTCCTCGAGCGCCTCGCGCCTCGCCTGGAACGCCTCGCTCATCTGTTCCGCTGTCGTCACCACGACGCCCGCATCGACCTTGTGGTACTCGCGGGCTTGCTTGATCTGCGAGAGCGCTGTCGTGTCGTCCTCCGTTCCCTGATGCAGCTTCACCTGTACGGCGATCTTGTACTCGATGCCGAGCGGATCGCGGGTGAAGACGATGAGGTCCGCGCCCTTCTCGCCCGCACCGCCCCAGTGCTCGACGCGGCCGTCCTTGTAGATGCACTCGAGCAAGCGGCGGACGAGGTGCTCGAACTCCGCGCCCTCGTACTTCTGGTTGATGTGCTGCCACGCGGCTTGGCGAATCGCCTCGAAGAAGCCTTCGGCTTTCTGGACTTCGGGCTCGGGCGTGTGCGTGTCCTTCCCCGCCCCGATGGCGTCAATGAGCGCCTCGACGGCCGCGCCGAGCGCGTCGATCGCCCACATCCGCGACGGGTTGCGCATCGTGGCTCGCGGCCTCGCGTCGACGTGCTCGTTGTCGGCTTCGACGACGGCGATCTTCCCACTGGGCTCCCGGATGGGGCTCACAGTAACGATGTGACCGTAGTCGGGCCCGGCGCCCTCTTGGACTCGGATGGGCGAGAAGTCGTACCCGCCGGTCACCCGCGCAAGGACCCAGCGGCCCTGCTCGGGGAGGTTGGGGATGACGATCACGTCGCCCTTCTTGAGGCCGTCCGGTTCTGTATCGAGTAGCCGTCGGTTGCGCCAGACGCGCGCCTCCTCGTCGCTCATCTTCCTCGACCGGACCTGCCGTGCGAGGAGCCGCAGGTCGTGGTCACGCTTCCACCCCCACCCCTGCCGTAGCCGGCCCTGCTCGAGCTCGCGGAGGATGAAGTCTCGCCGGGTTCGATCTGTTCGGATGACGAGGTAGCGACGGGCCATGCTCGAAGGCTACGGCGAGAGCGCTGGCAGCAGAAGGACGCACGGCGCCGGCCTACTTCGGCCACGCTGTGCGCAGCTGCTCGAGAAGCTCGACCGGCATCTTACGGGTCGACCTGACGCCGGGCGGCCGGCTCGACGTCGTCCTCCGCCACAGGCGCGAGAACTCGGTCCACGAGATCCTGGTGTCCTCGCGGTCCGCATACTCCTCGACGAAGAGGTGCGTCACCCCGTGCTGGTCCTTCCGTCCCAGCAGAGGCTCCGGTGCGAATACGTGCGCCCGTGACGACTTCGCGTTGGGGCGCCAGATCGCGATGACCAAGTCGCCCGGCTTGGCGGACCGACGGAAGCTCGAGGTCCCCGTGAACCGGATGTAGCCGGGCTCGCTGTCGGAGAACTGCGTCTCCTCCCCTGCCTTCGCGCGCTCGCTCTCGACGACCAAGTCTTCGTCCGCGTGCTTGTCCCCCTCGAGCGGCACGACGCTGATCAACCAGGCCCTCGGTTCCGCGAGTCGGACCGACCGCCGGCGTCGACTTCCCCGCTGGGCCTGCACGACGGGCAACTTCTCGATCCGGCGGAGGAACCTCTCGTCGATCTCGTCGGCCGCCTGCACGAGGTTCTCGATCAGGAGGCGCACGCCCGACACGGCGCGGGCATCGTCGGAAATCAGCGCCGCCTCCTCGAGCTCGTTCACCGACGTCGCCGAGAGGTTCGCCGACCCGACGACGGCGACGCGCCCGAGGAGGAAGACCTTCGCGTGCAGCCCGGGGGATGAGAAGAGCCGAGCCCCGCGGTCATGCGCACGGCGAAGAACGGCCGCCGAGGTCTGGCCCGACCTGATCGCGGCGTCGGTCGCGTCGCATATGAGGGTGTCGCCCTTCCCGAACTTCACCCTCTCGTCGGACGTGACGTAGGCGACCGCGCCGAGGTGCGGACGGCTCTTCTTCGCAAGCTGGTGCAGCTCTGTCCACAGTCCTCCGCTCACGACACGCAGCACCGCCCACCTCCTCGTCGCGCTCCACCTCGACGCTCCAGGGTCGCCAGCGTACCCGTACACCCCTCCAGTGTGCGCGCTTCGAGCGCCGAAGGGCCCACCGAACCGCCTTGCCCCGCCTCCCCGCTCGCACCCGAGTGCCGTCCCGGCCCTCGATCCCTAGCCTAGCTGCCGCCGGCCTTGATCTAAACGCGCGAAACCGCTTTGCTTGTCCTCGCCTCACGGGAGGCTGCACGATGAGCGAGCGGAAGGGCGAGACGAAGCGCCAGCACTACGCGCCCCGCATGATCCTTCAGAACTTTTAATGCGGGCGAACGGAGCCGGGAGAGCACTACGCTCGAACACGTATGTCATGTTTGTAGACTCACTCGAGTCCTGCAAAGTGAAATGTGGTCAAAAGCGGAACCCCTTCGATCAGCTCGCCATTCCGAAAATCATCGCACTTGAGTTCTTGAATCAGTGCGCCGCGCGGTGAATGTGCCAGCAGGTGCCTTAGGACCGCATGGACGGGCGTCGAGTTACGAATACGCTCAAGCCAGGATTGAGCCCCCTCGTCGCCAGCGAGCCGACGCTTCCAAGCTTCATCATCGGTCTCTTGCTCCCAGCACCATGCGAGCAATCTCCGCGCGGGGTGCGTGGAAGGCAAACTGCCCCCGAGGAGCTCGTCGGGTGTCGATTGTTGACCAAACCGTGCGCCGGCCTCGATCAACGTGACCCGCTCCTCCGTCATCAATTCGCCGCCGAGCAACTGTTCGATTTGCGCGCAGCTCCGCTTCCAAATCAACCCCATTGCGAGCAACGCAGGCGCCGCCAGCCTCTCGTCCGAGTGTCCGGCAGCGTCAGCAAGAGTCGTCACGGCAACGCGCTCTCCTTCGTTCGGAAAGCGAAGAATACGCGCCACCCAGCCCCATGCCGCAGCATAGCGCAGCGGAAATGCCTCAGTGACATGCGCGCTGTTCCACATCGAAATTCTGTTCTCCGCAGGCCCAATACTCCAATCACTCATGAGGCAATCGTGCAGAAGATTCGGAACCGCTGGGTCGCTCTGGACGGCAGCCACTCCGAGAAGCTTGTGATGCACGCCGGGGTCGTCGCACGCTCCTTTCGCACGACGCAGAATCTCGAGAACTTGGCACGTTGCTTCCTTTGACAGCGGCGCTTTGAAGCGACCGAGCGCTTCTGCCGCTCTGCGAGCCACGTGGTAGTCGGGCACGCCGCCCGTGAAGCTGCTGTTCGCGCTCCGATCTCGTCGATCGGCAAGAAGTTCCAAAACCGTTCCTAGCCCGTCCTGCCACTGATGATCGCCGATGAGCCTAGCGCATGCCTCGCGTACAGGTGCGCTCGGATCCTTTGCCATTGCAAAGATCGCGCGCTGCTCCTCTGGAGAGGCATCCTTCGACAGCGCCCACATTGCGAAGCGTCGGCATTGATAGTATCCGTCGTTCAAGGTCGAGAGAAAAATCTTTCTCGGCAACGGCTCCACTTTGGCTAGCGCGCGGAGCGAATGAAGACGCGTCATCTTATCGTCAGACGAGAGGAGGCGCTGTGCGGCATCCGTGACTGGGTAGCGGTGGTGTACGAGGACAACACAGGCGAGAGCGGCAAGCTTCTGGTCCTCTCCAGAAGACAAGAGTGCAATCTTCTCCAATACCTGTTCATCCAGCGGCGAGCCAGTATACTGCTGTTCTCCGCTATCGGATGCTGCACAGGCGACCATCGCATTCGCCTCGACCTCACCGAGGAGGCTGTACACAGCCCGTCGGTGCATTTCAGGATCGCGATGCATATGATCACCTGGATCCGGAATACCCGCGCCCCGCACAGCGGCTATCAACGCAGCACGACGAGGCCAAGCGAGGTCCCTCAATGTAGGCTCAAGTATCACACCAATCTCTTCAGGAGCGTACATTCCAAAAAGGGCCGAGAGGCAGCAAGTCATTTGATTATTCGGAGCAGACGCAATCTCTTTCAACACGAGGTTGACTAGCGCTCGACATCGCGTTCGGCCAATGGCTTTCCATAGCGATGCTCGAGAATGAGCCGGACAAATACCCGCGAGCGCACGCAACTCTTCTTCGTGTTTGCCTCCGGAGTTGCTCGGCATTGCATCCGCCCAAGCATCCATCAGATCGAGCTTTCGCGGATGCTCCAAGAACCACTGATACCCCTCACGTTCACGACGCGAGGCCACGATCTGTCGCAGTGCACTTTCCGGCGCATAAAACTGCTCGCTCGGATCGTCAAGCACGTGACCTGCGTACTCCGCGTCGAGTTCTCCCTCCTCCGCCCGGTCCTGCAACAGGCGACCGCTAGTCTCAAAATGCCGCACGGCGCTGTCGTATGCAGCGAGCACTTCCGTCATCAGGTCCTCATAAGGAGGAGACACGCCGGAGAGCGCACCCTTCCATAGCAGATCGCTGTAGCTACCCTCCCGCTCCAGGGCTTCCAATGCCGCATCGGCGAACTCCTTTGAAAGATCCCAATTCAAGGAGCTGAGGAACGCGAGGAGTTTATCTTCGCCTACAAATATCCGGGCCTCAACGTAAACCAATCGAACATATCGGCGCGCAAGAAGCTCAGCTTGAGGTGAACTGCGAACCGTGTCCAGTTCCTCCGGTGACCAGGAAGGTGGCTCCCACGTCTCGACGGCGCTCGAGTGCTCCCGGACGGTGCTCAGCGCCCGCGCGATCATGCTCACGGGATCCATCGCCCGCGACAGGCGGGAGAGCCTGTCCACAGCACCTGGAAACACTCTATCATCAGCATTGAGAGCTGCAGTACGCAGGTACGCGTCGATCGCCTCCTGCACTTGTGCAGGAACTGGCAGCCGTCTTCCCTGAAGGCCCAGCATGATCTGCGTCGCCATCCGCATGTGGCTGTTGCGTACTAGTACCTCGAGCAGCGACCGGAGCACGCGATCGCTCTTCGCTTTCTCCGCATCGAGGGTCTTCTCGAGTCCAGCGATAACGTTAGGATGAGCCTTGATTCGATCGCTCTCACGCGAAAGCCAGCCTGATGCGACCAGGAACGAGATGAGACGTGGCACATCGACGTCCAACCCTGCCTCTTCGCCGAGCCAAACGGACAGATCCCGTGCAAGTGCATCCGTCAGCTTCGTACTGGTCGTAAGAAACGCCCAGAGGACGACCGCGGACATGGTGGCATCGAGTTCTCGCACCTGACGCGCGACGACACCGCCGAGAGCTTCAACCTGCGATTCCTCGAGTAGCGCATCGAGATTTATATCTTGATCGGAATCACTATGCTTCAACCGATCAGTGAAACTGACGATGGCTTGTGGCACGGTCAGCCTGCCGATAATGGTCGCTGCCCGGTCGCCTACCCAGTCCCTTTGCCGGCGGTGGCCTCCGCGCATTCGTCGCTTTAAAATTTCGAGACGAGCCGCAGCGTCGAAGTGTTCCTCGTTGATGGATGCTACATAGGCGCCGAGTGTTTGCTGCACTTTCTCGCGTTCCTGCTCGCTCCCGAGCAGTCCTACGGCATCGACCAATAAACCGGTTCGTGAGGTAATCAGGAATCGTTTGTCTGGGTTTCCACGAGCACCCGCGATCAACCTGGGCAGCTCGTCCGTCCACAGGTTGGCATCCTGCTCAAGCTTGTATCTGCCCCATGGATCTTCCAGGTACACGAGCACGCGACCGCTACGGCGCAGGGCAGCCCGCACCTCGTGGGGCCGCGGCGACTCCAGTACTTCGAACGGACGTTCCTTACGACGGTGCGTGTCGATGAGTTGATATGCGACCGTAGTCTTCCCTATGCCTGGCGACCCGACAAGGAGCAGCGCATGCGGAGGAGCTTCGAGACGCCCCTCCAGCTCCGCATAATTGGCGGGCTTTACGAAGTCATAACCGCTGCCCTGCGGGCGCCCACCGCACCGCTCGATAATCGACTCCACCTCGAGCAATGGGAGTTGCGACTCCCGCTCGCCCAGCAAGCGCTTTCTTATCGCCTGAACAAGTTCTTCGCGACATGCCGGTGCACGGCCGGCCGGAACAAAGCCTACTTGCTCGAGGATGTCGTCAATATCCTTTTCGACGTAGCGCATCACGCGTTTTTCCAAGATTCCGACACGAGAGGCCTCATCGGGCACACTGGTAAGGTCATCGATGCGTACAGCGGAAGAACGCTCGCCGATCTCGACGACGATAAGGCTTTTCAGGTTCGGGTGGACCTCGGCGTCGGTAATGAGGAGATAGCGCAGTGATTTCTCCGCCTGCAGTCTGGCGAGGGCGCGCTCACGCGGCTGCGGTCCGCGCGTCCCCCGCTTTTCGCGCGTCTTTAGGAGCGCAACGAAATCCCCTTCATTCCAGAAGCTCGAGCGGTGCTTGATCTGGATGTAGATGGGCCCTTCAAGCCCCTTAGCAATGAGGCTGGTGTCAGCGCTCTCGGCCGGCACCTCCAGCTTGGCAGCCACGTCTTCCTGGGACGCGGGTTCGACATCAATGGCACTGCACAATCCGCGCCGAAGCATGAGCTCTAGCGCAACCCACGCAGAAACGATTATTTGATACTCATAGCCCCGGTACGACGCGACGCCGCCAGTTTGGGAGGAAGACATATGTGGATCCTTTTCCGGCCATTCAGCATGCTAGCAAAGAGGTCGCGCGCATGTCACCATCGAACGCGGAGCTTGCCGTCCTTGCATGAGCCTCCCCACCGTGCGCTCCGGTACGTGCTCTGGAAGTCCCGCTTGCCAGAAGTTGCCAGAAACTGCGTCCAGACCTGTCTGAGCCTGTCGACGTCCCGAACCGCGCTACACGATATTTTTACAGAGGCTGGCGGAGGAGAAGGGATTCGAACCCCTGGTTGAGTTGCCCCAACGGCGGTTTTCAAGAGCTATGGTCCTGGGGCCCTCCGGCAAATTCGCGATGTACATCAAAGACCTACGTGTGACACAGCATCGCCGGATACCCACCCACCTCGCCAAAGGTGTGCCGAATCTCGGCGGGCGTTCGTGGTGCGTACCCTTCCGTCGAGGCTCCAGATGACGCCCGCTCGGCCCGAGCCCCGGGGGCCCAGCGGCTCATGCGTCGGTCGGCCTCCCCTGGCTCTGCAGCACGTTGCCCACGATGTCGCCCTCGCCGTAAACGCGGCCGTTGATCCGGACGACGCGGCTCCCCGAACTCATTGCCGCGCGTAACTCGTTCGCGCCGTCCTGGAGAACGTTGACGAGGAACTCCGCCCCGCATGCGAGCAACGTCTCGTCCGACGGCCAGTGGTCCCCCTCCTTCTCTGCGGCGGCCTGCTCTGCTAGCGGTAGCACACAGACGAGCTCGGCCCGGGCGTCCTCCTCGTCGTAACCCTCTGCATCCTCGTGGAACGCCCGAGCGTCGTCGGCGTTCCGGGCGACCACGAACCAATCCTCGTCGTGGTCGTCGGTCTCGCACCAGTAGAGCTTCCACTTCGACGCGTACACGTCGACACCGCTCCAGAACGGAGGCACCGTCCCCGACTCTTCCCCCTTCGTCTCGTCATGCAGGAAGTGCGCCTCGTCACCGGCGAGCCCCTGCGTGGGCAGGTAGTCGTAGGCGAGGACGTCCCCAAGGCTTTGGTGGTTAACGAGCACGCCTCGGGCGAGGTTGCCGCGCGAGACCTCGACGAAGGCGTTGTCGAAGACAATGACCGGCCCGAGGATGTCGGTAGTCCTCGCGATCTCGTCGAGCCGATCCCGACACCTCGCCGCAGCCTCGGCGACATCACGCGCCTCGACGACGATCTGGAAGGTGCCCTCCTCGTCGGTCTCGTCGTGGATGAAGTCGAAGCACCCGATGAAGAGGACTGCCCCGTTCTCGTTGGCCATCGATGACCCTCCTGCGCGTGCGCGCCTCAGCGACCCGGACCCACTTGCTGGCGAAGGCGCGGCCCAGGATAGTCGCCGCCCGACATACCTCAAGCCTCACGGTGCCGCTGGATGGGCTAGAAAGAGCGGCCTATCTCGGCGCGCTCTCCCCCATGTTAGCGCGGGAGGAACTCGTGCCCCGTGGAGTCGGTCTCGAAGATCCGGATGTACCGCTCCGTTACCTGGACGGCGCAGTGCCCCAGCCAGACGCTGACCTGCTTGATGCTCGCGCCGTTCTTGTGCATGGCGCTGGCCCATGCCCGCCGCAGGTCGTGGATGGAGAACTTCGGCAGCCTCGCCACCTGGCGGACGCGCTGGATCTCGTTCCACACGGCCTTGTCGTCGAACGCGATGTTGTCGCGAACGCCGACGAAGGCGAGCAAGGCGTCGATCGTGTTCTTCGAGACCGGGATGTCGCGGTAGCGGTACCCCTTCGTGGTCCAGTTCTTCTTCGGCGTGATCGTCAAGATGCCGCGCTGCACGTCGATGTCACGGGGCTCATAGTGGCGCGCCTCGTCGATGCGGATCGCGCTACCCGCCGTGAGCCGGAAAAGTGCCGCATACCCCCGCTTCGCCATCTCGTCAGCCTTCGCGAGGAAGATGTCGACCTGCTTCGGCGACAGCGCCAGGGCGTTCGGCTTCGGTCGCGGCTCGCGGAGCTTGAGCTCCGCGAAGTCCTCGTGCTTGAACGGGTTCTTCTCGATGTGGCCCTCGCGCTTGGCGAACGCGAACATCCGCCGGATCGGCGTCAGATCACGGTTGACCGTCGCGGCCGACACCTCGGCCGAGCGCTCGCGGACGTAGGCCGACATCACCTTGAACGTCACCTGGTCCGTGCGCGTGATCTGCTTCTTCTCCATGGCCCCGACGAAGGCCGAGACCCGGTGGGCGTAGGAGTCCGCGGTCTTCCTCGTGTGCCGCGGCGGGCGGCAGTGCTCTGCGAATAGGAGCGCGAGCGCGCTCAGGAGCGGCGGGTCAGCTGCCGGAGCGCGATCTTCAGCTCCACCGCGTTCTGCGGCAGCCCCGTCGGATCGAGGCCGAGCGGCGAGCTGGTCGAGCTTGCGCTGGGCCTCGGCGCGGTCGGCGGTGCCGAGCGAGACCTCCCTCCCATCGAGCCACCCGGTCCAGAGCTTGTTCTTCCCTCGGCGCCGCAGGAGGTGGGGCTGGCCGACGATGTACCGTCGCTTCGACATGGAGCAGTCCGATCCGAGGCCCCGACGCGCGAGACCTCGAGCAGGCGCGTCACGCTCTCGGCGTCGACGCGGAGCTGTCGCTTGATCCGGTGGGCGACGAGCTCACCGCTCGTGATGAGGCGGCGAACCGTCCGGGTGGACACGCCGAGAACGGCGGCCACCTCGACAACCAGAAGAAGATGCGGGAGACCGACGCTGTGGGCGCGGGCCCATCTGTTGCTCTTATCCCGCGGCGCGACCGGGGCTTGCTTCCCACGCGCCACCGCGGCGAGCTGCGGCTCGCTCTCGTTGACGGAGACGTGCTCGCTCGGCTCGCTCGGTGTTCTCGCGATCGATGGTTCCGCAGCTCGCGCGCCCCGAGCGTCGGGGGCAGGTGCGGCGAGCCGAGTGAAGCGGGACGTGGCGGGCATGGCGGTGCGCGAGAGCGACGCCGCCACGATGCCGCACCCATGCTACATCTTCGCCGAAGGCTGAGAGGGGGTGGGGTCCCAGCCCTCCGCGTAGCGCAACGAAGAGCAACCTCGATCGATGTCTTCGCGCAAACGACGACCACCGACGGCGCCCCGCTCGCGCAGGAGCAAGGCAGCAACACATCCGGCGCTCGAAACGCCGATCGGGGACCGCGAGGTTGACGAGATCCGGGAGCTCGATCGACTCGTTCCGGAGGCGCTCTCGAGCCTGTCCGAGGCAAGCCGAGCGGAGGCTGCGAAGACGCGGGTCCGACGCTACATCACCCTGCTGGCGAACGTGCTGCGCGACGCCGCGGACAACGTTGAAGGCGACGCCCGACGAGCGTACCTGACGATGTTGAACATCACCTGGGCCTTGCTCCCGATCCCGGAGGTCGCCGCTGGAGGATCGAGCGCCGCAGGGAAGGCGATCAAGGATCTCGAGCGCGCCGCCATGAAGGCCATGAAGGTTGCAGCACCCGACGCTGACCCGCTGGCTCCCTCGGACCACCACTATGATCCTGACCTCCGCAGGAGGTACACGCTGACGAGCAGCAAGCTCGCGCTCTTGGATGCCGTTGCTGACGCGCTCGACGCAGGTGAGGTGGCCGAGAGCGAACGCGGGAGCGAGGGGAGGCTCGACCTGCGGCTACTCGGCCGAGAGCTGTCCAAGCTCAACACGATCGCGGACCAGACGACCGTTCGAGCCAGGAACGTTGCCCACCGTCTTGTCATCGAGCTCGCGACCAGGCCGACGTACGCGAAGCTCCTGTTCAGCCCGGCTGGGCTCGCGCATGCACGCCCGAACGCCGAGCGCCTCACGTGCGCGATCGGTTGGCTCATGGAGCGGGAGATCGCGACGGTCCCCAACACGGCGCGCGTGGTTCTGTACGTCTTCGGTGACAAGAAGTTAAAGAACACGTTTTCCCGAGATCTGCTCCAGACCTGGAGCGAGGCCCGCGCTGCTCGCGTGGCAGGCGTGCTGGACGGCTGACACCCCCGGGAGCCTCAGCCATCCGCGAAGCGGTGAGCGGATGGGTGCATCCTGGCCGCATGAAGACCGCACCCATGCAGCCCCGTCGCCAGGGCAACGCTCGTCCCTGGTCCGCGCACGAACTCCGTGTGCTTGCCGTGAACGCCGCCGTTGACCCGCGTACCGCAAAGCGCTGGCTGCTCGGCCAGCCTGTGTCCTCGACGTGCAGCGCTCGCCTCGCCGCGGCGTGGAAGCAACTGCACGACGAGGGACACCTCCCCGACGTGCCGCGAACGAGGCGGCCGTGAGCATCGAGCCCTCCGCGACTGCGGCGGTGCCCTATCCTTCCTCGCAAGCGGTGGGCTCGGCCTCCGCAGCCCGGGCTGATGAGCTGGCTCTACTGGCGTGTCTCGCCCTCGCCCAAGCGGATGGGCTGGAGCCGAACGTGCGGCGGTTCCTCGACTTCTTGGGCCACGCCAACGGAGACGTCATCGAACTCATCGAGTTCGACGTCCCCATGCAGTACCGCGGGCGGCGGGCGCTATTCGCCCGCACAAGACTTGCCGAGACCGCGGTGAACCTCCTGGTCAAGGCTGAGAGCGAGCAGGGTCACGGCCAGGGCCTCTACGTCCTCCTGAACAAGGCGCACGCAGCCGTTGTCCAGCGCTCGGAGACCGACGCGTGGGCCATCGCCGAGAAGGGCGACACGTGTACCGACAGCGACATCGTCGCGCGGCGGTCCCTCTATATCGATATCGACATCACCCGCCCGGCAGGGGTCAGCGCCACCGACGACGAGGTCAACATGGCGTTGGGCGTCGCCGGAAGAGTCTACGCAGAGCTCGCCGGCATCCTGCGCAGCGATGGCGCTCTCGGCCTCGGCCACAGCGGCAACGGTGCCGCCGTCTTCGCGGCTCTCGCCGACCTGGAGGAGACTTCCGAGCTCAAGTCGCTCGTGAAAGGAATCCTTGCCGCGGTTGGTCAACTCTACGGCGACGGCGTCATCAAGATCGACGGCGCCGTAGCCGATGCGAAGCGGTTCGTGCCGGCGTTCGGCACGATCAAGCGCAAGGGCGCACCGAACGTACCGGATCGTCCCCATCGGCGCACTGCCTTCGTCTGCGCCGAGGTGGTGCAGCGTCTCGGCATCGCTGATCTCGAGGCGATCTTCCATGGGCTCACGGCGCGCCTGACCACCGACCAGCTGGCCGAGGTCAGCAAGGCGAGGGGCAACAAGCCTGCCGTCCACGCCGTGCAGCGGACGGACCGAGGGCGATCGAAGCCGGCCGGTGAACGAGCCGACACTGTGTACTCCCGTGCCAACAACCTCGACGTCCATGAGGTGCTCGCCCGGCTCGACCTCATCGATGGAGAGTACCCGCGGTGCCCCGGCTGCGGCGTGAGCGGCGACAGCTCCGTGGCTGTGGTCGGCAACGGACTGAAGTGCCTCCACGCGAGTTGCGCGAGCAAGGGGCGCGATGGGTTCCGCACGAACGTCGACCTTGTCGTCGAGGTCACGGGAGAGGCACCCCTCGACGCTGCGCTCACCTTGCTCGGGTGGTTCGACGTCGAAGCACCTCGCTGCGGCAAGACCGCTCATTCCGCGAATTCTGCGAATTCTGCGAGCCACCCACCATCCCCCGAGTCTCAGCCGTGGCCCGACTTGATTCCTCTCCGATGCCACCCTGCCCTTCCGCCGTTTCCGGTGGACGCGCTGCCGGGGTGGCTGCGCGAATGGGCATCGGCGGAGGCGGTCGCCACCCAGACCCCCATCGACATGCCGGCGGCGATGGCGCTCGCCTGCCTGTCGGTCGCCGTGGGGAAGAAGTTCAAGGTCAGCGTCAATCCGAGCTGGCACGAACCGACCAACCTCTACCTCGTCACGGCGCTCGAGCCAGGGAACCGTAAGTCCGCCGTGGTCGGCGACGCAGTGAAGCCCGTGCACGAGCGGGAACGGGCTCTTGTTGATCATGTGCGCGCGGAGTCCTTGAAGGTGCGGGCCAAGCTCGCCCTGCTCGACAAGACGGAGAAGAAGGCGATCTCGGACGCGGTCGCCTCGGGCAAGAGCGACGAGATCGAGCAGCTCCTCAGCGAGCGCGAGAAGACGAAGGCGCCCATCGTTCCTCGTCTCCTCGGCGACGACGCGACGCCCGAGAAGCTCGGCGTGATAATGGCCGAGCAAGGCGGTCAGCTCGGCATCCTCAGCGCAGAGGGTGACGTCTTCGACATCATGAGCGGGCGCTACTCCGGCGATGGCGCTCCGAACCTTGGGATCTTCCTGAAGGCGCACGCCGGAGACGACTTCCGCGTCGACCGGATCCACCGCGAGCCGATCCTCATCAGTGCGCCCTGCCTCACGCTCGGGCTGACCGTCCAACCCGCGGTGCTCACCAGCCTCCTGAATACGCCGTCGTTCCGTGAACGTGGCCTGCTCGCTCGCATCCTCTTCGCGCTGCCAGAGAGCCGCCTCGGCTTCCGCAACGTCGATCCTCCGCCGATGCCAGTTGCCATAGCCCACGCCTACAGGAAGCGCATGCTCGAGCTGATGCAGCTCCCCGAGCGGCGTGATGAGCGAGGCGAAATCGTGCCGACGCAGCTCGCTCTGTCGCCGGAAGGAAGCGCCCGACGCGTCGAGTTCGCGGCGGCAATCGAGCCGCGTCTCGGCGTGCACGGCGACCTCTACCCCCTCCGCGATTGTGGCGGGAAGCTGGTAGGTGCTGTAATCCGAATCGCCGCTCTCCTCCATCTGGCTGAGCACGGCAACTCTGGTCCACCGATCTCGGCGTTCACGTTGGAGAAGGCGATCGAGATCGGTAGCTACTACATCGAGCATGCCCGAGAGGCGTTCGCCCTCATGGGCGCAGATCGCCGCATCGACGACGCCGCCTACGTCAGCGGGAACATCATCAGGAAGGGGTGGACGAGCTTCACGAAGCGGGAGCTGTTCGAGGTTGTTAAAGGCCGGATCAAGAAGGCTGCTCACCTCGACGAGGTGCTGAGCCTTCTGGCAGACCACGGGCAGATCCGCCGGCAGCCCGACCCACCTCATCCTGGCCCTGGCCGCAAGCCGAGCACGCGGTACGAAGTAAGCCCCTACCTGCTCGCGCACAATTCGCACAATCCTCAGAACGGTGCCCAACCGCCTTCGTACGGAGATGCGCCTAGCAGCCGCCCCTCGCACTATTCGCAGAATTCGCAGAATTCAGCGTTGCCCGAGATCGACCACGACGACGACGAATCGGTGACCGAGCGCGCTGGCACGTTCGACCTGCCCGCCGCCACCGGCATGCCGGGCAGGTTGCCAAAGCGGCCGCTCACCCCTGAGGAACTGGAAAATCTGAACGCAGCGATCGATGAGCGCTTCGTAAAGCGCGAGCTCAGGAGCGCGCAACAGACCGAGAAGCGGGCTGCTGAAGAGGCGGCTTTGTGCCGAGATCGCAAGCGTGTCGAGGCCGATCTGCGCGAGACGCGGGAGCAGATGGCTCTGTACGCCACCACGATCGAGCGCGAACTGGATCAGCCGCGTGAGGCGGGCGCTCGTTGCGATGCAGCACTGGCAACGAAGATCGAGACGATCAACACGGTCGCGGCGAGACCGGGGCGCGAGCCCAGCAGGAACACGTTCGCCGACGCCGTGAGGATCGCGAACGAGACCGGCGGCATTTCGCTCTCCGAGGTGATGGCGAGGGTGAGCGCGACCAGGGACGGCTCGCTCACGTCGTCTTCTTCCCGCCGCACGGACCATGGCTCGCTCCCCGCCGACCGTACCGTCGCCGCTCCGAATTCAGCGCCGCCGAATGCTCCGGCGTCTCCCGAGGTCGACGAGTGGGCGAGTGAGGTCCTCCGTAAATGCGCGGATGCGGCCATGAAGGTGCACGGTGTCGGCCCCTACGCCCCGAAGACGTGAGCATGTGACTGCCGGTGCCCAAAGATCCTCTCGAGCTGGGCGAAAGGCCCGGGCGCAGCGGTGGATGCGCGCGAGCGGTCTGCGCGATCTCGACGTCCAAACCCCAAGGGGATGCGATGTTCATGGCATCGTTCGAGCATCTTGAGGACGACGAGATGGCCAAGCGCCTCTATCACAGGCTGGTCGCGCACGACGCGCAGTGCACGGCTATGTGACCCGGACGGTGAAAGAGGCCCCCACACATCAAGCGAAGCACGCGAGGAAGCCGCGTCCTTCGCCCGGTCGGCAATCTGACATGTCCGCGGGCCGCTGGCGCCCCGCAGGAGGGGGCACGGGATCGCGACGCTGCCCCGTGTTCTCCTCGTCCGGCACCATCTCGTGAGGCATCGCCAGGGCCAGACGTGCGTCGGGATCGGCGACGCCGAGCACTTCCTGCGGGCAGGCCCGCGACCCCTCCATCCTGATCGCGGCGATCAACCCCCGGCACGTCACCGAACTGAGCCGAGAGTGCCTCCAAGTAGCCGGACTTACTTGGTTTTGTCGTCGAAGATGTACAGGCCGTTGGCCAGCAGCTCGTGCGCACAAACCTCCGGCGGCCCTATGGTGCCCTCGGAGCCAGGCACTTGGAATTGTCGTCGGACCTACGGCCATTTCGGGGGGCGCGTCACATTCAGGACCGAGGCCGATCCTCGTATGCGCACGGAATCATAAGAAAAATCGTTCAGCCAGGGTCGTTCGGAGCTCGTTCGCGAAGGAGGGCCGCTCTCATGCTGGGACACGGCCCCCATCGCCGCCGCGAGCGTGCCCGGCAACGCGGCGGACGACCTTGGCCTTGTTCGTCGTGATCTCCCAGCCGCGCTGAAGCCTGCGGCAAGATGCCGTCGTGCGCACCTCCGCGGCCACGACGTCATCGCGCGCGAGCGCGGGGCGCACGTGGACCTGAAGCGAGCACTCATCGAGGAGGTGTCGCAGTGTGCCACACGACGCCACCCCTCAAGGAAGATACCGGCCATCGCCTTCGCGACCTTCACGACGACGCGAACGTGGCGGAGAGGCGGAGCACCAAGGCCATAAGCACTCCTCAAGAGAAGGAACGCGGGTGGCTTTGGGCTTCATTTGTCGCATTTTGGCACTCTCATACGGATCGTTGACGGCGGCCGGCGCAACGCGCTCATCACCCGCGCGCTCGAGTAGAACCTCACGGTTCGCAAGATCGAGCAGCTCGTGCGCGTCGGTGCAGCAGCGGATGCCAACGCCGCAGCCGCGAAGCACTCGACGTCGACGCCGGCCGAGGCGATCCCGCGCGTCACCGCTCAATGAGGCGGCTGTCGACGAGATCGATCGCGATACACGCAAGCTCGTTCAATTCGTGTCGAGTCAGCGCACGCCGGAGGTTTGTTCGCGCTCTGGCAGTCCCAGGACGGGAAGAATTCGCGCCGCTCGTGCTATGCAGGGCTCGATCACGAGCGCCAAGGCTGCCGCTGGGCCTTGTTCTTGTTCTTCTCCGCCTGCGTCGGCTGGCGCAGCCGTTCGGGCGCGGGAGCTGGCCCGACGCTGGCGCAGGAAGGCTCGCGCTGAGGAGCTGCCGACGCACCGCGTCGTCGCCAGCGCCGCGGGGAATTGGCGCCGCGAGTGTCGTGATCGCGATCAGTTGCCGGCCGATCGTGATCAGCGCTGCCTTGATGGAGTCGGTGACGGCCGCCCCTGTCCGGCGCCTGCAGCGGTCCCGCGCAGATCCCAGCGGCGCGCACGGAACTTTTCTTCCGTCCATCGGATCCTGCCTGCCGGCTGACTCTTGCCGTGGCGCGCGTCGCCAAGGAAAAGTGGCGCCTTCCGTAGTCGCCGCGAAGCTGGCATCCCTCGTGCTCCTGCCGCAGCCCGGAGGACGCAACCGTGGCCGAGCTCTTCTTCCAGAACATCGTCGACCGTCGCCCCGACATCGCGCAGAGGGCGACCTACAATAACCTGCAGGCCTTCTACCAGTACCTGGACCGGGCAAAGCGCTACCTCGAACGAAGCCGCTTCGAACTCGCGTGGGCGCCGCTCGGCACCGTGGTGCGGCTGGATCCGCCACGCAATGTACGCGACGCCAAACGATGGCGCGCGGAACTCGGGCAGCTTCTTACTGCCCGCCACCTCTGGCTACACGTGACGCGTGGCCCGGAGATCCCGGTGATCGGTGCCCACGCAGGCGCCGGAGTCGTCCAACTCGATGCAGCGCCAGCGCCGGGCGCCGAGGTCGAGCTCCACGCGAAGGAGGCTGGCCCGGCGCTCCCCTTGGTGGCCGTCATCCTCGGCGCGCAGGACGACATCCGCAAGGCGCTCGGCGAGGCCGGTCCGGTGTGGATCGAGCTCGACGAGCCCGAGGGCGATGGCCGCGATGACACCGTGGAAGCGTTCTTCGACGAGAACTTAGGCGCGGTCTACGAGGTCTCGCCCGGCGTGCGGGAACGCAACGACTACACGGCCGCGCGCCGGATCCGTGTGCTCGATCAAGACCGCGACCGCCTCGCGCTCCTGCTGGACCGGCTGCCGCAGACCCAGGCGATCTGTGTCCGCCCGAACACGTATGTTGTCGATTGCGAGCTGCGTGCCATCCGGGCGCTCGAAGACCAGCCGGTCGCCGGGCACCGCCCGCTGATCCGGCTCTTCGAGAATCAAGCCGAAGTCACCTGGCCCCAGCTTCTGCCGCGCCTCGAGCCGCTCATCTGGCAGGTGCTCACCGACGACGACCGGCCCGGCACCAGCGAGCAGCGGGAGTTCGTCGACCGCGCGCTCCGGACGCGGGACTTCATGCTGCTCGAAGGACCCCCTGGCTCCGGCAAGACGACGGCGATCGTGGAGCTCGTCCTCCAGCTTGCCGCGCGGAATCGCCGCGTGCTCCTCTGCGCCTCCACACACGTCGCCGTCGACAACGTCGTCGAGCGCCTCAAGGACATGAAGCGCAACGGGGACCCGGTGCTGCTCGTGCGCATCGGGGACGAACGGCGCGTCGCCGAGGGCATCAAGGGCTACTGCCTGCACCGGATGGTCGACACCGAGCTTCGCAACGCCCGTGCTGCGCTGCAAGGAGCAAAGGGGCGCAACCGGGCGCAGGAGCACATGCTCGAAGGGCTGCGCGCCGAGGATGGTCAAGCGACGCTCCAGCGGGTACTGCTCGACTGTGCGGAGGTGGTCTGCGGCACGACGATCGGGATCCTCCAGCACCCCGACATCCGGGTGCAGGTGCGGAGCGGCGGCCCGTGGGAGCCCACCTTCGACACGCTCATCCTCGACGAGGCGAGCAAGACACCCTTCGCGGAGTTCCTCGTGCCGGCGCTGCTCGCGAAGCGCTGGATCATCGTCGGCGACAGGCGCCAGCTCTCGCCGTACGTCGAGGAGGGGTGGATCGAGACCAACATCGAGGCTGCCATCCCGGACGGCGTGGTCTCGCGCGAGGACGCGAGCCAAGCGCTGGCGGATGTCTTCACGATCGGGCGGGGCGGCGATGGCGCGCTGCTCGTGGCCTCCGAGAACGCTGATCTACGCGAACTCTATGCAGCGCAGCTCGCCGGGCTCTTCCCCGAGGAGCCGATCGTCCGCCTCGACGCTGACGACACGCCGAGCCCGCTCCTCCTCGGCGCAGCCCGCGCGGTCATCGGCACGCCCGCCCAGCTCGCCGCGGTCGAGGGGGCGCTCCCGCTCGCGACGCGCATCGTCCGCCTCCCAACCGGTGAGCTCCTCGCCGCGCGGCGGCGGCACGATGCGCGCTCGCAGCGCCACCCGAAGGACGAGGAGCCCTGGGCGAAGGCCGTGGCCTGGCGGCTGGTGCGCGACTACGAGCTGCGCTTGTTGCCCGAGCTGCTCGCCGAAGGTGACGGCCTCCCGAGCGCCGGCACATACGCGCGGGAGATCGATGCCCTCCAGCCTTGCGAGGGCAAGGTGCCTGCTCTCCCGCGAGTGCGCGACGACATCGATTGCGTGCGCCGGGTCGCGCTCCCCTCGATCCTCGAGTCTCTCCAGGTCGGCTTCGACCCGAGGCGCGACAGTCGTGGCCGGCGCTTCTGGGACAACGCTCTCGCCCTCGGGTTGCCGTCCAGCGCGAAAGCCGAGCGCCTCGTCCCGCTCCGCTACCAGCACCGTATGCACGCGGACATCGCGAGCTTCCCCCACGCGCGGATCTACGGAGGGAAGCTACTCGACACCCCGGACAACATGGCACAAGAGCGCCGGTTCCCGTGCCCGAGGTACCGCACGCGCGTGGCGCTGCTCGACGTGCGTGGGCAGGAGACGAGGAGCCCGATCAGCAACGAGGCCGAGGCGCGGGTTATCGTCGAGGAGCTACAAGCGCTCTCGGCATGGGCCAAAAGCACGCTCCGGCGGCCTCCCTGGTCCGCCGCAGTGCTGACCTTCTACCGCGGCCAGGAGCGTCGGATCCGCGACCTTCTTCGCGACGTGACCGGCCAGCATAGCCAGCGCCGGTACTTCACGTTCCGCGACGGGGACGCCCCGGTTCTGACCATCGAGCTCTGCACGGTGGATCGTTACCAGGGCCATGAGGCGGACATCGTCCTCCTCTCGTTCGTGCGCACGGAAACCCCAGGATTCCTCAACAGCCCCAACCGGCTGAACGTCGCGATAACGAGGGCGCGCTACCAGCTCGTGCTCATCGGACATGCGGCGTTTCTCGCCCGGCAGACCCGGAAGGCCCCGCTGTGCGCCTTGCTCGTCGAGGACATGAAGCGCCGCGGCTGCGTAGAATACCGCTATCGGGAGGGATGAGCCATGAAGATCGTCTTGCAAAAGAGCTTGCGAGTTCGGTGTGTCCTCGTGGAAGGAAAGGTGGCGTTCGCCGAGAAGCGGGTGGCAGAGCACGCGGCGGTGGTGTGGGCCGCGGACCGGCTGCGCGCCGGGCTTGAGGCGCAAACCGAGCAGCTGTGCGATGCGTCGGCGCAGGGGCCGTTGCTCGGCTTGTCCCCGGTCGTGGGCCGGAGGCTCGGCCGCATCTGCGAGGAGCTCGGCCTGCTCCGCCTCGAGAAAAACCGCATCGTCCAGCTCACGAACGAGGGAGAGCGCGTGGCGGCGGGCACCGAGCCACGCGTCTTCGTCCCCCAGCTCGGCGCTTGGCTGCTCTTCTGGTCGGAGGATCCGCTGCTGCCGCAGCCACTGCTGCGCGTCGAGCCGGGCAAGGAGCTGTCGGCCCACGACGAGCGTCAGGCCGGCGGCGCCCGGAACGGGGAGGGAAAGCGACGCTTCGAGATGGTGCCGGAGGTGATCGCGAAGACATGCGACGAGCGGGGCGAGCGCCCTCCGCTGGAGCTACCGGCGGCGAAGGACGGCGCGCCGATCCGGATCGTCGCGATCGAGCGCAAGGTGCAGCCCCTCGGTGTGGAGGGCGTGCTCTCGCTGGAGCTGTCATTCGAGCCGGAGGTCGCCGCGGCCTCGCTGCGGCTGCGGGGTACCCTCGCGGGCAAGGGCATCGACCGCGCCCTGCCGGCGCCGAGCGGCCACGATCACGCCAGCGTGTGGCTCTCCCTGCTGCGATCGAACGGCGCCGAGGACTGGTGGAACCCGCGCTCGGGGAAGCTGCGCATGTCGTTCAAGGCCCTGGTCGACGATGCTCGCACGAGCTTCCGGCTGCGGATGCCCTTCAAGACGCCGGAGATCCCGGGGCTCGGGCGCTTCGACGACACTTCCGTGGACGGGGTTCCGATCGAGCCGGCAAGCGCGGGTGACGCGCAGCGGTGGTTCGATTGGCTCCTTGCGCTTCGCTCCGAGCGCACGCAGTGGCCCGACGTCTTCGCCACCAACGTCGCGGAGTTGCAGGCGCTCTTTCCGGGGTTCAGCCTTCGGCCGCCGATCCAGAGAGACTTCGCGCAGGGCATGCGGGGAACGGAGCGCCCGCGCCCCGCGTACTGGAACCTTCAGGCACCGATGGATCTTGATGGAGGGGTCGCCTGATGAGCCGCACCGTACCGGGCGAATCCTGGATCGAAGATCGGTCCGACGACAGGGTCGAGGATGCATGGACATCGACGAGCGCCCCCAGCGCGGCGCGCGTGCCGGAGATCGGACGCATCCTCCAGGCG
The DNA here is from genome assembly GCF_051530195.1 of Sorangium sp. So ce321. Lineage (NCBI taxonomy): Bacteria > Pseudomonadati > Myxococcota > Polyangiales > Polyangiaceae > Sorangium > Sorangium sp. So ce321. Next base: position 13,240,132 of record NZ_CP150329.1, on the reverse strand, counting down.
GAGGAGAGCGGCGCGCTGGGACGAGCCGTGACGGAGGTCATCCAGGGCGCTCGCGAGGTCCTGCTGGTTTCGAGCTTCCTCTTCGCGGACACAGCGACGGAGCGAGCGCTGCTCGAGGCGGCGAAGGGCGGCGTGCGCGTCTACCTTCTGGTCGCCACGGAGGCGCGGCTCGACAAGGAGATCCGCAGCGACGACAGCTTCGGCCAGAAGACGCTCGAGGAGCACAAGAGGCTCCTCGATCGGCTGGCTGGCTGGATCTACGTGCGCTCGGCGGAGCACTTTCATGCGAAGTTCGTGATTGCCGATCCGACGCGCCAGCCGCGTGGCATCCTGCTCACCGCCAACCTCACGCGCGAGGCGATGACGCGCAACCACGAGCTTGGCGTGCGGCTCGAGCCCGACGAGGTTCAGGCGCTTACGTCGCTGTTCACGTGGGCGTTCTGGGAGTCGGCGCAGCGCGAGCTGCTCGCGGCGGGAAGCTTGCCGCCGGTGGCGGCGGCGGGGCGGATGTCGCTTCCCGCGCCCTCGGCGAGCATTGTGGCGACAGCGGCAGAGAGGAGGGATCTTCGCGCGGCGGTGCTCCAAACCATTCGCGGTACCCAGCGCATGCTCATCGTCGCGACGTTCGGCATCGACGACCACGAGGTGATTGAGGCGCTCGCGGAGCGCGCTCGGAGGGGCGTCGCGATCACGGTCCTGGTGCGGCACCCGCGTGCCACGATGTTCGAGACCCTGCGCCGGCTGGTGCACGCGAACGTGCATGTCCTGGGAGTGAGCGAGTTTCTCCACGCCAAGGCGATCCTCGCCGACGGGACGCGCGGCCTCGTGATGACGGCGAACCTCCAGGAGCACGGGCTCGATAGGGGCTTCGAGGTCGGCGTGCAGCTCATGGGCGACGATGCGGCGGCGCTCGGGCGGATGCTCGCGTCCTGGCAGACGGGGGCACGATCGCTGCTCCGCGCCTCCGTGCGCCTTGGCGAGATCCACGGCTCGCTGCAGGTGATGAACGGCAAGGGCTACCGCGAGCTCAGCGTCGAGCCGGACGGGCACGTCGATGACGGCGTCACCAAAGTCGACTGCTGCACCCGGATCCCCACCGCTCCGCGTCCAGCCCCGGCCCGCGCGCCGGCCGGCAGGCTTTATCACCGCATTAGGCACACGTGGTCGATCGCGCTGCCGGTGCTCGCGAAGGGCGGGCGCGCCGTCCCTGCGTCGAAGGACGCGGAGGGCCCTGCTCCGCCGTTCCCCATCCACGAGGAGCCCGGCGGTCGGCGTGTCTTCGCGATCACCAGTCTCGGCGACGTCGAGGCTGCGCAGGCAGCCATGGCTGCATTCGGCGTCGGGGCCATCGTGCTAGCGGGTGAAACATGAACCGCGGCGTGACGAACGGGAGCCTGCTCACCTGGGCATCGGTCGGCGGCGGACCGGCGGTGCTCGGTGACGTGCTGCGCTTGCTCCGCACGAGGAAAGTGCGGATCGCCCGGGTGCTCTACCTGATGCAATCCGAGGACATGCCGCTGCCGACGGAGTCGGACCTGGGCGGCATCACGCTCGATCGGATCCTCGTTCCGCTCGCCGATCCGACTCATCATCGCGTCATCCACGATGCCGTTCGCGATCGCATCCTACCGCGGCTGCGATCACTGGACGGGGTGTTGCACGTGAACGTGTCCTCGGGCACGCCGGCAATGCACGCCGTATGGCTCGTGCTCCATGCCGGAGGCGCGCTGCCCATGGGCACGCTGCTGTGGTCGGCGCAGCGCCCGAGGACGGGCCCGACGCGCATCGATCCGGTCGACTTCCCGATCGACACGTACCTCGCCCAGATCCGCCGTGGCGCCACGGCCCGTCCCAAGGAGGCGCGCTTCGACCCCGCGTCCCGCTCCGCTCGGCGACGACAGGCGCTCGATACCCTCGCTCGCTACGCCCGGCTCCCGCGGGCACCACTGCTTGTGCTCGGGGAGCGAGGGACGGGGAAGACGAGGCTGGTCGAGACCTTCGTGGGGCCGCTGAAGAACCGGCCGAAGGTGATCACCGTGACCTGCGGCACGCTCGATCCTCACCTGGCCATGAGCATGCTCTTCGGGCATGTGCGAGGCGCGTTCACCGGCGCGGAGCGCGACCGCAAGGGCTTCATCGAGGAGGCGGCCGGCGGCGTTCTGTTCCTCGATGAGGTGCAGGACCTCGAGCGCCCCGTGCAGCGGCAGCTCGTGCGCACGCTCCAGGATCCGGAGCGCCGCTTTCGCCGCGTGGGAGAGGCACAAGAGCGAAACGCTGACGTCGAGGTCGTGTGCGCCTCGCATCTGTCATTCGAGGCGCTCCGCAAGCGGCTGGACCCCGACCTGTTCGATCGCCTGAGCCTGCTCCTTGTGGAGATCCCTCCGCTGCGCGATTGCCGCGAGGATCTACGAGACGACTGGACGCGTGTATGGGCCGAGGCCCGCTCGCTCGAGCAGCTCTCGCCGGAGGCACCCTGGAGCGCTGCAATAGAGCGCGCCTTGAAAGGTGACCCGCTGCCGGGCAACCTGCGGGACCTGCAGCGCCTCGCGCTGATCCTCATGGCGCGCGGCTCCACGGCGCCAAGCGTTTCGGGGACGGAGCAGGGGCTGCTCGAGTGGACGGCCTTGCAGGCGCGATTCCATGCCGCGGAGCAGAAGGGCGCGACTCCCACCGACGGTCTCGGGACGGGTACGTGGGACGGCCGCGTCCGGGCATTCAAGCGGAGGCTGGCTCGAGCGGCCCGGCGGGAGCACGGATCCTACGTCGCTGCCGCGAAGGTGCTCGGCGTCAGCGAGCGGATGCTCCGGGAGCACGCAAAGAAAGAGAAGGAATAGGCCGATAGTTCGAGCCTCACACGTCATGCACCCTGGCACGCCATCGCACCTCGCGGCGCACCTCGGCGTGGGGGGCCGTGCGTCGCTGCAACGTTGCCAGCGTTCCGTCGCCGCCCTATCGTTGGGGGATGTTGCTCGCGCACCGACGACGAAAGCTTCGCCGCGCTGACGAAGACGGCGCCGTGCGCGACATTGTCGCGTGGAACGAGGACCTCATCACATCGTATGTCTTCGGGCTCCTTCGTTACCTGCCCGCCGACCGTGGTCTGTCGAGGGTGTTGCAATCGGCGTTGCCGGTGCTCCCGCTCTCTCGGTCGATCGAGGTCTCCGCCTGGCCGCCCGATGGCGACGTCGAGCCGGACGCTCTCTTCCTCACCGACGCCTTTGCGTGTGTTGTCGAGGCGAAGTGGGAGGCGCCCTTCGGTCCCCAGCAGCTCGGTCGCGAATGGCTGTGGCTGCGCAAAGAGCAGCCCAAGCTTTTTCGCACGATGCTGATCGTGACGCGCTATCGCGTATCGCCTGGCGAGGTGTTCCATTTGCTGGAGGAGGACCTCCGAGCGCTCGGGGTGCCCGAGCTGGTCCCCGAGCCCAGTCAGATCGGCGTGCTCACTTGGACGAGCCTCGCGACGGTTGCGCTCGACACTGTCACCGACGCGCCTCATGAGGCCGCCATCATTGCGGACCTTCGCTGGGTATTCGAGAGCTGCGGGGCGCTTCGAGAGCCCTTCGATGGCTGGAACCTCACGGCGCCCAGCCTCGCCCTGGAGCGTGCGCCCACTTGGTACGCAGAGGACGATCGAAGATACTGGACGGGCCTCGCCGCCGCAGCCCCCTCCGCTTGGCGACGTCCTCTGGACCCAACCTCCTTTTTTGCCTGGATGACCCGATGAGCGAAACGAACGAAACGGTCCATCACGCGTTCCACCAGGCCCAGAGTTTCGTTCGCGGCTACCTGACGCACGTGGAACGGATGCTCCGCGACGCCACGGCTCGCCTCGAGAGCGCCTCGTGGCGCTTCCTCCGCCACAATGACGAGCGGTACATCGGGAACCTCGACACCACGGCGGACGCCGATGCGTGGCTGGTCGACTGGATGCATGCCTTCTACGCGCCGGCGAAGGCGTTCCACGGGAAATCGTACGGCGTGAGCGCGGCCAAGGCGGCTCGCGTCGCATTCGTCGGTGTGGCCCTCCGGGAGCCGATCCCCGAGCTCTGGCTCGGTTGGGTGGAGGGTTACGCGCCGAAAGGCACCCTCGAGCCCGAGCTCCCGTGGTTCTATGGGCTCATCGACCCGCCCAAGCTGCCCGGCGTGCCCGATCCGGTCGTCGCTCTCGATGGCCTCGCGTGGTCCAGGGCCGCTCCAAACGAGGACCACCCGGAGATTCGCGTGGCGCTCGAGCGCGTGCCGCTCTCACTGATCGGGTCGGCATCCGACGTCGAGCGCGTGATCGATGCGCTCGTTGCGGCTCTCGGAGGGTGAGCGGCGCTTCTGCCCCGCGAAGGCCGTTCCGCAGCCACCAGCCGGCCGCCCGCGACCGCAACGCCGGGCGCGAAGAACGGCACCCTTATGCACCACCGCCTTCGCCAGGTTCACGAGCTCGTCGCAGTGGTCGCAGAGCAGCGACAGCAACCCGCTCAAGGCGGCGAACTTCTGCTGCGCCTTCCGCGCCCGCCCCTCTCGTCGAAGAGGGGGTGCTGGAGCGCCGTCTGTGGGAACCCCTGGTAGGGCGGTGTGAGTTGAGAGGACGCAGCCTCGGTCCAGCAACGTGCGGAGCGGTAGGCATCAGGGCCGGCCGGTTGCGATCGACGACGATGAGACCCGTGGAGAGGGCGCCGTCTTGACACCTGGCGAGCACGAGGAACCCTCGTCCCGGAGCCGCTGAACAAGCGGCCGTCGACAATGCGCGACCGAGCCACACGGGTTGCTCTTCCCCCGCGTTTGGCGGAGCGTTACAACTTCCACCTCGTACGCGACCCTCACGCCGACCCCCGAGACCGAGCCCATGTCGATCCTCGTCGCCGCGAGCATCCTCGACGACATCCTTGCCGTGCAGCTCACCGTGGCGTGGGTTGTCAAGGGAATCTGCGCGCCCCCGCGGCTCGGCTGATGGCGGACCGAACTCGTGGCCGTGGAGGGCGACGGCTATCTCCTCGAGCGCCTGCTGCCGCGCACGGACGCCTGGGCCTCGCTAGAGTCGGTCCTCAAGGCCGAGGCCAAGTACCCCGGTCCTGGCGAAAAAGGGCTGGCGGTCAAGCTGGGCTGAGGTGCGGAAGGACCCACCTTGGAGACGCTCCAGTCACCCTCGGTGAAAGCGGGGCGTGGCAGCGTCGGCGGTGATCGAGCACGAAGGAACGGATGATGGGCGAGGACAAGCGTGAGTTCTACAAGAAGTGGTCGCTGCCCGAGTGCCGCGACTACCCGCAGGAACCTCCTGCCGCCCATCAGGCCAAGGCGTTGGGTGAGCTGGGCAAGTGGTACGCGAAGCAGGGGAAGAGCGCAGGCGCCGGCATCCTGGTGCTCCCGACGGGCGGTGGAAAGACGTTCACCGCTGTCCGGTTCCTGGCTGAAGGTCCGCTCTCGGACGGGTACAAGGTCCTGTGGCTCGCCCATACGCATCACCTCCTCGAGCAAGCATTTCACTGCTTTCGTCCCGGGAGGATCGGGGCCATCCGCGAGCCTCGCTGCGAGCTCCGGCTCCGCGTCGTCTCGGGCACCGAAGGCCATTTCCCCCCGCGGTACATCGAGCCCACCGACGACGTGGTGATCGGCACGCTCCAGACGATCGCCATCGCAGTCCGCGACGGGCTGCCCAATATGAAAGAGTTCCTCAAGGCTGCCGGTAAGAAGCTCTTCGTCGTGTTCGATGAGGCGCACCACGCGCCTGCTCCGAGCTACCGGAAGCTCCTCCAGGGACTGCAGGCGCAGGGCGCGCCCGTCCTCGGCCTCACCGCAACCCCTATATACAGCGACGAGAGCAAGCAAGGCTGGCTGAAGAAGCTCTTCCCCAGCGGGATCATCGCCCAATCCCGCGCCAATGAGCTGATGGCCGCAGGCGTCCTCGCGCGTCCCCATGCGGTTCCGATGAAGACCAGATTCACGCCGCGCTTCGACGCCCGCGACTACCAGAAGTGGCTCGGGACCTTCAAGGACATCCCTGAGCAACTGGTCGACGAGCTCGCAAACAGCAAGGAGCGCAATGCCTTCATCGCCCAGACGTATGCCGACAACCGGGAGAAGTTCAGGAAGACCATCATCTTCACCGACCGTTGGTACCAGTGCGAGGCCATCGCTGAAGCCCTCCGCAAGCACGGGGTCAAGGCCGGCTCGGTGTACTCGCACGTCGACGCCAGCGTACCGGCCGCACAGCGGCAGAAGCGTGATGCCAACGAGAACGCCAAGGTGCTCGCTCGCTTCCGCAACAACGATCTCGAGGTCCTGATCAACGTCCGCATGCTGACAGAGGGCACCGACATTCCCGACGCCCAGACGGTCTTCATCACGCGGCAGACGACGAGCCGCATTCTGCTCACCCAGATGGTTGGACGAGCGCTGCGCGGTCCGAAGTTCGATGGAACCGCCGATGCGTACATCGTCTCGTTCGAGGACGACTGGCGCCAGCAGATTCAGTGGGCGGGCTTCGACCTGAGCGACGGCAGCGCCGGGCCCGGCGAAACCGGGAAGCGGCAGGCTCGCCCGCCGCTCCAGCTCATCTCGATCGAGCTCGTGCAGAGGTTAGCTCGCCAGATGGCCGGTGGCAGCAACGTGGCGTCCGTGCCTTTCCAGTCGCACCTCCCCGTGGGCTGGTATCGAACGATGTTCGACGCTCGACTGCCCGAGAGCGACGCTGTTGAGCTGGCGGATCTACTGGTCATGGTCTACGAAGACGAGCGCGCGGGCTTCGAGAAGCTCATCGACTATCTCCTCGCGGAGGTGCCCGAAGCTCTCGCCGACGAGAGCGCCACGCTCGAAGCGCATGAGGCGCGCGTACGAGGCTGGCGCGAGAAGTTCCTCGGGAAAGCGGGCCGCAGCGCCACGGACGTAGAAGTCGAGATCCTCCAGCTCGCTCGCCATATCGCCCAGCGCGGCGCGGCTCCGCAGTTCTTCGCGTTCGAGGTGCGTGCAGACCACGACCTGGATGCGATCGCGGCGCGGCACATCAAGAATCGCATCGACGTGGTTGGAGCCAACGACGAGCTCCGGCGGGAGTTCGCCAGGGAGGATCGGTTCTGGCGGACGCTGTTCTACCGCTACGAGCAGTTCCGCAACTTCTACGACGGCTGCTTTCAGCGCATCATCGCTGGCCCGGCTGGTCCGGCGCCGGATCCCAGCGACACGAAGAAGGCGCCGCCGCCCAACGAGGTCGACGAGGTGACGAAGGCGGAAGTGCTGGCGCGTGACGGGCACGCCTGCCTGGCCTGCGGGACGACGCGAAACCTGAATGCCGACCACGTCGTCGCAGTCTACGTCGGCGGCTCGAACGAGGTAGGCAACCTCCAGACGCTCTGCCGGCAGTGCAACATCCTCAAGGCCAAACAGCGCATCAGCTTCCGGGTCGCGCGGACAGCCCTCGGACAGCCGGCCGCGGCACTGCCAGACACCCGAGCGCCTGCATCGGCGGACGCCGCGAACGCGGAAGCCTGGGGGCGGTTCCTCCGCCGATCGATCAACTTCTTCTACCAGTGCGCAGCAGTTGGTGACGTCGCCATCGGGCAGAAGGGCGACGGCTACTACAACTGGACCGTGACGCTGCGGAGCGACAACCCGCAGTCCTGGCTGAAACCGCACATGGCGGGGCTCTTGGAGCGGATCCAGGCCGTGCGCGAGGCAGGCGGGAAGCCGCGGGTAGCGAGCCTGCGAATCGTGGCGCCGGGGCAGAAGGATCTGATGGTGAAGGACAAGGGATGACCCATGGCTGACGACCGAGCCAAGATCCTCGACGAGCTCTCCCCGAAGGACCGGCGGTGGGCCCTGCCCATACTGCGAACGATCGCGGCGCTCGGTGGGGCCGGCCGGCGCAAGGAGGTCGTCGAGCGCATTCACGCCGAGCACCGCGCGCTCCTTCCCGAGGCGACCTGGACGTGGATCCTCAAGAGCCACCGGATCGAGTGGACCCGCATGGCTCTGCGAGACGAGGAGTTGCTGACGAGCGGTGGCCACGGGATCTGGAAGCTCACCGACCGCGGGCGTCGAGCGCTCGCCGAATGCGAGGACGACAGCGTGGACCTGAGTGGGGAGCGTCCGCCCGGATCCGCGGAAGGCGGAGATAGAGCTCCAGAGGTGGAGCCGGCCAGGGTGCCCGGCGAAACGGTCCTCCGGACCAGCGTCAGCGGTTTCGAGATACCTACCCTCGAGGCGCTGGCCGCCGGCGCTGACGATCACAGCAAGATCGAGGCATTCATCGAGAAGCAGTACGGAAAGAAGCTCACGCCGGGTGATCGCCGACTTGGTTTCAACGGCAAGGTGCTCTGGCAGTACACCGCGTCGTGGGCCCTCTCCTACCTGAAGAAGCGCGGGCAAGCGCAGAACCCGAGCCGGGGCCAGTGGGCAATCACCGAGGCGGGACGCCAGCGGCTGGAGGAGGAGAAGAAGCACTTCTCCCTCCCGAAGTACCAGAGCTCACGCACCAGCGTGCCGATCGGCGGAGGCTCCGTGGCGGGCGCGGACAGCGTCCAGACGGCGGACGATGAGGCGGCCGCGCGGGCCGGGCGGATCCAGCAGTTCGATACGGCACTCAAGGACGTCGTCTCCCCCGAGATCCTCCGCAAGCTGCACCACGTGCTACGCGTGGATCTCGGGGCCGCCCCGAGCCGGGCGGTGCCGCGAAACATCATCTTCAGCGGGCCGCCGGGCACGGGGAAGACTTGGCTCGCGGAGGCCATAGCCCGCGCGCTGACGGGCGAGGAGGGGCCCTCCGAGGAGGGGCGGATTCGTCTGGTCCAGTTCCATCCGAGCTACGGCTACGAGGACTTCATCTGGGGGATCCGGCCGGTCCTGAGCGACAAGCGCGCGGGGTTCAAGGAGCACCGCGGGCCGTTCCTGGAGATCTGCGAGGACGCGAACGAAGAGCAGGATCGCTTCTTCGTGCTCATCATCGACGAGATTAATCGCGGCGACCCTGCGCGGATCTTCGGCGAGCTGCTCTACGCCCTCGAGTACAGGAACCGCTCGGTCGCGCTCGCTAGCGGAGGCACGCTCGTCGTGCCACCGAACCTGGTGGTGATCGGCACCATGAACAGCGTCGACCGCTCGGTCGCGCTCGTCGACTATGCGCTTCGCCGTCGGTTCGCGTTTCTGCGCGTCGATCCCGATCCCGAGCTGGTAGCCGACGTGCACCCGACGCCGGCCGGTCGAGCAGCAGCTCGCGCGTTGGGGGCGCTCAACAAGCAGATCTGCGCCGTCGCGGACCCCGATCACCAGCTCGGGCACAGCTACTTCCTCTCGGCTGGCCGTGTGCTCGCCGGGCGACCAGATCTAGCACTGATCTGGGAGATGGAGCTCGAGCCGCAGCTCACCGAGCTGTTTCATGGTCAGGCCGATCGCGTGAAGGACCTTTACAAGGTCTGGGTTCAGCACGTGGACGAGACCCTCGCCGAAGAGGCCGAAGAGGCCGAAGAGCAAGAGGAGGCCGCCGCGTCGTGAAGGAGGTACGGGAGGGGGTGGCCGTCGACCTTGACCTGGCGCCGGGCGACGTCGCCTATCTGCGGCCGCTCCTCGGCCAGGCATCAAGCTTCGATCGGCAGGGCAGTGGGGCCTTTCGCACGCTCATCCGTCGCGTCGCCGGCCTATGGGCCCTGCCTTCTGGAGAGACGCTGGTCGTGCAACCCGAGAAGGGAAACGGCGCTGACATCTTCGCCTGGATGTGCGCGGTCGATCCGCGCTTCCGACCGGTGAAGTGGCGAGGGACCGCGCCCGAGGGGGCCGACGGACAGCGCGGCGTGGCGTCGATCGCGGTGCGTGCTTTCGCCCAGATCCTCGAGGAGGACCTCTCGCGGGCTGGGCCGCGCCGCGACTATCAGCGGCGAGAGGACGACGCGAGCGTGCTTCGCGGCACCATCCGCTGGGCGGAGTTGGCCCGCCGGACGTCACCTGTCCCGGTGCCGTGCCGCTACTGGGAGCGCAATATCGACACGCCGCTCAATCGCCTATTTGCCGCGGCAGTCCATGCAGCGTCCGCGCACGACAGCCTCCGCGAGGCCGGTGGCATGCCCCTCAATCGACTCCATGGCATCTTCGGACACGTCCCGCGCCTGCCACCGGCCTGGATCCTCGACCGTACGCGCCCGCTGCCCCGACTGGAGGCCGACTTCGAGGCCGCGCGGAGCCTCGCCATCACCATCCTGCAAGCGTTCGGCATTTCCCACGGCGGCGCGCAGCGGGCGCTGGCATTCCACGTGGATCTGGCGCGGCTGTTCGAGATGACCGTCGAGGCCGCAGCGCGAACGCAGGCGTGGGACGGCAAGGTGGCGATTCAGTATCAGCCGCCGTACGAGGCCGACGTTGCGGGCGAGGAGAGCCGCATTGACGTGCTGGTGCGCGCTCGTGGAGAGGCCCTCGTGATCGACGCCAAGTACAGTAAGGCGTTCTCCAAGAGCCACTTGTACCAGGTGCTGGCCTACATGAAGATGCTCGGCGCACGGCGCGGTGCGCTGGTGTACCCGAAGGGGGCCGAGCTGCGTGGCGAGAGGTTCTGGTCCGCGCCCGGGGCGCCAGAGTGGGAGGTGCGCCTCCACGAGGTGGATCTCGTCGCGGTGGCGAGCGATGGTCGACGGGAGCTCCAGCGCCTCGGGGAGGCGCTGAAGGCTGGCATGGGCCGAACGCATGAAGAGGCTACGGCGTGAGCCGCTCGAGGAGGCTGGTCAGAAGGGGCGGGTGCAACCAGGAGCCATAGGCGCTGGCGTTCGGCGAGCTGCCCAAGACCGAGGCGGCGCCGATGCATGCCGCGTGCAGGGTACGCTTCGTCGAACCCCGGCACGGCGAGATCGAGACGGTTCACCGCGCGGGCGCACCTCGCCTGGCGAAGTGCGCGTAGTAGCGCTGGTACATGTCCTGCCACCTCGCGTACTCCGCCGGGGACCCGCGGAGCCGCTCGTTCCAGGCCGCATCGACCACTGACCGGACCTCGCCGGAACCCAGGCCGTAGCGCTGGAAGATCGACTCGGCCATGGCGGGGGACAGGGCCAGCTCCGCGCAGAGCGCGGCATACTGCGCGAGCGGCAGGATCGTCTCCAGCGGCTCTGGGAGGGGCGCCATACCGCCCTCCCCGGCCGTGCTCGACGGCGTGGAAGGCGGCGATGCCTTGGAGGTCTGGGAGGCTGCTCCGGTCACAGGGGCCGGCGAGGACGCGGTTTGCGCCAGCAGCTCACGGGGGATCGCGAGGTGCAGCGACGTCTCCTGGAGGTCTGCTGCCGCGTGAGGAGCGGGCCTCGATGCAGCCAGAGCTCCGGCACGCCTCGTGGGGTCTGCTGCCGCGAAGGGGCTCACCGGGCCGCGAGGGGGAGCCTGCAACGGTGGCGTCCGTGCGACCTCCCCGGGGGCTCGCGGCTGCTGCGGCCGGGCTGTCGGTGTGGACGGCACGGGAGTCGCCGATGCTCCGGTGGTGAATGGGAGAGCGGGGCCACGGGGAATGTCCGAGAGCGGCGCGGTTTCTGCGATCGCAGGAGGCGAGCGCTTCACCACCTTCGCCGCACCGGATTGAGGAAACGGCAGCTCTGGCCCTCGCGGAACGTCGGACAGGGGCGCGGTACCGGTGAGCGACTCCGCACCACGAGGAGGCTTCGGCTCGGCCTTTCCGGTCGCGAGCTCGGCGTGCACGGGCACGAAGGGGACCACTCCGCCTCGGGGGAAATCCAGCAGGGGCCCCGTGCCCTGCAGGGCCGCCGGGGTCACGAACGACGCCCCAGGGCCGGCGATCGCCCCGGAAGATGGGGCGGCAGGCGCAGATGATGCGGCGACGGATGCTGGCGAGCGCTCGACACCGTCAACCTCCCGCGCTCGGGCGAGGAGCATCTCCAGTCGACGCGCGTGATGCGCCTGGAGCCGCTCGAAGTCCTTCGCCAACGCCGCGTCACACTCCAGCGTTGCCTGCCAGCGCCGATCCAGCGCAGCCCGCATCTCCTCATCGGCTAGCCCGTGGCGCCGTAGCACTCGATCGCGTTGCCCCGGCAGCGCGTCGAGCTCGGCGCAGAGCGCAGCGTACTCGGCCAGGCCCAGACTGGGCTCGCCCAGCCACACCGCCGCAGAATGCTCATCTGCGGGCACCTTCGTCGATTCCCGCGCCTCGGCCACCCTCGACGGACGCAGCACTCGGGGGCCAACCCGGAGCGGCCCCAGCTTCCCAGGCTTCGCGTGCAGCTCCTCGAGGAGTTCGCCGACCTTCGCGTCCTCTGCAGCGCGCCGAGCCCACCGGCGGCGGAGCCGCGCGACGGGTAGTGGGGTCATTTGACCGAAAGTGGGGTCATTTGACTCCGGAGCTCGCGTGAGCGGGTAGGTTCGGCCGAAAGTAGTGCAGCCCGCGTCGGGGCCAACCGACCGGGCTGCGTGGCCGAACCCCGCGTCAACGAGGTCCGACGATGCAGTTGTACTTGATCCCGCCCGATGGCGGGCAAGGCGAACGTGTACCCACACGTCGCCGCCCCGTCTTCGTCACCCGTTCCATCACCGAGACGGAGCGCAAGCGCCTACAGGCGGCGCTTCGCAACCTCCGCACCGCGTACGGCAGCTGGTCCTGCGTCGCCGAGGTAGCGGGCATGAAGATCCGCACGCTCCGCGCCATCGCCAGGGGCGAGAGCGCCGGGTCGCATGGGTCCGCTGTCCGCGTCGCGCGTGCGGCAGGAACCACGGTCGAGCGGCTCTTGGGCCGCCCTGTTGCTGCTGACCGCTGCCCCACGTGCGGGAGGTCTGGGTGACGAAGCCGCGGAAGGTGGCGAAGAGCCAGCCTGCCGCGCGACACCCCCAGGAAGAAGCCGACGATGGAGGCGATCCTCGCCGAGCGCTCGGTCATCGTCGCCTCGCTCATCGCCAGCGGCGTGCCCGCTCGCGACCGTGCCGACGTCGAGCAAGGCATCCTGCTCGGCGCGTGGCGCTCCGTTCGCCAGGGCAGGTACAGACCAGACCCCAAGGCCGACCCGCGCGCCGGGCTCCGCGGCTGGCTCTACGGCATCTGCTGGCGACACGTGTCGCACTACCTCAAGAGCGCGTACGTTCGGCGGATGGTCCTGAGCGCGCAGCCGCTCGGCTGGCTGCACGAGCCCGTCGGCCCGAGCTTGGAGGCGCAGGTCGCCGCGCGTGAGACGCTGCTGGCCATCGAGAGTCTGAAGCCGTGGCAGATCGAGGCGTTGCTCTCCGTCGATGACCCGGAGAGCCTTGCCGCCTACGCCCGACGGCGCCGGATGAACCAGAGCACGGCAGCGAGCCGGCTGCGTCTCGCCCGTGAGGCACTGTCGCTTCGACTTCGGAGGCTCCGATGATCCAACCGGCCCGGGTGACATGGATGACTCGGCGGTCGGCCAGGCAGACCCGACAACTCCGACTGTAGCATCCAGGAACACATCGTATCTAATGCATCCTACGACCGCTCTTGACAAAAATATAAAACTGTCGGGTGGACGACCGTGGGTCTCACTGCTTGCGCGACGCGCAGCCGATCGAGGCGCGTAACGTCGCGTGCTCAAAGCGCAATTTTGACATCAACTCCGATAAATTGGGATTCGCTCCCGCTCCCCCGAAGTCGATGCTAGTCGGGCAGTATGGACACCGTTGTTGTCGGAGCGTGCGGTCCGTTTATCGTCAGCGTACGGCAGTAGCGGGGCCATCTGGGTTCTGGGTTGCAGTGACGGAGGACGAATGACAGACGGCAGTAAGGGCGGCGCATCGGGAGCGATGATTCAGGTAACGACGGATTTTGAGGGGTCGACGCTGACCACCTACGTGTTCCGCGGCAGGCCGTGCATGGTCGCGGCGGACGTGGGGCGGGCGCTCGAGTATGCGGACGAGGGGAAGGCGCTCGTCGAGGTCATGAAGAAACAGTGGGGCGATGAGCTCCTCCCCGGCAAGGACATGGAGGTGCTTACCGGTGAGGAACTGCGCGAATTCAAAGGGATTATATCACTGACCGAAGGAACTTCGGTCAGTCGCGCTCCCGCCATCACCGTGCTCTACGAGTCCGGGTTCGACCTGGTGTGCATCAAGACGGAGAAGCCGCTCGGCAAGAAGCTCCGCCGGCACCTCGCCGACGTGGTGATGCCGAAGCTCCGGCGCGGCGAGACGATCGGCCCGGCTGCTCCGGCTGCGTCCCTGGAGTGGAGCCCCGAGGCGCTGGTCGTCAGGAAGGCCGACCTGCTCCTCAAGTTCGTGTCCCTGATGTCGCCCGCCGTGAGCCAGGAGGCCAAGGACGCGATCCTGGCGAACGGCTCGGCGCTGCTGACGGGGCAGCGGCTAGCGCCGCTCCTCCCGGCGATGGCGAACGATGGGTGGAAGCGGCCGAGCGAGATCGCGGAGGAACTCGGTGTCAGCGCGAACGCCGTCGGGCGCGCCATCAGCGCTCTCGGCTTCCGGGACCAGCCGGAGCACTTCAAGACCGTGATGGACGAGAAATCCGGGAGCGCGGGACAGGTGCCCTGCTACCTCTGGGACCGCCACGTGCAGGAGGCGCTCCGGGCGCACTTCGCCGAGAAGGCGCCGCCGAAGAAGCGGACGGCTGCCTGATGGGCACCACGGAGATGCGGGCGTTTCGTCGGCGCGGAGGGTTCACCAGATGCCGGTTAGGATAGGGTTGCCGCTGTTCGTCGCTCATCACGAAGCCGGCCACGCCGTTGCTGCGCGGGCGCTGGGCATCGAAATCCTCAGCGCCTCGCACGCGGGCAACCGGCATGGGCTCGTGCAATGCGCTGACATCTCGGCGGACGGCGAAGAGGGGCGCTATCAAACGGCGCTGCTCCATCTCGCGGGGCCGGCGGCTCAGTGTGTGGCGCTCGGACATGACTGGCGCATGGCGATCAGGGTCAGCGGCGGAATCGACCTGCCGGCTGCGATCGCAGCGGTTGGCGACGACGACGTGGCGAGCGTGTTCCGCCCGCTGGCGATTCGCCTGATCGAAGAGCGGCGCGTCGCCCTCGATGCGCTGGCCGCTGGGCTTCAGGAGATGCGGACGCTCACGGGCGAGGAGGTTGTCGCCATACTCGACCGTGCCGACCCGACGCTGGCCTCGAGCATTCTCTCCGTCGGCGCGCTCGTCGAGCGGGAGAAGCGTGCGCAGCGCGCGGGGAGCGGCGCGACGTGAACGCGGCTGGAACAGGCGCAACAGCGCCTGTTCGACCTGTGGCCGGCGACCGGGTATTGGGCAGTGGTCGCGTTCGCCTGAAGCGCGGCCACCCCGTTCCAGCTGCGATCACTTCGCCGCAAGGCGCTCTGCGCGGCCAGCGAAGCCAAGCAATGCGAGCGGGGGGGGGCGCATGTCCTCGGCGTGCGCTCTGTCGCCTCGGAAACTTACGCCAGTCCGACCGACCGGGGCACAGCGCAACGCTGGAACAGAAGAAATATTAGAATTATCGTATCGCACACCACAGGCACACCGCCCCGCTCAGGTCCTGTGCCGTGTCTATTTTTCTGTTTTATTTCATGCACTTAGCGAGTGTCGCTGTAACACGTCGCGCGCAAATGTCAAGTAAAAATGAGGAATTTGTGTTCTGGGATACTTGTTGGTCTCCGACCTCGGATCATACTCCCATCAGAAGGCGACGCGTCCCGGGTTGACGTGCGGGTCTCCGGGCGCGGTGGGGGACCTACGCTTGCAGGTCTCCCTGTGGAATGCATTTGATCGACCTTCCGAGATGAAGGTGCGCCACTACACGCAGTTCGCAAGCGACACGACCCTGCCTGGCGGCAGGGCATGCGATGGAGAAGTGTGCCTTGTATCCCATCGATACCCCTGACATCTACGTGCTCGCTGAAGCTCTCGAAACGGACATTCGTCGTCCACCGACGCATAAGGGAGAGGAACTACTGCTTGAACTCTCCAGTAGCGTCGTCATTGATACCAGAGCAAGGCCAGATGGTACTATTCCCATAGTGCAGCCGATTAGAGCGAAGCTCGTCGCTCGCTGGCTGCTCGATGAGAGCGGCAGCCGGTCTATCGGATGGGTCTACGTGGGCCCGGTTGACCTGAGTCGGTACGCGGACGAAAGGCGTGACAGCGAGAGCCTAGATTTGTGGCTCAGGAGGATGCTGTGGAAGAGCTGCATCCGCGTGCTCATCGTGGAGCGAGAGGGCGACAGCGCCATGATCGAGGCGGAACTCCGCGCCCTTGAGCGCGCGAGAGGAGTAAACTGATGCAGGTACGTTGTAGGATCGAGTCAGAGGCTGACAACCCGACGCCGCTGCGCGACGGCACAGCGAAGTTTTCGAGGGTTCCGGCGAAGGGGGAGAAGGTGTGCCTGTTCTCGGACGCCGACGTCCTCGCCGTCTACATGGTCACCGAAGTGATCCACTTCGCTCATGGCGTGCAGTTGCACGACGAGTACGTCGACGCGGCGTTGACCTTGACGGCCGCCCCGACGTAGCACCGCGGGTTCGCACGTCGGCGCCACGGACTGGCGCCGACGCGCCAGGCGCAACACACCCTGCCCACCGCCCATCGCGACCGCTAGAACGAGCCGCCAAACAGGCTGCAATCGCGCATGCGGGCTATGACATGCGATGTCACAGCCTCGCAGAAAAGCCGGAAAACATAGGTTTTCGGTGCTATTTTAGGTCCTAAGCAAGGCGCCTCCGCCCGGCTGGCACCTGGACGGGGCTGCGAAACATCCGGCGGTGGCCCGCCGAACGCGCATCGCACCGCGAGCATGCGGCCACCTACGGGGAGAGGCAAGGGTCCCGTGGCGAACGAGCTCCCACGCGAGCGGCGGCTTGCCGTGCTCGCGGCCTTGATGGACGGCAACAGCGAGCGCGCGGCCGAGCGCATGACAGGCGTCGAGCGGAAGACGATCCGTCGCTTCGCGCTCCGCGTGGGCGTCGCCGCGCAGAGCCTCCACAACACCATGGCGCGCGATCTCTCGTGCTCTCTGATAGAGAGCGATGAAGTCTGGAGCTTTGTTAAAAAGAAACAATCGCGCGTAACGCCAGCCGAGCACGCGGCTGGCCTCGGTGAGGCGTACACCTTCACGGCGCTCGCGATGCCGAGCCGCTACGTCGTGACATGGCACGTCGGCAAGCGCGACGAGACGAGCGCCGACGCGTTCATCAAGGACCTGCGCGCCCGGCTCGTCGTCATGCCCTCGCTCACGTCGGACGGCTTCACCGCCTACCCGGGCGCGATCGGCACCAGCTTCGGTCCTGGCGTCGACTACGCTTAGGTCATCAAGACGTTCTCGCGGGGTGGCCAGCGGGACGACGATCACCGCTACGAGCCGCCGCGCAACCCGTGGCTGACCCGGCGCGTGTTGTTCGGCGCTCCGAACATCGACGCCGCGACAACAGCGCACGTGGAGCGGAACAACGCCACCTTGCGGCACCACATCGGACGCATGAGGCGCTTGGTGTTGGCCTTCAGCAAAGACCCGGAGCACCACCGCGCGGCCGTCTCGCTCGGGCTCACGCACTACAACCTGTGCCTCATCGTCAAGACGACGCGCGTCACGCCCGCGATGGCGGCCGGCGTGACGAGCCACATCTGGGAGCTCCCAGAGCTGCTCGACGCGCTGCTCTCCGTGCCCGAGACGCCAGCGCCGAGCGCGAAGCCGCTCGCTCCCCGCAAGCCCGAGGGGACCGCCCGCGAGCTCCCCAACGGCAGGGGCTTCTTGCGCGTGGTCCCGAGCGGTGCCGCACCGAGCCCACCCGTCGCCCCGGTGCCACCTCCGCCCGCTCCGGTGCCCGCCGCCGCGCCGGCTCACGTCGAGCTCTCCGCGCCGTCGGCGGAACAGCCCCGCCAGCTAGACCTGTTCGCCTGGCGCCCGAAGCCGAGGACCCCGGTCCAGATGTCCCTGTTCGGGAATCCGCCCGTCTACCCGACGGCGGAATAGTGGGGTTGTTTGCGCCCACAAAGGTGGGGTCGTTTCAAGCAGACTGGGGTAATTACCCCACCACCCGCAACGGGATCGGCGGCCGTGGCGAGACAACTCCGGCGAGGTGCAGTCACCCGGCAGGAGCCCGCTTGCGCAGGGCGCTAACCTCGGGCGGATGTGAGGGGCGGGGAGACAGCCCGCCGCCGAGCGCTGCGGGCTGTCCACCTGCTCTTGTAGTCGCTGCCGACGGCTCAGGTCCCCGCTGCTTCGACCCGCCGGTATGCCTGGGGCTCGTGCCCGGCCGCCTCGACGCCGGCGCGCACAGCGGCGGCCAGGGTCCCGTTCGCGAGCAGCGCCTCACGAGCTCGATCGCGCCCGTGGCCGATGTGCTCGCCGCGGAAGGCCAGGTGCGCACCGTTTTTCTGGATGACCCCGATCGCGAGACCATGGTCGACGAGGTCGCCCGCGGCGTCGATCCCCCTGCCCCAGCGAATGTCGAACTCCGCCTCCTTGAAGGGCGGCGCCAGCTTGTTCTTGACGATCTTGACCCGAGTTCGGGCCCCGACCGTGTCCTCGCCTGCCTTCACGGTTCCGACCCGGCGCACGTCGAGGCGAACGCTCGCGTAGAACTTGAGCGCGTTGCCCCCTGTGGTCGTCTCAGGGCTGCCGAAGACGACGCCGATCTTGTGGCGGAGCTGGTTGATGAAGATCAGCGTGGTCTCGGTCCTGTGCGCGACGCCCGTGAGCTTGCGGAGGGCCTGGCTCATCAGCCGCGCCTGCAGCCCGAGGTGCTGGTCTCCCATGTCCCCCTCGATCTCGGCCCTCGGCGTGAGCGCGGCGACCGAGTCGATGACGATGATGTCGACCGCCGCGGAGCGGGTGAGCATCTCCGCGATCTCGAGCGCCTGCTCGCCGCTGTCCGGCTGGGAGACGAGGAGCCGGTCGATGTCCACGCCGATCGCCCGCGCGTAGGTGACGTCGAACGCGTGCTCGGCATCAATGAACGCCGCGACACCACCCGTCCGCTGGGCCTCGCGCATGGCGTGCAGCGTGAGCGTGGTCTTGCCGGACGACTCCGGGCCGTAGATCTCGACGACGCGGCCGCGCGGGTAGCCGCCGATCCCGAGGGCGGCGTCGAGCGCGAGCGAGCCAGCGCGGATGACGCGGATCTCGGGGATGCAGTCACCACTTCCGAGGGACATGAGGGCTCCCTTTCCGAATTGCTTCTCGATGGCACCGACCACGGACTGGACGGCGCGGGCCTTGCTGACGTGAGCGTTCATGGGGAGGGTCCTTTGCTGGTGAGGGTGTTGCCGAGACAGGAGAGCGCGCCGCAGCAGACAGGGGCTGCGCAGGCGGGCGCCCTTGCGTCTGCGGTCGTCAGGGGAGGCCGCGCTCCGCAGCGTCGAGCAGGTTGTAGATGGTCTCCGTCGCCTTCTCGATGCGGCGGCGCGCCTCGTGTCGGGAGAGAACGCGCTCCTGGACGGGGCGTGTGGCATCTTCGGCCGCGCTGAGCCCCTGGTCCACTCGCTCCCAAAGCGCCGTGATCCACTTGCGCATGTAGCTGGCGTCGTCGAGTCGGATGGAGCCGTTCGGTGGCGGGCGTTCGGTACGGCCGTCCCAGGTGTCGTCGTCCGCCGGGTACTGGCGAGTCTCTGTCATGGTGGATTGCCTTCGGAAGAGAGGGCACGGTGTGCATCGTGATGGCGGGGCGGAGGAAGCTTCTCGCCGTTCTCCAGCTGAGAGTGCACAGCGATTTCGCGCAGCACCTCGCCGGGCGTGCGTCCCTCGTTGTGAGCGATGACCTCGATGACCTTCTCCATCGGCTGCGAGCACAGCCGTGGTCCCCGCACGATGTGTGGCTGGATGCGGATCGACGGGGCGCGCGGATCCGGCCAGCTGGGTGGCAACCAGGCGTAGGGGATGTCCTTGGGCCAGTCGCGCTCTTCCGAGAGCGCCGACGGGTAGCCCTTCGACTCCAGGTAGGTCTCGATGTCGTGGGGAGATACGCACCGGGTGACTGGCTTGCCGGGGAACGTGACACGCATGCGGTGCTTGGGATCGCCGAGGTTCATCGGCCCCCCTTTCGCTTACGCATGCACGCAAGCAGCTTGCGAGCCCGGCGGAGCCGGCTGACAGCGGTTCCGCGGTGCAGGTGCAGCACGCTCGCGATCTCGGTGCCCTCATGACCTAGAGCCGCCAAGGCGAGCACCTCGCGCGCCCAGAGCGGCATCTGCCAGAGCGCGAGGAGCGTCTCCATCTCGGCACGCGCCTGGAGTTGCGCCTCGAGATTCAGACCCACGACGTGGCGCAGAGGACCGACCGGCTCGTGGTGCAGGACCTCATGACGCACGTACGCGCTCTCGAGGTAGTGCGTCGCCTGCCGCCAAGCGACACCGCGGAGCCACCGGCGGAGTACCTGCCGAGCGTTCACAGCCGGGTCGGGACGATACCGGTCCGCCTCAATCGCCTGCCAGGCACCCAGGACGACCGCCTGCGCGACGTCGGCGCTGTCGCGCGCGGGGACGCCGCAGGAGATGAGCGTGGACACGATGAAGGCCCGCTCCGCCATTACCGCCGCGATGCTTGGCCGGACCGGGGAATGTGGCGCAGCGGGTGGATGGCGCGCCCCCTTGCGCCCGCGGCTCACCCGCCCCTCTCAGAGTTTCGGTAGCGGTCAGCCGCCCGGGGAGCGCGCGGCCCGCTGTGTCCTGTGGTGCCGGCGGCCTGTGCAGCGCGCGTGGCCATGGTTGGCGATGAGAGGTGCGGCTCGGCAGCGGTGTGCCGTCGGCTTCGCACGCGGACGCTCATGCCTCCTGCGGGGCGGGAGCGGGAGCCGTACAGCCCCAGCTGGTTGCTGGGCGCGGTGTGGAGCCGGAATGCTCCGATATCGGTCGGGAATGGTGGATGGGAACGAGGGCGCCGCCGCGAAGGCGCACGGCCCCCTTGGCCCGCGGATAGCGGGCGGACTACAATCAGCATGTCGGTACCTCGCACGACGAGGTTTCGGCCACGCAGCCCGGGCGATTGCAGTCGCCGCGGGCTGCACTACTTCAGACTGCGATGAGTGCGCTGCTGCGTCAGGGGAAGAGTTGGCAGCACGCGAGAGCTTCAGGCTCGGTCGGAATGCAGCTCCGGGACGAGCCCGAAGCTGCGTAGTCTCAATCCTCTTCCGGCAGCATGATGGTGATCACGGGCTCGGCGTGGTCGCCGGGACCGCAGACCGCCTTGAGCTCCATCAGCGACGGCTTGGCGGAGTCGGTAACCACATACAGCGAGAAGATGGTCTCGTTCGCTTCCGGTGCACGCAGAGCCGCAGCGCGGAACATCCAGAGCACATCCCACAATCGGCCACGCTCGTCGTTGCGCGCCCGCAGTGCAGCCGGAGTCAGCACGACGTAGCGGTTCCAGACGGAGTGCGTCACGGCGACGGGAAGCTTGATCCCCATCTCCCGGGCCGTTGACGTCACGTCCACCAAGGTGCCATCCGCGATGGCCTGAGCGCGCGTGTACGCCTCGATGACCTCGAACTCGATCTCGTCGTTGTCCGGCATCTTGTTTTCCTCCGGTTGGGATTACGTGGCGCCGGCCAGGAGAGAGACGCTTTCACCCTTCGCGAGCTCTGCGCCACCGAGGCGTACGTAGTGCGCGGCCTTTGCCCGGAGCGGCGAGGTCTCGGGTACCTCGCACTCGATGGCCACCGTCCAGAGCCGCACTCCGAGCGCCAGGCCCTCGCGGAGCGCCGCTTCCTGAGCCGCCTGGTCCCCGTCCACGCCGTCGGTGACGAGGATGATGTCGGCGCCCTGATGGCCCCGGTGGGCGAGCTGCCGGACCTGTTGCACGGCCATGCCGAGCGCGAGGCCGATGGCTGTTCCCCCACCGAGGAAGTGGCGCACCATCCGCAGCACGGCTTCCGTGTCGCCGGGCTTGATGACCTGGACCACGGTGGAGGTCGAGTAGTGGACCACGGCGACCGGCCGCTTCTCATCGAAGGCGACGCGGCAGAGCGCGACGGTCGCGGCTTTCGCCCACTCGTTGCGCGCCGCGTGCATGCTCCCTGACTCATCGAGTGCGATCACGAGCGGCCCCTTCGATTTCTTCGCTTCGCCACGTACGGCGTACTGGGCTGCCCGCCGAGAGGCGATCCGCTCCAGGACGACCGTCTCCAGGACGGGCTCCATGAGCAGCACCTGCTCGGCCGGCAGCAGACGGGACAGGTCGTTGCCCTGCTCGACCGAGTAGACCTCTGCGGGCACGCCGTGGACCCGGCTGGCCCGGGCCCCTCGCAGCGCCGCGTACATGCGCCCAGCGAGGCGAGCGATGCGCTCGACCTGGTGAAGGTCCCCGTGAGCAAGCTCGACGTCGCGGGCGTGGGTCCACGCCGCGCTGACGTCCCAGCCGAACCCCCCGGCAAGATGCTCGGTGCGCCGGGCCTGCGCATCGAAGGCTGCCCACGTCCCCCGGGCGATGCCGCGCAGCTCGAAGGGCGACGCCCTTGGGGGCAGGGCCGGGAGGCAGCCCCACAACCGCTCGAAGGCGTACGCCGCCGCCACGTCATCGGACGCGAGCAGCGCGGCGTGCTCCACCGGCGCGGTGTCCTGCACCGCCTCGGCGAAGGAGCCCGCGAGGGGCTCGCTCCCTGCCCCGACGATCGCGTTCCAGATGTCCCCGGCGATCGCGGCGTCCTGGTCCGCTGCGACCGCCACGGCGCGGTGGGCGCGCCGAGCCTGGAGGAAGCTTCCCATCGCGACCTCCTACAGGGCGTAGCGCCTCGACAGATCGGCCTTGAGCGCGTCGTGGACCTTCTTCAGCTCGTCCAGCTTCGGCTGGATGCGCGCCTGCGCCCGGCGGGACACGCCCTCCTTGAGCTGCTCCTGCACCCGCTTCGCCGCGTCGGTGATGTCGGCGGCGAGCTTGGGGAGCGCCTCCAGGTAGGCCGCCGCCTCCGTGGGCCGGTGGGCGTAGGCGCGCAGGGCTTCGTCCACGACCGTGATCGCTTTCGCCACCGCGCTCCGGTCCACCGTGTCGAGCACGGCGACGACCCGCGCGCGATCGTCCGGCTTCTGCCAGAGGCCGTACCGGAGCGCGGCGAGGTGATCGAGCTCGACCTCGGCGCAGTCGTCGAGCCAGGCCGCGGCGCGGAGCACGCGGGTGAGTGCGATCCAGCGCCGGTCGGAGACGACGATCCCGTTGACCTTGAGCTCGTTCCGGATCCGGAGGAGCTCTTGCACGATGCGCTCGGGCAGCGTCACGCGGCCGACGTCCGCCCGCGCCGCGTCCCACTCCGCGAGCTTGATCTGGGCCGAGGCCGTGTAGGCCGGCGGCGTCGCGACGAGCTGCATCCAGGTCGCGTCCGCCTGCACGTACTCGACCAGGTCCCGCAGCAAGAAGCGGTCGTACACCGCCGCCAGGTTCTCCTCCTCGGGCAGCTCGTTCGAGGCGCCAACGAGCATCCGCAGCGGGATGGTCCGGCCCTTGTAGAGCCGCTCGTTCATCGCCGACAGGAAGGCGTTCAGCACCGAGTCGGACCCCTTGAACACTTCATCGAGGAAGGCGCACTCGACGCCGGCGAGCCGGCCGTCGAGGTTGCGCTCCCAGAGATCGTTCTTCAGGGCGCTGAGCTTCACCGGGCCGAAGTACTCGTCCTCCGTCCCGAACTTGGTCACCAGTGTCTGGAACTTCCGCGCATCGGGGAAGCAGGACAGGAACCCGAAGAACAAGGCGCTCTTCGCCGTACCCGGCGGGCCCACCAGCAGCGCGTGATTGCCCGAGAGCGCAGCGAGCAGGATGCATTCGACGGCGTTCTCGCGCTCCCGGAACGTGGCAAGCAAGCTGTCGCGCACGGTCCGGAACCTGTGCCGCACGGAGGTCATATCAACCGAATTGTTGGTCGTGGACTTCATCATCACCTCGTGTATCTGCACAGCGGTCATGCTGCGCCGGTGCCTCGCCGCGGTGTCACCCACGGCGAGGCGTCTCCTTTCGTCAATCCCGGCCTTCTCAGTCGTTGACCACGGGGATGGTGAACGACACGCCATCGAGCTGGAGCTGGAAGCTGTGCTGGAGCTCTTTGACCCGCGCCGTGATCCGGTCAGCGACACCGGCGAGGACGCCGCGGTAGAGCTCGGCCTTGGCCGTGAGCTCCTTGCAAAGCTCGACCCGCCGCGCGAGCGCGTTCTGGCGCATGCCCTCCGACGCCGCTTTGTCGAGGTCGGCGATGAGCTCCGCGACGTCCGCCTCCAGCGCACCCTGCGCCGCCGCCCTGGCGACGGCGACGTTGTCGGGAGCGTCGTGCATCTCGATCCGGATGGGCTTCACGCCGAGTTGCTCGATCCCCGGCCGGAGCCGTAGCCAGGCACCGCACGTGGACGGCGGCAGCAGGTAGAACCCGCCTCGATCCCGCAGCGGCACGCCGGAGAGCGCCTTGGCCGTCGCCACCATGGCGAAGGAGATGTCCCGCGTCTCGGCGTGCGCGACGAGGTGGTTTCCGTGGGCGGCCATGGCCTCGGCGTGCGCGAGGGCCTCGGCGATCGAGGGCGCGCCGTCGGGCGGCAGGCCCACGATGGTGCCCGTGTGCCGGTCGACCCGGCATCGCGCACCGCAGACGTACTCGTCGCCGGCCTCGCCTTCGCGGGTCTTCTGCACGTAGATGCCCACCGCGGCGCTCGTGTCGCCCTTGGGCCGCGCGAAGGGCCGGACGAGGATGCCGGCCGGGCGCTTCACCTCGGCTGCGGCCCGCGAGAGCGCGGTGGCCGGTTCCATGTCCGGGATGAGGTGGCCGAGCCCCTCGGTCGCGAAGACGCGGCGAGCGGCCTCGCGCGTCACATCGATCCGGTCGGTGTTCCAGGAGATGAGATCGCCGATGTGACGACCTCCCGCGGCGGCGAGCCGTCGCTGGGCGCGCTCGAGCGTCGCCGGTGCGCTGTTCATCGTGTAGACTCCTTGTCGTAGAGAGCGTGTGTTGAAGAGGGGAGCGGGCGCTGTGCGGATCGAACCGCACGCTGCCCAGAGCAGCGGTCCACCAGAGCGCGAGGGACCGCGGGGATTGCTAAGCCGAGAACGCAGCTTCGGTGAGAGCTTCGGCGAGCCATCCCGCGCTGCGAGGAGCGGCTGGCGCTGCGTTCGTGCGATCCGGGCGTGGGGCGTCTTGGATGCGATATCCCGGGGAAGCTGAAGCCGGAGCCGGCCGGTCCTTCTTAATGGCAGGCGCCGGGATGCTGACATTGAGGACGTGGGCGGACTCGCTGGCTGGCACCACCTGCGAGTAGACGCTCAGCCCGCCACGCCCTTGATGCCAGCGGAAGTGGAGCCCAACCCGGTCCACCCAGCTCACCAGATCAGCGAACTGCCTCGGAAGCACCTCCGCGACCTCGACCAGCTTCTTGCGGGGCAGGTGTACCGCGAAGACACGGCTCACCAGACTGATGTGCTGGATCGTCACATCCGCGAGCAGGTCGCCGAGGAGGACGTTCAACTCCAGCAGCGCCGCGCTTTCCCGCCAGACTGCCGTCATGGCAAGTCGCTGCGCTGCCGCCAAGACGGCATCGCGACGGGCAGCCTGATGACGCAGCGTGCGGGCTTCAGCTCGGTGCTGGAGGAGCGCGCGAACCCGGGGAGCCGCTGCTTCATCGAGCTGGCCCGCCAGTGCCCGAAGCTCGCTGGCATCAACGCCGAGCAGCACCGCGAGCTCCTCGTCGTGCTCGGCGACGTAATCCCCGATGTTGTGCGACCCGGGCTCGAGCGCGCGAAGAACGCGCTCGAGCCCTGCCAGGCCGCTACGCCGCCCGGCCATGAACGATCACGCCCTCGTCGGGGTTCGTGGGCTCCGGAAGATCCAGATCCGGCGAGGGGACCGGCAGTTGGTCGGGCCGCTTCTTCGCCTTCACCAGGTCGCGGGCGAACTCGTGATCGGGGCTGTTGCCCAGCGCGGCGCGGCGCAGCCGCCGGGCAACGGCGAACGGATTCATGCTGCGCGGCACGCGCAGGGAGGCGGTGCCGAGCGACAAGAGCAGACGGCGCTCGGCCAGGGTCGAGGGGCGGAGCGTACGACCGTTGACGCGCATGAGATGTTCCTTTCTCCGAAAACGGAAAGGCGCCCGGAGCACGAGAGCTCGTGCCAGCGGGCGCCCTGAGGAATGTGACCTTGTAATGTGGTGAATCGTCAGCGCCGCTGTAGACCGAGCACGGCTCGACGATGCAGTTGGTACGGTCTGTCGGCAGTCTTCTTACTGGATGATGCAGAGGTCGAGCATGGAGCTGAATCCTCCGCCGCGACCTCCAATGATGATGTGGTCGACCAGAGGAATGCTCACGAGGTCAGCAGCCCTCTTCATCGCCGTCGTGAGCGCGATGTCCTCCGGGCTGGGCATCGGATCCCCGCCCGGGTGGTTGTGCACGAGGACGAACGCGCTGGCGCCGGTACGGATGACCGGCCGCAGCGCATCGGCGACGGTGAGCGCGACGCTGTGCTTCCCGCCCCGTGCCACTTCGAGCTCGGCCATGAACTCGTTGCGGCCGTTGAGCGCGATGCCGAGCATCACCTCGTGAACGAGCCCGCCCAGCCGGTCGGCGTAGATGCGGGCAATGTCCGCCGAGCACGAGAACTTGTGCTTCGGCAGCGAGGGGTAGCCGCTACGGACGAGCTGCTGCAACGCCAGGACGGCGCTGCGCTGGACACTCGTGAGCCCGAGTCGCTCCAGCTCGTGCTCGCTCAGGTCTCTCCAGCCGCCTGCGGCGCGGGCGAGCCGGTCCGCGATGCGCCGGCTGCGCAGCACGGTGCGGAGCAGCTCGTCCTCAGGCGCGGCCAGGGCGCCCCCGAGCTGCACGCCTGGGGGCTGAGGCCCGAGGTCGGCCTCACCGCGGCCAGCCGGCATGTCCGTCGCGCCAGTAGGGCTCGTCGTCCTCGTCGAACAGGGACCGCTGGCCGTACGGCGAACCGTAGTGCGGTGTGCTGGGCGGCACGGACGGGCCCATGTAAATGCGTGGCGCCGGGCTCTGTCGTGCGGCGAGCATGACGATCGGCCGGTTCCGGTCGACGATCACGATGCCGGTGAACGCCGCGCCGTCGGCGCTGAAGAGCTCGACGCCCGGGGGCGGGGTAGCCGCTTCCCGGAGCCAGTCGAGCATCTCCGCGGCCGTCGGCATGCGCTGGGGCAGACCGTGCCGGAGCAGCTCCAGCAGGGCCTCGCCGATCAGCTCGCTCACCGCGACGGCCAGATCGCCTCCGACACGGCCGCGACGAGGAGGCCCGCGACGGCGGCGGCGGCGCCCTTCTTGAGCGCGTCGTTGCTGAAGACGCGGACGACGTAAGGGAGGGCCGGGGACAGGTTGTCTGTGGTCTCGGACATGGATCTCTCCTGAGCGCTGTTGATGGCGCGATTGATGTGGACAGTTGATGGGGACAGGGGTCGTAGAGGGCAACCCAAGCTGAGGGCCGCGATAT
This sequence comes from Sorangium sp. So ce321, assembly GCF_051530195.1. Classification (NCBI taxonomy): domain Bacteria; kingdom Pseudomonadati; phylum Myxococcota; order Polyangiales; family Polyangiaceae; genus Sorangium; species Sorangium sp. So ce321. Next base: position 13,212,859 of record NZ_CP150329.1, on the reverse strand, counting down.
ACAGGGGCCGCTTGGGGATCAGCCCATGCAGGCCATGAGTACCTGGGCGACCATCGTCAGGACGGCCGCAGTGATCCGCAGCGCCTTGAGCCAGAACTTCGGGTTCTTCATGGGCGTGATGCTCCCGGAGGGGAGCGCTCCTTCGCCATTCTTATTCCCCGATTTTACTTGATTTGGTGCCCAACAACGAGCGGCGCGATGGTCGTGCCCTTCGCTTCTGGCCTCATGGCGGCCTCGCAGATGACCACACCTCTCGACGATCCCCCCGCTGTCGAGCGGTCCCACCTCCCACAACGAACCGCTCGGCTTCGACGGCAAAGCCTTCTACCATCCCGCCGTGGTTTCGCCCTCGACGCGCTCGGTCCTCCTGACCCTCTCCAGGCCCCGGCTTATCGCGCTCGGCCAGGCCCTGTCGATCGCCGTCCCCCCGAGCGGCACCCGGGAGCAGCAGGCCGACGCCCTGCTGCACGCGGGCACGCTCCGCTTCCGCGAGCTGCTCGCGCGTCTCGGTCGTGACGAGCTCAAGATCGCGTGCCGGGCCCACGGCCTCGACGAAGAAAGCCGCTCTCGCCCCGAGCTCGCCGCGCGCCTCCTCCAGGCCCACGGCGCCGCCGAGAGCGCGCCGCCGCCGCCGATCTTCGTCGCCCACCAGGCTCCCCGGTACGCCCCGCGCCCAGGCGACATCGTCTCCGTTCGCCACCGCCAGTGGCTGGTCGAGGGCGTGGTAGCGCCCCCCGTCGAGGGGAACTCCACCCTCGTACGCCTCGTCTGCCTCGACGACGACAACCAGGGCCGACCGCTCGAGGTCCTCTGGGAGCTCGAGCTCGGCGCTCGTGTCCTTCACCCGGAGGCGCATGGCCTCGGTGACATCACCCGCATCGACCCGCCCCGGCACTTCGCGGCCTACCTGCACGCGCTCAAGTGGAGCGCCGTCACCGCGACCGACGCGAAGCTCTTCCAGGCTCCGTTCCGGGCTGGCATCAAGCTGATGGACCATCAGCTCACCCCGCTCCGCAAGGCCCTCCAGCTCCCGCGCGCCAACCTCTTCATCGCCGACGACGTCGGCCTCGGCAAGACCATCGAGGCGGGCCTCGTGGCCCAGGAGCTCCTCCTTCGCCAGCGCATCGACTTCATCCTGATCGCCTGCCCTGCCTCGGTGTGCCTCCAGTGGCGGGACGAGATGGAGAAGCGCTTCGGCCTCCACTTCGAGGTGATGAGCCGCCCCTTCGTCGGCCGGCGCCGGCAGGAGCGCGGCTTCGCCGTCAACCCCTGGAACACGCACACCCGGTTCATCCTCTCGCACGCGCTCCTCCGGCGACCCGAGTACCGCGACCGGCTCCTCCAGCACCTCGGCGACCGCGCGCCCAAGAGCCTCTTGATCCTCGACGAAGCCCACGTCGCTGCGCCGGCCAGCTCAAGCCGCTACGCCGTCGACTCCAAGATCACCGATGTCATCCGCGACATCGCGCCACGCTTCGAGAACCGGCTGTTCCTGAGCGCCACGCCGCACAACGGCCACTCCAACAGCTTCTCCTCGCTCCTCGAGATCCTCGACCCCCAGCGCTTCACCCGCGGCGTGCCCGTGCGCGGGCAGAAGCAGCTCGACGCTGTCATGGTGCGCCGGCTCAAGGAAGACCTGCGCAAGCTCGGGGTCGAACAGTTTCCCCTCCGCCGCCTCCTCCGGCTCGAGCTCGCGCAAAAGGGCGATGGCGAAACCTTCGCGGAGCTCGATCTGGCCAGGCTCCTCGCCGAGTACACCGAACTCGTCCGGCCCGCGCAGGGGCAGGGCAAGCTCGTCTTCATCAACCTGCAGAAGCGGCTGCTCAGCAGCGTCGAGGCGTTCGCCCGCACCCTCGAGGCGCATCACCGCGCCGTGGCCGCGGGGCGCACCAGGACCAGCGTGCAGGTCTCGCTGTTGAACGACGAAGACGAGTACGGCGTCGACGATGATGCGCTCGACCAGGCCGACGAGAGCAGCGTGGAGACGGCCTCGCGGGCCCTCACGCCGGGCGACCAGGCCCGCAAGCTGCTCGACCGCATGCGCAGCCTCGCCCAGCAGAACCGCGGCGCGGCTGACGCGAAGGTCCGCTGGCTGCTCGACTGGATCCGCAAGAACCAGTGCCCCGCGGCGCAGGTCGGAGGCGTGGCGCCCAAGGCCCCGCGTGAAGGCCGAAAGTGGACCGATCGCCGGGTGATCCTCTTCACCGAGTACGGCGACACCAAGCGCTACCTCCAGCAGCTCCTCCAGGCGGCCATCGACGGCACCGACCGCGCCGACGAGCGCATCCTGGTCCTGCACGGCGGCATGGGCGACGAGCAGCGCGAGGAGGTGCAGCGCGCGTTCAACGCCCCGCCCGAGGACCACCCGGTGCGCATCCTCATCGCCACCGACGCCGCGCGGGAGGGCGTCAACCTCCAGGGCCACTGCGCCGACCTCTTCCACTTCGACATTCCGTGGAACCCGGCGCGCCTGGAGCAGCGCAACGGCCGCATCGACCGCTTGCAGCAGGGTTCGCCCGAGGTGCGCTGCCATTATTTCATCTACACCGAGCGCGCCGAGGACCTCGTGCTCAAGGCGCTCGTCGCCAAGGTCGACACCATCCAGCGCGAGCTTGGCTCGATCGGCTCGGTGCTCCTCGACCGGCTCAACGGCGTCCTGGAAGACGGCATCGGCGCGACCACGCTGAGCCAGCTGACGGCCGCCGAGGAAGCCGGGGGGCTCAAGGCGACGGCGTCGATCGAGCTCGAGTCCGAGCGCGGGGATCTCCAGAAGCTGCGCGACGAGATCGAGGAGGCCGGCGCGATCCTCAACCGCTCGCGCAAGGTGATGGATTTCGATCCGGTGCTGCTCCGAGAGACGCTGGACGTCGGCCTCGAGCTTTCGGGCGCCCCACGCCTCAAGGCGGCCTCGGTGCCGGACGCCGAGGCGTGGACCGCGCCCGAGCTGCCGGAGTCGTGGCAGCCCACGCTCGACACCCTTCGCCCGCCGCGACGCCGCGACGAGCCGTTCTGGGAGTTCCGCAAGCGGCCTCCACAGCCCATCGTGTTTCGGCCCCCGCCGCACATGAACAGTGCGCTCTCGCACCTGCACCTCCAGCACCCCTTCGTGCAGCGGGTCCTCGGCCGGTTCCTCTCCCAGGGATATAGCGCCCACGATCTCAGCCGCGTCACCGTCGTGCGCACCCGCCACGACTCGCTCACCCGGGTCATCGCCTTCGGCCGGCTCTCGCTCTTCGGCAGCGGCGCGACGCGGCTTCACGATCAGCTCGTGAGCGTGGCGGCGCGGTGGATCGACGGGAAGGAGGCGGAGATCTCTCCCTTCGCCGAGGAGGCCGACAAGAAGGCCATCGAGATGCTGGAGCAGGTCCTCGCCGAGTCGCCGAAGCTGACCGAGGTCTCCGAGGGGAACCAGAACAAGGTCCGCGGGGCCGCGCCCGCGCTCTTCGCGGCGCTCTGGCCGCACATCCGCGACGAGGCCGACGCCCTTGCGCACGAGGCCGAACGCAAGCTCGTGCAGCGGGGCGCTGAGGAGTCGGAGGCGATGCGCAAGATCCTCGTCGCGCAGCGCGTGGCCATCTACGACGAGGTCGCGAGGCGGGCACAGATGACGTTCGACGACCTCCAGAACTTCGACAAGCGCGAGGAGGAACAGCTCCGGAAGGAGCGGCAGCACATGGATGAGCGCCTCTCGCGCATCGATGACGAGATCGAGCGCGAGCCCAAGCAGATCGAGGCCCTCTACCGGGTGGCGTTACGAAGGCTGGAGCCTGTGGGCCTGGTGGTCCTGTGGCCGGAGACACGAGGATGAGCGACATCGAGCAACGCTTTCACGAGACCTGGCTGGGCATGGTCCAGCCCATCGACGGCCTCGTCGTGTCCATCCCGGTGCTCGTCGATGCCCAGTGCATGGAGCGGCAGCCTCCCGAGACCCAGGGCAAGCTCGCCGCGCTCTGCCCCGCCACGGGCGAATCCGAGGCTGGCCTGACCGGTCGCGCCATCGGTGACCTCTCCCGGTTCTTCGCCGAGCTTCTCGGCTTCGGCCCGGAGCTGTTCGACACGGGCGACGCGCTCCCCGATGAGCTCTCGCTCTACGTGCCCGAGGGCAAGCAGACCTTGCGCCCCACGCTTGCACTCCGGAAGCAGGACGACGCTCCGCCGTCCGCCGGCGCCGACACCACACCCGCGAGCCGCGCCGGGGCACGTTACGAGATGCTCGTCTGGGACCTCCCCCGCGGCCTCGATCTCGACCGCTCGGAGGCCGTCACCGGCTCGTGGGACTACCCACCGGCCGCCAAGCTCGACCGGTTCCTCCGCCATTGCCGCGTGCCGATTGGCCTCCTCACCAACCGGGAGGTCGTGCGGCTCATCTACGCGCCTCACGGCGAGTCGTCGGGGGCGATCACCTTCAAGCTCGACGAGATGGCCAGCGTCGGCGGCCGGCCGATCCTCGACGCCTTCGTCATGCTCCTCTCGGCGAGCCGCTTCTTCGCCGTCGCCCGCGAGCGCGCCCTCCCGGCCCTGCTCGCGGAGAGCCGGAAGCGCCAGGCCAACGTCACCAACGAGCTCGCCGATCAGGTCTTCGAGGCCCTCGCCATCCTGCTCCGCGGCTTCGAGGCGGCGGCTGAACGCGACCGCCGGGATCTGCTCGACGACGCGCTCGCCCGCAAGAACGACCACCTCTATAAAGGGCTGCTCACGGTCCTGCTCCGCCTGGTGTTCTTGCTCTACGCCGAGGACCGCGGGTTATTGCCGGTCGAGCACCCGATCTACGAGAAGCACTTCTCGGTGATTGGCCTCTTCGAGCAGCTCCAGGTAGATCACGGGACTTACCCCGACTCGATGTCGCGCCGCTTCGGGGCCTGGGGCCGGCTCATCAGCGTCTTTCGCGCCATCTTCCTCGGGATGGATCACGGCACGCTGCACATGCCCGCGCGCCGAGGATCGCTCTTCGACCCGCACACCTATCCGTTTCTCGAGGGGTGGGGCCCTGCGGGTAGCTCGCCGATCAAGGCGCCCGAGGCGCAGGCCGATGTCCGGGTGCCGACGATCGACGACGAGACCGTCTACCGGGTTCTCCACAAGCTGCTCTATTTCGAGGGACAGCGGCTCTCGTACCGAGCGCTCGACGTGGAGCAGATCGGGAGCGTGTACGAGGCACTGATGGGGTATCACGTGGTGCGCGTCACGGCAGATGCGGTGTGCATGCGGCCCGATCGGCTGTGGGTGACGGCCGACGAGGTGCTCGCGGTCCCGGCGGGGCGGCGGGCGAAGTGGATCAAGGAGACGATCGGGTTGACGGCGGCGCAGGCGGAGAAGCTCGCAGGGGAGATCGCCGGGGCGGGGGATGCGAAGGGCGCCCTCGAGGCGCTCGCAAAACTCTCTGCCGGAGGGCGCAAGGCGGATCCGACGCTTTCGCGGGCCCGGGCGCTCCAGCTCGTGCTGCAACCCGGGACCGAGCGGCGGCGGACGAGCTCGCACTACACGCCGCGGAGCCTGTCGGCGCCGATCGTGCGGCGGACGCTCGAGCCGCTGCTCACGGTGATGGGCGAGGAGCCGGCGTCGGAGCGGCTCCTGGAGCTGAAGATCTGCGATCCGGCGATGGGCTCGGGGGCTTTTTTGGTGGAGGCGTGCCGGTTCCTCGCCGACCACGTGGTCGCGGCCTGGACGCGGGAGGGGAAGCTCGAGGGGGGCGGCAAGGATCGCGTCGACCCGCTGATGCATGCTCGGAGGCTGGTGGCGCAGAAGTGCTTGTATGGAGTGGACAAGAACGAGTCGGCAGTCGATCTGGCTAAGCTGAGCTTGTGGCTGGTGACGCTAGCGCGGGATCTGCCGTTCACATTTGTGGATCATGCGCTCCGGCATGGAGACTCGCTGGTGGGGCTCGATTTCGATCAGATTCGTAGCTTCCATTGGAATCCGGGGAAGCAGCTCGAACTGTTCAACAAGGAGCTCGATGCGGCGCTCTTGGAGGCCATCGGGTTGCGGCAGCAGATTTTGGTGCTGGCGAATGATGAGGATCCGAATGCGCAGCGGGAGAAGGAGCGGTTGCTATGGGATGCGCAGGATGCTCTGGATCGCGTGCGGTTGATTGGAGATCTGGTGGTGGGAGCCTTTTTTGCTCACGAGAAAGAGAAAGAACGGGATAAGGAGCGAGAACGGCGGCTAGAACTTGTGCGGGCCTGGTTGCAAGGGGGCGGAAGCGCGCCCGAGCAATTGGTGGGGATGCAAGCGAACGTGCGCGAAATGATTCCAGTGTTTCACTGGATGGTGGAATTTCCCGAGGTGTTCTATGTCGAGCGGCCGGATCCGCTTAATAAACATCGGGGCAATCGCGCAGCATCGTCTATGAATGCGTTCCTGGGGAACCCACCCTTTCTTGGAAAGAACGGCATAGCTGAGTCAAATGGACAGTGCTACGTGCCCTGGTTGTTGGCCGTCCACCCGGGCGCGCACGGCAACGCTGATCTGGCCGCACATTTCTTCCGGCGAGCTGACAGTCTTATCGGATCGCACGGCATGCTCGGATTCATCGCGACGAATACCATTGCGCAAGGGGACACACGCGCTAGTGGCCTCCAGCACTTGGTAGCCGGTGGCGCCATCATCTATGAGGCCACAAAGTCGCTGCCCTGGCCAGGCCAGGCTGCCGTCGCAGTGTCGGTTGTCCATGCAGCGAAGGGCACGCCGGCGAACGGCGTTCGTGCTCGTCTCGACGGGGTCTCCGTCGCAACCATAAACTCCCGCCTGCGCGCAGGTGCGGAGCGCGCAGATCCATTGGACTTGCAGGCGAACAAACTGCTCAGCCTGGGTGGCTGTTTCATTATGGGCACTGGATTTATTCTCTCCGAGGAGGAACGCGAGAGATTCGTTCGTGTCGACTTAAAGAATACGGAGCGGATTTTCCCCTTGCTTGGAGGCGAGGATCTCAACACAAACCCTCGACAGAAAAGCTCTAGATTTGTTATCGACTTCGGGGATGCATCGTTGCGCGAAGCTTCCGAGTGGCCCGCGCTCGTGGCGCACCTCGAAGCGACGGTGAAACCTGCTCGGGCAGGTATACAGCGCCGGGATCGCCGTGATGCGTGGTGGCTATTTGCGTCCCGCGTGCCCCAGCTTAAGCTTTACTTCAAGACGCATGAGCGAGCGTTGGTTGTGTGTCAGACATCGGCGAATCATGCGATCGCTTTTCTCCCTCGTGGACCAGTTGTCTCCAATACGCTCGTGGTGTTTCTTCTTGATGCCTCCACAGCCTTCGCACTTCTCCAATCGCGCATTCACGGCCTTTGGGCGCGATTGCTGTCAGCATCAATGAAGATGGATCTGAGGTACATGCCTACGGACTGCTTCGAGACCTTTCCTTTCCCTCAGCCCGACCCGCGCACCGTCATCCCATCCCTCGAAGCCATCGGAGAGCGGCTCTACACCACCCGCGCCGCCTACATGCTCGATGAGAACGTCGGCCTGACCATAACCTACAACCGACTCAAGGACCCGGGCAACCAGGAGCACCGCATCCTCGAACTTCGCCGCCTCCACGAGAAGATGGACCGCGCCGTGCTCGACGCCTACGGCTGGACCGACGTCGAGGTTCCGCCCTATTGCCCCCCCGGCGATGACGACAAGAAGAAGCTCGAGCGCTTCGAGGACGAGGTCATCGACCGGCTCTTCGTGCTCAACGCCAAGCGCGCCGAGGAGGAGAAGCTCAAGGGGCTCGCTTCGGGGGCCAAGCAGAAGGGGGCCAGCAAGGGGCCAGCGAAGAAGGCGCCGAAGAAGAAGACCGACATGGCCGAGGGGCAGGTGGAGCTGAGATTGCTAACGGAGGACGACGAGTCATGAGCGGATCGATCAGCGGCAAAGAGTGGGGCGTCGGCGACCTGTTCGGGCGGGAGTTCGTCTTCCAGATCCCGCCTTACCAGCGCCCCTACGCCTGGGAGGTCCAGCAAGCTGGGGAGCTCTTCGACGACCTCGACACGGCGCTCGGTGAGGTCTCGCCCGCCAAGCTGGAGCAGGCTCCCCCGTACTTTCTCGGCAGCATCGTCATCATCAAGTCCGGCGGCGATGCCAGGGCGGAGGTCGTCGACGGACAGCAGCGGCTAACGACGCTCACAATCCTGCTCGCTGCGCTCCGATCGGAGATCGAAGACCCCGACGTTCGCTCCCAGCTCCGCGATCTCATCTATGAACCCGAGAACCGCCTGCGCCGCACCCCGGCCCGCTATCGCCTGTCCCTCCGGGAACGGGACGAAGAGTTTTTCCGCAAGCACATCCAGAACGATGGCGCCCTCGAAACGCTCGACGGCGTGAACGAAGGGCAGATCTCCGATAGCCAGCGCAACCTCGTCCGCAACGCGAGAGCCCTGCGCGAGCGGGTGCAGGCGCTCACCCCGGAGCGCCGGGTGCTGCTGGCGCAATACCTCGTGGCCCGGAGCTTCCTCGTGGTGGTGTCGACACCCACCTTCGAGTCTGCGTATCGGATCTTCTCGGTCCTGAACGACCGTGGCATGGACCTGTCCCACGCCGACGTGCTCAAGGCGGACGTGCTCGGCGGCCTCGCACGCGAAGACGAGCGCGAGGCGTACGCGGCGAGGTGGGAAGAAGTCGAGGAAGACCTCGGGCGTGACGCGTTTCGGGACCTGATCTCGTATGTGAGGACGATCTTCGTCCGCAAGAAGGTGGAGAAAAGCGTGCTAGCCGAGGTCCGCGAGCTCATCAAGCCGGCCAGCCGTCCGAAGTGGTTCCTGGACGAGGTGATCTTTCCCTACGCCGACGCTCTGGACATCATCCGCAGCGCGTCGTACCAGAGCACCGGCGACACCTCGACGATCAACGGGCTCCTCCGCTGGCTCGAACGCATCGACAACGTGGACTGGGTGCCACCCGCGCTCGTGCTCGTCTCCGTGTGGCAGGCGGCCCCCGACGAGCTCACGCGGGCGCTCTCGGCGCTGGAGCGGCTGGCCTCGCTGCTCATGGTGGGGCGCGCGGACGTCAACGAGCGCATCAACCGCTACGCCAGCTTGCTCGAAGCGCTCACCACCGGCAAGGACATCGAGGCGGCCTGCAAGGCGATGGAGCCGACGACGGACGATCTCCAGCGAGCGCGGGCTATCGTCGACGGGGATCTCTACCTGAATTCGAGGGTCCGCGCCTACGTGCTGCTCCGCCTCGACGCCGCGCTCGCCGAGAGCAAGGTACCGAACGCCCAGGAGAGCCCCACGGTCGAGCACGTGCTGCCGCAGACCCCGCCGGCCGGCAGCGAGTGGCTCGCCTGGTGGCCGGACGACGCGGTCCGGCAGCGCTGGCTTCACCGGCTCGGCAACCTGCTCCTGCTCTCCCGGCGCAAGAACGCTCAGGCGCAGAACCTCGAGTTCGAGGTGAAGAAGGCCAGGTACTTTTCGGCGAAGGGGGGTGTATCGAGCTTTCCGCTGACCACGCAGGTCCTGCAAGAGAAGGAGTGGACGCCGGCCGTGGTGGAGCGGCGGCAGGCGGCGCTGCTGGCGCGGCTGGAGGCGACCTGGGCCGGCTGACGCGCGGATGTCGCTTCCTGACTCCACAAACGGGGATCGCGCAACCAGGATCGAGGAGTACGAGATGAGCGAATGGGTCTACAAGGCCACGACGACGAAGATCGGCTACGAGGACACCAGGCACCTCGCCCTGAAGTTCAACTTCCTGGCCCGATCGGCGTTCACGCGCAAGGGTACGCGCCCTGCCAATGTACGCAAGGTGATGCCCGACGACATCATTCACTTCTACTATCGTCTCGGGGACGGCCACGTGGAGACGCTCGGTAGCTTCCGTGTGATCGATGGAGGTGCGCGCTTCCCGAACCAGTTCTCCGATTATATCCCCGGGACGGCGCTCGTCCGCGTGAAGGAGACGAGCGCCGATCTCATCCGGGAGCTGGAGCACGACAACAAGCGCGATCCCGAGAAGGGGTATGTGCGCGATCCGCGGGAGAAGGTATTCACGGGCTGGGCGATCGAAAGAGTCGAGGGCACGCAGGCGCCGGATTTCGACCAGGAGAAGCTCTTTCCCAGCGCCCGGAGCACGCTTGCGCCGTATCCGCGTCCGAAGCCGACCGCCAAGGACCCGAACGAAGAAGAGCGAGGTTGAGCGTCAGCCGTATCCGCGGAGAGAAAAAAAATGAGCGAGAAGACAATGGCAGAGCCGCATGGGTCGCGGTCGAGTGGCCAACGCTGAGCGGACTTGCGGTCCGCTCGTGAGCGCGTCAAAAGGTCGTCCTGTGGCTGAGCCCATCCGTCTCGATCTCACCCGACTCGGCGAGGTTTCTCGCCTGAGCCCGACCGTCGTTGCGTATCTTTCGGAGGCCGCGTCGGTCGTGCTCGACCTCTACCACCCGGCTCCTCCGCCCCCGACTCCGGGCGTGCTCGTCCGGAGAGCCGAAGAACTGCCCGTGGCGCTTTCCTGGCCAGCGCCTACAAAGCAGCAGCGCGAGAGCCACCAGAACGAAAAGGACGCCCCCGAAGACGGCGCCTGCGCGGTGGCGATCGCCACGGTCCACGAGCTCGGCTATACCGTCATGCGACGAACCCGTCAGGGGTCGGGCTGCGACTACCTGATGGTGCCCAGGGGCGAGCCCGAGAACGACTTTCTCAAGCTGGAGGTCTCGGGGACGGGAGACGGCAATCTTGCCAGCAGGCTCAAGGAGAAGGTCGCTCAAGGGAAGGGCGGCGATCTCCAGCGCCCTGGGATGGCCATCGTGGTGGGCTTCAAGGCGGCGCGGATTGTCGTAGAGGGGTGGGAAAAATGACGGGCTTTCTGCAGGATGCCCGCGGGCATCAGAGCGAGGCCCTCGCCTTCGAGGCCGAGCGCGCATGGAAAGCCGGCGACCGGGCGCGGGCGCTGTCGCTCTTCGCCCAGGCGGCGGACCTTGAGTACCAGGTGGCTCGGGACGTGCCGGGCGAGCAGCCCCGCGTGCGTGGCGTGCTTGCGATCAGTGCGGTGGCGCTCTGGATTGACGCGCGTCGCTATGACGATGCCGCGCGGGCGGCCTGCGAGTTTCTGGCACGGCCCGAGATGCTCACCGAGCAAGCGCGCTCGGACCTTCAGATGCTCCTCGAGCGGGCGTTTCGCGAGAGGGCGCTGGCGAAAGCCATCGACAATATGACGGACGCCGTCCCGATCGAGGTGAAGCTGGCTGGCGGGCTGGTTCGGGCGGGCATCGCGCCCGCCGCGTTGATTCGTGAGCGGCAGGAGGTGGTAACTGCTCTCGTGGTACGGGCTGCCGAGTGGCGCATGGGGAGACCCTTCCGGAAGGCGGGCGCCGCGCGTCAGGTCACAGACAGGATCCGGTTCTTCGAGGCCCCGGCCGCTGTCGCGAGCTACGGGATCCGGCTCTTCGTCGCGTCCGGTGGACCCGCCGTGTTGCCAGGGATGGAGGCTGAGTCCATCGGTCCGGAGGAGGCCGTGGCCGAGTTCCTGGCGATTGCTGCCGCTGCGCAGGAGGGGCCTGATGCGTTGCGCCAGCATGTCGATCAGGAAGCTTACTTGAAGACGTTCATGGTCGGCTTCCGGGACATGGCTCCAGATGGGGCCACGGTCGGCACGGTCACGTTCTCGAGCCCTAGCTGGCGCTCCGCCGTTCCGCCACTCGCGTTCGAGCCCATCCACCGGCAACGGCTCACCACAGGCCTCCTGGCGCAGCTCCGCGCCGACGAGAGGGTCGAGATCGAAGGGACACTGAAGGAAGTGAACCTCCGGGCGCGCAGACCGTACATCGGCGTGGAGACCGCGGACGGTGACCCCGCGCGCTTCTTCATCAAGCGCGGGGAGCTCGACGACACGATCGGACCAAAGCTCAACCGCCGGGTGCTCGTCTCCGGGATCAAGAGGAAGAAGAAGGACGGCACGGTCGTGAAGGACGCGCTCGACGTCGTGCTCCTGGAGGGTGAACCCCGGGACGGTTCAGGAGGGTGACCGACTCCGATTAGATGCGCTCTACACCGAAGTCATCCCGCAATTGGTCGGCCACGGGCCGCCACGCCGCAGATCGGCCGGGACGATGACAAGAAGCGGAGCCGCCGCCCGCCCGAAGGGTCGCGCCAGGAACAGAATTACAGTGGTTTCAAGGGTCTCTCGATCCCGGTCGTTTTGCGTTTCGCCGAACCGGCGACGTGTATCCTCGTCCCTCGATGCCGTCTGTGTCCGTCCGCTCGGCCCTCGTCACCGCGCTCGAAGCAGATCTCGTCGGCCCCTTCTACCCCGACGCTACGGCCGGCCCGCAGGACGAGCTCCTGCCCCTCCCGCCGTCGCGCTGGTACCTCACCGGCTTCCTCGCTCCACAGGCAGACCGGGAAACCAAAGACCCGACGGCCGATGAGGAGTTCAGCGGACCCGAGGAGGACGACGACGAGGACAGCGCGGCTGCCGAGCCGGAGCCCAAGCAGAAAAACAACTTCCCGGCCTCGATGGGCCTTTCGGTGTTCCTCCCAAGGCCTCCGACTGACGGCGCCGACACGATCCGTGCCACCGTCACGTTCGCCGACTACGTCCGCGACGAGCAGCCGACGGGTGACGGAAAGAAGCGCCGGGTCGGCTGGCGTCGCGTCCCCCAGCCTCCGCGCAGCGTCGATCTCGCCTTGGAGGCGCGAGTCATCGAGCAGGGCGTCCCGCTGGGGGACAAGCTCGGCATCCTCGTCTGCGGCAAGCTCGCGCCCGCGGACGCGCCAGGTCTCCCGCCGGGCACGCGCGCCCTCTCGCTCTTTGTGGTCAACCGGCGCCCGGCCGGCGAGAAGGGCCGCCAGGACGAGCAGTTCATCTTTCAGGTGAAGCTCGAGCTCTCCTACGCCGGTGGTTTCGTCCAGCGCCCGAACCGACAGGGAGAGGGCGCCCGGGACTTCGATGATCGCGTGGCCGACCTCCAGTTCCGGGACCACTTCGAGTGGGCCGTGGGCCACGGCGTCTCCGTCGAGGTGCCGGAGAGCCAGGGCCCGGTCACTCGGCTCTGCACGACCTGGATCCCCCGGCAGGAGGTCCGCCGGGTGATCACCCGAGAGGAACGCAAGGATCTGCCGCCGGGAGAGCCGGCATTCACCACCGACATGGAGACGCTGGGCGCGCTCCCCGACGGCGACGCCGCCCGCGAGAAGCTCGGGTCGATGGTCGAGGCCTACGGGTCCTGGATCGAAGCCCAGGCCCTCATCCCGCTCGACAGCAAGAAGCGCGACGAGACCCGCGTCCAGCTCCTCAAGCGGGCGCGTCACGCCCGGGATCGCATCCAGGAGGGCATCGATCTTCTCGCCCACGATCCAGAGGTGCTCGACGCCTTCCGGCTCATGAACCGCGCCATGGCCCTCGCCGCTCTGCAGCGCAGCCCCGATCGGTACAAGGATGGCAAGCGCCCCACCTGGCGCTTGTTCCAGCTCGCCTTCGTGCTCCTCAACCTGGCCGGTGTCGCCGACGAGAACCACCGGGATCGTGAGGAGGTCGATCTGATCTTCTTCCCGACGGGCGGCGGCAAGACCGAAGCCTACCTCGGCGTGATCGGCTTCACGCTGCTCCTCCGCCGGCTCCGCGGGCAGGCGCGCCCGGACGGCGGCCTTGGCGTCGCCGTGCTTCTCCGCTACACGCTGCGCCTCCTGACGCTCGACCAGCTCGGGCGCGCCGCCACCCTCGTCTGCGCCCTCGAGATTCTGCGCAGAGAGCAGGCACGCCACGATGGGGCCGCAGGTGGCTCCATGCCCCAGGCGCCCTCGGAGCCTTGGCGGCTCGGTGAGGTCCGGTTCTCGGTCGGCCTGTGGGTGGGCCGCTCGGCGACGGCGAACACGATCGAGCAGGTGAAGAAGCTCGTCATCGACTACAAGAACAGCGCCTCGAAGAGCGCGTCATCGCCTTTCCCGCTCACCAACTGCCCGTGGTGCGGGCGCCGCCTCGGCCGCGACAGCCTGGTGCTCGCCCCCAATCGGACCAGCCCGGAGGAGGTAATCGTGAGCTGTGTGACGCCGTCCGGCGAGCCGCCGAGCGACTGCGCCTTCAGCCCACGGAAGAACCCCGAGGGGCTGCCGGTACTCTTCGTCGACGAGCAGATCTACCGCGAGCTCCCGTCGTTCTTGCTCGCCACCGTCGACAAGTTCGCCATGCTGCCCTGGCGGGGCGAGACCGGCATGCTCTTCGGCCGCATCTCCGCGCAGGAAGGCAAGAAGTTCCACGGGCCGCTCGATAAGGCGCCGAAGCACGCCGTGCTCCTCCCCGCGGGCCTGCGCCCCCCCGAGCTGATCGTGCAGGATGAGCTCCACCTCATCTCCGGCCCGCTCGGCACGATGGTCGGCCTCTACGAGACCGCCATCGAGCGGCTCTCGTCTCGCGAGGTCTCTGGCAAGCTCATCTTGCCGAAGATCATCGCCTCGACGGCTACCCTGCGGCGCGCTCAGGAGCAAACCAAGGCGCTCTTCGGCCGGGCCAAGATGTCGCTCTTCCCGCCGCGCGGCGTCGACCACGCCGAGACCTTCTTCGCCTCGCTCGACCGCACGTCGCCCGGGCGTCTCTACATAGGGATCGCGGCCTCCGGTCGCCCGCTCAAGTCCATCCTCCTGCGCACCTACGTCACCTTGCTCGGCACGGCGCAGAGCCGGTTCAGCCCCAAGGGAGCCAAGGATCAACCCGCCGACGCCTACATGACCATCGCCGGCTACTTCAACAGCCTGCGGGAGCTCGGCGGCATGCGGCGGCTGGTCGAAGACGATGTGCGGAAGCGCGTCGGCGCGATCGAGAAGCGCCTGCCGTACGACCACCGCGGAAGCCACCCCTGGGCCCGCGACCGGGTGATCGGGATGCCCGTGGAGCTGACCTCGCGCTTGAAGGCTGGCGCCATCAAGGAGGCCAAGGATCGGCTGGGATCGCCCTTCGTGGCCGAGGATCGCGTGGACGTGCTGCTCGCCAGCAACATGATCTCGGTGGGCGTCGACATCGACCGGCTTGGACTGATGGTCGTGGCCGGCCAGCCTAAGACGACCAGCGAGTACATCCAGGCGTCGAGCCGCGTCGGGCGTCAGCACCCCGGGCTCGTCGTGACGTGCTTCAACGTGCGCAGGCCACGCGACCGCTCCCATTACGAGAGGTTCACCGCGTACCACGAGAGCTTCTACCGCTACGTGGAGGCCACGAGCCTGACCCCGTTCTCGGGGCCGGCGCTCGACCGCGGGCTCGCCGGCGCGCTCCTGTCGATGGTCCGGCTCGGGGATCCCGTGATGACCCCGGCCACGGCGGCGATGGAGATCGGGGCACACCACGCCCTCGCGAACGCCTGCGTCGATGCGCTCGCAAAACGCGCCGGGCGGCACAGCGCCAACCTCCAGGGGGAGGACTACGAACGGACCGTGGCGGCGCTGGAGAGCCGGGGCCACAAGCTCATCGAGGCGTGGGAGAAGCTGGTCCACGAGGCCCGGCACGAGGCCGCTGCCAGACGGTGTTACTCGCCGTACGACAAGGACAGGTCGGCCGGTCGACCGCTGCTCTTCGGGATTACCCGCGACAACGCGCCCGATCCGAACTCGCCCGACGCGCGCTTCGCCGCTCCCACCTCGATGCGCGACGTCGAGCCGTCGGTCCACCTGTGGATCGAGCGCCGAACCCTCGGAGGCAAGCGATGACCACCCGAGGCTCGCCCCGCGGGCAGCAACAACAGCCGGACGGCGCCGTCCGGCAGAGCCAGATCGTGACCACCTTCGGGCCGGGGTCGATGCTCGATCTCCTGAACGACGCCGTGCTGGTCGGCGGTCTCGACTTCTGGAGCTACGACAAGAGCCTCGCCATCCCGTACATCGACGAGCCCCGGCTGCGGGACGCGATCGTGGACCGGTTCCGCCAGCTCGGCCGCGAGCTGAGCCAGGAGTACCCCTTCAGGGGCCCGCCCGCCGGCAACGACCGGGAGCCGACGCGCTTCGCAGGCATCCAGGTGCTGGAGTACCCACAGTGGTTTGTTTGCCAGAACCCCTCGTGCCGAGCCCTCCTCCGCAAGGACGGGCTCGAGCTGAAGAAGCATCATTACTGGCACGCGTGCTCGCGCACCTCGAGCGCGGAGTGCGTGCCGGTGCGCTTCGTGCTCGCCTGCCCGAGGGGCCACGCCGACGAGTTCCCCTGGATCGCCTTCGCCCACGAGTTCCAGCAGCGTCCGAGGTGCGCGTCGCCCTCGCTCACCTTCGAGGAGGGGGCGACCGGCGACTTCAACGAGATCCGGGTTCACTGCGCGTGCGGCGGCAGCGGGCGCATGGCTGACCTGATCGGGGATGGCCTTACGCTGCATTGCCGCGGCGAGCGGCCGTGGCTCGGGCCCCAGGGCAAAGAAGAGTGCCAGGAGGACGCCAAGCTGCTCGTGCGCACGGCGAGCAACTCGTACTTCCCGCAGGTCGTGAGCGCGCTGTCGATCCCGGATCCTTCCGGAGAGCTCCGGGATCGGGTGCGAGCGGTGTGGGACGTGCTGAAGTCCGCCACGAAGGAGAACCTGCCGATCTTCCGCCAGATCGAGAAGGTGCGCCTGGCCCTCGAAGGGCTTGGCGACGCGGAGGTGCTCCGGACCATCCAGGCCCTGTCGAGCGATCGGCCGGTGACCCAGGGGCCGATCCGCACCGCCGAGTACCAGCAGCTCACGAACTCGGAGCTGGAGCTGCCCGGCGATCTGCCCCCTCTCGGGGCGAAGTTCTTCGCACGAACGGCGAAGCCGCGCGACGGCCTTCCCGCGGGGGTTGGCAAGCTCGTGGTGGTGCCGAAGCTGCGGGAGGTCGTGGCTCAAATCGGCTTCACACGCCTCGAGCCGGTGACGCCCGACGTGCAGGGCGAGTACGACCTCGGGGTCAAGAACGCGGCGCTCGGACTCACGACCAACTGGCTGCCGGCGTCCGAGATCTACGGCGAAGGCGTGTTCCTGGAGCTCGACGAGCAGGCCGTGCGCGACTGGGAGGACTGCGATTCAGTCAAGGAGCGGGGTCGCGCGCTGGCCGCGGGCTACGACGCGTGGGCCTCCGACGAGGCTCCCCCGTTCCCCGGCGTGCGGTTCTACTTGCTGCACAGCCTCGCGCACCTGTTGATGTCGGCGATCAGCCTCGAGTGTGGCTACGCGGCGAGCTCGATCCGGGAGCGGATCTACTGCGGCCCCTCGAGCCGGGATCCCACCCCGATGGCCGCCATCCTCCTCTCCACCGGCACCTCCGGCACGGAGGGGACGCTGGGCGGGCTGGTCGATCAGGGCCGCCAGATCCGAGAGCACCTCCAGCATGCCTTCGACCTCGGGCGCCTCTGCTCCAACGACCCGGTGTGCGCCACGCACTCGCCCGAGAAGGACCACGCCGAGCGCTTCCTCGAAGGGGCGGCGTGCCACGGCTGCCTCTTCGTGGCGGAGTGCAGCTGCGAGAGGTTCAACCGCTACCTGGATCGTGCCCTCGTGGTGCCGGCGCTGGGCCACCCCGCCGACCTCGCCTTCTTCAAGATACGGCCATGACAGCGCCTGTCCCCCTCGGGTTGAGCCGGGTGCCTCTTCCCGTGCTCGCGCAGGTGCTGGAGGCGATCGAGCATGGCCGGGTCGACTGCCCGGCCACCGAGGCCGACTTGCTGGCCGGAGGCTTCGGCGCGCTGAGCGGGCCTATAGCGGACGCGCTCACCGGCTGCGATCGGGTGGCCGCAGGCGCGGCGATCCGCCTGGTCATCGCGGAGCGTGTCCACCGGCCGCCGCCGAGGCTCAGCCTCGTGTGGACCGGGCCGGAGGCGTGGGCCAGCGTCTCGCGTGACACCTCGATGGTCGTGCGGGAGCTGTTCGCCGGCGCCCGACGGTCGGTGATCGTCGGCGGCTACGCGTTCGACAAGCCGGAGATCCTGGAGCCGTTACACACGGCGATGGCCGAGCGCGGGGTAACGGCGCAGATCTTCATGGACATTGCTGGCAGCGCCCCCTCCCTGCACACGGCCGACTCGTTCGCCACGAAGATCATCGACAACTTCCTCCGGGAAGTGTGGACGTTTGGCTTGCCGAAGCCGGACATGTACTACGACCCGAGGACGGCGATGCCCGGTCCGCCGTGGGCCAGCCTCCATGCCAAGTGCATCGTGGTCGACGAGGAGAGGACGCTGATCACGTCGGCGAACTTCACGGATCGCGGGCAGACGCGGAACATCGAGGCGGGGGTCTTGATCGAGGATGGACCGTTCGCCGAGGAGGTGAGCGCGCAGTGGCGTCTGCTGATCACGGCGGGCCTGGTGCGACGATATCGCGGGTGAGGGTTGCGCCTGCGAGGCCATACGACACTTGATTCGTATACGTCGACGAGGACTGCCGTTCCCCTCTTTGACGAGCTTTCCATGACGGTGACGAAAACTTTCTCGATACAATGAGCTGCAGAACCTCGCTGCTTCGAGCGAGCCGCCGCGGCGCTCATGCAGAGTTTGCCCCGGGAGCGTCAACTGTGGCCTCGCGATCGAGGCCGTGATCAAACAGGAGCTGGCGCACCCGATCCGCCGGTCGCACGGGAAGGCCAATGTAACGCCCCTCCGAAGACCAAGGAAGCTCCATCGCCCCCAAGGAACCTGCCCAGGCGAGGAGAACACGGCCCTTGACTGCGGGCGTAAGGCCGTCGAGGAAGGGGAGCAACAACCCCATGAGCGGTGCTCGGGAAGCGCAGATCGCACGCTCCAGCGCGCTGGCCCATGCATCCGGGGCGAGCTCGACCATCCGGCGCAAGAGGGGGGTGTCGATCATCTCGATCTGCCAGGCCAGCCAGGGTCCCTCCGCTACAGTCTGCGAGATGCGAGCGGCCTCCTCATGGCCGAGCTGCTGTACCAAGACCGCTGCCGCATGGCAAGTGACAGGAGTCCGGAATTCGATGAGCCGCCTCAGCAGATCCGCCAACCTGGCGGTTAGGCCGGTGCGATATGCGAACCGCAGCACATGAGGTAGAACGAACGTGACCAGAGAACCACCCTGGCGTCCATGTGCCTTTATCTGCCCATCGATTCCTTGGACAATGAGATCTTGCGTCGAAGCTGGCAAGATCAGCCCTTCCAACGCATGGAGCGCAGCGGTGAAGCGGTTGACATCGCTATCTAGGATCCAGGCGTGGAGCTCAGATCTCAACGATGTATCTTCGTGCCAGACCGGCCATAGGCAATGGAGCGTGGCTCCCGCCGTCGTCGACATCAGGAACGAGCGCTTTCCTGTCGTCCCGTCGACGATGCCCTTGGTCGCGTAACCCCAGACGAAGTCGACATGAGCCCGCGCGGCCATCCGGATGGGCGCTGGCGCGAGGATCTCTGGCGGTAGCGGGATTGGATCCGGTCTCGGGATCACCAGATCTGGAGCGTTCGGCAGCCACTCGCTGTATGCCTTGATGGCGCCGGCGTCGTTCTGACGAATGAGCGGTTCGAGCGCGTGTCCCGGGTAGCGCTGTCGTACTACCATGCGATGGTCATTTATGCCGCTTCGCGGGCCGATCGACTCCCACAGGTCGAGAAGCTGATCGCGTAGGGTAGAGTGGATGAGCGCCGCACAGCCGAGGGTATTCTGCGCCGCGGGAGACAGCAGTGGAATCTGATGGTTGGACGGAAGCTTCAGCAACGGCAAGATGACTTCTGGATAATCTTGGGCCAGCTCACACACGGCATCCGGGGCGGCGAAGAGATTGGCGTCGAGCACGCGCTGGACGACGTTCGCACCACGCAGCGCCGGCGCGACGGCCCTGATCAGGCGATTGCGCACCGGCTCAGACGCGGGCCGTCGCCCTTCACCCGGGCTCGACGGCTCGGGATAACATGCCGGCCGCCACTTCGCTGCGTACTCCGTCCAGTCCGGCCATACGCGCTGGAGCGCGCTCCGCCCGGCCTCGCCGCGGGCCAGCTCCTCGGCGATTACGGGCGGAAAGATGTGCCCGGCGGATCCCTCTCGGAGTGCCGCGGCCAACAGCACCGGATCCGCCTCCTCCGGGAGCAGCGCGACGGCCGCGGCGCAGGCGCCGAGCTGCCCACCGCGCTTAAGATGTCGGAGAAGCTGCTGCCGTTGCTCGACGAAGTGATCGTCCCGGCGGGCGAGCCGCAGCGCCTGTGCCGCCGCGAGCGCTGGCGTAGAGTTGATGATATCAAATCCGTCATCCAGTGTCTCGCGAACCAGGTGCCGTCGAACGTCGGGTTCATTAACCCATGTCGCGAGCCGCTCTACCGCCACGCGGCGCACCTCCGGGTCACGCTCATGGAGCAGGTCGATCCATACAGCGGGATTATCCCACCCCTGCGCCTTGTACCAGGCCGCGCGGCCAGGCCGGTCGTCACAGGCCAGCTTGATGCAAGTCTGCTCGAGCGGCTCCCAGCACCGCGTTCCGGCCAGCATGAGCTCGGCCGTGGCCTTGGCCACGCGGTCTCCGACCCAGAGCGACGTCTCGTCGAGCAGCCTTCGCAGACATGCGCTGCTGAGCTTCTCGACGATGGGTTCAGCTTCCTCGCCGAGATCGGCGGCCGCCTGCGTCGCCACCAGCACCTGACGCAGGTGGACATTGGTGAAGACGAGGTTATCCGTCTTCTCGTCTCGAAGGAGCGCCTCGAGGATACTGATCGCAAGGCCTCGCTCCGTCAGAGCCGCCCATCCGATCGCCTGCCGGCACACCTCCTCGGACCACGGCTCCAGCGCCGCAGCCGCGACGGCCGAGACGCCAGCCTCGAGGAGCTGCTGACCGGCGAGGTGCTCGGCCAGACCGCGGATCGAGAACTCGTACGAATCGTCCGGGGTGTACACGAGGACGCCGAGGTCGAGCTCCAGCGCCTCTTTCACAGTCCACTCCTCATCCGGCGCTTCGCGGCGCAGGAGGGCTGCAACATCCTGCCGTGGGATCGTGGAGCGCTCCCGGCGAACGACTTCGAGCGCCAGACGGCGGAGCACCGGGGCGACAGAGCGGAATCGGATGCTGGCTCTGCCGGTCAACTCTGCTCGCGCCTGGGCCCAGGCGTCGAACAGATACTTGACAATGGCATGGTAGACGCTGGCCCGACTCCGGAGCGCTTCGGGCTCATGGCGCGCCACGAGGAGGCAGAAGGTCGCAGTGAGCGGGTTCGCGCAAAGCGTGGCCAACGACCCTCGGTGGGGCGACCGACGAAGGGCGGCGACAGCCTCCGGATCATGGTCTTGCCACCGCACGAGAAACTGCGCTGTCTCTTCGTTGGTCCAGGGCGGAAGCCAGACCTCGAGGGCGCCCGGGAGCGACGGCCGAAGGGACGGGCGCGTTGTGATGGCGAGCGCATGGAGCCGATCGCCGAGGCTGCGCTGGAGAGCGCTCGCCGCGTCCAGCCCGCGAGGACCGGCCTCATCAAGGCCATCGAGGAGGACGATCCAACGGATCTTCGGCGCTTCGAGCAGGCGAATGACAGACTCCGAGACGGTCGGCCAGCGTGTCCGGGCCGCGTGCTCAAGATCTCCGGCGATGAGCGTGCGTGCATCGACGAGCAACGGGATCGGCTGGTCGTGGCCGGCTTCGGCATCGGCTGCCAGCTCCGCGGCGGTCAGCGCCAGGAGCTCGGTCTTTCCGCTGCCCACCTCGCCGAAGACCACCAGCGTCCGTTCGTTGCCATGGAGGACCTGAAGCCATGCCCGCAGCGACCGCCTCGCGCCGTGATCGATCGGCCCGCTCAGCTGTCGAAACGGAACCCGAACCTCGTGGAGGGGGACGCGGACTGCTGTCCGCAAGCGAGCCAGGGGCGTGCGCCTTTCATCGTCCTTCTGGACTTCCGTCAGGTATCGAGCGCGGGCCGTCCTCAGCGTCGCTGGGGTCGGCCCGCGCTGGGAGGCGAACGAGAGCAGCGCTTCCTTCTCGAGCTGCTCCGCGTCCACGACGCGGGCGTCATCGATGCTCCAGAAGTACGACTCGATGCTCCTGAATATGGGCTCCGTCGGGCCGTGGAAGAGGTGCTTGAGCAAGAGGTGGGCATTCAGCTCGATCTCGCCTTCACGGATGAACTGCACCTCCATCCGACGAAGCAGGGAGAGCCGCTTGTCGAGCGGCCTCGCCACCTTCCCGAGAAACCGCCACCACGCTTTCTCGTCCTTGGTCGTCGCAAGCGCGCTTGGGTCGCAACCGGGTTGCGAAGCGCGCCGGCACAGCTCATGGAGAGCGAACAGGTCCCCAACCCCTTTCACCTCGACGGCGGAGGGGAGCGCGAAGCAGCCGCGGTGAAGCCGCCTGGACACGTGCAGCCGGCGGAGCATCCCGGCGAGCATCTCGGCGTCGAATGCCTTGAACTGCAGCTTCACCTGCCAGCCACGAAGGATGCGCTGCCCGTCGGCGCCCTCCAGCTCCTCGACGATGTCGTCCCACTCAGGATCGCGCTCGCTTTCCACACGCACCCAGCGCGGCCCGGGGGTCTCGAACGCGTGGGCGACGAGCATCTCCACGCCGCGCCAGGCCGCGATCAGCCGGGCATAGCGTTCCTTGCGCGTGAGCTCAGCCTTTCGCCTTCCCACAGGCTGAACGTACTCCCCAGGAGCGGCGCTGCGAAGCAGCGAGATGCGCAGCCTCTCCAGCGCGACGCCCCGTGGGGGGCACATCCTCGTCGCTGATGGCCCGCGCATGCTCGCGCTGACGCAGGAACCGTTCGTCGCCGCTCACCGCGACCGACCCTCCGCTCCACCCGGGGCCCTCCTGGCGGGGAGCATGCTGCGCCACATCCGCCCAGGCTGCCAGACCTGCAGGCCGTGCGCCCGGACCCTGTGCACCTGCGGCGTACGGGGGCTCCTGGTCCGTCGACGCGGCGGTTGGCCCTTGGCCGACGCTCTCGTTACCGCCCGCGTCGAGCTCCACGACGGCGCCGACGACGCCCCGGGCTCGCGGTCGGCGCGCTTGATCGCGATGCAGGGGGCGAGCGAGATGCTCCTGAAGGCACGGCTGCGCCACGACCCGGCTCACCCGCGGGCGCTTACGGCGTGGCCGAAGCCCTCGATGAAGGTTCGGAGCTTCGTCCGTGTGCGGCCAGGCGATGGACGTCGCGAGGCCCTCGCGAAAGTGCTCGCTGATGGTGTCGAGCATGTCGGTGCGGTCGGACATGGGTCGGGCTCCGCAGTACTTGCCCGGCAGCGTACCAGTCCCGGTCGCTGTCTCACCACGGCGGACGGGGACCGCCACTTACAGGTTCGCGGTGGGCAAGTGCTTCGCGAAGTACTGGTCGCGCACGTTCTCCACAAACGAATGTCCTCGTGATGCCCCTGCCCGTTATTGATGACCGGCGCCGAGTCGCTCGCTCGGAGCTGGGCTGGATGTGCGTGCGCCGGCAGTACGCAGCGAAGCCGCCAAAGCGCGGGGAGACCCGTGCTCCAAGCACGACGCGTTTGCTCGATGCGTCACCAGGTTACGGGTTACCGAGGAGAGCGCGCCGCAGGGCGACCGTGAATCCAGGCCGCGCACACCGTGAGCTACTTCACACAGCCAGATCCGAAACCAGGGACCTGCGTGCCAAAAGTTTGCCAAATCTCGGGTCCCGTCCTGTCCGCGGCTGACCCCTTCCCGTCCCTCTTCTCAACCGCGGCAATTATCGGAACTCACAGCAGATTTCAGCGGAGGAGAAGGGATTCGAACCCCTGGTTGAGTTGCCCCAACGGCGGTTTTCAAAACCGCTGCCTTCGACCGCTCGGCCACTCCTCCAAACATCCAGAACGACTAGTTTTTCTGCCCGTTCTCCGGCCTCCTGTCAACGCCGCCCTGCGGCCCGCGCTCTTCCCCTCTGCAGAGCGTACCGCTGCGGTCCCTTCCCCTTACCCCTCTTCCCCTCTCTCCGGACCTCCGCTCCCTCCCCGTCCTCATTCACCCTTCTCCACGCACCCGCCCCGCTACTTCTTCCCCCCTGCCGCCTGCTTCCCCGCCGGCGCCCCCGCCCTCCCCTTCATCACCTCCGCCAGCCACGTCTTCGCCCCCGCGCACGTCCCCGCCGCGCTGGCCTCCCCTCCCCCGCGCCGCGCGTACGGCCCCGCGACGATCGCCATGTCGCTCCCGCGCGCCGTCCACGCGATCGGCCCGAGCGCCGGCCGCCTCTGGCACGCTTTCCCGAAGCGCCGCTCGATCACCTTCCCCGCCTCCGCCGCGTCGACCGCGCTGTCGAACCGCAGCCGCCACGCCAGCGCGAACTCCCTCCGCGCCGGGTCTTGCGCGTCGTCCCGCTGCAGCACCGCGAACCGGTCCCCGCCCCACCCCGCGGCCGCGCTGATGGCCGCGTCGCGGTGCGCGTACGCCGCGAACGCGATGCGCAGCGCCTGCTCGCCCATCACGTCCTCGAAGACGACGCGGAACCCTGGCCCGAGCGCGGCGGCCGTCGGGACCGCCACCTCGACGGCGGGCTCGCGCGCGGCGAGCTTGTCGGGGTGCAGCAGCTGCTCGGTGGTCTCCGGCAGCGCGCGCCACGCCGCGTCCACGGCGGCCCAGCCGCCCTGCCGGCGCAGCCCCTGAACGAACGAGAAGCCGTCCGTGTACGGCGCGCCCAGCGACTCCTGCAGCACCAGCGGCGTGTCGCCCACCGACGACAGCGCCGTCGACATCGCCACGAGCTTCCGCAGCGTCGCCTCGTCCATCTGGAACGCCGAGCCGACCAGCACGTCGAACATCGCGCTCATCGCCTCGCCCTCGACGAGCGCGTGCGTGGCGGCCAGGCGGTCGCTGTCGCCGGCCTTGAACCGGAGCAGCTTCCCCAGCGAGAAGCTCTGGTCCTGGAGCGCGTGGACGAGCTCGTGCGCCAGCGTCTCGTCGGCCTCGGTCTCGCTGAGGTCGTCGACGAGGTACATCGTCTGGTCCTCCGGCTCGTAGAAGCCCGCGATGCGGCCCTCGAGCAGGCGGTACATCCCGCCGGCGAAGTCGTAGTCGGCCGGGATGAGCTCGAGCGCCGCGAGCGCCTCGCGCTGGTGATCGAGCACGCCCTCCGGGATCTCTCGCTCCACGTGCGCGCGGACCCGCTGGAGGATCTCGCCGCGGCCGAGCACCTGGCTCCGCACGTCGCGGAGCACCGGCAGGCCGCGGGCCTTCGCGACGCGGGCGAGCACCCGCGCGACCTCCTCCTTGGTAAGGCGGGCCTCCTCCTCGTCGACCTCGCCGTCGCCCGCCGGACCGGCGCCCTCGACAGGGGGCGCCGCGGGCGACGCGGCGGGGCGCGCAGCGCTCGGAGCCTGCGCCCGCGGCGGCGCCGTGGGCGCGGCCGGCGGCGCGCAGCCGACCAGCGCAGCCACCCCCACGAGCGCCGCGATCTTCGCGAGCGCCGCCCCGCGCTCGTCCCCGACCCCGCGCTCGTCCCCGACCCCGCGCTCGTCCCCGACCCCGCGCTCGTCCCCGACCCCGCGCTCGTCCCCGGCGCCGCGCTCGGTCACAGCTGCTCCCCGGCGGGCGCGCGGATCGCGCGGATCGCCTCCGCATACCGCGCGACGCGCGCCTCGAACGGCAGCTCCTCGCCCGGCTTCACGGCGCCGAACACCGCCGAGCCCGCGACGAGCGCCCGCGCGCCGGCGGCGATGACCTGCCCGGAGGTCGACGGCGCGACCCCGCCGTCGACCTCGAGCGCGATGTCGAGGCCCGCCTGATCGATCGTCTGCCGCAGGCTCTGCAGCTTCGTGAGGGCCCCAGGGATGAACCGCTGCCCGCCGAACCCGGGGTTGACGCTCATCACCAGCACCAGATCGAGGTCCGGCAGCACGTGCCGGATCGACTCTTCCGACGTGTGGGGGTTCAGCACCACACCGGGGCGCGCGCCCGCGTCCCTGATCTGCTGGAGCGTCCGGTGCAGGTGCGGCGACGCCTCCACGTGGACCGAGATCCGATCGGCGCCGGCCGCGGCGAACTCGGCGACGTAGCGCTCGGGCTCCACGATCATCAGGTGGACGTCGAGCGGAAGACGCGTCGCGGCGCGAACCGCGCGGACGACGAGGGGGCCAATCGTGATGTTTGGCACAAACCGTCCATCCATCACGTCGACGTGGATCCAGTCGGCGCCAGCGGCCTCGACTGCCCGCACTTCGTCGGCGAGGCGGCCGAAGTCAGCGGACAAAATCGACGGAGCGATGATGATCTCTTCCTGACGCACATGCTAGCGCTAGCAGGCGTGACGCGCGGCGGCTAGCCGGGCCTCCACGAGCGGCGCCTACCTGGCCGCGCCTGCACGAGCGCGCTTACGGGGAGGCCGGCGCGGCTGCTAGGCTGCGCAGGTCTGTGCGAGGCGCGCGTGTCCTGCGCGCCGACGCTGCAGATCCAGGGCACGATTCCGAACCGCTCGAGTGAGGTGATGCATGGAGACACGGCCGCTGACGAAGCCCGACTACGACCGGATCGTGGGCGAGATCGATCGGTGGTGGGCAGGCCCGACCAGCGCCCTTGCGCACCCGATCTTCTTCTACGAGCTCGGCCGTCTCGCCCGCGTCGTCGAGGATCACGGCCTCCTGGTCGGCTTCCTGCTCGGGTTCAAGTGCCCGGACGCGGCGATCGGGTACGTGCACCTCGTCGGCATTCACCCCGACTACCGCCGCCGGGGCGTTGGCCGGATGCTCTATGCAGCGTTCGAGGAGGACTGCCGCCGCGAGGCGTGCCGGCAGCTCAAGGCGAT
Source organism: Sorangium sp. So ce321 (assembly GCF_051530195.1). NCBI lineage: Bacteria > Pseudomonadati > Myxococcota > Polyangiales > Polyangiaceae > Sorangium > Sorangium sp. So ce321. The sequence continues at coordinate 13,186,309 of NZ_CP150329.1, read as the reverse complement.
CACGACGCTGGGCAACGAGGGCTCGGTCCGCTTCCACGCCGCAGTCGGCTGGTCGGCGGCCGAGGTCGAGGACTACGCCGGGCCCGGGCGTCCGCGGATCGTGTTCACGAAGGATCTCTAGTGCTGATCGCACGAAGCGCGATCGACGCCGGAGCGCGTGCGCAGCGGACGCGGCGCTCGGGCTCGCGTCCCGAGCAGACCGGGCGCGCGCCGCGCGCGGCCCGTCGCGAGACGGCGGCCAGAGATCGGGCGGGACATCGAGCGCGCGTCGCGAGCGCGAGCGTTGACGTTCTCGTGTCGCGGCGTAGGCTCTCGACGGGCTACATCGGCTCGAGGCCGCGAGGTGGAGCGATGCGAGAAGACAGGCATGTTCGCGAGGTGTTCGTAGGCGTTGTCGGGTCGGCCGACAGGACGGTCGCCGCAGGCGCCCACGGTGCATCCCGGTGAGCCGGAACCCTGAGCTGTTCGTGCAGCTGCGCGAGATCGGCCTGTTCGGCGGCCTGGGCGACCATGTCCTTCAGGGTCTCGCCGACACGCTGGAGCTGCTGGAGCTGCAGCCCGGGGCCGTCGCGTTCCGCGAGGGTGACAGCGGCCGCGAGATGTTCGTGCTGCTCGCGGGGGAGATGGAAGTGCTCAAGCGCTCGAAGCGCGACGTCGAGGCGAGGGTCGCGGTCCTGGGGCCGAGCGACTGGTTCGGCGAGATGTCGATCCTCGACGTGATGCCGCGCTCGGCGACCGTCCGCGCGATCTCCCCGTCGCGGCTGATGCGGGTCACCGCGCACGATCTGGACACGCTCTACCGGCGCGATCTCAAGTCGTACACCCTCCTGGTGCTGAACATCGCGCGCGAGATGTCGCGCCGGCTCCGCGTGGCGGACAGCCTGCTCGCCGAGCTCGTCGCGAACATGCTCGACGAGTACACGCGACCCCGGCGCCCCGGGATCTGAGCCAGCGCGAGCGCGGCGGCGCCAGCGCGAGCGCGGCGGCGCCAGCGCGAGCGCGGCGGCGCCAGCGCGAGCGCGGCGGTGCACGGCGAAGCAGCGGGCCTGCGGCAGCGGCCGCTGGCAGCGCTCGCGGCGCCGTCTCGTGGGCACGTCGTGGCGAATACGGCGCCGCCTCCCGGGCTCACCGGGCGGCACAACGCCATCTCCAGCTCACCGGGCGTTCAAGGCGCACCGCACGCGACCTGAGTGCCTGAGGTGAGGGCCCTTGGCCCGCCCGTCACCTCAGTCGCCGTCGTGTCCGATCACGCCACCGGCGCCGCCTCCGCCGCCAGCGCCCCCCGTGCCGCCAGCGCCCCCCTTGCCGCCAGCGCCGCCGGTGTCGTTCCCGCCGCCGGCCCCACCTTCGCCGCCAGCCCCACCTTCGCCGCCGGCCCCACCTTCGCCGTCGGCGCCACCCGTGCCACCGGTGCTGCTTGCGCTGACCTCGCCACCGCCGCCTCCGCCGTCACCGTTCGTGCCGGATGCACCCCCGCCGCTCGCGCCACTCGAACCGGCGCCGGTCGCAGCGGGTTGGCTCGGGTCCGGCTCGCCGTGGCTGACGCCACCGCCCTCGCCGGCACCGCCTTCGGTGTCGCCGTCAAAGCTTCCCCCGCCGGCACCGCTCGCGCCGAGGTCTCCGCAATCAGCGCACCCGATACCCGTGAGGGGAGGCTCGGGTTGTGGGTTGAAGCCACAGCCCGCGAGCACCACCCCGAACACAAGGACGACAAGCTTGCGCATAAGCTCTCCCCTCATAGCACCCTGCGCATCGCGTGCCCGCTTGCGCAGCGCTCTTGTCCGCGGGAGCGTGGCGTTCAGCGAGACGGATCGTCTGCCTTCGCTCGCTCTTGCCCCCGTACCCGCTCCGACGTCCTCAGGGTCGAGCGCCGTGCTTGCTCAGCCGCAGTCCACATCTCCAGCGCCTCCGTCGCCGCAGGGCCTGCCGCCCTGACCGCCGGCGCCGCCGCCCCCCTGGGCGCCCTCGCCGCCGGCGCCGCCACCCCCCTGAGCGCCCTCGCCGCCAGCGCCGCCACCCCCCTGAGCGCCGTCGCCGCCGACACCACCGCTGCCGCCGGCACCGCCGGCACCGCCGGCACCGCCACCGCCGCCATGGCCAGGCGCGGTGCTCCCGGTGCTGCTTTCACCCCCCACACCTGCGCCGGTGCTGGATGACCCCACGGCGACATTGCCGCCCGCAGCGCCTGCTCCGGTACCCGTGCCGCTGGACCCGGTGACCGTCTCGCCGCCGGTCGGCGTGTTGTCGAGCGGCGGCTCGGGTTGCGGGTTGAAGCATCCGACCGCGAGGAGCAGGGTAAGGAACGGGAGGCTTCGCATGGCAGGTGCGCCGAGCGTCGCAAGCCACATGCCACGCGAAAATCGCTGGAAATGCCGCGATCACCCCGCTGTCGAGGAGGTCCTCAGGCACACTCTGGCACGCCGCCCGGACGAGTGGATCCGAGATCCCGCGCCGGCCTCCGCGCCGGGGGGCGCTGCCGGCTCAAGTGCCCGGGGGGTCTCCCGTGTCCACGGCGGCCGCTCGCGGTATCGTGCGGCGTGATTTCGGAAGACCTGGGGAACATCGCGTCGCGGCTCGAAGAGGTGCGTCACCGGATCGCGAGCGCCGCGGCGCGGGCCGGGCGCGGGCCAGAGGAGGTCCGGCTCATCGCCGTGTCCAAGGGGAAGCCCGCCGAGGCCATCCGCGCCGCCTACGCCGCCGGGCAGCGCGACTTCGGGGAGAGCTACGCGCAGGAGCTCGTCGAGAAGGCCGAGGAGCTCGCCAACCTCGACGGGATCGTGTGGCACGCCATCGGCCGTCTCCAGAGGAACAAGGCGAAGCTCGTCGCGCGCGTCGCGCACGTCGTGCACTCCGTCGACCGCGAGGAGCTCGCCGTCGAGCTCGACCGGCGCGCGGCCGCGCTCAACCGCACGCTCGACGTCCTGCTCGAGGTGAACGTCGGCGGCGAAGCCTCGAAGGGCGGCTGTGCGCCCGGCGAGCTTCCGCCGCTCGTCGGCGCCGTGGCCCGGTGCGCACACCTCCGCCCGGTCGGCCTGATGACCATCGCCCCGTTCCTCGAGGACCCGTCCGAGGTGCTCCCGTTCTTCGGGCAGCTGCGCGCCCTGCGCGACGCGCACGGCGGCCAGACGGCGCTGCCGGAGCTCTCGATGGGCATGTCGCACGACTTCGAGGCGGCCATCGCGGAAGGCGCGACGCTCGTCCGCGTCGGCACCGCGATCTTCGGAGCCCGCGGATAGCGCTGTCCGCGCCGCGCGGCGCGCGGCGCGCGGCGTCCCAGAGCGCGCTCGCCGCCCGGACCGGACCCCCGGCCAGCCGTCGCGACCGCTCATTCCGCTGGCGGACCGCTCTTTTTCCTCCCGCGCCCCTCGGACAAGGCGTGGCGGGGACGTTAGACTCCCCGCGTGGTGAAGGCGAAGGCGGCGAGCAGGCCCTCCTCGATCGGCGTCCGCAGCGGCGTCGGCGCGCTGCTCGCGGCGGGCGCGCGGTCCGCCTTGCCGCGGCCTTCGCGGCGGCGCCCGGCCCTTCTTCCGCGCGCCGCCGCGAGGGCCGCGGCGTGCGCGCTGCTCGCGCTCGGGTGCGGGCCGGGCGCGATGCCCGCTTCCGTGCGCCATCCGCTCGTGGGCAGCGCCGCGCCGGAGTTTCACGCCGAGTCCACGTCGGCGGTCACGGTGGGCGTGCCCGGCACCCGGAGGACGCGGGTCACCGTGATCGACTTCTGGGCGTCGTGGTGCGCGTCGTGCAGCCGGACCATGCCGGCGCTCGACAGGCTCTGGCGCGACCGCAAGGCGGACGGGGTGGCCGTGATCGGCGTGAACGTCGACGACTCGGAGGCCGCCGCGGAGGCCGCCGCGTACCAGCTCGGCGCGACGTTCCCCATCGTCGCGGACCTCGATCAGCGGCTCACCGGGACCTACGGCGTCGCGCAGGTCCCCCTCACGTTCGTCGTCGACGGCGCGGGCACCGTGCGCTGGGTCGGGCGCGATCCGGAGGGCGCGCGCCGCGCCGTGGACGTCCTGCTCTCGGAGCGGTCATCATCCTACCGGCGCGCGGGGTCGGTCTTCGAATGAGCGCGCCCCGCGGCGGCAGCGGCGGCGCCCGGCGGCGGCCCGCGGGCGACGAGCCGACCCTCTTCGACGCCGCCCGGCAGCGCGACCCGGAGCTCAGGGCCGCGGTGCCCCTCGCCGAGCGCATGCGCCCCCGCTCGCTCGCGGACATGCTCGGCCAGGGCCACCTCCTCGGCGAGGGCAAGCTGCTCGCGCGCGCGATCGCGGCCGATCGGATCCCCTCGATGATCCTGTGGGGCCCGCCGGGCGCCGGGAAGACGACGCTGGCGCGCGTCGTCGCGCACACGACGAACGCCCGCTTCGTCCCCTTCAACGCCGTGCTGGGCGGCGTGCCGGAGCTCCGCGAGATCCTCGCGGAGGCGCGCTCCGCGCGCTCGTACGAGGGCAAGCGGACCATCCTGTTCGTCGACGAGATCCACCGCTTCAACAAGGCCCAGCAGGACGCGTTCCTCCCGCACGTCGAGGACGGGACCATCACGCTGATCGGGGCGACCACCGAGAACCCCTCGTTCGCGGTGAACGCGCCGCTGCTCTCCCGGTGCAAGGTCTTCCGGCTCCAGGGCCTCGACGCCCCGGAGCTCGTCGAGCTCCTGCGCCGCGCGCTCGAGTCGCCCGCGGGGCTCGCCGGCGCGATCGCCGCCGACGACGACGCCCTCTCGGCCATCGCGGCGCTCGCGCAGGGCGACGCGCGCAGGGCGCTCACCACGCTGGAGATCGCCGCGGACGAGGCCGGCCGCGCGGGCGCGTCCACGATCACGCGCGAGCTCATCGCCGGCGCGAGCGAGCACAAGACGCTGCTCTACGACAAGGCCGGCGAGGAGCACTACAACGTCATCAGCGCCTTCATCAAGTCGATGCGCGGCTCCGATCCCGACGCCGCCGTCTACTGGCTGATGCGCATGGTCGAGGCCGGCGACGACCCGCTCTTCCTGCTGCGCCGGATGATGATCTTCGCCTCCGAGGACATCGGCAACGCCGACCCGCGGGCCCTGGAGGTCGCCGTCGCATCGGACGCCGCGTTCCGGCGCATGGGGATGCCGGAGGGGCTCTACCCGCTCACGCAGGCGGCGCTGTACCTCGCCACGGCCCCGAAATCCAACGCCTGCAAGTCCGCCTGGCAGTCGGCGCAGGCCGCCGTGCGCGAGCACGGCGCGCTCCCCGTCCCGCTCACGCTGCGCAACGCCGTCACGCGGCTGATGCGCGACGAGGGCTACGGCGATGGCTACCGGTACGCGCACGACGAGCCCGGCGGCGTCGCGGCGGGCGAGACCTACCTGCCCGAGCCGCTCGCGGGCACCCGGTTCTACGAGCCGACCGACCGCGGCTACGAGCGGACGATCGGCGAGCGCCTCCGCCGGATCCGCGGCGAGGGCGAGGGCGGCTGAGGCGCGGCGCCCCGCGCGGCCGCCCCTGCGCCCTCAGGCGTCGACGTCGCCCGCGCCGGCGAGCGCCTGCTGGAGCTCGCTCAGCGCGTGCTGATCTCCCTTGCTGCGCGCGACGCCGATGCCGTCGCTCAGCCAGGCGCGCCCCTCGTCGCGGCGGCCTGCCTTCACCAGCATCGTCCCGCACATCAGGTACATCGGCACGTAGCTCGGGTCCATCGCCCGGAGCGCGCTGAACGTCGCGAGCGCTTCGTCGTGCCGATCTTGCCCCGCGTACTCCAGCGCGAGCGCGTACCAGTGGAAGGGATCCTTCGACCCGCCCTGGGTCATCTTCTCGAGCATCAACAGCCGCTTGCTCACGTCGCCTCCACAACGCCGATGTACGGCAGGTTCCGGTAACGCTCGGCCCAGTCGAGCCCGTAGCCGACGACGAACTTGTCCTCGATCGTGAAGCCCAGATAGTCGATGGGCACCTCGACCCGCGCGCGCGCCGGCTTGTGCAGGAGCGCGCAGACCTTCACGCTGCTCGGCATCCTCGTGCGGAAGAGCTGGAGCAGGTGCGAGATCGTGAGGCCCGTGTCCACGATGTCCTCGACGAGGAGGATGTCCTCGCCCTCGATCGGGCGGGTGAGGTCCTGGGTGATCTGGACGACGCCGGTCGAGTCCGTGCCCTCGCCGTAGCTGCGCACGCCGAGGAACTCGATGCGCACCGGGAGGTCGATGTGCCGCGCGATGTCGGCGGTGAACACGAAGCTCCCCTTGAGCACGGAGACGAGCACGAGCCGCCGCTCCGCGTAGTCCCTGGTGATCTGCGCGCCGAGCTCGCGCACGCGGGCCCCGATCTGCTCGGCGGACAGGAGCGTCCGGACATTCGCCATGGCGGCGGCGCTAACATCGCGGCGCCGCCGCGGCCAGCGCCGAGGCGGATCCCTCGTCCCCTTGCGCCGCGCCCCCGCGTCGGGCGACCGCTCCGTCGGCGGCCTGGCCGGAACTGGGCTAGTCTCGGCCCCCCGTCATGCCGCCCCTTCCGCCCGACGCGCCCCCGCACCTCACCTCGCGCATGCCGCTGGCCGTCCGCTTCTGCGAGACGGATCTGATGGGCATCGTCCACCATTCCAACTACGTCGTGTACCTGGAGGCGGGCCGCATCGACTGGCTGCAGCGCCGCGGGATCTCCTACGAGGAGATGGTGCGGCGCGACCTCCACCTCGCCGTCGCGGAGCTGCGGATCAAGTACCGGCAACCGGCGCGGTTCGGCGACCACCTCGTGGTCGAGACGACCTGCCGCGAGATCCAGCGGGTCACCGCGCGCTTCAGCTACCGCATCCTCCGGGGCGAGGACGTGCTCTGCGACGGCGACATCCTCCTCGCGTGCCTCGGATCGAGCCTCACGCTGACGCGGATCCCGGAGGACATCGCCCAGCTCCTGTCGAGCCCCGAGATCGCGCCCGCCAGCTAGCGACAGCCGCCTCGGCCACCTCCGCCAGCCAGCGGCAGCCGCCTCGGCCACCTCCGCCAGCCAGCGGCAGCCGCCTCGGCCGCGCCCGCTCAGCCGCCGTCCGCCGCGCCCCCGTCGGCCGCGCTGCGCACGAGGCGCGCCGGCATCTCCACCGTCTGCGGCGGCTCGATGCTCTCGCCGAGGAACGTGCGCCACTGGACGACGTAAAGCCCGCGCTGCGGGCCGCTCACGTAGCGCTCGCTCATCGGAGGCACCGCGACAGCGGGGATGCCGTCGACGAGCAGGTAGAACAGCGCGTCGCTCTGGTTGACCGCGACGAAGCCCTCGCCGGGCGCGCCTGGGTCGGCGCTCGCGGGCAGCGGGAGCGCCTCGGTCCGGATGGCCGCGAGCTCGTCGCGCGTCAGGAAGACGCCGCCCTGCGCCGACGGGAGCCCCGCGGCGGCGTACGCCGCGCTCGGGGGCGGCATCAGCATGTCGGTCGAGACGAGGTCGGTGCGCCGGGCGGCCGACGTGACCTCGAAGCTGAAGCCGCCGCCGCCCTGCCAGGCGTAGCTCGCGTAGAGCGGCACCTCGCCGACCACGCACTCGGGCGACTTCGGGTCGACGCCGAGGATCTCGAGCAGCGCCCGGCAGAGCAGGGGACCGCCCTCGCCGGCCTCCGGCGCCCTGCCGAGCTCGATGTACAGCGCGCCGAGGCTCGCGTGCAGCTCGACCTTCCGCACGTCGAGATCGAGCCGCTTGCCGTCGCCCACCGGGCGCGCCGAGCCCGCCGACAGCGGCGTCACGTCGATGCGCCGCTCGCCGAGCAGCGTGCGGAGCGCGCCCGGCGGCAGGACCCGGTACTGGGTCAAGCCCGGCCAGAGCAGGACCTCGCCGTGGACGTCGTGGCGCGCGCGCAGCTCGGAGCCGGAGGGCAGCGGGAGCGCCCTCGACGTGAACTGCACCCGCATGCGGCCCGTCTCCGCGAGCTCGATCTTCCACGTCAGCGCGGTGGCCCCCAGCGCCGCCTGGATCCCCGCGGTCGCCACCTCGGGCGCCTTCGGCGGCTGCGGCACGTCGCGCCAGCGGAAGGCCGCCTCGAGCGTCATGCCGGGGAGCTCGCGGGGCGAGAGCGTGTCCTCTGGCAGCGGGGTCGCCGGCGGCAGCGGGAGCGGCGACTGCTGGCTCGCCTCGGACATCACGAGCCGGCCGTAGTCGTCGGACACGAGCTTCGCGCTGGCCTCGGGGACGGAGGCGTCGATCAGGTCCGGCGTCTCGTTCGCGAGGGGCGCGGGCAGGATCCTCGCGTTCGGGCTCGCGCCGGCCTCCACGAGGTCGGCCGGCGGGTGCCGCGACGGCTCGCACCCGGCGGCGGCGAGCAGCACTCCGGCGGCGGCGGCGGCGGCGGCGCGCGCGCGGGTCATGGCTCCCGCTCGAACGTGTGGATCACCCGCACCCGCGGATCGAGCGGCGGCGGGTCGGGCGCGTACTGCGTGTCCAGGAAGACCGCGGCGGCGTGGGGGTGGAAGTCCACCAGCAGGTTGCAGTTCGCCGCCTCGTTGTCGAACGCCGCGATCACGTGCCCGAGCCGGGAGAGCTGCGGGGCGACGCTCCGCTTGAACTCGGTGTCGGGCATCTCGAACCTCGGCTTCACGACGAGCTCCGTGCCGATGACCCCGATGGGGAAGCCGAGGTCGCGCAGGCTCGCGAACGAGCCGAGCGCCATGTTCGGCAGGTCGCGCCCGGTGAGGTACACGAGGGTCGCGCCCGCGGCGTGGCACTCGCGCGCGTACTGGCTCGCGCCGGGCACCTCGATGTCGTGCCGGATGTGCGGATCGTTGAAGAAGCGGGCCTTCCAGAACTCGAAGGCGTGCAGGTGGAGCGACTCGTCGTCGACGCCGAGCCGGCGCAGGTTGTCCTGGAACCCGTACACGATGCCCTCGGGCGACGCGCGCTCGAGGAGCGCCGCGGCGTGCGGGTGCTTGCGGCGCCACTCCTCGGCGAGCTCGTGGAGGATCGCGACCACCCGCGGCCGGTTGTCCATGAGGGTGCCGTCGAGATCGAAGACGATCACGGGCGGCCCCTCCGACCGGTCGGCCGCGCGCTCGACGATGGAGTTCAGGAGCCGCGTCCGCTGGAGGGGGACGAGGCGCTTTTCATGGAACAGCGTGCTCAAGGTCCTCGCGCCGCGCGGGAGCGCGCCTTCCGCGCGGCTCCCGGCCGAACCGTAGCGCGAACTCGCCCGCCCCAGAAGGCGCCGCGGCGTCCACCCTCTCGCCGCGCCCGCCGGATGGGTAAGTGTACCGAAACATCCTACATTGTTGGCCAAGCCCTTCCGTTCTTCGTAGCATTTTCCACATCCGGGACCCTCGAGGTCCCGAAGGAAGGCCCATGCAGAACCGCATCAAGACCGCTCTGGCCCTGTCGATGGCCCTGACCGCTGTGGCGGGCTGCTCGAAGACCCCTCGCGATCGCCTGCAGGGGCGCTGGTATGGCGACGCGATCGAGAACGCCCCCGTGGATCAGCTCACGAAGGCGACCGGGTGGGTGAAGGGGACGGCGATCGAGTTCAACGGCAGCAAGGTGACGGTGACCTTGCCCGCGGAGACGCCCCGCAGCGGAACGTTCAAGGTGACCAAGTCGGACGGCGACCAGGTGACCGTCGCGTTCCTCCGTCCCGAGGGCGGGCTCGACGAGGCGCAGTTCCGCTTCGCCACGGATCAGGCGCTGCACTGGGACATCGGCGCCGGCCGCGCGATCGTGCTGGCCAAGGCGAAGAACTGAGGTCTGGCGGCGCGCGTCGCCGCGCCGCCACGCCGGTACAGCACCGCGGCCGGGCGCTCCTCGGCGATACGAGCGCAGCGCCCGCCGCCTACCGCCGCACCCGCTCCCTCCGCACCCGCGTGAGCCACCGCGACTCGCCGCGCTCCCCGTCGCGCGCGAGCAGCACCACGACGTCCTCCGAGAGCGGCCCCGTGAGGCGCCGCCGCGCTTCCTCGAGGGAGCGCACCTCGACGCCGTTCACGGACAGCAGCCGATCGCCCGGCTCGATGCCCGCCTCCTCCGCCTCGCTCCCCGGCGGCACCGACACGACGGTCACGGTCTGCCGCTCCTCGCCGAGCGTCACGGCCAGGCTCCCCGCGCCCTTCGGGTCCTGCCGCGCGCCGTCTCCGGGCAGCGCGATCCTGACCCGATCGGTCGTCCTGCCGGCGCGGATCTGCACCGGCTGCGACTCGGCGCGCCCGAGCTCCGCGCTGTACGCCTCGACCACCGCCGTGCCCTCGGGCAGGCCGCCGAGCTGGAACCGCCCGTCCCTGTCGGTGGTCACGACGCCCGGCGGCAGCAGCCCGAGCGGCAGGTACGTCGGCACCCGGTCGCGCGCGACGCGGGCCCCTGCGACCGGGTCGCCGCGCGGATCGACGACCTCGCCCGCGACCTCGCCCGCCTCGAGCAGGTCGATGCGCCCGAGGTCCGTCGGGCGGTCGGCGTCGCCGGCGATCGTGACCCGCAGCGTCGCCGGCGCGAACCCGTCGCGGCTCACGGTCACGCGGAACTGGCCCGGCGCGAGGTCGCCGAGCGTGAACGCGCCCTCCGCGTCGCTCGAGGCGCGGCGCGGCCCTGTCGGCGAGAACAGCGTGATCCGCGCGCCCTCGAGCCGCTCCCGCCCGCCGCGCCCGGTCACGGTCCCGGTCGCCCGGAGCCCGGTGCTCATCTCGAGCCGCAGCTCCTTCGGCGCGGCGTCGACCTGCTCGACGCGCGGCGCCCTGCCGGAGCGCACCAGGCTGATCCGGAGCGGCAGGCCGGCGGCGTCGGGCAGCAGCGCGTCGCCGTCGTCGTCCGTGAAGAGCGTCTTGCGGAGCGGGACGGCGACGTCGAGCGAGAGGACGCGCACCTCCACGCGGTCGAGCGGGTAGCCGCGGTCGTCGGCCACGTGGATCGCCACCGCCTCGCGCACCTTCGGCAGGACGACCTCGATCTCCTTGCGTTCGCGCTCCGGGACCTCGACGACGAGGCGGGCCACGACGTCCCCGGGCGACTCGGGCCGGGAGACCGAGACGAGCACCTCGTCGGGGACCGCGGCGAAGGCGAAGGTGCCGTCGTCCGCGGAGTACGTCACCCGCTCGAGCGAGCCGGCCGTGGCGGCCAGCTCGACGCGCGCGCCGGCGACCGGCTTGCGGTCCTCCTCGAGCACGCGGCCCTCGAGCAGGCCGCCCTGGCGCATCACCACGCGCACGTGGGCCTCGCCGCCCGGCTGCAGCGTCACGACCTCGCTGAGCGTCTCCACGTACTCCGGGTGCCGCACGATCGCGTGGACGCGCCCCGGGGTGACGGGCTCGGCCCGGAAGGTGCCGTCGGCGCGCGTCACCCACGGGTCGCCCGACCGCGCCGGCGCGGCCGTGAGGGCGACGTCGCCGCGCGGCAGATCCGGGATCGGGCCGGGCATGACCCCGAGCTCGCCCGCGGGGATCAGCGGCGCCGGGCCGGGCAGGGCGCGCTCGAACTGCTCGTCCCTGAACTCGGACATGGCGGTGGTCTCGTCGATCGGCATCCCCTCGGCGTCGGCGCCGACGACCTCGATCGTCGCGCCCGGGACCGGGTAGCCGCGGTCGTCGACGACCTCGCCCACGAGCGCGCCGCCGCGGAGCAGCGGGATGCGGGCCTCGGTGGCGGCCGCGTCGACCTGCACGGCGTTCCTCGGCACGAAGCCGGCCGCGAGGGCCGAGGCGATCGCGTACCCCGGCGCGATCGGCCCGAGCGTCACCGACCCGTCGTCGCCGGTGCGGCCGTGCAGCGGGAACGCCGACAGGCCCTGCTCGACGAGCACGACGCTCGCGCCCTTCACGGGCGGCGCTTCCTCGCCGTCGCCGTCGGTCACGAGCAGCCGCACGTGGCGGCCGGGCCCGAGGACGAGCTTCACCTCCTTGCCCTCGCCGCGCCGCACGGGCACGGCGAGCGCCGTCGCGCTGACGGCCCCGCCGCGCCGCGCCTTCAGGTCGTACACCCCGTCGCGGAGCCCGGCGATCCGCGCGGCGCCGGTCGCGTCGGTGGTCGTGCTGCGCGCCGGCCAGAGGCCGGTGCCGGCGGCGAGCACCGTCGCGCCGTCGGCCGGCTGCCCCTCCGCGTCCACCACCCGGACGGTGAGCGCGCCGAGCCGACCCATGCGGATCCTGAGCGGCGCCGGCCCGGGCACGATGCCGGTCCGCACGGTGTCCTCGAAGCCGACGGCCGACGCGCGCACCACGTACGGCGCCGCGCCGAGCCGCTCGAACCGCGCGCGCCCGCCGCCTTCGGTGGTCGCCACGAAGGGGAGGGGATCGGCGGTCGCGACAGCGACCTCGGCGCCGTCGATCGGGCGCTCGGCGTCGTCGACGACGAGCACCTCCAGCACCTTCGCGGGCCGCAGCACGAGGTCGACCGCGCGCGGGCCTGGCTCGAGCGCGACGCGCGTCGAGGCGCGGGCCCGCTCGGCGCCGTACGCCATGATCCAGGCCTCGCCGGCCGGCAGCCCGGCGAAGCGCGCCTCGCCCGCCGCATCGGTCTTCTGCTCTCCGGCGAAGTAGGCGCGGTCCTCGCGCATCGCGAAGACGCGCACGGTGGCATCCTGGAGCGGTCGCCCCTGCTCATCGCGCGCGGTGGCGGTGAGCTCGGCCGCGCGCCCCTCCACCGACGCGGGCACCGGCGGCGCGGGGATCGGCGCCCGCGGCAGGTACCGCGGGCCCAGATCGCGCAGCGTCGTCGCGGCGAAGAAGCACACCAGCGCGGCGATCACGGCCAGAACGGTATCGAGCCGCGAGCGGCGCTCGGGTCGGTCGGCTTCCGCTGCGGGTTGCTTTTCCTGCTCGGCCACGGCCTCGATTCTCTACTCCGGATCCGCGAAAACGCCGAACCTCCAGCGGCCGTTCCCGCGGGCGGGGCCTGACCCGGGCCGAGGCCGCGCCGGCTCAGGCCTGGCGGCCGCGGTGCTGCTCGATCACGGCCTGGATCTCCTCGTCGCCGAGGATGTGATCCGTGGCCTTGGCCTTCGCGAGGATGGCGTCGACGAGCTCCTTCGAGGGCTCGATCTTCCGCTGCCGGAGCCAGTAGTTCACGTTGGAGGCGCCGGACATGTAGCCCACGCAGATCTCCTGCTGGCGGCCGAACATGCCCGCGGGGACGCCGGAGTAGATCCGGTCGGCCATCCAGGCGTCGCCCTTCGACTCGGCCTTGATGATCGCCGCCGCGTGCACGCCGGTCGCCGTCCGGAACGCGTCCCGTCCGACCAGGGGATAATTGATCGGCACCTGCCAGCCGACCGCCTGCGCGGCCGTCGTGCAGTACTCCAGCAGGTGGGTGAGGTCCTGGTGCTCGAGGAGGCCGAGGAGCTTCATGTTGAGCAGGATGAGCTCCATCGCGGCGTTGCCGACCCGCTCGCCGATGCCGAGGGCGGTGCCGTGCACCCGGTCCGCGCCGAACTGGAGCGCCCAGATCGCGTTCTCGAGCGCGAGCCCGCGGTCGTTGTGGCCGTGCCAGTCGATGCCGACCGACGCCCCGGCGCCCGCGATGATGGCCCGCGTGAAGTTGATGAGGTTGCGGACCCCGTCGGGCGTCGCGTGCCCGACGGTATCGCACAGGCACAGCCGGGACGCGCCGTGATCGATGGCGACCTTGAAGAGCGTCGCCAGCACCTCGGGGCGCGAGCGCGTCGTGTCTTCCGTGACATAGGCGACAGGGAGCCCGGCCTTCACGCCCGCGTCGATCGCGGCGGCGCTGCGCTGCGCGATGAGGTCGACGTCCCACGCCTCGGCGAGCTGGCGGATCGGGCTGGAGCCGATGAAGGCGTAGATCTCGACCGGGATCCCCGCGCGCTGGGAGATCTCGATCATGGGGGTGATGTCCGAGACGACCGTGCGGCCTGCGCAGGCGACGCGGAGCGGCAGGTTGTTGTCGGCCACCTCCCTGCACATCCGGAGCACGTCGTCGAAGGCCCGCTGCGAGCTGCCGGGCAGGCCGATATCGGCGACCTGGATGCCGATCTTGGCCATCAGGTGGAGCAGCTTGAGCTTGCTCTCGATGTTCGGGTCGGCGACCGAGGGGTTCTGCAGGCCGTCGCGCAGGGTCTCGTCGAAGAAGCCGATCTCCTTCGGGATGACCCGCCCGACGCGGCCTACCTCGTTCCAGTCATAGATGAGATCGGCCGGGCGGATACCGGCGGGAGCGATCGCCATGCTCCGAGTATAGTGCTCCGCGCGCAACGCCGAGCCTGAAACGAAGCGCCTGCGAGGCGCGCGACATGACGCGGGGCGCAGGCGAAGCCGCGACAACGATGGTGACGACGCCGCAATGCGTGCTCCGTCACATCGGCCACATCGGCGCCGCGTCACGGATCCGAGACGGCGTGATCGGAAGGGGCGTCGGGGAGGACGAGCACAGCGCTGCGCCGCGAGGTCGGGTCGGCGAGCGCCGCGCCCGTCGCGGCGCAATGCCGGGGCGGCGATCGCACGATCGGACCCAGGCGCGGCGGTCCGGGGACGGCGAGCGCGCGGCCCACGCCGTCGGCGCGGCAGGGTGCAGTCCGGCCAGAAAAAGCGCCGGTTCCAGGACTCAGCTGACGCTCGCGAGCGCGCTGCGGGAGCAGCGCGGCGCAGGCCCGCGCGGCGAACGCGGCGGGCGCTCGTCTGCGCGGCGCGGTGCGCTGGCCCTGCGCGCCTGGCAGGCCTAAGCTTGGCCCCACAACGATGTGGCAATCCCTTCCTGAGTTCGGGACCGGCGTGCTTTACGCCATCCTGGTCACTGCGGCGTATACCTTCGCCGTCGGGCTCGCGTCGGCGCGCGGGCGGCCGCGGCTGCTCCAGGCGGCGCGCCTCGGCGCGTACGGCACGATCGCGCTCGTCGGCCTCGCGGTGCTCGTGCTCGCGTACGCCTTCGTCAGCCACGATTTCCGCATCGCCTACGTCGCGCAGTACAGCGACCGCTCCATGACCACGCCGTACCTCATCGCGGCGCTCTGGGGCGGGCAGGACGGCTCGCTGCTCTGGTGGATGTTCCTGACCTCGCTGTTCTCTGGCGGCTGCGTCGTCTGGCTGAAGCGCCGGTACCTGGAGCTCCAGCCGTACGTCATCGCGACGCTGATGAGCGTCCTCATCTTCTTCGCGGCGCTGATGATCTTCGCCGTGAACCCGTTCCGGACCAGCGTGGCGGGCGCCCCGCTCGACGGCAACGGGCTGAATTACCAGCTCCGCAACTTCTACATGATCATCCACCCGCCGAGCCTCTACATCGGCTTCACGAGCGCGGCTGTCCCCTTCGCGTTCGCGATCGCCGCGCTCGCCACCGGCCGCCTCGACAGCGAGTGGATCGTGGCGACGCGCAAGTGGATGCTCTTCTCCTGGCTGTTCCTCTCGATCGGCAACGTGCTCGGGATGCTGTGGGCCTACGAGGAGCTCGGCTGGGGCGGCCCGTGGGCGTGGGATCCGGTCGAGAATGCCGCGTTCCTCCCGTGGCTCACCGCGAGCGCCTACGTGCACTCGACGATGATCCAGGAGCGCCGCGGCATGCTGAAGGTGTGGAACGTCTCGCTCATCTGCGGGACGTTCTTCCTCACGATCTTCGGCACCTGGCTCACGCGGTCGGGCCTCATCGCGAGCGTGCACTCCTTCGCCCAGTCCGGCATCGGCATCTGGTTCGTCTTCTTCATGGCCGTGATCCTGGCGACGTGCACCGCGCTGATCGTCTACCGCCTGCCGCGGCTGCGCAGCGAGGGGCAGTTCGAGTCGCTGCTGTCGCGCGAGGCCGCGTTCCTCTTCAACAACTGGGGCTTCGTCAGCATCATGGTCTTCATCGCGGTCGCGACGGTGTGGCCGCGCATCAGCGAGTGGCTGCTCGACCAGAAGTCGACGCTCGGGCCGACGTTTTACAACATGTGGCTCCCGCCGATCGCGCTCGTGGTCTTCCTGCTGATGGGCGTCGCGCCGCTGCTCGGGTGGCGGAAGACGTCGCCGGAGCTGTTCCGGAAGAGCTTCCGCTGGCCGGTGCTGGCCACGGTCGTGACGGCAGTTCTCCACATCACGCTCGGGAAGAAGGTGGGCTTCGCCCCGTTCGTCTCCGTGGACCCGATCTACCCCGGCCAGCTCGGCGCCGCGCTCGCGAAGCTCGCGTCGACCTACCCGTTCTTCACGGTGGCGTTCGCCGCGTTCAACGTCGCCGTGGTCATCCAGGAGTTCGCCCGCGGCATCGCCGCGCGGCAGAAGCGGGGCAGCGAGTCGTTCTTCGCCTCGTTCTACAACCTGGTCGCCAGGTCGCGGCGCCGCTACGGCGGCTACATCGTGCACGTCGGCATCGCCGTGATGTTCCTCGGGTTCGCCGGCCGCGCGTGGGGCGTCGACAAGGAGATCAGCCTCCACCCGGGCGAGGCCGTGGAGATCGAGGAGTACCGCCTCGTCTACGCTGGCCCGCGCATGGAGGTCGACAGCGAGAAGCGGATGGTCTTCGCCGATCTCGACGTCGAGCGCCATGGCGTGCCGGTCGGCCGGATCAGCCCGGCGAAGTACATCTACAAGGCGACCCCGGAGGCGCCGTCGACCGAGGTCGCCCGGCATATCACGCTCAAGAACGACCTCTACGTGATCATCGGGATGGCGAACCCGCAGACGAAGGTCGCCTCCTTCCAGCTGCACGTGAACAACCTGATCTCGTTCATGTGGTTCGGCGCGGGGATCCTCATCCTCGGGGCGCTCGTCGCGATGTGGCCCGACATCGCGCTCGAGGAGGCCGGGGCGTTCGGCTATGTACGAGCGGCAGGGTCGGTCACGGCCTCGGTCGTGTTCGCCTTCCTGCTCGCCGGCGGCCCGTCGCAGGCCTACGGGCACCCCATCCAGGAGGGGTTCGGCCGCCCGACCCTTGTCACGCCCGATGGAGCGGGTGTCGAGGTCCGCGCCCCGACCCCCGGCGACCCCGTTCCTCCCGGGCAGGCGCCCGCGATCGGTGCCATGCTCCCGACCGCCGCCGAGCTGAGGTAGCCAGCCTTCGAATGAGCCGCACGCGAAAACTCATCCACGGCATCACCCTCCTCGTCGCGGGCGTCATCGCCCTCGTCGTCATGCTGCGCTCGCCGGAGTTCGCCCACGGGCAGCAGCTCGGGGAGGGGATGGTGCGCACGGGCGTCGTCGGCATCCAGAACGACACCGAGCGCCAGCTCTTCTGGAGCCTGATCTGCACGTGCGGCTGTCCGCGCGAGACCCTCGGGACGTGCACCTGCGGCACCGCGCACGAGCGCCGGGACGCGCTCCGCGCCGAGCTCGCGGCCGGGCGCTCGGTGGAGGACATCCAGGCGACCTACGCCGAGCGCTTCGGGGCGGAGGCGCTGGCGGTCCCGCCGAACAAGGGCAGCCAGCGGCTGCTCTACATGTTCCCGCTCGCCGCCATCGCGCTCGGCGCCGGCCTCGTCATCGTGACGCTGCGCCGGTGGAAGCGGCGCAGCGACGAGGTGAGCGCCGCCAGCGCGCAGCGGTCCCCGAAGGACGCTGCCCCCGGCGCGCGCGACGATTACGACGACAAGCTCGACGAAGAGCTCAAGAGCCTCGACCGCGAATGAGCGCAGAACATCCGGCCAGGAGCGCCGCCCCTGTCGCGGCTGACGAGACCGTGAGCAGGGGCTCTGACTCGCCGCTGGAGCGGCAGATCGTGCACTACGCCCGCTTCGGGGTGCCGCTCGCGGCGCTCGTCGGCGCCGGCGTCGCGGGGCTCCTCGCGGGGCCGCCCGCGGCGATCCTCGTGCTCGCGGGGGGCGCCCTCGTCGCGGTCATCGCCATCTTCTGGGCGAGCCTCCGCGTGCTGCTCGGGGAGACGCCGCTCAGCGGGGCCGACGCGTATGCGCTCGGCGCGCCGCGCACCGAGGAGGAGCAGAAGCAGTCCGTCTTGCGGGCGCTCAAGGACCTCGAGTTCGAGCGGAGCGTCGGGAAGATCAGCGACGAGGACTACGCCGAGCTGGTCGCGAAGTACCGCGCCGAGGCGAAGCGGCTGCTCCGCCTGCTCGACGCCGACGCGCAGCCGCGGCGCGAGCACGTCGCCGCGCTCGTCGCGAGGCACCTCCGGCGCGCCGGGCTCCAGGACGACGGCGGCGCGCTCGAGGCGCCGGAGCAGGGCGAGGAGGACGCCGCGAGCGAGCCGGAAGACGCCGCCGCGGCGGCCGGGCCCGCGAAGCGGAAGCGCGCCAGGGCCAGGCGGCTCGAGAAGCAGGAGCGCGACGCGGCGCCGGCGGACGGCGAGCGCGACGCCGCCGCGGCGGCGGCGGATGGCGAGGCGGCGCGCACCTCGACGTGCGCTGCCTGCGGGACGCTCAACGACGAAGACGCTGTGTTTTGCAAGAAGTGCGGGACGAAGTGCGCGCTGGACGCGCCGCTGGCTGACCAGGCTGCGGCGGACGAGGCCGCGGCCGGCGGTGACGAGAACGAGAGCAGGAGGGCGCCCTGATGCGCTGGACCAGGTGCACCGCGCTGGCGGCGATCGCCTCGCTGAGCGTGACCGCCGCGCAGGCCGCGCTGGCGCAGCCGGCTGCGCCGGCGCAACCGGCTGCGGCCAGCACGGCCCCGGCCCCGGCCCCGGCGCCGGCCCCGGCGCCCAGGGCTGCGGCGGCGCAGCCTGCAGCGACGGCGCAGGCTCCGAAGGCGGCGAAGCCGAGCGCGACGGGCGCCGCGGCCGCCGGAAGCCCCGCGGCCGGCGAGGCGGACGCGGGCGCGCCTGCCGACGCGGGCGCTCTGCCGCCGGGCCATCCCGAGCTCGGGCAGGAGCTGCCTTCCGGCCACCCGCCGGTGGGCAAGACGCCCGCGGACGGGGCCGCGTCGCGGCGCCGTTCAGAAGAGCTGACGGGCATGTTCGACGCGCCCGAGGACACCGCGCAGGAGGATGCGGCGCTCCCGCCCGGCGTCCTCGTGCTCACCGTGCAGGACGCGGACGGTAACCCCGCCCCTCGCATCCCGGTCGACGTCGACATCCTTCAGAGCTCGGTGGCGAAGGGCGACTCGCGCCAGCGCGTGACGAGAGAGACGGACGACGCGGGCACCATCCGGTTCGAGAACCTCACGATCGGCGGCGGCACGAGCTACGGCATCTCGGTCACGCGCAACGGCGGGACGTTCTCGCTGCCGCACTTCGGGCTCAGCGCCGAGGCCGGCAAGCGCGCCGTGCTCCACGTCTACGAGGCCACGGCGGACGTGAACTCCCTGCTCGTCGGGACGCAGGGCATCATCTACCTCCAGCTCCGGCAGGACTCGATCTCGGTGGAGCAGCTGTTCCAGGTCTTCAATCTCGGCCGCGCCGCCTGGCTGCCGAACGAGACGTTCGCCCTGCCGCCCGACTACAAGGCGTTCAACAAGACCGACGCCATGGACGAGATGCGCTTCGAGGAGGTCAAGGGCACCGGCGTGGCGCTGCGCGGCACGGTGAGCCCTGGCCGGCATGAAGGGCAGTTTCGCTGGCAGGTCCCGCTCAGCCAGGAGGAGCGCCAGACGATCCGCATCGAGCTGCCTCCGCGCATGGCCCAGATGCGGGTGATGGCCGAGGCGTCGAAGTCCATGACGCTGAACGTCGCCGGCTTTCCGGCGGCGCAGCGCACCCAAGGCCGGGACGGCAAGAAGATCCTGATCACCGAGAAGCAGAGCTCCCGCGCCGAAGGCGGGCTGCGGACGATCGAGATCACGCTCGCCGGGCTGCCGACGCCCGGCGTGGGCCGGTGGATCGCGCTGCTCCTGGCCGGAGCGACCGTGGTCGGCGGGGCCGCGTTGAACCTGGTCCGGCGGCGCGAAGGGGATCGCGGGCCTGACGACGAGGAGCGGCGCGAGCTGCTCGAGGCGCGCGACGCGCTGCTCGACGAGTTCGTCGAGCTCGAGCGCGCGCGGAAGCGGGGCGACGTCGGCCCGAAGACGTACGAGCGCGTCCGTGGGGCGCTCCTCGACGCGCTCGCGCGCATCGTCGCCATGATCGAGGCCAGGCCGGCGCGCGGGAAGACCGCCGGCTCGCGCAAGGCGTCCGGCGCGCTCAAGTCGGACCCTGCCGCGCCGCCGCCTCCCTGACCGGGGCGCAGCTTCTCCTCGAAGCGATGACTGGCTGGAAGGCTGGCCTTTCCGCGGGCGCAGCCCTCCTGATCGGCGGCGTCGTCGCGCTCGCCCGCCATCGCGGGGGGCCGCCGGCGCGCTGCGCCCCCGGGATGGTCGCGCTCGGCCCGCGGTGCTGCGGTGATGGCCAGCGCCTCGAGGCTGGCCGCTGCGCCGGCGCGCCGAGCCGCTGCGGCGCCGGCCTCACGGTGACCCCCGCCGGGTGCGTCGCGCCGAGCGCGACCGTACCTATCGCCGCCGGGACGCTGCGCCTCGGTCCGAGCGACTGGGAGGCGCAGGGCATCGTCGACCCGCGCGCGGTGTTCATCCCGGCGTTCTCGCTCGATGCGTTCGAGGTCACCGAGCAGCGTTACGCGGCCTGCGTGGACGCCGGCGCGTGCTCCCCGCTGCCGCTTCGCGGTGAACCGGGCCTCCCCGTGACGGGCATCACCATGGCGGAGGCCGCCCGGTACTGCGCCTTCGCTGGCGGGGCGCTCCCGTCGCGTGACCAGCTGGCCTTCGCCGCCGCGGGCCCGTCGGGCCGGCGGTACCCGTGGGGAGACACAGGTGCTGTGTGTCGGCGCGCCGCCTTCGGCCTGCGGACGGGCCCATGCGGTTGGGACGCGACGGGCCCGGAGCTCGCCGGAGCGCGCCCCGACGGCGCCGCTGTCCACGCCGCCGGGCGTCTGTTCGACCTCGCCGGCAATGTCGCCGAGTGGGCGGCCCCTGATGTGCCTGGACAGGAGATCTCGGGAACCCACGGCGGATCGTGGGCCGACGGGGCGGCGGCAGCGCTCCGCACCTGGAACCGGCGGCTTCTCCCTGGTTCGACCCGTGCGCCGGATATCGGCTTCCGGTGCGCCTATTCTCCTTGAGCTCGCGGCGCGCGGCGGCGATGCCAGCAGGGCGGGGGAGGGGCCCCGACCCTGCAGCAAAACGGGCGGGGGAGGGGCCCCGACCTTGCAGCGAAACTGGCAGGGGAGGGGCGCGGCCCTGTGGAAAAACGGTCCCGAAACGCGCTCCGTCTGGTCCGGATTGGGTTACAGTCGCCCTTCCCAATGACTGTCGCGCTTCTCTCGATCGGGACCGAGCTCACCCGGGGCGAGATCATCAACACCAACGCGGCCTGGCTCGCTGCCGAGCTCACTGCAGCGGGCTTCACGGTCAGCGTGGCCAACACGGTCGACGACGACGTCGACCGCATCGCCGCTGCGGTTCGCCAGCTCGCGAGCGCGCACCGGCTGGTGATCGCCACCGGCGGCCTCGGCCCCACGACGGATGACCTCACGGCGCTGGCCGCCGCGCGCGCGACCGGCACCGACCTCGTGCGCGACGAGAGCACGCTGCTCGCCATCCGCCGCCGCGTCGAGGGCCGCGGCAAGACGATGAACGCTGGCCACGAGAAGCAGGCCGAGGTCCCCGCCGGGTCCGAGATACTCCCGAACTCGTCCGGCACCGCGCCTGGCTTCGGGGTCCACCTCGGCGAGACCACTGTCTTCTTCCTGCCCGGCGTGCCGCGGGAGATGAAGAGCATGTTCGCCGAGCAGGTGTTGCCGCGCGTGCGGCCGGCGGCGCCGAACAACACCTTCCAGGTCCGTCTTCGCACCTACGGTCTCCCCGAGTCCGCGCTGGGCGAGCACCTGAACGGCCTGGAGGAGGCCTATCCGGGCATCACGCTCGGCTACCGCGTGCATTACCCGGAGGTCGACGTGAAGGTCCACGCCCGCGCCGGCACGCACTCGATGGCCCACGAGCTGGCCCTGAAGGCGACCGCCGAGGCCCGCGAGCGGCTCGGCACGGCCGTGTACGGGGAGGGGGACGACGCCTTCCCGGAGATGGTCGGGCGCTCGGTGCGCGCCCGTGGCTGGCGGCTCGCCGTCTCCGAGTCGTGCACTGGCGGGCTCATCTCTCACCTGCTCACCAGCTATCCGGCGAGCGACTACCTGGTCGGCGCCGCGGTCACCTACGCGAACAGCGCCAAGACGCGGCTGCTCGGCGTCGCAGAGGACACCTTGCGCGGCCATGGCGCGGTGTCGGCCGAGGTCGCCGCCGAGATGGCCCAGGGGGTGCGCCGCCTCTGCGAGGTCGACGTGGGCATCTCGGTCACCGGCATCGCCGGCCCGACGGGCGGGACGGCGACCAAGCCGGTCGGCCTTTGCTACTGGGCCGTGTCCCACCCCGGCGGCCTCGTCGTGCGCGATCGCGTCTTCTCGGGAGATCGCGAGGAGGTCCAGCTCGGCGCCGCCTACGCCGTCCTGGACCTCCTCCGCCGCATCACCGGCAACCTGCCCGAACGCTGACGGGAGCGCTGGCGCGCGGGCGCGAGCGCGTCAGTTCGGCGCTGCGCGCGTGAACGTCAGCGCGCCGCCCCCGCGGTCGATCTGCACCGTGTCTCCCTGCTTGAACTCGCCGCCGAGGATGCGCTTCGCGAGCTCGTCCTCGATGCTCCGCTGGATGGCGCGCTTCAGCGGCCTGGCGCCGTACTGCGGATCCCACCCCTGCTCGATGAGGTAGCCCTTCGCCTCGGACGAGATGGTGAACAGCAGCCCGCGCCGATCCAGGCGCTTTCGCAGGAGATCGAGCTGGATATCGACGATCCTCTCCATCTGCTCGCGCGCCAGCCGCCGGAACACGATGAGATCGTCCAGGCGATTCAAGAACTCCGGGCGGAAGTGCTTCCGCACCTCCTCGATGACGGCCCTCCTCACGAGCTCGGCCTTCTCTTCCGCCGGCAGGTTGGCGCGCTCCTCGATCGCCGCGGCCGCCGGCGTGCCGAGGTTGGATGTCAGGATGATGATCGTGTTCTTGAAGTCGACGGTGTGCCCCTGCCCATCGGTCAGGCGTCCATCGTCGAGCACCTGGAGCAGCGTATTCCAGATGTCCGGGTGGGCCTTCTCGATCTCGTCGAACAGCACCACGCTGTACGGCCGCCGGCGCACCGGCTCCGTGAGCTGGCCGCCCTCCTCGTAGCCGACGTACCCGGGCGGCGCGCCGATCAGGCGAGCCACCGCGTGGCGCTCCCCGTACTCGCTCATGTCGAGCCGCACCATGGCCCGCTCGTCGTCGAACAGGATCTCGGCGAGCGCGCGCGCGAGCTCGGTCTTGCCGACGCCCGTCGGCCCGAGGAACAGGAACGACCCGATCGGCCGCCGCTCGTCGCCGAGGCCCGCCCTCGAGCGTCGGATGGCGTTCGACACGGCGCGGAGCGCGTCCTCCTGGCCGACGACGCGCCGGCGCAGCTCCTCCTCGAGGCGCAGGAGCTTCTGCATCTCGCTCTCGAGCATCTTGGAGACGGGGATCCCGGTCCACTTCGACACGACAGCGGCGATGTCCTCGTCGGTGACCTCCTCCTTCAGGTAGCTCTGCTTCGACTGCACCTGCCCCAGGGTCGACCGGATCGACTCGAGCTTCTTCTCGATCTCCGGGATCCTGCCGTAGTGGATCTCCGCGGCGCGTCCGAGGTCGCCGGCGCGCTTCAGGCGCTCCTCCTCGAGCCTGAGCTCCTCGATCTGCGGCTTCAGCTGGCGCAGCTCCGAGATGAGCTCCTTCTCTCGCATCCACTGCGCCCGCATCGCGTCGCGCTGCCCCTGGAGCTCGGCGATCTCGCGCCGCACCTCGTCGAGCCGCGCCTTGCTCGCCTTGTCGCTCTCGCGCTTGAGCGCCTGTTCCTCCATCTGCATCTTCAAGAGGTCGCGCTCGACCTGATCGATGGGCGTGGGCAGGCTGTCGATCTCCATGCGGATCTTCGACGCCGCCTCGTCGACGAGGTCGATCGCCTTGTCGGGCAGGAACCGCTCGGTGATGTACCGATTCGACAGGACCGCCGACGCCACGAGCGCCGCGTCCTGGATGCGGATCCCGTGGTGAACCTCGTACTTCTCCTTGAGCCCGCGGAGGATGGCGATGGTGTCCTCGACGCTCGGCTGCGAGACGAGCACCTGCTGGAACCGCCGCTCCAGCGCCGCGTCCTTCTCGATCCGCTTCCGGTACTCGTCGAGGGTGGTCGCGCCGATACACCGCAGCTCGCCGCGCGCGAGCGCGGGCTTCAGCATGTTGGCCGCGTCCATCGCGCCCTCGGGCGCCCCGGCGCCCACCAAGGTGTGGAGCTCGTCGATGAACAGGATGACGCGCCCGTTCGAGCCCTCGATCTCCTTGAGCACGGCCTTGAGCCGGTCCTCGAACTCACCGCGGAACTTCGACCCTGCGACCATGGCGGCGAGGTCGAGCGCGGCGATGGTCTTGTCCTTGAGCGACTCGGGCACGTCGCCGGCGACGATCCGGTGCGCGATGCCCTCGACGATGGCTGTCTTGCCGACGCCGGGCTCGCCGATGAGGACCGGGTTGTTCTTGGTGCGGCGCGAGAGCACCTGGATCACGCGGCGGATCTCCTCGTCTCGGCCGATCACCGGGTCGATCTTGCCCTTTCGAGCGAGCTTCGTGAGATCGCGCGTGTACTTCTCGAGCGCCTGGAACTTCCCCTCGGGGTCCCTGTCGGTCACGCGCTGGTTGCCGCGCACGGCCGCGAGCGACGCGAGCAGCTTGTCGTACGAGAGCCCCGCTCGCTCGAAGATCGACTGGATCTCCTTGTCGACCTTCACCCCGGCGAGCAGGACATGCTCTGTCGAGATGTACTCGTCCTTGAGCGACTTCGCCTCGTCTTCGGCCTTCTGCAGGACCGCGAGCGCGCGCCGCGACAGGCCCGGCTCGGCGCCCCCGCTCACGCGAGGATAGGTGTCGATCTTCGCCTCGAGCAGGCGCGATAACCCCGCCGGATCGGCGCCTGCCTTCTGCACCAGGGGAGCGCCGACGCCGCCGTCCTGGTCGACGATCGCCCGCACAAGGTGCTCGGGATAGAGTTCGGGGTTCCCCCGGCGGCTGCCGAAATCGACAGCCTCTCGTACGGCCTCTTGGGCCTTCGTCGTCATTCGCTCGATTCTCATGGCACCTCGAAGCTAAGGCGCGTGCCTGGGCTAGCAAGGGGCCGGCCAGGCAAGCGGCTTGCCAGAGATGCCAGAGATGCCAGAGATACCGAGCGGACGTAGCGGAGGTTCGATGCAGCATGGGCGCCGCGTCAACCCCCGGACGGCGCCGCGAGCCCGGGGTCGGGTCGGTCTCGACAGCACCCCGGCGCGGGGTTCGATGCGCCCCGCGCCGCGAGCGCCGGGGTCAGATGTCGAGGTTCTTCACGTTGAGCGCGTTCTGCTCGATGAAGTTGCGGCGCGGCTCGACCTGATCCCCCATGAGGATGGTGAAGAGCTCGTCTGTCTTCACCGCATCGTCGATGCGCACTTGCAGGAGAGTCCGGGCATCCGGGTTCATCGTCGTTTCCCAGAGCTCGTCGGCGTTCATCTCGCCGAGGCCCTTGTAACGGCTGATCGCGATACCCTTCTTGCCCCGCTCTTCGATGTACTCGACGAGCGCCTCCCCGTTCTCGATGGTGTCCTCGCCGCTCGAGGTGCGGGCCCGGTACGGGGGCGCGCCGATGGAGCGGAGGTCCTGCTCGATGGACCAGGCCTCCTGGTACTCCGGCGAGTTCACCAGATCCCAGTCGATCACGCTCCTCCGCGCGCTCGCGCCGGGCCGCGGCACCACCTCGATGCGGCTCGTCCCGTGCTCGGTGTCCCGGGGCGTCGCCAGCGTGAGCGGGAACAGGTCCGGGTAGCGCTGCTTCAGGTAGGCGCGGAGCTCGTCGGCGGCCGCGGCGACCTTCTTCGTCTCGCGCAGGTCGTCCCGACCGAGCCCGCTCGACCGCAGCACCGCCGCCACGATCCGCGCGTCACAGCGCTTGTCGATGTTGGAGAGCACGGCGCGGAAGCGCTTCAGCCGCTGCGCGAGCCGGTAGAGCGGCTGGCCCAAGATGCCCGACTGAGCGCCGCTGGCGACGATCTCGAGCCCATCCACGGCGTTGCCCACGAGGAACTCGTCGAGCGCGGCCTGGTCCTTGAGGTACAGGTCCCGCTTGCCCTTGCGCACGCGGTAGAGCGGCGGTTGCGCGATGAACAGGTACCCCTTCTCCATGATCTCCGGCATTTGCCGGAAGAAGAAGGTCAAGAGCAGCGTCCGGATGTGGGAGCCGTCGACGTCGGCGTCCGTCATCAGGATGATCTTGTGGTAGCGGAGCTTGTCGATCTCGAAGCCGCCCGCGTCGTTGATCCCGCAGCCGAGGGCGGTGATCAGCGTACCGACCTCCGCGGAGCTCAGCATCCGGTCGAGCCGCGCCCGCTCGACGTTCAGGATCTTTCCCTTGAGCGGGAGGATCGCCTGGAAGTGCCGGTCGCGCCCCATCTTCGCGCTGCCGCCGGCGCTCTCGCCCTCGACGATGTAGATCTCGCTCTTCTCCGGGTCCTTCGACTGGCAGTCGGCGAGCTTGCCCGAGAGCGACGTCACGTCGAGCGAGCCCTTGCGGATCACCTCGCGCGCCTTCCGCGCCGCCTCGCGCGCCTTGGCCGCGACGACCGCCTTCTCGATGATCTTCTTCGCGCTCTGCGGGTTCTCCTCGAAGTACTGCCCGAGCTTGTCGCTGACGACCGCCTCGACGATGCCCTTGACCTCGCTGGAGACGAGCTTCGATTTCGTCTGCGAGTCGAACGACGGGTCCGGGTGCTTGATGCTGAGCACGCACGTCAGCCCCTCGCGCGCGTCCTCGCCCTGGAGGCCCTGCTTCAGCTCCTTGAAGAGGTTGTGCGCGCTCCCGTAGTTGTTGATCGTCTTGGTGAGCGCGGCGCGGAGCCCGGTGAGGTGGGTGCCGCCGTCCCGGTTGTGGACGTTGTTCGTGTAACAGAAGATCGCCTCCGTGTAGGAGCCGTTCCACTGCAGGGCGATCTCCACGCCGATCGGCGGCGAGGCCGAGCTCCCGCGCCCGTTCGCGCCCTCGCCCGAGGCCGCGATCTCCTGTTGCGTGACGAAGCTGATCACCTCGTCGTGAATCGGCTCCTTGGTCTTGTTGAGGAGCGAGACGAACTCCGAGATGCCCCCCCTGTACTCGTAGGCTTCCGCCCGCCCGTCGGCGCGCTGGTCGTCGAGGTGGATGACGAGCCCGGCGTTCAGGAAGGCGAGCTCGCGCAGGCGGCTCGCGAGGATGTCGTAGCTGAAGTCGACGGCGCTGAAGATGACCGGATCGGCCTTGAAGGTGATCTTCGTCCCCGTCTTGTCCGTCACGCCGATCGGCTTGAGCGGCGCCTTCGGCGCGCCCCGGGCGTACTCCTGAAACCAGAGCTTCCCCTCGCGCTTGATCTCGAGCTTCAGCCACTCCGAGACGGCGTTCACGGCGCTCACGCCGACGCCGTGCAGGCCGGCAGAGACCTTGTAGCTGGCGTTGTCGAACTTGCCGCCGGCGTGGAGGACGGTCATGACGACCTCTGCGGCGCTCACGCCCTTGGCGTGCATCCCGACCGGGATCCCGCGGCCGTTGTCCTCGATCGAGACCGACCCGTCGAAGTGGACGGTGACCCTGATCTCCGTGCAGGCGCCGGCGAGGTGCTCGTCGACGGCGTTGTCCACGGCCTCCCAGACGAGGTGATGCAGCCCCGATCCGTCGTGCACATCGCCGATGTACATGCCGGGGCGCTTTCGCACCGCTTCAAGGCCTTCGAGCGCCGTGATGCTGTGGGCGTCGTAAGACGGCTTGGTGAGGTCGGTCGGCTGGCTCAGGGTGGGTTCCGTCATCTCGGTCCTGGTGTCGCGCCCGCCGCCTCTCACCGGGGGGCGCAGAGCGGCGGAGGCCGCTCGGATTGCCGGATTTCTTGCAGTGGAGGGGCCGGCTCGATGGCAGCTCGTCGGGTGGGGACCCGGGGGCCGCGGCCGCGGCGCCGGATCGAGTCGGAGGCCACGAACGATCATGCGCGGATCGCTCGTCGATGCCCCCGTAAAGACCGCGGAAATGTAGCCGAAATCAGGGGCTCGGGCAAGCGTTTCGCCGGGTCTGGAAGGCTCGTAACACCGTATTTTCAGCGGCTCGCGCGGGCGCGTCCGGAGCATTCGGACTCGCGCGCTGGGGGGCAGGATCAACGCGTCTGGCGGCGGTCGCGGTGCCGTGTCGGCGCGCCGTGTCAGCGCGCCTCCGGAGCCGCCGCCTGGCGCCGCGTGGACGCGTCTGGAGGCCGCGCGGCCGCGACACGCGTCAGCTGAGGGCGCCGCCCTCGACGTGGAAATCGCGCCGTTCCGAGGGAGCTATGCCCGGCGTGACGATGAGATCGCGCCGCGTGGTCGTCAGGAACACCTGTCCGCGCGCCAGCCCGAGGAACGTGAACAGCGCCGCGGTGCGATCCGGGTCGAGCTCGCTCGACACGTCGTCGAGCAGCAGGATGGGCTCTACGCCCCGGACGGAAGCAATGGCAGCGGTCTCGGCTGCTTTCAGCGAGAGGGTGAGGGCCCGGTGCTGCCCCTGGGAGGCGACGACGCGGGCGGGGTGCCCATCGAGCTCGAGCGCGAGGTCGTCGCGGTGGGGCCCGAAGCCGGCGCTCGGCCGGTGGGCGTCGCGCCGGCGATGCTCGCGCAGCGCTGCGCGCGCCTCCTCGGCGTCGCCGGAGCCGCCCGGCGCGTAACGTGCGGCCAGCGTCAGGTCCGGCGCCGCGATGCGGGCGAACGCTCGCGCTAGCTCCGGCGCCAGCGCCTGCACGGCGGCGTCGCGGGCGCGGGTCAGCGCCGCGCCGTGGAGCGCGCAGAGCTCCTCGAAGGCGTCGAGCTCGGAGCTCGCCTGCGCCGCCGCGCCCGCGCCGCGGTGGAGCAGCTCGTGCCGCGCGCGGAGGGCCTGCGCGTAGCGGGCGCGGTGGTCTGCGCTCTGCGGGTCCATGAAGAGCGCCAGGCGATCGAGCAGCGTGCGCCGCGCGCTCGCGGGTCCTGTCGACAGCGCGAGCTCCTCCGTGTGGAAGGCGACGACCGGCGAGCGCGTCGCGAAGCTCGCGAGGCTCGGGGGCCGGTTGCCGTCGATCCGCACGACGCACCGCTTCTGCTCCACCGCCGCTGTCTGCTCGCGCGCGAGCGGCGCGAGCGCGTCGCGGCGCTCGACGAAGCGGGCCCGCGCGCTCGCGACGGCGGCCCCATGGCGGACGAGCTCCGCCGCGCGCGGCGTGCGGAAGCTCCTCGACGTGGCGGCGAAGTAGATCGCCTCGAGCAGGCTCGTCTTGCCCTGCCCGTTGTTGCCGGCGATGACGTTGAGGCGGGGCGCGGGCTCCACGTCGACGCGCTCGAGGTTCCGGAGCTCGCGGATGTTGAGCCGCTCGAGGAGCAGGCTCGGGGTTCGTCCCGTGAGCTCGTCGGCGGGCGCGCTCAAATCCGCATCGGCATGATGACGGCGACGTAGCTCTGCTGGCTCGACTCGCTGCCGGGCCGGAGCACGGCCGGGTCGAGCTCCCCGGAGATGCCGAGGACGACCTCCTCGTCGTCGATGGCGGCGAGCACGTCGAGGAAGTACTTGGCGTTGAAGCCGATGGTGACCTCGGGCCCGCTGTAGTCCACGGGCAGCTCGTCGAAGCCGGCGCCGGTGTCCGGGCTCTCGCTGGTGATGCGGAGCGTCCCCGGCGCGATCGACAGCTTCACGCCGCCGGTGCGGTCGTTCGCGGCGAGCGCGATGGCCTTGAGCGCCTCGGCGAAGGCGACGCGGGGCGCGCGGACCGAGCGCTCCGTGACCGACGGGATGACCTGCTGGTACGGGGGGAACTGCGCGTCGACGAGCTTCACCGAGAACTGCATCCCGGCGATGTTGAAGAAGGCGTTCGGCCCGCTCTGCGTGATGGCGACCATCGGGGTCTCCTTCTCGGCGCGCGCCTCCTCGGCGAGGCGGCGGAGCTCGCTGATCGCCTTGAGCGGGATGAGCATCGTGGCCGTCGCGGAGCTGCCGGAGACGGTCGCCTCCATCTTGGACAGGCGGTGGCCGTCGGTGGTCACCATCCTGACGCGATCGCCGGCCCACTCGAACAGGGCGCTGTTGACGTGGGCGCGCGTCTCGTCGGTCGAGATCGAGAAGTGTGTGCGCGAGATCAGCAGCGCGAGCTGCTCGACGGGCAGCTCCAGCGAGGGCGCGTCCTGCGCCGGGACGGGCAGCTGCGGGAACTCCGAGCCGGGCAGCCCGGGGAGCGTGTAGCGGCGCGGCGAGCCGACCGCCTTGAGCGACGTGTGGGCGCCCTCGGTGGTGGTGATCTGGACCGGGCCATCGGGCATGGCCTTCACGCGCTCGAGCAGGTCCCTGGCCGGGACCGCGACCGAGCCGCCGGTCTTGATGTCCGCGTGCGTCTGGCCAGTGACCCCGATGTACAGGTCGGTCGCGGCGACGCGGACGGCGTTGCCCTCTGCCGCGAGCAGGACGTTGGCGAGCGCTGGCATGGCGCTCTTCTTGTCCGCTACGCCTTGGCAGCGCGCGACGAGGCGAAGCAGATCTTTTTTGGGGATCACAAGGTCCATGGCCGACTCCCGAGCCGCTCCCTTTAGCAGGGTTATCGTCCGGGCGTGGACCGGAAATGAGCGCTCCGGTGACCTTGCGCGACGCCTCTACTTTCCATGAAATAGATAGATAAAGACAACGTCTTCGTCGTAGGCGCTGTGGAGGGCGGGGATAACTCAGAATGCCGAGCAATTCTCATCACTTGGAAGCGAGCGCCCTGGGGTAAATGGACCGTCCTCAGGGGTAGGAGGACAGGGGACAGCTGGCGGGCAGCGCTTCTCCCCCGCTTTGTCCCCAGGGTTCTCGATGGGGTTATCCCCAAGATCCCCCGCGACGAATGCGGGAATAGGTAGCCGAGCACAGCCGCCGCGCGCTGTCCTGATGCGCTGTGCAGTTCCGAGCGGCGCCTGGATGGAGTATTTCAAAATGTACGGACTTGAGTTCGGTGCGCTGCGTCCATTGCGGTAACCACCACGACGTTGCGGCGGTCGTGTGTCCAGCGACCGGTCTCGTCGTTGACGCGGGCGGGGCTCCGTCCTCGCGCGGGGCGAGGCGAGCGGCGGCTCCGCTCGAGCCTGTTCCACGACCCGCTGCCTCTCCGCCGAGGCCGGCGCCTGCTTCCCGCAGGAATGGAGCCGCCGCGGAGCCTCGACCGGCGCCGGGAGCGCCCCCGTCGCCTCCGCAGCGGCGTGCCCTGGCGTCCCGTCCCCCGTTGCCCTCGAGCGCCGGCGCGCGGACGACGGCCTGGCCGACGGGCGACGCCGTGAGCGCGAGCTCGTTCAGCCGCTCGCTGCTCGGCCATGTGATCGGCGACAAGTACGGCGTCACGGCGATCATCGGGGAGGGTGGCATGGGCGCGGTCTACGAGGCCGAGCACCTCGAGATCGGGCGGCTGGTCGCCGTCAAGGTGATGCACCCGCGGGAGATGCAGAAGCGCGAGGCGGTCTCGAGGTTGGAGCACGAGGCGCGCATCGCGGGGCGGATCGGCCACCCGAACATCTGCGAGGTGTACGACATGGGTCGGCTCCCCGACGGCAGCCCCTACCTCGTGATGGAGCGGCTGCGCGGGGAGACGCTGGCGCAGCGGATCGAGCGCTGCGGTACCGTGCCGCCGGGCGAGCTCATCGACATCATGCTCCAGGTCCTCTCGGCGCTCGTGACCGCGCACGAGCGGGGGATCGTTCACCGTGACCTGAAACCGGAGAACATCTTTCTTTCGGAGCGAGCAGGCATGTTGCCCATTGCCAAGCTGCTCGACTTCGGCATCTCCCAGGCGGCGGGCGTGGACGGGGCGATGGATCTGACCCGCACCGGCATGGTGATGGGCACGCCCTACTACATGGCTCCCGAGCAGGCTCGGGGGGACGTGGAGCTTGACCATCGGCTCGATCTGTGGGCTGTGGGCGTGATCTTGTACGAGGCGCTGACTGGCCAGCGCCCGTTCGTGGCGCGCAACTACAACGCGCTGCTCGTACAGATCCTCACCATCTGGCACCGCCCGGTGACCGAGCTCGATCCGGCCATTCCACCCGGCCTCTCGCGTCTTGTAGATCGCGCCCTGGCCAAGGCGCGGGAGGAGCGGTTCCAGAGCGCCCGGGAGCTCCAGGAGGCGCTGCGTCGATTCAGGAACCAGGCGCCGGTCTCGCACCGGCGCGTGCCGGAGCGCCTCGCCGTTCGGAGCATCGGCGAGGAGACGAACGACGACGGGACGATGATGTTTGCTCGGCTCGGGGGCGACAGGGGCGCGGCTGATGCCAGCAACGTCGTCGTCGCGACGGCGCGCAAGGCGGTGGAGCCTGGGCGGCAGGGGTCGCGGCCTGCAGCCAGCAACGGCCTGCAGCTGCGGCATAGCGTGTGGCCGTCGCGGGTTCTCGAGCCGGCGGGCGGCAGCATTCCTGCGCGCCGGCGGAGCGAGCCGGCCCCTGAGATGGTGGATGCGCAGTGCCGGGAGGATGAGGCGGAGGACAGGCCGACGATCCCGTCGCTGAGCCCGGTCGGGAAGGGCGCGGAGCTCTCGGAGGACACCGAGGCGACCGTCGTCGATCCGCCTCCGTTTCCGGAAGACATGCCGACGCTCATCTGGGGTGAGGGGCGCGCGCGAGGCGGCGACAAGGGCTGACGGAAGCGTGAGCACAGGAGCGAGGTGAGCGCTGTGGATACGGTCGAGCGCGTGGTGGCGCGTGGCGTCGTGAAGACGTACGGGACGACGGCGGCGCTGCGCGGGGTGAACGCGACCATCGAGGCAGGGCGGTTGACGCTCATCGAAGGCGCGAACGGGTCGGGGAAGTCGACGCTGCTCGGCATCCTCGGCACGGTGGTTCGTCCCACGTCGGGCACGGTCCTCTACGAGCCTTTCGGTGAGGATGCCGGGCTGGCCCGCGGCACGATCGGATGGTTGTCGCACGAGTCGCTGGCGTATCCGGATCTCTCCGGTCGGCAGAACGTCGAGCTGGCGGCGCGTTTTCACGGGCTCGACGCCCAGGAGGCGTGGCGTCGCGCGGAGGAGCGCTTCGAGCTGGGGAGCTTCGCGCTGAGGCCTCTTCGCACGTGCTCGCGCGGCCAGCGGCAGCGCATCGCGCTGGCGCGAGCGCTCGTGCATCATCCGTCGCTGGTGCTGCTGGACGAGCCCACCACGGGGCTGGACCGCTCCGGGGTCGCGCGGCTGCTCACCGTGGTTGAGGCGGAGGTGGCGCGAGGCGCCGCCGTGGTCGTCGTGTCGCATGAGCCGGAGGTCTTCCGAGCTCGGGCTGCCGCCCGTCTGGTGCTGGAGCGGGGGCGTGTCGTCACCGACGCATCCTGAGCCCCGGAGAAATGTCCTGGCTGTTTCACGTGAAACAGCGATCGAGCAATCGCCTGCCCGAATTCGGCCGGCGCTGACATACATCACTGCGCTGGCAGCCTCGCGCAGCCGCGGTACAGCGGGTCGGACGCGGGCATGACGGAGGTGCGCGATGCGCGAGCCCGGTGTCCTCCCGCAGGAAGGCCGGGAGGTCAAAAGACCCGATCGATCCTCCCTTGTGCCTCCTCGTTCTCGTGCTCGAGCGCGGCCCGTGCGCTCGCAGACGGGCTCGGTACGGCCGCTAGCGTCCAGGAGGGCACTGCCCGCGAATGCTGCTCGTGGAGCGCTCTGATGGCGTCCCCGATGGGACCGCTGCGCCCCAGGGAGTGGGCTGTGCACGCCAAGCACCGGTGTGCCCACGCCTCTCTGGCCGCTTCATGACCTTCCAGCCGCTGACGGCCTCGCCTCCTGCATCTCGCAAGCAGGTCCAGGAGAGTGGCGATCGAGGGGAGGGGCGGCCCGCATCGCCGGGGATGCTGGCCTGATCCTCGACCATCGAGCCCGACACCAGCCCTGACGCCGAGCTGATCGATGACAGCGGAGTTCTGCGCCGCCCAGAAGGTGTCCTCGTTCTGGGTCGAGCGCCGGAGAGACCGCGGTGACCGGCGCCTCCGCCCAGCAGGTTAGCTGCCGCCGCCGCCGCCTCGGCTGGAGCTATATCAGCGACCAGGCGATGTATCGGGTTGCTGCGCAGGGGCGGGAAGCACCGTCATCGTGGCCACGCCCGGGCGACGCGAGTTATCGGGAGCGAATCGACTTTCCACCCGGCGGACCCGGCGTGTCCATCGCATGTTCCACCGCCTGCGATTGCAGCCTAAAGAACGGGCGGCCCGAACCGATCAGCCGCACCCGTCGGTCAGCTCACCGCCATCCGAACGACCGCGTGCGGAGATGCTGCGCCGAGACCTGGTGGCTCGCGCCGCTGACGGGCAGAGAGAGGGCGGAACGCGATGGCGACCGCGCGCCTGTCTCACCGGGCACTTCAAGCGCTGACGTGCGCTTCCGGCGCGGTTGGCGCTCCGCCTCCCGCGACCTGCCGGTCGTGCATGCGCGTGCCGTCTCATCCACACCCGCGCTGGGTCGGAACCGCGGAGGCGCATCCTCCATGCGGAGGACCACGATGACCTCGGCATGCTTCTCGATTCAGCTGAGTTCATCGCGCACGAACGTCCATCTGAGTCCGCCGAAGCTCAGCGGTCCAGGAGCTCCTTCGTACCCCTGAAGGCGGAGATGGTTGGACCAAGAGTGTTCACCGGCGCGAAGCGGAGGCCATCTGTATACGGAGCGACAGCGCCGGCGCTTCGGAGACTGAGCTGAGCCGGGGCAAGCTGTGCGGCGGCCAGCAATGCCGGCGCTGGGACAAGGTCCGCGGCACCACCACAACCCGAGCTGATGCTGAGCGCATCGAGCGCACCGACATGGGTACGGGTCAAACCATCCGGAGAGACTGGTGGGTTCAACATCGCCACAGCCGGCGGCAAGCCTGGCGCCTGCGTCGACAAGGCCAGCAAGGCCACGGGACGTCGCGGGTGATGCCAGCTGGTACACGCCGACCAGCACGGGGACATCATGCGCCAGGACGCGTACCAGGTCTGCGCTGGTCAACCCGGGTCTAACCCCGGAGACGCGCATGCCGGTGCTCTCTCGGCCAGCCCCGATGATGCCTGCTCCTGCCCGACCCAAGCGGCTGCGGCCTCCAACGGCTGGCGTGGCCGCTGCGCGGGGAGGTGCGATGAAAGAGAGCGGCTCCAGGAAGCGGCACGCCGCTGCTTCGAAGCCGAGGATGCCCCCTTCGAGCACGGCGGCGCGGACCTCTTGCAACCGAGGCACCCGGGGCAAGCTGCGCTTCAGCGAGCGACGCCAGCGCGCGAGAGCGTGCCGCGGCACCACCATGGTACGCGAGCTGAGCTCAGTGCCTCGATCGGTCGGCCTTGGTGCGGGTCGACGCGTCGGGAGCGGCCGACGGATTCAGCATCACCGGAGGCGGCGGCAAGGTCGGTGCGAGTGTCCGCGCAGTCAGCAAACAGCGAGCGGCCTGGTGGAGGAAGCCCGACCCGACAGGCCGACCAGCACGACGGCGTCCGGGGTGAGTGCGCGCACTGACCTTGCGTTGGTCAACCTGGGTCCACGAGGGGAGCGGACCACGTCGACACTCTGGGCGTAAGCCAGCAACAACCGCTGCCGCTCGACCCACTCGGCCGGCGAGGTCGAGCGAGGTCGAGCGAGGCCAGGCGGCTCGCCTTGCCGGGCGGTGGGTGAGGGATCCCAATCCGGGAAGTGGTAAGGCATCGCCTTGGCGCGGGGGAGATCACCTTTGAACGGGCCGCGCCAGCTCCCTCAGAGGCTCCCTCAGAGACCGAGGCGCGCCAGGGCAAGCTTCGCTGCGGCGAGCGACGGCGGCGTGGTGGGAGCGGCGCGGGGCATCGCAAGGACGCCCGAGCTGATGCCGAGCGCCTCGAGCTCACCGGCATTGGTGCCGGTGGACGCGTCGGGAGCAGCCGGTGGGTTCAGCACCACCAGCGCCGGCGGCAGGCCAGGCACGAGCGTCCTCAAGGCCAGCAAACAGCAAGCGACCTCGTGAAGAATCCCCAGCCGGTCCAGGCCGACGAGCACGAGGGCGTCAGGTGCCAGGGCGCGTACCAGGTCCGCGTTGGTCAACCCGGGTCCGAGCGGGGAGAGGAGCGCGCCGGCGCTCTCGACGATCGCCACCGACGCCTGCTGCCGATCTACCCAGGCGATCGTGTGGTCCAGCGAGATGGCGCGGCCGCGGCGCCGGGCAGCGAGGTGAGGGGAGAGCGGATCCGGGAAGCGGTACGGCGCCGGGTCGGGGCAGACCGAGCTGACGAGGGCGAGCTGATCGGCGTCGGTGGCGGCGGTGCCGTCCACGCCCGACTCGATCGGCTTCAGGCCGCAGACGCTGGCGCCTCGAGCTGCTAGCGCGGCGACCAGGGCCACGGACACATGCGTCTTGCCCACCCCGGTCCCGGTTCCGACGACCGCGACCCGCTGCTGCCCTGTTTCACGTGAAACAGCTCGGCCCCTCATCGCATCGCCTCGCGGAACCCTGCCAGGGCGCGCTCGACGTCGGCCTCGGAGAGCGACGCGCTCGCCGTGATGCGGAGGCGCGAGGTGCCGGCCGGAACGGTCGGCGGCCGGATCGCCTGGACCAGGATGCCCTCCCTCGCGAGCCGCTGGGACATCTCCACCGCCGCCCCCGGCGACTCCAGGATCCAGGGAAGGATGGGCCCCGACGACCCTGGAAGTAGCGGGGCTCCGACGGCGCGCAGTCCAGATCGGAGCCGGCCGGAGGCCATGGCCAGGCGCGCTCGACCCGCATCGTCGGCCGCGGCCCGACGGACGCGGTCCACCGCGGCGAGCGCCACCACCGGGCTGATCCCGGTCGAGAAGACGAAGCTCCTGGCGCGGTTCCAGAGGTAAGTCCGCAGCGTCGCGGAGCCCGCGACGAAAGCGCCGTGCAGCCCGAGCGACTTGCCGAGCGTGCCGACGAGGACGTCCGGGCAAACGCCAGACTCGGCGCATAGACCGGTACCCCGCGGACCGCAGATGCCGAGGGCATGCGCCTCGTCCACCATCAGCGCGGCGTCGTGTCGATCGCAGAGCTCACGCAGGCGCCGGAGGTCGGGCGTGTCCCCATCCATGCTGAAGAGCGATTCGGTGACGACCCAACGGCGGCGCGCGCTCTGAGCGCGCGCGAGGGCGCGCTCGGCCGCCTCCAGGTCCAGGTGGCGTACGACCTCCACCGTCGCGCCCGAAAGGCGGCAGCCGTCGATGATCGACGCGTGGTTGAGCGCGTCCGACACGATGACGTCCCCGGGCCTGGCCAGCGCGGCAAGGGTGCCGACGTTGGCCGCGTACCCTGACGAAAACAGCAGCGCCGCCTCCACCCCGAGCCAGGCGGCGATCGCTCCCTCGGCCACGAGGTGGGCCTCATGGTTCCCACTCACGAGGCGGGACGCGCCGGCACCACTCGAGACGCCGTCTCCCGCGGGGCAGGGAAGGCCGGCGTAGCCCAGGTAATCGTTGGAGCACAGCACCAGCATTCCGGCGGGCGCAGCGGCAGCGGGAGGTGCGCGTAGAAGGCCCGCGCGCCTCAGGTCGGCGAGCTCGTCCTCCAGATGACGAAGGGCGTTGAGTCCCACGGCGGGTGTGAGGCGGGGGATACGAGGAGCTTCATCCACGGATGCAGGCATGCCATCTCCAGTCAGCAGCAGGGCCGGTCAGCAAGGAGCGCCCTGGCTCGTCCGGGGACTCAGGCTCAGGGCGTGCTGTCGTTCGCTTCGCCGGAAGACGAGGGATCCGCGCCGGCACCGAGCACCGCGTCCACGCGCTGGAGGATACGTCCAAATGCATCGCGCGCGCGCACCGCGATCGCGGCCGTCCGGGTCCGCTCCTGCTCCAGGTCGTGCGCGAGCGCGATGGCGGCCAGCAACATGGCCTGCGGCGTCACCGAGCGACCGGCGGGCACGACCGTGGCGAGCTTCTGATCGACGACAGAAGCGAGCCGCTGGAGCTCTTCATCGCTCGCGGAAGTCACCACGCGGTAGGTCTGACCACCCACCCGTAGCTGCACGGTGCGGCGCGCCATAGCCCGCGGACGCTACCATGAACCACACCCGGCGCGGAGGGCGGGCTGCACCGCACCCGCGGAGCGACTCGCCCGCTTGCAGCCGGAACACGCGCCCTCAGCACGCGCCCGGAGCGCGGCGCCAGAGACGCCAACGACAGAATTCGAGCGCGCTCCGCGGCAGCGCCCTGTAGCATCGCACCATCATGGCTACGGCGGCCCGCCCCGCTGCGTTGATTGCCGCGCTCCTGGGGGTCCTCCTCGCGCACCGCACAGCCCGCGCCGAACCCCAGGCGAGCGCCGGTGTCACCCTGGGCGTCGCCGGCGCTGGCCTCGAGCGACGCCTGTGGGACGCGACCGTCTTCCACGCCGGCGTGCGAGGAGACGTCCTTTTCGGCCGCGCCGCCAACGACGACTTCGGCGTCGGACCCTATGCCGAGGTGCTCACCCACGCGTTCGACGAGATCCAGGTCGGCGCCGGCATCTCGGCCCTCGCCCCGGTCCTCGACGTGCTTCCCCTGGTCCTCTCGACCGGAGTCTACGGACGCTGGAGCGAGGACGCTGATGCCCTGGAACCGGGGGTCGCCGCCGCCGTCTTCTGGGGAGGGCGCAGCTACAACTTCCACTCGCCGTACGCGATGAGCACAGGCCTGCTCGCGCAGATGCGGCTCGGCCTCGGCCCCTCCCGGGAGACCTCGGTCGTCCTCGCGGCCCAGCTCGATGTGACGCTGCTGGCCCTGCCCTTCGTGTACGCGATCAACGCCCTGAAGGGGCCATCACCCGAGGCGGCGCCGGTGCGCCGAGCTGCCGCCCCGGCGCCGTGACGGGGCTGCGGTCCAGCCCCGTCCAGGAAGCCTCAGAGCCTGAAGCCGGCGAGGTGCTGGGCGCATGTCTGTCCCAGGTTGCGGCAGTCCTGGGTGCCTCGCGCGCCAGGGCAGGAGCCCTCGACCTCCTCCTGGTCCTTGCAATCCTCGCTCGAGGAGTCCGAGCAGCAGATCGGCGGGATGGTGTCGACACACCGGCTGCAGCCGAAGCAGACACTGACGGGGTAGGACCACTCGGCGGTCTCTACCTCCTGCCCGCCAAGCGTCCTGCCCCGCAGGACCATCGTCGTCACCACCTCGACATCGCCGCCATTGAGCTCCGCCGCCCGACCACGCAGGTCTTCCATCGTAGCGCCGTCGATGAGCAGCACCTCGGTGCAGTTGTAGCCAGCGTCGCTCGATGTGCCGGGGTCGACCACCCCGTTGATCGGGACCACGTACCCCTGATTCAGGGGGTCGCCCTCCATGGAGAAGACGCGGACCTCGGCCTCGTAGAGCTGGACGCGCGAGGTCTCGGTCCGGAGCACGTCCGAGTCGCCGCGCTCCACGATCTGATTGCCCACGAGGATCGTCGCGCTGTGGCTGCCCACGTAGGCGGCGTCGATCGCGTCCTGGGTCCAGAACGCCTCGCCAGGGCTGCAGCTCACGCTGCAGTCCCCGCTCCGCGCCATGCGCATCCGGACGAACAAGCTGCTCTCGTTGTCGGCGCAAGCGGACGCGAGCACACCGCCCGACGCCGTGAGCAGCGCGAGCGCACACAACCTCGTCGCGAGGCCGCGCGATGCGTTCACGGACCTTTCTCCTTCATCAGTCATGGCAAACGCCTCCACCGCGGAATTGAGCATCAGCGGCGAACATCGGAAACCGCTGGCGCGAGTCGCCGCCGCCCCATCGTGGCTGCGCGAGGCGACCGACGGCCCGGCGAAAAGAGTAGCGGGTCCGCCCGCCGGGCGGCAAATTCGCGGTGGCCGTCTGGCGAGCGCCGTCACCGCGCCTCGCGGGAACCACCCGTGAGCTCCAGATACGCTACGATGCCGACGGCGAGATGAGCAAACCCGAGGAGAGCGGCGCCGATCACGACTGGGGTCGCCTCGCGATCACCGAGCGTGACGAGGGCGTCCGCATCTCGGTCCAGGTGCGCCCGCGCTCGTCGCGCTCGGCCATCGTCGGGGTTCGCGAAGCGGCGCTCGACGTCGCGCTGACCGCGCCGCCCGTCGACGGTGCCGCGAACGCGGAGCTCGTCAAGCTGCTCGCGCGCGCGCTCGACGTGCGCCAGAGCGATGTCCAGATCGCCCTCGGCGCGAGCGGCAGGAGCAAGGTCGTCTCCGTCCGAGGGCTCAGGGAGACCGAGGCGCGAAAGCGGCTCGCCGGGGCGAAGCGATGAAGGAAAACGTCGTCCGGTTCGAGAAGTGGGAAGGTCTTGGCAACGACTTCATCCTCGTCGAGGCGGCGCCCATGACCGCCGAGGCGGCGCGTCGCCTCTGCGACCGGCGGTTCGGCATCGGCGCCGACGGCGTGCTGGTCATCGATCGCGAGCGGCCGCGCATGGAAGTCTGGAACGCCGACGGGAGCCGCCCGGAGATGTGCGGCAACGGCATCCGCTGCGTCGCGGCCTACCTCGTCTCCAGAGGGACCCCGCAGAAGGCGATCTCCATCGCGACCGACGCCGGCGACAAGCGGTGCGAGGTCTCGCGCACAGGCGACCGCTTCGACGTGGTCGTCGGCATGGGGCGCGCGCGTATGGGCGAGCCCCTCGCGGTCACCGCGCTCGGCGCGGAGCACAGGTTCGCGACCGTGGACGTGGGCAACCCGCACGCGGTGACGTTCGATCCGTACACGGAGGAGGCGATCGACGACCTCGGGCCGATCGTCGCGACGACGCCGGCAGGGGGAATCAACGTCGAGTTCTGCCGCGTGCGACCGGCGGAGCGGGGCGAGGCGGCCTGCATCGACGTCACCGTCTGGGAACGCGGGGTCGGCCGGACGCTGGCGTGCGGCACGGGCGCCTGCGCCGTGGCCGCCGCTGCATGCGCGCAGGGCCGCGCGCCCTACGGAGCGCCCCTCCGCGTGGTGCTGCCGGGCGGCGCGCTGCGCATCACGGTCGCCGCCGGGTCCCTGGAGCTGCTCATGCAGGGTCCGGCGCGCCGGGCGTTCTCCGGCGAGGTGGTGATCGCGTGACCGCCTCGCTCGAGGGGGTCTGGAGCCCAGGCCGGGCGCCGGTCCACGATACCTCGCTCAAGGTGCTCGCCGTCATCGCCGATGAGGCGACCCATACGCTCTTCTCGCGGGTCATCACGTCGGACGAGCTGATGCTGGCCGGCGACCTCGCGGAGGGGATCGCCCTCGCCGAGGCCGCGGCGCCGGACGTCGCGTTCATCGATGTAGGGCTCGGCGACGGGGCCGGCCTCGCCATGGTCCACCACCTGAAGGCCCTCGCGCCCGAGGCGACCGTCTTCGCGCTGGCCACGAGGGCAGAGCTCGAGTCGGGCGCG
Organism: Sorangium sp. So ce321; assembly: GCF_051530195.1. Lineage (NCBI taxonomy): Bacteria > Pseudomonadati > Myxococcota > Polyangiales > Polyangiaceae > Sorangium > Sorangium sp. So ce321. The sequence continues at coordinate 13,145,240 of NZ_CP150329.1, read as the reverse complement.
CACGCCGTCGCGCTCGGCGGCGCCGGGCTCTTCCTGCTGCCGCTCGGCGGGGACGAGGTGCTGAACGCGCTCGGCTCGGTGCGGCAGCGCTTCGGCGAGCGGGCGCTCCGGATACAGCTCGAGCAGGAGTCGGCGCGCAGCGCGCGCGCGGCCGGGTGGATCGCGCGCGTCGCCGAGCTCGCCGATGCGCGCGACCGCAGCGCGGCGGCCCAGCAGCTCGCCGAGGTGTTCGTCGAGGCCACCGGCGCGGCCGCGGGCGCCGTGTACCTGACCGTCGGAGAGCGCTCCAGCGAGCTGGCCCGCGCCGCGCTGACCGGGCCGCTCGACCGCGCGCCGGCGTACGGCACCGAGACCGACATCCTCGACTTCGCTCGGCGCGAGCAGCTCGTCGTCGTCCCGCTCGCCCTCCGCAGGCTGACCGCGGGGCACCTCCTGCTCCAGAAGGAGCCCGGCCGCAGCTCCGCGTTCCCGTCGGTCAGGCGCCCTGACAGCAGCGCCTCGACGTCGCGGCGGGCGCCGCTCCTCGACGGCCTCGTCAAGCTGCTCGCCACGCAGGCGACGACGGCGCTCGCCCTGCTCGCCGAGCGCGAGCGCTCGACGGGCGGCGCCGCGATCAAGGACCCGGCGACGAGCGCCTACTCGTTCGCCTACTACGTGGACGTCGCCGGCCGCGAGATCGACAAGGCGAGGCGGTACGGCCGCCGGTTCACGATCGCGACGATCGTCATCGAGCCCGACGCGTCGGCCGCTCCGGAGCGCCAGGGTGAGGTCGCGTTCTGGAGGACCACGCCGCCGCCGCCCCCTTCGAGCGCGCTCAACCCCGGTCAGGTCGCCGAGCACCTGCTCCGCGCGGTGCGCGACACCGACATCCTCGCTCGGGTCGAGGAGAACGAGTTCCACCTGCTCATGCCCGAGACAGCCGGGCTTGAGGCCCACGCCTGCCACCGCCGGATGCTCGCTCGCCTGGCCGGGAGCGAGAAGCGGGCGGGGTACCTGCCGAAGGGGCTGCTCGTCGGGGTCGCCACCTTTCCGCACGACGGCCAGGGCCTCGCGCAGCTGCTCCGCATCGCCCGCCGGCGCGCCGACGCCACCAAGTCCTCGATCGTCCACCGCATCCCGCAGGACCGGCGGAGCATCGGCGACATCTTCAGCCTGCTCGTGCGAGAAGCCCCGGCCGCCGAGGTGCCCTTCGCCGTCTCGGCGCCCCGCTCGCTCGATCTGCCGGTAGCAGACGCGGTCATGCTCGCGACCTCGGTGGTCAGGAACGCGCTCCGCGGGGGCGCCGTGTTCATCCTCGTCGCGCACCACGACGGGCTCAGCCTGGGAGCGCAGATCCGCGCGCTGCTCGGCTCGCCGCGCGAGGACGTGGTGGTGCACGCGCTGGACCTCCGGTCCTCACCAGGATGCGACGACATCGAGGCGCTCTGCGTCCTGGCAGAGCACGGCGCGTATGCCCTGGTCGGTCGCAACCAGGGGGGCTTCGTGAAGGGGATCCACGCGGCCGATCCGCTGCTCGCGGACTTCCTCGCCGAGCGGCTCGGTCGCGCCGTCGGGCTGCGGGTCTTCGGCTGATCTCGGAGGCGTGATCCAGTGTCTCGCAGGGTGTTGCTGGTCGATTCGGACGTGGACGCGCTCGGCGCGCTCGCGTCGGCGCTGCGGGCGCGGGGTCTCACGGTCAACAACGCGAACGGCGCCTTCGAGGCGGTGGAGCAGGCGTTCAAGCGCCGGCCCGACGTCGTGCTCGCCGCCCGGGCGGTCGACGAGGACAGCGCGCTCGCGGACGCGTTCGCCGCCGTCCCCGATCTCGCCGACACGCCGATCCTGTTCCTCGTCGACGGCGACGGCGGCGACGACGGCGAGCTCGGCCCCGACGACGTCCTGCGCGGCGACGTCGATCACATCGTCTCGCGCATCACGGAGGCCTCCCCGCGCGGCTCCAGGCCGACGGCGCTGCAGGAGATCCGCGGCGACCTCCAGCAGGTGCCGCTCGTCGACCTGCTCCAGCTGCTCGCGATGAACCGCCGCAGCGGCGTGCTCGGGATCACCACGCCGGCGGGCGCAGGCGAGCTCCGGATCTGGGCGGGGGAGGTGATCGACGCCGTCTACCGCCGCCTCGACGGGGAGAAGGCGCTGTACCGGCTGCTCGGCGAGCGCGACGGGCACTTCGCGTTCTCCCCCGGCGAGCCGACGAGCGCGCGCCGCATCATGGTGCCTACCTCGCGCCTCCTCATGGAGGCGCTCCGTCAGGTCGACGAGGTCCAGCGCCGGCGAGCCGAGCTCGCGCCGTCCGGCGAGGCCTTCCTGGTGACCGAGCCGTCGAGCGACGATCTCGACCTGTCGCCGCTCCACGGCCACGAGACCTTCGGTGCGGGCCCGATCTCGGTCCAGGCCGCCGACACGGACGACGCCGGCGCCACGGTGCCCGACGTGACCTCCGCCCTGCTGCCCACCGGCGCGGCCAGGGGCTCGATGCCGCCGCCGCCGACGCTGCGCGCGGCCGAGTCGGCCGCGATCAAGCTCGAGGCGCTGCGCTACCCGACGGCGCCCCCCCCGGCGTCGATCGGCGAGCCGACCGAGCGCACCATCGTGGCCGACAAGATCACGGCGCTGCTCCAGATGCCGCATAACCTGGACGAGCTGCTCGACGAGATCGGCGGGCCTGATCTGCTGATCCTCGAGGTCCTGATGGAGCTCACGGCCGCCGGGAAGGTCCGGCGCATCTCGCTCGCCGACCTCACCACGCCGTTCGCCCCCGCGGAGCACTTCCCGGTCCTCCGGTCCCTGGTGACGCGCCTGGCCCGGGCGGGCTTCGCGCCGCCGCCGCACCTCGTGATCGCCGCCAGCGCGCGCCGCATGATCACGCTCTCCCATGCGGTCCGCCGCATCGCGGACGCCGTCGTGCCCGCCGAGGCCCCGCCGAACGCGCCGCTGCCGCGGCCGCTCGGGGTGATCCGGCTCGGCGACGGCGTCGAGCTCACGCTCGTCGGCCTCCCCACGGACGAGGCGTTCGCGCCGACCTGGCCGCTCGCCCTGCACGGCGCGGCCGCGGTGGTCCGGCTCGGGGACGCGGGGAAGGAAGCGCTGGCGGCGCACTGCGAGGCGCTCGAGCTCCTGCTGCTCGACGCAGAGGGCATGATGGGTCCGCTCGATCTCGCCTCTCCCGGGCAGATCACCCTGCTGGTGCGCACCGCGCTCGAGGCCGCCGCGGGCGTGTGACCCGCCCTCACGGACACCCGATTGGAACGGATTTTCCCGGGTTTCTCGCCCCGGAAAGCGGCCGATGCGGCCGCCGCTTGCAGCGTTGCAGCGGCAGCTTTCTGCTATCGTCGCCACGCCTCGCTTCAAGCAGTCCGGCGAGGAGAGGAGCGCGATCGTGCTTATCGGAGTCCCCAAGGAGATCAAGACACGTGAGTACCGCGTCGGCATGACGCCCGCGGGAGTCCGGGCCCTGGTCGGGCACGGGCACAAGGTCCTCGTGGAGTCCGGCGCCGGGGAGGGCAGCGGGATCTCCGACGAGGCCTACGGGCGCGCGGGCGCGCTCATCGTGAGGTCGGCGGCCGAGGCATGGAGCGCCGACATGGTCGTGAAGGTGAAGGAGCCGCTCCCCTCCGAGTACGGCCACTTCCGCCAGGGTCTCCTCCTCTACACGTACCTGCACCTGGCCGCCGAGCCCGATCTGACGAAGGAGCTCGCCAGGCGCGGCGTGACCGGCATCGCGTACGAGACGATCCAGCACGAGGACGGCTCGCTGCCGCTGCTGCGGCCGATGAGCGAGGTGGCCGGCAGGATGGCTGTCCAGGTGGGCGCCTCGTGCCTCGAGAAGGAGCGGGGCGGCAAGGGCGTGCTCCTCGGCGGCGTGCCCGGGACGCGGCGCGGCCGCGTGGTGATCCTCGGCGGCGGCGTGGTCGGGCGCAACGCGGCGACCATCGCGGTCGGGATGGGCGCGCAGGTCACGGTGCTCGACGTCCGCGCCGAGACGATGAGCTACCTCGAGGACGTGTTCGGGGGCGCGATCGAGACGCTCTACTCCAACGCGGAGAACATCGAGACGATGTGCGAGCGCGCCGATCTCGTGATCGGCGCGGTGCTCGTGCCCGGCGCCAAGGCGCCCCAGCTCGTGAATGAGGACCTCATCCGCCGCATGGAGAAGGGGACCGTCGTCGTCGACGTCGCCGTGGACCAGGGCGGCTGCATCGCGACCTGCCGCCCGACGACCCACGACCACCCGACCTACGAGGTGCACGGGGTCGTCCACTACTGCGTCGCCAACATGCCGGGCGCCGTCTCGCACACGAGCACCTGGGCGCTCACGAACACGACGATCGGCTACGCGGTGGCGATCGCCAACCAGGGCATCCTCGCCGCGGCCAAGGCCGACCGGGCGGTGGCGCTCGGGATCAACACCTACGGCGGGCACGTCACGTACGGACCGGTCGCGGCAGCGCACCGGCTGGAGTACGTGCCGGTCGAACGCGCGCTCGGCTGAGCCCGGAGCGCGACGACGTGGCCGCCGGAAAGAAGAAGAAGATCGCGATCATCGGCGGTGACGGCATCGGTCCGTCCGTCACCGCGGAGGCGAAGCTCCTGCTCGAGCTCTACCAGGCTCGAGCGGGGCTGCCGATCGACCTGTGGGAGCTCGACCTCGGCGCCGACCGGTACCTGCGCGACGGGACGACGTTCCCGAACCAGATCCAGGTCGCGATCCAGCGCGAGTGCTCGGCGGTGCTCCTCGGCGCGCTCGGGGACCCGCGCGTGCCGAACCTGGAGCACGCGCGCGACATCCTGTTCGGCATGCGCTTCGGTTACGACCTCTACGCCAACGTGCGGCCCGTCCGGGCGCTGTCGGACCGGCTCGTCCCGCTCAAGGGCCGGACGGCGAAGGACATCGACTTCGTCGTGTTCCGCGAGAACACCGAGGGCATCTACGTCGGGATCGGCGGGCAGTTCAAGCGCGGCACCCCCGACGAGGTCGCGATCAACGAGGACGTCAATACGAGGAAGGGCGTCGAGCGGATCATCCGCGCGGCGTTCGACTACGCGCGCGCGAACGGCCGGACGCGGGTCACGATGGCGGACAAGTCGAACGCGATGCGGCACGCGCACGAGCTCTGGCTGCGCGTCTTCCACGAGGTGCGCGCCCAGTACCCGGAGATCCAGTCGAACCACGTCTACGTGGACGCCCTCTGCCTGTACGTCATCCAGGATCCGTCGCAGTTCCAGGTGATCGTGACGAACAACCTGTTCGGCGACATCGTGACCGACCTCGGCGCGGCGCTGCAGGGCGGGCTCGGCATGGCCGCGAGCGCGAACGTGCACGCGTCGGATCCGGGGCGAGTCGCGCTGTTCGAGCCGGTGCACGGGTCGGCGCCGCCGCTCGCCGGCAAGGACGTCGCGAACCCCTTCGCGGCGATGCTCACCGCCGGGCTGCTGCTCGCCCACCTCGGGTGGCCCGAGGAAGAGCGCCGCATCGAGCGCTGGGTCTCCCAGGCGCTCGACCAGGGGATGTGCACGGTCGACGTCGGCGGCACGCTCGGCACGCGCGCCGCAGGCGCCTGGGTCCGGGAGCAGATCGCCGCGGAGCTGGGCCCCGGGTGAGGTGACCCGGGGGGCCGGTAGCCGACGGCGGCGCGGGCCCTGGGTGAGGTGACCCGGGGGGCCGGTAGCCGACGGCGGCGCGGGCCCTGGTCGCCGCGGAGCTGGCCGGGGTCGAGGCGACGGGACGCGCCTGTGGCGCCGGCGGGGCGGGCTCGATCGCCGAGAAGTTCGGGTGCCTGATCCTCCTGTGATACGGGACCGCCAATGGGCGTAGGATCGAGGGCGGTGGAGCACGCGGGACCGCGGAGCGATGCAGCGGGCGAGGCTCGGCACGAGCGGCTGGGCGGGGCGCGGGCCGAGTTCGTGGCGAACCTGGGTCGCCGCGTGGCCGAGCTCCGCGCGATGGTCCGGCGGATCGAGGCGGACGACGACGCCCCCCGGCTCGTCGAGGAGCTGAAGCGGCGCCTGCACTCGCTCGGCGCCGGCGCGCGCCTCCTGCGCTTCGCGCGGGTGGCCGAGCGGCTCGCCGAGGGAGAGTCGCAGCTCGTCGCCGCGAGCGGCACGCGGCTGACCGACGAGGCTGCGGCGGCCCTGCGGAAGGTGCTCGAGGAGCTGCCCGCCCTGGCCTGGGGGCAGTCGGCCATGGGCGAGCAGCCCCCCCCGTCGCGCGAGCACGCGGCGCCCGCCGCCCAGCCGAGCGCGCGCGGCGCCGGAGCCCGCCAGGACGCCGCGGAAGCGGCGGCCAGCGCGAAGGCCCAGGGCACGACCTGGATCGCCAGCGTGAGCAACGGGCGCGCGCTGGCGCCCGAGCCGCTCTCGCTCGACGACGAAGAGGACGCGGGCGCGAGCCCGTCCGCGCCGCGCCGCGCCGAGCCGGCGGCGCCCGCCGCAGCGTCAGGGGCCGCGGCGCTCGAGGCGCCGATCACCGTACTCGTCGTGGGCGCGGCGCCGCTCGCCGACGCGCTCGAGCCAGGGGGCGCCGACGTGGGGCCGTCGTTCGAGGTGGAGCGGACCGACGAGGTGGAGACGGCGATCGATCTCGCGCGCGCCTTCGCTCCGGACGTGGTCCTGCTCGACGCCGATATGCCGGGAGCGCGCGGGCTCGCGGAGGCGCTCGCCGGCGACCCGCTGACCGAGCTGGTCCCGGTCGTCGCCGTCGGCCGCTTCGCCCGGCCAGAGGACGCGGCCCCTTACGTGGCGCTCGGCGCCGCGCGCGCGCTCGCGAGGCCCGTGTCGCCCGGCGCGCTCCGGCGCGCCGCCGCGGAGGCGGCCGCGACCTGCGTGCGCCCCGAGACAGCGCGCGGTCCGCTCGGCGCGGTGAGCCTCGACGAGCTCGGGGCGCGCCTCGCGGAGGAGCTGCGCCGGGGCCTGTGCGACGCCGCAGAGCCGAGGAGCCGGGGGGCGAACGTGGATCTCGGCGACGGCGCCGAGGTGCTCGCGGCGCTCTGGGGCGCGGTGGCGCGCATCCGCGACCTCGTGACGATCCGCTCGCAGGGCGGGGTGCGGTTCTCGACGAACGGGCCGGAGGGCGCGCTGCCGCTCGCGCCGTGGATGACGGCGCCGAGCGCGCCCGAGGGCGCGCGCGCGAGGCCGCACAGCGAGATCCGCGCGAAGGCGCCGGCGCGCGGGGCCGGCGCCTCCGCGGCGCCGGCGGTCGCGGCGCTCGGCGCGATGGATATCGTCGTCGCGGACGACGATCCGGCGGTGACGTGGTTCCTCGCCGGCGTGCTCCGGGCCGCGGGGGCGACCGTGCACGAGGCGCACGACGGCGCGCGGGCGCTCGACCTCGCCTACCAGACGACGCCGGATCTCGTCGTGAGCGACGTGCTCATGCCGCGCCTCGATGGCTTCGCGCTCTGCCGCGCGCTCAAGCGGGACGTGGCGCTGCGCGACGTGCCCGTCATCCTGCTGTCCTGGAAGGAGGACCTGCTCCAGCGGCTCCGCGAGCTCGGCGCCCAGGCCGACGGCTACCTCCGCAAGGAGGCGAGCGCGGCGGCGTTCGTGCAGCGGGTGCACGAGGTCCTGCGGGGCAGGAGGCGCGTGGCCGAGCGCATCGCGACAGGCGGAGAGGTCCGCGGGCGCCTCGACGGCATGACGACGCGGACGCTGCTGTCGCTGTCGTGCGCGCACCGGCCCGACGCGCTCGTGTCGGTGCGCGACGCCGCGTTCCTGTACGAGGTGCTGATCAAGGACGGCCGGCCCGCGGGGGCGACGCGGACGGCGCAGGACGGGACGTTCCACCGCGGGCCCTCGGTGCTCGCGGCGCTGCTCGGCGTCGGCTCCGGCCGCTTCGTCGTGGCGCCCGCGCCGGAGAGCGAGCTCGAGGCGCCGCCGCGCCCCGGGTTCGAGGGGACGCTCGCCGAGCAGCTCGTGCCCGCGATCGCCGCGGCCCGGGCCGCCCAGCGGCTGCTCCACGGGCCGCCGTTGATGCAGGTGGAGCGCGTCATCCTCGATCTGGAAGGGATGGGCGCGACAGCGGACGCGACGCCCGAGCCGGCGCGGTCGCTCCTGAGGGCGCTCGCGCGGGGGGGCTCGCCGCGGTCGGTCATCACCTCGGGGGAGTTCGCCTCGAGCCTCGTCGAGGACGTGCTCAACGACGTGGCGGCGCGCGGCGGCGTGCGGCGCGTGATCGGTCGCGACGGGGACGATCTGCTCGCCCCCGCCGTGTCCTACGAGGAGGAGACGCTCCGCGGCGTACGGCGCGCGCCGGAGCGGGCGGCGCCGGCGGCGGTGCTGCTGCCGGAGCTCGGCGGCGACGCCGCGGCCGCGTCGTCGCGCGCGCCAGGCGAGCTCGACGATGACCAGGTCACGGTGGTACCCGGCTCCGTGGCGCCCATCTCGTCCATGCCGGCGCCGAGCTCGGCGGCGCCGATCTCGGTGGTGTCGGCGGCGCCCAGCTCGGCGGCGCCGATCTCGGTGGCGCCGATCTCGGTGGCGTCGGCGGCGCCCGGCTCGGCAGCGCCGATCTCGGTGGTGTCCGCGGCTGGCTCGGCGGCATCCATCCCCGTGGTGTCCGTGGACGGGGAGGACGAGACGACCACGCTCGCGAGCGCGCGCAAGACAGAGGCGAGGGCGCTCGCCAGCGCCCGCATCCCGCGGGAGTTCGGCGAGCTGCAAGGCGAGGTGCTCGGCGCGCGCGCGACGTGGACCACCCCGGGCGACGCCGCGGCCCTGGCGAGCGTGACGCCGGCCGTGCCGGGCGTCGCGCCGGCGCCGCGCCGGCAGGGGGCCACGCTGCCCGCGCTGGAGTACCCGAAGCCCCAGCGGCTCGTCACGCTGGGCTCGCTCCCGCCGCCGCCGGTGATCGAGGGGCCGCCAGCGGCGCTCAAGGAGCCGCCCGCGCCTGCCGCGCGCGTCGCGGCGCCCGCGCCGGCCCCCGCGATCGACGAGTCGCCCACGCCGCGCCGGGTGCGCCGTCCGTCCGCCTACGTGCCCACACAGCCGCCGCCGGCCCGCGACAACCGCATGACGATGTGGGTCCTCTTCGCTGTGGCAGCGTTCGTCTTCGCCGTGGGCGCGCGGCTGTCGCGCGATCACGAGCAGCAGGGCGCCCCGCCGCCCGCCCCGCCGCCGGCCCAGCCCGCGGCAGAGCCCGCGGCTGCCGTGGGAACGTCGGGCGCCGCTGGCGCGCCGGGCGCGGCCGTGCCGGCCGGCGCGGCGGCCGGGCCTGTCGGCGAGACGACGACCAACCCCGTGCTTCCCGAGGACCTGCCGCTGACCGCCGAGCACAAGGTGCCCGAGGGCCACGGCATGCTGGAGGTGATCGCGGGAGCGGGCGACGCGCTCTTCGTCGACGGGCGGCCGGTGGGTACCGGCAGCGTCAAGCTGCCGCTCGCGCCCAAGGGCGGCGCCTACGAGATCCGGGCGAAGCTCCGCGACGAGGAGCGGGTGCGGTTCGCGCTGGTCAAGGCCGGTCGCCTCACCCGTCTCCGCATCGCGCCGCCGTGGCGCCGCTGAGCGCCGACGAGGCGCCGCCGAGCGCCGCCTCGGGCGCCGCCCAGGCACCCGAGGAGCTCGCGCCGCCCTGGACGCCCCGCCACGGGCAAGGAACGCCGCTCGTGGTAGAGCACGCCCCGTGCGCGCCCGCGTGATCCGAATCCTCCGTCCCTCTGCCGCGCTCACGCTCCTCTCCGCCGCGGGCGCGCTCCTCTCCGGCTGTACCGGCTGCGAGAGGCCGCGCGACCTCCCGGCCGGCGCCGTCGCGGCGTCAGCCACCCCCGCCGCGGCGCCGCTGCCGCCGGCGCGCGAGCTCGTGCACCTCGTCGACGAGCTGCCGAGCTGCGACCTCGAGCACCGAGGGCTCCTGCTCGATACGGGCGCGGGCGCGCTCCTGGGTCGCTTCGCCTGGCAGGCCACCGCGCCGACCGGCATCAACGCGGTCGAGCACGACGGCTCCACCTGGGCCCGCATCTCCGAGCGGCAGATCAAGCTCACGTTCATCCTGCCGTCCGCGAGCCCCATCTTCGTGTCCGCCCGCGCCGTCGGGCTCGCTTCGCGCTACGCCACCGTCTCGCTGGACGACCAGCTCCTCGGGACGCTCCGCTTCCAGCGCGACCAGATCCGCATCGCGTCGACCCCGACCACCACGCTCCCGGCCGACCCCGGCCTGCACACCCTCACGGTCCGGTTCTCCGGCCGGCTCCGCGAGGGGGAGTCGTTCGCGGACATCGACTGGATCCGCGTGGGCATCCCCGACGAGGACCCGGCCACCTACGGCCCCCCGACCCTGCGCGACGTCGTCGCGCCCGCCGCCGCGCTGTCGGGCGTCCCGCACCGGTCGATCGCGCTGCGCGCCCCTGGCGCCGTCCGCTGCGCCTTCCGCCCCTCCAGGGCGACGCGCCTCCGCACCGCCGTCGGCGTGCTGGGCTCCGCCGAGGGAGACGCCGAGATCCGCGCCCTGCGCGATGGCCAGGAGCCCCTCGTGATCCATCGCGTCCACGTCGAGGGCGGCGACAAGGCGACCTGGACCGACGTCGAGCTGCCGCTCGCGCCCTTCGCGGGCTCCCTCATCACCCTCGAGCTCCGCGCCTCGGCCGCGGCCCGCGGCGGACGCGTCCTCTTCGGCGACCCCGTCCTCGCCGGATCGCCGGAGCCTCCGCCGTCCGTGCCCGCGGCGCGCGCCGTCGTGATCGTCGCCCTGAACGGGGTCGAGCGGCCCGATCTTCCCCCCTGGAGCGGTCACCCCGAGCCGAGCCTCGCGACGCTCTCCGATCTCGCCGTGTCCGCGACGACGTTCGACCACCACCGGGCGCCGAGCACGGTCGTGTCCTCCGTGATCGCGTCGCTGCTCACCGGCCTGCCACCGTCCGCTCATACAGTCACCGACACCGGGGCGCGCCTCCCCGCGCGGATGACCACCATCGGCGCCATCGCGAGCGACAGCAGCGTCCGGACCGGGCTCTTCACCGGCGTCCCCACCACCTTCCGGGCGTTCGGGTTCGGGCCAGGCTGGTCCCGTGTCCTCGAGCACCCCCCGACGAGCGGCGAGCCAGCTACCACGCCGATCGACGCTGCCGCCGCCTGGATCAGCGAGACTGTCCGTCAGGACGCAGGGAACCGCCTGCTCGCGTTCGTCCACGCGCGCGGCGGCCACCCGCCCTGGGAGGTCAGCCCGAAGGAGCTGAACGCCCTCAAGCCCGCCGACTACGCCGGCCCGATCGAGCCGCGCCGCGCCGCGCAGGTGCTGGCCAGGCTGCGAAACCGGCGCCGCGATGTGCTCAGCCCCGACGATCGCGACCGCGTTCGCGACCTCTTCACCATCGCGCTCGCCGGCCAGGACCGGGCCCTCGGCAACCTCATCGGGACCCTCAAGACCGCCGGGCTGTGGGACGAGACCCTCTTCATCGTGACCGGCGACCTGGCCAGCGGCCGCTCCGACGCCGCGCTCTACGCCGAGGGCCTCGACCTCCAGGAGCCCGTCCTGACGCTCCCGCTTTATGTCCACTTTCCCGGCGACCTCTACGCCGGCCAGCGCGTCTCTGCCCCGACCGAGATCATCGACATCGCGCGCACCGCCATTGCCTCTCTCGGCCTCTCGTTCGCCCGCAAACCGCTCGGGAAGGATCTGGCGTCCGTCGCCTCGGGCCTCGAGGGCGTCGAGCGGGACCCCCAGATCGCCGCCCTCGGCGATCGTTACTCCGCGCGTTGGGGCAACCTCGTGCTTTCGGGGCGACTCGGCGTTCCCCCCTTTCTCTGCGACCTCGAGGTGGACCCGACCTGCGCCTTCAACCGCCGCGACGTGATGCCGCTCGCCACCATGGCGCTGTTCCGGCGCACCGTCACGTTCGACCTGTCCGTGCGCGCGCCCGTGTCGCAGCGGGAGCCGGCCACGATCGACGCGGAGACGGCGGCCGTGCTCAACGTCTGGGGCGCGCAATGAGGCCCGCGCAGCGCGCGCTCACGGCCTGACGCGCGGCAGACGAGAGCCGGAGAGCCCGCTGACGGCGCCCGGGCGTCGCGCCGGCGCGAGCAGCGCGAGCAGCGCGAGCGGGGGCGTCCGCGACGTCGCGCCGGCCGCGCGAGAGCGCGATCCGCACCGTCATGATGCCTCGCTCCGAGGCATCATGCCCCGCTCCGCGCGCGCCGCAGCGCCCCGCGCGCAGGGCCGATCGACGTACGCCCGCGCCCGCGCGTGCGTGTGACGCGCTCGCCCCGCGCGCGCTGGCGTGCGCGTGATGCGCTCGCCCCGCGCGCGCTGGCGTGCGCGTGATGCGCTCGCTCCGCGCGAGCCGGGCACCTGGCATGCTTCGCGCAAATGCCGCCAACCGCACAGGGCAAAGCGCCTCGACGGCGCTTCATCTTTCCGTGAGAGGAGTCCCCGCATGAAGGCGACCGACCTATTGAAGGAGCAGCACCAGGAAGTCGACGAGCTCTTCGAGCGCATCTCGCAGGCCGGCGACAACGAGATCAGCGCGCTGCGCGACGAGCTGGTGGCGAACCTCGTGGGCCACGCGGCCATCGAGGAGGAGATCTTCTACCCCGAGACCCGGGAGGCGCTCGGCGCCTCCCCCCTGATCCCGACCTCGTACGAGGAGCACTCCCTCGTTCACATCATGTTGCAGAAATTGCTCAGCACCGAGCCGGGTGACGAAAGCTTTCACGCCAGGCTGAGCGTGCTCAAGGAGCTCGTGCAGCACCACGTCCAGGAGGAGGAGCAGGAGCTCTTCCCCCAGGTCGAGAGCGCCATGGGCGCCGAGCGCCTCGCGGAGCTCGGCAACCGCCTGGAGTCACGCTTCGACCAGGTGCGCGAGAGCAACGTCGAGGCGCTCCTGGCGCAGAACGTCGCGAAGAGCATGCCCGCCGCCGCCAGCGGCCGCCGTACGCGGGCGGCGAAGCCGGCGGCGCGCAAGTCCGCGGCGGCCAAGCGTCCGCCCGCGAAGCGCGCGTCGACGCAGCGCGCCGAGCCGGCCCGGGGCGCGCAGAAGGGCCGTCGCAGCACCCCGGCCGCGACCGGGCGGAAGAAGGCAGCGGAGACCGCGCCGGCGAAGACCGGACGGGCCGCGCCCGCACGGAAGCCGAGCCGGCCGGCAAAGACGAGCCGCACGGGCCGCAAGGGCGGTCGCTCGAGCAGCGCCTCCGCGCGGTGACGTCCGCGGTACGTCCGCTCACGTCAGCGCACGTCACGACAGCTCAGCGGCGCGAGGTCCGCCCGGAGGGGACGGCGGGACCCGCGCCGCTGTCCAGATCGAACAGCGGAAGCGTGCCGCCGGCCTTCGGAGCGCCGGCCTTCGGGGCAGCGGCCTTCGGGGCGGAGGCAGCGGCCTCCGGGGCGGCGGCCTCCGCCGCGACCTCCTGCAGCAGGGCAGGGTCGTCGTGGCCGACCGAGTTGACCCGCGGGGAGACGGGGCGCGCCGCGAGGGTGCCGCGAGGCGCGGGCCGGAGCAGCGCCTCCGCCCGGTCGACGTCCGCGCCGTCGCCGACGCCGAGCCAGAGATCCACGTCCCCGGGGGCCAGCAGCACCGGCATGCGGTCGTGGACCGGCGTTACATCGGCGCTGGCCTCGGTGGTCAGGATCGTGAAACGGATGTCGACCTCCCCCGTGTCGGGGTCCTTCGCCGGCTGGTACAGCCCGGCCAGGCGGAGCAGACCGCCGTCCGGGGGGTGGAACCACGTCGGTCGCCGCGCGCCCTTCGGCCCGGTCCACTCGTAGAAGCCGTCCGCCGGCACCACGCAGCGGCGCGCCGCGAACGCCTCGCGGAACGTCGGCTTCGTCCGCGCGCCGTCGGCGCGCGCGTTGGCGAGCAGCGACGGCGCCCCTCCGCCCCTGGCGAAGCGCCCCAGGAAGCCCCAGGTCGCAGGCACGAGCGCGCGCTGGCCGTCCTGCGCGCGCAGCACGGGGTGGACCGTGGAAGGAGCGATGTTGTAGCGGGGCCGGTAGCGAGCGGCCGCCTTCGGGTCGGCGGCTATCGCGCGGGCTGGCCCCCCGGCCGCGCGGAAGGACGCCTCCAGCAACGCCACGAGGGCCGCAAAGTCAGGAAGGGCGAGGGTGAAGCGCGCGCACATAACACTAGATTAGCGCCATCGGCGCGCCTACAAGGGCGCTCCGGACGTTGGAGGAGGCCGCATGGTCGACAGCTTTGGCACGAAGAGCACGCTGACGGTTCAAGCCGATACGTACACCTACTACAAGCTCCCATCGCTGGCGCAAGGCGGCGCTTCGCTCGACAAGCTCCCCTTCTCGCTCCGCGTCCTGCTGGAGAACCTCCTCCGCCACGAGGACGGGCGCGTCGTGCGCAAGGACCACGTGGAGGCCGTCCTCAACTGGGACCCGAAGGCCCGCCCCTCGCAGGAGATCGCCTTCCACCCCGCGCGCGTGCTGCTCCAGGACTTCACGGGCGTCCCGGCCGTGGTCGACCTCGCCGCCATGCGCGAGGCGCTCGCGAAGCTCGGCGGCGACTCGCTCAAGATCAACCCGCTCCAGCCCGTCGACCTCGTGATCGACCACTCGGTCCAGGTCGACCGGTTCGCGTCCTCGACGGCCCTGAAGGTGAACGCGGCGCTCGAGTTCGAGCGCAATGAGGAGCGCTACGCCTTCCTCCGCTGGGGAGCGCAGGCCTTCACGAACTTCCGCGTGGTGCCGCCCGACCAGGGCATCTGCCACCAGATCAACCTGGAGTACCTCGCGGGCGCCGTCATGCGGCAGGGCACGCTGGTCTACCCGGATACGCTCGTCGGCACCGACTCGCACACGACGATGATCAACGGGCTCGGGGTCGTCGGCTGGGGCGTCGGCGGCATCGAGGCCGAGGCGGCGATGCTCGGCCAGCCGCTCTCGATGCTCATCCCCGAGGTCGTGGGCTTCAAGCTCCACGGCAGCCTGCCCGAGGGCGCCACCGCGACCGATCTCGTCCTCACGGTCACCCAGATGCTGCGGCAGAAGAAGGTGGTCGGGAAGTTCGTGGAGTTCTACGGCCCGGGCCTGAGCGCGCTCTCGCTCCCGGACCGCGCCACGATCGCCAACATGGCGCCCGAGTACGGCGCCACGATCGGCTTCTTCCCGATCGACGACGAGACGATCGCCTACCTCCGCTTCAGCGGCCGGCCGGCGCCGCTCGTCGCGCTCGTCGAGGCCTACTACAAGGAGCAGGGGCTGTTCCGCACGGACAGCACCCCGGACCCCGTCTTCAGCGACACGCTCTCGCTCGACCTCGGCGAGGTCGAGCCGTCGATCGCCGGCCCGAAGCGGCCGCAGGACCGCGTCCGGCTGCGCGACGCGAAGCGCACCTTCCGCGCGTCGCTGCAGGGCATGCTCGAGAAGGAGTTCACCGCCGCCGAGCCGGCCGCGGTGAAGGCGTTCCTCGAGGAGGAGACCGGCCAGGCCGCCGCGCGCGCGCCCGCGCTCGAGAAGGTCATGCGCCCGGCCGAGATCACCGAGGGCGACACGCGCTACACCCTGCGCCACGGCTCGGTCGTGATCGCCGCGATCACGTCCTGCACCAACACGTCGAACCCGGCGGTCATGCTCGGCGCGGGCCTCCTCGCCAAGAAGGCCGTCGAGCGTGGGCTCACGGTGAAGCCGTGGGTGAAGACCTCGCTCGCCCCCGGGTCCAAGGTCGTCAGCGACTACCTGCGCCAGGCGGGGCTCCTGCCGTACCTCGAGGCGCTCGGCTTCCACCTGGTCGGCTACGGCTGCACGACCTGCATCGGCAACTCCGGGCCGCTGCCGGACGTGATCGGCGACACCATCCGCCACAACGACCTCGTCGTGGCGAGCGTCCTCTCCGGCAACCGCAACTTCGAGGGCCGCATCAACCAGCACGTGCGGATGAACTTCCTCGCCTCCCCGCCGCTCGTCGTCGCCTACGCCCTGCGCGGCGACGTCGACGCCGACCTCTTCAAGGAGCCGGTCGGCACCGACCGCAACGGCGAGCCGGTGTACCTCAAGGACATCTGGCCCCACTCGTCCGAGGTCAACGAGGCCATCCGGACGGCGGTGCGGCCCGAGCAGTTCCAGGTGCAGTACGAGAACGTGTTCGCCGGCGACGAGGAGTGGCAGAAGCTCTCGATCCCGAGCGGCCAGACGTTCGTGTGGGACGACGCCTCGACGTACGTGCGCAGGCCCCCGTTCTTCGAGGGGCTGTCGAAGGACCCGGCGCCGCTCACCGACATCCGGGGCGCGCGCGTGCTCGCGCTGCTCGGGGACTCGGTGACGACCGACCACATCTCCCCGGCCGGCAACATCGCCAAGAACAGCCCCGCCGCGAAGTACCTGGTCGAGCACGGCGTCGCGCCCGCCGACTTCAACTCGTACGGCGCCCGCCGCGGCAACCACGAGGTGATGATGCGCGGCACGTTCGCGAACATCCGCCTCAAGAACCTCCTGCGCCCGGGCGAGGAGGGCGGCATCACGGTGCACCTGCCCGACGGCGAGAAGACGACGATCTACGACGCGGCCATGCGGTACAAGGACGAGGGCGTGCCGCTGGTCGTCATCGCCGGCGCCGAGTACGGCACCGGGTCGTCGCGTGACTGGGCGGCCAAGGGGACGAAGCTGCTCGGCGTGCGCGCGGTCATCGCGAAGAGCTTCGAGCGCATCCACCGGTCGAACCTGGTCGGCATGGGCGTGCTCCCGCTCGAGTTCGCGGCGGGCGAGGACGCGTCGACGCTCGGGCTCACCGGGCGCGAGGTGTTCGAGATCGGCGGCATCTCGGACAACCTCACGCCGGGCAAGAAGCTGAGCGTCGTCGCGACCGGGGAGGGCGGCAAGACGACGACGTTCACCGTCACCGCGCGCATCGACACGCCGAACGAGGTCGACTACTACCAGCACGGCGGCATCCTCCAGTTCGTGCTGCGCAGCCTGGGCACGACCGCCTAGGGGCCTCCGCGCCGCTCCCCGCCGTCCGGCTTCGCGTCGGGGAGCGGACCCCGCCGTAAAGCCGAGCCGCGCGTCGCGGCTGCTGACGCGCGTACAAGCTTCGGCTAAACCCTGGCGCATGCTCGATCCTCGCCACGTCGCAGATCACCTCGATGAGGTGCGCGCGGCGCTTGCTCGTCGCTCGCCCGCCGCCGCCGCCACCTTGGGAGACGACTTCGCCTCCACGGTGAGCACGCGCCGGTCGAGGATCCAGGAGCTCGAGCGGTGGCAGGCGGAGCGCAACGCGGCGAACGACGCGATGGCGCGCCTCGACAAGAAGTCGCCCGAGTTCGCGCAGAAGCGCGACGAGCTGAAGGCCCTCTCCGCCAGGATCAAGGAGGCCGAGCAGGTGGTCTCCGAGCTCGAGAAGCGGATGACCGAGGTGCTCTCCGGCGTCCCCAACGTGCCGGACCCCTCGGTGCCCGACGGCGCGGGCGAGGAGGGCAACGTGGTGGTCAGGACGTGGGGCGAGAAGCCGAGCTTCTCGTTCACGCCGAAGAACCACTGGGACATCGGCACGGCGCTGGGGCTGCTCGACTTCGAGCGCGCGGCGAAGCTCTCGGGCGCGCGCTTCACGGTCCTGATGGGCGCCGCCGCTCGCCTCGAGCGCGCGCTCATCTCGTTCATGCTCGACCTGCACACGCGCGAGCAGGGCTACCTCGAGGTGCTGCCGCCCTTCCTCGTGAAGGACTCGGCCCTGTTCGGCACGGGGCAGCTGCCCAAGTTCGCCGACGACCTGTTCAAGACGCAGAAGAGCGACCCGGACCGGGCGTACGACCTGTACCTCATCCCGACGGCGGAGGTCCCGGTGACGAACCTCCACGCCGACGAGATCCTCGACGGCGCGTCGCTGCCGATCGCCTACACGGCGTACACGCCGTGCTTCCGCAGCGAGGCGGGCAGCCACGGGCGCGACGTGCGGGGGCTCATCCGGCAGCACCAGTTCGACAAGGTCGAGCTCGTGCGGTTCTCGACGCCGGAGGACTCGCCCCGCCAGCACGAGCTCCTCACCGCGCACGCGGAGGAGGTCCTGAAGCGCCTCGGGCTGCACTACCGCGTCTCCGCGCTGTGCGCCGGCGACCTCGGCTTCGGCGCGCAGAAGACGTACGACCTCGAGGTGTGGCTGCCCGGCCAGGGGGTCTACCGCGAGATCTCGAGCTGCTCGAACTTCGGCGACTTCCAGGCGCGCCGCGCCCAGATCCGCTACCGGCCGGAGCCGAAGGCGAAGCCGCGGCTGGTCCACACGATGAACGGGTCGGCGCTCGCGGTGGGGCGGACGGTCATCGCGATCCTCGAGCAGTACCAGCAGGCGGACGGGACGGTGGTCGTCCCCGAGCCGCTCCGAGCGTTCATGGGCTGCGAGGTCCTCCGCGGCAGGTAACACCATGGCAGCCGACGAGGAAGCCAAGCGTGAGCTTCCAGATGCGAGGAGCGCGCGCGAAGGAGGGGAGGGCGAGCGCCGCTCGCAGCTCCCGGAGGCGAGGAGCGCGCGCGAGGGGGAGGGCGAGCGCCGCTCCCAGTTTCCGGAGTCGAGGGGCTCTCGCGAGATCGACGGCGAGCGCCGCTCGCAGCTGCCGGAGTCGAGGGGCTCTCGCGAGATCGACGGCGAGCGCCGCTCGCAGCTGCCGGAGTCGAGGGGCTCTCGCGAGATCGACGGCGAGCGCCGCTCGCAGGTCCACGCGCCGCCGACCCACGCGGAGACGTCCATGGCGCTCGCGCGCCGGCGGCTCCTCGAGCTCTGCAAGCGCCACAAGGACGAGCTGATCGACGACTGGATCGAGAACGTGCTGGCGCTGCCTCCGGAGCGGGGCCGGTACACCGATCGGCCCGTGGGCGAGGTGACCGAGAACGTCCGCTCCTGGCTCGCCGCGTTCACCCGGATCCTCGAGGACGGCAGCGCGGAGCTGCTCGACCAGTTCATCACGCACCTCGTCGAGCAGCGCTACGCGACCGGCTACTCGATCAGCGGGCCCCTGATCGCCGCCTCCGAGTTCCGCACCGCGGTCGCGGGCGTGCTCGACACGACGCACGACGACGGCGACGCGGACGGCACGTCCTCGATCGACGTGCTCCGCGCCGTCGACGCGCTGCTGCTCCAGTTCGAGCACCGCTTCGCCGAGGCGTACGCCCAGCGCTCGCTGTTCGCCTCCGAGGAGCGCTACCGCGAGATCGTCGAGCTCTCGTCCGACGTCCTCGCGACGATCGACCAGGAGGGCATGCTGACGCGGCTGAACGTGCGCTTCGAGGTGCTCTTCGGCCACTCGCGGCAGGCGTGGATCGGCCGGCCGATCACCGCGCTCGCGGTCGCGGCGGACGTGCCGGCCCTGCGCGCGCTCGTCATGTCCGCGTCCCGGGCCGACGAGCCGCGGGAGGCGACCATCCGCTGCGGGACGCGCGCCGGCCTGACCAAGGTGATGACGGTCCGGATCACGCGGCTCTACGGCGAGGACGCCTCGCTCGCGCTCATGCGCGACGTCACCGAGGAGGTCGCGCGCCGCGCCCAGATCCTCCACAGCGAGAAGCTCGCCTCGATCGGCCAGGTCGCGGCGAGCGTCGCGCACGAGCTGAACAACCCCATGGCGTGGGTGATGGCGAACCTCGAGCAGATCCGGAGCGGGGCGCACAAGCTCGTGTCGGCGGCGCGCCCGGTCGCCGCGGGCTCCTACGAGGACCTGCTCCGCGCCATCGACCTCATCGATCGGTCCTGCCACGAGGCGCTCGCCGGCGTCGAGCGGATGCGGGACATCGTGACCGACCTCAACCTCTTCTCGAGCAGCAGCGAGCGCAAGCCCGAGCGGGTCGACCTCGTGGACGTGATCGAGCTGGCGCTGCGCATGACGGGGCCGCAGCTGAGCCAGCTCTGCCGCATCGAGCGCCGGTACGGCGAGATGCCCCCGCTCGTCGGCTACCCGGGCAAGCTCTCGCAGGTGTTCGTGAACCTGTTCATCAACGCGGCGCAGGCGATGCCGAACCGCCCGCGCGACGAGAACATGGTGCGCGTGACGACGCGCTTCGACGCCGGGGTCCACCACGTCGAGGTGGAGGACAACGCGCGCGGCATGACCCCCGAGGTCGTCGAGCGGATCTTCGACCCGTTCTTCACGACGAAGGAGGAGAGCGCGCGCCCGGGGATCGGGCTCTGGGTGTCGCGCAACATCGTCGAGGAGCAGCACGGCACGATGACCGTGTCGAGCCAGCCCGGCATCGGCACGGTCTTCACGATCCGCCTGACCGGCCTCAACCCCGCAGATCTGCCCGCGCTCCGGCCGCCGCCCGAGCCGCCGCGCTCCTCGTCGCGCGGGACGATCCTCTTCGTCGACGACGAGCCGATGCTCCTCAACGCGTTCGCGCGCGCGTTCGAGGAGCGCCACGAGGTGCTCGTGGCGAAGAGCGGCCACGAGGCGCTCGACCTCCTGCGGGACCGCGGCGGCCAGATCGACGCGATCGTGTGCGATCTCCTGATGCCGCAGATGAGCGGGATGGCCCTGTACGACGAGATCGGCGAGCGCTTCCCGCAGCTCCAGCCGAAGATGGCCTTCATGTCGGGCGGCGCCTTCACGGCGAGCGCGCGCGAGTTCGTGGAGCGGGTGGACAACGCGAAGATCGCGAAGCCGATCTCGCTCGACGACCTGGAGCGGGTCATCGCTGATCTCCTGAGCGGCGGGCGGAAGAGGGGGCACTAGGGTGGCCGACGTGGCGGCGAGGGCGGTCCGGGAGCGGGCGAACTGCGCGCGGTACCGGCCGGGGCAGCGGGAGGGCTTCTACGAGAGCTTCTTCCAGCGCGCGAACCACCCGACGCGCCCGCTCGCCTTCTGGATCCGGTACACGCTCTTCAGCCCGGCCGGGCGGCCCGAGGCTGCGGAGGGCGAGCTCTGGGCCGTCTACTTCGACGGCGAGTCGGGCCGCCACGCGGTCGCCAAGCGCGAGGTCCCGTTCGCCGGGCGGTGCGCCTTCGCCCGCGACGCCTTCTCGGTCGCCGTCGACGACGCCCGCCTGAGCCCCGGGAGGCTCGCTGGCGCGGCCGGCGAGGGGGAGGACGCCATCGCCTGGGACCTCGCCTACGAGGGCGGCGGGGAGCCGCTCCTGCTGCTCCCGGGGGCGCTCTACGACGCGCCGCTGCCGAAGGCGAAGGCGCTCGTCGCCGCGCCGATGGCCGTCTACAGCGGCGTCGTCCGGGCCTTCGGGCGCGACGTGGACGTGTCGGGGTGGGTCGGCAGCCAGAACCACAACTGGGGGACGAAGCACACGGACCTGTACGCCTGGGGGCAGGTCGCCGGCTTCGACAGCCATCCGGACAGCTTCCTGGAGGTCGCCACGGCCCGCCTGAAGATCGGGCCGCTCTGGACGCCGAGCATGACGCCGCTGGTCCTGCGGCACCGGGGCGAGGAGATCGCGCTGAGCTCGCTGGTCCAGGCGGTCCGCGCCGAGGCCTCGTTCGACTACTTCACCTGGCGCTTCCGGACCGAGACCGCCCGGCTGCGCGTCGAGGGGGAGATCTCCGCGCGCGCGGGCGACTTCGTGGGCCTCGCCTACAGGAACCCTCCGGGCGGCGTGAAGCACTGCCTGAACACGAAGATCGGCGCCTGCACCCTCAGGCTGCGGCGAAAGAGCCTGGGCCGCGAGGTAGAGGTCGAGACCCTGACGACGGCGCGGCGCGCGGCGTTCGAGATCCTCACGGACGACCGCGGCCATGGCGTGACGATCCGCGCCTGATCCGCGCCGGACGCCCAGCGGCCGGACCCGCCTGAAACGAGCGCTAGAGCGGTCTTCCTCTGTCTCTGGTACATGCGTCACAGAGCGGCGGTCACCCGCTTCGGATACGAGCCCATCTCGACGTTTTCGGTGCTCAGCGCACAGGAGTGCGCTTGCGCGCCGAAAACGCCGATCTGGGCCCGTCTCCTGTGCGGGTGGACCGCCGCTCGAGAAAGGCGGACGCCATGAGCCTCAAGCAACCCCGGACCATCCTCGTTGCCCTGGACAGCTCGCCCAGGTCGTCTCTCATCCTCGCGGAGGGCGTCGACCTCGCGCAGAAGCTCGGTGGCAGGCTGGTGCTCGTGCGCGGCATCGGGCTGCACCACAGCCTGCCGGCCGAGGCGCTGAACGAGTCGCCGACCCGCGTCCCCGAGATCCTGGAGCGGAGCGACAGGGGGGAGCTGGAGCAGCTCGCCCGCGACGTGCCGCCCGAGCTCCTCGCGAAGATCGTGGTCCACGTCGGCGTCGCCTGGGAGGTCATCTGCCGGACGGCCGATGAGGAGAACGCCGACCTCATCGTGATCGGGTCGCACGGGTACTCGGGCATCGACAAGGTGCTCGGGACGACCGCGGCGAAGGTCGTGAACCACACGAGCCGGTCGGTGCTCGTGGTGCGCGAGAAGCCGTCGGACTGACGCGGAAAGCCCGGCCTCAGGGCAGCCTGGCGATGAGCTGGTCGCCCAGCTGCGGCTGATCGATCTTGCCGAACCAGATCCGCCAGGTGGCCTTCATGAAATCGAGGCCGCCGACCGTCGCGGTCCCGCCGCCCGCGACCGTGACGGTGGTCGCCTTCGCGCGCGCGTCGTACTCGATGGTGACCTCGCTCCCTGCCTTGAGGTCTCTCTCGAACGCCGCCACGAAGCGCCCGATCTTCGTCGCGTCGGTGTAGTCGTTCATCGCGTAGGCGTCCCTCAGCGCCTTGATGATGGAGTCGCGATCGACGTCGCGCAGCATCGTCCAGACGAACTTCTTCCCCGTGTCCATGTCGATGACAGCCTGCCTGGATCGGGTGGGAGGGAGCTGGTCCATGTAATGGCTGATCCGGTAAACCTCGATCTTCGCCACACCCACCGTCCTCACGCGGACTCCATCGCCCGTGAGCGTGTAGTCCGGTAAAGCGAAGAGGCTCGCGACAGCCAGGAAGATCGCCGCAAATGCGGCGAGAAAAGCTGGAGATTTGCTTCGTGCGAGTTTCATCGTAATCGACCTCCTCCGGCATCGCCGGCTTCGTGCGGCGCTGTCCAGGCGCAGCGCTCGGGGATCACCAGTCCACGGCAGCGGCCGAGCAAGACCCGGACCGCAGCCGCAGGGATGTCGGGAGTCGCCGCTCGCGGGAGATCGCGAGTCGCGCCCTGGCGACAGGCAGAGACGACCCATGGACGTGTGCTCGAAGGGGGCTCTGGCGGGCAGCGGCGCGCCGCCGGGGCGACCTGGCCGCGGCGGCGCCGGGGCGAGCTCTCCCGGAGATCTTTTTCCAGCCCGGCCCGTAGAAGCCGCGCGCTGGGGGTCGAGGAGAGCGCGGCGGAGGACGCGAGGTCCCCCGGTGGCCGCGCCATGGCTTTGCGGCGGAAGGAGCTTCTCTATGCGGACGATGCTCGCGGGATTGCTGATGGGATGGGCGGCTCTGGGCTGCGCGGCCGGCGCGGCGACGGCTCCGGGGACGAGCGCCGCGGCCGCGGGCGGCGCGCCGGGCGCAGGAGCGCGGGACGAGGGCGCGGCGCCGGCGGCGCTGGTGGTCGAGCCGCGGGCGGCGCTGGTGGCCGAGCCGCGCGGGGGCGCGCTTGCCAAGGCGCCCGCGCCGGAGCCGGGTCCCGAGCCGAGCCGGGGCGTCTGGATCGGCGCCGCTGGCGCGAGCGATTTCATGCTGCCGGGGACGCGCGAGACGCAGCTCGGCGTGTGGGTCGATGTCCCGGCGGCCCGGCGCGGGGCGCGCGCGCCGGCCGCCGTCGCGCTGCTCGTGGACGCCTCCGGCTCGATGCAAGGAGCGAAGATGGAGCACGCCCGCGCGGCGGCGCAGGCGTTCGTCGACCGGCTACCCGACGGCGACGTCGTGTCGCTCGCGTCGTTCGCCGACACCGCGGAGGAGCGCGTGGCGCCCACCGTGCTCGGCCCCGCCACGCGGACCACGGTGGCGCGCGCCATCGCCGCGCTCGGCCCGGAGGGCAGCACCAACCTCTTCGATGGCCTCCGGCTCGCGGAGAAGCACGCGGTCATGGCGCCATCGACGCACGCCGTCCGGCGGGTGGTGCTCATCTCGGACGGCCAGGCGAACATCGGGCCGTCCTCCCCCGACCTGCTCGGCGCGCTCGCGCAGCGCGGCGCCGACCGCGGGGTGCAGATCACGTCGCTCGGGGTGGGGGCCGACTACGACGAGCGCACGCTGAACGCGCTCGCCGTCGGCTCCAGCGGCAGGCTGTACCACCTCACCGAGGCGCACCAGATGTCCTCCGTCCTCGAGCGCGAGCTGGCGCTGCTCCAGACGACGGCGGCGACAGGGGCGTTCGTCGAGATCGTCCCGGCGCCCGGCGTGGAGATCATGGGCGTCCCCAACGAGCGCACCGACCGGTCCGGCGACACGATCCGGGTGCTCCTCGGCACGATGTTCGGCGGGCAGCACCGCGAGATGCTCGTGCGGGTGCGGGTCGCCGCGCCGGCCGCCGGATCGCACCCGCTGGCGAGCGTGCGGCTCCACTTCCGCGACCCCGAGAACGGCAACGTCCCGCGCGTGCAGGAGGTGGTGGCCCGTTACGACGTGACGAGCGACGCCGCCCTCGTCGCCGCGCGCCAGAACGAGAAGACCCAGACCATCGCGGCGGTGATCGAGACGGGCATGGCGCAGCTCGAAGCCGCCCAGGACGTGAACTCGGGCAATTTCGGCGCGGCCGAGGCGAAGCTCGCCGTGGCGGAGGAGCGGCTCCGGCAGCAGGCGGCGCGCGCCCAGTCGGCGAAGGAGAAGGGGCGCGCCGCCGATGCGGCCGCGGCGGTGGCGAGCGCGCGCAAGACCGCGCGCGCGGCCGCGGCGGCCCCGCCGTCGGCGCGGCGCATGGATGCGCTCGAGATGAACAGCGGCTCCCGGCTCTGGGCCGACCGCTGAGCCGCGCCGTCCAGGCGCCCAGTTGCGTCTTCGAGTCCGTCGCTGAATCTCCGACTGCGACTCCGTCCTCAGCGCTGAAGCGCCATTTGCGTCTTCATATCCGGCGCTGAAGTTCCTGCTGCGCGTCTTCATATCCGGCGCTGCGGTTCCTGCTGCGCGGCTTCATATCCCATATCCCGCGCTGCGGTTCCCGCTGCGCGTCTTCATATCCATCACCGATGGCGCCACCCGCGCCTCGATCATCCATGATGGACGTGAGGGGCGTCCATCATGGATGGGTTGACCGAGCTCTTCCGAATGAAGCCTGACCGGTCATGGTTGATCAACGTATCCACATTGACAACATGATCCATGATGTATCGCGATGGACCCACCTCGCGCGGCCCTCATGGATCTCCTCGCGCGGCCGCGGCCCTCGACAGAGGGGCGGGCCGTGCGCGACATTGCTCCGGTCCTCCCGACACCTCGCCACGCGAGCGCCCCGCCTCTCACCATGAGCCCGAACGCTTTCCCCGCCCCCGCCGCCGCCCCCGCTCCGGACCTGGACGCCGGCGCTGCGCGCGCGCTCTGGCCGCTCGACCCGGCCGTCACCTTCCTGAACCACGGCTCGTTCGGCGCCTGCCCCCGCGCGGTGCTCGAGGCGCAGCAGCGCTACAGGGACCAGATGGAGCGCGAGCCCGTCCGCTTCTTCATCCGCGAGCTCGAGCCGCTGCTCGACGCCGCGCGCGGGGAGCTCGCCGCGTTCGTCGGCGCCGACCCCGAGGACGTCGCGTTCGTGCCCAACGCGACCGCCGGGGTCAACACCGTGCTGCGATCGCTGTCGCTCGGGCCCGGCGACGAGCTCTGCGTCACCGACCACGGATACAACGCCTGCCGCAACGCGGTCGAGGCCGCCGCGGCCCGCGCCGGGGCGCGCGTCGTGGTCGCGCCGGTGCCGTTCCCTCTCCAGGCGCCCGAGCAGGTCGTCGAGGCGGTGCTCGCGCGCGTCGGGCCCCGGACGCGGCTCGTCCTCGTCGACCACGTGACCAGCCCGACGGGGCTCGTGTTCCCGGTCGCCTCGCTCGCCTCCGAGCTCGCGGGGCGCGGCGTGGACCTGCTCGTCGATGGAGCGCACGCGCCCGGCATGGTGCCGCTCGACCTCCGCGCCCTCGGGGCGGCCTATTACACCGGCAACTGCCACAAGTGGCTGTGCGGGCCGAAGGGCGCGGCGTTCCTCCACGTGAGGCGCGACAGGCAGGGCGCGATCCGCCCGCTCACGATCAGCCACGGCGCCAACTCGCCGCGCACCGACAGGTCGCGGTTCCTGCTCGAGTTCGACTGGACGGGCACCGCCGATCCCAGCGCCGCCCTCTGCGTCGCGGACGCGATCCGCTTCATGGGCGCGCTCCTGCCCGGCGGCTGGCCCGCGCTCCGGGCGCACAACCGGACGACCGCGCTCGCCGCCCGCGACCTCCTGTGCGAGGCGCTCGGCTGCCCGCCCCCGAGCCCCGACGCGATGATCGGCGCGCTCGCGACGGTGCCGCTCCCCGACGCGCCTTCCTCGCCGCTGCGCCTCGATCCGCTCCAGGACGCGCTCCTGGAGCGCTGGGGGATCGAGGTGCCGGTGTTCGCCTGGCCTGCGTCGCCCCGCCGGTGGCTCCGCATCTCGGCGCAGATCTACAACGGCAGGCCCGACTACGAGCGGCTCGCGGCGGCGCTCTCGTCGCTGCTGTAGCGCGGCGCTCGCCCGCAGCGCCGGAGCTCCGCCCCGGATCCGCGCCGTGCTTCTTGCGCCATCGCTCGCGCGAGCAGAGCGCGCGCGCCTCGTGAGCGGATAGGATGCGCGCCCCAAGGAGACACGATGCCCCGCCGAGTCCTGGTCTTGTCCTCGCTTTGCTGCCTGACCGTGGCGACCCTCGCGGTCGCTCCGTCCGTCGCGCAGCCCGTGACGCCTCCCCCGGCGACGGCCCCCGCTCCGGCCGCTTCCTCCTCGCCGGCAGGGACGCCCACCGCCCCCTCGGCGCCGACGCCCTCGGCGCCCGGCGCGCCGCCGCCGCCCGCGGCTCCCGCCCCGCCGGCGGCCGGCGCGCCCGCGCCAGGCGGCGTGGTGCCTGCGCCCGGGGCAGGTGCGCCCGCACCAGGAGCAGCCGCGCCCGGGGCAGGTGCCGCTGCGTCCGGCGCGCTCGCGCCCGGGGCACAACCCACCGCGCCGGCAGGCGCGGCGCCGCCGCCGCCAGGCACCGCCTCGCCGCCAGGCACCGCCGCGCCGCCTGCGGGGGCGACGGGCGATCCCGACGCGAGCCGGGCGCGCAGCGTGCCCGCACCTGTGGACTGGACCGTGTCCCTCTCGGACGACGAGCTGGGGCCGCCGCCCGCGCCTGCGCCCGAGTCAGGTGACCAGACGCTTAACCGGTCCAGCATCCCGCTCGGCCGGCGCGGCGCAATCGGTGTGGAGACTTCGTCATTCACGGGAGGCGACAGCGACGTCTCCGGGCTCGCCATCGCCCTCTTCGCCCGCATGCCGTTCGCCGGGCATACCTTCCTCGATATCCGGGTCCCCTTCGGCCTCGCGATCGACGAGCGCACCGACGCCGTGCTCGGCAACGTGACGCTCGGCGCGCATCACATCGCTCGCGCCGGCCGGAGGCTCTGGCTCACGGTGGGCGGCGCCGTCGGGCTGGCGACGCTCTCCAGCCAGACCCACCACCACAGCAGCTACGAGCCGGTCGGCGCGAGCCGGGCGTACTGGGATCTGCACGAGTACTTCCCGAGCATCCTCCCGATCCACGCGCGCCTCGGCGCCGAGGCGCACTTCGGCCCGCTGATCGCGCGCGCCCAGCTCGAGCCCGTGCTCTATATCCCGCTCGGCCGCAACGAGGAGTACGAGCTCGCGATCCAGCACGCCGCCGAGCTCCAGATCGGCCACGGCATCGGCGGCGGCCTGCGCGTGCAGGGCATGGCGCTGCCCACGTTCGACAACGTGAGCGTCCGCCACGCCGTCACGCGCAACCTCTACGTCCTCGCCCTCGAGCCGTTCCTCACGATCGAGCGCAAGCTCACGTTCCTCCGCGCGGGGCTGCTGCTGCCCCTCGATGAGGAGCTCGGCCCGCCGCTCGACCACACCTGGGGCTTCCGGTTCAGCGCGGGCGTCCGCGTCGACTGAAGCCCGCGGCGGTGAGGGGCCGCGGCGGCGGGCGCGCGCGCCGGGGTTCGGGGCGAAGCCCCGAGGAAACAAAGCTAGGGCCGCCCGCGCGAAGCCGCAGCGAAGCGGCGCAGAAGTCCGGCCATCCATGGCCGGACTTCTGGCGGGCGGAACTAGGCGCCCCGGGCGCGGGTCGCCTCGCCGATCGCGTGGGTGATGTGCCCCTCCAGCTCGCCCGCGGGCAGCTGCTCGGACTCCACGACGACAAGGCGTGCTCCCGCGTCCTCCGCGAGCAACTCGAACGTCCGCGGCGCGCGATCGTGCAGGTGGCTCGGCAAGATGATCGCCAGCGGGCGGAGGCGAACGGCCACCGACCACGCCGACGCCGCCTCGCACGAGCGGACAAGGAAACGTGCCCGCGCTGCAACCCTGCGGCAACGAGCCAGAAAATGGGGGCTGCAGTCGAGCGCCAGCACCATGGGAATCGTGATCAGCTGACTGCTACTAGGCGGCTCCGACATAGGAAGATGCTACTCCAGCGAAGCGCGATTGCGCGTCCTCTTATTCCGCATAACCGATACAGAGCTTTCCCGAAATAGAAAACAACAAGCTCGCCAGCTCATGTAAGCAGTCACGCGTTATTTTGGTGTATTGGGTAACGTTCTGTGAACACAGGATGTTTGAAATGAACGCTGCGAGAACGGGAGCTGGCAGCGCACTACAGCCCACGACGGCGGCGCGCAAATTCTCCGGGAAACACGGGCATCCTCGGCGCACCAGCAGCGCATGAGGCCCTGACCATTCGCGCCTGGATGAAATGATGTACCATGGACGGATGCGATCCTGACGGCTCGAGCGAGCGCACCGCGGCGATCGAGGCCCCGGCGCGGACGCAGGGATGAAGTCGGCGCGCAGGGGGTGGACGGTCGGGACGTAGGGTGTGCGGCCGGCGGCCACGGGACGCGTCGCACGAGAAGCCTCGATTTCGCGCATAGGCCTGGCGGGCTCGGCGCAGCGGCGCGGTGCCGTCTCCAGCGCGTCGAGGCTGGCGTACCGCAAGGGAGTTGGCGCGCACACGTAAAGGAGATCCTGTGTCATCGCGACGCGCCGGGGCGCCGCGCCAGCGCCGCCGCGAGCCGGAGCCGACCTCCGGTCACACCGACCCTCCCGCGTCGAGCGCCCGGAGCACGCTCGCCCAGGCAGCGCCCCGGAGCGCGCGTGCGACATGCGCTCTCTCGCCAACCACCCTCGGCTTGTGGATTTCAGCGCTGGTGGCGCGCAGGTCATGTTCCTCACAGTTGCTCGCGAGCGCGACCACCCCGGTCCAAGGAGAAATGTTTCGACCAGGTTGCGAGGCGCGCTGGCCGAGCCGCCGGCCCCCGGCGGGACCGCCCCTTCGCGGAGGGAGCGAAGCCGTCTCCCGGGCCGGCGGCTGCAGGGCAGGGGCACCGGGAGAGGCAGAGAGAGAGGGCGGTGTCGAGCTGGCAGCCGCAATAAGGAACCCACTCTATCATGTGTTCGCCCGGATAGAACAGGGCGAGGCAGGCGGGGGCCATGGCGCCCGACACGCCGACGTGAAGACGTCCCGCCGACGGCCGCGTCGCCGATCCTGCGGTGGTGCTGGATTTTTACAGCGACGCGCGGCCGACGGTGGGCTGAGCCTCCGTGGGTGCGGCAGAGATGAGCTGATCCTGCGATATCGTGGTTCAAGCCCGGGCAGGCGGCACGCGCGCCGCCCGGTGATGCCCTCACCCAGATAAAAAGTGCTCAGGGGAGATGGCTTGGTTAGGAAGTACACTAAACTTTGTCTCCGGCGCACCGTATGTCTGCTCGTCGGTGACACCACGCACCGGCGCCGATGTCGCTGAGACGGTGGGGCCCTCGCCCTCAGGCGGCGTTGCGAGCGCGGTTGGCCGGGTCACCTTCCTCGATGGCGAGGGGGACGAGCGCGCCGGGCGGGTGAGGCGGCTCGCCCGGAAGCGACCGCGCCGCGCGGCGGCTCCGGAGGCGGCTCGCCCGGAAGCGACCGCGCCGCGCGGCGGCTCCGGAGGCGGCTCGCCCGGAGGCGAGCGCGCCGCGCGGCGGCTCCGGAGGCGGCTCGCGAGCGGCCCGCTCACCGGCAGGACGCTGGGGCGGTCGTGGTATATGCCGGCGCCATGGCGCAGGTCCACGGCGGCAGGCTCGTCTCGAAGGCCCTCGCGAGGCACGGGGTGACGCACCTCTTCACCCTCTGCGGCGGGCACATCCAGGCGATCTACGACGGGTGCCTCGATGAAGGGATCCGGGTCGTCGACGTGCGACACGAGCAGACAGCCGGCCACGCGGCCGACGGGTACGCGCGGGTGACCGGAAGGCCAGGGGTGTGCGCCGTCACCGCTGGGCCGGGCGTCACCGACGTGGTGACCGCCGTCGCCAACGCGCAGCGCGCCGGCGTCCCGATGGTGGTGATCGGCGGCGCCGGCCCGCGGGCCCTCGCCGACATGGGCTCGCTCCAGGACATGAACCACGTCGAGCTGATGCGCCCCATCTCGAAGTGGAGCGCCTCCGTCCCCTCGACCGACCGCATCCAGGAGTACGTGGACTCGGCGTTCCGCGTCGCCCAGGCGGACGTGCCGGGCCCGGTCTTCCTCGAGATGCCGCTCGACCTCCTGATGGGCTTCGCGGGCGACGACGCGCCCGCCACCGCGCCCATGGCCCCGCCCCGGCCCGGGGGCGACCCGGCCGCCGTCGCGCGCGCCGCGGCGCTGCTCGGCGAGGCCGAGCGGCCGATGTTCATCGTCGGCAGCCAGCTCCGCTGGTCGCCGCGGCGGGACGCGCTGCGCCGCTTCGCCGACGCGGTGCAGGCGCCCTTCTACCTGAACGGCATGGCCCGCGGCGCCCTGCCCCACGCGCACCCCGGGCTGATGAGCCGCTCGCGCCGCTTCGCGCTGTCGCAGACCGACCTCTGCGTGGTGCTCGGGACGCCGTTCGACTTCCGACTCGAGTACGGCCGCGCCATCAACCCGGCCGCGAAGGTCGTGCAGATCGACCTCGACGGCGCCGCGCTCGGCAGGAACCGCCGCGTCGACCTCGGGATCCACGCGGACAGCGGGGTCGCGCTGGAGCAGCTGCTCGCGGAGGTGCCCGGCAAGGCCGTCGCGGCGTGGCTCTCGGCCGTGCGCCAGGCCGAGGAGCGGTCGCGCGCGAAGATGCTGGCGGAGATCGAGGGCGACAGCGACCCGCCGAACCCGCTGCGCGTCTGCGCGGAGATCGGCAAGCGGCTCGGCAAGGACGACATCGTGATCGGCGACGGAGGGGACTTCGTGGCCACGGCCGCGAACGTGCTGAAGCTCGAGTGGCCGCAGCTCTGGATGGACCCAGGGCCGCTCGGGACCCTCGGGGTCGGGCCGGGCTACGCGATGGCGGCGAAGCTCGCGCGGCCCGAGGCGAACGTGGTCCTCGTGTACGGCGACGGCTCGTTCGGCTTCCACGCGCTCGAGTTCGAGGCGATGGCGCGCCAGGGCATCCCCGTCGTGAGCGTGATCGGCAACGACGCGGCGTGGACGCAGATCCGGCGGGGGCAGGTGGAGCTCTACGGCGAGGGCCGCGCGCCCGCGACGGCGCTCGACTTCACCCGGTACGACCGCGTGGTGGAGGCGCTCGGCGGCTTCGGGGCCTGCGTGGAGCGGCTGGAGGAGCTCGGGCCCGCGCTGGACGAGGCGTTCCGGTGCGGGAGGCCGGCGTGCGTCAACGTGAAGATCGCGAAGAGCGACTTCCGCAAGGGCGCGATCAGCGTCTGATCCCGTGGAGCTCCGGTTCATCTCCCCCGACCTGCAGAGCCTCGACGAGCTCGACTCCGAGGTGCTCGCGTGCGCCCCGTTCAGCGACGCGCTGCCCGCCCACGGCGTGGCCGGCCTCTGCGACTGGCGGCTCGGCGGCCGGATCTCGGACCTCAGGCGGCAGGGCCTGATCACCGGCGAGCTCGGCGAGGTCGTCATGATCCCGTGCAAGCCGCGCATGGCGTTCGACAAGCTCGTCCTCTTCGGCGCCGGCCGGCGCGACGCGTTCGACGAGGCCGTCTTCCGCGACGTGGTGCGCCGGATGCTCACGACCATGGGCGGGCTCTGCACGCGCGTCGCGGTGGTGGAGCTCCCGGGACGGCATGACGGGCTCATCCCCGCCGAGCAGGCGGCCGACGCGCTCCTCGACTGCGCGGGCAGGGAGCGCGGCGACAACGTGTGGACGCTGGTGGAGCGCGCCGAGGGCAGGCAGCAGATCACCCAGCACATGATCGAGCAGCGCCGACGCGTGCGCCGGGCCCTCTAGGGCGTCGCGCGGGGCGCGCGCGGCATGGACGATGTCAGACGGGGGTCTTCGGTAGGTCGACGGTGAAGGTGGCGCCCTCGCCCTGGCGGCTCTCGACGTCGATCGTCGCGCCGAGCGCGTCCGCGATCTGCCGGACGATCCACAGGCCCATGCCGAAGCCGCTGTAGTTCTCGCTGGAGACGGCGCGCTCGAAGCGCTCGAAGATGCGCGCCTGCTGGTCCGGCGCGACGCCGATGCCGCGATCCCGCACCGTCAGGCGGGCGCGATCCCCGAGGTCCACGAGCTCGACGTCGATCGGCTTTCCGGCGCCGTACTTGATGGCGTTCGAGAGGAGGTTCGTGACGATCTGATCGAGCCGGAGGCGATCCCACCGGCCAGCGAGCGGGGCGGGGGACGACAGGTTGACCGGGCAGCCCGCGGCGGCGAGCTCCTCGCGGAAGCGGTCGAGCACCTCGTTCACCGTGGCCGCGAGGTCGACGTCCTCGAGCTCGAGCTGCAGACGGCCCGCGGAGATGCGCGAGATGTCGAGCAGGTTCGTGATCAGCCGGGCGAGCCGCTCGACCTGGCGCTTGATCATCTCCAGCCGCGGCGTCGCGCGCTCGGCGGTGAGGCCGCCGCGCTTGCCGGCGCGCAGGAGGCCGTCGATCTGCAGCTGCATGGGCGTGAGCGGCGTGCGGAGCTCGTGGGAGGCGATCGTGAGGAAGTCGTCGCGCGCGCGCACCGCGAGCTGCGCCTCCCGGTAGAGCCGGGCGTTGTCGACGGCGAGGGCCGCGCGCCGCGCGAGATCCTGCGCGAGGTCGAGGTCGACGGCGTCGTAGCGCCGGTGCGTGGAGGCGAACGAGAGCGTGCCCAGCGTGCGGCCGCGCGCGGTCAGCGGGACCGCGAGGTGCGAGGCGAGCGAGAGCGAGCGCAGCGCCTCGTAGTGCGCCTGATCGAAGGAGATCGCGCGGACGAACGAGTCGGTCACCTTCGGGATGAGCTCCGGCTGCGCCGTGCGCAGGACCTTGCCGATGCCGCGCCCGGCGGAGTCCGCCGTCAGCTTGCCGAGGAGCTCGGTCGCCGCCGCCATGGAGGGATCGGCGTGCGCGGTCACCTGCCGCTCGATCGCGCCGGACTCGTCCTGCAGGAGGAGCACGCAGATCGACGCGAAGTCGGGGAGCGCGACGCGGACCACGCGCCGCAGCGTCTCCTCGAAGTCGAGCGACTCGCCGAGGATCTGCCCGGCCGAGACGAGGATGCGCTGGGCCTCGTGGACCCGGCGGCGCTCGGTCACGTCCCGGGTGACCTTCGCGAAGCCGCGCAGGCGCCCCGCCTCGTCGAAGAGGACGCTGATGACCTCGTTCGCCCAGTAACGCGTGCCGTCCTTGCGGACGCGGTAGCCCTCCTGGACCGAACGGCGGGTCTCCACGGTGTCGTCGAGCTCGGCGGCGGGCCTGCCGAGCTCGACGTCCTCCGGCGGGTAGAGGACCGAGCAGTGACGGCCGATGACCTCGTCGGCGCGGTAACCGTTGATGCGCTCGGCGCCCGGGTTCCAGCTGGCGATGCGGCCCGCGGGGTCGAGCATGAAGATGGCGTAGTCCTGGACGCCCTCCACGATCAGGCGGAACCGCTCCTCGCTCTGCTTGATGCGCCGGTCGGCGCGCGCCTCGGCTGCCTCCATCTCCCGGCGCAGGAGGAGCTCGCGCATCCTGCGGTTCTCGTCCTCGTAGTGCTTGCGGCGCAGCTGGGCGCGCAGGCGCGCCTTGAGCACCGTGAACTCGCCCGACTTCGTGACGAAGTCGTCGGCGCCGGCCGAGAGGGCGTCGAGGATCGCCTTGTGGTCGTCGCGGCCGGTGAGCATCAGCAGCGGGATGGGCCGCCACGCGGCGTTCGCCTTGATGCGGAGGCACGTGGCCGGACCGGAGAGGCCCGGCATCACCATGTCGAGCAGGATGCCGTCGACGCGCGCCGACGTGAGCCGCGCGAGCGCCTCCTCCCCCGAGTGGGCGAGCACCGGGACGTAGCCCTCGTCGCGCATCGCCGCCGCGACCTGGTGCAGGTACGTGGGGCTGTCGTCCACGACCAGGATGCGGGGAGGCGGCGTGTCCGCTGGCCGGTTCATGGACGCCTCCCGCGCGGGCTCGGGTCAGCGAGGGCGGCCGCCGCGGCGAGGCGCACGAGACTGGTCAAGCCGGTGGTGCGGCACCCGCCGAACACCCTTCGTGGCGCGCCCACCCTCATTGGCCACCCGTGCAGGTTGGCATGCGTTCTCCCCCGGCCGACGCGAAAAGCCTACCTGGCCCGGTGCACTTTGCGTACAGCATCCTCTCTCTAACAGATGCCGGCCGCTCGCAACGTTGCGTCCCCCACCGCTCACCGGGATCCCAGCAGTAGCGCACCCGATGCGCTTCGTTAGTCCGGGCTGTCCGGAACGGTCGTACGGAAGAATCTAACGTACGAATCAGGCAAATCGCGATTGACAGGAGGCGCATCGGTGCGCGATGTGCGTCGATCCATCGAGTCGAGCGAGTCGAGAGCCAGGTTGGACAGGCGACGACCGTCGCCCACGGGCGGCGCGCCTCCCGGCGACAGGACGTGAGCGCGCGGCGCAGCGCGGAGCTCATTGCGTGTCTGGATTCCCGGATGAGCGTCAATCGATCGGGAGCGCCGGGGAGCGCAGAAGACCGCGAGTCCGTCACCCCTCGTCGATGAGCTCGAGCATCGTGGCCCGCGCCGATCCGCCGGCGGGGAGCCAGCGGCAGAGCTCGTCGACGCCGACGTCGTCGACGACCCGGCGGAGCTCGGCGCGCGCGGCGGCGAGCTCGCCCCGCGCAGCGAGCGCGTGCGCCCGGGTGATGCGGTAGCGCTGGCGCACCTCGGCCGGCTCGTCCCGATCGCCGTCGCGGCGGCCGACGAGGGAGAGCGCTCCGTCGATGTCGCCCGCCCGCACGAGCACCGCGGCGCGCGCGCCCCGCACGAGCGGACGCACCGACGCCGGGGCGCGATCCTCGTCGAGGTCGTCGAGGAGCCGCGTGGCCGCGCCGAGATCGCCAGCGCAGAGGTGCCACTGGGCGAGGTTGCTCAGGAGCAACACGCGCACCTGCGGGAGTATCCAGTCCGGCGGGATGTCGCGCAGGGAGGCGGCCGCGGCCTTGTAGTTCCCCTCCCACGCGAGCGACTGGCCGACGACCTGAGCGGCGTAGGCGTAGATGACCCGGGGATCGCCAAGGCGGCGCGGCGGCGCCGCGGCGGGAGCCACGGCCGGGCGCGCGGCCGGCGGCTGCGGCGGATGAGCCGGGCGCGCTCGCGCCGGCGCGGCGGCGTGGTCGGCGCGGCTCCGGAGGCGGGCGGGCCCGAAGGGGAGCTTCTCCTGGAGGAAGCCGCCGAGGAGGAGCAGCGCGCCGGTCGCGGCGGCGAGCGCGCCCGCGGCGACGAGCGCGCGGGGCGCGTCGCGAAGGCCGGGGAGCGCGACCCAGGCGAGCCCCGAGGCCGCCGCTCCGGCCGCGGCGAGGAGCGCCGCGATCGCGACGAGGAGCGGCCGCCGCGTCACCGGCGGGCTCGTGCCGGGCGCGGCGCGCTCGTCGTCGCGGGGAGGCGGGCGCGGCGCTGGCTCATCCGGCGGGCTCCTCGGGAGGTCCGGCGGCGCGCGCGACCTGGTCGTGGCGGACCGAGGCGGGGTCGAAGCGCTGCGCCGCGGCCAGCATCTTGTCGAGCGTGGGCTCGAACGGCGCGTCCGGAGACCGCTGGAAGCGGAGCGGGTTGATGCGGGCCACGACGAACGCCTTCAGGTAGGGGCTCTCGAAGCCGCGCGCCTTGAGCCCGTCGACGGCCTGCGCGACAGCGTCGTCGAGCGCGAGGAGGAGCTCGGCCCGCGCCTTGCGGGTCTCGATCGCCTCCGGGAGCGGCTCGTCGAGGAAGCGGTCGATGTGCCGGAGGACCGACTGGTAGGCGCCGCCCGAGAAGCGAGGGCGCCGCTCGTAGCAGAGGCCGAGCGTGAGCAGGCTCGGCTCCTCGAACTCGAGGCGGAACTCGTGCTCGGGCCGAGGATCGAGATCCGCGAGCGAGCGCGCCATCCGCGTCACCTCGAGCGCCTTCTCGCGGATGTTGTGCGCCTTCTCGGTGTTGAGGGCGAGGATGCGGTAGGCGATCCGCTCGTCCGGCAGCACGAGCGCGACGGCGCTCTTCGCGCCGAGGCGCGTGAGCGCGGCGCGCCGGTGGTTGCCGTTCGGCGTCCAGTACCTGCCCTCGCCGGGCGCGGCCGGCGCGGCGCGGCCCGGCCCGGACGAGAGCGGGGTGCGCACCGCGATGATGGGGTCGAGGAAGCAGTCGATCTTGTCGATGACCTCACCGAGCCGCGCGACGTGCGCCTCCGAGAGGTCGCGCTGGAACGGCGTCGGCTCCACCCGGTCGAGCGGCAGGCCGGCGAGGATCGCCCACGCGCCGCCGACCGGCTCGCGGTAGATCGCGAGCACGCTGCCGCCGTCGCTCCGGATCGCGTCGCCGAGGGCGGCGACCTCCGGCGGCGGGGCGCCGGCGGCGAGCTCGGCGGCGCCGAGGCCGCGCGTGCCCGCGGCCGGAGCCGCCTTCTTGCGCCGCGCTCGGGCGGCAGGCGCGGCAGGCGCGGCCTTCGGCTCCCTGGGCGTCCGCGGCTTGGCTGTGCGCTTCGCGGCCATCGTTCCTCCTTGGCGACCCCTGAGCATGCTCCGGGGATCGACCCTCCTTGGCGACCCCTGAGCATGCTCCGGGGATCGACCCTCCTCAGCGACCCCTGAGCATGCTCCGGGGATCGACCCTCCTCAGCGACCCCTGAGCATGCTCCGGGGATCCGCGCTCGTCCCCCCTCTCATCGTGTCGGCGATCGCCTGGTAGAAGCGCTCGAGCCGCTGGTCCGCCGCGTGGAACACCGTCCCCTCCGGGTACCTGCCATCCGCGCCGGCGACGCCCGCGGGGACGCCGGTGATGATCTCGATGCCCTCCTCGACCGTGCTCACCTCGTAGACGTGGAAGCGGCCGGCCTCGATCGCGGTGACGACGTCGCCGCGCAGCATGAGCGCGTCGCGGTTCGCGCTCGGGATCAGCACCCCCTGCTCGCCCGTCAGGCCCTTGGCCGCGCACAGGTCGAAGAAGGCCTCGATCTTCTCGTTGATGCCGCCCACGGGCTGGATGCTCCCCTGCTGATCGATGCTGCCCGTGACGGCGAGCTCCTGCCGGATCGGGACGCCGGAGAGCGCCGAGACGAGCGCGTAGAGCTCGCTGGACGAGGCGCTGTCGCCCTCGATGGGCTCGTAGGTCTGCTCGAAGACGAGCGAGGCGCCGAACGAGAGCGGGCGGTGCTGGGCGAACCGGGCGGCGAGGAAGCCGGTCAAGACGAGCACGCCCTTGCTGTGGAGCGGGCCGGACATCTCGACCTCGCGCGCGATGTTCACCGGGCCCTCGAGGCCCGGGTACACGACCGCGGTCACCCGGCAGGGGCGGCCGAACGTCTGCGGGCCGTCGGAGAGCACCGAGATCGCGTTGACCTGACCGATGTGCCGGCCGGTCACGTCGATGCGGATCGTCCCGTCGGAGAGCATCTCGTGCACGTGGTCGCGGAAATGGCTGCCGCGGCGGCGCGCCGACTCGAGCGCCTCGTGGACCTCGGGGCCGTCGACGACCTTGCGGCCGCGGCGCTGGGCGCGGTAGCCGGCCTCGGTGGCGACCTCGGCGATGAGCCCGAGCTGGGCGCTCACCTTGGTCTGGCTCTCCGCGAGCCGGCCGCCGTGGAAGAGCAGCGCGGTCACGCCGTCGGCCGTGATCGGCGGCAGGTCGCGATCGTGCGCGAAGCCGGCGAGGAACGCGGGGTACGTGAGGAGCGCCTGGTCGAGCGAGATCGTGGTCTCGAAGCGCGCCTGCACCTTGAAGAGCTGCGAGAACTCGGGATCGGCGTCGTGCAGGTCCTGGTAGAGCTGCGGGTTCGTGACGAGGACGACCTTCACGTCGATCGGGATCGGCGGGAAGAGCAGCTCCTCGGCGGTGCCGCGGAAGTACGACGGGTTGTGCTCGGGGACGATGAACTTGCCCGCGAGCAGGCAGGCCTTGAGCTGCTCGTAGAGCGCCTCGTTCTTGAGGAGCGCGCCCGCGGGCAGGATGAGGAAGCCGCCGGCCGCCTGGTGGAGCGCGCCCGCGACCGCGAAGCCGGGCTCGGGCGGGAAGCCGGAGTCGGGCGGCGCGTGCGTGCGGCCGAAGAGGGCGCTCAGCGTGGGGTAGGGGACCTCGACGACGGGCGCGCCGGAGTCGGGCGTGTGCTCGGTGAGCAGCGTCGGGACGACGACGCCGCGCGGGAGCGTGGCGCCGCCCTCCTCGCCGCGCGCCTCGTCGACGAGCAGGCGGAACTCCTTCGACACGACGGTCTCGACGTCCGCGAGGAAGGCGCTGATGTCGTCGCGCCCCTCGAAGCGCGCGCGCACGGGCTGGAAGCAGCCCTTCACGCCGTCGCTGAGCAGCTGCTTCACGACGCCGCGCAGCTCGACGTCGGCCTCGTCCTGCACC
Source organism: Sorangium sp. So ce321 (assembly GCF_051530195.1). NCBI lineage: Bacteria > Pseudomonadati > Myxococcota > Polyangiales > Polyangiaceae > Sorangium > Sorangium sp. So ce321. Next base: position 13,106,570 of record NZ_CP150329.1, on the reverse strand, counting down.
GTGGCGAGCCGCATCTCGAACTCCTCGACGGAGCCGGCGACCGCGACGAGGGCCTCGCCGTTCGGCGCGCTCGTGGCGTCGTCGATCGCGGTGATCTGCACCTCGTCCTCGCCGCGGACGAGGTCGAGGCCGAGCTCCCGCGCGGCGGCCTTGAGCTGCTCCTCGAGCCGCCGCTCCTCCGCGTTGACGCGGCGCTGGATCTTGCCGCGCGCCTGCTTGAAGCGCTCGCCCTCCGTCGCGCCGCGCAGGGCGTCGACGAGCTTCTCGTGGAGCTCCTCCATCGCCTCGACGAAGGGGCGGCCCTCGCCCGGGGGGAGCGACAGGACCGTCGGCTCGCTCGGGCGGTGGGGGTTCGGCAAGAGGAGGATGTCGTCGGGCGTGGGGCGGCTCGCGGCGATGCGCTTCGCGGCGGCGCGGGCGCAGAACGTGCGGCCCGTGCCCGGCGCGCCGACGACGACGACGTGGAAGCGGGGCTGGCGGATGTCGAGGCCGAAGGCGAGCGCGGCGAGGGCGCGCTCCTGCGAGCCGATGCCCGCGGACAGCGGCGCGACCTCGTCCGTCGTGGAGAAGCGGAAGCTCTGGGGCTCGACGATCTTGCGGCACTCGCTGGCGGGCAGCTTCCGGGCGACCATGGCGGCGCACGATAGCGCCTTTCGCCGCCCGTTGGCGTGGAGCCCGCTCGGCGCGGCGCTCCGGCGCGGATCCGCGCCGGCGAACGCGCCCCGCCGGCGAACGCGTGCCCCGCCGGCGAGCGCGTGGCCCGCCGGCGAGCGCATGGAGGAGCGCGTCCTACCGCCGCAGGACCATCACCGGGCACGGGGCGCCGCAGAGCACGTCCCGGAAGACGCCGCCGTGGTGGTCGACGAGCTGGCCGTGCCAGACCAGCACCACGAGATCGCTCGCCAGCTCGCCGGCGAACCGCAGGATCTCCGCCGCCGGCGCGCCCTTGCCGAGGAAGAACCGCGTGGAGACGTCGTGAGGGCAGTGGCCGATCGCGCTCAGGAAGCGGGCGAGGAACTCCTCGGTGAACGCGGGCCACTCGTGCTGGGGCTGGTCGACGTAGAGGGGCGCCACCATCGCGCCCGGCTCGGAGGGCGGCGGCGTCGAGACGGGCGGCGCGTCCTCCTCGGTCCCCGCCCGCGGCGAGGCGCAGCCGACCAGCACGATGTCGAGCTCGGCGCCGAGCTCGCGGGCGAGCTCCCCGGCCGGGGTGATCGCGGCGGCCGTGCTGGGGGTCCCGTCGAGCGGCAGCAGGATGCGCCGCAGCCGCGGCGGCGGCCGGTGCGCCGGGCCGATGACGACGACGCCGCACGCGGCCACCTCCAGCGCGCGCGCCGCGATCCGGCCGACGCCGAGGCGCTCGTCCGCGAACTCCTCCGGCTCGGAGGCCACGACAATGAAGGCGGCCTCGTGGTCCTCCGCCGCCGACGCGAGCGCGCCGGGGAGGTCCTCGCTGGTGGCGACGCGCAGCACCACGCCGTGCAGCGCTTCCGGGGCGACCCCGAGGTGGGCGGGCACGTCGCCCGGCTCGATCGGCTCGGAGCCCATGAAGAGCGCGTGCAGCGGCGCCCGGATCGCGCCGGCGATGAGGCGCCCGAGCTCGACGGCGCCGGGGTGGGGGTGGCGGCCGTGGAGCGCGACGAGCACGCTCCTGCTCCGCACACCGCTCTCCGGCGAGGGCACGTCGCCCGGCTCGCTCACCCCGCTCACCCCGACGCGCGGCCCGAGCCCGGGGGCCGGCTCGGACGGCGCTCCGCGTCCGCCGGGCGATCCGTTGCGCGCGGCGCTCCTCATGTCGTGACCTCCTCCCATGAATGGAACCGGCCGCCGATCCGCCGCGCGGCGTAGCGGCGGCCTGGCTCGGCCAGCACGGCGCACGCGGGCGCGCCCGCGTCGAGCGCGCAGATCGGCAGGGGCGCGCTCCCCTCGAGCGCGACCTCGATCGCGTCGGCCTCCACGTGGATCTCGAGCGCGCGGCCGCGCCAGAAGATCGGGATCTTGAGGTGCCGCCAGGCGGGCAAGAGGTGCGGCTCGATCCCGAGCGCCTCGTCGTCGGCCGGGAGCGGGGGCGCGTGGGGCTGCCCGTCCGGGCGCCGCGGCACGCGCGTGACGCCGGCGACGCCGAACGCGACCGCCTGCCAGAGGCTGCCCATCGCGGCGATGTGCACGCCGCCCGCGGCGTTGCCCATCGTGTTGCCGAGGTCGATGTCGGCGGTCTGGTCGAAGTAGCGCTCGGCGAGCGCGTGGAGGTCGAGCCGGGCGGCGACGAGCGCGTGGGCGCCCGGGCTGAGCGAGCTCCCGTGGGCGGTGCGCGGCTCGTAGTAGAGGAAGTTGTCGCGCCGCGCGCCCGCGGGCACCGCGCTCCAGAGCAGCGCGAGCAGCTGCACGACGTCGGCCTGCTTGACCACCTGGCAGGCCTGCGTCCGCTCGCGCCCGAGCAGCATGTCGACGGGCGCGCTGCGCACGGCGTAGTCGGCGATGGCGAACGGCGCGAGGCGGAAGTAACCCGCGAACTGCTCGATCAGGCCGGTCTCCGGGTCGACGCCGAGGACCATCCGGTCCGCGACGTCGCGCCAGCGGTCGACCTCCTCGGGCCGCAGGTCGAGCCGCGCGAGCACGTCGTCTCGCGCGCCGCCGCGCCGGACCGTCGCCGCGGCGGCGCGGAGGTTGTACCGCGCCATCCAGTTCGTGAAGGCGTTGTCGTCCACGGCCTCGTGGTACTCGTCGGGCCCGATGACCCGCCGGATGTGGGCGCGGCCGTCCGGCCCGAGCTCGGCGCGGCTCGCCCAGAAGCGCGCCGTCTCGATCAGGATCTCGGCCCCCTCGCCGCGCGCGAAGTCGAGATCGCCGGTCGCGCGGCCGTAGGCGTGCGCCGCGTAGGCGACGTCGGCGCTGATGTGGTGCTCCTGCTCGCCGGAGAGCACCCGGGTCACCTCGCCGAACGGCGTGACGACGAGCTGCGGCGTCGTCTCGTCGCCCGTGTCCGCCGACTCCCAGGCGTAGAGCGCGCCGTCGTAGCCGAGCGACTTCGCCTTGCGCCGCGCGGCCGGGAGCGTGCGGTGCCTGTAGAGGAGCAGCGCGCGCGCGGCCTCGGGGTAGCAGTGCGTGTAGAAGGGGACGAGGAAGATCTCGGTATCCCAGAAGACGTGGCCGCGGTACGCCTCCCCGCTGAGCCCGCGGGCGCCGATCGAGCAGCGCGGGTCGTCCGGGTTGGCGGCGCCGATGAGGTGGTACAGGGCGAACCGGAGCGCCCGCTCGATCTTCGGGGCGCCGTCGATCTCGACGTCGGCGCGACGCCAGCGCTCCGCCCACGCCAGCGCGTGCTCGCCGAGCAGGTCGTCCATGGTGCGGCCCGAGAGCTCCGCCTGGAGCGCCTCGCCCGCCTGGCGCGGCGCGGGCGTGTCGCGCGACGTGTGCAGCGTCGTCGTCCGGAAGAGGCGGCGCCGCTCGGCGACGCGGACGCTGACGTCGCAGCGCTCGGCGATCGAGCGCGCGCCTTCGGTGCGCTCGCAGCGCGCGCCCTCGGGCGCATCGGCCGGGGGCGCTCCCTCCGCGGCGCGCTCCGGGAGCACGCGCAGGTGCGAGGTCATGGCCGTGACGAGCCCGCCGTGCGTGCGCCCGACGAGGAGCAGGCTCGTCGCGCTCGCGTCCGCCGAGAAGCGCTCCCAGTGCGCCGCGCCGCTCGCGCTCTTCACGTCGCCGCTCAGGATGGCGTCGACGCGGATCGTCCCGGTGAAGTTCAGCGGGGCGACGCTGACCGCCTCCAGCAGGACGTGGCGGTTCGCGAGCGACGCGGCGTGGAGCGTGTGCAGGTGCGCGAGGTGGCCGCTCTCGCCGCGCCGCAGGCAGTCGCGCAGCAGCACGCCGCGCCGCAGGTCGAGGTGGCGCCGGTGGCAGAGGACGCCGCTCGTCTCCGCGGAGAACGACTCGCCCTCGACGGCGACGCTCAGCCGGCCCCAGTCGGGGGCGATCACGAGCTCCGGGACGCGGCTCACGTCGGCCGAGGGCTCGAACGCGCCCGCGATGAACGTCGCCGGCCGCGACACGCTCGAGCCCTCCGCGAGCGACGCGCGCGTGCCGAGGTAGCCGTTGGCGATCGCGAGCAGCGACTCGATCTCGTGCTCGCGCGCGACGTCGAACCCCGGCTCGTCGATGACCCACGCGGCGTCGCGCGGCGCCGCGTAGGGGCCGAGCTCCTGGTCGAGCTCCCGCTGGAGCGCGAGGATGTCGCAGAGCCGCTGCGGGCCCGCCGTCGCGTGGACCGCGTCCGCGAGCTCCGGCGCGTCGCGGAGCCCGCGCCCGCCAGCGGCCGGCGCGCCGGGGCCCGGATCCGGCGAGATCGTGAGCCGATCGCGCGGCTCGATGCGGAGCGGCGCGATCACCTGCGCGACCAGCGCCGCGAGCGCGGAGCGGCCCCCCGGCTCCGCCTCGGCGGAGAGCGCGACCGCGCGGCCGCGGCGATCGAAGCCGTGGAGCGCCGCGCCCCCGAGCGCGCCGAGGAAGAGCCGCCTTCGGTCTTCCACGCGCCCGCCGCGCCCGCCGGCATCGAGCCGCCGCGCGAGGTCGAGCGCGGCGCCGCCTTCGGCGAGGAGCGCCACGCGCACCCCCATCGCGAGCAGCGCGTCGATCAGCGCCGCGGCACGATCGACCGCTTCCGCGAGGAGGCTGCCGTCGATCGCGATGAAGCGGAAGCGGTGGTGCAGCTCAGCGGGCAGCCTGATCATGGCCGCCGGCGCGCTCGCAAGGGCGGGGCTGCTCGGCCCGCCTCGCGCCAGGAAAGGCGCGCTGTCTGGCGTAGGCGCGCTGTCTGGGAACGACGACATCCTCGGCTTCCCCCCGCGCGGGGTACGCGAGGACCGTGCCGCCGCGCCTGTGCAGGCCGGGATCAGCGAGGGCGGCGGCGCGCTAGCGCTGCACGGCGCTGGTGAGCCGATCGAGCACCACGAGCAGCCGGTCGACGTCGAACGGCTTCGCGAGCACGCCGGCCACGGCGCCGCGGATGCTGGGCTCGCTCACGCCGGAGAGCAGCAGGACGGGCACGTCGATGCCCGCGGCGGCGAGCGCGGTCAGGAACTCCTCGCCGGTCATGTCGGGCATCACGTAGTCGAGCAGCACCGCCCGAGGCTGCGCGCCGCGGGCGAGGCGATCGAGCGCCTCGCGCGGCCGCGTGAAGCCCTGGACCCGGTAGCCCTCGTCGGAGAGCAGATCGATCAGCGAGTCGACCAGCGCCGGGTCGTCATCGACGACGAAGATCTCCGCGCCCCGCGGCAGCGAGGCGCCGGCCGGGCTCGGGGACAGGCCCGACGGGCTCATCTGATTTCTCTCGATCGCTGGCCTTTTCGGCGCATGAGGCGCGGGAAGGATACCAGACGGCCGCCGTGACGGCATGACGCGCTGGGGAGCAGCAACCGGGAGTAACCAGGAGCCACCGGGAGCAGATCGCGTGGAGCGGTGCGTAACGCCTCCCACGCAGCGCATCTCCGCCGAGCCCAGAAACTCGCTCGGGACGGAGTTTTCCTAATCAATTGGGCTTGCCGCCGCGCCGCTGCTTGCAGATCGTTGGGCACCTGATACCCCTGTAAGGTTCCTCCCAGGACGACCTGAGCAGCTTGACTTGTACTGCTCATGGGTATCGAATTGTGGTCCGAAGGACATCCCAATCCCCCTGTGGTCATCATGGCGGAAACCCCTGCTAGCAAGCTGCACATTTACCTCATCGACGATCACCCGGTCGTTCGAGAAGGCTTCGCTCGAGCGCTCTCGGACGAGCCCGACATGGTCGTCGTGGGTCAGGCGGGGACGGCGGCCGACGCTCTCCGCGAGACGGCGAGCTGCAAGCCCGACGTCGTGCTCGTCGACCTCAACATCCCTGACCGGGACGGCATCGAGCTCCTCGGTGCGCTGAGAGCGCAGCTGCCGCAGGCGAAGCTCCTCGTCCTGAGCGGGTACGACGACGAGTTCCGCGTCGCCGAGGCGCTCCGCGCGGGAGCGCAGGGGTACCTCGTGAAGACCTCGAAGCTCGAGGAGGTCATCGAGGGCATCCGCCGGATCGCGACGGGCGGCGCCCCGCTCTCCTCGAGCATCGCGGGGGCCGTCGTGCGCGCGATGCGCAAGCCGGCGAGCGAGGGCTCCGGCGGCCTCGACGCGCTGACGCCGCGCGAGCGTCAGGTCCTGCGGCTGCTCGCGGCCGGCGTGTCGACGCGCGAGACGGCCGCGCGGCTCACGATCAGCCCGAAGACGGTGGAGACCCACCGCGTGCGCATCTACGCGAAGCTCGGCTGCAAGAGCGCGGTCGAGCTGACCCGCATCGCGGTCCGCACCGGGCTGATCGAGGCGTAACCAGGCCGCGCTCGCGCAGGAGGCGCCGTTGCTCTCATTTCACGGGAGCGGGGCGCCTCGGTTTCTTCCTTCCCGGCGTCGCCTCCTTCCCGGCCGCCTCGGGCGCCGAGCTCGCGCTCGAGCGGGCCTTCGCCTCCTCGAGCAGGTGATCGATCCGCACGCCGTCGATGGTGAGCCCATCGATCGTGCAGCCGACGATCTCGACGCCGCGGAGGTCCGACCCCTCGAAGCGGGCGCGGCGCAGGCTCACGTCCGACCAGCGGGTCGCCGCGGCGTCGGCGTTGTCGACGCGGGCGCCGGCGAGCGAGATGTCGTCGAGCGAGGCGCCGGCGAGGGTCGCGTTGTGGAGGCGGGCGTCGCGCAGGTCGACGTCGTCGAGCTCGGCCTTCGTGAGCGCGACGTTGTGGAGGCGGGCGTCGCGCAGGTCGACGTCGTCGAGCTCGGCCTTCGTGAGCGCGACGTTGTGGAGGCGGGCGCCGCGCAGGTCGACGTCGTCGAGCTCGGCCTTCGTGAGCGCGACGTTGTGGAAGCGGGCGCCGCGCAGGTCGACATCGTCGAAGTCGGCCCCGGCGAGCGTCGAGCCGTGGAAGCGCCCGGGCGCCGCCGGCGGGGCGACCTGGTCCTCCGCGGCGTCCTCGCTCGCTGGCGCGATGGGGGGCTTCTTGGCCATGGGTCCATGCTAGCGCTAGGCGCAGGCCGCGCGCTCGCGCGGCCCGGAGAGCCATGAACGCACCCGCCGGCTTCGTGCCCCACCACGCCCTCGTCACCGCGCCCTCCACGTCGCCCGACCGGTGGATGCTCGTGCTGCACGGCATCTTCGGCTCGGGCGCCAACTGGCGCACCTTCATCCGGCGCCTCGCCGAGGCGCAGACCGCCGGCGGCGCGCCCGGCGCGCCAGGTCCCGCGGCGCGGCCGTGGGGCTTCATCCTGGTCGACCTGCGGGCCCACGGCACGTCGCAGAGCCCGCCCGCGCCGCACACCCTCGCCGCGGCCGCCGATGACCTGCTCCGGCTGGGCGATCGCCTCGGCCTCGACGTCCGCGGCGTGATGGGCCACTCGTTCGGCGGCAAGGTCGCGCTCGCGTACCTCGAGCGCCGGCCCGAGGGGATCGAGCGCGGCTTCCTCCTCGACGCCGATCCGAGCGCCAGGCCCGCTGGCGAGAGCGGCTCGGAGAGCCCCGGCGTGCTCGAGCTGCTCCGCGCGATCCCGCAGCCGATCGCGTCGCGCGAGGCGTTCCTCGAGGCGGTGCAGACCGCCGGGTTCAGCCGCGGCATCGCGGAGTGGCTGGCGATGAACGTCCGCCGCGAGGGCGACGGCTTCCGCATCCGGCTCGACCTCGACGTGATGAACGAGCTGCTCACCGACTACTTCGCCCGCGATCTCTGGCACGTCCTGGAGGACGCGCCGGCCGGGCCCGGCGCCGAGGGGCGGCGCGTCCACGTGGTCCTCGGCGGCAGGTCCGCGTCGATCTCCCCGGCGTCGCGCGCCCGCTTCGAGGCGCTCTCGGCGCGCGCGCCGTGGCTCTCGGTCCACGTCCTCCCGCGCGCCGGCCACTGGCTGCACGTCGACGATCCGGACGGCCTCTTCGACGTGATCCGCGCGGCCCTGTAGTCGGCCGCGCGGGCGAGCGTGCGCCGGCGATCCAGGCTTTCCGCCCCGCGCTCCATCCACTATCGATGAGCGGACCTATGCGCATCGCGTCCTGGAACGTGAACTCCATCCGCACGCGGCTCGAGCAGCTCACGAGCTGGCTTGTCCGCGCCGCGCCCGATGTCGTCTGCCTACAGGAGACCAAGGTCGAGGACGGCAGCTTCCCCGAGGCCGCGCTCTCCGAGGCGGGCTACCGCTCGATCTTCTTCGGCCAGAAGTCCTACAACGGCGTCGCGATCGCCGCGCGCTTCGGCCTCTCGGTGGACGACGTGAAGAAGGGCCTCGACGGCGATGAGGAGGACGTCGCCCGGCGGATGCTGGCGGCCACGATCGAGGGGGTCCGGGTCATCAACGTCTACGTGCCCAACGGCCAGGCGGTGGGCACGCCGGCCTTCGCCTACAAGCTCGCGTGGCTGGCGCGGCTCCGGAGCGAGCTCGAGGCGCGCTACCGTCCCGATCAGCAGCTCCTGATCTGCGGCGACTTCAACGTCGCGCCCGAGCCGATCGACGTCGCCGAGCCGAAGAAGTGGGAGGGGCAGGTGCTCTTCCATCCGGACGAGCGGGCCGCGCTCGGGCGCCTGATGGAGTGGGGGCTCGTGGACGCGTTTCGCGCCTGCCACCCCGGCAAGGCCGCCTACAGCTGGTGGGACTACCGGATGGGCGCGTTCCGGCGCAACAAGGGCCTCCGCATCGACCTCGCGCTGGTGACGCGACCGCTCGCCGCGCGCTGCACCGACGTCGCGATCGACACGCGGCCGCGCGAGCTCCAGCGCCCCTCCGATCACGCGCCGGTCGTGGTGGAGCTCGCGGACGGCGCGGCGCCGCCCGGGGCCGCGCCGGCGGCCTGAGCGCGGCCCGACGTCAGCGGAGAGCGCCGGCGGATGCGGCCGCCGGGGCCACTGGTGCGGCGGCGGCGGCCGGTGCGGCGGCGGCGGCCGGTGCGGCGGCGGCGGCCGGTGCGGCGGCGACAGCCGGTGCGGCTGCGGCAGCCGGTGTGGCTGCGGCGGCCGCGGTCGAGGCCGCCACGGTCGCCGTCGCAGCAGCGTCGGGCGCGGCGCCGTCCTCCGGCGCCGCGAGCGACGCGGCCGCGAGCGGCTTCTTCGGATCGCCTGCGGCGCACCCGGGTCGGGCCAGCGACTCCTCGACGCAGGCGCCGTGCATCGACGGGGGGCACATCACGCGGACGTGGAAGTGGTCGTTGTGCAGGTCGGCGTCCCTGGGGCTCATCATCGCGGCCGCGGCCCGGGTCCGGAGCTCCTCCGGCACGCGCTTCTTCGCGGCGTACGCGAGCAGCCGCGCCCTCAGCGCGTCGGTCACGAACAGGTACTTGACCCCCGCCTTGCGGTCCTGGAGCAGCGCCTCGACGAGCGCCCAGTTGCGCACGTCGTCGAACCGCGCCCCGGGGAGGCCGATGGCGTTGCCCCTGTCGTCGAACGCCACGAACCGCTCCGTGCGCAGCGACTTGCCCTTCGAGTTGACGACGTAGAAGCCGACGTCGGCGTCGCGCCCCGTCTGGTGGGAGTTGTGCCCGTCGAGCGCGCCGCCCGTCCTCGCCGAGAGGTCGCCGACGAGCAGCGCGGAGTCGCCGTGCTTCTTCGCCACCTGGAAGGCGGCGCGCTTCAGGGTCTTCACGAGCACGGGCAGTCCCCACGTCCTGGCGCCCTCGCGCGTCCTGAGGTGCCTCGACGACCGGAGCTGCACGGCGCCGGTCAGCCGTCCCCGGTTGGGAGCGCCCTTCGACAGCGGCTTGCGCTCGTCGGCGTCGGCGGCGGTGCCGCCGCGCTTCGTTCGGAAGGCCTCGTCCCGCTTCGCCGCGCGCATCTTGCCGGCGCGCTCCGAGGCCTTCGCCTTCGCGCCGGCGCTCCGCCCCGCGCGCGCTTCGCCCTCGCTGGCGGTCGAGCTCCGCCGCGCGGCGTGACGCTCGCCGTGCGGGCTAGCGCTCTTGCTGCGCGGCTGCTCCGTGGCCACCGGCTCCGCGCTCGGCGGGGCGCCCAGGGCCGGCGCTGCGACCGAGAGCGCGAGCAGGAGCGCGGCGACAGGGCCCCGGGAAGCGAAGAGGCGACGAGAGAGCGGGCGAAGCAGCGGCATGACGGGGGCGGACCCTACCCTGCGGCGGCGCGCGCGGAGAACTTCTTTCACCGCCGTGCGGCGGCCGCGCCGGCGTGCCGGCGGGAGCGACGCGGTGCCCCTCCGGAGCGACGCAGTGCCCCGCCGGGCGGGTGAAGGCCGCGCCACGCGGGCAGGCTCCGGGCGGGCTCCGCGGCGCGTCCGTCCAAGCTCAGCAGGAAGGGCGGCCTGAGAATTGCGCACGTGTGCATCTTCAACGCCTTGACACAACGGGTCCGGTGCGGTTAGAAGCGTTCCGCGTGCCCCGCCGAGGGGCGTGCAGGAGCGCCCGTAGCTCAGCTGGATAGAGCGTCGGACTTCGAATCCGAATGTCGCCTGTTCGAATCAGGCCGGGCGTGCCGGGCTCAGCGGGCGACTCGAGCGATCCGGTGAGACTCCGGGAGCTGTTCCAGTTTCAGTTGATTTGAAAATTCATCCGGGCCATTAGCTCAATTGGTAGAGCAGTGGACTCTTAATCCATTGGCTGAAGGTTCAAGTCCTTCATGGCCCACCAAGGATACGATGAGGATCTTGCGATCCTCATCGAGACCGAGCTGCTCCGCTGGACGAGTCGTCGAGCGGACGGACCAGCCCGGTCGGTAGTGCGGGAAGCACCTCGCCGAAGCCGTCGCGCACCTGCTCGGCCTCGCTGATGTGGCCTTCCGTCGTCGTGAACAACGTGGGGCTGGCCTGGCTCTCGAGCGGGTCGTCCCCGCGTGCGGCCATCCAGGTGATGCCCGCCGCGCAGGTCGTGGAGCGTGATCTTCTTCCGCGTCCTGTGGTTCGCGAAGAGATCGGACCGCGTGAAGCCGGCACGCTCGAGGTGCTCGCGGAGCGCAGGGAGAGGTTCGTCACCTCCGGCATGTCGTCGACGACGCGCCCCTTCCCGCCCGCTTCGGCGTGCATCACCCGCAGGAGCGGGAGCAGCTCCGGCTCGACCGAGCACCCCGCGCGCCTGGCCCGTCTTCGTCGACTTCTCCTGGTCGCGGCAGCGGTCGATCCCCCGGTGGATGTGAACCGTGCCGCGATCGAGGTCGATGTCCTCCCACATCAGAGCTTCGAGCTCGCCAGGTCGTGGAAACAGATACGCCGCGAGGACGTGATACGGAGCGCGCTCTCCAGAACGTGACCTCGGCGCTCCGCAAGGAGTGCGACAACATTCCCAGACATCTGGCCGCGGCCACCGCAGGGCTGAGGTCTCCGAGCAACCTTGGTTGACGCTATTGGCGGTCCAAGGAATATGGCGACGCCTCCGAGCGACCAATGCGATGAAGTCAGGTGCGACCCGTCCATGGGTGGTCAGCTTCGCACGCTTTCGCCAATGGCGGCGCAGCTCGCCATTGGCGAAAGCGTGCGCGGTTTCAAATTTGAACGCGCAGGGCAGCACGATCGCTGCGGAGTGGATCGGGGCGCATCATGGCGCCGTGACGTTCACCGCCGCCTCCGCCACGAGATCATCGAGATCATGGCGGCAGAGGGCGCTCGCCGACAACGTCGCCTCGGCCAGCTCGGCGAGCCGCGCGTGCTGGGTAAAGAAGAGGATCTGCGTCCGCTGCGACAGCTCCCCGAGAACCGCGCGCGCGGCGCGCGCGCGTCGTCGAAATGGATGAGCACATCGTCGAGCACCAGCGGTAATGGTTCTCCCTTCGTGAAGCACTGCTCCAGGCTCGCCACCCGGAGCGCCAGGAAAAGCTGATCGCGCGTCCCGTCGGACAGCGCCTCACCTCCACCGGATCTCCGGCCCTCGGCACGCAGCGGAGCACGGGCCGATCTTGATCGTCGTGATCCCCCCGCAGCCCCGAGAACGTACCCAGCGATAGCCTCGCAAACAGCTCGCTGGCGCGCCGTACCAGCGGCCCCTGGTTCTTCTCGGGTCGGGCTACCGCGGCACGATCGACAAGCTCGATCCCGGCGCGCAGGAGGCCGTCAAACGCGACACCCTCGTCCCGCTCCGCGCGCAACGCCCTCACCGATGAGACCAACGCGCTGTACGCGATCTCCAGGAAGCCTCCTGCGGGCGACGCGGAGCGCGGCGCCTGGCTCTTTCGACCTCGGGACGACGCAGCGCGCGGGGCGCAACCCCACCAGCGTGACCGCGATCAGCCGGCGGACAGCCGCCTTGGACGGCAGACGGCCGGCCGCTGTCAGGGCCCGAAGGCGGTGCCCGCGCAGTCATGGGCCGCCCGACCGGCGGCGCGCGCACGCTCTATACGCAATTGTATTGCATATGCATCTAGATCGCTCTATGACGCCTCCCACGCTCGCGCTGCGGGCGTGAAGGCTCAGGTCCTGGGCCCGCGCTCTTCCGCGCGGCGCGGCGGAGGTCGTCCGCCCGCGCCGGAGCGCAGCTGCCGCCGAGAGAGGCTTCTTCGTGACTCGAAAGCTCCCCGTGACCGTGCTGTCCGGCTTCCTGGGCGCCGGCAAGACCACGCTGCTCAACCACGTCCTCGCGAACCGCGACGCGCTGCGCGTCGCCGTGATCGTCAACGACATGAGCGAGGTCAACGTCGACGCGGCGCTCGTCCGGGGCGGGGGCGCGGCGCTCTCCCGCGTCGAGGAGAAGCTCGTCGAGCTGTCGAACGGCTGCATCTGCTGCACCCTCCGGGAAGATCTCCTGGTCGAGGTGTCCCGCCTGGCGGGGGAGGGGCGCTTCGACTACCTGCTCATCGAGTCCACGGGCATATCGGAGCCGCTCCCCGTCGCCGAGACATTCACCTTCGACGACCCTGCGACGGGCAAGGGCCTCTCGGAGGTCGCCCGGCTCGACACGCTCGTCACGGTCGTCGACGCGCAGCGGTTCCTCGCGGACTGGGCGAGCGCCGACGACCTCCGGGCGCGCAAGGCCGCGCTGGACAGCGACGACGAGCGCACGGTCGCCGATCTGCTCGTCGAGCAGGTCGAGTTCGCGAACGTCCTCGTGCTCAACAAGACGGATCTCGTCGGCGATGACGAGGTCGAGCGGCTCACGGCGATGCTCCTGCACCTGAACCCCGGCGCCCGGGTCGTCACGGCCTGTCGCGGCCAGGTCGACCCTGGCGAGATCCTCGGCACGGGCCTGTTCGATTTCGAGGAGGCGGCGCGCTCGCCCGGCTGGATGAGGGCGCTGCGCGGCGAGCACGTGCCCGAGACCGAGGAGTACGGGATCGAGAGCTTCGTCTACCGCGCAGCGCGCCCGATGCACCCGGAGCGGCTCTGGGCCTTCATCCACGGCGCCGCCGCGTGGGATGGAGTGCTCCGCTCGAAGGGGTTCTTCTGGCTCGCGACCCGCATGGACACCACCGGCGCCTGGTCGCAGGCGGGCGGCGCGGCCTCCTTCGAGGCGGCGGGCAGCTGGTACGCGGCGTTGCCGGAGGAACAGTGGCCAGAGGACGAGGAGGAGCGCGCCGCGCTCGACGCAGCGTGGGATCCGGTCTGGGGCGACCGGCGGCAAGAGATCGTCTTCATCGGCGTCGATATGGTCCGGGAGGCGCTCACAGGCGGCCTCGACGCCTGCCTGCTCGCCCCGGAGGAGATGGCCGCGGGGCCCTCCGGCTGGAGCCGCTTCGAGGATCCCTTCCCGGCATGGGAGCAGTCGGAGGAGCCCGAGATCAAGGACGAGCCTGCGCAGCCCCTCCACATGTGACTGGCCCGTCCCATGACATCATGATCCAGGATGCTTCGTCGCGGCATGGCGGCTCATTCCGCGGCGCACACGGAAGAAGACGAACACGACATGATGACAGCCAGGACCGCTGAGGCTCCCGAGGATCTCGCATCGTCGCGCGCAGCACCGGGCAGCTCGACGCGCCTCGTGACGGAGCGCGCCGACCTGGCCGAGCTGGCGGCGCCCGAGGTGAGCGTGTGCGTGCTGCGGAGGGGTATCGACCCCGACGTGGAGGCCTTCGTGCGCGAGCGGCTGCTGCCGCGGCCGCTCGCCGAGACGCTGCTCGTGGATCCAGGCGCGCCCGACCTCGCGCCGCTGGCTACGGGAGCGCCGCACTCGCCCGGCCGTGAGGCCTTCCTCCACGACGTGCGCGGCTTGATCTCGCTCTTCGCCGATCTCACGGGCTGCCCGCGGGTCGGCGTACGGCTCGCGCGGCTCGACAGGCCCATGTGCCCTCGTCTCCACGCGGACATGGTGACCGTCCGCCTGGTGACCACCTATGTCGGGCCCGGGACGGAGTGGGCAGAGCACGCGGCCGTCCGGCGGGACAGGCTCGGACACCGCGCGAACGGCGTCCCCGATGAGGACTCGGGCGTGCTGCGCGCCGGCGCGCGCCTCCGCCGGATGGCGCCGTTCGACGTCGGGCTGCTCAAGGGCGAGGCATGGCCAGGCAACCAGGGCCGCGGCGCGGTGCACCGGTCGCCGCCCGGGACGTCGCCACGGGTCGTCGTGACGCTCGACGCCCTTGCCTGAGCGCTATGCCGCCAGCTGCACGCTGCCGTGATGGTCGCAGTGCCCGCCGTGCGGGTGGTGCAAGTGGCCGTCGACGAGGAAGTCGACGTGATCTCCGTGGGGGACAGCGGGGTGCCCGCATCCAGCGCCGTGCTCGTGCTTCACGTCATGCCCCGAGCACGCGTGGCTCGGGGTACACTGCTCAGGGTTCTCGTCGTCCACCGAGAGGACGTGCTCGTCGACATGATCACCATGCCGGTGATGCAGGTGGCCGTCGTGCAGGTAGTCGACGTGGTCACCATGGCGTATCGCCTGGTGTCCGCACGACTGGCCGTGCTCGTGTGCATGCTCGTGGTGCGTCGCGTGGTTGGTCATCCTGGTCTCCTTGATCGAACGGTAGGGGAAACGCTCATCGGTACATGACGAGGCTGCTCGCATCAGCCTCTGAAGGCCCGACCTCCCGGCTGTCACCCACGAGAAGGAGGGCCCCAGGTGCACGAACCTACCCCCCGCGGCATGCACCAGCCATCGAATTTCCCTCAGGGGCCATGATCGCCAAAACCCCGGGGTCGGCTGCTCGCGCGCCAGGTTGCGACCGATGAACACGAGGTCGCTCGCGCGGCGCTCGCTCACCAGGGGTCGTCCGAGCGAATCATCCCCGGAGCCGCAAAGACGCGCTCTCCCTTGAGCTCATCTCTTCGCGTCCTCGGCACTTCCCTCATGATCGATTGTCTGCACCAGCACCGGCGGGTGTCCCACGTCTGCTCATGGTGATCCGGCCTCCTGCGCCATGTCTCGACGCGTCATGCAGCGAGTCAGCTGCCGCACGAACGATCTAAGGACATCCCCGGACCCGCTCAGGCAGCGCCTCCTGGACTGAGATCTCCTGCCACATGAACTCGTCTCTTGGGACAATTCACCTCATTGTCTCCCCGTAGGGACCCCGTATGGTTTCACCCCATGAGTGTCCGTGATCCAGGCAGCCACGAAGACGACAAGGTAAAGGCGCTCGAGGTCGAGCGGTCCCACCCCGAGGGCACGTACCTCACCACCGATCAAGGGATCCCGATCGCCCATACCGACGACTCGCTGAAGCCGGTCCCGCGCGGTCCCACGCTCCTCGAAGACTTCCACTTTCGCGAGAAACTAACCCGCTTCGACCACGAGCGGATCCCGGAGCGCGTCGTCCACGCGCGCGGATCCGGCGCCCACGGCTACTTCCAGGTATACGAGCCCCTGACGAAGTACACGAAGGCCAGGTTCCTCCAGGACCCTTCGCTCAGGACGCCCGTGTTCGTGCGCTTCTCCACCGTCGCGGGCTCGCGCGGCTCCGCGGACACGGTGCGCGACGTGCGCGGCTTCGCCGTGAAGTTCTACACGCAGGAGGGGAACTTCGACCTCGTCGGCAACAATATCCCCGTCTTTTTCATTCAGGACGGCATCAAGTTCCCGGACGTGGTCCACGCGGTCAAGCCGGAGCCGCACCACGAGATGCCGCAGGCCGCCTCGGCGCACGACTCGTTCTGGGACTTCGCGTCGCTGGTGCCGGAGACAGCCCACATGCTCATGTGGGTCATGTCCGATCGCGCCCTGCCGCGGAGCTACCGCATGATGGAGGGCTTCGGCGTGCACACCTTCCGCCTCATCAACGCGGAAGGGAAATCGCGCTTCGTGAAGTTCCACTGGAAGCCGCTGCTCGGCGTCCATTCGCTCGTCTGGGACGAGGCGCAGAAGCTCGCGGGCAAGGACCCGGACTTCCACCGCCGCGACCTCTGGGAGGCCATCGAGATGGGCGACTACCCCGAGTACGAGCTCGGCGTCCAGATCATCGAGGAAGAGCAGGCGGAGACGCTGGGCTTCGACCTCCTCGACGCGACGAAGCTCGTCCCGGAGGAGCTCATTCCGGTGAGGCGCATCGGCAAGCTCGTCCTCCACCGCAACCCGACCAACTTCTTCGCGGAGACGGAGCAGGTCGCCTTCTGTGTCTCCAACGTGGTTCCAGGGATCGATTTCACCAACGACCCGCTGATGCAGGCCCGGCTCTTCTCGTACCTCGACACCCAGCTCACCCGCCTGGGCGGGCCGAACTTCGCCGAGATACCGATCAACCGGCCGCTCGCGCCGGTGCACAACCACCAGCAGGACGGCTTCCACCGGCATACGATCGACGCGGGGCGGGCCAACTACCACCCGAACTCGCTCAGCGGCGGCTGCCCCTTCCTGGCCAGCACGCAGCAGGGCTTCACGTCCTACCCCGAGCGCGTCGAGGGAGAGAAGCTGAGGATCCGCAGCGAGAGCTTCAAGGACCACTTCAGCCAGGCGGCGCTGTTCTTCCGGAGCCTGACCGAGCCGGAGCGGAACCACCTCATCGACGCGTGCAAGTTCGAGCTCGGCAAGGTCGAGAGGAAGGACATCCGCGAGCGCGTGGTGAAGCTCTTCGCCCAGATCGACGGCGAACTCGCCCTGCGCGTCGCCGAGGCGCTCGGCCTGCCCGTGCCCCCCGCGCAGAAGCCGCACGCGGTGCAGCCCGCGCCCTCGCTCAGCCAGGAGACCTCGCCCAGGACGTCGATCAAGTCGCGCCGCGTCGCGGTCCTCGCCGCCGACGGCGTGAGCGCGGCCGACCTCGCCGCCGTGAAGCAGGCGCTCCTGGCCCAGGGCGCGCAGTCGAAGATCATCTCCAAGCGCCTCGGCACGCTGAAGTCCGCCGAGGGCAACGCGATCGAGGTCGACAAGTGCGCGCTGACGACCTCGTCGGTCGAGTACGACGCGGTCTACGTGCCGGGCGGCGCCGCGAGCGTCGCTGCGCTGCTCGCCCAGGGAGACACCCGCCACTTCATCCTGGAAGCCTACCGGCACTGCAAGCCGATCGGCGCGACCAACGAGGGGGTCGATCTCCTGCACTCGTGCGGCATCGACGCGGCGCGGCCCGGCGTCGTCACGAGCACGGGCGGCTCGGCCTTCGTGGAATCGTTCATCGACGCCATCCGACAGCACCGCCACTGGGGACGGGACGACCTACAGGCGATCCCCGCGTGACCCCTGCCCGCACCGCGTGACGCCAGCAGGCGCAGCGCCCGCCGGAGCCGCCAGTGTCACCCGCGACAGAAGCGGGCGCGGCCGATCCGTCGCGCCGGGAACTCGCTTCTCGTTTAGACTCCCGGGCGATGGCCGAGCTAGCCAGGCACGCCGACCCCGACCAGGCGCGGCAGGCACCCCCGGAGAGACCCACCCGGCGCTGCCCCGCGTGCGGCGTCCGGTACCCGCTCGACTTCCTCGTTTGCCCCATCGACGCGACAGCGCTGGAGCTCCAGGGCGTGACCGCGACCGACCCCATGGTCGGCGAGCTGCTCGCGGGGAGCTTCTGCATCACCGGCGTGATCGGCTCGGGCGGCATGGGCCGCGTCTACGTCGCCGAGCACATCCGCCTGCCGAAGCGCTTCGCCGTCAAGGTGCCGCACGAGCACTTCGCCAGCCACCGGGAGGCGATGGCGCGCTTCGAGCGCGAGGCCCAGACGATCGCGCGCGTCGGCAACGAGCACGTGGTCGACGTCGTGGACATCGTGCGCCTCAAGGACGGGCGCCCGTGCATGGTGACCGAGCTGCTGAAGGGCGAGGACCTCGGCAGCCTCCTCGATCAGGTAGGCAAGCTGCCGCTCCCGACCGCCATCACCATCTCGCGCCAGGTCTGCCGTGGGCTGGCCGCGGCCCACGCGACAGGCGTCGTCCACCGGGACCTCAAGCCGTCGAACCTGTTCCTCGTCCGGCGCGAGGGGGGCAGCATGCACGTGAAGATCCTCGATTTCGGGGTCGCCAAGGTGCTCGACGGCGCCGACCTCACCCGCACGGGCTCGGTGGTCGGCACGCCGCAGTACATGGCCCCGGAGCAGGCGCGAGGCTCGGCCGAGGTCGACTCCCGCGCGGACATCTACGCTGTCGGCGCCGTGCTGTACCGCATGCTGACGGGCGAGCGGCCCTTCCCCGAGGAGGAGCCGACGCGGACGATGATCCGCCTGCTCACCGAGGATCCGCGGCGCCCCCGCGACATCGACAAGACCATCCCGGAGGGGCTCGAGGCGCTCATCCAGCGCGCCATGGCCCGGACGCGCGAGGACCGGCCGCCGTCCGCCCAGGAGCTCGATCGCCAGCTCGCGGACTTCGACATGCAGGATCCGCTCGGGCCCGCGCGCTCGCACGGCCTGAGCACGGCGGTGACCGAGGGCGCCCCGAACGACGAGATCGCCACCGTCGTCATCCCCAACGCGCAGGGCCAGAACCCCGCCGACGACGTGACGCGCAAGGCGCGGCGCGCCCGGCCCGTCGCGGTGCTGCTGTCCATCGCGATGAGCCTCGCCGCGGGCGCGGCCGTGTTCACCAGCGCCGCGATGGTCCTCCGCATGGTCTACGGGATCACCGATCGGCGCACGCTCACCGAGACGGAGATCCTCATCGCCGGGGGCGTCGCGGGAGCGCTCTCGCTCTTTGCGTTCATCGGCACGATCCGGGTCCTCGTCGGCCGCTGGCGGAGCGCGCCGGCCATGGAGCGCCTCGGCAAGGGCCTCCTGGCCGCGATGATGTGGCTGTTCCTCTCGTGCGGCGTCCTCGCGCTCGGCGCTGCCGCCTACAACGCGTTCGCGCTGCCGATCCCCGCGCTGTGGCTCGGCCCTGCCGACTGGCTCGGGTGGATCAGCGTCGGCGTGGTCGCCCTGCCGACCGTGATCTCGCTCGTCGCGCTCGCCGTGGGGCTGCGGCGGGTGACGCGCGTGTCGTAGCCACGTCCGGCCCCGTGGCGTCGTGCTGGTTCAGCGCTCGCCTCGCGAGCGCCTCGAAGCGGGGGAGTTTCGCGAAATCAGGTCATCCCGCGAGCGCGCCAATATCATCTCATGGATTCGACAGCTTGTAAATAGGTGGTTGAATCGGCGAGATCTCCGTGCCGCGAAGCACCCCACGAGGAGGCGAGATCATGTCCGCACCGTTCAGGCCAGAGATGTATGCCGTCGATTTCGGGACCTCCAACTCGCTGCTCTCGGCGGCGAGCGCGGAGGCGACCTGCCCGCCCATCCCGCTCGACAGCGCGGCGGCCGATCCGACCGTCCTCCGGAGCCTGCTCTTCTTCGGACAGGAGCGGTTCTCCTGCGGAGCGGCGGCGATAAGCGACTTCGTCGCGAACGGCATGCAAGGCCGCTTCATCCGCTCGATCAAGAAATACCTGCCCGACCGGAGCTTCTCCGGCACGCAGATCGGGGGCCGGCTCGTGACCATCGAGGACCTGATCGGACGGTTCCTGAAGGAGATGCGCGATCAGGCGAACCGCTATTTCCAGGCGGACGTCGCGCGCGTCGTGCTCGGCAGGCCGGCGAAGTTCTCGACCGAACCGGCCGACGACCGGCTCGCCGAGGAGCGGCTCGAGCGGGCGGCCCGCATCGCCGGCTTCCGCGACGTCTTCTTCTGCCCGGAGCCGGTCGCCGCCGCGCACGACTTCCACCTGGAGCTCGATCGCGGGGCGGTCGTCCTCGTCGCCGATTTCGGCGGCGGCACGTCCGACTACACGATCGTGCAGATGCGGCGGGAGGGGTTCGCGCCATCCGACGTGCTGTCGCTCGGCGGCGTGTCCATCGCGGGGGACGCGCTCGACGGCAGCCTCATGCGCCACAAGATCGCCCGCCACTTCGGCGCAGAGGTCACCTACAGGGTCCCGCTCGGCTCGAACCAGCTGACCATGCCCAGGCCCATCGCCGAGAAGCTCTGCTCTCCGGCCGACATGACGGTGCTCCAGCACCGCGATGTCCTCGCCTTCCTCCGCGACGTGAAGGCGTGGTCCCTCGGGCCCGAGGACCGGCAGCGCATGGATAACCTGCTCTGCCTCGTGGAAGACTCGCTGGCTTTCCGGGTCTTCGAGGAGATCGAGCGCAGCAAATGCGCGCTGTCCGGCGAGGCGGTCACCGAGTTCCGCTTCGACTACCCGTCAATGCACATCCGCGAGCCCATCGCGCGGGAGGATTTCGAGGTCGCGAGCGAGCGGCAGATCGACGCCATCCTCCGCGCGCTCGACCAGACGGTGCAGGACGCCGGCATGTCGTTCGACGACATCGACGTCGTGTGCTGCACGGGCGGGACGGCCAGGGTGCTCGCCCTCCGGCGCGGGATCGAGCGCCGCTTCGGCCAGGGCAAGGTGAGGCAGCTCCGGAGCTTCCACTCGGTCGTGCAGGGGCTGGCCGAGCGCGCGCGCGGCATCGCCGCCGCGTCCGCCTGAGCGCGCGCCGCCCGCCCTCAGCGAGACCGCGGCGCCCGGCAGCGAGACCGCGGCGCCCGGCAGCGAGACCGCGGCGCCCGGCGCCCCGTCGACGCCGAGCCAGCGGGGATCGCCCTCGATGATCCACGGGTAGGCCTCGTGGAGCGCGCGCTCCATCAGGCCGCCGTAGCTGTGGCCGGCCCCCTCGGCGTGGAGGACGCGCGCGGTCAGGCCGCCGCGCGCGAGCATCGCCTGCGTCTTGCGCGCCTGCGCCGCGCAGTCCGCGCGGCCACACGCGAGCAGCACCCGCGACCCCCCGCCGCCGCGGAAGCGCTGGGCGGTGCCGAGCGTCCACTCGCCGAAGCTGCCATAGCCGCCCTCGATCAGCGCCGCCCGCGCGAAGCGAGCGGGATGCCCGGGCAAGAGCAGCGCGCCCATGATCGCGCCCTGCGAGAACCCCGCGTAGATCGGGTCGCGGAGATCCACCCGGTCCCCGAAGCGCTTCGACAGCGCCGACACGGCGGCGGCGACCTCGCGGCTCAGCGCGTAATGGTCCGGGTAATAGAAGATGCGCCCGCCGTCCGGGGTCCGGGTGTCGATGGGCTTGCCGCGCGGGCAGAGCAAGAAGCCTGCTCCCCTCACCATCGCGCGCCATACATCGCAGTGCCACTCGGGCCGATCGCCCGCGCCGTGGGCGACGACGAGCACGGGCCGAGGCCCCCCGCCACGCGGGGGCACGACCACCGCGGGCCCGAAGCCGGGGACCTCGAGATCCACGAACGCTGCGTCCTCCTCGGGCAGCGGAGGCGCCGGCGCCGGCTCGGGCCGCTCCTCCGGCACATCGAGGGACGCGTCGCTGCGGCCGACAGGGGCGGCGAGCTGGGCTGGAGCGCACCCCCCGGCGCCGATCGCGAGCGCGAGCCCGATCTCGAAGAGGAGCACCCCTCGCGGGCCGCAGGTCGGCAGCGCTCGTCGACTTGTCGCGCTCATCGCGCTCGGAACCTGAACACCACGAGCACGAGAATCAAGAAGCAGAGCAGATGCCCTATCCCGAAATACAGGGAGAACCTTCGAGAGGAGCCGCTGGCGGCTGCGCGGCACAGGCCGGCCCCATGCGAGCCCAGCTGTCCTCGCGCGTGCGGCCGATCGTGGACTGATCATTCTGGAACGATCAGTCCAGAACGAGCCGCAGGCGCGAGGGGCACGTGAGGCCGGCAGGGTCCCCGCGCGATGAGCCGGGGGCTTCGGGCTCGGCAGCCGGCAAGACCTCCGTGCACGCAGGGACGAGCCTGATCGACGAGGTACTGGGGGGATGAGGTCCTAGGCGGACACGAGCACGATGCGGCTCACCTCGGGGGGCGCGCCGATGCGGGCGGGCGGACCGGCGGTGCCGAAGCCGCGGTTGATGTAGAGGTGCGCGCCGCCGCGCTGGTAGAGCCCGGCGACGTAGCCGTGCGGGAGCACCACGTCGGCGGGCCGGACGACCAGGTTGACCTGGCCGCCGTGGGTGTGGCCGCTGAGCTGCAGCGCGACCTCGCCGGCCGCCTCCGGGAAGAAAACGGGGTTATGGCAGAGCAGGACGCGCGGCAGGTCGCGGGGCACGTCCGCGAGCGCTCGGCCGAGGTCGGGGCCGCCGCCAGGCACCTGCCGCCGCACCCACACGTCGTCGACGCCGAGCAGCGCGAAGGCGCCGCCGGCCCCTCCGACGACGCGCCCGCGGTTGCGCAGCACGTGAGCGCCGCCGCGCGCGAGCGCGTCGAGCGTCGCGTCGATGCCGGCGAAGTGGTCGTGGTTGCCCGGGATCGCCGCGACCCCCTCGCGGGCGAGCGGGGCGAGCCTGCGGGTGAGCCGCCCGAGGTGATCGGTGTACCTCGGGTCGAAATCGACGAGATCGCCCGTCATCACGATCAGATCACCGCGCGCCTTGCGGACGAGATCCTCGGCGGCGCGCATCTCGGGCTCGCCCACGAACAGCCCGAGGTGGATGTCCGATAACTGCACGATCGAGAACCCGTCGAGGCTGCGCGGCAGGCCCGGTATCGGAATCGCGATCTCCTCGATGATGTAGTCGTGTCGCCCGATCAACGCGCCGTAAACCGCGCTGCCGCCGCCGATGAGGAAGGCGGAGCCAGCGGCCCCGTTCGCGAGGAAGGCGCGGCGGGGGAGCGCCGGCGGCGCGCTGGGCTCGCCCGCGGCGCCGCCCGCGGCTCGCGCCCCGCCCTCCGCGGGCGGGCTGGCCATGCTGGCGGCGCGGGCTGGCGCGTCGGCATCGCGCGCTGGCGCGCCGGCGTCGCGCGCTGGCGCGCCGGCGTCGCGCGCTGGCGCGCCGGCGTCGCGGGCGGCCGCGGTGGTGCGCGCGAGCGCGGCGCCCCCGAGCCGCGCGATCAGCCGCCCCAGATCGACGACGGCGAGCAGGACCGCGGAAAGAAGGATGGCGAGCGAGATCGTGCTGCCGCCGAGCCCCATCGCGCGGAGCACGCCGTCCGGAAGCGCGCCGCGCCCGAGCCGCCCCAGCGTCATGGTGAGGATCCCGGCGGCGAGCAGGAAGGAGAGCGCGCGCCGGCCTCGCAGGCCCAGGCCGAGCAGCCGCGAGGCGCGCCGGTGCACGTACACGCCCAGAGGGCCGACGACGAGGAGGACGATCAGCGAGATGATGAGAAAGCGCATGGCGGACTCTGCGGATGGCGAGGGGAGCGAAGCCTAACCGATCCGCGACGCCCGGCCAGAAGGCGCTCCGCGACGGGCCGGCGACGAGCGAGGCTGTTCACCGATCCTCGCCGGCGCTCATCGCCTGTCACATCATGAGAGCTGGCCGGTGGCGCGGCCGCGCCGCGGATGGGCGCCGCGCCCTGTCGAGCACGTCGTGACGCACGCCATGGCGCCGCGCGTCGACCGGCGCCTCCCGCATCACCCCACGCCCGCTCGCGGCTGCATTTCCCGCGCGACGCTGCGCGCAAAGCGGTGTTCTCACCGTCGCCGGTGGAGCTGGAAATACACCCGAAACCATTCTGCCGGTCTTCCATGTCACCGAGGCCTGGAGGCGCTGTCCAGCCGTGATGATCACGCGCTGCGTTGGAACGCAGCAACACACAGGGAGGAGCCGTTCGCTGAACGCCCGCGCGTTCTCCACACGCGGAACGCTCATGCTTCCGCGTGGTTAGGCGCGCCCGTGACGCGCTCGTGACGCGCGCGAGTCGTGGACGGACGTTCTATTCGCCGTGAAAAATAACCGCAGAGCAGACCATGATGACGCAAAGGCGGGGAGGCATAGCGTCGTTTGTTCTTGCCCCACCGAAACTGTTGGTCTAGATTCGGCCCCCTAATTGCGCGTGCTGAATTCGCCTGGTTCCTTTAAGAAGTAGATGAAAGGCTTAGTATGCTGAGAAGGAATTCGCATCAAGTGGGGATGGGTAAGTGGCTTGCGGTCCTCCTCGCAACCGCGTCTTTCGCGGCTTGCTCGGGCGACAACGGCGACAACGGCGGCGAGGGCGGCGCGGCGGCCGGCACCGGCGCGGGCACCCCGACGAGCAGCGGCGTGGGCGCGGGCACCCCGACGAGCAGCGGCGTGGGCGCGGGCACCCCGACGAGCAGCGGCGTGGGCGCGGGCACCCCGACGAGCAGCGGCGTGGGCGCGGGCACCCCGACGGGCGCCACGACCACGGCCGCGACGGGCGGGAACTGCGCCGGGGTCGACATCTCGACGGCGGATGGCAATCCCTTCGTCGGCGCGCAGCTGTTCGTGGACCCGGGCTACGTCGCCAAGGTCCAGTCGTCGATCGACAAGACGACGGACACGGCCCTGGTCGAGAAGATGAAGAAGGTCCAGCAGATCTCGACCGCGTTCTGGCTCGACCGGATCGAGGCGGTCGGCCAGCTCTCGGCCCACCTCGACAAGGCCCTCGAGCTCCAGAACGCGACCTGCAGCCCGGTCACGTCGGTCATCGTCGTGTACGACCTCCCGAACCGCGATTGCTTCGCCGAGGCGTCGAACGGCGAGCTCAGGGTCGAGGAGGGCGGTGTCCAGCGGTACAGGGAAGAGTTCATCGCGCCGATCAAGGCGATCCTCGCCGCTCACCCGAACCAGCGCATCGTCGCGATCATCGAGCCCGATTCGCTCCCCAACCTCGCGACGAACCTGGGCAAGAAGGACTGCACCCCGGAGACGGAGAAGGCGTACCGGGAGGAGGTCGCGCACGCGATCAGCGAGCTCAACATGCCGCACGTGTACCAGTACATCGATGCGGCGCACTCGGGCTGGCTCGGCTGGCCGGACAACCAGACGAAGGGCGCCCAGATCTTCAGCGACGTCATCAAGGCTGCCGGCAACCCGGCCGGCGTCCGCGGCTTCGCGACCAACGTCGCGAACTACACGCAGCTCAGCTACAGCACCGAGAGCTACGATCAGCAGTCGAACCCCTGCTACGGTGAGTTCGACTATGTCGACGCGATGGCCTCGGCGCTCGCGGGCGTCGGCCTCGGCGACAAGCACTTCATCATCGACACGAGCCGCAACGGCCGCGGCAACATCCGGGCGGACTGGGGCTACTGGTGCAACAACATCGGCGCCGGCATGGGCGAGCGGCCCAAGGCGAACCCGGGCGGCGCGACGCGCCTCGATGCCTTCTACTGGGTCAAGCCGCCGGGTGACTCCGATGGTGTCGGCCAGGAGGGCCAGCCGCGCTACGACCTGTTCTGCGGCTACGAGAACGCGGACACGCGCGCGCCGCAAGCGGGCCAGTGGTTCCACGAGTACTTCGTGGAGTGCGTGAAGAACGCGAATCCGCCGCTCTGATCGGCGACGCGTCCTGTCCCAGGCTGTGACGAGCGCGCTCGGCTGAGCGCGCGGCCGGCGGCCGGGGCAGGCGAGGAGCGTAAAAAAAGGGGTCTACCCGCCCGCGGGCCGCGCGGCCGGCTGGAGGGTAGACCCCTTGGG
The DNA here is from genome assembly GCF_051530195.1 of Sorangium sp. So ce321. Taxonomy (NCBI): domain Bacteria; kingdom Pseudomonadati; phylum Myxococcota; order Polyangiales; family Polyangiaceae; genus Sorangium; species Sorangium sp. So ce321. The sequence goes on along the minus strand of NZ_CP150329.1, from coordinate 13,080,938 downwards.
AAAACGCTCCTCGCCTGTCCCGGCCGCCGTGCTTTTTCCGGCACACGACACCACCGCGACAGCCCCGGGCGGGCGCCGCATCGCCGATCCGTGGCATGGTGACGCGCGGTGCACGACTCCATCACGCTCGACCAGCTGCGCACGTTCATCGCGGTCGCCGACGAGGGCAGCTTCTCGGCCGCGGCCAGGAAGCTCCACCGCGTCCAGTCGGCCGTGAGCCACGCGATGGCCAACCTCGAGGACCAGCTCGGGGTCGTCCTCTGGGACCGGTCGACGCGGATCCCGACGCTCACGGAGCACGGCCGCGTCCTGCTCGGCGCCGCGCGCCGCGTGTGCGCCGACGCGGACGCGCTCGGCAGCGCGGCGCAGCGGCTCGCCGGCGGCCTCGACCCGCTCGTCTCGCTGTGCGTCGACGCTGTCTTTCCGCTCTCCGCGCTGGTCGAGCTCTGCGTCGAGTTCGCGCGCGTCTACCCCACCGTGGAGCTCGTCGTCCACACGGAGACGATGGCCGCCGTCGCCGAGCGGGTCCTCGACGGCACATGCCAGCTCGGGGTCGTCGGGCCCGCCGCGGCGACCCAGGGGCTCGAGCGCCGGCACCTCACGTCGGTGCGCATGGTGCCTGTCGCCGGCAAGGCGCACCCGCTCGCCGCCGCGCAGCGCGACGCCGCGCAGGTCGCGACCGAGCAGCTGCGCGAGCACGTGCAGATCGTGCTGAGCGAGCGCGGCGGGGCGCGCTCACCGGAACAGGCCGTCCTGTCCCCCCGCACCTGGCGCGTCGTGGATCTCCAGACCAAACGAGAGCTCCTGTGCGCGGGCCTCGGCTGGGGCAACCTGCCAGAGCACATGATCCGCGACGACCTCGAGGCCGGGCGCCTCGTGCGCATCCGGCCCGACGCGTGGGGGGACGACGAGCACCTGCTGTCGCTCGCCGTCGTCCACCGGCCGGGGCTCGTGATGGGGCCCGCGGGGCAATGGGTGCTGAAGCGCCTCGTCGAGCTCTGCTGCCAGCACGTGGGGGGCCCGGGAGCGCCGCGGTGACAGGGCGCCGGCGCGAGCGCACGTCAACAGCGCCGCGGTGAAGGGCGCCCGGCGAGCGCGCCCCGCCGCTCGAGCCGCGCCGCCCCTCCGGCGAGCCCGGTGCCGCGGCGCGGGGAGAGGCGCCCCGTCAGAGCGAGAGCCGCGAGAAGAGCTCGTTCACGCGGATCGCGGCCGCGACGCTCCCTGTGTCATGCGCGTAGTCCATGGCCGCGAACAGGTGTGTCTGCTCGAGGTCGAGCCGCTCCGGAGAGCGCTCGAGCAGCGCCACGTAGTGCTCGAAGAAGCGGCGTTGATCGAACTGCGTGCGCTTCAGCACCGCGTGGCGCACCGTCGCGTGCAGCGCGAGGCGGCCCGCGAACGGCTCCTGCACGAGCCGGAAGCGCCGCAGCGAGGCGAGCGCGTCGCCGGCGCTCCGCCCCGCGCGCGCGAGCTGCGCGAGCGAGACCTCGTCGATGTGGTCGCCGTTCGAGTGCGCCAGCACCGCGAGCATCCGGCGCGCCGCCGGCGAGAGCCCGCGGAAGGCCCACGCGACCAGCAGGCCGACCTCGGGGAGGTCGTCCTCGTGGTCGATGACCTGCACGCGGTCGACGCCGCCCGCCACGAGCCAGCGGCGGAGCTCGTCGACGCCGGCCGCGCCGCTCTCGACGATCGCGTCGGCGAGCTCCAGGGAGACAGGGTTCCAGCGGAGCAGGCGCGTGAGCGAGGCGACCGCGGGGAAGGGGCTCTCCCCCGAGGTCACGAGCGGCGCGATGACAGGGAAGATGGAGACGCCGGCCACGAGGCAGCGCCGCGCCGTGATGACCCAGGTCACCGCCTCGTCGCGCAGGTCGTCGAGCAGCTCGGCGACGGCGCGGTCGTGCTCGTGGTTGTCGAGCACGACGAGCATCTCCCCGAGCTCCCGCAGGCGGGCCCGCAGCGCCGGCAGCGAGGGCGACGGCCCCACGCCGAAGCGGAGCGACAGCATGCCGAGCAGCGTGCGCGCGTCCCAGGCGCCGACCCGGAACCAGTGGATACCGCCGGGGAGCTCGCGCGCGAGCTTGTGCCCGAGCGCGCAGGCGAGCGTCGACTTGCCGCTGCCGCCCGTGCCGACGAGCGCGATGCGCGCCGGGCGCGACGCGCGCAGGGCGGCCATGAGCGTCGAGAGCTCGCGGCGCCGGCCGTGCAGCGAGGGGGGCGGGGGAGGGAACACTTGCGGCGAGGCGGTCATCCCCGCGCGAGCGTACCAAAAAGCGCGCGGAGCGCCGGCTTCTTCGCGGCGATCACATGGGCGGGTGCGGCGCGCGCAGGAGCTGCGCGATCGCGCTGGAGACGGGCTCCGGCGACATCGAGGTGAGGCGCAGCCGGCGCGGCTCCTCCCCCCGCCGGCCCAGGAACAGCGCCGGCACGCCGCGGATCTGGAGGCGCTCGGCCTCGGCCCGCGCCTCCTCGAGCTGCTGCGCGACCTCGGCGCTGTCGCGCTGCGCCGCCGCCTGCGCGGCGTCGACGCCCGGCAGCTCGGAGGCGACGCGCAGCAGCAGCTCGTCGGTGATCGCCGGGCGCTCGCGCGCCTGGATCCGGAAGAAGCGGTCGACGAAGTCCCAGAGCTGGCCCTGCATCCCGACCGCCGCCGCCATGCGCGCCGCCTGCACGGAGCCCGGCCCGAGGAACGTGAGATTCCGGAACACGAGCCTCACCTGCCCCGTCCGCACGTGGCGCTCGAGGATCGTGGGGAGCACCTCGAGCGCGTAATCCCGGCAATGCGAGCAGCGGAGATCGGAGAACTCGATCAGCGTGAGCGGCGCGCTCGGGTCGCCGAGGGAGACGCCGTCCTGGGGAATGCCGGAATAGAGGCCAGCTGCCCCGCTGACGGCGCCGGTGGCCTCCTGCTCGGGCGCCTCGCCGGCGCCCTGGCAGGCCGGGATCCCGAGCAGGAGCGCGGCGAGCAGGGCGCCCCGCCGCGCCGCGGAGCGAGGGTGTGAATTGCGTGAATGGTCGAGTGCGTATCGTTCGATCAGCTCAGGCTTCATCCCAGGACACACGGCACGATTCGTACCTCGTCGGCGCCGCGCGACGGAGACGGGCTCACGAGCATGTCGGTAAACCATGCTGGGCGAGGATCTCCGGGCGAGGAAGGACTCCTCTCCACGGAAGGCGAGGAGCGGGATCTCCAGCAGGTCCGCCGGGAGGTCGAGGGGTCCTGTTCTCTCCCCGCGCCGCTGGCATCCGCATCGCGGCCGGTCGCGCCGCGCGTCGCTCCCGGCGGGGCGCGACCGGCCCTCCGCCGCGGCCGAGCGCGCCCCGGCGCCGGGGCCCTTGCCTGCACCCCGTCACATCCGCAATGCTCGCGCGGACCTCGCGTGTCCTCGGAATGCCCTCAGCTCAGCGCCGGACTGCGCACCGACCGTGAACGGGTCGGCGGCCTCGCTCCGCCCGACGAGGCGACGGAGGTGGGCGCGCCCGCGGGAGCGTCCGCCGGCGGGCCTGCGCCGTCCCCGGACGGCGTGGCAAGGCAGCTCCGGGAGCAGGCGCGGGACGCGCTCGGCGAGCTCCTCCGCGGCCTCCGGGCGGCCGATCCGCAGGGGGGCGACGTCGCCCTCGGCGGCTCCGCCGCGGGGCGGCGGCACCTGCACGCCGGCCTCGTGACCGCGCTCATGCGGCTCATCTTCCTCCTCTACGCGGAGCCGCGCGGCCTGCTCGCCGGCGCGAGCGTGCTCGACGCGCACGGCGCGCCGCTCGCGCGGCTCTTCGACGACCTCCAGGAAGACGAGCGGCGGTGCCCGGGCGACCTCGAGCGCCGCCACGGCGCGTGGGCGCGCGTCGCGGCGCTCTTCCGCGCGCTCCTCGACCGCGGTCCCCGCGGGGCGCGCGGCGGCCTCTGCGATCCGGACGCGTACCCCTTCCTCGAGGGCAGGCCGTGGCTCAGCGACGGCGTGCTGCGCCGGGTGCTCGCGGCGCTCCTCGTGCACGACGGCGCCGAGGTCCGCTACGGCGATCTCGAGGTCGAGCACATCGGCACGCTCTACGAGGGGCTGATCGCCTTCGAGCTGGAGATCGCCGAGGGCGAGTCGATGGCGCTCTTGCCGTCCCACGCGGTCGTCGACCTGGAGGCGCTCGTCGCCCTGCCCGGCGGCGAGCGGCTCGCGCGGCTCGAGGAGGCGGCGGACCTGAAGCTCGGCGCGCGCCACGCCGCCCTCGTCGCCGCGGCCGGCAGCGTGGCGCAGCTCGCGCAGGCGCTCGCGCGCCGCGCGTCCCCGCGGCAGCCCGGCCCGATCGCGCGGGGCACGCTCTACCTCCAGCCCGGGCAGCTCAGGCGGCGCGCGGGCTCCTACTACACGCCGCGGGACATCACGCGCCACGTCGTCGAGCGCACGCTGGCGCCGCTGCTCCACGCGGGCGGCCGGCCGGCCCTCCACGCGGGCCCCGACGGCATCCTCGCGCTCGCCGTGTGCGACCCCGCGATGGGGTCGGGCGCGTTCCTGGTGGAGGCGTGCCGCCAGCTCGCCGCGCACCTCGCGGCGGCCTGGCAGCGCGCCGGCGAGGCGCCGTGCCTCGCGCCGCCGCACCTCGCGCCGCCGCACCTCGCGCCGCCGCGCCTCGCGCCGCCGCGCCTCGCGCCCGAGGAGCCGCCGCTCCGCCGCGCGATGGCGCTCGTCGCGGAGCGCTGCCTGTACGGCGTCGACCTCGACCCGATCGCGGTCGACCTCGCCCGGCTCTCGCTCTGGCTCGCCGTGGAGGAGCCGAGCCTCCCGCTGAGCTTCCTCGACGGCAAGCTCCGCTGCGGCGACAGCCTCCTCGGCGCCTCGCGCGCGGATCTCAGCGCCTTCCCGGCCGCGGCGCTGTCGCGCGGCGGCGCCGCGGACGCCGCGGTGGAGCGGCGAGCGCGGCGGGCGCTGACGCGGCGGGCCTCGGCGCCGCCGCCGGCCCCGTCCGTGGAGGGCGCGCGGGAGCCCGCCGGCGCGGATCGCGCGGCGCTCGACGCCTGGATGGCCCTGTGGCTCTGCGCGCCGGACAGCGAGCTCGCGGCCGTGGCGCCGACGCCGGAGGCGTTCGCGCGCTACATGACCGCGGCGCTCGAGCCGAGCGACCCGGGCGCCGCGCTCGCGCGCCGCATCGCCGAGGAGCGCCGGTTCCTGCACTGGGAGCTCGCGTTCCCCGGCGTCTTCGAGCGCCCGGAGCCGGGCTTCGACGCGGTGATCGGCAACCCGCCCTGGGTCGCGTACGTCGGCCGCGCGGCGCAGCCGATCTCGCCCGAGGTCTTCAACCTCTACCTCCGGAGGAACCCGGCCTTTCACGGCTACCGCTCGCTGCACGGCCTGTTCGTGCACCGGGCCGCGTCGCTGCTGCGGCCGGGCGGGCGGCTCGGCCTCGTCATCCCGACGTCCGTCTCGGATCTCGACGGCTACCGCCCGACGCGGCGCGCGCACGACGCGCTCTGCGCCGTCGACCCCGACCTCCCGAGCTTCGGCAGCGACGCCTTCGAGGGCGTGTTCCAGCCGTGCATGGGCCTCCTCTCGACCCGCGTCGACCCGGACCCCCCGCGGGCGGCGGCGGGCGCCGCGTGGCCGCTCGCGCGCTCGGACCTCGACGCCGTGTCCAGGCGGCTCCTCGAGCGGCTGAGCGCGCTCGCGCCGCTCCCGGCCGCCCTGTTCGGAGAGCGCGGCTTCCAGACGACGGCCGAGGACGCCGAGCGCATCCGGCGCGCGGACGTCCCCGTGCCGCCCTACACCTGCCCGATCCGGGAGGGCACCGACGTGGGCGAGCTCATCGCGCGCGCCCCGCGTCACCACGTCGATCGCGCCGGCGTGAAGGGCCGCTTCCGGAAGGACGAGGACTGGAGGGCGGTGCGGCTGCTCATCCGCCAGACCGCCCGGTACCCGATCGCCGCGCTGAGCGACGGCCTCCCGTTCCGCAACTCGATCCTGGCTGGCTTCTGCGACGGCACCTGGAGCGAGTTTGCGCTGCTCTGCTACCTCAACTCCTCTCCTGTCCGGTGGTGGCACTACACCCGACATCGGGACGCGCGCGAGGGCATGCCGCAGGTGAAGATCGCGCACCTGCGCGCGATCCCGGCGCCCTCGCCGGCGCGATCCGACCTGATCGCCGCGCTCGACGCGCTCGGGCGGGAGCTCGGCCCGGCGAACGCGGGGCTGCCTGCCGACGCCCGCCGGCACCTGGACGGCGTGGTGGCGAGCATGCTGGAGATGACGGAAGAGGAGCGGAGCTGCGTCGCCCGGTGGGCGGCGGCGACGCCGCTCCCGCGGCAGGACGGCTGAGCGCGGCGCGGCCCGCGGCGTGGCAGCGCGCTGCTCTCTCGGCGGCCGCCGTCGGTACCGTCAGTAACCGCCGTCGAAGCCGGGCGCTTCCTTCGGGTTGTCCTTCAGGCTGAACAGCACGCTGCGGAGATCATCCAGCTCGAACGGCTTCTCGAAGACCGCGGAGGCGCCCAGGCTGCGCGCGGCCGCGTGCAGGTGGGGATCGCCGAACGCCGTGATCAGGATGACCGGCGGCCGGCGCCTCAGCTCGGCGAGCCCCTCCAGGATCTCCATCCCGGAGAAGCAGGGCATCTGGATATCGCTGACGATCGCGTCGATCGGCTTCGGCGGGTCCATTCCGCCGAGCCACGGCGCGACCTTGTCGAGCAGCTCGAGGCCGTTGCGCGCCTCCGAGACCTCGAACCCGTCGCGCCGGAGCGCCAGGGCGAGCGTGGACCGCATGTCATCGTCGTCTTCGGCGAGGACGATATGTTGACCTTTGCCGAACAAGCCGCAAGGCGGGACCAAGGGCTTATCGCCAATCCAGCTTTCCGTCAGGTTCATGGCCGCTTCTCCTTAACTTCAACATCAGGCCCGCCAAACATTGCGTCCTCGAACCGTCTGGCGCGGTCCGCGGCGCTCGAGCCCGCAGGATTTGCAGCGCCCGTGCCACGCTGTCCGACTTTGCGGTGGAGCGGGCTCAACGACGTCGTGGTGCCCGGCGGGGGGCGCGATGTCCCCGGCGTTAGCCCCGCGCCGCCGGGGAACACCTTCCACCGGGTAGGGGCAAATTGTCGCGTGAGGGGCAAATCACGCGCACGCGTGGGGCACTTCCGTCTCCTCCGTCGCAGGGCCGGCCGTCGCGGCGTGTACGCGGTTCGCCGGCGCGCGCAGGGCCGTTCCACCGGGAGCGGGAGCCGTGCGGCGCCGCGCGTCGGGGGGGCGTCGATCCGTCGCGCCGCCGTGCCAGGGGGAGCGCTGGCGCGCGCCGGAGGGGTGCTTGTCGGAGAGGTCGGTGACCTTGGAACAGCCGGAACGGCCGCGAGGGCGAGGGCGGGTGGAGACCGACGGGGAGGCCGCGCCTGATTGACGAGATCGCCTGGCAGGGCGCAGCGGGGAAGCGCGGGAGGGGGAGGGCCAAGCGCCGCGCTCCGGGCAGGTGACCCGGGGCGCGGCGCTTGGCTGGGCGGGGAGAGCTCTCGTCGACGGCTGCCGGGTATCGATCGGTCAGTCGCCGGTACCGGTCACTCGACGGTCACCAGGCGGTCAGTCAGCGGCGCCTCGACGTCCATCGCCGGTTCGTTGCCGGTCATCCATCAGTCAGTCAGTCGCGGTGCGGCGCGCAGAGGCGGCCGTTGTTGTAGTCGTCGAGCTTCGAGGCGAGGGGCTCGCCGCTCGCCCAGGGCGAGTTCTTGCCGCTCTCCTTCACGTTGCTGCCGAGCGGGTACTGCTTGAGCCAGGCGTCGGCCTTGGCGATCGTGTCCTCGATGCAGCTCGACTGGTTACCGATACCGACGTTGAGCTTGGCGACGATGAGGTGCTTCGCGATGATGTACGTGACGTCGCCCTTGGTCGGACGGCTGATGATGTCGAGGAGCTGGGCCTTCGTGTACGTCTTGCCGCCGATGGTCAGCTGCGAGACCTTCCAGGCGCTCTCGTGGTTCTTCCAGTAGCCGGGGGTGCCGGTGCCGGGGGACGCGGCCGGGCAGACGCCGCAGTCGGTCGCGCAGCTCGAGCAGTCCTCGAAGCCCGCCTTGCAGACCGCGTCGCCGCAGACCGGCGGGCACTCACCGCAATCGGCGCTGCACGACGAGCAACTCTCGCCGGCCTCGCAGACGCCGCTGCCGCAGACCGGCGGGCAGATGCCACAGTCGCTCGGGCACTCGAGGCAGCTCTCGCCGGCCTCGCAGCTGTCGTTGCCGCAGACCGCGGGGCAAGCGCCGCAGTCGCCGGCGCAGTTCGCGCAGTCCTCGCCGTTCTCGCAGACGTTGTTGCCGCACACAGCGGGGCAGGCGCCGCAGTCGTCCGAGCAGGTGCCGCAGTCCTCACCGGCCTCGCAGGTGCCGTTGCCGCAGACCGGCGGGCAGGCGCCGCAGTCGTCCGAGCAGGTGCCGCAGCTCTCGCTGGCATCGCAGGTGCCGTCCCCGCAGACCGGCGGGCAGATGTCGCAGTCGGCGCTGCAGCTGCCGCAGTCCTCGCCGGCCTCGCAGGTGCCATTGCCGCAGACCGGCGGGCAGACGCCGCAGTCGACCGCGCAGGTCCCGCAGCTCTCGTCGCCGCCGCACACGCCGTTGCCGCAGGAGAGCTGGTAGCCGAAGTCCACGTCGAGGAGGTCCTGGGCCCAGGCGAGCGAGACGGTGCCCACGTTGTCGAGCGTGCCGTCGGGGTCGGCCGTCGGCTCCTGTCCGGCGAGCGGGCCGCTGGTCATGAAGTTGTCGGAGGTGATGACCACCGAGTAGGTGCCCGCCGGGAGCGTGTCGAAGAGGTAGAAGCCAGGCTGGCCGTTGTAGGGGCTGTTGCCGGTGACCGTGAAGTCGAGGAGGTGGCCGTCCTGGAACAGCTCGACGCGGACGCCGTTGACGCCGAGCTCGCCGGTGTCCGGCTCGTAGAGCCCGTCGGCGTCGCTGTCGAGCCAGACCGTGTCGCCGATCGACGAGTACGTCACGTAACCGAAGTCGGCGTTGGTCACGTTCTGCCCCGCGCTGAGGGACACCGCGAGCGGCTCGTCGTCGGTGGTGAGGAGGTGGCCGAGCGGGAGCGTCGCGTCATCGACGCTGACCACGTAACAGCCCGCCTCGAGCTCGCCGAAGCGGTAGGCGCCGCTCCCGTCGGTCGCGGTCGTCTTGAGGACGCCGCCGTCGGCGGATCCATCGCAGTTCGCGTCACCGAAGAGGTCGACGACGACGCCGGAGATGCCGAGCTCGGAGGCGCCCTCGAGGCCATCGGCGTCCGCGTCGAACCACACCTTGTCGCCGATCGAGCCCTTCGGGGCGGTGTAACAGACCTCGAGCAGAGGGCGGTAGGAGAGGTCTGTGTGGGCGCTGCCCTTGTAAGAGGTCTTCCCGGTGGAGCCCTCCTCGAGGAGGATGCCGTAGCTCGGTGAAGCCCCGCTCACCCAGTCTCGTACGATCCCGGTGAGGTCGACCGTGCTCCACCCTGTGACGTTGGGCACGAACGAGGTGAACGAGGTGGGATCGATGGCGCCGAGGTTGTTCCAGGTGACGATCTCCTCGCTCCAGGGGGCGAGCACCTGGTGGACGTACACGGTCTTGGCGGTGCTCGTGTAGGACAGGGCGTAAAATTTGGCCGACGTGACGAGCGAGCCGGCGGGGATGGGGCTCAGATCGAACCTGAACAGGGCGCGCTTCTCGCCGACGGTGCTGGAGTAGCCGGTGTTCACCTCGTGAGGCGTCGGGACGTGGTAGCTCGGGGCAAGGCTCCAGATCTCGGCGTTGTAGATGTTGCCGAGGGTGCCCCGCTTGATCACGGTGCAGGTGGGGGAGGGCGCGGTGGTGTTGGCGAAGCTGGTGGCAGCGATGAACAGGGTGGCGAGCGCGGCGGAGGAGGCGATTGCGATCTGCTTCATTGGTAGCTCCTTGAGGTCCTCACAGGTGAACCACTGGTGGAGCGTCATCCGAAGGGCAGGCACCATGACACACGGGTCAGGCGAGGTCGGTTTCGCGGGCTCCGGTCGGACTGGGCCCCCGCGGGGCTGATCAGGATCAGATCAGGTACGCGGGTGCTTTGGCTTCGATCGGAGAGCGGATGCGCAAAGAGACAGTGTTTAAAGTATCAACTCGTTACGTGAAGTGTCCAGATGTTTTTTTGATCGAGAGAGAAAATTATTGGTTTGTTGCCGGGCTGGTGTCGCGGGCTGGCGGCGAGCTGGCCAGTGACGCTTTTGGGCACCTCGCGCCGCGCGCGGTGACGCTTTTGGGCACCTCGCGCCGCGCGCGGACTCCATGGATGGGAGCGCAGCGACGACGGTGGACAGCGGCGTCGGCCTGAGCGTGCGGCAGCGCACTTGAGCGCTCCATGAGCTGAGGTCATCTCTGGCCCTCCGCAGTGCCCGAGGGCCGAACAGGACCGGATCAAGTGCGCGGGAGCGCCGGACCAGATTTGATGCTGAGCGCGCACAGGACCATTTTTCAAGATAACGAATCTCCGTTTCGCCTGTCCAGATCCTTCTTCCGGGACGCGAGCGGTTTTGTCTTTTTTGTCTGCGTGGTCGCGTGGTCGCCGTGTGCCGCGCTCGCCCGCGTGCTGCGCTCGCGCCTTGCCGCGTCCGCCTCCTCGCCCCTCACGTGCGGTTGCCTGTGGCGCGTCGCCTGTCGTGTCCTTCTGTCCCGAGAGGCATGAGCACCACCGACACCGCCACCGACAGCGCGGGCGAGCGCTGCCGCGCTTCGCGCAGGGCGCCGGACTGGCCGCCCCGGACGACGGCGATGGCCAGGGCCGGCGGAGCGCGCGCGACGTGTCGCGTCGTCGCGTTGTCGCGTTCCGCCGCGGCGACAAGCCGTCCGCTCGCCAGGTGCCGCCCGCCGGGGGGCTGCCCGCCGGGTGCCGCCCGCGGGCGGGCGCTGCTAGGGTTCGGCTGTGCGACGCCCGCTGCTCGCCTCGCCGGCCCTGCTCCTTGCGCTCCTCGCCTCGTCGCTCGTCGCCGCCACCCCGCGCACGGGCGCCGCGCAGGACCCGCCCACGCTGAGCGGGTCGTGGACCGCGAGCGCGCTCACGGAGCAGTGGGCGGTGGCCGCGTGGGGGGAGGCGTGCGGGCCGAGGCCTCGCCCGCAGGGCGCCCCGGGCGGCGCCGTGCAGATCCAGCAGCAGGGCTCGGAGCTCTCGATCTCGGGCGCCGGACGGCCGTGGAGCACCGCCGAGTGCTGGGAGCAGATGCCCGGGCTCGCGCGGAGCAAGCACTCCGCGTCCGGCAACGCGCGCTCGTGGCAGACGCGCTGCACGACGCCGGCCAACGATCCCCGCCGGGCCGTCGTCACCACGACGACGCAGGCGACCGACACGAGCATCCAGATGGTCGAGGCGGGGCAGTACCAGTTCATCATCCAGGACACGACCTGCAGCGCCTCGGTGACGAGGACGCGGACCTACACGCTCGTCCGGCGCGCGGGCGAGGCGCCCCCCGCGGCGAGCGCGCCGCCGCCCGTCGCGAGCGCACCGCCGCCCGTCGCGAGCGCGCCGCCCGCCACACCCGAGAAGAAGCCCGCCGCGTCGCGCACGTGCGACGCCCCCGGGGAGCCGGCGCGCCTCGAGGTCACGCCGTCGCGCAAGCTCATGCGACCGGGCGAGCGCTCCCAGTTCCGCGCGCTGGTCATGGATGCGGAGGGGTGCGCGCTCCCGACCAGGCCCGCGTGGTCGATCGCGCCTGGACCGCTCGCCTCCGCCGCGACGGTCGACGCGACCGGCGCGCTCTCGCTCGGCGCCGACGCGGGCGAAGGGAAGCTCGGCCTCGTCGCGTCCGTCGCGGACAAGGGCGTGACCGTCACGATCGAGGTGACGAGCCCCGATCGCTACGAGGCGCTCCTCGCGACGAGCGGGCTCAACGAGGCGGGCGAGAGCGATCAGGCCGCCTTCGCAATGATCGCGACCGGCACCATCGGCGGGCGCACCACCGCAGGCGAGGACCTCGGGCGCCAGCGCAAGAACCTGTTCGTCGCCATCGTGGGCGGGGTCGCAGCCTGCCTCGGGTTCGCGGGGCTGGTCCTGCTGCGCCGCGGCCGCCGGCGGGCAGGGGCCGACGTGGAGGGCCCGGCCTCGACGGGCGGCGTCTCCGGGGAGCGCGGCAGCGCCGGGGCGGAGGAGGCGCCCGCGTCGGCAGGTGCGCCGATCGCGGGCGGCGCGACGGTCGCCGAGGCGCCGGTCCAGCCGGGGGCGCGCGCGCGTGGAAAGATCTGCCCTACGTGCGGCGAGCTTTATCCAGGTGAGGCGATGTTCTGCGGTAAAGACGGCACGCAGCTGGTCCTCGTCAACTGAGGCGCGCCGCCCGCGCGCTTGCGCGAGGCATTGACGCGCGCCGCGTCATCCCGCCGCGCCGCGCTGGAGGCCTGCGGCGAGGGGCCGCTGGTGCCGTCCGCGGTTCACAAAAAAGGTCGTTGCCTTGATCGGCCTCGCGCCGTCCCGCTATCCTGCCTCAACACGACCGGGGCGCGTGACGTGCGCGTGTGTGGTCGTTGAACCCATGCCCGCATGCCGGAACGGGAAGGGCGACAGTCGCATGAAGATTACGTGTGAGTCCTGCCAGGCCAAGTACACGATTGCCGACGAGAAGGTCGTGGGCAAGACGGTCAAGATCAAATGCAAGAAGTGCAACCACGCGATGGTCGTCCATGGCGCGAATGAGGCTGCCCCGGCGCCAGGCTCGTCGCAGGACGCGACCATGGGGCAGCAGGGCGACCTCTCGGACGACGCCGACGCGGGCGGCGCGCCTGCGGGGGCCTCGCCCGACGCGTGGACCGTCAACGTCGCGGAGGGCGACGAGCGGACGATGACGACGGCCGAGCTCGTGGCCGCGTACGGCCGCGGGGACCTCAGCAACGACACGTACGTCTGGAAGGACGGGATGGGCGACTGGCTGCCGATCGCCAGCGTTCCCGAGCTCCGGCAGCAGTTCGCCCCGCAAGCCGACGCGGCGCCTGCCGCAGCTGCGGCGCCGACCGCGGCTGCCGCTGCGCCGGCGCCTGCGGTCACCGCGCCTGCTGCAGCGGCGGTCGCCGCGGTGCCCGCGCCTGCCGCGGTGCCCGCGGCCGCAGCCGCGGCGGTCCCCGTGGCGCCGGCTCCGGCTGGGCTCAAGTTCGGCCCCGAGGGGACCGTGGTCATGAAGGACGGGGGGCGGCGCGGCCTGAACCAGCCCGGCGCCGCGTCCTCGGCGGCCGCTGCCGCGGTGCCGTCGCCAGCTGCGGGCGCCGCCTCGCCAGCGGCCGCAGCGCCCGTCGCCGCGGCTCCGGCCGCTGGTGTCGCCGCAGCGGCCCCGGCCGCCGGCGCGGTCGCAGCGCCCGTCGCCGCGGCTGCGGCCGTCGGCGCGGCCGCCGCGGCCCCGGCCGCCGCCGCGCCGGCAGCAGCGCGCCGCGTTGGCCGCCCCGCCGCGGTCGACGTCTTCAGCGCCGCCGAGCGCGCCACGGAGCCGGCGGCGGCGCCCGCCCCTCAGCCCGGCGCGGATCGCCAGGTCGGTGAGCGCAACGAGAACTCGGTCCTCTTCTCGCTCTCGGCGCTGACGGCGACCGAGAACGCGGCCGCCAAGCAGGCGCCCGAGGAGAGCCCGTCGGGCCGGCGCCCCTCGACCCGCCCCGCGAAGAACAACGGGCGCACCGGGTACGACGACCTGCTGAACCTCGGCGGCGGCGCCATCGCCTCCGCGCCGATGCTCGCGCCGCCACCCTTGCTCGCGCCGGTCGGGGACTCGCGGCCGCCTCCGTCCATGTCCTCATCGGCCAAGGCGTCGGTGCCGCCGGCCTCGCTCTCGTCGTTCTCCCCGCTCGCGGCGCAAGAAGCCCCGGCCAAGCGGAGCCGCATGGGCCTGATCGCGGCCGCGATCGCCGCGGTCGTGCTGATCGGCGGCGTCGCCATCTTCTTCATGCAGGCGCCGAAGGAGGAAACGGCCACGCAGGAGCAGACGAACACCGCTCCTGCCGAGTCGACTCCCCCGGTCGAGACGACGGCGCCGACGCCTCCCCCCGCGGAGACGGCGGCGGCCGCCACGCCTCCTCCGGCGGAGACGGCCGCGCCCTCGGCGGAGCCCGCGGCCGACGCCCCGGCGCCCGGCGCCGCGACGCCGACGCCGGGCCAGGCGTCGCCCGGCGCGGCCGAGAAGCCGGCGGAGAGGGACAGGCCTGCCGCGCCGGCGCCCGCCGGTGCCGCGGACAAGCCGGCCGCGCAGAAGCCTGCGGAGGCGGCCCCCGCGGGGGGTGCGGAGTTCAACCGCGGGGCCGCGAGCTCGGCGCTCGGCGCCGCCGCTTCGTCGGCCAAGAGCTGCAAGAAGGCGGGCGGCCCGACCGGGACCGGCAAGGTCAAGGTCACCTTCGCGCCGAGCGGCAATGTCACCTCGGCCGAGGTCCAGGGCGCGCCGTTCGCCGGAACGAGCGTCGGCGGCTGCGTCGCCAGGCTGTTCCGCGGCGCCCGGGTGCCTGCCTTCGGCGGCGGCCCGGTCTCGGTCAGCAAGTCGTTCACCATCAACTGACCGCGGCGGCTCGCTCGCCGCGAGCCCCGCGATCTCCCTCCGCCCGCATCTCTCGACCTGACGCCGGAGCGCTGGCGACGATCATCGCCAGCGTCCACCCGCGTCCGTTCGGCCCCGCCCTCCGCCTGCCGCGCTACCCTCTGCGCCGCCGCCCGAGCAGACCCGCCAGCGCGAGCCCCGCGAGCCACCCCGCGCTGCCGTCCCGCCCTCGCGGGCTGGTCGCGCACGCGCCGACCATGCCGCTCCCGGCCGCATAGAAATCCTCGGGCTCCACCGCGACCTCGGTCGGCGGCGCGCCGGCGGCGTCGCCGTTGCCGTCCGTCGGGTCGTCGCTGACCGGCGCGCCGAGCTCGCCCGCGGCGGCGATCTTCGCCTGGTTCTTGATGACGTCGGGCGCGTCGTCGGCGACCGTGACCTCGAAGCGCACCGTCACGCTCCCGTCGACAGGGATGCTCCCGCCCTTCGCGCCGTCCGCCCCCTCGCCCAGCCGGAACGTGACCGTCCGCTTCTGCGGGTCGTACTCGGCGAGGTCGTCGCCCGCCTCGTCCGTCTGCGGCCCGGCGTCCGGCCCGTCGACGATCGCCAGCGAGCCGGGGACGAACGTCACGCCCGCGGGGAGCGGGTCGCTCAGCACCACGCCCACGGCGTCGTCATTGCCGGTGTTCGACGCCGTGATGCGGTATTCGATGGCGTCGCCGCGGTAGGTCGGCAGGCCGCCGAGGTCCTTCGCCACCTTGCTCGACTTGCTGAAGTCGGGCCCGAAGTTCGAGATCGACGTCACCCAGCCCGCGAGGAAATAGAGCTCCTGGCTGCTCGTCGCCACGAGCGTGGCCCGATTGTTCCCCGGCTTGAGCTTCGCGCTGACGTCGACGATGTCGATGTCCACGCCCGACATGCTCTGGGGCGTCCCCGCGATCCGCGGCAGATCGCCCTCCACCGACACCGGCTCTCCGAGCGCCGAGCGCGTGCTGTTGAAGAAGTTGTCCGCCGGGTTCAGCGCGTTGCTCAGCGCCTCGGCGGCGTCGGGCTTGCCGGGGTTCTTCGGGTTGAAGAACACGCTGTCGCCGGAGTTCGTGTTGTCCCCCTCGAACGCGACGATGCCGAGCTTCGCGGTGAAGCCGGAGTCGGGCACCTTGAAGCCCGAGAGCTCGACCTGCTGCGAGTTGCCCTCCGAGACCCGATCGAGCCCGTCGAAGAGCGCGAGGTTGCGCAGCGGCGACTTCGGCGCCTCGTAGAACACCACCATCCACCACGCCACGAAGGCCACGTCGTCGTCGCTGTTCCGGACGTCGACGACGTCGACGCCGCCCACCCGGTAAGCCCCGGCGCCGCTCTCCCTCACGATCGCGGTGATGTCGGCGACCGACTGGTAGTTGTGCGACTCGTTGGGCTTGCCCTGGTTGATCACCGTCTCGACCGAGTCGATCGAGGTGACCTTGCCGTCGAAGCCGCCCTCGTGGTGGAGCTCGACCTCCGGATCGGCGCCGGCGGCGTTGCGCGCGGCCCAGTACAGGAACGCGTGGGTCACCGTCGCGCCCGCGGGCAGCGCCAGCACCGCGGTCGTGCGCGCCGTCTCCGGGGTGACATCGAGGTTGGCCTCGGCCCTGCCGTCCTCGGGCGAGTCGGAGCGCCAGAGGAGATCGGGCCCCGACTCGACCGTCGAGCCGCCGCAGTCGCCGACCGTGCCCTCCTTCGGCCTCGGCGTCGAGGAGCGGCACTCCTGCCCGATCGAGCTCCCGATGAGGGCGAAGTCGCCCGCCTGATCGACCTGCACCCGCAGCTTGGGCTCAGCCGTCGCGCTGGCCGTCGTGAGGCCGATGAGCGTGAGTGACGCGAGCCCGGTGATACTGAACTGCTTTCTCATCGATCCTCTCCGGTTTCCGCCTGCGGTTTGTACGCGGCCTTCTTGATGATGTTGAACTGGACGCGCCGGTTCCGCTGCCGCCCGGCCTCGGTTTTGTTGTCGTCGATGGGCTGCTCCCGGCCGTAGCCCTGGGCCGTCAGCCGCGTCGAGTCGATGCCGCGCCGGACCAGGGCCGCCATGACGGAGTTGGCGCGGTTCTGCGACAGGACCCGGTTGTGCTCGTCGGTGCCGCGGTCGTCCGTGTGACCCTGGATCTCGATGAGCACGATCTCCGGGTGCTCCTCCAGCACCTGGGCGACCTCGTCGAGCAGCGGATCGCTCACCTGCTTGATGGTGGCCTTGTCCGTGTCGAACTGCACCTGCTGGAGGATGACGACGTTCTTCTCGGTCACCCGCACCGCCTTCGGGCAGCCGTGCTTCTCGGGGTCGGGGTCCGCGAAGCCCTTCTCCCGCGGGCACGCGTCCTTGTCGTCGCGGAACGTGTCGCCGTCGGTGTCCCGCGGGCAGCCGTTCTTCGCCGGGTCCTTCGAGCGGAGCCCCTTCGCGTCGGGGCACGCGTCCTCGCCGTCGGGCACGCCGTCCTCGTCCCGGTCCGGCGGGCAGCCGTTCTTGCGCGGATCGTCGTTCGCGACGCCGGGCACGAGCGGGCAGGCGTCTTCGGCGTCGACGATGCCGTCCTCGTCCCGGTCCGGCGGCGGCGGGCAGCCGTGCTTGCGCGGGTCGTCGCTCGCGACGCCAGGCACGAGCGGGCAGGCGTCGTCGGCGTCCGCGATGCCGTCCTTGTCCCGGTCCGGCGGCGGCGGGCAGCCGTGCTTGCGCGGGTCGTCGCTGCGCACGCCCGGGATCTTCGGGCAGGCGTCCTCGGGGTCGCCGATACCGTCCCTGTCCTGGTCCGTCGGCGGCTCCGGCGTGAACGCGGCCATCGCGACGACGCGCAGGTCCGGCGTGCCGATCCCCGAGGTGAGCCCCGGCCCGACGCCGAGGCCCGCCTCCAGGAACGGCAGGAATCGATACCTCGCGTCGAGGAGGAGCTCCGCGTTGATCGAGCGGCTGCTGACGTCCTCGAGCACCATCGCGGTGCTGAGCTCCGGCCCCACCTGGAGCCGGCCGTCGGCGGCGAGGATGCCGACGCCGCCGCCGAGGGTGAGCATCGTCCCCTGCGCCACGCCGCCGAACGACTGGGAGCGCCGGAGCTCGGTGCCCAGCGCGGTCGACCACACGAGCCGCTCCAGGCGGCCGCCGGCGGCGAGGTACGGCATCGCGCGGACGCTCCCGTCGCTCACGAACGAGTCGTCCGCGCCGGTGGGCAGCCAGACATAGGCGCCGACGGCGAGCTGGAGCGGGTCGTGGTACGCGCCGTAGAGCTGTACGCGCGCGCCGAACCGCAGGTCGCCCACCTCCGCGCCGCTCGGGGACGCGAACTGCTGGCCGCCGCCGTTCGGGCTCTCCCCCGACTGAACGGCGGTGAGCGGGGCGTCGAGGCTGAGGCTCACGAGGTTCCAGAGCGGGAGCGAGGCGTTGAGCCGGAACGTGAGCTGATCGCTCACCACCGCGCCGATCTCCGCGCCGTCGCGCTCGCGCCGGAGGACGAGCGGATTGCTCGCGTAGTCGGCCATCAACATCACGTGCGGGGTCAGGTGGCCTGCGGAGAACGCGGACGGCACGCTGAACATGCGGTCCCCGGCCGGCGCCGGGACGAAGCGGCTCAGGGCCATGCCTTCGGGCTTGACGGGCGCGTCCTGCGCCCGCGCGGGCGCCGGCGTGGCGGCGAGCGCGGCCAGCGCGGCGGCCAGCGCGAGGAAAGACCCAAGTCTCATGAGGTGGCACCCTGCATCGGCGGGTTTCGCATGACGATATAAGACGCTGTCGCGGACGAGTATACAGGTCGGCAACTGCGGAGTCTTGGGCAACGAGCGACGCCGGTCACATCTTCGTAGGACCTGCGCACACCTCCCCGGACCCTCTGAACGAACGAGAGGCGCTCGCCCTTGTCCACACGACGAGACAACCTGCTTTGCGCGCTCGAGCGCCGAACGGCTCGAAGCGCCGAACGGCTCGAAGCGCCGAACGGCTCGAGAAGAGAAGCGCCAGGCCGCCAGAGCGCGAGGCCGTCTCTCCTCCCGGCGCCCCTGGCGGCGCCTCGGCTCCAGCCGCTCGCCGCTCCTTGCTGCTCCAACGACATGGCGGCCGGCGAGCGCGGCGCCCGGCGAGCCCCCGCCGGTCCGCTCGGGCGCTCGGGGCTCAGCTCGCCGCGGCTTCCGGGCGAGCGTCCGGCGGGCGGCGCGCGGTCCGAGCTGGACGGGGGCGCTGCTGGACGGAGCGGATCCGCTTCGGGCGACCACGCTTCGTCGCCGGGCGCCTGCGTTCTGGACGCCGAGCGGCTATGGTTGGCGGGACACCGCGATGGGCACCCTTCTCAAGCGCGCGCTCGACCAGGCGGCGGTCTGGCACCGGGCACAGAGGCGCAAGTATCCGAACGCCGACGTTCCCTACATCAGCCACCTCGCTGGCGTGGCGGTCCTGCTCGCCCGCTACGGCTTCGACGACGAGGTCGTCGCGGCCGGCGCGCTGCACGACGCCATGGAGGACCAGGGCGTCACGTTCGACGAGCTGCTCCAGCACTTCGGCGAGCGCGTCGCCACGCTCGTCCTCCAGGTGACCGAGCAGGACCGCTCGCTGCCCTGGGAGGACCGCAAGCGGCTCTATCTCGATGCGTTCCCCGGCAAGCCCTGGGAAGCGCAGGCGATCACGCTGGCGGACAAGATAGACAACTTCCAGTCCATCATCGTCTGCGCGCGCGAGCACGGCGACCCGTGGTCGATGTTCAAGCGCGGCAGGGACGTGCAGGTCGCCAGGTTCGAGGAGCTGCGGGCGATGAGCCGCGCGCTGCCGCCGCACCCCCTGCGCGACGAGTACGGGGCCGTGCTCGACGAGCTCCTGTCCCTGGGCTGAGCGCCGCTCGCGCCGGGCCGGCCGCGCGTGCCCCGCCGACCGCCCTGCCGCGCAGGACTCCCGACCTCCAGGAAGCGCTCACGGCACGGAGGCGCTCACGGCACGGAAGCGCTCACGGCACGGAGGCGCTCACGGCACGGCGCGCTCATCCGTCGCCCCCTCGCCTCGGGCGCCGCCAGCGGGCGCCTCCGCTGCGCCCGGAGGAGCGCGGGGGATGGACCGCGGGAACCGGAACACCTCGCGCGGGTCGTACTTCGCCTTGACGGCTGCCAGCCGCGCGACGTTCGGGCCGTAATAGGCGGTGAGCCAGTCCTCGACGTTGGCGTCGATGTAGTTGATGTAGGCGCCTCGGGTGTGAGGCAGCATCGAGCGGCGCACGCGCTCGACCCACGCGACGCGCTCCGCCTCCTGCGCGGGCGCATTCCAGTAGGCCTGGTACTGCAGGCTCCAGAGCGCGCGCCGGTGCGGGAACGCCGTGGCGTCGGGCGCGACCCTGCCGACGGCGCCGCCGTAGGCGTCCAGCTGGACGAGGCACCTCGAGCTCGGCGCTCGCGACAGCTCGGCGGCGAGGGTCGCGATGGCGCCCTCGCCGAAGCGCTCGTAGGCATAAGCCGACGTGTTCTTGAAGCGCACCTGCTCCTGGTGCTGGTGCACGGTCCATTGCTCGGGATCGCTGCCCAGGCCGCCGAACTGGCCGACCGCGCGGAGGTGAGGCATGGCCTCGATCGACACGCTGGAGGGCGCGGCGACCCGGGCGGAGAGGAGCGGCTGGATCAGGCGGCGGAGCTCTTCCGCTGTCCCGAGCAGCTGGCCCACGCACGAGACACTGCCGGCCGATTCGGCCTTCAGCGTGAGCAGGGACGTCAATCGCTCGTCGGCGAAGGGAGCGAACGCCTGCCACGCCTCGAGCACGCCCGGGAGCTCGGCCCACGGCCAGGAGATCCTGAAGATCGAGACCTCGGCGACACGGTGTGTCTTGAACGTGAACGAGGTGACGACACCGAAGTTGCCGCCGCCGCCGCCCTGACAGGCCCAGAGGAGGTCCTGGTTCTCGTTGTCGTCGGCCCGGACCACCTCGCCGTCCGCGGTGACCATCTCGACGGCGAGGAGGCTGTCACATGTCAGGCCGAGGGCGCGGGAGAGGAGGCCGAACCCGCCGCCGAGCGTGAGCCCCGCGATGCCGACGGTGGGGCACGAGCCCGCTGGGAGGGTCACGCCCACCTGCCCGAGCGCGTCGTAGACGGTGAGCAGGTCGGCGCCAGCGCCGACCACCGCGACGCCCCGCTCGCGGTCGATCCGGACGCTGTGTAGATCGCTCACGTCGATGACGAGCCCGGCATCGATGACGGAGAATCCCTCGTAGCAGTGCCGGCCGCTCCGAGCCCGCAAGTCCACGCCACGCGCGGTCGCCCACCGGACGGCGTTCGCGACATCTCCGGCGTCCTGGCAGAAGACGACGGCGCGAGGAGAGCGCGAGACGCGCGCGTTGTAC
This sequence comes from Sorangium sp. So ce321, assembly GCF_051530195.1. Taxonomy (NCBI): domain Bacteria; kingdom Pseudomonadati; phylum Myxococcota; order Polyangiales; family Polyangiaceae; genus Sorangium; species Sorangium sp. So ce321. The sequence goes on along the minus strand of NZ_CP150329.1, from coordinate 13,060,173 downwards.
GCCTCGCGGGCGTCGCCGTACCCAGGGTCCCCCGGGAGGACGACACGACCGGTGAGCTGCAGCGCTGCGTTCATGATCGGAGCTCCGCCCGCGCGCAGCCGCGGGCCAGGCGCGGGCCAGGGTGCGCGGCGCGGCGGTCACGCTTCCGCTCGTCGAGCCGAGCGCTCGCCGGGCCATCACGCGCTGAATCTGCGCCCCACGAGGGCCGCGTCAAGCCGGCCACACGAGCGCGTCGGGGCTCCCGATCGAGCGCAGAGGACCGCGGCGACAGGCTCCCCACGCTGCCGCTCGACGTCGTGCTCGACCCGGCACAGCTCCTCCAGTGGCTGTCCGCTCATCCCGAGCTCGGAGCTGCGCAGCGCGCCCTCGCGCTCGATGCCGGCGAGCGGCTCCGCGAATACCAGATGCCCTGTTACCTCGTCGAGGCAAGCGACGCTCGAGTGCTCAGGACCATCGTTCACCGCACGCACGTTATCCCCGCGTTCCGGAAAACGAGCACTCCACGCTGGCCTGGGCGCGGAAGCTCGGTATCTGTGTGCCGCAGCTCGAGCTCGTGCAGGTCGCGGACATCGAGGGATTGCCGGACGAGCTGCGCTTCGACGAGACCCTGGCGCCCGCGCTCCGGCGCTCCGATCGGGACGAACATGGAGCGCGCATCCACCGTGTGAGCGGGACAAGCACCCTCGCGCCCGTCCAGGACGCGGGGCGACCGCGCTGTTTCCTCGCTCGCGCGACATTCCGAGGCGGGCCTGCGCCGCGATGAGCCTCCCTCCCCGGCACACGCGATGCACCCCCGTGGGGCGAGCTCCTCCAAGGAGGGACCGATGAAGCTCCTGTCTCCACGCCACCATGGGTACGTCGATTATGCGGCCGTCATCCTGCTCTTGATCGCGCCGCTCGCGCTCCGCTTCGGGCCGGCGCCGGCGGCGGTCTGCTATGCCACCGCCCTGGCGCACCTCGTCGTGACGCTGCTGTCCGATCACCCGCTCGGCGCCGCGCCGAAGATCCCGTTTGCGGTGCACGGAGCGCTGGAGTTCTCCCTCGGCGTCGGCCTCCTCGCCTCGCCCTGGCTGTTCGGGTTCTCCGCCGAGGACCGGCCGCGCACCTTCTTCGTGGTCGCCGGGATCGCGCTCCTGCTCGTCGTCCTCGTGACGAGGTACACGGCCGGCCTGATCTCCCGGCCGGAACCGTACGATCGCTACGATCGCTGACCGGCGCGGGCGGCGCTCAGCAGGCGGCGACCGCCGCCTGCGCCTCGCGCATCACCTCGGACCAGGCCGCGTCCGGGCGCGACGCCTCCAGGGCGATCGACAGCGGATCCTCGCCGGCCTCGATGGCGAGGCGCGCGGCCGCAGATCCGGTGAGCAGATCGAACGCCGGGATCGTGTCGACGTACTCGTAACGCTCGGTGCGGAAGCGGAACTGCTCCGGCTGCTGCCGGCTGGCGAACGCGGTGAGCGCGAGGTACGTCGCGACCGGGCGGAAGGTGTGCGGATCGGTGACGTGGATCTGGACGCCGCCGCAGATCTTGCCGGCGTGCTTCTGGAAGGTGGGCCGGAAGGTGAGCGGCCGCGCGATGAAGCCGAGCAGGCCCGTGGACGCGAGGCGCGCGGCGAGATCGTGGCCGTCGAGCCAGGGGGCGCCGACGATCTCGAACGGGCGCGTGGTGCCGCGGCCCTCCGAGAGGTTCGTCCCCTCCAGCAGGCAGCCGCCCGGGTAGACGAGCGCTGTCTCGGCCGTCGGCATGTTGGGCGACGGGAAGACGAACGGCCGATCCCACTCGGCCGCGAGCCCCTCCCGGCGGTGGCCCTCGACGGCCACGACATGCAGCCCGCAATCGACGTCGCCGAGCGGGATGCCCTCGCGCCGCGCGAAGAGCGCGACCAGCTCGCCCACCGTGAGCGAGTGGCGGATCGGCACCGGCTCGAGGCCCACGAACGAGAGGAACCCCGGCGCCTGCGTCGCGCCCTCGACGCTCTCCGTCGCGCCGCCGATGGGGTTCGGCCGGTCGAGCAGCACGACGTGCACGCCCGCCGCGTGGGCCGCGCGCAGCGCGAGCAGCGCCGTCCAGACGAACGTGTAGTACCGCGCGCCGATGTCGGCGAGATCGATGAGGAGCAGGTCGATCTCCGCGAGAGCCTCCGCGGTCGGCGAGAGGTCCTCGAAGCGGTCGCCGTACAGGCTGACGATGCGCGCGCCGGAGCGAGCGTCGACGTCGCTCTTCACCGAGGCCATGTCCTGCGCCTCGCCGCCATAGCCGTGCTCCGGGCCGAAGAAGAGGCGCGGGCGCACGCCGAGGCCATCGAGGACGGCGGCGATGTGGGTGAGCTCGCGGTCGACGCTCGCCGGGTGCGCAAGGACCCCCAGGCGAGCCGACCGGATGCGCTTGAGCTGCGGGAGATCCGGGAGACGGTCGAGTCCGATGTGCACGGTAACGTGACTACCAAGGCGCGCGCGGACAGTCCATTTGTCCGCGTCGGATTTTCTGGCGGGGGCCGCCCGGGCGCGGGTCAGCGCTTGAGCGCCGCGTACAACGCCGCGCCCCGGCGCTGACGCAACTCCCGGCGCGCGGAATACCGCGCCGATCACGGCTTGGGCAGAAGGTCCGCGCCGGCCTCGGGGTCGGTCTCGGGCAGAAGGTCCGCGCCGGCGTCGGGCAGAAGGTCCGCGCCGGCGTCGGGCAGAAGGTCCGCGCCGGCGTCGGAGCCGGGCTCCGCCGGCGCCGCGTCGTCCGCCGGAAGCCCGGTCGACGGCCCGGTGGGCCAGGCATCCTGGCCGTCGTCGCGCAGGTGGATGTGCTCGAGGTAGAGCCCATCCGGCGGCGCCGTGATCCCGGCGTCGCGCCTGTCTCGCGACGCCAGCGCGCGGGCGATCGCGCCGGGCTCGAGGTGGCCGCGCGCCACGTCCATCAGCGTGCCGACCAGGATGCGCACCATGTTGTGCAGGAACGCGTTCCCGTCGACGTCGATCCGCACGAGGCGCGGGTCCGCGGGGTCGAGCGACACCTCGACGCCGTACAGCGTGCGCACCGTGGTGGTCCGCTCGTCCGCGCTCGTCCGGAACGCGGCGAAGTCGTGGGTGCCCCGCGCCGTCGCCGCCTCGGCGCGCGCCCGCTCGATCGCGTCGTCCGTGAGCCCCTCGACGCGCCAGGCGCGCCGGCTGAGGAACGGATCGCGGACCAGATCGCGCAGGATCAGGTAGCGGTAGCGCTTGCGGAGGCTCTCGAAGCGCGGCGAGAACCCGACGCGCACGACGGCGGCGCGCCGGATCACGATCTCGTCCGGGAGGTGGCGCGCCGTCGCGAGGACCCAGCCGCGCGTGGGCAGCGGCGCCGCCGTGTCGAAGGCGACGCGCTGGTCGCGCGCGTGGACGCCCGCGTCGGTGCGGCTCGCGCCGCGGATCTCGCGGATGGCCGGGTCGATGGCGCGCAGCGCGCCGAGCAGCTCCCCCGAGACCGTGCGCTGATCGCGCTGGCGGGCGAAGCCGGCGAACGGACGCCCATCATAGGCGACCGAGAGCAGGATCCCGCGGCTGGACGCGGCTAACCTCGGCACGGCACGATGGGCGCGCGCGGCCTAGCCGCCGCTCCCCCCGTCGCCGGCAGAGCCGCCGGCGCCTGCGCCACCGCTGCCCGTGGCGCCGCCTGCGCCGCCGGTGCCCGTGGCGCCGCCCGCGCCCCCGGTGCCCGTGGCGCCGCCCGCGCCGCCCGCGCCGCCGGTGCCCGACGTCGTGCTCGCCGAGGAGGTGAGGGACGCGTACCCCCGGGCGCACTCCGGGTTGACGAGGCCCTCCGCGTTCTTGCAGCACTCCTCGGGGGCCGACCGCGCGCCGTTCACCACGCAGTACGGGAGCTGATAGCACCCCTCCGGGTCGTTCACGATCCCCTGCGTGGAATCGAGGTTGTCGTTGCAGAGCGGTGTCGTCCCCTCCTCTGCGCGGCACGCGGCGCTCTGCAGCGCGAGCGGCGAGAGCGCGAGGAGGAGCAGGCTGGCCATCCGGAGGGGGAGCGTTCGCATCGGCTGCTTCCTATTGCTTGATGGTGAAGTTGATCGGAACGTTCACCACGACGCATCCGCTCTGCGGCGGAGGCAGTGATTTGCCGCGGAAACGTCCCAGGACGCAAGACGCAATCTCGCCCGATCCCACCGTGTCGTTGAGGATCGAGGCGCCGCACACCGCGCCTGTCGAGGCGACCTGCACGCTCACCGTCAGCTTGCCGGAGACCTCCGAGGTGCGCAGCGCGCGGTTATAACAACCCTGCGCCGAGCGAGCGAGCCCGAGGACGGCGGAGTCGAGCGCGGGCGAGCCCACGCCGTCGCCGCACTTGGCGGAGCAGGGCGACTTGCCCGTCGTGCCCGGGCCCTGGCCCGACGCGACCTTGCCGGCGTCCGCGCCGGCGTCCTCGACCTCGTCGACCGGCGGCGGCGGCGGCGGCGCGAAGAGCGGCGGCGGCTCGGCCGGCTTGGTCTCGGCGGGCGCCGCGACCGTGGGCGCCGGGGACGCTTCCGGTTCGGGGCGCAGCTTCCAGTAGAGCAGGCCGGCCATGAGCGCGGCGAGGACGACCATGCCTGCGACGTAGATACCAGAATTGCCGGATTTTCCCGGGATCTGCTGAGATGACGGGGGCATCGATGCGGACACGTGAGAAGTCCTCCCGGAGAGGCGCACGGGGCCCGGCCGTCTCGACGGGGCCTTCGTGCGCCGGAGCCGGAACGCGGGCGCGTCCCGGCGGGGGGCGAGTCTACAAGGGCGGACAGGGAAGCGCGCCAGGAAACTGGATGCGCCCCGGATGAACACGGCGGGCCCGCGCGGGTGGGCTGCTCGGCGCGCGCAGGCGGCTGGCTGCTCGGCCCGTGTAGGTGGCTGCTCAGCGCGTGTAGAACGACACGGCGGTGTCGCCGTAGGTGCGGACCGAAGCGCAGGTGAGCCCGGCGATCTCTGGGGACGGATCGCGCCGCGCGTGCTCGAGGACGAGGCGCCCGGCCGGGGCGAGCAAGCCGAGGGGCCCGGCGAGGCGCGCGGCCGCGGCGGCGGCCTTGGCCAGGGCGGCGTAGGGCGGATCGAGCAGGGCGAGGTCGAACGGACCCTCGTCGCGGAGCAGCTCGAGCGCGCGCTCGACCGGGAGGGGGACGACGCGCGCCGCCTCGTCGAGGCCGAGCGCGGCGAGGTTCTCGCGGATCGTGGCGAGCGCGGGCCGGCCGCTCTCGACGAAGACAGCGCGGCGCGCGCCGCGCGAGAGCGCCTCGATGCCGAGCGCGCCGGTGCCGGCGTAGAGGTCGCAGACGAGCGCGCCGGCGACGTCGCCGAGCGAGGAGAAGAGCGCCTCGCGCACCCGGTCCGCGGTCGGCCGCGTGCCCTCGCCGCGCGGCGCCGCGAGCCGCCGCCCGCCGAGCCGGCCGGCGATCACCCGCATGGTCGTCCCCGCGTCGCCGCGGGCAGCGCGGCGCGGCTCACCAGCGGTACGTCACGTCGAGGCTGCCCGCGCCGATGCCGACGCTGGGCTGCACCGTCCAGCCGGTGCGCTCCCCGGCCCGGCTGTCGCTCGTCACGAGCAGGTAGGCGCCGAGGCCCGCCGAGATCGCCGCCAGCGGGTAGAAGACGTACTGGAGCGTCATGAACGTGTCCGCCCGCTCGCAGAGCTCGATGCCGGCGTCGGCCGTCCTGCCGTCGCTGCCGACCGTGCCCAGGACCGACTCGCGCTGCTTGGGCGCGCAGACGTCCTCGACCCCCGTGTCGAACAGCCCTCGATAGGCCTCGTACTTCGCGTCGCTCTGGATGCTCGCGACCTGGATCGAGCTGATGACGGCCACGGTCCCGAACGCCGCCCCGGCGCCGAGCCCGATGAACCCGCCCACCCGCTTCCAGTTGGACGACGGCGACTCGGAGGGCATTTGGCTGAGCGCGATGTCCGTTGTCGCGATGGGCAGGGCCACGACCGACGCCTCGGCGTCGAGGAAGCCGGTCGACTTGACGAGCACCTTGTGCGGCCCGGCCGTGACCGTGAAGACGCCCTCGCCCCGCTGCACCGTGCCGGCCGGCTTTCCGTCGATGAGCACGCTCGCCTGCGCGGCGCCCGTGCGCACGCGGAGCGCCCCCATCGGCGGCCCCCCGGTCAGCGTCGCGAGCGCGTCCGTCGCGATCTTCCGGAGCGGCTCGTCGTTGGCCTCGGTGAGGTTCGCGCTGTACTTCACCGGCAGGCTCGCCTCCGGCTTGCCGCGGGTCCAGAGGTGCAGCGCGCCCTCGACGTTGACGTCGTTCTTCTTGAGAACGCCCCAGAGGTAGCGGTCGCTCTTGATGTGGTCGGCGATGCGGGACTGACAGGCCGCGTCGGGCACGTCCTCGCACTGCAGGGAGAGCGTCAGGACCTCCAGCGAGAAATCCCCCTCGCCGACCGACCACCCCTGGGTGTTCTTGATGGCGGACCGGAGCGCCTTGGTCAGGGCGTCCGCCTGGTCGTAGGCGTCGTCGGTGCGCAGGGCGATGACGGTGATCGGCAAGGCCGCGGGCGACGGCTCCGCCGCCCGCGCGGCGCCGGCGCAGGCGAAGAAGGCGGAGAGGGCCAGCATGGTTGAGAGACCGGTTCTCTGTGCGCGCTTCATCATGCGGTGCTGGGCTCCACGCGCCAAAGTTACCCGGCCGACGGCCGGGAACGCAATCCGTGAGCCTGCGCTCCGCGCGCGGCGTTTTTCGTTTCACCCACCGAGTGCGCTGTGTCAGAGCGTCCTCAGCGCTCGCCCGCGCTGCAGCGCGGGCGCCCGGCGCGCTCCGCACCGGTCCATGAAGGTCCCCCGACACATCTTTCGCGAGTACGACATCCGCGGCGTCGCCGAGCGCGACCTCACGAACGAGCTCGCCGCCGAGCTCGGCGCCGCGTTCGCCCTGCTCCTCGCCCGCGAGCTCGCCGCCGGGGCGCCGCGTGGGGCCCGGCCGCGGGTCGCGGTCTGCCGCGACGGACGCCTCTCGAGCGACCGGCTGTTCCGCGCGCTGACCGACGGCCTGCTCGCCGGCGGCGCCGACGTGATCTCGGCCGGCGTCGGGCCGACGCCGCTGCTCTACTTCGCGGCGCACCACCTCCACGCCGACGGCGCGATCATGATCACGGCGAGCCACAACCCGGGGCCGGACAACGGGTTCAAGCTCATGCGCGGCAAGGCTTCCTTCTTCGGCAAGGACATCCAGGCGCTCGCCGACCTCATCGAGGAGGGCGCCGGCAGCGGCGCGACGGCGGCGGCGGCGACGGCGGCGACGGCGGCGACGGCGAATGGCGCGCTCACCGAGGTCGACCTCGCGGCCGACTACATCGCCGCCGTGCGCGCGGCGTCGCGCCTTCCGGGCACCGACGTCCGCTTCGTGATCGACGCCGGCAACGGCGCGGCCGGCCCGCTCGGCCTCCGCACGCTCCAGGCGCTCGGCTTCGCGCCGGACGCGCTCTTCTGCGACATCGACGGCCTCTTCCCGAACCACCACCCGGACCCGACCGTCCCCGAGAACCTCGAGGCGCTCCGCGCCCGCGTGCTCGCGACCGGCGCCTCGCTCGGCATCGCCTGGGACGGCGACGGCGACCGGATCGGCGTGGTCGACGAGCGCGGCGAGGTGCTCTGGGGGGACAAGCTGCTGATCCTCTTCGCGCGGTCGCTCCTCGCCGAGCGCCCTGGCTCGGCGGTGCTCGGCGAGGTGAAGTGCTCCGAGACCCTCTACGCGGACATTGCCGCGCGCGGCGGGCGCCCCATCCTCTGGAAGACGGGGCACTCGCTGATCAAGACCAGGATGAAAGAGGAGGGCGCCTTGCTCGCCGGCGAGATGAGCGGGCACATGTTCTTCGCCGACCGGTGGTTCGGGTTCGACGACGCCGTCTACGCGTCGGTCCGCCTGCTCGAGATCGTGGCCGCGGCGCGGCGGCCCATCGGCGAGCTGCTCGCGGACGTCCCCGAGACGTTCGCCACCCCCGAGATCCGGGTCGACTGTCCCGACGACGTGAAGTTCGAGGTCGTCCGCCGCGTGACCGAGCACTTCCGTCGCGTCCGCCCGGTGGTCGACATCGACGGCGCGCGCATCGATTTCGGCGGCGGGGCGTGGGGGCTCTGCCGCGCGTCGAACACCGGCCCGATCCTCGTGCTGCGGTTCGAGGCCCGCTCCGTCGTGGACCGCGACGCCGTCCGCGCCGAGGTCGAGGCCGTCGTCTCCGCGGCTGTCCGCGACTCCCTCGCCGCCGCCGTCCCGTGACCAAGCCCGACGTCGATCCGCAGAACGAAGCCTGGACGATCCGCCGCGTGATCGCCTGGGCCTCGGGCGACCTGAAGAAGCGCGGCGCTTCCTCGGCGCGCCTCGACGCCGAGCTCCTGCTCGGCAAGGTGCTGGGCCTCGACCGCGTCGGGCTGCTCATCGACGGCGAGCGGCCGCTCGACCGGGCCGAGCTCGCGGCCTACCGGGCGCTGCACCAGCGCCGGCGCGCCGGCGAGCCGGTCGCCTACCTGCTCGGTGTGCGGGAGTTCTACGGTCGCCCGTTCCGCGTCGATCCGCGCGTGCTCATCCCGCGCCCCGACACCGAGATCCTCGTCGAGGTCGGCCTCGCCCGGACGAGGCACCTCGCGCTCTCCGCGCGCGTGCTCGATCTGTGCACCGGGTCCGGCTGCGTCGCGGTCAGCCTCGCGTGCGAGCGGCCCACCGGCCGCGTGCTCGGCGTCGACATCTCGGACGGCGCGCTCGCCGTCGCCCGCGAGAACGCGCTCCGCCTCGGCGCCGTCAACGCGGGGTTCCTGCGCGCGGATCTCTTCGCCGGCGTGCCGCCCGGCCTCCGCTTCGATCTCATCACCGCGAACCCGCCGTACATCCCGGACGAGGACGTGGCCGCGCTGCAGATCGACATCCGCGGCTACGAGCCGCACCTCGCGCTCGCGGGCGGCGCCGACGGGCTCTCGTTCACGCGCCGGATCGTCGCTGGCGCGCCGGCGTGGCTCGCCCGCGGCGGCGCGCTCGCCCTGGAGGTCGAGGCAGGCAAGGCGGGCGCCGTCGCCGAGCTGCTCGCCGCGGCGGGGTTCGTCGAGGTCGCGAGGAACCTCGACTACGGCGGGCACGAGCGGGTCGTCTCCGGCGTCCTGCCCTGAGCGCCCGCTGCGCGCCGCGCGCCCAGGCCTGCGCGCCGCGCGAGGTCGACGCGCGCCGCGCGGAGGCCGGCCGGCGGACGCGCAGCGCGCGCGCGCCTCCGCGAGGATGGGGCTGGCGTGCCGTATGCACCGCGTGGCGCGGTCGGTGGCGGGGGGCTCCGCGACGTCCCGGGGGCGCCGGCGGTCGCCTGCTCCGCTCTCCGAGCGCGTTCACCCCGAGGCGGAGAGGTGTCCCATGAGGCAGGTGGATCCCAGGCCCGAGAGCTCGACGACGGACCTCGTGAAGGAGGCGATCGTCGAGGCCCGGCAGCTGATAGAGGTCGAGGTCGCGCTGGCGCGCGACGAGATCAACCAGGAGATCTCGCAGGCGAAGACGTCGGGCGTCGCGCTCGGCGCGGCGGCCGCCGCGGCGCTGCTCGGGGTCGCGCTGGTGCTCGTCGCGATCGCGCTGGCGATCTCGCCGGGGCCGCTGCCGGCGCTGCTGATGGGGCTCGGGCTCGTCGTCCTGGCCGTCGTCGTGGGCGTCGTCGGCTACGGGCGCGTACCGAAGAGGCCGCTGGAGCGGACCCGGGGTCGCCTCGGGTCGGATGTCCGTCTGGTCCGGGAGCGCGTCGTATGAGGGGGCTGAACGGTCAGCGCGAGGAGTTCGAGCGCAAGGCGGACGAGCTGCGCGATCGGCTGCTGCACACGATCGAGGCGATCGATCAGCGGCGCCACGCGCTCCTCGACGTGCGGACCCAGGTGCGCCGGCACGGCGCCGAGGTGGTCACGGGGGGGATCATGATCGCGGTCATGGGGGGCGCGGCGGTGATCGCGCTGATCCAGGAGGCGCGCGCGCGCGCCGCGCGGCTGCGGGCCGAGCGCGTCCGGGCGCTCGTCCGGTTCTGGCGGCACCCTGACTGGGTGGCGCCGCGCGGCAAGCCGAGCGTGCCCCGCGAGATCGGCCGCAAGATCCTGGTCGGCGCGGTGTATTTCGCGGCGATGCAGCTCATCCGGCGCGGCATCCGGCTCACGCTGACGACGGCGGGCCGCGGGGCGCCGTCGCGGCGGCCGCCGGAGCTCCGCGCCTGAGCGGCGCCGCCGGGCTGCGCCTGAGCGGCGCCGCCAGCGTCCGCGCCTGAGCGGCGTCGACCACCGGGAGCGGGGGCGCTGGCGGCGATCGGCGCGAGCGCCGGCGCGGCTCAGGGGCCGGTGTAGAGGGCGGTGCGCCAGCCCAGGTAGAACCCTGGCTGGCGCACCGACGTGCTCCATGTGTAATCGGCGTAGAGCCACGGCCCCATCGACACCTTCCAGAGCCGGATCCCCTCGTAGAACACGCCGCCTCCGATGCGGGCGGGGAGGGCGCCGTCGATGACGTCGGTGTCGCTGTCGGCGTCCGCGGTCGTATAGGCCACGCCGGCGCCGGCGTCGAGGATGACGCCCACCTCTCTCCAGCGCTCTCCGAGCGAGAAGAGGGGGAAGACCTCGGTGTGAAACATGACCCCGCCCGCCAGGGCGGCGTGATCCGCGGCGATCAGGCTGTGCCCGCCGCTGGCGAGGCCGAACGTGAGCCAGTCCGCGAGCACGCCGCCGAGCCAGACGTAGCCGCCCCCGCCGATCCCGACGCCTGTCTCCGTATAGTGACGCTGGAATCCTATCTTCTGGACGTCGTTCGGGTAGCCGGCGGCGCTCCCGAGCGCCAGGCCTCCGGCGATCCCTGCGGTGAACCCGCTGCGCCGCGTCAGTCGCCTTGGCGAGAACAGCGGATCGATCGCGGGCGCGTCAACGGCAGGCTGCGGGTCCGCGCCGTCGGCCGCCGTCTGCTGCGCCGCCGCGGTCGAATGGAGCAGGCCGAGGCCGAGGAGCGCCGGCAGCGCGGCCGCGCGCCGGAGGTGGAGACACGTCGCCATGGGCTCCCTTTCCTATACGATGCCGGGGGCCGCCGGCACCGCAATCCGGTGGCCTTTCCCGGGCGACACGCCGCCGGGCCCCTCGCGGCGGCGCCGCGCGAGCGCCCGAGCGCCCCCTCGATACAGCCGGTCCATGGAGGCCGGCGACGGACCGCATGTCGGGACAGGACAGGAAGATCGGTTGACGTCGATCCATGGGAGATCCGGGGGCCGCCACACGCTCTCACGCCCCTGGCCGGCGGCGGCAGCGCATGTTCTCACCGGAGCCTCGCCGCGCCGCCGCGCCTGAGGAGCGCGGCGGTCGAGCGGGCCGCGAACTCGCCTGCCCCTCTCGTCCGGGCACGGTATGCTCGTCATCCCATGAAGGCCTCTCCCAGCCTGCTCCTCGCGGCGGTTCTCGCTGGCGCCTGTGGAGGTGCCGAGGCACACCGAACGGGCCCTACCATGACCGCAAGCTCCTCGTTGCTCCCTGGCGCGACAAGCGCCGCGTCCACCCCCGCTGACCCCAGCCGCCCCGCGTACCCGCCCACCCGCGCCGTTCCGGTGAAATACGCCCTGTATGGGGTCGAGATCACCGACCCGTATCGCTGGCTCGAGGACGGCGACGCGCCGGAGGTGAAGGAGTGGATGCGGGCTCAGGACGCGTTCACGCGCGCCGAGCTCTCGCGGCTCCCCGAGCGCGAGGCGATCGCGTCAAGGCTCAAGCAGCTCTTCTACATCGATGCGGTCTCCGCGCCGCGCCACCGGCGGGGCCGGTACTTCGTGAGCCGCAGGCACGCGACGAAGGAGAAGTCGATCGTCTACTGGAAGGAGGGAAAGGGCGGCGAGGAGCGCGTCCTGCTCGACCCGAACAGCTGGTCTGACGATGGCAGCGTCTCGCTGGGCGGCTGGGAGGTGTCCTGGGATGGCAAGAACGTCGCTTACAAGGTCCAGAAGAACAACTCCGACGAGGCGACACTCCATGTGATGGATGTAGCCTCCGGCAAGCGCTCCGACGTGGACGTCATCGAAGGGGGCAAGTACGCGTACGCGTCGTGGACGCCCTCGGGCGACGGCTTTTACTACGTCTGGCTCCCCACCGACCCGTCGATCCCGGTCGCCGATCGGCCCGGTTACGCGGAGGTGCGCTTCCACCGGCTCGGCCAGGATCCGCGGCAGGATCGCGTCGTGCGCGGCAGGACGGGCGACCCCAGGACGTTCCTCAACGCGAGCGTCTCGAAGGACGGCCGCTTCCTCGTGCTCACCGTGGCCCACGGGTGGACGTCGACGGACGTCTACTTTCGCGATCTCCGCAGGCCGGGCGGGCAGGCGGCGGACAGGCCGCTCGCCGTCGGGCGCGACGCTCATTACAGCGTCGAGGTCTACAAGGACCGGTTCTATGTCCACACCGACGAGGGCGCGCCGCATTACCGCCTCTTCGAGGTCGACCCGGACAGGCCCGAGCGCGCCGCGTGGAAGGAGATCGTCCCGGAGCGCCCGGACGCCACGCTCGACAGCGTCTCCGTCGTCGGCGGGCACCTCGCGCTGAGCTATCTCAAGGACGCCTCGAGCCGGGTCGAGGTGCGCGCGCTCGACGGCAGGCTGGTCCGCGAGGTCCCGCTGCCCGGCATCGGCACCGTGGGCGGCCCGTCCGGGCTGCCCGACGAGGACGAGGCGTATTTCTCGTTCGAGTCGTTTACCTCGCCGCAGGAGATCTACGCGACCTCGATCAGGACCGGTGAGACCGCGCTCTACACGCGCACCGAGGTCCCCGTCGATCCGTCGGCGTTCACCGTCGAGCAGACGTTCTTCACGTCCAGAGATGGCACGAAGATCTCGATGTTCATCGTCCGCCGCAAGGACATGAAGAAGGACGGGAGCTCCCGCGCGCTGCTCTACGGCTACGGAGGGTTCCAGATCTCGCAGACCCCCTCGTTCACGGCCTCGATGTATCCCTGGCTCGAGCGGGGCGGCGTGTACGCGGTGGCGAACCTGCGCGGCGGCGGCGAGTACGGCGAGGCGTGGCACCGGGACGGGATGCTGCTCAAGAAGCAGAACGTCTTCGACGACTTCATCGGCGCCGCGGAGCACCTGGTCCGCGAGGGGTACACGCGGCCCGAGCGGCTCGTCATCCAGGGCGGCTCGAACGGCGGCCTGCTCGTCGGCGCCGCGCTCACCCAGCGGCCGGAGCTGTTCAGGGCCGCCGTCTGCGGCGTCCCCCTGCTCGACATGGTGCGATACCACCTGTTCGGCTCTGGCAAGACGTGGATCAGCGAGTATGGGTCTGCCGACGATCCAGCGCAGTTCAAGGCGCTTCACGCGTACTCCCCCTATCACCACGTCAGGCCCGGGACGAGGTATCCGGCCGTGCTCCTCCTGTCGGCCGACAGCGACGATCGTGTGGATCCGATGCACGCGCGCAAGTTCGCCGCCGCCCTCCAGGCGGCGAGCGCGGGCGGCCCGGTCCTGCTCCGCATCGAGCGCAACGCCGGGCACGGGGGCGCGGACCTCATCAAGGCGGCCGTCGAGAAGGGCGCCGACCAGATCTCCTTCGCGATGTGGGCCACGAGCGCGCAGGCGCCCGCGATCAAATGATCCAGTGAGGCGCGAGCCGCGCGGTGCGCGAGGTGAAAACGTGCACGCCCGGGGTCGAGCCGGCGTGAGCCGCGAGGTGGAGGCGCGGGCGGCGCGACGGACAGGCTTGCGGCTCCGCGCCGCGACGGGTAACAACGCGCCGCTGTGCGAATGCTTCACCCCGGAGCCGGGTCCTCGCGGCCCGGGCCTTTGACCTCGCGCCCCCTCGCGACCGCCGTCTCGGCGCTCGCGGAGGGGCCGCGCGCGCCGCTCGCGGAGCTGTCCGACCCGGCGGCGGTCCTGGCCGGGCTGATGGACCTGCACGGGAGCGTCTCGCTCGCGCGCGAGCTCTCGCTGCTCGACCGCCCCGCCGCGCCGCCCTCGGCCGCGGCCGAGGGCGCGCGCGCCGAGGTCCGGGCGCTCGCCGCCGAGCGCCTCGGCGAGCTCGCGGAGGCGCTCGATCACGTGTTCGCCGCCCCTTTCCACCGGCGGAACAAGCTGCCCGACGCCGCGGCGGTGCTCGCCACGCTCGAGCAGACCGGGGTGCTGCCCGCGCGCCCCGCCCGCGCGCTCGCGTCCGCGGCCGGCCAGCTCTGGGAGCCTTTCGGCGAGCTCGCGTCCCGCGTCCTCAACCGCATCCGGACGGAGACGCGCGCGCTGCGAGAGGAGCTCGCGCCGTCGCTGCGGGCGCTCGGCCCGGACGCGGCGCGGCTCGAGCGGCTCGACGCGGCGATCTCCGCCGCCACCCAGAAGCGGCGCGAGCGCGCGCTCGCCGAGCTCCTCCCCGGCCTCGCGCGCGCCTTCGCGCGCGGCCTCCGTTCGGCCGTCGGCGCGCTGCCGGAGGGGGCCGGGATCGAGCACGTCGCGGGCTGGTTCGCCCCGGAGCAGTGGCTCGGGCGGGAGCTCCAGCGCATGGAGCTCGTGGTCCAGGCGGCGCTCGCGCACGAGGCGGGCCGGCTGCTCGCGCTGGTCGACGGGGCCGCCGCCGCGGGCGCGTCGGCGTAGCCCCCGGGGGCCTCGATGATGTGGCTCGCGACGGCGCGGCAGTGGACGACGCGGCTCCTGGTGCTCCTCACCGGGGGGATCGGCCTCGCGCTGGTGGGGCGGGCGGCGGTCGTCTACCGCGGGTCGGACCCGCTCGCGTACCGGCTCGTGCTGCTGATCGCGCTCGGGCTCGCGCTCGGCACGCTCGAGCTGTTCGTGCGCGCGGGGCGGGCGGCGCGGCTCGGGCGCGAGCTCGCCGCGCTGCCGCGGCCGGCGACGCGCGCGGCGGTCGAGCAGAGCAGCGCGCCGCTCCGGTCGCTGCTCGAGGCGCGCATCGCCGGCGTGTCGCTGCTCCCGGCCAGCGCGACGTTCGCGTCGTACCTCGTCGGCCTGCTCGTGATGATCGGGCTGCTCGGCACGTTCCTCGGCCTGTTCGAGACGCTGCGGGGGGCGCGCGAGGCGCTGACCCTGAGCGCCGACGTCGACGCGCTGCGGGAGAGCCTGGCCGCGCCGATGCAGGGGTTGTCGCGCGCGTTCGGCACCTCGGCGGCGGGCGTGTCGGCGTCGGGGATGCTCGGGCTCGGCGTCGTGCTCGTGCGCCGCGCCGAGGCCGGGGCCGCGGCTGCGCTCCAGGCCTACGCGGCGGGCCCGCTCGCGGCGCTCACTGTCACCGGGCGGCAGCTCGCCGCGCTGGAGTCGCTCGCGCGCCAGGGCGACGCGCTCCCGGCGGCGGCGTCGTCGCTGCGCGAGGCCACCACCCGGCTCGAGCGCCTCGAGGAGCGGCTGCTCGCCGTCCAGGTCGAGGGCGCGCGCCAGACCGCCGCGTCGTTCGCGGAGGCAGCCGCCGGCGTCCGCGGCGACATCGCGGCGGGCCTCCGGCAGACGGCCGACGTCGCGGCCGGCGTGGTGCGGCCGCTCCTCGCCGAGGCGGTGGAGCGCGCCGGCGCGGCCGCGGGCGGCGCGCTGCAGGCGGTCGAGCGGCGCCTCGACGAGGAGGCGCGCGCGCGGCGCGAGGCGGACGTCGCGTCGGCGTCGCGGCTGGAGGGGCAAGCGGAGCGGCTGTCCGCGGTGGTGAGCGAGGCGGTCGAGCGGCTGGAGCGGGCGCAGACGGCGCGGCTGGTCGAGGCGGCGGCGCGGCAGGCGGAGCTGGAGCGGGCGCGGGCGGAGCGGCAGGCGGCGCTGGACGCGGCGAGAGAGGCGCGCCAGGCGGAGCTGGATGCGGCGCAGGCGGCGCGGCTGGTCGAGGCGGCGGCGCGGCAGGCGGAGCTGGAGCGGGCGCGGGCGGAGCGGCAGGCGGAGCTGGATGCGGCGCAGGCGGCGCGGCTGGTCGAGGCGGCGGCGCGGCAGGCGGAGCTGGACGCGGCGCGGGCGGCGCACCTGACGGCGCTGGACGCGGCGCAGGCGGCGCGGCTGGTCGAGGCGGCGGCGCGGCAGGCGGAGCTGGACGCGGCGCGGGCGGCGCACCTGACGGCGCTGGGCGAGGCATTGGCGGCGCCGCTGACGGAGGCGGCGCGGGCGGCGCAGGCGGCGCCGGAGGCGGCGGCGCGGCTGATCGCGGAGGCATCGGAGCGGCTGACGGCGCGGGCGGAGGCGGACGCTGCGCGGGACGCGAGGCTGGACGCGCTGCTGGAGAAGCTGTCGGAGACGACGGCGGGGATGGCCGGCAGCGCGCGGGAGCAGGCCGAGCGGGTGGCTGCGCTGGCGGAGTCGACGGAGCGGAGCGCGGCGGAGCGTGAGGCGCGGGCCGAGGCGCGCGTCGTGGCGCTGGGGGAGGCGGCGCGGTCGCTTCTGGCGGAGCAGGCGGCGCGGCTTGTGGCGTTCGAGGAGCGGCTGGACGGGGCGCGGCGGGAGGCGGCTGACGGGCTCGCCGAGCGGCTGAGCGTTCACGCGCGCGGCCTGGGCGAGAGCCTCGAGCGGCTGGAGGGGGGCGTGGCGTCGCGGCTGGAGCGGCTGGAGGAGGGTGCGGCGAAGCGCTTCGAGCGGCTCGATCGGGAGGCTTCGGCGCGGCGGCGCGAGCTCGAGACCGAGTCGGCGTCGCGGCTGGAGGGGCAGGCGGAGCGGCTGTCTGCGGTGGTGAGCGAGGCGATCGAGCGGCTGGAGCGTGCGCAGGAGGCGCGGCTGGTCGAGGCGGCGGCGCGGCAGGCGGAGCTGGACGCGGCGCGAGCGGCGCACCTGACGGCGCTGGACGCGGCGCAGGCGGCGCGGCTGGTCGAGGCGGCGGCGCGGCAGGCGGAGCTGGAGCGGGCGCGGGCGGAGCGGCAGGCGGAGCTGGACGCGGCGCAAGCGGCGCGGCAGGCGGCGCTGGACGCGGCGCGGGCGGCGCACCTGACGGCGCTGGGCGAGGCGCTTGCGGCGCCGCTGACGGAGGCGGCGCGGGCGGCGCAGGCGGCGCCGGAGGCGGCGGCGCGGCTGATCGCGGAGGCATCGGAGCGGCTGACGGCGCGGGCGGAGGCGGACGCTGCGCGGGACGCGAGGCTGGACGCGCTGCTGGAGAAGCTGTCGGAGACGACGGCGGGGATGGCCGGCAGCGCGCGGGAGCAGGCCGAGCGGGTGGCTGCGCTGGCAGAGTCGACGGAGCGGAGCGCGACGGAGCGTGAGGCGCGGGCCGAGGCGCGCGTCGTGGCGCTGGGGGAGGCGGCGCGGTCGCTTCTGGCGGAGCAGGCGGCGCGGCTTGTGGCGTTCGAGGAGCGGCTGGACGGGGCGCGGCGGGAGGCGGCCGACGGGCTCGCCGAGCGGCTGAGCGTTCACGCGCGCGGCCTGGGCGAGAGCCTCGAGCGGCTGGAGGGGGGCGTGGCGTCGCGGCTGGAGCGGCTGGAGGAGGGTGCGGCGAAGCGCTTCGAGCGGCTCGATCGGGAGGCTTCGGCGCGGCGGCGCGAGCTCGAGACCGAGTCGGCGTCGCGGCTGGAGGGGCAGGCGGAGCGGCTGTCTGCGGTGGTGAGCGAGGCGATCGAGCGGCTGGAGCGTGCGCAGGCGGAGCGGCTGTCCGAGGTGGCGGCGCGGCATGCGGAGCTGGACGCGGCGCGAGCGGCGCACCTGACGGCGCTGGACGCGGCGCAGGCGGCGCGGCTGGTCGAGGCGGCGGCGCGGCAGGCGGAGCTGGAGCGGGCGCGGGCGGAGCGGCAGGCGGAGCTGGACGCGGCGCAAGCGGCGCGGCAGGCGGAGCTGGACGCGGCGCAGGCGGCGCGGCTGGTCGAGGCGGCGGAGCGGCAGGCGGAGCTGGACGCGGCGCGGGCGGCGCACCTGACGGCGCTGGGCGAGGCATTGGCGGCGCCGCTGACGGAGGCGGCGCGGGCGGCGCAGGCGGCGCCGGAGGCGGCGGCGCGGCTGATCGCGGAGGCGTCGGAGCGGCTGACGGCGCGGGCGGAGGCGGACGCTGCGCGGGACGCGAGGCTGGACGCGCTGCTGGAGAAGCTGTCGGAGGCGACGGCGGGGATGGCCGGCAGCGCGCGGGAGCAGGCCGAGCGGGTGGCTGCGCTGGCGGAGTCGACGGAGCGGAGCGCGGCGGAGCGTGAGGCGCGGGCCGAGGCGCGCGTCGTGGCGCTGGGGGAGGCGGCGCGGTCGCTTCTGGCGGAGCAGGCGGCGCGGCTTGTGGCGTTCGAGGAGCGGCTGGACGGGGCGCGGCGGGAGGCGGCCGACGGGCTCGCCGAGCGGCTGAGCGCTCACGCGCGCGGCCTGGGCGAGAGCCTCGCGGCGACCGCGGCGGTGGTGCGCGAGGCCTCGGATCTGGTGCGGGCCGGCGGCGCCGAGATGACGGCCGTGGCCGAGATGTTCACCGTCGCGGTCGACCGTTACCGTGACGCCAGCGATCGCTGGCTGAACAGCCTGGGTGCCATCGAGGACGCGATCGAGCGCCGCGAGCACGGCGAGGCGGCGGACCTCCTCGGCGCCTACCTCGACCAGACCCGCGAGGTCTTCGACCATTCGCTGCAGTTCCAGCGCGAGCTCTTCGCCGAGCTGCGGGCGCTGAGGAGCAGGACGAGCTGATGCGCCGCTCGTCGCCGCCGCCTCATGGCTGCTCGCTTCCGGCGGGCATCAGTTCAGCGGCAGCCTGCGAGCGCGCCGCGATGCCCCTGCCTTTTCCTGCGAGGGCTCGCCGATGTCCCTGATGCCGGCCGAGGACGACGCGCCCGAGCAGGCGGCGGTCTGGCCGGTCTTCGGCGACCTCATGGCCTGCCTCTTCGGCCTCTTCGTGCTCTTTTTCGTCTGGGCGATCTCGTTCCAGGTCGACCTGACCCGCGACCTCGCCGCCGAGCGCGCCACCCGCGCGGCGGAGCGCTCGCGCCTGGAGTCGCTCGAGCGGGCCCTGGCCGGGCCGCTCGCCGAGGGGAGGATCACCCTGACCGAGGGGCGCATCGGGATCCGCGGCAGCATCCTGTTCGAGCTCAACTCCGCCGAGCTGCAGCCGGACGGCGTCGCGTTGCTCCGCGCGCTGGCCGATCCGCTCAAGGCGTACCTCGAGCACCATGACGAGCTCATCATGGTGAGCGGTTTCACGGACGACCGCCCGCTCACGAGCTCTTCCCGCGGTTATGCCGACAACTGGGAGCTGTCGGCGCAGCGGGCGCTGACGGTGACGCGCGCGCTCGCCGCGGCCGGCGTCCCCGATACGGCGCTTTTCGCGGCCGGCTTCGGCGAGCGGCACCCGGTGGCGCCCAACGACACGAGCGAGAACCGGGCGAAGAACCGCCGGGTCGAGATCTCGCCCATCCCGCGGCGGGGCGCGCCAAAATGACGTCCACGTTGGATGTTTCGCCGCTCCCTGCCGAGCCTGACGAGCACCAGCGGCGGTCACCTCAACCCCGGTCACCTCAACCCCGGTCGGGTCGTCCACCTCAACCCCGGTCGGCGGCCGCTGCTCAACCTGGGTCGGTGGACCCGCGACCTGGGTCATCCGCGGCCGTCCCTCAACCCGGGTCATCCGCGGCCGTCCCCCAACCCGGGTCATCCGCGGCCGTCCCCCAACCCCGGTCGGCGGCCGTCCCTCAACCCGGGTCATCCGCGGCCGTCCCCCAACCCCGGTCGGCGGCCGTCCCTCAACCCGGGTCATCCGCGGCCGTCCCCCAACCCCGGTCGGCGGCCGTCCCTCAACCCGGGTCATCCGCGGCCGTCCCCCAACCCGGGTCATCCGCCGCGGCCGTCCCCCAACCCGGGTCATCCCCCGCGGCCCCCCAGCCCGGGTCGCCCGCGGCGCGCCTCGCCGCCCTCCAGGCTGCCGGCGCCCACCGCTTCGACCCGGCCAGCCACCGCTTCGTCGAGGCGCTCCTCGAGCGCGCCCGCGCCCTCGACGGCGCCGCCGCCGCTCACCTCGCCGCCCGCGCCTCCGCGCGGCTCACGGCGCTCGAGGTCGCCTTCCACCGCGCGCGCGCCGACGCCGAGGCCCAGCTCCTCGCCCTCGCCGCCGCCGGCGTCCCCGACGACGGCGCGCTCGCCCAGGCGCTCGCGCTCGGCGAGCTCCCGGCCGTCGTACGGGCCGCCCGCCGGCGCCTGCGCGCGCTCGCCGTCGAGCGGCAGAAGACCGCCGTCCCCGCGCTCGCGCGCCTGCGCGGCGAGGCGGCGGCGCGCGACGTGCGCCTGCCCGAGCCGCTCGCGCGCGGCCTCGCGGCGCTCCCGTGCGACGGCGACGTCGTCGAGCGCCGGGTGAAGCGGCAAGCCCAGGCGCTCAGCAACGCCCTGTCCACGGCGCTGTTCCACGAGTCGCTGGTCAGCGCCCGCGCCACGCTCGCGGTCGCGCGGGCCGCCGACAACGTCCCGGAGGACGCCGGCCCCTACAACGCCCAGGTGCTCGCCTCCCGGGCGCTCTGCGCGGCCGAGCGGCTCTCGGAGCACTACCTGCGCGCGCTCGTGGCCAGCCTCCAGGACCTCGGCGCCCTGGCCGCCGCGCTCGAGCCGCAACCAGAGAAGCCCACCCGGAAGAAATCCGCCCCGCGGCGCGCGCGCGACACACCGAACGTGCGGGACAGCGGCGACGCCGGCGCCCGCCGCCGGCCCGCCCGAAAAAAAGAATCCCTTTTCCGTGGATCGCGTTAGGTAAGTAGTCCCCATGCCTCGCTCGCCAGGCCGATCCCTCGCTGCCCTCGCGCTCCTCCTGCTCGCCAGCTCTTGCTCGTCCGCGCCCGAGAAGGTGCAGAGCGGGCCTGAGACGCCGCCGCTCAAGCAGTGCGGCACCGAGGTCGTCAGGCGCGGCGACGGCTACAACAGCGCGGCGCGCGAGTGCATCTGGCAAGCGTACAGGACCCGCGAGCCGTCCGAGTTCACGACCACCCGGTACACCATCGAGGGCGACCCCGTGACCTACCGCCTCGAGGTCACGGTCACGGGCGTCGTGGTCGTCGTGGACAGCAAGGATCGGTACGCGCTGAAGGGCGTGTTCCGCCATTCCTGCCGCAACCTCGAGCGCATCGCGCAGGAGGGCACCGAGGACCGGTTCGGCTTCGCCCTGAGCGCTTGCTCCGGCGGCGGCGCCGAGCGGTTCGCGGTCCCTTGACGAGCCCGCCGCGCGCCGGGGCGCTCCGGCCGGCCCGGCGGCCCGCCAGCGCCGCCCGCTGCCCCGCCAGACACCTCCCGGAGCCCGCCGCGACGCCGGACGGTCGAAACGGAGCGGCAACGCGCGCGCAGCCCGCACGACCGCCAGGCAGCGCGTGGACGGCCGCGGGCGGGCGCGGCCCGAGGCCTGATCTGGTGGACGCGACCGATCCTTGGCGCGTAGGCTCGCTACGAGCATCGGAGCGGGCAGCACCATGAGCAGACGAAGCGTCCTGTACTGCGCGATCGGTTCGATCCGGGCGCCGGAAGGGTGTGGATGACGGAACATGCGCGCCCGTCGGTCGGCAGTTCGCCAGAGCGTGCCTGCGAGCAGGCTGGGGGGAAGCGCCGTGCAGCGTCACCTCGTCTTTGAAGCCGCGGGGATCAGCCACCCCGGCATGGTCCGCGACACGAACGAGGACAGCTTCGCCATCCTCGAGCCGCGCGGGCTGTTCCTCGTCGCCGACGGCATGGGCGGGCGCGCCGCCGGGGAGGTCGCGTCGCGGATGGCGATCGACACGGTGCGCGACTTCTTCGACGATCCGGAGTCCACCTGGCCTGTCGCGGTCAGCGTCGGTCCGGCCACGGTGCGGGGCTCGGACGCCCGCTACGTCGACCAGGGCTTGCCGCTGCTCGTCGCGGGCATCCAGCTCGCGAACGGCCGCATCTTCTCCGCGGCGCGGCGCGACCGGGAGAAGCGCGGGATGGGCACCACGTTCGCGGCCGCGCTCGCGCGCGACGGCTTCGTCGCCATCGCGCACGTGGGCGACAGCCGCGTCTACCGCCTCCGCGATCACCGCCTCGAGCAGCTCACCCGGGATCACTCGCTCGTCAACGAGTGCATCCGGCTCGGCCACCTCCTCCCCGAGCAGGCCAGCTCGTTCCCGCTCCAGCACGTGATCACCCGCGCGCTCGGCACCGACGAGGCGGTCGAGGTCGAGACGCGGATCGACGCCATCGAGAGCGGCGACGTCCTGCTGCTCTGCTCGGACGGCCTGTCCGGCGTTGTCTCGGCGCAAGATATCGCAAGTATCCTCGAGGAGCGCATCGAGCCAGGCGAGATCGCGGCGCGGCTGGTGAAGCGCGCCAACGAGAACGGCGGCCCCGATAACGTCACCTGCGTTGTCGCCCGCTGGCGCGCCGCTCCCGACGGCGCGCCCAGGCGCTGAGCTGCGCGATCGAGCGCCGCGCTGCGCGCCTCGATGACACTGTGCCCGAGCGCGCATTGCGCGCTGCTTGCCCTCTTTTCCATAAAACATCAACTGCCGGACAGCGCGCCATCGTGTTAATGCCGGTGGGGAATCTCGATGGGCGCGCGAACGAACGGATCACCACAGCCGCACTCCACGACATCCACCTCCCGGAGCGCGGTGGCGTCCGGCGCAGGCAAGCGCGGCGCCTCGAGCGCGCGCCGCGCCGGGCCGGCCGGCGCGGCCGCGCCGGAGCTCGAGCCGGCGGAGCACCGGCCGGCGCTCAAGCTCCTCGAGGCGGCGCGCGAGCCCGATTTCATCGAGGTGCTCGGGTCGCGCGAGCACAACCTCCGCATCGACCGGCTCGAGGTGCCGAAGCGCAAGCTCGTCGTGTTCACGGGGGTGAGCGGCTCGGGCAAATCGAGCCTGGCGTTTGATACGCTCTACGCCGAGGGGCAGCGGCGTTACGTCGAGACGCTGAGCTCTTACGCGCGTCAGTTCCTGGGTCAGCTCGAGCGCCCCCAGGTCGAGCACCTGCGCGGGCTGTCGCCGACGATTGCGATCGAGCAGAAGAGCGCCTCGAGCAACCCGCGCTCCACGGTCGGCACGATCACGGAGGTCTACGATTACCTGCGCGTGCTCTACGCGCGCGCCGGCGAGCAGCATTGCCATCTCTGCGGCAAGCCGGTGAAGGCGCAGAGCTCCGAGCAGATCGTCGAGGAGCTCCTCGCGATGCCCGAGGGGACGAAGTTCGTGCTGCTCGCGCCGCTCGTGACGCACCGGAAGGGGGAGTTCAAGGACCTCTTCGAGGAGCTCCGGGGCCGCGGCTTCGTGCGGGTCGAGATCGACGGGGCGCAGCACCGGCTCGACGAGGTGCCGCGCCTCGACAAGAAGCTCAAGCACACCATCGCCCTCGTGGTGGACCGGCTGGCCGTGCGGGCGGACGAGCGCCAGCGCATCACCGAGGGCGTCGAGCTCGCGCTCCAGGAGGGGCGCGGCGAGCTCCGGGTCGAGCTCCAGGGCGACGACGGCGCGGCCGCGCGCAAGCGCCGCCCGGCCGCCCCGCTGCTGTTCAGCGCCGCGCGCTCCTGCTGCGGCCAGAGCTTCCCCGAGCTGTCGCCGCAGAGCTTCTCGTTCAACAGCCCGCTCGGCATGTGCGGCGCCTGCAACGGCCTCGGCACCCGCCTGGAGATCGATCCCGACCTCGTGATCCCCGACCCCGCGCTGTCGATCCGGGAGGGCGCCATCGCCCCCTGGGCGTCGGCCATGTCGCGCGGCGAGGGCTGGACGTTCCGCATCATCGACGCCGTGGCCAAGGCGTGCTCCGTCGACCTCGACGTGCCCTGGCGCAAGCTCGGGGCGAAGAAGCAGGAGATGGTGCTCCACGGCCTCTCGGGCAAGCGCATCGCGGTGACCTGGGGGAAGGAGGGGACCGAGACGCACGGCACCTGGGGCATGCGCTTCGAGGGCGTGATCCCCAGCCTGATGCGCAGGTTCCAGCAGTCGTCGTCCGAGTCGGCGCGGGACGCTTACCGCAAGTTCATGAGCGAGCGGCCGTGCGACGCCTGCGGCTCCCGGCGGATGCGCCCGGAGTCGCTCGCCGTGCGCGTCGCGGACAGGGGCATCGCCGACGTCACCGCGATGACGGTGAAGGACGCATTCGAGCATTTCGCCCGGCTGGAGCTCCCGGGCAACCGGCAGAAGATCACCGAGGGCGTGCGCCGGGAGATCACGAGCCGGCTAAGCTTCCTCCTGAACGTCGGCCTCGAGTACCTCACGCTCGACCGCTCCGGGCCGACGCTGAGCGGCGGCGAGGCGCAGCGCATCCGGCTCGCGAGCCAGCTCGGGAGCGAGCTCTCCGGGGTGATGTACGTGCTCGACGAGCCGAGCATCGGCCTGCACCAGCGCGACAACCAGCGCCTCATCGAGACGCTCCGGCGCCTCCGGGATCTCGGCAACACGGTGCTGGTGGTGGAGCACGACGAGGAGACGATCCGTGCCGCCGATTACGTGGTGGACTTCGGCCCCGGGGCGGGGCACCTCGGCGGCCGGGTGATGGCGGCGGGGACGCCCGAGGAGATCGAGCGCCACCCCGAGAGCGTGACCGGCGCCTACCTGTCCGGGCGCGCGCGCATCGAGCTGCCGGCGTCGCGGCGCGCGCCGCGCGGGTGGCTCGAGATCCAGGGCGCTTCCGAGCACAACCTCAGGAACATCGACGTCCGGTTCCCGCTCGGGGTGCTGCTCGCGGTGACGGGGGTGAGCGGCGCCGGCAAGAGCTCGCTCGTGAACGGCATCCTCCTCCCGGCGCTGGGCCGGGCGCTGCACAACAGCACCGAGCCGGTCGGCGCGCACCGCGCCATCAAGGGGCTCAAGGCGCTCGACAAGGTGATCGCGATCGACCAGAAGCCGATCGGCCGCACGCCGCGGTCGAACCCGGGGACGTACACGAAGGCGTTCGACCAGATCCGCGACATCTTCGCCGAGCTGCCGGAGTCGCGCGCGCGGGGCTATGGTCCGGGGCGGTTCAGCTTCAACGTGAAGGGCGGGCGCTGCGAGTCGTGCAGCGGCGACGGCATGGTGAAGGTGGAGATGCACTTCCTCGCCGACGTCTACGTCCCTTGCGAGGTGTGCGCCGGCAAGCGGTACAGCGCGCAGACGCTCGCGGTGCGGTACAAGGGCAAGAGCATCGCCGATATCCTCGACACGAGCATCGAGGACTGCGTGCAGCTCTTCGAGCACCACGTCGCGCTGCGGCGCGTGCTCGACACGCTGGTCGAGGTAGGCCTCGGGTACATGAAGATCGGCCAGAGCGCGCCGACGATGAGCGGCGGCGAGGCGCAGCGCGTGAAGCTGAGCCGCGAGCTCGGCAAGAGCCAGACGGGGCGCACGCTCTACGTGCTCGACGAGCCGACGACGGGCCTGCATTTCGAGGACATCCGCAAGCTCCTCGGCGTGCTCCACCGGCTGGTCGAGGCGGGCAACACCGTGGTGGTCATCGAGCACAGCCTCGATGTCATCAAGTGCGCCGACTGGGTGATCGATCTCGGCCCCGAGGGCGGCGCCGGCGGCGGCCAGGTCATCGCCGAGGGGGCGCCAGAGGACGTCGCCAAGGAGGCGCGCTCGTATACGGGGCAGTTCCTGCGCCCCCTGCTGAGCGCGCGCCGTCCGTCCCCGCGCCTCCAGGCGCCGGCCTCGGTGTGATCACGCCTGCAATGGCGTCCCGAGATTCGGGATCTCCCCAGTTTTCACGATTAACGCCCGTGGCAGATTTGTTCGCCGTGCTTGCATCGCGATACAAAAGCGCGTAGCCGGGATCAATGGACACCATCGTGTCCTCGAGTGCGTAAGCACCCTACCAGCCACTTCAGCAAATCACCGTGATTTCCCATGCCAGTCGGGCTGTCGCACAGGCCCCTGTGCTCGAAGTCCGTCGACGGGGAGGGCCCATGCAGATCTCGAAGCACTCTCTATTTCTAGGTCTAGGACTGTGGGTGGGCGCCGTCTCCGCGGTCGCGTGCTCCGCCAGCGGTACATCGGCGCCTCCTGGAGCTGGCTCTTCGGGTCCTGGAAGCGCGAGCAGCGGCGGGGGCTCAGGCAACAGCGGATCGACCGCCACGGGCGGCGGGATCGAGGACGATCTCGGCGCCGGCACCGGCTCCGGCAGCGGCGGCGGCGACGCCCCCGAGCTCCTGGGCGACCCGAAGACGTGCGCGGAGGCGGCCGCGAGCAAGTCCTACATCGGCTGCGAGTTCTGGCCCACGGTCACCGCGAACATCGTCTGGTCGATCTTCGATTACGCGGTCGTCGTCGCGAACGCCGGCGACGAGGTGGCCGAGGTCGAGGTGACGCGCGACGGCGCCGCGGTGGCGCACGCCGAGGTCCAGCCCAACAGCCTGACCAAGATCTACCTGCCCTGGGTCTCCGAGCTGAAGGGGCCCGACGCCACCGCGTGCGCCTCGGGCAAGTCGCTCAGCAGCTCCGTTCGCGTGGACGGCGGCGCCTACCACCTCGTCTCGACCAGGCCGGTCACTGTCTATCAATTCAACGCCCTCGAGTACAAGGGCGCTGGAGGCCCGGACGGGAAGGACTGGTCTTCCTGTCCGGGCCTCGGGTCGTGCCCTTCCAGCGGGATCACCTACGGCTGCTTCTCGTTCACCAACGACGCCTCGCTGCTCCTGCCCAGCACCGCGATGACCGGGAACTATCGCATCACCGGTCAGCAGGGCTGGAAGGAAGCGCAGATGGGCGGCTACATGGTCATCACCGGCATCCAGGACGGCACCAGCGTCACGGTGAACGTCGCCCAGGGCGGCGCGGTGATCGCGGGCGGAGACATCCCTGCGACGCCCGGCGGCGGTAGCTTCACCGTCGAGCTCGACGGGGGCGACGTCGTCGAGATCCTCGGGAGTCCGAGCAGCGATCTGAGCGGCAGCCTCGTCACCGCGACGAGCCCTGTCCAGGTGCTGACGGGCATGTCGTGCGTGCAGTCGCCGATCGGCGCCCAGGCCTGCGACCACATCGAAGAGTCGGTGTTCCCGGCCGAGACGCTGGGCAAGCGCTACTTCGTCACGGTCCCTACCTCGCCCGGCGGCGAGGTCTTCGGCCACATCGTGCGCCTGTATGGCAACGTCGACGGCACGGCGCTGACCTATCCCTCCGGCCGGCCGGACGGTGCGCCGACCACGATCGACGCTGGCCAGGTCGTCGACCTCAGCCTGGTGAGGAGGGATTTCGAGATCGTGGGAGACCACGAGTTCGCGGTCAGCACGTTCATGCTGGGCGCGGCGATCGTCGACCGCGACAACACCGGTCCCGACCAGAAGGGCGACCCGTCGCAGAGCCACGCCACCGCGGTCGAGCAGTACCGCACCAAGTACGTCTTCCTCGCGCCGAGCGACTATGACGAGAGCTTCATCGACGTCATCCAGCCGGTCGACGCCACGATCATGCTCGACGGCGCCGCCGTCGACATCGAGCCGACCCCGATCGGCAACGGCTCCGGCTTCGGCGTCGCGCGCGTCCGGCTCGGGCGCGGCAACAACGGCGCTCACGTGCTGACCGCCTCGGCCCCTGTCGGCATCCAGGTGATCGGCTACGGCGCTTATACGAGCTACCAGTACCCGGGCGGCCTCAACCTCGTCGCCATCGCGCCGCCCCCGCCGCCGCCGCGCTGATCCCGGGCGCCCTCGATACTCGTCGCCATCGCGCCGCCGCCGCCGCCGCCGCGCTGATCCCGCCATCGCGCTGCCGCCGCCGCCGCGCTGACCCCGGGCGGCCCGGCGGGGCCGCGCGGGTTGTCTTTCGCTGTCGCCTGGCCTAGCACCACCGCATGGCGTCCAGGCAGCGCGTCACGGCCCGGGGCGCGGCGTTCTTCGTCGTCCTCGCCAGCCTCGCCTTCGCCGCGAGCGGCCCCCTCGCCCGGTACGCGCGCCCCGTCCACCCGCTCTTCATCGCCTTCGGCCGGGTCGCCCTCGCCGCCGCGGCGCTCTCCCTGGTCGACCTGCGCTCGCTCGCCCGCTCCGTCGCCGCCCTGTCGCTGCGCCAGCGCGCCGCCGTCCTGGGCGCGGGCCTCCTGCTCGCCGTCCACTTCGCGCTCTTCCTCTGGGGGCTCGACCGCACCTCCCTCGCCTCCGCGCTCTCGCTCATCTCGCTCGAGCCGCTCGCCGTCGTGCTCTGCGCCTGGGTGTTCTTCCGCGTCCGCCCCACGCGCGCCGAGCAGGCCGGCGTGCTCCTCGCCACCGCCGGCGCGGTCATCATCGCGCGCGGCGCCGGCGCCGGCGATCACCGGCTCTCCGGCGATCTCATGGTCGTCGGCGCCACCCTCCTCTACGGCCTCTACGTCTCCTTCGCTCGGGCGCTCCGCGACGCCCTGCCGGCGCGGAGCTACGCGGCGCTCGTCTACACGAGCGCCGCGCTCTTCCTCGCGGCGGCGCTCCCCGCCGCGCCCGGCGCGCTCGAGGGCGTCGCGCCGCCGCCGGCCCACGCCGTCGTCGCCATCGTCGCGCTCGCGCTCGTCCCCACCCTCATCGGCCACACAGCGGTGCAGGCCGCGGCGCGCCGCATGTCCCCCGCCATCGTCGCGCTCGTGTCCCCCGGCGAGACGCTGGGCGGGATCGTCATCGGCGCCCTCTGGCTCGACGCCATCCCCACCGCCGTCGAGATCGCGGGCGCGGCGGTCATCCTCGTCGGCGCCACGGTCGCCATCCTCGGAGCGAACCTGTCCGCGGCCCGGGGCGCAGGCTGACGGGGCGCTGTCGCGGGGCCATCCGCCCGCGCGCGACGGCGCGAGAGAGGATGGAAGCGTGCCTGTGCAGCGGCGGCGCCGGGCGGCTCCGGCCGGCGCAGGACGGAAGTCGTCGGCGCGCGCCGCTTCGGTCGAACTCCGCACCACGATGATGGGGAATCGCAGGAGAACCACCCACCGCAGCTTGACTGTCGATGGTTCGAAGGGACGCTCTCCTCATGTACGGTGGGCTGTTTCGAAACATCCTGTTTCCGCTCTACGAGACAAGGCTACGGGGCAGGGACACCCTGAGAGCGCTGGACGAGCTCGAGCGCTCCCAGTGGCGCTCGGAGGGCGAGATCCGCGATCTCGCCTTCCGGCGGATGCTCGCCGCGCTCCATTTCGCCGAGCAGAACGTCCCCTTCTACCGGGCCCGGTTCGCCGAGCACGGCGTGCGCGTCGCCTCGGTGAAGTCGCCGGAGGACCTCCTGCGGCTCCCCGTCCTCACGCGGGCCGACCTCCGCGCCCACGCGCCGGAGCTCCTCGCCGAGAGCTTCGTCGGGCGGCTCTACTCGAGCGGCACGGGGGGCTCCACCGGAGAGCCGGTGCAGTTCCGCTTCGACCACCGCACCTACGAGCGCCGCGTCGCGGCCGCCATGCGCTCCGACGGGTGGGCGGGCGGCCGGCTCGGCGACAGGGAGCTCCACTTCTGGGGCGCCCAGTTCGGCGAGACGCTCGCGCACAAGGCGAAGCGCTCCGTGCACGAGGCCATCCTCCGCAAGAAGATGATCTCGGCCTTCGATCTGTCCGACCAGCGGCTCGCCGCGCTGCTCGACGAGATCGCGCGGTACCGGCCGCAGCTCATCGTCGGCTACACGAGCGCGCTCTACCAGGCGGCGCGCCACGCGCTCTCCGGGGGGCGCGCGCTCCCCGCGCCGCGCGGCGTCGTCACGAGCGCCGAGCGGCTCTTCGCGCACCAGCGCGAGGCCATCGAGCGCGCCTTCGGCGCGCCGGTGTTCGATCGGTACGGCTGCCGCGAGCTCATGCTCATCGCCGCCGAGTGCGAGCGGCACGCCGGCAAGCACATCAACATGGAGGGCGTGTACGTCGAGCTGCTCCGCGACGGGCGGCACGCGCCCCCGGGCGAGGCGGGTGAGGTCGTCGTGACCGACCTCATCTGCCGCTCGATGCCGCTCATCCGCTACAAGAACCAGGACGTCGCGGTCGCCGCCGGGGCGCCGTGCGCGTGCGGCCGCGGCCTGCCGATGCTCGCCTCGGTGGAGGGCCGCGTCCTCGACCTGCTCGTCGGCCCCGACGGCCAGCTGCTCGCGGGGGAGCTCTTCCCGCACCTCATCAAGGACCAGCCGACGATCGCCCGCTATCAGGTCTACCAGGACCGGCGCCGCGCGATCACGGTCAGGCTCGTGCCCGGCAAGGGCTTCCAGCCCGAGACCGCGAGGCTCATCGAGCGCACCGTCCGGCAGCACCTGGGCGAGCGCGCCGAGGTCAGCGTCCAGCTCGTCGACGACATCCCCCTCACGAGCAGCGGCAAGCACCGCGTCACCCTGTCGGAGGTCCCGGTCCAGCTGAACCGGCGCGCCGCGGCGTGAGGCGCCCGGCGCCGCGCCCGTCCTGCTAGCATCGTACAGAGCTGCTGGAGTCGCCTGCCGGCTGGCGCGCCGCGGCCGGCTCGCGGCCCGCTGACGAGCGCGCCGCCTGGCCCTCCCGTCCCCGAAGCGCTGGCGGAGCCGCGCTGTCCGGGGTATTGGGCAGGACAGTACGATGTCCGACGTGCAGAGACCGCTTCCGCCGAAGAAGGACGTGGCGCTGGCCCTCCTCGAGCGAGAGCCGAGCGTGTTCATCCACCTCGACCCGCGCCGGCCCGGTGTCTCCGTCCCCAAGTGGTTCACGGGGCAGCCGCAGCTGATCCTTCAGGTCGGGATGAACATGGCGATCGCCATCCCCGACCTGAAGGTGGACGACGAGGGGATCAGCTGCACCCTCTCGTTCAACCGCGCGCCGTTCTGGTGCCGCCTGCCGTGGAACGCGATCTGGGCGCTCGTGAGCGAGGACCAGCGCGGGATGGTGTGGCCCGAGGACATCCCGGCCGATCTCGCCGCGCAGAAGCAGCGGTCCCCCATCGCCCCGCCGCAGAAGCCCGCCAAGCGTCCGCGCCCCCGGCTCGCCGCGGTCCCCAGCGAAGAGGAGCGGGGCGCCGAGGCGACGGACGAGGCGCGCGCGCGCGACAACAGGGCGCGCCGCCCCGAGCTCGAGCCCGTGGAGCCCAGCGAGCGCCGCGGCGCGGGCGAGGCCCCGGCGCGCGACGCCGGCGCGCCGGTCAGGCCGCTCGCGCCGGTGCCAGCCCCGGCCCCGTCCCTCGCGCCGGTGCCGGCACCCGCCCTCGCGCCGGTGCGGTCGACCGAGGAGGGCGAAGACGACGATTCCGGCAGCTCCGGTGAGGCCGAGCCCAAGCCGCGCCAGGGGGCGGGCAAGCCGAAGCGGGAGCTGCCCCCCTATTTGCGGGTGATCAAGTAAGGCTACGCTTGACGGTTCGGCTCGGCCAAATCAACTGTGGCCGCCCATGCCTCGACCGTTGCAGCGCGTCCTGAGGGCGCTCGTGCTCCTCGGCGTCGTCGTCGCCCTGGAGTTCGGCTTCGAGATCCTCTTGCCGGACGCCGCGTGGCGGCAGCTCGCCCTGTTCGCGATGGTCAACGTCATCGCGGCGCTCTCGCTCAACGTGATCAACGGCATGGCCGGCCAGTTCTCGATCGGCCACGCCGGCTTCGTCGGCATCGGCGCGTACACCGGCGCGATCGTCGCCGGCAACCTGCACCAGCAGCTCGGCGGCGGCGACCCGCTCTTCGGCAACTCGTTCGTCGTGATGCCCGCCGCGCTCCTCGCGTCGGGGCTCGTCGCGGCCCTCTTCGGCCTCGTCGTCGGCCTGCCGAGCCTGCGGCTGCGCGGCGACTACCTCGCGATCGTCACCCTCGGGTTCGCCGAGATCTTCCGCCTGACGATCGCCACGGCGACCACCGGCGTCGCCGACCAGGGGACCGTCGGCCGGCTGCTCGGCGCGCTCGGCGGCCCGATCGGCTACGCCGGCCCCGATGACACGGGCGTCCCGCAGTACGCCGGCCCGTTCTGGATCTTCGGCGCCGTCATCGTCGCGACCGTCATCGCCTGGCGGCTCAAGTTCTCCGGCTGGGGCCGCGCCCTGCGCGCGCTCCGCGAGGACGAGATCGCCTCCGCCGCGGTCGGCGTCGACCCCACCCGCTACAAGGTCATCTCGTTCACCATCGCCGCCGCCGGCGGCGGCATCGCCGGCGCCCTGCTCGCCTCGATGCGCGACGGCAACCCCACGGTCCAGCCCGACCAGTTCACGTTCAACTACTCCTTCGACGCGATCACGATGGTGATCCTCGGCGGCTCGGGCAGCGTCACCGGGTCGATCGTGGGCGGCGTGCTCGTGACCTTCACGGTGAAGCTCATCGAGCAGCTCCAGGGCCTCGACAGCGTCCTCGCGCTCAAGGCGGCCTACCCCGCGCTCGATCTGAACGCCCTCCGGATGGTGCTCTACGCCAGCATCCTCATCGGGCTGATGATCCTCCGCCCCGAGGGGCTCTTCGGTGAGCGCGAGCTCTTCGACCGGCGCTGGGCGCGCAGGAAGCGCCCCCCCGTGGGGCCGGCCGAGCCCGTGCCCGCCACGACGGGCGCCGAGGCGGCCGCCGAGCGCGCGGGCGGCGCGCCGCCCGATCAGCAGCAGCAGCCGACCGGGGTCGCCCTAGAGCGCGAGGTCAAGCCGGCCGGGAGGGACTTCGAGTGAACCTCGATCTGAAGCATGTCACGAAGCGGTTCGGCGGCCTCAGGGCCGTCGGCGACGTCTCGTTCTCCGTGCCCGAGCGCTCGATCTTCGGGCTCATCGGCCCGAACGGCGCCGGCAAGACGACGGTGTTCAACCTGATCACCGGCGTCTACAAGCACGACGAGGGCTCGATCCGCTTCGGCGGGACCGACCTCGCGCCCCTCAGGCCGAGCCAGATCGCGCGCCTCGGCGTCGCGCGCACGTTCCAGAACATCCGCCTCTTCGGCCAGCTCACGGTGCTCGAGAACGTGCTCGTCGCCTGCGAGAACCTGCGCCGGTCGACGCTCACCTCCGCCCTGCTCCGCTCGCCGTTCTTCTACAAGGACGAGCAGGAGATGACCGAGCGCGCGCTCTCGCTGCTCTCGGTGTTCAAGCTCGAGGACATGGCGGACGAGATCTCGACGTCGCTCTCGTACGGCAACCAGCGCCGCCTCGAGATCGCCCGGGCGATGATGCTCAAGCCGAAGCTCCTCCTGCTCGACGAGCCGGCGGCGGGCATGAACTACGGCGAGGCCGAGGGGCTCAAGCAGCAGATCCGCTGGCTGCGCGACACGTTCGAGATCACGGTCGTGCTGGTCGAGCACAACATGCAGGTCGTGATGGGGGTGTGCGAGGAGATCCACGTCCTCGATCACGGCGAGACCATCTCGCACGGCACCCCGGAGGTCGTGCGCAAGGACCCGAAGGTCCTCGCCGCCTACCTCGGCGAGGAGGTCGCTGACGACGCGGCCGAGGCCCGCCCCGCGGCCGGCGCGGCGGCGCAGGAGCCCGCATGAAGACGACGCACCCGACGCGGCAGCCCCCCGCGGTGGCGCCCGGCGAGCCCCTGCTCGTGGTCGAGGATCTCGCGGTCAGCTACGGCGGCATCCGGGCGCTGAAGGGCGTCAGCCTCGAGGTGCGGCGCGGCGAGATCGTCGCGATGATCGGCGCGAACGGCGCCGGCAAGACGACGACGCTGAAGACGGTCGTCCGCCTGCTGCCGATCGCCGCCGGCCGCATCCGCTACGACGGCAAGGACCTCGCGTCCGTCTCGGCCGAAGAGCTCGTCGCGTCCGGCGTCTCGCTCGTCCCGGAGGGGCGCGCGATCTTCTCGAACCTCACCGTCCGCGAGAACCTCGATCTCGGCGCGTGGTGCCACAAGCACGGCCCCACCATGGGCGAGACGCTCGACGACGTGGTGAAGCTCTTCCCCCGCCTCGGCGAGCGCATGCACCAGCAGGGCGGCACGCTCTCCGGCGGCGAGCAGCAGATGCTCGCGATCGGCCGCGCCATGATGGCGCGCCCCGCCATGCTGCTCCTCGACGAGCCCTCGCTCGGCATCGCGCCGCGGCTCGTGGCGGACATCTTCGAGTCGATCGCCAAGATCGCGGCGTCAGGAACCACCGTACTCCTCGTTGAGCAGAACACCCGACTCGCGCTCAAGTACTCGACGCGCGCTTACGTGCTCCGTACAGGGCAGATCGCCATGAGCGGCGACTCGAAGGATCTCGCGGCGAACGAGGAGATCCGGGCGGCCTACCTCGGCGGCTGATACCCCGGCTGAGCCCGGGCCGATCGTGACGGTTCGCGGAAGAGGCGCGGAAGAGGTCGCGGAAGCAACAGGCGGAAAGCGCCGGTGTTTCACGCCCGTATCAACGCGTCGCGTGATGCGATGAGGCGCGTTTGACATCGCGCTTTGCCGCCGATGGAGTATGGTTTCCGTCAGCCAGGCGATGAAGTTCTGGTCTTAACAGTCGCGGTCAGCGGTGGCCGCCAACGGGGGATACCCATGGAGATCGAGAGCACGACCCGCGTTCTGGTGATCGACGACGACGCCAGCAACTCTCAGCCGCTCGTCCACTTCCTCTCGTCCCGGGACTACACGGTGGAGACGTGCTGCGGGCTCGGCCATGCGCGTGACGTGCTCGCCCGGTGGCGCCCTCATGTGATGGTGCTCGTGCCCCGGGACGACGCGGAGATCCACAGCGAGATGGAGGAGCTCCGCCGCATGTCGCCGCGCGTGCCGGTCGTGGTGCTGACGCTCGCGGCCGGCCCGGAGATGATGCTCGACATGGAGGCGTTCGCGCCCACGATGCCCGCGTGCCCGTCGCGCGGTCTCGCGTACATCGAGTCCGCGGTGGCGGACGCGTCGGCCATGGGCTGAGCGGCCGCCCGCGCGCGAGCCCCCGCGCGTGGGCCTCCGCGCGAGCCCGGGAGCGCCCTCGCGGGCTTCTCGCCCCGGCTCGCCCCCGGCTCGCCTCAGGCGGACGGCTCGAGCCCGTCCGGCAGCCCGTCGAAGAACTCCTCCACCACGGACGCGATCCAGGCGCGCACCGGCTCGGTGGCGCACAGGCTCCGCACGACGGGCCAGAGCGCGGCCGCGAGCGCGTCGAAGTCGAGCGCGGGCGCGATCCCGAAGCGCCCCAGCACCTCGCCGAGCGGCTCGCTCGCGTGCGCGGCCACGAACGCGGCGGTCGCCTCGTGGAGCCGCTGGCGCACGGGCCGGTCCCGGAGCACCTGGGCGGCGACGTCGGCCCCGAGCTCCTCGGCGAGCGCCGAGCTCTTCGCGTCGAGCTGGCCGACGAGCGCGCTGACCTCCTGCTCCAGCACCCACGTCGCGACGTGCTTGCGCAGGCCGACGAACTCGGGCGTATCGCCCTTGGCGACGAGGATGTCGTGCACCTGGCGCATCGCCGTGCGCGAGAAGCCCTGCAAGAACCGCCGGATCTCCGGCTCGAGCCGCCGCTCGAACTCGCCCCGCATGGAGCCCATCGTCTTGCCGACCCCGCCGAGGCCGAACGGGGCGACCCGCTTGAGCAGCGCCGGCAGGCCCCACTCGGCGAAGAACGGGTTCACCTTCTCGGAGAACTCCTTCAGCGTGTCGTAGAGGACGTCGCGCATCACCGCGTCGAGCGCCGCGCTCTCCAGCACCTCGCGCACGAGCCGCTCCGGGACGAGCTTCGGCTGCTCCAGGATGCGGTCGATCTTGTCGCGCGCCCCCGCGGGCATGAGCTCCTTCGCGCGCCGCCGCTCGGCGCGCGCCGCCTCGACCAGCGCCCCGAGCGCGGCCGCGGCCGCGGGCTGGACCGCCCGCCGGAGCGACTCCTCCGCCGCCAGCGCGTCGAGCGCGCGCGCGATCGCCGCCGCGTCCGCGAGCGCGCCGAGCGGCGTCGCGAGCAGCGCCGCGAAGCCGGCGGGCAGGCGCTCCCGGAAGTCCCGCGCGGCGGCCTCGGACACGAGCCGCGCCTCGAGAAACGCGATCTGGCGAGCCTTCAGTTCATTAAGTAGAGCGCGACTCATCCGGGAACGGATAGCCCCGGCCCGCCGCCGGCGCCAGGCACACACGACCTCGGCGCGGGCTCGACGCGGGCGCTCGCCGGGCCTGCGCGGTTCCTGGACAGGCTTCGAAATCGCGCCGGGCTGCGGATCACTGTCAATCTGACCGTCAGGTGAAGGCTGTAGTCGTTGAGCGCCGCTCGGCGACACCCTTACGAAAAACACCTTACTCAGGGG
The DNA here is from genome assembly GCF_051530195.1 of Sorangium sp. So ce321. NCBI lineage: Bacteria > Pseudomonadati > Myxococcota > Polyangiales > Polyangiaceae > Sorangium > Sorangium sp. So ce321. Next base: position 13,024,354 of record NZ_CP150329.1, on the reverse strand, counting down.
GGGTCCCCGCCAGGGAATCACCTTACTCGGCCTGTCGCTCGCGCATGCGTGCTCATGCGCCGAACCCGCAGCGAACGCCGCGCGGCCGGGCGAAGTGGGATTGTCGGTGATTGTCATTTTGCAGGGGGGAGGGCTCGGGCGTGGAGTCAACTTTCCGGAGCTCGTGACAGAGAGTTGCAACGAATTACAAGTCGATGACAACTTCGGATCCGGCGAATGGTACGCGTTCGTCACCCGCCAGCATTTGCAGGAGTGGAGACCGGCGCACTCGCCCGGCCCCACGGCTGCCCGGCACCCGCTGGCGGAAGGTGCTCCCGATGCTCTCCATGCTGCTCTGTGTCCTCTACTTCGGCGTGCTGCTCGGTCTCAGCGCCTACGGCCTGCACCGACTGCACCTCGTGGTCCTCTGCCGGCTCAACCGCGCGAAGATCGCGCGCGCGCAGGAGGTCGCGGCCCTGACCGATCGCGATCTCCCGCCGGTGACGATCCAGCTCCCGCTGTTCAACGAGTCGACGGTCGCGGCGCGGCTGCTCGATGCGGTCGCGCGGATGGATTACCCGCGCGACAAGCTCGAGATCCAGGTGCTCGACGACTCGACGGACGAGACGCAGGGCCTCGTCCGCGCGCACGTCGAGCGGCTCCGCGCGCAGGGCATCGACGCGGTGTACCTGCACCGCACGGACCGGACCGGCTACAAGGCGGGCGCCCTCGACGCGGGCCTCAAGGTCGCGAAGGGCGAGCTCGTCGCGATCTTCGACGCCGACTTCATCCCGCAGCCGGGCTTCGTCCGGTCGATCGTCGGCCACTTCGAGGATCCGACGGTCGGCATGGTCCAGACGCGGTGGGGCCACCTGAACCGCGACGTCTCCATCCTCACGCAGGTGCAGGCCCTCATGCTCGACGGTCACCACCTCGTCGAGAACCGCGCGCGCTTCGGCGCCGGCCTCCTGTTCAACTTCTCCGGCACCGGCGGCATGTGGCGCAAGGACGCGATCCGCGAGGCCGGCGGCTGGCAGCACGACACGCTGACCGAGGACCTCGACCTGTCGTACCGGGCGCAGCTCGCGGGCTACCGCTTCATCTACCGCGAGGATGTCGTCTCGCCGGCGGAGCTCCCGGAGGACATCTCGGCGCTGCGGGCGCAGCAGTACCGCTGGGCCAAGGGCACGGTGCAGACCGCGCGCAAGCTCATGGCGACGGTGCTCGGCGCGAAGCTCTCGCTCGGGCAGCGGATCGAGGCGTTCTTCCACCTCACGCCGCACTTCGCCTACCCGCTCCTGGTCCTCCTGAGCATCCTCCTCTTGCCGGCGCTCGTCCTGTTCCCCGCCGCCGACACGCTCACGATGCTCGCCATCGACCTGCCGCTCTGCACGGCGACGACGGGCTCGCTGGCGGCGTTCTACATGCTGGCCGAGACGGCGCAGGGCCGCTCGCGGTGGGGCGCCGTCGTGCGCCTGCCGATGCTCATCGCGCTCGGGACGGGGCTCGCGCCGCACCTCTCGAAGGCCGTCATCGAGGGCATCCGCAGCATGGCCGGCGAGTTCGTGCGGACGCCCAAGCAGGGCGACAACAAGGGCCGGTACAGGGTGCGCACGGACCTGCCGCTCACGGAGGCGATGCTCGCCGTGCTGTCGTGCGGCGCGGTCGTGGCGTCAGTCCAGACGGGGCACTACTTCGCCACGCCGTTCGCGGTGCTCTTCGCGGTCGGCTACCTCTACGTCGCGTTCATGGTCGCGCAGGAGCAGTTCGCGCGTCGGCGCGACGTGGCCTCGAGCGCGCCGGCCGTCTGGAGCGACGCGCGGCCGAGCGACGCCGCGGTCGTCGGCGCCTGGTCCCGCCAGGCGACGAAGGAGCGACCCCTCGGCGACCTCGCCGCCTGAGCGGATCCCCGCCAGCGAGCACGTCCAGCGCCGCCGCCGGCGCCAGGTCCTGCCGGGCCTCCTGGCCGCCGCCGTCGAGGCGCGCGCCCGGTCGGCGCGCGTCGCTGGGCTCGCCGTTACAAGGTGTGGTCGGAGCTCCGCGTCGGCCGGGCAGGGTGCATGAAGTGCGCCTGGCGTACCTGGCGCGCAGCTGACCCTGATAGGGCGGAGCCTGCGTAACCCCCTAGACCTCCCCGACGCGCGCTGGCATCCTGCCCCGAGCCGGTCGGGGGACCGCACGCGGCTTCCTGAACGGTCTTCAGGGGTTGCGGCGTGTCCCCCGCTCTGCAAGGGCGATGGGGGTCTCATGACGAAAGCCGAAATCGTTCAGGCGGTCTACTCCCGCCTTGGTGGGTTCTCGAAGAAGGAGTCCGCCGATCTGGTGGACCTCGTGTTCGAGACCATGAAGGAAACCCTGGGCCGCGGGGAGAAGATCAAGATCTCTGGATTCGGCAACTTCGTGCTGCGCGACAAGCGCCAGCGGCAGGGCCGTAATCCTCAGACCGGCGACCCGATCCTGATCACGGAGCGCCGGGTCCTGAACTTCAAGGCGAGCCAGATCCTGAAGCAGGCCCTCAACCCGCGCGAGACGGCCTCGGCGGCCGAGGAGTAGACCGCTTGGCGGTGCGCCAGCAGCTTCCGGCGAAGCTGTACTACCGGATCGGCGAGGTGGCCGGCATCGTGGGGGTCGAGCCGCACGTGCTCCGGTACTGGGAGACGGAGTTCCGCTCCATTCGTCCGCAGAAGTCGGCGAAGGGGCAGCGGGTCTACAGCCGGCGCGACGTCGAGACGCTCCTCAAGGTGAAGGAGCTGCTCTACTCGCACCGCTTCACGATCGCGGGGGCGCGGCGGAAGCTGCGCGAGGGCGGCATCGAGCCGCCGGCGCCCGACGCGGGCGTGAGCAGCGAGGAGGCGCAGCGCATGCGCGCCGCGCTCGTCGAGATCCGCAGCGAGGTGCTCGCGTTGATGGATGAGCTCGACCGCGTCTGAGCTCCACGGCGTCGCGCCGGGGCTCGGGTTGCGGCTCCCGCTCCCCGCCGGGGCGCGCGAGACGCCGCCGGAGGCGCTGCCGGCGATCGACGTCTCGGCGGTCGCGGGGGCGAGGGTGACGCTCCGTCGGGGCGTCGACGCGGACGGGCTCTCGCTGCGCGCGGTCTGCGCGACGGCCCCGTCACGGCAGTGGGCCACCGGCCTGGAGGAGCTGGTGCTCGACCGGGCCTCCGGGCTCGTGCGCGGGGCGCTCGGGGTGGCGATCGAGCGGTGGGAGGCAGGGCCGATCCGCGCGCTCTCGCAGCACGTCGAGCAGCGGTTCGAGGGGGCGGGGAGGGCGGGTGAGCGCGCCGTGGCGATCCGCGGGCGGCACGTGCTCGGCTTCACCGGGAGCGAGCGCGACGCGGCGCTCTGCAGCGTCGTGTGCCTGGAGCCGGCCGAGGAGGCGAACGAGCGCTGCGGCGCGCTGCTCGACGCTACGGAGGTCGAGGGCGCGTTCGTGGCGCCGCCGGAGCCGGGGCTGCTCGTGCGGACGATCTTCGCTGCGGCCGAGCACCCCGCCGCCGCGGCCGCGGCGCTCGGCGTGCTCGCCGCGGCCGGCGTGACCGTCCTGCTGGCGCGGCGGCCCCGACCCCGCCCCCTGGGGTAGTGGGCGGGCGGAGCGCTCGGCCGCGCCGCTGGGTCAGCGGCGGAAGAGCACCCGCCCTCCTGGGTAGTGGGCCGGGGGGAGCGCTCGGCCACGCCGCTGGGTCAGCGGCGGAAGAGGGAGAGTCGTTTACCGGTCCGAGAGCTCGCGCCGGCGGGCGGATCGATCAGAACGGGATGTCGTCGTCGTTGCCGCCGCCGTAGCCGCCGCCGAAGTCGTCCGGAGGGGGCCCGGGATCCGGTGCCGCCGGCGCCGGGCGGCCGCCACCAGCACCGCCGCCGCCGCCGCCGGCGCCGCCGCCGCGGTTGTTGTAACCGCCGCCGGCCGGACGCCCGCCGCTGCCACCGCCGCCACCGCCGTAACCACCGCCGCCGCCGCCGGCGCCGCCGCCGCCGTAACCGCCGCCACCGCCGCTGTAGCCGCCGCCAGGATCGGCGCCGAACGCGCCCGCGTCATCGCCGACCCCGCCGCGGCCTCGGCCGCCGGTCAGCAGGACGTTGTTCGCGACCACCTCGGTCTTGTAGCGCTTGTTGCCGTCCCGATCGTCGTAGCTCGACGTGCGGAGCGAGCCCTCGACGAAGAGCGAGGAGCCTTTGCTGAGGATCTTGCCCAGGGCTTCGGCGCGCTTCCCCCAGATCACGACATTGTGCCAGTCGGTCCGTTCTTTCCGGACCTTGTCGCGATCGAGGTACGATTCGGTCGTGGCGAGCCGCAGGTTCAAGACGGCCTGCCCTCCCTGAGTGAACCGGAGCTCCGGGTCGGCGCCCAGGTTGCCGAGCAGCATCACGCGATTCAAGCCTTCGGCCATCTTGACTCCTTCCCTAGGAGGGGCTCAGCGCGCCTCGCGCTGAGCGAAAGACGCCTGTTTCACTCCCCCATGGGGGCCGACGCGTCAAGGGTCGCGGCGCGCCGAGAGGCGCGTGGCGCGACCGCGCGGCGCGCCGGCGCCGCCTCGGTCGGGGCGGCGAGGCGTCGCTCGAGCCCGCTCACCCGCCCGCGCCGCCCTGCGCGAGGAGGTCGGACAGGAAGAGGCGGGCGATCGTGAAGTAGAGGAGGATCCCGAGGACGTCCACGAGGCTCGCGATGAACGGGGTGGAGCTGGTCGCCGGATCGAGGCCGATGCGCCGGAGCAGGAGGGGGAGCATCGCGCCCACGGTGCAGCCCATGAGGACGATCGCCATCAGCGTCACGCCGATCGTCAGGACGAAGCCGGTGCCGTCGCCCCACAGCCAGACGCGGAGCATGCCGATGGTCGAGAGGATGAGGCCGAGCACGACGGCCTGCCCGAGCTCGCGGGTGAGGACCTTCGCCCAGTCGCCGACGCGCAGATCGCCGACGGCGAGGCCGCGGATGATGAGCGACGAGGACTGCGAGCCGGAGTTGCCGCCGGTCGAGATGAGCAGCGGCACGTAGTAGGCGAGCGTCGCGACGGCCTCGAGGTCGTGCTCGAAGCGCCGGAGCACCTCGCCGGTCATGAACTCGCCGACGAACAGCACGGCGAGCCAGGGGGCGCGCTTCTGGATGAACGTCCAGAAGCTCGTCTTGAAGTAGCTGTCATCGATCGGGCCGACCGCGCCGAGCCGCTGCACGTCCTCGGTCTGCTCCTGCGTGAGGACGTCCATCACGTCGTCGACGGTGATGACGCCGAGCAGCTTCCGGTCGGCGGAGAGCACGGGCAGCGCGTTGAAGTCGTACTTCGCCATGGTCCGCGCGACCTCCTCCTGGTCGGTCTCGGGGCTGACGGCGAAGACGTTCTCGGTCATCACGTTCGCGAGCCTCTCGGACGGCGAGGCGAGCAGCAGGTCGCGCAGCGACACGACGCCGATGAGGTGCCCCCGCTCGGAGACGATGTAGACGTAGTAGATGGTCTCGGCGTCCTCGCCGACGGCGCGGATCCGCTCGATGACGTCGGCGACGGTGAGGTTGATGTTCACCGACACGTAGTCGGTGGTCATGAGGCCGCCGGCGCTGTCCTCGGGCCACTTGGCGAGCTCCTCGACCTCGGCCGCGGCCTCGGGGTCGACCTTCTCCAGCGTGGAGAGCAGGGTGCCGCTGACCTGGTCCGGGAGGGCCTCGATGAGGTCCGTGCGGTTGTCGGCCGCCATCTCGGAGACGATCGGCGCGATGCTCTCGACGCCCATCTGCTCGACGAGCGCCTCCTGGGTCTCGCCGTCGAGGCGCTCGAAGATGGGCGCGGCCTCCTCGGCCCTGAGCGCCATCAGGACCTCCGCCGCCTCGGCGTCGTCCAGCAGGCCGATGAGGTCGGCGAGGTCCTCGTCGTGGATCTCGTCCAGCAGGTCGGAGAGCTGCGCTGGATCCTCGGCGAGGAGCTGCCGTACCTCCGGGACCATGGCGAGGGCGACGCGCAACATGCTGGTCGGGCACTGACCACAACTCGGCCCTGCTGGGAAGCGGCATTCCCCCTGCCGGCGCCGGTCGCTCGACCAGGTCAGGCGGCTCTCCTTGGACCGAGGTTGAGCGGCCGCGGGCCGACCCGGGTTGGGCCGCGGCCGCGGGCCGACCCGGGTTGGGCCGCGGGCCGACCCGGGTTGGGCCGCGGGCCGACCCGGGTTGGGCCGCCGGGGCTGAGGTCCCCGACCCGGGTTGAGGTCCCCGAAGGTCCCCGACCCGGGTTGAGGTCCCCGAAGGTCCCCGACCCGGGTTGAGGTCCCCGACCCGGGTTGAGGCTTCCGCCTACTCAGTTGGCAGATCAGCAATCAGGTTGACGTGGCGATTGCCTGCGCAGAGGAAGCGCCTCGCATCTTGGCGGCGGCATCCCCTTTGCTTTGACGCCCTGTGCGGGCCATCCGGACGCCGGCGGGGCGAATTGACAGCGTTCGGCTGGGGTCCTTAGCATCGGGCTCCGTCGAGCCGCGGATCGCCTGCGGAAGTCGGTCATGAGCCCGTGCATGGCGGGCCTGTTCTGTGGCTTGACCGCCGCGCAACCGGATCGGTGGTCGAAAGGAAAGTCGAATGATGACGCGGATTGAGCGTGAGAGGAGGCGCCCATGGAGGGGCGCGGTGAGGCTCGCCCTGGCGGGCCTCCTGATCGCGGGCACAGGCAGCGCCTTCGGATGTCTGAACCGCCCCATCGCGACGAACGAGCCCCGCACGACGGCGACGATCGTCGAGCGGTTGACTCAGAGCTCGGTCGACAAGATCGACCTCCTCCTGGCCATCGACAACTCCGGCTCGATGGCCGACAAGCAGGACATCCTCGCCTTCGCGATCCCTGACCTCGTTCAGGGGCTCGTCAACCCGCGCTGCATCAACCAGGCCGGGGATTCGAGGACGGTCGGCTCGCCGAACGAGGACTGCCCGCAGGACTTCAAGCGCGAGTTCGAGCCGGTCAAGGACATCCATATCGGCATCATCAGCTCGAGCCTCGGCGGCCACGGCTCGGGCGCCTGCCCGGCGGGCACGAGCCCCTCGAACGTCGACATGGGGCACCTCCTCGCGCGCGAGAACGAGCGCGCCGAGAACAACAGCATCCCGACCTACCTCGGCAAGGGCTTCCTGGCCTGGGACCCCGATCAGAAGCTCGACGGCACGCCCGACATGCCCGGCGAGAACGACGGCGAGGCCGACATCACCGCCGACTCGCCCAACGACCTCAACACCACCTCGCTGGTCGGCCAGCTCACGGCGATGGTCAAAGGCACGGGGCAGGCCGGCTGCGGCTTCGAGGCGCAGCTCGAGAGCGTCTACCGCTTCCTCGTCGACCCGGAGCCCTACGCCACGATCGAGATCCAGGGCGACCTCGCGGTGCCGACCGGCCTCGATGAGGACGTCCTGCGGCAGCGCGCCGAGTTCCTCCGTCCGAGCTCGCTGCTGGCGATCATCATGCTCAGCGACGAGAACGACTGCTCGATCCGCGAGGAGGGACGCAACTACCTCGTCGCGGAGACCAGGAACGGCTTCCGCCTGTGGCGGCCCCGCCCCGAGTGCGCCACCGACCCGGGCAACAAGTGCTGCCGGTCGTGCAGCCAGGACCAGAAGGGCTGCGACCCGGCCCCGGAGTGCACGGGCGCTGACGGCTTCCCGGCGAGGCTGAGCATGGCCGAGGATCCGGTCAACTCCCGCTGCTGGGACCAGAAGCGTCGGTTCGGCTTCGACTTCCTCTACCCGATCGAGCGCTACCGGCGCGCCTTCACCGAGGCGCAGATCGAGAACCGAAAGGGCGAGCTGGTCCAGAACCCGATCTTCAGCGATCCGAACCCGGACGATCTCGACAAGAACATCCGCGACCCCGGGCTCGTCTTCTTCGCCGGCATCGTCGGCGTGCCGTGGCAGGACATCGCGCGCCAGAACGCGGAGGGCCAGCCTGACCTCCTGCGCGGCCTCAACCAGGACGGCGAGCCCGTCGGCGGGTTCAAGAACGCCGACGAGCTCAGCGCCTCGCTGCTCGACGGCGCGTTCAGCAGCACGTGGGAGCTCATCCTCGGCGATCCCGCGACCTACCAGGCGCCGAAGGATCCGTTCATGGTCGAGTCGACGGCGCCGCGCTCGGGCTCGAACCCGATCACCGGCGACACGATCATCCAGCCGACCGAGGCGGGCTGGAACGGCATCAACGGCCGCGAGTACACGATCCCGCAGGGGAGCACGGGCGACCTCCAGTACGCTTGCATCTTCGATCTCCCCGACTCGAAGACCTGCGACGGGATGTCCCAGAGCTGCGACTGCAGAGCGGTGCCCGGCCAGACGAACGACAACCCGCTGTGCGAGCCGGAAGCCGGGAGCGGTGAGGGGGATGCGCAGCCCAGGACGAACGTGCAGATCAAGGCGAAGGCCTACCCGGGCCTCCGCGAGCTGCAGCTCATCCGGGAGCTCGGCCCGCAGGGCATCGTCGGCTCGGTGTGCCCGAGACAGCTCGACGACGACGGCGCGGCCGACTACGGCTACCGCCCGGCGATCGGCGCCATCATCGATCGCCTGAAGACGGTGCTCGGCGGGCAGTGCCTGCCCCGCACCCTGACGCCCGACGCCGAGGGGCAGGTCTCCTGCCTGATCCTCGAGGCGCGCAACACACAGGGCGCGTGCAGCTGCGATACGGCGGCGCGCGCCCCGGTCGCGGCCAACCACAAGGCGGCCGAGGACAAGGTGCTCGACGATCCGATCGCGCAGGCCGCTGGCTGGGACTGCGTGTGCGAGATCCAGCAGCTCGCGGGCGAAGAGGCGAACGCGTGCCGGAACGACCCGAGCGACAACGTCAGGGTCGGCGGCAACCCCGTGAACGGCTGGTGCTACATCGACCCGTCGATCCGGATCGGCAGCGAGGACATCGTCGCGAGCTGCCCGCCCACCGAGCGGCGCATCATCCGGTTCACGAACGAGGGCGAGGCCCAGCAAGGGGCCACGCTGTTCATCACCTGCTCCGGCGAGTAGCCGGCGGCTGATATCACCCGGCGCGCGGGGCCCGATCGCGAGATCGCGCCCCGCGGCGCTTTTTGTGGCCCCGAGCAGGCCCGAGCGGCCCGTCCGGCGGGGCTCTGGCCGGTCCGGGCGGGTTTTGTGCTAGAACCGTGCCCGGTCGTGGCGGCACGCAAGAAGATTCTCATCATCGAGGACGAGCCCCACATCGTGCTGGGGCTGACGGACGCCCTCGAGTTCGAGGGCTTCTCGGTGGCGTCGGCCTCGAAGGGGAAGGACGGCGTGCTGCTCGCGCGGCAGGAGAAGCCGGACGCGATCCTCCTCGACCTCATGCTCCCCGACACCAACGGCTTCAAGGTCTGCGAGGACCTGCGGCGCTGGGACGCGTTCGTGCCGATCATCATGCTGACGGCCCGCGGCCAGGAGATCGACAAGATCCGCGGCCTCGACGCCGGCGCCGACGACTACGTGACCAAGCCGTTCAGCGTGGGCGAGCTCATCGCCCGGCTGCGCGCCCTCTTCCGCCGCGCCGCCCGGCCCGCCGAGGCGCCGGTCGAGGTGTTCACCATCGGCAACGTGCAGGTCAACATGACCGCCCACACGGTCTCGCGGGGCTCGCGCTCGGATCAGCTCTCGTTCTACGAGGTCGAGCTCCTGCGCCTCCTGCACGAGCGCCTGGGCCAGCCGGTCTCGCGCGAGGAGATCCTCCAGAAAATCTGGGGCATCGAGGCCGGGCCGTCGAACCGCACGGTCGACAACTTCATCGTCAAGCTGCGCAAGAAGGTCGAGCGCTCGCCCGACAAGCCGGAGCACATCCTCACGGTCTACGGCTTCGGCTACAAGCTCGCCCCCTGACGGAGCGGCAGCACGTTGCGCAGGTCGCACGGCACCGTCACGGCGGCGTCGGTGAGGCGCCTCGGATCGACGTCCGAGAGGCGCGCGCCCTCGCGGAGCTGCCGCGCCTCCAGGTGCAGCCGGACGAGGCCCGGGCTGCCCGTCTCGCCGGCGTACCCGATCACGTCGCCCGCATCGAGGCGCGCGCCCGCCACGACGCCCGGGCCAGGGCGGTCGAGGTGCCCGTGGAGCAGGACGTACCTGCGCACGCGATCCGCCTCGCGCACGTCGTGCGCCGTGGCGACCGTGATCCCGGACAGCTCGCCGACGAAGACGACCTCGGCCTTCCCCTCCTGGCCGTCGAGCTTCAGCGCCGCCACGCGCTCGCCCCGCGCCGCGGCGAGCTCGACCCCGCCGGCCCACGACGGCGGCTCGGGCCGCGCCGCGCCGACGGCGGCGACGGGGCCGGCCGGAAGCGGCGCGCCCGCCTGGGACGCGGCGTCCTCGACGAGGAGGAACGCCGGCGGCTGGTCCGGCGCGCCGAGCGGGAACGCGTACGCGGCGGCGCTCGCCGGACGTTCCGGGCGGCGGGGGATGCGCTCGTGGGCCTCGCTGCGCGCGCCCGCCCCGGCGGGACGCGCGCCGGCAGGGCCGTAGAGCGCCGCCGCGCCGCCCTCGGGGAGCGGCGCGCCCGGCGCGGGCAGCGGGACGCACGCGGCGCCCTCCGGCACGGTGCGGGGGCCGCAGAGCGCCGCCGCGCCCGCGCCGCCGCGCGCCGCCGCCGCCGGAGGGACGACCGCGGGCGGCGGCGGCCCGGGGTCGTCGAGGCCGCCGAGCGCAAGGACGAGGGCGGACGCCGCGGCGCCGCGCACGAGCGGGGAAGGGGAGACCGCCGCCCTCGTCGGGCGGGGTTGCGATGAGCTGGGCGCGCGCATGCCATGAACGGTCTACCGCATCGGGCGCGGCTGGCGAGGCGGCAGGTGAGCTCGTTGCGAGGGCGCCGCGCTCGCCCTCGCGCCGAGCCCGCGCGGCGATGTCGGCGCGATGTCGACGCGGTGTCGACGCGCCGGCGCCGCACCGACACCGCGCCGACACCGCTGCGCCCGCCGTGGACGGGAAAGGGACGCGAACTGGTCGGGAATTCGCGGGAGCGAGGCCCTTGCTGCCTGCCGGCTTGCGGAGGCGGCGCGCTGTTGATAGCTCCTCTTCGTGCAAAATCGCCAAGCCATCGAGACGACCCTGAACAAGCTGTTCGACGCGGAGCGCACGGCTCGCCGGCTCCACGACGACCTGGCAGCCATGCCCGGCGATGCGCTGCTGGACGTCCTCACCGACGCGATCGCGGGCGCGGGGCGCGAGAGCGACGAAGACGAGGCGGCGCTCCGGCTGGTGCGCATCGCGTCGCTGCTCGGGGAGCACGAGGGCCCGCGCGCGCTCGACGCGCTCATCGACGTGCTCGCGTCGGAGCACCCCGAGGCGCGGCAGGCCGCTGGCGAGGAGATCGAGACGCTCGCCTACGACCGGTTCAAGGAGGTCGCCCAGGCCATCGAGCGGGCGCTGAAGCGGCTGCCCGTCGGGTCGTCGGCGCTCCCGGAGCTGCCGTACCTCATCGCCGAGGTGCCGGAGCCGGGCGTGCCGAAGCTGCTCGGCCAGTTCCTGAGCCACAAGGACCCGGACGCGGTGGCGGCCGCGATCGAGACGCTGGTCGAGATCGGCGACCCGGCGCACGCGCCGCTGATCCAGCCGCTGCTCGACGACAAGCGCACGGTCGAGCTGGCGGACGACGGCGGCGACGACGCGACGTCGGAGGTCACGATCGGCGAGCTCGCCGAGGAGGCGCTCGGCCTCCTCGCGCCCTACGAGGACGAGGAAGAGGCGGACGGGGTCGCCTGATGATCGGCCCGCCGCTGAGCGCGGCGGACGCCGTGTTGTTCGAGCACGCGGTCGTCCCGCGCTACATCTCGTTCTTCGCCTCGCTGGCGGTGAACATGCTGCTGCCCTCCGAGGCGGCGCGGGTCGTCCATTTCGGCTGCCGGAACGGCTTCCCCGATCCGATCGTGGCCGACAAGCTGCCCGGCGCGACCCTCGTGGGCGTCGACGGCTCGGCCGCCGCGCTCGACCTCGCGCGCGCCAAGGCGGCGCTGTTCTCCGGGATGAACGCGAGCTACGTGCTCGCCGACGGCCTGCCGACGCCGCTGCCGGACGAGAGCTTCTCCCACGCGTTCACGCTGCACCCGGTCTGCCGCCCGAGCGAGCGGGCGCAGCTCCTCGCCGAGCTGCGCCGGGTCCTGGTCCCCGGCGGCCAGGCGCTCATCGCGCTGCCGCTGCGCGGCTCGTTCCCGGAGATCGCCGACATCGCGCGGGAGTGCGCGCTCAAGCAGGACCTCTCGGAGCTCGGCGCGGCGGTCGACGCCGCCGCCGTCAGCCGTCCGAACATCGAGACGATCGCCGAGGAGATCGAGGGCGCGGGGCTCGACGAGGTCGAGGTGGATGTCCAGCTCATCGCGGTGTCGTTCGACAGCGGGCGTGAGTTCCTCGAGGACCCCATCTCGAGGCTGCTGGTGATCCCCGAGGCGACGGCGATGCTCGACGTCGAGCCGCAGATCATCGACTCGATGCTCAAGTACCTGCACCACGCCGTCTCGAAGTACTGGTCCGAGGGGGTGTTCGAGCTGACCGTGAACGTCGGCTGCGTGAGCGCGCGGCGGCCGCTCGGCTGACGAGCCGCCGGAGGGCGGGGAGGGCTGTCTCGGGACGAGCGCCGGCGCTGGCCGCGTGGAGCGCGGCCGGCGCTAGCGCTCGTGTCCGCCGCCGCGGAGGCCGAGCTCATCGAGCCCGGCGAGGGCCGCGAGCGAGACCGGGTGGTACGGCGGCCGCGGCGTGATCGGCTTCTGGATGTCGCCCCCGCGCTCCTCGATGAGCCGCGCGCAGAGCGCGAGGCACCACTTGCCCTGGCACCAGCCGGTGCCGAAGCCCGTGTAGCGCTTGACGGACTCGATGTCCTTGTAGCCGCGCTCCATCGCGGCCTCGAGCTCGTGCAGGGTGACGTCCTCGCAGCGGCAGACGAGCGTCTTCATCGACCTAGTCGCCCTCGTACTCGCAGCGGGCGTCGCAGGTCTCGAAGACGGTGACCCGGTTCAAGGACGGCAGCGACGGCGCGAGGCGGTTCCAGATCCACCGGGCGAGCACCTCGCTGGTCGGGTTCTCCAGCCCGGGGACCTCGTTCATGTAGTTGTGATCCAGCAGGTCGTGGAGGGGAGCCCAGGCCTCGTAGAGGTGGCCGTAATCGATGAACCACCCCGTCTCCTCGTTCACGGGGCCGCGGATCGCGACCTCGACCTTGAAGCTGTGACCGTGGAGGCGCGCGCACTTGTGCCCCTGCGGCACCTTGGGCAGGCGGTGGGCGGCCTCGAAGCGGAACTCGTGCACGAGACGGACGTTCATTGGAACAGCGGTCATGGGGCGGGCGCCGTGAGGCGTCAACGCCCCGCGGCCTCGCGCAGGCTCACGCAGAACGCGCGCCGGTAGGCTGGGTAGCCGGGAGCAGAGCGCAGCGCGGCCGGTCGGCGTGCCGGACGGGGTTCCCTCGAGGAGCTCGAGCGGCTATACCCCCGGGCATGCCGCAGAAGCCCGCAGTGAGAGCCAAGAAGAAGCGTCGCGACACCAAGCGCCTGGCGAACTGGCGCGCCAAGAAGGAGCTGCAGAACGCCCAGGGGACGCCGGCGGCGGACCCGACCGCCGCCGCGCAGCCGAGCAGCTGAGCCCGCGAGCACCGGCCCCTGCCGGTGCTCAGCTCGTCGGCTCGTCCTCTCCGTCGTCGTCGCCTCTGTCGTCGCCTCTGTCGTCGCCAGACGCCGGCTCCTGCGGCGCCCACCCCTTGCGCCGCGCCGCGCGGACCGTCGCGACCTCGGCCCGGGAGGGGTTGATCACCAGAAAGCCGTGGTCCGCGTCGAGGAGCGCCACGTCGCCCGGCGACGCCCAGCGGAACGCGCCCGCCACATCGGCGATCGACGGGACGCCGAGGAGCTGCAGGAGCACGAGCGAGCGCGGTCCGGACCGGTCGCTGAGCGCGACGCCCACCGGGTTGGCCCGGGCGGAGATGAGCAGATCGAAGACGGTCAGCTGATCTCCCACGAGGACGGCCTTCGACGGGAGCTCGGCCCGGGCGTCCGGCGTCGCCAGCATCAGGATCGCGTCGCAGAGATCTTCGATGTCGCGGGCGCGATCCTGCAGGAACGGGTCGCCGACGATCCCGTTGGCGGCCCGCGCCACCTCGCGGGCGACCGTGCCGAGCGCCTGCGCGACGCTGCGCCCGTCGGCCACGAGCTCGAAGGCGCGCGCGCGCAGGCGGCCGTCGCCGATCATCAGGAGGTAGGCCGAGAGGAACGCCGCGTCCCGCGCGATCCCTCGCTCCGCGGCGCGGGTGTTGAGATCGACGAGCGCCTTCTCCGCGGTGTCGAAGGCGAACCGGAGGAGCTTCGGATCGCCGCGGCCCTGCTGCGCGCCGAGCGACGAGCTGGCCGGCCGCCGCAGGGCCGCGATGGCGCCGAGCGCGCGCCCCGGGATGACGGGCAGCCCCGGCAGCGTGACCTTGCGCGTGCCCCCGCCCGTGCGGCGCCGCCGCTCGCGCAGCTCGTCGAGCACCTGCGCGTGGCGCGCGCCCGCCGCGATCGGCGCCGTGAGGGCCATGAGGAGCTCGACGTCCCGCGCGGTGAAGGCATGCTCGCCCGCCCGCTGCACGACCAGGGCGCCGAGCGGGCGGCCGCTGCCCAGGATCGGGGCGGCGAGGAAGACCGGGAACCGCTCCTCGCGGAGCTCGGGGAACGCGCGGTAGCGCTCGTGCTCCGTCGCCTGGACGACCGAGATCGGGCGCAGGCACTCGACCGCCATGCCCGTGATGCCCTGCCCGACCGACAGCCGCACCGTGCCGCGCGCCTCGCGCGGGAAGCCCACGTTACCGCGCAGCACCAGCTCGTCGCCGTCGCCCTCGAGGAGGTAGAGCGAGGCCACGTCGGCGCCGAGGATCGCGGCGATCCGCTGCGGCGCCTCATCGAGGAGGAGCGACAGCGGCATCGGCTTCGCCACGAAGGCCAGGTACTCGATGACCAGATCCAGGCGCTCGTCGCGGCGCACCTGGATCCTGGCGGAGGCGACCGATGGCGGCGCGCCGTCGTCCTCCGGGTCCGCGCTGCCGGGCGGATCGCTCGGCGCGGCGGAGCCCCGGTCGGCATCGAGCCCCGCCGACGCGCCGTCCAGGAGCCTCTCCCGTGAGCCCTCCGCGCCGGGCGTGGCCGCGGACGGGCTCGCGATCGTCTCGAGCTCCGCGGGCGGATGGGTCGCCTTCGGATCGGTGCGCGACGACATACGACGATCGCTATCACACACGGTCGCTCGAGCGCACCTCGCACGCGCGAGGGCCCGGGTCCCTCCGCGATCCGGGCGGTACGGGCGGTATGGCGGCGCCGACGACGCCTCGGCGGCGCATGGTCGGCGCGTGGTCGGCGCGTGGTCGGCGCGTCGTCGGCGCGTCGTCGGCGCGTCGTCGGCGTTCCGTTGCGTTCCGGCGCAGGCCGGCAGCCGGACCCGGCCGTCAGAGCGCTCGCAGGTCGACGGGGCCGTCCAGGGGCGGGCGCTGCATGCACCCCAGCGCCGAGACCCGGGCGCGCGGGGCCATGGTCGACGCCGCGCGCGCGAGCTGCCCGCCCCCGCCGGCGCCGATGGCGGTGATCGCGCCGCGGATCGGCGCGAGCAGCGCCGGCGCGGCCTCGGCGCTGCTCGCGACCACGTGGACGACGCGCGCCGCGGGCGGCAGCAGCAGCGACCGCGGCGCCGGATCCAGGCCGATCCCGTGCCCTTCGCCTTCGTGGAACGAGCCCACGGCCTCGAGCGTCGCCCGGTACATGGCGATCTCGGCGCGCGCCGCGCCGTCGAGCGGCCCGCGCGGGACGCGCGCGCCGGCCCGCCCGAGCGCCTCGTGCAGGGCGCGCGCGAGCGCCTCCGCGCGCTCCGCCGGCCCCTCCACCAGCACGAAGCGCGGCGACAGACAGCCGCGCTGATCGAACGGCACGACGTCGCCCGCGATGTCCAGCGCCGCCTCGGCGAGGCGCGCGCCCGGGCCGACCAGGGCGAGCCCGAGCCCGGCGCCGTGCCCGCGCACGAGCACGCCCCGGCCAGCCCGGGCCCGCAGCGTCGCCACCGTCTCGTCCGCGCCGTAGACGTGCAGCTCGGCGCGCGGCTCCTCGCCGGACGCGACCTCGCCGCCGTCCTCGCGCTCGAGGTCCGCGATCAGCGCGATGGAGCCGCCGGCGCGAGCGAAGCCCTCGTCGGCCTGCAGCGCGCGCACGAGGAGCTCCGCGACCACGGGATCGCGGCGGGAAGGCCGCACGAGGACCTCCGGCGCCGTCGCCACCGCGACGGCGATGGCCCGCAGCGGCGCGGTGCAGACGTTCGCGGCCAGGACCACCTGGCAGCGGCGCGCGCGCCCCGCGGTCGCCACGAGGGCGTCGAGCTCGCCGCCGCTCGGGGCGACCTCGAGGTGGCGGCCGAGCGCGAGCTCCACGCCCTCGGGGGAGAGGCCGCTCGTGGAGGGCAGCCGCCGCCGCGCCTCCCCGCCGAGCGGATCGCGCGGATCTGCGATCCGCGCCGCCGCGGCGATCGCGCGCTCGACCCGGCCGCGCCGCGCCGCGCCGGCGTCCATCACGGGCCGCCGCCGAGCATCTGGTCGATCGCGATCGAGCAGCCGCGCGGCGGCGCCCCGGACGCGCGGCCGAGGAGCTCGACGCCCTCGTCGGTGACGCGCACGCGGTCGGCGGTCTGGATGGCGACGGCCGAGTCGACGTTCGCGAGATCGACGATCCGCGCGAGCCCGACCTCGCCCGCGGGGAGCGGCGCGAGGGTCTCGGGGTCCACCGCGGTGACGCGCGTCCAGGGCGGCGCGAGGTAGAGCCCTGGCGCGGTCGACCCTGGCCAGCCGAGCGCCGCCGCGAGCGTGCCCTCGTAGAGCTGGCTGGAGAGCTCCGTCATGCCGTACTCGCCCACGACGTGCGCGGGTGGCACCCCGAGCGACCGCGAGATCGCGGCGCGCAGCTCGTCCGCGGGCACCTCGCGCGAGCGGCCCTTGTAGCCGCCGGTCTGCATGACGCGGCTCCCCGAGGGCAGCAGCGTCGCGCCGCCGGGCAGCGCCGCCTCGAGCAGGTGCACGAACGCGAACGAGGTGCCGAGCACGATGGCCGGCTCGCCCGCGGCGCGCGCCTCGGCGCACGCGCGGGCGAACCCGTCGGCGTCGAGCTCGCCGCCGCGCACGTGCCAGCTCACCGGCCCCGACAGGCGCGCCGCGAAGCGATCGATCATGAAGCCGAGCGACGAGTCCGGCACCTCGTCGAGCGGCGGCGCGAGGACGATCACCCGGAGCCGCGCGCCGTCGGGCCACAGGAGGCGCTCCCCCCACGCGAGCGCCGCGAGCTCGTACGTCGCGGTCGTGCGGAACGGGTGCTCGCCACGGGACGCCGCGCCGAGGGAGGTCCCGCTCGTGCGGAAGACGCGCTCGTCCGCCTCCGGCGGGTGGGATGCGACGCGCGCGAACCGGAAGACGTCGCACGGCACCGCGGGGATCTGGTCCGCGCGCTCCATCGCGGCGGCGTCCGCGCCTCGCGCCTTGAAGAGGCGGGCGACCGGCGCGCACCGCGCGGCCTGGTGCCGGGCGAGGGCGACCGCGAGCTCGTCGAAGGCCTCCGGGAGCGCCGCGCCCTCGCCCTGCGGAGCGCGCGGCCGATGCGGGGGCAAGACCGCTGCGGCCCGGCCTTCGCCGGGCGGGGCCGCCCCGCCCGCAAGGAGCGACGCCTCGATGAGCGCCCGCGCGCGGCGGTGCAGCGCCTCGCTCTGGTCTATGGGTCCCACGGGGGACGGGGATAGCACGCGTCGCCGCGCGCGCGTGCTCCACCGCGAGCGGACGCGGGAGCGCGAGCCCTGCGCGCGGGCCAGGCCGCGAGCCTGCGCGCGGGTCAGGCCGCGAGCACGCGCGCGGGTCAGGCCGCGAGCACGCGCGCGGGCTAGGCCGCGAGCACGCGCGCGAGCGTGTCGGCCGCGGCCGAGAGCAGCGCCTCGGGGATGGTGAGCGCCGGCGTCAGCGTCAGCGTCTCGCCGCGCACCCCGCCCGTGAGGACCAGGTAGCCCTCGGCCAGCATCCCGCGCATGGCCCGGAGCCCGAGCTCGGCGCTCTCGAGCTCGACCCCGACCATGAGCCCGGCGCCCCGCACGTCGACGACACCAGGCACGCGCGCGAGCGCGCCCCGCAGCGTCGCCTGGAAGCGCGCGCCCACGTCGCGCGAGCGCGCGGCGAGCTGGCCTGCGTCCAGGGCGTCGAGCGTCGCGAGCGCGGCGCTCGAGGCGACGGGCGACCCGGAGTGCGTCGAGGTGTGCACCACCTCGGCCTCGCGCGCCCACGCGCGCATGATCGGCTCGGGCGCCACGCACGCGGAGATCGGCAGCCCACCGCCGAGCCCCTTGCCGAAGCAGAGGATGTCGACGGGCGCCCCGATCTCTCCCGTGCGCGTCATGGCCCCCGACCGACCGAGGCCGGTCCAGATCTCGTCCGCGATCACGAGCGCCCCGCGCCGGTGCGCCGCCTCGCACACCGCGCGCAGGAACCCTTCCGGCGGGACGACGCAGCCGCCGCGCCCGAGGATCGGCTCGAGGAGCACCGCGCCGACCTCGCCGCCGCGCAGCGCCGCCTCGATCGCGTCGACCGCCCGCGCGGCGCCGGCCCCGTCCCGCGGGTAAGGCGCGAACGTCACCCGCCGGTTGAGCTGCTCCGCGAACGGCGCCCGGTAGCTCTCACGCAGCCCGCACGCCGCGAGCGGCGCGTACCCGAGGCCGTGGTAGGCGCCCTCGAACGCGACGAGCCCCGGCCGCCCGGTCGCGAGCGCCGCCGTCTTGATGGCCGCCGTCACCGCATCGCTGCCGCTCTGGCCGAGCAGCGCCATGGGCGAGGGCCCGGGGTGCAGCGCCGCGAGCCGCTCGAGCAGCGCGATCTTCACGTCGGCCGAGTACACGTCGCCCAGGGCTAGCGTCAGCCGCGCCATCTGCGCCTCGGTCGCGCGCCGCACCGGCTCCGCCGCGTGGCCGAGCAGCAGCGCGCCGAAGCCCGCGCACAGGTCGACGTAGCGGTTGTCGTCGACGTCGCAGACGTTCGCGCCGCGCCCGCGCGACAGCACGATGGGCAGCATGTCGGCGCCGCTCTTCTGCGCGCGCGCCTCGCGCCGCCGGCCGAACGCCGGGCACTCGACGCGCTCGAGCCGCTCGAGGGCGCTCCGCGACAGGGGACCCGGCGGCGGCACCCGGACGTCGGGCATCTGGTCGCCGCCGTCGCCCGCGCCTTGCGCCGCCGTCAGCGGCAGGTCGCTGTTCGGCATCGTTCTTCCTCCGCGCGGACCCTAGCGCGCCCGGGGCCCCGAGCTCAGGCGCACACCCGGTTTCTTCCGCTGTTCTTCGCGTGGTAGAGGCGCTCGTCGGCGCGCTTGATGAGGTCGTTCGCGGTGCGATCGCCCTCCTGCAGCAGCGCCACGCCGACGCTGATCGTCACGCGGATGCTGTCGGCCTGGAACACGAAGAGGTGCTCCGCGACCTTCTGCCGCAGGGTCTCGCCGAGCGCCGCCGCGCCCTCGATCGACGTCTCCGGCAGGATGATGGCGAACTCCTCGCCGCCGTACCGCGCAAAGACCTCATCGCGGCGGATGCGGCTCTGCACGATGCGCGCGACCTCCTTCAACACGAAGTCGCCGGCCAGGTGGCCGTGGACGTCGTTGATGCGCTTGAAGTGGTCGATGTCGAACAGGAGGATCGCGAGGTCCCGCTCGTGGCGGCGGCCGCGGATGATCTCGCGCTCGAGCGCCTCGTAGAGGTAGCGCTTGTTGTGGATCTGCGTGAGACCATCGATGATGGTCATCCGGTAGATCTCTTCGTGGTATTGCGCCTCCACGTCGGCGCCGGACAGGAACTTGAAGATCGTGGGGCCGATCTTCACCCGGTCTCCGTTCTTCAGCACCACCTCGCGGGAGATCTGCTCATCGTTGCAGTACGTCCCGTTGGTGCTCCCGTCGTCGACGACCATCCAGGCGCTCGGCCGCTGCTCGAAATGGGCGTGGCGGCGTGACACGGAGTCGCCGTCGAGCACGATGTGGTTGTCGGCCCCACGGCCGACGCGCGTCGGGTTGTTCTCGAGCACGAACCGCTTGCCGAGCAGCGTGGGCTCCTTCGTGTAGATCACGACCAGGCAGTCGGTCGTGTTCTTGCTGCCGCCGCCCGGTGGGGGCTGGACCACCTGCGTTACACGAGTCTTTTCGTCGAAGTCGCTCACGCGCGCTCAGCCCAACCCGTCGTGCGACCTAGCCTCGACACGTTTCGAGCTCCTCCGGAGACGGAACCTACCCGGGCGCGGCGCTTCGGTCGCGATCCGACGGCTCGATATGCCCTAGCTCGCCCGAGATCAAAGCGTACTGACATGTACCGACTCCCGTCAAGACGCCCATCCGCGTGGAGCCGTCTTCGGTGCTTCCTCCGCCCTCCTGACCTGACAGCGGCATACGTCGCCCTCTGCGCTCCGTCGCACCCTTCCACGTTCTCGGCTTGTTCCCGCACGCTGTGTGCCCCCTGCCGCCGCTCACTCCGCACCAATCCCTGTGCTCGCTCACGCGCATTGTGGGGCAGTGTGCGTGTTCATCGCAGTTGACGCGTCGCCCCTTTTCACTCGTGCAGCCGGCGCTGCCGTCGATGCGGCTCTCTCTATGCGTTTCCCGGGCGCGCCGCCACCCGTCCGGCGAGCGGTTGCGCCGGCAAGATGGAGGATGGTTCGCTGGAGCACGATGTGTCTGTTCGGCCGGCATGCCCGCTGCGGGACGAGGCTCCGTGAGTTCTGCCTCAAAACCAGGGCGCATCACAACGCTGAACTGAGCGCTGCACACGCGCGCGCTGTGCGCGCCGCGACCGCGCGCCGCGCGCGGGGTTGTTGCCGAGCAGCGCCGGTTGGTTGACTTGGCATACGGGGTGCGTAGGATAGACCTGCGTCGCGGCGGAGACCTTCCCCCCCCAGGTCCGTCGCGACGTTTTTCATTTCAGCCGCCGGCGCTCGGCCTTCAGCCCGGTTCCAGCCCGGTACGGCCGCGTGCCTCGCCTTCTGGGATGATCCACGGAGCAAGTCGTTCCGCGGCCTGTATCGGCAGCTATGCTCCGTCGCTGCTGGAATCCTATGTCCCGGAGCGGGGCAACAAGGAGCCGAGCCCAGCCGCGCAGAGGCGACGAGATGCCGAGCCCAGCGGTGAAGAGGGCGTCGAGAGACCGAGCCGGATCGCGACAAGGGTATTGACGGCGGGCACCCGGGCGGGAGAGCCCGCGCTGGGCCTCGGTCACGCGCGCGAGGGGAGCGTCGCGCGCAGCTCGCCGCCGTCGAACACCCAGAGCTCGCCGGGCTGCCCCTGGGTCCATGTCTCGTTGGCGGTGAGCGGGGCCGTCGCGACCACCGCGACGCGGTCCTTCGGGGTCGTGACGGTGGAGAAGTCGACTCGGACATCGTCGTCGACGAGCGTCGCGACGCCGAACGGGGCTTTGCGGACGATGTAGCAGAGCCGGGTCGCACAGCGGGCGAAGAGGTGGCGCCCGTCGCCGAGCAGGAAGTTGAACGTGCCGTCCTGCCCGAGCTCGCCGCCGAGCGCCGCGATCGCCTCCCAGAGCTCGCTGGTCCGGCGCGGGTACCCGGGGAACGCGCTGCGCAGCCCCTCCATCAGGTAACAGAAGGCGTGCTCGCTGTCGGTCGTGCCGATGGGGTTGAAGCGGCCCAGCGCGCGGCGCCGCACGCGGGGCAGCGTGCCGTTGTGCGCGAAGACCCAGTGCCGCCCCCAGAGCTCCCGCACGAACGGGTGCGTGTTCGCGAGCAGGACGTCGCCGCGGGTGCGGCGCCGGATGTGGCCGATCGCGAGCAGCGTCTTGATCGGGGTCTCGCTCAGGAACCGCGCCAGCGGGCTCTCCGCGGCGGGGCTCGGGTCGAGGAAGACGCGCGCGGCGCGCCCCTCGAAGAACGCGAGGCCCCATCCGTCGCCGTGGGGGCCGGTGCGGCCGCCCCGGTGCCGCAGCCCGTTGAAGGAAAACACGACGTCGGTCGGGACGTTGCACTCCATGCCGAGGAGCTCGCACATGCTCGCGGCCGGACGATACCACCGCACGGGCGGCCTGAGGCCGCGACGTGGAGGCGCGGCCTTGCGATCGTGCGCGATCCCGGGCGCCAGCGCGGCGCGCGATCCCGGGCGCCAGCGCGGCGCGCGATCCCGGGCGCCAGCGCGGCGCGGGATCCCGAGCGCCAGCGCGGCGCGCGATCCCGGGCGCGAGCGCGCCGCGTCAGCGCCGAGGCGCCGCGTCAGCCGCCAGCGTCGGCCTGCAGCTGCGCGCGCGGGATGGAGTGGACGACGTCGATGACCGCCTTCACCGTGTCGACCGGCGTCTCGGGGATGATCCCGTGGCCGAGGTTGAAGATGTGACCCGGGCGCCCGCCGGCCTCGGCGAGCACCGCCCGCGCGCGGCGCTCGGCGACCTCGCGCGGCGCGCAGAGCAGCAGCGGATCGAGGTTGCCCTGCACCGCGCGGTCGTGGCCGATGCGCTGCCACGCCCGGTCGAGCGGCGTGCGCCAGTCGACGCCGATCACCGTCCCGCCGGCGTCGCGCTGCGCCTCGAGCAGCGCCCCCGTGTTCGTGCCGAAGTGGATCACCGGGACCCCGGTCGACTCGAGGTCGCGGAGGATGTACCGCACGTGCGGCTGCACGTGCTCGCGGTAGTCGTCGATCGAGAGCGCGCCGACCCACGAGTCGAACAGCTGCACCGCCTGGGCGCCCGCGGCGACCTGCGCGCGGAGCAGGCGGCGGACGACCTCGGAGATCTTGCCCATCAGCGCCGACCACGCCTCGGGATCGCTCCACATGATCTGCTTCGTGAGCCGGTAGTCGCTCGATTTGCCGCCCTCGACGAGGTAGCTCGCGATGGTGAACGGCGCGCCGGCGAAGCCGATGAGCGGCGTCTTGCCGTCGAGCTCCTTCCGGATGAGCCGCACGGCGTCGAGCACGTAGCCGAGGCCCTCCTCGGGCTCGAACACGCGGAGCCGCTCGATGCCGGCCCGGTCGCGCACGGGCTCGTGGATGACCGGGCCCTCGCCCTTCGCGAACTCGAAGGGGGCGCCCATCGGCTCGAGCGGCAGCAGGATGTCGGCGAAGAGGATCGCCGCGTCCATCCCGAGCCGCAGCGGCTGGAGCGTCACCTCGAGCGCGAGCTCGGGCGTCTTGCAGATCTCGAGGAGCGTGTGCTTCTTCCTGAGCTCGCGGTACTCGGCCATGTACCGGCCGGCCTGGCGCATGAACCACACGGGCGTGACATCGGTCGGCTCACGCCGGCAGGCGCGCAGGAAGCGATCGTGCATGGCTGGCTCCGGGATGGGTCGAGGGGGCGCCCTCGGGGCTTTCCTTCATGTCCGTTCAGCCATCGCCCGGCAATCTGTTTCTAGGAGCGCCCGGGGGCGCGGCGGCCGGCCCGGCGGCGCCGCGGCGGGGGCCCAGGGGGGACCCAAGCGCCGGCTCGTGTGCCGTGTAGACTTGGGAACATGGCGCGTCCTTCCAGACCTCCCGGCTTCGACATGACGTACAGGCCCGAGAAGCGCATCGCGTTCGGGCCGCCGCTGAAGGAGCGCATCCCGGCGCTGCTTTACTTCGGCTTCGCCATCGTCGTCACGGCGGTGATCCTCTACGGCCAGAACGCCCCCTCGAGCTCCTGGCTGTTCCAGTACGTGGTCGAGGGGGACCGGCACCGGATCGTCCCCTCGAGCGTGTGCGCCATCATCCTGTTCTTGAGCGCGCTCGCGGCGGTGCTGCGCGAGCAGATGCGCGGCGTCATCGTGCACCCGGACGGGATCGAGCTGCGCGAGCTGTTCGGGCTCGGGCTGCCGCGCGTGCGGCGCTTCGCGTGGTCGCAGATCGACCGGATGTCGGTGCCCTCCGCGCGCACGGGCGCCGGCGGCGCGGGCGGCGGCGGCGCGGGCGGGGAGGAGGGCAAGCCGCTCGGCAACATCCGGCTGGATCTCTGGGATGGGTCCCGCACCTGGCTGCCGGACGTTGGGGACAAGATCGCGCTCTCGGTGATGCTGGAGCGCGTGGCGCTGGCGCGGGCGATCCCGATCGAGGGGGGGAGCGGGCTGATGGACGACCTCGGGAACCCCCTGCAGGACGACGGCTGACGACGGCTGAGGCGCCTCAGGCGGCGCTCGCGCCGGCCTTCCGCTGCGCGAACTCCTCGCGCACGCCTCTGCGCAGCTCGGGGTCGAGCAGGAGATCCACGCACGTCATCGCCATCGCCTTGGCGGCGATCAGCATCGAATCCTGGCCGGCGTGGCTCGCGGCGCGCGCGGCGAACGCGTGCTGGTGACAGGTCGTCTCGCCCTTGCCGCAGATGGCGATCCACGGGTGGATGGCGGGGAGCGCGTGGGACACGTCGCCCATGTCGGTCGAGCCGGTGCCGACGAGGGGGTCCATCTCGACAGGCGAGCGGCCGAGGGCGCGCAGGTGCTCGCCGAAGCGGCGCGCCATCTTGCGGTTGTTGACCATGTTCTTGTAGCCGCCCTGGTCGACGAGCGTGAGCTCCACGCCGCTCGCCATGGCCGCGCCGCGGGCGCAGCGCTCGACGATCGCCCGCACGCGCGCGAGCTCCTCGGTCTCGAGGGCGCGGACCGAGAACTCGGCCACGGCGAGCTCGGGGATGATGTTGACCGCCTGGCCGCCGTTCTTGATGAACCCGTGCACCCGGACGCCGTCGCGGAAGTGGACCCGCTGGCCGTCGATGAGCCGGAAGGTGTCGAGGCAGGCGGTGAGCGCGCTGTTCCCGTCCCACGGCGCGAGGGCGGCGTGCGACGGCTTGCCGCGGAACTGGAGCTCGAGCCAGGTGCTGGCGAGCGTGTCGTGGGCGAGCAGGTCGCGGTCGAACGGGTGGAACATCATCGCGGCGTCGACGCCCTCGAACGCGCCGGCCTCGAGCAGCCTGATCTTGCCGCCGCCGCCCTCCTCGGCGGGCGTCCCGACCAGGTCGATGGTGCCGGCCACTGCGTCCTTCTGCCGCGCGAGCGCGAGGAAGGCGCCGAGCGCGCCCGCGGCGATGAGGTTGTGCCCGCAGGCGTGGCCGATCTCCGGGAGCGCGTCGTACTCGGCGAGGATGGCGAGGTGCGGGCCCTTGCCCTGGCCGATGCGCGCGCGCAGCGAGGTGGGCATGCCGGCGAGCCCGCGCTCGACCTGGATGCCGTGCTTCTCGACGGCCTCGGCGACCCACGCCGCGGCCTTGTGCTCCTCGAAGCGGAGCTCGGGGTTCGCGTGGATGCGCGCGGCGATGTCCCGGAGCTCGGGGGAGAGATCGTCGATGTCACGCTGGATGCGGCTCGGATCGAGGCTCATGGGCGGGCGATACTACCCTGGATCCCCGCGGTGCGCCTGGGCCATGGTGGCGCTGGCGGAGGCGCGCGGCCGGCCCGTACGTCTGCGACGCCGCCGCGCCTGCCAGGCCCTCTCACGGAGTCAGGATCCTCGAATGCACGGACCGCGCTGCCCCTCGCGCCCTCTCCTCTGCTTCTGTCTCGCGGCGCTGCTCGCGCCCGCCGCGTGCGACGTGCCCGGGTGCGCGCGAGCGCGCGAGGAGAGCGCGCCGGCCGCCTCGACCGGGACGTCTGCGCCTGCGGCGATCGCGGGCGCGGCGGCGCAGGCAGGGCCCGCCCGCGTCGTCGTCGAGGCGCGGGCGATGGGCACGAGCCTGGTCGTCGCCGCCTACACGAGCGAGGCGATGGATGAGGCGGCGATCAGGGGCAGGCTGGACAAGGCGATCGCCGAGATCCGCAGGCTCGAGGGGCTGATGACGACGTGGCGGCCGGAGAGCGAGCTGTCGAGGGTGAACGCGGCGGCGGGGAGGAGCGCGGTGGAGGTGAGCCCGGAGTCGCTCGAGGTGATCGAGAAGAGCCTCTGGATCGGCGAGCGCTCCGGGGGGGTCTTCGACATCACCTTCGAGGCGATGCACGGGCTCTGGAAGTTCGACGAGGACATCGACGACAACGTGCCGCCGAGGGACGACGTCGAGCGCGCGCGGGGGCTGATCGATTACCGGCAGATCGCGATCGACCGCGCGCGGCGGACGGTGATGCTGGCGAGGCCGGGGATGCGGATGAGCCTCGGCGGGATCGCGAAGGGGTACGCGGTCGACGCGGCGGCGCGGGTGCTGCGGGGGGAGGGGCTCGGGTCGTTCTTCGTGCAGGCGGGCGGCGACCTGTACATCGCGGGGAAGAAGCCGGACGGGTCGCGGTGGCGGGCGGGCATCCGGGATCCGCGGGGCAAGGACGCGAGCGACTACTTCGCGATGGTGGAGGTGGAGGACCACGCCTTCTCGACGGCGGGCGACTACGAGCGGAGCTTCATCAAGGAGGGCCGGCGCTATCACCACATCATCGATCCGCGGACCGGGTTCCCGGCGTCCGAGAGCCGGAGCGTGACCGTCTGGGCGAGGGACGCGCTGACAGCGGACGCCGTGGATGATGCGGTGTTCATCCTGGGGGCAGAGAAGGGGCTCGAGCTGATCGAGTCGATCGAGGACTGCGGGGCGGTGATCGTCGACAGGAACAACAAGGTGTGGGTGTCGAAGCGGCTGGAGGGGAAGGTCGAGGTGCTCCGGCAGCCGACGGACGGGGTGTAGAAGAGGGGCTGCCGCGCCGGGGGCGGAGCTGCACGCTCGATTGTGCAGGACGCTCGGCGCCACTTCGAGGGACGCAGGGTGAAGGGCGCGAGTCTTCGTGGGCGCCAACGTGCGTCGACTGACAGCGAGCTGGTGCAACTCGCAACCATCCTGCCATGGCGGGAGAGGTTCGTTGCCTCACGCCGGGGCTCCTTTGATGGGCTCAGTAGCTCGACGGCAAGCGAGGCTCTACGCCTGATGCGTACTCACCGTGTCGCTCGAGAGGCGACGGCGAAGCCAGCGCAGTGCGCCTGCGAAGTGACGTGATCTCGGAAGCTCGAGGCGCGACCGCGCGCTCTCTGAAGAGCTTTGGGCCATCAAGCATCAACATCACATCCATGCCGCGCTTGATGGCATCACCGAGGGAGGCAAGATCGACGCGCTCTTATCACCTCCGGCTCCACGAGCTGCTCCTCCGCTCGCGGCCCTCACCGCCCCTTGTACACCGGCCTCCGCTTCTCCGCGAACGCGCGCAGCGCCTCCAGCCGGTCCTCGCTGCGCAGCGTCTCGTCGTAGTGCACCCGCTCGATCTCCAGCCCGAGCTCCAGCGGCACGTCGTAGCCGTCCTCGATCGCCCGGAGCGCCGCGGCCTGCGCGATGGGCGCGCCGCTCGCGATCGGCTCGATCCACGCGATCGCGTCGTCGACCACCGGCGTCCCCTCGGGCGAGACCCGGTTCACGAGGCCCCAGGCGAGCGCCTCGGGCGCGGTGAGCCGCCGGCCGAGCAAGATCATCTCCTTCGCCCGCGCCTCGCCCACGACCCGCGGCAGCCGCTGCGTGCCGCCAGCGCCCGGGATGATCCCGAGCGACGTCTCCGGCAGCGCGAGCTCGGCGTGCGGCGCCGCCACCCGGAGATCACAGAGCAGCGCGAGCTCGAGGCCCCCGCCGAAGGCCACCCCGTTGATCGCCGCGATCACCGGCTTCGGGCTCCGCGCGAGCACGCCAAGCTCGGTCCGGTACAGGCCGACCTGACGGCGGACGTCGTCCGGGCTCATGCCCTGCCGCTCCTTCAGGTCGGCGCCGGCGCAGAACGCCTTGTCCCCGGCGCCCGTGACCACGATCGCCCGCACCTCCGGGTCGTCCGCGAGCTCGCGCCCGAGGCGCCCGAAGGCGAGCAGCGCGTCGCGAGAGAGCGCGTTGCGGCGATCCGCGCGATCGATGGTGAGCACCGCGACCGCGCCGCGCCGGTCGAGCTTCACAGGAGACGCTTCCGACATGCAGCTTCCTACCCGACCTCGCCGGCGCGGCAAGCCGGCGCGGCGGCCGGCGCGGTGAAGAGACCGCTCACCTGGCGTCGCCCGCCTTCTTGGCCTTGTTCCCCCCCGCCTCCAGCTTGCCGAGGCGCGACCTGATCTCCGCGTGGTCGCGCCGCAGCGCCTCGAGCTCGTCCCGCAGCCGGTCGAGCTCGCGCTTGCCCGCCCCGCCCAGATCGCGGAGCACCTCGCGGATCCGCCGCCGCACCCGGCCGTCGAGATCGCGGTCGAGCTGCCGCTGCAGCGCGCCGCGCGACCGGCCGTCGCCGAGGTCGCCCAGCGCGCGCGCGACGTCGACCCGGAGGTACGGATCCGGCTGGTCGAGCAGCTCCTCGAGGAGCTCGCGCGTCCGCCGGTCGCTGGAGAGCTTCGGCAACGCCATGATCGCCGCCCGGCGCCCCCGCGTCGGGACGCCGTAGCGCGTGCGCGCCGTCAGGTGCGGCACCGCGCGCTCGTCGCGCAGGTTCGCCAGCCCGTCGATCACGCCGCAGCGGAGCACCTCGCCCCACGAGGGGCGATCGAGGAGGTCGACCAGCGTCTCGAACCCCGAGCTCTGCCGCGTCGCCCCGAGCGCGCGGGCCGCCTCGGCCTGGACCAGGTAGCTCGCGTCGCGCAGCGCCAGCTTGCCGAGGATCTCCGCCGCCTTGGCCGACCTGAAATTGCCGAGCGCGCTCGCGACGGCGCGGCGCACCTTCGGGTGCTCCACGCCCGCGCTCCCCTCGAGCAGCGCGAACGCCGCGCTCGACTGGAGCGCGCCGAGCGCGCTCGCGGCCGCCGCGCGCACCCCCCAGAACTCGTTCGCGTCGGCGAGCGACTGCCCGAGCGCCCGCGCCGTCGGCGGGTCGTCGCGCCGCGAGAGCGGCTTCGCGGCGAGCATGCGGCCGCGCGCCGTCGGGGCGTGGGCGAGCTGCGCGCGCAGGAGATCGCCGGGCGCGTCGAGCTTGACCTCGCCCAGGATCCTGAGATCCGGATCGACCACCACGAAGCGAGGGCGCCGCGGGAGCGGGATGACGAAGGTGTGCGCCTGCTGGTCCACGCGCCGCACCTCGCGGCGCACGGTCGAGGCCTTGCCGTCCGCGAAGCCGAAATCGAGCACGAGGTCGAACGCGAAGACCGGCGGCGTCGAGGCGTCCGGCTGGAGCGCGTGCTCCCGGCTGGGGTGCTGCCCGGGCGCCTGCGTCTGCTTCACGGTCACGGTGCACTGGTCGCCCTCGAGCTCGATCTTCACGTCGAGCTCCGGGTGACCGGCGCGGAAGACCCACTGCTCGAAGAAGCGCTCCAGCGACTTGCCGCTCACGTCCTCGAGCGCGCGGGCGAGATCCCGCGTCTCCGCCACCCCGCGCGCGTGGCGCGTGAGGTAGGTGTTCACGCCGCGCCAGAAGAGCTCGTCGCCGAGCTCCCGCCGGAGCAGGTGGAGCACGAGCCCGCCCTTCTCGTAGAGGTGCCGATCGAAGACGTCGAGCGGCGCGTCGTAGTCCTGACAGACGATCGGGCGCCGGTAGCGCCCGCGCGCCTCGCCCAGATACGAGTCGAGATCGCCCTTCACGCTGTGGTCGTACTCGTCGGCGCCGAGGTGGTGCTCCCGGTAGACGTGCTCCATGAACGTCGCGAAGCCCTCGTTGAGCCACCCGTGCGACCAGTCGCGGCAGGTCACGAGATCGCCGAACCACTGGTGCGCGAGCTCGTGGGCGATGAGGTCATCCGACGAGATGTCGATCGCCGCCCGCTCGTCGAGCAGGATGTGCTCGTACATCGTCGTGGCGGTCGTGTTCTCCATCCCGCCGAAGATGAAGTCGCTCACCACCACCTGCGCGTAGCGGCGGAAGGGGTACTTGACGCCGAGCTTCTCGCTGAAGTGACGGACCATGTCCGGCGTGCGCGCGAACGTGCGGCGGCCGTCCTCCTCGCGCCCCTTCGGCACGAAGTACGCGAGCGGGATGTCGAGCGCCGCCTCGTCGATGCGGGCGAACTCGCCCGCGACCAGCGTGAACAGGTAGCTCGGGTGGGGCTCGTCGAGCCGGTAGCGGTAGACGCCCGCCTTCTGCGACTTCGCGTCGCTCTCGAGCTCGCCGTTCGACAGGCAGTACCAGCCCGGCGGCACCTCGGCCCGCAGCTCGGTCGTCTGCTTGATGTGCGGCTTGTCGATGCAGGGGAAGATGTGGCGCGCGTCCTCGTCCTGACACTGCGTCCAGACCTGGCGCGGGCGGTCGGGGACGTGCTCGTCCGGCTGGAGGAAGTAGAGCCCCCGCCGCGGCGTCGCCCGGTACCGGACCAGGATCGACGCCTCGGCCTCCTCGAGCGGCACGGCCACGCGGAGCGTCTCGCCGTCGTACGTGTACTCGGCCGGCTGGAACGCGCCGCCCGCCGCCTTGCCGGCGCCGCGCCGGGGCTTCGCGGCGCGCCCGGCGCCGGCGCTGATCTCGACCGCCTCCAGGTCGAAGCCGATGGCGTCGAGCGCGATCTCGCGCGCGGCGGGGTCGACGCGGACCGCCTCGAGCCGCGCCGTGCCCCGGATCGAGCGCTCCGCGACGTCGAGCGCGAGATCGAGGGCGATGTGCCGGATCGTGAAGGGGCGGGAGCGCTCGTAGACGCGCTTCGTCCCGGCGAGCGTGAAGGGCCGCGACGCGAGCGCGAACTCGGACGACGACAGCACGGAACCGCAAGCACAGCGCGAGTGAAGCCGGTACTCTAGGGACATCCCGGCCGAGTTTCCCCGCGCGGCGCCCGGCCCTGCAAGCGAGAACTGGCGCGCTGGAGCGAGCGGCCGTGCCGCTCAGCTCGTCTTGAGGCCGTCGAGCACCTCCAGCGCGAGCTCGTACTTGCCGAGCGGCGGCATCAGGTAGGCCCCCTGCACCCGGTCGCGCACCGAGAAGAGCATCTCGCGGGCGATCTTCACCCCCTCCTTGCGCGCCTCGGGGCCGGCCGGCACCTTGCGCATACGCTCGCGGATCTCCTCGGGGATCTGCATGCCGGGCACCTCGTTGTGGAGGAACTCGGCGTTCTTGTAGCTGACCAGCGGCAGCACGCCGACGAGCACCGGCATCCCCAGGTGCTCGATGCGCCGCAGCACCTTCTCGAGGAGGTCGTGGTGGAAGATCGGCTGCGTCATGATGATGTCGGCCCCCGCGGCGCGCTTGCGCTCCAGGCGCGCGATCTCCTTGTCGAGGTCCGGGGCGCCGGGCTCGAGCCCCGTGGCGAGCAGGAACGACGTCTTGCCGCCAGGGATCGGCTTGCCGGCCGGGTCGAGGCCGCGGTTCATCGTGCTCGCCATGTGGAGCAGCCCGATCGAGTCGAGGTCGTAGACCGCCGTCGCCTCCGGGTAGTCGCCGACCTTCGGCGGGTCGCCCGTGATGATGACGAGGTTCTTGAGGCCGATCGCGTGGGCGCCGAGCAGGTGCGCCATCTGGCCGATGAGGTTCCGGTCGCGGCCGCAGACGTGCAGGATCGGCTCGATGCCGAAGCGCTGGAGCAGGAGCGCGCAGAAGGCGAGGTTGGTCATGCGCGCGGTGGCGCGCGGGCCGTCGGCGACGTTCACGACGTCGACGCCGCTGTCGATGAGCATCTTCGCCGCGTTCAGCGCGCTCTCCGGGCTGAGGCCGGGCGCCGGGTTCACCTCGACCGAGACGACGAACTTGCCCGCCGCGATCTTCGCCGCGAGGGGGCTGCGCTCGCCGAGCGGCGTGGGCTCGATCCCCGTGGGCGCGTCCATCGTGATCTGCGGGCGCGAGGTGGCCTCGGGCGCGGCGGCGCCCCGGAGCATGCGGGCCGACTTGGCCATCCACTTGACGTGCTCCGGCGTGGTGCCGCAGCAGCCGCCGATCATCACGGCGCCCGCCTGGATCAGGCGGCGGGCGAAGACGTCGAAGTACTCGGGCGTGGCCATGTAGAGCAGGCGGCCGTCGACGGTGCGGGGCAGGCCCGCGTTCGGCTGCACGCAGAGCGGCAGCCCCGCGGTCGCCATCCGCTCGGCCATGGCGAGCGACAGCTGCGGGCCGTCGCCGCAGTTGACCCCGAGCAGGTCGACGCCCCAGTCCCGCAGCGCCCGGGCGACGCGCTCCGGCTCGCTGCCGTCGGCCACGACGCCGCTCGTGTCGAACGTCATCGACGCGAGGACCGGCAGCCCCGGCGCCGCCTTGCGCGCCGCCTCGATGGCGAGCTTGATCTCGTCGAGGTGGCGAAATGTCTCGAGGACCAGGACGTCGGCGCCGCCCTCGGCGAGGGCGGCGGCCTGCTCGGCGAACGTGGCGGCCGCGGCGGCGAGGTCGTCGCGCGTGGCCACGCCGGGCACGAGCCCGGTCGGGCCGATCGAGCCGGCGACGTACGCGTCGCCGCCCGCGATCTCGCGCGCGATGCGCGCGCCCGCGAGGTTGAAGTTGCGCACCTCGTTGACGAGCCCGTACCGCTCGAGCCGGAACCTGTTCGCGCCGAAGGTGTTGGTCTCGATGACGTTCGCGCCCGCGGCGACGTAGTCGGCGTGGACCTTCTTCACGAGGTCGGGGCGCGTGACGTTGAGCTGCTCGAAGTTCTGGGTGACGAACACCCCACGCTCGTAGAGCAGCGAGCCCATCGCGCCGTCGAACACGAGGACCGAGCGCTGGATCGCGTCGAGGAGCGGGGTTTCGGGTCTCGTGCGGGGCATGGGGCGCATCGTAGGGGCGCGCCGGCTTCTCAGGAAGGGGGGCGCGACGCGGTTGACGGCGCGGCCAGGATCTCGGTAGGCAGATCTCGAGATGAGCACGTCCCGATGGCTCCGCGCATTCGCCCTGGCGGTCTCCGCCGCTGCCCCTCTCCTCGCCGCCGCCCCCGCGGCGCACGCCTGGGATCCTCCGGTGCACCGCTCGGACGCGGGCGTGGATCTCTACCTCTGGAGCGCCGAGTACTACGGCACGTCGCTCGCCGCCGTGCCGTTCATCCAGTTCGAGCCGACGCCCGACCTGTTCATCAACCTGCAGTTCCCGGTCGCGCTCTCGATCGACAGCCGGCGCGGCGGCATCGACCTCAGGAGCGAGTCGCGCGCCGGCCTCGGCAACCCCACGTTCGCGCTCTACTACTCGGACATCGACGGCAAGCTCACGTGGTACGCGGGCGGCCGCCTCTCGCTGCCGCTCGGCGCGGTCGATGACGCCGACTGGCGCTGGGCCACCTCGTCCGCCGGGTGGGCGATGGCCCTGTACGACGCGCACCTCTGGGCGACGGACACGCTCCCGATCGGCGGGTTCGGCGGCATCGAGTACCGCTTCGGGCGCCCCTTCGTGCTCAGGGCGGGCGGCGATCTCACGTTCTTCCCTCCGCTCAGCGACGGGCCGCGCAGCATCGGCTACGTGCCCTCGGACGATCTCGACGTCGTCTTCCAGACGAAGGTGGAGCCCGAGTTCCAGAGCCGCGCCGGCTTCGGCGGCGGCGTCTCGCTGAGGATGGCGTGGATCCCGACGGCGCCGGATCTCGTCGACGACGCGCAGGTCTCGCTGATGCCGTACTTCGTGTACGACAGCCAGAAGACCTTCTTCATGCGGGCCGGCCTGCTCCTCGCGCTGGACGAGCCGGCGGGGCCTGCGTTCGACAGGGGGCAGGTCGCGTCGCTCTACCTGCAGTTCGGCGGCCACCTCGACTAGGCCCTCTCCTGGCGCCTCGGGCGCGCGAGCCACGCGCTCGGGCCTGCGCCGGGAGCTCGCCCTCGCGCTCATGGAGGCTCCAGCATGACCCGTCGCCGCGCCATCGCCTGGGGCGCCGCCGCCGTCGCCGTGGTGGCGCTCCTGCTCTTCTGGCGCAAGCTGAACCAGTTTCCGCCGGACACGACGCCCGAGGGCGCCTATCTCCGCATCGCGTACAACATCGGCGCGAGCGATCCGCGCGCGTGCTTCCCGTACCTCGAGGATCGGGCGCAGCACGCGGCCTACACGATCCGGGATTACCGCCGGAAGGCGTTCGAGCGGATCGAGGCGAGCTACCCGGAGCCGGAGCGCACGCGCCTGCTCGACCAGTACCGGGCGCACGCGATGGCCGAGGACGGGGCGGACGTGTGGGTCGACCTCGCCGCGAAGCAGGGCTTCATCGCGCGCCTCCGGCGCGACCTGTCCGGCATCGGCAAGGTGGAGGTGACGGGCGAGCGGGCGACGGTCGAGACGGCGCGCGGCACGCGGTACCCGTTCCGCCGGCGGGACAACGGCATCTGGGGGCTGACGCTGTTCACGGCGGACCTCGTGGCCGAGGCGGAGCGGGCGGCGAGGGACTGGGATGTCGTGGAGAAGGCCGCGCTCGATTATGAGCGGGGGCGGTGAGGGGGATCGAGGGATCGTCTCCGGAGCGGACGCCGGGTAGCTGGTCGCCAATGCGCCCCGCTCGCCATCCTCCGTAATTCGTCTCCCGTCTCCCGTCTCCCGTCTCCCGTCTCCCGTCTTCCCTCTGCGTGCGCGTGCGCGTGCGCGTGCGCGTGCGCGATGTGTCGAAGTGCTCTCGGCCCGGAAAACGCTTGTCAGGATGGTGACGACTCAGGCCTGAAGGCGATGAACCGATTCAACTGGGATGGAGCGCGCACGCGCACGCGCACGCGCACGCCAGACGAGCACGCCAGACGAGCACGAGAGACGGGAGACGAGAGACGAGAGAGATAAGACGGAAGACAGAGGAGGCAAGTCGGAAGAGGCAAGTCGGAAGAGGCAAGTCGGAAGAGGCAAGTCGGAAGAGGCAATTCGCAAGGACTGGCTCCTGCAGCCCGCTCGGCGTCACGATGAGCCAACGATCCCCGTCAATCAGCGGGATCCCCGCACTCCCCCATCAAGCCGCGTCCCGATCCCCTCTTCCGCCCTCCCGCCCCGCGACTCACCCCTTCCGAACCCTCGCCAGCGCCTCGTCCGTCGAGAGCAGCACCTGCTCCCACTCGTCCAGCGCGTTCGGCCAGTGCGGCGAGAAGCGCAGCACGCCGTCGGGGATCGCGCAGGCGATGCCGAGGTGCGTGAGCTCGCGGTGCAGTTCTACCACCTGGCAGCGCCCTCCAGCGCCGCCGAGGCGCGTTCAGGCGACGACCCGCTCCAGCTTGAAGTCGAGGACGGCTCGGATCGCATCGAAATGCTCGTCGGCCGTCAGGACGGTGGCGCCGAGAGAACGCGCCGAGAGCGCGATCAACACGTCATTGACCAGCGAGGCTCGGCGCACCTCACGCCCCGCCTCACGGAGCCGGCGCAATGTTCGTCCGGCATGGTCGAAGACCTCGGCGTCCGGGGCGACGATCCGCCCGGCGCTCCGGTACGCGCGGCCGAGATGATCGACGGCCCGCCGCGCCGGGAGGGTCGTGGCGCCGGCGCGGAGCTCCATCTGCACGACGGCGGAGAGATACCGGACCAGGCCCGGCCCTATCATCAGGTCCTCGTGCATCCCCGGTTCAGCCAGCCGATGTACAGGTTCGTATCGAGGAGCACCTTCCGGAGGATCATCGAAGAGCATCTTCGTAGCCGCCGACCGCCTTGACGCGCCGGTGGACCTTCAGGATCGGCTCCTCGCCGAGGACGAGATCGAGCGCCCGCTCGATCGTCTCCTGCTCCGTCTTCGCACCGAGGAGCTTCTTGGCTCGATCGATCTTGGACTGGTCCAACTTGAGGTGCTTGTGCCGCGTCATGTTCACGCTTCGGGCTAGCGTGAACATACCCAGTCCGCCAGCGCGCTAACATCGCAATGGAACCGTACAGAGCCATGCGTTGCGGAGTCTCCGCGCACAGCTCTCTCTGATCTCATCGCGATGGCTCGCCCGACGCGCCACGGGCGACGCCGACTCACCCCTTCCGTACCCTCGCCAGCGCCTCATCCGTCGAGAGCAGCACCTGCTCCCACTCGTCCAGCGCGTTCGGCCAGTGCGGCGAGAAGCGCAGCACGCCGTCCGGGATCGCGCAGGCGATGCCGAGGTGCGTGAGCTCGCGGTGCAGCTCCACCACCGAGGCGCCGCCCGGCGGCCTCACCCCGAGCGCGCACCCCCTCAAGGCCGGATCCTCCGCGCGCAGGCTCTCCCAGCCGCGCTCCCGGAGCGCCTCCTCGAGCGGATCCAGGAAGCGGTTCGCGTGCTCGTGGATCCGCTCGACCCCGATCTGCAGGATCAGATCCACCGCCGCCTCCAGCCCGGCGTAGCCCGCGGCGTTGAGGTTGCCCCCCTCCACGAAGTCGGCGCGCTGCCGGATCGGCCGGTCGTACCGGAGGTGCCCCGGACCCTGCAGCAGGAAGCTCACCCCGTCCTCGTGGCTCAGCCAGCCCGCCACCGCCGGCCGCAGCGCGGGCAGGCGCCCGCGGCGGATGTACAAAAACCCCGTGCCCTCCAGCCCCATCAGCCACTTGTGGCCGCCGCAGGCGAGGTAATCGATGCCCGCCGCCTCGACGTCCACCGGCGTCGCGCCGACCGCCTGGACGCCATCGACGCACAGCTCCGCCCCGTGCGCGCGACAGAGCGCCCCGATCGCGGCGAGCGGCATCTTGAGGCCCGTCTGGAACTGCACCGCGCTCACCGCGACGAGCCGCGCCCCGCGCCGGAGCTCGTCCGAAAGCCGCGCGAGGCCCGAGCCGCTGCCGTCCGCGAAGCCGCCGAGCGGCAGGAAGACGACCTCCAGATCGAACAGCGCGGCCGCGCGCTGCCACGGGGTCACGTTGGCCGGGAACTCCCCCTCGAACAGGACCACCCTGTCGCGCGGCCGCCACGGGTAGCACAGGGCGATGTCGCTCAGCCCCCGCGTCGTGCTCTGGACCAGCGCGATGTCCTCAGCCGCCGCCCCGACGAGCCGGCCGAGCTTCTCGCGCAGCCGGACCCGCTGCGCGTACCACGCCGGGAACGCGGCCGCCCCCTGCGCGGCGTAGGCGTCGAGCAGTGCGATCATCGCGAGGCGCACCGGCCGCGAGGGGGGCGAGATCCCCGCGTGGTTCACGTAGACGAGCGGCGCGAGGTGCGGGAACAGGCCGCGGTCGCCGAGCTTCGCGGCGAAGGACCGATCGCTATCGAGTTCGGCGGTGTGTCGCATCGGCTGGCTTCCCCCGGCGCTCGCCGCGGACCTTGGCGAGGTAGCGCGGCGGCGCCCCCTTGCCGGCCGCCGGCGGCACCAGGCAGTGCGGCTTCGTGCCGATGAGATCACCGCGGCCCGCCTTGATCAAGGCCTCGCGCGCCTCGTCGTGGTGCGCCGGATCCCAGTAGAGGAGCAGCGCCTTCTGCAGCTTCTTCTCCCGCAGGTCCTTCGCCGTGTACACCGGCTCGCGCGTGAGCGGGTCGATCCCCGTGTGGTACATGCACGCCGCCATCGACATCGGCGTCGGGATGAAGTCCTGCACCTGGCGCGGCCTCATCCCGCTCTTCTTCAGGTACACGGCGAGGTCGACCATGTCCCGCAGCGTCGAGCCGGGGTGCCCCGAGATGAAGTAAGGCACGAGGAACTGGTTCTTCCCCGCCTCCTCGCTCGCGCACCGGAACTGCTCGGCGAAGCGCTCGTAGCTCTCGATGCCCGGCTTCTTCATCTTGTCGAGCACGTCCTTCTTGTTGTGCTCGGGGGCGACCGAGAGCTGGCCGCCCGTGTGGTGCGCGGCGAGCTCCTCGATGAACTCGGGCGACCGCTCGGCGAGGTCATAACGCACGCCGGAGGCGATGAAGACCTTCTTGATCCCCTCCTCCTCGCGCACCGCCTTCATCAGCTTGAGCAGCGGGCCGTGGTCGGTGTTCAGGTTCTCGCAGACCTCGGGGAAGACGCAGGAGAGCCGCCGGCAGGCGTTCTCGATCGCCTCGTCCTTGCACCGCATCTGGTACATGTTCGCGGTCGGCCCGCCGAGGTCGCTGAGGACGCCGCGGAAGCCATCCATGCGCCGGAGCGCCCGCACCTCGCGCAGGATGCTGTCCGCCGAGCGCGACTGGATCACCCGGCCCTCGTGCTCCGTGATCGAGCAGAACGTGCAGCCGCCGAAGCAGCCGCGCATCGTGACCACCGAGTGCTTCACCGTCTCGTACGCGGGGATCGGCGCGTCGTACGACCAGTGCGGCACCCGCGTGAACGGCAGGTCGTAGAGCGCGTCCATCTGGGACGTCTCCAGCGGGAACGCGGGCGGGTTGAAGTAGACCGCCTCGGCGCCGTGCGCCTGGAGCAGCGGGCGGGCGTTGCCGGGGTTCGTCTCGAACTGGAAGGCGCGCGACATCTCGGCGAAGGCGCGCCTGTCCGCGGCCACCTCCTCGTAGCTCGGGAGGATCACCGCCTTGCCGTCGGCGACGTAGCGCGAGCCCTCGATCTGCTCCCACTCGCCCTTGCGCATCGGGAAGGCCGTGCCCCGGACGTCGCGGATCGAGCGGACGGGCTCGCCCCGCCGGAGCCGGTCGGCGACCTCCCAGACCGCCTTCTCGCCCATGCCGAAGAGGAGCAGGTCCGCCTTGGCGTCGAGCAGGACCGAGCGGCGGACCTGGTCGGACCAGTAGTCGTAGTGCGCGATGCGCCGGAGCGACGCCTCGATGCCGCCGAGGATGATGGGGACGCCGGGGAACGCCTGCCGGCAGAGGTTCGAGTAGACGATCGAGGCCCGGTTGGGGCGCAGGCCCACCTGCCCGCCCGGCGAGTACTGGTCCTCGCTGCGGACCTTCTTCTGGGCGGTGAGCTTGTTCAGCATCGAGTCGAGGTTGCCGGCGGTGACCCCGACCATGAGCCGGGGCACCCCCATCCGCAGGAGGTCGGTCGTGTCCTGGTAGCGGGGCTGGGAGATGATCCCGACACGAAAGCCGCGGCCTTCGAGGAAGCGGCCGATGATCGCCGCGCCGAACGCGGGGTGGTCGACGTAGGCGTCGCCGTTGACGAGCAGGATGTCGAGCGCGTCCCAGCCCCGCGCGCGCATCTCCTCCCGGGTCGTCGGCAGGAAAGCGGTGAGGTCGCGGGGGGCGGCGCCGGCGCTGCGGCGGAGCTGGAGGAGGGACACGGCGCCGTCACCCTACGGGCCGGGGGGGAGATCGGCAAGGGGGCGGCCCCGGCGGCGTCCGCCGGAGAAACCCCGCCGCCAAGACCGGGCACCGGGCCGAGGCGGGGCACCGGCGCGGCGCCGAGGCGGGGCACCGGCGCGGCGCCGAGGCGGGGCACCGGCGCGGCGCCGAGGCGGGGCACCGGCGCGGCGACCGAGGGCGGCGGCGCCGCGGAGCCCGGCGGGCGCCGCCAGGCGAGCGCCTGAAGGCCAGAGAGCGCACGGCCGAGGCCGGCGCCCGGGCGCGAGGGCGCCGGCCGCGTTTTCCGGGGCGAAACGCACAAATTGCACGACACCGCTCCAGCTGGTCACGAATTCGGGGAGTCGGAACATCGAATTTCAGGGTGCGACATGAGGGCTGGCGCGCCGAGGGCGGGTCCCGGCGGCCCGGGAGTCGCTCGGCGCGAGTCGCTGGTCAGCGCAAAAAAAAACGCGGCAAAAGCCGTGGGTTTTGGCGCATGGCCGCGGTTCCCAAACGACCCGGAATGAGCGTTCGTAAAAATTATATGTGGAATCACGATCAGATAATGCCCTCCGCGACCGACATCGCAGCTTCGCCGTGCTGCACGAGGTGGGTGTTCCTTTCCTTCGCAGGTTGCTCCGCGGGTATGGCGTCGGGCCGCACGACCTCGAGGACGTGCTGCACGACGTCCTCCTCGCCGCCTACCGCGGTCTGGAGAGCTTCGACGCGAACCGCCTGCTGCGCGCCGCGCAGGGGACGCGCGAGGAGGACGAGGCCGGCCCCCAGGAGCGGGTGTCGCTCAGCAAGGTGCTCCCCTACCTCGCCGGGCTGCCGGCGCGGCGGGCGTGGGACCCGCTTTACCGGTGGCTCTTCGGAATCGCGCGGCGGCAGGCGAGCCACTACCGCGACCGGGCCTTCCGGCGCCGCGAGATCCCGGTGGGCCTCCAGAGCAGCGCGATCTTCGCCGGGGTCGACCGGCGGCCCCGCCTGGAGCTGCAGGTGGAGGCGACGGAGCGGGCCGAGGTGATAGACCTGCTGCTCACGAGCCTCCTCCCGCAGCGGCGGGTGATGCTGGTGATGCACGACATGCTCGATATCCCGGTCGTCGAGATCGCCCGCGAGCTCCAGCTCAACGAGAACACGGCCCAGAACCGGCTCCGGCTGGCCCGGGAGGACTTCCGGGCGGCGGTGAAGCGGCTCGGCACGGAGCAGCGGAGCGCCCTGCGCCTCGGCGACAGGCCGTTCGCCGGCGAGGCGACCACGCGGCGCCGGCCGGCGCCCCGGCGGCGCGAGCCCGGGACGTGAGCCGCGCGGCCCCGCGCCGGGCCCCCCGTCGTGCCCGAGCGGAGCCGCGTTGACGACCGACCGGGAGGGCTCAAGGAGGAGAGCCATGAAGGCCGCTGGAAGCTCACCGAATGGCGCCCACGCGCGCGATCTCGAGGTCCGCCATCGCCACCTCGCGATCGACGGGGTCCGGATCTTCTACCGCGAGGCCGGTCCGGCGGACGCGCCGGTCGTCCTGCTGCCGCACGGGTACCCGTCGTCCTCGTTCCAGTACCGCAACTTCATGCCTGCCCTGGCCGACCGCTGGCGGCTGCTCGCGCCCGACTACCCGGGGTTCGGCTACAGCGACACGCCCGCGGGCTTCCCGTACACCTTCGACGGGTACGCCGACCTGCTCGAGCGATTCGCGCGGACGCTGGGGGTCGAGCGGTACGCCCTTTACCTGCACGACTACGGCTCTCAGATCGGCCTGCGCCTGGCCATCAAGGCGCCCGAGCGGGTCGCCGCCCTGATCATCCAGAACGGCGACATCTACGAGGACGAGCTCGGGCCCAAGTACGAGACCCTGAAGGCCTACTGGGCGAGCCCGACGCCGGAGGGCCGCGAGAAGCTGCGCGAGGCCGTCAGCGAGGAAGGCTTCCGCGACGAGTTCGTGGGCGAGATCGACGAGCGGCTCGTGGAGAGGGTCCCGCCCGACCTCTGGAAGCTCTCCTGGCCGCTCATGACCAGGGAGCGGCGCGAGATCATGGTCGGCCTGATGGAGGGGCTGAAGGAGAACCTCGCCTGGTTCCCGCGGTACCAGGCGTACCTGCGCGAGCACCGCCCGCCGGCGCTGATCGTCTGGGGGCCGCAGGACGGCTTCATGCCCGAGGGCGCGGCGCGCGCTTACCTCCGGGACCTTCCGGACGCCGAGCTTCACCTCCTCGACGGCGGACACTGGGCGCTCGAGACGAACCTCCCGGAGATCGTGGCGCTCTCGCGCGACTTCCTCGGGCGCGTGCACGCCTGAGCGCGCCAGCGCGGCCCCGCCGCGCCGCTCAGCGTCGCCCGACCCTGGCCGGCCCGGCCGGCGGCGGCTCCGGGGCGCAGGGCGGCGGCGCCTCGCGCGCCTGCTCGATCGCCTGCGCGAGGCGGGACACGGCCTTGCGCGCGCGGGGGGCGGGCAGCGCGGCGAACCCGAGCAGCAGCCCCTCGAGCCGGCCCCGCGCGGCGCGGACCTGGTAGCTCGACAGGGCGCCCGGCGCGAGGCCCAGCAGGGCCGCGCGCTCGACCACCTCGCCGTCGCGGGCGCCGGTCAGGCGCACGGTCAGGTGCAGCCCGCCCGCCCCGGGATCGAGCTGGAGGTGCGGCGACGCGAGCTCCTCCAGCGCGCGCGCGAGCGCGCCGCGCCGCTCTGCATAGAGCGCGCGCATGCGCCGCACGTGCCGCGCGAAGTGCCCCTCGCCGAGGAAGTCGGCGACGGCCCGCTGCACGGCCAGCGGCGGGGGCGGGTGCAGCAGGCCGGCCGCGCGAGCGAGCGCGCCGTGGGCGCCGTCCGGGACGACGAGGAAGCCGAGGCGCAGCGCGGGGAACATCGACTTGCTGAAGGTCCCCGCGTAGATCACCCGGCCCTGGTCATCGAGGCTCTTCAGGGCGGGCAGCGGCGCGGAGGCGTGCTGGAACTCCCCGTCGTAGTCGTCCTCGACGACCCACGCGCCGGCGCCCCGCGCCCAGGCCAGGAGGGCGAGCCGGCGCGGCAGCGAGAGCGCCATGCCCAGCGGCATCTGGTGGCTCGGCGTCACGAAGGCGAACCTGGCGCGCGGAGCGAGCGCGACGCCGCGGGCGACGACGAGCCCCTCGGCGTCCACCGGCACGGCCGCGAGCCGCAGCCCGGCGAGCTCGAGCGCGTCCCGCGTCCGGTGGTAGCCGGGGTCCTCGAGCCACGCCCGGTCCCCCGGCCGCGCGAGCGCGCGGGCGAGCAGGCCGAGCGCGCCGTGGTAGCCGCCGGTGATCATCACCTGCTCGGCGCGCGCGACGACGCCGCGCGAGACCGCGAGGTGCGCGGCGACGGCCGCGCGCAGGGCGCCGTCGCCGCACGGGTCGGAGCGCGCGAGGTCGGAGGCCCGCGCGCGCCGCGCGTGCCGCCCGAGCAGCCGCGACCACGTCGCGACGGGGAACGCGTCGACCGCGGGGACGCCGATCTGGAACGGCCGGAGCGCCGCGCGGCCGTGGGGCGCGGGGCGCGGGTCCTTCGCGGGCGCGGGCGGCGCGCCGCGCGGGGTGATGGGGAGCGGGCTCGTGACGAAGGTGCCGGCCGCGCCGCGCGTCACGAGGAACCCCTCGACCGCGAGGCGCGCGTACGCGACGTCCACCGTCCCGCGCGAGACGCCCGCCTCGAGCGCCATGGCGCGCGCCGAGGGGAGCCGGGCGCCCGGGGAGAGAGCGCCGGAGAGGACGGCCTTCCGGATCCGGTCGTACAGCTGCGCGTGCAGCGGCCTGTCGCTCCGCTGCCGCCCGCTGCCCACGGAGGGAAGCGCGGCGCCGCGCGCGCTCACGATGGCCCAGTCGGTTTCGCGGTTCTTGGCACTGTCGCTGGTCCATCATGAACGTATCCTGCCGGGGCATGGCAACCGAAATTCCCCGGCTCGACTTCCCTGCCTTTCAACAGCTCGCCCCGGAGACCGTCCGCGCGCTGCGCGCGGTCACGGCGGCCACGAAGCAGAGCGCCCTCGGCGCGGAGCTCATCGAGCTCGTCAAGATCCGCGCTTCCCTGGTGAACCGCTGCCCCTTCTGCGTCGCGCTCCACCGGCGCGAGGCGCGGGCGCTCGGGATCTCGGCGGAGCGGCTCGAGGCGCTCGCTGGCTGGCGCGAGTCGCCGCACTTCACGAAGGCCGAGCGCGCCGCGCTCGCCTGGACCGACGCGCTGACGCAGCTCAGGGACGGCGACGTGCCCGACGCGGTGCACAGCGAGGTATCGGCCGCGTTCTCCGGCGAGGACCTCGCGGCGCTGACGTCGGTGGTGGCGACGATCAACGCCTGGAACCGCATCGCCATGGCCTACAGGTTCCCGGCGGAGCCCGACGCCGAGGGCGGCCGATGAACCCGCCCCCGTCCACCGCCGCGCGGTTCCGGGCGCTGCACGCCCCGGGGCAGGTCCTCGTGCTGCTCAACGCGTGGGACGCCGTGAGCGCCAGGCTCGCCGAGGCGGCCGGGGGCGCCGCCGTCGCGACCAGCAGCGCCGCGGTGGCCTGGGCGCACGGCGTGGCCGACGGCGAGCGCCTGCCCCTCCACCGGCTGCTCGCCGCGACAGGCGACGTCCTCCGCGCCGTGCGGGTCCCGGTGAGCGTCGACCTCGAGCGAGGCTACGCCGCGAGCGCCGAGGACGTGGCCGACGTCGTGTGCCGCCTCGCGGAGGCCGGCGTGGCGGGCGTCAACCTCGAGGACGGCGCCGAGCCGCCCGAGGCGCTCGCCTCGAAGCTGCTCGCGGCGCGGGGGGCGCTCGAGCGCGCCGGGCTGGACCTGTTCCTGAATGCGCGCACGGACGTGCTCCTGCGCCGCGCGCTGTCCGGCGCCGAGGCCCTCGACGAGGTGGTGCGCCGCGCGAGGCGCTACGTCGACGCGGGCTGCGATGGCCTCTTCGTGCCGGGCCTCTCGGCGGCCGAGGGGCTCTCGCGCGTCGTCGCCGAGGTGCGCGTGCCGCTCAACGTGTGGGCGTCGCCGGCGCTGCCGTCGATCGAGCAGCTCCGCGCCCTCGGCGTGCGCCGGGTGAGCGTCGGGCCGCGCCTCGCCTTGACGGCCCTCTCGGCCGCGCGGCGCGACGCGGAGCAGGTCATCGCGGGCCGGTGGGCGCCGCCGTCCGACGGGGCGCCGCTGACCTACGCCGAGGTCAACGCGTGGTTCGCGTGAGGGCCCGCCATCTCTCCTGCGCATCCAGGACCTGACAATCCCAGGATAGGATCTGCCATGGTCGCCGCCCGGCGGCGTGCTTTCCTTCGTCCCGTCGACGGCGACGGGCGCCGTCGCTGGAGGAGCGCATCGCATGGGACAGTCGCAGAAGATCGGGTCACGGGGGCGCCGCGGCCGCGCGCGGCGGCTCGCGGCGGTGGCCCTCGCGATGGCCGGGGCGGCGCTGGCCGGGTGCGCCGCGCCCGGCCCCGCTCGCCCTGCGTCCCCGGCCACCGCGGCGCCAGCCACTGCGGCGCTAGCCATCGCGGCGCCGGCCACCGCGGTGCCAGCGCCCGCCGAGGCAGGTGACCGCTTCGCCCGAGGCAAGGCGGTG
The DNA here is from genome assembly GCF_051530195.1 of Sorangium sp. So ce321. Taxonomy (NCBI): domain Bacteria; kingdom Pseudomonadati; phylum Myxococcota; order Polyangiales; family Polyangiaceae; genus Sorangium; species Sorangium sp. So ce321. Next base: position 12,980,094 of record NZ_CP150329.1, on the reverse strand, counting down.
CTCGGCCGGCTCGACCCGGCGGCCCCGCAGCGCGTGATGGACGTGTATGCGGGCCTGGCGCCGGACTTCGGCCGTTACGTGATCGAGTATCCGTTCGGCGATATCTACGCTCGCCCGGGCCTCGACCTGCGGACTCGGTTGCTGACCGCCGTCGCCGCCCTGGCGGCCGTGGGCGACTCGGAGGTGCCGCTCGGGAATCACATCCGCTACGCGCTGAACGTCGGCTGCACGCGCGAGGAGATCGTCGAGACGATCATGCAGACATCGGTCTACGCGGGGTTCCCGCGCGCGGTGAAGGGGCTCGCCGTGGCCGAGGAGGTGCTGGCGGAGCAGGGCGGCGGGCAATAGCCGCTACGGCCGCGTCTCCAGTTGCCTGACTGCAGGTGATGGCTCCTCACCCGCAGTCCTTTCCTCGATGGGACCGCCGTGAGCGCGGGACTGACCGGATGCGCCGCCGGCCGCGCCAGGCCGCGCGCGACAGGCGCCCGCGGCCGGGCGCGCTCACTCGATGGTCGAGTCGGTCACCGAGATCGGCGTGTCGTCGTGGTTCGAGATCTGCGGGTAGGTCGGGTACCAGGAGCCGCCGACGTTGCCGGTGATCACCGACCTGTCGATCACGATGTTCCCCGTGTGGTCGTTGCTCACGAAGAAGATCGCGCTCCCGTGCGCGTTCACCTCGTTCCGCTCGATCCGGGTGCCGCAGAGCGTGAGCGTCATCGTGTCGCCGTCGTTGTAGATGGCCCCGCCGCTGCCGCCGCCCGGCGTCCCCGCCTCGGCGGGGTTGCCGCCGTTGCCGAGCGCGCGGTTGTGAGAGAAGAGGCTGTTGATGACCGTCCAGGAGACGCCGATGCTGCTGATGCCGCCGCCGTTCGCGCACGCGTTCCCGTACCCCTCGGCGCCGCCGAAGGTGCTGTTCACCACGTAGACCGGCAGGCCCTCGTACTGCATGAACGCCCGGATCCCGGCGCCCCCGAGGTCGGGGCCGGTCGGATCGCACGCGTTGTTGAAGAAGCGCGAGTTGACGACCTTCAGGCGCCCGCCCTGCGCGAAGATGGCGCCGCCGCCCTCGTCGTCGTCACCGGTCGAGTCGCCCTCGATGAACGTGAGGTTCTGGACCGTCAGCCGCGGATGGTCCTGGTTGTCGCAGCTCGGCGTCGTCCAGACCTGCGCCTCGTCGCAGGTGTTCATGTAGAGGATGCGCCGCGCGCCGCCGCCGCTCAGGGTCACGAGCCCGCCGCCGTCGATCACGATCTCGGGACCTGTGTCGTTGAAGATCTTCGCGGTCTCCTCGAGCGTGATGGTGATCGGGTCGGGGCCGCAGTCGAACGCGATGACGCCGCCGCCCGCGACAGCGGCGACGACCGCCTCCGACGTGCAGCTCTCCGGCGTGCCGTCTCCGATCACCGTGGTCGGCGAGGAGGTGTCGGCCGCCTGCGCCTCCGCCGGCACGGCGCAGCTCCCGTCGGGGTTGCCGGCCGCCGGGCCGCCGCCGGCGTGCGCGGGAGAGCCCGGGGTCGCGCCGCCCGAGCCCGCGCCGCCCCCCGAGGCGCTCGCCGCGCCGGCGCCGCCCGCGCCGGTCGTTTCCCCGCCCCCGCGCTCGTCGTCCCCGCAGGCCCCGAGCACGGCCGCCACCGACAAGCACAGGGTCAGCTCCAGCGATCGTCGCATCATGTCCTCCTCGCCCCGAAAGCAACCTCGCAGCGGCGCGGGCTGCTCTCGGGCCCCCTCGCCGCGAAGCGACGGCGACGTGCCGCGCTCCGGACCTCAGTATCGCGGGGAATCGCGGGAAAAGGAGCGAGACGGCGGCAGGTCGCAGGTCGCACACCCGGCGACCCGGGTCGCCCTCAACGGGGCCTCGCGAGCCGCCGCATCTCGTCGAGCACCGGCACCGGCTCGTCCGCGATGGCCCACGCGTCGAGCACCTGCCTCGCCAGCGCCCGCGCCTCGTCCACGGCGCCGCGCCGCGCGGCCCGGCGCGCCGCGCGCACCGTGGCGAGGCTCGCGCCGCCGAGGTGGCTCTCGCCCCCCGCAGCGGCCTGCTCCAGCCGCTCCGCGAGCTCCGACTCGCCGGCCCGCTCGAACACCGCCGCCATGCCGTCGGCCATCACCGCCGCGAAAGGCCCCGGGTCCCGCAAGAGCGGCCGCCACGCCCTCGCCGCCCCGGCGTGGTCCGCGCGCGCGTGGCGCTCGGCGCCGTCCGTGAACGCGTCCGTGCCCGGGAGGACGCCCGAGAGCTGCGGCCGCAGCGCGCGGAGCCGCGCGAAGCACCGCCGCGACGCCGCCGGCGTGGCGCGGGCGCAGATCGCCGCGACGCGCAGCGGGACGTCGATGTGGTGGGCGCCGGCGAGCGGCGGCGGCTCCGGATCGAGGAGGCGCTCCACGGCGAGATCGGCGACCTCGCCGGCCCGGCCCAGGATCAGGCCGAGCTCCAGCGCGCGCCACGCGATCTCGAGCCGCTGGACGCGCACCCACCCGGCGTCCTCGGCGGCGGGGACCATCGCCCGCCGCGCCCGCGCGAGCGCGGCGCCGAAGCGGACCTCGCTCGCCTCGACCCGCACGAGCAAGAGCTCGCCCTCGACCTTCTGGCTCGGGTATCCGCCCGCGGCGAGCGCGAGCGCGATGCCGCGCGCCTCGCTGCGCGCGCCGGCCGCGAGCAGCCGGCTCGCGAGCACGTCGGCCACGTAGGCGTCGAGCGGCGACAGCGCGTGAGCGCGCCGGGCGAACGCGAGCGCCCGCCCGGCGTCGCCGGGCCCTGCCTCCTCGAGCAGCCACGCATAGCCGTCCCAGGGCGCCCACGCCTGCATCGCGCGGAGCGCGCTCTCGGCGCTCGCCGTGCCCCGCGTCACCGTGGCGAGCTGCACCCACGGCGCGCAGAACTCCCCGGTCGGGTTCTTCGGCTCGACCTGCACCGAGAGGAGCGAGAGCTCGGCGGCGCGGCCAGGATCGAACGGCTGGAGCAGGCACGACGCTGTCGCCGCCAGCGTCGAGCGCCCCCACGACGACGGCTCGCGCTCGAGGCGCCGCACGAGCTCCTCGGCGAGCGCCGGGCTCTCCACGCGGTGGGCGAGCTGCTCGAGCCGCGCGCGCGCCGCGAGCGCGCCGGGCGAGGCCGCCTCGGAGGGCGGGAGCGCGACAGCGGGCGCGGGGAGGCCGAGGACGAAGGCGCACCGGGTGCGCTCCCCCGGCCCCATCTCCGCGAGCGCGCCGCCCAGCGCCTCGACGCGCGCGCACTCGTCCGGGACCCCGCCGGCGTTGTGCACCATGGCCATCGAGAGATCGAGCAGGGCGAGGGCCCCGTCGGCGTCCCCGGCCCGCGAGAACTCCGCGACCGCGGGGTCGAGGCGGGCCGCCCGGGGCAAGTGCCCGGCCTGCACCATCGGGGTCATGGCGTCGCGGACCGCCTCGAACAGCGCCCGTCCGGCGCCCTGCGCGCGGGTGAGCTCGGCGCCGTCCGGTCCGTGCAGCCGCAGGGCGACCCGGAAGGCCGCGCCGTCGCGGACCACCTCGCCGTCGACGTATGCGGCGGCGCGGCGGCGCGCCGCCGCGACGGAGCGCGCCCGGGCCTCCGGCGCGGCGTACGGGTCGAGCGGGAAGCGATCCACGGGCTGCCGCGGGAGCGAGAGCAGCTCGGCCGGCACCAGGGTGCGCGCCGTGCGGCCGCCGAGCAGGATCCGCGCTCGCTCGCACACGGTCGCCGCCGCAGCGGCGCCGAGCCAGCCTGCCGGCTCGTCGACGCCCGCTGCCTCGAGGACGGGGCAGGCGAGCACCGCGTCGGGCGCGGCGAGCGGCGAGGGGGGCGCGGTAAGGGGCGGCGCCGCGGGAGCTGCCGAAGGGGACGCCCCGGGGGGCGCCGCGCGCGGCGCGGCGAGCGAGGCTGCGAGGGCGAAGGCGCCGAGCGCCGCGGCGGCGCCGCCGAGCCCGAGCCGCCAGCGCGCCCGCGCGCCGGACCGAGGCGGCGCGGCAGGGGCGGCCTCCGGGGCGAGAGGAGCGGCTGACACGGCGAGAGGAGCGGCTGACGCGGCGAGAGGATCGGCTCCGGGCGCGAGAGGATCGGCCCGGGGCGCGAGAGGATCGGCCCCGGACGCGAGAGGATCGGCCCGGGGCGCGAGAGGATCGGCCCGGGGCGCGAGAGGATCGGCTCCGGGCGCGAGAGGATCGGCCCCGGACGCGAGAGGATCGGCCCGCGACGCGGCAGGATCGGCGCCCCATCCGCCTTTCTCGCCCCCGTCGGCGGTCCTTGTCGCGCCCTCGCCCTCCTCGCCCCCGTCGGCGGTCCTGGTCCCGACCTCGCGGCCCTCGCCCCCGTCGGCGGTCCTTGTCGCGCCCTCGCCCTCCTCGGCCACCGCCCGCGGGGCGGACGAGGCTCCCTCGAGCGGCAGCTCGACGCCGGGCTCCCCCAGCGCTCCGGCCAGCGCCGTCACCGCGGCGACCGCGCTCGCGAACCGGGCGGCGGGATCCACCGCCGTCGCTCGCGCGAACCACGCGTCCATCCCGGGCGGCAGCGCGACGCCGCGCCGCGCCGCGCGCGCCGTCGCCGGCTCCGCGGGGCCAGAGGAAGCGGCCAGCGCGAAAGCGATCGGGTCGTGGCCCCGCGTCGCCTCGTCCTGCCAGTAAGGGCTCCCGACGAGCAGCGTGAAGGCGATCATCCCGAGCGCATGGATGTCGGCGGCCGGCGTGAGCTTGCCGCCGCGGAACTGCTCCGGCGCCATGTAGACCGGCGTGCCCGCCGCGCCCGTCGACTCGAGGCCGGCGCCGGCGTCGAGGACCTTGGCGACGCCGAGATCGAGGATCTTGAGGCGCTGCGCGTCGTGCTCGCGCCGCTCCAGGAAGAGGTTGCTGGGCTTGAGGTCGCGGTGGACGACCCCGAGGCCGTGCATCTTGTCGAGCCCGAGCGCCGCCTGCCCGAGCCAGCGGAGCGCCTCGGCGGGCGCGCAGCGGCCCGCGCGCGCGAGCCGCTGGGCCAGCGTCTCGCCCTCCAGGAGCTCCATCACCAGGAAGGGCGTCGACGTCGCCCGGTCGACCCCGGCGTCGAGGACGTCGACGAGGAACGGGCTGTCGACACGGCCCGCGACCCGCGCCTCCAGCGCGAACCGCCGCCGGAGATCGGCGCGCTCGATCGCGTGCGCGTGCATCACCTTGAGCGCGCGCCGGCGGTCGGTCTCGATGTCGAGTGCCTCGTACACCGCGCCCATCGCGCCAGCGCCGAGGCGCCGCACGATGCGGTAGCGGTCGGCGATGAGCGTCCCCCGGACCACAGCACCTCCGTCCGGAACGCGGTCTAGCGCCGGAACTGCTCGGGGTCGATCCGGTATCGCTTGAGCCAGCGCTGGATCTGCATCCGGGCCTTGCCCGCGGCGCGCGCCACGGCGGTGATGTTCCCCCGGTGCTCGACGAGCAATGCCACGAGCTCGCGCCGGCGCGCGTCGTCCTCCGGCCGCGTATCGCCATCCCGGCGCGCGTCGCCCCCCGGGGCGTCGCCCTGCCGGCCCGCGCCGCCCTCGTCCCCGCTGTCGCCGCCGCCCTCGCCGCCGCCGCCCTCGTTCCCGCCGTCGCGGCCCTCGCGGGCGCCCTCGTTCCCGCCGTCGCGGCCCTCGCGGGCGCCGCCCTCGCTCCCGCCGCCCGCGCCATCGGCCGCGCGCGCGACCGCCTCGGGCAGGTGCGTCGGCTCGATCGTGCCACGCTGCGCGAGCACGACCGCGGTCGTCACGCACTGCGCGAGCTCGCGCACGTTGGCGGGCCAGCCATACATCAGCATCCCGCGCGCGGCGCGCGGGTGGAGCGCCACGCGCGCCGCATGCTCCGGCGCCGCGCGCTCGAGGAGCGCCCCGAGCAGCAGGCCGAGGTCCTCGCGGCGCTCCCGGAGCGGCGGCAGCTCGACGACGTAGCCCGAGAGCCGCGCGAGCAGATCGGCGCGGAACTCGCCCAGCGCAGCGAGGCGCTTGAGGGGGCGGTGCGTCGCCGCGACGACGCGCAGATCCACCCGGACGGGGCGCGTGGCGCCGACCGGGCGCACCTCCTGCTCCTGGAGCACGCGCAGCAGGGCCGCCTGGGCGGACGCGGGCAGGTCGCCGATCTCGTCGAGGAAGAGCGTCCCGTGATCGGCGCTGCGCACGAGCCCCGGGCGGTCCTCGGTGGCGCCCGAGAAGGCGCCCTTCCGGTGCCCGAACAGCTCCCCCTCGACGAGCTCGCGCGGCAGCGCGCCGCAGTTGACGGCGACGAGCTCCCCGGGCCGGCCCGACAGCGCGTGGATCGCGCGCGCCATGACCTCCTTGCCCGTCCCTGTCTCGCCCTGGAGCAGGACCGGGATCGCGGAGCGCGCCACGACGGCGAGCTGCTCGAAGAGGTCGAGCAGGGCGGGCAGGAGCGAGGCGAGGCCCGGCGCGGCCGCCGCCTCGGGCGAGGCCTCGAAGAGCGGCGGCGCGCCGGACGGGTAGGGCAGGGCGGCGCGAAAGAGGAAGAACGTGCGGCCGAGCTCGATGAGGTCGCCGTCCGCGAGCCCCGCGTGCCGCTGCGGGACCCCGTTGACGAGGCTGCCGTTCTTGGAGCCGCTGTCCTCGACGACCCAGCGGCCGAGGAGCCGGACCACGCGGGCGTGCCTCGAGGAGAGCCACGGATCATCGAGGCGGAGCTCGAGCCGCCGGACCCCCGCGCCCCGCGCTGGCTCGATCTTGCGGGCCGCGCCGCGCCCGATCGTCACCTCGTCGAGGTCGTCGAGCGCGATGCGCATCGGCGGCGCGAGCGGCCGGTGGCCCTCGAGGACCAGGAACAGGAACGGACCGCTGCGATCCCCGTCCGCCGCCTCCGGTCCCCGGCTGACGGAGAGGGTGCTGCTCTCGAGCCCGCCTGCCACCGATCCTGGGTACAGACCCGGGCCGGCGCGGTCAATCCTCGCGGCGCGACGCGACCCGCGCGGCGGGGCTCAAAGCCTGTTGGGCGAGAACTGCGCGTACGCCCTCTGGCATTCGTTCAAGTTGCTGGCGAGGTCGCACGGGTGGTTGAGGTACACGGTGACCACGTGCTTCGAGCGCGTCGGTGCCGCCGGGACGCCGCCTTCCTCGGGGGCGTCGTCTTCCTCCGGGGGAGGGGCGCAGCCATAATAGCTCCCGTCGAGCTTTCCCTGGCAGAGCCCGTCGGGAGGCACCACGCCGGTGTTCAGGCAGGGGCCGGGCGGGTTCGCGAAGCAGCCTTCGTCCGGACGGGCGCACAGCCGGTCGGCCATGTGAGCCAGCGGACGGGTCCAGACATCGCTGTAGCAGGCGTACTGGGCGCCCGAGAGCATCGCCGTCACTGAACCGCCCGAGATCGCATTCACGAAGAGATTCCCGTAGAACGCGCCTTCCCGGACGGTGAATACCTCCGCTTCGGACGCGGGGTATCGCCGGAACCCCCCGGCGGTGCGCAGGGCCACGTCCGCGGTCGCGGAAAGAGGCGTCGAGAGCGAGGGCGGAGCCACCATCACCGCGAACGACCACGGGCCGGCGCCGCCCGAGCTGGGACAGATGAAGCTCAGCTCGGCGGCAGCGCCGGAGGACGTCCTGACCAGTGGGTCCGAGCTCAGGATGCCCTCGGCGACGTGGCCCGCGTACCAGCGTCCCGTCGGGCTCGACGCGCTATCACAGCCGTGGATGCCCTTGCACACGCGCACCATGAGCGGGGCGGTGGTGGCGGGGCTCGGGTGCAACGTGACCCGCTCCCCGGGCGTGCATGTGCCGACGCTGCGCCCGCTCCAGCCACACTCGCGAGCGGAGCTCCACTCGGGGGTGCCTCCTGGGCAGGCGCTGAAGCTCCTGGCGCTACCGGCGCCACGCTCGCGGTACTCCTTCTCTACCGGGACGACCGCCGCGAGCTTGAAGAGCTCGCGGTCCCTTCCGTCTTGCGTGCTGCGCGCCGAGATGCGCACGCTCTTCCCGAGGGAGTTGACGCGCGCGAGGACGCAAGCCGTCACGGCCTCGTGGCAATCCCGGCTCGGCGCCGCCGTGAACCAGTTGCCGTGAGCGACACCCGACGCGCCGCACAGGCCGAACTCGCCCTTCGACCCCTGGACGCTCCGGCCTGGATCCAGCGCGCAGGAGACGACGTACTCCAGAAGCTCCTTCTCGCTGGCGCGCAGCGGCCGCCCCGCGAGGAAGCGGTTCAGCGAGTCGTTGTTGAGCGGGCTCGAGGCGAGGTGGCGGAGGAGGGCTTCGTTCTCCAGGAGCGCGCCGGCGGAGAGCACCGCGCTATGCAGGCTGTTCCGCGGCATCATCCGCTCGAGCGCCTCGGCGATGGGCTCCGGCGGCGCGCCGTCCTCGGTCCACCCGTCGTCGGGCCCCGCGGCGGCGCAGCCGGCCGCGCCGAGGGCGGCGCAGATCGGGAGCGGTGAGACGATCTTCATCCACGAAGCAGAGGTGTTCATCGCAGCTTCCATCTCGTCGATCCGGCGATGGGCGCGCCGGAGAAAAGGCCCGAGTAGCTCGCCATGACGCTGACACGCATCACCATCACACCACGGCGCTCACCGAACACTGAAACAGCTGAATTGCAATCGTTGCATATCGCAACACCCGTACCATGCGATGACGACCACGGAGCGGCGTGGTGGTCACGCCGGGCGAGCGCAGCGCAGCGATGGGCTCCGGGATCGATCCCGAGGCGTCGCCGTGCTGTCGCGGCGGCGCCGTGCGCGAGCAGCTCCGAGGCGGTGGGCTCGCCGGGGGTTGCCGGGAGCGGCCGCGCGAGGCCCGCCTGCAACAGGCGCCGAGCGCGCGAGAGGCGCTGTTGCAGGTGTTGCACCCTGTTGCACCCCGGGAGGCCTGTCGGCCCGGGACCTCCCGGAGCGGCTCGGTCCTCTCCGGATGCGTCATGTCAGCCGACGAGCCGGCGCCGAGCGAAGGCGAGATCGCGACCGCCGAGGCCGCGACGCTTCAGGCCGCATCACGTCGTCCCTGATCGACCTCGGGAGCTCGTTCCTGGAGAGGGTCGGCGTGAGGACCTACGTGCAGCGCTGCGAGTCGGCGTGGGCGGTGATCCGCTCGGTGACGTGTCTTCTGTTTCGATCACCCGCCCGGGCAGGGCGCGCCGGCGCGGGCCCAGGTCTCCCAGGCGGCGACGAACTCGGCATAAGGCGTCGGGATGGGCGTGCGGCCGGCGCCGGGGTTCCAGCCCCAGGTCACGAGGGGATCCTCGAGGTGGACGCGCAGCGCCGCCATGTCCTTGCCGCCGTTGCGCGCGGGGTCCTTGACCTGCTCGCACAGCGCGCGCGGGGCGACGCCGACGAACACCATGCGCATCTCGGGCGGCGGCATGTGCCAGCCCTTCAAGACGCCGGGCGGCACGTTCACGCCGAAGCTGTTGGGCGGGTTCGTCGGCCCGTGGCACGTCGTGCACTCGGCGCCGGCCATGCCGTGGCCGGTGGGGCCGCGGAGCACGAGCTGGTTGTGAAGACGGCCCTCTTCGCCCTGCAGCGGGACGTCGCCCGCGGGGTGACAGTTCTGGCAGCGGGGGTGCTGGAGGACGCCCCGCACCGTCTCGAACGCGGCGAGGCCTGCCTCGCGATTGGCTGGCGACGGCGAGGGCGCCTCCGGGGCGCCGGGCGCGTGCCCCCCGCACGCGGCGAGGAGCAAGGCGAGCACAAGAGAGGATCGGATCATGGTCAGCACCTAGGCGAGGCGAAGCGGGAGAGAGCGCAGCCGCTGCTTGGTCAAGGCGAACACCGCGTTCGCGACGGCGGGCGCGATCGGCGCGGTGGCGGGCTCCCCGATGCCGCCCATCTTGGCCTGGCTCGGGATGATGTGGACGGCGATGCGCGGCATGTCGAACATCCGGAGCATGGGATAGTCGTGGAAGTTGCTCTCCTGGACCACCCCGTCGGCGATGTTGAGCTTGCCATGGAGCGCCGCCGTGAGGCCGAAGGCGACGCTGCCCTGGATCTGCGCCTCGACGCCGAGCGGGTTCACCGCGGTGCCGCAGTCGACGCTGCAGGTGACCTCGTGGACGCGGATGCGCCCCCGCTCGATCGAGACCTCCGCGACCTCGGCGATGATGGAGCCGAACGACTCGTGCATTGCGAGCCCGCGCGCCCGCCCCGGCGCGGGCGCGGTGCCCCAGCCGGCCTTCTCGGCGGCGACCTTCAGCGCGTTGGCGTGACGCGGCTTGTCCTTGAGCAGCTCGAGGCGGTACGCGAGCGGGTCCTTGCCGGCGGCGTGCGCCAGCTCGTCGACCATGCTCTCCACCGCGAAGGCGGTGTGCGTGTTGCCGACCGAGCGCCACCACAGCACGGTGATCGGCGTCCTCGGCGAGTGCAGCGACACGCGGAGCGCGGGCGTCTTCTCGACATAGGGCGACTCGGCGACCCCCTCGACCGAGGTGTGGTCGATGCCGTTCTTCATGACGAGCGACTCGAGCGGCGTGCCGGCGATGATCGACTGGCCGACGACCGTCTGATCCCACGCCGCCGGCATGCCGCGCGCGTCGACGCCGACCTGGATCCTGTGGACGAACGCGGGGCGGTAGTAGCCGCCGCGCATGTCGTCCTCGCGCGTCCACACGACCTTGACCGGCACGCCGGCGGCCTTCGCCACGATCACGGCCTCGGCGACGAAGTCCGCCACGGGGCTGGCGCGCCGCCCGAAGGCGCCGCCGAGGAACATCGTGTGGATCTGGACCTTGTCCGGCGTCGTGCCGAGGATCTTCGCCGCGGCCATCTGGTCGCCGGTCTGGAACTGCGTGCCGGTCCAGATCTCGCAGCGATCGCCGTCGATCTTGGCCGTGCAGTTGAGCGGCTCCATCGGCGCGTGCGCGAGGTATGGCACGTCGTACTCCGCCTCGATCCGGGACTTGGCCGCGGCCATGGCCTCCTCGATCTTGCCGACCTGGGCGGAGACCGTGCCGGGCTTCCGCGCCTGGGCGCGGAAGTCGGCGAGCAGCTTGGCGCTGTCGGCGCCGCCGCCCTCGGGCTTCGTCCACTCGGCGCGGAGCGCGTCGCGCCCGAGCTTGGCGGCCCAGAAATGCGCGGCGACGACGGCGACGCCGTTCGCGGTGGGGACGACCTTCTCGACGCCGGGCACCTTGAGGGCGTCGGCGGCGTCGAACTTGACGAGCTTCGCGCCGAAGGCCGGCGGGCGGAGCACCACGGCGGTGCGCAGCCCGGGGAAGTGCACGTCCATCCCGAACTGCGCCTTGCCCGTGATCTTCTCCGGCGTGTCGATGCGGCGCACGACGGTGCCGATCAGCTTCCAGTCCTTGGGGTCCTTCAGCTTCACCTTCGCCGGCGGGGTCAGCTTCATCGCCTCCTCGGCGAGCTGGCCGTAGGTCAGCTGGTCCTTGCCGTGGGTGATGACCCCCTTCGCGGCGACGCACGTCGCGGGCGCGACCTTCCACCTGGCGGCCGCCGCGCGCACCAGCATGTCCTTCGCCATCGCGCCGACGGTGCGATACCGCTCGAACTCACTGCTCGTGGACATCGACCCCCCGGTCATCTGGAAGTGCATCACCGGATGGCCGTAGACGGGCGCGGCCGGCGCGTGCTCCGACCGCACCTTGGACCAGTCGCACTCGAGCTCCTCGGCGATCAGCATCGCGAGCCCGGTCCAGATGCCCTGGCCCATCTCGGAGTGCGCGAGCACCACGGTCACGGCGTCGTCCGTCCCGATGCGCACGAACGCGTTCGGCGAGAGCGGCGGCGGCTGCGCCGCCTTCGGCGCGGCGCGGACCCCCTGCGGAACGTAGAAGCTGAGCAGGAGCCCCGCCGCCGAGCCCGCGGCCGCCTGCAAGAAGTCACGCCGGGAGACGGTCACTTGCCACCTCGCTTGACGAGCCGCGACGCGAGGTGCACCGCCTCGCGCACACGCACATACGTGCCGCACCGACACACGTTTCCGGAAAGCGCAGCGTCGATGTCGGCGTCGGTCGGATCAGGCTTCTGCTCGAGCAAGGCGACCGCCGTCATGATCTGGCCGGACTGGCAGTACCCGCACTGGACTACGTCGGCCTGCGCCCACGCCTGCTGCACCGCGTGCGACCCGTCGGCGGAGAGGCCTTCGATCGTCGTCACCTTGCGCGCCCCGACGTTCGAGACCGGCAGGACGCAGGAGCGCGCGGGCTTGCCGTCGATGTGGACCGTGCAGGCGCCGCACTGGGCCATGCCACAGCCATATTTGGTGCCGGTCAGTCCCAGGAGGTCCCGGATCACCCAGAGCAGAGGCATCTCCGGAGTGGCCTCCACCTCGCGAACAACGCCGTTGATATGGAGCTTCATGGCCGTTCAGGGCATAGTTTTGGGCTGGCGCGCCGTCAAGCGACGGCACCTGGGTTTATTGTTTCTTCAACGTCGACTGGCGGCTCGCTGTCGCCGCCGCGTCGCCGCGCCGCCGCGAGGGCGACGCGTGTCGCCCGCCCTTGTGAGGGCGGCGCGTGTCGCCCGCACCCTTGTGCGGGCGAGGACGACACGCGCGTCCAGTCACAGCGAACGCCCTGGCGAGGGCGTCGTGAAACGATGATGATACCCGGCGCATGAACGAGCTTGAGCGGATCGTGCGAGAAGCGGCGACATTGGTGGCGGATCGGTCCCCGTTTCTGCTCGCGACCGTCGTGCGGGTTTCGGGGTCGTCGTACCGGCGCCCGGGCGCGCGGATGCTGGTCGCCGGCGATCGCTGGCTATCGGGGTGCGTGAGCGGCGGTTGCCTCGAGGGCGACGTGATGCTCCGGGGAGAGCACCGGTGCCGCGATGGCGCCGTGGTGGTCACCTACGACTCGACCACCGAGGACGGCGAGCCGTGGGGCGTGGGGCTCGGCTGCAACGGCGTCGTCGATGTCCTGCTCGAGCGCGTCGAGGTCGGGGCGGCCCACGACGCGCTCGCGTTCGCCGGCGCCTGCTTCGCCGGGGAGACCACGGGCACGCTGGTCACGGTGATCCGCTCGACGACCGGCGCGGTCCGGGTCGGCGCGCGCCTCGCCTTCGGTCCGCCGTGCGCCCTCGCGCACCCGGTGACCGACCCTGCCGCGCGCGCCGCGATCGAGCGCGCGGCGCGCGGGCCGGCCGGGGTCGTCGAGCTCGACGGGCCGGGGATCACCGTGCTCGTCGAGAAGATCGCGCCGTCGCCGCAGCTCTTCGTGCTCGGGGGCGGTCACGACGCGGTGCCCGTCGTCGCGCTCGCGAGGTCGGTCGGCTTCCGGGTCACGGTGGCTGGCCCGAGCATCCGCCAGGGGGCCCGGTTCGTCGCGGCGGAGCGCGTCGTCTCGACCGGCGGGGCGATGGATCGGCTCCGCGCGCTCATCGACGCCGCGGCCGAGCCGTACGTGGTGATCATGCACCACCAGCGCACGCCGGATCGCGACGCGCTCGAGGTCGCCCTCGCGTCGCGCGCCCGCTACATCGGCGTGCTCGGGCCCGCGCGCCGCACGCGGGAGCTCCTCGCCGAGCTCGGGCGCAGCGCCGGCGACGATCCGCGGCTCCACGCGCCGATCGGGCTCGATCTCGGCGCGGAGACGCCCGAGCAGATCGCGCTCTCGGTCGTGGGCGAGCTCCAGGCCGTCGCGCGCCGGGCGCAGGGGGGCAAGCTGCGCGACCGCGTCCGGCCCCTGCACGCCGGCCTGGCGATGGTCGTGCTCGCCGCCGGCGGCTCGCGCCGCCTCGGGCGCCCCAAGCAGCTGGTCGAGCTCGGCGGGACGCCGCTCGTCCGGCGCGTGGCGACGGCGTGCGTCGAGGCGCGGTCCGGGCCTGTCGGCGTGGTGCTCGGCGCCCACGCCGGCGCTGTCGCGCGCGCGCTCGGCGATCTCGCCGTCGCGCACATCGCGAACGACGAATGGGAAGAGGGGATCGCTTCCTCGATCCGCGCCGCGGTCCGGTGGGCGGAGGCCTCGAAGGCCGACGCGCTCCTGATCGCGCTCGCGGATCAGCCGCTGATCACGGTCGAGCACCTCACCGCCCTGCGGAATGCGTGGCTCGCGGGCGCGCCGGTCGCGGGGTCGCGGTTCAGCGGGGTCGTGGGCGCGCCGGCGGTCTTCGATAGATCGCGCTGGGAGGCGCTGTCGCGGCTCGAAGGGGACCAGGGCGCCGGCAGGCTGCTGCGCGCCGAGAGCGTCGCGGCGATCGACTGGGAGGGCGGGGCGATCGACGTGGACACGGCCGACGACGTGCGCGCGCTCGGCGGGCATGCGCCGGTGGAACAGCCGAGCTGCTGATCCCTTTTCGTGGCGCCGGCAACCTTCCACATCAACCAGCTCACCCGCGGCGCGGCTCCGCGATGGCGTCGAGCGGAAGCGAAGGCCGCGGCTGTCTGGCGCGGGAGCGTCGGATAGCTCAGGCGCTGACGCATGTGGGACTGCAATATCGTGTGAGGTCCTTGATGTCGCCGCCACCATGGCGATACGATCGCTTGCTCATTCGGCAGCGGAGCGGTATCCCCCGCCGCGTTGAGCGAGCGCCGCGCCCATGATGGAGGCTCGGAACGAACCGCATGCTCAAGGTGTCTGATGTCTCCTCCGCGCTGCAGCAGATCGTGCGGCGGGCGACAGCCATCCTCCCTCGCACGACGCGCGGCTGCCTGCTTGTCCGCGAGGGCGAACGCCTCGTGGCTCGAGCGCTGGTGGGGTTCGATGCTCCGCGGCGGCGATCCCAGGTCATGTCGGCAGCTGCAGCGCTCGGCGGCGAGCGCGCCCTGCTCGACCCCGAGGCGGCGCCCGGAGCGGGATGCGGGGTATACGTCGTCGCTGCGCACGCGTGGTACCGGGCGCACCTGCCACTCGCGCTCGAGGCCGACATCGCTGTTCCCGAAGGTGCCGGCATGCTGATCGCGCCCATCCATCGGCGCGGCGAGCCGGCTGGCTACCTCGCCCTCGAGCAGGCGACCATGGAGTCTCCGGACGAGGAACGCCGCGTGATGATCGAGGTCCTCGCGGACGCCGCCGGAGACGCGCTGGAGCGCCACAGGCTCCATGACGAGAAGGCGGGGGCAGCGCAGGAGATCCGCCTGTTCGAGCGGCTGGTGAGCGCGGTGGGTACGACCGTGGCGCTGCATCACCTCGTCGAGACCATCGCCCACGGCATCAGGAGCGTGCAGCTCGAGCCGGACTGGAAGGCGGTGGAGCTCTGGCTTTTCGAGGAAGAGAGCCTCGGGGACGGCTCGGCGCCTGCCCGGGGTGACCTGCGCGCCCGCGTGTACAGGACTCCGAGCTACGAGGCGACGACCTACTGGCAGAACATCCGCGCCGGCGCCGTGACCGCCGGGCGTACCCTCGGGATCGACGTGGAGTACCGGATCGGTGAGGGCGGCCGCGGCGAAGGCTCCCAGATCGACCTGCTCGACGAGGCGATCCGCCGCCGCATGTCCGGGATCGTCATCGCGCCGAGCAACCCCGAGAGCGCGGAGGAGGGGTTCCGGCGGGCAGAGGAGGCCAACATCCCGGTCATCGTGATCGACAGGCTGCCGATCCCGGGCACCCGGGCGCCGCTCTTCATCGGGACGGACAACGTGGCCTCGGGCAGGCTGGCGGCCGAGGTGATGAAGCGGTTGCTCCCGGGCGGCGGCGCCGTCGCGGTCCTCGGCGCCGTGGGGCTCGCGAGGAACGTCCGGGAGCGCGTCGAGAGCTTCCGCGATGCGGCCCTCGGGTCGAACCTCGCCGTCCTGCCGACCATCGCGTGCGACTGGGACCTGGAGGCCGCGACGAAGCTCGCCATGGCGGCGATCGGGGGGAGGCCCGACGTGGCCGGCGCCTTCGGGGCCGCCGCCGACCACGGGCAGTCGTTGGGCCGGTCCGCGCGGGCGCTCGGCAGGAGCGGGGAGCTCAAGATCGTCGGGTTCGACCTCCTGGCTGGCACGGTCGCCCTGCTCCGGCAGGGCGTGATCCACGCGACGATCGTCCAGCGCGAGTACGACATGGGCTTCCGCGCCGTCGAGGCGATGCATCGGATGATCGCACGGGGCATCGCGCCGACCGTCGCAGAGCTGCCGCCCTCGCGCATCCTCCACATCGGCGTCGACTGCGTCACCCTCGAGCCCACGCCCTGGTCCACGGCGCTGAGCGACTACCTTACGCTCGACGCGGTCCGCCAGGCCGCGAGCAGGCAGGTCGATGGGCGCGGGACCGCCCACCATCCGGCCGAGATCATGATGATCGCGCTCACGCCCCCCGCGCACACCGTCGTCGATGACCAGGTCGCGGTCCTGGCGCGCTCGCTCGTGGGCCGCGCGACCGAGGCAGGCGCGGCGCTCGTGATCGACCCGACCGAGGGCGAATGGCGCGCGGACGCCGCCCTGCCCCCGTGCCACGCGGGCGCGCGCACGGTCGTCGCCGTGCCCCTGCAGGCCCGGGGGAACACCCTCGGCGCCCTCGTCCTGAGCAGCGATCGCAGCGGAGCGTGCGGGCAAGGCGACGTGTCGTTTCTCGTCCGCGTCGCCGACACGGTGGCGGTCGGCATCGAGAACGCCCGGCTGTTCCGCCGGATCTCGGAGCGGAGCGCGGCGCTCGAGCGCGCCAACCAGCAACAGGCAGAGATGCTCCAGACGATCCGCGAGCTCGAGAGCCCCGTCGTGCCGATCGCGGACGGCATCCTGGTGATGCCCATCGTGGGCGTCATGGATGCCCAGCGCTCCCGCCACTTCATCGAGTCGATGCTCCGGGAGATCGACGCTCAGCGGGCGCAGGTCGTGCTGATCGACGTCACCGGGATGGCGAGCGTGGACGCGGCGGCGGCGTCGCAGCTCGTCCAGGCGGCGCGCGCGGCCGCGCTGCTCGGCGCCGAGGCGGTGCTCGTCGGCATGAGGCCGGATGCCGCGCGGATGCTGGTCGATCAAGGGCTGGACGTCGGTTCGATGGTGACGCGGGCCAACCTGGCGCGCGGCTTCAGCTATGCGCTGCAGAGGGTGCGCGGGCGCGCGTCGAAGCACGGCTGACCGCGACGGGGTTGTCTGACCTGCTCCGGCGGCGGGAGGGGATCGATCGGGAGGTGGGTGGTGAGGTCTCTTGATGGCCATCGCGGGCTGTTGTCGCTCAAGCTCGCTGACAGGTTCCCTTGGCGACCGGATGATGGCCATCGCTGGCGGTCGCCGGCTCACCGCAGCCAATCCTTGCTCTCCTCGAGGAGCTCTTCTTGCGTGGGGCCCTCGTAGTCGGGAGTGACCAGGATGAGCTGCGCCATGAGCCGCCCGACAGGGCTCTCGAAGCGCCCTGCCTTCGCCATCTCCGGGCTATTCGGCCGAGCGCGTCGGGCCGTCAACCGTCCGTGGTGGCGTGGTCTCACTCCGCCTCCGCCTGGCAGGAAGCGGTAACGCGCCGACAGGGCCAGCCGCGTGGAGTGGAGCCGGAACGCGTCGCCGTGGCGCTCCACCACGGCGCTCTCGAGATTGTAAGACAGCGTAGCGCTGGAGGAGAATTTCTACTGCCCCTCACCACGCGTCGATACGGCAGACATTCGGGGCCCGCGCGCGGGAAAGATGCTGAGAACAGAAGGACGCCCGCCACCTCGTGATAGAAGGGCTGCTCCATGTCGACCGAGGTGCCTCATCCATCCGTGTTCGAGCTTCGGGCTGGCGCTCTCGCCGCGCAGGACCTCACCGTGCTCGCGTTTCGCGGTCGCGAGTCCATCTCGCGCGGCTACCGGGTCGACATCGACGTTGCGGCGCCGATCGCCGATCCGGCGGCCTTCGCGTCGCAGATCCTCGAGCAGCCGATGCGCCTCGCGCTCCAGGGCGAGGGCGCCCCGCTTCGCGTCATCCATGGCGTCTGCACCCATGTGACGTGGCGCGCCGCCCTCGACGACGGCCGCAGCGTCTACCGACTCCGCCTCGCCTCGCGCCTCTCGCTGCTCGGCCGGCGCCGCACGAGCCGCATCTTCCAGGACAGGACCGTCGACGCCATCGTGGCCCTCGTCCTCGACGAGTGGCGCGTCCCCCGGCGCTTCGCGCTCGTCCGCGCCTCGCCGAAGCGCGCCTATTGCGTGCAGTACCGCGAGACCGACCGCGACTTCGTGACGCGCCTCCTCGCGGAGGAGGGGCTCTTCTACTACTTCGAGCACGACCCGGGCATCGTCCGCTCGTGACCGGCTGCGTCGCCAACGCGGTGAACCGCGCGCCGTTCCAGCTCCCCGAGGCCAGCACCCGGAGCGGCGTGAAGACGCGGAGCAGCCCGAACGGCGGCGGCCACAACGAGCTCAGCTTCGAGGACCGCAAGGGCAGCGAGCTCGTCCACCTGCGCGCCGAGCGCGAGCTGGACGTCCGCGTCGGGACCGATCAGCGGGTCGGCGTCGGAAACGACCGCTCCGTCATGGTGGCCGGGCGCGACGCGCTCGACACGGGCGACCGGCTCACGAAGGTCCGCCGCGACGACGACCTCGAGGTCGAGGGCCGGCGGAGCGCCCGCGTCTTCGGCGAGAGCGAGGAGCACGTCGTCGGCAATCGCGCGCTGCGCGTCGACGGCATGGACACGGCGAGCCTCCTCGGCGGCTCGGTGCTCACGGTCGAGGGGCCGTCCATCCTCCGGATCACGGGCGAGTACAGCGTCGACGTCGGCGCGGGCGACGACGCGGGCGCCGCGCAGATCAACGTCTCGGGCTCGCTGGTGCTCGGCGGCTCGAGGTCGCTGCGCCTGGTGACGCAGGGCAGCCTCACCCTCTCCGCGGGGGAGAGCTCGATCGAGATCGACCCGGAGGGGATCCGGATCACGGCCGGCAAGGTGGAGATTGCCGGCGCGCAGACGCTGTCGCTCTCGGGCAAGGGACCGACCCTGTCGCTCGGCGAAGAGGCCGAGATCGCCGCCAAGCAGGTCCGCATCCTCTCCAGCGACGCGGCGCTCGAGCTCGGCGAGGACGCCGCGCTGTGGGGCCGGCTGGTGAAGCTGAACTGCTCTCGCGACGAGCCGCCGCCCGGCGGCGGCGACGACGAGCCGAAGACGAAGCCGTTCAAGGTGCAGCTCACGGACGAGGAGCTCGAGCCGTACGGAGGCAAGCGCTACCAGCTCGTCGCCGAGGGCCGGCGGTTCGAGGGCGAGACCGACGTGGACGGGGCGATCGCGGTGGACATCCCCGAGACGACGCAGCTCGTCGAGATCACGATGTGGCCGGGGAAGTACCCGACGGGCCCGAAGAAGAAGTGGACAGTGCGCGTCGCCGCGCTGCCCGAGGCGACGAAGGTGGAAGGGGCGCTGCGGCGGCTGAAGAACCTCGGTTATTATGAGGGGGCGATCAAGGACGACGCTCCGGCGGACGAGGGGTTCCGGGCGGCGCTCGCGTGGTTCCAGAAGGATCACGAGCTCGGGGAGACGGGGGAGCTCGACGCGCAGACGGCGAGCGAGCTCGCGCGGGTACACGGCGGCTGAGGAGCATCGAGATGGCGGACGGGAACCAGGGCGGTGGTGGGCCGGCGCAGGCGCCGGCCGGCGATTTCCTGACGAAGCTCTCCGAGGCGTACCCCTACGGGGACGAGCCGCCGCGGCTGACGGTCGCGATCAACGACATGGCCGCGGGGGCGCCGGACGGCACCGTGTTCGGTGACGACGGGGTGCGCCCGGTGAGCCATGTGCTGCCGGACGACGCGATGAAGCGGCCGGAGACGATCGGCGATGTGCTCGCGTGGATCGACCAGCGGATCCGCGTCTTTCCGATGGATCAGGTGTGGCTCACGCAGGTCGGGCCGATGATGAACTGGTGCGCGGACCCGAAGGAGGAGCAATGGGCCCAGGCGGTCACGGAGATCCTCTTCGGCGCCACGTACGGCGGCCCCGGCGGCAGCTACGACATGGGGACGAAGAAGGGCGTGGCGCGGTTCCCCGCTTCGGAGAACTGGGAGACGTACATCTTCAGCCGGATCCAGCGGCGGTACCGGAGCACGCTCGCGCGGGAGTCGAAGAGGTACAAGGTCACTTTCGGGCATTACAACATCGGATCCTGGCTGAAACCAGGCCCGATTCAGGACGACCTGGGGGTGGCTTCGCCGACCGAAGGAGCATCGAGCCCTCCCGACGGCTCGGCGCCTCCTGAGGCGTCGCTGCTGGCTGAAGACGAGGAGGCGCCGGTCGTTGGCCCGATGAAGGACGACAGGCTGCTCGAGGACCCGATGGGGCCCCGCTGGAGAGAGCAGAAGAACGACGATCCGGCCGTGCCGATCGTCGTCGCCTGCCAGCACCTTGCGACCTACGGAGCGCTGACGCGAGGTTTTCGCGTCGAGCACCTGGACAGCGCCGGGTACGCGGCCCAGTTCGCGACCGGAAGCCTGGCCATCTTCTCGGGAAGGCCTGCAACCCCGAGCGATGAGCCGCCCCCGCAGGGCGGGCGCTGGTACACCCTGCATTCCGCTGCTGCCGACAAGGCGAGCGCGGGGCCAGCTGCAGGGGCATCGTCTCCGCCGGTGGCGTACGAGGACCTGCTCAAGATCGAGCGCGCCAGGCAGCTCTCGCCGCCGCTCACGCCAGGCACCATCTTCGTGTTCGATCCCGACGCCGGAGCTCAGAAGGTGACGCTCTACCTGAGCAGGTACGAGGACGAATGCCTCCGTGAAAAGATCCTCCTGAAACATTTCGCAGCGCGCAAGACGCCCGGTGCGCAGGACGTCGAGAGCCCTTACTCGCAGAAGGACAGAGTCGCCCCTGATTACCAGCGAGAGCTGGAGCTCACGAAGCCGAAGGAAGATCCCAAGCTCCTCGAGGATCTCCGATATTTCGAGAAGAGAAGGGAGGCGGCCAATGCGGATATCACGCGCGCCAAGATCCACGCGAAGCTCAAGGAGGATCTCGCGACCTGGGAGTCTCAGAAGGCGCTGGCGCTAGACACCAAGACGAGCGCCGTCGTCATCGACCTCAAGAAGCAGCTCGACGGCTCGCACATCCACTACATCCTCCGCGTGCACAAGGACAAGCCGCTCGTGCAGCTCATGGACACCGGCAACGGGGCCAACTTCTGGGCGAAGATCGACAAGGAGAGCCCGGGGCGGGGAGCGCTCGTCGAGTTCATGCAGGCCGGCATCGTCGACGGCAGCGCGCAGAACAAGGTCGGCCCCGGGCAGATGCTCGGCTTCTGCGGCATGGGCGTCACGCCACCTCCTCCCGAGGACCTCGGCGAGATGGCTGCGTTCATCAAGAAGGCACGTCCGATCGGCTTGTTTCGCCTTGTCTTGACGATGCGGCCCAGCAAGGCGGCGATGACGCCGAGCGACGTGCTCTATGTGAGCCGGCTCGCCCGCATGTACGGCAATTCCCCGGAGCAGAACTACACCGTCGCGCAGATGCTCTGGGGGATCCGGAACACTCCCGGCTTCACCAACCTGCAGCCGTGGGTGATCTTCTTTATCCCGCGCGGGGCCCTCGCCCGGTCGATGTGGGCACACGGTGGGCGCGAGATGACGCTGAGCATGTTCATGTCGGAAGTCGCACCCAACTACGAGGCCGAGTTCGGCCGCCCTGCGAGCCTGAAGTTGCACAAGAACTACTTGCCCGCCGTGGCGATCACGAACAGCGGGAGGCAGTTAGCGGACTACGCGGGCAAGGCACAGTTCCAGTGCCGATGGAAGTACATGACGGGTGGCTCAGGGAAGGCAGAGCCGAGCGCCGCCTGGCCCATGGCGATCGAGAACAGGCTCAAGGAGACCGCCTGGAATGATATCTACTGGCATCCAAGGTTCGGCACAGGGGCAGAGGCCAAGGAGCGAATCGACGCGCTCACGCCCGCGATGTTCCTGGACGGCGCGACCTCGCTCATGGGAGACGGCGATGCTCAAGCTTCTGTCTGAGGGCTTGGTGTTCGCCATGGTGGCCCTCTCGGCCCTGCTTACCGGATGCGGCGCGCCGAGCGCGCCGTCGAGGAGCGCCGAGGTACGGCAGGTCGTCGTGCTACCGCCGCCGCCGCCGAGCGCTGCGCCGCCCGAGCCTGCGAAGGCTCCGGACATCGTGCTCTTCTCCATGCCGGCCGCGGAGGATCCCTCGGCGGACCTTCTGCGCTGCGAGCGGGGCGACATGGAGGGTTGCCGCGCTGCAGGCTGGCTCTTCCTCCACGGCTTCGGCCTGGCGGAGGACGCGCCTCGCGCGGATGATCTGTATACGAAAGCATGCAAGGGCAAGAACACCAGGGCGTGCATGGAGTTCGCCGTGGAGTACTACCACTGGCACGACTGGCCGATCAAGGCGACGGAAGAGCTGGTGGAGGCGGTTCAGCACAAGCTGGCGTGCGATCACGGTGAGAAGCAGGGCTGCCTGGCGCTCGCCCTGGATTTTCTCCGCCACCCAGAGGAGCTGGACGCATATTACAAGGACACGGTGGGCAAGACCGCGCAGAAGGCCGCGGAGGATGCCTGCGCGGCGTCCCATATCGCCGCATGCTCGACGCTGATGGACGTGGCCCAGCGGAGCGGAGACAAACCCCGCGCGGAGGCCCTGGCGACGAAGCTCCTGGCGATGTGCCGCGCGGGCGAGATGGGCGCGTGTGGGCGCGTGCTTCGCTACCCGTGGTCGGACAGGACACCGGCCGAGCGGAAGAGCCTCACGAAAGACCTCGGCCTCAAGCTGTGCAAGTTCTCCGAGGCCGAGTGCCGCGCTGGCAGGGGAGCATGCTCGCTTGCGATCGGATGTGTCGGGGAAGACAGCTTTGATCCGCAAGGACCGGAAGCCGTGGCGGAGTTCACCTACCGCGCGTGCGCCGTCAGCCGCGACTTCAAGCGATGCGAGGAGCTCGCGGACATGTTCGAGCGCGGCAAGGGCGTGCCCAAGGACCCGGAGAAGGCGAGCTTCTTCGATATGGCCGCCTGCCAGCATGGCCGCGACCTGGCGTGCCGGCGCACGTTGGGGCGTATCCGGAAGCAGGGGAGCGGGCCCGAGGTCGACAAGAAGATCTTCGAGGTCACGAAG
Organism: Sorangium sp. So ce321; assembly: GCF_051530195.1. Taxonomy (NCBI): domain Bacteria; kingdom Pseudomonadati; phylum Myxococcota; order Polyangiales; family Polyangiaceae; genus Sorangium; species Sorangium sp. So ce321. Next base: position 12,957,288 of record NZ_CP150329.1, on the reverse strand, counting down.
ATCGGTTGCCGCGTCGACAAGCGCGACGTCGGCTGGCTGATGAGCTGCGAACGGCTCGCGGAGATGTACGAGACCGGCACCGGGACGCAGAAGGATGTCGAGAAGGCGGTGGAGATCTTCACGGCCGTATGCCCTCATCGAGAGGAGTCGTGCGACGAGCTCCGCCGCCTGAAGAGGCCCGTCCCGCCGGACGCGGACGGCCCGTGACGAGGGAGGTCAACCTGGATCGGAAAGGGCGAGAGCGTCATGCGTCTTGAGCGATATGCCGAGGTCCTGGCCCACGTGGTCTATTTTCGCGGCGAGGACCTCTACGAGGTGCTCGCGCGCCTCGGCGTCGCGCCGGCGGAATGGGAGCGGGCCGACGCCGAGCATACGGCGGAGCTCGCGCTCTCGGCGAAGCGCAACCAGGGCATCCAGGCGCTGCGCTTCAGCTCGGTCTTCGCGAGGACCCGGCGCAGCCTCGAGGCGAAGCGGCCCTCGCTCGCGTCGCTCGGGCCGCCGCAGCGCCCGGCGACCGAGAGCGTCGCGCCGGCGCGTCCCGTGCCGCCCGCGCCGCCGCAAGGCCCGGCGTACGCCTCGCCGCGCTCGCCGCCGGACCGCGACGAGGTCTCCCCCTGGGCTGCGGGCGCGCGCGCCCGGTCCGCCGGTGCGGGGAGCTGGGGGCCGGCACCGCCCCGCCTCGAGGGGGCCCCGGCGGCGGCGAGCCCGCCGGCGCCACCTCGACCCGCGGAGGCTGCGACCGTGTCGCCGAGGCCCGCCGCCGGCGCCGCCGTCCCGCAGGGCACGGCGGACATCGCGGAGTTCGTCCCGCGGCCCGACCTGCCGTTCCAGGCTCGCCCGGCGCCGGCCGCAGGGCAGAGCGCGCCGGAGGGGAAGCGGCTCCAGCGGTTCGACCCACAGACGGGCAAGCCGCTCGATCCACCGCTCTGGGCCGACGCATCGCCAGCGCCGGGAGACGAGGGAAAGCGCTGAGACCCGCGGACGCCCGCGCGCTCGACAGACGTGCGCGACAGCACCCGTTCGCCCGAGCAACACGCCGGAGGATGCCGCTTGCTCGTGCCCACGCGGGTCGAACGCGGCAGGCTTGTCCGCGCACCATGGGTCCACGCGACGAGGGAGACACGCTCGGCACGTGGCGCCGGCCAACCAGCACAGGAAAGCACGGAGGTTCATGCGATCGCGATCCCCCAGCCCAGGCAAACCCGCCGCGAAGCAAGGCGACAGGATCATCGGCATCGATACCCACGTGGTGATGATTCCCTCACCCGGCGGGCCGGTGCCAACGCCGACGCCGCTGCCCTTCAGCGGAGCGTTGAGCGGCGGTCTGAGCGAGGACGTCCTCGTCGAGGGCAAGCCGGCCGCGATCCAGGGGAGCACCGCGACGAACGCCCCCGCCCACGTCCCCGCGGGGGGCACCTTTCAGCGCCCGCCGTCGAACCAGGCGCGGATCCAGGCGGGCAGCAAGACGGTGCTCATCAACGACAAGCCCGCCGCGCACCTCGGCGATGCGGCGCTGACCTGCAACGACCCGGCCGACGCGCCGAACGGGAGCGTGCTCGCCTCCGGGACCGTGCTGGTGGGCGACTAGGGGCCAAGGGCATGGGACCAGGGGCCAAGGGCATGGCGGCCATCACGGAGCCCGCCGCGGGGGCGCAGGAGGCGAGCGAAGGGGTCTCGCTGGCGCAGTACGCGGCTGTCAGGGCGGCGATGTCGGAGGGGTTCCCGCTCGCGGACGTCCTCGCCGTCGAGGGCTTGAGGCCGCGCGCGTTCGCGCGGGCCGATCTTCACTGGAAGCAGCGGCTGGCTGCGGAGCCGGAGCTGCTCGCGGAGTTCGAGGAGGAGCTGGCCCGCGCGGAGGACTGGCTGGACCGACCGATCGAGCCGCTCGCGGACGACGCAGCCGCGTGGGCGAGCTTCCTTGCGGCCTTCGGTGCGCATCCGGCGCCGTTCGAGCTGCTGCAGGAGCAGCGCGTGGGCATGAACGACATCGCGCGGCTCCGCCGCCGCTGGGCTCGACGCGCCGAGGAGGACGCGGAGCTCGGCGAGCTCCTGGCGGAGCTTCGCGCGAGGCCCGGGGAGCTGGGGCCGCTCCGGGTCGGCCCGCAGGTGCTGCGGCCGTCGAGGGTGGCCGGCGCGCGGGGACTGGCGGACGCGCGGACATCCCAGCCGTCGGCGCCTGGTGCCTGGCCACGACCGCCGCGAGGACCCCGGGATGTCGCGGAGGCGTTACCGGTGCAGGCTCCCCCACGGGGCAACCCGGGGATCCCCTTCGCAGCGGCGGAGCCCGCGAGGCCTGCCGGAGCTCTGGCATCGTCGAGACGCGCTCCGCACGCGCCCGATGAGCTCGGAGAGACGTCGCTGAGCGTCAAGGTCCCTCGCGAGCTGCTCGGGCAAGCGTACGCGCAAGCCGCCGTGACCGGAACGGCCCCCCAGGGCTCCATGGCGGCACCGTCGAGCGAGGCCGGCGGCGGCAGTCGAGCGCCCCTCGCCGAGCCGAGCGAGATCTCGTTACCGCTCGCCCAGTACGCCGCGCTCTGCGCCGAGCTGGTCTTGTTCCCTGACGCTTCCGAGGCGATCTTCCAGCGGTATGGCCTGGGTTCGACCGAGAGGCGGTCGGCGGTCGATGCGGCCTGGAAGGAGCGGTTCAGCGAGCGCCCCGCGGAGTACGCGAGATGGCAGGAGTTGTACCGGCGTTATCATGCGCACTTCACGAAGCGGGGCGCGCCCGCGGAGTGATCCACACCAATCTCGCCTTGGCCCCCGGCGCTTGCTCACCCAGCCATTCGGCGATCCGATCAGCTGGACCGGCCGGCGTCGATGAGCTGTCGGGCGCAGCGGGCGTCAGCGTGAGCGTCGGACTCGACTGCGGGTGGGGCTTGCTCGCATCTGCGCTGATGGCGGCAGGTCGAGCAGCCGACCGATCGCCTCGTGAATGACCCGCGCTCCTCCTGACCCGCGAGGGCGACGGCGCGAGTGAGCGTCTCGGGGGGCGAGGCGCCCATGGCTGGTACCGGGTTCGATTCCCGGCGCCTCCACCAAGAAGACACGGTGAGAACCGTGTCTTTTTGCTTTTGTGTGCCCTGCGTGTGACCTGGCAAAGTTTGGCGGGGGTCCAGGAGCGGGCGAACGGTGTGGGGTAGACCACCGGGCAAGAGCGCGCCGGGGTGAACCGGCGGGACGGAACGGTACGCGGCGGGATGGGTGACAGGCGACCGGCGGGACTGATTCCGGAGCCGCCTCATGTGCCTGATGCCGTACGGACAGCCTCCGAGGGCTCGTACCGCTGGCGCCTCCTGCAACTGCGAACGCTGAAGACGAGACGCGGCTCATGTGAGACGCAGGTTGGACTGGTCCCCTGCAACGCGGCGAGATGGCCTGGTTGCTGGAACCCAGCAGAGCTCAGGCGTTGGCTAAGGCATTTGCGACTCGATCGCGCTCATGATATTCATGTGCTCATGTCTCCGACCCCTGCCCCGACCGACGTATTTATCTCATACGTAGCCGCTGACGAGGCACACAGAAATGAGCTCATAACGCATCTCGCCGTATTGAGGCGACAGGAGAAGCTTCGCATTTGGGATAGCCCACACACCGACGTCAGCAACGGACAGGACACCGATGTTGTCTCAAAAATTGAGACGGCCAATACAATCATACTCCTCGTCAGTGCCAAATATCTCGCGGACGACAAACGGTGGCACGAAATGGAGCGAGCTGTTGCACGTCACTCTGCCCGAGAAGCACACGTGCTCCCCGTTATTTTAAGCGCTTGTGACTGGACAAATACTCCGCTTTCCTGCTTAGGGACACTGCCCAAAGAAAGAACTATCCTGGCATCGTCAAACCAGTTCGAAGAATGGGCATCCGTCGTAAGCCACATTAGAAACTTGTTGAGAGGCAGTAGTCCAACCTCCCGGGTGGAGTAAATCACGGCCTCCCTTCGGCGCGTAACTGCTACCCCGCAGGTGCCACACGTGACCCTCACCAGAGCGCCACCCAGACGAGCCCGCTGCCATCGTAGCGACCCGCACGCAACCGACACCGCCGGCTCGTCGATACCCTGGGCATGATCGACCCTGACGAGCTCGACGCCATCGCTGAAGCTGTTCTCGCGGAGGAGGGCGAAACCTTCTCCCTACCCGTCGCGCCCGGCTTCGTACTGGAGCTCGCCTACGACAGCTCCGGGCTGTTCGCCGCGACCTGACGGGCCGGCTCATGGTGGCGGGCGATCGACATCGGGGAGGCATAATGCCCTGTCTCGCGTGCCTGCGGCAGGCGGGAGACGGGGATCCGCGTACGCCCACAACGGAACAGCCCACGAGCCGCTCGCCGGTAGCACGGCGGCCGGGTGCAAGCCCTTGCGAGACGACCGCCGTCGACTTCTCCATGGGGCGACAGTACGCGGCCGGTGACGTAGACCCGCGGATCCGGGACAGCGACTTAGCGGCGATGGGATGCCACCTGGTTACCTTTCGCCACATTCGCCTAGCACACCGGTAGCGCTCGCATCGCTTCCACACCACCGGTGGGCGATCTACCCTAAGGCTGCGACATGACTAATGCTGATCAGGCTCTAGCTCGCATGCATCGAACTAGTGGGATGACCCCGCTTGGGGTGATCGCCACCTTTGTCATGCTGTCCGAAGTAGTTGCCGGGGTAGCGGCTACTCAGACCTCGGGAATGGTTCAAGTTGCGTTTTGCTCCTTTGCAATTGCCTTCCCCCTGCTGGTGGCTACGGCGTTTTTCATGATCCTGTGGCGCCGCCCATACGTCCTGTACCCCCCACAGGAATTCGGGGCCCAAGTTGACGTCAAAAACTACGTTGAGGCGATGCGAGCCCAGACTCTGGGAACTCAGGAAGTGATCACATTGGTTCGCACCTCGATCACAGAAGCCCTTGAATCACGTGAAGCTCGGGAGGCTCTGCTTCGATCCTCCGCTGCGGCAAGCTCGGCTGCTTCTGCGACTGCTCTTCATGAGGCTTCCGACGCGCTCATCAGAAGAGCAGTACAGAGCATTCAAGCGACCACGGTAGGTGTTGATCTGTCGGAGTTCGGAGGCACCACCGAAATGATCGTGCCGTACGACCAATCACAAGAATCTTTCGTGTTTATAAACGCTATATACTATCAAATCAGCCATCAAGTGCCTCCTTACACATACGGACAGAGCTGGGGACTTCAAGAGTCTGACTCCGGCGCGATCGTCCTTCCATCACGAGCTGATTGGAGAACCAGCCACATCGGTGATATGGGCATCAAAGCGGGGATGCGCTATCGAGCTGTCGCCCTTTCGATCGACCCGAGTACCAGAAAGCTGCGAGCAACAAAGACGAGTCTCACACGTCAGCCGTCTCAACCTGGATCACCGGTCCCGGCACCACCGCCTAAGCACGGTCGAAAGTTGCCTCCGTCCGCGGCGGAGCCGTGAGAACGCGGTCCCGATCGGCAACCCGAGGCTTCTTGCGGCCTCGCTCACCAGCTCGCCGGCGGCTCACGGCATCGCGGCGCTGACGTTGAACCACGTCGCTCCCGCAGGAGAGGGCGTCGCCCAGGGCTCATCCCTGGTTCATGGGAAAGCAAACCACCGAGGCACACAGGGCAGAACAAAGCAACTCCGTGCCTCGGTGGTTGAAATTTCCCATATCACGCAACAAGCGACGAGCTCTGGGGCCGCGGCGCTCGTTGGCAGACACCGCCTGACGATCCGCCCTCGTGAGAAGGTGACGCTGTATCCGGATTGTTCCACGCCTCACGCTGGTCGACTTCAATCCACGTCCGACCGGGCGGCCGCTCGCGAACGACGGGCTCGAGCTCAGGGCATCCGCGTGAGAGACTGTGGTCACTTCACGCCCCCGAGCGGTCCCGGGCGACCAGAAGGAGGAGATCATGCATCCTTGTGCTCCGCGGCTTGGTTCGACGATCTTCATCGCGAGCTGTCTCGCCCTGGCGGCGAGCTGCTCTGCGTCCAACGACGGCACCCCCGGCGGAGAGGGCCCGGGCGGCGGTGACAGTCCCGGCTCCGGCGGCAATGGCGCCAACGGCGCCAACGGCAGCACGGGGACCGGGGACGACATAGGCGTCGGCGACAACGGCGGCACGTTCCGTTGCGGCGACGGAGTCCTCACCTCGGACGAGGCCTGCGACGACGGCAACGCCGCGGGCGCGGACGGCTGCGCCGCGGATTGCCGCTCGGTCGAGCTGGGCTGGTCCTGCCCCGCGGCTGGAGCCACCTGCTTTCGCGTCGCCCGCTGCGGGGACGGCGCCGTCGTGTTCCCGGAGCTCTGCGACGACGCCAACACGGATCCGGGGGACGGCTGCTCGCCGACCTGCAAGGTCGAGGTGGGCCACAAGTGCGACGGCAACCCGAGCGCCTGCACGCCGACGGCCTGCGGCGACGGCGCCCGGGAGGGCGCGGAGAGCTGCGAGGACGGCAACACGCTGCCCTTCGACGGCTGCTCCTCGAGCTGCCAGGCCGAGCCCGATTGCTCCGCGGGCTCGTGCGCGTCGAGCTGCGGCGATGGCCTCGTGCTCGCGGAGGACTGCGACGACGGCAACACCATCGATGGCGACGGCTGCTCCGCGGCCTGCGTCACGGAGCCCGGCTACGACTGCGCCGTGCCCCAACCTTCGGGCTCGATGGCGGTGCCGGTGGTGTTCCGCGACTTCCGGGCGTCTCATCCCGACTTCCAGCCGGATGGCCCCGACCGCAGCGCGCCGGTCTTCGGCATGGTCGCCCCCCGGCTCGACGCCGAGAAGAAGCCTGTGCACATGGCGGTCGCGAACAGCCTTGTCACGAGCGCGCAGAGCTTCGCCGCCTGGTACAACGACGTGCCCGGCACGAACAGCACCACGGTCACCACGCTGACGCTGTGGGACACCGGGGACGGCCGCTTCGTGAACCGCTGGGGCGAGGACGGCGCGCAGTGGTCCCTGCTGTCCCCGGAGAGCGCGCATTACTGCGGCAACGTGGGCAACGAGGTGGACGGGGAGCCGTGCACCTCGACGGCCGAGAACACGGCGTCCTGCGGCGACATCCACAGCCCCGAGTTCCGCGGCTGCGAGGAGCGCGGCGGGGTCTACTGGGCGAGGTACATCGAGGCCTCCTACGACGGCAACCCGCTGTTCTTCCCTGTCGACGGCGACGCGTTCACCCCGGCGGCCGAGCGCGTGCCCGCCGATATCTTCCCGAGCTACGGGGATGGAAGCTGGCTGAAGGAGGAGGGCACCCCGGACCACAACTTCCACTTCACGAGCGAGATCCGCTACTGGTTCCAGTACACGGCGGGCCAGGAGTACGTGCTCGACTTCACCGGCGACGACGACGTGTGGGTGTTCATCAACGATCGCCTCGCCGTCGACGTCGGCGGCATCCACAGCGCCGTCACCGGGCACCTCGTCGTCAACGCCGCGGGGGCAGGCAGGGTGACCTACGCCGCGGAAGGGGACGAGGTCATCCCGGCGCGGAACGTCGACCTCGGCCTCGTGGACGGCGGCGTGTACCAGATCGCCGTGTTCCACGCCGAGCGACAGACCGCGGCGTCGACGTTCAAGCTCACGCTGCAGGGCTTCGCGACGGCGCGCAGCGAGTGCACGCCGGCCTGCGGCGACGGCATCGTCAGCCTGGGCGAGCAGTGCGACGACGGCGTGAACGACGGCGGCTACGGCGAGTGCGGGCCGCGCTGCCAGCTCGGCGAGTTCTGCGGCGATGGCGTGGTGCAGGACGTGGAGGAGTGCGACGACGGCAACAACCTCGACGGGGACAGCTGCGGCAGCGGCTGCCGCAACCTCACGCCCCGCTGAGCCGGCCCTGAGCGGCCGCCCGACGGCCGGCCGCCCGGCGGCGCTGCGCGATCTGCTCGTCCAGGGCGGTGAACGCCTCGTCGAGCTCCTCTCGTGAGCTCAGGCGTCCCTTCTCGGAGAGCTGGTAGCCGAACTCCAGCGCGCCCTTCTCGATCTGAGCCATGGCATGGTCGGCGTATTCAAGGACGGGCGACCTCACGGATGCCGGCCTCGGCGCAGCAGGAACGCACGCAAGCGAGCTCGATCTTCGTGGTTCATGTCCAGGAGCTGGACGGTCGCGCGCCCCTCCGCCGTCAGCCCGTTGATGGAACCATTCGACGCCGCGGCGAAGTGCTCTCCCCACGATGGATGCCTGGGATGATAGAGAGGCACGACAAGTCTGGTCTCGGGGTCAATCGACGCGAACTTCGGACCCTTCTTCAAGTTGCAGCGGATGCAGCACAGACACAGGTTGGAGACATCATCTGATCCACAATGTTGCCTTCCGATGATGTGGTCGATGGGATGGGGTAAAATCGATGCGTCCTGCGGAAGACGGCAGTAATCACATGCCCCCTGCGCGCGCCGCTGGACCAGCTCCCGCGTGTCGGTCGGGAGCTTCACGAGGCCGCGCGCATGGTCCACAACTCCTCAGCCTGAAGCTTGAGGAGGCTGATCATGTCGTTCAAGCGGACGACCTCGGCATACTCTTTGTGCTCTTCAGGCGTGAGGACGCCGCTGGTGCTCTTCCGAGCGAGCTCCTCGACGCGGGGTGCCAGGTCCTTGCTTACGGCGTCTAGCGCCGCCTCGAGTTGCTCAAGGGTTCGCTTATCCATGAGTTTCTCCTTCTTCAGCGCCTCGCGTCAGGGTGCCACCCGCCTGCCGTCAGGACAAGCTTCGCCACGGACCGGCCGCCGTACAGCTCAGGCGCCGGGCAGGCTCGCGCGAGGGGCGCGAGGGACCGACGCGTTCGTGTCCCATGCCCCCTCGCCGAGCCGGACACGCGCAACAAGGCGCCGGACGGGGCTCAGAGCAGGCCCACGATCGGCCCCGCGTCGCCGTCGAGCCATTGCTCGGAGATCACGAAGGCGGTCGAGACCCCGAGCTCGCCGCGGTATCCCCCGGTGGCCGAGAGGATCTCGATCACCCGCCGGTCCCCGAGGCGGACGGGGAAGACCACGGAGACGCCCGTCGCGAGCCCGAGCGGATCGCGCTCGCTGTTCTTCTGGTCCAGCCAGAGCCACTCCTCGCCGGCGCTCGCGCCGAGCGTCCTCACGACGGCCACCGAGGGCATCGCGCAGTCGACGCGCAGCCACTCGCGCCGCATCCGCGCCTTGCACGCGGCGCCGCCCCTGTCCCTCGCGAGCCGCACCGGCTCGGCGGCGTCCCACTCCGCCGCCTGGGGCCGCGGCGTCCGCTCGGGCGCAGGCGGCGCCTCTTCCAGCACGCGCACCTTCGGCGCCGCCGCGCCCTCGCCCCCGTCCGGGAGGGCTGCCACCGCCTCCGCCGGAGCCCCGGCCGCGGCGCCGTCCGGCGCTGCGGGCGCGGCGCTCGGTGGCTCCGCGGCTTGCGCCGGCGCGAGCGCGCCGAGCAGGACTGTCCCTATCCACAGGAGCTTCTTCATAACGTCCTCAGGAAGGCGACGAGCGCCGCCCTGTCCTTCCTCGACATGTGGCTGGTGCGGCCCATGCGATCCTTGTTGTTCTCGACGAGCTCCTCGAGCGTCCTCGCGGAGCCGGTGTGGTAGTAGGGCGCCGTCCCGGCGATGAAGCGCAGCGATGGCGTCTTGTACACCTGGCCCTTCTTCTCGCTGTAAAACCCGAGCGGGATGGCGAAGTCCGGCATCGGATAGCCCATCCGATCGGTGTACTCGGTCTCGGGCACATGGCAGCGGGAGCACTGCGCCGCCTCGCTCGTGAAGAGCGCGAAGCCGTGCTTCTCCTCCGGCGTGAGCGGCCGATCCTCCCTCGGCGGGGGCACGAGCCCCTCGCGCAGGAAGCTCGCGAGATACCCTGCGCGCACCGCGAGCTCGCCGTCCGAGCCGCCGCCCAGCCCCCATCGGTGCAGGCCGAAGCCCTCCCGGACGCGCGCGGCGAGGCTCTCGCTCTGGGCGTTCCAGCCATAAGGGCCCTCGGCCGACACGCGCCCTGCGAGCATGGGTGTCTGTCGCGCCACGCCGCCCGCGAGGCCCTCCATCGGCCGGTTGTCGGCGGATCCGAAGAAGTTGGCGAAGCTTTCGCCGCTGACCTCGTGCCACACATGGCCGTCGTCGCGCCCGTCGGGGTGACACCCGGCGCACCCGAGCCCGCCGCTCGTCATCCAGTCGGTCGCGTTGTAAAAGAGCTTCCGGCCGACGGCGGCCTTCTCGTGGAGCGGAGGGTCGGCCAGCCGGATGAACGGCACAGGCCCCTGGTCGTAGGGACCCGCCGCCTTGTGCTCGTCGAGGCGCACGATGGCGAGCGTGTCGGTCGAGCGGCAGTACACCCACGCCATGGACTCGTCCCCGGAGAGGGCGACGCCGGTCGGCGCGCCGCACAGGGTCGCCACGCCGACCTGGCGCGAGAGGGCGTCCAGCGACCCCGGCGCCGGATCGCCGAGCGCGGGCGCGCTGAAGAGCGGATAGGTGCGCAGCGGCCGGAGCGTCGGCTCGACGGAGAGCGCGTCGAGCTCCACCAGCGTGTCGGTGCCCTCGCTGGCGACGAGCAGCGTGCGGGTGCTCTCGCGGTACACGAGGGCGCGCGGCTGGACGAACGGGGCGAGCTCACTCCGGGGCGCTTCGCGCTCCGGGTCACCGGTGATGTCGAGCTCGAAGTCGCGTGCGATCCGGATCGGGGCGCCGTCGCGGCGGCGCGGCGCGAGGGGCTCGTCGTTGCCCGTGCGCAGGACGTCGACCGTGGCGGCGCCGAACCACGAGAGCTCGCCCAGCGCGCCGAGCGCGTGGCGCGCGACGAAGAGGCGGCGGCCGTCGGGGGAGAGCGCGGCCGCGTAGCCGAGCGAGGCGGCGCGCGGCGCGTCCGGAGTGGCGCGGTACGGCGACGGGGGGAGCGCGATCGGCCTCGCCTGGGGCGGGGAACGCAGCTCGACCCGGGTGAGCGCCGAGGACGTGAGGTGCGTTATGTACGCGGCCGCGCCGTCCTCGCGGACCACGACGCCGCGGGGCTCGCGCGGGACGTCGATCGACCACGACCGCGTGGCGGTCGCGAGATCCACGGCGGAGACCTTGCCGGTCCACGCGCTGGTGACGAGGGCGGTGCGCTCGTCCGGCGTGATCGCCAGCCCCCACGCGTCGGCCGGCAGCGGCACGCGCGCGGCCTCCACGAGCCCCGCCGTCGGGTCCGGGCGCATCACGAGCAGCAGCCCGGGATCGCGGATCGTGACGAGCACGCGGTCGGCGAGCGCGAGGACCTGCGCGGGGCGGCCCGGCAGCGCGATCGCGGTCGGCGGGGCGCTCACGTCGACGGGCAGCGGGATGCGCCGGAGGACGGCGTGGTCCTCGTCGGCCAGATACAGCGCGTCGTCCTGCGGGGAGCGCACGAGGGCGCCGCCGGCCCGCATGACGGCGCGGAGCTTCGGGGGCGGCGATGGAGGAGGGGACGGCGGTGGTGGAGGAGAGGGCGGGGGAGTCGCCGTCTCCTCGGCTCCGGCATTCCGCTCGTCCGGCGCGGTTTGCCTGGAGGGGCTGGAGCAGGCCGCGGAGAGGACCGCGGTCAGAAGGAGAGTCGGTGTTTGCGGCTTCATCGGGCGCTTGCGACAACGACACGGCGCACCGGAGTTATTCCAGGGTTTGCCGGTTCCGGTGACGCGGCGACCCGAGCCAAGGGAGACCCGACCCAGGTTGGGCATGGGTCAGCCACCTCCAGCATGAGCTCAGCAACACCGCGAGGTCCTCGCGCGCGGCCACGCGCTCGAAGAGCCCTGGAACGCCGCTCAGAAAGACCCCGCGACGCCGCCCGGACCCACGGTCCATCGCAGCGCCGGGCGCGCAGCAGCCTTCGGCGGCGCGACCGGGACGAGCGCCGGCTCGGTGCTCGGCCCAGCGAGCGTCTTGACGGTCAGCCCGACACCCCCGAGTCCGATCGCGGCGCCCAGGACCGCCAGCACGGCGCGCCCGGCGAGCGCTTCCAGGCTGCCCCCGATGGCGGATGTCGATTCCGGTCCAGTGCTGGGGGGTGAGCCATCCACAACGATCGCTGTCGTGACGGCCGCGGCCCCGAAGGCGGTCAGCGCCAGGCCGAGCCCGATCGCGGGGCCCTTCGAGGCTGCGACATGGCGAACCTGCGCGGTGACGGGAGCATGGCCACGCGGCGATGAAGGCAGGCTCCGCAGCCTCACGGATCGATCAGGCGACCTGACGGAGATCACGAATCCATGGTCGAGCCCCGCGGGCATGAGCCAGCGCGAGCACGGGAGCTGGCAGCGCACCCCCTCCTGCGACTCGAGCTGCCAAGGCTCGGCGGAGCTCGGGGGGAGGAGCCGCACCTCGGTCGCGCAGCCGACGCGACCTCCTGGACTGTGGCCCGGCGCGGCTCGCTCGAGGGGGGCGAGCGTCACCTCGACCGGCGATACCTCGCGCGAGCTCGTGCCGAGGGCAGACCACGCGCCAGCGCTGTTCGAGACCAGCGCATCGAAGCTGCCCACGCCGATCGCCGCGACGACGTGGGTCGCCTCGGCGCAGGGGGGAGCGCTGAAGGAGGCGGGCAGGACGCCGTCATCGAGCTCTGTGACGTGGAGCTCGCGCTGGATGCGCGTCCGGAGGATGAGCGGACGCTGGGGCGCGAGGGACGGGAGGAGCGACTCGCCGCCGGCCGGAAGCTCGCGGAAGAGGCCTGTAGCGTCCTCGACTGAAACCGTCTTTTCCTGCGCATGACGCAGGGGCCGCGCCGCGAAGCGGGCCTTGATTGTACAGGCGTCGAGGAGGGTGAGACGGCCACCCACGTAGCGAGCAGCAGGGGAAAGGCCGGCGTCGGCGAGGCGCGCGAGGCTCGCCCGACGCTCGACGGGCCAGGCGCCGATGTTCACCTGAGGAAGGCTCTCTCGTGGCGGGCAGGAGCCGGTGCTATCGACGTCGAGCTGCTGCACGGATGACGCGCACCCGCTGCAGGCGACGAGCAGGGCGACGGTCCAGCAAGACGTGAGGAGAGCCGTCATGGAGCGCGAGTATATCAGGGCGACCCGTCATGATCGTGGGCACTCCAGCGTCCGGACCACGCTCCGACCGGAGCCGGGCCGCGGCGACGCGGTGCTCTCAGCGCGGACGGTCACGACGGCGCTGGGCAGGTGTCGTCCGTACTGTAAGCGAAGGTTCCCCTTGCCGAGGGGCTGCCCCATGACAAGCCGTCTTCAGGATCTCCTGCTCGCGATCATGGACCGCAAAAAGCACTGGGCCTGGACGCACCTCACGGGCCCTGCCCTCGGGGGGCGCGTTCGACAGGTCCCTCATCCTGCTCGTGGACGAGTTCCATTCTCTTCCGCCCGCAGTCCTCGACCGCCTGGTGAGCGCTTTCCGCAAGATCTATCTCGCCCGCGAAGCCTACACGCTGCACGGGCTCGCGCTCATCGGCGTCCGGGCGGCGCTAGGGGTCGACAGCCTCCGGGGCTCGCCCTTCAACGTCCAGCGCTCGCTCCACGTCCCGAACCTCACGCGCGACGAGGTGCTCGACCTCTTCGCTCAGTACCAGGCCGATAGCGGGCAGGCGATCGAGCCCGCGGTGGTGGAGCGCGTCTTCGAGGTGACGCGCGGCCAGCCGGGCCTCGTGGGCTGGTTCGGGGAGCTCCTCACCGAGAAGTACAACCCCGCTCCGGAGGAGACCATCGGGCTCACCCAGTGGGAGCGGGTCTACATGCTCGCGTGCCAGGTGGAGCCCGCGGGCGCGCGAGCAGGCGGCGCGCTACGCGCAGCAGCAGGGGCTCACGACGGCGACGCTGGCGCTGTTCGTGCAGTCGGATGACGAGGGGGTGCTCGCAGCGCTGTCAGGGGAAGAGGTGATCTCGGGGCTCAGGGGGACGACGGTGGCGATCGGGTGGAGCTGAGCGGCGAAAAGGTCGTGGCCGAGATGAGGCCGCGGCCGGTCGTGGCGGCTGCGGATAGCAGTGCCTTACTTGTCGACGGATGTCATCGGTGTACGTAGGCATGCTGCAGTCGGTGCCGCGGACGATGAGCGCCGCCCCTGCTGAGCGCTAGCTAGCGCTCCCTATATGTATTGAATGGATGTAGCTTTTCATTCGACAGGATGTCCGAGCACGATAATGGCTCACTCACAGTGCCGTGTTTTCGCCTACACGCTTCTCGATCGCGGTGGCTAATCCGATGCCGAGCTCTTGGTGATAGTCGTGTCGCAATTTTCGGGCATCGGCAAATGGATTCGGAAAGAACTCGAGGACGTCCTGGTGCAGCGTGATCACACCACATAGATCGGACGGGGGTGGCTCGCGGGCGAAAAAGCCGGGTTCACGTATGTAGTGTCTCTTGGTCGCGTCGTAGCCAAGGGACAGCAACAAATCTCTCCAAGGCGTCTTCAGTCGTTCTTCGACGATCTCTGGATATCGTACGGCTGGCGAGCGTCGTTCATCGGGTCCCATCCAGGGGTTGAAGGTGGACGGACCATAGAGCACACGCGCAAAAGCGTCGTACTGTCCCAAGGTCTGTTGTGCGTCGACGGCGACAAAGTACGGGTGATGCTGCTTTGTCTCCGGCCAGCAGCTCGGCTTTGCAGCCTTTTTGACCAGGCGTGCGACGAGCTGATTGTCGTAAGATTCGTTCGGAATGAAGGTCGCTGCGGTGTTCCAACTACCCAGGCGCCCACGGCCGGGCTCGCTGCGCATGAGATCGATCTGCGCGCCACGAATTGTGGTCTGGAAGGGCAGATTTGAGGGGTCGAGCTCTTGAACTAGAGCGATGATCTCATCCGCGATGGCCTCGATCAGGCGCTCCCGCTCCGTTCTCTCGTCGTGGCGAACAACGAGACTCGAAAGGCCCTCTGGGAGGGACATGCGAAGGACGAGGTCTCTTTCTTCCAGCACGGGTGCCAAGCGCTCATGCAGTTGAGACCCAGTATCATCAGGGCTCCAGCGGAACACTTCGACGTATGCTCGGTAATCCCGGTGGTAAAGGACAAGGTCTGGAGGCGAAGTGGGCCATTCTGGCCTCGCATCGTCTGGCAAGAGCTCTACAGAGTGTCCACGTTGCGCGAACGCCACTGCGACACGCACCTCGGAGAGAGCCGAGACGATTTTTTCTTCGGAACGCGCGTCGGCCAGCTTCCGTCGAAGTCCCAGGATGGACATTCCGCGTGTTGCTAGCAGAAGCTCCTGGCAAGGCGTCCAGAAGGCCGCTCGAGCGTAGGGAGAAGCCGAGCAGTAGAGTGGTGCGAAGTCAACATTGCCAGCGAAAAAATCCTCGAGGATGGAGAACGAGGAGCGGTCTAGGTCGGCTACTTTCATGTGAACCCACACTTGCGAGCTTGTCTGGGTGTAAGTGCGGTCCGGATATGCGCGAGGTACGATCTCTCCGTCGCTCGCAACGATTCGGTGCCATGTGTCATGCCCCCAGAATGTTCAGAATCCCGCGTATACGACATCGCTGTTCGAGAAGGCAGTGAGGCCGCCGTCAGACGATATTTTCAAGCCAACACCCAGCTTTGATAACTCGAGTGCCGCGGCGCGACGGCCCCCGCCTTCGCTTCCCCCTGGAACTCGCACAATCGCGCCTGCGGCCAGGATCGCACCCGTATGGGACAGGATCACTGCGCCGTCCAGTGCGAGAAGATCCTGGCGCACTGCGCGATCAAGTTCCTGGAACGAACGTCCACTGATGATCGTGCGCAGCGCCGCGAGCTTCGCGTTGTCCCCGGATGAGGCCAAAATGTCTTCGTCAGCAACAAGACTTCTGACATTATGAGAATTCGCCATGGTCACCATTGCTACGCACGCACCTGTTCGGGCAAAGGATGCGTCGAGGCATGATTCGTAGACGCTTGCGCGCAATGAAGTAGAATGAATTTTCCAGCGTCGGATTGTGCTTGCCTGATCGAAGTAGATCCACGAGCCGCGCCGCCGCGCGAAGCGCAACTCTCCGTCCGTAAAGAGCAAAATTTCACCACGGCGGCTGAGGCACAGCGATAATCTGTTTTCCTCTGCCCATGCAGCTGCGCCGGAAAAGCGAAGAGGAGCACGGGCGCTGTTGTTACCACCAGATAGAGAGTGGAGTCCACGTACCTGCCCGGTGCTGTCGAATACCATCAGACTGCTAACGCCATCACCAAGCACCTTGGCGACGTCGAGCCTCCGGTATTCTTCAAAGTTGACACTAGATGTTTCTGATGATTCATCGCGCGTCGTTAGAAAACCTAACCCGGCGGTAACTTCTCGCCCCTCGTACGTTTGCACTGCCCAATGCTCGAGAGTGGCGAGTGCATTTCCAAGCAATTCAGAAGGTGCGTGCTTGACGGACTCGATTACTACAAATCGACCCAATGAGCGAAGTACCTCTGTTTCGTACGCTTGACCGATTGCGCTATCGACGTCTTCGCACGCTTTCACGAATGCGTCTATGAGTCCTCGTTCTGCCGGGCTAAAGCTCTGGCTTCGCGATACCGTGAGTCGCTGCTGCCAGGACTTGTCGAGCTTGAAACTGACCTGTTGTGATCCGCCCACCCACGCGACTTTTGCGTCACGCGAGGAGGATTTGCCTATCTGGAGGCTTGATCCTGGAAACATTGGCAGTAAGTGTTCTATGGCAAGCGTTTGAGCCTTATCAATGTCCATGTAATCTCCCGCAAAGCACGATGGGCATGTTCGTTCTCCGGTAGTCTTCACATATGCATAGAACGACGTGCCGGTCTGCCGCCGTGTAAGGCATGGACCCGAACACGCTCACCCTTTTCTCTGCCGAACCCCCCAGGAGTCGTCTCTCTTATGCCGACGTCACTGGTCTGCCTAAAGTGCCGTCCAGACATCGGGGCCACGCTCCCTGAACTGATCTATGTGGACGACTCTACAGAAATTTGGTGCTTGTGTAAGCCCGATCTGCCGAGCGCGGCCGAAGCAGGTGCGTCTCGTGCTGACGAAGCCACAGGTGAGCAACGCCGCAGCCGCGAGCCTCGCATCCAGCCTATAGTTCCTCGTCGTGGCCGGGAGCTCCGCTCGAAGTGTACCTGGAGCAAGAATGCCGTCCAGGTTCGAGTGCCGCAGGTCGCAGCCGTACACCGGCGCTCACGCGCGCGGAGAGCTATCCTCCTGCGAGGGGTCACGATTGGCGGAGCGGCTCCGCAAGCCAGCGAACCAGCGCCTCGCCCTCGAGATCGAGCAAGGCATCCTCGACCTCGCCCGGACCCATCGCGCGGGCCCGCTCGATGATCGAGCGCTCCTCGTCGTTCGTCGTGCGTCGCCCGAGGCGCCGCGCGAAGAGGCGACCGAGCAGCTCCGCGATCGCCTTCTGCTCGCCTCGTTGCTCGGCCTCGATGATCATCTCCCCGATGATCGGCGTGCGCCGGAGCAGCCCCTCTTCCTTGTCCTCCACCATCTTGATGAGCTCCTTCCGCAGATTATGCCCCCAGGGATCGATGGTCGCCATCACCAGGAGCGCCGTGTACAGCTCGGCCCGGCCAGCCTTCAGCAGGAGTTGGCCTCCACGAGGCCGAGATCAGCGCGAGCGGCCGCTACAAGCGAATGTCGACGGCGAAGGGCGTCGACCTCGGCGCCAGCGCCCCTGCCGATCTGCCGGACGGCGCACGATCTGACGAAGGCCGCCCTGCCCCGGCAGCATCCATGCGAGGGTGATCCGGACGCGAACGGTCCCTCTGCAAGAAACCGATCAGGACGTCGGCCAGAGAACCGCTCATGTGAAAGCCTCCATGGCCTCCACCCCTTCGCCCCCATGCCTCCCGGCGCCGTGTTCTGCTCCGATGCTCGCTCGGCCGCCGTTCCGCTGCGCGGCGATGGGCGTCCTCCGGCGCTCCACGGCAGCCGCCGCGCTGCTCGCGAGCACGCTCGCGCCGTGCCGCGCCGTCGCCGCGCCCGACCCACCGCCGCCCGGCGAGGCGCCGCTGGCGGAGCCGTCCCGCGAGGCGCCGCCGGCGGAAGGGCTCGTCCCGCCAGCGCCGATCACGCCGCTCGCCGCCGGCTACCCGGACGGGGCGCACGGCGACGCGACGGTCCGCCTCGTCCTCACGGTCAACGCGGACGGGACCGTGCGCTCCGCGGTCGCCGAGGAGGGGCCGGAGCCGTTCGCGTCGGCCGCCGTGGCCGCCGCGACGTCGTTCCGCTTCGCGCCGGCCACCCGGAACGGCGCGCCCGTCGCCGCCAGGATCCGCGTCGAGGTCCGCTTCATCGAGGCCGCGCCGCCGCCGCCTCCTCCTGGCGCCACGCCGCCCAGCGCCACGCCGCCTCCCCACGCGCCCGCGCCCTCATCCCCGGCCCCCGGCCCGCCCCCGCGCGAGCCGCCACCCCTCGAGGTCACCGTCCACGGCGAGCAGACCGCGCCCGGCGTCTCCACCTTGAGCCGCGGCGAGGTCCGGCTCGTCCCCGGCGCGTTCGGCGACCCCTTCCGCGCGATCGAGATGCTCCCCGGCGTCACGCCCATCGTCTCGGGGCTGCCGTTCTTCTATGTGCGCGGCTCGCCGCCAGGCAACGTCGGTTACTTCCTCGATGGCGTCCGCGTCCCCTACCTCTATCACCTCGGGCTCGGGCCCTCGGTCGTCCATCCCGGCATCGTCGATCGCGTCGACCTCTATCCTGGCGGCTACCCCGCGCGTCACGGGCGCTACGCCGGCGGGATCGTCGCCGGCGAGACGACTCCGCCGCTCCCGTACTGGCACGGCGAGGGCACGCTCCGCCTCCTCGACGCGGGCGCGCTCGTCGAGGGCCCCTTCGCCGGCGGCCGCGGGGTCGCGCTCCTCGGCGGCCGCTACTCGTACACGGCGCTGCTCTTCTCGCTCGCCGCGCCCGGCGTGGCGCTCGACTACTGGGACTACCAGGCCCGCGTGTCCTACGAGGTCGCCCCGGGAGGCCGGGTGAGCCTCTTCGCGTTCGGCGCCCGCGACTACCTCGCGGAAGAGGAAGGCCGCGAGACGACGACCCTCTTCGATACGACGTTTCACCGGGTCGATCTCCGGTACGACCATGCCTATGGCCGGGGCAGCGCGCTCCGCGGCGCGCTGACGCTCGGCCACGACGAGACAGGGATCCAGGACGGCCAGAAAGCGCTGACGCGGACCCTCGGCGCGCGCCTCACGCTCGATCATCGCCTGCGCGACGAGACCCCGATCCGCGCCGGCCTCGACGCCGTGCTCGAGGACAACGCGATCGATCTCGGGACCGAGGTCGGGTCTCCCCCGGGCGGCATCGACCAGGACGACGACGACGAGATCACCGACATCCTCCTGTCCCGCGTCGACTTCACCGTCGGCGGCTACATCGAATCCGATATCGCGGTCACGCCGCGCCTGCGCGTCACCCCGGGGCTCCGGCTCGATCTCTACCACTCCGACGACACCGTCGCGCTCGCCGTCGATCCGCGCCTCTCGGCGCGGCTCTCCCTGGCGCCCGGCGTGACCTTCGTGCAGGCGCACGGCCTCGCCTCCCAGCTGCCGAGCTTCGTCGTCCCGATCCCCGGCGTCCGCCCGCGCCTCGGCGACGGCCTCCAGCGGAGCTTCCAGTCGAGCGCCGGCGTCGAGCTCGAGCTGCCGGAGGACATCACCGCCACAGCCTCGGTGTTCCACAACGCGTTCTTCAACATGACCGACGCGATCGGCGCCGCAGGCTTCGATGGGGCCGACGGCGCCTTGACCCGCCGCGCGCTCGGCGCCGCGACAGGCCTGGAGCTGTCGGCCCGCCGGCGGCTCACGCGGCGTATCGGTGGATTCGCTTCCTACACGCTGTCGCGCTCCACGCGGAGCTTCGGCCGGGCCAGCCAGGTCACCTCGGTCGACCGGACCCACGTGGCGAACCTCGCGCTGACCTACGATCTCGGCCGCGGGTACAGGGTCGGCGGGCGCGCCGTCTTCTACTCCGGGCTCCCCCAGGGGAAGGTCGACGGCCCGAGCTCCCCGCCGGGGAGCGGCGTCCCCGGCGGCCCGGAGGCCACCGCCGGCAGCCCGGTCCGGTGGGAGCGGCTGCCCCCGTTCTTGCGGCTCGACGTCCGCCTGGAGAAGCGCTGGTCGATCGGGAAGACAGGCTGGCTGTCGCTCGTCCTCGACGTGCTCAACGCCACGCTGTCGAAGGAATACATCCCGGTGCCCTGCTACGGGTTCTCGTCGTGCGAGCCCGAGGAGATCGGGCCTGTCACCGTCCCGATCCTCGGGCTGGAGGGCGGCTTCTGACGCCCCGTCGCGAGCTTCTGCTGTGAAAGCCCGGGCTACGGCAGCCACCGGCCCACGTCGGCGATGGCGCGGGCGACACCCACGAGCGCCGCCGAGCCGCCGAGCCGCCGCACGAGCGGCGAGAGCTCGGTGAGGCCGCCGTACCCCACCAGCATTCCGGGGAAGTCGCTCGTCCACTCGTTGCCGAGCTCGTCGCAGAGGACCATGGCTGCATCGACGAGGGCCATCCAGGGCGCGCAAGCCGCCAGGACGCGCAGGGCCAGCCGGTCGCCGTGCTCCCGGTAGGCCGCCATGACCTCGCGCACGGCCCGCTCGCGCATCTCCTCGGGAAGATCGGGCAAGATGCCCGCGAACGCGACCATCCGCGATTCCCCTTCTCGGCTCTCCGCCAGGCGCCACGCTTCCTCGGGCGAGAGGCCCGTGGGGCGAATCACCGTATCCCTCGCCAGGTACCCGTCGAGCTCCTCGTGCGTCGCGCCCGCGCGGATCCGACGGGCGCGCTCGGGGTCCGCCGCGCTCTGGTCGTCTGTCACGCAGGGGATCGGTAGGGGGAGGACCTCGTCGAGACCCGCGCGCGCCTCGGTCGCCCACCGCCGAACCAGCCGCTGTTCCGGTCCTGTCAACGCGGAGGCGAGCGTCACCAGCGCTTCGGCGCGTTCGCGCGTAGCGCCAGTCGACTTCTTCAGATCGACGGTTGGTTCCACGTACGGCTCCGCGCGATAGTCCACGTCCTCGCGGCTTCCCTCCTTCGCGAACAAAGATCCTTCGACCAAGGCGCAACGAACGACGGCGCATAGCAGAGTCGTCCTTTCTTGCTCGGTCACTCCAGCGCGCGCTGGACTGCAGGCTTCGATGAGCGCGTCCTCGGCGGCGTGGCGGGCGCGACGAGCGTCGCTGGTGAACCCGACCAAGCCGCCGGGACGGCTCATCCAGATCCGGAGCCACTCGGGCGACACGAGCGTCATCAAGTCAGACGCAGAGGCAGAACGCCGCTTCATGTGGGCGCCCAGGTACTCCACAAGGTAGGATGGCCACCCCTCGGGCAAGACGCGTCCGCATGTGAGCGCCGCCAGCCCCCTCTCTATGAGAGCATCTTCCACGGACGCGACCTTGCTCGCCTCCATCATCCAGCTCGCACGAGCCGCGTCATCACGGAATGAATACTTCCCATCGTCGCTCAGAAGGACGAGCTCATGGGCAGAATTGGGCCCGCTCTCGAGAGCTTCAAGCTCGGTCGCGTTCAGACCCGCTGCCGAGACGAGATCATCGCTCGATACGGGAGCGAGTACCGCACCAAGTGTATCGAAGAAGCGGACCAGCGAGGGTTCCATGTCGCCGGCTTCCTCAACGGCTCGCCGCGCCTGCGTCGTTCTTTCCGAAGACTCGCCCTCGCCGGCAAGCAAGAAGAGGCTCGTCTGCTCCGGAGACCAGGCGAGGCGTTCACGCAACCCCAGGCCGCGCGCGGAGGAGCTCTCTGGACAGGTGGATACAACGATGTGCGCCCCGTCGCAGCCTTCACCTGAGAAGGGCATTCGCCCATGCGGCCATCCGTCCGCCGCCCGCTCGATCCCGTCCACGATCACGAGCAACTGGGGACATTCCTCGTTGGGAACCGAGGAGACCGAGCCGACATCCCGCAGCGCCATCCGGATCGACAGCATCAGCTCCTCGGGGCTCCGGGGCCGACTGAAGACCGCCGTCGCTGAGCTCCGAAACAAGCCGAAGAACAGCTTCAGCATGTCGCGCTCGACCGAGGTTCCAAAGCACGGGCTTACCGGCACGAAGATCACCTCGGCTGCCTTGCGCTCCACGATCGATAGAGCCCATCGCGCCAGGAGGGCCGTACGTACCCCGGGATCGGCGCTCGCCACCAGGGCGCAGGCGGGTCCGCCAGCAAGCCAGCCGTCGAGCTGCGTGAGCAACGGGACGATCTCCGGCGGGGTCGGCCGAGCGACGACGTCTTCCGCGATCGCCCGCCAGAACGAGGCGAGCCCGCGATGCGATCGCGCATAGCCTCCCTCCGGGCCGCGCAGGGATTGAATTGCATCTCGTCTCGCGGCGAGCTCCTGATCGCCAGTCGAGTCGTCGATCCACTCCGCGCACGTACGTGTGTTCATCGTGCTCCCTGAAAAACCTTCGCGGTTGCAGGATCACAGGTCGAGCGCGACTCGCCTCCCCTGGGCGGCGGTGTTCTTCGCCTCGAAGGCGGCGATGCGCCGGTCCCGCCCGCGCAGCACGTGGACGACGCGCCCCGAGGCGCCCGTCACCTCGAGGAAGGCGCCGGGGTTCATGGCAGGGATGTCCGGGACCGGGGCGGTATGCGCAATACCCCGAGGCTACTTCAGCGGAGCGAGCCGGGGCCAGGCCCCAGGGCGAAGGCGGGCAGGGGAGCGCTTCGCCGTCGGACCACCTTGCCCGCGCGCGGACGGCGTGCCTTGATCCGGCGCGTGACAACGGCGTTCTTCGAGGCAGGTGGCTTTCGTTTCCGGCTCGACCGCGAGGGCGCCGAGGTGAGCGAGGCGCCGGCGCGCCCGGTCCAGGCCAGCATCGACCCCGACGAGGCGGGCCTCGGCGGGGACGAGCCGCTGGCCGAGCTCCTCGGCCGCCGGCTGTCGGCGCTGCTCGGCGCGCCGGTGAGCGACGAGGAGGGGATCTTCGACCTGGCGGTCGAGCGCGAGGGGGCCGTCGTCGCGGCCGTACAGCTCTCGTGCGGCGAGGACGACGAGGACGTGCTCGAGCTGCTGGGCGAGCGCGCGCCGTCGGTGCAGGTGCGCGCGCTGGTCGAGGCGCTGGTCGAGGCGCTGCGGAGCCCGGGCTGACGGGCAGCCGCTCCTCTCAGGCGGCCCGCAGGGCGGCGATCACCGGCGCCGTGTCGGGCCGGATGCCGCGCCAGAGGGTGAAGCTCTCGGCGCCCTGCTCGACCACCATGCCGAGGCCGTCGGCGGTCTGACCCACGCCGGCCGCGCGCGCCGCCTGCACGAAGGCGGTCGGCTCCTTCCTGTAGGCCATGTCGTAAGCCAGCGAGCCCCGGTCCCACACGCCGGCGGGCAGGGGCGGCACGTCGTTGGTCATGGACGAGGCCGAGCCGTTGATGACCACGTCGAAGCGCCCGACGATGTCGGCGAAGCCGCCGCCGGCGAGCTTGACGGCGCCGGCCTGCGCGCCGAACGCGGCGGCGAGCTCCACGGCCTTGCTGGCGGTGCGGTTGGCGATGAAGATCTCGGCCGGCCGCTCATCGAAGAGCGGCAGCAGGGTGCCGCGCACAGCGCCGCCCGCGCCCAGCAGCAGCACGCGCGCGCCCTCGAGAGCGCGGCCGAGGTTGTGCGTTATATCGCGCAGGATGCCGAAGCCGTCGGTGTTGTCCCCGAGGATCGTGCCGTCGGCGCGGAAGGTGAACATGTTGATCGCCCCGGCGGCGCGGCCGCGCGGCGTCAGCTCGTCGGCCATCGCGAAGGCCTCGAGCTTGAAGGGCATGGTGATGTTCATGCCCTTGCCGCCGCTCTTCTGGAACGCGCGCACGCCGGCGACGAAGCCGTCCAGCTCGCCCAGGATCGCGCCATACACCATGTCCTGATCGCGCTGCTTCGCGAAGGCGGTCTGGAGCGCGGGCGACTTGGCCTGGGCGATGGGGTTGCCGATGATGGCGTAGCGGTCGGTCATGAGAGCCTCCGGGAGGCATCGGTAGTCGATCGGAGCTTCATCGTCCTCATCTGTGGTCGCGCCAGGCCTGCGCGCCGCGCCGGCGCCCCGCGGACGCACCCCATCCGGCGGAGCGCGCAGGGCCGTCTCCAGCTCCGCGCGCCCCGCCGGATGCGCTCCACGCTGCGCTGCGCTTGTCGCACGACTCAGCAACGCGCGGGCCACACGCGAGCTCGCCCGCGGTCGCCGCGGATCTACGGCCCCGTTCATCTATTTTGCCAGGAGCGCACGGCGGCGCCCCCTCGGGCCGAGCGGCCCGCCCGGCGCCGTCACGCGGGGCTGTACACAGCGTCAACCGGGAGTTGACGCGGCGGGCGCCCGGCGCCGGCTCACGGTCGCCCGAAGCGCCGCCGGTACTCCTCCGGCGTGACCTGGAGCGTGCGCTGGAATGCGCGCCGCATCCGCTCGTCCGTGCCGAAGCCGCAGTCGCGCGCGAGCTGCTTGATCGACGCGCGTCCCCCCTCCAGGCAGGAGCGCGCCTGCTCCAGCCGCGCCGCCTCGACGAACTTCGCGGGGGTCGTCTGCAGCGCCTGCGTGAACGTCCGCGCGAAGTTGCGCGGGCTCATCCCGGCCTTCTCGGCCAGCACGTCGACGCGCAGGTCGGCGTCGAGGTGCCGCAAGGCCCACTCCGTCACGCGCCGCAGCGGCCCCGTGGCGGCCGTCTGCGCGAGGAGCGGGCGGCTGAACTGCGACTGTCCGCCCGGGCGCTTGAGGAACACCACCATGCCTCGCGCCACCTCGAGCGCCACGTCGTACCCGAGATCCTCCTCCACCAGCGAGAGCGCGAGATCGATGCTCGCGGTCGTGCCCGCAGACGTGTAGATCTTCCCGGATCGCACGAAGATCGCGTCGGGGTCGACCTCGACGGCGGGAAACTGGCGCGCGAGCGTGGCCGCCGCGCCCCAGTGCGTGGCGGCTCGGTGCCCCGCGAGCAGCCCCGCGGCGGCGAGGATGAAGGCGCCAGTGCAGACGGCGCCCATGCGCCGCACCTCGGGCGTCGCCGCGCGGAGCCAGCCGAGCAGCCGGGCGTCTCGCATCGCTTCACGGGTGTCGCCCCCCGCGACGAGCACCGTATCGGGGCCGGGGGCCACTTCCTCGAGCGCCTTGTGGGCGACGATCTGCGCCCCGGATATCGTCCGGATCACGCCGCCCGGCACAGCGGCGATCTCGACGGCATAGGCCGGGGGAGCCCCAGGGCCTTTCGGGCTCGCGAGCTCCGAGGCGAAGGCGAAGACGTCGACGGGCCCGACCACATCGATGGCGCTCGCGCCGTCGTAGGCCACGACGACGATCCTGCGCGTCGGCGCATGGCGGCTCGCGCCCGGCGAGCCTTGCGGAGCGCGCTTCGAGGGACGGGTCCGCTTCACGCGACGACGGTACCCGCCGCGCGGCTGGCCGCAATGACAAAGCACCTGCATTTCCTGCCATGCCTCCCGCCGAGGCGCGGAGCAGGGGGCGCCGCGCGCCCGGCGCGCCGCGCGGCGCGTGGCAGGAAATGCAGGTGCTCTGTCCTTCTGCCTTCCCGCGCCGGGCGCATGGTCACGGGCGCCGCTCGCCGAGCGCGCCCCCCCGGCCCTCGCGCGGGACAAGAAAGGACTCCAGGATGAGCGTCCACGAAGAACCCACGTTCACTGTGCCCCTGAGCCTCACCACGCAGCGCAAGCTCCAGGTGGCGCTCTTCGTCTGTCCCGGCTTCTTCTTGCCCGACAACATCGGCCTGCAGACGGTGTTCGGGATCCTGCCCAACGTGGACCTGCACCTCGTATGGAAGAACAGGGACGAGATCGAGGGCATCCCGCGCTTCACGACGCGGGCCACCACCCTGTTCGGCGACTGCCCGAAGACGCTCGACATCCTCCATGTGCCGGCGATCCCGCCCCACGCCATGGAGGATGAAGAGTCGCTCGCGTTCCTCGCGGAGTACGGCGGCCGCGCGGCGTGGCTGTCCGGCGTCTGCGGGGGCTCGCTGATGCTGGGCGCCGCGGGCCTGCTCAAGGGTTACCGGGCCACCACGAACTTTCACATGCACGACCAGCTCGCCTATTACGGCGCGATCCCCACCAAGGGGAACGTGGTGGAAGACCGGAATCGGATCACCTCGGGGCCTGTCTCCGGCGGCTTCGATATTGCGCTGCGCCTGCTCGGGCGTCTGTGGGGAGACGAGATTGCCAGGGAGTGCGAGCTGGACATGGAATACGCGCCGGAGCCGCCCTACGGCACGGGCAGCCCCGAGCTCGCCGGGCCAGAGCTGACGGAGCGGTCGATGCAGAGGATGGCGCCGCTGATCGAGGAGGCGCGCCTGGTAGGCGTCCGCGCTTCCCGGCGGCTCGGGATCGCCTGAGCCGCGCTCCCGCCGCGTCCACTTCGCCCTCGGTCTCCTCCAGGACGCAGAGATCTGCGGATCACGAGCTCATCGACGCGGTCCTCGCGCCGTTCGCTCCGTGATCGCGTGAGGCGGCGCCCCGCCGTGGCGCGGGCTCAGAGGTTGATGACCAGCACGGTCACTGCTTCACCGTCGTCGTACACGATGTCGGGCTTGCCGTCCCCGTTGAGGTCGCCGACACCTACAGCGTTGCCCCAGCTGACGATCGTCTCGTCGAAGACGTGGTCCTCGCCGAACGCCGCTCCCTCGCTGACGAGCAGGTGGATCACGCCGTCCCTGCCCCAGTTCGCGACGACATCGTCCTTGCCGTCGCCGGTGAAGTCGGCCATCTCGACCGCGGAATACTGATTGGCCGACACCTGGTGCTCGGGTCCCTGGGAAAAGCCGCCCGCGCCGTCGCCGACGAGCACGCGCAGCCTCCCGTCGAGCATGGTCACGACGAGGTCCTCGTCGCCGTCGCCGTCGAAGTCCCCGACGGCCACCCACGATGCCTTGGAAGGCATCGCAAAGAACGCCGGCGGATCGAAGCTCCCCGCCCCGTCGCCGAGCCAGACGCTGACCTTCATCTGGTCCCAGTGGGCCGCCGCCAGATCCGCGTTGCCGTCGGCGTCGAAGTCCCCCAGGGCGAGCTTGACCGGATAGTCGGCGTCCACCGTCGATGCTGCCACGAACCCTCCCGCGCCGTCCCCCAGGTACACGGTCACGGTGGAAGCCTCGCCGGCCGCGACATCCAGATGCCCATCGCCGTCGAAATCTGCGGCCACCATGGAGAGCGCGCCCAACCACGGGTCGACGTCAACGCGGGGTAGAAACGTCGCTCCCGACCCACCCTCGTTGAACATCAGGCCAAAGGCCCCGTCCACGGCGTCGAGATCGCCGTCTTCGTTGAAGTCGGCGACGACCATCTCGCCATAGTAGCCGCTGAGCGGCGGAGCCCAGACGGGATCCTCCAGCCGCCCCGTGCCCTTGCCTCGCAGCACGCCGATCCCGTCGCCGGCGGCGCCGACGATGACGTCGGCGAGGCCGTCCTGATCGGCGTCGCGGACGAAGATTTGCTCCAGACCGCCGCCGGGGAAGGGCCTGGAGGCATGGATCGTCTTGACCGAGCAGATCGCGTTCAGCGGCGCCTGGCTCGGGTTCGGGACGAGACGGCATGTATCGGAGGCGTCGTAGAACCCGTCCCCGTCCTCGTCGAAGAACCTGTCGATGTCCGGCACCTCGGCGGGCGAGCCCAGCTCCTCCAGCCGATCGCCGAGGAGGTCCATCACGTCGTATCGGTCGATCGCCGCGGCCGCGGCGGCGAGCTCCGCGACGAGCGCGGGGTCGAGCGCGCCGTCGCTCGCCAGGTCGAGCGAGAGCCGGTTCACGAGCTGCTGCATCGTCGCGTCCACGGATCCGTGCTCACCAGCGGCGAGGAGGGCTGTCTTGAGCACCACGGCCCCGACGGCGAGGAGGTACGCATTGGCGTCGCCGTCGCCTCCGAGCGCGTTCATCTCGACGCCGCTCGCGTGGGGGTCGAAGCCTTCCGGGCCGATGCCCAGCGCGGCGCGGAGCTCGCCCTCGGCCTGCGCGACCGCCGCGGTGAGGTCCCCGGCGCCGTCGGCGAGCACCCTGGCCCGCTCGTAGGCCAGGTGGGTGATCAGGTTGACGTACGCGGTCTGCTCCGGCGCGCCGCCGGCGACGTCGAACAGCGCGCGCAGGGTCAACGGGGCGCCCGAGAGGCGACCGGTGACCTCGTTGTAGTAAAACCCTTGGCTCTCGATCGAGACAGGGCCGGGATTGGCGAGCTCCACGCCGAAGTGTCCGAGGTCGTTGTCCGTCGCGGTGAGGAACACATGGCCCGTCGGGGTCAGGTCGTGACGGAGGGCCGAGATCGCCACCGACGAGCCGACGATGAACGGCCCCTTCTGGACGGCTCCCGTGAGCTGCACAGGCCCCGCGCCGCCGGCCCCAGCGCCGGTGGCGCTGCTGGTCGCCTCTGTGCCTGTGCCCGCGCCGCCGGCCCCAGCGCCGGTGGCGCTGCTGCTCGCGTCCGCGCCTGCCCCCGCGCCGCTGGCGGTCGAGCTCGCCGTTCCGCTCGTCTCGGGGTCGGGGGGCGCTGTTTCCCCCCCGCACGCGCCAAGCAGCGCAGCGGCGGCGAACGCGGAAAGGGAGCGGTTCGGCCACTTCATCATGTTTGCAACGTAGCATGGCTGTGGAGAGCAGCGGGAAGCGCCATCGACCGTCGCGGCCGAGCGGTCCGCCTCCACGCGCACGGGCTCGGTGGGCGCCCATTGCCACGTCGCAGCCCGGCCGAGCGCGCGTCGTCGCACGGCATGTCCGGCCGATCAGGGCGTGGGCGCGGCGCCGACGATGTACTCGACCGAGAGGCCGAAGTTGCAGGCTCCGTCGAGCTCGTAGTTCTTGATATAGAGATCGTTGGTGACGGTCAGCTCGCCGATCTCGGCGCTCTCTCCGTTCGGGATCGAGACGGCGGGCTCGCCGTCGACCGACACGGTCATCGCGTGCTCCTCGTGGGCACACAGATTATCGTCGCTGTAACACTCACGCTCGCCGGCGCCGAGGGTGAGCCCGAGGGGATCGCTCTCGCCCGCGGCGACCACGAGCTCTCCTTCCCGCTCGAGGCGAATGCGGCTGATCTTTTGTTTGCCGATCTCGATTATCTGATCGTGAGAGAAGTCGAAGTCGAGCGTGTCGCCCACGGCGACGGCGCTGGACGCGAAGCCCGGAACCGTGAAGCCCACGGTGAGCGCATTCCCTGCCTCGTCGACGAGGTCGATCATGACCTCGGGCGCGCCGCCTCCGATCTTGTAGGTGTTGCGCGCGCAAAGCTCGTCCGCGCCGGGCGGGCGTACGGCGGTCACCGTCCCGGAGAACGCGAACGTCCGAAGCGCGAGCGGGTCCTCCACCTCCGGGAACTCGATGTCGGCGCACGCGAAGACCCTGGGCTCGCGCGCCTCGCAGGCAGGCCCGCCCCCGGCGCCTGTGTCACCGCCGCCGGTGCCTGTGTCACCGCCGCCGGTGCTCGTGCCATCGCCGCCGGTGCCTGTGCCATCGCCGCCAGCGCCTGTGTCACCGCCGCCGGTGCCCGTGCCATCGCCGCCGGCGCCCGTACCGCCGTCGATGATCTCAACGCTGCACGCGGCGAGGGTGACGAGGAATGTCATGAGGGAGACAAGGAGAGGCAAGCTGGTTCGTTGGTTCATTCCTTCATTGGCAGCACACTATGTGCCAGCCGGGCGTTGTGCCGTGGCGCTGGTCCTGTGCTTGCCATTCAGGACCGATGACCGGCCCGGCAGCCCTTTGCCACGCGGATGCTGCCAGGTCCACGTTGTGCCATGATGTGCAATCTGACTCACCCGCGAAGGTAACCCATGCGCCAGACGCCGACCGACTTCGCCATCGATTTCGCCGCCCTCGATCCGGGCGCGCTTCCGCCGGCGCTGGTCGAGCAGGCGCGCCTCGTCTGGGCCGACCGCGTGCGCACCGAGTACCAGTCCATCCAGATCGCGACGCGCTTCCTCGGCGAGTCGCTCGCGGCGGGCGAGCCGCTCGACGTGGCCCGCGCCGTCGCGGGAGCCATCGACGAGGAGATCCGCCACGTCGAGCTGTGCGGCCGCATGTGCGCGGCGCTCGGTGGCCGCGTCCCCGCGCCGCGCGAGGTCGCCGCGCCGCTCGCGGACCTGCGCGAGGTCCCGCTCGACGAGCGCGTGCTCGCGAGCGCCATCTCGCTCTTCCTTGTCGCCGAGGCGTTCTCGGTCGGCTACCTCCTCGACCTCGAGGCCCGCGCGGATCACCCGGTCACGCGCGCCGTGCTCGGCGCTATCGCGGGCGATGAGGCGGAGCACGAGGCCTTCGGCCCCGAGCTCGTCGCCCGCAAGCTCCGCGATGTGCCCGCGGCGAAGCGGGCCGGATGGCGAACGTTCACGGGCCGGCTCGTGCGCGGGCACCTCGATCGCGCCGAGCAGGTCCTGTCGCGCCTCCCGGCGGAGGACCTGTCGCTCGACCGATGGCCCGAGCCCGAGCGGGCGACGCTCGGGCTGCTCGGCGAGGTCCGGCTCGCGCTGCTCTGCCAGCGGACCTACAAGGAGCGGCTCGCGCCCACGCTGGAGAGGCTCGGCCTCGGCTGAAGCGATCGCGCGCGGGAGCACGGCTAGCCGATCCGTCCGCCGCCGGCCGCCGCCGCGCGCGCCTGGCGCCCGGCGCTGCGCGTGCTGTACCTTGCCTCCCGGCAGCCCCTGCGGCTCGCTCGAGCTCGAAGAGGAAGCGATGTCCACGCAGCACCCCCTGGCGGCGTTCTCGATCTACATGTCTGGCCGACACCAGGTCCTGCTGTCGATCGCGAGGGAGATCATCGAGCGCCTCGACGCGTGCGCCTCCAGCGAGGGAGGCTTCTCTCACGAGGCGAGGACGCGCGCCTCGGACCTGATGTGGCTGTGGACGCTGGGCGCCTACGAGGTGATCAGGACCATGTGCCAGGCTCACAGGTGCTTCTCGGAGCGCTTTTTCCGGGAGATATCGAGCCTCAAGGTCGACCTGGAGCGGGTCAGGGTACCGAACACGAAGCTGGAGCGGGTCAAGTACGACCGGCGGGAGAGGAGCATCCCGGTGGCGTCGGATCGAGGCCCGGACGTATGGGACGACGCCAGCAAGGACCTCCTGGTGGGAGATCCCGCGGACGCTGTATCGGCTCGCCTGCTGCTCAGGAGCTACGAGAGCGTCATGTCTTCCCTGACCCTGGAGGATGTGACGATGAGCCACGAGGGCTCGTTCGAAAGGAAGTAGGGCGACCACCTTGGCGATGGCGAGCCGCCGCGCTCCGAGGCGACCTCGCGGACCCGCACCGCATCGGCTGAAGAGCGGGCGCCATCCCCTCACGGGCCCGCCAGGCGCGCGATCTGCTGAACCAGCGCCGTAGAACGCCGCAGGAAACGATATGGAAACAACAGCACTCGAGAACGAAGACAAGGTTGAATACGGAACGTTCGAAGCCACCGTCGAACGAAGCCGAAAGATCGAGGAGGACCTCCCCGTCAACCCGAAGAAATATCGGGTGTTGACGGGCGAC
The DNA here is from genome assembly GCF_051530195.1 of Sorangium sp. So ce321. Lineage (NCBI taxonomy): Bacteria > Pseudomonadati > Myxococcota > Polyangiales > Polyangiaceae > Sorangium > Sorangium sp. So ce321. The sequence goes on along the minus strand of NZ_CP150329.1, from coordinate 12,926,039 downwards.
AGGCCGACCGGGAAGCTCCACGTGGGCCACCTGTTCGGATCGCTGCAGAACCGCGTCAGGATCCACGAGCTCGGGGTCCCCACGTACATCGTCATCGCCGACTATCAGGTGCTCACGGACAGGGATACCTTCGAGAACATCGCCGAGAACGTGCATCAGCTCGTCATCGACTACATCTCGGCCGGGCTCGACCCTGAAGCCGGCAACCTCGTGATATTCCCTCACAGCCATGTTCCGGAGCTGAATCAGCTCATCCTCCCGTTCCTCACGCTCGTGACGAACGCCGAGCTCGACCGTAATCCCACCGTGAAAGAGGAGATCCAGGCGGCAGGGCTCAAGAGGATCAACGCGGGCATGTATGTGTATCCCGTGCATCAGGCGGCGGATATCCTCTTCTGTAAAGGTAACCTCGTCCCGGTAGGGAAAGACCAGCTCCCTCACCTCGAGATCACGAGGACGATCGCGCGTCGGTTCAACGACCGCTTCGCGAAGAAGCGGTCGGTCTTCCCCGAGCCGCAGCCGCTGCTCAGCAAGGCTCCCGTCATCCTCGGGCTCGACGGCTCCCAGAAGATGAGCAAGAGCCGGAACAATGCCGTGATGCTCAGCTCCACCGAAGACGAGACCGTGGCGCTGATAAAGAAGGCGAAGACCGACGCCGACCGCGTCATCACGTTCGATCCCGAGAAGAGGCCGGAGGTGTCCAACCTTCTTCTTCTCGTGTCCCTCGCGACCGGTGAAGAGCCAGAAGCGGTCGCCGCGCGGATCGGTGACGGCGGAAGCGGCAAGCTCAAGGCGATCCTCTCCGAGACCCTGAACGAGCACCTTCGCCCCATCAGGGCCAGGCGCCGTGAGCTCGAGGCTGCCCCCGACTATATCAAGTCCGTCCTCCGCAACGGGATCAGGGACGCGCGCGCGGTGGCTGAACAGACCCTCGGCGAGGTCCGCCGCGTGATGAACATGGAGGTATAGCCATGGCCTGACGCGTGCTCCGTGGCCGCCACTACATTGCCGGCGCTGTCCACGGCGAGCCCGCCGCGAGCCCTGTCATGATCGCCATCGAGAGCCTGGCCCCACGGCAGGTTGATCGCCAGCCGCGGCCGTCTGGCATCCAGCTCAGAACGAGCCCTCGCGCAGGTTGATGCCGTGCTCGAGGTACGCCTTGAGACAGAGGGACATGTGCATCCATCCCCCGCAGTTCCCGTAGGAGGCCTGCAGTGCCTTCTCGCTCTCCTTCCAGCCTGACTCGGCGATCCGGATGAGCGTCGAGCTCGGGCCCAGGGCCTCGAAGTGCATCTCCACGGTCGTGTTGTAGGGGAGCTCCTTCACCGGCTTCCCGCTGCTGTCATCCGTCTCGGCGGCCGCCCACTCGAAGACGATGAGCTTGTCGGCGACGACCCGCTTCACGGAGACGGGGAAGGGCTTGCCCCCATCGAAATCGGCGAAGCCCCACATGACGGTCGTCCCTTCGTCGAGCGGCCCGCTCGCGCCGGCCGTCGTGAAGTACCCGCTGAGCTTCTTCGGGTTGTAGACCGCATCGAATACTTCGTGGACGGGCTTCTGGATCTTGGTCTGTACCTGAAATTTGAGCTCCATGACGCCTCCTCTTTCGCGGCAACACCCCGGCCGCGCGCGACGTGACGACGCACCGGCGCGCCGACGCACCGACGTGCCGGCGCACAGGCCGCATAGATCGACCTGCGCGCGTCGATTGACCGCTGGTCCATCATGTTATATTATAACAACATGTCAAGCGCCGATCCGGACGACCTCGTCTTCAAGGCGCTGGCAGACGGTCGGAGGCGCGAGATCCTCGACCTGCTCACGGACGGCCCGAAGACGACGGGCGAGCTCTGCGCTCATTTCGTCGATTGGGATCGCTGCACGGTGATGCAGCACCTCGGCGTGCTGGAGAAGGCCGAGCTGGTGATCGTCAAGCGCGAGGGCCGCCACCGCTGGAATTACCTCAACGTGCTCCCGATCAAGCGCATCCACGACCGCTGGATCAGCCGTTACGCGACCGCCGCGGTCGACCTCCTCGCCCGCCTGAAGCGCGACCTCGAGACATGAAACAAAAACCGTAGGCCCCCGGAGAGGGTGTTCACGGCGCGGGGTGGGGGATGGGCCGAACCGAGGCCGACGAGACGACGGTCACCCTGCGCGTGCCCATCGCCAGGCCACGCGACGGATCTCCCATCCCGGACTCGGATCACGTCATTGGGAGCAACAGGACGGCGAGCACGCCTAGCGCTCGCTCTGCTCCACGGCGCGGCGGAGCCGGCAGGGTACGTGCTTGTGGTGAGGAACCCCCGTGAACGGATCCCGGTCCTTCGCGTCGGTGAGAATGTTCACGTTGACTCCGTCCTCGCGGAGGGCGCCCGTGGCCGGATCCGGATAGAGCTGCCCGAACCCGTGAGGGAGCGACACGTGGCCGATCTGCAGGCGATCGTCGAGACCGCACGGCACCTCCAGGTGTCCGGCGTGGGTCTCGACCCGGACGCGATCGCCGGATTGTACGCCAACCGCCTTGGCGTCGTCCGGGTGGATGCGCAGCACGCAGTGGGGCCCCTTCCCCTTGCGCCATGCCGGATCACGGTGAATGGTGTTGCTGTTCCACCAGAGTCGCTCGCCGGTGTACAGGGTGAACGGGAAATCGCCGAGCTCGGCCGGCACGGCGCGAAGCGCTCGGTCGACCTCGCGCAGCATCTCCGGGAGCGCGAGCCGGACGCGGCCATCCCGGAACGTGCAGTATGTCTCAAGGTTCTTCGCAGGATCCAGGCGCGCGATCTCGACGCCGCCGGGGTTCTCCAGGAGGCGCTGGAACAGGCGCGCGCCTAGCTCCCAGGGCTGGGCGGGCTTCTCTCCCGGCGGGAGCGAGCGCAGCACGTCATTGCGGTTCGTCAGCGCGAAGAGGTGGCTGAGGAGCCAGAGGCTGGACAGCGACGGCGACGGCAGGCCGGGGCCGATGAGGCGATAGCTGGAGAACACCACGGAGGAGAGCGCGCCACCGAGCACTCCCGCCCGGAGCGCGCCGGCCCGGAGCGCGCCACCGAGCGCCCCCACCTGGAGCGCGCCACGCGCGCCGGCGAGCGCCTGGAACAGGAGGGCGGCGCCGCCAGACGCGGCGCTGCGCGCGAGCGCTCGCTCAGCCCGCGAGGGGCGCGGGACGAGACCGGTCTCCACGGCCAGCCGGTAGTAGATCTCCGCCTCCGGGAGCGCCTCGGGCGGCGGCGCCACGACCGGCGGGCGGACCTGCGCATAGATCCCGGGGTACCCGTTGGGGAAGGCAGACCACTCCCACTTCTCGTAGGCAACTGGCGTGGGCAGCACGTAATCCGCCATCCTCGACGTTTCGGTGAACGCCGGGTCGATCACGACGAGGAGGTCGAGCGCCTCGAACGCAGCGCGGAGGCGATCCGTGCCCGCATAGGTCAGGAGCGGGTTCGACCCCTCGACGATGAGCGCCCGGATCCGCGCCTCTCCGTCGACGGAGATCTCTTCCGGCAGCAGGTTGGGGGAGAAGGCCCCGATCGGACCGAGCACGGGGATCGCCTCGATCGACGAGACCCGCGCGCGGGGCTGGGGCAAGGCGTCGAGGAGGTCGAGCCGCGACGCCAGCGGTCCTGCGGTGTACACGTTCCCCCCCCGCCTGCCGAGGTTGCCCGTGATCGCGCTGAGCAGGCGAATCAGGTAGGCGTTCAGCGTGGAGAACGGCGTCTGCTCGACGCCCAGGTCGAAGAACAGCGAGGCCGGCCGCGCCGTGGCGAGCGCCCAGGCGACGCGGCCGACGTCCTCCCGCCGGAGTCGGCACCGGGCGGCCAGCGCCGCGACGTCGAGGCGCCGCAGCACCGCCGAGATCTCCTCGAAGCCGCGGGTTCGCTGCCGGATGAAGTCGAGATCGTGCAGGCCCCGCTGGACGATGTCTGCGCAGAGCGCCAGCAGGAAATAGCAGTCCGCGCCGGGCTTGATGGGCAGGTAAATGTCCGCGCGTGCGGCAGTCTCCGTCCGCCTGGGGTCGACGACCACGAGCGTCCGGCCCGGATCGTCTTGAAGCGCGCGGATGAGGTCGCGCGGGCGGCGCCCGCGGTGGCTCAGCCATGGGTTCGTGCCCAGCATGACCACGGTTCGACTCTGCTCCGCGTCCGGTACGAGGTAGGCGGTCGGCGGTGCCCGTACCATCCACCGATCGACGAGCGGGTGTTGCGTCTTCTCCTGGGCGAGCGCCGGAAACCAGTTCGGCGAGCCGAGCCCCTGGAGAAAGGCCAGCGCATAGGCCGCATCCAGGTGGTTGCCCTGGCCTCCGCAGCCGGCCAGTGCGATCGATCGTGGCGAGTACCGATCGCGCAAGCTCCGCAGCCTCGCGCCGATCTCGCGGACGGCCTGGCTCCAGGAGATGCGCTCGAAGCTGCCGCCCGGGGTGCGGCGGAGCGGGTGCGTCACGCGCTGCGCGTGATCGACGTAGTGGGCGAGGCTGTAGCCTTTCTGGCAGATGTAGCCCCTGGTGTTCGGGTTCTGCGCGTCGGCGCGTATGGCCGCGATCCGGCCGCTCTCGACGTCGATACGAATGCCGCAGTTGTGGGTGCAGAGGCAGCAGGCCGAAGGGAGATCGCTCCTCGTCGGCGCCGTGGGGCGACCCGCCGGCCAGTCACCGTGCCACATACGTTCCTATCCTTGACTCCATGCGCTCCGTCGTCAGCGCCATGGGTATGCGCTCGCCTCAGCGCGGGTGTGCACGAAGATCCATGAGCGCGTAAACCGGTTGAATCTTCTGGTTTTCTGTTGCCAAATGAGTGGATATGCTTTGATCGTCATGTCAACTGCTGGTCGTCGACGGCTGAGAGCTGAATCACGTCTTCACTCATTTCCTGAGGTTCCTGCGGAAGACCGCTCGCGGTTCGCGCCTTTGTTCAGCGTGTAGCCGCCGATGACGCAGCGGAGCGGGTACGGGCGCCGCCGTCCCCTGAAGAGCCCCTCGCGGCCGCTCCTACTCGTACTGGACCGACTCCGCCGCGTTGCTCCGCCCCGCGCTCCGCGCCGGATAGAGCGACGCCCCGAGCGCCACCGCCGTCGCCCCGAGCGCCGTCAGCACCCCGTACTCGGGCGGGATATGGAACTCGACCTCGAACGTCGACACGGTGCGCAGCGCCCCGAGCGCCGCCGACCCCAGCGGCACCCCCAGCAGCACGGCCAGCGTCCCGCCCAGCGCCCCCACCAGCGCCCCCTCCATCAGCACCATCCGCCGGACCTGCCCCGCCGTCATCCCGAGCACCCGGTGCAGCGCGAGCTCCCGGCGCCGCGCGTGCAGCGCCAGCACCATCTGGTTCGCCACCCCGATCGCGGCGAGCACCGTCGTGAAGCCGAGGATCATGTCGAAGATCACGAAGTCGCGCCCGGTCGCCTTCCTCCGGATCGCCTCGATCTCCACCCCCGTCTGCATCCGCACGTCGCGCGCGCGCGGCACGTCGGCGAGCAGCTCGTCCCACGGCGGCGTCGCCGGCCCGCCCCGCGCCGCCGCGGCGCCCGTCACCGGGTCGGCGACCGCCACCGTGTGCCCGATCGCGCTCGCGTACGGCGAGATCACCGGGAAGTCGGCCGCCTCGATGATCGCGTACGTGCGCAGGTTGCGGTAGGCGCCCGGCGCGTGGACGTAGCCGAGCTCGTCGGTCACGCCGACGACCTCGACGCGGCGCGTGCCGGCGCGGCCGCCCACCTCGAGCAGGTCGCCGGGGCCGACGTCGAAGCGGCGGGCCATCATCGTGGAGACGATCGCCTTGCCCGGCCCGAAGCGGCGGCTCACCGCGATCGGCTCGGGGCGGCCGGTGGCCTCGGCGAGCGCCTGGAGCTCGTCGGCCGGGGCGGCGTAGACGACGTTGGGCCACGGCGTGCGGCTCGAGAAGCGCGCCGCGACGAGGCGCGGCGGCAGGCTGGGCAGCATGCGCTGGGCGTGGCCGAGCGGCTCGTCCGGGTAGAAGAACGTGTAGGGCGCGAGGGCGCGGCCAGCCCAGGCCGAGACCTCCTGCTTGAGCGCCGCCGTCGCGATGTGCAGCGCGAGCAGGAGGGCGAAGACCATCATCACGCCGCCGACGCTCCAGGCGAGCTCGTGGCCGCTGTGCTCGACGCGGCGCCGGAGCAGGAGGCGCTCGGCGGCCCAGCGGCGCGGCGCGAGGCGCACGGCGAGCGCGCCGAGGCGCGCGACGAGGTCGGGGACGAAGACGATGGCCGCGAGGAACGCCGCGCAAACGAGCCCCGCCTCGAGGACGAAGAAGGCGAACAGCGGGACCGACTCCTGGAAGAAGGGGCGGAGCAGGCCGTAGACGAGCACCATGAATGGCAGCGCGAGCAGCGTGACCCCGCGCAGGCGGCGCCGCTGCTCGGCCCCGCCCTCGAGGAAGCGCGGGCGCAAGGCGCGGGCGATGTCGAGGCGCAGCGCGTCGCGCACCGGGCGGAGCACGCCGAGCAGCGCGGTGAGGGCGCCCGTGCCGCAGACGAGCAGCATCGCGCTCCACGGCAGGCGGATGGCGTTGAGCGGGATGCGCGCGCGGCCGGTGGTCGTGATGCCCGCCTTCGCGGCGAGGTACGCGAGCGGGATCGACGCGAACAGGCCGAGCGCCGCGCCGCCCAGGCCGAGCATCAGGGCCTCGAGGACGAAGACCGCGGCGACCTGCGGGGGCAGGGCGCCGGCGCTGCGCAGGAGGGCGATCTCGCGGCGGCGCCGCTCGACGGCGACGTTGAAGGTGAAGAACACGATGAGCGCGCCGACGAGGAACGCGGAGAGCGAGCCGAGGCGGATCGCGGACCGCATGATCTCGTAGTCCTCGTGCGTCTCCTCCTGGGCGTCGGCCGCGGCCGTGGGCTGGCCGTCGGGGCGGAGGCCGCGCAGGGTGACGGTCTGGTCGGTGAAGACGGGGAGATCGGGGTTGGTGACGGAGCTCCTCGCCTCGACAGCGCGCGTGCCGACGTCGAGGATGAGGACGACGTTGACCGTGGCCGTGCCGAGGGCGACGCCGAGCAGGGCGGCCATCGCGCCGAAGCGGTCGGCGCGCAGGTTGCGCAGGGCGAGCATGCGGACGAGCGGCTGGAAGAGGGCGCGGAGGAGGAGCATTCAGATGCCGAGCTCCTTCAGCCGGTCGTGGACGGCGGCCGACGTGACCGCGGGGCCCGCGAGGGCGGCGTCGTGCAGGAGCAGGCCGTCGCGCATGAAGACGACGCGGTGGGCGCGGGCGGCGTCCTCGGCGTTGTGCGTGACGAGGAGCATGGCGCTGCCGGCCTCCTTCAGGGCGTCGGCGAGCAGCGCCATGATGCGGCGGCCTGTCGCGACGTTGACGTTGCCCGTCGGCTCGTCGGCGAGCACGAGCGCGGGGCGGCGGACGAGGGCGCGGGCGATGGAGATGAGCTGCATCTCGCCGCCGGACATCTGCGAGGGCAGGTGCTCGGCGCGGGCGCGCATGCCGACGCGATCGAGCATGCGCGACGCGGCGTCGTGGTCCGGCGCGGCGCCGTCGATGAGGTAGGGGAGGATGATGTTCTCGTAGCCGTTGAGCGTCGGGACGAGGTTGAAGAACTGGTAGACGATGCCGATGCGGCGGCGGCGCAGGAGGGTGCGCCCGTCCTCGTCGAGGGCGGCCATGTCCTCGCCGAGCACGCGCACCTCGCCGCGGTCGGGCGACTCGAGGCCCGCGACGCACGAGAGCAGCGTGCTCTTACCGACGCCGGAAGGGCCCATGATCGCGCACATCTCGCCGGCGTGGATGTCGAGGTCGACGCCGCGGAGCACCTCGATCGGCGTGGCGCCCAGCGCGTGGGCCTTGTGGAGGTTGCGGACGCGGAGGACGGGCTCTTCGGAGGTCACGGGCGGCTTTCGGAGTGTGTACAGCATCTGCGCGCGGCGTTCATCCAGAGCCGCGCCCGCCGGAGGGGGCGATGGCGGCGGGGGCGGCGCGGCCGAGCGCCGAGCAGCGCGCAGGCAAGGTCGAGCGCCGGCGCGGGGGCGGCGCGCCGGCTCGACGCTGGCCGCGCGCTCTGCGATCGTCGCCGGCGATGGACAGGACCGAGCGCCTCTTCGCGCTCATGGACGCGCTCCGGCGCCACCGGCGTCCGGTCACCGCGGCGCAGCTCGCGGAGGAGCAGGGCGTCTCGGTGCGTACGATCTACCGCGACGTGCAGACGCTGATCAGGCTCGGCGCGCCGATCGACGGCGAGGCGGGGGTCGGCTACGTGCTGCGGCCCGGGTTCTTCCTGCCGCCGCTGATGTTCACCGCGGAGGAGCTCGAGGCGCTCGTCCTCGGCGCGCGCTGGGTCGGCGCGCAGGCCGACGAGGGCCTCGCGGGCGCCGCGACGAACGCGGTGGCCAAGATCGCGGCCGCCTCGCCCGACGACCTCCGCGGGCGCATCGACGACACGGGGCTCTGGCCCGCCGTGCTGCGCGGCTCCGGCGCCGCGCCGCAGCCCGTGCTCGGCCTCGTGCGGCAGGCGATGCGACAGGAGCGCGCGCTCGCGATGCGCTACGAGAGCGAGGCGGGGAGCAGCACCGAGCGCGACGTCTGGCCGGTGCAGATCGCGTACTACGAGGGCAAGCAGATCATCGCCGCGTGGTGCTGCCTGCGCGCCTCGTTCCGGCACTTCCGCGCCGATCGCATCGCGAGCATCGCGCTCACCGCGCAGCCCTACGGCAAGCCGCGCCGGACGCTCACGAGGGAGTGGCAGCAGGCGTGGGAGCAGGCCTGGGCGCGCGAGGGCAAAGCGCCGGCGTGAGGCCGGCGTGAGCCAGGCGCGAGCCAGGCGTGAGCCCGGCGTGATCGCGGCGCGATCGCTGCTGCCACGGGTTGTCAGGAGGGGTGGCGCAGGCTCTCGGGTGCAGCCGCCGGGAGGAGCCCACGAGGGCGCGGGCGCGGTTCACCCGCTCCGGGCGCTGAAGAGCCGCTTCGAGCCATCGAGGCCAACCATCGACAGGCCGCCGGGACATCGGCGGCGTTCACATCTGCACGGGAAAAACCATGAAGATCCTTGTCACAGGCGCGACCGGCACCGTCGGCCGCGAGATCGTCAAGCAGCTCGCCGAGGGCGGTCACCACGTCCGCGCGCTGAGCCGCACTCCGGGGAGGGCGAAGCTCCCCGACGGTGTCGAGGCCGTGGCCGGCGATCTGGCCGCGCCGGAGACGTTCGCGGCCGCCTTCGATGGCGTCGAGGCGCTGCACCTGATCAACTTCGGCGGCGACGACTACGCGCCGCTGCAGACGGGGGAGCAGCTCGTCGCGCTCGCCAGGCAGGCCGGTGTGCGGCGGATCACGGTGCTGCTCGGCGGCTCGTCCACGCCGCTCGACGCGGCGGTCGCCGCCGGCGGGGTCGGCTGGACGTTCCTTCAGCCGGTGGAGTTCATGGCGAACCACCTCGAGTGGGCGGCGTCGATCCGCGGCGAGGGGGTGGTACGCGAGCCGTTCTGCGACAGGCTGAGCGCGGTGGTCCACGAGGCCGACATCGCCGCCGTCGCTGTCGCGGCGCTGACCCAGGATGGCCACGCCGGGAAGAAGTACACGCTCACGGGGCCGGAGGTGCTCAGCGTGCGCCAGAAGATTGGCCTCCTCGCCGCCGCCGCCGGGCGCGAGATCCAGCTCGTCGAGCTGACGGAGCAGCAGGCGCGCGAGCGGTGGGCAGCGGCGGGGTTCTCGCCCGAAGCCATCGAGTTCTTCGTCGAGATCTACGGGAACACGCCGAAGGTCGGCTATACCGTCGTCCCGACCGTCGCGCAGGTGACCGGGCGGCCGGCCCGCACGTTCGCGCAGTGGGCCCGAGAGCACGCGGCGGCGTTCGCGGCGCAGCCGGCGGCGTGAGGCGCTCGCGGCGGGCGGCGCGCTGGTATCGCGCGTCAGAGATCCCGCCAGAAAAAAGGTCGATTTCGAGCGGTCGCCGGAAACAGTAGCGATTTTCATAGTTTTTGCCTGTTTTGCCGCCGAGGGCGGCGCCGGTGTGGCCCAACGGGGCGCCCTGCGCCGCCGCGTCGTCCGCGGTGAAGGGCACGCGGCATCACCGGGTCCCACCGTACGGCCACGGTGCACGCGCTAGTTTGCATAGAGAACCTTCGCGATCCGTTCCCTCCTGGAAAAGTGATGCACCATCCCGCCGTCGCTCGGCGCGACTTCGGGTCAGATCGGGTTCGTCCCGCACGGCGAGGCGCTGGCTGTGGCGGGCAAGGGGTCGAACCAGATCCACGTGTTCCCCGTGAGCGACCGCGGCCTGCCCAGCGACGCGCCAGTAACGACGCTTTCCAGAGGTCTGGTCCCATTCAATTTCGCCTTCGACCGGCGCGGGCACCTCATCGTGGCGGAGGTCGGCGGCGACGGTATGCCGGCGACCGGCGACACGAGCGTGGTGTCCTCGTACGGCATCCGGTCGGACGGGAGCCTCGCTGTGATCAGTGACACGGTCGACACCTTTAATAAGAGGGCGACCTGCTGGATCGCCGGCGCCCCCGGGAGCCGGTATGTCTTCACGGCGAACACGGGCAGCGACACGCTCTCCGGGCTCCAGGTCGACGCGCGCGGCGCACTGACGCTGCTCGACGACGGCGTGGCGGCCTCGTTCCCCGCCGGAACGCCGCCGATAGACCTCATGATGACGCGCGACGGCCAGTTTCTGTATACCCTTAAGGCCGGCACCGGGAGGATGGCGGCATTCCAGGTGAGCCGCGACGGTAGCCTGCTCCCACGGGGCGAGGCGGGGAGATTGGCGCCTGGAGGCAGCGCGCAGGGGATCGCTGTGAGGTGAGGATCGTTCCTCGAAGAGTGGTCCCCCCGTGCGTCGAGGGGCGACCCGACCCAGGTTGGAGTCGCCGGGAGGTAACCCGATCATGGGTCCAGGCGCCCCGTGGGCTGCCTCATCCCATCTCGAGGCGGTGCGATCCGTCGTCACTCCCTCCCCAAAGCCCCGGGCATACGACGCATCGCGACGGTTCGCCCCCGCGGAAGAGTCCCGCCAGAAAAACCGGTCGATGACGAGCAGTCGGCCAAAACATCAATGATCTTAATGGCTTATGGATGTTTCGTCACCGAGGGTGACGGGCGAACTTCAGCGCACGCACCTCGCCCAGGCTGCCGTGAAGTGATTCCACTTGCCGCTGGCGCCGGCATTGAACCCGGTGAAGCCGTCGTCGAAGTTGAGCGCCCACGCCGCCGACGCGTTCCGCGCGGCCGCGTGGGAGCCCCAGTACCAGTCGTTGCTCCGGGCGCCGTACTGCGTGTCGGGGAATATCGTCCGGTGGATCGAGGGCGCCACCAGCGCCTCGTCGACGAGGGTCGCCAGCTCCCGGATGCTCGGCAAGCGCCAGGCGTGGTCGTTCAGGCCGAGCGTCGCACAGTAGCTCTTCGCCTCCTCCCACGTCATCGTGATCGGTGAATACCCCTGCTGCCAGATCAGCCCCGTGTAGTTGTCTCTCACCTCTCCTCGCGACACGACGGTGTACTGGTCGGGCGGCGCCACGGCCGGGCTGCTCGGCGCCTCCCCCGCGCCGTTGCCCCGCACGCAGCGCAGGCTCGCCGCCGTCGCCTTGGAGTAGGCGTTGCTGGCGATCCCGTCGCTCAGGTTGAAGGCCCAGGCGAAGTCGCGATCGCGACCGGCGCCGGCCTGCCGGATCGTGAGGATCCAGTCGGACGACGTCTTGTGGAAGCCACCTCGCGCTCCCGGGAACGCGGTCCTGTCGATGGCCGGGCTCCGGGTGAAGTCCACGAGCGACGTCATCTCGATGCGCGTGGGAAGACGCCAGTCGGAGAACCCGCCGAGCGTCAGAGAATCGCAGTAGCCGATCGCCTGGTCCCACGTGTAGACGTCCGCGGGAGGGCTTTGCTGCCAGTCGAGGCACGTGACGTCGTCGTGCACCACGCCGCCGCCGAGATCGGTGTAGCTCGCGGGGTTGGGCAAGCCGCTGCCCGCCGGATTCGGCATCGGCCAGCACGCCCATTTGTGCGAGCCGCACGCGGCGGCCCTGCCGCAGGTGTCGGTTGCTCCGCCCGCGCCGCCGCCGCCCGCGCCGCCGCCGCCGCCCTCTCCCGGCGCTCCGCCGTCCCCTGGCCCGCCTCCGCCCGCGGCCCCCGTCCCGCCGCCGCCCGAGCCGGCGCCCTCCACCGGCACGAGTTCAATGTAGTCGACCTTCAGGTCATAGCCCGACGCGGAGGAGCTCTTGCCCGTGACCTGGAACGAGAACTCGATATTGCCGGAGAGCGCCTTCTCCCCGAGCGTCGCCGTCGTCCAGCTGTCGCCCGTGGACGAGCTGTAGGCGTCGAGGCTCCCCACCGTCGAGCCGGCCACCTTGACGTCGTACTTGCCGTATACGTTCCGCTTGGCGTGGCGGAGGACGATCTCGTACGTGCCAGCCTCGACCGACTTCGAGAACTTGAAGAAGTCGCCGCTCTGGCTGGCACGGAGCTTCACGTTGCCCGAGTTGGTCTCGATCCTGTCTCCGGAGGAGATCGACCACGACTGCGCCTCGGCCTCGACCCTGACGGCGCTGATTGCGTCGCTCAGCGAGTCCACGTCCATGGTGTGCGCGTCCACGGAGCCATCGTCCGCCGCGACGCAGCCGGCGAGACCGATCGACAGCAATGCACCGAAATCGTAAGCGTACTTGAAGTTCATGGTTTCACTCTTGAATGATTTAAGGATACGCGAGGCCGAGCTGCTCGTTCAAAGTCGTCCGGCACTGCAGGGTCGCTGCGCTCCGGCTCGACCAGCGGTGCACGCCGACCCTCTATATAAGGAGCTCGCGCGTGTGCCCCCGCGGCCACGCGTGCGCCTTGTCGCTCTCGTGGCGCTGGTGCCACAGCTGAACGATGTCGAGGGTCGGCGTGCACCGTGAGCGAGCCGGGCTCGACGGGCATCCGGCCCGGGGCGCGGCGGCTTTACTTCAGGTAGGCCGCGAGCGGCAGGTCGAGATCGTCGATCCCGTCGGCCACGGCGCCTGCCATGATCCGGGCGCCGTGCTCCTGGAAGTGCGTGCCGTCGCTCACGCCGTTGCTGTACGCGCCGGTGTACTGACCAGCAGAGACGAAGAGGAAGAACTGCGCCGACGCCGCGCACCCGATTGAGTTGAGGTGGTCGAGCGTCCTCTGGTTCAGGTCGACCAGCGCGACGTCCCGCTCCGTGGCGACCGCCTTCATGGCGCTGGCGTACGTCGCGAGGCCGTTGCCGAAGGGCTTTCTGTCGTTGTTGACATCGCAGCTGCGACGCGGTGGGGGCGTCACGAGCACGGGGATGGCCCCGCGATCGCGGGCGCCTGTCACGTACTGCCCGATGTACCCCTTGAAGTCCTCGGGCGAGACGTATTTCGGCTCTCCGTCGCTGTAGGTCCTCGTCCGGTCCCCATCGTTGTGACCGAACTGCACGAGCAGGTAATCGCCGGGGCGGATGACGTTCAGGATCTCGTCGAGGCGCCCCTCGTTGATGAACCGCCGGGAGCTGCGGCCGCCGATGGCCTTGTTGACGATCGTCGCGTTGCTCCCGAAGTACTCCGGCAGCATCTGACCCCAGCCGGCCTGCGGCTTGTAGTCCGCGCGGTAGCTCGAGACCGTCGAGTCCCCGGCGATGTACACCTTGACGGCCGGCAGGTCCCCGCCCCCCGCGCCGGGAGTGACTCCCCCGGCGCCGGTCGCGGCCGTGATCAGCTTGAACTGCTGGTTCGGGCCCGCCCTCCAGGACCACTGCGCGACCGTCGTGCCGTCCGCCTTTCCCCGCCCGGTGACGTCGAGCACCTTGCCGCTGTGGCGCGCCGTGAAGCGCACGGCGCCGCCGCTTGTGTCGGCGATCGCCCATTGCTGATTGGGGCTGCCATGGCAGTCGTACTGCACGATCGGCGCGCCGTCGGTCGTGGACCTCGCGTCGACGTCGAGGCACTTGCCGCTGCCCACGTTGCGGACGGTGTAGTACCCGTCCGACGTCGCCTGGACGCGGAACTGCTGCGCCGGAGACTGCTTGCACGTGCCGATCTCGACGCGGGCCCGGTTGGCCGCGCTCGCGCCGGCGATCTGGACGCACTTGTCGCTGTCGACGCCCACGATCGCGTACGTCACGCTGGGGTCGACGCTCAGGCCCGCGGTCGACGCCTCGCCCTCTTCCCCGGCGTCGGCGTTCATCGCCGGATCGAGCGCGCACGCGCCGGCCAGGGTGGCGGCGAGGACGATGAGCAGGGAGTGAAGTGAAGAAATTCGCATAAGACATCCTCCAGGGATCGCGGCGCGCGTGGGCAGCCCACGGCTCGCTCGTCGCCCCTCGCCCTCTGGTCCGGGCGGTTCACCTGCCGTCGCGACCGGGAGCAAGGGAACGACCTGTCCTCCCTGGTTGCGCGACCGGCGCCGACTCAATCATCGGAAACGACGGAGAGGACGTTTTCCTGGCCGACGGGAAGATTCGGAGCTCACCGGAACGGCAAACGTCCTCCCTCCGGTCGCGTGCGCCGCAGGTGGGAGGCCAGCGCTCTTCGCCACAGCGCCCACGTGGCCACGATCCTCCATGCGCGGCGCTCCCTGGCCGTCGAGCGCGCCGACGTACCAGGTCGAAGCATCGCTGACCCGGCCGCCCGCCGCGTGCTCGCAGGCCCGACGACGTCTCCTGTCGGGTTGTTCAGTTCTGGGGCTTGCGCGGAGGTCATCCGTACTTCATGGCCTGGGTGTGAGCGTTTCATGGGGCAGAGGCGTCATGCGGAGATTTGGTCCGCTTTCGGCTCTCCTGGGCGGTCAGCTCGTTTGGAATCTTGTCCCCTCGCCTGTACTCCGCGAGTTTGTTGCCAGGGTCCTTGTTACGAACTGCTTCCAAGTGCCAGACTGGCTGCCCTTTACGCGGGATACCCACTACACCGACGCCCGCTCGGCCGCAGTCCACAAGCAGTTCATCAAATGCTCGGGACCGGCGTATTGCGTCCTGAGCAACGGCAAGCCAGCGCTCGTTGCCGGGATAACGGGCTGATTGTGCGATTGCCGGAGCAGGCGGCATCAGACTGTTTTTCTCGTTCGAAGCGTCGGTTCGCGCGAGCGTGCAACCACCTCGATCCAGGCCCGGCGCAAGGCGGTGACAGCCGTTGTGCAGCCAAGAAAAAGAATGCCAGGAGCGCTTCTCTAACCCTCCCGTCGCCCAACGGACGAGGACGGGCGTATCACGTCGTCGCGCCTCGTCGCCCCATGGACGGAGGGCCCCTCGGCGCGCCTGGCGCTGCGCCGCCCCTCGCCCGCCTGGCTCGGGCCGGCGTCGTTCGGCGCCCCGCACGGTTTGAATGCCTGTATTGGCCGTCTTATCGAGCCGCCTGCGGCCTTTCAACGGTATCAAAACAGCAAAATTGAGGCGACGCGCCGGAGCAGCCCGGGGTCCCGCCGCCCGGCGCAGCCCGAAATAGGCCGCGTTGGGTTGCTGGTACGTCGAGGCGTTCTGCGCCATGGCCTCCTCCGGGTTGGGGCCGGCGCCGATGAGGCGCGCCCCTAGTGACCGTGACGCGACATCCAGAACTGGTAGCCGTACCCGCAAAGTGCGTCGGGGTTCTCCGACCAGTCCTCGATTTGTAGGGGACCGATGTGCCGTCTGGTCGCGAGCTCCACCCATTCGCGCGGGACGAGCCGCCGGTCGCCCCAACGGCCTCCGCGCAGCAGCAGCTCGCCGAAGGCGGCGACAGCCTCGGTCGTGAGGTGCAGTCCGTGAAGTCCGAAGGCGGCACCCGCTCGCCACCCGGTCCCATTCGGCGTGGTCGACGCCCATCGGCTCGAAGAGGCGCTCGTCGAGCATCTCCGGGAGGCCGCGGCCGGTGACCCGTTCCACCATCCGGGCCAGGACGAAGGTGGTCGGATTGTCGTATGCGTGCCGTGTTCCCTCGGCCTCGGGAAACGGTACGCGCAGGAAGCCCTTCACCAGGTCGCCCGGTTCCAGTTGCCAGGCCCCGGCGAGGCTGTCCGTGCGGTGTCCGGCCGTCATCGACAGCAGGTGGTGAACGGTGAGGCGGCGCCCCTGCTCCGAGATGTCGGCCGGAACGTGGTCGGGCAACACGTCCACCACCCGATCGTCCAGCGAGAGCAGCCCGTCGGCGATCGCGAGCCCCACGGCGACCGAGCCGCCGCTGCGCCGCCTCGTCGCGGGCCGCCTCCCCGGGCTGCACCAGCCGCGGGTGCCCGCGCGTCTCGAACAGCAACGCGGGGCCGTTTCTGTGTTGGGCGGTGCCTGGTCGCGCATCATGGGATCAGACATCCGAGAGCCGCCTTTTGCCGGGCTGAGAGCCGCCGCTCGCCGCAGCAGCGGTCGTGGTCGCGCCCTACCTCTCCGCCATGGCGCCGCCAGGTCCCGCCGGCTTTCGTCCCGCTGAATTCCCCGCGGAGCACGAGTGGCCCGTGTTTCGCTCGCAGCCGCCGGGATGCTCACCCAATTCAGGAGAGGCGATCCGCCGTTACGATGCGCAGGTGCTTCGCCGCCGTCGTCGCGCGGCCGACGTCGGGAGACAGCGCGGCGCCGATACCGTGGATGTCCTCGTCCGCGGTGACGCCGAAGCCGTGCTTGGCGAGGAGCGCGCGCATCGCGTCGGCGGTGAACGCGGAGCGCAGCGGCTCCCCGAGCCGGCGCACGAGCAGGCCGATCACGCGGAGCATGAGCGCGGGGCTGTGATAGACGATGACGAGGCGGCTGCCCGCGGCCGATCGCCGCGCGAGGGCGGCGAGCGTCGCCTCGACGTCGGCCGGGGTCAGGTACATGACCACGCCCTCCCAGATCCAGGTGGTCGGGCGCGCGGGATCATGGCCCGCCTTCGCGAGCGCGCCGTCGAGGGCGTCGCGCTCGAAGTCGACGGGTACCCAGCGGATGTCCCGTGCGCACGGGGAGAGCGCCCCGACGCGCGACCGCTTGTCGCACTGCGAGTCTGGGTGATCGACCTCGAAGACGACGACGTCGCGCAGCTCGGGCATGCGCCACGCGCGGCCGTCGAGGCCGGCGCCGAGGATGACGAGCTGCGGCGACGTGGCCCCTCGGATGGCGTCGTCGATCGCGACCGTGCGCGCGACCATCACCTTCGACTGGCGCTCGAGGTACGCGCGGCCGAGGCGCCCGCGTAGCCCCTTCGGCGTGACGCCTGCACGGAAGCGCTCGACGCGGGCTCGCGCCTCGTCGGGCAGGAGCGCCATCGCGGTCGGATCGGAGAACCGCGTCACCGTCGTCGCGCCGTGCGCCGCTGCACGTCCCATGCACACGAGTTCCGCGGTCCGGCTTGCGCGCCCAGGCTTCATGCGCGGAAAGATAACGGCGCAACCATCACCCGCCAACCCTGCGGATAGGTGCGGTCGTCGATCAGCTGCCTTCTGTCCTGGCTACTGGGAACATCCGCTGCGAGTGTCGGCGGATCGAGCACCGCACAGCGGCCGTCGGCCGAGGCGCATCCGCAGCCTCTTGCATCGCGCGATCGAGCACGGCCTCGCCGAGAAGCTCGTCACCGCGGTCGGGAAACCGGCGCTCGCCACCGCGATGGCGAGCGCCGCGATCCATGGCGCGGCCGAGGCGGAGCGTAGGTAAAAGAAGCCCGACTCAGCGGTGGTGCGCCGCATCCTCGATCATCTGAACTTGCCCTCACAGCCCCGAACGGCAGCACCCGCGCGCGATCATGCCGACTGCCGGCGGCAGCTGCTCGCGCTCTACGGGCGCGGCCGCTCGCTCAAGGGCGACGACCTCGCGCCGCGCATCGCGCGGACCGAGGGGGTGAGCGCGGCGTTCATCCGCGAGCTCCTGAGGCGGGCGGCGCTGTTCGCGGCCGACGCGGGGCGCGGCACGGCCGTCGACGAGGAGCACCTCAAGGAGGCGCTGCACGAGCTGCTCGTCGACGGGGGGCCGCTCACCCGGAGCCTCCTCGGCGCTCACGCTCACCGCCCCTCGTGATCACGTGATCACGTGATCACCGTTTGCCCCGGACCGCCTCTCTCTTCGCCTCTGCCTTCAGCTTCCTCAGGTGTCCGTGCAAGGTCTCGGAGTCGAGGCCGTGCAGCGTCAACCGAAAGCCGGCCTCGAGCGTCGATCTGGGCACCATGAGGTGATGGTTGTGCACCAGGGCGACAGGCAGCGGGTTGTTCAGGATCTTGCCGACGTAGAGCGCGATGATCTCGTCGAGCTGCAGCGAGTTGCTCGCCCGCTCCGCACCTGTCCTATCCGGGCGCCTCGTCAATGCGGCTTGCTACCGTCGGCGCGACCTTGCTCTCCCCTCCGGTGCTGGCACCGGGCCGAGCAGCCGACCGATCGCCTCGTGAACGATCCGCGCCGCCTCCTCATCCCCAAGGACGACGGCCCGGTTCAGGGTGCCGGCGAGCGAGGCAACCACGACGGCCCGAGGCGACGCGTCGGCCGACGCGAGCTTCCCAGGATCGAGGCTCGCCGGTTGGGCCCGGGTTGGGCCCACCCTCACCGACGGGCTGCGATCCGTCGTCAGGCCTCCCTGAAATCCCGGGCAAAGCACCGGATCGCGACGGTTCGCCCCCGCGGAATCGTCCCGCCAGGATTTCTCCGGCAGCGAGGAGGGACCATGACAGCGGCGTGATCGGCGCGCACAGCCTTCCTCGGGATCGCGCGCTCGGCATTCCGGAGCTCCCAGCGCGAGCCCAAGCCGCGCGAGGACCTCCCTCACCACCGCTGGCCCGGTCACAGCACCTGAAAGACGCATCTTCCCGCCACAGCCAGTACAGGAGAGCTCGTCATCTCGAGGTGTCGCGCCACGCTGGCCCGGGTTCATCGCCTTCACGGCGACGGGCCCGGCTGCGCATGTGCGCGGGATTCATCGTGCTGATCGTCACCGGTGCGGCGCCGGGAGCATCGGCGCGGCGCTCCGGGAAGGCCTGGCGCAGCCGCGACCGGGGCGGCCATGGGGTGGGACAGCCGGCGCGGTCCGCAAACTGTCGCGTACGCCTGACGTCGCTTCGGGGTATGCTGCCGCGGCCAGGCGCCGTGGCTCGCGCGCAAAGGACACCTCATGAGAACCGGCGTCGCTGCTACCCTCCTTGTCTCCTCTTCGTTCCTCGCTGCCTGCTCCGACGGCGGCTCTTCGGCCGGAGACGGCGGGACCGGCGGAACGGCCGAATCCGGCGGCGCCGCGGGGACGGGCGCCGCCGGCACGACCGGGACGGGCGGCGGCTCAGTGGGCGCGGGCGGCGCGGGCGGCGCGGGCGGCGCGGGCGGCGCGGGCGGCGCGGGCGGCGCGGGCCCGGGCGAGACGATCGATCTTTGCGCGGGTCTCGTGCAGGACAAGGAAGCGCACCCGATGACCGAGCTCGCCAAGCCGGCGCTCGGCGAGGCCGTCACCGACGCCGAGTTCGGCACCACGATCCGCCGGATCACGGCGGTCGCGCCGGACGGCGGGAACGCCCCGGTCATCAAGCCGATGTACTCGACCATCTCGGCGTGGAACGCGGACGAGTCGAGGCTTATCCTCTTCTCGGTCGCAGCCGGCGAGCACCAGCTCTACGACGGCAAGACGTACCGGCTCATCGAGGCGCTCGACATCTCGCCCGCGGACATCGAGCAGGTGTACTGGCACACATCTGATCCCGATGTCCTGTTCTACGTTGACGGCAAGGACCTCATCCGTTACCACGTCGACGCCGGGACGAAGGAGGTCGTGACGACGTTTGACTTCTGCTCGGGCGGCGCGAGCGCGGGCAGCGACCCGCTGTTCATGTCGTGGGACTCGAACCGCATCGGCCTTGCGTGCGACGATCAGGTGTTCATCTATGATATCGGCCAGGATACGGTGCTCGCGAGGAAGGAGCTCGACGAGAACCCCGCCCAGGTCGCGCCGAGCGGGACGCTCGCGTTCCTGAGCGACAGCGGCGGCGTGACCGATCCGCGGCTGAACGTGGTGCGTACGCTGGACCTGCTGGAGCCGTACGGCCACGCGTCGCTGAGCATGGTGAACGGTCACGACACCTGGAACGGGGCTGTCTACGATCCCGGTCCCGGCGGCAATGACGACATCGGGCTCCTCGTGACATGGGACCTTGCGGAGGGCACCTCGAAGGTGATCATCGGGCCGGAGACGGGGTGGCCCTATCCACCGACAGGTCACCTCTCAGGGATGGCGTACAAGCAGCCGGGGTGGGTGTTCGTGTCGTCGATCGGCGATGCGTCGGGCGCAGGGGTGCTCGACATGGAGAATCTGATCGCCGACACGAGCACGGGCAAGGTCTGCCGGATCGGTCGCCACCGGAGCTGGGGCAAGGAGAACACCAACCTCGGTGAGCCGTACTGGGCCGAGCCGCACACCGTGCCCAGCCCCAGCGGCACGCGCGCCGTGTTCGGGAGCGACTGGGGCAACGGGGATACCGTCGACACCTACGTGATCGAGCTACCCAGCTACAAGCCGTGATGACGGGCCGCGAAGGGCCGCGCGGGGCTCGCTCGATGCCTCACCTCTGGACGAGGCCCGAGGCGCCAGCGGGCAGACCCACGGGTGGAGACGGGCGTCACTACCGAGCTCCTCGCCCAGCGCACGCTCGACACCGGCTACCCTGCTGGCGCCGGGCGCCTCGTTTCACGCGCGCCGCCAACCCTGCACGCTCATGCAGAGCGATCCCGCCAGCACCCAGGGCGCTGCTTGCTGGAGAGCGTTCGAGCAGAGGGGGGACATGCGGTCGCCCACCCGGCGCCTTGCCGTGACGCTGAAGGAGCAAGAGATCCGGTCTCGAGAATGGCCTGCCTGGGACAGCTCCGCCGCCGGGTGGCACGGTCAACAAGAACAACGAACGACAGGGATGGACGCATGCACAATCCAGGCGATGTGATCGGCACCTACGGCAAGAGCCGTTCGCTTCTTTTTACCGGATGGTTTCTGGCAGCGCTGTTCGCCGGTGCGGGCGCCCTGGTGCTGTCCCTGGTACCAGGGCCGGGCAGCACGGTGCGGTTCGATGGGGACGTGTCGGTGCTGTATCGCGTTGGCTACGGGGGGATCGCGCTGGGCCTCGTGATCGCGCTGGGCACGTGGTGGGTCGTGGGCTCGCAGCCCGTGTTCGTGCTGCACCAGAACGCGATCGAGGCCCGGGAGCGCAAAGGCACCCGGACCGACTTCTACGCCGACATCGAGGATCTCTACACGTTTTACTTCGGCGGTATCGGCTACCGGGCGACACCACAGGCGCCGTGGGTCTTCATTGGAGCACGCACCTCGCGCTACGCCGAGCTGAGCCAGGCGTTGCGGATGCGCCATGTAGAGCAGCGCGGGGAGCGGCTCTACCACGAGCTTCAGGCCGGTAGATCGGTCAGCTTCCGGGCTCTGCCCGACAGCGTGGCGCTGTCCAAAACGCTGTTCGCCTCCCGCAACATGGACCACCCGATGCGGATGATCGAGCTCACGCGCGGCCACCTCACGATCGAGGGGAAGTCCATCGCGATCGAACGCATCGCCGACGTCGCATCCAACCTCTGGGCAGAGCGGTCGCAGATCCTGGATGTGGATGGCGGGGTGTTCCACACCATGCACTCGAACGCCGTGATGTCGTTCGACGTGCTGGTGACGCTGATCGCCCGCTTGCAGCGGGACGCCGCCTCCGCAGCCCGCGTCTGAGGGCGCGCAGGGGCAATGCGGGCGCCGGAGGGGCCGGCGCGAGCGCGGTCAACCGAGGGAGTCGGGGCCCTGCGGGGCTGGGCCGCTCAAGGCTGCAGGAACGCCTCCATGCGCGCGCCGCTTGAGCACCGTCGCAAGGCGCCTCCGCCCCCGGCGGAGCCTCGAGAACGCGGTCCCAGCCGGTAACCCCAGGCTCCGGGCGACCTCGCTGACCTGCTCCCCCTCACCGCCGAGGAGCAGCACCCGGCGCTTCCGGGGCTCGACCAGCGAGAGCAGCTCGAGGAGGGCACGCGCCTCGACGTCCCCTGGGGGCACGGCACCCGGCCGGTGACGTAGGCCCGCGGGGCCGGGACGGCGACCTCCCGGCGGCGGGAAGCCTTCTCGGGGTACTTCCTGGCCAGGTGGACGGCGATGCCGATCTGCCAGCGCTGGAGGAATCGCGCTCGGCAGGATCGCGTCGGGCTCGATCGTGACCGGCGGGGGTTGTGACGGCGCGGCGGGCGAACGCTTGGCCCCCTCCGCCGCTTGCTCACCCAGCCCTCCCGCGCTCAGCCGGTCCGGCGGGCGTCGAGCGGCTGCCGGGCTCAGCGGACGACCAGGGCGAGGCGCCCGCTCCCCCGCTCCTGCCGACGTTGTGGGCAAGCGGATCCGCGACGGAAAGCTGCTCCGCATCCGGCGGGCGCACAGATGGCACCGCTGTCGGCTGCGCGGGAGCACGGCGATCGAGGCCCCCGCGTTCCCGGTGGGGTGGAGACAGAGCGTCCCGATGCGGCGGGCCCGGCTCTCGGATCGCGAGCGGCTGCACGGCGGGCTCGAGGAGGGTGAGCGCGCGAACCGCGGACGGTCGGCGCGCCGCGGCGGCCAGAGCGCGACGCAGCCGCCGTAGCATCCGATGCGGTTGCAGCGCACCATCTTTTGCGGCAAGAGGACGCCCGGGGGGATTCTTCCCCCGACGAAACGAAGACCCACGAGAACATGCAAATTCCGAGCAACCTCACGTCGCTGGTCGACGAAGGGCTCATCGACGAGGTTGTGCGGCCGCTGATGAGCGGAAAGGAAGCGGTGGTCTTCCTCGTCCGGGCGGGCGGCGAGCTGCGCGTCGCGAAGGTCTACAAGGAAGCGCAGAACCGCAGCTTCAAGAACCGCGCGACGTACACCGAGGGCCGCAGGGTGCGCAACAGCCGCGACCAGCGCGCGATGGACAAACGCTCGCGCCACGGCCGGGCTCAGGACGAAGCCGCCTGGCGCTCGACCGAGGTCGACATGATCTACCGCCTGCGCGACGCAGGCGTCCGCGTGCCGACCCCGTACCACGCGCTCGACGGCGTGTTCGTGATGGAGCTGGTCGCCGACGTCGACGGCAGCCCCGCGCCTCGCCTCGCCGAGACGAGCCTCGACCGAGATCAGGCCATGTGGGTCTACCATCGTCTGATCGGCGAGGTCGTGCGGATGTTGTGCGCCGGCGTCGTGCACGGCGATCTGTCGGACTTCAACGTGCTCATGAGCGCCGACGGGCCGGTGATCATCGACTTCCCCCAATCGGTGGACGCCGCGAAGAACCAGAACGCCAGGCAGCTCCTGCTCCGTGACGTCGACAACCTCCATCGCTTCCTCACGCGCTTCGTGCCCGAGCAACGGCGAGCCGCCTATGGCGAGGAGATGTGGGAGCTCTACGCCAACAGCGCGCTCACCCCTGAGACCCGATTGACCGGCCGCCATCGGGTCTCCGAGCGAAGGGTGGATACCCGCGCCGTGCTCGACCTCATCGGCGACGCGAACTACGACGAGCGCAAGCGCCGCGAGCGTCAGGGCATGAGCATGCGGGGAGCGCCGAAGGCCGCCCAGTCGCCCGCGCCCGCCCCCGAGGCGCCCACGACCGAGGGGCGAACGACCGATCCGCGCGACCGACCGCGGCAGGCGGAGAGGCCGGCTGCGCACGCCGGGAATGGGGCCGGGCCAAGGCCGCAGCAACACGGACCAAGGGAAAGGCCGCAAAACGCCGGGCCTGACCAGAGGCAGCAGCACGCGGGCAACGCGCCTGCCCAGAGGCCACCGCAGCACCCATCGGGACAGCCGCCGGTGCAGTACGAGGCGAGGCAGCGACCACAGCAGCATGGGCCAGACCGTCGGCCGGCCCAGCATGCGACGGCGCAACGGCCCGCGCAGCACCACGAGGCGCCGCAAAGGCCGCAGCACCACGAGGCGCCGCACAGGCCGCAGCGCCACGAGGCGCCGCACAGGCCGCAGCGCCACGAGGCGTCGCAAAGGCCGCAGCACCACGAGGCGCCGCAAAGGCCGCAGCACCAGGAGGCGTCGCAAAGGCCGCAGCACCACGAGGCGCCGCACAGGCCGCAGCGCCACGAGGCGCCGCAAAGGCCGCAGCACCACGAGGCGTCGCAAAGGCCGCAGCACCACGAGGCGCCGCAAAGGCCGCAGCACCACGAGGCGCCGCACAGGCCGCAGCGCCACGAGGCACCGCAAAGGCCGCAGCACCACGAGGCGCCGCACAGGCCGCAGCGCCACGAGGCGTCGCAAAGGCCGCAGCGCCACGAGGCGCCGCAAAGGCCTCAACAGCACCAGGCGATGCAAGGGCCGCCGCAGCAAGGGGAGCCGCAGGCGGAGTCGCGGCCACGCCGCCGTGTCGTCATCTCGGTGAGCACCAGCGACCGACGTTCGAGCACGCGCCGGAACCCCTGACAGGCCCCCCGCGGGGTCGCCCGCGGCAGGTCCGCGCGTCACCGCGCCTCAGGCTGACGAGCGTCGCGTTCCTGAGCCGCCTCCTCGAAGAGCCGCTGCTGCTCTGGCTTCCCGCGAGCGCGGCGTTGGTCACATCATCGGAAGAGCAGTCATTCACGAGGACCCATCGAGTCGTGCCGCCCCTGAGCGGGCGGGACGATCAGCGCCTTTCGGCTGGACGAATCTGTGGTCGTGACTCCCTCCATCGAAGCCTCGCTACGCCTCATCGGCGGTCCGAGGCGAGCGAGGAGGCACGGGAGCGCCACCAGCGTCGCGGGCTCCGCGCACCTCGGGTCGAGCACCGGGGCGTTGCGCTCCACCGGGGCAGCCATCACGCAGGCGCATCGACGGGAGAGGACGCGCGGCGCTTCGCTGCCCATCGCAGCAGCATGTCCAGCGCCGGGCAGAGCGCTTGTCCCCACTCGGTGAGCCCGTACTCGACCCGGGGCGGCACCTCGGGGTGCGTGACGCGCCAGACCATCCCGTCGCGCTCCATCTGCCGGAGTTGCTGGATCAGCATCTTCTGCGAGACGCCAGGGATGGCGCGCTCGAGCTCCGAGAAGCGCTGCACCTTCCCTCCGAAGAGGCGAAAGAGGATCACCAGCTTCCAGCGCCCCTTGACGAGCTGGAGGGCCTGCTCGACTCGCTCGGCGGCGAGCTCGGGGGTGGCCGGCTCGTCGTACTCACCTTCGGGTGCGTAGCCCACCTTTTCGTGCGTTCTTGCCACCCGATGAGCCTAGCCCAACTTTGCGTGCGAGGGGCCCACGTGACGGGCCCCGGGTCATCGTCCCCCAGGAGGAACCACCGCCCATGCAAGTACCCGGACCGCTCGCAGGGTACGTCGCCGCGCAGAACGCGCGAAGCGTCGATGCCATGCTCGCCTGCTTCACCGACGACGCCGTCGTCCGTGACGAACGCCGCGAGTATCGTGGCACCTCTTCCATCCGGGGGTGGATGGAAGAGACCACCACGAAGTACCACCCCAGGCTGGAGGTGCTCGACGTCAGCACGGCGAACGGGCAGGTGCTCCTCCGCGTCTCCGTCTCCGGCACGTTCGCGGGGAGCCCGCTCCGGCTTCGCTACGACGTCACGCTCGATCGAGATCGGATCGCGCGCCTGGAGATCGACGGATGAACACACCTAGAAAATTCTCGATCGATCCCGAGGAGTTTGCCGGCAAGCGCGCGCTCGTCACAGGCGGCACCAAGGGGACGGGCGAGGCCATCGTCCGCCGCCTCGGAGCTGCGGGCGCCGTGA
This sequence comes from Sorangium sp. So ce321, assembly GCF_051530195.1. Lineage (NCBI taxonomy): Bacteria > Pseudomonadati > Myxococcota > Polyangiales > Polyangiaceae > Sorangium > Sorangium sp. So ce321. Next base: position 12,900,505 of record NZ_CP150329.1, on the reverse strand, counting down.
CTGTGACCACGGCGCGCTCTGCGCTCCCGGCGGGTCAGTCGCCGGGCGTCTTCGTACAGGCCGACCTCGCCACGGTGGCGGGCGTCGACGCCCTCGTCCGCACGGTCCTGGGCGAGCTTGGCGGGATCGACATCCTGGTCCACACCCTCGGCGGCTCCTCGGCGCCGGGCGGCGGCTTTGCGTCGCTCACCGAGGACATCTGGCACGACGAGCTATCGCTCAACCTCATGGCCGCCGTGCGCCTCGATCGCGCGCTCCTCCCGCACATGATCGCGCGAGGCTCGGGGGTCGTCCTCCACGTCTCGTCCATTCAGCGCCGGCTCCCGCTGCACGACTCGACGATCGCGTACGCGTCCGCGAAAGCCGCGCTGTCCACGTACAGCAAGGCGCTCTCCAAGGAGCTGGGACCGAAGGGCGTCCGCGTGAACTCGATCGCTCCGGGATGGATCCGCACGACGGCAGCCGACGCCTTGGTGAAGCGCCTCGCCGACCACGCCGGTACAGGTGAAGACGCGGCCCGGCAGGGCATCATGAACGCGCTCGGCGGCATCCCCATCGGGCGTCCCGCATGGCCCGAAGAGGTCGCGGAGCTCGTCGCGTTCCTTGCCTCCGACAGGGCGGCGTCCATCCATGGGAGCGAGTACCTGATCGACGGCGGCACTGTGCCCACCCTTTGACGGCGGTTGCTGAGCGCGAGAAGCGCCCAGGTCGAGGCTAGATCTGCCCGAGCGAGGCGCGCACGCGCTCGACGACCATCTTGATCTTGGGGATCTCCGAGAGCATCGCCGGGACGCTGAGCCGCACCGGCCGCTCCTGCCCGACGACGTCGGGCAGCACCGGGACGAGCGCGTCCGGGCCCAGGCCGGGGTCGGGCAGGAGCGCGTCGGGGATCAGGCCGATTCCCAGGCCGGAGATGCAACAGTGGCGGATGAAGTGGATGTCCGTCGCGATGAGGGCCGGCTCGACCGTGAAGGAGGCGCCCCGCCACGTCCGCCAGATGCGCGCGTCCTCGCCGGGGGCCTGCCACGCGAACAGCTCGTGGTGCTTCAGGTCCTCGATGTTCCGGGGCGTGCCGCGCTCATCCAGGTAGGCGCGGGCGGCGATCAGCCACTCGCGGACGCGCAGGACGACGTGCGATATCCAGTGTCCTCCCGGCGCGTCCTCGCCGAAATGCACCGCTATATCGATGTCGGTCAGGGCCTCGCTCAGCGGGTCGTTGCTGAAGCGACAATGGACGTGGAGCCTCGGGTACGCGCGGCGCACGGCGGCGAAGAGCGGCGTGAGCACGTGCGGCGGCAGCCCCACGGGCAGGACGACCCGCAGGGTGCCCGAGGGCTCGTCGCCCACCTCCCGGATCGAGGCCAGGAGCGCGGAGGCCTCCTGCATCATGCCGCGCCCCCGCCGCGCGATCACCTGCCCGGCCTCGGTCGGCGCGACGCCGCTGCGCGCGCTCTCGAGCAGCGGGACGCCGGCGCGCGCCTCCAGCGCCGCGACCTGGCGCCGGAGCGTCGTGCGCGACGTGCCGAGCGCGCGCGCGGCGCCGAGGTACGAGCCCGCCTCGACGACGGCGATGAAGGCGCGCAGCTCTTCGAGATCCATACACCCTGCCACTGTCCGCATTCTAGCCAGGGGTGACCGTCTTCGGCCATCGACCTCTGGCGCGGCTCGATAGCGTCGTTCCTGGAGGAGGACACCGATGGGACGAGACGCTTCATATGCCCTGGCGCGCACTGGATCGCTCGCGGCGCTGGCTCTCTTGGCCGCGGGCGCCGCGGGCGCCGCGGGGATCGCCGGCTGCGGCGGGGGAGAGGAGGGCAGCGCGACGCCGCAGACGACGACGGTGTACGCCGACCCGCCCGAGCTGGAGCCGGGCGAGGACGGGGCGTACGCGCTGCGCTTCGGCCCGAGCGCGGTCGAGATCGGCGGGCGGCGCTTCTGTCTCCGCGCCTACAACGGGATGACGAGCGGGCCCACGATCCGCGTCCCGAAGGGCGAGGAGCGCAAGGTGCACGTGAACCTGCACAACGACTTCACGAAGAGCGACTTTCGCGAGATCGCGAGCATGATGGGCCACGGCTCGAGGTCGTGTCACGACTTCAACCTCACCAACCTGCACGGGCACGGCCTGCACGTGCAGCCCAACTTCGCGACGGACGATCCCGCGGACCCCTGCGAGGGCGACGGCTGCGCCGCCGGCGGGCGGTACTTCGGGGATCACGTGCTGCACGAGGTGGGGCCGGGGGAGAGCGCCCGGTACCGCTGGGACCTGGACGAGGACGGGATCCACCACGAGGGGACCGACTGGTACCATCCTCACATCCACGGCGCGACGGCCATCCAGGTGATGGACGGCGCCGCCGGGGCGCTGATCATCGAGGGGGCGCTCGACGAGCTGCCCGGCATCGCCAGGGCCAGAGAGCGGGTCATGGTCATGACGCAGGTGCCCATCGATCACGAGAACACGGTGCCCCTGAAGGAGGGAGAGGACTGCACCGAGGACAACCTGTCGGTGACCGACTTCCTCGCGGTCGAGACGCTCCGGGCCACGCTGATCAACGGCAGGCTCAGGCCGCGGCTCGTGACGCCGCCCGGGCAGGTGGAGCGGTGGCGCATGGTGTACGCGGGCAGCCCCGACGAGATGGGGATGAAGCTCCACGTCGCGAAGGACGCGGCGTGCTCCGATTTCGACAAGACGCCCATCGAGACGACGCAGATCGCGCGCGACGGGCTGACGCTCCCGCAGTTTTACCGGAGCGACACGGTGTGGGTGTCGCCGGGGTACCGCGCCGACGTGATGGTGAAGATGCCGGAGCAGGAGCAGACGCTCTGTCTGGTGGGGCGCCGGCCGAACGATCTCCTGGGCAGCGTCATCGCGATCGTCGACGTGTCCGCGAGCGCGGGGGAGCCGACCGAGGTGAACCTGCCTGACGAAGCGGACGTGGCCGCGCTCGCTCCGCCCACCTCGTGGACTGGCATGGTCGACGGGCAGGTGACGGAGGTGAGCTGCGATTCCGTCGAGACAGTGCACCAGAAGGTGGTGCTGCTGGTGCCCACGCCGGGGTCACAGCCGCCCGACCTCAGCTCGGACGTGGCGCTCAGGTCGTGCGATCCGGAGGCCCACCCGCACGAGATCGACGAGGAAGCGCCCGTGTGCCTCTGCCCGGATCCGAACATCAGCTGCCGCAAGTTCGACGAGCGGCGGCTGCGGGGCTACCGGAGCGACAGAGTCATGACCGCCGGCAGCGCGGAGCGCTGGGAGATCCGCGCGTTCGACGGCCACCCGTTCCACATCCACATCAACCCCTTCCTCGTGTGCCCGAGCAGGTCGAACAAGGAGCCCAACTTCCCCCACTGGCGAGACACGATGTGGGTCCAGGTCGAGGACGGGCCGCGCGACGTGCTGATGAACCCGCGGAGGTTCACGGGGCAGTTCGTGCTGCACTGCCACAAGCTGAACCACGAGGACGAAGGGATGATGGAGCTCGTGGAGATCTGCGATTCGGCCGATCAGGAGTGCCTGTGTCTCGGGACGGACGCGGACGGCGCTTGCATCTCGCAGGCGGGGTGTCAGCCGGACGACCTGCAGTGCCAGTTCGCGAAGACGGCGACGGACGCGTATCCGGCGCCGCCGGCGCCGGACTTCGAGCTGTGCGGGCCGTGATCCGCCGAACGCCGCGTCATCGAAGGGGCCGCCTTCGCTCCATGGCCTGCGGGGTGGCCTCATCCAGGAGAGGCGCGGATCCAGGGGCTCATCAGAAAGATCTTCCTGCCCTCATCGATCCATGCTCAATCGTGAGCTCGTGGATCGGGAGAGGCGCAAGTCAGTCTGGGCAGCGGTGCGATGGATCGCGGCGGCGCTTCTCCTCTTCTCCATGGGAGGGCTCTCGGCCGCACTCCTCTACGCCGTAGATCCGAAGAGGAGCCCGGTAGGAGCGCTCCTTGCGAGATCCCCGGAGCCCAGCGCGCCGCGGGCGAGCCTCTCTCCACGTTTTCGCGAGGCGCTCCAAGACCCGCCGAGCGAGCTCGAGCGCGATGTCGCCATCACGATATCCCCCACGCAGATCGAGGTCGAGGTCGACTTCGTGGCTCCAGCGAGCCACGCCCTCGCCCGCGCGGTCGCCCAGGGGATCCCGAAGGCGGAGGCCGCCCTCCTCGTCGACGCCATGGTGGGCGTCCTGAGCGAGCGGTTCGGGGCAGAGGACGCGCGAGAGATCACGTGGACGGTGCTGCCCGCCGCGCAGACCATGGCCGTCCATCTCCGCCTCGGACGCCGAGGGCAGATCACGTCGATAGAACTCGACCGATCGCAGCAGGCGCCGCCGCCGGCGCGGCGCGAGACCTTCGCGATCTACCCCCGTGAGATGGCGGTCGGCTCGGCGTCCGCCGTGCCGACGAGCGCGGACGGCAAGAGCATCGTCTTCGCGGGTGGCCTCACCGAGCCTCTCCCGGCGACGATCGCGCTCCGGCTGTTGCCCGTGTCCTCCGAGGGGCCTGGCGCGATCACGCCAAAAAAGCCACCCTCGGCGATCGCGCTGCTCGGCCGTTTGAGCGATCTCGTCACCGTGCAGCGGGTCGCGGACGTCATCGCCATCTCGCTGCCGGGCGTCCTGCTCCTGTGGCTCGTGCGCCGCTCGTCGCTGCCCGAAGCGTCGTTTCCGCGCCGCCTCTCCCGCGCCGCGTTCGCGTGTATCGCGCTCTTCGCGACGGCGCAGCTCGCCCTCGGGCTCCAGGGCTTCTGGCTTGGCCTGCTGCGAGGCAGCCCGCTCGCGACGCTCCTGTCGACCGGCGCCGCGGCCGCGTGCGTCGCGGTCGTGGGCGGGATCCTGCCGCGGGGGCTGCTTGCGCCCCGGGATCCGGACAAGGGCGCGACAGGCACGCTCGGGAACGCCGGGCCGGCCGTCGCCTTGCTGATCGGCCTCTCGATCCTGCTCTCGCTCCTCTTCGGCTCGACCCCTCCCGATCGGTGGACCGTGGTCGCCGCCATCAGCGTGGCCCTGCTGTACGCCGGGCTTCGGGGGTTTGCCCTGTGCGTCGCCCCGGACGACGGCGGCGCGAAGGTCCGTGGGTGGCTCGCGCTCGCGCTCGCCTTCGCGGCGATGTTCGCGAGCGCCGCCGATCCGAGGTGGCCAGTCCTCGGCCCCATCGTTCGCGTCGTGGTGTGCGCGCTCATCGGCGCCTCGATGCTCGGCGCGCTCGTCGACCTCGCCGGCAGGACCTTGCGCCCCGAGGCCGGCCTCGACCCGGCCCGCCGGTCGTGGGGCCGACGCGCCGTCGTGGGTCTCGTGCTCGTGGTCGCGGCGATACCGATCAGCCGGATCCCGGGGCTCGGCGGCGACCTCGCGGCGCACGGTGCGATGCCGAGAGATCTCGGCCTCTTCGCCCTCTCGCTCGCGCGCACGGGCGCCCGGCTCGTCGCCGTCGGCGCTGCGCTCTGTCTCGCGCACGCCGGCGCGGCGGGCAGGCGGCTCGACCCGGTGACCCGCGGAGCCGTCGTGCTCGGGACCGCGACGCTGGCGTTCGATGCCCACGAGATGTTCTGCTACGTGCCCATCACGTTCCTGCTCGGCTGGGGCGTGCTCCGATCCATCGTCGTCGAGCCCCCGGCGGACCTCGACGCGCGCGATCTCCCTCCGGCGCAAGGCGGGCGCGCCGCGGAGCCGCTGGACGAGATCGTCCATCTGAACGCGGCCGAGCGCGGGTACGGTCAGCTCCGGGACAATCTCCTGGAGAGGCTCTCCAGAGGGGAGATCGGCCTCGAGGAGTACAACGCGACGCTCTCCAGGGAGCGCCGCGTCCTCGACGAGATGCGCGAGCGCTCGCGGGTCGGGGATCGGGCGCTGCGGGATGTGGCGCTGGCGTATGGACCGTTCGACACCGCATGGAAGAACGCCCTCCACGGCGCCCGGTGGGCCGTCCTCCTCGCGTCGCCTTTGATCTTCCTCAGCCTGCGCTCGATCCTCCTCGCTGACTATACAGGTCAAGTGTTTCCCCACTGGATCATGGGATACAAGGCGGTCGGGGCCATCGCTCGATGGGCGCTCATCGGCCTGTTCTTCGGTGGCCTGTTCCCCTATCTCCGGGGGCGGGGCGGGCTCGGCAAGAGCTTCTGGGTCTTTCTCGCCATCCTCGTCCCCGCCCTGCCCAGCGCGGGCGTCTTCTGGGCGACACCGGACGAGCTGCGCGGGACGGCCTTCTTCAGCGCACAGCTGTTCCTCGTGTGCACGCTCCTCGGCCTCGTGGCGTTCGATTACGTCACGATCTCGCGCCGTGGGCTCCGCGGGCTCCGCGCCCTCTTCCACGTCTACAACCTGCCTTCCATCGGTCTGTCGCTCTCGACCATCACCGTCGCCGCCGGCACGAGCGTGAGCACCCTTCTCAGCTCGGACGCCGGCGCCATCGTGACGGCGGCGCTCGGGTTCGTGATTGGCGGGGGCGCCGGTATCGAGGCCTCGCCGGGGGGCGGCCCGTGATCCGCTCTTGCCGTGGCGCAGGCGGCATGCCGCGATAGGGCCGAGGGGGTGTGGCCGGGGAAGCTAGCCGTAGCGCGCTCGGAGCGCCTCGATGGCGCGCCGGATGCCGAGGGCCACGTCGTGCCACGCTTCGTCGCGGTCCTGCCAGAGGGTGATCGGCCTGGCATCCTTCGGGAGCGCCTGGAGCCTGGCGAACGGCGCGCTGTGCCAGTCGGTCTTTCGAAGGATGACCGGAATGACGCAGGCCTGGCCGGCGTCGTGGCGCGCCAGGGCGCGCGTCATCTCGTTATCGAAGCAGTAATCTGAGGCAAGGAAGTCGGCGCTCACGAGGAGGAGGATCACCTCGGCCTCGTTGAGATGCTTGTCGATCTGGCCAGCCCGCGCATCGCCGGCGGCGATGCGGCGGTCATGCCAGCTCTGGAGGAGGCCCTCGCGTTTGAGGAGAGCGAGATGGGTCTCCAGCTCGTCGCGGAGAGCCTCGTCCTTGTGGGAGTAGCTGAAGAAGAGACGGAGAGGCTTCTTTCGCGGGAAGCCTTTCTCTTGAGGTGCTGAGGGCGTGAAATAGAGATGCCAGAGGTTGCCGTTCGTGTCGCCTGCACAAAGATGCTGCTGCGACACAGCCACGCTGAAAAATGAGCCGACCCCGCGCAATGTGCCCAGGCATTCCCCTGTCGAAGTATCCCAGACCTTGAGCGTCTTATCGCTGGAGGCGGAGACGATGCGCTGGCCATCGGGGCTGACCGCGCAGGCATTGACCTCCCCGGAGTGGCCTACGAGGGTGGAGAGGAGCTTCCCGCTGGCAAGGTCCCAGACCTTGAGCGTGCTGTCCCAGGAGGCGGAGACGATGCGCTGGCCATCGGGGCTGACCGCGCAGGCATGGACCCCCCGGGAGTGGCCTTCGATGGTGGAGAGGAGCTTCCCGCTGGCAAGGTCCCAGACCTTGAGCGTGCTGTCCCAGGAGGCGGAGACGATGCGCTGGCCATCGGGGCTGACCGCGCAGGCAGTGACCGTCCCGGAGTGGCCTTCGAGGGTGGAGAGGAGCTTCCCGCTGGCAAGGTCCCAGACCTTGAGCGTGTTGTCGCCGGAGGCGGAGACGATGCGCTGGCCATCGGGGCTGACCGCGCAGGCAGTGACCGTCCCGGAGTGGCCTTCGAGGGTGGAGAGGAGCTTCCCGCTGGCAAGGTCCCAGACCTTGAGCGTGTCGTCGCTGGAGGCGGAGACGATGCGCTGGCCATCGGGGCTGACCGCGCAGGCAGTGACCCACCCGGAGTGGCCTTCGAGGGTGGAGAGGAGCTTCCCGCTGGCAAGGTCCCAGACCTTGAGCGTTTCGTCGGAGGCGGAGACGATGCGCTGGCCATCGAGGCTGACCGCGCAGGCATCGACCCTCCCGGAGTGGCCTTCGAGGGTGGAGAGGAGCTTCCCGCTGGCAAGGTCCCAGACCTTGAGCGTCCTATCCCAGGAGGCGGAGACGATGCGCTGGCCATCGGGGCTGACCGGGCAGGCATGGACCCCCTCGGAGTGGCCTTCGAGGGTGGAGAGGAGCTTCCCGCTGGCAAGGTCCCAGACCTTGAGCGTGTTGTCGCTGGAGGCGGAGACGATGCGCTGGCCATCGGGGCTGACCGCGCAGGCATTGACCCTCTCGGAGTGGCCTTCGAGGGTGGAGAGGAGCTTCCCGCTGGCAAGGTCCCAGACCTTGAGCGTGTTGTCGCCGGAGGCGGAGACGATGCGCTGGCCATCGGGGCTGACCGCGCAGGCAGTGACCCACCCGGAGTGGCCTTCGAGGGTGGAGAGGAGCTTCCCGCTGGCAAGGTCCCAGACCTTGAGCGTGCTGTCCCCGGAGGCGGAGACGATGCGCTGGCCATCGGGGCTGACCGCGCAGGCATTGACCCTCTCGGAGTGGCCTCCGAGGGTGGAGAGGAGCTTCCCGCTGGCAAGGTCCCAGACCTTGAGCGTGCTGTCCCCGGAGGCGGAGACGATGCGCTGGCCATCGGGGCTGACCGCGCAGGCATTGACCTCCCCGGAGTGGCCTACGAGGGTGGAGAGGAGCTTCCCGCTGGCAAGGTCCCAGACCTTGAGCGTGCTGTCCCCGGAGGCGGAGACGATGCGCTGGCCATCGGGGCTGACCGCGCAGGCATGGACCCCCCGGGAGTGGCCTTCGAGGGTGGAGAGGAGCTTCCCGCTGGCAAGGTCCCAGACCTTGAGCGTGTCGTCGCTGGAGGCGGAGACGATGCGCTGGCCATCGGGGCTGACCGCGCAGGCATTGACCATCCCGGAGTGGCCGGACAGCGTGCGCTCCTCGCCGGTCCACATCCGCACCGGATGCCGCAGCCGGATCGCTGGCAAGCCGCGCGCGAACCGCAGCGTTCGCGCGATGCGCTCCGCCTCCCATCCGGCCGAGCGCAGCCGGTTGTAGCCCAGCTCCGGCAGCGCCTCCGGCGCCTCGCGGAGCCAGTGCGACTCGGCCCGCACCGCCCGGTGGAGCAGGTCGAGCTCGCCGTCCTCGAGCTCCTTCGCGCCGAGGCGCAGCGTTTCCTCGAGCGCCGCAGGCCCATCCTCGCGGCAGAGCCCCTCCAGGAGCCCGAGATCCCGGCACAACCCCCGCGCTTTCTCCCGCTCGCCCGCCGCGATCGCGTGTGCGATCGCGTGGCGCGCCGCATACCGCCGCCGGAAATCACTCTCTCCCTCTGCCACTGGCCAGCGCGCCGCCGTCTCCAGCAGCCGCCGGTGCAGCTCGGCCATGCGCTTCGGCCCGAGCTTCTCCGTGATGAACGCGCGAAAGGCCTCATGGTACGGCCGGTACGCCCGCGTGCCGCGCCACGACGCCGGCTCCTCCAGGAGCAGCGCCCGCGCTGCGCGAAGGAAATCCTCGCCGGCCTCCACGTCGTTCCACCCCCACGCCGCCTCGATCTCCTCGAGCGGCAGCGCCTCGCGCGCCGCGCAGACCAGCCCGAGCCCGTTCGCGACAATCCCGAGCTGCTCGCGCGGCAGGCTCCGGAGCTGCTGCCAGATCTGCTCCAGGAACCCGCTCAGCCCTCGCGGCAGGCGCTCCACACGCCGCTGCTCGACCGGCTGCTCCTCGAGCCACTCCCGCAGCTTCACCGCATAGAGGAGGTTCCCCTCCGCCCGCGCGACCGCCTCCTCGACGAGCCTCGGGTCGAGCCGCGGCGTGAACCGCGGCGCCTGATCGCCCCAGAACGCCCGGCAGGCCCGCTCGTTCGAAGCCGCCCACTCGGGCGCGTCGAGATCGAGCCGCCGCACATTCCCGCGGCTCTCCAGCCACCCGAGGTGCGGGTACTGCGGGCGCGATGCGCAGAGCGCGTGCACGCGCGGCGGCAGCGTGTAGGGCAGAAAGCCGGGCAGCGGGTTCTGCCCGGCGCCCTCGCTCCGCGCCTCGTCGAGGCCGTCCACGACGAGCACCAGGCGCTCTTCGCGAGGGACGAGCTCGTGCTTCGACACCCTCGCGAGGAGCTCGATCAGCCGGTTCTCCGGCCTCGCCGCCGGGTCCTTCTGCGCCGGATACAGCGCCTCGATCTGCGCCGAGAGGGAGCGCACGACCGCCTCCGGGCGATCCCAGTCAATGACGTCGCGCCGGAGGAAATGGTGCGGCGCCCTGCGGCCGCGCTGCTCTTCCAGATCGAGCCACCGCGAGAGGATCGCGCTCTTGCCCATGCCGGGCCCGCCCGTGACGAGCACCCAGCGGCCCGACGCCCCCGCGCCTTCCAGGTGGCGATCGACGGCCGCGAGCGCGTCCTCTCGACCGAAGAAATGCTCGTGGCGGCCGCGCTCGATGCCGAAGTCGATGAGGTCTGCCGCCACGGCGCCAGCCTACCAGACGACCTTCCCGGGCCGCCGCATGGTCCCCATCAGCTCGAGCTCGCCCGACGCGTCGTGCCGCGGACGCTCCCGCCGCTGCCGCCCGATGCGCGCGCGGATGGCGGCGCGCATCTCCATGCGCGCGCGGATGGCGGCGCGCATCTCCATGCGCGCGCGGATGGCGGCGCGCATCTCCGCCGAGGGCGTCTCGAGGTAGGCGTCCGAGAGCGCGCGCAGCGCGTCGTCGGACCGGCGCCCTGCCGCCTCACTCCCCACCTCGCCCACTCGCCTCCCCGCCTCTGTCGGCTCTCTCCCCGGCTCGTTCCATGTTTCTGCCACCTCGCCGGACTCCTCCCCAGCCTCCGGCCATCTCACCCCCCGCCTCGCCGAGCTCACCCCCCACCTCGCCGGAGTCGATCCCCACCTTGCCGGACTCACCCCCCGCGGGGCGCTCGCCTTCCGGCCTGGGGGCGGCACCTTCCGGCCTGGGGGCGGCACCTTCCGGCCTGGGGGCCGCGTCCTCCCGTCCGGGGACGGCGTCCGGCGGCCCGGGGCGGCACATTCCGGCCGAGGGCTTTCCGCCACCGACACGGGGAGACATCGCGGCGATCGTCTCTCAGAGAGCGCGCGCCAGCCAGTACAGCGGGCGCCGCTTTGCATGGGGGATCGCGAGCACCAGCACGTGATCGGCATGCACCTCGAACGCGATGACGTAGGGAAACCGGCTGACAGTCGCCCTGCGAATGCTCAACGGTGCGGCGGCCGTACCTGGCCAGACCGGAAACGATGCAGGCGCTTCTCCGATCCTGTCGAACGCCGACGACACCTCGGCGACGAGCTCGTCACCCAGCCCCGAGCGCCGTTCCTCGTACCACAACGCCGCGGCGCGAAGCTCTGCACGTGCTTCAGGATGCAGCGCGATGCGCACGAAGAGCCGCGAGCTCCGTCAGGAGCTCCGTCCGAGCTGCCCCCCACTCGACCGTCTCCACCTTGCCCTCTGCGATCTCCCGCGAGCGTCGCTCCAGCTCGGCCGCCCATGAGGCCGCGACCTCCTCCTCGTCGGCTTCTTCCAGGCTGGAGAGCAGCTCCTCCGCGACCCTGGCCCGCTCCTGGCGAGGGAGTTTTAGCAACCGGGCAAGGATCTCCTCGGTGGACATGGATGGAGCGTAGCACGGACCCGGGCCCGCGATGCTCCTCGGCCACCGCGCCCCGATCGCCGGACGCGCGGCGCATGAGGCTGGCTTGCGCGATCGGTCCGGAGCTCGCCGCGCTTGCGCTCTTCCTAAAGACCCAAGCTCAGAACACGACCTTGAGGTGCCCGCCCACCGTCGTGAGCACCAGCGTGTATCTCCCGTTGCCGAGGTCGTAGTCCGACCCGGTCACGGTCCGCGGCAGGATGCCCTGCACGCGGAAGTCGGCCGAGAGCGAGACCTTATCGCTCACCTTGAGGACGCCGCCGACATCGCCGATCAGACGGTGGTTGTCGGGCGAGGCCACGTCGATCGTGCTGTCCGGCGACGCGGGCGACTGATAGCCGACCGACGCTGTCCCGAGCAGCGCCTCGCTCAGCCTGTACTTGGCGCCGACCTCCAGCCACACGGTGTCGTTCCACCGGCGCGGCAGCGTCACGGCCACGCGATCGATGATCCCGAGCTTCGGCTGGGCGAGGTCCGGCGAGGAGGCCTCGACGACGAACGCCTTGATGTCCGAATAGAGCACGTACGACAGGAGGCCATCGACGCTGAGCTTGTCGTTCACGCGGTAGCCGACCCCCGCGGTGAGCCGCTTGGGGAGCGTGAACGAGAGCTCCGCGTCGCCCTCCACGAGCGGCTTGTAGCGCAGGCCCTGCTCGGCCAGGTCCTGCGTGAAGAACGGGTGGTTCATGTCGATGGCGAACTTGCCCTTGTACCGCATCGCGGCGCTGTGCTGGTACGTCAGGCCGAAGCGGAGGTCCTTGTTCGGGTTGAAGGCGAGCCCGACGTGGAAGGAGGCGCCGTGCGATATCGCCTGCTTGAGCGAGATGGGGCGCGCGAGGACGTCGAGCTCGCGCAACTCGGAGGGCGTCGTCGGGCCGAAGTCGTTGTCCTGCTTGAGGTAGGCGAGGCCGTCGCGGAACTCCTTGAGGCCGGCGAAGTCCTGCACCTTGGAGAGCTCGGCGATGCCGCTGACGTACGAGATGCCGGCGCCGAGCGAGAGCTGCTCGGTCAGCTTGAGCCCGGCGGCCGCCGTGAGCGACGTCGCCACGATGAACGCCTGCTGGAGCTGCCAGCGCTGCGGGCCGTCCGGGAAGCTGAGCGCCGCGGCGTAGGGGACGTACAGGCCGACGCCGAGCGTGAGGCGGTCCGGGATGGTCGGGATCGCGAGGAAGGCGTTGCCCGTCGGCGCGACAGGCGTCGTCGAGACCGCCTCGTCGGAGCCGGCCTTGCCGGGGGCGGCGTTCGCCGGGTCGAGCGGGAGCTTGAACTGCAGCGTGTCCGGCGTCTGGTACGCGCCGCGCCGCTCGCGCTTGTACGTGGCGTGGCCGACGATGAGGCCCGCGCCGAGGAGGAGCTCCGGCCGCTCGACCCCGGCCAGCTCGGCCGGGTTCCAGAAGACAGCGGCGGCGTCCGCCGTCGTGGGGCCCGAGACGCCGCTCGTCACCCACGGCGCGTCGATGCCCGAGGCGCGCGCGTCGCCCGCCGTCCGGCAGAGGAGGCCTGTCGCGAGCGCGAGCGCGGCGAGCGCACGTCCTGTGCGTCGACACGCACGCGCACATGCGCGCGCACGAGCGCTGTCGCGAGGCGGCACGGTGAGCAGAGCTCCTGACATGAGACGGGTCCTCACGGTGGGTTATCCGGCTACTCGAGCCGGGTGAGGGTGAGCGAGAGGCGATGGGCGCTCGGCTTGTCGCCGATCCTGATCTCGTAGCGGCGCCCCTCGTCGTCCTCGAAGTACAGCGCATCTCCCGGCTTGACCTCCACCTTCTCGTGGAGCGCGTCGCCGTCGATCTCCTCGGTCGTCGACACCTTCTTCGCGAGCCCGGCGTCGGCGAAGAAGCCCGGGCGCTCGTACGCGTAGTCGCGCACGCGGCCGCCCTCCGCGTCCTTGCGGATGTCGTCGGGCGCGACGAAGTAGAGGTAGTCCCGCTGGCCCGCGACGCCGCTCCCGGTGCTCGGCTGGTAGAGGTAGAAGTCCGCGTCGCCGGCCGCGTTGTCGTTCAGCTCGATGGCCATGTCCTTGAGGACCGCGGGATCTCTCGAGAGGTTCTCCTTGATGCTCGCGACGAGGTCCTCTGTCTTCACGCCGACAGGGACGTCGCGGATGGGCACCACGAGGTCCGCCTCGCCCTCGGCGAGGCCGCCGTCGTGGAGCCGCGCCTGGGCCACCTCGAGGAGGATGTCCCAGAAGTACGACGGATCCGGGGCCGGCTTCGCGAGGACGATGCTGGGATCGACGCTGATCTGGGTCCATCCGGCGCCGTCGATGCAGACCCCCACGGCCTCGAAGTCGCTCGTGGAGCTGCCCTCCGGCGCGTAGCTGGAGCAGTGCGCCTCGATCTGCGCCGCCCTGAGCTCGCCGGCGCGGGCGAGGATGTGCTCGAAGACCCAGAGCGGCTGGTCCCACACGGGCGAGTCGTGCGGCGCCGGCGCCTCCTGCGTGCTCGCCTCCAGGTACATCGGGCTCTCGGGGATGCCGAGCGTCAGCTCGCCGATGCTGAGGTGCTTCGCGAGGTTGTTCAGCTCGAGCCAGTCGGGCTCGCTGAAATCGAAGAGGGTGTCAATCTGGCCGGGCGTGCTGTTGACGCTCGCGACGTCGGCCGCCGTCGCGTCGACGCCCTTGTACGGCAGGGCGTTGACGTTGACCTTGACCGTCATCGTGAAGTCGTCGAGGGCCGCCTTGACGCCCGAGGTCGCCTTGATGAAGCCGGGGTGCTTCGGGCCGTCCGGGTCGCCCGGATCGAGCGGCGCCGGGCCGAACTGCTCGGCGAGGCCGGCGAAGTCCGTGACGACGTCGTACAGGGTGACGGGGATGGAGTGGGGCGCGACGGGGAAGACGCCGTCCGGGTGCTCGTCGGTGGGCGGCCCTCTGCGGGTCTTCGTGTTCGGGTGCGTGCTGACCAGGTCCTCCAGGACGACCTGCGACGTGATCTCGACCGGGATGATCCGCTCGTTGGCCTCGGCGCCCACGAGCTCGGCGAGGATCTTCGACGTCGAGAGCCCGACGGCGCTGCCGACGCCGAGCAGGCTCTCGAGGCTCGTGCCGCTCAGGTCGGCGTTCTCCGGCGTCATGTTGAGGAGCCCGACGAGGCTCCGCGCCGCTGGAGTCAGCGCGTCGACCTCCGCGGGGGGCATGTACATGACCTTGAGCAGCGCGTTCTCGATGAGGTCCGAGATGTCGAGATCGAGCAGCCAGATCGCCTCGAGCGTGGGCCGCGGGATGGCGCGGAGCTCCTCGAGCGTGAGCGTCTTGGCGAAGCCCTTCGCGTCGAACCGCAGGAACTCGAGCGTGAGGGTGCGGCTCTGGCTCACGTCGAGCGCCGCCGGGGGCGGCGCCTGCTCCACGGTGACGGCCTCGACGCAGCCGGGCAGGGCGCAGGCGAGCGCGGCAGCGAGCAGGGGGCCGGGCCGGGCGCGCCGGCGGCGGGCGGGGGCGGCGGGGCGGGTGCGGTCTCGCGCTGCCATGATCAGAGCCTCTTCACGTCGGCGGTGATCTCCACCGGATCGCTTGTGTCGGGCACGTGGAAGCGGACCTCGTAGACGGCGGCCTCGTCGTCCTGCATGTAGAGCGTGGTCTCGCCCGGCGGCAGCTTGTATTTCTCGTGCGTCGTGTCGGCGAGGCCGTCGAGCTCCTTGTTCGAGACCTTGCTCGCCTCGTCGAGGTCGGGGCTCGTGAAGAAGCCGGGCTTGTCGTACGCGTAGGCGCGCGGGGCCTCCGCGCCCTGATCCGAGGGCCGGAGATCGTCCTCGGCCACGAAGTACAGATAAGGAGCGCCGCCCGGCGCGCCGCGGCCATAGAAGAAGTCGAGCGTGTCGTTGTTCACCCAGTAGCGGCCCAGGATGATCTCCGCGATCTCCTTGGCCTGGCCTTGCAGCGTCTGGCGGAGCTCGGTGACGATCTCCTCGCTGGTGAGGCCGATGCCGACGCCCGGGAGCGCGAAGACCGGCTGGGCCTTGCCCTCCACGATATCGGGGCTGCCCTCGCCGGTCGGATCGTGGATGGCGACCTGCGCGACGTCGGTGAGCAGCTCCCAGAAGAACTGCGGATCCGGTATGCGGGGCGGCGGGTCGGGCGGGAAGGCGATGTTGCCGAGGAAGACGGACCAGCCGGGCGGGTCGCCCTCCGGGCCGATGTTCACGCCGAGCCGGCACGTCGAGCCAGACTTGAAGTAACACCCCGAGAACCGAGCGCGGTCGCGGTACGTGAGGTAACCCGCGGTGGCGACGATGGACTCGAGGAGATAGGGGGGGACCGTCCAGATCGTGTCGGCGCCGACCGGGTGATCAGGAGCGTTCGTCTTGCAATCTGGCGTGTCGTTGCCGCTGCAAGAGGGCACGACGGTGGGGAGCTCGCGCAGCGAGATCCGCATGTCCACGGTCGGTGCCTGTGCAATGCCGCTGACCTGGAGCTTCTCGGGGTCCGTGAAGTCGAACCGCAGCGGCGCGTCGCCCTCGCGCAGGAACATGTCGCCGCCCCCCTTCGACAGGTCGATCCCGGAGACCCTGCGCAGGCCGGACTCGGCGACGACGCGCATCGAGAAGTCGGGCTGGAGGACATCGCTCCTGGTCGAGAAGGCGTCGTCGTCAGGGACGAGCACGCCCGGATGATCCCCGGCCCGGCCGAGCTTCTCATCGAGGGACTCGAGATCGTGCAAGGCTTCGTACAGCGTGACAGGCAATCTCACGCCGTCGGGGTCCGGGATGGCCGGGTGAGAGCCGAGCAGCTGCTGCTGGAGGGCGATGATGAGCTTGTCGATCGGCACGAGCGGCGCCGTGCGGTTCTCGCGCGTGACCGTCGGTTCTGGTTGGACCGCCAGATCGAGGTTGATGCTATCGGCGAGGATGTCCGCGAAGTCGAACGCGAAGGTGCCGGGGTTGTCATTGAAGAGCGCCTTCAGCTCCGCGAGCGACGTCCCCGTCACGTTGGCGTTGGCGGGTGTCATGCTGAGCAGCCGGACGAGCGCGAACTCCGCGGACGTCCGCCACGCCGCCCCGAAGCTCTGGCCGAGCGGGGTGAGCGTGCAGTCGTGGCCGGGATTCTCGCTGTCGTTCCGCCATGTGGTCCCGCACGCGTCCTGGATCCGCTCGAGCGCGCTCCGGAGCAAGCCGGTCGTGTCGACGTTGAGAACGGTGATCTGCTTCGCGCCGTCCTCGCCGAAGACCTGCAGCGCCTTCTGCTTGTCGAGCTGGAGTGTGACCGACGGCACCTCCGCGTCGTCGATGCGCATGCGGAACCGGTTCGGCTCCTCGATGACGGGGGCGCTGCCGGCGCCCCCCTCGCCGCCGCCCCCGCCGGCCGCCCCGCTTCCGCCCCCGCCGTCGTCGTCGCCGCACGCGGCGAGCGCGGCGAGCGCGGCGAGCGCGGCGGGCAGCATGAGGGAAACACGGCCGCGGAGCGCGGCGCCGCGCCGAGAGGGGAGTGCGAGCGGGGAGTGCGTCATGCGAGGGCTCCTCGTCGAGGGACCTTCTCGAGATCCACAGGAAGAGACGCCCGATGCTACCGAACTTCGACGCGACGGCGCGACAAAGAGTGCGCGTCGCGACGACGCGGAGAGCGCGATGCGCGCCGGCGGCAAGAAGGTCAGGACAATTGTTGGTGCCCCTCGGCACCCTGGCGGTTTTCCGTCGCCGATGTGTTCAACGTGCCGGGGTGGTGCTCTGACGAGGGGATACGAACTGCCAGGAGAGACAGAGGGCGCCAGGAACGCCGAGAAGGAATTTCTGGGGTCTCTCGGCGTCCTGGCGTGCCAGGCGTTCTCGGCCCCTTGGCGGTTTTCTCGATCCGGTTCCCCCCGGAGCAGATCCGACGCGAGCGCCGCCTAGATGCCCCCGCGATCACCCTGGGCGTTCGCGGCCGTCGCGGACGGCTCACGCGGCTCGGCCGCCTGGGCATCGACGGCGGCCGCGGGCGGTTCGTGCGGCGCGGCCGCCCATGCGTCGGCGGCGGCCGCGGACGGCTCGTGCGGCGCGGCCGCCCATGCGTCGGCGGCGGCCGCGGACGGCTCGTGCGGCGCGGCGGCCTGGGCGTCGATGGCGGCCGCGATCGGCTCCTGCGGCGCGGCGGCCTGGGCGTCGACGGCGGCGAAGGGCTCGTACGGCGCGGCCGCCCGGGCGTCGGCGGCGGCCGCGATCGGCTCCTGCGGCGCGGTCGCGGGCGGGGGCCGGATGGACCCCGGCGCGCCGACGAGCGCGCGCGTCCGGTCGAACAGCGCGCGCAGCGACTCGAGGCTCGGCTTGCGCTTGCGCGCCGCGATCGCGAGCACCTCCTCGCGGACCGCGGCGTTGATGGGCGTCGCTATATCGAGCGCGGCGCCGCGCGAGGCGACCTCGCCGTTCAGGAAGTCGACCGCCGGCGGGCGGCCGCGCTCGATGGCGGCGAGCATCGAGGAGCGCATGCGGCGGTAGCGCGCGCCGACCGCGAGGAGCAGCGCGTGCTTCGCGAAGAGCCCCGGCGAGCCGGCCGCGACGCGCTCGGCGTCCGTGAGCGCGATCCAGTCGAGATCGAGCGTCCCCGCCACCTTCTCGAGGCGCACGCCGATGGCGCGCGAGACGTGCACCGTCTCGGTCATGATCTCCAGCGCCAGGCGGCGGACAAAGCGGTGCCTGAGGAGCGCGCCGAGGCGGTCGCCGCCGACGGTGCCGAGCGACGAGATGGCGCAGTTGATGGCGAGCTTCGACCAGCGCGCGCCGGCGAGGTTGTCGGTCACGGTCGTCGGGCCGATCGCCTCGAGGATCCGCGCGAGCTCGTGGAGGCGGGCGTCGCTCGCGCCGTCGAGCCGGCCGAGGACGAAGCCGCCGCTCGAGGTGCGGTCGTACACGCCGGGCTCGACCATCGAGGCGCCCCACGCGACGATGGCCCCGAAGGTGCGCTCCGGGCCGGCGATGCGGGCGATGCGCTCCTCGCAGAGGCCGTTCTGCAGGCAGATCATCGCGCCCGACGGCGCGAGGTGCGCGACGACGCTGCGCGCGGCCTCCTCGACCTGCGGCGGCTGCGTCGCGAGGAGGATGTAATCGAACGGGCGGGTGTCCTGGCCGAGCTCGCACTCCGCGCGGCCGCGCACGGTGCCGGGGCTCGCCTCGCCGCGCACCCGGAAGCCGGCGGCGTTGATGGCGTCCGCGATGATCGGGTTCGTCGTGAACGCGGTGACGTCGTGGCCCTGCTCGAACAGGTGCGCGGCGACGATGCCGCCGATCCCGCCGCAACCGACGACCAGCAGCCGGGGAGCGGAGGAAGCGCGCGCCGCGGACGAGCTCGGGGCAAGCTCGCCTGGAGGGGAATCGATGAAGCTCATGCGAGATCCCTTACCACCGCTGCGCTGCGGGCTCGACGGCTGCAGGAGAGCGGGAACCGGGCGAAAAGGTGGTCGGACGTCACCGCGGTGCGTCAGCGCGCGGCGCGTCCATGGGCCATGATGGCGATTCTGCTCTTCCTCAGACCAGCATTCTGGACTGATCGTTCCAGAATGTGCGCGGCGCAGGGCGCCTGCCGGACTCACCTGACGCACGCTCCTGCGGCGCATTCTGGACTGATCGTTCCAGAATGCGCGGCGCAGGGCGCCTGCCGGACTCACCTGACGCACGCTCCTGCGGCGCATTCTGGAACGATCAGTCCAGAATGATCGGTCCAGAATGGGTCGCAGGAGCAGGCCGCAGGGCTCGATCACGAGGCCAGCCCGCGCCGCGAGGAGCAGGGGGCGCCTCGGGCCGGGCAGCTCATCGGAAAACCGCGCCAGGCAAGCTCTTTCCGCCCGCGGCGCCTCCCCGCCAGCCCCTCAGTCCGCCGGCGCCAGCACCTCGATCGCCTTCGGCTCCATCGTGACCGTGATCGGCAGCCGTCCGAGCGGCTCGCCGTCCACGTCGAGCAGGAACGCGTGCTCGACGTCGCGGTTCAGGAGCGTGAGCTCGATGCGATCGCACTGGAAGTGGCGGACGTCCGGGTGGCGGACGTGCGCGCCCGTGTACATGCCGGTCGACACGGCCGCGAAGCGGACGTGGGGCGCGCCGCCGAGGTCGATCACGTCGAACACGCCGTCGTCGGCCCGCGCCATCGGCGCGACCTGCATTCCGGCGCCGAAGAAGCGGCCGTTGCAGATGGCCACGGTGCGCGTCGCGAGCTCCTCCTCGCGGCGCTCCCCGCGCAGCGTCGCCACGCAGCGCACCCGGCCGACGCGGCTGCGAATGAGGCCCCGGACCGAGGCCATCGTGTACGCGAGCGTGTTGCCGAGCGCCCGCGACGTCTCGCTGACGATCTGATCCACGAGGCCGCTCATCCCCGCGGAGAGGACGTTGACGAAGAACGCCTCGGCCTGCCGGCCGTCGTGCGTCTCGTACGAGAAGCGGCCCACGTCCATGCGACGCGCGCTGCCGCTCGCGATCGCCGTGCAGTACCGGTCGAGCCGGTGGTTCAGCTTCAGCGTCCGGCAGAGATCGCCGCCGGTGCCCGCGCCGATGATCCCGAGCCGGGTCCCCGCGGCGCCCCGATCCCGCGCCTGCATCAGCCCGTTCACGACCTCGTTGACGCTGCCGTCCCCGCCGACCGCGACGACCGTCTCGCGCCCGTCGAGCGCCGCCTCGCGCGCGAGGTCGACCGCGTGGCGCGGGCGCTCCGTGCGCACGACGTCGACCTCGCCGAGGACGCGCCGGATGGGCGTCTGCATCCCGTCGAAGAGCTTGCCGGTCCTTCCGCCGCTGGACCGGGGATTCACGATGAGCAGGGGGCGCATGCGGCACCGATGCTAGATGCCGCAGGCGGCCCAGGGCGAGGTGTTTTTGTGGCGCGACGCGCCCGCCGCCGGCGGTGGCCGGCGCGCGCGGCGCGCACGGGGGAGCGCGCTGGCCCCGGCCGGCGCGGGCCGCGCCGATCACGGCTGCTTGGTGCAACCGCAGCCGCAATCGTCGCTGAAGTAGCTCCACCCGGGCTCGCAGGCGAAGCGGATCCGGGCGCAGGCGTCCTGGCTGTGCCCGACGTACTTGAGCAGCAGGGTGTCGGTCCCGCAGCCCTGCGGCTCGCCGGTGCCCGTCGCGCCGCCGGCCCCTGTCGGGGCGCCGCCGCCGCCCGCGTCGTCGAGGCTCAGCGCCTCCTCTGCCTCCGCGCCCCGCGCGCCCTCCGCCGGCGGAGGCGACGTCGGCGCGCCGGCCGGGGCGCTCTGGCAGCCCGCGGCGAGCGAGCCGAAGAGCACGAGCAGCGATGTGGACAAGAGGACTCTATTCAGCATGAGGGTGCTCCGGAAAGAAGTAAGTCTCGCGCGAACCAGGGCTGCGAGGGCGGGCTACGCCCTCCCGCCGTGGAGCTCCGAGCCGTTCGAGCGGATGGGGCGGGGGAGCGCGATGTCGCCGCCCGCGGCCTTGTCGCGCGGGGGGAGCGCGGCGCTGGCCGGGAGCGCGGCGCCCTGGCGCTCTTCCTTCTCGGTCTTCGGCACGTCCGGCCCCGTATCGCTGGCGTCCTTGGCGCCGGTGCGCTTCCCGTCCGGCGAGCGGTGCTCGATGATGGCGTTGATCTCGGCGCCGAGGAGCACCGCCATCGAGGAGATCCAGCTCCAGAGCAGGAGGACGATGACGCCGCCGAGCGCGCCGTAGCTCACCTCGTAGCTGCCGAAGCGGCTGACGTAGAAGGAGAAGCCCAGGGACGCGAGGACCCAGATCACGACCGCCACGACCGATCCCGGGGTGATGAACTTGAACTTCTGCTCCACGTCGGGGAGCACGTAATAGAGGGTCGCCAGGACAGCCATCACGATGAGCGCCGAGACCGGCACGCGCAGCCAGAGGAGCAGCGTCCCGAAGGGGCCGAGGTGCTCGGCGACCGCCGGCGCGGCGACCGTGAGCGCCGAGGCGATCGCCAGCAGGACGGCGCCGCCGAGGGTGACCAGGAGGGAGATGCCGCGGCGCTTGAGGAACGACCGGCTGTCCTCGACGCCATAGGCCGAGTTGAGCGCGTCCATGAGCGCGATCACGCCGCCCGAGGCGGCCCAGACCGCGCCGAGGGCGCCGAGGGTCAGGAGCCCCGGGCTCTGCCCCTCGGTGAGCGCCTGGAGGCGCTCGCCGAGGATGTTCGCCACCGCCGGGGGGGCGACCCGGTAGAGCTCGCTGATCAGCCGCGCAGAATCGGCCGGGTCGATGACCAGGCCGGCGAGGGCGACCGCGAAGAGCAGGAACGGGAAGATCGCGAGGACACCGAAGAAGGCCAGCGCAGCAGCGACGGTGTCGACCTTGTCCTTGACCCATTCCTGCTTGATGTCGTTCAGAAAATCCTTCCAGGGGATTTCTTTTCCGGGCAGGTGCATGACAGACCTTCACTGCTGGGGCGCACGAGGCGCCGTGATGTTCATCCTGGCGGCTCACGCCGGGGCGGCTGCCCTCAGGGGAGCAACGCGAATGCCAGGACGAGCGCGGTGGGGGCTCGACCCCGAGGTAGCGTTCTCTCGGCTTGCAGCCCGGCCGAGCGCTCGGCGGCTCACCGGCGCGCGTGGCGCGAATTGCCCCACGGGGCAGAAAGGCCACGGCACGGCGCGGGCGATCGCAAGCTCCGTTGCCATGGTTGCCATGGGGCTCCTCGCCGCGTCCCGGCCGCCGCGGCGCGCCCTCTCCCGCGTGCGGTAGCGACGTTCTGGCGGGAGGCGGCTCGCGGTTCAGGCGGGCAGCTCGCAGTTCAGGTGGGCGGCCGCCGCGCCGCGGGCGAGCCGTTCTTGAGCGGGCCCGGCGTCCTGGCGCGCGGCGCGAGGGCGTGGGCGATGCCGCCCTGCAGGGTGCTGCGTGTGGTGATGCCGGAGAGGTCGACGCCGAGGTCGACGAGGGTCTGTGCGGTGTCGGGGCCGATGCCGGTGAGGACGAGCTGTGCGCCGAGCAGGCGCGCGGCACGGGCGATGCGGAGCAGGGCGTCGGCGGACTCGGCGTCGACGTCCTTGACGCCGGTGACGTCGAGGATGGCGGTGTGGAACTGGTGCTGGACGATGCCGTCGAGGAGCTTCTCCATGGCCTGCTGAGCGCGAGGGCGGTCGAGGGTGCCGATGAGGGGCATGGCGACGATGCCCTCGGCGAGGGGGACGAGGGGCGTGGAGAGCTCGCGGAGAGCGTCCTGCTGAGCCTGGATGACCTGCTGCTGGAGGGCGAGTCGCTCGTGCTCTGCGTCGTAGAGGGGGGTGAGGTCGCGGGCGATGGTGGCGAGGGCCGGTGGCCGCCCCGCCTCGGCGGCGAGGGCGACCATGGAGACCTGGCAGGGGAGGGTGCGCCCGTCGTGCTGCATCAGGCTCAGGGTGCCTTGCCACGAGCCGCTCTCGAAGCACTGCTGCAAGGTGTCCGAGAGCCGGTCCTGCTCCTCTGCGTAGAGGTCGAAGAGGCTCTTTCCGAGCGTGCCGTCGCCGTGTCCTGTCATGGCGCGGAAGGCCTGGTTGGCGTGGAAGACAGCGCCTTGCTTGGAGGCGATGCACACGCCGTCCGGGGCGCTGTCGACGAGCGCCTGGAAGTTGCGCAGCTCTCCCTGGGCGAGCGCCAGCTGCCGCTGCGCCGTGATGTCGCGCGCCACCCAGATCACTGTGTCGCCCTCGAGCGGCCTGCAGAGGGCGTGATACAATAGCTCGCCCTGAGGCCAGGCGATCGAGTATTCCACTTCCGTGGGCCTGCGCTCCACGAGCGCCTTCCGGATGGCGTCCACGCAGCGCTCCGCGTCTTTCCCGATGACGCTGGTCATCGTCGCGCCGGCGCCGTGCCTGGCGACCTCGGGAGGCGTGATCAGCGTCGGGAACAGCTCGAGACAGACCCCATCGCGATCGACGAACGCGATGAAGGCGGGCATCAGGGAGCAGATGGCTTCCAACCTGGCCTCGGCTCGCTCCAGCTCGGCCACGCGCCGGCGGAGCGCCTCGTTCTCGCGTTCGATAGCCGTCAAGCTGTGTTGATCGCTCATCGTGCCGATATTCCAGCCCGATTGTACCCGTGGATTTCGTCCACGGCGAGCGAAATTGTCCGGGCACAAAGGCGGTGCCACGTCGCCCACCGCGGACTGGCCATCTGCCAGCTGGGCCCGCACGGCGAGGCGGAACATCGCCTTGCCGATGCTCGCGCCCTCGCCCCGGGCCGGTCACCGCCGGCGGGGCGTGTGTCGCTCGCCGCGGCGGCGCGGGGGGACCGGGGCTCCCCGGCGCGCTTCCGTCAGAGCTGAAGATGGGACCTGTGAGACCGCGTGATCGCCGTCGTCTCGGTCTCGGTGTTCATCGGCGCTGGCTACCTGTTCTCGGCCCTGGTCGCGGCGAAGCAGGGGCCATGAACGCCCTGCGCCGTGCCCCGGGGCGCCACATGGCAGCCCCGGCGCAGGCGCCCTGCCCGGGGGCGGTCGCGTTCAGGCGGGCAGTCGCCGCGCCGCGGGCGAGCTGGGGGTGCCTGTCGCGAGCCGGCCGGGTCTTCCGGCCCGAGGCGCGAGGGCGTGGGCGATGCCGCCCTGCAGGGTGCTGCGTGTGGTGATGCCGGAGAGGTCGACGCCGAGGTCGACGAGGGTCTGCGCGGTGTCGGGGCCGATGCCGGTGAGGACGAGCTGTGCGCCGAGCAGGCGCGCGGCGCGGGCGATGCGGAGCAGGGCGTCGGCGGACTCGGCGTCGACGTCCTTGACGCCGGTGACGTCGAGGATGGCGGTGTGGAACTGGTGCTGGACGATGCCGTCGAGGAGCTTCTCCATGGCCTGCTGAGCGCGAGGGCGGTCGAGGGTGCCGATGAGGGGCATGGCGACGATGCCCTCGGCGAGGGGGACGAGGGGCGTGGAGAGCTCGCGGAGAGCGTCCTGCTGAGCCTGGATGACCTGCTGCTGGAGGGCGAGTCGCTCGTGCTCTGCGTCGTAGAGGGGGGTGAGGTCGCGGGCGATGGTGGCGAGGGCCGGTGGCCGCCCTGCCTCGGCGGCGAGGGCGACCATGGAGACCTGGCAGGGGAGGGTGCGCCCGTCGTGCTGCATCAGGCTCAGGGTGCCTTGCCACGAGCCGTTCTCGAAGCACTGCTGCACGATCGCGGCGAGCTGGTCGTGCTCCTCAGCGCGGTAGAGGTCGAAGAGGCTCTTTCCGAGCGCGTGGTCGCCGTGTCCTGTCATGTCGCGGAAGGCCTGGTTGGCGTGGAAGACCGCGCCTTCGCTGGAGGCGATGCACACGCCGTCCGGGGCGCTGTTGACGAGCGCCTGGAAGTTGCGCAGCTCCGCCTGGGCATACGCCAGTCGCCGCTGCGCTGTGATGTCATGCGCGACCCAGAGCACAGTGTCGTCCGTGAACGGCTTGCAAGAGGCCTGGCACCACACCTCGTCCTGGCCGAAGCGGATGGGGTACTCCAGGCTCGCGATCGTCCGCGTGGCGAGCGACTCCCGGATCGTCCCGATGCAGCGCTCGATGTGGTCCTCGCGGACCACCGCGGCCATCGGTGTGGTGAGACGCCCGTTTTCCACCTTCCCGGAGCGGCTGAGGAGCGTCGCGAACGTCTCCCGGACGATCCCGTCGCGGTCGATGAGGGCGATGAACGCCCGGCTCACCGAGCACAGCGCTTCCAGCTTCGCCTCGGCTCCTTCGAGCTCGGCCACCCGCTGGCGCAGCGCTGCGTTCTCGCGTTCGATCGCCTTCGAGCTCTGCTCGTCGCTCATCGTTCCACACGCTATCCTATCTCGATCCCACCGTCAGCCACGCCGACCCGCGCTGCGACACTCGCGCCAGGTGGCGATTGGCGAGGCGCGGGCGTCCCTGTACCCTGGGCCCCGGGCCATGAGCGCACCTGTGCGATCCGTCCTACCTGCGCCGTTCGATGTGCTCGCTGACGCGACCTCGGTATCGTTCGGTCCCGTCGGTCCTGCGGCCGTCCTTCGGCCCGAGGCGGTCGCCTATCAGCAGGCGCAACGGCTGGCAGCGTCGGCGCTCCCCGAGATCGAGCGCCTGCTCGCCCGCGGCACGCCCGCGGGGCGGATGTACGCGGCGATGCTGCTCGACCCCATCGACCGCGACCGCGGGCGTCGCGCCTGGGAGTCGCTGCGATCGGTGCACGAGTGGGTATCCGTCGCGCCCGGGGGTTGTCTCGTGTACTCCGCGCTGGTCTCCGACTTCGCAGAGAGCGTATTGACCCGGGGCGTGCTGGAGGCCTATCGGCCCCTCCCGCCGCCGGAGCCGACCGCTCCCTACCCCGCGCCCGCCGCCGCGTCGGCCTCGCCCCCGGGCCGGATCGAGCGGTTGCTCCTCGGTGTCATGGGCCTGGTGGACGCCGTCGAGCGCCTGTGGGCGCGGCTGCAGAGCAGCCCTGGGGGCGCGGTGCTGATCGCCGTCGTCTCGGTCTCGGCGTTCATCGGCGCTGGCTACCTGTTCTCGGCCCTGGTCACGGCGAAGCAGGGGCCATGAACGCCCTGCGCCGTGCCCCGGGGCGCCACATGGCAGCCCCGGCGCAGGCGCCCTGCCCGGGGGCGGTCGCGTTCAGGCGGGCAGTCGCCGCGCCGCGGGCGAGCTGGGGGTGCCTGTCGCGAGCCGGCCGGGTCTTCCGGCCCGAGGCGCGAGGGCGTGGGCGATGCCGCCCTGCAGGGTGCTGCGTGTGGTGATGCCGGAGAGGTCGACGCCGAGGTCGACGAGGGTCTGCGCGGTGTCGGGGCCGATGCCGGTGAGGACGAGCTGTGCGCCGAGCAGGCGCGCGGCGCGTGCGATGCGGAGCAGGGCGTCGGCGGACTCGGCGTCGACGTCCTTGACGCCGGTGACGTCGAGGATGGCGGTGTGGAACTGGTGCTGGACGATGCCGTCGAGGAGCTTCTCCATGGCCTGCTGAGCGCGAGAGCGGTCGAGGGTGCCGATGAGGGGCATGGCGACGATGCCCTCGGCGAGGGGGACGAGGGGCGTGGAGAGCTCGCGGAGAGCGTCCTGCTGAGCCTGGATGACCTGCTGCTGGAGGGCGAGTCGCTCGTGCTCTGCGTCGTAGATGGGGGTGAGGTCGCGGGCGATGGTGGCGAGGGCCGGTGGCCGCCCTGCCTCGGCGGCGAGGGCGACCATGGAGACCTGGCAGGGGAGGGTGCGCCCGTCGTGCTGCATCAGGCTCAGGGTGCCTTGCCACGAGCCGTTCTCGAAGCACTGCTGCACGATCGCGGCGAGCTGGTCGTGCTCCTCTGCGCGGTAGAGGTCGAAGAGGCTCTTTCCGAGCGCGCCGTCGCCGTGTCCTGTCATGTCGCGGAAGGCCTGGTTGGCGTGGAAGACCACGCCTTCGCTGGAGGCGATGCACACGCCGTCGGGGGCGCTGTCGACGAGCGCCTGGAAGTTGCGCAGCTCTCCCTGGGCGAGCGCCAGCTGCCGCTGCGCCGTGATGTCGCGCGCCACCCAGATGACCGTGTCGTCCGTGAACGGCTTGCAGGCAGCCTGGAGCCACAGGGTGCGATCGCGAAGCGTGATAGGGTACTCGATGTTCAGGACCGTTTGCTTCGCGAGCGACTCCCGGATGACCGCGGCGCAGCGCTCGATATAGTCCTGTGCGACCACGTTGGTCAGGTGCTTGCCTTGCGCGTGCTTCGCCATCTCGGCAGGGATGACGAGCGTCGGGAACATCTCCTGAACGACCCCGTTGCGATCGAAGAAGGCGATGAACGACATGCTCACCGAGCAGAGCGCCTCCAGCTTCGCCTGAGCTTTCTCCAGCTCGGCCACGCGCTGGCGCAGCGCCGCATTCTCGCGTTCGATGTCAGTCAAGCTCGGTCGGTCAGTCATCGGTTGAGGATTCCGACCCCATTGTATGCCCCGAGCTCGGGCCGGGCGAGCGAAATCCAGCGGAAGATCGCGCTCATTCACGCGCTGCGCCACCTGTACGCCGCGGCAGCCCCGTGGCCGAGCGAGACCCGCCACGGCCTGCTGGCGAGCTGAGGAGCGCGCGATAACTGTCGACTCTCGTGAGAGCAAAATTCTTCGGCGCTGCGGTAGGATCGAGGGGAGGGAGCCCGCCGCGCGGCGCGGCGCGGCGCGGGCTCCCTCCCCTCGTGCCGGGAGATCGTCAATCCCCCCGCGCGTCCAGCGTCTACAGTGATCGTGACGCTAAGACATCGCCTTGCCGATGAACTCTTGCAACGCCGGATCCACCCCGGGCCGGCTCCTCATCGACGGCTCCTGCTGGTACATCGTGTTCAGCGATCTCTCGATCTCGGGGTTCTTCCCCGTGAACGCGTCGATGAGCTCCCGCATGCGCCGCACGATCTGCTGCACCGGCTCGCTCTTCGGATCGGAGCCCTTCTGCATCTCCGCCCGCATGTCATCGTAGATCGTCTTCCACGCGTTCTCTGCCTCGCGCATCTTCTCCGGGCCGAGCGCGTCCGCGCGCTGCTTGAGCTCCGCGAGCTGCTCTGGGGTGTAGTACTTCTCGATCATGGTCATCACCTCGATGGTTTGAAGGAGCTGCTCCACAGAGACGTCCTCTCCCGACCGCAGGACATGGGCCAGGCCCTCGAGCCGCGCGCAGAGCTTCTGCTCCAGCGCGATCTGCTCGCGCAGCCGCGACAGGTGCAGCTCGATGGTCTGCAGCGGTGAGAAACCCTGCCTGTCCAGACACCCGGCGATCTGCTCCAGGCTGAAGCCGAGCTCGCGCAGCGACTTGATCTGCTGGAGCCGGGCGACGTCGCCTGCCGAGTACATCCGGTGCCCCGACGCGGTGCGATGCGACGGAGAGAGCAGGCCGACCTCCTCGTAATAGTGGAGCGTCCGGACGGAGAGGCCGGTCTGCCTGGCGAGATCGCCGACTTTCAACGGTGCTGAACGCATGGTGCTTCCCCTGTTTCCAGGGCGGGCGAGGACGTCCATGCCCCGGAGGCTAGGTCCTCACGTAGCGTGAGGATCAAGGCCCGGCCCCAACTTTTTTTCGCGTCACCCTCGCGCGCCCCGGACCATCACTCCTCACCTCTGGCCGCGTGCGCCTCGACGATGCCCGCCCGGAGGAGCACCCCGGCGAGCGCCGCCGCGGCCGTCGCCGCCCAGAAGGGCGCGCCCATGCCGGCGCGCGCATAAAGCTGGGTGGCGACGAGCGGGACCACCACATAGGCCAGCTCCTGGAGCGCCTGATTGCCGCCCTGCGCCTGCCCCTGCGCGGCCGGCCCCGCGGCCCGCGACAGCAGGGCGGCGAACGAAGCGGTGAGCAGGCCCTCGCCGCCCGCGAACGCCACGATCGCCGCGACGAACGCCGGCGCGGAAGGGTGGCCGGCGACGAGCGCCATGGTCGCGAGCGCGAGGACCACGAGGCCGAGCCCCAGCGCCAGCACCCGCGCGTCCCCGAAGGCCCTGACCAGGCGCTCCAGCAAGATCCCCTGCACGCACACGTCCGTGACGCCGACCGCGATGACGGCGAAGCTCACCGCGTCGGCGCCCCACCCGAGCCGGTCCTTGGCCAGCAGCGCGAACGTCGCCTGGAGCGAGACGAAGGCCGCCGTGAACAGCACGCCCACGGTCAGGAGCGGGCGGAGGTGCTTCAGGCGGAGCAGCCCGGCGAGCTGCGAGAACGGGTCGAGCTTGCGCCACGGCACCGCGCGGGCCCGTCGCTCGGGGGCGAGGCTCTCCCCGAGGAACACATAGCTGCCCGCCGCGTTCAGGGCCGTGAGGAGCGCCGCCAGGAAGAACGGCGCCTTCAGGCCGAGCCTCAAGGCCAGACCGCCGAGCGCCGGGCCGGCGATGAGGCCTGCTCCGAACATCGCGCCTATCCGCCCGAAGTACCGGGCGCGCTGCTCGGGAGGCGACGTGTCGCCCAGGTACGCGAACAGCGTGCCCACGTTGCCCGCCGTGAGGCCGTCGATCGCGCGCCCGAGGAACAGGAGCGGCAGGGCGTCGGCGAAGCCGAACAGCGCATACCCCGCGGCGGAGCCCACGAGGCTGAGCAGGAGCACCGGGCGGCGGCCGGTCGCGTCGCTCAGCGCCCCGAGCGCCGGCGCGGAGAAGAAGGCGCAGAGCGAGTACGACGCGCTCAGCAGGCCCACCGCCGAGGCGACATGG
Organism: Sorangium sp. So ce321; assembly: GCF_051530195.1. Lineage (NCBI taxonomy): Bacteria > Pseudomonadati > Myxococcota > Polyangiales > Polyangiaceae > Sorangium > Sorangium sp. So ce321. The sequence continues at coordinate 12,871,078 of NZ_CP150329.1, read as the reverse complement.
GCAGGGTCGCCGGCGAACCGCGCGGCGAGGAAGGGGACCACCGGGGTCACCAGCCCGGTGCCGGCAGCGCTCAGGAACGCCGTGGCCTGAAGGAAGAAGAAAGCCCCCGGGCGTACGCCCGCGCCGGCGGGGCGCTCGACGGTGCTCGTCATGCAGCGACGGGTACGACCGGCGCGCCGCCGTCGATTGAACAAACGCGACACGGGCGCGCGCCCGGGGGCGCGTCAGGTCAGGCGCGCGCGTCTCCCCCGGGAGCGGCGCCGCGCGCGGCCTCGCCCCGCGGCCAGAGGCGCCGCACCTCGCCGGCGTACCGGCCGGGGCTCATGCCCGCGAAGGCGCGGAACTCCCGGATGAAGTGCGCCTGATCCGCGTAGCCGAGCTCGAAGGCCAGCGCGGTGAGGCTCGCGCCCGGGTCGAGCTCGAGGCGCTCGGTGGCCCGGGAGAAGCGGATGAGCCGCGCGAGCGCCTTCGGAGAGAGGCCAGCGGCCCGCTTGAACTGCCGCTCGAGCTGCCGCACCGACACCCCGAGCCGCTCGGCCAGCGCGCCGACGCGCGCGCCCCCGTCGCTCGCGTGCAGCGCGAGCCCCGCCGCCGCCACCGGGGCCGCCGCGCGGCGGGCCACGCGGCGCCGCGCGAGCAGCCACGCCTCGACCAGCCGGAGCGCCGCGCCACAGGCGCCTTCCGCGAGGAGCGGGCCGACCTGCCCGGAGAGCGCTTCCAGGCCCGGGCCCACGATCGTGCAGTACCCGCGCACGTCGGCCTCGCGCTCGAGGAACGAGGCCGCGTGCCACGGGTGGAAGCGCACGCCGAGCACGCGCGACAGGCCGCGGGAGACCATCCGAGCCGACCTGTCCCGCACGCCGATCACGAAGACGGGCGGCAAGGGGCGCAGGCGGCCGTCGCCCCCCTCGATGCGCGCGTCGCCGCAGTTGAACACGAGGTCGATGTTGGCGTCCGGCAGGAGGTGGTGCTCCTCCGTGCTCGCCGTGTGGCGCTCCTCGTACGAGGAGTAGCTCTTCACCGCGCCGCGCAGGAGGGGGTGCGGCGCGTGATCGCGGTAGCGGACGCCCTCGGACGCCATCGGTCCTGCGACTCTGAGGCAAGCGGGCGGCGCGGGCAAGCGCCGCCGTCAACGCCCCGGAGTGTCACCGCAGGCGGAACGTGGTCTTCTCGACCGACCGGTACTGCGGCGGCCACTCCATGTCGAAGCCCTGCTCCGCGGCGGCGTGCCGGGTCCAGTACGGGTCGTAGAGGTGCGCCCGCGCGAGCGCGCACAGGTCCGCCCTCCCGGCCGCGATGATGCTGTTCACGTCCGCGTAGCTCTGGATATTGCCCACCGCGATCGTCGGCACCTTCGCCTCCAGCCGCACGAGCTCCGAGAGCGGCGTCTGGAACAGCCTGCCATACACGGGCTTGCTGGAAGGGTCGGTCTGCCCCGCCGAGACGTGGATGATGTCGGCGCCGTGCTCCCGCAGCATCACCGAGAGCGCGACGAGGTCGTCCGCCGTCAGCCCGCCCGGCGCCCAGTCGGTCGCGGAGATGCGCACGCTGATCGGCCTGTCCGCGGGCCACGCCGCCCGCACCGCGTCGAGCACCTCGAGCGGGTAGCGCATCCGGCCCTCGATCGGCCCGCCATACGCGTCCGTGCGCCGGTTCGTGAGCGGCGAGATGAAGCTCGAGAGCAGGTAGCCGTGCGCGCAGTGCAGCTCGAGGAGGTCGAACCCGGCCTCGTCCGCCCACCGCGCCGCCTGGACGAAGTCGGCGGTCACCTGGTCCATGTCCCCGCGATCCATCGCCTTCGGGACCTGGCTCTCCGGCAGGTACGGGACCGCGGAGGCGCTGAGCAGCGGCCAGGCGCCGCTCTCCAGCGGCACGTCCATCCCCTCCCATATCCGCTTCGTCGCGCCCTTGCGCCCCGCGTGCGCGAGCTGAACGCCGATCTTGGCCCGGGAATGCCCGTGGACGAAGTCGACCACGCGCCGCCATCGCCCGGCGTGGTCGGGCCGGTAGAGCCCGGCGCAGCCCGGCGTGATGCGCCCCTCCGCGCTCACGTCCGTCATCTCCGTGATCACGAGCCCTGCCCCGCCGAGCGCCCGGCTGCCGAGGTGCACGAGGTGCCAGTCGTCGATCCCCCCGTCCTCCGCCGAGTACTGGCACATCGGCGACACGACGACCCGGTTCTCCAGCACGAGCGACCGCAGCCGGAGCGGCGTGAACATCGGCGGCGGCGGGGCGCCCCCCGCGGCGGTGACGCGCGCCCCCGACTGCTCCTCGGCCTTCCTCGCGACGTGCGCGTCCACCTCGCGCACGAACGCCGGGTCGCGCGCCTTCAGCCCCTCGTGCGTCACCCGCAGGCTCCGCGTCAGCAGGCTGAACATGAACTCCACGGGATCGAGCGCCATGTAGCGCTCGGTGTTCTCGAACCAGAGGAGGCTCACCTGCGCGGCCCGCTGGAACGCCTGCACCTTGGGCTTGCGCTCCGCCTCGTACGCCGCGAGCGCCTCGGGCACGCGCGGGTGCTGCCCCAGGCTCTCGACGAGCGCGATCGCGTCCTCGAGCGCGAGCTTCGTCCCCGAGCCGATCGAGAAGTGCGCCGTGTGCGCGGCGTCCCCGAGCAGCGCCACGTTATCGAAGCTCCAGCGCTCGTTGTGCACGGTGGGGAAGCTCCGCCAGACGCTCCGGTTCTTCAGCAGCCGGTGGCCGCGGAGCTTGTCCGCGAAGAGCTCCTCGAAGTACGCGATCGTCTCGTCCTCGCTCGCGCGATCGAGGCCCGCCCGCTGGAAGGTCTCCTCCCGGCACTCGACGATGAACGTGGAGCGCTCCGGCTCGTAGCGGTACGCGTGCACGCGGAAGAGGCCGTGGCGGCTCTCCTCGAAGTAGAAGGTGAAGGCGTCGAAGGGGAACGTCGTCCCGAGCCACACGAAGCGGTTCGGCCGGACGTCGATGCGCGGCTGGAAGCGATCGGCGAAGCGCTCGCGGATCCGGCTGTTCACCCCGTCGGCCGCGACGACGAGGTCGCTCCCGGACAGGGCCTCGTCCGGGTCCTGCACCTCCTCCTCGAAGCGCAGGGCGACGCCGAGCTCCCGCGCCCGCGCCTGGAGGATGGCGAGCAGCTTCTGGCGCGAGAGGCCGCTGAAGCCGTGCCCCGTCGAGGCGAGGACGCGCCCGCGGAAGTGCGCGTGGAGCTCGTTCCAGTGGGCGAGGCTGCTCCGGATCGCGTCGTAGCTCGGGCGATCGGCGTCGGCGAGGTTGTCGAGCGTCGCGTCCGAGAACACGACGCCGAAGCCGAACGTGTCGTCGGGCCGGTTCCGCTCCACCACGACGACCTCGCGCCGGGGGTCTCGCTGCTTCGCGAGCAGCGCGAAGTAGAGGCCCGCCGGCCCGCCGCCCACGCATGTGATCTTCACCGGCCCTGCTCCCCTGCTCCCGGGCGTGTGCCCGCGCCGGAGCCTACACGAGAACGCCAACGTGCAGCGCCGCTCCGGTGGGCTATAGCGTGGACATGAGCGACGAGCGGAACTTCCCGGACTGGCAAGAGCTGTATCGAAGCACCCCGGCGGAGAGCCTGCCCTGGTACCACGCGACCCTGGATCCCGATCTCGAGCAGGCGCTCGAGCGGTGGCAGGTAGCGCGCGGACGGGCGCTCGACCTCGGCACGGGCCCGGCGACGCAGGCGTTCGCGCTGGCGGCGCGCGGGTTCGACGTCACCGGCACCGACCTCTCGCACGCGGCCATCGAGCAGGCCGTGGCGCAGGCGGCGCAGCGGGGCCTCGCCGCGCGCTTCCTGCAGGACGACATCCTCGACAGCCGGCTCGATGGGCGGTTCGATGTGGTCTTCGACCGCGGCTGTTTTCACTGCCTCCCGCCGGCGCGGAGAGGCGATTACGTCAGCACGCTGAAGCGGCTCGTGGCGCCCGGAGGGTTCCTCTTCCTCAAGTGCTTCAGCGTGCTGGAGCCGTTCGATCAGGGGCCGTACCGGTTCACGCCCGAGCAGCTTCGCGAGATCTTCGGGGCTGACTTCGAGGTCCTCTCCGCCGAGGAGACCGTCTACCACGGGCCCCGGGAGCCGCCCCCGCGCGCGCTGTTCGCCGTGCTCAGGCCGCGGTGAGGAGGGCAATTTCAACTCTCCCGGGAGGCTGCCGGCAGCTTCCGGTCTGAATTTCAATTCTCCACGGTGGCTCGCGACGGTGGTGTCCTAATTAGGACAGACGGGCCCTCGGCCCCTTGACCGCCTCGAAGCCATCGGCTCGGCGCAGCCCCGCATCCACCTACCTATGTCACACCTTCCCTCACCACGCGAGCCAGCCATCCGGCAGTCGTCCACGCGCCCCGTCAAGGCGTCCAGTTGCCCCTAGGACTGACCGCGTCACACGGCGCGGCCGTTCCCCTTGACTGAGCATAAAAGCCCGCGTTCGACGCTGGATCTGCGCATATGGCTCGGACAACCGCTGTCCTAGCTGCGCTGGAGACGCAGGAAACAAGGGTTATACTCACTTGCACAGGCAAAGCGCCCTGTCGCGGCTGGTACCCGCGACAGGGCTGCGGAACGCCGGATGGTGGCCCACCCGTCGCACAACGCACTGCGATCATGGGCTCGTATCCGGAGAGGTGCAAGGCCCATGGCGAACGTGCTCCCAGCGGAGCGGCGGCTAGAGGTGTTGGCAGCGCTCGTGAACGGAACCAGCGTCCGCGCGGCCGAGCGCATGACCGGCGTGCATCGAGACACGATCGGCCGCTTCGCGCAGGCGATCGGCGATGGCTGCACGCGGCTCCATGACCGCCTCGTGCGTGACCTGACCTCCCCGCTCGTAGACCTCGACGAGCAGCACTCCTGGGTATCCAGGCGTCAGAACAAGGTCGACCCGGCCAGTGCCGACGCCGCCGACGTGGGGGAGCAGTGGACGTGGGCGGCGATCTGCCGAACCAGCAAGCTCATCATCGCCTGGCACGTCGGGAAGCGCGACCAGGAGAGCGCCGATGCGCTGGTCGAGGACGTGCGCGCCAGGCTCGTGGTGATGCCGCAGATCACGACGGACGGGCTCGCGCTGTACGCGCAGCCCATCGCGGCGAACTTCGGGCCCGCCGTGCCGTACATGCAGACCGTCAAGAACTTCTCCTCGCGCCCCGGGAAGCCGGGGGTCTCGGAGAAGTACGCAGTACCGCGCGGCGTCGACTTCATCCAGAAGCGCGCCGTGTTCGGCACGCCCGATCCGGTGAAGGCGACCAACTACGCGATCGAGCGGAGCAACCTCACGGCGCGGCAGTGGAACGCCAGGCTGCGGCGTCGCACGCTCGCCTTCTCCAAGAAGCTTTCGCGGCACTGCGCCGCCGTCGCGCTGCACTACGTCTACACGAACCTCTGCCACATCCCGCGCACCATGCGGATCACCCCGGCGATGGCGGCGGGCGTCACCGATCACGTCTGGACCCTGGAGGAGCTCATGGTCGCCGCGATGGCCGAGCCTGCCGGGGAGAAGCCCGAGCCGCAGCCGCTCACCATCCAGAAGCCCGAAGGGCCCGCTCGCGAACTCCCCGCCGGCCGGGGCTGGCTCCGCGTGGTCGACGGCGGGAGCACCGGCGCGACGCCGTCGCCGAAGGCACCGCCCCCGGTACCCAACGCTGCCACGGTGGCGCCGCCGCTGGCCCCCGTGCCCGCGGCAGCACCCGCCATGCCTGCCACCGTCGCGCCTGCTGCGCCTACGGCCGAGACTCTCCCCCAGCTCGATCTGTTCGCGTGGCGCCCGAAGCCGAGGGCGCCGGTGCAGTTGTCGCTGTTCGGGGATCCGCCCGCCGGCCCGACCAAAGGGTAGCGCTTCCGCACCGCCACGAGCGCGTGAATAGCTTGACGCGTTGTTCTCGCAGCAAGAGGCTCCGCGTCATGAGGGGCAGACGATGGGCGGTGGCGTCGACGGTGTGGCTATGGCCCGCTGCTGCGGCTGCATCCGGAGGATGCGCGCAGATCCTTGGCGTGGACTGGTCCAGCTATGCGCAAGGCGAAGGCACGGGCGGCATGGGCGGCGCAGGCTCCACGGGCGGCAAGGTCGGGCCCGGGGGTGTCGAGAGCGGCGGCGGGCCAGGCGGCGGCATTGGAACTGGAGGTGCTGCGGGGGCCGGCGGCGGCGCAGGGGGAGCACCCGCCAGCGGCGGAACCGGAGTCAGCGGTGGCGCTGGGAGTGCTCAGAGCGGCAGCGGGGCAGGCGGTACAGAGTGCTCTGCCAACGAGGATAGGTGCTTGGAGAACGCGCCGCAGCACTGTGTCGATGGGCGATGGGGGAGCGGCGAAGCGTGCGACGGACAGACGTGCGTCGACGGGACATGCATCGGGGAGTGCGGCCCAGAGGACGTGCGATGCTCAGAGAACCAGCCGCAGCGGTGCGATGAGCGCGGGCAATGGGAGGATGCGGAGCCGTGTCCGAAGGAGGCGCCCCTGTGTCGTGGAGGGGCGTGTGTGACACCACCGAGTTGCATCGGAATGGCCGAGACGTGCGGGCCGGGTGGGGATGAGAGCTGCTGTGCGAGCACTGCGGTGCCTGGCGGGGCGTTCAACCGGGGTAACGGGGCTGCATATCCAGCAACTGTGAGCGGGTTTGTACTCGATCGTTTCGAGGTGACGGTGGGGCGCTTTCGGAAGTTCGTGGAGGCGTACCCAGGGAGTAAGCCAGCGGCTGGAGCGGGGACGCATCCGCGGATCGAGGACAGCGGGTGGGACGCGGGTTGGGACGTCTATCTACCTGCAGATGCGACAGCGTTGAAAGCGGCGCTTAGATGCAAGCCCGACGAATCGAGCTGGACATGGACGGATGAAGTCGGTGACCATGAGCTTCTGCCTATGAATTGCCTGAGTTGGTACGAGGCGTTCGCTTTCTGCGCGTGGGACGGGGGACGCCTCCCGACAGAGGCGGAGTGGAACTACGCGGCCGCTGGAGGAGCGGAGCAGCGGCCGTATCCCTGGTCGGACTCGGCCAGCGACGACAACGTCAATACGAGTCACGCGGTGTATGACTGCGCCGGGGACGCGTCTGCTGCCGGCGAGTGTGCGTTCAGCGATATCCAGCCCGTCGGATCACGTTCGCCGATGGGAGATGGAAAGTGGGGGCAGGCAGACCTGTCCGGAAACATGTGGGAATCGACGCTGGACTGGGACGGGGATTATCCAGTCCCATGTGATGATTGCGCCAAATTGCAACGCGCCTCGCTCCGCATGGCCCGGGGCGGTGGCTTCAAGGACGGCGCGTCGGAACTGCTCTCTTACCGTCGCAACCACAGCGCGCCGCATGACCGCTACAGCACCCTCGGGGTCCGGTGCGCGAGGACACAGTAGTCAGGTGGTGATGCACTTTGAACCAAAGTGCAGCACTCGCGCTCAAAGTACAGCACCCTGCGGAAGCAGAGTGCAGCACTCACCAGCCCTCCGGAGGAGCGAACAGGGAGAGCTGGACCGGACCGCGGGTGGCCTCGGGCGGCGGATGCTTGCTCCGGCGCTTCTTCAAGGCGGGCGTCGACTCGGTCACGAGGCCCAGGAAGCCACGACCGCACGGGAGCGCCCGCGCTGGCGCGGAGGGCTCGCGATGAGTGAGCGGCTTCGCCTCGTGCGTTGGGTCCTCCGCCTCGGTCAGGAGCGTGTCCATGAGCTCGTCCAGCGTCCACACATGATCGGTGATGCCGGCCTGCATCGCGGGCGTGACGCGCAGCGTGCGCACGACGCGGCGCAGCTTGTAGGCCACGTAGTTGAGCGCCACGGCGGCGCGGTGGTGGTCGGCCTTCTTCGAGAAGGCCCGGCAGAGCCGGCGCATCCGGCCGTTGGTGTGGCGCGTCGAGCACTGCGCGTCCGAATGCCAGAACCCTATGCGCCTGAATCGGCGGATCCGGCTGATGATGAAGCGGATCTAGCGCGGATTCGGTCGATGAGCCCATACACGACGCGCGCATACTCGGTGAACAGCCGGAGCGTCATGAAGACGCTATCTAAAGTGACGTCGCGTAGCATCTCCGGGTGCCCAGCGTCGTTCCGCAATCGCCTAATCAGGTTGAACGCGCCATCCAGATCGCTGCGCGTGGATTCATGCATATCAACGTCAATTTGTCCCGCACCGATCATTCCATCGATCTTCCCCCTGAGAGCTTCGTACCTCGCCGTGATCGACTTCCTGGACGACGTAGCCTCGACGAATTTGGACTTTTTGGTCGGATCGTCTATGGCATCGCGAATTGCACCTATCAGGTCAACGATCGCCATCTCCGACGCGCCGCCGAGAACCACTGCCGCAGCCATGGGACAGCCAGCGTTGAAAGCGTGTACCGCTTCCTCGAGATACGCCAGGACCACTGGGTGAGCAGTCGGGGCCTTTCTCCTAAACGCGGATAAGAAGCCGTCGGGGTCGTACGGCTGCGGGTTCGATTCGCGGACCACAGCTCTACCGTACTCTGTAAGCGAGTAGAACGGCCACGAATTGTTTATCGGGTCCTGCCCGAACGTCAGGATGCCCTGGACAAGCAACTGCCACATTAGCTCTCGAACGTGAATCTGTGCGAAGCGGTAGGCGGCGATCTTGCCCATGTCACCTTCACGCACGAGACCCTTTGAAATGGCCAACTCGGTAACGCCGTTTGCCGCATTAGTATACTGACCAGTCCCGTTCTCCTTCAGATACTCCAGCAGCAGACTCCGAGCCATCTGGCGAGACATCTCGTTTGGCATTCGCCTAACATACCCCAGAACAACGACGATGGACGGCATCCACGCCGTCAAGCGCGCTCGATGGACGGCACCTCCGGGATACCTGGTACCGGCCCGGCACGGCGGCCCGCCTCCGGTCGGCCGAACGAGAGGTCGCTCCTGCTCCGGATCCTGGGCGACTCTGCCTGGCTGAGGCGCCCACGGAGCCGCCGAAGCGGAAGGCACTCCGCCTGCCCGGGCGCCCGCCGGGAAGCCCACGGCGCCGGCCATGGCCCTGCCGAGCAGACGCGGGCGCCTCTGGCTCGGTCGGCGCCGCGCCGGCTGCGCCTCAGGCCTCTATGCCCCCGCGGCGCGTGTCGCGGCTCCTGCTCCGTAGGAGCCGCTCCCGTTCCCGGAACAGTTACGTGCCGCGCCGAAGAGCCGGGCACAGCTCGCTCTATCCCCCGAGAGGGATCCCAGGATCGCAGGCGTGGGACACTTTTGATCCATGATTTCCACTACTGATTGAGCGGACGGACGGCCCGACCACAACATGTTGCGCACGAAAACCGCGGGAAACTTAAGGCGAACCCTGGTACCCTGTCGCCTTGCAGTATTGAAACACATGCACCTCGCCTGCGCGCGAGCAGTGGCACGACTATTGCATTGCGCCGCAATGCAAGCTCTAGCCGCTCAAGGGTAACCGCCATGACCACAAAGACCTACAAGTTTGTGAACATCCTCACAAGTCTCACAAAAGAACAATTCGATAATCTTAAGCCTCTCACAGACGAGGAGGTTTATAGAGCTCTGCAAGCTGGCAAGGTCGGCCGAGAGGCGATGGAGGAAGACGCACAGTACGCCGGCATAGACCCGCAGATACGCTTTTGCTAAGTGGGGCGAAAACATGCCGAACGGTACACTGGAGGTCGCTGCCTTTTCGAAGCCGGAACTAATTCGCCGTCTCGGTGATGGATATTCAGTCGAGTATTTGAACGGGTATCTAGAAGAACTACAGGCTCAGTCGATTCTGGTCGAATCGCACTACATCGACCGACACTATCTTGACGAGTTTGCACACTACTACTCGCGCTCCTTCAATGCGCCACCGTCTTGGTGTAGTCGCATTCACTTCTTCCAGGACATCTCTGCGGACGCGCTAAACTCTTGGCTCGATAGCGCGTACCAGAGCCCTCAGGCTCGCGACGAGGCAGAGGCACAGCTTCGGCTGGCTTATCTAGGTTTCGTTGTGCGTCGACCACTTTCTGGCGCATCTGTAGGACGCACAGTACTAAAAACTTATCCGATTGAGGGTAGGCGCCACTATGAGGTTATCCGCCCATACGGCGTCAACATAGCTGGCATTCGCTTAGAGGTGCAGGGACTGGCATATCAGCAGCAGGATCGGGGTGCCGCTGTTTGTGCGTCGACGGCGTTATGGTCAGCTCTGCAACGTGTGGCGTATGTCGCCGGTAACAGGACGCCAACGCCAATGGCCATCACCCACGCCGCACAAAGCCCATTCCCCGCCAGCAGTGGCCTGTCTATGCCTCAGATGGCGGTAGCTCTTTCGTCGCTTGGATATGTTGCCGACGCGTTTGCCCCGAGAGAGAATCGCAATTTATTCAGGGCAAAGCTCGTAACATTTCTCCGTTCTCACTTGCCCGTTGTTCTTCTTCTGGTTCGCAAGCGAGACACTGGCCGGGGGTTTGTAAGGGATGGGCACGCCGTTACTGTGACGGGATTCAGTGAACCCAAGGCTATTGTCGATGTTAGCCCAGCGTCCGAGAATACAACGTCGATCAGGATGCGGGATGGTTCGGTAGACGTGATCTATGTTCACGACGATAATCTTGGATCTCACGCCCATTACGAACTTGTCGATGACACGGAAGAGGGCGAAGACGGACACAAGAGGCTGAAACTGCTACGCGGCCGCGCTGGCGACGCATCACCTAAGCATGCCTGGTGGAAAGTGGACGAATGGATTGTCGATGGGGCACTAGTCCCGAAGCCGGCGAAGATGCGGCTGCCGATCGACAGCCTTTTTGGCGCAATGTTTGGGCTGAAACCGCTGCTGGAACGCGTGTTCGAAGGTTTAGAACTGGACTACGTTGCGTACGAGGCCAGCGGTGTCGAGTATAAGCGGCAACTGGTTGGATATGATCTATCTAGAGAGCATATACGCGATTTCATGTCGGCACTGACGCTGCCGAGACACGTCGGAGTGATCCGCGTGTGTAGCAATGAGCGGCACCTGTGCGACGTTCTCATTGATGTGACTGAGGTGCAGAGGAATAATGCGGCGCCATCGGTGCTTGGCGTGGCTGCGCCGGGCGTGGCGTTTCTGTCGATTGCACACAGCAATCTGGCTAGAGTGGCCGCCATATTGCAATCCAAAGTGGCCTCGGCGTCACGCTGGCAAGTCATCACTGGACCAGCGAGAGATGTCGCTACGGACGTTGCTGCTTCATCGGATCAGATAGTACCTTAGGATCGCCTGCCACACTACTCGCCGTTCTCTAAGTGAGCCTGCACGGCGGTTTCGCGCAGTACCTGGCCGGGTGTGCGCCCGTCGTTGTGAGCGGTCTGTCGCAGTGATGATGATGGGAGGGGGCGGGTTACCCGCGCCTGCGGCGGAGCTTCTGCCGCTGGATGAACCGCCAGCGGGCGATCTCGAAGGCGGCGCTGTTGAACCAGGGGGCGCCTGGCGCCTTGGCGATTGGCCGGCCGAAGACGTCCGTGTCGACCTCGAACCCGGCGCGCCTGAACTCGCGCAGGTGGCGCTCCGTCACGCGCTCGGGGATGCGGAGCAGGTTGCGGGTCCACGTCTCCTCAAGCACCACGACGACGGTCCGGCCATTCATGAGCCGCTCCTTGCGCCGCTGGATCTTGTACCGCGTGACGAGCGCCCCCTGGGGAGGCCGAGTTTGTGCTCGCGCTGTCGCTTCACCGGCATCGGCGCCACCTCCGGAGCGAGAGGAACAGCGCCTCGCGGGCGATCTTGAGCCGGGTGGCTGCGCTGTTCGGGTTCATGCCGCGGCGCCGTGCGTACTCGACCATGCTCTCCGGGCTGTCGACGGCCAGGAGGATCGCCTGATGCTCTGGCTTGAGCCTGCCGATGGCCCTGAGCAGGTCACGCGCCTCCACCTGCGCGTCGAGGCTTGGCCCGACGACGCCGCGAAGCTTGCCGAGCGGCTGGGGGTCCAGGATGGCGCGGCGCACGTAGGCGCTCTCGAAGTACTTGTATCCGTGCTGCGACCCCCATCCTGTCTCCGAGCCTCTGGGTTGCGTAGAAACGCGCGCTGGAGGTGTCGATGGACAAGAGCACACGGATCTGGCGCGACCGCGTGGCGCGCTGGCACAAGAGCGGGCACTCCGCCCGCGTGTTCGCGGAGCAGGAGGGGGTCAACGCCGGCACGTTGTACTCCTGGAGCCGCCGACTGGGCATGAAGCGGAGCGAGTACCGGCGGCGCTCGGAGAAGGCGACGCTGCCGACGTTGCTCCCCGTGGTGGTCGCCCCGGCAGGAGCTACGGCGTCGTCGTCGGGCGCGGCGCTGGAGATCGTCTTCCCGGACGGCGCAGTCGTGCGCGTTCCGCCGACGTTTGACGAGGACACGCTGGCACGCGTTGTTCGTGCGCTCGGAGGTCCGCGATGATCCCCGGCCGCGTCGCGATCTATGTAGCCACCGAGCCGCTCGACCTGCGCCGGTCATTCGACGGCCTCGCCGCCGTTGTACGCGAGGTGCTGCGGCAGGACCCGCTCTCCGGGGCGCTGTTCCTCTTCTTCAACCGGGCATCCGACCGCGTGAAGGCCCTGTGGTGGGACCGCAGCGGCTACTGCCTTCTGTACAAGAGGCTCGAGCGCGGGACGTTTCGTGCACCGCGCGCGGTCACGCCGGGAGCCACGAGCGTCGTCATCGACGCCGCCGAGCTCGCGAGGATCCTTGAAGGTATCGCCCTTCCACCTTCGAAGATGCGGCGAGAGTTTCGCCTCGCCGAGGCTGCACCGCCTCCGGCGCCCTGATCTGACCTGACGGCATCACGCTCTCGCGGGCAGCGCCCAGCGCTGCATTCCGCTCAGAGCCCATCATTTTCCTGCGACAACCCTCTTCAAAAAACGGAGATTCATAAGTAATCACCGCGTCGTGGGCACGTCGGTCGAAGAGCAGATTTGCGAGCTGAAGGACAAGCTTGCGCGCGCCGCCCACGAGCGGGACGAGTACCGCAAGCTCTACGAGCTCGCCAGCATCGAGCTGGAGCGGCTTCGCCGTCACATCTACGGTCAGAAGGCCGAGCACGTCGACCCCGCGCAGACGCAGCTCGCCTTCGATGCGATCGTGCAGCTACTCGCGGGCGCAGGTGCGCAGCCGGATGCTATTACCGCCCAGTCTCGTTGATGCTCCAGCCCCTCGCACCGAGCATGCTGCGTGATGGTGAGGAGTTCTGCGCCGCGAAGATGGCCATCATGGAGGGGGCTCGCTCCGCGTAGGCAACGAGGGAGGAGGACGTCCACGGAGCCACGGCCCCGAGCCTTCCGGTCATCCACCAAGAATTCTCATCAGAGAAGCAACCGGTACATGGCTGCACCCTTTCCGAGTACGGCTCGGGAATTACCAGCCATCGTTGCTCCCACGCCCGCCTCACGACGGGGTAGGTCCACCCGAGGAGCGGAGCAGCGGCGCGGTGCCGGCCACAAAATAGGCGACGAGGAGACCTGATCTTGGCGGACAGCCTCCTCGTCGTGCTCCGGTTCTCTTGCCCAGGAATCGAAGCGGTCGCAGTGTTATCCAGAGCGCCATCGACATCAAGCGCTGGCAGCAGCAACCCCCCACAGTCGTCGAAGCGCGCCCCGCTCGCTGCCCCGCCTGCGGCGCCGCGAGTTGTCCGCTCGGGGGCGCGATCCGGCTCCAAGGCCACGGCAGGCGCGAGCGACAGGTCTGGGGCCCTGCCAGCCCGGACCAGCCCCCCGAGGTGATCTCGGTGGCCGCCCGCCGCTACCGCTGCCTCGGTTGCAGCGCCGTGCTCCTCGTCGTTCCTCGCGGCGTGCTGGGCCGGCGCGTGTACAGCGCCGCCGCGATCGGCTTCGCCCTCGCGCTCTGGGGCCTGGCGCTCGCGACGGCGATCGAGGTCCGGCGGCGCGTCGGCCCGTCGAGGATCCTCGGCGAGAGCGCCGTCACCGGCTGGGCCACGCTGCGCCGGTGGGCGCGCGAGGTCGCGCAGCGACGTCTCTTTGCTCAAGCCCCCGACCCAGGGCCGTCAGCGTCCCTCCGAAAGAGCGCGGCGACCGCCGCGGCCTCGCTCGCGGCGAGCGCGGACCCAACGACCCGGGCGCTGCCGATCGAGCACCGCGCCTTCTTCGGCGCCGCGCACGCGGCGTGAGGGGCTCTGCCCTTTCGGAGTCGGAATCGTACAGCCCACCTGAGAGGATCGCTGCCGAAAACGCCGCCGATCCCGGACAAGGACCGCACGCCAGCAAGGCGCAGAAAGGACCTGTTCGAATGGCTCTCGGCCCCGCCGACCACGCCGAGACCGTGGCGATCTATCGCGCCACGGTCATCGGCCCTCTGATGCACCGCGTGCTCACCCACGGCCAGCTCGCCGCCGAGCTGCGCACGCTCAGCGAGCAGCGGTTTCGACCGCCGGGCGCGCACAGCACGCGCACCTACTCGGTGCCCACGCTCCAGCGCTGGCTGTACGCCTATCGCTCCGCTGGCCTCGATGGCCTGCGTCCGCAGCCACGCAGCGATCGAGGCTTCGCGCAGGAGCTCTCGGAGGAGCTGCGCGCGCTGCTGCTCGATATCCGGCGCGAGCATCCCGATGCCTCGGTGCCGCTCATCCTCAAGACGCTCGTCGATGAGGGGCGCCTCGAAGCGGGCAAGGTCTCCGAGCCCACCGTACGGCGCCTGTACGCGGCGCACGGCCTTCGCCGCCGCGCCGCGCGCGCCGAGGGCGAGCCGAAGACGCGGCTGCGCTGGCAAGCCGAGCGCCCCGGCGCGCTCTGGCACGGTGACGTCTGTCACGTGACCGGCTGCACCGTCGGCGGCAAAGCGATGCCGATCCGCATCCACGGGCTGCTCGACGACGCCTCTCGCTACGTCGTCGCGCTCGAGGCGCACACCACCGAGAAGGAGGTCGACATGCTCGGCATGACCGTCGACGCCCTGCGCCGTCACGGCAAGCCCGACGCGCTCTATCTCGACAACGGCTCGACCTACCGCGGCGACATCCTCAAGACCGCGTGCGCGCGGCTCGGCATCACGCTCCTGCACGCAAAGCCCTACGACCCCGAGGCGCGCGGCAAAATGGAGCGCTTCTGGCGCACGCTGCGCGAAGGGTGCCTCAACTACCTCGGTGCCGTGGCCTCGCTCGTCGACATCAACACGACGCTCCGCGCTTTCCTCGACCGGCGCTACCACCTGTTACCGAGCGGGCTGCTTGATGGCCGGAAGATCCGGCTCCGTGATGGCCATCGTCGACCTGGATCTCCGCTTGCCGCGATGGCAGCGAGGCGAGGCGCCGGGGCACTTCAGCGGTCGCGGGGCGCCGACGTTCTCAGTCGATGTGAGTGGGCAGGCGATCGTCGCCGTCGAGGGCGGCGCGGTGGCGAGCGAGGGCGTCGCTCAGCCCGTCGATGTGGTGGAGCACGACGTCGACGGCGTAGAGGCGAGGGCACAGCGGGTCGGGGTCGTCCGGGTAGTTCGCGGTGAGCGCGTCGCGGGCGAGCGCGAGGGCAACGACGAGGGCGGCGGCTGCGCTGCCCTCGTCGTCAGCCCGCCGCGTGTCCTCCTCGGCCAGGGGGATGGGGTTCATCCGGCTTCCTCTGCGTCCAGTTGCAGGATGCGGCTCAGGACATCGCGCTCGACGAGCTTGCGTTTTTTACGCGCAGCGGCGCGGAGCGCGGCCGTGGCGAGTCGGTCGGTGTCGCGCAGGCTGCCGGCGGCCGCCTCGTGCAACATCGCGATCGCGTCCGAGGTGAAGAGCTCTTTCGTGCAGCCGACTCGGTTGAGACGTACACGCAGATAGTCGGCCGTATCGTCCGGCGTGAGCGGGTCGATGGTCAATCGGTAGTGGAGGCGCGAATACAGGGAGCGATTGCGGCGCACGCGGAGCCGCTCGCCGAGCTCGGGCAAGCCAAGCAACACGAGCGAAAGCAGTGCGCGGCTATCCCACGCGTAATTAAGGAGTATGTGAAGATGATCGAGCGTGTCCTGATGAAGTAGATGGGCCTCATCAAGGACGAAGACCGGGAATACGCGCTCCTTCGCGAGTTCCTCGACGTGCGTGCTGACCGCGTAGAAGACGTCTCCAGCGGTGCTGCAGCGAGCGAGGCCGAGCGCCAGACAGAGCTGGCGATAGAAGTCCCGACGTCCAAGCGTCACGTTGGCGCAGTAGGTCAAGCGAAACGTCTGCGGCGAAAGGGCATGACGGAGCGCGCGGAGGAGGCACGTCTTGCCGACGCCTGGGTCACCGGCGAGGAGCACGCTCTTTCTGGCGTGCACCGCCTCGATGAGTGTCTCGAGTACCATCTGCTTGGACGGGGGTAGCCAGAGCTCGCCGTCTTCGACCTCCTTGGAAAACGGCTCTGCGGTGAAGCTGAAATAGCTACAGAAGTCCATGGTCATCCTTCCTCGTCATCGCGGGGCGTTCGGCCGAGCGCCTTGTCCAGGAGCGTCTTCGGCGGGTCGAAGGGCACGCGCGCCTCGTGAGCGACATCGAGGTTGCAGGCGGACCGCGGGCGACGGGCGTTCTTCACCGGATCGACCCGGTGCAGGGCGAAGCGTTTGCCCTCGTGTTCGATCCAGGGCGGCTCGTTCGGCGCGACGAGGCACCGCGACACCGTGACGAGCTGGCCGGCGAGGAAGCCGAGGTCGGTCTCCCAGTCCTCTCCATCCATCGAGAGCGTGCTGTCACGCCGGACGCGCCGGCGGGCCTGGGTCGTGAGCGCGTCGCGCAGCTTTCGCTCGTCGAGGTCGTCGGTGACGTGGGGATATTCCTCGTAGACCTGCGCGGGGGATTTGCCGAAGAGCGCCGCGTGCGGCGTGCGGTGGTAGTGCTCGTCGACCCACGCGTAGAGCCGGACGTTGAGGTCGTGCAGCGAGCCGAGCGCGCCGGTGAAGTCCACACACCTCTCTCGCAATGTCCTCCAGAAGCGCTCCATCTTGCCGCGTGCGGGGGCGTCGTACGGACGAGCGTGGATCAGGGTGGTGCCGAGTCGCTCGCACGCAAGGTGCAAGGTGTGCCCGCGGTAGGTCGAGCCGTTGTCCAGGTAGAGGGCGTCGGGAGCGCCGTGCTTGCGCAGCGCCCGGATGAAGAGCGCCAGCATGTCGACCTCCCGCTCGGCGCTCATCGCCTCGATCGCGAGGATGTAACGGGAGGCGTCGTCGAGCAGCGCGTGGATCCGCACCGGCGCCGGGCTGCCGCCAACGAAGATCGGTGACGCGTGACACACGTCGCCGTGCCACAGAGCGCCGGGGTGCTCGGCCTGCCAGCGCAGCCGCACCTTGCCGCCCGTGCGATCGCGCAGCGCGACGCGATCGAGGTGGTGCTCGGCGTACAGGCGTCGCACCGTGGTGGCGGAGATGGCCTCCTTGTCGATCCGGCCTGCCGCGATCAAGGTGTCGAGGATGAGCGAGACCGAGGCGCTCGGGTGCTCTTCTCGAATGTCGAGCAGCATCTGCCGTTGCTCGGCCGTCAGCTCTCGCGCCCGCCCCTTGTCCTTGCGGGGCTTGGGGCGAAGGCCTTCGAGACCTTCGGTCTTGTACGCGTAGTACCAGCGCTCGAGCGTGGGGACCGAGTAGGAGCGCGGAGAATGGGCGCGCGGGGGGCGAAACCGCTGCTGGCTCAGGTCGGCGAGCGCTTCGGCGAGCTCTCCGCGGTCGAGCTCGCGGTGCATGAGCGAGCCGATGATCTCACTGCGGTAGAGCGCCACCGCTTCGGCGTGGTCCTTCGGCTGGAGGGGGTCTTGCACGTCGTGTCCTTTCCGCGCCGATGACACCGCACCGGCCGCACACCCATCCAAGCGCAAGGCGCTCCGCCGACCGAGGATCCAACTGGGTGGGGCCCGACATGAGCCCGGCCAGCGCGCCGCTCGCCATCACGCAGCCCGCGCGGCGCCGGCCATGACGGCGGCCTCGGGGACCTCGGCCGCACAAGGCGCCATCGCGACGAGCGTCATCGCGGCCCGCTCGGCCCGCTGCCGCAGGGAAGAAGCGGGAGGACTGGGGCGGACCGACGGAAAGAGGCGCTTTTGGTCGATGGCGAGCAACCAGCGCCGCACGGTCGCCCAGCTGTCGGCATCGAAGCTGGCAGACCAGGGGCTGACACGCCGCCGCACCTCGATAAGCGCTGCACCGGTGGTGCCGACGAGCAGCAGAGCCAGACCGATGGCCGTCGCGGCGAAGTGCCGTCGCGGTGCGACGCCCCGCGGCACGACCGTGATCGCGGCGCCGCAGCGCTGGCATCGATAGCGGCGCGCCTCGATCGTGACGAGCCCGCCGCGCTCGCCGGCAGCCAGCGGCCCGCGCACCTGCCGCGACCGCGTTCCGTGACCCCACAGCCCCAACGCGCCCCCCAGCGGGCAGCCCGCCGCGCCGCAACGCGGGCAGCGGGCTGGCCGCGCGCGGTTTACGGTGGGCGGTGAAGCGAGCCAGCCTTTGACATCGAGGTCCAGATGAACGATTTGTTGGGGGCTCCGCTCTTTCAAGCGATTCGGAGCACGACGGGAGGGGGCACGCGGCCAAACGAGCTCCTCCCGTCGCCTATTTTGTGGCCGGCGCCGCGCCGATGCTCCGCTCCAGCCGCTGACCTACCCCGGTCCTTATGCGGACGGGTGAGGAGTCGTGTTGGTAATTTTCGATGCGTGAACGGAATGCACCACGCCCTCTCTGGCGTGGGAGCCGCCGCTCGCCGCCGCTGTCGTTTCAGCAGGAGCTACGTTGAGAATTTTCTCGGACCCGGCGTAACGCATGACCGAGAACGCCCTGGCACCTTGCCGCCCCCCGGACGACGCCGCCATCGAGCATGATCCGCCTCGCCGATGGCCCGCTGCGGTCGGCCGGCCACCCCGCCATCAAAGAGCTAGATCGACAAGCGAACCATCGGCATCAAGAACGGTGCTCAGTAACACCACCCAGCGCCGCATGCGGGCCTGCTCGGCAAGAGCCCGGCGCAGGTCTACGCAGTCCGTCCCGCCGGAGACAGCGCGGTCGACGAGAAGGCGTTACGCAGCGCGCTTACCGAGCGTACCCGGCGCCGCGTCTCGGGCGATAACATCGTCTCTGTCGACGGCATCGCCTGGCAGCTCGATCAGGGCTACCTCGCTGGCCAGGTCGTCTCTGTGGCCCGGTGCTTCATTGCGTCCGACGAGCCGCCGTGGGTCGAGCACGAGGGCAAGCGCCTTGTGCTGCATCCGGTCGACCCGCAGCGCAACGCGCGGCGCAAGCGGCCGCCGTGCGGTGGCCCTGCGGCGGACAGGCCGACGCGCCCGGTGGACTTCAACCCCGCGCGGACGCTCGGCCGCCGGGCGGAGGGTGGCGAGGACACGAGCGAGGCTGGAGGTGGAGCGTGAGCGAGTCGTACGTCCGCTTCTTTACCCTGTCCGCCGCGCCCTTTTCCAAGGAGATCCAGGATGGCGAGCTGTGGCTGCCGCCCTCGAAGGAGCAGCTCGTCGAGGAGGTGTGCGAGGCCGTGCACGAGCACGCCCAAGTGCTGCTGGTCGGCGAGCCTGGCGCCGGTAAGACGTGTGTGCTGCGGGCCGTGCGGCATCGGTTGCCCCAGGCAGGCTTCCGGCTGACCTACTGCCACAACGCCACGCTGGGCCGTCGCGACTTTTATCGTCAGCTCTGCCACGCGCTCGGCCTCAATCCCGCTGCGACCGCGGCGGCTGTCTTCTATGCCGTCAGCGCGCATGTCGAGACCCTCGGCCGCGAGCGCATCCATCCCGTCTTCCTGCTGGACGAAGCGCACCTGCTCCACCAGGACACTCTTGATCATCTCCACATTTTGCTTAATTACGAATGGGACAGTCGTGCCCTGTTGTCGCTGATTCTGGTAGGGCTCCCGGACCTCCAAGATCGGCTCGAGCTGCGCAAAAATCGCTCGCTGTACTCGCGCATCGAACGGCGTCTGTCAATTGGCGCCATGGTCCCCAATGACACCGGCGAGTACGTGCGTCTGCGGATGAGCCGCGCCGGCGCCGACCGCGAGGTCTTCACCGCCGACGCACTCACCCTGCTGCACGAGGCGGCCGGCTCGAGCCTGCGCGAGATCGACCGCATGGCCACCGCCGCGCTGCGCGAGGCAGCGCGGCGCAAGAAGAAGCTCGTCGAGCGCGAGGTGATGGCCCACCTCGTCGGCGACTTGGGCACGGACGGCAGCTGACGCTGACCGCGATGACCGGTGCGTCCTCGGCGCCGGCGCAGGAGTGCCTCGCCGGCGCCCCCGTCGACGGTCAAACGAGGATGGCCATCACGAGGCCGCCAGCGGCGCACGCCTCGGCGATGGCCATCGCCCTCCTTGACCCCAACCGCGCACGCTCGCGATGGCCATCAAGGGGTCTGCTCGGCGAACCATCAGCCAGCGTGAGCGTCAATAGATGCGGGCGCGACCAGGCCGCCGGAGGCCAGCGACGACGCAGCGCCGGATGGCACATCCGGCGCACCCGGAGGCGGGGACAAGGGGCGCCAAGTCCGCCCGCACGGACGGCAGAAGCTGCCCGAGCACCTGCCCATCGAGCGGATCGAGCTGTTGCCGCCGGAGGCGCGCGATGAGCGCGCGACCGCGCTGGTCCGCATCGGCGAGGAGGTGTCGGAGACGCTGGAGTGGCGGCCCGCGAGCTTCGTGCGCCTGCAGATCGTCAGGCCGAAGTTCGCGGTCAAAGGTGAGCCCGAGCAAGGCGTCACGATCGCCGACATTCCCGACAGTCCTATCCCGCGCTGCCTTGCCGGCCCGGGCTTGCTCGCCCACGTGCTGGTGAGCAAGTATGCGGACCACTTGCCGCTTCACCGGCAGGAGAAAATGTTCGAGCGATGGGGTCTTCACCTGTCGCGCTCGACGCTGTGTGGCTGGGTCGCCGCGTGCGCCGACAAGCTCGCGCCCCTCGTGGGGGCGATGGCCAACGATGCTCTGAGCGCGCACTGCATCGCCATCGATGCCACCGGCGTGCTCGTGCAAGCGAAGGACAAGTGCCGGCGGGGCCACTTCTGGGTCCTGGTGGCCGACCGTGATCACGTACTGTTCCGATTCACGCCTCATCACAACCAGGATGGCCCCAAGGCGTTCCTGCGCGGATACAAAGGCTATGTCCAGGCCGACGCATCGAATGTCTACGAGCAGCTCTTCCGCACCGAGCAGGTGACCGAGGTTGGTTGCTGGGCCCATGGCCGGCGGAAGTTCTTCGAGGCGATGACCTCCGACCCGCAGCGCGCGACGGCGGCGATTGGGTTCATTCAAAAGCTTTACGCGATCGACAAGGCGACCAGGGAGCTGCCCCCGAGCCGCCGAACCGAGCAGCGTCGGACGGCTGCCGAGCCCGTGCTCGCAGCGTTCCGCGTCTGGCTCGAGACAGAGGACCTGCTCGTCCTGCCGAGGAGTCCCATCGCTGCTGCCATCGGCTACGCGCTCAACCAATGGACCGCGCTCACCCGCTTCCTTGAGGATGGCCGGCTCCGCCTGGACAACAACCGGAGCGAACTCGAGCTCCGGCGTGAAGCCGTGGGCAGGAAAAACTGGCTCTTCGTGGGCAGCAAGGACGGCGCCGAGTGGAACGCCACCATCGTGTCGCTCATCGCCTCCTGTGCCCTGCACGGCATCGAGCCCTGGGCTTACCTGCGCGATGTGCTCATCCTGCTGCGCACTTGGCCGCCCGAGCGTGTCATCGAGCTCGCTCCCAAGTCCTGGAAGCAGACCCTCGAGAACACCGACGCTCGGCAGCGGCTCGCGGCCACCCCGTGGCCCCGCGCGCCGGCTGCGGCGCCCAGCTGAGCGCTGGTCAGCCTCGCTGGCCACCGCTGCGGGCGCGGACGCCCCCGTGCCGGCCGCCGGGCGCGAGGCTCGCCGGCTTCGGCGTGCTGGCGCGACCTGTTCGACGCTCGCGGTGTCGGCGCGTGGCGCCCGGCGCCCTCTCGGGGCCTCCGGCTGCGGAGGAGCATCGGCCGCCCTCGGCGTCGTGGCGCGCCTGCGGACGACCACGCGGATCGCGGCGCCGGTGCCCACCGCGGCTTGCCCTGCGCGCTGCCGCTCCCCGCCACCCTTCGCCGTAGGTTGCTCTCGCATCGCGCCGCGAATCTATGGCGACGGCGCGCACCACGCGAGGATGGGCTCTACAGAACGCATAGTGCGCCGGGATAAACCGGCAGGAAGATGAGGATGAAAGCGCCTTACGTCGAAGGAGTAGCGAACCACGACGGCCCCGAGTCATGCGCCTGGACCCGCAAGGGGACGGGCGAAGCGTTGACAGGGGTACGTACGGGCAGGGTATTGAGCCGCGAAAGCATGAAATCCGGGGTGCCGACGCTGTTATGCGAAGCGGAAGGCAACACGGCCGGGGGCGCTACCGCGAGCCTTCGGTCGGCCCTGCGCGGTCGGAGACCCCTCGCACGTGCGGATTCTTCCTGCGCGAGAACCGGGAGATCCACGAGTCGCCCGCGGCGGATGGTGCCGCGGGCCGCATCGGGAAGGCCGGAGGCCGGACGCCGATGATGCACGACTCGCGGAAGTCGGACAGGCCCGTAGTACCGACGAAGCCCTCGAACAAGGCGGAGCCGTCCGCTGCGGAGGGGGTGGAGGGAAGGGGTCTGGCCAAGGGGAACACGGACGAGCAAAACGCACCCCGGACGCAGAGCCGGATCGAAGGTGCGCCCAGTGCGCTCGACCGTGTACGACAGAGGGCACGACAGGACAGGAAAACGAGGTTCACGGCGCTCTTCCACCTCGTCACCGTGGATCGGCTTCGGGACGCGTACCTCTCGCTGCAGAAGAGGGCCGCGCCAGGAGTCGACGGGGTGACGTGGGAGCAGTACGGAGAGAACCTGGAGGCCAATCTCCTCGATCTCCACGCGCGGCTCCATCGAGGGGCGTACCGGGCGAGACCGTCTCGGAGGGTGTACATCCCGAAGGCCGACGGGCGGCAGCGGCCGCTCGGCATCGCCTCGCTGGAAGACAAGCTTGTCCAGCGAGCCGTGGTCGAGGTGCTGAACGCTATCTACGAGGTGGATTTTCTCGGCTTCTCGTATGGATTCCGCCCGCGGCGCAGCCCGCATCACGCCTTGGATGCGCTTGCCGTCGGGATCCTACGGAAGAAGGTGAACTGGGTGCTCGATGCCGACATCCGTGATTTCTTCAACACCATCGATCACGGATGGTTGGTCAAGTTCGTCGAGCACCGCATTGCGGACGGAAGGATTCTGCGACTCATCCAGAAGTGGCTGAGCGCAGGGGTGATGGAGGAAGGTCGCTGGACCGCGAGCGAGCAGGGGTCCCCACAGGGAGCGACGGTGTCGCCCCTTCTGGCGAACATCTACTTGCACTACGTCTTCGACCTGTGGGTTCAGCAGTGGAGAAAGCGGCACGCGCGCGGCGATGTGATCGTCGTACGCTACGCCGACGATCTCCTGGTTGGATTCCAGCACAAGCCGGATGCCGTGAAGTTTCTCGACGCGATGCGCGACCGATTGCAGCGCTTCGCGTTGGCTCTTCATCCCGACAAGACGCGGCTGCTCGCTTTCGGCAAGTTTGCGAACGCGAGACGGCGAGAGCGATACCTGAAAGGAGCTGCGGAGACATTCTCGTTCCTTGGTCTCACGCACATTTGCGCGAAGACCATGGCAGGAAAGTTTCTGCTGGCGCGGCACACGGTGAAGAAGCGGATGCAGGCGAAGTTGCAGAAGGTGAAGGCCGAGTTGCAGCTCCGCAGGCATCAGCCCATCCCCGAGCAAGGGCGTTGGCTCGGCCAGGTCGTGCGCGGATACTTCGCGTACCATGCCGTGCCGACGAACATTCATGCGCTATCGTCTTTCCGCACCCAGGTCATCCGTACGTGGCACCGCGCCCTGCGACGTCGGGGGCAACGTGACCGGACGGACTGGGTGCGGATGGCAGTCCTAGCGCAGCGGTGGATCCCACCCGCCCGTGTGCTGCATCCCTGGCCTGACGAGCGCTTTGACGTCCGTACCCGAGGCAGGAGCCCAGTGCGGTAGCTCCGCTCGCTGGGATCTGTGCGGGGGGCGGCCCAAGCTCGACGGGGCGAAGGGCCGTCCCTACCGCGACCAAGTACTTCGACGCCTGGCGCCACGCGATGCCGTGGAGCCACTTGCGAAGCGCGTCGCGCGGCTTGTCCTTCGGGTCCGGCCGGTACTTGCCGCGCCGCACCGCTCGCCACGCGCCGAGGAAGACCTCTTGCTCCACGTCCTCGCGGTCGCGCCTCGGGATGCCGGCGAGCGTGGCGCGGACGATGCCGCGCTCGGCAAGGATCGCCTGGACCGGCGGGCGCTGGCTGGGATGTCGTGCGGCAGGCGGGCGGCGAGCCCCCTTCCGCAGGCGCCTCATCCGCTCCTCCCGCACGCGGGGCAGCGGTCAGCCGCCACGGGTGGGCTCAGCAGGCGCTCCACGGTCGTCTCAGCGACGCGGGCAGCCAGCAGGACGAGCGCGGGCGAGCCTCGGCCGATGCCGCAGGCGACGCCGGCCAGCGTGCGCGTGTGGATGCCGCCCATGGCCTGGGAGACGGCGCGCCACGTGCCGAGGCGAGCCTTGAGCCCACGCAGGGCAGCGCGGAGGCGTCGGGTCTCGTCGGTCGTCAGGGAGAGGGATCGGCTTCGGTGGTACGAGCGGCGTGTGGGTACACGTCCGCCTTGCCCGCTGTCGGGCGGGATGAGGTATAGCTGCACTGTCGGACCTCGTTGCGTCGGGGTTCGGCCACGCAGCCCGGGGTGGTGAGACACCCGCGGGCTGCACTTCTTCCGGCCGAACCTAGCCGCTCACGCGAGGCACGGAGTCAAACTAGGACAAGAGTCCTCAAATTAGGACACCACCCTCGCGACAGCCTCAGATTGAATTTAAATTCAGCCGGAAGGTTCCCGGCAGCCTCCGGTCTGAATTTCGATTCTCCACGGTGGCTCGCGACAGCCTCAGGTTGAATTTAAATTCAGCCGGAAGGTTCCCGGCAGCCTCGGACCGGTGGTCCGAGTGCGGTCGAACCGCATCTCGCGGCCGTTGCCGGTGGCTCGGGGGGAGCGCTGTTCGGCTACCACGTCCGCTACGCGATGCCGCGCCCATCCTGGCGCTCGCCGCAGGCGCTCCGCCTCGCGGGTCCGGCGAGCATACCGCCTCACGGGCCCTCGCGGAGAAATTGACACGACTGCGTCACGGCGGCGCGGACACGGGGTGGTGCGCTCTGCGGTGTGACGAAGGGCGGTGAAACGCAGGGCAACGGGGCAGCCACGCGATCAAGGCCCGAGCGATGAGCTCAGCGTTTCCACTGACGCAGTGGTGGTAGGCTCGCCGAGCGCGGTGACGGCTCCGCCGCGGGCTCGTCCTCCCCCGCTTCCACGGACACCCACGGGAGCGGGGGGAGGACCAGTCCGCGCCGGGCGCGCGGTGGCTACGCCGCCCTGGACCCGCGCTCCGGTAACCATCCGTTGCGGGGGAAGACCACTGTCCGAGGCCGGCGCCCTCCGCGGCTGGGCCTTGGGGGCTCTGATGAGCACGACGCCGACGCTCCGGGATGATGACAACAGAAGACGTCTGGTGCAGTGTGCTGCGCTACGATCGCGGTTGCGCATGCCGCCAGCGACCTCGGCTCAACGCCAGGGGGAAACATCTTGATGAACATCGCACGCAAGCACCTCTCCGTGCGGGAGGACAGGACCCGCAGATCACGGTACCACGCGATCGCCGTGCTCTGCCTGGCGCTTTCGCTCCAGGTCATCGTCGTGCTCGGAGCCGGCTGCACGCTGACGAGCGACGGCGAGATCGGGAGCGCGCAGGGCGCGGGCACGAGCCTCTGCCCGTCTCTTACCGATGCGCCGATCGATGCGGCTCCCTATGACGACACTGTATTCGGGACGGTCCCGTCCTACCGTGCTCCCATCGCAGGAGATGAAGAAGGACCGCACGGCGCGCCCAGCGTCACCCCGCCGGCGACTGCCCATGACGCACTGAACTGGCCGTTTCGCACGCTGGCGCCGGCCGACGGGCTCGGCAAGACGCCCGGAAGCTTCGCGGTCGGGGATAGCGACGGTGCGGCCATCTATTCGATCCCCATTCAGGTTATTCCAGGTCGAGCAGGGATCCAGCCCGAGCTAGCGATTCAATATCATAGCGACAAGGGCAACGGGCTCCTCGGCGTCGGGTTTTCGCTCCAGGGGCTGTCCTCGATCGCCCGCTGTGGACGCACATATGCGGACGACGACACGCTGCAAGGGGTCACCCTCACGCCCGATGACCGTTTCTGCCTCGACGGCCAGCGCCTCGTCGCTGTGAGCGGCGCTTACGGGGCCGACGGAACCGAGTACCGCACCTCCCCGGACACCTTCGTGAAGGTCGTGTCCCATGGCGGATCGAAAGAGCCAGACCTGTACACCGGGCCAGAGTCGTTCACCGTTTATACCAAGAGCGGGCTGAAGCTCACGTTCGGGGGCAGCACCTCCAGCGCGAGGGTGCTCACGGGCAACGTTGCGCGGAGCTGGGCGCTGCGGGTTGTTCGCGATCGCGTTGGTAACCTCATGAACATCGAGTACGAGAGGATCTCGGTCGAGGGCGGTACGGCCGAGCACTACCCGAAGGAGATCCGGTACGGCGGCCATGTGCACGGGGTCCCTCACAGCAGGAGCGTTCAGTTCGATTACGAGACGCGCCCCGACGTGCTGACGCGGTACACGCACGGGCTGGAGACGACGGTGCAACGGCGCCTGCAGCAGATCAAGGTCACCGCAGACCCCGGTTCCACGTTGTTTCGCCGCTACGATCTCAAGTACATCGAGAGCGAAGGCAGTGGCCAGAGCCTTCTGGAGACCGTCACCGAGTGCACGGCGGGCGCGTGCAAGCGCCCGACGCGGTCGTCTACCCTGACCTCGAGCGGTGGAACTTCGCGCTCGGAGTCGATCCTGGCTGGGGAGCAACACCGAACGAGCATCTCCCCAAAACGTATTTGACGGACATCCCGTCCACGGATGAGTACCAGGTGGGCGACTATCAGCGCGGATTCCCGATCGACTACAATCAAGACGGCAAGACCGACCTTCTCCTGGCGGACTTGTCACCGACCTGGCGCGTCCTCGAGTCGACGGGGATCGGGTTTCGGCTTCAGGATACGGGAATACCTCGCTCGCCGCGATCACTCTTTTTCTATGATCTGGCTGGCGTGTACGACTATCTCACGGCGGGCATTTACCTGGTCGATCTGAATGGGGACGGAATCAAAGATCTCTTCGAGTTCGATTTCTGGCCCAACGACCCCGAGCGTTGCTTCCCTTTTGCTCCGGAGGTGTGTGGTGGTCAGTGGGGTTACCGCCTGCACGATGGCCACGGCTTCGGCCCGCGCGTTACAATACCAGAGCTCGATGGGACCACCATCGCGATGCCGGTTGTCCCGCTCGATGTCGACGGTGACGGAGCACAGGAGATTCTCCTGTTTCGTTGCACGGCATACGCGTACAAGAGCTGCGAGACTGTTGAGTCTGGGGAATACCAGATCCTGCGGTGGCGGAAGCAGCCACACTCCGGCGATGGACTGATCACGCTGACGAGCAGCGGCATCAGCGACCCAAGCCAGGACTACCGAGAGGCGCTCGTGCCTGTGGACGTCAACGGAGACGGCCTGAAGGACATCGTCGCAAGCAAAACGTACGGGGATGACGCCGACTATAGCTTGTCTCTCTGGATCAACCATGGAGGATCGTTTGTGCACCACGGGATCGCGACCACCAGCGAGTTCATGGCGCTCGAGCGTAACCTGCAGGCGAGCCTCGTCCTTGACTATGACGGCGATGGACGGGAGGATTTGCTGATTCCCTATGAACATGATTGGCCATTTGATGATAAGTTCGCGAAGCTCTTCCTTCTCCGGGCGGCGCCGTCGGGACGAGCCTTCTTGGTCGAAGACCCCGGGCTTCCCTACGAACCCGCTCCTGATGAGCAGACGAACGAATCCTGGCCGAGCCGGCAAGGTCCGCGGATGGCCGACGTTGATGGCGACGGGCTACATGACCTGGTGACCGTTCATCAGGGGAAGTTCCGGGTACGGCTCCACCGGGCTCCCTATGGCGGGAGACCGGATGCGGTCGTCAGCATTCGCGATGGCGGCAATGACTTCGATCATGACACGATCGGGCACACGCCGGGGGGGGCGGCTCCACCGACCGTCGCCATCCATTATGCGCCGCTGATCCGCTCCTACAGCCCGAGCATGACGCTCGAGCATGGGACCGATCCGGATGCCCTCTACCTCCTCCGCGCGGGCGCTGGCGCACTTTGCAGCTACCCGTGCAAGCGGTTCGTCGGGCCGAAGTACGTGGTGGCCCAGCATCTGGAGGACGTCAGCACTGAGCCCGGTAGCCCGACTGGAGCGACGAACCGACGGCTCACGGCACACTCGTACGGACGCGTTCGTCGACCGACACGGCCGCGGGTGGCTCGGCTTTCGCGCGCACGTTCGCCATACGACTCACACCGACGACTTCAGCGGCTCTGCCGAAGGGTATCCTGTCAGCAGGAGCGGCGCCTGGACCCGGACGGTCTACGACCCGACGACCTTCGATGCGGAGACGCGGAGCTATCCGTACGCGGGGCGGCCGATCTTGACGCTCACCTTCGGGCATGACAGCTGCGGACCGGATCCGAGCGCTCCGTCGGGGATGTGGCTGTCGATGGACCGGGCGACCTGGACGGTGCGCGCGACGAACGGCGGCGAGAGCTACTTCGTCTACCAGGACCGCGCGCAGCGCAGCGACCACGAGTGCCTTCGGTGGACGCCTCTTGAGCTCGGACGGGTGTTTGCCGCGGAAGAGATCCTCAACGCCGAGAACATTCCGTACCGCGCCACGGATCTCGAGAGGGACGTGGACAGTTTCGGCAATCCGACGCGCGAGGCGACGCAAGCTTGGGCTCCCTCCGTCGACGTGGTGACTCCCTCGACAACGACGGTCGCTACGTACGACAACCACACCGACTCGTGGCTGATCGGCCTGCGCCGCGTGGTCACGACGACGGACGTCAGCGCCGAGGGCGCTCAAGTCCGCACGGGCGAGACGATCTACGACACCACAACGGGCCTGCCGACGCGGATTACAAAAGGCCACCCAGAGGAGGAGGCGCACTGGCTCGACACCCAGCTCGACTACGATGATTACGGAAACGTCGAGCGCTCGACGACGGTCGACGCCCACGGTGTCACGCGCCAGACCGTGTATACGTACGAGCCTGACGGTACGTTCCTCCACGCCGTGCGCGACGGGCTCGGCCATACGACGCGTTTCAAGTACCATCCCTACCTGGGTGAGCTGGCTGCGGTCGTCGATCCGAACGGCCTCACGACGTGGTCGGTTTACGACGGCTTTGGCAATCTGCGACGAGAGCACCGCCCGGACGGGAGCTCGACGACGCACTGGCTGACGCGCGACCTGGTGGGTGCGGAGTGGCTGGTCACGGCGCACGCACAAGAGACGACGGGCGCCACGTCGGCGACGCGGCTCGACCGGCTCGGTCGTCCGTTCTGGGTGCAGCGCCACGGGTTGAGGGGGAAGGTGAGCGAGACTCGCCGGCGCTACTGGGGGTTTGGCGGCGTGCGCGCGGAGTCGTTGCCGTACGAGGCAGGTGAATCGACTCCGGGGTGGACCGAGCATGCCTACGACCGTCGCGGGCGGCCCGCCTCGGTGGTCGAGCCGGACGGCGTGACGATCTCGATGACGTACGCCGGGACGAGGACGACGGTCACGAACGGACGGGCGCATCAGAGCACCGTGGTCCGCAACGGCCGAGGGCAGGTGGTGCGGGCGGAGGACGCGCGCGACGAGACGACGACGTACCACTACGGGCCGTTCGGCAGCCTGTTGCGGATCACGGACGCGCGGGGCGATGCGCTCGTGCACGAGGTCGACGCGTACGGGCGCGTGACGGAGGCGTGGAACCCGGATTCGGGGGTGCGAAGCTTCGTCTACGACGCCTTCGATCAGGTCCGGTCGGAGACGGACAACAAGGCGCAGACGACGCTGTTCTGCCACGATGAGGTGGGCCGGCCGACGGTGCGTCAGGACGTGGACGGGCTGACGCAATGGACGTACGATGAAGGGCCGCACGCGGTCGGCAAGCTGGTGAGGATGTCGAGCCCTGATGGCGTCATCGTGCAACATGAGTACGACGAGGCCGGCCGGCCTTGGAGGGAGACCACGGAGCTGCCCGGCCCGTCAGGGGGGAGCGAGTCGTTCGCGGTCCGGCGGGTGTACAACGCGCGTGGCGAGCTCCGCCGGGTGGCGTATCCCGCCGTGGACGATGATGCGCCGTTCGCCGTGGTCTACCGTTATGACGACTATGGCCACCTGACGGCCGTGGAGGAACCAGCGACCAGCCGTGAGCTATGGCGGTGGGACCACGCCGATGCGGCGAATCGGATCACCCGGGAGCACTTCGCCAACCGGGTGATGACCTCGCGGAAGTACGTGCCGGCCACCGGGATGCTGGAGCAGAGCACGACGAGCTGGCGGACATCGTCAGCGCCGCTGTCGACGGTGATCACCCTGCAGCGGCTGTCGTACGGGTATGACGGGAACCGGAACGTCGAGCATCGAACAGACCATCTGCAGGGGCTGACCGAGACGTTCGATTACGACGAGCTGGACCGGCTGGAGGACGTGTACCTCGGAGACGGAGCGACGCCGCTCTATCACTACGAGTACGACGACTTCGGCAACATCACGTACAAATCGGACGTGGGCAGCTACGAGTACGACGGCGATCGGCCGCACGCCGTGCGGCACGCGAACGGCAAGGCGTACGAGTACGACGAGAACGGCAACCAGACGGCCCGCCCGGTCGACGTGCGCGGCGCGAGCAACGCGTCGGCGGCGATCACGTACACGCCGTTCGACAAGCCGCGCCGGATCGAGGCGGAGCACGGGCCGACGACGTACGAGTACGACGGCGACCGGCAGCGCGCGCGCAAGGTGTCGCCGGCGCAGAGCACGACGTACGTGGGCGGGCTGTACGAGCGGCACGAGCACACGGCGGGTGGCGTGGCGCACAAGATGCGCGTGATGGGGCCTGAAGGCGTGATCGCGGTGGTGACGATCGCGGTCGACGCGGCGGGCAACGCGACACGCAGCGAGCATTACCTGCATCCAGGCCATGATGGGTCCGCGGGTGTGATCACGAACGAGCTGGGGAGGGTGGTGGAGCGGCG
Organism: Sorangium sp. So ce321; assembly: GCF_051530195.1. Lineage (NCBI taxonomy): Bacteria > Pseudomonadati > Myxococcota > Polyangiales > Polyangiaceae > Sorangium > Sorangium sp. So ce321. Next base: position 12,840,032 of record NZ_CP150329.1, on the reverse strand, counting down.
CAGCTACGACCCGTTCGGGCAGCGCCGGAATCCCGATTGGGCGAACGGTGGACCGGCCGCGGTGCCTCCGAACGAGACGATCGGGTTCACCGGGCATGAGGACGAGGAGGAGCTGTCGCTCATCAACATGCGAGGGCGGGTCTACGATCCGGCGCTGGGGAGGTTCTTGTCGGCGGATCCGTTCGTCCAGGCGCCGTTCTTCTCGCAGAGCTTGAACCGCTACAGCTACGCGTTCAACAATCCGCTGAGCTTCGTGGATCCCACCGGGTACCAGGCGACAAGCGCGTACTTATTCGAGTGGATGGACGGTGGGGGGTCTCCCGGGCTGACCTTCGACAACTGTGTCCACGGTGACGGATGCGTTCACATCGAGGTGGGGCAGACTGGCTTGCCGGGCATCCACAACGATCCGGCGTCGGGCGAGCCGTTCGGCCATCGCGAGCCTGGTCCTCCAGGGTTGGGATTGGGTCTCAACCTGGATTTGTCCGGTTTGCAGCCGGGCTACGCGCTCGGGTCGCGATGGAACCCGCACAGCTCGCTGGGGCAGGTAGGGCGCGACGTATTCGGGGAGGAGCGACCTATCGCTACATGGTCGATGTCGCCGGAGACGACGCGTACGTTGATAGGTGCGATGCCCCTCCCTGGCATGAGCAGCCTGGCGGTTTTCAGCGATCCGCACGCCACGCCCACGGACAAGGCGATCGCGGTCGCCCTCGACGCGCTGAGCGTGGTCGCCGTGGGCGCCATCATCAAGTTCGCCAAGGCCGCCGGTGCCGCCAGCAAGGCAGGGAGCGCGGCGCGCGCCGGCGCGGAGGCGCTGGAAGCGTCGGTCGGGGCCGCGACGCGAGGAGAGCTGCTCGGCGCTCTCGGCGCCCGCGCTCGCCAACTCGGCGGATTCGCCGAACATGGGATGCCGATCATCCTCGACGAGAACCTCGCTGGTCGCGGGGTGGCGGAAGCTCTTCGCGCAGGCGGCTACAACGTGCGTTCGGTCGTGGAGATTTTTGGCCGGAACGGGATCAAGGATCCGGCAATTCGGCAATACGCCGAATCCATCGGAGCGCGCGTACTGACCGCAGACCGCGGTCGACAAATTGGTGAAGGATTCGGTCAACTCGCGATTCCCGTGAGTTCACGGGTGGGGCCGGACGTTCCGTCCCTTCTCCGGATTCTCGGCGATGCGATGAAGTAGGAGTACGCCGATATGGATGAATCACAGCGGATGCCGACGGTCGTAAACAAGTGGAGAGTGCTCGCTTACCACGGAGCGGAGCGAGTGGAGGTTGAAGGTGAGGGTGTTTTTGACGAGCTCGTCGTTGATGATTGGATTCATCTTGAGCAGATGAACGATGACGTTTGGTGGCTCCGGGTTGGTGATGCTCGCGTGACAATTACGGTTGCTCCGGGTCAACAGCCTACAGTCGATATTTGCCGTGCCTTCTATGCGCCGCAAATGGGTGCGTCGAGCGTTCATGAATAGTGTTGATGGCACCATGGCGTGACGGCGGAGCGGTGCGCAGAAAGCACTCCTCTATATTGCCAATGGATATACGAAGCGCCGTAGGCCGAGGACGCTCAGCCTACGGTGCTGCCAGCCGCCGCAACGATCCCGCCGCCCGTTCCTGGACTAGGATCTATCTATGAGTACGACGAGAACGGCAACCAGACGGCCGCCCGGTCGACGTGCGCGGCGCGAGCAACGCGTCGGCGGCGATCACGTACACGCCGTTCGACAAGCCGCGCCGGATCGAGGCGGAGCACGGGCCGACGACGTACGAGTACGACGGCGACCGGCAGCGCGCGCGCAAGGTGTCGCCGGCGCAGAGCACGACGTACGTGGGCGGGCTGTACGAGCGGCACGAGCACACGGCGGGTGGCGTGGCGCACAAGATGCGCGTGATGGGGCCTGAAGGCGTGATCGCGGTGGTGACGATCGCGGTCGACGCGGCGGGCAACGCGACACGCAGCGAGCATTACCTGCATCCAGGCCATGATGGGTCCGCGGGTGTGATCACGAACGAGCTGGGGAGGGTGGTGGAGCGGCGCAGCTACGACCCGTTCGGGCAGCGCCGGAATCCCGATTGGGCGAACGGTGGACCGGCCGCGGTGCCTCCGAGCGAGACGATCGGGTTCACCGGGCATGAGGACGAGGAGGAGCTGTCGCTCATCAACATGCGAGGGCGGGTCTACGATCCGGCGCTGGGGAGGTTCTTGTCGGCGGATCCGTTCGTCCAGGCGCCGTTCTTCTCGCAGAGCTTGAACCGCTACAGCTACGCGTTCAACAATCCGCTGAGCTTCGTGGATCCCACGGGGTACCAGGCGACAGGCGAGAACTTCTTCGACTGGATGGACGGTGGGGCGCCTGCCGGGGTGACCTACGACAACTGTGTTGTCGGCCCTGGATGCGTTCAGGTCGAGGTGGGGCAGCCTGGCTTGCCAGGCATCTACAATGATCTGGCGTCGGGCGAGCCGTTCGGCCATCGCGAGCCTGGTCCTCCAGGGTTGGGATTGGGGTTGAGCCTCGATCTGTCCGGTCTGCAGCCGGGCTACGCGCCCGGGTCGCGATGGAACCCGTACAGCTCGCTGGGGCAGGCAGGGCGCGATGTAATCGGGGAGGAGAGACCTATCGCTGACTGGTCGCTGTCGCCGGAGATGACGCGTGCGGCGATGGGCTTGATGCCCATCCCTGGCATCAGCAGCCTGACGGTTTTCAGTGATCCGCGCGCCACGCCCAGGGACAAGGCGATTGCGGTCGCCCTTGACGCGCTGAGCGTGGTCGGCGTGGGCGCCATCATCAAGTTCGCCGGCAAGGCCGCCGGCGCCCCCAGCAAGGCAGGGCGCGCGCCGGCGCCGAGGCGCTGGAGGCGTCGGTCGGGGCTGCAAGGGGAGTGGCTACCGCCCAGCGGATTGCTGGAAAGATCTCTGGCAGCCTCAAATGCTTTGGCCGGTGCGCCGACTTTGCGAATGTACTTCAGAAGGGACTGCAGAAGCAGGGCGTGTCGGGAACGCGCATCGAAATCCAGGTCGGCAAAGGCATCACGCCGTATTCAAACAAGTTTGGCGCACTTGCCGAGCGTGGTCGTGGACATACAGCTGTTCGCGTCGGCGACGCCGTCTTCGACAACTTCAGGCCCGGTGGCGTGCCGTACTCGGAGTTCATCGACGATCTTGGCGGCTCAGACTTCTTCGGTACCCCATTTGTAAATGTTATCGAGATTGCGTTTTGACAGGAGGCTAATGTGCCATTTTCGCCCAATGACCCTTGGCTGCTCGCGTTTCTGAGACGCGTGAGCGTGCGTCCGGGCATGTTCCTCGGCGACGAGAATGTGAAGACGCTCGCAACGTTCATTCAAGGCTACTGCCAAGCCCGTATCGATCTTGGAATACCGGAGTTCGGCGCTGCAGAGTCGTCGCTGCTTGATGAATTTGAGAAATGGCTATCTAATAAGCTCAACGATACACGAGATGTTGCGTGGCCCACGCTGATTTCGACGGAGGATCCTGGTGAGCGGAATGTTCGGAGGTTCTTCTCGCGATTTGAGGAGTTCCTGCTGGAACGCGGTGATAGTTTGTCAGACTCTGCCGATGTCCCATGGCCCCCGTAGCGCCGGCTGCGCCGGCTCTCTGCCGATGGTGATAAACACGTTGCGATCACCAAGTTCCCTTGGCAACAAGTAGCTCGAGGGTAGCTGCTCCGCGGAGCGCGTTTTAGAGATGGCCAGTATCGGCTGCGCGCTACGCGGCGCCGGACGGGGCTGGCGTCATCGTGCAATATGACTACGACGAGGCCGGCCGGCCTTGGAGGGAGACGACCGAGCTGCCCGGCCCGTCAGGGGGGAGCGAGTCGTTCGCGATCCGGCGGGTGTACAACGCGCGGGGCGAGCTCTGCCGGGCGGCGTATCCCGCGGTGGACGACGACGCGCCGTTCGCCGTGGTCTACCGTGATGACGATTATGGACAAGCCGCGCCGGATCGAGGCGGAGCACGGGCCGACGACGTACGAGTACGACGGCGACCGGCAGCGCGCGCAAGGTGTCGCCGGAGCAGAGCACGACGTACGTGGGCGGGCTGTACGAGCGGCACGAGCACACGGCGGGTGGCGTGGCGCACAAGATGCACATGATGGGGCCTGAAGGCGTGATCGCGGCGGTGAAGATCGCGGTCGACGCGGCGGGCAAGGCGACGCGCAGCGAGCATTACCTGCATCCAGGCCATGATGGGTCCGCGGGTGTGATCACGAGCGAGCTGGGTGCGGTGGTCGAGCGGCGCAGCTACGACCCGTTCGGGCAGCGCCGGAATGGCGCTGGGGATTCAAGAGCCTACCGAGCGATGGGATCGATTCGAGCGATTCGCGGCTGGGCCAAGGACCAGCTGAGCGAAGTCGCCGCTCGACTTCCTGTCGACCTCCCGCCGCGGCGGCCGGCCCGCGAAGGTCGCCGCGCCTTGCCCAGGCGGCGCCGGCCGAGGGCGGCTGAGCTCGCATCCTCCCCCGGGCTCCCGCGCTATAGTCCCACCGTGACGCACGAGGCTTCCCTTGACCAGGCGCCGGCGGGCGGGATCGTCCTCCGCTGGCTCATCGGCTTGCGCTGGGCGCTCTTCGCGCTGCTCGCGGCGACGCTGGCCCTCGACGAGGCGCTGTTCGGCTACCACGTCCGCTACGCCATCGCCGTCCCGATCCTGGCGCTGGCCGCCGGGCTCAACCTGGTGCTCGCGCGGCGGCTCCGAGCCGAGCAGGGGGCCCAGAGCTCGCTCGTCGCCGGCGTCGTGGCGCTCGACCTCGTCGCGATCGCCGGGGTCCTCGCCGCCTCGGGCGGCGCGGGCAACCCGTTCAGCGCCCTCTTCTTCGTGCACGTCGCGCTCGCCGCGGCGCTCCTGCCCGCGCGGACGACGTTCGCGCTCGCGGCGCTCGCGGCCTGCCTCTTCGCGGCCCTCTTCGCGCTCCCCGCCGGCGCTTGCTGCCCGAGCCACCCGGAGCACGGCGCCTTCTCGACGCACCTCTACGGGATGCTCCTCGCCTTCGTGCTGAGCGCGGCGCTCGTCGCCCACGTGCTCCTGAAGGTCCGCCGCGCGCTCGACGAGAGCGCGGCCGAGAACGCGGCGCTGCGCCGGCGCGCGGAGGAGGCCTCGCGCTTCCAGGCGCTCGGCGCGCTCGCGGCCGGCACCGCCCACGAGCTCGGCACCCCGCTCGGGACGATCGCGGTCCTCGCCGGCGAGAGCCTCGACGACCCCGCGTCGAGCGACGCCGCCCGGCGCCGCGCCCGGACGATCGCGGAGCAGGTCGAGCGCTGCCGCGTCGTGATCGCGCGCATGCGGGCGGACGTCCGGGCCGACGGCCTGCGCGCCGGGGTCGAGGTCGGCCAGGCGACCCTGCGCGGCGTGCAGGCGTGGCGGGCGGCGCACCCCGGCGTCGCCGTCGAGGTGCGCGGCGACCTCGCGCCGCGCCGCACCGTGCCCCTCGACGCGGCCGACATCGAGGCGGCCCTCTTCGCGCTGCTCGACAACGCGCTCGAGGCGCTCGGGCCGAGCCCCGCGGCCGCGGGGCCGATCGTCGTCACGGTCGAGGACGAGGGCGGCGCGCCGGTGATCAGCGTCGAGGACGGTGGGGCGGGCGTCCCGCCGGGCCTGGAGGGGCGGCTCGGCGAGCCGTTCTTGACGACCAAGGCCCCGGGCGAGGGGATGGGCCTCGGGCTCTACCTCGTGCGGACGCTCATCGAGCAGGTCGGGGGGCGCCTCACGGTGTCGGCGAGGCAGACGGCTGACGCGCGCGACGAGCGCGGCGCGCGCGGCACGCGCGTGGCCCTGCGCCTCGCGCCGGTGGACTCATGAGCGCGGAGGCCGCCGGCGAGCCGACGCTGCTCATCGTCGACGACGACGCGACCTTCCGGACCGCGCTCGGGCAGGCGCTCGGCCGGAGCGGGTTCGCCGTGTTCCTCGCCGCGAGCGCGCAGGAGGCCGTGGCGATGGCGCGCGAGCACGTGTTCGAGTACGCGCTCGTCGACGTCCGGATGCCGGGGCAGAGCGGGATAGAGCTCGTCGGGGTGCTGCGGAGCATGGATGACGGCATCCGCATCGTGGTGTTCACCGGATACGGCACGATCGCGAACGCGGTGGCGGCGATCAGGGCGGGCGCCGTGGATTACCTGACCAAGCCGGTGGACGCGGCCCGGTGCGCGCGGTCCCTGCTCGGCTTCCCCCCGGCCGCGCACGGCGACGAGGACCTGCCGTCGCTCGAGCGGGTGGAGTGGGAGTACCTCCAGCGCGTGCTCGCGGACTGCGAGGGAAACATCTCGGAGGCGGCCCGCAAGCTGAGGATGCACCGGCGCTCGCTCCAGCGGAAGCTGTCGCGGCTGCCGCCGCGGTCGTGAGGGCGTCGACCGAGAGGGATCACGCAGACCAGGGCAGCTCCCCCGGCCGCAGCTGCATCCATCCACGGGAGCGGCTCTTGTTGGAGGCAGCTACGCGCTGTATCCTGAAATGCCTGGTCCGGGGGTGCACGGGCTGAACAACAGCCTGATCCGAGGGAAGCTCCCCGGGTACGGGGGAGCGAAGCAGCCGGGCTCGACCACAATGGATCCGCGTGATGAGCGACAATCTCCCACTCGTTCTCGATCATGTTCTGAAGCTCCGGCTTGTCGTCGCTCGCTTCGGTGAGATGGACCTGGCGAAGTGGTGGAACACCCGAGGCCAGCTCGGTCGGCTCGGGGCCATGGCGCTTCGCCGCGGCTTTCCTCGGACCGTTCACTTCGCTCAGGCGCGCTCCGTCTTCGCGGTGGCCGCGCAGCGGTGCGACGAGGTGTTCGATCCTCCAGGCTGCGTGACGCTGTGGCGCCTCCCCGAAGCACTCGAAGAAGAGCTCGACGCGCGCTGGGAGCACTGGCTCGACCATGCGGCGGACTGGCAGCCCTTCTTCGAGAAGCTCGGGACCCTGCAGGCGACAGACCTCGCCGCGACGCTCCGCGCCTTCGAGCTCGCGAACGAACAGGGCATCGATGCGCTCTCGCGCCTGCGTCGCTCCGCGGAGGGCCGCGCGGTGCCGTTGCCGGGCGTGTTCTCCGGCTCCACCGAGGACGTCACCCTGCTGGCGCTCGGCTTCGCGCGGGGAGACCACGGCGCGCTCGCCGTCCCTTACGCGCGAAGGGCCGACGCATGACAGCGTCGTCACGCGCGCGCGTCGCTTCTTCGTTCACCATCGTGAAGGGCGCCATGATCGACGAGACCTACGCCGTATTCACGGCGTGGGACTTTGCGCGCAGCAAGCGAGAGAACCTCACGCGCCTCCGCGAGGAGAACTTCATCGGGGCGAGCACCGGGACCTGGCTGCGCGACGTCGCGAAGGTCATCAACCGCCGCTTCGAGCCCGAAGGCCGCGATCGGGCGCTCGTTCTGCTCGCGAAGAGCGGCTGCGACATCGAGCTCTGGAAGCCGCTCCTCCTCTGGCACATCACGCGCGACGAGTTCCTCGTTCGTGATTTTCTCATCCACTGGTTGTTCTCTGCGTTCGACGCTGGCGTCTATCGCGTTCGCCCCGAGGAGCTGCACGACCACCTGAAGAGCATCGGGAAGCGCGGCGGCATGGTCCGGCGCGCCTGGTCCGAGACCACGTTGAAGCGCGTCGCGGCGGGCCTGTTGAAGATGGCGGTCGACTTCGGCCTCCTCCGGGGCACCATCGTGAAAGAGTTTTCATCGTACCATCTACCGGAGCCGAGCTTTCTTTACCTGCTCCACGCGATGCGCGACGAGCAGCGCAGCCCGAGGAGGGTCATCGACTCGCCGGACTGGCGGCTGTTCATGATGCGCCCGTCGGACGTCGAGCGCGAGATCCTGCGCCTCCACCAGTTCCGGCGGCTCGACTACCAGGTGGCAGGGAGCCTGGTGCAGCTGACGCTGCCCTGCGCGAGCTCCCGTGAGTACGCCGAGAGGATGGTGGCATGAGTGATCTCGAACACCGCATGAAGCACGTCCTCGAGCCCATCCTCGAGCTCGAGGACCCGCGCGAGCGGATCAGCGCGTACCACGACATGCCGTACGCCCTCTTCCGCTACGACCCCGACGAGGAGCTCGCGCTGCGGAAGCAGGTCACCCTCCTCGAGACACGGCTCACCCAGGGGGGCAAGCGCGTCAAGCGCATCTCGCTCGCGGAGTGCCTCGACGAGGCGATGCGCTCGGAGCGCCCGCTGGAAGAGTGGATCGCCGCGGAGCGCGAGCAAGGGCTCGTGTCCATCGTCGAGACGGTGCACTCCGTCCTCTCCGAGTACTCTCCGCTCGTCGATCTCGTGGCAGCGCGAATGCCGCATGACCCTGATCCGCTGCGGGACCTCGTCTTCATCCAGCGCACCGGCGCGCTCTTCCCCGTGTACCGGACCTTCTCGCTCCTCGAGCAGCTGAAGGGCCGCGTTCACGTCCCGACCATCCTCTTCTATCCCGGCGTTCTCGACGGCGCCGCTGGGCTTCGTTTCATGGGCGTGCTCGACGCGGAGCACAACTACCGCCCGAAGATCTTCTGATGACAGGGGCTTCCGCCATGGCCACGCAACCCATTCGGACGCTGTTCGACAACAACATCCATCGTCGCATCGAGGAGGTCATCAAGGTCGACCAGACCGATGAGGAGATCCTCCGCGAGGAGATCGACGAGTACGTGGTGACAGGGGCGATACGGTCCCACTACACGAGCATCTTCGACGTCTACCGGGACACGTTGACCAAGCCCCACGAGGGCATCGCGATCTGGGTCTCGGGCTTCTTCGGCTCCGGCAAATCAAGCTTCGCGAAGATGCTCGGGCTGGCGATCTCGAACCCGGACATCAAAGAGGAATCAGCCTCCGACAGGTTCGCTCAGCGCGCGGGCGACGCCAAGCTCTCGGTGCTGCTCAAGAGCATCAACGAGCAGATCCCGACTCACGCGGTGATCTTCGACGTCTCCACCGATCGCGGGATCCGCAGCGGTAACCAGACGCTCACCGAGATCATGTACGGGCTCTTCCTCCACAGCCTCAAGTATGCGAAGGATCTCGACCTGTCGGAGCTCGAGATCGCCCTCGAAGAGAAGGGCGGGCTCAAGCGCTTCGAGGAGACGTACCGCCAGCTCTTCAACAAGGACTGGAACGCCGAGAAGGGCAAGGTCGCCTTCGCGCTCAGCGAGGCCAGCCGCGTCCTCCACACCCTCGACCCAGCCACGTACCCCATGGCCGACTCCTGGGTGAAGGCCGTCAAGAACAAGGCAGACATCACGCCGGGCAAGCTCGCCGAGCGCGCTAACGAGCTGATGAAGCGGCGCCGTCCGGGGCATCGCCTCCTCTTCGTCATCGACGAGGTGGGCCAGTTCGTTTCCAGGGACGTGCAGAAGATGCTCGACCTGCAGGCCGTCGTGCAGAACCTCGGCATGAAAGGACGCGGCAGGCACTGGGTCGCCGTGACGTCGCAGGAGAAGCTCGGGGAGCTCGTCAGCGGCCTAGATAACAAGCAGATCGAGCTGGCGCGCTTGATGGATCGGTTCCAGCAGCAGGTCCACCTCGAGACGTCCGACATCTCGGAGGTCACGAGCCGTCGTGTCCTCAAGAAGAACGCGGCGGCCCAGGCGACGCTCGGCAAGCTGTTCGACGAGCACCGGGGGCGCCTCACGCAGAGCACGAGGCTGACCGCCGACTTCAAGCTGCCCGAGCTCACCCGGGACAGCTTCATCGACCTGTATCCGCTCCTGCCCTACCAGATCGACCTCATCATCCAGATCGTCTCCGGCCTCCGGACGCAGGGTGGCGCCAGCAAGCACGTCGGGGGCGCGAACCGCACGATCATCAAGCTCGCGCAGCAGCTGCTCATCAACCCCGCCGTGAACCTCGCGGCAGCCCCGGTCGGCACGCTGGTGCGCCTCGATCAGGTCTATGACCTCGTCGAAGGCAATATCGGCTCCGAGGTGCGCGCCAAGATAGCGGCCATCTCCAAGGAGCTCGATCACCCGCTGGCCCAGCCGGTGGCGAAGGTCATCTGCCTCTTGCAGTACGTGAAGAGCGTGCACCGCACGGCCGAGAACATCGCGGCCGCGCTCCACCCGAGCGTCGCCGCCGACGCGGAGCTCGCGTCCGTCAAGGAGGCGTTGCGCCTCCTCGAGGCGGCGCACAAGGTCCGTCACGGCGACGACGGCTACCGGATCCCGAGCCCGGCGGAGGACGACTGGGAGCGGACGCGGATGGGTATCTCCCCGAAGCCGGGGGACGCCCATCGCCTCTACGTGGAGACCCTCGCGGGTTTCTGGCAGCCGGCGCCTTCCCACACGCTGTTCGACACCAAGACGTTCAAGGCGGGCCTCGCGGTCCAGGGGCGCGACGTCGTGGACGGCGACATGATCTTTCACTTCCACCTCGCGGACGACGGGAAAGCGTTCCAGAGCCTGGCCGCGGATCTCCGTACCCGGAGCCAGCAGGAGCGCAAGAACGTCTTCTGGGCTGTCTCGCTGAATGACGCCATCGACCGCGAGACGGTGGAGCTCTTCCGCTCGAAGGAGATGCTCGCGCGCAAGGAGCGCGAAGCGCGGACGGCGGACGAGACAGCGCTCATCGGCGAGGAGAAGCAGCGCCTCCGCTGGCACCAGGGCGAGCTGCGACGGCTCTTCAAGGCGGCGTGCCTCACGGGGAGCGTCTACTTCCGCGGCAACGACCGCAGCCCCGGCGATCGCGCGGTCGAGGTGGGCAAGAGCGCGGCGGAGATCCTGGGGCAGGTGCTGCCCGAGGTGTTCGACCGCTTCAAAGAGGCCGCCGCCCGGGCGAACGACGTCAAGAAGGGCGTCGATGCCATCTTCATGGCCGAGAACCTCCACGGGCTGCCTCCCGTGTTCAGCGGCCTCGGTCTCCTGCGAGACGAGAAGGGCAAGACGGTCTTCCGAACCGAGAGCGGTCCTCTCGCCGAGGTGATGAGCCGCATCGAGGAGCGCGCCAACTACGGCGACACCGCGAGCGGGCGGTATCTCACCGACGAGCTCGCGAAGGAGCCCTTCGGCTGGGACTTCGAGGCGGTCCGGCTCCTCGTGCTCTGCCTCTTGCGCGCAGGGCAGGTCGAGGCGACCAGCAAGGGCCAGACGATCGACGCCGCCACGAGCATCGAGTCGAGGGACACGTTCTCGAACAACAACCTGTTCCGCCAGGCCTCCTTCCGGCCGAAGAAGGGCCCCGTGTTCGAGGAGCTCGTGAAGGCATCCGAAGCCTTCCGCGACACCTTCGGCAGCGAGGTGCGCGAGCTCAGCGTCCAGGCGATCGTCACGGAGCTGCGGCGCGAGGTCGCGCGCCACGACGATACGGTCGCCACGTCGCTCGGGCGGCTCAACGCGGAGCGGCTACCCGGGGCGGGCGTGCTCGACGGCGCGCTCGGGCAGATGAAGGCCATCCTCCGCGGGTCCGAGGACGGCGCCATCGCCACGTTCAACGCGTCGCACCGGTCGATCAAGGACGCCATCAAGCGCGCGTCGGAGCTCGAGCAGGCCCTCACCGAGCCGCGCCTGCGCGACCTCGCGCGCGCTCGGCAAGCGCTCGCCGTGGCGTGGCCCTTCCTGCGCCAGGAAGCCGACGTCTCCGACGAGCTGCGCGGCAAGGCAGCGGCGCTCGAGGATCTGCTCGCCCGGGAGACCTTCTTCCGCGAGCTGCCGGCCATCGAGCAGCACACCGGCGCGCTCCAGGCAGAGTTCGACCGGCGCCACGAGGAGGCGCTCGACGCGCGGATCGAGACCTACACCAGGGCGCTCAACCGGCTCGTCAAGACACCCGGCTGGACGGAGATCGACGAGGACGCGCAGCGTCGGATCGCGGCGCCGCTCCAGCGCGGGACGGCGCGCGACAAGGATCGCCTGCCGATCCCGCAGCTCCGCTCGGAGCGCGACGCCTGCGAGTCGCGCCTGAGGGCAGCCGTGGCCGAGGTCCATCGCGTGCTGGAGGGCGAGCGCCTCGTGACGGTGAGCCTCGGCGGCTACTTCACGGGCGGCATCGAGACGGAAGAGCAGCTGGCCGCGGCGCTCGAGGGGATCCGCGAGGAGTGCGCGCGCCTCATCGGCGCAGGCAAGAAGGTCATCGTGCAATGAGCGAGCACCTTCGGCGGCTCGCTGGCTGGATGGACTCCGCGGAGGACGAGCGCCTCGAGCTCAAGGAGGCGAAGAACCGGTACGATTTCGAGGAGCTCGTCAGGCTCCGGATCGAAGCCGAGGGGGACTGACGATGAGCCGCTGGTTCCAGCGTGGTTCCACCGTGGTTCCAACGTGTGCCGCGCGTAAGTGCGCGTTTCTGCTGAGATCATCACTGGAACCGGCCGCGGTCCGGGTTCCAGACAGGCTGGAGGTCCGGGGTGGATAAAGAGACGCGCAACGCCGTCGAGCGGGCCACGCAGCGCGGCCGTAAGGTGCTCGAGGACGACTTCGCCGCGCAGCTGGAGGGGACGTACGACGTCTTGCGGACGGGGGCGCTCGCGCAGGCGGACGGCGCGCACCTGTCGGCGCGGCAGCGGCGGCTGCGCGGCACGATCGTGGCGGCGATCGAGCACAAGGAGGCGGCCGGGATGAAGCCGCCGGAGGCCGTGGCGGACTACCTCCGCGACGCGGCGTTCACGGCGCTGAACCGCTTCGTGGCGCTGAAGATGCTGGAGGCGCGCGAGCTCGTGCAGGAGTGCATCAGCCGGGGGGAGCAGTCGAGCGGGTACAAGGAGTTCTGCGGGATGGCGCCTGGGGTGGCGCTCCTGCCGGAGGGCGCGGGGTACCGGCTCTACATCGAGAGCCTCTTCGACGAGCTGTCGACCGAGGTGAAGGTGCTCTTCGACAGGCGCGACGCGGCGTCGGCGCTCTGGCCGCGGCGGCCGGCGTTCGAGGAGCTGCTCGCCGTGCTCAACGCGCCCGAGCTCGCGCGCGTCTGGGGCGAGGACGAGACGCTCGGCTGGGTCTACCAGTACTTCAACGCGGGCGAGGAGCGCCGGGCGATGCGGGAGGCCTCGCAGGCCCCGCGGAACAGCCGGGAGCTCGCGGTGCGCAACCAGTTCTTCACGCCGCGCTACGTGGTCGAGTTCCTCACGGACAACACGCTGGGCCGCCTCTGGTACGAGATGCGCCGCGGCGAGACGCGCCTCGCGAGCCAGTGCGCGTACCTGGTGCGCCGGCCGAACGAGGTGTTCCTGGACGAGGGGGAGGGCGCGCCGGAGCCGGGAGAGACGGCGCCGGAGGGGCTCTCGCAGGAGGAGGTGTGGAAGCGGCCTGTGCACGTGAGGCACCGGCCGAAGCGGGATCCGCGGGACCTGAAGGTGCTCGACCCGGCGTGTGGGTCGGGGCATTTCTTGCTGTACGCGTTCGACCTGCTCGTCCCTATCTACGAGGAGGGATGGGCGGATGCGGCCGCGCCGGCGAGCGAGGCGACGAAGCGGACGCTCCGCGAGGACCACGCGGACCTGGAGGGCCTCAGGCGCGCGCTGCCGGGGCTGGTTCTCCGCCACAACCTGCACGGCGTCGACATCGACGCGCGCTGCGCGCAGATCGCGCAGCTCGCGCTCTGGATGCGGGCGCAGCGGGCGTACCGGGACTTCGGGGTGCCCCGCGGGGAGCGGCCGGCGATCCGCAGGTCGAACATCGTGGTGGCGGAGCCGATGCCCGGGGAGGACGACCTCGTGCGCGACTTCGTGAAGCGGCTCGATGACGCAGTGCTGCGGGAGCTGTTCACGAAGCTGGTCGAAAGCCTGAAGCTCGGCGGGGATCTGGGGCTGCTGCTGCGCGTCGAGAGGCTCCTCGCGGGGGTGCGTGAGGGGCAGCTCGGGCTGTTCCGCAGCGCCGAGGACCGGCTGCGAGAGACGCTGGTGCGCTTCGCCGAGGAGGCGAGCTCGTCGGACCGCGCCAGGCGGCGGCTGTTCGCGGAGGACGCGGCGCAGGGGCTCGGGCTGGTGGAGACGGCGGAGAAGCGGTTCGATGTCGTGCTGATGAATCCGCCGTTCGGGGCGGGGAGCACGGCGGCGAAGAAGGAGTTCGAGAAGGCGTATCCGAGGACGAAGAGCGATGTCTACGCGGCGTTCGTGGAGCGCGGGATCGAGCTGTTGCGGCCGCGGGCGCGGCTCGGGGCGATCACGTCGCGCACGGGGTTCTTCCTGTCGAGCTTCCAGAAGTGGCGGGAGGAAATCCTGCTGGAGAAGGCGCCGCCGGTGGTGTTCGCCGACCTGGGGTACGGCGTTCTGGACAGCGCCATGGTGGAGACGGCAGCGTATTGTCTGGAGGTGAGCGCGTGACGCTATTCCTTCGTCTGCTGGAGGCTGACGACAAGGCAACCGCGTTGTGTGGCATGGTGCGGAGCGGCGTCGGTGCATGTGAAATTGAGCCGCACACTTTCAGGATGTTGCCAGGGAGCCCATTCGCGTACTGGGCGAACAACGGGGCTCTGCGAGCTTTTGCAAACTGCCCATCCGTTGAAGGCGTCAATGTTCACGCGCTTTCGACCAATCAGCTCAGCGACGATCCGCGCTACGCAAGGCTATGGTGGGAGATCTCGCGCGAGGGTGATAGTGAAGTAGAGTCGTGGATCCCGTGGGCAAAAGGCAGAACGTTCGCCCCGTTTTACTACGACATTCAAACGGTTGTGCGTTGGAGCAGGGTGCGGAGCACTTACACGGGTTTCCTTGGTACGAGGGACCGGCCGCTCGAGAAGCCAGCGAGCGTCGACTTCTTTTTTCGCCCTGGACTCACCTGGCCAAGGCGCACGAGTCGTCTCAGCGTGTCTCTGCTGCCCAGGGGGTGCATCTTTGGTAACAAAGGGCCGGGGGCGTTCTGCGACGATGATGATCATGGAACATTGCTGGCGATGCTCTCGGTGATGAATTCGATGCCGTTCGCCTACTTGCTGGCTACCCAGCTCGCGCGCGTCGATCTGGCACAGTCGTTCGAGGTTGGGCTCGTACAGCAGACGCCAGTCCCCGATCTCACTTCAGACTCTCGTGCTGACCTCTCCAGCCTCGCGCGCCGCGCATGGTCGCATGAGCGCACGCTTGATACCGTTCACGAGACGTCCCACGCCTTCCTGCTCCCCTCTCAGCTGCGCCGACGGATCAGCCCCGGCGGCTTCGACGTCCCCGCCATCGAGGCGGAGCTCGCCACGCTCCAGCGCGCTATCGACGACATCGCCTTTCGACTCTACGCCTTTGACGACAAGGACCGGGCGACGATTGGCGTCTGGAGCGGCGCCGCAAGGCAAGCGGAGTCCGCGTCGGCCGCGCAGGCCGGTGATGATGCTTCGGATTCCGATGCTGCGGATGCCGACGACGCCGAAGAAACGGCCCTCGACGACACCGACGCCCTCCTCTCCTGGGCCGTCGGCGTCGCCTTCGGCCGCTTCGACTACCGCCTCGCCACCGGCGAGCGCGCCATCCCCCCGGAGCCCGAGCCCTTCGACCCGCTCCCGCCCCGGAGCCCGGGGATGCTCCCGCCCGACCTCCCGCCCTTCCGCGAGGGCACCGGCATCCTGACCGACGATCCCGGTCACCCGGACGATCTCGCCGCTGCGGTCTCGGCCGTCTTCGAGCTCGTGAAGGAGCCCGCGCCCGAGCACCTCCGCCGCACCCTCGCCAGGGACTTCTTCCCCGCGCACGTCAAGACCTACTCGAAATCGCGCCGCAAGGCCCCGATCTACTGGCAGCTCGCCACCGCCTCGGCCGGCTACTCGGTCTGGCTCTACCTGCACGCCATGACGCGCGACACCTTCTACCAGGTGCAGAACGAGGTCGTGGCCCCGAAGCTCGCGCACGAGGAGCGCCGGCTCGAAACCATGCGCGCCGACCACGGCCCCAGCCCCACCGCAGCCCAGCGCAAGGAGCTCACCGCCCAGCAAACGCTCGTCGAGGAGCTCCGCGCCTTCCTCGACGAGGTGAAGCGCGTCACCCCGCTCTGGAACCCCGACCTCGACGACGGCGTCCTCCTCAACGCCGCCCCGCTCTTTCGCCTCTTCCCCCAGCACAAGCCCTGGCAGAAGGAGCTCAAGGCCACCTGGGAGGCCCTCTGCGCCGGCAAGTACGACTGGGCCCACCTCGCGATGCACCTCTTCCCCGAGCGCGTCGTCCCGAGGTGCGCCGAGGACCGCAGCCTCGCCATCGCGCACGGCCTCGAGGACGTCTTCTGGGTCGACGACGCCTCCGGCAAGTGGAAGCCTCGTGGCACCCCCACACGACCCGTCGACCAGCTCGTCAAGGAGCGGACCTCCACGGCCGTCAAATCAGCCCTCAAGGCGCTGCTCGACGCGCCCCAGGCGGCGGGCAGCCCCCGCGGCCGCGGGCGGCGCGCCGCCGGTACCCGCGCCGACAGCGGAGGAGATGCCTGATGCACCCGCTCCACGACTACCTCGCCAAGCAGCTCGCCGAGAAGCTCAAGGCCCGCCGCGTCGTCGTCTGGTACGACCCGCGGCGCGAGTTCGGCCCCTTCGTCGACGAGGTCCGCGGCGCGCCGAACACCCGCGGCGCCGCCGCCAGCGTCAGCCTCGCCGGCGTCGCGGGCAAGCTCGCCGAGTACGACGGATCCTTCCTCGAGCTCCGCACCGTCGCCGAGCCGCTCACCGACGGAGACGAGCCCGAGCCGCTGCTCCTCTACGTGCCAGGCGTCCGGCCCGATCCGAAGAGCTCGCTGCTCCTGGAGCTCGAGAAGGCCGGCGGCACCTACGACCGCGCGCTCAAATGGGTCGCGCGACAGGTCCTCCGCAAGCGCTACACCGACGGGGTGATCGACGAGATGCTCGCGCCCGAGCGGGTCTCCTACGAGGACCTCGCCCGCGCGGCGTCGGACACCGCCTCGGCGGAGCCGCCGTCGCTCCTCAAAGGCATCTTCCGTGATGTGTCCGGCAACGACGCCCTCCTCGCGGCCTGGCTGGTGCGCGACGCCCGCGACCCCGACATCGAGGCGAAAGAGGCCACGCGGGAGCTCATCAAGCTGGTCCGCTCGCGCCTCGGGCTCGAGCTGCCAGCCGGCGCGCCCCTGGCGAAGCTCCGGTCGGTCACGCTGCGCTACGTCCTCGGGAGCGAGTTCCGCGCCGATCTCCGCTGCCCTGCGCCAGCGAGCCTCGACGGCATCCCGAGCCCGGCCACCGAGAAGGAGCAGGAGGCCATCCGCGACCTCGCGCGCCGCCTGCGCACGATGTTCGCGGACGACTACGCGCCGCTCGCGGATCGGGTCGAGGCAGAGCTCGGCCTCCGGAACGCCCGCATCCAGGCGGAGGCGCTCGGCGCCATCGATACCTTCCGCTTCGAGGAGCGCGCGCTGCTCACCCACTGCGGCGAGCTCATCGCGAACCAGCGCTTCGCGGAGGCGCTCGCCCTGGTGACCGAGCGGGAGCACAGCTTCTGGCTCGACCGCGACATCGCCCGGAAGGCCCAGTGGGAGGCCTGCCGCCGGATGGCGGAGCTCGGCGTGCTCGCGACCACCGTTCGTGCCGCCGTCGCGAAGGCCGGCGCCGACCCGAACGCCTGGGTCGACGCCTACACGGCCAGCGACGGGTGGTACCGCCTCGACCAGGCCCAGCGGAGGCTCGAAGCGTGGGTGACGAACCTCGACGAGGAGCCCAGCGAACGGCCGCTCGGCGTCGTCCGGCGCGCCTACGAGGACGTCTGCCACCTGATGGCCGAGGGCTTCACCAAGGCGCTCTCGCGGGCGCACTGGGCGGTGTCCGCCGGTCTGCACCAGACGAAAATTTACAGCGAGGTGGTCGCGAGCCGGCCCAGGCCGGTCGCCTATTTCCTCGTCGATGCCATGCGCTTCGAGATGGGCGTCGAGCTCGCGGAGCGCCTTCCCAGGGTCGCGGAGGTCGGCGTCCGGCCCGCGATCGGCGCCTTGCCCAGCATCACGCCCGTCGGCATGGCGGCGCTCCAGCCGGGGGCGTCCAGCAGCTTCAGCGTCGTCGCGCAGGGCGGCAAGCTCGGCGCGCGCATCGACGACGCGTTCCTCCCGGACCTCGCCGCGCGGAAGAAGCTCGCGGCGGCGCGGGTGCCCAAGCTGGTCGACCTCGGGCTGGACGAGCTCTTGAGCCTGCAACCCTCCAAGCTGGCCAAGAAGATCGACGGCGCGCAGGTCCTCATCGTGCGCTCCCAGGAGATCGACCAGGCCGGCGAGACGGGCTTCACATTCCAGGCGCGCCAGGTCATGGACACCGTCATCGACAACCTCGCCCGAGCGATCCGCAAGCTGTCCACCGCGGGCGTCGAGCACTCCGTGGTCACGGCGGACCACGGCCACCTCTTCTTCGCGGTCGACCGCGACGAGTCCATGCGAACGGACGCTCCCGGCGGGGGTCAGGTCGAGCTCCACCGCCGCTGCTGGATCGGGCGCGGCGGCGCGACGCCGGCCGGCAGCGTGCGCGTGGCCGCCTCCGCCCTCGGCTACGCCTCGGACCTCGAGCTCGTCTTCCCGACCGGGTGCGGCGTGTTCAAGGCGGGCGGCGATCTCGCCTTCCACCACGGCGGCACCTCGCTGCAAGAGCTCGTGATCCCCGTCCTCACGGTGCGCCTCAAGGGCAGGGAATCGGCGCGCCCCACCTCGGGGCCGGTCACGGTCAGCGGGCTCCCCGACGCGATCACGAACCGCATCTTCACCGTCACCCTGCAGCTCGGGCAGAACCTGGCGCTCTTCTCCAGCCCGCTGCTGGTCCGCCCGCTGCTCATCGCGTCCGGCCGGCAGGTCGGCGCGGCGGAGCTGGCGATCGAGGCCGACTTCGACCGGGCGACGGGCTGCGTGAAGCTCTCGCCGGGCAAGGCGACGATCGTCGCCTTCAAGCTCGGCGAGACCGTCGCGTCGCTGCGCGTCGTCGTGCAGGACCCGGCCACGGACGCCGAGCTCTACCGCTCGCCCACCGACATCCCGGTTCGACTTGGAGTGTGAGTCATGAGCAACGGAGCGGCCGCGACACGAGATCCCCTCGACGACAAGGTGAACCGCCTCTTCGCCGGCAAGGTGGTCCGCAAGGATCTGGTCCGGAAAGTGAAGGTCGGCACGAACGTGCCGGTCTTCGTCCTCGAGTTCCTGCTGGGGAAGTACTGCGCCTCGTCGGACGAGATCGCCATCCAGCTGGGGCTCCAGGTCGTCAACGACACGCTCGCGAACAACTACATCCGGCCGGACGAGTCGGTGAAGGCGCAGAGCAAGGTCAAGGAGAACGGCAGGCACACCTTCATCGACAAGGTGAAGGTGCGGCTCGTCGACTCGGACTACTGGGCTGAGGCGAACCACTTCGGGAACAAGTTCCTCCACGTCCCGACGCAGTACGTGCGCGACTTCGACCGGCTGCTGACCGGCGGCGTGTGGGCGCAGCTCGATCTGCGCTTCGAGTACGACGAGGAGGCCAAGGGCAAGAACCCCTTCTGGATCGACAAGCTGACGCCGATCCAGATCGCCACGTTCGATCTCGAGGAGTACCGGCGCGTGCGCCGGGAGTTCACCACGGACGAGTGGCTCGATCTCATGCTGCGCAGCATGGGCTACGAGCCCGCGGAGATGTCGCGCAGGCTGAAGCTGCACTTCCTCGTGCGGCTCATCCCGCTCGCCGAGCGCAACTACAACCTCGTCGAGCTCGGGCCGCGCGGGACAGGCAAGAGCTACGTCATCCAGGAGGTCTCGCCCTACGCGGCGCTCCTCACCGGCCCGACGACCGTCGCGAACCTGTTCGGCCACATGGGCGGGCGCCAGAAGGGCATGGTGCAGATCTGGGACGTCGTCGGGTTCGACGAGGTCGCCGATCTCCAGAAGATGCCGAAGGAGGTCATCACGACCATGAAGACCTACTGCGAGTCGGGCACCTTCCAGCGCGGACAGGAGGCCACGACCGGCGACGCCAGCGTGGCGATGTTCGGCAACACGAACCAGCCCGTGGACGTGATGGTGCAGACAGGACACCTGTTCGCGCCGATGCCCGAGGTCATCCGCGACGACATGGCGTTCATCGATCGCCTGCACTTTTACCTCCCTGGCTGGGAGATCCCGAAGATGCGGAACGAGATGTTCACGAGCCATTATGGGTTCGTGGTCGACTACCTGGCCGAGGCGCTCCGCGACATGCGGAAGCACAACTTCACGGAGGTCATCGACCGGCATTTCTCGCTCGGCGCGCACCTCAACGCGCGCGACCGGAAGGCCGTGCGCAAGACCGTCTCCGGGCTCATGAAGATCCTCTTCCCGCACGGCGAGGCCACGCGGGAAGAGCTCGCCGAGGTGCTGGAGCTCGCGCTCGAGGGCCGACGCCGCGTGAAGGAGCAGCTCAAGAAGATGGGCTCCTTCGAGTACCACCACACGTCCTTCAGCTACACGTCGCAGGAGACGGGGGAGGAGCGCTTCGTCGGGGTGCCCGAGCAAGGAGGGCGCGACCTCATCTCCGCCGATCCCCTCGCTCCCGGGACGGTTTACACCGCGGGGGTCACGGCAGATGGCACCGTGGGGCTCTATCGGGTCGAGGTCTCCGTCTCGGGTGGCACGGGCAAGCTCAAGATGGCGGGAGGCGTCGCCGGCGCGATGAAGGAGTCGGTACAGCGGGCCTTCAGCTACGTCCAGGCGAAGAAGAGCGACCTCGGCCTCGCGCGCGAGCTCGACACCTCGGATTTTCACCTCGAGGTCATTGACCTCCTCGGCAACCGCGTCGAGGCCGAGGTGGGTATCGCCTTCTTCGTCGCGTGGTTCTCGGCGGTCCGCAAGGCGCCCGTGAGCCCCGCGCTGCTCGTCCTCGGCGACATGAGCGTCCAGGGAAACATCAAGCCGCTGCGCTCGCTCGTGGAGCCGCTTCAGGTCGCGATGGACAACGGAGCCAAGCGCGCGCTCATCCCGATCGAGAACAAACGAAGCTTCCTCGACGTCAGCGCCGATATCCTGGAGCACGTCGACTCGATCTTCTACGGCGACCCGAGAACAGCGGCGATGAAGGTGCTGGGAGGACCATGACGTCGTGTTGAACGCGTGGATCCATGTCGCGCCATCGCCGAGAGCTTCCGGCGCGTGGAAGCGCCGTTGTCCGTGGCTCCCCGCCAGCTAGCCAAAACAAGGAAAAGCGATGCCCTACAAGCCCATCGAGTCCTACGGCGTCATCGGCGACATGCACTCGGTCGCGCTCGTCGGGATGGACGGCTCCATCGACTGGTGCTGCCTCCCCCATTTCGACTCGCCGAGCGTCTTCGCGGGCATCCTGGACGAGGCGAAGGGGGGCAGCTTCCTGCTCGCGGCGGCGCACGGCGCGTCGCGCAAGCAGATGTACATGCCCGACACCAACGTGCTCCTCACGCGGTTCCTCGACGCGGAGGGGGTCGGCGAGGTCTGCGACTTCATGCCGATCCACCGGGACACGTACGGCGCCTACCGCCGCGGCATGCACCAGATCGTCCGCGTCGCGCGCGCCGTCCGCGGGGCGGTGCGCTTCCGGCTCGCCTGCCGCCCCGCGATGGACTTCGCCCGCCGCCCCCACCGCGTCCTCCTCGACGACCCGCGCGGCGCCATCTTCGACTCGGATGGCCTCGATCTCGCGCTCATCAGCCCGGTCCCCCTGTCGGCCGACGGCGACGGCGGGGTGACCGCCGACTTCGTGCTGCAGCCCGGCGAGTCGGCCACGTTCTCGCTGCGCCAGGTGGAGGACTGGACGGCCAACGCCGACCTGCTCTCGACGCCCGTCAACGGCGAGGACGCCCTGCGGCGCACGGTCAACTTCTGGCGGCAGTGGCTCGGCAAATCGCGCTACAAGGGGCGCTGGCGCGAGATGGTCGACCGCTCCGCGCTCGTCCTCAAGCTGCTCACGTTCGAGCCGACCGGCGCGATCGTCGCCGCGGCGACGACCAGCCTGCCGGAGGCGATCGGCGGGATCCGCAACTGGGATTACCGCTACGTCTGGGTGCGCGACGCCGCGTTCACCCTCTACGGGTTCCTCCGGCTCGGCTACACCGAGGAGGCCGCGCGCTTCATGGAATGGCTGAGCGCCCGCGTCTCCGAGCAGGACGGCCCCACCGGGCCGCTCCAGCTCATGTACGGTATCGACGGGCGCCACGAGCTGCCCGAGGTCGAGCTGACCCACCTCGACGGCTACCGCGGCTCGCGGCCGGTCCGCGTCGGGAACGGCGCGACAGCGCAGCTCCAGCTCGACATCTATGGCGAGCTCATCGACTCGGTATACCTGTTCGACAAGTACGGGTCTCCCATCTCCTACGACTTCTGGCGCGAGCTCCGGCGTATGGCCTACTGGGTCTGCGAGAACTGGGAGCGGGCGGACGAGAGCATCTGGGAGGTGCGGGGCGGGCGGCAGCAGTTCGTCTACTCGAAGCTCCAGTGCTGGGTCGCGCTCGACCGGACCCTGCGGCTCGCCGACAAGCGATCTCTGCCGTTCGATCGGCCGCGCGTCGCCAAGACGCGCGACCAGATCTACGAGACGATCATGACGCGCGGCTGGGACGCGAAGCGGAGGACGTTCGTGCAGTCGTTCGGCTCGGAGGCGCTGGACGCGAGCAACCTGCTCATGTCGCTGATGCGCTTCATCTCCCCCACCGACCCGCGCATCGTCGGCACGATCGATCGCACGCTCGCGGAGCTCGCGAGCGACACGCTCGTCCACCGCTACGAGCTCGGCAAGGGCGCCGGCGACGGCCTGACCGGCAAGGAGGGCACGTTCAGCATCTGCACCTTCTGGCTCGTCGAGGCCCTGGCGCGCGCTGGCCGCCTCGACGACGCGCGCTTCATCTTCGAGAAGATGCTGACCTACGCCAACCACCTCGGCCTGTACTCCGAGCAGATCGGGCCGAGCGGCGAGCTGCTCGGCAACTTCCCCCAGGCGTTCACCCACCTCGGGCTGGTCAGCGCGGCGTTCTACCTGGATCGCGCGCTCGGTCAGAGCGGATAGCGGAAGGTCGAGGGGGCGGGGGGCTCGCGCGCTGCCTCGCCGGCGAACGGCGGGGCGCGGCTCTCGCGCGAGCGGAGGAGGGGAGAGAGGAGCCGCCGGCAGCCAGGGATATCCAACCCCTGGCTGCCGGCGCTCGGGCCGCGTCGAAGAGGAGGGTCGGCGCGGCGCCGCGGGTTCAGAGACGCCTGCGGCCCGCGGTGCCGCGCGATCAGGAGTCGGTCAGCTCAAGCTCACCAGCCGAAGCCGCCGATGCCGCCGAAGCCGCCGCCGAAGCCGCAAGGGCTGAAGCACGGGTTGACGAACGTCGGGACGAAGCTGGTGATCGACGTGGTGATCGCCGCCACACCGCAGCCGCAGCCGCCGCCGAAGCCGCCGAAGCCACCGCCGAAGCCGCCGAAGCCGCCGCCGAAGCAGCGCGCCCCGTCACGCTGAGCCTCTTGCCCGACGCCGACCTGGCCGATCTGCGCCTGCGCGCCCGTCTGGCCGATCTGCGCCAGCTGGCCGACCTGCGCCTGCGCGCCGATCTGCGCCTGGCCCGCCTGCCCGACCTGCGCCTCGGAGAGGCCCGCCAGCTGCCCGACGGCGGCCTGGCCGATCTGCGCCGTGCCTTGCTGGGCATAGCCGCCCTTGGTCGGGAGGCCCTTGCTCGGGAGCCCGCCCTTGGTCGGGAACCCGCCCTTGCTCGGCAGGAGCTCGCCCTTGCTCGGGCCGAGGGGGCTCTTGCCGAGCATCGGGACGCCCTTCGAGGGCAGCTCGCCCTTGGTCGGGGGCAGGCCGAGCTTGCTCGGCCCCATCTGGCCCACCTGGGCCTGCGCCTGAGCCGCGTACCCGCCGCGCTCGGCCTCCAGCGCATCGCTCGCGGAGTCGACGGTCTCCTCGTCGAGCTCCACCGCGTCCATGTCGATCTCTTCGTCCGCGCCAGCCGCGCACCCGGCCCCGAGCGCCAGCACCATCGCGAGACCCATCATCTTGCCGTGAATTGAGATCATTGGTCCTCCCCGGTGTCCTTGCCTGGCCTCGCGGCCACCGAACACCTTGGCTCACCCATGAGCAGGCTGTGTGCCTATCTCTCCTGTGCAGAGGCTGCCGATCCGAGCCCTCGTGAATTCGCGGGCGCCGTCCGCGAAATAGGCACTCCTCGGATCTGCGCTCCCTTGGGACTTCTCCGCGGTTCAATCGTGGCGACGCGCGGCGCGCGCGCCGCGGCGGCCGCGCGGAGGGCCGCTTTCCCGCCGGCGGGGTGGCTCCTTGCCCCTCGTCGCGCGCCCGCGCCCGGGGAAATCGAGCCGCGCGCAGGCCCCGCGCTGCTGCTGCGCGGAGTTCGCGCCGTGACGCGGCCGCGCGCGGCGCTCGCGGGCGAGAGGAGGTGTTCTCAAAATAGGTGGAACCTCCCACCGGATTCAGAGAAACGCGGGCCGCGCGCCGCGCCGGCACAACCGCTCTCGCCGTCCGAGGGAGACGCGCGCGCTGCGCCCCGCCTGCTCAGCGCCGTCCGTTCCGACACGTTTGTGCATCCGCTCGCTCGCGAGAGCGGAATCGTCGGCTCCGGCCGGAATCGTCCGCCGCCGTCATTCCGTGGTGGCCGTGGGCGTTTCGATCCGTGATGGCCATCGACGTGGCCGTCCATCGCGCAGCTGCCGTCCAGGTCGCGTGTCCCGACCACGCGTGTTGCGCGCTGGCCGATGCCGGCGCGCTGCACACGCACGCGCTGTCGTCGGGCCGCGCGCGCGGTCATCGAAGTCCAGGTCGTCCGCGATGCGCCGCGACGCGCCGCGGCGCGCCCTCGCGCGCCTGAAAGAGCAGCTTTTCGTCGCCTCGCTCCCGCTCGGCACGGACGCGGACGAAGCGGCTGTCATTCCCGCTTGCGCAGGACGTTCGGTAAATGGTCCAGTGAGCGATGTCGTAGACGGGGAGGGAGCATGCGAGTTTGTGGTCTGCCACACGGTTCTTGACGTGCAGCAGGCGGCGTGTCTCATGCTGTCCGGGACGCTGGCTCATCGGCGTGCTCGGCGGTGGCCGGACGGCGGCGATAGAGCGCCGGATCGAGCCTCCTTGGCGGGAATTGCAGGGGCAGGGCGCGCTCGGCGCGGGAGCAGAGCAGGAACATGGCTCAGGGTCGCATCATGGCCGTCGCTACGTATCTTCCGGAGCGCGTCGTCACGAACCAGGAGCTCGTCACGCGCTATGGTCTCCCCTACTCTGCAGACTGGCTGCAGCAGGCCACCGGGGTCCTCGAGCGGCGCTTTGCGGGTGACGCGGAGACGACGCTCTCCATGGCCGCGGCGGTGCTGCGGCAGCTCATCGAGGCGGGGCGGCTCCCGGACCCGTTCATCGACGTGCTCATCATGACGAGCCACGACTGCGCGCGAGCGGACACCGGCGGGGCGGCCTTTGCCGCGTGCATGGCGGGCCTCTCGCCCGCGGTGGCGCTCGATCTCTGGTCCGCCGAGGGGGGGCTCGCCGCGGCCATCGACGTGGCGAATCGACACCTCGACAGGGGCTATCGGCGCGCGCTCATCGTCGCGAGCGAGGTGCGGTCGTGGCCCCTGCGCGCGGGGCAGCCGTGGGCCGGCGACGACCTGGCGGCGATCCTGGGCGACGGCGCCACGGGCGTGCTGCTCGAGCGGGGCGACGGCCTCGGGGCCGGCGCCCCCGCGCCAGGCGCCGAGCTGCTCTCGGCCCGCGTCGCGACGCCGGTGCTCGACGCGCCTCACGCGAGCCGCGGATAGACCTCCTCCTCGAACAGCGCCCTCACCTGCTCCGCCGGCGCCTCGGCCACGAACTCCGCGTAGTCCTCCGGCGCTGGCACCTTGTATCCACCCCTCCAGGGCGCGACGGCGTTGAGCCACGCCGTGTGGAGCGTGAGCCCCGGCCGGAAGGCCGGGTGCCCCAGCTTGCAGAGCGGCCCGCGCGCCAGGTTGGCCGCGTCGAACACCCAGATCTCCGCGCGGTGCGCCGTCGACACGAGCGCGACGACGTAGCCGTCCGTGTCTGCCCCGCTCCCGCCGCGCCGCGGGACGAACTGCAGCGAGCTGAGCCAGCACCCCACGGCGCGCCGGGGGAACTCGTAGCGATCCTCGATCCGCATCGAGCGGTGGTTGAAGCGGAACAGGCTATCTGGGTGCCCGCCCTCCGCGCGCATCCGCCGGAGGGCCGCCATGGAGAGCGCGCGGTGCGGGTGGGCCGCGTAGAGCCGGTCGGCGAACTCGGTCGAGAGCTCGTCCCACAGGCCCACGCCGCGCCAGTAGACGTTCTCGAGGCGATCGGGCGGCATCCACGACGCGCCCGTCTCCCTGTAGGCATAGAGGCCGACGCCGAGCGCCCGCGCCGCGTCGGAGAACACCGCCTGATCCACGACGCGCTCGGCCGCCGCGTCGAGCGTGTACCGGCCGATCCGGTGCACGTCGGCCTGCCCGGGCGGGGACAGCCCGCGGAGCCGCGGCGGCGCCGGGGTCCTGTCGGCCGCGTGCCGATCGAAGGACCGGAGCCACTCTGCGTGATCCGTCGCGCAGCTGTGCGCCGCGTGCACGGTGATGCGGTCGCCCGCATCCTCGTAGTCGACGAGGAAGTGCAGCGTCTCCAGCGGGACGACGATCCGCTTCACGACCACCTGCCCGCCGCCTGGCCGCAGCGCGTCCCGCCGGACCAGGTAGAACGTCGTCGACGGCTCCTGGGGTGTCGTGAGCAGCGCCCGGAGGAGGCGCTCGACCCCCGGGCTCTCCGGGAAGCTCTGCAGGGCCACGCTCTCGAGGCCGAGCCTGAAGGCCGTGTCGGCGAGCACGACCCAGCGCCGCGTCAGCCCGACCTGGTGCACGCTCTGCTCGACGCGCACCGGCGCGCCGCCCGGCAGGGTGAGCTCGTGCCGCTCCGGCTCGTTGTGGCCGTCCCACCGCAAGAGGACCACGAAGTCGCCCCCTGCCTCGGGGAACGGGACCCCGCCGAGGCGCGCCGCCTGCCGCCCGAGGAGGTCGCCCGGGCCCGGCGGCGGCCCCGGGCGGAGGCGCGCGGGCAGGAGCTCGAGCGCGCGCTTCGCGAACAGGTCGAGCCGATCCGCGCGCGGCCGGAGCAGCTGCTGCTCGAGCATCGACGCGGCCGCCGACGCGAGCCGGTCCCAGGAGCGCGGGACCGCGCCGAGCTCGTCGAGCCGCGGGAGCGACGCGGTGAAGAGGGGGAGGAGCGAGCGGCCGTGGTTGACGGTGAAGAGCTCCCCCCGCCCCGCGTCGAAGCACGGGTGGGCGGTCGCCAGCGTGACCGGGAACGGGTGATCGACGGGCACCGCGGGGTACCACGTGCTGTTGCGTCCGACCGGCGTGACGAGCTCGAGCGTGGCCGGATCGAGCTCGTAGGGCCGCCCCGCGTCGCCCGTGACGAGGAGGCGCGCCGGCGCGCGCGGCGCGTGCATGGGCACGAGCGCTGTGTTGAGGTGGTTGCGCAGGCCGAGGTGCGGTGAAAAGCGGAGCAGCCCTGCATTGCGGAAGCCGAGCGCCTCGAAGCGCGTTCCGGGGCGCGAGGCGGCGTCCGCGTGATAGCAGGGGGTGCGCGCGAGCCGCGACGTCAGCCGGACCGGGCCGCCAGCGTCGAAGTCGAGCCGGTAGATCATCCCATTGCCGTTCAGGATCGGCGCGCCGTGCGTGCTCGGCGGGCCGCCGTCGACCGAGCCGGCTGGCCCGATGGCGAACACATGGCCGGAGAGGTCGCCGGGCACGCCGCCCGGGAGCGATGAATCGAGCACCGTGAGCTCGATCCGCGTGAGCTCTTCCGCGCTCGCTGCCATCAATGCATCGGGGACGCGCTGGCGCATGGCGACTCGGTCACACCAAGCTACGCCAATTCGCGCGCGCCGGGGAACGCGCCGCGCCGAGGCATAACGAATTCCATTCTTCCCGCCTGGGACGGAACCACCCGTGCGCTGCAGTCGAATCCCGTGCGGCGCTCGCTTTCCACATTCTCATTCCGTATCGCCGGGATGATTTGCGCGGCTGCCCTGATTTCCATTCGCCGGCGCGCTCTCGGCGGCTTGCGACGGCGGTTGTCAGCCCCATCTGTACGGGTGCACCAGGAGGCACATGTTCGACCATGGGTTGACGGTCCTGCGGATCCGGGGAATCCCGATCCGGCTGCACATCACCTTGCTGATCTTCCTGCCGTACGTGGCGTATGCGGCGGCGTCGCAGTTCTCGGTGGTGGCGTCGTCGCTCGGGATCTCGCGCGAGGCGCTGCGCCTGCCGCCGCTCGCCTGGGGAGGGATCCTGGCTGTCGGGCTGTTCGTCGCCATCCTGGCGCACGAGCTGGCCCACTCGTTCGTCGCGCTCAGGAATGGAGTCCGGGTGCGCGCGATCACGCTGATGATGCTGGGCGGCGTCTCGCAGATCGAGCGCGACGATCCCGAGCACGAGGCGTGGATGGCGTTCGCCGGGCCGCTGATGAGCTTCGGTATCGCGCTTGGCAGCTACGCCGCCTACCGCCTGCTCCCCGCGCCGGCGGAGGTCGGCGCGGCGCTCCTGGCCTTCGCGATCACGAACGCGATCATCGGCGCGTTCAACCTGCTCCCGGCGTTCCCGATGGATGGCGGCCGGGTGCTGCGCGGGCTGCTCCTCCGCCGCCTCGGGCCGGCGCGCGCGACGCGCGTCGCGACGACGACCGGCAAGGGGATGGCGGTGGCCTTCGGGCTCCTCGGCCTGCTCTCGTGGAACCCGATCCTCGTCTTGATCGCCGTGTTCGTCCACATGGGCGCCTCCGCCGAGCAGGCGCGCGCGAGCACGCGCGAGCTCCTCCGCGGGGTCCCGCTCGGGCGCTTCATGACCGATCGGCTCGGCGACGCGTATGCGGACGAGAGCCCTCGCGCGGTCGCCGAGCGGCTCCTGCGCGATAACCTGATCGGCGCCCGCGTGATCGATGAGTCGACCGATGGCTCGGGGGGTGACGGCTCGAGGGGCGGCGGAGAGCGGCGCCGGGAGATCGGCGTCGTCACGGTCTGGGACCTCGTGCGCCAGCTGGGGCGCGGGGCCGCGCCGGCGACGGTGGGCGCGGTGATGCCGGTGGATGTGCCGAGGGCGCACGCCGACGACGACGCGTCCCGCTCGATCGACGCGCTGGCGAGCGGCGAGGCGAGCGCGGTCGCGGTGCTCGACGGGGGAGAGCACGTCATCGGGCTGGTGACGGCGGCGGAGATCCAGCGCGCGCTCGCGCTCGCTGGCGCGCTCGGCGCGCCCCGCGCGGGCCGCTGAGCGCGCCGTCACCGGACATCTCGAGTCGCGCCGCCCCGCGCTGGCACTCACATTGCTGAGCTTCGCTGCGAGGAGCAATGACGTGAAGCAGAGCAACAACGTGACTTCGCTCGTGCGAAGGCGGCCCAGGTGTCTCTCGGTGACGAGGTCGGTGCTCGCGGCGGCCGCGCTTGTGGCCGGCGCCTCGCTGCTCATGGGGTGTCTTGGCACCGTCGCGACGGAGGGGTTTGTCGTGTCCGGCTACCCGGCGGTGCGGGCCGAGGCCGTCCCGGTGGAGATCGCGGCGTATCCGCGCGTCTATTTCCGCGGGACCTATGCGTACCTGGTCGGCGACGAGTGGTATTACCCGACGAACCGGGGCTGGGTCGTCTTCGAGGAGGAGCCTGTGGAGCTCAGGCGTTACCGGCATACGTACCGGGAGTCGCCGCGGCACGTGCCGGAACGCGAGCTGGGCTTTCCGCGCGAGCGGGGGCGCCGTTACTACACGCCGCGTTGAGGGTGGTGCAGCTGCGAAAGGACGGGTTTGAGGATGAATCAGGAGAAGAGCGTCTTTCCTCTTTGCGGTCTTGCGCTGTCGAGCTTTCTGGCCGCGGGGTGCTTCTTCGACGTGGCGGACGACTCGCCGTTTCGTCCGCGGCCGTCGGTGGGGAGCCTGGCGGTGGAATGGACGGTGGACGGCCGTAGCCAGTCGCGGGCCTGCACCCGCTTCAGCGGCGGCAGGACCGATTTCGAGCTGATCGTCTACCGTGGCAGCAGCGAGGTGGCGAGGGAGTATGCGCGTTGCGAGGACTTCGGCCTGACGGTGGATCTTCCGCCGGGCGAGTACGAGGCCTCTGTGACGCTCGTGGAGCGGGGCGACGAGCGCCCCGTCTCCACGCCGCACCTGATGCCGCCGTTCCGGATCGTGGGGGGCGCTACGCTCAACACCGATGTCGATTTCCCGGCGAACTCGTTCCTGCCGTAGTCTCGAGGCGCCGCTGCTCGCCACGGCGGTAGTCTCGAGGCGCCCCTGTTCAAGGCGGTAGTCCCGAGGAGCCCCTCTTCGCCAAGGCGGTAGGCGCTCCTCGGGCCGGGCAGCTCGGAGCCCGCTACCCCGCTCTCGGGATCGTGAGCCGCACCCGCGTCTCGCCGCGCGGCCCGTCCTCGATGGCGAGCCCGTAGTTCGTGTGCGCCGCGATCGCGTGCGCCGCGATGAGCGGCAGCGCCGGCGGCCGCCCCTGAGCGACCGCCTCGAAGTCGCGGCTCAGCACCACGCTCCGCGCCGCCGCAGGGAGCGGCGGGCCGGCGTCGTCGAACGTGATCTCGACCCCGCTCGCGCCCTCGACCAGCGTGACGAGGACCTCGCTGCCCGGCGGGGACGCGCTGATGGCGTGGTCGAGCAGCGCGTGCAGCAGCACCGTCAGCGCGCCCTGCGGCACCACCTCCTGCGCGGTCTCCGGCGACTCGACCGCCACGCGCACGTCGTGGCGCGCGGCGCGCGCGAGGTCGTCCTTCACGACGTCGCGCAGCACGTCGGCCACGTCGCAGTGGCGCGGGAACTCGTGGAGCGGGCACGAGCCCAACCTCGCGAGATCGCTCACGGTTTCAGAGGCGGCGGTCACGTGGCGGCCCACCGAGGACGCCGTCTCGCCGACGTCGCCGCCGTGGCTCCGGAGCGGCGCGATGTCGCGGCCGATCGCCGACAGGATGCCGCGCAGCTGCGTCCCGAGCACCCGCGCCGCGGCGACGAGCACCGCGAGGCTGTCGCCGCTCGGCGGCAGGTGCGACACCGGATCGCTGCCGGCGAGCCGGGAGACGGCGCCGGCCAGCGACCCGCGCTCGCGCTCGCCCTCGACCCGCGAGAACACCGCCGCGAGCTCGCGCGCGTAGGCCTCGCCCTGGGCCTGCGCCGCCGCCAGCTCCTTCTTGAGGCTCTCGACCTCGAGGCGCTGCTGATCGACATCGGCCGGCAGCGTCAGCGTCTGCATCAGGCCGTCGAGCTCGAGCCGGCCGCCGTAGCGCAGCGCCATCCGCGACAGCCACACCCGCTCGGTCTCGAAGTTCACGGGCGTCTCCGGGCCGAGGTTGACGCGGACGCTCACCTCCTCGCCGACGCGGCGGATGCTCACCTCGGGCGCCCCGGCCTGGCTCGTCGGATCGCCTCCCTGGGCGATGAGCACCTGGAGCATCCGGCGGAGCTCGGTCTCGTCGCCGAACACCGTCGTCCCTTCGCCCATCTCGATCTGCACGCGCGCCTCGGGCGCGACCTCCCAGAGCAGCGCGGTGAGGTCGACGCGCCCGCGCCGCCCCCGCGCCATGGGCCGGCCGTGCAGCGAGGCGAGCATGCTCACGGCCTCGTCGAGCCGGTTGAGCGTGCTCTCCACGCCGCCCGCGCTGTCGTCCGACGGCTGCGGCGGCGGCGTGGCCTCGGCCGCGATCATCCCCACGCCTTGGCGGAGCTTCTGGGCGGCGCTGCGCGCCTCCTGTGCCAGCAGCCACGTCAGCTCGGGTCGGGTCAATCTGTCGCTGGGCACCCTGTTTTTCCCTCTATCCGCCGCGCTCCGCGGAATCGCGCGCCATGATGCCAGACGTGGCGGTGCCCTGCTACGCTCATTGCCGTTCACCTCGTTCGATGCGGATCCGCTCTTCTTCCCCCTTGACGCGTCTCGCTCTCCTCTGTGGCGCCGCCGTGACGGCGGCCCTGACGGGCGCCGCCTGCAGCTCGAGCGCCCCGAGCCCGTTCCCGTCTGCCGGCGGAGCGGGCGGGGCCGGCGGGGAGGGCGGCGCCGGCGGGGCCGGCGGGGCCGGCGGCGAGCAAGCTCCGGCGGACCCGACGCTCGGCGGCCCGTGCATCGACGACGATCAGTGCGAGGACGGATTTCCCTGCACCTTCGACGCGTGCGACACCACCGCAGGGCGGTGCCGCTTCACGCCGGACGACAGCGCCTGTCAGAACGACATCTACTGCGACGGGGTCGAGCGCTGCAACGCGCAGCTCGGCTGCGTGCCCGGCGCGCCGATCGGGTGCGGCGACGGGAGCACGTGCACGATCGACGCCTGCGACGAGCGGACGAGGGCGTGCACGAGCGCGCCGCGCGACGCCGATCTCGACGGCGACCCCGACGCGCACTGCGGCGGGGGCGACTGCGACGACGCCGATCCCTCCGCCTCGTCGGCGCAGCCCGAGGTGTGCGGCAACGACCGCGACGACGACTGCGACGGCGAGGCCGACGAGGACGGCTGCGTGTCCCCGGAGCACGACACCTGCGCTGACGCGCTGGAGATCTCGGTGCCGGGCTCGTACGCGATGACGACGGCGGGCGCGGGCTTCCACTACGCGAGCTCGTGCGGCCTGCGCCGCCCGGCGAGCACGCACGACGTCGTGGCCGCGGTGCTCCTGCCGCCGGGGCCGCCGGTCGACGTGCAGGTCACGGCGCGGACCGAGGGCACCGACGTCGCCGTGACGCTCGCCGGGCAGTGCGGCGACGCCGCGACGGAGCTCGCGTGCGGGCGCCCGCACGCGAGCTCGGAAGGCGGCGGCAAGCTCGCGAAGCTCCGGGCCCGCGGCCTCGGCGACCCGGATCGGGCGACGGCGCTGCCGGTCTACGTGACGACCGCGGAGGGCGCGCCGGTCCTCGTCGACGTCGCGTTCCTCCCGCCCTCGCCGGCGCCCGACAACGAGACGTGCGGCACGGCGGCGCCCCTCGCGCCGGGCGAGCCGGCGCTGGCGACGATCCTCGACGCCGCCCGGGACCTCGGGACCGCGTGCGAGACAGAGCTCGGCGAGCTCGTCTACACGTTCGAGCTCACGGAGCCGCAGGACGTCGACCTCTACGCGACCTCGACCGACGGCGACGGCGCGCCGTCGCTCTCGCTGCGGACCGCCGCGTGCGCGCTGCCGGAGGACGAGATCGCCTGCCAGACGGCGGCGTCGGCGCACCTCTTCCGGCGCGCGCTGCCCGCGGGGAGCTACGCCGTCGCGGTGTCCGCCACGGCGCCTACCTCGGCGCTCGTCACGCTGGAGCTCTCGCCGCCGAGCGAGCCGCCGCCCGACGAGGCCTGCGCGGCGGCGGCCGTGCTCGAGCCGAACCGCACGGCCACCGTGTCGCTGCTCGGCCACCAGGACGACGTCGATCTCGGCTGCGGCCCGGCGGCGGTCGACGCCGCGTACGCGCTCGAGCTGCCGGTCGCCTCCGACGTGCTCCTCGTCGAGAAGCTGTCGGCCGGCGACTCCGGCGCGATCGCCCTCTCCGCGCCGGCGTGCGGGGGCCCGGGCGACCTGCTCGCGTGCGGCGAGGGCGACGTCACCCCGCTCCGGAGCGCGCGGCGCGGCGTCGCCGCGGGCTCGTACCGCGTGGTGGCGGAGGCGCAGCTCGGCCTGCCGGTGAGCGTGACGGCCTTCGTGCGGCCCGCGGTGCCGCCCACGCTGGTCCCCTTCTCCGACGGGTGCGAGGGCGCGCTGGAGATCCCCGAGTCCGGCGGCTTCTTCCAGGGCAACACGACCAACGCCGCCGCGGACTTCGACGCGGGCTGCGACAGCGCCGGCACGGAGGACCGCGGCGCCCCGGACCAGCTCCTCGAGCTCACGCTCACCGGGCGCAAGCGGGTCGTGCTCGACATGGCCGGCTCGAGCTACGAGACGCTGCTCTCGGTCCGCCGCGGCCCGGCCTGCCCTGGCACCGAGATGCCGCTTTCCTGCACGATCGGTAGGGACCCCCAGCGGAGCTTCCTCGATCTCTTGCTCGATCCTGGCGTCTATTACGTCCAGATCGACGGCCACGCGCTCGCGCACGGCCTCTGGTTCCTCGACGTGCGGGTCGTCGACGCCGAGGACGCGGCCGACCCCTGACGGGCGGCCCTTTACAAGCTCCCCCTGTCCCTTGCTAACGTCGCCCTGATGTTCGGCCGGATCTCCGCGATCGCGCTCAACACGTACCGGGAATCGCTCCGGGCGCGCATCCTGATCGGCCTCGCGGGCGTCGCCTTCGCGGTCGCCTTCTACTCGATCATCGTCGGCGCCTACACGCTCCGCAACGGGCCGCGCGTCGTCAGCGACCTCGGCGTCGCCTCGATCTCGCTGTTCAGCATCGCGGTCGCGGTGATCATCGGCGCGACGTCGCTCTACCGCGAGCTCGAGCAGAAGACGATCTTCCCGATCCTCGCCCGCCCGGTGCGCCGGGGCGAGTACCTCGTCGGCAAGTACCTCGGCACGCTGCTCACGCTCGCGGTGTTCATCCTGGCGGACTCCGGGCTGGTGCTGCTCATCGGCGCCGTGCTGGCCGGCCGCCCGGTGGCGCTCGTCGCGGGGGCGGGGGTCGCCTCGCTCGCGGTGCTGGGCGTCGCGGCGTGGCGCTCTCCCGCGGTGCGCACGTACGGGTTCATCCCGTGGTCGATGGTCTTCCTGGTGCTCGGCGTGGTCTTCTCGGCCGGCGCTCCCACCGAGCGGCGCGTCTTGCTCGCCGGCAGCGCGCTCGCGTTCTTCGAGGTCGGCATCGTCGCGGCGGTCGCCACGCTGTTCGCGTCGTTCTCGACGCCGTTCCTCTCGTCGTTGCTCACGCTGGGCGTCTTCCTGGTCGGGCGCAACGCCGACTCGCTCGCGCGGCTGCCGGTGAAGTACTTCGGCCCTCAGATGAGCGCCGCGGCGCGCGCCCTGTCCCGGGTCGTGCCGAACCTGCAGATCTACGTGCCGCCGCGCCCGCTGCTCGCGGGCGAGGTCGTGGACGCGAACCTGCTCGTCTACCTGGGCTGGGCGGGGGTCACCTGCGTCGGCTGGGCGCTCGGCCTGCTGGCGGTGGCGGCGTTCGCCTTCAAGAAGCGCGACTTTCTGTGAGGCTCCCCGTCGTGCTCGGCGTCCTGCGCGTCCTCGCGGTCGCCGGCTTCATCATCGGGGCGGCGTCGCTGCGCGTGGTCGTCGCGGGCGAGCGGGAGATCGCCGAGAGCACGGACGCCCTGCGCGCCGGCGATCCGCACGCGGCGGCGCTCCACGCCCGGCGGGCGGCGGGCTGGTACGCGCCCGGCGCGCCGCACGTCCGGGTGGCGTACGAGCGGCTGATCGCGCTCGCGACGGCGGCGGAGGGCCTCGGCCAGGCCGACACGGCGCTCTTCGCGTGGCGCGCGGTGCGCACGGCCGCCCTGGAGACGCGGTGGCTCACGACGCCCCACGCGGACGACCTGGAGCTGGCGAACGCGGCGATCGCCCGGCTCTCCGCGGCGGCGCCGCGCCCGCCGGGCACCCGGACCGAGCCTGCCGCCGCTGTCGCGCGGGAGCACCTCGAGGCGCTCGCGCGCGACGACGCGCCGCGGGTCGGCTGGGTCGTCGCGCTGGTCGCGGCGTTCGTGGCGTGGGTGGCCGGGGCGATCTGGGTGGTGCGGCGCGCGGTGACGGTGACCGGCCAGTGGGTCTGGCCGCGGGCGGTGCCGGGGCTCGCTGTGTGCGCGGCCGGCGTCGCGGTGTGGTTGCTGGCGATCTGGCAGGCCTGAGGCGCGCGGCCCGCCGGGGCTGAGGAGCGCGCCGCTGGCTGGCGGCAGCGCTGCCGTGCGGTGCTGGCAGAGGCCGGCGGCGGCGCTGCCGTGCGGTGCTGGGTGCTGGCAGGCCGGCGGGTGGGACCGTCGAGGGCGTCGGCCGGCGCCGCGTGGCGCCACGGCCGCGGGCCGGATCGCTCGACCGGGAGAGGCGGGCGATCCGGAGAAGCGGGGGAGTCGGGGCGAAATGGGGCGGGCGGGGTGAAACGGGGCGGTGGAGCGGGGCGGAATGGGGCTGAACGGGGTGAACCGGGGCTGGCGGTCAGGACCGTCACGGCGGGGAATCCACCAGAGGTGACGTCTGCTGATCGGTGGCACGCGGCATTGCAAAGCCGCGGAGCGCGATACATCGATCGTCGGGAGCGGCGTTTGCAACGCTCCGTTCCGGGAGAGCGGCGTTGGTAGCGCTCCATTCCGGGGGAGCGGCGCTGGTAGCGCTCCGCTCCGTTCCGTTCCGAGGAGGTAACGAATTCGATGAAGAATCAGATCAAGACGATCCTGTTGCTCGGCGTGATGTCGGCAATCCTTGTGTCCATCGGCGGGGCGCTCGGGCCGGGGTACCTCGTCTTGTTCGGCGTGCTCGCGCTCGCGATGAACCTGGGCGCCTATTTCATGTCGGATCGCATCGTGCTGGCGATGCACCGGGCGGCCGAGGTATCGCCCGACGAGGCGCCAGGCCTGCACCGGATGGTGGAGGAGCTCGCGCAGCGGGCGGAGATCCCGAAGCCGCGCCTCTATGTCATCCCGGACGCGCAGCCGAACGCCTTCGCGACCGGGCGCAACCCGGAGCACGGCGTCGTCGCGGTGACCGAGGGCATCGTGCAGCTCCTGAGCGCGCGCGAGCTGCGCGGCGTGCTGGCGCACGAGATCGCGCACATCAAGAACCGCGACATCCTCGTGTCGACCATCGCGGCGGCGTTCGCCTCGGGCATCACGTGGATCGCCCACGCCGTGAGCTTCGCCGGCATCTTCGGCGGCGGGCAGTCCGAGGACGAGGAGGGCGGCAGCCCGCTCGGCGGCCTGGCCCTCGCGATCGTCGCCCCGATCGCGGCCACGCTCGTGCAGCTCGGCATCTCGCGCTCGCGCGAGTACATGGCCGACGAGGTCGGGGCGAGGCTGTGCGGGGATCCGGAGGCGCTCGCCAGCGCGCTCTCCAAGCTGGAGCGCGGGGTCGAGCTCGTGCCCTCCGAGGCCGCGCGCCCGGCCACGGCGAGCCTCTTCATCGTGAGCCCGCTCGCCGGGGCGAGCTCGCTGCTGAAGTGGTTCTCGACACACCCGACGACCGAGGAGCGCGTGAGCCGGCTGCTGTCGATGGCGGCGAGCGGCAGCAGCGCGGCCAGGAGCTGGGCGAGGTCGATGGCGTGACGGCCGCTCGTCGCTCTCGGGCCCGGGGGGCGCCGGGGAGCGGAGGATCTCGACGAGACCCTCCGCGCGAAGCCGGGGGCGTGGAGGAGACGGCGATCAACCTGGCGGGCCCGGCTGTGGGGCATTGATCAGCTGCATGACAGGACCGGCGACCACATCCGAGCACGACGCGTCGTGTTAAGCGGTTCGCGAGCGAGATTCCTGCTGATGTCGTCACGTGGCCAGCGCGCAACTTCGCGCTGAACTGGCGATCCATGTGCGGCGGGAATACCGTCGCCCGAGCCACGTCACACGGGCCGAGCGTGGGGTCCCTGTGGCCTCGGCTCGCTGGACGCGACCTCGGTGCCGCACCGCACGGTGTCATTTCGAGAGGCAGGATCATGAACAAGCTCGCTCGCATCGCTTCGACGCTCGCCGCGCTCGCCGCCCTCACGGCCGCTGCCGCCCCGGCCGCGGCCGCCGCCAAGGAGGCACCCGCGGCGGCCGCGAAGGCGCCGCACCACGGCCGCGGCAAGGAGCGGCCGCGCTTCCCGATGGAAGCTGCCCCGTTCAGCAAGCGGGTCGACGAGAAGATCGCGAAGCAGCGCGCGAAGGTCGAGGAGAGGATGCAGAAGGGGGGCGTCCCCGACGCGCGCCGCGCCGAGATCCGGAAGGTGCTCGACGACGTCCAGGCCAAGGTCCGCGCGGCGGTCGGCAAGGCCGCCAAGGACGGCGTGATCACCCAGGATGAGGCGAAGCAGGTCCGCAAGCTCGCGCGCGAGGCGCGCAAGGCGATCGCAGAGCAGCTCGGGCTCGGGAAGAAGCACGAGAAGAAGGCAAAGCGCGATAAGCCGAAGGGGCGTCCGATTCCGGTTCCGGCGACGTGACGGAGGACGGGGTGGATGCCGGCTGACGGCACGCCGCCGCCGGCCAACGCGTCGGCGGTGATGCCCTGGCGCCGGTGCATGGCGCGCTGCCGCGCCCGGGTGCGCAGCGGGACGCGGTGACCAGGCGGGCCCCCTGGCGCTCCACGGCGCGCCCTCAGCGCCGGGATGCGCAGCGGGCGGCGGTGACCAGGCGGCGCGCCGCCTTGAAGGCGCCGGCGCCGCCTTCCTTTCCGTTCCTCAGTGCAGCCTGTTCCTTGCCTCGGCGAGCTCCTGGTTGATCCGATCCACGAACGCGTCGAGGCTCATCGGGCCCTTGCTCGACGTGGCCGCAGCTTGAATGGCGTTCGACGCGAGCGAGGTGATGCGCTCGACGTACGCGAGCTCTGCTTCGAGCTTCTCGTAGTCTCCGGTGACGAAGTACCCGCTGGCGTCCGTGATCTCGAGCTCGGGCGCATAGCGCTGCTGCACGTAGCGCAGGATGGCGCACACAGCGACGTGCACCTTGGGGCCGGCGAACTGCGTCTTGGTCCAGTTGTAGCGGCTCCCCTGCTTGAAGAACTCGGCCCCGGGCGCCTCCGGCAGCTGGGGGACGCTGACGCGCAGCCCTCCGCCGCTGCCGCGCTCTGCCTCCTTCCCTGAGCCCCCGGCGAGGTTGCGGGTGAGCGCCGCGGATTCCGCCAGCGCCAGGCGCATCATGTCCGCCATCTCCGTGTTGCCGAGGAGGGCGTGATAATAGTGGTTGGTGAAGGTGCCTTCCCCATCGAAGTGGAAGTGCAGCGGCTCGCATTCGCGGTGTGGATAGAGCGTGATCCCCTCCAGACCGGAGCAGGTGACGCGCTTCTCGGCGACGAGCTCCTTCATGGTCTTGCAAGGCCAGCCGGCGGACTCGGCCTTTGCGGCGAGATCGCTGACGAGCTCGGGGACGACGGCCGGATCACGGAGCTTGCCGCTGTATGCGATGGAGATGCCCATGGTGCCTCCTGATCGATCTCCCTCTTACTCCAGCGGGGCTGTCACGGCCAGGGCTCACCGGCGGGCGACCTCACACCGCCGCTCTGCTCACGCGTTGCTTACGCATTACTTACACGTTACGCGCATGCCCAACTTCCTATCACGTAGATTGCGTGGTCGTGCATTCGCCAGCAGGTCGCGGGCGAGGAGGGCGGCACGATGAGGGCGAGGCCTGCGCCTGCGGGGCGCGCTGATGTCGAGCGCGGGGGCTCGCTCGATCAGGTGGAAGCCTTTTGCGTCCCCGGCTCGAGCCGCGCCCCGAGCTGCAGGAGCCGTCCGAGATCATCGGCGTTTCGCCAGGTCTCGATGATCTTCCCGTCCGCGATCTGGTGGATGAACATCGCCGTGAACGTCTGCTTCCGGCCGTGGCTCGGTATCCCCAGGAAGCTCGCCTGGTTGCACGTGTTCGTGGCGCGCACGACGACCTTGTCCCCTTCGGAGATCACGTCCTCGATCGTCCATTGTTGCTCGATGGCGCCGAACGTCCCGAAGAGCTTGCGGATTCCGTCAGGCCCCGACGGAAGAGCGGGTGGCCCGCCGTGCATTGTCCACGACGGAGACACCATCTCGCACAGCTCCTCGAGCTTGTGCTCGCTCACGAGCTCCAGAAACCGTCGAGCGATCGCCTTGTTCATCTCGATTGAAGACATCGTCACAACCTCCCTCGTGTCCTGCTGAGAGGGAATCGCCGCTGGCTGAGCTGAGCGACGCCCCACGTCCTGGTCGATGCAGCGGGGGTTGCCGCAGGGACATCGCCGATGCTGTGCTGATGCAGGTGCGGTGCCAGAGGCTGCAGCCGAGAGGACGCTCTCTCTGCACGGCGTTCCGCGCGGTGTACCCCGATCGATCGAGCGCCAGTGATGCCGCCCGCCGCCACCAGCCTGAGGGCCGGCGCCTCCATGGCAGGCCGAGGTTCACTGTCTGCAGGGGCAAGGACCCGGACGGCGGGGCCCCCCACCCCGCGCAGCGAGCACCCTCTCCGGGGGCCGGGCGGCCCGGCAAGCCCTCAGGACGCGGCGCGCGGCGCCTCGCCGAGGAGCTCGAGCCGCGCCAGGCTCCCGCAGGTCTCCGACAGCGCGCGCATCAGCCGGAGGCGGTTGTCCCGCACGGCCGCGTCGTCGGTCATCACGAACACGTCGACGAAATACTGGTGCAGCAGCGGCGCGAAGTCCGCCACCGCCCGGAACGCAGCGTCGT
Source organism: Sorangium sp. So ce321 (assembly GCF_051530195.1). Classification (NCBI taxonomy): domain Bacteria; kingdom Pseudomonadati; phylum Myxococcota; order Polyangiales; family Polyangiaceae; genus Sorangium; species Sorangium sp. So ce321. Next base: position 12,800,027 of record NZ_CP150329.1, on the reverse strand, counting down.
ACGCCCCGCTCTGGACGTCCGACGCGATCTGCTCGCGCAGCTTGAGATAGCCCGCGAAGAGCGCCGTCTCGCTCGGGTGCACCTCCTGGCCGAACGGCGCCACCGGCTCGCCGGCAGGCGCCTTGTCGGCGATGTTGGTCGCCCGCTTGAAGACCTCGCCGACCCGCGCGCGCACATCCGGGCTGAGCGCGTCGATCGCGCGCACGCGCGCCCGGAGGTCGAGCGGGCGGTCCGCGGAGACGCGCAGGCACGCGAGCACCGCGTCCTGCGGCAGCCGGTCCGAGAGCAGGCCCCGCAGCCGCTCCGCGCAGAACTCGCCGAGGCGCGCCGTGAGCTCCTCGCGCGCCACGCTGAGCTCCACGCCGGCGTAGCCGTCGTACGCGGCGCTGAACGCGGCGCCGAGCCGCAGATCGAGCTCGCGATCCAGGAGCGTGCGCAGCACGCCGAGGCAGGCGCGGCGCAGCCCGTACGGGTCGGCGGTGCTCGTCGGGATGAGCCCGATGGCGAAGCAGCCGACGAGCGTGTCGAGGCGATCGGCGATGGCGACGAGCGCACCCGCGTTCGTCGGGGCGGTGGCGTCCGCGGCGCCCTTGGGCAGGTAGTGATCGCGGATGACGTCGGCGACGTCGGGGCTGACCCCCTGGGCCAGCGCGTAGACGCGGCCCATCTCCCCCTGGAGCTCCGGGAACTCGCCCACCATCAGCGCGACGAGATCGCACTTCGCGAGGTGCGCCCCCGACGCGGCCGCCATGAGCGTCGGCTCGGGCAGCATCAGGAGCAGGCCGAGCTCGCGCGCGAGCCGCTCGACGCGCTCGGCCTTCGCGAGCACGCTGCCGAGCCGCTTCTGGAACACGATCCCGCCGAGCTTCTCGCGGCGGTTCGCGAGCGGGATCTTGACGTCCTCCCGGTAGAAGAACTGCGCGTCCGACAGGCGCGCGCGCATCGTCTTGTCGTTGCCGCGCTGGATCTTCTCGGGCGCCTCCGCGGTGTTGACGACCGCGAGGTACCGCGGGAGCAGCGCGCCCGTCTTCGCGTCGCGGACGCCGAAGTAGCGCTGGTGCCCGCGCGCGACCTCGAGGATCACCCGCTCCGGCAGCTCGAGGAACCGCTCCTCGAAGCTGCCGACGATGACGTGCGGCTCCTCCACGAGGGAGAGGTTCTCGCCGATCAGGAAGTCGTCCTCGATCAGCACCCCGCCGGCGTCCCGGGCCGCGGCGAGCAGGCGCTCGCGCATGAGGCGCGCGCGCTCGTCGGTGTCGACGATGACGTGCGCCGCGCGCATCGCCTCGACGTAGTCCTTCGCCGCGCCGATCGCGATCTCGCCCGGCGCGAGGAAGCGGTGGCCGCGGCTCGTGCGCCCGCTGCGGACGCCGGCGATCTCGACGGGGATCACCTCGCCGCCGGAGAGCGCGACGAGCCACTGGATGGGGCGCCCGAAAGCGAACTCCCCCGTCCCCCAGCGCATCGACTTGCGGAAGGGGATCGCCGCGACGAGCGACGAGAGGACCTCCGGGAGGAGCTCGGCCGCGGGCTTGCCGGCCTCGCGCCGGGTGCCGGCGATGTACTCGCCCTTGGGCCCCTCGACGCGGCGCAGATCCGAGACCGCGCAGCCGAGCTTCTGCGCGAACGCCTCGGCCGCCTTCGTGGGCGCGCCGTCCTTGAAGGCCGCCTTGACCGGCGGGCCGGTGACCTCCTCCTCGAGGTCCGGCTGGCGCGTCGCGACCCCGGAGATGAGCAGCGCGAGCCGCCGCGGGCTGCCGAGCGCGCGCATCGCGCCGTGGCGGAGCCTGAGCTCCGCGAGGCGCTTCGTTGCGAGATCCGGGAGCGCGCGGAGCGCGGCCTCGACAAACGACGAGGGGAGCTCCTCGACGCCGATTTCGAGCAGGAGATCGCTCGCTTCGTTGTACATGGGACCGCGGACGCTACCCCAGAACGGTCCGCCCGGCGAGGCGGTCGATGGGTCCGTTCCACGCCGGCCCCCGCCGGCGTCCGCAGGCCCGCCCGCGCGGGTCAGCGCTTCTGCGCCTCGTCCCGGAGCGCGCGCGCGAGCACCTTCTTGAAGGCGCTCGCCTCTCCTCCGTTCGGCTTGTTCTTGCGCCCATAACGGCTGGCCGCGCCGACCCTCACCACGCACTGGACCGTCCGCGTGTACCGCCGGGCCGCCTTCGCGAGCGCCCGATCGCCCGGCGAGGACGCCGAAGCGACGGCAGCGCCGAGGTCGTTGAGCGCCGCGTCGACAGGCGGGCAGCCCTCCGCGCGGGGCAGCTCGAACGGGGGCGGGGCGTCGCAGCAGCGGGCGCGCAGGGCGGCGAGCGTCGCCATGTCGTACCAGCCGAGCACGGCCCATTCCTTCGTCGCGTCCGAGACGCCCCCGGCGCCGGCGGCCTGGGCGAGGTGGCTCTTGAGCGCGGCGACGCCCTTCATCGGGTCGACCTCGGCGCAGACGAACGACAGCTGCCCCGCGGTCTCGGCGTCGATGCTCCTGCCCGGAAAGAGCGGCGCCATGCAGGCGGCGAAGTCGGCCGAGCCGTCAGCCGGCGTTGCGCGCGCCGCGCTGGCGTCCGCCGGCTCCGGCGCCGCCGCGCCGGCGTCATCCGTGGCCGCGTCCTGGGCGGCTGCGCCTTCCGCGCCCGCGTCGTGCGCGACCCGGGCGTCGGGCTCCGCGGGGTCGGCGCCGGCGGCGGGCGCGGCAGACAGCGCGGGGACGGGTGGCCGGGGTGCCGCGGCGTCGCGATGGCGCAGCCAGAACCAGGCCGCCGCGGCGGCGCCCGCGACGGCCACCGCCCACAGGGCGAGCGCGGCCACCCGGCGCGCCGCGGAGGGCTTGCGTCGCGGGCGAGGCGCCGGCGCCGCGGCCGGCGCGGGCGGCGCACCGCGCGCGGGCGCGCCGACGTGCGCGGCGGCGCTGTCGGGCGCGAGCGCGAACGGATCCGACGGCTCCGGAGGCATCTCGTCGTCCACGAGCGGGGGCAGATCGCGGACCGGTCGCGGGCTCTCCGGTCCATCGCCCGCAGCGGGGGGCGCCGCTTCGAGCGACGGGACCGGCAGCTCGGGTTGCGCGGGGGCGACCGGCAGCTCGGGTTGCGCGAGGGCGACCGGCAGCTCGGGTTGCGCGGGGGCGACCGGCAGCTCGGGTTGCGCGAGGGCGACCGGCAGCTCGGGTTGCGCGGGGGCGACGATCGTCCGCTCTGGCCGTGCGGGGGCGACGATCGGCCGCTCTGGCTGCGCAGGCGGCGGGACAGCCGGCCCGGGCGGACTGCCGGAGGCGTCCGCCTGCGCCGCTCTGGCGATTTCTGGCGACGCGGAACGCGAGGGCGACGGCGCCTTCGCAGGGCCGCCAGGCGCCTCCGGCACCGGCGTGGTCGGCGTGCCTGCCGTCGACCCGAGGCCCAGCGTCGCGAGCCCCTGGAGCGGCACCGGCGTCCGTCGCGCCGTGGAGCCCACGCTGGGAGGCGGCTGCGAGCTCGTGCGGCCGTGCGGCGGCGCGCTCCTGCGCGCCGGCGGCTGCGAGCCTCCGGAGCTCTCGCGCGGTGGCGAGCTCCTGCGGGGCGGCTGCGAGCCGCGAGCGCCTTCGCGCGGCGGTGAGCTCCTGCGCGCCGGCGGCTGCGATCCGGAGCTCTCCTGCGGCGGTGAGCTCCTGCGCGCCGGCGGCTGCGATCCGGAGCTCTCCTGCGGCGGTGAGCTCCTGCGCGCCGGCGGCTGCGATCCGGAGCTCTCCTGCGGCGGCGAGCTCCTGCGCGCCGGCGGCTGCGAGCTCGACGCGCCCCGCAGGCCGCTGCTCGACGGGCGCGGCGCCGGCACCGTCTTCGGCGGCTCCGCGAGGGGGTGCTCGTCGAGCGGCGGCAGCGCCTCCAGGCCGTCGGCCGGCCGCGCCGCCTCCAGCGCGCGACGGAGCGCCGCGACCTCGGCGATCCGCTGCTTCGGGTCGCGCGCGAGCGCCTGCTCCAGCACGCGCCACAGCGCGTCGCCGGTCGCGCCGGGCGGCGTCACCCTCGGCGCGGCGCCGGCGCTCTGCAGGCGCCGCAGCTCCCTGTCGCTCTCGGCGGCGAAGGGGAGCTTCCCCGAGAGCGCCACGTACAGGGTGACCGCGAGCGCCCACGTGTCGTCCTGGCGCGACGGTCCCTCGCCGGCGGCCCGCTCCGGCGAGCGATAGCTCACGAAGGCCGGCGTCGCGAGCGGATCGGAGAGCCACCCCCTCGACGCGCACGGCTCGCCCTCCATGACCACGCACGCGGCCGACAGGCGCCCGTGCACCGTGCCGCGCGCGTGCAAGCTATCGATGCGCTTTGCCAGGCGGACGACCCAGCCCACCGCGTCCCTGTCCGGCAAGGGACCGGCGCGTGCGATCCGCGCAGCGAGCGTCTCCATACGAGCGCGGCAGCCTAGTGCGGCGCAACGCCGCGGACCACATTGTGACTCCCCGCGCCACACGCGGGATCGCCGATCGCCGGTCCGCGCCGGTCCGCGGCGGCGTCAGCCCTCGATGACGTCCGCCATCGTGTATCGGCCGGGCGGCTTGCCGTGGAGGTGCCACGCCGCCCGCAGCGCCCCGCGCGCGAAGAGGTCGCGGCTGGTGGCGCGGTGCGTAAGCTCGATGCGCTCGCCGGGGCCGAGCAGGTGGACCGTGTGGTCGCCGATGACGTCCCCGCCGCGCACGGCGAAGATCCCGAGCTCGTTCGCCTTGCGGGGGCCGACGTTGCCCTCGCGGCCGTGCACGTCGGAGAGCGCCGCGGCCGCCTCGCCGACCTCGCCGCGGGCCGCGCGCACCGCGTCCGCGAGCCGCACGGCCGTGCCGCTCGGGGCGTCCACCTTGGCGCGGTGGTGCACCTCGACGATCTCGACGTCGAAGCCGGGCCCGAGCCGCCGCGCCGCGCTCGCCGCGATCTCGGCGAGCACGTGGATGCCGATGCTCGTGTTCGGCGACCAGAGCACGGGGACGTGCTGCGCCGCCTCGTCGAGCAGCCGCTCGCACGTGGCGTCGAGGCGCGTCGTCCCGCTGACCACGGCGACCTTGGCCCGCACCGCGAGGTGCAGCAGCCGGGGCAGCGCCTCCGGCCGCGAGAAGTCGATGACCACGTCAGCGCCGAGCAGCCCGGCGCTGATGTCGTCGCTCATGGCGACGCCGATGTTGCCCGTGCCCGCGAGCTCGCCGACGTCGCGGCCGATGCGGGAGGAGCCGCGCGACACGATCGCGCCCACGATCTGCGCGCGCTCGTTCGCCGCGAGCCGCACGATCGCCTGCCCCATCTTGCCGCTCGCGCCGTGCACCGCGACCTTCAGCAAGCGAATGTCCTCGGCCGCGGCCGCCCCCATCAGCGCGCCCACCGACACGCCTCGATGATCTCCGTTCGATTTCACGACGCCTCGCGCCTCGCCTCGATCCGTTTGATCGCCTCGGCGACCTGCTGCCGGGTCGCGTCGCCGGCCGGCGACAGGGGCAGCCGGACGGCCGGGCTCATGCGGCCCAGGGCGGCGAGCGCGGCCTTCGCCGGGGCGGGGTTCGGCTCGAGGAACATGAGCCCGTGCAGCTCGAGCAGCGCGAGGTGCGCCGCCCGCGCGCCCGCGAGGTCGCCGGAGAGGAACCGCCGGGTCACCGCGCTCGTCTCGCGCGGCAGCACGTTCGACGTGACGCTGATGACGCCCTGCGCGCCGAGCGCCATCATCGCGAGCGTCAGCGAGTCGTCGCCGCACAGGACCGTGAGCCGGTCGCCGAGGCGCCGCGCGAGCTCCTGACACCGGAGCACGTTGCCCGTGGCGTCCTTGATGGCGACCACGTTCGGCGCGGCGGCGCAGATGCGCTCGGTCGTCTCGGCCGAGAGGTCGACCCCCGTGCGACCCGGGATGTTGTAGAGCACGATCGGCCCCGAGACCGCCCTGGCCACGGCCAGCATGTGCTCGCGGAGCCCGTCCTGTGACGGCTTGCTGTAGTACGGCATCACGATCATCACGGCCCCCGCGCCCGCGGCGAGCGCGGCGCGCGAGGCCTCGATCGTCTTCTTCGTCGAGAACGAGCCCGTCCCCGCGATCACGGGCACGCGGCCGCGGGCCGCCTCGACCACGCGCCGGATGACCGCGGTCGTCTCCGCCTCGCTCAGGGTCGGCGACTCGCCCGTGGTCCCGCACGGCACGAGCCCGCTGACGCCCCCCGCGATCTGCGCCTCGACGAGCGCGTCCAGCGCTTCGAAGTCGACGGCCTCGCCATCGGGCGTGAATGGCGTGACCAGGGCGGTGAGGGTCCCCGACGTTGGGAGCTGCGTCATCAGACGACCATGATCGCCACCCGGGGGGCGCGTCAACAGGAGAGGACAGGTCCGCCGCGTAGTCCGCGCACTCCCCGGGTTCCCGCCTGGCGCCGCGCGGGTCGGGCGCCGCGCGCGCCGCGATCGGGCGGGGCCGTGGAGGCAATGCGGCCCCGGGCCGGCGGGCGCCCGGCGGGGCTGGCAGGACGCGGACGGATGCCTAAAGGGAGGTCGGGATCATCTGCTAGCCTGCCCGGTGTGGCGCCTCGCTCCCACGGGGCGGTATGCCCGAGCGCGTCAGGTCCCGGAGAGGCCCCGGCCATGGATCTCGCCCAGTACATCAAAAGCATCTCCAGCGCGGCCAATACCATCCTGGAAGGGATGGCGGTCACGTTCTCCCATCTGTTCCGGGAGCCCATCACCGTCCAGTATCCCGACAGGACGGACCGCCCTGTCACCGAGATGCTCCCCCCGCGCTACCGCGGCTTCCTCGAGGTGCAGATGGACATCTGCACCGGCTGCAAGCGGTGCGAGCGCTCGTGCCCCATCGAGTGCATCGCCATCGACCTGGAGAAGGACCCGGCGACGAAGAAGCAGGCGATGAGCCGCTTCGACATCGACATGGGCAAGTGCATGTACTGCGGCCTCTGCGTCGAGGCCTGCAAGAACGAGTCGACCGGCGCGATCCGCCACACGCGCGAGTTCGAGGGGGCGGCCCCGACGCTCGACCACCTCACCTTCCGCTTCATCCCCGAGGGGCTCGTGCCCCTGTACAAGGCGCCGAAGGACCTCGGCGAGGTGCCTGTCGGCGAGTACGGGCCTCACGCGCGCGAGGCCCGCGAGCGCGCCATGCGCGACAACCCCGCCGCCCTGGAGGAGCTGCGCGCCATCTGGCGCGCGGAGAGCGGCAAGAGCGGCAAGACCGGCAAGGAGAAGAGCGGCGGGGGCGCCGGGGGCGAGGGGGACGGCGCGGCGGGCGGGTGAGCGAGGGGGTCGCCCTTGCTGGGCGGGGGGCAGCGATCTAACGTCGCGGTCCTCACCACATGCCCCCCCTGAGCGCACTCGCCTTCCTCGGGCTCGCCGCGCTGACGCTCGGCTCCGCCGGGCTCGTGGCGTTCTCCAGGAACATCATCCACTCCGCGCTGGCCCTGCTCGGCACGTTCCTCGGCGTCGCCGGGCTGTACGTCACGCTGTCGGCCGACTTCCTCGCGGCGACGCAGGTGCTGGTCTACGTCGGCGGCACGCTCATCCTCATCCTCTTCGCCGTGATGCTCACGAGCCGCATCCAGGACATGAAGGTCTCGAACCCGCGCGGCGGGCTCGCCGTGGCCTTCGTCCTGGTCACGGCGGTGCTCCTCGTGCTCGGCAGGGTGGCGACCCGGACCCAGTGGCCCGCCGAGGCCAGGCCGGCGATGCCGTCGACCGCCAAGCTCGGACACGCGTTCCTCGGCGAGTACCTGCTCCCCTTCGAGCTCGGCTCGGTCATCCTGCTCGCCGCCATGATCGGCGCGGTCGTGCTGGCGCGGCGCGCCGTCAGGCGCGCCTGGGAGCGGGAGTAGGCGATGGAGATCGGGCTCATCCATTACCTCAGCGTGGCCGCCGCGCTCTTCGGCCTCGGGCTGTTCACCGTCATGACGCGGAGGAACGCGGTGGGCATCCTCCTCGGCGTCGAGCTCATCCTCAACGCCGCCGCGCTCAACTTCGTCGCGTTCGAGCACTTCGTCGCGGGCGGCGTGGCCGGCCAGGTGTTCACGGTCTTCATCATCGTCCTCGCGGCGAGCGAGGCGGCGATCGCGCTGGCCATCGTGCTCCAGGTCTACCGCAGCCACCGCAGCATCATGGCCGACCAGCTGACATCCCTGAAGAACTGACGCGAGCGCGGTCATCCGTGTGGAAACGTGGGCCTTGCCGCAGCGGGGGATCGACCGCGGGACGATCGGCGCGACGAGCGCGATGACGCGACGAGCGCGACCCCCGTACCCGCGCATGCTGCGGCGCGCCGCGCGCGCTGCGCCGCGCGTTTCTCGCGCCCGCAGCCTCCCGCTCGTCGTGAGGGAGTGCACTTGACGTGCGCGCGATCTGCCTCTTCAGGTGGAGCTCAATCCCACCGACAAGCAGGAAAAACCTGACCTTGCTAAGCCCCTGAGCGCGACCCACGTTCGAAGCATGCAGAACCTATCCAAGTCGGAGCTGGTGGGGTTCGTGGAGCTCGAGGTCGGCTCGCTTGCTGTACAGGTGCCGATCCGCGCTGCAGCGGCGGCGACCGAGCTCCCCCTCGCGTCATTCGAGGCTGAAGGGGACAATTGCGCCATCCTCGTGCGTGGCGATACGTCCTCCAAGGCGGTTGAAGTCGCGCTGCGCGAAGCGGCGCAGGAGGCGGTCAAGCACCTGTCGAAGAAGTTGCTCAATTAGAGCGGGACGGTGCCCCGCGTCCCCGCGTCCGCGCATGGCGGGCTGCGGGACGCCGCTCCCGCGGCTGCTCAGCCCTCCGGGGCACGGATCTCGGCGCAGGGACGGCGCGGGCACGTTCCCGCTGGTCATCCCACGCGCAGCAAGCTAGGAGCGGGCTCATGGTCGAGCCCACCTGGTTTGCGAAGCGCTGATGGACGCCCCGCCCACGCCGAGAGTCGCGGGAAGCACGCGTGAGCGTTGGGAGCGCGCCCGGCAGGTCCTCTTGCCGGTCCTTCTGCTCGGTGCCGTCGCCTTCTTCGCCAGCTTCGTCCATCGCTTCTATCCCATCCAGCACTGGCTCTTCTGGCGCTACGCCGGCTACTGGCTCCTCTGCGGGCTGTGGACGGCCGCCTGCGTCTCCGCGGGCCACCTGACGCTCAAGCTCGTTGTCGGCCGCTCCCTCCCGATCGTCGAGCAGCTCGTCACGAGCTTCGCCATCGGCGTCTTCGAGTTCGCCTTTCTCATGAGCGTGGCCGGGCTGCTCAAGCTCTATGGCCCTGTGCTCTTCGTGCTCCTGCCCCTCACCATGCTGGCCGCGGGGTTCGGCCCGCTCCGGGCCTATCTGACGCGCGTCGTCCGCCACGTCCGGCACGAGCAGCGGACCGCGGCGCGCGCGCCGGCCTGGACCTACGCCGTCATCGCGCTCGGGTTGCTCGGCGTGGGCATGGTGTACTTCGTCATCCTCACGCCCGACAACGTCCAGTTCGACTCTCGGTGGAAGCACCTGGCGCTGGCCGAGGAGTACGCGGTCACCGGCGGCATCCGCAGGTTCCCCGAGGGGTGGACGGTCGAGACCTATCCACACTTCGCGACCTTCGTCTACGCGTGGGCCTTCCTCCTGCCGCGCGGGCTCCTGTTCGACAAGGTCGAGCTCGCCGCGCACATGGAGTTCGTCGGGTTCCTCTCGACCCTCGTCGCCATCCCGGCCGCCGTGCGGCTGATGATCCCGCGCGGGCTCGGGCCCCACGCGCTCCGGCTCTCCTGGACGGCGCGCTTCCTCTTCCCCGGCATCTTCCTCTACGACTCCAGCCTGAGCGTCGGGGGCGATCACGTCGCCTCCATCTTCGCGCTCCCGGCGTTCACGCTGATGATCCGCGCGTGCAAGGAGCTCTCGCCCCGCTTCATCACGCTGATGATGATGATGATCTCCGGCGCCGGGCTCACGAAGTACACGGGCGCCGTCATCCTGGTCCCCTTCCCGGCGCTGCTGCTCGGCGCGCGCACGCTCGTCCTCGCGTATCGCTCGCTCCGGGGCCAGGTAGCGCCCGCGATCCGCAGGAACTGGTACCTCGGCCCGGTCGTGGCCGTCCTCGCTGGCCTGTTCTTCACGTCCACGCACTGGGCGAAGAACTGGGTGTTCTACGCGGACCCGCTCTATCCCACGCTGTACAAGACCTTGCCCCTCCGCCCCTGGACGCCGGACGCCGCCAACATCTTTGAGTGGGGGTACAAGGACTACCAGTTCTGGCGGCCGGAGCGGAGCGTCGCCGGGGTGCTGAGGACGCTGAAGGGGCTCGTCGACTTCTCCTTCATCCCGAACGACTACCCCAGGTTCCACGGCAAGGTCCCCACCTTCGGGTCGCTCTACACGCTGCTGCTCGTGTGCCTGCCGTTCCTCCGGGGGACGAGGCGCGTGTGGGCGCTCGTCGGCTACGTGCAGGTCGGCCTCCTCTGCTGGTACTGGACGCACCACCAGGACCGGTATCTCCAGGCGATCGTCCCCCAGATGGCGGCCGCGACCGCCGCGATGATCGCGCTCCTCTGGCGCGCGGCGGGCGAGCACCGGATCGCGGTCCTCGCGACGAGGACGGGCCTCGGCGCGCTGGTCGGGCTGCAGGTGGTCTGGGCCGGCGATATCTACTTCATCCCCGGCCACGCGATGGTGAAGTCGCCGATCAAGGCCGTGGTGGACCTGCTCTCCCAGGGATACGCGAAGCGCTACGAGCAGCGGTTCAACGTCTACCCGACGTTCCAGGCCATCTCCCGCGCGCTCCCCCGGGGCGCGCGCGTGCTGCTGCACGACAACCACAACCACCTCGGGATCGGCGCCGAGACGCTGTCGGACTGGAACGGGTGGCAGTACGGCATCAGCTACGGCCGGCTGCGCACGCCGCGCGAGGTATGGGACCTCCTGAAGGGCATGGGGGTGACCCACGTGGCGTGGGACACCCAGGTCAGCAAGGGGTGGGACACGGTCGCCGGAGATCTCATGTTCTTCGACTTCGCGCTCAAGCGCACCGGGAAGCCCTCGAAGCACGGCGGGATGACGCTCGCAGAGATGGGCCCGCCCCCCGACCCGCAGGCCCCGTTCCCGACCACCGTCGCCTACCTGGGCTGCGGCAATGCTTACAAGTCGGGCCTTTACGAGCTCAGCGACTTGACGGTGCCCGTCTTCGGGCCGAACAACCGGGCGTTCCCGGCGCCCCGGGTGAGCGGCCCCCCGGCCGGCGAGAGCGCCGCGGCGCTCGTGGACAAGGCGGCGTTCGCCGTCGTCGACCCGAAGTGCCAGTCGCTGCCCGCGTCGGCCAGGAGCGAGTTCACGCTCGCCGCGAAGAGGAGCGTGCTCCTCGGCGGCAAGGGGAAGCTCGAGCTCTACCTGCGCAAGGACGGCGAGGTGAGCGCGCCCGCCGCGGCGCCGTCGCCGGAGCCGACCCACGCCGAGCCCGATCAGCCCGGGGGGGCCGACGACGACGACGATCTCCCGGGCGCTCGCTGAGCTGGGGCCTGAGCGCGCTGCCTCAGGCCGCCTGGCGCCGCGCCACGCAGAAGACCGACAACCCGAAGCGCGGCCGGTAGCCGCGCGCGATGAGGTCGACCTCGGCGCCGAGGACGACCTCGAGCGCCGAAGAGGCGAGGCCCGACTTCGGCGAGGGCTGCTTCATGCTGCCCTTGCCCGGGCGCAGCTTGCGCGCGGCGCTCCAGACGGCGCGCGAGCCGACCGCGGCGGGAAAGAGCAGCTGGTTGAAGTAGGCACAGGCCTCCACGTGGAAGCCGGCCGGCAGCGCGGCGCGGAAGCTGCCAGCGGTGTACCGGCGGAAGTGCTGGAGCGCGCGATCGTGGTCGCTGAACAACCACGGATACGCCGGCACCGTGGCGACGAAGATCCCGCCGGGGCTCAGGTGATCATGGATCCAGAGGAGCGCGGCGCGGTCGTCCTCGATGTGCTCGATGACGTCGAGCGCGCAGATCACGTCATAGCGACGGTCGAGCTCGAAGGGGAGGGACGCGCTGTAAAGCGTCCTCGCCGCGCCGGCCTTCGCGATGGCCTCCTGTCCGAGAGGGCTCACCTCGTTGGCGTCGACGGCGCCGAACTCCGCGAGGACACCGAGGTTCTGGCCGACGCCGGCGCCGACCTCCAGCAGCTCGAGCGGCCTCCGGCCGGGGCCGAACTCGCGCACCAGATGGGCCAGCAGCCGAGCCCTCCCCTTCCTCAACCAGTCGCCGGATTCCTCGGAGTACTGCTGGTATGCCGTCGTTTCCATCCACTCTTTTATTCTGCCTACGGGGTCGATTCTTCCTGAGGAGGCGGCTCGGGCGCGGGGGACGGCTCCGAGGGTGAAGCCGGCTCGGCCTCGGCCGGCTCCGAGGCCGGGTCCGGGATCTCGATCGTCAGGTCGTCCACCTTGGAAGGCTGCTTCCGCGGCTTCTTCGGCGGCGGCGCGCGCCGCTTGCGCGGCGCCGTCGTCGTCGCCGTCGCGGCGGCGCTGGCCGAGGGCTGTCCCGTCGGGGCCGCGGACGCGACCGGCGCTGTGTCGCCGGGCGGGGGCGCCGGCTCCTGCGGCGGCGCCGGCTCCGCGGCGGTGGCCGGCGGCTCAGGCGGCGCGCTCTCGGCTGCCGGCTCGGCGCGCGGCGGGCGCTGCGAGCGAACGACCTGCCAGGCGACGGCGCCGGCGGCGACCAGCAGCGCGAGCGCTCCCCAGCGGACGAGCCGGCGACGTCGCGAGCCGCCGTCGAACTCCGGCTCCGGCAGCGCGCCCTCGTGCGCCAGACCGCTCACGCTGGAGCTCTTCATCCAGTGGTCTGGCGACTGGTCGGAGCGCGCGGCGCGCGCCGGCCGGACCGGGGCGGGCGCGGCCGGCTGCTCGAGCGGCCGCGACGCGCGCTGCGGGGCGAGCGGAGGCGCGACGGCGATGGCCGCGGCCGCCGCGGCCGGCGCTCGCTCGACGCCGTCGCGCTGCGGATCGAGCGGCTCCTGGCCCGGCGGCGCGTCGCGCTCGATCCCTGCCGTCGCCGGCGCGGCCGCCTGCAGCGAGGGCGCCTGCGGCGGAGACGGCTGCGCCGTGGTGGCCTGCGCCGCGTCGGCCTGCGCTGCGTCGGCCTGCGCCGCGTCGGCCTGCGCTGCCGGTGCGCTCGGAGCGACGGGCGTGCCGTGCTGGGGCTCCGGCGACGCGAGCTCCTGGGACGTCTGCCCCGCGTCCGCTTGGGGCGCGAGCGCCGCGGGCGTGGACGTGGACGGCTGCACCCAGGGCTCATCGACGTCGGTGTCGATCTGGTCCTCTTCGAACTCCTCGATGTCGACATCGAGGAGCGAGGGCGCGCTGTCGTCTGGCCGCCGGTGCGCTCCCGTGAGCGGGATCGGCTGCGAGCCGGGCGCAGCCTCGAGGCTGTCGTCCGGGGGCGGGGCGTCATCCGGCTGCGGCGCGAGCGGCGCGCTCGTCGCGAGCGGCGGCGCCTGGGGGAGCGGCGGCGCCTGCGAGAGCGACGCCCTCATGGGGAGCGGCGGCGCCTGCGAGAGCGGCGCCCTCATGGGGAGCGGCGGCGCCTGCGAGAGCGGCGCGCTCGTCGCGAGCGGCGGCGCCTGGGGGAGCGGCGGCGCCTGCGAGAGCGACGCCCTCGTGGAGAGCGGCGCCCTCGTGGAGAGCGGCGGCGCTTGGGGGAGCGGCGGCGCCTGCGAGAGCGGCGGCGCCTGGGAGAGCGGCGGCGTCTGCGAGAGCGGCGTCTGCGAAGCGCTGCCGCCGGGCCGCGGCGGCGCTGGCGGCCGGTCGGTGAGCCGCGGCGGCGCCGGCGGCCGGTCGCCGAGCCGGGAAGAGAGCGGCGAGCGCTCGCTGAGCGGTGAGCGCTCGCCGAGCCGAGACGAGGCGGCCGGCTGCTCGCCGGGCTGGACCAGCGGCGGCGCCGGCGATCGCTCGGTGAGCCGGGGCGGCGCTGGCGGCCTGTCGGTGAGCCGCGGCGGCGCCGGCGGCCTGTCGGTGAGCCGCGCCGGCGTCCTCGCGCTCGGGTTCGTCGACAGCGGGCTGGCGGCGGCGTCCGCGGGCCGCTCGCTCAGCGTCCGCTCGGGAGCCGCCGCCGGCGTACCGGACGCGGTGTCCGCCATCCGGGGGAGCGGCGGCGCCTTCGGGATCGTCGAGCCGGTCGCCGGCCGCGGCGGGGCCGCCGGCGGCCGGGTCGGCGCGGACCGGGGCGGCATCGGCGGCGGCCGCGGCGAGCTCACGCTGCCCGTCGAGTCGGCCGCCAGGTCGGCGATGCGGGCGAGCGACTCCGCGAGGTCGCGCGCGCTGCTGAAGCGCCGCTCCGGCTCGCGATCGCACGCGCGCGCGAACCACGCGTCGAAGGTCGGCGGCAGCTCCGGGTTCACCCGCGAGGGGACCGGGATCTCGCCGACCGAGATCTTGATCAGCAGGTCGCCGACACCCTCGCTGTCGAACGGCAGCTCGCCCGTGACGCACTGGTAGGCGATGACGCCGAGCGCCCAGATGTCGGCGCGGAAGTCGACCTCCCGGAGCCCCTTCACCTGCTCCGGGCTCATGTAGTGCGGCGTGCCCATGAGCGTGCCGACGGTGGTGCGCTGGGCGGCCCGCTTCCCCTGGCCCTTCACCTTGGCGATGCCGAAGTCGAGGATCTTGACGACCTCGTCGTCCTCGTTCGCGCAGATGAAGAAGTTCTCCGGCTTGAGGTCGCGGTGCACGATGCCGGCCCCGTGCGCGCGGGTGAGCGCGCGCGTGACATGCGTCACGATCTTCGACGTCTCCTGGAGCGAGAGGCGGCGCCGGCGCGCGAGCCGCTCGAAGAGGTCCTCGCCCTCGAGCAGCTCCATCACGATGAACGGCTGCTCCCCCTCGATGCCGTGGTCGAGGATCTGCACGACGTGCGCGCTGCGCAGCTGCGCAGCGGCCGTCGCCTCGCGGCGGAACCGCTCGCGCGCGTCCTCCTGCTTCGCGAGCTCGGGATCGATCAGCTTGACCGCGACGTGCGTGCTGAGGGCCAGGTGCTCGGCGACCCACACCGAGGCTTGTGCGCCCTGCCCCACGGGTCGGATGAGGCGGTAGCGCTCGCTCAGCACCTGACCAGCAGCGATAGACACGGCGGCGAAAGCCTACGTCGAGGGGAACATCCGTGTCGAGTTCCTGCGTACCACCTCAGATGCCCTGACGAACTGTTTCCTTCATCAGCTCGCGCCACTCGTCGTGGGTGAGCTCTGGATAAATGTAGTCGCCCTCGAAATTTGTATGGTGCAGGAGCAGCCGGGCGACGTGCGCGACGACCCCCGCGACGTCGCCGCCCGACGCGGCGCTCGCGAGCGACTCGGTTGCATCGCGCACCGCGGCGTGCTGCTTCAGCGCGACCTGGACCTCCTCGGCGAGCCCGCGGGCCTGGAAATGCGGGAAGATGGCCGCCTCTTCGCAGCGCATGTGCCGCTCCATGGGCCCGCGCAGGAAGGCGAGCAGGCCCTCGCGCTCGGCGCTCGCCTCGTCCGCGGAGCGCTGCGCCATCGCGATCAGCTTCTTCGCCGTGTCGCGGGCGAGCTCCTCCTCCTGGAAGAGCTCGTTCACCATCCGGTCCAGTTCCATGACGCGCGGGCCCTCGTAGTCCAGATCGCGGCGAGGGTCGAGCGGGGCGCGGCGCGATCCGGGAGCGCGGCCGGCTGGCTCAGTCGCGCGGGGTCTCCCGGGCGCGGACGATGGCGGCGAGCCTGCCGACCACGCCGTTGGCGACCATCGTGAGCACCTGCTTCTCCAGCGCCTGTCGCTCGCTCGGCCGGCCGCCGAACGAGATGCGCGAGCGGGCCGTGGGGCCGCCGACGACGCGGCCGACGACGGTGCAGCTCACGCGATGGATGTCGCCCCGCGTGGACGAGGTGAACTCGACGACGCGCGCGCTCAGCACGACCGATTTCGTCTTGCCGAAGTCCGCCTTCTTCGCGGCGCTCGCGAGCAGGCCGCGCAGCGTGCGCGCCCGCTGGGTCTGACCTTCGCCCGCGGGCACGTCGACGCTCTTCCACTCGACCTTGGTGTCGCGGGCGAAGGTCAACGCTGGCGAGGCCATGAGCGTGGTCAGGGCCATCACCGCCGAGAACAGCCATCGTGACGCGTGGCGCATGGGAGCACGTTTAGTGAACCGCGCGCGCGCCGGCCAAGTTCGCGCACGGCGTTCCCGCGCGCGCCGGCCAAGTTCGCGCATGGCGTTCCCGCACGCGCCGGCCAAGTTCGCGCACAGCGTCGCGGGGCGGTCACGTCCGCGCGGTGCGCTGCGGCGATCGCCGCGCTCGCGCCGCGATCGTGCTCGCGCTATGCCGTGGCCTGGAAGCGAGGATCGATGGAGCGGAGCTCGCCGGGGGAAGAACGACGAGGTCGACGAGACGGACGGGATCGGCGCGCGCAGGCCCGCGCCGCGCGCCGAGGCGGGTGGATCGCGGCGCTGCTCGCCCTCGCCGTCGCGCCCGCGGTGGGCAACGCGCAGGCGCCGCGCCCCGGCGGAGCGAAGGCGGACGCGACAGCGCCCGCGGCGGGCGGCGCGCAGGCGCCGCGCCCCGGCGGAGCGAAGGCGGACGCGACAGCGCCCGCGGCGGGCGGCGCGCAGGCGCCGCGCCCCGGCGGAGCGAAGGCGGACGCGACGGCGCCCGCGGCGGGCGGGGCGCCGGTGCGGCGTCCGACCGGCGCGAAGGTGGAGGCGCGCGCGCCCGCCGTGGGCGGCGCGCAGGGGACCGAGAAGCGCGCGGCCATCGTGCCGACGCTGCGGTGGACCGCCGCGACGCCCGACGAGATGCTCGGCGCCGCGCTGGCCCGCGCGCGGCGGGGCGGTGACGACGCGATCGCCGGGCTCGTGATCGCCGCGTCGCTCGCAGGCCGCGCCGCGCAGGGCCGCGCGCGCGAGGCCCTCGCGCAGATCGCCGCGTCCCCGTCGCCGCTCGCCGACGAGGCGCGCTGGCTCGCGGCCTCGCTCGCCCCCGAGCCGCCGGCCGCGACGTGGCCCGGCGCGCGCGCCGTCTCGTACGACGCGCCGCCGGATCCGTCGGGGCTCGTGAAGGCGTTCGCGATCCTCGGGCCGTTCCAGGACAACTCGGGCGGCGGGCTCGCGCGCCGCGAGGGGCCCGAGGCGGAGGGCCAGCGCTTCTCCGACATGAGCGCCCGCTACGCGTGGGGCGTGTACGACGTCGCGTGGCGCCGGGTGCTGCCCGCCGCGTCGACCGCGCGCGGCGTGCCGCTCGACCTCTACATCCACCCCCGCGCCGAGAGCTGCACGTACCTCGCCTCGCGCGTGACCGTCCCCGCCGCGCTCGATCGCAAGCCGATCCTCGCCCACGTCGCCGGGGCCGGCGCCGTGCGGCTCGTCTGGGACGGCGCCGACGTCGCCGCGAGCGACGTGGCCCACGAGCGCCTCGTGCTCGACCGCGTCGCCGCGCGCATCGAGGCGCCCGCGGGCGATCACCTGCTCGCCCTCAAGGTGTGCACCGGGGCGATCGCCGACGAGGGGCGCGCCCGCGTGCGCTTCACCGACGAGCAGCGCCGGCCGGTGGCGCTCGCGACCTCGTCGGATCTCACGCCGCTCACGCTGCCCCCGGCCGCGCGCTCGACCGCCACCGAGATCAGGACGGCGCTCGACAGGGCGCTCGACGCGGGCGCCTCGCAGGCCCTCGATCCGATCCTCACGGCCGTCGTGCTCCGCACGCTCGGCGGCGCGGACGACCAGCGATCGCCCCGCGCGCCCGGGCTGCTCGACCGCGTGACGCGGGCGGCGGGCGTCACCTCCGACGCGATCGCCATGGCGGGGTGGGTGTCCCCGTTCGGCGCGAACCGCAGCGGCTGGCTCGAGGCCGCGCGCGCCCGCGGCCTCGCCGAGAAGGACCGGGCCACCGCGGCGTTCGCGCAGCGCCGGCTCGTCGCCGCCCACCTCGCCTCGGACCGGGTCGACTGGGCGGCCGCCGTGCTGCGCGAGGAGCCGCTGCGCTCGGCGCGCGATCCCGAGGCGCGCGTCCTCCGGGCGCTCGTGAAGAAGAAGCTCGCGACCTCGGGGCTCACGCGGGCCGGGCTCGAGGAGCTGCTCGCGGTCGAGCGCGAGCAGAAGGACCGGACCCCTGTCGTCGTCTGGCAGGAGATCGCGGCCGCCGCCCGGCTCGACCCGGCGCTCGAGCTGCGGGCCGCGCGCCGCCTCGCCGAGATCGCGCCCGAGTCGCGGGGCGCGGACCACGTGCTCGCGTTCGAGCTCGAGGGCGGCGCCGCGCTCGAGGTGGCGGCGGCCGGGGCGCTCGCGCAGCAGACGTCGGCCGAGGACGTCATCCGCATCGGCCGCGCGCTCCACGGCGCGGGCCGCGTCGCGTGGGCGCGCGAGGTGCTTTCCTACGCGACGCAGGTCGCGCCGAACCAGCCCGCCGCGTTCCAGGCGCTCGCCGCGGTCCGGCAGGGCGCCGACCCCGCGCCGTGGACGGCGGCCGCGACCGCCGCGCTCGGGCGGGCGCGCGACCTCACGCCCGGCGATCCCTTCCTCAAGGCCGAGCTCGCGCTCCGCCTCGGCGAGGGCTCGGCCGGCGCGCCGGGCCGGCGGCGCATGCGCGACGAGCAGTACCTCGTCGAGCCCGGCGCCTTCCTCGCGCGGGCGCGGCAGACCCCGGCCAAGAAGGGGGAGGTGGCCGACCGGCAGCTCCACTGGGTGCGCGTCGTGACGTACCACCCGGACAAGCGCGTCTCGCAGCTCATGCACTACGCGCGCGAGATCGTCATCGAGCCGCGCACCGATCAGGATCTCTACGAGCGCGACATCCCCGCCGAGGCGGCGGACACCGAGCTGCTCTTCGCGCGCGTGCACCGCAAGGACGGCACGGTGGCGGAGCCGGACGAGCAGGGCGCGGGCGGGCAGAAGCCGTTCGTGCGCTGGCCCAAGCTGAAGACCGGCGACGTCGTCGAGGTCGCGGTGCGCTCGTGGACCCCGGGCCCCGTCGGCCGCCGCGGCGACGCGCCGTTCTACTTCATCGACTACGTCGGCTCGACCGACACGCGGCCGATCCTCTACAACGAGGTCGTCGTCGACTCGCCGAAGAGCGATCCCCTGGCGATCGACGTGCTGAACGGCAAGGCGGAGCGGGTGCTCACGTCGGAGAAGGACGGCCGCCAGGTGACGCGGTTCATCTGGGACGACCCGCCCGAGGTGCCCGAGGAGCCGCTCGCCCCGCACCTCGCGGAGGTGCTGCCGGTCGTCGTGGGCTCCACGTTCCACGGCTGGCACGAGTTCCGGGAGTGGTACCGGGGCGCCGTCGCGGGCTTCATGGAGCCCGACGATCAGGTCCGCCGGCTCGCCGCCGAGCTCACGAAGGGCAAGGCGACGCGCGAGGACAAGCTGCGGGCGCTGTTCGACTTCGTGGCGGACGACATCCGCTACGTGAACTTCGTCTCGGGCGAGTGGTGGCTGCCGAACCGGCCGCAGGAGCTCCTCGCGCGGCGCCAGGGCGACTGCGACGACAAGGCGATGCTGCTGATCACGCTGCTCAAGTCGATCGGCATCGAGGCGACGGAGGTGCTCGTCCAGACGCGCTACACCGGCCAGCCGTCGCTGCTCCGGAGCGAGGTCGCGGCGATCCCGGTGTTCGATCACGGCATCGCGTACCTGCCGGGCGCGGGCGGCGCGCCGGGCATGTGGCTCGACGCGACGAGCCCGCAGAGCCGGCTCGGGCCGCTGCCGGCGATGGACGCGCGCACGCTGGCGCTGTTCGTCGACGACGGGCCGCCGAAGATCGTGGAGACGCCGGCGAGCTCGCCGGCCGACCACGGCGTCGACGCCGACTGGACGATCGCGCTGCTCCCGTCGGGCGCGGGCGAGCTCGCGGCGAAGGAGCGGCACATCGGCGACGCGGCGTTCGAGCTCAGGTCGAACCTGGCCGAGGCCGACGCGCGCGCGCAGTGGGTCGAGCAGTACCTCGCGTACGGCTGGTTCCCGACCGTCGACGTGAAGCCGAAGGTGGCGTTCCAGGCCGACCTCGCGCACGGGGCGGCGTCGCTCGAGTACGAGGCGCGCTCCGAGGGGCTCGCCCGCCGCGAGGGCGCGGAGCTCTCGGTGCCGCTCTCGGGCACGTCCACGATGACGTCGCAGCTCGCGCCGCTCGTGAAGCGCACGCTCCCGGTGGTGCTCCCGCCGAGCATCGCGCCGCGGCACCACCACCGGACGATCACGATCGTCGCCCCCGCCGGGTACACGTTCGCCGAGCTCCCGCCCGGCGGCGACGAGAACGGCGGCGAGTTCGGCCGCGCGACGCTCTCGTTCGCGAAGGTGCCGGGCAAGAACGCGGTGGTGGTGAAGGAGCGCGTGGTCCTCGATCGCTCGACGATCCCCGTGGCCCAGTACGCCGCCTGGCGCGGCTGGCTGCAGCGCGTCGACGGGCTCCAGCACCGGATGGTGCGGCTCGTGCCTGTCGCGCCCGCGGACAAGCCGCCGCGGTGATCGCCTGCCGCGCTCCTGCGCCGGGAGCGCGGCCTGGGGAGCGGCTCGCGGCGCGCCAGGCGGCATGGGCCGGCGAAGGCCCCGCCGTGCGCGCGCCGTCGTGATCCAGGTCGGCGGCGGGCAGCGGCGGGCGCGTACGATTTCGTGAAGGATGGCCCGCGCTCCGAGCATTCACGGCGCGAGAGGGCGCCCCGACGAGCGGAGCCCCGCCCGCCCCGCCAGCGTGGACCCCTGTCGGGCGCCCGCTGGCGCGGCACGGCGCGGCCGTGGGCGATCCGCGCCGCGCGAGGGCGCCCTCGATGCACGCCACAAGGATGAAGAGGACATGAAGAGCCACCACGGAACACTCAATCTTCTGAGCCGGGCAAGTCTGCTGGTCACGTGCGCGGCGCTGAGCGCCTGCACCGCGGCCGCCGGGTCTCCTGACGAGGACCTCGTCGAGACGGCCGAGCTTGCGCTGACGCAGCAGGAGTCGGTCTTCGGGTTCGAGAACGTGACCCAATGGACGGCGTCGTCCGGGACCGTCGCGTCCTCGACGGTCCACTCCGAGGGCACGGCCGCGCTCGGCCTGAGCAGCTTCACCTACGCGGAGCTGGTCTCTCCCGCGCTCTCCAGCCTCTCGGGCGTCACCGACGAGCTCGCGCTCGACATCCGGCTGCCCGTCAGCCCGAGCTATGGTCAGCTGCAGGTGTTCGTGAGCAGCGCGACGCTCGGCTTGAGCAACACCTGGGTGGGCCAGGCCTCCCTGCAGGGCCTGTCGGCCAACACGTTCCACGAGCTGGTGCTCGCGGTGCCGTCCACGGTGAAGAGCAAGCTCCAGCAGAGCTACTCGGATCTCCAGATCAAGATCACGCTGAACCTCCCGTACTCGACCTCGTCCACGGTCCTCGACAACCTGCACTTCAAGGGCGGCACGTCGACTCCGGCGTGCGGCACGGGCAGCCCCTACACCCTCAACGTCACCACCGTCCCGGGGTTCGACAACGCCATCCTGGAAGACATGGAGTGCACGTTCTACGCCGTGTATCCACTGCTCGTTCAGCGCTTCAATACATCCGCGGCCACCACGGTGGGATTCAACATCACGAACGAGCCCGGC
Source organism: Sorangium sp. So ce321 (assembly GCF_051530195.1). NCBI lineage: Bacteria > Pseudomonadati > Myxococcota > Polyangiales > Polyangiaceae > Sorangium > Sorangium sp. So ce321. The sequence continues at coordinate 12,778,592 of NZ_CP150329.1, read as the reverse complement.
GTCGCGTGGGCGAGCGGCGGCAGCACCTTCTACAACAAGCAGCACATGCTCGACAACCCGGAGGACACGGACGTGGTCGTGCACGAGACCATGCACATCGTTCAAGCCGGGTATTCGGGCCAGGTCCCCGGCTGGATCATCGAGGGGACCGCCGACTACGTGCGTGATGCCTACGGCCTCAACAACGCGGCTGCGGGCTGGTCGATCCCGAGCGGATGGGTGTACGGGGCGCACTACCTGTTCGGTTACGGCGACGCGGCGGCCTTCTTCAAGTGGATCGACGCGACGTACCGCGTGGGCCAGCCGCCGGTCGTCGACGCGCTCGACGACATCCTGCGCGCCGGCACGTACTCGAGCCAGACGTGGGTCACCTTGACGGGTCACGACGTGGAGAGCCTGTGGCAGCAGTACTCGAACAACCAGGCTCCGCTGCCGGCCACGTCGGGGATCACCGTGTACGAGGACTCGAGCTTCGGGGGCAGGGCGGTCATCCTCGATCGCGGGGAGTACGACGTGAGCGACCTGGGCGCGCGGGCGGTCGGGAACGACTGGATCTCCTCGATCCAGGTGCCCGCCGGCTACACGGTCACGGCGTACCTCGACTCGCCGTTCGCCGGCACGTCGGTCGTCTACACCTCCAGCCAGGCGTCCCTCGGCGCGCTGAACGACAAGATCTCCTCCCTCGTCGTCGAGTGACGGTCTAGGCCTCACGCCCCCGCGGCCGCTCGAGGGCGCCCGGCGATGAAGCGCCGGGCGCCGATCCGCTCGACGCGGCCGTACCTCCCGTCGGCCCGCTGAACAGCGGCGGCGCCCGTCTCCCCGCCTGCAGGCCGCGCGGCGGCGGGCGTTGGTACCGTTCTGGCTAGTCGCTCTTCCACGCACGCACGGCACGCACGCGTGCACACGCGCGCCAGCGCTGCCAGGGGGAGGGTCTCGCCATGTCGCTCGAACAGTACCGACGCCCGCGAATGATCGTTCTGAGCCCGCGCTCGACCGCTTACGACGCGGTGAGGGCGATGGTCGACAACCACGTCGGCGCGGTGCTGGTCCACGATGGCCAGCGCCTCTCGGGCATCGTGACCGACCGCGACATCGCGCTGGAGGTCGTGGCAGGCGACCTCGACGCGCGCAGCACGCCGCTGCGCGACATCATGTCGGACGAGGTGGCGACGCTCGAGGTCGACGCGTCGATCGGCGACGCCGTGCGCACCATGCGCGATCATGCGTGTCGGCGCGTGCCGGTGACCGAGCAAGGGCGGCCCGTCGGCCTCGTGACCCTGGACGACCTGCTCGCCGACGGGGTCATCGACGCCGCGGCCGCCGGCTCCGTCGTGACGGCGCAGCTCGAGGTGGCCGCCCGGTTCAAGCCGGGCGGCGCGCTGCACCCGGAGGGGACCGCGCGGCCGGAGCGCTCGCGCGGCCCCGTGCGCGCCCTCACGCGGCGCAAGGCGCGCGCGGACAGCGCCTTTGGCCGGCTGCTCCACGCGGTCGAGCGCCACAGCGGCCTCCAGCAGCGCGACCGCGCGGAGCTCGCGCTCCAGATCGTCCTCGGCAACCTCTGCCGCAGGGTGACGCCCCAGGAGGCGCGGCACCTCATCGCGCAGCTCCCCTCCAAGCTCCACCCGTCGCTCGATCCGTTCCTCGACGGGCCCGACAAGCGCATCACGACGGCGACCATCGAGGACGACGTCGCGCGCGAGCTGCGCCTGGACCGCGAGGCGGCCGGCTTCGTGCTGCAGGCGATCTGCGAGGCGGTCGCGGACAGCGTGTCCGCCGGGGAGATCGAGGGGTTCCGCGGCCAGCTCCCGCTCGACATGAAGGACCTGTTCCCGCCGACCCCGCTGCGCCGGGCGATCTGATCCGCGCGCGTCAGCCGGTCCGCGCTGGCGCTGGCGCTGGGGCGGGCACGGGCGCCGCGAGCAGCTTGCGGACCGTGACGAGGAGCTTGTCGGCCGTGAACGGCTTCTTGAGGACGCTGTGCACCCGGTCGCCGAGCTTCTCGAGCAGCTCGTGGCGCTGTTCCACCGCGCTCATGATGACGATCGGCATCCCGTCGAGCTGCTGCTCCTCCTTCACGGCCCTCACGAGATCGAACCCGCTCATGATCGGCATCATCAGGTCCACGAGGGCGAGGTCCGGGCGGGCCCCTCGCAGGTAATCGAGCGCCTGCTTGCCGTCTGGGTAGGTCACGACCGAGTACCCCTCGTCCTCGAGCAGCCCCTCGATGCACGCGAGGAGGTCTGACTCGTCATCCACCACGAGCACGGTCGTCACGGATCCTCCTCTTTCTCTTGAAGCCCGCCGAGAACCCGCGCGTGCCCCGACAGGATCTGCTCCGCAGAACGGAACGAGCTCGCCACCTCGATCCCGCCCTTGCCGATGACGAACTCGCGGATCGACCTGTCGTAGAGGCTCTCTCGCATCTTCAAGATCGAGATGAGCCGGTGGATCTGCGACCGGAGCTCGACGTAGCGGAGCAGGATGACGGTCTCGACCACGTTCCCGAGCTCGGGGTTCGGCATCTTGATGAGCGGCGTGAACAGATCGAGCTCCTCGGTCACCACCGTCGTCACGTCGAGCATCCTGAGCTGGTTGGTGAAGGCCGAGAGGAACCGCGCCATCCGGTCCGGGTAGACCGACGCGGCCCGGAAGCCCTCGATGCCGTCGATGAACAGCCGGCGTCGCGGCTTCGGGTCCTGGCGCAGGAGCTCGATCAGCTGCTCCGCCAGCGCGTCCATCATGTGCTCCAGCGGCGGCTGCCAGATGAGCTGGATCGTGCCCTTCTCGACGTGGGTCTCGAGATCGATACCGACCTTCCGGGCCTTCTCGCGGAGCCGGGGCGGAGGCTCGTAGAAGCCGAAGTAGACCCCTTCCTCTCCCTGCCTCGCTCCCTCGACGAGGAACGAGAGCCCGAGGAGCGTCTTGCCGGTGCCGGGCGCGCCGAGGAGGGCAGTCGCCGAGCCCGAGGGCAGTCCGCCCTCGATCATCGCGTCGAAGCTCTCGATCCCGAAGCCCATCCGCTTGCGCTCCTCGGTCGCGCTCGCCCGCGGGCTGTCGAACTGGATCTCGGTGCGGGGGTGGATGACCATCCCGGACGTGTCGATCTCGACCTCGTGCTTCCCGCGCAGGGAATCGCTCCCGCGGAACTTGTGGACCGTGAGCTCCCGGACGGCCCTCGGACCGACCAGCTGGTCGGTGAGCTCGATGACGCCGTCGACGAGCGCGTTCTCGGCGTGCGACCGCTCCCGCGTGCTCGTGAGGAGGAACGTCGTGCAGTCGCTCAGCGTGGAGAGCCCCTGGATCTCGTGCACGAACTCGCGGTAGGCGAGCGCGGTGGGCGCGCGCTGCTCGACGCTCTCGAGCCCGTCGATCACGAGCACGTCGGTGCCGCGGCGCTCTCGCAGGGTGCGGCGCAGCAGCTCGAGCAGCCCGGGCAGGCCTTGATCGCGGAGCGCCGGGTAACCGCTGATGTAATAGATGCGGTCCGGGATCATGCCCGGATCGAAGAACCTCATGCCGCTCAGGTGGCGGATCATCTTGCTGTGCGACTCGACGAGGAGCGTCACGTAGACACACCGCCCGCTCGGGCTCCTCCGCGCGTGCTCGAAGCAGAGCTGGTTGCCGAAGATCGTCTTTCCGCTCCCCGGGGGGCCCATCAGGGCGTAGGTGCCGTTCCGGAGGAAGCCGCCCTTCAGGATGTAGTCGAGCCTCGGAATGCCAGTCTCCAGCCGGGCGATGTCCGCGCTGGAGCTGTCGCTCTCTCCTCCTTCGGGCGAGGGGCCCTGTGCGCCTTGATGGTCTTCACGTTCTCGCGTCATGCGTGTTCCGCTGTTGTCTCCGACGACCGCTGCTGCGCGACGGGCAGGCGCACCACGAACGCCGCCCCGCCGCTGTCAGGCGATTCGATGGCGATGCTGCCGCCGTGCGCCTGGACGATCTCCCGCACGATGTAGAGGCCGAGCCCGAGGCTCTGCGACTTGTAGGTGGAAGCGATCCGCTGGAAGGGCTCGAAGACCCGGTCGCGATCCTCCGCGGCGATGCCCGGCCCGTGATCGCGGACCGTCAGCTTGGCCGCCTCCCCCTCGCGCTCGACGGAGACCTCGATCGGGCTGCCTTCCCCGTATTTCAGCGCGTTCGTGAGCAGGTTCTGGACGACCTGCTCGATGCGCGCGCCGTCCCAGAGCCCGAGGACAGGCTCATGGGCCTCGATCCGGACCGGCGTCCCGGCCGCGCGGGCGTGCTCGATGGCCGCCTCCGCGGCGTCGCGCACGATCTGGAGCAGGTCCTTCAGCTCGAACTCGAGCTCGAGGCGGCGGGCGCGGATCCGCGTCACGTCGAGGAGGTTCTGGACCAGGCTGGTCAGGCGATCGATCTGGCGCTGCGACATGTCGACCAGCCGGTCGAGCTCGGGGAACGACCCGTCCTCCGGGACGCGCAGCTTGAGCCGGTGGATCGTGAGCATCAGGGCGTTGAGCGGCGATCGCAGCTCGTGCGCCGCGATGGACAGGAACTCGTCGCGCGCGGCGAGCGCGGCGCGCGTGTCGTCGGTCCATCGATGGAAGGCGGTCACGTCGATGAAGGTGAGCGCGGCGAGCCTGCGCTCCTGGTCGACGGTGTCGCACCGGACAACCAGGGCGACGTCGCCGTCACGGGTCTTCCAGTGCGTCATCGAGGGGCCGAACGCCTCGCCTCGAAGGGCGCGGGACCGCGGCCGCTCGTGCGGCCCGAGCGGCTTGCCGTCGGCGTCCGTGACGTGCGGAGTCTGCCCGTCCAGGTCCTCATAGGCAAACGCTACCTCGCGCGCCGAGGCGTTGGCGAAGACCACCCGGCCATTTCGCCCGATCTCGATCAACACGAGTCCTACCTGGATCGTCTCCGCGGTCGGTGCGTCGGTGGGTGAAGCCTGTCTGACCAAGTTCGCTCCCTCGCTGTTGCGAAGCGTCTCGCTGCCAGGCTCATCCTGCAAACAGCGGGCCGCCCGGCAGCCTCAGGCCGGGAGCGGCGCCCGTGGCGAGCGCGGCTGTGGCGTAACGCCATCGCGCGGGGCAACCTGGTGCGTGCGGGGGGATGACGGGACCGACCATTGAAGTCTCAATGGCGTCCTTACATTGTCGCTACAACGCTCGTCGGGGGCGGCGCAGCGCGGCCGCGGTCTCCGCCTGGGCCTACGCCTGCGGCCAGACCACGCCGCGCGCGCGCAGGTCAGCGACCGTGTCCGCCAGCGTCTCGAGCGGGTCGCGGGGCGTCCAGTCGAGCTCGCGCCGGGCCTTGGTCGCGTCGAGGTACCAGAAGTGCTGGGCCATCTCCGCCGACACCGGGTCGACCGGCAGATCGAACGGGAGCCGCTTGCGCGCCCGCTCGAGGAGGTGCGCGCCCGCCTTCGCGAGCGCGATGCTCCGCGGCAGCCGCAGGGCGGGGACCGGGACGCCCGAGATGCGCGAGAGGCGGTGGAAGAAGACGTCCAGGCTCATGTTGGCGGCGCCGAGCAGGTAGCGCTCGCCCGGGCGGCCCTTCTCCATGGCCAGCGCCATGCCGTGCGCCGCGTCGCGGGCGTCGACGAACGACAGGCCGCCCGCGGGGATGAAGGGGACCCGGCGCTCGAGGAAGCTCACGACGTCTCCGGTCGAGGCGCCGTGCACGTCCCCCGGGCCGAGCAGGATGCTCGGGTTGACCGCGACGACCTCGAAGCCCGGCCCGCTGCGATCGAAGGCCGCGCGCTCGGCGTACAGCTTCGAGCGGTAGTAGGGCCAGCCGGCGATGAGGTCGATCGGCGGCGCCGCGGTCTCGTCGCGGATGTCGTCCGGGTCCCTGCTCACCGCGACGACGCCGCTCGTGCTCGCGATGACCGCGCGCTTCACCCCCGCGTCGCGGCATGCGTCGAGGGTGATCTTCGTCCCCTCCACGTGCGTCCGGTAGAGCGCCTCCGCGTCCTCGCGGCGCCGCGAGACGCGCCCGGCGCAGTGGAAGAGCCCCTCGCAGCCCTCGGCGGCGGCGCGGACCGACGCCGCGTCGAGGATGTCCCCGCGGCGGAGCTCCACGCCTCGCTCGGCGAGCGCGGGCGCCTCCGCTCGGCAGAGCGCCACGACGTCGTGCCCCGCCCCGCGGAGCTCCGCGACGAGGTGCGAGCCCAGGAAGCCGGTCGCGCCGGTGACGAGGTAGCGGCTCATGCGAGGTCGAAAACCTTCTGGAAGGTCTGGAGGAGGGAGATGTCGTTCGATTTCACGAGGCCCGTCATGAACTCCATCGGGCTCGGTGTGTAGGCCTCGCGGACGATCTTGGTGAAGATCTCCGGCGTCGTCTTGAGCACGCAGTCCGCCTGCTGGCTCGGCTTGCCGACCCGCGCCTCGCAGCCGACCGGGTCGATCCGCAGCGTCCACTTCGCCTCCTCCTCCGCCCCGAGCGTGACGTAGTAGGTGATCGGCTGGGTGACCCGCCCGGCCACGTATTTCGACTCGAGCTCGCGGAACAGGAGCGTGAGCGGGTGCTCCTTCGTGTTCGCGGCCTGGTCGATGCTCTCGACCCGGCGCAGGTCGAGGGCGCCGCCTTCCCGCAGCTTGATCACGGCGAGCTGCGTGAGCTCCGCGACCTTGCGGCAGGCCACCGCGTACTTCATCCCGGCGGTGAGCCGCCGGAGGTCGCCGATCTCGAGCGGCGGCCCGATGCGCGCGAGGACGTCGCGGCGGATCGGGACGCTGCGCCCCTTGGGGAGCGCCTCGAAGGTGCCGCCCAGGTAGAGCGGCAGGATGTCGACGTTGTGCGTGAGCGCGAGGTGCCCGATCGCCGGCTTGAACTCCAGGATGCTGCCGTCGGGGCTGCGCGTGCCCTCGGGGAAGAGCAGCACGGTCCGCCCGCGGTCGAGGATCTCGCCCGTCTGGCGCAGCGCCGTGCGGAGGCCGCCCTTGCGGTCGAAGGGCGCGAGGTTCGTGAGGTTCTCGAAGTAGGCGCGCCGCCAGCGGTTGCCTTCGAAGAAGTAGTCCTGGGCGGCCAGCGAGACGAGGCCGTCGCCGTAGCTGCCCAGCGCGAACTTCACGAGCCCCATGTCGAGGTGGCTCGCGTGGTTCGAGACGACGATCGTGTTGCGGTTGTGCGGGATGAACGCGCGCCCGTAGACCTTCGGGCGCATGACGTTCCCGTAGAAGCCGGACTGGACCTTGTTCATCCAGTGCTTGGCGAAGTCGGCCACCGGGCGCGGGATGTTGATGGGCTCCTCGCCGGGCGCGTGCGACTTCGGCTCCATGGCCGCCCCGCCGGCGTCGTGCGCGAGGGCGCCCGCGCTCGCGTCGGCGGACGCGGCGGCCTCGGCGGCGAGGCGCTCGACGATCGCCTTCACCTCGGAGCGCTTCACCTGGCCGGACGCGGTGCGCGGCAGGTCGGCGTCGTGGAGGTGCAAGGCCATGGGATGACACGGCTTGGGCAGCGCCAGGATCGCCGTCCGGAGCGCCTCGAGCGCGCGCTCGTGCTGCGCGGCCCGCGCGAGCGCCTCGTCGCCGTCGCCGTCCTTGGCGCTCGGGGGCGCGGTGACGGCGAGGCAGGCGACCTGCTCTCCGCCGCGGCCGTTGTCGATCCCGACGATCGCGAGCTCCCGGACGTGCGGGACCTTGCCGAGCAGGCGCTCGACGTCGGCCGGGTAGACGTTCTCGCCCTTGGCCGCGGTGATGACCTCGCTCTGACGGCCGACGAGGACGAGCCGCCCTTGCTTGTCGAGCTTGCCGAGGTCCCCCGTGTGGAGCCACCCCTCCGCGTCGAGCGCGGCCTGGGTCGCGTCGGGGGCGTCGGCGTAGCCCTTCATGACGTTGGGGCCGCGCGCGAGCACCTCGCCGACGCCGCTCGCGTCCGGGCTCGCGATCTTGATCTGCACGCCGGGGATCGGCTTGCCGACGTTCCCCGGGTTCGCCGCCGGCGAGGCCCTGGCGACGGTCAGGAGCGGCGCCGCCTCGGTCAGGCCGTAGCCCTCGGCGAGCGGCAGGCCGAGCCCCTTGAACACGGCGGCCGTGTCCCTGGGGAGCGCCGCGCCCCCGGAGATGAGGAAGCGGACGTTGCCGCCGAGCGCCTCGTGGACGCTACCGAAGAAGAGCCGCCCCGCGTTGAGCCCGAAGCGCTTGCCGAGCATGCGGTTCAGCTCCATGGCCCAGCTGAACGCGGTGGCCGCGGCGGGCCCCTGCTCCTTCACCCTGGCGACGATCTGGCGCTCCAGCATCTGCCAGAGCGCCGGCACGCCGACCATCGCCGTGATGCGCGCCCGCTTCAGCCCGTCGCTCACCCGGTCGGCCGACACCTCGTCGAGGTAGATGATGCGCGCGCCCTGCGACAGCGGCAGGAGCAGGCCGCAGGTGACCTCGAAGGTCTGGTGGAGCGGCAGCACGCTGAGCACGCGGTCGCTCGCCTTGAGCGGGAAGAGCGGGGCGAGGGAGGCGAGCAGCGCCGCGAAGTTGCCGTGCGTGAGCAGCACGCCCTTCGGCTCCCCGGTCGTGCCGCTCGTGTAGACCACGCTCGCGACGTCGTCGCTGCCCACGCGCACGTCCGGGGGCGCGAGCCCGTCGCCGGACGCCAGGCCCAGGTCCGCCGCGCGGCCCTCGGCGAAGCCGACGAGGTCGAAGGCGTACACGTTCGGCAGCGCCGCGCGCACGCCGGCGCCGACCTTCTCCTCCACGGCGCTGTCCCAGAGGACGACCTTCGCGGTGGACGAGCGGACGACGGCGGTGAACGCCGCCGCGTCGAGCGCGGGATCGATCGGGACGGCGACGGCGCCCGCGCGGAGGATGCCGAAGTAGGCGACGGGCCACGACGGCTGGTTCGCGCCGGAGAGCGCGACGCGATCGCCGCGGCGGACGCCGAGCGCGGCGAGGCGCGCGGCCGTCTTGCAGGCCGCGTCGCGGAGCTCGCGGTAGCTCGTGCGCGAGAGGCCGTCCTGCTCGATCTGCTGGAGCGAGAGCGCGTGATCGAAGCGCTCGGCGACCTCGTCGAGCAGGTCGACCAGGCTGTCGTAGGGCCGGAGCGGCTTGATCTCCCGGCGGAGCATGTCCTCCATCAGCGGGAAGGCCCACTTCTCCAGGCCGGGGAGGTGGACGTTCCAGATGTACTCGCGCCAGTCGATCTTCTCGGGCGCCCAGACGAAGCGCGCCCGCTCCTCGGGCGGCATGCGGGCCATGGCCGCGCGCGTGTTGGCGCACGAGTAGACCCAGTCCGCCTCCGCGACGAACGGCATGAAGACCTCGAGGAGCGTGGCCGTCCTCTGCTCGGTCTTCGCGGCGCTCTCCAGCGCGGCGGCCGCCGGCCTGAGGAGGGCGGCGGCGGGGCCGACGCCCGCCGTCTTGAGCAGGCTCCCGAGGCCGCGGAGCGCGCCCTCGATCGCGCGCGCGCCGTGCGCGTTGTACTGCTGCCGGCTCAGCCCGCGCGGCTCGAAGCGGGACGACACGACGTCGAAGAGCGCGGTCTTCTTCCCCTCGAACACCTGACGTCGCTTGTAGAGCCCGGCGAGCTCCAGGTAGCGCGTCACGCGGCAGCCGTTCGTGTCGGTCGAACCGTACTGGTACACGGCGGGCGCGCGGCCCTCGATGAGCTCGCAGAGCGAGGCGATCATGCCGCTCGCGGTCATGTCGACCGGGATGAGGTCGAGCCGCACGTCGTGGTCGCCCGGGAACTGCACCTGCCCCTTCGAGGCGAGGTAGAGGTAGGGCGCCGAGGTGTTGATCCCCTCGTTCCAGCCGGTGAACGGGAACTCGACGGCGGTCTCGACGACGGCGGGGCGGACGATGGTGAAGGGCAGCCCGGAGCTGGCGAGCACCTGCTCGCCGATGCTCTTCGTGTAGGTGTAGATGTTGGTCCACCCCCAGAAGAGCGCGCGCTCCTTGCCGGCCTCGACGAGCCGGTCCTTGATGAACTTGCGCTTCACCCTGGCGAGCTCGTTCTCGAGCGCGCTGCCGCGGCCCGGCTCGCCGCGCGCGGCGAGGTTGGCCTTGGCCTCGTCGAGGAAGGCGCTCTGCCGGAAGGCGTCCTCGCACCGCTGGCGCGCCTGCTTCACGAGGTCGAGGCACTCGCTGATCTCGCGCTGCGGGTCCCAGTGCGACCGATCGAGCGTCCGCTTCGGGCAGGCGGCGCCGAACCACGTCTCGCCGGCGGCGCGGGGGAAGGGGATCTCGGCCGGGTGGTTCTCCTCGATGAGGCCCGAGCGGTAGCCCGCGACGAAGCAGGTGCTCGTGTGCATCACCTTGGCCCCGAGGGTCCGCGCGAGCTCGACGATGTTGCTGATGCCGAACGCGTTGACCTCGAGCGCCTCGTCGAGCGGGGGGTTGAAGTCGACGACGCCGGCCACGTTCACGACCGCGGCGATCTGGCCGGTGAGCTCCCCGACGCGGTCGCCGAGCCCGAGCAGCGGCAGGCCGACGTTGCCGTTCATGGGGGTGATCTTCTGCCGGAGGTACTCCTCGAAGGCGGGCCCCGGGTACTGCTCGCGGATCGGATCGAACACCGGCGAGGTGGCGATCTGCGACCAGAAGCGCTCCTCCGGCGACTGGCTCTCCTTGGCCCGGACGAGCAGGTAGATGTGGGCGATCTCCGGGAACCTCGCGAGCAGCATGGCCAGCCAGACCTTGCCGAGGAACCCGGTGCCTCCGACCACCACGAGCCGCTTGCCCGAGAGCACATGCGACGGCACCAGCGGCGGAGCCGCCGCGGTTTCTTGGCCGGCGGCTTCACCCGGCGCGCCGAGCTCCGTGCGTCCGGCCCCAGCCCCGTTCGTAACACCCATATGGCTCATCGAGACTCCAGGAAGGCCGCTCAATTCGCGCCTGGGCCGTAACGCGTCAAGGGTGAGGTGCCGCGAACCGGGGTTCGCACCCTTCAGGCACGGGGTTTGCTCGCCCATGGATCGCAGATTGCTCGCGGAATCGGCGTTGTCGCACGGCGTCGGACGGCTTGTTCCGGTCGTCGTCGCGTTCGCGCTGGTCGGCGGGCGCCGTGGCAGATCGGGCGCGTCCGGCGCAATGCCTTGCCGGCGCGGCGGGGGCGACCCAAGCAGTGCGGCCCATGATCTTCGGCGCGCACGAGTCCGTGGCCGGCGGCCTTCACCGCGCGATCGCGCTGGCGGGGGAGGACCGGTGCGAGGCGATGCAGATCTTCACCAAGGTCTCGGGCCAGTGGCGTGAGCCCGCGCTGGGCGCGGAGCAGATCGCCGCGTTCCGCGCCGCGCGCGCGGGCTGGGCCGGCGCGGGTCGGACGCTCTCCCACGCGAGCTACCTCATCAACCTGTGCGCCGACGACGCCGCGATCCTCGAGCGCTCGCGGGAGGCGCTGTTCCAGGAGCTCGCGCGGTGCGACGCGCTCGGGATCGACTTCGTCGTGTTCCATCCGGGCGCGCACCGCGGCCTCGGCGAGGAGGCCGGCCTCGACCGCATCGGCGAGAGCCTCGCGATCGTGCTCTCGCGGGGCAAGGGGCTCCGCGCGCAGCTGTGCATCGAGAACATGGCCGGGCAGGGGTCGACCCTCGGCGACCGCCTCGATCACATCGCCGCGATGATCGAGCGCGCCGGGCCGGAGGGGGCGCGGCTCGGGGTCTGCATCGACACCCAGCACGCCTTCGCGGCGGGGCACGACCTCCGGAGCGAGCCCGGCTACGAGCGGTTCTGGGGCGATTTCGGCCGGCTGCTCGGCATGGACCGGCTGCGGTGCATGCACGTGAACGACTCGAAGGCGGCGCTCGGCCAGCGGCTCGACCGGCACGCGCGCATCGGCGACGGGGAGATGGGGCTCGCGCCGTTCTGGCGCCTCGTGAACGACGCGCGGCTCGCGCGCGTGCCGGCGGTGATCGAGCTGCCGCCGCTCTCCAAGGAGCGGCGCGGCTACGCGGAGGAGCTCGCGCGGCTGCGCGGCCTCAGCGGCGCGGCCGCGCCGCCGGCGCCTCCGCCGCAGCCCGCGCCGGAGGCGCCGCGCGCGCCGAAGCGGCGGCCGCGCGCGTAGCGCCGCGGGGCCTCAGGGACGAGGCGCCCGGTGCGGTACCCGGACGCTCTTCTCGTCGGCGACCTGGATCGCCGTCTCGTACCCCGCGTCGGCGTGCCGGATGATCCCCATCCCCGGATCGATGGTGAGCACCCGCTCGAGCCGGCGCCGCGCGGCCTCGGTGCCGTCGGCGACGATCACCATCCCGGCGTGCAGCGAGTTGCCGATCCCGACGCCGCCGCCGTGGTGGAAGCTGACCCACGACGCGCCGCCGGCGGTGTTCGCGAGCGCGTTGAGGATCGCCCAGTCGGCGATCGCGTCCGAGCCGTCCTTCATCGCCTCCGTCTCCCGGAACGGCGACGCGACCGAGCCGCAGTCGAGGTGGTCGCGCCCGATCACGAGCGGCGCCTTCACCTGGCCGGTGCGCACGAGCTCGTTGAAGGCGAGCCCGACCTTCGCGCGATCGCCGTAGCCGAGCCAGCAGATCCGCGAAGGGAGCCCCTGGAACGCGATCTTCTGCTGCGCGAGCTCGATCCAGCGCCGGAGGTCGGCGTCGCCCGGGACCGCCTCGAGCACCGCGCGATCGGTGGCGAGGATGTCCTCGGGATCGCCCGAGAGCGCGACCCACCGGAACGGGCCCTTGCCCTGGCAGAACAGCTCGCGCACGTACGCCGGCACGAAGCCGGGGATCGCGAAGGCGTCCTGGCAGCCCGCCTCCATCGCGCAGGTGCGGATGTTGTTGCCGTAGTCGAAGACCTCGGCCCCGCGCCGCTGCATCTCGAGCATCGCCTCGACCTCGAGCCGCATCCCCGCCTTCGCGCGCGCCACGTACCCTCCGGGGTCGCGGGCGCGGAGCTCCGCCGCCTGCTCCAGCGTGAGCCCCGGCGGGACGTAGCCGACGAGCGGATCGTGCGCCGCGGTCTGCTCGGTGACGAGGTCCGGCGTGACGCCGCGGCGGACGAGCTCCGGGTAGACGTCGGCGGCGTTGCCGCAGAGGGCGATCGAGCGTGGCGCCCCGCGCTGGACGCTCTCGAGGACCGCGTCGAGCGCGCGGTCGACGTCGTCGATGCGCTCGTCGACGTAGCGGGTGCGGAGCCGCTTCTCGATGCGCGCCGGGTCGATCTCGACGCCGAGGCAGGCCATGCCCGCCATGGTGGCGGCGAGCGGCTGCGCGCCGCCCATGCCGCCGAGGCCCGCGGTGAGCACCCAGCGCCCGCCGCCCGAGGCGCGCGCCGCGTGCGCCTTCCGCGCGGCGACGAACGTCTCGTAGGTGCCCTGCACGATGCCCTGCGAGCCGATGTAGATCCACGAGCCCGCGGTCATCTGCCCGTACATCGTGAGGCCGAGCGCCTCGAGCCGCCGGAACTCGTCCCACGTCGCCCACCGGCCAACGAGGTTCGAGTTCGCGAGGAGCACGCGGGGAGCGTCCGGGTGCGTGCGGAAGCGGCCCACGGCCTTGCCCGACTGCACGAGGAGCGTCTCGTCGTCCTCGAGCTCCCGGAGCTCGCGGACGATCACGTCGAACGCCTCCCACGAGCGCGCGGCCTTCCCGGTGCCCCCGTAGACCACGAGGTCGTCGGGCCGCTCCGCGACCTCCGGATCCAGGTTGTTGTGGAGCATCCGGAGCGCGGCCTCCTGGATCCACCCCTTGCAGCTCCGCTCGCTCCCGCGCGGCGCGCGCACCGCCCGGGCCCCGTGCTCTCCGGTCGCCATGCTGTCGTGTAGTCTAGCCGGTCCGGGTCGACCAGAAGGCGCCGCGCGCGCCGGCCTCGTACGACGCGCCGCCGCCCGCGTGGCGTAAGCCTGCTCGGCGAGCCCGGCCGCTCTCCGGGGCAGCCGGCTTCGTCCGAACCGGAGTATGCTCGCCCCGGGCGCGCGCTGCGCCCGTCTCCGGGAGAGTCCATGATCTCGAGCATCCGTTCGGCCCTCGCGCGTTGCCCGGTCCAGGCCCTTTCGCTCGCAGTCCTCTCGCTCGCCGTCGCGACAGCGGGGTGCAGCAAGGTCGGGTGCTTCGAATGGACCGAGATCGAGGGGGCATGCCCCTCGCAGGAGGAGGCGGCCGCCTACTTCGGCAGCGACAGCTGCCAGGGCGAGATCGCGTCGGTCGACAGCGAGCCCGAGTACGACGGCAACTACTGCTGCTACGACATCACCAAGCGGGACGATTACTACGCCGCCTGCCCCCCGTTCGACGGACGCACCTCGCCCCCGCCGCCGCAGCCCGCCCCGCCGCCACAGCCGGCGCCGTCTCCGCCGAACTGAGCCGGAGCTCCGGCCACCCCCGCTGCGCGCTCGCCGGGTCGCGCCCGACCGAGCGCTGCGGCCCTCCCCTTCGCCTCCCCTACAGCTCGTCCAGCGCGTTCCTGTCGAGCTCCTGGAGCGCCGCGAGGTCCCGCGCCGCCATCGCTTCCAGGTCGCCCACGTCGTCCACGTCGCCGGGCGCCTCGCGCGGGTAGGCCAGGACGACCTCGCCGTCGTGCAGGTAAAGGTGCTGGCCGTCGATGCACCCGTGCGCGCCCCCCGCGGCGTGGAGCGCCGCGATGGCCTCGCCGAGGCGCGCGCGCTGGCCCCTGGTCAGGGCGCGCCCCTCGTCGGCGAGCGCGCGGCCCTGGGGCGGCGCGATCCATACCTCGCCGGCGGCGAGATCGACCCGCAGGACCGACGGCAGGGCCGCGTGGCCGGCGCGCGCGAACGCGCGGGCGCGGGCGAGCGTCGCGTCGTCGAGCTGCAGCACGAGGACGTCGCGATCGAGCCAGGCGTCGCGCCAGCGGCCCTCCGCGTCCCTGCCGTCGCCGACCTCCAGGGTCGCCGCGAGCCGCGCCGTCGTCGAGGGCGGCGCGTCGCTCGCTCGCGGGCGGGTGCTCGCGCGCGACCGCTGCGGCCGCGCGCGCTCCGGCCAGGAGAGCGAGGTGATCGCGCGCCGCGCCTCGAACGCGTCGCCTGGACGCGCGGCGGGGTCCTCGGCGAGCAGCGCCGCCACGGCCGCGTCGTGGGCCGCCGTGAGGTCCGGATGGACATCGCTCGGCGCGGGGTCGAGCTGCCCGCGCACGGCGGGGGCGGGCGGCTCTCCGGTGAGCAGCTCGGCGAGCACCGCGCCGACGCCGTACAGGTCGCTCGCCAGCGTCGCCGGCCGGCCCATGCGCTGCTCCGGCGACATGTACGCGAACGTGCCGATCGCGCCGGCCGTGGCCGTCGTCGAGAGGTCGCCGAGGTGCGCCGCGCCGAAGTCCGCGAGGTGCGCCGTCCCGACCTCGTCGAAGAGCACGTTGCTCGGCTTCACGTCGCGGTGGAGGATGCCGAGCCGGTGCGCCTCGCCGAGCGCGGTCAGCAGCGCGTACGCGATCTCGACGGCGCGCGCGGGCGCGACCGGCTCCCCCCGCAGCCGCTCGGTAAGCGACCCGCCGGCCATCCACGCGAGCACCATCGCGGGCCCGTCCGGGTGGTATGCGCGGAGCGCGACGACGTTCGGGTGCCGGAGCTGCGCGAGCGCGCGCGCCTCGCGCTCGAACCGGAGGAGCGCGTCGCGGCCCACCCCGAACGCCGCGCCCGCGAAGATCTTCACCGCGACGCGCTCCGCCGTGATCCGGTCGCGCGCCTCGACCACGCGCGCGTGCGGCGTGGCCGTGACCTCCCGCAGGGTCTCGTAGCGCCCGAAGAGGAGCGGCCCCGCCGGGGGCGGCCCCGCCGCGGGCCCGCCGGCGGGGAGGCCCCGCGGCGAGGGCGCCTCCTGGCCTCCCGGGTCGACCAGGGCGAGCTCGTCGCGCACGGTCCGCGCGGCGTCCTCGAGCCCGAGCTCGCCCAGGCAGCGGCAGAGCAGCGGCAGCGCGCGGGCGCGCTCCGCGGCGGAGGGCGGCAGCTGCTGGAGCGCCCGCACCGCGGCCTCGGTGCGGCCGTGGCGCGCGAGGAGCTCGCCGAGCGCGAGCCACGACGCCGCGTCGTCCGGGCGGCGGCGGAGCGCGGCCTCGAGCACCCGCGCGCCGTCGGCGGGGCGGCCGGCGAGCTCGAAGCTCTCGGCGGCGCGGCGCGCGTCCTGGGCCGCGGTGAACGCCTCCGCGGCCGCGGCGTGCGCGCCGAGCGCCGCGAACAGCGCGCCGGCGTGGCGGGAGAACCCGCGCGCCGCGAGGTCGGCGGCGACGCGCAGCGCGGCGTCGCGGGGCGCCGTGGTGGCGAGCAGGTCGAGCGCCTCGCGCGCGAGCGCCTCGTCGCCGCCGAGCGCGGCCATCAGCGCCGCGCGGGCCGGGTCCTCGGCCGCCAGGGCCTCCCTGGACGCGCCGACGAAGTCGCAGGCCCGCTCGAGCAGCTCCGAGGCGCCCGCGTGATCGCCGGCCGCGACGAGGAGCGCGGCGCCGCGGGCGCGCTGCCCGATCGCGGCGAGCTCGGCCGCGCGCCGTCGCAGGTCCTGGTACGCCACCCGGACGTCGGCCGTCGAACCGTCAGCGCGCGGCGATGCGCGCGCGGCCGATCACGGAGAGGTCGAACCGCACCTCGCCGAGGTCGACCCCCGACGCGCTGAACGGCACCTGCCGCGTCCGGTGCACGGCCAGCGTGGCGTTCGCCGGCAGCGGCCCGAGCGTCGAGGGGTCCAGCAAGGAGCCCGGGATCACGCCTCTCCCCGTGTCCTTGAAGGAGCACCGCACGGCCGTGCCGCGCGCGGAGGTCACGTCGACGTAGATGACGTCCCGCGCCCGGTCGGCCTCGTCGCCCTCGCCGGCGCGCCACTGCACGACGGCGCCGGCCCCGGCGTCGAGCGCGACGCCGTCGGCCAGCGCGGCGTCGCCGACCCGCACCTCCTCGGGGCCCGCGGGGGCGTCGGCCGCGAAGGCGAACCGGTCGAGCAGCCCCGAGCCGGAGCTCTCGAAGACGTACCGCGCCGGCGCCGGCAGATCGCTCGTGGCGTCGCGCGACGTGTAGAACACGCCGAAGACAAGGTCGCCGACGTCCGGGAATGCGCGCGCGGCGAGCGGCATTTCCGTGCTTTCAGTCTTCATGGTCACGTCGCCCGCATCGAGGAGCTCGATCGAACCGAGGGAGCTCAGGCTGGTCGCCGTCTCGTCGTCGGCGGGCGAGAGGACCATGCAGCTGCCGGCAGGAGGAAGATCGAACGACGAGCCGATCACCCGCTCGGCCAGCTCGGGATCGGTCGCGGAGGAGAGCCGCATGAACTTCGCCGAGACGTTGGTGACCGCGCCCGCCCCCTCGACGTCGGCGCTCGGCAGCGCCGCCTCATCGAGCTCGATGGGGGAGGTGGTCCAGGCGGCGTCCCGGCTCAGGTTGATCGCGCGCTCGACGCGCACGAGCCCCTGGGTGACCACCCCGTTGACGTCGGCCGCGTCGCCGGCGACAGGCGCCGAGCAGCCGACGAGGGCCGCACCGGCGAGGACGAGGCATGAGGTGGAGAGGGCGCCGTAGGGACGCATAGATCCGAGTCTAAGGCGGGTCCTCCGGGCGGGCAAGCGCCTGCGCTTGCCACAGAAATCGCAAGGAAATCCGGTTCTTACAGTCACGGTCGCGGCTCGGATTCCGGCCACGTCAAAAGCTGACCGTGACACCGCCACCCGGGGCGATGGTCCCCTGGCCGATCGCGACCGGAGCGCCGGCGATCTCGCCGTCGGCGTGGTGGTAGGTCGCTGTGGCCTCCACGGCGACGTGCACGTGCCGGAACCCGCCGCGCACGCCCAGCACGAAGCCGACGTGGAGGTGCTGGCCCGACGCATCGACGAGCGGGCTCCGGGTCGCCGCGGTCGCCGTCCCGGACGCGGGCAGCCGCACCTGGCCGCCGAGGAGCTCGAACCCGAGCCGCGGGCCGAACCAGACGGCGTAGAGATCCGCGTCCGACCGGAAGCCGAGCAGGACAGGAACGTCGATCCCGGCGCCGTGGACGTCGCTCCCCTCCGCGGCGGCGCCTGGCCCGCCCGAGAAGAGCGCCGAGGCGCCGAGCCCGATCGACAGGGCGGCCTCGCCCAGCGGGAACGCGTGGCGCCCGTCGAGCCGGATCGCTCGCCCCGTGTACGTCAGCCCGGCCTCGTTCTCGCCCTCGATCCCGACGCGGGCGCTGGCCCAGGGCGCCACGCCCGGCGCCACCGCGATCTCGGAGAGCTTCAGCCTGGCGGCGCTCTCCGACGCGGCCGGGACGCCGGCGCTCGCGCCGGCGTCAGGCGACGCGAGCGCCGGCGGCCCGGCGATGATCATCTCGCCGGAGAGACCTGCGCCGACGCTCACGAAGCCCGGGCGGAGGACGTGGGCCGGGTGGAGCAACGGGCCGCCGCCATGGCAGCCCGCGCACGCGCTGGCGAGGAGGAACGCGAACGAGCGCCGGATCACGGTGTGACCCGGGCGCCGCATCGAACCGACGGAGCCGGCGGAGACATGGGGAGCGCGAGCGCGGCCGAGCGGCGACGCGAGGTTGTTCGCGAGGGGGCGCTACTTGCGGAAGCGCGAGGGGTAATCGTTGGCGGCGGCCCGCTTCTGCAGCTCGGCATCGTCGGGGTGCAGCTTGATGGCGCGCGCGATGAGTGCCTCCTCGGTCTCCACGATTTGCGGGTTGGGCAGGCAGCACTCGACCGGGCACACGGCCTGGCAAGCTTCGTGGTCATAGAAGCCGACGCACTCCGTGCAGAGCTCCGGATCGATCACGTAGATCTCATCGCCCTCGCTGATGGCTTCGTTCGGGCATTCCGGCTCGCAGGCGCCGCAGTTGATGCAGTCTTCGGTGATGTAAGTCGCCATGACCTTCGCTTCATTCTCCGGGGTCCAACCCCGGTCCGCTCGTTTGTAGAGGCCTGACCGCAGGGTGTCAATTCGGGCGGAAGCGTGCGCCGGTTCCGCGCGCCAGGGCTGCGCGTAAGCTTGCGCGCGGGCGCCCCTACCGGTACTAAGCGGCCCTCCCTCGATGCTCCGCTTCACCAGGCCCGCCCTACTGCTCGTCGTCCTCGGCGCCTCCTCGCTGCTCGCCGGGTGCGGCCCGCAGATCGGCGATGAGTGCACCACGTCGCTCGATTGCGTGCAGCAGGAGCAGGAGCTCTTCTGCGATACGACGCAGCCGGGCGGCTACTGCACCGTCTTCAACTGCAAGCCGGACAGCTGCTCCGGGAGCAGCCTCTGCGTCGCGTTCAACCCGGTGATGGACCAGGCGTGCGGCCCGCTCGCGAACGCCCGCTGGCCGCGCTTCGAGCGGACGTTCTGCATGGCCACGTGCGACGACGACGAGGACTGCCGCAGCGGCTACGCGTGCGTCGCGCTGCGCGGCATCCAGGGTGCCGCGGAGATCGCGCCGGGCGAGCGCAACGCCGTGATCGTCGATTTCGAGCCGGAGGGCTCGAAGGCATGCCTGCCGGAGCCTTCCTCTCCGTCGAGCGCGGCAGGTGAGCCGCCGGGCGACGCCGAGAGCGAGCCCGGGATCTGCGGGGCCGCTCCAGAGCAGCCCGAGTGGACCCCGTACACGCCGGGCTCTGGAGGCGCAGGCGGGGCCGGCGGCTCGGATGGCGCCGGCGGCTCGGATGGCGCTGGCGGCTCGGACGGCGCTGGGGGCGCTGGCGGCTCGGATGGCGCTGGCGGCTCGGATGGCGCTGGCGGCTCGGATGGCGCTGGAGGCGCTGGCGGCTCGGACGGCGGCGCGGGCGGAGGCTGAGCGCCGCTCCGGTCGATCCGGCTTCGCGCGTCGACCGTGCTAGCGTGGGCCGCGTGTTCGGACCGGCCCCCGCGAAGAGGACGCTCGAAGCTGCGCTGCGCGACGTCGGTTCGACGAAGCCCGCCATGCGCGTGGAGGCGGTGACCGACCTCGTGCCGTATGCAGCGACGGCGCGGGAGCAGGTCCTCCGCGCCATCGAGGGCGCGCTGCGCGCCGATGAGCACGCGGCGGTCCGCGCGGCAGCGGCCATCGCCCTGGCCGACACGAAGGCGGTCGAGGCGCTGCCCGCGCTGCTCCTCGCCGTCGAGGACGTCGACCCTCACGTCCGGCAGATGGCGATCACGGCGCTCGGTGAGATCGGCGACGGGCGAGCCACGGGCCGGCTCCGGCGCGCCCTCTCGGACGAGCGGCCCGAGGTCCGCTTCCAGGCGGTGATCGCGTTCCCCCGCGTCTGCGCGCAGCCGGCCGACGCGATCGAGGCCGTCACGCAGGCCACGCACGACGACGACCCGCTCGTCTGCCACATCGCCCTGCGGATGTTCGAGGAGCTCGGGGAGTCCGCCGGCGAGCTGCCTTCTTCAGGCATGGCGCGCGCGCGCGCGCTCCTCGGCCACGCGTCGCCGCTCGTCCGGGCCGCGGCGGCGGTCATCACCGCGCGCTTCGGCGATCCGGTCGGCCACGCGGTGCTCGTCGAGATCGTGGATGGCAAGCTCCGCGGGGTCGACCACGAGGACGAGGCCGCGGCCATCGAGCTGTGCGGCGAGCTCGGCCTGCACGCTGCCCGGAGCGCGCTGGAGCGGCGCGCGTTCGGGCTCAAGATCGGCTTCGGTCGCGATCCGCTGCGCTGGCACGCGCGCGTCACGCTCGCGCGCATGGGGCACGAGCGCGCGGTCCGCGAGATCCTCGGCGAGCTCGGCGCGTGGGACCGCCACCGCCGCACGCTCGCCGTCGCGGCCGCCGGCCGCGCCCGTCTCCAGGCAGCCCGCGCGGCGATCGCCGCGATGCGCGGCGACGAGCGGAAGGCCGACCAGGGGGCCGTCGAGGAGGCGCTCGCCGCCATCGACGCCGCTACCGAGGACGCGCCGGCGACGCCGGGCGACTGAGCCGCCGGGGGCCGCGCATCGCCGCGATCGCCGCGCGGGGCATGCGGCGCGGGCGAGGGTGGCGTAGAGGTACGGAGCCGGCCGCGCGGCAGGTCGCTGGGATGCCGCGCCGCCCCGCCGAGGTGGATCCATGAACGATGAAGCCCAATTCAGCGAGGACGACCTCGCCCCGAGCCCCGAGGAGCGCGCCGCGTCGCGCCGCTCTCTCATCGATCGGGCGGCCGCGAGCGTGGCCGCGCTCGCGGCCGGCGCCTGGGCCGGCGGCATGGTGGCGCTCGGGGCCTGCGCCGCGCCGTTCGTCTTCCGGCTCGCCCCGGCCCCCTTCTCCGGCGACGCGATGAGCGCGGCCTTCGGCCGCTTCGATCAGCTCGCGCTCGGCGCCGCGGTGATCCTCCTCGGCGCGGAGGTGGCGCGCACCTGGGCGGCCGGACGTCAGGGCGCGAGCCGCGCGGCCCGCGTGCGCCGGGTCGTCGCCATGGTGATGGCCGGCTGCGCCGCCTACGTCGGCCTGGCGGTCACGCCCCGCATCACGGCGCTCCACCGCGAGGGCGCCCGGCGCGGCGAGGGGGAGAACGGCATGGAGCTCGAGCGCCTCCATCGCCGCGCCGAGCTCGTCGGCAGGTCCGAGGTGTTCCTCGGCGCGAGCCTGGTCGTGCTGCACGTCTTCACGCTCGGCGCGCGCCGCCCCGAGCAGGACGACGAGGATGACGAGGCGGCCGCTCCGCTGCCGCCCGGACCGCGGTGAGGGCGCCGCGCGCCATCGACCGACAGGGAGAGACCTGATGCCGCGCGACAACAAGCTCTATAGCGGCTTCGTCAACCACGATTACATCCTCACCTTCTCGATCGCCGACGAGGAGAGCCGGGCTCGCCTCGTCGCGCTCTGCGCCGGACCGTGGCAGGGCGACGAGGTCACGCCGGGTACCTGGGAAGTGTCCAACACGCTGAGCCCGGACCAGATGGAGCGCGCCATCCTCGACCTCATGGGCGACGCAGATCGCGCCGCCTATTACTACCTTTCCGACAGCAAGCGGATGTTCCGCGTCCTCCTCGGCTGAGCGCGGGGCGCGCGGGATGTGAGCCGCTTCGCTCCGGCAGGCGACCGGGGCGGGAGCGCTCGTCCCGGCGGGCTGAAGGGGCTCCCCGGCGGGCTGAAGGCGCCACGATCGCCGCCATTTCGCGGTATGGTCGTCCGGTCATGAGCGAGCTGGAAGCCACGCCGCCCGGCGCCTCGACGAGGCCCGCTGCCGACGCCCCTCCGCCGCCCGCGCCGCCGTCCCGAGCGGGGGAGGGGGACGACGAAGGCCTGCTCAGCGTCCTGCGCGACGACGGATCGCTGGACCCCGCGACCGACCCCGGCCTGCCCGAGGCGCTGCTGCTGCGCGCGTACCGTGAGATCAAGCGCCTCAGGCTGCTCGACGCGCGCATGCTCCTGCTCCAGCGGCAGGGGCGGGTCGGCTTCTACGGCGCGTGCACCGGCCAGGAGGCGACGCCGATCGCCACGGCGCTCGCGCTCGAGCCGACCGACTGGATCTTCCCCGCGCTGCGCGAGAGCGTGACGATGCTCGTGCGCGGCTTCCCGCTCCGCACCTACGTGGCCCAGGTGTTCGGCAACTCGGGCGACCTCCTCAAGGGGCGCCAGATGCCGTCTCACATGAGCGGGCGGCTCGTGAACCAGGTGTCCTGGTCGAGCTGCATCGGCCCGCAGATCCCGCAGGCGGTCGGCGCCGCGTGGGCCGCGAAGCTGCGGCGCGACAGCACGGTGGTCGTGGGGTTCATGGGCGACGGCGCGACGAGCGAGCCCGACTTCCACAGCGCGATGAACTTCGCGGCGGTCTTCAGGGCGCCGTGCGTGATGATCTGCCAGAACAACCACTGGGCGATCAGCGTGCCGACGGACCGGCAGACGGCCTCCCGGACGATCGCCATCAAGGGGCGGGCCTACGGCGTCCCGTCCGCGCGGGTCGACGGCAACGACGTCCTCGCCGTGTACCGCGCCGTCTCCGAGGCGGCCGCGCGGGCCCGGGCCGGGGGCGGCCCGAGCTTCATCGAGGCGCTCACCTACCGCGTGGGCGCCCACTCCTCGAGCGACGATCCCAGCCGCTACAGGTCGCAGGAGGAGGTCGATCGCTGGACGAAGCGCGACCCGCTGCTGCGCCTCGGGCGGCACCTCGCCGCGCGCGGCCTCATGGACGACGCCGCGGAGGCCGCCCTGGAGGCGGAGCTCAACGCCGAGATCGCCGCCGCCGTCGCGGAGGTCGAGGGGATGGACCCGCCCGCCCGCGAGACGCTGTTCGACGACGTCTACGCCGAGCTGCCCTGGCACCTGCGCGACCAGCGCGCAGAGCTCCTGCGCTCCCCGAAAGCGCCCGCGCACGGCGGCGGACGCTGACCACGCGAGGGATTTCCCCTCGCGGCGAGGTCGTGTAAGCCCGCCAAACCCCAAGGCGTACGGCTCGCGGTCGCGGGCGCGGCCTCAGGGCTGGTCAGCGAGGGGCTTGCCTGACGGACCCCGGCGCCCCTATCCCAGTCTCCGAAGCGCACAAAAGGACAAGGATGAAGACCTACGACGCAATCGTGATCGGAGCCGGCCCCGGCGGTTACCCCTGCGCCATCCGGCTGGCTCAGCTCAAGCAGAAGACGCTCTGCATCGAGAAGGAGCAGCCCGGCGGCGTCTGCCTCAACTGGGGGTGTATCCCCTCCAAGGCGCTGATCTCCGCCGCCCACCTCTACGAGAAGTCGCAGGCCGGCGCCTCGATGGGGATCAAGGTCAGCGGCGTCGAGCTCGACGCCAACGCGATGCAGGACTGGAAGGAAGGCATCGTCAAGAAGCTCACCGGCGGCGTCAGGTCGCTGCTCAAGGGCAACGGCGCCGATCTGCTCACCGGCACCGCCACGATCGTCGGGCCGAAGCGCGTGGACGTGACGCTGCCGGACGGCTCGGTGGAGCAGATCGAGGCGACCAAGGCGATCGTCATCGCGACCGGCTCGACCACCATCGAGATCCCGACGTTCAAGTTCGACGGCGACGCGATCATCGGCGCGAAGGAGGCGGTGAGCCTGCGCCGCATCCCGAAGCGGCTGCTCGTGATCGGCGGCGGCGTCATCGGCCTCGAGCTCGGCATGGTCTACCAGGCGTTCGGCTCGCAGCTCACCGTGGTCGAGGCGCTCCCCGAGCTGCTCACGGGCGTCGACCCCGACTGCACCAAGATCGTCGAGCGCAAGATCGAGAAGCGCGGCGGCACCATCTACAAGGGCGCCAAGGCGCTCGGGTACGAGAAGCAGAAGGACGGCTCCGTCGGCGTGAAGATCCAGATCGACGGCAAGGAGCAGACGATCGTCGTCGACACGGTGCTGGTCGCCGTCGGCATGCGGCCGAGCTCGAAGGGGCTCGGCCTCGAGAAGGTCGGCGTCACGGTCGACCAGCGCGGGTTCGTCCCCACGGACAAGCTGGGCCGCACCAACGTGCCGTCGATCTACGCCGTGGGCGACGTGAGCGGCCCGCCCCTGCTCGCGCACAAGGCGACGAAGGAGGGCGAGATCGTCGCCGAGGTCATCGCGGGCCACAAGGCCGAGAAGGACTGGGTCGCGATCCCGGGCGCGATCTTCACCGATCCGGAGATCGCCACGGTGGGGCTCACCGAGGCGGAGGCGAAGGCGAAGGGCATCGAGGTCAGCGTCGGCAAGTTCCCGTTCGCGGCGCTCGGCAAGGCGATGGCCATCAACGAGACCGAGGGCTTCGTGAAGGTCGTCGCCGACAAGAAGACGAAGCAGGTGCTCGGCGTCCACATCGTGGGGCCGGAGGCGAGCACGATGATCAGCGAGGCGTCCCTCTCGCTCGAGATGGCCGCCTTCCTCGAGGACCTCTCGCTCACGATCCACCCCCACCCGACCCTCGGCGAGTCGCTGATGGAAGCCGCCGCCCACGCGATGGGCGCGGCGATCCACATCGCGAACCGCTGAGCGCATCGCTCGCGAAGGCGGCCTGCGCCCCGCGGGGGCGTGGCCGCCTGCTGCCAACGAGCTGGTGCGCTGCGCCTTTGGAGCACCGCCGGCTCGACCAGAAATAAAACCACAGAGGCACAGAGGCACAGAGGCACAGAGGAGAGAGATTTTTATCTTCTCTCTCCCTCTGTGCCCTCTGTGCCTCTGTGGTTCAAACTCTCTTTCTCTCTGCGATGCTGTGCTTCAGCCCGTAGATTCCGTCATCCCGTCGGAGAAGAGAGCGAGCCGCCGGGAAAGGGCGCTCCCGCGGCGTCAGTCGCGCAGGAAGTGGCACGTATACCCGCCCGGGTACTTCTCCAGGTACTTCTGGTGGTACTCCTCGGCGCGCGTGAACGGCCCGGCCTCCACGATCTCGGTGACGAGCGGCCCGCGCCACTTGCCGCTCAGGTTCACGCGCACCTTCACCTCCTGGGCGATGCGGCGCTGCTCGGGCGTCGTGACGAAGATGGCCGAGCGGTACTGCGTGCCGACGTCGTTGCCCTGGCGGTTCTGCGTCGTCGGATCGTGCATGCGGAAGAACCACTTCTCGAGCAGCTCGGCATAGGACAGCTTCGCCGGATCGAAGACGATGCGCACCGACTCGGCGTGCCCGGTCGTCCCCGTCTTCACGTGCTCATAGGTCGGATCCTTCATCCGGCCGCCCGCGTAACCGACCTCCGTCTCGAGGACGCCGGGGATCCCCCGGAGGATCTCCTCCATCCCCCAGAAGCAACCGCCCGCCAGGATGGCCGTCTCCAGCGTCGTCTTGCAGCCGGGGGCCTCGCCCGACGCGGGGACGGCGCAGGCGTTCGCGCCGGCCTGCTCGGTCTGCGCGTGCGGCGCGCCGCCCTTGCCCTCGAACAGGGCCCGGTAGGCGCCGTAGCCCTCGGCCTCGAGGCGGTCCACCGGGATGAACCGGAGAGACGCGGAGTTGATGCAGTAACGCAGCCCGCTCGGCGCAGGCCCGTCCTCGAAGACGTGCCCGAGGTGCGAGTCGCCGGCCCTGGAGCGCACCTCGGTCCGGACCATCCCGTGCGCCCTGTCGGAGCGCGACACGACGCGCTCCTGCTCGATCGGGCGCGTGAAGCTCGGCCACCCGGTGCCCGAGTCGAACTTGTCGAGCGACGAGAAGAGCGGCTCGCCGCTCGCCACATCCACGTAGAGCCCCGCGTCGTGGTTGTTCCAGAACGCGTTGCGGAACGGCGGCTCGGTCGCGTCGTGCTGGGTGACCTCGTACGCGAGCGGCGTGAGCCGCTTGCGCAGCTCCTCATCCGACGGTTTGCGATAACTTCTGTCCGACATCGTCACAGCCTCCTTGGACCCGAGGGCCACCTGGCTCGCGCGCCCCGCCTCGCCCGCGCGCCGGCACGCGAACAGGGCGGCGCACGCGACGAGCAAGAGCGCGAAGAGAAGACGAGCAGCGCGGAGCCAATTCATCATCCACCTGGCCTGTCGAGGGTAGCGTATCCACCCCTCCTACGCCGCGCGGGGCCGCCGGTTTCGCCCGCAGGCGCCGTTCGCGCGGCAGGGCGCGGCAGGGCGCGGCCTTGCGCGAGGCCGGCCTCGGCCTCAAGGGCCGACGTCCTCGAGCGCGGCGTCGCCCTCGGCGGCCCGACGCTCGAAGCAGTCGTCGGGGACCTCGCGCGCGCGCCGGACGAGGCGGGTCGCTCCGATGAACGCCGAGGTGACCGGATCGTGGTAGCCGCTCGCCCCGTGCAGGCCGGGGACCGCGCGCTGGTAGTGGCGCGCGACCCGCTCCATGAGCGCCTCGCGCACGTACTTGCCCACCATCGACGCCATCGCGACGCACAGATCCGAGGCGTCGCTGTCGCGGACGAACGCGATCTCGCCG
Source organism: Sorangium sp. So ce321 (assembly GCF_051530195.1). NCBI lineage: Bacteria > Pseudomonadati > Myxococcota > Polyangiales > Polyangiaceae > Sorangium > Sorangium sp. So ce321. Next base: position 12,752,092 of record NZ_CP150329.1, on the reverse strand, counting down.
AGGCCGGGGAAGCGGTACGCGCTGCGGGCGCGGCCCTCCTCGAGCACGGCGTGCAGCCGCCCGGCGAGCGGGCCGAAGGCGGAGCCGTACTTCCCGAAGCCGCCGACCTTGCCGCACACAGCGAAGACCTCCGCGCCGGCGAGCCCGCCGAGCTCGAGGATGAGGCGCTCCATCGCGTGGAGATCGAGCACGAACCTGTTCTTCCCCGCGCGCCCCCCGTCGTTCATCCGCTTCACGCAGAGGAGCATCGAGCGCACGGCGACGATCTCGACCCCCTTCTCCGCGAGCTTGTCGAGGTCGCGGCCGATCGCGCGCAGCAGCTTGTCGGGCGCGGTGAACGCCTCGCCCTCGGTCGACCAGCACTGCGCCTCGACGTGGCCAGGGCAGAGCGCGCGCAGCGCGGCGCGGTCGTCGAGCGAGACGGCGTGGAGCAGCTCGTCGACCGACGACGCGTCGCTGGCCGCCCCCGCGCGGCCGCAGCCGCGCGCGACGAGCGCGCGGGCCCACGCCTCGCCGAGCGAGACGTCCCCGTGCGCGACGAGCTGCTTCGAGTCGCCGAGCCGCTGGGCCAGGGCGCCGCGGGGCGCGCGGGCGGCGGTCTGCCAGCCGGCCTCCGTGACGCGCGAGAGCACCGCGGTCACCACCATCGGGCCGAGCCGCGGGCCGAGGCCGTTCTCATCGACGCCGATGCGGTAACGAATGGAGGGCTCAGCCGACGCCATGCCCGCCCCTTGCCACACGGCGCCGCCGGCGTCACGGCGCCAGGCGACCCGCCAGCGTCATCGCGAGGCCTCCATCGATCGAAGTCGACCAGCGCACCTCATTGCGGTTCCCGCCCCGAGTTTTTCTCCGGTTGGCCGCGAGCGGCGCGATATAGTTCCCGCCGATGCGCATCATCTCCGTGCCCTGCCTCAGCGACAACTACGCCTACCTCGTGGCCGCGGACGGGCGGCGCGAGGCGATCGTCATCGACCCGTCGGAGGCCCCTCCGGTCATCGCCGCGCTCGAGCGTGAGAAGCTCAGTCTGGTCGCCATCGTCAACACGCACCACCACCACGATCACGTCGGCGGCAACGAGGCGCTCCGCCAGCGCTACGGCGACCTCCCCGTCTACGCGCACTCGAGCGACGTCGGGCGCGTGCCGGCCCAGACGGAGCACGTCGAGGAGGGCAAGCCGTTCCGGGTCGCCGGCCTGGAGCTCCGGCCGCTCCACGTCCCCGGTCACACGCTCGGCGCCGTCTCCTATTGTGTCGAGGACGCCGTGTTCACCGGCGACACGCTCTTCATCGGCGGCTGCGGCCGCATGTTCGAGGGCACGCCGGAGGTGATGCACGCCTCGCTCGCCAAGCTCGCCGCGCTCCCGGTGCACACGCGCGTCTTCTGCGGTCATGAGTACACCGTGAACAACCTTCGTTTCGCCGAGACGGTCGAGCCCGAGAACGAGGCTGTCCGCAAGAAGCTCGCGGCCGCCCGCGCGGCGCGCGAGCGCGGCGAGCCGACGGTGGGGAGCACCGTCGGCGAGGAGCTCGCGACGAACCCGTTCCTCCGCTGCGCCGAGCCGTCCGTGCAGTCCCGCTTCCCGGGGGCCACGCTGCCCGACGTGTTCGCCGCCGTACGGCGCGCGAAGGACAATTACCGCTGAGTGCCCGCGTCGCGCGCGGCCGTATTCCGCTCGCGCCCGCCGCCTGATTTCTATACGACTACGCCCATGGACTCCCGCGCTCCCATCTTCGGGTTCAACGACGCGCGCGACGAGATCGTGCGCACCGTGGTCGACCGGGTCATCGGCGCCACCAGGGATCCGCTGCTCGCCATGAACGAGGCGGCGTACCAGGAGGCGAAGCGGCTCGAGGGCTCCCGGAAGCCGCAGGACGTCCGCGAGCTCGGCGAGTGGCAGCGGCTCGCCCGCTCGCTCGGCCGCATGCACGACGCGGAGCGCCGCCGCCGCCTGCGGGAGCTCGCGGAGGAGTACGCCTGGGACATCGCGGGCAACTTCGACCGGCGCGTCTACCAGCTCTCCTCGCGGCTCTTGCCGCCGGTCGTGAGCGCCCTGCTCGCGCCGCGCAAGCTCGTGACCGTGGTGCGCGACCCGCGCAAGCTCATCAGCCTCGAGCTGCTCGCCGACCGGGTGCTCGTGCAGGGGCCGCTCGCGAAGATCCGGGCGCTCGTGCAGCGCGGCACCGCCGTCTACGTCCCGACCCACATGTCGAACCTGGACTCCATCGTCTTCGGCTACGCCCTCGAGCGCGCCGGCCTGCCGCCCGCCACCTACGGCGCCGGCAAGAACCTCTTCACGAACCCGATCCTCTCGTTCTTCATGCACAACCTCGGCGCCTACCGCGTCGACCGGCGCATCAAGCACAACCTCTACAAGGACGTGCTGAAGACGTACTCGGGCGTGCTGCTCGAGCGCGGCTACCACTCGCTGTTCTTCCCCGGGGGCACGCGGTCGCGCTCGGGGGGCATCGAGCGGAAGCTCAAGCTGGGCCTGGTCGGCAGCGCGTTCGAGGCCTACACGCGCACGCTGCTCGGCGGCCGCGAGCGCCGCATCTTCTTCGTCCCCGCCACGATCAATTACCTGATCACGCTCGAGGCCGAGACGCTCATCGCCGACTTCCTCTCCGAGGCCGGCAAGGGGCGCTTCATCATCGAGGACGACGAGTCGAGCCGCATCGGCCGGATCGCCTCGTTCCTCCGCAAGCTCCTCGCGATGAACGCCTCGGTGGTCATCCGCTTCTCGGAGCCGCTGGATCCGTTCGGCAACCGGGTCGACGAGCTCGGCCGCTCCTACGACGCGCGCGGCCGCGAGGTCGACCCGGCGAGCTACGTGAAGAACCAGGACGGCGCCCCGGTCATCGACGGGGCGCGCGACGCCCAGTACGCCCGCGAGCTCGGCGACGAGATCTGCCGGGCGTACGCGCGCGACACGGTGGTGATGGCGACGCACGTCGTCGCGGCGGCGAGCTTCGCCCGGCTCCGCAGCCACGCGCCGGCCGCGGATCTCTTCACGGTGCTCCGCCAGCGCGACGTGCTCACGGTGCCGCGCGACGACCTCGCGGCCGACGTGGTGGCCCTCTGCGACCGGCTGCGCGCGCTGGAGCAGCAGGGGTGCATCGTGCTCGGCGAGGACATCCGGCTCGGCTCGGGCGGGGACATCGTCGAGCGCGCGCAGCGCTCCTTCGCGGGCTACCACTCGCAGCCGGTGCTCGACTCGCGGCCTGACGGCATCGCGATCTGCGACACCAACCTGCTCTTTTACTACCAGAACCGCCTCGCCGCCCACGGTGTGGCCTGGGACGTGATCGCGCCGCCCGGCGTCCCTTCCGGCCTGCAGGTGCAGCCGCCGCTGCCGCCGCTCGCCCCCTCGTCACCGCCCCCGCCGGTGGTCGACGAGCAGCGGAGCGCGGCCTCGTCCCGCGGCGGCGCCGCGGGCGCGCGCGCGGGCTCGATGAACGGCGCCGGAGGTGGCCGGTGAGCGCTCGTCCGGCGCCTTCGGTGGGGGTCATCGGCGGCGGCTTCTGGGGCGTGGCGCTGGCGCTCGCGGCGAGCCGCACCGGGGCCGAGGTCCTCCTGTTCTCCCGGCGCGAGCACCCGCAGATCAACGACGGCCCGCGGATCGTGCGGGACCACGCGGAGGTCGCCCGGGCGCGGCTGCTGGTGATCGCGGTGCCGTCGAACGCGGCGCGGACGGCGCTGCGGGGGCTCGGCGATCACATGGACGGCTCGCACCTCGTGATCCACGGCGTGCGCGGCCTCGAGGGGGAGGCGCTGAAGACCGTCTCGGACCTCGTGCGCGAGGAGACGCCGGCGCGCCGGGTGGGCGCGCTGGGCGGCCCGGTGCAGGCGGATGAGCTCCGGGAGGGCCGCCCCTCGGCGATGGTGTGCGGCTCGCGGTACCCCGAGGTGCACGCGGCGGTGGCCGCGGCGTTCCAGTCCGACGCGCTCCGCGTCTACACGACGCCGGATCTCCAGGGCCTGGAGTGGGCGTCGGCGCTGGTGGGCTGCCTCGCGATCGGCGTCGGCTTCGCCGAGGAGGCGGGCGCCGGGCCGGGGCTGCTCGCCGCGCTGATCTCGCGGGCGGTCGACAGCGCCGCCCGCGTCGCCGCCGCGGCGGGCGCGGAGGAGCGGACGATGCTGGGGCTCGGCGGGTACGGCGACCTGCTCGCCTCGATCCGGCTCGAGAGCCGCCCCGAGGTGCTCCTCGGCAAGGCGCTCGCGCGGGGGCGGACGCTCGACGAGGCGGTCGCGGAGGCCAGGCTGCGCGTCGAGGCGATCCCGCTGATCCCGCGCATCGTGGCGTTCGCGAAGGAGCGGAAGGTGGACGGGGGGGTGTTCGAGGCGCTCGAGACGATCCTGCAGGGCGGGGCGCCGCGGGAGGTGCTCGACCGGATGTTCACGGCGTGAGCGGCTCGCCGCCGGGATGACAGCGCCTCTGGCCTGGGGATCAGGCGGGAGCTCATGAAGCGCGCGTCGCGGGTAATCGTACACTGTCCATCGGACATCCGAGCCGGAGCGGCCGGCAACCTGTCAACCGCCAGGCACGGGCGCTGGGCGACGGACCATGGGCTCAGCCTCCTGGCCCGCGCTTCGGGAGAGGCGCTCGCCGACTGCCCTCTCTACCTGGTAGAGGAGCCACATGCACGGTGACAGGGAGGTGCTCACTCGTTCGCGAGCGCGAGGACGGCCTGAGCCACGCCGGTGACGACCTTCGCCGCGCGCTCGTAGTCGAGCGTCTCCGGCGTGTCCTTGTCCGTGTGGTAACGCCGGTTGCGCAGAAAAGCCGTGTCGGTGACCATCACCGCCGGATAGCCCGCATCCCAGTAGCTCCGGTGGTCGGACCAGTCCACGCCCTGAACGAGCGCCGGAGAGCTCAGGGAATACGAGGGCAGGTCGGTCGCGCCGCGCATGGCCCCCTTGACGGTGCGGACGAGCGAAATCCCCTCCAGGTTGCCGACCACGGCCACGAAGTTCCCCTTCGTGGGATAGAGCAGCGCGAGCGGCGCCAGAGGGAAGGACTGGCTGTTCTCCTCGTCGGTGAAATACCCGATCATCTCCAGGCTGATCATCGCCCGGACCTTCACTCCTGCCCCTCGCAGCGCGCCCGCATGGCGGGCGCTGCCCATGTGCGCAGAGCGGAAGTACGGCGGCTCCTCCAGCGTGAACGCCACGAGCTCGACGTCGCCGCGGAGCGGCGCCTGGCCGAGCAGCCGACCCAGCTCGAGCAGCCCCGCCACGCCGCTCGCGTTGTCGTCGGCGCCGGGCAGGTCGTTCGCCGCATCGTAGTGAGCGCCGACCACGACGCGCGCCGGCGAGGCCGGACCGAACCGGGCGAGCACGTTGCGGTACGTCCGTCCCTCCACGTCGTACAGCTGCTCGGTGACGCGCCCTCCGGCGGCCCTGAGCTCATCTCCGAGGTACATCGCGGCGCGATCGAGCTGCTCGATCTGCCGGTGGCCCCGCGGACGGAACGTCTCGACGAGCTTTCGAACGTCGCGCTCCAGCCGAGCCGGATCCGCGGAGAGCGCGGGAGCGGACGGCGGGCGCTTCGCGACGAAGGGCTGGCTGACGCAGGCTCCGATCGCCACGAGGCCGAGGAGGAACAGCGCCGCAGCGGCCGCGAGACGCCGGCCGTAGCGGGGACGAAGCCTTGCCATGGCGCGCGCCTCTTCCGTGCTCATCGCCGCCTTTGTGGTCATCGAGAGGGCAGACATCCAGAAGAGGTGCCCTGTTCCTGTCGTGGCGCGACGATCGACAGGCGACTCGCGAGGGGGCGCGAACCTCCTCGGCGGAGGGCCGGCGGCCCACGCCGAGGACGGCGTCAGCTGCCTTGGTGGTGAAAGAAGCAAGGCCGCCGATTCCGTGACGGTGCGGGGCGCCTGCTCGCAATTCCTCAAGTGAGGGTTGCGAGTGCGGTGGCGCGAGGGCCTGCGGAGGTCTCGCGCGCGCCGAGGTGAGGTGGCCTTGGGATCAGACGACGCGCTTTTCGACACGATCTTGCGGAAGCATCGGGAAATGCTCGCCACGTACCTGCTGCGTCTCGGCGTGAAGCGGCAGGATCTGGACGACCTCATGCAGGAGGTGCTCCACGGCGTCCACCTCGGGCTGAGCCGGTTCAACCCCGAGCTGGGCACGCTGCGCAGCTGGCTCATCCGCATCGCGACGCACCACTTCTCGCACTACCGGGACCGAGCCCACCGCCGCCGCGAGGTGCTCTGGCCACCCGAAGGGTTCGAGCCCCTCGTGGAGGGAGCGCCGAGCTCGGAGGCCCTCACCATGGACAGCGACCGGCGCGAGGCGCTCGACGCGTTGCTCGCCGAGCTGCGCCCGGAGCGGCGCTGCGTCCTCGTCGCGCACGACATCCTCGAGATGGACATGCGCGAGATCGCCCAGTCCCTCGCCATCCCCATCAACACGGCGTGGAGCCGCCTCCGCCTCGCACGCCGGGATCTGGAGGCCGCGGACGCGCGGCGGCGGGCGCGCTGCCGCCGGCGCGGCTGGGACGAAGCGCCGGTGGTCCTCCCAGCCTTCGTCGAGGGCGGGCAGCGGTCGTCGCCCCTGCGCGATGTCCTGCGCGACCGCATCGAAGACTGGCTGCTGCGCCGGCTCGGAGATCTGGGCCTCGGCACACCGGCGAGCGCGGGCGCCTGGGGCGCCTCGGCCCTCGGCATCGCGAAGCCCCTCGGCGCCGCCGCTGCCGCAGGGGCCGTGCTGGCGGCCGGCGCCGCGCTGCTGCCCGCCCATCCGGCGCCAGCGCGCGCTCAGGCCGGCATCGGCATGCACGCGGCGATCGCGGGGCGTGCTCCGGCGATCGCGGGGCGTGCTCCGGCGATCACGTCCGCCGCGCCGCCCGCACCAGGACCGCACGACGACGCAGCGGCTCGCGCGGAGACCGAGCAGAGCGCCGCAGCACCTGTAGCGCCGACGGCCAGCGCTGCCGTGCGCCACGGTCGCGAGCGCCTCGGCGACGGCGGAGCGGGCCTCGCCGAGGAGCACCGGCTCGTCGAGGAGGCCGCGGTCGCGCTGCGAGCCGGCCACCTCGCCGAGACCGCGGAGCTGCTCACGCGTCACGCGCGGCGGTTCCCGCGAGGACAGCTCGCCGGACGGCGCGATGCGCTCCTGCGTGAGCTCGACGCCGGAAGCGACACCCGGTGACGCTCGTGCCGCGGTCGCTGCGGAGCCCCGCTTCTACTGGAGGAAGCTCAGCATCTCGGCGCCCGCGCCGTCCTGCCCGGCCAGCTCGGTCATGTCCGGGCGCCCGCCCGCGCCGCCCTTGCCTGGCTCGCCGACGCCCAGCGCGAGCGTCCCCAGCACCTCCGGAGGATCGAGCAGGTAGGCGACCCCGATCGACGGGCCGCCCAACCCCCCGCCGCCGTGGCCACCGTTGCCGCCCTGACCGCCGCGCCCGCCGTCGCAGCCCCGCAGTGAGCCGTTCCTCGCAGCGCCCCCGCTGCCACGGCTGCCCCCCTCTCCACCGATCTGGCCCGCGCCGCCGTCGCCGCCGTCGCCTCCGTTCGCGGAGGAGAGCTTCGTGTCGTGCAGCGTCACGCCGGCGCTCAGGCTGATCAGCGCGATGCTCGCGCCCCCGTAGCCACCGCCCTGGCCTCCCTTGCCCCCGCAGCCGCCGCCACCGCCCGAGCCGCCGCTGGCGCCGCCCTTCGGCGTCGCCGGCGACAGGCCGCAGTACATGAGCCCGCCCAGCGTCCCGCCGCCGCCACCGCCGCCCTGGCCGGAGATCCCCTTCACGCCGTCGGTGCCGTCGATGCCCTCCCAGCCCGCTCGCGTGATCATGCCCCCGCGCCCGGCCGCGCCGCGGCCATGCGCGCCATGGTCGCCCGAGATGCCCTGCGTCCCGTCGGTGCAATCCGCGCCGGCCGTCTGGCCCTGCCCTGCATGGCCCCATCCCACCGAGTTCGAGAGCGGCTCCGGCAACCCGTCGCGCCCGTCGTCGCCGCTGCTGACGGCGCCGTCGCCTCCGGAGCCCCCGAGCGACGAGACGTCGTCGCACGTCGTCGTGACGGACGGCGCGCCCTGGACCACATCGGAGGAGCAGGCGTCGGCGCCGCTGAGGCCATCGGCGCCGCTGATGGCAGCGCCTTGGCCGCCGTCCTCGCCGCGCGCGCCAGCCGCGCCGTTTCCGGCGGCGAGCGCGCTGCGGAGCAGCGTCACGGTCGCGCCGGGCAGGACCAGCGCGGCGATCGAGGAGCCGCTCGGCTGCGCCGCATCGGCGGACCGCGCGAGCACGTCCGCCACGATCGACGCGCCGCCACCTCCCTCGATCCGCAGCGGGATCAGATCCGGCGCCGGCGCGAGCTCGGCCTTCGCGCGCTCACCGACGAAGGCCCACCCGTGCGCGCAGTCGAGGCCTCCCCAGATCTGCGTGCCGGCCGGAACCTCGATGGCCTCGGGGAAGACCTCCGCGCATGCGTAGACGCGCCGCGCGCCCTGGCGCGAGAGCTCGATGGCCCGACGCACCGTGCGGACCGGCAGCTCGCGCGTGCCCGGGTTGGCGTCGTCTCCCAGGCTGCTGCTCGCGAACACGCCGCAGCCGTTGCCCGGCGCGGCGTCCCTGGGGTCGCCGTGGCAGGGGATCTCGCCGGGGTCGGCAGGCGCGCTCGGCATGTCCGGCGCGTCGGGCTCGACCTCGGTCCCGGGCGCGGAGGGGTCGCCGCACGCGACGTGCTCGCTGCAGTCATAGGGAAAGCACCCGCACACGCTGACCGCGCTGCCGCACCCCGCCGCCGCGACGGCGGAGGCGCCGAGCGCGCAACGCATGGCCGCGTGCCACCTTCGTGTGCCCCAGGTCACTGGAGCAACCTACCACACCGTCTGGAAGGCCACGCCAGGGGACAGCTCCTTCGCGTCAGCGGCCACGGGCGCGAGGACGATCGTGGCGCGCGGCGAGGTGTCCGGGGCCCACCAGTACGACGAGACCGAGAGCGCTCCGAGCGCGCCGCTCGCGATGAGCACCGCGACGGCCGCGGCGCCCACGCCGTCGCGCCGCGCGATGAGAGACTCCTGGTGCTTGCACGCGGAGGGGAACTCCGTGCCGTTGCACGCGCCGCGGCCGCCGCGAGCGCGCAGGCTCGCGGCGCGCTCGTCGACGACACCGTCGAGCACGCCCGCGGCGACCCAGAAGCCCGCGCCGAGGACGACGCCCGCCGCGGCGGTGCCGAGGGCGATCCGCCGCAGCGTGTGGGCCGTCTGGCCGGGATCGTCGTCCGGCGCGGGGGAGTGCGCGGGCGCGGGTCGCGCGTCGCTCGGGTCGCGCGATGGCGCCGGGGCAAGTGTCCTCGTGTCGAGGGCGAGCGTCACGCTCGATGAGGCTCCGCGCGTCGCCTCGAATCCGGCCACCGCGTCGACGTGCCCTGCCAGCCTCGCGCGCACCGTGTGGGGTCCGGGCTCGACGAAGATCACGTGCGTCGGGCGCGGCGCGCCGAGCGATTTCCCGTCGAGGAGCACCTCGGCGTCGCGGGGGCTCACGGCGAGGAAGAGCGTGCCGACCTCGCGCTCGGCCTGCTTCTGGGCGGCCTCGAGGCGCCTCTGCTGCTCGATGGAGTGGGCGCTCCGGTGCGCCAGGCTGAAGTGCAGGTGCTCTGCGGCGGCCCGATGCGCGCCGAGCGCGAGCTCGCACAGACCGAGCTCCCCGGCCACCTCGGCGCGCTGCTCGAGGGGGAGCGCCGGGACGCGGTTCTCCTCCAGAGCGGCTCGGTATGCGGCGGCGGCCTCGGCGCATCGACCAGCGCGCCGCGCCTCGTCGCCGCGCTGCACGGCTTCGCGCGGACTAGCTCCATCCGTCGATGGGATCGGGGTGGCGGACGCCGGAGAGCGCCCCGGAGGACCCGGCTCCGCCGATGCAGGCGTGGCCCCCAGCGCGAGCGCAGTGCTCAGGACAAGGGACACCGATCGGCGGTCGAGGGACACGGCCGCATCTTACCGGGAGCCACATGTCCTTGTGCGTTCTCGTTCAACGTGGGTCGACCCGGGTCCCGGATCTCGGCCCCTGGATCACGGTGAAGGCTGGGGAGGCAGCGGTGAGCCGCGCCGGCGACGCCGTCAGCCGCCGTCTCGCTTGCTCGCGCCGGCCGTGTCCGGCGCGGCGGGCGGGTCGGCGGTGTCGCAGCAGCGGAACCCCGTGGAGTAGTCGTGATAGGTCGGCTCGTGAGCGATCGTGGTGAAGTAGCACCCCGGGCCGAGCTCGCTCGTCGTGCTGAAGAAGCCGCCCATGAACACGCCGTTGCCCTCGTGCCACGGCTGGTCGCGGCGCTCGACGCCCTCGGTGCGCATGCGCTGCACGAGATCGTGATCGACCATGTCGCCGACCCACTCGTGCAGGTTCCCGACCATGTCCTGAACGCCGAGCTCGCTGGCGCAGCCGGCGTGGTCGCCGCTCCTCGCGAGGAAGCCGGGCTTCTGGTTGAGGTCAGGGCTGTTGAAGTGCCGTTCGTAGCTCCACCCGCCGGGCGGGTGCTCGCCGAAGAGCTCTCGCAGCAGGTGGGCCTTGCCGGTGTTGCACCGCCCGCGCTCGCCGCGGGGGCCGTAGGGGTAGCGGTGGACTCCGTTGCCGCGGCAGGCGCGCTGCCACTCTTGCCGCGTGCAGAGGCGCTTGCCGGCGGCGACGCACGCGGCCTTGGCCTCGACGCGGCTGATGTACGCCTGCGGAAAGACGCCGGCCTCGCTGCGGGCGAGGTAGCGGACCCCCGGCTCGGGCCGCTTGAAGTGCGGGTAGACGGCGAGCGTGCCGCCGGCGTCGGTGACCAGGTGTGCCTCGTAGCGATCGATGCAGAAGCCGCCGACGAGGACCATGTCGGCGGGGCAGGGCCCGAGCGCCAGCGCGAGCCCGAGCGGCTTCGGGGGAAAGACGGCGGGCCCGGCGCTGGCGGAGCCGAGCGGTTGTGCTTCGGCGGGGGCAGCGCTCCCGGCCGTGACGGGCGGGGGCTCGGCGGCGGCGCCGGCCAGGATGGCTGCGCCGGCGTGCGCGCTGTCGGCCGGCGCGGGCGCGCCGGGGGCCGAGCCTGCGGTGGAGGCCAGGCCTGTGGCGGGGGCCAGGCCTGTGGCGGGGGCCAGGCCTGTGGCGGTCGTCGTCTCGGCGCCGGACGCCACCTGGCCCTCGCCGGAGGCCTCCGCCTTCCTCGCCGGGCTCAGGCCGCCATCGTTCGGGCCGGAGCACGCCGCGAGCCAGACGAGGGCAGCGAGGAGGCCGGGATCCGCGGGCTCTGACGGGCGGCGCCGGGGGGGCGGGGATCTCTTCAACGACAGGCGAGCCCGGAGGCGATCGCGGGGCGGCGCGGACGGCACGAGGCGGAGTGTACACGCGCCCGGCGCGCTGCTGGGCGCCATCGGGGCGCGCTCTTCCGCATCGCATTCCGGCGCCGCCGCGCCGCTCCTCGGTTCACGTCGAGGTAAGTGGGATCACGTCGAGGCGAGAGAAGATGCCTCGGCGTGAAGGAGCCTGTACCGCCCGTCGGCGGAGGGAACGCGGGATGGAGATACAGCGCATCGTCGCGCAGGTGATTCGCGAGCTGCCATGACGCTGCGAGCCGCTGGATCTCCTGCGCTTGCGCGATCCGGGCCGCTTCCTGGGCCCGGAGGGAGCGCGCGACGGAGACGGTGCGGCCGATGGTGTGCCGCTTCGGGATGAGCGACGTGCTCGGGCCGCTCACGTTCGGTCGCCCGGTCGGCGCGCGGTTCCTGGACAGCCCGGTGAGCCTCGGGGAGGAGCGCAACTTCAGCTGGGAGACTGCCCGCGCGATCGACGCCGAGGTGCGCGCGGCCGTGACGGTGGCGCACGAGCGGGGCGCGCCCTCCTGAAGGAGCGGCTGCAGGCGCTGCAGCGCATCGCGGAGCGGCTGCTCGAGCGGGAGACGGTCGAGAGGGCCGACCTGGAGGCGATCGTGCGAGCGCAGGGCCCCGGGGCGGGATGGGGCGTCGGCGCGGCGCTGGACGACGCGACGGCGGCCTCTCGCCGTAGCGTCGCGCCGGCGCGACAGCCCGGATAGTGCGCTCAGGCTGACGACCTGCGCTCCTCGCTCTACGATGGCGCGCATGTGGATGCGCACATCGCTCCGAAGCCTCGCTGGCCTCGGCATCATGGCGGTCTCCGGTTGCGGTCTGGTGCTCGGCCTGGACGACTTCGAGGACGCCGCGCCCGCTGATGGCACGACGGCGGCGGGGACGGGCGGAGGTCCCACGTGCGAGCCCGAGAGCGTGGCCGAGTGCTATTCCGGCCCTTCCGGGACGAGGAAGGTCGGGATCTGCCGGGCCGGGACGCAGGCGTGCAAGCAGGATGGCTCCGGGTACGAGGCGTGCTCGGGCGAGGTGACGCCGGCGGCAGAGACGTGCGCGAGCACGGAGGACGAGGACTGCGACGGGAAGGACTGCGTCGAGTGGGCGAGGCTCATCGGGGGAGCCGAGGAAGAGGCGGTGAGTGACGCCGCGGTGGACGCGATGGGTAATGTCTATGTCGCAGGCTACTTTCAGGGCGCGGTGTCCTTTGGAGACGATGTGCTCATCGCTTCCGGAGAGAGCGACGCGTTCTTGGTCAAGCTCTCTGCTTCCGGAGATTATATCTGGAGTCGGCAGCTAGGCGACATCCGGCACGAGACGGCGTACTCGCTTGTGGTCAACTCAGAGGGCGAGGCCTTCATTGCGACCCTCGAGATGGAGGACGACATGAGCTCGATGGCCATGTCGCTACGAAAGTATGACCCAGAAGGCGCCCTGCTCTGGGACAAGCCGCTCGGCGGCAGCCTGTGTGGCGGGGTCCTCCCGAGCGTTGTCGCGGACATGGAGTTTCACCCAGATGGGGACCTCATCCTTGTAGGGAGTTATTGCGGTTCAATACGGTTCGATGATGATCATGTAATCTTCAACGCGTCCGACTGGGAAGACTCCTTCGTTGCGAAGGTTCGGTCCTCTGATGGTTCTGTTGACGATGAGGGCGGAGGTTGGTTGGTGACTGCCGGTGGTGATGGTGGCCAGTTCGTCACAGTCGTGAGCGTTGATTCTGCTGGTAACATCATCGTAGCTGGCTACTTTCGAGAGGAGCTGAATCTGGATGGTCACGTGCATCCGTCTGCCGGCAGTACGGACATCTTTGTGGCCAAGTTGACAAGCCGTGGTGTCGTGAGCTGGTCGAGGATACTGGGAAACTCCGGGGCGGATATGATCGACGCCCTTGCTCTGGACAGGTTGGGTGGGCCGGTCCTTGCGGTGTCTTTCAGTGGTGAGGCTGATTTCGGAGGCGGAGAGGTGGTCGCCAGCGAGCGTGCGACGGCCTTGATCAAGTATACTACTTCGAATGCCTACGAATGGAGCAGAGTGCTTGTTGACGGCGTCGGTGCTGCAGGTCTGTCGTTTGATTCCGGTGGTGACCTGTTGATGGTGGGCGGCTTCTCCGGCAGTGTAGAGCTAGGCGGGAAGCCGCTCAGCGCAGAATCCATGCAAGATCTGATGCTCATGAGGATGAGTCATGAAGGAGATTTTGTCTGGGCAAGAGCCTTTGGAGAGGAAGGGGAGAAGGGTGCAACCGTGAAATCGCTCGTGCTCCGCGGCTCCGGAGACCTGCTGGCCGTCGGATATACTAGGGGGAAAATGGATCTCGGTGCCGGAGTGATGACGCCAGCAGGTGACGGTGATGTGTTTGTTGCGAGCTTTAGTCCGTGAGTCGTGCGAGTGCGCTTCGGTCATCCGTGGCCCAGGTGGCACACGCCACCTCATCCGCTGACCGCTCCTGAGCCTCTCGCTTCACTGGTTGCATGGATCCGCGACAGCTTCGCACGTCGCCTCGCAGCTCGTGCAGGTGCACGCGTAAGCGGCGCGGTACAGGGCCTCCACTGCCTCGCCGTCCGAGCCATCGGAGGCTTTCGTGTCGCAGGTCCTGAAGCACTCGGGTGTAGGATCGTTCTCGAAGCAGCCTTGTGTACAGAGAAGCCACGCCTGGCAGCTCGTATTGGCCAGGCAGCTCGTCAAGCAGTTGTTCTGGAGAGCACAGGCGCGGCAGTCTCCGCCGCTGTTGCCGCCGCCGGCACCCCCAGCGTCATCGCATGAGAGCGCGCACCCTACAAACGTAGGGTCGCTGGTGCCGATGTTCTCACAGCCTTCCGCGTCGAGGACGCACTGCGCGATGCACTCGTATTGCGGATCCGAGCAGTCGACGGTGTACTGCTCGCAAATGGGCGATCCACATTCTGCTGCGCGTGCGCACGCTTGATCGCACACATCCCCGCTGCCGCCCGACCCGCTCGACGCTGCCGTCGTGGTCGCCGTCGTGGTCGAGCTGGTGCTCGCCCCCGTCGTGGTGCTCGCCGTCGTGCTGCTCGTCGTCCCCGCGCCGCCGCTCCCGCCGCTTCCCCCGCCCCCGCCGGGGTTCTCCGTCGTCTCGCCCGAGCAGGCCGAAAGCGCCGCGCCCGCGGCCACGCAGAACACGAACACCAGAGAAGAAGTACTCCCGCGCATCTCCGCTCTCCTTCGGGGCACGCCGCGCCCGTGTTGCCTCGTTACGCCAACGCCGCGCGATCGTTCGCCTGCTTCATTCCCCCCGCAACATTTTTCTCCCGCACGCGCATACCCGGGAGCGAGCGTCCCCACCACCCGGCGCCCGTTGGCATCGCGCCCCCGTTCGGCTACCCACCCGGCGATGCCTGGTCTGCCCCCCGCCGCGCTCATCTTCGATATGGATGGCCTCCTCGTCGACTCCGAGCCGCTCTGGCTCCAGGTCGTGCAGGCCTTCTGCCGCGCGCGCGGCTTCGTGTGGACCAAGGAGCACCACGCCGGCTGCGTGGGCGGCGGCCTGCGCGCCACCCTCTCGGCCATGAGCGAGCGCTTCGGGTTCGCCGTCGAGCACGAGCGCGACATCGCCGCGCTGATCGACGACTTCATCGGCTCCGTCGGCGGGCTCGTCCTCAAGCCCGGCGCCGCCGATCTACTCGCGGCGGCCGCGCTCGCCGGACTGCCCACGGCGCTCGCCTCGTCCTCGCCGCACCGGCTCATCGACGCCGTGCTCGAGCGCTTCGCCCTCCGGCCGCGCTTGCAGGCCGTGGTCTCCGGCGACGACGTCGCCCATCCGAAGCCGGCCCCGGACATCTTCCTCCGCGCCGCGGCCGCGCTCGGCGTGCCCCCGGCCCGGTGCGCCGTGCTCGAGGACTCCCTCGCGGGCGTCACGGCCGGGCGCGCCGCGGGCATGGTCGTCGTGGCCGTGCCCGAGGGCCCCTGGGAAGGCCGCGGCTTCGAGGCGCTCGCCGACGTCTGCCTCCCCAGCCTCGAGGTCGCCCACCGCTGGCTCGGCATCGCCCCGGCGGCGGCCACCGGCGGTCGTCTCTGACCGGCGCCCCGCCGCGGCGCCCAGGCGCGCCGCCTCAGCGCCCAGTCGCCCCGCCGCGGCGCCCCGGCGTGCCACGAGGCCTCAGCTCGGCCCTGGCGACAGGGCCCCGAGATCCGCGCCGCCGCGCTTGTTGCCGAGCAGATCCCGCGCCGGCACCTCGCGCGCGTCGCCCTGCCCGATCAGCATCTTCGACGAGCGCTTCGGCCTGAAATCCGGCCGGTTCGGGTTGAGCTTCCACCAGCTCCCCTCGAGGACCACCCACGGCTCCTCGCCCGCGCGCACCACCTCCGCCGCGAGCCGCGCGCGCGTGATGCCCGTGATCGCCCGCGTCTCCGGCAGCGCCGCCGCCAGGCGCTTCAGCCCGTCCGGCATCCCGCCGTAGCTCACCTGGGTCACCACGTTGTGGCCCGCGTCGAACCGGTAGATGCCCGTGCTCAGCACCTCGATCGAGGAAGCGGCGTCGTTCACGAGGATGTTGTTCCGCAGCCGGCAACCCCAGCTCCCGTTGCCGCACTGGAGCGCGGCCCGGCCGCTCGCGTTCATGATCACCGTGTTGTTGCGGATGAGGTTGTTGCGGCAGCCCCAGAGCGGCAGCGCGTCGGGGCCGCTCACCTGCTCCGGGGAGCGGGGGCCGGGCTCCACGTAGGCCCGATCGAACGGGTTCGCGTCGTCCCACTGCGCGATACCGTGGGCGAAGTTGCCGTAAACGAGGTTGTTCTGGATCAGCGACTCCGACAGCCCGGCGAGGTTGATCGCCCCGCCGCCGACGCGACCGTTGCCGTTCATCACGTTCTGCTCGATGATGAAGTTGACGCCCCGGCCGTCCGGGAAGCCGTGCTCGCCGAACCTGTCCGTCGCCATCTTCATCAGCCCCGCGGCCCAGGCGCGCGTCGGCTCCATCGGCGGGTAGCCCCGGAACGACGGGTGCTTCATCACCTCCTCGAGCGACGTTTCCGGATCGAGGTTCGCCTGGAACCCACCGGCGCTGTTGCCGAAGAACACGTTGCGGCGAACCACGTAGTTATCCGAGCCGTCGGACGCGTAAGCCCCGTGCTCGCGCGCTGAGAGGGCGAACAGGTTGTCCTGCAGGAGGACCGTGTGGCTGTCCGTGGAGTGGAACCCCCACGTGTGATGGTGATGAGAGAAGTTACCGACGATCGCGATGTGGTGCGCGAGCCTGCCGGTCTCGCCGAACGCGCCGTCGATCATGATCCCGGCGCGCGGCGTGCCGGCGCGCGGCGCGCCCGGCGCGCTGCTCCCGGCGATGTTGAAGCCCTCGATCACCACGTGGTGCGCCGCCTTCAGGTGGATCATCCAGCTCGGGTCGGCGGCGCACGCCCGGTTGATCACGACCTCGCCCGGGCCCCCCAGCGCCTTGAAGTGGAGGTACCGCTCCTGGCCGGCGCTCGGCTTGTCGCCGAGCGAGAACCCCGCGTAGGCCCCGGGCAGCACCGCGATGAGGTCCCCGCCGCGCGCCGCGTCGGCGGCCTCCTGGATGGTCGCGAACGCGCGCGCGACCGGGAGCTCCTGCGGCTCGGCCGCGGCGGCGCGCGCGTTCAGATCGAGTGCGGCGACGCGGACCGTGGCGGGCGCCGGCGCGCCGACGACGAGCACGCGCTCGTACCGCCGCTGCAGCTTGAGCGTCTGGCTCACCCACTCGTCGGAGTCCCGCGTCTTCACGAACGGCTCGACGGCCGCGGTCGCCGGCGGCTCCGGCGGCGCCCCCTGGGGCCCGGCCGGCGCGGGCGCCTTCGTCTTCTGCGGCGCCGGCGGCTGCGCCGTCCCCTCGGGCGGCGGGCCCGCGATCTGGATCGTGGGGCTGCAGCCGGTCGCGGCGACCGCGACGAGCGCGCAGGCGACGCGCGCGCGACCACGGGCCAGCTGGATGACGCTCATCGCTCCTCTCCTCGCGACGCTCCGGGAGCGCCGCCCCTCCGCGGCACGCGGGCGCGCGGCGCTGGGCTCTGTTTAGCTCGGAGCGCGCGCCTCAGCCAGACGAGCCCGCCGCGCTATGTGCGACATCGCCTCCCAGCCGCGCCGCCCGCGGCCCGGGCGCGTGGCGGTTTGCTTCCTTCGCTGCCGTTCCTTTGGTACGAAGAGCTCATGAAAGCGCTCCCCTCGCTCGTGAGTGTCGCTCTCGCTGGCGCCACCCTCCTCACGCTCGCGCCCGAGGCGCAGGCGAACATCAAGAATCCGAACGACCACCCCGATTACGTGGCCGAGCTCGAGCCGCACGGGAACTTCGTCTTCATGCACCGCGACTACGGCCTGCGGCGGGTCGGGCGCAGGTACTACAACGACTTCGGCGACCCCGAGTTCGGCCTCGGCTTCAGGGCCACGATCGAGCTCGCCGACCCGGCCTTCATCCCGCGGCTCAACAACACTGTCGGCATCTCGTTCGGCCTGGACTTCACCAACTGCACCTACTGCCGCCGCGACTTCACCATCTGGAGTCCGGTCACCATGCAGTGGAACTTCTTCTTCAACGATCAGTGGAGCGCGTTCGCCGATATCGGCGGTGTCCTCCGGACCGACGGGTTCTACGACGACGTGTGGCTCGACTTCGTCGGCATGGTCGGCGGCCGCTACCACTTCAACGACAACGTCTCGCTGACGATGCGCATCGGCTACCCGTTCTTCAGCTTTGGCGTGTCGTTCTTCGTCGGCTGAGCCGCCCCCGCTGGCCCTCCGCCGGGCTGAGCCGCCCCGGGCGCTGTCCTGCTGGTCCGCTGCCCTGACGCCGCCGGGGCTGCGGGAGCGCTCGGCCTCCGCCGTGGGCGGCCGGAGCTCGCCGGGGCGGGCGTACGGCGCGGACATCAGGCGCGTGCGGAGGAGGCCCGCCCTGGTTAGACTAGCCTGAGATGGTCGGCTGGTATTTCGTAGGCATCCTCGGTCTCGCCCTGCTGATGGTGGTCCACGAGGCAGGGCATTATTTCGCCGCGCGCGCTTACGGCATGCGCGTCCTGAAGTTCTCGATCGGCTTCGGCCCGACCTTCTTCAAGGTCGTCCCGAAGGACGGGTACTTCTGGTTCACGACCGCCGCGGACAAGATCCGCGTGCGGCTCTGGCGTCATGACCCGGTGAAGCACGGCCCCACCGTGTTCCAGGTCGCGATGATCCCCTTCCTCGCGTACGTGCAGATCGCGGGGATGAACCCGCTCGAGGACATCGATCCCGAGGACAAGGGCAGCTACGCGAACGCGAGCCTGTTCGGCCGGATCGCCGCGATCTTCGCCGGTCCGCTCGCGAACTACCTGTTCGCGTCGGTGCTCTTCTTCGCGAGCCTGATGGTCGGCGGCAAGGCCTACCGGCTGACCGACATCGGCGTGGTCGCCGGGATGCCGGCGGCGGCGGCCAGCCTGAAGGACGGCGACCGCATCGTCGAGATCGACGGCACGCCGGTCCAGGACTGGGAGAAGATGGCGGAGATCATCTCCCGCAGCCCCGGCAAGCCGCTCGACCTCGTCGTGGAGCGCGCGGGCGAGCGCATCCAGGCCAAGGTCACGCCCGCGAACGAGAACGGTACGGGCAAGATCGGCGTGATGGCGATCGGCGCGGTCCAGTCGGCGCCGGTGACAGCGAAGGAGGCCGCGGTGCTCGCCGTGACGAAGCCGCCGAAGGTCGTGCAGAGCCTGGTCGTCGGGCTCGGCCAGTACCTGACGGGCAAGGTCGAGGGCGAGCTCGGTGGCCCGAAGCGGATGATCGAGGAGACGGCGCACGCGGCCAAGCGCGGGTGGGCCGAGGGGCTCGAGTTCCTCGGCCTGCTCTCGGCCTACCTCGGCGCGTTCAACCTCATCCCGTTCCCGGCCCTGGACGGCGGCCGCCTGATGTTCCTCTTCTACGAGGCCGCCACGCGGCGCCGGCCGAACGCCCGCATCGAGGCGCACATCCACCTGGTCGGCGTGGTGATGCTGCTCGGGCTGATGCTCTACGTCACGGCGAACGATTTCGGCCTCGGGTCGAAGTAGCGCTCCCCGCGTGGCATCGACGCCGCTCGCGCGGGTTCCGGCGTCGGGCAGGCGTGTCGCCCGCGCGGCGGCGTGGCTCTCGTTGCTCGCGCTGGCCGGCGCGCCGGAGCCCGCGCTGGCCGCGCCGCCCGGCGCCTGGCCCGACGACGAAGAGGAGGCCGTCTTCGACGTCCCCGCGCCGCCGACGCTCCCCGGGCTCACGCGGCGCGACCCGACCTTCACCTTCGAGTACACGGCGGCCGTGATCGAGACCGACGCGACGAGCCGGGCGGGCGGCGGGAGCGCGTTCGCCTGGTACTCGCACGGCGAGATGGAGATGCCGCTCGTTCCCCGGAAGTGGTTCGTCGGCGCGGTGCACGACAGCGCCGCGGCGAGCGTCCCCGGGGTCACCCGGTCCATCCTGCTCGGGAGCCCCGAGCTCTACGGCCGGGGCGTCTGGTCGAGCGTGCGCGGGCTCTCCTCCGGCGGCGGCTTCGGCGTCGTGATCCCGGTCCCGCGCGACGTCTCGCCCGACGATGCCGAGGTGCTGCGGACGGCGCGCGTGGTGCGGCCGTGGGACGAGACGCGCTTCCGGGATCTCACGCTCACGTTCCGCCCGTGGTTCGACATGCGGCACATCACCGGGCCGTTCATCTTCCAGCTCCGGCAGGGCCTCGACTGGTCGCTGGTGGTGCGCGGGCTGCGGTCCGGCGAGCGGCGCACCGACATCCGGGCGCACACCGCTTTCTACTTCGGCTACCGGCTCGCGCGGCCTGTCGGCGTGGGGCTGGAGCTGTGGGAGGTCTACCAGCTGACCGAGGGCCTGCCGGACGAGCGGCGCGCGACGTTCGCGATCTCGCCGAGCGTCCGCTTCATCCTGGCGAACGTGCAGCCGGCGCTGAGCGTCCTGCTGCCGATCACGACCCCGCTGCGCGGCGACGTCGCCTCGTACTACGCCGCGCGGCTCAGCGTCGGGTTCTCCTTCCCGACCGACGCTCCGCTTCCGCGCCCGTGAGCTCCGCTTTCGCGCCCGTGAGCTCCGTTTTCGTGCCCGTGAGCTCCGCTTCCGTGAGCGGCGGGCGCGCCTCCGGCTCCGGGCGGCCCCGGCGAGCGCGGCGGCGTGCCCGCGGGCGAACGTGCGGGGGGATCGTTCGAGTGCGTGCATCCAGCGCGGCTGCTGGGTACCCTGGGCGCGTGGTCAAAGCGGCATGGCTCCGGCGCGGTCTGGTTCTCGCGGCGCTCCTCGGGGCGACCGGCTGCTCGACCACGCTCGTGAGCCTCAACGAGGGGCCCCGCGAGTACGTGGCGACGGACTACGAGAACGTGCTGCGGACCTGGACGCGCACGGAGCACCTGTTCGCGCTCTCGGAGCTCGACAACTTCCTCACGGCCACGTCCACCTTCGAGTCGTGGGATTTCCGCTGGGCCTACGTGGCCCGCTACGCGCAGGACTACCGGCTCACGATCGAGCAGCGCCAGAAGCTCCTCGAGAAGACGCTCGAGGAGACGCGCCAGCACCACCAGTTCTTCGTCGCGATCTTCGGGGGCGAGCGCAAATACAACGACCTCTCGACGCCGAACAGCGCCTGGATCGTCCGCCTGATCGACGACACCGGCAACGAGACGGCGCCCGAGGAGATCATCGCGATCACGAAGCCGAACGCGCTCGAGCGGACCTACTTCCCGTACAACACGGTATGGCGGCAAGCGTTCCGCATCCGCTTCCCGCGCGCGACGGCCGAGGGGAGGCTGACGATCTCGCCGAGCGCGAAGTGGTTCGGCCTCCGCTTCGCCGGAGCGCAGGGCAACAGCGAGCTCGTCTGGCAGCTCACCGAGGACGAGGACCCCGCCGAGCAGGTCGAGCTGGAGCAGGAGGCCGCGCGGCCGCGGCGCTCGCTCGCGGGGCGGTGAGCCGGCGCGCGGCCGCTGACCCTGCGGGAGCCGCGCCGAGCGGCCGTGGCCTTCAGCCGCGCTGAGCGTTCAGCGAGACGGACTGCGCGAGGATGGAGAGCAGCTCCGGCGTGCTCTCGAACAGCTCGCGCAGCACGGGGTGGTCGGCGATGAGCACGAGCGCGCCGCCGCTGGCCGCGCGCGCGATCGAGGGCGCCGGCTGGCCGCCGAGCAGCTCGGAGGCGAACAGGAGCTCGCCGGGCCGCGCGGCGCCGATGGTCTCGTGCGAGCGCTCATCGACCAGCTCCAGCGCGCCGGCGCCGATGATCACGAGCCCGGGCATGGGGTTGCCGGCGTGGATCAGCTGCTCGCCGGGCTCGAGGCCGCGGAGGCGGAGCCGGTCGAGGACGCGCCGGAGCAGCGTCTCCTCGAGCTCGCCGAGCGGCCCCATCGTGGCGCCGGCGAGGGACTGGAGCCGGTCGGCGACGGCGCGGAGCTCATCGAGCACCCAGGGGCAGGTGCGGAGGGCGTTGTCGATGGTCGTCTGGTTCCAGACGGCCACCCGCGCCCCGCCCGCGCCGGCGACGACGCGCAGCGGGATGCCCTCCTCGAGCGTGCCGCGCGCCGGCACGAGCGCCCTGATGGCGGCGCGCTCGGCGGGCATGTCGACGATGTTCGCGCACACGGCGGCGCTCCCGCTCAGCACCAGCGCCGCCCCGCCGACGGCGAGCTCCTCGTCGGGCGCGAGGTCTCCCACGTGCGCTGCGCGCGCGAGCTCCTCGTGCATCTCCTCGGGAAGGTCGGCGAACGCCTCGATCTGCTCGATGTCGCGCCCCGTGAGGGCGACGCCCGGCGTGGCCCCGGCCGCGCCGAGCTGCGGCAGATCCGGCGCGATCTCCGGAGCGATGTCGAGCGCCGCGATCTCGCCCGCGGCGGGCGGCGCCTCGGGCGGCAGATCGAGCACCATCGCGGCGAGGTCGACGGCCTCGCCCGCGTCCGGTCCGGGCAGCTCCGCCGCGCGTACCTGGTGCGGCGCCGCGGCGATCGCGAGGGGTGCGTCGACAGCGGCCGGCGGGCGGGCCGAGGCCGCGCGCGGCGGCAGCGGCTCGGGCGTCGACGGCAGCGGCGCCTGGGCGATCGGCTCCTCGTCGAGCGCGAGGTCCGCGTCGTCGAGCACCTCCTCGTCGGGCTCAGCCTGGGCCGCCTGGTCACGCTCGCGCGGGCGCTGCGCCGGGCCTCTCGCCCCATCGACGGCGGGCGCGCCCGCGGCAGGGTCGGCTGTCGCCTGCAGGCTGTCCTGCTGCGCTGCCGGGGGCGCGAGCGATGCGTCGCCGCGCACCGACGGTGGCTGCGCGTCGAGGTCGTGATCGGACAGCTCGATGACGACGGTCCCGTCGGGCGACGACGCCGGCGAAGCTTCTGCTGTCGCCGGAGGCTCGCTCGGCTCGTTCTGGATCGAGGCAGCGGCGGAGCCCTTCGGCGCGATGCTCTCGGCGGAGGCCCCGAGGTGTCCGGGCGGCTCGCTCCCGGCGAGGGGCGTCGACCGGGGGCGCGCGGCCGCGGGCGCCGGGGGCGCGGGAGGTCGCGCCGAGATCGGCTTTCGCTTGAGCGTCAGATCGAGCGGCGCTGCGGAGGTGATGACCTCGTCTTCGTCGCCCTCGTGCGGATACGAGGGCGGCCGGCGAGCCACGAGGTACGTGTCGCCGCTCGGCGTGATGGTCTCCTGGGGAGGCCGCGGCGGTGCGGCTACCTCGGCGTCATCGGACCACGGATCGAGGATCGGCTCGCGCGGCTTCCGCCGCGACACAGCGAGCCCCGGTGCGGTCGCGATCGCGCCTGTGCGGGCAGGGGCAGGCGGCGAGACCTGTTCCTCCACGATGATGTCGCCGGTGTCGCCGGCTTGCGCGTCGTCCTCGGTGCGCGCCGAAGCCGCAGCGCTCGTGGCCTGAGGCGACGCCGCTGGTGGTAACGTCGCAGGCGGCGCAGCGGGCGGCGGCGCAATGGGCGGCGGCGGCGCCGACAGCGGTGGCGGTGGAGGCGCGACGGACGCCGACGCAGGCAGCGGAGCCGCAGGGGGCGGCGCGACGGACGTCGACGCAAGCGGCGGAGCCGCAGGGGGCGGCGGAGGCGCGACGGACGCCGACGCAGGCAGCGGAGCCGCAGGGGGCGGCGGAGGCGCTGAGGGCAGCGGTGGCGGAGGCGCGACGGACGGCGACACGGCGGCCGGCGGCGCGCCGGGCGGTGGTGGCGGCGGCAGGACGGACGGCGACAAGGTCAGCGGCGGCGCTGAAGGCGCAGGCACCGGCGCGGCGGAGGCCGACGTGGCCATGGGAGCCGAGGCGGGCGGCGCGACGGACGGCGACAAGGCCGGTGGCGGTGCTGCGGAGACCGGCGTTGGTGGAGGCAGCGGCGCCGGCGGAGGCAACGCCTGCGCATGGGGCGGTGGCAGCGGCGGCGCGGCGTAGGCGAGCGCCGAAGGCGCAGGCGGGGGCAGCGCCTGCGCATAGGGCGGCGCGACGGGCGGCGGCAGCGGCGGCGCGGCGTAGGCGAGCGCCGAAGGCGCCGGCGGCGGCTGCGCATAGGGCGGCGGCAGCGGCGCAGCGGACTGCGGCAGCGGCGCAGCGGACTGCGGCAGCGGCGCAGCGGACTGCGGCGTCACCGGCGGTGGCAGCACCTGCGGTGCCGGCGGCGGAACGGATGGCGGCGCCGGCGGAGGCTGCGGGCGCGGCGGCGCGAACGACGGCGGGTGGGGCGGCGCCGGCGAGTGCGGCGCCGGCGGAGGCTGCGGGCGCGGCGGCGCGAACGACGGCGGATGGGGCGGCGCCGGCGGAGGCCCGAACGACGGCGACTGCGGCGCCGGCGGAGGCCCGAACGACGGCGGATGGGGCGGCGCCGGCGGAGGCCCGAACGACGGCGGATGGGGCGGCGCCGGCAGAGGCCCGAACGACGGCGATTGCGGCGCCGGCGGAGTTCCGAACGACGGCGACTGCGGCGCCGGCGCGGCTGCTCCTGGCGCCGGCGGCGGGGGTGGCTCCGCGATGAACCTCGGCAGGGGCGGCGGCGGCGCAGGCGCTCCCGGGAATGCGGACGGCGGCGGAGGCAGCGGCATCGCCGGCGGCGGCTCGCTCGTGGCGCGCGGCCCGGCAGCGCGCGGGGGCGGTGGAGGACCCATCCCGGCGTCGGACCGGCCCCGCTCCGGCAACGAAGCCTGCGCCGACAGCGCCTCTTGCGGCACCGGCGGGGGAGAAAGGCGAGGCGGAGCCGACGACGGCCCCGGCGATGCGGCGCGCGGCGGCGGTGCCGGGGGCGGCAGCGCGCTCTGCGCCTTCGCCTGGGCCGTGAATCCATGCGGGTCCGCGGTGAGCTGCGGCCTGAACGATGGAGCGCCCGGCGGAGGAGGCGGCGGCGGGATGGCGCTCGCCGCCTGCGTCACAGGAAGCGGCGGCGGCGGCGGCTGGCTCTGGTAGAGGGCGCCGCCCTGGAGGTTGGTCACCCCCGCCGGCGGTGCGGACGGCGCGACCGGCGCTGGCGGCTGGCCGTAGGGTGGGTCGAGCCGCTGCGAGTACGGGGCGGGGGGCGGCTGCGAGCGCGGTGCAGCCTGCTGCGCTGCCGGCGCGAACGCCGGCGGCTGGACCGCGGGCGCTGCCTGCGGGAAGGCGCCGTCCGCTGGCTGCTGCGTCCGCCGCTGCGGCGGTGCGGGCGGGGGCGGGGGGGGCGGCGGCGCGCTGCCTTGCGCGACGCCGGAGACCGCGAGGGCGGTCGGCGCGACCGGTCGGGCCGCGGCGCCGGACCCGTCCTCTGCGCCCGGGTGGGTCCTCGGCGGTGACGGCGCCGGCGGAGGCCGCAGGCGCTCCGCTTCGGCGGCCAGCTCCGGCTGCGAGAGCGGCTCGAACATGTCGATCTCGATCGAGGGCATCGAGGCGCGCAGCTCTTCGGTGAGCGAGCGGCGGCGGCGCCAGGTCTGCTCGTCGGACGGAGGGGCTTCGTCCGAGTCCGAGTCCGAGTCCGAGACCAGCTCGTCGTCCTCGCTGGTGATGGTCTCCAGGAGATCGGGATCGCTCGGCTGCCCGACCTCCGAGGCCATCACCTCCTCGAGCGCCGTCGCGCACAGCCCGAGCTCCGAGGCGCGGAACGTCTGCCCCGCCGCCTCAGCCGAGTCGGCCGCGCGCCGCAGCCACACGATGGCGTCACGCCGCTCGCCTCGCGCCCACAGCGCGCTGGCCGTGGAGATCCCCCACACGACATCTTCATCGTCATTCGGGTGCGGTTCGGGGAGGGCGACCACGCGGTTCGCCATGAGCAACACCACCTATCACGGGCCCGACAGCGGCCGTTTACCCCATCGTACCGGGCGAGCCGACGTCCCGATTCGAGCGTCGCGCGAGCCCCACGGCGCGGGAAGCCGCGCCACCAAGAGCTTAGCCGCGCTCGCTGCGGCACGTACAAATTACGGTACGGATGTCGGCTCCTGGCCGCGTCGCACGGCCATCAGAGCCCGGCGCCAGCGCAAAGCGGCCGCAATTTGGCCAGGAAGCCCAGGGGAAGCGTCAAGGCAGGCCAGGCGAGCGCCGCGCGCACTCGCCGCGGGGCGGTGGGAAGGGAAGGCGGCTGGCAGCTCTGCGCGTCACGCAGCGCTTGCGCGACGCGGCGAGCGCTGCCCGATCAGCGCTCGCCCGATCAGGTCCGCCGGCCGCCCATGCGCCGCGGCGGGCAGCTCATGACCGCGGCGCGACGGCGCATCTCGTCGACACCGTCTCGCGACGCAGCCTCTCCGGGCATGCGCCTCGCGAGCCAGCCGATGAGCGTCAGCCCCGCTGCGCGGGCGTCTGCGGGCATCGTTCCTTCTTTCAGGAGGCTCGCGATCTGGGCGATCAGACGCGTGCGCGTTTCCTCAGGCGCCATCCTGCGTGCTCCATGAAGCATTCGAACGGGAAAGTCAAAACAACCGCCATGCTAGCGCGCAGCCCCGGCGGCGGGGACGACAGGGCTGTGCTCTCCTCAACATCCATCTCGGTTCGCTCGCCCGGGTCGACGGCGTGCCAACACGCGTTGCGGGGCGGCGTCAAGATGGCTCACGCGAGGGGTCAGATCGGCGCGATCAGCACCTCGCGATCCTTGGCGCCGTTCGCGGGCCCGACGAGCCCGCGCTTCTCCATTGCCTCGACCAGCTTGGCGGCGCGGTTGTAGCCGACGCCGAGCTTGCGCTGCAGCCAGGAGGTCGAGCAGCGCCGGGTATCGGCCACGATCCGCACCGCGGCGTCGTACATGGGGTCGGTCTCCGCGTCGGACGTGTCGGGCTCCTCGCCCTCATCGTCCCGGGGCCGGAGGATCGCCTCGTCGTAGACCGGCTCCCCCTGGAGCCGGAGGAAGTCGGTGATCTTCTGGACCTCCTCCTCGGAGCAGAACGGGCACTGGACGCGGCGCGTGTCGTTCGAGCCGTTCATCTTGATCAGCATGTCGCCGCGGCCGAGCAGGTGCTCGGCGCCCTGCTCGTCGAGGATCGTGCGGCTGTCCACCTTCTGCGCGACCCGGAAGGCGATGCGCGTGGGGAAGTTCGCCTTGATCATGCCGGTGATCACGTCGACGCTCGGCCGCTGCGTCGCGAGGATCACGTGCATGCCGGCGGCGCGCGCCTTCTGCGCGAGCCGGGCGACGCTCGCCTCCACGTCCTTGCCCTGCTGCATCATCAGGTCGGCGAACTCGTCGACCACGATCACGATGAAGGGGATCTTCTCCGGCAGCGCCGCGTCCGACCCGTCCTTCGCCGCGTCGATCTCCACCTCGAGCCCGTCGGCGCCGATCGCGCTCACCTTGGCGGGCGGCTTCGGCGGGCGCGCCTCGCCGCGCTGCACGCGCTCGACCCAGGCGTTGTAGGTCGTGATGTTCTTCGTCCCCGCGTTCGCGAAGAGCTGGTACCGGCGCTCCATCTCGTCGACGGCCCACTTGAGCGCGTTCGCCGCCTGCTTCATGTCCGTCACGACCGGCAGGAGCAGGTGCGGGATGCGATCGAAGGGCGCGAGCTCGACGACCTTCGGATCGATCATGAGGAGCCTGAGCTCCTCTGGCGTCTTGCGGAAGAGCAGGCTCACCAGCATGACGTTGAGCCCGACGCTCTTGCCCGCGCCGGTCGCGCCCGCGACGATGACGTGGGGCATCGACGCGAGGTCGGCGAAGTACGGCGTCCCGATGATGTCGCGGCCGAGCACGCACGGCAGCGGCGCCTTCATCTCGAGGAAGCGGCGGTCCTCGACGAGCTCGCGCAGGTTCACGGGCATGCGGTGCTCGTTCGGGATCTCGAAGCCGATCCGGTTCTTCCCGGGGATGGGGGCGACGATGCGGACCTTGCGCGAGAGGCCGAGCGCGAGGTCGTCCGCGAGGCCTGCCACCTTCGAGACCTTGGTGCCGGCGGCGGGAGAGACCTCGAACGTCGTCACGGTCGGCCCGGGGTGGATCTCCTCGACCTTGCCGCTCACGCCGTAGTCGGCGAGCGTCTTCTCGAGGAGCTGCGCGGTCGCCTTGAGCTGATCGGCGTCGAGCTGGATCCGCCCGCCCGCGCCCGCGTCGAGCATGTCGGTCAACGGCAGGCGGAAGCCCGCCCCGCTGGCCGGGACGACCTTCACCACGGCCGGCTTCTCGCTGACGAGCTCCCGGCTCGTGTCGACGATCGTCGGGGCGCGCAGCGGGGCGCCTTGAGGCCGCGCCGGTCCGCCGACGGGCGGGGGCTCGCGGTGGGCCACCCTGGGCTCCGGCTCGCGAGCGGGCAGCTCACGCGGCTCGCGAGCGGGCAGCTCACGCGGCTCGCGAGCGGGCAGCTCACGCGGCTCGCGCAGCTCGCGGTGGGCCACCCTGGCGCCCGGCTCCCGCACCGGCAGCTCGCGGACAGGCAGGATGGGCGACGGTGTGGGCACATCGAGCACTTCCGGGTCCGCGAACGCGTCCGCGCTGTCCTCGTCCGCGCTGTCCCCGTCCGTGCTGTCCTCGTCCGCGCTGTCCCCGTCCGTGCTGTCCTCGTCCGCGCTGTCCCCGTCCGCGCTGTCCCCGTCCGTGCTGTCCTCGTCCGCGCTGTCGTTGTCCGCGCTGTCCTCGTCCGCTGAAACGAACGCCGCGGCCTCGTCCGCGTCGTACTCCTCCTCGAGCTGCACCTCGCGCTCGACGATGCGTGTCTCGCCAGCGAAGGGCGACTCGTCGACCTCCTCCAGGGCAGCGGCGCCTCGCGGCTCTGCGAGGGTCGCGGCGCGGCGCCGCGCAGCCCGGCGCGGACCACCCTCGCGCGGCTCGACGGCGCGCTGCGCCCTCTCGCGGAGCTCGGCGAGCCGCTGCACACCCGCGCGCGGCTCGACGCTGTGCGCCGCCGCCGCGCGCGGCTCAACGCTGTGCGCCGCCGCCGCGCGCGGCTCGACGCTGTGCGCCGCCGCCGCGCGCGGCTCGTCGTCCTGCGCCATCACCTCGCGCGGCCCGTCGCTCTGCGGCGGCTCGTCGCGCGGCTCGGCGGCGCGCAGCACCACCTCGTGCGCCTCCCCGCCGTGGATCACCACCTCGCGCGGCTCGGCGGCGCGCAGCACCGCCTCGCGCGTCTCCCCGCCGTGGATCACCGCCTCGCGCGGCTCAGCGCCCTGCTGCGCCGCCTCGCGCGGCTCGCGGGCCTGCGCCTTCCGCCCGCGCCGCGGCTTCGGCGGGGCCGCCGGCTCCTCGGCGGCGGCGGCGAGCGGCGCGCTCTTCCACAGATCGATCGCCGGCGCCGCGGCGCCAGCCGGCTCTACCGGCGTGCTCCTCGCGCCGGGGTCGGAGAGCGGCTCGTCGGCGTCGTCGGCCAGCGCGGCGATGATCGCGTCGGGGCTCGAGTTGCGCGCGATGATCGGCGGCCCCTCCTGCTCCGAGGCCGCCGCCCGCCGCTCCAGGTCGCGCGCCGCGGCCCACGCCCCGAAGAGCGCGCGCGCCCAGCCGGCGACGCGCGCGGCGATCGCGACCGCGAGCTGCTCGGCCCGATGCGCGAGCTCGATGAACGAGAACGTCGCGCGGCCCATGAGGATGAGCGCGACGATGGTGAGCCCGATGATGTACGAGCCGATGTTCGAGAAGAGCGCGCGCAGCACCTCTCCGAACAGCTCGCCCACGGCCCCGCCGAGCGGCATCGCGCCGAACGCGACCGCCCGCGGGAACGCGACGTGCGAGAGCGCCGCCAGCACCACGACGACGACGACGTCGCCGCTCAGCCGGAACATGCTGGCGATCGAGCGCCTGGAGCCGAGCAACGGCGTCGCGAGCAGCGCCAGCTCGAGCGGAACGAACCACGCGATGACGCCGACCGCCTCGACCGACGCGCCCGCGAGCGCCGCGCCCACCGGCCCGACCCAGTCCTCGCCCGAGATCTCCGGGCGCAGCGGATCCGCGCGAAATGACGCGAGCGCCAGCGCGCTGTACAAGGCGGACACCAGGAGGACCAGCGCCGCCGCCTCCCGGGCGTAGCTATGTCCCTGCGGCGCGGCAGGACCCGCGACCCCCGCCGGGCTGGTCCGTACGGCGCCGCGTGCCCCGGACCGCAAGGGCTCGGCAGGGCCGGCGGCGGGCTGGGCACGGCGAGGAGCGAACAAGGGGACGTGCATACCTACCTAAACCTACTTTGCTCACATATGCGTACTCCACCCCGGAGGCAAGAAGTCTGGATGGCCTGGTAAGAATCGGGCCCGGGCGGAAGGTTCGGGTACTTTCGCGCGCTTCCGCGCGCTGGCGTGTGCCCGAGGTCGCCCGAGAGTGACGGCGTCGTCGGACCCGGAGGGGCCGAGGTTTGGCGAGACGCGGCCGCGATGGAGTTTCGGCCGGATTTGACGCGAACTTTGTTCGAGCTCCCTTCCCATCGTCCTTGAAATTCTTTCAAACAGGAGGCGGCGGGCGGTACCATCCCCACCCTCCTGGGACGTGCATGGAAACTGTCGAACGAGCAGGGCGGCGCGCTGGCGCTGCGGGCCTTCTGTTGCTGTGCCTCGCGACCGCGGGCGTGGGGCTCGCTACCAGCGGGTGCCGCGTCAATGAGAACGACATCCACCGCTGGGAGTCCACGGCCCACGGGCCGGACAAGCTCAGGGCCGTCTTGTTTCACGACAAGTACGACAACTCGCTCCGCGTCGAGGCGGCCACATCGCTCATCCGCATGAAGCCGCGGCAGGGCCGGCGCGTGGGCATCGGCATCATGGTCGAGACCCTCGCGACCATGGCGCCCGAGGCGCGGCAGGCCATCGTGGCGTCGCTCGTGCCGTCGATCATCGCCGAGCTCAGGAAGCCGCCGCCCGTCGCGCAGCCCGGACAGCCGGTCCCGCCGGACACCTCGTTCCCCTACAAGGACGCCGCGTACGCGATGCTCACGTCGGACCGGACGGTGATCATCGCGGACGAGGGGCTGAAGGAGGGGCTCAAGGCCGCGCTCATCGACTGGGCCATGGCCGACTTCGAGCACCGGCTCGAGGACCGCTCGCAGGCCTACGGGATGGAGCAGCTCCTGCGCTCCATCGGCCCCGCCGCGGTGGCCGGCCTGCCGAAGCTCATGACGCGCGAGGCGAAGCGGCTCGACCAGATGGCGTCGCTCGTGGCCGAGTACGGCGACCCGCCGACCAAGGAGGCCGCCTCGGCGAACCTGGTCACCATCGCGAAGTTCGTCACCTCCGCCGAGTGGGTCAACGTCAAGAAGCCCGATCTCCAGGCGGCGAACGCCGCGTCGAAGCTCACGCCCACAGAGAAGCAGTTCGAGGCGCAGCTCGCGCAGTACCAGGAAGAGGAGCTCTTCCGGGTCTTCGGCTCGATGAAGAAGCTCGGCGGCCGGCCGTCGGTGGACTTCCTCCTCGGCTTCGCGGCGGACAAGGAGCAGCCCGAGAAGCGCCGCCAGGCGGCCCTCGCCGCGCTCGAGGGCCGGCTCGACCGCAACAACCCGAGCGACATCCAGCGCATCCTCGAGATCGCGACCGCCGACGCGCCCGACGTGGTGCTCGACCAGGCCTTCCGCCGCGTCGGCGAGATGCCGCGGGAGCTCGTCGTCGAGAAGCTCTACGGCCTCTTCAAGACCGACAAGTGGAAGATCCGCCGCGCCGCCGCCGCGACCATCCTGAAGATGTCGACGGTGAAGCACATCGACGAGTTCATGAGCAGGCTCCCCGACAGCAAGGGGTTCGCCATGCCCGAGGCGCTCACGTACGGCGCGGCGTTCGGCGACCTGAAGGAGGGCTCGCCCCTCGAGGCCCTGAAGAAGCACTTCGCCGCGGGCCCGGCGCCGGCGCGGACGAGCGCCATCGCCTACTACTTCACCTTCGGCACGGCCGCCGACATCCCCGCGGTCAAGGCGCTCGAGGGCGACACGACGCGCGCGCCGGTCTGCGAGGCCGACCCGGACTGCAAGTGGGCGTGCGAGGTGCCAAAAGAAGGGTCCACGGAGCGCGAGCTCAGGGACGTGAAGACCGTCGGCGAGTTCGTTCAGTACTGCGTCGAGCCGGCCATGCAGGACAGGAAGCCGGAGCTCGAGAAGGGCGAGAAGAAGTGACGGGAGCGCCGGCGCAGAACGCGGGATCACCGGGAGGTGCTGCGGCGATCCCGGCGCGGCTCCGGCCGGCGCTCGCGCCGCGCTTCGCGCTCGGCTCGCGGCGCGGCGAGGGGCCGGGTTTCACGGCGGGCTGCGCGGGCTCTCGAGGGATCTCACGCCGCCATGCTCACGGTCGCAGCGCGCCATCGGCGCGGCCCAGAGCCGTCAGGTGCTTGCAGGGAAGAGGCCGGGAGGAGGCTTCCCAGCGCAATTCATCCTCCGTTATCGTTGGGTAGAGATGAGCGCGGATCCGAACAAGAAAAGCGCACGGACGTTCCAGTGTCGCGATGTCCTTTGGGAGACGTTCGAGCAGATGGCGCGCGAGCTCGAGTGCTCCATCGACTACCTCATCAATGAGTCGATGAAGCAGTACGCGCGGCAGCGAAGCTACAGTCCGCGCACGCCCTTTCCGCCGCCCGCCAGGGTCGACGGACCGCCCGGCTCCGGACAGCAGGCGGCCCCGCACGCTCATCACGCCGCCGCGCCGCCTCCCAACGCGACGCCCCAGCCGCCCGGGCTGGGGACGCCCGGCTCGGCGCCGCCGTTCGGAGCGGGCGCCGCGTCGATGGTCGCGATGCAGCAGCAGCCTGCGGTCGGCGGGTCGCCCTACGGCGCCTCGCCCGGCGCGCCCGCCTACGGCGCGCCTTCGCCTCCGTACGGCGTGCCCCCCGTGGGGCCGATGCCGACGCCCGTCCCGGCGCTCACGCCGCCGCCGCCGCCGCCGGGGCAGGTCCGGCCGGGCGCGCCGCCGCCGCCGCCGCCGCCGCCCGGCAGCAGCAGCGCCGGCGGGAAGCGACCCAGCCTGCCCGTTCCGCCGCCCATCCCGGGCCGCGTCGGCGGCCCGCCGCCGCCGCCGACGAGCGTGACCCGCCTCGGCGCGCCGCCGCCCCTCCCGTCGCAGGCCTCGAACCCCGGGGGGCGCCAGAGCATGCCCGGCGCCTCCGCGGGCCGCTCGGGGCCGCCGCCGCCGCCGATGAGCAGCGCGACCGGGTACGCCTCGCCGATGGCCCCGCCGCTGGCGCCGCCCCCGTACGGCATGGCGCCGCAGGCGTCCAGCAGCGTGCCGGGCCCGCCGCCGCTGGGCATGGGGATGCCGAACCAGGTCCCCGCCGGCCCGGCGCTCGCCGCGTTCTACGCGGGGCAGCGCTTCGTGGTGAACAAGGACCGCTTCATCATCGGGCGCGGCAAGCAGTCGAGCGATCTGACGATCAAGGACCCGAACGTGTCGCGCCAGCACGCCATGGTCGAGTTCCTCAACGGCCAGTACTACATGGTCGACATGGGCTCGACGAACGGCGTCGAGTACAACGGCCAGCGCATCGCCCGGAAGGCCATCGTCGAGGGGGACCTCTTCCGGATCTGCGACCACGAAGTGCGCTTCTCCTACCGCTGACCGCGGCCGATCTGGCCTGTGTCGCGGTCGGGTCGCGCGCCGAGCCGCGACATCCCGCCGGGGCCAGATGATCCGCGCCGCCACGGCGCCGGGACGAGGGCGCTCGGGCGCGGCGCCAGGCGGGAGTTTGGCTTGAGCGCGCGCAGCGTCCTAGGATCCCGCCGCAAGATGGTGAAGCGTGGAGGCGCCGCGGCCGGCTCGCGGGGACTGCGCCGCGGCGCGCTGCGAGGCGTGCGCCGCGGCGCGCTGCGGGGCGCCGCGGCGGCGGTCGCCCTCGGCGCGGCGATCTGGGGCGGGGCGGTCTTCGCGGCGCAGCTGCCGCCGTGGGTGCCGGCGGGCGAGGTCCCGCTCCCGGCCTGGGTCAAGAGCGCGCGCGTGCTCAAGCGGGACCAGCCGCTGTTCGAGGCGCCGGGCGAGAGCCCGCGCCGCCGCGGCTCCGTCGACCGCAGCGTGCAGCTGCCCATCTTCGCGGTCCGGCGGGCCGACGGCTGCCTCGGGCGCTGGCTCGAGGTGGGCGCCACCGCCTGGGTCTGCGACGACGCCGTCGAGCTCTCGGCCGCAGGTCCGATCAGCCCGCTGGTGCGGACGTGGCGCGAGATGCCGGACGGGCTCCCGTACCGTTACTACTTCGTCGGACCCGACGGATCGTTCGGCTACCGCCGAGCCGAGGCGGCCGACGTCGACGCGCCGGACGCGCAGCTCGAGCCCGGGTTCGCCGTGGCGATCGTCGAGGAGCGGGCCGTCGGCGGGGCGCGGTACGGCCGCACGAACAGCGGCTTCTGGGTGCCGATGCGCGATCTCGGTCCGGTGCGCGCCTTCGCGTTCCACGGGGTGGACGTCCCCGCGGGCGCCGCGCAGATCGCGACCGCGTGGGTCGTGGCCGAGCGGGCGCCGCTCTTCACGCGGACGGCGGCGGGCTTCGCGCGGACCGAGGAGAGCAAGGCGCGGTTCGAGGTCGTCCCCTACCTCGAGGAGGCGCAGGGCTCCGCGGGCAAGCTCGCGCGCATCGCGGACGGCGACGGCGCCGCGTGGATCGCGGTCCGGGATCTCCGGCGGCCTTCGATGGCGCCACCGCCGCCCGAGGTCGACGTCGAGGCGGGCGAGCGGTGGATCGACGTCGAGCGAGCGACGCAGACGCTCGTGGCGTACGAGGGGCGGCGCCCTGTGTTCGCGACGCTCGTCTCGACCGGCAAGGGCGCGCCGGGGTCGCCGCGCGCCACGCCGGCCGGCACCTACCGCGTCTGGGCCAAGCTGCTCACCTCGGACATGGACAACCTCGAGGACGAGGGCGCCGAGCGCTACTACCGGATGGAGGACGTCCCCTACGTGCAGTACTTCTCCAAGGGGGTCGGGCTGCACGGCGCGTTCTGGCATCGCTCGTTCGGCCAGGTGCGCAGCCACGGCTGCGTGAACCTGGCCCCGCTCGACGCGCAGCGGCTGTTCTGGTGGACATCGCCCCGGCTCCCCGCCGGCTGGACGGCCGTCCTCCCCACGGCGCACGAGCCGGGCACCGTGGTGCGCGTGAGGTAGCTGCAGCAGGACACGCCGGCGCCGCGAGACGCAGGGCGAGGCGAGCTCGCGCGGCGAGCGCTGCCGTGCGGGCTGGCCGCTCGTGCGACGCTGGCCGCGCGTGCGACGGGTCGTGGTGCTCGGGCGGGACATCGCGCGCGGCGAGGCTCCATGGAAGGAGCGCTCGGCCGGCGCAGCGGGGGAGGGCGGAGGGAAGGAGCAGCGGAGCCGGGCCCGGCGGGGCGCGGCGGGCGCTGGCTCAGGGGGCGATCTTGCCCTGGAGGAAGAAGGCGATGACCCAGGAGAGGAGCACGAGCGACTCGATGAGCGCCAGGCCGAGGATCATCGGGGTCTGGATCCGCGCCGCAGCGCCCGGGTTCCGGGAGATGCCTTCCAGGGCGGCGGCGGCAGCGCGCCCCTGGCCCATGGTGCCGCCGAGGGCAGCGATGCCGATCGCGAATCCAGCCGCGACGGCGAGCCACGAGTTCGCGTCGTACTTGTTCGACGCCGCGCCATCCTGCGCCAGCGCCATAGCGGGAACCAGTACCAGCGCAGTGCCGACAACGGCGGACAGCGACAGCTTGCTCTTCAGCGACATCCGAATCTGCTCCTTTCAAGCCACACAACCCGCGCGGGGCTGCATGCGTAACATCTGCGTGGGTCGGGGGCTCCGCGGGCGGCCCCCATCGAGATCCGGGGATCGCTCCGGGGACCTCTTCTACTGCTTCGGCAGGGGATACGCCTTCGCGGTCCACCCACCTCTCTGGGGCAACCCACCGACAGCGGGGCCCCTCTAATCCGTTTTTCGAGGGCTGGCTAGCCTTCTCTTCACCTGCCGCGCCGTTCTCTGCGGCGTCGGCGGGGCCCTGACCGAGCGGCCAGGCGAAGCGGTCAGTGGTGGTCCGCCTTCTCCGTCGCGAGCCCGATGTAGATGCAGCTCAGCAGGCAGAACACCAGCGTCTGCACGACGATGACGATGATCGCCAGGAACATCAGCGGCACCGGGACGAACAGCGCGACGAGGCCGAGGAAGATGCTCGCCACGAGGTGATCGACCGCGATGTTGAGCATGAGCCGGATCGAGAGCGTGACCGGGCGGACGCAGGTGGAGATGACCTCGATGGGGAAGATGAGCGGCGCCAGGTACCACTTCGGCCCGGCGAGGTGGGCGAGGTAGCTCAGGCCGTTCTCCTTCAGCCCGTAGTAGTTGAACAGGACGAACACGACGATCGCGCACCCGACCGTGACGTTCAGGTTCGACGTCGGCGGGTTCACCCCCGGGATCAGCGCCGAGGCGTTCGAGAAGAAGACGAACGCGGCCGAGCCCCCGATGAGCGGGAAGTACCGCTTCGCGTTCACGGGCCCCATCACGTCCCGCGCCATCCCGTAGAAGTAGCCGAAGAACGCCTCGAAGAACGTGCGCAGCGTGAGCTTGTCCTCCGGGATCACCGACTCGTTCAGCCGCCGGTACTGCGCGCGCACCTCGCTGGCGAGCAGCACGAACAGCACGATGATCAAGAGGCTCATGAAGATCGGCTCGGTCCCGCGGTAGTCCACGGTGTGGTGACCGATGAACGTCTTGCCGATGTTGCGAGCGTTCTCCCGGAGTCCGGGGAGCTGCGCCAGGAGGTACGTGAGGAACCCTGTGTGCTCAGGCATGGCTTTCGTCGTCGATGCGCCGCGCTGGCAGCCGCGCGGCTGCGCCGGCACGGTCGCGTGCTGGCGCGCCTTTGGGAGTTCGCCCTCGGTCGAGGGGCCTCGCCTCTACCACAACTCGTTTACGGTGGGCACCCTGGAGCGCGCCAGGACCCCTCCGCGCCGCGCGCCGGTCGCGCCGGCGCCGCTGGTCCCCGGAGGCCAGCCAGGCGCGCCCGGCGGGGCTCAGTCCGCCGGGGGCTTCGGTCCGAACAGGGTCCCCAGGCTGATGCCGACGACGAGCGAGGCGTAGCCGACCATCAGGGCGACCCCCGAGACCGCCTCGGTCTTCAGGACGAGCCACACGCCGCCCATCAGGCCGGTGAGCTTCACCATCGCGATCAGCGTCCACGAGACGGTGTGGCCCCGGCGCGAGATGAAGGCGTCGACGATCCGGGCGAAGACGTACAGGTTCGCCGTGGCGATGGCGCCCCCGAGGGCGACGCCGAGCGCCGCGCGCGGGCCGTACGCGAGCAGCCCGGCCACGGACAGGACCGCCGCGGTGCCGGCGACCCAGCGGAGCACGGCGCGCATGGTCGCGTCCCCGACGCCCGGCCTGTCCTCTGCGTCGGGCTCCCTGGGCGGCGGCTCGCTGCCGGAGGCCCCAGATGGTCGATCAGCGCTCATCGTGCTCCTTCGCGGGCTGCCGTTCGTCGAGGTCGTCGGTCGTCACGCTCGAGGCCGCCCGGCGGTCGTCGCCCTGCGCGCGCTCGTCCTGGCGCGCCTTTCGGTCGTCGAACATCGGCGCGGGGTTCCCCTGCTCGCGCTCCTCGCGCGCGGCCACCGCCTGCATGTCCTTCCACGCCCGATGGACCGCCTTGCCGGCGGCGCCGAGCCCGAAGAAGAACCAGAGCACCGACATCAGCGGCTCGGTCCCGAGCTTCCCGTCGAGCCAGCGGCCGATGAAGAGGCCGACGAGGATGCTCAGCACCACCTCGAGACCGATGGTCCCGTAGCTTCCGACGGCCTTCCACTCCTGCTTCATCAGGGGATCCGATCACCCGGCAGTACCTGGGTGCCTCTGGTCGCGATTACAAGCGGTTCCAGACGGGGTCAACCGCCGTCGGGCGCTCGGCCTGAGGCGCCGCGGCTAGGCGCGCCGCGCGATCAGCGCCTCGAGCGACGCCCGCATCGCCTGCGCGGCCTTGCCGCGGTGGCTCACGAGGTTCTTCTCGGCCTCGCCGAGCTCGGCCATCGTCCGTCCGTAGCCTTCCACGACGAACAGCGGGTCGTAGCCGAAGCCGCCCGCGCCCCGGGGATGCCGGCCGATCCACCCCTCGCAGCGCCCCTCGGTCACGATCGGTGGCGCTTCGGATCGCGGATCGAGCAGCACCATCACGCAGCGGAAGCGCGCTCGACGCTGGTCGTCCGGCACGCGCTCGAGCGCCGAGAGCAGCGCCTCGTTGTTCTCCGCGTCGGTCGCGCCCTCCCGCGCGAAGCGGGCGGACCGCACGCCCGGCCGTCCGTCGAGCGCGTCCACCTCGAGCCCCGAGTCCTCGGCGAGCGTGACGAGGCTCGACCGGAGCGCCCCGGCGCGCACCTTGAGGAGCGCGTTGTCCAGGAACGTCTCGCCGTCCTCGACGACCGGCGGCGCGTCCGGCAGCAGCTCCGCGAGCGAGCGCACCTCGATCGGGAGATCGGCGAGCAGCGACCGCAGCTCCGTGAGCTTCCCCCGGTTCGACGTGGCGGCGAGCAGGCGCAGCGGCTCTCGGCTCACGCGACCCTCCAGTGGTCCGTCTTGAACAGCCCGGAGAGGTCCACGCCGGCGTCGGCCAGCGCCCGGTGCTGCGCGCTGGCGAGCGACGCCACGCCCGCGAGCGCGAGATCGATCATGCTGTCGAGCTCCGTCCGGGGGATGGCCTCGTCCTCGGCCGTGGCCTGGACCTCGACGATCGAGCCGACCGCCGTCGCCACGACGTTCATGTCGACGCGCGCGGCGCTGTCCTCGGTGTAGACGAGATCCAGGGCGAGCCCGCCCGGGAGGTGGCCCACGCTGATCGCCGCCACCTGATCGCGGAGCACCGGCCCCCGGAGCGACCCGGCCGCGCGCAGCCGGTCGAGCGCCAGCGCGAGCGCCACGAACCCGGCGGTGATCGACGCGGTCCGCGTGCCCCCGTCCGCCTCGAGGATGTCGCAGTCGATCGCGATCGTCTGCTCGCCGAGCTGCTTCAGATCGACCGCCGCCCGGAGCGCGCGCCCGATGAGCCGCTGGATCTCCTGCGTGCGCCCGCTCGGGGCCTTGCCCCGCCCGTCGCGCGACTCCCTGCGGGCGGGGCTCGAGCGCGGGTGCATCTGGTACTCGGCGGTGAGCCAGCCGGCGCCCTTGCCGCTCATCCAGGCGGGGACCGTGGGATCGATCGACGCCGTGCAGAGCACGACCGTCCTCCCGGCCCGGTAGAGGACCGACCCCTCTGCGTTGCGGTGGAACCCGAGGATCATCTCCACGGGGCGGTGGACGTCGAGGGCGCGGCCGTCAGGGCGATTCACGAGCGCCGCCTTAGCACAACTCGGGCGTGGCACCGCCTCCGCGCGCGGCGGCGCGGGCCGGCGACGAGCGCCGCGGCGCTACATCCCGAACCAGGGACCCGGGTCGATCACCTCGGCGCCGCGCCGCAGCTCGAAGTAGAGCTTCGCGCCGTCCGGCCCGCTCGCGACCGTGCCCACCCGCGCGCCGCCCGGGAGCTGGTCGCCGGCCTTCACGTCCGCGGCGCCGAGGTGGGCGTACACCGAGTAGTGCCGCTCGCCATGATCGACGATCACGGTGAGCCCGTAGTCCGCGTAGGTGTCGGCGAACGCCACCCGCCCAGCTGCCACGCTGCGCACCGGCGCGCCGTCGAGGGCGGTGAGCTCGACGCCCGGGCCCCCGGCGCCGCGGCGCGACACCTTGCGCACCTCCGCGCGGCCGGCGATCGGGAAGGGGAGCCGCCCCATGAGCGAGCGGAACCCGGCGCGGCGATCGAGCTCGGCGGGCCCCACGTCCGCCCCGTAGATCGCGAGGTAGTCGGGGCGCACGCTCGTCTCGAACGCGCGCCCGAACGCGGCGCGGCGCTCCTCCTCCTGGGCCAGCGCGACCCGGGCGCGGTTCATCGCCTCGCGGTGCACCTCGAGGGGCGCGCGCTCGGCGCCGAGGTGCGTGAGGCGGTCGGCGAGCTCGGCGCTGCGCCGGGTCAGCTCGGCCTCGCGGGCGAGGTCGCGCTCGAGGGCGAGCCGGGTGCGCTCCACGCGGGCGGCGTGGTCGACCAGCGCGTCGAACCCGCCGCCCACCGGGAGGAAGCCGGCGCGGATGTGGCGGTAATACGCGCGCCCGCGCGCGATCATCCGGCGGCGCGTGACCTCGAGCGCGGGCCCGATCGCGTCGAGCTCCGCGCGCAGCGCCTTCTCCTCGGCGTCGAGCTTCGCGAGCAGCCGGTCGAGATCGTTCTCCGCCAGCGCGGAGCTCGGGCGCGCCGCCGGAGCGGGGGCCCTCGCGGCCGGCAGCGTCGGATCGAGCGCCGGGACCTCCGCGCCGCTCGTGGCGGCGCCGGTCGAGAGCGCCAGCGCGATCGTGGCGATCCGGGCGCGGCGCTTCACACCGCCACCATCTTGCGCAGCGTGAGCAGCGCGGTCGCGGCGCCGAGCGCGGCGCCGAGGCCGATCATCCCGAGCGCGACCGGCCAGGGCAGGAACGACGGCGAGACGCCGAGCAGGTTCGCGAGCTCGTGATCGAAGCGGCCCCGCACCATCATGAACAGGGCGCCCAGCATGAGCAGCGCGCCCGCCGCGCCGGCGGCGCCCTGCGTCGCGCCCTCGACGATGAACGGCCGGCGCACGAAGCCGTCGGTCGCGCCGACCAGCTTCAGCACCTCGACCTCGATCTTCCGGCGGTGCAGGAGGAGCCGCATCGTCGATCCGATGACGCTGACCACGGCGCAGAGGACGATCGCCGCGAGGCAGGCGCTCGCGGCCACGCCGCCGCCGAGGAGCGACGAGAGCCGCTCCGTCCAGCGCTGGTAGGTCTCCACCGTGTCCACGGCCGGCAGGGCGCGCAGCTTCACGGTCATCGAGGCGAGCGCCTCGTCGGAGACCTCCTCGGTGAAGCCGACCTCCAGGGACGCGGGGAACGCGCTCGTCGGCAGCGCGGCGAGGGCCTTGTCGCCGTCGTCGTGGACCACCTCGCGCCGCGCCTCGGCGCTCGTCACGAGCCGGACCTTCTTGACGCCGTCGGTGCCCTCGAGCGCGCGGGTGAGCTCCGCGGTCTCCGCCTCGGTCGCGTTGTCGCGCAGGTAGATCGTGGCGCGGCCGGCGCGGGACCAGCGATCGCGCACCGCCACGAGGTTCGTGACCACGAGGAGGGCCGAGGCGAGGCAGACGAACGCGACCGCGAGCGAGAAGATCGACAGCGCCTGCAGGCGCCAGTCGCTCCTCCCGGCCCGCCAGGTGCGCAGCCACCTCCGCCGATCGTCTCGTTCGCTCGTCTGCATCCGGTCCCTCTATCCGTCGCCTGGTGCGGCGCGCCCTCGGCCCTACGCGGCGCCGCGCACGCCGCTGTCGAACTCGTCCTCGCCCTCGTCCTCGCCGGCCGCGAGGTCGCCGCCGGCCCCGAGGCCGTTCGGCACATCGGTCGCCTTGCCGTCGTCGAGCACCACCACGCGCCGCGGGCGCACGTCGAGCAGCGTCCGGTCGTGCGTCGCGAACAGCACCGTCGTCCCGGTCTCGTGGATGTCCTCGAAGAGCCCGAGCAGATCGATCGCGAGCTGCGGGTCGAGGTTGCCGGTGGGCTCGTCCGCGAGGATCAGCGCCGGCTCGCCGACGATCGCCCGCGCGATCGCGACGCGCTGCTGCTCGCCGCCGCTCAGCACCTGCGCCCGGTCGCCGCCGCGCCCCGAGAGCCCGACGCGCTCGAGCGCCTCGCCGACCCGGGTCCGGAGCAGGCGCGACGGCAGGCCGAGCACCTCCAGCGCGATCGCCACGTTGTCGAACACCGTCCAGCTCGGGACCAGCTTGAAATCCTGGAACACGAAGCCGATGTTCCGCCGCAGCGCCGGGATGGACGTGTCGGTCAGGCGCGCGATGTCCCGGCCGAGGAAGAGGATCCGCCCGTCGTCCACGCGCTCGGTGCGGTGCACGAGCCGGAGGAGCGTGCTCTTGCCCGAGCCGCTCGGGCCGGTGATGAACACGAACTCGCCGCGCTCGATCGACAGCGACATGCCGCGGAGCACCGGCTGGTCCGCGCGGTACGACTTATATACGTCCTCGAAGACGAGGATCGGCCGGCGCGCAGCGGACGCGTCGTAGCGGTGGCCGGGCCGGAGCGCCGGACGAAATGAGCCTTGCGGGGGGGGCGCCGCCATCGGACCCTTCACCTATCAGCCTGCTCGGACACGGAAAACTTTTCGGCCGAGGGCCGGACGGGCGTCCCCTCCGGATCGCCTTCTTCGGCCTCCCGCTCGCGGCGTTGCTGCTCCACGGCGACGGCCACGAGATCGCCCTCGCCGCGATCAGCCGCGCGGACGCCGTGGGGCTCCGCCGCGCCCGCCGCGTCTTCGGCGCGCGCCTCCTGCTGCGCCCCGACGTCGGGCGCCCCGCGCTCCGGTCGCGCGTCGAGGCGCTCGCGCCCGACCTCCTGGTGAGCTGGTTCTGGACCACGCGCCTGCCGATGTCGCTCGTGAGGGCGGCGCGGCTGGGGGGCATCGGCGTGCACCCCTCGCTGCTCCCGCGCCACCGCGGCCCGGATCCGACGTACTGGGCGATCGCGTCGGGCGACGCCGAGAGCGGGGTCACGGCGCACCGGATCGAGGCGGAGTACGACACCGGCGACATCCTGGACCAGGAGCGGCTCCCCATCGATCCGGCGTGGACCGCGTGGCAGCTCGCACGCGCCCTGGATCGTCCGAGCCTGCGCGTCCTGCGACGCACGGTCGCCCGGTTCGCGCGCGGCGAGGAGGTGGCGGGCGTCGCCCAGGATCCGGCGCTCGCGACGGAGGCGCCCGCGCCGGACGACGAGGCGTGCGCCATCTGCTGGTCCTGGCCGACCGAGCGCGTCCTCCGGCACATCCGCGCGCTCGCGCCGGCGCCCGGGGCGTGGACCGAGATCGAGGGCGCCTGCGTGATCGTCCTGCGGGCTGCGCCGGCGCCGGGCTTCCCCGAGGCGCTGGCGCCGGGCGAGGCGGTGGCCGAGGGCGGGGTGGCCGTCGTGCGGACCGGCGATACGGCGGTCGCGTTGCTGGCGGGGGAGATCGACGGCGAGCCGGCGTCGGCGGGGGAGCTTGCGGCGCTCGTGGTGTCGGGGGTGTCGGGCGCGCCGGGCGGGTGACCGCCTGCCGGGGCGCGCGCGGTGGCCGGCCGCGCTTCGCCGGCGGGTTCGCCTGGCCGGCTCGCGGGTCATCAAATCCTGAACCTGCGCGCGCGCGACCGCGTAGGATGCGCCCTTCGGAGGATTCATGTCGGAACCCGCGCAGCTTGCGAAAAGCGCCCGCGAACTGCTCGCCGCGGCGCTCAATGCGCTCCAGTCGAACGGGGCAGCGTCGCCTGAAATCGAGGCGCTCGCCGAGCCGATCGCGCAGGCGATGGGCATC
Source organism: Sorangium sp. So ce321 (assembly GCF_051530195.1). Classification (NCBI taxonomy): domain Bacteria; kingdom Pseudomonadati; phylum Myxococcota; order Polyangiales; family Polyangiaceae; genus Sorangium; species Sorangium sp. So ce321. Next base: position 12,709,221 of record NZ_CP150329.1, on the reverse strand, counting down.
ATGCATCGCATCGAGCGCTCCGGGGGGCAGGCCCTCGACGGCAGCGAGATCGCGCTCGGTCACGTGCGCGACGTCCTGAACCGCCTTCAGAGGATCACCGTGGCCGATCCGGTGGTGGACGTGCTGATGGAGCACGTCGCCTCCTCGCTGAGCAAGGTGAATGCGCTGAACAGAGCGCAGGCCGCGAGCGCGTCCGCGCAGGCGCCCGCGCCGGTCGCGGTGGCTGCGCCCGCGCCGGTCGCGGTGGCCGCGCCGCCGCCGCTCGCGGCTGCGCCGGCGCCCGTCGCGGTGGCTGCGCCGGCGCCCGTCGCGGTGGCTGCGCCGCCGCCTGTCGCGGTGGCCGCGCCGCCGCCGGTCGCGGTGGCCGCGCCGCCGCCTGTCGCGGTTGCTGCGCCGCCGCCTGTCGCGGTTGCTGCGCCGCCGCCTGTCGCGGTGGCCGCGCCGCCGCCGGTCGCGGTTGCTGCGCCGCCGCCTGTCGCGGTGGCCGCTCCCGCGCACCTCCAGCACACGCTGCCCTCACCTCAGCAGCCACGGCATGCGCCCGCCCCGCCTGCGTACCCCGCCGCGCCTCACCCGGCCGCGGACGCGCGCCGCGCGCCGCCGTACCAGCCCGCGCCGCAGCCCGTCGACGGCCGCGCGCCCGCCGCCGCCGTCGACGTCGAGCTCGGCGCTCTGACCCCCTCGAATTTTTACAAGGGGCTCGCTGGCAACGACGTCATCGAGCACGGCGGCATCTTCGTCGCGACCTACAAGATCCCGCCGATCGGCTCCGTCGTGACCCTGCGCGTCCGCCTGCCGGGCGACTACGAGTTCACCGCGTCTGCGACGGTCCGGTGGACGCGCGAGGCCGGCGGCTCGCGGGACTCGGCCGAGCCCGGCTTCGGCGCGCGGATCACGCAGATCTCCCCCGAGGGTCGCCAGCTCGTTTCCCGGTTCACGCGCAACAGGGAGCCGCTCTTCTACGACGACCTCTGACGTCGCCACGCCGCATCGATCCAGGTGAATCTACCTCCCGCGCGCCCCGGCTCGCGAGCGAGCCGGCCGCTCCATCGCGCAGCCTCCTTCCTCTTCGCCGTCGCCCTCGCGGCGCTGCTGCTCCTCACGCCGCGGCCCGCCCGGGCGACCGGCGACCCTGAACTCGCCTTCTGGACCTTCGAGACCGAGCACTTCCGCGTGCACCACCCGCAGGGCCTCGCGCCCATCGCGGCGCGCATCGCCTCGCTCGCCGAGACGATCTACGGGCGCGTCGAGGACGCGCTCGGCTACGCCCCGCAGAGCCGCACCGAGATCGTGATCACCGACGACTCCGAGATCGCGAACGGGTCGGCCGGCACGCTCCCGTACAACGCCATCCGCCTCCTCGTGTCCGGGCCCGAGGACATGTCGACGCTCGGCGACTACGACGACTGGTACCTCGACCTCGTCACGCACGAGTTCACGCACATCGCGCATATCGACAACACGTCGGGGATCCCGGCGATCCTGAACGCGATCGTCGGCAAGTCGTTCTCGCCGAACCAGGTGCAGCCGCGGTGGATCATCGAGGGGCTCGCCGTCGTGAGCGAGAGCAACCACACGAGCGGCGGTCGGATGCGCTCGACCATGTTCGACATGTACCTGCGCGCCGACGTGCTCGAGGACAACATCGCGGGGCTCGATCAGATCTCGAGCTCCCCGTTCCGCTGGCCGCAGGGCACCCTCTGGTACCTCTACGGCTCGAGGTTCCTGGGCTGGATCCTCGACGTCTACGGGCCCAACACGATGCGCGCCGTCTCCGCCGACTACGGAGCGTCGGTCGTCCCGTGGGGCATCAACCGCGCCATCCGCCGCGTGACCGGCAGGACCTACGTCGAGCTGTACGAGGGATGGAAGGACCACCTCCGCCGGCTCTACCGGGAGCAGATGGCGGAGGTCGAGGCGCGCGGGCTGCGCGAGGGCACGCGGCTCACCCACCACGAGCGCACCGTTTATTACCCGCGGTTCGTGCCGCCCGTCGCGCGCCGCGGCGCCGCGGACGAGATCGTCTACTTCCGCGACGACGGCCGCGAGCGCCCCGGCATTTACCGCCTCTCCCTCGCCGCGCCCGCGCCCGGGAGCGAGCGCCCGGAGGCGCTCGTCGCGCGCACCAACTCGGCCTCGCGACCAGCCTTCACGCCGGCCGGAGACATGGTCTTCACCGCGCTCATGCCGTGGCGCAACCAGTACTACCGGGACGACCTCGTCTTCTTGCCGCGCGGCGAGGCGGCGCCCGACGGCGACGAGCCCTCGCGTCGACGGCTGACGCGCGGCCTCCGCTCCTCGGCCCCGGACGTGAGCCCGACCGGAGAGCACGTCGCCTTCTCCCTCAACAGCAAGGGCACCCGCTACCTGGAGATCGCGCGGCTCTCGCCGGGCGGCGGCCTCTCGGAGCGGCGCGACCTCGTGCCGAGCGCGCGCTTCGAGCAGGCTTACTCCCCGTCGTTCTCTCCCGACGGCAAGCTCCTCGCGTACAGCGTCTGGACCGCCGGCGGCTACCGCGACATCCGCGTGGTGGACGTCGCCACGGGCGGCTTCCGTCAGGTGACGCGCGATCGCGCGAGCGACATGAGCCCGGTGTGGTCGCCCGACGGCCGGACGCTGTATTTCACCTCCGACCGCACCGGCATCCACAACGTCTACGCCCACGATCTCGCGACCGGCGCCCTGCGGCAGGTCACGAACGTGAGACTCGGGGCCTTCCATCCGGCGATCAGCCCCGATGGCAAGACGCTTGTCTATGTCGGGTATACCTCCCGGGGCCACGACCTCTTCGTCATGCCGCTCGATCCGGCGCGCTTCCTCCCGGCGCCGCCGCCGCCGGGCGACCGCCCCGACCCCGCGGCCGAGGTCTCGGCGATACGGATGGAGCGCTCTCCGTACAACCCGCTCCCCACGCTCGCGCCGCGGGCGATCACGCTCGACTACGCGCCCGGGAGCTATGGCTCCAACGCGCTGACGGTGAGCGTGACCGGCGGCGACATCGTCGGTCGCCACGCGATCTTCGGAGAGCTCACGGTGCAGCCGGACGCGCCGTCCCCGGACGTGCTGCTCGGGTACAACTACGGGCGCTTGCCCATCGACCTCGGCGTCCGCGGCTACCACGTGACCTCGCCGCGCCGCGGCTACCGCATCGGCGGCCGGGACATCACGTACGACGAGCGATCGATCGGGATCGTCTCGGGCATCAGCTATCCCGTCCGCGGCGAGTTCTCGTGGCAGACCCTGAGCGCGTCGTTCAGCAGCGTCGCCTTCAAGGGGAAGCTCCCCATCGGCGACGACCTCGACCCGTACGCGCCCCGGACCATCCTCCCGCCGCAGGGCACGCTGAACCTCGCGCACCTCGGCTACGCGTTCTCGAACGCCGAGGGCTCGGTCGACGCGGCCGGCGCCCCGCGCGGGATCTCGCTGAGCGCCGGCCTCGACTACGCCGGCCCGGAGACGGGCAGCAGCTACACGACGTACGCGTTCTCGACGGCGCTCAGCGCCTACGTGGCGATGCCCTGGTCGGGCGACCACACCCTCGCATTCCGCGTCGCCGGCGCGGTCTCCGGCGGCAACTTCCCCCGGGGCGCGGCCTACGCAGTCGGCGGGTACGACCTCGAGAACCTCACGCTCGCCGACACCCTGATCACCGGGGTCACGAACAGCTCGTTCACGCTGCGCGGTTACGGGCCGGGCGTGGTCTCCGGCCGCTCGTATTTCTCGCAGACGTTCGAGTACCGCGTGCCCATCCTGCAGCCGGATCGCGGCATCTCGACGCTGCCGATTTACCTGCGCCGCATCGACGCGAGCCTCTTCCTCGATCACGGCGGCGCATTCAACCGCTTCGAGACGGACGACCTCGCGCTCTTCAAGCGCGGGAGCCTCCTCTACTCGCCTCAGCTGCACACCTCCATCGGGGGCGAGGTGTGGTTCAGCCTGAACGCCGGGTACGTCGTCTTTTCGCAGCTGCGGTTCGGGTACGCCTACGGCCTGAGCGACCTCGCGATCCCTGGCGGCCAGCTCTACTTCGTCTCGACGAACTCGTTCTGATCGCCGCGCGTCCGCTGGAAATTTTGCCCGCGCCGACCCCTTCGCCCACGGTGCTCGGCCATGCCCCGCGTCCTCCTCGCCCTGAGCCTCCTCTCCCTCGCCAGCTGCGGCATCGCCCCGAGCAGCTCCCAGCGCCTCACCGAAGCCGCGCTCGAGATGAACACGGCGGCCCGGTTCGGTCGCATGGATGTCGCGCTCGAGCGCGTGGGCTCGCGGGCGCGCCAGGACTTCATGAGCCGCCACGCCGACTGGGGCACCCGCATCCGGGTCGTCGACGTGGAGTTCGGCGGCTTCGAGATGACCCAGCGCGACGAGGCGGAGGTCTACCTCGACGTCCTGTGGTTGCCGAACGACGAGGCCACGGTCCGCACAACCCGGATCGCCCAGCGCTGGCGCGATGAGCGAGGCCACTGGGAGCTGGTCGGCGAGGAGCGGAAGGACGGCGACGCCGGGCTCCTCGGCGAGCCCCCGCCCGCGGAGAAGGCGGCCGGCGAGGCGGCGAGCGCGGGCGAAGCGGGCCGGAAGCCCGGCCGGAGCCTCCACACGCGTGTCATCCTTGATGAGTGAACGTCGCCGCGAATCCCGGACGGGCGCGGCAGCACGCGGGGGACCGCGCCTGGCTCAGGCGAGCTGCCGGCCGGCGCGATCCTGGTGATCGACGGGACCGCGCAGCGACGGCGGTCCCACGCGCAGCCGGGTGGACCGGCCGCGCACCCGTCAGGCAGCCGGGGAAGAGCTGGCGGGAGCGGCAGCCTTCGAAGCGCGCGGCTTCTTGGCCTTGCCGGCGACCTCGGTCGTGGCCCTCGACAGCTTGCTGCGCTTGGCGCGCTCCTTCTTGGCAGCCTGCGCCTTGCGGCGCCTCATCTTCATCGACTGGCGACGATCGCGCTTGCCCATCTGCTTCAATCTCCTGGCGGTCGGGGGCGCGGGCGCGGCATGGTGAAGACAGCTCGCCAGGCGAGCTCCATCCTGCACCGGTGGATGGCCTACCGCGGGGCCCCTCAAAGGGAGCGGGAATGTGCCCAAGAGCGAATGGGAGCGCAAGGGGCAATGCGCTCGGAAACGCAGTTCCCGGGCTAGACGCGCGTGCAGTGTCTCGCGCGCTGGCAGCGCCGGCGTGTCGTCGCGCTCGCCGCGTTCGTCGTGCTTGTCTCGCCCAGCGCGGGATCTCGCGCGGCTCGGCCGCGTCCGGCCGGTCTCAGCCGCCGACTGCGCCGTCCAGCGCGACTTCGCGGCCGCGCACCTCGAGGCGGTACCGGGAGTTCACGGTCTCTATGTAGAACACTTCGCGCCCGGCGAGACGCAACACGCGCTTGACCGGCGTCGTCACATATTCATGCATTCCGTCGGAAAACTCGATGACGATGACCGAGCCTTTCCGTGGTGCACGGACGAGCCGGCCAACGACTGCGCGCGATCCCCGGCCGAGCTTGCGGAGCACAACCTGCACAACAGAGATGCTAGCACGCAGATCTCGGCCGAGCACAAGCTGCACAAGCAGCACCTCTCGCAACTAGGTCCCACCCTGGCCCAGGGTGTCCGGCTGCATCGGAGCCGCCCGGACCTTCGCGCCGCCGACGGCGGACCGGGTGTAGGGAGGGTAGCTCCCGGGCGAAAAGTTATGTAAATCAATCGTGTTGACGGCGCGTACAATGGTTCTGCAAACCCCGCCGGCCGTCGAGCGGGCCCAGCGACCCGCCGCGTCGTCGTGCGCGGGATCGCGCGCTGGGCGGAAACCACGACGACCGCCCTCAGCCTTGCAGCGAGGGCGCACAGGCTAGGCGTTCGTCCGCTCGCTGCCCATCTTCCTTCGCGCTTCGCGGCCGAGCAGCCCGGCGGGGCAGGGGATGGCGGGCGCTCGAGGTCAGGCACCGCACTGCGCAGCGCAATGCGCGCCGGGGTCGGGCCGGGCGCGCCGCGGCTGCCGCGGCTGCCGCGGCTCGTGGCGCGTCGACGTCAGCGGCGCTTGGCTGTCGAGCCGGTCCGGTCGCTCGGATCGCTCACGCCGGGCGCCCCCTTGTCCGCGAAGTAGGTGCGCAGCATGTCGCACGCGACGTTGGTGGCTTTCACTCGCCATTTCGCGCTGTTGGCGACCATCACGGAGATGGCGACCTCCGGCTTGCGGCTCGGGGCGAAGCCGACGAACCACGTGTAGAAGGGGCCCTCGGGCGTCGGCTTCGTGAGCGTCCCGGTCTTGCCCGCCACGCGGATATCCGGGAGGTAGGCGCGGCCGTTGCGATCGTGGAACGAGCGGTAGCTCGTGCCGTTATCCACCGTCGCCTCCATCATCGCGGTCACGGCGTTGGCCGTGCTCTCGTCCATCACCCGCTTGAGCACCTGCCGCTCGCTGGCGCCCTGGTAGATCTCGCCGATCTCGTCCTTCACGCTCGACACGACGTGAAGCCGGATCATCTCGCCGCCGTTGGCGATGGTGGTCGCCAGGTTCGCCCCCTGGAAGGGCGAGAGCGTCGTATTCCAGAAGCCCGCCGCGGTCCGCGCGAAGCCGAGATCGTCCTCCGGCAGCGCGATCGTGCTCGTCGCGACCTTCACGTCGAACGGCGTGTCCTGCCCCCAGCCGAGCTTCGCGGCCACGGCGCCGAGCTTCTCGTGGTCGAGGTTCTTGGCGGCGAGCCGCGCGAACACCGTGTTGATGCTCCGCCCCATCGCCTGCGCGAGCGTCGCGCAGTACTTGTCGCGCCGCTTGTTGTCGACCATGTCGGCCGCCTTGATCGAGTGCTCGCCGCCCGAATAACACTGCTTGGTGTTCGGGCTCAGGCCGGCCTCGATGAGCGCGGTGCCGGTCACGACCTTGAAGACGCTCGCCGACGGCGCGGTGGCCTCGGCGGCGACGTCGTGCAGCGCTCCCTCGTTCACGTAGCTCGCCCAGACCAGCACCTTCCCGGTCCGGATATCGGTCATCACGACCGCGCCCTCCGGGACCTGGCCTGCCCGCAGGAAGCCGAGCGCCGCGCGCTGGTACATCGGGTTGAGGGTCAGCTCCGCGACGCGGTCGCCGTGCGCCGGCGCCGTCGGCGGGCTCCTCCGGTCGTCGATGCGCGTCAGATCGAGGTCCGTGAGCGGCGGCGGCGTCACGGTCCGCGTGATCGTGGGCCCGCCGGTGGTCGTCTTCTTGGCGAGCAGCCCCCCGAGCTGGACGTCGTGCTCGCGCAGCATGGGAAGGGTCACGGCCACGAGCCCCACCGCTGCACCGACGGCGATCCACTGACGCATGTCGCGCATGGCCCGACGGGTACCCCGCCGGGCTGCGTTGGGCCAAAAATGAGGCGCGCCGCCCGGCGGGCGGAGCGCGCCGCGGCGAGCCTCGCGGCGCGTTTCGTTGGAGGGCAAAGGATCGAGGCGCCCGCCCCGGCGGGGAAGGCGGCGCGGGGGCTAGAAGGACACGCTGAGCCGGGCGCTGAGCTCATGCAGCGCGTGCGCGTCCAGATCGGGGTCCTGCAAGGTATTGCCCGGCACCCGGAGGAGGTTCTCGTCCGAGCCGCTGCCCGGCGTCAGGTAGGCGTTGTAATTCACGCCGAGCCGCACGTTCTTCGTATGCCAGTAGTTGGCCGCGAGGCCGATCTGCAGCACGTCGAGATCGGTGCCCGGCCCTCCCTCGGCGCCCGGCGTCTTCTCGTCATAATACGCGGTCGAGCGGGACGCGCCGTCGTACGTCGCGCTGATGTTCGAGAGGAGCGCCGCGACCTCGAGCCCCGACTTCAGCTTGTCGAGCGGCTTCGACAGATCGATCTTCGTCGGTCGCGGGGCGAACCCGGGGTCGCCGCTGACATAGGTGTCGCCGAACGGCCACGCCGAGAGCTGCACGTACCAGGCGAGCCCGCTGACCTTCCCGAGCCGCTCGGTGTTCGTGAGCTGATAGCCCTCCACGGCCTCGCGGGTGTTGTTCGCGACGTAGTACGCCTCCGCCCGGAGCTCGACCATCTTGATGGGCAGCCGGAGCTCGCCGCCGATCGCGTTCTGCGCGCCCGACGGGATGACGTGGATCTGCCGGCCCAGCGAGTCGCGGTAGCCGCCGCCCCAGAGCGTGTAGCCCTGCCCCGTCCTGATGGGCGCGTAGTCATAGCTCACGTAGTCCTGGTCGCGCTCCCCGTGGTGCGCGCTGATGCCGATCTGCGCCTTGTTGAGCAGCGCCTTCTTGTCGCCGGCAAAGGGGCGGGCGAACACGCGCGCGACGAAATCGGGCGGGGCGTCGACGCCGGGCCGGTTCTGCCCGTCACCGCTCACCACGCCGACGCCGTAGACGACCGTCCTGTCGGCGACGTCGCCCCAGATCGTCAGGCCGATGTCCTTGCCCTCGGGGTAGGCGAAGCTCCGGATCGCGATGTTGCGCTCGAGGAACGTCGTGCTGTTGTCGCTCGTCTGGTTGTCGAGCGAGAAGAACGTCGTGTACTGCCCGAACATGAAGTTCAGCGCCGGCATGACCGAGTAGTTGATCCACGCATCGGCGAGCACGGCGCTCGACGTCGCGCTCGAGATCGCGGCGAAGCGCGCGGTCTCCGCCGACGGCGCCTGGCCCACGTTCGACGCGGAGTTCTGCGTCCTGCCATTGGTGTTCGCGAGCCCCTGCCCGCCGAAATCGACGTCGAGATCGAACGACCACTTCTTCAGGAACTCGCCGGCCAGCTCCAGCCGCGCGCGGCGGATGAAGAGGCGCGGCTTCAAGGCGCCCCCGTTGTCCCCCGCGGTCACGTCCGACACCCCGCCGCCGAAGCTGCTGTAGAAGTCGACGTTCAGCCGTCCCTTCGGATAGAGCCGGAAGGTGTCGTTGGCGTCCCGGAGGAAGAAGCCGCCGTGCCAGCCGGCGAGCGGCTGCTGCTCCGTCGCGACGGCGGTCTCGGCCGTCGGCGCGAACACCTGCGCCGGCGGGGGCGGCGGCGCCGTGGCCGCTGCCGCTCCAGGAGGAGGCGGCGGCGGCAGCGGGGCCACGGGCGCCTGCACCTGCTCGGGCGCCGCGGGGGGAGGCGGCGTCGGCACTGCGCCTGCAGCGCCAGCGGGCGGGGCCGGGGGCGGCGTCGGCGCGACGGCCGGGGGCGGGGCGGGTGCCACGGCCGGGGGCTGGGCGGCGGGGGGCGGGGTGGGCGCCGCGGCCGGTCGCGGCGCTGCGGCGGGGGGCGGGGTAGGCGCCGCGGCCGGTCGCGGCGCTGCGGCGGGGGGCGGGGTGGGCGCCGCGGCCGGTCGCGGCGCGGGCGCCGGTTGCGCCGGGCCCTGAGGCCCAGGCTGTGCTAGCGCCGAAAGGCTCGACAGCGTAACAGTCATGCCCAGCAGCGCCGATGTAGCTAACCTCATGCAGTTCTCCCTTGTGCGGCTCGCCCGCGCGCCGGAGTCCAGCACGCACTCGACGACGGGCTTATGACCTGGACGTTACAGATCTGTGTAGGTCGGAAGGCGAGCGGGCCGGACAATCGCGTGCGGAGTGGGGGGCGTCAAGGCCCCGTTCTGGTGACTGGGGCAAATGTTGGCGGCGCAGCACCGGGGAAAGGCCCGGGAAGGATCACTGGATGACGACAAGCGTGCGGATCACGGCGGATGTCGAGGTGCTCGACAACAGCACCTTGGTGGCCCTGGCGGGGCCAGGGAACGAGAACCTCAAGCTCATCGCGCGCACTCTTGGCATCGAGTCAGGCGTTCGAGGCAACACGATCCGACTCGCCGGGGACGCGGACAAGGTCGCGCTCGCGGAGCGGTGCCTGGCGGAGGCGGCGCAGATGCTGAGGAGCGGCGTGGTCCTCGATCCGCAGGACTACGTGCGCGGGGTGCAGGCGCTCCGGGACGACCCGGGGATGACCCTGCGCGACCTGTTCGAGGATGTCGTCCTCATCTCGGCGCGCCGCAGGCCCATCTCGGCGAAGGGGCTCGCGCAGAAGCGGTACATCCAGGCGATCCGATCGCACGACATGACGTTCGGCATCGGGCCGGCGGGGACGGGCAAGACCTACCTCGCGATGGCCATGGCGGTCCACGCGCTGCTCGAGCGCCGCGTGAAGCGGATCATCCTCACCCGTCCGGCCGTCGAGGCGGGAGAGCGGCTCGGCTTCCTGCCCGGGGATCTCGCCGAGAAGGTGAATCCTTACCTGCGTCCGCTTTATGACGCTCTCCATGACATGATGGACGCGGACAAGGCGCAAGGCCTCGTGACGCGCGGTCAGATCGAGGTCGCGCCGCTCGCCTTCATGCGCGGCCGCACGCTCAACGATTGCTTTGTCATCCTCGACGAGGCGCAGAACGCGACGAGCGACCAGATGCGCATGTTCCTCACCCGCCTCGGCTACGCCTCGCGCGCGGTGGTGACGGGCGACGTGACGCAGGTCGATCTCCCGCACGGCGCGCGCAGCGGCCTCGCGGAGGCGCGCGAGCTGCTCGCGGGGATCGAGGGGATCGCGATCTGCTCGTTCACCGAGGTCGACGTGGTGCGTCACCCGCTCGTGCAGCGGATCATCGTGGCGTACGAGCAGCGCGACGCCGAGGTGGCGCGCCAGCGCGAGGAGCGGCGGGGCGAGGCGGCGCGCGGCGGCGCGCGCGGCAGCGGCGCGGCGGCTGCCGAGGCCGCGGCCGCGCTGCAGGGCCGGTCGCCAGCGGGCGAGCCAGGTGGCGCTGGCGAGGCGAGCTGACGCGAGGCACCGCTGACGAGAACGCCGGCGCCGGCGTTCTCGTCAGCGGTGCGGGTCATTTCTTCTTCAGCTCCACGGGGGACTCGCGCACCAGCAGGGCGTCGGGCCCGGTCACGCGGATTTCGCCCTGGATGACGTTTTCCTTCAGCTTGCCGACCAGGATGCCGGTCATCGCGTTCGGCGCGCGCGGATCATCCGGGAAGACCGAGGCGCGGACCATGCCGTCCTCGACCTTCCCGACGACGGTCGCGTCGCCGAGCGCGCCCTTCGCGGTGCCCTTCAGCTCGCCGCTCGCCTCGATGGTCAGCGTCACCGTGCCTGCGCCCGTGGCCTGCTTCCCGTCGTCCTTCTGGCGCGCGGCATCCTTGACCTTGGGGGGCAGCACCACGCTCCCCTTCTTGGCGTCGTAGCGCCCTTCCCATGTCCCCTGCCATGCAGGCGTGGCCTGGGCCGCTCCCGCGTCTGCTGGCTCGCCCGCGCCCGCCGCGGGCTCCGCGGCGACGGAGCTGGCCGCGGAGCCCGCGGCTGCCGCGCTCGCCTGAGGCGGCGGGGGTGCGGGCCGCTCCGGTTCGCCGGGGCGCGGGGGGCTGTCCTCGCATGCCGCGAGGCAGGCGAGGGCGAGGGACAGGAGGAGCGCGGGGGCGACGCCGCGCGCGGGGTGACTACGGGCGCGTGTTCCGGTGGGGGTCACGCGGACGCTTTTATTACGTGCCGGGCTGGCCGTCGCGTCGATTTGACGGGCCGCCGCCGTCGAGGCGCGTTGGGCTGCGGGTCACGACGGCTTGCGGAACGCCAGGGTCCAGTGCCGGTCGCTGGTCAACTGCGCGCATTCCGGGGGAATCTGGAGCGAGCGCAGCATCTCGCGCACCTCCTCGAGCGAGAGCGCGGCGCGCAAGGACGCGTCGAAGAGGGCTCGTTGGTACGGGGTGTCGTTCGCTGCATACGTGTCGACCAGGGCCGCGAGCGACGCCTCCGCCTCGGGACGGACCAGGTCGCGCACGAACAGGAGGCCGCCGGGCTGGAGGACGCGGACCATCTCGCGCAGCACGCCCATCGGCTCCGGGATGTGGTGGACGATGCTGTTCGAGAGGACGGCTGAAAACGCCTCGTCCGGCTCGGGCAGCGCCTTGGCGTCCACGAGCGCGAGCGCGATGGCGGCGGCGAGCCCGGCCCGCTCGACGTGGCTGCGCCCGAGGGCGAGCATCGACGCCGAGAGATCGATCGCCTTGATCCGCGCCGTGGGCACGCGCCTGCAAAGCTGGATCGGCAACAGGCCGGTCCCTGTGCCGACGTCGAGGGCGTATCCGAGATCGGGATCGTGAGAGAGGAGAGCGTCGCAGAACGCCGTGTTGACGGCGGCGTGGTCCATGCTGTCGTACGCCCGCGCGTCCTCGTCCGTATCCATGACCTCCGGCTCGAGCACGCGGACCAGCGACATGCGCGCATCCTTCTCCGCGACGGAGGCTCATGTCAACCGATTGCCGACGGCTGGACAATCTCTGCCGGCCGACGGAGCATCGTGGATGCTGGGTCGTCGTGGATATGGACAGGAAGGCGTATGAAGAAGTCGAGGTGGAGCGGGCTGAGGCCCGCCATCGTCCTCAGCATTGGAGCAGGCGCCAATGTCGTAGAGGACATGCGCTCCGGCGAGCGTGCCGCGCGCTCGAGAGCGCCGGGCCGAGGGCTGAGCGCTCTCGCGTGCGCCGAGCGGGGAACCTGAAGATCACGATGAGCTCTCCTCGGCGCTCTGCTATGTAACGAGAGGGCTCGTCGGCCGCGCCGCGCTCACGCGGCCGCTCCGCCGGATACGGCGACCCGAACACGTCGCTCCGCGCCGCGCGCTGGCGGCGTCCACGCGAGATCTCGAGACCTGCGCTGCTCTGCAAGGAGAGCGCGCGTCGGCGGGGGGGCGGCGCCGGCGCGGAGTGGTCATTCCGAAGAGCTCGGCGGGTCCCTCGGATCGTGGGGAAGCGGTCGATGATGGCGGCGAGCGAGTCCCGGGCGATGGGCGCATGTCGCGCGAAGCGCTCGAGCAGCGGCTTGCGACGAGCCCGCGGGCGACTCGCACCGGCGCCGCTGCTCTCCAGGCGGGCGCGCGGCATAGACGCGAGCGTCGCGCCGCGGGCGGACAGGGAGGATGCCCCCGTCGAGAGACCCTGGCCTCGTGGACCATGGCGCGCGAGGCGCTCTCGAGTTGGCGGTGGTCCTGCCTCTCCAGCGCATAGCGAAGATGCCGCAGCGCCCCTCCCGCCGGGCGGGCATCTCATCAGGCTGCTTCACACACAGGTCAGGCGTGCGCCCGGGGCGTGCAATGTAGCCACGCGCTGGTCGCCCGTGTGGGGTCGCCAGGCGCTCGCGCCGTGCGCCAGGTGCTTCAATGGTTGGTTGGGAGGCGCCTGGCCGACGGTCGACGCACCTCGTACTTGTACGCGAGCCCTCATTGCCGCCCGTGACGGGCACGATCGAGGGGAGCGGGCCGCCCGGTCTCATACAGTGGTTACCCGACCTGCCGAGCACCTGAGACAAGCAATGCCGCGGTGCATCGTGAGCCGGAGGTGAGGGGGATTGGGCGCGGACCGGGCCGTCCTGCGCGGGGGAGGGGTCTCGGCTATCAATCGACGCTCGCCGGGTTTCATCGCTCGGCGCCTGTCGAGCAAAGCAGCCCAGCCGTTCGTGGCCGTCCAATGAGCTCTCCGATTGAGCCCGCCCGCAGCCCCTATTGAGAGAAAAGACGGTCCGCTATCCTCAATTCGCTTGACCAGGCAAGTGGCAACGGCATAGTCGTATCCAACCGCCGAGCTGGATTCGGCGACGAGGGAGAGCACATGGCAACGGATGCCTTTTCACAGCAGATTGTAAACCTCGTGCGGAAAATGCCGGACGAGGCGATCCTCGCGCTCGTCAAGAATCAGCTGGGCGCCGTGACCGGCGAAGCGCCGTTGGTTCCTCCGCCGGCGCCGCGCCGCAGCCGTTCGCGCGCCCGCGCTGGAGCGATCCAGTCCAAGACCTCTTCCGTCGCGGCCAAGCGCGGCGCCGCGCCGAAGCGGCGGCCCGGCCGCCCGCGCAGCTCGCCCGCCGCGTCGGCGGAGCGTCAGGAGACGCTCGATGCTGTCGAGCGCGTCGTCAAAGCGAGCTCTGGCGTCAGCGCGAGCGAGGTTGCGAAGCAGGCGGGCATCCCGCAGACGCGCGCCGCCGCCGCGCTGAAGGAGCTCAAGCTGGAGAAGCGGATCTTCCAGGGGGGTGATCGGCGATTTGCTCGCTATGCCGGCGACGCGAAGACGGCCGAGCAGGCGAGCGCGAACGCGCGCAAGACCGCGGCTGGACCTGCGCCTGTGAAGAAGCCGAGCGCCAAGGGGCGTAAGCGCGTCGCCCAGCCTGCTGCTCCGGCCAAGTAGGGCTGGACACCACCACGCACATCAGCGTCAGAGGGGATGAAGGCTATGCTGACGCGCCGCGTTCAGAATGGCTGTCCCGTTCGAGACGGAGCTCATAGCGGGCTCCAGGTGAGCCCGCTATCCTCAGAGGCGGTGACGTACCAGCCGCGGCGGGATGTCCCGGTGACGTCTGCCTGGAGGAGCATCAAGAGTCGACTTCCGAAGGAGATGAGGGCTCCGAGCTCGATACGGCCGCGCTCGCCCGTGCCCTCGCCGATCACCCTCGGGACGTCGTAGATCTTACCTACCTCCGGCGATTGCGCGATGTAGAGCCCCCATCGCGCGGCGGCGCGAGAGGTCATCACCGCTGCGACTCCCTCGCGTGTGGGCGCCAGGGCGACCGAGCGTTCATGCGGCTCCAGCCAGGGGCGAAACGGCGGTTTCTCGGCGATGATGCAGGTACCTTCGAGGGTGCACGTCGCGAGCGTGAGCTCTCCGGTCGCGGGCGTGATGACCTCGACCATGATCCGATTGGCTGCACAGCCGACCGCGGCGCCGGGGGCGGCCTTCGCGGGCAGCTTCAGCACGGCTGTTTGCGTCGCGGAGATGGCGACGACGGCGGTCCTGTCGGGCGGCTGAGGCACGAGCTGGATCGACCACCCTGCGAAATCGCACGCGGGTGTCGCGGAGAGCGCGGCCGCTGCCGCCGGGCTCATCACGAGTCCATCGATGCTGCGAGGCGCGTCGAGCGGCTTCCCCGGCGCGGGCACGGGTCGTACGAGGAGGTTACGCCCGCGCACCGAAAGGATCGCCGGCGGTCGACCATACGGCACGGGCAGCGCCTGTTCTTGCGCGGGGAGCGGGACCAGCGGCGCCGTCGGGGCGCCGGGCGGCCCCGCATGGACGAGCGTTGCGCGCCGGGGCTTCGTCTCGACGAGCAACGCGGCGCTCTCGGCCGAGAGCACCGCAGGCACCACGTTCACCGGCGGCCGTGCGCCGCGGCTCAGCTCGGGCAGCGTGACGGGCGAGGGCGCCGAGAGGTCGGCCGCGTCGAACGGCGCGAAGAAGAGGCTCGGCGGATCCACGGCGGGCGGCGCCCCGCCAGCGCCCCGCGCCTGCTTCGAGAGATCCGGGCCGCGCGGACCGACGGTGAGCACGGTGGAGCCGTCCTCGCCGACCGACCAGGTGGACCACCCCTCCCGTAGCCGCCGCAGCGAGCGCCAGGTCCGGCCCGCGTTCTCGGTCACGAGCGCGATCGCCTCGTTCTCGACCTCTCCTGTCACCACGGCCCGCTTGTCGTCGAGCACGAACACCCGTCGCCATCGCGTCGACGACGGCGCGAGCGCCGAGTCGATGCCCCGCGCCTGGCCGATGGCCGTGGTGAGCTCATCCGACGAGGCAGCGCCCGGGGGCGGCTGGACGGTGATGGGCTCTGCCTTCTTCTTCTTTCCACACCCGATCGCCAGGAGGGCGATGAGGGCAGCCGCGGCGGCGCGGCGCCGCGCCGTCGCGCTCACTCCGGGGTCGAACATCGACGATCTCTTTGCAGGTGTTTCCGTGCATTCCGGCGCTGCGTCGAGGCGCTCCCCTCGACTGGCGCGCTCGCTCGCGCCGCGCGCGGGCCGTCGTGCCGGAGCGCCGTCCGCCGATCCCCGGCGGCGAACACGCGGCGCTTGCCTCGTTCCCTCGAGGCCTCGTCACCGACTCCGTACCCGCTCTGCGGCCGCTCAGCGCCGGCCGCACCTCGCGCGGCCAGCACTAGTCGACCTGCTCCGGATCCACGCAGCACCGGAAGCCCGTCGAGTAGTCGTGGTAGCCGAACGAGTGCGCGGTCGTGGCGTATTTGCAGCCCTCGCCGTTGCGCGACGTGTCCATGAAATAGCCTCCACGGAAGGTGCCGCTCGGGTCGTCGACCCACTCGTGGAGGTTGCCTACCATGTCGAACACGCCGTAGGCGTTCGCGCACCCCGCGCGCTCGCCCGTCGGCAGCAGCGCGTGGGACAGCTGGTTGATGAGCGGGTTGTTCATCGCCGTCGTCCAGAGCTCCTCGGACTTGATCTCGAGCAGCGCCGCGATCTCGGCGACGGGGTGCACCGGGCGCTCGTCGTCGTTGCACACGCCGTGCTGGCGGAGCGCGCCGTAGGGGAAGAGCGTGTCGTCCGGCCCGCGGCAGGCGGTCACCCACTCGTCCGTCGTGCACAGGCGCTTGCCCGACGCCGCGCACGCCATCTTGGCCTGTCGCCCGCTGATGTACCCCTGCGGGATGACGCCCGGCCAGGACACGGCGCGCACGCGGCGCTCGATGCCGTCGACCGGGTCGAACGGCGACCAGGGGCGCTCGCCGGCGGGCGTCAGCTCCACGAGGGAGCTCTCCCAGCGGTCGACGCACACGCGATCTTCGACGAGGGCCATCTCCGCGGGGCAGCGCCCGCTGGAGGTGGAGGAGAACATCTGGCCGGAGCCGCCCTCCGGCTCCATCGTGGACGAGAGCGTGGCGCCGTCCTTGACGGTGGCCATCGCGCTCTCCTTCGCCTTCATGGGCCGCTCCGCGGCGACGGCGGCGCTCGCGTCGAGCGAGGCGCGCATCATCAGCCGCGGTGTGATCTGCTCTGCTGTCGTCGACCCCGGCGCGCAGCCGGCCGATGCGACCAGCAGACCGAGCAGGGCACCGCCGCGGAATGGACGCGCCCCCGACGAACGAGAAGGGGAAGTTGCCACGCGCGGGCGGGAGAAGTCCTTGGCCACGGAGGAGCCGAGGATCCCTTCCCGCCATCTTTTTTGCAACCGAATACCGCGCTCGGGGATCCCCCGAATGCGTGTACATGAGAGGCTGCGCACGCCGCGGCGCTAAGGTGGGCGCGAGCTGGCGAGAGGCCCAGAGGTCATCGGATGTGCGTTGAGCGTCGGGGGAAAAGAACCGCGAGAGCAGACCGGGCGCGCGCCGCGCCCTGGCCTCGCCAACCCGACGGCGCTCGGAGCGCTAGAAGGACATGGCGTTCAGGTAGCACTCGTCGTACGCCGCCTGGCACGTGACATCAGCAAGCTCATTCATGCAGTCCACGAGGTCCTGCTCCGCGTCCGTGTTGAAGGGGTTCAGATCCGCCTCGCACTTCCTCGCGTCGAACGGGCTGTCCCCGCAGGCCTCGGAGATGGTGTCGCAGAGCCCCGCGGCCTGGTCGGGGCACGCGTTGGCGTAGATGCGGTTGATGCACGCCTGAACGGGCTCGGTGTCGCACGCGCGCTCCACGCCGATGTCGCTCAGGCAGTCCACGAGGTCCGCGGCGTGGCCCGGGGCGAAGATCTCGAAGCCGTGCTTGCAGAGCCCGTAGCCGATCGGCGCCTCGTCTCGGCCTGCGCCGCACTGGCTCGTCGCGCCCTGCGCCGGCGAGATGTTCAGCTCATCGCACTCGGCGACCGTGAGGTTGCCGTCCGAGTCCTCGATACAGGCCCCACCTCCCTGGCCGCCATCGCCGCCCTGGCCGCCGTCGCCGCCCTGGCCGCCGTCGCCCCCCTGACCGCCCTGGCCGCCATCGCCGCCATCGCCGCCATCGCCGCCATCGCCCCCGCCGGCGGACGAGCTGGACGTCACGCCGGGGCCGGTCGCCTGATCCACGTCGTTGTCGGTGTCCTCCGACGTGACGACGCAGCCAGCGAAGAAGGTCGGCAAGATCAAGGTAAACGCGAGGAAAGAATAACGCTGACGAGCAAGCATGGTCACGTTGCCTCCTACAGTGTCAGGGAAAAGCTCCTGGGCTTGGTACGTTCGACTGAGCCTGGGGCTCTCCTATTCCCCTCGCAATCCTGTTCTTCGCGCTCATCGAGCCGCGGCAGGAAGATCGCCGGGCGGGCGCGGCCGCCTGGCTTCCGCTGAGGCGCTCCATCAGGCGCCGCTCAGGCTGCCCGGAGCGCCTGTTTCCAAAATGTTTCGTGATTGTCAAGGAAAAGTTTCGGGAGTATGAACGGCCGGCCGCCTGCCGAGACCGGGCGGGGTCCGCACGCCCTCCTGACGCGCGTTCAGGAAAATCTGAAAGGTTGCTCAGGTGGCGTCGGCTCGAGGAACAAACTGAAAGGAAGCGGAAGGATCGCGCTTGCGCACGGAGCGCGCCGCTGGTAATCACCGCGCTCCGTTTTCCCGGGCGATCGGGTGTCCTCCCGGTCTCCCAGTAGAAGAGCCGTAACGGCGCTTCGATCTCAGCTCCGCCCCTTCGGCCGCCGCGGGAACCCCCCCGGTGACGCGAAGGGGGTTCGCGTCGGTGGACGTCGGGTTGGGATCGGAAGCGTACGACGGTGCAACCGGTTCGCAGTGAACCGAAACCCGGTACGGAGTTTCTCCGCCCGCCGGTGTCGCGAGGTGTCTCGAATGGTAAGCAAAGCCAGTGCGATGTTTTCGCGGATCGCCCCGCGCAAGGCACGCATGATCGCCGATCTCGTCCGGGGTCGCGACGCGGACGAGGCGATCCAGCTGCTCTCGTTCACGCAGAAGAGCGGCGCCCCTGTCCTTCGGAAGATCATCGAGAGCGCGGTCGCGAACGCCCAGCAGGCGGGCGCCGACATCGACGCGCTCTTCATCAGCAAGGCGACCGTCGACAAGGGGCCGAACAAGTTCAACCGTCGCTGGCGGCCGCGCGCGATGGGCCGTGCGACCCGGATCACCAAGGGCGTGTCGCACATCGTCATCGAAGTCGACGAGAGAAAGTAAGTAGAGGACCTGCCGCTATGGGACAGAAGACCCATCCGTATGGCTTCCGCGTCGGTGTCATCAAGACGTGGAGCAGCAAGTGGTACGAGGACGGCGCCGCGTATCAGAAGTGGCTCCACCAGGACATCCGCATCAAGCGCGCGATCAAGCAGTACCTCTACAACGCGAACATCGCCGGCGTGGAGATCGAGCGCGCCGCGAACCGCGCGAAGGTGATCGTCTTCACCGCCCGCCCCGGCATGGTGATCGGCAAGGGCGGCAAGGGCATCGAGACGCTGAAGAGCGGCAACGTCGGCACGGCGTCCAAGGGCGAGACCCTCTTCCCGGGCGTGTCGTCGTTCACGGACAACGAGGTCTTCATCGACGTGCAGGAGGTCCGGAAGGCCGAGACCAACGCGCAGCTCGTCGCCGAGAACATCGCGACGCAGCTCGAGCGCCGGATCGCGTTCCGCCGGGCGATGAAAAAGGCCGTGTCCACCGCGATGAAGTTCGGCGCGAAGGGCATCCGCGTGCGCTGCGCCGGCAGGCTCGGCGGCAGCGAGATGAGCCGCGTCGAGACCTACCGCGAGGGCCGGGTGCCCCTGCACACGCTCCGCGCCGACATCGAGTTCGGCCTGGCCGAGGCGAAGACGAAGGTCGGCATCATCGGCGTGAAGGTCTGGATGTTCAAGGGCGAGGTCCTGCAGCGTAAGGCGCGCCGGATCCAGTAGAGGGATTGCAGAATGCTGTCTCCGAAGCGAACCAAGTTCCGCAAGATGCAGAAGGGGAACAACCGCGGCCTCGCCACAGCGGGCAGCGACGTCTCCTTCGGCGACTTCGCGCTCCAGTGCGTCGAGCCTGCCCGCGTGACCTCGCGGCAGATCGAGGCGGCTCGTATGGCGATCACGCGGCACGTGAAGCGCGCGGGCAAGCTCTGGATCCGCATCTTCCCGGACCGTCCGGTGACGAAGAAGCCGCTCGAGGTCCGCATGGGTGGAGGAAAGGGCGCGCCCGAGGAGTGGTGCGCGGTCGTGAAGCCCGGTCGCGTGATGTACGAGATCAGCGGCGTGAGCGAGGAGATTGCGAAGGAGGCGTTCCGCCTCGCGGCGCACAAGCTCCCGATGCAGTGCAAGTTCCTCGTCCGCGGGCTGACGTGAGGTAGGCGATGAAGGCGAAGGATCTCCGGGAACGCACCACCGATCATCTGCGCGAGCTCGAGAAGTCGCTCGCGGCGGGGCTGTTCGAGGCGCGCTTCAAGAATTTCACGAACCGGCTGAACGACACGGCGACGATCCGCAAGGCGAAGCGGGATCTCGCGCGTGTGAAGACGATCCTCACGCAGCGCGCGCGTGCCGAGGAGAAGGCGTAGCCATGGCGAAGAATAAGGCAGAGAACCAGCAGCCGGTCGCTGCGGCGCCCGAGCTGGCAGCCGCCGCGCCTGCGCAGGCCGAGACCGAGGCGAAGGCGCACGGCTTCCGGCGCAAGCTGGTGGGCAAGGTGACCAGCGACAAGATGAACAAGACGGTCACCGTCGAGGTCATCCGGAACGCGCTCGACCCTGTCTACAAGAAGTACGTTCGTCAGCGGGAGCGCTACAAGGCGCACGACGAGACGAACCAGTACAAGGTGGGCGACCGCGTCGAGATCATGGAGCACAGGCCGATCTCCCGCGACAAGCGGTGGCTCGTGACCAAGCTCGTTGCCCGGCCGGTGGAGGAGTAGCGCCATGATCCAGGTGTCGACGCATCTCGAGGTCGCGGACAACTCCGGCGCCCGTGTCGTGAAGTGCATCAAGGTTCTCGGCGGCTCGCGCCGCAAGTACGCCGCCCTCGGCGACGTCATCGTCGTGTCGATCAAGGAGGCGTTGCCGGGGACGAAGGTGAAGAAGGGTGACACGGCGCGCGCCGTCGTCGTCCGCACCGCCCGCGAGTACCAGCGCTCGGACGGCAGCTACATCAAGTTCGACGGCAACAGCGCGGTCTTGATCAACAAGGAGAAGGAGCCGATCGGCACCCGTATCTTTGGGCCGGTCGCTCGCGAGCTCCGCGCGAAGAAGTTCATGAAGATCATCTCGCTCGCCCCGGAGGTCCTCTGATGAAGCGCCTCAAGGTCGGTGACCTGGTGCAGGTCATCAGCGGCAAGGAGCAGGGGAAGCAGGGCCGCATCACCAAGATCCTCGCCGACACGGATCGCGTGGTCGTCGAGGGCCTGAACACGGTGACCCGCCACCAGCGGCCCACGCCGCGCAATCAGGAGGGCGGGAAGATCACCAAGGAGGCGCCGATTCACGCCTCGAATGTCATGCCGGTCGATCCGGCGACGGGCAAGCCGACGCGCGTGAAGGTGCGCGTGGGTGAGGACGGCAAGAAGACGCGCGTCGGCAAGAGCGGCAGCGCGATCGGTGTGGGCTAGCCATGGCGGACAAGAAGGACAAGGACAAGGCGGCCAAGGACGGCGGCAAGGGCAAGGACAAGCCCAAGTCGCAGCAGGCCAAGCCGCAGGCGCCCGCCAAGAGCAAGGAAGCCAGGGGCACGAAGGCCAAGGGCGCCGAGGCCGAGGCCACCGGGCCGGCCGAGGTGCGCCCGCGCGACCCGAACTACACCCCGCGGCTGCGGACGCACTACCGGAAGAACGTGACGGCCGCGCTCTCGAAGCGGTTCGGCTACAAGAACCCGATGATGGTGCCCCGCCTGCAGAAGGTGGTGATCAACATGGGGCTCGGCGCCGCGGTGCAGAACCCGAAGATCATCGACTCCGCGGTCGAGGACATGCGGGCGATCTCCGGCCAGAAGCCGGTGGTGACCCGCGCCCGGAAGTCGATCGCCACGTTCAAGCTGCGCGAGAACCTGCCCATCGGTGTGATGGTGACCCTGCGTGCCGAGCGGATGTGGGAGTTCGTCGATCGTCTGATCGCGTTCTCTCTGCCGCGCGTCCGTGACTTCAAGGGCGTCAGCCCGAAGGGGTTCGACGGCAAGGGCAACTTCACGATGGGCCTGCGCGAGCAGATCATCTTCCCCGAGATCGACTACGACAAGATCGACGTCGTGAAGGGGCTCAACATCTCGTTCGTGACCACGGCGAAGACGGACGAAGAAGGACGCGCGCTCCTCACCGAGCTTGGCATCCCGTTCCGGCATTGAGGGATTTTCGATGGCCCGTGCAAAAGAGTTTGCGAAGCTGAACCGTCCGCCGAAGTTTGCTGTGCGGCACAAGAACCGTTGCAAGGTGTGCGGGCGCTCGCGCGCCTACTACCGCGACTTCGAGCTCTGCCGTGTCTGCCTTCGGCTGTTCGCGCTCCGTGGTGAGCTCCCTGGTGTGATCAAGGCCAGCTGGTGATTCTATGATGACCGATCCCATCGCCGACATGCTGACCCGCATTCGCAACGCGGCGCTCGCGCGGCACGACCGGACCGAGATTCCTGCCAGCCGCATCAAGGTTGCGGTTGCGGAGATCCTCAAATCCGAGGGCTTCATCGCCGACGTGCGCGAGACCGAGGGCGAAGGTCCCAAGAAGCTCACGATCGTGCTCAAGTACGGGCGCGATCGACAGAGCGCGATCGACGGCGTGCGCCGCGTCTCCCGCCCTGGGCGCCGCGTGTACGTGCGTCACGACAGGATCCCGCGCGTGTTCAGCGGGCTCGGGATCTCGATCCTGAGCACCTCTCGCGGGCTCATGAGCGACAGGGATGCGCGCCGTCTGAAGGTGGGCGGCGAGCTGATCTGCGAGGTGTGGTGATGGAAGCACAGGCGAACGCAGCCCAGCCCGCGAAGGGCAGCGCGAACGGTGACAGCCGGCTCGCGACGAAGACGTCGCGCGTCGGCAAGCGGCCGATCGACCTTCCGAAGGGGGTCACCGCGGCCGTCAACGGCCGCAAGATCGACATCAAGGGCCCGAAGGGCCAGCTCTCGCGCGCGATCACCGACAAGGTGGACGTCAAGCTCGAGGGCAGCAGGCTCCACGTGACCTCGGTGGCGCCCGGGCGCGACGGGTCGCGCCTCCAGGGGCTCACGCGGGCGCTCGTGGCCGCGATGGTCAAGGGCGTCGCCGAGGGCTACGAGCGGACGCTCGAGCTCAAGGGCACGGGCTATCGCGTCGAGCTCAAGGGCACGACGCTGAACTTCGCCCTCGGCTTTTCCCACCCGGTGACGTTCCCGGTCCCGACCGGCCTCACCGCGACGATCCCGGCGGACTCGAAGGGCACCGTCCTCGTCCTGACGGGCGCGGACAAGGAGCTCATCGGGCAGACCGCCGCGACGATCCGTGGCTTCAGGCCGCCGGAGCCGTACGGCGGCAAGGGCGTCCGTTATCGCGGCGAGCGCGTGCGTGAGAAGGCTGGCAAGGCCGGCAAGGGCGGCAAGAAGTAAGGGCGAGCGGCGGCCGGTAGGCCGCTGCACCGAGGGACGAGACGGTCATGGGCATGAAAATCGTCGGTCGGGAGCGCCGGAAGCTCCGCATCCGCAAGAAGGTCGAGGGGACGCCGGAGCGCCCGCGCCTCAGCGTCTTCCGCAGCTCGAAGCACATCTACGCGCAGGTCATCGACGACGTGAGCGGCAAGACGCTCGCCCACGCCTCGACGCTGTCGAAGGACCTCAAGGGCTCGCTCGACGAGGACAACAAGGTCGAGGCGGCGAAGAAGGTCGGGGCGCTGATCGCGAGGATCTGCAAGGAGAAGCAGATCGGCAAGGTGGTCTTCGACCGCAACGGCTATCTGTATCACGGGCGCGTCAGCGCCCTCGCCCAGGCGGCGCGCGAGGCAGGTCTCGATTTTTGACTCCCACAGCCGCTGCCCTGCAGATGAGGGCGGCGGGCGCGGTCAACTGCCGCGGCGGAGCACGTGATAGAGGACGGTTATGGCGTTCGATCATGTCGACGAAGAGAAGCTGAAGGAGCGAGTCATCCACATCAACCGCGTCGCCAAGGTCGTCAAGGGCGGCCGGCGTTTCAGCTTCTCGGCGCTGGTCGTGGTGGGGGACGAAGCGGGGCATGTTGGCGTCGGCCTGGGCAAGGCCAACGAGGTGCCGGAGGCCATCCGCAAGGGGAACGACCAGGCTCGCAAGAACCTGTTCCGCATCCCGCTGGACGGCGTGACCATCCCGCACGACTCGTTCGGGCACGTCGGGGCGGGCAAGGTCCTGCTGAAGCCGGCCAGCCCTGGGACGGGCGTCATCGCCGGCGGCGCGGTGCGCGCCGTCGTCGAGTCGGCGGGGATCCACGACGTGCTGTCGAAGTCGCTCGGCACGAGCAACCCGCACAACGTCGTGCACGCGACCGTCGCGGCGCTCCGCGGGCTCAAGAGCCCGGAGAGCGTCGCCGGGAAGCGGTCGATGCAGCTCGACTCGCTCGACTACCAGCGCCGCGGCGGTACGAACACCGCAGGCCGCCGGCGCGCGAGCGTGGCGCCCCCGGCGCAGGGCGGCGCGCCCCAGGGCGGAGCGCCCCAGGGCGGTGGCGGTGAAGGAGGCTCGCAGTGAAGCTCCGCGTACGTCAGAAGGCCAGCAACATCGGCCAGGTCGAGCACACCCGCAAGGTCATCAAGGGGCTCGGCCTGCGTGGGCCGGGGTCCGAGGTGGTCGTCGCGAACACGCCCTCGTTCCGTGGCATGGTCAAGAAGGTCCTCCATCTCGTCGAGGTGGAGGAGGTCGCCGACGAGGCAACCTCCCCGAAGTCCTGAGAAGCGAGATCGTCATTCCAGCGGAGTTGCCGCGTACGGAAGTGTGAAACATGGACATCCTCTCTAAGCTTCAAGCCCCTGAAGGCGCCGTAACCAAGAAGCTCCGCGTCGGCCGCGGCGTGGGATCCGGCTTCGGCAAGACGGCTGGCCGCGGACAAAAAGGGCAGAAGGCGCGCGCGGGCGGCAACATCAACAAGAAGCACTTCCAGGGCGGACAGACGCCGATCCAGCGTCGCCTCCCGAAGCGCGGCTTCCGCAACCCGCTCGCGGACATCGTGGCCAACGTCAACGTCGGCGCGCTCGAGTCGTTCGAGGACGGCGCTCAGGTCGACGTGATCGCGCTCCATGGGAGCCGCCTCGTGCAGGGCCGGTTCGACGTCCTGAAGATCCTCGGCGGCGGTGAGCTCACGAAGAAGCTCACGGTGACCGCGCATCGCTTCTCCAAGGGAGCGATCGAGAAGATCGAGAAGGCGGGGGGCAAGGCCGTCGTGCTTGCGCCGCCCGCTTCCCAGGACAACTCGGCGGACGCCTCGTCCTCCTAGCCAGCGCGCAGGCGCACCCCCCAAGCCGGAGTCCAGGAACGCCTATGGCCAGCCTCGCGGGAATCACCAACTTCCACAAGATCCCCGAGCTCCGGCGGCGCGTGATCTTCACGCTGGTGATGCTCGCGGTCTACCGGGTTGGCGTCTTCGTGACGACCCCGGGCGTCGACCGGAACGCGATGCGGCAGTACGTCGCGAAGCAGTCGGGCGGGCTTCTGGGCTTCTTCAACATGTTCTCCGGCGGAGCGCTGGAGAACCTGTCGATCTTCGCGCTCGGGATCATGCCGTACATCTCGGCATCGATCATCATGCAGCTCATGGGCATGGTCTACAAGCCCATCGACGAGCTGCGGAAAGAGGGCGAGCAGGGGCGCCGCCGGCTCGATCAGTACACGCGGTACGGCACGGTCGCGCTCTCGCTGTTCCAGGCCTTCTCGATCGCGAAGATGCTCGAGGGCCTGTCGAGCAGCGAGACCGGGGCCGGGATCGTGAACCACCCCGGGATCGGCTTCCAGCTGATGACGGTCATCACGCTGACGACCGGGAACGCATTCCTCATGTGGATCGGTGAGCAGATCACCGAGCGCGGCGTCTCGAACGGCGTGTCGCTCCTGATCTTCGCGAGCATCATCACGCGCATCCCTGAGGAGATCGGCAACTACTTCGCGCAGAACGCCGGCGATCTCCAGCCGCTGTCGATGGCGGCGATCGCCGTGTTCGTCGTGCTCGTCATCGGGGTCATCGCGTTCTTCGAGAACGGCAGGCGTCAGATCCCAATCGTGTACTCGCGCCGCCAGGTCGGTCGCCGCGTCTACGGCGGGCAGACGGCGCACCTGCCGCTGAAGGTGAACACGGCGGGGACCATTCCCCCCATCTTCGCCTCGTCGCTGCTGATGTTCCCGCAGACGCTCGCGAACATGAACGTCCCCGGGGCCGACCAGCTCCAGGCGATCATCAACCGCGGCGACTGGGTCTTCAACACCGGCTACGCGCTGCTCATCATCTTCTTCTGCTTCTTCTACACGAACGTCACGTTCCAGCCGGTGGACGTCGCCGAGAACCTGAAGAAGCAGCAGGCAAACATTCCCGGGATCCGGCCAGGCAAGCAGACGGCGGACTACATCCACCGGGTCATCCAGCGGATCACCGTCGGCGGCGCCCTCTATGTCGCCGCGGTGTGCGTGGTCCCGTCGATCGTCGGCAACCTGCTGCGTGTCCCGTTCGGCTTCGGAGGGACGTCGCTCATGATCGTCGTCGGCGTCGCGCTCGACACCGTGAACCAGCTGGAGGCACACCTGATCACGCGGAGCTACGAGGGGCTGACCGGCCCCGGTGCCAGCCGCATCCGGGGCCGCAGGCTCCCGGAGGCGTGACGGAGGTCATCATGATCTTGGTTCTGGTGGGACCACCTGGAGCTGGAAAGGGTACGCAGGCGAAGCTGCTGTGCGCACGCTACAGCATCCCGCAGATCTCGACGGGCGACATGCTGCGCGAGGCGAAGCGGGCGGGCACGCTGGAGAAGCGTTACCTGGACATCATGGACTCGGGCGGGCTCCTGCCGGATGAGGCCGTTATCAGCCTCATCGATCGCCGGACCGCCGAGCCCGACTGTTCGGCCGGTTTCCTCCTGGACGGATTTCCCAGGACGGTGCCCCAGGCTGACGCCCTCGACGCGCTCCTCGCTAAGGGCGGCAGCGGCATCGATGCGGTGATCCAGCTGGACGTTCCGCGTCCGCTGCTCGAGGAACGGTTGATCCATCGCCGCACCGACAAACGCAGTGGACAGATATACCATCTCGTTTATAATCCGCCGCCCCCCGGTGCGGAGCTGGAGCATCGAGCCGACGACCGGCCCGAGGCTGTCGGCAAGCGTCTTGATGCCTACGAGGCGATGACGGCCGCTCTTCTTCCGTTCTACGAACAGAAGGAGCTGCTGCGTCGCGTTGACGGCGTCGGGACGCCGGAAGAAGTCACGCAGAGGGTGATGTCGGCCCTCGGCCGACCGGGCTCGGGTGGAGAATGAGGCGTAAAAACCAGACCAGACCGCCGAAAGAACCGAAGGGCGACAAGCTCGAGTTCGACGGCGTGGTTCAAGAGGCCCTGCCGAACGCCATGTTTCGTGTGAAGGCGGACAACGGCCTCGGCGTCCTCGCCACCATCAGCGGCCGGATGCGGCAGTACTACATCAAGATTCTGCCGGGCGACCGCGTGACCGTAGAGGTCTCGCCGTACGACCCGAGCCGAGGCCGGATCACGTACCGGCATAAGTAACGTATTTTTTGAGGAATCTGGAGGCTCCCCGTGAAGGTGCGCCCGAGCGTCAAGAAGATCTGCGACAAGTGCAAGGTGGTGCGGCGGCGTGGTGTCGTTCGGATCATCTGCGAGAACCCCCGCCACAAGCAGCGCCAGGGGAACTAGCTCTTTCGGCGGAAGCCCGCCCCCGTTTTGGTTTGGAGTAACCATGGCTCGTATCGCTGGTGTCGATCTCCCGCGTCGAAAGCATGTCGCCTACGCCCTGCCGTACCTGTTCGGCATCGGGCGGACTCTCGCCTTGCAAATCTGCGAGAGGACCAACATCCCGCAGGACAGGCGGGTCGAGGAGCTCAGCGACGCTGAGGTAAAGGCGATCCGCGACCTCCTGGACGCCGAGTACAAGGTCGAGGGCGACCTGCGGCGCGAGGTGCAGCTCAACATCAAGCGGCTCATGGACCTCGGCTGCTACCGGGGGCTCCGCCATCGGCGTGGCCTCCCGGCGAACGGGCAGAGGACGCACACGAACGCGCGCACCCGGAAGGGGCCGCGCAAGGGCATGTTGCAGCGGCGTCCTGCCGCGACGAAGTGACGAGCGGGGATTAGGACGCCATGGCGCAAGCGAAGACGGCTGCCACCACAACCAAGACGAAGCAGAAGAAGAAGGTCAAGAAGAATGTGTCCGCGGGCATCGCGCACATTCAGTCGACCTTCAACAACACGGTCGTGACGATCACGGACATCAACGGCAACGCGATCGCGTGGTCGTCCGCTGGCGCTCGCGGCTTCAAGGGGTCACGCAAGTCGACGCCGTTCGCCGCGCAGCTGGCCGCGGAAGAGGCCGCGCGGCGTGCGCAGGAGCACGGGATGCGATCGGTCGCCGTGTTCGTGAAGGGGCCGGGGGCCGGGCGCGAGAGCGCGCTCCGTGCGCTCCAGACCGCTGGCTTCAAGGTGACGCTGATCAGGGACGTCACGCCGATCCCCCACAACGGTTGCCGGCCGCCGAAGCGGCGCAGGGTTTGAGGTAATTCACGATGGCTCGCTACATTGGTCCGGTCTGCAAGCTCTGCCGCCGCGAGGGGATGAAGCTCTACCTCAAGGGTGAGCGGTGCTACTCCGAGAAGTGCGCGTACACGCGGCGCCCGTATCCGCCCGGCCAGCACGGTCAGGGGCGCATCAAGCTGAGCGAGTACGCGGTGCGCCTGCGCGAGAAGCAAAAGGTGCGTCGCATCTACGGCGTGCTCGAGCGGCAGTTCAGCGGGTACTTCCAGGAGGCCAACCGGCGCAAGGGCCGGACGGGCGAGGAGATGCTCGCGCTGCTGGAGCGCCGCCTCGACAACGTGGTGCACCGGATGGGCTTCGGCTCGTCCCGCGCCGAGGCGCGCCAGCTCGTTCGGCATGGTCACGTCCACGTGAACGGCAAGCGGCTGGACATCCCGAGCTACGTGGTTCGGGCCGGTGACCGGATCGATCTCACCGAGGGGGCGCGGAAGTTCAAGAGCGTCCTCGCGTCCGTCGGCGGCGCGGACAAGCGCCCGGTCGCGAGCTGGATCGATGTGGATCGCGCGGCGTTCACCGGGGCGGTCAAGGGCGTCCCGATCCGCGAGGACCTCAACGAGCCGGAGATCCGCGAGCAGCTCGTCGTCGAGTACTACTCGCGCTGATCGCGCGAGGGCGGCGCCGAGGAGGCAGGGTCGCGAGCGCACCTCTCGGGGTGCGCTCGCGCGCTGCGGGCTCCCCTCGGCGTCGTCGGCCTGCGCGGACGCGCGGGCGCATGGAGCCACGAATGCGGGCAGGAGGCGGCGCCGGACTGGTCGAGTGCGGCCGCGGCGTGAGACCTCCGCGCAGACCCATGAAGGAAGGAGATCGGCATGACGATGAACAACCCGAACCTCACGATGGTGGCCCGTAACTGGCGGGATCTGATCCGGCCCAAGGGCATCTCGATCGACGCGGAGAGCGGGACGCAGTTCTACGCCAAGTTCACGTGTGAGCCCCTGGAGCGCGGCTTCGGGATCACGATCGGGAACTCGCTGCGCCGCGTGCTGCTCTCCTCCCTCCAGGGGGCGGCCGCGACGGCCATCCGCATCGAGGGGGCGCTGCACGAGTTCACGACGGTGCCGGACGTGGTCGAGGACGTCAGCGACATCATCCTCAACGTGAAGGAGGTCGTCTTCAAGGCGGCCACCCCGAAGACGTATTCGGTCCGGATCGACCGCGAGGGCCCCGGGCCCGTGTACGCGCGCGATATCCAGCTGGTCGACGGGCTGTCGGTGCTCAACCCCGACCACCTCATCGCCGTGCTCGACAAGAAGGGCCCGCTCTCGATGGAGCTCACGGTCAACGTGGGCCGCGGCTACGTGCCCGCCGAGCGCAACAAGACGCCGACCATGCCCATCGGGACGATCCCGATCGACGCGCTGTTCTCGCCGATCCGCAAGGTGAACTACACCGTGCAGAACGCCCGCGTCGGGCAGGTGACCGATTACGACAAGCTGACGCTCGAGGTCTGGACCAACGGCTCCGTCTCGCCGGCGGATGCGGTCGCCTTCGCCGCGAAGATCCTGAAGGAGCAGCTCTCCATCTGGGTCAACTTCGAGGAGAGCGAAGAGACGAGCTACCAGGCCGTGATGAGCGACGACGAGCCGCTCAACGAGAACCTGTTCCGTTCCGTCGAGGAGCTCGAGCTGAGCGTTCGCTCCGCGAACTGCCTGCAGAACGCGAACATCACGCTCATCGGCGAGCTCGTGCAGCGGACCGAGCAGGACATGCTCAAGACCAAGAACTTCGGTCGCAAGTCGCTGAAGGAAATCAAAGAGATCCTCGCGAACATGGGGCTCTCGCTCGGGATGAAGATCGACAACTGGCCGCAGCTCCTCGAGCGCTGGAAGGCGCAGCAGGCGCAGGCGTGAGTCGGTACTGAGGGAACGTCATGCGTCACAAGAAAGCGGGCAGGCAGTTTGGTCGGGATACCTCCAGTCGCAGGGCGATGCTTCGCAACCTGACGGCGAACCTGATCACCCACGAGCGGATCGAGACGACGGACGCCAAGGCGAAGGAGCTGCGCCGGGTGGCCGAGCGGCTCATCACCAAGGCGACGCGGCTCGGCAAGGTCGCGTACACCGCGCACACGGAGCTCAGCCCTGGCGACAGGGCGCGCCGGCTCCACGCGGAGCGGCTGGTCGGCAGCTACATCCCTCGCTGGGGCGTCGCGACCGACGGCAAGAAGATCGACATCATCGCCAAGGTGATGATCGATCTCTCGAAGCGCTTCGAGGGGCGGCCGGGTGGTTACACGCGGATCATCAAGCTCGGGCCGCGTCGCGGTGACAACGCGCCGATGAGCCTCATCGAGTTCATCGACGCACCTGCGATCGAGGACGCGCCCGCGCAGGTCGCCGAGCCGGTCGCGGCGGCGGAGCCGGCCACCCCGGCGACCACGGCTGGCTGAACCGGAAGCAGGCTGGCGCCCCACGGCGCCGGCGCAGTTGCAGAGAGCACGCCGGGCGAGCGAACAGCTCACCCGGCGTCTCTGCGTTGTGAGCCCGCTTCGCGGGGTGCTGGACTGCGCGCCGTGATCCCGCCCCGGGGGGCTCCGTCGTCGCACTCACATAAAAAGTTCGCGTGTCAGCGTAGGAGCCTGCTCCGGCTCAGCGGCGAGCGCTCCGGCTTCGGGTGCGTCGTCGTGGCGTTTACTTCGCCTCGGCCTGCTCGATCGGCAGCGCAGCGCTGGCGTCAGGGGCAGCGGACTGCGGCGGCTCCGTGTCGACGGGGGGTCCCGGAGAAGCGGCGGTGGACGGCCGCTGAGGAGGCGCTGGCTCCGGAGGTGCGCTCGGCAGCGGCGAGGCGGCGCTGGCTCGCCCTGGCGCCGGCGCCGGCTCCGGAGGCGCGCTCGGCAGCGGCGGGACGGCGCTGGCTCGCCCTGGCGTCGGCTCCGGAGGCGCGCTCGGCCGCGGCGGGGCAGCGCTGGCTCGCCCTGGCGCCGGCTCCGGAGGCGCGCTCGGCCGCGGCGGGGCGGCGGTGGACGGCCGCTGAGGAGGCAGCAGCTCCGGAGGCGCGCTCGGCCGCGGCACCGCGGCGCTGGCCCGCCCGGGCGACGGCGCCGGGTCGCTCCGGCGGCGGGCGATGAAGAACATCGCCAGCATCGCCACGACACCCACCGCTCCCGCGGCGATGTGGCGGTTCGTCTGGTCCTTGCGCTCGGCGACCTTGTCCCCGAGCGAAGCGAGCGCCGCCCTCGCGCCGGCGTGGGCGGGCTCGAGCTCGAGCGCGCGCTCCAGCACGAACTTGTCCGGCGCGCCGCGCTCGATGAGGAGCGCGCCCTCCAGGTAGGCGATCTCGGCCTCGATCGTCCTCGCGTGCTCGCCGGTCGGGTCGAGGCGCAGCGCCTTGCGCAGCATCGCGAGCGCGTCCTCGCGCTTGTCGGCGGCGAGCGCCTTCGCCCGCCCGACGTAGGCGCCCACCATCTCCTTGCGCCGCTCGAAGAGCGGCGCGCGGGCGAGGACCTTGTCGAACGCGTCGGTCGCTTCGGCGAGCTTGCTCGCGCCCGCCGCGGCGACGCCCTCGTCCATCAGCTTGTACACCTCGGCGAGGCGCGCGCGATCGTACGTCGCGAAGAGCTCGCGGGCGACGCGGTCCCACGACCACTCGCGCGGCGGCTTCTCCCCGGTGAGGTTCAGGTACGCGTCGCGGAGCTGCCAGATGCCGGGCTCGCCGATCGCGGAGATGGCCTCGCGGGCAGCGTCGCGCACGCGCGCGCGATCGCTGTTGCAGAAGCTCAGGACCGCGCGCATGGCGTCCACGTCCCGGACGCGGCCGTACGCGCGGAGGACGTCGGCCAGGATCTGCGTGTCGTTCGTCGCGATCGCCTCGCCCGGGATCGCCCGGCCGAGCAGGTCGAGCTGCTTGTTGGCCCACCGCTGCACGATCTTGGCGTCGTGCTGGCGCGCCTCGATCAGCGCCGGCACGGCCTTGTCGCGCAGCTTGGCGATGTGCCGCTGCAGGTCGATGCGGAGCAGCTCGCCGAAGTAGGCGTGGAGCGCGATGAGCTCGCGCACCGCCGGCGTCGTGCCCGCAGCGACGAGCATCCGCTCCATCGCGAGCAGCTTCACGACGTCGCGCCACGCGCTGTCGCGCGGCCGCGGCACCGCCAGCATGAAGTCGAGCCAGTCCCCCTCGGCCTCTTCCTTGTCGTCGTCGGCGCCCTTCTTCGCGCCCTGGTCAGCCCTGGCGTCCTTCTTCGCGTCGCCCGCGTCCTTCTTGGCGCCGGCCGCGTCCTTCTTGTCGTCGCCGGCGCCCTTCTTCGCGTCGGCCGCGCCCTTCTTGTCGTCGCCGGCGCCCTTCTTCGCGCCTTTGTCCGCCTTCGTATCCTTCGCGTCGGCGCCCTTCTTCTTGCTGTCGCGCGCGTCGTCGCCCTTCTCGGCCTTCAGCGCCTTGCGCGCCTCTCTGCGCGCCTCCGCCAGCACGCGCGGCGCCGTGTCGCGGTCGAGCGAGCCGCGGATGTCCTGCACGCGCGCCCGCACCGCATCGACGATCCCGGGGAGCGGCTCGTCGAGGGAGGCGCGGGCGCTCTCGCGCGAGCGCGCGTCCTGCGACGTGATCTGGTCGAGCACCCGGTCCAGCTCGCGGACCGCGGTGATGTCGGGCTCCGGACGGGTGATCGGGGCGAGGCGCGGGAGCTCGGGGAGCGGCGATGACGCCGGCGCGGAGGCGCCCGCGTCGCGGTCCACCGCGGCGTGCGCCGGGGTCAGCGCGAGCGGCCCCGCCGCGAGCAGGCTGAGCAGGACGAGACCCGCGCCCGAGGCTCTGCCTCGCCGCGATGACCGCGCACCTGCGCTCCTCAGATCCAACGAACCGCGTGCCAAGTCTGTCAATCCGTGATGCGGAAGTCGAAGAAGTCGCCCGAGAAGCCGCGCCACCGTACGTCGACGCGCTCGACGCGCGCCGCGCTCGGGCCGCGGTTGGCCCAGGCGATGAGCTCCTTGAGCCCGTCCTCCTCCCCCTCCGCAAGGACCTCGACGCTGCCGTCGGAGCGGTTCTTCACCCATCCGGTGAGACCGAGCCGCTTGGCCTCGCGCTGCGTGGAGGCACGAAAAAAGACGCCCTGGACGCGACCGCGGACGAACAGCTGAACCTGTTTGAGCCCCATGGAACCAGCTTGACTTAGCCGCGCACTCGGAGGGAGGCAACTTCAGGCAGCGCCGGGGCGCCGCGGGCAGTTCGCCCCCGCCGTTCCGTGCGAGGTGTTGGGCGGAGGAGCGTGGACGAGCGCGGACGACCCGGCGCCCATCTCGGCCGGCGCGCTCCCCGGCGCGCATTGACAGAGCAAACGCGCTTGATAGAGTCGCCGCCCGATCGGCAGAAGCAGCCCGCCGATCGAGCGACATGAACGTGAGGGGCGCCGGTTACCAGGCGAGCCCTCTCCCCCCTGGCGACCCGCCGACATCAACGACATGATCGGCCCCGCCTCGGGCTCGACCCGCTAGACCCCTCCAACCAGAAACCATCGACCGACGGCCTCCACGCCCTTGACAGGGAGCGCGCTGTCGCATCCTGGAGCTTTCCGACTCATGCACCTCAGGGAACTGAAGCAGAAACCGATGGCCGAGCTCGTGCAGATGGCGAAGGGGCTCAACATCGAGGGCGCTGCCGGGCTGCGCAAGCAGGAGGTCATCTTCGCGCTCCTGCAGGCCCACGCGGCGCAGGACCAGCCGGTCTACGGCGAGGGTGTCCTCGAATGCCTGCCCGACGGCTTCGGCTTCCTGCGGGCGCCGGACTACAACTACCTGCCGGGCCCGGACGACATCTACGTCTCCCCGTCCCAGATCCGACGCTTCAACCTCCGCACCGGCGACAGCGTCAGCGGGTCGATCCGGCCGCCCAAGGAGCGCGAGGCGTACTTCGCGCTGCTCAAGGTCGACAAGATCAACGGCGAGCCCCCCGAGGTCGCCCGCGACAAGATCCTCTTCGACAACCTCACGCCGCTCTACCCGCAGCAGAAGTTCAACATCGAGAACGGGACGAAGAGCTTCTCGACCCGCATCATCGACATGCTCTGCCCCATCGGCAAAGGGCAGCGCTGCCTCATCGTCTCGCCGCCCCGCGCCGGCAAGACGGTGCTGCTCCAGCAGATCGCCAACGCGATCTCCTCGAACCACCCGGACACGACGCTCATCGTGCTGCTCATCGACGAGCGCCCGGAAGAGGTGACCGACATGCAGCGGACCGTGAAGGGCGAGGTGATCAGCTCGACCTTCGACGAGCCGCCGACGCGGCACGTGCAGGTGGCCGAGATGGTGATCGAGAAGGCCAAGCGCCTCGTCGAGCACAAGCACGACGTGGTGATCCTGCTCGACTCGATCACCCGCCTGGCGCGCGCCTACAACACCGTCGTCCCGCCGAGCGGCAAGATCCTGTCCGGCGGCGTCGACTCGAACGCGCTCCACAAGCCGAAGCGGTTCTTCGGCGCCGCGCGCAACGTCGAGGAAGGCGGATCGCTGACCATCGTCGCGACCGCGCTCGTCGACACGGGCTCGCGCATGGACGAGGTCATCTTCGAGGAGTTCAAGGGGACGGGTAACAGCGAGATCCATCTGGATCGCAAGCTGATGGAGAAGCGCATCTTCCCCTGCCTCGACATCAACAAGAGCGCCACCCGCAAGGAGGAGCTGCTGCTCCCCGAGTGGATCCTCCAGCGCGTGTGGCTGCTCCGTCAGCTGCTGCATCCCCTGAACGTCATCGACTCGATGGAATTCCTCCTGGACAAGGTGAGCCGCACCGAAACCAATCAGGAATTCCTCGAGAGCATGAACCAGTAGTGACTCGTCCCAGGGGCGCTCCCGGCGGCCGTCGGGGGCGCTCTCTGCCGAGCGGACACGTCGCACAGGGGACCCGCGCGCGCTTCCCTGGACGAAGTCGTGTTAGCGTCTGCGGGTGACCGCGAAGGCGGAACAACGCACGAAGGCGCTGCAGGCTCGCATCGACGAGCTGGAGGCGCGGCTCGCCCAGGCCGAGAAGACCGTGCATGCGCTCCGGGACGTCGGGCTCGCGCTCGGCAGCACGCTGGATCTCGACCAGCTCCTCGCGCTCATCCTGAACAAGATCACCGAGCTGCTCGACGCGGACAGGGCCACCCTCTACCTGCTCGATGAGCAGCGCCAGCGCCTGCTCTCGCGCATCGTCATCGGCGAGGAGGCGCGCGCGATCGAGCTGCCCGTCGGCGCCGGGATCGCCGGGCACGTCGCCAAGATCGGGCGCACCGTCCGCGTAAAGGACGCCTACCGGGACCGCCGGTTCTCGCGCGACTGGGACGACGTGACGGGATACCGCACCCGCTCGATCCTCGCCGCGCCGATGAAGAACCACGTCGGCCGGACCATCGGGGTCATCCAGGTCCTGAACAAGCACGGGGAGGGGGAGTTCTCGGTCCACGACGAGGAGCTCCTGAGCGCCCTGGCGACCCAGGCGGCCGTCTCCATCGACAACTCGCGGCTGTTCCTCTCGGTGATCCAGAAGAACACGCAGCTCGTCGAGACGAAGGAGCAGCTCGAGCACCGCGTGAGCGACCTCAAGCTGCTCTTCGACCTCGAGAGCGCGATGGGCCGCGCGACCACGATGGAAGACCTCGCGCGCGCCGTCATCACGGAGGCCGGCAGGGCGTGCGAGGCGCGCGCCGGGGCGATGCTCGTCGATGAGATCGACGGCGGCCTCGTCCTCTATTTCTTCGACCTCGCCGCGTTCGAGGAGGGGAGCGTGCCGCCGCGCTCGTCCGCGTCGGACGACGAGCCGGAGGGCGTCGTGGACGGCTCCCCCCCGCGGCCGGAGGTCAAGCGCGTGGTCATGCGCCGCGGCGAGGGGATCGTCGGTCGCGCCATGGTGCACAACGAGGCCGTGTGCTTCTCGATCGAGGACGTCCAGGAGGGCGACATGCCGGTGTCTCCCCGCCTCGCCCAGCTGTTCGGCGCGGACCTGAGGACGGCGATCGCCGTGCCGCTCGAGGGCGAAGACGGGGTGCCGATCGGCGCCATGGCCCTCTACAACTCCAGGAGGCCGCACGCCTTCTCGAAGGATGATCGCGCGCTCTTGCGGCTCGTGTCGGCGAACGCGTCGACCGCGCTGCGGCTGTTCCGGTCGCGCCTCGAGCGGGAGCAGAGCGAGCGGCTCACCACGATCGGCCGCCTGCTCTCGGGGGTGATGCACGACATGCGCACGCCGCTCACCGTGATCAGCGGCTACGTCCAGCTCATGGCCGGCGCCCCTGACGCGGCGACGAGGGAGGATCACGCGCGGCTCATCCTCAAGCAGTTCGACGTGATCAGCGCGATGCAGCGCGAGGTGCTGGAGTTCGCGCGCGGCGAGCGGAGCATCCTCGTGCGCAAGGTCTACCTGACCAAGTTCTTCGGTGACATCGAGAAGCAGCTGGAGCAGGAGCTCGCCGGGACGGGCGTGGCGCTCACCCTGGCGCTCGAGGACCGCGGGACGGCGCGCTTCGACGAGGCGAAGCTGACGCGGCTCCTGCACAACCTGGTCCGCAACGCTGTCGACGCGATGCGGCCGGGCGGGGGCAGGGTGACGATCCGCGCCTACCGCGACGGGGGCGATCTCGCGATCAGCGTCGCCGACACGGGCAAGGGGATCCCCAAGGAGATCCAGGGCCGGCTCTTCCAGTCGTTCGTCACCTCGGGCAAGCGCGGCGGGACGGGGCTCGGGCTCGCGATCGTGAAGAAGATCGTCGACGAGCACGCCGGGACCATCGAGGTCGAGTCGTCCAGCAGGGGCGCGAAGTTCACGATCCGCTTGCCCCAGGAGAGCGCGCCGTCGCGGTCGTCGGCGGCCGCGGAGGGCGCGGCCCAGGCGCAGCCCCGGCAGGCCTCGACGGACGGCGAGCCGGCGACCAGGCCGCGCGCGGAGGCGGCGCCGGTCGTCCACGAGGGCGGGCCCCGCCGCAGGCCGGCGAGCTCATCCCCACCGGCGAACGAGCGAGGCAGGCGGTCGTCGAGCAGCGGCTCGGACGCCTGATGCGCCACCGCCGCTTGCACGAGGCGCATTCGATGGAGAGACTCGAACGGTGCCCCAGCTCCGCCTGAAGCTCCTCGAGCCGCACCGGACGTCGCTCGAGAAGTGCGTCTACTGCCCCAAGCTCTCCCGCGCCGCCTGCCCCGTGTCGAACGTCGAGGCGAACGAGACGGTCACGCCGTGGGGGAAGATGTCGATGGCGTACTTCGCCGGGCGCGGCGACGTCCCGCTCGACGCGCGCCACGCGGACCCGGCGTGGGCGTGCTCGGCCTGCTACGCGTGCCGCGAGCGCTGCGACCACAAGAACGAGGTGGCCACCGTGCTGACCGACGCGCGCGCGGAGTTCTTCGCGCGCGGCCTCGCGCCCGAGGGGGCCAGGCGCGCGGCGGAGCGCTTCTGGGCCCGCGAGGACGGCCGCGCCGGCGAGCTGGACCCGCGCTCCGGCGCGGCTGCTGCCGCGGCGGGCGCGGTCCCCGTGCTGGTCGGCTGCGGCTATCTCCGCCACGCGCCGGACGTCGCCGGCGACGCGCTCGACGCGACCGAGGCGCTGATCGGCGCCCCGGTCCGCCCGGTGCGCGCTTGCTGCGGGCTGCCGCTCCTCTACGCCGGCGACCGCCCGGGCTTCGAGGCCGCGGCGCGGCGGCTCGCCGCCGAGGTCGCGGGGGAAGAGCGCTTCGTCGCCGTCGACCCCGGGTGCGCGCGCGCGGTGCGCGTCGAGTACGCGCGCGCCGGCGTGAGCGTGGAGACCCCGGAGCTGTTCGTCGATCTCGCGCGGGCGTCGCTGGACCGGCTGCAGCGGTCGGCGTCGGAGCGGCGGGTGCGCTACCACGACCCCTGCCAGCTCGGGCGCGGGCTCGATCGCTACGACGCGCCCCGCGAGATCCTCGCCCGCATCACCGGGCGGCCGCCGGAGGAGTTCATCCACCGCCGCGAGCACGCCGACTGCAGCGGCGGCGGCGGCCTCGTGCCCGCCACGCGCCCCGCCTCGTCCGCCGCCATCGCCGACGGCAGGATCGCGGAGCACCGCGCGCTCGGCGGCGGGCTGCTCGTGACCCACTGCGCGCAGAGCCTCCGGCGGTTCAGGTCCCGGGGCGAGCCGGCGGAGGACCTCGCGAGCCTTGTCGCGCGGGCCGTCGCGCCGCGATGATCGCGCCGCCGCCGGCCGTGGACGGCGCGCGCGCCGGCGCCGCGGGCCCGGAGGGGCGCGCGCCGCACAAGCGGCGCACGGTCGCGGGGAGGCTGCTCGCGAGCTACCTCGTGGTGCTCGCCGCCTTCGCGCTGACCGTCGGCTGGAGCGTGCAGGCGCTCCGGGCCGCGTCGCGCGACGCCCAGCTGCTGCGCGCCGGGTACGTCCCGCTGCTGCTCCGCATCGGCGAGGTCCTGGCGGAGCAGAACGTCTTCAACGCCCAGCTGAACCACATCACGGCCGCGAAGAACCCGGGCGACGTGCGCGAGTGGCTCGAGACCGCCCGGCGAACCCGGCCGCTCGCCTTCTCGATCGTGAAGGACGCCGCCCGCGCGCTCGCCGGGGCCGACGAGAAGGTGGCCGGCGGAGACGCGGGCGTCGGGCAGGCGGCCGCGTCGTCGGGCGTGCGCCGGTTCAGCGAGGAGATCGCCGCCGAGGTGACGGCGATCGAGCGGCTCGTGGGCGCCAACCCGGAGCGGTTCTCCCAGCTCTTCCAGGCGCTCGCCGTCGGCAACCGCGAGCTCGCCGAGCGCACGCGCGACGAGCTGGTCAAGCGCGAGGTCGAGGGCGCGCAGCGGCTGCGGGCGATCAAGAGCCGCGTCGAGGAGCAGATGGAGAGCCTCACCGTCGAGGCGCGGCGCCGGGAAGAGCGCTCGATGCACTTGCTCCTCGGGCTGGGCGTGCTGACGCTGCTCGTCGGGGTGATGATGTCGCTCTACGCGCGGCGCGTGCTCGCCCCGCTCACCGCGGTCACCGAGCGGGCGAACGCGGTCGCGCGCGGCGACCTCACCCCGAAGCAAGTGCTCGCGACGAACGACGAGATCGGCGAGCTCGCGACGACGTTCGAGGACATGGTCGCCGCGATCCGCCGCGCGCGCGCCGAGCTCGTGAACGCGGAGCGGCTGGCGGCGATCGGGAAGATGGCGGCGCACGTGACGCACGAGATCAGGAACCCGCTGTCGTCGATCGGGCTGAACCTCGAGCTGCTCGAGGAGGAGGTTGCGCGCGCCTCCGCCGAGGGCACGCCCGACGCGGAGCTCAGGCCCGTGATGAAGGAGTCGGCGCAGCTCGTCACCGCCATCCGCGGCGAGGTGGACCGCCTGTCGCGCATCGCCGAGCAGTACCTCAGCGTCGCTCGCCGGCCCCGCCCGCGGCTGGAGCCCGAGCGGGTGGACGACCTGGTGCAGGAGCTCGTGGCGTTCGTGCGGCCCGAGCTCGACCGCGCCGGCATCGCGGTCCGCGTCGAGGTGGACGAGGCGGGGCCCGAGATCCTCCTCGACGAGTCGCAGCTCCGCCAGGCGCTCCTGAACCTGCTCCGCAACGCGCGCGAGGCGATGCCCAAGGGCGGCGAGATCGTGGTGAGCGTCAGCTTCTCGGGCGGCGCCGCGACCATCGCGGTCGACGACACGGGCTCCGGCGTGCCGGAGGAGCTGCGGGCGTCCATCTTCGACCCGTTCTTCACGACCAAGCAGCGCGGCACCGGGCTCGGGCTCGCGGTGACGCGGGACATCATCGAGGCGCACGGCGGCACGATCTCGTGCGAGGCGCGCGAGACGGGGGGCACGCGCTTCCGGATCGCGCTCCCGGCCGGCGGCGCGCCGGTCCAGGGGCGCGCCGCGGAGGCGCACGCCATGCTGTGAGCCGCCCCGTCCGTGGGGCGGATGGACACGGCGGCAGCGCGCGCCGCGAGGCGCCGGTTACCTGGGCGAGTCCAGGTACTCGAGGGCGATCCCCATGAGCAGGAAGCCCACGACGGCGAACAGGATCGCCGCCAGCACATAGATGATGGTCCGGAACGTCCGCGTCGGCGGGGGAGGCCGCTGCTCGATCGCTTCCGTAGCGAGGGGGGCGGTCTGCCCCGAGCTCAACGAGCCCATGCTTGGCCGCGTCGGTTTGTAGATCAGCGTTGGACCCTGGCTGGTCGACCCGGCCGAGCTGTCCTCGGAGAGATCCAGGATCTTCAGCGGCCCCGCGGGCGTCTTTGCGACGGGCGGCGCGAGCTCGCCGGCCATGTTGTTCAGCACCATGGTGCCGTTCGGGCCGGTCCACTGCGCGGGCGGCGCCGCCGGGTGCCCGCCCGCCGGGTGCCCGCCGGCCCCGTACGACGGGCGCTGACCCTCGGCCGCCAGGAGCGGTGAACTTCCGGCGGCGTGAGCCGCCAGATCGGGCTCGCTGGGCGGGCCCACGACGGTGTCGACGAGCTCCTGCGCCCCCGGGTCGGTCGCCGTGCGGATCAGGACGGAGGAGACCGGCGGCTGTAGCACCCTGAGCGCGCCGGAGGACGGCGGCTTGACCGTCTGCGGCGGGGGCAGGGGCGTGACGAGCGCGGGGCCCGAAGCGTTGCCGCCGGCCAGGGAGGCGCGTGAGCCGGCGACCGGCTGGCTGGAGCTCCTCGCAGGCCGCAGCTCCCGCCAGGCGGTGAGCCCCTCGAGCGCGCTCTGGAAGCGATCCACGGGCTCGCGCGCCAGCCCCTTCGCGAGGAACGCCTCGAGCCGCGGATCGACAGGGCCGTCCATCACGTCGGCGAGCCTCCGCGCGTCGGTCTTCTGCTTCATCTCGACCATGATGAGCAGGTTGCGCGCCTGGTAAGGCAGCTGACCGCTCATCGACTGGTAGATCATCGTGGCGCAGGCGTAGATGTCCGCGCGGTGGTCGACCGTCTTCGCCTTCCCGATCTGCTCGGGCGGCATGAACGAGAAGGTGCCGAGGCTCTGCCCCATCTCGGTGAGGGTCTCGCCGCCCATCTCCTTCGGCAGCTTGGAGATGCCGAAGTCGAGGATCTTGACCCGCGTGGACCCGTCGGGGCGCGCCTCGAGGTACACGTTCGACGGCTTCAGGTCGCGGTGGATGATCCCGGCGCGGTGCGCGTCGGCGAGGCCCATCCAGACCTGCTCGATGATCGAGTGCAGCTCCTCGAAGCCGATCGGCCCTGTCCGCTTCAGCCGATCGATCAGCGACTCGCCTTCGAGCAGCTCGAACACGAGCACGATCCCGTGCTCGGGATCCTCCTCGACGTCGAGGATCTCGGTGACGTGGTCGCTGTTGATCGATCCCGCGGCGCGCGCCTCGCGCCGGAACCGCTCGACGGCGGACGACTTGGCCTTCGAGTCGGCGCGCAGGAGCTTGATCGCCACCTGGCGGCCCGTGCGGATGTTCTCCGCAGCGAACACCTCGCCCATGCCGCCACGGCCGAGCTGGCGGATGATGCGATACCGGTTCGCAACGACGGTTCCAGCTTCGATCTCCAAAAGCGCCTCGCCACAGATTATCCCCCGCGCTGACGCGGGGGATCAAATTCTCCGGCCTGAACGGGGTGATCCGACCATCGACCGCAGATCGCCGGCCATGAGCCGCCGTCGCCCTGCTCTGGCCGGGGACGGCGAAAGCGCTGTGGTGACGAACTCTTCCGTGAATTCTTCGCCGTCGCGCTGGTGAGCCAGCGCTCCCCCCCTCACGCGCGCGCCGCCGCGTCGGCCGCAGGGGCATGACCGTGCCCCTGCGCCGCCGCGCAGCTCACTCGTCTTCCTGCTGCTGGAGCTTCGCCACGACGCTCAGGTCCTCCAGCGTCGAGGTGTCGCCGGTCATCGCGCGGCCCGCGGCGACGTCCTTCAGCAGCCGGCGCATGATCTTGCCGCTGCGGGTCTTCGGCAGGGCGTCCGCGAAGCGGATCGCGTCGGGGCGCGCGAACTTGCCGATCTCCTTGGCCACGTGCTCGGCGAGCTTCGCCTGGAGCTCCGGTCCAGCCGTGAACCCTGGCCGGAGCGAGACGAACACGACGAGCGCCTGCCCCTTGAGCTCGTCCGGGCGGCCGACCGCGGCCGCCTCGGCGACGGCGGGATGCGAGACGAGCGCGCTCTCGATCTCGGCCGTCCCGATGCGGTGGCCAGCCACGTTCAGCACGTCGTCGATGCGGCCGACGACCCAGAAATAGCCGTCCTCGTCGCGGCGCGCGCCGTCGCCGGTGAAGTAGCAGCCCTCGACGTCGCTGAAGTACTGCTTGCGGAAGCGATCGTCGTCGCCCCACACCGTGCGCAGCATCGACGGCCAGGCCTGCTTCAGGACGAGCAGCCCGCCCTCGCCCGCGGCGACCGGCTTGCCGTCCTTCGTCACGACCTCGGGCACGACGCCGAACATCGGCAGCCCGGTCGACCCCGGCTTCGAGAACGACGCGCCGGGCAGGGTGGTCATCATGATCGCCCCCGTCTCCGTCTGCCACCAGGTGTCCACGACCGGGCAGCGGCCGCCGCCGATGGTCCGATGGTACCAGATCCACGCCTCGGGGTTGATCGGCTCGCCGACCGAGCCGAGGAGCCTGAGGCTCGACAGATCGCTCTTCGCGGGCCACTCGTCGCCCTGCCGCATGAAGGCGCGGATCGCCGTGGGCGCGGTGTAGAGGATGGTCACCCCGTGCTTCTCGATCAGCCGCCAGAAGCGGCCCCAGTCGGGGAAGTTCGGCGCGCCCTCGTACATGAGGCACGTCGCGCCGTTCGAGAGCGGGCCGTAGACGATGTAGCTGTGCCCCGTCACCCAGCCGACGTCCGCGGTGCACCAGTAGACGTCGTCGTCGCGCAGATCGAAGACGTACTTCGTCGTGACGTGCACGTTGACCAGGTAGCCAGCGGTCGTGTGGAGCACGCCCTTGGGCTTCCCGGTCGAGCCGCTCGTGTAGAGGATGAAGAGCGGGTGCTCGGCGTCGACGACGGTCGGCTCACAGGAGGGCGAGGCCTGGGCGAGCAGGTCGTGCCAGTAGACGTCGCGGCCCTCGGTCATCTGCACCTCGCAGCGGTCGCTGCCGAGGTGCTGGTACACGATGACGCGCGTCGCGCTCTTCGCCTCCGGCTGCGCGAGCGCCCGGTCGACGGTGGCCTTGAGGGGCACGACCTGCCCGCGCCGGTACGCGCCGTCTTGCGTGATGACGAGCTTGGCCTGGCTGTCGTGGATGCGGTCGCGGAGCGCGTCCGCGGCGAAGCCGCCGAAGACCACCGTGTGCACCGCGCCGAGCCGCGCGCACGCGAGCATCGCGACGGCCACCTCGGGGACCATGCCCATGTAGATCGCGACCCGGTCCCCCTTCTCGATGCCGAGCCGCTTGAGCGCGTTCGCGAGCAGCAGCGTCTCGCGGTGGAGCTGGGCGTAGGTCAGCGTGCGCGTGGCGCCGTGCTCGCCCTCCCAGATGATGGCGGCCTTGTTCTTCGTGGCCGTCGTCAGGTGGCGATCGAGGCAGCTCTCCGTGACGTTGAGCGTCGCGCCGAGGAACCACTTGGCGTGCGGCAGGGTCCAGTCGCTGGTCGTGGTCCACGGCGTGCGGAGCACGAGGTCGCCCGCCTCCCGGCGCCAGAACGCATCTGGCTGCTCGATGCTCTCGCGGTAGAGCGCCTCGTAGGCCTCCGGCGCGCCAACGCGCGCGCGACGCGAGAACTCGGCCGGCGGCTCGAACCGGCGCGTCTCCTTCAACAACGACGTGATGGCATCCTGCGACATGGTGACCCCTTGGAGGGGACGGCGAAGGCCGCTCCCCGACCCATGTAAGAAGCGAGGGCGAAGGCCGCTCCCCGATCCACGTTGAAGGGGACGGCAGAGGCCGCTCCCCGACCCATGTTTCCCCCGCTGGAAAGGTCGGCGAACCATCTCCGACCCACCGTCAGGGCGTGCGAGGATACATCCGCCAAGCGGCAGAACAAGGATGGAACGCGGCCGCGCGGGCCCGGCGCGGCCCGCTCACCAGAACGCGTACCCGGCGTGCAGGCTGCCTCCCAGGTGCAGCAGCACGGCCGAGTAGAGCGGCGTGTCGTCCTCGTCCTTGTAGCTGATGCCGCGCGACGACTGGAAGTAGCTGTCCAGCGAGAACCCGAGCAGCA
This sequence comes from Sorangium sp. So ce321, assembly GCF_051530195.1. NCBI lineage: Bacteria > Pseudomonadati > Myxococcota > Polyangiales > Polyangiaceae > Sorangium > Sorangium sp. So ce321. Next base: position 12,664,971 of record NZ_CP150329.1, on the reverse strand, counting down.
CCCCGCCGAGGTCGAGCTCGACGCCGACCTCCGAGAAGACGAACGCGTTCACCCCCGAGGCGGGGCGGCACCGGCCCTTGCAGATGTCCCCGTCCGGCGTGTTGGTGTTGTGGAAGCTCACGTCGTCGTAAGTGAGGCCTCCCCCGATCGAGCCCACGAACCGCCAGGTCTGGCCAGGGGTCATCAGGCGGACGTTCAGCCCGAGGCGCGTCGAGCCGAGCGTGTAGCTGGCGTTCTGGTAGGAGGGATCGTCCGAGCCGGTGGCGATGTTCGCGTACTGGAGCATCACGTCGAACGCCGCGGGGGTGTTCACCCGGTACCCCACCCGGATCGAGCCGGCGCCGCCGCTGTTCGCCTCCGGGCTCGGGAACTCCCTGGGGTGGCCGAGGGGCCAGAGCAGCGACGCGGCGCCGATCACGTAGTAGCCCTGCGGCGCCAGCGACAGCGGCACGGGCCGCGGCGGAGGCGGGGGCGGGGGCAGCGTGAACGGCTGCGCGTCCGGGGGCACGGCGGGCCGCTCCCGGGCCAGCGTCAGCTTCACCTCCTTGTCGCGCTCGCCGCTCACCACGCTGACGCTCTGGTCGGCGCTCACGTGGCCCTCGGCCCGGGCGCCGATGCGATGCACCCCGGGCCCGAGCTCCACGACCCGCGTCCCCGAGGACGAGGGGGGTTGCTCCTCGCCGTCGATGATCAGCGTCGCGCTCGGCGGGCTGAGCTCGATCTTCACGTGGGCGAGCAGCGCGCGCATCTCCTCGATGGCGCTGCGCGCCGTCTTCTCGTCGCCCTCGTCCATCGTCTCGCGGTGCTGCGCGAGCGCGCGCTCCAGCGCCGCGATCGCCCGCGGGTAGTTGAAGAGGGCCTTCTCGGCGAGCGCGATGTTGAATAGCGGGCTCGCCTTCGGCTTCTCCTTGTAGGCCGCCTCGAACTCGACGACCGCCGCCCGGTAGTTCCGGTCCTGGAACAGCTTGATGCCGTTCTCCATGTGCTGCCGGTACGGCTCGACCTGCGCGAGCGCCGGCGAGAGCTGCAAGGCCAGGCCGAGCGTCGCCGCGCAGAGCGCGAGCGGGAGTCGTCCGTGCGATCTGCTCAAGCCCGCCTCAGTCGACCTTGAGCTGGAGACCCGCCGCGACCCCCGCCGGCTTCGACGTCGCGACCGCCGGGGTGGCCTGGCTCGAAGCGGCCGTCTTCGCGCCGGCGCCCGCGCCCCTGGGGCGCGCGGCGAAGGGGAGCGTCGCCGTCTTCTTCACGCTCACGCTCGCGCTCGGCGCGGCCCTGGGGACCGACGCGGGCGCGATGGGCGCCGGCTGCGCGGTCTCGACCGCCGCGGGCGCCGGCGCCTCGGCCAACGGCAGCGGGTGGAGCAGGACCTCGATCGGGGTCCTGTCGGCCTGGAGCGTCACTTCCTTGTCCACGGGCATGTATCCGGAGGCCTCGATCCGCACCCGCTTCGTCTCGCCCGTGCGGCCGCGCAGCGTGCGGTCGACCAGGGCGACGCCGTCGACGGTGAAGCGCGCGCCCTCGGCGTTCGTCCGGAGCTCGACGGAGACCTGGGCGGGAGGCGCAGGCGCGATCGACGCCGTCCCTTCCACCGGCGGGCGGCGCGCGTGGAGGACCGCGCCGGTGAGCCCGGCGACCAGCGAGAGCAGCGCGAACACCCCGAGCGCGAGCCGCCGCGGACCCCGCGCCCCGGTGCGGCCGGTGCTCGACCAGCCCACCTTCGAGCTGCTGCCGTGCACCTCGAGCGTCGGATCGAGCGCGATGCTCGGATCGCCCGGCGTGTGCTTCGCCGGCGTCTGCCTGGACAGGCCGGGAGCGCTCGACGTGTGCGCCCCCAGCTCGTCGCTCGAGCTGCGCCGCGCCCCGAGCAGGCCGCCGGCCCCCGCGACCAGCGCGTCCAGGAAATCTCGCGCGGACGAGAACCGGAGCTCCCGGTCCCGCGTGAGCGCCTTCGCGATGACGCGCGCGATCGGCTCGGGGACGGCCGGGTTGCTCATCCGCACATCCTGGGCGTCCTTCATGCAGATGTTGACGATCACCTGCTCGTACGAGTTGCCGCTGTGCGGCGGGTGCCCGGTGAGGCACTCGTAGAGGATCGCGCCGACGGCCCAGAGGTCGGTCCGGCCGTCCACGTCCGGCAGCGCCTGCGCCTGCTCGGGCGACATGTAGAACGGCGTCCCGAGCACCGTGCCCTCCCGGGTCAGCGTGTGGGCCGGCGCGCCGTCGGCGCGGCGCACCTTCGAGATGCCGAAGTCCAGGATCTTGGCGAAGTTCGGATCGTCGTCGCGGTCGACCAGGAAGATGTTGTCCGGCTTGAGGTCGCGGTGGACGATGCCCGCCTCGTGGGCGCGGTGGAGGCCGCGGAGGATCTGCGCGGTCACGTGGAGCGCCTCGCCGAGGTCGAGCCTGCCGCAGCGCCGGATGCGGTGGCCCAGGTCCTCGCCGCGGAGCAGCTCCATCACGAGGAAGGGGACCTCATCGGCGAAGCCGGAGTCGAAGATCTCGACGATGTGCGCGCTCTCGACGGCGCTCGCCGCCTGCGCCTCGCGGTGGAACCGGGCGACCGCGTCCTTGTTCTGCGCGAGGTCGGCGTCGACGAACTTCATCGCGACGCGCTTGCCGATGGCGGTGTTGACCGCCTCGTAGACCATGCCCATCCCGCCACGCCCGATGGCCCGTACGATTTCGTACTTGTGGACCCGCTTTCCGACGAGCGCCCCCTCGACTGGCTGAGTCGCTGCGGCAGTGGTGTCGGTGCTGCTAGGCATGGCGGTGGCGGCTCGGGGGGGCGGGCGAAGCCCATGAAGCCCTATGGACGAACCGTATCAAAGAAAGCTGCGCCCCGTCCCCGCGCGGCAGCTTATCACCTGCGCACGCCAGGTTGCACCTTCGCCAGCGGGACCCCTGCGCGCCCGGCCAGGGCCTCCGTCGCACATCGGCCGCCTGCGCCCCTCAGCGCGGCATGGCAGGTGCGTCCGCGCGCGGCGCCTCGGCGAGGCGCGGATCGAGACCGCCCTTCTTCTCCAGGGCCGAGAGCTCGCTGAACCCGCCGATGCTGTCCCCATTGATGAAGATCTGCGGGACGGTCCGCTGCCCGGAGGCCTTGACCAGCCAGGTGCGGAGGTCGTCGCGTCCCTCCACGTTGATCTGCGTGAAGCGCACCTGCTTCTCGGTCAGCAGGCGCTTCGCCATGGCGCAGTATCCGCAGTATTCGGTGACGTAGATGGTGACTTCGGCTGCTTGCATGGACATCTCGTCCTCTTTCCTTTCTCGGGACGGCCAAAGATGCAAGCGCACAGCGCCTTCCCTTGCGGTAGGCTGCGCGCATGGCCGAGAAAGAGGGGACGATTCACCTCGATCGCTATACCGGCGACGCGAAGCAAGTCGTCGCCGGCGCTCAGCAAATCGCGGACGAGCGCCAGCACGCCGAGGTCACGCCGCTGCACTTGCTGACGAGGTTGCTCGAGCGTGACCGGGGCGTATCCGAGGTGTTTCGGCGGGCCGGAGCCGAGCCGAACGAGGTGCTCCAGCTCACCGAGAACGCGCTGAAGAAGCTGCCCAAGGCGGGAGGCGGCGTGGCGTACGTGAGCCCGCGCCTGCTCGATCTGCTCGGGCGCGCCGAGCGAGAGGCGACCCGGGACAAATCTGCGAATGTGGGCATCGAGCACCTGCTCCACGCGCTCGCCCAGGAGATCCGGGGGCCCGCGGGCGAGATCCTCTCCTCGTTCGGCATCGGCCCCGGGGCGTTCCGGCCGCACCTCGGCGCGCTGGAGGCGGCCTCGCGGGAGCCGTCGCCCACGCCGGCGGGCGCGTCCGAGCCGGGCCAGCCCGCGCCCTACACCCGGGACCTCGTCGCCGACGCCCGCGAGGGGCGGTTCGATCCGGTCATCGGGCGGGACGTCGAGGCGCGCCGCCTGCTGCAGATCCTCGAGCGGCGCTTCAAGAACCACCCGCTCATCGTCGGCGAGCCCGGCGTGGGCAAGACAGCGCTCATCCGGGGCCTGGCCGACCGGATCGCCCACGGGGACGTTCCCACGAACCTCGCCGGGGCCCACCTCTACGAGCTCGACACCGGCGCGCTCGTCGCCGGCGCGAAGCTGCGCGGCGAGATCGAGCAGCGCCTCAAGGTCCTGGTCGACCGCCTGCGCGGCGAGCAGGACGCCGAGAGCATCCTCGTCGTCGAGGATCTCGACGCGCTCTTCGGCCAGGGGGTGCAGGGCGCGGGCGTCGGAGAGCTCCTGAAGCCGCTCCTGTCGCGCGGCGAGATCCGGATCATCGCCACCACGACGCCGGAGGGCGTGCGCAAGATCAACGAGCGCGACACCGGGATCATCCGCCGGTTCTCGACGATCACGCTGGAGGCGCCGAGCATCGACCAGGCGACGGAGATCCTTCGCGGGATCGCGACGAAGTACGAGGACCACCACCGCGTCCGCGTGGGGGAGAGCGCCATCGCCTCGGCGGTCGCGCTGGCGAAGCGGTACATCTCGGACCGCGCGCTCCCCGACACGGCCGTGGACCTGCTCGACGAGACGTCCGCCCGCAAGCGGGTGGAGGTCGACGGGGTGCCGGCGGAGCTCGACACGCTCACCCGCCGCGTCGACGCGCTCCGCGCCCAGATCGCCGCGCTCGCCGACGACGACGACAAGCTCAGCGTCCAGACCCGCACGCGCCTGGAGGCGGAGCTCGCCGAGATCGAGCCGAAGGCGTCGTCGATGCGCACCCGCAACGCGTCGCGTCGGGGCGTCATCGCGGCGTGCCAGTCCATCCGCCGGGAGCTCGTCGCCGCGATGGAGGCCTTGAAGGCCGCCCAGCGCGACAAGGCGTTCGCCAGGATCGGCGAGCTCGAGCACGTCACGATCCCGGAGCTCAAGCGGCGGCTCCAGGCCGCCGAGGAGGCCGCGCAGCGGGAAGGGGTCGCGCCGACCTCGAACGTGGTCAGCGAGTCGGACGTGGCGGCGACGCTCAACGACTGGACCGGCATCCCGGTGGCCAAGATGCTCGAGGGCGAGGCCGAGAAGCTCCTCAAGATGGAGGAGCGGCTCGCGCAGCGCGTGGTGGGCCAGGACGAGGCGGTGCGCGCGATCGCGAAGGCGGTGCGGCGCGGGCGCGTCGGCCTGCGCGACCCGGGCAAGCCGATCGGCTCCTTCCTGTTCCTCGGGCCGAGCGGCGTCGGCAAGACGGAGCTCGCGAAGGCGCTCGCCGAGTTCCTGTTCGACGACGAGCAGGCGCTGACGCGCATGGACATGAGCGAGTTCATGGAGCGCCACATGGCCCAGCGCCTGATCGGCGCGCCCCCGGGCTACGCGGACAGCGAGCAGGGCGGCTTCCTCACCGAGGCCGCCCGGCGCCGGCCGTACAGCGTGCTCCTGTTCGACGAGGTCGAGAAGGCCCACGCGGACGTGTTCAACCTGCTGCTCCAGATCCTCGACGATGGCCGGCTCACGGACGGCCGCGGGCGGCTCGCCGACTTCTCGAACACGGTCGTCATCATGACGTCGAACATCGGGTCGAAGCGCGTGCTCGACACCGACGCCAAGCTCTGGGCCACCGAGGACGGCCGCGAGGCGATCCGCGACGTCCTGCTCGAGGAGCTGCGCGGGTTCTTCCGCCCCGAGTTCCTGAACCGCGTCGACGACATCGTGGTCTTCAAGGCGCTCAGCAAGGAGGACCTCCGGGGCATCGTCGACATCCAGCTCCGCCGCCTCGAGCAGCTGCTCACGGACAAGGACATCCGCCTCGCGCTCACGGACGCCGCGAAGGCCCGGCTCGTCGATCTCGGTTACGAGCCGAGCCTCGGCGCCCGCCCGCTGAAGCGGGCCATCCTGCGCGAGCTCCAGAACCCGCTCGCCGAGACCATCCTGGCCGGCGGCTACCAGCCCGGCCAGAAGATGCAGGTCGACGTCATCGACGAGAAGTTCGTCTTCACCAAGGCCGAGGGGTGACGGCGCGACCGCGGCCCGGGCAGGCCGCGCCCGCCGGGCCGCGCCCGGGCGCTCGCGCGTGGCGCCGGACCGCTGCCAGCGCGCCGAACCAGCGGGTTTTTTCCCGGAGAGGCGATCGTGGGCGACGGCGCTGCGAACCACTTGCCAAGGCGAAGAAGGTCCGTATACTGCCGCTCCCTCGCACACCGGGCCCTCCGATCGAGGGCAATTGCGTGGCGTAAGGTGAGGGATCGCGGTCCCCAGGCTGAGGAAGACGCACCATGTACGCGGTCATCAAGACGGGCGGCAAGCAGTATCGGGTCGCCGAAGGTCAGAAGCTCCGGGTCGAGAAGCTTGCCGGCAATGCCGGTGACAAGGTCACCTTCAGCGAGGTGCTCCTCGTCGGCGGCGACTCGCCCAAGATTGGCAAGCCCCTCGTGAGCGGCGCCTCCGTCGCGGCCGAGATCACCGGGCAGGACCGCGGCAAGAAGATCGTGGTCTTCAAGTTCAAGCGCCGGAAGAACTACCGCCGCAAGAACGGCCACCGTCAGCCGTACACCGAGCTCAAGATCACCGGCATCACCGCCTAGCAGGAGAAGTAGACATGGCTCACAAAAAAGGCGGCGGCTCCTCCCGGAACGGCCGCGATTCGAACGCGCAGCGCCGCGGGGTGAAGATCTACGCCGGAGAGCCCGTGCGCGCGGGCAACATCCTGGTGCGGCAGGTCGGCTCCTCGATCCACGCCGGCCACAACGTCGGCACCGGCCGCGATTTCACGCTCTTCGCCCTCGTCGATGGCGTCGTGAAGTACGAGTGGAAGTCCAACACCAAGAAGCAGGTGTCGGTCTACCCGGCCTCCTGATTCGATTCCTCGCCCGGAGCGATGGCGCCATGAACGGTGCCATCGCGCCTCGCTTGCCGCGCCCCGTGCGCTCGCGATCTGCTCCAGCGCGGTGACCACCTACAAGCTCCTCGCCATCGACGTCGACGGGACCCTCGTCCGTCGTGACGGCTCCATCCACGAGGATGACCGCCTCGCGATCCAGCGGCTCCAGGCAGCCGGCGTCCCTGTCTCGATCGCGACCGGGCGCCTGTACTCCGGGACGCGGGAAGTCGCGCGGCGGGTCGGCGTGATCGGTCCGATCGCGTGCGTCGACGGCAGCCACATCGTCCACACCGAGGGCGACGCACACCTGTACTCGCGCACGATCTCCGGCGCGGAGGCGGCGCTCCTGCGCTCGATCACCGAGCGGCACGCGACGGCATCGTTCCTCTTCGCGCAGGACAGCATCGTCCACGACGCGACCGGCGCGCCGCACGTCCACTACGTCCGGGGCTGGTCGTCCGCCATCGCGGAGGTCGATCGCGTGTCGTCGCACCCGTACTGGGAGCACGAGCACGGCCTGCTCGCGCTGGTGGCGATCGGGACCGAGGCGCAGGTCATGGCCGCCGTCGAGGAGGTCCGGTCCGAGCTCGGTCGAGCGGCGTTCGTCGTCTCGTTTCCCCTCCTGCAGGACGGTCCCACGAGCATCTTCGCGATGATGGTCCGCGCCGCCGGGCCCACGAAGGGGACCGCTGTCGCGTGGCTCGCAGAGCACTACGGGTGCTCGCCGTCGGACGTGGTCGTGGTCGGCGACTGGCTCAACGACCTGCCGATGTTCGAGGTCGCAGGGCGGTCGTTCGCGATGGGGCAGGCGCCGGAGAACGTGAAGCAGGCGGCCACGGACCGCCTGAAGGCCGACGCCCTGCTGGGCGGCGGCATCGCCGAAGCGATCCGCCGCGCCTTCGGACACTGATCTTCGGCTGAGCGTCGGCGCCGCGGGGGTGCGGGCGACCGAGGAGCTGGAGGGACGAGGAGCGCCGGCGGAGGGCAGCGGGGGCGCGCCGCGTCAGCAGCGCGCCCCCGTGCTCCCCGTGCGTGTCAGACCTTGCGCTGCTGCCCCGGCTGGGCCGCCGCGGCGAGCTGCTGCTGCTGCTGCTGCAGGTACTGCGCGACGGCGCGCGAGCGCTCGATCGCGAACTGCTTGACCTCCTTGTTCGGAGATCCGGCGAGCGCGTTCAGCAGCTTGGTCACCTTCTCGAGCTGGCGGGACTGGAAGAGCGCCTCGAAGTAGTTGTTGGCCAGGCGCACGTCGCGGCTCATCTTCGCCTCGTGCGGCTGGAGCAGGCGGACCACCGCCTCGAGGTCGTTCTTCTGCCCGTAGAGCGCCGACAGGCAGAGCAGCGCCAGCGGGTCGTCCGGGTTCAACGCGACCGCCTTCTTGGCGTACTCGACGGCCTTGTCCCGCGTCTCCTCGTTGCTCGCGTAGAAGCCCTGGATGGCGATGTACGGCGCGGCCGTCTTCTTGTCGGCCGCGACCTTCTCCATCTCGGCGACCGCGCTCTCCTCGTCGCCGCGCTGCTTCAGGTACTGGAAGAGGTAGGCCCACGCATCGATACACCCGGCGTCGATCGCGATCGCCTTCTCGATGTACTCGCGCTCCTTCGCGTCGTCCTTGCGCGCCTGGTAGAGCTTCGCGAGGTGCAGCGCGGGGTAGGGGTTGTCCTTGAGCAGGTTCTGCGCGCCCTTGAGCGTCCCCTCGGCCTTGTCGTGCTTCTCCTGCTGGAGCTGGGCGATGCCGAGCGCGAGCCAGTCGTCGCCCGTGCCGCCCTTCGCCACCACCTTCGAGAGCACCTGCTCGGCGCGCTGCAGCCGGTTATGCTTGAGGAGCTCCTGCGCGAAGATGCGCCCGCGATTCAGGTCGTCAGGCTGCTCGGTCCAGTGCTTCTCGAGGCCGGCGAGCAGGTCCTCCAGGCCGATCGCGATGGGACGCCCCTGATCGTCCTGCACCTGCACCGCCGGCCCGTTGAAGCCGAGCTGCTGCCACATCTGATCGAGCGTCATCGCCACGGGGCCCTGCTCGAGGAGGCCCTTCAGCTCATCGGTCGGCTTGCTCATCGGGATGACGATGAGCGCGTTCCCCGGTACGCCGTTCGGGAACGCGCTCACGGGCGCGACGATCGCCGCCCCCCCGCTGATGTTGAGCCCAGCCGCCTGCTGCTGTCCGTTGGTCGTCATCGTCGATGCTCCGAGATCTCTCCCCCATGCGCGCCGAGGGGCAGGAATCGCCCAGCCTCGCCCCGGTACCCTGCGCGCTGCATTCATGGGGGCAGTCGTTCGTGTAGAGGGGGCGCGAACGCTAGCAGGGAGGGCCGAGGCCGGCAACGGGAGAGCTCGCACCGCGCGGGCCCTCGCCGTGGTCGTTCCAGCCGTGATTCCGCCGCTGATCCCCCCCGCCGCGCCTGCTGGCCTTGCCACGCCTCCCGCGCTCCAGGCCAGCCGCGATGGAGCCTGCGTCGAGGTCGTCGAGCTCGCATTGCCCGCGTCGCGCGTCGCGCGCTCGCTCGTTTGATCGCTGTCGTGGTCGCTCTCGCTGTCGCCGTCACGGACGCTCATGGTCGCTCGCCCTCTCGCGCGCCGTCCTAGTCGAGTCGCGGCCCGGCGGCGAGAGGTGGCTCGAGCGCCGCGCGGGCGCGCGCGGGCGCCGCGCTGCGCAACCGCTCGGCCAGGTGGGTGCGGCGCTCCTCCTTGCGCGTCTCCGCCAGCGCCAGCGACACGGCCCGCGGATCCGCGACGAGCACCACCAGCCGCTTGCCCCGGGTCACCGCCGTGTAGATGAGGTTCCGCGAGAGCATGACGAAGTGCTGGGTGAGGATCGGCACGATCACCGCCGGGTACTCGCTCCCCTGGCTCTTGTGGATGCTCGTCGCGTACGCGAGCGTCAGCTCGTCGATCTCCGCCTCCTCGTAGCCGACCTCGCGCTCGTCGAAGCGGACCTGGAGCTTCCGCTCCTCGGCGTTCACCTCCGTGATGAACCCGACGTCGCCGTTGTAGACCTCGCGGTCGTAGTCGTTGCGGAGCTGCATCACCTTGTCGCCGAGCCGTAACGTGCGCGCGCCGCGCGTGACGCTCGGGCCCTCGGGGTTCAGCGCCGCCTGGAGGCGCGCGTTCAGGGCGATCGCCCCCGCCTCGCCCTTGTGCATCGGCGTCAGGACCTGCACGTCCCGCCGCGGATCCAGCCCGAACCCCTTGGCGATGCGCTCGGTGACGAGGTGCAGGATCAGCTCCGCCGCCGCCTCGGCCTCGGTCCGCTCGATCACGTAGAACTCGCCGCCGGGCCCGCGCGCGCCCTCCGGCGGCTCGCCGTCGTGGATGCGGTGCGCGTTCCGGACGATGAGGCTGCCCTCGGCCTGCCGGAAGATCTGCGTGAGCCGCGCCGTGGGCACCTCGCCCGAGGCGATCACGTCCCGCAGCACGGCGCCCGGCCCGACCGACGGGAGCTGATCGACGTCGCCCACCAGCACGAGCCGCGCCGCGTCGGACGTCGCCTGCAGGAGCGCGTCGGCGAGCGCCAGGTCGAGCATCGACGCCTCGTCGACGACGATCGCCCCCGCCTCGATCGGCCGGCCCCGCTGGCGCGCGAACTTGCGCTGCTTCGGGTCGAACTCCAGGAGCCGGTGGAGGGTGACGGCCTCGCGCCCCGTCGCCTCGCTCATCCGCTTGGCCGCGCGCCCCGTCGGCGCGGCGAGCCGCACCGGGAGCCGCGCGCGATCGAAGAGCGCCAGGATGGCCCGGACGATGGTCGTCTTGCCCACGCCCGGGCCGCCCGTGATCACCAGGACCTTGTTCCGCGCGGCCTGCTCCACGGCGGTCCGCTGCGCGGGCGCCAGCGAGACCTTCGTCTTCTCCTCGAACGCGGCGATCGCCGCGTCGACGCCCTCGGCGAGGCGCGCCTCGTGCGCCGCGCCGTCCTCGTCGTCCCCCAGCAAGGCGCGCATCCGGCGCGCGAGCCGCACCTCGGCCTCGTAGAGGTCCTTCGGGTAGACGGCCACCTCGCCGGTCGACAGCGCCTCGACCCGCACGTGGCCGCTCGCCACGAGCGCGTCGATCGCGCTGTCGACCTCGGCGGCGTCGCGCTCGAGCATCGTCGCGGCGAGCTCCGCGAGCTCCGGCCGCTCCGCGAGCGTGTGCCCGCGCGTCGACAGGTCGACCAGCGTCTGCAGTACGCCCGCCTGCGCCCGCTCCGGCGAGTCGGCCCGGACGCCGATCGAGCGCGCGATCCGATCGGCGGTCTTGAAGCCGATGCCCCACACGTCGAGCGCGAGCCGGTACGGGGAGCGGGAGACGATGTCGATCGCGTGGGGGCCGAACCGCTTGTAGATCCGGCTCGCCAGCGCCGGGGACGCGCCGTGCGCCTGGAGGAAGATCATGATGGCCCCGATCGCCCGCTGCGCCGCCCACGCCTTCGCGACCGCCTGCGCCCGCCGCTGGCCGAGCCCGGGGACCTCGGCGAGCCGCTCCGGCGACCGGTCGAGGATCTCCAGCGTCTCTGTGCCGAACGCCTCCACGATCCGCTTCGCGTACGCGGGGCCGATGCCCTGCACCATGCCGGAGCCGAGGTAGCGCTCGAGCCCGTCGAGCGTGGCGGGCGCGATCGGCAGCAGGGTCTCGACCTTGAGCTGCTCGCCGTGCTTCGGATCGCGCCCGTAGCGCCCCGTCGCGCGCACGCGCGTGCCCGGGCCGACCGGCGGGAACACCCCGACCCAGACCTCCGGCGCGGCGCCGGGCGTGACCTCCACGCGCAGCACCCGGAAGCCGCTCGACTCGCTCTCGTAGGTGACGCGGACGACCTCGCCCTCGACCGTCGCGGACCCGTCGCCCGCCACCTCCCTGGCCGAGAAGAGCCGCTGCTGACCCCCGCCGCCCGGCTGCCGCTCGCCGGCCCCGGCCGGGCGGTCGCCGCGCTCGTGCGGGCGCGGCGCGCCGTCCGGCCCCGGAGGGCGCGCCGTCGCGGCCGCCCCCTGGGCTGCCGGACCGGGGCGGCCGCTCCGCTGGGACCCTTGCACGAGGGCAGCATGTAGCCGCCGCCGCGCCGGCGGCAACGCCCTCGTGCGCCGCGGCGCGTGATAGTCCTCGCGGGTGCCGGAGCTCCCGGAAGTCGAGCACGCCGCCGCCTCGCTGCGCCGCTTCCTCGCGGGCGACCGGATCGCGTCCGCCGAGGGCGACCCGACCCGCGTGTTCCGCGGATCGAGCCACGACGCTTTCGCGCGCGAGCTGCCGGGCCGCGCGCTCGAGCGCCTCACGCGCTTCGGCAAGTACCTCGTGCTCGAGCTCGACGCGGGCGTGGTGCTGCTCAGCCATCTGGGGATGTCGGGCAAGTGGGTGCGCCGCTCGCCGGCAGAGCCCGCGCCGGGGCACAGCCGCGCGCGGCTGCGGCTCGCCTCGGGGAGCGTGCTCCACTACAACGACCCGCGGCTCCTCGGCCGGCTCGCGGTCCTGCGCGGGGTCTCGCCGCGCGAGATCCCCGAGATCGCCGCGCTCGGCCCCGATCCGCTGCGCGACGGGATCGACGTGGACGCCTTGCTCGCGCGCGCGGGGGCGAGCGCGCGCCCCGTGAAGGTGATCCTCATGGACCAGGCGGTGATCGCCGGGCTCGGCAACATCCAGGTGACCGAGGCGCTCTTCCGGGCCGGCGTGCACCCGGCGCGGCCGGGCCGCTCCCTCTCGCGCGAGGAGATGGCCTCGATCGCCGCGGGCATCGAGGCCTCGATCGCGCACACGATCGCGGCGATCGGCGCGGGGGAGATCGCGTACCTGTCCGAGTCGGGCGCCGCGCCGAACCCGTTCCAGGCCTACGCGCGCGCCGGCGCGCCGTGCCCTCGCTGCGGCGCGTCGCTGGAGACGCGCGCGATCGGCGGGCGCTCCAGCGTCTTCTGCCCGCGGTGCCAGCCGGAGCGCCGCCGCGCGCGGTCGCGCAAGCCGCCGTAAGCCGCCCGGGCGCTGAACACGCGTCGCGTGAAGGGCGCGGTGCGACCGCCGGGCCACGGTTGGCGTGTCTTCTTCGTGCCGGTATAGTGCCGCCGCGATGGGCCGCAGCACCTTGGTTTCCGTCCTCTGCGCCCTCTGCATCGCGGGCTGCGCCGGGAGGGCGCCCGTGGCGGCGCGCTCCAAGGACAGCCTGCTGCGCGCGGCCGCCGCGGTCTCGACGGAGCACGGGGCGGGCACGCCATCGGCTCCGCCCGGGGCAGCGGCGGAGGAGACCGCGCTCGCGGCCGACCACGACGTCGAGGAGCACGACGACGGCGGGGAGGTCGACGACGGCCTGGAGCTGCCGGTGGAGCCGGGCGCCGGCACGCCGGCGCGCTCGCCGCTCGCGGCGATGAGCGAGGCCCAGATCGAGGAGCTGCTGGCGAAGGACCCGGCGGCGCTGGGGCCGATGTCCGTGGGCGCCACCAACGCGGGCGCGCTGTTCAACGGGATCCGGATGCCCGAGACCGACCGGTGGGAGCTCGTCGACCCGGGCCACGCCTGGGGGACGCGCGAGACGGTCGACGCGCTCGATCGCGCGATCGCCGAGGTGCACCGGCAGTTCCCGGGGAGCCCGAAGCTCTACATCGGGCACATCAGCGCCCGGGACGGCGGCCGCCTCTCCCCACACAAGAGCCACCAGGCCGGGCGCGACGTCGACATCAGCTATTTCCTCGACGCGCGGCACCGCTGGTACCAGCGGGCCACGGCGGCCAACCTCGACCGCGAGCGCACCTGGGCCTTCGTCCGGGCGCTGATCACCGAGACCGACGTGGAGCTCATCCTCATCGACAGCAGCGTGCAGCGGCTGCTCAAGGAGCACGCGCTCAAGATCGGCGAGGACAAGGACTGGCTCGACGAGGTCTTCCAGTTCGGGTCGAGGAAGCCGCGCCCGCTCATCCGCCACGCGCGGGGGCACGCGAACCACATCCACATCAGGTTTTACAGCCCGATCGCGCAGGAGTCGGCCGTGCGCGCGTATCCGCTGCTCGTGAAGCGCGGGGCGATCAAGCCGACGGCGAACTACGTGCGCCACACGGCGAAGAAGGGGCAGACCCTGGGCTCGCTGGCCCGGCAGTACGGCACCACCGTCGAGGCGATCAAGCGGGCCAACGGGCTGCGATCCACGGCGATCCAGGCGAAGCGCGTCTACAACATCCCGCGGCCGTCGAGCGGCCCCGCCGCCCCGCCGAAGCACGTCGTCGTGCCGCCGCGGCGGGTGCCGCCGCCCAGGGCGGCGGACGCGTCGCCGCCGGTGCGCCACGACGAGGCCGGGCCCGCGCTGGGCGGCTGAGCGGCGGTCGCGTCGCCACCGGTGCGCCCCGGGCAGGCCCGCGGCGCGCCGGGCCCGCGCGCGGCGTCAGTGCTTCACGTCGACGACGAGCCGCGCCGGCTTGGTCAGCTCGAGGACGCGGTACCGGTTCGGCGAGGAGACCCCGAGCACCCAGGTCACCTCGGCCTCGAAGTCGCACGTGCGCTCGATCTCCAGGGCCACGCCGAGCGCGAGCTTGCGATCGCGGAACGGGATCGTGGGCTTCCCCGCGTCCGTGTGCGCCGCGGCGGGGGTCATGCGCACGGCGAGCCAGCCGTCGCCGGCGATCTCCGTCGTCTCGCCGGACCCGCACTGCCGCACCGGCTTGTCGATGTAGTCGACGTGGTAGCCCGGCACCGCGTCCCCCTCGAACTCGAACACGATGCGGTCATAGTGCTCGTGGCGGGCCGCGCGCACGTCGCGCAGGACCGCCACCTTCTCGCCGGCGCGCGGCTTGTCGGTGGCGCCCGCGGTGCCCTCGAACGTGTCCGTGCTCGTGGGATCAGCCTCCTTCGGGGGCCGCGGCGTGGGCGGCTCGTCGTCCACGGCCGGATCGGCGGAGGCGCGGGTGTCGATCGGCGTGACGTGCGGGACGGGCTGAGCAGGCTCGCTGCTGCCCCCGCCGCGGCAGCCCGCGGCGAGCGACATGGTCGCGACCGCGAGCAGCAGGTTCGCTGTCCTCATGGGGTTCCTCATGGCGCCACGGGCGTCGCGCGTCCACCGCGACGCGACGTCGCCCGCGCTTCTGGCCGCCAGCGCCGGCGGCGAGCTCGTTCGGCGATCAGCGCGCCGCCGCCCGCGCCCGGGCCAGGATCGCCTCGAGCCGGGGCACGATCTCGGCCACCGCGCGCTCGCCCTTCACCGACCCCTCGACACGGAGGGGTGTCCCCCGGCCGTCCTCGCCGGGCACGACGAAGAGCGGGATCATCTCCGATGCGTACCCGGCCTCGGCGAGCCGGTCGCGATCCCGGTCGAGGTCGAACTCGAGCAGGCGCAGCGCCGGGAAGGCCGCGTCGAGCTGGCCCGCCTTCACGGCGTCGTGGAACCTCGTGCACGGCTCGCACCACGATGCGCCCACGTAGACGACGAGCTCGCGCCCCTCCCGCCGCGCGCGATCCCGCGCCTCCTGCACCAGCGCGGGGATCTCGCCGCTCGCCGGCGCCGGCTCGACGTCGGCCCGCAGCGCCGCCGGCCGCGCGGAGCCGCTCCCTGCGGCCCGCTGGGGCGCCTCTTCTCGCGAGCAGCCGAGGAGCGCCGCGCAACAGAGGACCAGCCCGGCTCGCGCCGCCCACTTCCGGCCATGACCGCTCACGTCGTCGTCTCCCTCCTCTCGGCCACTCTCTTGCTCACGGATGGCCTCGCCGCCAGCGCCTCTCGCGCCGCGGCCTCACCCTGGGCCGGCGCCGGCGCGCGTCGTGCGACCAACGTTTGGGGACGTTTGGGCGACGTCAGGGCAGCACGAGCTTGATCGAGAACACGTAATCGACGTTGACGGGCCGACCCTGGTAGGTGACCGGCCGGTAGCGGCTCGCCGCGAGCGCCGAGAGGACCGCCTCGTTCATGTGGGGGACCCCCTTGACGATCCGGCAGCCGGTGAGGGCGCCCGCCGTCGTCACAACGCACCGCGCGAGGACCGTCCCCTCGACCCGGGCTTGCCGCGCCTCGCGCGTGTAGACCACCGCGGGCGCCGCGATCGGCACGGGGCGCGTCATCCCCTCCTGGAAGCGCAGGACCTCCGGGGGGGGCGCCGCTGGCGCCGGCGCGGTCGGCGGCGCGGCGGGCACGGCCGCCGGGGCAGCCGCCAAGGAGGCCGCGCTCGGCTCGGCACCCTCGGGCTCGGCTGCGGCCGGCTCGGCTGCGCCGGGCCCCGCGGGCCGCGGCTCCTCCGCGGGCGCTCGCTCCGGGAGCGCGCTCGCCGCGACCTGCGAGCTCGGTGGCGGGGGCACCGGCGCCGCGGCGGCGAGCGCCTCGAGCTCGGCCGAGGCCGTCTCCGCCCCGGGGCGCACGACCAGCTCGGCCGGCCTGTAGCCGGGCCTGGTCAGCTGGAGCCGGTACTCGGCCCTGCTCCCGGCGCCCTGCAGAACGAGCCGGCACGGCGTCGCCAGGCAGACCTCCGTCCCGCGGTCGGACACGCGGGCGCCGGGCGGGGCGCTCTCGATCCGCACGATCCTGAACTCGGCCGCCGCGCCGGGCTCCCGCTCCGCCGCGCCCTCGGCGGGGACGGCGATCGGCACGAAGACGGACTGGACGACCGCGGGCGCGCTCGCGGCCTGCGGCGCGCGCCCGCCGAGCGCCAGCACGAGGCCCCCGCCGACGAGCGCCGCGACGACCGCCACGAGATAGAGCGAGAGCGGCCGGTGGCGAGGGGGCGCGACAGGGCCGCTGAACGTCGGGGGAGCCTGGGGGGGAGAGAGCGAGTCGAGCTGCGTCATGCGAGGCGACGCGCTCGGCTCGTTCGGCGACGCCGCGAGCGCCGAGATGCGCGGCCCCGAGGCCGACGGCGCGGGCGGCAGCGCGCTGCCGGGCTGCGACACGGGCAGGCGCTCGGGGATGGAGGTCCGGTCGGGCGTGGAGACCCGGTCGGGCGTCGACGCACGCGCGACGTCGACCGGCTCGCCCGCCGCGCCCTTCAGCGCGAGGAGGCACTCCTTCATCGACTGGAAGCGCCTGTCCGGGCTCTTCTCGAGACACCGCATCACGATGGCCTCCATCGCGGGCGACACGAGCGCTCCCGGCGCGCCGCCGGAGACGCGCGCGAGCGGCGGCGGCGGCTCGCTGACATGGGCCATGAGCGTCGCCGTGGGCACCTTCTTGTCGAACGGCACCTTGCCGCAGAGCATCTCGTAGAGCAGGACGCCGAGCGAGTAGATGTCTGCGCGCGGCGAGAGCTCGTTGCCCATCGCCTGCTCCGGCGCGGTGTACCTGGGAGAGCCGATGAACAGGCCCTTCTGCGTCAGGTCGTCCAGCTGCTCACCCGAGACGTCCTTGACCAGGCCGAAGTCGAGCACCTTGACGAAGTCCTTCTCGTCCCCCTGGTCGACGAGGAGCACATTGCTCGGCTTGAGGTCCCGGTGCACGAGGCCGAGCCCGTGGGCCTCGGCGAGCGCGCGGCAGATCTGCCGCGCGATCCGGCTGGCGCGCGCCTCGGGGAGCGGGCCCTCATCGTGGAGCACGCGGTGGAGCGTGCGTCCGGCGATGTACTCCATGGCGATGAAATAGATGCCGCGAGGATCGTCCCTGCCGTAATCAAAGACGGTGACCGAGTTCGGGTGGGTGAGCCTCGCCGCGGTCGCTGCCTCGCGTGAAAAGCGGCGGAAGAACTCCGGATCTTGCTCGCGGCGCTCATCGGGGACGAGGAGCTTGAGGGCGCAGATCCGACCCAGCGCGAACTGCTCTGCCCTGTAGACCTTGCCCATGCCGCCGCGCGCGATGAGCGAGATGATCCGATATCGACCGGCGATCGTGGCGCCGATGAGCGGGTCTTGACCGCTGCTCCTGGCCGCACCCATGTCGATCATCATACGCACGGGCGCGGGCGCACCGCTACCCCAACGCCCGTGTCGTTCCGATTGCGCGGCTCACGATCGTTCGTGCGGTTACAGGCCGTCCGCCGGCGCGGCGAGGTCGATCCAGCGCTGCGCTGGCGGTGGGTTTCCCTGGTCGCCGCTCCGGCAGGCGCGGCGCCGTGAACCGGAGAGCACAGGGAGATTGCGATTCTGTTTCGTGGCGACTCCACGCCTGCCCGCGCGTGCGTCCCGGGACGTACGCGCGGGCAGGCGGCCAGGAATTTATTCAACGCCTGGACCGCGATCTTGCTGCTGAAAATCGTGTCGCGGGTCCGGAACCTGGGGCGGGGGGCGCTGTCGATCCCAGGCGTGAACGCGGTGCTCCGCGGCGCACGCAGAGCGCGGTGAGGCTCGCCGCGCGCGTGCCGGGGAGCGCCGCGAGCGGCGGGCTCTCGCGGGCTCGCTCCATTCAGACCGCTCGCCGCGCGGTTCACGCTGCGCGCGAGCGAGCAGGGAAAGGGCTGGTCTCCGATGGACACGTTCAAGGTGGCTCCGAGCATGGCATCGTCGAATCCGTTTCTTGGCAACCTGCCCTTCGGCCATTCGCCGGCCTGCGATGCCGAGGTGCCCGCGGACGCGCCGGAGGGGTCGTATACCTACGCGCTGGTCAAGAGCGCGCCCGAGGTGCCCGCGGACGAGTGCGAGACCGAGACGCTGGCCGTCGAGGTGCTCATCCGGTGGGGAAACAGCCTGCTCCACGTGGCCCACCTGACCCCGCCGCGCGACTTCCATGTGGGAGAGCAGGGCGGCGCGGAGGGCGGGTGCGACTTCTTCGTACCGGCGGAGCGGCTCGGCGCCGCGAGGGTGCCGATCGTGCTCGTCGGGGAGGGCGGCGAGGTGAGCGCCGTGATCCCGCCGGGCACGACGGGCATGGTCGAGCTCGGGAGCTGCAAGATGACGGTCGCGCAGGCGATCGCGTCGGGCCGCGCCGTGCCCTGCGGGGCGCTCGATGGGGCGCGGCGGATCGCGCTGCCGCTCGGCGGGCGGGCGAAGCTCGATCTCGGCGATTTCGGGTTCGAGGTCGCCGTGGGCCGGGCAGGCCGCCGCGTGGCGGGCAAGGTGAGCTTCGACCGCCGCAACCTGCCGTTCACCGCGCTCTCGACGCTGCTCCACGTGGGCCTGCTCGCGGCCATGGCCGCGTTCATGCCCCCGCTGGCGATGGCCGACGACGGCGGCGTGAGCGCGGAGCAAGCGTACCTCATGGCGCAGGCGCTCGCGGCGACCGCCGAGCGCGAGCTGCCCGAGGCGAGCGACGGCGCGGAGGCGCGCCCGAGCGAGGCAGAAGGCGGCACGGGCGCGGCCGCCATCGGCGAGTCGGGCAAGGCCGGGAGCGCGACGAGCCGGAAGACGGGCGGGCGCTTCGAGATCGAGGGGCCGAAGGACAACCTCGACGTGCGGATCTCGCGGGCGCAGGCGCTCGACGACGCGGCGCGGTTCGGCATGATCGGCGTGCTCCAGGCGGGCGCCGGCGGCGATCCGAACGCGCTCTCGGCGCCCTGGGGCGGCGTCGACACGCTCGGGAGCGGCGAGAGGAGCGTGATCGGCAACATGTGGGGCGCGACGATCGACGAGTCGGGCGGCGTGGGCGGGCTCGGGCTGACCGGCGTCGGCGAGGGCGGCGATGGGCGCCACTTCGGCGTCGGGATGGGGCCCCTCGGCACCATCGGCAACGGCAACGGCCTCGGCGACGGGCAGGGCTTCGGCCCTGGCCACGGCGCGTCGCGCTTCGCCAGCGGCGCTGGCCACAAGCCGAGCGCGCCGCGCATGCGGACGGGGACGCCGTCGGTGTCGGGCCGGATCCCGCCCGAGGTCATCCAGCGCATCGTGCGGCAGAACTTCGGCCGATTCCGCCTCTGCTACGAGAACGGGCTGCGCAACAACCCGAACCTCACGGGGCGCGTGTCGGTCGGCTTCTCGATCGGCCGCGACGGCGCCGTATCCAGCGTTCAGAACGGCGGCTCCGATCTGCCGGACGCCGGCGTTGTCTCGTGTGTCGTGCGCTCGTTCTACGGGCTGTCGTTCCCGCCCCCGGACGCCGGCATCGTGACCGTGACCTATCCCCTCCTCTTCAGCCCTTCCGGCGGCTGACTCACCTCCTCGCCCGGCGGGCGGCGCCGCGCCCCGCCCGCCGGGCCGGAAGGCCCTCTATCGATCGCCGCCCGCCGCGACCTGGCCGACGGCCCGCTCCGCCTCCGCGATCTCCCGCGCTCGCTGCTGGATCATCACCCCTTGCGGCGGGCCCTGGAAGCGGCGGCGCTCCAGCGCAAACCAGACGACCGCCGTCACCGCGAAGACGATGAGCATGATGGCAAGGGCCTTGTCGTTCGGCGGCTGGACGCTCACCACGATCAGCATCAGGCAGGCGAGGACGCTGATGATCGCGAGCGGCCGGTACAGGGGCCCGAGGTCCCACGGCCCCATCGTCACCCAGGTGCGGCCGTAGGCGCGCACGCCCATGATCGTGGGCATGACGTAGGAGATGTAGAGGAAGATCACGCAGACGGCCGTGATCGTCGAGTAGACAGGCGTGTACACGGTGAAGCCGATGGTCAGCGCGCTGACGACCCAGATCGCGGTCGCCGGCGTGCGGAACCTCGGGCTCACCTTGCGCAGCTGCTCCGAGAACGGCAGCCCGCCGTCGCGGGCAAAGGCGAAGGTCATGCGCGAGGCGGACGTCACCGTCGCCAGCCCGCAGAGGTACTGGGCGATCGAGATGCCGGCGTAGAGCGCGATCCGGACCTGCTCCGGGACGACGCTCTCCATGATCCAGAAGAAGACGCCGCCGCCCTTCGACGCCGCCTCGTCCATGTTCGGGATCGCGAGCACGATCGCGCTCAGCATGAGCCACCCGAAGACGCCAGAGACGAGCACCGCCCGGACGATGCCCCGCGGGACGGTCTCCGCCGCGCCGATCGTCTCCTCCGACGTGTGCGCCGACGCGTCGTATCCGGTGATCGTGTACGCGGGCAGGAGGAAGCTCAGGAGAAACAGCATCGTCATGCTGCCCGTCTCCGGCCACACGTCGCCCCCCTTCGGGCCGCTGTAGTTCGTGAACGTGACGAGCCGCCCGAGGTCGATCTGGGGCGCGTAGAAGAGCATCGCGATCGTGAGGAGCACGGCGACGACGAGGATGAGGTATCCGCTGAAGTCGGTGAGCAACGTGGTGACGCGGATCCCGAGGTGGTTGAAGAGCGCCTGTGTCCCCGTGATGAGCGTGACCCCGACGATCTGCGTCAGGAGGGCCTGACTCGGATCCATCTTGGCGATATCGACGCCGAACAGCGGGCCGAGCGAGCTCATGATGAACAGGTAGGCGCCGACGTTGATGGCCGCGAGGACGGTGACGAGGCCGATCAGGTTGAACCACGCGGTGGCCCAGCCGAAGCCCCGGCCGCCGAGGATCGAGGCCCAGTGGTACAGGCCCCCCGCGGTCGGGAACGCGGACGCGACCTGGCCCATGGTGAGCGCGATGCAGAGCGAGAGCGCGCTGCAGACCGGCCAGCCGATGCCGACGCCGGCCCCGCCGACGCTGCACAAGCCCATCTGGAACGAGGTGATGCCGCCCGCGATGATGCAGATGATCGAGAACGAGATCGCGAAGTTGGAGAAGCCCCCCATCCGACGCAGGAGCTCCTGCGCATAGCCCATGCTGTGGAGCGTCTTCACGTCATCGGCGATCACGCCCTCCACGCTGCGCGGCCCGTCGCCAGCGCGCGGCCCGACGTCCCCCTTCGTCTCACGGCTCATGAGCGGTCCCTTTCATCACGGGTCTGGAGCTCGGGAGTGACGGAGCCCGCCGGGCCCGTCACGATCGGCGCTTCTCGCCGATGAGCGCCCCCCTCGGGGATCTCGCCCGCGCAGCGAGAGCCTACAGGGGGGCACGCGGTACTGCCTAGGGCGACAAGACGGATGGCCTGAGCCGCCAAGACGGCAAGGGCGCCAGGAGAGAGAAGAAAGTGGCTCATCTCTCTCTTCTCTCCTGGCGTTCTTGGCCGTTTTCTCCTCCAACCGCCGCTGCTCTGGACGCACGGCGGCGAGAGCGACGGCCAGCGAAACCTGCCTGTCGCGATCCCGATACGAGGAGGCGCGCCGGGCGCCGGCGCCGCCTCCCCCCGCTGCTACCCTCGCCGCCGATGGCCGCCACGAAGCTCCCCCCGCTCTCGCGCCGGCGCGCGCTGGTCGGCCTGGCCGCGCTCGCCTCGACGTCGTGCCGGCGCCGCGGCTCGCCGTCGCCGCCGGAGCCGGCGCCGGCGGCAGCCGAGGCAGCCCCCCCGGGCTGGAAGGAGCTCGCGTTCGAGCCGGCCTCCGGGGGCGAAGACCCCCAGCGCGCGCTGCTCCTCGCGCCGGCCGCCGCGGGGGCGCCGCCGCTGCTCGTCGCGCTGCACGGGCGCGGGGAGGCGGTGCGAGGCGTCGAGGTCGGCGCGCGCGGGTGGCGTGACGACTACGCCCTCGACGCGACCCTGAAGCGGCTCCTCGCGCCGCCGCTCGCGCCGGAGGACCTCGGGGGGATGGTGACGCGCGAGCGGCTCGCGCAGCTCAACGCCTCGCTCCGGGACCACCCTTACGCCGGCCTGTGCATCGCCACGCCGTTCACGCCGGATCTCCGCGACCGCTCCGTCGAGGGGGCCGCCAGCTTCGGGCGGTTCGTCGTCGAGCGGCTCCTGCCGCGGGCGCGCGCCGAGGGCGGCTGCCAGGCCGCTCGGGAGGCGACCGGCATCGACGGCGTGAGCCTCGGCGGCCGCCTCGCGCTGCTCGTCGGCCTGTCGAACCCCGACGTCTTCGGCGCGATCGGCGCCTTGCAGCCCGCGGTGCGGGCGAGCGAGGCGGAGATGTTCTCGACCCTCGCGCGCCGGGCCATGGAGCGCCACGCGGTCGCGCTGCGGCTCGTGTCGAGCGAGGCCGACCCCTTCCTCCCCGCCATCCAGGCGATCAGCGATCGGCTGCGCCAGGACGGCGTCGCCCACGAGCTGCTCATTGTGCCCGGACCGCACGACTATGCCTGGAACCGCGGCCCTGGCGGCGTGGAAATGGTGCTCTGGCACGAACGCGTCCAGCGCGGGTTGAACCCGCCGTGATGGGGGCGGCCCCGGGTCACAAGCCCCTGACCAGGCCGCCGAACCGTGTTACTTCCTCGGCAACGACGTGGCCGACCCGACACGCATCGCCCGCGCCGACAGCGCGACCGACCCGCCCTCCGTGCGCGAGTGGCTGAAGCCGCTCGAGAGCGCCGGTCAGCGCCGCCACACGAGCGCGAAGCGCGTCGGCGGCAAGGCGGCGTCGCTCGGGCGCCTGCTCCGCGACGGCTTCCCGGTGCCGCGCGGCTGGGTCCTCGACGCGCGGTGCTTCACCGAGCTCATCGACCGGCAGCTCCCGCCCGGGCACGACATCGCGACGCTGATCCGGCTCGCGGGCACGAAGGCGGGCGTCGACCGGGCCGCGCGGGCGCGCGACCGCATCCTGAGCGAGCCGCTGCCAGAGACGCTCTCGGGCGCGCTGCGGGCGCTCTGGCAGGCCGTCGAGCCCGAGGCCCCCTGGGGCCTCGCGGTGCGGTCGAGCGCCACGTGCGAGGACAGCGACGAGACGTCGATGGCGGGGCTCGCCACCTCGGTGCTCGGCGTGCGCGGCGAGGCCGGGATGGACGCGGCGATCCGGCAGGTCTGGGCCAGCGCCTTCCTGCCGCGCGCGCTCTCCTACCTCGCGCACGCCGGCGTCCGCGACGTCGCGATGGGGGTCGTGCTGCAGGTCATGGTGCGCGCCGAGGCCGCGGGCGTGCTCTTCACCGCGCCCCCGCCGGGGCTCGAGGGCGAGCGCTGGCACGCCGGCGAGCGGCTCGTGAACGCGACGCTCGGGCTCGGCGCGCCGGTCGTCGACGGCGCCGTGGCGGCCGACACCATCCGGATCGCGCGCGACGGCGGCAGGGTCGTCGCGTCGGCGGTGGCGCAGAAGCGGCGCGCGCTCGTCGTGGGCGCGGCGGGGCTCGAGGAGGTCGCGGTGCCCGAGGCGCGCGTCGAGCGCCCGGCGCTCGACGAGGGCGCGCTGCGGCAGCTCGCCGAGCTCGCCGCGCGGCTCGAGCAGGGCGGCAAGGGCCCGTTCGACGTGGAGTTCGCGGTCGAGGGCGGCGACCCCCTCCACCCGCCGGAGCCGCCGGAGAGCGCCGCGACGGACGGGGCACCCGCGGCGGCCGGATCGCCGGCACCGGCCGAGCAGCGCGTCTGGCTGCTCCAGGTGCGGCCGGTGAGCGGCGGCGGCTTCCCCGAGGGGGGGGACGCCGACACGATCTGGTCGCGCGCCAACGTGGGCGAGGCGCTCCCCGGGGCGGCGACGCCGCTCACCTGGTCGGTGGCCCGGGCGTTCTCGGACCGGGGCTTCCGCGAGGCGTTCGCCGCGCTCGGCTGCCGCGTGCCGCGCGGCGCGCGCCTCGTGACCAACGTGTACGGGCGCTTCTACCTGAACCTCACCGCCTTCATGCAGATCGCGGCGCAGGTCCCGGGGCTCTCGCCGCGGGCGCTGCTCGGTATGAGCGGCGGGGCGAGCGAGCAGCTCATCGCGCGGCTCGCCCAGCAGAGCGCGGGCGTCTCGAGGCGCCGCTTCTACGCGCGGCTGCCGCTCACGGGGCCGCGGCTCCTGCTCCGGCAGGCGCGGCTCGAGCGCGAGGTCGCGGCCTACGAGGGCGAGGCGGTCTGGGCGCAGCGCGCCCTCTCGGAGCTCGACATGACGCTCCTGCCGGACGACGCGATCGGCACGACGCTGCGGAGCGTCTTCCTGCTGCTCGAGCGGACCGGCACGCTGATGCTGCACTGCGCGTCGGCGTCGCTCGCGAGCCACCTCGCGCTCTGCAAGGCGCTGGAGCGGGTCACGCGCCGCCGCGCGTCCGCGCGCTCGGCGACCGGGGAGGAGCCCCTCGACGACCCTGCCGGGCGCCCGGAGACGAACATCGAGCACCTGGCGCAGGTGCTCGCGGGCGGCGTGCGCGAGCTCGACAGCGCGGGGCCGGGCATCGAGCTCGCCCGGGTGGCCGAGCTCATCATGCTGGATCGGGTCGCGCGCGAGCGGCTCCTCGCCGGCGAGGTGCGGTGGCCGCGCGACCTGCCCGAGGGGCCGGCGCGCGACGCGCTCACGCGGTTCCTCGACGCGTACGGCGATCGCGCGGTGCGCGAGGCGGAGCTCGCGACGCCGCGCTGGCGGGAGGATCCGTCGCCGGTCATCGCGATGCTCGTCGCGTCGCTGCGCGGGGCGCCTGGCGACCCGGAGCGCGCGCTGGCGCGGGCGCGCGCGCTCGCCGACCGCGAGATGGCGATGCTCGAGACGCGCCTGCCGCGGGTGGAGCTCGCGCTCCTGCGCGCGCTGGTCGGCCGCGCGCAGCGCTACGTGCGCCTGCGCGAGCGCATGCGCACGTGGGTGACGCGCGTGCTCGGCATGCTGCGGAAGGTCGCGCTCGACATCGACCGGCGCCTCCGGCGCATCGAGCCCTCGCTCTTGCCCGGGAGCGTCTTTTTCTGCACGTACGAGGAGCTCGTGACGGCGCTCTCCAGCGGCCGCGCCGACGTGGGCCACGTCGTGCGGCTGCGCCGCGCCGAGCACCTGCGCGACGCCGCGCGCCCCGATCCGCCGCCCGCGTTCATCGGCCGGCCGCCGCCGGTCGTGCTCCCGCCGGCGGCGGGGGTTCGCCTGCTCGGGCTGCCGGCGAGCCCTGGCGTGGTGGAGGGCCGGGCCCGCGTGCTCGACCCGGGCGCGTCAGCGCTCGACGCGGTGGAGCCGGGCGAGGTGCTCATCGCGCGCACGACGGACATCGGCCTCTCGCCGCTGTTCCTGGTGGCCGCCGCGGTCGTGACCGAGCTCGGCGGCCCCATGTCGCACGCCTCGATCGTCGCGCGGGAGTACGGCATCCCTGCGGTGGTGAACGTCCCCGGCGTGACGCTGGCGATCAAGACGGGCGACCGGCTGCGGATCGACGGCGATCGCGGCGTGGTCGAGCGCCTGGACGAGCGCGCCGCGCCGCCGTCGCTGGACGACGGCGCGGTGGGCGACGGCGCGGCGCCGCTCGCCGCGCCGCCCGGATGACCGCGGCGCGGTGGCGCGTGGGGCCGTCGGACGGCCCCACGGTGGCGGACGTCCTCGAGCGCATGGGCGGGGCGTCGCGCGGCCTCGCGGGCGCGGCGGCGGAGGGGCGGGCCTTCCTGAACGCGCGCCGCGCGCGGCCTGACGACGCGGTGGTCCCTGGCGACGAGCTCGCCGTGTGGCCGGCGCGGCGCGACGCGCCGGGCGCGCCGCCGGTCGAGGTGCTGGCGCGCTGGGGGGAGATCCTGGTCGCGTCGAAGCCGGCGGCGTTGCCGACCACGCCGGAGCGCCGCGGCACGCGGTCGCTGGTCACGGAGGTCGCGGAGCTGCTCGGCCTGCCCGCCCCGCCGCACGCGGCCTCGCGGCTCGACGTCGGCGTGAGCGGCGCGGTGCTCTGCGCGACGGGCCCGCGGGGCCAGCGGCACCTCGCGGCGATGCGCGAGGCGGGGCGCGTCGCGCGGGTGTACGTCGGCGTTGCTGGCGGGCGCGTCGAGGGGGCGGGCACGTGGGACGCGCCCATCGGCGCGGCGCGGGCGCGGGGCGGTCGCAGCTTGCCTGCGGTCGGCGGCGCCGGGGCGAAGGAAGCGGCGACGCGCTACCGGGCGATCGCCTCGGCTGGCGGCGGGGCGGCGGTCGCCACGCTGCTCCGTCTGGATCCGGTGACGGGCCGCATGCACCAGCTCCGGGTGCACGCCGCGCACGCCGGCGCGCCGCTCCTTGGCGATCGCGACCATGGCGGCGCGCGCTCCGTGACCACGGCGCGGGGCCGCGTGCTTCCGCTGCCGCGCATCGCGCTGCACGCCTTGCGCGTCGCGGTGCCGGATGAGGGCGGCGAGGAGCGGACGGCGCTGGCGCCGGTCCCGGACGAGCTCCGGGATCTCTGGGCAGCGCTCGACGGCGGCGGCTCCGCGTGGGAAGAGGTGCTGACGACGCCCGAGGCGGCCCTGCTGCCGGGGGCTCCAGCCGGTATCCGATGACCTCGCCTCGTCCTCTCGTCCGCGTTGCCCTTGCGACCCTCGCTGGCCTCGCGCTCGCCGCTGCCGGCGTCGTCGCGGTGGCCGAGCCTGGGGATCCGCCCTCCCGCGCCGGGTATGCGCCGGACCCTGCGGTGCAGCCCAGCGAGAAGCAGTGGGTCTTCGAGGTGCAGTACGCGAAGGGGCGGGGCTCGGTCGCGCGCGCGCGACCGGTGAAGCTCGACAGGGCCGCGGCGACGGCGCGCGTGATGGGCCGTTTCGCGATCGAGCTCTACGTCGGCAGGGAGCTGCTCGATCGCGTCCGCTTCGACGTGCCGCTGACGGGTGACGCGCCGGAGCGGTCGTCGAACATCCTGTATCGCCGGCCGACGTTCGACGAGGGCGTGACGTCGCGGTTGCGGGTGCAGATGGCGGACAACCCGCGCGCGAGCTGGGCCAAGCTGGTCGACCGGAAGACGGGCGTGGAGGAGCGTTTCCTCTGGCCCCCGGAGCCGGACGGCCGGCTTGTGTCGCTGGACGCGCAGAGCCCGGCGGCGCTGGACGGGGGTGTTCCGGCGGACGCGGGCAGGCTGCCGGTGGACGGGGGCGGCTCTGCGGACGCGGGCAGGCTCCCTGTGGATGCGGGGCCGCCGGACGCGGGGTGGCCGCCGATGGATGCCGGGCGGCCGGATGGCGGGTGGCCGCCGGTGGACGCGGGCCAGCCGGACGCGGGGTGGCCGCCGATGGACGCCGGGGTGCCGGATGGCGGGTGGCCGCCGGTGGATGCCGGGCGGCCGCCGGACGCCGGGGTGCCGCCGGATCCGTTCAGGCCGCGGCGGAAGTAGCTCACCCGATAGTTCCCGTCCGCGCCGCGGCTGCGGTAGTCTGCCCCGCATGCAGGACCGCTCGTTCGCTGCGTTCGCCTCGTTCTTCGTTGCCGCCGCTGTCTGGGCGGCGCCGGCCTCTGCTCAGCAGCAGCCTGCGACCGCGGCGGCGCCGGCGGGCGCGGCTGCGCCGGCCGCTGACGCGTCCGCGCGCAAGGATCCCCAGGGGCAGACCGGCATCAGCCCGTACATGGAGCAGATCCTGAAGGGGCAGGCGTCGTTCGTGGCGCGCGACATTCCCGGCGCGATCGCGGCGTTCCAGGACGCGATCAAGCTCGATGCGGCGAGGATGCTCGGCTTCTATCGTCTCGGCGAGGCGATGCTCGAGTCGGGCAACATGGCGGAGGCCGAGGCGGCCTGGACGACGGCGCTCGGCAAGAAGGGCACGGACGCGCTTCAGGCCAAGGTGCTCTTCTGCCTCGCGGATCTGCGCGAGCGCCAGAAGAACTGGCAGGCGGTGCGGGAGGCGTGGGGAACCTACGGCACGTTCCTGACCAGCAATCCCAAGGCGGGCGGTTACCCGGCGACCGTGACGGAGCGTCAGAAGCAGGTCGATCGCCGGGTGAAGGACGAGAAGGACTACGCCGCCGTGAAGGAGCGCATCGTCCAGCGCGAGGCCGAGCGCCAGAAAGAGGCCGAGGACAACGCCAAGAAGGACAAGCTGAACCGGTAGCGCGCCCTCGGCTGCGCGCGCGGCGCCCGGCGGTTGTCGGCGGCGTTGCGCGGCCGCGCACAGGTCTCGATCTTTCTCCTTGGCACCCAAGCCGAGGCGAGCTCTGCGCGCGAGCGCCTGATGATGGAGGTCGCCTCGACACCAGAAACCGCCGGCCGCTCAGGGCCCCGCGAGCGCTTCGACGGTAGCGCCGTCGTGGCACCCGTTGCAGCTTCCGGAGTCGACCGCCGCCGCCTTGACCAGCATGGCGCCTCCGCGCGAGATCGTCGCCTCGAGCGGGGGGACGAGCGCCTCGGTAGTCCAGAAGTTGCCGCTGGTGGTTGGGGAGAGCTCGACGCGCTTACCCAGCGAGTCCTGAATGATGACGACGGCGCCCGCGCCGCCGGCGATCGTGCCTGCGGCGCCAAAGTGCGGGGCAGGATCGAAGTCACCCACCACGGGCGGGGCGTGACAGGAGAGACAATCCGCTCCCGGACGCATGTCGGGGCCGGTCTCTCGCTCGGGCCGGATCCAGCCGAGCGCTCGCGCATTCGCACCGGGGCTCCTGTGACAGGTGTTGCAGTTCGCGGAAGGCGCGTCGACGGGCATGTGGTTGGTCGCGGCCTGCGAGCGGATCGAGGCACGCAATGGGGCAGAAGCCGGCTCATCGGTGTAGAAATTCCCCGAGTCGTCGGTGACGAGCTCGAGCGATCTACCGCTCGCGTCGACAATCGCAACGGTAACGCCGCTGACGCCCTCCGAGCGTGCGGAGACCGAGGTCTGGATGACGGTGCCCGCCACGGACAGCGTCGGCTCGGCAGAGCCACCCATGGAATGGCAGGAGAGGCAGGGATCGCCCGGCCGATGGGACGCAGAGCCGGGGCTCGAGGCGACCTCGCCGCATCCCAAGAGACAGAGCGCCAGCGACCAGAGCGCCTTCACGCGGGCCCCGCGAAGCCGTGAAGAATGCCGCTGTCGAGCCAGGTTTGTACGCATCGAAAGGCCGCGGCGACGGGGTCCGGGGTTGCCGCGAAGGCCTCGCAGACGAGCGAGAACGCCGCACCTTCGCGCGCTCGACGCAGCGCTTCGGCTTCCTCCTCGGGCAGGGCGCGGAGGCGGCATTGCAAGCCAGCGCGCCAGACGAGGAGATCGACGATGTCGCGCGCTTGATTGCATGCGATGTGTGGTCCTTCGCCTTTGGACCACGCTGCGCGGGCCGCGCTGCCGAGCGAGACCACGTCGAAGGCCTGACCGAGGACGAGCACGGAATCGGGCAGCGGGATCTTCCTCGGCTCCGCTTTGTGCGCGCCGTCGGCGGCCAGGAACACCCACAAACAGGCCCACTCGACCGCGGCGAGCTCCGACGCGACGGGCTCGCCGGCGGACAAGAGGAACGACGGAAAGTCCGCGCCGACCTGCTCGAGCGCGGCGCTCGTCGAGCGGTGTTCCCGCACGTAAGACGACGCGTGCCGGGCGAAGCCCGCCGCGCCGAGATGGCTGCGGGCGACGGGGAAGAGCTCCTCGAGGGCGGCGATCTGACGCGTCACGAACATCCGCCGGTAGTTCTCCACCCCGTCGCGCGGGCTGATGGCCCCGGCGCTTCGAAAGCCCGCGATTTCGGCGGCGCCGATCGTGCCCGAGAGCACCGCCCGAGCGAACACGGTGACGTCGTCCGGAGCTGCGCTCACGATGCCCTCGCGATCGATCGGGCCTGCGCGACCTCGGCGAGGAGGACGTCGAGGGGAGGAACTTCGGCGTCCCGCTCGACGATGGTCGTGACCGGCCCGAAGCGGCGGACCGCGCGCTCGTAGAGGCGCCAGACCTCATTGGCGACGGGCGAGCCGTGGTCATCGAGCAAGCCCGCGCCGAGCTCGCCATGACCAGCCAAGTGGATCTGCACGACGCGCTTCTCCGGCAGCCCTTCGATCAGATCCTCCGGGTGTCCGCCGAGGTTCACTGAGGAGACGTACGCATTGTTGAGGTCGAGAAGCATGAGGCAATCGGTCCGCGAGAAGAGCTCGAGCCACACGTCGAGCTCCGCCATCTCGTTGGACGCGAAGTCGACGTAGGCCGCGACGTTCTCCAGCGCGATGCGTCGCCCCAGAGCGTCTTGGATCCGGCAGATACGTGCCGCGACACGCTCGAGCGTCTCGACCGTGCGCGGCACCGGCCACAGATCGTGGCCGTGCCGGCCGCCGAGGCGAGAGAAACAGAGATGATCGGAGACGAGATCGGCCTCGATTTCATCCGCCAGATCCCTGATCCCGAGCACGTGACCCATGTCGATCGGATCGAACCCGGCCACGTCCATCCCGACGGCGTGCACGAGGACCGACGCGTCGCGCCTCACTCGATCGAGCGCGGCTCGCGGCCGGCCGCCTCGGCCCACGAAGTTCTCCGCGATGATCTCCACGCAATCGACCGCGAGGCCTCCGGCCAGGGCGTCTCCGAAGTGCTTCGTCCGAAGGCCGAAGCCGAACCCCGTCCGGCGGCCAGGATCGACGTGGCCGATCGCGTCGGTCCGGGGCGGCTCGCGCGAATCGGAGGGATCGAGGTGGTGAAGAGACACCTCACGATTCCTCGATGGCGGAGCCTCCCTTCTCTGCGCATTCCTCCTCGGTCACCTCGAGGAACCCTTGCCCCTTGCACTCGTTGAGGCCGGCGCAGTCGCTGGCCGCGCCCTTGCAATCGCTCTGGCCCTTGCACTCGTTGATGCCCTCGCACTTCACGAGCGCCTGCTCGGCTTCGCCGGTGCCCTCACCGCAGGCCGCCGTTCCCAAGAGCGCAACGACCCCTGCCGCGATCGCCGCTCCTCGCATCGGAATGTTCATGGTTTCTCTCCAGGTTTGGTTAAGGTTGCACGGTTTCTCGGAGCGCATCTCGTGGTGAGATGCACCCCAGGTACGACGCCTCCGCAGGTCGGTATCGCTCAGCGGACGCTCAGCCGGCGCTTTCCGGCGACGCGTCCCGCGACCGCGACGATCAGAACGGGCGCGACGTGCGAGACGAGGAGGTGGTCGACCTGCGCGTGACCGCAGCGAAAGGCGATCGTGGCCGCCGACCAGAGCCCCGCGAGGACGCCGATGAGGAGGCCAGTTCGTGCGGGCGCAATCGGGTCGGAGCCGGAGCGCGCGCGCGTCACGGTGAGCGCGAGCGCAGCGCCGAGACCGAGCGTCATCGCGGAGCACTCCCAGTGAGCGGCGGGCGGAACCGGCGCGAACGGGTCCGGGAGCCACAACACGGACGCGACGACGCCAAGCGCCGCCGCGACCACTGCGATCCAAGCGCGCCGAACGGCCACCGAAACGGGACGGCGACCTGCCAGCGCGAGGGTCGTCGCGGCGGCCGACACGAGGGCGAGCCAACCGGCTCCAAGCCACCAGGCGACGTCATGCGGATGCGGTCCACGGCCCGTGAGCGCGACCGCCGCGAGGAGCGCACCCGAGCCGCCGAGGACGACGCGCGTCCTTCTTTCGAGCGCGGGCCGCGACGGGCTGGGCTCGGCCTCGACGGAAGAGAGGACGCGCGCGCGCAAAGCAGCGTCTCGTGTGGGGGGGCTCATCGTCCTCCCTCCGGCTTGTCCTCGCGAAGCGCAACCCGAAGCTGATCGTAGGCTCGCTGCGCCCGGAGCTTGACCGCCGCGAGCGAGACCCCGAGCGTCGCGGCAGCTTCGGCTCCGGTGAGGCCGTCCTCACGGATCAGAAGAAACGCCTCGCGCTGAAGCGGAGGTAGCGAAGCCAGCGTAGCGTCCATGGTCTCGCCGAGCTGGCGCGCCATCAGGATCGCCTCCGCGTCCGCCTCCAGATCGGGCTCGGGTACCAGCCAGGACAACGGCCGGCGCCGATCCCTTTTTCGTGCATCGAGAAACAGCCGGCGCGCGATCGAGAAGGCCCACGGCTCGACGTCGGATCCTCGACGGAAGCTCGCCCGCGCGCGATGCATGCGCAAAAAGGTCTGCTGCAGCAGGTCTTCGGCCGCGGTGGGGTCGCGTTCCAGGCGCGAAAGGTAGCGAAGCAAGCGCCCCGCCAGCGCGTCATAGACCACCGGGAACGCGGCTGCGTCCCCGTCGGCGTAGCGGTCCATGGCGGCGCTGGCCGCCGACCGTTCCAGCCGCTCGTCAGCGTCCATGCCGTCGGCGAAGGCCGCAAGGGCCGGGTTGGAGAGAGCGGCCGAGAGGAGCACCGCGGACCAGTACGACGAGCCCGCGCGCGAGTATCGGCCTCCTCGTCGGAGGTGCGGAACGCCGCGTTGCGGAACCCATCCCACCCCGGTACGACGACGGCGGCCGCTGGTATCGAAGAAACGCACGGGCCGGGCAGCCGCCGGATCCGTGCAGGCCCCGGCGCAAGTAGCTCGCCGCGGCGACGTGGCTCGCCGTGGCGTCGAGGGCGCGGGCCGCCGGCTCGACGGTGACCGAGCGGCAGAAGCGGATCGATCGCCGGGTGAAGGACGAGAAGGACTACACTGCCGTGACGGAGCGCATCGTCCAGCGCGAGGCCGGGCGCCAGAAAGAGGCCGAAGAGAACGCCGAGAGGGACAAGCTGAACCGGCAGCGCGCCCTCGGCAGCGCGCGGCGCCCGCGGGTGGTCGGGCGGCGGTGGTTCGACTGCGCCTCCGCGGGGGGAGGCGTGGCGCGCGCGAGGCGCTCGTTGTGCGGTGGCGGCTCTCCGTTGCGTGCACGAGGCCGCGAGGGGCGGCTTGAGGGGTTCCACCGCGCACGGGAAGGTCTCCGTCGCCGACACGGAGGCTTCCGTTGCCGGCACGAAGGCCTCCGTCGCCGGCACGAAGGCTTCCGACGCGCGCCGGAAGCTTCCGGCACGGGGCGGGACGCGAAATTCGCCGGAAATTCATCCTCCGGCGCATGCCGGACGGCATCGGGAGCAGGGCGAGCGCCGCTAAGTACGCGAAACGTCGTGCTCCGGAGCGCGCCGAAGGGCTTCGTTTCGGCGACGGAAGCTTCCGGAGCGCGCCGGAAGGTCTCGGGCGCGCGCCGGGCGCGCGCGGGGAGGGCCGATGTCTGAGCGCTCCTCGCCGCGAGTTCGGCGGGCCCCCGCGCGCGCCCGGCGCTCACGCTACCCACGACGCCAGCCGTCGCTCGCCTGGGGCCCCGCCTCGGTCCACCGGTAGAACCCCTCGCCCGTCTTCTTCCCGAGCCTCCCCGCGCGCACCATCTGCCGCAGGATCACCGGCGGCCTGAACTGCTCCCCGACCTCCCGGTGCAGGTGCTCCAGGATCGCGAGCCGCACGTCGAGCCCCACCAGGTCCGTCAGCTTGAGCGGCCCCATCGGGTGCCGGTACCCGAGCTCCATCGCGCGATCGATGTCGACCGCCGACGCCACCCCGGCCTCCAGCATCCGCATCGCCTCCGCGCCGAGCGCCACGCCGAGCCGGCTCGTCGCGAAGCCGGGCGTGTCGTTCACCACGATCGGCGTCTTGCCCAGGCGCCTCGCCACCGAGAGCGCCGCGGTCACCGTCGCCTCGTCGGTCTCCAGGCCCCGCACCACCTCGAGCAGCTCCATCACCGGCGGCGGGTTGAAGAAGTGGAGGCCCACCGTGCGCGCGCCCGCCCCGAGCCGGCGCCCGAGCTCTGTGATGCTCAGGCTCGACGTGTTCGATCCGAGCAGCGCCCGCTCCGGCGCCGCCGCCTTCGCCCGACCGAGCACCTCCACCTTGAGGTCCATCCGCTCGGGCACCGCCTCGATCACGAGATCGACGTCCGCCGCCGCGCGGTCGAGATCCGGCGACGCGACGAGCATCCCGATCATCTCGCTCCGCGCCTCGTTGAGCATCTTGCCCTTCTGAACGAGGCGATCGGTCGAGCGCTTGATATCCTCGATCGCCGCGGCGATCCGCGCCGCGTCGACGTCGTGGAGGCGCGTCACGTAGCCGGCGACCGCCGTGACCTGCGCGATCCCCTGGCCCATGGTGCCCGCGCCGAGCACGAGCACGGCGCGCACGCGCGCGGCGGCGGACTCGACCACCGGCTCGCTCACTTCGACGGAGCCGGCGCCCGCTGGGCGCCTTCCTTCTGTCGCGCCTCCTGGATCTGCTTGCGCACCTTCTCCACCTCCTCGGGCGTGAGCTTGCGCAGGTTCGCCGAGCCCGGCGCGGCCGGCGCCGCCGACGCGGCGGCCGCCGCGCGCAGCGTCTCCGCGGCCGCCCCCGCGGTGGGCCCGGTCGGCGGCGCGGGGCGCGCGCCCGGGCGGACGTCGGCCGCCGCCGCGGGGCGCGCGTTGGCCGGCGCCGCGGGGCGCTCGTTCGCAGGCGTCGCCGGGCGGGCATCGGCCGCGCGGGCGTCGGCCGCGCGGGGGCTGGCCGGCGCGGCCTGCCCGGCGTCTCCGCCGTCGCTGCTCATCGCGAGGAACGTGACGCCCGCGACCACAAAGACAGCGAGCCCCAGCGCAGGCACCCAGTTCGGGGTGGGCGGCTCGTCCGCCGGTAACGCGCGGGCGGGCTCTCCGTCGAAGCCGTGGTGGTCGCTCGCGTCGTGCGCCGCGGCCGCGTGAGTGTCTTGATGGGCCGTGCTCATGCGCGGGACAGTTGCCGCACTTCGACAGCGGCGTCGAGGGGGTTCCACGCCCGGAAGGCCCCGGGCGGCCGGGCGCGCGGTCGCGGCCGCGCGGCCCTGCGCGCTCAGCCCGCGAGCTTCCGGTGGCTGTCGAGCGCCGCGCGCTGATCCTCGAGGTCGTCGCCGTAGACGGCCTCGATCGCCTCGGCCGCGAGGCGGTGCTGCCGCTCCGCGGCCGCCTTCGGCTGCATGCCGTACGCGGCGTCGCGGATCAGCACCGTGCAGAACTCGAACCGATGCTCCCCCATGCGCGACCAGATCCGCTGCGCCTCGCCGAAGCGCAGGTGATCCACGAGGACCGACGCGTCCGGGATCATCCGGGCGAGGACGCGCGTGTCGAACTCCCGCCCGAGCACCGCCGCGGAGACGACCGTCTGCCGCGTCCGAGGCTCGAGCCGCTCGAGCCGCGCGACGAGCAGGCTGTTCACGGTCCGCGGCGGCATGAACCGGCTCGAGCGCGCGGCCTCGTGGGTCGACCCGTACCGGCCGTCCTCCAGCCAGTACGCGAGGATCTCCTGCGCGAAGAACGGGTTGCCGCCCGCGGTCTGGCCGAGCAGCGACTCGAGCATCGTGGGTATCGGACCCCCGAAGAACGGCTCCGCGAGCGCGAGCAGCCGCTCCTGCGGCAGCGGCGCGAGCTCGATGACCTGCGACGGGATGCCCGCGTCGAGCGCGATGCGCCCCGCGTCCCCCTCGCCCCCGGGCGCCGCGGGGCGCGCCGAGCAGATCACCGCGAGCGGCAGATCGCGGCAGGCGGTCGTGATCGCGCGCACCGCCTCGAGCGAGGTCGGGTCAGCCCACTGCGCGTCGTCGAGGTGAACCACGACCGGCTGGAGCGAGCTCTCCGCGACGAGCAGCGCGGCGAGCGCGGCGAGCGCCTCGGCGCGCCGCTCGGCCTCGGCCTCCGGCGTCGCCGGCTCCTCGCCCCGCAGCCGGAGCAGCCGCGCGAGCGCCTCGCGCGACCTGTCGATGCCCTCGCGCACCTCGGTCCAGCCCTCGGGCAGCCGCTCCAGGAGGAGCTGGAGCGCGAGATCGAGCCCGGCCTGCTTGGCGCGCTGGCCGAGCTCCGACGAGATCCCGAGGTACTCCTTCAGCGCGAACTCGAAGGCGTAGAGCGGGGTCTTCAGCGTCTGGTCGCAGCGGGCCTCGATCCAGAGCAGCGGGCGCATGTCCATGAGCTGCGCGCGCTGGTGACGGTAGCTGTGCACGAGGTAGCTCTTGCCGATGCCCGCCTCGCCGAGGATGTACACGACCCCGGCGGAGCGGCCGGCGAAGATCGGCTCGAGCGCGCGCGTGAGCCGCTCGAGCTCGACCTCGCGCCCGATGGGGCCGAGGTCGTAGAACTCCTCCTGCACGGCGATGCGCCGCCGCTCGAGCGAGTAGACGAGGATCGGCAGGTCGAACCCGTCGAACCGGAAGATGTTCTCGGTCGACCACTGGTGGCTCGCCTCGCCCGCGAGGAACGCCCGCTCGTCCGCCCAGATCGACGACGGCGCCGCCTTGCGCGCGATCTGCGCGGCGAGGTGGACGGCGCGGCCGACGCAGGCGAACTCGCGGCGGCCCCCGGCGCCGAAGAAGCCGACCAGGCAGCGCGCGCGGGTGATGCCCACCGCGAGCCGCGGCACGCCGAGGCCGTTGCTCTTCAGCTCGAGCGCGAAGTCGAGGGCGCGATCGTGGTCGCTCTCGTGCGAGACGGGCGCGCCGAAGTAGAAGAGCGCGCCGAAGCCGCGCTCCGTCACGTTCATGCCAGCGAACGTGGCGCCGTACATCGCCGCGATCTCGTGCAGCTGCTGGAGGAGCTCCGTCGGGCTCTCCACCCGATCGAGCGAGACCGAGACGGTCGTCACCTCCCGGATCTCGCCCTGCGGCGCGAGGTCGCCCGCGCCCGGCGGCAGGAACGACTCGGCGTCCGCGTCCCGCGGGGTGTCCGTGACCGTCAACGAGGGGGGCTCGGTCAGGAGATCGGCCTCGTCGAACTCCACCGCGCTCTCTCGCGCGCTGGCGGTGGGGAGCCGCTCGCGGAAGCTGCGATCGAGGTGGAGCTCGCTGTCGTCGACGCCGCGGTCCGTCGCCTGGCAGGCCTCGATCGCGGGGCCGTAGAGCAGGAAGTAAGCCCGATCGTCGGCGATGCGCACGATCGTCCAGTGGACCGAGCCCCACGCGAGCCCGATCCGGAACGGCATCTGCCCGCCCCCGGCGCCGAGCGCGCGGCGCGCGGCGAGCTCGAGCAGGGTGCGCCGTATCGCGAGGGCCGCGCTGCGGGCGTGCCGGGTGACGTTGCGCCCCGGCCGATCAGGGAAGAGCGCGGTGAACCCGCCGCCCGGCGAGAGCGCCGCGACGAAGCCGCCCGACTGGTGCACGGCCTCGAAGAGCGGATCGAACAGCGAGCGCAGCGCGTCCGGATCGATCGCCTGACGCGCGATCATCTGCTCGGCGAGATCGACGACGGCCGGGAGCGACACGTGCAGAACGGCCGCGTCGACCGCTCCCGCGTATTGCCCTTCGGCATCCTGTTCGAGGATGAAGTCCGGGACGAGCGGATTCATGTCGAAACTGTATCGGGGATCTCCTCCCGACACGAGCATGGTGGGGGGCTTTCGACCCCCCGGCGAACGTGCCCGGAGGCGCGTGGAAAAAGCCTGTTCAGGCGGTGCGCCGGGGAGGCTGTCGAGAGGCGCGCCGGGAGGCGGTCGAGGAGCGCGCCGGAGGGCTGTTCAGGAGAACGTCGCGGCGTGTGGGCCGGGGTCACCAGGGCAGGACGCGCGCCGGGGGGGGACCCTACCGCCACGGGACGTCGTCGACCGGCACCAGGCGGGAGGTGAAGAAGACGCGCACCGTGCCGACCTCGCGCCGCGCGCCGTCGAGCGTGAAGGGCACCTTGCGCGTCTCCCCCGCGAGGCGCAGGGTCAGCTCGCCGCGCAGGACCTCGGGCGCGCCGGGAACGGCGGAAGGCGAGGGGCCGTCCCCGGTCGACGCGCGCGCGATCTCGACGATGTAGCTCCCCTTGGGCAGGCCCCGGAGCGCGAGCGACTCGGCGCGCGTGCTCGTCGCGTCGCGCGAGCGCACACCCAAAGGCCCGAGGGTGGACCCCATCCAGGAGAGGCGCCGGCCCTGCGCGTCGATGAGCGCGAGGTCGAGATCGGCGCCGCCGCTCCACTCGGCGCTGAGCTGCACGTCGCCCGAGAGGACGGTGGACGGCGCCGCGTCCGCCTGCGCGAGCCGCCGGTCGACCTCCGCCCGGATCGCGGAGGTCACGTCGAGGCGGAGCTGGCTCGCGAGCTCGCCCATGCCGCTCTCGCCGGCGCACCGGATCGCCGCGGCGACGAGCTGCGCGTCGGCGGGCGCGAGGTCGGCGAGCGCCACCCGGTGCTGGCACGCGAACGCGGGCCGGCCCGCGGCGTCCCAGAGCTCGGCGAGCCGCGTCTGGACCGCCCTGTCGCCGGGGCGCACGTCGGCGAGGCCCCCGAGGATGCGCGCGGCGCGGTCGCGCTCGCCCTGCCGGGCCGCGAGGTCGGCGCGGGCGATCAGCGCGCCGGGGTCGAGCGCGTCGCGCCCGCTCCAGCGCGCGGTGAGCTCCTGCGCCTCGCCGAGGCGGCCGGTCGTGGCGTAGAGCGCGTAGAGGCCCATCGTCCGGTCGCGGCTGTCCGGGGCCGCCGCGAGCGCCGCCTCGGCGGCCGCGGTCTTCGCGGCGCCCTCGGGCGCGAGCGTGTTCGTGGCGTCGAAGCTCACGTGGCGATCGAACACCCGGCGCATCGGGATCATCCGCCGCGGCGCGGGCGGGAGCTGCATCGGCGGCGGAGGAGGCGACGACCACGACGGGTTGGCGCTGAGCTCGCCGCGGTTGCCGGGCGGGGACATCTGGGCGGGGCGCCGCGCGGGGGCCGGCGATGGCGCCGCGCGGGGCGCCGACGCCGGGGCGGCGGACGTCGGCGCGGGCTCCGGCATCGCCTTCATGTCGCTCTCGGCGAAGGCGTCGCTCGGCAGCTCGTCGAAGGACATGCCCGGGGACGCCGGCAGGGCCGAGCCGCCGCCGCCCCGCCCGAAGCCAGACAGCCCGAGGTCCCCCTTGGTCGCGGCCTCTTTCTTCTCCGGCGCGGCGCTGTCGTCGGCCGCGTCGTCCGGCTGCTCCCCCGCGGCGCTCGCGCTCACGCGCTGGGCCTGCTCCTCGCCCGTGAAGGCCGAGGCGAGGCCGCCCCGCTCGAGGCCGAACGCCTTGAACATCGCCTCGCTCTCCAGGACGAGCAGCGACGTGAACCGGCTCGCCACGGAGAAGCGCCGCGACAGCTCGATGATCGCGGGCTTCTGCGCGTCGCCGCCGGTGTCCTCGAGCTCCGCGATCTTCGCGGCGGCGTAGAGCCGCGGGACGAAGGCGTTGCCCGCGCCCGTCCCGGCGGCGATGGCGACGGGGTAGGTCTGCTCGAAGCGCTCGCCCGAGACGCGGCCCCGGAGGCGGATCTCGCCGGTGACGCCGGCGCCGGAGCTCATCCGCGCGACGACGAACGCCTCGCCGCCGGCGCGGATCGGGTCGAGCCGCGCCGGCGTGACCTGGGTGAGGCCCGGCGGCAGCTCGAGCTCCGCGTCGCGCAGCACGAGGCCGTAGGCGGCGCCGAGGACCGACTGCGCCGCGCTCGCGACCCGCTGGCCGGGCACGTAGGGGACCATCACCCCGCCGCCGCCGCGCGCGAGCGCCCGGAGCGACGTCGTGTCCGCGTCGCTCCCGAGCGCCACCGCGACCACGGCGGCGCCGTCCGCGGGGACCGCGCCGCGCACCGCGGCCTCGATGTGCGAGGGCCGCGTCGGCCCGACCGAGGGCGTGCCGTCGCCGAGGTAGAGGATCCGCAGCTCCTTGCCCTGGAGCGGGCCGGCGGCCGCGCGCGCCGCGATCATCGCCGCGGCGAGGTCGCTGCCGCCGTCGGGCTCGATGCCGCCGAGGAACCGCTCGACCTCGTCGGCCGACGCGGCGCCGGGCGCCATGGGCCGCGCGGCGCCGCCCTGGTCGCCCTCGCCGAGCGAGCGGCAGAGGGTGTCGCACGCGAGCACGACGACCTCGTCGCGCCGGTCCATCTCGCGGACGATCGACGAGGCGAGCCGCGTCGCGCGGGCGAAGCGCTCGCCGACCATCGACCGGCTCGAGTCGACGACGATCGCGTGGAGCCGCGACGTCGCCTCCTCCCAGCGGGGGAGCCGGGGGCGGAGCGCGATCGCGACGTAGGGCGAGGTGTCGCTCGCGACGGCGCGCGCCGCGGCGAGCGACGCCTCGTGCTCGGCGCCGTCGCCCTCCGGCGCGGCCGCGCCGCCGCCCCTCGACCCGCCGGCCTGCCGGCGCGGGGCGGCCGGGGCCGCGGGCGTCTTGTCGGGCTCCGGGGCCGCGGCGGGGGGCACCTGGTAGGCCCACGCCGTGACCGGGCGATCGCGATCGGGGAGCGCGTACTCGACCGTGAGATCGCCGGCCGGCGTGAACCCCTGCGCCTGCAGCGTGCGCCGGTCCGCGGCGCCCTCGGCGGGCGCGGCGGCGAGCTCGTAGCCGCGCGTCTCGACGCCGAACTCCCGGTCGTGGCCGAGCACCTGGAGGTCGAGCGAGAAGTCGCCGATGTTCGTGGTGCCGCTCTGGTCGTGCGCGAGCGGGTAGGTGAAGCGCCGGACGCCGCCCGCCTGCTCGACGAGCTGCGTGTAGGTGAGCACGACGCGGCGGGCGCCGCGCTTCGGGATGGGGAAGATGCGGAGCTCGAACCGGCCGCCCCGCTGCCACTCGAGCAGCGCAGGGTCGCGCCACGGGCCGGGGACCCAGATGATCTCCTCGCGCGGTCTGGGCGCCTTGGGGGCGGCGTTCTGGATGACGCCGCGCCAGATCGCGGCCCCGCGATCGCGGTCGACGAACGCGCCCTCGATCAGCTTGCCGTCCACCTCGAGCGCGAGCCGCTCGATCTGCGCGCCCGGCGGGAGCGGGAAGCGGAAGATGCCCTCGAGCTCCTCGTCGGTGTCGTTGGCGAAGGTCTCGTCGATCTCGGTCCGCGCGACGACGTCGACGATGCGCACCTTGACCGCGTGCTTGGCGAGCCGCACGGCCCGCTCCTTCTCCTGCGTGGCGCCCGGCCTGCGCGCCCTGAGCTCGCCGAGGCCGCGGAGCGCCGGGGCGTCGGCCTCCTCGGCGGACCGGTCGCTCCACGCGAGCGTGTCGGCGAGCGACGTCGCGCTCGCGATCCTGGGCGCGGCGCCCTTCGCGAGCGTCGCCTCCTCGCCGGCGCGCACCTCGACCGGCTCGCCCTGCTCCCCGGTGACGCGCACGGCGCCGCGGGCGACCTCGACGGAGGCGCGCTCCGCGCTCGCGGTGACCGCGAGCTTCGTCCCGAGCACCTCGATCTCGCCGTGGGGGATCTGGATGCGCGCGGGCGGCGCGCCGGCGGCCGGGGTGACGTCGAGGACGACGGCCCCGGCGTCGACCCGCGCGCGGCGGGCGTCGCCGGCGCCGAGCCACACGCGGGAGCCGCGGTCGATCGCGAGCGCGGAGCCGTCCTTGAGCGCGACGTGCGCGCGCGTGCGCGAGTCGGTGCGCAGGGTCGCGCCCTCGGGGAGCTCCGCGCCCGGGGCGAGCGGCGCGCAGGCGCCGGCGGCGTCGCACGCCTCGAGGCCGCCGGACCTGTCGGCCGACGCGCGCGACACAGAGGCGACCTTGCCGGACCAGGGCGAGCTGACGGCCGCGGTACCGGCCG
Organism: Sorangium sp. So ce321; assembly: GCF_051530195.1. Taxonomy (NCBI): domain Bacteria; kingdom Pseudomonadati; phylum Myxococcota; order Polyangiales; family Polyangiaceae; genus Sorangium; species Sorangium sp. So ce321. The sequence continues at coordinate 12,623,500 of NZ_CP150329.1, read as the reverse complement.
GACCTTCCTCGCCGCCGCGCCGCAGGAAGACCCCGGCCGCCACCGCGGCCGCCGCGGCCAGGGCGGCGGCGGCGATGGCCGGGCGCCGCCCGAAGAGCGGGCCTCGCGCGCGGCGCGGCGTCGGAGAGACCCGCTCAGCGCTGGAGGGGCGCGGCCCGCCGGTGTGCGCGGCGGCGGGCGCCCTGCCCGAGGGCGCGTCGGTCAGGGCGCCGCCGGTGCGCGCGTCCGTGAGGGCGTCGCCGGCGCGAGCATCGGTCAGCTCGCCGCCGTCGCGCGCCTCGACCATCGCCTCGCCAGCGCGCGCTTCGCTGGAGCGCGCGTCGATCCGGTCGCCGCCCTCGCGCGCGTCTCCCGTCACCTCGCCGTCGCGCGCCTCGCCGTCAGCGGCGCCGATCAGCTCGCCGCCGTCGCGCGCGTCAGCCGTCGCCTTGCCCTCGCGCGCGTCGCCTTCACGCGCCCCGGGCACCGCCTTGAGCACGGCGCCGCTCGACGCGCCCCCCGAGGGGCGCGCCGCCTCGAGCCGCCGGAGCAGCGCCTCGGCGAAGTCGTCCGCCGGCCGGAAGTCCGCGCCCGCCGCCGCCGCGACCTCCGCGGCCCGCGCCGCGTCGTGCCGGCGGTCGCGGCACGCGTCGCAGCCAGCGATGTGCTCGTACAGCGCTGGCCGCGCCGTCCCGTCGAGCACCTCCGCGAGCTGCTCCTCGACCTCGCCGCAAAGCCCAGCCGCATCCGTTCCTGTCGCGCTCATCGCCTCACTCCTCGCCCAGCTCGGCCCTGAGCCGCCCGAGCGCCCGGCTGACCCGCTTCCTCGCGGTCGCCTCGTCGATCCCGCACGCGACGCCCACCTCCTTGAAGGAGAGCCCCGCCTCGAAGCGCAGCACCACCGCCTCGCGCTCGCTCGGCTTGAGCCGCGCCAGCGCGGCGCGGGCGCGCTCGGCCCGCTCGCGCTCCACCGCGAGCTCGCTCGCGTCCGGGCGCGGCCGGGTGTCGTGCACGAGGCGCAGCCGCGCCTCCCGCCGCGCCTTGAGCTCCGTGTGCCGCCCGCACAGGCGCCGCGCGATCCCGAAGAGCCAGGCCCGCACGCTCCCCTCGGCGCGGTACTGGGGGAACGCGTCGAACGCAGCGAGCAGCGTCTCCTGCACCAGCTCCTCGCTCTCGGCCTGCGACCCCGTGAACGCCATGCACAGCCGGCCGAGCGGCATGGCGTACGCCCTGGCGCACCGCGACAGCGCTTCCCGGAAGTCGCCTGCCCCGATCAGCCCCTCGATCGCACGCGCTTCGTCGGCCCGCGCGTCGCCCTCCGATCCCACGAGCGCTAACCCAGCTGCCATCGCTGCCTCATCGCCGGCCATGTGCCCCCGACCCCCGAGTTCGTGACCGGATTTTTTCTTCGCCCCGCCCCCCGGCGGACTCCGGTGCCCGATCCCACACTACAGGGCGGTCCAGCCTTTGCCTTTTGCAATACGATCCCAGCCGCAGCAGAATCGGCAGTCGCCTCAGGAGCCGCGCTTATGAATGAGACAAGCCTGTCTGTGTTCGCGAAGGCCATCGCGCCCGGAGACGCCGGACCGGGCGCCCCCGTTGACACGTCGCCTGTGAAGCGATGGCGACGGTCCATGGCGTTCGCCGTCGCCCTTTCCGTCGCCGGCGCGCTCGCCTCGCCCGCGGCGCGCGCGCAGGACGCGCCGGAGGAGGAGGCCCAGGAGGCAGAGGACGAGGCCCCGCCGCCCGTCCAGCAACAGAAGGGGCGCAGGAAGGTGATCCCGGCCCGGGCCGACGTCGGCGGGAAGGACCGGAGGGCGACCGCCGCGGACGCGAAGGGGGGGCCTTCCGAGAAGGACAGGGACAGGGACAGGGGCAAGGCGGAGCTCCCTGTCGAGGAGCGCGCCGCGCGCGGCGTGGCGATCATCGAGCGGGGCGGGCAGGTGCTCGGCCTCGGCGCGTTGCTCGCGGGCGACGGGCGCATCCTCACGGCGCTCTCGCCGCTCGGCGCGGGCAACGACCTGACGGCGCGCCTCGCCGACGGGACCACCGTGCGGGTCAAGCTCGGTCACCACGACCGCGCGTGGGATCTCGCGCTGCTCGTGCCGCAGACCGGCAAGTGGGCCGAGGGGCTCACCGCCTCGTCGCGCGATCCGGTGCGCCCGGACGCGCAGATCCGCTCGTTCACGGCGGCGCGCGGCAAGGTCGCAGCCGTCCCGCTCGTGCTTCGCTCGCACCGGTCGCTGATCGGCGGCGACGACCGCCAGCTCGCGGACGCGATCGAGCTCGGGTCGCGCATCTCGCCGCTCGACCTCGGCGCGCCCATCGTCGACGAGGACGGCCGCGTCGTCGCGGTCCTCGGCCGCGGCTGCGCCCCGAACGAGGGCAAGCCCTGCACGCCGGTCGCCTTTGGCGCGCCGATCAGCGCGATCAGGGGCTTTCTCCGCAGCGTACCGCCGACGGCGGTGCAGCCCGCGGCGTGGCTCGGGATCCAGGGGGTGAGCGAGGCCTCGCAGGTCGCCAAGGGGGTCCGGGTCACGGTGGTCCACCCCGAGAGCCCCGCGGACGAGGCGCGCTTGAAGGGCGGCGACCGCGCCGGGAGCGACATGATCCTCGCTGTCGACGGCGTGCCCGTCACCACCCCCGAGGCGCTCGCCGACGCGATCCGCACGCACGCGGTCGGCGAGAAGGTCCCCCTGACGCTGCTCAGCGGGGGCAAGTACCGGCAGGTCACGGTGCTGCTCCGCGCCGCGCCCGATCCGAAGGCCGCCGCGACGAAGAAGCCGGAGGCCGAGCTCCCGCCGCCGAGCTCGAGCGGCAAGGCCACCGAAGAGTACCGCAAGTAAGCGAAAAATGATGTGGGCCTGCGGGCGGATTCTATAAGCTCGGCCCTCGGGCGCGATCCGGTTGACACTTCGTCAACCGAACCTCCAGGATCGGGCTTGAGCGGCTCGGTCTGGCGCGCTCGCGGTTCTCATTCAGCCTCGCGCCTCGCGCGGGGCCTTCGATCGGGTGATCCGTGTCCCAAACGTTTCGAATCGAGGTGGCCGGCGAGACGAACGTCGGGCGCAAGCGCAACCACAACGAGGACAACTTCGGCATCATGGTGGAGTACGGCCTCTTCATGGTCGCCGATGGGATGGGCGGGCATGCGTCGGGCGAGGTCGCGTCGAAGATGGCTGTCGACGCCATGCAGGACTTCTTCGCGCAGACGCAGGACGACCCGGAGCGGACCTGGCCCTACAAGATGGACCGGTCCAAGGGCTATGAAGAAAACCGCCTGATCACCGGGATCAAGCTCGCGAACCTGCGTATCTACGAGACCGCGCAGCGCGAGGCGAAGAAGCGGGGAATGGGGACGACGTTCGTCGGCATCTTCACGGCGAACGACGGCGTCTACGTCGCCCACGTCGGCGACAGCCGGGTCTACCGCTTCCGCGAGGGCCGGCTCGAGATGCTCACCGAGGACCACTCGCTCCTCAACGACTACATCAAGATGAAGCGGCTCACGCCCGAGGAGATCGCGAACTTCCCGCACAAGAACGTGATCGTGCGCGCGCTCGGCATGAAGGACACGGTCAAGGTCGACACCCGCTTCGAGGTGCCGCAGCTGAACGACCTCTATGTCCTCTGCTCCGACGGCCTCTCCGGCCCCGTGAGCGACCACGAGATGGCCCAGATCCTGACCGAGCACCAGGACATCCAGGTCGCGACGTCGAAGCTGATCGAGCGCGCCAACGAGAACGGCGGCCCCGACAACGTGACCTGCGTCCTCGTCCGCTGGACCCAGTGAGCAGCGGGCACCCGCTTCGGATACGGGCCCATCTCGACGTTTTCGGTGCTCAGCGCACAGGAGTGCGCTTGCGCGCCGAAAACGCCGATCTGGACCCGTCTCCTGTGCGGGTGACCGCCGCTCGGCGACCGCCACTCCGGTGAGCGCCGCTCAGGGGAGGGCGCCGCCGCTCCAGGGGACCAGGACGAGGAAGATGAAGGCGATGAGGGCGAGCATGAACAGGCTCGTCATCAGGTAGGTCGAGCGCGGCGAGCGCGCCGTGCTCCAGCCGTCGCCGTAGAACTTTCCTCGCGAGCGCGTGCGGATCCGCTGCTGCACGCCGCGGAGCAGGCTCGGCGGGGCCGCGGGAGGCGCACGCATCGCGCCGCGGACCAGCTCGCGCAGATCGACCTCGTCGACGAGCGGCAGGTCGCCGTCGTCGGGCAGGTCGCCGTCGTCGGGCAGGTCGCCGTCGTCGGGCAGGTCGCGCGGGGGAGCGGCGGGCTCGCGCGGCGGCGAGGCGGCGTCGCGCCCTCGCTCGACGGGGGGCGCCGTGGGACGGCTGCCGCTCTCCACGCCAGAAGCGGCCGGGTCCTCGGCTTGCCCCGTGCTCCTGGGGTCGTCCGATCCGCTCATTTCCCGCCTCTCACCTTCTCGCCCATCACCTTCTCGACCAGCGCGCGGAGCTGCCCGCGCGCGCGATGGATCCGGCTCTTCACGGTCCCGTCCGGCAGCCCTGTCACCGAGGCGATCTCTTCGTAGGACATGTCCTCGACGTCGCGAAGGATGAGCGCCTCCCGGAACTCGGGATCGAGCTGGCCGATGGCGTGCTTCACGACCGCCTCGAGCTGCATCCCCTCCACGAGCTCGTCGGGGCGGCTCACGTCGCCGACGCTCACGCCCTTGGCGGCCGACAGCGGCACCCGCTCGGCCATGGCATCGATGTCGTCCTGGGCGCCGGCGTGGCGCCGCGAGAGGTACTTCGTCCGGTTCTTACAGAGATTCACGGCGATGCGGTAGATCCAGGTCGAGAGCTTCGACTCGCCGCGGAACTGGTCGATCGCCTTGAAGACCTGCACGAAGACCTCCTGGGACAGGTCCTCGGCCTCGTCACGCCGGCCGAGCATGCGGTAGACGAGCGCGAACACGCGGCGCTCGTACATGACCACGAGCTCGTTGAACGCGCTCTCGTCGCGCGCGACGAGCCGCGCGATGAACTGCGCCTCGTTCACCTCGAGCTGCGCCGCAGGCTCCCGCTCGAGCTCCACGCCCGCGCGGGGCGGGACGGAGCGCCCGCGATCCGCGTCCGCACGGGGGGCAGAGCGTGCGTGGTCCGCACCCGCACGGGTCGGGGCTCCGCGTGCGTGGTCCGCACCCGCACGGGTCGGGGCTCCGCGTTCGCGGTCCGCATCCGCACGGGTCGGGGCTCCGCGTTCGCGGTGCGCATCTGCACGGGTCGGGGCTCCGCGTTCGCGGTCCCCTTCATCGCTCGCCACGCCGTCCGGTCCTCCAGGATTCAGGGCCTCGCCCCCGCCGCGCGGCAGGCGCAGAGCCCTCGGTGAGACCACGGTAAACAACCCCGGCTCGACCGCGCCAGACAATAGCGAGCGGGCAACGGCGCGCGTCGCGCCCGCCGCCCGGCGCGACCGCGCCAGAGGCGCTCACGTGCGCTCGATGGAGACCGCCCACCACGATCCCCTCAGAGAGCGCAGGCGCTCGATTGGTTCCGGCGCGTGGATTCGAACCACGATTAGGGGATTCAAAGTCCCCCGTCCTGCCCTTGAACGACGCCGGAGTGCTGCGGGAGCGGAGCTGACCGCCGCGCGGCGCGCACCTTAGCGCGAGTCGCGCTCGATCGCACCCGTCCCGGCCCATGAGCCAGGTCCGCGGCCCGGATAGCTGATCCCGCGCGCGGCGTCCGCCTCGGATCGACCTCGCCGCAGGCGGAACTGCCCGCGCTCGCGGCGACCCACGGGCGCCGGCTTCGCGCCGTCAGCCGGCGCCTTGCCCGCGCGATGGAGCGGCAGCGCGGGCGCGCCGGCGCCCTCGACCGGCGCCGCGCCGTCGAGCGCGGCGGTCGCATCAGGCGCGGCGACGGGAAGCGCGGCGGTGGCGGGGAGCGCCGCGGCCCCAGCTGCCCCGGCGAGCTCCGGGGCGGGGAGGACGACCTGGGCGGCCGCCGCGGCGACGCCCTGCGCGACGCCGACGTGCGCGGCCGGCGCGGCCGCAGCCCTCGCCGGCGCGCGCGCGGGGGCGAGGGCGCTCAGGACCGACAGGCCCAGCGCGAGCACGAGGGCCGCGCTGCCCGCGGCGAGCGAGACCGCGCCCCGGGAAGCGCGGGCGCGCCGCGCGAGGCGCGACCACGTGCCCGACGCCCGCCCGCGCGCCGCCTGATCCGCGTCGCGCGCGCCGCGCGCCGGCCGCACCTTCGCCGCGCCGAACCTCGGGAAGCCAGCGCTCGGGAGCGTGTCGGGCGCGGACGAGGGGATCGCCGGAAAGCAGGACGGGATCTCGAGGGAGATCGGCGGCGAGGGGGTCTCGTGCGGCGCGGTCGCTTCGACCAGCGGGAACCGGCCGAGCGCGAACGACTCCGCGCGCTCGCCGCCGGCCGCTGCGAGGACGTCCTGGTGGAAGCGGGGCGCGACGGTCCTGAGGTCGTCGGGCGTCAGCGCGAAGCTGAGCGGGCCGGTGGACTCGGGCGCCTCGCAGAGGGCGGAGAGGGCGGGCGCCTCGTCGCGCGGGGGCGGCTGGGAGATCGTCCAGCCGAGCGCCTTGACCTCGCCGGCGGGCGTCCAGCACTCGATGCCCTCGCGCCACACGCGCGTGCTGTGCGGGAGCTCTCCGAGCTCCAGCGCGCGCCACAGCTCGACCGTGCTCATCGCCTCGAGCCGGTCGCCGTGGTCGACGCACCAGGGCTTCGACTCCGTCGGTTCTTCTCTGCTCGCGGTGTGCGAGCTGAACGGCATCGTGGGCGCGCTGCAGAGGCTCAGCTGCCCCTGCCTGCGCCCCTCCCCGCCGCTCGGCGCCGGCACCCCGTCGCAAAGCCCCTCCACCTTGTACGCCGCGCTCGGGCCCATCGCTGTCTCCCTAGCGAGCCGCGGCGACCCACCCGATGCTGCTTCCGGGTGCACCACCGCTGCTCTCGTGCGTCGGTAGCGGATGGTGGCGCGGTGGGCCAAGAAAGTGCGGGGCGGAGCCGGGCGCCCCCCGGGACCGCCGTGGCTGGCGGGCGGCGTCGGCAGCGGCCGGCGGGCCGCGCCGCCGTCAGAGGTCCGTGTAGTTGTCGGAGAACATCGCGCGCTGGCCGAGGAAGCCGATCTCGAGCATGCCGCCGACGTCCGTCTCGCCGGTGGAGCTCCGGATCACGCTGAGCGCCGGCATCAGCCGGATGAGCCCGCGGTACTTCGTGCCTTCCGGCGCGCGCGCCAGCGTCACGTAGACCGGGGCGCGCACGCTGACGCGGACGTCGGCCGGCGCCTCGTCGTTGAGCGCGACGGCGACCCGCGCGCCGACGGACGCGCGGAACGTGGCGTTCGCCAGCTTGTCGACGAGCCCGGCGTGCGCCGCGAACGTGAGCTCCTGGCTCTGCCTCGGCGCGCCGAGCACCTCGCGCCGGCAGCGCGTGACCGGGGCGTACGTCGCGGACTGGGTGACCGGATCGACGCCGCGGACGACGTCGCCGACGGGCTCGCACCAGTCGAGCGTGTCCGTCGACGCGGTCCAGCGCGAGTCGAACGCGATCTGCCCCTCGAGGGTCGGCGCGAGCTTCTTCCCGCCATCGCCGACGTAGACCGCCGCCGCGCCGACGCTCCAGGGCACGGCGGTGAGCTCGCGCGGCACGAAGGTCGGCGGCAGGCTCTCGTCGCGCCGCTCGGGGCCGGGGCCGAGGTAGCTGAACCTGGTGCGGCCGACAGCGCCGCCGACATAGAGGATCAGCGGCGGATAGGCCGAGCTGCCCTCGCCCTCGAAGTCGAGGCGCGCGAACGAGGCAGACAGGCGCAGGCTGCCGACGGGCGCCTGGGCCGTCTCGTCGGCGCTCGAGAGGCCGATCAGCGTGGCCAGCCCGCTCTCGGTGGCCACCTCGGCCTGGAGCACGGTGCTCACGTCCCACGCCGTCGGATCCGTCACCTCGCCGAACCCGGCCAGCACACCGAAGCCGACGCGCGCGACCGCCGCGCCGTCGGAGGTGCCCGTGACCTCGGCAGGCACGAGGTAGACGAGCTCGCGGCCCGTGTCGGCCGGCGCGATCGGGGCGCCCGACGCGCCCGTGTCGGCCGGCGCGATCGGGGCGCCCGACGCGCCCGACGCGACCGGCGCGATCGGGGCGCCCGATGCGACCGGCGCGATCGGGGCGCCCGATGCGACCGGCGCGATGGCGCGGCCCGGCTGCGCGGGCGCCGCGGCGGTGCCGGTGTCCGGCGCCGGGGCCGTGGGCGCGCTCGGGGCGGCGCCGGGCGGGACGGGCGCCGCGGGGGAGGCGGGCACCGTGGCGGGCGGGACGGGCGCCGTGGTGGCGGGCGGAACGGAGGCTGCGGGGGCGACAGGCGCGCGGCGGGCGGCGCCGGGCGTGGCGGGCGGCGCGCCCGGCGGCGCGGGATCCGACGGCGGCGCCGTACCCTGGGCGAACGCCGGCGCAGCCGACGAGAGCGCGGCCGCCAGAGCGAGCGACAGCAGCGCTGCGGTGGGCCGGAGCAGCAGGGATGTCCTCATGGAGTCACCGTGAACTTGAACGTGAGGCACTCGGCGCCGCTCGACGTGTCGAATTCCGCGCGGGTGCTCTGGTTCGTCTTGGGGTCGAAGGCGAAGATCTGGAACTTGCCGCTGCCGTTCCGGACCCTGAAGCGGAATATGTAGCTGCCGGGCTCCAGATCGAACTCGGGGAAGACCGTGTTGCGGATCGAGAACGGCCTCACCCCGGCCGGATCCGCGTCGGGGGCGGGGTCCTCGAACAGATAGCCGACGGCGCTGAGGTGGTACTCGTCGCTGTGGAGCTTGAGCTTGATCCTCTTCATGGGCGAGAGCGATCCTCTCACACGCGCGCGGCACGGTACAGCGGGCTGGAGGGCGCGCGATGCCGCGGTGATCGGCCTCGCCCGGCCATCGAGGCGGCCGGCTTCGGAGGCGCGGCGGTGGATGTGTGCGGTTACAGGGGGCGCCAGCGGACGCGCCCCATCATCTACCAGGGGGAGGTAAGCGCATGCGCCCGGGACAGGGGCGGGCTCTGAACGGACTTCGTCCAGCCACCTCCTCGCGCTGATCAACCAAACGAACACCAACCGTCCTATAGGGCATGTTCAGTTGCAGTTTCTCGCATTGGCCCTGGTTCATTTCTGGTTGGACGGAATGTGTTGCTGCTCCGCTCGTCGCGCAGTGTGATATTTGTTCGTGACATGAAGACGATGGCGTTTGGAACGGTGGGCGAGGTCTTCGTGCTTCTGCATGGGAGTCTGCCTCCGTCCGACGAGGATTGGGTCCGATACCTCGATGCGTGGGTGGCCCACTTCCAGGGACGTCCCCGTGCGCGCACGCTGATCGTGACGGAGGGAGGTGCACCAAGTCCGGCCCAATGGCAGCGCATGATGGCACACCCGTGTTCATCCTTGTTTCGCTTACCGGGGAATTTCTGCCTGGTGACGGAATCGACATTCGTGCGCGGTGTCGTCCATGGCATGGATACGCCAGCGCTGAATCCGTTCACCGGTCAATATCAGGTCTTCGCGAGAGACCAGATCGTCGATGCGCTGCGGGCGCTCCATGCCTCTCCCGCCGAACAGAGCGCGGCCGTCGCGCTCGTGGAGCAGCTTCGGCAGACGCTCGTCAAGAGCTGAAGGCGCGCCGCGCCGAGCAGGGGCTCGCGCTCGACTCGGCCATGCCGCCTCGGCGTGCCCGGCGTGGTCGGGGCCGGCGAGCTGGGCGAGCGCTGCCGGCCTCGGTCGCTAGCAGCGGCCGCAGGTCCTGCTGCAGAACCCTTGCATCCAGGATTCGTTGCACTTGCCCCAGCTTGCCTGTTGAGCACAGGTGTACTGACTGCTGGGCGCCGTATCGCTGCACGTCCCGCCGCCGGTGCTGCTGCTGCCACTGCCGGTGCTGGTCCCGCTACCGGCGGTTGTCCCACCGCCGCCGATCTCACCGTAGCCCGCCGAGTAGTCCGTCTCGCACGCGTGCCGCGAGGCGAAGTCGCGCATCTGGTCGAGCTGCGCGCCCGTCGCGGTGCCGTAGTCCCACCCCATCGCGCCGGCGTAACCGTTCTCGTAGAAGCTCTCCGCCAGCTGCTGGTACGAGACGCCGCTCAGGCTGCCTATCGGAAACTCGCCCATGACGATGGGCTTGTCCGTGACGCCGAGCTCCTCGGGAGAGAGGTAGTACGGCCACCACTCGTTCACCCAGTCGTAGATGTGGAACTGATAGAAGTCGATGTCGACCCGCGACCACGCCTTCGCCCACTTCGCCGCCGCGCCGCCCACCGTCACCAGCGCGGAGCTCTCGGCCTTGAGCGCGTCCGTCGTGCGCGAGACGAAGCGCTCCATGTCCGCGTGGCTCACCGCGTCGAGCCCGCTCGTCGGCGTGTAGGCCTCGTCTCCATAGGGGTTCCGGCCGCTGATCGCCCACTCCGGCTCGTTGATCACGTCCCACGCGACGAGCCGGTGTTTGTAGGGGCTCCCCTCGGCAGCCCGCGCGAGCGGGCGCACGACGTTCGCGATGAGGCTGTCGAGCTTGCTCGTGTTCCTGACGATCGGCGCGAGGCCCGGGATGTGGATGCCCGACGTGTCGTGGCTCGGCCGGAAGTTGTCGAAGGAGAAGAGGCAGAGCATGAGATACACGTCCTGGCGCTCCGCGAGCTCTAGGGCCTCTTGCAGGTCCTGGACGGCGGTGCCGCCGAGGCCGAGCGGGGTCTCGGAGCTGTCGAACCGGACGCCCTCTCCCCTGAACTCGGGGAACACCCACCAGCGGATGACGTTCGCGCCGTGCGCGCGCATGTCCGCGAGCTTCGCCGCGTGGGTGGCCTGCTCCGCGGCGACGCCCCGCACGCTCCACCTGGAGATCCCGCCGAAGTCGCCCCCGAACTGGTTCCAGGCGTAGTTCACGCCATACATGAAGCGGTACCTGTCGTTCCACGAGATGCCGCCGTTCGGCGCCGGGCACTGATCGCCGACGACGGCGTTCTCCTCCGTACCGACCTGGTCGGCCCCGAGCTCGCCCCCGGCGTCCGTCACCGCGGTGCAGGCCGCGCCCGCCACGGCGAGGAGGCACGGGAGCACACCGCGCGACCAGGTTACACTTGCCTTCAACATAAGTGAATGTCCTCCAAGCGCGCAGCCACCCGGGACGGCTGGCCGGTGCCGCCACCGAGCAACCAGCGGACCACCGCGCTGCGGCGCTCGGTCGCTCTGCCGAAAGCATCGTTATTTCAGCCTGTTACATGATGACTGGAACCATCTTCAGGCGGGTTTGCCTCTGTCGCTGAACTTAATCGGTTCACCTGGCTGGGGCGTTGATCCACCACCCGGATTTCCGTGGCGGCGCTGCGCGCGTGGGCCGAGGTGTGCCCGCGCCCGCTCGCGCTGTTCTTCGACGAGACCGACGCGCTCCGCGGCCGAGGCCTCCTCAGCGTGCTGCGCCAGCTCAGGGCGGGCTTAGGAGCGCGCCGTCACCGCCGCACGACGAACATCGCCGCGAAATACCCGTCCGTGCCGTGCACGTGCGGCAAGAGCCGGAACGCGTCCCCGCCGCCCGACAGCTCCCGCGCGATCTCGGCGTCGAACGGCGCCGGCTCCAGCCGGACGCCGAGGTCGTCGTCCGCCGGGGCCGCGAGCCGCGCCGCCACGGCCTCGCACTCCTCGCGCAGCACGCTGCACACAGCGAACACGAGCCGGCCGCCGTCCCGGGCGCGCGTCGCGGCGCGGCGCGCGATCGCGACCTGGAGGTCGGCGAGGCGCGGGAGGTCGTCCGCCTCGCGCCGGAGCGCGATCTCGGGGCGCCGCCGCAGCGTGCCGACCCCGGAGCAGGGGGCGTCGACGAGCACCCTGTCGTAGCCCTCCGGGACGTCGCCCGCGCCCACGGTCCAGTCGACGGCGTACGTCTCGCGGACGAACGCCGCCGCCCGCGCCAGCCCGCCGCCCGCGCCGGTCAGCGCTCTGCCGGCCAGCGTGTCGCCGGCCAGCGCGTCGCCGCCCCGAGCGCCGCCGGCCAGCGTGTCGCCGGCCAGCGCGCCGCCGGGCTGAACGACGCCGCCCTCCGCGCCCGCGCTCTCCGAGCTCGCCGGCGGCGCGCTCAGCGCCTCGCGGAGCTGCGAGAGCTTCGCGGGGTACAGGTCCGCCGCGTCCACAGCGCCGCCGGGCAGCACCGCGCGCGACAGCAGCCACGATTTGTTGCCCCGGCCGGCGCAGGCGTCGAGCACGCGCTCGCCGGGCAGCGCGCCCAGCGCGAGCGCGAGCGCCTGCGCGCCCTCCTCCTGGCCGATCCACGCGACGCCGAAGCCGGGGAGCCGCCGGAGGTCGCCCGCGCCGCGCGCCACGATCGCGCGCGGCGAGACGCGCCCCGCCTCGAAGGACCCGGCCGGCGCGGCGCCCCGCAGCGCCTCGAGCCACGCGTCGCGGTCCTCGCCGGGCGCGAGGCAGAGGCCGGTCGGCGGCGGCACCGGGCCGGCCGACAGGAAGGCCTCGGCCGCCGCGCGGCCGAGCGAGCGGCGCAGGGCGCCCCGCAGCCACCCCGGCGCCGACGCCACCACGGCGCCCGCGAGCGGCGGGCGACCGCTGGACTCCACGGCCGCCGCGAGCTTGCGCAGCACGGCGTTCGCGAACGCGCCGACCCGCGGACCGCCAGCGGCCTGCGCGCCGTCCACCGCCTCCGAGACGGCCGCGAACGCCGGGACCCGGTCGAGGAAGCACAGCGAGTACGCGCCCATCAGCACGTGCGCGCGCACCAGCGGGTCGGTGGTCCAGCGGCCCTTCGCCGCGAACTCCGCGATGCGCGCCTCGAGCGCCACCTGCACGCGCAGGACGCCGTAGACGAGCTCGGTCGCGAGGCCGGCGTCCCGGGGGTCCAGCGCCTGCGCGCGGCGCAGCTCGGCGTCGAGGGCCGCGGAGGCGAAGGCGTCCGAGCCCCAGACCCGCGCGAGCACGCGCGCCGCCACCGCGCGCGGCGCGCTCTCCCGGGGGCGCGGCGCCGCGCCGGCACCGTCGCGCCCGTCGCGCCCGTCGCGCCCGTCGCCCTTTGCCCGGTCAGCCAACGAGTTCCTTGAACTGCCCCTGGATCACGTCCCAGCGGCGCTCGACGTCGTTCTTGAAGGCGATGCCCATCAGGCCGATGAGCACCATGAGCCCGACGAGGCTCGCGATCTCGCGGACGCGCAGCGGCAGCGGCCGCCGCAGCACGGCCTCGAACGTGAAGAACAGGAGGTGACCACCGTCGAGCACGGGAATGGGCAGCAGGTTGATGAGCCCAAGGTTGATCGAGATCACCGCCATCGCCCAGACGAAATAGCTGACCCCCTTCGCGCCCTCCTCGCCGATCACGTCGTACACCGTGATCGGGCCGCCCAGCGTGGAGATGCTGACCTTGCCCTCCATGATGCGGACGATCCCGACCACGATGAACCGGATGACGTCGTACGTCTCGTCGATCGCGCTCTCCAGGGCGAACCGGAAGGCCGACGGGCTGTCGACGTAGGGCTCCGTCACCATCGGCGACCAGTTCGACGCCCGCAGGTAGAAGCGCGGGCGGTGCTGGCCGTACTCGTCGATCCAGTCCTCGCGGCGGAGCTCGATGGTGCCGCTCTTGCGCTGGCCCGAGCGCTGCCAGGTGATGACGTGCGGCCGGTCGGGCGCAGCGAACAGCCGCTCGACGAAGGTCGACCAGGCGGTGACCTCGACGCCGTCGACCTCGCTGATGCGGTCGCCCGGCCGGAGCTCGGCGTCCCACTCGGCCGAGCCCTCGGGCACCTCGGCGACGTAGAGATCGGCCGGCTCGATGCCGGTCCGCGCGAGCAGGTCGCCGTTGCCCATCTCGGGGGTCAGCGCGGCGACGCCCGACTCGTAGACGGCGAGCTCGGCCAGCCCGCCGAGCGCGCGCGGCACCGTGACCGGGCGCAGGTACGTGACCGGCACCGTGGCGCCGCGGTTGTCCTCGAGCGCGAGCTCCAGGTCGGCGAAGGTCTTCACCGGCGTGCCGCGCACCTCCGTCACGACGTCGAACGTGCGCAGCCCCGCGCGGAACGCGGGCGAGTCGGGCCGCGAGACGCCGACCACGGCGGCAGGGCGGCTCGGCTTGATGCCGATCTCGCCCACCCGGTCGACGATCTCCAGCGGCTTCTGGACGACCTTCTCCTCCGGGACGACCGTGACCTCGACGTGCTCCTTGTCGCGGAACACCTTGAGCCGGAGCTCCTGGTTGGGGCTCTTCAGCACCTTCCGGTGGAGCTCGGCGAAGGTGCTGACGCGCTCGCCGTCCACCTCCAGGATGCGATCGCCCGGGACGAGCCTGCCCTCGGCCGGGTGCCCCGGCAGGACCACGCCGACGGTGGGCGGGACGAAGCGGGTCTCGCCGATGAAGACGGCGAAATAGAGGAGCACCGGGAAGAGCACGTTCATCGCCGGCCCGGCCATGACGATGATCACGCGCTTCCAGAGCGCCTGGGACTCGAAGGTGCGCTTGCGATCCTCGGGGAGCACGGCCTCCTGCCGGTTCTCCTCGAGCATCTTCACGAAGCCGCCGAGGGGCAGGAGCGCGACGCAGTACTCCGTCTCACGGCCCCGCAGGCGCAGCACCCGGGGGCCGAAGCCGATCGAGAAGGTGAGGACCTTCACGCCGAAGATCTTCGCGCACACGAAGTGGCCGAGCTCGTGCACGAAGATGAGCACCGAGCAGAGCAGCGCGAAATACAGGAGGTCCACGGCGGCGGTTGTCTTTACGCGAGGCCGGGCGCGGTGGCCACTGGCCACTGCAGGCGCGTCGGGCGACGCGCGTCGTCGGCAGAGCGCTCGGGTGAGCGGCGGCCTCGGCCTCGTCGCCCGCCGCGGGACGCTCGGGTGAGCGGCGGTCTCGGCCTCGTCGCCCGCCGTGGGGCGCTCAGGTGAGCGGCGGCCTCGGCTCGTCGCCGTCGGCGCCGGCCGCGCCGTTCGCGCGGGCGCGCGCCCGTACGACCCGGTGGCGGGCGCGGCGCAGCCGGAGCTCGTCGTCTTCCTCCTCGCCGCGGAAGCGGTCCTCGAGCGCCGCGAGGAGCTCGTCCGACCAGGGCTTGCCCTCGGACGCCTCGATCGCCTCGACGAGCAGGCGCGCCCGCGCGCGCTGCTCGGTCTCGGCGCGGTACCGCTTGCGCTGCACGAGCAGCGTCGCCACCCAGGCCGCGAGCGCGACGGCGAGCGCGCCGAGGACCCACGTGATCGTGCTGACGAGCTGCGCCCCCTGGTCCGCCAGGTGGCCGATGCTCGAGAACATCGACTCGCTCTCGGGCCTGCCGCTCCGCTGCTGCACCTCCGTGAGCGCGTCGCTCGCGCCGGCCACCATCTCGCGGCCGATGACCCGCGCCGTGGCGCCCAGCGCGCGCTGGAAATCCTCGCTGCCGAGCATCGCGGTCACCCCGGGGCCGAGGTTCTCCGCGATCACGACCTGGAGCGCCGGGCCGAGCTGCTCCCGCAGCGCGGACGACATCGCCGGGCCGAGGTCCGCCTCGTCCAGGCTCTCCTTGAGCTGCCGGACGCTCGCCTGCACCAGCGAGCCCGTCATGCGCCGGAGCTCGCGCTCGCCGTCCTCGCTCAGCGCTCCGTCCAGCGCCCCGTCCATGGCGCTCCGCACCACCCCTCGCGCGTACTGCGCGGTGAGCTCGCCGATCCGCGCGGAGCGGTCCGCCTCGCTCAGCGAGGCGAGCGTGCCGTCGATGAGCCCGGCGACGAGCTGCCGCTGCGCCGCCTGCACGTCGGGGCTCGCCAGCATCCGCTCGATCCGCCGCTGCGTCTCCGCCTCCTCCAGCTTCCTGAGCCCCTCGTCGATCGCCGCCGGCGTCTGGACCCTGGCGACCTCCGCATCCACCCCGGTGATGCGGGTCGGGAGAGAGCACCCGCCGGCGCCGCACAGGAGGGCCAATGCGGCCATGAGCCCCAGGAGATCTCCGGACCGAGCGCCGCGAACACGCATGAGAGGACGCTTTGCATTCGCGATGCCTCCCGCCGGGCTCCTCGCGCCGCGCGCCGGGCAAGCCAGCGCGCTGCGCCGGAGAGGCCACAAAGACCGGCAAGTCCGCCTCGTGGCGAAATGCCACAGAGCGCAGAAGTGAGCCAGTGGCTGTCCGGGGCCGCGGACTCAGCGCATTCGTGATATCTCATGGATCGAACTCGGCCGGGCGCCTCTGCTCGAGCGGACCGGAGCGGACGTCTCCGGCACGGACGGTTCCCCGGCCGGTTCTCGCGATGTGCCCTGATACGAACTGCGAGGTCCCATCATGAAGCACTCTATCGAGCATGACCTGAACGACACCGAAGCGAAGCTGGCGACCGAGCGCGCGATCGCGCAGTACCGGGAGCGTTACGCGGAGTACGAGCCCTTCCTCCTGTGGCGCGACGAGAGGCGCGCCGAGCTCGGCTTCTCGGTGAAGGGGGTCAAGCTGAAAGGCAGCCTGGAGCTCCGCCCCGGCGCCGTGGACGTCGATCTCGACGTGCCCTTCCTGCTGCGCCCCTTCAAGGGGGTCGCGCTCGCGGCGATCGAAAAGGAAGTACGTCACTTCATCGAAGAGGCGCACAAGGAACGGGGTCAGGGAGCAGGCAAAGCGACCTGACGAGCGGCCTGTTCCGGTGTGGACATCAGCGCCCCGCGGCGCTATATTGCTGCAACACAGTATCAACTTCGCCGGCCGAAGCGCGCCCTGCACCATCACTCACTCCAGCGCTCGGCCGGCAGGGGGCTGCCTCCTCGCCAGCTTCGCCGACGGTGCTCAGCGCGGCCCCCTCCACGGGCGGAGGGCGCTCACGGGGCGAGCGCCCTCACAGCCGTCAGCTTGCTCGAGGCGAGCACGGTGTGCATCGCCGTGATGCGGCCTTGCGCGTCGACGTCGCAGCGCAGGACGTACCGCGGCGCCAGCCTGTCCGAGCCGGGCGCGCGCGCCGCCTCGACGACGAGCGCGGGGAGGCCGTTGAGGAGGCGGAGCTCGTGGCGCAGCCCGCTGCCGGCCTCGTGCCGCAGCAGGCCGACCCAGAGGCGCGCGACGCGGTCCTTGCCGACGACGACGCGGCGCGCCGCCTTGTACTCGCCGTTCGCGTCGTTGACGACGCGGACGTCCTCGCTGAGGAGAGCCTCGATGGCGGATACGTCCTGCGCCGCCAGGGCCTGAAGGAAGCGCACGAGCGCCGCGCCCGAGCGCTCGACGAGCTCGGGCGAGGGGCGGCAGCGGTCGCGGTCGTACGGCTCGAGGGCGCGGCGGGCGCGGTGGTGCGTCGTCTTCACGCTGGCCTCGGAGATGCCGAGCGCGGCGGCGGCCTCCTGCACCGAGTAGTCGAAGACGTCGCGGAGCAGGAGCACGGCGCGCTGCTGCGGGGTGAGCGCCTCGAGCGCGATGAGGAAGGCGAACGACGCGCTCTCGAGGAGGTCGTAGCGGCCCTCGGTGCCTTCCTTGCCCGGGATCTCGAACGACGGCGGCTCGGGCTCGGTCTCGACCGGCGAGGGGAGCCACGGGCCGTCGTAGGCGCGGCGCTTGCGGCGCCGGAGGGCGTCGCGGCCGAGGTTCACCGCGACGCGGGCGAGCCACGGGCGGACGGGCTCGTCCGTGCGCGCGGGCGGGTGCTCCAGCGCGCGCACGAACGTCTCCTGCACGATGTCGTCCGCGTCGGCGGCGCTGCCGGTGAGCCGGTAGGAGAGGGCCCAGAGGAAGCGCTCGTGCTCGCGGTAGCTCGCGGCGACGAAGGCCGGGGGAGGGGCCGGCGCCGCGCGCGGGGCGGGAGAGGCCGTGGAGCTGCTCATACGGACCCCGGCTAACCCCGTCACGCCGCGCGGTCGAGCGGACGGCGCGCGCCTCGCGCGACGATGGCGCCGGCGGCGTCCCGCGCGCTGCCGAGGCTCGCGTCGGCGAGCATGCCCGTCGGGCCGACCCAGTCGCCCGCGAGGAAGAGCCCGTCGAGGTCCGGGACGCGGACCCCCGGGCGCGCGGCGTAACCGCCCCCCTCCGCGGCGACGACGGCGTTGGAGACGACGAGCGAGGGGAGGAAGCGGCGCTCGACGAGCGCGTCGCGGTAGCCCGGCTGGGCGCGCTCGAGGAGGTCCTCGAGCTCGCGCTCGGCGTCGCGGCCGGCGAGGCCGTACTGGACGGCGTGGAACAGGGCGCCGCCCGCGGGGGCGAGGCGCGCGGAGTCGGAGTGGAGCGACAGGTAGAGGGGGCGGTCGACGCCGAGCGCGACGCGGAAGCTCGGGCGGGGCAGCCTGGACAGCGCGACGTCGAGGCACGCGGCGTGGACCGGGACGGCGCGCTCGGCGTGCGCGGCGAGGGCCGGGCTCTCGGGCGCGAGCGCGGCCGCGGCGCGCGGGCTCGCGGCGACGAGCGCGGCGCCGGCGCCGAGGCGCTCGCCGTTCGCGAGCTCCACGAAGGAGACGGCGCCGCCCTCGGTCCCGATGCGCGCCGCCCGGACGCCGGTGAGGATCTCCACGCCGGCGGCCGTGGCGGCGCCGCGCAGGCCGTCGACGAGCGTCTTCCAGCCGCCGTCGAGGTAGAGCACGCCCTTGGCGAAGGCGAGCTGCAGCTGGGCGAGCGCGGCGCCGGCGCTCTGGCGGTCGTCGTCGGCGCAGTAGGTCGTGACCCGGACGAGCATGCCGACGAAGCGGCGCACCTCGGGCGTCCGGAAGGCGTCGCGGAGCCAGGCCGAGACCGGGACCGACGCGAGCGGCGCGGGGTTCATCGCGGCGAGGCCGCCGAGGACGCGGGCCATCTCGACCTTCGCGGCGAGGCCGAAGAGGCCCGTCGTGAGGAGCGACAGGGCGCCGGACGGCATGGTGTGGAAGGTGCCGCGGTCGAGCGCGAACGCGCCCGAGACGGGCGGCGGGGCGCCGGTGAACCGGACGCCGAGGTCGCCGAGCACCTCGTGCGCGGCGCCCCCGCAGTAGAGCGCGTGGGCGCCGAGGTTCATCGAGAAGCCGTGGCTCTCCTGCGTGGCGGCGCGGCCGCCCGGCGCGTGCGCCTTCTCGATGAGGGCGACGGACCGCCCCGCCCGGCCCAGGTACGCCGCCGCGGCGAGGCCCGCGAGGCCGCCGCCGATCACCACCACGTCTTTAGTATTTTGCATCACATGTCCCCTTTCCTGGCGGTACCACGATCGGGGGGCCGGAAAGGTTACGCGCCCCGTGTCGATTTGCGGAGCGGGGCCGGGCAGGGCGGGGGACGAGGGGAAAGGTGCGCCGCCGGTCGGGTGGCGCTTCAGGTGGCGCGGGCGAGCGGTGCGCCGCCGGTCGGGTGGCGCTTCAGGTGGCGCGGGCGAGCGGCGCGCCGCCGCGCGGGTGGCGCTTCAGGTGGCGCGGACGAGCGGCGTGTCGACGAGGTGCTCGGAAAGGAACCACACGTGCATCTCGTTCGTGCGGAGCACGTCGCTCATGAGCAGATCGGCGGTGCCGTCGTCGCGGTTGTCGGTCGTGAGCTTCACCGCCTCGCGCGTCTCCGCGAGGATGACCTCGTGCGCGTCGAGGAGGCGCGACAGCTGCGTCGGCACCTGCTCGCGGCCGCGGGGCGGCCGCTCGACCTTCGTCATCTCCGCGACGTCGTGCGCCATGGCGATCGCGATGCCGCCGAGGGTCTGCACCCGCTCGCCGAGCAGGTCGATGAGCGCGGTCTGCTCCTTGAAGTGCTTATCGAAGAGCAGGTGGAGCTGGTAGAAGGTCGGACCGGACACCTGCCAGTGGTGCTTCTTGTACATGTCGCGCAGGACGAGCGTGTCCGTCAGGATCTGATTGAGCAGCTTGACGCTCTCCGCGCGCGCCTTCGCGTCGAGCGCCAGCGGATACTCCACGAGCGTCCCGAAAGGCTGGATCTCCTTGCCCCGCTGGCGGAGCAGGGGCTGGGCCTCCATCGCCCGCCTTTCTCCGTCCTTGCCCCGTTGCTGCTGCTGGCCCTTTGATGCCATGGTCCCCTCCGCGTCGCTCGGTTCACTATGTATCTAGAGCCCTGGCCCGCGCCGTCCATGGCCGCACGTGCCCTGTCGTGTCCGCGGGCTGCGCGCCGGCGGTGCGCCGGCCGCGCGCCCGACGTGCCCGCGGGCCGCGGGCGGCTGGATGGCGCGCGCGCCGCGCCGCACCGGCCGCTCGCCTCCGGCCGGGATTTCGTGCAGAGTCCGGCCCTGTATGAAACGGCTCCTGCTCACCAGCGCGCTGCCCTACGCCAACGGGCACATCCACATCGGCCACCTCGTCGAGTACACGCAGACCGACATCTTCGCCCGTTACTGGCGCATGACCGGGCGGAGGTGCATTACCCTGTGCGCCGACGACACGCACGGCACGGCCATCATGATCCGCGCGCGGCAGGAGGGGCGGAGCGAGGTCGACGTCATCGCCGACATGAGCGCGGCGCACCAGCGCGATTTCGCGGCGTTCCAGATCCGGTTCGACCATTACGGCAGCACGAACTCCCCCGCGAACCGCGCGCTGTGCGAGCAGATCTGGGCGTCGCTGCGCGAGCGCGGCATGGTGACCACGAAGGAGGTCACGCAGCTCTTCGACCCGAAGGAGGGCATGTTCCTGGCAGACCGCTTCGTCAAGGGCACCTGCCCGAAGTGCGCCGCGCCGGACCAGTACGGCGACAGCTGCGACCGGTGCGGCTCGACCTACGCCGCCACCGATCTCGTCGAGCCGAGGAGCGCGCTCACGGGGGCGCGGCCCGAGGTGCGGAGCGCGCAGCACCTGATGGTCGCCATCGAGCCGGAGCGGCCGTTCCTGGCGACCTGGACGCAGGGCGAGGGGCGGATGCCGAAGGAGATCGCGAACTACCTCGCGGGGCACTTCCTGTCGGAGCCCCTGCGCGACTGGGACGTGTCGCGGCCCGCGCCGTACTTCGGGTTCGAGATCCCCGACGCGCCCGGGAACTACTGGTATGTTTGGTTCGACGCGCCGATCGGCTACATGGCCGCGAGCAAGGAGTGGTGCGGCCGGGAAGGCGAGGCGTTCGACGACTGGTGGCGATCCGAGGAGACCGAGATCGTCCATGTCATCGGGAAGGATATCGTCTATTTCCACACGCTCTTCTGGCCGGCGATGCTGAGGGCCGCGCGCTTCTCGCTGCCGTCGCGCGTGCAGGTGCACGGGTTCCTCACCGTGAACGGGGAGAAGATGTCGAAGAGCAAGGGCACGTTCGTGCTCGCCTCGACGTACCTGAAGCACCTCGACCCGGCGTACCTGCGTTATTACTACGCGAGCAAGCTGAGCGCGAAGGTCGACGACATCGACCTGAACCTGGAAGAGCTCGTGAACAAGGTGAACGCCGAGCTCGTGAACAAGGTCGTGAACCTGGCGAGCCGGTCGTCGCGCTTCGTGGCGCAGACGGGGCTCTCGGCGGCGTACCCGGACGACGGGGGGCTGTTCGCGGCGGCGGCGGCGGAGGGGGAGGCGATCGGGGCGGCGTACGCGGCGTTCGACTATGCGCGGGCGACGAGGAGCATCGTGTCGCTGGCGGATCGGGCGAACGAGTATGTCGACCGGATGCAGCCGTGGGCGCTGGCGAAGCAGCCGGAGAAGAAGGCGGAGGTGCAGGCCGTGTGCACCGTGGCGCTCAACCTGTTCCGGCAGATCGTGATCTACCTGGCGCCGGTGCTGCCGAAGCTCGCCGAGGACGTCGCGCGGCTGCTCGGGTGCCCGATGGACCGGTGGGAGCTCGCGAAGACGCCGCTTGTGGGGACGAAGGTGGCCGCGTATGAGCACCTCATGAAGCGGGTCGATCCGGGTGCGGTGGAGAAGATGATCGCGGAGAGCCGCCCGGCCGAGGAGGCAGGGGCGCAGGGCGGGGCGGCAGCGCCGGCTGCGGCGGCGGCGCCGGCTGCGGCGGCCACGGGGGCGGCGCAGGGCGCGGGGGCGCAGGCGGGGACGAGCCCTGCGGCGGCGCAGGCGGCGCAGGGCGCGGTCGCCGAGGACGACGGCGCGGCGCTCGCCAAGGAGCCGCTCGCGCCGGAGTGCACGATCGACGACTTCACCAAGGTCGACCTGCGCGTGGCGCGCATCGTCGCGGCGGAGCAGGTGCCCGAGGCGAAGAAGCTGCTCAAGCTGACCGTGTCGCTCGGCGGGGAGGCGCGGCGGACCGTGTTCGCCGGCATCAAGGCGTATTACAAGCCGGAAGATCTGGTTGGGCGGCTCGTCATCGTGTGCGCGAACCTGGCGCCGCGGAAGATGAAGCTCGGCGTCAGCGAGGGGATGGTGCTGGCGGCCGGGGACGAGACGGTGCACCTCCTGGCGCCGGACTCGGGGGCGAAGCCGGGGATGCGGGTGCACTGAGCAGGTCGCCGAGAGCGCCCGTTGAGACCCGTTGTCGCTCTCGCCTATTACCCGCTCTGGGCCGTCGCCGTGACCGTCGCTGTCACCGCGCTGCGCCTCGGGCGCAACGTGGGCCGCGGCCTCGTCGCCCTCTGCTTCTTCCTCGCCTTCTGGGTCACGGGGCTCATCCTGCTCGAGACAGACAGCACGATGGCGCTCGCCGAGCACGTCGTCCCGAGCGGGATCATCGTCGCCGCGGGCCTCGCCCACGCCTACGCCGACGTGGCGGGCGCCTCGCGCCGCCCCGTCGTCCTGGCCTACGCCGCGAGCGCCGCGGTGGCGCTGCTCGGGGCCGTCTCCCCGCGCCTGCTCTACGGCCCTGGCGCCCGCTCGCCCGGCCCGCTGTTCTTCCCGCTCTCCGCCGTCATGGCCCTCGCCGTTGTCGCGGTCGTCGCCCGCCTCGGGCGCTCGGTGCTCGCGGCCCGGGGGCTCCAGCAGCGGCGCATCGCCGCGCTCTTCTTCGGCAGCGTGCTCGCGACGCTCGGGGGCGGCTTCGTCGTGGGGCTGCGCGTGCTCGGGCTCGGCGACGTGCTCCTCGGCGCGCCGGTCCTGCTCCTCGCCATCCTGCTCGTGGCCTACGCCGTGCTGAGCGGCGAGCTCGGGCGCTCCCGCCGCGTCGTCATGCAGGGGCTCGCCTATGCCGCCCTCACGGCGCTGCTGTCCACGTTCGGGCTGGCCGCCTTCTTCAAGCTCTTGCCATACCTCTCGCCCGGCGGCGGCGCGTCGCTCCCCTGGCTCCTCTTCGTCCTGTTCCTGGCCGCGCTGCCGCTCGATCCGCTGCGCCTGCTCGTCGTGGAGCACGTCGGGCGGCGGCTCTTCGACAGGCCCATCGGCGTCCGCGACCTCGCCGACGAGATCGCGCGCGTCGAGGTGCGCGCCGACCAGGCCGAGCGGCTCGCCGAGCTCGGGCGGCTCGCGAGCGCCGTGGCGCACGAGATCCGCAATCCGCTCGGGGTCATCGCCGCGCAGGCGAAGCTCCTCGAGCGCCAGGGCGCGAAGCCCGAGACCGTGGCGTCGCTGCGCGCCCAGGTCGACCGGGCGCGGCGCTTCCTCGACGACCTGCTCCGCTACAGCCGCCCGCGGCCGCTCGAGGTGACCGAGGTCGACGTGCTCTCCACGCTCCGGCTCGCGGCGAGCCATGTCCGGCAGATCGTCGGCGAGGGCGCGCCGCCCATCGAGATCGCTCCGGAGGCCCGCGGGTCGATCTTCATCGAGGCCGATCGCGGGGCCTTCCTCGACGCGGCCACGGCGCTCCTCCAGAACGCGGCCATCGCGCTCGACGGGAGCGCCGAGGGGCGGATCCGCGTCGCCGTCGCGCGCGGGGAGGACGCGGACGCGGGCTTCGTCGTCGTGCGCGTGGAGGACAACGGCCCAGGGGTGCCGGAGGAGATCGAGGCGCGGCTGTTCCAGCCGTTCGTGACGGGGAGGGGGCGAGACGCGAAGCACCCGGGCACCGGCCTCGGCCTGGCCGTCGCGGCGCGGTGGCTGGAGCGGCACGGGGGCGCGCTGCGCCACGAGCGCGCGCCGGGAGGCGGCGCGCGCTTCGAGGCGCGGTGGCCGGCGCGGGCGGAGGAGCCGGCGGGGTGAGGTCGCGGTGAGCGGCGCGGTCGCTGGAGGTCGATGATCGCGGGCGAGAGGACGCGGCCCGGGCTCAGCCTCCGGGCCTGCTCGCCGGATCCGCCGGATCGGTCACCGCGTCCTCCTCGTCGCCGTCGAGCGCCCCATCGCCATCGCGGTCGAGCGCCATGCGCACCCCCGCGCCCGGCGGCGCGCAGGTGTAGGTCAGCGCCCTCTCCGCGGTCGCGCGCTGGCGCAGCGCCGCCGCGCTGATCGCCGCGCTCGCCGCCCTGTTCCGGCGGAACGTGCCATCGCTCGGCTGGTAGAGGAAGCCCGCCTCCTCGCCGTTCATGCGGCCCTTCACCACGAGATCGCACTCGCCCGCGCCGGCGCGCGCGATCAGCAGGTCCACGCGCTGCTCGGCCGCCGGGTCGCCGGCGCCGGCGAGCGTCGCCTGCTGGCCCACGATGGGCGCCAGGTTGGTGTCGAAGGCGTGCAGAAAGGACGTCACCTGCCGCCGCAGCACGTCGCCTGCCTCGCCCGGAGGGAAGCCGGCGACCCCGGGGGCCTCGTTGAAGCCGGCCTGATCGTCGAAGCGGAAGACCGTATCCACCGCCCCGTCGTGGGCGACGCCGAACCCGCGGATCTGATCGCCCATGAACTGGTGGTCTCGGTTGTTGAAGCGGGGGTTCTGCACCATGCCGAACATGCCCACCTTCTGATAGACGTTGCGCAGCTGGGCGACCTTGAAGCTCTGGAAGATGAAGTCGAACGTGTAGCGCCCGTCGGTCCCGAAGAAGCCGGGGAATTGAACTCCATGCTCGGCGTTGCCTGCGGGATCGAGCACGTGGCACGTGCTGCACGCGCCGCCCGGCGCGGTGAAGAAGGCCTTGCCCGCCGCCTGGTCGGGGGTGAGCGTGTTGTCCAGCCGGCGAATGGGGTTGGGCGGATACATCACCTGGAGGATGAAGTCGGTGAACGCCTGCATGTCCGGCTCGGGGATGGGCGCGCTCCGCCCGAGCAGGCCGACGAAGGCGATATCGAACTTCTTGAACGCGGCCTCCTCGTCGAAGGTGCCGCTGTCCGGCTGCGCGCTCGGCGCGTCGTTCCCACCGGTGCGGTCTCCCCGCCAGTGCATCGGACCGTGGTTGGCCATCCCGCGCAGGCTCTGCGTCGTCATCGGCCCCTTGAGGGCGGCGAACTCGGCGGGCTGGCCGAAGAGCGCCGGATCGAGCACGAAGGGCCCTGGCATCGGCGTGGTGAGCGCGTCGGGGTCTCCGAGGTCCCACGCCAGGCTGTCGACGTCGCCGTCGACATGGCAGCTCGCGCAGGCCGAGTCACCGTGGCTCGACGAGAACGAGGCGTCGTAGAGGAAGCGCCGGCCGCGGACCACGCTCTCCGGCTCGGGGCTGTACATGGGCATGTGCGCGATCTCGGCCCGGGATCTGAGGTCGATGAGCGCGATGGAGTTGTCGAAGCGCGTGAGGACGTAGAGCTGCTTGCGCGCCTCGTCCAGCACCACGCCGGTCGGCCCGCCGCCGGAGACCGGGATCTGGTGGGAGAGCCTGGGCACGAAGGTGTCGGCCTCGAGCGCCGCGGTCGAGAAGACACCGATCTTGTCCGAGCCGAGCGCGGCGACGTAGAGCTTCTGTCCGTTTCCCGAGACGGCCATGCCTTGAGGCAGCGCGAGGCTCTTCCCGTTCTCGGCGCTCGGGACCGGGGCGCAGCACGTGCTGTAGTCGATGTGCTTGTTCAGGTGCCGTGGGGCCACGCCGCCCGTCGCCGGATCGATCACCGTGATGCGGTTGTGGTTGAAGCGGCCGCGCACGCTGTGGCCGGCGAAGACGCCGGCGCCCTCGAAGCGCTGCTCGTTGAAAGCCTCCGTGTTGGCCACGTAGACGCGCCCGCTCACCGGGTTGACGGCCATGTTGTAGAGGACCGTGCCGACGCCCTGGAAGGCGCCCGCGGGGCCCGCGACCGGCGCGGGCGGGTCGGCCAGGGCGTCGAGGACGAAGACGTCCTTGTCGGGCAGCGAGAAGTTCACCTTATCGTCCCAGGATCGATTCAGCTCGTCCACCCAGTTCTGGCCGTTGAATTTGACGATGAGGGGCGCCGATGGCTGCGCGGCTCCGGCGGCGTTGGTGGTCGGCGGGGGCAGGCCGTGGCCGAGGTTCACCAGGTTGGTCTCCACCACCGTGGTGCGATTGCCGGAGTGGAAGGCGGCCGCGTAGACGCGCGCGCCGTCGGGCGTGGCAGCGAGCGCGCGCGGCGTGTCGCTGAAGAGGGAGACGATGGTCAGCGGCGCGGGGCTCGGGCTCGCCGCGGAGAAGACCCAGACGTCGGCGCGGCCCACACCCGGCGTGGTGAGCGCCGGGTCCACAGGGCTGTTCTGGCCGCGGTGCGCGGTGGTGATGAAGGCGCGGCCCCGGCCGGCGCCGGCGAAGACGATGTCGCGAGGCTCGTCGCCGACGAGCAGGGTGCGCACCACGCGGGCCTTCCCGGGCATCGAGACGTCGACCACGCTCACGCTGTCGGAGAGGTGGTTGACGACCCAGACCTCGTCGTCGCTGCGGGCCGCGACCGCGACGGGCTCGAGGCCGACGGCGACCGAGCCGCGGTGCACGAGGCTGCCCCGCCTGACCGTGAAGATCTCCAGCCGGTTATCCGGCGTGTTGACGGCGAAGAGCTTCGACCCGTCGGGCGAGAGGGCGAGAGGGCGGACCTGGCCGCTCTCGAAGAGGGTGTAGGGCCGGGCCGCCGTGAGCGCGCTCGGGGCGCTCGCCGTCGCCGGGGATTCGTCGACCAACGGGGATTCGTCGACCAACGTGCCGGTGTCGCCGCAGGCGGCGATGGCGAGCGCCGGGAGCGACAGGAAAATGAGCTTCATCATGGGCACCTCGGAGGCTGAAGGAACATTTAATGATGCCATAAAAACGCAGCCGCCGATCAAGTGCGAAGTGTAGAATTATGATGATGTTGTTTGACAAGGCACCTTTCTAGGGTGAGATCCCCTCGTGGGAGGAGCGCTCCATAAGGAGCTACAGGTCTTCGATGGTAGGGTTATGACCCACAGTCACGACGCAGTCGCGAGGACGTCTTATCGCTGTGGTGAGGGAGCGCGCGTTTCTTCGACGGCGCGCGTCGCGCGTTTCTTCGACGGCGCGCGTCGCGCGTTCCTTCGACGGCGCGCGTCGCGCGCCGGGGACGCGGCCTTCGCCGCCGGTTTCAATGGATGATGACATCTCGCGCCCCGGGTCGGGCAGCGAGGATCAAGCCGCGGCGAGCTTGGCCGGGCGAAGCATCCGCGTGAGGGCGACGTAGACCACGAACGAGATCGAGAAGCCCGAGAACCACGCGTAATGGTAGAAATCCATCCATGCGCCGGCGACCGTCAAGACATTGATGGTGCCGAGGAAGCCAGGCAAGTTGGGCAAGACCCCGGCGACGAGGGCAACGATCGCGATGGGGTTCCACCCGTTCGTGTACCAGTAGGCCCCCTCCCGCGTGTAGAGCTGGACGAGATCGAGCTCTGTCCTTCGGATCACGTAATACTCTGCGATCAGGATCGCGCCGACGGGGCCGAGCAGCGCGGAGTAGCCGACGAGCCAGGTGAAGATGTACCCCGTGGGATCGCTGACGAGCCGCCAGGGCTGCATCAGGATCCCGATGATGCCGGTGATGATGCCGCCGGTACGGAAGGAGATTCGCGACGGCCAGAGGTTGGAGAAGTCGTTGGCTGGGCTCACCACGTTCGCGGCGATGTTGGTCGCCAGGTTGGCGATGCTGAGCGCTGCGAGCGAGACGATCAAGACGACAGGGCTCTCGAAGCGGGCGAGCAGGACGACCGGGTCCCAGATGGTCTCGCCGTAGATGACGACCGTGGCGGAGGTGACGGCGACGCCGATGAACGAGAAGAACGCCATGGTGGGCGGCAGGCCGATGGCCTGCCCGAGGGCCTGAGCGCGCTGTGAGTGCGCGTAGCGAGTGAAGTCGGGAATGTTGAGCGCCAGGGTAGACCAGAAGCCGACCATGCCTGTCAGCGCAGGCAAGAAGAAGCTCCAGAGCTGGCCCTCCCTGGGTTGACCTGCCGCGAAGGCCGAGGGCTTCTCGAGCATGGGGCCGAATCCACCGGCGCGGTTGTATGCCCAGAAGAGCAGCAAGATGCCGAGGGCGACCAGCAAGGGCGCCTTGATGTTGAGCAGGATCCGGATCGACTCGATGCCCAGGTGAATGATCCAGAGGTTGATGCCCCAGAACAGCAGGAAGCAGACGAGCTGGGGGGTGTTGATGCCGAGCGGCGTCGCCGGCATCTGCTCTATCGATGGCATGAAGACGGCGACGATCTTGTAGATGGCCCACCCGCCGAGCCATGTTCCGATCCCGAACCAGCCGCAGGCCACGAGGGCTCGTAGCACCGCCGGCACGTTGGCCCCTCGAACGCCGAAGGCGCTCCTGCAGTAGACGGGAAACGGGATGCCGTACTTCGTGCCCGCGTGCGCGTTGAGGATCATGGGCACAAGCACGATGACGTTGCCGAGGAGGATCGTGAGCTCGGCCTGCACCCAGCTCATGCCCTCGGCGATCAGACCCGAGGCGAGCATGTACGTGGGAGTGCAGGCACACATGGCTACCCACAGTGCGGCGATGTCCTTCGTTCCCCATTTGCGCTGATCCAGGCGTACGGGCGCGATGTCTTCGTTGATGTAGCGGGAATCGAAGTCGCCTTCTGTCCCCTGGACGCCGTCGCTGGCTCCCGCGTCGTGAGCAGCGGGTTGCACGTCGGGTCGGGCAGTCGTGTGCGTGTGCGCCATGACCGATGAATCTACACGATAGGATAGGAGACCGGATAGAGGAGGCTTCAGCGGGACGGCCGTCGAGAGCCGGCGGGGCCGCGCCGCAGAGCGAACGCGATACCCTCCTTCAGGGTCCGGAGCGTCACGATGCCGCCTACACCGACGCCCTGCGCGACCAGCGTCTGCGCGATCCGCGGCTGGATGCCGGTGAGCACCATCTGGGCGCCGAGCAGCCTCACCGCCTTGGACAGCCGGATCAGCGCGTCGGCTACCTGGGAGTCGATGACCGCCACGCCGGTGATGTCCAGGACCACCGTCGTGGCGCTGTGCGCGATGACCCCGTTGAGGAGGGTCTCGAGCGTCGCCGCGGCGCGGGCGCCGTCGAGGACGCCGATCAGCGGCATCGCGATGACCTGATCCGCCACCGGCATGAGCGGGGCTGATAGCTCGCGAACCATCTGCTCGAGCTTCCTCGTCTTGTCCGCGACGCGCAGCTCGAGCTCGGCGTTGAGGCGCTTCACCTCGTCCTCCGCCTGCCGGCGATCGGTGACGTCGACTCCGACCGCCTGGAACTCGGCGTGCGACCCCCCCTCGCCGAGCGGGGCACGGTTGGTCCAGTGCATCCAGCGGATCGATCCGTCGGGGCGCACGACCCGGTGCTCGGTGTGGACGATCGGGTTCTCGGGGCCGAGCTGCGCGAACTGCTGATCGAGGAGCAGCCGGTCCTCGTCAGGGACGAGCGGCGTGAAGTGATGGCCGACCAGCTCCTCCCGCGTCTTGTCGAAGTACCGGCAGTACACGTCGTTGACGAAGGTCAGCGTGCCATCCATCCGAAAGCGGCAAATGAGCTCGGTCTGGTCCTCGACGATGCCCCGGTAGCGGGCCTCGCTCTCCCGCAGGGCGGTCTCCACTCGCCGCTTCTCGGCGAGCTCCTGCTCGAGCTCGGCGTTGCGCCGACGGAGCATCGCCAGTTCCGTTTCCGCGGTGACGCCAGCTCTCGCATCGCCCTCGTTCATGATCCCGTGGTCCTTCGAAGCGCAGAGGGAAGGCGGCGCTTTTCCGGGCCAGCGTACCAAAAGCACGGTCGTCCTGGGCGAACTTCCAACGTTGGGGGGCGGCTCACCGAGACGGCCCGTGGCCGGTCTGATACCTGCGGAGCTCCTGTGAGGAGATTCCGCCGAGATGGCCCCTGGGACCATCGATGTCCTCGATAGAGACCTCGGCCAACCGCGATGAGGCGGTCTTCAGGGATCCGCACGAGCTCGGACAGGCCTGGATCTGCGCCCGGAGGGCGCGGTACGGTCACCCGTGACCGAGACTGTCCTGCTCATCGACGACGATCCCGGGTTCCGCGACGCCTACCGCGAGCTCCTCGCGCAGGAGGGGTACACCGTCGCCGAGGCCGGGGTCGCCTCGAAGGCGCTCGCGGAGCTCCGCCGGACGAGCGCGCGCCTCGTCGTGCTCGACCTCATGCTGCCGCCGTCGGGGCGCGCCGAGGAGGGCGCGGCGCTCGCGGAGAAGATCCTCGGCGAGCGGCCCGCCGCCAAGGTGATCGTCGTCTCCGGCGCGGGTGAGACGCCGCTCGCGCTGCGCCTCGTCCAGCGCGGCGTCTACGACTTCCTGGCGAAGCCCGTCGATCCGGACGTGCTGCTCGCCGTGGTCGCGCGCGCGGCGGCGCGCCTCGAGCTCGAGGACCGCGTGGCGGAGCTCGAGCGCTCCCTCACCGCCCGCGAGGGCGACGCCTCGGCGCTGCTCGGGCAGTCGCCGGCCTTCCTCGAGGCGAGGACGCTGTGCGAGCGCGCGGCGCCGGCCGACGTGCCGGTGCTCATCACGGGTGAATCGGGGACAGGCAAGGAGGTGTTCGCCCGTTACCTGCACGCGAGGAGCCGGAGGAAGGACAGGCCCTTCATCGCGGTCAACTGCGGCGCGCTCGCGCCGACCCTGCTCGAGTCGACCCTGTTCGGCCACAGGAGAGGCGCCTTCACGGGCGCGATCAAGGACGCCCCCGGCCTGTTCGTCGAGGCCGACGGAGGCACCCTGTTCCTCGACGAGATCGGCGACATGGACCCGGCGCTGCAAGTGAAGCTGCTGCGCGTGCTCGAGACGGGCGAGATCCTGCCCGTGGGCGCGGCGCGCCCGGCGGTCGTGGACGTCCGCATCGTGTCGGCGACGCACAGGGCGCTGGAGTCGATGGTCGCGAGCAAGACCTTTCGCGACGACCTCTACTGGCGTGTGCGCGGGATCGAGATCGCCTTGCCGCGGCTCGCCGACCGGGTGGGCGATCTGCCGCTGCTCGCGCAGCACTTCCTGAACGTGTCGCGGGCGCTCGTGCCGCGCTCGCCCGTGACCACGATATCGCCCGGCGCGATGCGCAGGCTCGAGGCCTGCGACTGGCCCGGCAACCTGCGCGAGCTCCGGCACGAGATGCAGCGCGCGCTCGTGATGGCCGGCGGGAGGGGAGAGATCCTCGAAGAAGACCTGTCCCCGGCGCGGCGAGGCGGCGCGCCCGCGGCGGCGGGCAGCGACGAGCCCGCCGAGGGCGCGACGCTGGAAGAGAAGATCGCGGCGCTGGAGCGGCGCGAGATCGCCGCCGCGCTCCGGGCGACCCAGGGGAACCGGAGCCAGGCGGCGGCGCGGCTCGGGCTGTCGCGCCAGGGGCTGCTCAACAAGATGGATCGGTACGGGCTGAAGTGAGCCCGGCGGAGATGCGATGGTGAGGTAAAAGTTCACTCACCTGAGATCTCGCCGGGGATCTGCGGGCGACCACAGAAACATGAGCCGCGCCGAGCTCACGCCGGCACTGAAGGACCGAGAGCGCGGCTCGCCAGGAACTGTAGCCAGTTCAGCCCGATCGAGAGGGTTGTCTCCGTCGATCAGGGACCACGGGTGCATCCGATCGGCGCGACGCCGGCCGCTCAGCACGTGCGATGTCGTTCGCTTGCTCCTCGCGAGGAGCGACCATCATCGATGAGAACTTCAGGAGGAGTCATGGCGCTTAGCAGGATGATGCTTGTGGGATGCCTGTCGCTGGTCGGATCTGCCCTCGTCGGCTGTGGGCTCGCCGGCGCCGATCGCCTCGGCGAAGGGAACAGCAACGTGGTCGTGAGTCCGCCCACGTCCGATGGCGACGGCTGCACGCTCACGCAGGGCTACTGGAAGAACCACGAGGAGAGCTGGCCGGTGTCGTCGCTCACCATCGGCGGCGTGGAGTACTCGCAGGCGGAGCTGCTCGAGCTCTTCCGGACGCCCCCGAAGGGCGACGCTAGCCTGATCCTCGGACACCAGCTCATCGCCGCGCTGCTCAACACGGCGAGCGGCGCGAGCGACGCTGCCGTCGACGGGGCGCTCGCGGACGCCGAGGGGTGGATGGCCGCCAACAAGGACGCCGACGGCCGGCTCCCGTACGGCGTGAAGCGTGGCAGCGCGGCCGATTCCGCCGTGTCGCTCTCGGGCTCGCTCGCGGACTTCAACGAGGGGGGCATCGGCCCTGGTCATTGCGACGACGGTCCCGGTAGCGGCTCCGGCGGCACGGGCGGCAGCGACGGCGGTACGGGCAGCAGCACGGGCGGCACGGGTGGCGGCAGCAGCGGCGAGGGTGGCTGTTCGCACGACGGCGGCACGGGCAGCAGCAGCAGCGGTACGGCCGGCACCGGCGGCAGCGATGGCGACCCCGACGGCGGCGCAGGCGGGTCTGCCTGGACGTGCGATGACCCCTGCGGCGTCGGCGACGGGTGCTCCGACGGCTACTCCTGCGTCCTCGGTTGTTGCGCGTTCGTCGCCAAGTGAACCGCTTCTAGCAAGAGCCAGGCAGTCGGGCCCCCGGGAGCCATACCCTTCGGCCCGGCCCCTCGGCGCTCCCAAAAGGGCGCCTCACGAGGTATCCGGGGGACGTGTCGCAAGGCCTCTTCTGACCGTCGCATTCTGGACTGCTCGTTCCAGAATGATCCGCCTGCGCTCGCCATGAGCGCCACGCACTGGGCGTCGCGGGGTCGCAAGGCCTCTTCTGACCGTCGCATTCTGGACTGCTCGTTCCAGAATGGGCGTCGCGGGGTTGCAAGGCCTCTTCTGACCGTCGCATTCTGGACTGCTCGTTCCAGAATGATCCGCGGCGATCCCCCAGCGCCGGCCTGCCGCACGCCGCGCCGGCTCCCATCACGCCGCGCCGGCCAGCCGAGGCAAGAGCGACGGCCAGCTCCGCGGCGGCTTGAACAGGTAGCCCGGCGCGGGCCCGTCGACGAGGTGCTCGACCTCGTCCAGGTGACCGCCAGGGAGCAGCACCCCGCCCAGCGACTCCCGCACGAGCGGTATCCGCGCCGGATCGAAGCCCATCCCCTGCGACGCGATCCCGTCGACGAGGCTCGGGTCGAACCCGCCGATCAGGAGCCCCGCGCGCACCGGCGTCGCCCCGAGCGGACCCTCGCCCTCGCCCGCGACGATGCCATCGACGATCGTCAGATACCGCCGCTGCGGCACCCCGCGCAGCGCGCCGCCCCGGTCCGCGAAGAACAGGATGCGGTTGAGATCCAGGATGGTCCGCCAGAGCGTGTTGTTCCCCTCCCAGCTCCCATCGATGACCTTCGGCGGCGCCCCGAGCCGCGGCGCGCGCGCCACGAGCGAGTGATCGCCCGGGAGCGGGAACCGGCTGAGCTTGTTCTCCACCGCCTCGCCGACGCCCTGCGGCCGGTCGAACTCGTCGCCGCCCACCGACGGATCGCCCTCGGTGAAGTGCGGGAGCCAGTACTTCTCGTTGGTGAGCCCGATAACGCTCTTCAGCGACAGCGTGACCCCGGTCTTCTTGTGCGTCTTCAGCTTGGGGAGGTTGATGACGACATCCGCGTCGAGGAGCGTCTGCGGAATGCTGTACTCGTGCCGCTGCCCGCTGTGGTGCGGCACCGGGGTGGCGTAATGGCTCCGGTGGAACCGCAGCGCGCCCGAGCGCGGGGCGCCCGCCCTCGCGAAGAAGCTGTCCTGGCCGAGATCGACGACCCGGTAGCCCCGCGGATCGCCGGGCAGGCGGCGGCGCAGGAGCAGGCCGAGGTTCCACGAGCGGCCGAAGCGGCGCACGTCGTCGAGGGCGAACACCGGCGCGACCCGGAAATAGCGCAGGTCGATGAAATCGATGTCGTGACCGCGGGCCTTGAGGTGATCGATGACCTCGAAGATGCCCAGCGGGCCGGCGACCTTCTCGATCTCGCAGCCCTCGACCGGCGAGTCGACGACGCGCACCCTCCCGCGCGGGCCGGCGGCGCGGAGCGCGTAGTCGAGCACGGGCCGGAGCAGCGAGCCGTGCGTGCTCGAGGCGGCGAGCCGCTCGCCCGTGATCTTCTGGTGCAGGTTCTTCGACGAGACGAGGTTCGGCTTGATGACGACGCTGTCGCCCGGCGCGATCAGGTCGCCGAGCGGGTTCCACTCGGGCGTGCCCGCGCGGCTCGCGTCGAGGCCGAGCCGCCGGAAGAGCGCCTCGACGGCCTCGTAGACCGGGCTCGGCGGGTCGAAGGGCGCGCGATCGACGTAGCTCACCCCCGGCCTCGATACGGTCACGACCCGGTTCATCGTCGCTGCCATCCCGAGCTCCTCGCTAGCCCGCCGCGCCGTCCTGGCCCGGGGGAAGGATCACCGCCGGCGCGGCGCGCTGGAAGTCCACGTTGAGCCGCGAGACGCTCGCGAGGTGCTTGCCCGTGCGGATGAGCGCGATGTCGTCCGCGAACTCGACGGCGATGCGCATCCGCTCGCCGAGGTAATGGCGGAACGTCGCGAGCACCTCGTCCAGCACCTGCTGCGAGAAGCGGCCGCCCTTGACGACGCGGAACGTGATGGCGTCGCGCTCCTCCTGCACCACCTGGAACCGCTTGATCGCGTAATCGAACTCCTTGAGATAATGCGCGAAGAACGTGCCGGGCAGATACCGCCCGTCCGTCCCCCGGATGATCGACTGCACCCGCCCCTCGATGCGGCCCACGCGCGGCGCCCCGCGGCCGCACGGGCACGGCACGGCCGGATCCATCGCCTCGGCGAGGTCGCCGATGCGGTAGCGCACGAACGGCATGCAGAAGTTGTTGAGATCGGTGATCACGACCTCGCCGATCTCTCCCGGCTTCGCGGGGCGCCCGTCGCGCAGGACCTCGACGATGTACCCCTCGGCCACGACGTGATGGCCCTCGTGCGCGTCGCACTCGTACGCGATGCCCGAGAACTCGCGGCTGCCGTACTTGTCGAAGACCTTGCAGCCGAACGCCTCCTCGATGAGCCGGCGGCTCGGCAGCGGCAGCGTCTGCGCGCTCGACATGATCGCGCGCGGCCGGGCCGCGACCTTGCCCGTGCTCTTGACGTTCTTGACGTAACGCGCGAGGAAATCGAGCGCCTCGGCGTAGCCGTCCATGAGCACCGGCTGGACGCCGGCGATCCGCTCGATCGTGCCGCTCAGGGTGTCGTCGGACAGCTCGAAGATCGGGATGAACGTCCGGTTCGACAGGATCGCGTCCGCGCGCTCACGGGCCGCCTGCCACCGCGTCATCCCGATCGTCTGGTGCCACAGCCGCACCGTGGGGTCGCCGAAGCGGTAGCCGGTCCACTCCTGCGCGCGCAGCGTCGCCGCCCAGCGGAACTCGAGCTGCGCCCTGTCGGCGTAGCAGACGAACGGCTCGCCGGTGGAGCCGCTGGTCGTGATCTTGAGGACCTGCGACTTGTCGTGGTTCTCCGACATGATGTCGAAGTAGAGGTGGCGCCGGATATCCGCCTTCGTGAGGAAGGGCAGCTTGTGGAGGTCCCCCTGGCCGTGGATGTCCTCGGGCCGGAGCTTGAGCTCCTGCATGCGCGCGCGGTAATAAGGCACGTTGCGGTAGCAGTGGCGCAGCAGCCGCCGCAGCTTCTCGTCCTGGAGCTCGCGGGTCTGCTCCGGCGTGAGCCACTGCGTCTTGCGCAGCGTCTCGTAGTAGTGCTCGACGTCGCGCGTGATCATCCAGTGGGTGTGGTTGAACGCGGCGAGGTACGCGCGCCACCGCGCCCCGGTGACCGGATCGCGCTCCGGCGAGCGGTCGACCACCGGGTGCCGGCGGAGGTACTGCGTGGCGATGTCCGCCGGGATCCGGTCGACGCGGTACTCCCACACCGCCTTGCCAAGGTCGTAGAACGACCTCGCGACGGCGCCCGCCTCGTTCCCATCGAGGAAGGAGACGCCCTGTCGCCGCTGCTCGAAGAGCGTCTCGACCTCCTTGTACGAGTAGCCCTTGGCGTGCGCGGCGACGAGGATGAACGACTGCCAGTAGAAGTAGCTCCCCTTGTACGTGAGCAGGTCCTGGAAGACCTCGCGCGCGCACATCACGAAGCCGCTCTTGCTGTCCTGGAGCGACATGCCGAAGGTCTTGTTGAGCAGGTAGTTGAGCCCGCGGCTCAGGTGGTACCGGCGGTCCCGGCGCCGCCCGACGGCGCTCCGCCAGCCCTGGACGACATCGACGCTGTGCTCGTAGAGCTCGCGCCGGAGGCGCAGGAGGTCCTCGGGCTGGTACTGGAGGTCGGCGTCGATGATGGAGACGAGCTTGCCGCGCGCGGCGGCCGCGCCGGTGCGCCACGCCGCGGTGATGCCGCGGTTCTGAGGGTGGAAGCACCCCACGACGAGCCCCGGGTGCGCGGCCGCGAGCGCCTCTATCGTGGTCTTCGTGCCGTCGGTCGAGCCGTCGTCGACGAGGAGGAGCTCCCCCGCGAGGCTCCCCTCGCGGAAGACGCCGAGGACGCGCTCGACGAGCTCGGGGATGTTCAGCTCCTCGTTCAGGCAGGGCACGATGACGGAGAGCTCGATCGGTGTCTCCGGAGCAAGCTCAGATCGGGTGTCGGACATGGTGTGTTCGCCTATCTTTGCCTGAGAGGGGAGCCCGCGTCCGGGCGAGGCGCGCGCGGGGCGCCCGGACGGCCCGGCCGCGCGGCGGAGGTCACAGGGGCACGCAGCGGAAGCAGGCGCGGATCGGCAGCGCGCCGTGGGGCGCGGCGCGGCGCTCGGTCACGCGGAAGTGACGCGCGAGCAGGCGGCCGAACTCGTCGGGCGTCCACTGGTGCAGGTGGTAGACGTCGCCGCCCCACTGGACGCGATCGCGCAGGAGGTAGCCGACGGGCGTGCGGCGGACGAGGCCCTTCAGCCGCGCGATGAGCGGATCGTTCGGCACCGTGATGGCCGCCACGCCGGCCGGGCGCAGCAGGCGGGCGATGGCGGCGAGGACGGCGGAGGGGTCGACCGTGTGCTCCAGGACCTCGGTGCAGATGACGCGATCGAAGCTCGCGGCGGGGAGGTCGAGCCGGTCGACCTCGCCCTTGAGGAAGCGGGCGTCGTAGCCCGCGAGGTTCTTGCGGGCGGTGTCGAGGAAGACGTCGGAGACGTCGATGGCCGTGATGCGCGCCCGCGGGAACATCCGCAGCACGTGCCCGCCGCCCGAGCCGATCTCGGCGAGCTCGAGGCCGGCGCAGTCGCCGAGCATGTCGCGGATGATGGCGAGCCGCTCGCGCTCGATGAGCCGGATCGGCAGCGGGGCGCGGTCGTAGTAGTCGTCGATCGGGTGCTCGCGGGCGAGGCGGTCGTTCAGCGCCTCCACGTCGATGTCGCCGGCGGCGTTCGGCATGGCGGCCCCATAGCACGGTGGCCGCGGAGCCTCACCCGGGCCGCGCGCGGCCGGGCTCATCGGGGAGCGCGGCCGCGGCGGGCAGCGCCGCGGTCAGCGCCACCCGGGCAGCGCTTGGCTAGAAGCCGCAGGTCGAGAGTCGGTCCTCGCCGACCGCGACCCGGACCACCCAGCCCGCGCCGCTCGACCAGTTGCTGGAGAAGCTCTCGCCGGAGGCCTGGCCGGGCATCACGCCGAGCGAGAGATCCTGAACGCCCCACTCGCTGCACCAGGAGTACGAGCTCCCGTCGCAGTCGGCGCCGTAGTAGTTCATGTACGACCCCGTATCCGGGCCAGACCAGGCGCCATCGAACGACCGCGCGTACCTGGCCCAGCCGCCCGACTCCGCGGTGCCGGAGGTGCCCGCGAGGCTGAGGTAGCTGTCGACGTAGAAGGCCGCGTTCTCGGCGCACCAGGCGCTGCTGCCGTCGTTCGTGGTGATCTCGAGCAGGATGTGCTCGCTCGAGCTCACGGGGCCGAGGCTCGAGAAGAAGTCGTAGAGCGCTGTCGAGCTCACGTCGTCCGCCTCCGTGTCGGTGAACGTGAAGACCGAGCCGCCGCCCCCGCCGCAGGGGGCGCAGGGGCCGCCGCAGTCGACGCCGGTCTCGCCCTGGTTCTGCGCGCCGTCATCGCAGGTCGGGCCGCTCGTCCCGTTGACATAGACATAGAGGAAGCGTTCGCCCTCGAGGCCCTGGCCGAAGCAGTTGGCGGCCTCCCACGCGCAGCCGTTGTTGATCGTGAGGCTGTTCGAGCTCTCGTCGCAGCCGTCGCCGGTGACCCACCAGGAGGTGCCGCTGTTCGGCTGGTTGCCCGTGGCGTAGATGTCGTTGGCGCCGCCGAGGTCGAAGCTCGACGCGAAGATGAGGTTCTGCTCCGGGTAGCCTTCGAGCCCCGTCGCCAGGACGTTCCGGGAGACATCGATGTACCGCACCGAGCTCGCGTCCGCCCCGCAGGCGACGCGGATCTGGGTGTAGCCCGCGCCGATGCAGGCGGCCGCCCAGCCCACGTCCTGGATGTCATCGATGTTCGCCTGGTCGCGGTAGCCCACGCACTGCGTCCAGCCGCTCGACGAGAAGTCGGGGCCGAGCTCCCCGCTGAAGCCGGGGACCGTCTGGGGCGCGGGGCCGCAGGGGGCGCAGGGGCCGCCGCAGTCGACGCCTGTCTCGCCCTGGTTCTGGAGGCCGTCGCTGCACGTCGGCGTATCGCCCCCGGGGTGCGAGAACTCGAGGACGAGGCCGTCCGTGAGCTGCGGGGCCTGGCACGAGTACACGAGGCTGCTCGTGGAGCCCGCGATACCGGCC
This sequence comes from Sorangium sp. So ce321, assembly GCF_051530195.1. Taxonomy (NCBI): domain Bacteria; kingdom Pseudomonadati; phylum Myxococcota; order Polyangiales; family Polyangiaceae; genus Sorangium; species Sorangium sp. So ce321. The sequence continues at coordinate 12,584,967 of NZ_CP150329.1, read as the reverse complement.
GTCGCGCTGATGCCGCTGTCGACGGCGGGGTTCTCCACGGTGGTGTCGGCGTAGCAGAAGCGGATATCGTTCGAGCCCTCGAACAGCACCGCGCGGACGTCGAGGGGCGAGCCTCCGGTGATGTGCGGGACGTTCCACTGGACCACGAAGCGGCGCTCGGGCGCGCTTCCCAGCGTCTGATAGAGGACGGACCCGCCGGCCGGCGGCAAGAGATCGTCCCAGAACGGCGCGACGGTGTCCGGCTCGAGGCTGCAGCTGTTGCTGAAGGACGCGGAGGCCGGGAAGCCGAGCTGGCCGTTCGAGGAGATGGTCAATTCAGTGCGCGACGTCCCGTAGAAGTCGAAGGCGAAGGGGAGCGAGACGCTGGTCGCGCAGTCGTCGTCGCTGCAGGCCCGGCTGCCGGTGAGCGAGATGTCATCGCACGACGGGAGCTCCTCGGTCCGCGAGCAGCCCACGTAACCGAAGGCGTCGGTCCCGAAGACCTGGCAGTCCGGCGTCCCGCAGTCCGCGGCTGACACGTGGATGGGGAACGAGAGCCGGCTGCTCCCGCCGGCCGCGTCGGTCACCGTCACCTGTACCGTGGAGTCGCCCGCGCCCGCGGGGGCGAAGGTCGCGGCGCTGCCGTCGCCCGACAGCGTGCCCGCGCCGGCGACGACCTCCCATGCGTACGAGATCGCGTCGCCGTCGGGATCCGATGCGGTCACGGCGATCGCGGCGGTCTCACACTGCGTGATGAACTTGCTCGGCGTGATGTCGAGACCCTCGATGGTCGGCGGGTCGTTCAAGGCGACGATCACGTCCAGCCCGCCGTTGGCTTCACCGGCGCACTGCGCCACGAGCGCGATCTCGGACGTCGCCTCGGGGATGACGTACGCCGTCGCCTCGGCGGGGGCGCACTCCATCGAAGGGCCAGATTCGCTCATCGGGGTCGCGCACACGCGGTAGTCACCCGGAGGCAGCACGAACAGGCCATCGGCGCCCGCGTGGACACCCGCTCCCGGGGGGAGCGCGCCGCCGGGGAGCTCCTCCTCTTCCAGGGCGCTGGTGGTCTCGGCGATGGCCAGATCACTGCAGGAGCTGCCTGCGCCGACGACCTTGTAGTGGACCGCGACGACGTCGTGACGCGCGCCTCCGACCGTGAGCGCCGCGCGGAGGGTCCCCGTCTCTCCACCCTCTTTTGCCCCGGAGTCTCCCGGGCCCATGTCGCACGCGGGAAGCGCGGCCAGGAGCGCGACGACCATCGCTTTGCCCGCGTGTGAATAGAACAAGCTACGCATGTGCTGTTTCCTCTCTCGATGACGCTCGACGGCATCACGGCGAGCGCTGCAGTCTCGGCCGACGGCGGGAGACCCGGATCGGCCCCATCGCCGACGGCGCGCCGGGCTCCGTCAGGAGCATCGGGCGTGCCGGGAGAGGGCGGGCCAGGACAGGCGCCGATCCGCGGGTCGCCGGCGAGGGAGGCGCCAGCTCACGTCAGGGGGGTTGCGGCATCCCGCAAACGCTTGCGGGCTCCGGCAGCGAGGTGCACAGCGAGCGAGCGGCGCCTGTGCCGCCCGACAGGCCGCCGGCGCAGCGCCGTCAAGGCTCGACGCGGCACCTCGCGCTGCACCCGTCGCCCCCGGCCGCGTTGCCGTCGTCGCACGTCTCGAGCCCCTCGAGCTCGCCGTCGCCGCACGCGACCGCGGGGTCGACCAGGGAGCGGCGCAGCTTCAGGTCGTTCCGCAGCGCGCTCACGCGCGCGGTGAACCCGCTCAGGTCGCTCTGGGTCGCCTCGCCGGCGCTGGCCGCGCCGATCACCTGCGCCACCTCATCGACGACCGTGAGCACGGCCCGCTCGTCCCACGCCGCGCTCGCGACCCGGGCGAGCTCGGCGTGGAAGCGCTCGTCGAGCGCCGGGATCGCGCGGATCCGGCCCGGCAGCACGGCGACGGGCGTCGTCTCGGGGTCGAACCACGCGTCCTCGAGGATCCGATCCATGCCGTGGGCGATGAACACGAAGCGCCCGTCGGCCGGGTTCTTGTAAAGGTAGTAGTTGTTCGCGCGGAACGCGTAGCCGTCCCAGTGACCGAGGAGCGCCTCGAGCGCGAAGCCCGTGATGAACCGGTCCAGGTCGAGGTGCTCGCTCACCCGCGCCTCGAGCTGCTCGTCCGGCGTGTCCCGGATGACGCCGGCCAGCGCGCGGAGCTCGGCCGCGCCCTCGTCCTCCCCGCCGTCGAGCTCCACGGCGTCGAGGTCCTCGACGAAATCGCCGCAACAAGGGCCCTCGTACAGCGCTCCCTCGTCGTTCACCTCGCCGAAATGGCGCCTCAGGAACCGCTTGTCGACAGCCTCGGTGACGACGTAGATCCCCTTGTCGACGCCGTTGAAGGTCACCACCGCGTGCGCGCTGCGCGCCGCGGGCACGCCGGCGCGGTCGTGCAGCTCCGCGCCGATATGCTCGCGCAGGAACGTCGGGTCCTGCTTGGCGCTGTTCAGCAGGAGCTTCTTGAGCCCGCGCAGCTCCGCCTCCTCGTCGAAGTCGTCGAGCTTCAGGCTGAAGCTCGGCTTGTCGGAGAGGTCCACGAGCGAGTTGCCCTTCTGCCGGATGCCTGCGCCGGTGACGACCTCGCCGTCATAGACGATGGTGCACGGGACGCGCTCGTCGAGGTCCGTGGCGAGCTGGTCGAGGTGGCCCTGGTCGACGGTGATGGCGACCGTGTGCAGCACCGTCCGGTCGAAGACCGCGGCGGCGTCGTCGCTCGCGTCGTCCACCGCGCAGCCGCTCTGGCTCGCCGCGACGAGGAGGAGGGGGAGGAGGGAGGAGGAAGCGCGACGGAAGCTCATGGTGCTCAGCCTACCGTCGAACATCGCCGTGGACCCGCGCCTTTCCATCAGGGTCGATCGCCTCGGCGGGGAGTCGCCGCCGACGGCGCGGCGGAGGTCGCCCACCTCGGTGCAGTGGCGGCGTACGAAGCGGGCTCACGGGCCCCACGGGAGCTCCTGGAACGAGGGCGCGGCGCTGCCGGCGTCGAACACGACCATCAGCGCGCCCGCCGCGAGCGAGGGCGCGAGCCCCTCGGGCTTGAGCCCCGGGAACCGCTGGACGAGGCGCGGCGCGAGGACCCCGGCCTCGGACCGATCCACCCGCCACAGCGCGCCGGCGTCGCCGTCCTCCGTCGAGGGCGTGGACGTCACCGCGAGCGAGCCGTCCGGCATGAACAGGAGCTCCGAGATGCCGCCCGGCGCCGGCCGCCCGGCGAGCTCCACGTCGACGCGCGCGCGCGCCCACAGCGAGACGCGCGCCGCCTCGAAGCGCGCCGCCTCGGCCGCGGTCCGCTGCTTCTTCTTCGCGCTCGCGGCCTCGACCGCCACGGCGCCCTCCCCGCCGAAGAGCGCGCCAGGGGAGGCGATCCGCCAGATCATCGCGTTGCCCTCCGCGTCGAGCGGCGCCTTCAGCCCTAGGTACAGCGCGCCTTGCCGGAAGGCGAGGCCCTCGATGTCGAGCGCCCGCGTCCCGCCGGGCAGGCCGAGCGCGGCGGCGCGCGCGGGGGCCGCGTCGAGGACCTCCGCCAGGTGGATCTCGCCGTCGACGCGGAAGCCGCGGCCCTCCGGGCGGAGGCGGAGGAGCGCGCTCCGCTCCGGCTTGCGCTTCCCCTTCTTGCTGTAGCTCTGGGATGACAGGAGGTAGATCTCGCCCGCGTCGCCCGCGGCGATCCCCTCGACGTCGCTCAGCTCGTCGACGCCGCTCACGGTCACCGGATCCGGCTCGACCGCGCCGCCCGCGGACATCGCGAAGAGCCACGGCGCGCCCTCGTCGCGGCGCTCGTGGCCCGTGTCGTCGCTGACCATCAGGTACCGCGACTCGCCCGGGCGCGCGAGGATGCCCGACGGCTCCAGGCGCGACCGGCCCGCCAGGGCCGGCGGCACCTTCATGAGGACCCGGGCCGACGCCGCGGGGGGCCCGGGCGGCGCGGCGGGGGCGGGCTTCGGCGGCGCGGCGGGGGCGGGCTTCGGCGGCGCGGCGGGGGCGGGCTTCGGCGGCGCGGCTGCGCCGCGGCGGGCGCCGAACGTGATGTCGAACGCCTGGCCGGGGACGAGCGCCATCGGCGTGTCCAGCGCGATGGTGACCACGCGGCCCCACGCGGGCATCTGCGGCGTCGGCCAGCAGCGCGCCGGGAGCTCCGAGACGAGCGGACCCACGGCGACGATCGAGCCCGGGATCGAGGCGCCGACGAGCTGGTCCCGGATCCAGAGCTCGGCCGCGTCCCCCTCCTGGAGGCCGAGCGCGGAGCGCTCGGGGACGCAGGCGATAGCGCGCGCGCCGGTGCGCGCGCTCAACAGCTGCACCAGGGGCTCGCCGGCCGGGACGACCTCGCCGGGCTGCCTGTCGATCGAGGCGACGCGCCCCGCGTTCGCGGCGCGCAGCACGTACCCCGCGCGCCGCTGCTCGAGCAGCGCGATGCTCTCGGACGCGACGCGCACGTCCGCGTCGAGCTTCGCCGCCATCCCGGACCCGCGGTCCCGGAGCTCGCTCCGGCGCCGCTCCGCCGCCTTGAGCTGCGCGTTGAGCAGGCTCATGGTCCGCGGCTTCTCGCCCGCGATCGCCGTGGCGGTCGCGTGCTGCACGTCGAGCTTCGTCAGGTCGCCGACGACCGCCAGCCGGTCCTCGACGAGCTGCTTGATCCTCGAGATCTCGCCGTCGAGCACCCTGGCCTCGGCGACCGCCCGGCGCTGCTCCTCGCGCTGCGCCGCGAGGTCTCGCTCGATCGACGCGCGGTCCACGTCGAGCTCCTGCTCGAGCAGGGCGAGCTCCATCTGCAGATCGGCCTCGACCTGCGCCTTCTGCGCCTTCGCGATGCCGATCTCGGCGTCGATCACCGAGGTGTCCAGCGTCGCGATGACCTGCCCGGCCGAGACCTCCTGGCCGACGGTCACCTCGATGGAGGCCACCCGCGCTGTCTCGATCGGCGAGACCACCTCGGGCAGCGCCTCCGCGAAGCCGAAGACGCGCCCGCGCGGGCTGCCGTCCAGGTGGAGCCACAGGGCGGCGCCCAGCGTGAGCACGAGGGTGAGCACGGGGCCAGCGTCCTGGAGCGCCGAGCGGAGTCGCGGGTAGCTGTACATCGATGATCCTTGCGCGGTTGTGATCACGGCGGTCGCGTCGACCGGCCGAGCGGCCCTCCAGCGCACGAGCGCGCGAGCCGCCGGCCTCCCGGCGATGGATCTCGGCCGCTAGAGATCCAGCGTCGGCTCCTGGAGCATGAGCGAGACGTCCTGCACGCCCGGGATGGCCTGCAGCCGCGAGACGAGCGGGGCCCGGAGCTCGGGCGCGCGGACGCTGATCTGGTAGGCGTGCTCCATGACGGTCCCCTGCGCGGCCTCCCGGAGCGTCACGAGCGAGAAGGTCCGGCAGTGCGCGCGGAGGACGCTCGTGAGCGCCTCGTCCGCCTCGGGCCTGGCGGGCACGGTGAAGCGGAGCAGGCCGTCCGGCTGCCGCCGCGCGCCGTAGTTGGTGAAGTGCAGGAGCAGCGACCCGCCCCCGAAGATCGCCGTCCCGATGAGGGCCGCGCCGATCGCCTGGAGCCCGCAGGCGATGCCGACGCCGAGCGCCGCGAAGACGAACATGATGTCGCGCGGATCGCGCAGCGTCGTGCGGAACCGGACCGCGCTCAGGCCCACGGCGACGCCGATGCCGGCGCCGATGCTGCCGCCGACGGAGAGCAGCAGCATGCACGTGATGACGCTGCCCATCGCCATGCTCTGCACGGTCGATCGGGCGTAGGAGAGCCCGCGGAACGTGGTCATGTAGACGACCGCGACCGCCTGGCCGAGCCCGAACGCGAGCAGGAGCGACACGAGGGCCCGGCGGAGGTCCACGGCGCTCCCCTGGGTGATCCATCCGAGCCAGTCGGTCGTCATGGCCCGCTCTTCCCCGCGGCGATCGCGGGCGCGGCGCGGCGCGGCCCGCCCCGCCGCGCCCGCCTCACTGCGCCTCCGCGGCGGCCTCGCGGCCGGGGTAGGGGCGCGCTTGCTTGATGTAGAGCGTCGGCGGCTCGCCCGGGCTCGCGTCGTCGTCGAACTTGAACTCGATGTCCATCGCGTACCAGGCGCTGTTGCCCGCCGCGGGCCCGTAAGCGGGGGAGAACCGGGTGTGGATGGCGTCGAGCGCCAGGCCGAGCTGATGGACCTGCGCCGCCGTGAGGACCGTCTGGCCCTCTGGCACGAGGCTCGAGTGGGTCAGGTAGGTGATCGGCTGGTTGGGCTGGTTGAAGAAGTGGAGGAACTCGTCGTTCGTCACGCCGGCGGGCGGGGCCACCACCTCGACGTCGCCGCCCGCCTGCACGTTGACGTAGAAGGCAGGCTGGACGCCGGAGGGGTCGAACGGGTTGTTGGTCACGGCCACGCCGTTCGCCTCCTCGTCCGGGAAATTGTGGTGCACGAGCAGCGCCATTCCGATCGTCCTGTGATCGATGCCGTAATAGGTGCGCTCATCGAAGGTGCGGAGCTTCCAGGCGCTCGCGTACGTCTTGCGGATGGCGTCGAGGACGTCCTCCCAGTCGGCCGGATCCCCTGTGTTCGAGTCGTAGCAGCCGGCGCACGGGAACCCGTCGAGATCCTCGCTGTTCGTGCTGGTGCGGAAGCGCATCGGGTGCCCCGGGTACTCGGCCTCGATCTTCGCCTTGAGGAGCGCCTGGAAGTCGGCGTCGATGGGCGCGCTCTTCATCGCGTCGCGGAGCGCCTTCAGCTTCTCGTCGCGGGTCGCGACGTCGGTGTTGAACTTCGCGTCGCCGAGCAGCGCCTCGATCTCGTCGTAGAACCCGTTCGTCTTCATGAACAGGTCGTAGTAGTAGACAGGGATCGAGAAGGCCTTCTGGATCGGGACATCAGGGGTCCTGGCCAGGATGGAGTAGTGGGCCGCCTTGCCGCCGAAGGCGAGGACGGACTTCTTGATCGCGTCCCGGAGCGACTCGCCGTCTGCCGGCTCGGGGGTCACCTCCTCGAGGTCGCGCAGATCGGTGACCGTCAGGTCCAGCTCGGGGAGCGTGACGGGCTTCGGCTTGTGCGCCTCCCAGAACGCCTCGGCCTCCTCTTCGGTGACCTCGCGGACGCTCCAGGACGACGCTTCGGCGGTGAGCTCGACCAGCTTGTCCTTCAGCGCGAGCAGCTCCGGGTTGCTCATCGCGTCGCGCAGCCCCATGTTGGGCGTGCGCCGGTTCTGGGAGAGCACGTTGACGTGCGACAGCGGCGTCTGGAACTCCTCCGTGATGATCCCCTGGACGACCGAGATGTCGTTGGGCGCCTCGTCGAGGACGACGATGTCCTGGTGGGACAGGTACTCCGAGTCGAGATCTGCCGCCTTGGCGAAGTGGAGCCGCCCCATCGCCTTGCCCAGCGAGAGCGGCTGGTAGTCGATGCCGGCGTAGAGATCGCCGGTGCTGACCACGGGGATGTCGGCGGGGAGCTTCTGCGCCTCGACCGCCACGGCCTCCGACGTCGGGTGGAAGGCGAGCTTCGACCCGAAGAAGGACGCCGCCTGGACCGCCTTGAACAGGGCGGCGATCATGTCCGCGGACGCGGTGTCGTACGGGGAGAGCTCGAGCGCCCACACGTCGGGGCCCTCGTAGTGCGTCACCGCGCCGAGGACGAAGCGGCGGTCCGGCGTGAAGTACTCGGTCGCGTTGAACTCGGCCAGGGCAGGGACGTAGGGCAGCCCGTCGCCGGAGAGGTGCTTCGATACGAAGTCGTAATGGATCCGGTAGAGCACGCTGTTCTGGAAATACAGCGCGTTCTGGTCGGCCTGATCCATGACGACCTTGACCGACCGCGCGCCGGGCAGGCTGGCGTCGACGGGCTCCGACGCGAGCGCCTCGAAGTCCGCGCCGCACCCGACGCGCTTCAGGAACTCCGTCGATCCGTCCTGGTTCGTGCCTTCGCAGACCTCCACGACCGCGCCGGGGTCGTCCGGGCTGCCGCTGCTGCTGCACGCCGCCGGCAGCAGGGCGGAGCCCAGCGCGAGCGCGAGGATGGACGTGATGCGGGTGCCTTCGTACATGAGTCCTCCAGAGACAAGTAAGCTGACCGAGGGGGGGGCGCGCGCCGGGGGGAGCCTGCGTCAGGGCGTCAGCGCGAAGCAGTAGATCCCGCCGTATCCGCCGCCGGAGCCGACGGTGGTCGTGCCGGGCAGCGGTCCGCCCTGCTCCAGGAGGTTGATGCCCGGCGCGCACCCCGCCTCGTCGAGGGACGACATCCAGTTGGCCATGTTGATGTCGCCGCCGGGGCCTCCGCCTGCGGGGAAGCCTCCGGACCCGCTGGACCCGCCGGGGCCTCCGCCGCCGGGGAAGCCGCCGCCGAAGTTCCTCGGCCACGAGTGACCGACGCGCGGCCTGCCCTCGGCCTCGGTGCCCGCCGCGCTCGTCCAGTCCTTGCACGTCGCCGTCGCGCTGTAGAGCTTCCCTTCGTCGTTGGTCCCCGTCAGGATGTCGTGGTTGTCCACCTCGGGCTGGCTCGGGTCGGGCTGGTGGTTGGGGACGCCGTCCTCGTTCGGCAGATCGTCGATGATCGCCTCGTCGGCCGCGACGGGACGGTCGTTGAGCAGCTCTTCCTTGTTGTTGGCGACCAGCCGCCCGAGCCGGTCGTACCAGGGCCCCTCGCCGATCCGGTCGATCGCGTTGACCTGATTGCCGTCCTCTCCTGCCACGGCGCTCAGGAACGCGCGCCACGTCTTGCCCCCCGCGCCCGGGAGGCTGCGCTCGGCGATCGTCGCGCAGATCTTGTCCGCGCCGCGGAGGCCGGCGCCCGGGCCCGTCTCCCCGAAGCGGAAGTCGCCCCCGAAGCCGTCCTGGGAGCCCGACAGATCCTGCATGGCGACGAGGCTCGTCACGAAGAAGCTGAACTTCTCGGTCGTGCCGCCGCCGCTCGTGGTGGTGCCGCCGCCGCTCGTCGCGGTGGCGCTGCCGCTGGTCGACGTGCCGCCGCCGCCGGTCGTGGCGCCGCCGCCGCTGGTGGTGGTGCCGCCGCCGCTGGTGGTGGTGCCGCCGCCTGACGAGCTCGACGACGTGCCGGTCGCTCCGTCGCTCGACGACTCCGCGTCCGAGCCGGAGCAGCCGACCACGGGCGAGAGCAGCGCGAGGGCGAGGGGGAGAAGCAAAGGACGATAGGTGCGTGTCATGATGTCGGTCTCCTCATCGGGTCAAGAAAGGGTCAAGCTACGTCGTCGACCTCGCCGGGGATCGGCGAGGCTCATTTGCAGGTGAGATCGGCCTGGCAGGTCTGGCCCTCGGGGCACTCGGAGGTGTCGCTGCACGAGGTGAGCCCCGCGATCACCACCGCCTGCTCGATCTGCGACGAGACCACGAGGTCGATGCGGCCGGGCGCGATCGTCGTGGAGCCCACGGATCTGCGCGTGACGATGATGGTCGGGAAGCCGGCGACGCCGAGGTCGAGCAGCTGCGTGACGAGCGACGCCGGCAGCTCGAGGGCGCCGGCGTCGTCGGCGGCGCACTCGATCATCCCCTTCGTGCCGCCGTGATGGCTTACATCGAGCTTCACGTGGATCGTGGAGATGCCGGCCTGCCCCGGCGGGGTCCACTCGAGCTGCACGGCCTGGTCGGGCTTGAGCTCGATCGCGTCGCTCAGGAGCTCGAGGGGGCTCACGCCCTTGGCCTCCAGCGTGAAGGCGCCGAAGTAATCGCCGCTCGCCTCGAGGCGGACCGGCTGGCCCTCGTCGGCGGGCGGGTAGCGGAGCTTCACGCCGGCGGGAGGCTGGTAGTTGTTCGCCGTGGGGGTCATCACGATCGACGCCTCTGCCGACTCGAGGTTCAAGCCGGTGACCGTCACGGCCCCGGCGCTGTGCGCGCTCGGGTAGGCCTGGCACGTGTCGTCCTCCACGCAGACGGCGCTGCCCCCGCAGGGCTGGTTGCAGAACGGGACGCGCGGCGTGAGGAGCTTGCAACTCCCCTCCTCGGCCTGCACCTCCCAGACGACCTGGGAGGGCGTGGGCCCGTCGTAGATCTTCCCGATCACCGACGTGCTGCCGGACGCCTCCGCCGCGGACGTGTCGGGCAGCGAGCGCACCTGGAAGGCGCCGATGAGGCGCATGGGGTCGCCCGTCTCTCCTCCCTGATCCGGGGCTCCGTCCGGGGGACCGGCGTCCGGAGCGCCGGTGCCGTCGTCCGCCTTGCTCGAGCAGCCGAGGGACAGGAGGCTCAGCACCCCGCCAAGGACGCCGGCGCGCGACGCGCCTTTGGAAAGGATTTTTACAATCGAGAGAACTTTTCGCGACATCTCGGTGATCAGGTGGTGACGTCGCGAGATGCCGGGTCAATTTTTTTTGAAGGCGTCAGCCCCGGGCGCTCACCTGCTGCCGAGCTCGTCGAGGCGCGCGCGCAGCCGCGGCGCGTGGACGCTCTCGCCGTGGCGGGAGAGGAAGTCGGCGATGGCCGCGCGCTCGTCGGCCGCTCGCCCGAGGCGGCGCAGGCACTGCACCCGCCCGACCCGGGCCTCCGCGGCGAGGGGGCCGGCGCCGGCGAGGTAGCGCTCGAAGTAGCCGAGCGCCTCCGCGGCCTTGCCCTGCTGGAGCGAGATCTGCCCGAGCGAGACCAGCGCCGCCCGCGCCTCGGGGCTGGACGGGTGCTGCGCGAGCAGGGCGCGGTAGGCCGCGCTGGCCTCGGCGCTCTTGCCTTGCCCGAGCCGGGACTGCGCGCGCACGAGCAGCGCTTCGGCGCTCATCGCGCCCTCCTCCGCGCCCTGCCTGGGGGGCTGCGGGGCGCGCTCGCGGGCCTCGACGCCGCCGGCGGCCGCAGGCCCGTTCGCCGCCGCGCCGGCGCCGCGCGGCGGCTCGCCCGCCGTCGCGCTGGCGCCAGCGGCCGCGGGCTCGTCCGCCGCGCCAGCGGCCGCGGGCTCGTCCGCCGCGCCGGGCGAGGGCTCTGCCGGCGGCGCGGGCGCGGGTAGGCCCGGCGCCGCGCGCGGCGCGCCGCTCGGATCGAGCATCTCGTTCCCGCCCGGCGCGGGCGGCGGCGCCTCTGCGGGCCCGTCGATCAGCTCCGCCGCGAGCGCGGCCAGCAGGGTCGCCGCGACGGCCACGCCCGCGATCGACCCCGCCAGCCCGCGCCGCAGCGCCGGCCGCGGCGCCGCGCGCGGCCGCGGCCTGCTCGCCGGCGCGGGCTCGCCGTGGGCGCGCGCGAGCACCCGCTCCAGCAGGGCGGCGTCGCTGAGCTCCCGGCCTTCGCCGCGCGGGTCGCCGAGCTTGCCGAGCGCCGCCCAGAGCGGCGCCTCGCCGCGGAGCTCGGGGTCGTCCTGCTCGGCGCGGCGGAGGAGCTCCGCGTCCTCCGGGCCGATCGGCTCGCCGCGCGCCTCCGCGGCGAGGATCGCGGGCAGGCGGTCCAGGTCGAACTCGGACTTTGGCGTCGCTGTCATGCTGTCCTCTTCCTGCCGACGGCGATGTCCTGGCGCACCTGCTTGCGGAGCGCGCCGATGCCGAGGCGGAGCCTGCTCTTCACCGTATCGGGGCTGACGTCGGTCATTCGAGCGATCTCCTCGATGGAGTAGTCGAGCGCGTGGTGCAGGATGATCACGTCGCGCTGCGCCTCCGGCAGCGCTTCGAGGTACGCGCGCGCCTCGCGCGGGAGGGCCTCGAACGGGGGCTGGTGCGGCGCCTGGGCGATCTCCTCGTCGATCGCGCTCTCCGGCGCGGCCGGCGCGCCGTCCCGGCGCTGCTGCTTGACGTGCCGGAGGATCGTCCGGACGGCGATGCGCCTGGCCCAGGCCTCGACGGCAGCCTCGCCGCGGTACGTCGAGGCGCCCTCGAGGATCGCGAGCAGCGCGAGCTGCGCGGCGTCGTCGGCGTCGGCCGAGCTCCGGTGGAACGCCCGCGCGATCCGGCGGACCCGCCCCATGACGTGCGTCATGAGCCAGGCCTGGGCCTGCGGGTCGCCCGCGCCGGCGCGGCGCATCCGCTCGAGGTCGAGCGGCACGGGCGCGGCGGGTGACGGGGCGGGAGCGGGGCGCGTCATGGCGCAGGCCAGGCGCGGCTCGGGCAGCGACCCGAGGTTCGCGCCAATCGCGCCAAGAGCGCGTGTCTGCTCAGCGTCCATCGCCGCGATCTGGTGCGGCGACGGGCCCGAACCGGGTCAATTTTCTTTCCGCGAGGGGTCACGCCGCCCGGGCGCTCATCGCGCGCGCGCGGCCGCCGGCGCGGACGGCAGGGCGAGGCCGAGCTCCAGCCCCATGCCGGCGAGGATCCGCACCGGATCGGGCTGGAGCGCGAGGCCCGGGTGCACGGAGGCGTCGGGCCGCGTCAGGAGGAAGTCGACGCCCAGCATGGTCTTGAGGCGCAGCCACGGGGTGAGCGGGTAGCCGAGCTCCGCGACCGGCGCGACGCTGAACAGCACATCGGTCTGGGCCTCCGGCGGCGGCAGCTGCCGCGGGGCCATCCGCGGCCATGTCGCCCGCGGCGGCCACATCCAGGGAGGGGGGTACGGCGGCCGGGGCGGCGGGGCCTGCAGCGGCTCCTGCGCCGGCGAGTCCGACGCTTGCGTGCCGCTTTGCGGGACGCGCTGGACCACATCGACGCTGGCGCGCGCGCCGACCTGCAGGTCGAGGCCGAGCGGGAGGCGGAACCGGAGCTGGCCGCTCGTGCTCACCGGGTGGCGCACGAGGTCGAAGGCGAACCGCTCGTCGCCGACGGAGGTCGAGGGGACCAGCTCGTAGCCCAGGCCGAGCACGGCGCGGTCCACCGGCGCCCAGGAAGCGCGGAGCGCGGCGGCGCTCTGCCAGGGCGCCTCCCCGCCGAAGCTCGCGCCGGAGTAGCCCGCGAGGAGGGCGAGCGTGGGCAGCCGGCCCGGCTCGCGGCGGGCGCCCTGCTGGAGGACCGCGGGCGCCCGCGGGCGCGGCGGGGCGTCGTCGGGCCTGTCAGGCGGCGCGGCGGGCGCGGGGGCCGCCTCGGGCGCGAGCGCCGCGGTGTCCGGCGCGGCCGCGGCGACGTCCACCCGGGCCATGCCGGCGACGTGGCCCTCGCGGAGCTCCTCGGCGACCGCGCCGGCGATGTTGGCGAGCGACTCGAGGGCCGTGGCGGTCTGTCCGGGCGGGACCGGGATCCGGCGGCCGTAGATCTGATTGCCGTCGCGCTCGACCACGTACAGGGCGAGCTCGCCCTTCGATCCCGCGTCGATCCAGAGCACGCCCCGCGCGTCCCACGCCTCGGCGAGCGCGCGGGCCTCGGGGAGGAGGCTCTGCAGCGCGGGCCTCGGCGCGTCGGGGTGGACGATCTGGAGGCGGACGCCGAGGGGGCGCACGTGGGCCGCGACGAGGTCGACGGCGCGTTTGTCGGTGCGGTCGGCGCTCGGGCAGGCGGCGAGGACGAGCAGCGGCTCGCGGGCGGCGCGGGGCGCGTCCGCCGCGGCGGCCGGCAGGGCGAGGAGCGCGCAGGCGGCCGCGCTCGCGGCCGTTCGGGCAGCGCGGAGGGCGAGCGCGAGCGAAGCAGCCGGCACGGGCTGCGGAAAATAACATCAACCAGGCCGGGGCACCATCGAGACGATGGCGCCTGGCGAGCTCAGGTGATGGGCAGATCTGCCCATGAACACGGGAAGGCGAGGTGGAAAAATCAATGATCTTCCCGCCTTCATGGGAGCTCGCTCGGGTCAGCGCGGGGACGGAGCCCGCATGCGACGACAGGGCCCGCGTGCGCCGATGCCGGAGGGGCGAGGCTGCCTGCGCGACGCGCTGTTCGAGCAGGCGGGAGAGCGCTCCTCGGCCCGCGGGATCGGGGCGCGCCCCCGCTGGCGCCGGGCCCGGGCGCCGCGGGCGTCCCGCGGCGCCGCCGCGTCAGCGCGCGCCGGTCGAGCGCGGGTAGCTCCCGAGCACCTTCACCATCTCGCAGCGGGCGCGCAGCCGCTCGATGGCCTCGCCCACGCGCGGGTCGCTCCGGTGCCCCTCCAGATCGACGAGGAAGACGTAGTCCCAGTGCTTCTGCCGGCTCGGGCGCGACTCGATCCTCGTCAGGTTGATGGCGGCGTCGTCGAAGATGGCGAGCACGCGGCGGAGCGCGCCGGGCTCCTCCTGCACGGAGAACACGAGCGATGTCTTGTCGGTGCCCGTGGGCGGGGCGTCGCCCGGGGCGATGACGATGAAGCGCGTCGCGTTCTCGGGGCGGTCGTGGATGCGCTCGCGCAGGAGCGGCAGGCCGTAGAGCTCGCCCGCGCCGCGGTTGCCTACCGCGGCCGCGGCCGGGTCGCCGACGGCCTCGTGCGCGGCGGCGGCGGCGGAGACCGTCTGGATGATCTGCGCGCCGGGCAGGTGCTTCGCGAGCCAGAGGCGGCACTGCGACAGCGCGTGCGAGTGCCCGTGCACCCGCGTGATGCCGCTCAGCCCCTCCGCCTTGCTGAACAGGCAGTATGCGACGTCGAGCACGAGCTCCTGCCGGATCTGGAGATCGCTCTCGATCAGGGCGTCCGCCGTCAGGGTCACCGAGCCGTCCGTGGAGCTCTCGACGGGGACGACGCCGCACGCGGCCTCCCCTGCGCGCACCGCGTCGAAGACGCCCTCGATGGTGCCCGTCTCGCGGTAGCGCGCGGCCAGCCCGAACAGGTGCCGCGCCGCGACCTCCGCGAAGGCGCCCTCCGTCCCCGGGAAGGCCACCTTCATCGGCTCCTCGAGCGACAGGCAGGCGCTCATCACCTCGCGGAAGACGACCCGGATGGCGTCGCGCGGGAAGCGGCCCGCGCCCTTCGCCTGGAGCCGGGTGAGCACGCGCCGCTCGCGCTCCGGGTCGTGGAACTGCGTTGCGTTCGCGGCGCGCTTCGTGTGCGCGACCTCGACGGCCACCTCGGCCCGCTCGGCGAGGAGCTCGAGGATCCGATCGTCGATGCTGTCGATGCGCACACGGAGCTCGTCCAGGGTCGCCATGAGCTTCTTCCACCTCGCGATGAGACTGGCGGCCATCAAAGCGCAGGGGGCGTCGCTTCGCAAGGCTCGCTTCGGCGCCGGGGACGCGCGGAACGCGCGCGACGGAGACGCGCGTCAGGGGCGAAGCGGCATCCGTGCGGGCTCGACGCGCGGAGCCGAGGGGAGAGAGAAAACCGGCAAGGGCGAAGGAGAGAGAGGGCTCCTGGCGGGAGCGATAGGGGCGGGCGTGAGCGCGATAGGGGCGGGCGTGAGCGCGATAGGGGCGGGCGTGAGCGCGATAGGGGCGGGCGCGGGAGCGATAGGATGCCAGATGCGGGATACGGCGCGCAGAAGGAATGTCGAGCGTGACCGGTTGAGGGGTGCTGTTGAGAGAGATGTCAACGGTGTTCAACGCGGCTGCGCGTCTGAATGCTGCTGCGCCGATTGGCGGGCGCAGCATGCGCGGGGATGCGGCCGGCGAGGAGAGGGCGCCCTGTAATTGCTTGTTATCGAGCGGGTGTTGACACGTTGCGCTCTGCCGTGGATACCTGGTCGCGAATTCAACGGACCTTGCGTCGGGAGTATCTCGAATGCGACAGGCGGGCTGGTTCTATCGTCTCGCAGTGTTCTGTGCGGTGGTGCTGCTGCTCGGGCGGGGGCATGAGGGCCTCGCGCTGGCGCGGCCTCTCGACCTGCCGCCTTCGCCGCAGTCGCCGCCGAGCGGCGGAGTGGCGCTCTCCACGATTCCCTTGCGGCTGCCGAGCGACGGTGTCGGGGGCCTGTTGCTCGGGCCTCGAGTCGACGCGCCGCTGATCGAGGACGTGGGGGCGCCCTATGGAGAAATGGTGCTCCCCGACCAGGCGCGCGTGGTGGCGTTCGAGGGCGCCGTGCTGGAGATCCCCCAGGGCGCGGTGGACGAGCCGGTCCGCATCACGATCCGCCCGCTGCCCCTGGGCGAGGTGCAGCCGATGGGGCGCGCGATGGTCAATGTCACGCCCGGCGGAAAGGCCTATCGCTTCGGGCCGCACGGGCTCCGGTTCAAGAAGCCGGTGCGGCTGACGCTGCCTTATGACGAGCACGCGATCCCGCCGGGGATGACGGCGCAGCACGTGATGGGCTTCTATTTCGACGAGGCGCTCGGCACCTGGCAGCGCGTCGAGCGGGAAGGCGAGGCCGCGAAGGGCAAGCTGGCGAGCCTGACCGACCACTTCACCGATTTCATCAACGCGACGCTGGCGATGCCCGACGCGCCGGGCGCACGCTCGTTCGATCCGAGCAGCATCAAGGGGCTCGCGCTCGGCAGTCCGTTCGCCGGCGTGGCGCTGATCGCGCCGCCCGAGGCGAGCTCGAGCGGCTCGGCGCATCTGAGCCACCCGATCGAGGTCCCGCCGGGGCGCAATGGTATGCAACCGTCGATCGCCATCGGCTACGACAGCGAGCGCCGCAACGGGTGGCTCGGCGTGGGCTGGGACCTGCGGCTGTCGAGCATCGAGATCGACACGCGCTTCGGCGTCCCGACGTACGCGACGGACGAGGAGCGCTATGCGCTCGATGGGAGTGAGCTCGTGCGGATCGGCGACGCGTCGAGCGAGCCGCAGGTTTACCGGCAGCGGGTGGAGGGACGCTTCGCGCGGATCCTGCGCCACGGGACCGGGCCGGACAGCTATCACTGGGAGGTCACCGACAAGAGCGGGACGACCTATGTCTACGGGCGCAGCGCGACCGCGCGACTCGACGATCCGGACCCGAACCGCCCGCGCAACGTGTTCCGCTGGTACCTGGAGGAGGTCCGCGACACGTTCGGCAATCAGATGCTCGTCCGCCATGCGCGCCGGGCTGACCCCGCGGGCCCGGCGCCGCGCATCGAGGTGCACCCCGAGCGCATCGAGTACACGGCCAACTCGTCGCAGGGCGTCGAGGCGGCCTATGCCGTCGACTTCATCTCGGAGGGCGGACGCCTGGACGTGATGCTGAACGGCAGGCCGGGCTTCGTGGAGCAGACCAGCGAGCGGCTCAGGCGCGTGGACGTGCGGTTTGGCGAGACGGTCATCCGCAGCTACGCGCTCGAATACACCCAGGGTGATTTCGGCAAGAGCCTGCTCCAGGCGATCGCGGTCCGCGGCAAGGGGAGCCGCGACGCCGACGGGACGCTCACGAGCGAGGAGCTCTATCGCCATGCGTTCGAGTACTTCACGGCGCCGCGGACGGCGTCCGGGCAGCCCGCGGCGTTCGCGGCCGACGCCCAGACGTGGGGACAGGTGGGGTCTCAGAACGGCCTGTCGCGCACGGAGGACTCGACCTTCGGCGGCAGCGTGTCGGTGGGGCTCCTCGGCATCGTCAGCGTGGGCGGCGGCGGGTACAGCGGCAACCAGACGACGCGCGCCAGCCTGCTCGACCTGAACGGCGACGGGTTGCCCGACCTCGCCAGTGACGGCGGGGACGCGCTGCGCAACCTGCTGCGCCTCCCCGACGAGGATCACTTCGATCCGTTCCACTTCAGCGGGCTCGACGCCGACGATCTCGGGCTCACGGACACCTCGGGATGGAGCGTTCACGCGGGCATCAACGTGGGCGATGCGCTCAGCGCGTCGGCGGCGTACACGCGCAGCCGGGCGGAAGACGAGCGGGTCGTCTCGGATCTCAACGGCGACGGGTTCCCTGATCTCGTGTCGGTCGGGGACGTCGGACAGCTCCAGGTCGCGATCAACGATCGGCGCGGCGGGTTCCAGGGCGTGAGGGACTGGGGGAACATCGATAACGGCGCGCCGCCGGGCCGCGCGGACTTCGCGCTGGCATCGCGCGCGGACTTCCATCCGGCCGACCCGATGCTCCGGTGGACCGCGCCGTTCGAGGGGGACGTCCGCATCGGGGGCACGCTCCAGAAGCAGGAGGCGGGGGGCGACGGGCTGCGCGTGGAGCTCGTGCGCAATGGGGAGCTGCCGCCGCTGTTCAGCCACGCCTTCGGTCCGGACGAACTCGGGCCGTGCACGGTGGGCGCGGGCGATTGCGGGGGCGCGCCGCTCTCGGTACACGTGCTCGCGGGCGATCGCCTCTACTTCCGGGTGAGCGCGGCGCCCGAGATCGACCCGGAGCGGGTGGTGAACACGGCGTCCGACCTGCTGTCGTGGAGCCCGTCGATCACCTACGAGGTCAGCGAGGAGCTGCTCGGGCAGGTGGGGCCGGACGGCCGGCCCATCCATCGGTTCGAGTACAGGGAGGACCATCGGCTCGGGGGACGACCCGAGGTGCCGTGGGTCGCGTCGTCGGACGGCCTCGTGAGCATCACGGGCGATCTGGTGAAGGGGTCGACGAGCGATGAGCTGCGGGTCTCGATCGCGCGGGAGAGCGAGGGCGCGTTCCACAGCGTCATGGACGAGGAAGTCGTGAGCGCTGATGCGGGGGTGCTGGCGCTCGCGGGGCGTCTCCACGGGGACGCGGACGGCCTGGTCGAGGTGAAGGAGGGCGATCGGCTGTGGTTCCGGGTGAAGTCGGACGTGCCCGACGACCCGGCGCGCATCGCATGGGCGCCAACGGTCGAATACCGGACCTACTGCCGCGCGGATCGGCAGACGGGCGAGCGGCGCTGCGGGCCGGTGCAGTGCGCAATCCAGCCGAACGGGCGCGCCGGCTGCAAGCTGGACAGCGACACGGCCGAGGACGCGGCGATGCCGGTGGCGTTGATCCAGCAGCGGCCGTACGTGGCGATGCCCGTGCAGCGGTGGACGCCGGGGACGCGGCGCACGCCCTGGATCGCGACGCACACGGGGACGGCGCGGCTGGAAGGAACGGTGGTGGTGCCGGGGACGAGCACGTTGGCTCAACCGCTGACGCTGCTGGTCCAGGGCGTACACCGGCTGCTGCACAAGCAGTCGTATGTGGCGCCGAGCATCGCCGGAACCGCGTTCCCCTTGGCGGTGGACCTGGAGGTGCAGGCCGGTGAGCCGATCTACGTCTCGCTCTACTCGAATGGATCGCCCGGGAGCAGCGCGGGCCTGAGCAGCGCGGCGATCGACGGGGTGGCGGTGCCGGTCGCCCTGCTCGTGCCCGACGCGGCGTCCGAGACGCTGATTGACGGGGCGCCGCAGGATCCGACGGCGGGCGGGTTCCACGGCTGGTCGATCGGCTTCATGAACGGAGACCGCGCGTTCTCCGAGGCGGACATCCTGTTCCCGACGCGCGACCCCGAGCGCGGCTTCACGCTCGCGGTGCCGCTCTCGCCGGAGGGAGGCGCGCCGGTGTGGGGCGCGGCGGCATCGGAGGCGTTCGTGGGCGGCGACCGGGTGCTGCCGTCGGTGGTGGGGCGGCTCTCGGGGCGGCCGCAGCGGGGCAGCGTGCGGTATGCGGAGACGTGGAACGCGGAGCTCACGGCGGGCGCAGGCCCCGTGGGAGGAGGCTACAGCTTCGGCAGCACGACGACGGATCTGGAGCTGATCGATCTGAACGGCGACCGCTACCCGGACAGCGTCACGCGCGCGGGCGCGGTGCTGAACACGGGCAAGGGGTTCGGTTCGAGCGCGTCGTTCTCGCTGCCGGACGCGCTGCGGCGGGTGGAGCACCGGACGGTGCGGCTGAGCGGCGACCTCGCGTCGCTCACGTTCAGCGCGGGGAACGAAGAGGAGCAGACGCTCAACAAGACCGACAGCCGGGGGCGCTCGCAAGGATACCTGCGCACGAGCTTCAGCGCCGGGACCAGCTACGGGTTGTCGGCGGCGCACGTGGAGCTGCTCGACATCAACGGCGATGGGCTGGTCGATCAGGTGACGCAGAACCCCGAGAGCGGGCAGATGACGGTGGCGCTGAACCTCGGTTACCGGTTCACGGACCCGGTGCCGTGGCAGCGGGACGGATTCAACAAGGCCGGCTTCAACGCGGGCGCGCTGAACGATGCGCTCGGCGAGGTGCTGGGCTTCTTCACGGACGCGGCGGGCCTGGAGGCGGTGCGGCTGGAGGACACGGGCGCGCAGAGCATCGGGCTCGGGGCGAACGCAGGCGGCTCCAGCGGCGGTGTGAGCGCGAGCGTGGGCGCGGGGATCGGATACACGCGCACGACGGCGCGCACGATCGTGGACTTCGTGGACGTGAACGGCGATGGGCTGCCGGACAAGGTGATGAAGGATCCGGCGGAGACGTCCTTCCGGGTGCAGCTGAACCTGGGCGACCGGTTCGCGGCAGAGGAGCAATGGCCCGCGGGCAGCTGGGAGGTGGAGCTCGATCCGCGGGAGTACGCGTTTATGGGCAGCGGCGATGCGGTGGGCTTCCGGCGGTCGGAGAGCCACGACGGCAGCGTGTCGCTGCAGGTCTGTTACTTCGTCTGCGTCGGCGGGTCGGTCTACTACTCCGAGGGAACCGGCGCGTCGCACCTCGGGTTCGAGGATATCGACGGCGACGGGCTGGCCGACCACGTGCTGAAGCGGGAAGGCGACAGCGCGGTACGGGCGCGGAGGAACACGATCGGCAAGGCGAACCTGCTCTGGCGGGTGCACCGGCCGCTGGGGGGCAGCGTCGAGATCGACTATCGGCGCGAAGGCAACCTGGTCGTGCCGAGGGAGGTCCCGGGGAATGCGCCGGTGGACGAGAGCGGGCTGCCCGTGGATGATGCGGGGACGGAGATCGACGATCGCACGGCGGCGGTCGACATGCCGTCGAGCCAGTGGGTGCTGAGCGATGTGGTCGTGCACGACGGCCTGGAAGGCGTGAGCGGCGCGCACGGGGTGCACACGTACCGGACGCGCATCGAGACGTACGGGGACGGGGTGTACCACCGCGACGAGCGCGTGGATCTCGGCTACAGGCGCGTCGCGACCACGGCGCTCGGCGAGGACGGCGTCGCCGCGATGTCGATCGAGGAGGTCGAGTACGAGAACGAGGACGTCTACCGGCGTGGGCTGGTGGCGCGCTCGACGCTGCGCGACGGCGACGGGATGCTCTACACGGTGGAGGAGGTCGATTACCTGCCGGTCGACCTGGCGCAGATCGCGGCGAACGGGTGGTTCTTCCCGAGGGAGACGGAGCGCAGGGGCGCGTTCTACGAGGGGACCACGGACGACCCGGAGGCGGTTCACAAGAGCACGCGGGAGACGCGGTTCTTCGACGACCTCGGGAACCTCACCGACGTGTTTGCTTACGGCGAGGAAGGAACGGCGGCGGACGACGTGCACCACCACGTCGAGTACGAGCAGGACGACGCTCCTTACTTCGTGAAGCCGAAGCTCGTCCGGACGGCCGACGCGGAGGACCGCGTGCTGCGCGAGCGCACCGCGACGTACTGGCCCGGGACAGGCGCGCTCGAGACGCTCACGAACGTCATCACCGGGGGCAAGCGGCCGGACGGCTCGCCGTATGCGGCCGACGAGGCGACCTGGCACTTCGGTTATGACGAGCTGGGCAACCTCGAGACCTTCACCGATCCGAGCAGCTACACGCTGACCTACGGCTACGACGCGGTAACACAGAGCTACCGCACGTGCGTGACCGACAGCTTCGGATACCGCTCGAACAGCGTGCCCAACCCCCTGTTCGGCACGGTCGCGCAGGAGACGGATCTCAACGGGCACACGATGGTGCACCGATACGACGACTTCGGCCGGCTGATCGGGGTCTGGGGACCCGGCGATCTCGCGGGGGAGGAGGCGATTCCGGTCGGATGCACGCCGGGCAAGATCTGGAGCGAGGAGGACCTCGACGGAGAGGGCGAGCCGGCGATCGGGTTCGAGTACGCGCTCCAGCCGGATCAGTCGGCGGCGCTGCCGGCGTGGGCGAAGACGAGCCACAAGGACGAGGAGCACCCGGGCGATCCGATCGTGACGGTGACGTTCGCGGACGGGCTCGGGCGGGTGATCCAGACCAAGAAGGACCTGGAGCGCGACACGGGCACGGGCACCGAGATCGGGATGACGGTGAGCGGCGCGGTGGCGTTCGACGCGCTCGACCGGGTGGTGGAGCAGGGACAGCCGGTGTTCAGCGCCGAGCCGGACACGACGTTCACGGCCGTGGAGATGCTGAGGGCCACGCGCTTCCAGCACGACGTGCTGTCGCGGACGCGGCTGGTCGAGGTGCCGGACCCCAAGGCAACCGAGACGGAAGAGCACGCGCAGACGTGGGTCGAGCGAGACCTGGTGCAGTTCGAAGGGCAGCTGCGGTTCCAGGAGACGGTGATCGACGCGAACGGCAAGTCGCGTAACACCTACCGGGACGTGGGCGGACGGATCGCGGCGGTGGAGGAGTGGAACACGATCGCCGGTGCCGAGCAGCAGATCGTGACGCGGTACGAGCACAACCCGCTGGGCGAGCTGGTGCGGGTGACGGACGCGCGCAACAACGCGACGACGGCGACGTACGACACGGTCGGCCGGATGGTGGAGCTCGTGAGCCCGGACGCGGGCCGCACGGAGTGGCGGTACGACCTGGTCGGGAACCTGCGCGCGAAGCAGACGGCGGAGCTCGGGCTACGCGGTCAGCTGATCCGGTACGAATACGACTACAGCCGGCTGAAGAAGATCGACTATCCGGTGACGCAGGACGTGGTCTACACGTACGGCGCCGCCGCGGAGGCCGGCGACGCGCAGGGCAACCGCGCGGGGCGGTTGAGCCAGGAGACGAGCGCGGCGGGGACGCGGAGCTACCGGTACGACCGCTTCGGCAACGTGGCCGAGCTCGCGGCGGAGTTCCCGCGGCTGCGCGAGCCGCACCGGGGGCCGTACCAGGCAACGCTGAAGTACGTGTTCGATTCGCTGGGTCGGATGCAGGAGATCCACTTCCCCGGGAGTGGTGAGGAGATCGTGCGCTACGGTTACGACCGCGGCGGGTCGGTGGTCTCTGTGGTGGGGGAGAACCAGCGGGTCAATCCGCAGCACCCGGACGAGCCGATGACGACGGAGTACCTGCGGCACATCGGGTACGACGAGTTCGGGCAGCGGGTGCGGGTGGTGGCGGGCAACGGCGTCGAGACGAAGTACCGGTACGAAGAGTCGACGCGGCGGCTATCACATGTGGACGCGGACCATCAGACGCCGCAGATGCGGTCGATGGGGCGCGCGCCGCGGGCGTTCCAGCGGCTGCGTTACGAGTACGACCTGGTGGGCAACGTGCTGGGTCTCGACAACGAGGCGCCGTTCGACGAGTCGCTCGGCGGGGCGGTCATGGTCGGGAGGACGCAGCAGCGGTTCGCGTACGACGACCTGAACCAGCTGACGGAGGCGTCGGGGATCTACCAGGAGCGGGGGAACGAGCAGCAGCGGTACGCGCTGGCCATCGAGTACGACGTGCTCGGGAACGTGAAGAAGAAGGGGCAGGAGGTCGCGCGGTACGTGCCGAATGGCCCGGGGCAGTGGCGGCTGGACCAGCCGATCCGGGAGAGGACGTACCGGAACGAGTACCGCTACACCGGGCCGAGGCCGCACGCGGCGAACGAGGTGGACGAGTTCGTGCCGGCAGAGACGCAGCCGCGGCTGCGGGAGCTGTTCTACGACGCGAACGGCAACCAGAACGAGTGGAAGTACCGCAGGAGTCCACAACGCGTCTTGAGGTGGGACGAGGACAGCCGCCTGGTGTCGGTGAGCGAGAACGGGCAGGAGCTGTCGCGGGCGCTGTACGACGGCGCCGGAGAGCGGCGCGTGCACCTGCACCGCGTCGCCGGGGAGGAGGAGACGGCGTACGTCGACCAGCACCTCGTGGTGCGCAACGGAGTGGTCGCGACGAAGCATCTGTTCGCGGGGGAGACGCGGATCGCGAGCAAGATCGACGCCGACTGGTTCCAGGAACCGCCGGTCTTGTACTACCACCCGGACCAGCTCGGGAGCACGCAGTACGTCACCGACCAGGACCAGCAGCTGAGCCAGCACGTCGAGTACCTGCCGAGCGGGGAGCTGTGGGCCGACCAGACGGACTCGCGGTTCCAGAACCGGCAGCCGTACCTGTTCACCGGCAAGGAGCTCGATCTGTCGACGGGGCTCTACTACTACGGGGCGCGGAGCTATGAGCCGCGGCTCGGGGTGTGGCTGAGCCCGGATCCGGTGCTGGCAGAGTACATGGCCGGCAGGATCAACGGTGGGGCGTATCGGCCAATCAACCTGGGACTGTATACGTATGCGTCCAACAACCCTGTGGTCCTAGTTGATCTGAACGGGCAGTTCGACGATGCGACTCGGAAGTTTATTGCCACCGTCCTTGTCGTTGCAGCGGCCGAACCGACGCCAGTCGGAGAGGTTGTCGTTGCTGGTATGGTCGTTGTAGGATCCATAGGCTACGCGGGCTACCTGATCTTTGATGCTGCTGCGAACGGGAATACCCCCAAGCCGCCCGAGTCGTTCCCCATACCCGAGGACACACCCCAGGACGCCGCGGCGCCATCGCCGCCGTCACAGCCACCGCCGCCAGCAGGGGGTGGGGGTGGGGCGAAGGAGCCTCCTAAGCCTGCTGTAGCTGCGGCGGCGGAGCCACCACAGAAGCCGTCGAAGAGGCAAGGCGAGAACTCGAGCAGAGCAGCATCGAAGATCGACCCTACGAAGCCTGCAAGAGAGGTCCTACCAGGAAGCCTGCGACGCGAATTCCCCGGCCAGCACCTGGACAAGTCTCTGAACGGCATCAAGGATGCCCTGCGCACGGCGAGTGGTGCGGAGAAGAGAACCCTTCAAACTGCCAAGAAAATACTTGAGCAATCGGAGCGTCTTCTGGAGAAGACGAAGAATAAATGAGTGGTTGGTATTCGGTGTGCATGCTCTTTGAGTCGGAGGTCGACGACCAGTCTTCCGAAGAGCCTTTGTGCGAGGAGAGTATTCGGCTAATAAAGGCGGATGATATTGATGCGGCCAAGATGGTAGCAGATTCGCTTGGGGTCGAGCTGGAGCATGCATATTCTAATCCCGATGGGAAAACGGTTCGATGGGTATTCAAGGGAATTGTCGATTTGCAGGATTTGTGTGAATCCGAAATTGTGAGTGGAGTCGAAGTCTTTTCGCGGATGTTCAAGAAGGGCCAGCTCGGCAGGTAGGCCCGCTGCAGAGAACGCGCTTCCGAACCAACTCACCGCTCGTGGCCAAGTCGGTGGTCGATGTTCATGTGATCGCTGCACCACGCCCGCTGCGCATCGGCTACCGCAGCTGCACGAGGAGCCAATGAGGCCGGCGATGCGCAGGCGCGCCTCGCCGCGCTGGGCGGATCATCTGCCCTGGTCAGCCGGGTGTCCGTCACCGACGAGATCCGCGATCTCGCCGGGCGCGAACCCGACCAGATCCGGCTCCGGCGTCAGCGCCACGCCGAACCGGTCGAGCACCCCGCGCCGCACGCGCCGCGCGAGCTCGAGGAGCTCCGCCGCGGTGGCGCCGCCGCGGTTCACCAGCGCCAGCGTGTGGCGCGTCGAGATACCCGCGGCGCCGTGCCGCGTCCCCTTGGCGAAGCCGGCGCGCTCGATCAGCCACGCCGCCGACAGCTTCACCCGGCCGCCGTCCGCCGGGTACCGCGGGATCGCCTCGCCCGGCGCGAGCACGCCCGCCGCCTCGATGCGCGCGATCGCGCCCGCGGCGGCGCCGGCCTCGAGCGTCGGGTTCATGAAGAACGACCCCGCGCTCCGGCCGTTCTCGTCCGCCGGATCGAGCACCATCGACTTGCCGCGGCGGAGCGCGATCACCGCGCGGCGCACCTCGTCGAGCGGCGGCGCGGGCCCCCCCGCGGGCGCGGCGAGCGCCCGCTGGAGCTCGGGGTAGCGGACCGCCGCCGCGCCGCCGGGGCGCAGCGCGAAGGTGACCGCCGTGATCACGTAGCGCCCGCGCCACGCGCGCTTGAACCGGCTGTCGCGGTACCCGAAGCCGCAGTCCGCGCCGGCGATCACGGCCGCCGCCCCGGTCGCGCGGTCGACCGCGTGGACCTCGGCGATCGTCTCCGCGACCTCCTGGCCGTAGGCGCCCACGTTCTGGATCGGCGTGGCGCCGACGTCGCCCGGGATGCCCGACAGGCACTCGACGCCCGCCCACCCCTCGGCGACCGCGCGCGCGACGAGGTCGTCCCAGCCCTCGCCCGCCCCGGCGCGCACGAGGACGCGCGAGGCCGGCCCGCCGGTGCCGTCGTGGTCCACCGCGCCCACGGGCCCGCGCACGGGCTCGATCCCGCGCACCCGCACGCGCAGCACCAGCGCGTCGACGCCGCGGTCCGCGACGAGCAGGTTCGAGCCGCCGCCCAGCACGAACAGCGGCACGCCGCGGGCCTCGGCGAAGCGGAACGCCTCGACCACCGCGGCCTCGCCCGCGGCCTCGGCGTAGAAGCGCGCCGGCCCGCCCACGCCGAGCGTCGTGAGCGGGGCCAGCGGGACCGACTCGCGGACGTCGAGGCTCAGGGCTTCTTCTCCGGCTTCTGCGTGCTGTCGGCGCCGCGTGCCGCCCCCGGCTTCTGCGTGCTGTCGGCGCCGCGTGCCGCCCCCGGCTTCTGCGCGCCGCCCGGCGCCTGCGCCGGCCGCGCCACCCGGATGCCCGCCATGAAGCCGCTGTCGACCGCCTGCACCCGCTCGACGAACGCCCGGTACTCGTCGATCGCCACCGTCCCCGTCGGCAAGCTGAGCGCGAAGTCCTCCTCGATCGCCGCGCCGTAGCTGCCCTTGCGCGACGCCGCGAGGCCCGCGTGCTCGACGCGCACGCCCTCGGGCGCGCGCGCGACCGCGTAGCCCGCCGGCAGCTCGATCCGGCGGCGCACGTGGTACTGGAGCGCGGTCTCGATCGCGAGCGCGCTCTTGCGGGCGCCGCGCGAGGCGTACGTGGCGCCGAGCGTGCCCGTGAACGCGCGCGGGAACACGAGGTGCACCGGCTCCAGGCCCGGCAGCGTCCACGCCGCGCCGTCCTTGCCCTCCGGCCGCGCGAAGCCGTGGATCGTCACGGCCGCGCGCAGCGCGACCTCCCACGACCCCTCCGTCGACGAGACGACGACATCCTCGACGTCGGCCCACGGGAGCCAGCCGAGCACGACGCCCCGGAGCATCTCGCGCCGCGCCGTGCCGACCACGGTCTCGAACGCCTCCGACAGCGCCTGAGCCGCCCGGCCGTGCAGCAGAATCGTGAATGTTCCCGCGGCGTTACCCTCTACGTCCACCGCGAGCCGCAGGTCGACCTCGTCGCCCGTCTCGCCGCTCGTGCCCGCCACCGTGACGAGCTCGCCGCCCGGCAGCATGGCGGCGCGGCCGCGCAGCTCGGGGCTGATGCGCCCGGGCGGCAGCGGCGGGCCCTCGACGTCGGCGTCGATCCACACGTCGCCGCCCGGCAGGCGCGCGATGACGAGCGGGTGGCGGAAGCGCCCCGCGTGCGGCGGGAAATCCGCCGACGAGCTGAACGGCTCGGTCTCGGCGATCGCGAGGTCGGCGCGCACGCCGAGCTCGCGCAGCGCGCGGTAGATGACCCACGACCGGCTGCCCTGGCCGAGCTCGATCATCGCCCGCGCCGTCGTGCGCTGCGGGCCGCCGCCGAGGAGCGCCGCCATGTCCGAGAGCTCGGCGCCGCCGGCGACCTTCACCGCCTTGCCCGCGGCCGCGACGACGCGCTCGAGCAGCGCGGGCGACGGCGCCCGCTCGGGGCCCGCCGCCTCCCGCGCCCAGCGCGTCATGGTCGGGTCGCGGTCCGCGAGCGCGCGGAGGTTCTCGTCGATCGCCGCGGCCACGTGGCCCCAGGTCTGCGTCCCCAGGCTGACGCCCACGCCCATCTCCATCCGCGGCACGCCGTCCTCGATGCGCCGCGGCGGCTGGTCCTTGATGCGCCAGACGCTCACCGTGGAGCCGCCCTCGGTCCGCTGCTCCGCGGCGCCGAGCAGCGGGTGCGACCAGACCGCGAGCCGGAGCGGCGACGGGCGGCGCACCTCGATCTCGGCCTCGCGGACGCTCGTGCGCTCGGGGAGCAGGTCCCACGTGTCGATGACGAGCTGGCCGCTGTCGCCCGGCAGCGCGTAGCCCTCGGTGACCTGCTCGACGTAGTCGCCCTGCTCGAGCTGCGAGAGATCGCTGTGATCCTGCGCGGCGTTCGAGGCCGCGTCGGGCGCGAGGATGCGCCCGTCGCGCTTGTGGATGCGGCGGCGCAGGAGGCGCGCCGCGCCGCGGCCCTCGATGAGCGGGCCGTAGGCGACAGCGCCCTGGGCCACGTCCGTGGTGCCCGAGACGCGGCGGAGGTCGTACGTCACGTAGTGGACGAGCCCGTCGGGCGAGATCGTGAACCGCTCGACGTGGCGCAGCACCGCGATCGCGGCGCCGGGGAGGAACGCCTTGGCCTGGTCCTCCAGCACGAGCTTGCGCCCCTCGGCCTCGAGCGGCGGCGCCGGGTCCGGCGTGAGGCCGAGCGCGCGGGCGATCGGGCCGATGCCGGCGGGGGTGTCGCGCGCCGTCGTGCGGTCGCGGGCGAGGCGGCCCCGCGCCGCGCGGACGTCGCCGCGGCCGGCGGCGAGGCCGAGCGCCTCCAGCATCACCCGCTCGCCCGGCGCCATCGCGTCGTACACGGCGAGCGCGCCGCGCAGGTCGCCGCGGGCGATGCGCTCGCGGAGCTCCACGTCGCGCAGGGCGTCCGGCGCGCGGCGCAGCCGGCGCAGCCGCTGGATCTCGGCGAGCACCGCGTTCCTGTCGCTCGCGCCGAGGAGCGCGCCCAGGCACGCGGTGCCCGAGCGGTCGAGCCCGCCGTTGCAGGCGGCCTTCACCGCGTCGGCGCCGACGCGGCCGTGGATGCGGTCGTCGACCGTGGCGAGCAGCGCCGAGCCCGGCGCCGCGGCGGCGAGCTTCGCGTACGCGGCCTCGGCGACGTCGGTGACGCCAGCGCGGCGCGCGAGCGTCGCGAGCTCGGCGAGCACCATCCTGTCGGCGTCGGGGACCGCGGGCGCCTTGAGGCCGCCCGGCCCGGGGGGCGCGACCTTCACCCCGAGCTCCCGGAGCGCCGCGATGGTGCCCTCGCCCTGGCCGCCGCGGCGCTCGGCGAGCTCCGCCTCGTAGAGGCGCGCCTCCCACGAAGCGGGCCACGCGGCGAGCACGCGCTCGAGGGCAGCGCGGGTGCGCTCGACGACCTCGGTCTCGGGTAGATCGCCGACGCGGCGGATGGCGCGCGCGTAGAGCAGGTCGTGCCGCGGCGCTCGCGGCGCGCGCGCCGTGGCGCTGCTCGCGTTCGGCGCCGCCGGCCCGCGCGCCGCGCCGTCGCCGGAGGGGCCGTCGCCGGCCGGGTCGAGGAGGTGCTCGGCCGCGCGGGCGTCGCCGAGCGCGAGCAGCGCCGCGGCCGCGACGTCGACGGACGCCGGGCCGCCGCGCGGCGCCGGGGCGAGGTCGACCGGGGCGGGCTGCGACGCGGACGCCGTCGCGGCGGTGCCGGGGCGCGGCGCGCGGGCACGGAGCGGCAGGCCGTTCTCGCCCCACGCGCCGAGCTCGATGTCGCCGCCGTCGCCCTTCTGCGCCACGCGCACGACGACGCGCAGCGTCCCTGGCTGGGCGTCCACGGTGGCGAGGCGCGTGACCTGCGCGCCGCCCGACGCGTAGTCGCGCTGGATCGCGGTCACGCCGCCCACCTCGAGCACGGCCGCGGACGACGAGGCGAGCGCGAGGCTCACCCGCTGGGCGACCGGGTTGTGGAGGTCGACGACGACGGCGCGCGTGCCCTGGAGGGCGCTCACCGCGTCGATGTCGATCGCGCACGCGTCGGCGCGGACGACGATGGGCGAGGCGCTCGCGGCGAAGGGCGCGATCCCGGGGTAGGACCGCGCGAGCGGCGCGCCCGGCGCGGAGCTCACGGGCGAGGGCCGGGCGAGGCTCTGGAGCGGGGCCGGGTCGAGCGGGCCGACGAGGGCGGCCTCGCCCGCGCAGCCGCGGCGCGCGCCCCACGTCGCGGCCGCGGCCTCGTCGCCGACGTGGAGGGCGACGCGGTGGAGCGCGCTCGCGAGCGCGCTGCGCGCGAACGGCAGCGCCCTCTCGCCGCGGCCGGCGACGTCGGCGAAGGCCCAGGCGCGCTGGAGGCGGCGGGCGACCTCGGGGAGCGCCTCGCGCGAGCGGAAGGCGATCGCCGAGGCGTCGGGGTCCGGGCCGCTCGCGGTGCCGGCGCCGAAGACGAGCGCGTCGAGCGACGCGATGACGGTCGCGAGCGCGCCCTCGTCGCCCGGCGCGTCGAGGGCGCGCTCGATGGCGTCGAGGTACGGCGCCGCGGCGGCGGAGCTCGCGATCTCGGCCTCCATGGCGGCGGCGAACGCGGCAGGGAGCGGCGCCTCGGCGGCGAGCGGGGACGCCGCGCCGCGCGGGGCGCAGCCCGCGGGCGCGGCGGCGGCGAGCGCCAGGGCGAGCGCCAGGGCGGCGCGGCGCGCGACGGGGGCGCGCGCGCCGCGGCGAGGGGGGCGAGCGCTGGCCGCGCGCTGGCCGACGTTCCTGGTGCTGCGGGGCTCGGTGGTCACGATCGGCGTCTCCCGGCGCCGCGCCGGGCGGTGCCTGTCCGCCGTTCCTTACGGGCCTGGGATTGCCGACGCAAACGTGAAGTTCGGCGGGCAGGAGCGGCCTGGCCGACCGCGGGCGGTCCCTGCGAGCGGCTCGCTGGCGCGCGAGGGGGTGAGCTGTGAGCTGGCTTCGCCGGCGAGGGTACAGCCGGCTGCGGCCCGATCTGCCGCCGCTCGATCTGGGCGGATCGGCCTGCGGAGGTCGCCTCGACCCGGGTCGCGTCGCGGCGAGGTCGCCCAACCTGCGCCGGGAGTCGTCCCGATCCGGTTCGCACCGCGCCCTCCGAGCAGCCGCCTTCTCGAGGCAAAGGATCCAGCCTTGTGGCACGCTAGCAGGACGAAGACGAGGACACTGCCCCCACAGGAGCTTTGCCGCCGTGCCGCACACCATGCAGAGACATGAGGTTTCAGGGCCGCTGAACTGCCTGTTCGAGATGAACCAGGCGCTCGGCCTCATCGCGCTGTGCGCCACCGGGGTGAGCTACTTCAAAACAGCGACTGAGCCGGCGCGCGGTGGCGTGCGTGCCCGCTGAGCGATGTACGCGATGCGCTCCAACGAACGATGAACATGGCGCAGCACGACGCGGACGTACGTGGACGGCCTGATGGTGGTTGTGCAGACGCGTTCGCAGGCCGCTCTCTCGCCACCGAGATCGTCGTTCAGGTCGGAGCCGAGATCGTCATCCAGATCGGACAATCCTCATGAACGTGACCTTACATGAAGCTTCACGAGCTCCTGCGTGGGCATGGAGCCGTACAGGAGGAAGTCAAAATGCCTGATCTCCACTTCCGCCGTGCCCGTCCCGAGGACGAGGCTCGCCTCCAGGCCATCCGGCGCGCGGCCTTTGCGCCCGTCTTCGCTTCCTTCCGCGCGATCCTCGGCGACGAGATCTACGAGCTGGCGCAGCGGCGGGGAGACGAAGCGCAGGAGGGGCTGCTGACGTCGCTGATGGCGGCCGACTCTGTCTGGGAGATGTACGTGGCCCAATCCGGCGACCAGGTCGTCGGCTTCGTCGCGCTCCGGCTCGATCCGGAGACGCATGTGGGCGAGATCGGTCTCAATGCCGTCGACCCCGCGCAGGCCGGCAAGGGGATCGGCACCGCGATGTACGAGCACGCGATCGCATGCATGAGGCAGGCAGGAATGAAGGTCGCCACCGTCGGCACCGGTGGAGATCCGAGCCACGCCCCGGCGCGACGCGCGTACCGGAAGGCGGGGTTCGACGTCGAGATCTCCAGCCTGTGGATGTGCCGCAAGCTCTGAGGATGAACCCCCAGGCCGACAAGCTTGCCGAGGTCGCCGAGCGCATCGAGCGCGATCTGAAGCGCTTCGATGATGTTGCGATCCTCGCCGCGCAGATCGCGCCTGCGCGGGGACGGGAGAGCCCGCCTCATGGGCTCGCTCGCGTCCTCGCAAAGCTTCGACAATGCTTGATTCCTCGGCCGAGCGCCAGGGAGGAGGAAGCCCGTCGATTCGATGAGGCAGAACGCCGCCTGGAATCGCTCGAGAAGTGCGGTGCGGCACTGGCACGGGCTGCTGCGCAGGAGGCTGCGAACGCCAAGGAATGGGAGCTAAACGCGAAGCTCGCGGTCCGAGCTGGTGACGATGACCTCGCCCGCGAAGCGCTCTGCCGGAAGCGGGAGACGCTCGATCTCGCGGCGACACTCGAGCGGCAAGCCGCGACGATTTCCGCGGCGATGGCCGAGTACACGTCTGCTCTCGCCGCCATCAAGGCAGCCTCGCGCTGATGGGGTTGCGACAGACGACGCGAGACCGGTCAGATCACGCGCCGGGGGGACGAGCCGTCCGACCCGGCGCTGCGCGTGCCGAAGCCCGCCGTGATGATCGCACGGTCGCGGAGGTCCGGCGGATCGTGGTAGGCTGCTGCCCCGCGGCGCGGGCTTCGCTTCGCAGGAGAAGGCTGGCCGTCGGTCGGGCGAACCATCCTGCAGGAACGGTACTGACACAGTGACCGAGAACCGAGAGTCGGAGGCGCCTGAGATCGCTCCTGAAGCGATCACAGGCAGCGTGGCAGCCGGGCTCATCACAGCCCTGAATGCGGAGCTCTCCGCGCGCTATCACGAGCCGGGGGCGAACCACTTCCGTCTGGATCCGGACGAGGTCGCGCCTGGCGCCGGCATCTTCCTTGTCGCCCGCTGGCACGGTCGCCCCGTCGGGTGCGGCGCGCTACGTCGGCTGCGAGAGGCGTCGCTGGTGCAGGAGCTCGGACCTCGCGTCGGAGAGCTCAAGCGCATGTACGTCGCGCCCGAGGCGCGAGGACGGGGGATCGGCCGCGCGTTGCTGCAGCGCCTCGAGGCGGAGGCACGGGCGCTCGGCCTCGACCGCCTCGTCCTCGAGACCGGGACGCGCCAGCCGGAGGCGCTCGCCCTCTACCGGAGCGCGGGCTTCGCAGAGATCCCTCCGTATGGCGAGTACGTGGCGTCGGCGGCGACCAGCGTCTGTTTCTCCAGGAGCCTGTGACGCGGTGAAGCGGCTCGATCAGGGCTGGTCGTGGAGGATCGCCCATCCGAACTCGGGAGCGAGCGCGCCGGTGATGGCGTCCTGCGTGACGCCGAAGAGCCCTGCGACGAAGCGCAGCGGGTGAACCGCGTCGTCGCGCAGGTCGACGAGCGTGACGGGGGCGCTGGCGATCGAGCTCGGGATCGCGAGGAGGCTCGGTCCGTCGGGCGTGAAATGCCCCGCCTTACGCTGCTCCGCGGCGCGCAGCGCCTGCTCCCACCTGCCGAGGTACGGGCTCGGCTCGAGCCGCGCGCCGCCCTCGCGGAACACCTTGAGGTACGGGAAGAGGACCAGGATCCAGCCGGTCAGCTCGCTCGGCCCCGAGGCGCTCCGGTAGCGGAAGAACGAGCGCCAGAACGCCGGGTCGACGTGGCCCTCGGCGGTGCGGACCACCTCGTCGAGCACCGGGAGGAGCGCGTCGGTCCAGGCCGCGAGGCCAAACTCGGACAGCATCGCGGCGCGCCGGCGAACGCTCCTCCAGTCGTCGACGCTGCCCAGCAGCGTGATCGAAGGGATGCCGCAACCAATGGCCATCATGTACTCGAAGTAGGGCTGGAACGCGTCCATGAGGACGACCTCCGAGGCAGCACGCTCCACGGCGCCCGTGGTCGAGAAATCGGCCACGACCAGGTCGCGGAGGCGGCCGACGTGCGCGGCGATCTGCTCCGAGAACGCGGCGAACGCCTCGGGCCATGGGTTCGGCTGGCCGAGCGTGAAGTCGCGCCGCTCGACGACGAGCTTCTGCTTCCCCTGGTGACGGACGAACCGGCCGCGCAGCGCTTCGGCGTTCAGCGCGACGTGGTGGGCGAACCCCTGCGCGAGGCAGTGCCACACGGCATCCGGCGACAGCACGAGAGGATAGTGACGGTAAAACGCATCGTGCGCCGCCTGCGCGAGCGCGTTGGCGTCGGTCGCCGAGACGAGCGGCGCGTCGCTCGTCGAGAACGCCTCGATGCGCGCCGGTGGAGGCGGCGGCTTTTGCCAGGGCCTGCGCTCCGACGTCGGTGCGGTCCGCTCACCCCCGCCGAGGAGGCTCGGGATGGCCTCGGCGCGGTCGAGCACCCGCCTGAGCTGCTTTGGTGGATCGACATCGGACACGGCAAAGGTGATGGGCACCGGTGCATCCTATTCCACGAGCCGGCGACGCCTCAATGCGTATTCGACGCTCCACGGGCCCTACCGAGAGGCGCTGGACGCGGCGCACGTCGATGTCCCGAACGGCTCGGCAACACGAGACAGCAATGAGCGCGCGGTGGCGGAGGCAACGCCGGCGGCGCTCCTTCCATGCGTCGAGTACGACGCGTAGCCCATCGGGATGGATGGAGCGTTGTCGGACCGAGCAACGCCCCTCTGCGCATCGGCGGCGTACCGTGTCGCGCTGTCAGGGACCTCGACGTCCTGCGTGGCGAGGGCCAGAGCCCGCCCGCTCGCCCGCGCCGCGCGCCCCGGTGCTGACGGACCTCCGCGGGCGCACGCGAGGCGCCGCTCGCGCGGCTCACGCGCACCCTACGCGTGTCTGGACATGGCAATCGTCATGGCGCCCAGGTGACGTGGCAGAAGGGGCCGGGCCGGTCGAAAGGAGAGCTGAACAACCTCTTGCGATGTGCCGGCCAACCTGTCGACACGACCAAGGAATCAACGCCGCATCGGGAATTCCCTTCAGGTGGCCGCGCAGGAGTCGTGTCGGTGCCTGCAAGAAATTGGACCATGCCGCGCAGATTCTGCTAGGGGGAGTGACTTATGATCATCGCGCTCACCGGACAGAAAGGTGGGATCGGCAAGAGCACCACGGCCGTGAGCCTCGCCGTGGCCGCGCTGGCGAAGGGCCGGCGGGTGCTGCTCGTCGACGCCGACCCCCAGGGGACCGTCCGCACGTGGGGCGACGTGGCCGCCGAGGCGGGGCACGAGATCCCGACCGTCATGGCCATGGGCGCCTCGATGCACAAGCCGGGGCAGCTGCCGGAAGTCGCCGCCGCGTACGACCTCACGGTCATCGACTGTCCCCCCCGTCACGGCGAGATCGCGCGGTCGGCGCTGATGGTCTCCGACATCGCCATCTATCCTTGCGGCCCCACGGCCGCGGACGCGTGGGCCCTGACCGCCGCGCTCGAGGTGTTCCGCGAGGCCGCCGCGCTGCGGAGCGCGATGAAGGGCTGCATCCTCATCACGCGCAAGCAGGGCCGCACCGCGCTCGGTAAATCGGCGCGCGCGGTGCTCGAGACCTCGGGCCTGCCGGTGCTCGCCACGGAGCTCGGCTATCGCATTGCCTATCAGGAGTCCCTCGCCTGCGGGCAAGGGGTGACGGGCTACGCGCCGCGCGACGCCGCGGCCAAAGAGATCACCCATCTTCTCGAAGAACTGGAGAAGCTTCATCATGGCGAAAAAGCAAGTCGCGGTCTCGCTAAGAAAGCCGCCGTCGCCTGAAAAGGCCGACGCGTTCGTCGCCGGCGCCACCGACGGCAAGCCGGCGCAGGACGTCGTGAAGTCGCGGCCGGCCGCCGACAAGCGGGCGCACGACGACGGCAAGCCGGCCGAGGCGAAGCAGGAGCGGGCGCCGGCGGCGCGCGCGCGCGCCCAGGAGGCGCAGTCGAGCGGCCACGAGGCGCCGCCGAGCGCCCAGGAGGCGCAGCCGAGCGCCCAGGAGGCGCAGCCGAGCGCCGCGGAGGCGCAGCCGAGCGCCGCGGAGGCGCAGCCGAGCGCCCAGGAGGCGCAGCCGAGCGCCGAGCCGGCCGCGGCCGCCGCGCCCCAGCCGCTCGCCACCATCTCGGAGCCGCCGGCCGTCCCGCCGGTGCTCGTCGGGAACGACGGCCGCGCGCGGCGCGCTGTCACGGTCTACCTCCCCGATCCGCTCGCGGATCGGCTGGTGCTCCACTGCATCGAGCACGACCGCGACGTGAGCAACCTGATCGGCGAGGCGATCGAGGTGCACCTCGACCGGCGCCTCGGCCCGGCGTCCGTCTCCGCGGCGCCGGCCGCGGACGGCGCTGCCGCCGCGGAGGCGGCGCCCGCCGGCCCGAGCTACCGCGCCGACCCGTTCCGCGCGGCGGACACGAGCCCGAAGGGGCGGATTGACCGCATGGTCCAGGTCGGGCGAGTGCTGATGACGCTCTGGCGCGAGCGACCGCGGGCGAGCTGATCGCCGGCGCGCCGCGACTCACCCTGTCTCGAACGTGGCCGGCGCCACCGCCTCTGCGGACATGCCGGATCCGCGCAGGAGGCGAGAGGAGGGAGAACAAGGATCTTCCTGCCTTCCCTCCCTCCCGCCTTCCTGTGAGCCTCTCTGGGGGCCAATTGACATCCTTCAGGTGAGCGGGCAGGCTCTGAGTCGCGACGCCGCGCGATAGGCCCCGAGCCCGCCGCCGGGTGCGTGATGAGCCGCCGCGCCACGGCGCCGAGCGCCGCAGCGACAACTGGCCACCAGGACGAGCGATGACCCAGCATTTTCGGGACGACGGGGCGGCTGCGCGCGGACTCAACCAGAAGGAGGCGCAGCCCACGTCGGACGCCAGCCGCTCGGTTCACGCGCTGTTCATGGAAGCGCCCACCGCCATCGCGGTGTTCCGCGGCCCCGACTGGGTGATCGATTTCACGAACCGGCTCGCGCAACGCCTCTTCCGCGACAGGACCGCGGTGGGCAGGCGCCTCTTCCAGTGCGCCCCGGAGCTCGCCGGCTCCCAGGTGGCCGAGCTGCTCGATCGGGCCCACACGTCGGGCCGGGCCGCCGCCGCGCGCGAGCTCTTGATCCTCCTCGACCGGGGCGACGGCGAGCTGGCCGAGGGGTACTTCAACGTGACCCTGCAGCCCCTCCCGGCCGCGACCGGCGGCACGGAGAGCGTGGTGCTCTTCGCGGTCGAGGTCACCGACCAGGTGCTCGCGCGGCGCCGGATCGAGCAGCTCGCCGAGCAGCTCGAGCACGAGCGCCACAAGCTGGAGCAGGTCATCCAGCAGATGCCCCACGCCGTGTACATCGCCGACGCCCCCTCGGGGCAGCTCGTGATGGGCAACGCGCAGGGCGCCGAGCAGCTCGGGCGCCCCTTCGTCGCATTGGCGGATTTCGCGGCGTACAGCGCGGCTTACCAGGGCTTCCACGCGGACGGCCGCCCCTACGCGCCGCACGAGTGGCCGCTCGCGCGCGCCGTGGCGAGCGGCGAGATCGTCCGGTCAGAGCCGGTGGAGATGCTGCGCGCCGACGGCTCCCGCGCGGTCATCGAGTACAGCGCCGCGCCCATCCGCGACGCCTCGGGGCAGATCGTGGCCGGCGTCGTGGTGGGCGTCGACGCGACGGCGACGGTCCGCGCCCTGCGCGACGAGCAGCGCCGCAGCGAGCAGCTCAGGGGGCTCGCCGAGGCCTCGCTCGCCGTCAACTCGGCGCCGTCGCTCGAGCGGATGCTCGCGGAGATCACCGAGCGGGCGCGCTCGCTCATCGGGGCGCACCAGTCGGTCATCAGCATGACCGACGGCCAGGACTGGGCCCAGGCCATCAACGCGGTCAGCCTCTCGGACAAGTACGCTGCGTACCGCGGCGACGAGGCGAGGACCGCCGGCAGCGGGATCTACACGCTCGTCTGCGCGCAGAACAGGCCGCTCCGCATGACCCAGGCCGAGCTCGAGGCGCACCCGGCGTGGCGCGGCCTCAGCGGCGAGGCGCCGCGCCACCCGCCGATGCGCGGCTGGCTCGCCGCGCCGCTCGTCGGCCGCGACGGGAGGAACCTCGGGCTCATCCAGCTCTCGGACAAGGTCGAGGGGGAGTTCACCGGCGACGACGAGTCCATCCTGGTGCAGCTCGCGCAGCTCGCCAGCGTGGCCATCGAGAACACGCGGCTGCGCGAGGAGGCGCTCGCCGCCGAGAAGCGCTTCCGCTCGATGGTGGAGGCGACGACGGTCGTCGTCTGGCGGACCAGGCCGAACGGCCATGTCGTGGACGACTCCCCGTCCTGGCGCGACTTCACCGGGCAGAGCTACGAGGAGTGGACCGGCTACGGGTGGCTCGACGCCGTCCACCCCGACGACCGCGAGCACGCGGACGCCGCGTGGCGAGGAGCGGTCGAGTCGCGGAAGCGGTACGAGGTGGAGTACCGGCTGCGCCGGCGCGACGGCTCCTGGGCCCACACCGTCGCGCGCGGCGTCCCGCTCGTCGCGGACGACGGGTCAATCTACGAGTGGGTCGGCTGCAACGTCGACGTGAGCGACATCCGGCGCGCCGAGGAGGCGTTCCGGGTGCAGCACCAGCTCGTGCGCACCATCGCCGAGAACGCGACGCTCGGCCTGCTCATGATGGACGCGCGCCAGCGCTGCACCTTCATGAACCCGGCGGCCGAGAAGATCACCGGCTTCACCTTCGACGAGCTCAAGGCGCTCGATCGCCCGCTGCACGACGTCATCCACCACAAGCGGCCGGACGGCAGCGCCTATCCCATGGAGGAGTGCCCGATCGACAGGGCGCTGCCGCGCAAGAGCCAGGAGCAGGGGGAGGACGTCTTCGTCCACAAGGACGGCTCGTTCTACCAGGTCGCCTTCACCGCGAGCCCGATCCTCGACGGCAGCGTCCCCGTGGGCACGGTCGTCGAGGTCCGCGACATCACCGAGCAGAAGCGCGCCGAGGAGGAGCGCGAGCGCCTCATCGCCGCGCTCGAGCGGAGCAACAAGGAGCTCGATCAGTTCGCGTACGTGGCGAGCCACGACCTGAAGGCGCCGCTGCGCGGCATCGCGAACCTGACGCAGTGGATCGAGGAAGACCTCGCCGGGACGCTCGAGGGCGAGTCGCGCGAGCACATGGGCCTGCTGCGCGGCCGCGTCCGGCGGATGGAGGCGCTCATCGACGGGATCCTCGACTACAGCCGCGCCGGGCGGGTGCGGCACGCGCTGGAGCCGGTCGACGTCGGCCAGCTGCTCGCGGACGTGATCGAGCTGATCGCGCCGGCGCCCGAGGCGCGCGTGGAGGTCGAGCCGGGCCAGCCCGTGCTGCGGACCGAGCGGATCCCGCTGCAGCAGGTGTTCATGAACCTCATCAGCAACGCGCTGAAGCACGCGCGGCGCGCCGACGTGCGCGTGCGCGTCGGGCACCGCGACGCGGGCCTGCACCACGAGTTCTCCGTCGAGGACAACGGGCCAGGCATCGCGCCCGAGTTTCACGATCGTGTCTGGGGGCTCTTCCAGACGCTGGAGGCGCGCGACAAGGTGGAGGGCACAGGGATCGGGCTGTCCGTGGTGAAGAAGATCGTCGAGAGCCGAGGGGGGCGCATCTGGATCGAGTCCGCCCGGGGCCAGGGCGCCACGTTCCGCTTCACCTGGCAGAAGCGCGATCCGAACGAGCGCTGAGGCCTGGCGGCCGCGGCGGCGGCGAGCCGGACCCCTTGGCAGGCTCAGCGGCGCGAAGAGAGGCGCTCGTCATTGGAGTTGAACCGGGCGTAGCGGTGGTCCAAGCTCGAACAATGGGACACCCCGGGAGAGCCTGCGCGAACGTGAGCGGGCCGGAGTGCGCCCAGGCACAACGGTGGCCGCGAACCCTCCGCGGCGGTCGCCCTCTTGCCATGGTAGGTGCCGCGGCGGCCATCGCGCGGAGGTTGACGTTCTCGTCCTTCCCGCCAAGGAGAACTGGGAGACAATGAACGTCGAAGAGAAGCTCCTGAACATCCTCCTCGTCGAGGACGACGAGGTCGACGTGATGAACGTCCGCCGGGCGTTCAAGCGGAACAACATCTCGAACCCGCTGTGGGTGGCCGGGAACGGGGTCGAGGCGCTCGAGATGCTGCGCAGCGGGTCCATCCCGGTGGAGCGGCGGCTGATCCTGCTCGATCTGAACATGCCCAAGATGAACGGGATCGAGTTCCTGCGCGAGCTGCGGGCCGATCCGGATCTCGTGTCCACGTCCGTTGTCGTGCTGACCACATCGAACGACGATCGTGACAAGGTGGGGGCCTTCAACCTCAACGTGGCCGGCTATCTCCTCAAGCCCGTCACATTCCTCAGCTTCGTTGAGCTGATGGCGGCGCTCAACAAGTACTGGAGACTTGTCGAGCTACCCTAGCGAAACTCGTTGGCATTCCGGCCGGCGTCGCGGCGAAGCGGCGCGCGGTGCTTACCGATAGATCGACCAGGCTTTGCCGAGCACCCTCCCCCGGGGCCTCCGTGGGCGAGGAGCCTGGCGAGAGCGAGAGCGCAGGCCAGGGCGCGGCAGATTGCACCGGCGCCAGATCTGCTGGGACCATGGGCCATGCGTCTACCCAAGCTCCAGATCAGCGTCGCGATCACGGCGCTCCTCGGCCTGTGCTCCATGGGCACCTTCTGCGTCTTGCCCGACGCCAACGAGGGCGCCCCGCCCGATCCCTCGTTCTCGTGCGCCGACGGCGAGCCGCCCGCGGCCGACGAGGCCGGCCTGTTCTTCAGCGATCCGGGGGGCGGCGCGAGCCCGCTCCCCGCGGACACCGTGCTCCAGCTGGAGTACGGCCCCCAGGGCGGCCAGCACGTGATGGTGACCGTCCGGCACCACACGAGCAGCGACGGCGTATGGGCCTACCGGCTGGCGTTCCAGCCGGACGCGGGCGAGCCGGGCACGCCGGCTCCGGAAGCGCCGCGCGCGCCCGTGCTCGAGGGCTCGAACACCGTGCCCGTCAACGCATGCGCCTCCGGGTGGACCGAGACGACAGCGCCCATGTTCATCAACATCATGGACAGCGGGCTAGCAGACGCAGCAGGAGAGATCCCGAAGGCCCGCGGCATGCTCCGCCTCGTCGCGACCCCCAAGGAGGCCGGCGAGAAGGCGTCCGCGGAGGTCCGCGTGCAGATCGCGATGTGACCCGGGCGAGGGGTCGCTACTTGCCCCGCTTGACGACGCCGAGCGCCCGCTGCGCCACCTTGACCACCGCCTGCGCTTCCTTGCCCTCGACACCAGCGAGCGCGGCCGTGATGGCGACCGCTACCTCGCGCTTGCTGTGCGGGTGCACGTCCGCGAGCTTCAGGTAGAGCTGCGCCTTCTCCAGGAAATCGGCGTCGCCGCGCCGCGCCTCGACCCGCTCGAGCAGGCACCCCGCCACCGCGGCCTCGTCCATCTTCTTCAGCGCGTCGAGCGCGGCCGCCCGCTTCGCGATCTCCGGCCGCGCCTCGATGAGATCCACGAGCGGCGCGAGCGCCACCGGGCCGAAGGCGCGGATCGCGTCCGCCACGATGCCGGGCTTGTACCCCGCGGCGTACGCCGACAGGAGCTCGCTCAGCCCGCGGACGTCGCCGAGATAGCCGAGCGCGTACGCGGCGATCTTCGCCTCCCGCTCGTCCTCGCCGCGGCTCGCCAGCATCCGCACGAAGGTCTCGACCATCTCCACGTCGCCGAGCTGGGCGAGCGCGTAGGCGGCCTCCTCGCGCACGCCGCGGGCGGCGTCGGCGTAGAAGGCGCGGCGGAGCGCCGGGAGCGCGGAGAGGTCGCCCAGCTCGGCCAGCGCCTTGAGCGCCTCGCCCCGCTCCTCCTTGTTCGGCGCCGCGCCGAGCGCCTTCGCGAGCTCCTGCACCCGCTCCATCCGGGCGGCGCGGCGCGCGCGCACCGCCTCGCCGCCCGGCCCGGCCGCCTGCGTTGCGTCGATCACGTCGAGCGCGTCGCGGGCGAGCGCCCGCAAGCCGGCGTCCTTCGCGTGCTCCGCGACCCGGCCGAGCATCGCCGCGGCGTCGGCCCGGGCCGGGCCGCCGTGCAGGACGACCGCCTCCAGCACCCGCACCGCGGTCAGCTTGGCCACGCGGCCCGCCTTGACCGTGAGCGCCTTCTCCGCGGCGGCGACCGCCTCGGCCCCGAGCGGCGCGAACGTCCTCGCGATCGTCGGCGTCGCGGTGCCGTCCGCCCAGATCGGGAAGATGCTCTCGACGAGCTCGCTCGCCGGCAGCGACGCGTAATAGCGGGCGTGGTGGACCGCGGCGACGTAGCGGCTCATCTCGCCCGCCGCGCGCCGCCGCGCCACCTCGTCGGGGGTGAGCGTCTCGTCCGGCCGCGCCACGGTGACGCTCTCGTAGGTCGGCACGCGCTCGGTCGAGGCGCTGTCGATGTGCGTCGCGCCGGCGAGGCGCACGAGCGCCATCTCGAGCACCTGGTAGAGCTTGATGAAGTCGTCGAGCCGGTCCGCCGGGTCGGGC
This sequence comes from Sorangium sp. So ce321, assembly GCF_051530195.1. NCBI lineage: Bacteria > Pseudomonadati > Myxococcota > Polyangiales > Polyangiaceae > Sorangium > Sorangium sp. So ce321. The sequence continues at coordinate 12,543,056 of NZ_CP150329.1, read as the reverse complement.
CGCTGCGGGAGGCCCTGGAGCAGCGCGGCCTGCTTCTCGAGCCGGAGGTCGCGCAGCCGCGCGGCGAGCGGGTCCGTCACGCGCGCGCTGAGCCCGGTGAGCCCGGTGGCGAGCGCCTCGGCGAGCTCCTCGCGCACCTCGCCGAGCGCGATGGCCGCGGGCGAGGCGCCCGCCTCCCGGGCGGCGGCGTTCCACGCGGAGCCCTCGAGCGGCCCGCTCCGCGCCGCGGCGCCCTGCTCGATGACCGGGCGGAGCTCCAGGCCGAGCGGGCCCTCGACGAGGGCGGCGAGCGGCCACAGGGTGGGCAGCGCGGCGTCGATCCCCACATCGCCGAGCAGCGCGCGGAGCCGCGCGTCGCGGAGCGAGCCGGCGAGCCGCTCCTCGAGCGCGGCGTCGTCGGGCAGGTGGAGGGCCTCCCCCTTGTCGTCGACCGCCGAGAGCCGCGCGCCGCGCGCGAAGAGCGTGTCGATGCGCACCGCCACGGGCACGAGGTCGGGCGCGAAGACGTCCTTGCGGTGCTCCTGGAGCGCCGCGAGCGCCGCGCCGACGTCGGGCAGCGCCCGCGCGAGCACGGCCTCGAGGGCGCCGGCGTCGAGCGGGCGCTTGTCGCCGAGATCGCTGAAGTCGACGCGGAGCGGCGGGTAGCCGGGGTAGGTCGTCGCGCGCGCCCCGGCGAGCACCTCGCCGGCGAAGCTCCGCTTCGGATCGCTCCGCTTCGCCATGAAGGCCGGGAGGATCTGCTTCTCGCTGAAGTGCCGGCCGGACTCGAGGTCCAGGAAGCGGCTCTCGCGGATGACGTAATCGTCGCTCGTCGTCCGCGTCGAGAAGGCGTACTCGACCAGCGTGAGCCCCTCCGCGGGCTTCCTGTCGGACGCCTTCCACGTCTTGCCGACGAGCTCCTCGACGTGGCGGTCGTCGAGCGGCTCGCCCGCGAGGTGCTTCTCGAGCTTGCGGGCGGTGAGCAGGAGGTCGGCCATCAGGTTCGCGTACGCGACCGCCGGGAGCGCGCCGCGGCGAGCGCCTGCGGCCTGGTGAACGCCTGCGGCCTGGTGAACGCCTGTGGCCTGGTGAACGCCTGTGGCCTGGCGAGCGCCCACGGCCGGTCCGCGCAGCAGCGCGGCCAGGTCGAGCGTCCGGGCCGAGAGCCGCCGGAGCCGGTTCTCCCGGAGCCCCTCGGCGAGCTTCTCCAGCTGCTCGATGCGGTCGCCGCCGATCGCCGCGACGCCGGCCACGCCGAGCTCGCGCACCAGCGTGCTGACCTGCTCGACGCCCGACTTCATCAGGGCCGGCGCGTTCGCGCTGCCCTTCTTCACGCTCTTGCGCGCGGTCTCGCCGCCGGGCGCGCCGGGCGGCGGCGCGTCGCTCACGACGAACGACTCGGGCGCGCGCGCCCAGGCGACGAGCAGCGCCGCCGCGTGCTTGCAGAACGCCGTGTTGAACGTCCGCGCCGGGCAGGTGCAGCGCCCCTTGAAGCCGGGCGCCGGCGCGTCGCTGTAGACGAGCGTCACCTTGTACGGCGAGGCCCCCGAGCCCCTGGCCTCGCAGAACAGCTTGTTCTCGTGGCGGGCCAGGTTCAGGAGCTGGCCGCCGTCGTAGAGCAGCGTGCCCTTCTTGAGCTCCCCGGCGTCCTGGATGAACGCCCGGAGCTCGCCGGCCCCGATGCGCTGCACCTCGCCCGGCGCCGCGCTCACGGAGCCTCCGCGGGGGAGCGGGCCGGGCGCGGCGCGGATCGCGCCTCGCCCCTCGCGAACAGGATAACGACCGCCAGCATCGGCCCCGGAGCCTATCATGGGCCGCGGCGCGTGGACTCTTGCCCTGCCCGCCCCGGATGGCGCGCTCAGGGCGTCCGGCGGCGGCAGCACCCCGGCACGTGTCCTCCCGGCTCACGCCGCTCGGGCCGCCGGCTCACGCGGACAGCTGAGCGGCGGCGGCGGCGACCTGCGCCTCGCCGAGGCGCGGGTAATCGATGTAACCGCGCGGGCCCTCGGAATAGAAGGTCGAGACGTCAGGCGCGTTGAGCGGCGCCCGGCGCGACAGGCGCTCGGGCAGATCGGGGTTGGCCAGGAACGGCACGCCGAACGAGACGAGGTCCGCCGCGCCCGCCCGCAGCGCCTGCTCCGCTGTCTCGAGCGTGTAGCCGCCGTTCACGATGAGGGCGCCGCGGAACCGCTCGCGGAGGAGGGGCGTCACGCGCTCCGGCGCGTCGAGCGCCTGCCCTGACAGCGGCTCCACGACGTGCAGATAGACGACCTTGCGCGCGGAGAGCTCGTCGGCGACATGACTGAAGAGCTCCTTCGGGTTGGAGTCGCTCATGTCGTTGAAGTCGCTCAGCGGCGAGAGCCGCACGCCGACCCGGTCCGCGCCGAAGACGCCGTTCACGGCGTCGACGATCTCGAGCAGGAACCGCGCCCGGTTCTGGATCGAGCCGCCGTACCGATCCGTCCTCTGGTTCACGCCGTCGCGGAGGAACTGGTCGATGATGTAGCCGTTCGCCGCGTGGAGCTCGATCCCATCGAAGCCGGCGGCCTTGGCGCGGCGCGCTCCTTCCTCGAACTGCGCGACGACGCCGGGGACCTCGTCCGTATCGAGGGCGCGCGGGGTGCTGTACGGCTGCGGGCCCTCGGCCGTGTACCTGTGGCCGGTGCGGATGCGGACGGCCGAGGACGAGACGGGCGCCTGCCGGCCCGGCTGGAACGAGACGTGCGACGACCGCCCGACGTGCCAGAGCTGGGCGAAGATGCGCCCTCCCGCCCGCTGGACCGCTTCCGTCACGAGCCGCCACCCCTCGACCTGCGCGTCGGTGTGGATGCCCGGCGTGCGGAGGTAGCCCACGCCCTGCGGGCTGACCTGAGTGGCCTCGGAAATGATGAAGCCGGCGGAGGCGCGCTGCTCGTAATACAGCGCGTTGAGCTCGGTCAGCACGTTGCCCTCGGCGGCGCGGCAGCGCGTCAACGGCGCCATCACGACGCGGTTCGGCAGCGAGAGGGGGCCGAGCGCGAAGGGGCTGAACAGCAGGTCGGAGGCGGTGGTCACGATCGATGCTCCTTGCAAAGAAGATATACCGTTCCGAAACGGAAGTAGCACCCGGAAGGAAAGCATCAGGAATTATCACTACCTACCATCAAGTAACTTCCTTTTTGATAGTTAACCGTTCATGCTGGTGACCGGGACGACGTATGAAGCCTTCAGGCCAGCACCTCTGCGAGGCGTTCCAGGCGGCGATGGACGTGCTCGCGAAGCCCTGGAACGGCCTCATCATGGCGACGCTCGAGGGGGGCGCGCTGCGCTTCGGCGAGATCGGCGGGCGGCTCGACGCGATCAGCGACCGGATGCTCTCCAGCCGGCTGAAGGAGCTCGAGGCGCTCGGCCTCGTGGTGCGGCGCGTCTTGCCGGGGCCCCCGGTGCGCGTGGAGTACGAGCTGACCGACACAGGGCGGGGGTTCGGCGACGTCGCGCAGGCGATCTCGAGGTGGGGAGAGATGCTCGCGGAGAGCGCGGCGCGCGGCGTCGGGGCGCGCGCCGCGGGCGGCGCGGTGAAGAGCGGCCCGCGCGCCGCGCGGCAGGAGCCAGCGGCGAGGCGCGCGCGAGCGCGATCAGCACAGGCGCGCGTGACCCGCGTCACGAAGGGGTCGGCGGGTGCCTGAGGTGCGCTCAGGGAGGGCCTGACGCCGACTCATCGCATGGCGAAATGGCGATGGATGCTTGTTCCCGATCCCAGGAAGCCCTTGCCCGTCGGGTGAAATGGTGATGTGATTCGAGGGCTTCGTGCATTCGGCCCTCCTGATGACGCGAAGCGCTGACGCGATGGGTGTCCCGAGGGCGTCGCGGTGGATCGTCGTATGGCAGTGGAGCACCAGCGCCGACCCGCGGGGATGAGGCTCGCACACCAGTTCTGGTTGTCTCTTGTCCTCCCGATCGCGATCGCCATCGTGCTGTATGGCGTCTTCGCCTCGGCGCACCGCAAACAGGTCCTGCGGGAGGAGGCCACGGCGGAGCTCCGCAACTACGCCACGCTGCTCCAGGCGTTCGTCGAGAGCGCGCTCCAGCGCCGGGACCTCGCGCTCGTCCGGCGGCGGGCCGAGCACTTCGCGAGCGCCGAGCGCATCCTGGGTGTCGCCGCCTTCACCCGGGAAGGGGAGGCGGTCTTCATCACGGAGGGGGTGAAGCGCGAGGCGGCGCGCCTCGGCGAGCTCGCCCACCGGGCGTTCATCGAAGGGGGAGACATCGAGGAGACCTCCATCCTGGGCGGGCAGTCGGTGCTGCTCCGCACCGTCTCCATCCAGCCGAGCAGCGCCAATCCACCCCTGGTCGCCCTCCTGGTGCGCGATCGCCACTACATCGAGGTGCTGGAGAGCACGCTGAACCACGGCCTCGCGGCGACTGGCGTCGTCCTGCTGCTGGTGAGCGCGATCGTGGCAGGGCTCGTGGGCCGCTTCACCGTCGCGCTCCCGGCGAGGGCCATCCTGTCCGGGGCCGAGCGGGTGGCCAGCGGCGATCTGGACGCGGCCGTGCCCGAGAAGGGCGCGGAGGAGCTCTCCCGCCTGGCCCATGCCTTCAACACGATGACCTCGTCGCTCCGGGAGGCGCGGGAGCGCGCCGAGCGAGAGGAGATGGCGCGGGTGAACGTGGAGCGCCGGCTCCAGCAGGCGCAGGCGCTCGCCGCCGCGGGGCAGGTGGCGACCTCGCTCGGCCACGAGATCGGGTCGCCGCTGAACGTGATCCAGGGCCGCGCGCGCCGCGCGGCCGACCTGCCCGGGTGCTCGGAGCAGCTGCGCGCCGAGCTGGAGACCATCGCGCGGCAGTCGGAGCGGATCACGCGCGTCGTCTCCCGCCTTGTCTCGCTCGCTCGGCCGTCGAGGCCTCAGCAGGAGGAGAGCGACCTCCGGCGCGTCATCGAGGACGTCGTCGCCTTTCTGGGCCCGGAGTGCAGGAAACGCGACATCGAGACGAGCGTCGTGTGCCCGCGCGATAGCGGGGAGTGGGCGCGCGTCGCCCTCGACTCCGATCGTCTGTTTCAGGTGGTGTTCAATCTCTGCCTGAACGCCATCGAGGCCCAGGACGGCGGCGGGGAGCTCGTGGTGCGCGTCCTCCCCGCGTGCGACGGCCCGGCGGGCTCTCGCGCTGTGTGCTTCGAGGTCGAGGACGCGGGGCCCGGGGTCCGCGCCGAGGACGCGCGCCAGATCTTCGAGCCGTTCTTCACGACGAAGTCGACCCGCGGCGGCAGCGGCCTCGGGCTGGCGATCGTCCATGGGATCGTCGAGGAAGCGGGCGGCTCGGTCGAGGTCGCCTCCTCGACGACAGGCGGGGCGCGTTTCCGGGTCACCCTGCCCACGGCTCAGCCCGGTACGCCGCAAAGCGCCAGGGCGAGCGCGTCCTCAGGCGCGCGCGCGCCTGAGGACGCGCTCGAGGAAGTGTAAAGAGACGTGCGGGAGGGCATGTAGAGGGACGTGGACGAAGACGCGAGGGCGCGACGGAAGGACAGGAACGATGAGTTCAAGCTCACCGAACGTGTTGATTGTGGAGGACGATGACGACCTGGGCCGGTTCGTCGTTGACATCGCGACAGATCACGGCTACCACGCGACGCACGTTGCCGACGCCCTGTCCGGCATCAAGCTGCTCTCCTCGGCGAAGTTCGAGCTGCTGATCACGGACATCCGCATGCCGGGGATGGACGGCATCGAGCTGATCGCGCGTGCGAAGGAGCTCGACCCGTTCCTCGCGGTCATCGCCATCACCGCGTTCGGCTCCGTCGAGACGGGGATGCGCGCCCTCCGCGTCGGCGCCTCCGATTACCTCTCCAAACCTTTCCGTTCCGATGAGCTAAGCTCTCGCATGCGGCGTGCGCTCGAGCGCCGCGCGCGCGACATCGAGCACGCTCGCCTCCAGCGACAGGTCGAAGAAGTTTTGCGCCGCGGCAAGTCGTGAGACCGCGGCCACCCCGGCCCCGTGACGCCGCCCTCCCCCGGCATCGACGGGCCGCAGCACCCGAAGCAGCACCGAGATTCCAGGCGCGCACTCGTCGTCAGGAAGGGATTCATGCAACAGAACAACATCGCGGCGACGTCGAAGGACAAGAACGGGAACGGCGCGAGCAAGAAGAAGCCGCCGTCCCGGAGGCGCGGCGCCGATGGCCTGAACCTGGACGTGCGGGAGATGCAGCTCCAGGCGATCCTGGAGGTGCTCAAGGCCGTGAAGGCGGGGAATTTCTCCGCGCGCGTCGGCATCGGCGAGGTGCCCGGGACGATCGGTCAGATCGCCGATGAGGTGAACGACGTCGTCCAGCAGCTGCAGACCGTCGGCTCGGAGATCACGCGCGTCGCGCGCGAGGTAGGCACCGAGGGCAAGCTCGGCGCGCAGGCCGAGGTGCAGGGCGTCAGCGGGACGTGGAAGGACCTCACGGACAACGTGAACGTCCTCGCGGGCAACCTGACCAACCAGGTGCGCAACATCGCGGTCGTGACGACGGCGGTCGCGAACGGCGACCTGTCGAAGCAGATCACGGTCGAGGCGAAGGGGGAGATCCTCGAGCTGAAGAACACCATCAACAAGATGGTGGAGCAGCTGCGCGCGTTCGCGTCGGAGGTGACGCGCGTCGCGCGCGAGGTAGGCACCGAAGGCAAGCTCGGCGCGCAGGCCGAGGTGCGTGGCGTCAGCGGGACGTGGAAGGACCTCACGGACAACGTGAACGTCCTCGCGGGCAACCTGACCAACCAGGTGCGCAACATCGCGGTCGTGACGACGGCGGTCGCGAACGGCGACCTGTCGAAGCAGATCACGGTCGAGGCGAAGGGGGAGATCCTCGAGCTGAAGAACACCATCAACAAGATGGTGGAGCAGCTGCGCGCGTTCGCGTCGGAGGTGACGCGCGTCGCGCGCGAGGTAGGCACCGAAGGCAAGCTCGGCGCGCAGGCCGAGGTGCGTGGCGTCAGCGGGACGTGGAAGGACCTCACGGACAACGTGAATGTCCTCGCGGGCAACCTGACCAACCAGGTGCGCAACATCGCGGTCGTGACGACGGCGGTCGCGAACGGCGACCTGTCGAAGCAGATCACGGTCGAGGCGAAGGGGGAGATCCTCGAGCTGAAGAACACCATCAACAAGATGGTGGAGCAGCTCCGGACGTTCGCCGCGGAGGTGACGCGCGTCGCGCGCGAGGTAGGCACGGACGGCAAGCTCGGCGGCCAAGCCCAGGTGCCCGGCGTCGCCGGCACGTGGAAGGACCTCACCGACAACGTGAACCAGCTCGCCGGCAACCTGACGAACCAGGTGCGCAACATCGCCCTGGTCACGACGGCCGTCGCGAAGGGCGATCTCTCGCAGAAGATCACCGCCGAGGCCCGGGGCGAGATCCTCGAGCTGAAGGACACCATCAACAAGATGGTGGAGCAGCTGCGCGCGTTCGCGTCGGAGGTGACGCGCGTCGCGCGCGAGGTAGGCACGGAGGGCAAGCTCGGCGCGCAGGCGGAGGTGCGTGGCGTCAGCGGGACGTGGAAGGACCTCACGGACAACGTGAATGTCCTCGCCGGCAACCTGACGAACCAGGTGCGCAACATCGCCCTCGTCACGAAGGCGGTCGCGAGCGGCGACCTGTCCCAGAAGATCGCGGTCGAGGCGAAGGGGGAGATCCTCGAGCTGAAGGACACCATCAACAAGATGGTCGATCAGCTGCGCGCGTTCGCCGCGGAGGTGACGCGCGTCGCGCGCGAGGTAGGCACGGACGGCAAGCTCGGCGGTCAAGCCCAGGTGCCCGGCGTCGCCGGCACGTGGAAGGACCTCACCGACAACGTGAACCAGCTCGCGGGCAACCTGACCAACCAGGTGCGCAACATCGCCCTCGTCACGAAGGCGGTCGCGAGCGGCGACCTGTCCCAGAAGATCACGGTCGAGGCGAAGGGGGAGATCCTCGAGCTGAAGGACACCATCAACAAGATGGTCGACCAGCTGCGCGCGTTCGCCGCGGAGGTGACGCGCGTCGCGCGCGAGGTAGGCACGGAGGGCAAGCTCGGCGGCCAGGCGCAGGTGCCCGGGGTGTCCGGGACCTGGAAGGACCTGACGGAGAACGTCAACGTCATGGCCTCGAACCTCACCTCCCAGGTGCGCGGCATCGCCAAGGTCGTGACCGCTGTCGCGAACGGCGATCTCCGCCAGAAGCTGGCCCTGGAGGCCAAGGGCGAGATCGCGTCGCTCGCGGACACGATCAACGACATGACCTACACGCTCCGCGTGTTCGCCGAGCAGGTGACCACGGTCGCGCGCGAGGTAGGCATCGAGGGCAAGCTCGGCGGCCAGGCCAAGGTGCCCGGCGCGGCGGGCACGTGGCGGGACCTCACCGACAACGTGAACCAGCTCGCCGGCAACCTCACCACGCAGGTGCGCGCCATCGCCGAGGTCGCGACCGCCGTGACCAAGGGCGACCTGACGCGGGCCATCTCCGTCGAGGCGCAGGGCGAGGTCCTTCAGCTGAAGGACAACATCAACCAGATGATCTCGAACCTGCGAGACACGACGCGCGCCAACCAGGAGCAGGACTGGCTGAAGACGAACCTGGCGCGCTTCTCCGGGATGATGGCCGGGCAGCGGACGATCGAGGCGCTCTCCCGCCTCATCATGTCCGAGGTCACGCCGCTCGTCTCGGCGCAGCACGGGGCGTTCTACGTGCTGGAGTCGGAGGACAAGCACCCGACGCTCAAGCTCACGTCGAGCTACGCGTTCCAGAAGCGCAAGGGCATCTCGAACCGGTTCGCGCTGGGCGAGGGGCTCGTCGGGCAGTGCGGCCTCGAGAAGAAGAGCATCGTCGTCACCGACCTGCCGGACGACTACATCCGGGTGAGCTCGGGCCTCGGCGAGTCGCCGCCGCGCAACATCTGCGTCCTGCCGGTGCTCTTCGAGGGCGGCCTCAAGGCGGTGATCGAGCTGGCGAGCTTCCAGAACTTCACGCCCATCCACCTGACGTTCCTCGAGCAGCTCACGCAGTCGATCGGCGTCGTGTTCAACATGATCGGCGCCAGCATGAGGACGGAGGAGCTGCTCCAGGAGCTCCAGAGGTCCAACACCGAGCTCGGCTCGCGCTCGCAGGAGCTGGAGGAGAAGGCGTCGGAGCTCGAGATCAAGAACCGCGAGATCGCGCGCGCCAGCGCCTCCCTGGAGGAGAAAGCCAGGGAGCTGTCGCGCACCTCGAAGTACAAGTCCGAGTTCCTCGCGAACATGTCGCACGAGCTGCGCACGCCGCTGAACAGCCTGCTCATCCTCGCCAGGATCCTCGCGGACAACGAGGAGCACACGCTCACGCCGAAGCAGGTCGAGTACGCGAAGACGATCGCCGCCGCCGGGCAGGACCTCCTGCAGCTGATCAACGAGATCCTCGACCTCTCGAAGATCGAGGCCGGCAAGATCGACGTGAAGACCCAGCGGGTCGCGCTGGCCGAGCTCTCGGAGTACGTCGAGCGCAGCTTCCGGCAGATCGCCGAGCAGAAGGAGCTCGAGTTCTGGGTCCGGGTCGCCACCGGCGTCCCCGCGACGATCATGACGGACCTGCAGCGGCTCCAGCAGATCCTGAAGAACCTCCTGTCGAACGCGTTCAAGTTCACGTCGTCCGGCCGGATCTCGCTCGAGATCGAGGTCGCCAGCCGGGGGATCCCGTTCAAGCGGGACACGCTCATCAAGGCGAAGACGGTCCTCGCGTTCGCCGTCACCGACACGGGCATCGGCATCCCGCCGGAGAAGCAGACGCTCATCTTCGACGCGTTCCAGCAGGCGGACGCCTCGACCAGCCGCACCTACGGCGGCACGGGCCTCGGCCTGACCATCAGCCGGGAGCTCGCCAGCCTGCTCGGCGGCGAGATCTCGCTGCACAGCACGCCGGGGCTCGGCAGCAAGTTCACGCTCTACCTGCCGTCGGAGCGGCCGGAGCAGAAGGCCACGAAGCCCTCGCGCGCCGACCTGCCCGAGCCGGTGGCGCCGCTGCTCACGAACGGCTCGTCCTCGGTCGCGCTCTCGGGGCGGAGCGTGCTCGTCATCGACGACGACGCGCGCAACGTCTTCGCCATCACGAGCCTGCTCGAGCGGCGCGGCGCGCAGGTGCTCCTGGCCGAGAACGCCAGGCACGGCATCGAGATCCTCCGCGAGGGCGACTCGACCGTCGATATCGTCCTCATGGACATCATGATGCCCGAGCTCGACGGCTACGAGGCCACCCGCGAGATCCGCAGCGATCCCCGCTTCAGCGAGCTGCCGATCATCGCGGTCACGGCCAAGGCGATGCCGGAAGATCGGCAGAAGTGCCTGGACGCCGGCCTGAACGATTTCGTGGCCAAGCCGGTGGACGACGCGCGCCTCATCTCGGTCATGCTGCACTGGCTGCGGCACGACTGAGGGACGGAGCCGCACCGTGTCCTCCGCTCCCGCGACGACCAGCATCCTGCTGGTGGACGACCAGCCAGAGAACCTGGTGGCCCTCAAGGCGATCCTGGCCGACGAGAGCTACCGCCTGGTCACCGCGGCGAGCGGGAAGGACGCGCTCCTCAGGATCCTGTCCGAGGATTTCGCGGTCCTCCTGCTCGACGTCCGGCTCCCCGACATCGACGGGTTCGAGGTCGCCTCGCTGGTGAAGCAGCGGGAGCGGTCGCGCCACACGCCGATCATCTTCCTCACCGCGGCGAGCGACGATCTCTCGGCCATCTACAGGGCGTACGCGGTGGGCGGCGTCGACTACCTGCTGAAGCCGCTCGAGCCGGAGGTCGTCCAGGCGAAGGTCGCCGTGTTCGTCGAGCTCCACCGGCGGGGCGAGCAGATCAAGGAGCAGGCGGAGCTCCTGCGCATGGCCGAGCAGCGGCGGCGCGACGCGGAGGTCGAGGAGCTCCGGCGCGCCGCGCAGGCGAAGTACCAGAACCTGGCGGACGCCATCCCGCAGTGCGTCTTCACGGCGAAGCTCGACGGCGCCGTCGACTACGTGAGCTCGCGCTGGCTGGAGTACACGGGGCTCGCGTTCGAGGCGCTCCGCGGCTGGGGCTGGCAGGCCGCGGTGCACCCGAACGACCTGAACCAGTTCATCGGCAAGTGGCGTCGCTGCCTCGAGTCGGGCGAGCCCTTTCAGGGCGAGTGTCGCCTCAGGTCCGTTCACGGGGCGTACCGGTGGCACCTCTGCCACGCGGTCCCGGAGCGGGACGTCTGGAAGCGGGTGGTCGGCTGGCTCGGCAGCTTCACGGACATCGACGACGGCAAGCGCCACGAGCAGGAGCGCATTCACCTCCTGACCCGCGAGCGGGCGGCCCGCGCGGAGGCCGAGGCCGCGGTGCGCCGCTCGGAGCTCCTCGCCGAGGCGTCGAGCTCGTTCTCCGCGTCGCTCGACGAGGACAGCGTCGCGAGGGCGCTGGTCCGCCTCGTCGCGGAGCGCATCTGCACCTGGTGCGTGCTCGACCTGCGGCGGGACGGCGGCGCGTGCAGGCTCGCCGCGGCGCACAGGGACCGCGAGGCGGCGCCGTTCGCGGAGCGGCTCGTCCCGCGGGAGCTCGCCCTGGTCGGGGACGGCATCGGCGCGGTGATGACGACCGGGCGCCCCGATCTGCGCGTCGAGTGCGCGCCGCGCGACGTCGCCCAGGCGCTCGACGTCGACGATCCGGGGCTGATCCACGAGATCGGCGCGAGCAGCTACCTGTGCGTGCCGCTCGTCACGCGCGGCAACGTGCTCGGCGCGCTCAGCATGGTCTGGGTGGAGCCGGGCGAGCGCTTCGATCCCCCTGATTTCGCGGTCGCCCTCGACGTCGCGCAGCGCGCGGCGCTGTGCCTCGAGAACGCCCGCCTCCTGCGGATGACGCGGGAGGCCGTGCAGGTCCGCGAGGACTTCGTGTCGGTCGCCTCCCACGAGCTCAGGACGCCGCTCAGCGCGCTGGTCTTGCAGGTCCAGGGCCTCGCCCGCGCCGTCGGCCGCTCCGACGGCGGGCTGCCGGCCGAGCAGGTGCTCGCGAGGCTGGCCCAGGCAGAGGGGCAGATCGACCGGCTCACGCGGCTCATCGACACGCTGCTCGACGTGACGCGCATCAACAGCGGTCAGCTCGAGCTCAGCCTCGAGGACGTGGACCTGTGCGACGTGGCGCGCGAGGTGGTCGCGCGCCTCGACGCCGAGCTCGGGCGGGCGGGCTGCTCGCTCCAGCTCGAGCTGCCGGAGAGGGCGGTCGGCCGGTGGGACCGCCTGCGCATCGACCAGGTGATCACCAACCTGCTCACGAACGCCCTCAAGTACGGGCGCGGCAAGCCGATCCAGCTGCGGATCTCGGTCGACGGGAAGTCCGCGGTGCTCCAGGTGATGGATCAGGGCATCGGGATCGCCCAGGAGTACATCGGCCGGATCTTCGGGCGCTTCGAGCGGGCGGCGCCGGCGAGCTCGTACGGCGGGCTGGGCGTCGGGCTGTACATCGTGGACCAGATCCTGCGGGCCCACGGCGGGACGATCCAGGTCGAGAGCGCGCCGGGCATGGGGGCGAGGTTCCAGGTGGCGTTGCCGCTCCCGCCCCGCGCGGCTGGATCATCGGGGCCGCTGGGCGAGCGCCCTGGATCCTCGTTGACCGGACCTGCCGGCTGAGCAGCCATCTGCCCGGGTTCGGCCGGCGTTCTTCAACGGACACCGCCGCGTTGCGCCACGGTTGCAACCGATGATTGCAACCGTGAAAGGCGCCCCACGGCCATCCCCGAAAAAACGGCGATGGCCGGATCAGGCCATCGTTGGCCTGCATCGTGCAACGAGCTCGTGACAGAGCGCCCGGTACGACACCCGGGGCAATCCCTCGCCAGATCACCACGGAGACACGGAGGCACGGAGCGAACCCAGACCCGTGCCTTCGTGCCTCCGTGGTGCGTGCGTCCGTCGTGAGAGGCGGAAGGCGAGTGGCTCTCCCGGGTGGACATGTTCACGTCCGGACGGGCGCTCCAGGGCTCGTGATCTTCGCGCAGCGGCGCTGCGTAAAAGATCGAAACAGTTTATAGGTGATGAGTCCTCCGCTGCATGACGTGACCGGTCTGCCACCTCATCGGTAGTTCAAGTGAAACTTTCTATCAGCCTAGTTGGCCCCTCGATCAGCGGTTTCGGCAGCACGGCTCCGGCCCTCGTCACGTCGCCCTCGAGGGCAGAGGCGGTGCGCTCGGCCGGCACCCGCCGGCGGACCTCCGCGGGCTCTGCCCGGAGCTCGTCCCGGGGCACCACGCCGCGGAAGCGCGCCGCTGCCCGGACGGAAGAGCGCGGGGCGCAGGCGCTCCGTCGCCCCCGCTGACGCGGGCGGCGCGGCGGCGGGCGTTCAGGGCGCGTTGGCGAGGTCGACCAGGGCGCGTCGACGTTCGACGGACGCCGGGATCTCCGGCGTCGCGACCGCGCCGGCGAGGTTGGTTCAGGCTCCGTGAGGTCACGGGGGCACAGAGGACGCAGAGGAGAGAAAAGAGCCTCTGTGTCCTCTGTGCTTCTGTGGCTCCGGTACGGCGGCGCGGCGGGGCGGCGTGGAGCGTTGACAGCGCGCTCACCTCGCCTCGGCGTCGAGCAACGGGCCGAGGTCCTGACCTCTCATGAGCCGCTCCACCACCTTGACGAGGAGCTTCGGCGTGCAGCCGAAGCACGGGGTCCCGAGGGCGGCGAGCTTCTGCGCCATCTCGTGGTCGTACGAGGGCTTGCCGCTGTCCGACAGCGCGAGCAGGCAGACCGACTTCACCTTGCTGTCGGCGAGCTGGCGCATGCGGGCGACGAGCTCCTCGGCGTTGCCGCCCTCGAACAGGTCCGTGATCAGGATGAGCAGCGTCTTCTCGGGGCGCTCGATGAAGTTCGCCTGGGCGTAGGCCACGGCGCGGTTGATGTCGGTGCCGCCGCCGAGCTGCGCCGTGAACAGCACGTCGACCGGGTCGACGAGCATCGGTGTCACGTCGACGACCTCGGTGTCGAAGAAGAGGAGCCGAGTGCGAAGGACGTCGAGCGACGCGAAGATCGCGGCCATGATGGAGCTGTAGACGACGCTCTCGCCCATGGAGCCCGACTGGTCGACGAGGATGGCGACGTCCCACTCGTGCCTCCGCGTCTGGTTCGCCCAGAAATAGAGCTTGTCCGGGACGAGGCGGCGCCGCTCCGCGTCCCACCCTCTCAGGTTCTTGCGGATGGTGCGCTTCCAGTCGAGGTTCCTGAGGACGCGCAGCGGGCTCGTCGTGTTGCGCCGCAGGGCGCCGAGGACGGCGGTGCGGACCTCGGACTCGAGCGCGCGCCGCACCTCCTCGACGACCTCGCGCACGATCTGCCGGGCGGTCTCCCGGGCGGCGTCGGGGATGAGGCCCCGCGCGCTCATGAGCGTGGCGACGAGCTCGACGTTCTTCTCGAGGAACGGCAGCGTCTCTGGCTCGAAGAGGAGCTGAGTCAGCCCCTTCCTCTCGATGGCGTCCTTCTGGACGAGGGCGACGATATCGTGGCTGAAGAACTCGCGCACCGCCGAGAGCCACTCGGGGACGTACGGCCGTGAGCCGCCGAGGTTGCCCGCGCGCTCGTCGTAGATGAACGAGAGCGCCCGGTCGAGGTCGCCGAGCCGCCGCGGGTCGACGTGGACCGCGGGCGCCGCGCCGCCGAGCCCGCCGAGGGACAGGCGCGGGTCGACCCGCTCGGCCTCGGGGCCGAGCGCGAGCCGCCAGCGCAGGAGCGCGTCGCGGTCGCTGTCGGTGAGGTCGTCCTGCGCGCCGGCGGGGGAGGCGGGCGGCGGAGGCTTGCGGGGGGGGCGGGCGGGCATCGCGATGGAGTGTCGGGGAGATGGGGGGGCACCGTCCAGAGGGGTCCTCATGATCGTCTGTCCGGGCCGCGGCGTGGCCTCGACTGCCGCGCCGCGCCCCGCGGCGGCGCCCGGCGCGGGGGCCATGGCGCGCCGGGGGCGTCCTCCCCTGAGCGGCAGTGGTCCGCTACAATCCGCGGCGAGCCAGGGGCCTCGGTGCATGCCGGTCGACGTGTTCTTCTCGTGCTCGCGCCGTGACGAACCGCTCCTGCGCCCCGATGAACATCGCCGGCGTGGCCGGGCGGATAGGCTGGCGCGCTGGTGGAGCTGGGAGCTGTGAAGGAATGAGCAATGGACTTTTCATCGCGTTCGAGGGGGCGGACGCCTCGGGGAAGACGACCCTCACCTATGCCTTGAAGAAGGCCTTCGAGGAGGCCGGCCGCACGGTGACCCTCGTGGGGCACTCCGAGTTCCTGCGCTCCGGGTTCGACACCGAGACCTACCTCGGCCGCAAGCTCCAGGCGCTCGACCCGGTCGTCTGGGGAGGCCGTCGGCCCCACGACCCGATCGACGAGGTGCCCGTGGAGTGCTGGATCTACCTCCTCGGGACCTGGTACACGCTCCTCTCCATCCATCTCATCGAGCCGCAGCGCCGGGCGGGCCACGTGATCATCGCGGACTCGTGGGTGTACAAGCAGATCGTGCACCACAACCTCGCGGGGACGCTCGACGAGGCGTACGTGCTGCGCCACTTCGCGCTGGCCGCGAAGCCCGATCTCACCTTCTTCCTGCGCGCGAGCCCCGAGGCGACATGGCAGCGGCGCGACGACCACCTCCCGCGCGATTACGGGGTCTTCAGCGGCTCGAAGGAGCTCTCGCGAGAGGCGTACCTGGGCCATCAGCGGCGCCTCGGCGCCAGGTTCCAGCCCTACGCGGAGCGGAACGGATGGGTGATCCTCGACGGTGAGAAGGACCCGGATGAGCTCAGGGACGAGGCGCTGAGCCACGTGAAGCGGCAGCGCTGAAGCGGTCGCGCCGGCGAGGCAGGCGGCAGAACCCTGCTCTCCGGCGTGGAGACCTGCCGCAGCGACCTGCCGAGCTCGCCGAGACGGCCCGCGCGCCGGTCTGGTACCCTGCGGATTTCCAGTGAGGAGATCTGCCCAGATGACCCCTGAGACCGTCGATGTCCTCGATCCCGACCTTTACCTCGCGGGCGCGCCGCACGATCGCTTCGAGGTCCTCCGGCGGGAGGCCCCCGTCTACTGGCACCCCGAGCCGGCCGGCAGGGGGTTCTGGGCGATCACGCGGCACGCCGACGTCGCCCGCATCTCGCGCGACCCGGCCGCGTTCTGCTCGGGGCGCGGCCTCTTCATCGAGGATTTCCAGCCGGGGGACATGCGCGACAACCCCGATGTCATGATCATGATGGACCCGCCCCGGCACGCGCGCTTCCGGGCGCTGGTCAGCAAGGGGTTCACGCCGCGGGTCATCCAGCGCCTCGAGGGGCACGTGCGCGAGCTCGTGACGCGGCTCATCGACGAGGCCTGCGCGCGCGGCGGGTGCGACTTCGCGAGCGACATCGCGGGCAACCTGCCCCTCTCCGTGATCCTCGAGGTGATCGGCGTCCCCCGCGAGGATCAGGAGCAGATGCTCGACTGGACGACGCGGTTCTTCGGGGCCAGCGACCCCGACTACGGCGTCACGCCCGAGGAGCTGAACGCGGTGCTCCACAACATGAACGTCTACGCGCACGAGCTCGCCGAGGAGCGGCGGCGGGCGCCCAAGGACGACATGCTGAGCCTGCTCATGGCCGCCGAGGTGGACGGCGAGAAGCTGTCGTACACGGAGTTCGGCGGCTTCTTCAACCTGCTGCTCACGGCCGGCCACGACACGACGAAGAACCTCATCTCCAACGGGATGCTCACGCTGCTCGAGCACCCCGACCAGCGCCGGCGCCTGCTCGCGGAGCCCTCGCTGCTCCCGACCGCCATCGAGGAGATGCTGCGCTTCACGCCGCCGGTCTATTATTTCCGGCGCTCGGCGGTGCGCGACACCGAGGTCGGAGGGCAGCGGATCGCGGCCGGGGACAAGGTGGTCCTCTGGTACGTCTCGGCCAACCGCGATGAGGCGGTCTTCAGGGATCCGCATCGGTTCGATGTCGGACGGACGCCCAACGAGCACCTCTCCTTCGGCATTGGCCCCCACGTGTGCCTGGGCCTCGTGCTCGCGCGCCTGGAGGCGCGGGTCGCCTTCGAGGAGCTCCTGCGGAGGCTCCCCGACATGGAGCTCGCCGCGCCGGCCGTGCGGCTCCGCTCGAACTGGGTGAGCGGCGTGAAATCGATGCCGGTCCGGTGCGGGAGCCCTTCCAGCTAGCGCGCCCCGGCGCGCGACCCTGCGCTCGCCGATCAAGGCCCGTTCTTGTCGGCGAAGCGGTACACGACCGTTCCGAGGGCGTGCACCTTCCGAGATGCGCTGTCGACGACGGTGACGCTCGTCCAGCAGATGCGCGCGTCGCGCGCGCGCACGACGGCGCGCGCGACGAGGCCGTCCCCGGGCAGCGGCCCGACGACGTGCGCGTTCAGGGCGATGGTCGCGCCCGAGGCCCCCGGCGACGGCGAGACGACCGTCCACGGGCAGGTGGCGCCCGCGGCGTCGATGAGCGTCAGGACGGCCCCTTCGTGGATGGCCCCGTCGCCATCGAGGTTGGCCGCGGCGGCGTCCAGCGCCATCTCCACCGCCCCGCGGCGCACGCCGACGAGGCGCAGCCGCCTGCGCGACAGGAATGGACTGGCCGCCATCGCCGCGCGGATCGCCCCGGCGTCGGCCGCCCCCGCGTCCTCCGGGGGCGCGGCGCCAGGCGCCTCTTCCTGGGATGAAGGGACGGGAGGAGGGGAGTCCGCCGGTGCGCTGTCCGACCCGCCCTCGCTCACGGTCGACGAGGCGTGCGCGACCGGGTTCCCGTCCACGTCCTTGATGAGCGTCTCGAAGAAGCCCAGCTCGCGCACGCGGCGCACGGCGCGCGTCTCCACGGTCAACGACCTGCGCGCCGCGCGCACGTAGCCCACGTGCAGCGAGGCGGTGCGGAGCGGCCCCGCGACAGCGCGAGGCGACTCGCGCGCGATGGCCAGCGCGGAGATCGACGCGAGCGACGCGACCGCGCCGCCGTGCACCAGCCCGAACATCGTGTTGCGCTCGTCGTAGGGCAGGGAGAGGCGCGACGCTGCGTCGTCGGCGGACTCGACCGCCACCCCGAGATCGGAAGGGTAGGAGCCGTCCTTGAAGAACCAGGTCCTGGCGTTCTCGGTCATGCCGCAGTCTCCCGGGGCTGGCCGGGGTCGTCCAGCCTTGTATGTCGGCGCTCGAGTCTGCCGAGGTGTCCATGAGGCCGTCGCCCCGCAGCCCGTCCCGCCAGGCCCCGGCGGCGCTGGCCGCGCCGGGCGGCGCGGCAGCTCGGTCCCGCGGTGATCGTCGAGCGCAGCCGAGCTCGCCCGCTTCAGGCTGCGGAGAAGCGGACGCGCAGCGAGCTCGGCCCGCGGTCCTGCAGGTTCGAGCCGGCGTAGCTCAACGTCTCTTCGGCGAGCTCCCAGCGCGGCAGCGAGAGCAGGGCGCGCAGCGACTCTTCCACTTCCATCCGGATGAGCGGGGCCCCCGGGCAGTAATGAGCGCCGCTCCCGAAGGTCAGGTGCCGGCTCTGCTGCCGGGTGATGTCGAAGCGGTCCGGCTCGGCGAACAGCCCGGGATCGCGGTTCGCTGCGGCGACCATCGCGAACACGAACTGCCCCTCGGACACCCTGGTGCCCCGGAGCTCCGTGTCCCTCTTGCACATGCGGCTGAGGGAGAGCACGGACGGCTCGAAGCGCAGGCTCTCCTCGACAGCGCCGCGGACGAGGCCCGGCGACTCCCGGAGCTTCGCGAGCTCCGCGGGGTGGTTGAGGAGCGCGAGCACCGTGTTCGCGATCTGGTTCACGGAGGTGACGAACCCCGCGGCGACCATCTGGAAGCACTGCATGGCCGCCTCGCCCGCGAGCTCGGTGTCCCCGTCCTCCGCCGCGATGAACCGGCTCGCGACGTCCTCGCCCGGCGCCTTCCGGCGCTCCTCGACGAGCCGCATCATGTAGTCGAGCATGTCGCAGCAGCTCTGCTTCACCTCCCGCTTCTGCTCCTCCGAGGTGACCCCGCCGCCGGCGAGCTTCAGGAGGTCCGTCGACCATCTCATGAACTGCGGCCGATCGACCTCGGGTATCACGAACATCTCGGCGAGCGTGTTGAGCGCGACCGCCTCGGAGAACGCCGAGACGACATCCATCTCGCCGTCGCTCCGCGCCTTCTCGATGGCGCGCTGCACGAGCCCCACGACCCGCGGGCGCATCCACTCGACGGCCGAGGGCGAGAACCCTTTCATGATGAGCTGTCGAAGCTGCGTGTGGCGCGGCGGGTCCTGGAAGAAGGCGAGCCGCGACAGGGAGTCGAACGTCCTCCTCGAGAGCTCGTCCTCGCCGAGCATGCCGAGGCCGCCGAGGAGCGCCGTCGCCCGACGCGCGGTGAAGCTCGGGTCCCTCACGAGCCCCTCGATGTCGGCAGGAGCGGTGATGATGAAGCACTGGAGCGGCTCGAAGAAGTAGACCGGCGCCTCGGTCCGGAGCCGCTCGAGCGTCGGGAATGGATCGGCGAAGAAGCGCTCGCTCGTGAGGTCGAATCCAGAGGGAACGGCCATGAGTCCTTCTTTCCTTGTGGCGCCCGTGGCGCGGCTTGTGGCGCCCGTGGCGCGGCGAAGATTCAGGACCAGGCTACGGTATCGCCACGCCGCCGTGAAGCGCGCTGCCCGCGCGTCGATGCCGCGGGACGGCGGCCGAGATGGGCGCGTGCAGGCCGAGCGCAGGGCGCGCCCTGCGCTCGGCCTGCACGCGCGGCGTGTGGGGCCTTTGCGGCAGGTGTGGCGCACGCGCGCAGGCCAGCCGCGCTCCGGGCGAGCGGCCTGTGTGCGCACTTCAGGGGAAGCGGGCGGATCGGATCAGCGCGACCCGGTGGAGGCCTTCTCGGGACAGCAGAACAGGTGATCTGCCACCAGCATGGCGCAGCCGTCCTTCCAGGGGTCGTCAGGCGCGTAGTCCGTCCGGTTCTCCGCAGGATAGAAGTACGCCCTGGGCTTCGCTGGATCCGTGCAGCCCTTGTCGCGCTCCGGCGCCGCCTCGCGGTGCTTGGGCGCGCCGGTGTCCTTCGAGCAGGCGGCGGGCAGGGCGCCGGCTGCGAGCAGCGCGCACAGCGCGGCGACGGGCCCGCGCAGGGCGCGGCGGTGGCTTCGATCGAGCGCCGGAGGCATTCCCATGTCCCGCATGCTGCACCTGCCTGCCGCCCGGCGGAAGGCGATCCGGCTCGGCCTCACGCGGGGCCTCCAGCGGCGCTGCTGGGCCGCAGCGTCGCGCCGCCCTTCACCTGGCGCACCGGGCCTGCAAGGGGTTCGATTTCAGGCGCAGGCAGGCCGGCGCAGGGCAGCCGAGGCCGGCGCAGGCGGCCTCGAAGCTCGGATAGCAGCAGCCCCCCGCGAAGACCTCCTGCATGTCGAGGGGCGGCGCGACCTGGAACGTGAGCGCGTGGCGGCGTGAACGCCCGCCGCGGCGGTCGCGCCGACGCCGCCTGCCTCCATGTCGGGAGCTCCCCCGCGCCCTGGACGAGGGCTACCTGCCGGCCATCCGTCCCTTCATCGGCCGCCGCCGCCAGCCGCGCTTGCGATGTCGGTCGAGGCGTAGTGCCTCATCTCCTGGATCCGGTCGAAGAAGGGCTTCACCTTGGCGAGGAACGACGGGAACGCCGCCGACCTGCGAAAGCCCTGGAGATGGCCCTCCAGTGAGTCCCAGAGGATGCGGACGACGTAGCTCGTCGGCTCCTCGACGCACCGGGAGATCTCGTGACCGAGGCAGTGCTTGGAGCCGCGCAGCTCCGCGCCGGCGTCGCGGTAAGCGGAGAGGAACGCCTGCTCCTGCTCCGCGGGGATCGTGTAGCGGATGTACTCGATGATCATGGCAGCTTCCTGGGTCGAGGGCAGGGGCGCTCCGCGGCAGCGGCGCGCGCCGTCTGGCAACCAGGGATAAGCGCCCACGGCCCGGCCGTCGAATCGACAGTCGGCGCCCCATCCCATAGATGCTGTCGATGGATCGGCGTGCTACCCATCGAGCATGCGCCTGCAGTCGGTGGACACCCACCTCGTCGTGGCGTTGCACGCCTTGCTCCAGGAGAAGAGCGTCACGCGGGCCGCGCGCCGCGTCGGGGTGACGCAGCCCTCGATGAGCCACGCGCTCTCGCGGCTGCGGGCCCATTTCGAGGATCCGCTGCTCATCCAGGTCGGCAGGCAGATGACGTTGAGCGAGCGGGCGCGGGACCTGGCCCCGAGGGCGGCCGAGGCCGTCGAGCGGCTCGAGCAGGTCTTCTGCCCGGTCGAGCGGTTCGACCCGCGCCGGTCCCGGCGCACGTTCCGGCTCGTCGCGACCGACAACCTGGAGCTGCTCGTGCTTCCGCCGTTGATAAGGCTCCTCGCGGTCGAGGCGCCGCACGTCGACCTGCGCAGCCGGAGCATCCCGGCGGACTTCGCCGAGCTCCTGCGGCGCGGCGAGCTCGACGCCAAGCTCGGGCGCGGCGGGCCGGTGCCCGACGGCTGCCGGTCCACGCTGCTCGCGGCCGAGGAGATCGTCTGCGTGATGCGGCGGGGCCACCCCGCGTCCCGGAGGACGCTCACCGTGGCGCGCTACGCCGCGTGCGAGCACCTGATGGTCTCGCCGCACGGCGAGGACCACAACGTCATCGATGGCGAGCTGGCGGAGCGGGGGTTACGCCGGCGGGTGGCCCTCACCGTGTCGCATTTCCTTGTCGCCCCGTTCATCCTCGCCGGCTCCGACCTGCTGCTCACCGTGTCCGGCCGCGTCGCGGAGACCCTGGCCCGGAAGCTCGACCTCGTGGTGCGGCCGTGCCCGGTCGGGACCAGGAGCTACACGCTGACGCTCGTCTGGCCAGAGCGCGCCGAGGGCGACGAAGGGCACCGCTGGCTGCGCGCCGCCATCCAGAGGGCCGTCGCGGTGGACTCGAGACCGGCTTTGCCGGGCGCGTGACACGCTGTTCGCGACCACAGCGCACATCCGGATGGCACGCGCAATCGCGGATGAGGAGACTTTGACAGTACGAGCGAGCGGCTGCTCGACTTCTTCGAGGAGCACCCGATGTGAGAGCATGGCCGGGCGGACGCATCCCGGATCCATGCGATACGGCCTGACTTTCCTCGCCCTGAGCGCCTCGATCGCCTCGCTCGGCGTCATCGCCGGCGGGGCGGCGCTCGTCCTTCTCTGGCCAGCGCTGAGCTTCGGCCTCGTCGGCGCCGCGTACCTCGCGCGCCGGCCCGCGATGCTGGGCAAGCGGCCTGACGGCACGCAGGCCGCGTGGGCGCTCGTCCTGCTCGGTCCGTACTTCCTCCTGAGCTGGGCGATCTGGCGCGCGGAGCGGGCGAGCGGGTGGGCGGACTGCGCCAACGAGGTGGCGCCCGGGCTCTGGGTCGGGCGGCGCCCCCTCGCTCACGAGCTGCCGGCGGGCGTGCGGGTGGTCGTGGATCTGACGGCCGAGTTTCCGGCGGCCGCCGCGGTGCGCCGCCATCCCGGCTACCTCTGCGTGCCGACGCTCGACGGCACGGGCCCCGAGGTGGAGCGGCTCCGGGAGCTCCTCGAGCGGCTGCGCGGCGTGGACGGCGTGTACTTGCACTGCGCCTCCGGCCGCGGCCGATCGGCCACCCTCGCGACCGCGCTGCTGCTCGAGCGCGAGCTGGCGGACGACGTCGACGCGATGGAGGCCCGGCTCCGGCTGCGCCGGCCCGGGATCCGGCTGAACGCCGCGCAGCGGGAGCTCCTGCGCCGGGCGCGCTCGCGTCTCGGCGCCTGAGGACGGATCGAGCGTCGAGACGGCTGACGAGCCGCTCTCACCGGGGCTCGCAGCGGCCACGGAGCGTCGGCTCGCGGGGCCGGTGACGGGGTTCGGCTGCCACGCGGCGTGGGCGCGCGGCGACACGCGGCGACGTGCGGCGACGTCCGACTCCCTCGCGGCGCGGGCTTTTCTGGCTGCGCTCCGCGGCACGCGGCATGCTCCTGCGGTCCGCATGCCGTGCACCCGACCTGCTGCGTCGATCGTGTCGCTGATGCTGATCTCCGGCTGTGCCGCCGGGCCCCGGCCCGCGCCGCCCGCCGCCACCAGCGTCCAGATCGCGCCCGCCCCGCGCTCGCCCGAGCCCGACGCGGCGGGGGACGACGCTTCCGGCGGGGTGGTCCTCGTCTGGGGCAGCACGGGCGATGAGCCGCCGAGGACATGGCATGTCGCCGCGGGCGGCGCGGTGGTCCGCGAGGAGCCCGGGATCGTCGTGGCGACCCGGCGCGGGGAGTGGCGCTGGGAGGCGCGCGAGAAGCAGGTGGAGACCACGGCCTGCGAGCTCTGGGACGGGGAGACGCGCGGGCCGGGCGAGGGCACGGCGACCGACGCGGAGCTCGTGCGGCGCGGGGACGGCGCGCGCCAGGCGGTGATCACGCCGCCGGACCAGGACGAGGGCAACGTGTTCCAGCACCGGGCCGCGGTGCTCGGGAGCGTGGGACCGTACCTGTTCATCGAGGAGCGGACGTACATGGACATGTGCGGCGCGCACGGCTCCGAGACCGCGGCGTTCAAGGCGTGGGACGCCGAGCGCGGCGCGGTCGTCGACCTGCTCGCCGAGGCGCCCGGGGTGCCGGCGCTGCAGCGCGCCGGCGAGGCGCTCCTCGACGAGCTCGAGGACGACCCGGAGGCGGCGCGGAAGTCGCAGGACGCCCCGGAGCTCGTGAAGCTCGCGCCGACCTACGACGCCCGCGGCGCGCTCCGGCTCACCGCGCAGCTCGCGCGCTTCGCCTGCTATGCCTGCAGCGACGGCGCGTGGACCTCTTACTCGCGCTCGGCCGTGACGCCGGTCGTGCGGAGCCCGGCTCGCCTCGCGGCGTGGGCGTCACCGCCGCCTGGCGTGCAGGAGTTCCTGGAGCGGACTCCGGGCGTCACGCTCGGCGGCTGGTCACGCGCCGGGCAGCAGGACGAGTGAGCCGGCCGGGGCAGCCGCGCTGTCGCTCGCGGCGCGGTGGCTCTTGAGGGTGATGGCGCTGGCGGCCTGCCGGCTGTCCCGGGTCATCAACGAGAAGACGAGATCCTTCCAGGGGAGATAGCGCAGCATCCTGAGGTTCGCGTTGCGCGACCAGACCTCCCAGCGGGTCTCGGGCGCGAAGCCCTTGGCGATGCCGAGGGTGTCGGTGCTCGCGCGCCGGGCCGCGTCGTCGAGCCCCATCCGCGCGATCACCTCGAGCGCGGGGCCGCGGACGTCGAGCGCTGCTGCGGGCAAGGCGCGCGGAGCGCGGCGCGCGTGTCGGGCCGGGCTCGCGGAGCGCGCGTGGGGCGGCCGGGAACGGCTATCCTGCCCGGGTGCCGAAGATCCTGGTCATCGACGATCAGCCCGCTGTCTGCGTCGCGCTGACGACGCTCTTCGAGCTGCACGGGCTGGAGGTCCGCGTCGCGGCGACGCCGGACGAGGCGATCGCCGCGATCCTCGGCGACGAGCTCGGGGCCGTGGTCCAGGACATGAACTTCCGGCAGAGCGCGACGTCGGGCGAGGAGGGGATGGATCTGCTCCGCCGGATCAAGGCGATCGACCCCGAGCTGCCCGTCGTCGCCATGACCGCGTTCACGTCGATCGCGGGCGCTGTCGAGCTGATCAAGGCGGGGGCGAGCGACTACGTGCCGAAGCCGTGGGACGACCAGAAGCTCGTCGCCGTCGTGAGCAACCTCGCCCGGCTGCGGTCGCTCGAGCAGGAGAACGCGCGCCTCGTGGCCCAGCGCGGGCGCGCGCGGCACAAGCTCGCCGAGCGCTACGACCTCGCCGGGCTCGTGTACGCGAGCGACGCGATGCACGAGGTCGTGAGCCTCGCGGTCAAGGTCGCGCCCGCGGACGTGCCGGTCCTCATCACCGGGCCGAACGGGACCGGCAAGGAGCTCCTCGCGAGCATCGTCCAGGCGAACTCGCGCCGGCGCGACAGGCCGTTCGTCAAGGTGAACGCCGGCGCGCTCCCCGACGAGCTCGTCGAGGCGGAGCTGTTCGGCGCCGAGGCGGGCGCCTTCACCGGCGCGACGCGCCTCCGGATCGGCAGGTTCGAGGAGGCCGACGGCGGCACCCTGTTCCTCGACGAGATCGGCACCCTGTCGCTGAACGGCCAGAAGAAGCTGCTGCGCGTCCTCCAGACGGGCGAGTACCAGCGCCTCGGGAGCAGCGTCACCCGACGAGCCGACGTGCGCGCGCTGAGCGCGACGAACCGGGATCTCCCGCGCGCCATCGCCGAGGGGTCCTTCCGCGAGGATCTCTACTTCAGGCTCAACGTGATCGAGCTCGCGTTGCCCGCGCTGCGCGACCGCCCGGAGGACATCGTGCCGATCGCGCTCCACCTGCTCGAGCGGCGTCTCGCGGGCGCCGCGGCGGCTGGCGAGCGGGTGGCGCTCGGCGAGCGCGCGCGCCACGCGCTCGCCGAGCACGACTGGCCGGGCAACGTCCGCGAGCTCGAGAACCGCCTCACGCGCGCGGTGCTCGTGCGCAAGGGCGCGGCGATCGAGCCGTCCGACCTCGGGCTCGACGCGGCCTCGCGCGCCCCGCCGGCGCCGGCCGCCGCGTTCCCGGTCGCCTCCGCCGAGCGCGCCGCGTCCGCCGCTGCGTCCGTCGAGCGCGCCGCGTCCGCCGAGCGCGCCGAGATCGAGCGGGCGCTGGTCGAGGCGCGGGGCGTCGTGGCCAAGGCCGCGGCGTCGCTCGGACTGAGCCGGCAAGGGCTCTACCGGCGCATGGACCGGCTCGGGATCCAGATCGAGCGCAAGCTCAGGTAGCGCGGTCGTCCGGCGGCGCAGGCGGCAGACGGCACTCCACCTCGAGCCCGCCGCCCTCGCGGCGCCGCAGCGCGAGCGCGCCGCCGTGCGCGGTGGCGATCTCGCGGCAGAGCGCGAGGCCGATCCCGCGGCCCTGCTGCTTCGTCGAGTAGAAGGGCAGGAGCGCCTTCCCGAGCGCCTCGTCCGGGAGCCCGCAGCCGCGGTCCGCCACGGTGATCGCGAGCTCGCCGGTCGGGAGGCGCCGCACCGCGATCTCGATCTCGTCCGCCGGGCTTCCGGCCTCGGCGGCGTTCTTGAGCACGTTCAGGAGCAGCTGCTGGAGCTGCGCGGGATCGAAGAACCCGGGCTCGGGCGGCGCCTCGCGGAGCGCGAAGGGCGCGAGCCCGCTCAGCCGCTCGAGGAACGGGCGCCACGCGACGCGCTCGGGCGCGGGCGGCGGGAGGCGCGCGAGCTCGGCGTACGCGGCGAGGAAGCGGACGAGGTGCGCGCTCCGCTCCTCGATGGTGTCGAAGACGACGCCGAGCCGCTCCCGATGCCCCGGGCGATCGAGCAGGAGGCGGCCCGAGTGGATCAGCGACGAGATGGGCGCGAGCGAGTTGTTGAGCTCGTGGCTGATCAGCCGGATCGCGTTCCGGTAGAGCTCCGCTTCCTTGCGCGAGATCTCGCGGGTGAGCGACCGGATCGAGACAAGGACGTGCGCCTGGGTGTTCAGGCGGAACGAGCGGCGGGCGACGTACAGCGTCTCGAGCTCGCCCCGGCGCTCGACCGACACGAGCGCGTCCCGGCCCGAGGCGATCGCGGCGCGGAGCTCCGCGGGCTCGCCGGCGAGCAGCGCGTCCAGCGTGCGCTGGCCGAGCCCCTCGCCCGCCGCGAAGAAGGCGCGCGCGGCGCCGTTGCCGTAGATGATCCGGCCTGCCTCCGTGTGGAGCACCATCGCGACGGGGGTGGCGTCGAGCGCCGTCTCGAGCAGGAGCTCCTTCTGGTAGAGGTCGTCGCGCTGCGCGCGCAGCGCGTCGCCGAGGCGGTTGTGGCGCTCGACGAGGTCTCCCAGCTCGTCCCGGCGCTCCTGCCGGACGCGCAGCGTGTAGTCGGCCTCGGCGAAGCTCGCGAGGCCGTCGGTGACCGCGCGCAGCAGGCCGAGCGCGCGCCCGAGCAGGAGGCGAGAGGCGAGCGCGCCGGCGACCAGGGCGAGCCCGAGCCCGGCCGCGGCGGACGCGGGCAGCGACGCCTGGGCTCGCGCGGCGGCGAGGCTCCCGGCGCACGCGGCGGCCGAGCTCAGGGCCACCACGAGGGCGTGCCGGACGCGGAGCGGCACGCGGAACGGTGGCACGCGAGACGGTGCGGAGAGCGGCGTCATGAGCGCGAGGCCTCGGCAGGAGAGACGGCGCTCGCGCGGAGCGCGGGCACGAGCGCCGCCGCCATGCCGGCGAGCCAGACGGCCGCGGCGACGAGGCCGAGCCTGAGCGGATCGACGGGCAGATCGAGCCCGGGGGCGACGGCGCGCGCCGCGGCCCGGAGCGCCGCGAGGGCGACGGCGCCGGCCGCGAGGCCGGCCGTCGTGAGCACCGCGTTCTCGACGAGCACCAGGCGCGCGACGTCGGCGCGGGTCGCGCCGAGGGCGCGGCGGATGCCGAGGGCCTGGCGGCGCTCGGAGACGAGCAGCGAGGCCATCCCGACGCGCCCCAGGAAGACCACGACGAGCGTCATCCCGATCAGCGTGAGGGCGAGGCCGCCCGCGCCGCGGCTCGTGCCTGTGTCGAGCTCGGCGCCCTCGTCGAGCTTGCGGACCATCACGAGGCGGCGCGCGTCGGCGCGCTCGAGGGCCTCTCGCACCCGCGCGATGGCGCCCTCGTCGGCGGCCCCGTCGCCGCCCTCCCCGCCGGTCGGGCCGAGCCGGATCAGGTAGCGCAGCGTGCGGCCGAGCGGCGGCTCGTCGGCCGCGAAGAGGACGCTCTCGGCGTCGGGATCGGGCCCGAGGGAGGCGCGGAACGACGGCACGACGCCGACGATGGCGAGCGGCTTCCGTCGGGCGCTCCGGCGAACGACCTGCCCGACCGCGCGGCCGCCCGGGAAGAGGCGCGCCGCGAGCGCCTGCGTGACGACGGCGGGCGTCGCCGCCGTGGCCGCGGCGTCCCCGGGCACGAGCAGGCGCCCGTCGAGCGGGGCGAGGCCGAGGACGGCGGCGGCACCGCCGCGGTCGTCGAGCATCCACGCGAGCGCGCGCGGGGGGGGCGGGTCGAGCGGGTCGTGCGGATCGTCTGCCGACGTCGCCTCGACGACCTCCCGGTGCGTGAGGTTGTACGGCGACGACGTCGCCTCGGCGGCGCCGCGGATGCCGGCGGCGCGCGAGAGGGCCTCGGTGTCGCGGCGGACCGCGGCCTCGCGCTCGTCGCGGGAGGCGAAGCTCGGGCCGTCGCGCTCGGTCACCGCGAGCAGCAGCGACCGCGTGTCGATGCCGCGCGGCGCGGACGCGGCGCGGGCGTAGTGGAGGGCGAGCCCCGAGGCCTGCACGGCCAGGGCGAAGCCGAAGGCGGTCTCGAGCACCACCAGGAGCGCGGGCATCTTCTGGCGGGCGAGCGCCCGGACGACGGGGCCGATCACGAGCGCCCGAGCCCCTCGGCGGGGGATCGCCGCGCCGCGCGCAGGGCCGGGTACGCCCCGGCGCAGAGCCCCGCGACGAGCGCGGCCGCGAGCGCCGCGGCGGAGGAGCGCGCGTCCAGGTGGTAGTCGACCGGCCGATCGTGGATGACGCGGTTGACGACCGCGAGCGCCGCCGCGGCCACGCCGAGGGCGAGCACGGCGCTGCCCGCGGCCGCGAGCGCCGCCTCGAGCAGGAGCTCGAGGAAGACGCCGCGGGAGCTCGCGCCGAACGCGCGGTAGACGGCGATCTCGGCCCGCTTCGACCGGAACTTCCCCTCGAGCAGCCGCGCGACGTTGAGCGTGCACGCCCCGAGGAGCACGTCGGCGAGCAGGGCGAAGAGCATCGTGCCGGCGTCGTCGGCGCGGCGCGCGTGCATGCGCTCGCGTGGCACGAGCTCGGCCCCGAGGACGCGCCGGCCGCGCGCGCGCTCGCTCGCGGCGTGGGCGTCGAGCTCGGCCTGGAACGCGGCCCGGCGGGGCTCGTCGCGGAGCTCGACAAGGAGCGCCAGCCAGCCGTTGTCGGAGGCCGCGAACGCGTCGAAGCTGCCGCCCGGATCCTCGCGCTCGTGGAACAGCAGCGGACGGACGCCGAGCGCGATGCCGACGGCGCTCGGCGCGAAGACCAGGGCCTGGCGCGGGGTGCGCGCGCCGGGGGCGGCCGGCACCGCGACGACGCCAGCGACCCGGAAGGGCTCCCCGAAGAGGCGCAGCGTGCGCCCGAGGGCGCTCGACCCCGGGAACAGCGCGCGCTCGGCCGCCTCGGAGAGCACGACCGGGCGCTCCTCGCCGGTGCCCTCCGCCTGCGACCAGATCGCCCCGCTCCGGACCGGGACGCCCATGATCCCGAAGAGGTCACGCATGCAAAAAATTACCTGAACTGGAACGAGCGAACGGCCGTCGGCGCTCCCGGCGGCCATGGCCGCGTACTGGTCGCTCTTGCGCGTGGGGTGGATGCTCTCGAGGAGGACGCGATCGCGGAGGCTCGGGGGATCGATCGCCGCCGGCTCGATGAAGGCGCCCCCCTCCCGCGGGATGGAGACGAAGTAGACCCCGCGCACGGACGCGAACGGGTCGGACCTGCGCTCGTGGAGGACCGCGCGCGCCGCCGTCCACGCCGCGAGGCCGAGCGTGAACGAGAGCAGCAGGATGGCGGTATGACCCGGCTGCCGGCCGAGGCTCCTGAGGGCCAGCCGGAGCGCGTGGCTGAGCGTCATGTGCGGCCCTCCGCCGTCGCGTCCGTCTCCGCGGGGACCGCGGGCGCAGCGGGGGATGCGGACGCAGCGGGTGCGGCAGATGCCGCAGATGCCGCGGGGGCCCACGGATCGATGAGCTTGCCGTCGAGCACGTGCACCTTGCGGCGCGCCCGCGCCGCCAGCTCGGGGTCGTGCGTCGTCATGACGATCGTCGTGCCGCCGGCGTGGATGCGCTCGAGCAGGTCCAGGATCTGCCGCGCCGAGCGGGAGTCGAGGTTGCCTGTGGGCTCGTCGGCCAGGAGGAGCGAGGGCTCGCCGACCAGCGCGCGGGCGATCGCGACGCGCTGCTGCTGGCCTCCCGAGAGCTCGCTCGGGCGGTGGTGGAGCCGCCCGCTCAGGCCCACGTCCGCGAGCGCGCGCTCGACGCGCTCGCGCCGCGCGCGCGCACCCATGCGGCGGACGCGAAGCGGCACCTCCACGTTGTCGAACACGTCGAGGTCGGCGATGAGCTGGAAGCTCTGGAACACGAAGCCGATCTTCCGGTTCCGGATCGCGCTCGCGCGCGTGTCCGAGAGCCCCTGCATCGGCTCGCCTTCGAGCAGATACTCGCCCCCGTCGAGCGGATCGAGCAGCCCGGCGACGTTGAGGAACGTCGTCTTTCCGGATCCGGAAGGGCCCATCACGCTGAGGAACTCGCCGCGCGCGACGTGCAGCGTGAACCCGGAGAGCGCGTGGGTCTCGAACAGGCCGCGCCGGTAGACCTTCGTGACGTTCGTCATCCGTATCATCGCTGCCTCGGCCGCGCTCCGGGAGCGCCCGCCCTCCTCGCCGGGGTTAGCAAGCGCCGCACCGGCGCCGGATCGGCGCCCGGGCGCCGGCGCCGCCGGCGAGCCAGGGCCGCACCGGCGCGGCGTTGCCGGCGAGCCAGGGCCGCACCGGCGCGGCGCCGCCGCGTGGAGGCCGGAGAACGACACATGTCCGCCCTCGGCGCGGACACCTGTCCGGACGCGGACAGCCGGCGGCGCGCGCGGCCCGGCAGCGAGGGCCGATCGGCGCGGGCACGCCGCCTGCTTTGCCGCCGCGCATGCGTTCTCTCATCCTCTCTCTGCCGCTCGCCGCGGCGCTCGTCTCCGGCTGTTCTCCCGAGGCGACGTCGAGCGCGAGCGCCCCGACATTCCACAAGGACATCGAGCCGCTGCTCCAGAAGAGCTGCCTGAGCTGCCACGCTGAAGGCGGCGCAGCGCCGGTGAGCCTGTCGTCGTACGCCAGCGCAAAGGCGCTCGCGCCGCTCATCGCCGAGGAGACCGCGGCGCGGCGGATGCCGCCGTGGGGAGCCCTTCCAACAGACGAGTGCGCGCCGCCCCGTCCATTCCGAGGGGACATGCACCTCTCCCTCGACGAGATCGCCATGCTCCGCGCCTGGAGCGACGCCGGCGCGCCGGAGGGGGATCCCGCGGACGCCCCGGCCCCCTACGCGCCTGTCGCTCAGGGCCTGTCGCGAACGGACCTGGAGCTCGTGCCCAGGATGCCGTACGCCGCGGCGGAGGGGCCCGATCAGTTTCGATGCTTCGTGCTCGACCCTGCGCTCGCGGAGGAGGCGTGGGTCCAGGGCTATGACGTGCTGCCGGGGAATCACGAGGTGGTGCACCACGCGCTGCTCTACATCGACGCTCGCCGCGAGAGCGAGGCGCTCGGCGGCGAGGGCGGCAGCTACGAGTGCTTCGGCGGCGTGCACCTCTCCGAGACCACGCTGCTCGGCGGGTGGGCGCCCGGCACGGAGGCGTTCGAGCTGCCCTCCGATATCGGGATCTCGCTGCCCGCGAACGCGCTGATCGTGATGCAGGTGCACTACCACCCGAAGCCCGGCAAACCGTCCTCGCCCGACGCGACGAGGGTCGCGCTGCGTCTCAACGAGGCCAGGCCGCCCCGCGCGCTCCGGAACCTGCTCCTCGGCAACGCGGAGGAGCCGCTCTCGAGCCGGGGGGCGCTCCTGCCCGGTCCGGGCGACCGAGGGAGCGTCGAGTTCAGGATCCCGGCCGACGCCAGAGGGCACGTGGAGCGGATGCAGTTCACCATCGACCTCCCGATCCCGGAGGTATCGATCTACGGCGCCGGTGTCCACATGCACCGGGCCGGCGTCGACATGAAGGTCGAGCAGATCCACGCGGATCCGGGGCGGGCGGGGGCCGAGAGCACCTGTCTGGTCCAGACGCCCGCGTGGGATTTCAACTGGCAGAGGGTCTACAGCTACGACGCGCCGATCGACGAGCTGCCCGCGTTGCGCTCGGGCGACAGGATCGATCTGCGCTGCACCTACGACAACACGAAGGACAACCCGGCGCTCGCCGCGCAGCTCGTCGAGGAGCACCTGCCCGCGCCGCGGGACATCGTCCTCGGCGAGTCGACGCTCGACGAGATGTGCATTGCATTCCTGCCCATCGTCCACCCGAACTTCTGAGGAGACGCCGATGCGACCGAACACTCTCCATGCATGCCTCGGCGCGCTCGTGCTCGCCGCCTGCTCTTCTCCTGGCGCTTCGCCCGACGACACGCCGCCCGGGCAGGGGGCTCCGTCGCAGGATCTCTGTCCGCGAGGGTTCGCCGATTGCGACGGGATCAGCGAGAATGGCTGCGAGGCCGCCCTCGAGACGAGCGTCGGGAACTGCGGGGCGTGCGGCGTGCGGTGCGCGGACCCCGCCGGGGACGGCGCCGCGGCGCTCTGCGCGGCGGGCGCGTGCGCCATCGCCTGCGACCCCGGGCGGGCCGACTGCGATGGCGACGCGGGCAACGGGTGCGAGGCTCGGCTCCTCGAGGACGAGGGGCATTGCGGAGCCTGCGGCGTGACGTGCTCCGATGCTTGCGATCGCGGCACGTGCGACGCCACCGTGCTTGCCGGGGAGCTGCCGCTGCCGACGTTCCTCAGGATGGACGAGTCCGGGCTCTACTGGTCGAACCAGGGCTCGGGCGACGCGCCGGATGGCAGCGTCATGCGGCTCGACGCCGGGGGCGGGACGCCGGTGGTGCTCGCGGAGGAGCAGTCGCAGCCGGGGCCGCTCGTGCTCGACGAGGCGACGGTGTATTTCGCGCATCGGGCCGGCATCGCGGCCGTTCCGAAGGCCGGCGGCGAGGTGACCGCGCTCGCGTCGGAGGTCCATAACGTCACGGCGATGGCGGTCGATGGCGGCACGCTCTACTGGGTCGAGGCGGGGACGCCCCCTGCGTTCGAGGACGGCGGGCTGTTCGCGCTGTCGCTGGGCGCCGCGCCGGAGAGGGTGTTGCTCGCGACCATCGCGGGCCTCCCCAGCGGGGTCGCGCTCGACGCCGACCACGTGTACGTGACCGCCGCGGGCGCCGGGGCGGCGGACGGGGCGATCTACCGGGTCAGGCGCGATGCCGCGCCGCCGAGCGAGGCGGAGAGGCTGTACGACAAGCTGGAGCGGCCGCAGGGCCTGAAGGCTCACGGCGGCGCGTTCTGGCTGGTGGTCAGGAAGGCGATTGCCACCTTCGCGCCCGGGAAGGCTCTGGAGCGGGTGGTTCTGGATCTGCCGCAGGAGCCGGCGGAGCTCGCGTTCGACGACGCGCGGGTCTTCTGGACGACGGCGCGGGAAACGGACGGCCAGGTGCAGAGCGCGCGCTTCGACGGGAGCGACCTCGCGACGCGCGCGCGTAACCTGGACTATCCGTGGGGGATCGCTGTGGACGGGAGGAATGTCTACTGGATCAGCGTGTGGGCCGGCGGGCCGAAGACAGGGGCGTTGCACCGCGCGCCGAAGTGAGGAGCGGACCTGACCCAGCGTGCACCGCGCGCCGAAGTGAGGCCAGCGGACCTGACCCAGGTCAGCGGACAGAGCGGACCTGACCCAGGTTGGGCGGATCCGACCCAGGTTGGCAATCCGACCCAGGTCGGGGCGGAATCCGCCGGACCCGACCCAGGTAGCGGACCTGACCCAGGTTGGGCGGATCCGACCCAGGTTGGCAATCCGACCCAGGTTGGGGCGGGGGCAGGCGGACACGACCCAGGTTGGCAATCCGACCCAGGTTGGGGCGGACCCAATCCGACCCAGGTTGGCAATCCGACCCAGGTTGGCAATCCGACCCAGGTTGCGGACCCGGCGGACCCGGCGGGGCGGCGGCCCACTCAGGTTGCGGTGCCACTGGCGGTGCCACTAGGTTGCGGCAATCCAGCAACCCAACCCAGCGCAGATTCGCAGCCCCCCGCAGGTTCCGGTAGCGTCGCGCGCGACGGCTCCGGGTGGCGGAAATTGACGGAAACCGGCGGCCGCCACCCCCACAGCGGGACAAGTCCTTGAGATCATTCACGCCGGCTCATGGCGCAGCGCTTGTCTGCGTGCTCCGGCCATGAGTCAGCCTCGCGAGATCAATCCAGGCGCCACGTACCTGATCACCCGTCGCGTTCTGCGCCGGCACTTCCTCTTTCGCCCCGACAGGGCCATCAACCAGTTTTTGGTCTACGCCCTCGCTGTCTCAGCACGCCGCTACGGCGTTGAGGTTCATGCCCTTTGCGCCATGTCGACGCATCTGCACCTCGTCGTGACCGATGTGCAGGGCGTCCTGCCGCGCTTCTTGCAGTTCTTCCACCGCGTCGTCGCGCTTGGGACGAAGGTGCTGCGAAAGTGGGAAGGGCCGGTATGGGATCATGAGGCCACGAGCGTGGTACGGCTGCTGACGCGCGCGGCCGTGGTGGAAAAGATCGCCTATGTCCTTGCGAACCCCGTGGCCGCCGGCCTCGTCCCATATGCGAGGGAATGGCCAGGCGCCAAGGTGGATGTGGGTGAGATCGGCCGTGGCATGCTGCATGCTTCTCGCCCCTCGGCTTATCTCGATCCGGAAAATCCACAGTGGCCCGAGGAAGTTGCGCTGCCACTCGCGCTGCCGCCCACAGTCGAGCACGACACCGCGGAGGGGTTTCGCTGTGAGGTTGCGGCAGAGCTGGAGCGACAGGAAGCGGAGGCCCATGCGGAGGTGACGCGGCGAGGGCTCCACTTCATGGGTGCCGAGCGAGCGTGTGAGGTCTCCCCTTACGAGCGTGTCACGAGCTTCGAGGCGTTGCGCGGTCGGAATCCGACATTTGCTGTTGGTCGCGAGCAAGGTGGCGCGTGGAAAACCGCCGCTGGTGCAGTGCGTGCGTTTCGGGCGTCGTATCGCGCTGCGCTCGAAAGCTGGCGTGCGGGTGTACGCAATGCCGTGTTCCCGGCCGGCACATGGTGGATGCGCATGTTTCACGGTGTCAGCGTGAACGACGTGGTGCTCGTGGTGTAGGACCATCTGCGGATTCTCGACAGCAGGTCGAGCAAGGGCGGACGGCGCTACAGCGGGACAAGTAAGGGCGGGTGACGGCTTCGACTCGCCGTCATGGGGAACGCTCGTCCTGCGAATGCGGAGCAGGTGGCGAATGCCTCGCGCAGCATACCGCGCGTGGACACGCATGCGTCTTGCTGCGCTGAGCGCGCTCGAAGCGGTGCGAGAGGTAGTCCACCGGCGGCTCTGCGTAACCGACGGAACCTTCCTTATGGTAGACGAGCCCAGATTCATAATTCTGAGAGCTCAACCCGGGTCGGGTCAGGTAACCCGGGTCGGGTCAGGTCAGGTAGAACTCAACCTGGGTTCGGTCGCATGCATGAACCTGGGTTCGGTCGCATGAACCTGGGTCGGGTCGTGGCCGTCAGAGCAGCTCATCCAGGTCGTCCATCGCCTGCGAGAGGTCCTCGCTCATCTCCTTCAGCTTCTCGCGGTCCTTCTCCAGGAGCACCGCCTGCGCCGCGCGGGCCTTGTCCCCGAGCTTCCGCGCCGCGAGCACGTTCTCGAGCAGATACCGCCGCTCGGTCGCGCCGAGCCCCGCGAACGCGCGCCGGAGGATCGGCAGCGTGTCCTTGAAGCGCTCCGGCGCGATTCCCCCGAGGAACTCATCGAGCGCCTCGACCACGGGGCGGCTCTTCACCAGCACCAGCGCGTTCACCTCGAGGAAGCCGGCCAGGAACGCCGCCGCCGCCTCGGGCTCCGCCGCGCCCCCGAGCCGCAGGCCCACGATACGCGTCACCTCGGCGTCGTCGATCGCCTGCGCCAGGTAGAGCAGCCCGCACGCGAGGCCGGACGCGGTTGGGTTCACCACCTCGCTGTCCACGAGCCCCCGCGCCGCGTCGAGCCACGCCCCGCGGTCGACGATCGGCTGTGACAGCGCCACGTCGTGCAGCGTGCGCAGCGCCTCCTTGGCCGCGGCGACCGCCTCATCGTTGCCCGTGCAGCCCCCGTGGACGCGCAGGACCGCGCGCGCGAACGTCTTCTCCAGCATTGGCGCGATCACGGCGTCGCCGAGGGACGTCAGCGACCGCGACGACCCGAACGACGCGAGCCCCGCGAAGGCGCGGCAAGCGCGGGCGAGCGACGGCAGGTCGCTGTCTCCCGCGGCGAACTGGTCGCACGCGCGCAGCGCCGCGGCTGCGGCGCGGGCGCTCGACGCGAGCACGCCGTTCAGCAGCACGTCGGCGGCTTCGCCCGTCGTGTGGCACGCCGCGAGGTCCTCCTCGAGCAGCCGCGTCGCCACCTCCTCCAGCGTATCGCCGAGGACGATCTTCTCGACCAACGCAACGTCGGTCGCCGGCGTCCACTGCGCCTCCCACGTCTCGCTGAGCTGCCCGAGCAGCTCGTCCGGCGGCACCTCCTGTGGCGCCTGCCCGCGCCGCCGCGTTGCGCCTCCCGTCCGCCGTGTGCCGGCGTACGCCGCGTAGGGAATCTTCGCGATGCGGAGCCGGTGCAGGAGCACGCTCGTCCCGACCTCAACCTGGTTCGTCAGCGAGAGCCGGAACGACTCGGGCGCATCCGTGGCGGGGAGCCTGCGCTCGCGCACCTCCCGCCAGAATTCCTCCTGGAGCGAATTCTTCCCGATACGGCTCCCGACGCGACCGACGTTGCGCCCGATGACTGCCGGCCAGAGAAATCCGTCAACGTGGGTCGCGTCGCCGCGGCACATGGTCGCGATGGTCGCCTCGCGCACCTCGTCGAGGCCGGGCTCCGCCTTGCCGCGGAGTTCGGCGAGCGCGACCGCGAGGCGGAAGGCCTCGATGGTATCGGCGAGCGAGGCCATGAAGCCGCGCAGGCGGAGGTGCTCGGTGAAGTCGATCAGCACCTCGAGCGTGGCGCGCCGGAAGTCGCCGCCCGCGTCGTGCGCGCGCTGGTAGTACTGCGGCGCCCGGTTGCCAGCGCCGTAGCCGAGCTGCTCGCTGAGCCGCGGGAAGCTGAACGGGATCAGCGTCACCGCGCACGGCACCGGCGCTGGCAGCCGCGCCTCCAGCGCGGGGTCGACGTCGCGCGCCGCGAACGCCGCCGCGTGCGCCGCGCCGAGCACGGCCGCGACCTCGTGCGGGGCGAGGTCCGTCCCCATGCGCTCGAGGATGCACCGCGCCATGTACGCGTCGCGCGCCCGGTGGACCAGCCGGTCGCCGTCGCTGCGCGCGAGGTCTGCGTAGGCGAGCAGCGCCTCGCGGAACGACCTTGGATCGTACCGGGGCGCCTCGAACGAGGCCTCCCAGAACTCCTCGAACGACCGGAACCCCCGGGCCCGCGCGCACGCCTCGTAGATGCTCTCGTGTTCGCCCCCCGCGCTCGCCGGCCCGTCGCCTTCGTCGCCCTCGCCGTCCGCCTCTCCCTCGCGCCCCGCCTCTCCCTCGCGCCCCGCCTCTCCCTCGTGCCCCCCTGGGTCCTCGACGTCGTCGTGGCCGACGGTGGCGCCTTCGAACGGCGCGAGCGTCATGCCGACGGGCACGTCGATGAGCTCCACGCGCGCGCCGTTCTCGAAGGCCCATTTCACCGCCACGTACTCGGGCGAGTAGGCCGCGAAAGGCCACAGCGACGACGCGGGTGTCCCGTCGGTCCGGTAGCCGAGGATCGCGACCGGCGGGACCGTCTTCGGGTCGACGAGCGCCTCGAGGAGCGCCGTCGCGTCGCTCGGGCCCTCGACGAAGACCGCCTTCGGGCGCACCTCGTCGAGGTAAGCGCGCAGCGTCGCGCTGGAGCGCGGCGAGTGGTGGCGCACCGGGAAGAGGTGGACGGAGGCGAGCCGGTCGAGATCCATCGGGGCTCCCTCAGGGCGCGAGGCGCTTCTTCGAGGCGGCGTAGAACTCCTTCCAGAGCCCGGCGCGCCCCTTGACCACGGTCTCGCAGTACTCGCGGACCGCCTTGAGGTCGTCGCCGCCTTCCTTGCTCACGGCGCCGAGGAGCGACCGGGTGAGGTCGTCGGCCGTGACCTTCCCGGTGCCGAAGTGCTGCGCGAGGATCCCGCTGTTGAAGAGCACGCTGATCGCCTCCGCGGTCGACAGGACCGAGCCGGGGGTCTTCACCTTGGTCTTGCCGTCCTTGGTGACCCCGGCGCGGAGCTCCTGGAACAGCGTGACGAGCAGCTTGGCGAGCTCGGCCGGCGGCTCGACGCCGACCTGGTAATCGCCGCGCAGCTCCGCCTCGCGCTTCTGCACGATGCGGATCTCCTGCTCGAGGTCGTCGACGACCGGGACGGTGATGAAGTTGAAGCGGCGCTTGAGCGCGGCGCTCATCTCGTTGACGCCGCGGTCGCGCGTGTTGGCGGTGGCGATGAGGTTGAACCCGCGCTGCGCCGAGACCACCTCGTCGAGCTCCGGGACGGCGATCTGCTTCTCCGACAGGATGGAGATGAGCGCGTCCTGGATCTCCGACGAGGTGCGGGTGATCTCCTCGAACCGCGCGAACCGCCCGTCGCGCATGGCGCGGAGGATGGGCGAGGGCACGAGCGCCTTCTGCGACGGCCCCTCGGCGAGGAGCAGGGCGTAGTTCCAGCCGTATTTGACGTGCTCCTCGCTGGTGCCCGCGGTCCCCTGGACGACGAGGGCGCTCGTCCCGCTGATCGCCGCGGACAGGTGCTCGGAGAGCCAGCTCTTCGCGGTGCCGGGCTCGCCGACGAGCATGAGCGCGCGGTCGGAGGCGAGCGTCGCGAGGGCGACCTGCACGAGGGAGCGATCGCCGATGTACTTGGGGGTGATCGCCACGCCGCCGACGGGCTTGTCGCTGCCGAGGATGTAGGTCTCCACGGCCCTCGGCGAGAGGCGCCACCCGGGCGGCTTCGCTGCCGTGTCCTCGGCGGCGAGGGCCGCGAGCTCGTTTTCGTACTTGGTCTCGGCGGGCTGGCGGAGGTCGCTCATGGGGCGGGGAGAGGCTACCCCAGAACGGGGCGGGGAGAGCAACGACACGAGCGGAGGCGATCTCCCGGAGGGGCCGGCTGTCCCGGCGGGCCTCAGCGGGGCAGGAGGGGCTCTCGACGACTCCGACCCAGCCGACCGTGCCCCGACGCGGGGACCGCACCTCGTCCGCGCGGAGCCCGATCGTCCGGCCCGCGCGCCGCGCCCGGTGCTTCGCGCGAGCTCCCGCCGGGGCGCGCTCCGTCTCCACCGGAGGCGCGCCTCGCTGGCGCACCCGCAATCTCACAACCGTGCATGCCTGGCTCCGGGCTTGCAATGAGCTGGTCGCAGCTCGGGGTCTGGGAGGGATTGGCCCGGTGCAGGAGGACGAGGTCATGAGCCGAACTGCTGGGATGCTGGTCGCGGTCGTGGGGGCTACGTCGATAGCCTGCGTCAGCGAGATGGATGATGCTGCAAAAAATAGAACGCTGGAAATGGGCAGGTCGTGTCGGGCTTCGCCTGCCGTGGCAAGTACTGCGACGACGTCTCTCTCCAGTGTTCGCGCAGGGAAGGTCGGACGCACACCCACTGCGACTGGACTTCTCGCATCCGCGGCGGCAGCGGTGAGATCTTCTTCCCAGAGGGCTACTTCGCCGCGGGCGCCCGGTGCTTCGGCGGTCTCTGCGAACCGAGCGCGAACGCCTCAGCTACAGGACAGGGCTCGGCCGAGCAGGATCGCGGCGATACACAGGCTGTCGCGCGGTGGTCAGAGCACGTCCCGGAGGCCGCGACGAGGCCTCTATCGCTCTGCCAGTATGTGCCAAGCTGAGTCGACCGAAGGGGGCTGGGTCTGGCTGAGCTCCGTGCCCTGTTCCCCGCTGGCGCATCGTGGACAGCGCCAGATCGAGGGTGGCGGCGTCATCGCAATCCCATGGGGCAGATGAGCACGCAGCTTGCAACGACCGCGCTCGCGGACGGAGCCGCACTCACGGACGGCTCCCCCCACCCACTGGAAAGGGAAAGAGGATGATCATGAAAGCACATCGACTCGCCTGGGTCGCGCTCCTGCTGGTCGCCGCGCAGGTCCCGTTCGTCACCGCCTGCTCGGGCGCGGTCGACGGTTCGGGCGATCCCGAGCCGGATACCGGGACCGACCCCTCCGGCGAAGGCGGCGGCGGCGGCGCGAGCGCGCCCGAGACAGCGCCCGACCTGTTCGCGTGCGGCCTTGAGTTGAGCTGTGACAAGATCTCGCGGCACCTCGCCGCGGAACCACGAGAGGCGCTCGAGTGCGCGGCCAGGCTCCTGCTCTCGGGCGGCGGGGGCGTCCTCTCGGCGCTCGATACCCCCGGACCGTTCATCGACGAGACAGAGTCGCTCATCGTGGTGCTGGGCGACGGCACCGCGCTCGTGCAGACCCGCGAGAGGCACTGCGGAGCCCCCGACGAGCCGCCCTGCCAGGACGACACGTGGGAGGCGCCGTCTCTGCATCAGATCTGCGATGTCGAGATACCTGCGTCCATGGAAGAAGCGTGCGAGGAAGACTCCGAGGAGGGGTGTGTCTGGGTGCCGTGGTCAGGGCTGAGCAACTGCCAGGCCGTGGACGACGCCACCTGCGACGACATCGCTGACCGGCTCGCACCGAGGTGATCGCCTGCCTCGTCCGGCTCCGGTGAGCCAGACACCTGGCTCCCGTGGCGCTCAGGCGAGCGGCGGATTCATGTGCTCAGGCGGCCTCCTGCCGCGCCCTCATCGCGGCGAGCGGCGGTATCCCGAACCGCGCGCGCACCTCGCCGAGCGGCAGGTGCACGACGTCCCAGAAGTCCCAGCGATCGCTCAGATCGACCTTGCAGGCCGCGCCGCGCGCCACCGCGCGCAGCACCTTGCGCGCCTCGAAGAGGCCCACCTGCGGCGCGGCGATCGGCGTGATCTGGATCCCGAGGTGGAAGTGCAGGATCACGAAGAGCAGGAAGGCGAACCCGTCGCGCCGGATGAACCCGGCCTGGAAGGAGCCGGCCTGGATCTCGCCCGCCGGGTCCGTGTCGTACTCCGCGAGCACGTGGCCGAGGTCGTGGAACACAGCGCGCTCCGCGATCGCGTCCCTGCTCTCCCCGGGGAACAGGAAGCCACGCGCCGTGCAGTGCTCCCAGAACACCCGGCCGAGCGTGCCCTCGGGCAAGAGCCCGAGCTGCTTGAAGCGGAAGGCCCGCGCGCGATCCTCGACGCCCGCGCCGAACAGCGGCCCGATGAGCTTGCGCAGCCCGGCGAGGCCCTCGTCTCTCATCACCTCGCCGGCGAGCACGCCCACGAGCCGGCGCCGCACCGCGGCCTGGGCGAGCCGCCGGTGGCCGCGCGCGACGAGGCGGAGCACGCCCACGCCCTGCTCGCGCACGCCGAGCGCCCGGGCGAGCGCCTCCGCCGCGTCCACCTCGGCCGCCGTCACCTCGCCGTCCGCCATCGCGACAACGAGCGCGAGCTGCACGAGCCGCTTGCGCCGGCGCGGATCCGGGATCGCG
Organism: Sorangium sp. So ce321; assembly: GCF_051530195.1. Classification (NCBI taxonomy): domain Bacteria; kingdom Pseudomonadati; phylum Myxococcota; order Polyangiales; family Polyangiaceae; genus Sorangium; species Sorangium sp. So ce321. The sequence continues at coordinate 12,501,915 of NZ_CP150329.1, read as the reverse complement.
CGGGCCGCCGCCTCGGGCGCGACGCGCGGCAGCCCGTCGACGTCAACCTCGGCCCCGTGCAGGGCCGCGAGCTCCTCGAGGACGGCGCGCTGCTCCGGGTCGAGGCGCGCGAGCGCGCCGTCGGCCAGGGCCACCTCCCGCAGCGCGCCGAGCGCGATCGGGAGCTCGTGAGACGAGAACACGACGATATCCATGTTGACCTCCTCCTTACACAAGGGGTTTCACGCAAGACATCCGAGGGTGAGGCTCACTCTCCCCGGAACGCGCGGACCGCCGAAAGGACCGCCGCCGGGACGTCCGCCGGCAGCGATCTGGCCGTCTCCATGATCACCCGCACCCGCTCCACGCTCGCCTGGTCGACGAAGCGGCGGCCGAGGGCCGTGAGCGCGAGCGTCTTCGCGCGGCGGTCCTCGGGATCCTCCTCCCGCGCCAGGAGCCCCCGCTGCACCAGGCCATCGGCGAGCCGGCTCCCGGCCGAGGCCGAGAGCCCGAGCGACGTGGCGAGGGCAGTGACGCGCATCGGGCCCTCCTGATCGACGAGGTGCAGCGCGGCGATCTGCGCCACGCTGAAGTCCTCCTCGTGCAGCGTGCGCGCGAGCCCGGCGATGATGCGCGAGAACATCATCCGCGTGAACTGCTCGAACATCGAGCCCAGGACCTTTTGCTTGGTCACAACATTATTGATTACGCATCAGTTGCGTATGTGCAAGTAAATTTCGGCACGATCGCGGGCGCGCTCCGGCGCGGGTCCGTCCGCCGCCGAACGCCGGCAGGTCCGCCGCGCGCCGGTCACTCGCGCGCGTCCGGTCACTTTCGCGCGCCGGTCACTTCGACGCGCCGGTCACTTCGACGCGCCGGTCACTTTCGCGCGCCGGTCACTTTCGCGCGCCGGTCACCTGGATCTCGCGGAGGCGCGCCCGCGTCGCCGCGTAGTACGGCTCGATCTCCTTCGCCGCCGGCGTCCCCCAGAGGTTCTTCCGCTCCTCGGGGTCGCTCGCGAGGTCGTACAGCTCGAACCGGGCGCCGCCCGAGATCGTCAGCTTCATGTCGCCGCGGAGCAGCGACCGCCGCGCGTCGTTGTAGGGCCCGGCCGGCATGTCGATCAGCACGTCGCGCGCCGGGGCCTGCTCGCCGGGGGTGAGGAACACGTCGGGCAGGAGCGACGTGCCGGACAGGAAGTCGGTCGCGGGCGCGCCCTCGGCCGGGCCCGGGACCCGCATGAGGTCGAGGAGCGTCGGCGCGAGGTCGATCAGGCTGCGCCGCGCCTGGACCCGCGACCGCGCCGCGCCGGGCACGTGGACGAGCAGCGGCACGCGCACGAGCTCCTCCCACAGCTCGAAGCCGTGGCGGAACATCTTGTGCTCGCCGAACGCCTCGCCGTGATCGCTCGTCACCACGATCGCCGTGCGCCCGGCGAAGGGCGCCGCCGCGACCGCGTCGAGCAGCCGGCCGATGTGCCGGTCGGTGAACGCCACCTCGCCGTCGTAGAGGTCCCGCTGCGTTGACGCGCCGAAGCCCGGCACGTCGTCGTGCCGGAGGTAGTCGGCGTGCGGGTCGAGGTAGTGGACCCACAGGAAGAAGCGCCCGCCCGTGTTCTCGGGCGACCCGAGCAGCCGCAGCGCGGCGTCGGTCAGCGCCGGGCTCGTCGCCTTGTTGTCGATGTCCCACGGCGCGCCCTCGGGCGGCGCCGCGGACATGTCCACCACGTCGAAGCCGCGATCGAGCCCGCCGAAGCTGCCGAAGTAGCGGTGCCCGTGCACGCTCATCGTCCGCACCCCCGCGCCCTTCAGCCGCTCTGCGACGAACGTGTCCTCCTCGCCGAACTTGTTGAAATGACCCCAGTTTCTGTGGGTCTCGCTCCCGTACTTGCCGATGAGCATCGGGCCGATGCTCTTGCCCGTGTACGACGCGAGCGAGTACGCGCGCTCGAACACCGTCGAGCGCGCCGCGAGCGCGTCGAGGTTCGGCGACACGGGCCGCGGGTTGCCCGCGTAGCCGAGGTCCCAGCGGAGCGTGTCGATCGTGACGAGCACGACGTTCAGGTCCGCCGGCACGCGCGCCTCGGACGACGCGCGGGCATCGGCGCGCGCCGCTGTGGGGGCGGGGGCGAGCTGGGCGAGCGCCGCGGCGGTCAGGTCGCCGCCGGTGCAGTCGTCGTCGACGCCGTTGTCGAGGATCTCCTCGGCCAGCGGGTGGACGCGCGGGTCGCGGTCGTCGCAGTCGCCGCCGCCGAAGAGCGCGGCCGCGCGGTCGCCGTCGCGATCGGCGGCGCGGCGCAGGATCGCGAGGCTCTTGCCGCCGACGGGCGCGTCGCGCTCGAGCGCCTGGGCCACCGCGGGCTCGGCGTTGAGCGACGAGGCGGCGCGCGCGGTGAGCGCGAGCGGCGCGAGCGCGAGGACGAGCGCGAGCGGGCCGCGCAGCGTCCGGACGGCGGCCGGCGCGAGGAAGGCGGCGAGCGCGACGACGAGCAGGAGCGCCGGCGCGCGCAGGTCGAGCTCGGGGCGCTTGAAGACGCCGTAGATGCCGAGGAAGCCCCCCTCGCCGGAGACGCCGCCCGTGGCGACGCCGAGGGCGAACAGGGTCGCGGCGAGCCCGAGCGCGACGCCGCCGGTGACCGCCGGGTCGACGCAGGCCGGGCGCCCGTCGCTCGCGTTGGCGAGCGTGCGCCGGAGCGGCGGCGTCAAGGCGAGCACGGCGAGGCCCGCGATGAGGCCGAGGCCGAGCGCGCCCGCGGCGATCGCCGTGCCGACCAGGAGGGGGGCGGCCTCGAGCCCGAGCAGCGCGCGGGCGAGGTGCGCGCACAGGGTCATCCAGAGGAAGGCCGCGAGCACCGCGAGCGGCACGAACGCCGCGATGTCGGCGGGCCGGCCGATCGCGCGCACCCGCAGCGAGGCGACGAGCGTGGCCGGCGACGGCGGGCGCGACGGGTCGACCACGATCGCGGAGAGGCCGCCGAGCAGGCCGACGGCGAGCGCGACCGGGGCGAACACCCCGATGTCGGCGAGGTAGGTAGCGCGCTGGAACGCGGCGTCGTCGATGGCGCCCGCCGTGGCCCAGCCGGCGTCGAGCGACGCGGCGAGGGCGCCGAAGACGCTGGCCCCGAGCGCGCTCCTGGCGAGCCGCCCCGCCCACGCGCGGGCCAGCGTGGGGACGGCGTTCCCCGGCGAGCTCGGGGTGCGCTTCACGATGGGCTCCGCTTCCGCGCCATCGGGTGAGCGGCGTCGTAGACCTTGAGCAGGTGGTCGATCGAGACGTGCGTGTACCGCTGCGTGGTGGCGAGCGAGGCGTGCCCGAGCACCTTCTGGATGGCCCGGAGGTCGGCGCCGCCGTCGAGCAGGTGGGTCGCGCAGGTGTGCCGGAGCGCGTGCGGGTGCAGGTCGGCCCGGCCGGCGCCGAGCGCGCCGTAGCGCTGGACGAGCGCCTGGACGCGGCGCACCCCGATGCGCGCGCCGCGGCGGGACAGGAACAGCGCGCGGGGGTCGCGGGCGCCGGTCGTCGGGTCCGCGAGCTCGTCGCGCCGCTCGAGGTAGCGCTCGATGGCGGCGACGGCGTGGGAGCCCAGCGGGACGATGCGCTCCTTGTCGCCCTTGCCGACGACGCGCACGGAGGCCTTGTCGCGCTGCCGGTCGACGTGGGCGAGGTCGACCCCGCAGAGCTCGGAGACGCGCAGGCCCGCGCCGTAGAGGGTCTCGAGGATGGCGCGGTCGCGGAGCCCCTCGGCGGTGTCGGTGCCGGGGATCTCCATGACCTCGGCGGCGGCGTCGACGTCGAGGAAGGTCGGCAGCGGGCGCCGGACCTTGGGCAGGGCGAGCTGGGCGGCCGCGTTCTTGTCGACCTCGCCGCGCCGCTCGAGGAACCGGAGCAGGGCGCGGGCGGCGCCCACCTTGCGCGCGATGGAGGCGGGCGCGTGGGTGCGCGCGAGCGAGCCCAGCCACCCGCGCAGGAGGAGCACGTCGACGCCGTCGAGGGCCGTGGCGTCGCCTGCGGCCGCGGCGTCGCCTGCGGTCGTGGCGTCGGCTGCGGCCTCGCCGGCAGCCTGGGCATCTCTGGCGGCCGGTCCCTTGCCGGCGGTCGGGCCCTCGCCGGCGGCCGGGCCCTCGCCGGCGGCCGGGGCCTTGCCGGCAGCCTGGCCCTTGCCGGCAGCCTGGGCCTTGCCGGCAGCCTGGGCGTCGCCCGCGGCCGGGGTCTTCCCTGCGGCCTTCGCCTTGCTCCGCGCCGGCGTTGGGCGGCCTTCGGCGTTCGCGGCTGCCTTCTCGCGGGCGAAGCGCGCGAGCTGCTCGAGGTCGCGCCGGTAGGCGTCCACGGTGTGGCGCGAGGCCCGGCGCTCGGCCGTGAGGTAGGTGAGGAAGCGCGCGATCGCCTGCTCCAGCGTGGTCCCGCCGGATCGATCACCGCTCCGCCGCGCGTGCATCACGGGGTTTGCCCTACCACCAGGACGCGGCGGCAGGCAAAGACTCGCCGGCGGTCGAGCGGAGGTGCCGCCCAGGGGGACAGCTGACCTGGAGGCCGGCCACCGTACGGCGCGGGGGTGGACCGCCCGGGGCATGCGGTTCGTCATGCGCCGCGCGCGGTCCGCCATCGGGAGCGCGCGGTTCGCCATCGGGAGCGCGCGGTTCGCCATCGGCCGCGCGCGGTCCGCCGTCCGCTGCGCGCGGTCCGCCGTCCGCTGCGCGCGGTCCGCCATGGGCTGCGCGGTGTGATACGACGGCCCGTCCCGGGGGCGCTGTCGCGCGAGGAGCATGAAATGACGAACGCAGTCGTGAGCGAGCCATCCAACGCGGCTCCGCCGAAGCTCTCCTTTGCTCAGACCATCAAGAGCCTGCCGCGCTCCTTCTGGATGGGCTGCACCATGGAGATGTGGGAACGGCTGGCCTACTACGGCGTGCGCGTCGTGATGCCCATCTACATCGCCCAGGCCGACGAGCCTGGAGGGCTCCACTTCAGCCAGCAGGACAAGGGCACCATTTACATGGTCTGGGCCCTCATCCAGTCGCTGCTGCCGATGATCACCGGCGGTTACGCCGACCGGTACGGCTACAAGCGCACGATCTTCATCACGGTCTGGCTGAAGATCATCGGTTATCTGCTGATGGCCACCCAGCGGAGCTTCACCGGCTTCCTGCTCGGCGTGGTCGTCCTCGCGACGGGCACGGCCCTCTTCAAGCCTGGCATCCAGGGCACCCTGGCCCAGTCGATGGACAAGTCGAACTCGTCGGTCGGCTGGGGCCTCTTCTACTGGCTCGTGAACGTGGGTGGGGCGATCGGCCCGCCGCTCGCCGGCTACCTTCACGGCAAGGGCTGGCCCTGGGTGTTCTATGGCTGCGCCTGCATCATCTCCCTGAACTTCCTGATGCTGTTCACCTACAAGGAGGTCGACTCCGGCGCCGACAAGACCTCCGACGCGTGGAGGGTCTTCAAGGACACGATCAAGAACATCTGGGACGCGCGGCTCATCACCGTGATCCTGCTGCTCTCGGGGTTCTGGCTGATGATGTACCAGCTCTGGGACCTGATGCCGAACTTCTACACGGACTGGATCAGCAGCACCTCGTTCGTGCAGAACAACCCCTGGATCCCGTCCTCCTGGCTCGACATCAAGGATCCGCGGGGGGTGCAGCTCAAGCAGGAGAACGTCATCAACGTGAACGCGGTGTGCATCGTCCTCTTGCTCGTGCCCTTCTCGTACCTCGTGGCGAGGATGAAGGTGCTCTCGGCGATGACGCTGGGCATCCTGGTCGCCATCGGCGGTATCCTCGTCTCCGGGACCACGACCTCGCTCTACGTCCTCTTCCTGGGCATCCTGCTCTTCTCCATCGGAGAGATGCTGACCGGCCCGAAGAAGAGCGAGTATTTCGCGCTCATCGCGCCGAAGGGAAAGAAGGCGCTCTACCTCGGTTACGTCAACATCCCGGCGGCGATCGGCCCGGCGATCGGCGCGCAGATGGCGGGGGTCCTGTACGGCACGCGCGGCGAGAAGGCCACGCTGGCCCTGCGCTACCTCGCCGAGAAGACCGATTACGCGCAAGGGAAGGCCTGGGACGGCGACGTGTCGTCGCTCTCGGGGCTCCTCGGGGTGTCGCGCCAGGACGCCTTCAGGAAGCTCCAGGAGGTGCTGCACCTCGACGCCGTCGAGGCCACGCGCCTGCTCTGGGACACCTACCAGCCCTACGAGATCTGGTACTCGTTCGCGGCGGTCGGGGTCGCCTCGCTCATCGGCATGCTGATCTTCACCCGCCGCTCGAGGCGGTGGAAGGACCTCGACGTGTAGAGCGCGGGGGCGGCGTCGCGGACGCGCCGGCCGCGTGGACCTTTACGCGCTGACAGGCACGCGCGTCTGGGAATCGGTGGGATTGGTCCGCTTTGGCTCTTACGTGCTAACAGGCCCGTGCGTTGAGAATCGCACCATCCGCGATGCGGTTCTCAACGCAGCCCGCCACTGCGGGGTCGCAGCGACATGACCTACTCGCACGCCTCGCCGAGGATGTACCCGTGCTTGCAGATGCAGCGGCACTCGACCTCGAACTCGGGCTCGTTGCACGCCGGCCGGACCTGCCTGACCTCTTTCGCCATCCGGCCCTCCCTGTCCTTCACCTGCACCACGACCTCGTAGTCCTCGTCGAAGATGTTCCGGCCGGACCAGTTGTTCGGACAGACTCCCACGTTCGCGAACGTCGAGATGTCGGCGTCGACGCTCGCGCCCCAGCCGTCGCCAGTCGGCTTCAGGTTGACCGTCCTCGACTCGGACATCACCCGACCGGACTCGGGGTCGCGCAGCGAGCCGGAGAGCTGGACCCCACAGGCGCCGAGGTTCGTCGCGCGGACGCCCAGGAAGAGCACCCGCCCGCCCTGCGGCGGCATGATGATGTCCAGCCCGTCGCCGTCGCTCACCGGGCGCGCCGCGTCGCTCGAGCCGAGCGCGATGACCTCCATCCGGATGTCCGCGCCCTCCTCGCCCAGATACCCGAGCTTGCACCCCCCCTCGACCGGCGGAGGCTCCTCTTCCTCGGGCGGAGGAGGCTGCTCATCGTCGCCGCACGCCGGCGCGGCGAGCAGCAGCGCGACGAGCGCAGCCCCGGCCCGGCGCGACGGGCCCCGCGCGCGCCCCATCCCCGGTCGCCGCGGGAGCGCGGCGGACCGGGCCATCAGCGGTCCCGCCTCTCGGGCGCCGTCGGGTGGCTCGGCTCGTCGTCCGGCTCCTCCCGCGGGATGGGCGCGCGCGGCGGGCGCCGCGAGGCGCCGAACGGGCTCGAGCTGATCGGCGGCGTCGCGCGCGAGTCGGGCGCCGCGTGCTGGGACGGCGAGCCGCCGCGCCACCTGCCGTCCGCCTCGGCCGAGCCGGGCGGCTCGCCGGACGACGCGCTCCACTCGTGCAGATCGGCCTGCGGGAACGGCGTGCGCTCGGCCAGGTAGGCCGCGAGCAAGCGGTCGCGCTCCAGCTCCTCCGTGCTCGGCGGCGGCGGCGGATCGAGCGTCGGCAGGTCGTCGGTCCAGGTCAGGTCCGCGTCCTCCAGGCTCAAGCCGGTCCCGCCCCCGGAGAGCCCCCGCGACGCGTTCCGCTCGGTGGGCACAGGGTCCGGCGCGTAGCTGAGGCCACGGTCCGACGCCTGGCTGGAGCCACGGTCCGGCGGATACCCGGGAGCGCGCCCGGACACGACGCCGGAGCTGGAGCCGCGGTCCGGCGGATACCCGGGAGCACGCCCGGATGCGACGCCGGGGCTGGAGGCGAGGTCCGCCGGATACGCGGGAGCACGGGTGGGCGCGAAGCCGGCGCCGGGCGTGCGGTCCTGCGCAGCCCCCGGAGCACGCGCGGGCGCGAAGCCGGCGCCGGGCGTGCGGTCCTGCGCAGCCCCCGGAGCACGCGTGGGCGCGAAGCCGGCGCCGGCGCCCCGGTCCGGGGCCTGGCTGGGCGACCGGACCGGCGGCAGGCTGGAGACGCGGCCCGGGGCCTGGCTGGGCGCCCGGACCGGCGGCAGGCTGGAGACGCGGCCCGGGGCCTGGCTGGGCGCCCGGTCCGGCGGGCGGCTCGGGAAGTGCTCGGGCGGGAACGAGGGGCTCCGCGACGTCGGCGGGGGCGGCGGCGGCGGCGGATCGATGGTCGGCAGCTCGTCGTCCCAGTCCCAGCTCTCCGGATCTGCTCGGGAATCCGACCGGCGCGACGGCGGGCCGAGCGGGGCGTCCCCCGGCCTCCGCGACACAGGGAACGCCGCCGCTGGCGGCCCGATCGTCGGCAGCTGGCCCACGCCCTGGTCCCGCGAGGGCGGGTCGTCCCGGCGCTCCATCCGCCGCGACGGGCGCGTCGGCTCGGGCGCGGGCACCGCGTACCTCGTCGACGCGACCTGCCCGAACGGCCGCGAGTCCCGCGGCAGCCGCGGCGGGGGAGGGACCGCCATCGCCGCGCGCGCCGCCGCCGTCGAGGGAGGCGGCTGCGTCGAGATCAGGTTCTCGTTGCGCGACCGCTCGGCCTGCGCCGGGCGCTCCGCCGGCGCCGGCTGCCTCGGCTGCACGCTGACAGGGGACGGCGTGGCGTGCGCGGAGCCCGCCAGCGGCCTGCCCAGCCACGCGGCCTCCTTGCGCGACGGGGCAGCGCGCCCGCCCTCGTCGGCAGGGCGGATCGCGCGCGGCGCGAGCGTGTCGCCCGGCTCGGTCGGGGGGACCTCGTCGCCGGAGAAGGCCGGCGCGGCGGCGGCGGTCACGCGCGACTCGACGCCCGCGGCGCCCCTGCCGGCGCGGAAGCCGAACGCGGCGCGGATCGCGCGCTCGTGGTGCGGCTCCACCTCGACGGGACGGACGATGAAGCACGGCTCCGCGCCCGGCGCCCGCTGCGCGAGATCGACGTCGAACGGCGCGCCGAGCAGGTGCCCCCGCTCGTCGAAGAGGATGCGCACCGGGGGCTGCGCGAAGTGCGCGGGCGACGGCGGCGTCGAGAGCACGACGCCGAGCTCGCCGGTGCTCAGCTGGACGAACGTCCCCGTCGGGATGATGCCGAGCGCGCCGATGAGCAGCTTGCCGATCGCCCTGTCGGTCGCGCTCTCGGCGCCCGCCACCATCCGCTGGAGCACGGCGTCGAGCGACGAGGCGCCGCCCGGCCCGCCGTCGAGCGCCGGGAACGGCGACGCCCGGAGCTCCGTGAACTGGCGCGCCGCCGCGAGGATCCGCGCGAGCACCGTGGGGCTGCGCCGGCCGCCGTAGAGCGGGCCCTGCCGGCCGCCCGGCCGCAGCCCGAGCGCCTCGTAGGCGATCACCGTGCGCGTGATCGACGGCGCGTGCAGCTTGCCGAGCGCCGTCAGCATGACCGCGGCGCTCGCCGGCAGCCGCTCCTTCTCGTCGTCGCTCAGGCTGCGCTCGAGGAGCGAGCGCCCGGCGGGCTCCTCGCCCTCGTCCGAGCCCGCGAGCGCCCCCGTGAGCCGCAGCCGGCTCACGTCGTAGAGCAGCGCCGCGGTGACGAGGCTCCCGAGCATCCGCCTGTCGGTCGTGAGCTGGCGAGCGATGCCGAGCGCGATGATCGCGGTCGACACGCTGAGCCCCGCCTCGTCGGGGTCGGCGACCTTGCCCGCGGCGACCGAGAGCAGGAGCCGCGCGTCCTCCTCGGCCGCGGCGACGAGCTTCTGCGCGACGCGCTTCACCCGCTGCGGCAGCGCCGCCTCGGAGGAGCGCAGGGCCGCGTAGAACGAGCGCATCACCAGGATCGCCGCCGCGTAGGTGCGGCTGATCCGGCCGATGCGGGTGCCGTCGCCCTCGATCGAGCCGCCGGGGAACGGGTTCGTGAGCTTGCGGACGCGGACGCCGCGCAGGTTCGACTGGAGCAGCCGCGCGGCGATGCTGCGATCGCGCTGCGCGTCGGCGAGGAGCCGGGCGAAGGCGGCGAGCTCGGCGCGGCGCACCGTCTTGTCGAGCACGAGCTCGGAGACGTCGCACGCCTCGAAGAAGCTGCCGAGCTCCAGGGCGACCTCGTACGTCTCGCGCGAGGCGCGGAGCATCTGGCCGTTGAGGAACAGGGTGTTGCCCGCGAACACGAGCGTCGCGGCCTCGCTCCCCGAGAGCTCGCAGAACTGGACGACGCTCTCGATCGCCGACGGCACGAGCGACAGCACCGCCTGGTTCGAGTCGCTGTGCAGGAGGCACGCCTTCGCGAGCCGGTAGATCATCTGCACGAGCCCGAGCGCCGCGCGCCGCCGCCCGTCGGCCTTCACGCCCGAGATCGCCGTCTCGCCGGTGATCTCGTGGAGGTTGGCCTTCTCCTCGCTCACGGCTTCCTCCCGCGCGGAGACGGGGAGGGCGCCGGCCTCGTCGACGGGACGGCGCTGCTGGGCGCCGGCTCGATGGCCGGGCGGGCCGACGGGCTGAGCGGGATCGACACGGGGCCCTGCCGTACGCTGTACGGCGAAGCGGCGGCGCTGGAGGGCGGGGCAGGGGACCGCGGCGCCGAGACGGGCCGCGGCATCGACGGCGGCGCGGCGGTCGGGGTGGACGCGGCGGCCGCGGAGTGCGGCGCGCGCCGGCTGAACGGCACGGAGTTGGGCGGCGCCGAGGCGGCGCTGGAGGAGCCGGGGACGGGCGAGACCATGGGCGGCCGGTAGGCGGGCCGCCCGTCGGCGCCGTGGGGGCCGACGGAGCTCGGGCGCGGGGTGCTCCACGGCTCGAGCTGGTCCGGCAGGCTGAGCGGCGCGGCCGGGCTCGCGCGCCGGACCGCGACCGGCGAGTACGACCGCGCGGCGCGGGAGGGGGGCGCGCTCGCGTCGGCGAGCGACGGCGACGGCAGCGACGCGGCAAACGGCGGGCGATCGCTCGGGCGGGTCGGCGCGACGAGGCGCGCGGCGATCGCGACCGCGGCGCGGGCGGCCGCGTCGCGCACCGGCGGGGTGTTCCACCAGCGCGGCTTCGTCGCCTCCTTCACGGCGCGGAGCGCCTCGTAGCTCCGCGCCTGGCAGAGGAAGTGCGCGGCCAGCTCGCGGGTCTGCTCGATCGCCTCGGAGGGGATGAGCTGGCGCTTCTCGAGCAGCTCGATCGCGAGCTTCTCGGCGCGCGCGGGGTTCAGCTGCGCGACGGTCTCGATCCACTGCCGCCGCTCCGTCGCCGGCAGGTCGTGGAACGACGGCGCGACGATGCGCCGCACGAGCGTCGGGCCCGCGGCGAGGACGCCGAGCTTGCCGATGAGGCGCAGGGCCTCGCGGCGCACCGGCGGCGCGGGGTCGTCGAGCAGCTTCTGGAGCTCCTCCCGGACGCGCTCGGCGGCGGCGCCCGCGCCGGAGGCGCCCTCGCTCCCCGCCGCGTCCGGGAGCTCGGCGAGCGCGCTGATGCGCACCTCGACGTGCGGGCTCGCGAAGCCGGCCTCCAGCGCGGCGAGCGCCTCGGGCGTCTTGAGCTGCGAGAGCAGCTGGATGAGCGTGAGGGCGAGGGGGGCCGGGGCGCGCGAGAGCAGGTCGCCGAGCTCCGCCTCGCGGCCGGGCGCCCACCGCCGCAGGTACGCGAAGAGGATCTCGCGCAGGCGCTCGGACTGCACCGCGCTGTAGCACTGGCAGGCAGCGCCGAAGAGCGAGCCGTCCTCGAGCGCGTCGAGCGCGCGCGCCAGGCCCTCGACGATCGCCGGGTCGAGCGGCGCCAGGCTCCGCCCCGCGGCGGCCTGGGGCGCGCCGCGGCCCGCGCCGGCCGGCGCCGCGGCGCCCTGGGACGCGCCGCGGGCCGCGGCAGCCTGCGCCGCGGCGGCCTGGGGCGCGCTGCGGCCGGCGAGCGCCCCGGCGCCCGCGCCGGCGAACGCGGCGCTGACGGCCGTGGCCCCGTGGCCCGCGGCGCCATGATGGGCCGCGGCGCCGTGGCCCGCGGCGCCAGCCGGCGCCGCGGCGCCCGCCGGCTCTTCCGGGTGGGCCGTCGCGAGGTCGTCGAGGATCGCCCGCAGCGCCTCGACAGGGAACATCGCGTGCGCGAGCGTCCGGTCGACCGAGCGCAGCGAGATCTGCGGCAGCGCGGCGCCGTGCCGGTGCTGCGCCCCCGGCGCGCCCCGCTGGACGCTGTCGAGCCGCCCGGCGAACGCGCGCCGGAGCATCGCCTGCACCTCGAAAGCGAGCTCGTAGCTGTGCAGGACGATCTGGTCGGCGGTCCACGCGGTGAGCGCCGTGGTCAGGCGGTCGACGTCGCCGTGCCGGACGGCGTCGACGTACCCGTCGACGAACGCTTCCATGTACCGCTCGCTCCACTGCTCCGAGGGCAGCGCGATCTGGGCGCCGAGGGTGCTCCGGGTCAGCGGGTCGATGGCGAGCGCCGAGGCCGCCGCGCCCGTCTCCGTGAGCGCGGCCTCGACGTTCCGCTGGAGGGCCCTGCCCGCGAGCGAGCTCTCGTCCCAGAGGCTCTCGATCTGCGCGAGGGCGCGCGCCCCTGTCGCGATCTCGCGGCACTGCTCCTCGAACTCTTCTGGATCGACGTCGCCCTCGGCGAACTGGTCGATCGCCATGTAGGCGATGTGCTCGAACCGGCGGTCCCAGAGCGCCGTCACCGCGTCGTCGTCCTCGCCGATGCCGAAGCTCTGGTCGCGGAGCAGGATGGCGGCGAAGTCGCGGAGCTCGGCCTCGGTGACGCCCGCCTTGATCTGGATCTTTCGGACCCCGTCGGCGAAGAGCTGGTAGGGGATGCGATCGAACGGCGGCCGGTCGGGCTGCCAGATCGGCTGGCCGCCGGAGGTGAACGCGCTCGGCGTGACCTCCCAGCGGACGCCGAGCGGGTTCTGCGACAGCGTGCGCGTGATCTCGTCGAAGGCGAAGTGGATGCCCTTGTTCACGTGCGGGTGGTTCCACCCGTACTGGCGGATGTTGCTGAGCACGAGGGCGAGCTGCTTCCAGACGCCGACCAGCCGCTGGCACGTCTGCTCGACGACGGCGAGCGAGGGCGGCTCATGGTCCTCGTCGATCGCGTCGTTGCCGCGGACGAGCACGCGCGGCGCCTTCTTCTCGCGCGAGGGCGTGAGCTGGCCGGCGGCGTGCGCGGCGGTCAGCCGGCGGAGCTCGGCGCGCATCGCGGCGGCGCTCTGGAAGCGGCCCCCGCGCTCGAAGGCGAGCGCCTTGTCGACGAACGCCACGATCTCGACCGGCAGGTCGGGCACCTCGGTCGCGATCGACGGCGCGGTCTGCGTGGCCGCGAGGAAATACGACTCGGACTCGCTCCGGCCGCGGTTCAGCCGCTTGCCGGACAGCAGGGTGAAGAGGCTCGCGCCGACCGACCAGAGATCCGAGCGGCCATCGATGCCCGAGACGCCCATGGCCTGCTCGGGCGACATGAAGGCCGGGGTGCCGAACGTGAGCCCCGCGCGCGTCGCCTGCCGCTCGGGGTCGCGCATCCGGGCGATGCCGAAATCGAGGACCTTCACGTGGCCGGCGCTCGTGACGAAGATGTTGGCCGGCTTGATGTCGCGGTGGACGATGCCGATCGAGTGGCACTTCTCGAGCAGGTCGAGCACGACGTCGAAGACGGGCAGCACCTGCGCGACGGGGAGGGTGCCGCCGGCGCTGCTCGCGAGCCGCTGGAGCGTCGTGCCGGCGAGCAGATCCATGACGAGGAACGGCTCCCCCCGGTCGCTGAGGTCGTCCTCGATCACGGCGACGCGCGCGGGGTGATCGACCCGGTTCGCGATCTTGCCCTCGCGCAGGAAGCGGTCGCGCAGCTCGGCGTTGCGGGCGAACTCGATGTGGAGGACCTTCACCGCGGCGCGCGAGCCCCGGCGGTGCGTCGCCGCGAACACGGCGCCCATGCCGCCGACCCCGAGCAGGTCATCGAGCCGCCACTTGGCGTTCAGGGCTGTCCCGATCCGCGCAGCGGCTGTGTCTACGAGGTTCGGCTCCTCGGCATGCGGGTCGAGCGGGGCCATATACCGGGCGGCGAATAGAGACCGCGCCGTGCGCGGCAGAGGGCGAGTAAGCCAGGGCGAGCATACATGGTTCCCGGTGAAGCGCGAACCATGACCATGTCGTCCACCCTCACGAGAGAAAGGTAGGAGAAGCGCTCCGAGGCGTGACGGTGACACGCCTGCGACTCACGCGCGCAGCCGATGACAAGGATCACGGCCAACGCGCCCAGCGACGGACTGCCCGGCCGTGGCCGCGTCGGCCCGGAAGGAGCTCGCATGAGGGCGGGAACGTGGAGAGATCGTTGAGCATTTCTCCCCACCTCGCCGGCCCCTCGCCCGCCTCCCGCTCTGATTCCGACAACCACCGACAGCCACCGACGCGCCGCCGCGGCGCTCAGCGCACGGGCGGGTGCGGCGCGGCGCCGGCGTCCTGCTCGGGGGCGCCAGGCCACTCGTTGCAGGTGGCGTGGTACGTGATGTCGGGCATGAGCTGCGCCCACTCCTCGCGCGTGAAGTTGCGCCCGGCGTAGGCGCAGGCCCGCGCGATCAGCGGCTCGGCCGCGACAGAGAAGACTCGCGCCGCGCCGTCGTTCGCGGCGGCCACGACGCGGGTGGCGTCGGGGCTGAACACGGCGTCCGTCAGCGTGACGCCCTCGGCGCGGAGGGTGATCGCCTCGCCCTGCCCATCGACGGGGAGCACCCGCGCGATGCCGTCGCTCGACACGGCCACGATGCGGGCGCTGTCGCTGCTGAACGCCACCGCCCGCACCGTCGTGCCGAGGCCGTTCAGGACGAAAGGCTGGCCCTGGCCGTCGGCGCGCAACAGCCGCACGCCGTCGTCGAGCGCGGCGATCGCGATGTGGTTGCCGTCCGGGCTCACCGCCAGCGCGGTGATCGCGCGCTCCTCGTACCCCGACGAGATGACGCGAGGGACCCCGCGGCCGTCGGCGGGCCACACCTTCACGTTCGGCCCCGAGGTCGCCACGATCTGCTTGCCGTCCGGGCTGAACGCCGCCCGGATCAGCCCCGCGCGCTCGTCGCGCAGCACCACGGGCTCGCCCTGCACGCCGACCTCGAACACGCGCAGGATGCCGTTCCACGAGGTCGTGACGATCCGTGTCCCGTCCGGGCTGAAGGCGACGCCGACCACCCGGTCGTCGTGAACACCGAGCACGGTCGGCTGGCCCTTTCCGTCCGTGCGCCACACCCGCGCGGTCCTGTCGGCCGAGCCGGTGACGAGATGGCTGCCGTCCGGGCTGAAGTCGATGCTGAGCAGGTGCTCCTCGTGCCCCCGGAGCACGACGGGCTCGCCCGAGCCGTCGGCGCGAAAGACGCGCGCCGTCCGGTCGGTCCCGGCGGTGGCGATCCTGGCGCCGTCCGGGCTCACGGCGACGCCGGTCAGCGGCCCGGCGTGGCCCTGCAGGAGCAGCGGCTCGCCCGGCGCGTCGAGGCGCCAGACCCGCGCGGTCCCGTCGTCGGACGCGGTGACGACGCTCCTGCCGTCGCGGCTGAAGGCGGCGCTGTTCACGGCCGCCTCGTGCCCGTGGAGGACCGTGGGCGTGCCCTTGCCGTCGGCCCGGAAGATGTGGGCGGTCCCGTCCGCCGAGGCGGTGACGATCGCCGTGCCGTCGGCGCTGAAGGCGGCGCTGCGCACGGGGCCCGTGTGCCCGCGCAGGACGATGGGCTCGCGCTGGCGGGGGACGAGCACGCGCGCCGTCCCGTCGCCCGCCGCGAGCGCGACGCGGTCGTCGACGGGGCTGTAGTCGGCGCCCTCGACCCCCTGCCCGTGCCCGTCCAGCACCGCGGGGGCGCCCTGCCCGTCGGTGCGCACCACGTGGACCGTCCCGCTGACGGCGGTGGCGAGGATCCGGGTGCCGTCGTGGTTGAAGACAGCGCGCCGGATGAGCCGCTCGCCCAGCGTGACGACGAGCGGCGGCTCGTCCCCCATGCCGGTGCGCCACACGTAGACCGCGCCGTTCGTCGTCCCGGCGACGAGGCGGCTGCCGTCGGGGCTGAACGCCACGCTCGCCGGCGCCGCGTCCCGCGTGCTGAGCGTGCCCTCCTCGTGGCCGTCCGCGCGCCACAGGCGCACCGTGCCGTCGGTCGACGCGGTGGCCAGGCGGCTCCCGTCGCGGCTGTAGGCGACGGCGACGACCGCGAGCTTGTGGCCGCGCAGCACGGTCGGCTCCTCGCGCCCGCCGAGGCGGAAGATGCGCGCGGCCCCGTCCGCCGAGGCGGTCGCCACGGAGCGGCCGTCCGGGCTGAAGACCGCGTCGTGGACCGCGCCGCCGTGCCCGGTGAGCACCTCCTGGCCGACCGCAGGGCCCCAGACAGCGTCGCCGAGCGCCTGAACCACGGTGGGGCCCGCGGGGCGGCCGCTCGCTTGGGCGGCGAGGCCCGCCTCCACGGCGAGCAGGCGCGCGCGCTGCAGCTGGCCCTCGGCGAGCTCCTTCCCCGCCTGGGCCGCGAGACGACGGGCGTCCTTCTCGCGCGACTCCTGCTGCGCCCGGATCCGCGCCTGCTCCTCCTTCCCCATCTGCCAGAGGAGCACGAGGATCAGGCTGCCGAGCAGCGTGACCGCGACGGCGAGCACGGTGAGCAGCCGCCGCATCGACCGCTTCTGGACCTCCGCCCGCGCGCAGGCGGCGAGGAACGCCCGCTCCTCCGCCGAGATGTCGCTCCGGCCGTCGCACCACGACGTGAGCTCGGCGAGGGCCGCGCCGCCCACGAGGAAGTCGTCCTTCCGCCCGTTCGTGAGCCAGCGCGCGAGCGGCTCGGTGATCGCCCGCTCGGCCTCGCGCGACAGGACCCACGCCCGGTCGAAGACAGCGCTGAAGATGCGGTTGCGCACGTCGAGGCACGGCCCGCCCGCGGGCCTCGTCCGCTCCGCGGAGAGGCCCGCGAGCCGCAGCGCGAGCTGGACCGGATCCCCGCTGTCGACCGGGACCCGGTGGCCGTCGAGCAGCTGCTTGTACAGCCTGAGGAGCTTCGGCGCGTGCGCGTGGTGGTGGGTCCCCGGCGCCTCCAGGCACCGCGCCGCGTAGCGCAGGTTCGGGTCCTCGGTCCGGCCGTGGCGGAGGAACCGCCGCTGCACGGCCTCCTCGACGCCGAGGCCGCGCGGCTCGCCGACGAGATCCGCGCAGAGCCGCTGGGTCATGTAGGGGTGGCCCGCGGTCCACGTGTAGACCGCGTCGAGCAGCGCGTCGGGATCGGCCACGAGCCCCTCGAGGCCGGCGCGGAACCCCCGCGCCTCGGCGCGGGTGAAATCGTCGAGCCGGATCGACCGTCCGATGTTGAACGGCGTCCGGGTGGGATCGGCGACGAGCTCCCACGGCGCCGCCACCCCGAGCAGGCAGAAGGTCAGCCGGGCGTTGGCCGGGCGCTCCGCCCGCCGGTTCACGAACGAGCGGATCACCGCGAAGAAGTCGTCTCGCGAGAAAGGCAGAGACAGCGTGGCGTCGATCTCGTCGATGAACAGGACGATCGCGGAGGAGATGTCCACGAGCACGACGTCCTCGAGCCAGCGTAACCAGCAGTGCACCGGCCCGAGGTGCCAGTGCGCGTCCCAGAACTCGTCCGGCGGCTCCAGCCCGAGCTGCTCGGCGATCTCCGACGCGATCCCGAGGTACCAGCCCGCCGGCGTGGCGGACTCGGGGCCGAGCGCCTCGAGGTCGACGCTCGCGCACTCGACCTGCTCGGCGCGGAGCCGCCTCGAGACCCGTAATCGCAGGCTGGATTTCCCGATCTGCCGGGTGGACAGCACATAGCAGAGCTCCCCGCCCCGCAGCGCGTCGAAGAGCTCCCTGTCCGCGGAGCGCTCGATATAGATCGCGCCGTCTCCCACGGCCCCGCCCGCCTCGAACCGGCGCCTTTGATCTCCGGGGCTGGCCGTCGCCAGATCGAGATCGGGAGGCGCCGGGAAAGTCACGAATCTGACGGTGCCATGCCACGCCGGTACCGTCAACGGAACGACATCCCGCGCCCGAAGCGTCCGTGGTGAAGCGTCCGTGGTGAAACAACAGGGCTCGTGACGGCGCGATGGACTTCGCGATCATGTCGAACGTCGACAGGATGGGCCACGGCTCACGCGATTTCGGCGGCGGCGTCGCCCTCAGGCCACCGGCGAGGCGCGACTCGGCCGCCGAGAGCGACCGCCGCCTGCGATCCCGCGGACCGCGCGCGGGGTGGCGACTGCGCCGGTCGCGGCGCGCCTCGAAAGCCACTTGCGAGCTCGATAAATCGTGGACCCGGCCACTGCTGCTGGTGTAGCTTTCGCGCCGTGCGAGGCGCGTTGAGGGCGGGGGAGCATCGCGTCGTGGCCGCGCTGGTGGCCATGTCGCTGCAGGGTTATGCATTGCGCTCTGCGGCTCAGCAGGTTCCTGTCGATACTACGGCTTCTCCCGATACCGCGGAAGCGCCTGCCGGAGAGACCCCGCTCGCGCCGCCGCCGACAGCGGAGACGGCTCTGCCGCCGCAGCCGGCCGGTCCGCCGGGAGCAGCGCCGGCGCAGCCAGCGGCGGTCCGCCCGGAGCTGCCCGGCGAGGCCGCGACGGCGTCGTCCCGCGCGCGGGCCGATCCGGCTGCGCCCGCGGCGGCCACGCCGCCGCCCGTCGCGCAATCCAGACAGGATGGGTTCTCCTTCGGTTCCTATGGTCGCGTGGTCGCCGCGACCGATCTCCGGGGGCGCCCGGGTCGCGACGCCGATATCGTCGCTCACGGCTCGCGGCTCGACGAGTCGACCTATGTCGAGCTCACGCTCCGCCGCGACGATCACTGGCAGAAGACCGGCGCTTCTACCGGGGTCGTGACGACCCTCGCCGTCGCTCACCCGATCTTCCATCACGACGGCGTCTTCGACGCCTCGATCGCGGTGCGCAACCTCTATCTCGAGGTGAGCGACCTCGGCGTGAAGGGGCTCTCGCTCTGGGCCGGCTCCCGCATGTACCGGGGAGACGACATCTACCTGCTCGACTGGTGGCCTCTCGACAACCTCAACACGCTCGGCGGCGGGGTCGGATACGCGATCGACGCGCGGACGAGCGCGGCGCTCCACGCGGGCCTGTCGAGGCCGCAGGGGCTGTTCTTTGGCCAGATCGTCGAGCGACCGAGCCCTTTCAACCAGGTGGGCGCCGCGTCGGTCGAGGTGCTGTCGCGCCAGAAGCTCGTCGGCAGCGCGCGGGCGGCCCACGTCGTCCCGCTCCCGGGGGGCGCGGGGCTCAAGGGCGTCGCGTACGGCGAGCTCCACACGCTGGCGCGCGGGCAGCGGCAGACCGAGCCCAACGTCTACCAGCGGCTCCCGGCGGACAGCGGCTATGTGCTCGGCGCCGAGATAGGCGCTTATACAGGCGAGCGCGACACGCACGTCAACCTCTTCTTCCGGTACGCGGGCGGGCTCGCGGCTCACGGCGAGTTCGCGACCCCGGTGCAGCTCGCGGCCGACGGGACGGCCGCGGGCGCGCGCGAGATCGTCGTGGCGCTCGGGGGCAACTGGGAGCGCGGCCCCTTCGGGGTCATGGTCGCCGGCTACCTGCGGAGCTTCCGCGACGCGAGCCCCGACCTCGATCTCCACGACGTCGACGAGGGGATCGCGATGGTCCGCCCGCACGTCTTCCTCGGTGAGCTCGGCGGGCTCGCGGTCGAGGCGTCCTACCAGGCGCAGCAGCGCGGCGTGCTCTCGACCCCGGGCGCGCCTCCCGGCTCGCTCGAGGCGCCGGAGGGGCCGCACGCCGCGAGCCTCGTGCGCTTCGGCGTCTCCCCGTTCGTGACGCCCGCCGGCCGCGGGGATCTGAGCCGCCCGGTCGTCCGGCTCATCTGGGCGCTCACGCTGCGCGACGCGGGGGCGCGCGGGCTGTACCCGGAGGACGATGTCTTCGGCCTCCGCGAGACAGAGCACTTCTTCGGTCTCGGGGCGGAGTGGTGGTTCAACACCCCGAGCTAAGGTGGTCACGATGTACCGGCAGCGATCGAGACATTCTCTCTGGCGTTCGGCGCGTTCGGCGCGTTCGGCGCGTTCGGCGCGTTCGGGGCGAGCGGGCGCGCTGGCCCGGGCGGCCGCGGCCGCCGCCCTCGCGCTCGCCGTCGCGGGGTGCATGTCGTTCGACGAGGGCGTCGCGCAGGAGGTCTCGCTCGGGGCGCACGTGAGCGACTGGCGGGAGGAGATCGTCTATCAGGTGCTGATAGACCGCTTCGCCGACGGCGACGCGGGCAACAACACCCGCGTCTCCTCGGCGCTCGGCCGGTGGCACGGCGGCGACTGGAAGGGGCTCGAGGACCGGCTGCCCTACCTCGAGGAGCTCGGCGTCACCGCGCTCTGGATCTCGCCGATCGTCAAGAACGTCGACACCGACGCCGGCTTCGACGGATACCACGGTTACTGGACGCAGGACTTCACCGCGCTGAACCCCCATTTCGGCGATCTCGCGTCGCTGCGCCGGCTCGTCGCGTCGGCCCACGGCCGCGGGATGAAGGTGATCCTCGACGTCGTGACGAACCACGTCGGCCAGCTCTTCTATTACGACATCAACCAGAACGGGCAGCCGGACGAGTCTGTCTATGGCAGCGGCAGGCCCGGGCAATCGCCGCTCGAGCGGGTGAGCGAGTACGACCCCGATTTCGACGCCCGCGGCGTCCAGGCGCGGACGTCGCTCGGCGAGTCGGGCCCGGCGCCGGTCATCTTCCGCTACGATCCCGCGACGAACCACCTCCCGCCGCTGCCCGAGCTCTTCCAGGACCCCGAGGTCTACAACCGCAAGGGGCGCATCTTCAATTTCGACGACGTCGACCAGCTCGTGCACGGCGATTTCCCGGGCGGCCTCAAGGACATCGACACCGCCCGCTGCGACGTGAAGCGGACGATGGTCGACGTGTTCGTGCGCTGGGTCGAGCTCACCGACATCGACGGGTTCCGCATCGACACGCTGAAGCACGTCGAGCACGAGTTCTGGCGCTACTTCACGCAGAACGTCCGGCTTCGGCTGAAGGAGAAGGGCAAGACCAACTTCTTCATGTTCGGCGAGGCCTTCGACGGCAGGGACGACCTCATCGGCAGCTTCACGAGGCACGAGGTCCCGGCCCACCCGAACGACGCGGCGCTCGGCGGCGACCTCGACCGCGAGAACAGCAGCGAGGCGGAGGGGGGCTGTCCGGGCGACGCGCCGATCACCGGCGACATGGTCGACGGCGTCTTCTATTTCTCCCAGTACTACCAGGCCTTCCGCGACGTCTTCCGCGACGCGCTCGGCACGCGGCGGATCGAGGACCTCTGGGCCGCCCGGGAGGCCCATTACGGCGCGGAGCCGAACGCGAACGGCACGGGCCTGCCGCCGACGAAGACGCTGGTCAACTTCATCGACAACCACGATGTCCCGCGCTTCCTCTACGCCGGCGCGGGCGTCTCGCCCTTCAAGGCCGACCCCGAGGCGGCGCTGAAGAACGCGCTCCTGTTCCTCTTCACCGAGGACGGCATCCCTTGCCTCTATTACGGCACCGAGCAGGGCTTCCGCGGCGGCAACGACCCGGCGAACCGCGAGCCGCTCTGGATCAGCGGCTATGACACGCAGCACCCGCTCTTCCGGTGGGTCAAGCGCCTCACCGCGCTGCGCCGGGGCTACCGGGCGCTCACCGTCGGAGAGCAGCGGGTCCGCTGGTCGACGGACCGGACGGGGGGCTCGGACGAGGACGCCGGCATCTTCGCCTTCGAGCGGGGCGAGGCGGGCGGCGATTACGCGCTCGTGGTGCTCAACACGCACCCGAAGAAGCACAGCTCCCCGAGCTTCGGCGGCGAGGCGATGACGACGGAGCTCGAGCCGGGGACCGTGCTCGTCGACGTGCTCTCGCCCGAGCAGAAGGCGTATACCGTGGGCGCCAGCGGCGCCCTCACGATCAAGCTGCCTCCGGTGAGCGGCGCGCTGCTCGTCCCGGAAGATCAGGTCATCCAGGGTCTCTGACCTCCCCAGCCCCCCTGCCCCACGAGGGTCTCCACCATGGCTTCTGTCAAAGTGCGCGGACTTAACAAACGATTCGGCCAGACCCACGTGCTGCGCGGCGTCTCCGTCGACGTGCCCGACGGCTCGTTCGCCGTCCTCGTCGGCCCGAGCGGCTGCGGCAAGTCGACGCTGCTCAGGCTGCTCGCCGGCCTCGAGGAGGCCGACGACGGCTCCATCGCGCTCGGCGAGCGCGACGTCACGCGCCTGGAGCCGCGCGATCGCGACATCGCCATGGTGTTCCAGTCGTACGCCCTCTACCCGCACCTCACCGTGCGCGACAACCTCGCCTTCGGCCTGAAGCTCCGGAAGACGCCGCCGGCCGAGATCGAGGCGCGCGTGAAGGAGGCGTCGGAGATGCTCGGCCTCGGCCCCCTCCTCGACCGGTTCCCTCGCGCGCTCTCCGGCGGCCAGCGGCAGCGCGTCGCCATGGGCAGGGCGATCGTGCGGCGGGCGCAGCTCTTCCTCTTCGACGAGCCGCTCTCGAACCTCGACGCCGCCCTGCGCGCGCAGGTGCGGGTCGACATCCGCAAGCTGCACGACCGGCTCGGCGCGACGAGCGTCTACGTCACCCACGACCAGGTCGAGGCGATGACGCTCGCCGACGAGATCTTCGTGCTCAACAAGGGCGTCGTCGAGCAGTCGGGCCCGCCGCTCGAGGTGTTCGCCCGGCCGCGCACGCAGTTCGTTGCGAGCTTCCTCGGCAGCCCGGCCATGAACTTCTTCGAGGCGCGCATGGAGAGCCGGGACGGCCGATGGGTCGCGGCCCAGGGGGATCTCGCGGTCGGGATCGACGCGGCCGAGTTCCCGGGCGCGCTCTCGTCCGGGCGGCGGGTGACGGTCGGCGTGCGCCCGCACGAGGTGGATCTCGCCTCGGGCGACGATGGCGCCCGGTTCGAGGTGACGATCGTCGAGGCGCTCGGGGCCGAGTCGTACGCTCACGGCACCGTCGCCGGGGCGCCGTTCGTGGCGCGCCTCGATCCGGCGGCGCCTGTCGCGAAGGGGGACACCGTGAAGATCGCGCTCCAGAAGGTGCACCTGTTCGACGCGGACTCGGGGCTGAGCCTCCGGGAGGCGTGAGGCGCGCCATGTCGAGCCGCCCAGGCCGCCCCGCGCCAGCGATCGCGCTCGCCGCGCTCGCCGCGCTCCTGCTCGTCCTCGGGCCGGCGCTCGCGGCCGCGGCCCCGATCCGGCTCTGGCACGCCTACCGCGACGACGAGGCCAGGGCGCTCGGCGCCATCGTCGCGGCCTTCAAGGGCGAGGAGGTCGAGCTCCTCGCCCTGCCGTTCGACGCCTACGCCTCGAAGCTC
Organism: Sorangium sp. So ce321; assembly: GCF_051530195.1. Lineage (NCBI taxonomy): Bacteria > Pseudomonadati > Myxococcota > Polyangiales > Polyangiaceae > Sorangium > Sorangium sp. So ce321. The sequence goes on along the minus strand of NZ_CP150329.1, from coordinate 12,478,792 downwards.
CAGGCGGCGATCCCGATGGGCGAGGGGCCCGACCTGTTCATCGACGCCCACGAGCGGCTCGGCGACTACCGCGCGCGCAAGCTCGTCGCGCCGGTGGGCGACGCGCTCGAGCCGGACGGCGAGGCGCTGTTCCAGGGGCCGGCGCTCGCGGCCGTGCGGCAAGGGGGCGAGATCTTCGGGCTGCCGATCAGCCAGAAGTGCATGGCGCTCTACATGAACACCGCGCTCGTCCGCGAGGCGCCGGCGTACCTCGAGGACATCGCCGCGCTCGCCGGCACCCTGCCGCAGGGCGTGTACCCGCTCGCGTACGAGGCGTCGAACGCCTACGCGCACATGCCGATCCTCGCCGCGTTCGGCGGCACGATGCTGGACGAGGACGACCAGTTCGGCTTCGTCGGCCCGGGGCCGGAGCGCTCGCTCGAGCTCGTCCGCTCCCTGATCGCGCGGCGGGTCGTCCCGGAGGACGCGAACGGCGCGCTGGTGACCGACCTCTACAACTCCGGCCGCGCGGCGTTCGTGATGAGCGGGCCGTGGTTCGTGGGCGGCCTCAAGGACGAGGCGAAGCAGCGCTCCCGCGTCGTCCCGCTCCCGAAGGTGCGCGAGACAGGCCGGCCGATGCGGCCGTTCATGACCGTCGAGGCGGTGATGCTCTCGCCCCAGGGCGCGCAGCGCGTCGAGGCGCGGGCGCTCGCGCGCCACATCGCGGGCGCCGCGGCCGCGGCCACGCGCCTCGAGGTGGCGCGGACGCCGCCGGTGCGCAGCGACGTGGCGGTCCCGGCCGACGACGCGTTCATCGCGGCGTTCACCGAGCAGGCGAAGGTGGCGATCCCGATGCCGACGTCGCCGGCGATGCGCTCGACCTGGGAGCCGTCGGCGCGCGCGATCCGCAAGGTGCTGCGGGGCGACGCGTCCCCCGAGGTCGCGCTCTCCGAGGCGAAGCACCGCTTCGACGACGTACGCCGGCCGCTCCCGCCGCCCGCCTCGCCGGCGCCGCTCCTCGTCGTGCTCGGCGCGCTCGCGCTCGCCCTGGTGCTCCGGTGGGTCCTCGCCGCGAAGGGCGCGGTCTCTGGCCCGACGCGCCCGACGCGCCCGACGCGCCCGGCGCTCCGGCGCTCGTTCGAGCGCTCGCTCTCGGCCTACAAGTACGTCGCGCACGCCGTCGTCGCGATCGGCGTGCTCGTGATGGTGCCGCTCGTCATCGGCGCGGCGACCTCGCTCTTCGCCGGCAGCGGCGAGGGCCTCCGGTACGTCGGCCTCGCCAACTTCATCAGCATCCTCACGGCCCGCGGCGAGCCGCTCTTCTCCAGCGGCTCGTTCTACCTCGTGCTCGCGGTGACCGTGCTCTGGACGGTGGTGAACCTCTTCTTCCACGTCGTCCTCGGCGTCTCGCTGGCGCTGCTCCTGCACCGCCCGACGCTGCGCCTGCGCGCGGTCTACCGGGTGCTGCTCATCGTGCCCTGGGCGGTGCCGAGCTACGTCACCGCGCTGTCCTGGAAGGGCATGTTCCACCGGCAGTTCGGGGCCGTGACCGGCCTCATCGAGGCGGTGAACCGCGCGTTCGGCACGAGCATCGAGCCCATCGCCTGGTTCTCGAGCTTCACGACCGCGTTCACGGCCAACGTGACGACCAATGTGTGGCTCGGCTTCCCTTTCATGATGGTCGTCACGCTCGGCGCGCTCACCGCCGTGCCGGAGGACGTGCTCGAGGCGGCCGAGGTCGACGGCGCGACGCGCTGGCAGCGTCTCTGGAGCATCACGCTGCCGCTGATCAGGCCGGTGCTCGCGCCGGCGGTGACGCTGGGCGCGATCTGGACGTTCAACATGTTCAACGTGGTGTTCCTCGTCTCGGGCGGCGATCCGGACGGCACCACGGACATCCTCGTCTCCGAGGCGTACCGGTGGGCCTTCACCCGCGAGGCGCAGTACGGCTACGCCGCGGCGTACTCGGTGCTCATCTTCCTGCTGCTCACGTTCGCGACGCGCGATTGGCGCTGGCGGCGGCGGACGCCCGGGTCCTACATCCCGCAGGGCGGCGGGGCCGCCGACGGGTCGGCGCCCGCCCCGGTGGCGGCGACGGAGGCCGTATGACGCGCAAGCCTTCTCCGGTCGAGTCGATCGCGGTGCACGTCGCGCTGCTCGCGGCGGTCGCCTTCGCGCTGTACCCGGTGCTGTGGGTCATCTCGATCGCCTTCTCCGGGTCGCGCCCGCCGGTGCCGGAGGTCCTGCCGTTCCCGAACCAGCCGACGCTCCAGCACCTCGAGGCGGTGGTCACGACGTCGCAGAAGGTCGGCGGCGAGGAGATGTGGCTGTTCCCGCGCCAGCTCGCGAACTCGATCGTCGTGGCGCTCGCGACAGCGGTGGTCGGCGTGACCATCGCGGTGCCGGCGGCGTACGCGCTCGCGCGCTTCCAGTTCCTCGGCAAGGAGCGCGGCGTGCGCGCGCTGCTCGCGACGCAGATGTTCCCCACGGTGGCGAGCGCGATCCCGCTGTACCTCTTGCTCGACGCGCTGGGCCTGCTGAACTCGCGGACGGGGCTCGTGCTCTGCTACGCGTCGACGGCGGTGCCGTTCTCGATCTTCCAGCTCCGGGCGGCGTTCGAGGCGATCCCGGTCGACCTGGAGGAGGCGGCGATGGTCGACGGGGCGACGCGCTTCCAGGCCTTCCTCCGGGTCGTGCTCCCGGCGGCGCGGCCGGCGATCGCGGTGACGGCGCTGTTCGCGATCATGACGGCGTACAACGAGTTCATCCTCGCGGCGACGCTGCTCGGCAAGGAGGAGATGTTCACGCTGCCTGTCGTGCTGCAGCGGTACATCGGCGAGTACGACGCGCAGTGGGAGCGGTTCGCGGCGGGGGCGCTCCTCGTGTCGCTGCCGGTCATGGGGGCGTTCTACCTGGTGCAGCGGCACCTCGTGGCGGGGCTGACCACGGGCGGGGTGAAGGGGTGAGCGGTGCCCGGCACGACCCGAGGCGCTCACTCCGTGCAGGGCCGGGATCCGGAACGGAAGAAGCAACGGCCGCCGTCAGCGGCTGAACGCGGCGCTGCGCTGTAAAGGTCCACCAGGCCTGTTTGCGGTTCGCGACGCCGCTCGGCGGCCGCTGAGCGGACACAGCGCACCGCTGTCGAGCTGGCTCAAGGTAACGCCGCCGTCGTACCGCCAAAGTGGTATGGCGGCCGAGCGCCCCATTGCGCAAGACTGAATGACGCGTGCACCGGTCGTACCGATGTCGTGTGCAGCGTCCAGAGCGCCGGCCAGCAAATGTGGCAATAGAAGTTCATCGAGGAGAGCGCGCTTCTTGTCGAGAAGGAGGTGGACGACGATGGTATCTACGCTGAAGGCGATGCCGCTCAGGCCGAGGCCGAGGAAGATGAGCAGGTCGGCGAGGCTGAAGGGGCGTTCGGTTACTCGCGCGGAGATTATTATTATACCGTGATTCCTGGGGAAGGTTACTGGGGGAACTGGCGACAGGATATCTACTGCAGTCCGGGGTCGTGGGCCATCGGCTACAAGCTCCGCGTCGAGCGTGACCAAGGTACCGACGACGACGACACTGCCCTGAATTCAGTGCAGCTCCTGTGTCAGGACGCGCTGGGCAACACGATTGAATGGATCTCGTCTTATGACGGGAAATGGGGGCTCTGGGGCGATGCCGCCTCCTGCTCAGGCGCGGCCAACTTCCTCACGTCGGCGCAGTTGCGTGTGGAAGGTTCGCGGGGTGGTCGCAGGGACGACACGGCGGCGAACGACGTCAAGTTCGGGTGCAGGTACGGTGGCACTACCTATACGACCAACGGCAGCGGCTGGGGCGGCTGGAGAGATTGGTCTTACTGTCCCACAGGCACAGCAGTGTGCGGGATGTCCATCCGATTCGAGGACTCGCAGGGCGGGGGTGACGATACTGCCATGAACGGTTTGAAGCTCCATTGCTGCAGCTTGTGAGCGCCACGTAGGCGAGTCGCACCAGGCGCGGGTCCGGCGATGATGCCCGCCAGCGAGGCCCGCTCCTCGCCGCGATGGCCATGAGCCTGCCGGACCTGTTCGCGCTCCCTGCAGTGTCCTGCGCTGACAGCGAGGGGTGCCTTCGAGGAGCGGGGCCACGCGCGACGCCCTGCCCGCGCGCTCGCGGCCGGCGCCGCGCGCCCGGTCGCCCCGGGCGCAGGGCCCCGTGTTGCCCGCCGGCGCCCCCCCTCCCTCACGGCCATGGACGCCCCCTCGCGACCCCGCTATCTCCATGGAGCCATGCCGAAGGCCGAGGCTCCCCCGCCAGCCGCCGCGCCGGGGACCGTCAGCGCGGAGCCCCGCCCCCCCTCGGGCGGCGACGGCCGTCCCTCGCCCGGCGGCGACGGCCGTCCCTCGCCCGGCGGCGACGGCCGTCCCTCGCTCGTCGGCGACGGCCGTCCCTCGCTCGTCGGCGACGCCCGCCTCTCGTTCGGCGGCGAGCCGCGCCTCTCGTTCGTCGGCGACGGCGACGGCCGCGGCACCTTCCTGCCGGCGCCCTCCGCGCGGCGGCCGCGCCTCAGCCGGCCCTCGTGGGAGAAGCACCTCTTGCCGCTGCTCGGGCCGGTGCTCGCCCTGCTCGTCATCGGCGCGGTCGCCACGCTCGAGGCCGCGCTCGACTGGAACATCCCGAACCCGCCCGCGATCCTCTCGATGATCATCGTGTTCGCGGCGTTCAGCGGCGGTCTCTGGGGCGGCATCATCACGGCGCTCATCTCGTGCGTCTACTTCGCGATCTACTTCTCCGACGACGGGGCGCCGCTCTCGTACACCGCGGACAACCTGCTCCGGGTCATCGTCTTCGCCGTCACCACGCCCGCCATGGCGGTGATGGCCAGCATCGCCAAGCGGCGCGCGGACGCCATGGGCGAGGCCTCGCTCGAGAACGAGCGCGAGCACTCGGCGAGCCTGCGCGCCCTCCTGATGCAGCGCCAGGAGGTCGAGGCCGAGCTCCAGCAGGCCAAGGAGGCCGCCGAGGCGGCGAGCCGCGCGAAGAGCGAGTTCCTCGCCAGCGTGAGCCACGAGATCCGCACCCCGATGAACGGCATCATCGGCATGACGTCGCTCGCGCTCCAGACCGAGCTCACCCAGGAGCAGCGCGAGTACCTCGAGATGGTCAAGATCTCGGCCGACGCGCTCCTCGCCATCATCAACGACGTCCTCGATTTCTCGAAGATCGAGGCCGGCAAGCTCGAGATCGAGCCCGTCGTCTTCGAGCCGAGCGAGATCATCGGCGACGCGGTGAAGACGCTCGCGCTCCGGGCCCACGAGAAGCGGCTCGAGCTCGCCTACCACGTCAGCCCCGAGGTGCCCGAGGCGCTCGTCGGCGACCCGCTGCGCCTGCGCCAGGTGCTCGTGAACCTCGTGAGCAACGCGGTGAAGTTCACCGACGCCGGCGAGATCGTCGTCCGCGCCGCGATCGAGGCGCGCTCCCCCGTCTCGCCCGAGGAGGAAGAGGCCGGCGCGGACCGCCCGAGCGCGGCGGATCTCTACTCGGGCGAGGCGCTCGGCGACGTCGTGGTGCTCCACGTGCGCGTCATCGACACGGGCATCGGCATCGCCCCCGACAAGCAGCGGCTCGTCTTCGACGCGTTCGCGCAGGCGGACGGGTCGACCACCCGCAAGTACGGCGGCACGGGCCTCGGCCTCACGATCTGCGCCCGGCTCGTCGAGATGATGGGCGGCAAGATCTGGATCGAGAGCGAGGTCGGCAAGGGCAGCACCTTCCACTTCACGCTCCAGCTCAGGGCGCTCGAGGGCGCCGCGCGGTCGCGCCGGCCGCAGCTGCCGAAGGACCTCCAGGGCACGCGGGTCCTCATCGCCGACGACAACGCGACGACGCGGCGCATCCTCGCGGAGACGATCGAGGGCTGGGGGATGAAGCCGGTCCCCGTCGACTCGGGGGCGGCGGCGATCGCGGCGCTCTCGGAGGACTCGGGGGTGTGGGCGCTGCCCTGGGGCAAGCCGGGGGGCAACGCGGTCGGGCCGAGCACCTCGTTCGGCCTCGCGCTCGTCGACGCCCGCATGCCGAAGGTCGACGGCTTCGCCGTGGTGGAGCACTGCCGCCGGCGTGAGATCCTGAAGGGGCGCACCATCATGATGCTGAGCTCGACGTCCGCGCAGGCGGACGCCGCGCGCTGCCGCGATCTCGGCGTCTTCGCCATGGTGACGAAGCCCGTGAAGCAGTCCCACCTCCAGGAGGCCGTGTTCCACGCCTTCGGCGTCCCGACGCGGAGCGCGCTCCGGTCGGCCGACGTGCGCCGCTACATGCCCGGGCCGCGCGCCCGCGGCCTGCGCGTGCTCGTCGCCGAGGACAACGCGATCAACCAGAAGCTGATGCGCCGCTGGCTGGAGCGGCAGGGCCACCACGTGCACATCGTCGAGAACGGCCGGCTCGCTATCGAGAAGATCGCGAGCGGGCAGTACGACGTGGCCCTGCTCGACGTGGAGATGCCCGAGATGGACGGCCTCCAGGCCGCGCGGGCCGTCCGCGCCCGCGAGCGGCGCGAGGGCGGGCACATGCCGCTCATCGTCGTGACCGCCTACGCGATGAAGGGCGACCGCGAGCGCTGCCTCCGGGCGGGCTTCGACGGCTACGTGTCGAAGCCGGTCCAGGTGGAGGAGCTCTACGACATGATCGACCGGCTCGCCGCCGGGCCCTCGTCGCTGGAGATCGAGGACACGGAGGGCCTGTCGCTCGGCACGGCGAGCTCGTACTCGCCGGTGCCCTCGTCGTCGCTCGAGAACGGGCCGCCGAGCACCCGCTCGGAGCGGCTGACCGGCTCACCTTCCTCGATCGCGAGCCGGCCGATGTTCGACCGCACCCGGGCGCTCGAGCGGACGGGCGGCGACGCCGACCTCCTGCGCGAGCTCGCCGAGGTCTTCCTGGAGGAGTGCCCGCGGTGGATGGCCGACATCGATGAGGCGGTGACGTCGGGCGACGCCCGCAAGCTCCAGCGGGCCGCGCACAGCCTGAAGGGCGGGGTCGACAGCTTCGGCGCGCGGGCCGCGTTCGACGCCGCCTTCGCGCTGGAGAAGATGGCGCGCGCGAACGAGCTCGGCAGCCTGGCGGAGGCGCAGTTCGCGCTGCGCGCGCAGGTCGAGCGCCTGGTCCCCGAGCTCGCCGCGTTCATGCGCGAGGGCGCGCCGGCGGACCCTGCGACGCCGGTGCAGGGCGAACCACGCTCTGATAACGAGGTGACGCGATGGTGAGGGTGCTCGTGGTGGACGACTCCCCGATGGATCGACGCCTCTCCGGGAGCCTGCTCAAGAAGCGCGCCGGCATGGAGCCGATGTACGCCGAGAACGGCGTCGAGGCGCTGCAGGCGATCGCGCGGACGATGCCGGAGATCGTGCTGACCGACCTCCAGATGCCGGAGATGGACGGCCTCGAGCTGGTCGAGGCGATCCGCCGCGAGCACCCGTACCTGCCGGTGATCCTGATGACCGCGCACGGCAGCGAGGAGATCGCGGTGCAGGCGCTCCGGCGCGGCGCCGCGAGCTACGTGGCGAAGCGGAACCTCGCGGCGGAGCTCGTGAACACGGTCGAGAACGTCCTCGCCGTGGCGCGGCTCGATCGGCGCGAGCAGCAGCTCCTCTCGTGCCTGACGGCGACCGAGTCGCACTTCGAGCTCGACAACGACGTGGCGAAGGTGCCCGCGCTGGTGGGCCACATCGAGCAGAGCCTGGGCCGGATGCGGCTGTGCGACGAGACGGGCCGGATCCAGGTCGCGGTGGCGCTGCGCGAGGCGCTCGTGAACGCGATCGTGCACGGCAACCTCGAGGTCAGCTCGACGCTGCTCGACGAGGATCCGGCCGCGTTCCAGGCGCTGGTCGAGCGGCGCCGGGGGGAGAGCCCCTACCGGGACCGGCGCGTGCACGTCGTGGCGCGGGAGACGAGGACCGAGGCGGCCTACGTCGTGCGCGACGAGGGGCCCGGCTTCGACCCGCGCGACCTGCCGGATCCGACCGACCTCGCCAACCTGGAGAAGCCGAGCGGCCGCGGCCTCATGCTGATCCGCACCTTCATGGACGAGGTGCGGCACAACGAGAAGGGCAACGAGATCCGCATGGTGATGCGGTGTCGCTCTCCGGGGTCCGAAGGCGAGCAGGACGGCCACGAAGGCTGACGCGGACTCGATCCGAGCGTTCCTGGGCGCTCTGCTTTCGTGCGCCGGCACGGCGGCGCCCAAGCCCCTCGCTGTGGTGACGATCGTGCGCACGTCGTGTGATGGAGCGAACGCGTGGTAGGGTCGCGGCCCCGTGATCCCCGCCTCCGATGAACAGCAGGCCGCTCCCGGCGAGGAGCATCGGGCCTCCGATGAACAGCAGGCCGCTCCCGGCGAGGAGCAGCCCGCTCCCACCCTGAACCGCGAACCCGGGACCTCCCTTCGCGTAGGGCGTCAGTGGTCATGGGTCGTACCGTGCGCCGTGTTCGGGGCGATCCTGGCCATGTCGCGCCCCTTCGTGATCAACCAGAACACGTACCTCGTGCACGCGGCGCGGCGCTTCGGCACCTACCCGCAGCTCGAGGCGGACTGGTTCGCGCACACGGCGGATCCGACGCCGTTCTTCACGTGGTTCGTGGCGCCCCTGCTCTCGATCGCGGGCACCGGCAGCCTGCTCGCGCTGAACGCCCTGCTCGGCGCCGCGTGCCTCGCGGGGCTCGTGTTCGCAGCCGAGGCGCTGCTGCCGGACGCCGCGCCGCGCGCGCCGCGGTGGGCCGTCGCCTGCGCGCTCGCGGCCGCGTGGCTCGCGGGCCCCTGGCGCGAGATAGCCTTCGAGGGGGTCGCGGGCCAGTACGTGCTCCGCGACTTCCTTCAGCCTTCGAACTTCGGCGTCCTCCTCCTGTGCGGCCTCGCCCTGTGGCTCCACGGGCGCCCGCACGCCGGCGCTGCGGTCGCCGCGCTGGCGGCGGTCATGCACCCCACCTACGTGCCCTCGGTGCTGCTCATCGTCGGCACGACGCTCGTGCTCGATCGCCGCACGCCGTGGCGGCGGCGGGCGGTGCTGGCCGCGCTCACCGCGGCCTTGCTCGCGCCCCCGCTGATCTGGGCGGCCACGCAGTTCGCGCCCTCCGACCCCGGGACGTTCCACGCGGCGCAGAAGATCATCGCCGACGGCCGCATCCCGCACCACACCGTCCCGCAGCGTTGGCTCGACGTCGACGTGCTCTACCGCGCGCTGATCGTCGTCGCCGCGATCCTGCTCGCGAGGCGGTCGGACAAGCTGCGCCTCGGCGCGTTCGCCGCCGTCTGCGTGCTCGGCACGCTCGCGGCGGCCGCGTTCCCCCAGCTGTACACGCTCCGGCTCGCGTTCCCGTGGCGCATCTCCACGTGGCTGGTCCCGCTCTGCACCGCCGTGCTTTGCGCGGCGCTCCTCGGCCGCGTGGCGCGCCGTGTACCGCGCGGCGCGCCGCGCCTCGTCGCGCCGGGCATCCTCGGGGTCGTCTGGGTGGCCGCGATGGGGGCGGCCGTGAACAGCGGCCTCGAGCGCATGCGCCGGTGGCCGGGCCCGGGCGTGGCGCTGGCCCTCGAGGCGCAGCGCCGCGGCGCGCTCACGGACGTGGTCATCAGCCCCCCGTCCTGGGAGCACCTGCGCCTCAACGCGCCGGTCGCGATCTTCGCAGACTGGAAGTCGCACCCGTACGCCGACCGGGAGGTGCTCGAGTGGGACCGCCGCAACAAGCTCCTCCGCAAGCTCTATCCGCGCCGGGGCTCCTTGCAGTGCAGCGCGCTGGCGCCGATCCTCGCGAGCGCGCCCGCCCCCCGCTGGGTCATCGTGCCGAAGGGCTCCTCGATGTCGTGCCCTGGCGTCGAGCTCGCGACCAGCGACCGTGACGGGAGCCTCTATCGCATCGTCGAGCCGTCCCCGAGATAGCGGAATGCTGCCCTGCTCGTGGAGGTCCGCGGCCGATCGTGCTCCACGGAAGACCTCGCTTCCCTCCTTCAGCGAGAGCGCTGGAGAGCCAGCTCAGTCCAGCACCGGCGGGGTGCCGTCGGCCCCCTCGGGCGCTCTCGCTCCGATCAAGAGGCGAAGATCGTCAGCGTATTTCGGGTCGTCACCGGCGCAGAAGTCCGAGTCGCCTACCGCTATCATGGAGTGGTCCGCGCTCGCGCCCACGATCGCACGATATGCTCCGCTCGCCCCCAGCTCACCTTCGTGCCCGTCGAGGATCGAGCCGGCTGGCAGCTCATCGATCCAGAAGTCGATCCGTGCTCTGCGGAGGCTCAAGCATTCATCCTGGGTCTCCTCGGGGCATGCTTCTTCGGCGCTCATCGCCATCCTGATCGGCGCAAAATAGCCTTCGACGGGCGGATAAGGCATCGGGTCGGGACCTCGGACGCCTCCCGCGAGCAGCGCGCCCGTGACGTCGGAGCCGGCGCGCACCTCGAACCACTGGTAGTCGAGGACAGGAGCGTAATCCGTGTAGCGCGCCGCCCGCAGGAACACGGGACCGCTCTCGGGAACGGCGCCGATGATGTGGGGGCTGGGGAGCGTGATCGTCACGCCGTGCACGGTGCCGTCTCCGTCCATGCAGGCAAGGTCGCGTGTCGTTGAGCTGGCTTCCTCCACCTGGCATGGCGCCGCCATGATGTAATCGTAGCTATCGGATCCCTCGTCCGGCCAATCCTCGACGGTGAGCTCGAAATCAGCCGAGATCCCTGCCTGTCGTGGCTCGCAGGCGGACGGCTGTTCTGGGCTCTTCGGCTCGCCGCTGTCGCTCGTGGTGCCGGGTGGAGAAGTCTCAACGGGGCCGCACGCGAGCGTCATGCAGAGGGGGACGACAGACATGAATGCGAGAGCAACGACGGATGATGTACAGCTCATGCGGTCGCCGAGGAGCAACCGGTGCGCCAGGGCGGATATGAACAAAACCACTGGATCGCGCGCCAGGCGCACCAGCCGGTGGCGCAATCCGTCATGGATTGTGACGGTGTGTGCCATGTGGCACGGGGGCGGACGGCTCAGTGTCACGGGTGGCGGACGGCTGCCTGTCCGCTCGAGTCCCGTCCGGCAGGGCTGGCTCGTGGCGGAAGCACGTAGACGGATCGGCCTCGACGTCGCGACGGAGACCGCATTCCCGGGCAGAGGAGCCTTGCAGGCCCGGGAAGATCAGGCGGTGAGGCCGCCGTCGATCTTGAGGTCGGCGCCCGTGACGAAGGCGCCCTCGGGGCCGGCCAGGTACGCCACCATGCCGGCGACCTCGTCGCCCTTTCCGTAGCGCTGCACGGCGATCTGGCCCTTGAGCTGGGCGGCGAGCGGGCCGTCGGCCGGGTTCATGTCGGTGTCCACGGGGCCCGGCTGGATGTTGTTGACCGTGATGCCGCGCGGACCGAGATCCCGCGCCCAGCCGCGTGTCAGGCCGGCGACCGCCGCCTTGGTCGCGCCATAGACGGCCATCCCGGGCATGAGCGCCACGTCGCCGCTGACGCTCCCGATGTTGATGACGCGCCCGCCCTCGCCCATGTGGCGGACGGCCTCCTGCGTGGCGGCAAAGAGGCCCCTGACGTTCACCGCCATGAGGCGATCGAACTCCTCCAGCGAGAACTGATCGATCGGCGCCATGCCGGCGACGCCGGCGTTGTTCACCAGCACGTCGAGCCGGCCGAAGGTCTTCACCGTCTGGGCGACGGCGCTCCTCACCGCCTCGACGTCGGCGCTGTCCGCCCGGACGGCGATCGCCCTGCCGCCGGCCGCCTCGATGCCGTGCACCACCTCGGCTGCCTTTGCCGGCGACGCGGCATAGGTGATGGCCACGGCGGCGCCCTCGTGCGCGAGGCGCCTGGCGATCGCCGCCCCGATACCCCGCGAACCCCCGGTGACCAGCGCAACCTTGCCGTTCAATGTACCCATCGAAAGCTCCTTTACTTTTGGAACGATCGTTCCATAAAAGGAAACTAAGTAGGTTGTCGCTGCCCGTCAAGCGATTTATGGAACGATCGTTATGAAAAAAGCGGCGGGGCAGGTCCAGCGGGGGCGAGGGCGGCCGCGTTGCTTCGATCAGGTGGCGGCGCTGGAGCGGGCCATGCTCCTGTTCTGGGACCGGGGCTACGAGGCGACGTCGCTCGACGAGCTGAGCGCGGCGATGGGCATCAGCCCATCGAGCCTCTACGCGAACTTCGGGGGCAAGGAGCAGCTCTTCCGGGCGGCGGTGGATCGGTATCTCGCCAGGGGGGGCGGGCGCATGGGCTGCATCCTTGCCGAGGAGCCGACGGCCCGGGGCGTGGTGCGGCGGCTGCTCGAGACGGCGGCCGACGAGTTCACCCGGCCCGATCAGCCGTCCGGCTGCATGATCGCGCTGGCCGGGACCCAGTGCTCCCCCGGCGCCCGGCCCTTGCAGGACCTGATGCGAGGGCACCGCGAGGCCTGGCATGCCTCGCTCCAGGCGCGGATCCAGCGGGGCATGGAGGACGGCGAGCTCGCGTCGGACACAGACGCCGCCGCGCTGGCCACGTTCTACGTGACCGTCTTGCTGGGGATGTCGGTCCAGGCGCGGGACGGCGCGTCACCGGAGAGCCTCCGCGCGGCCGTGGAGGCCGCGATGCGGGCGTGGCCTGGGCCCGGCGCCCCGCGCGCTCCGTAGGCTCCCGCGTCGTCCCGTGGAGAGCTCGGTGGGTCGATGCATGGATGCGCTGGCGATGTGCCTCAGAGGCAGGCGTACGCCGCGTCGATCAGCGCCGGCCACCGCGGGTCGCCGCCCGCGCCGCTCGCGATGGTCTGGTTCGGGGTGTAGCCGAAGCCGAGCCCCGCGTCGGGGTCGGCGAAGCCGAGCGCGCCGCCCGCGCCCGGGTGGCCGAAGGTCCGCGGGCCGCGGCCGAAGGGGCGCAGGGCGCTCGGGAGCATGAAGCCGAGCGAGAAGCGGCTCTCCGCGAGGAGGACGGCGTCGGGGCCGCGCGACCGCTCGGCGAGCGCGGCCTCGATGGCCTGCGGCGAGAGCACGCGCGCGGTGTCGACGAGGGCCCCGCCGTTCGCGAGCGCGCCGTACATCCGCGCGAGGGCGCGCGCGTTCGCGTGGCCGTTCAGCGCCGGGATCTCCGCGCGCCGGGCGCGGGCGGTGTTGACGAGGCCCGGCGTGACGAGGTCGCGCGGCTTGGTGAAGGCCATCGAGGTGAGCGACGTCGGATCGCGGAAGCTCGCGGCGAAAGCGCCGCCCAGGCCGCCGGCGCCGGGAGCGCTCGCGATCGTCGGCGGCACCTCGGCGAGCCGCCCGTCGTGCTCGGCGCCGGTGCCGATGTGGAGGTCGAGGCCGAGCGGGCCCGCGACAGCCTCCTGGAGGAACGCGCCCACGCGCCGGCCGCTGGCGCGCCGGATCACCTCGCCCACGAGGAAGCCGAACGTGACGGCGTGGTAGCCGTGCCGGGAGCCCGGCTCCCAGAACGGCTCCTCCGCGGCGAGGGCGGCGGTCATGGCCTGCCAGTCGTAGAGCGCGCCTTCCGGCGGCTCCGCGCGGAGCGCCGGCAGGCCGGCGCTGTGGTCGAGCAGCTGCGCCACGAGGACGCGCCCCTTGCCGGCCGCCGCAAACTCCGGCCAGGAAGCGGCGACCGGCGCGCCGAGGTCGAGCGCGCCCCGCTCGGCGAGCGCGTGGGCGCACAGCGCGACGGCGCCCTTGGTCGCCGAGAAGACGTTCACGATCGTGTCGCCGCCCCAAGGCGCCGTCCTCGCCGCGTCCCGGAAGCCGGCCCAGAGGTCGACGACAATGCGGCCGCGCACCGCGACGCTCACGGCGGCCCCGAGCTCGGGGAACCGCTCGAAATTCGAGGCAAACGCGGCGCGCACGGGCGCGAACGCGGGGTCGCAATAGCCATCCATGGCGAGGTCCATCGCTCGTCCCTTTCCTGGTCGCCGCGGGCGCAGGGGGCGCGCGGGCGTCCCCTGCGCCCGCGGCGAAGCTCATTGGCAATTACGAAACTTTGGTTTCGCAACCGTGGTTGATGGATACGGCCGCCGCCCCGATCTGTCAACGTCATTTGCGCAACCTTGGTTGTGCGGTACAGGCTCCCGCCGTGAAGCCTGCGCGCCCGGACGAGGACCTCGTGCTGCTCTTCGCCGCCATCGCCGCCGCGAGCAGCGACGAGGTGATGCGCCGCGTGGCCAAGGCCGGGTACGGCGATCTCCGCCCGAGCCACGGGTACGTGTTCCAGCACCTCATCCCCGGCCCGGTGAAGGTGCGAGAGCTCGCGGAGCGGCTCGGCATCACGGCGCAGGGCGCCTCCAAGGCGGTGACGGAGCTGGAGGAGCTCGGCTACGTGCGCCGCCGCGTCGCCGACGACGACCAGCGCAACCGGCTTGTCGAGCTCACCGAGCGCGGGTGGGCCGCGGTCGAGGCGGGGCGGACCGCGCGCGCCGCCGTGAACCGGCGGCTGCGCGCGCTGCTCGGGGAGGAGCAGGCGTCCGCGCTGCTCGGGTCGCTCCAGCGCATCGCGGAGCGCTCAGGAGGGCTGGAGCTCCTGTCCTCGCGGAGGCTGCGCCAGCCGTAGCGCAGCGGTGGTATCCTCCGCCGATGCCGTCTCACCACCTCGCCCAGGTCAACATCGCCTTGCCGCTGGAGCCGCTCGGCTCGGCGCGTCTGGCCGACTTCGTGTCCGCGCTCGACCCGGTGAACGCGCTGGCCGACGCCGCGCCGGGGTTCGTGTGGCGGCTGAAGACCGAGGACGGCGACGCCACCGCGGTGCGCGCGTTCGGCGACGACCGGATCCTCGTGAACATGTCGGTGTGGGCGTCGGCAGAGGCCCTGTCCGATTTCGTCTTCCGCAGCCCCGGGCACGCCGCCGTGATGCGCCGCCGCCGGGAGTGGTTCGTCCCGATGAAGGAGGCGATCACGGCGCTGTGGTGGATCCCGGCCGGGCACACCCCCAGCGTGGCCGAGGCCGAGGAGCGGCTCGAGCACCTCCGCCAGCACGGGCCGACGCCGCGCGCGTTCACCTTCCGCCAGCTGTTCGCCGCGCCGGACGCCCTCGCCCCCGCACCCGCTGGCGAGGCGCTGCGCTGCCCGGCCGACTGAGGGGCGACGCCGGTCGAGGAGGGCGGCGTCCGCGCCGCGGCGGCTCACCCCGCGCGCCCGGGCGCGATCCGGAGCCGCGCGAACTCCGCGACGAAGCCCTCGCCCGTCGGGCTGCACGCGTAGAGCCCGCACGGCACCTCGCGCGTGCCGTCGTCCTCGTGCAGGTGGGCCATCCGGATCTGCGTCCACGCCGCGCCGTCGTCCGAGCTCTCGACGAGGTAATCCGGGCCTTCCCGCCGGATGCGCAGCCAGATCTCGCGCCGATCCGAGGGGAACGGCTGGGTCGACCAGTCGCTGTAGCCCGCGTTCGTCACCACCGCGCCGAGGCGGCTCGGGCCGTTTGGCTCGAACTCGACCGATGTCTTCAGCCAGCACGACGCGGAGAGCCTCACCATGAGCCCTGCCTGGTCGTACTGGTGCGCGGGCCGGAACCGCACCTGCGTGGTCATCACGAAGTCGCCGCCGACGCGCGCGAAGAGGAAAGGCCCGTTGTCGTTCTGGAAGCCGTAGTGCGTCCGCTGCCAGTAGTCCGTCTTCGCCCCGGGCTCGACCACGAGCACGCGCCGCTCCGGCTCCACCACCCAGCGCGCGGGCGGGTTGCGCCACTCGAGCTGCGGGTCGACGCCGAGCTTGGTGAATTCCTCGTCCACGAGCAACTTTGTCATGACGCCGGCCTCCCCAGGATTCGATTGGATCCGCCCGTGCGCGGATCCGGGCCGGAGCCTACCACGAAGCGATCGCGCGGCGCGGCGGGCGCGGATCCGTCGCGTGGCGCGGCGGGCGCGGATGGTCGCGCCGCGCGACGCCGGCCCGCTGGGACGCCGCGCTCGCTCGCCGCGCCCCGCGCTACTGCGGCCGCCCCTGCGCGATCCAGCTCTCGACCAGCTGGATCTCCTCCGCGCCGAGCGCCGGCAGCCCGAGCGGCATCCCGCGCACCGCCGGGTCGGCGCGGCCCGCCTCCTCCGCTTGCCGCGCCAGGAGCGCGGCGACGAGGCGCGGCGCGCCGCCCGGCCCGCGCGAGAAGACGCTGCGCCGCTCGCCCTGATCATCGACGTACCCCGCGGCGATCCCCTCGTACGTGGCGAGGTTCAGCCCGCGCGGCTTGAACCCGAACCCGCCCGTGTTCCCGGGCCCGCCGTCGCCGAGCGCGTAATCGGGCTCGGAGTGGCAGTGCCTGCACGTGCCGCGAAACACCCTGCGGTCCACCTCGTCGTAGGTCACCCGCCGCGACAGCAGCGGGAGCCTCTCGGGCACGCTCCCCGGCGCCGGCGGCGCGAGCGGCGCGGTCGCGACGAAGGCCACGATGTCCCGCGCCTCGGCGGGCGACATCGGCACCTGGGGCATCGGCGTGCCCGGCTTGATCGCCCCCGGGTCGAGCACCCACGCGACGAGATCGGCGGGCTCGCTCCGGTCGCGCGCGTGCCGCAGATCCGGCGCCAGGGCGACCGCGGCGCGCGTCTCCTTCTCCATCGGCTTCACCCGCGCGACCGACGAGAGCCCGGTCACCCCGGTGAAAGCGTGGCAGGTCCCGCACCCCTTGGCCTCGTAGAGCTCGCGCCCCCGCGCCGCGCTCGCGCCCTCCAGCGACGTTGTCGGACGTTCGCGCCGCTCGCGGCGATTGCGCGTCAGGTACGCCGCTATGTCGCTCGCCTGCTCGGGGCCGATCGCGAGCCGCGGCATCGTCGCGTGCAGGCGCGGGCGCAGGTCGTGCGGCGCCAGCAAGAACCCGCGGATCCAGTCGCGGCGCAGCCTGTCGCCGGCGGCGGCCAGCGACGGGACGTCGCGCAGCTGGACCAGGTTCTCGTTCCACCGCTTCATCGCCGCCGCGGGCGCCTGGAACCGCCCCGCCGCGATGTCCTGGTGGCACTGGACGCAGTGGGCGTCGCGCGGCGCGGGCGCCTGCCCGGTCCCGTCGTGGCAGCGGTTGCACTGGAGCTCGGCGACGAGTCGCTGCCCGTGCGCCGGGTCCCCGGGCGGCGCCGCGGCGGCGGGGGACGCGGTGACCGCGGCGGCGGCGGCGGCCGTCGCGCCGCCATCGCTTGCGGATAGCGGCGCGGCGGGCGCGGTGGACTCGGGCGCCCGCGCGTCCTCGGAGGAGCACGCGGCGGCGCCCGAGGCGAGCGCGAACAGCGCGGCGAGCAGCGGGCGGGCGCGCATCGGCGTCAGCTCTGCGGACGCGGGTCGATCGCGCCGCTCGATCTACAGAGCGCCGCGCTCTTCGCCATCGCCTCGCACCGGCTTGCCGCGGCGTCGTGCCCCGCGGTGTCCCCCGAGAGCGCGCGCAGCTGCGCCAGCGCCGCGTACCCCTCGGGGCTCGCGAGCAGGTCCTTCTCCGCCAGGTCGCCGAGCAGCTTGAGCGCCTCGCCGCGGTGCTCCGTCGACCGGGCGAGCGCCTCGCCCAGGTCGGTCTGGAGCGCGGGGTCGTTCTTGCGCTGCTCGTTCAGCCGGCGCAGCGCGCGGATCGACCAGTCGAGGTTCCCCCTGCGCTCGTCGGCCGACGCCCCGCCCCAGGTCTCGAGCAGCTCGCGCGGCACCTCGGCGGCGACCTGGAGCGCTCCGTCGCCGCGCGCGGTGGCCACGGCGAGCACGCGGAAAGCCCGGTTGAGCAGCGGATCCTTGTCATGCGCGATGCGCCGGATCTCGGGGAACATCCGGATCACGCTCCCCGCGGCCGCGGTGATCCGGCCGTCGCGCAGGGCTTGCTCGGCCTGGGCGACCCCCATCACGCGGTGATCGATCGCGGGCATGATCTCGACCCCACCGCAGGCCGCCGCGTCCCCTGAAGGGACGAGCGCGGACGCGATGAGGGCACAAAAAAGCGTGAGTCGAACGGCGGGACCATTCATGAAGGACCTCCTCGGGCAGGCTGCGTCGGCGCGCCCCGTCGCTCGTCGGGCGCCACCGATCGACTGTGACAACGCCCCGGCGAAAAAAGTTGCTCCCCGATCGCGCGCCGCCAGCGCTCGAGCGCCCGGCGCCGCGCCGTGCGAGCAACGTGTGACCAAATGTGCGCGGATGCGATCCCCGGGTTGCCTTGGTGCGCGCCCCGGTGTCCAATGCGGGCCTTCCAAAGGAGATCCGGCATGTTGAAGAAGCGGCGCCTCGCGATCGCGGCCCTCGTGGGCCTGGCCAGCGCGCTCCCGGCGTGCACCAGCGGCAAGAAGGCTGACTGCGCGAGCCCCGAGGTGTTCTGCGTGGGCCTCGTGACCGACATGGGCAAGATCGACGACAAGTCGTTCAACCAGTCGGCGTGGGAGGCGATCCAGCGGGCGCAGAAGGAGCTCGGCGCCACGACGCAGTACATCGAGACGACGGATCCGAAGGACTACCCCAAGAACATCGCGACGTTCGCCGAGGAGAAGTACGACGTCGTCGTCACCTCGGGCTTCGGCCTCACCGAGGCGACGCACGGCGCTGCCGCGCAGTTCACGAGCACGCGGTTCATCGGCATCGACCAGTTCCAGGCGCCCGGCGCCGAGAAGCCGAACGTCGTCGGCCTCGTGTTCCCGGAGGACCACGGCGGCTTCCTCGTGGGCGCGCTCGCCGCGATGATGACGAAGTCGGGGAAGATCGGCGCCGTGCTGGCCACGGACGCCGTCCCGCCGGTCTGGCGCTTCGGCGAGGGCTTCCGCGCGGGCGCGCGCCACGTGAAGCCGGACATCGAGCTCAGCGTCGTCTATCACAACGACGTCGGGTTCGATAAGACGTTCACCGATCCCGAGTGGGGCAAGACGACCGCCGTCTCGATGATCGACAAGGGGGTCGACATCGTCTTCGGCGGCGGCGGCAAGACGGGCAACGGCGCGCTGCTCGGCGCGGCCACCAAGAACGCCCACGCCATCGGCGTCGACACCGACCAGTACTACACGGTGCCCGAGGCCCAGAAGGTCATCCTCTCCAGCGCCGTCAAGCTCATCACCGAGGGCGCGTTCGACCTCATCAAGCTGGCCAAGGAGGGCAAGCTGCCGAGCGGCAACTACCAGGGCAAATCGGGGTATGCGCCGTATCACGATCTCGACAGCAAGGTCCCGGCCGAGGTGAAGGCGAAGATGGAGGAGCTCAAGAAAGCGCTCCTCGACGGGACGCTCAAGACGAACGTGCCGCCGTCCAAGCCGGGCCAGTGAGCGCGCCGGGAGCTCGAGTATGCGAGAGAGGGTGATCCGGCGGCTCAGGCCGCTGCTGCTGCCGGCGCTCTCGGTGTTCACCGCGATGGTCCTCGGCGGCGTGCTCATCGCCCTCGCCGGGGGCAATCCGCTCGAGGCCTATGCCGGCATGCTCGAGGGCGCGTTCGGGTCGCCGCGGGCGGTGAGCGAGACGCTCGTGTGGGCGACGCCGTACATCCTCGCCGGCCTGTCGGTCTCGCTGGCGTTCAAGGGGGGGCTGTTCAACATCGGGGCCGAGGGGCAGCTCGCGCTCGGGGCGCTCGCGGCGGCGTGGGCGGGCCACTGGCTGCCGCGGCTCGTGGGCGGGGGCCTGCCCGCGCCGCTGCACGTCCCGCTGACGCTGCTGCTCGGCGCGCTGGCCGGCGGGCTGTGGGCCGCGGTGCCCGGGTGGATCAAGGCGCGCGCGGGCGGACACGAGGTGATCAGCACGATCATGCTCAATTATGTCGCCCTCAACGCGGTCAGCTTCCTGCTGAACGGCCCGATGAAGGACCCCGCCGCGGGCAACGTGCTCTCCCGCACGCCCCTCATCGACGAGAGCGCGCGCCTCCCCGCGCTCGTCGAGGGCTTCCGGCTGCACTGGGGCTTCCCGCTCGCCCTGCTCGCCGCGGCGCTGGTCGGGTGGGTGCTGCAGCGGACGGTGTTCGGCTTCGAGATCCGCACCGCGGGGCAGAGCCCGGACGCCGCGCGCTACGCGGGCGTCCGGGTGGGCCGCACCGTGATCGCGACCATGGCGCTCTCGGGCGCCCTCGCCGGGGTCGCCGGCGCCGTCGAGGTGAGCGCGCTGCACCACCGGCACGAGCTCGGGTTCTCGCAGGGGTACGGCTTCGACGCGATCGCCATCGCGCTCCTCGGCAAGGCGCACCCCGGCGGGACGGTGCTCGCGGCGCTGCTGTTCAGCGCGATGCGCAGCGGCGCGACCCGGATGCAGTACCTGACGCAGATCCCGATCGACGTCATCTCCGTCATCCAGGCGCTCATCCTGCTCTTCGTCGCGGCCGAGACCCTGGTCCGGCGCATCTACCGAGTCCGCGGCGAGGGCGAGCGGCTCGTGCTCACGCGCGGGTGGGGCGGCTGACCATGAAGATGGGCTATCGACGGTACGGGTTCATCGCGGCGGTCGTCTGCGTGCTCGTCGGCGTCGTCACGCTGATCGGCGGGGCGCGGGTGTCGCCGATGACGATCGTGGCCAGCATGGCGGCCACGACCCTCGCCGTGGCGACGCCGCTCACGCTGGGGTCGCTCTCGGGCGTCTTCTGCGAGCGCTCGGGGGTCGTGAACCTCGGCATCGAGGGGATGATGCTCGCGGCCGCGTTCTCGGGCTGGTTCGGGTCGATCTACGCGAGCGCGGTCCTGCACCTGCCGCCGCTGCCGAGCTTGCTGCTCGGCGTCGCGATCGCGGTCATCACCGGCGCGGCGCTGGGCCTCCTGCTCGCCGTGCTTGCGGTGACCTTCGCGGTGGACCAGATCCTCGCGGGGACGGTGATCAACTTGCTGGCCGTCGGGCTCACCGGGTTCTTCAACCGACAGCTCTTCTTCGGGCCGGGCAGCGCGTTCGGCGGCCAGGTCCCGCACGCGCCCGGCGTCCTGCCGCGCCTGCGCGTCCCGCTCCTCGCCGACATCCCCGTCGTGGGCCCGGTGTTCGAGCAGCAGCCGATCGCCCTCTCGGCCATCGCGCTGGTCGCCCTGACGCACCTCGTGCTGTTCCGCACGCGGTGGGGCCTGCGCGCGCGCGCCGTGGGCGAGCACCCGCGCGCCGCGGCCACCGTCGGGATCGACGTGGCCCGCGTGCGCTACGTGAACGTCGTCATCGGCGGCGCGATCGCGGGGCTCGGCGGGGCGTACTTCACCCTGGAGTCGGTGCCTTCCTTCGAGCCGATGATGACGAACGGGCGCGGCTTCATCGCCCTCGCGGCGATGATCTTCGGCGACTGGACCCCGTTCGGCGCGTGGGCCGCGGCGCTCGTCTTCGGCGCGGCGCAGGCCTTCCAGATCAACCTCCAGCTCTTCCGCGACCTCATCCCGCCGTCATGGTCGTTCCTGCAGCAGTCGTCGGTCGTCGGGCTCGTGCCGTACCTCCTGACGCTGCTCATCCTCACCGGCGTCATCGGCAAGACGACGCCGCCGGCCGCCGACGGCCTGCCCTACGAGCCGGAGGGGCGGCGGTGACGGCGGTCCTCGAGGCCAGGGGGGTCACGAAGCGGTTCTCCGGCGTCCTGGCGAACGACGGGGTGGACATCGATCTGCGCGAGGGCGAGATCCACGCCCTGCTCGGCGAGAACGGCGCCGGCAAATCGACGCTGATGAACGTGCTCTACGGGCTGGTGCGCCCGGACGCGGGGGAGCTCCGCCGGCGCGGGCAGCCCGTCGCGCTGCGCTCGCCGAGCGACGCGATCGCGCTCGGGATCGGCATGGTGCACCAGCACTTCATGCTGATCCCGGTGTTCACGGTCGCCGAGAACATCGTGCTCGGCGCGGAGCCCGTGCGCAGGGGCCTGATGGACCGGCGGCGCGCGAGCGCCGAGGTGCGCGAGCTGTCGGCGCGCTACGGGCTCGACGTCGACCCCGACGCCCGCGTGGAGGACCTCCCTGTCGGCGTGCAGCAGCGCGTGGAGATCATCAAGGCCCTTTACCGCAAGGCGGAGATCCTGATCCTCGACGAGCCCACGGCCGTGCTGACGCCGCAGGAGGCGGAGGAGCTGTTCCGCGTGCTCCGGGCGCTGACGGCGCAGGGGGTAAGCGTCCTCTTCATCACGCACAAGCTCAAGGAGGTGCTCGCCGTCGCTGACCGGGTGACGGTGATGCGCGCGGGCAAGGTGGTGGGCGCCGCGATCCCGGCGGAGACCGACGAGCGGGGTCTGGCGGCGATGATGGTGGGCCGCGAGGTCGTGCTCCAGGTGAGCAAGGCCCCGGCGCGCCCCGGGGAGGTCGTGCTCGAGGTGCAGCGCCTCGGCGTCGCCGGCCGGCGCGGGTCGGGCGCCGACGTGGTGCGCGACGTGAGCTTCTCGGTCCGCGCGGGCGAGATCCTCGGGATCGCCGGCGTGCAGGGCAACGGCCAGACCGAGCTCGTCGAGGCGATCACCGGCATCTCGCCGGCCCGCGACGGGCGCGTGCTCCTCCGGGGCCGCGACGTGACGGGCGCGCTGCCCCGCACCCTCATCGAGCGGGGCGTCTCGCACGTGCCCGAGGACCGGCAGCGCGACGGGCTCGTGCTCTCGTACTCGGTCGCGGACAACCTCGTCCTCTGCACCTACCACCGGCCCCCGTTCGCCGAGCGCGGCGTGCTCCGCGACGACGCCCGCGACGAGAACGCGAGGAGGTTGATAAAGACGTTTGACATCCGCGCGCCGGGCCCCGGGACGCCCGTCTCGGCGCTGTCGGGCGGCAACCAGCAGAAGGTGATCCTCGCCCGCGAGCTGAGCCGTCCGGTGGAGCTGCTCGTGGCGAGCCAGCCGACGCGGGGCGTGGACGTGGGGTCGATCGAGCACATCCACCGCGAGATCGTGGCGGCGCGCGACGCGGGGGCGGCGGTCCTGCTCGTCACGGCGGAGCTCGACGAGGTCCTGTCGCTGTCGGACCGGATCGCGGTGATGTACCGGGGCGCGCTCGTGGCGACGCGGGACGCGGGCGCTGTGTCGCGGACCGAGCTCGGGATGCTGATGGCCGGGGTGGCGCCCGGCGCGGCGGCCGCGGCGGTCCCGGAGGGCGCGGCGGGCGAGGTGGCGCCGTGAGGTGTGCGCGCGCGCTGCGGGTGCTGATCGCGCCGGCGCTGCTGGCGGCGGCGGCCGGGGCCCTCGTCGCGCCGCCGTCTTCAGCCGCGGGGGGCGCCGCAGGGAGCGCCGCGGGGAGCGCCGCGGGGAGCGCCGCCCCGACGCTGGCGCAGTACCGGTACTTCCGCGCGCTCTCGCTCGACCTCGTGGGGCGGCTGCCAGCCCGCGCGGAGCTCGCCGAGATCGAGGCGCCGGGCTTCGACATGGACGCCTGGATAGAGCGCCACCTCGACGGCCCTGGCTACGTCGACCGGCTGACGCGCATCTACATGGATGTCCTGCGGCTGGAGCTCGGCCCTGCGGTCACGTTCGCGCCGCGGGAGACGACGCTCCACCGGCACCAGGTGCTGGGCCCGGACGGGAAGCCCATCTACGTCTATTACCGTCACAACCAGCGTCGCCTCGACCCGGTGATCGACGGAGAGTTCTGCTTCTCCGAGGCCGAGAGCGGGCTCAAGGTGGTGAACTCCGCGCCTGCCGCGGGGACGCCGATCCCGATCTCCCAGCGCCTGCTCGACGAGCGGACCACGCTCGTCCGCCCCTTCTGGCTCTACCGCGATTACCTCTCCATCAATCCGGTGCAGCGCTACGGGGCCGGGTGGGACGACCCGGACAGCGCGTATGTCCCGCTGCCGGAGCTCCTCGTCGAGCCGGACGGCAAGACGCCGACGGTCGAGGTCCGTGTCTGCAAGGAAGAGGCGCAGACAGCGGACGTCGGCCACGTCTACGCGAGCGACGTTCCGCCGCTGCCCAGGGGCGCGCCGCTCCCCGCGGGCCGCACGCGCCCGCCGCTGCCCGAGGACCCGTATGCGAAGGCGCACCGGGGAGAGCCCATCTCGTGCCGGAGCGCGCTCGCGCCGAGGATGAGCGTCGATTGCGGCTGCGGCATCGGGCTCGTGCACTGCATGCCTGGCGACAGCTACGGCAGGGATCCGCGCGCCTTCGTGCTGCCGGCGCATGTCCCGCTCGGGGTCGACCAGCCCATCGGGGCCGCGCCGCACACGAGCTCTGGCTGGCACAAGTTCTGGTGGTCTCAGGAGGCGATCCACTTCATGAGCCACGTATTCAGGGCGGATCGCGACTTCCGGGAGATGCTCACGGCGCGGTACACGTTCATCAACGGGCCGCTCGCCCAGTTCTACCTGTCGAGCGCGCCGGCGGCGTGCTGCTCCCAGCACAAGTCGTTCGGGATGCGCGAGGACGAGGAGCCGCTGTTCCTGCCGCGCGCGGTGCCGCCGGTGGTCTTTCCGCACGACGTGTCCGACTGGACGTTCATCCCTGACCGTGGGCCGCGCGCATCCGGGCTCATCACGATGCCTGTGTTTCTCACGAAGTATGCCTCGCGCCGGGCGCGCGCGGCCGCGCTCTACAGCGCGTTCCTCTGCAAGAGCTTCACGGCCGAGCACGCGGATCTCCCGCCCTCGAGCGAGCCGGACCTCATGGTCCGGCCTGGCTGCGCGAGCTGCCATGCGACGCTGGAGCCGCTCGCGGCGTATTTCTCGCGGGTCGAGGAGACGACGTGGACCTACCTGCCCGCGGCCAAGTTCCCGATCGAGAACCCCGCCTGCAAGGTGGGCGCGGACGGCAAGATGCGGAATGCGTGTCAGCCGTTCTATGATCCTGCGTTCTCGACCCGGGAGCGCGGCGTGCTCCGGGGCGCCTATGCCTCGGAGGAGCACACCGAGCGCGGCCCCGCGGGCGTCGCGGCGGACATGACGCGGATGCCGGAGTTCGCCACGTGCGCGGTCCAGCGCGTGACCGAGGGGTTCCTCGGGAGGCCTGTCCGCGAGGAAGACGAGCCCCTGCTGCGCTCGCTGCGCGAGCGGTTCGTCTCGCGCGGGTACCGGATGCGGCCGCTGGTCGAGGCGATCGTCCGCTCGCCGGCGTACGCGCGCGCGAGCAACCTGCGCCCCGGGCTCGAGCGGGGCGGGGCGGAGCGCGGCGAGGGAGCGCGGTGACGCCCGGCCGGGTGAGGGCCTTTGCCCTTGCCGGCATGGCCGCGCTGGCGGGCGCGTGCGGCGGCCCGCCGGAGGCGGTCGCGCCCCTGCCGGCCGCGCCGCTCCGGGAGACGGGGCGCGTCGCCCTGAGCCGGGCGCCGCAGGAGGACCTGCGGCTGGTCCCGGCCGAGGCGTACCTGAGGAGCTATCTCCGGCTGTTCGGCGGTCTGGCGCCCGCCGAGGTCGAGCGCCGCGCGCGGGGGGACGACAGGTCAGCGCTCTTCGACACCTGGGGAGACTACCTCGCGGCGCTCGGACTCCCCGATTACACCCTCGATCTCCCGCGCGGCACGCAGACCAACGCGCTCATGATGGCGGCGTTCGAGCGGCTCGGCATCGCGCTCTGCGACCGCGCGCTGGAGCACGACTGGAAGGCGAGCGTGCCAGTCCCGATCGAGCAACGGCTCATCTTCGCCTTCGACCTGCCCGCGCAGGGCCTCGACGAGGCGGCCTTCGCCCCGCGCTTCGACGTGCTGCACCGGACCTTCCTGAGCTACCCGGCGCGCCTCGCGCCGCCGGACCGGGAGAGGCGGTTCTTTGCGCTCTACCAGGGCACGGTGGCGCGGCACCGCGCGAAGGGCGCGCCGAGGTCGCGGTTCTCGCCGGAAGAGGCGGGGTGGGCGGCGGTGTGTTACGGGCTCGTGCGGCACCCGGAGTTTCTCCTGTACTAGTACAGCGTTCCCCAAGTTCGTCCCTGGATCGGCGATGTGCCAGCCCCGCTACGGGCTGAGCCGGCCGGGCCTATGAACAAAGCGAACTCGTCGCTGAACGTCGACGCAATGTCCGGCGGCGTAATGCCCCCGCCGGGCCAGCTACTCGATGGCCGCGAGCGTCCAGGGGAAGTCGGTCATCATCAGCTTGAGCAGGTCCTGCCATTGGCCACGGAAGCCGGTCTTCTCCCACTTGCCGGTGTGGGTCGCGATCTCGAGCGTCCAGAGGTGGACGGTGTCACGGCGCAGCCTGGCGTGCGCGGTCGGGTCGGCTTCAGGACCCGACTCGATGATCACCATCTGGCCGTACTTCCGGGCCCTCAGGTGTTGCAGTCCGTGCGCTTGGAGGTAGGAGCGGACCGCGTCGGCGTGCTCAGGGGCGGCGTGCGGCTTCGACATCGGTCCGCACGGAAGCTCACGCTGCGTACGATGGCAAGGTCGCCCGCCACTGGCCGCGGAACTTCCAGCGGAAGGGCCGGGCTTCGTGCTCGTTCCACTGGCGTACGAAGCCGAGCACGCCCCGGCTCAGCTCCTCGGCGGAGGCGAAGGAGGCGTGCTTGAGCACCCGACGGCTCAGGACGCTGAACCACAGCTCGATCTGGTTGACCCACGACGCGTGGATGGGCGTGTAGACGAAGTGGAAGCGCCCGCCGTGCCGCGCGTTGAACTCGTTCCACCTGGCGCCGTGGTGAATGTTTAGATTGTCCCAGATGATGTAGACGTCGCCCGTGGGGTAGCGCTCCGCCACCTCGTCCATGAACGCGAGCAGATCGGCGGCGGTGCGTGTCGGTCCACAGCGCGACACCACCTCGCCCGTCTTGACGTTGAAGGCGCCAAGCAGCGTGAGCGTGCCGTGGCGCTGGTACTCGAACTCCCGGCGCGCGGCTCTTCGGCTGCGGCACGGCTGCATGGGGAACCGATGCTGCAGCGCCTGCATGCCGGTCTTCTCGTCGACGCAGAGCACGGTCGCGCCTGCGGGAGGCTCCAGGTACAGCTTGCAGATCGCCTCGACCTTGGCGCGGAAGTCCGGGTCCGGGCTGTGCAACCACAGTCGGACGCGATGCGGTCGGAGGCTGGCTCCCTGCAGCACGCGCCAGACCTCGGTGCGGCTCAGCTCCACCTCGGTCTCCAACTTCAGTGCCTTGGCCAGCTGGTCCAGGGTCCAGACCTGCTCGAATGGGACCTTGTGCTCATCGGGGCGGCTGCAAGCCAACTTGATGAGCTCGTAGTGCACCGCGGTCGCCACGCGCGGGGGTCGCCCCGTGCGCGTCCTGTCCTGCAGCACCGCCTCGTCGGCAAGCTCTGCGATCCGGTTGCGCCACTTGCGCACGGTCTTGATGTCGCAGGCTACAGCGCGTTGGATCTGCTCGTTGCTCCATCCCTCGTCGGCCAAGAGCGCGATCCGGGCACGCTGCGCATCGCGCTGCGAGGTCTTGGGCGAGCGCGCCGTCTGCTCCAGCTTCTGGCGCAGCGGCGCGGGCAGCAGGACGGGTTTTGCGCGAGCTCGGGGCACCTACGCGCGTGGGACCTGGCCCGAGCCGATGGCTTCAAAAGTGCGCACCATCGTAGATGACCAGGCAATCTCGCCTCGCAGACCGTAACCGCTGCGCAGGTGCTCGCCACGCTCAGGCTGCGGACCCTCGCGAGGGCCTCGGCTGGGTCACTCCGGATCCAGGGACGAACTTGGGGAACGCTGTACTAGGGCCTGCTCCTCCGTCCCGAGTCTCGGGTATTGCACGACATCCCGGGCTCGCATGCAGACGCGCTAGACCACATCGCTCCCGTCGCTGGCGGACGTGCTGGCAGGACGGCCGCGGCGGGGCGGCGCGCCTGCCCCCTGCAGGTGGGGCGCGTGCCCCCGGAGGACGTCGGCGCCGCGGATGGCATCGGATGCAACGCCGACGTATGCTCCACGCTCAAGGCCATGCACGCGCACAAGCTCATTGTCCACGTTCCAAAGTCGCGACGCGTCGAGATCAATCTTCCAGAGGACGTGCCGGAAGGAGAGGCCGAAGTCATCGTGCTGACTCAGGAACAGCGAGATGCGCGCTCCGGGGAGCCCGACAGCGACGAGAAGGTCATGGCCGCTTGCCGAGCCATCGACGCATGGCGGGAGGACAACCCAGAACGGCTTCTGTCGAAGGACCAGCTCGACGCCGCGCTCGGCGCGGAGCGCGATAGCTGGGGAGAACCGTGAGTCGAATCTACCTGGACTCTTGTGTTCTCATCTATCGGGTCGAGGGCGCGGAGCCCTACAAGGGTTCAGCGGATCGCGCGCTGCTGTCGCTAGGCTCGAGCAAGGCGTGTATATCACCTCTTGTTCGCCTGGAGTGTCTCGTGAAACCCATCCGGTTGAATGACAGAGGGTTGCGAGCGGCGTACGAGGGGTTACTCTCGGCCTTCGACCTGTTGCCGCTCTCCGCAGAGGTCTTCGAACTCGCAACCGAGCTTCGAGCACTGCACGGCCTAAAGACCCCTGACGCTCTTCATGCCGCCTGCGCTGTCCACTACAGCTGCGATCAGATCTGGACGAATGACGATAGGTTGCGGCAGCTGAGCGGCAGGATCACCGTGAGGATCATCGGCTAAGGTTCATCGAGCCGCTGCCCGATCGCCCCCTCGAGCAGGACCGCGATGTCGTCCTCTAGGTCCAGCGCACGGGACGCCAGCAGATGCCTGATGGGATCGCTTGAGCTGGTGGACACCGGCAATTGCGGGGTGTCCGTCGTCCGCGGCCAGGAACGGCGCATCCGGAGCATCGAGACGAGTGCGCGCGGGAGCGAGCGGACACCTCGACCCGCAGCTCCCCATGCTGGTGATCGCCGCGCCGGCCGCGGCGCGCTTCGAGGCCAGGCGCGGGCCAGGCGCGCTGTCGCGCTCTCTTGCGCGCTGCCATGGCTGGGGGCAGACTGCGCTCGCGATGACTCCTGCGTTCCCGCGCCGCGCGCTGCTCAAGGCCGCCGCAAGCGCGGCGCTCTCCGGCGCGTTCGGCCTGCCGGCGCGCGCGCTCGCCGCGCCGGTCAAGGCGGCGGAGGACGAGTTCTTCCTCTTCATCCACGCGTCCGGCGGCTGGGACGTCACGCTGTGGGCCGACCCGCGGAACGAGGGCAAGGGGCTGGTCGACCCGGCGACGACCGACAACACCGACACGGCGCCGCTCCGCCTCTGGGTCGACGCGCCCGGGCCCGACGGCGCGAAGACGTTCGCGCTGGTGCGGCCGCAGGGCTCGAGCCTCGCGTTCGGCCCCGGCATCGGCGCCCTCGCGGAGCTGTACGACCGGCTCTGCATCGTCAACGGGCTGGCCATGAACACCGTCAGCCACCCCGACGGCACCGCCTTCGCGACCACGGGGAGGCACCTCAGCGGCGGCCGCACCACGTCGTCGAGCGTCGACGCGATCTGCGCCAGCGAGCTCGGCGCGGGCCAGACGTTCCCCATCGTCTCGGTGCAGTTCCCCTCGGCGGTCGTGGGCGATCGCCTCGATCGCCGCGCCGCCCCGCTCATGGTGGCGGACATCGGCACGGTCAGCCGCTCGCTCTACCGCGCGAAGCCGTACGACACCGACGAGGACCGCGCCGCGGTGACAGCGCTCCTCTCCGAGGAGGCCAGGTCGCTCGCCGCGCGCTCCCTCCACGCCGACACCCTGAACGGCTTCGCGCTCCAGTCGGAAGGGCTCGGCCGGATGCTCGAGGCAGGGCTCCAGGACGTGTTCTCCAGGGGCAAGCTCGTCAAGGCGCACCCGGAGTTCAACCACGCGGCGCGGTTCGCCAAACAAGCCGCCGTCAACGCCGCGTTCGCGCTCGAGGCGATGCGGCGGAACGTGGTCCGCTGCGTGAGCTTCGCCAGCATCGGGTTCGACACGCACACGAGCAACTACCGCCAGCACGCGGCCACGCAGCAGGAGCTCTTCGACCTCATCGCCGCCCTCGTCCGCTCGCTCGACGGGACGCCGCACCCGACCCGGTCCGGCAAGAAGCTCTCGGATCACACGCACATCCTCGTGACGAGCGACTTCTGCCGCACGCCGCAGATCAACACGGCGATGGGCCGCGACCACTACCCGAACAACTCGGCGATGGTGATCTCCCCCCGGTTCCGCGGGAACTTCTCGTTCGGCAAGACCGACGCGGAGCAGCTCCTGCCGGCCCCGGCCAAGGCGTTCCAGGGCGGGCCGAGGCCGATCGCCCCGCCGGATCTGCTCGCCACCTTCCTGTTCGCCTTCGGCATCTCGCCGCGCGACCACCTGCGCGACGGCGAGGTGGTGCCGGAGCTGCTCCGGCAATCGTGAAGCTCCTGCGCCGAGCGGCGTCCCTCACCGCGCTCGCGGCGGCGTCCCTCGCCGCGCTCGCGCCGCCCCTCGCCGCCCTCGCGGCGGCATCCCTCACCGCGCTCGCGCCGCCCCTCGCCGCGCTCGCGCTCGCCGGCTGCGCCGCGCCGGCCGCGGGGCCGCTCCCGCAGCTCGCCGTGCGCCCTGTCGCGTGGCCTGCCCCGGGCGAGCTCGGCCCCGTCCGCGCGCTCGCAGACGACGGACGCCGCGTCGTGCTGTTCCACGACGGCGCCGCGGCGATCTTCGTGGACGGCGCGCTCGCCCGGGTCGACCGCGCGCCCCACCGCTGGGAGAGCGCCGCGGCGCTCCCCGCGCCCGACGGCCACGGCACGTGGATCGTCGGCGTCGACGCCGAGGGGCGGCTGCTCAGGCTGCCCGGCGAGGGGTCGTTCGAGCTCGTCTCCGACCGCTACGGCCTCGAGCGCGCCGCGGTCCGCGCCGCGCTCGGCCTCGGCGGGGGCGGCGCCGCCTTCGCGCTGGACGGCGAGCTCGCGGTGGCGGACGGCGCGCTCGTCACGCGCTACGCGACCGGGCCGCTCGCGGCGTTCGCGGCGGGCGGCGGGCGCGTGGCCTTCGCGCCCGGCGGCGACGGGCTGCGCGCGCTCGACGTCGCCACGAGGGCGCTGCGCGCGTACCCGCTGCCGGACGGCCCCGCGCCGCTCCTCGCCGTCACCGGCGCGGGCGCGCTGCTCGCGGCGACGCCGGCGGCGCTCTACGAGGAGGACGGCGCCGGCGTGCTGCGCCTCCGGCTGCAGGCGAGCGCCGCGCTCCACGGGCTCGCCGTCTCCGGCGACCGCGTGTGGTTCGCCGACGGCGACGAGCTCGGCGTGCTCGACGAGGCCGGCGCGCGCGAGACCCGCGGCGCGCGCCTCCCGCGGGACGGCAGGCTCATCGGCTCGCCGGGCGGCGACGTCTGGCTGCTCGCCTCGGGCGCCCTCCGGCGCTTCGCCGCGGCCGAGGGCGACGCCGGGCCCGCCTGGGACGAGCTCTCGCCCGTGTTCGCCCGCGCGTGCGCCCCGTGCCACCTCCCGCGCGGCGAGGGCGGCGTCGACCTCTCCACGGGCGCGGCGTGGACGTCGCTCCGGGACTCCATCGCGCGCCGGGTCATCGAGGAGCGGACCATGCCGCCCCAGGGGCACGCGCTGTCCGAGGCTGATCGCGCGCGGATCCGCGCGTTCGTCGAGCGCGTGAGCCCGGCCCGGCGGCCGTGAGGTGCGCGGCCGTCGCCGCGGCGCGCCCGTCTTGCGCTACCCTGGGGCACCACCGCGAGAGGAGAGCTGCCTGATGATGTCGTTCAGCCCTGATCCACGCGTCGCTGAGCAGCAGATGCACGCCATCATCTACTATCTCACGGGGTTCGGGTACATCGACGGCGAGCTCGACGCGACCGAGAAGTCCTTCATCCGCGGCTACATCCAGGAGCTCGTGGGGCAGCGCGCGCGCGACGCCCTCGGCGACGAGGCCCAGGCGAACCAGGACGTCGTCGCGCGCTGGACCGGGCACTTCCACGAGGTGTTCGCCGAGGTCGACCACCAGATCCAGAGCCTCTTCACCGAGAGCGTCGCCGAGGGCGAGGACCCGAGGGACTTCGTCCTCGCCAAGATCAAGCTCCGCTGCTTCGAGCTGCTCGACGGCTTTGACGAGGAGAGCCGCGAGTCGCTGCTCGCGATCGTCGACGGGCTCATGCTCGCCGACGGCGTCGTCCACCCGAACGAGCAGCGGTTCCGCGACGAGCTCTTCGCCCTGCTCGCGAACCCGACCGAGATCGACGACGTGGACATCGAGCCCGTCGAGCAGGGCGCGGTGGTGATCGACCCGGCCACGCGCAAGAAGGCGCGCGAGGTCGACCACCCGTTCTTCAAGGCGTTCGAGTGGGACTACGCGAGCGACCCGGCCACGTTCGCGGAGCAGGCCAAGGTCGATCTCGACCTGATGCGCAGGTTCGAGGCGAAGCTCGAGGAGCAGCGCGCGCGCGGCGCCGGCCGGCTCGACGGCGCGGCGGATTTCGCGGGCTTCGCCGGGCAGCCGCCGTTCCTCGACGGCCACGTCTACGTCGCCTCGCCGGACCCCGCGGAGGAGGTCGAGCTCCTCGTCGTCGGCGACCTGCACGGCTGCTACTCGTGCCTCAAGGCGGCGCTGATGCAGGCGGACTTCTTCGCCAAGGTGCAGGCCCACCGCGAGGACCCGGCGCACAACCCGCGGATCATGCTCGTGTTCCTGGGCGACTACATCGACCGCGGCAGGTTCAGCTACAACGGCATCCTGCGCACGGTGATGCAGCTCTTCCTCGCCGCGCCCGACAACGTCTTCGTGCTCCGCGGCAACCACGAGTACTACGTCGAGCTGAACGGCCGCGTGCTCGCGCCGGTGCGGCCCTCCGAGGCGATGAGCTCGCTCGCGGCCATCGCGCCGAACGAGGTGTTCGCGGCGTACATGCGCCTGTTCGAGGCGCTCCCCAACATGCTCGTCTTCGACCGCATCCTCTTCGTCCACGCGGGGATCCCCCGCGACGACACCATCGCCGCGAAGTGGCGGTCCATCTCCTCGCTCAACGACCCCGAGATCCGGTTCCAGATGCTCTGGAGCGACCCCAGCGAGGTCGACGCGATCCCCCCGGAGCTCCAGCGGGCGACCGCGCGCTTCCCGTTCGGCAAGCGGCAGTTCAAGAGCTTCATGCAGAAGCTCGGCTGTACCACGCTGATCCGCGGCCACGAGCGCATCTCGGAGGGCTTCCGCGTCGTCCACGACGACCCCGACGGCGTGCTCCTCACGCTGTTCTCCGCCGGCGGGAAGACCAACGACGACCTGCCGCCGAACAGCAACTACCGCGAGGTGACGCCGATGGCGCTCACCATTCGTTACAAGGGGGGAGTGAGTCAACTCACGCCCTTCGTGATCGAGTACGAGCGGTACAACGATCCCAAGTACAACTCGTTCTTCCGCGAGCAGCTCCCGCCGCTCGCGGTCACCGCGTGATCACCGCGTGACGGGCGCGATCATCGCATGACGAGCGCGCGGCCCTGACGCGCCGGCCCCGATCGTCCGCCAGGTCGCAGGTGGGATGACGTCGCCCACGCGAAGGCCGCGGGCCGGCGGGGCGCCGCACCTCGACGACGTCGTCACGGTGTGCCGCGCCGCCTGGCACACAACGGCCCGACGCGCTGTCGAAACCTCCAGGATCCCCGCAGGATCCGCGGCCCCGTCCGCCGGCAGCCGAGGGCACGGCGGTTGCAAACACTCTCGTATGCATCGGCGCTTGGCTCTCGGTCTTGGCTTGCTTACCTCCCTTCTGCTCGCAGCGGGCTGCGGTGCGAGGGTGGACAACGAGGGTGGCGCGGGCGGCGGGGGCGCTGGCGGCGGCGGCCCGGTCGCGGGCTCGGTGGTGGGAAGCGGCAGCGGCCCGGTCCCGGGCAGCGGCACCGGCTCGGTGGTGGGAAGCGGCAGCGGCCCGGTCGCGGGCAGCGGCACCGGCGGCGGTGAATTGCCCGCCCGGTGCAAGCTGCCGCGCGAAATCGGGGACTGCGACGCGGCGATCCCGAGCTACTGGCACGACCCGAGCACCGGCGTCTGCAAGCCGTTCACGTATGGCGGCTGCGGGGGCAACGAGAACCGGTTCGAGTCGCTCGCGGCGTGCCAGGACGCCTGTCAGGGCGGCGTCCCCGACATGGATGCCTGCGAGGCGCCGGCCGACTGCGTCCTTGTTTCGCCGGGCTGCTGTGCCGCCTGCGACCCTGTGGACGCCCGCGCGTTCGTCGCCGTCCACCGCGCCACGGCCGAGGATTACCGGGAGTCCACCGGGTGCATGGGTGTCGCGTGCGGACCGTGCCCGGACGTCGGCGCGACCGAGCACACCTCCCAGTACTTCACCGCCGCGTGCGAAAGCGGGCGCTGCGTCGTCGTCGACGTGCGCGAGTCGCCGCTGACGCAATGCTCGGACGACGCGGAGTGCGTCCTGCGCGACGGCCTCGGGTGCTGCGAGGGGTGCGACGGGATGGACATCGTCGCCCTCAACCAGAGCGCGGACATCCGAGGGCTGGTCTGCCCCGACGACTTCGGCGCGTGCCCTCCCTGCGCGCCCGTGGTTCCGCCCGGGATGACGGCGGTGTGCTCGGAGGGCAGGTGTCGGCCCGAGCTGTCCGCGGGGCCGTGAAGGCCAGCGTCGCCTGCATGCGCCATCAGGCGCTGTCACCCGAGCCGTGAGCAAGGCTCTCCCCGGCACACACAGACGGCGTCTCCCCGTCCGCAGCGCGTCACCAGCGCGCGCTGTCGCTGCGGTCGAACGAGTCCGGCGCGGACGAGAAAAGCCGCCGCGCGCGCTCGCCTCGCGTTGACGGTCGGCGCTCGTCGCCGATAGCCTGTTGCTGAAGCGCTTGTACATTCTTTCTTTTCGACCTCTTCGCGAAGGGAGCTGCCCGTGAATCGAAGCACCCCGAGGATGCTGCTCGTGGCCCTCGCGCTCTCGAGCGCGGCCGCGTGCTCGGGAACAGACGGAGACCAGGGCGGATCGAGCTCGGGCGACGGTCCTGGTCCCGGTCCCGGTCCCG
Organism: Sorangium sp. So ce321; assembly: GCF_051530195.1. Taxonomy (NCBI): domain Bacteria; kingdom Pseudomonadati; phylum Myxococcota; order Polyangiales; family Polyangiaceae; genus Sorangium; species Sorangium sp. So ce321. Next base: position 12,444,281 of record NZ_CP150329.1, on the reverse strand, counting down.
GCACCGACGTCCAGTGCGCGCCCGGCGCCACCGCGCCCGGCCCGATGCCGCGCCTGACGCGGCTCACGCACGCGCAGTACGACAACACGATCCGGGATCTCCTCGGCAAGGACATGAAGGCCTCGGCGGCGTTCCTCGCGGACCCGGCGTTCGAGGGGTTCACGAACAACGCCAGGGCGCTCACCGTCTCCGACCGCCTCGCCCGCGATTACCGCCGCGCCGCGGAGACGATCGCGGCAGACGCCGTCGCCGACCAGGCCGTGCTCGGCAAGATCGTGCCCTGCGCCCCGGAAGGCGACGGCGCCGCGTGCGCGCGCCAGCTCATCAAGGCGCTCGGCAAGCGCGTTTACAGGAGGCCGCTCTCGGCGGAGCAGGAGGAGGCCTATGTCGCCGCCTACGCCCGAGGCAACGGCCTCTTCGAGTCGGGCACGCCGTTCGAGCAGGGCGTCCGCCACGTCCTCGAGGTGATGCTCCAGTCGCCGCATTTCCTCTACCGCGTCGAGCTCAGCGAGGAGCTCGACGGCGAGCAGGTCATCCCGCTCGACGGCTACGAGGTAGCGACCCGGCTCTCGTACCTGCTCTGGAACAGCCTGCCTGACGACGCGCTCCTCGCGGCGGCGGAGGGCGGCGCGCTGGGCACGCCCGAGGGGATCGAGGCCGAGGCGCGGCGCATGCTCGCCGACGTCAAGGCGGTGAGCGCGCTCGACGACTTCCACCGCCAGTGGCTCCACATGAGCGGCTACGCGGATCTCTCGAAGGATCCCGCGCTCTACGAGGGCTTCGACGCCAGCGTCTCCTCGGCGATGCTGGCCGAGACGCAGGAGTTCATCCGGCACGTCGTCCTCGAGATGGAGGGCGACTACCGGACGCTGATGACCGCGCCCGTCGGGTTCGTGAACGACAAGCTCGCCCCGATCTACGGCGTGGAGGGGTCGTTCACGAGCGAGCTCGTCGAGACGCCGCTCGACCCGGGCGAGCGCGCGGGGCTCCTCACGCAGGCCGGCTTCCTGAGCTCGCACGCGTTCTTCAACAAGACCTCGCCGATCCACCGCGGCGTGTTCATCCAGCGCCAGATCCTCTGCGCGGACCTCCCGGACCCGCCGGCGAACATCAACACGGAGCTGCCGCCCATCCAGGGCGAGATCAGGACGACGCGCGACCAGGTGGAGGCGCACACGTCCCCGAAGGCGTGCAGCGATTGCCACGGCATGATCAACCCGCCGGGCTTCGCGTTCGAGCACTTCGACGCTGTCGGCCGGTACCGCGCCGACGAGGACGGCGAGCCGATCGACGCGACCGGCACGATGCAGGTCGGGGAGACCGAGCTCCGCTTCGACGGCGCCATCGATCTCGTGAAGCAGCTCGCGGAGAGCCCTGTCGCAGAGCGGTGCTATCTGACGAACTGGTACCGTTACGGCAACGCCCGCCAGCTCTCGCGCGAGGACGCGTGCACGATCGAGGACCTCGACGCGAAGCTCGCCGGGGGCGGATACAACATCAAGGAGCTGCTCGTCGCGCTCACGCAGACGAGGACGTTCAGGTATCGAGCGGTGGAAGAGGTGGAGCAATGAAGCGCAGAACGTTCTTGCGGGGCGCGTGCGGGGTGATGCTCGGTCTCCCGTTCCTCGAGTCGCTCGAGCCGCGCGACGCCAAGGCGGATCCGGCGAGCGCGACGCGCCGGTTCATCGCCTTCTTCATGTGCAACGGCGTGAACATGGACCGGTTCTTCCCGGGCACGCAGTACGGCGCGCTGACGGCCGCGTCGTTCGGGGCCGAGCGGGCGATAGCGCCCCTCGCCGGGCACCGGGACAGGCTCCTGATCCCGCGGGGCATTCACATGGCGCCGCGCGGCTTCGGGTGGGACCCCAGCGCGGGCGACGATCACGCGAAGGGGATGGGCTGCAAGCTCACGGCGCAGCCGCTCGTCCAGGGCAGCCAGTACGCCGCGGGGATCTCGCTCGATCAGTTCATCGCGAACAAGGTCAACCCGCCGGGCACGCCCGCGCTCACGCTGATGGTCGGCGCGAAGACGCCGAACGTGCGCGGGCACATCTCCTACAGCGGCAGCGAGCAGCCCGTCTCCGGCGAGAACAACCCGTGGCTCGCGTACCAGGACCTGATCGGCGTGACGAACCTCGACGAGGAGGCGCTCGTGCGGCTGACGAAGCGCCGCCAGAGCGTGCTCGACCTGGTCGGGGCCGAGTACGAGGGCCTGCTCAAGAAGAAGCTCAGCAAGGCCGATCGCGAGAAGCTCGAGATGCACTTCCAGACCGTGCGCGACCTCGAGGTGGGCATGGACAACGCGGGGGTCATCCCGCGCGAGCTCCCGCCGGAGCGGGTGACGGAGATCGAGGGGATCAACCCGGACACGGTGTCGTTCGACGCCGAGTTCAAGAAGATCGGCCGCATGCAGATGGACATCCTCGCGCTGGCGATCGCGACCGGCGCGACGCGGTCGGCGACGCTGCAGTGGGGCTCGGGCGCGCACGGGCCCATCTTCAAGTGGGACGGGATGAGCCACGAGTACAACCACCACAAGCTGTCTCACGGGAACACGAAGGACGACGACTCCGGGAGCGCCGTGGACGGCTACGAGGAGATGCTCTTCAACATCGATCGCTGGTTCATCGGCGAGTATGGCTATCTGCTCGACCGGCTCGCGGGCTACGACGAGGGCGGGACGTCCGTGCTCGACAACAGCGCTGTCGTGTTCATGAACGAGCTCTCCAACGGCAAGGTCCACGACTTCCGCGACCTGCCGTACATCATCGCGGGGAGCTGCGGCGGCTACCTCAAGACGGGGCAGTACATCAAGGTGACGCGGCAGTCGAACACCGTGCAGGACGAGGACGCGCCCCACAACAAGCTGCTCACGACGCTCGCGAACGCCGTCGGCTGCACCGAGGAGGGCGGGGGGCCGATCACGAACTTCGGCGCCTTCGGCGAGCCCGGCGAGTTCGACCAGCTCAAGGCATGAGCCGCTGATCTCCCGGACAGGGGTCTCCGGCGCGACGGTCCATCGCGCGCCGCGCCGGAGCGCCGCGCTGCTGGCACATCCCCTGCTATCCCGCCTCGTCCTCAAAGGAGCGCTGCCCTTTTATGACGAAGCAACCTTCCCGAAGAACGTTCCTTCATGCTGTGGGTGCAGGCGTCGCGCTCAGCGCGTGTGCAGGAGGCGCGCAGGTGGGGCAAAACGCCACATCCGCGAGCGGGGGCTCCCAGGAGCCTCCCCAGGGGCCCGCGCCAGGCGCGCCGGGGGAGAAGGACATCGAGCTGCCGGCCGGCGGGGTGATGCCGACACGGCCCCTCGGGCGGACCGGCGTGAACGTCAGCCTCGTCGGCCTCGGCGGCTACCACATGGCGGTCCCGAAGGACGAGCAGGAGAGCATTCGACTCGTCCGCTTCGCGCTCGATCACGGCATCAACTTCCTCGACAACTGCTGGGATTACCACGACGGCAAGAGCGAGGAGCGGATGGGCAAGGCGCTCCAGGAAGGGTACCGCCAGAAGGCCTTCCTGATGACCAAGCTCGACGGCCGCACGCGCGCCTCCGCGGAGGCGCAGCTCGAGCAGTCGCTCCGCCGGCTGCGCACCGACGTCATCGATCTCGTGCAGATGCACGAGATCATCCGGATGAGCGATCCCGAGCAGATCTACGGGCCCGGCGGCGCCATGGAGGCGCTGGTCGCCGCGAAGAAAGCCGGCAAGATCCGGTTCATCGGCTTCACCGGGCACAAGGACCCTGACATCCACCTGGCCATGCTGCAGATGGCCGAGCGCCAGGGGATCCCGCTCGACGCCGTGCAGATGCCGCTCAACGTGATGGATCCTCATTACCGCAGCTTCGAGAAGAAGGTCCTCCCGGTGCTGACCGAGCGGGGCATCGGGGTGCTCGGGATGAAGCCGTTCGCCAGCGGGGAGATCGCGAAGACGGGCGTCGTCTCGCCGATCGACTGCCTGCATTACCCCATGAGCCTGCCGACATCGGTGGTCATCACCGGCTGCGACACGATGGGTGTCCTCAAGCAGGCGCTCAAGGCGGCGTACACGTTCCAGCCGCTCAGCAGCGAGCGCGTCTCCGCGATCCTCGCGCGCACCGCCGAGCTCGGGGCCACCGGGAAGCACGAGCAGTTCAAGACCTCGGAGCGCTTCGACGGCACGACCAAGAATCCCCACTGGCTGACGACCGCCGAGGTCTGATCGGCGCGGGGGGCTGGTCCCCATGTCGCCGAGGTCAGGTCTCCTTCCCTGGTTGCGCGAGAGGCCTCGCCGAGTCGCCTGGCCCCCGGAGAGCGTGTTCTCCTGGGACCGATTTCCGCTGACAACGCGAACGAATGAGGAATTCTCAGCCCGCGATCCCCACGGCCGACATCATCAAAGGCCGCTCGAGTCCAGGGGAGCCGAGCGGCCTCGGTGCGCGGACACCCGCCGCGAGCCGCCTTGTTACCACCCCAAAGCTTCGATCATCTTCTCACCATAACGCGTGCCCATGAGAACAACGGACGCATGATCGAAGTGGTACTGATCCATGACGTTGGTCCCCTGCTGAGTGATCCAGTATCCCTCAGGCAACATGTCGGCCGCCTGGTGCACGAGGTTGTTATGACCGCCGCAACATCCGCCCGCGGGGAGCTCTCCAAGAATGAAGGGAACGTCATAGTCGGCCCCCCAGGCTTCTTTCACCTCGTTATAGAGCTGAACGACCTTGCCGGGCCATGAGCTCTGGCCGCTGTCGGATTCACCCTGGTGGAAGATAATGCCAGCGAAGCGCGCATTCTCAGCCATCTTCGCTTTGGCGATCTTGTTCAAGATCATCTGATGATGTGTGCCACCAGAGATGAACGTGTTGATCGACTCACCGCTCTCAGCAGTAGCGACCAACCCGATCGTATCCCCCTCAGCCAGCTTTCCGAGCAGGGTCTTGCCGAACCATATGCCCGGGTCGACGGAGGTCGACAGGTTCCATCCTTTTTCACCGGGGCAATCACTGAGCGGCGGGTTGGCCAAGTTCCACTGTCCGGCCGGCTGATTGCATCCGCCGAGGACCTTGAGCCGCTCGTCAGAATTTTGGTCACTGTCCTGTTTGTCTGCGACACCAGCCATATTCGACTGGCCCATGAGCATGAAGATGTGAAACGTCGGACCTGAGCTAGGCGCGCCACCGGTGCCTGCCCCGCTGCTACCCGATCCGGTCCCTCCCGTGGCGCCACCTCCAGTTCCAGCGTTCGTGCTGCCTGTCGCGGCGCCTCCGGTCCCCGCGCTCGTGCTGCCTGTCGCGGCGCCTCCGGTTCCAGCGCTCGTGCCACCCGTCGAGGCGCCTCCGGTTCCCGAACTGGCCCCTCCGGTGTTGTCGTTCTCACCGGTCGCGCCGGACGAGGCGGACTCGCCACAACCGGACGCAGCGATGATGAAGAGAAATGGGAGGAGCAGGAATCTAGGCGTGCCTCGGATGGTGCGGTTCATCTCGGTCATGGTGTTACCTCGTCGCGCCGGGGCGCGATCTTGAAGAGAATGGCGGAATTAGTAGGCCGGCGTCGCGATGCCGGTGCGGCGAACCTCGCCCGCAAAGAGCTAAGCGCCGGGGCCTAGCCTATCGCATCTTGGGAGCTTGGCTTCCAGGATTCGGCTCTAGGACAACACAAGGAGAAGACCGTGACACTGGACCATTTCATCGTCGACGGCGTTCGTTCTTCCTGCGCCTCAAGCGCCGACCGATCCTTTTGAAGCGAAGCGGTTTTATGGTACTGGACCGCGGAAATTTGAAATGGACGCGTCGCGTAGGCAACGCAGGGGACCCATCACGAGGCAGCCGCGCTGCGTCGCGAAATTGGCTAGCCTCTCGGAGTCCGCCGCGGCCTGGGTGCGCGGCATTTCGTCTCCAGCCGCTCCTTGTCGCGCCATGAGTCGGCGTCGATGTCGAGGACGTGGCACTGCTGGGCGAAGCGGTCGACCAGCGCCCCGAGGCACGGCGCATCTCCAAACACCGTACCCCACTGCTTGTAGGAGAGATTGGTCGTGATCACGACGGAGCGGCTCTCGTGCCTCTTGCTGAGGTCGGCAACCAAGGCGGCCCGGGGTAACGGATCGGCCGACGCGAGAGTTCCAGGCCCGAGCCTCGCCGGCTGGGCCCGGGTTGGGTCCATGCCCTCCGAACGGGTGCGATCCGTCGTCACGCCTCCCCGGAATGCCGGCGGATCCCGCGCCCGCGGATCGCGCCGGTTCGCCACTGCAAACTCGTCCCTTGGGCTTCTTCCCTGGTGCCGGGGAGCGCAGAGCAGAAATATGAACCATTTCAATCACTTCGTCTTGCTCCGCCGCCGGGACCTCGTGGTTTGGCCCAACGAATAGGCGTTTGCGGGACTGCGGCACCCGGAGCCGCGCCGTCGCCCTCGGGGACGAGGTGACGGATCGAGTCGTTCACGAGGCGATCGGCCGACTGATCTGCCCGGCGCCGTTGCGGACGACACGTTCCCATGATGCCTAGCCCTCGCCCCCGGTGGTAACGTGGGCGACATGGGTCACGCACGCTGCTTCCTCGCCGCAGCCCTGATCCCCGCGGCCGCTGCGGTCATCGCAGCGTGCGGCGGGCCGATCGAAGGCCCCGAGGGCTCCTCGCAGACCGTGGGCTCGAGCGGGAGCGGCGCCGGCGGCGCGAGCACCGGCAGCACAGAGGCCGGCGGCGCGGGCACCGAAGGTACGGGGGCTGCGGGCGCTGGGGTCGGCGGAGCTGGGGCCGGCGGCAGCTGCATTCCCTTCTCCGAACCGCCGGGAGCCGAGTGTTCGCCGAGCTTGCAGTGCAAGAGCACAGCGATGTCGTGCGTGTGCAGCGGCACGGACACGCTCTGCTCCTCGTCCCAGACCGGTCAGCAGAACGACGTGCACCCGCCGAAATCCCCCCCACCCGAGGGCGGCTGCTGCGACACCGAGGGCCTGGTCTGCGGCTACGAGACCTGTGGGCCGATCTGCCGGTGCACGAACGGCGCGTGGTCGTGCCAGGCGCCCGACGTCTGCCCGCCGTTCGAGTGCCCGGCCGATCCCTCGCTGCTCGACGGCCAGCGCTGCGAACAGTTCCTTGGGCAGGTCTGCGCTCGATGCTCCCCGCCCTGGAGCTGCACCTGCGAGCTCCAGCCCACGGGGGCTGCCCTGTGGGAGTGCGTCGAGATCCCGTGCTGAGCGGCCGCTCCGGCGGCCGGCACCCGACGTCGACCCGGGGGGCAGCTCGCGAAGGGCGTGAAAACGCGGACCAACAATCGCACCGGCCGGATGATCAGCACCAAGGGCGAGGCCGCGATGGCGTTCTAAGGCACGAACACCTAGGCCGACCCCAGAGGGGCGTCTGGCGAGCGCTCAACGATGTCCGTGTCAGGTGCCCCATGAGCGTGGACTTCGCGCCGCTCTCCGACGACGAGACGCGCGTCGAGTGGCGCATGATCAGCCGCAATCAGCGGTGGTGGTTTCGCTGGCTTGTGGTCCCACTCCTGCGCCGCGTGATGCGCGGCCGAGCGCGCGACGGACTGCGTAAGCTGAGCGAGAACCTGGAGCGCGAGCCGTCGTGAATGCGCTCGACGCGGCAGTTCCGGCGCGGCACTGGCGGCTCGCGCCCGAGGGTGAGGCTCAGTCCCGGCGGCTCGCCCGCAAGTTGCTCGATTTCCAGCCGTTCAGGCTGGTGTGCAGCCGAGAACCCAAGGCGCTCCGCACGGCGGAGATCGTCGCGGAGGAGCTCTCCCTGCCGGTCGCTCGGCAAGCCGGGCTCGAGGAGTTCGACCGCCCCGCGCTGCCGCTGCTCTCCGCGGCCGAGCACGCTTTACTCAACGCCCCGATCTTCGCCGACCCGGCGCGGCGTGTGCTCGGGGAGGAGTGCGGCGCCGGCGCTCTCGAGCGCTTCCGCGCGGCGCTAGCGGCGGCTCTCGCCGACACCCCGGAGGACCACCACCTCGTGGCCGTGACGCACGGTACGGTGATTGCGCTGATGGTCGCGGCGCATAACCGCGTCGATGGGTTCAAGCTCTGGCGGCGGCTCGCGTGCCCCTCCCTGGTGGTTCTGGGGCTGCCGGAGCTGGAGCTGCTCGAGGTTCTCGATCAGGTGACCTGAGCGGGTGACCTGAGCCGCCCTCATGGCTCAGAATTCATGGCTCAGAAGCCGAAGGTCGGATCCCGCTCGGAAGGGCCCTTGTTGGAGGGCGCCGGAGAGGCCCGCCGGGGCGGGGGAGGCGCCGGGGGGCGCGCCGGCCTCGACGCGCCCCGCGCGGCGCCTGTGGAGGGCGCTGCCGGGGGCGTGGCTGCACCGGCGGCGGCGGACGAGGAAGCGGCGGGGAGGGCGCTCGCGGGCGGCGGAGCGGGCTCCTGGGCGGCCGGCGAGGGCGGCGGAGCGGGGTCCTGCGGGACGGGCGAGGGCGACGGAGCGGACTCCGGGGCGCCGGGCGAAGGCATCGCCGCCGGCGCGGCGGGCGCTTCCGGTACCGGCGAACGAAGCAGGACGACGGCGGCGACGCCCGCCCCGAGCGTCAGCGCGCCGGCGACCACCGCGATGAGCGCCCGGGCCGAGGAGCGACGGTCCGCTTGCGGGGGCAGGGCGCCTCCCACGGCCTCCAGCGTGCCACCTGCCGCGAGCGTGCCGCCCGGGCCATGGACTCCGCCCGGGCCCGGGATCGACATGCGGCCTGCGACCACCGTCCCGCCTGCGACCACCGTGCCCCCGGCGGCCGGCGCGTCATCCAGGGCCACGGTGCCGCCCCGGAAGACCGGCGCGCTGCCCTGAGCCGCTGGCGCGCCATCCGAGCCCGGCGCGCTGCCGTGGGCGGGCGCGCCCGAGCCTGGCGCGCTGCCGTGGGCCGCCATCGCGCCACCCGAGCCCGGCGCGCTGCCGTGGGCCGCCATCGCGCCACCCAAGCCCGGCGCGCTGCCGTGGGCCGCCATCGCGCCACCCAAGCCCGGCGCGCTGCCGTGGGCCGCCATCGCGCCATCCAAGCCCGGCGCGCTGCCGTGGGCCGCCCGCGCGCCGCCCAAGCCCGGCGCGCTGCCGTGGTGCATCGCGCCGGCCTGGGCCAGCGCGCCGCCCTGGGCCATCGCGCCGGCCTGGGCCATCGCGACCGAGGAGTCCATCGCGCCGCGCGGCTCCGGGAGCGGCGTGCGCTGCACCGCCGCGGCGAACGCCCGGGCGAGCTCGCTCGCGCTCTGGAACCGCTCCGCGGGCTCGCGCTTGAGCGCGCGCTCGAGGAACTGATCCAGCTCGGGCCAGAGATCCGGCGCGAGCTGCGACGGGACCGGGATGTCTCCCGTGCAGATCTCCACGAGCACGTCGCCGAGCTCCTCGCCCGGGAAGGGCAGCTGGCCGGTGATGCACTGGAAGATGATCACGCCGAGCGACCAGAGATCGCTGCGGTAGTCGATCGTCTTGCTCCGGCGCACCTGCTCGGGGCTCATGTAGTGCGGCGAGCCGATGAGCGTGCCCGTCTTCGTCGCGTCGGCGACCAGCGCGGTGCCGGTCGACTTGGCGACGCCGAAGTCGAGGATCTTGACGATCTCCTCGCCCTGGCGCGCGATGAAGATGTTCGCGGGCTTGAGGTCGCGGTGGATGAGCCCCACCTCGTGCGCGCGACGGAGCGCCTTGCACACCTGGCCGATGATGCCCAGCGTCTCGGCCGGCTCGAGGCGGCCGCGGCGCTTGAGGTACGCCGCGAGGTCCTCGCCCTCGAGGAGCTCCATCGCGAGGTAGGGCGTGTCGCCCTCGAGCCCGTAGTCGTAGACGTGGACCACGTTGGGCGTCCGGAGCTGGGCAGACGCCTTCGCCTCGCGCTCGAACCGCGCCCGCGCGACCGGGGAGTCGGCGTGCTGCGGCATCATGAACTTGATCGCGACCTCGACCTCCAGCTGGAGGTGCCGGGCTACCCAGAGGAAGCCCATGGCGCCGCCCGCCAGCGGCCGCTCCAGGCGATACTTGCCACCCACGACGCTCCCGGCCTCAAGCGACAGCATGCGATCGAGCCTTCCGCGTCCCAGCGTCCTTGCGTCCGGGCCTCCGGGGTCTAGCAGAGGCGGGGCCCAGTGTCGCGGTTCTTACAACCACAGGCATCTCGCCTCATCATGCCACGGCCGCGGTGACGCGACGAAGGCCGAGCGCGAGCGGTCCGCTGTCGCATCTTCTGCTCCGCTCCTCCGCCCTCCGCGTCCTCCGTGCCCCCCGCGCGCGCCCGGAGCTCCCGTGCACACCCCGCCGCGGCAAGGCAACGGACGAGCCCGTCCAGCCGCAAGGCGCCGAGCGCGCGCTTCCCGCCGCGCCGGGGAGTCTTTGCTGGATCCGGTACTAAGCTGCGCGCGGCATGGCCGACGCCTCTGCGATCACCGCCGTCCTGGGCCCGACCAACACCGGCAAGACCCACCGCGCCATCGAGCGCATGCTCTCGCACGACTCGGGCATGATCGGCCTGCCCCTGCGGCTGCTCGCGCGCGAGGTCTACGACCGGGTGACCACCCGGGTCGGCGAGGCCCGCGTCGCGCTCGTGACCGGCGAGGAGAAGCGCGTCCCGCGGCGGCCGGACTACTGGGTGTGCACCGTCGAGGCGATGCCGATCGACCTGGAGGTCGACTTCCTCGCCATCGACGAGATCCAGCTCGCGGGGCACGACCAGCGCGGCCACGTGTTCACCGAGCGGCTGCTCCTCTCGCGCGGGCGGCGCGAGACATGGTTCCTCGGCGCCGACACGATGCGACCCCTCATGTCCGAGCTCGTGCCGACCGCGAAGCTCGTCCAGCACCCGCGGCTCTCGCGCCTCGCGAGCGCCGGCACCGGCAAGCTCTCGCGGCTGCCGCCCCGCAGCGCCGTCGTCGCCTTCTCGACCCCGCAGGTCTACGAGATCGCCGAGCGGCTGCGCGCGCAGCGGGGCGGCGCGGCGGTCGTGCTCGGCGCGCTCTCGCCGCGCACGCGCAACGCGCAGGTCGCGATGTTCCAGTCGGGCGAGGTCGACTACCTCGTCGCCACCGACGCGATCGGCATGGGGCTCAACCTCGACGTGCGCCACGTCGCGTTCGCGGCGCTGCGCAAGTTCGACGGGCGCGACGTGCGCGACCTCGACCCCGCCGAGCTCGCGCAGATCGCCGGCCGCGCGGGCAGGCACCTCACGGACGGGACCTTCGGCACGGTCGCCCCGCTGGCGCTCCCCGACGGCATCGCCGCGGCGATCGAGGCGCACCGCTTCCCCCCGCTGCGGCGGCTGCTCTGGCGGAGCAGCGAGCTCGATCGGAGCTCGATCGACGCGCTCCTCGCGTCGCTGCGGGAGCCGCCACGCGTCCGCAGCCTGAAGCTCGTCCGCGACGCCGAGGACACCGCCGCCCTGGCGCGGCTCGCCGAGGACCCGGAGATCCGCGCCCGCGCGCGGGGTGAAGCGGCGGTGGGGCTGCTCTGGGACGTCTGCCGCATCCCCGACTTCCGCAAGCTCCTGTTCGAGTCGCACGTCGCGCTCCTCGCCGAGGTCTACGGGCAGCTCTCGGGCCCGAAGGCGGCCCTCGACACGGACTGGATGGCCGCCCGGGTGGCCGAGATCGACGACGTGGGCGGCGACATCGACACGCTGATCACGCGGATCGCGTCGATCCGGACGTGGACCTACATCTCGAACCACGCGCGCTGGGTCCGCGACGCGGCCGCGTGGCAGGACCGCACGCGCGCGATCGAGGACCGCCTGAGCGACGCGCTCCACGAGCGGCTGGTGCAGCGCTTCGTCGAGCGGGGCGGCGGCGCGGCGCGGGGCGCTCGGTCTTCGGGCGCGCGCCCCGCGCCGCGCCGGGCCGAGGCGGAGGAGCCGGTGAGCGTGCCCGAGGGGCACCCGTTCGCGCGCATCGCGGCGCTGCGGGCCCTGCTCGCGCCGGGGCCGGCGGCGCCCGCGCCCGAGGACGACCGGGCGCGGTGGGTCGAGTCGATCGTGGGGGCGCCGCACGAGCGCTTCTCCGTCGACGCGGCGGGGCGGATCCACGACGGCGATCAGCTGCTCGGGCAGCTCGCGCGGGGCCCGGCGCTGCTCCTGCCCGACGTGCGGCTCGCGGCGCTCGAGGACGTCGGCCCGGGGGCGCGGTCGCGGGTCCTGCGGCGGCTGGTGGCGTTCGCGCGCGACCTCGTCGAGGAGCTGCTCGGGCCGCTGCGGTCGCCGGCGGTGCGCGCGCTCCCCGGGGCCGCGCGCGGCATCGTCTACCAGCTCGAGCAGGGGCTCGGGACGGCGGCGGCGCGCGAGGCCTGGGAGCAGGTCGCGGAGCTCGCGCCGGAGGACCGCGCGCTGCTCAAGGCGCACGGCATCGAGGTGGGCGAGCGCGTGATCTACGTGCAGCAGCTGCTCCGGCGCGGCGCGCTGGAGCGCCGGCTCGCGCTGTGCGCGGCCTGGTTCGACCGCGGCCGCGTGCCCGCGTGCCCGGCGCCCGGCGCCGTGTCGGTGCCCGTCGCGCGCGGCGTGGACCCGAGGGCGTACGCGGCGATCGGCTATCCGGTGTTCGGCACGCGAGCGATCCGCGCCGACGTGGCCGAGCGCGTCCACCGGGCGCTCGTGAGCGGCGAGCCGGCGGCGCGGCTCTCGAGCTGGATGGGGTGCCCGGCGCGGGAGGCGCCGCAGGTGGCCGCGTCGCTGCTCGGGTAGGCGAGGAGGGGCTCTCTGGCACGGCGAGCGGCGCGCGCCCGGTGAAGAGGCCTCCCGGTCGCCTGTGGGGGAGCTGAGCTACGGATAGGCCGGCTCCGGGGGGCTCCCCGCCGGCGTCCGCGGCGCGGCGACGGTGAGATAGCCGATGAGCGCGTCCGAGATCGCCCGCCGGAGGCCGCCCTCCTCGACGCCCGGAGGCGGATCGAGGGCCGCTGCGTGGACGAGCTCCTCGAACATGCGCAGGACCACGTAGGTGGCGAGCTCGAGATCCGGCTGCGCGATCTCCGCGCTGTGGCGCGACAGGAGCTGCCGCGTGCTGTCGAAGACCGCCTGGCTCGCGGCGCTCAGCGCGCGCCGTTGCTCCAGCGTCGGGAGGTCGGCGTGGAGGAGCCGCTGTAGCCGCGGCTCCGTTCGATGGACCTCGAGGCCCCTGGCGACGAGCACCTCCGTCGCCTCCCTCAGCGAGGCGCCGCCGTCCACCGCGCCGACCTGCTCGAGGAGCCGGAGCATCTGCCGCACGTGGCGCTCGTGCAGCGCGGTGACGAGGGCGTCCTTGTTCGGGAAGTACTGGTACACCGACCCGACGCTCACGCCCGCGATCCTGGCGATCCGGTTCGTGTTCGCCCCGTCGTAGCCATGCTCGTCGAAAACGCGAGCTGCGGCCTCGACGATGGTCTCGACGAGGAAGCGCGAGCGCGCCTGGCGAGGCTCTTTGCGCGGCGTCTGTGGTCGCTTCGTCGTCTGTCTTCCCAACGCGAGTCTCCGCGGTCCGCCGGATGGCCCAGACTGGCGGCTCATGATCACCTCCGACGCCTCCCCGCGCAATCTGCTCCCGCCGGTTCTCTTTCTCCTCGTGGCCGCGGCCATGGGGCTCGCGCACGCCCTCTTGCCGCGCCCGTCGGTGCTCCCGGAGCCGTACCGCCCGATCGGCCTCCTGCTCCTCGCGATCGGGGTCACCGTGGCGATCGCGGCCCGCCTGCAGTTCGCGCGGGCCGCGACGGAGATCAACACCTTCGCCGAGCCCACGCGGCTCGTGACCGACGGGCTGTTCCGGTGGTCCAGGAACCCGATGTACCTCGGGATGGGCCTCGCCGCCGTCGGCGTGGCGACGCTGAGCGGCGCCGCCGCGGCGTTCCTGCTCGCGGGCGCCTTCGTCGCCCTCGTCGACCGCTGGTACATCGCGTTCGAAGAGCGGCGGCTCCGCGCCCGGTTCGGCGCTGCCTACGAGACCTACGCGCGGTCGACGCGGCGCTGGGTCTGACGGCCCGCGTCGCCGGAGTCGCCCGGACGCCCTCGCCGTGCGCGCGTGGACGCCGCGCCCGATCCGAGCACAGGGAGGAGGCAAAACGCCCCTGGGCCGACAGGCTGTCCCCAGGGCCCCTCCGCGGACTCGGCGCGTCCATCGAGCTCTCCTACGCACGCGGCTCCGCTCTGGCGAGGCCCGTCCACCAGCCGCTCGAGAGGGCGAGCGCGATCCAGCCCTGCAAGTTCGCGCGCAGCCGCGCTGCCTCCGCCGCCGTACAGCCCGCCTCGACGGCGGCGAGGGCTTGCCCGAACGTCAGCTCCCGGCAGCGCTCGAGCAGGCGGGCGAACAGCGGATCCACGGAGGTCGTGGTCGTGCCGGCCGCGCTCCGGGCGAAGACCCAGGTTCGCGTCGATGGGTGGCGACGTATCGCCTCCGGTGCGCCCTCGTCCAGGTCGCCCCCCGCGAGGCGCGAGAAGCGGGCGAGATCCCAGTCCTCGTAGGTCAGCGTGCAGGAAACCGCGAAGCGCAGCCGGCCCTCGGCGAGCCCGGTGAGCTCCTCCGGCGTCGGTCGCCAGAGCCCCTCGAACGGCGACCCGAAGGCGTGCCGCTCCGCTTCGTCCATGTGGAGCGCCTGGCGGACCATGTCGCGCGGGGCCCGGGAGAGCTCGACCCGCCGGGACCACTCGTCTTCTTCGTGTTCGCGCGCCGGGCGCTCCGGTCGGCGACCGCGGCTCGCCTCGTCGAGGCGCTGCAGCGCGCGATCGAGGCGCGCGGCGAACCCGCGGGCCACCTCGTCGAGGTCGAAATGACGGGGCGGGCGCGCGGCGAGGTGGAGCGCGGCGAGGTGGTTGAAGTGCCAGTAGCCCATGGCCCGCGACACGCGCGGGAAGCTCGTCTGCAGGGCGGTGAACAGCCGCATCCAGTACTGGCGGTGGTAGAGCGCGAGCCGCTCCGCCGGAGCGGGGCCCCCGGGGCCGCTCCTCAGCTCCGCCACGAGCCGCGCCGGATACCGCTCCTGCCGCTCCCGGAAGACCCCCGTGCCCGAGTCGAGCGGCGCGCGGAGGACGGCGGTGAAGTCGCGCTGGAGCTCTCGCAGCCAGCGCGGAGGACCCCCGCCGCCCGGGCTCACGGAGACCGCACCCGCCGCGCCTTGTCGAGCTCCGAGAGCGCCACGGACAGGGGCGGGATCTCCGCGTCCCACTCGAGGAGCGTCGGGAAAGGGCCGCCCCGGCGCCACGCCTCCTCGTAGAGAGACCACACCTCGTCGCACACAGGACGATCGTGCGTGTCGTGCCGCAGGCCCGACGGCAGCCTCTGGTGGCCGGCCAGGTGGACCTGCAAGACCCGGTTCCATGGCACGCTGTCGAGGTACTCGCGCGGATCGAACCCGTGGTTCTCGCTGGAGACGAACACGTTGTTGAGGTCCAGCATGTACCAGCACCCGGACTCTTCCACCACGCGGCGGTAGAACTCCCACTCCGGCAGCGTGTCGCGCTCCCAGGCGACGTAGGAAGACAGGTTCTCGATCCCGAAGGGGACGCCGAGGGCCTCCTGGACCTCGAACGCCCGGCCGGCGGCGTAGGGGATCAGCTCAGGATCATGGGGCGCCGGCAAGAGGTCGTGGTGCGTCACGCCCTCGAACGCCGTCCAGCAGAGGTGATCCGTGAAGTATGGAATGCGGAGCTCCTGGATCAGGTCCTTCAGCCGGGACAGGTAATCTCGGTCGAGGGCGCCTTCGCCAAGCAGGTTCAGGGAGACGCCGTGGGCGACGATCGGATAGCGCTCGGCGACGCGCCGGAGCCGCTCCCGGGGGAGCTTCGACGCGCCGAGGTAGTTCTCGGCGATGATCTCGAAGAAGCCGAGCCGGGGCCGGAGCCGCTCGATCTCGTCATGGTGCGGCGGACGCAGCCCGAGGCCGAGCGCGTCTCGCGCGACCGCGCGCTCGGCTGGCGTCCGATCGTCGGCGGGAGCTCGCGGCGCGCTCATGGGCCGGCTAGTTGCCCGGGTCGATCGGATCGGCTGGCGGCACCTGCTCGAAGCTCTCGCCCTCCGGCGTCAGGGTGCGCAGGTGCGCGATGAGCCCGTCCATCTCGGCGCGCGAGAGGAGGTGATAGGCGCCGGGCATGTTCGAGTAGGCGGTGCCCTCGGAGGCGACCCCGTCGATCCCGAACGCGATCACGGACTGCAGGTACAGGTCGGAGCGGCGGTCCCAGAAGTCGGCGACGAACTCGCTCACGTCCTCGCCGGGCGGCACCTGCACGGTGAACGTGCCCTCCGGGCCGGAGTGGCAGTGATTGCACCCCGCGGCCGCGAACGACGCCGGTCCGTCGCGATCCTGGTCCTCGGCGGTCTCCACGCAGCTCCAGCCCGCGCAGCCGTTCACGGCGCGGCAGGAGTGGTCGTAGATCTCGTTCCATGTCTGGTAGACCATGCCGCGGCAGCTGTTCGTGCCGGCGCAGGACGCGTGGACCTGGACCACGCCGGGGCGCGCGTCGCCCATGAGCATGGCGGACTCGGCGCACGCCGCCGAGAACTCGTCGAAGGAGATCTGGCCGTCGCCGTCCGCGTCCATGAGCGCGACAGCGTCGACCAGATCGGGGCCCGGCTCGCCGCTCCACACCAGCGTCTTGGGCGGCGCGTCGGCCCCGTCGCAGTCCGAGTCGATGGAGTCGAGGTTCCTCTCCTCGGCGCCGGGGTAAATGGTGTTGTTGAAGTCGTCGCAGTCGCCTGCGCGCGCGGTGACGCCGTCCCTGTCGCTGTCGCGGTCCTCGTCGCCCACGGGCTGGCCGCCCGCGCCCGCCGTGCCGGAGCCGCCGTCTCCGGAGGACTCCGCGCCGGAGCCGCCGTCCCCGGCGGGCGACTCCGCGCCGGAGCCGCCGTCTCCGGCGGGCGGCTCCGCGCAGGGGGGCGAGCTGTTGTCGTCGTCGCCGCAGGCCGGAGCGAAGGCGGCGAAGCTGGCCAGCGCCAGCGCGAACAGCGTTGATTCCGGGGATTTTTTCATGCTCATCGTCCTGTCTGCGAGAGGCCGCGCCGAACGCGCGCCCGCCAGTTGCTCGGCGCAGGACTCTATCCATGGCTGCCGCGCGTGGAACATGCGGCAAGTTGTCGCACGTACATGCGTGGATGAGTTGTCGACAAGATCGAGCGATGTTACGACCGACGGCCGATCCGGCGGAGCGTTCTGCCGCCGTCCGGGCGCGGATGGCCGGGCCGGATCCGGGTGAAGAGGCCGAGCGCAGGGAAGCAAGAAGCAACGAGACGGGTACCAGGGGAGAGGGAGAGGGGCGACGGATGACGCGCAGGCTTCGTGATGTGCTCGGGATGGGCTGCGCCGCGGCAGCGACGCTCGCGGCGGGGCAGGCGATCGCCATGCCGCCGCCGCCCGGTCCCGAGGCGCAGGCGTCGCCGGCGCCTCGGCCTGCCGAGGCTCCTCCCGCAGCCTCGACCCCGGCGACCCCGCCGCCGCCGGCCGCCCCGCCGGCCGGCGCGTGGGACGCGCCGCCGCCCGGGTATCCGCCGCCTCCTCCCGGGTGGACGTGGAGCCCGGTCCCGTGGCGGCCCGAGGCGACCGCCGGGCGCGGCGAGCAGCCCGCGACGAAGACCGTGTGGTACGGCTGGCAGCACCTCCTCGTGGCGCTAGGGAGCCTCGTCATCTTGCCCGTGGGCGCCGGTTCCGAGTCCGGGGCGCTCATCATGGTGGGCATCGGCGGCTTCGCGCTCGGCGGCCCGGTCACGCACTGGGCCAACGGGAACGTCGGCAAGGGCTTCATCAGCCTCGGCCTCAACGCCGGCGGCGCGTTCGGCGGCAGCATGATCGGGGTGGCCATTGGCAGCTCCGGCGACGGGTGGGAGGCGCTCGGCGGCTTCCTCGTCGGCGGCGCCCTCGGCCTGTTCGCGGCCAACATCGTCGACATCGCCGCCTTCGAGTACGAGGAGCGCGGGACGGCCGAGAGCTACGACTACATCCGCGTCCGCTCCCCGCGCCTGCGGCTCGCGCCCCAGGTCGGCCTCGCGCCGGGCGGCGCCACCTTCGGCCTCGGCGGCGCCTTCTGAGCGGACCGCCCCGCGCCTCGCCCTCCGCTTCGGCCTGGCCCGGCGGCGGCGGGGGTGTAGCATCCGCGCGTGTTCATTCCGAAATCAGGTGTACGACGGCTCGCGCTCGCCGCGCTCGCCGCGCTCGCCGCGTGCGGCGGCGCCGACCGGCAGGATCCCCAGTTCGCGGATTCGCCCTCGGTCCCGCTCCCCGGGCCGCCCGGCGCCGCGCCGCTCGACGCCCCCGGCGGCGAGCCCGAGGAGCTGCCCGGCGTCGACACGGCCGAGCTCGTCCGCCGTGAGCGCCACACCTGGTGGCAGCTCGTCTCGCAGCTCTACGCGCCCTGCTCCGATCAGGCGGTGTCGCTCGCGCAGTGTGTCCGCGAGTCGCGGCCGTGCGCGGCCTGCGTGCCCGCCGCGCAGCTCGTCGCCGACAAGATCCGCGGCGGCGCGAGCGGCGCCGAGGCGCAGGCCGCGTACGGCGTGAGGTTCGGTCCGAACGTGAAGAAGATCGACCTCGCCGACTCGCCCTCTCGCGGGCCGGAGCGCGCGCCGGTCCAGATCGTCGTGTGGTCGGACTTCGAGTGTCCCTCCTGCGGGCGCGCGGTCCCGCTCCTCGACGAGATCTTCGAGCGCCACGCGCCGGACGTCCGGCTGGTCCACAAGGTCTACCCGCTGCGGTCGCACGCCCACGCCGAGCCCGCGGCGCGCGCCGCCGTCGCGGCGCACAACCAGGGCCGCTACTGGCAGATGGAGCGCCTCCTGTTCGAGAACCAGGCGCGGCTCGAGGAGAAGGATCTGCTCGGCTATGCGCAGAGGATCGGCCTCGACATGGCCCGGTTCCGCGCCGACATGGCCAGCGAGGCCGCCGCGAAGGTGATCGCGCGCGACAAGGCCGAGGCCGACCGCGCCGGGCTCAACGGGACGCCGTTCATCGTCGTCAATGGACGGGAGTTCGATCTGGCGCTGTTCAGCCTGCAGGGGGAGCTCGATCGGTGGATCGAGACCGAGCTCGCGATCTTCAAGGCGAGCGGGGGGGCGGCGCCCGGCGCCGGCGCGCGGGCCGGCGCGGAGTAGAGCCCTGCCGGGCCCCTCGTTCGGGGTGCTGGACGGAGCTGGGGGCAGAAAGCGAACGCGCACCGGCTCCCCCTCCGCCGCTCGCGCGCCGGTGGCGGGCGTTTGCCGACGAGGCGGCGCGCGCACGCGCCTCAGCCCCTCCGCCGTCGGCGCCGGGCCTTCCCGGCCGGCGCGGGGGCCCCGGCGTCGCGGCCGCCGCGCCGCAGCGCTTCCCAGAGCGCCTGCGCGACCACGCCGTGCGGTCGGTCACGGCGACGCATCGCGAACAGCTCCATGACATGGGCGTCGAACTCGGGCACCTGCAAGCTCACCAGCTCGCCCGCCGCGAGCGCATCGGCGGCCACGTGCTCGGGCAGCCCGCCCCAGCCCATGCCCGCGAGGATGACCTCCCTCTTCGCCGCGACGTCGGTGACGCTCCAGCGGAGGCCGCCCTCCAGCACGTTCAGCGACGGCGAGGCGCTCCCCGTCGCGCTGTCGCGCAGGATGATCTGCGCGTGCGCCCGCAGCAGCGCCGGCGGGATCGGCGTGCCGCAGGTGGCCACCGGGTGATCGAAGCGCGCCACCGGGAGCACGCGCACGTCGCAGAAGGGCGCCATCTCCACCTCGGACGCGTCGATCCCGAGCCGCGTGGCGACGGCGAGATCGGCGCGGCGCTCGCTCAGCGCGTCGGCGGCGCCCGCCAGCCGCTCGGTGCCGAGCTCGATGCGGACCAGCGGATAACGCGCCTGCACCCCGCGGAAGATGTCCATGATCGGCCCGAGCGGCGTCACCGCGTCGACGGCGAGCCGCACGATCGGCTCCACCTTGCCCGAGAGCCGCATGCCGAAGCTCCGCAGCGCCTCGGTGCTCTCGATGACCGCCGCCGCGCGCTCGTGGAACAGGCGGCCGGCATCGGTGAGCGTGGCGCGGTACTCCCGGCGATCGAACAGCTCGACCCCGAGCTCACCCTCCAGGTTGCGCACCAGCTTGCTCACCGCCGGCTGTGATTTGTGCAGCCGCGCGGACGCAGCGCTGAACGAGCCCTCGCCCGCGACGGCGAGGAAGGCGACGAGCTGATCGTAGGTCATGGCGGCGCGCGCAGGGTCCATAACTGGAGGTTATGGAGTCCATCGAAACATACCACTTTCTTGTTCCGGGGAGTGGCCTCAGGCTGTCGACCAGAAGAGAGGAGCGACACTCCATGTCCAACCGAATCGATCGCGTCATCATCACCGGCGCCAGCAGCGGTATCGGCCTCGATCTCGCGAGGCGCTTCCTGGCCGAGGGCTCGAGCCTGGTCCTGAACGGACGCGATCCGGAGAAGCTCGACCGGGCGCGGCGGAGCCTCGACGGCGGCGCGCGCGTCGTCGCCGTGCCGGGCCACGTGGGCGATCGGGCCACGGCGCTGGCGGTCGTCGCCGCCGCGCGGGAGCACTTCGGCGGCGTCGATGTGCTGATCAACAACGCCGGGATCTTCGGCGTGAAGCCGTTTCTCGAGAGCACGGAGGAGGATCTGGACCGGTTCTTCGCCACCAACGTGAAAGGGACGTTCCTGATGACGCAGGCCGCGGTGCCCCTGATGATCGAGGGCGGCGGGGGCTCGATCATCAACGTGGGCACGGTGCTCGTGCAGCAGGCCATGACGGCGATGCCAGTCTCGGCCGCCATGGCCAGCAAGGGCGGCGTCCACGCGCTCACCGTCTCGCTCGCGGCCGAGCTGGCCCGCCACGATATCCGCGTGAACACGCTGGCGCCCGGCATCATCCGTACGCCGCTCATCGGCGAGAGCGCGGAGTCGATGGCGTCGATCCACCCGCTCGGGCGGATCGGCGAGGTGCGGGACACGACGGACGCAGCGCTGTTCCTGGCCAGGGCCGGCTTCGTGACCGGCACGACGCTCGACGTGGACGGAGGCTACTCCCATGGGCGCTGAGGGCCGAGAGCACGTGCTCCTGATGGGGCTCCAGGTGACGGACGAGGCGGCCTACGACGGTTACCGCGCCCGCATGACGCCGATCCTCTCGACCTACGGTGGCTCGTTCGGCCACGATTTCGTCGTGGCGCGCGTGCTGAAGGGGGATGCGCGCATCAACCGCGTCTTCACGATCGTGTTCCCCGATCGCGCGACGCGGGAGCGGTTCTTCGCCGATCCGGAGTACCGCGCGGCGCGCGCCGAGCTCTTCGAGCCGGCGGTCGCGGCGACGATCGTCCTCGGCGAGCTCGAAGCGGCGGTGGCATGAGCCGTCCCGTTCGCCACGGTGCCTGAGAGCGCGCAGCGCTCTCCAGGCACCGCCGGCCTCCCGTCGCGGGAGGGAGAGCATCCCTCACAGGTCGTCCGCCGTGCCCCGCGCACCGCCGCTCCCCGGCGAACGATGCCAGTCAGCTAGGCTGCTTCCCCTTGTCGGCCACCGTCTGGCCGCCGCTCACGGCCGTCTGGCCGCTGCCCGCGCTCGCTCCCTGTCCGCTCGCCATCTGCGCCGCGGACCCGCCGCCGCTCTTGATCTCGACCGAGCGGCCGCGCCGCTGTTGCTGCGGCAGCTTGAGGCAGACCTCGAGGACGCCGTTCTCGAACCTCGCGTCCACGTCGTCGGCCTGCACGCCCTGGGGCAGCGGGATCGAGCGCATGAACGAGCCGTAGCTGCGCTCGGTGTAGCTCACGCCCTCGCGCTGCTCCTGCTGCTCCTGCCGGCGCTCGCCCTCGATGATCAGGGCGTCGTCGTGGAGCTGCACCCGGATATCGTCCTTCGTCACGCCGGGGAGGTCGGCCTTCACGACGAGCTGACCGCCGCGCTCGCCCACCTCGATGTGCGGCGACCAGAGGTTGCCGCCGGAGGACGAGAGGCCTCGCCCGCCGCCCTGCTCGGCCGTCGAGCGGGGCTGTCTGAACGGCGACAGCATCCCCCCGAAGCCGAGGTCGTCGAACATGCGATCCATGTCCTCCATCATCCGGCGCATCATCGTGAACGGGCTGACGAAGCCGCCCGCCGCGCCGTACCGCCCGAGCTGACCGCCTCCTTGCTGGCGCTGCATTCCGGTGGGCTGCGCGCCGGCCTCCTGAGAGGAGGGCTGACCCATCGCCTGGCTGCTGGGCTTGCCCTGCTGCGACCTGCCAACGGACACATCCTGACCCGTCTGCTGACGCTGCTGTTCCGCCATGGGAACCTCCTTTCAACCAGTCACCAGACGTTGTTGCAAGCGCGATGCCGCGTCGCCCGCGCGCGCCAGACACGGCGGCTGAAGCGCGCGACGCCGCGCCGCGCCGCGCCGCGCCGCGCCGCGCCGACAGCGCACCGCTGCGCCCGGGAGCCGGCTATCGCCAGCCCCTGACGATCTCCAGGAAGCGATTGAGGTTGCACGGCTTCTGCAGCACCGGACGGCTGAGGTCGGACTCGCGCAGCCCTGCCTTGCCGTACCCGGTCATGAAGACGAAAGGGATGCCTCGCGCCATCAAGATGTCCGCCACCGCATAGACCTTCTCGCCGGCGATGTTGACGTCCAGGCTCGCCCCATCCATCTCCGCCTCGCGGGCCAGGCGGATCGCGTCCGTCATGTTCAACGCCGGGCCGATCACCACGCAGCCGAGGTCGGTCAAGGCATCTTCCAGGGACGAGGCGAGCATGGGCTCGTCCTCGACGATCAGGACGCGCAGGCCCTCCAGCAGCTCGCGCGTGCTCTCTGGATCCGGCGCCATCATACGGTCAACCGCTCGAGCGACAGGTGCATCACGCAGCGCACGCCCTCGGGCAGGAACTCCAGGCGCACCTCCCTGGCGAGCTGGCGCTGCAGGTCCCGCTCGATCAGGCGCGAGCCGAAGCCCTTGCGGCGCGGCGGCCGGACAGGCGGTCCGTTCGTCTCCTGCCATTCCAGGCTGACCAGCGGCTCGGGCGTCTGTGCGCTCACGTTCCATGTGACCGCGACGCGGCCGGACGGCTGCGACAGCGCCCCGTACTTGGCCGCGTTGGTCGCCAGCTCGTGAAAGGCCATGCCGAGCGTCACCGCCACCTCCGGGCGGAGGCGCACGTCCTCGCCGGCCACGTGGACGCGCTCGGCGTGGCAGTCGGCGTGCGGCGCCAGCTCGGCGCGCACGATGTCGTGGAGGCTCGCGCCCTGCCAGGAGGTCTGGTTCAGCAGGTTGTGGGTCTGGGACAGGGCCAGGAGCCGGGCCAGGAAGGCCTCCGTGAACGCTCTGGGCGAGTCCGCCATGCGGAGCGTCTGCATGGCGATCGCCTGCACGATCGCCAGCGTGTTCTTCACCCGATGGTTCAGCTCGTTCAGCAGGAGCCTCTGGCGCTCCTCCGCCTGCTTGCGCTCGCTCACATCGAGGACGAACGCCACCCCCTGGTTGTCTGATCCCTCGAACCGCGCGCCGCCGAGCAGCACCGGGACGCGGCTGCCGTCCTTCCGGAAGAACTCCTTCTCGTACGGCCGGAACTGACCCGTCGAATCGATCTCGTCGAGCGACCGCTGGGTCACGTCGTGAAACTCCGGCGGCGTGGCCGCTGTCCAGTAGATCTTCTCCGAGACGAGCTCCTTCCGGCCATAGCCGACAATGGACAGAAACGCGTCGTTCGCGTCGATGATCCTGCCGTCGAGGTCCCAGAAGGCGATCCCGATGATGTTGGCGTCCACCAGGCGCCGGATCCGCGCTTCCCTCTCGCGCAGCGCCAGCTCCGCGCGCTTGCGTTCGCTGTTCTCTCGCTGGAGCTGGGTATAGAGGCGAGCGTTCTCCAGCGAGTTGGCGGACTGGGAGGCCAGGAGCTCCAGCATCGCGATCCGATCAGCGATGAAGGCGCGCGGGGTCAGGTTGTTCTCGAGATAGAGCACGCCCACCAGCGTGCCCTGCTTCACCAGGGCGAGGCAGAGCACGGAGCGGGGGCGCCGCTCGCGCACGTAGGCGTCCTCCGAGAACTGGTTGGGCGCGGCGGCGTCGTCGAGGATCACGCTCTCCCGCGTGCGGATCACGTAGTGGAGGACGGCGATGGGGAGATCGGCCGGGGTGACGGGCGCCTGCCGGAGGGTGACCTCGACCCGGCCGCGCCGGGTGACGACCTCGGCCTCGACCTCGTGCTCGGCGCCGCAGGGGCGGATCAGCAGGCCTCGCTCGGCGCCCGCGTGCTCGACCATGATCGTCAGCAGCGTCTCGAGCAGCCGGTCGAGGATCAGCTCGCCCGAGACCGCCTGCGAGGCCTTGAGTACGGTGATGACGTCGAGCTCCGCGTGCGGGGCGTGCGGGGCATCGAATGCGGGGGCGGGCCCTGGCGCGGCCTGCCTGCGCATCACCTCCGGCCGGAGCGCGTGCGGGAAGTCCCTCTCGAGGCGCTGCATCGGCCGCGCGGCGCCCCAGCGCCCGTAGAGCCTGTGCGCCTCGGTCATGTAGGCACACGCGACGAAGGTCCTGTCCTGGTCGAGGTAATGGCGAGCGCAGAGCTCGTTGGCCAGCGCCGCGTCGTGCAGGAACTGACCCTCTCGCGCCGCCGTGATCCCCTGGTCGTAGAGGGCGCCCGCGCCTTCGCGCTGCTCGCTCCGGGCGAGCTCGGCCTTCAGGATCAAGTCGCGGTGACGGTGGCTCGCCGGGCCAAGAGCCGCCGAGGACTCCACCTTGCGCGCGCACTCCCTGAGCCTCGCGAGGTACACCTCCCTGAGCGCAGGGGCGGCGGTCCCCGCGGCCCGCGAGAAGGCCAGCCCGCCGTAGAAGTAATAGCAAGGGCTCGCGAGGTAGGCAGCGAGCATTCCAAGGCTGCCCGGGTCGGTCGAGCCCCAGAGCTCCGCCACCTCCTCGTACGAGCCCTGGAAGACGCCGGCGATGACCTTGAAGATGTTCAAGAAGTAGAGGGACGCCCGGTTGTCGATGCGGCGGGCCTCCTCGGTGACCGCGTCGATGTCGACCCATGCCCCGCACGTCCAGTCGCCCCCGCCCGTCGCGCCGAGGTGCTCGCAGAGCTGCGCGACGGCCCCGACCATCCACGTGATCGTGTTGAACTTGTCGAGCTTGCAGAGCGGCACGTACAGCCTCGCCTCCTCGATGACGTCGTGGAGGTGCGCCCCGCGGAGCAGGCCGTTCATGCTCACGTTGCACGCGTTGTAGAAGGCCCAGATGTACTGCCCTGTCTCGATGCCGGCGTGGATGCCCTTGCGCAGGGTCGCCTTCGAGCTCTCGTACGTATCCATCCAGTGCTGGACCCACCCTCCCCACATGTTGCACAGCATGGATTCGGACTTCGCGTCCGGGTAGCGCTCGTTCAGGCGGACCGCCGCTCGCCCGAACTCGTGGCCCTTCTCGATGTCGAGCCCGGCGCAGAGGAACGTCCCGAAATTCACGTAGGCATACGTCGAGCTCTTCGAGATTCCATGTCTCAGCGAGTTCTGGAGCACCTTCATCACCGTGATGCCGAAATTGTTCGTGCCCAGCTGGTAGTTCGGCGAGAACATCTCCTGAAGGACGTCCTGCAGGGCGGCGATTTCGGGATCGTTCAGCGCGGGCAGATCGACGAGAGACGCGATGGGGCGGTCGCCGATCATCGCGATCGTTCGATCGAACTCGGCGGCGAGCGCGCCGTCGTCCGGGTAGGGCGGCAGGTGGATGCCGTACGCTCGGAGCGCGGCGAGCCCCTCTTCCATGGCGGCGGGCAGATCGTTCTTCAGGATCTCCACCTTCATCTTCAGACGCCGCACCTCTGTCTTGTGGAGGCGCCCCGTCGCTTTATCGAAGCTGCACGCGAGGGTCGACAGCGCGTCGTCGTGCCGCCCGCAGAGCGACTCCATGAGCCCCTTCTTCATGTGATAGACGAACGTCAGATCATAGTGGGAGGTCCACGCGTCTTCAGGCAGCATGGACATGCCATGTTCCAGGTACTTCAGGGCCGCCGTGAAGGCCGCCGACTCCTCGGCTCGCCCGGCGGCCTGGAGGTTGAGCCTGGCCGACTCCATGCGCTCCTCCGGGGCCTGGATCAGATCGCCCGCGCTGTTCAGGTGATTGACGATGTCGAACAGGTGTTGCCCCCTGTCGGAGCGCAGCTTGTCGAGCAGGAGCCTCCCGATCCGGTAGTGGAACGCCGGTCTGTCCCGCCCCGGGATCAGCGAGTACGCGGCCTCCTGGATCTTGTCGTGCGCGAAGCGATACTGCTCGTTCGCGCTCACGATCAAGCCCTCGCCGAGGGCGTGGTCGAGGCTTCCGTACGTCTCGTCCGGGGGGCGCTCGCTGACGGTGTTCAGGACGTCCAGCTCGAACGTGTTGCCGATCGCCGAGGCCAGCCGGAGCACCCGCTGCGTCGCCTGCGGCAGGCGCCGGATGGTCTCCGCCATCAGGCTCAGGACGTTGTCGGTGCACTCCAGCCGCTCGATCTGCGGCAGGTCCCAGCCCCAGCCCGTCGCTGGATCGAAGACCAGCACCCTCGCGTCATAGAGGTGCCTCATGAACTGCTTCACGAAGAACGGATTGCCTCCGGTCTTCTTCAGGACCGCGCGAGCGAGCGCGTCTCCGTCGCTGATCTGGAGGCTGTCGTTGACGAGCTCGATCAGGTGGGCCAGCCCGAGGGGCTCGAGGACGATGCTCCGCGCCACGAGGCCGCTCCTCGCGAGCTCCTCCAGCGCGACGAGGAAGGGATGGGTCGGGCTCACCTCGTTGTCGCGATACGCGCCGCAGAAGAAGAGCGATTCCACGTTCTCCTTCGCGAGGATGCTCGTGATCAGGCTGAGGCTGGCCGAGTCGACCCATTGCAGGTCGTCGATGAACATGGCCAGCGGGTGGGCGTGCCGGGCAAATACGGATACGAAGTTCTGGAAGTAGAGGATGAAGCGATTCTGGGCCTCGACCGGGCCGAGCGCGGGGACGGGCGGCTGCTCGCCGATGATGTGCTTCAAGGACGGGAGGACATCGCAGATGACCTGCCCGTTGCTCCCCAGCGCGTCCAGGACGGCGCCCCGCCACGTCGTGATCCTCTCCTCGCTCTCGGAGAGGAGCTGCTTGATGAGCCCGTCGAACGCGTGGACGACGGCGCTGTAGGGCGTGTCGCGGTTGTACTGATCGTACTTCCCGCTGATGTAGTAGCCCTTCTCGCGCGCCAGCGGCTTCAGGATCTCCTGCACGAGCGACGACTTGCCGATGCCCGAATAGCCCGAGACGAGGACGATCGTGCGCTTCCCCCGGAGCACGTCGTCGAACGAATCGATGAGCACTCGAATGTCCCCTTCGCGACCGTAGAGCTTCTGGTGAAGCCGGAAGAGGTCTCTCCTGTCGTACTGACCAGGGCTGAACGCCCGGATCCGGCCGCCGCATCGCCAGCGCGACCGGACCTCTTCCAGATCGGCCTTCAGCCCCTCGGCGCACTGGTAGCGGTCTTCAGCGTTCTTGCCGAGGAGCTTCAGCGCGATGTCAGAGAGCGCGCCGGGCGCCTCCGGGTTGATCTCCGAGGGCGGGACGGGCTCCACGGCGATGTGGGCGTGCATCAGCTCGAGCGGGTCCATCGCCTCGAACGGCCTCCGCCCGGCGAGCATCTCGAAGAGCACGACCCCCAGCGAGTACATGTCCGTGCGGTAGTCCACGCTGCGGTTCATGCGGCCGGTCTGCTCGGGCGATGTGTACGGGAGCACCTCCGAGAGGACGCGGTGGGAGTAGATCTCCTCTTTCTCGCGCGTCACGAGGGAGTCCACGCCGAAGCCCGTGAGCTTCACCTGTCCTCCCCCTCCGTGCAGGATGTTCGGAGGCCTCACGTCGCCGTGGACGACGCCGTGCCGGTGGATGTCGGCCAGGGCTTCGGCGACGGGGATCACGGTGTCGAGCAGCGCGCAGACGTCGAGCTCGCCTGCCGTCACCGCGGACAGCGGGGCGCCCGGGAAATACTCGGTGAAGAGTATCAGGCCATGTGCGTGCTCCTCGACGGCGTGCACCTTGACGATCCTCGCCGAGTCGATGCCCTGGATGACGCGGTAGGCGTGCTTGAAGCGCATGATGTCGCCTATCCGCGTGTAATCGGCGTACAGCACCTTGACCGCCACCTCGATCCCGTCGACGTCCCGGTTGGCTCGGTACGTGGCGGACCCCGCGCCCTCACCGATCTTCGCGGTGACGTGATACCCCTTGATCTCGAGCGCGCCTGGCTGCATCGGAGAGGGGCTCATCGGGCCGTCTTCCCGCTCGCTGCCCCGCTCTCGCGCGGACAGCTCCGCGCCGGGATCCGAGACCCGGAGCCGCTCCGGCCCGCCCGCGCGACGCGCGCCCTGGCGCAACGCAGCGAGCATTCCGGACAGCAGGTCGATTCCGTACGTGGGATGTGCGCCCCCATTGCGTGCGTATGAGCCCTCCACACGCCCTGTCAACCGGACGAACAGCCCGGGTGGCGCCGCTGCGTGCGGCGCCGCGCCTCAACAGGCGCGGCGCGGAGGCGGGATCCGCCGCCTCGGAGGAGATCCGGCGGCCGTCGCGCCGGCCATCGTCGCACGCGTCGCGCGCGTCACGCGCGTCACCCTCGCAGCCGGAGGATGAGCTCCGTCAGCCCCGCCGCGAGCAGCAGCAAGAGCCCGCCGACGAAGCAGATCAGCGTGAACCGGTCGTCCCGCCACCGCGGCCGGAGCGGCACGATGTCCCGCTCCGGCAGCACGACCGCCCTCATGGTCTGGTGGATCGGCAGCCCGCCCGGCCGCGGCGCGACCGCCACGTTCGGCGGCTGCGCCAGCCCCATGTTGATGAACCGCGTCACCCCCGCGCGGAGCCGGTCGCCCATGCCCGGCAGCGCGCTGCCGATCGCCACCGCCCGGATCCACGGCGCGCGCTCGAACGCGTTCTCCATCGCGATCACGCCGAACAGCTGCCGCAGCCTCGCCATCAGCGCCCGCACCTCGGAGAGGTGCTGGAACGCGCGCATCCTCGCGTCGGGCGGGTCCTCCGAGCTCACCCGCGCCAGGCAGTACGACTCCAGCCGCGCGTTCAGGCCCTCGAGCGCCTGGAGGATGCGCGGCGCCGCCTTGTCCGGGCTCGTCTCGAGCGGGAGCGTGAAGCCCCAGGGCTCCTCGCGGCCGCGCTCCGGGGTCCACTGGAACACCTCGGCGAACCCCCAGAGCGTGTCGTAGCGCGACAGCACCACGTACGTCGGCACGTCGGCGCGCAGCGCGCGGCCCACCTCGATGAGGTAGGCGCGCACGCGGTTCGCGTACGCGTCGACCCCCTGCTCGTCGAGCTCGACGAACTCGGCGATGCTCAGGACGAGGAGGATGCCGTCGATCGGCTCGCGCGCCCGCGAGCGGCGCAGCTCCTCGCAGAGCTGCACGAGCTCGGCCGGCTGCCGCCGCGGGCCGAGCACCGACGCCTCGGGCTCGATGAAGAGCGCCTCCTTCGACAGCCAGTACGAGCACCGCGCCCCGGGCACCCCGATCGGGAGCGGGCCGCCGCCCGGGGCCCACGTGAGGTTCATCGAGCGGACCACCGTGGAGCGGCCCGAGCCGGGCTCGCCGAGCACGAGGTAGCACGGGACCGCGTAGATCCCCTGCGCGCTGTCCGGGTTGGCCTGCTCGACCAGCGCGTGGACGCTCGCCAGCTCGTAGACGAAGGAGCCGCTCATCCGACCCTTTGCGCGATCGTCCACCCGAGCGCCAGCGCGCCCGCGATCGCGACGAGCGCCGCCAGCGCCCGCCCCACCAGCGCCGACCGCCACAGCGGCAGGCCGGGGACGTGCCGGTCCGCGACGCCGTCGACGAGCGCCGGCCGGAGCACCCCCGCCTTCCAGTCCCGGTCCGGATCGACGCCGAGCTTCAGCGAGAGATCGCGGCGGATCCGCAGCAGATCGTCGCTGTTCTGCCCCGGCAGCCCGTAGCGGCCGCGGAAGCCGAGCCCGAGCACGCAGGCGTAGGTCGCCATCACCGGGAGCGGCCCGCTCTGCACGCGCCCGAGGCGCTCGAAGAGCTCGACGCCCGCGTTGTTGGTCATCCACCGCGACGCCTGGAGCGGGCGCTGGGCCCAGACCGGCCGGAGATCCGGCAGCGACATCGCGAGCTCGTCCGCGAACGCGGCGATCGCGAACATGCCGTCGTCGACCGAGGCCACCGGCAGCGACATCGCGAGCTTGGACCCCTTGAGCTCCTCGAGCAGCAGGTTCGCCTGCCGCAGCACGTGATCGGCCGGCGGCCGCCGCGGGGACTGGCGGAGCATGCAGAGCCAGAGGAGCATCTCGTCACCGAAGACGCCGATGGACGTTTCCACGCGGCCGCGAGCTTACGCCAGGCGCGCACCGACCGTCGACCCGGGCGCGCGTCGATCGACCGGTCGACCGCTCGACGGACGGCGCGCGCGCCTTCTCCGCTTCTCCGCTTCTCCGCCCGCCCGCGCGACGATCCCGCGACATCGTCGGTGCGAACGGCGGCGCGCGCGTTTTCTGCGCCCGGTCCTGCGCCCAGGCGGCGCCTCGCGCGCGGATGCACTGGAGATGCACCGGAGCGTCGACAACCGGGGGGGGCCGCGCCTATGCTCCCGCCGCTTCTCGAGCCCCCTTCGAGAGCAGCCGGGGACCCGCGAGCGCGGCCCCCTTGAGGAGAGGTCATGTCGGAGATTCAGAGCGTCATCGCCCGCGAAGTCATCGATTCGCGCGGCAACCCCACCGTCGAGGCCGAGGTCACCACGCTGAGCGGCACCGGCCGCGCGGCCGTGCCGAGCGGCGCGTCGACCGGCGAGCACGAGGCCGTCGAACTCAGGGACGGCGACAAGAAGCGCTTCCTCGGCAAGGGCGTGCTCACCGCGGTGAAGAACATCGAGACCGTCCTCGGTCCGGCCGTCCTCGGGATGGATGCGCTCGATCAGGCCGAGCTCGACCAGGTGCTCATCAAGGCGGACGGCTCCGCGAACAAGTCGAAGCTCGGCGCCAACGCGATCCTCGCCGTCTCGATGGCCGCCGCGCGCGCCGCCGCCGACACGGTCGACCTGCCGCTCTGGCGCTACCTCGGCGGCGCCGCGGCGCGCGTCCTGCCGACGCCCCTCATGAACATCCTGAACGGCGGCGTGCACGCCGACAACGGCCTCGAGATCCAGGAGTTCATGGTCGTCCCCTACGGCGCCGCGTCGTTCGCCGAGGCGCTGCGCACGGGCGCCGAGATCTTCCACACGCTGAAGGGGCTGCTCAAGAAGGACGGTCAGGTCACGGCCGTCGGCGACGAGGGCGGCTTCGCCCCGCGCCTCGCGTCGAACCGGGCGGCGCTCGAGTACGTCGTGCGCGCCATCGAGGCCGCCGGCTACCGCCCCGGCGAGGACGTCGGCGTCGCGCTCGACTCCGCGCTCAGCGAGTTCTACGACGCGAAGACCGAGCGGTACACCTTCGACAAGCAGCAGAAGACCCGCGAGGAGGTCGTCGCGATCTACGAGGAGCTCAGCAAGGCGTTCCCGATCGTGTCGATCGAGGACGGCGTCGCCGAGAACGACGAGAAGGGCTGGCGGCTGCTCACGGAGCGGCTCGGCAAGAAGGTCCAGCTCGTCGGCGACGACCTCTTCGTCACGAACCCCGCCCGGCTCGCGAAGGGCATCGAGGACGGGCTCGCCAACGCCATCCTGATCAAGCTGAACCAGATCGGCACCGTGACGGAGACCCTCGAGTGCATCCGCCAGGCGGGCGAGGGCGGCTACCGGTCGATCATCTCGCACCGCTCGGGCGAGACCGAGGACACGTTCATCGCCGACCTCGCGGTCGCGACGAACGCGGGCCAGATCAAGACGGGCTCCGCGTCCCGCTCGGACCGGGTCGCGAAGTACAACCAGCTGCTCCGGATCTCGTACGCGCTCGGCGACGGCCAGATCTTCGCCGGCCGCGCGCCGTTCCGCCGCCCCGGGGCGCAGCGCGCCAGCTAGCGTCAGCCCGGCGCTGGCCGCGCTCTTGCGGCCAGCGCTCGGTCGACGTGGTCGATGTGACGACGTCGCCGTCAGCGACGTCAACGTGAACGACGCAGCGGGGCCCCCGCGGCGCTTAGCGCGCCGGGGGCCCTGCCTAGCCGCTGGCTACCAGCGATCGCGCCCGCCGCCACCTCCGCGGCCACCGCCACCGCCACGGCCGCCGCCGCCGCCACGGCCGCCGCCGCCGCCGCCGCCGCCGCGGAACCCACCGCCGCCGCCGCCGCCGCCCGGACCGCCCGTGCGCTCGCGCGCCTCATTGACCGTCAAGGTGCGGCCGTCGAGGTCCTTCCCGTGCAGCGCGTTGATCGCCGACTGCGCCTGGGCATCGCTTACCTCGACGAAGCCGAACCCACGAGACTGCCCGGTCATCCTATCCGTCATCAACTGAATCGACAGAACCTCGACCCCTGCCCCCTCGAACGCGGTGCGCAGGCTGTCTTCCGTCGAATGGAACGCCAGGTTCCCCACATAAAGCCGCTTGCTCATGTCTGCCGCCGATCCCATGTGCACGATCCCCGCTTCCCTCGCGAACGGCCCGGATCGTGCCGCGGGCCGTACACGAAAACACTCCCCGATGACCGGCCGTCACCCCACGTTCGGATGAGGCAACCACGTTGCAGCAGGCGGCCGGATCTGAGGTCGAGGACGAACGAGCCTTGAGGCGCTTCGGAAGCTACCGGCCGGCGACGGTGTACGCAAGGTATTCCCCCTGGATGGCCGCGTCTGCCTGGCGATGAGCGGGCCCGGCCGCGGATCCGGGCCGCAGGATCGCGCCGGGCACGGGCCTCGCTCGACCCCGTGACCGAGGCTGGCGCCCGCGCTCGCGCCAGGGAGAACGTTTTCATGCAACGAGGACACACGGATCTTTCCGTGGCCTCTCTGACGCCGAGCTCGGCTGGGTCGAGCGCGATTCGCTCGAAATCGCTCGATCGCGCCGCGCGCGGGCCAGAGGCGAGCGCGTATGTCCCCGATCGTCTCTTCTGGTAGCCTGCCTGTTCAGTGCTCGGACTGGAGGTCAGACCATGAGACCACGCGTGTTCTCCGCGAGGGCAGGCTCGCGCAAGGTGCATCGAGGGGCGCTCCTCCTCGCCTTCGCGGCGGCGATGGCGGCTTCCGGGGGGGCGTGCTCGTGCTCCTCGGACGGCGAGACGGACACGTCGACGGGCGGGGCGCAGGGCGGCGGCGGTGGCTCCTCGAGCAGCGGCGCGGTGGAGGGGCTCGTCTCGCTGCGGGTCGAGCCGGGCGCCACCTCGGTCGAGCTCGCGGTCGGCGAGCCCGCTGCCGTGCAGCTCGAGGCGATCGGCCGGTTCGAGGACGGCTCCGAGCGCGACGTCACCGACCGGGTGGCCTGGAGCGCCGACGACCTCTTCGCCCACGTGGAAGCCGGGCGGCTCACGACCGCCTCGCCCGGCCGCGTCCGGGTGACCGCCGCGGACGGCCCGATCGCGGCGAGCGCCGAGGTCACGGTGAAGCTCGCCGGCGAGATCGCGCTGCCCGGCGCGCCCTCCGGGGCGAGCGCCGCGCTCGACGGCGCGCCCGAGGCGGCGAACGCCCCCGCCATCGCCTATCCGCTCGACGGCGCGCTCTTCCCCTCGAACATCGGCACGGTCGAGCTCCAGGTGCGCCGGGGCAGCGCCGGGCAGAGCGTCGGTCGCATCGAAATAACGGGTGATTTCATCGACTTGCGGCTCGTCGGCGCCTGCGACCCGATCCGGGACACCGACGGGTGCGCCATGGCGCTCCCCGCGGATCTGGTCCCGCTGCTCGTGAGCGCGAGCGAGGGCGAGGCGATGGAGACGCGCGTCCGCCTGGCCGCCGACGACGGGAGCGAGCTCGGCGAGAGCGCGGCGATCGACGTCCGGTGGGCGAGCGCGTCGCTCTCCGGCGGCCTGTATTACTGGCGCACCAACGGGACCTCGCTCCAGTCGGCCGCCATCTACCGGTACGATCTCGACGACGCGTCGAGCCCGCCCGAGCTGTTCTGGGACAACGAGCAGTCGCCGCCGCTCGCGAACGGGCAGGAGATGCCGTGCATGGGCTGCCACGCCCTCGCGCTGGCCGGCGACAAGATGGCGCTCACCTTCGGCGGCAGCGGCCCTTCCTCGTTCGCGCTGGTGGACGTCGCGACCGCGGACATCATCGCGCTCCGCAACACCGACCCCGACGGGTTCGCGACGATGACCGCCTTCTCCCCGGACGGCGCGCTCATGGTCAACGCCTTCCGCGGCGGGCTCACGCTCCGGCGCGCCGACGAGACGCTCGAGTCGCTCGGCGACCTGTTCGGCGACGAGCCCGAGCGGCTGACGCAGCCGTTCTGGTCGCCGGAGGGCAAGCACCTCGCCTTCGTCGCGTGGCAGCCCGGAGAGAACGGCGCGGGCGACGAGCTCTACGGCGACACGGTCCGCGGCGCGCAGATCCTCATCGCGGGCGCGGACGGCGCGGGCGGGTTCGAGGCGCCGAGGGCCCTCGTGCCGCGCGAGCAGGACCGGACCCATTATTACCCTGCCATCTCCGACGACGGCGCCTGGGTGGTGTTCAACACCTCGCGCTGCGACGGGCCGCTCGGCAACGGGACCTACGGCAACGACCCGTGCGATTCCTACGACGACAACTCCGCGCGCCTCCGGATCATCCCGGTCGAGGGGGACACGCCCGTCGATCTCGCGCGGGCGAACGGCGACGATACCTGGGCGAACTCGTGGCCGCGCTTCGGGCCGAGCCACGACACCTACCGTGGAAAGAACATCTACTGGGTCGCGTTCTCGTCGCGGCGCCCCTATGGCCTGCGCCTGCCCGGGTCGAACGACGGGACATCCAAGCCGCAGCTCTGGTTCGCGGCCGTGACGCTCGCGCCGGGCGCCGAGATCGACGGCGACCCGAGCTTCGCCCCGGTGTGGATGCCCCAGCAGAACGACGACATGGCCGATCCGACGGGGAACCACATCCCGCAATGGGCCGAGAAGGCGCTCCCCGTGCCGCAATGACGAGAGCCGGGCGCGGCCGAGCGCGGCGCGGCCGAGCGCGGCGCCGCGGCGGAGCGCGGCGCCGCGGCGGAGCGCGGCGCCGCGGCGGAGCGGCGGAGCGCGGCGCGCGCGAGGCGGTCCGCGGCCTCGCGTGCGCGCCGCTCAGGCGGCCCGCGCCGCGGCCACGGCGGCGCGGGGCTGCACCACGCCCCAGCCCTGCCGCTCGAGCGCGATGCCGGGCAGCCCGCGCGCTGTCTTCATGAGGATGCGCCGGCACTGCTGCGGCGAGAGCCGCGGGTTCGCCTCCAGCATCTGCGCCACCACGCTGCTCACGATCGGCGCGGCGAAGCTCGTCCCGTCCACGTGCTTGTAGTGGCCGGAGATCACCTTCTGGTCGCGCAGCTTGGCCGCCGCGAGCTGGCGCACGAGGTACGGCTCGCGCCCGGCGACGGCGTCGAGGTCCGGATCGACGCACGCGTGCTCGACGAGCAGCCCCGGGAGCTCGTCGTCCCGCGCGCCGTCGAGCAGCGACAGGAGCTGCGCCTGCGCCGCCGTCGGCGTCCCCGGCAGGATCGGCGCCGCCAGCCAGATCGCCGGCGCGATGATCTCCGGCTTCTGCAGCCCATCGAGCGTGAGCCCGTACGATGAGTGGTAGTTCCACGTCTGCTCCCCGGCGCCGCCGTCGTCGAGCCCCCCGACCGCGACGACGCTCGGCGCGCTGGCCGGCGGAAGGACGTTGTGCGCCGCGTCGTGCCCGGAGTTGCCCGCGGCCGCCACGACGACGATGCCGTGCCGGGTCGCGTCGTCGGCGGCGCGCGACAGGCTGCCGGTGAGGTACGACTCCTCGTAGTCGCCCCCGCACGAGATGTTGAGCACGCGGATCCCGTACCGCTCGCGGTGCGCGATCACCCACTCGATGCCCCTGCGGATGTCGTCATGGACGATGCGGTGCGCGGAGCCGACCTTGACCAGCACGAGGCTCGCTTCCCAGGCGAGCCCGCGGAAGCGCCCGTCCGAGAGCGCGCCGTTCCCCGTGGCGACGACCGAGGTCATCATCCCGTGCCACGACGAGGCGTCCCGGTGCTCGAGGGCCGAGAGGTCTGCTTCGGGCGAGAAGATGTCGTGGTAAGCGAGGATGCGGCTGCGCGGCGTGACGAGGTCCGGGTGGGCGTGAAAGCCGGAGTCGAGGAAGGCGATGGTGACGCCCCGGCCCGCGTAGCCCGGATCCGCGTGCAGCCGGTCCGCGATGGGCAGGATGCGCCGGGGGTCGAAGTGGCTCGGGGACATCGGCGCGACACTATTTCACCGTTTCGCTCCCCTGGCTCGCGTGAACTCCGCGCGAGCCCGCTCGCCCGCCGGGCTGACACGCTGACCGACGCTGGCCGCCTCCTGGACGGGCCGGCGCCGCTCCGGCAGGCTCGGCGCATGAGGTCATTCATCGCGACGATGGTCTACGAGCTTCACCCGGACACGCCCCCGGACGCGAGGAAGCTCTTGCGGGCGCACCTCGTCGGCAGGCGCTGGCAGGACAGGCACGAGGGCGCGCCGATGCCGCCCACCGCGGTCTGGATCCGCCGCTCCGCGGAGGACCACGAGACGACCGACGACCTGCACGCCGCGTGCGCGCGCGACCTCGGCGACGCGACCGCCGCCGTGGCCAGGGCGGGGCGCCCGATCCAGGTGGTGCGCGCGTGGATCCAGGTGAGCGGCGCCGGGACGTACGGGCTCGCGCCGCTCGCGCCGCTCGCGCCGCGCGGCTGAGGGGGCGGCGCGGCTGAGCGCGCGGCGCGGAAAGCCGGGCCTCACCGTGGTACTTCGGATAGGCTCGGGTGGCTCGAAGGGAGGCGACGATGGCTCGATGGCTGGGGATTGGCACGGTACTGCTCTCGCTGGTCGCGCTCGCGGCCGGCTGCGGGGGGTTCTCGACGGAAGAGGCGCAGCAGCGCTGTGATCAGCTGCGCGACGCGGTGCCCTCCTGCTCCAACGACGAGAGCCATGGCGCGTGCGTGAGCTGTTACGAGGAGTGCGGCGACGACTGCGAGCCGTCGGCGGCCTGCCCACAGACCTTCACCTGCGCGGAGTGACCGGGAGCATCATGAGCAAGCGCAGGGCAGGTTCATGGGCCTTCGCGGCGCTCGCCGCGGTCGCGCTCGGGGGCGCCGCGCTCGGCTGCGGCGGCGGTTACGATGACGAGGACGCGAGGGCGGCGTGCGACGCTCTGGTCGGCCAGGTCGCCACGTCCGACGAGGCCGCGTACGACGACTGCATGGAGTGTCACCGGGAGTGCGGCGCGGACTGCGCGGTGCTCCAGAGCTTCCCGCCGCAGTTCGCCTGTCCTGATTGACCGCCGCGCCGCCCTGCAGGGGCGGGGAGGGGGCACCTGGGGAGGGGGCGCTCGACGGGCTGCGCCGGGCGCGCGAGGCGCTCGCGGCCGCGCGCTCCCATCGCCCGCCGCCCGGCCCTACCTCACCTCGACGCCGCAGTTGATGAACTCGATCGAGGTGTCGATCCGGAAGTGGGAGTCGGTCACGTGGCGCTCGGCGAAGAAGAAGTCGAGCTGATACTTCTTCCCGATCTCGAGCCCGAGCTCGTCGAGGTTGACGATCTCGGTCTGCTCGGCGTGGATGCCCCCGAGGTCGACGACCTTCTTCCCGTTGATGTACGTGAAGACGTCGTCGTCGCCGGCGAACGTGAACTGCTCGCCGCCCTTGTACTCGAAGCCCATGTGCATCTCGAAGGTGAAGTGGTAGTTGTGCGGCCGCCCCTCGTTGCCGAACAGCTGCTCATCGATGGGGAAGAACTCCCGGTCATTGTACGTCCACACGCCGTCTCCCTCGGGGTCCTCGAACTGGAGCGTGACGTTCATCGGCATGTTCTCGCCATCCATATCGCGGAACCACATGTCGAAGTTTGCCTGGCCGGTCGTGGTCGTGGTGCCCTCGGCCCCGCCGGCGTAGACCGGCTTCAGGTCCTGTCCGAGAACGTCGGAGACGATCGCGTGGTCGTCGCAGTTCGAGCACTTGCCCGAGTCCTGCGGCTCCATGTCGGGGTGGGCTTCCTTGAAATCGCGCACCCGACCGGTGAACTTGCCGTCGCACGACTCCCCGTTCTCCTGCCCGTTCTCTCCGGGGGTCCCTCCACCGCTACCGGTGGTGCTGGGATTGACCGAGCCGAAGCTCTCGTCGGCGCCCCCGGTCCCGCCGGGCCCCGCCGGCCCC
Organism: Sorangium sp. So ce321; assembly: GCF_051530195.1. Lineage (NCBI taxonomy): Bacteria > Pseudomonadati > Myxococcota > Polyangiales > Polyangiaceae > Sorangium > Sorangium sp. So ce321. Next base: position 12,406,281 of record NZ_CP150329.1, on the reverse strand, counting down.
GCGGTCCCGCCAGGCCCGCCAGGCCCACCGGCGGCTTCAGACGACGAGTCCCCGCCGCTGCTCTGATTCGCCTCTGCGCTGCACCCGCTCAGCGCTCCCACGAGCGCAAGTGCCGCCACGCAACCCGCCGCCGTCTTCATCGCCTTCATCGCCGACCTCGCTCTTAAGATGTCGTCCCAAGCCCCGGCGGCAAAGTAGCATATTGGCACCATCCTGGCGTGTTGACGTAATGCGTCATCCGCCGGAATGCACATATCCAACACGCGATTGGGTTTGCTGTGGCTGGCATTTTCTATCGTCCAGGCACGCCGGGCGATCGTGGTCGGAGGCCGGTGGGCCCAGAGGGCTGAAATTGTTTGATCCCATACGTTCTCCCGCTCGTCCCGGTGCAGGTCGGCATGTTGATGCCCGTCCGGTCGGGTCTCCGAGGACCATCGAGCGGGCCGACCTTCCGAGCGAGCGCGGTCCGCCTGCGCCACGGCGCGGCCTGTGCCGCGGCGCCGCGGACCGGGCTCGACCGCGTGTGCGTGGCTGTGCCCGGCGCCGGGAGCGACCTCCTCCGCCAGGCGCGTCGGCGGGCCTGGACGCTGGATTGCATACAGCACGTCGAGGACGTCGAGGATGTCGAACGGAACGCTGAGCACGTGATGTGGAAGGAGGAAGCGACGATGAGCGATCAACAAGGTGACGCTGCGGGGCGGACGGCCACACAGAGCGGGGCAGGCGAGGGGACGCCTTCCGAGGAGATCGGGCACGGCCCCGGGCTCGATCCGCCGGGCGCGCCGCCCGACGAAGACGCAGATCCCCGGGACGAGGCCTATGCGGACCGGCCCGCGGCCAACACGCCGTCCGCGCCGAAGGACGGGCGCGAGCCAGTCGGGCAGTCGGACTACAGCGATGCAAGCGACGACGCTTCGGCCATCCAGCGTCCGCCGGCCGACTCCTGAGCTGGCGACCACAGCCATGCTCGCCTGAGCGCCTGCGTCTCGTACCCCGCCCGCGCGCCTTCCGTGGAGGCGTCGCGACTTCCCGTCATCTCGTTCACAGCCGTCGCTGGTGCTCCGGCACGAGGGGCTCGACATCCGGGCACGCTCGGAGTACGCGAGGACCGCTCACGGAGAGACGCAGGTGCGCAGTGGACCACGAGACGCGGAGCGATATCGAGCCTGGCTCCAGCGCCGCTGACGCGCGGGAGGCCCGCCACGCCGCCGAGGCGAGCCCATCGCCGGAGTGGACGGAGGCGCCGTCGACCCGGCCGCCCAGCGCCAGTGAGGCGATTTGCCCTGTCTGTCTCGAGCGCATCGCCGCCGGCGTCGCCCTCTGCCCCGAGTGCCGCGAGCCGACCGACGTACCGAAGAGGTCGGTGCGCGCCCCCTCGGTCCCCGACGCCCCCCCGGACGCGAGCTGGCTGTCCCTGCACTGGCGCCCGCTCGTCACCCTCGGCGCGATCCTCGGGCTCATCAGCACCGGCGGGGCGCTGCGCTACCTGGCGCCCGGCCGGTTCTCGCCGTCGCGGGCCGCGTCGCCGGTCCCTCCCCCGGCCCCCGTGTGCGGGGCGCCTTGCTGGAGCGGCGAGGCGTGCCAGCTCGGCCGCTGCGTCTGGCAGCGCCCGAACAACGTCGGCCACCTGGTCGACGCGCCCACGATCACCGGGCCATTCTCGCTCCCCAAGGACGCCTTCGACGCGCTCCCGCTCGACCGCGACCGCTTCGCTGTCGCGCTGCACGCCGGCCTCGAGGTGCGCAGCTCCAGGACCGGCGAGGCGCTGAGCCTCGTCACCGAGGCGCCCAACGTGCGGCGCCTCTACCGCGTGGGCGAGGTCGTCTACGCGACGGCGCCCTCGCGCATCTACGTGATCGACGCCGCCACGACGCGGCTGCTCAAGACGATCGAGCTCGGCGAGGCCGTGGGCGACGTCGTCGTCGGCGCCTCGGGCCGGCGCGCGCTCGCCTCGCTGCCGGCGGCGCACGCGGTGGCGATCCTCGCGACCGAGTACCACGCCGAGATCGAGCGCATCCAGTTCGGCGACGACGCCGTGGGCCCCGTGGCGGTCGACGACAGCGGCACCCGCGCGATCACGACGACCGGCCAGCTCCCGCTGTCCGGCCAGCGCGAGCCGTCGGGCGGCGTCGCGTACCCGTTCGACCCGAGCCGGCTCGGCTCGGAGCAGGATCGCGTGCGCACCTCGATGGTGGGCAACCCGGCCAGCGCGCTGATGAGCCCGGACGGCTCGGCGGGCTTCGTCGCCCTCCGGGCCGAGAACACCCTGGTGCCGCTCACCTGGCTGCCGTCGGGCGCGGTGCGGCAGGAGGCGCGCATCACGACGTGCCGCGAGCCGGAGCAGATCGAGCTCGTCCGGAGCGACAGGCGCGCCGTCGTGCGGTGCAACGAGGGGCGCGCGCTCCAGGTCTTCGACCTGTCGAAGCGCGAGCTGATCCGGGCCGTCACGTTCCCCGGCCGCGCGCTCGACATGGCGGTCGCGCCCGACGGCGCGCAGGCGGTCGTCGCGCTGAGCGGCGACGCGGCCGGCTCGGTGGCGCTCGTCGATCTGAAGAGCTACGCGGCGACGGTCCACCCGCTCGGCGGCGAGCCGACGCGGATCCGGCTCGCCCCCGACGGCGGCTCGGCGCTCGCGCTCGGCGATCGCGCCAAGGTCGCATGGGTGCTGCAATGAGCGAGCGACGCGTCCCGTGCCCGAGCTGCGGCGCCCGGATCGTCGAGGGCGCGCGCAAGTGCCGCGCCTGCAAGGCGTGGCTCGGCGAGCGTCCCCGCGGGTCCTCCGCGTCGCTGTCGGGCCGCGAGCCGCGCCTGGCGCGGGCCGCCGTGTCGGTGGCGAGCGGCGTCGCGGCCGTGATCATCGCCACCGTGACCAGCCTGAAGTCGCCCGTCGGCGAGGCCCCGCCGCTCACGGCGCTCACGCCGGAGGGCGCCGCGCCGTCGTCCGGCGTGGCCGACGACGCGCCGAACCCCGCGGCGTTCGGCCCGGACAGCCCGGAGGGCGCGCCGACGACGCCGCCGTCCGCCGACGCGAAGGGCCGCTGGCGCGCCCGCGAGTTCCGGATCGGCGACGTCCACCCGCTCGACGTCGTCTTCAGCCCGAGCGGCACGTCGATTTACGTCAGCGCCGACGACGCCTCGCTGCGCGAGTACAAGCTCCAGAGCGGCGAGCTCATCCACAAGGCGTCGATGCCGGCGCAGGGCGACCACATCCGGCTCCTGTTCGACCGGTACGTCGCGGTGCTGCGGCACGAGGACGCCGCGCGGATCCCGGTGATGGACACGACCGCGTGGGACCGCGATCCGGTCCTGCTCGACGTCGGCCGGACCCCTGGCGACATCGTGGCGTTGCCGGACGGCAGGACGGTGGTCGCGGCGACGACGGACACGAAGCGCGTGACGAAGTTCGAGCTGCCGACGGGGGTGCGGCTGGCGAACATCACGCTCCCGCACGCGACGGGGCAGCTGTTCCTGGTGCAGGCCGAGGGCCGCCCGTACATCGCGGCGCTCGGCGCGCTCACGCACGCCGGCCGGCCGGCCGGCGCCTGGATCGACCTGTTCGACCCGAGCGAGTCGCCGTTCGGCGCGACGCGGCGGAGCATCGCGGTCGGGCGCGAGCCGCGCGAGGGCGACATCACGAGGGACGGGGGCGCCGTGTTCTTCCCGGATCGGCTGTCCAACACGGCGATCTTGCTGAGCGTCGCCGGGGTGACCGAGACGAGGAAGGCGCCTGTCGGCGTCGGGCCGACCGCCGGCTTCCTGCTCGACGAGGACCGGTACGGCATCACGCTCAACGCCGAGGGGCGGACCGCGAGCGTCATCGAGCTCTCGACGATGGCGGTGAAGAGCACGCTGCCGCTCCGCGGGGAGCCGCGGACGGGGGTGACGTCGCCCGACCGGAGGACGCTCTTCGTGGCGCTCGGCGGGGCCCAGTGGCCGCCGGCCGGCAGCGGCGTCGCGGTCATCGCGGGCGACCCGCCGCGGGTCGTCGCGTCGCTGCCCACCGGCAAGGGCGCGTGCGCCGTGGCTGTCTCGAAGGACGGCACCCGGGCGGTGGTCGCCTCGTACTGGGACCGCTCCATCACGGTGCTCGAGCAGCAATAGGCGGCGGCAGCGCATGCGCACGGAGGCGGCGGCAGCGCACGCGCACGGGGAACATCCTGGCGCTGATCGGCGTCGGGCCACGGTCGTGAGCTCCTCGCCTCTCCGTGCCCGTCTCCTCGCGCTGGCGGCGCTGGCCGCCTGCCGCGGCGGCGCTGGCGCCCCCGACGCGGGGCCAGCGCCGGCGCCCGGCGCCGACGCGGCCGCGTCGGCCTCCTCCGTCGCGCCTGTCCCGGCCGCGGCTGCGAGCACGGCGGCGGCCGTGGCGAGCGCGGCGGCGCTGGATGCGGGGGCGGCGGCGGACGCGTCCGCTGCTCTGGACGCGTCCGCGGCGGCACCGGACGCCGCAGCGCCCGACGCCGCCGCGGATGCGGCGGTCACGGCGGCGGCGCCGGACGCCGGCTGCAAGCTCCGCCGGGGCCCCCTCGCGCTGTCGCTCCGGGGCCCGGCGCTGCTGTGGGCCCCGGACGCGGCGGCGCGCGCGGATTTCCGGGTGATCTTCAACCGCGACGGCGTGGCGCAGCACGTCACGCCGGCGTTCGGCGCGCTCCTCGGGCCGCTCTCGCCGCGCCAGGGGTCCTCGCCGGACGCGGGGACGGGCAGCGCCTCGCCGGACGCGGGGACGGGCAGCGCCTCGCCGGACGCGGGGACGGGCAGCGCCTCGCCCGACGCCGGGACGGGCAGCGGGGAGCCAGCGCGCGCGTCCTGGCCGGCGTGCGAGGTGGCCTCCGGGTTCGTGTTCTGCATGGACCAGGGCGGCACGATCCGGAGGACGCCGCTGGCTGGCGGGGCGGCGCCGCCCCTCGGCGCCGGGCGGCGGGGCACGTCGATCTCCGCCGTCTCGCTGCCCGGCGGGCGCACGCTCCTCGCCTTTCTCTCGGATCGCAAGACCAGCGAGGGGGCCGTCACGCAGGCCTTCGCGGTGCTCGACGACGGGCCTGCCGTGCCGCTCTCCGCGGAGGGCAGCGGCGCGACGTTCGTCGCCCTGTCGCCGTGGAAGGGGGGAGCGCTCGCGATGTACATCGACGCGCGGTCGGCGCTCACGCCGGTTCACGCCCGCACGCTGGGGCTCACGGCGGAGGGGAAGCTCGAGCTCGGGCCTGACGCGGTCCTCTTCGTCGGAGACGCGGGCGAGTCGCGGATGGGCGGCGCGCTCGCCCGCGGGGCCGACGGGCCCGCGTACGTGCTCCTCCCGGCGGCGAGGGACATCTCGGCGTTCGGCATGGCGGCGATCCGCATCGACGACGCGCCGCGCGACGACATGCCGGCGGTCTGGTCGCTTTACCCGAACGGGCTCAGCCCCGCGCCGATCGCGGCCACGCAGGGGGTCACGCCGATCCACGTGGCCCGGGTCCGGCCGACAGCGCGCGAGCCCGGGGCGCGGCACGCGCTCGAGATCGGGCAGCTCGACGGCGAAGGGCGGTTTCACGCGCGCTGCCTCGCCGTGGAGGGTAAATCGTTCAAGCACGTGGCGATCGAGGCGGACCGCGACGGCTCGCTCTGGCTGGCGTACACGACAAGCGCCGGCACCTTCGTCGAGCAGCGCGCCGTGGGCCCCTGAAGGCCGCGCTCACCTGGCGCTGATGCTCCGGCGCCCTGAGGAGCCCCCTCATTTCGCAGCCCTTTTTCAGCGGGGAAATTGAACAGGGAGGCGGGGAGACGGGGAGTAGTGAAGACTTCCCTCCCCGTCTCCCCGCCTCCTTGTGAATTTTCCGAAGAATTCAAGGCGATGCCTCGGTCCGGCGCCAGGTGAGCGCGGCGCCGCGGCCCGGGCCGCTCCCGGCGCTCGTCTCCCGCGGCGCGCAGAAACCGAGATCGACGCGCCGGCCTGCCCGGAACAAGGAGGTATGAGAAGATACCCCATGGGCGCTCCGCCACGTTCTCCCCTCACGGCCGACGACATCCGACCGGGCGATCCCTACGAGCTCTCGGAAGGAGAGCTGGTCGAGTGCTTGCCGACCGGGGAGCGCGGCGGGCGCGGCAACCTGGTGGGCGGCTCCGTGCTGGACACCGATCCAGCGGTCGAGTCTGCCGGTGTGGACGTCGGCGTCGCCGTGCGCCCGGACATGCTCCGGGCGCCGGACATCTCGGTAGGCAATGTGCATGACAAGCCCGGCTGGGCGAGCGCGGCGCCGCCACTCGCCGTGGAGTACGCGGATACGGGGCAAGACGAGGGCGAGCTGCAGCGCAAGGTGGTCGAGCTCCTCTCGGCCGGCACGCGCTGGATCTGGGTTGTCCGGCTGAGCGGCGCGCGCCGGGTCGAGGTGTACGAGGCGGGCGCGAGTCCGGCCGATCGTGGGGGCCGGTCCCCGGCGCTGTCGCCGTCTGGCGGGCGCGCTCGGCGGCAGCCCGCGCTGAGTCCGGCGCGGGTGGCGTACCCGGGCGAGGCGCTGGAGGCGCCGGGCGTGCTCAAGAACTCGGTTCCGGTCGAGGCGCTCTACGATCGCGAGGCGGCGCACGAGGTGACCCTGCGCAACCTGCTCCAGCGCAAGGGATACGAGAGCCTGGCTGCGGTCCAGGCGTCGGGGCGCGAAGAGGGCCTGCGCACCGGTCTCCGGGACCTGTGCGAGCTGCTCGCCATCGAGCTCTCGCCCGAGCGCGAGGCGGCGCTCGACGCCATGAAGGAAGCGGAGCTGCTCGCCTTGCGCGAGCGCCTCAAGCGCGAGCGCCGCTGGCCTTAGTCTCGCGCCCGCCTGCCTGCCATATCATCGCGTCGAGTCGAGCGGACACGAGGCGAATCGCCAGCTCCCTCGGGGCGTGCACGTGTCCCCGCCGGCGGAGACTCCCGCGCTCCCCGCTCGGTCGAGCACAGGAGTCCGCTCGATCCACGACCCCTCCCTGTCCCGCGATGTGCGCCAGGGCCCTTGTCTCAGGGCACGACAGCGCGCCGAGGCTGTTGCGTCACTCCCCCTCCTGGCGTAAGCCAGCCCCGTGGATCCGCGAATCCACTCCTGTCGTAAATCTTAAGGAGCCGAGATGAAGCTAGATTACGTGCCCACGGGCATTTTATGGCCCCTCGTGTCGCTGCTCGCCCTCGGCGTTGCTGGCTGTGGTGACGACGGCAGCGGCGACTCCGGCGACTCCGGCGGAGCTACGGAGAGCACCTCGACCGCCACCGGCGGGCAGGGCGGCGCCGGCGGCGGCGGGGTCACCGCGACGGGCACGGGCGCCGGCCCGGGCAGCTCCACGACGACCGGCGCGACCTCGACGAGCACCGGCGAGCCCAGCAGCACGACCGCCGCCACCACCGCGGCCGCCACCACGACCGGCGCGGGCGGCGCGTCCGCGAGCTGCGGCTATCCCGCCGAGTACGAGGACGGCTCCGTCACCTTCTACACGCTCGACATGGGCTCGACCGAGGTGAACTGCAGCTACCAGATCACGGGGCGGAACCCGGACATCGTCGCGCACGTCCCGTTCGGCGGGGGCCAGTACTTCGCCGCCATGAACACCGCGGACTACAACGCCGCGGCGATGTGCGGCGCTTGCGTGGAGGTCACGCGGGACGACGGGCGGAGCGTGCAGGCCATGGTCGTGGACCAGTGCCCGATCGCCACGAACCCGAAGTGCACGGCGGGCCACATCGATCTCAGCAAGAGCGCCTTTCTCAAGGTCGGCGAAGAGCGCGAGGGGTATGTGGGGACCACCCACGGCGGCGCCGGGGGGAAGATCTCCTGGCGCTACATCCCGTGCCCGACGACTGGCCCCCTCACCTTCCGCCTCAAGGACCCGACGAACCGCTACTGGAACGAGATCATCGTCGAGGGGCACGCGCACCCGATCGAGAAGCTGGAAGTCGAGATCAACGGCACGTGGCAGACGGCCACGCGGCAGTCGTACAACTACTTCGTTGTCGGCGACGGGAACATGGGGGCTGCGCCTTACCATGTCCGCGTCACCGACATCAACGGCTCCACCCTGGAAGCGATGCTGGACCTCAAGGCCGGAGACCAGCCCGCCAGCGCTCAGCTCCCCGCCTGCCGCTGACCGCCCGCCTGCCCCGGACTGGCTACCTGGTTGCCCCGGACCGGGTTGCCCGGACTGGTTGCCCCGGCCGAGCAACCAGTCCGGTCGATCGCGCGCTAGGCCCCCCGCCCCGAGGGCGGCCGCCCGGCGGCCCACTGGTGAACGCTCCCCTCGTGCAGCGCGGCGTAGATCTCGTCGCGCAGCGCGTTCGCCTCCTCGTGCGTGAGCGTCCTTTCGACGTCCCGGATCACCACGCGCAGCAGCACGTTCTTCTGCCCGGGCGCGCTCCCGAGCCGCTCGACCGCGGCGGGCGGCAGCGCCTCGTGCGGCGTCTCCGAGACCACCTCGACGAGCTCCACCGACGGCGCCCGCTCGCCCAGCGCCGCCCGCACCCGGTCGCCGAGCTCCTCGGCCGTCGTGTCGCGCCGCGCCGCGATCGACAGATCGCGCCGCACGGGCGGCTGCGACGAGACCGGGCGGTACGGCGCGAGATCGAGCATCTGCCGGGCGATGCGCGCGTCCGTGGCGCGCAGCAGCCGGATATCGTCGATGCCCTTGCGCAGCATCAGGACGCGGTCGAGCCCGAGCCCCATCGCGAGCCCCGAGAAGCTGCCCGTGGATAACCCCGCCTCGTCGAGCATCGCGCCCAGCGCGAGGCCGCACTCGCCGACCTCCACCCAGCCGTCGCCCTCCACGACGTCGATCTGCAGCCCCTCCGTCGTGTAGGGGTGCACCGCCGCCGCGCAGCGGAGCGGGCGCCCCGGCAGCGCGGCGGCGACGACGGTCTCCACCATCCCGCGCAGATCCTCCGCCGTCAGCGCGGGCCCGCGGCGGATGCGCCAGAGATCGACCTGGTGCGGCTCACCCGTGTGCAGCCGATCGATGGTGTCCCGGCGGTAGACGAGCCCCGGGCAGACGAGGAGCACGTCGTCGACCGGCCCGCCCTCGGGCTGCGCGAGCCGCCGGAGCAGCGGCGGGATCATCGCCGAGGTCTGCGTCCTCAGCACCTCTGTCTCGGAGACATACCGCGTGTAGCGCGCGTCGCGCGCGGCGCCGTCCGGCGGATAGTGCAGCCTGTCGTAGTTGTCCTCGATCGAGACGATGGGGCTCGCGCGGTGGACGATCACTTCGCACCCGAAGGTGCGCTGAAGCGACCCCACCATCTCGTCGAGGAGGAGCTGCATCGCGTGCGGCCCCAGGGCCGGATCGGTGAGATCTCGGAGAGAAAGCGCGCGCTCGCGCGCGCCTTCGTCAAGGACATGACGTGACATGGAAACCCTCGCAGGCAAGGCGTGCTGTGTGCCCACGCGCCGCCGCAGAGAGGGCGGCGCGAACCTCGGGTCACCCCCCGGACCGAAGCCGGGGCCGCCTCACGGCGATCACGCTGCGAGAGGGACTGGCGCTGGAACCTGGAACGACAAACGCTACGCCCGCACCTCTCGACGCCCGGCCTGGGTCGAGGGGCCGGTAAATCGACGAGCGGCGGCGGTGGCGGTCCAGCGCATTGCGACCGTGAGCATACCGCAGCTCGGCGCGCTTGCCAAGCCGGATGGCCGCCATCTCAGCTGGTACGATGGCCGCCGCCCGCGGTCAGGACGTATCGCTGGGCTCTCCAGGAGAACGCCGTGCAAGACCCTCGCCCCGCCCCGTCGCTGCTCACCGTCGACGACTTCGAGCGCGCCGCGCGCGCTCGCCTGTCCAGGATGGCCTATGACTACTACCGATCAGGGGCCGACGAGGGCCGGACGCTCCGGGAGAACCGCCGCGCCTTCCGCCGCCTCGAGATCCACTACCGCGTGCTCGTCGACGTGGCCGAGCGCGACATGAGCACGACCCTGCTCGGCACGAGCTTGCCATTCCCCATCCTCGTGGCGCCGACGGCCTATCAGCGCCTCGCGCACCCCGAGGGCGAGCTCGCCTCCTCGCGGGCGACCTCGGAGCTCGGGACCATCTTCACGCTCTCCACGCTCTCGACGACGAGCCTCGAGGCGGTCGCCGAGGCGTCGCCAGGGCCGAAGTGGTTCCAGCTCTACGTCCACAAGGACCGCGGCCTCACGCGCTCTCTCGTCGAGCGGGCCGAGGCCGCGGGCTATCGCGCGCTGATGCTCACCGTCGACACACCGCTCCTCGGCCGCCGGATCGCGGACGTGCGCAACGGCTTCGCGCTCCCCGAGGGGCTCGTGATGGCGAACCTCCTCGACGCCACGGCGGGCGCCCCGGTCGCGGAGAGGGGCTCGCTGCTCGCGGCCTACGTCGCCTCGCGACACGACGCCTCCCTGACGTGGCGTGATGTCGAGTGGCTCGGCTCGCTGACGCGGCTGCCCATCCTGCTCAAGGGCATCATCCGGCCGGACGACGCGGTCCGCGCGCTCGGCTGCGGCGCGGCCGGCGTCATCGTCTCCAACCACGGCGCGCGGCAGCTCGACGGCGCACCCGCGACGATCGAGGTCCTCCCCGCCGTCGTCGATGCGGTCGCCGGGCGATGTCCGGTGCTGATGGACGGCGGTGTCCGGTGGGGTACGGACGTGCTGAAGGCGCTCGCGCTCGGCGCCCGCGCGGTGCTGGTCGGGCGACCAGTCCTGTGGGGACTCGCCGCGCTCGGCGGCGACGGGGTGGCGCGCGTGCTCGCGGCCCTGCGCGATGAGCTCTCGATCGCCATGGCGCTCGCGGGCTGTCCTACCCTGGCATCCCTCGATCGCGACCTCGTCCGGCGGGCCCGGCCCGCCAGAATGGATACCTGAGTCGCACGAGCGCGGAGTTTTCCACGGTTGGTGCTGTCACACGCGCTGTCAACGCAAACTCCCGCTGGATTGCTGCGCTCCCCGGGATGAAGGTGTCTTCGACGAAAGAAAAGGTGGCGGCCATTCGACCTCGCCCGTAGACTCGCCAGCAGTGAACGGCGCTGTACCTGCGAGGGACCGGTGGCGGGGGCTCTTCCGGCGGGGCGCTGGGCCCTCAGGAGAGGAATCGGGACCGGGGCTGGCGGACCCGACCATGGGGATTCGCCTCCGGCGCTTCGCGGGGCCGGCTGCCTACCTCGACCAGATGTCCTCGCTGCGCATTGCCCACCTGACCGATCAGCACGTCGGCCGGGTGACATCGGTGCGGGTCCAGCGCGCGGCCGTGACGCTGACGAACCAGCAGCGGCCCGATCTGGTGGTGCTCACGGGCGACTTCGTGTGCCACAGCCAGCTCTACCTCGATCAGCTGGAAGAGGTCGTGCGCGGCTTCGAGGCGCCGGTGATCGCCGTGCTGGGGAATCACGATCACTGGTCGGGCGCGGACGCGGTGAAGCGCGCGCTCGAGCGGGGCGGCGCCGCGGTGCTCTGCAACGCGAGCACGGTCATCACGCTGGGCCATGAGCGGCTGCAGGTGGTGGGGCTCGACGACGCCTACACCGGCCACGCGTCGCGCGAGAAGGCGGTGAAGGGGATGCGGCGCGATCTGCCGACGCTGGGCCTCTCGCACATCGCCGAGGAGGCGGACGGGCTCTGGCGGCACGGCATCCCGCTGGTGCTCTCGGGCCACACGCACGCGGGCCAGGTCACTGTCGCGCGCCTGAACGAGCTCGCGATCGGCAAGATCGCCGGGCACCGGTACATCCACGGGCTCTACGGCACGCGCAAGCGGGCCGAGCCCGGCCAGGGTGCGGTCTACGTGGGCGCGGGGATCGGCGCGGCGGTGATGCCGCTGCGGCTCGGCGAGCGCGGCCAGCGCGAGGTCGCGATCTTCGAGCTCGGCAGCGAGCCAGGGTCGTTCGACGAGCACCACGCGGAGCAGGTGCCGCACCAGGGGCGCAAGCCGACGCCGGAGCTCCTGGCGAGCCGGGCGGCGCGTGTGGCGAGGAACCGCGAGCGCCGGGCGCGGGCGGTCCGGCAGGGCCAGCAGGGCCCGGGGAGCGCCGGCGGCGGAGAGCCGTAGCGCTGCAGCGCCCGAGGTCGTCCCCTTGCCGCGCGGGTCGTGCCGAGTGACCCGGGCCCACGCTGAGCGCGGAAGCAGGGACGAGCTGGATGGCGTGCCGCGGTACGGCGCGCGAGCGCGCTGGCCGGGTAAAATTGTGAACGATCACATGGGCGATTTTCTCGCTGTCCGAGCGGCGGGTTGGTCGATCGACGTTGACACCGGCCATGTGAGCGTTGACAATGCCGACCTGTAGTCACGCTTTTGCTTCGCTCCGGATGGGCCATCATGCGCATCCAGGAGCAGTCATGAGATAGCGACCGGTCATGTCGCTCGCGGCTGGGATCGCGGTCCTGGCCAGTGGCGACCCTGTGCAGCAACGATCCCAGCGGCGGTGGAACCCCGGTGCAGCCGGCAGCGGCGGTGGGACCCCGGAAGCGGTTCGACGCATCCGGCCCAGCAGCAGGCCTCTCCGGGGGGCTGCATCATGGATATCTGGTTGCGTCGTACGGCGACGCCAGCTGTTCGATGATGGGGTGGCTACTGCTCCTGAGCTTCATCGTCATGCCGCGGGTCCTGAGCCGCTCGGCGCGCTTCATGAGCAGCCAGGGCCGGCGACGTACAGTCCAGAGATGATGCCGAAGTGCAAGGAGCGATGGAATGAGTGAGACAAAGACGATTCTGGTCACCGGGGCGGCGGGCAAGGTGGGCCAGGCCTTCATCCGCAGGTTCCTGTCGGAGCCCAGGTTCGAGGCCTGGAAGGTCCGCGCGCTGTGTCACAACCGCATGCTGGAGCGGACGGCGCGCCTGGACGTTGTACGTGGGTCGCTCGAGCATCGCGCCGTGGCCAGGGAGGCCGTGGAGGGCGTGAGCCACGTGCTGCACCTGGCGACCAGCAAGGAGACGCCCGAGAGCATCATGGACGTGGCCATCAAGGGCATGTTCTGGCTGCTCGAAGCCTGCCGCGTCAGCCCTGCATTCGAGCAGTTCATCTTGATCGGGGGCGACGCCGGGATGGGCCACTTCTTCTACCCGCACCCCGCCCCCGTCACGGAGGCGCAGAAGCACAGCGCCTACCCCGGGTGTTATGCGCTCTCCAAGGTGCTCGAGGAGGTCATGCTCGAGCAATATTACCTCCAGTACGGGCTGAACGGGTGCTGCCTGCGCGCGCCGTGGATCATGGAGAAAGACGACTTCAAGGCCCAGCTGTCGTTCGGTGACGACGTGTTCGGGGGGCCGAGGTGGCGCGATCTTGTCGGGGCCGAGGCGGCAGAGGGTCACGTCCGCTCAGGCGCCGTCCCGGTGATGCTCGACCCTGACGGCAAGCCGGTGAAGCGTAACTTCGTGCACGTCGATGATCTGGTCGCCGCGATCCTCAAGGCGATCGGTCATGAGAAGGCGCGCCAGCAGACCTTCAACATCTGCATGGATGAGCCGGTGGACTACGGCGAGCTGGCGTCTTACCTGGAGACGACCCGGGGCCTGCCGAGCGTGCGGGTGAAGACGCCGTACCATTCGACCTGGCTGGACAACGCGAAGGCCAGGTTCCTGCTCGACTGGCGGCCGCAGTACAACCTGGCGCGACTCGCGGATGCCGCCTTCGACTACGTGCGCGCGCCCGATGATCCGCGGATCACGTGGTACCCCGGTTGATGAACGAGACGGCGCCCGGCGGTGCGCTGTCACCTCAACGATAGCCCCGGTGTCCGTCGCGACACGCTCATCCTCGACCCCACGAAGACCATTCCAGCTCGGGGCGTCAGCTCGCGTGCAGCGCGCGGCCGAGCGCCGCCTCGAACCTGGCACGATCGCGGTAGATCTCGATCCCGCCGACGGCGATCTTCATGAGCCAGGCCCCCACGGTCACGATCGTGGCCGCGACGAGCACGTGCTCGGTCACCGACGCGCTCGCCCGCACGGCCCGGAGGTACTCGACGAGGCGGACGCGGACGACCGAGTCATAGCCGGTCACGCGCGTGCAATCGAGGAACTCGTCGATGTGCCCGTGGAGCGCCACGCCCTGCAGCGTGGGCTTCACGAGGGTGGCGAGGAGCGGAGCGTCGATGTGCCCGGCGAGGCGGTAGTAGATGACGTGGCGCCCCGGATAGGCTATCTCGACGCTGCCCCGCTCCGATTCATGGCGGACATCGACGGGAAGTGGCGAGTCGTGCATGTCGTTCTCCCGCGCCTCACGCCGCCCGGAGGTCGACGTGGAGCGCCGCGCCCCACGTTACGCGACGCGATCCGCGGAAGCGAGCGTCTTGCGACGACCGCCACCGCCTGGCGCGGCGACAGGACGCCCTGCATGTTTCTCCCCGCGCTGTAGCGCCGGTCCAGCAGGCAGGAGGGCGCGCCGATGTCCCTCACTCGACAGGCGGGCTCGCGCACGAGCCCCGCTGATCGACCGAGATCCCGCTCGCGGCCGCGACGCAAGCGTTCGAGTACGTCTGGCCATCGCAGCCGCACACGGGCGCGAGCTCCTTCGTGCAGACCTCGGGCTTCTCCGCGCAGAGGCCGGACGCGTCCGCGCGCCCGCAGATCGCGTCGGGCGCGTACTTGCAGTAAAGCCCCTCTCCGCACACGCGCGGCCCGCCCAGCGTGAAGCCGCCGCAGCTCTCGTCGAGCCCAACCACCGTGGGGCCACACTCCCCGAGGCTCTTCACGGAGACGCCAGCCATCGCCGCGACGCAGTCGTTGCCGTACGTCCGGCCGTCGCAGCCGCAGACCGGATCGTAGTCCTGCCTGCACACCTCGGGCACGAACTCGCACGTACCGCTCCTGTCGAAAGCGCCGCAGTTCGCCTCGGGAGCGAAGTCGCAGTACAGGCCCTCCGCGCAGCGGATGCCCGCGATGCCCCCGCACATGGCGCCGGGCTGCGCGAGCGGCGAGCAGATCCCGCCGGCGCAGGAGAGGCGGAGCTCGAGCTCGGAGACGGCGCGCGGAGCGGCGATCTGCACGACGTACGCCCCGGTGCCCTGGCTCCGCCACGTCGCCGAGGCCGCCCGGGTGCCCCCGTTCCGCGGGATCTGCCGCAGCTTCCCGTTGCTCGTGACCTCGTGGAGCTTGAAGGCGACCGCGGCGTCCCTGGCCCCGGCGATCGCCCGCAGGTCGAGCGTGATCGTCCTGCCCGGATGGCTCGTGAAGTGCGCGTAGACAGCGTCGCCGCGGTCCACGGTGAAGCGGTTCTCGTGATCGAAATACGCCGGGACAGCCGCCACGTCGCTCAGCGTGAGCGTGCCCTCGACAGTCCCTGTCTCCTCTGGATCCCCGACCTCGGCATCGTCCGATGATGCCGTGCAGCCGGCGAGCGTCACAGCGAGAACAGCACCCAGAACATCCGCCATCTTCATGATCGTGAAAACTCCTCGTGAAGAGACGGGCCCAGCGCTCCGGGCGTCTCCTCGGAAATGCGAATCGCGCGCGAACAGGGCAACGCCAGCGCCGCCAAAAGGCGAGCTGCGTCGGTCAGCCATCCGTCAGCTATCCGGCCAGGCGGTTGCTAGGACCCGAGAGCGGGTCCGTCAATCACCGCCGGAGAGCGCGGCCCGAGCCGCCCTCGCGGCGCAGCGGCCATGAGCCCTGCGTCCCGCTGCGATATCGCTGTGTCCTCCATACCGCCGAGCTCTCGCTCGACCTGGGGTGGTAGTGCGTCGATATGTCCACACTCCAGCGCCTTGACGATCGCTCTCCTCATTCATCCACGTGATCAGCTCTCATCGACTCGACATCTGCTGCCTCATGCGGTTGCAATCAGCGTTCCCCGCGAAGAGCGATGAGCCCGCTCGCCACCCTCTCTCCGGCGCCGGGCAGCGAGGAGCGCGGCGGTCATGGCGTAGTTTTCACGCCGGGGCGGGGCGCCGGTGGCGAGAAGGCAGCGCGCACACCCTGTTCCCACATCACACGCGCCCCTGAGGCGTTCCGCCACACGGGGGCGCTCACCGTACGACCGCATCCCTCCGTGCGGGGCAGTTTGCTACGCGGAAGACCTCGGAGGGCCGCCGCTCGGGCGTGGTCGTCTTCGGGCTCAGCCCTTGTGATGTTGACATAAAGCGCTCGGCCGCTCGCGCGCGGCGGGCGGGTGGTGCGCAGTCCGCGCGGCCAGGCCAGGCCAGACCAGGCATGGCCAGACAGACCAGACGAAGGGGCAAGGGCAGAGGCGCGCGCTCGGGGACGCGGGCGTTCGTGACAGGCGCGTGGCGACGCCTCTTGCTTTCGCTGCGGTGGCGCGGCTAAGTCTTGGTCTGCTCGAATGGTCCGTCCCACCGACAAGACCGCCAACAACCGCACCCCTCGGGAGCTGAACCGTTCCCTCGTGCTCGAGCTCGTGCAGGAGCACGGCCCGATCTCGCGCACCAACCTCGCGCGGCTGAGCGGGCTGACCAAGCCGACGGTCTCGGCGATAATCGAGGAGCTCCTGGGGAGCGGCAGCGTGCGCGATGTCGGGACCGAGTCGCGCGGCGGCCGCCCGGCGCGCCTCCTCGAGTTCAACGACGAGAGCGCGGCGTACCTCGGCATCGAGATCGGCGTCGAGCAGACGGCCGTCGCCGTGGCGGACGCGCGCGGGCGGCTGCGGGCGCGGCTGGAGCATCCGGCCGTCCTGCGCGATCCGCACCGGACTGTCCGCGACGTGGTCGAGCTCGTGCCGAAGGTGCTGCAGCTCGCCGGGGTGCCGCGGAAGCGGCTGCGCGGCGCGTGCGCCATCCTGCCCGGGCTCATCGAGCGGCCGAGCGGCGTCTGCGTGCTCGCGCCCAACCTGGGCTGGGAGCGGTTCCCGCTGCGCGCAGAGCTCAGCCGCGCGCTCCGCATGCAGGTGCCCGTGTACAACCTGCCTCAGGCGGCGGCGGTGGCGGAGGGGCAGCTCGGCGAGGCGCGAGGGCACGCCTCGTACGTGTGGGTGTATGTCGGGCTCGGCGTCGGCGCGGGCCTGGTCGTCGATGGGCGCCTGTTCTTCGGGATGCAGGGGTACAGCGGCGAGATCGGCCACTGCCGCATCGCCGACGACGGCCCGCCTTGCGGCTGTGGGCGCCGCGGCTGCCTGGAGACGTTCACCTCGGTCATGGCGCTCCGGCGCGCCTCCGAGGCCGCGGCCGCGCATTCGGACCTGCTCGCCGCGCTCCCCAGGCCGCACGCGGTCGCCGCCATCGGGAGCGCGGCGCTCGCCGGGGACGCGAGCGCCCGCGCGGTCTTCCACGAGGCCGGAAGGCAGCTCGCGCGCGGCATCGCGTTCCTCCTGAACCTGCTCAACCCGCAGCTCGTCGTGCTGGGCGGCGAGCTGCTCGTCGCGCCCGAGGTCCTCCTCGCCGGCGTGCGCGAGGAGCTGCCGCGCCACGCCGTGCGCGCCGGCGAGGTGCCGGTCGTCGCGTCTCCGCTCGGCAGCGAGGCCGGCCTGCTCGGCGCGGTCCTGCTCGCGCGCGAGGGCGCGGTGCGCTCGTTCCGGCTCGTGCCCGACGGCATCCTCCAGGACAGCGCGCCGTAGCGGCGCGCCGCGCCGCGCCGCCGCTCTCGCGCGGCCGCGTGCGCAAAAGGGAGCCTTTGTCAAGAGGCTTTCCCAACCGTGTGCCGGGACCCGGGGCTCGCCCGTCGCGCGGGGGCGCGCTATCCGGTGGGCTCATGAGCAACGTCGAGCTGATCGAGCGGCTGTACCGGGCTGTCCGGGAGAAAGATTACGAGTCCTTCCGGAGCGTCTGCGCGCCTGACATCGCGTGGATCCAGAACGAGGGTTTTCCGAACGGGAAGAGTCACCGGGGTGTCGAGGCCGTGCTGACCGACGTCTTCGAGGCGCTCGGCGGCGAGTGGTCCACGTGGCGCTTCGCCGTCGAGGAGTATCTGGACGCGAGCCGCTCGGTGATCGTCCTGGGGCGGTACGAGGGCGTCCACAGGACGACGGGCAGGTCGTTCACCTCGGCCGCCGCGCACGTCTACGACATCGAGGACGGCAAGGTCCGACGGTTCCGGCAGTTCACCGACACCAAGGTCATCTGGGACGCGATGGGTCAGGCCGCTGCGCGTGCTTTTCAGAACGAGAGAGATTGAACAGCCAGGAGCGCCAGGGACGCCATGAGAGAGATAGATAGATTCTCTCTCCTCTCGGCGTTCTTGGCGTCCTGGCGGCTCTCCTTCTCTACATTTCTCATCCCGCCCACCGTCGCCCGGAGCGCCGCTATGCAGGCGAAGCGCGCTCCCCGCCCGCCGCGCCGTCCGCGGCGGAGGTCGAGCCGGCGCGCCCCTCGGCGAAGAGCGGCGCGAAAGCGCGGCGGTCGTGCCAGGTGAGGGCGCCGAGGAGGCCGAGCAGGATCACCGCGTTGACGCCGGCGCGGTGGTCGAGCAGCAGGTGGAACAGGGCGATGTTCACCACGACCGGCCAGAGCAGCGCCAACGCGAGAGGGCGGCGGCGGTCGAGGAGGAGCAGGACGGCAGCGGTGAGCTCCACGGCCTTGACGGCATAGACGTAGCCGCTGTCGACGAGCAGCTGCGTGAACGGATGGAGCGGCTCGGGCACAGGCACGATGCGCACGAAGCCGTTGATGCCGCCGAGCAGGATGATGAGGCCGAGGGCGATGCGGGTGGCGTCGACAGCGCGAGGGGGCATGGGTCCTCCTGGTTTCAGGGGACCACCATGCGCCCGGACGCGGCCGGCTCTTGTACGAAGTGGCTGCGGGCGATGGCGCCCGGCGTGCGGCCCAGCGTGGCGGCGATCGCGCGCGCCAGGTGCGCCTGGTCATGGAAGCCGCCGGCGAGCGCCGCCCGCGCCGGCGCGATGCCGTCCACGAGCGCCCGGACGGCCGACATGACGCGCAGGAAGGTCACGTAGTCGCGCAGCGGGTGGCCGAAGGCGTCGTGGAACAGGTGGGAGAGCCGCGAGCGAGACAGGCCCTCCGCGGCGGCCAGCGGGCCCAGCGCGGGGCGGTCCGGGGCGTGCTCCGCGAGGCGGCGCATGGCGCGCAGCACGCGGCGGTCGATCGGCGGGCGCGAGCGCGCGCCGCCCGGCGCGAAAGCGCGGGCGCAGGCGGTCATGAGCTCGCGCGCGGCGGCGTGATCGAACCGGCCGCGGAGCGCGTCGCGCGCCGCGCCACGCACCCGCTCGGCCTGCGCCCCGTCGAGCACGAGCACCCGCCCACGCGCGGCCGCCTGCGCGCCGGCGCCGAGCCCGTCAGGCGGCAGGAACGCCGTCACCGTCGCGCCGGGCGAGCCGACCGCGTGCGCGACGCCGGCGCCGGTGAGCACGGGCGCGCGCACCGCGATCGGCCGCTCGCCCTCGCGCTCGACCTCGAGAGGGCCGTCGACGGGCACCACCAGCTTCACCAGGTGGAGCGCATGGCGGCGCGTCGCCCCGGCGCCCTCGACGATGTGCACGCCGCCCTCGCCAACCAGCGCCGTGTGCTCGCGAGCCGTCACGGCCGAGAGCGAACCACTCGGACGCAGGCGGCGCAAGCGATCATCAGCAGCGGTGACGCGCCCGCGAGCACCTGAATCTGCAACGAGACGAGACGCGCGCCCGCAAGCATCACGTGATGCCTGCAGGAGCCTCGATCCTCCATTGAGGAAAAGTGACGAAAACTGTCGTCAAGTCTGGCAGACCCGCGCCAGGTCCGGGTAGGATCAACGCCAGTTGGAAGCGACACCACGGCGGATTGGGGCCGCCGGGGTGTTGGCGCCATGGCCTCGTGCCGGAGGACTGGACGCATGGACAGTTATCTTAAGCATTGCGTTGTTGGTTCTATATTTCTCATCATCGTGGCGATTTCTTCGTGTGAGCGTCCGAGCCACCTCGGGGGGAGCTGCGAGTCGACGGCCGACTGCGAGTCGGACACCCAGTACGCGCCCGGCACGGAGTGCGCGGACGGGGTGTGCACCTGCGTCCAGGAGGGCCACACGCTGTGCTGTGAGCCCGAAGACACGGCCCCTGACTGCTTCCTCGCCTGCCGTCCCTGCAGCGAGTGCCAGGAGGGCTGGTTCAGCTGCGCGCCGGGGACGGCGGGGACGGCGTGCGACAACGACGCGAAGTGCGCCGGCCCGCCCGACCCCCGCTGCGGTGCCGGGCGGTGCGTGGACAGGGTGTGCCAGGTGGACATCTACCCGGGCCCGCTGCCCTCCCAGGTGCGGGGCGACTGTGCGAAGCTCGAGTGCACGCAGACAGGCGAGGTCGTGGTCACGGCGGATCCGGCCGACATCTACAACGACGGCAACCTGTGCACGTCCGATGTCTGCTCGGCCGAGAACAGGCCTGTCAACGTGCCTTTCGACAACGGCATCAGCCTCATGGCGCTCTATGCGGTCGACCAGATCTGCTACGAGTCGCACCCGTTCGACTGCATCGTCGAGGACGACGAGTGCGGGCCTAGCCGCATCTGTGTCCCGACCGTGGGCGCGCAGCACGGCGGGGGCTTCTGCGCGCCGAGCCACTGCATCAACCTGCGGCGCGACACGGACGAGGCCGACGTCGACTGCGGCGGCATCTGCAGGCGACCGTGCGAGGACGGCTCGCGGTGCGCCGCCCCGCAGGACTGCATCTCCGGCGTGTGCCTCGGGAGCCCGAAGACGTGCCAGAGCCCGACCGTCTCCGACGGCGTGCGCAACGGCTCCGAGACCGGCGTCGACTGCGGCGGTCCGTGGTCGCCGTGCCCGCCGGGCGAGGGCTGCGCGACGGGCGCGGACTGCGGGGCCGGCGTCTGCTGGGCGGCCGTGTGCGAGGAGCCCTCGTGCATCGACGGGGTGCGGAACGGCGGCGAGCTCGACGTGGACTGCGGCGGGCCGGCGTGCCCGGCGTGCCCGCGGTGACGTCGTTGACGCTGCCGCGCCGAGGGGGCATAGGGGAGAGATGCATAGACTCGCCATCGAAGGCATGACCTGTAATCACTGCGTCCAGGCGGTCTCGAAGGCGCTCGCGAAGGTCCCCGGCGTGACGCGGGTGAGCGAGGTGAGCCTCGAGCGCGGAGAGGCGATCGTCGAGGGGAGCGCGGCGGCCGAAGCCCTCGTCGCCGCCGTGGCCGAGGCCGGGTACGAGGCGCGCGACGCCGGCTGACGCGGCGGTGCGGAGGTCGGCCGCCTTTGGTATGGTGGCGGCCACCATGACGCGAGAACAGAGCGGGAAGGGCTTTCCGGAAGGGTTCCTCTGGGGCGCTGCGGCGGCGTCGTACCAGATCGAGGGCGCCGCGTCCGAGGACGGCAAGGGGCCGTCCGTGTGGGACATGTTCTGCAGGAAGCCGGACGCGGTGTGGAACGGCCACACGGGCGATGTCGCCTGCGACCACTACCACCGGTATCAGGAGGACGTCGGCCTCATGCGCGACATCGGCCTCCGCGCCTACCGACTCAGCATCTCGTGGCCGCGCGTCCTGCCGGAGGGCACGGGCGCCGTCAACGAGCGCGGGCTCGCGTTCTACGACCGGCTCGTCGACGCGCTGCTCGAGGCGGGCGTCGAGCCTCATGCCACGCTGTTCCACTGGGACTTCCCGCTCGCGCTCTACCACAAGGGCGGGTGGCTGAACCGCGACAGCGCGGATTGGTTCGCCGAGTACACGAGCGTCGTGGTCCGGAAGCTCGGCGACCGGGTGAAGGACTGGATGACGCTCAACGAGCCGCAGGTGTTCGCGGGCGCCGGCCACTACGAGGGGCGCCACGCGCCCGGCGATCGGCTGCGCTTCGCGGAGGTCCTGCGGCTGTGCCACCATGTCCTGCTCGCGCACGGCAAGTCGGTGCAGGCGATCCGCTCGTCGAGCCCGGGCAAGTGCAACGTCTATTATGCGCCGGTCGCGCAGGTGAAGTACCCCGCGAGCTCGTCACCCGAGGATCTCGAGGCCGCGCGGGCGGCCACGTGGGCGGTGAACGCGCGCACGACGTGGACCAACACGTGGTGGATGGATCCCGTGTTCTTCGGCAAGTACCCCGAGGACGGGCTCCGCCTGTTCGAGAAGGAGCTGCCCGAGGTCCGGAGCGGCGACATGGAGATCATCGCGCAGCCGGTCGACTTCTGCGGCGTGAATGTCTACTGGGGAGTCCCGGTGCGCGCCGGGGCGAACGGCGCCGCCGAGGTCGTGCCGCACCCGGTGGGACACCCGATCACCGCCTTCGAGTGGTCCGTCACGCCCGAGTGTCTCTACTGGGGTCCCAGGTTCTTTTACGAGCGGTACAAGCGCCCCATCGTGATCACCGAGAACGGCCTGTCCACCCGGGACTGGATCTCGCTCGACGGCAAGGTCCACGACCCTCAGCGCATCGACTTCATGGCGCGCCACCTGATCGAGCTCCGCCGGGCGATCGCCGAGGGCGCGGCCGTGAACGGGTATTTCCACTGGTCCATCCTGGACAACTTCGAGTGGGCCCATGGCTACAAGCACCGCTTTGGCCTCGTCTTCGTCGATTATCCGACCGGCAAGCGCGTGCTCAAGGACTCGGCGCACTGGTACCGCGAGGTCATCGCCTCGAACGGCGCGACCCTCGGCGGGTGAGCCGGCCGCGGGGGCGGGGTCAGGCCGGGACCAGCGCCGTCTCGCGGCGGCGGAGAGCTGCTGGGCACTTCGTCCGGTGGCCGACGCCGGTGATAGCCTCGCTCTCCATGTCCATGCTGCGCCCCGCGCCATTCCGGATGGTTCAGGCCCCTCTGCTCGCGCTCGGGCTCTCCGCGTGCGCGAGCGCGCCGGTCGCTTCGAGGCCGGCGGCGGAGTTCCCGAGCCAGGCCGCGCTCGCGGCCATCGAGGCGAAGCCGGCGGCGCTCCCGGCGCTGCCCCAGGAGATCGATGTCGGCGCGGGCTGGGCTCCGGAGGGCGCGCTGCCGGAGGTCGCCGGCGACGAGACGTGGCAGCCGGAGGGCGCCTGGGGCGCGGCGTTCAGCGAGACGGTGAGCGGCGCCGAGCGCCCGCCGCGCGTCACGCGCGCGCTGAGCTGCACCGCGCGCGAGCTGGGGCGGTTCATGCTCGAGCACAAGGCGCCGCCCCCCCAGGCGCTGCGCCGCTTCATGAACGCCGCGTGCGGGGGCGTGAGCGAGGTGGGGGGATACGCCTATGTGGGCGGCGAGGTCCCGCCGACGGCGACCGACGAGGAGGTGCTCGCGCGCTGGGGGAGCGGCTTTCGCGAGCGCGTCGCGGAGGGCGTCAAGGCCGGAGCCCAGGTCGTGGGCTTCTCGTTCGAGCGGCGGGACGGCCGCGCGGTGGCGAGCGCCGTCTTCGCCGTCGAGGAGGCGCAGCTCGAGCCGTTCTCCCCGGTGCCTGATGCGCGGGGCGAGGTGACGATCGCGGGGCGCCTGTCCAGGCCGGCGGGCCAGGTGACCGCCTACGTGAACCGCGGGCGCGCGGGCGTCGCCCCGTGCAACGTGGACCTCTCGGTGCAGCGCCCGAGCTTCCGCGTGATCTGCCGCCCCGACCCGGCCGATCGCAGCGCGTGGATCCAGCTCATGTACACCGCGCCGAAGCGCGTGCTCGCGACGCCGTTCGCCCAGGTGCTCGCCCGGCGCGCCGGCGAGACGCCGGTGTACC
Organism: Sorangium sp. So ce321; assembly: GCF_051530195.1. NCBI lineage: Bacteria > Pseudomonadati > Myxococcota > Polyangiales > Polyangiaceae > Sorangium > Sorangium sp. So ce321. Next base: position 12,382,846 of record NZ_CP150329.1, on the reverse strand, counting down.
AGGACGAGGCGTACGCCGCGTCGCGGCCGGTGGCGAGCGCCGAGCAGTTCACGCGCGCGGTGCTCGAGCAGCTGAACAGCGCGCGTGCGGGGGTGGGGCTCCGCCCTGTCGCGCTCGCGGCGCGCGAGTCCGCCACCGCCGCGCGGCTCGCGCCGCACTACTTCGCGGCGGCGCTCGGGGAGGGCGAGCGGCCGGAGGTGGACGTGATCGCGCTCGGGCTGCTCGCGGGCTGGGAGGTCGACGGGACGATCCGGAGCGGCAGCTTCGTCTCGAGCTTCTCGCCGCGCGGGCTGGACGCTGGCCACTGGCTCGCGGCCGCGCTGGAGATGCCGATGGGGCGGGTGACGCTCTTCGCGCCCGACATCGAGCAGGTGGCGCTCGGCCCGCTCCTGACGCGCGGGCCTGACGGGCTCGGGGCGGTGGTCACCGGGTACCGCTTCCACCACGGCAGCGACCACGCCGCGGACGTGAACCTCCTGCTCTCCCGCGTCATCGACGCGCGCCGCCGGATGAGCCTGACCCCTCCGCAGCGCCTCGCGGACGTGGGCCAGGCGATGGGGGAAGAGCTCCGCCTCGTGCACGTGGGCGAGTCGGACACGAGCTCCGCGCTCGAGGCGGTCATGGAGCGGGCGGTTCAGCAGTACGGGAGCAGCATGCGCGGCTTCGCCATCGAGACGACGTCGCTCGACGCCCTGGAGCTCCCGCCCGAGCTCCTTCGCCAGCGGGCGCTGCACCTCGACATCGGCGTCACCCACCATCGGCCGAAGGGCGCGGCCTGGGCGCAGTACGTGATCCTGGTCGTCTTTGCCGATTACAGCGCGAACGAGGCGTGAGGCGCGGCCGCGCGCCCGGAAGCGCCGGGCGGGCAGCCGCGCCGCCGGCGCGCGCCGCCGGCGCGCGCCGCCGGCGCGCGCCGCGAGCGAGCGCCTCGGCCGGCTCAGGAGGCGATCGGCTCGTCGCCGTCTTCCTCGTCGTCGAGCGGCTCGTCGTCCCCGCTCGCCAGGTCGTACCCGTTCGGATCGAAATCGTCGAACATGGCCTGCAGGCGCTCGGTGAGCGAATCCCACGTGTCCGGCGGCTCGCCTGCCTGGCGATCGCGCTCCGCCAGGGCGAACGCGGCGGCGACCGCCGAGGTCAGCGGGCGTGCGTCCTGGAACACCGCGACCTTCGAGGCGTCGCCGCTGCACGAGTACGCCAGCAGGTAAGCCCGATAGATATCCTCATTCGTCTTGTCGCTCATTCCTCGTCCTTCGTCGTTCGTCGTCCGGCGCGCCGTTCGTTCCGTGGTCTGGCCTTCCAGGCGCGGTGGACCGGGGGTGCGAGCGTAGCCCATCTCGGCATCCATCGGGGGGGTCTGTGTCTCGCCCGCGCGTCCCCCTCGGGCGCCGCGCGGGCGCAGCCGGATCAGTGGCGCAGCCGGTCGCGCAGGGTGCGCACGGCGCGCTCGAGCCCCGCGTGGTGGTGGAAGCAGCACTGACCGATGCGCGGCTGGCACTGCGACGAGCGGAGCATCTCGAGGAACACGAGCGCCCGCGCGTCGCCCTCGAGCGCCGCGCGCTCGAAGAGCGTGTGCTTGCGCCGGCAGGGAGCCTCGCGCAGCTCCACGGCGATGCGCAGCGGGACGCTGGCGCGCTTCAGCACCTCGGGCCGGCGGAGCAGCTCGGCCGCGCGCTTTCCGCCCTGCGTGCCGCCATAGCCGCTCACGATCTCGTAGGCGATGTCGAGGCCCTCGGGGCCGAGGCGGCTCTCCAGGGCCTCGAAGATCGGGTCCGCGCGGCCGTCGGGCCGGTACGAGCTCTTCACCGCGACGGCGGCCGCGGCCGTCATCACGTCGCGGTCCTCGAAGGCGGAGCGATCCCTCTCGAGCAGCGCGAAGAGCGCGCCCTCCGCGTCGTCCCACCGCTTCGCCTGGACCGACTCCACGAGGCGCACCCGCTCGGCCGGCAGGCCCGCGCCCTCGAGCGGCCCCGGACCGGCGTCCGCGACGACGTCCGCGGCTGGCGCCGTCGCGGAAGCTGCGAGCCCGGGGGCCGAGGCGCTCGCGGCCGGCGCCGCGGAGGGCGCTGGCGCTCGCGGCGGCGCGCCGAGGGCGCCCGGCGCCGCGGCGGCTGGCGCTGCGGCGGCCGGCGCCTGCATCGAGGCGGTCGCTTCCCGGAGCTCCTGGCCCGCGACCGCCGGCGCCGGCCGGCTCGCGGGCAAGCGGCGGAGGAGCACCGCGCCCGCCGCGCCCACGGCGACCAGCGCGGCCACCCCGAGGAGCCAGCCCCGGGCGCCCCGCCGCGGCCGGCCCTCCGCCGCCCCGCGCGCACCCTTCCCGGGCGCCCCGCGCGCGTCCCTGGCCGCGTGCGGCGCGCCGGCCGCGTGCGGCGCGCCGGCCTCGTCGCCGCCGCCGGCCTCGTCGCCGCGGGCCGCCGCTGCGTCGCCGGCGCCGGCGCCGTCTCTCCGTGGCGCTGGCGGCCCGGCCGGCTGCAGCGCGCGCATCGCCTCGTCCGGCCACGACGTCCCGCTCGAGAGCGGGTCCTTCCAGGAGAGCAGCCCCAGCGCCTCGGACCTCGGCACGGCCGCGTCGAGCGCGGCGAGCAGCGCGCGCGCGCTCGCGTGGCGCGCCTCCGGGTCCTTGCGCAGCAGCCGCATCACGAGCGCCTCGAGCTCGCGCGGCACCTCCACGCCCGGGGCGCGGAGCCGGAGCGGCGGCGGCGCCGTGTTGCACTGGTCGCGGAACAGCTCGACGGGCACGATCGAGTCGAACGGGTGCTTCCCGGCGAGCATCTCGTAGAGGATGAGCCCGAGGGCGTAGAGATCGGAGCGCTCGTCGACGTGCTCCATGCCCTGCGCCGCCTCCGGCGCCATGTACGCGAGCGTGCCGAAGACCATGCCGCTCAGCGTGATCCGGACGGGATCGGGCCGCTCCTCGCCGCCGTGCGCGTACGTCGTGGAGAGGCGCTCCAGCGGCACCTTCGCGAAGCCGAAATCGATGAGCTTCACCGCGTCGGTGCCGTGCTCGACCATGACGTTGCGCGGCTTCAGATCGCGGTGGATGACGCCGCGCTCGTGCGCCGCGGCGAGCGCCGCCGCGATCTGCCGCGCGATCTCGGCGGCGCGCGGGGCGGGCACCGGGCCCTTCTTGATGATGCGATCGAGCGTCGCGCCGCGGACGTGCTCCAGCACGAGGAACCGGGAGCCGTCGGGGAGGGTCCCGAAATCGGTCGCCGAGGCGATGTTCGGGTGCTGGATGTGCGCGCCCGCGATCGCCTCGCGCTCGAAGCGCGCCGTGAGCTCCGGAGAGCCCTTCGCCGCGGGCAGGAGGATCTTCACCGCCAGCCACTTGCGCAGCAGCAGGTGCTCGGCCTTGTAGACAGCGCCCATCCCGCCCGTCGCGACGAGCTCGACGATCCGGTACCGGTCCGAGATCACCGTCCCGACCATCTGCGCGGCCGCGCTCTCCGCGGGCGCGGCGCTCGGCGTATCGCTCGGCGTATCGCTCGGCGTATCGCTCGCGTGGAGCGACGGATCACCGGGGGCACGGGGCGGGGAGGCGCTCACGGGAAGGCGTGAACTGTCCGGCCTCGCCCGATTTTTGTCAAAGGGGGCGGCGACGCGGGGGCGGCGGCGCGCTGGCTTGCCTATTGAATTGGCCCCGTGCCCGGGCCAAGGATGCGCCATGGCCGATCCCGTCCACGCCCTCTCCCGCGCTCTGCAGGCGGCGATCATCGCTGCGTTCGGCGCCGAGCACGCCGCCACGGATCCCTCGCTGCGCCGCTCCAGCCACGCGGACTACCAGGCGAACGCCGCCATGGCGCTCGGCAAGCGCCTCGGCAAGCCGCCGCGCGAGGTCGCCGCGGCGATCGTCGCGCGGCTGGAGGTCGGCGGGATCTGCCGCAAGGTCGAGATCGCGGGCCCCGGGTTCGTGAACCTCACGCTCGACGACGCCTACCTGATGGGCGAGCTGGCCGAGACGGCGAGCAGCGGCCAGCTCGGCATCGCGCCCGCGGCGCAGCCCGAGACGGTCATCGTCGACTACTCGGGCCCGAACGCCGCGAAGGAGATGCACGTCGGCCACCTGCGCAGCACGATCATCGGCGACGCCCTCGCGCGCGTCCTCGAGGCGCTCGGCCACCGCGTGATCCGCCAGAACCACCTCGGCGACTGGGGCACGCCGTTCGGCATGCTGATCGAGCACATGCTCGATCTCGGCGAGGCCGCCGCCTCGGACGAGCTCTCGGTCGGCGACCTCGACGCGTTCTACAGGCAGGCGCGCGCCAAGTTCGACGGCGACCCGGCGTTCGCGGAGCGCTCTCGCCGGCGGGTCGTGCGGCTCCAGGGCGGCGACGAGCAGACGCTCGCGCTCTGGCGGCAGCTCGTGCGCGAGTCGACGCGCTACTTCGAGTCGGTCTACCGCCGCCTCGGCGTGACCCTGACCGAGGCCGATTTCGCGGGCGAGAGCTTCTACAACCCGATGCTGGCCGACGTCATCGCCGAGCTCACCGCGAAGGGGCTGGCGCGCGAGAGCGAGGGCGCCCTCTGCGTCTTCCCGGCCGGCTTCACGGGCAAGGGCGGCGAGCCGCTGCCGCTCATCGTGCGCAAGCAGGACGGCGGCTACGGCTACCCTACGACCGACCTCGCGGCGATCCGCCACCGCCTCACGACCGTCGGGGCGCAGCGGCTCATCTACGTGGTCGGCGCGCCGCAGAGCCAGCACTTCGCGATGGTCTTCGCGGCGGCGCGGGAGGCGGGCTGGCTCGCGCCCCCGGCCCGGGCCGAGCACGTGGCCTTCGGCTCGGTGCTCGGCGCCGACAAGAAGATGTTCAAGACGAGGAGCGGCGACACGGTGAAGCTCTCGGACCTGCTCGACGAGGCCGTGGAGCGCGCGGCGAAGGTGGTGCGGGAGAAGAACCCGGAGCTCGACGCCGAGGCGGCCGGCGCTGTCGCGCGGGCCGTCGGCGTGGGCGCGGTGAAGTACGCCGATCTCTCGAGCGACCGGATCAAGGACTACGTGTTCGACTGGGATCGGATGCTGGCGTTCGAGGGGAACACGGCGCCCTACCTGATGTACGCGCACGCCCGCATCCGCTCGATCTTCAGGAAGGGCGGCGTGGGCTCGCCGCGCGGGGCCGGGATCGCGCTGGGCGAGCCGGCCGAGCGGGCGCTCGCGCTGGAGCTGCTCCGGTTCGGCGCGGTGCTCGAGGACGTGGCCGCCACGCTCGAGCCGCACCGGCTCTGCGGGTACCTCTTCGAGCTCGCCGGGTCGTTCACGACGTTCTACGAGCGCTGTCCGGTGCTCAAGGCCGAGAGCGACGAGGTGCGCCGCTCGCGGCTCGCGCTGTGCGATCTCACGGCGGAGGTGCTGGCCAAGGGCCTCGGCCTGCTCGGGATCGAGGCGCCGGAGCGGATGTAGCCGCGCCGCCAGCGCGCGCGCCGTGGATCCGGCGAGGCAGACGAGCCCATCTTCCACGGGGCGCCGCGGACCGAGACAGCGGGCGAGCCCATCTTCCACGACGCACGCCACAGACCGAGACAGCAGGCGAGCCCATCGCGCGCGAGCGCGTTTTCCGGGAGCCGCGCGTGGGTTGCGCGCGAGCCCGCCGCGGTCGTCGTGGCAAAGTGCAGGGATGATGGAACTGCGGCTTTCTCTTCCCGGCGCCGGCGTCGCGGCGGTGGCGGCGCTCGTCGCCGCGCTCGGGTGCTCGGCGGTGGGGGGCTCGCCCTCGCCGGGCGGCGCGGGTGATCAGGGCGCGGCGTCGTCGGGGGCCGGCGGCGAGGACGTCGCCGACCCCTCCGGCGGTCTCGATGGGCCGGGCGCGCCCGGGCCGGGCGGCGGCGGCGCTGGCCCCGTCGCCGACCCGAACGCGGACACCGACGCCGACGGGTTCACGCCCGCGGGCGGCGACTGCAACGATGCGGATGCCAATGTGAACCCCGGCGCGATCGAGGTCGAGGTGACGGAGCCCGACGCGAGCGGCCAGGTGCCTGCGCCGGCGGACGAGGACTGCGACGGCGCGATCGACAACGTGGCGCCTCCCTGCGACGAGGGGCTCTCGCTGGAGGATTTCGATCCGGCGAACGGCGCGAGGGCGATCGACCTGTGCGCCGTCGCGACCCGCGAGGAAAGGCGGTGGGGCGTGCTGTCCGCGAGGTATGTCCGCGGGGACGGCTCGCCGGCGGAGCGGTCGCCCGCGGTCGGCCTCTTCGACGGCTTCGGGCCGAACGTGCACGTGCAGGGCGGCGCGCGCCTGCTCGCGCTCTCGACGGGGAGCGCCCGCCCGCCGGATCACCTCGACGCCTGCTGGTCCGAGAGCTGCTCGAACTACGGCGCTGGCGCCGCGCCGCCCGGCTTCCCCCAGGACAACCCCGACTGCCCTCCTTCCGACTTCATCAACGACGACATCGGCCTCGAGGTCGTCCTGCGCGCGCCGAGCAATGCGACCGGCTACGAGTTCCTCTTCAAGTTCTACACGTATGAATACCCGGAGTGGGTCTGCCAGGACTTCAACGATCAGTTCGTCGCGCTGGCCACGCCGGCGCCGCCGGGGTCGTACAACGGCAATCTCTCGTTCGACGCGGAGGGCAGGCCGGTCAGCGTCAATATCGCCTTCTTCGATGTCTGCGACGGATGTACGCTCGGCTCGGACGAGCTGGTGGGGACCGGGTTCAGCCCGCGCCACGACGGCGGCACCCGGTGGCTGAAGACCCGGGCGCCGGTGCGGGGCGGAGAGGAGATCACGCTCCGGTTCATCCTCTTCGACACCGGGGATGATCGCTTCGACTCCACCGCGCTGATCGACGGGTTCCGCTGGATCGCCACCGGCGGGACCGTGAGCCTGGAGACCGCGCCCGCCGCCGACCCCCGCTGAGCCGCGCGGCGCTCTCGCGTGACGTCGCCCGCGTCGCCCGCGCGCCGGGGGGCGGGCGGGAGGCCCGATGATCGCCCTGCGCTCGCCATCCTACCTGCAGGTCCGACACGCTCCTCCGCAATCGACGTCGAGCTCGCTTCCATTCAGGGTGCCGTCATCGCACGAGGGCTCCTGGCAGACACGCTCCCTGCACACGCCGGACGCGCAGTTCTCCCCGGCGAGGCACCCGTCGCCGGCGGCGCACAGCGGGCACGAGCGGGTGCCGCAGTCGACGCCGGTCTCGAAGCCGTTCGCCACGCCGTCCACGCACGTCGGCGCCTGGCAAACCCCCAGGCGACATACGCCCTCTTTGCAGTCGATGCCCGTCGCGCACGAGCCGCCGAGGCGACAAGGCCTGCACGAACCGCCGCAGTCGGTGTCGGTCTCCCCTTCGCGATCATCCGTGATGCCATTGCTGCAGTGCGGGGGGACACACGTGTCCTCCGTGCAGGTCCAGCCCTCGGGGCACTCGTCGCAACTCCAGATGACGATGGCCCCGCCCTCCCCGCACGAAAGGAAAAAAGGCGCCGTCAGCCCCAATGCAATGACGCGTCGAAGCATGGTGCTCGCTCTTCTTTGTAGTTGATGGCCTGTTGACGTCGACAGTACATCAAGCAACGCCATCGAGGGCGCCGATCTGGCCGTTTGCGCGCGGATTTATAGCATTCCGGAATGCTGTCTCGGATTGCCAAATAATCGACATGGCGAGATCCGCCCGGGCGTGGAGGTCTGGCTCGGACGCGCGGAGAGCGCGCGGCTGGAGATCGGGCGCACGGAGATCGGAGGTGCAGAGTGACGAGAGGAGAGGGGAGCTCATCGACGCGAGATGGCCCGTGGCACCGGCCGTTCTCTACGGATTCAACAGGAGCGCGCCGCGCGGCGCCGCGCGCGGCCGACAGGGCAACTCGGCGCGCTCTCTCGGGAGGGTGATGGTGAAGAGGGGGGCTGTGAGGGCGCCTTGGCTCGGTGGCGAGGCGGCGCTCCGGGGCGCGCGCCGCGGGGGCGCGCCGCGCTCAGGGGCGGGCGGGGGCGCGGCGCGCCGCGACGAAGGAGCGCACGCAGAGGCCGACGTAGCCCGCCGAGAGGATGGCCATCAGGGACTGGGCGATGACGGCCGCGGGGCGCTCCACGTGGCCGCCGGAGAGCAGCGCCGGCAGCCTGGACAGGCCGCGGATCGAGCCGAGGAAGCCGACGACGCCGAGCAGCGCCGACGCGTGCATGACGTGCATGCGGTGCTTCTCCTGCCTCGCGAGCAGGCCGAGCCCGATCGCGACGGCCCCGAAGCCGGCCGGGATGAGCGCGGTCGGCGCGCTCGTCGCCGCGAAGCCGCCGACGCCGAGCGCCGTGAGCAGCGCCCCGTAGCCTATGGTCACATTCGACATGCTCGACATGCAGAGCCTCCTTGTCCGGAGCCCCCGGGATACCGCGGCCGGCGCCCCCCCGCCACCGCGGCCGCCCGCGCCGCGCGTCCGGGCCGCGGTGGGCCGGACGCGCGCCATCGTCACGGGGCCGCGCTCGCCGCCCCGCCCGGCGGGAGATCGCCCGGGCCGCCGCGCTCGCCGGGCGTCCGCGGGCGGAGCGCGATGGCGTGGTTAGATTCCGCCCCCATGCTCGGCCTCTCCCGCCTGCGGGACAGCTTCGCCTACACCCCGCGGACGCTCAAGCTCGTCTGGCGCTCGTCGAGGGCGGCCAGCGTCGCGCTCGGCGCGCTCACGCTGGTGGCGGCGGTGCTGCCGCTCGGCGTGGCGTACGTGGGCAAGACGATCACGGACGCGGTGGTCGCGCGCGACCAGCGCGCCGCGCTCGTGTGGGTCGCGGTGGAGCTCGGCCTCGTGGCCGCGCTCGCGCTCGCGCAGCGCGGCCTCGCGCTGACGCGGCAGCTGCTCGGCGCGCGGCTCTCGATCGACATCCACGCGCTCATCCTCGAGAAGGCGCTCTCGCTCGATCTGGCGCACTTCGAGGACTCCGAGTTCTACGACCAGCTCACCCGCGCGCGCCGCGAGGCGTCGTCGCGCCCCGCGTCCGTGGTGACCGAGAGCTTCTCGCTCGTGCAGAACCTCATCACGCTCGCCGGATACGGCGCGATGCTCGTGGGGTTCAGCGCCTTCGCCGTGCTCGCGCTCTTGCTCGCGGCGATCCCGGCCACGGTCGCGGAGGCGCGCTTCTCGGGCGCGGCGTTCCGCCTCCGGAACTGGCGATCTCCCGAGGCCCGCCGGCTCAATTACCTCGAGTATGTGCTCGCCAACGACGGCCACGCCAAGGAGGTGAAGCTCTTCGGGCTCGGGCCGATGTTCCTCGAGCGGTACAAGGCGCTCGCCGCGTCGTTTTACCGGGAGGACAGCGCCCTCGCGGTCCGCCGCGCCGGGTGGGCTTACGGCCTGTCGCTCCTCGGGACGGCCGCGTTCTACGGCTGTTATGGCGCCATGGCGCTCGGCGCCGCGGCGGGGCGCCTCTCGCTCGGCGCGATGGTGCTTTATGTAGCGGCCTTCCGGCAAGGCCAGCAGGCGTTCCAGGCCGTCCTCGCCGGCATCGGCGGCATGTACGAGCACAACCTCTACATGTCGAATCTCTTCCAGTACCTGAGCATCCCGACCAGCGCGCCAGCCGCGCTCGCGGACGGCGCGCCAGCCGCGCTCGCGGACGGCGCGCCAGCCGCGCTCGCGGACGGCAGCGCGACAGCGCTCTCGCCCAGCGCGTCTGCCGCGCTCTCGGGCTCCGGCGCGAGCGACAGGGGCGTGCGGTTCGAGGGGGTCGGTTACCGGTATCCTGGCCAGTCGCGCTGGGCGCTCCGGGGGATCGATCTCCACATCCCGAGCGGACAGAGCCTGGCGCTCGTCGGGCACAACGGCGCGGGCAAGACGACGTTCATCAAGCTGCTCACGCGGCTCTACGAGCCCACCGAGGGGCGCATCCTGCTCGACGGCAAGGATCTCCGCGCCTGGGATCTCGACGCGCTGCGCCGGAGGATCGGTGTCGTGTTTCAGGATTTCAACCAGTACCAGCTCACGTTGCGCGAGAACGTCGGGCTGGGCAGCCTCGAGCACCTCGCGGACGGGCCGCGCATCGGGCGCGCTGTCTCCGAGGGCGGCGCGGACGAGGTCGTGACCGCGGTGCCGGGGGGGCTCGACGCGCAGCTCGGGCGCTGGTTCAAGGACGGCGTCGAGCTGAGCGGCGGGCAGTGGCAGAAGATCGCGCTCGCGCGCGCCTTCATGCGCGAGCAGGCCGACATCCTCGTGCTCGACGAGCCGACCGCGGCGCTCGACGCCGAGGCCGAGCACGCGGTCTTCCAGCGGTTCCGGTCGCTCTCCAAGGGGCGCACGACGATCGTCATCTCGCACCGCTTCCCGACCGTGCGCATGGCCGACCGCATCCTCGTCCTCGACGGCGGGCGCATCGTCGAGGAGGGCACCCACGACGAGCTCGTCGCGCGCGGCCAGCGCTATGCCCGCATGTTCGCGCTGCAGGCCGAAGGATACCTGTAGCGCCTCCGGCGCGAGCGCGCTGCGCTGTCGGCGGACCCTCGTTGCCCGCACGAGCGCCCGCACGAGCGCCCGCACGAGCGCCCGCACGAGCGCCCGGCGCCGGGCTGCCCTTCCTCTCGCCGGCTCGGGCGGAAGCCGCGTGATGCGCGCGACGCCGTTGCTGCGGCGGCTCGAGCGAGCTCTGCCTGCTAGGCTCGGCGCATGCGCGACACGCTCCCCAAGGAGGTCGGCCAGGCGATCCGCATCCTCCGGCTGCTTCGCGGGCTCAGCATGCAGGAGTTCGCCGAGCGGGCGCAGCTCTCGGCCACGTACCTGCGGCAGGTCGAGCGCGGCGAGCGGGATCTCGGGCTCGGCGCGCTCGGCCTGATCGCCCAGGGGCTCCAGTGCGACGCGCGCCTCCTGCTCCCCGGCGACGGGCGCAGCCCGGTCGCGTCCGTCGTGGCAGAGCTCTTTGACCGTTCCCAGGAGACCCTCCAGAACGCGATCCTCTTCCTGCTCATGGAGCCTGACGATTCACCCAGGAAGCAAGCAATGCTCGCCCTGGCCAGCGAGGATCCCGAGCGCTCGCGTCCGGCGGCACCGCCCAGGTCGCGCCCGCCGGAGCGCGCCGTCTCGGGGCGAGCTCCCCCGTCGTCGAGCCGTCGCTCCGGGAAGTGAGCGCGACGCCTCGCTCGCTCCGTGACCCAGGTCCGCCCTGGCGACGGCTTCCGCGGGCCTTGAACGTCTGTTACGCTCGCAGCCAACCGATGTTCCCCGAGCCGTGTCCGGGGGTGTCATGGACTCGAACCTCGTGCCGGAGGTCCGACGCAGTGAGCAGAATCTTCTGGGCTGATCCAACATCGCAGCGCGCGTCCGCGCATCGCCATTTCTTCTTGTCTCCACGCGCCGGGGCTGGAGCTGCTGTGTCCGGAGTGGGGCTCGCGGCGGGGGGCCCATGGTGATCCTGGGCCAGGAGTTCGCGGGGTACACCATCGTCGCCAGCCTCGACTTGCCCGCTCCGGCCGAGGCCTATCGCGCGCTGGATGCCGACGGCCGCGAGGTGACACTTTATGTCCAGGAGGATATCGAGCTCGACCCCGGCGCGTTCCGCCGTGAGCTCGAGCGGCTCCTTTCGCCGTCTCCGGCGGTGCACGGCATCGTGCCAGTGCTCCGGGGCGGCATGGAGGGCAATGCCGGCTGGCTCGCTGCCCGGCCGAGCGATGATCCCTCGGTGGAGGAGCTCTTGCCCCGGCTCCGCTCCGTCGCGTACGAGCTCGCGCTCGACGTCGCGCGGACGCTGACCGCGGCGCACGCCCTGGGGCTGTCGCACGGGGATCTCGGCCCGCACACGGTGGTGATCTCCGGCCAGGGGGCGGCTGTCGTCAGGGCGTTCGGGCTGCACCGGCTGTTCGGGGCGCCGGCCGACATCGTGGCGGACGCGGCGCGCTACCGGGCGCCGGAGGTGTTCGACGCGCGCGTGATCGATCATCGAACGGACATCTACGGGCTCGGGATGCTGCTGTACTGCGCCCTCGCGGGCCGACGGCCGTTCGAGGGGCGCGACGATCTCGATGTGTGCGCGCTCGACGAGGTGCCCCCGCCGCTCGAGGGCGTACCGCCCCAGGTGAACGAGGCGCTGGCTCGGGCGCTCGCGAAGGATCCCGACGCGCGCTTCCAGACGGTGCAGGAGCTCATGACCGCCGTGCGGCCGCTGCTCCTCGCCGGCTCGGCGGCGCTCGCGGGGGGCGCCCCGCCGCCGCACGAGCCGCCGCCCGACACCGAGCGGAGCGTGCCCGCGCCGGAGTCGCGCAACACGCTGCCCACCGGGACCATCCCTCCCGAGGCCATGCGGCACCCGGTGGTCCAGGTCGCTGCTCAGCGCTGGCGCTACGGCCTCTTCCTGAGGGCCGCGGGCGCGTTGCTGCTCGTCGCGCTGACGAGCGCGGCGGTCGCGGTGCCGCTGAGCTCCTACATCGCCCGGCGCGGGGCGCCGCCCCCGCCGCCCGTCGAACCTCCGGTGTACGTAAGTAATCTGGATCACAATACCGAGGCGGCGCCACCGGTGCAGTGCGAGCCGGGCGTCCACGAGACGGTGCATCCTGCTGTCGAAAGGCCCGTTCTGCGGTCCCGGGCGGCGCCCCGTCCGGCGCCGGCGTCGCTGGCCACGACCCCGGCCGTGGAGGCCGGTGGAAGCGCCCGGCAGCGCTGGTACGGCGACCAGCTCTTCTGAGGCACCTTCGCAGGCCGCCCGCAATCTCGCGGCGGGGTCCGTGGGCCGCAGGCCGCAACCTGGGTGCGCCCGCCGCAACCTGGGTGGCAAACGACACCCCGGCGGATTGGGGCCGCCGGGGCGTCCGCATCGCAGGCCTCGTGCCGGAGGCCTGGACGCATGGCTAGCCTACTAAAGCATTCCGTCGATCGATCTTAATTTCTCGCGACGTCGACCATTTTCTCCACTCTTCGGCGTGCTCCCCTCGTCCGCCTGTGTGCGCAGGGTCGGACCGTGGTTGAGCGCGACACCCCGGTTGGGCGCGCCGACGCGCCGCTCAACCCCGTCATGGATCGCGCGGGCGAGAGCCCCCGGCGGCAAGGCGAGCGGGGGCGCTGGGCTGCGAGCCGACGCACGCGGCAGCGCCGCCCGTCGCCGTGCCCCCTCAGCCAGCGTGCCCGCTCAGCGGAGCTCGTTGCCCGGCAGCGGCTGGAACACGTTCGCGCGGTACCACCGGAGCTCCTCGATCGACTCGCGGATGTCGTCGAGCGCGCGGTGGATCTCGCGCTTCTTCGGCGCGGAGCGCCCCGGGTACCAGCGGCGGACGAGCTCCTTGAGCGTGGAGACATCCACGATGCGGTAATGCAGGAAGGAGAGGAGATCCGGCATGTAGCGCTGCAGGAAGGCACGGTCCTTCCACACGGAGTTGCCGCACAGCACGGCCATGCCCTCGTCGCAGTGCGCCTCCAGGAACGCGCGCGTCTCGGACTCCGCGTCGCCGACGGAGAGCGTGGAGGCGCGGATGCGCGCGAGGAGACCCGACCGGGCGTGGAGATCGCGGACGAAGTCGCTCATCCCAGCGAGCACCTCCTCCGGCTGATGGATGACGAGGCACGGCCCCTCCGCGACGACGGTCAGATCCGGCTCCGTGACGATGGTCGCGATCTCCACGATCGCGCACGTGCTCTCGTCGAGCCCCGTCATCTCCAGATCGACCCACACCATCCGCTGCGACCGGTCCGTCATCGGCGGCGAGCATAGCCGATCCGCGGTGGCTCGGGTCCACCTGGACCTGCCCGCGAGCAGGCTGCCCCGGGAACGGGTCGTGTGCTAAGGACGGGCCGGACACCAGGGGTCGGGAGGCTGTCATGCGTGACGTTTTCATCGTGGATGCCGTTCGCACGCCGCGCGGGCGCGGCAAGGCAGGCAAGGGAGCCCTCTCGGGCGTGCACCCCCAGGAGCTCCTCGCGCAGACGCTCAACCGCCTCGCCGAGAAGACCGGGATCCGCAAAGAGGACGTGGAGGACGTGGTCGTCGGGTGCGTGACCCAGGCCAGCGAGCAGGGGGCGTGCATCGCGCGCACCGCGATCCTCGCGGCGGACTGGCCGGACGTCGTGACCGGCGTGACCGTCAACCGCTTCTGCGGCTCGGGCGCGCAGGCGGTCAATTTCGCGGCGATGGGGGTCATGTCGGGCCAGCAGGAGCTCGCCATCGGCGGGGGCGTCGAGAGCATGTCGCGCGTGCCGATGGGCTCGGACGGCGCGCCCCTCGACGGGAACAACCTCGCGCTCCGCCAGAAGCTGGCGATGGTGCCGCAGGGCATCTCGGCGGACCTCATCGCGACGATCGAGGGCTTCTCGCGCGAGGACGTCGACCGCTTCGCCCTGGCGAGCCAGCAGAAGGCCGAGCGGGCCGCGCGCGAGGGGCGCTTCGCGAAGAGCCTGTTCACGGTCGTCGATCTCGACGGCAAGCCGCTGCTCGACAGGGACGAGCACCCGCGGGCCGGGGCGACGATGGAAGCCCTCGCGAAGCTCGAGCCGGCGTTCACCGGCCTCGGAACGACCCCGATGGGCCCCGCCGGCGAGACGGTCGACGAGCTGGCGCTCGTGCGGTACCCGCAGGTGAAGGCGATCCAGCACGTCCACACCGCGGGCAACTCGAGCGGCATCGTGGACGGGGCCGCGGTGGTGCTGCTCGCGTCGGGCGACTACGTGAAGGCGCACGGGCTCAAGCCGCGGGCGAAGATCCGCGCCGCGGCGACGATCGGGGCGGAGCCGGTGATCATGCTGACGGCCCCGGCGCCCGCGTCGGAGCGGGCGCTCAAGAAGGCGGGGATGCAGGCGCGCGACATCGATCTCTGGGAGATCAACGAGGCGTTCGCGGCGGTGCCGCTGCAGACCGCGCGCAAGCTCGACATCGATCTCGACCGCGTCAACGTGAACGGCGGGGCGATCGCCCTCGGGCACCCGCTCGGCGCGACCGGGGCCTGCCTGATCGGCACGGCGCTCGACGAGCTCGAGCGCGCCGACAAGGCGACCGCGCTGATCACGCTGTGCATCGGCGGAGGGATGGGCGTGGCGACCATCGTCGAGCGGGTGTGAGCCGCGCCGGCGCCGTGATGGGGGTGCCCGACGAGCCTGAGAGCTCCGCTCATGAGCACCCGCGCGGGCACGGCGCTCGGCACGGCGAGCGGCACGATCACGGCCACCACGGTCATGACCACGATCACGAACACGGTCACGACCACGGCGACCCAGGGCATCACGACCACGACCACCGGCGCGCGCCGCTCCGCCGGCTGATCGCGGCCTTCGCGCTCACCGCGTCGTTCCTGCTCGTCGAGGCGGCGGTCGGGTGGTGGTCGAAGAGCCTCGCGCTGCTCGCCGACGCGGGCCACATGCTCGCGGACGCCGCGGCGCTCGGGCTCGCGATCATCGCGCAGCGCATCGCGGCGCAGGCGCGGACGCGCGCGCGGACGTACGGCTTCCGGCGCGCCGAGGTGCTCGCGGCGTTCGCCAACGGCATCGCGCTGGCGCTGACGGCGATCTGGATCTTCATCGAGGCGGCCCGCCGTTGGCACGAGCCGCAGGCGGTGCACGCCGAGGCGCTGGCGATCACCGCGGCGCTGGGGCTGCTCGTGAACGTGGCCTCGGCGCTGCTGCTCTCGACCGGCGAGCGCGGGCACAACATCAACACGCGGGCCGCGCTGGCGCACGTGCTGTCGGACGCGCTCGGCTCGGTGGGCGCCATGGCGGCGGGCGTGCTCATCCTCGCCTTCGGCTGGACGCGGGCCGACCCGGTGATCAGCGCGGCCATCGGCGGGCTCGTGCTCTGGGGCGGCTGGCGGCTCGTGCGCGACACGTCCCGCGTGCTGATGGAGGGCAGCCCGATCGAGATCGACCTCGTCGACGTCGAGGACACGATCCGGAGCGTGCCCGGCGTGGTCGACTTCCACGACCTGCACGTCTGGTCGATCTCCGACGGCTTCAACGTGCTCACGGTGCACGTGGTGCTCGCGAAGGGGCACCACGGGACGGACGTCGCCGCGGCCGTGAGCCGCCGGCTGCGCGAGCAGCACGCGCTGACCCACTGCACGATCCAGCCGGAGCCGCTCCAGGAAGAGCACCTCGTGACGCTCAGGCGTCCGGGCGCCCGGGCGCCGCGCGGGGAGGGGCCCGCGAGCGACAGGGGCGGCGCGTAGCCGGGCGGCGGCCCGGCCGGCCCGTCAGAGCTCTCGCAGCAGCGCCTCCGCCGCCTCGGCGGGGGACTCCCCGCGCTCGTCGACGGCGACGTTGAGCTCCCGCATCCGCTCCGCGCCGATCTTGCCCTCGAGCCCCCGCAGCGCCTCGATCACCTCCGGGTGCTCCCGCGCGAGCCGCGCGCTGGCGAGGACGACGGCGTCGTAGGGCGGTATCGCCCGCCGGTCGTCCTCGAGCACGCGCAGATCGAACGACACGATCCTCCCGTCCGTCGAGAACGCGCTGATGACGTCCACCTCGCCCGCCCTCACGGCCTCGTACATGAGCGACGGGTCCATGCTGCGCTGCCTCGCGAACGCGATCCCGTACCGCTGCTCGACCGTCTTCCACTCGGCGCGCTGGAAGAACTCGTAGTCTCCTCCGATCGACAGCGAGCGCGCCGAGGGCACGAGATCGCTGATGGTGCGCGCGCCGAGCCGCTCCGCGAGCTCGCGCCGCAGCGCGAGCGCGTAGGTGTTCTCGAAGCCCAGCGCGGCGGCGACCACGATCCCGTGCTCCTCGAGCAGGTACTGCGTCACCCCCCGGAGCACCTCGCCCCGGTCGGCCGGCAGGTCGCTCCGCTTCATCACCGTCGCCCAGAGCGTCCCGGAGTAGTCCACGTACGCGTCGATCTGGCCCGTCCTCAGCGCGTCGAACGCCACCGTCGACCCCAGCGACTCCACCGCCTCGGTCGGCAGCCCCGTGTCCCGCTGGATCTTCCCCGCGAGGATGCGGCTCAGGATGTACTGCTCGGTGAACGTCTTGGAGCCGATGGCGATCTTCCGCGCGCCGCCCCCGAGCGCCTCCCGCGCGAAGCCCGCCGCGGCGACCGCGTAGAGCAGGGCGAACGCGCCGATCGCCGCCGCCACGAGGCCCCGGCGGCGCTGGCGGAGCCCGATCTCCAGCGCCCTCACCGTGCCGTCGAGGACGAGCGCCAGCGCCGCCGCCGCCGCGCACCCGACGAGCACGGCCGTCGTGTTGCGCGTCTGCAGCCCGCTGAAGATGTAGTTGCCGAGGCTCTCCGCGCCGATGGGGGTCGAGAGCGTCGCGGTCCCCACCGTCCACACGGTCGCCGTCCTGACGCCGGCGACGATCACGGGCATGGCGAGCGGCAGCTCCACGCGCCGGAGCCGCTGGCCCGGCGTCATGCCGACGCCCTCGGCCGCCTCGATCAGGGCCGGGTCGACGGTGGAGATGCCGACCACCGTGTTCCTGAGGACCGGGAGCACGCTGTAGAGCACGAGCCCGAGGAGCGCCGGCACGTAGCCGATGCTCGCGGCGCCGACCGCGGCGAGCGCGGGCACCATGAACGCGAGCAGCGCCAGGCTGGGGATGGTCTGGATGACGCCCGCGGCGGCGAGCACCGGCTGCTCGAGCCGGCGCACGCGGGAGACGAGGACGCCGAGCGGCACGCTGATGCCCGTCCCGATGAGGAGCGCGACGAGCGTGAGCTCGAGGTGCGCGAGGAGGCGCCCGGGGAGCAGGGCGAGCTGCTCGTTCACGGCGCGCTCGCCCCCCCGGCGAGCAGCGCGTCGATGAGCCCCGCCTGCCGCCTGGGCGTCCCGATGAGCTGCGCCACGTACTCGTCCGCGGGCGCGGTCATGAGCTCCCGCGGCGTCCCGACCTGCGCGAGCCGGCCGCCCTGCATCACCGCGATGCGGTCGCCGAGCAGCAGGGCCTCGACCATGTCGTGGGTCACGAAGATCGCTGTCAGCCCGAGCCGGCGCCGGATCGAGAGGAACGACTGCTGGAGCCGGTCGCGCGTCAGCGGATCGAGCGCCCCGAACGGCTCGTCGAGGAGCATCACCCTGGGCTCGGCGGCGAGCGCGCGCGCCACGCCGACCCGCTGCTGCTGCCCGCCCGAGAGCTCCGCGGGGCGGCGATCGCGCACCGCCGCCGGGTCGAGCTCGCAGAGCTCGAGGAGCGCGTCGACGCGCGCGCGGATGCGCGCCGCGTCCCAGCCGAGCAGCGACGGCGTGACGCCGATGTTCTCCGCCACGGTGAGGTGCGGGAACAGGCCGAGCCGCTGGAACACATAGCCGATGCGCCGGCGCAGCGCGTGCGGCGGCTCGCCGGTGATGTCCTGCCCGCCGATCCGGATGGCGCCCGACGTCGGCTCGATGAGGCGGTTCACCATCTTGAGCGTGGTCGTCTTGCCCGAGCCCGACCCGCCGAGCAGGACGAGGAGCTCGCCTTCCTCGACGCGCAGCGAGACAGCGTCGACCGCGACAGCGTCGGCGTAGCGCTTCGTGACCTTGTCGAGCTCGATCATGAGGGCTCCCCGGACGCGCCGCAGGGCGCCGCCCGCGGCGCGGGTACGGCGGCGCCCTCCATCACACCCCGCACCCGACGTTGCCGCGCTGGAGCCCCGCGAGGCGCGCGTCGTCGAGTGCCTCGGCCTCGGCGAGGAGCCACCGGAACATCGCGTTCGCGATCGCCCGCTCCTTGCGCGTGTTGAACAGCCAGACGGCGGCGTGGCACACGTCGGAGTGGAACTTGGGGAACGCGAGGCGGCGGAACTCCGTGCCCACGAGCTCCGCCGCGGCCTCGTACTGCGCGCGGAGCGACGTCCACTCGCGCCACTCCGCGAGCGCCGGGAGCTCGCGCTTCTCGTCGACGCGGCGGCGGAGGGCGTCGCACGCGAGCTCCACCTCGGAAAGGAGCTCGTCCCGGAGGCGCCGGCGCGTGCGGCCGATCGTCGCGCCGAGGTCGTCCCACTCCGCGAGCGGCACGCGCGCCGCGCGCAGCGTCGCCGCGAGGTCCTCCTCGACCGCGCGCGCGAGCGGGCCGAGCGCCGCCTGCGCGCCCGAGGCGCCGAGCGACAGCGCCCGCTCGCGGAGCTCGGCCTGCGCGCGCTCGTCGTCGAGCGCCGCGTCCCACGCGCCGCCCAGCCGCCTGAGATCGTCGCCCGAGACCCTGCCGCGGGGCCGGAGCAGCAGCGTCGCGTGGAGCAGCACCGCGCGGCTCCACAGGTCGCCCTCGGCGATCTTCGCGGCGCACGGCTCGGGCTCATCCGGCTCCGGGCGCGGCGCGCCGTCGCCCGCGGCCAGGGCGCGGCGCACGAGCGGGAGCGTGGCGCGCCGGCGGGGCGCGGCGAGCCAGCGGAGCCAGAGCTCGACCGCGCCCGGCGCGGGCACCTCGCCGAGCAGCCGCGCGGCGACGGCGCCGAGCAGCGAGAGCTCGCGGCCGCCACCTTCCCGCGCGCGCTCGAGCACGGCCTTCCAGTCGCCGCGCGAGGCTGCCTCGGCGGCGAGCCAGCCCGCGGCGATGCGGCGGGCTTCGCGCGGGCAAGCGCGCTCGTCCATGCCGGCGACGCTCTCGAAGAGCGCCCGCGCGCCCTCCACGTCGCCGCGGTACGCCGCGAGCATGGCGCCGGCGGCGACGCCCGCGCCGCGGAGCGGCACCTGGAGCGCCGCGTCCGGCGCGGGAGCCACCCCACCGCGCTCGCCGCCACCGCGCTCGAGCCGCTCGCTGATCCACGCCTCCGCCGCGGGGTCCGGCCTCCGCGCCCGGCAGAGCGCCCACGCGGCCGCGAGCGCCGCGCCGCCGTGCCGGTCGGCGCGCCAGGTCCAGTTCGAGAGCAGCGCGACGTAGTAGGCGGCCCGCGGCAACCCCAGCGGAACGAGCGCGTGGCGAGCGAGGCGGCAGGGCGCGACGAGGAGCACGAGCGGCGCGAGCAGCAGCGCGCACCAGAGCTGACCTGCGGCGAGGCCGAACACGAGGACGATCGTCATCGGAGCGATGACGATCGCCGCCGCGACGCGCCAGGTGCCCGCGCCGAGCAAGCTCGGGCGCGGCGGCGCCCCGGGCGAGGCCCTCCGCGCGGCCACCTCGCAGATCGTCCGCACGACGATCGCGAGGACGAGGAGGACGCCCCAGTTCATCGCGACCTCCAGCCGAGCGCCGACAGCGCCTCCGGCCACGGCGCGCGCGGATCCTCTCCGGGCGGCTCCGGCGCCGGGAGCTCGCCGAGGTCGTCGTCGAGCTCGTCCTTCGGCGGGGGTCTCGGGTCGAGCCGCGCCCAGACCTCGTGCGCGAGCCGCCGCTCCGGGTCCCGCAGGGCCGCCATGGCCTGGCGCACCTTGTCGGCCGTGCGGACCCCGGGGCCGACCGGCGTCGCGTAGGTCGCGGCGCTCGCGAGCTTGAGCTCGAGCATCCCGAGCAGCTTCTGCCCCTCGCGCTCGACCTCCGCGCGGCTCGCGCTCGGGCGCAGGCCGAGCACGTAGAAGGGGTTATCGCGGATGCGGCCGAGCGCGCCGTCCATCACCGCACCCCCGACTCGTGGCCGAGCCTGCGCTTCTGCGCGTCGACCGGCAGGAGGCGCCAGATCTCCTCGGTGATCGCCCTGAGCGCCGTCGTGTCGCCGCGCTCCGCCGCGCTGCGCCCGTCGCGCACGAGCTTCTGCGCGCGGACCAGATCCGAGGCCTGGTGCGCCTCGGAGGCGGCCTCCTCGAACATCCACGCCCACGCCTTCGGGTGCCGCTGGAACGCCGCGCTGCTCAGGTTGCGGACGAGGCGGAGCTGCCGCTGCAGCTCGAGCTGGTTCTTCTCGGCGCGCGCCCGCGCCACCCCCTGCGCGGCCTCCTCGAGGAGCGCCTTCTCGGTGGCCGAGCCGAGCTGCGAGATCCACACCGACGCGTTCGCGACGGCGGCCTGCGCCTCGGCCTCGAGCTCTGGCCAGCGCTTGTCGGCCTCGGCCTGCTCGAGCAGGACGTCGAGCTCGAGCAGCGCGCGCCGCGCCTTCTGCCCGGCGTCGGCGTCGCCGCCGCGCGCCGCGGCCACGTCGCGCTCCACCTCGACGAGCGCGCACTCGACGTAGGTGACCTTGCCGAGCGCGTGCGGCGCGTTCCTGCGCAGGGCGCTCTCGCGCACCGAGGTGAGCCGCTCGCGCATGGCGGCGAGCGAGGCGTCGAGCACCTCGGGCGCCGCCTCGGGGACGAGGAGATGCGCGACGCGCTCGAACACGAGCGCCTGCGACGGGATCAGCGCGCGCGCCGAGAGGTGCCCGCCCCGGTCGAGCTCCAGCGTGAGCTCGATGGCCGAGCCCGCGGGCAGGGTCGCGGTGAGCCCGCTCCCGTCGATCTCGAGCGTGCCGACCACGCGGCAGAGGTGGGCGACGTCGAGCTCGCCCTGCACGATCGGGATCTTGAGCACGCACGCGCTCGACCCCTTCGGGACGCTCTCCACGCTGTGGTGCACGAACGTCCGCCGGGCCGGCAGCGGCGCGCCGCGCTCGAAGTAGACCCGCACGGTGTTGTCCGCGAGCGCGACCCCGATCGTGCGCGACAGCGGCGGATCGCTGATCGTGAGCCCCTGGACGATGGTGATCGCCTGCGGGTGCACCGGCACCCTCGCGCCGCCGGCCGAGGTCGCCTCGACGCGGAAGACGTTCGGCCGCCGCGGGAGCAGGTCCACGGTGACCACGAACGCCCCTTCGGCGTCGAGCGGGGCGTCGGCGCTCGTCCAGCCGTCGCCTTCCCGCGCGAGCCGGATCCGCTCGGGCGCGGCCCCTGGCCCCTCCACGACGCGGCCCACGACGTGCGGCGTGAGGTCGCTCGACATGGCCGGATACTGGAGCCAGAGCCGGCGGCCCTCCTCCTTGGACCGCGCGCTCGAGGAGGCCCGCGCGTCGAGGCCGGCCGTGGCCGCGTAGATCGCGGCCCCTTGCGCGACGAGGGTCATCGGATCGAGCCCCTCGCCGAACGGGACGCCGAGCGCGTCCCGCACGCGCGCCCGGAGCGCCGGCATCACCGTCGGGCCGCCGACCAGCACGACGCGCGCGAGCTGCGACGCGTCGAGGCCGTGCGCGGTGAGCAGCCGGCGGCAGACCTCGATCGAGCGGTCGATGATCGGCGCGCAGAGCGCCTCGAGCGTCGACCTCTGCAGGACCAGGTCGACGTCGACCGGCTTGCCGTCCACCTCGAACGCGGCGGGGAGCGCGAGCGCCGCTTCCTCGGCGCGGGTGAGCTCGATCTTGATGTCCTCGACGGCGAGCTTGAGCTTGCGGAGCGCGGCGGCGTGCCGCGGGTCGGCGCGGCTCACGGTGACGCCCTGGGCGCGCGCGATCTCGGCGAGCGCCCAGTCGACGATGGCCCAGTCGAAGTCGCGCCCGCCGAGGAAGTTGTCGCCGTCGTGCCCGACGACGCGGAGCAGCCCGTCACGCGTCTCGAGCAGCGACACGTCGAAGGTCCCGCCGCCGAGGTCGTAGACGAGCCAGCTGCCCGTGGACTCCTCGGCCGTCCAGCCGGCCGCGAGCGCCGAGGCCACCGGCTCCTGGATCAGCTCGACGCGCTCGAAGCCGGCGCGCCGCGCCGCCTCCGAGGTCGCCGAGCTCTGGGGCAGCTCGAAGAGCGCGGGCACGGAGATCACCGCGGCGGCCGGCAGGGCCCCGAGGTGCTCGGCCACGTCGGCGCGCAGCGAGCGGAGCACCTCGGCGGCGAGCTCCTCGGGCTTCTTCGTCACCTTCGCCGCCGCGAACTCGATCGGCTGGGCTGTCCCCATCAGCCGCTTGAACTCCGCGCGGGTGTTCTGCGGATCGCTCTCGAGGAACCGGCGCGCGCGCGCGCCGACCGTGATCGTCCCGCGCGCGTCGATCCGCACCACGCTCGGGGTGAGCGTCGCGCCCTGGGAGTTCCTGACAAGGGTGACCTTCTCGCCGTCAAAGGCGGCCGCGGTCGAGTTGGTGGTGCCGAGGTCGATGCCGACGTAAAGCGGGCGTGCAGCCATCGCGTGGAAGAATACACGCGCGGAACGGCGGCCGCCCGGACGAGCCCACAGAAGGCCCGGCGGCCGCGAACAGCGGCCGATCGTGAGGCCCCGGGCGCCTGCTCGCCGAGGGTGTGCGCAGGAGCTCGAATTGCGCCCGCGAGGAGGAGGACGCCTGCGTCCGTGGGGAGGACGCGCCTGCGCCCGTTGGGGAGGACCGCCCGCGCCCGTGAGGACGCCGAGCGCCGGCTCGCGGAGGCGATGGCCGAGCTCGAGCGGCTCCGGCGAGCGTATCGGCGGCGCCTGCCGCCCGTCGTCCGCGATCACCCCGCGAACAGCTGCGTCACCCAGACCCGCCCGCTCGGGTCGCGCACCACCGCCACGCCGGCCCTGCCGTAGCGCCGGTCGAGCAGGTTGCCCCGGTGCGACGGGCTCGCCCAGATCGCGCGGTGCGCGCCCTCGGTCGTGCTCGAGCTGGCCACGTTCTCCCCCGCGATCGTGGCCTTGTAGCCGACCGCCTTGAGGCGCACCGCCGGGTCGCCCGAGCCCACGTCGTGCCCCACCATCTTCGCCTTGATCATCTCCTCGGAGTGCGCCCGCGCCAGCGCGCTGAGCGCCGCGTCGCGCGCGAGCGCCGGCACGTCCTCCGACGCCCGCGCGGCGTTCATCATCCGCAGCATCGCGTCCTCGTCGTCCTTCGCCCCCTTGGCGGCCTCCTCCCCCGGCGCCGTCGCGCGGACGTACCGTCCCGGCGGCGCGCTCCCCGCGAAGATCATCGCCTCCAGCACGGGCCTCGGCCCGGTCGACACAGTGGCCAGCACCTGCACCAGCCAGCTCCCCGGCTGGTCGACCGCGAAGCTCGAGCGGAGCCGCGCGCCCGACAGCGAGCTCACCACCGTCTTGGGCGCGCCCCGCGGCCCCAGCAGCACCACCTTCGCCGCGCTCGCGGGGACCCGCATCGTCCCCTCGAGGGTCACCCACTGCCCCACCCGCGCGGTCGTCGGCAGCGGCGACATGTCCGCGAGCGCGTCCACCCCGACCGCGGCCACGATCACCGTCCCGTCCGGCTTCTTCGCCTGGGCCACCCCACACCGCCGCACCCCGAGGGTGGGCCATCCCGACACCCACCCGTCGAGCCGTGCCCCGATCTCCGTCGGCCCGAGCCCCCGGCCGGAGATGGACCAGCCCCGCGGCCAGGCGTGCGGCGCGCCCGCGGCGCGCAGGGTGAAGGCGAGCTCGTCGGGAGGCATGATCTCCCCTCCCTGGAGCTGCCGCTCGACGTTGCGCCGGGCGACGGCGGCGAGCGCCGCGTCCGCGCTCCCGCAGTGCGCCCCGAGCGCGGCGACCTCCGGCGCGACCGCCGCGGCCGGCTGCGGCGATCGCGTGGTGGCCTCCCACGTGAGCGCCGGCGGCTCCGCTGCTGCCGCCCCGGCGAGGGTGAGCGCCGCGCCAGATGCCCCAGTGGCCCACCACGACCGCATTCGCCTCGGCTAGCAGGTTTCCCGGCCGCACGCTCATTTTCGCCCGCCCCCGGCCGCGCCGACGTGCGCCTACTCGCATTCCTGCTTCGAGGAGAAAGCCGCGCGGTCCCGCGGTCAGCTCGTGCTACCGTGGCCCTCGCGCAGGATGGCTGAGGTTTCCAAGGCCGCAAAGGTCGGCGTGATGACGATCGTGCTCGCAGGCGCTGCCTACGGCGGGTACCGCTTCGTGTCGCGCGATGTGGGCGGCGGGAGCGGCTACCGGGTCTGGGCCACGCTGCCGGACGCGATCGGCGTCTCCCCGCAGTCGCGGGTGATGATCTCGGGCATCCAGGTCGGCGTCGTCGACAAGATCTCGCTCTACAACGGCCAGGCGCGCATCGACATCAAGATGAGCCCCGACGTCCCGCTCTACGAGGACGCGGCCGTGGGCAAGCGCGCCACGAGCCTCATCGGCGAGTCGTTCGTCGTGCTCTCGCCCGGCACCGAGGGCAAGCCGCGCATCCCCGACGAGGGGAGGATCACGTTCTACATCGACGAGCCGACGATCCAGTCGATGCAGGGGCAGGTCGCCGAGATCCTGAAGGACGTCAAGACGGTCACCGAGACGCTGAAGAACACCGTCGGCTCCGAGAACGGCCAGGAGCGGCTCGCGCAGATCCTCGACAACCTCGCGGACGTCACGGAGCAGATGAACGCGACCGTGCGCGAGAACCGCGCGGGCGTCACGCAGACGATCAACAACATCAACCAGATCACGGGCGAGTCGGGCCCGCGCCTGCGGGAGATCCTGCGCAACGTCGAGCAGGTGAGCCGCGACATCCGCATGATGACGGCCGCGGCCGAGGTGCCCGGCCGGGACGGGCAGCCCGGCGAGCTTCGCACCGCCGCGGAGCGGGTGGGCCGCGCGACCGAGAGCCTCGAGTCGGCGCTGAAGCACGTCGACAGCGTCGCCGCGCGCATCGACCGCGGGGAGGGGTCGCTCGGCCGCATCACCAAGGACGAGACGCTGATCAACGAGGTCGAGACGGTCGTCGAGGACGTCGGCGAGCTCGTCGGCGGGATCAGCCGGTTCCAGACCGTCGTCGGGCTCCGGACCGACTACAACTTCCTCGCGAACACCATCAAGAGCTACGTCGAGCTCAGGCTCCAGCCGACGGAGGACAAGTACTACGTCGTCGAGCTGGTGAACGACCCGCGCGGCAAGACGGACTTCCAGCAGATCGACATCGACACGACGAACCCGAACGAGCCCGCGCACTACCGGGAAGTCCGCACGATCACGACGAACGCCTTTCGCTTCTCGTTCCAGTTCGCGAAGCGGCTCGGCCCGTTCACGGGCCGGTTCGGCATCAAGGAGTCGACGGGCGGCCTCGGCCTCGACCTTCACCTGCTCGACGACCGCTTCGAGCTCCGCCAGGACCTGTTCGGCTTCGGCGAGGAGCTGTCGCCGCGCTGGCGCGTCGCGCTCGCGTACGAGTTCATCCGCAAGCTGTGGCTGCTCGGCGGCATGGACGACATCCTGAACACCGATCGCCGGGATTACTTCATCGGCCTGCAGCTCCGGTTCAACGACGCCGACCTGAAGACGGTCCTGCCCTTCGCTCCGTCGAGCTTCTGACGCCACCGGCGCGGCCCGCGCCGGTCCGCCCGAGCGCGTGTGCTATAGCGCGGGCATGAGGCGCTCGCTTCCTCGCGGAGTGCGTCGGGGATACGCACTCTTGATTCCTTTCCTCGCGATCGCCGCGGCGGCCGGCGCCGCGGCTTGCCAGGGGTGCAAGGTCCCGGCGACGGGCGCCGTCGTCGCGGACGCGGACACGGACGCGCCCGCGACGACGCCGACGGTGCGGCTCTACGTGCTCAGCACCGTGGCTGGCGCGCTGGAGCCGTGCGGGTGCACGAAGGATCAGCTCGGGGGCATCGATCACCTCGCCGCCCTCATCGAGAGCCAGCGCGACGAGGCGCCGAACCGCCTCGTGGTCGGCGCCGGGCCGCTGCTCTTCACGGACCCCGAGGTGAAGGCGGAGCGCTCCTCCCAGGACGCCTGGAAGGCCGAGGCGATGGCGCTGGCGGCGAAGGAGCTCGGGCTTTCTGCGTGGGCGCCCGGCGAGAACGACTGGGCGCTCGGCGCCGAGGCGCTCGGCAAGTACAAGGAGCAGGCGGGGGCGGCGCCGCTCGCCAGGAACATCGAGGGCGCGCAGGGCGTCGTGGTGCGCGACGTCTCGGGCGTGAAGGTGGGCCTCGTCGGCGTGAGCGACCCGAAGGGCCGCAGCGGCGCGTACCCGGCGGGCGTCAAGGCCGGCCCCGCGATCGAGGCGATGAAGGCGGGCATCGAGGAGGCGAAGAAGCAGGGCGCGAAGGTGCTCGTCGGGCTCGCTGCCTTGCCGAGGGGCGAGGCGCTGCGGCTCGCGGACAACGTGCCGGAGTTGCACGTGCTGGTGCTGGGCAAGCCCAGCGAGCGCGGGGACGGCAACGACGGCCAGAAGCCGCCCGTGGTGATCGGGTCGACGCTGGTCGTGGAGACGCCGAACCACCTGCAGTCCGTGGCGGTCGTGGATCTCTTCATCCGGGGTAGCGGCGACGGCCCGCTCGTGTTCGCCGACGCGGGCGGCGTCGCGAAGGCCGATGAGCTCATCAGCCTGTCGGCGCGGATCCGGGAGCTCGAGATCCGCCTCAACGCCTGGGAGGGCGACGCGCGGGTCGCGCCGAAGGACGTCGCCGACCGGAAGGCCGATCTGGAGAAGCTCCGCGCCGAGAAGGCGCAGCTCGAGGCGGCGGAGACGAAGGTGAGCGGCAGCTTCTTCCGCTACAGCGCGGTGGAGGTGCGCGAGAAGCTCGGCGCCGACAAGGACGTCGCTGGGCAGCTCCTCGCCTATTACAAGCGGGTCAACGCCCACAACAAGGAGGCCTTCGCGGATCGCGTCCCCGAGAAGCCCGCGAAGGGCGAGGCCAGCTACATCGGCATCGACGCCTGCACGAACTGCCACGAAGAGGAGCGCAAGGTCTTCGACGGCACCGCGCACGCGCGGGCTTACGCGACGCTGCAGCAGGACTTCAAGGAGTTCAACCTGGACTGCGTGAGCTGTCACGTGACCGGCTACGGCAAGCCGGGCGGCTCCACGGTGACGCACAACGCCTCCCTGCAGAACGTGCAGTGCGAGGAGTGTCACGGCCCTGGCTCGCTGCACGCGAAGGACCCCGAGCAGAAGGGGCTCATCGTGCTCTCGCCCCCGCCCGAGAGCTGCGTCTCGCAGTGTCACCACCCGCCCCACGTGGAGGGGTTCGAGCCCATGTCCAAGATGCAGCTCATCCTCGGGCCGGGGCACAGCAGGTACTGACGCGAGGTGCGCCGCGCAGCGGTCGCCCGGCGGGCTGGAGCATTCGGGTGTCGGCGGAGCAGGGCGCCGCGCGGCGGTCGCCCGGCGGGCTGCAGCATTCGGGTGTCGGCGGAGCAGGGCGCCGCGCGGCGGTCGCCCAGCCGGATGCATTTCCGCGCCGTATCGATCGCGCTACGGGAGGCGCCTGTGACGAATGTCCACGCCGTCGTCTCCCGCCTGGGCCCGGCCGAGGGCGCGATCCTCGCGGAGCTCGCCGCGGGCGCGCCCCCGTTCGCGGTGCACCGCCGCGCCGCGCTGAGCTCGACGCTGCGCTACCTGGACGGCGGCAGCGGCTCGCCGGTGGTCCTCCTGCACGGCCGCGGGAACGCCGCGACGACGTGGTTCCCGCTGCTCCCCGAGCTCGCGCGGCGCCACCGCGTGATTGCCCTGGATCTGCCGGGCTTCGGTCACGCTTCGTCGCCCCCGTTCGAGGGCGGCGGCTTCGAGGAGGGCCTCCGCTTCTTCGTCGATCCGGTCGAGGAGCTCCTCCTGGAGATGGACCTCGGCCGCGCCGCGCTCGTCGGCCACTCCCTCGGCGCGCTCGTCGCGCTCGAGATCGCGCTGCGCAGGCGCGCGCGCCCGCGGCAGCTCGCGCTCATCGGCGCGATGGGGGTCGGGCCCGTCATGACCGCCCGGAGCCGCGCCTACTTCCGCGCCCCGCCGGAGCGCCTCGTACGGGTGCTCGGCGCCGCGCTCTTCCGCCGCGTCCACCCGCCGCGTCCCACGCCGCTCGGCGAGCGCCTCGCCGCCCTGCACAGCGAGCTCTACGCCGTGCCCGACGGCCGGGTCGCGCCCGTCGCCGCCTTCAACGCGCTGTTCCCCGCCCTCGGCCCCGTTCCCCACCGCCTCGCGCGGCTCGGCGAGATCGACGTCGAGACCCTGGTCCTCTGGGGCGAGCGCGACGACGTGTTCCCGGCGCCGCTCGGCATCGCCGCGGCCGCCGCGATCCCCCGCGCCGCGCTGCGCGTCCTGCCGCTCGGGCACGCGCCCCACCTGGAGGATCCGGCGCTCGTCCTCCCGGAGCTCACCGCCTTCCTCTCGCCCTCGGCGGACCCGTGAGCGCGGCGCCACGACGAGCGGCTGGCCGCGTCACCCGCGTCACGTCACCCGCCGGCGCCTCCGCCATGGCGACCGAGACCGAGCCACCTTGCCCGACACCAGCAGACACGGTGGTCGGCTGCGCCCTGCTGGATCTCCCCGGCGCGCCGTGATGCCCTGGAGGCTGGCTCACGCCGCGCCGATGCGTGAAATTTCGGGGAGGGTTCGCGCGAACTGTCTGGGTCCGTCATGATCCCAGCCACCACGCCGCCAGCTCCCCAGGCGCCCGACGGGCTGCCAGCGGCGTCGCTCGTGACGGCGTCGCTCGACGAGACCGCCGCCCTGCGCTCGGTGGTTCGCGCGGCGATCGCCTGCGTGCTGGGTGAGCGGGCCGACCACCCCGACGTCGAGGATTGCACGCACGAGGCGCTCGCCCGGGCCTTCGAGGGGCGCAGCCGCCTGCGGGACGGCGAGCCGCTGCGGCCGTGGGTGCTCGGGATCGCGCGTCACGTGGCGCTCGACGTGCTGCGCCGGCGCCGCCGCACGCGGCGCGCCGAGGCGCCGCCGGCGCAGGACGCCGAGGAGCGGGGAGAGCTCCTCGAGTCGGTGGAGGACCCGGCGCCCGGGCCGGAGGAGCGCGCCGCCCAGACCGAGCGCGCCCGCCGGATCGATCTCGCCCTGCTGAAGCTGCCGGAGCCGCAGCGCCACGCGCTCCTGGCCTTCCATCTCGAAGGGCTCAACTACCAGCAGATATCGCGCCGGCTCGACATCCCGCTCGGGACGGTGGCGACGTGGATCGCGCGAGGCAGGCGCTGCCTGGCCGAGGCGCTCGGAGAGTGATCGATGCAAAACGACGACAAGCTCTCGCCGGATCTCGTTTGGCAGGCAGACGGCCACCTCACCGAGATCGCGCTCACGGCGCTGGGCGACGGCGAGGAGGCCCTCCTGCCCGAGGGCGCGTCCGCGCACGTCGCTCGCTGCGCGACCTGCTCCTCGGAGCTCGGCCGGGCGGCGCTCCTGTCGCTCCGCGCGGGGGAGCTGCTGCGCGTGCACCCCGCGCCGAGCGGCGCGCGAGAGCCCGCCGCGCTGCGCGACCCGCTGCCGATCCCCGCGATCGCCGTGGCCCTGGCGCTCTCGACGCTCGGCGCGGCGCCGTCGCTCGTGGCCGGGGCGGGCGGCTTGCGGGAGCGCCTGGCGGCGCTCTGGCACGCCTGCTCGGTCGTGGTGCGGACCGGCTGCGCGGTGGCCGGGAGCGGGGCGCTGTCCGGGTGGCTCACGGCGCTGCCGTGGCTCTCGGCGGCGCTCCTCGTGATCGTGGGGGTGGGTGTCGCGTGGACCCGGGAAAAGCAGCTCTCGCTGCACGGAGGGATGTGATGCGCATCGTCTCGACTGGTCTCTTCAGCTCCTCGCGCCTCGGCGCCGCGGCCCTGGGCGCCGCGCTCGGGATCTCGGTCAGCGGCGCCGCCACGGCGGAGGTCGTCCGCAAGGGGTCCTGGCCAGAGGTCGAGCCGAAGGTGAGCCTCGAGGTGCGCGGGGAGCCGCGCAACGAAGCGCTCAGGCGCGTCGCGCGGGAGGCCGGGTGGAGCCTCGTGCTCAACGTGCCGCCCGGCGAGGTCGTCGAGCTCCACGTCCAGAGCCAGCCGGCGGACAAGGTGCTGGAGCTCCTGCTGGCGGACGGAAGCTACGTGGCGACCCGCGACGGCGACCTGATCGCGATCGCCCCGGCTCCGGCGGCGCGGTCAGTCGGGCCGCTGCACGGGCTCCCGGCGCTGCCCGGGCAACCGGCGCAGCCCGATGACGCAGAGGACGAGGACGAGCAGGCCCGGCCTGACGACGCAGAGGACGAGGACGAGCATGCCCGGCCTGAGTCGCGCGGCCACGATCGGTTCGTGACCGGCGGCAGTCTCCGGATCGAGCGGGGCGAGGTCGTGCACGACGTCTCGGTGATCGGCGGCTCGCTCGACGTATGGGGCACGGTCACCGGGGACATCGACGTGATGGGCGGCTCCACGCACCTCCACGAGGGCGCGCGCGTGCGCGGCGACGTGTCGACGGTGGGCGGGCCGCTCACCGTGGCCGACGGAGCTCGCGTCGACGGCGACGTCGACGTCGTGGGCGGCCCGCTGCATCGGGGCGAGCGCGCGCGCATCAAGGGCGACGTGAACAACGAGGTCAGCCCGGTGGGCGGCGACGGAGCGAGCGCGGAGGGCTCGTCCACGCTCGCGCGCAGGGCCGGCAACGCGGTGACGCGCGCGGCGCTCCTGTTCGCCTTCGGCGCGGTGATGCTGGCGCTCTGGCCGCGGCGCATGGAGACGCTCAAGGTCGAGATCGCCGCCCGGCCCATGAGGTCGTTCGCGCTCGGCGTGATGGGCGTCCTCGGCGCCCTTGCGGTCGCCGTCGCCCTCTGCGTCACGCTGATCGGCGTGCCGTTCGCGGTGATCGGCCTGCTGCTCGCCGTCATCGCCGTTGTCGCGGGCGGCTGCGCCGTGCTCGAGACCGCCGGCGCGGGGCTCTTCGGTCACCGGACCAAGAACCCCTATGTTCACCTCGCGATCGGCTGCCTCGGCCTGCTGCTCGTCAGCGGTATCCCCTACGTCGGCCCGGCGCTCTGCGCGGCCGTCGCGCTGATCGGCGCCGGGGCGCTCGTCGCGACCCGGCTCGCGGGCCTCATCCGCCCGAGGCCGCGGGGCGACGCGGCGACGGGCCCGTACCGCACCTCCCCCTGAAGCCTCGCCCAGCGTACCGCGGCCCGATGCAGAGCGTCTCTCCCCCCCGGGGATACGAGCGTCGCAGAGCGGCGGTCACCCGCACAGGAGACGGGCCCAGATCGGCGTTTTCGGCGCGCAAGCGCACTCCCGTGCGCTGAGCACCGAAAACGTCGAGATGGGCCCGTATCCGAAGCGGGTGCCCGCCGCTCAGTGCACGCCGCCGACGAGCCACGCTTGCGCCGGGACGAGCACCTCTTCCGGTGAGCCTCCCCCCTGCGATGCGGGGCCCGTCGTGCTGCCGTCCCCCGTCATGCGGAACCCGTGGTCGCCGAACACGAGCAGCAGGGTGCGCGGCGGCAGGCTGTCCATGAAGCGCGCGACAACGTCGGCGACCTCCTCCGCGATGGCCTCGATCCGCTCGGCGAACGGCGGCCCCGCGGCGCGCAGGCGCGCCTCCACGAGGTCGAGCTTCATCAGCTCGCGCGACCCGACCCGCTCGCGCCGCAGCGTCGCCACGGCGCGCCCGCGGGCGATGGCCGGCTCCGCCTCGCTCGGGGGCATGGCCTCGCGGAGCCCGTCCGGCCCGCGGGCGAGCAGCGAGATCTGCGCCGTCGTCGTGGGCGGCAGCGCCGCCCAGAGGAGCGAGCGCTCCACCAGGATGGCCCGATCCGTCATGACCTCCTTGAGGTGCGCGGCGACCCGCTCGCCGAGGTCGAAGCGCATCGCGTCCACGAGCAGGAGCTTCACCCCCCGCGCGCCGTTGAGCCGGGCGAGGCGGGCGGCCATGTCCGGCGCGTCGAACACCATGGGCGGCCGCTTGCCGGTCACGCGCAGCGCCGAGAACGCCTCCCGGTAGCTGTGCTCGAAGCTGGTCCTCCAGCTGTCGACCACGCCGCGCACGGCCGCGTCCGTCTCGCCCGCGAGCGTCGCGCCGAGCAGCGGCGTGTAGTGGGTCGCGAACAGCTGCTCGATGACCCGGACCGGCTTCGGGCCGCGGGCGTTATCGAGCTCGACGGCGAGCGCGCGCCACTCGGCCGCGCTGAGGATGCGGTTGCGCGGCACCTTCCGCTCCCTCCGCGTCGGCGGCAGCGCGTCGGCGTCCGCCTGCGCGGCCTCCGCGATCGGCGCGGCGTCGTGCCCGGCGCGCGGCGGCCTGAGCGTGGCTCCCGCGCCGCGCTCCTCGGGATCCGCGCTGCCCGGGGCCACCGCGAGCGCCTCGTTCGCGGCGGGCGGCGCGCCTGCTCCCGGCACCGGCGCCGCGCCGGGGCCTCTCGCCGCGGCGAAGGTGCCCGCCGGTGCTTCCGGGCGGCGGAGCCTCGAGGAGCGGGGGGGCAGCACCCCACGCGGCCTCCCGTCGCTGCGTCCCTCGCTCGCCGACGACGCCGCCCCGGGCGCCTCGGTCGCTCTCGCCTCCGGCGGGAGCGCCTCGTCCGGCGCCGCGGCGCTCGGCTGCGCTGGCCTGGCGGGGCGCTCCGGCTCGCGCGGCGCGGCCGGCTCGCGCGGCTCGCGCGCCGGCAGGCTGCGCACCTGCGCGCGCGGGGACGCGGCGCTGTGCCCCTCGGTCGCGCTCCTCTCGACGAGGTCCGAGAGGGGCACCGGCGCGAGCACCTGCGCGGACCTGTCGCTCTCGTCGAAGACGAGCGCCACGGGCGCCTCGCGCGCCGCGCCGAGCCAGGCGAGGAGCGTCGCGCTGTCCTCGGGGTGGAGCGCGCCCCGCGCCCCGCCCGTGAGCCTCGGCAGGGCGACGGCGAGCCCCGCGGCGCCGAGCGCCCTCGCGCGGAACACCTGATCGCCGATCACCGCCTCGAGCGCCGCGCCGTCCTGGACCCGCGGCGGCAGCGCGCCGCGCAGGGCCAGCGCGAGCTCGACGGCCTCGTCGAGGGCCGCGCGGAGCTGCCCTTCCGGCGCCGCCGGGGCGCTTGCCCACAGGAAGCGGCGCCCCCTGAGCTCGCGCTCGGAGTCGGCGCCTTGCCCGCTCGGGGCGAAGCGGGCCATGCCGGACGGGGGCACAGGGGGAGACGGCGGTCGGCCCTCCTCGGAGGCGGAGTCGAGGCGGGAGACAGGATCGAGGCGCATCGCGCGGCAACCTCGCAGAACTCGCGGAAACGGGCCAAGTTTCGGCGAGCGGCGCGCTCGCGCCCGCCCGCGCCAGCTCGTTCGCGCCCGCCCGCCCGCGCCAATCGCCGGCCGGTCGCCGGTCGCCGGGCGCCGGGCTCAGCCTGATTCGCGCGCGGTCTCGGCCATGAGCGCGAGCAGCGCGCAGGCGATGGCGAACCGGGCGTCGACCCTCCCCTGGTTCATCGACAGGTCGAGCGTGAACTCCTTCACGAAGAACCGGAACACCTGGGTCACCTTCGCGACTTCCTGCTGGTGGAGCTCGATGTGCCACTTGCCGATGAGGAGCGGGAACATGCGGCGGAGCATCGCGGCGCCGTCCTCCTGCATCAGCCCGACCGGCTGGTCGGCGGGGTCGAGGATGTCCCACGTATCGCGGAGGATCGACTTGAGCCCGCGCGAGCGGATGGTCCCGACCCGCTCGCCCGTGCGCGCGTCGAGGACGTCCAGACACCGATTGAGGGCGACGACCTGCCTTGATCGGATCGTGAGCAGCGGCTGCGACTCCGACTCATCGGCGAAGAGGGTGAACTCCTGACGGAGCTTGAGCAGCGGGTGCTTGACGAAGCACACGAGGGTGCCGTCGGGCGCGAAGACATGAAATTTGCGGCCGAGGAGCGACCAGAAAGGCCGCTTGATGGTGTAGGTGGGATGCGCGAAGGGTTGAACCGCGAGGCCGCCATACGCGGCGGAGACCATGGGGCTGGCAGTCTGCATTGCAGCCGAGTAGGCCGGAGCGGGGCGCCTCGGTCAAGCGGCGTCTGGCGACGTCTCCCGCTAGAGCGACCGATTTTCGCCGCCCGTGCTCGCCACGATGGTCTTCACGAGCTCTGGTTTGACGACCTTGCCCATCGCGTTGCGCGGCAGGGTGGGGACGACAACCGACTCACGGGGGACCTTGTAAGGCGCGAGTCGCTCCTTGGCCCAGGCGCGGAGCGGCGCGGTCGCGCACTCCGCCTCTCGCCCCGGCGCGGGGACGACGACCGCGACGACGCGCTCGCCCCACGCCTCGTCCGGGACACCGATCACCGCGACCTCGGCGATCGCCCCGTGCTCCCGCAGCGCCTCCTCGATCTCGAGGGCGGACAGCTTGTATCCGCCGCTCTTGAGGATGTCGACGGAGGTCCGCCCGAGCAGCCGGAAGCGCCCGTCGCTGGAGCGCTCCGCGACGTCTCCGGTGCGGAACCAGCCGTCCTGGAAGGCCGCGGCGGTGGCCTCCTCGCGCCCCAGGTACCCCTTGAAGACGCTCGGCCCGCGGATCCAGAGCTCGCCTCGCGCGACGGCGGCGGCGCCGCCGTGCTGCGCTGGCGGCTCGCCCGGAGCACCGCCCGGCGCCCACGCCGACGCGTTGCCCGCGTCGTCCGTGATGCGGGCCTCGACGGTCGGCAGCGGGAAGCCGACCCAGCCTGCCCGCCGCGCGCCTGGATCGAGCGGATTGCTCATGCCGACGCCGATCTCGGTCATCCCGAAGCGCTCGAGCGGGATCGTGCCCGTGAGGTCGCGCCAGCGCTCGGCCAGCGTCACCGGCAGCGCCGCGGAGCCGCTCGTGGCGAGCCGGAGCGCCCGCGCCCCCGCGGCGAAGTCCGGCGCTCCGCCGCGGTCGACGTGCTCGAACAGCCGCTGGTACATGGTCGGCACCGCCATCAGCGCCGTGGCCGAGCGGCGCGCGATCTCGGCGGCGACGCGCTGGGCGTCGAAGCGCGGCAGCATCTTCGTCGCGCTGCCCGCGAGCAGCGACGTCGTGAGCGCGATGACGACGCCGTGGAGGTGGTGCAGCGGCAGCGCGTGCAGCAGCACGTCCTGCTCGGAGAAGCCCCAGGCCGCGCGCAGCAGGTCCGCCTGCACGGCCAGGTTGCGGTGGGTGAGGAGCGCCCCCTTCGGCTTGCCCGTCGTCCCGCTCGTGTAGAGCAGGAGCGCCGGGTCGTCCGCGGCGATGTCGGTCACGGCCGACTCCGGCCCCGGGGCGGCGCGCTCGAGGTCCTCCACGCGGAGCACGGCGCGGCCGTGCGCGATCGGGGCGGCGACGGCAGCGAGCTCGTCTCCGACCAGGATCCGCCGCACGCCGGCGTCGGTCGCGAGCCACTCGAGCTCTGCCGGCGGGTACAGGCCCGACAGCGGTAGCGCGATCCCGCCGGCGAGGATGACGCCGAGGAAGGCCGAGACCCACGCCGCTCCGGGCGGCACGAGGAGCAGGATCCGCTCCCCCGCGAGCGAGGTCGGGCTCGCGCGCTCGTCCGCGCCCCGCGGCGCAGACGGGGACGCGAGCAGCGCGCCGCGGACGCGGAGGGCGCGCTCGATGAGCTCCGCGAAGGTGCTCCGCCCGCGCTCGTCCTCGACGGCGGTCCGGTCGGAGGAGCGGAGCTGCGCGAGCCGTTCGGTGAGCGGGGAGGCCATCGCGCGAACTCTCGCACGGCGGAGGTGCGCGGAGCCAGGCCGGTTGGTTACACTGCCGCGCCATGCGAGCTTCCTCTTTCCGGTCCAGCGCCTTGCCCCGCCTCGCGCTCCTCGTCGGCTCGACCCTGGCGGCCCCGGCCTGCGAGAGCGCGCCGAAGCCGCCCGAGGCCGGCGCCGCCGCCACGGCGGCCTCGGTCGCGGAGGCGCCCGCCGAGCCGCCGAAGCCGAAGGGCATGCCGGAGCTGCTGGTCGACTCCATGGGCCCCTACCTCGGCGGCCAGCGCGTCGATCTGGCGCAGAAGGAGGGGCCCGAGAAGCTCGCGAAGGCGATCCGGGCGCTGCCGATCGAGGGCAAGCCGGTCACGCTGATCGCGGACAAGAAGGCGAAGCCGAGCGCTGTCGCGGCCGTCGTGACGGAGCTCGGCGCGGCCGGCGCGCCGCAGGTCATCATCAAGACCGACGGGCGCGACGACCTCCCGAAGGAGATCACGGTGGTCCCCGAGGGGCGCGTGTCGAAGCCCCCCGCGTGCGCGGTCAGCACGATGGTGATGAAGGACCTCGCGACCGCGATCTGGCCGTTCGGCGGCGGCATGGGCAAGCGCCAGCGCAAGGGGCTCGCTGGTCCGGATCTGTCGAACACCGGCGAGCAGCTCACGAAGGACATCGCCGCGTGCAGCGCGTCGGTGGCCTTCTTCTCGGCCGATGACGAGGTGCCCTGGGAGATGGCGCACAACCTGGCGGGCACGGTCATCGCTTCGGACGCGAAGAAGAAGCTCAACACCCTCGTCCTGCTCCGCGCTGCGCCGGTCGCGGGGCGGCCGGTCCAGCTGGGTGGCGGCTGACGTGCGCGGCGTCGGGGGGATCGCTGCCGGCTCAGGAGCGCACCCGCCGGGAAGGTGCCAGGGCGCGTCGTTTGGAACGACGTCCGGCGCGCTCGCCGCAAGTGTGCTGTCAATTTCCAGCAGGGCGAGACACCATGCTCTCCTGTCGAGCGAGGGCATGGTCGGTCAGGGCAATACGGCACGATCCGGCACACGGGACAGCGCCACGAGCGCACGGAAATGCGCGGGCGGGCGCTCGCCGTCGGCGCCGGCCTGGATCATGAATAGGGCGAGTCGCCGGTCCCCTGCGCCATCGGGGGCGTGACGATCACGGGAGGATGGTTCGGACATGTCGAAGCGACTTCTTGCATCGGCCCGCGCGAACAGGGGCCGCAGTCTCCGTCCCCGGGCCTCCCAGCCCCGCGTGTCGGCGGCGCCCGAGGCGCCGGACCTCGAGACCCGTGATTCCGCGCCGCCGGTCTCGAGCGGCCCGGACGTTCGCGACGAGGCGGTCGCGGCGCCGTCCGCTGCGCCTGCGCGGGCCGTCGACGCCGAGGTCGCGTCGCCTGCTGCGCCGCCGGTCGCGGCGCCCTCGACCGCGCTGAGGGCAGCCGGCGCGCCTGCTGCGCCGCCTGTCGCGGCGGCGGCCGCTGCGCCGCCTGTCGCGGCGGCGGCCGCTGCTTCGCCGGTCGCGGCGGCAGCTACTGCGCCGGCTGTCGCGTTGGCGGTCGCTGCGCCGCCCGTCGCGGCGGGGGCCGCTGCGCCGCCTGTCGCGGAGAGGCCGGCCGCGCCGCTCGCGGTTCCGGGCAGCGAGAGCGACGCGACGCCGATCGAGGCGCTGGAGTCCGAGCCGTCGAACGCGTCTCGGCGCGCCGGCGCTGACGACCAGCCGGCCGGCCTTGCGTCCGAGCCCGAGGAGCCGGCGCCTGACTCGGACGCGCTCGACCTGATCGACCCTTCCTCGCCCACGGCAGCGTTCTTCCGGCGCGAGGAGGAGTCGTTTCCGCCGCTCACCGATGTGGTCAGCGAGCCCGACGATCACGCCGACGAGCGCCTCGTGGTGGTCCATCAGCTGTCGCCCGAGACGCTCGCCCGCCGGGCGCGCCTTCGCCGGATCGTCGCGGCGGTCGCGGGGCTCGCCGGGGTGATCTCCGTGGCGGTGGTCGCCAAATCGTTGCTCTCGAGCAAGCCGTCCTCGCCGGCGCCGGTCGCGATGGCGGCGCCTGCTCGGAAGTCGGCGCACATGGAGGCGCAGCTCTCGGCCATGGCGGGGCACCCTTCTCCTGCACGCGAGAAGGCGCCTTCGCCGGCCGAGCCCGCGCCGGCGGCTGCAAAGGCGGCGGAAGCCGCTCCCGACGCGGTGAAGGCGGCTGCCGAGGTAGAGAGGGCTGCGGCGGAGAAGGCCGAGGCGGAGAGGGCTGCGGCGGAGAAGGCCGAGGCGGAGAGGGCTGCAGCGGAGAAGGCCGAGGCGGAGAGGGCTGCAGCGGAGAAGGCCGAGGCGGAGGAGGCCGAGGCGGAGAAGGCCGAGGCGCCCGCGGCAAGCTCCGAGGACGCGAGCAAGCTGAAGAAGGAGGCGCTCAGCTTCCTCAACCGCGGCCGGTACAAGGACGCGATCGAGGTCTCTCGCGCTGCCATCGCGGCCGATCCGACTGACGCGCTGCCGTATCTCTATCTGGGCTCGGCGCTCCAGGACACGGGCAAGTGGAAGGACGGCCTCGCGGCGTACAGCGAGTGCGTTCGGAACGCCACGAAGGGCCCCGTCCACGAGTGCAGGGCCATGGGCGGTCGCAAGTAGAGCTCAGCCCGGACGGCGCGCGAGCTGCGCGACGAAGGCCGCGGCCACGGCGTAGCCGAAGGCCAGGCCCGTGGCGAGGCGGGTGGCGTGCCAGACGGGACGCAGCCCGAGATCCTGGGTCGCCACGTCGACCACCATCAGCGCGCTGATGGCGATGAGGATCGGGCGCCACGCCGTCATCTTCAGGCGGGGCCGCGCGAGCACGGCGCCCGCCGCGACGCCCGCGAAGATGCCAGCGCAGCGGCTGCAGATCGGCATCATGACCCCCTCGAGCGCGAGGGACCGCTCGGGCAAGCGGTGGCACATCGGCACGAAGAAGCGGTCGAGCGCTGCGCCGAGCTCTCCGAGCGGCAGGCGGCTCCGCGCCAGCGGGATGCACCAGGGCAGGGCGCCGAGGAGCACCAGCGCGCAGCGCACGGCCCGGAGCGGCGCCGGCGGCCGCGCCGGCTCCGACGCCTTCGACGGACCGCGCGCCTGCGTCGGGGCGCCGGCGCGGAGAGCAGCGGGCGCCCGCGCGGCGGGGCTACCGCGTCCGGAAGCGGACGCGGGCACGTCAGCCTCTGTCGGGCGCGCTCTTGCCGAGGTGGCGCATCACCTCTTTCAGGTCGCTCCAGACATCTCGCTTCGCGTTCGGCTGGCGCAGCAGGTAGGCGGGGTGGAACGTGGGCATGATCGGGATCGAGCCCTTGTAGAGCTTCCACGTGCCGCGGAGCTTCGTGATCCCCTCGTTCGTGCCGATCAGCCCCTGAACGGCGGTGGCGCCGAGCGCCACGATCACCTTCGGCTTGATCAGCGCGAGCTGAGAGGTGAGGTAGGGGCTGCAGGCCGCCATCTCGGCCGGCTCCGGCTTCCGGTTCTTCGGCGGCCGGCACTTCACGATGTTGCAGATGTAGACGTCGTCGCGGTGGTACCCCATCGCGGCGATCATCTTGTCGAGCAGCTGCCCCGCCGGGCCGACGAACGGCTCCCCCTGCATGTCCTCCTCCGCCCCCGGTCCCTCGCCGACGAACACGACCTCGGAGAGCGGGCTGCCGCGCGAGAACACCGTGTGGGTGCGGCCCTCGTGGAGCGGGCACTTCTCGCAGGTGCGGACCTCTTCCGCGATGAGCAAGAGCCTCGTCGCGCGCTCCTCCGGCGTACCCGGCGGCGGTGCGTTCGCGCGTGCAGCCGTATCGGCCCGGGGCGCCGCCGCGGCGCTCACGGCAGGCCGCGGCGACGGCTCGGGACCCCACGGCGCCTGGACCGGCGGCCGCATCGCCTGCGGCTCGGCGGTGCGCGGCTCCGGATGCGGCCCGGCGGCGATGCGCGGATCCGTCGGGTGGGGCGGGGAGGCGCTCGCAGCGGCGCTGCGCTGCTCTGGATGATCGGGTGCGGGAGACCCGGCGGCGGCGCCGCGCTGCTCGGGAGGGTGGGGCGCGGGTCCGCCCGCAGCGGCGCTGCCTCCGCGCGGCCCCGGCGGTGAGGGCGCTTCCGGCCCGGGGAAGCCGCGCTCCGCCCGCCGCGGGGCCAGCGCGCCTTCGGAGGGGGACGCGCCCAGCGCCTCGTGGAGCGCCGAGGGGTGGCCCGGCAGCCCCTCCGCGCCGGTCCCTGCATGCCATTCCAGGAACGCTCGGACCGAGGCGGTCAGATCGGCGAGCTCTTCACGCAGCGCTTCGACCATCGTCGTCCCTCAGTGGCCGCCCTGCTGCGCGAGCCAGCGCTCCGCGTCGAGCGCGGCCATGCAGCCCGTGCCGGCGGCCGTCACGGCCTGACGGTAGTTCCAGTCCTGGACGTCGCCCGCGGCGAAGACGCCAGGGATGTTCGTGCGCGTCGAGCCCGGCACCGTTTTCAGGTACCCGTTCGGGTGCGTGTCGAGCTGCCCGACGAAGAGGTCGGTCATCGGCGTGTGTCCGATCGCGACGAACATGGCGGCCGCCGGCACGAGGTGGCTGTCGCCCGTCTTCGTGTTCTTGACGCGGACGCCCGTCACCATATCGGCCTTCACGTCGAGCACCTCCTCCACGACGTGGCTGTAGAGGATCTTGATCTTCGGGTTCTCGACCACGCGCTGGATCATCGCCTTCGACGCCCGGAACTCGTCGCGGCGGTGCACCAGCGTGACGCTGCTGCAGAGCCCGGAGAGGTACGAGGCCTCCTCCATCGCCGTGTCGCCGCCGCCGATGACCACGACGTCCTGGTTGCGGTAGAGCGCGCCGTCGCAGACGGCGCAGGCGCTCACGCCCTTGTTCTTGAGCTTCTCCTCGCTCTCCAGGCCGAGGTAGTTGGCGCGGGCGCCCGTCGCGACCACCACGGACTTCGCCAGGTAGAGCGTGTCATCCACCCACACCTTGAACGGGTGGCCCGTGAGCTCGACCTTGGTCACGTCCGCCGTCACGATCTCCGTGCCCTGATGGGCGGCCTGGTCGCGAAAGCGCTGCATCAGCTCCTGGCCGGTGACCTTCTCGGGGAAGCCGGGGTAGTTCTCGACATCGGTCGTGAACATGAGCTGGCCCCCCGGGATCAGGCCGCCGGCGCTGAAGCCCTCGATGAGGAGCGGCTTCAGGTTGGCGCGCGCCGCATAGATGGCGGCGGTGAGCCCGGCAGGACCGGAGCCGATGATGACCAGGTTGCGGACGTTCGATTCACTCATGGTGGAGCCATCTTATAGGCGCGACAGCCTTCCGCGTCGACCGCCCCGGCGCTCCGCCGCGGGCGCTGCGCCGCGCGGCGCGCCTCTCCGGGCCGTGTGCCCCCGCGGCCTGCATTCCCCTGACGGCGCTGCGTTTCCGCCCGCTGCGCTGCGCTCCCCCGCGCTGCGCGGCAGCCCTGCGCTCCGGCTGCCCCACGCCGAGCAGCCGCTCGCTCAGAAGCGCATCGTTCCGCTCATACCGAACTCGTCCAGGCTGCTTTCGAAGCGGCCGCCGTTCACGCTCTGGATGCTGCGGTAGCCGCTCGGCGCGGAGCCGGAGACGGCCTTGATGCGCCCCTTCCCGCCGTTGTCCAGCGGACCGAAGAACGTGTGCTGAAACGCAGCCGATACGTCGACCGGGCCCACGCGCGCGGTCACGCCGGCCCCGACGCCCACGCGGTAGCCGAGGTGGAAGTCCAGGTTCAGATCGGCGTCGTCCTGCCCCTTCTTCTCGAAGAAGCCGCCCGCCCTCAGCGCGAGGAGATTCTGGAGAACGACGAAATCGCCGCCGAGGCGGACTCCCAGGACATCTCTCCAGCGGTGCGGGACGTCGGCGTTGGTCGGCACCGTGCCGACGACCGTGCCGCGCACCGGAATGCCCTCGCGGAGCCGGACCTCGATCGCGTCGACGGCGCTGTTGTTGGCCCACGTGAAGTCGAGCTCCACGTCGAAGAGGTCGTCGACCATCGGGTCGCGGACGCGGGGCTCGGCCGCGGCCGACGGCGCGGGCCGCTGCGCGCCGGCCCGGGGCTGGTGGTAGCGGAGGCCGAGCTTCGCCTCCATCGGGATCTGCATCTCGAGCTCGCCCGCGCCCTTCTCGTCGGTGACGTTGCAGCCCGGCGCCTCGCCCTTGCAGGGGTCCTCGTTCTTGACCCCCGCCGCCGTCCAGTAGCGAGACTCGATGCGGAGGTCGGTCTCCGCGCGCACGGCGTCCTGCCACTTGAACCACGCGCCCAGGTCGAGGCGATCCGTCGCCGCCCAGCGCGCGCCCAGGACGAAGCCCGGAATGAAGAAATCGTCCGCCCTCGCGCGCGTGCGCAGATCGTTGTGCGCGTTGAAGTCGTCGCCCCCCTCGGCCGAGGTCGCCTCGCTGAAGTTGACGAAATCGATGATCGCCGTGCCCCAGATGAACCCGGCGCCGACCGAGACCCCCTCCGCGGGCGAGAAGCCGACCGAGAGCGTCGGCATCAGCATCAGGGCGTCGAGCGACGTGAGCAGG
Source organism: Sorangium sp. So ce321 (assembly GCF_051530195.1). NCBI lineage: Bacteria > Pseudomonadati > Myxococcota > Polyangiales > Polyangiaceae > Sorangium > Sorangium sp. So ce321. The sequence goes on along the minus strand of NZ_CP150329.1, from coordinate 12,340,450 downwards.
TAACGCTGCGGCGAAGGCTGCGTCATCGCGCCGAAGGTCGGGTGCGTGTACGCGAGCGACTCGGGCCAGGCGCGCTCGCCGACGCCGTGCGGGCCGAGCACCGCGACGCCGACGGCGAGCGCGTCGTTCACGCGGAAGGTCGCGCCGATCTGCGGGTTCGGGAACAGGCCGCTCTCCGCGCACACCTCCGCGCCGGGGCCGCCCTCGCTGCCGGGCGCCGGGATCGCGGTCGTGTAGCTCGGCGGGACGGGCCGTCCGTCGGGGCCGAGGCGCGTGAAGCACTGCGACAGCTGGATGAGGTGGACGCCGCCGTGCGCGCTGGTCCGCTGCGAGGCGAGCCCCGCAGGGTTGAAGTAAGCCGCGAGCGGGTCGTCCGCGCGCGCCACCCACGCGCCGCCGCGACCGAGCTGGAGCACGCCGATGTCCGGCGAGTCGAGCCCCGACGACGCGCTCGCCGCGCCCGCGGCCACCATCGCAGCGACCGCGGCGCCCGCGGCGCCGGCAGATCCTCGTTTCATGGAGCCTCTGTCCCCGCGCCGCGGCCCCGGCGGCCTCACTTCACCGGCGACGCCTTGAGCGCCGCCTTGCCGTCCTTCACGTAGACCGTGAAGCGCACCCGCGAGCAGTTGTGGCGCGCCACGAGCGCGTCCTTGTTGCGCTGCAGCGTCCCCTTGAACTTCTCGAAGGTGAGGGCGTTCGTCGGCTCCCCGCACTGCTGCTTGACCGACATGAACTCCTCGTAGACGGCGTTCCACTCGGTGAGCTCGTCCGGGTCCCCGGCGCCGTCCTGCAGCGCGGCCGGCGCGCTCGTCGCGTCCGGAACCGCGCTCGCCGCGTCGGGGAGCGGGTTCGACGGGGCGACCGCGCCCGGCGCCCGGGGCGGAGGAGGCGGCGGCGGGCGCCGCGGCGGCGGGCGCCCGGGAGCGCCCGTGGGGCCGTGGGCGGAGAGCGCGATCCCCGCGTCCGAGATCTCCTCGATCGCCTCCACCGCCTCCTCGGCCTCGCGAGGCGGCGGCGGCCCGCTGAGCGGGTGCGAGCCAGGCCGCCGCGTCGGGCCGCGCGGGCTCACCATGGGCTTCGGGTACGACGGGCGCGAGTCGGCGCGCGGCTCGCCGGGGCCGAGCGGCACCGAGAACGCGCTCATCGCGGGCTGCGCCGGGATCGGGCCGAGCACCTGCTCGAGGTCGGCGGCCTTGCGGGGCGCGCCGCCCTTCGCGGCCACCTTCTCGACGCCGTCGTTGATGTCGGCCGCGATCTTCCGGTACGGGCCGCGGAACCGGCTCGGCGCGAGCACGTCGACGTCGCCCTTGGCGAAGCGCGCCGCCTCGTTGCGGAAGACCTGGAGCGGCCGCGTGTGCTCCAGGAACGAGAACACCAGCCCGATCGCGGCCACGGCGAGGACGCCGGCCAGGAGCAGCGCCGTGGGCACCTTGCTCTTGTCCTCGTTGTTCGCCTTGTCGAGGAAGTTGAACGGCGACTCGACCGACCCCGCGAGGCGGCCGACCGCGTAGCCGGCGCCGAGCTCCCACGCCTCGCCGGGCAGCCGCGCGTAGACCACGCCGAGGTGCTCGCCGATGACGCGGACCTCCGAGCGCCCCTTCTCGAGGTAGTCCTTGTTGTCGTCGAGCAGCTTCAGATCTTGCGTGATCTGGTCGAGGTTCGCCTTGTCGAACCCCTCGGGCGCGCCGGACGCGACGCGCGAGCCCTCGGCGTAGAAGCCGACGGCGGCGCCGGTGCGCTTCGTGACCGCGCGGGCGAAGTTGTCGTCGATGATCTTGGCGCCGACCACGGCCCCGACCGGCTCGCCGTTGCCTTCCTGCTCGACCGGGCGCGCCACGATGCGCAGGATGCGGCCCTTCCAGACCCACGCGTCGTCGCGGATCCAGCCGTGGAGGGCGTCGGCGACGACCGGGTAGCCGCCGAGCTCCCAGTCCTCGCGGTGCTCGAAGCCCACCGACGCGATCACGCGGCCGCCCGCGTCGACGGCCCACACGTAATCGAACTTGAACTCGGCGGGCACCTCCTCGGCCGCGCTGCGCAGCGCGCCGCGGGCCTTCTCGCGCAGCTCGGCGCCCGGCTTGGCCTCGGTCGACGACTTCGCGAGCGCCCCCCGCAGGGCGGGGTTCAGCGCGACGCGGATGAGCGCGCTCGAGCGCTTCCGTGCGTCGTCGTTGAGGAACCACTCGACGGCGCTGGAGTCGGCGCTGAGCGACTCGCTCATCGCGCGGTGGCTCGAGCGGTTGTAGAGCTGCGCGGCCACGAAGAGGATGAAGACCGCGGCGCCGAGCGCGAGCGCGAGCACCCCGTACCAGAAGCGCGACAGCAGCATGGCCTACTTTCCTGGCTCCGCGTTCGGCCCGCCGGCCTCGCCCACGACGACAGCCTCCTTGATGAACTGCTCGTCCGGGCCGGGCTTCACGACCACCTCGAGAGGCTTTCCGACCGGCTCGCCGCTGAAGTAGCCCTGCAGCGTGTACTTGCCCGCCTCGACCTCGACCGCGAAGTTCCCCTGACGGTCCGGGTAGGCGATGGCGACGGCCCTCGGCTCGACGACGATCCACGACCGGATGCTCGGGGCGAGCTGGTCGCGGATCTCGTACTTGCCCGGCCCTGGCGGGGTCCAGGCGCGGCTCTTGGAGGCGGCGATCTCGACCGGCTGCAGCCCCTTGTTGCCGACGTCGTAGAGCTTGTGCGGGAACGGATCCTGGTTGTCGAACTGGAGCTGCTGGCCCTCGGCGACGACGAGGGTCACCGGCGAGGTGCGGCCGCCGGCGACGACGATCGAGCGCGGCGTCTTGAGCGGCGCGCCCTTCTCGCCGAGCACGGCGACGCACAGCTCCTTCGGGGCGTAGCCGACGAGCGTGCGGACATCAGCGCGGACGGTCGGCGAGGGCTCGCGGAACGTGTACCGGTTCGCCTTCGGGTCCTTGGCCTCGTTCCAGACCGGGTTCAGGAGCTTGGGCATGCCCGTGGTCCTGCCCTTGATGGTCACCGCGGCGAGGGCCGCTCCGGGTACCGTGAGGATCGCGAGCGTCAGGGCGAGGCGCCGGACGAAGCGCGAGCCGCCGGGGACGCCACGCCTGAGGTGGCTTGATGACCCAAACCGCACTGCGCCGGCGAGCGGACGCTGCTCGTGGTGCTGCGCTCCTGCAGATCGAGGGGATCTCGTATCCATCGCAGGCCCGAAGCTACCGGAAGGGGAATGAGAACGGAAACAAAAGCCGGGCCGTCGTCCGCGCCCGGACGCCGCGCGCCGCGTTGCGCTGCTCGCCGCCCCGGTACCGCCGGCGCGCGGCCTTCGCTCCGGCGACGCCGCGGTGCGGCAGACGCGGCGCGACGCCTCGGCGCACAAAAAAACTGCGGGCCGCGTGGGCGGCCCGCAGGGGAGAGATGTTCCGTACCGCCGAGGACGTGGGCAGAAGGACTTGAACCCCTAGCATAGCTGCTAGGTGGGAGCCTAAGTACCGCTTCAGGCTTCCCGGTGAATGGTTCCGGGCCTAGCTCACCACGGTATCGTTGTTGGCTCCCTGGTTCTCGCTTACTCGGGATTCAATCGTCCAGCGCCTCACGAAGTCGGCAGAGGGAACGACCCTAGAATAGTTCTCGCGGCGGCTCAGTCAACCACTCTTCGTCTCGGTCTCGTCGGTCTCGCTCGTCGGTCTCGCGTTCACGCATGGAGGGACCGCGGCATCGCGCCATCGGGCTCGCCCTGAGCTGTCGCCGCGACACGCCTGGGACGCCGAACAGGTTCAAACCCCGAGAAAATGAGCCCCAGAGGCACCGAGGGCACAGAGTTTTTTTGTTGTTCCTCTGTGTCCTCTGTGCCTCTGGCGTTCAAATCTCTTCATTCCCGGGCGTTTCAGGCTGATCGGTGCTCTAGCGGACGGGCGGGCCTGCGTGGGAGAAGAGCGCGACGATGGGGGCGTGGACGAGCCCGTTGGACGCCACGATGTTGCCTATGTGGTAGTCCGGTGGACCGCCGTCGAGCGAGGTGATGACGCCACCGGCGCCGCGAACGATCGCGCTTCCGGCCGCGACGTCCCAGGCGTGCAGCCGGCGCTCCCAGTAGGCGTCGTACGTCCCATCGGCGACCATGCAGAGATCCATGGCCGCGCTGCCGCAGCGACGCACGGCCTGGGCGTTGCGCTTGACGGTGATGAAGGCGTCGAAGTTGTTGTCCGGAGCCCGATCGCGCACCGTCGGGAAGCCGGTCGCGACCATCGCGTGCTGCAGCGACGCCGTGGCGCTGACCGCGCAGCGCTCGCCGTTGCGGCGCGCCTCGCCGGCGGTCGCCGGCGGCTCCGGCCCGGCGCCGGGCGGCTGCGGATCGCGGGGCCTGAAGCCGGTCCAGCGGAGCCCGAGCGCGGGCGCGACGACGGCGCCGGCGACGGGCGTGTCGTCGTCCATCAGGCCGATGGAGACGCACCAGAACGGGTGGCCGTGGACGAAGTTCGTGGTGCCGTCGATCGGGTCGACGTACCAGACGAGGCCGCCGCGCGCCGAGGTCGCGCCCGAGGCGCTCTGCTCCTCGCCGACGACGGCGATGCCGGGCGTGAGCGCGCCGAGCCGCGCGATGATCAGCGCCTCGCTCGCCCGGTCGAACTCGGTCACGAGGTCGTGCGGCCCCTTCTCCTCCACGCGCGCCCCCGCGCGGAACCCGGTCTGCGCGAGCGCCGCCGCCTCCTCGGCGACGCGCAGCGCGACGCCGGAGAGCTCGGCCAGCTCCGCTGCTCCGCGGCCGCTCACCGCGACCTCGCCGACAGCGCGCCGCGGAGCTTCTCGTAGATGCCGCCGAACGCCCCGTTGGACAGCAGCGCCACCGTGTCGCCCTCCCGCGCGTCGCGCGCGATCGCGGCGACGATCGCGTCCACCGAGGCCGCCGCCTCGGCGCGCTTGCCCGCCTGCTCGAGCTCGCGCACGAGCCGGTCGAGGTCGAGCCGCTCGCCCGCGGCGATGTCCGGCCGCCCGAGCGGCGCGAGCACGACGCGATCGGCCGCGCCGAAGGCGCGCGCGTAGGGCTCCTGGTGGAGCGCGCGGCACGCGGTCGCGCTGCGCGGCTCGAACACCGCCCACAGCGCGCCCTCCGGGTGCCGGGACCGGAGCGCGCGGAGCGTCTCGTCCACGGCGGTCGGGTGGTGCGCGAAGTCGTCGTAGACGCGCACGCCGCGCGCCTCGAAGAGGAGGTCCTGGCGGCGCCGAACGCCCTCGAAGCTCGCGAGCGCCGCGGTCGCGGTCGCGAGCGGCACGCCGAAGCCGTGCGCCGCGGCCGCGATCGCGGCGACCGCGTTGCGTACGTTGTGGTGCCCCGGCATCTGCAGGGCGACGCGCCCGGCCATGACGCCGCCGGCGTACAGATCGAACGACTGGCCGGCCGCGCCGGCCTCCGCGGGGGCGGCGAGCCAGTGCGGCGGCCTCCCGTGCGTGTTGTCGCCCTCGAGCGCGAACCAGGCGACCTCGGCGCGCGCCGACCGCGTCACCACGTCAACGACCCGGGGATCGTGCGCGGCCGCCACGAGGAGCCCCGTCTCCGGGATCCGCTCGACGAACCCGCGGAACGCCGCCTCGTACGACGCAGCGTCGGGGTAGATGTCGACGTGGTCGTGCTCCATCGAGGTCACGATGCCCACCTCGGGACGGTAGTGCCAGAACTTCGGCGTCTTCTCGAAGAAGGCGGTGTCGTACTCGTCGCCCTCGACCACGAACGGCGTCCTGCGGAGACCCGAGCCCGCCTCGTTGAGGAGCGGGAGGCCGCGGCGGTCGCTCGCCGTGGAGGCGCTCCGGGGCAGCCGGAAGCTCCCCTCGAAGTTCTTCGGCAGGCCGCCGATGAGGAACCCGGGGTCCCTGCCTGCCTCGTGGAGGAGCCACGCGCACATCGAGCTCGTCGTCGTCTTGCCGTGCGTGCCGGCCACGACGAGCGGAGAGCGGCCGGCGAGCATGTGGTCCGCGAGCGCGTGCGCCATCGTGGTCACCCGCAGGCCGCCGTCGATCGCGGCGCGCGCCTCGGGGTTCGTCGGGCGGCAGACGTTGCCGATCACGACGAGGTCGGGGCGCGGATCGAGGTGCGCGGGATCGAACCCGGTCATCAGGCGGATGCCCCAGCGCTCGAGGGCCGGCCCCATGGGCGGGTAGAAGGAGACGTCGGAGCCCGAGACCTCGTGCCCCGCGGCCTTGAAGAGCCCCGCCAGCGCACCCATGCCGGTGCCCGCGACGGCGACGAAGTGGACGTGCATCGCGGCGCAGTGTGCCCGAGCGCCCCCGGAGGGCAAGGGGGCTCCCGCGGCGGGTCGTCGGCCGCGTCGCCGGGCCGCGGCGGCTTCCGGCCCGACAGCCCGCAGGACGAGCAGACGATCGCTGCGGACTCGCGGACTCGCGGACTCGCGGACTCACGGACTCGCGGACTCACGGACTCACGGACTTGCGGACTTGCGGACTTGCGGACTTGGACCAATCGGTGAGCCCTGATCGGCACAGAACCTTCAGGAACGCTCCGTTGACCGCGGCATGGCGAGCGTGCATGTCGTGAGCCGGAGACGGCCCACCGGCGCGCTGACCGCAGCGCCGCGCGCTCCGGCGCGAGGCGCTCTCCTCAATCATTCTGGACAGCGCTTCCTTTGGACAGCGCGCCTCGCGGCGGCTCCAGCGTGACGACACGCGGCAGCTCGGCGGCGCACCCTCAGGGCGGATCCACGAGCACGAGCGGCCTCAGCCGTTTCAACGACCGCCGGCCGAGCCCCTTGACCCGGAGCAGGTCGTCGACCTTCCGGAAGCGCTTGAGCCTGGCGCGGAGCGCGAGGATCGCGGCCGCCTTGGCCGGGCCGACGCCAGGCAGGCGCATGAGGTCCGCCTCGGTCGCGAGGTTCAGCACGACCTTGCCGTCGGCGGTCACCCCGCCGCCGCCCGGGGATGGCTGGGCGCCCGCGCCGCCATCGCCGGGCGGCGGCGGCGCTGCTGCGGCCCCTGCGTCGGCGATCGGCGCGGCCGTGGGATGCGCCGGCGCGCTGCCGGCGTCCCCGGCGGCGCCGAACGGCGACGGATCGCCGGCGACCATCGCCAGCCCGGCGGCGGATGGATCCGCGCGACGGCCCGGGAGCAGGCTCAGCGCGTGGCCTGAGCCCACGAGCGCGAGCGCGAGGAACCCCGCGCCGTAGGCCACCACCTTGCCGCCCAGCGCGGTCCACGCCGACTCCCTCAGCGCCTCCTGCGCCCGTTCGCGCCACGAGCGCCGTGCCTCCGTGGCGTGCCCTGCGTCCGCCATGGCTTGCCCTTCATCAGCCCGCTCGGCGAGCGAGCCCTTCCGTTTCGATGTCGCTTCCACGTGCCGCGCCTCCTCGCGCAAAGGACGTCGCCCTCCGCGCCCCAGCGCGCGGCGTTCGTCTCCCGCGCGGCCGCCAAGCGAGCGGCATGCCGGCGCGCGCTGGCCTGAAGACCCCGGACCAATCGTGGGTACCCGGCGCGCCCGGGCGCGGCGCCGCCATGGCGGATCCGGCCTCGCCGACGAGCTCGCCACCCGCGCGGTCCGGTCGCCGTGTCTCGAGCGAGAAGCTCGGCTACCATCAGCCCTCCGGGCGCCCGGCGACCCGGCGGCATTCCACCCGCCCCAGGGCGCTCACCACGAGGTCTTATGCCCCACGATCCCCGTCGCTTTGTTGATCCCGGCCCCTCGGGTCGCTCGCGCCGAGCCTTTCTGGGCGGGCTCGCCGCCGGCGCTGCGGGCACCGCGCTCCTTGGTCCGCGCGCGGCGTTCGCGGAGGAGCTCCCGAGCCTCGCGGCCAAGCCGCCCCCCGGCTTCACGCCGCTCTCCATCCCCGGGAAGATCGTGAAGGTCACGAAGTCGAACTCGATGCAGCCGAACGGCCTCTGGCCCGAGGCGTCCGCGGCGAAGGCGATGCTCGAGCGGGCCATGGCGGAGCTCACCGGGAAGGCCGACCTTGGCGCCGCCTTCGGGCGGTTCGTCCACAAGGACGACCGCGTGGCGATCAAGGCCAACGGGATCGCCGGCCAGAAGGGCGCGACCATGGCCACCAACAAGGAGCTCGTGCTCGAGATCGTGCGCGGCGTGATCGCGGCGGGCGTCCCCGCCGAGAACGTCATGATCTTCGAGCAGTACCCGTCGTTCCTCGCCGGCACCCGCTGCGCCGACCGCACCGCCAAGCCGGCCGCCGAGTTCCCCGCCGGGATCCGCGCCGCGGTGCACGAGAACAAGGACGCCGTGATGCCGAGCATCTCGGTCTGCGGCATCCCCACCAAGTTCGTGCGCCCCTTCACCGAGGCGACCGCGGTGATCAACGTCTCGCTGATCAAGGACCACTCGATCTGCGGTTACACCGGGTGTCTCAAGAACATCACCCACGGCTCGACCATCAACCCGCATTCGTTCCACGAGCACACAGCGAGCCCGCAGATCGCCGAGCTCTACGCTCAGGACGTCGTGAAGAGCCGAGTCCGCCTGCACATCACGGACGGCTTCAAGCTCATCTACGACCAGGGCCCGCTCGACAAGAACCCGAAGCGGCGCGTCCTCCACGAGTCGGTCTACGCCACGACCGATCCGGTCGCCATGGATGTGATCGGCTGGGGCGTGGTCGAGACGTGGCGCAAGGAGAACGGGCTGCCCACGCTGAAGGAGGCGAGCCGGGAGCCGTCGTACATCCGCATCGCGGGGGAGCTCGGGCTGGGGGTCTTCGACAAGAATAAAATCGCGATGCGCGAGGTCCGATTGTAGCGGCGCCGCGGGATCCGCTCGCGGGGCTTTCGTCGATGAGAACCGCCAGCCAAGGCTCGTGTTGCCCATGCCCTGCTCCACGCCGATAGCGCGCTCGTCCACGCGCGCGGGGACCGCGTCGGCGGTCCCCCTCCTCGCCCCGCTCGCGATCGCGTCCCTCGCGCTCGCGGCGTGCAGCAGCAGCGCGCCGGCGCGGGCGCCCGGGTTGCCGCCGACGCCGGCCTCGGTCACCCGCGAGAACCCGGGCGGCGACGCGGCCGACCCGGAGCGCGCCGCGCTCGAGCGGCTGCTCAGCGAGCCGTGGGGGCGACGCCGGGACCGGTTCAACACGCTCGACGTGCCCCTGGTCGACTGGCAAAGCTGGCGCCGGGTGCGGATCTGGAGCCACCCGACGCGCGCGACCTTCCAGTACGGCGACGAGCACTACGCCGCCCTGACGCTCCTCTACACGGACACGACCGGACCGAGCGATCCCGACAGCTGCCTCGACGCGTTCTGGGCGAAGCACGCGCCGCTCGCCGACGGCTATGGCGTGCGGCTCGGGGAGGCGCAGCTCATCCGGACGACGCAGGAGATCGACGGCGAGGTGCGGCCGCTCGTGTTCAAGGTCCTCCAGGGCAGCATCGAGTCGGTGTTCGCGAGCGACGAGTACGCCGGAGCGATCGCGGCCTACGAGTCATGGCCGGGGACATGCCTCGTGTCCGTGCTGGCCGTGAAGGCGGGCCAGCACCCCGATCTCGCGCGCCGCGTGCGCGACCGCTGGATCGACGAGGGCGCCCCGAAGCTCAGGTGGATCTCCGGCATCACCGAGGCGCCCAAGCCCGAGGCGCGGTAGGCCCGGTCTGGCGGCGCTGCTGCCCAGCCCGCCCGACGCAGGCGAGGCGGTCGCCGCGAGGAGGCGCCGCGAGGGCGGCGCGGCGGTGCCGGATCAGGGGTCGCTTGGCGCCGGGCTCTCCGTGGCCTCCGGCGCCCAGAGCGCCCCCTGGGCCATGCCGTGGCAGACGACGGATGCGGCCGCGAGGAGCAGCGCGATCGCGACCAGCCACGGAATGCGGAGCGGCGGCAGGACGCGGCTGTCCAGCACGACCTCGCTCTGCTGATCGCCAGGGTCGGGCTCGGGGGCCGCGGCCGCCCGGTGCGCGCCGCCGAGGTCGTTCGCTGGCGGCGGCGCCAGCATGTCGGTCATGGTCGTCTCGTCCATCCCGTAGCGAGGCGGGGCCGCGGGCAGGCCCAGCGCGCCGGGCTTCACGATGATCGCGCTCTGCTCGAACTGCAGCGGGCCGGGGATCGCGCGCGGCGGCTGCCGCTGGGCGTACGGCTCCGCGATCGCCGAGAACACCTCCATCATCTCCTTGCCCGACTGGAACCGCGCGTTGGGATCGAACTCGAACGCCCGGGAGAAGAACGCGTCGAGCCCGGGCGGGAGCTCCGGCGCGACCTCGGACGCCCTGGGGAACGAGGTCTGGCAGATGCGCCGGACCATCTCATTGATGTTGTCGCCGCCGAAGGGGCACTGGCCCGTGATCGCGCGGTACAGGATCACCGCCATCGACCAGAGGTCGCTCCGGTAGTCGACCTGCCTGGGCGCCATGGTCTGCTCGGGGCTCATGTACCTCGGCGTCCCGAGGACCATGCCCGTCTTCGTGATCCGGTCGCGCGAGCAGGACGACTTCGCGACGCCGAAGTCGAGCACCTTCACCAGATCCTCGCCGCCCGAGGACGTGATGAAGATGTTCCCCGGCTTCAGGTCCCGGTGGATCACCCCCGCGGCGTGGACCGCGTCGAGGGCCTTGCCGAGCTGCGTGAAGAGGGCCATCACCTGCGCGAGGGACAGCTTCTGCTCGCGGTCGAGGCGGCGATTCAGGTCCTCGCCCTCGAGGTACTCCATGACGATGAACGCGCAGCCGCGGTCGACGCCGTAATCGTAGGTCTCGATGACGTAGGGGCTCCGGACCCGCGCGGAAGCGCGAGCCTCGCGCTCGAAGCGGGCGATCAGCTCGGGCTCCGTGGCCGCGAAGCTCCGGATGAATTTGATGACCACCCGCCGTCTGAGCTTGATGTCGAAGCCCAGCCACAGGTCGCCCATGCCACCGCCGCCGAGCCTGCGCTCGAGGCGGTATTTATCCATGACGGCCCGACCTTCAGCAGTCTCCTTCATGGCTCCGCACCTGCCGCCCAACGCCCGAGCCTGGGACAAGTGATCACCCGATTCCTGTCGAAGGGTTCACGTCAAGGGTACGCCCGAACGATATATACCGCAATCCGTCCGCACCATGATTCGAAATCCGCCTGAAACAGGGCGCCCACTACAGGCGATCAGCGAGATCCCGATGGAGATGCATGGAGCGCTGTATCGCGCGATATGCCTTGATGTCCTTCGGTGTCCCTCGGCGTCCCTGGATGTCAGCGGAGGTGAGGCGGGCTGCGATTACAGGATATCGAACGGGTAGGCGCGATCCGCATAGGCTCGCACCGCGATGGCCTTGCGCAGCTCGTCGTCGTTCTTCTGGAAGTCCGAAACATGCTGCCTGAGCCGCTTTTGCGCCATGCCGGTGAACACGGTCGTGAGATCGATCTCCCGCCGCGCCCCGTCCTCGCCGCGCCGCTCGATGGCCCGGGTCGTGCGTGAGATGCACGCGGCCATACAGTAGAGGTCGATGGCCATCTCCGCGATGCGACGCTGCGCGTACTGCATCTCGGCGATCTCTCGGCCGTGCTTCCGGAGCATGTCCTCGCTGCAGGTGGCGAGCTCCGCGGTGTAGTCCTCGAAAATTACCGCTTCCCGGCTGAGCAGCGGGTGCGCCTTCGACATCCGCTCGCGCCCGAGCACCGAGCGCGCCTTGCGGATCGCGAAATCGCTGAGCAGCCCGAAGCCCTTGATGGGCTCCCGCATCGCCTTCGCCACGTCCGCGAGCGCCTTGCCCGGGCCGCTCATCCCGGAGAGCGCCATGAAACAGCGCAGGATCTCGTTCGTCCCCTCGAAGATCATGTTGATCCGGGCGTCGCGCAGGTGCCGCTCGTAGGGGTAATCTTGCATGTAGCCGATGCCGGCCGCGATCTGGAGCGTCTCGTTGACCACGAACCACAGGGTCTCGCTCCCCATGACCTTGCAGATCGCGCTCTCGATCGAGAAGTCCGGGACCTTGGCGTCGACGAGGCTCGCCGTCAGGTACGTGATGGACTCGAGCGCGTACGTGTGCGCCAGCATCGTCGCGATCTTGTCCTTGATGAGCCCGAAGTCGCCGATGCTCCGGCCGAACGCGCGCCGCTCCTGGACCCTGTCGAGCGCCAGCCGGATCAGCGTGTTGCACGAGCCCACGCACCCCGCCGAGAGCCCCAGCCGCCCGTTGTTGAGCACCTCGACGGCGACCTTGAAGCCCTTGCCGACCTCGCCGAGCACGTTCTCGCGCGGCACCTTCACGTCGTCGAAGAAGAGCTCCGTCGTCGAGGAGCCCCGGATCCCGAGCTTGTGCTCGCTCGGCCCGCTCTTCACGCCCATGCCCCGCTCCACGAGGAAGGCCGTGAGCTTCGGCTTGTTCCCCTCCTCGAGCGCGGACGTCCGCGCGAACACCGTGAACACGTCGGCGAAGCCGCCGTTCGTGATCCAGACCTTCGACCCGTTCAGCGTGTAGTACGAGCCGTCGGGCGACACCTCGGCGCGCGTCCTGATCGCCGCGGCGTCGGAGCCGGCGCCCGGCTCCGTCAGCGCGAAGGCGGCCATCCACTCGCCGGTCGCGAGCTTCGGGAGGTAGCGCTGCTTCTGCTCCTCCGTCCCGAAGAGCTGGATCGCCTTGAAGCCGATCGACTGGTGCGCCCCGAGCGTGACGGCGATCGACGCGTCGAGCCCGGCGACCTCCTGCATCACGCGCGCGTACGCCATGTTGCTGAGGTTGACGCCGCCGTGCTCCGCCGGGATCTGCAGGCCCATCAGGCCGAGCGCCTTCATCTCGTCGATCAGGCCGGGATCGATGGCGTGCTCTCGATCGATCTTGTTGCTGTCGACGCTCGAGGCGAAGAACCTCCGCACGCTGTCGAGGATCATCGACGTCGTCTCCCGGTCCTCGGCGGGCATCTCCGGGTACGGGAAGATGATGTCCTCGGCGATGATGCCGTGGAAGAGGGCCTTCATGAAGCTCTGCTCGATCGTCGGGGGCATCGGACCGTCCTTTCAGGGGCAGGCCGCTGCTTGAGCGCGCGGCCAGCTCAGTGCGTCTTCTTCGGCGTCCGCGCGGACTCCGCTGGGCTCTCGTCCTTCGCTGTCCCCCCGTTGTCGTCGGTCGTCACGGGCGTCACGGGCGCCGCCGCGGCCGAGCCCCGCGCTGTGGAAGCGGGCGGCGGGACGGCGCTCCCGTCCCGCCCCGCCACGCCGGACGGCGGCACGGGCGTGGGCGTGGCAGGGCGCAGCGGGTGCGGCGTGACCGTCGGCGGCGGCGGCGTGTGCCCGGCGCGATCGCTCTCGCGCTGCCACGGGTACTTGATGCGCCCGTGGTACATGTTGACCAGCGTCGAGGCCATCCGGCTCGTCATGATGCGCAGATCCTCGATCGTCAGCCCCGACTGATCGAGCTGGCCAGACGCGAGCTTCGAGAACATCACGCGCTGGATCATCTCCTCGAACTTCTTGTGCTCGGGCGGCCAGATGGTCCGCGACGCCGCCTCGATGGAGTCGACGAGCATCAGGATCGCCGTCTCCTTCGTCTGCGGCTTCATGCCGGGGTAGCGGAAGTGCTCCTGCGTCAGGTCCTTCGGGTTCCCGTGCTCGACGCACTTGTGCCAGAAGTACTCGACGACCTGCGTGCCGTGGTGGGTGTACGCGAACTCGACCACGGGCTCGGGGATGTTGCCCTCGCGCAGGATCTTCGTGCCCATCACGACGTGCGCCATGATGGCGTCGGCGCTCACCTCCGGCTCGAGGTCCTCGTGCGGCGATCGCTCGCCCGGCGCGAGGTTCTCGATGAAGTACTTGGGCTGCACCGTCTTGCCGAGGTCGTGGTAGTAGGCGCCCACGCGCGTCAGCAGGGCGTCGGCGCCGATCGCCGCGGCCGACGCCTCGGCGAGGTTCGCCATCGCGCGCGCGTGCTCCCAGCTGCCCGGCGCCTCCGCCGCCATCTTCTTGAGCAGCGGCTGCTCCAGGTCGGTCAGGTCGAGCAGCTTGTCGCGGGGCACGTGCCCCATCGCCCGCTCGGCGGGCTCGCGCAGGCTCCGCCCGAGCAGGCCGACGAGCAGCCCCCCGCCGATGCAGGCCAGCACGTTGGACCCGAGCCAGCGCTTCAGATCGGCGCCCAGGTTGAAGCTGCCCTCGAACAGCACGGTCAGCGCGATGAACCCGATCGCGCCGGCGAGGCCCGCGAGGCTCCCCGCGACGAGCAGCTGCCGCGAGCCCTTGCGCTTGAAGAAGAACATCGTCGCCGCGATGCCGCGCACGAGCAGCACCGACAGGAGCACCACGTCGAACCGGAGCAGCGACGCGGCGATGAACGCGACGCCCACCTCGACGAGGAACGCGGTCCGCCGGTCGAACGCGATCGCGACCCAGAGCGGGAGCGCCGCGACCGGGATCCAGAACTCGGGCAGCGCCGTGAAGAGCAGGAGGAGCTTCGCGACGATGAACGAGCCCGTCATCAGGACGAACATGCCCACCTGCGTGCGGAGCAGCCGCACCCGGTTCTGCCCGAACCGGCGCAGGTAGACCGTCAGCATCAGGCAGACGATCAGGTAGATGACGTACGTGCTCGCGATGCGGGCGCCGAGCCCGGGGCGCCGCATGCGCCGCACCGTCTCGTACGCCATGGCGGCGTCGTGATCCTCGTTGCGCTCCGAGAGCACCGTGCCGCGCGGCACGATCACGCGCCTGTGCTCGTACGACAGCGAGAAGCCGCCGTCGTGCGAGTCGCGCACGATGCGCGGCCCGTACGGGACCCGCAGCGTCACGGGCGCAGGCCTGCCCATCTCCGGGCTGAGCGCGGGGATGAAGAGCTCGCCGACGCCGATCAGAGCGAAGAGCGCCGAAAAGAGGACGCTCAAGACGAAGCCGGCGAGGGGACCTGCCCGGATACGCGTGCGCAGCATGGAACCGCTCGGTCTCGTCCGCTGGATGCAGCTTGAGAAACGGTTGACGGGGCACGCTCGCGCGTCACCCCGGCGGCACCGGCCGGCCGCGGGCGGCCACCGATGTCAAGGTGTAGGCGGGACCCTAGCAAAGAAGCGCGGCCGAGTCAGCGGCGCGCAGAGCGCCACCCCGGCGGCGCGCTCCCGCCCCGAACGAGGGAGCGGCTCACGGAGGCGGAGCCCGAGGCCGAATGTCGATGTCGGCGCGTCGTCCAACGCTGGCGCGCCCCCGCTGGCCCGCCCGCGGGGGCCGCCGCGCGCGGCGGCGCGTCGCGTGAACCCCCACGATGTTCCAATTGCTCCCGGAAAACATCGATTGGAGCAGACAATTGCCGTTCGGCGCAAAAGTTGCTACCCACAGGAAATGTCCCCGCTGCGCATGCTGCTCGAACGCCGCAGGAGCGTGGTGATCATGGGGGTCCTCAACCGCACACCGGACTCTTTCTCCGACGGCGGTCGCTTCGCGGATGAAGACACGGCGCTCGCGCAGATCGATGCGATGCTCTCCGAGGGGGCGGACATGATCGACATCGGCGCGGAATCGACGAGGCCGGGCGCGCAGCCAGTGCCGGACGACGAGCAGATCGCGCGCATCGGCGGGAGCGTCCGCGACGCGGTGAAGAGGGGCGCGGTCGTCTCCATCGACACGACCTCTCCCGCCGTCGCGGCGCGCGCGCTCGACGACGGCGCGGCGGTGGTCAACACGATCTCGCTCGACAGCGCGGCCGAGCTCGGCGCCCTGTGCGCGCGGCGGGGGGCGTCGCTCGTGCTCATGCACAGCCGCGGGTCGATGTCGGCGATGGCCGGCTTCTCCGCGTATCCCGACGACGCTTACGGCGACGTCATCGCCGACGTGGCGCGCGAGTGGTCGAGCGCGGCCGAGCGGGCGCTCGAGGCGGGCTTGCCCAGGGGCGAGCTCGTGCTCGACCCGGGCCTCGGCTTCGCCAAGAACGCGCGGCAGTCGCTCGAGCTGTGCGCCCGGCTGGACGAGCTGTGCGCGCTCGGCTTTCCGGTGCTCGTCGGGCCGAGCCGCAAGTCGTTCCTCGCGCGCGCCGCGGCCTCGGAGCGCGGCGAGGGCGCGGCGCTCGCGCCGCCCTCGGAGCGCCTCGGCGGCACCGTCGCGGCCGCGCTCGCGTGCGCCGCGCGCGGCGCCGCGGCGGTGCGCGTCCACGACGTCGGCCCGATGCGCCAGGCGCTCGACGTGATGCGCGCGATCGAGCGCGCCGGCGGGCCCGATCGCGCGAGCGCGGGCGACCGGCGCCCCGGCGCCCCCCTCGCCCAGGGGGCGCGACGCGATGCTTGACGGGTTCCTCCGCCTCTTCGCGGCGCGGCCGGCGACGCAGGTCCTCCGGGACCTGTTCGACATCTTCATCGTCGCCTACGTCGTCTACCGCGCGCTGCTCGTGCTGCGCGGCACCCGCGCGATGCAGATGGGCCTCGGGCTCGGCATCGTCTTTCTCATCTACCTCGGGGCGAAGATCTTCGGCCTGACCACGCTGCTCAACCTGCTCTCGTGGCTCCTCTCGTCCATCATCCTCATCGTGGTCGTCGTCTTCCAGAACGACATCCGCCGCGCCCTCATCCGCGTCGGCGGCAGCAACTGGTTCACGAGCGGTCGCGAGCAGCAGTCGCGCGTCATCGACGAGGTGGTCGCGGCCGCGACCGAGCTCGCCCGGCACCGCATGGGCGCGATCATCGCCTTCGAGCAGGACGCGAACGTGCTGGAGTTCGTCAAGAGCGACGGCATCCACATCGACTCGGTCGTGACCCGGGAGCTGCTCGTGTCGCTCTTCGTCCCCGAGTCGGTCAACAAGCTGCACGACGGCGCGGTGCTGATCCGCGACCTCAAGATCGCGCGCGCCGGCGTCTTCTTCCCGATGCCCGAGACCAAGATCCTCGACGCGAGCCTCGGCTCCCGGCACCGCGCCGCGCTCGGGATCACCGAGGAGACCGACGCGGTCGTCGTCGTGGTCAGCGAGGAGCGCGGCACGATCAGCTTCTGCTTCAGCGGCAACATCGTCTCGAACCTCGACGGCCAGTCGCTGCGCCACGCGCTGCTCGGGCTCTTCGGCCGCTCGTCGCGCCGACGGCGCTTCGCCAAGAAGGTGGCGCAGGGCGGCCGCACGAGCCTCCCGACGCCGCCGCTGCGCAGCCCCGCGGTGGGCGCCGCGCCGGCCGCCACGCAGTCCGCCGCCGGGCAGGGACACGAGCCCGGAAAGCCCCCCGCCGCGAAGCCCGCGCCGATGGAGGCCAAGCCGGCGACCCCGGTCACGAAGACGTCGTCGATGATCAAGCCGGCCGCGGAGCTGATCAAGCCGGCCGCGGAGGTCGAGGCGCGGACGATGTCGAGGATGTCGACCTCCACGCCGATGCGCTCCGGCGCCGAGGCGCGCGCCGCGCTGGGATCCAGCGCCGACATGCGGAGCCCCGCGGGCTCGCCCGCCCCGCAGGACGGCGATCGCCCCTCGTCCGAGCGCGGCCGGCAGGCCATGGTCGATGTCCCCGGGGCCGCGACCGACTCGCCGGTGCCGTCCCAGCGCACCTTCGTCCCGACGGGGCAGACCGCGGCGACCGCCGCATCCAAGGGGAGCGCGGAGGGGATGCCCCCGCGAGATGAGCCATGACGCTGGCCGGCCTCCGCGAGGCGCTCCGCTCGGCGCTGCTCGACAACCTCGGCCTCAAGCTCCTCTCGATCACGTTCGCGCTGTGCCTCTACGCCTTCATCCACGGGGCGGAGAACGCGCAGCGCACCTTCTCGCTCGACATCGTCACGATCATCCCGCCCGACTCGAGCAACCGGCAGCTCATGACCCAGGTCCCGCAGGCTGTATCGGTGACGGTGCGGGGCTCCCGGACCCAGCTCGACGACCTCCGCGCCGACGACCTCGGGACGCTGCAGCTCGATCTACGGAACGGCACGGTGACGCGCATCGAGCTCGACAAGTCGATGTTCCACGTCCCGGCCGGGCTGACGGTCGAGCAGATCTACCCGCCGACGATCGACCTCCGCTGGGACGACGTCGTCGTGCGTCCCATCCCGGTGCAGGTGCCGCGCACGGGAGACGCCGCGCAGGGGTTCCTCGTGAAGGGGATGGTCTCGATCGATCCGGCCATGGTCAACGCGCGCGGGCCGCGCTCGGTCGTCGACGTGATGCAGCTCGCGCGCACGGCGCCGTTCGACATCAGCGGGCTCACCGAGGGCACCTACCAGCGGCTGCTCGCCCTCGACCGGCCGCCGAAGCTCGTGACGTACGACGTCGACAGCGCGATGGCGACGCTCGAGATCGGGCGCGAGCTCGCCACGCGGACCTTCGACCGCAGGATCGAGGTCGTCGGGATCCCGCGCGCGACCGTGACGCCGGCCATCGTGCAGGTGAGGATCACCGGGACGCCGGAGGACGTGAGCGCCGTCAACCCCGACGCGATCCTGGCGCGCGTGGAGCCCAAGGCGGCGAACCTGGATCTCAGCCAGCCGGGCAGCGATTTCCTCGACGTGCTCGTCGAGGTCCCGCGCGTCACGGCCGAGGTCAACCCGCCGAAGGTCATGGTGAAATGGTGAGCGCGCCGCGCTGACGCTCCGCCGCGGCGGAGATCAGCGCGCGGCGGGCACGGGTCGAGCAACGACCGCGGCGCGCCGCCGGATGGATCGGCCAGGCGGGCTCGCGCCGCCCGGTCGGTCAGCCGGGCGGGCGCCCGCCGCCGGCGTCCCGGGACAGCCCGAGCTCGCCGAGCAGCGCCCGCAGCTTCTCGGGCCCGCGCTTCGGATCGGCGAGCTTGAAGAGCGCGTAACGCTCCTCTTCGGTCAGCTCCGCCAGCCGGCCGAGCGCGCCGCCGTCGAGCGCGCCGTCCGGGCCGAGCCGGTCGCGCAGCCGCGCGCTCACGGCGTCCGCGTCCCAGGCGGCGCGGCGCACCGGCGCGTCCGCGAGGGGGGTGAGGGGGACCCCGGCGCGGGCCGCGAAGCCGCGGAGCACCTCGGCGTACACCGCGACGTCGTCGTCCGTCTCCACCGGCAGGTGACACAGGGCGAGCCGCTCGGCGCGCGACAGCGTCTGCCACCCCGCGAGCGAGATCTTGAGCTCTGCGAGGTCGAGCTTCCGCCGCACCGCGAGCGGCACGCAGTCGAGCACAACGTGAACCTCGCCCTCGAGCGCGAACTGCCTGTACATGTCCCCATCCTATCGCCGCGGACGAGCCGTCCGCGAGCTGTCGTTGCGCCTGGGACGCGCGGCGCTGTTGCGCTAGCCTGCCGCTGTGCGCCGCCTCGGGCTCCTCACGACGCTGACCGCGCTGCTCGCGCTCGCGTCGCTGGCCCCCGGCGCCCGCGCCGAGGACGCGCAGGTCGCGCCCTCGGCGCCCGTGCCGCTCGATCGCGTGGTCGTGCGCTGGCACTCGCCGGAGACGGGCGGCGTCGGGCGCCCTCAGTTCATCTTCGAGCGGGAGCTCGCCTTCGAGGCGCGCGTCGAGGCGCTCGCCGACCCGGACGCGGAGCCCGGGCTCTATCGGGACCGGCACATCCGAGCCGCCCTCGACCGGCACGTCGCGGAGACGTTGCTCGCGAGCCTGCCGATCTCGCCCGCGCCGACCTCGACCGAGGTGGCGCAGCGGGCCGAGGGGGCCCGGATCGCGCTGGAGCAGCGCGCCCGCGGCCGCGCCCGCCTCCTCGCCGCGGCGGCCGCCGAGGGGATGAGCTCCGACGAGCTCGACGCGCTCTTGCGCCGTCAGGCGCGCGCGAGCCTGTACCTGGACCGCATGGTCGCGCCGATGCTCGAGCCCAGCGACTTCGAGCTCAAGATCGTCCTGCGCTCGGGCGTCACGCCGTTCAAGGATCAGCGTTACGAGGACATCGCGCCGGCGCTGAAGCGCTGGTACGTCGCGAAGCGGCTCGCCGAGGCGCTCGACGCGTACTACCAGAACGCGCGCGCCCGGGTCTCGCTGAGCATCGTGGCCGCGCGCTGAGCACGTGAGCGCGCGGCGAGCCCGCGCGGCATGGTCGAAGGGACGCCGCTCGCGCGCCGCGCGCCGCCTACGGCCGAGTGAAGGAGATCCGGGCCAACCCTCCGCTGGTGAGTCCCTGTGTGATGCCGCGCTCCGCGACGGCCTCAGCCTGAGCGCGGCGAGCGCGGCCTGCCAGCTGCTGCATGGCGGGCACGACCGCGCATACACACAAACGAAAACGACAACAGCGCTGGTGGTTCTGACTCTTGATATCGAGGGATGGACAAGCAATACTGCTTCGTTGCCTGGTATTCACTCCAGGCAGCTTGGAGCGCGGGCCCTCCCGCGCTGGTCGCGCGGGAGGGGGGTCCAGTGCGCCGTATCCGTAGGGGTATTCGCCGGTAGTACATGCCGGCGATCGGCGTTGGAGGACGCGTTCCAGGAGTCATGGAATAGAGCACCGGGCGCCGGGGCGCGGCCCTCTTGCACGTACCGGCGCCCGGGATCGCGCTGCCGCCTCCGGCGCCGCTGGAGGGGTCTTCTTGGATCGCGGCGCGCTCATGGCGCGCGGGCAGCGATGGCGAGGCGCCGCTCGCTCAGGTCGCGCTCGCGCGGCGCCCCGTGTCGGGCGCGCGGCGGTCGCCCGCCGCGTCCGGGAGAGATCGGTGGGAGATCATGCGTTCGCCCCGCGGCGGCATCAGCGACAGGCATCGTGCAAGGACGTCGCAAGGAGTTGTTGACATGGATACTGGAGATCGTTCCATTCATCGCAGGCACCTGTTGCGGGGACTCGGCGGCATCGCGACGCTCACCGCCGTTGCGCCTGCGGTGCTCGGCAGCTCGTCGGCGGGCGCGATGACGTCGACCGTGCTCGCCTCCGGCATCCCGGAGGTCGTCGGCATGCACTCGGAGCTCATCGAGGATGTCTTCGCGCGCGTGCAGCGCCGCGTGAACGACGGCCTCTTCCCGGGCGCGACCGCGCTCATCGCGCGGCGGGGGCTCATCGTGGGTCACCGGGCCTTCGGCAACAAGGTCGCCGGCTGCACCGAGCCGGTCACGCTCGACACGATGTTCGACGTCCTGTCCCTGACGAAGGTGCTGGCGACGGCGACGGCGATCATGGTGCTCGTCCAGCAGGGGAGGCTGAAGCTCTCCGACCCGGTGGCGTCGTACCTGCCGCGCTTCGCCACGAACGGGAAGGCGAGCGTCACCCTCCTCGACATGCTCCGGTGCTCGGCCGGGCTGCCCGTCGACAACCAGCGCCTCGACGAGCTCGACGACGAGACGGTCTGGCACGCGATGGCCGAGACACCGCTCGAGTACACGCCGGGCTCGTCCGTGCTCTACAGCGATCTCACGTACCGGCTGCTCGGCCGGGTGGTCGAGATCGTCTCCGGCACCGATCTGGGCACGTTCGCGCACGCCCACATCTGGGGTCCGCTCGGCATGCACGACACGATGTTCAGGCCGCCGCCGGAGCTCGCGCCGCGCGTCGCGGCGACCGGCACCTCGAGCCGGCGCGGCCGCCTCGTGCGCGGCGAGGTGCAGGACGAGCAGGACCACGCGCTCGGCGGGGTCACGGGCTGCGACGGCGTGTTCTCGACCGCCATGGACATCGCGATCTTCTGTCAGATGATCATGAGCGGGGGCAGCTACGGCGGCGCGCGGGTGCTCACCCCGCAGTCCGTCTACAAGATGACACGGAACCAGACTCCTCAGGTCACCGCCGCGGCGACAGACACCTCACCCCTCAACAACCTCCTCCTCACGCCGAAGGGCCTCGGCTGGGAGATCTGGACGCCGCGCTTCTCTCACGGCGGAACGCGGCTATCACCCGGCTCCTTCGGCAAGGCGGGGGGGACGGGCTCGTTCGTGTGGATCGACCAGGCCCGCGAGCTCTTTGGCGTCTTCTTGACGAACCACGGTCTGCCAGAGCCCTTCGACGAGCCGGGTTGGAACCGCCTGATCGACAGCACAGGCGTGGTCGAGTTCTTCGACGGGATGATCGGCGCAGTCGCCGACGAGCGCTGAGCGCGCGGCGCGCCCTGCTCCGCGCGCTCCGGACATCGAGCCGACTCGACGCGCCTCGCGCGCTCGGGGCCGCGCCCGCGGGCGCGGCCCCGAGCGCGCGAGGACATGCGATGTGCTGAGGCGACCGCGTGACGCCTTCCCTGGACAAGAACCTGTCCACCCCACGGTGCACTGCAGTCGAGACTAGGTCGCTCGGAGACTGCGTCGTCCGTTACGCTGTCGCAACGCGGTGCGTTATCTTACGGTCAGGCGAGCACGTTTCTCACGCGGCCGCGTCCTGCCGCCCGGCCCTGCGCGCGCGCGCAGGTCTTCGCCGCGTGCGGCGCCCCCGCGGCGCGCCCGCGATCGTCAATGACGCTCCCCGGACGCGGGGCTCGCCAGGAGCTCAACCCCGGAGAGGGCGCCGGCGCTGCGGCGGATCCATGGCCTCGGCGCGGAACGAAAACGCGAGTTCGAGGTCCTGAAACACTCCGCGCTCTTTCGCTCGTCGCGTCCCCGAAGCGGCCCGAAAGCCCGCGCGGCCTGGGCTCGCCAATGCACCCTTGCAGTCCGCGGC
This sequence comes from Sorangium sp. So ce321, assembly GCF_051530195.1. Classification (NCBI taxonomy): domain Bacteria; kingdom Pseudomonadati; phylum Myxococcota; order Polyangiales; family Polyangiaceae; genus Sorangium; species Sorangium sp. So ce321. The sequence goes on along the minus strand of NZ_CP150329.1, from coordinate 12,318,098 downwards.
ACGCGTTCGGTGCACTCCCGGCAACGCACGAGGCACGCGCGTGGATTCTTTCGGCAATACTTTAGCCGGTGCGAGCTGGTTTTGGTGCGACGCGTTATGGACGCCCTGCTGTTCGCTCAGGGAGGCGACCGAGGTCTGTCTAAATCGAGTAATTTCGGTCACTTAATCATGACGCGGCGCAGAAAGCAACAAACTGCTGTAGGTGCTTCGGAGACCTTTGACATGAACAGAACGTTCCTGTTAACTGTGCCCCCCGCAAGCCCCGCGAGTGTGGCAGCGGGCGGCTCATTCCCAAGAGAGCCAAACCTTAGATTCTCTTTACAGGCCGCTTCCTCTGCCGCGCTTGGCCACCTGGCCAGATCATCTCCCACCACCCCAAGTACACTCCAGAGAATGGATAGGAGCGTCGTTCGATGACATCACTTAAGAGAGACAGGTCGTCGGTTCCCAGCAAGCGAATCGCGGGTCGGCGCGCCGCAGTCCGAGCCCTCGGGCTGGTTTCCGTCTCCGCCCTTTGCCTCACGGCGGCGCCCCGGTCGGCCCACGCCGTGGGGAGCGACAACTTCGAGTGGCACTGGTACTCGCGCCTCGGCATGGCGTGGTCTGTCTACGGGCAGAACATCCAGGGCACGTCGCTGAACCTGCTCGGGTTCGGCATCGGCGGGCGCTACGAGGAGGGTGACTACTCCGAGCCGACGTTCGTCGCGCACGTGGTGAAGGGCGCGACGCCGGAAGACTTCTACGTGAAGTCCGAGATGACGTTCGCCATCTGGAACCAGTACGGCGGGCCGTTCATGCAGCCGTCCTCGAACGGCGGCCAGACGATCACGGTGCAGTTCAATCAGGCCTACATCGAGGCCGGCAACTTCCTCACCCCGGGCCTCAGCGTCTGGGGCGGCGCGCGCTTCTTCCGCGAGCAGTACGCGCCCATCGGCGACTACTTCTACCTCGACGACCTCAGCGGCCAGGGCGGCGGCCTCAAGTACGAGAACCTGAACCTCGCGATCCTCGGGTATCGCGCGTTTGGCGCCACCCTCCCCGCGTACAACCTGGACACGAACGCGGACGGGGCCGTCGACGTCGAGCGGTTCCGCACCATCTTCGCCGGCAACTACAAGTTCGAGTTCGGCGGTGAGGCCAAGCACCACGTCAAGGTCCACGGCGAGGCGCACGTCCTCCAGGCCGCGAAGCAGGGCGAGGGCATCGCGGTGCCCGAGAACGGCAAGGCCGACTTCGGCGGCGTCATCGGCGCGAAGCTCCACCTCGGCCTCGGCCAGGGCAACTGGAGCGACACGTCCGTGCGCTTCGGCACCGGCATCGCCAACGGCGCCGCCGGCGGCGCCAAGACGTACCAGACCTGGGGCCTCCCGAACGACGAAGGCACCTATGCGGGCTCCTTCGCCATCGAGGCCGTCGAGCACGTCGGCTTCCGGATCGGCGACGTCGCCGCCCTCGAGGGCCTCGCCACCTTCCACTACACGAAGGCGGCTTACGAGGCGGAAGGCGCCGCGGCCCCCCTCGGCCCCGAGAAGCAGATGGACTTCTCGGTCCAGGCGAACGCCGCGATCTTCGCGCACAAGAACTTCCACCCCGTCATCGAGGCCTCGTTCCAGGGCCGCAAGGACGGCGAGGCGGACCTCGGGACCGCGGTCAAGGTCTCCGTCGTCCCGACCCTCGTGCCGACGGGCGAGCTGAGCACCGGCGCGCGGCCGCACTTCAAGCTCATCTACACGGCGGCGTTCTACAACGACGCCGCGCGGGAGCAGGCGCTGTCTCCGTACCTCCAGAGGACGGGCGCCGGGTCGAACGTCGGCCACTACATCGGCGCGCGCACCGACTGGTACTTCTAGAGACCTGCGGCGACCGACTCCGCCGCTCCCCTCCGTTCCACCTTCAGGCCAGCGCCCCGGCGCCGCGATCGCGGCGCCGGCGGCGCTACCTCACGCCGTGTCGCTGCGCGACTCGCTCGCGATCTCCTGCGAGGCGGGCCCGGACTCCTCGTCGGACGACCCCTGGGCCTCCTGGTAGTGGTGCGCGAACGACCGCGCCGCGCGGCGCGACTTCAGGAACTCCGCGAACGCCGTGAGCGTGTCGAGGTCCCGCGGGCCGAGCGCCTCGGCGATGTCGCGGAGGTTCTTGCGCAGGCTCTCCACGCTCTTGCCGCCACGGCGGGGCTCCCGCACCTCCTCGCGCTCCCGCTCTCGCTCTCGCTCGCGCACCGGCGCCTCGAGCGCGGGCGCCGCCGGGGCGGCCTCCGGGCGGGCCGGCGCCTCCGGCACCCACAGCGGGCGGGGCACCGGGTTCAGCGCGTGGGCGCTCAGCCACGCCTCCATGAAGATCCGCAGCCGCTCGCTCCGGAAGGCGAACCAGCGCTCCCGCTCCGGACCGTAGGACATCAACACATCCTTGAAGCGACGGAACGCGCCCTTGCCGTCGATGGCCTGGCTGAGCTTCGCCTGGAGCTCCATGTCTTCCACCATCGGGATGTAGCGCTCCATCCAGCGGTACTGCTCGCGCGAGCTCACGGGATCGATCCGGAGGTAGTTGGCATCGGCCGCGATGCGCGCGTGCATCTGCGGATCGGCCACGCCGTCGACCACCCGCAGCACGTCGCCCGTGCCGAGGTGCAGGTACGAGTGCACCTCTGGGGCGTTGTTCTCGAAGGCGTCCTCCAGCGCCTCCCAGTCGATCGGGATGTCGCGAACGGCCGTCCCGCCGGCTGAAGCATTCTCGGTAGTCGGCATGTCCTCCTCGTCTCCATCGAAAGCAGCGAGGCGGCGGTGGGCTGGCCGCGCGCCTCGGTTCAAGTGCACCAAGTTTGAACGGAAATGCGCCGTCGTCATAGCACTCTACGCTGGTTGGGGGCTTCTGGGCCTAACTCTCGCAACCTAGGGTTGATTCCTTGATCCGGAAGCCCGTTCGGCCGCCGAGCCGCGGCGCGATGACGACTCGGGAGAGAGCTTCGGAAGACCTGGGTTCAAGCGGAAAACAGCGTGGAAATTCAGGGGAATCGGCGAGTGCTCAGCTGCGCTGCGAGCGCGCGCGGGCGACGGCGTCGGCCCAGCGGTGGAGGTGGGCGGATCGATCCGCTTCGCTCATCGCGACCTGGAAGCTCTGCCCTACACGGGAGATGCGGGCCGAGTCCTCCTTCGTGCGGAAGAGGCCGGCCCCGACGCCGGCGAGCATTGCGGCGCCGCGCGCGGTTGTCTCCAGGTCGGTGGGGCGCTCGATAGCGACGTTCGCCACGTCCGCCTGGAACTGCATGAGCAGATCGTTCGCAGCGGCGCCGCCGTCCACGCGCATCCGGCGCAGCGGGTGCCCCAGGTCGTCGGCCATCGCCTGCACGAGATCCGTCACCGAGAGCGCGATTCCCTCGAGCGTCGCGCGGGCGAGGTGCGCCGCGGTCGTGCCGCGCGTGACGCCGGAGATGATCCCGCGAGCGTCCGGATCCCAGTAGGGCGCGCCGAGGCCCGAGAGCGCCGGGACGAACGTGACGCCCTCGCTCGACGGCACGCTGCGGGCGAGCGCCTCGATCTCCGGCGCGGTCTTGATGAGGCCCAGGCCGTCGCGGAGCCACTGCACCGCGGCGCCCGCGATAAAGGCGCTCCCCTCGAGCGCAAAGACCACCTCCGAGCCGATCTTCCACCCCACGGAGGTGAGCAGGCCGAAGCGGCTCCGGAGCGGGCGATCGCCGATGTTCGCCAGCACGAACGCGCCGGTGCCATAGGTGCACTTGGCGTCGCCCGTCGCGAAGCAGGCCTGCCCGAAGAGGGCCGCCTGCTGGTCGCCGGCGATGCCGGCGATCGGGATGCCGTCGGGCAGGTGCGGGAAGCCGCGAGTCGCCGCGATGCGGCCCGCCGAGCCGACGATCTCCGGCAGGAGCGGGCGCGGGATCCCGAGCATCGCGAGCATCGCGTCGTCCCAGCCCAGCGTCGCGAGGCTCATGAGCAGCGTGCGCGACGCGTTGGTGACGTCGGTCGCGTGCACCGGCGAGCCGCCGGCCACGTCGCCCGAGAGGCGCCAGACGAGGAAGCTGTCGACCGTGCCGAAGCACAGCTCGCCGCGCTCGGCGCGCGCCCGCGCGCCGGGGACGTTGTCCAGGATCCACGCGAGCTTCGTGCCGCTGAAGTACGGATCGAGCACGAGGCCGGTCGTCTCCTCGACCGCCTGCTCGTGGCCCGCGGCGCGGAGCTCGGCACAGCGCGCCGCCGTCCGGCGGTCCTGCCACACGATCGCGCGGTGGATCGGGCGGCCCGTCGCGCGCTCCCAGACGAGCGTCGTCTCGCGCTGGTTCGTGATCCCGATCGCCTTGATCGCGCTACCAGCGACGCCCGCCGCCCGGAGCGTCTCGCCGACGGCGTCCTGAACGCTCTGCCAGATCTCCTCCGGGTCGTGCTCGACGAGCCCCGGCTCCGGGAAATGCTGGCGAAACTCGCGCGTGGCGCGGCCCAGCGTCGCGCCAGCCGTGTCCATGAGGAGGGATGTCGTTCCGGTGGTGCCCTGATCGATGGCGAGGAGGTACGCGGAATCCATGCGGCCGACTAACGCGGCGGGGTGTGGGCGCATAGCAGTTCTACGCGCCACGTCCACATGGACTGTGGACGAAATGCTGATCTTATGATCAGTGCACTTCTGTCGGGCCCTGGGGAGCGGCCGGTTCGGTCCGGGCGCCTCGGCCGGGACCAGCGGCTCGTTTTTCTGCGGTCGGCGCGGCTCCTTACCTTGGCCAGCCCCGGACTTCGGCCGGAAAGATTGTCGGTCCGAGCCGGGCTGAGTAATCTCCCAGAACCGATGGCCCGCCTCATCCTGCAGACCGCCGAGGGCCAGCAGGCGATCGAGCTGCGGCCCGTGAACTCGCTGGGGCGCCACCCGAACAACTCCATCCAGCTGCTCGACAAGATCGTCTCGAAGGAGCACTGCATCATCGAGCAGCGGGGCGATCACTTCGTCCTGCGCGATCTCGGCAGCCTGAACGGCACGTTCGTCAACAGCGAGCGTGTCCGGGGCGAAGCGCCGCTGAAGCACGGGGATGAGATCGCCCTCGGGTCCACGCGCGGCCGCTTCGACGACCCGGGCGCCGCGGCGGCCCAGCCGCTCGGCCAGGGCTGGCCCCCCGGGGTCAACCACCCAGGCGCGATGCAGGCGCAGCCGCCGGCCCACGGCTACCCGCCTCGAGAGGCCGGCTACCCGGCCGCGCCGCAGCCGCAGTACCCGCGCCCGCAGCAGCAGCAGCCCGCGCCGCTCCCGGGCACGCCCGCGGCGCCGCCGGTGACGCGGCAGCCGCCGTACGTGCCGCCGCCCCCGCCGCCGCTCCCGGGGCCGGGCGGGACGGCGCCGCTGCCGGGGCGCTCGGGGGCGCACGGCGGCTCGTACGTCGCGCAGGGCACGCGCATCGACGTGAACGATCAGGCCCGGCAGATCGGGACGCAGATCGCCGCGGTCGACAAGGGGTTCCTGGCGTTCGACCGCATCGCCAACGACATGAACCAGCTGCGCGCGGACTACGAGCGGCTGCGCCTGTCGCACGAGCTGTCCCGCGAGATCGCCGCCGAGCGCGACACGACGAAGCTGCTCGAGAAGATCCTGACGAGCGTCTTCAAGTTCATCCGCGCCGACCGCGGGGTGATCTTCCTGCGCAACGAGGGCGGCGAGCTCACGCCGCAGGCCATGCAGCGGCGCGACGGGACGACCGCGCCGATCAGCGTGTCCTCGACGATCTTGAACCACGTCGTGCACGAGCGCGCCGCGGTGCTGACGCACGACGCGGCGATGGACTTCGCGGCGTCGAAGGGCAAGAGCATGATCCTGAACCGGATAAGCTCGGCCATCGTCGCGCCGCTCGTCGCCCCGCTGCAGCACAACAACGAGGTGCTCGGGGTGCTCTGGCTCGACTCCGAGACGCTCGCGCAGTTCCAGCCCAAGGACCTCGAGCTCGTGACCGCGATCGCCTACCAGGCGGCGATGTTCATCGAGATCAACATCCTCGGGAAGAAGATCGAGAACGAGATCGTCACGCGGGAGCAGCTCCGCCGGCTGCTCTCGCCGAACATCGCCGAGCGCGTCCTCAGCGGCCAGCTCGCGGTGAAGCAGGGCGGCCAGCACGTCGAGGAGTGCACCGTCTTCAACAGCGACATCCGCGGCTTCACGCGCATGAGCGAGAGCAAGCGGCCGGAGGAGCTCGTCGTGATGCTGAACGAGTACTTCGAGCGGATGGTCGACACGATCTTCCAGTTCGAGGGCACGCTCGACAAGTTCATGGGCGACGGCATCATGGCGCTCTGGGGCGCGCCGGTGGCCCACCGCGACGACGCCGTCCGCAGCGTGGAGTGCGCGCTGAAGATGGGCGAGGTGCTCGGCGAGTTCAACCGCGAGCGGCTCGAGAAGGGCGAGCAGCCGCTCGCGGTCGGCATCGGGATCCACACCGGGCCGCTCGTCGCCGGGTACATCGGGAGCTCGAAGGCGCTCAGCTACACGGTGATCGGCGACGTGGCGAACACGTCGGCGCGGCTCTGCTCCATCGCGCTGGCCGGCCAGATCGTCATCAGCGACACGACGTACGCGCAGCTCGGGGGCAGGTTCGAGACCGAGGAGCTCCAGCCCGCGCGGGTGAAGGGCAAGGACAAGCCGATCCCGATCTACAACGTGATCGGGAGCCGGCCGATGGCGCAGGTCCCGGCGAACGCCTTCATCAGCGCCGAGCCGACCAACGCCCTGAACGAGTGAGCGCGGGGGCGCGGGCCCTTCTCCACGTGCACGCCCACGCGCCCGCCACGCGCGTCATCCGCGCGATGCAGCGCGGCAGCACAGCGCCGTAGCCGTCTGCCCTCTGCAGCGTTAGGGTCCGCGCCGTGGCTGCTTCCATTCTACCCTTTGAGAAACCTGTCGCAGAGCTCATCGAGAAGGTGCGGGAGCTGCGCGCGCTCGCCGCGGCCGACCCGCGGTTCGAGCCGGAGCTCGCCCAGCTCGAGGACAACACGGGCCGGCTGGCGCGCGAGATCTTCGCGGGCCTCACGCCGATGCAGAAGGTGCTGCTCTCGCGGCACGCGAACCGGCCGTACACGCTCGATTACGTCAAGCGGCTCTTCACGGACTGGGTCGAGCTGAAGGGCGACCGGCGCTTCGCCGACGACTGCTCCATCGTCGGCGGGCTCGCGACCTACCACGGGCGGAGCGTCGTGCTGGTGGGCCACCAGAAGGGGCGCGGCGCGAAGGAGAACGTGAAGCGCAACTTCGGGATGCCGAACCCCGAGGGCTACCGCAAGGCGATCCGGCTCTACGAGATGGCCGACAGGTTCGGGCTCCCGATCCTGACGTTCATCGACACGATGGGCGCGTACCCGGGCATCGGCGCAGAGGAGCGCGGGCAGAGCGAGGCGATCGGCGCCGCGCTCGCCGCGATGGCGCGGGTCGGGGTGCCGATCGTGGCGACCGTCATCGGGGAGGGGGGCTCGGGCGGCGCGCTGGCGCTCGGCGTCGCCAACCGGGTGCTGGTGCTCGAGTTCAGCTGCTACTCCGTGATCTCGCCGGAGGGCTGCGCGGCCATCCTCTGGAAGGACTCGGCCCGGGCCGACGAGGCCGCGGCGCGGCTCAAGATCACCGCGCCGGACCTCCTGCAGCTCGGCGTCGTCGACGCGATCGTCGAGGAGCCGACCGGCGGCGCGCACCAGGACCACGACGAGGCCGCGGCGCGGCTCGACAAGGCGCTCTGGGCGACGCTCACGTCGATGGACGCGCTCAGCCCGGAGGAGCTCGTCGACGACCGGTACCGCAGGTTCCGCGGACTCGGGTCGTTCGTCGGTTAGCTCCCCCCCGGGGGGCGCTGCGGCTGGCTCTCCCCGGGCGCCAGGGCTATACGGCTCGCGGATGGACTACGGCAAGGCGCTGCGGACGCTGCTGCTCGTGGGCACCAGCGCCGTCGCCGGCGGCGTGGTCCTCCGCGTGCAGTCGAGGTTCAACGCCTCGGACCGCAGGGCGGCGCTCGGCGTCGTGCAGCAGTACCGCCCGGAAGGCGGCCGGAGCGTGCCGGAGGCGATCGGCGCGCGGCACCCGGCCAAGGCGCCCGCCTGGAGCGCCTCCACCGAGTCGGCCTGCTTCCAGCACGTCCGGGTGCGCGCGACGATCGAGGGAGAGCCGCCGGTGCGCTACGACTTCCTGGTCGACATCAACGGTCCGTCGATCCACCCGGGCAACCGCGAGGGCGAGGCGATCCTCTTCGAGCTGACGCGCGCGCCGGCCGCGCCCGCCCGAGCGGCGGGGGCGCCGTGAGCGTCCGCGTCGCGCTGGTGGGCTGCGGGCGGTGGGGGGAGAAGATCCTCCGTGCGCTGTCGGAGAGCGCGCGGGCGCGCGTGGTCGCGGTGGCGGACGTCGATCGCGGCCGCCTCGCGCGGGCGCGCGCGCTCGCCCCGCGGGCGCGGCTCGTCCGCACGGTGGACGAGGCGCTGGCCGCGCGCGTGGACGCGGTGCTCATCGCGACGCCGGCGGCGAGCCACGCCGAGCTCGCGCTGCGCGCGCTCGAGGCAGGCGCCGATGTCTTCGTGGAGAAGCCGCTGGCCCTCTCCGCGGCGCACGCCGACCGCTGCGCCGCCCGCGCGGCGGCGCTCGGCCGGATCGGCATGGTCGGCCACCTGCTCCGCTACCACCCCTCCGTGGTGCACCTGGTCGCGCTCGCGCGCGAGCGGCGCCTCGGCGAGCTCGTGAGCTTCAGCGCCGCGCGCCTCTCGACCGGCGGCGGCGGGGCGGCCTCGGCGCTCTGGACGCTCGGGCCGCACGACCTGTCGGTGCTCGCGGCGCTCGACCCGAGCCCGCTCGCCGAGGCGCGGGCCCACCTCTCGCCGAGCGGCGAGCGCGTCACGCTGGAGGCGCGCCTCGAGAGCGGCCTCACCGCGCAGATCGAGCTCTGCTCGTCGAGCCCGACCAAGGAGCGGCGGCTCCGCGTCGCCGGCAGCGCGCGCGCCGCGGTCTTCGACGACGTGCGCGCGCCCGACCGGCTGCTGTTCCTGGACGGCCGCGGCGCCGCGGCGGTCGCGTCAGCGAGCGAGCGCGGCGCGCTCGCGCCGGCCGCGCACGAGCTCGAGGTGCCGTGGCGCGAGCCGCTCTCGGTGGAGATCGAGCATTTCCTCCGCTGCGTCGAGGAGCGCACGCCGCCGCTGACGCCGCTCGACGAGGGCGCCGCGGTGGTGCGGACCCTCGAGCGCGTCGAGGCGACGCTCGCCCCCGTCGAGGCGCGGGCGGTCGCGGCGGGGTAGCGCCGGGCCGCGGTCGGATCCGCGTCGCGGCGCGCCGCGCCCGTGGACGCGCCCGTAGACCAGAGAGGAGATCCCACGGGCACCCCGGGCGTCGCGGCGCGAGCTGGCGGCCGGGCTCCGGAGCGCGGGAGGACGGGAACCCAGGGGAAAGCGGAGGCGCGCGCGGCTGGCGCCCGGCTGCCCTTTGCAGCGCCGGATCGGCGTGGTACTGCCGTCGCTCGGAAGGATACGATGCCGCAGGATCCGAAGACCACTCCCACCCAGGTCAAGGCGCCGCACGGAGCGCGGGTGATGGAGATTCACTGGGCCGACGGGCACCGCGGCGTCCTTCCGCACGAGATCCTGCGCGGGTACTGCCCGTGCGCGAACTGCCAGGGGCACGGCGGCACGATCAACTTCGTGCCCGGCGGCGACCTGAACGTCCGCGAGATCGAGCAGGTCGGCAACTACGCGCTCCAGTTCACCTGGGGCGACCGGCACGACTCGGGCATCTACACCTTCCGGTACCTGCGCTCGCTCTGCCAGTGCGACGAGTGCAAGCCGCAATTCCAGCCGCCCCACTCCAAGTGACAGCCCGTCGCGCGCCCAGGCCTCAAGCTGCTCCGCCGGCGCGCGCCGAGCGGCAGCTCGATCCGTTCCAGATCGTCGACTCGTCCTTCGTCGCTGGCGCGGGCTCGCTCGCGTCGCTCCCGTCGCCCGTCAGCGCGGAGGTGGCGTTCGCGGGGCGCTCGAACGTCGGCAAGTCGAGCCTCATCAACACGCTCCTCGAGCGCAAGGGGCTCGTGCGGACGAGCTCGAACCCGGGCTCGACGCGGCAGATCAACTTCTACGAGGCCCGGGCGCGCGACGGCGCGGTGTTCCAGCTCGTGGATCTGCCGGGGTACGGCTTCACGCGGCGATCGAAGTCCGAGAAGGCGGCGTGGGCGTCGCTGATCGAGGGATACCTGCGCGGCCGCGTCACGCTCGCCGCGGTGCTGCTCCTCGTCGACGCGCGGCGGGGCCTCGAGGAAGACGACCTCGAGCTCGTCCGCTTCGTCGAGGCGTCGCGCGACGCGGCTCGCCGGCCGGTGGAGCTGCTCCTCGTCGCGACGAAGATCGACAAGGTGCCCCGCTCGTCGATCCGGCGCGCGCTGGATCAGCTGTCCGCCGCGGCCCCGCGGACCGCGGAGGGCGCCCTCCGCCGTGCGGTCGGCTTCTCGTCGATCTCCGGCGAGGGCAGGCGCGATCTGTGGCTCACGATCCGGCGCGCAACGCAGCTCGGCGGCACCGGCGCGGCGACGCCCAGCAGCGCGGCGACGCCGAGCAGCGGGGCGGAGGCGTCGAGCAGCGGCGCGGAGGCGCCGAGCAGCGGCGCGGCGACGCCGAGCAGCGGCGCGGCGTCGCCGAGCAGCGACCAATGACACGTCTGCGCGGGTGCGAGACGCGCGCGGGAACAGCGCATCGCACCGCGGATCGGTGCCGATGGAGGTATTGACCCGCCCTCTGGCCCTCCATTAACGTGCGGCTCCTCCGGCTTCGCGGGGGAGTCACCAGAGCCGACAGTCACGCTGTCGCGCGGCGTTCGCAGTGCAGGGCGCGCGCGCCGGTCCAGGTACCCACCGGCTGACCCTACGATGCCCGACTACTCCGGCCAGGTCACGCACGTCCACGCGTCGCTGACGCCGCTCTGGTGGATCCCGCTCCTGCCGCTGCTCGGCGCGGCGGTGAACGCGCTGCTCGGCCGGGCGATGCAGCGGAGCGCGTTCGGTCGCGACGTGTCGAAGCGGCTCCACATCGGGAGCCTCGGCGTCACGCTCGTCGCCGTGGGCGCCATGCTGGGCGCGTTCCTGCTCGGGCTCGCGAACGTCATCCAGCTCGTCGGGCTCGCTCCGGGGGAACGCGCGCTCTACAGCTTCGCGTGGCAGATGGTCCGCATCGGGTCGCTCGACGCGAACTTCGCGTTCGTGATGGACCCGCTGAGCGGCCTCATGACGCTGATCATCACCGGCGTCGGCGCGCTCATCCACGTCTACGCCGCGTCGTACATGGAGGCGGAGCCGGCGTACTGGCGATTCTTCACGTACCTGAACCTCTTCGTCTTCTCGATGCTGCTCCTCGTCCTCGGGGACAACTTCATCGTGATGTTCTTCGGCTGGGAGGGCGTCGGCCTCTGCAGCTATCTGCTCATCGGGTTCTGGTACAGCGACTACAAGAAGGCCTCTGCCGGCATGAAGGCCTTTGTCGTGAACCGGGTCGGCGACTGGGGCTTCCTCTGCGGCCTCGCGCTCCTCTTCTGGGGTCTCGGCGCCAGGTGGCTCGACGACGGCCGGTTCATCTCCGATTACCGCGCGCGCTTCATCGCGGTGGCCGCGGAGGCGCACGGCGAGGAGGGCGCCTCTTCCGCCCTCGCGAGCGACGGCGGAAGAGGCAAGGCGGGCGAGCGCAGGGCGCCGTCGCGCGCCGGCGCGAAGGGCTATCTCACCTTCACCGGCCACCCCGGCGCGCGCGTGTACCTCGGTATCGCCAACGCCGCGCAGCTCGCCTCGAGCCCGCCGCCGTTCGGCGTCTCCCCCTTCCTCCGCAAGGAGATCGACGCCGGGGTGCACTCCGTGGTCATCGTGCCGGGCGACGGCGCCGTGGTCGCGGGCGACGGCCTCGAGATCGCGGCGATCGAGCGCATGCGCGTCGAGCCGGGCCAGGAGGTCGTGGTGGCGACCGTGGGCTCGACGGTCACGTTCCGCGAGATCCACGACCAGCTCGTGATCAAGGACGCGAGCGGCAAGGCGTTCCTCAAGGATGCCCTCGAGTCGAAGACGGTGTGGGGCGGGGTCGCGCTGGTCACGCTGGCGTGCCTCTTCCTGTTCGTGGGCGCGGCCGGCAAGAGCGCCCAGCTCCCGCTCCATGTCTGGCTGCCCGACGCGATGGCCGGCCCGACCCCCGTCTCCGCGCTGATCCACGCCGCCACCATGGTCACGGCCGGCGTCTACATGATCGCGCGCCTCAGCTTCCTGTTCTCGCTGAGCCCGGCCGCCGGCGGGGTCATCGCGCTCGTCGGGGCCTCGACAGCGCTCTTCGCGGCGACGATCGGGTTCTTCCAGTACGACATCAAGAAGGTGCTCGCCTACAGCACGGTGAGCCAGCTCGGCTTCATGTTCATCGGGGTCGGCGTCGGGGCGTACTGGGCCGCCGTGTTCCACCTGATGACGCATGCCTTCTTCAAGGCCTGCCTCTTCCTCGGCTCGGGCTCGGTGATCCACGGGATGCACGCCGTGGAGCACGACGAGGCCGCCGCGCAGGACATGCGCAACATGGGCGGCCTCCGCCGCGTCATGCCGCGCACGGCGCGGGCCTACCAGGTGGCGTGCCTCGCCATCACCGCCGCCCCCATCCCGTTCTTCGCCGGCTTCTGGTCCAAGGACGAGATCCTCTGGAAGGCGTTCGGCGCTGAGAACACGGGCCCTATCCCGGGGCTGCTCCTCTACGTCATGGGCCTCGCCGCGGCGCTCGGCACCTCGTTCTACATGTGGCGGAGCTACTACCTGACCTTCGAGGGGCCGCACGCGCGCAAGGAGATCAAGAAGAAGGTCCACGAGTCTCCGGCGGCGATCACCTGGGTGCTCGCCGTCCTCGCGGCCCTGTCGGCGCTCTCCGGCGTGGTGTTCGGCTTCTCCAGCCACTTCGTCGGCGGCCACGGCGAGCCGCTGCTGGAGGCGTGGCTCCATCCGGTGTTCGCCCACGCGGAGGTCTCGTTCCAGCGCCACGGGCTGGGGCTCGAGCTCGCGCTGATGGCGCTCTCCGTCGGCGGCGCGATCTTCACCTTCTCGCTCGCCCGCTCGCGTTACGGCGAGCGGCGCTCTCCGCGCTGGGAGGCCGAGGAGCGGAGGCTCCCGGGCTTCCGGCTCCTCTCGAACAAGTACTACGTCGACGAGGTCTACGACGCGACGGTGGTGCGCGCCTTCCTGTCGCTGCGCCTCTTCTTCGCCGAGATGGATCGCTGGATCGTCGACGGGCTCGTCAACGCGGTCGCGGTCGCGGCCCGGACCGCGGCCTGGGTCACGGGCGCCATCGATCGGTACCTCGTCGACGGCGTCGTGAACGTCGTCGCCGAGGGCACGCTGAGCATGGGAGAGAAGCTCCGCTCCCTGCAGACCGGGCGCATCCAGAGCTACATCTACTTCGTCCTGGGCGGCGTCGCCTTGTTCAGCATCGTTCATTACTTCCTGGGGTGAGCGGCGGATGTCGAACCTCTCCTTCGTCAACGTGCGCCGTGGATTCGCCCTCGCGACCCCGGCCAGGTCCACCTCGATGAAGTGCCTGCTCTCCCTCGTGGCCGCGCTCTCCGTCGTGCTCGGGGCGGCGCTGCCCGCGCTGGCGCAGGCGCTCGAGGCGCCGGGCGCGCTCGAGCCGCGCGGCCAGATCGCGCTGCGCGCGGAGGTCCCCGGCGCTCCGGTCGAGCTCACCGCGAGCGGGCCGGACCACGCCGGCTCGTTCGCGATCGAGAACCGCGGCGACGGCCCGCTCAGGGTGACGCGGGTGATCGTGCGCACGTCGCCCGACGATCCGCGCGTCCCGCCGGGCGTCAGCGCGGAGCTCGAGGGCGGCGGCACCGCGGCGACCCTCCCGCCGGGCGCGAGCCGGAAGGTCGTGGTCCGGTGGAGGACCGCGGGCGTGCGCGCGCGCGAGCTCTACGGGCACGTCGTCGTCGAGTCGGACGCTGTCGGGGCCGGCGCGGCCGGCGTGCTGGAGACAGCGCGGACGCTCGCGATGGGCATCCACGCGGAGCGCGGGCGCGGCCTCGGCTTCGTCGGCGACCACATCCTCTCGATCATCACGTTCCTGCCGCTGCTCGGGGTGGTCGCGGTCTTCCTCGCGCACCTCCTGCGCTACCAGGACGACCGGAAGCTCCGGCTGCTGACCGTCGTGCTGATGGGCGTGAACCTCGTCCTCGCGGCGTGGCTCTACGCCCAGTTCGACCGGGGCTTCACCAGCGCCGACGGGAACGACGGCTACCAGTTCGTCGAGCACGGCGTGTGGATCCGCTCGCTGCACGTCGAGTACTTCGTCGGCGTCGACGGCGTGTCGATCTCGATGGTGCTCCTGACCGCGCTGATCTCGTTCGTGGGCGCGCTCGCGAGCTACAGCGTCCACGATCAGCTCAAGGGCTATTTCGCCATGTACAACCTCCTCGTCACGGGGATGTTCGGCGTGTTCATCGCCCTCGACCTGTTCCTCTTCTTCGTCTTCTGGGAGGTGATGCTCCTGCCGATGTACTTCCTCATCGGCATCTGGGGCGGGCCGCGGCGCGAGTACGCGGCGATCAAGTTCTTCCTCTACACGCTGGCAGGCAGCGTCTTCATGCTGCTCGCGTTCATCTGGTTCTACCTGAACGCCGGCCACACCTATCTGGTCGACGGCCAGGCGACCGAGCGCATCTTCTCGATCCCGGAGCTCTCGCGCGTCGCCTGGGCGGCGCAGGGGCTGGACATCCTCGGCATCCCCGCGGTGAAGGTGGTCTGGATCTGGCTCTTCGTCGGGTTCGCCATCAAGATCCCGATGTTCCCGTTCCACACCTGGCTGCCGGACGCGCACGTGGAGGCGCCCACGGCGATCAGCGTGATCCTCGCGGGGGTGCTCCTCAAGATGGGCACCTACGGCATCCTCCGCATCAACTTCACCCTGCTGCCCGAGGCGACGCAGTGGGCCGCGCCGGCCATGGCGGTGTTCGGGGTGATCAACATCCTCTACGGCGCCTTCTGCGCGATGGCGCAGAGCGACCTGAAGAAGCTCGTGGCCTACTCCTCGGTCAGCCACATGGGCTTCGCCCTGCTCGCGCTCGGCGCGATGACGCCGCAGGGCATCCAGGCCTGCCTCGTCCAGATGTTCAACCACGGCCTGATCACCGGGATGCTCTTCACCCTGGTCGGCGTGGTCTACGACCGCGTGCACACCCGCGACATCGACAAGTTCGGCGGCCTCGCCTCGGAGATGCCGCTCTACACGGCGCTCGTGGGCTTCGCGTTCATGGCGTCGCTCGGCCTGCCCGGCCTGTCCGGCTTCTGGGGCGAGGCGATGACGTTCATCGGCGCCTTCCCGCGCTACCGCGCGCTCACGATCCTCGCCGCCGTCGGCGTGATCATCACCGCGGCGTACCACCTCTGGGCGCTCCAGCGGATGTTCCTCGGCACGTTCCGCGCGTCGTGGCGGCAGAGCAAGTACCTCGAGCCGTTCGGCGGGAAGTTCCCGGAGATCAACCGGCGAGAGCTCGCGTCGGTCGCGCCGCTCGCGGCGCTGGTCCTGCTCCTCGGCTTCTGGCCGCGCCCGCTGCTCAGCCTCATCGACCGCGGCGCCCTCGAGGTGCACCGCCTCGTCGACAGGCCGGGGCAGTCCCAGATCGCCGGCGCGCCCGGCACGCCCGGCGCGGACATCGCCGCGTCCGCCCGCGCCCCGAGCGAGGGCGCCGCGGCGAGCCGGGGCGCCCTCGCCAGCGCCAGATAAGCCGTGGAAACCAGCACCCTCGACAACGTGGAGAGCCTCGCGTACTTCGCGCCGGAGCTCGGCCTCATCACCGCCGTCCTGCTGCTCGTCGCGTGGGACCTCGCGGCGCCGGCGCGCCTGAAGATCGGCGGCCTCGTGGTCCTCAGCCTCGCGGCGCTCGGCTGGTCGGGCGGGGTGGGCGCGTACTTCCTGGCGAGCGACGCCGGCCCGCTCAACCTCTTCCACGGCCTGCTCGCGTTCGACCGCTTCTCGAACCTGTTCCGCGTGCTCTTCGCGCTCGTCACCGCGGCGATCGTCCTCTTCTCGGTGCCGCCCGCGAGGGAGCCGGGGGTCGAGCCCGAGCTCCGGCGCGAGCCGGGCGAGTTCTTCACGCTGATCCTCGTGCTCTCGCTCGGCATGAACCTGATGGCGGCGAGCCGCCACCTGCTGCTCATCTACCTGTCGCTCGAGCTCGTCAGCGTCATCAGCTTCGTGCTCGCGGGGTTCAAGATCAACGACGCGAAGTCGAGCGAGGCGGCGCTCAAGTACGTCATCTTCGGCGGCGTCTCGTCGGGGATCATGCTCTACGGGATGAGCTGGATCTTCGGCATCACCGCGTCGATGCGCCTCGGCGAGTGCGCGGCGCGGATCGCCGCGCTCACGGCGCAGCAGGGCAGGGTGCCCGAGGTCGTCTTCGTGGGCGTGGCCTGCATGCTCGCGGGCTTCGGCTACAAGATCAGCGCCGTCCCGTTCCACATGTGGACGCCGGACGTGTACGAGGGCGCGCCGACCCCGGTGACCGCGTTCCTCTCGGTCGGCCCGAAGGCGGCTGGCCTGGCGGTGCTGGTCCGCTTCTTCTGGGACGCGCTCGGCGCCGGGAGCGCGTCGCCCGCCGTCGAGACGCCGTGGCCGGTGCTCGCCGGGTGCCTGGCGATGGCGACCATGACCGTCGGCAACCTCTCGGCGCTCGGGCAGGAGAACGTGAAGCGCATGCTCGCCTACTCGAGCATCGCGCACGCCGGCTACATGCTGCTCGGCTTCTCGGTGTTCAGCGACGCCGGCCTCGCCGCCATCGTCTTCTACGTCGTCGTCTACTGCTTCATGAACCTCGGCGCGTTCCTCGTGGTGATGGCCGTGGCCGAGAGGAGCGGCGGGGGCGAGACGCTGTCCGTGTTCCGGGGGCTCGGGCGCCGCGCGCCGCTCGTCGCGGCGGCGATGGCCGTGTTCCTCGTCTCGCTCACCGGCCTGCCCCCGATGGCCGGCTTCGTCGGCAAGTTCTACCTCTTCTCGGCGCTGATCTCCGCCGGGGGCACGTGGAACTGGGTCGTCGCGGTCGTCGGCGTGCTGAACAGCGTGATCTCGCTCTTCTATTACGCGCGCGTCCTCCGCGCGATGTACCTCGAGCAGGGCGAGCGCACCGAGCCCGCGCCCGTGCGGCGGCTCCTTGGCGCGATGACGTGCGCGCTCGCGATTCCGACCCTGCTGCTAGGGGTCTACTGGGGTCCCGTTTACGATCTCGTGGCCAGCTCCCTGACAATCGTGCGTTGACGGCGCGTTGACGGCGCGTTGACGGCGCGTCGACGGCGCGTCGACGGCGCGTCGACGGCGCGTCGACGCTGCATTGACTGGATGTTGACCGCGCGCTGAGCGCCCGCTGCGCTGCCGGCGCCCTCCGGTCGGCGCGCTCGCCGGAACGCACGCGGCGGTATCGATCTCCCGGCGATCCTTGCTAGTGTGCGCGCGCGTGGCCACGACGCAGGACGCGAGCTCTCCAGAGGAACGCTTCACGCGGGGGGTGCGCCTCGTCCCGGGCGGCCTCGACATCGGCGGCACGCTGGTCCCGCTGTACGCCGGCAGCCTGCACTACTGGCGGCTCGACCCGCCGGACTGGCGCGCCTGCCTGGAGGCCACGCGCGCGCTCGGCGTTCGCCTGATCGACATCTACGTGCCCTGGGCCATCCATGAGACCGGGCCGGGCCAGTTCGACTTCGGCGTGCTCGATCCACGCCGCGACGTGGGCGCCTTTCTCCGCCTCGCGCACGAGCTCGGCTTCTACGTCATCGCCCGCCCGGGTCCGCACATCAACGCGGAGCTCACCGGCTTCGGCATCCCCGAGCGCATCCTCTGGGACCCGAGCTGTCAGGCGCGCTCGGCGCGGAACAACCCGGTCGTGCTCCCGATGCTGCCGTACGGGTTCCCGGTGCCGAGCTACGCGAGCGACGCGTTCCACGACGAGGTCGCCCGGTACTTCCACGCGCTCGCCCCGGTGCTGAAGCCGTACCTCTATCCGGACGGGCCGATCGTGCTCGTCCAGATCGACAACGAGGGCGCGCTCTACTTCCGCGACGGGGCGTACGACCAGGATTACCACCCCGACGCGGTCTCCCTGTACCGCGGCTTCCTGCGCGAGAAATACCGCACGATCGAGGCGCTCCAGCGCGCGTACGCGAAGCGGCCGGAGCCCCCGCCGGAGGGCGCCGCGGCCGAGGACGCCGGGGCCGCGCTCCTGCGCGCGGTCGCCCGCGAGCACGCGCAGGTCGAGGAGGACGACCTGCGGTTCGCGACGATCATGCCGCCGGTCGCGTTCGACGCCGAGACGCCGGCCGACCTCGCGCGCCACCTCGACTGGAGCGAGTTCCACGAGCACCTGCTCGAGGTTGCCATGGGCCGCTTCGCGAAGGCGCTCTCCGCGGCCGGGGTCGACGGCCTGCCCACGATGCACAACTTCCCGATGGGACAGGAGGCGACGCCGCTCAACTCGGCCCGCATCTCGCGCGTCGTCGACCTCGTCGGCCTCGACTACTACAGCGTCGCGAGCCCGAGCAGCCGCCAGATCATCGCTCGCCGCACGAGCGAGCTCGCCGTGCGCTGCGAGGCGCTCTCCTTGCCGCCGTTCGCGTGCGAGATGGGCGCCGGCTTCCCGCCCTTCTTCCCACCGCTCGAGGAGCGCGACAGCGTCTTCGTGATGATGGCCGCGCTCGCCTACGGGCTGCGCGGGTACAACATCTACATGGCGGTCGAGCGCGATCGCTGGATCGGCGCGCCGATCGATCCCCACGGCCGCCCGCGCCCGTTCGCCGCCTTCTGGCGGAAGCTCGCCGCGGCCCTCGAGGCGACGCAGTTCCACACGCTCCGCCGCCCGGCGCCGGTGCGCATCGTCACGCCGCGCACCGAGCGCCGGCTCACCCGCGTGATGCACGCGTTCGGCCCGCTGACGGGGGCGTTCTTCTCGATCCTGAACTTCGGCGCGCGCGATCGCTGCCTCGAGGACGACCTCGGCCTCGGCTACCCGCTCGCGGTGGAGTCCGACACGTTCGTGCGCGCCTTCGAGGAGGCGCTCGACGCGCGCGGCGTCCCTTACGCCCACGTGGGGGGCGAGGATCGCGACGTCTCGCTCGCCGGGGCGCGCTGGATCATCTGCGCCACCTCGGGCGGCCTGAGCCCGGAGCTTTTCGCGCGGCTCGAGTCGGCGGCAGGGCAGGGGACGCTGATCACGCTCGGCCCGCGCGAGCCCGCCTTCGACGGTGCCTTCCGCGAGCTCTCGCAGCCCTACGACCTGAAGCGGCTCCTCGCCCCTGGCCAGAACCTGCCGGCGCTCCTCCAGGACGACCCTGCCGCGGCGGACTCCGCTGTGTCGCGCGCCATCGACGCGCTCGGCCTGCCCACCTTCGCGTGCGATCCCGGCAGCGTGTTCGCCACGCTGCACGAGGACGCGTCCGGCACCCCGCGGGTGCTCTTCCTGCTGAACCCCGAGGACGCCGACGTGGTGGCGCGCGTCACCGTGCGCGCGGCGCGCGGCCGCGACGTGCTGGACGACGCGCAGTTCGAGGCGCGGCGCGGGGCGCTGGAGGTGCGGCTCATGCCGCGCACCGTGCGGATGCTGGCGCTCGAGTAGCGGGCGCGCCGGAGCGTGAGCGCGGCTTCTCTCGATGCCTCCTCGCCGTGTCGAGGGGCCGTCGATCGATCGCTTGCCCCCCGAGCATCGGATGCCCTGGGTGCACACGGGCTTCAGATGAACATGAGCTGAGCTGCCAAGGGCGCGAGGAGAGGAATCCTGGGGGGGAGCTCTCGGTGGCTCGGCTGCCCAGGCTTCATCTTCTGGTCCTGGTCTGGCGCCTTTGCGGCGCAGTCGTCATCTCTTCGCGGTTCAATCTCTGTCTCTTGGCGTGTTTGGCGTCCCTGGCAATTCAACCTTCATCCCTGGCATCCTGGTGGTCTTCGCGCTCCGGACCGCCGTGTCACGCGCCGCCTCTCGGTCAGCGATCGAACCGCAGCGAGTTGCCCTCGGCGTCGCGGAAGCGGCCCATGCCGATCATGAGCATGTCGATCAACGACCAGATCCCGAGCCCGCCGCACGTGAGGAGCTTGGCGATGCCGAGGCCGGTCTGGCCGAGGTAGAAGCGATCGGCCCCCAGAGGCCCCAGGAAATAGGAGAGCAGGAAGAGCGTCGACTGGCTCCGGGTCGGGTAGCCGACGGGCGCGTCGCGCTTGAGCACGAGGCCCTGGGCGTCTCGCATGGATCCCGTGCCGATCAGGACCAGATCGATGAGGCTCCAGAAGCCGAATCCACCGCACGTGAGCAGCTTCAGGAGGCCGAGCCCGGTCTGGCCGAGGTAGAAGCGATCGACGCCGAAGATCCCGAGAAACGCCGCGAGCAGGAAGGCTGTTGCCTGGTCCTTGTCGGAGTAGACCTGAATCGGGCCGGGGTGGGACGGTCCGCTGCCGTAAGCGGGCGGCGGGCCCCACCCACCGCCCGGCGGCGCGCCTTGTCCTCCGGGCGGCGGGCCCCACCCACCGCCCGGCGGCGGGCCCTGTCCTCCGGGCGGCGGGCCCCACCCAGGCGGCGGGTATCCGCCTCCAGGCGGCGGATATCCGCCCGCGGAGGAAGCACCGCCACCGCCGGGCATCGCGCCCTGACCGCCTGGCGGGCTCGACCCCCAGCCCCCGCCGTTGCCCCAGCTTCCGCCTCCGTTCCCCCAGCCGTTGCCTCCGGGCGGGAGCCCGCCACCGCTCGTGCTCATCCTTGCTTCCTCCAGCTGACGTGGCGGCGGCGGCTGCCGTGAGCCTCCGCGGTCGTCGGCCGAGCTTGACTGTATCCCGGAATCCGCACGTTGCGCCCGCGTTACGTGGAAATCGCTGGTGTATGCCGGAGGCGCACCCTACCTTGGGCGCGCAACGAGCCGCCGAGGGCGGCGTAACAGACAAGCGCACACGACAATGCAGGATACCCAGTCCGATCGATGGTTGTCGTTGGCCCTCCGGGTGGGGCTCGTCGCGCTGTTCTTCTGGATGGTGAAGGGACTGCTCATCCCGGTCCTGCTCGGCGGGCTGGTCGCGCTCCTCGTCTCCCCGCTCCAGCGCCGCCTCGCGCCTCGACTCGGCCGCTTCCGCAAGTTCGCGCCTGCGATCTCGACGGTCGGCGTGATCATCCTCGTGTGCATCCCGCTGGCGGTCATCATCATCGAGGCTTCTGCCTCGATCAGCCGCTTCTTCGCCCGGGACTGGTCCAGCACCATCGAGCGCGTCCAGGGCCTCCTCAACGACGGGAGGATCACCGGCCTCCTCAACCGGGCCGGCCTCTCCGGGGATGACGTCCGCAACTACGTGAGCAACCTGTTCCAGCGGGTGGGCAGCTCCATCGCGGGCTTCGCGGGGGGCATGGTCGCCGCGGTGCCGCAGACGATCGTCGACGCCTTCCTGTTCACCGTGGCGCTCTACTACCTGCTCCGCGACGGCGGCCTGCTGCTGCGCTGGCTGCTCACGCAGTCGCCGTTCAGGCACGAGGAGACCGACGTCCTCTTCGCGTCGATCCAGGACACCGTGCACGGCGCTGTCCTCGGCCTGCTCGCGACGTCGGCCGTCCAGGGGACGCTGACCACGATCGCGCTCTTCATCTTCAAGGTGCCGGGCGCGTTCCTTTTCGGCCTCCTCGCCACGCTGCTCTCGCTCGTGCCCATGATCGGGACCACGCCGGTGACGCTGGGCGCGGCCGTCTACCTGTTCATCGTCGGGCGCATCGGCGGCGGCATCGGCATGTGCGTCGCGGCCGCCCTGATCGGCCTCTCGGACAACGTGATCCGGCCGTGGGTCCAGAGCTCGCACGGCGGGATGCACCCGCTCATCGCCCTGCTCAGCATCTTCGGCGGCCTCGAGCTGTTCGGCGCCGCGGGGATCTTCATCGGCCCTGTCGTGGCCGCCGTCGTGCTCTGGGCGGTCGACACCCGCGCGACCATGCCGTCGTCGAGCCTCCCGCCCGGGCTGCTCGCCTCGCAACCGCCGCCCTCGCTCGGACCGACCTCGCGGCCGCCGCCGGGCTCGCGACCGCCGCCGGGCTCGCGGCCGCCGCCGGGCGGCTCGCGACCGCCGCCGGCCTGAGGCGGGGCGCGCGCGGCGCGCTCACCGGGGCGGCGCGCGCATCGCGAGCGGCGCGCTCACCAGCGCTCGATGCGGTACCCGCGCCGCGCGGCGACCCGGCGCAGCCTGGGATCGGGGTTCACCGCGACCGGCTCCGCGACGAGCTCCAGGAGCGGCAGGTCGCTGATGCTGTCCGTGTAGAACGTCGCGTCCTCCAGCTGGAACCCCTGCGCATCGGCCAGCGCCTGGGCGCGCGCGACCTTGCCCTCTCCGAAGCAGAGCGGAGGCTCGGCGCGGCCGGTGAAGCGCCCGCGATCGTCGACCTCGAGCACGCTCGAGACGAGGTGCTCGATCCCGAGCCGCCTGGCGAGCGGGTGGGAGGCGTAGCGGGACGCGCCGGTCACGATGGCGCAGAGATCTCCTGCTGCCTTGTGCCGCCTCACGGCCTCGCGCCCCGCGTCGGCGATGTGCGGCTCGACGTGGAGCCGGAACCAGTCGTCGCAGCGGGCCGCGAGGACTGTCTCGGGCATGCCCCGGAACGCGAGCAGCGCCTGCTCGGCGACCTTCGCGGCGTCGAGCACGCCGAGCGTGTATTGCCCGACCCAGTAGAGGGTCTTCAGGAGGTCGCGCGTCGTCGCCTCGCCGATCTGGCGCTGGTACTTCACGTAGAGGCTCGCCGTCTCCTTGCGCAGCAGCGTGCGGTCCATGTCGAACAGCGCCGCGCGCCGGCGCGCCGCGCGGCCGTCCCGCGGCGCGCCGCCGTCCTGCTGCCCCGGCGCGGCGTCGCTGCGCGGGCGGGCCGGCGCCGGGTCGTCGAACGAGGTGCTCACGGCGAATGACCGTAACCGGTGGCGAGGGTGAGGGAGAAGAGGTTGCACGCCGCGTGGAACAGGAGCGGCGCCCCGATGCCGCCGGTGCGCGCCCGCAGCCACCCGAAGAGCAGCGCGGGGAAGAAGACGGCGAGCCGGGCGGGGTGCAGGATCGTGAGCACGTGGCCGAGCGCGAAGATCGCCGCCGAGATGAGCCACGCCGGGCCGAGCGGCGCGCCGAGGACGCGGACGCGCGGCGGGAAGACGCGGTCGAGGGCGCTCTGGAGGTAGCCGCGGAAGAACGCCTCCTCGGGCAGCGCGATCACGAGCAGCTGCGCGGCGATCTCGTCGGCGGAGGGCGGGCGCAGCACGAACGGCGAGGTCACGCCCCAGTACAGCCGGTAGCCGAGCCAGAACGGCGGGAAGACGATCGCGGCGACCAGGGCCGCCCAGGCGATGGCGCGGAGCGCGGCGCCCGCGAGGCGCGCTGCCGACAGCGGCACGGGCTCGAGGATCCCCCCGAGCGACAGGCCGTGGGCGCGGATCGTCGCCTCGTCGTACCGCAGCACGAGCCAGAACGTCGCCGCGAGGAACGTGAGGCCCACGAGCGTGCCGGCGTAGCTCTTCGGCGCCGCGTAGGACACCGCCGTCACGGCGGCGGTGGTGATGGCCGCGGCGAGGAGCGCGCGCGGGGCGGTGGGCTCCGGGGGCCGCGCGCGCTCCTCGCTGCCCGGCGCGCTGTCGTCGCGCGCGCCGGCGGGCGTGCCGGGCGCCTCGCCGCCGGCTTGAGGGGGCACGTCGCGGCTCGGGTCGATGGGCGTCGGCGGTTGCAAGGCGTGCTCGTCGCGGAGGGGCGCGGGCGGGGGTCGCGACGCTGAGGGCGTCGCCGCCGCGCGCGCCCAGCGTAGCCGCGACCACGCCGCTCCGCGATGGTCAGCGCTGCGGGCGCTGCTCACAGGTCCAGCCTCCGCCCGATTTCTAGCCTTCCAACCCGGTCCCGTTAGAGTGCGGCCGCTGTGGCGTTTTCCCGTCTTCGCTGCCTCCTGAAGCCGCTGGCCTGCGCGCTGCTCGCGTCCGTCGCGACGCTCGGTCCGGCGCCCGCGACGGCCGCGTCGCCGTTCCTCATGACGCCGGAGGCGAGCATCGCCGAGGCCTCGCCGGCGTACCGCTACGCCAACATGACGGACGACGAGGCGCTGGCCGAGCTGGATCGCCGGAAGATCCTGTACCTCAAGGTCGAGCGCGCGCCCGGGGTACGCGCGCCGATCCGGCTCACGGGCCGGCTGAACGGCGTGAACTTTCACTCGGTGCTCCCGCCCGAGCAGCGCGTGACGAGCGTCTTCGAGATCCTCGACGCGCGCCTCGCGCTAGCGCTCGACGATTTCGCGGCCGTGCTCGCGCGACACGATATCGACGAGGTCGTCCATTACACGATGTATCGACCCAACGTGCCGATGCCGGGCCGTGAGGGCGCGGACGACGAGGGAGAGCACGGGCACGCGATCGCCCAGGCAGCGGGCGCGGACAGCGCCGTCCG
This sequence comes from Sorangium sp. So ce321, assembly GCF_051530195.1. Taxonomy (NCBI): domain Bacteria; kingdom Pseudomonadati; phylum Myxococcota; order Polyangiales; family Polyangiaceae; genus Sorangium; species Sorangium sp. So ce321. The sequence goes on along the minus strand of NZ_CP150329.1, from coordinate 12,293,700 downwards.
CAAGGAATCGACGAAGCCCGCGACGTCCGTCTCGCTCGGTGAGAAGGGGGAGCTCGACGGAACATCGAAGGCGCCCGAGGAGCCGCCGCGGCGCCTCAAGGAGAAGGGCGCCGCGGAGGCGGTGCCGAAGGAGAAGGGCGCTGCGGAGGCGGTGCCGCAGGCCAAGGGCGCTGCGGAGGCGGTGCCGCAGGCCAAGGGCGCCGCGGAGGCGGTGCCGAAGGAGAAGGGCGCCGCGGAGGCGGTGCCGAAGGAGAAGGGCGCTGCGGAGGCGGTGCCGAAGGAGAAGGGCGCCGCGGAGGCGGTGCCGAAGGAGAAGGGCGCTGCGGAGGCGGTGCCGAAGGAGAAGGGCGCCGCGGAGGCGGTGCCGAAGGAGAAGGGCGCTGCGGAGGCGGAGCCGCAGGCCAAGGGCGCCGCGGAGGCGGTGCCGAAGGCCAAGGGCGTCACGGAGGCGGTGCCGAAGGCCAAGGGCGCCGCGGAGGCCGTGCCGAAGGAGAAAGCGGCCGCTCCCGTGACGCCGGGCCCTCGGGCGCGGGCGACCGCGGCGCGCAGCGGCCCGGTAAAGACCGCCGGCAAGGCCGGAGCGCGGCGTGCCGCGCGCCGCAAAGCGGGACCGACAGGGGCCACGGCGTCCCCGGTCAAGCGCAGCGGCGCCGTCGCGCTGCGTACCGACGCGGGACAGAAGCCCCGCGGCGCCGTCGCGCTGCGCACCGACGCCGGGCAGAAGCCGCGCGGCGATGTCGCGCTGCGCACCGACGCTGCACAGAAGCCGCGCGGCACGTGGGCTCCGCCTGGCACGCGTCACCCCGCCGGCCTGGCCATCGACGTCGGCGCGCTCAAGAAGCGCGACGGCACCTGGATCAGCGTGGCGCGCCACTTCCACGGCCGGATCGGGGACAAGACCTGCGGCGAGGGGGCGCCCCAGCCCGAGCTCCCCGAGGCGCGCGAGCTCCGGTCGATCGTGTGCGAAGCGGCCGATCTCGGGATTTTTACATACGTGCTGACGCCCAACTTCAATGCGGCGCACGTCGACCACTACCATATGGAGATCAAGCCGGGCGTCCGGTGGTTCCTCTATCACTGAGCGCAAGACCCGCGCAGCATTCCGCTGTACAGCCCTGAAACGGCGCGCAGCGCGCTCCACTGCACATCCGTTGATTGCGCGTTTTTTGGTGAGTTGAGCGGTTTGTGCGCGCAACTTTCGCCGTGAGAGCGACGATCCCCTTCCCGAACGAAGGCGCCGGCTCTCCGCCGCGCGCCCCCGCAAGGGAGGTCGACGGACATGGTGCAAAAGAAAGAAGGACAGCCGCTCCCGGGGACTTCGTACCGCCTGCTCCGGAGGATCGGATCAGGCTCGTGCTCCGAGGTCTTCGAGGTGCTCGGGCGCCGCGGCCAGCTGCGCGCGCTCAAGCTGCTCCGCGCCATGCACGAGGGGTCGAGCGAGATCGGCGCGCGCCTCGTCCAGGAGGGGCGCGCCCTCTCGGCGCTCAGCCACCCGCACATCGTGAAGGTCGAGGAGGTCGGCGTGACGAGCGACGGCCGGCCCTTCCTCGTGATGCCGCGCCTCTTCGGCGAGACGCTGCGCGAGCGGCTCGACGCGCGCGGGCCGCTCGCGACGCCCGTCGCCGTGCGCATCGCCATCCAGGTGCTCGGCGGGCTCGCGGCGACGCACCGGGCCGGCATCATCCACCGCGACATCAAGCCGGCGAACGTGTTCCTCGCGCAGGTGAGCGGCGATGAGCACGGCGCCGACGACCTGGAGCGCGCGCCGGGCACGCCGGGCGCGCCCGAGATCGAGCGCGCGGTGCTGATCGACTTCGGCATCGCGAAGGTGAGCTGCGACGGGCTGGAGCCGTCGACGGGCTCGAACGTCCTTGGCACGCCGCGCTACCTCTCCCCGGAGCAGATCCGCGGCGAGGAGGTCGACGCGCGCACCGACGTGTACGCGGTGGGGCTCTTGCTGTTCGAGGCGATCACGGGGCGCGGCCCGTTCCCGGTGGTCGACTCCATGGCGGTGATGCGGGCGCACCTCCACACGCCGGCGCCGCGGATCCGCTCGCTCCTCTGGGTACCTCCGGCGCTCGACCACGCGGTCGCGCGCGCCCTCGAGAAGGACCCGGCGCTCCGCTGGCAGACGGCCGACGCGATGGCCGCCGCGCTGGCCGAGGCGCAGGGCGAGAACGGCGGCAGGGAGACGCCGGCCGACGGCGGCGCGGGGCTGCCGGCCCCGCCGGGCGGCGAGCGCAGCGCGCGGGCGCAGCTCGCGGGCGGGGCGGCGCGATGACCTGCTCGCTGGAAGCGCGCTCCGAGGCGGGCACCTTGCTGTACACGCGCGGCGCCTTGCTCGCGCCGAGCGCTCCCCTCGCGGGGCAGCGCCGCGCCTTGGTCGAGGGCGAGCCGTCCGGAGACGCGCGGCGCCACCGCGCGCTCGTCGAGGGCGAGCCGCTCCCGGGCACGCCGTACGCCGTGGTGCGCCTGCTCGGTCAGGGCGGCATGGGCGAGGTGTACGAGGTCGAGCACCTCGAGCTCGGCCGGCGGTTCGCGGTGAAGCTGCTGCACCGGTGCCACGCTGGCCGCCTCGATCTCTCGGCGCGCATGCGGGCCGAGGCCCGCTCGATCGCCCGCCTGCGCCACCGGAGCCTGCCCGAGGTGTTCGACCTCGGCGCGACCGAGGGCGGCCGCCCCTACTTCGCCATGGAGCTCCTCGAGGGGCGCGACCTCCGGACCGAGCTCGCGCGCCTCGGCGTCGTCGCGGTCCCGACCGCGCTCGGCCTGGTCCTGCAGGCGCTGTCCGCGCTGTCGCTCGCGCACGCGGCGGGCATCGTCCACCGCGACCTCAAGCTCGAGAACCTGTTCCTGTGCGACGACGGCACCCTCAAGGTCCTCGACTTCGGCGTCGCGAAGCTCCTCCACGACGGCGCCTCGCTGACCGCCCCGGACGCGGTCATCGGCACGCCGAGGACGATGTCGCCCGAGCAGTGCGCCGCGCAGCCCATCGACCCGCGCGCCGACATCTACGCGATGGGCCTCGTCCTGTACGAGCTCGTCGCCGGGCGAGGCCCGTTCGACGAGCTGCGCGGCCGGCGCGACGCGCTCCGCCTCGCCCATTGCGAGCGCGAGCCGCCTCCGCCGTCGCGCCTCGCGCCGCAGCTGATCCCGGCCGCGCTCGAGCGGCTGATCCTGCGCGCGCTCGCGAAGGCGCCGGAGCACCGCTTCCAGACGGCCGCCGACATGGAGGCCGCTGTGCGCCGGCTGCACGAGGGCGCGCGATCCAGCGCGGCGCCGGCGCCCCGCGCGTGGGAGCTCACGCCGACGGCGAGCGACTTCCCTGTGGTCGGCTCGAGCGCGGACGGCGAGGCGCGCGTCGACGCGCCCGCGCCGCGTCGGCCGTCGCCCGCCCCGCCGAGCCGTGGCAGGGCCGTCGCCGCGCGGCTCGCTCACCGCCTGCGGGCGCGCTCGCGGCGGCGCGCACGTCCGGCGCCGCGCGCCGCACGCGCCGCGTCGCGCATCGCCGCGCTCGGGGTGTGCGCGCTCGCCCTCGCGTCCGCGGCGCTCGTGCTCACGCTCGCGCAGCGCTGGGTCCCGGGCAGCGATCACCCCGCGCCGGCGCCGCCTTCCGCGCGCGCCGCGGCGCCGGTGCGCTCGGCTGTAAGGTAGCCTCGCCGCGCTCGTTCTCCGGTCGACACCGCACTGCGGAGTGGAGGCACCATGAACCGGACGCGACGAATCGGGCTGGCTTGTTTGGCGACATCGCTCCTCGCGAGCGCTGCCTCGTGCGGCGGCAGCGCTCCGGCGCGCTCCGCGGACTCCACGTCGGCGGGGAGAGGCGCGACCGTGAGCGATCCATCATCTGGCTCACCTGGGATCGCGTCCTCCGGCACCTACGAGCTCTCGGACAGCGCCGCGTCCGACCCCGCCGCGCCCGCCTCGCCGGCGCCGCTCGACGCGTCGCCCGCGGCGCCGCCTTCAGGGTTCGACCAGCCCGCGGCGCCGTCTGCCGGGTTCGAGCAGCCCGCCCCGCCGCGCGCCGGCCGCGCCGAGGGAGCGGCGCGCAAGGCGCCGAGCAGCCAGGTCGCGCCGGAGCCGATCGAGCGCCCGGGCCTCGGCACCGAGTGGGGTGAGACGCGCGTGTCCCGCATCTCCACCGCGCCGTTCATCCGGGCCCAGGCCGAGCGTCCGTTCGCTGTCGCGAGCCTGTTCTACAACGACGCGGAGGGAGCCCGCGCCATGGCGAGCGCGTCCGGCTTCCGCCGCACGTCGCCGCAGACGTTCACGCTCGCCGGCGGCGGCGTCGCGGTCGGGCTCCGCGGCGAGGACGGCGGCTTCCTGAGCGGCTTCGTCGCGGGCGAGACGAGCCATGTCATCGGCGAGGCCGGCCAGCGCTACAGCGTCGTGCTGCGCAACCTCACGCCGAGCCGGATCGAGTGCGTCGTCTCCGTCGACGGCCTCGACGTCATGGACGGCCAGCCCGCGGCGTTCAGCAAGCGCGGCTACCTGGTCGACCCGCACGGCGAGATCGAGATCGACGGGTTCCGTCAGACCATGGACACTGTCGCGGCGTTCCGCTTCGGCTCGGTCCGCGGCTCGTACGCGAGCCAGAAGCACGGCGACACGAGGAACGTCGGCGTCATCGGCGTGGCCCTCTTCCACGAGCGCGGCACGGCGCCCTGGACGCTCGACGACGTCCGGCGCCGCCGGGAGGCGAACCCGTTCCCCGGGCAATTCGCCACGCCGCCCGGCCTCTGAGGCTTTCGCGCGGGCTTCCGGGCCGCCGCTGCGCTCAGGGAAAATCAAGCTCCCGCTCCGGCCACCTCCGGGCTAGGCCAGGGCAACGTGACGAGCCTATTGAACCCGTCTCAACGTGCGGCCGTCGAGCACGAGCTCGGGCCAATGCTGGTGCTCGCGGGCGCCGGGTCAGGCAAGACGCGCGTGGTGACCACGCGCATTGCCCGCCTGCTCGAGCGCGGCGTCCCGGCGCGCTCTATGCTGGCGATGACCTTCACCAACAAGGCCGCCGCCGAGATGCACGAGCGCGTCGGCAAGCTCGTCGGCTCCAAGGTCGCGAAAGAGCTCAAGGTCTGCACCTTCCACCGCTTCGGCCTCGACGTGCTCGGCGCGGAGACGCGCGCGCTCGGCCTGCGCGGCGGCTCCTTCGCCATCTTCGACCAGTCCGACGCGCTGGGCGTCATCCGCGAGATCCTCCGCGAGCTGCGCGCCGGCAAGAGCTACGACGTCGGCGCGATCCTCTCGCGCATCTCGAACGCCAAGAACGCGTTCCTCGACGCCGAGTCGTGGGCCGAGGCGCAGCGGCAGGGCAAGGGCATCGACGACTACGACGAGATCTCGATGCTCGTCTACCCGCGCTACATGGCGGCGCTGCGCTCGTTCCAGGCCTTCGACTTCGACGACCTCATCTGCGAGGTGGTGCGCCTCTGGCAGGCGCGCGCCGACGTCCTCGAGCGCTGGCGGATGCGCTACCGCTTCGTGATCGTCGACGAGTACCAGGACACGAACCGCGCGCAGCTGGAGCTCTTGCGCCTGCTCTGCGGCGAGCACCGCAACGTGGTCGTCGTCGGCGACGACGACCAGTCGATCTACGCATGGCGCGGCGCCGACGTGCGCAACATCCTCGATTTCGAGGAGCACTTCTCGGGCGCGAAGGTCGTCAAGCTCGAGCACAACTACCGCTCTCGCAAGCCGATCCTCGACGTCGCCAACGCGGTGCTCGCGAAGTCCGGCGGCCGCAGGCACAAGAAGTCGCTCATCGCCACGCGCATGGAGGGCGACAAGGTGCGCTCGATCATCTGCGCCGATCCCGACGTCGAGGCGAGCTTCGTGGCCACGGAGGCGCAGCGCCTCCTCGAGCGCGAGGCCGCGCGGCCGAAGGACATCGCCGTGCTCTACCGCTCGAACCTCCAGGCGGCCGCGATCGAGTCGGCCCTCAAGGAGCGGCAGATCCCGATCCGGATGATCGGCGGACAGCAGTTCTTCGAGCGCAAGGAGGTGAAGGACCTCATCGCCTACCTTCGCGTCGCGCTCAACCCGAACGACGAGATGTCGCTGCGGCGCATCCTGAACTACCCGGCGCGCGGCATCGGCGACGTCGCGGTCTCCAAGCTCAGCGCCTACGCGACGGCGCATGACGCGTCGCTCTGGACGGCGGTCTCGCGGCCGCACGCGATCCACGAGCTGAACGCCGCCGCGATCGAGGGGTGCCGCCAGCTGCTCCGGATCGTCGAGGGCACGCGCGCGCGGTTCGAGCGCGGCGAGCCGTCCGCGGAGGTCGCCCGCGGGCTCCTCGCCGACGCCGGCTTCAAGGAGGACATCACGGCCGGCTCCTCGACGAACAACGCCGCGGCGCGCCGCTGGGGCAACCTTGAGGGTCTGATCAACGTCTTCGCGCGCCGCGACGAGAAGGGGAAGGGGGATCGCGCGAGCTTCGCCGAGTTCCTGCGGCTGCTCGCGCTGCGGCAGGACTCCGAGGAAGAGGAGGCGACCGACCGCGTGACGCTCACCACGATGCACGGCGCGAAGGGGCTCGAGTTCCCTTACGTCTTCGTGATCGGCCTCGAGGAGGGGCTGATGCCCCACCAGCGCAGCCTCGACGAGCGCGCCACGGATGCTGCCCCCATCAGCGGCGAGGGGGGTGAAGCGGGCGGGCACAGCATCGAGGAGGAGCGGCGGCTCTTCTACGTCGCGGTCACGCGGGCCCGCGATCGGCTTTATCTCACGCGGGCGAAGCACCGTGGGTCGCGCGGCAAGATGGTGCCGAGGACGCCGAGCCGGTTCCTGCTCGACATCCCCCCCGAGCTCATCGACGAGCGCGAGGAGCTCGCGCCTGTCGCTCCGGGGATGGAGAAGGTCAAGGCGGGCGCCGCGAGCGTGCTGGCCGCGCTGGCGATGAACCCGTTTGCCGGCGAGCCCCCTCTCATCCCGCGCCGCCGATCCTGAGCGGGGCGCACCCGCTTCGGATACGGGCCCACCTCGACGTTTTCGGTGCTCAGCGCACAGGAGTGCGCCTGCGCGCCGAAAACGCCGATCTGGGCCCGTCTCCTGTGCGGGTGAGCCCCGCTCGGCAACGGTAGGCCAGACGCCAGAGGAGAGGCTCCTGCTGGCGTCCTGGCGGTCTTCTTTTGCGTTGTTGCGGAGGCGTCAGGAAGAAGGGCGGAAGATCAGATGGCGGCGCCTTCAGCGGCGGCGAAGCCGATTCGGGTGATCTCCGGCGCGCCCTTGCGGGCGACGAAGTCGCGGAAGCTCTCGCCCTCGGCGCGTTCGGCCACGTAGTACCGCGCGATGGTCGCGATCACCTTGGGCGTCTCTTCCTCGGGGATTCGGCCGTCGAGGCGCTCGCCGATGCGGGCGTTCGGGCCGCAGCCGCCGCCGACTCGGAGCGAGTAGTGCGGGCGCTCGACGCCGTCCTTGCCCTTCACCATCAGCCCCGTCATCCCGATGTCGGCGACGTGGTGCTGCCCGCACGAGTTCGGGCACCCCGAGATCTTGATGTCGAACTCGCCGAGGGAGCTCACGAAGTCGTCGGCCTCCTGGCGGCTGCCGTTCGGCACCAGGTGCTCCCGGATGCGCGCCCCGACCTGCATGCTCTTCGTGATCGCGAGCGTGCAATAGTCGCCGCCGGGGCAGGCCACCACGTCGGTGATGTGCCCGGCGTCCGCCTCGGCGAGCCCGATCTGCGAGAGCTCGCGGTGCAGGCCGAGGAGCTGCCCCTCCGGCACCCAGCGCAGCACGAAGTTCTGGGTGTTCGTCGCCCGCACCTCGCCGTTGCTGTAGCGCCGCGAGATGTCCGCCAGGCTCTTGAGCTGCTCGCTCGTGATGTCGCCGAGCGGCAGCTTGACCGTCGCCACCCGGTAGCCGGGCTGCCTCTGCGGGATCGTGTTGGTCCGCTTCCAGCGCGCGAACGCGCCGTCGCCGAGCGTGTCCCTCGAGGGCGAGAGCGGGGGCGGATCGCTCTCCCGGTACTCGGACACGCGCTGCGCGATCTCGGCTGCGAGCGCGTCGCCCCGCGCCGCCTTGATGCGGTCGAACTCCTCGTCGAGCCGGCGCAGGAACTCGGCCTCGCCGATCTTGCGCAGCAGGAACTTGAGCCGCGCCTTCTTGCGGTTCTTCCGCTCGCCGTCCCGGTGGAACACGCTCACGACCGCCTCGCACAAGGGCAGCAGGTCGGACACCGGGATGAACTCCCGCCAGAGGTGCGCGATCTCTGGCGTCGAGCCGAGCCCGCCGGCCACGTAGACCGCAAAGCCCTGGCCGAGATCGCCGACCTTGGCCAGCAGGCCGATGTCGTTGATCATGATCTGCGCGTGGTCGCGCGCGCTGCCCGACAGGCCGATCTTGAACTTCCGCGGCAGGCGACGGTTGTGCTCGTGGAAGAGGAAGTGGTCCGTGAGCGCGTGCGCGTAGGGCGTCACGTCGAACACCTCGTCCTCGACCACGCCCGCGAGGTGGGACGAGGTGATATTGCGGAGCGTGTCCGCGCACGCGCCGACCGTCGTCACCCCAGCGCGCGCGAGCACGCGCTGCAGGTCGATGGTCTCCTCGATCTCCAGATAGTGCAGCTGGATGTCCTGGCGGGTCGTGACGTGCGCTAGCCCGCGCCCCCACCGCTCCGTGACTTCCGCGAGGGCTTCAAGCTGAGTAGCCGTGAGCTGCCCTCCGGGAATCTTGATGCGCTGCATGTGCTTCACGTGCGCGAGCTGCGCGTAGACGCCCATGGCCAGCCGCATGGGGCGGAACTGGTCGGGGGTCAGCTCACCACGTTTGAACTTGGCGACGTTCTCGGCGTGCTCGTCGATGGCCGCCGCAAGGCGCTCGACTGGTTGCGACATGCCCGATGCTATTCCCTATATTTCCGACGCGTCAAGTGCGACAATTATTAAGGCCGGTGACCGAGGTCCCTGGCCCACCTGCGCCATGAAGATCGACCTGCCGAACTCGACCGATGCTGTGCATGCTGGCGTACTCCGCCAGCGTCCGTCCCACACCCTCGCGCCCGCGGTCGCGCAGACAGCGACCTACACGTTTGCGGACACGGCGGATCTCGAGCGCTACTTCGCCGGGGGCGACGACGATCCGGAGCGCCAGGAGTACGGCCGCTACGGCAACCCCACGGTGCGCGAGGTGGAGCAGCGCGTCGCGGCGCTCGATCGCGCCGAGGACGCCGTGCTCTTCGCGAGCGGGATGGCGGCGGTGACGACCACGGCGTTCGCGCTCCTCAAGGCGGGCGACCACGTGATCCTGTTCCGCGACGTCTACCGCCGCACGCGGCAGTTCGTGATCAACGTGCTCGCTCGGCTCGGCGTCGAGCACACGCTGATCGATCCGGGCGCTTTCGACCAGCTCGAGGCGGCCATCAAGCCGCGCACCCGCTTCGCGCTGAGCGAGTCGCCGACGAACCCGTACCTGCACTGCATCGACCTGTCCCGGTTCGCCGAGATCTGCAAGGCGGCGCGGGTCAAGACGATCGTCGACGCCACGTTCGCGACCCCGTGCAACTCGGACCCGATCGGGCGCGGCATCGACCTCGTGGTCCACAGCGCGAGCAAGTACCTGTCCGGCCACAACGACGTCCTCGGGGGCGCGGTCTCCGGATCGAGCGCGCTGATCTCGCTGGTGCGCGACATGCGGAGCGTCCTCGGCGGCGTCATCGATCCGCACGCCGCCGCGCTGATCGGCCGCGGGATCAAGACGCTCGCGCTCCGCGTCGAGCGGCAGAACGTGACCGGGCTCGCGATGGCGCGCGCGCTCGAGGCGCACCCGGCCGTGGAGCGGGTGTTCTACCCGGGGCTCCCGTCGCACCCGGATCACCGGGTCGCGGCCGCGCAGATGCGCGGGTTCGGCGGCGTCGTGAGCTTCATCGTTCGCGGCGGGCGCGAGGCGGCGGCGCGCGTCGTCGACGGCACGCGCATCGCCGCGATCGCCCCGAGCTTCGGCGGCGTCGAGACGCTGATCGAGCAGCCGTGCATCATGAGCTTCCACGAGCTGAGCGACGAGCAGCTCGCGGCCATCGGCATCTCCCCCGCGCTGATCCGCCTCGCGGTGGGCGTGGAGGAGACGGAGGACGTCGTGAAGGACGTCCTCGGCGCGCTCGACGCGCTCGGCAAGTCCTAGCCCCCGAGCCCCCGGACGGCCGTCAGGGGCGCGCTCCTCGGCGCGCCCTAGCTCCCGATCTTCCGCAGCTTCCGCTGCAGCGTCCGCCGGTCGATCCCGAGCAGCTTCGCCGCGGTGGCCACCACGCCGCCCGACTCCTTGAGCGCGGCGCGGATCGCCTCGCGCTCGAGGTCGTCCAGCTTCAGGCTCCCCGGCGGCGGCGTCGGCGACCCCGAGGGCGGGGGCCTCTGCCGCTCGCGGAGGCTCGCGGCCTCGCGCAGCAGCTTGTCCGCGTCGACGGGCTTGCTGAGCAGCGTGTCGGCGCCCTCGCGCATCGCCGCCACCGCGAGCGGGATGTCCCCGAACCCGGTCAGCATCACGATCGCCGCGTCGGGCTGCAGCTTGCGGTACTGGGCGAGCGCGCTCAGCCCGTCGCCGCGCGGCATGCGGTAGTCGATCACCACGAGGTCGACCGGCTCGTACTCGAGCGCCACGAGCCCCTCGTCGATCGTCGCCGCCGTCCTCGCCACGACGCCGCGGCGGCGCAGCGCGCCCTGCAGGGTCGTGCGGAACGCGTCGTCGTCGTCCACGAGGAGCGCAGTCTCGATCCGTCGCGTCATCTTCACCTCAGGCGGCCCCGGCGCGCTTCAGCGCGGCGGGGAGCTCCGCGTCCGTGGGGCCCGTGGTCCCGTCGAGGCGGAGGCGCAAGGTCGCCTTCGCCCCGCCGGTCTCGACGCTCTCCATGCGCAGCACCGCGCCCATGCGGGAGGCCATCATCGAGCTGATGTAGAGCCCGAGCCCCATCCCGCCCTGCGACATCTTCGTCGTCTGGAAGGGCTCCCCGAGCCGCCCGGCGATCTCGGGGCTCAACCCCGGTCCGCTGTCGGAGACAGCGATCTCGCAGACCTCGCCGCGCTCGACGACGCCCACCTCGATCCGCTGCTCGGCCGCTTCCGCCGTCGCCTCGGCGGCGTTGGCGAGCAGGTTGACGAGCACCTGGCGGAGCGCCGGCCGGAGCACGTTCGCCTGCACGGGCCGCGGCGTGTCGAACGCGAGCTCGCCCCGGTAGCCGAGGCGCGCGAGCTCGACCTTCGCGAGATCGCGCACGTAGCGGGTGAGCTCCATCGGCTCCAGGCGCTGGTCGAGCCGGATCTGGCCGCGCATCAAGCTGATGATGTCGCTCGCCCGGCGCGCCTCGCCGGCCACCGTCTCGGCCATGCGCGCCGCGTCCTCCGAGCCCGTCTCGCGCGCCACGTCGACGAGGTCCTTGCTCGCGAGGAGGATCGTCGCGAGCGGCGTGCTGAGCTCGTGCGACATGCCGCCGACCATGCGCCCGAGCATCGCCAGCCGCTCGTTGCGCTGGCTCTGCTGGCGGAGCTCCTCGAGCCGGTGCGCGTAGACGATGACGAAGAAGCCGAGGAACAGCGTCAGCGACGTGAGCGACACGAGGTCGCCGAGCTGCCGGATGCGGTCGCTGCCGAGCGGCGCGGAGCCGAGCGGCAGCGGCGCCGCGTGCGTGAGCACGCCGATCGCGGCCAGCGTCAAGAGGCCCACGAGCACCGTCGTGCGCCGCGGGCAGAGCAGGCCGGAGAGGGCGATGTGGAACGCGAGGAAGACGGCGAACGGGTTCTCCAGCCCGCCCGAGAACCAGAGCATCCACGCGCTCGCGATCACGTCGCCCACGAGCTGGGCGCGCGCGAGGTCCTGCGCGGGCTCGCGCGCCGACGGCTCGCCCCCGGCCCGCTGACGCACGTGCCGCACCCAGAACGTCCACGCGACGTTGGCCAGCGTGATCGCGGCGATGCCGAGGATGAGCGGCCCGAGCCTGAGGTCCGGCACGAGCTTCCGGCTCGCGACCGTCGTCGCGACCATGCCCGCGATCGCCACCCAGCGCAGCTGGATGAGCCACCGATCGGCGGTCTCCCACGACGGGGGCTTCGGCCCGGAAAGCAGCACCGCGAGGCGGCGCCGCGCCGCCGGCGGGGCGCCGCTCTTGGTGGGGTCGGGAGGACCCGCGTCAAGCGACCATGACTGGAAGGAGGATTGCATCCGCGCGCGGACAGGGGGCGTTCCAGGGCGCGTTCGAGGTGCCCGGGGTTCAGCCCCGGAGCAACCTTCCGACGTCGCCTTGTTCCGCTCCCTTGTACCGCGCACGAAAGCCGCGAGCACGCGCGAGGTGCGTCCCGGCCCACACCAGCGAACCGGCAGGGGAGAATTTTCTGATGCCGGCGACCTTGAATTGTTAGCTAAATTACGTCCAGCCGCTGTGGCGGGGGCGTTCGGCCCCCGCGACCGGTCAGTGGGCGCCTTCGGTCCCCTGGTGGACCTGCGTGGGCGGCGGGGCCACCTTGTGCGGCCGCTTCACCACCCAGTTGTCGACGGCGCGCTTGCCGTCGAACGGCGCCTTCAAGTCCGCGGGCCGCTCGGCCTCGATCTGCTCGGCTCGGCCGCGGTTGTTCGTGTCGAACATGGTGAAGCCGATGAAGATCGCCAGGAAGATGAGCGACGACAGGAAGATCAGCAGGTGGAACTTATGGTCCCACTTGAGGTGCATGAAGATGAGGGCCACGACGCCCGCCTTCACCGTCGCGATGAGGATCGCGATGGCGAGGTTGGCCGCGCCGAGGTCGACGTAGCTCGCCCCCACGGTCACGACCGTGAGCACGAGGAGCACGAGCCACGTGGCGATGTAGACCTTGAGCGGCAGCACGTGCGGCACGTGGTCTGCGCCGTGGCCATGCTGCACATGGTCATGCGCGCCGATGATTTCTGCTTCTGTCGACATGCTGTCCTCTGAGCCTCAGCCCACCAGGTAGAGGAGGGGGAAGAGATAGATCCAGATGAGGTCGACGAGGTGCCAGTACAGCCCCACCCCTTCGACCGGCGAGTAGTAGCGGCTCGAGAACTCGCCGCGCTGGTTGCGGAGGAGGATCCACGTGATGAGCCCCATCCCGATGACGACGTGCAGGCCGTGGATGCCGGTCATCATGAAGTAGATGGCGAAGAAGGTCCCCGCGTGGGCCGTCGTGAAGCCCTCGGCGGTGAAGTACTTCCCGGGCAGGAGGCCGTCGTGGAACTTGTGCTGGTACTCGAAGTACTTCACGACGAGGAAGATGGCGGCGCAGAGGAGCGTCACCGCCAGGAGCGCGGTGGTCTTCTTCTTGTCGCTCTTCTGCGCCGACCGCACGGCGAGCGCCATCGTGAGGCTGGAACAGATGAGCACGATCGTGTTGACGCCGCCCATCACCTTGTCGAGGTGGTGGTGGGCCTCGACGAAGGAGTCGAAGAACCAGGTCCGGAAGACCGCGAACGCGCAGAACAGCCCGCCGAAGAGGAGGATCTCGGTGACCAGGAAGAGCCAGATGCCCATCCTCCCGGCGTCGAACTGCGTGTCCGCGGAGTCGAAGTGATGGGCGACGTGGAAGTCGGGGGACAGGACCGGGCCTGCCTTGTTCGGCCGCTCGACGGCCTCGGCGTGCGCGCTCATGTGTTCTCCGTGTTGAAGTCGTATGCGCCCTTGGTCACGATCGGGGTGCGGACGAAGTTCTCGGTGATGGGCGGGGAGGCGGTGGTCCACTCCAGGCTGAGCCCGCCCCAGGGGTTCTTCGGCGCCGGCGCGCCGGAGCGCAGCGAGCGGACGAAGCAGATGAACATCACGATGACGCCGGCGCCGAGGATCCACGAGCCCACGGTCGAGAAGGCGTGCAGCGGCTGGAACTGGTCCAGGTAGTTGTAGTAGCGCCGCGGCATCCCGCGGCTGCCCATGATGAACTGCGAGAAGAACGTGACGTTGAACCCGACGAAGATGAGCGCGCAGGCGATGGCGGCGAGCCTCTCGGAGTACATCTTCCCGGTGATCTTGGGCCACCAGTGGTGCAGCCCGCCGAAGTAGGCGATGACGGTGCCGCCCACCATCACGTAGTGGAAGTGCGCGACGACGAAGTACGTGTCGTGCAGGTGCAGGTCGACGCTGAGCATCCCGAGGAAGACGCCGGTGAGGCCGCCGATCGAGAAGAGGACCAGGAACGACAGCGCGTACAGCATCGGGGCGTTGAAGCTGATCGAGCCGCGCCACAGCGTGGCGGTCCAGTTGAAGACCTTCACCCCGCTCGGGATGGCGACGAGGAAGGTCAGGAACGAGAAGATGATCGCCGCGAACTCGCTCTGGCCGGAGGTGAACATGTGGTGGCCCCACACGAGGAAGCCGACCAGGGCGATGGCGACGCTGGAGAAGGCGATCGCCTTGTAGCCGAAGACCCTGCGCCGCGCGTGGACCGCGATGAGCTCGCTGATGATGCCCATGCCCGGCAGGATCATGATGTAGACGGCCGGGTGGCTGTAGAACCAGAAGAAGTGCTGGTAGAGCACCGGGTCGCCGCCGAGCGCCGGGTCGAAGATGCCGATGTGGAAGGCGCGCTCCGCGATGAGCAGGAGGAGCGTGATGGCGAGGACCGGCGTCGCGAGGATCTGGACGATGCTCGTCGCGTAGATCGCCCAGAGCATGAGCGGCATCTTGTACCAGCCCATCCCCGGCGCCCGGAGCTTGTGCATCGTGACGATGAAGTTCAGCCCCGTGAGCACGCTGGAGAAGCCGAGGATGAAGACGCCGAACGTCACGCTGAGGACCGACGTCGTGGTCACGGTGCTCGAGTACGGCACGTAGAACGTCCAGCCGGTGTCGATGCCGCCCGTGAGGAGCGACGAGAGCGTGAAGAGGGCGCCGATCCAGTAGAGGTACAGGCTGAGGAGGTTCAGCTTGGGGAAGGCCACGTCCTTCGCGCCGATCATGATCGGCAGCAGGAAGTTGCCGAGGGCGCCGGGGATGCTCGGGATGATGAACAGGAACGTCATCACCGCGCCGTGAAGCGTGAACATCTGGTTGTACGCGTTCGCGCTCATGATCGTCGCCTTCGGCGTCAGGAGCTCGAGGCGGAGGATGAGCGCGAACAGCCCGCCCATCAGGAACGCGACGAAGGTGCTGGCGAGGTACATCAGGCCGATCCGCTTGTGATCGACCGTGGTGAGCCACGACATGATCCCGCTCTTGGCCCGGATGTAATCGGTTCCGTGGCCGGCGTCGGGCGCCGTATTGACGTCGAGGGTGGTTACGGTCTGCGACATGACTGCTTCTCCCCAGCGCTCACTTCACCGTCTTCAGGTAAGCGATGAGCGCATCCACTTCTCTGTCCTTGAGGAGCCCTTTGAAAGACGGCATGACCGGCGGATAGCCGCGGACGATCTGGCCTTGCGGGTTGAACACGCTCTCGCGGAAGTAGTTCTCGTCCGCGACGACCTTGGTCCCGTTCGCGAGCTCCTCCTCGCGGCCGAAGAGCCCCTTGAGCGACGGGCCCTGGAGGCGCGTGCCGTCGAGCGAGTGGCAGGTGATGCAGCTCCGCTTCGCGAAGAGCGTCTTGCCGAGCTCCTCGGGCGGGAGATCGCTGTTGTTGTTGCCCTCGAGCCATTTCTCGAAATCCGACGGCTCCAGCACCTTCACGGTGGCCATCATGTCGGAGTGGCCGGAGCCGCAGTACTCGGTGCACAGGAGCACCGTCTCGCGCGTCTCCGTCGCCTCGAACCACAGCGACGTGTACGAGCCCGGGACGATGTCCTGCTTCACCCGGAACTCCGGGATGAAGAAGCTGTGGAGGATGTCCTTCGAGCTCATGATGAGCCGCACCGGGCGCCCCCGCGGCACGGCGAGCTCGTTCACGGTCGTCGTCCCGTCGGGGTAGGTGAACGTCCACAGGTACATCTCGCCCGTGACGTTGATCTCGTAGGACTCGGCCGGCGCCACGGAGGCGTGCACGTAGCCGCGCATGCCCACGAAGAAGAGCGCGATCACGATGGCGAGCGGGATCAGCGTCCACACGACCTCGACCGTGGTGCTGTGGTCGATGGGGCTCGTCTTGTCGTGCTCGGTGCGCCGCCGGTACTTGATGGCGAACAGCACGATCGCCCCGGTGACCAGGACGAAGAAGAGGACGGAGACCCAGTAGGCCGCGTCCCAGCCGGCGTCGATGCGCTCAGCGAGCGTCGAGCCCTGGCGGGGCAGCCAGAAGGAGCCGAGTTCGATCGGGTTTTTGTTCACCATAGTTGTGGCTCCGCCACCTTGTATCCTAGGAAGCCTCGTTTACGCGCGCCCTCGTGTGGGAGCGTTCAGTCCGCCAGAAGCGCATGAGCCAGAGCCCGATCAGCACGACGGTGACGGCGCCTGATGCCATCATCAGCCGCCTCGTCGCCAGGACGTACCCACGGGCGTTGGGATCGTAATGGAAACAGAACAGGAGCACCCGATCCCAGGCGCTCCCCACCTTCCCGCTGCCCGCTTCGCGCAGCGCGAGGCCGAAGTTCTTCTGTGGAAAAGCGATGCCGTACAGCGTGCGCGACAGGCGTCCGTCTGGCGTGAAGACGAACGCGCCCGCCGCGTGTGCGTACTGCTTCGTCGTCTCGTCCCATCGGTAGCCGAAGCCCACGGTGTTGGCGAGCGTACGCACCGACGCCTCGTCCCCCACAAGGAAGTCGAAGCCGTCGCCGGTGACCGGCCTGCCGTAGGCCTCAATATAGTTCGCCCGCTTCTTGCGCGCAGCTTCGGGCGTGTCGTGCGGGTCGAAGCTCACGACGAGGGTGCGGTACTCCTTGCCCGCGCTCCAGTCGTTCTCCTTCATGGCCTGCAGCACGCCGTTCAGGACCAGCGAGCACAGCATCGGGCACTCGTAGTAACCGAGCACCAAGACGAGGGGCTTGTCTCCCGTCGCATACCGGCCGAGCTCGACCTCTTGCCCTGACTGGTCCCGGAGACGGAGCTCGCGCGGGAGCATGGCTCCCGGCCGCTCCTCGATGTCCACTCCGGTGAGCTCGGGCGGTATGGTCGTGTCCGCCGCCCGCGCGCTCCGCGCCGGGGTGACCGTGACCACCACGAGCGCGAGAACGGCGAGCAGGGCGGACAGCGGGCGGGACATCACTGCACCGGAGCAGAGGGGGCCGGGCTGGCGGGCTTCGGCGCCACGGCTCCCTGCTGGGCGGGCTGGGCGGGCTTGGCCGGCTTGGCGGCGTCGGCGGGCTTGGCCGCGTCGGCCGGCTTGGCCGCGTCGGCCGGCTTGGCGGCGTCGGCGGGTTTGGCGGCGTCGGCGGGCTTGGCCGCGTCCGCAGGCTTCGCGGCGTCGGCAGGCTTGTTCGCGGCGTCGGCAGGCTTCGCTGCGTCCTGTCCCTGGAGCGGCGCGCCGCTCTCGGCGTTCGGCGTCGAGGCCTCGTCGGGCTTCGCGCTGCTGTCCTCGGGCTTCGTGGGCTGCGCTGCCTGCGCGGTCGTGGCGTCCGCGCCGGGAACGGGGATTCCGATGCGCTTCTCCTGGTAGGCCTTCAGCGTGAGCGGGACGGCCTCGGCGAGCGGGATGCGGACGACGCCGTCCTTCTCGTTCGCCCACTGGTAGCGGCTGAGGCGCTCCTGCTCCATGGCCCGCAGGCCGCGCAGCGTGCTGTTCGGCGGCTCGAGCACCTTGCTCGAGATCTCCCGCTCCATCGTCGCCTTGAAGACCTCGTTCACGAACAGGACGGTCACCACGAGGGACGCCAGCGTGGCGATCACGATCACGAAGATGAGCGGGATGTTCGGCCGATCCGCTTCGGCGTGCTCGGTCTCCTCGTGATCGGTCGCTGTGTTGTCGGTCGCTTCGCTCATGGCCGGCTCCTTACGGGTTGTCGATCCGAGCCGCTTCGGCAAGGTGAGGGTCGTTCAGAGGATACAGCGGGCTCTTGGCCGCTTGAAGGGCGAGCACCCAGGCTCCCACGCCCAGCGGGCCGAGCAAGCCGGCGGCGTCGATCCAGCTGAGGTGCGCGCCGTGGTGATCCACGTTCGGCATGACCAGCCAGTAGAGGTCGACGTAGTGCATCACGAGGAGGAGCACCGACGACGCGCCGAGGACCAGCGGGCTCCGCTTTCCGTGCCGCGACAGCAGGGTGAGGAACGGCACGACGAAGTGCCCGAACAGCAGGGCCAGGCTCACGACCTTCCACGAGCCCTCCCAGCGGTGACGGTAGAAGATCGTCTCTTCCGGGATGTTGGCGTACCAGATCAGCAGGAACTGCGAGAACGCGATGTAGGCCCAGAAGATCGTGAAGCCGAAGAGGAGCTTGCCGATGTCGTGCTGGCGCTCGACGTTGCTCACCTTGCGCAGCAGCCCCGCCTTGTGGAGCGCGATCGTGACCAGCGCGAGCGCCGAGAGGGAGCTCGTCGCCGCGCCGGCGAACACGTAGACGCCGAAGATCGTCGAGTACCAGTGCGGGTCGATGCTCATCAGCCAGTCGAAGGCCGCGAACGAGAGCGTGAGGGCGAAGACGATGACGGCCGGGGCGCTGGAGGCGCGCATCCGCGCCGTGGGCCTGAAGTCGGCGCTCTTGTCCTGCTCCCGCGAGGTCTTGATGAACCACACCGACAGGCCCGCCCACGCCGCGAGGAACACCGCGGCGCGGATGTAGAAGAACGTCGGGTTCAGGTAGGGCGCCTTCTGGTGGAGTATCTCGTCGTGCGCGGCCTCGGGCCCCATCCAGTGATGGTAGATGTCGTGGGCGAGCACCGCGATCGGCAGGAACAGCACGACACACGCGGGCAGGACGCCGCTCATCCACTCCATGTGGCGGCGCGCGGCCGCCGACCAGCGCGCGCGCGTCAGGTGCTGGATGATCACGAAGAACAGCGCGCCGAGCCCGATCGTCGCGAGCCAGGTGAAGCCGGTGAGGTACGAGAACGCAAAACGCTTCGTGTCGGTGACCGCCGCTGCCGCCGAGAGCACCACGCCGACGATGGCGAGCACCATGCCCCTCGAGACGAGCCGCTTCGCGACCGCCTTATCGAGGACCTTCGTGTCCTCGGCCAGAGCACTTCCGTGGGACTTCATGGAGTTCCGCTCTCCTTCGCGATGTTGCCCCGCTGAGCCTCCGGGACGTCGTCGATGCGCCCGTGCTGGCTCTGCTGCAGCACGCGCACCCACGTGACGATCGCCCACCGGTCCCGGACCGGGATCTGCTTCCGATAAGAAGGCATGTTCCGCACGCCGTTCGTGATGACGTTGAAGATCTCGCCGTCCGGCAGGCCCCGCGCCCGATCGGACGCGAGGTCGATGGGCGGCGGGTACCCGCGCTTCACGACCATGCCCTGCCCGCTCCCGCTCTGGTCGTGACAGGGCGCGCAGTAGATGTTGAAGCGATCCTGGCCGCGCCGGATCACCGTCTCGTCGACGGTCACGGGCGCCTGGGCCAGGAACGTCTCGCCTTCCTTGCCGGTCCGGTAGGCCTCGCTCTCGTCGAGCGACCCCTGGGCGACCGTGCCCTGCACGAGCGGCCGCATGGCCCGGCCGTCGGGGAACAGCCGGCTGCCCTCCTCGGGCTGGAACTTCGGCTGCCAGTCCATGTCCCCGAAGACGTGGATCGGCGGATCGCTGCTCGCCTGTCCGCGGCAGCCCGCCAGGACGACGAGGAGGGGAATACACCAGCGTTTCACGAGTAGACCTCCCTGATGCCCTGCGCGCCCACGCGCTGGAGGAGGTTGCGCGTCTCCGCGGCATCGAACTTCGGGTCGGTCACCTCGACGCTGATGAAGAAGGCGTCGTCGGTCGCCCGCGGGAAATTGGGGTGAGTCATGGTGGGGTGGAAGAAGGACGGCAGGCGCGAGATCACGAAGAGCCCGAAGAAGCACGTGAGCGCCGCGAAGAGGACGGTGAGCTCGAAGAAGATCGGGATGAACGCCTGGTACGAGAAGGACGGCTTGCCGCTGATGATGAGCGGGTAGTCGTACAGCTGCGTGTACCAGGCGAGCAGGATGGCGCTGACGAGCCCCGTGATGCCGCCCACGAGCACGAGCCACGGCATGGGCGACGGCTTGAGCCCCATCGCCTTCTCCAGCCCGTGCACGGGGAACGGCGTGTGCGCGTCGAAGCGGCTGTACCCGGCGTCCCGGAGCGCCTCGCACGCGTGGTAGATATCCGCCGGGCTCGTGAAGTAGCCCATGAGCGCGAACGTCGGCGAATCGCCTTCCGCTTCGAGCCGGGCTTCCACCTTGGCCTCCGCGAGCCGGTGCTCCACGCGGCGCTCGATCGCGAGCGCGGCCAGCCCGCCGTGCCCCTGGTCGTCGTGGGGGTGGGGCGCGTTCGCGTAGTCGGCCTCGGTCGGGTTCTCGGGCACGTAGCCCTGCGGCTCGAGGTCGGGCTCTCGGTCGCGGGTGTCGGGCTCCGGGACGTGAACGGGTTTGTGGTGCCCGCGCTCCGCCTCGGCCGAGCCGTGCTCCTCGGAGCGGTCCTTGTCGCTCGGAGGGTCGCTGTCACGCTGCATGGTGAGCCTCCTCTTTGCTGTGCGAGCCGTGCGGATCGGCGGCCGCCGTGATCCCCTTCACCTCGCTGATCGCGACCATCGGGAGGTAGCGAACGAACAGCAGGAAGAGGGTGAAGAAGAGGCCGAACGAGCCGAAGAACGTCGAGATGTCCCAGATGGTCGGGCGGAAGTAGGTCCAGCTGGAGGGGAGGAAGTCCCGGTGGAGGCTCGTCACGATGATGACGAAGCGCTCGAACCACATCCCGATGTTGACCAGGATCGAGATCACGAACATCGCCGGGATGCTGGTGCGCACCCGCTTGAACCAGAAGAGCTGCGGGAAGATCACGTTGCAGCTCACCATGGTCCAGTACGCCCAGGCGTACGGGCCCATGATGCGGTTCGCGAAGGCGAAGCGCTCATAGCCGTTGCCGCTGTACCAGGCGATGAAGAGCTCCATCGCGTACGCGTAGCCGACCATGGTGCCCGTCGCGACGATCACCTTGTTCATGTTCTCGAGGTGCCGGATGGTGATGAGCCCCTCGAGGCCGAACGCCTTGCGCGCGAACACCATCAGCGTGACGACCATCGCGAACCCGCTGAAGATGGCGCCAGCGACGAAGTACGGCGGGAAGATGGTGGTGTGCCAGCCGGGGACGATCGAGACGGCGAAGTCGAACGACACGATCGTGTGCACGCTGAGCACGAGCGGCGTCGAGAGCCCGGCGAAGATGAGGTACGCCTTCTCGTAGTGCAGCCAGTGGCGGTGCGAGCCGCGCCACCCGAGGCTGAAGATCCCGAAGACGATCTGCTTGGTCCGGGTCGTGGCCCGGTCGCGGAGCGTGGCGAGGTCGGGGATGAGCCCGATGAACCAGAAGAGGGCCGAGACCGTCGCGTACGTCGAGACGGCGAACACGTCCCAGAGCAGCGGGCTCTTGAAGTTCGGCCAGATGCTCATCTGGTTCGGGATCGGGAACAGCCAGTGGGCGAACCAGATCCGGCCGAGGTGGGCCACCGGGTAGATGGCGGCGCACGCGACGGCGAAGATCGTCATCGCCTCCGCCGCGCGGTTGATGCTCGTCCTCCACTTCTGGCGGAAGAGGAAGAGGATGGCGCTGATGAGCGTGCCGGCGTGGCCGATACCGACCCAGAACACGAAGCCGGTGATGTCCCACGCCCAGTTGACCGTGGTGTTCAGCCCCCAGATGCCGATACCGGTCCCGACGAGGTGGACCAGCGAGCCGCCGAGGATGAGCAGGATGCTGATGGCAAGGCACAGCAGGATGAACCACCCCGAGGGCGGCTTGCTGAGCACGATGCCCGAGATCTTGTCGGTGAGAGAACGGAAGTCGTCCTTCCCCTGCACGAGCGGCGCCTCGTCCAAGAGGGCAGCGCGCTCCGAGAGCCGGGGATGGTCGACCTGGAGGGGTGCGGTGGCGCTCATGCGTCGGCGAGCTCCGGGTTCTTGTTGCGGATCTTCGCGAGGTAGGTGACCCGCGGCTTGGTGTTGATCTCGTCGAGCAGCCGGTAGCCGCGCGAGCTCGCGGACGTCACGGAGACCTGGCTCTGCTGGTCGTTGAGGTCGCCGAAGATGATGGCGCGCGTCGGGCAGGCGCCCTGGCACGCGGTCACGATCTCACCGTCCTTGACGTGCTCCCGTCCCTCTCTCTTGGCCTCGATCTTGGCGTGGTTGATCCGCTGCACGCAGAAGGTGCACTTCTCCATGACGCCCCGCGACCGGACGGTGACGTTGGGGTTGAACTGCATCTTCCGCTGCTCGGAGTCCGGCCGGCCGTATTCGAAGAAGTTGAAGCGACGGACCTTGTACGGGCAGTTGTTGGCGCAGTACTTCGTGCCGACGCACCGGTTGTACGCCATGTCGTTCAGCCCCTCGGGGCTGTGCGCCGTGGCGGCGACCGGGCAGACCTGCTCGCACGGCGCGTTCTCGCAGTGCTGGCAGGGGAGCGGCTGCTGGATGCTCTCGGGCTCGTTCGGGTCCGTGCCCTGGTAGTAGCGGTCGATGCGGAGCCAGTGCATCTCGCGGGTCTCGCGCACGCCGTCGGCGCCCACGACCGGGATGTTGTTCTCGGCCTGGCAGGCGACCACGCACGCGTTGCAGCCGATGCACGCGTTGAGGTCGATGCTCATGCCCCAGGCGTGCCCCTGCCTGCGGTTCGGCTCCTTGAACAGGCTGAGGAGCGGCGGCACGTGGACCTGCTTCTGGGCGAACGCCGGGTCGCTCTGGAGCTCGGCGAGCGTCCCCTCCCGCGCGAGCGGGCGGCCCTCCATGACGAAGTGCTCCTGGGTGCGCGCGAGCGCCGCCACCTCGCCGGCCCTCTCGAGCGAGAAGCCGCCGGAGAGCTCGAAGGCGTCGCTCTTCCGGAGCGGGGTCGTGTCGACGCCCACGCCGCGCCCGACGCGGAGCTGCGCGCGCCGCCCCTGGCCGACGCTGATCGCCACCGAGTCGTCCGCCTGCCCCGGCGCGACGACGACGGGGATCCGGACCGAGGCGCCGCCGCCCGACAGCGTCACGACGTCGCCGTCCTTGACGTTGAGCCGCGCCGCCGTCGACGGCGAGAGGCTCGCGCCGTTGCCCCAGGTGAGCTTGGTCATCGGGTGGGGCAGCTCCTGGAGCCACCCGTTGTTCGCGAACCGCCCGTCCCACGCGTGCACGTCGGGCCGGAAGGTCACCTCGAGGCCCTCGGCCGCGGCCGGGGCGAACGCGCGCAGCGCCTCGACCGCGCCCTGCGGCGCGGCGGCGACCTGCTCGTCCGCGAGCTCGCTCCCCGCCAGGACGCCGTCGTGCAGCGCGCGGCGCAGGTCCTGCTCGGTGCGCTTCGCGCCCTCGGCCGTCAGCCAGGTCGCCCGCACCAGGTCGTAAGCGGTCCGCGAGCCGCCGAGCAGGAGCTCGATGACCTCGGCGTCCGTCCTGCCGCCGAACAGCGGGGCGATGAGCGGCTGCACGATGCTGGCCGTCCCGTCCTCCGCCCGGACGTCGCCCCACGACTCCAGCGGGTGGGCGCGGTTCAGGTGCCAGCGGGAGCGCTCGCTCGTCTCGTCGACGTGCGTCGAGACGTGCACGCTGACGGGCACCTTGGCGAGCGCGTCGGCGAAGCGCGCGTCGGCGGGCGCGTCGAAGGCCGGGTTGCCGCCCAGGATGAGCAGCGTCTCGACCTCGTTGCGCTCGATGGACCGCGCGAGCTCGACGATCGCCTCGGGGCCCTCGCGCGACTCGTCGAAGGGCGCCACGAGCCGGACCGCCTTGCCGATGTTGTCGAGCGCGGCGTTGATGAGGTGCGCGAGCGCGTGGACCTCCTTCGGCTGCGAGCGCCCGGCGACGACCGCGCCCTGCCCGCGATTGGCCGCGAGGTCGGCGGCGATGGCCGCGACATACCGGGTCGCCTTGGCGTCGAGCCCGCCCGACTTGCCCTCGATCGCCTTGAGCAGGTCGGCGTCGAGCGCGACCCCGCGCTTGCCGAGCTCGGCGGCGAGCGCGAACGTGAAGGCGGGGATCTTGCGGCTCTGGATGCGGAGCCGGTGATCCGACGAGGCGCCGGTGATCGTGAAGGTGCTCTCGACGGCGTAGAGGCGGTTCATCGCCTTCGGGTCCTTGTCGACCGCGCGGCCCGCGGCGAACCCGCGCGCCTGCTTGACCGGGCTGCCGTCGGTGCCGAACAGGTCGGCGTCGAGCGCGACGATCACGCGCGCCTTGGTCAGGTCGAGCGCTGTCTCGAGCGGCCTGCCGAACGCGAGCCGCGCGCCCTCTCGGGCGGCGTCGCGCGAGAACGGCTCATACCGGACGACGCGCGCCTCCGGCAGCGTCTTGCGGAGGTCGGCGAGGCGCGCGGCCAGCGTGGGCGACCGGTGCGCCTCGGTCAGGATCGTGAGGCCCTTGCCGCCGCGGCCGCGGAGCTTGTCGCCCTCGGCGCGCAGGAACGTCGCCGCGTCGTCCCAGGACTTCGCGTTCGCCCCTTCGCGCGGCGAGGTGCTGCGATCCGGATCGTAGAGGTCGAGGACCGCGGCCTGGGTGTAGATGGTGGTCGCGCCGAGGCTCTCGGGGTGCTTCGGGTTGCCCTCGATCTTGGTGGGCCGCCCCTCGTGGCTCTCGACGATGACGCCGAACGCCGTGCCCATCATCGGCAGCGCCGTCGCGAAGAAGAGCGGCTGGCCGGGGATCACCTCCTCCGGCGCGCGCGAGTACGGCAGGATCTGCTCGACGGGCCGGCGGCAGCCGACGAGGCCGCCGAGCGCGAGCGACGCGCCCATGAGGGAGAGGAACGTGCGCCGACCGACGCCGTCCCCGTCCGCCGGCGGCTCGATCGCGCCCGGAGGGAACTCGCGCCCGAGCGCGTCGATGAAGTCGGGCGAGCCGGCGAGCTCGTTGAGGCTGCGCCAGTAGGTCTTTCCAGAGAGGTCCTGGGCGAGGGGGAGAGGAGTTCGTTTCATCGGTGGCACCCCGAGCAGTGGAGCGGCGCCTGCACCTGACGCCCGGAGGTAGTGACCGCTGGCACGCGATCTTGATAAGGTTCCGGGTTCGGGGGGACCCCGGCCGCCATGACGGCCGTCGAGGGCGCCATATCCATCTTGGTGACGTCGGCGGGATTGCGGAGGTGGGGACCCGGATTGCGGTGGCAGTCCAGACACCATCCCATCGAGAGCGGCGCGACCTGTCGGACCTTGGGCATCTGGTCGACGCGGCCGTGGCAGCTCACGCACCCGACCCCTGCAGCCAGATGGGCTGAGTGGTCGAAATAGGCGTAGTCGGGCAGGTTGTGGACGCGCACCCAGGGGATGGGTTCATCGTTCGCCCAGCTCTCCTGCACGAGCAGAAGCTTCTCGCTGTCCCTCCGCACCTTGGCGTGACAGTTCATGCACGTCTCGGTCGGTGGAACGGCGGCAAAGGCAGATACCTCCACGGTGTTGTGGCAGTACCGGCAGTCAATTCCGAGGTCGCCGGCGTGCAGCTTGTGTGAGTAGTCAACCGGTTGTTCCGGTTGATACCCGACCTCGATATGTTTGTTGGTACCGTAGTACCAGAATCCGCCGACCACAGCGGCACCGAGGGGCAGAACTCCGAAGAGGAGCCCCAGCGGGACCACTTTGTTGGCCCATCGTGGGAACAGGAACCGAGCCATAGGGTTTGTGTAGCGTCGGAGCGACGCGCGGGCCCAGTTATGGCCTAGTGGCGGGGTGCGACAAGACGGCAAAGTGCCGCGTGACCGCGGCAGATTGCCGCGGGGGAGGGCAGTGGCCCGGCGGCGCGGCAGATCGCCGCCTGCCGCGGCAGATTGCCGCGGGCGCCGGGGTTCATCCTTACGGTGCGCGGGCGATACAGCGCCGTCACCGTGGCGAAAAATCGTCGAAATGCAGGGTGGGGGCGGGCCTGGGGATCGCCGGAGACGGTGGCCGGCGACACCGCCGTGGGTGCCTCTCCCGGCGCGCGCTCAGAACACCGGGGTGAACGCGCGCGGCGCCCTTTTCTTCCGGAGGCAGCGGGTCGCCCTGCTCATGTAACAGATGGTGATCGCGCGCCGCGGCCGGCCGCTCTGGTTCACGGCGGAGCAGTGCCAGAGGTAGTTGTGGATCAGCAGCGCCTCGCCCGCGCGCGCCGGCAGCGCGACCTTGCGGGCGTCGGCGCCTTCGGCGCGCACGCGCTCGCGCGGGACGACCCCGCCGAGCGGCGTCGCGAGCCCGGCCAGGTGGCTGCCCTCGAGCACCTCCACGCAGCCGCCGTCCAGGGGGGCGTCGTCGAGCGCCGTCCAGATCTGCAGCTCGGGATCGCGATCCAGGCCCCAGTAGCTGCCTCCGTCCTGGTGCCAGGGCAGCGGCGTCCCTCCGGAAGCGGCCTTGTTGAAGAGCACGGCGCGGTAGATGGCGATCTCCCCCTCGATGACCGACCGCGCGATCCGCTCGAAGAGCGGGTTCTCGATCCAGGCGAGGAACAGCGGGTCTTTCTCGAGTTTCTCGAGCTTGCGGTACGACGTGCTCGGCCCCTGGTAGCCCTTGCCGTACGGCAGGTCCTCGTAGCGGCCCGACCCGGCGTCGTGCTGGAAGAAGAGGCCGGGGTACGTCACGCGCCCGAGCATCAGGTCGTCGGAGCGCGCGCGGAGCGCCGCGAGCCCGGCGTCGCTCATCACGCGGCCGAGCCGCGCGTGGCCGCGGGCGGCGTAGTCGGCGAGGGGGCCCGCGAGGTCGAGCTCCGTGGCCCCGGGAAGCAGGAAGTCCGTCACCGCGCGTAGCTCGCGTCCGTGCCGAGGTGGTCGCGGTAGAGCGCATCCATGCGCCGCGCGGCCTCGGGCGACAGCGCCCGCTGGGTCGCGTCCGCGGCGGCGTCGAGGTGCTCCGCCCGCACGGGGCCGACGAGGATGGAGTCGACCACGGCCCGCCCCGCGAGCCAGGCATACGACAGCTCGAGCAGGCTCATCCCCTCGTCCGCCGCGACGGCCGCGTAGCTGGCCGCGAGCTCGAACATGCGCCCGCTCCAGTACCGGCGCTGGTAGAGGCGGTTGCCCTCGAAGCGCGAGCCCGCCTGCGGCGCCTCCGGCCCCGCGTGCCGCCCGGCGAGGAGCCCGCCGGCGAGCGGGTTGTACACCGCGGTGGGCACCGAATACCGCCGCGCGAACGCGGCGTACTCGACGTCGAGCTGGCGGATCAGCGCGTTGTAGAGCACCTGAGACACCGCGGGCCGCGCCCTCTCGCCGGCGTCCCGGCGCGCGATGATCTCCAGGATCTGCCACGAGGCGTGGTTGCTGACCCCGTAGCGCAGGATCTTCCCCTGCTCGAGCAGCGCGTCGATCGCCGAGAGCGTCTCGTCCACGGGCGTCTCCGGATCCGGCGCGTGGAGGTAGTAGACATCGACGTGGTCGGTGCCGAGGCGCTCGAGGCTCTCTTCGAGGGCGCGGATCACCTGCTGGCGCCCGAGGCCCTCGGACTTGCCGCGGCTCCGGCGCAGGCCGACCTTGGTGGCGATCTGCACCTCGGCCCGGCGGCCCCGGAGCGCCCGGCCGAGGATCCGCTCGGACGCGCCGTCCGCGTAGAGGTTGGCCGTGTCGAACGCGGTGATCCCCCGCTCGAGCGCGCGATCGACGATGCGCTCGGCCTCCTCGGGCGGCGTGCGACCGCCGAAGTTCATCGTGCCGACGATGATGCCGGGCGGCGCGCCCGGGCGCCGCTTCGCGGCCATTCCAGCCTTCACGTCCTTCACGTCAGAGGCCACGCCGCGCTCCATCATGCGCGCGCGACGAGGAGCGCGAGCACGTACACAATGAGCCACACCAGCCACAGGGTGCTCATCCGCCGCCACCCCTGCCGGAAGCCGTACATCGGCGCGAGCGGCGGCACCACCAGCGCGATGAGCCCGCGCCAGCGGGGCTGGCTCCGGAGCACCAGCCGCGCCGCCAGCGCGACGTGGACGGTCACCCAGGTGGCGAACGCCAGAATGAGCGTCGCGGTCACCACGAGATCCTTCACGGCGCGAAGCCTAGCGTCACCAGCGCGCCCCGCCGCTGGAAATCTGCGACCCTGGGGAGCGCGGCGACCTCTCCCGCGCCGCGCCACCATCGAGGCGCCCCGGCTCTGTCCCGCTACCAAATCCGGGCTAAGCTGGGCCCGTGCCTCTGCGCGAATCACCGTGTTTTCGTCCGGGTTCCTTCCTCTCCGCGCGCGCCGCCCCGCTCGCGGGCCGCTGCGGGAGGGCGATCGCGGGCGCTGCCCGCGCCCTCGTCGAGCGCGAGGGGCGCCTCATCCCGATGAGCCTGCTCGTCGGCGCCGCGTGCAGCATCGCTGTCGGCCTCGGCACGGCTCAGGCGCTCTCCACCCCGCCCGATACGATGCCGGTCTCCGAGGTGAAGCCGGGGATGAAGGGATACGGCCTGACCGTCTTCTCCGGCACCACGCCCGAGAAGTTCGATGTCGAGGTCATCTCGACCCTCCGCAATTTCCGCCCGAACCAGGACCTCATCCTCATCAAGACCCAGCACCCGCGCCTCGAGGTCGCCCGCACCGTGGCGGGGATGAGCGGCAGCCCGATCTACGTGAACGGCAAGATGATCGGCGCCTACGCGTACGGCTGGCTCTTCGGCGCGGAGGCGATCGCCGGCGTCACCCCGATCAAGTCGATGCTCGACGAGCTCGCGCGCCCGCTGCCGCCAGCGATCGCCCCGCGGGGCCGCGGTCCGCTGCCCGCCCCGGTGGCCAGCGTCGGCAGCGCGCCGCCGCGCGCCGCCGCGCCGGCCCGGCTGCGCGGGGGCCGCGGCTTCCTGGGGGCGGTCGACGCCTACGACCTCGCCGGCCACGCCCGGCAGATCGCCGCGCGCGTGGCGCCGACGCTCGCCCCGCCCGAGTCGACGGGGCTCGCGCGCGCCTCGACGCCGGTGATGCTCGGCGGGCTCGGGGGGACGTCGCTGCGCATCGCGAGCGACCTGCTCGGCCCCATGGGGCTCGATCCGATGCAGGCCGGCGGCGGCTCGTCCATGAGCCCGGAGCCGGGCGCGCCGACGAAGTACGTCGACGGCGGGGCGATAGGCGTCGAGCTCGTGCGCGGCGACATCTCCGCGATGGGCATCGGCACGGTCACGCGGGTGTCGGGCGACAAGCTGGTCGCCTTCGGTCACCCGATGATGAACGGCGGCGTGACCAACCTCCCCACCGCGATCGCCCGGGTCCACTGGATCCTCGCGAGCCAGAACCGGAGCTTCAAGATCGGCGAGGCGGTCCGGTCGGTCGGCACGCTGGTCAACGATCGGCAGGCCGCGATCGTGGTCGACAGCGCGGCGAAGGCGCCGGTCTTCCCGATGCGCATCCAGATCGACGGCGTCGAGGGCGCGCCGCACCCGACGTGGAACGTCGAGGTCGCGCACGATCAGTTCCTGGCGCCTTCCTTCGTGTCGATGGCGATCGGCAACGCCGTCGAGGCGACGACGTCCGAGCGGCGCGACATGACCTGGCGGGCGGTGAGCCAGCTGAAGATCGGGCGCTACGGCACCATCTCCCTCGTCGACTTCGGCGCCGGCAACGGCACCCCGCTCAGCGCCGACGACTTCGTCCGCAGCCGGGTCGTCCGGGCGATGGGCTCGCTCCTCAACAACCCGTGGGAGGACGTCTCGATCGAGCGCGTCGACACCCGCGTGAAGGTCACCTTCGACCGCGAGGTCGTCCTGCTGCGCGGCGCCAAGGTGCTCGAGCCGGAGATCGACGCGGGCGCGCCCGCGCGGATCCGGCTGGACCTCCAGCCCCACCAGGGCCCGGTCGAGTCGCGCGTCATCGAGGTGCCGGTGCCGCGCGAGCTCGCCGGCAGCCAGGTGGACATCGATCTCTCGCCCGGCTACGAGGTGGAGCGCCCGATGGCGACGCCGAACAACGTCGCGGAGCTCGTGGCGATGCTCCCGGATCAGAGCCACGACCCGGAGAGCGTCGTCGCGACGTTCAAGCTCCGGGAGAACGGGGCCGCGTACCGCGGCAAGGTCGCCTCGCGGCTCCCGCCCGGCGCGATGGACACGCTGCGCCCGAGCTCCGCGTCCGACGCGCCCGAGGCCTTCGGCGCGCAGGTGCAGGTGCCTGTCTCCCTCAAGCGCTTCCTGGTCGGGAAAGACACCGTGAGCGTCACGGTCCGGCCTATCCTCCGCTGAGCCGCGCCGGCTCGCCGCCTCTCCCCTCCGCCCTGACCCTCTTCTCCCCGAGATTCCCTGCGATCCCATGAGCTCCACGCGCTCTCCTGCCCATCCCCGATCGTCACGCCCTCACGCCTTGCCCTCCCTGCGCCGGTTCCTCGTCGCGGCGGTCGCCGCCGCCGGGCTCGTGGCCGTCCCGGCCCACGCGGTGGGCACGCGCACCTTCGAGCTCCGATCGCTCGAGGACCTCAAGGACGGGGATCTCACCGGGGTCAGCGTGGACTCGAACGGCAACGTGCGCGCCGGCCTGACGCTCGGCGCGACGCCGCTGCCGGACGCGACGTCCGTCTGGAGCTCCGCGGTGCTGCCCGACGGGACGGTGCTGCTCGGGACGGGCAACGAGGGGAAGATCTACAGCGTCTCGAATGGCCGGGTGGCGGTCGCGGCCACGACCGGGCAGATGGCGGTCAGCGCGCTCGCGCTCGCGTTCGACGGCGACGTCATCGCGGGGACGTTCCCGGAGGGCAAGCTCTACCGCCTGCCGCGCGGCGCCGGCAACGGCGGCCCGGCGAAGCTCTTCGCCGAGCTCCCGCAGACCGAGGACGTCTGGGGCCTCGCCTACGACCCCAGGGCGAAGGCGCTCTACGCGGCGACCGGCCCGGACGGGAAGCTGTTCCGCATCGACGCGGCGGGCAAGGCGCAGGTGTACTTCGACAGCGACGAGCCGCACCTCGTGAGCGTCGCGGTCGCGGACGACGGCGCCGTCTACGCCGGCTCGAACGGCAAGGCGCTCCTCTACAGGCTCACGGCGCCCGGGCGCGCGACAGTGCTCCACGACTTCGACGCCGACGACGTGAAGGCCATCGCCGTCGCGCCGGGCGCGAAGGGCGGCGCGGTCTACGCGATCGCGAACAAGTACGTCGAGGCGTTCGCGCCCCCGAAGCGCAACCGGAGCGGGCCGCCGTCCCCGCAGCCGGCGCGCGCGCAGAAGCCCGGCAAGGGCCTGCTCGTGCGCTTCGATCGGAGCGGCGTCGCGGAGCGGATGATGAGCGACGACGAGACCCACTATGTCTCGCTCGGCCTCGGCGACGATCTGATGCCGTTCGTCGGCACCGGCGCGGAAGGCCAGCTCTACACCGTGAGCGACAACCACGTCGCGCGGCTCGTCGCCGACACCGACGAGCGCCAGGTCGGCGCCTTCGTGATGGCCGGGCAGCGCCGGTTCGTCGCCACCACCGATCCCGCCGTCTTCCACGAGGTGAAGGGCGTCGGCGGCGCCTCGGCGGTGTGGACGAGCAAGGTGCTCGACGCCGGGCTGCGGGCCACGTTCGGGCGCCTGACGTGGCGCTCCGACGGCGCGCTGGAGCTCGAGACCCGGACCGGGAACACCGACACGCCGGACAGCACCTGGAGCCCCTGGTCCCCTGCGCTCGCCGCGCCGGGGGACACGAAGAGCCCGCCGGCGCGCTTCGTGCAAATCCGCGGGCGCTGGAGCCGGGATCCTGGCGCCGTGCTCCGCGAGGTGAAGCTCGCGTTCGTCACCGACAACGCGCGCGCCGTGGTCACCTCGATCGAGGCCGCGCCGAAGGGGCAGACGAAGCCCCCGCGCGCGAGCCTCCCGCCGTCGGGCGGGGAGGCGCCGAAGCCGGTGAGCTCGCTCCAGCTCACGTGGAAGGTCGACAACCCGGACCAGGACGACCTGCGCTACCGCCTCTCCTACCGCATGGAGGGCCAGAAGACATGGCGCAACATGCTGAAGCCGGGCGAGAAGGTGACACGCGCCGAGCATGTATGGGACACGACCGCCCTCCCCGAAGGCGAGTACCGCATCCTCGTCGAGGCGAGCGACGAGCTGGCGAACCCGCCGGAGCGCACGCAGCGCCACAGCCTCGAGTCGGGCACCATCCTGGTCGACACGACGCCGCCGGTGTTCCGGACGCTGGCGCTGCAGGGGCGCCGGCTCACGGGCGAGGTCGTGGACGGCCTCGGCCCTGTCGCGCGCGTCGAGGTGTCGATCGCTGGCCTCGAGGAGTGGCGCCCCATCTTCCCGAGCGACGGCATCTTCGATGAGCCGGCCGAGCCGTTCGACGCCGACCTCGGCACGGTCGTGCCGCCCGGCTCGCACCTGCTCGCGGTGCGCGCCTACGACAGCGCGGGCAACGTGGTCACG
The DNA here is from genome assembly GCF_051530195.1 of Sorangium sp. So ce321. Classification (NCBI taxonomy): domain Bacteria; kingdom Pseudomonadati; phylum Myxococcota; order Polyangiales; family Polyangiaceae; genus Sorangium; species Sorangium sp. So ce321. The sequence continues at coordinate 12,261,525 of NZ_CP150329.1, read as the reverse complement.
CGCGACGTCGAGGCGCGGTAGGCGCCGTCACGCGCCGCTTTGCGCCGGGCGCGCCCGCGCGCAGCGTCCGGCACGACACCGCCGTCATGCTTGCGCCAGGAGCGCGGGCGAGGGAGGCGTCGCTGCGTCCCGCGTGCGCCCGCGCGGCACGCATCGCAGCGCCTCACCTGCGTTGGTGCCATCATCCCGGGACGACACACCGGTCCGGCACATTCCATGGATACCGAAAGGGGACATGATACGTTCACTCCGCTTGCTCTTTTCTGGTGATCCTGGAATGAGCCCCCCCCGTGCTCTGCTGTTTTGTTGTCTCGCGGCGATCTCGATCGCCGCGGCCTCCGCGTGCGGGAGCGCCGACGCGGACAGCGGCGGCGATGGCGCAGTGGGGTCCGTGGACGACATCGGCGGGGTCGTGTCGGCTGGGTCCGGCGGCACCCCTCCGTTCGTGAGCTCCGGCGGCGGCGGCGGCGCCGTGGAGGAGGACTTCAACATCCCCGCGCCCGCGGGGGCGCCGGACCCCTACACGCGCTTCGCGCACCTGTGCGGCGAGGGCTGCACGCCAGGGGGTGATCCGACCGAGTGCGCGTCGGGCGACAGCGCGGAGGGCAGCTCGGGCACGGGGGGGCCCTCACCACAGACGCTGCATTGCCAGCTGACGCTGGTCGACGGCGACGCGGCCCCGAGCTGCCAGCCGGTGGGCCGCTTCGCGGCGGGCGGCCCCTGCCACCGGGGCTCGGACTGCGCTTTCGGGCTGGGCTGCGCGGCGCTCGACGGAGAGGGCGGCGTGTGCCGGCAGTACTGCTGCGGGAACGTCGAGGGCTGCGCGCCGGGAACGTACTGCGATGAGCGGCCCATGGCCGAGTCGGTCGTCGAGGGGAGCGATCCGGTCCCGATCCCGGTCTGTGTTCCCGCGGTGAATTGCGAGCTCCTGAACGACAGCGCCTGCCCCGCAGGCCTCACCTGCACGATCGTCCGCGAGGACGGGACGACGAGCTGCGTGGCGCCGGGGGTCGGGCGGGCCGACGAGGTTTGCCCGTGCGCGCCCGGGTTCGTCTGCTCGATGCTGACGAATCAGTGCAAGCAGCTCTGCCGGGTCGACGGCGGGGCGCAGGACTGCGGTACGAACGCCAAGTGCCAGGGCGGCAGCGCGGTCTACCCTGCCGGGTTCGGCGTGTGCGTCAGCACGTCCTAGGGGGCTGCGCGCCTCCGGCCCGCCACGGCGCTCGTTAAAAATTGTTGGCGAGTCCCGCCCCGTCGTGGATCGGGGCGGCGAGCGCGCGCTGCCGTGGTCATGCTGGACGCGTGCAGCGTCCCCTCCTCTCGTTCATTCTTTTCATCGGCATCTTCAGCGCCATCGTGGCCGGCGTTCACTACTACCTCTGGCAGCGCCTGATCCGCGCGCCCGAGCTCGGCCCGGTCTGGCACCGCGTCGGCAGCGTTGTCCTCGTCGTGCTCGCGTTGCTGGTGCCGGTCGGCCTCTTCGTCACCCGCGCGCTCCCCCGGCACATCGGCGGCGTCGTGGCCAGCGTCGTCTACACGTGGGTCGGGCTGGCCGTCCTGCTCTTCTTCCTCCTGCTGACCTCGGAGCTCGTCCGCCTCGGCGCCCACGGCGTCACGGCGCTCCTGAGCCAGCCGCTCGACAGCGACCGCCGCACGTTCCTCTCGCGCGCCATCGCGGGCGCGGTCGGGGCGCTCGCCGTCGGCCTCGGCTTCGCCGGCGCCGCGAGCGCCCTCGGCGAGGTCGCGGTCCGCCCGGTGCGCGTCCGCCTCCGCCGCCTCCCCGCCGCGATGTCGGGTTTTCGCGTGGTCCAGTTGACCGATCTGCACATCGGCCCGACGATCGGACGAGAGTGGCTCGAGCGCGTCGTCGCGCGCGTGAACGCCCTCGAGCCGGACCTCATCGCGATCACGGGAGACCTCGTCGACGGCTCCGTGGAAGAGCTCCGCGAGCACACGGCTCCGCTCGCCGCCCTGCGCGCCAGGCACGGGGTCTTCTTCGTGACGGGCAACCACGAGTACTACTCCGGCGCCGAGGCGTGGATGGCGGAGCTCCGCCGGCTCGGCGTGAGGGTGCTGCGCAACGAGCGCGTCTCGATCGGCGACGGCGAGCACAGCTTCGATCTGGCCGGCGTGGACGACTGGAGCTCCCGCGGCATGGGCCGCGGCCACGGCCCCGATCTCTCGCGCGCGCTCGATGGGCGGGACCCTTCCCGGGAGCTCGTGCTGCTCGCGCATCAACCCAAGCAGATCCTGGAGGCCGCGGAGAAGGGGGTCGGCCTGCAGCTCAGCGGCCACACGCACGGCGGCCAGATCTTCCCCTGGGGTCTCTTCGTGCGGCTCGATCAGCCCTACGTGGCCGGGCTGTCATCGCACGGTGAGACGCAGATCTACGTGAGCCGCGGCACCGGCTACTGGGGGCCGCCGATGCGCCTCGGCGCGCCGTCCGAGATCTCGCTGATCGAGCTCGAGGGCGACGCCGCGAAGGAAGCCGTGGCGTAGCGCCGCCGGGCGATCAGGGGAGCGGGCGCGCTGGCTTCTTGGCGCAGTTGATGATGGGCGCCGGGTAGCTGTCCGGATCGGTGATGCGCTGCATGGCGAACGTCGAGCTCTTGAGATCGAGGCTGAGCGGCCTCGTCACGGTGCCGGTCACGTCGCCACAGACGAAGTCGGCGGGCGCGCAGAGGGCGCCGCTCAGCGTGATGGTGGCCTCGAGCTCGCTGCCCGAGATGGGGTTGGCGTTGCCAGGCACCACGATTGTCGGCAGCTCCGCGGTGAACTGCCCGTCGGCGGACACCTCATAAGGACCCACATCGACCGGCGTGCCCGTGGGCGTCTTGCGATCGGCGGCCTCCAGCGCCTGGAAGCTCAGCGAGATGCTCAGGCCGTCGTCGCGCGCCTCGCTGGTCAGCGTGCTCAGGAAGACGATGGGGGCCTGTGGGTTGAGATACGCCGAGAGGCTGAACAAGAAGTCGCCGTCGGGAGCGCCTGCCTCCGGCAGACAGCTGCCGCCGCCCCCGCCACCACCGCTTCCGTCGCTGCCGCCTACGCCGCTGGCCTGCTCTTCACGGATCGTCGTGTCGCGAGCCTGGAAGTCATCGAATCTGCCCTCCGGATCGGCGCACCCGAGGAGGAGCGAGGCGGACGGGAGGGCCACCAAAGAGGCGAGCGTTGTCCGGATGGAGCGGGAGAAAAGCATTTGACACCGTGCGAAAGGTGACATTTGACTCGATCGGTCGAACGTCCCGCGAGCTGGCAGGTGGTGCACACCCTACCACGCGGGTCTGCCGCAGGCGCCGCATTCCTCCGCCCCGAACCCGAGAACACCCGGCCATGCCCACCCACCGCCACTGTCTCGCGCTCTCCGCCGGCCTCCTCGGCGGCCTTGTCTGGACCGGGACCGCGCTCGCCGGCGGCTTCGCGACCGCGCGCTTCGGCGGCGAGCACGGCAACCCGATCACCAGCAATCCGACCGCCGTTTATTACAATCCCGCAGGCCTCGCCGAGAGCGAGGGGATTCACCTGTTCCTGGACGGAAACATCGCGCTGCGCGCCGCTTCCTACGCGCACGCGCCGGCGGCGTCGGACGACGTGACGGTGCCGGCGGCGAACACGGGTGAGGCGGACCTGCTCAACGTGGCCGCCTCGCCCATGCTCGGCGCGTCGGCCAGGGTCGGCGACCTGGCGCTCGGCGCCGGCGTCTACGTGCCCTTCGGCGGCGCGGCGTCCTGGGACAGGAACGGCGCCTTCGAGGGCAATCGCGATCTCGCCGGGCCGGTCGACGGCGTGCAGCGCTGGCACTCCATCGAGTCCTCGCTCCAGGCGATGTTCTTCACGCTCGCCGCGGCGACAAGGATCCCGGCGCTCCGGCTCAGCCTCGGCGTCTCGGGGAACCTGATCCGGACTCAGGTGAACACCGTCCGCGCCCGCAACGCCTCCGGCGACAACCTCCTTGCGACCGAGGGGCGCTCGCTGCTCGAGGTGAGCGGGCTGCACGCGAGCTTCGGCGTCGGCGCGCTGGTCGAGGCGGTGCCGGAGAAGCTCTGGGTCGGCGCGTCGTACCAGTCGCGCCCGAACGTCACGGGAGGAGAGACGCTCGAAGGCACGCTGACCAACCGCTTCAACGGCGTGTCGAGCGCTCCGGACGACGTCGAGCTCCACCAGGGGCTGCCGGACATCGTGCGCCTCGGCGCCCGCTTCGTCCCGGCGGAGCGCCTGGAGGTCCGGCTCTTCGGCGACTGGACGCGGTGGAGCTCGATGGAGAACCAGTGCCTCACCCAGGTGGGCGCGGCGTGCGAGATCAGGAGCGACGGCTCCGCCGCCGATCCGGCCGGCGTGGTGCAGAACATCGCCCGCCGCTGGAACGACACGTTCGGCGTGCGCGGGGGCGTCAGCTACTGGCCGAAGCCCGCGGTCGAGCTCTTCGGCGGCGTCGGGTACGACTCCAACGCTGTCCCTGAAGAGACCCTGGACCCGTCGGCCACGGACTTCCACGACGTCTCGTTCGCCGTGGGGGGGCGCTTCGAGATCACGAAGCAGCTGCACGTCGGGGCGTCTTACACGCACCTCTTCTACGCCAGCCGGGACACGACCGGAAAGAGCATCACCGCGGGCCTGGCGGGCAACTCGAGGGCTCCAGACTCCGGTGGGCTCTACGCGCAGACGATCGGCGTGCTCAACGTCAACGTGGACGTCGGCTTCTGAGCGCGCCGGGGCTGGCGCGCCGCCGCGTCAGGAGGCGCCGCGCCGGGAGCGGCGGAGCAGGCTGAAGATGCGCGCCCTGAGCTCGGGGGCGCGGAAAGGCTTCACCATGTAATCGTCGGCGCCGCTGGCGAAGGCGTGGACCATGTCCTGCGACGAGGCGTTCGCGGTCAGGAAGAGGACGGGCAGCTCGCGGAGCCCGGGCTCCTGCCGCAGCGTCCGGCAGAGCTCGATGCCGGTCATCCTCGGGAGGTTCCAGTCGAGGACCACGAGCTGAAACGCCGAGCCGCGGACGAGCTCCAGCGCTTCTTCCGCGCTCGCGACGGCGACGACGGCGAGCTCGACCGCCTCGAGCATCGCCGACAGCAGCTCGCGGAGGGGCGCCTCGTCGTCGACGACGAGGACCCGCGCGCCCTTGCCGCCCTGCGGAGGCGGCGCCGGCTGCGAGGGCGCCCGGACCGCCGGGCCGGCGCGCGGGGGCGCGGCGGGTCGGGCCTCGCCGGCGGCGAGCGGGAGAGCGGCCGCGTCGGTGTCGGGGATGGACCCCGGGCGGGTCGCCTCCGTCTGAGCGAAGTGGGCGAGGCGGCGCCAGTCGCGAGGCTCGAACGTGAGCCGCGCGCCCTCCGGCGAGACGGAGGCGCACGCCGCCGCCGACGTCGCGCGGCGGTTTTCGCCCAGCTCGAAGATGGCGAGCACCCACTCGCCATCGGCGACGACCTCCCCCGCGGGCAGCCCGAGCTCGAGGTCGCCCTCCTCGGGGCTGCACACAATTTGCTCGAACTGTTGCAGATCCGGGAAGCGGTAGAGGACGCTCCGCACGCCGTGACGCTACACCCGCGCTAGCATCTCGCAAAGGGTCCGACTAAGCTCGCGCCGCGATGTCATTCCTGCGCTGGATGCCGCCGCTCCTCGCGCTGTTCTCGATCAGCGTCACGGGCTGTCCTGGGAATTCTGCTTCGAACGAGCCCAAACCGGCCCCGAGCCCGGAGGTATCGGTCTCGCTCGCCGGCGTGGACACCTCCTCGCTCACGCCCCGCGAGCGGCGAGAGTGGGCCGCCCAGGTCTCGGAGCTCCTCTCCCCCTGTCCGGACACGCCCGTGAGCATCGCGCAGTGCGTGAAGGAGCAGCGGCCATGCAAGGCGTGCCTTCCTGCCGCACAGCTCCTGCTCAAGCAGGTCAAGGAAGGCCGGTCGAAGAAGGAGCGCGAGGACGCGTTCCACATGCGCTTCGACGCGAACAAGGTCCGGACGCTCGCCACCGACGGCTCGCCCGACATGGGGCCGCCGGACGCGCCGGTCACGATCGTCGAGTGGGCCGACTTCGAGTGCCCGTTCTGCAAGCTCATGTCGCCGGTGCTCGAGGAGCTCGTGAAGCGCTTCGACGGGCAGGTGCGGCTGGTCTTCAAGTTCTACCCGCTCTCGGCGCACGTCCACGGGGAGCCCGCTGCCCGCGCGGCGGTCGCCGCGCTCAACCAGGGCAAGTTCTGGGAGATGCACCACCTCCTGTTCGAGAACCAGGAGCGGCTGGAGCAGGCGGACATCGAGCGCTACGCGCAGCGGCTCAAGCTCGATCCAGTGAAATTCCGCGCCGACCTCGTCTCGACCGAGACCAAGTCGCGCATCGACAAGGACAAGAAGCAGGCGGAAGAGGTCGGCCTCGAGGGGACGCCCCTCGTCTTCATCAACGGCCGCGAGGTCAACCTGCAGCTCCTGACGAACCCGCCCGAAGATCTCGAGGAGTGGGTGAAGGTCGAGCTGGAGCTCCTCGGCCAGACGCCGCGTCCTGCGCCGCCGAAGCCGGTCGGCGCCCAGCCGGGCGCGACCGACGCGCCCGCTTCGGCCAGCGCGACGCCCGCCGCCGGCGCGACGCCCGCCGCCAGCGCGACGCCCGCCGCCAGCGCGACGCCCGCTGCCAGCGCGGCGCCCGCCGCGGGCAGCGGCGCGGCGCGCCCGGCGCCCTCTGCCGGACCGGCCCAGCCCGCCCAGCCGAGGAAGCCTTGAAGGTCGCCGACCCGTGCGGCTGCTTCCCGACGGGCCGGCACTACCCTGGGATCGCGCACCTGCTCAAGGTGCGCGCCGTCGGCGTCGCCTCCGAGATCGACGCGGGCAGCGCCTGGATCGACCAGCCCATCGCCTTCATCGACGTCGAGACGACGGGGCGCGACCCCGCGGGGGACAGGATCATTGAGCTCGGCATCGTCATCGGCCGCGCCGGGGAGATCTTGACCCGCTACAACTGGCTCATCCATCCGGGGCGACCGATCCCCGCGGAGAGCACCGCCATCCACGGGATCAAGGACGCGGACGTCGAGGGCAAGCCGTCGTTCGCCGAGGTCGCGGAAGAGATCCTCGCCTGCTTCAAGGGCGCGATCCCCGCGGCATACAACGCCTCCTTCGACCGCTCGTTCATCCTCGCCGAGCTCGACCGCGTGGGCATGCGCCCGCGCGAGCCGCCGCCCGCCATGCGGCGGGAGGTCGACTGGATCGACCCGCTCACGTTCGCCCGCGAGCTCTACAAGAACGAGGAGAGCCGGGCCCTCGGTGACATGGCCGCGCGGCTCGGGATCACGCTGGACAAGGCGCACCGCGCGACGGATGACGCCGAGGCAGCGCTCCAGGTGCTCTACGCGCTGGCGAAGGATCCGCGGGTGCCCCGCGCCTACGGCGGCCTGATCCAGGAGCAGCGGCGGCTCGTCCGCCTGCAGGACGAAGCGCGGAAGCTCTGGCGAAAGGCTCCTGCCGCCGCCGCCGTCGTGCCGCCGACCTCGAAGCCCAGCTGACGTCATGGTCGACGGACCGAAGCGACGCCTCCCGCTCGCTGGCAGCGGCGCGACGGGCGCGGCGCCTCCTCGCGGCGCGACGCCAGGACCGGAGAAGCGCAGGCTCCCCGTGCTGCAGAGCAGCGGCGACGACGAGGGCGAAGACCGCCCGCCGTGGCACTGGGTCGCGCTCGGGACGGTGGCGATGTTCATCGCGTGGCTGCCGCTCGCGGGCCTCGTGAACACGCTGCTGCGCCGGATGCTCGAGCGGGCAGGGGACGCCGAGGCGCCGACCTCGGTGCGGCTCGCGATGGTGGGGCTCAACGTGGTCGCGTTCGCGCTCGCCGGCGTCGCCGGGGGCTACCTCGTGGGGCGGTTCGGCGGGCGCGCCGGGCGGCGCGAGGCGGCCGCGAGCGGGGCGGTGGTCGCGACGCTCGCCTGGGCGCTCGCCCTCGCCGAGGGCGCGCCGGCGGGCGTACTGGTGTGGGCGCTGCTGCTGGTCGTCATGGTCGCGATCGGCAGCGCGGCGTCGTACGCGGGCGGCAGCGCCGGCCTTCGCGCCCGCTCCGCTGGGTCGCCTCGCCCGAGCTGAACGTCGCGCGCCGTTCGGTCCGGAGCAGGGCTCGCGCCGTTCAGATCGGAGCTCGCGCCGTTCAGATCGGAGCTCGCGCCGTTCAGATCGGAGCGGGGCTCGCGCCGTTCAGATCGGATCGATCCGGTGAATGGGCGCGCTCGCCTCGGGCAGCGAGGCGTACGCGAGGGCCGTGCGCGGGTCGCGCGCGTCAGGCGCCACGTCGAGCAGCGGCCTCAGCGCGAAGACGCGCTCGCAGAGCCGCGGGTGCGGCACCTCGAGATCCGGCTCGGCGACGGCTTCGCCCTCGATCCAGAGCAGATCCAGGTCGATCGTGCGCGGCCCCCACCGCACCGGATCCGGGCGCGTCCGCCCGAGCGCGCGCTCGACGGCGAGCGTCCGATCGAGGATCTGGCGCGCGGGCAGCGACGTGGCCACGAGCACTGCGGCGTTCACGTAATCGCCTTGCGGCGGGCCGCCCGCAGGCGGTGACTCGTAGCGCGACGACTCGCGGACCACGTCGAGATCGGGATCGGCGCCGAGCGCCGCGATGGCCGCGCGGATCGTCCCCAGGCGATCGCCCAGGCTCGACCCCAGCCCGATGACCACGCGTCGATGGGACCTCATGGTGGAAACCTACCACGCAGCCCGAGGCAGCTCGCGGCGCTGCGTCGCGAGATCAGCGAGCCCCGCGCGGCGAGGATCGAGCTGCGCGAGCCGAGCGCCGCGCGGAGGTCGGCGCGAGCTGCGCGATCACTCCCGCGGATCGCTGGCGCGGCGCCCGCCGCCGAGCCGCCGGCCTTCCGGCCGCGGGGGAAAGACGCGCCGGTCCTCGGGGCTGCGGCGCTCGATCGGAGAGCGGCGCTCGATGGACGGATCGCCCTGCGCCGACAGCCCGACGCGCTGGAGCCCGACGCGCTGGAGGCCGACGAACAGGGCGCGCATCTCCTCGAACGTCTCCGGCATGGCGGCGGCCACGGTCGCCGCGTGCGGTCGGCACAGGCTCAGCGAGCGCCCCTGGATGACCACGCGTGCCATCCGCGTCCTCGCGCGAGCATCCCCGGACGCCCCGGTCTCCCGGCCGTCCAGCTCGCGATCTTCACATACGGCACATCGCTCGAATGACTCGCCCATGGGGGAGCCTTCGCAGAGACCGGGCCTCCGGGCCAACTTACCGACGCCCGGGGGCGAGCGTCATGCGCGCGCGGCCCGGCCGCGCGCCCGCTCCTCGGCCCAGGCGATCACCCTGTCCGCGGGATCCGAGCCGAGGAAGCGCCCGAGCTCCTGGATGCCTGTCGGGCTCGTGACGTTCACCTCGGTCAGGCGCTCGCCGATCACGTCGAGGCCGACGAAGTGGAGGCCGTCGGCGCGCAGGCGAGGCGCGACCGCGCGGACGAGGTCGCGCTCGCGCGCCGTCAGCTCCGTCGAGACCACGCGCCCGCCCACATGGATGTTCGATCGGTGATCGTCGTCGCGCGGCACCCGGAGGATGGCGCCGAGCGGCTCGCCGTCGAGCAGCAGCACGCGCTTGTCGCCCTCGACGACGGCGGGGAGGTACTCCTGGACCATCACGAGGCGGTGCCCCTCGCTCGTCATCATGTCGGCGATGGCGCGCGCGTTCTTGTCGCGCTCGCTGATCTGCAGCACGCCGAGGCCGCCAGCGCCGTCGAGCGGCTTGATCACCGCCGTGCCGCCGAGGGCGCGCACGAACGCGTGGATCTGCTCGCGATCGGCGGTGACCAGCGTCTTCGGCGTCCACTCCGGGAAGTTCAGCGCGTAGAGCTTCTCGTTGGCGTCGCGCAGCCCGCGCGGGTCGTTCACGATGAGCGGGCAGCGCCGCGCGCGCTCCAGGAGCAACGTCGCGTAGAGGTAGCTGCGATCGAACGGCGGGTCCTTGCGGATGAAGATCACGTCGACGTCCGCGAGGCGGAGCCGGCGCGGGCCCCCCGCGAGGTCGAGCGAGATGAACGGGGGCGCGTCGCCGATGATGACCGGGGTCGCCGAGGCGTGCGCCTCGCCGCCCTCGACCGAGAGGTCGCGCGGCAAGCAGTGGTAGCTCTCGTGTCCGCGCGCCTGCGCCGCGCGGATGAAGGCGAACGACGTGTCCTTGTCGTGCGCCACGCGGCTCAGCGGATCCATGACGAAGACGAAGCGCATGCGGTCTCTCGTGGGTTGTGGGGGTCGAGGGGAGGGGAGGACGACGCCCGCTCAGGCGGGCGCCGTCACTGCATCGCAGCGAGGACGAGCTGCGTGCTGAGGTCGTCGCCGAGGTCCGAGGCGAGCGCGTAACCGACGCCGCTGCGCTCGGCGGCCACGACCGAGTAGCCGTTGATCATGCCCACGTAGACGGGGCGCTCGCGCACGACGCGCGGCTGGAGGATCGGCTGCGCCTTCTGCACGGGGACCGCGCGCGAGTTGAAGAGGTACACCGTCACGCGGTGGTTGCCCCGGACGATGTACTGGAGCAGCGCGGCGCGCCGATCGCGCATCGTGTGCACACGGGCGCCCATGAAGTTCACCGGCATCGACTGGAACTCCGGCCTGCGGACCGGCACGCCGACGAACGGATCGAAGCGCGGGAGGTCCTCCGGGTTGGTCGTCTCCGGCGGCAGCGGCTGCGCGTGCTGCGTGACGAGATCGTCGAGCAGGATCTCGACGCTCTCGGCGCGCGCCGCGTCGAGCTCCACCTTCGCGGTCTCCTTCGGGGCGTCCGGCGCGGCGGCCCGCTGACGCGTCACGCCCACCATGAACACGACGCCCGCGGCCACGGCGAGCGCCGCCGCGTACCCCTTGTGCATGAGGCGCGGCCTCGCCTCGAACGACTGCGCCGCCTCGCGCGCCGCCCCGCGCGCGTGCTCGTGCGCGATGGCGGCGGCGATGCGCGCCCGCAGCGCGTTCGGACACTCCGGCGGCTTCGACCGCCTGAGGCTCGCCCGCAGCGAGCGCAGCAGCTTCACCTGCTCGAAGCACGGCGGGCACTGGACGAGGTGGGACTCGAGGTCGACCGCGTGATCCGGGTCCAGCTCGCCGTCGACGTAGGCCGACAGCGCGTACTCGAACTGCGCGCAGCTCTCGATCGACTTCGCGGCGCTCATGCGACACCCCGCTTCCGCTTGCGGTACGCGTCCAGGTCGGCAGGCGCCTCTTTTGCGGCGTCGTCGCTGACGATGCCCATCAGGACAGCGTGCTCGCGCAGCGTCTTCTGGAGGAGCTTGCGGCCCCGGTGCAGCCGCGACATCACCGTGCCGATCGGGCAGCCCATCGCCTCGGCGATCTCCTTGTAGGAGAGCTCCTCGATGTCCGACAGCACCACCGCCAGGCGGAACTCCTCGGGCAGCTCGTCGAGGGCGCGCTGCACCTCCGCCTCGATGAGCGGCGTGAGCGCCTGGGTCTCCGGATCGCGCATCGCGCGCATCGTCGTCGCCCCGACCCACCCGTCGGTGAGCGGCTCGGCGTCCGGGCCGTCGAAGATGCCTCGCTCGAGGCCCCCGCGCCGGTACCGGTTGATGAACGTGTTCGTGAGGATCCGGAGCAGCCAGGCCTTGAGGTTGGTGCCGGGCTCGAACTGATCCCGGGCGCGCATCGCCTTGACGATGGTGTCCTGGACCAGATCCTCCGCTTCGGTCGAGCTCTTGGTCATCCGGCAGCTCACGCCGTACAGCGTGTCCAGATGACCGAGCAGCTCGACCTCGAAGGCGTCGGCGCGCCCTCCCTCACTGCTGGATAACGACAGGTCCTGCGCTACGGACGCAGGTTTCTTGCTGAAGAAGAACGGCATGGGATCGACGGGGGAACAGGGGAGCGGCCAGTACTATTCCGGCCTGCTCTCGCCCCCCTGACCCTCGGCAGCGGCTTCATCCGCAACGGAGCCAGCCTGGAGCGGAGCCGTGCCCTCGCTCTGTTCACCCGTGCGTTCCTGGAGCTTCGCTTCCAGCTCGTCAATACGCTGCGAAAGGCGCTTGACATCGGCCTGGAGATCCCGAACGAGCCCGAGGCCCGGCAGGATCGAGAGGACGCGCTCGTCGACCGCCTGCTGCCACTGATCGAGCGTCTGCTTCGAGCTCTCGACGATGCCGCTCAGGCGCCCCTTCGCGTGGCTCGACCTGTCCGCGTCGAGCGCCGGGGGCGGCTGGGACGGCGACGCGGAGGCCGCGGGCTCAGCTGCGGGCGCCTGCGCCGTCCCCGGCGCTGCCACCCCGCCCTCTCCAGGGACCGCGCCGGGGATGAGCCGGCCGATCGGCCCCTCGCGCAGCTGCGACAGCAGCCGCTCGCCGCGCTCCTGGATCAGATCCCTCAGCGTGCCGAGCGGAACCGAGCGCGGCTGCGACTTGAGATCCTCCGAGATGATCAGCGCCAGCGTGACCTCGGTCTTGTCCTCCTTGGTCGCGTTGTCGATGATCTGGACCTCTTCGCCAGCCCGGACCATCTCCCCGATCTGCTGCAGGGTGACGTAACGACTGTCCTTCGTGTCGTAGAGCTTCCGATTGGAGTAGCGCTTAATAACGCGACGCGGTACCTCGCCGCCGCCTCCCAGGGTCTCCTTCGCCGTTTCCATCTCCTCTACGCCTCGAGTCGATTGGACCACTGCCAGAAACCTCGCGCAAGGAAAGATCACTCGATATCACTCGATAAAAAGGGGAGGCGTGCAGGAGCCGGCGATCGAGCTACGTGACGTGACCGCGAGCTATCCCACCGGGAGGCTGGCGCTGGAGGGGATCTGCCTGGAGGTGTGCGCGGGCGAGCTCTGCGCCGTCCTCGGGCCGAACGGCGCCGGAAAATCGACGCTGGTCCGGGTCCTCTCCGGGGCCCTGCGGCCGGCGCGGGGGGAGGCGACCCTGCTGGGGAGGCCGCTCGGCGGCATGGACCGGCGGGCGATCGCGCGGTGCGTGGCGGTCGTGCCCCAGGGGATCGCCTCGACGCCCGGGTTCACGGTGCGCGAGGTCGTGATGATGGGCCGCGCGCCCCACCAGGGGGCCTGGATGCGCGCCTCCGGCCGCGATGAGGAGGCGGTCGCCCGGGCCCTCGGCGCGTGCGACCTCGTGGAGCTCTCGGGGCGGCCGGTGGCCGAGCTCTCGGGCGGCGAGCAGAAGCGGGTCGCCATCGCCCGCGCCCTCGCGCAGGAGGCGCAGGTGCTGATCCTCGACGAGCCCGGGGCCCACCTCGACATCCGGCACTCGATCGAGGTCCACGAGGTCGTGCGCCGGGAGGTCGCCGAGCGGCGCCTCGCCTGCGTCGCGGTGCTGCACGACCTCAACGCGGCCGCCCAGTACGCCGACCGCGTGGCGCTCCTCAAGGCCGGGCGGCTGGTCGCGCACGGCACCGTCGAGCAGGTGATGACCTACCGGCGGCTCAAGGACGTGTTCGAGGCAGAGCTCTACGTGGGGGTGAACGAGCTCGACGGAAGCCGGTACTTCCTCCCCGTCCGGCCGTGCGATCCTCCGCAATCTCGACCGCCTGAGCGGCGCGGTTTATAAGCGGCGCCATGCGCGGATCTCCACCCTGGAGAGCTCTCCCTCGCGGCCTGCTGCCGTGCCTCCTGGCCCTCGTCGCGCTCCTCGGCGCGGCCGGCTGCGGCCGGAGCAGGACGGCGCCGGAGCTCCTGAGCGTCATCGACGTCGTGCCGCGCGAGGTCGACCTCGGCGATCGCATCGAGATCCTCGGGACGAACCTGCCCACCGCGGAGGCGAAGGAGGCGGTCGTCACGTTCCGCGGGACGCTGAGGCGCCCCGGCCAGGCGCCGCTCACCGGTCAGAGCATCGAGATCGACGACGCGCAGGTCAGCAGCAACAAGGTCTCGCTGGTCTTCTCCGAGGGGCTGCAGGCGCTCTTCGCCGGCCGCGGCGACGACGCGGTGCACACGACCTTCCAGGGGGACGTCGTCGTCGAGATCCCCGCGACGACGCCGGGGGCGCTCCCCGTGGCCGGCACGGTGAGGGGCGTCACGATCGACTTCATCCCGCCGACGCCGCGGCGCGCCGTCATCGAGGCGCGCGAGAAGGAGGGGACGCGCGCGCTCGCGTTCTTCGGCATCGAGGTCGCGGCCGAGTCGCCCCCGGCCGGCGGGCTCGTCGTGAAGGCCGTGCGCGACGGGAGCCCCGCGAGCCGGGCGCAGATCCTCCCCGGCGACGTCATCACGAGCTTCGAGGGCGTGAAGGTCCTCTCGCGGGGCGACGCGATCCCGAGCGGCCACGAGCGGCTGTCGACGATCGGGATCAGGCGGGGGGCCGCGGCGCCGACCGAGCTCCAGCTCTCGACCGAGGGGTTCCACGCGAGCGCGCCGACCGACCTGCTCGGCGCCGGGATCCTCCTCGGCGTGGCCGCCGCGATCATCCTGCTCTTCATGGCGCCGACCGCGGGGATCATCACGTGGGTCGAGCGCCGCGTCTCGGCGCGCATGCAGTCGCGCATCGGGCCGAACCGCGCCGGGCCGCAGGGCTTCCTCGTGTGGATCGCCGACGGCATCAAGTCGATCCTCAAGGAGGACATCATCCCGGCCGAGAGCGACAGGGCGCTCTTCCGGCTCGCGCCCTACCTCGTCTTCGTCGGCGTGTCGGCCACGTTCGTGGTCATGCCGTTCGGCCAGTACCTCATCGCGGCCGACCTCGACATCGGCATCCTCTTCGTCATCGCCGTGACCTCGCTGGTCACCATCGGCCTCATGACCGGCGGCTGGGCGTCGAACAACAAGTGGTCGCTCCTCGGCGGCGTCCGCTCGGCGGCGCAGATCATCAGCTACGAGATCCCCGGCGCTGTCGCGATCGTGTGTATCGTCATGATGACCGGCTCGCTGCGCCTGCAGGACATCATCGGCGCGCAGGGCGGCGCCGGGGCCTCGTTCCTCGACGTGGGCGGCTGGCCTTGGTACTGGTTCGTCTTCCGCAACCCGATCACGTTCGCGCTGTTCTTCCTGTACTTCACGACGGCGCTCGCGGAGGGCAACCGCGCGCCGTTCGACCTGCCCGAGGCGGAGAGCGAGCTCGTCGCCGGCTACTCGACCGAGTACTCGGGGATGCGGTACCTCTTCTTCTTCTTCGCCGAGTGGGCGAACGTCTTCGTGATGTGCGGCATCGCGAGCGCGCTCTTCCTCGGCGGCTGGCAGATCCCCGGCGTCTCGCCGGCGCAGCAGGAGGCGAGCTTCGGGCTCCAGCTCCTCGGCGTCTTCCTCTTCTTGCTGAAGAGCTGGCTCCTCGTCTTCGTCGTCATCTGGATCCGCTGGACGCTGCCGCGCGTCCGGATCGACCAGATGATGAACCTCTGCTGGAAGTGGTTCGTCCCGCTCTCGTTCGGGGCCTTCCTCCTGACGGCGCTCTGGATGGTGATCGGCGTCAGCAAGACGGTCCAGCTCGTCATCAGCGTGGTCACGTTCGCCGTCTGGGCCTACCTGCTCATCCACTTCATCCGCAGGGTCCAGTACAACCTGCGGCAGGCCAAGGTCGCGCTCCACCTGAATCCGTTCCTGTGAGAGCAAACCGCGGTGCCACCTCGGCCCTGCGCTGAGGTATGCTGGCGCCGTGGCGGTTCCGTCGAGCCCGGCCTCCGATTTCTGCGCAGCGTGCGGTTATCCGCTGCGCGGGCCGCGGTGCGAGGCGTGCGGGGTCGACCGGTCGCCAGCGCTCTCGCGCCGGCCGCCCCCCGCCGACGCGGACTGGGACGGGAGCTCGATCGACGCGTGGCGCACGCGGGATCCGGTGCGCTTCGTGGCCCACTGCGCCTCCGCAGAGGCCGGGACGAGCGTCCAGGCGACGACGCTGCAGGACGGCGTGGGGTGGATCGTCCCGCTGGCGGCGGTGACGCTGTTCGTCGCGCTCGACGCGCCGCTCGAGCGGGTGTCGATCGACGTGCCGGTCGCGCGCGTCACGGAGCGGCACCGCGTGCCGCTGCTCCGGACGGCGCTGGAGCTCTCCGGCGGGCCCGAGCCCTTCCGGCTCTGCCTCCGGGACGATCTGCTGCTGCTCCGCCGCGTCGGCCGCGTCGCCGCGTTCACGCCGGAGGCGCTGCGCCAGGCGCTCCGCGAGAGCGGCGAGGCGGCGCAGCGGCTCGGCGCGACGATGACGGCGTGGTTCGACGCGCGACCGCCGTTCTCGGAGGAGCAGCGCGCGAGCCTGACGTGGGCCTCGGCCGGCCGCGCCCGGCCCCTCAAGAGCTTCTCCATTCCGCCGACGCCCGGCCGCGCGCAGGGCGCCCCGTCGGTGCGGGCGGCCGCGCCCCCTTCGCCGATCTCGGCGGTGCGGACGCCGCACGAGGAGCACTCGGCGTGGGCCGCGCCCCCCTTGCCGCGCCTGCCCGAGTCGGTCGCGCGCCCGATCCGCGACGCGGACGCGATCCCCGACATCCTTTCCCCCTCGCTCGCGTCGGTCGCGTCGGTCGCGTCGGTTCCGGCGCCGACGTCCCTCGGCGCCGCGTCGGCGAGGAACGGCGGCGTGCCCGCCTCGAAGGCCGGCATCCTCCCGCCGGCGCACGACGGGGGCGTCGCGTCGAAGGCGATCAGCAGCATGGCGATGCCTGGACCCGAGGGCGGCGCCGCGAAGGCGGCCGCGCCGAGCTCGGCGACCGCGGCCCCGCTCTCGGGTGAGCACGCGCCCGCCGCGGACACGCCCCCGCAGATCAGCGATCGCCGCAGCGCGCGCACCGTCCCCTTTCGCCGCTCGACCTCCAGCATGGCCGTCGCGACGACGCCGGTGTCGGTGCGCCCGCCCGCGCTGCCGGAGGTGGAGCTCGATCCTCCGTCGCGCCAGAACATCCCGTCCCGCCCCGAGTCGACGAACACGCCGGCCGATCGGTTCTGCCAGCTGCTCCGCGACGCGCAGGTGCTCGGCACGGCGCTCAGCTTCCAGGAGCGGCCGGGCGTCATGGTGCTCCTCATCCGGTGCACCGTGTTCCGCGCGATCTACGAGTACGGCGACACGATGCCGGACGCGGTGGCGCACCTCTACCGGTGCACGGCGGCCGCGACCCGCGAGCTCATCCAGGCCGAGGGCGGCGCGCGCCGCGGGAGCACGGGCGGCGTCGCGGAGCCGGCGTTCCTCGCGATGGAGCGCCTCGTCACGGTGCGCGGGCAGGTGCCCGAGGAGAAGCCGCTCCACGTCGACCCGCTCACCACGGCGGCGCTCGCGCGCGAGCACCTCGGCCGCTACCTGCGCGAGATCGAGCGCGCGCCGGCCGACCCGATGCTCCGCCACTTCCTCGCGATCGGCGCGCTGTCGGAGCTGCTCGTGCGCACGAAGCTGCCCCTCAAGACGGAGCAGCGGCTGCGCGACATCGTCGCCTACGCGCAGCGCGACGGCGCCAAGCCCGGCACGATCGATCTGCTGATGACGGCGCTCTCGAGGATCGTCGCCCAATGACGTCGCAGCTCGCGGCGCACGGCGACGGCGATCTGGCCCTGCTCCACGAGCGCGTCGCCCGCGCTCGCCGCTCGATCGTGGCGATCCGCGCCGGCGTGCTCGTCACGACCGGCTGGGTGGCGCTCGGCAACGGCGTCGTGGTGACGAGCCGGCGCGGGCTCGGCTACGCGACGGAGGTCGCGCTGACGTTCGAGGACGGGCGGAGCATGGCGGGGCGCGTGATCGTCGCCGACGTGGGCCGGGACGTGGCGCTCGTCGCGCCGGGCGAGCCGCCCGGCGTCGCGGCGCTCGCCGTGCGCGCCCCGGCCGAGCCGCGGCTCGGGGAGCGCGTCGCGGTCCTGAGCTGCCTGCCGGGGCAGAGCCTGCGCCTCGCCGTCGCGAGGGTGTGCCACGTGGCGCGCAAGGTCGACGGGCAGCCCCCCGCGTTCGAGCTCGACGTGGCGGCGCCCCTGGGCGCGCCGGTGCTCGATCCGGAGGGGCGCGTGCTCGGGGTGGTCGCGGCGCCGTCCGGCGTCGGAGGAGAGCTCCCGGGCCACAGCGTCGTGCTCCCGGCGAGCGCGTTCCAGCCGACGCTCGCCTCCGTGGAGCGGCCGCTCGGCGAGCTCCGCGACAGGGCGCCGGTCTACCGCTGCCCGGCGTGCGAGGAGCCGTTCGACATCGAGAGCGATCGGTGCCTGGGCTGCGGCCGGCTGCTGCCGCACGCGTTCGCGCCGTCGCCGGCCCGCGCGGGCGTCGAGCGGGTGATCCGCCAGGGCCTGTCGGCGCTCGGGATCATCGCCAACCGGGCGCGCGTCGGCCCGAGGGCCTGGCGCATCGCGCAGCGGCCGTTCCCGGCGGCGGAGACGGCGACGCAGGTGGACGTCGAGATCGACGAGGCGGGGCGCCTCTTGACCCTGAGCGCGCCGGTCGTGGGCTTGCCGGCGGCGAACCACGAGCCGTTCTATCGGTTCCTGCTCACGATGAACGACCAGACCACGGGGGAGTTCCGCGTGTCGATCACGGGCGACGAGGTCTCGGTGTCGTGCGTGGCGTCGCTGGAGGGCTTCTCGGATCACGACGCGGCGCTGCTCATCGACGGGCTCGTCCAGATGGCCGACGAGTACCGCCGCACCCTCGCCGAGACGTTCGAGGCGGCGCCGCGCTTCGAGTCGGGGTCGCGCTGAGGGACGCCGCGCTGGTAGCTTACCCGCGCCTGCACGATGCGTGCGGCCACCCCCTGTCCTCGAGGAGATCATGAAGCGAGAAAAGCGACTGACCAAGCGCGAGCGGAAGGCGCTCGCGCCGGCGCGCCCGGCGGCGCCCCATCAGCACAAACACATCCACTGCGTCGCCTGCGGCAGGCACCTCGATGAGGTGGAGTTCGGGGTGCAAGGGACGGCGACATGGCTCCAGTGCCTGCACCGGTCGCGCTTCGCTTCCTGCGTCGAGTGCGTCGAGATCTCGAAGCGCCTCCTCGCCGAGCACGACCGCACCGGGCAGCCAGTGCAGTCCGCCCAGGCGTGGCACTGAGGGCGGAATCACCGCCCGTGAGCCGCGCGCCGCGAGTTCGATCGATGACATCTCGGGGCGACCGCGCGCAGGCGGACGCTCTGGACAGGTGACTTCATAACCCCGCGCTCCACCGCCCCCTGCACCCCTCGCAGGCGCGTGGAGGATCCTCAATCACAGGAAGAAGCTCACTGGCTGTACTCCAGGGTACGCTGACGTGTTCGCTTCCGGCGTGCCGCCCACGCGTCACGCATCACGCCGCTTGCTCATCGCAGCTGTCGCTCTTCGCCGTACACCCGCGCTGGCGCGTGCGGTGTCGCACAGCGCTCGCCGCCGCTCACCGCTCCTCGCCGCTCGCCGCGCCAGCGAAGCTCAACCTCGCCCGTTCACCCCGCGGCCGTCCACCCCGGATACGCTTGCGCTCGGCGCCCTTTGCGCCAATGGTTTGCGCCCCATTCATCTCGGAGGATCTGCATGACGAAACCAATCCGCCGCGCGGGCGTCATCGGCGCGGGCGTCATGGGCAGCGGCATCGCCGCCCACTTCGCGAACGCCGGCATCGAGGTCTTGCTCCTCGATATCGTGCCCCCGAACCTCGGCGACGCCGAACGGCAGGACCCGGCCGCCCGGAGCCGCTTCGCCGCGGGCGGGCTGGAGAAGGCGCTCAAGGCCAGGCCCGCCGCGTTCTTCCACCCGTCGAACGCCCGCCTCGTGCGCACCGGCAACACCGAAGATCACTTCTCCGAGCTCGCGCAATGCGACCTCGTCATCGAGGCCATCATCGAGAAGATGGAGCCGAAGCGCGCCCTCTTCGCGCGCCTCGAGCAGGTCATGCGGCCGGACGCGATCGCGGCGTCGAACACCTCCGGGCTGCGCATCGAGGAGATGATGCAGGGGCGCTCCGAGGACTTCCGCAAGCGATTCCTCGTCATGCACTTCTTCAACCCCGTCCGGTACATGAAGCTCCTCGAGCTCGTCGCCGGCCCCGATACAGATCCGGCCGTCGTCGCGCGCGTGCGGAGGTTCGGCGAGGACGTGCTCGGCAAGGGCATCGTCTTCGGGAAGGACACCCCGAACTTCGTCGGCAATCGCATCGGCACCCACGCGATGCTCACCGCCATCCACCTCATGGTCGAGGAGGGGCTCGCGCCGGAGGACGTCGACGCCATCACCGGCGTCGCCATGGCCCACCCGAAGAGCGCGAGCTTCAGGACAGGCGATATCGTCGGGCTCGACACCTTCGCCCACGTCGCCGAGAACTGTTACACGTCGCTCGAGCGCGACGAGGACCGCGAGGTCTTCAAGCTGCCCGCCTACATCGGGAGCATGATCGAGGCGAAGCTCCTCGGCGACAAGACCAAGGGCGGCTTCTACCGCAAGACGAAGGACGGGCTCGAGACGCTCGACCCCGCGAAGCTCCAGTATCGCCCGCACGGCGGCGATGAGGCGATCAAGAAGGCCACCCGGTCGTGCGAGAAGATCGAGGACCCGGCCGCGCGCGTGAAGAAGCTCGCGAGCGACCAGGGCAAGGCAGGGCAGTTCGCCTGGAAGGTGCTCTCCCGCTCGCTCGCGTACACGGCGCGGCGGGTCGGCGAGATCGCCGACAGCATCGTGGCCATCGATGACGCCATGCGCTGGGGGTACAACTGGGAGCTCGGGCCCTTCCAGACGTGGGACGCGCTCGGCTTCGCCGAGACCGTCGAGCGAATGCAGAAGGACGGCCTCAAGCTGCCCGAGTCGATCCTCCGCATGAAGCAGAGCGGCGCGACCTCGTTCTACCGCGCCGATGGAGCGGTGTTCGACCTCCTCAAGGGGGAGTACGTCGCCCGCCAGGTCGATCCGAGGAACGTCACGCTGGCCGGCGCGCGCGCGGCCGCGAAGGGCGTGAAGGCCGTGCTCGCCAACGACGGCGCAGAGGCATGGGATCTCGGCGACGGCGTGCTCGGCGTCACCTTCAAGACCAAGGCGAACAGCCTCGATCCGGACTCGATCGGGATGCTCTCGCTCGCCGCGGAGAAGGCCGAGCAGGACTTCCGCGCGCTCGTGGTCTTCAACCAGGGCGAGCACTTCTGCGTCGGCGCCAACCTGTTCCTCGTGGTGATGGCCGCGGGCAACAAGGACTGGGACGCGATCCGCAAGATGGTGAAGGGGTACCAGGACGCGACGCAGCGGCTGAAGTACGCGAGCGTCCCGGTCGTGGCCGCGCCCTACGGGATGACCCTGGGCGGCGGGCTCGAGCTCTGCTTCGCCTGCGACGCGGTGCAGGCCTCGGCGGAGACGTACGCGGGGCTCGTCGAGGTCGGCGTCGGCCTGATCCCGGGCGGCGCCGGGACGCTCAACATGCTCTGGCGCGCGTTCGAGGGCATCCCGGAGGGCGTGCCGGTGAACTCGTACGACCTCGTGACGCAGGTCTTCAAGAACATCGCCCTCGCCAAGGTCGCGACCAGCGCGGACGAGGCGAAGGCGCTCGGCTTCTTTCGCAAGACCGACGGCGTCTCGTTCGACCGGGCGCGCCAGCTGTACGAGGTGAAGGCGCGCGCCGTCGGGCTGGCCGAGGCCGGGTACCACGCGCCCGTGCCGCGCGCCTACAAGCTCCCGGGCGAGAGCGGGATCGCGACGCTGCAGATGATGATCGACACGCTCGTCGCCGGCGGCCACGCCAGCGAGCACGACGCGAAGATCGCGCGCAAGCTCGCCGAGGTGCTCTGCGGCGGCGCCGGGGGCGGGGCGCGCGAGGTGACCGAGGAGGAGATCCTCGAGCTCGAGCGCGAGGCGTTCGTCAGCCTGTGCGGTGAGCCCAAGAGCGCCGAGCGAATGCAGTACATGCTGATGAACAACAAGCCCCTTCGGAACTAGGTGAACGCCATGGTCGACGTCGTAATTGCAGAGGCCGTCCGCTCGGCCGTTGGCCGGGCCCACAAAGGGTCGCTCGCGCAGAAGCGCCCCGACGAGCTCGCGGGCGAGGTCGTCGCCGCGCTGCTCCAGCGCGTCCCCCAGGTGAAGCCGGAGGACGTCGAGGATCTCGTCCTCGGCTGCGCCATGCCGGAAGGCGAGCAGGGGCTCAACGTCGCGCGCGTCGTCTCGCTCCTCGGCGGCATGTCGCAGGAGGGGTCCGCGATCACCATCAACCGCTTCTGCTCGAGCGGGCTCCAGGCGATCGCCATGGCGGCGGGCAGCATCGCGATGGGGTCGGTCGACATCGCCATCGCCGGCGGCGTCGAGTCGATGACGATGGTCCCGATGACCGGGAACAAGCTCAGCGCGTCGCCGGAGGCGATGGAGCGGTGTCCGACGGTGTACACGCCGATGGGCATCACCGCGGAGAACGTGGCGAACAGGTTCCAGGTAAGCCGCGCCGACCAGGACGCGTTCGCGCTGAAGAGCCACCAGAAGGCGGCCGCCGCGCGCGCGGCGGGGCGGTTCGAGGACGAGATCGTCACCGTGAAGGGGGTGCGCTACGAGAACGGCAAGCGCGCGACGTTCGACTTCCGCACCGATGAGCTGATCCGCAAGGAGACCACCGCGGAGGCGCTCGCCGGGCTGAAGCCGTCGTTCGCGGCGAAGGGGAGCGTCACCCCGGGCAACAGCTCGCCGCTGTCGGACGGCGCCGCCGCCGCGCTCGTGATGAGCAAGGCCAAGGCGGACGCGCTCGGCGTGAAGCCGCTCGGGTTCTTCCGGTCGTTCGTGACCGTCGGCGTCGACCCCGCGATCATGGGGATCGGCCCGATCCCCGCGGTGCGGAAGCTGCTCGCGAGGACCGGGCTGAAGGTGGCCGACATCGACCTCTTCGAGGTCAACGAGGCGTTCGCCTCGCAGGCCGTCTACGTGCAGCGGACGCTGGAGATCCCGGAGGAGAAGCTCAACGTGAACGGCGGCGCGATCGCGCTCGGTCACCCGCTCGGGTGCACCGGCGCGAAGCTCACCGCGACCGCCCTCTACGAGCTGCGGCGGCGCGGCGGCCGGTACGCCATCGTCACGATGTGCATCGGCGGCGGCATGGGCGCAGCCGGCCTCGTCGAGCTGGCCAGCAGGGCCGCGAGCGCCTGAGCCCCGTCCCGCCGGTCCCACCCCGCTGATCCCACGTCGTTGATCCCGCGTCGCCGGCCGCGTCGCCGGCCGCGTCGCCGGCCGCGTCGACAGCGCGCCCCGCCGGGGCCGGAGCCCCGCGCGCCGGCTTTCCCGCGGCGGGGCGATGACCTATAGATCGCCCCATGTCCATCCACCTGACCACCTTTCAAGGGTCCATCCCGGACGCCCTGAAGCGCGCCATCGAAGAGAAGATCGAGGGCGCCACCGCCGAGGTGACCGGCGGCGGAGGGCACTTCAACCTCGTCGTGACCTCGTCGGTGTTCGCCGGCAAGAGCATGCTGGAGAGCCAGCGGCTGGTCTACGGGGCGATCGCGCACCTCATGGCCGGCGACCTGGCGCCCGTCCACGCGATAGACAGCCTGAAAACCCGCACCCCCTGAGCGGGTGATCCCCGCTCGGCAAGCGCGGATCAGCGGGCATGGGATGAGGGCGGGTCGATCAGCGGGCCGGGGACTAGGGCGGGTCCGCCTCCGATCAGCAGGACAACTCTGGCGCCACGCGCTCACCGCGCTCGCTGCGCCATCGCGACCGCCGACCGCGCCGGACGCCAGCCTGCGATCCCCGCCGGCTCGACGGCCCATCAGGGGGCGACGATCGCGCATCGCGCCCGCCGCGCCCCGGCCGGGACGCGCGACTCGTGGACATTTCTGATCCAGGCATCCCGCCCGCGCCGCCGCGGAGAGCCGCCGCGCCGTCTGTTTGACACCGGAATTCACGCGGTGGTACGTGGCGCCGAGCGCCACATCCAGGCGCGCTTGCCCGATCGCGACCTCACGAACCCGAGGACCTTGCCATGATGCCTCGTTCCCCGTTGCTCCCCGCCGCCCCGCCCCCAGGCGGCCCCGGCGCGCCAGACGACCGGCGCGCGCTGCCCGCCCACGGTCGCCCCTGCCGCCCCAGCCGCCTCGGCGTCGGGCTGCTCTCCCTGCTCCTCGGCGCGGCGATCACCGCCGCCGCGCCGGACGCCGCCGCGCAGGCCGCGGACAGCACGCGCACGGGCAACGGCGCCAACGGCGACGGCATGGACCTGCACCTGTTCCGGCCGGCGGTCGACTCCAAAGGGCTCTTCTCGGTCAACGGCGCGGACATCCTCGGCGCCAACGATATCAGCCTGGGGCTCGTGCTCGATTACGGGCACAACATCATGCCGCTCACCGACAACGAGCGGCAGACGAACATGATGCTGAATCACGCCTTCCAGGGGACGTTCCAGTTCGATTACGGCATCGCCAACTTCCTCGTCCTCGGGCTCTCGGTCCCCGTGGTGCTCAACGGAGCGAAGCCTGTCGACGACATCGGCCCAGGGCTCGGCGCCAACTACAACGACGACTCGCTCGACGCCCAGACGCTCGGCAACCTGGCGATCCACGCGAAGCTGCGCCTGCTCCGCCCGGATCAGGACGTGATCGGGCTCGCGCTCATCGCCCAGGCCGGCGTCGGCGTGGGCGGGTCCGAAGATTTCGCCTCGGACCCGGGGTTCTTCTTCTGGCCGCAGATCGTGCTGGAGAAGCGGCTCGGCATCACCAACCCGTTCCGGATCGCGGTGAACGCCGGCTACCGCGGCCATACCGGGAAAAACCCCGCGTTCGGCCTGCGCCAGGACGGCATGACCTTCCAGCTCAAGGAAGGAGACTTCAAGTACTCCGACCTGCTCACCGGCGGGTTCGGGATGAGCTTCCGCGTCCTCACGCCGCTCGATCTCGTGGCCGAGACCTACCTGACGCAGCAGGTCGGCGGCGGCGACAGCAGCAAGCAGAAGCTGTCGGCCGAGGCGCTCGGGGGCATCAAGCTCTTCATCGAGCGGAACAGCTTCCTCATGCTGGGCGCCGGCGTCGGGTACACGCCCGGGTTCCAGGCGGCGGAGCAGCGCGCGACCCTCGGGTTCGTCTTCGAGCCGTCCATCGGCGATCGCGACGGCGACGGCATCAAGGACGATCAGGACGACTGCCCCGACGAGCCGGAGGACTTCGACGGCTTCCAGGACACCAAGGCGGACTCGCCCCCCGGCAAGTACGGTTGCCCGGATCCCGACAACGACGAGGACGGCATCCTCGACGTCGACGATCGCTGCCCGAACAACCCGGAGGACCGCGACGGCGACGAGGACGACGACGGCTGCCCGGAGGGCAGCGACGGCGATCGCGACGGCGACGGCATCCTCGACTCGCGCGACAAGTGCCCGGATGACCCGGAGGACCGCGACGGCTTCCAGGACAAGGACGGCTGCCCCGACCCCGACAACGACAAGGACGGCATCCCCGACAAGTCCGACCAGTGCCCGAACGACCCGGAGGACAAGGACGACTTCGAGGACGAGGACGGCTGCCCCGACCCCGACAACGATCGGGACGGCATCCCGGACGTGGCCGACAAGTGCCCGAACGACCCGGAGACGTTCAACGGCCTCGAGGACGAGGACGGGTGCCCGGACAAGGGCAGTGTCGTGATCGAGGAGAACAACATCGTCATCCTCGAGAAGATCCAGTTCGCGACCGGCAGCGCCGAGATCCTCCCGGAGTCGTTCGGCATCGTGCAGGCCGTCGCCGAGACGCTCAAGCACCACCCGGAGTTCTCGATGATCGAGGTGCAGGGGCACGCCGACGAGCGCTCGGCCGACGCCTACAACCTCAAGCTGACCCAATCCCGCGCGGACGCCGTCGTGGCGGCGCTCGTGCAGCGCGGGGTCAGCAAGAACGCGGTGCGCGCCATGGGCTACGGCGAGTACTGCCCGCTCGACCCGGCCCACAACGCGCCGGCCTGGGAGAAGAACCGGCGCGTCGAGTTCAAGGTCGTGCGCACCGACAAGGGGCCGACGAACGTGGAGCTCGGCTGCGCCCTGGCCCGATCCAAGGGCGTCGTCCCGCCGCCGCCCTGAGCGGAGCTCGCCGCGCGCGCCGCTCGCCGGCGCCGCCCGCGGGCGCTGCCGATCTGGACAGGACAGGTCGGCACGGGAGAGAGTGAGACCACCATGAAGGCCCGCGCCAGGCTCTCCGCCGCCGCAGCGACGCTCGCCGCCGCGGCGAGCGGTTGCATCGACACCGACGCCGCCGTGTTCGTCGCGCCATCCATCGCCGCGCCCGAGGCGACCGTCTCCGCGGGGGCGCTCGGGACCAGCCTCCAGGCGACCTTCACGCTGCAGCTGCACCTCGGCTCGCGGGCGAGCGGCCCCAGCCGCGTCGCGGTCCGCACCTTCGAGATCACGAGCGCCGATCAGAAGACCTCGATCGTCGCGCCCCTCGCCGTCGAGACCACGACGTCGCTGCCGGTCGAGGTCGCTCCGGGCAGCGACGTCGCCGTGGCGTTCACCGCCGACACGAGCGCCGAGGGCAGGACCCTCCCGAGCGACGCGGCGGCGGCGCTCTGCGCCGCGGCGGGCATCCGCATCACGGGCTCGATCGAGGACTCGCTGGAAGACGGGGCGACGCCGGTCGCCTCCGACGTGTTCCACGCGCGCTGCCCGTGACGCTCCGCGCCGGCGCGCCTGCGTCGGCGTTTCCCTCGTTGAGCGGCGCCATCGCGCGCGGGCCGCGCTAAATAGAGTCCATGGCGTACGAAGAGCGCACCCACCCTCCGGAGGCCGAAGCGGACCGCGCGAAAAGGTCGCCGGCTCCAGCCGACGAGAGCAGCGCCGACGCGCTCCGTTCCACGAAAGACTCCGCGCACGGTTCCACGGACGATTACACGAACGGCGGAGGCGGCGAGGGGCTCGGGCTCGACGAGGGCGGGCTCGCCGCGCTCCGGCGCGCGGTGGCCGCGTGGCGCGAGGGCCCGGTCGCCGAGGCGTCGGCGCGCTTCCCGCCGCGCAGCGAGCGCTTCTCGACCTGGAGCGGCGTCGACGTGCCCGATCTCGTGACGCCTGCCGACGCGCCGCTCGACTACGCGAAGGAGCTCGGGCTGCCCGGGGAGTACCCGTTCACGCGGGGCGTCCAGCCGACGATGTACCGCGGCAAGCTCTGGACGATGCGGATGTTCGCCGGCTTCGGCACGCCGGAGCAGACGAACGCGCGGTTCAAATACCTGCTCGCCGAGGGGCAGACGGGCCTGTCCACCGCCTTCGATTTCCCGACGCTCATGGGCTACGACTCCGACTCTCCCCGGTCGCTCGGCGAGGTCGGGATGTGCGGTGTCGCGGTCGACACGCTCCGCGACATGGAGGTGCTCTTCGACGGCATCCCGCTCGACCAGGTGACGACGTCGATGACCATCAACGGCCCGGCCGTCGTGCTGCTCGCGTTCTACATCGCGCTCGCCGACAAGCGCGGGATCCCGCGCAAGCGGATCGGCGGAACCGTGCAGAACGACTGCCTGAAGGAGTTCATCGCCCAGCACGCCTGGCTCGTCCCGCCGCGCCCGGCGATGCGCATCGTGACGGACATGATCGAGTTCTGCGCGCGCGAGGTGCCGCGGTGGAACTCCGTGTCCATCAGCGGCTACCACATCCGCGAGGCGGGCTCGACCGCCGCGCAGGAGCTCGCGTTCACGCTCGCGGACGGGCTCGCGTACGTCGAGAGCTGCATCGAGCGCGGCCTCGACGTCGACTCCTTCGCGCCGCGCCTCTCGTTCTTCTTCGACGTCCACAACGACTTCTTCGAGGAGATCGCGAAGCTCCGCGCCGCGCGCCGCATGTGGGCGCGGTTCCTCAAGGAGCGTTACGGGGCGAAGAGGGCCGAGAGCATGAAGCTCCGGACGCACGCGCAGACGGCCGGCGTCTCGCTGACGGCGCAGCAGCCCTACAACAACGTGGTCCGCGTCTCGCTCCAGGCGCTCGCCGCCGTGCTCGGCGGCACCCAGTCGCTCCACACGAACTCGCTCGATGAGACGTATGCGCTCCCGACCGAGGAGAGCGTGACCATCGCCCTCCGGACGCAGCAGATCATCGCCCACGAGAGCGGCGTCGCGAACACGATCGATCCGCTCGGGGGCAGCTACTACGTCGAGTGGCTGACGGACCGCCTGGAGCAGGAGGCGCTCGCGTACATCCGGCGGATCGACGAGATGGGCGGGATGGTGCCCGCCATCGAGAAGGGGTATCCGCAGCGCGAGATCGCCGCCTCGGCTTACCGCTTCCAGCGAGAGCTGGAGTCGGACGAGCGGATCATGGTGGGCGTCAACCGCTATGCCGCGGCGGGCGAGAAGACGATCCCCCTCCTCCGCATCGACGAGGAGGTGCAGCGCGTGCAATGTGAGAACCTCGCCCGGGTCAAGGCCGGGCGCGATCAGGACCGGGTGCGAAGCGCGCTGGCCGAGGTGCGAAACAGCGCACGCGGCGGCGACAACCTCATGCCCCCCATCATCGCGGCGGCCAGCGTGTACGCGACCGAGCAGGAGATCTGCGACGTGCTGCGCGACGTCATGGGGACTTACAGTGATCCGGCAGAATTCTGATTTCCCTCGCTAGGCGCCGGGGCGCCCGCTCTGGCGTGCGCATCCGATCAGGTCACGCACCGCACCGCGGCCCAGGAAGCCCCCTCAATTCGTCAGGTTGACACTTCTCTACCTCGGCCGGTAGAGTGCGCCGGCGTCAGGGTGCCGCAGTCGCGGCTCATCCGTGGCGCCGCCGTACGGTCTGCTGTTGTCGCTGCGCTGCGGCGCTGCGTGCTGTCGGTCGAGTGAGAGGATCGTCGCGGGCGACCGAGGTCGCCGCGAGGGAGCAAGCTTATGAAGAGTCGATCCATGTCGCGCCGCATTTTTGCCCTGTCGGCGCTACTTCTGTCCGTCGGCGCCACGGCGGCTTGTGGCAACAAGGAAGGGACCGAGAACGCCGCCAAGGACACGGCGGGCGCGAACTCGGCCAATCCCGGGGCCGGGGCCGCGGCGGGGGCGAAGAACGCCGGCGCGAAGTTCGTCACCATCTCCAGGGAGCAGCAGGCGTCCTGGGTGCGCAACTTCAACCCCCTGCTCGGCGAGGGGAGCGTGCGCTTCCCCACGGTCGCCGGCATCTACGAGCCGCTCATCGTTTACAACACGATGAAGGGCGAGTTCATGCCCTGGCTCGCGACGAAGTACGAGTGGAGCGACGCGAACAAGAAGCTCACCTTCACGACCCGCACCGAGGTCAAGTGGTCTGACGGACAGCCCTTCTCGGCGAAGGACGTCGCGTTCACGTTCGGGCTCCTCAAGAAGTTCCCGGCGCTCGATCTCACGGGCGTGTGGAAGCTCGTCGACTCGGTGGAGGCCAAGAACGACACCACGGTCGAGTTCATCTTCAAGGAGGCCTTCGTCCCCGGGCTCAGCTACATCGGCCACCAGCCGATCGTGCCGGAGCACAAGTGGAAGGACGTCGCCGACCCGGTCACGTTCACGAACGAGACCCCCGTCGCGACGGGGCCCTTCACCGAGGTGAAGACGTTCCAGAACCAGATCTACGAGCTCGGCAAGAACCCGCACTACTGGCAGAAGGGCAAGCCGGCTGTCGAAGGGCTGCGCTTCCCGGCGTACCCGGGCAACGACCAGGCGAACCTGGCGCTCATCAACGGCGAGGTCGACTGGGCCGGCAACTTCGTCCCCGACATCGACAAGACCTACGTCAGCAAGGACCCGCAGAACAACCACTACTGGTTCCCGCTCGTCGGCGGCACCGTGACGCTCTATCCGAACGCCACGAAGAAGCCGTTCAACGACATCAAGCTCCGCAAGGCCATCAGCATGGCCATCGACCGGGCCCAGATCGCCAAGATCGCGGTCAACGGCTACACGGTCGGCGCGGACGCGACGGGGCTCGACGACGCCTACGCGCGCTGGCGGAACGAGAAGGCGGCGGCGGCGGACTGGACCACCTACGATGTGGCCAAGGCGAACGCCCTCCTCGACGAGGCCGGCTACGCCAAGGGCTCGGACGGCATCCGGGCGAAGGACGGCAAGCCGCTGAAGTTCGACATCAACGTCGTGACCGGCTGGTCCGACTGGGTGCGCGCGGTCCAGATCACCACGCAGAACCTGAAGGCGGTCGGCATCGAGGCGACGCTGAAGACGTACGACTTCAGCGCGTTCTTCGAGGCGCTCCAGAAGGGCACGTTCGACATGTCGATGGGCTGGACGAACACCGAGCCCACGCCGTTCAACTTCTACCGCGATCTCATGGCCCCGGAGTTCGTGAAGCCCGTCGGCGAGGCCACGACGCGCAACTGGCACCGCTTCGCCGCCAAGGAGGCCGAGCCGCTGTTCAAGCAGTTCGCGTCCGCGACGGATCCGGCCGAGCAGAAGCGCATCATCGACGAGCTGCAGAACATCTACGCGCAGCAGGTGCCGGTCATCCCGCTGTTCAAGAACCCGTCCTGGGGCGAGTACAGCACGAAGCGCTTCGTCGGGTGGCCCAGCAAGGAGAACCCGTACGCCAAGCTGTCGCCGAACAACCCGCCGGACTACCTCATCGTCCTCACCGAGATCAAGCCGAAGTGAAGGCTGCTCGCGCTGCGCGCCGGCTATCCGGCGCGTAGCGCTGTCGCCGCGCGCGCATCGCGTGCCAGCGCGTGCCAGGCCCGTACCTGGCGCGCGCAGCGGCGGCTCCCCTCGTCTCAGCGCTCAGCACAAACCTTGGCCGTCGACGGCGCCGGTGCGAAGATCGCTCCGTATGCTCCTCTCGGGCGCCCAACTCGCACGCTTCGCTGCGCTCCTCGCCGGAGTCGCCCTCGCCGCTTGCAGCGGTAACCAGCACGCAGGCGCCGCCGCGTTCTGGGAGGGCGGCACCATCGAACCGTCCGCGCGCGTGGATGATCAGCAAGGCGCGAAGCAGAAGGCGCCGCGGCGTGCGGTAGGCACGCCCGACGACTTCAGCGGTGCCCCGTCCGCGCCGCAGGAGCGGGTGTCCTCCTGGGTCGGCGTGCGGCACGACCTCGCGCTCGCGCGCGCCGCGGCGCCGAAGGAGCGCTGCAGCTGCCTGGCGGTGGAGGTGGGGGAGGCCCGGGATCCCAGGTTCCAGTGGGCGGCCGGCGCCCCGGAGACCGGGGCCGACACGCTCGCCGTCGCCCTGAGCGCGCGCGGGGTGTCCTGCCCGGGCGGCCCTGCCGACGAGGAGAGCCGGCGGCCCTCGATCTCCGCGGTCGATCAGGAAGGGAACGACGTGATCATCGAGGTCGAGGAGCTGCCGCCCGGGCGGCCCCTCGCGACCGGCGCGGTGATCCCGAGGCCGGCGCCGGGCGGGGCGATCTACGTGAAGGCGCGGAGCGCGAAGGTGCCCTATGCGCGCGCCGCCACCGGGGCGCGCTGCAAGGTCTACTGAGCCGGCAGCACCTCAGTCGGCGGGGGCGCCCGCGCAGATCCAGTCGTTGATGGTCTTGATGTCGGCCTCGGGCAGCGCTGCGCCCGGGGGCATGCTGCTCTCGTCGGGGTCGCACAGGCCGGTGTCGTTCAGCTTGTTCATGAGGTAGCTGCTGCTCGGCATGAACGGCACGACGAGCGCGTGCTCGCTGGAGCAGGAGCGGGCGTCCTGACCGACGAGCGCGGCGACCGCCATATCCCTGCGGAGATCGAGCCCCGCCGCTCCGGCGGGGCCACCGTGGCAGCCCGCGCAGTTCGTCCCGAGGATCGACTGCACATCTGCGAAGGTCGCGGTGTCCGGGCCGCAGGCCGGATCGCTCGAGCTCCCGCCGCCCTCGCCGCCCGCGCCGCCGACGCCAGCGGTGGTGGTGGTGGTGCCGCCGCCCTCGCCGCCCGCGCCGCCGACGCCAGCGGTGGTCGTGGTGGTGGCGGTGGTGGTGCCGGCGCCCTCGCCGCCCGCGCCGCCGACGCCAGCGGTGGTGGTGGTGGTGGTGGTGCCGGCGCCCTCGCCGCCTGCGCCGCCGACGCCAGCCGTGGTGGTGGTGCCGGCGCCCTCGCCGCCTGCGCCGCCAACGCCAGCGGTGGTGGTGGTGGTGGTGCCGGCGCCCTCGCCGCCAACGCCAGCCGTGGTGGTGGTGGTGGCGCCGCCCTCGCCGCCCGCGCCGCCGGTCCCCGTGGCGCCGCCCTCTCCACCGCCGCTGCTCGCGGACGTGCTCGAGCTGCTGCTGCTGGAGGAAGCGCTCGTGCTGGTGGTCGAGCCTCCGGCGCCGTTGACCGCCACGAGCCCAGGCCTCCCGGTGCCGCTCCCGCAGAACCCCCACACCGTCGAGGCTCCCGGCTCCAGCGTGCCGTTATAGCCCTCGTTGATGGCGGTGAACTGCCCCTCCGATGGGGTGACGCGCACGTTCCACGCGTTGTTCAACGTCGAGCCGTTGAGCCCGATGACCACGCCCCAGCCGGTGGTCCGGCTGGCGCTCGTGTTCTTTATCGTCACGCTCGCGCAGTACCCACTTCCCCACTGAGCGGGGAGTGTGAGCTCCGCCTCGAACGTGCCATCCGGACTGCTCAGCCCGGAGCGCAAGGCATCGCTCTGCTCGTCGCCAACATTTCCAGGGCTGCAGGCGAGCAAGAAGCATGTGAACGAAGCGGAGAAGTAGCCAAGTAAGCGAGTGGTACGCATTAAGTTTCTCCAGGTCAGCTCAGCGGAGCCGCAGGTTCTGCTCGAAGTGAATAAGTGAAGCAGAGGTCCCGCAAGCTCGGCCGATCGATTGGTTTGAGCTCCACATTCCCGGCCAGTGATCCATTGATCACGGCTGTGCCCGCCATTTCACGTCGATCGCGTTGAATATGGCTGTGTCTGCCACGGTGTACAGACCTCATCAAGCAGGGCTGTGTCTGCCACTGTGTACAGACTTCGTCAAACATGGCTGTTCCCGCCGGGTCGTGCCGTCCGGAATCCCCCGCTGTTGTCGTCGGAGCGATCCTGGCACACAGGCGTGACCGCGGGTGATGGGCGGTCCATGCGATCATGCCGGAGCAGAGCAAACGCGCCTCTCGGAGCTCGTCGAGCCGCTGCCCCCTCCTCGAGGCGCTCCGGAATGCACGTTGCTACCGAGCCGGTCGCATCTCAGTCGGCGGGGGCGCCCGCGCAGATCCAGTCGTTGATCTTCTTGATGTCGGCCGCCGGCAGCGCTGCGCCCGGGGGCATGCTGCTCTCGTCGGGGTCGCACAGGCCGGTGTCGTTCAGCTTGTTCATGAGGTAGCTGCTGCTCGGCATGAACGGCACGACGAGCGCGTGCTCGCTGGAGCAGGAGCTGGCGTCCTGACCGACGAGCGCGCCGACCGCCGCGGCCGCGCGGAGGTCGAGCCCGGCCGACGGAGCGGTGGGGCTGCCGTGGCAGTACTGGTTCGCGCAGCCCTCCAGGACCGGCCGCACATCGGCGAAGGTCGCGGTGTCCGGGCCGCAGGCGGGATCGACAGGAGGCGCGCCGCCGCTGCCGCTGCCGCCGGTGCCGGTGCCGGCGCCCGCGCCGCCGGTGCCGGCGGCGGTGGTGCCGCCGCCCTCGCCGGTGGTGGTGCCGCCGCCCTCGCCGGTGCTGGCGGAGGTGGTGCCGCCGCCGCCCTCGCCGGTGCTGGCGGTGGTGGTGGTGCCGCCGCCCTCGCCGGTGCTGGCGGTGGTGGTGGTGCCGCCGCCCTCGCCGGTGCTGGCGGAGGTGGTGCCGCCGCCCGTGCCGGCGGTGGTGCTGCTCTGGCTGGAGCTGCTGGCGCTGCCGGTCGTGCTGGTGGCATCGCCGCCGCCCTCGCCCATGTTGTCTTCGATGTAGTCCTTGATCTCGTCAGCGGAGCAGGCCATCGCCGAGAGGCCGATGGTCATACAAAAGACCAGTCGAAGCGGAGTGTTGTAGTAAAGCAAGGTACCTCTTCGTGGTGTTGGTCGCGCGACGTCCGCCGCGCAAGCGATTCAAGGAGAGGATAGAAAGCATGGCGTCGCTCACGATGCAACGCGTGATGACGGGCGGTCTGGTCGCTTTGTGCATGACATCACTGCAATGCAATGGCAGCGCTGAAATAAGATGTTCGTCGTGGCCTTTGTTGTGGTGTGTAGACGGGGGCCGCTGTCGGATACCCAGGGACATCTCGCGTCCTGGTGACGTTTGGAAAATGTCAGTCGAGGTTCATGCCTGTGTTCCCGCCATCGTGCTCGAATGGCAGTCACGCGCAGATGGGATTGGATGACAGGCAAGGATCCAGGAATTTTCTCTCGCGCCCTTGGCGCCCCAACGGCTTTTTCCTCTGGTCCGCCGCCAAAAGCATGGCTCAGGCCATGACTGCCTGGAGTATGTCGTCGACATACGCCGCGAGCTATTCGCGTCTGCGTCTGGGAGAGCGAGCGAGGAATCGAGTGCTGCAAACTTCCGAGCGGACGCGACTCTCAGCTCGCTCCGTGCAGCAGCTCGTCAGACAGAGCCCGCCCCGTGTCGCCGCCGCTTTCCGGCCAGGCGCCTTCGCGGTAGGCTCCCGGAGAGGGTGCTCTCCGCGCGGGGTGGGGGATGGGCCGATGTCTGAGCCCGATAGTCTTTGTCCTCCGGCTCTGCCGGAGGACAAAGACTATCGGGCGAGTTCGGCGGGGCCCCCACCCCGCGCGGAGAGCACCCTCTCCGGGGGCCGGGCGGCCCGGCATTGCCCCCCATCGCGGCCAGGGACGCCCCTGGCCGGCGCGCCACTACCCCGCGAGCGCCTTGGAGAAGAGCAGCTCCCCCGCATCGCGCTCCGCGATCTCCGCGAAGCGCGGCAGCTCCGCGAGCCGGCGCGCCGTCGTGGCGGAGGTC
The DNA here is from genome assembly GCF_051530195.1 of Sorangium sp. So ce321. NCBI lineage: Bacteria > Pseudomonadati > Myxococcota > Polyangiales > Polyangiaceae > Sorangium > Sorangium sp. So ce321. The sequence continues at coordinate 12,226,992 of NZ_CP150329.1, read as the reverse complement.
TCCGGATCGCGCTCGAACGCGATCGCGCGGCTGAGCCCCTGCTTGGAGACCGCCCTGAGCAGCGCCGGCGAGTGCGTCGTCGCCACGATCTGGCAGACCGACGGCCGCGCTGCCCCCTCCAGGAGCTGCGCGAGCAAGCCCGCGCGCTCGGGGTGCAGGCCGGCGTCGGGGTCCTCCACGAGGAGGAGCGAGCCCTCCGGCGCGGTGAGCACGCCGGCGATCTTGCCGAGCGCGCGCAGCGCGCCGTCCGGCAGGCTCGGCGCCGGGACGCGGGCGCCGCCCTGCTCGACGAGCACCATCATCACGTCGCCGAGGCCCGTCTCCGCAAACTCGATATCGCTGATCTCGGGCGCGAAGATCGACCGCACCCAGCCGAGCACGTCGGCCTTGTGATCGGCCTCCTGGCAGAGCCAGCGGAGCACCGCGGAGAGGTTCTGCCCGCCGGCGCCGAGGTTCTCGATCTCGTGCGGCACGTAGCCCCTCATCCGCGAAGGATCGATGTCGAGCGACAGCGTGCTCCGCATCGCGACCTGGAGCGCGTTGCAGAGCGCGATGACGTCCGCGAGGCTCACGTCATCCGCGCGCCCGCGGTGGTGCTCGATCTGGCCGAGCAGGCTGCGCCGCGCGGGGTTGCGATCCATCGAGGCGATCCGCATCGAGCGGCTCTTCTTGTTGGACGCCGCCTTCATCGCGTGGCCCGCGGCGAACCCCTCGAGCCCCTTCAGCGCCGATGTCGGCGTGTCGAAGAGCAGCCCGCCCGCCGACCGCGCCTCGAGCGACTCATGCTCCACGAGCACGTCGGGCTCGACCTGACACGTGATCTTGTGTGTGAGCTCCTCCTTCCCGATCACCCATCGACTCTCGAGGGTGAACGATTTGGAGCCCCTGTGCGTGGCCCCCTGCGTGCCGCCGCGCAGGCCCGGCCAGACCTCGCGCCTGCCGTCGACTCTGCCGCGGAAGATGTCGCACAAGGGGAGGTCCAGCCCGACACCCTGCAGGAAGCGCAGGGCGTCGAGGAAATTGCTCTTGCCGGAGCCGTTCGCCCCGAGCAGCAGCGTGAAGGGGGAGAGCTCCACCGTTTGATCGGCGAAGCTCTTGAAGTTCTTGAGTCGAATGGATGTCAGCATGCCTGGCCGCTCGCCTCGTCCATGTAGCCAGGCAGTCGGCCGGATGTAAAGCGCCGGCCGACGGATCAGCGAAAGTCGATGAGCTCGATGTCGAACACGAGCGTGCCGGCGGGGGCCCCGGGGCGCGTCGGCTTCTCGCCGTACGCGAGCTCCGCCGGGATCCAGAAGCGCGTCTTCTCGCCTTTCACCATCAGCTGTACGCCCTCGGTCCACCCCTTGATCACGCCGCCGACCGGGAAGGTCGCCGGCTCGTCGCGCACGATGGAGCTATCGAACATCTTCCCGTCGGTCGTCCATCCCGTGTAGTGCACGGTGACGCGGCTCGTCGGCTTCGGGTGCTCCGTGCCCGTGCCCTTCTGGAGGACCTGGTAGGCGAGCCCCGAGGCGGTCTTCTTGGCGCTCTTGGGCGCCGCCTTCACGTCCTTCGGCGCGGGCGGGGGCTTCGGCGCGGGCGCGAAGTCGAGCAGCTCGACGTCGAACACGAGCATTCCAGCGGGGGCGCCCGGGCGCGTGGGCCGGTCGCCGTAGGCGAGGCTCCCGGGGATCCAGAGGCGGCGCTTCTCGCCCTTGCTCATGAGCTGGAGCGCCTCCGTCCAGCCCTTGATCACGCCGCTCACGCCGAAGCTCGCCGGCTCGCCCCGGAGGGTCGAGCTGTCGAACATCTTCCCGTCCGTGGTCCACCCCGTGTAGTGAACGGTCACCTTGTCGTCGGGGCCGGGGTGCGCCTGGTCCTTGCCCGGCGTCAGCACCTTGAACGCGAGGCCCGACGCCGTCTTCTGCGCGTCCGCGGGCGGCGCGGCGACGTCGGGCGGCGCAGGCAAGCCGGCGGGCTCGGCAGGCGGCGCCTGCGCCGCGGTGGGCTCGTCGGTGGGCGCGGCCGGCGCGGAGGGAGCGGCCGAGGCGGGCGCCGGGGAATCGGCGACCGGCTGCGGGCTTGGCTTGTCGCAAGCCCCGAGAGGGAGCGTGAGGACGGCGAGGAGGATGGCGCAGCGCTTCATGCGACGCTTCATAGCTCGTCCGCCGGCAAGAGCCGGTATTTTTGGCGAGGTGCGCGCTGCACCACGCGCTTCCGTCGGTCGCGGATCCAACAGGCGCCGTGCGCCGTTCGAGGATCTCGACCGGACTGCGCGGACGATCTAGCGTGCGCGCGCCATGGCGAGATCGATTTACTTCTTCGGCGCGGGGCAGGCGGACGGGGACGCACAGCAGAAGGATCTGCTCGGCGGCAAGGGGGCAGGCCTGGCGGAGATGACTCGACTCGGCATTCCGGTGCCGCCGGGCTTCACGGTCACCACCGAGGTCTGCAACGCGTATTACGCCGCGGGCAAGGTGCTCCCCGCCGGCGTCGAAGACGAGATCGAGGCGGCGATCGGCCGGCTGGAGTCGCTGCTGGACGCGAGGCTCGGGAGCCCCGAGGCGCCGCTGCTCGTGTCGGTCCGCTCGGGCGCGCGCGCGTCGATGCCGGGAATGATGGATACCCTCCTGAACCTCGGGATCAACGACGAGATCGCGGCCGGGCTCGCGCGGCGCACGGGCAGCGAGCGATTCGCGCTGGACGCCTATCGGCGGTTCCTCCTGACATATTCCGATATCGTGCTCGGGGTGCCTCGCGACCGCTTCGAGGAGGCGCTCGGCCGCGCGCGCAGGGACGCCGCGGCGCGGCTCGGCGTCGACGCGACGCGGCTGAACTCCGCAGAGCTCGAGCGCAAGGTGCCCGACTCGCTGCTCGATCCGGAGTCGCTCGCGGCCCTGATCCAGCGGCAGAAGGAGATCGTCGTCGGGGCCACGGGGCGCCCGTTCCCCGACGATCCGCGCGCGCAGCTCGGGGGCGCGATCCGCGCCGTATTCGATAGCTGGAACAACCACCGTGCCCAGGTGTACCGGAAGATGCACGATATCCCGGAGGCGTGGGGGACGGCCTGCAACGTCCAGGCGATGGTGTTCGGCAACCTGGGTGACGACTCCGGCACCGGCGTGGCGTTCACGCGCGACCCGTCGACGGGAGAGCGGCGCTTCTACGGCGAGTGGCTCCCCAACGCCCAGGGCGAGGACGTCGTGGCGGGCGTGCGCACGCCGCACCCGCTGTCGAGGTCCGGTCCGGGCGGCGGGGCCACGCCGGGCGGCGGGGCCACGTCGGGCGGCGGGGCCACGTCGGGCGGCGGGGCCACGTCGGACGACGCCGACGACGCGAGCTCGCTCGAGGCGCGCATGCCCGAGGCCCACGCGCAGCTCGTCGCGGTGCAGGCCAGGCTCGAGCAGCACTTCCGCGACATGCAGGACCTGGAGTTCACGATCCAGCGGGGCGAGCTCTTCCTGCTCCAGTGTCGCACCGGCAAGCGCACGGGCCGGGCGGCCGTGCGCATCGCGGTCGAGATGGCCAGGGAGGGCCTGATCAGCCAGCGCGAGGCGATCTTGCGGGTGGATCCGGGCTCGATCGATCAGCTGCTCCACCCGAGCATCGACGAGGGCGCGCCGAAGCGGCTGCTCGCGCGGGGCCTGCCGGCGAGCCCCGGGGCGGCGACGGGGCAGGTCGTGTTCAGCGCCGACGAGGCGGAGCGGCGCGCTGGCCAGGGCAAGGCGGTGATCCTCGTGCGCTCCGAGACGTCGCCGGAGGACATCCACGGCATGAAGGCGGCGCGCGGCGTCCTGACGGCCCGCGGCGGCATGACGAGCCACGCGGCCGTGGTGGCGCGCGGGATGGGCAAGAGCTGCGTCGCCGGCTGCTCGGCCATCAGCGTGAGCCAGGGCCAGATGGCGGTGACGATCTACGACGATCACGGGCACGCGACCGGCTCGATCACGGTGAAGGCGGGCGACCTGATCACGCTCGACGGCGGCACCGGCAGGGTCTACCTCGGCGCGGTGCCGACCGTCCCGGCGGCGCTGAGCGGCGAGTTCGAGGAGCTCATCGGCTGGGCCGACGCGGTCCGGCGCCTGCGCGTGCGGTCGAACGCCGACACGCCCCACGACGCCAGGACGGCGCGCAACTTCGGCGCGGAGGGCATCGGGCTCTGCCGCACCGAGCACATGTTCTTCGACGAGGAGCGCATCGACGCGATGCGCGAGATGATCCTCGCCGACGGCGAGGCCGGGCGGCGGCGCGCGCTCGCGAAGCTGCTCCCCTTCCAGCGCGGCGATTTCCTGGGTGTCTTCCGGGAGATGGCCGGCCTGCCCGTCACCATCCGGCTGCTCGATCCGCCGCTGCACGAGTTCCTGCCGCAGGACGAGGCGCAGCTCGAGCAGCTCTCGAAGGCGATGGGGATCAGCGCGAAGGAGCTCCGGCGCAAGAGCCAGGAGCTCGCCGAGTACAACCCCATGCTCGGCCACCGCGGCTGCCGGCTCGCGATCACGTCGCCGGAGATCTACGAGATGCAGGCGCGCGCCATCCTCGAGGCGGCGTGCGAGGTCGCGGCGGCGGGCATCGAGGTCGAGCCCGAGATCATGATCCCGCTCAGCATGACCCGGCGCGAGCTCGCCATCACGCGCGCGCTCGTCGAGGGCGTCGCGGAGCAGGTGTTCGCCGAGAAGGGGCGGAGGGTCGATGTCCGGTTCGGGACGATGATCGAGCTGCCGCGCGCCGCGATCATGGCCGGCGAGCTGGCCGAGGAGGCGGAGTTCTTCAGCTTCGGCACGAACGACCTCACGCAGACGACGCTGGGCATCTCGCGCGACGACGCGGGCCGGTTCCTCGGCGCGTACGTCGAGGCCGGCATCTTCGCGAAGGATCCGTTCCAGTCGCTGGACGTGCCCGGCGTCGGGGCGCTGGTCGAGCTCGCGCGGGATCGCGGGCGCGCGGCGCGGCCGGGGCTGAAGCTCGGTATCTGCGGCGAGCACGGCGGCGACCCGAGCTCGATCGCGTTCTTCGAGCGGGCCGGGCTCGATTACGTCTCGTGCTCTCCTTTCCGCGTCCCGGTCGCCCGGCTCGCCGCCGCGCAGGCGGCGCTCACGGCCGAGTCCGCGAGGGGTCCGCGCGCGACGGACTGAGCGGCTCGGGGCGGGACGTCAGCAGGACGTCGGCAGGACGTCGGCGGACGTCTCCAGAGGACGTGGTGACATCCGTTCTCACGAGCGTGCATTGACACACTCACGAGCGTGCTTTGGAGTCTCTCCGGGTCTGCTAAGACAGGAACCTCGCTGTTGAACGCGGGTGTCTGGCGGGGCGCTCCTCCTGGCCCACGCCGCTCCACCGCGCGCTGGCGACTGGAGGTTTCATGCGTCATCTCGGCGTCTCCTCTGCGCTCCTCGCTGTTCTGGGGGCCGCGGCCTCGGGTGCGTTCGTCGCGGTCGGCTGTAATGTCTCGGGCCCGCGCCCGGATCTCGGCGCCGGCGGCTCCTCGTCCGGCGGCGCCGGAGGACAGGGCGGCGCGGGCGGCGCGGCGGGCGACGGGGCCGCTTCTCCGGGGGACGCTCCGGGCGGCGTCATCCCTCCCGGCGGGGACGCGGGGGTCGTCGACGGGGCGGTGAACCCGTGCGGCACCCAGTGCGGCCCCGAGGAGCTCTGCGACGTGAACCACCTCGGCCTCGACGATGACTGCGACGGTCAGGTCGACGAGACGTGCTCCTGCGTCGCGGGGCAGGCGCGCGCGTGCTTCATGGGCGATCCCTCGTACCGCGCGGTGGAGGGGTGTTTTCCGGGCACCGAGCTGTGCAACGAGGTCGGCGTGTGGGGGCCGTGCCTCGGCGGCCGGCACGCGACCGAGAGCTGCTTCAGCGAGAGCCCCGCGGGCTGCCACCCGCTGCAGGTGCCCCCGTTTGCCGACGTGGACCTGAAGGAAGGGACAGGCACGTTCAGCGCGGACGCCGAGCCTGGCTCCGAGACCTGGACCGTCGTTTGCCCCGCCGGCATCGATCCGTGCCCGTCGGTGTCCGGAGCGAGCCCGGCGGACGACTACAAGCCGCTCCAGTCGGGGGAGTACAAGGTGGTTTACACGAAGCGCCTCGCGGACGGCGCGACCGACTCGTGCGAGTACGCGCTCTACGTCGGCGCGCCGGGCCTGCGGGTCGAGCTCGAGTGGGAGCACGACCTCGGCGGCAACGGCGTGGATCTCGATCTGCACCTGCACCAGCCGGACGACACGCAGCCGTGGCGCGTCAGCGGCTCGCCGAGCGACTGCGGTTATAACAACTGCACCGTGGACACGCTGGCGGAGGATCCGGAGCTCCTCTGGTTCAGCGACACCGCGGCGCCGCCGGAGCCGGTGAGCTGGTACGCGGACCCGGTGGAGGCCAAGAACACCTGCTACTACGCCCCTCGCGGCGCCGGGCAGGCGTGGCGCGACCTCGGCCGGGGGTGCCATAACCCGCGGCTCGACATCGACAACATCACCTGCGACCCCGGCGTCACGGACCCGAACCGGGACGACTTCTGTGCGCCCGAGAACATCAACGTCGACTTCCCGCCGCTCGGGAAGTGGACGCGGATCGGCGTCCATTACTACTCGGGGCACGGGCATGACTATGCGGTCCACCCGCGGATCAAGATCTTCTGCCATGGCGCCCTCGGGGCGGATCTCGGCCCGGCGGGGTTCCACGACCCGGAGGCGCCCGTCACGTTCGCGTCGAGCGACGGGAGCACGCGGTACTGGCTCGTCGCCGACGTCGCGTTCGTCGACGGGGGCGAGTGCGGCGAGGACACCTGCGTGGTGAGGCCGCTCTACGAGGACGAGGCGACGAGGACCCCGCTGCTGACGACGCGGTCGTCGGTGGAGGCGAGCTTCGGTCCGGCGTACCTGCCGCCGCCCTGATCGCCGGTCTTCCCCGTGGGCCGCGGGCGCTCCGGGGGTCGCGGGCGCCCTCCCGGAGGGCGCCCGCGGCCGGGCGCGCCGGCGCTTTACAGGGGCGGCGGGGCGGTGCACGCTACCGGCATGGGCATCTTCGACCGCATGGGGAAGGTCATCTCGAGCAACGTCAACGCGCTCCTCGACAAGGCGGAAGATCCGAAAAAGTCGCTGGATCTCATCGTCGAGGAGATGAAGGACCAGGTCCGCGCGGCGCGGAAGGAGCTGGTCGACGCGGTAGCGGCCGAGAAGGTGCTGCGCAAGAAGGTCGACGAGCTCGACGCTGAGGCGGAGAAGTGGGAGAAGCGCGCCGAGCTCGCGCTCAAGGCGAACGACGAGAAGCTCGCGCGCGAGGCGCTCGTCCAGAAGAAGCGGGTCGTGGGCGAGCGCGACAGGGCCGAGGCGATGCGCGCCGAGCAGCGCTCCGCGGTGATCTCGATGAAGAGCGAGCTCGAGCGCATGGAGGCCAAGCAGGAGGAGTTCCAGGCGCGCAAGGGCACGCTCGCGGCGCAGATCCAGCAGCAGCGCGGGGGCGGCGGCGCCGAGGGGCTCGGGTCGAGGGGCGGCCAGAGCGCCTTCTCCGAGTTCCGGCGCATGGAGGAGCAGGTCGAGGGGCAGGTGGCGCAGGTCGCGGCGTCACGCGAGGTGGAGGAGGCGATCTCCGGCGGCGGGCTGTCGGCGGCCGAGCTCGAGGCGAAGTTCGCGCAGCTCGAGCACGGCCGGGGCGGCAGCGCCGGCGGCGCGGACAGGCCCGGCGGGTCGGCGGTCGATGATGAGCTCGCCGCGCTGAAGAAGAAGATCCGGATCGGGTCCTGAGGGCGGGCGCGGGCGGGCGCGGGCAGCGCGCCCCTCGTCGGCGGCACGCGGCTGTTCCGGCGCTCTTCCTCACGCGGGCGCCAATCCTTCGACCATCGAGGCATCAGCGTTACCGGCCGGCGCAGGCCACCTGCTCGCGCGGTCACGCGCGGCTGCGGCGGGCGCAGCCGCGACCGTAGGGGTCGATTCTTTCATCGTGCATGTAGCTCATGTTACGCTTCAATGCGTCACAGAGAGCCGAGGTGCGAATGAAATGGACATCGATTGTCTTGCTTGGATGCTTGCTGGTGGCCTGCGGGGACGATGATCCCGGCTCCGGCAGCGGCGGCGCGGGCGGCAATGCCGAGGGGGGCGGCGGCGCGGGCGGCAATGCCGAGGGAGGCGGCGGCGCGGGCACGGGCGCCGGCGGCGAAGGGGGGGACAATGCCGAGGGAGGCGGCGGCGCGGGCGGCAATGCCGAGGGGGGCGGCGGCGCGAGCGGCAATGCCGAGGGGGGCGGCGGCGCGGGCGGCAATGCCGAGGGGGGCGGCGGCGCGGGCGGCAATGCCGAGGGGGGCGGCGGCGCGGGCGGCAATGCCGAGGGAGGCGACCTCGAGGTGTCGGATCTCGCGATCGCCTACGACGAGAGCTTCACGGCGGAGTGCGCCACGTTCGTGGACGGAGCCTGGGGGGTGGGGGAGACCGGATTCCTCAACGGTGAGGTCACGAACGACGATTGCGCCCTGGTGCCCGTGATCGTCGAGGGGACGCCTTACTGGATCTCGTCGGGCGAGTTCGAGGGCGACATCGATCTCGACAGCGTGGAGCATAGCTTCTCGACCGCCGTGGCGGAGATCGCGGAGGGAAGCTATCTGTTCGTCCTCCGCAACTTCGTCTACGAGGAGCTCTTCTCCGGCACCCTCGACGTGGCCTACGTGACGGACGATACCGTCACCCTCTCGATCCAGTAGCGCCCGCCGCCGACGCTCAGCGCCTGTGCGCAGCTGCCTGGCGGCGGATGCGCACAGGCGCTGCCCGGCCCGAGGAGCCGCTGTCGGTCGCCCGGCACGGGCTGGCCCCATGCTGGAGCCCCGGCGGTCCTCGCTCTCGCGGCCATTCTGGACCGATCGTTCTGGAACGATCAGTCCAGAATGGCGCGCCCGGCAGGGGCGCGGAGCTGGAGGTGAACGTCCTCGGATCCGGCAACTCGGCAAGAGGTCACGTGCGACCAGGGGCGAGCTTGGATGACGAGGAGCCAGCTACCTTGGCTGGGCGGCCGGAGAGCTCGATGGCTCGGTGCCGAGCGTTCAGCGCGGAGCCTTGACGGGCTCGCGGGACTCGACGTGGAGCTTGCGGGTGAGAGCGGAGCTGCTCTTCTGGGCGCGAGCGGTGGCGGAGATGCGGTAGGTCTTTCCGGCCTGCATCTCGGAGGAGAAGGAGACGGCGGGACCGGCGCAGAAGCCGCCGTCGAAGAAGGGAGTCCAGATGCCGAGGGAGTCCTTGCTGGTCTTGTGGACCCAGCTCGAGCCTACCTTCTCGAACAGGTCCGCTGCGACATAGGTGCTCTCGCATTTCGCGACGTGGTCGGGGTCTGCGAGGGCGGGGAGGCTGTCGCCCCATTCGACGGTGGTGCTGCCCGGGAAGACGGAGCCGCTGGGGTTCTGAGCGTAGAGCGAGGAGTAGTTGGAGACGTCGAGGACGACGCCCTTGTAGCAGCTGGTGGTGTTGTAGGACTGAGGCGAGGTGTAGTTGATGCCGCCGACGAACGTGGCCGTGGCAGCGGCGTTGGCGCACTCGGCGCCGAGGGCCTGCTCAGCCTGGTCCACGTCCTCTTCCACCACGTCGTCGAGGAGCGAGTCGTCGTCGCCTGCGTCGACGGCGCAGCCCGCGAAGGCGAGGGCAGCGACGCTGAAGCAAACGAAAGCGAGCCCGTTGACGATGCGATAGGTATTCATGAGGATCTCCTGATTCTTGCCGCTGGGCGCAGCGTGGCTGCCTGACCGAAGTGCTCGGATCGGGCCTGCTCGCTGCGCGCCGCGAATGCGTTGCTTTTTCGTCCGGCGGCTTCGGTTGCGCGCCGGACGCCAGCCTATTGAGCAACCGATGTGCCAGCGAGTCGGCGCGGAGCGTTCGCGGGAGAGGGCCCTGTCCGGCGAGGCGAGCGAGGGGCGCGCTCGCGTGGTGGCGATGTGGCTAAGTATTTATAAAAACACATGTTTTTGGCCGAGCCGGCGGCGCGTCGCGCCTCCCCCACGGGCCGCACGCAGGCACCGGCCCGCCCCGGACCGCGGGCCGCCGCGGCGCATCCTCTGGAGGCGCCGCCCTCTACGTGGAGGCGGCAGCCGCCATGACCCCGGAGGCCGTCTCCCCCCGGCGCGCTCCCGCCTCGACGTGCGCCGAGCTCGCCCTCCCGATCCCGAGGACGTCCTGCGCTCCGCCCTCGTGTGTGTCCACGCCGACCTCGACGTGACCGGTTGCGCTCGCGTCCTGCCCGGCTCGCACGCTCACCGCGTCACCCGAGCGGGCTGCTTCGCCGGCATATCGCGCTCTCGCGCGCGACAGGTGCGCTCTCGCGTTCGAATGTCGAGAAATCGCCGTCTCAAAAAGGAACGTACACTTCTCCCGCAGGGCCTGTCGCGACTTCAAGGCAGCTGCGGCAAAGCTGCGCCACAAAAAGGAATGCACGCTTCTGCCGCAGGGCCTGTTGCGACTTCGAGGCGGCTGCGGCAAAGCTGCGCCGTGCGCCCTGTCTCGCTCGAGCCGATCCGCTGGAATACCCCGCAATGTGATGATTACGAGGACCCCGACGCTGTCTGCCGGTACGAGCGTGACGTGCGTGTCTATCGGGCGCACGCCGAGCCGTTCGGCGTCACGCCGCTCAGCGGTCGAGTCGACGGCGACTACGAGGTGGCGAGCAAGAGCGGCGGCCGGTACGTCGTCGACCTCGTGGACGGCAGCGCGCGCCACGACACCTGCACCTGCCCTGATTTCCTGGGCAATCAGCTCGGCACATGCAAGCACCTCGAGGCGGTGCGCCGGGCGGTCGCGGAGCACCCGGCATGGTGCCGCGCGTTCGCCCGGCTCGACGCGCCGGCGCGGCCGACCCTCACCGTCCAGGCGCAGGGCGGCCTGCGCCTGCTCGCGGTCGGGGTGTGGCCCGAGGCGCTCCGCGAGCAGCGCGCGCGGCTCGTGCAAGCGGGCGGCCTGCTGAAGGCCCTGTCGGCGAGGGGCGCCGGGGAGCAGGCGCTCGGGCCGCGGGTGGTCCACGCGGCATTGCGGGCGGCGCAGCGGCTCGCAGAGGCGATCTGGCGCAATCGCCGCCGGCGCGCGCTCGAAGCGCGGGCGGGCCGCGGGCAGGAGGCTCTGGATGACCTCGGGCTGCCGCTCTTCCCCTACCAGCGCGAGGGCGCGCTGCACCTCTTCCGCGACGGGCGGGCGATGCTCGCCGACGACATGGGCCTCGGCAAGACGGTCCAGGCCATCGCGGCGTGCGAGCTGCTCCGCCGCCGCGGCGAGGCGCGGCGGCTGCTCATCGTCACGGCGGCGTCGCTCAAGCACCAGTGGGCGCAGGAGATCGCGCGGTGGACCGGCGAGCGCGCCGCGGTGCTCGGCGGGTCTCCGGCGAAGCGCACGGGGGCGCTCGCCCTGGGCGCGGCGTACACGGTGCTGAGCTACGAGATCACCTGGCGCGAGCTCTCGCGGCTCCAGGCGCTCGAGCCGGACGTGCTGGTGCTCGACGAGGCGCAGCGCGCGAAGAACTTCCGCACGAAGACGGCGGCGACCCTCCGCGCGCTCCCGTCGCGGTTCCTGTTCATCCTCACGGGGACGCCCGTCGAGAACCGCCTCGACGACCTGTACGCGCTGCTCCAGCTCGTCGATCCCGCGCTCCTCGGGCCGCTCTGGCGGTTCAACCTCGACTTCCAGCGCCAGGACGAGCGGGGCCGCGTCTACGGTTACAAGAACCTCGGCGAGCTGCGGCGCCGCATCGCGCCCGCGGTGCTCCGGCGCGAGCGGGCCGCGGTGCTGCTCGACCTGCCGCCGCTCCTCGAGCAGACGCGGTACACGCCGCTCTCCCGGGAGCAGCGCGAGCTCGACGCGGACTACCGCGCGCAGGCGGCACGGCTGCTCGCGATCTCGGAGCGCCGCGCGCTGCGCAAGGAGGAGCAGGATCGGCTGATGATGCTGCTCCTCAAGGCGCGCCAGGCGTGCAACGCGCTCGAGCTGTGCGATCCGAAGCGCGGCAAGAGGGCCTCGTCGAAGCTGGACGAGCTCGAGGCGGTCATCGCGGAGATCACGGCGCAGCCCCGGAACAAGGCCATCGTGTTCTCCGAGTGGGTGGGGATGCTGGCGCTGGCGGCGGAGCGGCTCGACCGGATCGGCGTCGGGTACGTGGTGCTGCACGGCGACGTGCCCACGGAGCGGCGCCCGGCGCTGCTCGACCGGTTCCGCGAGGAAGCGGCGGTGCAGGTGCTCCTGAGCACGGACGCGGGCGGCGTGGGGCTGAACCTCCAGGCGGCGAGCTATGTCGTGCACCTCGACCTGCCGTGGAACCCGGCGCGCCTCGATCAGCGCACGGGGCGCGCGCACCGCATGGGTCAGGCGCGCGGCGTCAGCGTGACGTACCTCTGCGCCGAGGAGGGCATCGAGCGAGGCATCGAGGGCATCCTGACCGAGAAGCGCAAGGTGCTGATGGCGTCGCTCCGCGCCGATTGCGAGGTGGAAGAGCTCGCCGCGCCGAGCTTCACCGTGGCGCTGCGGGAGATGCGGCAGGTCCTCGCGGCGGCGGGGGGGAGCGCGGGCGAGGGAGGCGAGGGAGGGGATGCGGCGGCGGAGCAGGAGGCCGCCCTGCCCGCGGAGGGCGGAGGCGCCGTTGGGGCCGGCGGGCCAGCGCTGCTTTCCGGGTGGCTGGCGAGCGAGGCTGCCCCGGCGAACGACGCGGTGACGGAGGCCACCCCGGCGGGCGAGGCCGTGGCGGAGGCGGCCGTGGTGGAAGCCGCTCCTGTGAACGACGCCGTGATGGAGGCCGTCACGGTGGAGGCCGCCCCGGCGGCGCTGCTCGCCCGCGCGACGGAGGCCGAGACCGTGGACGGCGCGCCGGTGGAGTCCGCCCCGGCGCACGACGAGGCGGCGCCGGGGGAGGCCGAGGCGGCGCGGACCTCGGCGGGCGAGGCGGCGCGGACCTCGGCGGGCGAGGCGGCGCCGGGGACGGCCGGCGAGATGGCCGCGGAGCCGAGAGGCAACGGCGGTGGGGGCGCGCGCCCGCGGACGGAGGGCCCGCGGGCGACGGCAGCGCGGAGGGCGGCCGAGGAGAGGCTGCGGCTCGCGCGGGTGGTGCTGGAGGCCGGCTTCGCCGCGGACGCCGCGCGTGCCGCGTATGAAGCGCTCGCCGGGACCATCGCGGGCATGCTGGAGGGGCCGACGCCCGAGTCGCACGCTGCCCTCGTGACGGTCGTGTACCGCGACCTCGTGCCGGCCGGCGGGCTGCCCGTCGAGGCGCACGCCGTGCTCGCGCGGCTGCACGACCTTGGCTCGCTGGCGCGCGCGGGCGTGCCGCTCGACGCCGCGCTCGCGAGGTCGGCGGTCGACGAGGCAGCGCGCTGGATCGGCCAGCTCGGGGGCGCGGCGCCCGGCTGACCCTAGGACCCCGAACAGGTTGAGACCCCGAGATAATGAACCACAGAGGCACAGAGGCACAGAGGCACAGAGGCACAGAGTTCTTTTATTGTTCCTCTGTGTCCTCTGTGTCCTCTGTGTCCTCTGTGCCTCTGTGGTTCAAATCTCTTCATTCCCGGGCGTTTCGAGCTGATCGGTGCTCCAGGTGCCAGCCGCGGGGCAGGCCTGGCCGCGGCCTGCTCCCGAATGATCCGGTAGGTGCACGCTGCTCGCGGGGCTCGATGGCCCCGCGCCGAGCGTTCAGCGCGGGGCCTTGACGGGCTCGCGGGACTCGACGTGGAGCTTGCGGGTGAGAGCGGAGCTGCTCTTCTGTGCGCGTGCGGTGGCGGAGATGCGATAGGTCTTGCCGGCCTGCATCTCGGAGGAGAAGGAGACGCCGGGACCTGCGCAGAAGCCGCCGTCGAAGAAGGGAGTCCAGCTGCCGAGGGAGTCCTTGCTGGTCCTGTAGACCCAGCTTGAGCCTACCTTCTCGAACAGGTCCGCTGCGACGTAGGTGCTCTCGCACTTGGCGACGTGGTCAGGGTCGGCGAAGGCGGGGAGGCTGTCGGCCCATTCGACGGTGGTGCTGCCCGGGAAGACGGAGCCGCTGGGGTTCTGTGCGTAGAGCGAGGAGTAGCTGGAGACGTCGAGGACGACGCCCTTGTAGCAGCTTGTGGTGTTGTAGGACTGAGGTGAGCTGTAGTTGATGCCGCCGACGAACGTGGCCGTGGCAGCGGCGTTGGCGCACTCGGCGCCCAGAGCCTGCTCAGCCTGGTCCACGTCCTCTTCCACCACGTCGTCGAGGAGCGAGTCGTCGTCGCCGGCGTCGACGGCGCAGCCCGCGAAGGCGAGGGCAGCGACGCTGAAGCAAACGAAACCGAGCCCGTTGACGATGCGATAGGTATTCATGAGGATCTCCTGATTCTTGCCGCTGGGCGCAGCGTGGCTGCCTGACCGAAGTGCTCGGATCGGGCCTGCTGGCTGCGCGCCGCGAATGCGTTGCTTTTTCGTCCGGCGGCTTCGGTTGCGCGCCGGACGCCAGCCTATTGAGCAACCGATGTGCCAGCGAGTCGGTGAGTGAGGAGTCGAAGAGAAGGAGCCCATCCGGCGAGGCGCTCGAGGCGCGCTCCCAGGCGCTGGTTCCGCGCCATCTCGTTGAAACCATTATGATTTGTGGCTGCTCCGGCGCGCGTGGCGCGCCCGCACACATCGCATCGAGGCGCCGGCCGGCGCCGGACCACGGGACGTCGCGGCGCGTCCCCCTGGTGGCGCCGCCCCTGGGGTGGCGGCGGAAACCTCCATGTCTCGAGGGACGTGCCCAGCGCCGCCCTCGACCTGCACCGGCACCCAGCGCGTCGAGCGCCGGCCCGTCGGCGACGCTGGGCGGTTCGCCTCGATCGGCACGAGCAGCCGGGGGCGGTTCGCGCGCAAGCTCTCGGAGGCTTGAAGCGCAGTCCTCGGCCGCCGTTGCGCGCCTCGGGTCGGCGCCTGCCCTCCGGCGGGCTGGAGCGGGTCACGGCCTTGCGCTCGCTCAGGGCCATGAGGTAGCTGACGACCCTCATGGACACGCTCACGCACGGGCTCCTCGGCCTGGCGGTCGGCGCAGCGCGTCGCCCCGACGTGAGGCCCGGCGAGGGGCGCGCGTCAGCGACCGACCGCGCCGTGCTGCTCTCGTGCGTGATCGCCGCCGAGCTGCCGGATCTCGACTACTTCTGGCCGGCGGGGGACGCGGTGCTGCGCACGCTGCGCGCGCACCGCGGGCCCTCGCACGCGCTCCTCTTCGCGCCGGTGGTGGCGGCGGTGGCCGCCGGGATCGCCTGGCTCGTCCTGCGGCGGAGGGCTCGGTTCGGCCCGGTCTACGCGTTCAGCGTCCTCTCGGTCGCCCTCGCGCACCTCTTGCCGGATCTCTGGACCGGGTGGGGAACACGCCTGCTCCTCCCGTTCTCGGACGCGCGCCTGACGCTCGACTGGACCGGCGTGCTCGACCCGCTGGTCACGCTGCCGCTCGCCCTCGGCGCGCTCGTCGCGTGGCGCCGGCCGGCGCGCTGGCGGGGCGCGATCCTCGCCGGGGCCGCCGTCACCGCCGCGTACGTCGGCGGTCGGATCGCGACGCAGCAGGTCCTCGTCGCCCGCGTCGCCGCCGCCCACCCCGAAGCGCAACGCGTCGCCGTCTTCCCCGCGATGCTCGGCGTGACGACATGGCGCTTCATCGCGACGCACGAGGACGCTTACGCCGCCGGCACGGTCAGCTTGCTCGGCGGCGCGCCGACCGAGGAGCGCCGGGTCGCGCGCGCGCCCAGCGGCCCTGTCCCCGCCCGCGTCGCGGCCGTCCCCACCGTGCGTGAGGCGCTCGCCTGGGCTCGCTTCCCCGTGGTCCGCCACGCCCCCGCCGGCGACGGCGGGACCACCGTGCGCGTCGCCGACCTCCGCTACCACCTGCGCGGCGACCCGACGCTCGAGTTCATCGTCGACATCGCCCCCGACGGCGCGGTGACGCGCGCCCGCCTCGAGCGCGGCGGCTCCGCCCGCGAGCTCCTCGACCGCTGGCGCGAGTAGCTTCACGCATCCGCCATTGCATGGCGGCGGGCTTGCTCGATCTCGTCGGGCTCCGTCGCGAGGTCCAGCACCACCTCGCCACGCTGTCGCGATTGGCGTCATTCGATGCGCGCGACCTCCGAGAACGTGAGGCGCGGGTTGCGGGGGTAGAGCTTCGCCGGATCGCCGTATCCGAGGTTGACGAGGAAGAGCACCTTCCACGGCAGGTCGCCGAAGAAGGCCTCCTCGACCTTGGCGGCGTCGAAGCCGCCGATCGGGCCGCAATCGAGGCCGAGCGCGCGCGCCGCCAGGATGAGGTACCCGGCCTCGAGCGCGGCGTTCGCCAGGGCATGCCCGGCGCGAACGTCGGCCGGCATCGCCGCGAACTGGGCTCTCTTGTCACCCATCGGGAAGCGCTTGGGCAACCGCTCGTGGAACGTCAGATCATAGGCGAGGAGGACGGTCACCGGCGCGCTCATCGTCTTCTCGACGTTGCCCGGGTAGATCGCCGGCCTCAGCCGCTCTTTCGCGGCGGCGCTCTTCACGAACACGAAGCGCGCCGGGCTGGAGTCGGCGCTGGTCGGGCCCATGCGCAGAAGATCGAAGAGCTCGTGCAACACCGCGTCGGGCACGGGCCGGTCCAGCCAGCCGTTGTGCGTACGGGCTTGAAGGAACAGCGACAGAGGTGCAGGGCGCCTTCGAGCTGACGACCCCCTTCGCGCTCTTCGCCCGACGGCACGCGGACATCGACGTCCTCCTGCTCGGCGTCATTCGAGGTAGCGCGACGGTCTCCACCGAGGGAGCGCGCCCGGCGACGTTGACCGCCGGCGACGTGCTCCTTCACTCCTCCTCCAAGCCCATCGAGCTGCGTGATTCACCAGGGACGCGAGCGGAATTGACGAGAGCGTCGAAGTGTCCCTGGCTGTCGCTGGCCACGCTGCGCGACGATGGCGACGTGCTCGCACCGCGTTCGTGGGCGTCGGCTTCCGGTTGGCGACGCCGCTCAAGGGGCCGCTCTTGGCCCAGCTGCCGCCGATGCTCGTGGCGTCGCCGGCGGCGAGCCGCACCCTCGACGCGGCGCCGCCTGTGCCACCCGGATCGGTTGCCGAATCGACACATTTCCATCTGTCCTGTGCTGGGCCGTGAGCACGGACTATTCGGTCCTGCTCGGTGACATGCCGCCGGACCGGGCCGCAGATGGCGGGGAACAACGGCCGGACGCACGAGCCTACGCTCGATGCCTGGAGGTCTTGATGGCGTTCTCGCGTGGGGAACGCGTCGACAGCCTAGAACGATTGGCATCATCACTGTTGCGCGACGGCTTCGAACTCCACGCGTGGCATGCCGGATTTGATATTCTTCCGTGGCGCGGGGCCAGGCATGCAGAAGCCCTATCCTGGGAGATTCTGGCCTTCTCCCTCAGGGCACTGGCGAGGCACGACCCGGCCCCGCCGTCGGCCGGCGCCACCCTGTGCGCCGGTGCACAGGGCCGTGCGAAAATAGCCAATCGACCGCCGGGGCCGCGGCAGGCAAGCTCGTCGCACGAGGTCGCCGAGAGCGCCTCGTGGGGCGGCACGGCCGTCGCGCTCGGCGGCCGTGGTGCGCGTCGTGGGCCGCGCGAGGGCGCCCCGGGCGGCCTCGGCGACGCGCTTCGAACGTCACGGAGTGAACCATGGAACTTGCGACGAACATCGAGCCGCGGCCGGGCGCCGTGGTCAGTGAGGTTGAGCAGCGGCTCGGGCATCTGATGATGCGCCATCACCCGTTCTTTCAGCGCGCCGACGCCAAAGACCCTCGGTTCTTGCGCACGATGTTGCAGCTCGGCTTCGAGTTCAGCGAGGTGGTGGGCCGCTACCTCACTCTGCTGGCGCACCGGCTGTGGGACACCAACAAGCCCGTGGTCAGCATTCTCGTGAGCCAGGTGCACGACGAGCTCGGCCGGGGCAAGTTCACCGACGACGGCCACCCCAACCTGTACCGCGACATGGTCGAGGGGCTCGAGGCTTGGGCCGACGGCGCGGCGATGGAGTTCATGCGCGAGCCGCAGAAGCGGCTGATTCAAGAGCTGAAGCAGTGCCTCGGCTCGGACGACGTCGACAAGAGCCTCGGCGCCTACGTCGGCACCGAGATCATCGCTTCGGACATCACCGTTCATATCAGCCAGGTGATGGGGCGGCTCGGGCTCTCGGAGGGGGCCATGCGCTGGTCGCAGTGCCACGACGTCGTCGAGCTCGAGCACGTCCAGGGCATCTACGAGGTGCCCCGCCACCTGCCTCGAGACCCCGAGCGGCTGCGCCAATTCTGGGGCGCGGCCGAAGAGATGATGCGCGCCATGTGGCGGTACTTCGACGCGCTGAACCGCTTCTCGTTCGCCTGAGGCCTCGGCCGGCGGGGCCGGCGAAGCGCGATGGGCCGCGCACCTGCGCGAGCAATTGAGTATGAAACTGAAAAGCTATCTTGGACCGGATCCTGACGGCCTTACGAGCAAAACCGGCTTCGACCGTTCGGGCGCGACGACCTCGACCTCGTCGGCGTTCCAAACGACCGTTGCGCAAAGCCCAGCCCGACGCCGCGCGCCTGGCAGGACCACCATGCCGATGTCCTCGCTCCATTCGCCGCCTTCCATTACCGTTTCGCGCCCCACGAGCGCCGCGCGCCCGTCCCCTGCCTTTCTCGGGCTGTGGCGCGCGGCGCGTTGGAAGAAAAACCTGCCGCTCACCCTTCTCCTCTTCGGCGGCATGCTGGTCTCGCCCGCGCCCGTCGACGCCGGCGCCGCCGCCGTCGCGCTGCTCACGTTGCTCGCGAGCTCCGCGTTCATGACCCACGTCAACGTCCTCACCGACGCCGAGCTCGACGCGAGCTCCAAGCCCGAGCTCTACCGCTGGCTGTCGGTGAGCCGCACCTTCACCGTCCGCGCCCTGGCGGCCGAGCTCCTGGCGAGCGCGGCCGGCATCGGCTGGCTGCTGGCCCGGGGGCGCGCCTTGGCCGGCCTCGGGCTCGGCGCGTTTCTCGCGCTGACGGTGCTTTACTCCTACAATTACCTGTCGCCCGGCGCCGCGGCCGCCAGGCGCTTGAAGGCGTACTGGTGGGGGCACCTTCTGACCTGCCTGGTCAGCTACTTCGCCCTCTGGGGCGCGGGCCTCGGCCTGCACACCTCGGGCGACGCGCGCGCGCTGGCCGCGTGGGGCCCGGCCTTCTTCTTCGTCTCGCTGTCCGAGTACGCGGTGTTCCTCTCCGAGAGCGCCGTCGACGCCGCCGAAGAGCGGAGGGCGGGCCTCAAGACGCTCGCCGCGCTGCTCGGGCGCAGGGGCAGCAGCCTCGCCGCGGCCTTGCTCTGGCTCGCCGCCGCGGCGGGGCTCTCGCTCGCCGGCGCCCTCGCCGGCCCCGAGCAGCGCAGGCTCTTGCTCGTCTGCTTCGCGCCCGCCGTTCTCTGGCGGGGTAGCGTCGTCGCGCTGCTCGCGGCGCCGCTCGATCAACACCGAGACCGCGTGCTGCGCTTGGCGGTACCCGACGTGACCTTCTTCGGGAGCCGGCTGCTGACCGTCGTCAGCCTCGTTGTGCTCGACGCCGCCTCGTAGGCGAAAACCTTGCGGGAGAATGACGTGACACTCTTCGAACACGAGAACACGAGCCCCTATGACGTGGCCATCATCGGGGCCGGCCTGGCGGGCCTGGCGGCCGCGCACGCGCTGCGCGACCGGAACATCATCGTCCTCGAGAAAGAGCCGCGCCCGGGGGGCCGCGTCTACACGAAGTCGGCGGGCGAGAGCTTCTACGACCTGGGCGCGGTGTTCGCCTACGACCCCGCGGCGGCGCCGATCGCCCTGCGGACGCCCGCGCTGCACCCCGAGAGCGAGCGCATCGGGCTCTTCGCCCAGGGCAAAGTTCACTACGGCACCTCGGTGAGAGAGTGCCTGCGTCAGCTCGACCTGGCGCCGCACGAGCTCGACACGCTCGACGCGTTCGAAACCGACCCCGAGAAGGACGCGAGCACCCTCTTGCCGGGCGCGTACCGGCACCTCAACAGCTTCTTTCGCCTCATTCACCCGGGCGACATGAGAGAGTACCTGCCGCAGCGGCAGCACGACGCCTTCATCAAGTTTCCCACGCGGCACTACGAGACGGCGAACGGCTCGCTCGTCGAGGGGCTGGCGCGGCCGCTCGAGGGCCGGCTCGAGACCGGCGTCGAGGTGCTCTCGCTGACCGAGAAGGGCGGCTCGGTCGAGGTGGTCTTCCGGCGCGGCGAAGAGACCCACACCCTCGCCGCCCGCGCCGTGGTGTGCACGGCGCCGGCGCCGGTGGCGAGGCGGCTCGTCACCACCCTCACCAACGATCGGTGCCGGGTCTTCCTCGATTCGCTCCGGTACGGCGAAGGCACCGTGGTGGTGCTCGGCCTCGACGGCGCCGACCTCGCCGACTTCAGCTACATCGTCACCCCCGACCTGCCGTTCAACACCGTCATCAAGCACCGGGGGCGAGACGGCAAGCCCGATACCCTCTTCGTGTACTATGTGGGCGAAGCGTCCGAGGCGCTGAGCTGCCTGCCGCACGAAGAGATCGTCCGCCGGACGCTCGAGCACGCCCGCGCGCTGAAGGTCGGCGCGCTCTCCGAGAAGACGCTCCGCTTCGCGGACGTGCACCGCTGGCCCACGGTAGGCCCTCGCATCTCGCGCGCGAGTTACGCCAACTGGACCGACTGGGAGGCCCGCGCCTGCGAGCGCATCTTCTTGGCCGGCGACTACGTCTTCGTCGAGCCAGACAACGTTCTTCCCTTCGGCACGACCCAGGCCTTGCAGTCTGGCAAGAGGGCGGCCGAGAGCGCGCGGGCGTACCTCGACGTGCCGGCCGAGGTCGAGGCGTTTCGCTCGCAGACCTTGATCGAGACGACCATCTACCGACTGGCGGGCGAGCGGCCCGCGTTCGTTCAGACCAAGAGCGAGTGCAACATTTCTTACTACGGGCTACTGCTGCAGGCGAACCCGAGCCGGCCGCTCACCGAATATCTGCTGCAAAGCGCGCGCGAATCGCTGTGGGAGTATCAGGTTGGCTTCGGCGTGACGGCCGACGACAGCCTGCTCGTCCTGGAGGGCCTGGTCGCGGCGGGCGTGGGCCGCGACGTACTTCAGCCGAAGCTAGACCGCCTGGTCGAGCTCTTTTACTCTCGGCCGCAAGGCGCGTTTCACAGCCTGTCGGAGCGCCGGGCCGAGATCAAAGGGTGCGCGCAGGGGCTCGCCGACTACTGGCTCGGGCCCTCCGTGTACGTGTCGGCCCACGCCGGCCACCTCTTGCACCGCGTCGCGCCAGAGCGCTACCCGCAAGAAGTCGGCGCCTGCACGCAGTACGTCGCGGGGCTGCAAGAGCCGGAAGGCTACTGGAGCAGCATCTGGTTCTCTTCGAAGTTCGTGACGACGCTGCACGCCGCCAAGCTCTTGGGCATTCACGGCGAGAGGTACCGCCCCCAGCTATCGCGGGCGACCGCCTTCATTCTCGCGACCCAGGGCCACGACGGCAGCTGGGGCGAGACGGTGCTCGAGACCTCGGCGGCGGTGCTCGCGCTCGAAGCCCTGGGCGAAGCGGGCACGGCCGCCCTCCGGAAGGCAAAATCGTGGCTTCGCGCGCGCAAAAAGCCCGACGGCTGGGAGGGCGAGCCCATGCTCTATTACTGGTTCGAGACGGGGCCCGCCGAGAAGATGTTCTTTCACTGCCGAGACAAGGGGGCCGTCACCTCCGCCTGGGCCACCCTCGCGCTGGCGAACCCAGCGTAACGCCGCACGTCACGCGCGGGGGCGCGCGCGACGCCGCGTTCGACGACCCGAGAGCGAGGCGCCCCCGGCCAGCGTGGTGTAGACAATATTACACAGCCGAGTGAGCTCGTTGGGCCAGCGTGGGGCTCCTTCGCCAACGCTTGCTCCTCGCCGCATAGGACGGCGCCTGTGGGGGCCTACAGCCCCGGGTGTATCCACGCGTGAGGCTCAGGACGCGGTCCTCGAGACCGGGGCCGCCGGCGTCGACGACTGCACAACGATCCATCCCCCAGCGTGCTCGACGGCAGTCGTTCCGGAAGACCTCGCCCCCCTCCTTCAGCGAGAGTGCGGGAGAGCCAAAGTTACTGTCGCTTGACACGGCCAGCACGGCGCCGCCGGCGGAGGCCTCCGGGGTCGAGCAACTGGAGCGCGGGCGGGTCATCTCCTCCAGGTAGAAGCGCGGGGGCGTCGCCGATGTGGGGCCTCGGCGCAAGCCAGAGTGCGAACGGGAGCGCAGACCCTGCGCGCGAGCTCGGCGGCGTGCGCCCCTACGCTGCGGCCCGCGGTGGGCTCGCTCTCGAACCACTACGCGCGACCACGCCGGACGCGCCCCCGAGCTCAGCGGCAGCACGTGCGCGCCGCGGAGTTCTCGGGCCGAGCTTGTCAAGACGGCTGCCTGCACCGGCCCGCAACAGCATGGACGCGCTCTAGTCCAAGGCGATTGACGCCGGTCCCCCGCAGGATCCCATGATGACGTTGCCTGGGAAGCGGTATACTGTGTGGCAACAGTGCAGCACTATCGAAAAGATCATACGAGAAAAAACGATCTCGTCAGCTTTGCCGGCTTCACGCCCCGGAGAGGATGACCCACCATGGAAACATCGTTTGCTCCCTCCAAGATCCAAACGAAACAGATCAAACACCCCCGGGCCTGGGATGGAAAGAACCTGACCAAGGACGAAGTTGCCTTCGATCTCGGGCCCAGACACCTGGAGGCCTTTGACCGCGTGATCCAGGAAGCCCGGAAACGCAGCGTCACGCTCGAGAACGCTCTCGACGAGGATTTCCAGCTCGAGGACATCCAGGACGATGTGCAGCTCATCGCCGACAGAATCCTGAATGGCCGCGGCGCGGTCATCGTTCGCGGATGGCCGATGGACCGCTGTACGGAAGCGGAAATTGCTCTCCTTTACTGGGCATTAGGCAAGCAATGGGGCCAACCCATCGTTCAAAGCTGGAAAGGGGATCGTCTCGGCTATGTGACCGATGTTCCCCAGCTGGTACCGGGGACGCGGGGCAAAGGTTTCACCTCCGAAAACGCGATGACGATCCATACCGATTACGGTGGCATCATGGGGCTGATGGCCATCCGGCGGGCCAAATCGGGGGGATTGAGCGGCCTGGTCAGCGGAATAGAAATTCATAACCGCATCGCCGCCACGCACCCAGATTATCTGGCGCCTCTCTATGAAGGCTATTATATTTACTGGACGGGCAACGAGAAAAAGGGTGAACGTCCCATAAACCTCGACTACCGCGTGCCCATCTTCAGCGAGCTCGACGGGCAGGTCAGCGTTTCTTTCATGAACAAAAGGGTCGTCGAGCAGGCGGTCGCGGAGCGGAAAGAACCGCTCACGGAGCTGCAGCGCAAGGCGCTCGAATACTTTCATGCCGTCGGGGATGAGCTGAAATTCACCTTCATGCTGGAAGCGGGCGAGGCGTTGTTCGTCAACAACTACGCCATTCTGCACGACCGCGCTCCCTATGAGGACTGGCCGGAACAGGAACGCCGCCGCTTTCTCCTGCGGCTGTGGCTGAGGACTTCCCAGGAAAAGCAGCCGGTTCACTCGAGCATCCGTCGTTTTTACGACACAATTGCTGGAAATTTCTCCCCGCCGCCGGAGAAAGTGATTTAGTGGTAATTGCCCACTTGCCCTGCAACCCTCCACGCGGGAAATCGACATGTCCAACAGCCTTGCAAGGTACACTGGCCATCCCGGAGCCTGGAGAGCCTCGGACCTGACGAAAGAAAAAATCTCCTTCGATCTCGGGCCCCGGCACCTGAAAGCGTTCAAAAAGGTCATGGATGAGGCCCGGAAACGCAACCTCACGCTCCGGACCGCTTCCGAGAGCGATTTTCCCCTCGTCGAGATTCACGACGATATCCGCCGGATCGCCGACGAAGTTCTCCACAAGCGCGGCGTCATCGTCATCCGCGGCTGGCCGGTCGAGACCTATACGCCGGAGGAAATGGGATTGTTGTTTTGGGCCGTGGGCAAGCAGCTCGGAGTGCCGGTTGAGCAGAGCCATCACGGCGACCGGCTGAACCAGGTCATCGATCTCGGGGGCGGGCGGGCCTACAACTCCAATATTCCCCTGGACATGCACAGCGACTTCAGCGCGCTGGTCGGTCTTCTGGCGATCCGCAAGGCCAAGCTGGGCGGCCATAGCGGGATAGCGAGCGCCCTCGCCGTTCATGACAAGATCGCCGAGACCCATCCCGAATATCTCGCCCCGCTCTATGCCGGTTATTACGTCCATTGGCAGGGAGAGGAGGCGAAGGGCGAGCGGTCGCTGATAACCGATTACCGCGTTCCGGTTTTCAGCGAAGTCGAGGGCCAGCTCAGCGTCTTCATGGTCAAGCCGTTCCTTGAGCAGGCCGCGAGGAACAGGGAAATGACCCAGCTTCAGCGGGACGCGCTCGACTATTTTCAGCAAGTCGCCGACAGCGACGAGTTCGCCTACAAGTTCATGCTGGAACCAGGAGAAGCGTCGTTGATGAGCAACTACACGGTCCTTCATTCGCGCTCCACCTTCGAGGATTGGCCCGAAGTCGAGCGGCGCCGGCTCCTCCTGCGGCTCTGGCTCAAGTTGCATCACGGGGACCGCCGTCCCCTCCATCCCAGTTTGCAACGCTTGCACACCCATGACGGGTTCTACGTGTCGGCCAAGAGCGGCGAAGCGCCGCAGGTATCGGCCACGTGACGGAACCTCTACCTGAAAGACGACGATGATCGACCTGGCAATCGTTGGACTTGGGCGGTGGGGCACCTTCCTCGTGGATGCCGTGCAGGGCATCAGCCCCAAGGTCCGTTTTGCCGCCGCGGTCAGCCGTACTCCCGGACGCATCGAACAGGCGGCCGCCTCGCGGGGAATCAAGGTCCTCGCCTCGCTGGAAGAAGCGCTGGCCCAACCGACGATCGCGGGCATCGTAATCGCCACACCTCATTCCCTCCATGCCGTGCAGATCGAGGCCTGCGTCCGCGCGGGGCGCCCCGTTTTTGTCGAAAAGCCCTTCACGCTCACTTCCTCCAGTGCGGTGCAGGCTTCCGCTGCCGCCTCGGCGGCGGGAGTTGTGGTGGCCACGGGGTTCAACCGTCGGTTTCTTCCCGCGATGCGCAGACTAAAGAGCGTCGTCGGGGAGGGCGGCCTGGGCACCCTTCGTCACATCGAAAGCAACTTTACCGCGAATCTCATCGGGCAATTTTCCCCCGGGCAATGGCGTTTGACAGCGGAGGAAAATCCGGCCGGCGGCTTCGCCGGGGGTGGCATTCATATGATCGACGCGATCATCCATCTCGGCGGTCCCGTCACCGGCGTGTTCGCGGTGGGCTCCTCGCGCATCCCGGCCCTGGCGCCTCTTGAGGACACCGTCTCCGCCCTTCTCACCCTGGCCTCCGGAGCCACGGCCTCGGTGACGACGATGCTGGCCACGGCGCCGACATTTCGTCTTCAGGTATTCGGGACCCAGGGTTCCGCGGAGATTCGTGACCCGGACACGCTCGAAATTGTCGACCTCGCAGGCAAAGGTCGTTCCTTTCCCTTTGAGGCTGTTTCCACGGAGCGCGCCGAAATCGAGGCTTTTGCCGATGCCATTTCCGGAGAGGCCCCGTATCCCATTCCCATGGATGACGTGCTCAATGGCGTGGCGGCTTTCGAAGCCATCGGCCGATCCCTCTCTACGGGCGGCCCTGCTTCCATTGCTGAGGGTGGATGCCTTGAAGTTAGAATGAATCGCCGACACGACCACTACCTGCTCACGCCGGGGCCCCTTACGGTCCCGCCGGAAATCCGGGAGACGATGCTGCTCGACCGGAACCCCTACGGGGGCGACTTCGTCAACATGACCGCCGCGATCCGCCGCTATCTGCTCGAGATCGCCAACGGCACGGAGACGCATGCCTGCGTTCCCCTACAAGGCAGCGCCAGCTACGCCATCGAAGCGGCCATGCAGACCCTGGTGCCGCATACCGGCACGATCCTGATCGTGCAGAATGGCTTCTACGGAATCCGGCTCAGGGAAATCGCCGAGGGCATTCGCCTCAAGGTCGCGACCCTCGACCTTCCGATGCTGCCGTTACCAACGCGCGACGATCTCGAAAAAGCCCTCGACGCCGACCCCTCCATCACGCACATCGCCATGTGCCACGCGGAGACCGGCACCGGCGTGCTCAATCCGGTCGAGATGGTAGCGGAAGTGTCCCGGTGCAGGGGCAAGCGCCTCATCATCGATGCCGTCGCTTCCTTTGGCGGCTTTCCCATCGACGTGGCCGCGCTCGATCTCGAGGCGCTCATCATCTCTCCCAATAAATGCCTGGAAAGCGTCCCGGGCATCGGCCTCGTCCTCGTCAACAGAGACGCCCTGGCCGCCTCGGCGGGCAGGTCCAGGTCGCTTTCGCTCGATCTCCATGCCCAATGGAGCACGATGGAAAAGAGCGGCATCTGGCGCTGGACGCCGCCAACCCACGTTGTCGCGGCCCTGGCCAGGGCCTGCGAACGACACCGGCGGGAAGGCGGCGTGGCCGCCCGCGGGGCACGTTACCGGCGCAACTGGCGCATCCTGATCGACGGCTTCCGCCAATGGGGATTCCGGACCTTGATCCCCGACGAGGTGGCCATACCCATCATCGCGACCTTCCATGTTCCCGAGCCGTTCGCGCATGACTTCCGGCCCTTTTACGAAGCACTGGAGCGGCGCGGGATCACCATCTTCCCGGGACGGCTGACCGCCGCCGGAACGTTCCGCATCGGTGTCATGGGCGATCTGGTCGAATCGGACATCCGCATGATCATGAACGTCATCCGCGAAGTCCTCGGAGAAATCGATTCGCGTTACAAGGACCTGCCGCGGATCAGCTAGGACGTATTGCCGCCACGATGGCGTCCGCCAACGCATTTGCCGACGCGGGGACCCTGTCGAGATAAAGCGCGGGATCGATGACCTCAATCTCCATCAGGACAAACTGGCCACCGCGCAGGATGCCGTCGATCCGCGCGTAAACGGGACGACCAGGGACATGCCGCAAGACCTCCTCTGCGGCCGCCACATGCTCCTTCTCGGGAACAACGGACACCGGAGCAAGCGGGCGGTAACGCCCGTTCACCCGAAAATCATCTGGATTGGGACGCTTCCTCACGCCATGGGCGAAACGTCCGTCGATGAACACGAGCGACAATTCGCCTTCGCGGATCTCCGGCACGAATTCCTGGAGCAAGAGATCGTTCCGGCCCGTTTCGGCGCGCAGGGCCTCGGCCTGCGCGGCCACCTGGTGGCGCTCAACGAGGGTCACGCCCACGCCGCTTTCCCCGATGCAGGGCTTCAAGACGAGCCGATCTCCGGGAATTTCGGACGCCGTGGTTTCTATATCTGTATTTTGATCGACGATGCGCGTGACCGGGCAGGGTACTCCGTGGGCGATGAGGTCCAGCAAATACCGCTTGTTCGAGTTCCATAGTAGCAGGTCGACCTCATTGATCACGGGAATCGCCTCGTCCCGCAATCCATGGAGCCATAGGAAAAATTTCTCACTCTGTTCCGTGTAGTCCCATACGGAACGGACCACCACGCCCGCCGCGTGGCCTTTTGCCTCCTCCTGCGGTTCGATCTGGTCCCAGGGACGCAACACGGTTTCCACACCCCGATGTTCCAGGGCCTTCTTGAGCGCCAGATCGCAGCCGATTGCCTCGGGAGGGATCTTCGCGCAGGTCGCCAGTAGCAGCTTCACGGCACACCCTGCCTCTGGTCGACGGCGGCAACCACGCCCGTCTCGCTTCCATTGCGTCGCTCGAGAAGCACGGCGTCATAGACCGCCCCGGTATGGATAAGCGGGGTGACGTGCCAGGACCCGGAAATCTCCTTCTCGAACGGATAATTGCAGAGCGATTTGATGCCGTTGCCGTAGCGAAGGATGATCTTCGCCTGCCGGTGCATCTGGCTGCCTAGTTGCCGAAGAATGGCGGCCTTCTCCTTGACCAATGCGGCGATGATGAAATGGCTCGCCCGTCTGACACAAGGGATCGTCTCGAGCGGACGGCAGCTACACCGGATCCGCTCCGCCAGACCCTGATGCATGACAAGCTTTTTTGCGAGGCGGGTCGCTTCAGGATCGATATCGTGACACAGCAACTTCGCCTCACTTTCCCGGGCGAAGAGCAGCGCCGTGACGGGCAGCGCCCCGGCCCCTATGAAAACAATCCTTGATTCCGGGCCTATCCGGGAGGCCGCCAACTCCGCCCGGAACGACTTCTGAAACTCCGTGTAAGTCGCATCCATATAGCCTTCCAAAGGCAAGGTTCCCTCTGCCAGTCGCTGGCAAAGGTGGCGGGAATGGTCCTTTTCCAGGTCGCAGAGGGCGCGATCCAGAACATCGCGAAGCATCGTGGCCTCGTGAAGAAGCTCGAGATCGCCTTCCCAACGCCGCCAGCACGAGGCGTTCTCCGCATCCATGACGAACTGGCGAACGGAGCCCAGCTTTTTTTCCAAGGGATCGAAACTGCCGCAACGGCCGGCTTCCTGGCGAAGCTCTTCGAGCTCGGAGCTCAGGGCGCGTAATTCAGCCAAGAGAAGATGTTTGTTCGAGCGCATGAGCCTTCTCGCCTGAAACCGTGTTGGGGAGATGTATCGGAAGTTGGCAACAACGATGTGGTCTACAACTGGGGCCACCTCGGCACCCATAGGCGTCGACCATGGGTGTCCAGGGGACATCCCCCCCATGACGTGCACGGTGCGTTCGGTCATGCTCCTGTTGCAGGTGGAACGCCGAGTAGGCTTCGAAGTCGCCGCTCGAGCGCAGCGAGCAGAGGCGCAGCACCGCCTCTGCGCCTTGGAGCGACCAGCGAGCCCCGGTGCGGTCCATGCGATCCTTGACGAGATGGCGGCATGCGCCCTCGATCACCTCCGTTGCGGTGGGTAGCCCCGCTGCGAGCGCGCGATCGTAGTGCAAGCGCGTCCGATGCTTCAAGAAGCGCCCGTTGAACCACCACCCCAGATCATGCAGGCGATCCTCGTGCAGAAGAGCGCCACCGGCGTCGAGCGTGCCGGCGCGGAGCGCCGCCCAGACCTCGCGCGAGAACATGACCGGCCCGAGGCCAGAAGGCCCCTGGCGGCCCCTCAGCGCCTCGTAGGTGGCCGGGCGCGGGGTGCTCGAGAGCTCCAGCGCCGTGCACCGCGCCTGGCCCGGCCCGGGGCCCTCGACGACGGACAGGGCGACGCGCAGACCGCCCGAGGGCGCGAAGGTCCCGTAGCGCGAGCCGCCCATCGGCTGGTAGTCAAGCCGCGCGCCACAGCGAGCACGTCCCGATCGCGAGGCTCATGCGCTCCCCCTCGAGAAACGTGATCCGCCGGGCGCCGAGATCGAATTCCAATGGAAACGACGGATCGCGACTGTTCGCCACGACAATGTCGTTGCCCAAGTTCGTCCCTGGTAGGTTTTCCCGAGCTGTCCGGCTCAAGGAGCCCCTGTTCGTCGCGCGGCGCGGGGACGCAGCCGGACTCTCACCTCATGTCGGGATGAGAGGCGCCCGCCGCCCTCCGCCGCCCGCGCCCGCCGCCCTCGCCCGCGCTACTTCGGGCTCGCCCTCCCGATCGCGATCACGTTCTGCTGCGCCGCCGGCTTGCCGCCCTCGTGCGCGGCCACGAAGGCGCGCGGGTGCGCCCGCAGCAGCGTCACCGTCAGCGTGATCCCCCAGCCGTCGTTCGTCTTGAGCTCCGCCTGGCCGTGGCTGTCCTCCACCGCCAGGATCAGCCGGCCGAGCGGCTCCAGCCCGGCAGGGGCAGAGCCAGGCGCGGTCAGCACGCGCTGGAGCGCCGACTCCGGCAGCCCCAGGCCGAAGCCGACGTCCAGGATCGACAGCTGCACGCCCTGCGGCGCCTCGCGCACCGACACCACCGGGCCGTGGCCAGGCAGCCCGCGGCTCGCGACGTCGGTCAGGAACCCCTCGAGCACCTGCGCGAGCTCGCCGCGGTGCCCGAGGGCGTGCGTCGCGCCGCGGATCGGCTCGAGCCGCACCGCCCGGCCCGTCGCGCGCGCGGCGCTCGCCACCGCGTCGGCCACGACATCGCCGAGCTGGAAGGCGCAGAGCGGATCCGTCGCGTCCCGCGCCGCGAGCGGCCGCACGTTGCCCGACACGGGCGCCGGCTGCTTCACCGGGATGAGCGCGGCCACGTAGCCCGCGATCCACGAGGAGCCGTCGGACTCGCGGCGGAGCGGGCGCACCGAGAGCACCGCAGGCTCGGGCGCGCTGACGCTGAGCTCGATGCCCTCGTCGCTCGCCATCACGCTGGAGAGCGACACGGCGGCGCCGCTCGCGGACGTGGCGCCGAGCACGTCGCCCAGCGTGAGCGAGCCGGGCGGGAGCGCCGCGCTCGCGCTCTCCACCGGCACCGTGACGTCGCGCGCGCGCAGCCACTTCGCGAACTCCGGCGCGACGAAGCGGACGTCGCCGAACGCGTCCGCGTACAGGAGCCCCACCGGCGCGCTGCGCAGCATCGACCCGAAGAGCTGGAGGTCGTCGAGCGCGACGCGCGCGCCCTCGACCAGATCGTCCGTCGGCGTGTGGCCGGCCCGCGCCTCGCCCGCGCCCGCCTCGGCCGTGCGCGCGAGGCGCTTCCTGCGCAGGAGCAGCGCGAGCTCGCGGCCGACGTTCTCCGCCCGCTCCGGCTCGCGCGAGAACGTCGCCTCCGCGACCGGGCCGCAGAAGAACACGTAGCCCTCGATCTCGCCGAACGCGATGAGCGGGACCACGACCGCCGGCATGTCCTGCTTCGTCAGGAACCGGCGCGCCAGGCGGATCGCCGGGACGCCCTGCTCGCTGCTGTACGGCGGGCGGCGGACGTCGTGGCGCCGCTCGGCGACGAGGCTGTCGCCGTCGCGCCGGTCGTTCCAGAACCGGAGGTGCCAGCTGCCCGCGGGCAGCTCCGCGACGAGCACGAGATCGGCCGGGTGCGCCTGCTCCGCGAGGCGCGCCACGCGCGGCCAGAACTCCTCGTCCCGCAGCGTGTGGACCCCCTGCATGCGGAACAGCGCCGCGCGCTGGATGAGCTCCGCGGCGCGATCGACGGCGCGCTGCACGCCGAGCCCGCGGAGGATCATCACGCCCGCGAACGCGACGGCGAGGCCGAAGAGGGTGCTCGGCAGCGGCAACAGGCTCGCCTCCACCCGCGCGGCGAGCGCGCTCTGGCCCGCGGCGAGCGCGAACGTGGCGAGGAACAGCGCGGTCGTGGCGACCAGGCTCCCGTAGCGGCGGCGCGCGAGCCACACGAGCCCGCCCGCGAGCAGGACGAACAGCGCGGGCGCCCAGGCCGGGGCCGAGGCGCGCCGCCCGCCGTCGAGCAGCCCGCCGAGCACCGCGGCGACGCCCTTCGCCGGCGGCAGCGCCGACGTGGCGACGGCCTGGGGCGGGACGCCCCCCGAGCCCACCGCGACGACGGCGACGCGGCCGGCGAGCGCGTTCGCCGGGACCTGGCCGTCCGCGAGATCGCGCAGGCTGACCGCGGGCACGCTCTGCGGCGCTTTCTTGATGACCCAGGGCGCCGCCGAGACGCCGAGCGCCCCGAGCTCCGCCGCGCGCGCCTCGCTGGTCAGCGGGAAGAAGCCGACGACCTCGCCCGCGCTCAGGCGCAGCAGCCCCGGCGGCAGCCGGACGGCGGGCGCGGCCGCCGTCGCCGGCGCGCGGGCGCCGCCTCCCGCGTCGCCGCCGCAGAAGGCGTCGGCCGGCGGGACGAGCAGCGCGCCGCGCGCGCGCCCGCGCTCGAGCAGCCCGGGGAGCGAGCGCTCACACAGCCCGTCGCGCAGCGCCTCGGGCGAGGCGGTGACCAGCAGCACCTGCGCGGAGGGCGCGTCGTCGGCGAGCGCCGACGCGGTGAGGCCGCGCGCGACGTAGTCGAACCGCTCGAGCGGCGCCACGGCGGCGAGCAGCGCCCCCGCGGCGATCGAGAGCACATCGGGGCCGAGCCACCCGAAGCGCGCCGCCTCGGACTGCGAGGTCATCGGTCGCGGGATGCGAAAGGGCCTGGGGATCCGCGGACGGTAAGTCTTCGCCATAATCGCTGGAGAACGCAGCGCGCCAGGGGTCGCGAGGCGCCCAGGCAGGCTGAGCGTCGCATCGAGGTCGCACCAATACAATTGTCTACCGGAGTGCGCCGCGCCAAAACCGTCTGTTTTTCAAGAAGAAGGACGCCCCCTACAGCCGGTCGCGCAGCGCCGCCGCGGCGGCGCGCAGGGCGTCCGCGTCGCTCTCCGGTGCGCCGCCCGCTCGTACACGAGACCGCTCGCCGCAGCGCAGCAGCGAATTCTGTTCGAGACGAGGTGCGATGTGGTGCTCCGCACGCGCCGTCGAGGCGCGTTGTGTTGCGGGCGGCGTGCGTGTGATGCGACGTCAGCGAGCGGTGTCGATTGGGCTGGATCGGCCTGTCGGAAGGGGATTGAATCGATCCTGCATATGCGTCGCTCTTCATCTGTTCTCCGGGTCGCTCCTGTCCTCGGGTTGTTCGCTCTGACCAGCAGCGTCGTCTTCTCGGCCTCGAGCTGTGGCTGCGAGTCGGGTGCGCAGCTCGCAAATCCGTCGGGCAGCGGCGGGGCAGGGGGCGCCGGCGGGGGCGGGGGCGCGACAGCGAGCGGCGGCGGGGGCGCGACAGCGAGCGGCACCGGGGGCGCCGCGGAGGGCGGCGGCGGGGAGGGCGGGGCCGGCGGGGTGCCGCTGCCGGACGAGCTGCCGGACTTCACCGAGGAGGAGCGCGAGCCCACCGAGGCGACGGACGGCATCCCGAGCCCGCTGCCCGGCGTGTACACCGACAAGGGCGTCGCCGGGGGCGACGAGGTGGTCCGCGCGCTGATGGGCTTCCCCATCCGCAACTCGGGGCGCCTCGAGCAGGCGATCCAGGAGATCTACGACCCGGAGAGCCCGCGGTTCCGCCAGTACCTCACCCCGGAGGCGTGGCTCGATGCGTACGCGCCGCGGGAGCTCGACGTGCACCTCGTGAAGCTCTGGCTCGAGGAGCAGGGGTTTCAGGTGAACTTCACGGCCACGAACCGGCTGCTGATCCAGTTCACCGGCACGGTGGCCCAGTTCAACGAGGCCTTCGAGACCGAGCTCAGGGTCTTCGAGCGGGAGAACCCGCAGGCGGGGAACCCGCCGTTCGACGTCTTCGGCTCGCTGGAGCAGCTCACCGTGCCGACGTGGGTCTCCGAGCGCACGACCGGCATCATCACCGCGGATCTCGCGGCGAGCACCAAGCCGCTGCCCGCCGAGGGCGGGGACATCGTGTCGGAGCCGCCTGGCGACGTCGATCGGGGGTTCACCCCCGCGCAGATCGCGGCCGCGTACGACCTCGACGACCTCTACGAGCTCGGGTTCACGGGCCAGGGGGTGAAGCTCGGGGTCACCGTCGGCGCCACCTTCAAGCTCAAGGACCTGCAGTCGTTCTGGCGATCGTTCGGCCTGCAGCGGGCAAACCCGGAGATCGTCCTGACCATGGAGCCGGTCTCGACGCGCTACACGGAGTCGACGCTCGACGTCCAGTGGTCGGCGGGCCTCGCCCCGGGCGCGGACGTCGTCGTGTACCAGGGGCCCGACGCGCGCAACACGTCGATGGTCTACACGTTCAACGAGGCGATCGCCCGCGGCGAGGTGTCGGTCATCACGGACTCGTTCGCGCACCGCGAGGACTCCGAGCCGCCGGCCGTGCGGCTCCAGTACCACTACGCGGCGCAGATGGCCGCCGCGCTCGGGATCACGGTGATCGCGGCGACCGGCGACTCCGGGCAGACCGACACGCCCTCGGCGAGCCCGTACGTGACCGGGGTCGGCGGGACGCAGCTCTGGCTCACCGGCAACGGCGAGGTCGAGAGCGAGAACGCGTGGACCTGGTCCGGCTCCGGCCCGACGCTCTCGTTCCCGATCCCCGCGTGGCAGGTGGGGATCGTGGAGGGGTCCGACGGCAAGCGGGCGGTCGCGGACCTCGCGATGCACGCCTCGAGCTCGCCGAACCCGTACTGGGTCTACTACCTCGGCGAGTGGCGCCGCTACGCCGGGACGTCGTTCTCCTCGCCCGCGTTCGCCGGGATCGTCGCCGTGGTGAACAGCTACCGCGCCGCGCAAGGCCTGCCGCGCGTCGGCTTCCTGAACTCGATCCTCTACACGACCCCCGCGGTGCAGGCGACGTTCCGCGACGTCGTGAGCGGCGCGACGGAGTTGTTTGCCGCGGGGCCGGGCTGGGACTACCCGACGGGCTGGGGCGCGCCGAGCGCGCTCGGCCTGGCCACCACGCTGCCGTAGCGGCGCGCCACGCCGGGTCGGGCGGCGGCGCGCGCTGATCCCGATCCGGCGGACCGCCGCCTTCCGCCGCCGTCCCGCCGCACCGCCGCATGCTCGCCAACCTGCCGCTCTTCCCACCGAACGGGCTTGACCGCAGCCTCCACACCGCGGTCCTGATCGGGCTCGTCTTCGGGACGCTCTTCACCGAGACGCTCGGGTGGACGTACGCGGGGCTCGTCGTGCCCGGCTACCTCGCGACGGTGTTCTTCGCGGCCCCGGTGACCGCGGTGTTCATCATCGCGGAGTCGGTCGTGACGTACATGTTCGTCGCGCTGATCGGCCGCTGGATCACCCGGACCGGCGCGTGGTCGACCGCCTTCGGGCGCGAGCGGTTCTACCTGTTCATCATCGGTGCGGTCATCGTGCGGCTCTTCGTCGAGGGCTTCGTCGTGCCCGAGGTCTCGGCGCGCTACGACTTCGTGCACTCGCGGGAGCTCTACAGCATCGGGCTCGTGCTCGTGCCGCTCATCGCGAACGCCTTCTGGAACAGCGGCCTCCTGCGCGCGGCGCCGCGGCTCGCGGTCGTCACGATGCTGACCGCGCTCGTGCTCGGCGTGCTGCTCCGGACGACGAACCTGTCGGTCTCGCGCTTCCAGGTCCTCAACGAGAGCCTGTCGCTCGAGTTCCTCGAGCTGCCGAAGGCCCACATCATCCTGGTCATCGGCGCGCTGCTGGGCGCCCGCAACAACGTCCGCTACGGGTGGGACTACAACGGCATCCTCGTGCCGGGTCTGCTCGCGGTGGCCTGGTACGAGCCGACGAAGCTGCTCACGACGACGGTCGAGGCGCTGGTCGTCTTCTATCTGTCGCGCTGGATCACGTCGGTGCGCCCCTTCTCCCGGATGCTGCTCGTGGGGCCGAGGCGCATGATCTTCGTGTACGTGCTCGGCTTCGTCGTGAAGATGGCGATCGGCTTCGCCATGGTGCGGTACGCGCCGGGGCTGCAGATGATCGACTACTTCGGCTTCGGGTACCTGCTCCCGAGCCTGCTCGCCGTGAAGATGTGGAACAAGGAGCACGTCGGCATCGTGATCATGCCGACGCTCCAGGTGTCGTTCACGGCGTTCCTCGCGGGCAACGCGGTCGGCTACGCGCTCGTCGCGCTCGGCTGGGGCAGCGCGCCGCCGCCGCCGGCGGCCGAGGCGAGGCCGCCGCCGCGCGTCGAGAGCGCGGCGCTGTCGCTGGTGCTCGCGGACACGGTGCCGCGGCCCGGCCCGCGCCCGCGGGCGGCCGCGATCGCGGCCGACATCGAGTCGCGGCGGGTCGCCTACCGCCTCGCGCGCAGCGTGCTGCGCGACGGCCGGCCGGCGGACGAGCTGCTCGGCGTGGCGGAGCGCGCGCGGGTCTCGGTGGTACGGGAGGGCGCGCGGGAGGGCGACGGCGACAGGCCGTGGTACGTGATGAGCGCGCGGTTCGAGGACGCGGAGGACGCGCCGAGCGCGCCGCGGGCGGCGCTCCGCAAGCGCGTCGGCCGGAGCCCGACGTCCGCGCCCGAGTGGCTGGTGCTGGCGGCGCCCGCGGAGATCGGCTCCGCGCTGCCGGCGGTGGCGCTCCGGGTGGCGGAGCTCCTCGACGCGTCGGGGGTCGTGCTGCTGTCGCGCCACGGCGCGATCCGGCGCCACGACGAGGCGTTCGCGGCCGCGATGATGGAGGCGATGGAGGACCCGCAGGTGCTGATCGTCGAGCCGGGCGGCGGCGACGGGCCGGAGCTCAGCGTCGTGGGCTCGCCGGCGGGGCTGCCGGTCGTGTCGATCGGCGAGGGGCTCGGCGCCGAGACGGCGATGACGTTCCGCCCGGCGGCCGAGCAGTCGACGCTCCTCGCCGACGCGCCGCGGTTGCGGGTGCCGCGCCAGGTCGCGGAGGCGGTCGGCGCGCGCGTGCTCGGCGTGCCGGAGGTCGTGCGCTGGAGCGGGACGCTGGAGGAGGAGCTCTCGAAGCGGATGGTGTCCCTGACGGAG
The DNA here is from genome assembly GCF_051530195.1 of Sorangium sp. So ce321. Classification (NCBI taxonomy): domain Bacteria; kingdom Pseudomonadati; phylum Myxococcota; order Polyangiales; family Polyangiaceae; genus Sorangium; species Sorangium sp. So ce321. The sequence continues at coordinate 12,190,810 of NZ_CP150329.1, read as the reverse complement.
GTCCAGCCGGGCCGGTTCCGGCCGCCGTCGATCGAGGAGCTCCGGCTGTTCGACAGCGTCGTGGCGCCGCGGCTGATCGCGGCGGCGACGCGCGGCGGCGGCGCCGCTGGCGCGCCGGCGCCGACCGCGTGGGAGCGGGCGATCCTCGGGCGCCTCGGGTACCGCGAGGTGCGCATCGGCGGTACGGACGCCGCGCCGGCGGCGTGGGGCATCGCGGAGCCGGGGCCGGAGGAGGGCGGCCCGGAGCGCCGCGGGAACCCGGCGTGGCTCGTGCTTTCGCACCCGCCCGCGCCGCCGCCGCCGCCGGGGCCGGCGGCGCGCCGCGCGGGGCCTGCGGCGTCGATCGGCGGGATCTTGCCCACGGCGTCCTCGCCGGACGCGGTGAGGTCGCCGCTCACGGGCGCGATGCTCGTCGAGGTGCCCGCGCCGCGGTGGCAGATCGGGGTGTTCGGCGCGGGGCTCGCGCTCGCTGACGCGCTCTCCGCGCAGTCGCTGCTGCTCGCGGGGGCGGTGCCCACGGCGGAGCCGAGCGGCGCGGCCGACGTGCGGCGCGCGGAGGGGCTGCGCAGCTTCTTCCAGCGGGCGCACGAGGTGTGGGTCGGGGACGGCGGCACCGCGCTGTCGGTCCAGGCGATCGAGGCGGAGCGGAGCTACGAGCGCGACGCGGTGGTCTCGTTCGGGTACGAGGTCGTGCGGCCGGAGCACGTGCCCACCTTCGCGGGGCCGCTGCTGGAGACGCTGCGCGATCTGGAGCTGCGCGTCGGGATCTTCGACGGCACGCGCGAGCAGGTGCCGTTCAGCGGCGCGACGGACATGGCGATGAGCTACGCGAAGCGGTTCGCCGAGGGGCGGTTCGCGATCGTGTACCTGGGCAGCGCGATCCGGCGCTTCTTCGAGCTGCGGCGCTTCGCGGCGCCGGGGCAGGGGGAGACGCGGCTCGAGGCGCGGCTCACGCGGCTCGGGGTGGCGCCCGCGCCGCTCGACGTGGCCGAGCGGGCGCGGGCGCTCGCGTCGTGCGCGGCGCCGGGCGCGGGGGCGAGCGGGGACGAGGCGTGCCCGACCCGGGGGGTGGCGGCGGAGTGCGATCTCGCCGCGTCGATGGAGGGCTTCCGGCGCTACACCACCGAGCGGAACCCGTACTACCTGAGGGCGCACTTCGCGGCGCAGGCGGCGCTGGCCGGGGGCGCGCAGGCGGCCGCGGCGGGGGGCGCGCAGGCGGCCGCGGCGGGGGGCGCGCAGGCGGCTGCGGCCGGGGGCGCGGGCGCGCAGGCGGCGCTGGCGAGGGGCGCGCAGGCGGACGGGCCGCGCGCCGGGGCGGCGGCGCGGTGCCATGTGGAGCTCGGGCGCGACGTGATCACGGGGCGACCGTGGGCCATCGCGGCGCGGCCGGGCGAGGCGCAGCTCCTGCCGATCGACGGCGCGCTCGTCGCGGTCCCGGGCCCGGCCGTGCCTGGCGAGCTGCGGCTGCGGCGCGCGGTCACCGTCGGCACGAGCGCGCTCCGGGTCCAGGCGGCCGGGGCGGGTCCGTCGAGCGCGGCGGGTGCGGTGGCGCCGGCGTCGGGGTCTGCGTCGCCCGGCGCGGTGGCGCCGGCGTCGGGGTCTGCGTCGCCCGGCGCGGTGGCGCCGGCGTCGGGGTCTGCGTCGCCCGGCGCGGCCCCGCAGGAGGCGGCCCCGTGAGCGCCCCGGCGAAGCGCCGCGAGCCCTCGATCCACGAGGCGGCCGCGCCGCCGCGCCCTGCGCGGCCGCCGGCGCGGGCGCGCCAGGCGACGGGGGGCTTCCGCGCGCGGGTGAGCGCGCCGCGCAAGGGGCTGAACCCGCGCTGGCTGATCGCGATGTCGCTGCTCGGGGTGACGGCGGCGGCGCTCTCGCTCCTGCCGAGCGCGCCGCCGCTCGGCAGCTCGCTGCCGGCCGAGGACGAGATCCTCGCCTACCACATCGAGCCGCAGCGGGATCTCGTGGTGAAGATCCCGGCCGAGATCGACGCCGTCGAGGTGACGACCTGGGCGGGCGTGAAGGCCGACGTCTGCGACTCGGCGAAGCGCTACCCGTACGGGTTCGTCGCGGCGTTCGTGAACGAGCGGGGGAAGGAGGTCGCGCGGCACGTGTACGACCTCGAGAGCCGGGTGAGCTGCGACCCGGATCGCCCGCTCGGCGAGGGCGAATACGCGGCGCGGCTCGCTGGCGGCGGGGGCGCGGTGACGGATCCTCGCTCGACGCTGCTCATCACGCACGACGTGCTCCCGCAGGGCGGCCAGGTGCGGCTCCGGGCGAAGCCCGCGGTGGGGACCGACGGCGCGCCGATCGATCTGACGATCCTGTCCCGGCTGGAGGGCCGCTATGAGCGCAGCGAGACGTCGCGCGCCGTCTTCGAGCAGAGCCTCGACGCGGAGGAGCGGCGGCAGCTGGGGCGCCGGGTGTCGGCGCTCGGCTTCGCCGACCTGCCGGAGCCGGCGCGCAAGGAGCTGCTCCGGGGCTGGGCGCGGCGGCTCGAGGCCGGGGGACGCGAGGGGCTCGATTACGAGATGTCGCGGCTCCTCCTGCGGCGGTTCCGCATGCCGTACCCGCGCGCCGAGGGGCGCGGCGCGTCCGAGTTCGTGGTCGGCGAGCGCCACGCGGCCGCGCTGAACTTCCGCGGTCCGCTGTCGCTCGACATCGAGGGCCCGCCGGGTCGCACGGTGCGGGTCGCGGACGGCGCGAGCTCGTCCGCGAGCGTGGAGCTCGGCCCGCTCGGGCGGGCGACGGTGCGGCTCGCGCGGGAGGACATCCGGACGGTGGTCATCGACGGCGTCGGCCCGGATTTCGGCGTGCGGTTCGGCGCGCCGGAGGCGCAGGCGCTGCAGCAGGTCGGCGAGATCGTCCACCCGGCGATGCCTCCGCCCGCGGACGCGGGCGAGGGCGCGGCTGTGTCCGGCGCGGCGTCGGCGGAACCTGGCGCGGCGGCGGCGGAACCTGGCGCGGCGTCGGCGGAACCCGGCGCGGCGTCGGCGGAACCTGGCGCGGCGGCGGCTGCACCTGGCGCAGCGGCGGCGGCTGCGCCTGGCGCTGGGTCCACGACGGCCTCGTCGGCCGCGCCGGCGCGGCTCCAGACGCCGCCGGACGTGCGCATCGTGCGCTACCTGGCGCTGGATCCGAGCGACCCGGTGATCGCGCGGATGGCGCCCGGGCAGGAGCTCCTCGGGCTGCTGATCCGGACCGAGATCGAGGCGAGCGGCGGCGCGAACCAGGGCGATGCGACGGTGGTGGCGCGGTGGGGTCCGGGGCCGTCCGAGCGGGCCGAGCTCAAGGTGACGCTCCCGCGATCGCGCTTCGAGTGGTGGAACGACGGATTCGACTCGTCCGAGCCGCGGCTCGCGATCCTCCGGCCGCCGGCGGGGGTGGAGCGGATCGAGATCACGGGCGACGCGAGGACGCGCGTGCGGCTGCGCACGATCGAGCCGGGGGTGAACGAGACCCTGTACCGGCTGCCGTACCGGGTCGCGCTGGCCGAGGACGAGACGTGGCGTTACGCGCCGTTCGACGTGAGCACGTGGACCGACGTCCGGGCGGTGAACCTCGACGATCTCGAGCGGAAGGAGCGCTTCTCGGACCTGCGCGAGCAGGTGCGGATCGAGCGCTCGGGGGAGGGCGCGAGGTCGGACGCGGATCGGCCGGAGCGCACCCTCACCCCCGAGCACGCGCCGGTGCGCCGGCGGTTGCTGATGCCGGCGTGGCAGTCGGCGGGGGAGCCGTCGCCGGGGGATGCGTGGACGCCGCTGCTCGTGCCGAAGGACGTGCGGGTCGACGGCGAGGGCGCGCGGGCCGGGCGGCTGTCGGTCATCTATCGGGCAGCGCGCGCGTCGCTGGGCAAGGAGGTCGCGGTGCGCGTGGACGGCGAGGTGGCGCTGAAGGAGCCGATCGTGGCGCTGTCGGGCGCGCTGCGCGTGACGGCGCCGGCGGGCACGCGCAAGATCGAGATCGAGGGGCTCGGCGACGCGGGGGCCGCGTACACGGACGCGCCGCCGGCGAACGGCGGGGCGATCGTGCGCCGGCGCGACGTGTTCGAGCTGACGCGCGGCCGGCCGATGACGTACCGCTTCAGGCAGGAGGCGGGCGAGACGCTGCACCTCGTGCTGTTCGTGGTGACGCCCGGGGAGAACGCGGACTACCGCGTCCGGTACCGGATCGAGGGGGCGAAGCCCGCGTCGCGCGAGGCGGCGTTCTTCCGGCGCGTGACGCTCCCGGACGGCGTGCTGGCGGGCCGGGGCGGCGATCTCACGCGCGCGACGCTGTGGGAAGCGGCGACCGATCGGCGCGGCACGGACGGGGTGGGGCGCTCGGTGATCCGCCTGGGCGACGACCTCGCGCCGGGCGAGCGCGTCGTGCGGCTGTCGCTGCTCGGGCCGCAGGCGGGCGACGCGGGGGAGACGGCGAAGGAGGTCTGGATCGGGGCGGTGCTGGTCGGCCAGAAGGGGCCGGGGCGGGACAGCGGGCCGAGGCTGTGGGTGGAGGACGATCCCTGAGGCGGGCCCGGGATGCGTGGGGGGTGCCCGGGCGATCATTCTGGACCGAGCGTTCCAGAACGTCCGGGCGCGGAGGGGGCCGGCGGCGAGCGTGCTGAGCGCGCTCTTTCCGTTCTCTCCTTCTCTCTCCCTCCTCGAGGACGCCGGGCGTTCACCGGCGCCTTCGCCACGGGTGCGCGCGGCGTCATTGCGTGAGCTCGCTCGCGCGACCCCTGGTCTCCGTCCCTCTGGCCGCGTCGATCCCCGATCCCATGAGCGGGATCTCCAGCGTGGCCGTGGCTCCGTGGCCAGGCCCGTCGCTCTTCAGCGTGAGCGAGCCCCCGAGCACCCTGGCGGCCAGCGCGCTGGAGTGCAGCCCGAAGCCGTGCCCGCCCTCGCGCGTGGTGTAGCCGTGCGCGAAGAGCCGGGGCAGCACCTCCGGCGCGATCCCCACGCCGCTGTCCACCACCTGGATGCGCGCCACCTGCCCGTCGCGCCGGAGCCGCACGACGAGGCGCCGGTCGCCCTCGGGGACCCCGGCCACCGCGTCCGTCGCGTTCGCGAGCAGGTTGACCACGATCTGCAGCACCTTGTGCTTGTCCAGCTGCAGCGCCGGCAGCGCGTCGAGCTCCCGCGTCACCGAGACGTGATGGCGCCGGAGCGCGGCCTCCTGGATGCGCAGCGCGTTCTCGACGACCTCGCCGAGGCAGCACTCCTCGGCGAAGAGCGTGCTCTTCGCGTAGAGCTGCTGCACCTGGATGATCGTGCGGATGTGCTCGATGTGCTGCTGCGTGTACCTCAGGCTGCCGAGCAGCGACTCCTGCTGCCCGGCGAGCTCGCTCGCGAGCGCGGTGAGGTACTCGGTCAGCCGGCTCCCCAGCGGGTCCTTCGTCAGGAAGTGGGCGAGATCTCCGCGGTTGTCCTGGAGCATCGCCGCGATCTGCTTCAGCCGACCGACGCGTGAGCTGGTCAACGACTCCTGCATCATCTGCGCGTCCGCGGTGACGCTCGTGAGGACGTTCCCCACGTTGTGCAGCACGTTCGAGGCGATCTCGGCCATGCCTGCCCCGCGCGCGGACTCCGCGATCTGGGACTGCGCTTGCTTGAGCTCCCGCGTCCGCTCCTCCACGCGCTTCTCGAGCTCGTCGTTGGCGTGGCGCAAGGCCGCCTCGGCCCGCTGGACCTCCGCGTACAGCCGCGCGTTCTCGATCGAGATCGCGGCCTGGGAGGCGATGTGCTCGAGCAGCGCGATGCGGTCCGGCGTGAACGCCTGCGAGGCGAGCCCGTTCTCCAGGTACAGCACCCCGTGGAACTCCGCCTTGCGGATGAGCGGTAAACACAGCACCGACTTCGCCCTGCCGCTCGCGAGGTACGCGTCCGACGAGAACGGGTGAGGCCCGAGCGCGTCGCCGATGAGCACGTGCTCGTGCGTGCGCCTGACATACGCGACGATGCTCCAGGGCAACGCCTGGCCGTCGTCGCCCGGGGCGACGACGACGCCGCCCCGCTCTCGCCCGGCATCGGCGACGGCCTCGACCGCGAGCCGATCGCCCTTCGGCAGCAGCAGGGCGCCGCGCTGCGCCCCCGCGTTCTCGATGGCGACCTGCATCAGCGTGCTCACCAGCCGCTCGATCACGATCTCGCCGGAGACGGCCTGCTGCGCCTTCACCAGCGCGAGCGCGTCGATGTGCGTCACGCTCGTGTCGCACGTGGCGGTCGCCGCCCGAGCGGCCACGGGAGAGGCGAGCTGAGGCCACTGGGCCTCGAGGTGCCTGACCTTGCCGTCCGCCCCCCACTGCCGGTAGGCGTCCTGCGCCTCGCGCGCGTACGCCGCGGCGATGAAGGGGAGCTTTCGCTCGCGCCAGAAGCGCGCCGCGAGCTCGTTGGCCAGGCCGACGTTCTGGAGGAAGCCGTGCTCGCGCGCCGACTGGATCGCCTCCTCGTAAAGGTGCATCGCCTCGTCCGGCCTGCCGCTGACGCGCGCGAGCTCCGCGGAGACGAGCCGCTCGGGCGCGCGGAAATTCTCCGGACAGCTGCTCGCCCACTCCTCGAGCTGCTGCTGGCTCTGCCGCATTGCCTCGAGGTGCTCTCTCTGCTCCTCCGGCGTCGCGTCATGAAAGCAGGCGGCGAGGGTCAGGGGACGATAGAGGTGGAAATCGAGGAGCTGAATGTGGCTGGTAGAGGCCCAGATCAGCTCCGTGGCCCTCGGCGCGATGCGCCCCGCCTCCTCGTAGGCGCCCGCCATGTACCTGGATTGCATCTTGAGGATCCAGTACCAGCACCGCATGGTGCTCATGCGGTCCGGCGTCAGCGCCGCTTCGAACGTCGCCTCGTCGAAGCCGTCGCCGTCCAGCGTCTCGAACGATCGCGTGAGCCCGCGCATCTGCTGCACGAACCGCTGCGCAGGCAGCGTGATGTCCTGCACGTCCCGGAACCCCGCATTGCGCTGGAAATCGAGGCGCGCCACCGACTCGCGGTACACATCGGCCAGGTCGTGCCCGAGGCTGATGCGGTCCGTGACGATGTGGTTGCAGCAGTAGCAGGCGACCTGGAAATCACCGGACAGGACCGCGTGGTGGAAGGCGCTCCGCGCGAGGTCGAGCGAGATGGAGATGGGCCGAGTCCAGTAGTTGATGATCTCCATGGTGTAGAGCACCTTGCCCCGACACGCGGAGTAGTTGTGTCGCTCGACAAGGTCGCAGGCGAGCTTGCCGAAGGCGTAGCCCATCTGGTACTTGCGGAAGGCGGCGCCGGCCATGACGCCGTACCAGGCGTATCCCGGCGCGGCAGCGTCGGTGTTCCCGTGGCGGAGGGAGAGAGAGACCATCCGGCAGAGGTGGAGCACGAGCAGGTTGCCGTCCGTGAAGAACGCCGGCGCGAACAGCGCCGCGAGCAGGTCCATCGCCGCCTTCACGTCGGTGTCGGCCGTGAGCGGCAGCTCGACGAGGCTCTCGATGGGGCGATCGCCGAGGAGCGCTGTCACCTCCTCGTTGGCCGCCGCGACATCGTCCCACGAGGGGCGGGGCGGCATGTGCATGCCAAAGAGATCCAGGCCCGCCAGGATGCTCGCGACGGCCGCCTCGTTCTCGCTGGAGGCGACGTGGATGTCGCTCTTCAGACGATGGACCGCCGCCTTGTCGACGCGCGTGCGCGCCCTGTCGAGGAGCTCGTCGGCCAGCCGGCGCGCCTCGGCGGTGTGGCCGAGCATGAACTCGCTGCTCGCGCGGTCGAGGCGCAGCTTGAAGGCGAGCTCGTGGTCGGTCTCCCACGGATCGCCGGGGATGAGGTCGAAGGCCGCGGTGAGGTACGAGATGGCCGACCGGTGCGCGGCGGACGTCTTGGCTTTCCAGCCTGCCTCGGCGTTCAGGCGCGCCGCGCGGTGGCGCTCGGCGCCGTCCTCCATCAGGTCGGCCGCGGCGTTGAGCTGATTCACGACGTCGAACAGCCGCTCCCGGACCTCCTCCGGCGTCAGGCTCCCGAGCAGCAGGCGGCCGATGCGCAGGTGCACGGCCTTGCGCTCGTCCGCTGGGGTGAGGACGTAAGCCGCCTGGTGGATGCGGTCGTGGAGGAACCGGTACTGGTCCGCCGCGCCGCGCACCAGCATCCCTTCCTGGAGCGCGGGATCGAGGTGCCGCTCCACCTCGCCCGTGTCCTGGCCGGAGATGATGGCCAGCGTCTTCAGCGAGAACGTGTTTGCCACGCACGCCGCGAGCCGCAGGAGGTGCTGTGTCTCGCTCGGCAAGAGGCGCAGCCTCCCCGCCATGAAGTCGACGACGTTATCGGAGTAGTCCTTTGCCCTCACGCCCTCTGCGTCCCATCGCCAGCCCCCGTCGGGCACGCGGCAGAGGAGCCCGTCGCGGTTGAGCGTCGGCAGCATCTGGACGAGGAAGAACGGGTTGCCGCCGGTCTTCTCGTGGACGAGCGCCGAGAGGGGCGCGACGACGTCCGCGCCCGCGCCCGGGAGCGCGTCGGCGACGAGCTCGCGCGTCTGCTCGGCGCTGAGCGGGCCGAGCTGCACCGCGCTGACCCGCGCGCCTGCCTTGCGCAGCTCGTCGAGCGCCAGCAGGAGCGGGTGGGAGGGCCCTACCTCGTTGTCGCGGTACGCGCCGATCAGCAGCACCGGCGGGATGTCCGGGTGCGTGGTGAGGTGCTGGATCAGCTTGAGGCTGGCCAGGTCGGCCCACTGCAGGTCGTCGAGGAAGATGGCGAGCGGCTGCTCGGACGTGGCGATGACGCTGAGGAACTGCTGGAACACGAGGTTGAAGCGGTTCTGGGCCTCGGCGGCCGGCAGCTCCTGGACCTTCGGCTGCTCGCCCACGACGAGCTCGAGCTGCGGCACCAGGTCCACCATCACCTGTCCGTTGTCGCCCCACGCCTCCCGCAGGCGCTGGCGGAAGCTCCCGAGCTTCTCGTCGGTCACCGCCAGGAGGTGCTGCACGAGCTCGCGGATGGCCTGCGCCATCGTGGCGTAAGGCACGTCTCGCTGGAACTGATCGAACTTGCCGCTCAGGAAGAACCCGCGCCGCGCGAGGACCGGCCGGTGCAGCTCGTGGACGACCGAGGACTTCCCGATACCCGAGTAGCCGCTGACGAGCAGGAGCTCCGGCCGCCCGCCGCGCGCCGTGCGGCCCCACGCCTCCAGCAGGGTGGCGACCGTGGCCTCGCGCCCGTAGAGCCGCTGCGGCATCTGGAGGCGGGTGGGGACGTCGCGCGCGCCGGGCTGAAAGTCCTCGATGCCGCCGCGGCGCAGGCCCTCCTGGCACCGCCCGAGGTCCGCCTTCAGGCCCTCGGCGCTCTGGTAGCGCTCGTCAGCGGTCTTCGCGAGGAGCTTCATCACGATGGCGGAGAGCGCGGGCGCGACCCCGGGGACGAGCTCGTGAGGGAGCCTGGGGACGCGCGCCATGTGGGCGTGGAACCACTCGAGCGCGTCGTCCCCCTGGAAAGGCAAGGTGCCAGTCAGGAGCTCGTAGAGCGTGACGCCCAGCGAGTAGAGATCCGTGCGGTGGTCGAGCGCGCGGTTCATGCGCCCGGTCTGCTCGGGTGACATGTAGGCCGGCGTGCCCTCGATGAGGTTGGCCGGCATCGCGTCCACGTGCTCCACCTTCTGGGATGTGGCGATCCGGAAATCGATGATCCACGGCTCGCCCGACGGCGCGACGACGATGTTGCCTGGCTTGATGTCCTTGTGGATCACGCCGTGATAATGAATCTGCGCCAGCGTCGCGGTGAGCGGGATGGCCAGGTCGAGCAGCCGGCCGACATCGAGCGGCTTGCCCGCGAGCTCTTGCAGGGGCTGCCCGTCGACGCGCGCGAGGACGAGCGCCGGACGCTCCTGCGAGAGCTCGCAGGCGAGCGCGCCGATGACCCCGCGCACGCCCTGGAGTCGCTGCAAGGTGCCGTGTTCCCGGCGGTAGCGCTCGCGCTCGCGCGGCCCGGGGCGCGGCGCCGCCGGCGTCTTGACGAGGACGGGCAGCCGGTCCCCGTCGCGCACGGCCTCGTACACCACGTCGGCGTCTGTCGCCCTGATGACGTCGAGAAGCGTGTATCCGTGAACCTCGAGCATGGCGGTGGCCTCGTCCCCTGTCGGCTGGGTCACGTGCTGCGGATCGGCGCGTCGCTGCTCCGGTCGAGCGGTCTTTGCATCCGGTCGAGCGGATGACGCTCGCACCGGCAGGTTCAGCGCTCTGCCGCGGCGCGCAGCCTCGAGGACCATTGGAGCTATTTCGTCGATGCCTTGCAACAGCAAACCGCTCGTCGCACTCGCACTCGCGCTCGCGCGAGCGAGTGCGAGTGCGAGTGCGAGTGCGATGAGGGGACGCGTCGCTGCTCGGGGTCGACGGGTTGACGCCGCGCGGAGCGCTGGAGACGGTCGCGCGGTGCGCTCGCATACCGATTTGCCGCTGCGCGATCGACGTGCCGCGGGGTAGGCGCTTTCCCTGCACGGTGTCGGGCGTGCTCGCGTGACTTTCTTCGCGCGAAGCGTGCAGGCATACTGTGGGGCCGAGCTGTAGCGCTCCGCTCTGCCGAGCTGGCGATCTGCCAGCCGTCATGTAGGCATCGGTCTTCATGTGCTCGCATGGGTGCGACGGTGGGAGCCATCCACGATGGGAGATCGCTGAACACAGAGGTCGATGATGTGTGATCGCTCGCAGGAGGCCCCGAGCCAATGGACGGAGTGAGCGCGAAGAACAGGAGAGTCCTCATCGTCGACGACACCGAGAGCATCCACAGGACGTTCCGGGACGTCCTCGCCCCGGCCGTGAGCCCCGCCGAGTTCGATGCGCTGGATGCGCTGCTCTTCGGCGGCGAGGGCGGGGACGGCGGGGCGGCTCGAGGGCCGAGCTTTGAGCTGACGTCGGCCTATCAGGGCGAGCAGGCGCTGGCGGCGGTCCGCCGGTCCTTGCAGGCCGGCGCCCCCTTCGCGGTGGCGTTCGTGGACGTCCGCATGCCGCCGGGGTGGGATGGCGTCGAGACGCTCTCTCGCCTGTGGGCGGAGGACCCGCTCCTCCAGGCCGTCATCTGCACTGCTTACTCGGACTGCTCCTGGGATGACGTGATGGCGCGGTTCGGGCAGACGGATCGCCTGCTCATCCTCAAGAAGCCGTTCGATGTCGTCGAGGTCCGGCAGATTGCCTGTGCGCTCACGGAGAAGTGGAGCCGGGAGCGCGAGCTCGTCGATGCCGTCGCCCGGATGTTGGCGCAGGAGGAGAAGCACCGCCGGCTGATCACGTCATTGCCGGACATGGTCCTGCGCGTGGACAGGGAGGGCAGGTGCCTCGAGGTCAAGCCGCCGCGCGGGCTCGCCCCGGCCGTCCAGCCGGGGTTCTCGCTGGACGGCCAGGTCGGCGACGCGCTGCCGGACGACGTCGCGCGGCGCCTCCTGCGTGAGCTCGAGCGGGCCCTCGCCGACGACACGACGCAGGTGTTCGAGTACGAGCAGCAGGTGGGCGGCGAGCTGCGCCATTACGAGGCGCGGATCGTCGGCCTGGACGCGGCGGAGGCGCTGGTGCTGCTCCGCGACATCACCGAGCGCAGGCGTGCCGAGGCGGCGGCCGCCGCGCAGCGGGAGCAGCAGGAGATCATCCGGGAGCAGGCCCGGGCGCTCGAGGCGCTGTCGATGCCGCTCATCCCGATCACCGAGGACATCACCGTGATGCCGCTCATCGGGCACATGGATCGGCGCCGGATGCAGCAGGTACAGGCCACGCTGACGGAGGGCATCTCCGCCCGGAAGACCCGTGTCACGATCGTCGACTTCACGGGCGTGCCGAGCCTCGGACCGGACGTGGGCGACGAGATCGTCAAGGTGGCGCAGGCCGCGCGGCTGCTCGGCACCGAGGTCGTCCTGACCGGGATCGGCCCTCGCATCGCGCACGAACTCACGCGCGTGGGGCGCGATCTGAGCGGCGTGACGACGCGCTTGACGCTGCAGAGCGGGGTCGCCTTCGCCATGGCGCGCTGAGCTGCGGCCGCGGCGCCCCGGGGCTGCGGTAGTCCGCTGGTCGTCCGCCTGTTTTTGTGTAGAGTTCCCCCGCGCGCCCCCCGCGGCTCGCCGCACCGGAACGAGCACCATGGCGGACATGGCGGAAATGACAACGAGCTTGCCTGGCAAGCACCTCCTCTCGGCGCAGAGCAACCATCGCGCCGGCGCGCGCCGCGGCGCTGGTCTCGCGCCGCGCCTGCGCGCTTTCGCCGGGCTCGCGTCCGCCGCGGCGGTCGCGCTCGGCGGCTCGGCGGCGCGCGCGCAGCAGCAGCAGCCACCGCGTGATCCGGTGGCCGCGGAGGCGCTCTTCAAGGCCGCGCGCGCGCTCGTCGACAAGGGCGATTATGCGGCGGGGTGCCCGAAGTTCGAGGCGAGCCTCGAGCTCAACCCCTCCGCGAGCACGATGATCAACATCGCGCGGTGCCACGAGCGCGAGGGCAAGGTCGCGACAGCCTGGCACGATTACAATCGGGCCATCGTCCTGAACCGCGAGACGGCGGGGGAGCAGCGGCGGCGAGGGCTCGAGGAGATCGCGCAGAAGGGGATCGCGGACCTCGACGCGCGCGTGCCGAAGCTCCGCGTCGTGGTGAAGAGCGCGCCCTCCGGCGCCGAGGTGCAGCGCGACGGCACGCCGGTCCCGGCGGCCGCGCTGGGCGAGCCGCTGCCGGTCGATCCGGGCCCTCATGAGATCCGCGCGAGCGCCCCCGGGCACGAGACGGAGACCCGCTCGGTCACGCTGCGGGAGGGCGAGTCGGTGACGGTCGAGCTCACGTTGCGGCCGGCGGCTCGGCCCACGGCGGCGACGGCGCCCGAGAAGGCGAAGGAGGCACCGGGCGGGGGCGTGCCGACCTGGGCCTGGGTCTCGGGGGCCGCGGGGATCGCGCTCGCCGGCGCGTCGGTCGGGTTCCTGATCGACGACCTCGCCGCGATCGGCGCATTGCGAGACAGCTGCCGCGAGGTGACGGGCGGGACGTACTGCAAGCCCGGCTACGACTTCGCCGCCGACAACGCGCGCAAGAACCGCGATTTCGGCCTCTTCGTGGGCCTCGGCGGCGCCGGGCTCGTCGCGCTCGGGGCGGCGGCGTACGGGATCGCCGGATCGGGCGGCGAGAAGGCGCCGGCGCCGGCGGCCGTCGCGCTGCCCTGGGTCGCGCCTTCCGGCGCTGGCGCCAGCATCTTCGGGAGCTTCTGATGCGCACAGGTGAGGGCGTGCGAATGCATGGGTCCAGACTTCTCGTCGGGATCGCGATCGCGCTGGTCGCCGAGAGCTCGTGCATCCCTGACGTGGAGCCTGACGTGTTCGTCCTGCCGCGCTGCGACCAGGTCGCGCCCGCGTGCGGGCCGGAGGAGAAAGAGAGCTGCTGCGCCGAGAGCAAGGTGGTGGGCGGGACGTTCAACCGCCTGAACGACGCGGCATTTCCAGCCACCGTCGCCGATTTTCGTCTCGATCGTTTCGAGGTGACGGTGGGTCGATTCCGGCAGTTCGTCGCGGGGTATCCGGCGACCAGGCCGAAGGCGGGCGCGGGCGCGCACCCGCTCGCCAAGGACGGCGGGTGGGACCCGGCATGGGACTCGAGCTTGCCTGCGGGGCAGGAGGAGCTGCGTGCCTCGCTGGAGTGCGACGCCAATTTCCGGACGTGGACCGACGAGCCTGCCGGAAACGAAGCGGTGCCGATCAACTGCGCGAGCTGGTATCTCGCGTTCGCCTTCTGTGCCTGGGACGAGGGCCGGCTGCCCACGGAGGCCGAGTGGAACTATGCGGCCGCGGGCGGGAACGAGCACCGCGAGTACCCGTGGGGAGCGGCGGCCCCGAGCCAGGATCTGGCCGTGTTCGAGTGCGAGACAACGACCACGGTGTGCCCGGTCCCGCACGTCGGGTCGAAGTCCCCGGCGGGGGACAGCAAGTATGGGCAAGCTGACATGGCGGGCAGCTTGTTCGAGTGGGTGCTCGACTACCACGTCCCGCTCTCGGGGAACTGCGACAACTGCGCTGCCCTGGAAGACGGAGACCTCGGGAGGGATGCCCGCGGCGGGGCGTTCTCCCACACGGCAGAGACGCTGAGCACGACGTTTCGAGTCGGCGAGCTGCCCGAGAGGCGGCTTTCCTTCTACGGGTTCCGCTGCGCGCGCGACGAGTAGGGGTTGGCGATGGCCCGGCGTCGCCGGGCCACTGCCATTCTATATGTTCGCTGTGGCCGAGCGCTCTGTTGAAGAGTTGAGGCTGCTTGAGCTGCTTGTGCTCCAGATCCAGGCGATTTGCCTGTAGCTGGAGGGCGGTCGAATCGTTCCCTCTGGACCGTGTTCGTTGCCTGGAAGGCGCTTTAACCAGCCCCCCAGACCGTTGCCGGTTCCCGGGGGGCGGTCGAACCGCTCCCCGCGAGCCGAAGCGCGGCGGGCGAAGAGGCCCCGCTGCCTGCCAGCGAACCGCTGAGCCACCGGAGGGCGAATCCGTGACCAGCCCTTCTGCACGCCCGCAATCCACTGCATGCGACCCAAGTATCCCGTGCAAGCTCCAGAGCTCCTCGCCGCTCCGACCGATACCGCACAGACCCCGGCCCCCGCCCCCGACCCGCGCGAGCCCGCCCCCGCGCCGGCCACGGCGCCCCCGCCTTTTCCGGCAACCTCGGCGCCGGACCTCCCGTCCCCGCGCCCCGACCAGCGCGGGCCCTTCCGCGCCGAGCAGGTCCGGCCAGGCGACCCGTGCGAGCTGTCGCACGGGCACCCGGTCTTCTGCCTGCCCAGCGGCGGGCGTGCCTCGGGCGCCCTCTTGCTGGGCGGCGCGGTCGTCGCCTGGGACCCCGCCGTCTCCGAGGCCGGCGCCGGCACCGGGTACTGCCCTGCGCCCGAGGTGCTGCGCGCGCCGCACGTGGCCGTGGGCAACGTGCCCGATACGCCAGGCTGGGTCCCGGGCGCGCCAGCGCTCGCCATCGAGTACGCCGACGCCGGCGACGACGAGGCGCGCCTGGCCCGGAAGGTCGCCGATCTCCTCGGCGCAGGCACGCGCTGGGTCTGGGTGGTGCGGCTCGCAGCGCCGCGGCACGTCGAGGTGCACGCGCCCGGCGAGCCGCCGCGGCGCGCGCTCCCGGGAGCGCTGCTGCACGCGCCCGGCGCGCTGCAGAACCCGGTGCAGGTCGAGGCGCTCTACGACCGCGCGGCGGCGCAGCGGGCCATCCTCACCAGCCTGCTGCAACGCGAAGGGCACTCGAGCCTGGAGTCGCTCCGCGACAGAGGCCTCCGCGAGGGACGCAACGAGGGCCTCCAGCAGGCCGTGCGGGACGTCTGCGACGTGCTCGGCATCGCGCTGTCGACCGACGAGGACGCATCGCTCCTCGAGCTGGACGGGCCGGCGCTCGCCGCGCTGCTCGAACGGCTGAAGCGCGAGCGGCGCTGGCCGCTCTCGTAGGTCTCGACGATCCGCCCCTGTCGCGGCTGCGGTGCGCCGTGCTGCCGTAGGCCTCGACGATCCGCCCCTACAGCGGCTGCGGCGCGCCCTTCCCCCGCGAGAGGCGCGGCGCGCCGTCGCCGATCGCGCGCTTGCGCTCGCTACCGGAAATCGGCTAGCCCGATAGCCCACGGCGCACGGGGCGCACGGTGGGCATGGGACAAGGGTAATCGCCGTGGATCTCGACGCCTTCGTCGCATCCGCTGCCCGCCGCGCGCTGCTCGGCGCGGCGCTCGCGCTCGCCCTCGGCGCCGCCCCCGGCCTCCCGGGCGCGCGCGAGGCCGCCGCCGCGACGCCGCTCGCCTGGGTGGCGCCCGACAGCGCGCGGGTCGTCTCGTGGAGCGACGGCCGGCCGCAGGGCGCCCCCGCGCCGGCGGGGACGCGCGCGGCGCCCGCCGCAGCCGACCCGACCGCGCCCGTGGCGCTGACCGCAGAGCAGCTGCTCCTCGTGCCGGTGCAGCCCGGCGATCGGCTGGAGGTGCGCGGCGACGTCGCGGGCATCGGCCTCGGCTCCGGCGTGGGCGACGCGCCCGACGTGATCACCTGGGTGCCGCTGCCTCCTCTCAAGGCGGGCGCGCGCGACGTCGCGGTGCCCGCGTGGTCCAGCGCGCGCTTCCTCGCCGTGCGCGCGGCCGTCCCGCGCGGCGCCGAGCGCGCGCCGGTGGCCGTGCGGGTCGCCGCGCGGGAGAGCGCGCCGCTCGCCTGGTACCGCCTCGACGAGGACGTCGCCGCGTGGCTCGGCGGCCGCGCGCCCGCGCCCGCCACCGCGCCGGGCGAGGCGGGCGCGCTGCTCCGGTGGGTCGACGCCGCGCGCGCGGCGCTCTCCGCGCCGGGAAGCGCGGGCGCGCCGTCATCGCCGGGCAGCGCCGGCGCAGCCTCGAAGCAAGGCAACGCGGGCGCTCCCCCCGCGCCAGCCGCCGCGCGCCTCGAGCCCGCCGCGGCCGCCTGGCTCACCGCGCGGTACCTCGAGGAGTCGCTGCTCCTCCGACCGCTCGTGGAGCCGTACTTCGTCGCGCGGGAGGTCGAGGTGCGCGGCGGCCGCGAGGGGCCCGACCTCCCGGCCGTCGAGCGCGCCACACCCTGGCGCTCGCTCGGGGCCGGGGCGCGGCTCGGCCTCCGCGCGCCCGGCGCGGACGTGCTGCGCATCGCCCTCCGGCCGCGCGCCTTCGGGGCGACGCGCGTCGTGGTCCGTGCCGGCGGCGCCGTCGTCCGGGAGCTCGCCTGGCGCACCGGGCCGCGGCTCGCGGACGCCGCGCGCTGGAGAGAGCCGCGCTGGATCCGCGTGCCGCTGCCCGTCGACTCGCGCGAGGCGACCGTCGACGTTGTCGAGGGAGAGATCGCCGTCACCGCCAGCGGCTACCGGCAGCGCGCCGGCGTCGCCGAGCTCGTCGCGCCCCAGCGGGACCGCGCCGCGCTGCTCGACCGCGCGGCGCAGCGCGATCGCGCTGGCGCCGGCGCCGGTGACCGCGCGCCGGCCCACGCCGAGGCGCCGCGGCTCCTCGCCGCCGCGGATCGCGCCGCCGCCGCCGAGCCCGCCCGGACAGCGCTCGCCTTCGCCGCGCTTCCCGCGGTGTCGCCGCCGCTCCGGGCGCTCATCCTCGCAGAGTCGGTGCGGTGGGCGCCGTCCCCGGGCGTGGCGTTCACGCGCGCCGCGCGGGCCTATGCGGCGGCGCACGGCGGGGCGGGGGCGAGCGCCGCGCCCCTCCAGCGCGCCGCCCTCGCGCGGCTCGCCGCCGCGCACGCGGATCCAGGCGCCGCGACCGCGCCCTGGGCCGCGCCCGGCGGGGCCACGCCCGCTGGAGCCGCGCCGCCGCGCGATGTCGCCGGCGGCCGCGCGCACCCGGACGACGTCGCGGCGGTCTCCGCCCTGGGCGCGGCCCTGTCGCCGGCGATCGACGGCCGCCGGCCTGTCGGTGCGCCGCTCGCGGAGCGCTACGCGCTCGGCCACGGCGATATCGAGAGCGCGGCGCCCCTCGCGCGGACCGCCTGGGCGCGCGAGGCGCCCTGGGATGCGCTCGAGATCCCCGAGGGCGTGACCGCGTGGAGCTCGATCGCGCCGCCGCGCGACGCGGCGCCCTCCGCCGCGGGCAGCGCGCCGCCGAGCGACGCGGCGCCCTCCGCCGCGGGCAGCGCGCCGCCGCGCGACGCCGCGGACGCGCTCTGCGAGGTGAACGCCGAGTCCGGGCTCCGCTGGACGCTCCTCGACCGCCCGCGCGCAGAGCTCGCGGTCGAGGCGCCGCCGGGCGCCCACGCGCGGGTGCTCCTCCGGAGCGCCTCGACCGAGGTGGTCCCCGAGTCGGCGGTGCTCATCGACGGCACGCCGGCCGCGGTGCACGGCGGCGCGGGGCTCACGTCGGTGGTCGCCGTGGCGCCCGGCGCGCGCACCTTCGAGCGCCGCGCGGGCGCCCCGCCGGTGCTCGCGCGCATCCCGCGCAGCGGGCGCGCTCCCTGCGCGTCGCTGCGCGAGATCATGCAGTGGGCCTGGGTCGACGGCGCCGTCACCTTCGCGCTCCCGGACCCGGAGCGCGCCACGGTGGCGCGCGTCGTCCTGGCGCCGGCCGCCGTGCTGGGCGAGGCGGCAGGCGCCCCGGAGGCCTCTGGCGGGGCGGCGCGCGCTTCGCGGTCCCCCGGCGCGCCGTCCGCCGCGCGCGTGCTCCGCGTGAGCGCCGGCGCCGTCGTCCACGAGGCCTGGGTGAGCGCGGGCGCCACGGGGTCGATCGAGATCCCGGTCCCCGCCGGCGCCCGCGAGCTGCGCGTCGAGACCGCCGCGCCGGCGCTGCTGCGCGCCGCCGTGCGGCTGCACCCTGCTCCGCCCTCCGCGCCGCGGGTCGTCACGCCGGCGCGGCCGCCCTCTGGCGCGCCCGTCGACGGCACGCTCGACCAGATCCGGAGCGCCACCCGCGCCCTCCGCGCCGCGCCCGCGCCCGCCCGCGCGGCGCTCCGCGCGCAGCGCGGCGCCGCGCTCGACTCCCTCGGCTTCCCGGCGCTCGCCGCGCTCGACAGCGCCGCCGACGAGGACCCCTGGGACGCCGGGCACCTCCCCGGCGCGTCGAGCGCGGGTGCACCGCCGTCGACGGTCTTCTCCCTGCCGCCGGGCAGCCCGCCCGCGGTCCCGCTCGGCCTGCCTGCGCGCGTGCCGCCGCTCCCGCTGCCCGCCGACCGCGCGCCCCTCGCCAACGCGCGCGAGGCCCGCATCGCCGGCGACCCGCGCCGCGGCGTCGCGCTGCTCGCCAGCCCCGCGGCCGACAGCGCGGGCGCGGACGCGCTTCTCCTCGGCCTGCTCGCCGAGCGCTCCGGCGATGCGCGGATCGCCGCCGACGCCTTCACCCGGATCGGGCTCGCCCACCGCTCCGCCGCCGCGCTCGCCCGCGCCGCCAACCTCGCGACCGACGTGGCCGCCAGCGCCGCGAAGCCCGATCGGCTGCTCACGCTGCGCGCGCTCGTGCTGGCCGAGCTCGCCGTGCAGACGGCCGCCCGCGAGGCTGCCGGCGGCGATCAGGGCGCCGCGCCCGCCGCTCCCGCGAGCTCCGCGCCCGCCGCGCCGGGCGCTGCTTCTTCCTCCGGCTCCGGCAGCGCGCCAACCGGGGCAGCTCCCTCCGGCAGCGCGCCGGCGGGGTCAGCTCCCTCCGGCAGCGCGCCGGCCAGGTCCGCGCCGCCGCTCCAGCTCCCGCCGGCCGCCCTCGCGCGGCTGGCTCCAGTGACCGGCTGGAACGTGCCGCCGCGCGCCGACGCCACGGCCGGCTCGGCCACGCTCGAGATCCGGGCCAGGGCCGACCGCGACCTGCCGCTCCGCGTGCGCGTGCGCCGCGCGCTGGTCGACGCCCCGGAGGCGGCGCTCCTCATCACCGACGGCGCGCGCGCCGAGTTCCGGCTCGACCGCGCCACGCCGGGCGCCATCGTGCTCGACGGGGTCTGCCGGGCGCTCGACCGCGAGGAGACGCCTTGCGCGTTCTCCGTCGTGCTCGACGGCGTCCCGGTCGCGTGCTCCGCCGCGGCCGCGCCCATGACCGACCGCTGCGTCGTGCAGGTGCCGCGGGGCAGCCACCGCGTCGAGGTGCGTCCGCCGGCGGACCAGAGCGTCCTCGGCTGGATCCGCGCGACGGCGGCGGGCGCAGCGCAGCCCTTCTCGGGCCGCGTCCTCTCGACCTGGCACGACATCGACCCTGCCCGCCCCCTGGAGCTCGCGTTCGCCGGTCCGACCGTGGTGCGCATCCGCGCCCACGCCGCCTACGAGTGCGCCGCGTCCCCTCGCGCGCGCGCCGCGCTCGCGAACGGCGACGATCCCACCTGCCACCCCGAGGTCGCCTCCACCACGCCCGCCGGCGTGCTGCGCTTCTCGGTGTCGCCGCTCGACGGCGCGCCGGGCGCGGCCAGCCCCGGCGCCGGCGCCGGCGCCGGCGCCAGCGCGGCCAGCCCCGGCGCCGGCGCCAGCGCGGCCAGCCCGGACGCGCCCGGCGCGGTGGAGGAGGGGACGATCGCGCTCGACGCCACCGAGGACCGCGCCGCGCGCCGCCTCGGCGTCACGCGCGAGCCGTTCTTCTGGCTCGGCGGCGAGGTCGAGGCCCGCGTGGCGGTCCTCCCCGAGGGCCCGCACGTGCTGCGCGTCGCCTCGCCCGGCGGCCGCGCGCTGCTCCGCGTCGAGCTCGCCGTCGCCAACGGCGCGCCCCGCCCGCGCGTGCCGCCGCCCGCGCCGCCGCCGCCCGCGCCCGGGTCGCCCGCCGACGAGCTGCTCCGGCCGGCGCCCCCGGTGGGGGAGGACCCGGACGCGGGGCCGCTCTCGATCGGCGCCTACGCGCGCCTCGTCGACAGCGAGCTCACCGAGGAGGACCTCCGCCTGCCGCTCCGCTTCCTCGAGCTCGGCGTCGACGTGCACCGCGAGCTCATCGAGCGCCGCGCCTGGATCTCGGCCGCGGGCTTCGGCCGGCTCCGCGACGGGCCGGAGAGCTTCGGCGCGGAGGCGCGCTTCGACCTGAGCTCGAGCGGCTGGGTGCCCGGCGCGGCGCTGAGCGGCCGCGTCGTGTTCCAGCCGGGCGCCGGGGACGCGGTGGGCGGCAGGGCGAGCGCGAGCGCTTTCTGGTCCATCCCGCTCGGCGGCGAGCTCACGCTCTCGCCCTGGGCGAGCTTCACGCTGCTCGCTGTCGACGAGTCGCTGCGGGGCGTCTCCGGCGCCGACAAGGACATCTTCACGCCGTACGCCGACGAGCACCGGACGCAGGGCTCGCTCGGCGCGCGCCTGCGGCACCGGCCGTTCGTCGACGCGCTCGTCACCGCGGGCACGTCGCTCCGGCTGAGCCCGGTGCCGTCGACGCTCGACCGCATCGACGCGACGCTCGACCTCGACCTGATCCCGGGCCGCGGGCTGTGGCCGTGGATCCAGCTCGGCTGGCTCGCGAGCTACCGCCCCGAGAACGAGACCCGCGACGAGGCGTTCCTGCGCGACGCGTTCACCGCGGGCCTCACGTTCTGGAGCTGGCTCTCGCGCGGGCACCGCGTCTCTCTCGGCGCCGAAGGGACGTTCCTGTTCGACATCCCGAGCCCGGCCGAGACCTCTCCGCGCCTCTCCGCGCTGCTCTTCGCCCGCTACGACTACACCGCCGGCCGCGGCCTCCGCGACTTCCCGCCGCAGGCGACGCCGTTCCGCGACCGGCAGGAGGAGGGGAGCGGGGTCATCGAGCGGGAGCGGCCCGCGGTCGAGCCCTCGTGGGAAGACCCGTAGGCGGGGAGAGCGGCCGGCGCCGGCGCGCTCCTTCCGGCCCCGGGTGGGCTCCCGGCGCCAAGGCAACGAGGCCTTCTGGAACATCTCCCGGGCGATGTCGGCGATCTCGATCGATTGATAGCTTGCCACGATGCAATCCCCCTGTTGCGTGCAAGCGTGACTTGCGATCCGCCCTCGCAGCTTGAATACGTCTCGCAGGCGGAGTGATTCTCCGGGGGCTCCGGCATCCCTGTGCACATGTCGATGGCCGCCCGAGCGGAGAGGCTCATCCGCCCTCTCAGCTTCGACGACGTCGGGTGGTCGCGTACAACGATGGTGGGTGTCGAGCTCCAAGATCGAGCAACACCTGCAGCGTGATGGTACGCTGAAACGGCCACCACGAGACTGTCCGTCGAAATGGCGGTAAGGAAAGCTTGGCTTTCAGATCGTGTGCCGGTGTGCTAACCCGATGTCGACTGGGAAATCATAGACTCCGGACATGACGGAGCTGTCGAGCTCGCAGGCGTATTCCTGATTTACTTATCTGCCTTGAGCGGAAACCTGCGAATCGATCGGTCCAGATATGGAGAATTTTGATGAACATGAATCGCTTGCTTGGGTACGTCTCCCTCTCGTTCGCGTGCAGCCTGCTCGCATGCGCGATGGATCCGGGGGTTCTGGAGGACAGCGACTCCCTCGAGTCCGGGGTGACCAGCCCGGACGGCATGATCGACGCGACGCTCGCGATTCAGTCGCAGTGGGGCAGCGGGTACTGCGCGAACGTGACGGTAAAAAACCTGAGCCGCACCGCGGCCACGACGTCCTGGGGCATGGTCGTCGATCTCGGCGGCACGACGGTGACCAACCTGTGGAACGCGCGCTCCACGGCGTCGGGCGGGCGGCTGAACGTCACGAACGATGGCTACAACGGGGCGATCGCGAAGGAGGGGGCCACGTCGTGGGGGTTCTGCGCGAACGGCACCGGGCGGCCCAACATCGTGTCGGCCAGCAGCACCGGAGGCTCGGGAGGCACGACCACGTCCTCCTCGAGCAGCAGCTCGAGCTCGTCTAGCTCCTCGACGAGCAGCGGTGCGGGCGGCGGTGGCGGCTCGGGCGGCGCGGGCGGCGGCGCCACGACGGGAACAGGGGGCTCGAGCGCGTTCTCGCCGTGCCCGACGAACGGGGCTCCTTGCAAGATCCTTCCGCTGGGCGACTCCATCACGGATGGGGTCGGGGTGTCGGGCGGTGGCGGCTATCGGATCGAGCTGTTCAGGAAGGCGCGGGCCGCTGGCCAGAGCATCACGTTCACGGGCTCGCTGATGAACGGGCCGGCGACGGTGGACGGTGTTCCGTTTCCGCGGAAGCACGAGGGGCACAGCGGCTGGAAGATCAACCAGATCGCGGGGCTCGTGCCGACTCCTTCGATGCAGGAGACTCCGCACATCGTGTTGCTCATGGCGGGGACCAACGACGTGACGCAGAACGATAACCTCGCCACGGCGCCGCAGCGGCTGGGGTCGCTCCTGGACAAGATCGTCGCCGCAGCCCCCGACGCGCTCGTGGTCGTGGCGAAGCTCATTCCGCTCAGCTTCAACGACGCCGCGGTGGTCGCGTACAACAATGCGCTGAGGCCGGTCGTGGAAGCCCGGGCGTCGGCGGGGAAGCACGTCGTGCTGGTGGACATGCACGCCGGATTTCCGACGTCGGAGCTCATGGACGGGGTACACCCGAACGCGGCGGGCTACGCCCGCATGGCGAATGTATGGTACGGGGCGATCGGCGACATGCTGCCGTGAAGCGCTGGCGAGCCGGGTCGTCGATGCCCGTCGAGCGCTGGCACGGAGAGCGCCTCGCAGGATGCGTCGGCCGAGCGCGATGACGCTGGATGGGCTCGAACGCTCATTCCTCGTTCACACCTCGCCGAGCCACGATGGCGTGACCCGTGTACGAGGGGGGCGGCCGGTCCTCCGGTGCCCGGGCGAGCTTCGAGACATGGGGCGAGATCAACACGTGCACCGGTCCGCCGGGAGCGCTGCCCGAGCGCTCGGATTGCGACACGTATCCAGCGTGCGGCACCGGCGCAGAGACGGTCCGTCAACGGAGCCGCTCGAGCTCGCCCTTCACGGCCGCGAAGCGCGCCTCGCGCTGCGCCTCGAGCTGCTCGACGCGGCGCTGGGCGCCGGACAGCTCGTCCTCCAGCGCGAGGATGCGGACGACCAGCGGGTTCGCGCCGGCCGGCGAGCCGCTCTTGTCGCCGAGCGCCTCGAGGTGCTCGCGCAGCCGCCCGAGGTCCTTCTCGATCCGGGCGATGGTCGACTTCTCGGTGGCCGTCTCCCGGTCGGCCTTCTCCACCTCCTCGAACAGCTTCGCCGCGGCGCCCAGCGTCGCGCGCTCGGCGGCGGACAGCGCGGCGACGTCGGACTTCTCCCGCAGCGCGCGCGCCGAGAGCGAGCCGACGTCGAGCGCGTGCAGGAGCGCCTCGTCGATGGTCACCTCGCGCTCCAGCTTGCTCCTCGGCGCGATCCGCAGCACGCCGAGCGGGCGCTGGCTGGCCCGGTCGAACTCCACCGCGTCGAAGCCCCGGACGCTGGCGTTCTTCACGATGTCGAGCGCCACGTAGACGCGCCGCTCCTGGCCGCCGCGGTTCTTGACCGCGTACCTGCGCCGGTGCTTGCGGACGAAGTGCTCCGTGAGGTACCCGGCCTCGAAGCCGATCCGCTGCGTGACTTCCTCGGGGGGCTGGCTCGTCGTCCGGAGCTCGACGTCGAGATCGAGGCCGAACAGCAGGAACGCGCGCTCCCTCGGCTTGAGGCGCGGCAGCCCGGTCTCGCCGGCGAAGCCGCTCGCCTCGTAGATGGCGATGGGCCCCGAGGGCAGCGTCTGCGCGGTGGTGTTCGCGAGGCGCGCGCCGCTGCGGCCCCGCTCCTCGTCGCCCTCGAACCACGTGAGCCGCTGCGCCTCGACGTCCTGCTGCGTGAAGGGCACGAGCGCCGAGCCGTGGGCGCGCAGGTGGAGCCCGCCGGCCAGCCGGTACGTGAACAGCGCGCCGTTCTCGACGCCGGTCGCCTGCGCGATCTCCGCGAGGTTCCCGATGCTGAGGGCGTCGCTCTCCCTGGCGCTCCCGTCGACGGTGGCCGTCTCGCCGCGCATCGTCGTAACGCGCGTGACATGGCTCCCTCCCAGGCGACCTTCGCCGCTGCCGAAGCCCATGCCGGTGCTCGACGTCGACCCGTCGGCGTTGTCGCCCCAGAGCTGATCGGGGGTCTTGTCGGCGAGCTGCGGGACGGTCGAGAGGCTCTCCTCCGGATGGGCGAGCCCTCTCCGCGCGTAGCGCGGGGCGCTCAGCGGGAACAGGAACGAGTCTGGCCGGCCGTTGACGAGCTCCACGCTGACGCCGGCCCAGGGCTCGTCGGTGTCGTTGTGAAGGAGCGCCCAGCCCTGCAGCCGCGCGCGCCCGCCGTCGAGGAGCAGCCGGTACGTCGAGCGCCACACCGGCGTCTCGGCGATGTAGCCGAGGCGCACCGGCGCCGCGCTCTGCGCCAGCACGCGCAGGCTGCGGCGGAGCTGCGCCGCGCGCCCCGACAGCGCGCCCACGGCGGCGCCGAGGCGATCGGCGACCGTCGGGTCGACCGGGCGCACCTGGTCGACGCGCGAGGCGCGGAGGCGCCGGACCGCGCCGTCCCGCTGGATGAGCGTGAGGTAGAGGTCCCCCTGGGTGTCCGGCGCGACGGGGCCGCCCTCCGTGGGGCCGGCCTTCCCCGCGGCCGAGCTCCCGCCGGCTGCGGCGGCCTGGGCCGGGGCGGTCGGCGGCGAGAGGGGGGGCGCGTCCGTCACCTCGGCGAGCTGGCCGATCCACGTCTCGTCGCCGGCCGTGACCTCGACCTCGATGCCGCGCAGGCTCTCCAGCACGTCCCGGTACGTCACCGGCGTGTCCGCATCGGAGGGCAGGGCGGCGAGCGAGCGGCCGAGACCACCGCTCAGCACGCTGTCGAACTCGATGCCTGTCACGCGCGCTTTCCCGTCCGAGAGCACGATCAACGTCTTGAGCGCGTCATCGACGTGGGAGGCCGGGACGGGCAAGGAATCGCTGCTCGATGAAATATTTCCGCTGCGCTCGAAGTATCCGACGCCGGTCTCGTAGAGCCGCAGCTTCTTCAGGGGAAGCGCCGATGCCGCGGCCGGCGAGGCCGCGGCCGTGACATGACATCCGGCGCTCAGGACGAGGAGCCCCAGCGCGGCGGCTCGACGGCAAACCAGGGTCAGATCGGGGAGCATCGGAGTCACGACACCGGGGCTCCATCGAGGTTCCCGGGCGCCGGCTCGAAGCGCTGTTTCGCCGCGTCCGCGTCGACGCCGACGTCGACACCGATGCCGCTGACGGCGTGCGCGGCGTGCGCGGCGTGCACGGCGTGCGCGGCGTGCACGGCGTCCGCTACGTGCACACGACGTGCGCGGTGTGCACGGCGGCGCGCTCTCGGCTGCGCGCCCGGCAGGCGGGCGTCGCGCGGCGGCGCGGCGGCGCTCGCCGGAGCGTCCCCTGATCTCGGGCGCCCTGGCGATCGAAGCGCGCTCGGGCTCGTGCTACGGACGGGCCGCACCCTGGGCCAGCGATCGCGCGCGCCTCGGCCCCGGCGGATCGCTTCGCGCTGCCCTGATGACCTTCGTCCCGCTGCAACCTCCCGATCTGCCCCCGATCCGCGCGCGGGGGACGCCGCGCTGCCGCGGCTGTGGCTTGCCGCAGGAGATGTGCCTGTGCGGCGCGCTGCCCCGGCTGCCCGTGCGCACGCGCGTCGTCCTGCTCACCCACCGGATCGAGCGCACCCGGAGCACCAACACGGGTCGGCTCGTCGCCCGCCTGCTCGAGGGCGCGGAGGTGCGCGTCCGCGGCGAGGTCGCGCCGCAGCCGCGCTCGCCGCTGCCCGAGGGGCGCCGGCTGATGCTCTTTCCGTCGCCCGGGGCGCGCGCCCTCTCGCCCGACGACGCGCGCGGCGAGCCGGTGGTGCTGCTCGTCCCCGACGGCAACTGGAACCAGGCGCGCCGGGCCTTCCACCGCGACCCCGACGCGCGCGGCGCCGAGCCCGTCACCCTGCCGGAGGGCGCGCCGAGCCGCTATGGCCTGCGGCGCGCCCCGCACGAGGGCGCCCTGTCGACGCTGGAGGCCGTCGCCCGCGCGCTCGGGTTGCTCGAGGGCGCGGCGGTCGAGCGACGCATGATGGAGGCGTTCGACGTGTGGGTGCACCGCGCGACCTGCGTGCGGCTCACCGGAAAGCTGGACGAGAGGGCGGCGGCCCGGCGCGAGGAAGAGGAAGCGGAAGAGGAAGAGGAAGAAGGCGCCGAGACCGCCCTGGATCGGGATTTCCCTGGACCCGAGGACCCGTGAGCGGTCGCCGCGGCGATCACTGGAAGTTCTGCACTGCCCAGACGCTGCCATCCGGGAAGGTGTGGAATCCGCAAGCCACCTTCGTGTACGAGGTGCTGCTCATGTTGATGTAATGGCCGTGCTTGTTGAAATCCTCGCCGGGCCCCTCGTCCCACATCAGCTGCAGGCAAGGGCCGATCATCGATTCCGGCGGTCCACCCCAGCCGGGACATTCGTTCTGCGCTCGCTCGTCGCAGTCGCCGAACGCGCCGTGCGCCGTGCCGCTGTTCCCGTCGGACTCGGACTCTTCGTCGGAGCACGACTCCGCCTCGGTCCAGCGCGCCAGGGGCGCCAGGCCGAGCGTGGCACGGTGCTGGTTGATCGTGTCGACACACAGCTGCGCCGCGCCCGTCGCGCCGCCGGCGCCGCTGCTGCCGCCGGTGCCGGGGCCATCGTCGCCGCCGGCGCCGCCCGTGCCCCCGGCAGGCGAGCCGCCCGAGCCCGCGGTGCTCGAGCCGCTGCCGCCCGAGCCTGCGGTGGTCGAGCCGTCGCTGCCGCCGGCGCCCGCGGTGGTCCCACTGTCGCTGCCGCCCGAGCCTGCGGTGGTCGGGCCCCCGCTGCCGCCGGAGCCTGCGGTGGTCGAGCTGCCGCTGCCCCCGACGGGGCCGCCGGAGCCATTGCTGCCCCCGGAGCCCACGGTGGTCGAGCTGCCGCTGCCGGTGCTCGGTCCACTTCCCGGCGCGCCCGTGTCGCTCCCGTCCCCAGCGCCGCTCGACGGCCCGCTGGCTTCGCCCTCGATCGGCGCGTCGCCCAGGTCGCCAATGCAGCCTGACAGCGCAGAGGTGAACGATATCGCGGCGAGCGCGATGGCATATCGGTGAATCCAGGGGTTAAGCATGAGCCGAGTCTATGGGGCTTTTGACTCGTGCTCAACCTCGACCGATCATGTTGAATTTTTGAATGCATGATCGGTTGTGGCGCAGTCTGTGGACTTGAAGCGTCCCTGTGCGTGGAGAAGTGCGCGTGTCGCACAGATAGTTGCCCGCCGACTTCGATTTCCAATCATGCGAGACAGGGGGACGATGGCTATCGATCGTCGCTCGTCCTTCGGTACCTCGTGCATCCGGGGGCCGCTCGGTTGCTCAGCTCCTCCCTGGATCCAGGCGAGAGGATGAACCACGGAGGCGCAGAGGACACCGTGCGGAGGGCGAGGATCCAGGCTGTCGTGACGGCTTTCATCCGGGGGCGCCGTTCCGTGCGAAGAGAAAAAAACGCCAGGAGCGCCAAGGACGCCAGGAGATGGATGAAAAATCTTCGCTGCTGGCGTTCTTGGCGGTTCGATCCCTCTTCGCCCCACGACGCACCCGCCGGGCGGGAACCCCTGTGCCGGGGGCCCGCGGCGCGCCTCCGCGGCGCTACGAGGACGAGGCCGTCGCCATCGCCCTGCGCAGCTTGCCGCCGCCGCGCGACCGGATCGAGGAAGCGAGCGGCCGCATGCCGCGGGCTCGACCTGCGGCCACGACCCCGCGGTTGATCGGCCCGTGGAGCCTGGAGGCCCGCCGTGCCTTCGCCCCGTCCTCCTCCGCGCGCGGCGCCCCGCGCCGCCGCTGGAGATGGACGATCAGCGCGCCGGCGAGGGCGTTCGCGACCATGAGGGAGTTCGTCGCCACGAAGACCCAGTTCTCGACCAGCCAGCTATAGACGACGAACCCGATCGAGGCGGCCAGCTGGCCGACGAAGAGCCATTTCGAGACGCCCTCGCTCGTCTTGGTCTTCCACTGCTTGTAGACCTGCTTGCCGACCGTCAGGACGAGGATGGACGAGCTGATCCAGCCGATTGCTTCTTCCATGGTCGACCGCCGAGCCGCCGCTCGCGTACCCAGGCCGGCGCGCTCCCGGCGGCGCGTCGCGCGCCTCACTCATCAAAAAAGAAAGCCACGTGGGCGCGGGGGCCAGAGATCGCTGTCTCCGTGCCCTCCTCGCCTCCGTGGCTCGAGCCCCGTCGTACGTGCTCCCGCTCCTTCGTGCTCGGACCCTCGTCAGCCCGGGGTCGCGCCGTTCGCGTGCTTCACGTGGCTCATCTTGTCGGCGGACGTCTTCTTGTAGCCCGCGGGGAGGAGCGCCTCGTAGCCCTCGGCGAGCCGCTGCTCGAACTCCGCCTTCAGCTCCTTGCCGAGCTCGGCGAGCCGCTTCTCGTCGACGGCCTCCTCGACCTTGGGGAAGAGCTCCTCTTCCTCCTCCTCGACGTGGTGCTGGATGAGCTCCTTCAGCGTCGTCACGCGCGCCTTGAACGAGATGTCCTCCGGATCGGTCGCGAGCAGACGCTTCAGCGCGAGCTCGGCGATGGCGTGCTCCTCGTAGCTCTCGAGGATCAGGTCCTCCTTGATCTGCCGCACGGCGGGATAGAAGCTCTCCTGCTCGATCGCCATGTGCGCGACGAGCTCGTTGGCGAGCTCCGCGAGCAGGGGTGCCGGCTCCGACTTGCCGCTCTCGAGCTGCTTGAAGAGGGACTCCACCTTGCGATGCTGCTTCTCGAGCAATGAGGTTGCTTTCATCGTTCTGCCTCCAACGTGCGAGCCGCGCTTCGGCACGGCCGGGGTCTCTGGTGTTCATTGCCGACCGCGGAGCGCCTCGTGCGCAGACCCTCCGGCCAGCTCTCTGCAAGGCGCGCCGAGCGTGGGGGCGAGCGCGACGGCTCGAACCCACGCTCGGTCGACCTGAGCGATTCAGATCTGCTGCGGGCGCGCCGGCCGAGAGGGCCAGCGCGACGGGTGTCAGTCCGTCTTGTCCTCGACCTTGTCCCCAGCCTTCTCGGCTGCGTCGCCCGTCTCCTCGGCCGCGTCCTTCGCCTCGTCCTTGACGTCGGTCGCGGCGTCGTCCACGGCCTCGCCTGCCTTCTCGGCCGGTCCCTGCGGCTCAGGCTTGCTGCCACCACAACCGAAGGCCAGGCAGCTCAGGACCAGCGACAGATACACTGTTTTCACGGTAACCTCTCCTCCACGTTCCATGACGCCCGGCGACGTCGGCCCCCGGGCGTGTTCAATGTTCTTCCAATGGTGCTCAGCGCTTGTTTCAGCCCCTCCCGTCCAGCAACGCCCGGGCCAAGCGAGACCATGAGCTCGCGCGTCCTCCTCGACGTGCCGCCCCCGGCGCAGGGATCGCCCGCGCTGAGACATATCGCCTCGACCGTGGCGTCCTGCGACGCGCAACGGTCGCCTGCTCGCGCGCCTCGCAATGGCCGCCGGCGGGCGGCTGCCAGGCTGTGCGCCGCGACGCGGGCGCATTCGCTTGGCCTCGGTGCGGATCGGAGCAAGAATCCGCCCGGGTAACGCGAGACATGATCCACGACATTGCCAGCGCGCTCAGCGCCATCTTCACGGGCGAGCGGGCCCGCCTGCTGCACGCCGTGGTTCCGGCGCATGTGCACGGTCACACGCTCGCGCTGCTGCGGGCGCTGGGCGAGGCAGGCCCGTCGCCCCGCCCGGTGTGGGTGCTGGCAGATCCGGTGTACGGGCCGAGCCGGGGCTGGGCAGCGCGCGAGCGGTCGCTGGCGCGCGAGCTCGGCGCTCTTTTCGCGAAGGAGGCCGCGAAGGAGGCCGCGACGGAGGCCGCCACAGAGGCTCCGCCCGAGACGCCCGAGCCCGGTCCGATGCGCGAGCCGCTGAGCGCGTTCGCGCGCGCCCTCGCGGCGCACCTCGCCGCCCGCGCGCCGGACACGGGAATCGTCCTCGTGCTCGCGCCACAGCACATCGACGACCCGCCCGCCTACGCGCGCGACGTCCTCTGGCTCACCCAGCGCGCCGAGCTCGCTCCCGCGCGCTGGGTCCTCGTGGACGCGGTCCACTCGAGCGTCGGCGACCTCCTGGCGCGCGCGGGCGAGGGCGTCTCCCGCGTCCTGTGGCCGGAGGCCGACAGCGCCGCCCTCGTCGAGCTCGATCGCCTCCTCACCGATCTATCGGCTCGCGGACAGCGCCTTCCAGCCGATCTGGAAATGCGTATCGCGACCGCCTCGCCGCTCCGCGCTCCGGATCTCCTCCCTGTGCGGCGCCTCCTGCACGAGGCAGACAGGTGTTTTCAGGCGGGACGGCACTCCGAGGCTGCCCAGATCCAGCAGCAGGCCGAGGAGATGCTGACGGGCCGCGGGCTGGTCGAGGAGGGGATCCACGTCGCCATGCAGCGGGCGCGCTCGCTGATCGGCGCGGGCGTCGTCGACGAGGGGCACCGGGTGTTCGTCGCGGCGCTGAAGGAGGCCGAGCGGCGCGGCCTGCTGGCCATCGTGCCCGAGGCCTACGCGTCGCTCGGCAGCCTCCACAGCAAGCAGCGCCGCTTCCTGGACGCGTCGGAGGCGTATTCCCGCGCCGGAGAGCTCGCGGACCGCCGCGGCAGCCACGAGTTCGCGGCGGACATGCACCGCTGCGCCGGGCACGCGGCGCTCAACGCCGACATGCCGGACATCGCCGCGAAGGCGTGGCGGCGGGCCTTCGAGCTGCTCGGCTCGCTGGCCCCGGCGGTCGGGGCGCTGGAGAAGCCGCAGCAGATCGTCATCCTCGGGCTCGCGCTCGCGGACATCTTCGAGACGCACGGCAACCTCCCCGCGGCGCGCGGGCTGAGGGGACACGCCGAGGCCATCGAGACCCGCAACCCGCGACGCTCGGAGACGTGGAGCTGAGGCGCCGGGCTCCGCGCCAGGAGATGTGAAGTCGGGGCGCCGGGCTCGGCGCCAGGAGATGTGGAGTCGAGGCGCCGGGCAGCTCGGACCACCGAGCGCTCTCGGTAGAGGTGCGCCGCTCGCCCGGCCGCGCCGCTCGCGTCTTGCGGATCCCGAGGCGATCGGGTAGCGCAGGATCCACGGTGAGCTCTCTCGAGACCCCCGTGGACATCGCGACGCGCCCGCCGCGTGGGCCGTCTTCCATCGTCCACACGCCGCCGCCGCTGCGAGACGCCTCATGAGGGAGCGGCTCGAGAGCCTGCTCCTCGTCCTGGCCGTCGGCTCCGCCGTCGCCATCGGCGCCAAGCGCGTCGCCATTCCGTACAACGTCGCCCTCGTGCTCGTGGGGCTGCTCCTTGTCGTCGTCGACGTGCTCCCGAACGCGCCGATGGACCCGGAGGTCATCCTCATCGCCTTTCTCCCGGTGCTCGTCTTCGAGGGCGCCCTGTTCGCGGACGCCGACAGCCTGAGCGGCGCCAGCCGGCCCATCCTCGCGCTCGCCGTCCCGGGGGTGCTCATCTCCCTGCTCGGCACCGCCGCGGTGGCGACCCTCGTGCTCGACCTGCCGTTCGCCGCGGCGCTCCTCCTCGGCGCGCTGCTCTCGATCACCGACACCGTGAGCGTGCTGCTCGCCTTCCGCAGCGTCCGCGTCCCGCACCGGCTCGCCGCCATCATGGAAGGCGAGAGCCTCTTCAACGACGGCACCGCGCTCGTGCTCGTGGTGCTCGCGTCGCGCGTCGTCGCGAGCGGCACCTTCGACGCCGCCGAGACCTTCCGCTCGCTCGCGCTGGCCATGATCGGCGGCGCCGCCCTCGGCGGCGCGTTCGGCGCCGTCGGCGCCGCCCTCCTCCGCCGCACGCCGGACCACCTGACCGCGATCCTCGCGTCCATCGTGCTCGTGTTCGCCACGGCCCTGCTCACCGAGCGGCTCCACGCCTCGCCGGTCATCGCCGTCGTGGTCGTCGGCGTGATCGTCGGCAAGGCCGCGCGCCGCCTCCTCGAGCCCTCCCGCGTGCTCGCGCTCCAGGGCTTCTGGGAGACGAGCGGCTTCGGCCTGAACGTGCTCCTCTTCCTGCTCGTCGGCATGCAGATCCAGGCGGAGATGCTCGTGCGCGAGGCGGCCTCCATCGGCCTCGCCCTCATCGCCCTGCACGCGGGCCGGGCCGTGGCCGTCTACGGCTGCTTCGGCGTGCTCCGGGCCCTCACGGGCGAGGTCGTGCCCCTCCGGTGGCAGCACGTGATGCTGGTCGGCAACATCAAGGGCGCGCTCTCGATGGCCGCCGTCCTCAGCCTCCCGAGCGACCTGCCGTTCCGCGACCGCCTGGTCACCATCGTCTTCGGCGTGACCTTCGTCACGCTCGTCGCGCAGGCGCTGCCGTTCGCGCGGCTGCTCAAGTTCCTGCGGGTCGCGACCCCGAGCGCCGACGCCGCGCTCGACGCCGCCAAGGCGACGCTCATCGCCGCGCGCCGCGGCCAGGCGGAGCTCGACGACCTGCTCGCCGCCGGCCTCGTGTCCCGCAAGGAGCACGCCGAGCGCCGCGCCGCGTTCCAGCGGCGGGTCATCCACGCCGAGGCCGCGCTCCAGACCCCCCAGGGCGAGGTGGTCCGCGACCACCTCACGGATCTCGCCCTCCTGACGGCGCAGAAGGCGGCCGTGCTCGACGCGGCGAGGCGCGGCCTCATCGCCGCCGACACCGCCAACGCGCACGCCAACGAGCTCGACAGGGCCATGGTGGAGCTCCCCACCGCGCACGATCACGAAGGAGGAAGCTGACATGCGCGTGCTCATCGCGGGCGCCGGACGCGCCGGGCTGAGCGTCGCCGTCCACCTCGCGAGGACGGGACACGACGTGACCATCGTCGATCGCGACGAGTCGATCGCCAACAGCGCCTTCGAGCGCCACGGCCTGGTCTCGCTCGTCGGGGACGCGACCGACGCCGGGCTCCTCAAGGAGGCCGAGGTGGGGCGCGCCGACGTGGTCGTGGCCATGCTCCGCCGCGACGCCGACAACCTCGCCGTCGCGCTCCTCGCCCAGGCCGCTGGCGCCAAGCGCGTGATGGTGCGCATGCGCGACTCCGACTACCGCGGCGTGTACGTCCGCGCGGGCGTGCACCGGATCCTCTCCGAGATCGACGTCTTCATCGGCGCGATGGGCACCGCCATCGAGCACCCGGGCGTCCGCCACGCGATGGTGCTCGGCGCCGGCGAGTCGGTGGCGTTCGAGCTCGACATCCCCGTCGACTCCGCGGTCGCGGGCCGCTCCGTGAGCGTCATCGCGGGCAGCGCCGGCTTCCCCGCGTCGTGCGTCTTCGCCGGCGTCTACCGCCCGGATGGCCGGGTCGAGGCGCCGCGCGGCTCGTCCATCGTCGCGGGGGGCGCCACGGTGCTCCTCGTGGCCGCGCGCGACGAGCTCGCCGGCGTCATCGCGTTCTTCCTCCGGCGCGAGCCGGCGGGCGGCGGGCATCACGACCGGCGTTGACACAAGGCAGGTGTTTCATGGCGAGGTGTGCGGTCGACACGGGCTCATGGGCATGGCTGGGCATCGCGCTCGGCACCTTCATCACCGCGTGCGGCGGCGATGACGGCGCCGGCGCCACGTCGAGCGGCGGCAAGGTCGTCGACGCCGTGACGTATTACCGGGACGTCAAGCCCATCCTCGACGCGCGGTGTACCGGGTGCCACAGCGGCACCGGCATCGCGCCGTTCTCTCTCGAGGGCCACGACGCCGCGGCGACCTGGGCCCCGCACATCAAGCGGGCCGTCGTCGACCGCACGATGCCCCCCTGGCCGGCCGACAGCGCCTGCGCCGAGTACGTGGGCGATCGCTCCCTGTCCGAGCAGCAGATCCAGACGATCGCCGCGTGGGCCGACGGCGGCGCGGCCGCGGGCGACCCGGCCGCGGAGGGCCCGCCGCTCGAGCCGCTGGAGCGCAGCGAGCTCGCGCGGGTGGACCTCACCCTCGAGATGCCCGTCGAGTACACCCCGCAGGAGGAGCCCGACGACTACCGCTGCTTCGTGATCGACTGGCCGGAGGAGAGCACCCGCTATGTCACCGGCTTCGGGATCAGGCCCGGCGCGGAGCGCGTCGTCCACCATGTGATCGCCTACGCGGCGGCGCCCGAGCAGCTCGCCGACGTCGAGGCGCTCGACGCGTCGGACCCGGGCCCCGGCTACTCGTGCTTCGGAGGCCCGGGGATCAGGCCGCGCTGGCTGGGCGCCTGGGTCCCTGGCGCGGGGGACACGGGTTTTCCGCCGGGGACGGGCATCCGGATCGAGCCGGGCTCCCGGCTGATCGTGCAGGTCCACTACAACACGCTGGCGGCGGGCAAGCTGCCGGATCGGTCGGCCATCGACCTGATGCTGGAGAGCTCGGTCGAGCGGGAGGGCTCGGTGCAGCCCTGGGCGAACCCGGCCTGGCTCAGCGGCGACTCCATGATGATCCCCGCGTTCGAGAGCGACGTCGTCCACCGCTGGGGGGCCGAGCCCTCCCGGGCGCTCGCCGGCGGCGAGCCGATCGAGATCCACATCGCGGGCCTCCACATGCACACGCTCGGCAGCCGGGCGCGCCTCGAGATCGAGCGCGCCGACGGCAGCTCGGAGTGCGTGGTCGACATCCCACGCTGGAGTTTTCACTGGCAAGGCGGCTACACGCTCGTCGAGCCCAAGGTGCTCAACCCGGGCGACAGGCTGTCGCTCGAGTGCCACTGGGACAACACCCCCGAGAACCAGCCGATCATCGATGGACAGCCGCGGGTCCCGAGGGATGTCGTCTGGGGCGAGGGCACGACCGACGAGATGTGCCTCAGCACCTTTTACATGACGCCGCGCTGACCTCGCGCCGCGCCGCGCTGCGCTGCCGCGGTGCGCGAGCCCACGAATCGAGCGCGCGTGCAGTGAGGGCGGTAATTGCCCACATCGCGGACATCCTGTGAGCGGCGCTGCGCGCCGCGTCGCGACAGGCGCCCTCGTCGGCGACTTCGCCGCAGAATCTGGCCGCGCCTGAAGGGTATATTCGCCAGGCCACGCTGAGCGAGGCGTGACCCCGTGAACCAGAAGACCGCCCCCACCCTCTCGCAGGCCGTCCTGCGCCCCGGCGCGGCGGACACGCGGCCGGCCGACGCGCTGCCGCCGTCGGCCTCGAGCCCGCCGAGCCTCAGCCCGCCGAGCCTCAGCCCGCCGAGCCTCAGCCCGCCGAGCCTCAGCCCGCCGAGCTTCAGCCCGCCGAGCTTCAGCCCGCCGAGCCGGCTCGAGGAGTACCGGCTCGTCCAGAAGCTGGGCAGCGGCGGCATGGGGGACGTCTACCTCGCGCGCGACACGCTGCTCGACCGGATGGTCGCCGTGAAGTTCATCCGCGCGGCGACGGCGGACGCCGAGGTGCGCGCGCGGCTGCTCGCCGAGGCGCGCGCGGCCGCCCGCATCCAGCACCCGAACGTCGTCGCCGTCTACCGCGTCGGCGAGCTCCGGGGGCAGCTGTTCATCGTCTCGGAGTTCGTCCGCGGCCAGAGCCTCGACCGCGTCGGCGTGCCGATGCCCTCGCAGCGCGTGCTCGAGCTCGGGGCGGGGCTCGCGAGGGGCCTCGCGGCGGCCCACCGCCGGGGGGTGCTGCACCTCGACATCAAGCCGGCCAACGCGGTGCTCACCGAGGAAGGCGAGGCGAAGCTCCTCGATTTCGGCCTCGCCAAGCTCCTCGAGCCGGCCGCGCGGCCCGAGCTCGCCGGCAGGGCGCGCGCGCAGGAAGAGCGCCGCAGGCCCGGCGCGCTCGCCGAGACGCTCGGCGCGGCCGAGCTCGGCCGCGTCGAGGCGACCGCGACCCCGCTGCCGCAGGGCGACGCCGACGCGACCCTCGCGCGCACCGGCGACGAGCCGCTCGACGGGGAGATCCGCGAGGCGGCCGAGCTCGCGACGAGGCTGCTCGACGCGACGAAGAGCGTCCTCGGCGGCACGCCGCACTACCTGCCGCCCGAGCTGTGGCGCGGCGACCTGGCGACGCGCCGCTCCGACGTGTACGCGCTCGGCGCGGTGCTCTACGAGCTCTGCGCCGGCGCGCCGCCGCACGACGACGTGCCGCTGGACGACCTGCCGCGCGTCGCCCAGAGCTACCGGCCCCGGCCCCTCGCCGCGCTCGCGCCGGGCGCCGACGCGCGGCTCGCGGCGGTCATCGAGCGGTGCCTCGAGATCGACCCCGCCGCCCGCTTCGCCTCGGGCGACGAGCTGCGCGACGCGCTCGAGCAGCTGCTCGCGAGGAGCCGGCGCGCCGCGATCGCGCCGGAGGGCAACCCCTACCGCGGGCTGCTCGTCTTCGACCTCGAGCACCGCGCGGTGTTCTACGGGCGCAGCTCCGAGACGGGGACGATCCTCGACCGGCTGCGCTCCGAGCCGATGATCGTCGTGGCCGGCGACTCGGGCTCGGGCAAGTCCTCGCTCTGCCGCGCCGGCGTGCTCTCGCTCGTGCTCGAGGGCGCCCTCGGCGGCGGGCGCGACTTCCAGGCGGCGATGATGGTGCCCGGCCGGCACCCGCTCGCCGCGCTGGCCGCCGCGCTCGAGCCCGTCCTCGGCTCCCCCGCCGAGCGCATCGCCGAGGCCGTGCGCGCGGCGCCGGGCTCGGTCGCCCGCGACCTCCGCGCGCGCCTCGGGGAGCGCGGCGGGCTCGTGCTGTTCGTCGACCAGATGGAGGAGCTCGCGACCCTCAGCAACCCGGGCGAGGCGGCGCTCGTCGGCGAGGTCCTCAGCGCGTTCGCGGCGCGCTCGCCCTCGCTGCGCCTGCTCGCGACGGTGCGCGGCGACTTCCTCGCGCGCGTGGCCGGCATCTCCGGCCTGGGCGACGAGATCGAGCGCGCGCTCTACCTGCTCCGCCCGATGTCGGCGGACAAGCTGCGCGAGGCCATCACCGGGCCGGCGCGCGCCAAGGGGGTGGCGTTCGAGTCCGACGCGGTCGTGGACGCGCTCGTCGAGTCGACCGCGCGCGCCGAGGGCGGGCTGCCGCTGCTCCAGTTCGCGCTCGCCGAGCTGTGGGACGCCCGCGCCGCGCCCGACGCGCCGCTCAGCAGCGAGGATCTCGCGCAGATCGGCGGCGTCGAGGGCGCGCTCGCCCGCCACGCCGATCGCGTGCTCGGCCGCATGCCGCCCGCGGTCCACGCGGCCGCGCGGCGGCTGCTCGGCGCGCTCATCACGCCGCAGGGCACGCGGACGCGCCGCGCCGAGGGCGAGCTCGCGCAGGGCGGCGACGACGGGCCGGCGCGCGCGGCGCTCGACGCGCTCGTGCAGGGCCGCCTCCTGTTCGCCCGCGAGGGCGAGCAGGGGACGGTCTACGAGATCGCCCACGAGGCGCTGATCCACGGCTGGGGGACGCTGCGCCACTGGCTGGAGGAGCAGCGCGAGCAGCGCGCCACGCGCCAGCGCCTCGAGGCCTCCGCCGCCGAGTGGGAGCGGCTCGGCCGGCGCCGCGACGCGCTCTTCAGCGCGCGCCAGCTCGAGGAGGCGAGGGGCCTCGACCCGGGCGAGCTGCCGCCGCGCGAGGCGGCGTTCCTGCGGGCGTCGCGGCGCGCCGTCCTCACGCAGCGCGCGGTCCGGTGGGCGCTCGTCGTGGGCGTGCCGCTCGTCGCCGCGCTGCTCTACGGGGCGCTGGAGCTCAGGGCGGCGCGCCACCTGTCCGCGCGGGCCGACCGGCGGATCCAGGAGGCGGCCGTCACCTCGGCCGCCGCCGCGCGCGCGAGCGCCGAGGCCGAGGCGCTCCGCGCGGAGGCGCTCGCGGCGTTCGACGACAGGCGCCGCGACGAGGGGGAGGCGCTCTGGGATCGCGCGCGCAGGCGCGCCGCCGAGGCCGAGGGGCTCTCCCTGCAGGTGGGCCAGAAGCTGGAGGCCGCGCTCACGCTCGACGGCACCCGCCATGACGCGCACGACCGGCTCGGCGACGTCCTTTATGAGCGCGCGGTCGCCGCGGACAGGAGGGGCGATATCGCGCTGCGCGACGAGCTGCTCCAGCGCATGACCACCTACGATCCCGACGGCGCGCGCCGGCAGCGGTGGAACACGCCCGCCGAGGTCGCCATCGAGACCGATCCCCCCGGCGCGGACATCACGATCGAGCGGTACGAGGGCGACGCGGAGGGGCGCCGGCAGCTGGTCGACCAGCGGCGGCTCGGGTCGACGCCCCTCGCGCCCCTCGCGCTGCCGCAGGGCTCTTACCTGCTGACCTGCGAGGCGCGGAACCGCACCATCGTTCGCTATCCGTTCCTGGTCCGACGCGGCGAGTCGCTGCGGCTCTCCGTCTCACTCCCGCCGGCCGGCGAGGTCCCCGCCGGGTTCATCTACGTCCCGCCTGGCCGCTTCCTGTTCGGCGCCTCCCTGGACGACATGTACCGCTGGGCGTTCCTCTCGACCGTCCCCCTTCACGAGATCAGCACGGGCGCCTACCTCATCGCGCGGCACGAGACGACGTTCCAGGAGTGGCTCGACTACATCCAGGACCTCCCGAGAGAGCCCCGCGGGCGCCCCTCGATCCAGGCGGGCAACGGCGCGATGACAGGCGCCCTCGGGCTGCGCCAGCTGCCGAACGGCGTGTGGCAGCTCACGATTCAGCCCACGGTGCAGGCTTATACGGCGCGCGCCGGGGAGCCGCTCGTCTACCCCTCGCGGTCGGCGCGGGCGCAGCAGGACTGGCTCCGTTTTCCGGTCACGGGCATCTCCTTCGCTCAGGCCACCGAGTACGCCGCGTGGCTCCACCGGACGGGCCGCGTCCGCGGCGCCCGCCTCTGCACCGATCACGAGTGGGAGCGCGCGGCTCGCGGCGCCGACAGCCGCATCTTCCCGCACGGGGACAGGCTCTCTCCCGGCGACGCCAACTTCGATGAGACCTACGGCAAGGAGAGCTCCACGATGGGTCCAGATGAGGTGGGCTCGCACCCTGTCTCACGTAGTCCCTTCGGTGTCGACGACATGGCGGGGAACGTCCTCGAGTGGGCGATTTCGTCGATCGAGGTGGATAAAGTCCTTTTGCGCGGAGGGGCTTACCTCTATGATCAAACATCGGTTCGTAGTGACAATCGGACCGTCGTTGATGGCACCTTCCTCGATCCGGTGATCGGTCTCCGCATCTGTGCCTCGTTTCCTCCACCACCGTAACGGGCGACGCTGATCTGACGCGCCGCACGGGCGGCGCCGCAGGCCACGTCCACCGCACGACCGGAGGCCTACAGCCGGAAGGGAGATCGTCGGCGCGCGAGGCGTCACGGCTTCAGCTTCATCGTCCGGAGGCAAGTATGTTCCACCGAGGGTTCCTGGCGGCGTCGATGGTCGGGCTCCTGTCTCTGGGCGTCGGGTGCGCCGCGGAGGTCGACGGCGGTGAGGACGAGGAGGCGCTGGCGGACAGCTCGCCCGCCCTGCTGGGGTCGAACAACCTCACCCTCAACGGCACGTACCTGAACGGCACCCAGCTCAACGGGGTGCGCTTCAACGGGGTGCGCTTCAACGGGGTGCGCTTCAACGGCGTCTCCCTGAACGCGACGGCGCTGGTCGGGACGCGCGAGAGCGACGGTAGGCTCGTCAGCGGGAGCGATTTCATCGGCGCGGATCTCGAGGCGGTCCTGGACGACCTGTCGACGGTGGCTGTCCGCATCACGAACGTCGCCGAGCGCGGCGGGCTCCGGTACTACACGGTCAAGTACAACGTCGTCGGCGGGCTCTGGGCGAACATCTGCGGCGAGGGCATCGAGGCGATCCCGCTGAGGGGGACCTGGGACGAGGCGACCGGCGCCTACTCGGACGACGGGAGCCAGTTCACGTTCGGCTGCCAGGGCGCGGCGCTCGCGAAGTGCGCCGAGTGGGGCTACAACACGTGGTCGCCCCGGGCGGAGTGCAACGGGAGCGTCTGCGAGAGCAGGGATCTCTCGTATCTTCATCAGGCGTGCGTCCGCCTGGTGCGCGCCGACTACTGCGGCGACGGCGTGCCGCACACGAAGCCCGGGACGGCGATCGACGTCTGGGACGCGCTCGGCATCCAGACGGAGACCGAGGGCTCCGGCATGAGCCTCGAGGCGGAGTGGACCGTGGACGGCGCCGCGTGCGTCAAGCACACGCGGTGGAAGGGCCTCGTCGGCAGCAACCCGGACCGCGACTACATCATGACCCATTGCCCGCAGCGGTGGGCCGGGAACGACGTGAGCTGCGGCGGCGCCTCGTCGACATTCAACAGGGCGAGCGGCTTCACGACGCCGCTCCGCCAGCGGCGCCTCCTGCGGAACGCGTCGTCCTTGACGAACGTGAGCTCGCTGTAGGTCGCGCCGCGGCGCGGCGCCGGGCGCGCTGGCACGGTCGCGCCCGGGCAGGGGAGTGCCGGAGTGTGTCAGCGACGCGGCGTGAAGATCGAGGGGAGTGCGCCGCGCTCCGCGCAGCTCTCGACGATTCTTGTGTGACGTAGCCCCGGCCGGAGTGGCACATGGCTTGCGATAGCAGCCGGCACAAGGCGCCATGTTCCGAGCTCCTCGCTGTGCTCATGAGGCAGCGGGGCATGGGCTGGAGGTGCACGTCATGCTGCTCGACCCATCCTTTCGACGAACGCTCATCGCCCGCCTGTTGCTGAGCGCCGGCCCCTCGACGGCGGCTGCGCTCCTGATCGCGGCGCCGGGCTGCGGCGAGCCCGAGACCGACAAGGCCGCCGAGACCGCCGACATCCGCTGCTTCGAGTGGTTCGAGGAGCTCGGGGCGTGCCTGGGCCGAGATCAGGCGCTGGAAGAGTTCAGGTCCATCCAACCGTTCTGCGACGGCGAGGAGGAGATCGTCTCGGTGGACAGCGACGCGACGCAGCGAGAGGGCGCGTGCTGCTACGAGGTGAGCATCGAGGAGACCGGCCCCTGCGCCGTGGGCCGACCCTTCACGCTGGAGGGGCACCGGCGTACGGCGGCACCGCGGCCGGCAGAGACAGGGTGGCTCGCGCGCGGGAAGAGCACTGGCCCCTGCGGGATGAAGCCTTCGCTCGCGCATCTGACGGACGAGGAGCGGGAGACGCTCGCGGAAGGCTGGCTCAGGAGCGCGCTCGAGGAGCACGCGTCGGTGGCCTCGTTCGCGCGCTTCGCGCTGGATCTCATGGCCCACGGCGCGCCGTCGTCGCTCGTCGAGGCCGCGCACATCGCCGCGCTCGACGAGGTCGCGCATGCCCGCCTCGGCTTCTCGCTCGCGTCCGCCTACCGGGGCGCGCCGGTCGGCCCGGCCGCCTTCCCCATGCCGCCCGGGGTCCCTGTCGCCGCGGACCTCGTGGCGCTGGCGTGCGCCGCCGCGGAGGAAGGCTGCGTCGGCGAGACAGCGGCTGCGCTGGTCGCGGCGGAGCAGCGCGCCCGCGCCGAGGACCCCGCCGTCCGCGCGGCGCTCGAGGCCATCGCGGACGACGAGGCCCGGCACGCCGAGCTCGCGTGGCTCACGGTGGCGTGGGCGATCGGGGCCGGCGGCGAGCCGGTCCGCAGCGCCGTGGCCGGCGTCTTCGAGGCCGCCGCGCGGTCGCTCCAGCGGCCGCCTCCGGCGGAGGCCGAGGTCGAGGCGCCGCGCGGCCGCGCCGCCGCGCTCGCGGCGCACGGCCACCTCGCCGGTGCCGAGCTGCGCGCGCTGTCCCGCGCCGCGGTCGCTCAGGTGGTGCTGCCGTGCGCGCTCTCTCTCGGTCTCTGGAAGCCCCGAGCCGCCGCAGCGGCGGTCGCGCCGGCGGTGAGCGCCTAGCTCCGCGCGTCAGGATCCTGCCAGGGACCTGCCTCGCGAGCGAAGAGAGATTCGACGCAAAGGCGCCAAGAGCGCAAAGACGCAATGCATACTTTGTCCTCTTGCGCCTTCGCGACTTCGCGCCTTTGCGTTGAAACCTCTCTTCGGCCATCCCTGGCCGGACCGCTGGTGGGCGGAGCTAGGACCGATTCGCCTCGAGCCGCGCCATGACGTCGCGAGGCGAGGCGCAGGGCATTCAGGTCGTCGCCGGCTTGTGGGTGGCGAAGAAGAGGCCCGGCAGCACCAGCGCCGCGCCGAGCCAGTGGTGGAGGGCAAGCGTCTCGCCGAGAAACACCCAGGCCAGCACGGCGGTATAGACAGGCGACATGTAGAGCAGCAGGCCGGTGCGGCCGGGGCCGAGATGCTGGGTGATATAGCCGTACGTGGCATAGGCGCCGACGCCCGGCACCAGGACAAGGGTCAGCACGGCGGCGACGGTGCGCAGGTCGAAATCCGGCGGACCGCGGCTGGCCAGCTCCCAGCCGAGGGGCGGCAGCAGGAGGATCACCCCGGCCAGCGCGATCGCGGTGAGCCGCGCCGTGACCCCCAGCGGATCGGGCCAGCGCTTCAGCAGCACGGTGTACAGCGCCCAGGAGATCGCGGCGGCAAGGATGAGCAGGTCGCCGGCGCTGAAGCTGAGCGCCAGCAGGGCCGCCGGGTCGCCGCGCAGCACGATGACCAGCACGCCGGCCAGCGCCAGCCCGGCGCCCAGGCCCTGGCGCCGGCTGAGCCGGTCGCCGAACATGGCCCGTGACAGCAGGATGATCATCACCGGCGAGACGGCGTAAATCAGGCCGATGTTGGTGGCCGTGGTGCTGGCGGCGCCGCGGTAGACGCCGGCGCCGCAGATGCCCATGCCGAGCAGGCCGAGGAGGGCGTATCTGGCCCAGCCGCGGCGCAGCGCGGCGCGGTGGCGCCACAATTCGCGGCCGCAGAAGGGCAGCAGCACCAGCACGACGCCCAGCCAGCGCAGCTCCGCCAGCGCCACCGGCGGAATGAAATCCGCCGTGGCGCGCGCCAGGATCATGTTGGCGGTGAACAGCGCCGGGGTGACGAACAGCAGGACCTGGGCGATGCGCTGGTCGCGGGACCCGGCGAGGCGGACAGGGGCGGAAGCCACGGGGGGCGAAGAGTAGGGAAGAGCCGCTGCCATGGCCAGGGCTCGACCCTGACGCCGCCGGGCGAGGCGCTCGAGGCGGGAGAGCCGCTCAGCTCCTCGCCGCGGCGAGGATCGCCGCGGTGTGCTCCTTGGGATCCACCTCGAGCCACACCTGCTTGATCTTGCCGTCCTTGCCGATGAGGAAGGACTGGCGCGTGGCGACGTCGTTGCGCAGCGGCACGTGGAACGCCCTGGCGACGGCGCCGTCCGCGTCGACGACGAGCGGGAACGGGAGCTCGTACTTCTGGATGAAGGCCTGATGGCTCTGCGCGTCCTGGGTCGAGACGCCGTAGACCTCGAGCCCGGCGCCCTGGAGATCGGCCCAGCCGTCGCGCAGGCCCTTGGCCTGGACGGTACAGCCCGGCGTGTCGTCCTTGGGGTAGAAATAGACGAGCACCTGCTTGCCTTGCAGGCTCGAGAGCTTCACTTCCTTGCCGTCGTGCAGCGTGAGCGTCACGTCGGGCGCGGCGTCGCCGGGCTTGAGCGCTGCGGGCTGGGCAGCGCTGGAGGCGCCCGTCTGAGCGGGCTTCTCGGCGGCCCCGCCGGGCGCGCCGGCGGGCTCGTTGCAGCCGGCGGCGAGGGCAAGCGCCGCGAGCGCGACGCCGAGGGGGGAAGCGAGGTGCGTTCTGCTCATGATGGCGCGCATGGTCCCACCGGCCCTCGGTGACCGCAAGCGAGCATCGCGCGATGAACGGCAGTGCGGCTGAGGTCGACAGAGCCGGCTTCTCCCCGGCGCGCGGTCCAGGGGGCAGGGTCATG
The DNA here is from genome assembly GCF_051530195.1 of Sorangium sp. So ce321. Lineage (NCBI taxonomy): Bacteria > Pseudomonadati > Myxococcota > Polyangiales > Polyangiaceae > Sorangium > Sorangium sp. So ce321. Next base: position 12,146,986 of record NZ_CP150329.1, on the reverse strand, counting down.
GAGGGAGACTGCATGCAAGCCAAACCACCCGAGGCCCCCGGGAGACCGCATGAGGCGATAGCCTCGGCGCCGAGCGATATATCGAAGTGCCCAGGCGACGCCATGTCCCCCGATCTGGGCTTGGGTCCATCGCCCCGGAGGGCTCATCGAGGATCCTCGTCGCGCCGTCGGGCGCCGATGGTCTGCGCCCCGTCACCGCAGATCGGTTGATATTGGCCCATGGCGTCCCGGTGATCTGGGCCGACGTCGACGCGCCGTGAGGTTTCATGGCCCGGCAGCGCCGCTCAGCGGGCGAGTCGCTCGCGCGCCCCCCGCGCCGCGCTCGAGGCGAGCAATGCAAAACGTCCCGACCAAAAGGTAGGGTGGCGCCTGAAGTGGAGTCCACGCTATACCTGCGGTTGTCATGCGCTGGACACCTGGAAAACGCAGTGCGAACCTCCAAGACCTCCGCGGCGTATCCGGCGGAGCGAAGCTCGGCATGGGCGGGACGGTGATCCTGCTCGTGCTCTCGCTCGTCTTCGGGAAGGATCTCCTCAACTCGGGGCTCGGCGAGGGCGTGTCGCTCCCCGGCGCGCAGACCGAGCGCGCGAGCTCGCCCGAGGAGGAGCGGCTCGTCGATTTCGTCTCCTTCGTCCTCGATGACACCGAGGCCGTGTGGAAGCAGGAGTTCAGCCAGGCGGGGCAGACCTACCCGGCGCCCAAGCTCACGGTGTTCACCGATTCCGTGAGGTCGGGCTGCGGCGTCGGCGAGTCGGCGATGGGCCCGTTCTACTGCCCGGCGGACCGGACGGCGTACATCGACCTCGGCTTCTACCGCGAGCTCAAGGCGCGCTTCGGCGCGCCCGGCGACTTCGCCCAGGCGTACGTGCTCGCCCACGAGATCGGCCACCACGTGCAGAACGTGCTCGGGATCGAGCGCCGCATGCGCCAGCAGCAAGCCGCGCGTCCGAGCGATCGAAACGCGCTCTCCGTGCGCATGGAGCTCCAGGCGGACTGCTTCGCCGGCATCTGGGCCAACTCCACGGCGAAGCGCGAGCTGCTCGAGGCGGGCGACGCGGAGGAGGCCCTCCAGGCGGCGTCCGCGATCGGCGACGACCGCCTGCAGAAGAGCGCGACCGGCAGGGTCAACCCGGAGACGTGGACGCACGGCTCGTCCGCGCAGCGGGTCGCCTGGTTCAAGCGCGGCATGCAGGGCGGCCGCATCGAGGACTGCGACACGTTCGCCGAGGGCTCGCCCTGAGCGGAAAGGGCGCGCCCGAGGCGGCCTGAGCTGTCCAGCGCGCCGCGTCGCGCGCTGGCGCGTGTGTTCAAGACGACCACGAAGCGGCGCGCCGAGCGCGCGCGACTCCGCCCCTCCTTCCGGGGACGCGCGGGCGCCCGAAGAGCGGCTCGCGACAGCTCCGCGCGAAGGTGTACCCTGCTCGCCCGCCGATGGTCTCGCTGCACGGTGTCCTCCGCTCCCCGCCGCAAGGCCGGCCCCTTCGCGATCGTCGTCCCGCGGAGGTGCCGTGAGCTCGCGCCCGTCGACCGACTCCTGGACCGCCGCGCCGCGGACGATCGCGGAGGTCATCGAGGACAGCCTGCCGCAGATCGAGGTGCGCCTGCGCCCGCGCGCCATCGCCACGGTCGTCGCGCGCGTCACCGCCGACCTGGGCGACGAGGACCACCCGAGGCCCGCGCTCCTCGCCGCGCTCGCCCGGTGCGCCGACGGCGCGGCCGCCGACGTCGACCGGCTGCGCAGCGCCGAGTCCGCGCTCGTCGTCGCCTATCAGTCGGCCGCCACCCCCGCCGAGCGGCGCGAGCTCCTCGCGCGGCAGCTCCGCGTCTGGGCGCGCGAGCGCAAGAAGAGCGGCCTCTCCCTGCTCGGCTGGGCCGCCGCCCGCGTCGAGCAGGCCGGCGACATGTCGGCGCTCGGCCGCAGCCTCGACCTCGAGGCGGCCCAGGAGCGCTTCGCCACCGCGATCGCCGACCGCCTCGACGAGATCGAGGTCGCCTACCACGCGCTCACCCACCTCGCGCACCACCTCGACGACCCGTCCGACGCGCTGCACGTCGCCCGCGACGGCGGCGTCCTCCGGCTCGCGATCGCGCACGCCGAGCCGAGCCGCCCCGCGCCCGTCCGCCGCGCCGCCCTGCTCGCCGCCGTCGCCCTGCTGCAGCGCATCCCGGCGCGCGAGCGGCTCGGCCACCTCGGGCTCGACGCGGCCCGCTCGGTGCTGGCGTGGTCGCGCGGCGTCAACGCGCCCCGCTGGGTGCAGATCGCCGCGCTGGAGATCGGCGTCCTCCTCTTCCCGGACGAGGCGTTCTCGCTGCTCGCCGAGCGCATCCGCGCGCGCGACCCCGCGGACAAGGACGGCCCCATCCTCCGGCGCAACGCCCTGCGCCTCCTCGGCGCGGCCGCGCGCCCCTCGGCCCTGGTGATCCCGATCGACGGCGCGCGCCCCGCGCGCCGCGCCGGCGCAGCCCAGGACCCGCCGGTCTGGAACGGCACGCACGTCGGCCGCGGCAGCAGGCCGAGCGCCGCCCCGGAGGTCGACGCCCTCGCCGCCGCCGGCGGCGCGCGCGAGGAGACCGAGGAGCCCGAGCGCTCCGGCGCGCCCGACGTGAGCGCGCCCGACTCGGCCCCCCGGCTCAGCGCGGAGCCGGCGGTCAGCGCGCCGCCTGCCCGCCCGGCGCCCGCGAGCGCGGAGCCGCTGGCGATCGCGCTCATCGCGCGCGACGACCCGAGCGAGCACGTCCGCCAGGAGCTCGTGCGCCAGCTCGTCGCGATCGGCAGCCCCGAGGCCCTGACCGTGCTCGTCGAGCTCGCCGAGGGCGACGCGTCGCCGCGCGTCCGCGGCTACGCCATGCGGGAGCTCTCCCGCCACGCCACCGAGCACGTGGAGGCCGCCCCGTTCGCCGAGCGCGCCGTCCGCTTCGCCCTCGCGAAGCCCGGCCCGCCGCTCGCGTCGCGCGCGGCGCTCGAGGCGGTCCGCACGCTCTGCGCCGGGCCGTACGCCCCCCTGCCGCCGCCGACGTTCGTCGACCTGCTCGCCGAGTTCGCGAGCCGCCCGGCGCTCGCGCCGGACCTCTCCGACGACGCGGCCGCGGCGCTCCGGCTGCTCGAGGTCGAGAGCCGCCCGATCGCCGAGCGCATCCGCCAGACCCTCGTCGCGGCGGCCTCGGAGCTGCTCGAAGGCGAGAGCGCGCCGGTCGAGATCCCGCGCGACGCCGAGCCCCGCGACGTCGAGCGCGCCCTCGCGGTCGCGTCGCGCGGGGACATGACCTACACGCTGCGGCGCCGGGGCCGGGGCCGGTACGTGCTCACGCGCGGCGAGCCGCGCGGCTTCCGCCTCTGGCGGCTCGTGCACGAGCTGCGCACGCCGATGCCGGACAAGCGCAAGGGGTGGATCCACACGAGCGGCCGCCTGTTCGCGGGCGAGCTCGTCGCGCCGCCGGTCGGCATGGCGGAGGTCACGCCCACGCGCGTGCCGGGCGAGCGCCACGTCTACCCGCCCGTCGGCGGCTGGGGGCCGTTCATGCCCCGCATCGACGACCTGCTCGCCGCCGCGAGCCTCACCCAGCGCGAGATCCGCCTCATCACGGCGCGCGGCACGGTCACGGTGCGCGGGCCGGCCAAGCTCGCGCACCGGCTGCGCGCCCGCGCCCTGCTCACGCTGCGCTACGACCGCTACGCGCAGGCCCGCATGCGCGCGCTCGTGGCGCAGGAGCCGGCCGAGCAGAAGAAGTTCACGCTGATGACCGGCGAGCTCGGCTTCACCGTCGCGCTCGGCGACACGGGCGGCGAGGTCGACGGCCGGCCGTACGCGATCGAGCCGCACCTGCCGAGCAAGTACCTCGCCGTCGCGCTGCCCTCGGCGCTCCAGCTCGGCCGCGACTGGCTCGCCGGCCCGTCGGTGCCCGTCTGGATCGACAGCTTCTTCTCGTACCTCGTGTCGCCGGCGGGCAACGTCCCGACGCAGCTCGCGTGGGTCGTGTTCCTCGTCCTCGCCTACATGGTGCTGCGGGCCGCGTGGATCATGACGCAGATCGAGCGCGCGCGCCGCGGCATCCCGCTCTCGATCGGCGGCTGGGGGACGCGGGGCAAGAGCGGCTCGGAGCGGCTCAAGGCCGCGCTCTTCCACGCGCTCCGGTACGACGTGGTCGTGAAGACGACCGGCTGCGAGGCGATGTTCATCCACGCCATGCGCGACCTGCCGGCGCAGGAGATCTTCATCTACCGCCCGTACGACAAGGCGACGATCTGGGAGCAGCGGAACATCCTCACCGCCGGGCGGAACCTCCGCGCGCAGGTGTTCCTGTGGGAGTGCATGGCGCTCCAGCCGCTCTTCGTGGACACGCTCTGCTCCGAGTGGATGCGCGACGAGATCACGACGCTCACGAACGCGTACCCGGATCACGAGGACATCCAGGGCCCCGGGGGCGAGGACGTCGCGCGGGTGATAGCGCGCTTCATGCCGACGGACGGGCTGTCCTTCACGACGGAGGAGCAGATGCTCCCGCTGCTCAAGGACGCGGCGCAGCGCCGGGGGACGAACCTCGTCGCGATCCCGCCGATCGACGCGGATCTCCTGCCGGTCGACCTCCTGGACCGGCTGCCCTACCAGGAGCACCCGCGCAACGTGGCGCTGGTGCTGGCGCTCGCGGACCATTTCGGCGTGGATCGCGAGTTCGCGCTGGTCGAGATCGCCGACCACGTGATCCTCGACCTCGGCGTGCTGAAGACGTACCCGACGGTGAGCTACCGGGGGAGGAAGCTGACGTTCTCGAACGGGATGAGCGCGAACGAGCGCGCCGGGTTCATGTCGAACTGGACGCGGCTCGCGTTCGACAAGCACGACATGGACGCGACGCCCGGCAAGGCGACGGTGATGGTGGTGAACAACCGCGCGGACCGGGTCGCGCGGTCGCGCGTCTTCGCGCAGATCATCGTGGAGGACATCGGGGTCGATCACGTGGTGCTGATCAACTCGAACCTCGGCGGGATGATGCAGTTCATCACCGAGGGGCTCGACGCGCGGCTCCGCGACATGGTGATCACGGGCGACGGGGGCAAGGAGCGCGCGCTGGAGCGCTTCGACGAGCAGATGAAGAAGGTGGGGGTCCCGGCGCGGGCGGGCGCGTTCGAGGACGATCTCACCCGGATGCTGCGCGCGCTGCCGACGATCGACGAGGCGGCGGCGGCGGCGATCGTGGGCGGGCCCGACGTGGCGGGGAAGAAGGGCGAGCCGGAGGCGATCGAGGCGGCGGTGAAGAAGGCGCTGGAGGCGCACGCGCCGCCGGCGGGGGAGGACGACATCCGCCCGGACATCATCCACCACGCGGCGCGGCTGGCGCGGCGGCTGGCGCGGCGCGACAAGGCGCGCGCCGAGGTGGAGGCGGCGCTGTCGCGGGGCGCGGACGCCGAGGCGAACCAGGCGTTCCGGGTGGCGTTCCGCGAGCTGTCCCTCGAGCGCATCGCGGTGCTGTGGAACGCGGACGCGAAGGGGGACAAGGTGATCGACTTCATCACGCGCGAGATCCCGCCGGGGTTCGACGCGCGGCTGATGGGGTCGCAGAACATCAAGGGGACGGGGCTCGACTTCGTTTACCGGTGGCTCTCGATGGACCGGGTGCGGACGGCGGTCGAGCGGATGCAGAGCAACGCGTCGTCGCGGCGCGAGGTGCTGACGTTCTTCCTGTCGTACTCGGACTTCGGCCTGATCGACCTGCGCGAGGCGCTCGCGGCGGTGCGCGCGGCCAAGGAGCAGGGCGGCGCCGAGTGGGCGGAGCACGCGAACCTCATCGACGGGGCGATCCGGCGGCTCGAGGCGCTCGACAAGGAGAAGACCGCGGCGCTGGTGGTGACGGGCAAGACGGGGGTCGGGACGAAGGTGCTGCTCCGGATCGAGCAGTTCGTCGATCACATGGATTCGGTGCGCCGGACGCGGTGGGCGAAGATCGTGATGGACGACCTGTTTGCGATGCGCATCGGCCACGGCCAGGCCGCGCTCCTGCTGCGGGAGATCGTGGGGCGGCAGAAGGGCGGATGGCTGGCGAAGGATCTCGCCAAGTGGGTCGAGAAGCGCAGGGCGTGGCTGGAGAGCCGGCGGAAGAAGAAGAAGGCGGAGGCGGCCGCGCCACCGCCGGGGGCGGCGGCGGCGGAGCAGGGGTAACGAGGGAGAGGGGGCAGGCGGGCGGGGGAGCGCTGCTGCCGCTGGGGGTTTGGCCCGTGCTATCCTCGTCTCCGTGATGGTCGGTGCCGCCGTTGCTCTGGACAGCTCGGGACGCCTCAGCGACGAGGCGTGGGCCGATCTGCCCGAGGATGAGCCGGGCGAGCTCGTCGGTGGCGTGCTCGTGGAGGAAGAGGTGCCGGACTGGATCCACGAGACCGCCGTGATGTGGCTCATCCGCATGCTCGGCGCGTGGGCGGCGGGCCGCGGGGCCTTCGTGGCTGGCTCGGAGCTCAAGTACCATCTCCGCAAGGGGACCGGGCGCAAGCCGGACCTCTCCATGATCCTGCCGGGGCAGAAGCCCCCGCCGCGGCGCGGGCCGATGCGGCGCCCGCCGGACGTGATGATCGAAGTGGTCTCGCCGCGGCCGCGCGACGTGCATCGCGACCGCATCGAGAAGCTGCGCGAGTACGCGGCGTTCGGCGTGCGCTGGTACTGGCTGCTCGATCCGGCGACGAGGATGCTGGAGATCTACGAGCTCGGCCCGGATGGCCGCTACGTGTGGGCGCAGGGCGCCGCGAGCGGGCGGGTCGAGGCGGTTCCGGGATGCGAAGGGCTGGTGCTCGACCTGGACGAGCTGTGGGGCGAGCTCGATCGGCTGGGGGACGAGGAACCGGCGGAGTAGCGGCCGGCGTGGGCCCCGGGGCGCAGCTCGCGCTCGAGTCGATCGGCGTCGTCATCGAGGTCGATCGCGTCTACCTCAAGGTGCCGCTCGCGCCGGCTGCGGGCGCCTGAACGGCTCGCGGCTCCCGGCGGCCCTCACGCCGCGTCGTGGAAGATGACGCCCAGCGTGTGACGGTGCCCCGAGCGCACGCGGCTGACGCCGTGCCGCATGCTGACCCGGTACACCCCGCGCGTGCCCTGCACCGGCCGGTGGCGCACGGCGAAGACAGCGGCGTCGCCCTGGCGCAGCGGCACCACCATCGGTCGAGACTGCATGCGCGGGCGCTGCTCGGTCATCACGAGCTCGCCGCCCGTGAAGTCGCGCTCTGGCTCGGACAGGAGGATCGCGACCTGGAGCGGAAAGACATGCTCGCCATAGAGGTCCTGGTGCAGGCAGTTGTAGTCGCCCTCGCCGTACTGGAGCAGCAGCGGTGTCGGCTGGATCTGGCCCGCGGCGTGGCAGCGCTCGACGAAGCGCGCGTGGTCGTCCGGGTACTGCACCTCGAGGCCCATCTCCGCGCTCCAGCGGTTGGCGATGGGCACGAGGCGCGGATAGACGCTGGCGCGCAGGGCGGCGACGAGCCCGGGCAGCGGATGCGCGAAGTACTTGTACTCCCCGCGCCCGAACCCGTGCCGGGCCATCATCACCCGGCTGCGAAAGAGCTCGTCGCGCGCGTACAGCGCGGCCAGCTCGCCGCACTCGGCCCCGGTGAGCAGGCCCTCGACGACCGCGCAGCCCTGCGCGTCCAGCTCCTCTGCCACGCGCGCCCAGTCGACCGAGGCCGCCCGCTCCTCCACGCTCGTCGCGACGGGGACCACCCCGCGGCGCGCGCTCATGCGCTCGCCTCCCGGTCGAGCAGCGCGCGCTTGCGCTCGACGCCCCAACGATAGCCCGACAGGCCGCCGTCGTTCCGCACGACGCGGTGGCAGGGGATCGCCACCGCCAGCGCGTTGGCCGCGCACGCCTGGGCCACGGCCCTGGCCGCGCCGGGGGCGCCGATGGCGCTGGCGATCTCCGCGTAGCTCGCGGTCGCGCCGGCCGGGATGTCCCGCAGCGCCTGCCAGACCCGCTGCTGGAACGCCGTGCCGCGCACGTCGAGCGGCAGCTCGACGCCGACGCGAGGGCTCTCCACGAGGCCCACCACCTTCGCGACGAGCTGCTCGAACCCCGCGTCGCCGCCGATCAGGTGGGCCCGCGGGAACCTGCGCTCCAGATCGTGCGCCAGCTCCTCCGGATCGTCGCCCAGGAGGATGGCGCACACGCCGCGCGCGGTGGCGGCGACCAGGATGGACCCGAGCGAGCACTCCCCGATCGCGAAGCGGACATCCATGTTCGCACCTCCGGCGCGGTACCTCGTCGGCGTCATGCCCAGCACCCGGTTCGACTCCTCGTAGAAGCGCCCGCCCGAGCCGTACCCGGCCGCGTAGATCGCCTCGGTCACGGTGCCGTCCTTGCCCAGCTCGGCCCTGACCCGCCTGGCGCGGTGCGCCGCCGCGTACGCCTTCGGCGTCACCCCGGTCACGGCCTTGAAGAGGCGATGGGTGTGGAAGACGCTCAGCCCAGCATGGCGCGCCAGCTCCTCGAGGCTGGGCACCTCGGCGCTGCCCTCGATGAGCCGGCACAGCGCGGCGACCTGGGCCGCCTGGCGCTCGGCCAGCGGGGGCTGGTCCGGCCTGCAGCGCATGCACGGCCGGAACCCCGCCCGCTCGGCGGCGGCGGTGGTCGCATGAAAGCCGACGTTCTCGGGCCTCGCGGGGCGAGCGCCGCAGGAAGGGCGGCAGTACACGCCGGTCGTCTTGACCGAGTAGAAGAACTTGCCATCGACGCTCGCGTCGCGGGCCACCACGGCGGCCCAGCGAGGGTCGCTCTCCACCGCGGCGGCGAGCGCATGGGTCTTTGCGGACATGTCGTGTCCCTCCTTCCGGCGCTTCTTGCGCGTCACGAGTGAGGTTAACTCGCGGCAGAAAGCGCAGCACTCCGGGGCTTGCTCCCGAATTCATCGACGCCGGAGCGGTGGCCGAGCGCGACCGGGGGGCTGTTCACCGCGGCGCCCCCGGTCCGGCCGCTTCATGGCGCGGGGAGGCAGTACTCGCCCTGCGGCGTGACCGACTCCACGACGACGGTCGTGCCCTGCCGGATCACGAACTCGCTCAGGCCGACCTCCTCGCCGTCAGGGCTCCAGTCGTACGTGTATCCCAGGCGCGTCCACGGGTAGCCATCCTCGCCATAGGACGTCGCCTTGAGGTCGTTGATCCAGTCCACGTGCTCTTGCGGCGTGTCGGTCGGGAAATCGAGATCGGCGACCGAATCGTCGATCTCCAGGTCCGGGCTCGGGCGGAACAGCGATGCGGCAGGCACCCAGAGCTGGACGACGCGATCCTTGCCGTTGCCCGGAGGCAGGCCGAGCAGCTGCTCGAGCCGCAAGGAGAGGGCTGTCCCTTCGAGCCCGCCCGCGCGGCAGAACGCCTGGAGCTCCGGCGCCGCCGTGACCCAGACCTCCACGGCGAGATCCGTCTCCTCGCCGACCAGCTCGTCGTACCCCGCGTAGGACGTCCAGGTGACCATCAGCACGCGATCTTCGGCGTCGCGGACGAGCCCGCTGTTCTCGTCCTCGATCGCCGTCAAGGTGTCCACGCGCTCGCTCTCCTCGGCGATCTCGGCGTCGGCGACCGCCGCCTGGTACAGCTCCGTCAAGCTCATCTCGCCGCCCGCGCCGCCCGCGCCGCCGCTGCCGCCCGCGCCGCCGCTGCCGCCCGCGCCACCGCTGCCGCCCGCGCCACCGCTGCCGCCTGTGCCGCCGCTGCCGCCCGCGCCGCCGCTGCCGCCCGCGTCATCATCGCCGCAGGCCACGAGCAGCGCGCACCCGCAAATCCCGATCAGCGAAAGAAATCTTCTCACCATGCCCCTGGTTGCCTCCCGCTTGCCCCGCCGGTTCGACGAGAACCGGTCGGAATCAGCGGCAGCAGGCTACAGCAACGAGGTCGCTCGCGGTGTGGGACCGCAATCCGCCTGGCGCAGGAGGCGCTCTCTCACTTCATCCGCCAGCCGCGCTCTCTCTCGCTCATTGCTCCGGCGCCGCGCCGGTGTGCTCGCCCGCGTGCTCCGGCCGTGCCACGGTGTCCGGCGGGCTGCCGGTCATCGGGTCCGCCGCGGCGCGCTGCCTGGGCTCCCAGCACCTGCGCTGATAGCACTCGACGATCGTCTGACAGGCCTCCTCGATCGAGTCCGTGACGATCATGAGCTTCATGTCGTCCGGAGAGATCTTGCCCTCCGCCAGCATGCTCTCCTTGATCCACGCCACCATGCCGGACCAGAACCGCCGGTTGTAGAGGACGATCGGGAAGTTCTGCACCTTGCCTGTCTGCACGAGCGTCAGCGCCTCGAACAGCTCGTCGAGCGTGCCGAAGCCGCCCGGGAAGATGACGAACGCCTCGGCGTACTTCATGAACATCGTCTTCCGGACGAAGAAGTAGCGGAAGTTGATCGGGATCTGCACGAACGGGTTCACCGCCTGCTCGTACGGCAGCTCGATGTTGCAGCCGATCGACACGGCCTGCGCCTCCGCCGCGCCGCGGTTGGCCGCCTCCATGATGCCGGGGCCACCGCCGGTGATGATCGCGAACCCCTGCTCCCCGAGCCGCCGCGAGAGCTCGACGCACGCCGCGTAATCCGGGTCGTCTCGCCGCGTCCGCGCCGACCCGAAGATCGCCACCGCGGCGTCCACGTGCGCGAGCGCGTCGAAGCCGGCCACGAACTCGCCCGTGATCCGGAGGACCCGCCACGGGTCTGAGTGCGTGAAGTCGGCGGCGGGCCTGGCGAGCTCCGGCCGGTTCAGGAGCTGCTCGTCCTCGGTCTGTCGCCCGGCGCGCGCCGAGCGGTTCAGCGTCGGGTTCGGCACCATGCGCGGGTGATCGCCGCCGGCGCGCTCCGCTGTCCCGCCGGCGGGCTGCCCGGGCGCATCGGTGCCTCGCGCGGGCTCGTTCGGGGACAGCTCGGTCGGGGGTTGTTCGCGGCGCTGGTCGCTCATGGTCACCTCGGGCTGGGGGCCAGCTGGATCGGCGTTGCCCGCGCGTGTCCAGCGGCGGCCTTCGACGAGGGGCAACGTGAAACGGGCGGCCCGGACGTCAAGGGCCGCGGCCGGGCTCGATCTGCGCGAGCGCTCCACGCCGGCGTCGCGTCCGGGCTCCACTCGCGTGACGGCTCTGCTCCGGCGCCGCGGCCGAGCAGCTCGCCAGGCGCGCCGGGACGGCGCTGGCCGCGGTCGCGTCGGACCTGGCCAGCGCGGCCGCGGTCACATGCTCTTGCCGTCGAACTTCATGGTCTTGAGCGCGTCGACATCGACGTCGTCGAGACAGCGGACATTGATGGCGCGCATCTCTTTTCCGTCAGGCCCCGTCCCGAGCGCGAACGACTCGACGCCGCAGACCGAGCAGAACACGTGGTGAATGACCTTCTTGTTGAACTGGTAGTCCGTGAGGAAGTCTCCGCCCTCCTTGAGCGTGAACTGCTCCACCGGCGCGAACGCCAGGACCGCGCCCAGCTTCGAGCAGCGCGAGCAGTTGCACACGAGCACCGGTGTGCTCAGGTCCACCTTCACCTCGTAGCGAACCTTCCCGCAGTGACAGCCACCTGTATAGCTCTTGAGCTCCGTCATGCGCGCATGGTGCCACACGGGGCCGGCAGCGTATCGCAAAAACACGGGGTGATGCGGCGGCCCGCGCGGGCGAGGAGAGCCGCCCGCGGCGCTGCGCTCCGGCGGCGGCGCGCCTGGGTCGGGCGCTGCCCCGGCGCATTGCATTCCGCCGAGAGCTTTTCTCGGTGTCGAGTCAGACCGACCGCGCCGCCTCTGGCGAGGTGGCCGGCGCCTCGTCCATTGCTCCCCTGCTCCTTCTGCGTCTATTGCTCCTCGTAATCCCAGGTCAGCCCGCCATCGACGAAGTACGTCGAGCCCGTCACGTAATCGGCGTCTGCCGAGGCGAGGAACGCGGCGAGCCCGGCCACGTCTTCGGGCTTGCCCAGGCGGCCGAGCGGGATCTGCCCGAGCAGCGCGTCCAGCTTGTCGCGGTCCTTGAGCAGCTCGGCGTTGATCTCCGTCTCGATCGCGCCCGGCGCGATGGCATTGACGGTGATCCCGGTGCCGCGCAGCTCCACGGCGAGGGTGCGGGTGAGCATGCGCACGCCGCCCTTGCTGGCGCAGTACGAGGCGAAGTTGGGAAACGGCAGGTCCTCGTGCACGGAGCTGATGTTGATGATCTTGCCGGGGCGCCTGGCCTCGCGCAGGTGCCGGACCATGGCCTGGCTCCCGAAGAACACCGCCTTGAGGTTGGTGTTCATGACCTGATCGTAATCCTCCTCGGTCGCGTCCCAGAACGGCGCCCGCTTCTCCAGCCCGGCGTTGTTGACCAGCACGTCGAGCCGGCCAAAGTGCGCGACAGCGTCCTTGATCAGCTCCTGCACGCTCTGGACGGAGGCGACATCGACGGAGAACAGATGACCTCGCCGGCCGGCGGCCTCGACCTCGGCCAGGACCTCCTCGGCGCCCTCTTTGCTCTTGTGGTACGTGATCGCCACGTCGGCGCCCTCGCGGGCGAAGCGAGCGGCGATGCTGCGGCCGATTCCCCGGCTGCTGCCTGTGATGAGCGCGATCTTGCCTTGCAGTCTCATGGTGGCCTCTCGTCTCCTCCTCTAGCACACCGCTCGGTCGACCGATGACGACGTGCCGCTCGTCGGCTTACCGGCTTACCGGCGGGCGAGCCGGCCGCGCGGCGCCCGGGCGCCTCGAGGTAGGCGCGGGCGCGCTTTCGCTGCATAGAATCCCCGCATGCGCATCGCCTCCCTGCTGCCGTCCGCGACCGAGATCGTCTGCGCGCTGGGCGCGCAGGGCGAGCTCGTCGGCATCTCTCATGAGTGCGACTTCCCCGAGGGGCTCGGGGCCCTCCCGGTGCTCACGCGTCCCCGGCTGAGGCCGGCGCGCTCCAGCCGGGAGATCGACGCCGCGGTCCGCGACGTCCTCCGGGACGCGCTCGCTGTCTACGACATCGACGTGGAAGCCCTCCGCGAGGCGCGGCCGGACGTGATCGTCACGCAGGACCTCTGCGATGTGTGCGCCGTCTCGCTCGATGACGTGCGCGCGGCGGTCGCCCGGCTGGCGCGCAGCGACGTGCGGATCGTCAACCTGCACCCGACACGGCTCGACGACATCTGGGCGGACATCGGCCGCGTCGCCGAGGCGATCGGCCGAGCGGCCGACGGCGAGGCGCTCATCGACCAGCTGCGAGCGCGCGTCGACGCCGTCGCCGCCCGCGCGGCCGCGGCGCCGGACAGGCCGCGCGTGCTCGCGGTCGAGTGGATCGAGCCGGTCATGATCGGCGGCGTGTGGATGCCGGAGCTCATCGCCCTCGCGGGCGGAGCGCCGCTCGTGACGCGCCCCGGCGACCACGCGCCCACGCTCTCGCCGGCCGACCTCGCCGCGCTCGACCCGGATGTGGTGCTGATCAAGCCGTGCGGCTTCACCCTCGAGCGCACGCTCGAGGAGCTCGAGCTCCTCCCGCGCGCGTTGCCGTGGGCGAGCTATCGCGCCGTGGCGCAAGGTCGCGTGTACGTCGCCGACGGCAACGCCTTCTTCAACCGCCCTGGCCCGCGCATCGTCGAGTCGCTCGAGATCCTCGCGGCCTGCGTCCACCCGGGGCTGTTCGCCCCGACGCGCCGCGCGCACGCCCGATCCGTGGTGCGGCTCGACGCAGCGCTCCGGCCTCGCGCCTTCGACGAGGAGTGACCCTGGCCCTCGACGGGCAAACGGCCTGACCTCGCGGCTCGCCAGCCAACGCCCGTCGCGCTCGCTCACCGCACTGTCGCGCCGCTCGCCACATGCGCTGTCGCAAATTGCCACGCAGCCGGCGCCGCTCGCGCGCATGACGCGCCGCTCTCGGCCTCGACCGCGTGGCAAACCGTTTGCAGGGCGCGGGAGCACTGGGAGCGCCGCTCGGCACGGGCGGCTCGCCACGACCGGGAGGCCTCAATGACGGATCGAGCATACGATAAAGACACTGCATGGACCCACGCAGCGCTCCCGCCCATCGCTCCTCTCGCGACCGAGCACAGGACGACCGTGTGCATCGTCGGCGCGGGCATCGCCGGGCTCACGACCGCATACATGCTGGCGAAGGAGGGCCGCGGGGTCATCGTCCTCGACGACGGCGTGATCGGCGGGGGTGAGAGCGGGTTCACGACAGCGCACATCGTGAACGCGCTCGACCGCCGCTGGACCGAGCTCGCGAAGCTCCACTCGCAGGAGCGCCTCCGGCTGGCCGCCGCGAGCCATACGACCGCGATCGACACGATCGAGCGCATCGTGAAGGAAGAGGGCATCGACTGCGACTTTCGCAGGGTCCCGGGCTACCTGTTCGCGGCGCCGGGGCACCCATCGAGCACGATCGAGGACGAGATCAAGGCCGCTCAGCAGGCCGGCCTCGAGCTCGTCCATGGCGTCGAGCGGGCGCCCCTCGAAGGGTTCAACACCGGCATCGCGGCGAAGTTCCCCGACCAGGGCCAGTTCCACATCCTCCGCTACCTCGCGGGCCTCGCCCGCGCCGTCGAGCGCCATGGCGGCAAGATCTACACGAGGGCGCACGTCGTCGACGTCGACGAGCAGGCCGAGCCCGAGCACGTCGTCGTCAAGACGGACCGGGGCGTGAACATCATCGCGAACGAGGTCGTGCTCGCCACGAACTCGCCGTTCCTCCCGTGGATCTCCGTGCACCTGAAGCAGGCGGGGTACAGGACCTATGTCATCGCCCTGCGCGTGCCGCGGGGCTCCATCCCCGCTGGCCTGTACTGGGACACCGAGGATCCGTTTCACTACGTCCGCCTCAGCAACGTCGACGGCGCCGACGGGCCGGACGAGCTCCTCATCGTCGGCGGCGAGGACCACAAGACCGGTCAGGCCGACGACGCGGACCAGCGCCACGCGCGGCTCGAGGCGTGGGCGAGGGAGCGCTTCCCCCAGGCGGGCCAGGTCGTGCACCGCTGGTCCGGAGAGGTCATGGAGACCGCCGACGGGCTCGCGTTCATCGGGCGCCTCAAGAAGGAGTCTCGCATCCTCCTCGTGACGGGCGACTGCGGCAACGGCATGACGCACGGGACGATCGCCGGCCTCCTCGTGAACGACCTCGTCCACGGCCGCGAGAACGCGTGGGCCGAGCTCTACGACCCGAGCCGCGTGAACCTCACGCTGCACTCGGCGTCGGAGTACCTGAAGGAGAACCTGAACACGGCCGCGCAGTACACCGACTGGCTCACGGGCGGCGATCTCGATGACGTGGAGAAGCTCCCGCCGGGGATGGGCGCCATCATGCGACGAGGGCTCACGAAGCTCGCCGTCTACCGCGATCCGCAGGGTCACGTCCACGAGCGGTCGGCCGTGTGCACCCACCTCGGCTGTATCGTCGCGTGGAACCCGGCCGAGCGGACCTGGGATTGCCCCTGCCACGGGTCGCGCTTCGAGTGCACGGGCCGCGTCATCCGCGGGCCGGCGACGAGCGACCTGAAGCCGGTAGAGACCGCCACGCCGGGCGGGGCGGAGACGCCCGCCGGCAAGGATCTCGCTCGGACCGGATGAGCGCGCCTCGATGACGCAACGAGGCGCGCCGGCGCGCCGTCACGCGGCTTCCTGCGGCGGCGCGCCGAGAGGCGCTTCGGCAGGGACGGCGCGGGCGGGCGGCCTGTCCAGGCCGTCCCCCGCCCATCGCGGCAGGGGAGGAAAGGTGACAGGTCCGCTGCACCATGTACATGTGTACGGAAAGCCATGCAGGAGAGCCACCACCCCGGGGCCGAGGCCCGGCCCAGCGACGCGTCGTTCCTCGCCGGTGATAGCGAGATGGCGCAGCTCATGCGCGATCTCGACTGGTCGCTCACCCCTGTCGGACCCCTGAACGGGTGGCCGCAGAGCCTGCGCACCGCGGTCAGCATCTGCCTCGCCTCGCGTCACCCCATCGAGATCTGGTGGGGGTCCGAGTACGCCCGCTTCTACAACGACGCGTACCGACCGATCCTCGGCGCGACGAAGCACCCGCAGTTCCTGGGCCGCCCGGGGCGCGAGTGCTGGGGCGAGATCTGGGACGTCATCGGCCCGATGCTCGACGGGGTGCGCGCCACCGGGCAGGCGACGTGGTCGGAAGACTTCCAGCTGATCCTCGCGCGGAATGGCTATCTCGAAGAGACGTATTTCACGTTCTCCTACGCGCCTGTCCTGATCGAGGACGGCACCGTCGGAGGCATCTTCTGCGCGTGCGCCGAGACGACGGCGCGCGTCCTCAGCGAGCGCCGCCTCCAGGCGCTGCGCGCGCTCGGCGCGCAGTCGGGCGCGGCGGCGATGGTCTCCGTGGAGGAGACGTGCGCGCGCTCGGCGAGCACGCTCGCCGAGACCTCCGCCGACGTGCCGTTCGCGCTGCTCTACATGATCGAGCCCGACGGCGCGGCCGCACGCCTCGCCGCCGCCGAGGGGCTCGCCCCCGGCGGCCCGGCGAGCCCCGAGCGCATCTCGCTCGCGGAGGAAGGCGGCGCGTGGCCCCTCCCGGAGGTCGCGCGGACCCGCCGCTGCCTGCGCGTCGACACCCCCGCCGAGCGGTTCGGCGAGCTCCCCGGCGGCCTGTGGCCCGAGCCTTCTCGCGAGGCGGTCGTGCTGCCGCTCCCGCGCGCCGGGCAGCCCGCGCTCCAGGGCTTCCTCGTCGTCGGCGTCAGCCCGCGCCGCGCGCTCGACGCGGCCTATAGCGACTTCTTCGAGCTCGCGGCCGGCCACATCGCCACGACGATCTCCGGCGCGCGCGCCTACCAGCAAGAGCGCCTCCGCGCCGAGGAGCGGGCCGAGCTCCTCGCGCGCGAGCAGGCCGCGCTCGCCGAGGCCGAGCGGCACAGGTCGCGCCTCGAGACGCTGTTCATGCAGGCCCCGGCCGGGATCTGCGTCCTGCGCGGGCCCGAGCACGTCTTCGAGCTCGCGAACCCGCGCTACCTGAACCTGATCGGCGACCGCGACGTCGTCGGCAAGCGCCTCCGCGACGCGCTGCCCGAGACGGAGCAGGTGGTCGTCCCGCTGCTCGACCGGGTGTACGCCACCGGCGAGCCGTTCTTCGGCAACGAGTTCCCCGTGTCGATCCAGCGCGGCGGCGCGATCGAGGAGTGCTTCTTCAACTTCATCTACCAGCCCATCTACGACGCCGCCGCCCGGGTCGAGGGCATCGCCGTGCTCGCCTTCGAGGTGACCGACCAGGTGCGCGCGCGGCGGCGCGCCGAGCAGCTCGCCCACGCGCTCGCGATCACGAACCAGGATCTCGACCAGTTCGCCTACGTCGCGTCGCACGACCTCAAGGCGCCGCTCCGGGGCATCGCGAGCCTCTCCGAGTGGATCGAGGAGGGGCTCGCCGACAAGATGAGCGACGAGGCGCGCCAGCAGATGCGCATGCTCCGCGGCCGCGTGCACCGCCTCGAGGCGCTCATCGAGGGCATCCTCAGCTACTCGCGCGCTGGCCGCATCCGCGACAGGATCTCGCCCGTCGACGTGGGCACGATCGTCGCCGAGTGCGTCGAGCTGCTCGCGCCGCCCCCCGAGACGCGCGTCCTCGTCGGCGGCGGCATGCCGACGCTCCTCGCCGAGCGCGTCCCGGTGCAGCAGGTGTTCATGCACCTCATCGGCAACGCCCTGAAGCACGCGCGCCGCGCGGACGCCGTGATCGAGGTCGCGTGCGCCGACGCGGGCGACTTCTACGACTTCACGGTGAAGGACAACGGCCCCGGCATCCCGCCGCAGTTCCAGGAGCGCATCTGGGGCATCTTCCAGACGCTGGAGGCGCGCGACAAGGTCGAGGGCACCGGGATCGGCCTGTCGGTGGTGAAGAAGATCGTCGAGACGCGCGGGGGCCACGTGTCGCTCGAGTCGGAGCCTTACGCCGGCGCGACCTTCCACGTGTACTGGCCGAAGCGCCAGAAGACGGCCTCGTGACCGGCGCGCCCGTGACCCGCGCGGCGGCGCGCGGGCGGCTCAGCCGTTGAGGAACCGCTCGCCGGGCGCGGGCTTGCGCCGCTCGGCGACGCGCGCGTAAGCGAACGTGTAGCTCGAGTCGAGCGCCGGGCGGTCCGCCACGGCGAGCTCGATCTGGAACGTGTCGCCCTCGAACCTGGGCAGCAGGAACGAGAGCGTGGGCCCCTTCTCGTTGCGCCGCGGCTCGAGCTCGGGGAACTGCCAGCTGACGCGCGCGACGGTGCGACCCGCGATGACGACGCGCGCCTCGAGCGTGCCTGACGCCACGGGCTCCGGAGCGTCGTTGAGGACGAACAGGTCGGCGCGGAACTCTTCGCCGCTCTTCCAGCCGAATTTCGGCGCCCTGGCGCTGGCGAGCACGGGCCGGCACGCCGCCTTGACCGCGTGGTACGCCGGCTTCGGCCGGTGCGGCCAGCTGATGAGGTTGTTGTTCGCGGCCGACGGCCACGGCTCGTTGAAGCACCAGTTGAGCGCCATGGCGCACACGGGCTTCTGCCGGCGCGCCTCCTCGAAGATGAACTTGTACCCTTCGCACTGGAGGAGCTGCCCTCGCTCCACGAGCTCCTCCAGCGTCCTCTGCGGGCCGAAGTAGTGCTCGATGGTGGCCTGGCAGAGCCAGCTCCCGGGGTCCATGTTCCAGGCGCCGAACCCGTGGTGCGCCTCCCAGGCCGTGCCCGCGCGCGGCGGGAAGAGCTCGGCCTCGGGGATGAACGTCTCCAGGTACTCCACGTCCGAGGGCCCCGGGCACCCGAACTCGGAGTAGGCCGTGTTGCTCGCCGATGCGAAGATCTGGTGTGGCTCCCGGCCGTGCTCGTCGCGAAAGCGGTAGTCGCCGTGCCCCATGCCGTCGAGCGGCGCGGTCGGGATGAACGGCGTGTCGCGATCGAGCTCGTAGGTCAGCTTGTTGAGGAGGCGCAGCGGCAACGACTGATCGGTCATGCCGGACCACACATTGAAGAGCTCGTTCCCCCCGCACCAGAACGCGAGCGACGGGTGCTGCCGGACGCGCCGGATGGTGCTCTCTGCCTCCTGCTCCAGCACGCGCAGGTAGCTCGGCTCGCCCTCGTACAGGTTGCACGCGAGGTGGAACTCCGTCCAGACCATGAGACCGAGCTCGTCGCAGAGCTCGTAGAACGCTTCCTTGTTGATGATCGCGCCGCCCCAGGTGCGGAGCAGGTTGAAGTGGGCGCCCTTCGCCAGCTCAAGCAGCGGGCGGTAAACGCCTTCATCGATGATCCCGGGGAAGATCTCCGGGCAAACCCAGTTCGACCCGCGCGCGAAGATCGTCCGGCCGTTCACCTCGAGCGTCACGGGGGGCCGGCTCCGACTCTTCGGGAAGCGCGCCGGCTCGTCCCAGGCGCCCTCGTGCATCACCAGCCGGACGCGGCGAAACCCCACCTTGCGCGCGTGGACGACCGCGCCGTCCAGGAGGACCTCGAGCGTGTACAGCTCCGGCTTGCCCTCGCCGTTCGGCCACCAGAGCCGGACGCCCTCGAGCCGCGCCTCCGGCCTCTCGCTCGAGACCACCTCCTTCCCCTCCGGGTCGCGCAGCCGGTACGCGGCGCTGGCCGCGCCCGGGTCGCTGGTCTCGATCCGCACGTCGAGGTCGGCCGACGTCAGGTCGTCCGACAGGCGGTAACGGAAATCGACCGCGCGGAAGTGGCGCGCCGGGCGCCGCTGGACGCCTGTCTCCTGCCATATCCCGCACGGGATGAGCCTCGGGTGCCAGTCCCAGCCATAGCTCACCGGCGGCTTGTTCGAGAGCCGCGCCTGCGTCCGGTCCTCCGGCGACGGCGTGGCCTTGGGCGCGGGGAAGATCACGACGGAGATCTCGTCACCTGGCCGCGCGCGACCGGTGAGATCGATCTCGAACGGCGTGAACATGCCCTCCTGATCGTGGCAGAGCTCTCCCTGGAGGTACACCTGAAAGCGGTAATCGACGCCGCCGCAGTAGAAATAAACGCGCTCGCCCTTCCCGGCCTGTGGCAGCTCGAGCCGCGCGCGGTAAACCCAGTAAACGTCCTCGGCGAAGCGAAACTGCCTGAAGTTGCTCCCGACCGTGTAGTCGGGGAGCCCCTTGGCTCTGGCCCAGTCGAGCTGCACCGCCCCAGGGACATTCGCGGGGACGAACTCCGCGGGAGGGATGGATGGGTCGCTGGTGAACCCGACCTCCCAGGCCAGCGGGGCGAGCGGATACGAGGCGGCGACGTGCTCGGAGGCGAGGCGTGAGGTGATGGGCATGGGCGCGGCCCCGTTCATAGCGCCCCGCCGCGCGGGCCGGAAGGTCAAGATCGGGACATCGCGCGCGCCGTACGGCCGCGGCCGCGCGCCATCGCGGCGTGAGCCTCGCTCCGGCGCGCGGTCGAGACTCAGTGTTTGCCGAGGCGCTTGACCTCTTGCCCGGCGAGCAGCGCGTGCGCTTCCGCCAGCACCTCGGGGATGCGGTGCCGCTGCGGCGCCTGCGCGAGGGCCTGCGTGAGGTCGAGCTCCCGCGCGCGCTCCGCGCGATTGCCGGGGAACCAGTGGTCGCCGCTCCCGAGGAGGTTGTACCGCATCTTGCCGTAGGCGGTCATGTCGAGCGCCCTGGCGAGGTTGTAGAGCCGCAGGATCTCGCGGATGTTGACGTGCCCGGGGACGGCCTCCCACTCGGGCAGCCCGACGTGCCATGTGTCGAGCCACGCGCGGCCGAGCACCCGCTCGAGCTCCTCGTCGAGCCGGCGCAGGATCGGCTCCAGCGCGGCCTCTCGGGCGCCCTCGCCCTCGAGCAGCGGCAGCACCTTCATGTGCTCGTCGAAGTCGGACGGGCGCGCCGCCCCGACGCTGATCGTGTGGACCTCGGGGCGCGCGAGGCAGAACAGGTCGTTGAACACGATCGGAGAGAGCGGGGCGCACAGCCGCGCGAGCTTCTCGCTCGGCTCGTACAGCTTGCCCCCCTTGTCGGTGGGGCTGATGATGAAGACCCCCATGTCGCGCTCGGCGGCAGCCTGGATGGCTGGCCAGGCGATCTGGTTCACGTAATACCAGTGCAGGTTGACGTAGTCGCTGCGACCGTCCTGCACCATGGCCATGAGCACGGGCAGCGGCGCGTGCGTCGAGAACCCCACCGCGCGCACGCGCCCCTGCCGCTTCAGCTCGAGCGCGGCCTCGAGGCAGCCCCCTTTGCGCAGCGACCAGGAGAGGCGCGTCTCGTCGTTCACGCCGTGGAGCGCGAACAGGTCGACGTGGTCGAGGCGAAGGCGCTTCATCGAGCGCTCGAACGTCTCGAGGAACTTCGCTGGGTCGGCCTCTGGGCTGGCCTTCGTCTGGACGATGATCTGCTCGCGCGGCAGACTCGGCAGGATCTGCCCGAGCTGCGCCTCGCTCGTGCCGTATCCTCTCGCTGTCTCGATGTGGTTGATCCCGAGCTCGAGCGCCCGCGCGATGCACGCCTCGACGTTGCGCTGGCTCTCGGGCGAGATGCGGTCCGCGTCGCTCCAGGACTGCTGGTACCGCATCCCTCCGCACGAGAGGACGGGCATCTTGATCTCGGTACGACCGAAGCGGCGATGGAGCATGCGTGTCACCTGAGGCTCGGGAGGGGGGATCTACCGCACCCTGCCAGCTCGCCGCAGGCGCCGCAACGCGAGGAGGGCGAGCGGCGAGAGGGAGGGGAGCAGCCGCCACGGAGACCCGGTGTGGGGGTCGATCGCGCAGCCGCTGCCGGCCGAGCCGCCTTCCCCTTCGTTCACGGGCTCGGGCGCGCCGCTCCCCGACGCGCCCGAGGACCCGGCGCCGGAGCTGCCGGAGCTGCTGGAAGCGCCACCGCCGCTCGCGCTGCCGGTCCCGCCCGGCGCGCAGAGGCCGGGGTCCTCGTCGACCTCGCCATCGCAGTCGTCATCGAGCCCGTTGCACTGCTCGGGGCTCGGCGCGCCGGGCGTGCACGACCCCGCGGTGCACGCGACCGCCTCCCGCGCGCACATCCCGACGCCGCAGATCTCGCGCACGCCCTCGTCGATCCGCTCATCGCAGTCGTCGTCGACCAGATTGCACGTCTCGGTCGCGTCCGGGTGGACGAGAGGGGACCTGTCGTTGCAGTCGTTCGAGCTCGGCGCGTACCCCGCGGGCGGGCACTTCGCCATGACCGTCGCGCCGAAGAACGACCCGTACCCGTCGCCGTCGGCGTCCTCGTACTGGGTGCTCACCTCGAGGTCCTCGTCGACCTGGCCGTTGCAGTTGTCGTCGCGCTCGTTGCAGGCCTCGGCGCGATCGGGGTGGACATTGACGCTGTAGTCGTCGCAATCCCCGCCGCGGGCGGCGTGATCCGGAGGCTGGGTGCAATCGATCCTGGGCACGCCGGAGTCGCCGTGGCCATCTCCGTCGCGATCGAGGTAATAGGTCGTTCCTTCGCACCCGTACGCGAACGCGGCGCTGGTGGACGACGCGCCGTCGCCGCGCGAGCCGTTGTCGCCGTTGCCCGAGAGGGCCCACACCTCGACGACGACCCCGCCCGGCGCCCCCGGGGCGGTCCACCGCGCGTCGAACCGGACGACGCCGCCGCTCGCCCGCTTCGGCGCGTCGTGGACGAGCTGGTGCTCGTCGACCAGCTTGGTGCCCTGACCGTCGATGGTGGCGAGCCGGCCTGCTCCGGTGCGGAGGTAGAGCCCACCGACGTTGATGTTCGCGGCCGCGATCTGGACCTGCAGAGTCGCCGTCTCGCCGGGAGCCGGGTTCCTCGGGCTGAGATCGATGGTGATGCCGGGCGCTGCACCGCCGTTATGGCAGCCGTTGCACCCCTCCACCACCAGCCCGGTGCGGCGCGCGTGCGCCTGCGACGCGGCCAGCGTGGTCAGCAGGGCCAGGCTCACCGAGAGGACCGGTGAATAAAGCGATGATCTAAGCATGCGCCTCGGTGCGCAGCCCGGGCTCGCGGGCTCCGCGCGCACCGCTGCGACGCTCAGGGATAGCCTTACTCCATGCGATCGACAAGCGCATCCACGCAGAGCGCAACATTGCACTGCGACCATCCAGCGCGGCAGTTCTCGCCCTCTCTATGTCCTGGCCGCTGACGGCATCTCCGGAGCAGCGGTGTCGCCATGTGCCTTGCCGTTCGGCGCGGCGCGTTATCCGAGCCGGACGTGCTGCGGCCGCGTCACGTCGCAGACCACACCGTGGTACTTGAGGAGCCCCTCATCGAGCGTCACCACGGTCGCCTCCGCGCCGTGGGCGGCCCACAGGTACACGAGGTCTGTCGCGTTGGCGAAGGGCCTGCGGCCGCGCATGCGCCTCGTCAGCAGGCCGAGGAACTCCGTGATGGCGCCCTCGTCCGCGGGCGCGACGAGCTCGACCGCGAGGCCCGCCAGCGGGCTCTCGCTCGCGGCCGCCGGCGCGCGCTGCGGCGATGCGCGCGCCGCGCGCGACGCGGCGAGCCGTTGCTCGGCCACGTACACCTCGAGCCACAGCTCGGCCGGCGCGAGCACGCGCGCCCCGCCCGCGGCGACGGCCGCGCGGGCGCGCTCGAGGAAGGCGACAGCGTCCACGTGCCCCGGCTCGGCGGGCTTCATCGAGGCGATGGCGACGGAGCTGTCGAGCACGATCCGCATCGCTGCCCTCACCGTAGCTGCGGAGCGGGGTTGTCGGAAGATGGCCCCGCGGGGGCGCGGCCGTCCCCGGCGCGCCGCGCTCGCTCGAACCAGCCCAGCGCCGCGCAGCGGAGCACGGTCACCTCGGTCGCCAGGAGCCGGCTGCCGAGGAAGGGTGCGGCGGCCTGATCGAGCGCATCGGCTGATGGCACACGTTGGCACGGCGGAGCCGTCGTGGCGACCAGAACCACGTATGTTCGCGCGGTACATGCCTTGCTTTGTCGACGTCCATGAGAGCTTTTCTGGCCCGCATCGTCCTCGCATCCCAGTGGGGCGCGAGCCTCGCTCTGGCGTCTGGCTGCGGCCCACAGGTCGAGTCCGGCTCCAGCTCGGATCCACCCGGAGGCGCAACCACGGAGTCTGGCGGAGGCGGCGAGACCGACCCTCCGGACGCCTCCGCGCCGATGGATCCCTATCCGGATCCGACCTGCGTCGGGCCCGTGCATGACGGCGGCTATGAGGGGCAGTGCTGTTATCAGGTGCACTGCGCGGCGCCGGTCGACGGCGCCTGCCCTGCGGCCGCCGAGGCGGCGCCGCACCTCGACGGCCTGCCGCCCGGCTCGGGATCGTGCATGTGCGACGGCGACGGCGAGGGCGGGGCCGAGTCGATCCTGGGCCCTTACGCGAACCGCGCCGCGTCGGACCCCGCGAGCTGCTGCTATCTCGTCGGTCATATCGGCTGCGAGGGGCGACCCCTCCTGGTCCGGGGCGAGCCTCGCCTCGCGCCGCTCGCGCGCGGCCCGAGCGCGTGGTCGCAGACCGACCTGCGGCGCTTCGAGCGCGCGCTCGCGGACACCGACCTTCGCGCGCTCCCATCGGCGGCGCGCCGCGAGCTCGCCCGCCGCTGGGCCGAGCGCGGCCGGAACGAGCACGCCTCGGTCGCCTCCTTCGGCCGCTTCGCGCTCGGGCTCATGGCGCTGGGCGCGCCTCCCCAGCTGCTCGAGGCGGCGCACCGCGCGGCGGTCGACGAGGTGCGGCACGCCCGCATCGCCCTGGCGATCGCCTCGCTCTACGCCGGCGAGCCGGTGGGCGTGGGCCCGCTGCCCCTGCGCGGCGCGCTCGACGACACAGGCTCGCTCGAGGAGCTCACCCTCGCCACGGTGGTCGAGGGCTGCGTGGGAGAGACCCTGTCGGCCATCGAGGCGGAGGTCGCGGCCCAGGCCGCGGAGGCGCCCGCGGTGCGCATGGCGCTCCAGGCCATCGCCCGCGACGAGGCGCGCCACGCCGAGCTCGCCTGGGCGTTCGTCCGCTGGGCCATCGCGGTGGGCGGCGCGGGCTTGCGGGAGCGCGTCGCCGCGACCTTCACGCGCGCGCTCGACCAGGTGCGCTCCGCGCCGATCCCTGCTGGCGCCGATTTCCCTTCCACCCACGGCTTCGTGCCTCCGGACGAGCTCCACCTGATGCGCCAGCGGGCGATCACCGACGTGCTCCGCCCTGCCGTCGCCGCGCTCGTCGCCTCTCGTGTCTCCTCGACAGATCGGGAGTTCAGCAGCGAGCGTGGACATGCCCTCCTGAGCGGCGGCGCGACGTACCTGTCGACGTGAGCCCGCGGCGGCGCCGCCCCGCCCCGAGGCGCGGCGCCGTCCCGGCGCGCAGCGGCGTCGCGGCCGTCATGCGCCGGCCGAGGCCGACGTGGCGGGCGCCCCGCTGCCCAGGCCGTGCGGCGCGTCGCTGTCGCGCGCCGGCGCGATCGCCTCGGATGCGGCCGATCCCTCGCGCCGCTCCCGCCAGAGCATGTACATGCCGAGCGCGTAGATAGCGAGCAGCACATACAGGTTCACCGAGAGCACGAGGGGCGGCAAAGGCGCCTTGAAGCGCTCGTAGACGTACGGAAAATCGATGGTCGCGAGCGAGATCAGGACCACGAGCGCGCCCATCTCGAGCCGGCGCTCGTGCTTCGCCGCCCGGTCGAGCGCGTAGAGCGCGGCCGGCAAGATGTAGAGCACGTGGTGCACGTAGGTGAACGGGCTCGCGACGACCATCGTGACCAGCAGCGGCAGGAGCATCCGGAGCGAGCGGGAAGGGGAGGGGGCACGGCCTGCCAGCGCGAGCGCCGCGCCGAGGAGGAGCACGATGGTGATCACCGACGCGGTCTTGATGGTGGCGGTATCCTGGCCGAGGAGCCGCGCGTAGAAGCCGGCGAGCGAGAAGTTCGGCACCGTGCCCGGATCGAACAGGCCCGGGATCCTGGAGCCGTGCGACATGCGCGGCAGCCGCCGCAGGAACTCGAGCCACGCCGGCGCCGCGCCGAACGGCAGGCTGATCACGACGAGGGCGCCGAGCCCGGCGGCGAGCCCGGCGAGCGCGCGGAAGCGCCGCTGGAGGACCCAGGGAATCGCGAGCAGGAGGGGCGTGATCTTGATCCCGGCGGCGACCGCGAGGGCGAGCCCCGCGGGCGTGTCCTTGCCCGAGAACGAGAGCGCGAGCGCGGCGCAGATGAACACGAGGACCAGCGGGTTGACCTGCCCCATCGCCAGGCTGTTGCGCAGGTTGAGCGCCCACGCGAGGAAGGCGATGAACGCGAGCAGGACCGTGGGGATCGCGGGCCCGCGCGCGGCGTCGCGGTCGCCCCGCGTCGCGCGTCGGATCGCGACGACGGCCAACGTCGCGGCGAGGCCGTAGCTGACGACGGCCATGCTCGACCACACCTGCTGGGCGGTGTTCGGGCTCAGGCGCGCGAGCCACGAGAAGGTGTGCGCGAAGAACGGAGGATACAGGTAGGGGAACGTCAGCTCGTGCGGGAGCTGCAGCTCCCTCGCGATCGACTCGAGGACCGTCACGTCGTAGACGTCGAGCCCCCGGCTGGCCGCGACGGCCGCGGCGTAGAACGACTTGAAGTCGATGGCGACCGGCTGCTTGAGGACGATATCGAGGACGCAGAGCCAGGCGGCGCCTGCGGAGAACGCGAAGACCGAGAGATAGCCCAGGCGCTCGTTCGAGATGCGCGCCCTGGCGGCGGCTAGGATCGATGTCACGGAGCAACCCATCTGGCGTGAAAGGTCGGGGAGCCAAGTGTCCTTGACGGGGTGCGTCTCCGCTGCTCACGCCGGGACGCGTTTGCCGGTGCGGGCCGCCTGCTTCTCTCGCTCGAGCTCGTAGAAGAGCGTCCCGTCGTACATCCGACGCAGCTGCTCGCGCGTCAGCTTCCCGCCTTTGCCGGCGAGCGCGTAGAGCACCGTCCACTCGCCTGCTGACGCCAGGAACCCGAACACGTCGAGCAGGTCGC
Organism: Sorangium sp. So ce321; assembly: GCF_051530195.1. Lineage (NCBI taxonomy): Bacteria > Pseudomonadati > Myxococcota > Polyangiales > Polyangiaceae > Sorangium > Sorangium sp. So ce321. The sequence goes on along the minus strand of NZ_CP150329.1, from coordinate 12,120,234 downwards.
GATCCCCCAGGGTGCGCGCCACGAGCTCGCGGACGTTCAAGGCGCCGTCTCGGTCCTTGTCCCAGCGTGAGAACAGCTCGTCGAACTTCGCCGGATCGAACCTGCCGTCCTTGTCGTAGACGCCGGTGTCGCTCGCGTGCTTGCCCCGGTGGATGTTCTCGAGGGTGATCGACAGCGTGGGCACGAACGATCGCGACGTGGGGAGCCCGAGCACCCCGTTGATGAAGAGCGCGAACCACGCGGAGAGCACCCGTCCGATCCCGATCGCGCGGAGCCCTTCGTACGTCTCGCGGAGGGTGATGATCCCGTCGTGGTTCCTGTCGAAGAACGCCGAGTGCATCTCGAGCGCCGTCCTGTCCCCGAGCGCGGCCGGCTGCGTGCCGAACGCGTCCCTGGTCGCCGACGCGGAGACGAACGCCTCCGGACCGCGCCCCTCGCCTCGGGCCGCGCCGTCCGGCGCCGAGCTCGCGCCGGTCGAGGTCCCGGAGACCTCGGTCGGCTCCGTCGTCTCAGTGGCCCCCGGCCCCCCGTTCAGTTCGTTCATGGTGGTGCTCCTCCGGCTCGCGTCGCGCTTGCGCCGCGCGCGCGTGCCCGCGGCGCAAGCACGATGCGGGCCGGCGCGGCGCAGCGCCATGGCGTCGCGCGTCGCAGCGGCTGCATGGCTGGGGTGTGAGGCAATGTGCCTCGCGGAGTGGCCAATGGTCACAGCGGTGCATCAGTCCCGAGGCATGCTGCTCCGGGACGCCGCTCTCCCTCTCGCTCCATGCGATCTTCGCCTCATCTCACGACGCACGCGTCGTGCCTGCGCCGTGGCCTCTCGCCTGGCCGGCGTTGCGTGCTGCTGAGTTGGCGCGCCTGCGACGGCCTGGATCACGGAGCGCGGTCCAGCCCTGGGCACGATCTTGCTTGGGGCGTCGCGACGAGGTGGAACGACATGGCTACACTCTCGACGTCTGCATGGGTATTACATGAGCTCGGTCTGGCCGCGGGGTTCGGCGGCCCTCTCTTCGGCCGGCTGGCGCTGCACCAGGCGGTCAAGGATATCCATTCCGAGGCCGAGCGCGGCAAGGTGCTCGCCGACGCCTGGCAGAGGTACAACCTCGTCAGTGCGATCTCGCTCGGCACCGCCGCGGCCACCTGGTTCCTCGGGCGGACGATGATCTCGGGTCGCTCGATCGACGCGGAGACCCGCAACCTCGTGCATCTGAAGGACATCTTGCTCGGCGCGACGCTCGCGACGAGCGTCGTCAACATGGTGAGCGGAAGGCAGATGAGCGAGCAGGCGCCCGGCCGCGCCGTGCCCGTCCACGACGGCGACACGCCGTCGCCCCGCACGCCCGGGAAGGCCGCTGCCCTGCAGCAGCTGCTCAACGTCATGGGGCCGCTCAACATCGCCCTCACGGCGGGGGTGATCGGCGTGACCACGGTCCTCGCCATGAAGTCCGGCCGCTCGACGAAGTGGAGCTTCATCTCCCGGCTCCTGCCCTGAGCCGCGCCCTCTGCGCGGAAAGGCGCCGTGCCGCGGCGCGCCGGGTCCCCGCGGCGCCGCCCCTCCGCCCGGCGCGCCGGTCTCGCGCGCTCGAGCGCGCGGCGCCGCTCTCATGATACGATGGCCTGATGAAGGTCATTGCAAGGATGGCGCTCACCGCGCTCGCGCTCGTCGCCGTCGCCGTGAGCTGCAGCAGCGGTCACGGCGAGGAGGGTTGCCCTGAGCTCTGCGAGCGAGCGGTGGAGTGCCCGGGCGAGCCCCCGACGGAGGAAAGCTGCCTCGACACCTGCAGCGCCGATACGGAGACGGCCGAGGAGGCTGGCTGTTCCGACGCCTGGGAGTCGTACCTCGAGTGCCGCAATCACGCCGAGGACAACTGCGATCCCGAGAAGTACGACGAAGAGTGCAGCATCCAGCGGGAGTCGCTGACGAGCTGCCTCGACCGCAGCTGAGGGGAGGGCGCCCGGGCCGCGCGGCCCGGTGAGCACCGGCTACCCACGCCGTGGCTACTCGAAATCGTGGACCGCGCGCCCGCTCGGGAGCTCGTCCGGGATGAGCGCCTCGAGCCGCTTCGGGGTCGCGCGCGGGTCGAGCAGCGCCTCCCCGACGAAGGCGCAGAGCCAGCCGATCTCTTCCTCCGTGAGCTCGATGGGCTGCTGCAGCAGCGGATCGACGGCGGCGAGCACGGGGGCGAGCGGGCCCATCTCGCCCCGCAGGTCCGGGTCGAGGTGAGCGTTCGTGTACTCCGTGGCCGACGTGTAGACGTCGAGGTGGTGGCGGATGGCGCCCTCCAGCGACGTGAACGCGCCGTTGTGGAAGAACGTGGGCTGGAGGGCGATGTTGCGCAGCGGCGGGGTCCTGAACTTGTAGCGATCCGCCGGGTCGCCCGTGACCTGCTCCAGCCCGAAGTCCTCATCGGCGTTCGGGCCGTCGAAGACAACGTTGGAGAGCGACGGATCGTCGGTCGGCGCGATCTGCGGCACGCCGATGGCGTGCTGCTGGAAGTCGCTGAACATCTCGTTCGAGCGCCCTGACACGGCGTGGCAGCTGACGCACCCCGCCTCGCCGAAGAAGAGCAGCGCGCCGCGCTTCTGCTCCAGCGTCATCGCCTTGCGGCGGCCGCGGGCGAACCTGTCGATGGGCGCGTCGGCGAACGTGAGCGAGATCTCGAACTCGGCGATGGCGGCCGCGATCATGTCATAGGTGATCGCGCCGCCCCGCTTCACCGCGTCGAAGCGCCGGCCGAACCGGCGGCGGTAGGCGTCCTCCTCGTTCACGCGCTCCACGACGTCCGCGCGCACCACATCGTGCGACGGAGGCGCCTTGTAGCCGGTCATCTCCGTGATCTCGGTCGGCGGGATGAACGCCTGCGCGTCGAGCAGGTGCGGCAGGTACGAGAGCGACATCCCCTCCGGGGAGGTGAACGAGAAGCCCTGGCGGTTGTCGAACGGGTCGCCGGACACGGCGAAGAACCGCGAGTTCCACATCAGCGTGGGGTAGAAGGCCGAGTTGATGACCGTGGGCGCCCGGCGCTGGTTGCGCGGGCCCGCGCGGCCCGGCCCGACGACGCCGTTGTTGTCGATGCCGATCGAGATCGACTGCGTGTCGGCGAAGCCCGTGGTCGGCGAGTGGCAGCCTGCGCACGAGTTGTCGTCGTTCAGGCCGAGGATGCTGTCGAAGAACAGCTCACGCCCGAGCTTCGCCAGCTTCTTGTCGACCTTCCGCCCGAGGCGCGACTCCAGGGTCGACTCGATCTCTCCGGTGAAGCCGTGTCGGGCGAGCGTCGCCGCGAGCCGGTCATCGATGAGAGAGGCCCTGGCGCGCGCCGGGCGCGCGAGGACGAGCGTGATCACGAGGCATGTCGCGAGGGCGACGAGCGTCCGCCCGATGCATCGCAGGGTCATGGCGACTCCAGGTCCCCCGGTGGGGGACGCGCACATCGCTGTGCGTCCGTGAGATCAACCAGTCCTGCCCAGATGCTGACCGAGCGGCGGCGAATTGGATGGTGGGAATCTAACGTCGCGAGTTGCCAGTCGGCAAGTTGATTCTTCCATGATTCAATAGACTTACTGAGTGTCCGGGGGTCCGGACACCGCGCTATCTGCGGTTGTCGTGCCTACATCGAGCAGGCGAGTCGGCAGCCGTCGCCGCGCGCTCGCCGCGCCGCGACCCCCTGCGGCGCGGCGCGACGGCGCGCTCTCTCGGCGCCGCGCCGGCTCCGGTGCGCTTCCGACGCGCCTCCGACGCGCCTCCGACGCGCCTCTGACGTGCCTCCGACGCGCCTCTGACGTGCCTCTGACGTGCCTCTGACGTGATCGACCGGCCGCGTCGTCGCGCCGCGCCGCGGCGACGGGCCGGGGTGGCGCCGTTGTAGGTGTGTGGCCGGCGCTCCGCGTGGGTGCGGCGCTCGCGCGCAGCGCGTCTCCGAGGTCGCCCGAGACTCATGCTTTGTGGGGCGCGAGGGGCCGTCGTATGCTTGAGGTGATGGGGCGGACAGCACCTCTGTCGGATCCGACGGCGCTCGTGGGGGGCGCGCTCACGGGCGGATATCGGATCATCCGCGTGCTCTCCGCGCAGGGCTTCGGTGTCGTGTTCGAGGCCCGGGGCCCCTCTGGCCGCCGCGTCGCGCTCAAGGTGCTGCGGCCCGAGGTGGTCACCGAGGACACGCTGTCGCGGCTCAGCCGCGAGGCGAGCGTCACGTCGAAGCTCGACAACGCCCACGTCGTCCCGATCGTCGACGCCGGTCACGACCTCGAGCGGGACCTCGCCTACCTCGTGATGCCGCTGCTCGACGGCACCGACGTCGCCGCCCTGCTCGCCGAGACCGGCCCGCTCTCGCCCGACGTCGCCGTGCGGATCGCGCTCCAGGCCGCCGCCGGGCTCTCGGCGGTGCACGCGGCCGGCCTCGTCTACCGCGACGTTCGCCCGCAGCGCATCTTCCTCGAGCACCTCCCGAGCGGGGAGGTCCTGGTCCGCGTCTTCGGCTTCGGGCTCTCGAACAGCCACGACATGGCCGTCTCGAGCCCGGGCAAGGCGAGGAGCTCCGGTCACCACCGGGAGGAGTCGGGGCCGCGGGATCGGGCGGCGGACGTCCGCGGCGACGTGTTCGGCCTGGCGGCCACGCTCTACGAGATGCTCTGCGGCGTCTCGCCGTGGGCCGAGCTCGACGTCACGCCCGACACCGCCGAGCTCGGCCCCGGCGACACGGCCGCGGACGGGCCGCTCTCGTCCCTCGCGCAGCTCCCGTCGATCCAGGACCGCGCCCCGTGGATCGAGGCGCGCCTCGCGGCCGCGCTCTCGCTCGCGCTGCACAGCGACGTCGACCGGCGTTACCCGTCGATCGAGGCGTTCGCCGAGGCGCTGCGCGCTGCCTCCGGCGGCGAGGCGCGGATCACCATCGATCTGCTGAGCCCGCTCGATCCCGAGCTGCGCGACGCGATCGCCGAGCGCGCCGACGCCGAGACCGATCCGCTCGTCGGCCGCGAGCTCGGCGGCCGGTACGCCGTGCGCCGCCTGATCGGGCGCGGCGGGATGGGCGCCGTCTACGAGGCGGAGTCGCCCGAGGGGCGGCGGGTCGCGGCCAAGGTCATCTTCAAGAGCGCGGTCGGCCAGGACGACCACGCCGTGCGCCGCTTCATCCGCGAGGCGCGCGCGGTGACCGCGATCCAGAGCCCGCACGTCGTGAAGACGTTCGAGCTCGGGACGGATCTCACGCTCGCGACGCCGTTCATCATCCTGGAGCTGCTCCACGGCGTCGACCTCGCCAAGCTCCTCAGGATGCGCGGCCCGCTGGAGCCGGCGCCGGTCGTGCGCGTCTTCATCCAGGCGGCGCGCGGGCTCGCGGCGGCGCACGCCGAGGGCATCGTGCACCGCGACATCAAGCCGGCGAACCTCTTCCTGCACGCGCCCTTCGAGGCTGCGGCGCACCGCGCGTCGAGCTCCGTGGCGCCGCCGCCGTCCGTCCGCCGCCCGTCCGGCTCGGTCCGTCCGCCGCCGCCGTCCGGCCAGCGCCGGTCGGGCTCGATCCGTCCGCCGCCGTCCGTGCGCCGCCCGTCCGGCTCGATCCGTCCGCCGTCCTCGAGCGACCGCAGGATCATCGTCAAGGTCTGCGATTTCGGCATCGCGAAGCGCACCGGCGACGGCGTCTCGCACGAGCTCACGCGCGCCGGCGGGGTGCTCGGGTCGCCGATCTACATGTCGCCCGAGCAGGCGAAGATGGCGAGGGACGTCGATCGCCGCTCCGACATCTGGAGCCTCTCCATCTCGCTCTACCAGGCGCTCTGCGGCAGCTGCCCGTGGGATCCGAACGCCTCGCTCGCCGAGCTGCTGCTCTCCATCTGCACCGAGCGCGTGCCGCCGCTCGGCGAGGCCGCGCCGTGGCTCGACCCGGCCCTCGCCGCCGTCGTGCACCGCGGCCTCTGCCGGGATCCGGCCGAGCGCTGGCAGAGCATGGAGGAGATGATCGCCGCGCTCGAGCCGCACGCGGACGGCGCGGACATCGTCACGCTCGATCAGCTGCGCGGCATCGACCCGGAGCGGCGCGCCCGCGCCACCCCGATCGCCGAGCTGCGCCGCGAGGCCAGGCTCTCCCGCTCCGTCGAGGGGGAGGAGCGCTCGATCGGCGGCAGCTCTTTCACGGCGGCGCACGCGGCCGCCGGCGCCGCGCGTCGCCGCTTCGTCGGGGCGGCGGTCACGGCGGTCGCCCTCGCCGTGGTCGGCGGTGGCCTCGCCCTGCGCGCCTCGACGCGCGACGCCGGGCGCGCCGCGCCCGCCACCGCGAGCGAGCCCGCGCCGCCCGCCGCGCCCGCGCCCGCGTCGACGCCGGCGTCCTTCACCGCGGTGGTGATGCTCCCGAGGGAGGCGACGGTGCGGGTCAACGGCGCGGCGCGTCCGGTGAGCGAGGGCCGGCTCGATCTGACGGGCAACGCCGGTGACATGTTCGAGCTCGAGGTGAGCCGCGACGGCGCGACGACGAAGCAGACGGTCTTCATGCTGAGCGACGGCAAGGTCCGCCCCGATCGCATCGAGCTCCAGCCGCTCGCGCCGGCCTCCGCGTCGGTCTCGGCCGCCGAGCCGGCGCCGCGCCGCGACAAGGCGCGCCGACCTCCACGCGGCTCCTCCCCAGCGACCGGCGCTCCCGCGTCCCCCACCGCGTCGCCCGCGGCGCCGCCGGCCCCGACCGCGGTGGTGCCGGTCGACCGGTGGTGATCCGGACGCCGCGCGCGCTGCGCTCCCTCGCGGCGTGCGCGCTCGCCGCGGCGCTCGCCGCGCCTGCGTCCCCGGCGCGCGCGCAGCCCGGGCCGGCGGCGCCGTCCGCTCCCGGGGCGCCGCCCGCTGCCGCGTCGCCGTCGCCGGACGCGCCGCTGCCACCCGCGTCTTCTGACGAGGCGCTCGCCCGGGCGAAGGAGCTCTTCCAGGCGGGGAACGAGCTGCGCAAGACCGGCGACTGCCAGCGCGCGCTCGAGCTCTACCTGAGGTCGCGCCAGATCGTCGCGTCGGTGCCCAACACCCTGAACGCCGCGTTCTGCCTCGATCAGCTCGGGCGTTACGACGAGGCGCTCGAGCTCTACGAGACGCTGCTCACGGAGCTGAGCGCCGAGCTCGGCGAGCCGGAGCGCAAGGGCGTCGCCTCCACGGTCGCCGGGCTGCGCGCGCGGATCGGCAGCGTGGTCATCTCGTCGAACGTCGACGGCCTGGTGCTCATCGACGGCAGGCCGCGCGGCCAGCTCCCCGTGGCCGGTCCGATCCGGCTGCTCCCCGGCGGCCACACGCTCCGCGTGGTCAAGGACGGCTGGCGCACGTTCGAGGCGATCCTGACCGTCAGGGTCGCGGAGACGACGGCGGTCGACGCGAAGCTCGATCCGCTCGCCAGCACGGGCCGCCTGAAGGTCGAGGACGAGCGGCTCGTCGGCGCCGATCTCTTCCTGGACGGCACGCTGATCGGGCAGCTGCCGTGGGAGGGAGCGCTCGCGCCTGGCCCGCACTTCTATTCGGTGCGCAAGGGCAGCTTCGGCTCCGCCCCGCGCGAGGCGAACGTCATCGCGGGGCAGCTCGCCGTCGCCACGGTCGAGGCGGGCCCGCTCGGGGAGGAGGTCCGCGTCGTCGCCCAGCCCCTGAGCGCGGCGCTGACCATCAACGGCGTCCCGGTCGGCAACGGCCAGTGGCGGGGGGCGCTGCCGCTCGGGCGCCACACGTTCGAGGCGCACGAGCCCGGCTATTTCGCGCGCACGCTCCGCACGAGCATCGACAGGTCGACGACCGGTGATGTCGTCCTGCCGCTCGCCATCGACGAGAGCCACCCGCGGTGGGGGCGGAAGGTCGGGGTCTTCCGGCTCGAGGCGGTCGGCGGCTACGCCTTCGCCTCATCGCTCGAGAGCGACGCCGAGCAGAGCTGCGACAGCTTCCACTGCTCCGGCGCCTCCCACCCCGCCGGCGTCCTCGCGGGGCTGCGCGGCAGCTACCAGTTCCCGATCGGCACCGCCATCGAGCTCACGGCCGGGTACATGCTCCTCCGCACGGAGTTCGACCGCTCCCTGGGCACGACCTTCGCCGATCCGCGCGGGGGCGGGGGCAAGCTCCCCATCAGGTACGACTTGCACGACGATCTCCAGATGGCGGGCGTGACCGTGATCGTCGGCGGCAGCTACCACCACGAGCTCTCTTCGTGGCTCGACGTCGGCGGCGCGCTCGGGCTCGGCGTGGTGCTGGCCGAGGCGAGCGACGAGGTGACCGGCACGGCGTCCGACGGGCAGCGGACGGTCGGCGTGGGCGTGTCCAACGGGGGCAACCCGGTCCGCTACGCCGCCCCGTTCGCGATGCCGGAGCTCCGGCTGCGGCTGAAGCTCGGGCGGCTCAGCGCCAGCGCGGGCCTCGGCGTCGGCTTCTTCCTCGTCGACGGCCCCCCGTTCGAGACGGGCAACACCTACGTGGTCGGCCCCCGGTGCGACGCGGAGAATCCCACGGTCGACTGCGCGCCGAACAAGAAGGTCATCTTCGAGGAGCAGGCCCAGGGCACGTTCACGATGTTCTTCCCGAACCTCTCCGTGGCATACCGGTTCTGATCGCCGCCGCGCGCGGCGCTCAGCGGTTCGCCTGGTCCCTCGCGACGCGCGCCTGCTCGCGCACGAGGTCGAAGAGGCGCCCCGCGTCGAGCAGCGACGTCGTGAGCCGGCCGAACTGGATCACGTCGCCCACCGCGACCGGCTGCGGCTCGCTCTCGGAGAGCACCTTGCCGTTCACGCGGGTGCCGTTCTGCGAGCCGTTGTCGATGAGAACGAGCTGCTGTTGCGTGTCCACGCGGAAGTGCGCGTGCAGCTTCGACACCGAGGGGTTGCGCAGCACCACGTCGCAATTGCGCGTGCGGCCCACCGAGATCTGATCGGGATAGGGGTTGCCCTTCGCCTTGACGATCTCGAACACCTCGCTCGCCGGCCCGGGCGATGGCGGCGGCTTCCGGTGCGCCGCCGGCGAGGCAGCGACGGTCCGGAAGGCGATCTGCTGGCTGTCCGGACCGGCGTCCGACACCACGAGGAGCAGGTTCGTCACCCTGCGGACGAAGCGGTCCCGAGGCATCACACGCGCTAGCTCGATGATGTCCCCTGATTCTTCCACGATGTGGCGAGTATAAGCCGATCTGGAGCGACGGATCCGTGGGTGGGCGCACCTTTGCTGCCGCGCGACACGTGTCGAGGGTGGGACTCAGAGCGCCTGTTGTGTGTCGGTGTCTCGCGCACCTCGCCTCTGCGCAGCACCGCTCGATGAGCCCTGAAACGTCATGACAGTGTGCGTGCGCGGTGCTGCGATATCGAGACATCCGCGACGTTTACCGTGTAGCGGTAATTGCCCGCGCCATGGCAGACCCCGCCGACGGCTGGCGCTAGAAAATGCCAGGACCTGGCGTACCTTCGGCGCCCATGCACGCACTGGTTCGTGGACGCATCTCGGTCAATCCGCGCGGCTTCGGGTTCCTGAACATCGAGGCATCGCCGGAGAAGGGGGGCGCGCCGGGCAAGTCGGGCGGCGCGGCCCTGGGCCCGGTGACCGCCTTCGTGACGCCGCCCGATCTCAACCCGTTCCTCGACGGCGACGTCGTGGACGCCGCGGTCGTGGAGGCGGAGCCGGGCCGCTACAGCGCGTCGCAGCTCCTGCTCGTCCACCGCGACCGCACCGAGCTCTTCGGGACGGTCGTCTCGCACGCGAAGCGGCCGCACCTCCGGGTCGATCGCCTCGTCTCCAACACGGACTGGCCGTTCAAGCCGGGCAGCGCCGACGACCTCGCCGAGGGCACGGCCGTCGTGGCGGCGATCGACGGCGCGGCGGTCGTCCCGGCGCGCGTCGTCGCCCCGGGCGCCGACCTCGGCATCGAGCGCTGCCTCGCCCGCAACGGCGTGCGCGCCGTGTTCCCGGGCGAGGTCCTCGAGGCGTCCCGCGCGGCGGCGGCGGCGGTGTCGATCGAGCGCGAGCTCGCGCGCGGCCGCCGCGACCTGCGCGAGCTCACCACGGTCACGATCGACGCGCCGGTCACCACGGACATCGACGATGCGGTCGCCGTGCTGCCGGCCGGCCCGGACGGCGCGCTCCGTGTCTTCGTGTCGATCGCCGACGTGGACGCGCTCGTCCCCGAGGGCTCGCCGCTCGATCTCGAGGCCCGCGCCCGGGGCACGAGCGTCTACCTCGCGGGCCGCGTCATCCCGATGGTCCCCGAGGCGATCTCCAGCGAGGCGGCGAGCCTGCTCCCCGCGGTCGATCGGCTCGCGGTCACGGTCGAGCTGCGCGTCGATCCCGAGGGCTGCGTCACCTCGATCGACCTCCACGAGAGCGTGATCCGCTCGCACGCTCGCCTGTCGTACGACGCCGTCGAGGAGTTCCTGGCCACGGGCCGCTCGGCGGGCGTCCCCGAGGCCGTCGAGCCGGTCGTGCGCTGGCTCCGCACCGCGGCCGCGCGGCTGTCGACGGTCCGCGCCGCGCGCGGCGGCGTCGAGCTCGACCGCGACGAGGCTTACGTGACGCTGGACGCCGAGACGCGCGAGCCGACGGGCGTCTCGCCGCGCTCCGACACGGACGCGCACCGCCTCATCGAGCGGCTGATGGTGGCGGCGAACGAGGCCGTGGCCACCTGGCTCGTGGCGCGCGGGCTCCCCTCCGTCTTTCGCGTCCACGACGAGCCGACCGAGGAGCGCGTCCGGACGCTCGAGCAGTTCGCGCACAACTTCGGCATCGAGGCTGGCTTCGGCCCGCGCCTGAGCCCCCGCGGCCTCGCGGCGTTCGAGGCGCAGTTCCGGGGCTCCGGGCTCGCGCCGGCCATCCGCACCGTGCTCGGCAAGGCGCTCGGCCCGGCCCGCTACACGGCCGAGCCCGGCCTGCACTTCGGCCTGGGCGCCCCGCTGTACCTGCACTTCACCTCGCCGATCCGCCGCTACGCCGACCTGGCCGTGCACCGCGTCGTCAAGCGCTACCTCCAGGGCCACCGCGATCAGCTCGTGGACGCCGAGGCGCTCGCGTCGCTCTCCCACCACCTGAACGCGCGCGCGCGCAGCGCTGGCAAGGCCGAGACGGAGCGGCACCGCATGCTCGTGGCGCGCCTGTTCGCCTCCCGCATCGGCGAGGAGATCGAGGGCAACATCGTGGCCATCAAGCCGTTCGGCCTCGTCGTCCAGATGGCCGAGTCCGGCGCGACGGGCACCATCGCGCTGGAGGCGCTGCCGGGCGGCCCTTACCGGCTCGACGTCGCCGTGCAGGCGCTGATCGGCGTGGACCGCCGCTACGGCGTCGGCGAGCCGATCCGCGCTGCGATCGCGTCGACCAACGAGGAGCTGGGCCGCGTCGACCTCACGCTCGCCGGCGCCCGCGGCGCGCCCTAGCGCCGCCTCGCGGCGCGCGTCTCGCGGCGCGCGTCTCGCGTCTCGCGTCTCGCGTCTCGCGTCTCGCGTCTCGCGTCTCGCGTCTCGCGGCGCGCGTCTCGCGGCGCCTACGGCGACAGGAGCGCGGCGAACGCGTCGGTGCCCTTCGCCTGGCGCTCGCCGAGGCCGAAGTCGATCGTCCCCTCGGCCGCGCCGCAGAGCAGGATGGTCCCGGTCCCGGGCGAGATCGCCGCGGCGTTCGACTTCTGGTTGCCGGCGGCGCCGAGCACCTTCCCCCAGAGGAAGCCGCCCTCCGGGTCGAGCTTCGTGACGAAGGCGTCGAAGCCGCCGCCGCTCGGCAGGGGCCCGCCGCCGAGGTCGACCACGCCCTGGGCCGAGCCGGTCACCACGATGTTGTCGTCCGCGTCCGTGACGATCGCCGCGCTCTCCTGCGGGCCATCGCCGACGAGCCACTTCGCCCACGCGGGCGTGCCGTCGGGGGCGAGCGACAGCACGAACGCCGTCTGCACGTCGTTGGCGGGGAGCACGCCGGCCGGGCCGAAGTCGATCGCGCCCGTGTACGTCCCCGTCACGAGCACGGCGCCGGACGGGGCGGCGTCGATCCCGGTCCCAGCTTGCGACGCCGTGTCTCCGTAGTCCGAGAGCCAGACGCCGTTGCCGCTGCTGTCGAGCTTCAGGACGAACAGGTTCGTCCCGAGCCCGCTGTTCCTCACCTGCCGGGATCCGACGGTCAGGGTGCCGTAGTACCTGCCCGTGAGGAACACGCTGCCCTCGGCGTCGACGGCGACGCCGGTGGCGAACTGGTTCGAGGTGTCTCCGTAGATCCTCGTCCACACCACGGCGCCGGACGGATCGTACTTGCGCACGAAGATGTCGGTGCCGCCCGAGCTGGTGGCGCAGACAGGGACCGGCGGCGCCGAGCAGAGCAGCGAGCCGCTGAAGTAGCCGGCGATCAGGATGTTTCCGGCCGGGTCCACCGCGACGGAGCGCAGCGTCTGATCCGCGGCGTCTCCGAGCTGGCGCGCCCAGCGGGGGGCGCCGTCCTTGTCCAGCGTGGCCACGAAGCTATCGAGCGCGTTGGTGCTGCTCAGCGCCGCGTCGCCGAACATGAACGAGCCGTAGAACGTCCCGCCGAACACGACGTCGTCGGTCGGCGTCACCGCGAGCCCGTTGAGCGTTTCGGCGCCGCTGCCGCCGAACCTCGCGCTCCAGCGGTGGGCTCCGGACGCGTCGAAGCTCGCGAGGTACACGTCGGCGGTGCCGATGCTCACCAGCGTCTCGCCGCCCAGGTTGATGCTCCCCGAGAAGGTGCCGCCGATATAGATGTTGCCGTTCGAGTCGACGCCCGCGCCGGTCGCGCTCTGGATGTTCGGGTCGCCGAAGAGGGCGGCCCACAGCGGCGCGCTGCACGCGAAGCCGTCGCAGTCCTCGTCGGTGTTGTCCGCGCACGTCTCCCGCGCCGGGGTGACCGCGCCGGCGCACGGCTGCCACGACGTCCCCGAGATGTCGCACGCCTGCAGCCCCGCCGCGCAGAGCCCGACCCCGCTCGTGCCGTCGGGGCCGTTGTAGCAAGCCACGATCTGCCCCGGGGTGCACACGCACCCCGCGTCGGGCTCGTTCGTCGCGCCGTCGCAGTCGTCGTCCACGGCGGTGCCGCAGTCCTCGGGCCTGGGGACCACGGCGCCCTCGCACTCGCCGAAGCCCTGGCCGTCCGGCAGGCACCTCCGCACGCCCGCCGCGCACGCGCCGACGCCCTCGGTGCCCTCCGGGCCCGGATAGCAAGGCTGCTCCTCGTCGAGGCTGCACAGGGGCGCGCCGCCGCTGCCGCCGGTCCCTCCGGCTCCGCTTCCACCTCGGCCGCCGGCGTCGGGCGCCGGGTTGAACGGCGCCGGTTCCGAGCACGCTCCCGACAGCGTGAGCACGAGCGCAGACCCGACGAGCATCGATCGAGCGCGCAGGCATGTCCTCGTGGCCATGAGGGGGCGGAGCTCCATGTTCGGCGATTCTGGCCTCAGTCGTGGCGTGGTTTTCTCGTCCGCGGCTTTTTCTCGGTCAAGTCGATGATGAACGTGCTGGCGGGCGGCGGGCTCGGCTCGTCCATGCGCATCGTCTCGTCCTCGTCGCGCGCCGGCTGCTCGGCGTTGTCCGACGGAGAGAGCTGGGTCGGCCTGGCGCTCGCGCTCTGCGCGGGCAGCAGATCGCGCCGGAGCGGGTCGTCCTGCTGGGGCTCGCCGCGGAGGGCCATCCACACCGCGACCGCGCTCGCGATCACGAGCACCACGCCGCCGATCGCGAGCCCGATCACGAGCTTCGGCGGCTGCTTCGGCTGAGCGCGGCGCGGAGCCCAGCCGGCCGCCGGCTGCTCACCGTACGGCGCGCTGGCGCTGTGCGGCGCGGCGGGCGCGCCGTAGGACGAGCCGGTGGTGTGCAGCGACGAGCCGGTGGTGTGCATCGAGGCAGGCGCGCCGTGCGGCGCGCTGGGGCCGTGTCCCGGGGCGGGCGCGCCGTAGGACGAGCCGGTGTTGTGGAGCGACGCAGGCGCGCCGAGCGACGAGCCCGCGTTGTGCAGGGGCGAGCCGGTGTTGTGGAGCGCGGCGGGCGCGCCGCCGTGGGAAGAGCCGGTGCTGTGGAGCGCGGGGGCGCCGCCGTAAGAAGAGCCGGTGCTGTGGAGCGACGCAGGCGCGCCGTAGGACGCGCCGGTGCTGTGGAGCGACGCAGGCGCGCCGTAGGACGCGCCGGTGCTGTGGAGCGACGCAGGCGCGCCGTAGGACGCGCCGGTGCTGTGGAGCGACGCAGGCGCGCTGTGCGGCGCGCTGGCGCCGTGCCGCGAGGCAGGCCCGTGCGCTCCGGGGTGGCCTGCTCCCGTGTTGTACAGGGCCGACGGCGGTCCGTTCGGCGCTCCGGGGCCGCCCTGCGCCATGCCCGGGTGACCCCCGTGCGCCTGGGCAGCATCCATGACCATCCCGCCCGCTGGCCCGGGCGCCGCCATCGTGGGGGCGTCCCACCCCGTCGTGCCGCCGCTGCCCGGGTTGAGCTCCGACCCGCCCGAGGGGGGCGAGCCCGCCTCGTTCCACCGCGGTCCCGAGGCGGCGGCTGCGCGCGGCGGATCGCCCGGCGCCTCCAGCGAGGCGGCAGCCGCCGCGACCATCGGGGAGAGCTGCGGCGCGCCCGCCGACGGAACGTCGCCCGCCGCGAGGCGCGCCGACGCGTGGGGCGGCGCCTCCCCGCGCAGGAGCGCCCGCATGTCCGCCTGCATCGTGCGGGCGTCCGGGTAGCGCCGCTCGCGATCGAACGCGAGCGCCCTATCCACGAGGATGCACAGCGCCTGCGGCGTCTCCGGCGCGACGCTCGCGAGCGGCGGCGCCGCCATGGTCGCCATCTTCACGAGCAGCTCGGACTCCGTGCGCGCCTCGTGGATGCGCCGCTTCGCGAACAGCCGGAACATCGTCGCGCCGACCGCGAAGAGGTCTGCCCTGTGGTCGACCGAGATGCCGCGCACCTGCTCCGGGGCCATGTAGGAAACGGTCCCGAGCGTCGCGCCGGTCCGGGTCCGCATCGCGGTCTTCACCCCGTCGCGCATGCGCGCGATGCCGAAGTCGAGCACCTTGAGCCGCCCGGTCCGCTCGACGAAGAGGTTATCGAGCTTGATGTCGCGGTGGATGATCCCCTGGTCGTGCGCCGCTCCGAGCACGTCGAGCAGCTCGTCCATGAGCCGCAGCACCTCGCCTGTCTCGATGGTGCCGAGCCGCTGGAGCCGGTCGGCGAGCGACTCGCCGTCGAGGAGCTCCATCACGAGGAACGGCGCCCCGTCCTCGGTCATGTCGATGTCGCGGATCTCGACCACGCCGGGGTGCCGGAAGCGATTGACCGCCTGCGCCTCCCGCTCGAACCGGGCGCGCAGGTCCTTCGAGCGCGCCACCTCGGGGTGGAGGATCTTGATCGCCTCGCGTCGCCCGATCTTGTGGGTCGCGGCATAGACGGCGGCCATCCCGCCGATACCGAGCAGGCCATCGATCGTCCATTTGCCCCGCAGGGTGGTCCCTACGCGCCTTTCGCAGGCCGCCCTCTCGTCGTCCATGCCCCGATCGAATGTCACAGCGCGCGGGATCGAGGTCAAGGTGAGAGCCGCGGCCGAGGCGATATCGTCAAGCTTCCCCGTCCCGACGAGGCTGCCTGCGACCCTGGCTCAATCGGGGACCGGGTACACGCCGTCGCGCACCCAGGGATCGATGGTCCGCCGGAAGGCCGCCTCGGTGCGGAGCCCCGCCAGCACGGACGCGAGCCCCCACTGCAGCCGATTCACGAACGTGAAATCCTGCGGCATCTTCGGCACGTGGGGGATGGTGGGCATCTTCTCTCCCTGCTTGAGGGCGAGCCCCCGGATGCCTCGCGTCAGGTACGCCACCGTCTCGCGCGCCTTCTCCGGCGAGCACTTCCATGTTCCCTGCGCGCAGAGCGGGACCATGAGCTCCATCGTGTAGCTCCGGTAGAGGTCCCAGCTCTCGTCGTTCGGGTCGTAGCCGAGCACCTCCACGCACGCGCGGTCGAACTCCTTCCAGTCCGCGTCCATGGCGGCGCGCATGTAGCGCTTCATGCCGTCGACGAGGTCGGGCGGGAGCTGCTTCACGCACCCGAAATCGAGGATCGTGACCCGGCCATCCTCGTGGAAGCGGTAGTTGCCCGGGTGCGGATCGGCGTAGAGCCAGCCGTACCGGAGCATCGAGCGGAAGGTGAAGCGCCAGATGGAGAGGCCCGCGCGGTTCTTCGCCTCCTGGCTGCCGCGCTCGCAGAACTCGGCGTAGCTCATGCCGTCGACGAACTCGAGCGTGATGACTCGCCTCGTGGTGAGGCTGTGGTGAATCCGAGGGATGTAGACGTCCTCGTCCCCGGCGTTCATGCGGCGGAACAGGTCCGCCATCTCGGCCTCGCGGGCGTAGTCGAGCTCGGACAGGAAGACCTTGCGGAGCTCGTCGACGGTCTGCCGGGCGTGCAGCTTCTTGGCGATGGGCGCCATCATCGCCTCCAGCATCGAGATGCTCTTCAGGTCGTTCTCGATGGCCCTGTCCATGCCGGGGTACTGCACCTTGACGGCCACCCGCTCCCTCGACTTCGTCGTGGCCCGGTGCACCTGCCCGATGCTCGCCGCGGCGAACGGCTCGCGCTCCCACGCCGAGAACACCTCGTGCGGCGGGGCGCCGAGCTCCTGGAGGACCATCTGCTCCGCGGCCTCCGGCGACAGGGGCGGCGCCTTGTCGAGCAGCTTCTTCAGCGCGGTCTGGAACTTCTCCTCGTACCCGGGCGGCGCGAGCCCGTCGATGTAGCTCGCCATCTGGCCGAACTTGAGCGGCAGGCCCTTCATCTCGCCGAGCGTCTTCAGCATCGCCTCGGCGGTCTTCTTCACCTCCTGGCCCATCCGCCGCCGCGCCTCCGCCTCTTCCGCCTCGGTGCGCGTACCGCCGAGGACGCGCTTCGCGCCCTCGATGGCGAACGGGATCGTGCGCGGCGCGAGGCCGGCGAGGCGCGCGAGGCGCCCCAGCTTGGAGGTCGGCGGTTTGTCTCTGGGGGTATCGTCGGCCATGCGGGACTGACTCGTCAGGATAGCGGTGTCGGCGCGGAGAGGGTCATGCGCCGGCGCGGCGCCTCGGGGCGGCGCGGATCTTCGGAACCGGCCAGAGGGACACGGTGTTCCTCAGCTGTTGAGCCTGCTCCGGGGAGATGTCTCCTTCGACGTGGACCCGCGGCCGCCGGTCCTCGACCACGACCCGCACCGCGCCGCGGCCGACCGGCGCCGCGCGGAGGACGTCGACGATGTCGTCGAGCAGCCGTTGCGGCAGGCGGCCCCGGAGCAGCCGGACGTTACGCCCCTCGACGCGCACGTAAAATAGCTCGTTTGCCCGGAGGAGGGCCACGATGAGCGGGACGGCCACGGCGAGCAAGGCGAGGGGGATCAGGAGAGACATGCGTGGCCGCCCACGACGAGCGCGCGTTCCCCGAGCTCACCGCGGGCCTGGATCGTGGACCTGCGGCGGCCGTTGTCAACGCTGGACGCGGCGAGCCCCGGCGAAGCTCCGGGGAGGCGCGCAAGCCCGGAGCGTGAGCCCTGGTCAGCGCGGCGCGCGGTGCCTACCTTATACACCCATGACGAGCGCCGCGCCCCAGCCTGCCGCCATCGACCCGCGCCTGGATCTGCACGACGAGATCAGCCGCCTGAAGCGGGAGAGGAACGCCGTCCTCCTGGCGCACTACTACCAGGACGGCGAGATCCAGGATCTCGCAGACTTTCTCGG
Organism: Sorangium sp. So ce321; assembly: GCF_051530195.1. Taxonomy (NCBI): domain Bacteria; kingdom Pseudomonadati; phylum Myxococcota; order Polyangiales; family Polyangiaceae; genus Sorangium; species Sorangium sp. So ce321. The sequence goes on along the minus strand of NZ_CP150329.1, from coordinate 12,102,598 downwards.
CGACTCGCTGCAGCTCGCCCAGCAGGCCAAGAAGACGACCGCCGACGTCATCCTGTTCGCCGGCGTGCACTTCATGGCCGAGACGGCGAAGATCCTGAACCCGGAGCGCATCGTCCTGGTGCCCGACATGCAGGCCGGCTGCTCGCTCGCGGACGGCTGCCCCGCCGATCGCTACCGCGCCTGGCGCGCCCGCCACCCCGGCGCGGTCGCGATCTCCTACATCAACTGCTCCGCCGAGGTGAAGGCGGAGAGCGACTACATCTGCACCTCGTCGAACGCGGAGAAGATCGTCCGCGCGGTCCCCGAAGAGAAGGAGATCCTCTTCGCGCCCGACAGGAACCTCGGGCGCTGGCTCATCGAGCGGACGGGCCGCCCGATGCGCTTGTGGCAGGGCAGCTGCGTCGTGCACGAGACCTTCAGCCTGCGCAAGATCGTCGCGCTGCGCGAGCGCCACCCGGACGCGAAGCTCATCGCGCACCCGGAGTGCGAGGAGCCGATCCTGCGGATGGCCGATTACATCGGGTCGACGACCGCGCTGCTCAAGTACACGACCGCAGACGACGCCATGAAGTACATCGTCGCGACGGAGAGCGGCATCGTGCACCAGATGCGCAAGGCGTCGCCGCAGAAGGAGTTCATCGAGGGGCCGCCCGAGGGCAACTGCGCCTGCAACGAGTGCCCCTTCATGCGGCTCAACACGCTCGAGAAGGTCTACCTCGCGCTGCGCGATCTCTCCCCGCGCCTCGAGATGGCGCCCGAGCTGCGCGAGCGCGCGCGCGTGCCGATCGATCGCATGCTGGCCCTCAGCTGAGCGCGCCGCGCCGCTCACCGCGCCGGGCACGCGTGGCGGCGCAGGGTGCAGATGTTCGTCCGCTCGCACGTGGTCGACATCGTGAAGTCGCGGCACGGTCGCCCCTTCTCGTGGGGCCGCTCCGGGGTCGCGCGGACGGGGTGAGGGCGCGGCTCGTGGTCCACGGCGCAGTCGTGGTCCCCCTCGCACGGCACGGGCACCACGCGGAGCAGCGCGCACGCGCCGGCGTCGCAGTAGCAGACGATCCCCTGGTCCGTGATGGGCGGCTGCCGGTTCAGCCGGGGATCGGCCCCGCAGCGCTCGCGCGCGGGATCGTACCCGCAGGCCGCGTCGTCCGCGCACGCGGTCGGGAGCGCTCGCTCAGGCGCCTGCGTCTCGGGCGCGTCCTCGCTCTCGCGCGCGAGCTCCTGGTCGCCTCGTCGCTCGCTGCGCGGTGCTCTGCCGTCGGCGTTGCCCGGGGACGCCGCCGGCTCCTCCCGGGCGAGCGCTCGGGGCGGTGCTGGCGAGCGCCTCGTCGCGGTCGCGTCGCCGCACGCTGGCGCCGCTGCAGCGAGCACGGCGGTGAGGGCCGCGCGCCTGCCGCGCGCGCTGATGGCGGCGATCACAGCACGAGCGACAGGCCGAGGGTCTGCAGGAACGAGCCCTGGGCCTGCGGCAGCGGGCCGATGATGCGCCGTCGCCCCTGGGCGTCGATGGCCTGGCCTGCCCGCGTGGCGTCGCCGCCGCGGCCGAGCAGGAACGCGCCCGAGGTCTCCAGCTCGATCGTGAGCCAGTCCTGGATAAGGTCGAACGAGAACCCGAGCCCGAGCGGGAGCGCGACGTACGAGGCGCCGCGCTCGCGGATGGTGAACTCTCCCCCCGGCTCGGAGACCCTCATGCGGCCGACGAAGAGCCGGTCGTAGCCGATGCCGACCGACAGCCACGCGCGCGCTCGCTCGCTGATCGGCAGCGTCGGCGCGAGGCGCCCGCCGAGCGCGAGGGCGCGCACCGAGGGCGCGCCGTCCTCGCGCGGCTCTGCCGTGATCGCGCCGGGCTGCGCCAGCGCGCCCCTGGAGAGCGCGAGCGCGTGCTCGGTGTGGACGAAGAAGGCGGAGAAGCGCAGGTGATCGAAGATCTCCCAGCGAGCGTGGACCCCGACGCCGATCGCGGGCTTCAGGCGAGCGAGCGTCAGGTTGCCTTCCTCGTCGCGCGATCCGAGCCGGCTGACGAAGGCCAGGTCCGCGCCGATCTCGATGTGCCTCTCCCACGGCAAGCGCGGCGGGGGGGTCGCGGGCGGCAGCGGGGGCCGCGGAGGTCTCGACGGCTCCTCGGCGCCCGCGGCGTCCTGGGCCGTTCTGGCGCCTGTCGGCTCCTCGGCGCGCGCGGTCGCGGCGCAGGCGAGCGCGACCGCGCCCGCTGCCATGCCTCGTCCCACGAGGGCGCGAGCGGTTCGCATGTCCGCCCTTGTAGCAGGCTTTCGAGCGGCCGAGCCGTGAGCTGTGCGGCGCGTCGCTGCCCGCCGCGTCATGGGGAGCCGCGCGCCCGTGCGCCGGGCGGGCGCGCCCCGTTCGGGTCGGTGGCAGCGGACCGCCCGGTCGGGCAAACTCGCTCGCATGCGAGTAAAGCACATCGCCTCCGTGTTCTTCGTGGTCGTCGCCCAGCTCGGCTGTTCCGCCGACCGGAAATCCGAGGACGCGCAGGCCCCCGGCGCGCCTGCCCCTCCCGCCGAGGGAGCTGCGCCCACCGCTCCCGCCGAGGGAGCTGCGCCGATGCAGGCGTCGGCTGCTGGGATCGGGCGGCTCGAGAAG
>NZ_CP150329.1:4007500-6685000 GCF_051530195.1 Sorangium sp. So ce321 | reverse complement strand
TAGGCCGGGTGTGGAAGCCGAGCAATCGGAGGAGCTAACCGGTACTAATAGGTCGTGCGGCTTGACCATACTTCTAAGGCAAACATCGAAGCGTCGCGCCCGGAGTTCGGGTGACGAGCAGCGTGACACAGCTGGCCCAGCGTAGAGCCCCGCGAGAAGCGGGCTCCGCGGGCTCCTAATGGACGCACCCACAAGTTTCCGGTGGTGATATCGAGAAGGTCACACCCGATCCCATACCGAACTCGGAAGTTAAGCTTCTTGGAGCCGATGGTACTGCCAGGGCAACCTGGTGGGAGAGTAGGACGCCGCCGGGATTTTCTTCAAACCTGCGCACAGGCATCGCCGTGCGCAGGTTTTCTTTTTTTGTAACGGCTCGTTTGATTCGGCCCTGCTACCAGGGTGAGCAGACGAAGCGTCTCGTCCGGATCTCGGGCGACGCGGAGCCGTGACACGGCTGATCAGCGTAGAGCGCCGCGAAGTGCGGGCTCCGCCGTCCGTCCTACAGGACCGGATGCAGCCACAAGTTTCCGGTGGTGATATCGAGAAGGTCACACCCGATCCCATACCGAACTCGGAAGTTAAGCTTCTTGGAGCCGATGGTACTGCCAGGGCAACCTGGTGGGAGAGTAGGACGCCGCCGGGGTTTCTCTTGAACCTGCGCACAGGCATCGCCGTGCGCAGGTTTTTTTTTGCCTTTTTTCTGGGGGACTCGCGCCTCCGCCTGGCAGCGCTGCTGGCGCTGTCGCGACGCGACGGGCCGACGAGGCGAGGTGCATTCCGAGCAGCCCGGCCCCCGGCGAGGGGGTTCGCCGGGCGGCGCGGGGGCCCCGCCGAACTCGCCTGGGACGTTCTTTCCCCGGCGCGCAGCGCGCCGGAGAAAGAACGTCAATTGGGCTCAAACACGGCCCGTCCCCCGCGCCGCCCGGCGAACCCCCTCGCCGGGGGCCTACCGTCTATCGAAACGGCGGGGGGCGGAGGGTTCGACTGAGCCGCCCCTCGACCGCGGCCGATGATCGCCGGCGAGTGGGTCCACGTGACGGCGGCGGCCGCGCTGAGCATCGCCGAACTGCCGTGCTCGCCGGCGGGTGGGTCCGCGGCGGCGGCCGCGCCGAGTGTCGACCGAGCTGCCGTGAGCGCCGGCGGGTGGGTCCACGCGGCGGTGGCGGGCGGGCGCGCTGAGCACCGACCGAGGTGCCATGAGGCCCCGGGAGGCTCGAGGTTTCAGGCGCGCCTTGTGTGGCGCGCAACGAAACGTTTCAGGTGGCGTGGCCCGAAGGGAGACATGCCGGGCGGTGTTCCATGCGTAAGCTCTCCCGTCCCCGCCTCGGCGGATGGCCAGCGCCCGCCCGCCACCGCCGCGTGGACCCACCCGCCGGCGCGTCCCCCCGGAACCGCCTCTTTTCTCTGGCACGTTCCGGCCTCTCGACCAAAGGCTAGCGCACTTGCCATGCGGCACTTTGCCCCGGTCGCGGCGCCCTGAACGAGTTGCGCCGGGTCTCCCCGTGAGGGATGGGTCTTGCATAACCGTAGCCCCCGCCCAGGGTGGGACCTCGTGGAGCCAGACGCACGGACGAGGCGCCGCGCGGACCGACTCCGCACGCCGCGCAAGCGCCGATGGCAAAGAAACGCTCCCCCACACCCGATCCGCTCGACCGCTTCCATCCGGCCACCCAGGCGTGGTTCCGCGGCGCGTTCTCCGCGCCCACCCCCGCCCAGTCCCAGGGGTTTCCACCCATCCTCGAGGGCGCCTCCACCTTGCTGCTCGCCCCGACGGGCTCCGGCAAGACGCTCGCCGCCTTCCTCGCGGCCATCGACAGGCTCATGGCCTCGCCAGAGCCCGATGCGGCCGAGCGCTGCCGCGTCGTGTACGTGTCGCCCCTCAAGGCGCTCGCCATCGACGTCGAACGGAACCTGCGCGCGCCGCTCGCCGGCATCGCCGCCGCCGCCGAGCGCCTCGGGCTGCCCTACCGGATCCCCCAGGTCGGCGTGCGCTCCGGCGACACAGCGCCCCAGGACCGCGCGCGGCTCGCCAGGAAACCGCCGGACATCCTGATCACCACCCCGGAGTCGCTCTACCTGCTGCTCACCGCCGAGGCGCGGGACCGGCTGCGCGCCGTCGAGACCGTCATCATCGACGAGATCCACGCGCTCGTCGCGACGAAGCGCGGCACGCACCTCGCACTGTCCCTCGAGCGGCTCGAGGCCCTCCGCCAAGCGCCGCGGCCCATGCAGCGCATCGGCCTGTCCGCCACGCAGCGGCCCCTCGACGAGGTCGCGCGCATGCTCGGCGGCGGCGACATCGAAGGCGCGGGGGCGCGGTTCACGCCGCGGCCCGTGACCATCATCGACGCGAGCGCCCCGAAGGCCCTGGAGCTCCGCATCGAGGTGCCCGTCGAGGACATGACCAAGCTCGGCGAGATCGCGCGGTCAGGGGAGGGCCCGCCGCCCGGGCCCGCCGACCCGGCGCAGCGCTCCATCTGGCCGAGCATCCACCCGCGCCTCGTCGAGCTCGTCCGCGCCCACCGCACCACGATGATCTTCGTGAACAGCCGGCGGCTCGCCGAGCGGCTCGCCGCGGCCCTCAACGACACGGCCGGCGCCGAGATCGCGCTCGCCCACCACGGCTCGATCGCGCGCGAGCAGCGCCAGCAGATCGAGGAGCGGCTCAAGGCGGGCCTCCTGCCGTGCATCGTCGCCACCTCGTCGCTGGAGCTCGGCCTCGACCTCGGCGCCGTCGACCTCGTCATCCAGCTCGAGGCGCCGCCCTCCGTCGCCGCAGGGCTCCAGCGCGTCGGCCGCGCCGGCCACGAGGTCGGCGGGACGTCGCGCGGCGTCGTCTTCCCCAAGCACCGCGGCGACCTCCTCGCGTGCGCCGCGGCCGCGTCCCGAATGCGCGAAGGCAAGGTCGAGGCGACCCTCTACCCGAGGAACCCCCTCGACGTCCTCGCCCAGCAGATCGTCGCCATCGCGTCGATGGACACCCTCCACGTCGACGCGCTCTTCTCGCTCGTGCGCAGGGCCGCGCCGTTCGCCGACCTGCCCCGCGCGAGCTTCGAGGGCGTGCTCGACATGCTCTCCGGCCGCTACCCCTCCGACGAGTTCGCCGAGCTCCGGCCCCGCATCGTCTGGGACCGCGTCGGCGGCGCCGTGCGCGCGCGCAAGGGCGCGAAGCGGCTCGCCGTCGTCAACGCCGGCACCATCCCCGACCGCGGCCTCTACGGCGTCTTCCTCGACACGGGCGGCGACGCGAGCCGGCCCGGCCGGCGCGTCGGCGAGCTCGACGAGGAGATGGTCTTCGAGGCGCGCGAGGGCGAGGTCTTCCTCCTCGGCGCCTCCTCGTGGCGCATCACCGACATCACCCACGACCGCGTCCTCGTCGTCCCCGCCCCGGGCGAGCCGGGCAAGATGCCGTTCTGGCGTGGCGACCAGCTCGGGCGCAACGCCGAGCTCGGCGCCTCCATCGGCGCCCTCGCGCGGCGGATCGCCGCCACCCCGAGCGACGACGAGGCCGAGCGCGCGCTCGCCGACGAGCAAGGGCTCGACACGCGCGCGGCGCGGAACCTCGTCCGGTACGTGCGCGACCAGGCCGCGGCCACCGGCGAGGTCCCGAACGACCGCGCCATCGTCCTGGAGCGCTTCGTCGACGAGGTCGGCGACTACCGCATCTGCCTCCTGTCGCCGTTCGGCGGCCGCGTGCACGCCCCGCTGTCGACCTGCATCGCCGAGAAGTGCCGCCTCGAGCTCGGCCTCGCCGTCGACACGGTATGGACCGACGACGGCATCGTCCTGCGGCTGCCCGAGTCCGAGTCGCCCCCCGACGCGAAGCAGCTCCTGCCCCAGGCCGACGAGGTGGAAGAGCTGCTCGTCCGGGGCCTCGGCGACACGGCCCTCTTCGCCTCGCGCTTCCGCGAGTGCGCGGGCCGGGCGCTGCTCCTCCCGCGCAAGTTCCCCGGCAAGCGCTCGCCGCTCTGGGCCCAGCGCAAGCGCGCCGCCGATCTGCTCGCCGTCGCGTCGCGCTACGGCTCGTTCCCCATCCTGCTCGAGACCTACCGCGAGTGCCTGCGCGACGTCTTCGACCTCACCGCGCTCGAGGACCTCCTCCGGCAGATCGCGGCCCGCAAGGTCCGCGTCGTCACGGTCGACGTGCGCGCGCCGTCCCCGTTCGCGGCCACGCTGCTCTTCGCCTACGCCGGCAACTTCATCTACGAGGGCGACCTGCCGCTCGCCGAGCGCCGGGCGCAGGTGCTCGCCATCGATCACGCGCGCCTGCGCGAGCTGCTCGGCGAGGCGGAGCTGCGCGAGCTGTTCGACGCGGACGCCGTGCTCGCCCTCGAGGCGTCGCTCCAGCGCCTCGACGGCCGCGCGCCGCTCAAGCACGAGGACCAGGTGCACGATCTCCTGCTCTCGCTCGGCGATCTCACGCGCGACGAGGTCGCCCGGCGCACGGCGGGCCCTGACGTCCCGCCCGAGGCCGCCGGCGAGCGCGCCGCCGTCTGGATCGACGAGCTCGTCCGCGACCGGCGCGCCATCGAGATCCAGCTCGGCGGCGAGCGCCGCCTCGCGGCCGCCGAGGACGCCGGCCGGCTGCGCGACGCCTTCGGCGTGGTGCCGCCGCCAGGGCTGCCGATCGCGTTCCTCGAGCCCGCCGCCGATCCGCTGGGCGAGCTCGTCGCCCGCTACGCGCGCACGCACGGCCCGTTCCGCGCGGACGACGTGGCGCGGCGCTTCGGCCTCGGCCCGGCGCCGGTCCTGGCCGCGCTCGCGCGGCTCGGCGAGCGGGGCCGCGTCGTCGAGGGCGAGTTCCTCCCCGGCGGCCGCGGCCGGGAGTTCTGCGACGCCGAGGTGCTGCGCTCGCTGAAGCGCCGATCGCTCGCCAGGCTGCGCGCCGAGGTCGAGCCGGTCCCGCCCGACGCGTACGCCCGCTTCCTCGCCGACTGGCACAACCTGCACCGCCGCCGGCGAGGGCTCGACGGCCTGATCGCGGCGCTCGAGCAGCTCCAGGGCGCGCCGCTCTCGGCCTCGGCGCTCGAAGCCGAGATCCTGCCCGCGCGCGTCGAGGGCTACCGCCCCGGCGATCTCGACGCGCTCTGCGCGGCCGGCGAGGTCCTCTGGCGCGGCGTCGAGCCGGTCGGCGACGGCGACGGCCGCGTCGCGCTCTACCTCGCCGAGGCGTATCCGTACCTCGCCCCGCCGCCCGGCCGCGCCGAGGGGCCGCTCGCCGAGAGCATCCGCGCCGCGCTCGCGCGCCGCGGCGCGCTCTTCTTCTCCGACCTCTCGCGCGAGACGGGCGCCTTCGGAGCCGACCTGCTGGCGGCGCTCTGGGAGCTCGTGTGGGCCGGCGAGGTCACGAACGACACGCTCGCCCCGCTGCGCGCCCTCGGCCGCGAGTCCCGCTCGAGCGGCCGGCGGCGCGATCGCGATCGCCCCGCGCCAGGCCGCGGCCTCTCCGCGCTGAGGGCGCGCCGCATCGGCCCGCCGGGCAGCGAAGGGCGCTGGTCGCTGCTGTCGCCTCCCGGTGCGTCCGCCGGCGCGCCCGCAGCATCGGCCCGCACGGCTGCAGCTCCCGCGGGCGCGGCCGGCGCTACCGGCGCGCCCAGCGAGACCGAGCGCCGCGCGGCGCTCGCGCGCGCGCTGCTCGAGCGCCACGGCGTGCTCACGCGCGAGGCGGCGGCGGTCGAGGGGCTGGCGGGCGGGTTCTCGGCCGTTTACGACGTGCTCCGCGCCATGGAGGAGTCCGGTCAGGCGCGGCGCGGCTACTTCGTCGCCGGGCTAGGCGCCGCGCAGTTCGCGGTGCCCGGGGCCGACGACCGCCTCCGGGCTTGCCGCGAGCCGTCCGACGATCCGCAGACGCTCGTGCTCGCGGCCACGGATCCGGCGAACCCCTGGGGTGCCGCGGTCCGCTGGCCCGAGCTCGCCGCGCGCGGCGACGGCGCCCCGGAGGGCGCGGTCCGCGGCCCGGTGCGCCCGCAGCGGGCCGCCGGCGCCCTCGTGATCCTGCACGACGGCCGGCTGCTTGCGTGGATGGGCCGCACCGAGCGGAGCCTCACCACGTTCCTCCCCGAGGCCGAGCCGGAGCGCGGCGACGCCATCCGGGCGATCGCAGCGGCGCTCGCGGCGCTCGTCAGCGAGGGGCGTCGTCGCGCGGTGCTCGTGGCCACGATCGACGGCGAGCCGGCGCATAGCTCCCCGCTGGCGCGCGCGCTCGCGGACGTGGGCTTCACGTCCGGGGCGCACGGCTACCTCAAGCGCGCTCCCACGCCCGAGCGGGCTCCGTGGCGCCCGCGGCAGCTGCCCGGGAACGCGCCCGACTGGGCTCGCCGCGCTGCGGCGGCGGGGCGCGACGGGCCCGATGACGAGGTCGACGGCTTCAAGCCGCCGCCCGGTCTGCGCTCCTGGCCGGCCGGACCTCCAGCGGGCGGCTGGCGGATGTCGCCGCCCGGCGCGGCCGAGGGCGGAGCGCGCGGGGCCGGAGGCGGAGCGCCCGAGGCCGCAGCGCTGGACGACGGTGACCTCGATCTCGACGACGACGACCCGGCGATGTTCGATGACGGCGCGGGGCTCGACGACGGAGTCGGATGACGGAGCCGCTTCACCGCATGGGATGACGAAACCGCATATCGGTCTGCGGTAAAGCGCGATCGACCCCGGCGCGCTGCCCCGCGCTGCGCCCCATCGATCGAGCCAGCGGGCCGATCTCATGCGTCTTTTCGCGCTGGACCGCGAGACCACATCCCGCGAGGGGACCTCGCCAAAAAAGGACCGCCGAGCAGCCAGGAAGGGAGACCCTTCGTGGTTCCTCGGCGGCTCTTCCTGCTTCTGCGGCGCTGGAGGGATCTCGAGCGGCGCGCTGCGACGGGTTCAGCCCTGGTGGCTGTGCTCGCTCGGCTTCATTTGCTGCTCATGGCTGCCGCGGCTCGGCCGACGGCTCCCGTTCGACCCCTGGCTCCGCGCCTCGGCCCCCTTGCGCCCGATGGAGGCCATGTGCTCACGGTTCTGGCTGACGACCTCGCCGCCCTTGCGGCCCGCCGCGCGTGCTTCTTCGGACGTGAACTCGTGCGCCGTGCCCTTCTCATGAGCCGCCTTGCCGCCCTGGCTCGCGATCTGGCGCTGCTGCTCCGCGTTCATCGCCGCGAAGCCCCGCTTGCTCTCGCTGCTCTGTCCCATGGATCCACTCCTCGCATTGATGTGCATCGTGAACGTCACTCGACGACCGTGACTACCTGCTGCTTAGCCACATCGCGCCGGCGGTGCCGGCGACGCCGGGCAGTGCTGCAACGCGGGTGCCAGACGGGAGAGCTCGGACGAATCTGACGCTGCGTCGAGGCCGGACAATTGATGACCACCTGGTCACCAGGCATGCCTCTCCAGGGCGAGATGCGGCAATTTGCCTCACTGTGCGTGCGGCCGTGCGTGGGCGCCCCAACCCGTACGGGCTCAGCCGTGACGGGCTCGCGGCGTGCCTCCTGATCTCCACGCTGCGATGATCGGTTGTCTCTCATCGCCCACCGATCGAACTGGTGAGATGACCTGTCATCACCGCGTGACACATGGGTTCATGAAGACTCCTCGGGTATCGCCTGAGCGGTCGCGGGATCTCATGATCGAACGTCCGGCGAGCTCTGACGTCGCGCACCGCCCCGTCACGCGCGACGCGTCCTCGGCCGAGTTGTCGTGAAGCTGTTTATTTACAATCATATGGTTCGAGCCAGGTGTGCTGCAGCGCTCCTTGACAGGAGCGTCAGGCGGGGGTGGGGCTGTGGTGCTGGCGCGTCGCGTCTTGACATCACGACCTGCTGCCGTTCTTGTTGCACTGCATCATCACGCTCAGCGCCCTGAGCCCGAGGAGAGACGCTCCCGGGCCGGGGTGACGGCACGGCAGGAGATCCACGATGGCGCTTCCGATTCCGGGGGCTCGGCTCGACGACGGCCGGCTCTTCTCACCGCATACGACATCCTCGCCTCACCGCGCGCGCGGCCGCTCCACGGGGCCTTCGCGCGGCGCGGGCCCGGTCGTGCTGTCGCTGGCGCTCCTCGCCGGCTGCGGCGGGTCCTCCACCGGCGCTGCGCCCGCGGAGAGCCCTCAGCCTGGCCCCGCGCCCGCGGCGAAGGAGCCTTTCGACCTCGAGAAGGCGCTCGCCCGCGAGGCCGACGAGCTGCCCGCCCGGGAGATCCGCGCCGCGGACTGGTCGGCGCGCGCGTTCGGGGCAGGGGAGCCGAAGATCGAGCAGAAGGAGAAGCTGGTCGCGATATCCATCCCCCTCGGCACGGACAGCCAGGTCGAGTGCTTCGTCTACAACACGATGCTCGACTCGGGCGAGGTGATAAGGAACTTCATCGAGCTCCTCGACCCCGAGAAGGTGGAGGTCTCTCGCGTCGTGCCCTGGGAGATCAGCGTGCACCGGGAGAGCCCCGCGGTGTTCGTCGAGGCCCGTTACCTCGTCTCGACCGCCTCCGGGAAGGCGGCTGGCCTGCTGAAGATCGCGCTGCACGCCGACAAGGCGCACCCGATCGCCTGCCTGCACGACGAGGTCGGGTATGTCCGCACGTTCGAGCGGCTCGCCAAGGGCCTCTTCGATTCATTCGAGTCGCAGAGCGCCGCGCCGAAGCCCGAGTACACGGACACGGTGATCCTGCGCCTCGACAAGGTCCCTGTCGGCTTCGAGACGAGCGATCTGTTCAAGGACGAGAACGGCGAGCGGCGGTGGCTCGCGCGCTCGGCCACCCTCCTTCCCCGAGATCCCAGATCGCTGCACATCGAGGACGAGGCGTCGAACGTGCTCATCGACCCTCAGGGGCGCCTCAAGGGAGGTGTCTGGATCGAGACGTCGGGCGGCAAGGCGAACCACCGGATCGAGCTGTCGCAGAAGACGAATTATCAATACGAGTACACGGGAGAGGTCGAGGGCAAGAAGGTCCAGGGGACGTTCACCCCCTCGGCCAAGGCGTGGCTCGCCTCGCCGGTCGCCACCGCCTCGGAGCTCGCGCGGCTCCTCAAGAAGAAGGGCGGCTTCGATCTCAAGCAGCAGGAGTACATGCCGGGCGTCGACCCGACGAAGCCCGTCGACGTGCAGTATCTCCGCGACGCCTCGGGCGCCGTCACTGTCTCCATGAAGACCATGCGCCTCGTGGGCAACCTCGCACCGGACGGCCGGCCGGAAGCGTTCGAGGTCTCGGCCGGTCCCCCCAGGCTGACGCTCCAGCGCGCCTACGTCAGGGGCAAGCTGTAGGCACCTCTCGGCGGCCGTCACGGCGGCTCGCCGGTCCACGCTTCGACGAGCGTGAGCGCGAGCGCGAGCGTCCGGGCGTTCTCACGGCGGGCCAGGAAACGCTCGCGAAACGCGGGGCCGCCGACCCTGGCGGCCCGGTCGAGCAGGCGCTCGCGCGCCGCGGCGATCGCCGCCCTCGCCTCGGCCGGCTTGCCGCTCGCGGCGAGCGACTCGGCGTAGGTGAGGCGGACCAGGGACTCGCCCTCCTCCACGGCGCCCAGCGACTCGAGCAGCGACATCGCCTCGGCCGCCGCGGCGAGCGCCTCGCCGGCGCGCCCCAGGCCGAGCAGCGCCTGGGCTAACGCCGCCAGCGCCGCGGCGCGCAGGGGCGGCGCGGCGTCGAGCGCCGCGGCGGCGGCGCGCGCCTCGCGCTCGGCCTGGCCGTGATCGCCGGCGAGGAGCGCGGCCTCGGCGAGGTAGGTCCGCGACGTGCCTACCGCGCGCGGGTCACCTTGCCGCATCTCCTGCTCGATCACCTGCCGGAGCGCCCGGTCGGCCTCCTCCAGCTGACCGCGGCAGGCGAGCACGTGGCCGAGGTTGGCCTGGGCGAGCATCGTCGGATCGTGCAGCCCCATGCGCTGCGCGTCGGCCATGGCGGCGCGCAGCGCCTGCTCGGCGCGCTCGAAGTCGCCGAGCTCCGCGTAGAAGAAGCCGAGGTTGCTCCGCGCGACGCACGCGTTGCGCCGGTCGCCGGCGCGCTCGAACGCGTCGAGCGACATCACCGTCGTCTCGAGGCAGTCGCCGAGGTTGCCGCTGGCCAGGAGGCGCACCGAGCGCGCGTAGCACAGCTTCCCGAGCAGCTCGGGGTCCGGCGCGCTCTCGTCGCAGAGCGCCGCGTCGAGCTCCTCGAGCAGCGCGTTGGACGCCGCGTAGTCGCCGCCGAAGGCGACGAAGCCGGCGCACTCGGCCAGGCACACGAGCCGCGCGCTCTCTGCCCCCTCGCCGGGCGGCTCGCCGCTCGCCGCCTCGGCCCAGCGCGCGACGCGGTCGAACTTCCCTTGCTTGCCCGCCGCCACAGCGGCCTGGTGCACCGCGCGGAACCACATCGTGGACCCGCGGCGGAGGTGCTCTGCCGCCTCGACGCCGCGCTGCTCCCCCGCCGCGAACTCGCCCCGCCAGAGGTGGGCCTCGGCCTGCACGAGGCGCAGCGCGCCGAGCAGCTCCCCCGCGGCGCCGCACCGGACGCTGCGCTCGGCGAGGTCGAGCGCGGCGATCAGGTCGTTGCCCCGGAGGGCCTGCTCCGCGGCGCGCTGGTACCAGACCGCGGCCCACCCCGGGTCCGCGCCGCGCTCGAAGTGCTCCGCGAGCAGCGCCGCGTCGCCCTCGCCCGCGCGCTCCAGCCACTCGCCCGCGAGCCAGTGGCCGAGCTCCCGATCGCGCGCCGTCAGCATCCCGTACGCCGCGTCCCGGATGAGCGCGTGCCGGAAGGTATACTCGGTCTCGCCGGCGAGGCTCTCGCCGCGCCCGCGCACGATGAGCTCGCGCTTCTCGAGCATCTCCAGCGGCCGCGCGGCGTCCGCGCCGCCGAGGAGCGCGGCCACGCCGCCACGCCAGAACGTCTCGCCGAAGACGCTCGCCGCCCGCAGGGCGCGCCGCTCCTCCAGATCGAGCGCCTCGAGGCGCCCCTGCACCATCACGAGCACCGTCTCGGGCACGCCCGCGCCCTTGCCCTCCGCCACCGCGCGGACCTGCTCTTCGAGGTAGAACGCGTTGCCGTCCGCGCGCTCGACGAGCGCGCTCACGAGCTCGTCGGCCGCGTCCCGGCCGAGCGCCTGGCGCACGAGCCGCTCGCTCGCCCGGCGCGCCAGCCCCGCGAGGCGCACCTCCAGCGCGCCGCGGCTCGTCCACAGGTCGCGGAACGTCTCGTGGACCTCCGGCCGGCCGAACGCCAGCACGAAGAGCGGCAGATCCCGGAGGTTGCGCAGCGCCCCGTCCACGAGCGTCACCGTGGGCAGGTCGCCCCACTGCAGGTCCTCGAGCACGAGGATCACGGGCGCGCGCGCGCACTCCGCGCGGAGGAAGTCCTCCCAGGCGGCGCGGAGCTGGTCGTTCATGAGCACCGGGTTGCGCCGCGCCGCCCGGAGCTGCGCGCCCTCGTCGTCGGAGAACCGCGCGCCCACGATCTCCCCGAGGAACGCGGCCACGCGGCCGCCGTCGCCGGCGCCGCGCTGCGCGGCGCGCGCCCTGAGCTTCTGCAGCCGCGCCTCGAGCGGCTCGTCGTCGAGCAGGCCGATGGCGCGCCGCAGCGCCTGCGCGAGCAGCCCGAAGGCGGAGCCGGCGCGCATGGGGTCGCCGCGCCCGATCCAGACCTGCGCGCCCTCGCTGCGGGCGCGCAGCCGCTGGAGCAGCTCGTACCGCAGCCGCGATTTGCCCGAGCCGGCGGGCCCGACGACGACCGCCGCGCTGGCCAGCGACTCCTCCACGCAGTGCGCGAACGCCGTCTCGAGCAGCGCGAGCTCCCGCTCGCGGCCCACGCACGCCGTCGGCTTGCCGAGCAGGAGCGGCGGGGCGTCGAGGTGGTCGTCCCGCTCCCCGTGCAGGCGCTGCCAGGGGCCGTCGGGCGCGACGTCGAACCGGCCGCCGAGGAGGCCCGCCGTCACCTCGTCGACGCGGATGGGGCCCGCGCTGGCGGGGGCGCGCTCCGAGGCGAGCATGAGCACCGCGCGGTCGATCAGCTCGCCCACGGGCGCGCGGGGCCCGATCTCCGCCCGGCCGGAGACGAGGGCCACGGGCGCTCCGCCGAGCACCGCGCGGAGGGAGAGCGCGCAGCGCGCCGCGCGCGCGGCGAGGTCGGTGGGGGCCTCGGCGCTGGAGAGCACGATGACCGGCGACCGGTCGGCGAGGATCTCGATCTGCCCCCGGTAGCGCTCCGCCACGGCGCGCAGGGCCCGCGCCCGCCGGTCCACCTCCTGGGCCGAGGATGCCGGGCCCGCCTCGACGCTCGCCTCGCGCGCCAGGATCAGGCTCACGATCTTCCGCTCGCTGCTCGTGATCTCGCGCGACCGGGCGCCCGCGGACGAGACGCTGGGCCACTCGAGCATGCGCTCGCGCAGCGCGGCGAGCTCCGCCGCCACCGCGTCGCCGTCGCTCGGGCGGCGGTCCGGCGCCTTCGAGAGCATCTGCGTGACCAGCGCCTCGAGCGCCGCGGGGATCTCCGGGCGGAGCTCGCGGAGCCGCGGCGGGTCCTCGAGGACGATCTTGAGCGCCACCGACAGCGGATCGAGCCCCTGGAACGGCGCGCGCCCGGTGAGGCATTTGAAGAGCACGCAGCCGAGGGAGAAGACGTCCGCGCGCGCGTCGACGTCCGGCTCGCCGCGCGCCTGCTCCGGGGCCATGTAGCCCGGGGTGCCCAGCATGGCGCCCGTCGCGGTGAGCCGGTGCTCGACGCCTGACACGCGCGCGATCCCGAAGTCGATCAGGGTGACGCCCTCGACGGCGCCGCCCGCGAGGAAGATGTTGCTCGGCTTCAGGTCGCGGTGGACGACGCCCTCCCGGTGGACCACGCCGAGCGCGGCCGCGATGCGCGCGCCGAGCGCCATGCTCTCGGGGAGCGTGAGCTCCGACCGGCTCAGCCGCCGGGAGAGCGTCTCGCCCGAGAGCCACTCCATGACGAGGTACATCTCGTGCGTGCCCGTCACGCCGTCGGCGATGTACCGCACGATCCCCGGGTACTGCAGCGCCGACAGCGCCCTGACCTCGCGCGCGAAGCGGCCGGACTCCATCTCCCCGGAGCTCCGGAGGACCTTCACCGCGACGGTCTCGCCGGTCCACCGGTCGCGCGCGCGGTACACGTCGCCCATGCCCCCGGCGCCCGCGACGCCCTCGATCTCGAACCTGTCTCCGACGATCTCTCCGGCGCGCATGGGCGCCCGAGCATACCGCGGCTCGCGGCGGGTCCGGCGCCGCGCGCGCAGCGTGACCTCGCATACGGCGCGCGCGTCTGGCCGCGCGCGCGGCCAGACCGGATGTCGGCAGGCGCGCAATCGGACGTCATCGCGCCGACCTGCGCCCCCGCGGAGGCGCGCACATCCCGTGTCGCGAGAAAATTAGGCTGTCGAGGTAACCCTGTCCGCCGCGCTGGAGGGCCGGAGCGCTCGAATGACTTCAATATTTTACGGATTGACAGCGATTTGGTGATCCCGCTGCGACCGGATCAGGATAGATATCCTCCTGGCCGGCCGACTTCCTCGTAGCAACAGAGGATCGTTTCACTCGGAAGGAGCTTTCAATGCGCTCTGTGAGAACGCGTGTCTGCGGCCCGGTCAATTTCCAGCTCGCGGTGATCATCGCCTGCGCGTCCACCCTCGCCGCCTGCCTGGCGGACATCGAGGACGACCCGGCGGAGGTCGTCGGCAGCAGCCAGGAGGGCTTCGAGGCGTTCGAGAGGGCCGCGTTCCGCGAGCCTGAATCCGGCATTTACATCGTCAATGGGGACACGCCTGTCGCCGACATCAAGCACCTCCGGGAGTTCTGGGAGACCTACGTTCGCGACGGCGCCCTCATCGTGCAGCGCGCCGGCGGCGGCGGCGATGCGGTCTGGTCGGCGGAGCAGAAGAAGAACATCACCTACTGCGTGAGCACGACCTTCGGCGCGCGCCACGCCGCCGTCGTGGCGGCCATGGACGCCGCTACCGGCGCCTGGGAGCGGGCGGCCGATGTCGATTACATCTACCAGAGCGCCCACGACGCGAACTGCACGGCCAGCAACAACAACGTCGTCTTCGACGTGAGGCCGGTGAACTCGGGCGGCATGTACATCGCGCGGGCGTTCTTCCCCAACGACGGCCGGTCGGCGCGCAACGTGCTGATCGACGGCAGCGCCTTCACCGCGGAGCTGCCCTCGCTCGAGGGGGTCTTGCGGCACGAGCTCGGGCACACGCTCGGCTTCCGCCACGAGCACACGCGGCCCGAGGCGGGCACCTGCTTCGAAGACAACAGCTGGCGCGCGCTGACCACCTACGATGCGGCGTCCGTCATGCACTATCCCCAGTGCAACGGCACCGCCGGCTGGGAGCTCGCGCTGACCGCGAAGGACATCCAGGGCGCCCAGGCGCTCTACGGTCTGCCCGGCGGTGGCGGCGGGGGCGGTGCTGGCGGCGGGGGCGGTGCTGGCGGCGGGGGCGGTGCCGGAGGCGGCAGCGGCGGCAGCGGCGGCAGCGGCGGCAGCGGCGGCAGCGGCGGCAGCGGCGGCAGCGGCGGCACGGCGACCGAGACCTTCAGCGGCAGCGCTGCGGCCAGCTCGTTCGTGAACGTGGGGCCGAGCGCCGGGTTCGACGTCACCCCGGGGACGAGCCTCAAGGTCGTGATGACCGGCACGGGCGACCCCGACCTCTACGTGAGATTCGGAGCGGCGCCGACGACGGCCAGGTTCGACTGCCGCTCCGAGGGCAGCACCGCGTCCGAGACGTGCACGCTGGCCGTGCCGTCCGGGCAGACCAAGGCGTTCGTCAAGGTCCTCGGGTACACGGCCGCCACGTACAACGTGAATGTGACCTACACCCGGCCGAGCGGCGGCGGGGGCGGCTCCGGCACGGCCACGTCGGCGACCTTCAGCGGCAGCCTCGCGGCGGGCGCGGCGGCTGCCCACGGGCCCCTCGCGGTGGTTCCGGGCACCACCTTCAAGCTCGACATGACCGGCACGGGCGATCCCGACCTCTACCTGAGGTTCGGAGCGGCGCCCACGACGAGCGCGTACCACTGCCGCCCGTACACCAGCGACGCGGCGGAGTCGTGCAATCTGACCGTCCCCGCCGGGCAGACGCAGGCCTTCATCTCGGTGAGCGGCTACACGGCCAGCACGTATCAGCTCATCGCGAGCTACACGACTCCCTAGCTCCGCCGTGGTCCCTTGTGCGCGCCCGAGCCGCCGGCCGGGCGCGCTCCTCCTCCGCTGTGCGGCGCGCTCCGCAGGCCTCCGCTGACGCGCTGAGCCATCCAAAGCATGGACTCGAAGAACGATCGCCCCTCCCGGGGTGCTCGCGTCCCGTCGAGAGCGCATTTCCAGCAGGAATCGCCGCAGATGGCGACAGCGCGGACACACGGTGCCCATGCGCTCCGCGTGGGCACGTAGGTGGGTATCAGGCGCAGGATGAACAGAGTACGGGGGGCCCGTCGTCCCATGGGCGAGTGACCTCCATGCACAAAAAATCGTCACCGAAAACTGGGCACTTCGAGTGCGCCCTTCCTAGGGTGCTCTCATGGACAAGAAAATTGTAGCCGCAACTCTCCTGCAGGCGCTCGCCATTGCCCAGCGTGAAGGACGCGTCGAGACCCTCGAGACGCTCGTCGAGAAGCTGCGTGTTCGACGCAAGGATGTCCGCAGCACGCTCACCGTGCTCCACCGCCAGGGGATGCTGGACGTGCTCCGGATGCGACTCACGCTCTCGGGGTTCGCGGTCGGCTCGTCGCTGATCGGCAAGACGCTGCCGGCGCTGCGGGCCGCGCCGCGGGCGGCGACCGCCGCGGCGTGAGCAGCCGCCGCGCCGCGCCGGGCGCGGCCTGAGCGAGCGCCCGCGGCGCGCCGGGCGGTCGCTCGGCGAGGCGATGTCGGGCGAGCCTAGGCCTCGACGAGGCCCGAGCGCACCGCGAGGCGGGTCAGGTCGGCCACGCTGTGCGTCGCCACCTTCGCGCAGAGGCGCGCCCGGTGGGTCTCGACGGTCTTCACGCTGATCGAGAGCTGCGCGGCGACCTCCTTGGCCGAGCGGCCCATCGCGAGCAGGCGGAGCACCTGCCGCTCCCTGTCGCTCAGCGACGCCACCATGTCGCCGCGCGCGGCCGCGTCGCGCCGCTGGAGCGCGCGCACCATCGCCGCGCTCACGTCCGGCGACACGGCCGTTCGCCCCCGGACGACGGTGCGCAGCGCCTCCACGAGGTCGGCGAGCCGGCTCTGCTTGGACAGGTATCCATCCGCGCCGGCCCGCATCGCCTCGGCGACCCGGAACTCGTCCCTGTGCATCGAGAGCACCACGATGCGGAGCTCCGAGATCTCCTTGAGCTCCCGGATGAGCTCGATGCCGCTGCGGTCCGCGAGGCAGAGCTCGATGACCGCCACCTCACAGCGGCGGAGCTCCTGCGCCCGGAGCGCCTCGCGCCCGCTTCCGGCCTGAACGACCTCGCCCACCCCTGGCTGCGACCCGAGCGCGTGCGCCAGCGCCTCCCGTACGACGTGCTGATCATCGACGAGCAGGATATTCATGTTGAAAGCCCCCCTTGCCAACGTGCCTTGTATCAAAACACTTCGCCCACCAAGAACCTGTTTTGTCGGTAAGGCGCCGCCTGGAGAGGGCCATTCGTTCCCGTGGGGATGAACTGGGCTCCTCGCGAGAGCGCCTTGGACGAGCCGAGGAGGGCAATCGAGGCCGGCGCCGCGCGCCGATGCCTGGAACGGCCGCTCGACCGGCGGACCGGCGCGCTCCCGCGTCGTCCCGCGTCGTCCCGCGTCGTCCCGCGTCGTCCCGCGATCCGGCGGCGCGCGCCGGAGCACGGCGAGCCCTCGGCGAGGCTGTCCGCGGCGCCGCGACTCTCCGGTCGATGCCTCTCCCTCGGCCGTTATGTTTGCGCTAGATAAGCTGCCTCATGCCTGGCACGCTCGGCGCGCTCCTCTCCGGACTGCGATATGACTCGGCCCTCTGGCGTCGCGCCCTCGCCGCGGGCGTCACGCGCGGGCCGGAGCCCTGGGTGCGCCACAGCCCTCCCGCCTTCGGCGTGTTCTTCGCGGCCGTGCTCCCCGAGCTGCGCCGGCGGGTCGAGCAGAACCTCCGCCGGGTGCGCGGGCCGCGGTCGCGCGTCGCCGACATGCTCGACAGCGCCGCGGTGTTCGCCACCTACGGAAGCTGCATCACCGAGGCGCTCCTGCTCGCGAGCGGCCGCGGTTACACGGTGGCGAGGCGCTCCCGGGGCGTCGAGCACTACCGCGCGTGCGCCGCGGCCGGCCGGGGGGTGCTCATCGTCACGGCGCACACGGGCGGCTGGGACATCGCCGGTCAGATCCTCGGCGTGGTGCACCCGGAGGGCGTCATGCTGGCGATGCAGCGGGAGCGGGACGCCGAGGCGCGCGCCATCCAGGACGCCGCGCGGCAGCGCGCCGGCGTGCAGGTGGTCCACATCGGCGACGGGCCGCTGGACGCGCTGCCGCTGCTCAACCACCTGCGGCGCGGCGGCGTCGTCGCGATGCAGATCGACCGCGTGCCGCCCGGGATGCGCAGCCGCGAGGTCGCGTTCCTCGGCGCCCGCTGGCGCGCGCCGGAGGGGCCGATCGCGCTCGCCGCGATCAGCGGCGCGCCGATCCTGCCGGTGTTCACGCACCGCCTCGGCTTCCTCGAATACGAGGCCGTCGTCTCGCCGGCGATCTGGGTCCCCCGCCGCGCGACCGAGGAGGAGCGGGACAGGGCGGCCGCGGCGATGATGGGCGCGATGGAGCGCTTCCTCCGGGCTCACCCGACGCAGTGGTTCCACTTCACGGGCGAGGGCCCCGTCGCGCCGGCTTCGCTGTGACCTCACGCCGCGAGCGCATGAGTCGCCTCGAACCCGTCAAGCGATGATGGACGAAGCCCGCCATGGCAGCGGGAGCACAGGACGCCATGAAGCCTCAGGGGCTCTCCTCTGGCATCCCCGGCAGTCTTCTTTCACCGGTTGCGCCGGTTGCGCCGGGTGGCTGTCCGAAGCGCAGCCAAGGGCCGCTCAGAGCGGTCCTTCGGTGAGCCCGTGGACGAACTGCTTCACGCGCGGATCGTCGCTCGCCTTGGCCTCCTCGGTGGTGCCGTCGAAGATGAGCCGGCCTCTGTAGAGCATCCCGACCCGGTCCGTGACCGTGAGCAGCCGATCGAGGTCGCTCGAGACCATCACCACGGTCGCGTTCATCGCCCGCTGCTCGGCGCGGAGCAGATCGAAGATGCGCTGCGACGTCACCGGGTCGAGGCCGGCCGCGGGCTCGTCGTAGAGGACGATCTCGCCGCGCGCGATCGTGGCGCGGGCGACGCCGACGCGCTTCTTCTGGCCGCCGGACAGCCCCGCCGGCGTCCGGTCCTCGAAGCCCGAAAGCGACACGACGCGGAGCCGCTCCGCGACGCGCTCCTCGATCTCCTCCTCACTCAGGTCGTAGAGGCGCCGCAGCGGGAACGCGATGTTCTCCCCCACGGTCATGTAGTCGAACAGCGCGTTGTTCTGGAACAGCATCCCGAACCGGAGGCGGAACGTCTGGAGCTCGATGTCGCTGAGCGCGTGCACGTCCTTCCCGTCGACGACCACGCGCCCGCGGTCCGGCCGCAGGAGCCCGGTGATCATCTTGAGCAGCACGCTCTTGCCCGAGGCGCCCGGCCCGATGAGCCCGTAGAGGCAGCCCGCCGGCACGTCGAGGTCCACGCCCCGGAGGACGGGCATCCCCCCGAAGCTCTTCGTCAGCTGCTCGATCTGGATCATCGGTCGCGTGGACACGGTCGCCGGGGAGGGGGCGCGCGCCCCCGTGACATGGCTCCGCTTTACTTGAACGTCGTCCGGGCGACGTCGAGCCGCGGGTGCGACGGGAACGACATCCCGCGGATCTGCCCGGAGATGCACGACGCGATGCCTGGGTTCGACGGGCTCGTCGTGACGGTGACCCCGACGGCGCGGCCGTTCTGCACGGCCGCGCAGACGTTCACCTCCATGTTCGACGGCACGCCGCACGCGTTCAGGTACGAGCCGCGGTTCAGCACGTTGCCGTAGGCGCCGGCCGTGAGGTCGGCCGGACCGTTGTTGCCGAGCTTGTACTCCTCGACATAGCGCGCCTGGGCCGCCTCACAGCTCAGGCCGCCGCCGAGCGTCGGGTAGCTGCCGCCCCCGCTCGGACGCGCCCCGCCAGCGCGCGCCGCCTTGGCGCTGCCGAGGCCGGCGTCGACCTCGATCGCGACGCGGTCGGTCGCGCCCTGCACCGCGAGCTCCCGCTCCTTCTTGTGGCTGCGCTCGCGGTACCACCAGCCCGCGCCCGCGGCGAGGATGACGCCCATCAGCGCCATCCCGAGCAGCGCCTTGTACTGCGTGCCCTGCTTCTCGGCGGAGACCACCGCGTCGAGCGCGCGCTTCTCCTGCACGATGTCGCGGTTCAGCTTCGCCTGCTCTGCGAACGGGGCGAACTCCTCCCAGTCCTGGATGGCGCGCTCCTCCCCGGAGAACGTGTCGCGCAGCACCTCGACGCCCGTGAACGAGCCGGACGCGATCTGCTGGAGCAGCTCCACGGAGGAGAACGGCCCGTGGTCCATGCCGTCCTTGATGACGACGTACCGTGGCCGCGGATCGGACTCGAGCGCGGCCTTGAGGTCCGCGAGCTTGCGGGTCGGATCGTCGCCGCGCAGCCGCTGCGGCTGGTTCACCGGGATGGCGACCGCGAACGGCCCGTCGCCGGTCACCGCCTGGATCTTCGGCAGCGACGGCGCCGACGGGACGCGCGCCTCCTCCTGGTGGCCGTTCGGGGGCATCATCGAGAGGTTGATGTCGACCTCGAAGTCGCCGTCGCCGTCCAGGTGCGACGTGTCGGCGCTCGGCGGCTGCTCCGAGGCGGTCGGGACGATCTGGTAGAGCGCCTGCGCCAGGGCGGCGAGGTCCGCCGGGCGGTGCTTCGGGTCGGCGACGAGCGACTTACCGAGCACCGTCTCCAGCGCGGGCGGCATGTCGGGGACCACGTCCGCCGGCCGCCGCATCCCCGGGCCGACGCTGCTGTTCGTGAGCAGCTCGTAGAGGATGGCCCCGATCGCGAAGACGCTCCCGCGCGCGTCGCCCTCGCTGCCCTTGCGCTCCTCGGGCGCGAGGCAGGCGCGATCGCGCGGCAGGAGCGGGGCGGCGTGCGCGAGCTCCTCGATGAGCTGGAGCGCGCGGCCCGCGCCGTAGCCGAGGCTCGAGGGGTGCACGAACATCTTCCGCCCCTGCGCGTGCAGCTCGTGGAGCTGCGTGCAGAGCGGCACGACGAGGCCGATGGCCTCGCGGATATCGAAGCGACGACCGGTCGCGCGGCGCGAATCCATCTCGGCGCGGAGCGTGCCGGCGGGGATGGACATGCCGACGGGCAGCGGGGTGAGGATGGTCTGGACCTGAGAGGACATCGGGGAGCAACACTACGACAACACGACGGGTGCGCTCAACGCTGCGACGCGACGGTTGCGGTGTGGACGTGCAACGAAGCCCGGCGACGACGTGTGTTGAGCAGCGTGAGCGTGCGCTTCTGACGTCAGCGTTCTTCAGCGCGGGTTGGGTGTGCGTTCACCGGTCTCAGCCGTCGTGCTGGCGGCGTCGGCGCCGACGGCCAGGGTGTGCCCCGCGAAGAAGCGGAGCAGATCGGCCTCGCGCGACTTCGGCCAGCGCGCGTGGTTGATCGCGCCCTTCTTGGCGGAGCAGCGGTTCCTCAGGGCGCAGTGGGGCTCGTCCCGGTTCGCCTCGTCGAGGCGCAGGAACGAGGTGTGCGCGGAGAGCGTGTCGCGCGCGCGCAGCCACCGCTCGACGGACTCACACGGGAACACGTCGTCGCAGGCGCGGTACATCGCCATCGCGGGCGGGGGAGGGCCGGGGCACGCCCAGCTGGCCGGCGGGGCGTCGCTGCCGAAGGTCGCGAAGGCGGCGACGCGGTCCGCGCGCATCATCGCGTAGGTCGCTGCCATGTGGCCGCCGTAGGAAGCGCCGAGCGCGTAGATGCGCCGCCGGTCGACGAGCTTCTGCTGGAGCAGCTGGTCGACGAACGCGTCGACGGTCGTGACGTCGACGTTGCCGTCGCCGGTGAACTCGGCGTCGAACGGCGCGACCGCCGTGTAGGTCTTCGTGCCGCGCTCGCGCTCGGCCTGGGTCGGGGTCTTGAAGGCGCGGCCCTGGGGCGCGAGCACGATGAAGCCGGCGTGCGCGGGGTCGCCGGTGAGGTTCCACGTCGCGCCGAGCTTCCGCAGGCCGGTCTCCTTGTCGACGCTGGTCGGGTCGTCGCCGTCGGCGTGGAAGAAGACGATGAGCGGCAGCGGCGCGCGCGTCTCCACGCCGCTCGGCGCGATCACGCAGGCGTAGCGGGGCGACCCCTCGGCGTCGCGCGCCTCGAGCACCTGGGCGCCGCGGCAGGGCGGCCGGCCGAGCGTCTTGCGGAGCTCTCTGCCGGGCCGCCCCTGCTCCGCGACGCAGCTCCCCTCGCTGGGCGGGCGCGCCTCGGGCGGCTTCGCCGGCTGCGAGGCGGCCGCGCTGGCTGCGCGAGCGCCGGCGTCCTGTCGACCCGTGGCGGGCCGAGGTTGTCCGCCGTCGGGCGCGGCTGCGCCGGCGCCGGCGTCCCGCTCGAAGACGCCGAGCAGATCGCCGCCGTCGACCCCGGACGACGGCGTGGAGCACGCCGCCGCGATCCACGCCGCGGCGCCTGCGAGCGCGGCGCCCGCGAGCAGGGCGCGGCCGCGGCGGGGACCAGGAGGGGCCGGCGTCGAGGTGCGCCGGGCGCGGAGGCCGGGTCGAGGTCGAGGCACGGGCGCACTCTAGTACGACGTCGACCGAGCTTCCGCCCGGGATTTCTCATCGGGACCTCGGGCGGGGTCGGGATCTTCGACCGCGCTCCGCGCCCGCGGAACACCTCGAGGAAGCTGACCAGCTCGATGACCGGAGACCCCATGGATCACCTCACCGCCTGCGCTGCTGCGTGCGGTAGCAGGTATCGGTGGCTCTTCGGCTGTCAAGCGTCTGGGAGAGCGCTGCGCTCTGGAGAGCGCTCGCGTGGTCTTCGCGGCTGCCACGTGCGCCTGGGCGGGACACTCTGCGACAGCGCGTTGTTCCGCCCGTAGGAGGCGCGGCGCAGCATCGAGCCGATCATCGGCACGCCCAGAGGAGGGGCGCCTGGTAGGCACGCAGCGTATCATCGGCAGTGATGAGCGTTGCGTCCTCCAGCTGAGCTTGCGCGAGCAGCATGCGATCGAACGGATCGCGATGGTGCAGCGGGTAGGAAGCCGCCGTCCAGACGTGCGCTGCTTCGATGGCCAGTTCCCTCACCGTCGGATAGCCAAGCCACCAAGCCCGGAGCTGTTCCGGCGGCAGACTGCCTTGCAGGCGTCCGATCGAGTGCTTGATCGCGAGCTCCCACCAGGAAGCGACCGAGATCAGTACCTGCGCTCCGGGGTCCTGGACTGCATCGATGACCTCTTGTCGCAAGCGTCCGGGATCGGCGGCAAACCAGATCGCGACGTGCGTGTCGAGCAGCCACTTCAAGCTCCGTCTCCCTCGAACGCGCGCCGGACGTCGTCAGGGAGTGGTGCGTCGAAATCTTCTTTGATCTCGATTTGCCCCAGCAACCCGCCTGCGACCGGTGCGATACGAGCAGGCGGCTGCGCCTCGCCGAGCGCGATGAGCTCGACGCGCTGCCCGCGGAGCGGCGAGAGAGCGGGCAGGGCGCGGACTACGGTGTCGTCCACGACCACCTGGATCTTGAGCGCTTGCATTCACGCAGGATGCGCCATCGGGCGTTCAAGGTCCATGATCCGGGCGCCACCAGACGGAGCAGGTGGCGGGGCCCGCGGCAGAGCGTCCCGTCACCGCTCGCGCGTGATCCCTGGTTGGGGCCCCTTGCGCCGGTCGCGGCGCCGCGTGACGCAGCCCGATGCCTGTGGCCGGGCGGGCTGCGGCGTGAGCGCGGGCGGGGTCAGGAGCGGACCGATAATCCTTCGCGTTCGTGTCTCGCGCGTTCGTGTCTAGGGTCCTCGGCGCTCGCCCCCGGGGCACCGTGCAGTCCGACGTACAGAATGGGCCGTTGTCACCGCCGTCGTGAATCTCCACGTCTCGGGGCTGCGTCAGGCAACGAGCCGTAGCTGCGCTCGGCGCGAGTTGGAATGCGGCGAGACGCGGCCGAGCTGCGATGGCGGTAAATTGTCTTGCTCCAAGAGGTCACCGGGAGACGCTCGGCGCCAGTCCGAACGCCGGGAGGGCCCGTCGTGCGGCTAAGAATGTAAGTAGTGTTACTTCGATACGCTGTTGGAAGGTGCTCGGCGCCAGTCTGAATGCCGCGAGGGGCCGCCGAGAGGTAAAGGATGTGAGGTGCATTACTCCAGTGGGCCGCCGAGAGGCGCTCGGCGCAAGTTGGACTGCGGCGAGAGGCCGCCGTGCGGCAAATTATGTAAATTAACTTACTTCATGACGCCGCCGAGAGGCGCTCGGCGCAAGCTGGAATGCGGCGAGGGGCTGCCGTGCGGCAAATAATGTAAGTTGCCTTACGTAGAGGCGCCGCCGAGAGGCGCTCGGCGCAAGTTGGACTGCGGCGAGAGGCCGCCGTGCGGCAAATAATGTAAGTTGTCTCACTCCATGACGCCGCCGAGAGGCGCTCGGCGGCGGCTGGGATACGACCAGGCGCCCGCCGGACGGCGATCACGGGCAGCTCGGCATCCATGGAGACCCTGCAACACCCCGACGTTCGCGCTCCGCACAGCCTGTGGCCCGGGCCGACCGGTCCCCGGGCGACCCCGCGTCGGTCCGGCCCGGCCGGACGAACGTACCACGGCGACCTCCGGCTGCTTGCGGGAGAGCCCTTCATGGCTAGGCTGGTCCGCACCCAGCCATGACGCCCTTCGATATCCTCGTCGGCACCGCGCTTGCGGCGGTCGTTGCTTTTCAGATCTACGTCACCGTTCGCGTCTTTCGAAGCCGCGTCTACGAGCCCAAGCAGAAGGTGTGGCAGGCGCAGCTCGTCTGGCTCCTCCCGATCATCGGCGCCGGGCTGGTCTTCTCGATCCTCCAGGAGGAAGACAAGTCCCGCCGCGACGCCTCCTCGCACCTGGGGAGCTGAGCCGGCGCCTCCGCCGGCCGCCGGTCCGCGCGGCCACGCCCGCGAACCCGTCCGCGTCACGCGCAGCCGCCCGCCTCGCTCGCTTCTCCGCCCTCCGTCCTTCCCTTCACGCTCATCTGGTCACCTCGGCGCCCCCCGCGCGCTGTGACGCTGGCACAATCGAAGAGGAAACTTCGGTTTCGCCCTTCGGTCCAGCGGCCCCGTGCGCTATGGCTCAGGGAGCATGGCAGACGACGTCTTCGGCATCGTCGGGACCACGCAGGCGGGTAATTTCCACGTCGAGCAGGTGGTCGCGGAAGGGGGGTTCGGCGTGGTGTACCGCGCGCTCCACGCCGGGTTCCGCGCGCCTGTCGCCTTGAAGTGCCTGAAGGTGTCCGAGGCGAAGACCCCGCGCGAGCGCCAGCTCTTCCTCGAGAAGTTCCGCGAGGAGGCCCAGCTGCTCTTCCGGCTCTCGGCGTCGATCCCGGAGGTCGTCCGCCCGCTCCACGTCGACGTGCTGCACCTGAAGCGGGGGGAGTTCGTCCCCTTCCTGGCCCTCGAGTGGCTGGAGGGCGAGTCGCTCGACAAGGTCATCGACCGGCGGAGGCTCAAGGGGGAGCCGCCGATCCCGCTCCACAAGCTGATGAAGATGATGCGCCCCATCGCGCAGGCGATCGCACGCGCGCACCGCTTCCCGAGCCCGGGGGGCACGGTGTCGATCATCCACCGCGACCTCAAGCCCGAGAACATCTTCATCACGACGCAGGAGGGCACGGAGCGCCTCAGGATCCTCGACTACGGCATCGCGCAGGCGAAGACGCTGGCCGAGCAGGCTGTCGGCCGGGTGACGAACGGCGATCCGCTGAACGCGTTCTCCCCGGCGTACGGCGCCCCGGAGCAGTGGGCGCCGAAGCGGTTCGGGCAGACGGGAACCTGGACCGACGTCTGGGGTCTGGCGCTCACGATGGTCGAGGCGCTGGTCGGGCGGCAGGTGATCGAGGGCGAGGCGCAGGCCATGATGGGGACGGCGCTCGACGTGAAGCGCCGGCCCACGCCGAGGACCGAGGGCGCCAACGTCCCGCCGGAGGTCGACGCGGTGTTCGAGCGCGCCCTCGCGGTGAGCCCGCGCGACCGCACGCGGGACGTCGAGACCTTCTGGTCCGAGCTCGAGGCGGCCATCGGGCTCGCGCCCACGTTCGGTCGGTCCGCCGCGTACGAGGACGCGTACTCCGTGCCGCCGCCGCCGTCGTCGTCGATGCGCGCGGCCCCGCAGGTCAAGCGCGCCGCGCACGTGTGGCTCGACGCGCCGGCCGACGGCGGGTCGCTGGAGATCGACCTCGACATGGCCCCGGCCTCGATGCGCTCACCGAGGGGAGGCCGCCGGGACGGCCCGGCGAGCAGCGTGCGCCCAGCGCCGCCCCCGGACTCGGCCGGGCTCGAGATGGATCTGCCCGAGGGGCCGTCGCCGAGCGCGATGGGTCGAGGCATGGGCGCGCTCGTCTCCGACAGCCCGCCCGGGAGCGTGCGAGGCCGCGCGATGCGGGACGAGCGCGCCAGCTTCGCGGAGGCGACGCCCGTGGGCCCGCTCCCCCGCGCCGTCGGGATGGAGAGCGCCCCGCCGAGCACGCGCGCGCGCGGCATCGGCATGCTGGAGAGCGCGCCGCCGATGGAGATGGCGCTCGGCGTCGCGCCGCGCGCGACCTCGATGGCGCCCGCGGCGGTGCGCCCGCTGTCGGACATGCCGTCGGCCAGGTACCGGCCGACGGCGCGCCCGCCGGCGGACGTGCGGCCGCGCCCCGCGGACCCGAAGCCGCTCGCCGGGCCGACCCTCCTCCAGCAGCTCGCGCTGCCGGTGGCCTGCATCGTGTTCGCGTGCGTGCTCACCGTGGCCGACCTCATCATCAAGCGCTCGGGCGAGGCGCTGAGCTTCGGCCCGGTGCGCGCGTTCTGGGTCGCCGGCGTGCTGCTCCTCGTCGGCGTCGGCCTGTTCTTCTGGCGCATGCTCGGAGATCCCGGAGATGCCTGACGTGACCCAGGGGCGCGCCCTCGCGGAGCAGCGCGCCGATCAGAGCGTGTCGGCCCGCTTCACCCGGCTGATGAACGCGTCGACCTCGCGGTGGGGCGTGCTCACCGATCCCCCGCTCGTGTCGCTCGCCTCGGGCGTCTTCCTGCTCGCGTTCCTCGGGGCGCTCGGCCGCGACGCGAGCCCCTCGGTCGCGCGCGCGCTCGGCGCCCTCGCGCTCGCGCCGGTCGCTGTCGCGCTCGTCGTCAGCGTGGCGCTGCGCGGCGCGCGGCGCGAGGTCGTCGCGTGGCTCGCGCGCCAGCCGTTCCCGGTGGAGAACCTCAACGCCGTCCTGAACGGGCTGGGCGAGGCGCTGGAGGTCACCTTCGCCGGCGCGGCGCCGGACACCGCCGAGCTCAACGTCGAGCTCGACAAGGTACACCCGGACGCGTTCGTCACCGGGGGCGTCGAGGACGCGCGCACGCTGGACATCCGCATCGGCGTCGTCGACTCGAAGCGGAACCCGGCCGCGACGAACCACCAGCGCTACGCGCGCGTCCGCGAGCTCGTCGAGCGCGCGCTCGTGCCGCTCGCGGAGCGCTACCCGATCCAGAGCGTCAGGGTGAAGTGAACGCTGGACGCGCGTCCTCCTCGTGAAGGAGCCCCGGACGAGCGTCCACGAGAAGGCGCGGCGGCGCGGCCCGACGGCCCCTGCGTGTGCTTGCCATTCCGCCCCGTTCCCCTGCTATCGTCGCGGCCCATGACCGCCTCGACCTCCGAGAAGCTCCTCTCCGATCTGGAAGCGCGCGGCATCACCCGCGCCAAGATCGGCGGCTTTGACATCGACGGGATCCTCCGCGGCAAGTACGTCTCCCTCGAGAAGCTGAAGAGCGCCCTCGGGAGCGGCTTCGGCTTCTGCGACGTCATCTTCGGCTGGGACATCGCCGACGTCCTCTACGACAACGCCAAGGTCACCGGCTGGCACACCGGCTACCCGGACGCGCACGCGGTCCTCGATCCGAGCACGCTGCGCGACATCCCCTGGGAGCCGAACACCGCCGCGGTGCTCGCCGACTTCCGCGACGAGCGCGGCGGCCCGCACCCCGCGTGCCCGCGCTCGCTGCTCCGGAGCGTCATCGCGAAGGGCGAGAGCATGGGGTACTCGGCGAAGTTCTCGTGCGAGTTCGAGTTCTTCCTCTTCGAGGAGACGCCGCGCTCGCTCCACGAGAAGCGCTTCGCGGGCCTGACGCCGATCAGCCCCGGCATGTTCGGCTACTCGTGGGTCCGCGAGGGGCAGAACAAGAAGCTCATGGCGGCCATCCTCGACCAGTCGCGCGCCTTCGACATCGAGATCGAGGGCCTGCACACCGAGACAGGACCGGGCGTGTACGAGGTGGCGATCCGCTACGACGACGTGCTGCGCGCCGCGGACAAGGCCGCGCTCTTCAAGGTCGCCATGAAGCAGATCGCCCACGAGCACGGCCTCTCGGTGACGTTCATGGCGAAGTGGAACGCCGACCTCCCCGGATCGAGCGGCCACCTGCACCAGAGCCTCTGGAAGGACGGCCGCAACGTGTTCGATGACGCGTCGGCGCCCGGCGGGCTCCCGGCCGCGCTGCGGCACTACGTCGGCGGCCAGATCGCGCTCATGCCCGAGCTCACGGCGCTCTACTCGCCGACGATCAACGCCTACAAGCGGTACGTGCCCGGCGTCTGGGCGCCGCTCACCGCCAGCTGGGGCGTCGAGAACCGCACGGCCGCGATCCGCCTCATCGGCATCGGGACGCCCGCGGCGCGCGTCGAGTACCGCCAGACGGCCGCGGACATCAACCCGTACATCGCGATGGCGACGTGCCTGGCCGCGGGGCTCCACGGCATCGAGAGCGGCGTCGAGCCGCCGCCGCAGGCCTCCGGGGACGCGTCGTCCACGGAGTCCTCGCGCCTGTCGCTGCCGCGCACGCTCGCGGAGGCGACCCGGATGCTCGCGGGCAGCCAGAAGGCCCGGGACATCCTCGGCGAGCGGTTCGTCGAGCACTATGTCAGGACGCGCGACTGGGAAGTACGGCAGTACGAGCGCGCGGTCACGGATTGGGAGCTGAAGCGCTACTTCGAGGCGGTGTGATCATGAGCCAGTTCACGGTTTGGAGCTTTCCTACACGCATCCTCTTCGGCGCCGGCGTCGTCGGGCAGACCGGCGCCGAGGCGCGCCGGCTCGGCGCGTCGAGGGCGCTCGTCGTCACGGACAAGGGCGTCGTCCGCTCGGGGCTGCTCGAGCCCGTCGCCGCGTCGCTGCAGCGAGAGGGCGTCGAGGTCGCCGTCTTCGACGACGTGCTCGGCAACCCGATCGAGAAGAACGTGCACGACGGCGTCGCCGCGTTCCGCGCCGCGCGCGCCGACATCGTCATCGCCCTCGGGGGCGGCTCGCCGCTCGACGTCGGCAAGCTCGTCCGCCTCGGCGTGAACCACGACCGGCCGCTCGTCGACTACGACGACGCCACGGGCGGCGATCGCTTCATCACGCCCAACGTCCCGCCGATGCTCGCCATCCCGACCACGGCCGGGACCGGCAGCGAGGTCGGCCGGTCGGGCGTCGTGACGCTCGACGTGAACCACCGGAAGACCGTGATCTTCTCGCCGCACCTGCTCGCGAACGCCGCGCTGCTCGACCCGGAGCTGACGCGATCGATGCCGGCCTTCCTCACCGCGGCGACGGGCTTCGACGCGCTCACCCACTGCGTCGAGGCGTACGTCTCGAAGGGCGATCACCCGATGGCGGACGGCATCGCGCTCGAGGGGATCCGCCTCGCGGCCGCGCACCTCGAGCGCGCGGTCACGCACGGCAACGACCTGGAGGCGCGCGGCGGCATGATGAAGGCGGCGATGATGGGCGCCGTCGCGTTCCAGAAGGGGCTCGGCGCGTGTCACTCGCTCGCCCACCCGCTCTCGAGCGAGTGCGGGCTGCACCACGGCCTCGCCAACGCGCTCTGTCTCCCGCCTGTCGTCGAGTTCAACGTCGTCGCCGCGGGGCCGCGCCTCGCCCGCGTCGCGGCCCTCCTCGGCGCGCAGGAGGACGCCGCCGCGTGCGCGGACGCGATCCGCGGCCTGCGCACCCGCATCGGGCTCGCGGCCGGCCTCGAGAAGGCGGGCGTCCCGCTCAACAAGCTCGACGCGCTGGCGGACCTCGCCGTTCAGGACGCGTGCCACTCGTGCAACCCCCGCCCGTGCTCGCGCGAGGATCTCCGCCACCTCTACGAGGCCTCCTTCGTGGGCTGACGCGCGCAGATGCGACGTGACCGCGCCGCGCCCGCGCCTCCGCCGCGGGGCGGACGCGGCGAGCGCCGACCCGAGCGCTGATCCGGGCGCCGACGCGGCGGGATCTCGGCCAGTTCCCGGCATCCAGCGGGCGGCTGGATGCCGGCCTACCTCTGGCCGACAATGGATAAATGAGGTAGCAGGGGTCCACGATGACCGTCACCCCCGCCGAGCGCACCGCCCGTCCTGCGACGTGCCAGATGTTCGAGACGCCGCTCATCGAGCGGTTTTCTCGGATCCACCCGATCGTGCCGTTCGCCTTCTGGCTCCCGGTCTACGGCTATCTGGGCGTCCGCGCCGCTCTGAATGGTGTCAGCCTCCTGGACGGGCTCGGGCTCCTGCTGGTCGGCCTGTTCCTGTGGACGTTCGCCGAGTACGTCCTGCACCGATACGTCTTTCACTACGTGGGCCCGCGCCTGTGGCAGCGACGGGTGCACTTTGTGCTCCACGGGGTGCACCATGACTTCCCGCAGGACGCCGACCGGCTGGTGATGCCGCTCGGCGCCAGCATCCCCCTCGGCGTCGTGTTCTACACGCTGTTCCGCGCCGTCTTCGGCCCTGTTCCGGCGGATCCGCTGTTCGTCGGCTTCGGCCTCGGCTACCTCGCGTACGACGGCACACACTATGCCATTCACCACTTCCGCATGACCTCGCGCTGGGGGAAGTGGATCAAGCGCCATCACATGGTCCATCACCACACGGGGGAGCGCGCGCGGTGGGGCGTGTCGTCCCCGCTCTGGGACTGGGTCTTCGGGACGATGGGCACCCCGCAGGCAGGAAAAGGCAGCTGAGCGGGAGATCGAATCGCGCTCCGGAGCGCGATTGTGGTGAACGTCAGGAGAGTGGGAATCGGTCCGCGGCGCCGCGGGTTGAGAGGCCGTGAGTCGGTCGCGCCTGGACGCCTGTGCCTGCGTGGTCGACGCGGCGCTCCAGCGCGGCGTCGGGCCGCGGGGTCGTCGAGGAGGGGAGGGGAGAGCCCGGTCGGGTCGGCTCGCCGCGCGAGATGTCGGAGCGCGAGGCGCGCGCGGCGGTGAACGCGCGGCGCCCGCCCGGGCTCAGGCGCGCGGGAGCCGCGCCTGCTTGACGCGCGGCCCGGGGAGCGCGAGGTGCGGCGAGCGCCTCAGGGCGAGGAGGCCGTGCCGGGGGGAGGCAGCTCGGCGTCGGGCAGGCGCCTCATGGCACCCGCATAGAAGGTCCGGAGCGTGTTGCGCCCGCAGTAGGGGCACAGCCACGCCACGTCGAACCGGTCGAGGTGGGCGTTGATGCTGTGCGCCGGCGCGAGCTCCTTGTCGGCCTCACCGGAGGCCGACCGGCCGCGGGGGGTCCGGGTGGCCCACCCGGCGGTGACGTGCCGGTGCTCGTCCAGGGTGGCTGAGAGGCTTGCCTGGCACTCGCAAGGAGTGGAGATGAGAAACCGACTCATGCGTGACCGTCCTTCGTAGATGTTTCCGTAAAACCATGTCGGCATGCCGCGACGCGGCGTGCCCGGAAGCGCGTCCGGGAAGCGTGCTCGGCGCCCGGTCCCGGTAAAGAAGCGCGCCCTCATATAAAGGTTGGTCAGTTTGAGCTCAAGGGGTGTTAGCCTGGAGTACGGTCGCCTTCGAGTGGCCGGGAAGGGGAGTACATGACCGCTCGACGTGCCGCTCGTGAGCGCGCGACGCTGGCGTCCGGGAGGCTGCAGGTCGTCGAGACGCGCCGGCCGGGGCCGCGCTCGGTGCGCAGCTTCAAGATCCTGCTCGCGCATGACCCCCGAGCCGCGACCTGCGACCCGCTGGCCCGCGCGATCGAGGCCGCGCTGGAGAACGTCGAGATCGTGGACGCGTCGTCGATCGACGACGCCCTGCTCGCGTCGGCGACCGAGCGGTTCGACGCGTGCCTCGTCTGCCTCGATCTGCCGCCGGCTCCGGTCGGCGGCGCGCGCCTCGCGAGCGAGCTCGTGGACAGCAACCACCCGGTCGTGCTCGTGACGAGGAGCCTGCGCTGGCTGCCGCCCGACCGGCCCGCGCTGCAGAAGCTGCCCTGGATCCCGCCGGACGCGCGCACGGCCGAGATCACCAGCGCGATCGCGGCGGCGACCAGCGAGTGCGACAGCGTGGTCCGCGCGCGCGCGCCGCTGCCCGGGGACGTGCTCGGCGCGCCCGCGTTCCGCGCGCGTCGCTGAGCGCCGGCGCCCCGCTGCGGCTCGACAACCGACGACCACCGGCGGGCCCGCGTCGAAAACGAAATGAAGGGGTTGCTCTGCGGCTCAGGATTCGGTAGAAGCTCCTCCACCTCGTGCGGGACTAGCTCAGTTGGTAGAGCATCAGCTTCCCAAGCTGAGGGTCGCGGGTTCGAATCCCGTGTCCCGCTCCGAGGATCGCCGGCCCCCTCCTGCGCTGGCGGTCCTTCTGCAATCGGATGCCGCGAGGCCGAGAAGCGTCTCCTGCCTGGACGCCTCCACGACGCCTTCGTGAGCTGAGCTCGAGAGCGGGCGTTCGGCGCCCGGCGGCTCCTTGCCAGCGTCCGGGCGCGCGTCGCTCGTCGGCGCGCCCGGCGGCTCCTTGCCAGCGTCGGCGCGCGCGTCGCTCGTCTGCGGCCCCATGCGCCGCGGTAGACGGACGCGCTCTGGGCGCGCACGACGCCTGAATCCGGGTCCCTCCCGCTACGTGGGTCGCGCCGCCCCGCACCATTGGGACACGCGGAGGTGTTCATGCAGGATGGCCGGCGCATCGCCCTGAACGCGGCGCTGATGCTCCTCAAGCAGGCGATCATGGCCGTCCTCGGCGTCGTGTTCGTCGGCTACCTCGCGCGGAAGGTGGGCGTCGTCGCCTGGGGCGAGTTCCAGGCATCGCTCGCGATCGCGGGGATCGTCACGATCCTCGCCGGCGTCGGGGTGAGGGGGTACCTCGCCCGGGAGATCGCCGTGCGGCCGGAGCTCGGGCCGCGTCACCTCGGCGCGGCGCTCTCGATCCGCGGCGTGACCGGGACGCTGGTGCTCGGCGCGACCGTGGCCGTCGTGCTCGCGACCCGCTCGGGGACCGGCGCGCAGCTCGTCGTGCTCGCCGCCGCGTCCCAGCTCGCGACGCTGCTCTACTCGACCATGTGGCTCTCGTTCGAGGCCCACGAGCGCTTCGAGCTCATCCTCTACGCGGAGCTCGGCGCGAGGCTGTTCGTCATCGGGCTCTCGACGGCCTTGCTCGCCCTGGGCCTCGGCGTCGTCGCGGCGGCCGCGGCGTTCCTGCTCGGCAACGTGCTGGAGCTCGGGCTCACCGCGCACTACCTCCGCACCCGCCTCTACCGGCCGGAGTTCGCGACGCCCCCCGCCGCGCTCTGGCAGATCGCGAAGCGCAGCCTGCCCATCGGCGCGCTCGGCGCGCTCGCGGGCGCGCTCCTCCAGGCCGACCGCATCATGCTCCGCGCCCTCTGCGACGAGGAGGCCGTCGGGGTCTACAGCGCCGCCTGGGTGCTGAACGAGAACTTCCGGATGCTCCCCGACGTCCTGCTCGGCGCCGCGTTCGCGGCGGGCATGCGCCTCTACGCCGAGGACCGCGACGCGTTCGGGCGCCTCTACAGCGGCTGCATGCTCGTCGCCGCGCTCTTCGGGCTACCCATCGCCGCCGGCCTCTTCCTGCTCGCGCCGGACATCATCCAGCTCGTCTACGGATCGGCGGGCGACTACGCGCCGGCGGCGGAGGTCCTCCGGGTCCTCGCCTGCGGCGTCCCCGTGATGTTCGCGTTCCAGGTCGTGACGCTGCCGCTGCTCGCCGCGAAGCGCGAGGTCGACATGGTGCAGCTGCTCGCCGTGACGCTCGTCGCCAAGATCGCGCTGAACCTGCTGCTCTTGCCGCGCTACCGCGCGCTGGGCGCCGCGTGCGCGACGCTCGCCGTCGGCGCGGGGTCGCTGCTCGCGTCGTGGGGCATGACCGCGCGCTGGGCCCAGTTCGTCGAGCTCGGCCGCATCGTCGCGGTCCTCGCCGCGACGGCGGCGATGGCCAGCGCGGCCTACGCCGCGCGCGTCCTCGCCGGGATGTGGGCGTCGATCGCCGTGGGCGCCGCCGTCTACGTCGCCCTCCTCCTCGCCTTGCGCGCCGTCTCCTTCCGCGAGCTGCGCGCGCTGCTGGCGCGCCGCGTCCGCGCCGCGCCAGCCCCTGCGGGTTGATCCGGGTCCGCCGAGGGCGGGCCCGGCGCGCGCGCAACGTGTTCCTCGGCGCCCGCGTCCATGTGTGGAACAAGGGGCGATCCAGATTCCGCATTTTCCGCCGGAAGCAGCGCTCGCCGCGGGTCTCTGTGGCTGCCGACATGCGCTCTCATCCGGCGGGATCCACGCAGGAGGAGCTCGAAGCCTGTGGCTCGGAGGTGACGGTGACGCGGCTCTCCCCGTGGCATGCAGCGTGAATAGCGAAGGGCCGATGTGGCGTCGCGGGCAGGTCCGGGGGCTGGCCGGGGTAGGGCGACTCCGGCAGTGGATGGCGCGGCGGCCGTCCTCGCTCCGCGCCCTCGGTGCGCCGGGGCGAGGCGAGGGGAGCGCGGCAGAGCAGCCGTGGAGGTCGAGGGAGATGGACCTGCCCATGGGCGACGGCGGCTACGCATTGCTCGCGCGCCTGTCGGCGGGCGGCATGGCCGAGCTGTTCCTCGCGTGCCGGCGCGGGCCGGCAGGTATCGCCCACCCCGTCGTCGTGAAGCGCCTGCGCCCCGAGGCGAGGCGAGATCCGTCGATCGTGCGGATGTTCCTCCGCGAGGCGTGGATCAGCGCCAGGCTCCAGCATCCGAACGTGATCCGGTTTCACGACTTCGTCTTTCACGAGGGGCGCCATCACCTCGTCGTCGAGTACGTCCCGGGCTGCGATCTCGCCGCGGCGGCGCGCGCCTGCTTCGCCGAGGGACGGCCGTTTCCGATCGAGGTGGCGATCGAGATCGGCCTGGGCGTGCTGCGGGCGCTCGGGCACGCCCACGGGCTCCGCGACGACAGCGGCAACCACGTCGGCCTCGTGCACCGCGACGTGAGCCCGCAGAACGTGCTCCTCTCGCTCGAGGGCGAGATCAAGCTCATCGACTTCGGCGTCGCGAAGATGGCGGCGATGAGCGGGGTGGAGGACGCCGTCGCCCTTGGCCCGGCAAGGGCGGCGCGGGGCGCGGCCCAGTCGAGCGGCGCCGGCACGGTGAAGGGCAAGCTCGGCTACGTGGCGCCCGAGCAGCTGTGCGGGCAGCGGATCGACGCGCGGGCGGATCTCTTCGCGGTCGGGGTGATCCTGTTCGAGCTGCTGACGGGGCGGCGCCTGTTCCACCGGAAGGACGACGGCGCGACGATGCGCGCGGTGCTCTCCGGCGAGGTGCCGGCGATCGCGCCGCTCCGCCCGGCGTGCCCCGCGCTGCTCGAGGAGGCGGTGCGGCGCGCGCTCGCGCGCGACCCCGACGCCCGCTTCGAGGCAGCGGCGGACATGGAAGAGGCGCTCGCCGAGGTGCTCGCCTCGCTGCGCAGGGCGGCGGGCGGGGGTGACGAGCCGAGCTCGAGCGAGCGCGGCCTCCTCGCGGGCCAGGAGCTCGCGGCGCTCGTGCGCGAGGTCACGAGCGGCCGCGATCGGCACCGATCGATGCTCGTGCGGGGTTGCCGGAGATCGGCCGGGCTCCGTGCGCGCCGCGGCGCGCGGTCGACCGCCGCGGGCCGCTCCGAGCAAGACGCGCGGTCGACCGCCGCGGGCCGCTCCGAGCAAGACGCGCGGTCGACCGCCGCGGGCCGCTCCGAGCGAGACGCGCGGTCGACCGCCGCGGGCCTGCCGACGGACGAGCGCAGCGAGGCGACGCCGCAGCCGCGCGGGCCGGATCCGGGCGCGAGCGCGCCGGAGGACGGGCGCGAGCGCAGCGAGGCAAGGGACGCCGTGACGCCGCACTGGAGGGACGCGCGCCCCGCGCGGCGCGTGCGACTTCTGCCCTGGCTCTTGATAGCGGCTGTCACGTTCGCCGTCGGGGCGCTCGCAGGCAGGGCCATCGGCGCGACCGGCGCCAGATCGTCCGGCGCCCGAGAGCCGCGCGGCGGAAGCGCGGAGAGCGCGCCATCCGGGGAAGACAGCCATTCGGCACCGCGGCGGTGACGCGCCGGACGCGCACGGCCCTTTGCGGTGGCGCGGCCAGCGACGGGCTCGCTAGCCTAGCCGGCCCTGATGTCGGTCCGGAACCTCCTGAGCCGTCCCTTCGCCGTCGCGGCGCTGGCCGTACCCCTCCTCGCGAGCTCCACGAGCGGGCGCGCGCTGCCTCGGCCCGTCCCTGGCGGCCCGGCGGAGCCGAGCGAGATCGGCGCGGCGCTCGGCGCGGCGATCGAGCGGCAGTCGATCTGCGTCGGCTCGACGGTGGCGAGCGCGGGGGAGCTCGGCGACGTCCTGTATTACCGCAGCTCGCCGGGCGAGCGCGGCGAGGTCTCGGTCGGCTACTACGCCTTCTTCTCCGAGGAGCGGCCCTGGGGTAACAACTGGCTCACCTGGACCGTGTTGCCGGCGCTCGCCGTGGACCTCGTCTACACGCACGCGCTGCTCCTCGGCCCGGGGATCCAGCGCGTCGCGTACGGCAAGGGCGACGTCGAGGGGTTCAGGATCCTCTACCGCATGGACGAGGAGGGGCGGCTCGCCGCCGACCACGCGGTGGCCGATCGCGGCGATCACGGCGAGGTGCGGCTCGAGCGCTCGGATCTGCTCTCGGTCGATGCCGCGCGGCCGACGGTCTACTCGAGGTGGTGGAGCCATCAGCTCGGCGGGCAGGGCGCGGGGCCGGACGATCTCGTCTATCGCCGCTGCTACGGGGCGGGCGCCATCCGGCCGCTGCCACCAGAAGTGGCGCTCGACTTCCGCCTGGATCGGCGCGCCGCGCCCGCGCGCGTGGTGCCCGCCGCCGCGCTGCTCGCGCCGCCCTCGCCCCCGCGGCAGGGCGATACCGCCGCTGCGAGGGCGAGCGATCAGGGCCTCGCCTTTCTGCCGACCGTCGCGTTGTAGATGGCGAGGAGGACGATGGCGCCCAGGATCGACATGAAGAAGCCCCCGCTCGACTGGTACGAGGGGTAGATCCCCAGGGCCCGGCCGACGAAGCCGCCGAGCAAGGCGCCAGCCACGCCCAGCAGCGCTGTCACCACGAAGCCACCCGGCTCGCGCCCGGGGGTCAGCAGCTTGGCGATGACGCCGACGATGAGCCCAAACAGGATCCACAACAGCACGGACATGGTTCGCTCCTCTCGACACCGGGTCGCGCCAAGGGGCAGCTTCCCGTGTCAACGCGGAGGCCAGCGTTTGCAGACGACGTGCCCGGGCGCGGTGCGCTCCGTTCACACCGGGATGGAAGCGGCGCCACGGCGGCCAGCGTGAACGGCGAGGCCATGCCGGCGAGCGGCGCTGCGCATCGGCTGTACACCGGCGCGCGACAGGTCGAGCGGCGTCGCGGGCCGCGGCGCTGCCGCGCGCCGGCGCGGGGTGAGCGCTCCGTTCGCACCCGCGCCCGGGCCTCAGCCCTCGCCGTCGGCTGGCTCCTCGTCGCTCCCGGCGCGCTCGGGGCTCGGCTCGGGCGCCGTGCGCACGGGTGCCGGTGCGTCGCCGGGGCCCGTCGGCCCGCCGTGCCCCGGGGCATGCCCGTGCGACGCGCCGTAGCCGAGATCGGCCTCCTGCGCGGGAGCCTCGCCACGGGGTGAAGCGCGGCGGCGCCGCGGCGGCCGGGCGCGCGCTGCGCGGGGCCGCCTCAGCTCGTGGACGCCGCTCGGCAGCGGCGCGGGCGTGAGGTCGGCGCCGCACGCGCACCGCGGCGCCGCGGCGGTGCCTGGGCCGGGCACGAGGAGAAAGCAGCGCCCGCAGCGCGCGCACTCGAGGAGCGCCGCGGAGGGCGCGTCCGGGGCGCCGCCGTACGCGCTCACGGCGGCTCCATCGGACAGGCGTGCTCCGGCTCGGGCGGGCGCGTCGCCCGGGCGGGCGCGTCGCCGGTCGGCGCCGCGGCGGCGTCGCGCGCCGGCGAGGGCCAGGTGAGCGGGGCGAGCGCGGCGGCAGCTGCGTTGAACAGCAGGCACAGCGAGCCGCCGAGCAACGTGGCCGCCACGGTGCCGAGCACGACCGGGGCGAGCCGCCGCCGCCGCCGTCGTCGCAGCCCGCTCTGGCTCCGCGGCCCGCCGGACAGGCGCGCCCGGAGCAGGAAGAGCGGCGCGAGCGCGGCGCCGAGCTCCGTCCTGCGATCGGCGCGGGCCGGCTCGGGCGCGGGCGGGGGCACCGCGGCGGCGGGAGGCGCCTCGCTCGCCGGCGTCGCGCCGATCGGCGCAGGCGGCGCGGCGAGCTCGGCGAGCGCGGCCGGCGGGCACGGCGAGGAGCGGTGACCGACCCACGTCGGCGCGGAGGAGGCGTCGCGCCGGGGGCTCGACGGCGAGCAGGGCTGATCGAGCGGCGCGCTCACCGAGGGCGACGAGGCGCGGTACCCCACCCACGTCGTGGCGCAAGCGGCGCGCGACGCCGCGGCGTCCCGCCCGGCCGCGGCGTCCTCCGCGGCGGTCCTCCAGCGCGACGAGGGCAACGCCGCGTCGCGCGCGCTCCGGGCCGGCGGCCGGGCGCGGCTCGCCGCCGCGCCGTCCTCCGCGGCGGAGCGCGCCAGCCGGCGCGCGATGTGCGCGAGCGCCCTGCGCAGCGCGCGCGCGCTCTGCGGGCGATCGTCCGGATTCTTGCGCAGGCATTGCAGGATCAGCGCCTCCAGATCCGGATCGATCGCCGGGTGGAGCGCGCCCGGTCGGGGCGGCGGGGAGTCGACGTGGGCCGCGGCGAGCGCCACGGGCGTGGGGCGCTCGAACGGGAGCCGGCCAGTCGCCATCTCGAAGAGCAGCACGCCGCACGCATAGATGTCGCTCCGCGCATCCACGGCCTGCCCCGCGGCCTGCTCCGGGCTCATGTAGGCGGGGGTCCCGATGACGAGCCGGCCGCATTCCTCGTCGGGCACGGCGGGGCGGGGCGCGCCCGCGAGCGCGCCGGACCCGTCGTCGTGGAGCAGCTTCGCGGTGCCGAAATCGAGGAGCTTCACCTGCTCGATCGGCGCGCCGTCGTCGTCCACGCGGGGCACCAGGCGGATGTTCTCGGGCTTGACGTCGCGGTGGATGACGCCGGCGTCGTGCGCGTGCTGCAGCGCGGAGCACAGCTGGCGCATGATCGCGACGATGCGCTCCGCCGGCAGGATCGGCTCGGCGTTCAGGAGATCGATGAGGTCCTCGCCGTCGAGGTGCTCCGTGACGAGGTACCAGAGGCTCGGCGGCGCCGCCTCACGTCCGCCGGCGCCGAGCGCCTCGGCCGGCTCGCAGCCGAAGTCGAGGACCCGCACGATGTTCGGGTGATCGAGCCGGCTCGCCGCCAGCGCCTCGACGTGGAACCGCCGCACCGCGTCCCCGGCGAGGGCGCCGCC
The DNA here is from genome assembly GCF_051530195.1 of Sorangium sp. So ce321. Lineage (NCBI taxonomy): Bacteria > Pseudomonadati > Myxococcota > Polyangiales > Polyangiaceae > Sorangium > Sorangium sp. So ce321. The sequence goes on along the minus strand of NZ_CP150329.1, from coordinate 6,646,305 downwards.
GGAGCGCGATCTCTCGTCGGTGCGCGACCGCTCGCTCACGCCGCTCGACCCCCGGTGGTCGAGGTCCATCCGGCGCGGCGCCGCCGAGGCGCGCGTCGTGCAGGCGCGGCTCGCGTCGCCGCGAGCGCGCGGCGACGCGGCGCGCTCGCGGATGATCTTCACCGCGCACGCGCGACCGAGCCCTACATGCCGCGCGCGGTACACGCGCCCCATCGCGCCGGCGCCGATCATCTGCTCGACGAGGTAACGCCCCCCGAGCAGGCGTCCCCTGAGGAATCGCTCCGAGGACGGGAGTCCCGCGTCGAGGGGCGCGGAGGAGCGGAGACATTCCATGGCGCGTCCCACGCAGCAGAATGGGTGCCATCGCGCTGTGCGGACGGTTCACAGCGCCCCGCGGACAGAACAGCAGGCGCCGCCGCCCCGCGCGCTCACGCCCGCCCCGCCGGGCGCGGAGCCCGCGCGACGCGGGCCGAGCGCCCCGCGAGCGCCCGCGCAACCGCGGGAAATCGCGCGCAAAGGGCGCGGAGCTCCGCGGGCGGAGCGCCGGGGCGGCGGCGCTCGGGGGCTGAATTGTTCTGTTGTCGACGGCCTGTGATAGCGTGGCGCGCGAGGAGGCCCGAGTGCTCTTGAGACGATCCGTTCCGTTCGCTGCGGCGCTGTTCCTGTTGCTCCCGACAGGCGAGGTGCGCGCGCAATCGGACCAGGACAGAGCCGCGGCCAGGTCGCTGGCCACGCAGGGCGCCGAGGCGTTCACGTCCGGCCGCTTCGAGGAGGCGATCGATCTGCTCGGCCGCGCCGAGGCGCTCGTGCACGCGCCGACTCACCTCCTCCTGGCCGCGCGCGCGCAGACGCGCCTCGGCCGGCTCGTCGCGGCCAAGGAGACGTACCTGAGGATCGTGCGCGAGGAGCTTCCGCCCACGGCGCCGTCCCCCTTCAAGAGGGCCCAGCAGGACGCGCGGGAGGAGCTCGCCGCGGTCGAGCCCCGGATCGCGACGCTGCGCATCGCGCTCGAGGGCGCCGCGGGCCGGAAGATCGGCGTGAAGCTGGACGGTCAGCCGGTCGCGGACGCGCTGCTCGGCGTGCACCGCCCGATCGATCCCGGCAGCCATGTGGTCGTCGTGTCGCCGCCGGGCCTCGCCCCGATCGAGCAGGGGATCACCCTCGCCGACGGCGAGCGGAAGGAGCTGAAGATCCCGATCCCGGAGAGCCCGCCCGCGCCTCCGCCGAGCGGCTCGGGCTACTGGCAGGGCGCCGGGAGCGGCGACCAGACGGGGGTGCCGCCCGCCGGCCTGCCGGGCACCGCGGAGCGGAAGACGAACGTGGCGCTGCTGGGCGGGGGCATCGCGGCCGCGGCGCTCGGGCTCGGCGGCGTCGTGGTCGGGTCGGTGTTCCTGGCGAAAGGGAGCTCGACGCAGCAGAAAGCGAACGATCTGAGCGCGGCGCGCGGGTGCGAGTCGCCGGGCGGCGTCGGCTCGGACTGCGGGCCGCTGGTCCAGCGCCAGATCCAGACGCTCGACTCCGACGCCGCGTCGCAGCGGACGACCGGCGCCATCGGCCTCATCGCTGGCGGCGTGCTCGTCGTCGGCGGCGCGACGCTGATCGTGCTGGAGCTGACGTCCAAGCCGGAGCCGTCGAGCTCGGCCTGGATCGCGCCCTACGTCACGCCGACCGGGCTCGGGGTGCGCGGCGCGTTCTGAGCGGCGCGCCCCGAGCGGAGCGCTCCGGCGCGTGCTCGTCGCGGCGCGCCTGGAGCGTGGCGCTCTGCGTGGCGCGCGCTCAGTAACCGAAGTCGCCCGGAACGCCCGGCTTCTGCGGCTTCTGTGACGGTGCCGTCGGCTTCGTCGACGGTACCGTCTGCGGCGGCTTCGTGGCGGGCGGGGGCCTCGTCGGGGGAGGCACCGTCCGCGGCGGGAGCGGCTTCACGGGCGCCGAGGAGGCGCCCGGCGTCGCGCTGGGCTCGGTGGTGGCGGACGGCACAGGATCCGCGACCGCGGCGCTCGCGGTGACGGTCGGCTCGGACGGGGGCGTCGTCGCCGTCGCTGCCGCCGTCGTCGGTGGCGGCGGCGGTGGGGGGGCCGTCGCGCTGACGGCGCTCGGGTCGGCGGTCGCCGCGCCCGTGGGCCCGCTGCGGCCGAAGGCGAGCCACGCGGCGAGGCCCGCGCCGAGCACGGTGGCCGCCGCGGCGATCGCGACGAGGAGCGGCATCCTGGAGGGGGGGCGCGTCGAGCGGCCCGTGACGCCGGACGAGGCGCCCCACGAGTTGGCGGTCAGCTGCGGCGTCTGGCCCATGCCGGAGACCGGCGGTCCGTGTCCGTTCTGGCTCCCCCACGAGCCCTCGGGCCGGGCGACCGGCGGCGTGGTCGCCGGCGGCGTTGTGACCGGCGGGGCGACCGTCTCCGGCTGGGACGGCAGCGACAGCCGGGGGAACGTGCTTCGCCCCGTGGTGAGCATGGCCAGGCTGGGCCGCGCCGCTGCCCAGGCGAGGAGCGCGTTCTTGAACTCCGCGCAGCTCTGGAAGCGCGCCTTCGGCTCGCGCGCCATCGCCTTCTGGATGATCCCGGAGAACTCGACGTCGAGGTCGGGCACGAGCTGCTGGGGCAGGGGTGCTGTCTCGAGGACGATCTTGAAGAGCAGCTCGTTGAACGTCTCGGCGTCGAACGGCACCTGGCCGGTGGTCGCCTGATAGAGCAGCACGCCCATGGCGTAGATGTCGGTCCGCTGATCGACCGGGCTGGAGCCGCGCGCCTGCTCGGGCGACATGTAGTAGGGCGTCCCGACGACAGCGCCCGTGCGGGTCATGCTCATCTCCGAGCCGGCGAGCTGCGAGAACTTCGAGACGCCGAAATCGAGCACCTTCACGAAGTTGCTGAGGCCGGCCTTCGTGGGGAGGATGAAGATGTTGTCGGGCTTGAGGTCGCGGTGGATGATCCCCGCGGCGTGCGCTGCGCCGAGCGCCTCGAGCACCTGGATCATGATCGGCACGGTGGCCTCGGGCCCGAGGCGCCCCATCCGCTGGATCTTGGCCCCGAGGGTCTCGCCCTCGAGGTACTCCATGACCATGTACCGCGTGCCGTCCGACAGCACGCCGAGGTCGAGGACCTCGCAGATGTGATCGGAGCCGATCCGCGCCGCGGCCTGGGCCTCGCGCTCGAACCGCGCGACCGACTCGGCCTGGCTCGAGATGGTCGCGTGCAGCAGCTTGATGGCGACGCGGCGCCGGATGCGCACGTTCTCGCCCTCGAACACCGCGCCCATGCCCCCCTGACCGAGCAGCCGGACGATCCGGTACTTGCCGTCGATGATCTCGCCGATCAACGCGGTCATGACAGCATTCCCGGTTCGGAGAAGCGAATCACGCGGCCAGACTAGCACGGTCGCCCGAGCCCAGCCTACGCCCTCGCGGGGCGCGCGCTGCTCGTCGTGGTGCCGCTCGTCGTGCCCGGTCGTGGTGCCGCTCGTGGTGCCGCTCGTGGTGCCGCCGTCCACTCGTGGTGCCGCCGTCCATCCCGTACCGCGTCTTTCCCGCGGCGCGCGCCGCGCCCCGTCGGCCAGCGCCGCGCTCCGCGCGCCGCCGGTCTGCCCCGCACCGCGCTCCGCGCGCCGCCGGTCTGCCCCGCACCGCGCGGCGCGGGGTGCCCATGGCCGCCGTGCGGCGTTGACGCCCCCACACGAGGCCTACGAGGATCGGTGGCAGCGCGAGCCGCCTGAACATGAAAGCCCCGCGACCGCGCATCCCCGGGGCTGGCGCGGGGGATGTTCGTGATAACGTCGCCCACGTATGCCGGTTTACGAGCTGTCGGTCGATGGTGCCCTGGTTCGCGAAGCGGAGAAGGTCGTGTCTCTCGCAGGCCGCGAGTACCCGACGCTCGTCATGCGCTGGGAATCACGCCTCTTCGACCAGCCCTGGCTCACCACGCTGGTGCTCGACTACGTGATCGCGTTGCCGCCGCTCATGGTCGGGCAGGCGACCTTCAACGAGGTCAGGATCGCCGCCTTCACCGGGCGCGCGGGCACGAAGTTCATGTACTTCGGCACCGAGATGAGCGCGAGCGTGCCCCGGCTCGCGCCCGAGATGGAGAATGCGATCGCGCCCGCCGCGCTCTACCAGGAGTTCCGGCTGGACGAGCAGACCTGTCCCATCCCCTATCTGAAGCTGATCCAGGTCAGTCCGCGCATCTATGGGGAAGGGCTGCAGAACTACTACTCGCCGCCGATCAAGGTCGAGCGCTACGACGGGGTGGCCTCGCCGGAGCACGTCGCGGACTTCTTCCCCAAGATCGTGGCGAACCTCGATCCGGTGAAGGGCACGACGCTGGTCGATCCCGCGCAGGGCTTCTGGTCGGGCGCGCGGTTCCTCGGCGCCACGTCGATCGCCATCCTCCGGCAGGGCCGCGTGGTCGGCCTGCACCGCCGCACCGGCAAGACCGACAAGGACCCGATCCCGCCCGAGGTGAAGCGGCGCGACCCGCGGCACGACGTGCGTGGCGACTGGGTCGCCGTGGACGTCGGCGCGGCGTCGACCGTCGTCGCCGTCCGGGGAGAGCGCGGCGGCGCGGAGTTCCTCCGCATCGGGACCGACGCGCCGATCCGGGTGTCGGCCGACAACGAGAACCCGAGCGAGGTCGCCTTCGAGGCGCTCGCCCGGACCACGAAGGCCTGGCGCGACCGGGTGATCCTGCCCCTGACGCGCTGGGGCGACGTGCTCGTCGGGCACGCCGCGCGCGACATGCGCCTCCGGCCGGGCGAAGGCGCCCACGATCGCGCCGCGGCGTCCCTCCCGGCCCTCGCGCTGCTGCGCGAGCGGACCGAGCGCGGCGAGCCGTTCCGGCTGCGGGGCAGGGGCGACCCCGACACGACCGAGTCGCTGAAGAAGCCGGCGCCGCCCATCATCGACGAGGAGGGGATCGGCGCGCACGACCCGTTCGATCCGATCGAGCTCTACGCGTACTACGTCGGCCTGCACCTGAACCAGCGCTCGCGAGGGCTCTACACGCGCTACGCGATCACGATGCCGACGGGCTGGTCGGCCGAGCGCCGCGCCAGCGTGCTCATCGCCTTCCGGCGCGGCCTCTTCCGGAGCCTGCCCGCGGGCCTCTGCGAGTACCACGACCTCGACGGCCTCCAGGTCGTCGACGCGGGCCCGTCGGCGATCGCGTATGCCGTCCAGGCGTTCCGCATGTTCGGCGTCCAGCCGCGGGACGGCGGCGTCCCGTTCTGCGTGATCGACGCCGGCGCCAGCGAGACGGGGATCGCGTTCGGCATCCTGCGGAGCGCCAAGGCGCACGAGGAGGCGCAGGGGTTCGAGCGGATGGTCGAGTACCTCGAGCCCGCGGCGATCCCCTGGCTCGGCGGCGAGCGGCTCCTCCACCGGCTGGCCTACCGGGTCTACGCGGAGAGCCAGGACGCGATGCGCGAGCGCCGGATCCCTTTCGAGCGCCCGCCCGAGGAGGGCGCGCTCGACGGCGCGGAGGAGCTCTTCGCCCCGTCGCCCGACGCGCGCGCCAACACCTGGGCGCTCAAGGAGCTCTTGCGGCCGCTCCTCGAGCGGGGGTCGAGCGCGCCGATCGAGGAGCAGATCGCGCTGCGCGGGCTCGACGGGGAGGAGGTCCAGGTCCCGCTCTCGATCGATCGGGGCGCGCTCGACGGCGCGATCGAGGGGTGGCTCCAGGACGGGATCGACGTGTTCCGGCAGCACCTCGGCGGCGCCATCGCGAGGATCGGGCGGGAGCCGGATCCGTACCAGGGGCTCCGGGTCCTGCTCGGCGGGCGCCTCGGGATGAACCCGCGCCTCGCGGAGCTGCTCGCCGGCGTGCTGCCCCCGGGCGTGCAGGTGCACCGCTTCAAGGAGCCGGACAAGGCGAACCTCGGCGCGCCCACCGTGAAGATGGCGGTCGCGCTCGGCGCGCTGTCGCTGCGGTTCGATCGGATCGGGGCGACGCTCCGCGCGGAGAAGCGCGACGCGTTCCGCTACCGCGTCGGGCGCGCGCGCCACGGGCAGCTCGCCGACGTGCTCGATCCGTCCGTCGACTACGACGCCTGGCGCGAGATGGGCGCTTGCCTGAAGCCCGACGTCGAGGTCCTGTTCATGGCGGCCGAGGACGAGGGGGAGGTCGCCGCCGACGACCCGCGCGTGCGCCGCGCGGTCTGCGCGCTCGGGCGCGGCGCCGTCGGGCAGCGGCTCTACATCCGGGCCGTCGCGCCGGCGCGCGCGGAGGTCAGCGTGGGGCCGCCCGGCGGCGAGCCCGCGGCCGGCGCCGTGTGCTGGATGGTCAACCTGGAGAGCGGCGCCGCGGAAAAGACCGGCGGCTGATCGTATGGGGGCTTCGCAGCTGCACGCGCCACACGGCGGCCTCGATCCCGACGAGGTCGCCGCCCACGCCGGGGCCGCGCAGGGCGGCGCGCCGGCGGCGCCCGCGCTGCTGGGGGGCGCTTCGCCGCTCGATCCGCTCGATCCACCCGACGCCCCCGACGCCCGCCAGGCCGAGGCCCGTCTGGCCGCGCAGCTCGCGACGGCGAGCGCGCTGTCCGGGTCTACCTCGCTCGTGGAGGCTGCCCCGCGCGTCCTCGCCGCCCTGGTCGAGCACCTCGGCTGGGACGTCGCGGCGCTCTGGCTCGCCGAGCCGGAGGCCAGCGCCGCGTGCCCGCCGTCGGCCCTGGATGGCGCGCCCACCGCGGGCGACACCGCGCTCGCGGCGACGCCTGCGGGCGCGCTCCGCTGCGTCGAGGTCCGGGCCGCCGCGCCCCTCGATCCGGAGGCGCTCGCGGCGGCGCTCCGCGAGACGTCGTCGGCCTCCGGCGAGCCCGAGCTCGTCGCCGAGGCCCTCCGGAGCGGCGCGCCGGTGTTCCGCGCCAGCGGGGACGGCGTCCCCGAGGCGGCGCGCGAGCCGTGCTGGTGGCGCGCCGCCTGCGCCGTCCCGATCCTGAGCGGCGCCCGCGGCGTCGGGGCGCTCGAGCTGAGGAGCCGCGCCCCTCACCGCGGCGATGAGCAGCTGCTCCGCGTCCTGTCGGCCGTGGGCAGCCAGATCGGGCAGGTCATCGCGCGACTGCGCGCCGAGCGCGAGAGCGCGCGCGCCGCGGTCGAGCTCCGCGCGCTCTTCCGCGCCATCCCCGACCTCTGCTTCCGCCTCGACGACGAGCTCCGGATCGTCGACTGCAACGAGCCGCGCCTCTCCGAGCTCCACGCCGCGCCGGAGGCGCTGCTCGGCAAGCGCATGGCCGAGGCGCTCCCTGGCGAGCTCGGCGAGCAGCTCGAGCGCGCGACCCGGGAAGCCCGCGAGGCGGGCGCCGTCGTCGCGCTCGAGCACGCGCTCCCGGGCGCGGTCGGGGAGCGCCACGTCGAGGCCCGCATGATGCCGTTCCTCGACGGCCACGCGCTCGTCCTGATCCGCGACATCACCGAGCGGCGGCGCACCGAGGAGGCGCTCCGGCAGCGCGAGGAGCGCTCGCGCGAGTCGCAGAAGATGGAGGCGCTCGGCCGGCTGGCCGGCGGCATCGCGCACGACTTCAACAACATGCTCATGGTGATGCTCGGCTACGGCGAGCTCCTCCTGCGCCGGCTCGGGCCCGACAGCGCGCTGCGGCGCGACGCCCTCCAGATCACGAAGGCCGGCGAGCGCGCCGCGGCGCTCACGCGGCAGCTGCTCGCGATGAGCCGGCGCAAGGCGCTGCAGCGCGAGGTGCTCGACATCAACGCGGTGGTGCTCGACATGCAGACGATGCTGCAGCGCCTCATCGGCGAGAACATCGACCTGCAGACGAACGTCGGCCGCGATCTCGGATCGATCAAGGCCGACAAGAGCCAGCTGGAGCAGGTCCTCCTCAACCTGGTCGTGAACGCGCGCGACGCGATGCCGAGGGGCGGCAAGCTCGTGGTCGAGACCTCCCTCGGCGAGCCCGGGGCGAGCTCCACCGCGAAGTCCTTCGCGCCGGCGGAGCGGGACGAGGACGCCGCGCCCGCCGCGGGCGGCCCCCCGTACGTCGTGCTCTCGGTGACCGACAGCGGCCACGGCATGGACCAGGACACCCTCTCGCACCTGTTCGAGCCGTTCTTCACGACGAAGGCGCGCGGCAAGGGCACGGGGCTCGGCCTCGCCACCGTCTACGGGATCGTGAGCCAGAGCGGCGGGCTCATCGAGGTCGAGAGCGAGGTCGAGCGCGGCGCGACGTTCCGCGTCTACCTCCCGCGCGTCGAGGGCCGCTCCGAGGTGGCGCCCGCGCGGGCCCGGCCGTCGCCCGCGGGCGGCGACGAGACGGTGCTCGTCGTCGAGGACGACGACGCCGTCCGCAAGCTCATCGTCGAGGTGCTCGAGCGGCGCGGCTACGGCGTCGTCTCGGCAGCGAGCGCCGAGGAGGCGCTCGCCGCGCTCGCGCTCGAGGGGGCCGACGCGGTGGACCTCCTGCTCACCGATCTCGTGATGCCGGGCATGAACGGCCGCGAGCTCGCGGAGCGCGCCCTCGCGCTGCACCCGCGCGCCCGCGTGCTGTACATGTCCGGCTACGCCGACGATGTGTTCGCGGGCGCCGAGCCCGACGGCGAGCGCGCCCTGCTGCAGAAGCCGTTCACCCCCGACACCCTCGCGCAGCGCGTGCGCGACCTCCTCGACCGGCAGTAGCGGCGGCGCCCTGGTCGCTAGGAGTCCGGCCGCCGGCGCCTCAGGTAGAAGAAGTCGCGCGGCGACGGCTCCGCCACGTATTCCTCCGCCTTGAACTGCACGTCCGGGATGAGCGCGGACGTCGCGCGCGGCGCCGCGCCGTCCGCGCCGCGGCCGTACAGGAGGAAGCGCGGGTAGGCGTGGTTGACGTCGAGCTCCGCGACGTCGTGCGCGCCCGCGGCCCTCATCCCGTGGGCGAGGGTGCGCGCCGTCACGGCCTCGCCGAGGCCGTAGAAGAGCAGCTTGCCTGTCGCGTCGACGCCGAGCGCCGACCGACGGATCACCGTCTCGCCGCTCACCGTCGCGCCCCAGTCGCGGTTCGAGTCGTAGAGCGCGTGGTGCAGCTCGCCCTGCTCGACCAGGCACGGCGGCGTCTGCCGGTAGCCGGCCATGCGGGCCTCGTCGGCGCGCACCTCGGGCCAGGTGCGGATCCGCACCGCGCCGTTGCGGTAGAGCGCGATCGTGCAGGCCCTGTCGCGCGGCTGCAGGAACGTGTCGCCGTCGAGCATCATCCCGTAGTGGCCGTGCATCGCCTTGAAGCCCCCGTTGAAGGCGGCGATGAGCTCCCCGGCGTGGTCCTCGGGGATGAGCCCGGGGCGCCGCTCGGCCGGGATGTCCGGCGAGAACGGCTCCTTCGTGCCCGCGACGAGCCGGAGGTCGACGCGCCCGAGGTCGATGGCCACGACGGCGACCGCCGCGAAGACGCGCCGCGCGTCGGGGTGCACGACGCTCTTCCAGAGCGCCGGCGCGTCGCCCGGCCGCGCCGGGTCGGCGATCGGCGCCCAGACGCCGTCGCCCGTCGCCGCGACGTCCGGGAAGGGCGGCGCGAACGAGGAGGGGGGCGAGGCCGCCTCGGCCGCCAGGCGCTCGCCGCGCTCCTCGGCCTCCGCCGCGGCGGCGGGCGCGGGCTCCCAGAACGTCTTCGGGGCCGCGTGCCTGTAGATGGCCTGGTTCACGCGATCGGCGACGCCGTACGCCACGTCCTCGGCCCACGCGACCGGCGCGGGGCCGACCACGGCGCGCGCGCCGTCGGCCAGCGCCGGACCGAAGCCGCGGACCTCGTGGATGCCGTACCAGAGCGCCTCGACGGCGATCGCGCAGACCGCCGCCCAGCGCAGCGCGCGCTCGGGCAGGCGAGGTCGGGGTCGCCGCCGGCGCGAGGACCCGCTGGTGGAGGAGGGCGAAGGTTCGTCCACGGCGACGAAGAGGCTACCCGATCGCGCGGGCAGCCCCAAGTTCCGGGCTCCGGGCGCGCGACGACGAGCTCTCTACGGCTGCCCGTGCGCCATCGTCCGGGGCCCATCCTTGAACAGGATCTCGATCTTGCCCCGATCGATGACCTTCGCGACCACGCCGTCGCCGAACTTGCTGTGGTGAATGAGCTCGCCCTCGCCGAAGGTGAGGGTGATGCGGTACGGCTTGAACGCCCCGGAGGGCTGCCCCGCGATCGCGCGCTCCCAGGCGAGCGTCTGATCGCGCTCGGCGCGCTGGGCGGCCGTGAGGCGCTCCGCGCCGCCGCCGCGCGGTGACGCCGAGGCAGCCCTCGGCTCGCCGCTGCTCCGCGCCGTGGCGCGCGCCGCCGCGCTCTTCTCCCGCTCGCTCTTCGGCTGGCGGTAGAGGTGGTGCGACATGCAGGTCTTGCACTCGACCTTCTTCACCACGTCGCCGACCATCGCGATGATTCTATGAGTGAGGTCGAGGCGGCACTTGGTGCACCAAGCATCGACTTCGCCGCCGGTCCTAAGCTTCTTCGTCGTCACTTCTCCTCGCGGCGCCGGTCTCGCCCGGTCTCTTTGCTTCGGTCCTTCACGTTCACTTGGGCGGTGACTTCCGGTTTTGGCAAGCCGGTCCTCGGCTCGTCCTGGCTGTCGTCTCTCTTGGCCGCGTCGTTCGGGACGAAGCGGATCTCGGTCTTGATCTCGAAGGAGAGCTTCGTCAGCACCTTCGTGATCTCGTCCGCGAACTGGGTGTGCTCGAGCACGTCCCGGATCTCCTTGGCCACGACCCGGTAGAGACCGTTCTTGGTCTCGTCGATCTGGGTGTAGAGGTAGTGGAGGACCTCTTTGGGCAGCTTGAGATCGCCCACGAAGTGGCGGAGGTTCTCGGGCCCCTCGCTGAGCTTGTCGATGCCGCTCTCGACGGCGCGCTCGACCACGCGCTTGAAGAGCTCCGGGATGGCTCGCTCGAAGAGGCGCTTCTTCTCGCCTTCGCCTTCGACCTTGTCCCCTTCGTCCTCGCGGAGCGGCTCGGTGTCGTCGGCCATGGGTCGGGCTCCCCTAGCGGGACGAGGCGGCCACGTCAATGCGGGGGTGCGTGCGGGGTGCCGGCGTCGCGCCATGGTCCATGGATCTGCCGGATTTCGATGACGATGGGGAGCCTTTCGCGCGCTTCCGACAGGCGGGAGAGCTCTTCCTGCCAGTCTCGCGCCAGTGCCCTGCGGCGTGAAGCCGCCGCGACCGGGACGGAATGTGGCCATTCGATGTCGGCCGCGCGAAGGTCCAGCCCGCGTCGGCTCAGAGCTCCTCGTAGGCGTCGGTCTCGTCCGCCTCCGCGCCGCCGTCGCCCTCTGGCGCTTTTTTGTAGGATTTCAGGACCCACACCTCGGCCGCGAAGCGGCCTCCGCCGCGCCGGGCGCTGATCTCGACGGTGGCGTCGTCGTCCTCGAGCGGGCAGAAGGGCCGGTCCGGCTGGACGATCGGCCAGGCGTCCTCGGTGCCGTCGCTCGCGATCATGGCCCCGCGGCTGCTCCGCACGGCGACGTCCAGGTTCAGGACCCCCGGTCCGCCCACGGCAAAGACCCGGTAGCAAGCGCCCCGGATCGCCTGCAGCGGCGCCGTGACGATCGCCCCGCCTTCGGCCACCTGCCCCTCGATCGGCCTGGGCGAGAGCCGCCGCATGCCGTTCTCCGGGCCGCAAAGCAGCGAGAGCCGGGTCACGTCTTTCGCCGGATCGCCGGTGATCCTGAAGTTTCCGTAGCAGCGAACCCAGGGGCCGCCGACGCGCACCGGCAGGACCGGCAGGTCCGGATCCGCGGCTCCGGCGTCGCCGTCGCCCTGTCCCGCGTCGGCGTCCGCGGGGCCGCCGGACCCGACCGCGACCGCCGGGTGCGGCGGCGCGGCGGAGAGCACGACCGGCGGGCCGGGCTTGCCCTCCCAGGGGCGCGGCTCCTCACGGCACGCCGGCGCGGCGAGCCCGAGGAGCAGGGCGGCGCTGAGGCGCGCGGCCCGAGGGATCGGCAGGGAGGAGCAGGCGCGCCGCGACGACACCGCGGTCGGCTCTTGCGCTAGAGTCCCGCGCGATGGAAGCGTTTTCTGAGCGCAGCGCGCGGCAGCCGGGTAATCCGTGCGTGGGACCGTGCGTGGGAGCGTGCGTGGGACCGTGCATGGAACCCGGCGATGGCCTGCGCGCTGGGCCGTGCAAGGGACCGCGCCGAGCGGTGCGCCGCGGACCGCGCCGCGGATCACATAGAGGGCACACCGGGCGGGCCCTTCACGCGTGAGCCCGGCGCCGCGATCGCCCGCGCGCGCGAGCGCCAGTCACGCGAAGCAGGCGCCCACGCGCGCCCCGCGCCGCCGCAGCCCGTCCGCTGAGCAGGACGCGACCCCGCCGGAAGCGCCCGCGCCGAGCGAGCGCGATCTGGACATCGCGGCCGCCCTCGCGGCGTGGTTCGAGCGCGTGGCGCGCGACCTGCCGTGGCGGCGGACGCGCGACCCCTACGCGATCTGGCTGAGCGAGGTGATGCTCCAGCAGACCCGCGTCGAGACGGTGATCCCGTATTACGAGCGCTTCCTCGCCCGCTACCCGACCGTCTTCGCGCTCGCCTCCGCCGCGATCGACGACGTGCTCTCGCTGTGGAGCGGCCTCGGCTACTACCGCCGCGCCCGCGTGCTCCACCTGGCCGCGCGCGAGGTCACCGTGCGCCACGACGGCGCGCTCCCGCGCGACGTCTCCGCGCTCCGCGCGCTGCCTGGCGTCGGCGCGTACACCGCGGGCGCGATCGCGAGCATCGCCTACGATCAGCCCGTGCCCCTCGTCGACGGCAACGTCGCCCGGGTCCTCTCCCGCATCGAGGGCATCGACGACGACATCCGCAGCGCCGCGGGCACGCGCAAGCTCTGGTCGACCGCAGACCGCCTCGTGCGGGGCGCGGCGCGCAGCGTTCAGCCGGGACGCTTCAACCAGGCCTTGATGGAGCTCGGCGCGACCGTGTGCACGCCCCGCAATCCCCGCTGCGACGCGTGCCCTGTCGATGGCGCTTGCGTCGCGCGCGCCCTCGGGAGGCAGGCGGAGCTGCCGGTGATCGCCCCGAAGCGCGACGTCCCGGCGGTCGCGATGGTCGCCGCGGTGGTGCGGTCGGGCGACCGCGTGCTCTTCGTCCGGCGCGCCGAGGGGGGGCTCTTCGGCGGGCTGTGGGAGCCGCCCATGGTCGAGGCGCGCGCGCTCGCGGACGCCCGCGCGCTCCTCGAGCAGGTCGGCGTCGAGCCTGACGCGCTGCTCCGCGAGGTCGGCCGCGTGCGCCACATCCTCACGCACCGCCGGCTCGACGTGACGGTGGCGCGCGCCGAGGTGGCGGCCCCCTGGCGCAGCCGGGCAAAGCTTGCCTCCCCCTACGAGAAGGCGGCGTGGCTCGATCCGGGCGTGCTGGATATCGGCGTTTCCAAGCTCGCGCGAAAGGTCCTGTCCGCGGCGTCGGCGCCGGACGCCGGATCCACGCGCCGGCCTCGGTAGCGGCGCGCTCCCGGCCGAGCGCGCGCGTCCCGGCCCCGGAGAGGCCGGAGACGGGCCCGCAAGCGCGCCCGCGTGGAGCTCCCAGCTCGCTCCGCTCCGCTGCGGGCGGGGAGGGGCGGCGCGCGCGGCCGGGCCGCCGCGACGCAGCGGCGCGGGGTCAGGGCGAAACCCATATGTCGCCGTGGAACGCTCCTGGCGCCGGCGTCGCGGCGCCGGCGCCGTGGCACGGAAGGCGCTTGGTGGGGTGGTGGGCAGGCCCTCTAGCCTCGTGGCGCCGGCGATGGCCGGAGCTCGATTGAAGCCTGGGAGCTCAGCAACATGGATGCGCGACGACGGACCACAGAGACGTTGCCCACGGCGAGCGCACCTGTGCGATCCATGACCGTGATGGCGGACGACGGCGCGCTCTACGTGCTGCCGCTGTGCGAGCGGATCGTGCTCGACGTGCTGGCCTACGAAGACGAAGGCCTGCTGGCCTTCATCCGCATCGACGGAGAGGTGGTCGCGGAGCTGCCCGTGCTCGGTCAGGCGTGACCGAAATGCACCCTGCGCGCGCCCAGCGCGGCGGTGCGGCCCCACGACCTCGCGGCGCGCGCGCGGCGGCCCCGCGCGCCGCCTTCAGCCGACGCTCCGCCGCATCCGCTGCGTCACCGGCTGCTCGTCCTCTCCTTCGGCGTCTGGATCCACGGACTCGACATCCTCGTCCTCCAGCAGATAGGGCAGGTCGCCGTCGTCGTCGTCGTGCGACATCGCCACGTCGCTGATGTCCTGGCCCCTGGTGGCCCCTTCGAGGAACTCCGCCCCGAGATCGCTCGCCAGGTCGGCGGCGGCGTCGGCGGCGTCGGGGTTCACCTCGAACTCGGTGCATCCGGCGTCGTTCGGGTGGTGGTGGTAGCCGCGGCTCTCGTCGTCGAGCGTCGGGATGACGTCGCTGAGCTCGCTGCGCGGATGGGCCTTGCCGCGCAGAGGGGGCGCCGCGCCGGCGTCCATCATGTCGGCGAAGGGCTCATCCAGCTCGCTCGTGACGAGCCGCGACGCCGCGGACCGGGGCGCCTCGGCCGGCTTGCGCGGCCTTCCCGGGTCGGTGCGATCTTCTCGTTCTCGGCGGTGCGTCGGGCTCACGCGCGGTGCGCGCAATGTCGACGACGTCGGCGCGTGTGCGGCGGTGCTCTGCCTGCCTCGGGTGCTTGAATTGCTCACGGTGGTCTCTGCATGCAGGGTCCGGTCCGCAGGTGAAGCGGGCGGATGCGCAAAGAGAGCGAGGAGCGTGCCGCGGGCCGCGGGCCGCGGGCGGCGCCGATGCCGGGGCAGCGCCGCGTCGAGAACGCGCCGGAGCCGCGCGCGGGGCGCGGGCCGGACGCAATTGAGCGTGCCAGCGGGCGCTGCCTCGGGGTAGAAGGCTCGTGCCGATGCTGGAACTCCGGACCGGGCTCTCGCTCGTGGCCGTTCTGCTGGGAGCGTCCTGGGGGCGCGCCGCGGCGGCCCAGCCTGCTGCCGCGCGCGAGGCTGGGGCTGCCGGGGAGGCGGTGGCCGCCGAGGAGAGCGAGGGCGCCGCGCTGGAGGCCTACCGCGACCTCTCGCGGCCGCCGGGGACGGCGGCGCGCGTCGTGTCCACGGTCGCGATGGGGAAGGGGATCCGGTTCAACAACCCCTACCGGCTGCAGACGCAGCTCGGCGACACGGCGGAGTCGCTCTCGCTCACCGCGGGGTACCTCGATCTCGGCGCCGCGTTCGCGCTGGGGCCGGCCGACGGCGTTCAGCACGGCGCGGCCCTGCGCTTCTCTATCGCCACCGGCGGCGTCCCGCAGGAGTCGCTCACGCCGAGCTACTTCGTGGCCTACCGCGGCTTCGAGCGCGCGCTCGGGTACGGGCGGCTCGGGGCGGCGATCCTGATCGAGCCCGACGTGAACGTCGGCGGCGAGCTCGCCGTCGGCCTCGGGTACTTCCTCCTCGCTGGCGTCGCGCTCTCGGGCGAGATCGTCGGGGATCTCTTCTACGGCGCCGCGACCTACGACGCGGCGTACACCGTCTACCCCGTCGTCTCGGCGCAGCTCGGGCTCCTCATCGATCACGAGCTCCTGCCATGAGCGTGCCGGGACGCGCGCGGCGCGGCGGGCGCCTCCGGGCGAGGGAGATCGCGGGCGTCGCGGCGCTGCTGCTCCTCGCGGGCATCGCGCCGGTCGTGGGCGACATCGGCAGCTGCGGGCAGGCGCCGGAGGAGCTCGATCCGTACAAGTTCTTCGCGCTCAAGGCGCGGATCGATTGCGCCCAGTGCGAAGCGTGCGGCCTGCGCTCGCGCGCCTGCGACGCCGCGTGCGGGTTCGAGGACGCGCCGGAGTTTCCGCCCGGCTGCTACCCGCTGGTCCACGACGGCGAGGTGTGCCTGCACAAGCTCCAGATGGAGGGGTGCGACGCGTACCGCGCCTACGTGGCCGATGAGCGCCCCTCGACCCCGACCGAGTGCAATTTCTGCCCGGCGGCGGCCGCGCCGTGAGCGCGCGCCGCGCAGCCGCGCCGCGTCGGGGCCTCGCGATGGCCGCACGGGTGCTCTCGTGCGCGGCGCTCGCGGCGCTCCTGTCCGGGTGCGCCGCGAGGCCGGCTCTCCTGGCGAGCCACGACGACTACGCGGCGTACCGGGCCACCCGCGTGTCGAGGACCCTCGAGGGGCGGC
This sequence comes from Sorangium sp. So ce321, assembly GCF_051530195.1. NCBI lineage: Bacteria > Pseudomonadati > Myxococcota > Polyangiales > Polyangiaceae > Sorangium > Sorangium sp. So ce321. The sequence continues at coordinate 6,630,255 of NZ_CP150329.1, read as the reverse complement.
TCGCCGCGGCGTCGACCTACCTGGAGCGCTACCCGCAGGGCACCTTCGCCGGCGAGGTGCGCGCGTACCTCGCGCGGGCCGAGCCGATCTACTACGCCGCCAAGCGCGGGACCGCCGCGGGGCTCACGGCGTACCTCGCGACGCTGCCGCGAGGCGCGTTCCGCGACGACGCGACCCACCGGCTGCGCGAGCTCGTCCGGGATCGCAGCGCGGGCGACCTGCTCGCGCGCGGCGCCAGAGAGACCGAGGCGCAGCTCGCGAGGCAGCGGGCGGCGCGCGCGCGGGTCCGCGAGGAGCTCGCCGCGTGGCTGCGCCGGTTCCTCGGCAGGGACGCCTGGGGGCGTCCCCTCGCGGAGTCGCCTGCCGAGGTGATCGTCCCGTTCGCCTTGACGCTTCCGGCCCCCCGGTGCGCGCCGGCCGACGGGCGCGGGGGGCCGGGCGCGGTCGTCTGCTCGAAGCGCGTCGAGCTCCCGTTCGTCGTGAACGCCGGGGGCGAGAGCGCGCCGCGAGAGGCGGAGCTCGAGGTCGCGGTCCTGGAGGACGCGGCGGGCCGCCCGATCGAGGTCGCGCTCCGGGGGCCCGACCTCTTCACGCGCCTCGAGGAGGCGCGCTCGGCGCGCGAGGTCGCTCCGGACGACGCCGCGGGCCGCGTCGGGGGCATCGCGCTCGCGGTCGAGCTCTCGCGCGGCGCCTTTGCGGCGCGCGTCTCCGGCGACCCGTCGTGCAACCGCGAGGCGGAGTCGCCCGTGGTGCTTCACCTGGAGTGCGAAGGGGCCCGCCTCGTGGCGCGCGCGGCGAGCGACGCGGGCGAGGAAGACAGCCTGACGATCACCGTCGCCCCGCCGGCGCGCTAGACCGCGCGCGCTGGCCAAAGACCGCGCGCGCACGCGCGCGGTGGCCAGGCGCTAGCACCGCTTGTTCTTCTTCTTGCCCTTCAGCTTCGCCGTGTTCTTCGGGCACACGTCCTTGATGGCGGCGGAGCGCTCCTTGTAGAGCGCCTTCATCTCCTCGAGCACGGACGGCTGCTCTCGCTTGAGATCCTTCAGCTCGCCGGGATCCGCGACCACGTCGAAGAGGTCGAAGGCGTCGTCGTCGCCGTAGGCGATGAGCTTGTACTGGCCGTGGATGAGCGCCCTGCGCCGGTCGTTGTCGCTCGTGCGCGGCAGGTCGACGATGACGTCGCGCGGCTCGGCCTTCGCGCCGTGGAGCTCGGGCACGAGGCTCTTGCCCGGGAACGACGGCTCTGCGGGGGCGCCGGTGAGCTCCAGGATCGTCGGCGCGAGATCGATCGAGCTGCGCGGCACGTCGATCCGGCGCGGGGTGATCCCGGGCGCCTGGATCATCAGCGGCACGTGGGCGAGCACGTCCCACACCTCGAAGCCGTGACGGAACATCTTGTGCTCGCCGAACGCCTCGCCGTGGTCGGCGGTCACGATGATCGCCGTGTCCTTCGCCCACGGCTGCTTCGCGACGAAATCGAGGAGCTTGCCGACGTGCATGTCGGTGAACTTGACCTCGCCGTCGTACTTGTCGCGGGCGCGCTTGCCGAACGGCTCGACGCCCTCGTGCGTCATGTAGACGTCGTGGGGATCGAGGAAGTGGAAGTACGCGAAGAAGGTGCCCGACGTGTTCGCCTTGTCGGAGAGCATCTTCAGCGCGAGCTCGAGGTGCCCCGGGCTCGTGACGTTCCGGTCGGTGGTGTTGTCGGCCGAGAGCCCCGGCACGATCTCGTACACGTCGAAGCCCTGCCGGAAGCCCGCCTTCTGGTCGAAGTAGAAGTGCGCGTGCGCGCTCATCGTGCGCACCCCGGCCTTCTGCAGCAGCTCCGGGAACATGAGCACGCTGTCCGGGTAGTTGCCGAAGAAGTAGCCGCTGCGGTCGACCTCGCTCGGGTACCGGCCGGCGAGGAAGCCGCCGACGCTCATCGAGGTGTACGACGAGATCGCGTAGTGGCGCGTGTAGCTGACCGCCTTCTTCTCGAACGCCGTCAGCGTGGGCGCGATGTCGCGCTCGTAGCCGTTCCACGGCATGTCCGCGCGCAGGCTGTCGATCGAGACGACGAGCACGTTCATCTTCGCGCGCTGCCCCGCCGGCGCCCCCGCCGCGCCTCCGCCCTCCTTGCCGGCGCCGGCGGCGCTCGAGGCTGCCGGCGCGGCGCCGGCCCCGGCGGCGTCCGGTCCGGCCGCGGCGGGCTCCTGCCGCGCGCTGGGCTCCGGCGTGCGCGCGGGCGGCGGCTGGCCGTCGCCTTCGCGGGAGCAGCCCGGGCCGGCGCCGGCGAGCGCGAGCGCGAGCGCCGCCGCGAGGCGCCGGTGGGCCGGGCGTGATGGCCTCGAGGAGAACGGCGCCCGTGGTCCTTCCGGCTCCCAGGTGCTCGTAGGTGCAGCGACCGTGTGCATGGTCGCCGTCTTACTCCGACTCGCGTCGCTCCGCCAAAGCCGCACACCGCGGGCGAGTTCCGGTATGCTCTCTTGTCATGGCCCCGGCCCCTCGGAACCCGCCGCCGCTACCACCTCAGGCCCGCTCGCAACCCGCGGCGAGGCCCGGGGAGCGGGCGGCGCCGGAGCCGCCGAGGTCGCTCCCGCCCGACGCGCCGCGGCGCGTCGGCGAGCACGTCAGCCAGGCGCTGAAGGACCACATCACCGAGATGGCGCTCGGCCTGCTCGAGGAGCAGATGCAGGCCCGCATCGTCCACTACCGCGCCGATCTCGAGACCAACCCCCAGCTCGACGCCGTCACCGCGCAGGTCGTCGCCCAGCTGAAGGTGATCCAGGCCTCCGCGGGCGCGGCGGAGCGCGGCGCGAAGAACCGCGACGCGATCCGCGACGCGCACGAGAAGACGCTCTGCGCGCTGCTCGAGCGGGTCATCCGCGACGACGGCATCTCGCTGCTCGTCGAGCGGCGGCTCAAGAAGATCCACAAGAACCTCGCCCGCCTGTTCTTCCAGTCCGAGCTCCACGAGAAGACGCGCGGCCGCGACGGCGCGCCCAAGGTGATCCACCACGGCGAGCAGGCGCTCTTCTACGTCCTGACCCGCTACAGGAACCGGATCGAGGCCGAGCTCGACGGCTTCGAGTTCGCCTCCGAGCAGGCGCGGGAGGAGTCGTTCGAGCTGCTCGCGAAGCTCACGAAGGACATGCAGGACGCCTTCCTGTCGCGCCGGTCGAGCGAGCTCCGGCGCATCGTCTCGGTGGTGCACGCCGTGCTCGTCGACTTCTTCAGCGTGCGGCTCGCCCAGAGCCTCGGGGACATCTCCGCGCGGGTCGTGCGGGACGCTGGCACGTTCGAGGGCAGGGCGTTCGCGTACAAGGTGACGAGCGAGGCGTTCCCTCGCTTCCGCGCGGCGTTCGAGCGCCACCTCATGGTGATGCTCATCGGCTTCGCCGAGGACGAGCTGGTCGCCCAGCTGGCCGACACGGCCGGCGCCGAGCGCGACGAGACGATCCTCTTCATCACCGACCCCCACCTCTTCAGCATGATCTGCGGCGAGGTCTGCGAGGGGCTCTACGAGTTCCTCTGCAACGAGGGCTTTCTCGACCTGCCGCCCGACTGGCGCCGCGCCTCGACCGCGCCCTCTGACAGTTGACCGGCGGCTGAGCCACAGCCGCTCCAAGAGAGATCCAGGACATCATGAGACGGTACGACGTCGCGGGGGCGGGCTCCGGCCTGCTCCTCGCTCTCACGCTGCTCGCCGGTTGCGTGCGCGGCCCCGATGTGGACGCCTCGGGGCTCGCGCTGCGGCGCGTGGTCATCTACAGGAACGGCGTCGCTTACTTCGAGCGCCGGGGGCTCATCGACGCCGATCAGGTGACCTTCAGGGTGCGCAAGGAGAAGGTCGGCGACTTCCTCGCGACGCTCGCGGTCATCGAGGCCGGCGGCAGCAGCGTCCGGAGCGCGTCGTTCCCCGTCGAGGTCGACGACGCCTCCGAGGAGGAGGCGGAGCCCGGGCCCGAGGTGACGACCACACCGCGGCCGCCGAAGGACAACGGCGCGAAGCAAGGCGACAAGAAGCGGGACAAGGACGAGCTCGAGAGCGTGAAGCTCACGCTCGACGGGCGAGAGCACGACCTCGTGATCGGCTATGTGGCCGAGACGCCGGTGTGGCGGCCGTCCTACCGGCTCGTGATGGGCGCGACCGGGGCGCCGGGCGCCGCGAGCGTCGATCCGCGCGTCCAGTCGAAGCAGGCGCACCTCCAGGCGTGGGGCATCGTGCAGAACCTCTCGGGCGAGGACTGGAAGGGGGTGAAGCTGTCGCTCGTGGCGGGCGCGCCGCTCGCCTTCCAGGCGACGCTCGACCAGGCGTCGATCCCGCCGCGCCCGATCGTCAGCGATCAGGGCGAGGTGATCGCCTCCGTGCCGACGAGCGAGACGACGCTGGCCGCCGAGGCCGCGCCGCCGCCGCCGCCGCCCATGCCGGCGCCGGTGGCGCCGGCGCCCGCGGACGCCGCCGCCGAGTACGCGCCCGAGGCCGAGGAGCGCGGCGGGCTGGAGTACGCGAAGGACGCAGCGGCTCCCAGGATGCCGGTGGCCACGCGGCCGGCGGCGAAGCGGGCCACTCGCGGCGCCGCGGGCGGCGCGGTCGGCGCCGCGGCGGCGCCGCCGGGCCAGATGGTGTTCAACGACGCTCGGCTGGCCGAGGCCAGCAAGCCCATGATGAACCCCTCGCCGCCGCGCAACATGAGCGCCCTCGCCGCGGTCGCGATGGAGGGGGGCACGACGCGCTACGACATCCCGTTCCCGGTCGACATCCCCGACCGGAGCGCGACGATGGTCCTGCTCCTGGCGAAGCAGGTCCCCGGCGAGTCGATCTTCCTCTTCGCGCCCGACGGCGGCGTGCCCGCGTCGAGCTCGCACCCGTTCCGGGTGGCGCGCTTCACGAACGACACGAAGGGGCTCCTCGAGCGCGGCCCCATCGCGGTCTTTGAGAACGGCGCGTTCCTCGGTCAGGGCATGGTCCAGCCGCTGCCGCCGGGGGCCACGACGACGGTGCCGTTCGCGCTCGAGCGGGCGCTCGCGGTCGACACGGCGCGCGAGGAGAGCGCGGAGGGCGCGCGCATCGCGAAGATCGAGGGCGGCGCGCTCGAGATCGAGCGCGACTGGGTCACGCACACGAAGTACGCCGTCCGCAACGGCGGCGACGCCGCGGCGAGGACGCTCGTGAAGCACCCGCGCCTGCACGGCACGCGCCTGCACGCGCCGCCGAAGGGCACCGAGGACAACGTCGGCACGGGCAGCGCGCTCGTGCCGATCGACGTGCCGCGGCGGGGGACGGCGGTGCTCGACGTGGACGAGCGGCGGATCTTCCGGCAGCAGATCGACTGGCTCAGCCAGCTCGCGGACGACGCGGTGCAGGCCTACCTGAAGGACCCGCGCGCCGACGCGGCCGTGGCGAAGCAGCTCGGCCAGGCGTGGGACGTCCGGGGCAAGCTGCGCCCCGCGATCGACGAGCGCGACAAGCTCCTCGCGGAGCAGCAGCGGCTGGAGCAGCAGAGCCAGGAGCTCCGCCAGAACCTCCGCGCCATCGAGAAGAACAGGACCGCCGACGAGCTCCGCCGCGATCTCACGGACCGGCTCGCGAAGGCCTCGGCGCGCCTCGACGAGATCACGAAGCGCGTCATCGTGCTCGAGATGCAGATCAACGAGCAGCAGATCCGCTTCCGCGATCTCACGAACGAGATCAAGCTCCTCGCGCCGCTCGCCCCCGTGCGCTCGGCGCCCTGAGCGCTCGCCCGCGGGGCCCCGGCGGGGATGGCGTCGTCCCTGCCGGGCGCTCGACGCCACCTGCCCGGAGCTCGACCCCCGCTACCGCGCTGGTTTGGCCGCGCTGGGCGGCTGCCGCAAGGTGCCCGCGTGGGTCCAGCTCCGCTCCATGCCCGTCGCGAGCCAGGCCACCTCGACGCGCTCGCTCCCGAAGACCGCCGCGACGCGATCGCCCCACTGCGCGGGGGCTGGCAGCTCCACGCTCTTCTGATCCTTGATGCTGCCGAGCGCCTCCGCGCCGACGAGGAACGTCGCGATCCCCTCGCTCGCGAACGCCGACACCGCGGTGCTCGGGACGAAGGGCGCGACGACCGCGCGCACCGCCGAGAGATCGGTCGCGCGCTCCGCGACCGCCCGCACCTCGTCGAGCGTCGACAGCACGAGCGCCACGCCGCCGGCCGGCGCCGCCTGCGCCTTGTCGTCCGCCACGGCGGGGGCCGCCTCGAGCGTGGCGGGGGCCTTGCGCCCGTGTGCCCCGACCGCCGCGCGCCCGTTGAGCTTCGGCACGCCGGCGAGCACGTCGAGCGTCAGCGGCCCCTTCCAGGGCACCGCCGACGGCGCCGTCGGCGGCCTCTTCGTGCTCACCTGCTCGCCCTTCTTGTCGCGGAGGATCAGCACGTCGTCGGTCGGCAGCGCCCGCGGCACGGTCACGCGCACCGGCCGCTTGAACGACCGCGGATCGCCGACCGCGCCCGTCGCCACGGCGTAGGCGAGCGTCTCGGCCGAGGCCACGACGAACGACGGCGTCCCCGCGATGCGAGGCTCCGGATCCGCCGTGCGCAGCGACAGCCCGCCGGGCGGCGGCGGGTAGATCTCCGACGTCACGACGCGCCGGTCCGGCTCGATGATGCGCGCGCCCGTGGCGACGAGATCGACCAGCGCGCCCGACTGCGCGAGCACCTCGAGCACCTGCCGCGACGGCGGCGCGACGAGCAGGTCGAGCCGCGAGGGGACGCGCTTCGACTTGAGCAGCAGCGCCGCCGCGAGCATGTCGCGCAACGTCACGCCGGAGTCGCCCCCGAGGACGACCTGCGCCACCGGCTTGCCCGCGAGATCGCGGACCGGCCGCACGACGCCGTCCTCGTCCATGAGCAGAGGATCGACCGTGCCGAGGTCGATCGACACGACCTCCTCGCACGGCGCGCCCGGGTCTGGCACGAGCGCGCGGTGGGCCTTCGACCGGCGTTGGTCGCGGAGGAAGACCTCGGTCTTCTCGTCGCTCACGAAGAGCGCCGCCGCCGCGCCCACCTGCGGCGCGATGCCGCAGAGCACCGCGCGGTCGCCCACCGAGAGGAGCCGCGCGCTCGGCCCGGCGAACTCGAGGATCACCGGCGCGTGGTGCTCGCCCTCGATGCGCCGCACGACCTCGTCGAGGTTCCTGCGGAGCAGCTCGAGCGCGACGTCGCGCGCGCAAACGAAGGGGCGCACCCGGCCCGAGAGGTGGATCTGCACGCTCCGCGGCGGCCGGAGCCAGGCCGAGCCCGTGGCGAGCGCCTGCCCGAGCTGGCTCGGCGAGACGACGAGCGACAGCATGCCGATGCCGCCGACTGTCGCGAGGCGCGGGTCGTCGGTGAGGGCGAGCCGCGCCGGCGCCGCGAAGCGCTCGAGGTGCACCGGCGCGGGGAAGCCGATGCCCGGCCGCGCGATCGGGATGTTGTAGGTCGGGAACTCGGGCGACACCGAGTGCGGGCTCCCCTCGTCGATGTCCGCGAGCGAGCTCGCGTCGGCCACGCAGGTGCCGTCGTAGGCGACGGCGACTTCGACCGGCGTCTTCTTCATGCCCGTCGCGATGGCTTCGGCCAGCGCGCGCGACGGCGCCCTGGAGAGGATTACCTGGTCGACCTTGACCTGGACGAGATCACCGCGCAGCTGAGGATCCGCCGCCCGCCCGGCGAGGATCTTCTGGGGCATCGTGCGGGGGGGATCCCCGGCTCGCGCACGCATAGATGTTGGGCCGTCCTTATTCTTCTTGATGAGCTGGAGGGTACGGCGCACGCCGCTCCCGACCACGTTTCACGTCGTCCCGCCGGCGAGACGCGCCGGCGGGTTCGCCCCGGGCGTCGCCGTAGGCGAAAGAACGGCCGCACGTTAGCCGCTCGCCGGGACAAGGGTCAAGGCGTGCTTTGGAGCGGGCCCCCAGGGGCGGGAATCGCCCGGCTGGGACCAGGATGCAAGAGGCAAAGCGCCCTCGCGGTTCGACCCCGCTCAGCGTTTCCCTCGTTTCCCACGTTCCCCGGGTCCCTCGCGTCGCTCGCGCTCTCCGCGCCGCCGGGCTGCCGGCGCTCGGTCTTCATGCCCGCTCGTTCCGGCTTCCGGTGTCCAGCGCCGCCGCTGCTGCCTGGCGCGCCGCCGCTGCTGCCTGGCTGCCGGCGCGGCTGGCGGCCGGGGGCGCCGGCCGCGCCGACGGGGCGCGGGATGTCGGGGCAGGTTCGTTTGTTTTCCCGATCGTGCCGCGCTTGGGTAGTCTCGGCGCATGTTCCAGGCCGTGCTGAAGGAAGTCGTAGAGAACACCGAGGGCGGCATCGCGACCCTTCTCATGGATTTCGAGGGGATCGCGGTCGACAGCTACTCCAAGCCGGGCGCCGCGTTCGACATCACCACCATCGGCGCCGAGTTCAGCGTCGTGCTCAAGTCGATCCAGCGCGCCGCCGAGATGCTCGACGCGGGCAACGCCGCCGAGATCGCCATCCAGGCGGAGAAGGTCACGACGCTGATCCGCGTCGTGAACAACTCGTACTTCGTGGCCTTCTCGATGACGCCCGACGCGAACATCGGCAAGGCGCGGTACCTCCTGCGCACCAGGGTGCCGGTGCTGCTGAAGGAGCTCGCCTGAGCGGCTTCAGGATCTCCGTCATCTCCGGGCCGAACCTCGATCGTCTGGGCAAGCGCGAGCCAGCGATCTACGGCACGGCCACGCTGGATGACATCCACCGCGCCGTCGAGGAGGCCGCTCAGGCCCACGGCGCCTCGGTGTCGTGCATGCAGTCGAACTGCGAGGGCGAGCTCGTGACCGCGATCAGCCACGCCGGCGATCGCGGCTTCCACGGCATCCTCCTCAACGCCGGTGCATACACGCACACGTCGATCGCGCTGTACGACGCGATCCGCGCGGGCGCGCTCCCTACCGTCGAGGTGCACATTTCCAACCCAGACGGCCGCGAGCCATTCCGCCGCCGCTCCCGCATCGCGCCGGCCTGCATGGCGCGGGTGGCGGGCTTCGGTCCGAGCTCGTACGTGCTCGGGTTGCTCGGGCTGCTGGGACACCTGGAGAAGCTGCGGCCCGACGAAAGAGGTTGAACATGGGCCGTCACTCTGGTTGAAAGGCGGCAAACATCGATGGCCGAACGTCCTTCCATGAACATCAACCTCAAGCAGTTGCGGGCGCTGGTGCGCCTCCTAGAGAAGCGCAACGTGAGCGACTTCGAGTTCGAGGACGAACACGTTCGCATTCGTCTCACGCGCGGGGGCTTCGTGCCGCAGGGCGGGGCGCAGCAGCTCGCGCCCGCTGCTTTCCACTTCCAGAGCGCGCCGGTCGCGCCGCCCCCGCAGGCCCAGGCGCCCGCGCCGGCGGCGGCGCCCGTCGCGGCGCTGGCGGCGGCGCCTGCCGCGGCGAGCGACGAGGGCATCAGCTACGTCACCTCTCCGTTCGTCGGCACGTTCTACCGGTCGCCGTCTCCCGACGCGCCGCCCTTCGTCGACGTCGGCAGCGCGATCCGCGTGGGCCAGGCGCTCTGCATCATCGAGGCGATGAAGCTGATGAACGAGATCGAGGCGGACTCCCCCGGCACGATCGTCGAGATCCTCGTCGACAACGGCAAGCCGGTCGAGTTCGGCCAGCGTCTCTTCAAGGTGCGGAGCAGCTAGCGCTGCCCGGGCGAGGGTGCCGTGTTCCAGAAGATCCTGATCGCCAATCGCGGCGAGATCGCGATGCGTGTCATCCGCGCTTGCCGCCTGCTCGGCATCCGCACTGTCGCGATCCACTCCGAGGCGGACGCCGCGGCGCTGCACGTCCGGTTCGCCGACGAGGCCGTGTGCGTCGGCCCGGCCGACGCGTCGAAGAGCTACCTCAACATCCCGCAGATCATCGCGGCCGCCGAGGTCACCGGCGCCGACGCGCTCCACCCGGGCTACGGGTTCCTCTCCGAGAACGCGAAGTTCGCCGAGCTCTGCAAGAAGTGCCGCCTCACCTTCATCGGGCCGACCGCCGAGGCGATGCGGACCTGGGGCGACAAGGTGTCCGCGCGCGCGGTCGCCAAGCGCTTCGGCATCCCCATGCTCAGCGGCACCGGCGTGCTGAAGAGCGCCGCGGACGCGGCCGAGCAGGCCGAGCGCGTCGGCTACCCGGTGATCCTGAAGGCCTCCGGCGGCGGCGGCGGCAGGGGCATGCGCATCGTCCGCCACGCCGGCGAGGTGCAGCGCTCGTTCGAGATCGCGACGCAGGAGGCCCTGAGCGGCTTCAAGAACCCGGACGTCTACCTCGAGCGCTACGTCGAGGCGCCGCGCCACATCGAGTTCCAGGTGCTCGCCGATCAGCACGGGGGCGTGTGGACGCTCGGCGAGCGCGAGTGCTCGCTCCAGCGCCGCCACCAGAAGGTGATGGAGGAGTCGCCCAGCCCGGCGATGGACAACGAGAAGCGCGCCCGGATGGGCGACATCATCCGGGCCGCGATCCTCGAGACCGGCTACACGGGCCTCGGCACGCTCGAGTTCCTCATGGATGAGCGCGGCGAGCTCTACTTCATGGAGATGAACACCCGCGTCCAGGTCGAGCACCCGGTCACCGAGATGGTGACCGGCGTCGATCTGGTCGCGCAGCAGATCCTCGCCGCCGCCGGCGAGCGCCTCTCGCTGCCCGACACGCGCCCGTGGAGCTTCCGGGGCCACGCCATCGAGTGCCGGATCAACGCCGAGGATCCGCGCTCGTTCGTGCCGTGGCCGGGGCTCATCACCGAGTACCACTCGCCGGGCGGCGTCGGGATCCGCGTCGACTCCGGCGTGTACGGCGGCTTCCGGGTGCCGAGCTCCTACGACTCGCTGGTCGCCAAGGTGATCGCGCACGGCGCGAACCGGGCCGAGGCGATCGCGCGGCTCCGGTGCGCGCTCGACGAGTTCATCATCGGCGGCATCCGCACGAACATCCCGCTGCACCAGGCGCTCCTGCGGGATCCAGAGGTCATCGCGGGCAACATCTCCACGCACACGATCGAGCGCGTGGTCTCCCAGGGGTTCTGACCGCGACGCACCGTCGCCCGCCCGTCGCCCGGGCTGGCGCTCTGCGTCGCGCGCGCTCTGTTTGCGAACGGTTGCGAACGGTCGCGAACGGTTGCGAACGGCCGTGACGGCGCCCCTTCCGCTCCTGGCTCCCTCTCCCCGCGAGCGAGCGGCGATCGCGCCGCGCCGACGCTCGCCGCCCTGCGCCGGAGTTGCGTGCTCGCCCTCGCGCGGCCCGCAGACCCCGTCGCGAGGTCGATGAATGTTGCCCGGGAGACATGTCGGAGGTACTGCCCGGTGCTACTTTACGCCGCTCTCTGAGATCGGGTGCTCAAACCCCTTGAAATAGAAAGCATTTGCCGCGGGTATGGAAGCGAACGCTGGAGTGCAGGCTGACTTCTCTTCGTGGGTTCAGGCGACCTCCGATGTTTCCGAGCTCGAGCTCGGAATCCCTGGTTTCGGTTACGCCGACCTCTTCGACCCGGCGAAGCTCGCCGAGCTGACGGAGCGCTTCGAGGACTACTTCCGCGCGGCGGACGAGGGCGCGTACGCGCGCTTCGACGCGTACCGGGCCTTCTTGCGGTCCGAGCAGCCGGTTGCCTCCGGGTCTCCGGGCGCCGGGGTCGGCGACGCGGGCCGGCCCGCGCTCACCGCGGAGCAGGTCTCCGAGGCGCTCCTCGCGGCGGCGCCGTACGTCGGCCGCTTCGTGGCCACGCTCTTCCGCGTCGAGCGGGACACCCAGGCGCAGATCGACGCGACCCTCGAGCGGAGCGTCCTCTGGGACTTCAAGCGCGAGTTCTCGAAGAAGCGGCTGTTCAAGCAGAACCCGGGGAAGTCGTGGCAGGGCACGCACGTCGAGGCGGCGCACGCCGCGCGGCGGTCGCTCGCGGCCATGGGCGCGCCGGCGAGCGTGCTCGACAGCGGCTCCGCCGCCGAGGAGCTCGCGATCGCGCGCGCGACGCTCCCGCTGATCGAGGTCGACGAGATCGCGCGCAAGGCCGCCAAGGCCGGCGGCGTGAAGTGGACGGACGAGCTCCGCGGCCGGTCGGCGAAGGTGCGCGCCGCGCTGCGGGAGGACCCGTCGCTCGCGGAGCGCGTGGCGCATGCGGTCGCGGTCGCGGGCGAGGAGCCCACGGACGCCGAGGACGCCGCGGTGGTGGCGTTCGCGCTCGACGCTGTCGAGGCCTGGCTCGCCGCGCGCCGCGCGGACCACCACGACCCGGCGCGGCGCTGGCCGACGCTGAAGGCGCCGCGCACGCTCGACTACCAGGAGCTCGTGCAGCTGCACCGGAAGAGCGCGAACGGCAGCGGCGGCTCGGCCGAGCTCCTCGTCGGCCCGGAGAACCACCGGCGGGATCGCGACGGCTTCGCGCTGACCGACCGGCGCGCCGGGCCCCGCGAGGTCGAGAGCCAGGTCGACTACTGCCTGCTCTGCCACGATCGCGACAAGGACTCGTGCTCCAAGGGCCTGCGTGACAACAAGACCGGGGCGATCAAGTCGAACCCGCTCGGGGTCGAGCTCCACGGCTGCCCGCTCGACGAGAAGATCAGCGAGATGCACACGATGCGGGGGCGGGGCGAGTCGATCGCCGCGCTCGCGCTCGTCTGCATCGACAACCCGATGTGCCCCGGCACCGGGCACCGGATCTGCAACGACTGCATGAAGGCCTGCGTCTTCCAGAAGCAGGATCCGGTGGACATCCCGCAGATCGAGACCGCGGCGCTCACCGACGTGCTGTCGCTGCCGTGGGGCCTCGAGATCTACGGGCTCCTCACGCGGTGGAACCCGCTCGACGCGCTGAGGCCGCACGCGCTCCCGTACAACGGGAAGAACGTGCTCGTCGTCGGCCTCGGCCCGGCGGGCTACACGCTGGCGCACCACCTCACGCGGCAGGGCTTCGCGTGCGCGGCGATCGACGGGCTGAAGATCGAGCCGCTGCCGGTCGAGCTCACGGGCGACGAGACGCGCCCGCCGCGGCCGGTCAGGGACTTCAAGCGCCTCTACACCGAGCTCGACGAGCGCGTGCTCCTCGGCTTCGGCGGGGTGAGCGAGTACGGGATCACGGTGCGGTGGGACAAGAACTTCCTCACCGTCCTCTACGTCACGCTCGCGCGGCAGCGCCTGCTCCGGATCTACGGCGGCGTGCGGTTCGGCGGGACGGTCGATCTCGACGACGCCTTCCGGCTCGGGTTCCACCACGTCGCGATCGCGGCGGGCGCGGGGCGCCCGACGATCATCCCGCTCAAGAACAACCTCGCGCGCGGCATCCGCAAGGCGTCGGACTTCCTGATGGCGCTCCAGCTGGCCGGCGCCTACAAGCGCTCGGCGCTCGCGAACCTGCAGGTGCGCCTGCCGGCGGTGGTGATCGGCGGCGGCCTCACGGCGATCGACACGGCGACGGAGCTCGCGGCCTACTACGTCGTGCAGGCCGAGAAGACGGCCGACCGGCTCGACGCGCTGAGCGCCGAGCGCGGCGAGGCCGCCGTCCTCGCGATGTTCGACGAGGAGGAGCGGGAGTTCTTGGCCGAGCAGCGGCGCCACGCCGAGGCGATCCGCGACGAGCGCGCGCGCGCCGCGCGCGAGGGGCGGCCGCCGCGGTTCCAGGGGCTCGTCGACGCGTGGGGCGGCGTGTCGCTCGTCTACCGCAAGCGGCTCATCGACTCGCCGGCTTACCGGCTGAACCACGAGGAGGTCGCCGCGTCGCTCGAGGAGGGGATCCGCTACGTCGAGAACCTCGCGCCGATCGAGGCGGTGCTCGACGAGCGCGGGTGCGTCTCGTCGCTCGTCTTCGATCGCCAGGCGGTCGTGGACGGCAAGTGGCGGAGCACGGGGGAGATGGTGTCGATCCCCGCCCGCACCGTGTGCGTCGCGGCGGGGACGAGCCCCAACGTCACGTACGAGAAGGAGCGCCCGGGCTCGTTCGCGTTCGACAAGTGGCGGCAGTTCTTCCAGCCGCACCGCGCCTACGTCGGCGACGACGGCAAGCTCAAGGTCGAGCCGGCCCCGGCGCGGGAGGGCTTCTTCACGAGCTACAACGACGGCGAGCACGCGGTGAGCTTCTACGGCGACAACCACCCGCACTACGCGGGGAGCGTCGTGAAGGCGATGGCGAGCGCGAAGGACGCGTACCCGTCGGTCGTCGCGCTGTTCCAGCGCGACATCGCGCGGCTCGGCGAGGAGCCGCAGGCGGCCCGCGACGCGCGGCGGCGCGACCTGTTCGCCCGCCTCGATCACGACTTCGTCGCGGTGGTCGAGCGCGTCGAGCGGCTGACGCCGACGATCGTCGAGGTGGTCGTGCGCGCGCCCGCGGCGGCGCGGAAGTTCGAGCCGGGGCAGTTCTACCGGCTGCAGAACTACGAGGTGCGGTCGCCGGTGATCCGCGGGACGCGGCTCGCGATGGAGGGGCTCGCGCTCACGGGCGCGTGGGTCGACAAGGAGAAGGGGCTGCTCTCGCTGATCGCGCTCGAGATGGGCGCCTCTTCCCGGCTGCTCGCGGCGCTGCGCCCGGGCGAGGAGGTCGTCGTGATGGGCCCGACCGGGACGCCGACGGACATCCCCGAGGGGGAGACCGTGCTGCTCGCCGGCGGCGGGCTCGGCAACGCCGTGCTGTTCTCGATCGCGAAGGCGCTCAAGGCGCGCGGCGCCCGGGTCATCTACTTCGCCGGCTACCGGCGGGGCGAGGACCTCTTCAAGCAGGACGAGATCGAGGTGGCGACCGATCAGGTCATCTGGTGCACGGACGGCGGCGCGGAGGTCCCCCCGCGGCGCCCCATGGACCGCCATTTCCGCGGCAACATCGTCCAGGCGATGCGGGCCTACGCCGAGCGCCAGCTCGGCGGCGAGCTGGCGAGCCTCTCGGAGGTGCGTCGCATCATCGCCATCGGCTCGGACAAGATGATGAACGCCGTGCGGGAGGCGCGGCACGGGGTGCTGGCGCCGCACCTCGACCCGAAGCACGTGGGCATCGCGAGCATCAACTCGCCGATGCAGTGCATGATGAAGGAGGTCTGCGCGCAGTGCCTCCAGCGGCACGTGGATCCGGAGACGGGCAAGGAGACGCTGGTCTTCTCGTGCTTCAACCAGGACCAGCTCATCGACCACGTCGACTTCAAGAACCTCGCCGCGCGGCTCCGGGCGAACACGGTGCAGGAGAAGCTGTCGAACGCCTGGCTCGATCACCTGCTCTCCGCGCGTCCGGAGCTGCGGCACGTGTGACGGCGGCGCTCGCGGCGCGTCGGGTCACCACCGCGCCGGTGACCCGACGCGCCGAGGGCGCGCGGCTGCTTTGTCCAGCCGCGCCGCCGCCCTGACGCGCGGCCGCGCCGCCGCCATGGTGCGTGGCCGCGAGCCCGCGCTCAGCTGCCGGTCGGCAGCTTGATCTTCGGCTCCTTGGGGTGGCGTCGGTACAGCAGGATCGTCCGGCCGAGGGTCTGGGCGACCTCGGCGCGGAGCCGCCCCGAGAGGGCATCGGCGACGTCGCCCAGCTCATCGGGGCATTCGGTGCCGAGTCGCACCTTCACGAGCTCGTGCCGCTCCACGGCGGCCTCGACGGCCGCGACGACGCCGTCGGTAAGGCCCGCCTTGCCGAGCTGCACGACCGGGTCGAGGTGATGCCCCAGCGCCCGGAGGTGGCGGCGCTGTTTTCCTGTGAGATCCAAAGCGTTCGGCCTTTCTCGAGGCGCCCGCGCTGAGCGGGCCCTTCACCGGGCCGCCTCGCGGGCGCGCGCTGGGTCATACCGGCCCCCGGGCCAAGGGAAAAGGGCGCTCCGCGCCGGTTCCGCGCGCGGGCCGCCCGGACCGGGGTATCCGTGGTCACCGCGAGCGACAGGAGCGACACGAGCGGAAGGAGTGAATGGGTGTAGATGAAGGTAGATGTGAGACAGATTTTCGATGCAGGGCGCGAGCGAGCGGGGCGTCGCCGGGGCCCCGAGCGGCTCAGGGTTTTGCTTGACGTGGCCGCGCAACAGGCATCCCCTGGATCTAGCGGCCGGCGTTTCGATAGAGTTTCGAGCGCTCGGATCGGCGGTGACATGGGCTCATCGAGCGAGCGAGAGGCGGTACCAGCGCAGGACGTGGAGCGCCCTCGGCTCGACGAGGTGGCGGACCCGATCGAGCTCACGGTCCACGACGAGGTGAGCCCCTGCCCGTACCTCCCCGAGGCCGAGGCGCGGATGCCGCTCCGGGTGCCCATCCGGCCGCTCACGCGCGCGGAGTTCGACCGGAGGCTGGTCGCTGGCAACCGTCGTCACGGCAAGCTGCTCTACCGCACCCAGTGCCCTTCGTGCCGCGCGTGCGAGCCGATCCGGATCCTCGTGCGCGACTTCGTCCCTGGCCGCACGCAGCGCCGGGTGCTCCGCCGGGGTGAGCAGGTCGTCGACGTCGAGATCGGCGCGCCCGTGACCACGCGAGAGAAGGTCGCCCTGTACAACCTGCACAAGCACGGCAGGGGGCTGATGCGCGACGACGGCCCCCTCGGCGCGGCGGGCTACGAGGCGTTCCTCGTGGACAGCTGCTGCGAGACGTTCGAGATGCGCTACCGAGTCGGCGGGCGCCTCGTCGGGGTCGCCGTCGTGGATCGGGGGCTGGAGTCGCTGTCGGCGGTCTACTCCTTCTATGATCCCGCGCTCGAGCCGCTGAGCCCTGGCGTCTTCTCGATCCTGAAGCAGCTCGAGCTGTGCCGCTCCTGGGGTCTGCGGTACCTCTACCTCGGGCTCTACGTCGAGAAGTGCTCGCGGCTGGTCTACAAGGCGCAGTACCTGCCGCATGAGCGGCTCATCGACGGCCGCTGGCAGCGCTTCGACCGTCCCGCGCCCGCGGCGCCGTGAAGAAGGCGCATCGCCGGGCCGGTCGGCGCTTCGACGGTCCCGCGCCCGCGGCGCCGTTGAAGAAGGCGCGCCGCTGGATTTCGCGAGCGACCCGCTTCAAGAACGTGCCCATGTGGAACCGCGCCCTGTCGCTCACCTCCTGCGTTGTGCTCTCGGCCCTGCTCGCCGTCGCGTGTGGCCAGACGAAGCCGATCTTTGACCGCGGCGGCGGCGGCGCCGGGGGCGCCGGCTCGTCGGCGGGCGGCGACGGCGGAGCTGGCGGCGACGGCGGCGGCGGAGCGGGCGGCGACGGCGGTGAGCCGTCCGGCGGTGGCGGCACGGCCGGCGGCGGCGGCACGGCAGGGTAGGGGGCGCGGGATCGACAGCGGCCCGGTTGTGTCCTCGCATCGCCGGGCCTAGACCGCTCGTGTGCACCCGCTCGCAGAGAAGGTCCTCGCCCGCGACATGCGCGCGACGGCGCGGGCCTGCCGGCTCGTCGATGACCGCGTCGGCGACCATGCCGCGATCCTGAAGGATCTCTTCCCCCACACCGGCCGCGCCTGGGTCCTCGGCGTGACGGGCAACCCCGGGGCGGGCAAGAGCACGCTCACCGACCGGCTGATCGGCGTGTTCAGGAAGCAGGGGCGCCGGGTCGCCGTGGTGGCGGTGGACCCGACGAGCCCGTTCACCGGCGGCGCCATCCTCGGCGATCGCATCCGCATGCAGGCGCATTTCGGCGATCCCGACGTGTTCATCCGGTCGCTGGCGACCCGGGGCGCGCTCGGCGGGCTGTCGCGTTCGGCGGCCGACATCGCGCGGGTGCTCGACGCGTGGGGCGCTGACGTCGTGCTGGTCGAGACCGTCGGGGTCGGGCAGGACGAGCTCGAGATCACGCGCATGGCGCACACCACCCTGGTCGTCGCGGCGCCCGGGATGGGCGACGAGGTGCAGGCGATCAAGGCGGGCATCCTGGAGTGCGCCGACGTCTTCGCCGTGAACAAGGCCGACCGGGACGGGGCCGACGCGGCGGTGCGCGATCTGGAGCTCATGATCGCGCTCGGCGGCGAGGTGGCGCAGGCCTCCGGGCGGGCGCGCGGGCACAGCGCGTCGGCGCTCCACGCCCGCGCGGCGGGCGCGGCGGGCGCGGCGGGCGCGGTGGATCCGAGCGGCGGGCCGCCCGAGGGGCCGTGGGTGCCCGCGATCGCGCGGACCGTGGCGACGCGCAACGAGGGCGTCGCGGCGCTCGTGGACAGGCTGGAGGGGCACCGGGCCTGGCTGTTCGGCACCGAGGCCGGCGCGGCGCGCCGGGAAGAGCGCCTGCGCGAGGCGATGCACGTGCAGCTCCGCGACGCGCTCACCGACGCCGCTGTCGCCGCGCTCGGGCCCGCGCTCGAGGCGGCGGTGCGCGCCGTCGCGCGGCGCGAGGTCGACCCCTACACGGCCTCGGAGCGGCTCGTCGAGGCGTTCCGCACCGGCGCCGCCGCTCTGGGCGGCGTCGTCACGCCGGGCGACGTGGCCTGAACGCCGCCGCGCCTGCCCCCTGTCGGACGAGCCGCTGCGCGGCCCGCCAGCGGGCTCACCCGGCATCGCCAGGCAGACTGCAGGGGGCCTCTCTGGCCCTCCCTGGGATCGGGACCCCTCGCGGCGGCGTCCGCCGGAACGAGCCTAGTCGAGGCACCGATCGAGTGTCTCTCTCTCGTTCTTGCAGGAGCTCTCCCATTTGTAGTCGTGGCAAACCCCGGTGTCGTCCTCGCACGCGAGGAGCTCGTCGTACCTGTCGAGACATCCGCGGTGGTCTGCGTCTTCGTACCTGTGATCGTAGCGATCAAGGCACTCGTCGTACTCGCGGTCGCTGCACCCCTCGCAGTCGCACTTGTAGTCGCAGAGATCGCCCTCCAGGCGGCCGCACGCGGCGGTGAACAGGCTGGTGAGGGCGACGAACAGGTGCAAAGCCTTCATCGTTCCAGTCTACCCCGCGCCCTTGGCGCCAGCGCAACAAACAGCTCGCGGCAGCGCGCCGAGCGGCGGTGAGCCGCGCTGGCCTGCCGTGCGTCTCTCCGTCAGCGCGCTCGACAGCTGGCCTGCGCAGCGTGCGTGACGCTCACGGCTGCGCGTCGCGGCGGCGAGGGGGGCGCGGCGGCTTCCGACCCACGTTCTCTGCGCGGAACGCGCTCGGGCACGCGTCGCTGATCCCGCATCCGCCGCACGCCGGCTTCCTCGCGAAGCAGATCCGGCGGCCGTGGAAGACCAGCGTGTGGGACAGCATATCCCAGTCACGTTGCGGCAAGAGCGCCCCGAGATCGCGCTCGATCTGCTCTGGCTTGTCGCTCCTCGTCCATCCGAGCCGCTGCGAGAGGCGCTGCACGTGGGTATCGACGACGACGCCCTCCGGCGCTCCGAAGGCCACGCCGAGGACGACATTCGCTGTCTTGCGCCCCACGCCAGGCAGCCTGACGAGCTCGGCCAGCGTCCTCGGCACCTCGCCGCCGTGCCGCTCGATGAGGCCTCGCGCGAGCCCCACGATGTTCCGAGCCTTCTGGTTGAACATGCCCATCCCGAGCCGGCGGAGGAGCGCGCTGATCTCGGTGGGATCGGCGCCGGCGAGCGCGCGGGCGTCGGGATAGGCGCCGAACAGGTGTGGCGTCACCTTGTTGACCAGCACGTCCGTCGTCTGGGCGCTCAGCACCGTGGCGACGAGCAGCTCGAAGGCCGATCTGTGATCGAGCTCGCAGTGGGCATCCGGGTGCAGCGCACGCAGCCGCGCGAACGTGGCCTGAGGCGGCGCGCCCGACCGCGCCGACGCCGGCCGAGCCGCCGTGTCGACGGTTTTCCTCGGCGGTAGAGCCGCCGCGCCGGCGGCGCCCGGCCGCGCTCGCGCCGGCCGAGCCGCCGTGTCGACGGCTTTCCTCGCCGGCCGAGCCGCCGTGTCGACGGCTTTCCTCGCCGGCCGAGCCGCCGCGCCGGGCGCGCCCGCCTTCCCTGTCTTTCGGCCCGCGGCGATGGTCGCGCCCGCTTTGTTGGGCCTGGTCGCGCGCAGCCCTGCGACGGGCTCGCCCCCGGGAGCGACCTTGCTCGGCCGCTTCACGGGGGCAGCTGCGCTCTCGTCCTGATTCCGGGCTGCGTTGCGCCGAGCGGCGGCCCCGGGCGGGCGGCGCGCGCTCCGTCCGGCTGGAGCCGCGCCCTGCGCGAGGCCGCGCTGAGGTATCTCAGCTGACGAAGGCGCGTTTCCGCGTCTCATGCTCATCGAGGAGCTTCTCGACGCTCGCGAGGGCGTTCTCCACCGACTCCTGCACCATCTGCAGCACCGTCGTCGCCGAGCCCTTCAGCGCCTCGTAGTAGCGCTGCCGCTCGGTCGAGTGGATGATCGACGGCGGCAGGCCGGTGCGGAGCAGCAGCATGTTCATGAACAGCCGCGCGACCTTCCCGCTGTCGTTGGGGAACGGATAGACCCGGAGCAGATCGTAGTGCGCGCGCGCCGCGATCCGGATGCCGTTCCGCGTCTTCCGCGTCTCGGGGTCGCTCAGCCAGTCGATGATCTGCCGCACCTTGTAGGCGATCTTGTCCGGCGGAGCGTACTCGTGGAAATAGAGCCGGTGCTGGGGGATGTCCTTGCGGTATTTTACCGTCTTGATGTCCCCCTCCTCCGGATGGAGGATCAGGTACAGCTTCTTCACGCAGTCGAGCGTGACCGGTGCCCGCTTGTTCGCGCCCTGCTCGCGCACATACACGATGGCCTCCTTGTGACGCCGGATATCGTCGTAGGTTGGCTGAAGGCTGGAGTCCGTCACCAGCGGAGCCGGGCCGTTGAGCGCCGCGCGCAGCTCGTCGAACGTGTAGACCACGCCCTCGAGCGCGCTGTCGTGGTAAATCCAGGACATATCGAGGCTGTCGATGTAGCGCCGCCGGAAGTCCTCCGTCTGCGCGTTCAGTCGCTGCTCGATGATCGCGCTGCGCTCCTCGATGGTGGCCCGCCGCGGGGGCGGCAGCATCGGCAAAGGCAGCGTGACGACCCGCGGCGGCTCCCGGAGCGGGACGCGGCCCGGACGGCGCTCGATCAACGCCCCCGCGCCCTTTCCCTTCGCCCCAGCCGGCCGCGAGCCCTTCTTCTCGACGGCGGGCCTGTCGCTCGCGCGCTGCGGCCTGTCGCTCGCGCGCTGCGGCCTGTCGCTCGCGCGCTGCGGCTTGTCGCTGATCCGGCGCGGGCGCTCCGCCTCGACCGGCTCGGCTTGCTCCCCGACGTCCCTGAGCTTCAGCTTCTCCTTGAGCTTGAGCTTCGGCTCCTTGAGCTTCGGCTCCTTGAGCGTCGGCTCCTTGAGCTTGAGCTTCGGCTCCTTGAGCGTCGGCTCCTTGAGCTTGAGCTTCGGCTCCTTGAGCTTCGGCGCGTCCTCGGCCCTCAGCTTCTTCTTCCGGAGCTTCGTCGGCTCGGCGGCCGGCGCCGTGAGCACCCGCTCGGAGCGCGCGGCGACCTTCCTCCTGAGCAGCCTCGGCTTCGCGGCCTTGACCCGCGCGAGCCTCGGCTTCGCGGCCTTGACCCGCGCGAGCCTCGGCTTCGCGGCCTTGACCCGCGCGAGCCTCGGCTTCGTCGCCTTGACCCGCGCGACCCTCTTCTTCTTCTTCGCGGCCCTTGTGCTCCGCGCCCGCCCGGCCGCGGCCCTCGGCTTCGCCGCCCTCTTCTTCGCGGCCCGGGCCCTCGTCACCCTCGGCTTCGCCGCCTTCGCCCTCGCGGCCCTCGCCCGCGTCGCCTTGGCCTTCGCCGCCCTCGCCTTGACCTTCGTCGCCCTCGCCTTCGCCCTGGCCTTGGTGGTCCTGAGCTTGGCGGCGGCGCGCGTCGATCTGGTCTTCGTTCTGGCTGCAGCCTTCCTCGCCTTGGACGCGCCGGCGCGCTTGGCGGCGGCGCGCGTCACCTTTTTCACCTTCGCGGCCGCTGATTTCTTCCGGGCGCTCGTACGCGTCGCCCGCGCTGGGGTGCGTGCGGCCTTGCGCCGCGCCGGGGCCGCCGACTTGCGGGTGGTCGCCCGTTTTGTCGTGGTTTTCCGGCGCTTTGCCGCCTTCACGGCCGAGGTGCGTCGCGCAGCAGGACGAGAGGCAGCGGCCTTCCGCTTCGGCTTGCGCGCGGTCGATCGGGCGGCAGGTTTCGCCTTCCTCGTCCGCGCTGTCGCGGCGGCTCGTCTCGAGCTCGCCGCGCTGGCCTTGGTCGCTCTCTTCCGGTCTTTTTTCGAAGTTTTTCGGGTCTTCTTTGCCGCCATGGGCGTGCTTTCACACAATCGCTCAGGCTGCCCGCTGCCACGCTGCGGCGAGCTAACATACGATCCAAAAGGCCTAATGCCGGCCCGCAGCCTAGCAATTTGACGATTTATCCGTCAACCAGTCCGGTGCGGAAGTCAGCAGAGAGTGATCTCCGTCCCCTGGATCCTCGTCGATCCAGCTAGCAGGCTGCGCCGGGGCGAGCCCTCGGTGGCCCCGCCCTGAGGGGAGCGGGCGCCCTCCGGGGGCGAGCCCCCGGCGCTCAGCTGTCGATGTTGATCCCGAGCCGCTGCCGGACGGCGAAGTACTCCTCGCTGACCGCGTAGAGCATGAGCTCCTTGAGCCGCTCCTTCTGGGGCACGGCGGCGCCCGCCTCGTCGGCCGCCTTGATCATCTCCTGCGCCAGCTCGAGGTCGTTCGCGAGGAGGAACCCGGCGCGGTCGGCCGTCAGGTCGATTCCGGACACCCAGCGCTTCAGATCGATGGCGCCCGCCTGGAGGAGCTTGGTGACGATGCTGGCCAGCTGATCGCGCGCCGGCCCGACGATGGTCGGCTCGAGGATCGCCAGGTTGTCCTTCACCGGCCCCTCGAGCTCCTTCGTGATCGGGAAGGTGGGCGAGATCAGCTTGATCGCCGCGAACAGCCAGGCGCGCAGGCCGGTGCCCGTGGGCACGAGGTGGCGGAGGTACATGCCGGGCCGGTAGTAGGTGAGGTGGCGGGCGGCGATGAACGAGGCGGCCTGGGTCGGCAGGTCCATCTGGAGCGCCGCGGCGCCGAGCACGATCGCCGGCACGTGCGCGTGGAGGAACGAGACGCCGCCGCCGTCGTTCGGGTTCTGGAACGTGAGCGGCGCCTCCAGGCCGAGGACGCCCGCGGCGTAATAGAGCGTCTGCGACATCGGGTAGGGGTGGCGCGAGAGGTCGATCTGGTAGGCGAGCTGGTAGCCGAGCTCCTCCAGGGGCTGCCCGTTCTTCCGCAGCACGGCCGGCTCGATCACGCCGAAGATTGCGGTCAGGAGCGGATCCGCGTCGGGGTGGATGAGCGCGGCCGCCCACGTCTCCTCGTCGAGCGGCTGCTGCGCGGCCGCGGCCGTGTCCGGGCGCATGCGGCGGAAGAAGCGCTCCTCGTCCGGCTCGGCGCCGCTCAGGCAGCAGAGCGCCTGGCACAGGCAGAAGGCGGCGTCGGCCCGCTTCGTCTCGGTGTACAGCTTCCGCAGCAGCCGGTACGCGTCCGGCCGGTAGGGGTTGCGCCGCAGGATCGGGATCTGCGCGGCCACCGCCTTGTCCAGGTACTGCGCCGGGTTGCTCGCGTACAGGTTCGCCAGGAGCTCGTTCCGCTCGTCGTTGTCCGGATCGAGCGTCTGCGCCGCCTCGTACGCGTCGATCGCGTCGCTCATCCAGTCGAGCTTGTCCTTGTAGAGGGCGCCCAGCCGGTCGAACGTCTCGAGCATCTTCGCCGTGTCGTTCTCCTCGGTCGCGCGGTCGAGCTCGACCTTGAGCAGGCGCTCCACCTCCTCGTGGTCGCCCTTCTCGCCGCGGACCTCGATCGCCTCGGCGAGCGCCCGGGTGAGGGACGGATCGAGCTCGAGCACCTCGTCGTAGAACCGCGCCGCCCGGTCGAGGTCGCCGAGCTGCCGCGCGCTCACGATCGCCGCGGTGTGCATGTACTTCGCCTTCTGGCGCCGATCGTCGATCTTGGCGGCGAGCTTGAGGACGATGTCGATGAGCTTCGACCAGTCCTTCTCCTCGCTGTAGAGCTGCATCAGCTTGGTGAGGATCTTCCGGTCGTCCGGGCGCTCGTCGAGCGCGGCCACGTAGCTCTTCGCGGCGCGCGTTCGGTCGTTGAGGTGCGTCGCGAGCAGGTCGCCGATCTCGAGCAGGAGCGCGCTCCGCTCCTCGCCGACCACCACGTCGAGCCGCCGGTTCTTGAGGCGCACGACCTCCTCCCACTCCCCCTTGGCCTCGAACACCCGGGAGAGCAGGGCGAGCGGGGCAGGGGACTCCGGGAGGAGATCGGCGGCGTCGTTCAGTGGGGCGATCGCGCCGTCGGCGTCGCCGGCCGCGAGCCTCGCCTCGCCGAGCCGGAGCAGCGCGTCGGCCCGCTCCCGCTCCGGCAGCTGGGCGCCGAAGCGCTCCACCAGGCCCTCGTAGAGCGCCGCGGCCTCCCTGGCCAGGCCCGCGTCGAGGTTGACCTTCGCGGCGCGCGAGATCGCCGCCGGGTCGTCCGGCGCGAGCGTGAGCAGCGCCTGCACGGTGCCGATCGCCTTGCCGCTCGAGCCGCTCTTGCTGAGCGCGTCGACGTAGCGGAGGAGCAGCTTGAGCCCCTGCTCCTTCGGCAGGGCGTCGACCCGGTTCGCCAGCGACTCGTAGTGCCGCGCCGCCTCGAGGAAGCGGCCCGCCTCGAACGCGAGGTCGCCCGAGATCATGTGCCCCTGCATGCTGGTCGGGTCGAGGTCGACCGCCCTCGTGGCCGCCTCCGCGGCGCGCGCGTCGTCCTTCAGGCGCTCCCGCAAGAGGAGGGCCATCTCGCCGTACAGCCGGGCCTTGGCGAGGTTGCCCTCCGCGCCCTCGGCCTCGCGCGCGATGAGCTCGACGGCGCTCGTCGCGTCGCCCCGCGCGAGGTAGGCCGCGCGCAGCGCCGAGGTCGCGCCCGCGTTGTGCGGCTGCGCGTCGAGGGCCATCTTGTAGCGCTCGATCGCCCCGTCCCGGTCCCCCTTCTCCTCGAGCATCTTCGCCGCGCGGATCCAGAGATCGGCCCTGCTCTCCGCGGTCTTGGCCGTCGCCGCGAGCGACTCGATCGCGCTGAGCGCCGCCGCCGCGTCGCCGGTCGCGGCGCGCACGTGCGCCAGCGACTCGAGCGCCCCGGCGTGGTGCGGGTCGATCGCGAGCACGCGCTCGTAGGCCTTGCGGGCGCGCTCGGGCGAGCCGACCTGCTCGAGCAGCACGCGGCCCATCGCGAGCAGGATCTCCTCCCGCCGCTTGTCGTCGGGCACGATGCCGAGGTGCCGCTCGTAGAGGGCCACCACGTCCTCCCACCGCTCGAGGGCGCGGTAGTGCCGCCCGAGCGCGGCCAGCGAGCCCTCGTGCGCGCCGTCGATCCTGAGGATCGCCTCGAGGGCCTCGGCCGCCTTCGCGTGGTCGAGGAACTCCTCGTCGTAGATGCCGGCGATCCGCTCGTGGAGGTTGATCTTCTGCCGCGGCGTCGCGCTGACGTCGATCTGCCGCTCCAGGTTCTGGAGGAGCTCCTTGTAGCGCCCGTTGCGGCTGTAGATGCGATCGAGCCCGCGCAGCGCGGTCAGGCTGGTCGGGTCGAGCTCCAGCGCGGCCTCGTAGCGGCGCGTCGCCTCGCCCAGGTCGCCGAGCCGGTCCTCGTAGAGCTCGGCAAGCTTGCACACCGTGTCGACGCGCTCCTCGCCCCGCAGCGCCTCGGCGCGCCTCTCGAGGATCTTCGCGTAGCCCGCGTGGTCCTCGATGCGCCGGTAGATCCTGAGCAGCGCGTCGCACGTCCTCGTGTGCCCGGGGTCCTCGGCGAAGATCTGCTCGTACAGGTCGCGCGCGCGGCTCGCGTCGTTCAGCTTCGTCTCGAGCAGCTCGGCGGCCGCGGCGCGGAGATCGCGCGCCTCGCCGGGCGTCGCGGCGCGGTCGGCCCGCGAGAGCAGCACCTGGACGAGCTCCTGCCACTGCTGGGCGCGGCGGTAGACCTGCGCGAGCCCCTCCAGCGCCTTCTCGTTCGCCGGGTCGAGCCCGAGCACGAACTGGAAGCAGGGGATCCCGAGGTCCGCCCGCGCGATCTTCTCCGCGTACCAGGGCCCGAGCCGGTTGAAGAGCGCGATCTTCGGCTCGGCGGCCATCGCCTCGTCGGTGCTCGCCTGGCTCAGGATCTGGAGCGCCTCGGCCCAGGTCTTCATGTCGCTGCCGGCCGCGCGCTCCAGGTCGACGGCGTACGCGTCCTGCTCCGGATCCTGCGCGAGCGCCTGAGCGAAGGCGAACACCCCCTGGTCCTTGTCGTCGAGCTCCCGCACGTAGAGGTGCCCGATCTCGCTCAGGGCCCGGGCGCGCTCGCCCGCGCTCTCGGCCTTCTCGCTCCGCTGGAGGAGCATCTCCACGCGCTCCTCGTGCTTGCCGAGCGTCTTGCGGAGCTCCTCGAGCGCGCTGAAGGCGATGTCGTCGCCCGGGTCGCGCTCGAGCAGGCCCACGTAGATGGCCTCCGCCTTATCGTGGAGCTTCCCCTTCTCGTAGATGCGTGCCGCCCGGAAGTGCAGCAGCTTCTTCGCCGCGGCCGCCTCGGCGCCACCCTCGCCCTCGGCGGCGCTCCCGTCGAGCTGCTCGGCCGCCATCACGAGCGCCTCGGCGACGCGCCCCGGATCGGCACCCTGGTCGACGGTCGCCTCGACGGCGAGCGCGAGGTCGGCGTCGGTCGGGCTCGCCACCAGCCGGTCGATGAGGTCGTTCAGCTGCGCCTCGCCGATCGTCGCCCCCTTCTGCTGCGGCTTGCCGAGCGGCTCGATCGCCTCGAGCACCGCGCGCGCCCCCTTCGGCCGCGCGTCCGGCGCCTTCGCGAGCAGGCGCCCCGACAGCTCGTCGATGTCCTTGCCGACCCACCCGCGGGGCGAGGCCGCGCTCGGCGAGGGCGGCGCCTCGGTGAGGTGCGCGATCGCGACGTCGATCGCGGCCGCGCCAGAGAACACGGGCTTGCCCGTGAGGACCTCGAAGAGCAGCGCGCCGAAGGCGTAGAGATCGCTGGCCGGGCCGGCGACCTCGCCGCGCAGCTGCTCGGGGCTCGCGGTCCGGACGAGCTCCGGGCTCGACCACCCGGCGCCGAGCCGGTCGCCGCCCACGTCGATGAGCACGGGGAGCGGCTGCCCGTCCTCGTCGCGGGCGACGAGGACGTTCTCCAGCTTGAGCGCCCCGTGGACGAGGCGCTGCTCGTGGAGCGCCGCGAGCCCGCTCAGGATCCCGCGGAGCAGCGGCCTGGCCTCGTTGACGTGGAGCGGCCCCGAGCGCGCGAGCCGCGCCGAGAGCGGCAGCCCGTCCACGTGCGTGTACGCCACGAACGCCCGCCCGCCCACGAGCCCCGCCTCGACGTCGCTGGCCAGGTTCTCGTGGCGCACCTGCGCGGCCAGGCGGACATGGGTGAGGAACCTGCGCACCGCCCTGCTGTCCCGCGTCACGTCGCGTCGGAGCACCTTGAGCGTCCTCGGCTCGGTGCCCCGGGTCGCCGCGTAGACGAGGCCCCGCGGCCCCTCGGCGATTTTTCTCGTGATGACGAAGTCGCCGAACGCCTCGCCGGCCGCGAGCTCCTCGGGCAGGGCGAGCCCCTGGGCGCCGAGGGCGCGGACGCGGGCGTCGACCTCCGCGCGTGAGGCGATGACGGCGTCGATCAACGCCTCGATGGCGTCGACCTCGACGCAGTGGTCCGTGAGCGCGCGCGCGAAGGAGGCCTTGGAGGCGCCGCCGCCGATCTCGACCGGGTTGAAGCCGAGGAGGTCGGACGACAGGGCCATCATTTCATCAAGCGAGAAGAGGCGCTCGAGCTCGCCTCGGACGATATCAATGGACATGGGTCTCCTCGGGCCGAGCCCTCGTGCCGGCGTGCGCGCGGCGCTGCGGACCTGCCGGACGGCGGGGCGTGCGTCATGCTAGCGAAGCTTGCGGCGTCACGCGACCTCCGACGCTCGTCCGGCCTTGCCGGCGCGCGCCAGGCGATCGTGCTCGCGGGCGCGCGGCACGCCGGAGCGCTCGTCGAGGCCGCAGTCCGCGCGGCGCTGCGCGGGCGGGCCGCGCTCACGCCGTATGCCCCCAGCCGCGACCCGGTGGAAGTTAACGGGGAGTTGCAGGAAGGTTGAAGGAAAGTTGACAGGATTGCCGGCAATGTGCGAGCGGATGTCTGTGCGTCGCATAGCGCAGTTCCTGGAGCGGACGCTCCCCATCGCGGTGCTGATCGTCGCGGCCGTGGGCGCCCCGATCATGATCTTCTCGCCTCAGGGGCTGCCGCGCCTGCGTGAGCTCGAGAGAGAGCTCGCCGACGTCGAGGAGGAGAACGCCGAGCTCGGGCGGCAGATCGAGGCGCTCCGCGGCAAGGTGGCGCGCCTCCGCGACGACCCGACCGCCGTGGAGCGGATCGCGCGCGACAACCTGGGTCTCGTGAGGCAGAGCGAGGTGGTGTTTCAGTTCTCTCGCTGAGGACTCGAGGCTTCCGGAGCTGTCCCAGGCCTGTTGTCATACCGGACACCGGGGCTCCGGCGCGGGGAGCCCGGCGTGAACACGTGAGCTCGCCCGGCGCGCGCCCCCGCGCCGTCAGCCCGCAGGGGCGCCCCCGCCGCGGCGCGCCGAGGCACGCGGCGCGCGGCGCTCGCCCTGCGCCGCGCGCTCCGCGAGGGCCATTGCGCCGGCGGCCGGGCCGCCCGGCGCCCCCGGCGAGGTGCGGTCTGCTCTTCCACGGCGCCGTGCTCTCCTTGTTACAGTTACAGAGAGACAGGGAGATCCTGCCGAGAGCGGTCCTCGCTGGGTGACCGGCGCGCGTCGTGGCCGCGCGGTCGCGCGCCGCACGCTGGCAGCGTCCTTTCTGGTATCGTGCAGCGAGTGTCGCTAGACCTGGGCCGCCTCCTCATCTCCGCCGGCGCCGTCTCGAAGGCTGAGGTCGAAGCCGCCCTCTTCGTGGCGGTGCTGCGGGGCATCTCGTTCCCTCGCGCCCTCATCGATCGCGCCGCCATCACCGAGCGCGCCCTGGAAGCGGAGCTCGAGCGCCGCGGTGGCCTCGCGCTGCGGCAGGTCGTCGGCGCCCGCGAGCTCGTCGCGCGCCTGCCGCGCGCCATGTGCCGTCGGCTCGGCGCCGTCCCGATCCGCGTCGATCCCGGCGCTGGCACCGTCGACGTCGCGGCCGCCGATCCGCTCGATCGCCACCTCCACGACGAGTTCAGCTTCCACCTCGGCGCGCCGGTGCGCATCTTCCGGGCGCCGATCACGGCGATCGAGGAGGCCATCCGCGCCCTGGAGCTCGACGAGCGGGAGCAGGTCCCGGTCCGCCTGCGCCGGGCGACGCCCGCATTTCCCCACGGCGCGCCGCAGTCGACCATCCCGCCGCCGCCGTCGTACGAGGTGCCGATCCCGCTCATCCGGCGCGCCTCGGTGCCCTCCTTCGACGAGCCGGGCCTGGTCGAGTCGCCGGGCGGCAGCGCGGGGCGCCGCGCTCCGGCGCAGAACGGCCACGCCCTGCTGGTCGACGCGCCTCCGCCGCAGGAGGAGCCGATCCTGCCGCTCCGGCATGCCAAGGCGGCGCGCGACGCGCGCGCCTCGTCCTCGATCGCCCGGCGCTCGCTGGACGCCGAGCGCGGCGCCGGCGCGGGCTCCGCCCGCTCGGCGACCCTGAAGGCGCCGGCGGTCGAGCCGCCCGCGGTCTCGTTCCCGCCGCCTCCGCCGGTGGAGATCTCGCCGCCTTTCAAGCTGCTCGCCTCGATCATGCCCCAGAGCTCGCCTGGCCTCGACAGCGGCCCGGAAAGCGGCGGACGTGAGCCGGCCCCCTCGACGCGTCGCCTCGGCCGGCTGCCCCTCGACGCGCCGTCCGGCCCCGCGTCGGGGCGCCGGGGCCCTGCCGACGCCGAGTTCCCCTCGTCGCGCCGCGGCGGCGAGGGCCGTCCGCCGAGCGCCGTGCCGCCGTCGAGCAGGCGCTCGGGGCGGCTCCCGGCGCTGCCCCCCCCGCCCGAGCCGGAGCTCTCCGACGCCCTCGACGACGACCCGCCGCCGCAGCCCTTCGTCGATCTGAGCGACGTCATCGACGCGCTGTACCTCGCGCGCACGCGCGACGACGTCGTCCGGCTCGCGCTGCGGGGGCTGCGCCTGTTCGCGCGGCGCGTCGCGATCTTCGCCGCGCACCGGGGGGTCTTCCGTGGCTTCGCCTGCAACGCGGAGTTCGGCGACCAGGAAGCGCTGCGGAAGCTCACCCTTCCGATGGACCAGCCCAGCGTGCTCGCCACGGCCGTGGCGACGCACCTCTACGTCGGGCCGATCCCCGGCACGCCCACCCACGCGCCGCTGCTCGACGTCATGGTCAACCCGAGCCTCGACGTCGCCGCCGTAGCGGTCCAGGTCGTCGGGCGGCCCGCGATGATCCTGGTCGCCGACCGGATCATCGACTCCTCGAGCGGATCGCGCCGGATGGTCGAGCTCGCGCGTGCAGTCGGCGAGGCGTTCAGCCGGATCCTGTCCGCGCGCGGGTGAGCCGCCGGCGCTCGCGGCGCCCCGGAGCGTGGATCGGCCCGCCGGCGTCGCCGCTCTGCTCCTTCGCGGTGCCATCGCTCTGCTCCTTCGCGGTGCCATCGCTCTGCTCCTTCGTGACGTCCTCGCTCTGCTCCTTCGCGGTGCCATCGCTCTGCTCCTTCGTGACGTCCTCGCTCTGCTCCTTCGCGGTGCCATCGCTCTGCTCCTTCGTGACGTCCTCGCTCTGCTCCTTCGCGGTGCCATCGCTCTGCTCCTTCGTGACGTCCTCGCTCTGCTCCTTCGCGGTGCCATCGCTCTGCTCCTTCGCGGTGCCATCGCTCGCCGCGCACGAGGTGCTGGCGTGGAGCACGACCGCGAACAGCGACCACCGGATGTGCGACGCCGGCGCGACGCGGCGTGGCAGATCGCGCGCGCGGACGGCATCGCCAGCGCCCGCGGCGCGACGCCCGCGGCGCAGCGGCTGCGCGCCCATGCCGTGCGCGTGACGGCGCAGGCGCTCGCCGCTTCGAGCACGAGGTGAAGCGCGGGGCCATCGCGGGGCAGGGCGCGCTCGTGTCCGGCGCGCCGCCCGCGCCGTCGCACGCGCGCCGATCCTGGCCCGGAGGTAGTCCGAGCGCACGCAAGCGCGTGTCGAGCGCGGCGCGCGAACGCACCGAGAAGCCCGAGGCGCTCGCGCGCACGGCACCGCGACGTGCGTCGCGGCGAGCCCGCTGCGCCCTCTCTCGACGCCGTGACGGCGGGCGCGACGTCGCCGCGATCTGCCACGCGCTGCGCGCGTCCAGCACCGGGAAGCGACCACCATCTGACCGCAGGTCATCTCTTCGGCAGCGCCTTCGCAGCGCCCCTGCGCGGCGCATCGCGGTTGCAACTGCTGCGCGATCGCGCCGGCTACAGGCGCGCGCTGCGCGTTGCTCTCGCGGCTGACCCGGCGCTCGCGAACCACGTCCGTGCGCACCGCGCGCGCTGCGACGCCGCGCCGCGCGCTGCGCTGCCGGCGTTGCATGCATGCGTTCCGCGGCTTTCATTTGCGCAACGTAGGAAGGAAAATCCCGATGCTTGTCGCCGTGCAAGTGCGCGTCGCGCGAACTCAAGAGGTGTGATTTTCCAGTGTATCTACCCGGAGCGATCTGTTCGCTTCGCGTGACGCAAGAATTTTCTTCTGACAGGGTAACTCGGTACGCTCCTTTCGAAATTTTTTACAATCCGGAACCCTTTTTCTGAACGCCGGTCAGATTTGGCTATCCGACTGAGGGTCAAATCGGGTTAAGGCATTTGGGTCTCATCGAGTTCGCGTGGACAGCGTGGTTCGCCTCCCCGAAAGGAGCTTCAAATGCATCCTGCAAAGCCGCACGAGAGCAATGTGGTCACCCGTAAGTTCGCAGTGGTGGTCGCTGGTTTGACCGCCGTTGTGGCCGGTTGCTCGGCAAACGTCGGCGACGCCGACATCGAGGCAGTGGGCACGAATCAACTGGGATTTGACCACTTCGAGCGGACGGTCTTCCGCGAGACCGACACAGGCGTCTATATTGTTAACGGGGACACGCCCGTCGTGGATATCAAGCATCTGCGCGAGTTCTGGGAGACGCATGTGCGCGATGGTGCGCTGATCGTCAACCAGTCTGGTGGGAGCGACGTTATCTGGACGACGGAGCAGCGGCGCAATCTCACCTACTGCGTGAGCAAGAGATTCGGGGACCGTTACGAGACCGTCGTGACGGCGATGGAGGAGGCCGTCCAGGCGTGGGAAGAGGTCACCGACGTCGACTTCATCCACGTGGAGTCGGCCGACGCGGGCTGCACGTCGAGCACCAGCGACGTCCTGTTCGACGTGAACCCGGTGAACACGGGCGGCCAGTACCTGGCGCGCGCCTTCTTCCCCGGCCAGTCGAGGTCGACGCGGAACGTGCTGATCGACAGGACCGCTTTCGGCAGCACCCAGCCCACGCTCACGGGCATTCTCCGCCACGAGCTGGGGCACACCCTCGCTTTCCGGCACGAGCACACCCGTCCTGAGTCCGGCACCTGCTTCGAGGACGACAACTGGCGCGCCCTCACGGAGTACGACGGAGCCTCCGTCATGCACTATCCGCAGTGCAACGGCTCTGGCGACAGGACGCTCAACCTCACGCAGAAGGACATCGATGGCGTTCAGTCGCTCTACGGCACCCCCGAGGGCGGCGGCGGCGGCGGTGGCGGTGGCGGTGGTGGAGGCGGTGGTGGAGGCGGCGGTGGCGGTGGCGGCGGTGGCGGCGAGCCGGTGACCGAGAACTTCAGCGGCCGTGTCGCGCGAGGGGCGTTCGACGTGGTGGGGCCCGCCGAGGGGTTCGAGGTTGTGCCCGGGACCACCTTCACCGTCGTCATGACCGGGACCGGAGATCCCGATCTCTTCGTGAAGTTCGGCTCTGCGCCGACGGCGCGGGCGTTCGATTGCCGGCCTTACCTCAGCGACGCCAACGAGACCTGCACGCTCGAGGTGCCCGAGGGCGAGACCAGGGCCTTCATCAAGGTGCAAGGCTTCACGGCCTCGAACTACGACATCGAGGTGAGCTACTCCGCGCCGGGAGCCCCCGCGCCGGGCGGCACCGAGACGTCGACGAGCTTCGAGGGCTCCATCTCGCGGCGCGAGGTGGCCGCCCACGGGCCGATCGCCGTCGTCCCGGGCACGTCGTTCCGGGCCGTGATGACGGGCTCCGGTGATCCCGACCTCTACGTGCGGTTCGGCGCGCAGCCCACGTTGAGCGACTTCGACTGCCGTCCTTACCTCGACGGCGCGGACGAGACGTGCGAGCTGAAGGTCCCGGAAGGGCAGTCCGAGGTCATGCTCCTCGTGAACGCGTACGCGAACAGCTCGTACACGGTGCAGGTCGACTACACGACGCCCTGACGCGGCGGACGCGCGGACAGCGACGCGCGAAGAGAGCACGGCTCGCGGGACAGCCACGCCACGGCGGACACCGAGGATGGGAATCGCCCCTCCTCGGTGTCCCCGCGACCGCCCCTCCCGGGCTCCAGCCGGTCGGCGGGTGGGCTCAACCAGAGCGCCAGGACGCGGCGGCGCCACTCACACCCTCACCAGCTTCCAGCCGGTCGGCGGGTGGGCTCAACCAGAGCGCCAGGACGCGGCGGCGCCGCTCCCACCCGCCTCGCAGGCCGTCGGCGCAGTCGCCGCTTCGCCGAGCGGGAGGGAGGTGATGAACTCGTCATCCACCGACAGCGCCGCGTCGCCGAGCACCACGAACGTGTCGCGGCCGTCCTCGACGACGAGCTGGTCGCTGAGGATCTCGTGGCTCTCGGCCGTCATGTCGTCGAACAGGCGGGCGCTCGGCGCAGCCTGCGCCGCCCGCCGCGCGACCCACGCCGCGACCGGCGTCACCATCGA
Source organism: Sorangium sp. So ce321 (assembly GCF_051530195.1). Taxonomy (NCBI): domain Bacteria; kingdom Pseudomonadati; phylum Myxococcota; order Polyangiales; family Polyangiaceae; genus Sorangium; species Sorangium sp. So ce321. Next base: position 6,596,643 of record NZ_CP150329.1, on the reverse strand, counting down.
GCTCACCGGCGCATAGATGGTCGCCTCGCCGATCGGGATCCGGACGAAGCCCGGCGCGATCCCGGCGCGGCGGAGCAGCGCGGCGCCGTGCTGCGGATCGAGGATCATCCGCTTCACCACGCCGGCGGCGTCGCTGAGCGAGACGTCCGCGTAGACGAGGCGACCCGAGGTGTCGATCTCGGCATACTCACGCAGGACGCCGCCGGCAGGGAGCGCGCCGGCCTGCGCGCGCGGGGACCGGGTCTCGCTCGACAGGGTCTCCGAGCCATCCGGCCGGACCCGCCGCTCGACCCGGCTCTGCGCCCCGGCGGCGCCGAAGAACGTGTAAACCTTCATCTCGGCCTTCTCGGTCGGTCCCCCGGAGAGGCAGGCGCCTGCCCCCGGAGCGACCCGATCCCCGGCCGGAGTTGTCGCGCTGTCGCCACAGCCCCCGAGCACGCTGCCCGTGAGCGCGACCGCGAACAACAGTGAGGTGCGTGTGCTCATACCCACTCTTCGCCGGCGCCTCGTGTTTATTTCATTCTCGCTTCGTTTTTCGCGAAGCGGCAGGTCCGCGACGGGCGGGGCGGATGCCATCGGCGAGGGCGCGCTCCGCGCAGCGCACGAAAGCGACGCGGAGAGCACGCGGGCGACGCGAAAGAGCGCGGGGTGAGGTGCAAGAGCGCAGCGAGAGGCGGGAAGAGCCGGGACGGCGCGGCGCGCGGCCCGCGATGGAAATCTCCGGCGCGCGGCCCGCCCGCGAGGAAATCGACCCCCGCGCCCCGGTGAATGATAGGCTGCACGCGCCGATCCATCGAAGGACGCCGCTGCTTGCCCATGCCGAACGAGACCCCTCACGCCCATCGCTTCACCTGGCTGTTGGCCGCGCTGCTCGTGGAGTCCGTCGCGCTGGCCGGATGCGTTGGAGATCCGTTTCAGGTCGGCGGCGGCGCCATGGGAGGGACCGGCGGCAGCGGCGGCAGCGAACCGATCGGCGGCGGCGGCAGCGAACCGATGGGCGGCGGTGGCGCCGGGGGAGGGCCCGGCGGGGGCCCGCCGTCAGTTCCGGTGACCTGGCCGGACTCGCTGACGAAACGCTGCTCGGACGGCACGACCGTGCTGGAGGAGTGCCCGGGACCGTCGGAGCCCTTCTTCGGACAGGACGGGAACTACGAGATCGCCGTTCCCTCCTACACGGAGCGCGACGGCACCGTGAAGGACTCGGTGACCGGGCGCGTATGGGAGAAGGTGACGGAGAACGTGACATTCACCCTGGCTGGCGCGCAGGAGCACTGCGCGACGCTCGCCGCCGAGCAGCTCGGCGGCCTCGCGACATGGCGCCTTCCGACGCGGCGCGAGCTCGTCTCCATCCTGGATTTCGGCCACACCACGGCGTTCCCGGACATCTTCGCGGCCGCGCAGGACAGCTTCTACTGGTCCGCGACCGACGTCGCCGGGGACACCGCGTTCTCCTGGGGCGTGGTCGCCAGCAAGGCGACGATCGGGTACTATGAGAAGGACGGCATGGCCATCGCCCATGCGCTCTGCATCGGAGGCGAGCTGGAGACGACGCCGGCCGCCCTGTCGGTGGGAGAGGACTGGGTGCTCGATGGCTCGACGGGGCTCGTCTGGCAGCGCCACGCCTCCACGACCCGGTTCATCTGGAGCGCCGCGCTCGCGCACTGCGAGGAGCTCACCCTGGCCGGCCAGAGCGACTGGCGGCTGCCGAGCGCGAAGGAGCTGCTCTCGATCGTCGATGATCGGCGGTCCGGCCCGGCGATCGACATGGAAGCCTTCCCGGGGACACCGTCCGATCCCTTCTGGTCGTCGACGCCCGCCATCGACAGCGCGGACACGGCCATCCTCGTCAACTTCTCGAACGGCGCGTCGCAGGACCACACGGTCCGCGATCGGCGGCTCGCGCGCTGCGTTCGCTCCGACCGGTGAGCGCCGCGGCGGCTCAGCCGCCGGGCTTGACGAACTTCAGGACGAAGCGATCGCTCGTGCCCCGCTTCTCGCCGGCCACCATGGGCGAGGCGTTCCAGTCGCGCGTGTCCGTCGGGGTCCGCAGGAACGCCGCCTCGGCCGCAAGCCGGAAGCCGGCCCGCTCGACCTCCTCGCGCACGACCTTCTCCTCGATCCGGTGGAGCGTCTTCACCTCGGTCACGCCCGTCCCGTCGCGCCCGCTGTGGTCGACGATCGCGAACACGCCGCCGGGCTTGAGCGCGCGGAAGATCGCGCGGTTCATCGCGGCCCGGTCCACCTCCATCCACACCGTGTCGTGGTAGAAGAGGATGAGGAACACGGCGTCGAGATCCCGCGCCTCGGGCGGCAGCGGATCGTCGAGCTCGCGGTCGACCCGGACCACCTGCTTCATCACGGGCTTCTTCAGCCGCTCGCTCCACGGCTTCTCGGCGAAGCGCTCGAGGACGAAGCGGTTGTTCTGCCCGTAGACGACCCCGCCGGGGCCGACCGCCCGCGCCAGGAGCTCGGCCGTGTAGCCGCCGCCGGCCTCGAGCTCCGCGACCTTCATCCCCGGCTGGATGCCGAAAAACGCGAGCGTCTCTGCCGGCTTACGACCGGCGTCGAGCGCCCGGTCGGCCTCCGCTCGGTCGGCGGCGTCGACGACCGCGCGCAGGGCCGGCGGCACCTCGACCGAGGTGACCCGGGAGGGCGCCTGGGGAGGCGCGTCGGCCGGAGCAGACGGCGCGGCGGGGGCCGTGGCCGGCGCCGCGTCGGGCGCGGCGGCCGGAGCAGACGGCGCGGCGGGGGGCGCGGAAGCGCAGCCGGTGAGCGCGGCGAGGGCGAGGGCGACGAGGGCGTTGGAGCTTCGCACGCAGCGCTGCTAGCCGAGCGGGCTGAGCGCCGCAAGCGGGTCGAGGCCGCGCGCGCCCGGCGCGGCGCAGCGATCAGCGCAGGCGGCGCAGCGCAGCGATCAGCGCAGGCGGCGCGGCGCGGCGATCAGCGCAGGTGGACGACGGCGGTCCCGGCGGCCGACACCGTGACGGAGAGCTGCTGCGTGCGGGCGGGGTCGACCCCCGAGGTCGCGCGCAGGTTGAAGCTGCCGCAAGGCCAGCGGTACTCGCCCGGCGCCCGCACCTCGGTGGGGCCGCCCGAGACGAGCCACGCCTCGCCCGCGTCGAGGCGGAGCGCCCCCTGGCAGGTCGCGGCCGGGGCTGCGTCCGGGGTGGCGCCGGCGTCGGGCACAGCGCTCGCGGCGGGGGCTGCATCCGGGGCGGCGCTCGCCGGAGGAGCCGGCCGTCGCAAGGGCACGAGCGCCGCCCGCGCGGCGGCGGCGAGCTGCGGCCGCGCCACGGCCGAGGCGTGCTGCGCTGCCGCGGGGTGCGCCGCGCTCAGCCGGCCGCGGTTGACGCGCACGCTGGCGATCGCGATCCCGGCCAGCGCGGCGCAGGCGATCGCGGCCGCGAGCAGGCGCTGCCGCGAGCCCCCGACCGGCGGCAGGGACTGGCCGGACGCCGAGGGCGGCGGCCGGAGCTCGTCCCGCGCCCGCGGCGCCGACGAGCCGGAGGCTTTCATGGACGAGGCCGGGAACGCGTCGGGCGAGCTCTCCTCGCCCGATACCGGCGCCACGGCGTGGAAGCCGCCGCTCACCGGGGCGCTCGACGGCTCCGGGAGCGCCGCGCCCGACCCGTCGAGCGGCTCGTCCTCGCCAGCGAGCGCCTGCGAAGGCGCCCCCGGGCGCCTCGTCACGCGCAGGGTGAAGGGGCTGTCCCCGTCGGCGCGCGTCAGCTCGCCGCCCTCCAGGTCGTCGTCGTCGTGGGGGGGCTCGGACGCGGCAAAGCCCGCAGAGCGCGGCTCGGGCGGCTCCTTCAGCGCCGCGTTCACGAGCGCCGCGACGTCCTCCGGCGCGCCGATCTCGTGGCCAGCCTCGCGCAGCGCCTCGATGGCCTCCAGCATCGCGCGGGCGTCGGGGAAGCGGTCCTCCCGGCGGGGCGCGAGCGCGCGCGCGAGGAGCGCCTCGAGCGCGGGGCTCACCTCGGGACGCAGCTCGCTCGCCCGCAGCATCTGCCCTTCGCGCGCCGCGGCCATCCGCGTGGCGGCGCTGGTCCCGGAGAACGGCCGCTCGCTGGTGAGCATCTGGAAGAGGACCACCCCGAGCGCGAACAGGTCGGCGCGGGCGTCGACCCGCTCGCCGTCGAACTGCTCGGGCGGCATGTAGCTCGGCTTCCCGACGAGATCGCGCCTGGCCGCGTCCCCAGCCTCGCCCCGCACGGCGATCGCCACGCCGAAATCCGCGATCTTCACCGCGCCGGCCAGCGAGATGAGCACGTTTCCCGGGCTCACGTCGCGGTGCACCATGAGCCGCCCCTCGGCGGCCGAGCGCTCGTGCGCGTAGCCCAGCCCCTTGAGGACCTCGGAGGCCACGAAGAGCGCGACGGGCACCGGGACGGTATCCCCGCGAGCCCAGAGCCATTTGCAAAGCCGACCCAAGTCCGTCCCGGACACAAGTTCGCAGACGAGGTAGAAGTCGCCCGCCTCATCGATGCCGAAGTCGAGCACCTCATCGATGTTGGGGTGCTTGAGGCGGGTCATCATGCTCGCCTCGGCGATGAACAGCTGCTTGAGGTCGTCGCTGCCCGCGTGCATCGGGACGATTCGCTTGATGGCGACCGGGATCTCCGCGCCATCCGGCCCGAGCGCGACCGCGCGAAACACCTCCCCCATCCCGCCGCGCGCCATCCTCGGCCCGATGGCGTAACGCCCCAGAACAAACCCCCTCGATGGCGCGCTCTCCACGGTGCTCAGACTCTAAATGGCACCGAGGGGCCCGGTAAAGGGGCGACCGCGCTCGACCACCGCAGATCCCTGCGGTCGATTGCACAAATCGACTCGCGGTGCTCCGGTCTCGGGGAAAACCGCTCTGTCCCGACGGCCCGACGCGAGATCGTGACACGTCCACAGCGAACTTCCTGCGCCGGTGCGGGGTGCGCCGACCTGCGGCGCAGGGCGCGGCGGGTGTCGCTGAATCTGCGCGGGTCTGGTACAAGTCCGCTCAGGACATGATGCACGCTGCCCTGAACGAACCGACTCCGGTTGTCTTCATCACCGGCGCCTCCGCTGGGTTTGGCGCCGCGATCGCCCGACGCTTCGCTGGCCTGGGGGCTCGCCTGATCCTCGCCGCGCGCCGTTACGAGCGCCTCGAGGCGCTCGCCGCCGAGCTCACGGGCGATGGGGCGAGCTTGGCGGGCGCCGAGGGGGGCGCGCGGGCGGCGGCGGTCCACCTCCTGCGGCTGGACGTCCGCGATCGGGGCGCGGTGGATCGGGCGATCGCGGAGCTCCCGCCGGAGCTCTCCGAGGTGTCGGTGCTCGTGAACAACGCGGGCGGCGCGATCGGCCTCTCGCCGGCGCACACGGCGGATCCCGACGACTGGGAGCAGATGGTCGACACGAACATCAAGGGGCTGCTCCACTGCACCCGGGCGCTCCTGCCCGGCATGGTGGCGCGCGACCGGGGGCACATCATCAACATCGGCTCGGTGGCCGCCGATACGCCGTATCCCGGGAGCAACGTCTACGGCGCGTGCAAGGCGTTCGTGGCGCAGTTCTCGCTGAACCTGCGCGCGGATCTCCTCGGCAGCCGGGTGCGCGTCACCGACATCGAGCCCGGCCTCGCCGAGACCGAGTTCTCGCTGGTGCGCTTCAAGGGCGACCGGGACAGGGCGGCCGCCGTCTACCAGGGCGTGAAGCCGCTCTCGGCCGAGGACGTGGCCGAGGCCGTGGTCTGGTGCGCGACGCTCCCGGAGCACGTCAATGTGAACCGTCTCGAGCTGATGCCCGTCATGCAGGCGTTCGCCGGCTTCGCGGTGAAGCGCAGCTAGATCCACGTCGCCCAGGCTCACTCCTGGGATTCATGAGAGAAGAACCACAGAGGCACAGAGGCACAGAGGCACAGAGAAGAGAAGAAGAGAGGGCGGCGCAGAGATACAGAGCTTCATTGCGCTCTCCTTCTCTCCTCTGTGCCCTCTGTGCCTCTGTGGTTTACTCTTCTTTCCCCCTCACGGGACCAGGAGCGCGATGCCTCACGCCTGGTGCAGCAGGAGCTCCAGGAGGCCGAGGGCGGCGCGCTTGCGGAGACCCTCGACGGACTCCGTCGCGCCGACGCAGAGAGGACAGCCGGCCCTGTCGCAGCCGCAGCCCGCGATGAGCTGGCGCGTGCGCGCGAGGAGCTCGTCGCGCTGCTCGTAAATGCGCTCGGCGAGCCCGACGCCGCCAGGCACGTTGTCGAACAGGAACAGCGTCGGATCGAAGACCCCGGCCACCTCGCCGCCGGGCGCGGCGTCCGGCGCCCGCGCCTCGCTGCCGTCCTCGAGCGTCTGGCCTATATCGCGCGGATCGCACATGAGCGAGAGCGTCGCCACCGTCTCCAGCGCCCGCGCGATCCCGCGCAGCCCGTCGATCGCGGTCGCGCGGCCGAGGCCGAGCTCCTCGCAGAGCGGCTCCGGCACGGTGAGCCAGAATGACGTCGTGTGCATCTGGATGTCGGGCAAACGCACGTCGCCGTAACCCGTGTTCTCGTGGGTGTAGAACTTGATCTTCTTGTACCCGACTATCTTCTCCACGACGCTCACCTCGCCGAACGAGGCGGCCGCCCGGCCGAGCGAGGACGTCGCGCTCTCATCGAGGATGCTCACCTTGCGGTGGGTGAGCGCGGTCGTGAAATAATCGGGGACCACCTTCGTCACGAACGCCTTGTGGTTCTCGTAGTCGAGCCGCTCGACCTGGTACTGCTCGCCGTCGTGCTGGTAGATGGCCTGTTCGTGGAGCATCGTCGGCGCGGCGCGCCAGTCGAGCTCGGCGAGCGTCTTGCCATGCGCCTTGTCGATGATGACGAAGTTGTCCCAGCCCACCGAGCGCAGGCTCACGTGGTTCGCCGGGTAGGCGTCGGTCGCCCAGTGAAAGCGGTCGTTCGACTCGTGCACGACGCCGTTGTCCTGGAGGAAACGGAGCGCCGCGACGGTGTCGTCCGGCTGCATCGCCGCGTAGGGCTCGCCCCTGAGGAAGGGCAGCTCGAACGCCGCGCACTTCAGGTGCTGCACCAGGATCTCGGTGTTGTGCGGATCGATGCGCGCCGACTCGGCCCCGCGCTCGAGCAGGTAGCTCGGGTTCCTCGCGAGGTACTGGTCGAGCGCCGCGCTCGTCGCGCACAGGACCGCGATGCTCGTCTTGCCGCGCCGGCCCGCGCGGCCGAAGCGCTGCCACGTCTCCGCGACCGAGCCGGGGTAGCCAGCGCAGATCACCGCGTCGAGCTCGCCGATGTCGATGCCGAGCTCGAGCGCGTTCGTGGCCACCACGCAGAGGATCTCGCCCTCGCGCAGCCCCCGCTCCACCCGGCGGCGCGTCTCCGGCAGGTACCCGCCGCGATAGGCCATGATCGCGTCCTCCGCCCCGATCTCCTTGCCGACGCCCTCGCGCAGGTACTTCAGCATGATCTCCACCGAGTTGCGCGACTGGCCGAACACCAGCGTGGGCACGCGGGCGCGCGCGAGATCCGAGGCAAGGCGCACCGCGCTCTTCAGCGTGCTGGCGCGCACCCCGAGCTCGGCGTTGACCACGGGCGGGTTGTACAAAAAGAACCGCCGCGGGCCGCGCGGGGCGCCGGACTCGTCGATGAGGTCGAGATCGTCCTCGCCGACGCCGAGCAGGCGCGCGGCGTGCGCCCGCGGGTTGCCGATGGTCGCCGTCGCGCAGAGGAAGGTCGGGCTCGAGCCGTGGAACGCGGCGACCCGGCGCAGCCGGGCGAGGACGTGGGCGACGTGCGACCCGAACACGCCACGGTAGGTGTGGAGCTCGTCGAGCACGACGTAGCGCAGGCGCTGGAACGTCCGCGCCCAGTGCGCGTGGTGCGGCAGGATCCCCGCGTGGAGCATGTCGGGGTTGGTCATCACGATGGGGCTGCGCTCGCGCGCCGCCCGCCGCGCGTCTCCCGGCGTGTCCCCATCGTAGACGATGGCCGGGATCGTGAGCCCCGCCTCGCGGATGAGCGCGTGCAGGCCGGCCTCCTGGTCCCGGGCGAGCGCCTTGGTCGGGTACAGGTAGATGGCGCTGCCGCCCTGGCCCGACGCCGCGCCCTCGGCCAGCGCGTCGAGCACCGGGAGGTGGAAGCAGAGGCTCTTGCCGCTCGCCGTCGGCGTCGCGACGACCACGTGCCGCCCGGCCCGGGCGGGCTCCGCCGCGCCGCGCTGATCGCCGCGCGCCGCCGCGAAGGCCCGGGCCTGGTGGTCGTACAGCCGGGTGATGCCGCGTCGCTCCAGCGCGCCGCGGAGCGCCGGCGAGAGCGCCTCGGGCATCGGGGAGGTGCGCGCCTCGGCGGGCGGCAGCTCGCGATCCGCCGTGAAACAAGGGCGGACGTAGCCGGAGGCAAGCCACGACGAGATGACGGTCTCGACGCCGGTCTCGATCTTCCAGGGGGGCGACGGCATGACCCGGGCATACTAAACAGATGCGCCGTGTCGCTCAACCGGATCAGGCAAGGCGCGCGCGGCGGGTGGATCCGCCCGGGCCCAGCTGGCCAGGCCGCGCCGAGCCGCGTCCGCCTGCGCGCGGTGAGGGCGGGCTGACGCGGCTCGGCGCGGTGGAGCGTGACGGCCGGCGCGGCCGGCGCGCGTACAGCGGAGAGAGGACATCTCCTGTCCGCGGGCGAGATGCGCTGTCCGCGCCCTGTCGCCCGGCCCTGGGCCGCTCGCGAGCGCGCGGGGAGCCGGCGAATGACCCGTTTGCGCGCAACGGCTGGGCAGCGCGGATACGGCGCGTGAGGCGATGTCTCAGCGCGCTCGTCGCGGCTGCGGCACCGACGGACAGCGGGCTGCGCGCCTCGTGGGCGCGCTAGGGCGCGGCCCGATGGGCTGCGGGCCTGGTGTGCTGGTTGCCTGAGGATCGAGCCGACCGGCGACGGAGATCCGGAGTCGAGACCCACATCCGCTCTTTGACCCGCCAGCGCCGGGCGATCGCTCCCCGGGGCTGGCCACGAGGTGTTGCCCATGAGAAACGCAGTGATCTTGACGCTCCTCGGCGCGTCGGCGGCGGGGTGCGCCGCGCGCACAGCGACGTTCGACGAGCGGCTCATCGCGTCGCAGGCGCTGATTCGAACCGCCGAGGAGGTCGGCGTCGAGGAGATCCCGCGGGCGGATCTCCACCTCCGCCTCGCCCGGGAGCAGGTGCAGAGGGCGCAGCGGCTGTCGGCCGAGGGGGTGCCGGATCGGGCGCGGCGCATGCTCCTGCGCGCGCAGGCGGACGCGGAGCTCGCGGTCGCCGTCGCGCGGGAGGCGCGGGTCGAGGCCCTCGTGCACGAGGCGCTCGGGGAGGTCGGATCCATCCAGCAGCGGCTCCGGTAGGGGCCCGGGAGGAGGCGCGGAATCATGCGATGCAATCAGAGGGTGATGGCCATGCTGGCCCTCGGCGGTCTCATGGGGTGCGCGAGCGCCCCGCTGCCGCCGAAGGAGCTCATCAGCGCGAGGAAGAGCTACGAGCGCGCCAGGGCGAGCGCGGCGGCGGAGCTCGCGCCCGCAGACCTGCACGGCGCCCGCGAGGCGCTGGAGCACGCGGAGCGGGCGTTCGCCGAGGAGCACGAGCTCACCGAGGCGAGGGACCTCGCGTACCTCGCGGAGCGCCGGGCGCAGCTGGCCGAGTCGCTCGGGCGCACGGCGGCAGCGGAGCGGCAGCGCGGCGCGGCGCTCCAGGCATACGGCGAGCTGCAGCTCGCGCTGCGCAGGAAGGGGGCGCCGCCGGCAGGCCCAGCAGGACCAGGCGACCCGGCCGGGACGCCAGGCCAGCAGGGGACGACGCCGGCGCAGGTGAGCGCCCGGGAGCGCTCGCTGATGATCCTGCAGGGTCGGTGAGCGGACCCAGGGCGGCTTGACGGCGCGACCCGAGCGGCGTGGCGGCTGGGCCGGGAAAGCGTGACGCCGCGCGCGACGGGCATGCGGCGGAGGCGCGGACGAGGAAGGGCGCCGCCGGCGTCGCCCTGCTCCAGGCTGTTTGCTCCGCGCTGCGGCATCGCGTAGAAGCGAGGACGATGTCCTCTGACGCACCGCAAGCGTCGCCCGCCGCACACCTGCCCGACGAGCTCCCGCGAGGCGAGCAGGCCTCGCTCACCTTCCTGGCGGTCGTGGCGCTCGTCTCGTGCGCCGCCGACCTCGCGACGAAGGCGTGGGCGCACGCGCGGCTCGCCGGGTTCGACGCGAAGCGGTCGGGCGCGAAGGTCTTCACGGTCATCCCGGACCACCTGGATTTCATCTTCGCGCAGAACCCCGGCGGGGCCTGGAGCTTCCTGCGCAGCCTCCCGGACGGGCTGCGGCGGCCGTTCTTCCTGTTCGTCTCGGCCGCGGCGATCGTCTTCATCTTCTCGATCTACCGGCGCGTCCACCGGAACCAGACCGCGATGAAGTGGGGCCTGGCGCTGGCGCTCGGCGGCGCGATGGGCAACCTGGTCGACCGGATCCGCTACGGCTGGGTCATCGACTTCATCGACGTGTACGTGTCCCGCGGCGGCCAGGAGTTTCACTGGCCGACGTTCAACGTGGCCGACATCGCGATCGTCGCCGGGGTCATCCTGATGTCCACGGACATGATCGCCTCCGCCCGCAACGCGAGCGCGCCGGCTCCGGACGCAGGCGGCGCGCCCGCTAGCCCGGCAGGCGGCGACGCCGGCCCTCCGCTCTCGACCGAGGCGCCCCCGCCCGCCCCGCCGGCGACCTGAGAGCCAGAAGCCGCCAGCGCGCCCGGAGCAGGCGCGCGCGCGCGCCAAGGCAAGGATGGGGGGGAGGGGGAGGGGGAGGGGGACGGCGCGACGTGCGAGACGTGCGCGACGGGGAAGACGTGAAAGACGTGAAAGACGTGAAAGACGCGTGAGACCGCGCGCCCGCGGAGGGAAGCCTTTGCCGGAGCGCTCGGATTGTCGTAGAGGAACGCGTTCCGCATGAGCGAAGACGCGACGCCGCGAGATGCTGCCGTGGAGACGAAAGGTGCCGACGCCGAGCCGGACCGCTCCGCGCGCGTGGATGCGCCGGGAGGCGAGCCGCTGCCTGCCGGTCAGCCCGATGACGAGCGGGGCGCCCCGTCGCCTGAGGAGGACGCCGACGACGTTGTCGCGCCGGCGGCGCCGGCCTACCGCCCGTCGTATCTATTCCTGATCGGCGTCTCGCTGATCACGCTGGCCGCCGATCTCGGCACCAAGTGGTGGGCCAAGGACCGGCTGGAGCCGCGGGCGCTCACCGACCTCGCCACCGCGCCGCGGCCGCTCGCGCTCCGGAAGATCGAGGTGATCAAGGACCACCTGAACATGATCTTCGCGAAGAACCACGGCGGGGCGTGGGGCATCCTGGGTGACGAGAGCGAGGCGATCCGCCGCCCGTTCTTCCTGGTGATCTCGCTCGCCGCGATCGTCTTCATCGTGTCGCTGTACCGGAAGCTCCACCCCTCGCAGGTCGCGCTCCGGTGGGGGCTGCCGCTCGTGCTCGGCGGGGCGCTCGGGAACCTCGTCGACCGCATCCGCTACGGGTACGTCGTCGACTTCATCCAGGTCCGGTTCACGCCCGAGTTCGTGTGGCCGACGTTCAACGTGGCCGACATCGCCATCGTCGTGGGCGTCGGGCTGATGGCGATCGACATGTTCTCCCCCCGCCGCCCCGCGGTCGTTGGGAAGCCCTCCGGCACGCCCGGAGCGAAGGCCTCCGCGGGCTGATCATGCGCCCCGAGCTGTTCCGCCTGGTCGACGTCGCGTTCCCTGCCTACTTCCTGCTGCTGCTGACCGGCTTCCTGTTCGCGACCGCGGTCGGCGCGCTGTGGGCGCGGCGGGTCGGCGAGGATCCGGACGTCGTCGTCGACCTGGGGCTCGCCTGCCTGCTCGCGGGCGTCATCGGCAGCCGGCTCCTCCACGTGGTCGCGGACGGATACTTCTGGGATTACGTGCACCTGTGCACCGATCCGTCGCAGGTCGACTGGAAGGTCGAGCAGGCGCTCTGCGCGCCGCGGTACCACGGCGTCTGGGACGCCGCGAAGGGGGTCTGCCACCCGACCGAGCCGGACTGCTTCGCGTGGGCGAAGTTCTGGGCCGGAGGCCTCACGTACTACGGCGGCTTCATCGGCGCGTCGGCGGCGGCGTACTGGCTGCTGAAGCGCGATCGGTTCCCGTTCTGGAAGGCGGCGGACATGGCGGGCTTCGCGGTCCCGCTGGGCCTCGGGTTCGGCCGGATGGGGTGCCTGCTCGCGGGCTGCTGCTTCGGCCTGCGCACCGACGGGGCGCTCGGGCTCTCGTTCCCGCCGAACAGCCCCGCCAGCGAGGCGCAGTTCAAGCTGCACGAGCTCGCGAGCGCGCGCGCGCCGTCGCACCCGGTGCACCCGACGCAGATCTACGAGTCGGCCATGTCGTTCGCGATCGCGGCGATCTGCCTGCTCTACGTGCACGGGCGGAAGCGGTACGACGGGCAGGTCTTCGCGACGTTCCTCGGGCTCTACGCGCTCGGGCGCTTCACGCTCGAGTTCGCGCGCGCCGACGACCGCGGCGGCCTCCTTGGCCTGTCCACGTCGCAGCTCATCGGGGTCGCGATGGCCGCCGTCGCGGTCGCGATCCACGTGGCGCGGAGCCGGAAGGCGGCGCCCGCGGCAGCAGCGCCCGCGGCCTGAGCTCCTGGCGGCGCGCCACCCGGCGCGTCGCGCCTGACGGCGGGCGCGGTGGCAGGGCGCCCGCGGCAGCAGCACCCGCGGCCTGAGCTCCGTCGGCGCGCTACCTGGCGCGTCGCGCCCGAAGGTGGGCGCGGCGGCAGCGGGGCTCGGGGCAGCGGCGCTCGTGGCAGCGGCGCCCGTGGCAGCGGCGCCCGTGGCAGCGGCGCCCGCGACCCGGGCGTTCACCCGCAGACACACGCGCGCCGCCGGAAGGCGGCGCCCCCGGCAGGACTGGCGCCGCGCCCTGCGGCCCCTCAGCCCTGGGTGACTTCCTTCTCTTTGCGCTTCTTGTACGCCGCGCGCTGGGAGTCCGTCGGCGGCTTGCCGAAGATGTACGCGAGGCCGATGGACACCACGTAGAGCAGGCACATCGGCACGGCCATCACGAGCTGGCTGGTGATGTCCGGCGGCGTCAGGATCGCGGCCAGGACGAAGGCGGCGAACACGAACCAGCGGCCGAACATGATCAGCTGGAGGTAGTTGATGATGCCGGCGAGCGACAGGAACAGCACGATGAGCGGGATCTCGAAGATGATCCCGAAGCCGAGCAGGAGCTGGGCGGCGAAGTCGAGGTAGTCGCCCATCATCACGGTCGGCGTGATCGTGACCCCATCGCCGCCGACCGTGCCGGCCATGCTGAGGAAGTAGCCGAACGAGATCGGGAAGGCCGCGCGCCAGCCGAAGAGGCCGCCGCCGACGAACAGGATCGTCGAGAACAGGACGAACGGGATGACGTAGCGCTTCTCGCGGGCGTAGAGGCCGGGCGCGACGAAGGCCCACAGCTGGTAGAAGATGAACGGCGAGGCCAGCGCCGCGCCGCCGATCATCGACAGCTTGAAGTAAGCGACGAACGCGGCCGCGGGCGCGCCGAAGTGGAGCGACGGGTTGCCCGGCAGGTTCTGCTCCCTCCACGCCTGCACGAACGGGACGGTCAGGAAGTGCAGGAGCTTCTCGCGGACCTCCCACCCGACGATGCAGGCCGCGAAAAAGACGAGGATGCTCCGGACGAGCCGCTTGCGCAGCTCGTCCAGGTGCTCCCAGAACGACATCGGCTTGTCTTCGGTCGGGTCCTCCTCGGCGTCGCCGGAGGCGCCGGCCGCGCCCGGGGAACCGCTCTTCGCTGCCACCTGCTCCTGGCTCATGACGCCGCTCCGCTCTCCGCCGCGCCCTGCGTCGCCGCCGCGGCCTCTGGCGCCATCGTCGACGCTGTCGTGGGCGCAGGCTCCGTCGCCGCCGCGGCTGCCGTCGCTGCGGTCTCTGCCGTGCCCGCGGTCGCTGCCGTGTCCGTGGTCGCTGGTGTGGTTGCGCTCGTTGTCGTGTCAGCGGTCGCTGCCGTGTCCGCGGTCGCTGCCGTGTCCGCGGTCGCTGGTGTGGTTGCGCTCGCTGTCGTTGCGCTCGCTGCGTCCGTCGAGGCCTCCGCAGCCTTCGTCGCGCCGTCAGCCCCGCCGTCCAGCTCGGCGCCGTAGGCGTCGCAGCCGAGGACGGGGTACTCGCGCTCGCGGAGGGGCTTCACGTCCGGCGGCGGCGGCGGCGCTGGCTCGGGCTCCGGCGGCCTCACGCGCGGCGTCGCCGAGACGACCGTGCCGACGGACATGGCGTCGCGGACCGGCGTCACCAGCGTCTCGATCACGTTGACGCGCGACAGGGAGCGGAGCTCGCGGATCTCGCGCTCCAGCCCCTCCTGGCGGATCAGGTCGTCGATGCCGCTCTGCGTCCGGAGCTCGGTCGTCATGCGGCGGAGCTTGGTGACCCAGCCCCCCGCCGTCCGCATCATGGCAGGCAGCCGCCGGGGGCCCACCACCACGACGCCCACGACGATGAGCACCACGATCTCGCCAAAGCTGAAGCCGAACACCGGCGCAAGCTAGCGCGCACGGGGGCGGGGATCCATAGCGACCCTCACGCTTGCGCTGGCCGCGGCGGCGCGCTCGCCCCGCCGGCCGCGGCGTCCGGCGTCGCGCCCGTGCGGGGCGACGTCCGGCGACCGCCTGGCCGCTGCGCCTCCGCCGGAGGCCGCGCGAGCTGCCCGCACGCCGCGCCGACGTCGCCGCCGCCGGAATAGCGCACGATCGACCCGACCCCGGAGGCGGAGAGCACCGCGCGGAACGCCTCGAGCCGCGCCGAGCGCGCGAAAGGATCGACCGCGGCGCCGCTCGCCTCGACGCCGTCGGGCGAGGGCAGGGGCGCGTCGGCCACGCCGATGGCGTTGTACGGGATGAGGCTGAGCCGGGGAGAGATCCCGTGCTCCGCCGCAAAGCTCCGGACGAGCGCGGCAAGGCTCGCGGCGTCCTCGTCCGTGTCGTTCTGGTCCGCGAGGAGCGTGTACGCCCACATCGGCGCGTGGCCCGTCGCGCGCGCGTGCTCGCCCACGGCGGCGAGGACCTCCTCGAGCGGGTGCGCGCCGTCGATCGGCATGAGCAGGCGCCGCCTGCCGGGGCGCACCGAGCCGAGCGAGAGGCCGAGGCGGACCGCGGGGACCTCGGCCGCGAGCCGCCGGATGCCGGACGGCAGCCCCGCCGTGCAGACCGTGATGTTGCGCATGTCGATCGCCTGCGCGCTCGGCTCGGAGAGCACCCGGATCGCCTGGATGACCCGGTCGGCGTTCGCGAGCGGCTCGCCCATGCCCTGGAACAGCACGCCGTGGACGCGCGCGCCGCCGCCCGCGCCCCGGGTGGGCGCGGCGAGATCCCGGCGGATGAGCCGCACCTGCTCGATGATCTCCCAGGCCTCCAGGTTGCGCGTGAGGCCCATGCGCCCGGTGGCGCAGAAGGCGCAGGCGAGCGCGCAGCCGACCTGCGAGCTCACGCACGCCGAGTACCGGCCCGGCCGCTCGAGCGGGATGCGCACCGACTCCACCGTCGCGCCGTCCTCCAGGCGGAAGGCGTACTTCACGAACGGATCCTCGGCGCTCGCGCGCCGCTCGACGAGCGCGAGCGTCCTGATCTCGCCCGCCGAGCGCGCGGCCTCGAGCGCGGCGCGCCGGATGGTCGCGGGCGAGCGCGCGGGCAGCTCGCCGAGGCGGTGCGCCAGCGAGACGATGCGGCGCGCGTCGGTGAGATCGATGCCGCACGCGCCGGCGAGGTCCGCCGGGAGCACGGCCTGGAGCGCGAGGCGAGGGCGGCGTTCGTCCACGGTGCTTTGAGGGCGGAGATCCACGGCCGGTACCGACTAGCGCGCCAGGGCGGCCCAGTCTACGGTCGCCCGCGCATGCTTCGCCCGATCCGCTGGATGCGGCGCGGTATCGCTCCTCTCCTCGCGGCGGGGCTCGCCTTCGCTCCGGCGCGCGCGGCCCTGGCGTCGCCCGAGGACGTGCTCGGCTTCGGCGCGCGCGCGAGCGCCATGGGCGCGACCGGCGCCGCGAGCGCCGAAGGGTACGAGGCCGTCCACGCGAACCCGGCGCTCCTGTCGCTGTCGCGCGACCGCCGGCTGACCCTGGGGCTCGAGGGCGCGGTCTTCGACCTCCGCGCCGGCGATCGGCGGCTCTCCTACGCGCCGCTGCGCGGCAGCCTGATCGGCGCCACGCTGCCGATCCCGTTCGGCGGCGCGCTCGCGGACCGCGTGACGATCGGCCTCGGCTTCTTCACGCCGTTCGACGTGGTGGTCCGCGGGCGCATCCTCTACCCGGAGACGCCGCAGTTCCCGCTCGCGGACCGCACCCAGTCGGTCGCGGTGCAGGCGGCGCTCGGCGCGTCGCTCGGGCGCGGCGTCCGGGTGGGGGCCGGCTTCGCCGCGCTGGCGGCGCTCTCCGGCTCGGTGACGGTGGCGACCGACGCCTCCGGCCGCGTGGGCACCCTCGTCGAGGACACGCTCGTCGCGAGCTACGGGCCGATCGTCGGCGCGAGCTACGATCTCGGGGCCTACCGCGTGGGGGCCACGTTCCGCGGCGAGCTCGTCGGGCGGTTCAACGTCGTCATCCACGCCGAGGATCTCGGGGGCATCGCCGTGCCGCCGCTCAACATCGCGGGGATCGCGCAGTACGACCCGGCGGAGCTCGCGCTCGAGGTGGCGCGCGTGAAGGGGCCCTGGAAGGTGGCGATCGGCGCGACGTACAAGCGCTGGTCGGACTACCCCGGCGCTGTCGAGGCGACGGTGCGCTGCCCGGAGGTCGACCCCGACACGGGCGAGCCGTTCACCGGCTCGTGCTCGGCGCCGGCGCCCGCGGCCCCGGGGTACTCGGACACCGTCGTGCCGCGCGTCGGCGTGGAGCGCAGCCTCGCGCTGCGGCCCGGCGCCACGGCGCACGCGCGCGGCGGCGCCTTCTTCGAGCCGTCGCCCGCGCCCGAGCAGACGGGCGCGTCGAACGTCTACGACAACGCGCGCCTCGGGCTCTCGCTCGGCTACGGGCTCGCGCTCGCCGCGCCGCTGCCGCGGCTGACGCTCGACCTGTTCACCGAGGTCCAGCTGCTCTTGCCGCGCGCGCACCGCAAGCGCGACGATCCGGGCGCCGCGGCCGGGGGAGGCGGCGTCGTACGCGCGCGCGGCGTGCTCGTCGCGGGCGGGACCACGGTCGGGGTGGCGTTCTGATGCGCCGGCTCCCCTGCGCCGCCGCCCTGCTGCTCGCCCTCACCGCCGGCGGGCGAGCGCGCGCGCACGCGCCGGACGCGTACGGCTTCGGCTCGCGCGGGGCCGCGATGGGCGGCGCGCTCGCGGCGGACGCGACCGACTTCTCGGCGAGCTACTACAACCCGGCGGGCCTCTCTGGCGCGACGGGCCTCGGCCTCTCGATCGGCTACGCCTACGCGTCGAACCGCCTGCGCGCGGACGGCCGTGACAGCGGCGTGCGCGACGTCCACGGGCTCTCGGGCGGCCTCGTCGCGCCGGGCGAGGTGCTCGGCGTGCCGTTCGCGCTCGGCCTGGCGACGTTCCTGCCGGACGACGGGCTGTCGCGGATCAAGGCGATCCGCCAGGAGACGCCGCGCTGGGAGCTCTACGACGACCGGCTCTCGATCCTGTTCCTGGCCGCGAACGTCGCGCTGCGCCCGCTCCCGTTCCTGGAGATCGGCGGCGGCGTCGCCTTCCTCGCCTCGACGCGGGGCCGCTTCTCGGTCACCGGCCGCGCCGACGCGCTGTCCCCCTACGACTCGGCGCTCCGCCACGAGGTCGACGCCGATCTCACGTCGATCCGCTACCCGCAGCTCGGCGCCCGGGTGCGCGCCGGAGACCTCGGCTTCATCGGGCTCACCTACCGCGGCGAGGCGAAGCTCCCGCTGTCGATCGACGCGCGGCTGCAAGGGGTCGTCGACTTCGCGGGCATCGAGGTGCCGCTCCTGTACGAGCTCGAGTCGCGCACCGTCGACGCGTTCCAGCCGCAGCAGGTCGTCGTGGGGGCGAGCTTCCAGCGGATCGAGGGCCTGCGCGTGAACGTGGACGTCGCGTGGGTGAACTGGTCGGCCTACGAGAGCCCGGTGGCGAGGACGCGGGCGCACCTCGAGGCGACGCCGCCCCCGGAGGTGCCGCTCGACCTGCCCGACGATCCGAGGCCGACGTCGGTGGTGCCGCTCCGGTTCGCCGATCGGCTCGTGCCGCGGCTCGGCGTCGAGTACCTCGGCCTCGCGGCGGGGGGCCTGCGCAAGGTCGCGGGCCAGGAAGGCGAGCGCCGCGCGATCGAGATCCCGCTCCGCGCCGGCTACGTCTACGAGCGCTCGCCGGTCCCGCCGCAGCGGGGCGCGACCAATTACATCGACGCGGATCGGCACACGATGTCCCTGGGCGCGGGCGTCGTCCTGAACCGGCCGCTGGCGGAGCTGCCGGGGTCGCTGCGGATCGATCTCCACGGGCAGCTGTCCGTGCTGCCGGAGTTCGTCGTGCAGAAGGACAATCCGGCGGATTTCGTCGGCGATTACCGGGCGGGCGGGACGATGGTGAACCTCGGGGGGACGGTGACCGCGGGGTTCTGACCTCGTCAACGGTGGCTCGAGCGAGCGGAGCCTGCGTTCGAGGTATCCGATCGGGCCCTGCTCGCGCCGGATGCGATGGTGGCAACATTGCCACATACGTAGGGTCACTTTGCATGCGGATCTGTAAACGTACGAACACACGTAGGGTCATTTTGCATGCGGATCTGTAAACGTACGGACACACATAGGGTCACTTTGCATGCAGATTTGTGAGCATCGTTGCATGTGCAGGATCACCCCCCATCCGCCAGGGCTCGCTCTGCGCCGACCGTTGCTCCGGTTACCCCCGCGAGCGCTCGCCGCGTGCGCCGCATCGCTGTCGCTCGCCGCATGCGCGACGCTCCCGTCCGACGGCGACGAGGGCAGCGTGCCGAACGCCCATGCCGGCCCGTTCCGCGAGATCGATCAGGAAGAGCTCGGCAGCTCCCGGGTGGCCCCGCACGCGATGGACGACGACGAGCGCTTCGCGCGCGACGCCTCCGTGATCGACCTCGACGGCGATCCCGCGACGCTCGCGGCCGCCGGCTTCTTCGCCGCGACGCTCCACGCCGAGGGCGCCGCGCCGGATCCGCTCGCCCCGCCGAACGCGATCGTCCGCCACGACGCCGCGGACGGCCGCTCGTTCACGCGGTCGTCCGTGACCGTCCTCGCGCCGGAGCTGCCCTGGGAAGGCGGCTTCGTTGCAGCGCCGTCCGCGGTCCTCGTGCGCGGCGAGATCTGGCTCTACTACGCGGCCGAAGGCGGCATCGGCCTCGCGCGCAGCGCCGACGGCGCCGCCTTCGAGCGCGAGCCGGCGCCGGTGCTCGCGCCGCTCGCGTCCGAGGAGGGGGGCTGGGAGCGGGGCGCGATCCCGGGGAGCCCCGGCGTCGTCCGGCTGCCCGACGGCTCGTTCCGGATGTTCTACGCCGTCGCCGGCGACGGCGGCGCGTCTTCCCTGGGAGAGGCGCGCAGCGACGACGGCCTCGCCTGGGAGCGCGTCGGCGGCGGCCCCGCGCTCGCGCCGGCGTCGCGGTCCGGCGCGGGCGCGCTCGCCGGCGAGGGCGAGCCCTTCGACAGCGTCGCCGTCTTCGACCCCGCCCCGGTGCTGGCCGTGTCCGCCACGGGCCGCGCGAGCCTTCGCGTCTACTACGCCGCCCGCGACAGCGCGGGGCGCTCGGCGATCGGCCTGGCTGCTCGCTGGGGTCACGACGGGCCGCTCCAGCGCGCCGTGGCGCCGGTGTTCGGCGCCTCGTCCGCCCTCGCGCCGCGCGCGCCCTGGGTGGCCGTCTATCCGGGGTTCTCGCTGCTGTTCGTCACGCAGGCGGCAGGGACGCGCGAGGGTCAGGGCTACCCCGCGGTCGCCGCCGGCGTCGCGCCGGCGGACGCCGCGCTCCCGCCGCGCGGGCCGTGAGCAGCGTGAGCCCGCCCGCGCGCGCTCCGGGTGCGCGCCGCGCAGCTCACCGCGGCGGCGCGCCGCCGAGCGATCCGGCCGGACGCGCGCCCAGCGCTGGCGCGGCGCGGCTCGCCAGATCGAGGGCCACCCGGCGCTCGATCCAGAGCAGCAGCGGGCAGAAGGCGAGCGTGAAGGCGATGGCCAGCGCGGCGACGCCGTCCATGCCGTCGAGCTGCCCGTCCGGGAGCTCGCGGAGCATCCTCGCGGAAAGGAAGGCGGCGAGCGCGGAGGCGAGGTGCTGCACCGCCGACTGGATCGACGCGAAGCGCGCCCGCTCCGCGGGGAGCGGCACCTTCGAGGCGAGGGTGCTGTACGAGATGTTGCAGATCGTCGTGCTGGTCATGAAGCCGACGAAGACGCCGATCACCGGCAGCCCCGGCACGTACGAGTGGAACCCGGCATAGAGGACGCCCACGAGCAGCGCCGCGCCGGCCAGGCTCGTGCGGAACGCGCCGAGCCGATCGAGCAGCGGACCCGCCGTGCGCATCACCACGAAGCTGAGCGCGCCGCCCGCGAGGTAGAGCAGGCCGAGCCGGTCGCGCGGGTAGCCGAGGTTCTGCTGCACGTAGGCCGAGATGTTCGGGATGATCAGGAACGACGCCATCATCACGGCCGCCGTCGCCAGGTACGAGAGCACCACCAGCGGGCGGCTGACCAGGGCGCGGAGCTCGCGCAGGGCGCTCCCCGGCGCCGCTGCGCCGCCGAGGTGGCCGCGCATCGAGGGCAAGAGCACGATCGCGAGCCCCGCGACGAGGACCCCGAGCCCCGCGACGGCGAAGAAGGGCACGTGGAACCCGCCGCGGCGCGCGAGCTCGAGCCCGGCGGGCACGCCGAGCACCGCGGCGAACGAGTAGGCGCCCATCACGACGCCCATGGCCTTGCCGCGCCGCTCGGGCGGGATGACGTCGGCGACGATGGACAGGGAGAGCGACGTCGCGGGCCCGGCGAAGGCGCCGGCGACCATGCGCGCCGCGAGCAGGCTCGGCAGCCCGGTCGCGAAGCCGCCCGCCGCGGTGCCGAGCACGAGCCCGAGCATCGCGACGGCGAGCGCGCGGCGCCGGTCGAACCGGTCGAGGAAGAACGCGCCCGCGACGCCCGAGAGCGCCGCCGCGGCGGTGTAGCTGCCGCCGACGAGGCCGAGCTCGGACACCGGGATGCCGAGGGCGCTCGCGAGATCCGGTCCGAGCGGCATGACCATCATGACGTCGAGGAGGTTCACGAACTGGACCGCCGCGACGAGGAGCAGGATCGTCCGCTCGGAGCGAGCGCTAGCCACGGTCGCCTCGCTCCCGGCCCGCGGCGCCACGCCCGGTGGCCCCGGCGATCTGGCCCTCATGGTGGTGTCCCCTGGCCGCGCTCATGACGCCAGCGCGGGGATCGCGAGCGGATCGCAGCCTGCGTCCAGCGCCGCCACGAACGCCTGCTGGTGCGCCGCGAGGGTGGCCAGATCGTAGAGCGAAGGGTGCCCGTCGAGCGTGAACTGAAGGGTGTCTCCCCAGCTGGAGAAGGCGAAGGAGAGGTCTTCCACCGGGCCGGACGCGACGTTGGTCACGGTCGCCGTGAGCTCGGGGCCGAAGTCGAGCGGCGCGTTGAAGGGGATGACGTTGACCTCGGGGCCGAACAGCCGCTTGTAGTTCATGTCGCGCCAGAGGTGCATGTAGTGATAGCGCTGGTGGGCGCGCAGGCCGTCGAACGCGCTCCTCGCGCGCTCCGCGAGCTCCGGAAGGGTGGAGTCCGGATCGACGCGGACCCTCACGGGGATCATGTTCATGGCCATGCAGGGGACCCTGAGGGCCGCGGTGCCCATCCGCTGCATCACCGGGATGCCGAGGAGCACGTCGCGCTCCCCGGTCAGGCGCGCATGGAAGGCCGCCACCATGCCGAAGAGCAGGTTGGGCCAGCTGACCTTGAGCTCGGTCGCCCTCTTCCTGAGCTTCGCGCCGAGCCGCGCGGGCAGCTCCATGCTCGCGCGGTTCCCCCGCAAGAGGCCCAGCTCCTCGAAGAGCACCGGCGGCAGATCGAGCCCGTCGAAGACGCGCATGAGCGCCTCCCGATCCCGGGCTTCCTGCGCGGAGCCCTGGTAGGCGAGATCCTCGTCGATCACCGGGGCGAAGCGCGCGAAGGCCGGCGGCAGCGCGCGGCCGTCGCGCAGCGCGCGGTAGTGCTCGGCGACACGGCTCTTGCAGAGCTGGAAGCCGTAGCCGTCGAGGGTGATGTGGTGCGCGCGGAAGACCCAGAGGTGATGATCGGGGGCCAGCCGGTAGATGGTCTGATCGCAGAGCTGCCCGTCCTCCAGCGAGAACGCCTGATCGAGCTGCTGCAGGATCTCCCTGTCGGCCGCGAGCTGCGGGTCGTCCGCGCCGGTCAGATCGCGCAGCGCGACGGGGCGCTCTGCTGCCTCCCCGAGGCGCTGGCGCGGCTCGCCGTCCTGCTCGAAGAACCGGATGTGCAGGGCCTCCGCCTCGCGCTGCATGGCGAGGATCGCCTGCCTGAGCCGATCGAGGTCGAGCGGCCCGCGCAGCGCGATCCGCTCCGCCGTGTTGTTGACGGTGCTCTGCGGCTCTCGCGTGTGCTCGAGCCACATGGCCGCTTGCGCTTGGGTGAGGGGGCGACTGGCGCTCATGGATTCAGGACCTCAGGACGCGGCTTCCACGAAGCACGCTTGGCTCGTCGTTGTCGTTGTCTGTCATCGCCGCTCGCCGCGGACCCGGGCGTCGCGGGCGCAGCGCGGCGAGCGCGCTCGCCGCGGGGCTCAGCGGGGTGCGACGACCGCGCTACCGGGCTGCCCGACGCCGGCCGACCCGGGAGCCGGGGCCCCGGCGCGATTGCACCGTGCACAGAGCCGGCATCCGGCTTCATGTGAAAATGAAAACTGCTTTCAATTAGCTAGAGGATCGGGTAGAACCCGTCAAGCGGATTCGCTCGAAGCGTCGCGCCGGCCGGTTCTCCCGGAGAGCTGCGCGCACCTGCCGCGCGAGCATCGCTTTCGCGTGCACAAGGCCTCCCGGATCACCGGGTTCCCCGAGCGCTCACCTGCGACGAGATCTGCTTGACAGTCTGGACGCAATGGTGCTAGAGCCACGAGTCGAAATTGAAAGTAGTTTTCATTATCGCTTCGGACGTTGAGGACAGAGCTGGAAAAGAGGGCCAGGGATGAACGACCTGACGCTGAAACGGGAGGCTTCGCCCGGCGGCCGGTGCGAGCACTGCGGTGTTGCCGGTCACGCGGAGAGCGAGGCCCTTCGCTGCGACTGCGGCAGCATGCTCGCGCGTCACGTGGCCGGCGGCATCGAGCTGAAGTGCCGGCGGTGCAAGCGCGTTGTCATCGTTCCGCTCTCGCCGGCAGGGGACGACGACGGATGAGACAGGGGTCGAGCGCTGATAGCAACGCTCGCGGCAGCGTGCCTGTGCGAGCGCCTCGCTCGGCCTCGCGGAGCAGACATGGATCGACCCGGAGCCGAGCCGCCCTGGAGGGCGGGGCTGCGCAGGCCTGTCCGGCGCGCCGGCTCATGACGTGTCGGCGGACTGGACTGGAGATGCGATGAACCGCGGGCGCTGTCCCCGTCGCGCGGGGCTGGTCTGGATACTGGCCCTCCTGCCCTGCGGCGCGCGTCCGGCCTTCGCGCAGGAGGCGCGGGCGAGCCAGGAGGCGCCTGTCGAGCAGCCCGAGGGGCGCGAGACGAACGAGGCCGAGTCGGGGCAGGGGACGCGCGCGCCGGGGGACGGCGCCGCGATCGAGGTGCGCGCGCCCGAGCTCATCGAGCGCGCCGAGGCCGCCTATCCGGAAGCCGCGCGCGCGGCCGGCATGGAGGGGAGCGTCGTCCTGACGCTGACGATCGACGCCGAGGGGCGCGTCACCCAGGCGAACGTCGCGACGCCCGCCGGCCACGGGTTCGACGAGGCCGCGCAGGAGGCCGCGCTGCGCTTCCGCTTCAGGCCGGCCCGGCGGGGGGACTGGAGCGTCGCGGCGCGGATCCTCTACCGCCACGACTTCCGGCTGCCCGAGCCGCCCGCCGCGGCGTCCGCTGCCGCGGCGCCCGCGGCGGCGACGCCGGCCACGGCGGCCGTCGCCGGGCGGGTCCTCTGGTCGGGCCCTGGCGGCGAGCCCGTGGCAGGGGTCGAGGTCGCGGTGGCGTCCCCGGACGGCGGCTCGCGCCGGGTCGCCCGCACCGACGAGCAGGGGCGCTTCCGCGTCGAGGCGCTCTCGCCCGGCCCGTACGACGTCACCGCCGCGCCCGCGTTCGCGCAGCGGCTCAGGGTGCGGGTGGCGGCGGCCTCCGGGCGAGAGGCCGAGACGACGCTGCGCCTCGTGCCCCTCGCCGCCGCGCCGTCGCTCGAGGTGAACGTGCGCGGCGCCTCCGAGGCCGAGCGGCTCCGCCGATCCGCGGAGGCCGTGCAGGTCGTCGAGACCGCCGCGGCGCGGCGGCAGTCCGCGGATCTCGGCGAGGTGCTCGCCCGCTCCGAGGGCGTGAGCGTGCGCCGCGGGGGCGGGCTCGGCTCCGCCACGCGCTTTTCGCTCAACGGCCTCACCGGCGAGCAGATCCGCTTCTTCCTCGACGGCGTGCCGCTCGCGCTCTCGGGCTACTCGTCCGGGATCGCCAATGTCCCGGTCAACCTCGTCGAGCGGGTCGAGATCTACCGCGGCGTCGTGCCCGTGCGCTTCGGCGCGGACGCGCTCGGCGGCGCCGTGAACCTGGTGACCGATCGGGACACCCGCGGCACGCGCGCCTCGGCGTCGTACCAGGTCGGCTCCTTCGGCACCTACCGGCTGACCCTCGGCGCGCGCCACGCCCACGAGCCCAGCGGGCTCTTCGCGCGCGCGAGCGGCTTCGTCGACCACGCGCGGAACGACTATCCGATGCAGGACGTCGAGGTGCTGGACGACGGCGGGCGCGTGACGCGCGCCGAGGTCCGCCGGTTCCACGACCGCTACCGCGCGGCCGGCGGCTCGGTCGAGGCGGGGTGGCTGCGGCGCCCCTGGGCCGAGCGGCTCCTCCTGCGGGCCTTCTACGCCGCGCACGACAGGGACGTGCAGCACAACCTGTTCATGACGGTGCCTTATGGCGAGGTCACCTATGGCAGGCAGTCCGGCGGCGGCCACGTGCGCTACGAGCAGCCGCTCCACGGCAGGAGGCTCCGGCTCGACGCCGTCGCGGGCTACGCGCTCGCGCGCACCGCCTTCCGCGACATGGCGACCTGCCGCTACGACTCGCGGGGGCGCTGCGTCGCGACGCTCCCGCAGCCGGGGGAGATGGGCGACGCGGCCGATCAGGCCGTCCTCCAGCACACGGCGTATGCCAGCGTGAACCTGGCCTTCCGCGCCGCGCCCGGGCACCTCGTTCGCCTCGGGGTGTCGCCCACCTACGCGAGCCGCACCGGGAGGAACCGCGCGATCCGCGACGGGTACGATCCGCTCACCGCGCAGCGGGGGCTGCTCGGCGGCGTGGCCGGCGTCGAGTACGAGGCGAGGCTGCTCGACGGCCGGCTCGCGAACATCGCCTTCCTCAAGAGCTACGCGCAGGTGATCGGGACGAAGGAGGTGCTCCCGAGCGGGGCACTCCGCGATCTCGAGCTGACGCGCCACCGGCTCGGGATCGGCGACAGCCTGCGGTTCCGCTTCACGGAGGCGCTCTACGCGAAGGCCTCGTACGAGCTGGCCACGCGGCTGCCCAGCGCGGAGGAGCTGTTCGGCGACGGCGGCGTCATCACCGACAGCCTGCACCTCCGGCCGGAGGTGAGCCACAACGTCAACGCCGGTGTCACCCTGGAGCGCGCGGAGACCGGCTTCGGGCAGGTTCGGTTCGACGTGAACGGCTTCGGTCGCCTGGTCGAGGACCTCATCCGGCTGGGCGGGCAGGCCAGCTACGCCAAATACGAGAACTTCCCCTCGGCCAGGTCCCTGGGCGTCGAGTCGTCGGTCGGCTGGACGTCCCCGGGCGACTGGCTGGCGCTCGACGGTCAGCTCACGTGGCAGGACTTCCGGAACACGACGAGCGCCGGGCCGCTCTCCCGCTTCGAGGGCGATCGCATGCTCAACCAGCCGTACCTGTTCGCGGGCGCCTCCGCGCGCCTCCAGTGGCCCGAGCCCTTCCACCGCCGCGACGCGCTGACGCTGACCTGGAGCACGCGTTACGTCGGCGAGTTCTTCCTCGGCTGGGAGAGCGCCGGAGACGAGAAGCACACCGTCGAGCCGCAGCTGCTGCACACGCTCGCGCTCGCCTACGCGGTGCAGAGCGGCGGACGCTCGGTGAGCGGCAGCCTCGAGGTCCGCAACCTCACCGACCAAAAAGCCTTTGATTTCTATGGAGTACAGCGTCCGGGGCGAGCGGCCTACGCCAAGCTCGTCCTCGAGCTGTGACCACGTACCTGATCGAAAAGGAGATGAATCGATGTCGCGTTCTCTTCGCCCCATGAAGGCGTTCTTGTTCACCCTCGTCGTCCCCTGCCTTGTCGCCTGCGGCGACAGCGGGAGCGACGGCGCCGGCGGTGGCGCCGGCGAAGGCGGCGCCGGGGCCGGGGGGAGCGCTTCAGGGGACCTGTTCGCGCTCACCACGCAGGTGTTCGGCGTCGAGGCGGCCGACACGCTGAGCTACATCCTGCTGACCGACACGCTCGAGAGCGACGCGCCGCTGTCGCTGGACAGCGGTATCGAGATCCTCGGGCGCGCCATCGGCGCGGCGCCCGACGGCGCCGGCGCGCTGTTCGTGGCGAGCGACGCCGGGCCGACCGTGACCCGTTATGACCTCGGCGCCAATGGCAGCTTGAAGAAGGGCGCCACGGTGAGCTTCCAGGGCGAGGGGCTCGCGAAGCTCGACGAGTACGGCGGGCAGTTCCAGTTCGTGTCGGAGACCAAGGCGTACTTCTTCGACGGGTACACCGCCCAGGTCGTGATCTGGAATCCGAAGGACATGACGGTCACCGGCGCCATCAAGCTCGACGACCTCGTGATCCCGGACGCCACGCTCACCTTCACCGCGGCGCCCCTGCGCGTCGGTGACGCGGTGATCTCCTTCGCCGGGTGGAGGAACGGGCCCGAGGTGCCGAGCCAGGCCGGGATCGTGGTCGTGGACAGCGCGACGGACAAGGCGACCGTCGTCACCGACGATCGCTGCGGCTACGTGCGCGACGGCGCCGAGGGGCCCGACGGCAAGATCTACATGGCCACCGAGGCGTACGGCGCCGCGGTGCACCGGCTCAACGCGGACAGCGCGGCGGCGCCCTGCATGCTGCGCTTCGACCTCGAGGCCGGCGCGTTCGACCCCGACTTCCACGTCGAGCTCGGCTCGCTGTTCGACGGCGGGGCCGCCGGCTCGCTCATCCGCGGATCGGGCGGCGAGGCGTACCTGCGCGTGCTCGACGAGGACGCCTTCGAGATCAAGGAGGACACCCACCCGCGGGTGCTCGCGAGCGCCGCGGCGTGGCGGTGGGCCAGCGTCACCCTCGGCGACGAGCCGGCGGCCACGGTGCTCGACGACGAGCCGACGAGCGGCAGCGTCGTGAACGTGTGGCTCGGCGGCAAGAGCTTCGTGCTCCAGTTCCAGGGCCAGGACACGACCACCTTCCGCGAGCTCGGCGGCAATGGCCCCGGCGAGGTGAGCTTGACGGCGCCCGGCGTCGTGTTCTCGGCCGCGAAGCTGCGATGATGCTGGCGCCCGATCGGGAAGGTGCGATGAGGGACGACCCCGCGCGAGAGCCCCGCTCCGCGCAGGGCCGCCGCCCGCGGCAGCGGTACGGCGCAGTGATGAAGATCGTGCGGCGCGCGCACATGTACCTCGGCCTGCTCGTGTTCCCCTGGATCCTGCTGTTCGGGATCAGCGGCGTGCTGTTCAACCATCCGAAGATCGGGCGCGACTTCGAGCGGCGGGAGATCTCCGCCGAGCAGATCGCGGCGCTCACCGCGTTCAGGCCCTGGGATCCCGACGCCCTGGCGCGCCGGGTCGTCGAGCAGCTCAACGCCGGATCGCCCTCGCGCTACACGCTCGACGAGGGGACGTCCGGCTCTTTCTCGGGCTGGCCCGAGCTCACCGGATCGACCGGCGACGGGGGGCGTACCATGCTGCTCATCAGCCTGGACGACGGCGACGCGACGCTCTCGACGTTCCCGCCCGGCCCGGGGAAGGCCCCTGAGCCTCCGTTCGCCGGCGCGAAGATCGAGCTGCCCGAGCACAGGATGGCGGCGGTGGAAGAGCAGGTGAAGGAGCTCCTGCCCAGGCTGGGTGTCGAGGGCGCGGGCCCGCTGCGCGCCCACCCGGAGGTCAGCCCCGAGCTGCGCTTCCGCATGCGCGACGCGGACGCCCGCGCGTGGAACGTCACGTACGACCTCGGGTCAGGCCGCCTCGACGGGCGGCCCGACGACGCGCCCGCGCAGCTGCGGTTCGTGGAGCTGCTCGGGAACCTGCACAAGACCCATCATTTCCCCGTTCACGGCGGGATGACCTGGGTCTGGGCGCTGTTCGCGGACATCACCGGCATCACCCTGGTCCTCTGGGCGCTCAGCGGCCTCGCGATGTGGTGGCAGATGAAGCCCTCGCGGGTCATCGGCGCCCTGGCGATCGCTGTCGCCGTCGCCGTCGCCGCGGTGGTGATGAGCGGCACGGCGTCGGACATCCTGTTCGGCAAGGTCGAGAAGGGCGGCGCCTGAGCGCGCGGCCCGGCGGCCGCCGCGGCTGCCGGGCCCTCGCCTGCGGGCCGGATCAGGCCCCGAGCGTGGCGCCGCCGTCGACGCAGAGGTCGTGCATCGTGATGTGCCGCGCCTGATCCGAGAGCAGGAACAGCACCGCCGCGGCGACGTCCTCGGGGGTGGCGATCCGGTTCAGCGGGATCCCCAGCTTGAACGCCTCGGGGTTGCCGGCGATGACCGCGCGCCCCCCGCGCTCGTCCGCCCACAGCGAGCGCTGCATCGGCGTGTCCGTCGAGCCCGGGGACACCACGTTGCACCGGATGTTGTGCTTCGCGAGCTCCAGGCCGAGGCACTTCGTGAACATGGTCGTCGCCGCCTTCGAGGCCGCGTAAGCGGCCATATGCACGCGGGGCGTCCGCGCGGCGTTGGACCCGACCGTCACGATCGCCCCTGAAGAGCGCGCCGTCATCCGCCGCGCCGCGGCCCGGCTCACGTTGAACACGCCCCTCGTGTTCACCGCGAAGGTCCGCTCCCAGTCCTCGTCGCTCAGCGAGAGGGCCGGGCCCACGCGCAGCACGCCGGCCACGTTGACAAGGAACTCGAGGGGACCGAGCTCCCGCTCTATCCAGTCCACGGCGCGATCGACGGCCCCGGCGTCGGCCACGTCCACCGGGAACGCCGCCGCGCGGTGGCCGCTCGCCCTCAGATCCGCGACGACGGCGCCGAGGCGCTCGCCGTTCGCGTCGAGCGCGGCCACCGCCGCGCCGCGCGCCGCGAGCGCGCGCGCGACAGCCTCACCGATCCCCTGGGCCGCGCCCGTGACGAGCGCGACCGTGTCCTTGAACTCCATCGCTTGTTCCCTCTCAGGTGTTGTCGCTGAGGCATCCCCTCGAATTCTTCGGAGAATTCACAGGGAGGCGGGGAGACGGGGAGGGAATCTTCGAAATACTCCCTGCCTCCCCGCCTCCCTGTTCAATTTCTCGCTGAAAATGGCTGCAACATGAGGGGATTCCTCAGGTGTTGTCGAGCTCGTCCATGAACCGATGTCGCTCCTCGTGATACGCCTCCTCGGAGCGGCTGGCCCTCCAGTAGGGGACGGCGTACATCGCGTCGCGCCCGAGGCCGCGCTCGCTCCCCAGGTGATCGCGGAGCGCGCGGACAGACGCCGACTCGCCGGCGACCCAGGCGAACACCCGGCCTGACGGCCACGTCAGCGTGCGGACGGCCTCTTCCAGCTCGGGGCTTGGCGCGTGCTTTCCGCCGAGGGGCAGCCACGTCAGCGCGACCTGCGGCGGGTGCTCGAGCTGCTGCACGTCCGCCTCGTCGGGGACCGCCACGACGGCGTGGCCGCGCGCCGTGGCCGGCAGGGCCTCGAGCAGCGCGCCGATGGCCGGGAGCGCCGCGAGATCGCCGGCCAGGAGGTACCAGTCGGCGGGCCCGAGCATCGGATCGGGGCCGCTCGGCCCGGCGACGCCGATCCGGCCGCCCGGCGCGGCGCGGCGGGCCCAGCGCGACGCGGGGCCGTCGTCCCCGTGCAGCACGAAGTCCACGTCGAGCTCTCCGGCCCGCGCGTCGTACCGCCGCACCGAGTACGTCCGCGTGATCGGCCGCCGCGGCGCCGGCGGCCAGATCGGGCCGTCCGGGCCGAGCGCGGGCAGCTCCGGCGACTCCTGGTCTTCGCGCGGGAGGAACACCTTGATGTGCGCGCCGCCAGCGCCCGCGGGGAACCCCGCGAGCGCCTCGCCGCCCAGCGTGATCCGCCGCAGATGAGGGGAGATCTGGGTCGCGCGCAGCACCTCGAGGAGGCGCGGGGGCTTGCGCGCCGCCGTTGCGGGCGGGGGGGTCGCGGTCTCGCTCATGACAGGGCTCCTCGTCGCCGCTGACGCGGCGATCAGCCGGCGGCCTCCTGGACGAGCACCTCGGCGCTGTGCCGCGGCGCTGGCCTTGTCTCGCGCGGCAGCCGCGTCGCCAGGAGCTCCCACCACTGCGCGAGCGTCGGCAGCTCGGCGAGCTCCACGAACGTGATCTCGATCCCCGCGCCGCGCCACCGCTCGACGAGCGTCATCAGGCGGATCGAGTCGAGCCCCAGGTCGAGGACGTGATCGCGGTCCGAGATCGCCGACGCGGGCTGCTCCAGGATCTCGGCCACGTCGCCGCGCAGGCGCTCGAGGCCTGGCGCCCGGTCCAGCGTCCACGTGAACGGCGGCGGCGGCGGTGCGTCGCGGAGCGGGAGGCTTGCCTCGCCGCGCGCGGCGAGCGCGGCCACCACCTCGCGGGTCGGCAGCGGGACGCCGCACCGCTGCGCCACGTAGGAGATCGCCATCTCGTGCTGCTCCCGGGAGAAATCGGCGGTCGCGTCGGTCACGAAGAACGGCTGGATGTCGTTCATGAACGCCTCACACGCGGTCAGCAGGCACCCGATGTGCGCGTAAACTCCGCACACGATCAGCTGATCGCGGCCCCACCGGCGCATGAGATCCAGCAGCTCGGTGCGCTGGAAGGCGCTGTATCGCCACTTGGTGAGGACCGTATCTGCGTCTCCCGGGGCGAGCTCGGACACGATCCCGTGCTTGTCCGGGTGCTGCGTCAGCCCGGGTCCCCAGAGGTCCAGCAGGAGGCCGCGCTGCGCGTCGGTCTGCTCGGCGGGCTGCTTCGTGTAGACGACCGGGATCCCGCCCGCCGCGCATCGCGCCCGGAGCAGCCGGGTGTTGGCCAGGAGCTCGACCACCGGCGACGCCTGGACGTCGTAGTAGCCGAGGAAGTACTGCTGCATATCGTGGATCAGGAGGACTGCGCGCCTCGGATCCGGACGCCACGACACCCGGCTCTGCGGGGTATCGTCGGCGCGTGGCATGGAATAGGCCTGGATTCTGGGGATTCCCATGATGCTTCCTCTCTCGCGTGATCAAAACGTCTCTTGTCGACGGGCCAGACAGCGGGCTTCGCCGCGCCGCCTCCGCCCGCGCCGCTCCTTCAGCCCCGCGCGCCCGGCGCGAGCCGGCCGGCGATCCACTGGCGGAGCGCCTTCTTGTCCACCTTGCCGACGCTCGTCGTGGGCAGCGCGTCGAGCCACTCGATGCGATCGGGCACCTTGTACTGGGCGACGCCGCGCTCGCGCAGGAAGGCGTTGATCTCCCGCGCCGCCGGCGGCTGCCCGCGGGGCACGAGGAACGCGCACGACCGCTCGCCGAGGCGCTCGTCCGGCATGGCGACGAGCGCCGCGTCGCGCACCGCCGGGTGGGCGAGTACGTGGTTCTCGACCTCCTCGGCCGCGATCTTCTCGCCGCCGCGGTTGATCTGGTCCTTGGCGCGCCCCTCGACGACCAGGTAGCCGGCCGGCGTCCGCCGCACGAGATCGCCCGTGCGGTAGAAGCCGTCGCGCGTGAACGCCTTCGCGTTGTGCGCGTCGGCCCGATAATAGCCGCGGATCGTGTAGGGCCCGCGCGTGAGCAGGTGACCGACCTGCCCGGGCTCGACGTCGCGATCCTCGTCGTCCACGACCCGGATCTCGTCGAGGGGGGAGATGGGCCGGCCCTGCGTCTCGAGCACGATGTCGTCCGGGTCGTCGAGGCGGGTGTAGTTGACCAGCCCTTCCGCCATCCCGAACACCTGCTGCAGCGCGCAGCCCAGCGTGGGTCGCACCCGGCGCGCGACCTCGGCGGAGAGCTTGGCGCCGCCCACCTGGAGCACCTTCAGGCTCGACAGATCGTGCCGTGTCGCCCGCGCCGACTCCAGCCACACCGAGGCGAGCGGCGGCACGAGCGCGGTGATCGTGACCTTCTCCCGCTCGATCAGGGGAAACGCCTCGTCCGGGCTGGGACGGCGGCTGAGCACCACGCGGCCGCCGGCGCACAGCGCGCCCAGGCTCCCGGGGGAGCTGAGCGTGAAGTTGTGCGCGACGGGGAGGACGGCCAGGTACACGCTGCCGGCGTCGAGCGCGCAGATCTCCGCGCTGGCCCGCACGCTGTACAGGTAATCGTCGTGCGTCCGCGGGATCAGCTTGGGGACTCCCGTGCTCCCGCCCGAGAGCTGGAAGAAGGCGACGTCCCCCGGGTCGGGCCTCGGGAGCTCGACGGGCTCGTCGTGAAGGCTCGACAGCGCGGTGAACTCGCCTGGCTCGCCGGCCACGAGCACGTGCTTCACGGTCCCCGCCTCGCGCCGGACCTGCCTCGCCAGCTCCCGGTAATCGAACCCGCCGTCCCTGTCCGCGACGACGTAGGCCACCGCCTCCGTGTGCTCGCAGAAATACGTGATCTCGGCGCGGCGGTGCGCGGGCAGGGCGAGCACGGGGAGCGCGCCGAGCCGGAACAGCGCGAAGCACACCTCGAAGAACTCCGCGATGTTCGGGAGCTGGACCACCACGCGATCCCCCGGCCGGATCCCGAGGCGCAGGAGGCCCGCGGCGAGGCGATCGGCGCGCTGGTCGAGCTCACCGTAGCTCAGCCGGCGATCGTCGCTGACGAGCGCGATCCGGCGCGGGTGCTGCGCGGCCCGCTCGCGCAGCAGGTCGCCGAAGGTCTCGCCGCGCCAGAAGCCGGCGCGGCGGTAGAGATCGGCCACCTCGGACGGCCACGGAGTCCAGCCGTCCAGCGCCGGTCGGCTCTCCTCCGCCGCCGTCACGAGAGCTCCGGCGCCTGGTCGAGGCCGAGCGCGTTCAGCATGGTCCCGAGCTTGGCGGAGGTCTCGGCGAGCTCGCGCTCGCCGTCGGAGCCGATGACGATCCCGGCCCCGGCGTACAGGCGGAGCGACCGGCCGGCGATATCGGCGCAGCGGATGGCGACCGCCCACTCGCCGTCTCCGGAGGCGTCGCACCAGCCCACGAGCCCCGTGAAGAACCCGCGATCGAACGGCTCGATCGCCCCGATCGCCGCGCGGGCGGACCCGGTGGGGTAGCCGCACACGGCGGGGGTCGGGTGCAGCGCGGTGGCGAGCTTCATCGAGGAGATCGAGAGATCGCGCAGCTCCCCCGTGATCCGGCTCGACAGGTGCCAGAGGGTCGCTGTCTGCGTGAGGGAAGGCTCCTCGGGGACGCTCAGGCGCCGGCAGAACGGCCGGAGCGCGGCGGCCACGGCCTCGACGACGATCGCGTGCTCGTGGCGATCCTTCTCGGAAGCGAGGAGGGCGACCGCGCGCCGCCTGTCCTCCTCGGGGTCCGGGCTGCGCACCGCGGAGCCGGCGAGGGGATTGGCGATGACCCTGAGTCCGGAGCGGGACAGGAGCAGCTCCGGACTGGCGCCGATCAGGGTGCGCTGCCGCGAGAGCGGGGCGATGCGCTCCTGGCCGTACACCCCCGCTGCAGGATCGGAGAGGTTGGCGGCGAAGGTGTAGCCGCTCCGGTTCTGCTGCGACAGGCGCTGCAGCACCAGGCGGAGATCGACGGGCTCTCGCAGCGTCATCTCCAGCATCCTGGAGAGCACCACCTTGCGCAGCGCCTCGGCTCGCATCAGGTCCACGGCCAGCTCGACGCCGCGCACGTAGTCGCGTGGCTCGGGGAACATGCGCAGCTCCTGGATGGCCGGCGGCGACTCCCGCCGGAGCGCCTCCGCTGCGGGGTTGAGCGGGCCGGCGCTCTGGATCGTCCTCGGCACGATGAGGTGCGCGGGCGACGTGCTGTTGAAGGGCACCGCGCCGACGACGATGGGCAGTCCATGGCCGTGCCTCCCCTGCGCCGCGAGCAGCCTGGTGACGCGGTCCGCGAGGCGATCGTCGCCGTCGGCGCCGTTGGGCTCGAGGATGACGTCGTGCACGCCCTGCGCGAGGAGCGTGCGTGTCGGCGACGAGAAGAAGAACGCCGATTCGGGGGTGTATTGCCTGAGGAGCTGCCCGGCGTTCACCACGGGCAGCGCGACAGCGTCCGGCATCGAAATGGAATTCATCGACTACTCCTTGCAAGCTGTGGAATCGGGGGGCGCTCGCGGCGCGGCGCTCGGGCCAGAGCGCCGCTCGGCCGCCGCGCCATGGCGGGGTTCGCCCGGCGCTAGCGCTGGATCGAGCCGCGGTCCGCGCTCCCGGCGCGCGAACCGCGGGGCTCCAGCGGTGGGCGCCCGGGCGCGGCGAGCGCGACCTGGGCGCGTCTCCGGCCTATCGCCCCGCGCCCGGCAGCGCCCCCGGCTTCATCGCGCCGCCACGTGCCACGCAGGCGCGGCCGCGAGGGCTCTCTCGTTGCAGCGCACAGGCGCGCCGCCGCTGACCAGCACGCGCGCTCGGCCACCCAGGGCGTCGAGGCGCGGAGTCGGCTCGCACGTCGAAATGGGCACGTCGTCACATCCAGCTCCGATGGGCTTCGAGAGCCGCGTGGGCTCGGTTCATCGGGCTCTGGACGTGAAGTCGCGGGCCGCTGACTGATTCTGATAAAGAAAATCAGTTTCAAGTAACTTGTGACATGTCCCGGGGGAAACGTCAAGAATTCCGTTCGCCTGCGCAGCCAGCAGGGCTACGGGGCCTGCGTGCCGCTCGTGATCCGCCTCCACGCTGACCCGCGCCGCGTCCGGGCCGA
The DNA here is from genome assembly GCF_051530195.1 of Sorangium sp. So ce321. Taxonomy (NCBI): domain Bacteria; kingdom Pseudomonadati; phylum Myxococcota; order Polyangiales; family Polyangiaceae; genus Sorangium; species Sorangium sp. So ce321. The sequence continues at coordinate 6,561,538 of NZ_CP150329.1, read as the reverse complement.
GATCTCATCCCGCGGGATCTCGCTGGAGGAGGAAGCCGCCGTGGCGGTCGTCTACCGGCGGCCCCGGCGCCGTGAGCTGCCGTGTGCCGTGCTCGCGGTGGGCCGCGATGCGCTCGGAATGTCCGGGGGTGTCCGCTTCACGGAGCGCTCGCTCGCGGTGACGGAGGAGGACCGGCGGGCGAGGTACCGGAGGTTCCGGTGCGAATGACCGGCGCCCCCGGCGGGCGGAGCGCGCTCCGCCGCGTCGTCCCTGCGGCTCGGCCCGTCCAGCGCCGTCGCCGGCGGTGATGGGCGCGCCGGCGCGCGCAAGACGGCGCGGACGGCTGGCGACGCCTCGCGGGACGGGCCACAACGGGGGCCATGCCGCTCACCGAAGCGCTCCTCGCGGATCCGGTCGACGACCTCATCGCGCTCCTGCGCGGCAAGCGGTTCGTGACGCTGACGGGCGCGGGGTGCAGCACCGAGTCCGGCATCCCGGATTACCGCGGTCCCGAGACGCAGCGCCGCGCGCGCAACCCCATCCAGGGGCGGGAGTTCTCGCGCTCGACCGAGATCCGGCAGCGCTACTGGGCGCGCGCGGTGATCGGCTGGGAGCGGTTCTCCCGGGCTCAGCCCAACCCGGCGCACCGCGCCCTCGCGCGGCTGGAGCACGGCGGGCTGATCGAGGGCCTGATCACCCAGAACGTCGACGGGCTCCACCAGGCCGCCGGCAGCCGCCGCGTCATCGAGCTGCACGGGACGCTCGCCGAGGTCGCCTGCCTCGCGTGCGGCGCGCTGGAGCCGCGCGCCGCCCTGCAGGAGCGGCTCCTCGCGCAGAACCCTGGCTGGCTGCGCCTCGCGGCCGATATAGCGCCCGACGGCGACGCCGACCTGCCCGCGGAGCACGTGGCCGGCTTCCGGGCGCCGCCCTGCCTGCGCTGCGACGGGCCGCTCAAGCCGCGCGTCGTCTTCTTCGGCGAGAACGTGGCGCGGCCGATCGTCGACGCGGCGTTCGCGATGGTCGACGCGGCGGAGGCGCTCCTCGTCGTGGGCTCCTCGCTGGCGGTCTTCTCGGGCTACCGGTTCGTGCTGCGGGCCGCGCAGCGGGGCATCCCGATCGCGATGGTGAACCTCGGGGCCGCGCGCGGCGAGGAGCTCGGCGCCGTGAAGGTCGACGCCCGGGCGGGCGACGTGCTGCCGCGCCTCGCCGACGCGCTGGCGCGCTGACCGGCGCGCCCTGGCGCGGGTAGGGACGCCGCGCTGACGGGGCGCGGCGCGCGGCCGCCCGTGCTCGAGCTCAGTCGCGCCGGTACATGACGTCGCTGCGGAGCACGTACTTGCACCCGCGCGTCACCGCGGCGCCGCGGTGGAGCCGCCGGTGCTCGAAGACGAGCGCCATCCCGCGCTGCGGGGTGACGCTGCGGCCGCCCCAGAAGTCGGTCGTGCCGCCCTCGAAATCGTCGTTCAGGTAGATCATCGCGGTGAACAGGCTCCGCTCGCCGTCCGATCGCAGGAACGACCCGTCGCCGTGCCAGTTGAAGTACTCGCCCTCCGAGTACCGGTAGTAGCGGAAGCGCTCGTTCAGCCCGACGGCGCGGTGGAGGCCCCAGGTCGGCGGCGTCCACGGCGCGAGCCGCTCCCAGAGCCGGGTGGCGAGGGTCGGGTCGTCGAGGATGACGCGACCGTTGTTGCGGACCTCGAGGTTCACCACCTCGGTGCCGCCGATGGGCGCCTGCTCGAAGCCGTGCGCCTCGGCGAGGCGGATGAACCCGGCGCACTCGTCGGGCGACAGCAGGTTCGTCACCGTGAAGACGCGGAGATCGTCGGCGTAGGCGGTTCGCTGGGCGAGTCGTTCGGCGTGCGTCGTCGTGCTCATGCGTGGACCATGCGTCCGGGCGGACCGGATCCGGAAGGGCGGGACCGGGCAGGACCGGGCAGGACCGGGCAGCGCGGGTGGACAGGAGGGCGCTGCATCGCGGATCATCGAGCGCTCGCAGCGATGGCACAGGTCCCCAGGGCGGGCCGCGGCGCGGGGCCCGCGGTCCACTTCAACCACACGCTCCTCCAGCGGGCGCGGCTCGAGCTCGACCTCACGCAGGAGCAGGTCGCCGCGTCGATCGGCGTCGATGTGCGGACCTACAGGCGCTACGAGTCGGGCGCGGTCAACGATCCGCGGCTCGGCTTCTCGGTCCGGAGCCCGTCCCGGCGGCGCATCCTCGAGCGGCTCAGCGCCGAGCTCGGAATCGCCGAGGCGGAGCTGCTCGCCGGTGAGGCCGGGGGCGCGGCGGCGGAGGCGCCCGCCAGCGCGGCGGCGGAGACGCCCGCCAGCGCGGCGGAGGCGCCCGCCAGCGCGGCGGCGGAGGCGCCCGCGGCGGCGGAGGCGCCCGCGGCGGCAGAAGCGCCCGCGGCAGCAGAAGCGCCCGCCAGCGCGGCGGAGGAGAGGGCGCCTGCCGCTGCTGCCGCCGCGCCGCAGGCAGGCGCCGCCGCGTGGCGCCCGCTGCACGCGCACACGCTCCAGCGCGCGCGGCACTTCGTCGGGCGCGGCGAGGTCCTCGAGCGGCTCGCCGCGTGGGCCGACGCCGCGGCGCCGGAGCCGCGGGTCGTCGCGCTCCTCGGCGTGGGCGGGGCGGGCAAGACCGCGATCGCCGAGCGCTTCCTCCAGGGGCTCGGCGACGCGCCGCGGCCGGGCGGCGTGCTCGTCTGGAGCTTCTACGACGACCCGAGGACCGAGGCGTTCCTGGACCAGGCGGTGGCTTACTTCGCCCAGGGCGAGGGCGCCGCGCCGCGAGCGCCCGCGGCTCCCGGCGAGCAGCTCGCGCGGCTCCGGGGAGCGCTGGGGCAGGGGCCGCCGCACCTGCTCGTGCTCGACGGGCTCGAGACGGTGCAGGCCGAGGGGGGCGCCGGGCGCGCGCACGGCGAGCTCCGCGACGCGCTCCTCCGGCGGCTGCTCTGCGCGATCGCGGCCGGGCTCGGCGGCGCGCGGGCGCTCGTCACGTCGCGCTTCGAGCTCGCGGATCTCGCGGCCTGGTCCGACGGCGGGCTCGCCACGATCCGGCCGGCGTCGCTCTCCCCGGACGACGCCGCGTCGCTGATGCGGCGCTGGGGCATCCGCAGCGGCGACGGGGCGCTGCGCGCGCTGTTCGAGCGGACGGGCGGCCACGCGCTCTCGGTCGCCGTCGTCGGCTCCTACGTGGGCGCGTTCCTCGGCGGCGACGCGGGGCGGCTCGACGCGGCGCAGCTCGCCGAGGCCGAGCGCGACGACGTCCTCGCCCGCCGCCTGAGCTCCGTGCTGTCGGCCTACGCGCGCGCGCTGCCCCCGGGCGAGCGGGACCTGCTCGCGCGGCTGTCGGTGTTCCCCGGCGGCGCGGGCGAGCCGGCGCTGCTCCAGCTGATCCGGGCCGGCGGCGAGATCGCGGGCGCGACGGCGGGGTGGGGGGCGGCGGAGCTCGCGCGCGGCCTCGCGCGGCTCGAGCGGCTGGGGCTCGTGTTCGCGGCGCGGCAGGGCGAGCTCTGCTACTCGACGCACCCCTTCGTGCGGCAGCACTTCAAGGCGCTGCTCGGCGTGCCGCCGGAGCGCGTCCACGCCGCGGGGAGCGCCGCGCCGCCGCCGCGCCTGGACGAGGCGCCGCGCCGGCCGCCGCGCGAGCGCGGCGCGCTCGACGCGTACGAGGCCGTGATCCTGGAGCTGCTCGGCGCCGGGCGCGAGGCCGAGGCGCTCGACATCTACGAGCTCGGCCTCGGGGGCTTCGCGCACCTCGGGCTCAGGCTCGGCGACATGGCGCGCGGCGCCCGCATCCTGCGCGCGTTCGCCGGCGGCGACGATCCCCGCGGCATGCCGGCCTCGCTGCCCGCGCGGGTGCGCGCGTCGCTCGCGTACGAGGCCGGGCTCTACGCGGGCGCGCTCGGCGATCTAGCGTTCGCCTGCGCCTGCCACGAGGCGCACAACGAGGTCGCCGAGGCGCTCGCCGACCCGGCGCCGCTCGCGACCGGCCTGCGCACGCTGGCGTACACGGAGCGGCTGCGCGGCGACCTGACCGCGGCGCGCCGCCTGGTCGAGCGCTCGTCGGAGATCGCCGAGCGCGCGGCGGACCGCGCCCACGCGGTGCGCGCGCAGGCGCTGCTCGGCGCGGTGCTGCACGACCTCGGCGAGGTCGACGCGGCGGGCGAGCGCTTCGCGCGGCTCCGGGCGATGGGCGACGCGCCGATGGCGCGCCGCGGGCTCTGGGCGTCGGAGCACGACCTCGCGCTCGGGCGCCGCGAGGAGGCGCGCGCGGCCACGGCGCGGAACATCGCGGCGTGCCGGCGGCGCGGCTGGGAGGGGCACGTGGCGCACGGCCACACGCTGCTCGGCCTCGCGCTGCTGGGGGGTGAGGGGAGCGAGGGACGCGATGACAGCCGCGGCGACGAGCGCGGCGACGGCCGCGACGTCGCGGCGGCCGAGGCGCACCTCGCCGAGGCGCGCCGCTGGGCCTCCGCGACGGGTGAGGTGGAGGTCGCGCTGCGGTGCCACGAGCTCGCGGCGCGGATCGCGCTCGCGGCCGGGCGGCTCGACGAGGGCGAGCGCCAGGCGGGGGAGGGGATGCACGTCGCCGGGACGTGCGGGTTCGGCCCGTTCCGCGCGCGGCTCGCCGTCGTCGCGGCGCGGTGCGCGCTGGGTCGCGGCGCGGGAGGTGCAGCCGCGGTGGCGGCGCTCGCCGATGCGGCGGTGGCGTGGGCGGGCGAGGACGCGTGGGCGAGGGCGGACGCCCTCCACTGGGCTGGTGTCGCCGCCGCGCGGGCAGGGGACGCGCCGCGCGGCCGGGAGCTGCTCGCCGGGGCCGTGGCGCTGCGGGCGCGCCTGCGCCATCCCGGGGCGGGGGCGTCGCGGGAGGCGCTCTCGCGGCTCGGGTGATGGACGCGCGCGGCGCGCCCCGCCGGCGAGCGGCGGGGGCGGCTCGCCGCTGCTCGCCTTTGGCCGGGCGCCTCCACTTCGGCCGGGCGCCTCCACGGAGCGTGCATCGCGCTGAGCTCCAGCGGCGCCGCCTCGCCGCCCGTCAAACGTCTGCGATCTCGCGCCGCGGCAGTCGCTGCAGGATGTCCGTCGTCTCGGCGCTTTGTTTGAGACCGGTGAGACGCTTCTCGATATCGCGCTCGAGCACGGCCGTCATGACCGGCTCCAGCACCGGGGCGAGGAAGCGTGGGCGCGCCGTGAAGTTGTAGCGGAACGTGACGCGGGTCCGCCGCGGCGACAGCGCCTTGAAGAGCCACGCGCCCGAGAACTGGCGGAAGATCCGCGGCCCGTCGACCATGGTGATGGCCACCTGTTCCGGCGGGTTCAGGGTGATGTAGCGGGCCTCCATGGACAGCCCGTTCTTCGCCCGCACCCACACCCGCACGCCGACGGCCGGCCCGGTCGCGCCGTCGCGGTAGCGCATCTCGCGGAGGAACGGGTCCCACTCGAGCCGGAGACCGTAGTCCTGGGACAGCGCGAAGAGCTCGTCGGGAGCGGCGTCGATCTCGGCGGTGCTCTGGATCGTGGGCATGGCGCTCAGGATATGGCCGTGGGGATCGCGATGGCGAGGGCGCGCTGCGCTGCGGGCTCGTGCGCTCGCGTGCTCCGCGTCGGGCGGGCTGCTGCGGAGACGGTCGGGGGTTGCGCGCTCATCGATCGGGCTCTCACCGCCGGCGAGGCGCGCGCCGGTTCGTTGACGGCCCTCGAGGACCCATGTAGTTCGCCCTTCATGGTCCACCGATCGGCGTTCGTGCTCGCATTCATGGCGTCTGGGGCGCTCGCGCTGAGCGGCTGTAACCGTGGGTATCAGACGGCAGCGGAGCTCGAGAGCGCGGAGCGCGGGCCGACTCACTGTGCCCGCTCCTGTTACGACCTCGGGATGCGGATGTCCGCCTTCGTGCTCGTGGACCGCGGCGTGGCGGGCTGCGTGTGCGAGCCTGTCCAGGCGCCGGCCGGCCCTTATCCCGCGCCGCCGTCGGCTGGAGCAGCGCCGCCGCCGGCTGGAGCGGCGCCGCCCCCGCCGCCCGCGCCCGGAGCGGCGCCGCCTCCGGCCGGAATGGCGCCGGCTCCGCAGCCCCAGAGCCGCGCCTCGGCCGCGGCGGCGGCGGGCTACGCTGTGATCCAGGCCCAGCGGAACCAGCAGGAGGAGCAGCAGGCGCTGCGGGCCTCACAGTCGAAGTGAGCTGGCCGGGGGCGTGCGTGACGACCTTCCACCTGGAGGAGGCACACGGGCACCGTTGGCGATTGGAGGAGTCCGCGCGGTATGCTCGGCCGAGCCGATGGACGAGCCGGCGCGCAAGGTCGTGAGTAGCTACGCCGAGTATCTCGAGCAGGAGCGGGCGAGCCCGACGAAGCACGAGTTCCTGAACGGCGAGATCTTCGCGATGGCCGGCGGAACGCCGGAGCACGCGCGCCTGTGCGCGAGCGTCGGCGCCGAGCTACGGACGCATCTCCGCGGGCGGCCCTGCGCAGTCTACTCCGCCGACCTGCGCGTCCGGGTGCAGGCGACCGGGCTCTCCACGTACCCGGATGTCAGCGTCGTCTGCGGGAAGCTCGAGCGCGATCTCGAGGACAAGGACGCAGCGCTCAACCCGAGCGTCCTTGTCGAGGTCCTCTCCGACAGCTCGGAGGCTTACGACCGGGGGCAGAAGTTCGCGCACTATCGGCACATCCCCTCGCTCCGCGAGTACGTCCTCGTCTCGCAGCATGAGCCGCGGATCGAGGTATTCCACCGCAACGAGGATGACTCGTGGACGCTCCGGGAGGCCCGCGCCGGACAGGGCGCGCACCTGGAGGCGATCGGGTGCACCCTGTCGGTGGACGAGGTGTACCGGGATCCGCTCGCACAGGCCGCGACCGAGGCGGAGGAGCGACTCCCGGGCTCGTGAGATGCTCCTGACTTCTGCAGGATGGGGATGTGCGCTGAAGATCCTTGATCGGCATCGAGGTCGCGGGTGCTGTCGAGCGTCGAACCTCCGGCAGCGGGCGCCGGGGCGGCGCGCCAGGGAAGCTAGGCGGAGCGCTCCACCGCCGCAGCGCCGTGCCGGGTGACACCACGTAAGTCCCGTGGTCTGCAGCAGGGCCTGCCGAGTGACACTACGTGTGCCCCGCCGTTTACAGATCTGCCTGCGGAATGACACTACGTGTGCCCCGCCGTTTACAGATCTGCCTGCGAAATGACACTATGTGACCCTAGCCATACCCGCCCCGGGCGCCGAGGCCAGGGAAGCGCCTTCCATCGCCGCCCCACCCCGGTGGCGTCGACATCGTGCGCTCCCCCGAGCACACATCCGGCGGCGCTGTGACCCACTGTCGCGCTCGCCTGGATCTACGTTCCCAGGATGGCCAAAGCCAGGACCAACAAAGAACACACCGGGAAGTCGCCCAAGGCGACTCCCACGGCAACAACGACCTACCACGCCTGCTACAAGCGCTTTGCCCCGCTGGCCGCGGAGCTCCCGGACCGCGACGTCGAGGTCTGTCGAGCGGACGTGCGGATCGCCTTCGCCAACGTGAAGCGGGGCGTCCAGGCCGCCTGCGCGGATCCGGCGCGCATCCGGCGGGCGCTGCCCGAGCTGCCGCTCGATGACGTGCTCGCGCTGCCGGACCTCGGCCGGGCGCTGATCTTCGCGGCCACGCGCGTCACGGCGAAGCCGGCGAGCTCCGGCGAGATCGACGCGAAGCTGAAGGTCGTGACCGAGCTGCGCGAGCCGATGCTCACGCTCGCCGAGACCCTGGCGAAGCGCGGGCTCCTGCCGAAGGACGTGGTGGCCGAGATCCGCGCCGGCAGCGGCAAGTACGACCTGGCCAGCGACGGGATGGCGCTCGCCCACCTGTACGAGGAGCACGCGGACGCGCTCCGCGGAAAGCACCCCTTCAGCCGGGAAGAGCTCGAGCAGCTGCGGGAAGCGAGCGAGTGGCTGCTCGACACCCTCACTCCCGAGGGCGCCCGCCGGCCCGCGGCAAAGCAGCGCGGCGAGGCCGAGAAGATGCGCGACCGGCTCTGGACCCTCCTGGTCCGGCGTTACGCGGACCTCCGGAAGATCGCGTACTACTTCCACGGCGACGCGTTCGAGGACGTGGCGCCGAAGCTCCAGTCACGCCTCTCGAGCTCCGCCGCCGCGGACGTGGCCGAGGAGGAGGAGCTCGAGGCCGAGGAGGGCGGCGCGGACGACGCGGGCGCGGCCGCCAGCGCCGGCGGCGGTGGCGAGCAACCTCCCATTCCGCTGTCACCGTAAGCGGCGCGCCCGACCGCACCGCGCGCCCGACCGCACCGCGCGCCCGACCGCGCCGCGCCGCGCGCCGGCGGACGCGCGGCGCGGCGCGAAACACAAACGGGTCCGGAGAACCCCCCGCAATTGAAGGGGTATGAGCGCACCCCTCTCGTCGCCCGCCGGCACCTCCCGCGATCGCACCTGGAACGCCCTTCATACAGCCGCAGCGGAAACGCTCCCCCGAGCGTTTCGGCTCATGGGCGTGGCCGAGCCCGATATCGACGACCTCCTCCAGGAGGTCCTCCTCACGGCGTACAAGACCCTGGATCGGTTCGATCCCACCTGGCATCCGCCCCAGACCGAGGCGGGCGTCGCCGCCGATCCCGCGCGCCGGGATGGCCCGCACCAGCACCGCAGCGCCGAGGCGCGGTGGGTGTTCGGGATCGCGTGGCGGAAGGTCAGTCACTACCTGGACCGCGCCCATCGCCGCCGCGAGCTGGCGCACGGCCTGCTGCCCGCGTCGTGCTCCGAAGCCGTCGATCCCGCGCCGCTCAGCGAGGAGCGCGCCGTGGAGCGAGAGCGGCTGGAGCTCGTGATTGACCTGCTCTGGACGCTGGCCCCGGAGCGGCGGCTCGTCCTGGTCCTGCACGAGGCGTACGAGGTGCCGCTCGTCGAGATCGCGCGCGATCTCGGCATCAACTACAACACCGCCAGCAGCCGGCTGCGCCTCGCCCGCGCGGACTACCGCGCTGCCGTCAAGCGGCTGCGCCCGGAGCAGCGAGACGCGCTGCGCGGCTGCTGGCTCGGGTTTCCGCTGGCTTCGGCGTTCCTGGTGCACGAGGACGCTGGAGCGATCGCGCCCGCGCCGGCCGAGGGCGCGTCGCCAGCGCCCGCGCCGGCCGAGGGCGCGTCGCCAGCGCCCGCGCCGGCCGAGGGCGCGTCGCCAGCGCCCGCGCCGCCTCTGCCGGCACCGCCTGCGCTCGCGCCCCCCGGGCCGCCGCCAGCGGGGCTCGCGGGCTCGCACCCCTGGCTGGGCGAGGTGGGACGCGCGCTCGGATGGACCGCGGCAGGCGCTGGCGGCACCCTGGTCTTGCTGCTTGTGTTCGCGCCGTCGCGACCGCTGTGGGCCGACCGCTTCGGCGCGCTGGTGACCGAGCTGCCCCGGGTGCGCAGCGCCCGCGTCGTGGAGATGACGCCGCGCGAGACGCCGGCGCCGCAGCCCATCGCGCCGGCGCCCGACGTGACCTCGCGGCGCGACCTCGCGCCGCTTCCAGCGCGCGACGTCACGCTGCGTCCGGCGCCATCGGCAAGCGCGCGGGAAGACTCGTTCGCCGAGGAATACCGGGTGCTCGCCGCGGCGCAGGCGAGGCTCTCCGCCGACGATCCCGCCGGGGCGCTCCGGCAGCTCGCCCTCCATGAGCAGCGGTTCCCGAACGGCCATCTGCGTGCCGTGCGCGAGCGGCTCCGGGAGCTCGCGGAGATGCGCCTGGCCGGTGCAGCGGAGGGTGCGGCGAGGGAAGAGCCGTCGCGATGAGGCTGCCTCACGACCGACGGATGCCGCATGAGCGGCCCGCGCGCAGCACCTCGGGGCCTGTCCGCCATGTCCGGCGAGCGGCGTGCGCCGGTGCCGCCCTCCTGGGGGCGGCGTATCTGCTCTGCGCCGCGGAAGCTCACGCCGGGCCAGAGCTGCGTCCGAGCGCGGCGCGCCTCGAGTACGTGCGCGGGCCTGGCGCCGAACGCTGCCCTGACGCGTCGTTCCTGCGCGCGGAGGTGGCGCGGGTGGCTGGCGCCGACCCGTTCCGGGACGACGCTCCGCTCGTGATCTCGGCCAGGATCGAGCGCCAGGGGGCCGAGCTCGTGGCCTCGCTCGCGCTGCGCGACAGCGAGGGGAAGACCCGGTGGGCCGACGGGTTCAGCACCAGCAGAGCCTGCGAGGTGCTCGTCGCCGGCATGGGGCTCGCCATCGCGGCGCGGCTCCTGGGCATGCCGGAGCGGGTGCCACATGAGCCTTCGCCGCCTGAGCCTCCGCAGAGGCTGCCTGGGCCTCCGCCGCCGGAACCTCCGCAGGGGCTGCCTGGACCTCCGCCGCCTGAGCCTCCGCAGAGGCTGCCTGGGCCTCCGCCGCCTGAGCCTCCGCAGAGGCTGCCTGGGCCTCCGCCGTCTGCGCAGGCCCCGCAGGGTCGCCCCGGGCGATTGCCACCCACCCACGCGGCGCGCGCGGCGCCAGGGCCGTCCGGCCGCGTCGCGTCGGAGCCGTCAACCTCTTCGGGTGAGCAGGCGATGGCGGATCCTTCGCGGCCGTTGCGGTTCGAGGCGGGGCTCGGCGCGACCGTGGGACTGGGGATCACGCCGGGGATCGCGGCCGGGACGACCCTGGCCCTCGGCGTGCGCTGGTCCGACTGGTCGGTCGCCGTGGAGGGGCGGGGGCTCGTCTCGCTGGCGCCGGAGGTAGCCGACATCGACATCAGCACGACGGCCTTCACGGTGGCCACCGTGGCTTGCCGTCGCGGTCACCTCATGTTCGGCTGCGGGCTCGGGACGGTCGGTGCTGTCCGGTTCGTCCCGCAGGACCCCTGGAACATGCGTGTACGCACCAAGGCCCTGTTCGGGATAGGGGCACGGCTTGGCAGCGCATGGCCGCTCTCGGACACGTGGTCTGTGCACGGTCAGGTCGAGGCGATCTGGATCGTGGAGGATGCGCTGCTCCGGCGTCAGGGCGACGGGAGCGAAACTCCTGCGCCTCCCAGCTGGTCATCGCCCCCGCTCGCGGCAGCGCTCGGGCTGGGTCTCACGGCCACATACTGAACAAGCTGCCGAGCGGTGGTGTGTTTTCGTTGAGATTGAAGAGCTGGTGATAATTTGTTCGCGGAGTTCGTAATGATGGATCTGATCGAGAATCTGTCGGAAGCTGTCCATTGTATGCCCACGGCAACCTCAGGTAGGTTGTTCAGCATGCGCATCTTCTCCTGCCTGTTCATGGGGCTGCACTTGTTGACCGGTTGCGCCGGAGATCCGGTCGTCTACGGGCCTTGCCAACCTCAGGAGTACGGCAATCCAGGGTGCCCGTATCCCGAGGCGGGTACCGGGGACGCGGGCGACGGTGGGGATGGGGGTGAAGGCGGGGAGGGGGGCAGAGGCGGTGCCGGTGGTGCCGGCGGCGGCGATGAAACTGCCTGCGCGGGCGACTGCGTCTCGCCGGCGCCGCTCGGCTGGTTCGGTCCGGCGCTCCTCTGGTACGGCCCGCCGGACCAGGCGCCGGACTGCCCGACCGAGGCGTCGAACGTCGGCTACCAGGGCTTTGCCGACCTGGCGCCGGCGCCGCTCGCCTGCGCGGCCTGCCTGTGCGATCCGCCGGAGGCAGCTTCCGTCTCGTGCCAGCTCCCGCTGGGCTGGTCAGCGCACGTGGCAACGTGTGCCGTCACTACCCCCGACACTGTCGAGACAGCCTTCACAGCGCCCGACGGCTGGGACGGCGCCTGCACCGCTGCGAACGCGATCCCCGCGGGCCAGGACTGCGGCGGGCAGCCGTGCGTGCAGTGGCTTTCCGTCGAGGCGCCGGCCGTGCTGGTGACCACCGCGTGCACGCCGAGGGTGGACGAGCCGCCGCCGCCGGCGCGCCTCGATCCGTGGCAGACCCGGGCGCTCGCCTGCCTGCCCGGCGCCTACACGGAGTGCCCGGGCAACGGGAGCACCTGCATGCCGTCACCGGATCAGCCCGAGGTCCCGCCGCCCGGCAGCTTCCTGACGTGCATCTTCCACGAGGGCGACGTGACATGCGAGAGCCCTTATCTGGACAGGCACGTCTTCTACGGCGGCGCCGAGGACACGCGCGGCTGCTCCGAGTGCGGCTGCGCGGAGCCGGAGGGCGCCTCGTGCACGATCATGGCTTCGGTCTACAGCGACGGCGCGTGTGCCGATCAGGTCGCATCGACCCTCGTCAGCTCCAGGGCGCCGTTCTGCGGGGTCACGCCGCCCGGCGTCGCCCTCGGCAGCAAGTCGGCGGAGGTCGTGGCCGTGGACCCCGGCGCCTGCGCTCCGAGCGGCGGCGAGGCGATCGGCCAGGTGCTGCCGGCCGAGCCATCGACGTTCTGCTGTCTGGCGTAGAGCGACCTGGGGTGGTGGCCGGTCGACGAGCGGCCGCACGAGGTTTGCCGAGACCCGGCGGGCGACGGCCGTCCGTCCGCTCGCCCAGAGCACCGCTCCCCTGTGCGCCATCGCGGTACACGGCTTGCTCTGTTCGCGACGCGGGGGACGCGGCCGTCTCATGGCGGGATCGCCCGACCCGGGGATAAGGCGATGGACAACGCAGCCAGGGACATCTTCGTCATCAGCGATCTGCACATCGGTGACGGCGGCGCGCGCGACAACTTCGACGCAGGCAAGAAGACGCCGCAGCTGCGCGCATTTCTCGACCACGTGGGCAGCGAGGGAGGCGAGCTCTTCGTCCTCGGCGACCTCTTCGAGCTCTGGCAGATGAACCTCAGCCTCCTGGTCGTGAAGCGGCGGGAGCTCCTCGACCAGCTCGCCGCGCTGCGGCTCATCTACGTGCCAGGCAACCACGACGTCGACCTCCGGCACTTCATCGGCACGGACCTCCTCAATCACCCCTTCTTCTCCTGCATGCGCGCGCCGTTCATCAGGGAGCTCGGGGGCAAGCGGTTCCGCTTCTGCCACGGGCACGAGAGCGATCCCTTGAACGCCGGGGACGACCCCGGCTTCGGCCGCATGCTCGCCATCTTCGCCGGCATCTACGAGGACCAGAACGGCTCTCCCCTCCTCACGAGCGGCGAGAACGTGGAGGACGTCCTCGAGCAGTTCGGCGAGTCGATGTTGACGATCTGGAAACGCGCCCTGGCGACGGTGAACCAGCGCGGAGCGCGCGGGGATGTGCGCCCCAGCTCGGCGCTGACGCCGGCGCAGAGCCCGGATCGGCTCGGCGAGCACGTGATCGGGGTCCGGGCAGAGCTCGATCGGGACGCGTACGACGTGGCGGTGCTCGGGCACACCCACAAGGCAGGTCGTATCGGTGACTGGTACTTCAACAGCGGCTCATGGGCCGGCTCCGCCAACTCCTTCCTTCGCATCTCTCCGGACGGGCATGTCCGCTATCTCGAGTGGAAGGACGGGCGCGCCATCGAGCGCGAGATGCCCGTCGTGCTCCCGGGCGCGGAGCCCGGCCGCGCCCCTCCGAAGGCGGAGAACCCGATCGCCGCAGCCGTCGCCGCCGCGAGGACGCTCTTCCCGAAGCCGACGCGGCCGGAGCGCTCCCGGTGGGTCCTCATCGCGCAAGGCGCCCTCGCGATCGCCGTGGGCGCCGGCACCCTGACGATCTCCGTCGGTCACGGCTCGTCCGCGGGGTGGCGACTGCTCGTCTCCGCCTTCGGCGCGTACGCGCTGCTCGATGGCGCCCTGTCGCTGCTGGGCGCTTCACGCGAGCCGCCCGTCAGGCGCCTCCTCTCCCTCTCGCGCGGCGTGGCGAGCCTCCTGCTCGGCCTCGTCGTGCTCCGCCGCGGCTACGTGGTCGAGATCTTCGTGATCCTCGTCGGCCTCTGGGCGTTCATCTCCGGCGCGCTGCGCGTCGCGGCGTCGGTCGTGCTCAAGGGCATGGTGGAGTCGAGGTGGCTCCTCGTCGCGGGCACCGGCTCGATGATCGCCAGCCTCGTCCTGCTCTCGTTGCCCGCCTCGGCCGTGCTGCTCAAGTTCGTGCTGGCCGGCTATCTCTGCTACTACGGCGCGGGGGAGCTCCTGGCCGGCATCTTCGGGCAACGACTGCCAAGGATGCCAAGAATGCCAGGGACGGCGCGCTCCCGCGCCACCGCCTGAGGCTGCTCGCGGCCCGCTGCACACGCCGCTCGCCCGGGCGCACAAACACGCCCTGGCAGCGCACCGTTGATCTACGCTCCCGCCCGCCCCGGCAGTCCAGCGGCCGATCGCGCGGGGAGCCGCCCTCGCGGCGCGACAGGGCGCCGGCCGCTCTCGCGGCGCGCCTCCTCGGCCTCGCAGGCCTCCCCCGCGCACCCCGCAGGTCGAGGACCCCACCCGGAGCTCCAGCCATGACGACCCCCCTCCCGATCACCCCCTCCCGCGCCCCGCTCGCCGCCCTCGCCGGGCTCGCCGCCCTCGCCGCGGGCGCCGCCTGCGCTGCGCCGCACCCCGCGCCGCCGGCCGAGCCGCCCAGGGCCGCGCCGCCCGCGCCCGCCGCCGCACAGGCCGCGCCCCCGGCGCCGCGCTTCGACCAGATCCCGCGGCTCGACTTCAACCGCATCGCGGTGGAGCTCGATCTGCCGCTCTTCTGGATCGCCGACCGCAACAGCTCGGGCGCCGTCGAGCCCGACGAGGTCGTCGCCCTGTGGCACCACACGACGGCCCCCGCCTGGGTCGCCTCCGGCGCGTTCACGCCGGCGTTCACCTCGGCCTACGCCGCGATGGTCAAGATCAAGACCGAGGGTCACCCGCGCGCCGGCCTCGACGACGCCGAGAAGCGCCGCCGCGACGCCGTCCTCGCGGAGCTCGCTGCCGGCCGCCCGTCGCTCCTCCGGTCCGACCTCCGCGGCGCGTCGGCCGAGGACCGCGCCATCGTCGGCCACCTGCTCAAGGTGGCCGAGCTCATCGAGCAGATCCACGCGAAGCAGCTCGGCTCCGCCGGCATGGCCGACAAGATCCCGGCCGACGATCCGGCCAGCCGGGCGCTCTTCTGGCGCAACCAGGGGCCCTGGTGCGAGCAGCCCCGGACCCAGAGCGATCCGAGCTGCAGCGCGGTGCCGGGCAACCCGCCGCGCATCACCGGCGTCTATCCGGCGCGCCTCCAGCAGGACAAGAAGTTCTGCGCCGCGCTCGAGGCGCGCCCGGACCAGCAGGCGCTCCTGTCGCCCTTCACGGCGGTGGTCGAGCAGGGCGGCGCGCTCCGCGCCGTGCCGTACAGCGAGGCGTACAGGCCCGAGATGGAGGCGGTGAGCCGGGAGCTCAAGGCGGCGGCGGAGGCGATCCAGAGCCCCGGCGAGGCGGCCTTCAAGGCGTACCTGCTCGCGGCGGCGCAGGCGTTCCTCGACAACCGCTGGGAGGTCGCGGACGAGCCCTGGGCGAAGATGAACGCCGAGAACTCGGCGTGGTACCTGCGCGTCGGGCCGGACGAGACCTACTGGGAGCCGTGCAGCCGCAAGGCGGGCTTCCACGTGAGCTTCGCGCGCATCAACCAGGAGTCGCTCACGTGGCAGCGGAAGCTCGACCCCGTGAAGGCGGACATGGAGGCGGCGTTCGCGGCGCTCGCGGGCGCGCCGTACAAGGCGCGCAAGGTGGCGTTCCACCTGCCCGACTTCATCGACGTCCTCGTGAACGCCGGCGACTCGCGCGGGGCGACCGGCGGGACCGCGGGGCAGAGCCTGCCGAACTGGGGGCCTGTCGCGACCGAGGGGCGCGGCCGCACCATGGCCATGGTGAACCTCCTCCAGGACGACGACACCCGCGCCGCCACGCGGGAGGCCACAGCGTCGCTCCTCTGCAAGACGACGATGGAGAGCGTCTCGCTCGAGCGCCCGGTCGCGACGCTGAGCACGGTGCTGCACGAGGCGGCCCACAACCTGGGCCCGACGCACAACCACAAGGTGCGGGGCAAGACCGAGAGCGAGATCTACGGGGGCGGGCTCGCCTCGATGCTCGAGGAGCTCAAGGCGCAGACCGGCGCGCTCTTCTTCAGCGGCTGGCTCGCGCAGCGCGGCGTCCTCGATCCGGCGCTCGCCCGCATGTCCGAGGCGCGGGACGTGATCTGGGCGCTCGGGCAGATCGGGCAGGGCATGTACACAGCCGGCGGCGAGCCGCGGCCGTATGCCCACCTCGCCGCGATCCAGCTCGGCAGCCTGCTCGACGCGGGCGCGCTCGGCTTCCACCGCGGCGAGGTGGCGGCGAACGGCACGGACAAGGGGTGCTTCTCGATCCAGGCGGACAAGATGCCCGCCGCGGCGGAGGCGCTCGCGAGGACGGTGCTCGGCATCAAGGCGCGCGGCGACAAGGCGGGCGCGCTGCGCCTCCGCGACACGTACGTCGAGAAGGAGGGGGCCTGGAAGGCGCTCCGCGGGGTGATCGAGGAGCGCATGCAGCGCATGCCGCACGGCAGCGTGATCTACGCGATCGAGCTGTAGCCGTGACCCAAGCGCCGCCCGACGAGACGGGCCTGGCCGCGCGCGAGGCGACGAGCGCGCGCAGACGGCTCCGCGCCCTCGGCCTGCTCGCGCTCGTCGGCCTCCCCGCGCTCGGCCTCGGCGAGCTCGGGGCGCACGCCTACTTCAGCCGGCGCGCCCCGGGCTTCGACGCCTGGCGCGAGGTGAAGGCGCCCCTCGCGGCGATGAAGCAGCCCGGAGACCTCGTGGTCGTCGCGCCCGCCTGGGCCGACCCGGCCGCGCGCCGCGCGCTCGGCGACGAGCTCATGCCCCTGCGCGACGCCGCCAGGCCCGACGAGAGCCGCTACGCCGCCGCCGTCGAGATCAGCGTCCTCGGGGAGCGCGCCGGGGAGCTCGCGGGCTTCCGCGAGGAGAAGCGGCAGGAGCACGGCGGCTTCGTGCTGCGGCGCCTCGTGAACCCGTCGCCGGCGCGCGTCGTCTACGACTTCGTCGACCACGTCGCGCCGTCGTCGGCCGACGTGCGCGTCACCGATCCGCCGGCCGCGTGCCGCTGGAACCCGCGCGCGCGGGTCGCGGCCGGGGGCCTCGGCGGCCACCCGACGTTCCCCGCCGAGCGCTTCGAGTGCCCCGGCGGCCCCTTCTTCAACGTCGGCGTCACGGTGATCGCGGACGAGGAGTTCCGGCCGCGCCGGTGCATCTGGTCGCACCCGCCGCGGGACGGCGCGATCGTCACGCGCTTCCGCGACGTCCCGCTCGGCTCGGTGATCCGCGGGCACGCGGGGATGTACTGGATCATCGAGCGGGAGCAGCAGGGCGCGCCGGTCACGCTGTCCGTGCGCGTGGACGGCGAGTCCGTGGGGGAGGCGACGCACGTCGACGGCGACGGGTGGGCGGCGTTCGAGTTCCCGCTCGGAGCGCACGCGGGCGCCGCGAAGGCCGAGGTCGAGTTCGCGGTGACGTCGGCGGACTACACGCACCGCCACTACTGCTTCGAGGCAGACACCCGATGAGGCAAGCGGCCCGGCCCGCCCCGCTCGCGCTCGCCGACGGCGCGATCGCGCTCGCGTTCGCGGCGGCGTACGTCGCCCTCCTGCTCGCGACCGCGGGCGACCTCGGCTACGCGCGCGACGAGGGGTTCTACTTCTTCGCCGCGAGCCGCTACGGCGCGTGGTTCCAGGCGCTCCTCGAGGCGCCGCGCGCCGCGCTCGACCCCGGGGTCATCGACGCCGCCTGGTCCGTGAACCACGAGCACCCCGGCCTCATCAAGTCGCTCTTCGCGCTCTCCAACCTCCTCCTGCAGAAGCGGCTCGGCCTCTTCGCCATGGAGGGCACGAGCTACCGCTTCCCCGCGATGGTCCTGTCGGGCGCGGGGGTCGCGCTCGTGTACCTCTGGGGCACGCAGGCGCGCGACCGGATCGCGGGCGCGTCGGCGGCCGCGCTCTTCGCGATGATGCCGCGGTACTTCTACCACGCGCACCTCGCGTGCTTCGACGCGCCGATCGTGACCGTCTGGGCCGTGTGCGCCTACGCCTACTGGCGCTCGCTGCGGGACGGCGGCGCGCTGTGGCCGGTCCTCACCGGCATCACCTTCGGCCTGGCGCTCGACACGAAGCACAACTCCTGGTTCTTGCCGATCGTCTGCGTCGCGCACGCGATCGCCGTGGAGCTCACGGAGCGGATCGTCGCGCCCGCCGCTCCGGCGGAGGGCCCGCCGCGGGAGGCCGCCGCCGCAGCGCCGGCGCCGCCGCGGGAGGGCCGGCGGGCGCTCGCGGCGCTCGCCGCGATGGCGACGATCGGCCCGCTCGTCTTCTACGCGCTCTGGCCGTGGATCTGGCGCGACACGCTCCCGCGCCTCCGCGAGTACGCGTCGTTCCACCTGAACCACGAGTACTACAACATGGAGTTCCTCGGCCGGAACTACTGGACGCCGCCGATGCCGAGGGCGTACGCGCCGGTGATGACCGCGGCGACGGTGCCCGTCGTGACGCTCTGCCTCTTCGCCGCGGGGCTCTGCGCCAGCGCGCGCGAGCGGCTGCTCTATCCGCTCGCGCGCGCGGCGGCGCGGCTCGCCCCGGCCGGCGGGGGGAGCGCGCTCGCCGCGGCGCGCGCGCTCGCCGCGCGGCTCCGCCCGCCCGCGCGCGACCCCGGCGGCGCCGCGCTGCTCTGGTTCCTCGCCATCGCCGCCGTGTACGGCGCCTGGCTCTCGCCGAGCACGCCGATCTTCGGCGGCACGAAGCACTGGATGACCGCCTACCCGTTCGTCGCCCTGTTCGCCGGCGCGGCGTTCTCCGCCGCGGTGAGGCGCGCGCGCCTCGCGCTCCGCGCGCTGGCGCGCCCCCGGCGCGGCGCCGGCGCGCGAGCCGACGTTGCCGCGCCCGCGCGCGGCTGGCGTGGTCCCGCGCTCGCGGGCGCCGCCGGGCCCGCGCTCGCGCGCGCCGCCGGCGGGCCGCTGGTGCCGGTGCTGCTCGGCGCGGCGGTGATCGCGGCGCCGGTCGCCGAGACGCTGCACGCCCACCCGTGGGCGCTCTCGAGCTACACGCCGCTGGTCGGCGGCGCGCCCGGGGCGGCGACCCTCGGGCTGAACCGCACCTTCTGGGGGTACACCACGGGCGCGGTCGCGGCGTACCTCAACGAGCACGTCCCGCCCCGCGGGACGGTGTACATCCACGACACCGCCGGACAGGCCTGGGACATGCTGCTGCGCGACGGGCGCCTGCGAAAGGACATCCGCGGCGTCGGCGCGGTCGCGGGCGCGGATTTCGCCCTCTACCACCACGAGAAGCACATGCTCGGGCAGGCGTACCAGGCGTGGGTCGCGTTCGGGACCACGAGCCCGGATCACATCGCCGGGCTCGACGGAGTGCCGGTGATCCTGGTCTACCGCAACACGATGCGGTGAGCGTCCTGCCGGAAGCGCGCCGTCAGCGCTTCTTCGCCGCCGCCTTCTTGGCGGGGGCCTTGGCGGCCTTCTTGGCCGAGGCCGGCGCCGCCTTCTTGGCGGGGGCCTTGGCGGCCTTCTTGGCCGGAGCCGCCTTCCCTGTCGCGGCCTTCTCCGCAGGGGCGGCCGCCTTCCGGGGCGCGGCGGCCGCCTTCTTGGCCGGCTCCTTCTTCGCGCCTCGGACCGCCACCGCCGCCCTGGGCTTGCTCGCCGCCGGCCGCTCCGCCGCCAGCTCGGCTGGCCTGCGCGACTTCGCCGGCGCGGCGGGCTTCCTGGCGGGCGCATCGTCCTCGCCCTCGTCGAGGTCGCCCTCCTCCTCGTCGAGGTCGTCGTCCTCGTCCTCGTCGAGATCGTCCTCGTCCTCGTCGAGGTCGTCGCCCTCGTCCTCGTCGAGATCGTCCTCGTCCTCGTCGAGGTCGTCGTCCTCATCCTCGTCGAGGCCGTCGTCCTCGTCCTCGTCGAGATCGTCCTCGTCGCCCGCCGCCACCGGCTCCGGAGGGGACTCGCGGCGTCGCGACGCCGGGGCGTCGGTGCGCAGCGGCGCGGCGGCCGGCTTGATCGCCGCGCCGAGCTCGTCCAGCGGCTCGCCGAGCAGCGCGGCGATCTCGCGCGTGAACTCCGTCATGTGGCTGTCGACCTCGAGCGCATCCTGCTCGGACAGCGGGGTGAGCTTCAGCCGGAGGACGCGGTCGCCCACGAGCTCCCACGACGCGGCGCAGCCGCCCTCGCGCAGCATCCTCGACGCGAGCGCGTCGATCCGCTGGCGCAGGCCGGCGCGCGCTCCGGCCTCGATCCGGCGCTGCAGCTCGAAGCGGCGCTCCATCATCGGGAGCGTCACCACCTTCGCCTCGACCAGGTCGGAGAGCTCGTCGGCCACGGCCTCCTCGAGCTCGAGCCGCGCGTCGGGGTCGCTGCCCTCGACCGAGAACGTCGCCTCGCGGAGCTCAGCGTCGTAGGCCGTCAGCTTGCCGCCGGCGGCCTCGGCCGCGCGCGCCAGCACCTCGTGCAGCACCTGCGCCGGCGCGCGCTTGCCGACCGTCGAGGCGACGTACCCGAGCATGTCCAGCCGCACCTGCACCGGGCCGTCGTCCTCGAGGGCGAGCTCGGGGCGCGGCCCGAGCAGCGCGTCGCGCATCACCCGGAAGACGTCGCGCTGGATGACGTTGTCCTCCGTGAAGATGTCCTCGACGTGCTCGGACTCCATCAGCGTGCTCGTGAGGCTCGCGACGAGCTCCTCGACCTGATCGTCGAGCTCGTCGCTGCCGAACGTGCTCGTCACCTCTCCGTCGACGATGGCCCACGGCTCCAGCCGGGGGGCGATGGCCGTGATGACCGCGGCCATCCGGTCCTCGAGCTCGCGCGCCAGCGCGGTCGCGCCGCCCCTGGCCACGAGGATGTGCCCGTGCGCCTTCAGCGCATCAACGATGCTCGTGGAAAGTCGGCGGGAGAGATTGCGCTCGTTCACGAGGCGCGCAGCTTACACGGTTTGCGCGGGCTGGCGATACGAGACCGCGGGTCAGACGTGCTCAGGGGTCGTTCTCGATCACCTTGATCAGGACGCCGCCGATCCGCTCCGGGATCGCTGCGCGCGCCGCGTCGGCCCCTCCAGACCGGACGCTGACGCGCACGATGAACCCGACCCCGTCCTCTCGCTCGACCCCGATGCCGACACACCACGGCTCGCCGCTGATCTTGGCCTTGAGCTCGTCCTTGGCCCGCCGGGCCGATCCCACGTCGCTCATCTCGTTCACCTCTCTCCTGGGTTCTCGCGCGCGGCCAGAGCCTCGCGCGCTCACTCGCTGTACCCGACCGCCAACACCTGCCACGTCGCGGGCGCGTCGGCGACATCGACGATGCTCGCCTCGAACGACCCGCTCGCCAGCGGCGCGAGATCCCCGGCGCCCACGCGGATCTGGCTCACGCCGACGATCTTCGCGTCGGCGCCGTAGAGCGAGACGATCGCGAGCACCGACCGCGCCGTGAAGGTCGACTCGTTCGTGATCCTGCCCGACACCTGGTACGGGCTCTGCCCGCGCGTCGGCGTGAACTTCGTGTCCGCGATGCTGAGCTTGGCGAGCTTGCCCCGGAAGGAAGGGGCCGCGGTGGCGACCTCGGCCCTGAACGCGGCCAGCGCCGCGGGCCTCTGCGTCGTGAACAAGCACGGGACCTTCTCGCCTGGCGGCAAAAAGCGCACCTGGGTTGCGCAGTCGCCGCTCTCGAGGGCGACGTCGCGACCGTCATAGAGCGTCACCCGCGCGCTCGGGGCGCCGATCGGGAGCGCCCCGACGTTGTGGATCTCGCCGATGAAATGGTGGAGCTTCCCGGCGCGCGACGGGAAGGACCGCAGGTCGCGGATCTCCGCGCGGAGCACGCCCTGGTCAGCGGATGCGTCGGGCGCGTCGACGGGGCCGTCGAGCACCGGCACCGGGGGGCGCGACGTCGGCCGCGTGGCGAGCTCGCGGGCCGCGACGCCCGTGGAGACGTAGATGGCCACCGCGCCCGCGAGGATGCACAGCAGGAACACCGCGCCGCAGCCGATCCCGAGGAAGAGCGCGACGTTCGACCGCTTCGGCGGCGGCCTGACCGGCGCGCCGCCGAAGTACCCCGTGGCTGCCCCGAACGGCGGCGGAGGCTGGCCGTAACCGGGAGGGCCGTGGCCGCCGGGAGGGCCGTGACCGCCGGGAGGGCCGTGGCCGCCGGGAGGGCCGTGACCGCCGGGAGGGCCGTAGCCGCCGGGCGGGCCGTAGCCGCCGGGAGGGCCGTAGCCGCCGGGAGGGCCGTAGCCGCCGGGAGGGCCGTAGCCGCCGGGCGGGGGGCCGCCCGGAGGATGGCCTCCAGGGGGGTGGTTCGCCGCGCCGAGCGGTGCGCCCTGCTGGTCCATGACGGCCGCAGTATGCAGGAAAAGAGGCCCGCCCGATCAACCCCGCGGCGCCCCGCGGCTCACAGGTGCTTGCGCGCGATCTCGGCCCACGTGCCCGTCGGCTCGAGCTCGAGGTACCGGCGCCAGCAAGGGCGCGCCTGCGTTGGATCGCCGATCTGCTCGTACGCCATCGCCAGGTTGTAATAGGCGTCCGCGAAGCGCGGATCGCTCGCGATGGCGCCGCGGAAGTAGCGGATGGCCTCGGCCGCTTGGCCGCGCTCGAGCATCACGTAGCCGAGGTTGTACTGCGCCTCCGGCTGGGCCGCGTCGAGCTCGAGCGCCTTCATGTAGAGCGCCTCGGCCTGCTCCTCGGCGTTGCGCCGGAAGCAGATGTTGCCGAGGTTCGTGTAGGCGATCGCCAGCCACGGGTCGATCTCGAGCGCGCGCCGGTAGAGCGCCTCGGCCTCGTCCATGGTCGCCGGGTCCTCGTCGAGCTGGCTGGCCTGCATGTAGACCTCGTAGGCGGTGCGCGCGCGCTCCCTGCCCACCTTCGGGCGGAGCACGCGGACGACGTCGTCGCGCAGGTCCTTCACCTCGAAGTCGAGCACCATCTGCCCGGTGAGCGGCTCGAACGCGCCCAGGGCGCTCCGGACCACGACGGCCTTGCCGTCGAAGGCGACGCGGAGCTCGGCGAGGGGGCGCGTCACCTTGGGGAGCGCGGCGCGGATGTTGTCGATCGCCCGCGCTACCTCGCGCAGGCGCACCTTGCGGGCGATGAGGTCGCGCGCGGCGCGCAGGGCGATCAGATCCGAGAAGGTGTACGCGCGCCGCCCGCGCCGGCGGCCGCTCGGCGCCGCGATGCCGGCGCGATCGAGCGAGCGCAGCCGCCCGGGCGAGATGCCGAGCAGCCGCGCGACCTCGGTGCCGGTGAACATGTCCGTGACCGGCTCGCGCGCCCCCGGCGCGGGGAGCGGCGCGTCGGGCGCGCCGGCCCGCGGCGAGGGCGGGGGCTCCGACACCCGCCCTCCACCAGGGCCGAACACGACGTGGATCACCTTGTCGGAATCGCCGGAGGCGGAACGGTCCTTCTTGCTCATCGCAGCGTCGCCAGCTCCGCGTGAAGGATCGGCGGAGGCAGAGCGCGTCGTGTGGAGCGTACCTCGCCTCGAGCCGCATGGCTCCCGTTCTCCACGTGGGCACGCGCGTCAAGAGGGCAGGGCGCTCGATCGGCGCGACCGCGATCTCGCCTTTGCCTCGCGGGGAACGCGGGCGCAAAAAATCGCGGAGGTTGCGCGCCGGCGAGCGGTCTTCGGGGGGAATTTCGCATGGCGATCACGCGCGCGTCGGGCGCGCCGTCTTCGTCGTCGTCGTGGTCAGCAGCACGCGCGCCGTGACGTCCACGGTCAGCGCGAACGAGGTCGTCGCCGCGCGCGGCGCGAGCCCGCAGCGGATCTCGGCGTGCATCGGCCCGAGCGGGCCCCCCGCGCGCGCGGTGGCCTCGCGCTGGGCGACGCGGAGCGCTCGCAGCCTGAGGTGGGGGTCGAGCGCGAGCGCCCGGTCGAGCGCCTGATCGAGCGGCGCGTCCGGCGGCAGCGCCACGTGCAGGCTGGTCGACCCGTAGTACACGAGCCCGCCCTCCTCGCTGCGCGTGCTGCCCTCGCTCAGCACGTCGGCATGATCGAACAGCGCGTGGAGGCGCCCCGTCGAGCAGGTCACGAGCTCGACGCGCCGTCGCTGGAAGAGCGGCGGGCTCTGGACCTTGGCCAGACCGGGACCGGGTAGACGCTCGCTGCGCTGCATTGCGATCGCGATCGTGGCATCGCAGCGCGACGCGTTCCCAGAAGCGCGCGGAGATTCGCACAAAGTTGCGGCGACACCCGCTTCTGTGCCGGACGCAGGCGCCGCGCGGCAGCGACGAATTTGGCCCCGCGCGGCGCGCCTTGCCACGATGCGCGTCGCGCGGAAGGGCGCGAAGGAGCGACGAGCGAGCATGAGCTACACGGGGTCGGAGCGCCGCAGGCACCGGGTCTTCATCACCCGCAACACCGAGTATCACGTCCGCGACGAGATCTGCGTCGCCGTCCGCGATCGGGCCGCGAGGAAGTTCAGGCCGGCCCACCTGGCGCTGCACCTGAAGCTGCAGGGCGCGGTCCGGATCAACCCGAACGGCGTCGTGATCCCGGAGCCGCAGCACGCGCGCGTCGGCTCCCCCATCTACTTCACCCAGGTGGACCCCGACGGGCTGGAGCGGCAGATCGTGACGAGCCGCGTGGAGCGCATCGACCGGCCCGAGAAGAGCACCGTGCTCGAGTACCCCGCGTGACGTCGCGGGGCGCGCCCCTCCGCGCCGCGCGGGACGCGGCGCGGGTCGCGAGCGCGGCGCCGCACGGGAAGCGGCGCCGGCCGCGCGCGACGCTCGATCAGCCGATCGAGCAGAAGCCTTCGTAGTCGATGTAGCTCGTGATGGTCGGCGACTCGCCGCAAGCCGGGCAGTTCTTGTCGCGGCGCAGCTTGAGCTCGCCGAACTTCATGCGCAGCGAGTCGTAGGTGAGGAGCCGGCCGATGAGCGGCGTCCCCTTGTCGAGGATCAGCTTCACCGCCTCGGTCGCCTGGACGATGCCGACGATGCCGGGGAGGATCCCGAGCACGCCTGCCTCCTGGCAGCTCGGCGCGAGGTGCGCGGGCGGCGGCTCGGGGTAGAGGCACCGGTAGCAGGGCCCGACGCCCGGCACGAACGTCGTCACCTGGCCCTCGAAGCGGAAGATCGAGCCGTGGATGACCGGCTTCTTCTTGAAGACCGAGGCGTCGTTCACGAGGTAGCGCGTCGGGAAGTTGTCGCACCCGTCGATGACGATGTCGAACTGGTCGAAGATGCGGTCGACGTTGCCGCTGTCGAGCCGCTCCTGGAACTTCACGACCTTCACGTCGGGGTTCAGGTCGCGGATGGCCACCTCGGCGCTGTCGACCTTGGGCATGCCCACGCGCGAGGTCGCGTGGAGGATCTGCCGCTGGAGGTTCGAGGTGTCGACGACGTCGGCGTCGACGAGGCCGAGCGTCCCCACGCCGGCGGCGGCCAGGTACAGGGCCGCCGGGCTGCCGAGGCCGCCGGCGCCGAGCAGGAGGACCCTGGAGGCGAGCAGCCTGGCCTGGCCGGCCTCGCCGACCTCCGGCAGGAGCAGGTGACGGGAGTACCGGTCGCGCTGCGCGTCGGTGAGGTTGGGGGGCAGCTCGACCGGGAAGCTCATGTCCTTCCAGCGGGAGAAGCCAGGGTTCACGCTCTCCACGTTGGTGTAGCCGAGCTCCTGGAGCGTCTTCGCGGCGAGCGCCGAGCGCGTGCCGCCGGCGCAATAGGCGACGATGTGCGCGGACTTGTCGGGGAGCTTCTGCTCGACTTGCATCTCCAGAAAGCCCCTGGGGATCGAGATGGCGCCCGGGATGAAGCCGGCGCGGTACTCCTCCTTCTCGCGCACATCCAGGAGCAGCATCGGGACCTTGTCGTCGAGGCGGCGCTTGAGCTCGGCGATCGAGAGCTCGCGGATGGATTTGCGGACGTCGGAGATGAGGTCGCTATAGGTCGTAGGCATCGTGGCTCCTCAAGAGACTGGGAGACTTAGGTGCGCGGCGCTACGTGTCAACGACGGACGACCGTCGCGGGTCGCTGGCGGGCGCCGCTAGCGGCTCCCGGGCAGCAGATCGGGCCTTGACCGGAGGGAGGCGAGCGGCTCCTCCTTCTGCGCGCCCCCCTCGCACTGGATGCGCGCCACCCGGCCGGCGGGCGGCACGTCGACGATCGTCGCCGGCTCGTTCTCCGACTTGCAGAGGGCGAGCACCCGGGTGCCCGGGGCGAGGCGCCCGCTGCGGAGCTGCTTGCGCGACACCTTGACCTCCGCGTCGTCGGCGAGCCGCTGGACGATGATGTCGGCGCCCCGGACGTCGCTCACCACGCCGAGCTCCAGCGTGGGCTGCTTCTCCCGGAGCGGGCCCCACACGCGCTCGCCCTTCAGCTGGTCGTTCGGCGGCAGCCAGTCGGCGGTCGGCTCGGGCGCGAGGCGCGGGAGCGGCGCCCACCCGATCGCGAGGTCGAGGGCCGTGGCGAGCACGGCCGAGCCGGGGTCGACCGCGGTCACCAGGGCGCGCTGCTTGGCCTGGCCGATGATCCAGACGGGCGTCGAGGGCGCGAGGCTCTGCTTCGCCTCGCCCTCGATGTCCGCGGCGGGCGCGAGCGCGACGGCGCCGTGGGACCAGCGCTTCTCCGGCTTCTTCATGGGCTTCATCTGGACCCGCATCGCCTCGACCCACGCGGCGAGGGCGGCGCGCTTCCGGGCGAGCGCCTCGGGCAGCGCGCTGCTGCCCGGCAGCTCTTCGGCGCCGGGCGCGAGCGCCTCCCAGCGCAGGAGCGCGATGGTCGCGTCGAGCTCCTTCAGCGCGGCCGCCGCGCCCTGCGTGCCGACCGCCTTGCCGGCGGCGTCGGTGAGCCTCGGTGTCGCGGCGGCGCGGACGCGCCCGAGCAGCGCGCGCCCCTGGTCCTCGGAGGCGTCGCCGCGCTTGACGGCGGCGTCGAGCTTCTCGACCGCGCTCGCCCAGCGCCCGGCCGCGACGTCGGGCTCGACCTGCGCGTAGAGGGCCTCGGCGACCGTGGCGTCGAGCTCCGCGGCGAGCCGCTCCGAGGCCGCGTCGCCGAGGGCGTTCCGCGTCGGCGCCGCCGCGAGGAAGGCGCGCGCCTCCGCGAATTTGCCGGCGGTGGTCGCCGCGTCGACCTTCCCGCTCGCGCACGCGACGGCCTCCGACGCCACGAGCCGCCGGGCCTCCTGGGTGAACGCCTCGCTCTTCAGCTGGTCGATCCGCGCCGACAGCTTGCCGAACGCGGCATCGCATTCCCGCTGCTCGAGCAGCTCGGCGGCCTCGCTGGCCCACAGCCTCGCCTCGCGCCGGTCGAGCTTCTCGCGCAGCTCGCCGATCTCGTAGCGGTGCGAGTCGACGCCCAGGCCGCTCGCCCTGTCGAGCAGCGCGCGGGCCTCGGCGTACCGCTTGTCCGACAGCGCGCGGCTGGCCTCGTCGATGCGCCTCCGGCTCTCGCCGATGCGCGCCATCTCCGCCGTGACGGCCGGCCGCGGCTCGGGCCGCGCGGCGGGCTCGGCGGCGCAGCCGGCCGCGACAGGGAGCGCGGCGAGGGCGAGGGTGAGCCAGACAGGACGACGGAGCAGCGGCGCCGGGGAACGCGAAAGCATAGGGACAGGACTGTTCCACCGCAGCCGGAGGATCGCCAATCCGGCCTTGTCACGGGCGTTCCTTGACCCTGATGTCCTCACGCTTTACGTGGGATCCCTGTGAGCGACGACGATACGCGCGGGACGGGTGCCCTCGGGGCAAAGGCCGAGGATCAGAGCGGCGGGCGCGTGTTCAGCGCGCCGAAGATCACGATCAGCCGCGTCTACACGCGGCAGGGGGACGGAGGGAAGACCCGGCTCGTCGGCGGGCAGCTCGTGTCGAAGGACGACGCGCGGCTCGAGACGTACGGCACGGTCGACGAGCTCAACGCGCTGGTCGGGGCCGCGCGGCAGACGCTGATCGAGCTCCTGCCGGGGGCGCCCGCCGGGAGCGCCGAGCGGCTGAGCGACCTCGGGCGCACGCTGCTCCGCGTGCAGCACGAGCTCTTCAACCTCGGGTCGATCCTCGCGACGCTCCCGGAGGACGTCCACCCGAAGCAGCCCCGCGTGACGCAGGCGGAGATCGAGCTGCTCGAGGCCGAGATGGACCGCTGCCAGGCCGATCTGGCGCCGCTGCGCTCGTTCGTGCTCCCCGGCGGCTCGCGGCTCAACACGGATCTCCACGTGGCGCGGACGGTCTGCCGCCGGGCCGAGCGCTGCTGTGTGCGCCTCGCGCAGGCGGGCCACGCCGATCCGCTGGCGGTCGGCTACCTGAACCGCCTGAGCGACGCGCTCTTCGTCTGGAGCCGCTGGGCGGCCGCGCTCCTCGGGACGCCGGAGATCCTCTGGGAGCCCGACGCCTCGGCGAGCGGCGCAAAGACGCCGCCCGCCTGATCCGGGCCGCCCTCGCCGGGGAGGGTCCGGAGGACGAGCGCCCACGCGACAGCGACGTAGGCGTAGCCGAGCAGCGCGTCGATCAGCCAGTGGTGGTGGAGGTAGATCGCCGCGAACAGCATGAGCGCGGCGTAGGCGAGCTGGACGGCGACGGACGGCGCGCGCGCCTTGTGGAGCGTCGCGAGCAGCCCGTAGAGCGGGTACGTCACGTGGAGCGACGGCAGCGCGCCATAGACGGTGGCGCCGCGGCTGTACAGGTCGCGGAAGTAGGTGATCCCGAGCATCGCGTCGACGCGCAGCAGCGCGGCGGGGGAGCTCTGGGCGGCCGGATCGATCGCGCACCCGTGGGCCTGCACGTACCAGGGGGGCGCGGCGGGCAGCAGGCGGTAGGTGATGAAGCCGAGCAGGTGCGTCGTGAACGCGAGCCAGGCGAACCGGCGCGCCGCGGTCGCGTCGCTCCGGTAGAGGTGGAGCCAGTGCGCCACCATCACGAGCACGTAGCCGCCGTAAGGGATGGCGCAGAGGAGGTCGAGCGCGGGGCGCTGCAGCCGCGCGAGCAGCTCGCCCGGCGTGAGCCGCCGCCCGCCGATCTCCACGCCGAAGAGCGCGAGCTCGGCCGCGCGCAGCTCGCAGCCGAGGACGTGGCCCGGCGCGGCGAGCCCGCCGCCGAGCTGCCTCATGGCGTCGTACACGAGGAACAGGAGCAGGAAGGGCAGGGCGTTCAGGAAGAAGCGCCGCGAGCGCTGGCTCGCGTAGACGCTCGCCGCGACGAGGGCGGCCACCGCGGCGTGGTCCCAGCGCGCGGCGCCGCGCCTCTCGAGGAGCGCGAGGTAGGCGAGCCACGGCAGCGCGGGCAGCCACCACAGGCGGCCCCACAGGGCGCGCGCGTGCCGGAGCAGCATCACAGCGGCGCGCTCGTGGCCTTGCCGCTGCCGAGGAGGCGCCGGCGCTCTCCCTCGTCCGGGCCGCGCGCCGTCGCCCGCGTCCCGAGCAGATCCGCCGCGTCGGCCGCGGCGAGGGCGGCGCGCGTCCGCTGCACGAGGCGCAGGCCCGCGGCGAGCCCGACGCCCGCGACGAGGGCGAGGCACGCGAGCGTGATCGGGAAGGGGAGCGCGCCCGTGAGCCGCGCTGTCGGCACGGCCGGGCCGAAGACGAGCGCCGCGACGACGTAGGCGAGCCGCTCGTGGCGGCGCATCAGCCCGTTCGGCAGCGAGATCCGGTAGACGTCGGCCTTGGCGCGCGCGTAGCTCACGAGCGACGAGGCGGCCATGGCGGCCAGCGGGATCGCGAGCGCGGCGGCGTGCCCGCGGTAGAAGACGGCGAGGCCGATGAGCGGCGCGGCGTCGGACAGGCGATCGAGGCACGAGTCGAGCACCGCGCCGGCGCGCGACGCCCTGCCGCCCTCGCGCGCCACCATTCCGTCGAGCGCGTCGAGGATCGCGCTGGCCACGAGCAGCGCGGCGCCAGCCCGGAAGCGGCCGGTCGCGAGGAGCGGGGCGCACGCGAGCGACAGCGCGAGCGAGAGGTAGGTGAGGGCGTCCGGCGAGACGCCGAGGCGCACGAGCGCGCGGGCAGGGGCGTGGAACGACCAGTAGAAGGCCTCGACGACCGAGCCGGGTAGCAGCGCGCTCCCCGGGGAGTCGCCGAGCCGCGGCATCGTCGGCCGGCCGTGGCGCGCGACGCGCAGGGCGTAGGCGCCGAGCACGGCTGTGCAGATTAGGATCGCAAGGGCGCAGGGGAGAGCGGCCACGGCGAGGGAGATTGCAGGGTTCGAGCCGCGACCGCGGCGAGGGGCAGGCAGCACCGCCGCGGGCGGCCAGGCTGCGCCGGTGCGCGGTCGCGCGCGTGCAGAGAGAGGGAGCAGAGGGCGAGGCTGCGCGCGTGCAGAGGGCGAGGCTGCGCGCGTGCAGAGGGCGGGGCTGCGCGCGTGCAGAGGGCGAGGCTGCGCGCGTGGAGGGGCGCGATCGCGCGTGTGTACGTGGCGCCACCTAGCGCGGGCGCCCGGGGCGAGCGCGCACGTGCGGCGCTGGCTAACGGCAGCTGACGCGCGAGAGGCGGATGCCCCGATCCTTCTCCGCGTAGGCGATCCCGAGCTCCTGCCCTGTCCAGGCCAGCGACGGGTACCGCGCGGGCGCGTCGCCGCTCACCTCGAGCTCGACGCCCGTCGGCGTGAGATCCCGGCGCAGCAGCGTCACGAAGACGGCCGGGTACCGCTCGCGGAACTGGTAGTACGCGACGGCCAGGCTGCTGCCGGTCCACGCGAGCGCCGGCCAGTTCGCGCTGCCTTCGCCCCGCGAGACCTCCGCCTCGCGGGACACCTCGTTCTGCGCGGAGATCCGGAGCGCGAGGATCCGCTCCGCGCCGCCACGGGTGTCTTCCCAGGCGACGAAGGCGTCGCCCCCGCCGAGCGCGACGCGCGTCAGCTTCGCGGCGACGCCCTGGTGAGCGATCGGCTCGAGAGGCGCGCTCCCCTGGCTCGTCCTGGCGAAGCGGATCGTGTCGCCCTGGGCCCAGGCCAGCGCGGTCGCGTCGCCGTCGGTCGCCACCGACGGGAACTGCGCAGCGTCCAGCGGCGTCGAGCTGCCCAACGCGCCGCGGTCGAGCGACCCGAGCAGCGACCCGCCGGCGTCCATCCACGCGAGGAGCACCCTGTCCCGGCTCGCCGCGGCGATGGGCCACGACTCGGCCGCGCCGCTCTTGACCAGATCGAAGGCGTCGCCCGCGGCGACCCCCGTCAGCGTGGCGCGGCGGCCGCGCACGACGCTCCCCGCGCCGTCTTCATCCTGCCAGAGGACGAGCAGGCCCTCCCCGTCGCGGTAGACGCTCGGGTGGCTGGAGACCCCCGGACCCCCCTCGATCACCTCGTCCCGGAGCTCGTTGCCGTCCGCGTCGAGCACGGCGAGGTGGATGTCGCCCTCGTCGGCCCCGCGCTCCTGCCAGGCGACGGCGAAGCCCGCCCCGGTCCAGGCGATCGAGGGCGTGGCCCCGTCGCCGCTGCTCACTTCCAGCCCCTGCGCCGTCAGCGTGCAGGCGGCGGCCTGGCTCCCGCTCTCTCCGCCGCCGGTGGTGGCTCCGCCGCCACCCCCGCCAGAGCCGCAGCCCCACGTGGCGGCGATGATCGCCGCGCCGATCGCGCCAGGAATCGAGTGCTTCATGGTTCCCCCGTTGCGTTGTGTTGAGAGTCCCTCGGCGCGGCGCGCGCCGGGCGGCGGCCGCGCCGAGGGCGTCGTCTGCGGGTCCGGCGCGGCGGCTCCTCCTCCGTCTCCGGGACGGTGGGAAACGGCTGCCGTGCGGGGCGACCGCTGCTCCTCCGTTCGATGTCCGGGGGGCCGGCCGGTCGCGGCAGGGCCGCGCGTTTCGCGCAGATGGCGCGGCGCTCAGGGCGCGAAGCCTCGCTCGCTCAGCGCCGGGCGGCGCCGGCGCCTCGCGCGCCTGCCGCGCCATCCGGGCGCCGACCTACCTGCGTTGCCCTGACTGAAACGCGCGCGCCGCGCGCCGATCCGACGCGGTTACTCGTCGTCTTCCTGCGGCCGCAGCGCCTCGGCGACGGCCGCGAGCACGTCCTGCGCCGCCTCGAGCTTGCGCCGGGGCACCGCCTTCAGGGCCTGTCGCACGGCCGCCTCCACCGTCCCGGTGCGGAGGCTGTCGAGCTCTCGCCCGCGCGCGGTGAGGCCCAGGAGCGCGCGGCGACCGTCGTTCGGATCGACCCGGCGCTCGATGATGCCGCGCTCCTGCAGCCGCTTGAGCACGCCCGTCAGGGTGCTCGGGTGCAGTTGCATGATCTCGGCCAGCTGCCCGGCGGAGATCCCGGGGTAGCGGCCGACGATGCGGATGACGAGCCGCTGCGGACCCGTCACGCCCATCTTCGCCTCCATGCGCTTCGAGGTCGACTGGAGGCCGTGATCGACGGCCCACAGGAGCTTCATGAAGTCGAGCACCTCGCCCAGCCGCGAGCTCTTCTCGGAAGGTGGGGAGGCATGAGACGAGCGCATCGTCGACGCTTGCTAGCTCGCCCGGGCGCAGGCGGCTAGTGCTTGGCCGCACGAGGCAAGGCGAGCGCCAGGTCGGCGAGGCAGACGCGTCACGCGGAGCGCAGCCACGGGCAGACGGGACAGGGCGGGGGAGGAGGGGGCAGGCGGGGAGGGGAAGCCCCGCCGGAGAGGGAGAGGAGCCGCGCGGCGGCGGCAGGACAGACGCGGAGGCGGCGCGCGGCGTCGAGCAGCGCACATGACGGCCGCTGTCTCCGCGCTTTGCCGTAGCGCTGGCGGACCGTTTCGGAGCAAGATCGGCGCTGATGAGCTGGGCACGGCGAGCCGCTCTGTGGACCGGGCTCGGCGCGCTGATCTGTGGCACCGGCGCGGTCGTCGGCCAGGCGCCGTCGGTGCGCGCGTCCTTCTCGGCGGCGTACCGCGCCTTCCGCGATCCCGGCCTGCTCGAGCGCGCGCCGGTGGACTCTCCCGTGGCCGACGCGTGCCTTCCGCCCGTCGGCGACGCGCCGCCCGCGCTCACGGCGCTGGTCGTGCGCGAGTTCCAGCCCGCGACGGACGAGGATCTCGAGGACCCCGAAGGGGCGACGCTCGCCACGCTGGCGATGCCGGACCTCGACGTCCCCCTCACGCGGCGCACGATGCGGTTCGTCCGCTTCTTCGCGCAGTCGGACGAGGGCCGGGCCGTGTTCCAGCGGCGCTTCCGGCGCGCCGGCGCGTACCGCGAGATCGTCGAGCGTTCGCTCCGCGAGGCGGGCCTGCCGGAGGATCTCCTCTGGGTCGCGGCGGTGGAGAGCGGCTTCGATCCGCGGGCGGTCTCGCCGGCTGGCGCGGCCGGGCTCTGGCAGTTCATGCCGAGGACGGGCGAGGCCTACGGCCTGGAGCAATCCGAGTGGATCGACGGGCGCATGAGCCTCGCGCGCGCCACGGACGCAGCGACGGCGCACCTGCGCGACCTCTACGAGCGCTTCGGCCGGTGGGATCTCGCGCTCGCGGCGTACAACCTCGGCCACGAGGGCGTCCTCCGGGCGCTGTCGAAGGTCGCGGCGACGCGCGATCTCGAGGCCCGCGGGCCGATCGGGCTCGCCGAGCTCGCGCAGGCCGGCGTCGTCCCCCGGGAGACGGCGGACTACGTGCCGCAGATCGTGGCGTTCGCCATCGTCGCGGCGAACCGCGCCCGCTTCGGGCTGGATCTGCCCGACGTCGCGCCGCTCCCGCCGCTCGATCTCGGCGAGGTGGCGGTGCCGCCGGGGACGCGGCTCCGCACCATCGCGCGCGCGGCGGGCATCTCGACGGCGGTGCTGCGCGAGCACAACCCCGAGCTCCTGCGCGACCGCGTCCCGCCGGGCCGCGTCGACCACCTGGTCTCGCTGCCCGCCGATCGCGTCGCGCGCGCCATGGCCCTCTTCCCCGCCTACCTCGAGCACGAGGAGCTCGACGAGGGCGAGGCCGACGCGCCGTCCAGCGCCAGCGCGGCCGCCGCGCTGGGCGCCGCGCCGTCGCCGGGCGGCGCGCTGGCGCTGGACGGCGCGTCGCTGCCGCCCCGCCCCGTGTCGCTCGGCCGGAACCGGCTCCCGCTCTTCACCCCGCCCGGCCAGGCGCCTGCGCCGATGCCGCTCCTCGGCAACCCGGAGGCGCTGGAGGCGAAGCTCCCGATCGTGATGATCGGCGGCGGCGTCGGCTGGCGCCCAGCGTTCGAGGACGATCCGCTCGGCATCCGGAGCGGCCGCCTCGTCGCGGCGTCGCCGTTCGACGGCGCCGACCTCGCCGCGCGCCGCGCCCTCAAGGGGCGAGAGGCGGAGATCGAGAAGCAGATCAGCCTCCTCGCGGGGCTCGGCCGGGAGCAGGTGCAGCGCTTCCGCCTCCCGAACGGCATCTCGGTCGACCTGAGGGAGGATCCCGCGGCGCCGCTCGTCTCGATCAGCGCGGCCGTCGCGGTCCCGGCGCCGTCCGCGGGCGAGGGGTGGGCGGCCGGGCCCGCGCTGGCCAGCGAGGCGCGCGTCGCGATCACGGTCCCTCCGCGCGAGCTCGAGGTCGGGATCGACCTCGTCGCGGCGCGGCTCCGGATGCTGCTCGGCGAGGCGAGCTCGGCGCGCGTGGCCGAGCTCCGGAGGCAAGCCAGCGAGGCCTCGCGGCGCGCGCTCGAGCGGACGCCCTACGGCCCGTCGTGGCTCGCGCTCGGGGAGGCGCTGTTCCCCGCCGGGCACCCGCTCGAGGGCACGCTGATCGGGGCGCGCGGTGACGCGAGCGCGGCGAGCGAGCTCCTGCTCACCGAGTCGCTCCGGCGCGAGCGCGGCGCGGCCCAGGCGACGATCGCGCTCTCGGGCGACGTGTCCCGCGCGGCGGTCGAGCCGGCGCTCGCGCGCGCGCTCCAGCGCGTCGCGGCGGAGCCCGAGCGGCCAGTCGGGCCGCACCCCCGCGAGGAGCGGCTCGTCGTCGAGGACGCGGTGCCGGCGCCGCGCCTGCTCTACGGCTGGCTCGCGCCGCCGGAGGGCGGCGCGGACGAGGCGTCGCTCCGGGTGGCGATGGAGATCCTCACCGGCGTGCGCGTCGCGCGGCTCGCGAAGGCCCTCGCGACCGAGGGGCAGCTCGCGACCGAGGTGACGGGGCGGCTGTCGCTCGGCGCGCACGCGAGCGTGGCGGCGGTGGAGCTCACGCCTGCCCCGTCGCGCAGCGCCGCCGAGCTGGAGCAGCGCCTCGACGCCGAGCTCGCGTCGCTGGCGGCGTCCGGACCGACCTGGAAGGAGCTGTCCCTCGCGAAGGCCCTGCTCAGGCTCGACCTCGAGAAGGAGCTCGCGCGGCGCTCCGCCGTCGCCCCGCCGCCCGCGTCCGCCCGGCCGATCACGGATCTGCGGCTGCGCGCCGCGCTCGATCCGGGCAGCGTGCCGCGGCTGCTGCGCGCGCTGGAGGAGGTCGATCTGGCCGACGTGCGCGCCGTCGTCGCGCGGACCTTCCGCCGCGAGCACCGGGTGATCGTCACGACCTGGCCGCGCGGCGCGGCGGCAGGGAGCGGCCTCGTGACCGCTGCCCCCGCCTCGCCCGTGCCATCCGCGCCTTCCGCGTTCCCCGCGCCGTCAGCGCCCTGACCCCGGCGCGGCGCTGGGCGCCGCTCCGCCCTTGCCGAAATCAAGGGGAACCGCGCGTTCAGGAGACTCACAAGCACGCTACATGCCATTCCGGCTTTCTTGCCATGGACTTATGGACAGGTATGGACAGCTGGTATCAGTTGGAGATAGCAAGGGAGAATGACGACCCCTGCAAAGCCGCTGATGTCTGCGGCACCAGCGAGCGAACACGCCGCACATTTCCAGGACACCGCCTATCGGACCTCCCGCTCGTTGCCGTCGGAGGGCGCGAAGCCGGCGACTCCCATGACGCGAAGCGGCGTCGTGGACCGCTCGGCGCGGGCCACCTCGAGGGCGACTCCCGCCGAGGTGCTCTTCGAGACATCCGAGCTGCCTTCGCTGCTCGACCAGGTGCACGCGGTCATCGCGCTGCAGGATCAGCCGGTGCTGCGCAACCTGCTCATCACGCAGTGCTACCACGATCTCTCTGCGGAGCTCGTGCGGCTGCTCGGCGGGCGCAACGCCCACTGGTGCACCTTCGCCACGTGGGCGTCCAAGACTGCAGGGCGTTTCATCCGCAACGAGGAGGTGCCGGCCGTGCTCCGGCGCGTGATCCTCGCGGACGAGGAAGAGCGGGAGAGCTTCCCGCCGCGCGTCAGCGGCGTGAGGCTGCGCGGCCAGGGCGAGCCCGAGCGGGAGAGCGCGCCGCGCATCAGCGCGCTCGACGCGCTCGCGCCGTGGTGGGGCCACGGGCTCGGGCTCATGGACATTCCGGAGCGGATCCTGGGCGAGCTGAGCGCGGACATCGCCCTCGGCAACCTCAAGGTGTTCGCGGAGCTCGGGCCGCTGTTCGCCCGCATGATCCAGCTATACCGGGACTGCCCGCGGCCGGGCGAGGCGCAGCTCGCGGCCCTGATCGAGGGCCTGCAGCCGGGGCCGTCGCCGGAGGGCGGGCAGGGGCTGCTCCGCAGCGCCATGGCCCAGTACCACGAGGCGATGCTCACGGAGGATCGCGACAAGAAGGCCGAGCTGATCCTCCTCGCCAACGCGCGCGTCGGGCTCCACGAGCAGGTGCGGCTCCAGCCGTACATCGCGCGATCGCTCAACGCGCCCCTCCGCTGCATGCTCGACACGGTCGGCTCGCCCGGGCGGCGCCTGCCCGAGGCGCTGCGATCGATGATCCAGGACAAGATCGAGAAGGTGCATGCCCTCTGGCGGCTCGTGGCGACGAAGGAGATGATGACCATGCGCCTCCCGGACGAGCTCCTCGAGCTCGGCCACGATCTGCCGGCGCCCCCCGGGTCGCCGCTCCACTGCGCGGAGCTCGCGAACATCGAGGACCGCGAGCTCTACGAGCTGCTGCGCGAGTACGACGCGCACGACCACACGACGTCCGGGTGCGGCGCCGAGGACTGGGCGTCGCTGCGCGAGCGCATGAGCTACATCCTCGAGCTGTTCCGCTCGCGGCAGTGCTGCCCGCGGCTCCTCGAGCGGCCCTTCAACCGCGCTCAGCACGTCGAGATCGTGGCCTGGCGCGTGCCGGCGCCGCTCCACGGCGATCTCTAGCCCCGCGCGCCGGAGACCCTGCGCGTCCCTGGTCGCCGCCGCGCGTCGCTCACGCGCGTTGCCCCTTCTCTTCCAGCGCGCCGCTCACGCGCGTTGCCCCTTCTCTTCCAGCGCGCCGCTCACGCGCGTTGCCCCTTCTCTTCCAGCGCGCCGCGAGCCGCCCCGCTTCCAGCGCGTCGCGCGCCCCCTACGCGCCCGCTCCGCGGCGCTCCGAGAGCTGCGCCACGAGGCCGAGCGCGCCCTGCCGCTCGGCGATCTCGCGCCCCTTCCGGAACGCCGCCTCGGCCTGCGCGCGCGCCTCCGCGGCGGTCGGCGCGCCGCGCGCGAGGGCGAGCTCGCCTTCGAGCCGGTAGAGCTCGGGCTCGAAGTAGCGCTCGTCGCTCCGGTCGACGAAGGCCAGCGTGTCGGCGAGCAGCGCGCTCGCCTCGTCGACGTTGCCCGCGCCGAGCTCCGCCTCGATGAGCGCTGAACGCCAGTAGGTCAGCGACACGCGGCTGCCGATGCTCATCAGCATGGTGAGGCCCCCGCGGATGCGCGCGGCGCCCTCCGCGTAGCGCGCGCGCGCCGCCTCGCCGGCCGGCCCCTGTGCGGCGCGCGCCGCCGCCGCCCAGCCGAGGTCGATCTGGCTGAGCGCCGCCCAGTGCGGCATCCCCACCTCCTCGGAGAGCTTGCTGAGCACGAGCGCGTGCGCCTCCGCGCCCGCGACGTCGCCGAGCAGGCAGCACAGCACCGCCGTGAAGTGCTCGACGAAGCCGCGGCTCACGGGCTGGTTCAGCTCCTCGCAGAGGGCGATCGCCTCGTCCACCGAGGCCTTGGCGCGCTCCGGCTCGCCGAGGTGGAACGCGATCCAGGCGAGGTGGGACAGCGAGAACGCCGCGGCGTCGTGGCCGAACAGGAAGGCGAGCGGCAGGTGGTGCGCGGGGTCGTAGATCGAGAGCACCTTGTTGAAGTGCTCGCGCGCCTCGCCGAGGCGCCCTCGCAGGAAGCGCGTGGCGCCGAGCGCCTGGTGAGCGCCCAGCGCGATGCCGGCGTCGCCCGTGCTCTCGGCGAGCGCGAGCAGCTGCTCGCCGTGCTGCTCCGCCAGCGCATAGTCGCCGCGGACGTGGAAGAAGATCCAGAGCCCCCACAGCGCGGGGAAGAGCTGCGGCGAGGAGCCCGCCTCGCGGCAGAGCGCGTGCGCGCGCGCGTACGTCGCCTCGACCTCCGGGGCGGCGTAGCCGCGCGTGATCATCAGCGGGACGCCGAGCGTCGTCTGCAGCGTGATCTCGTCGCGCGCCCGCTCCTTCGTGTCCGGGAGCTGCTTGAGGAGCTCGAGCCCGCGGCGGAGCTGGCTGATCGCCTCGGCGTGCGCGGAGGAGATGAGCGACGCCTCCCCCGCGCGCTGCCAGGCGGCGATGGCCGGGCCGACCAGCGCGGCCTCGGTGTAGTGGCGCGCGAGCAGCTCGGGCGGGGTCTCGGGGAAGCGCTCGGCGAGGACGGCGGCGATGCGCGCGTGGTAGACCTGCCGCGTGCTGCGGAGCAGCGACTGGTAGGCGGCGTCCTGCACCAGCGCGTGCTTGAACGTGTACGTCGCGCGCGGGGGGCGCCCCCGCTGGAAGAGCAGCTCGGCGTCGACGAGCTGCGCGAGCGCCTCGCGCAGCGACGCGGGGCTCGACGCCATGAGGAGCGGCTCGCCGAGCGCGCCGCCGGCGCAGAGCTCGAGCGCCTCGTAGCCGAACGAGCGGCCGAAGACGGCGCCGAGCTGCGCGACCTCCTTGGCCGGGCCGAGGCGGTCGAGGCGCGACGTCAGCGAGTGCTGGAGCGTGGTCGGGATCTCGAGCGCGCCCACCCACGCGGGCGAGGCGCTCGGCGAGCCGGCCGGCTCCCCTGCGGCCACTTTGGCGGCGGCCGATTCGAGGACCATGCGCGTGAGCTCCTCGGCGAACAGCGGGACGCCGTCGCTGCGCTCGGCGAGCGTCCGGATCACCTCCTTCGGCAGCGGGGCCTGCACGGCCGGGGCGCCGCTCGTCGCGTAGGCGCCGGCCAGCTGCTGGACGAGCGCCTCCATGCGCTCGGCGCTGAGCGGGGCGAGGTAGATCTGCGTGAAGTGCGAGCGCACCGGCCACGGCGGCGCGAACGTGGGGCGGCCGGTCAGGAGCAGCAGCAGCGGCGACGGACGCCCCTCGTCGATGAGCCGGCCGAGCAGCTCCAGGGTCGACGGGTCGGCCCAGTGCAGGTCCTCGGCCGTGAGCACGAGCGGCTGCCGATCGGCGAGCCCGAGGAAGAGCTGGAGGAGCGAGGCGATGGTCTCCTGCCGCTGGCGCTGCGGGCTGAGCGCCGGCGCCGCATGGCGCCCCTCGATCGGGATCGACAGCAGCGCGGCGAGCAGCGGCACGGCGAGCGGCCCCGCCTCCGCCTCGGCGAGCAGCTGCTCCAGCCGATCGAGCCGATCTTCGACGTTCTCCAGCGCCGCGCCGCGCTCGATCGGCGCCGCCATGCCGCTCAGCGTGCTCGCGCGCTCGCGATCGCCCGCGAGCAGCGCGTTGAGCAGCTCGATCACCGGATAGAAGGCGCTGTTCTGGAGCTGCGGCGAGCAGCGCGCCTCGAGCCAGCGGTGCGGCGTCCCGGCCAGCCGGCCGCGGAACGCGCGCACGCTCCGCGACTTCCCGATGCCGGCCTCGCCCGTCATCAGCACGACCTGCCCGGCGCCGCCCGCGGCCAGCGCCCACCGGGCCGAGAGCTGGTCGAGCTCGCTCTCCCGTCCGATCAGCGGGGTGAGCCCCTGCTGCATCCGCGCGTCGAGCCGGTCCCGCGCGGTCGTGCGCCCCTGCACCGCGAAGACCTCGATCGGCTGGCGCGCGCCCTTCGGGCTGATCTCGCCGAGCGTGTCCACGTAGTAATAGCCATCGATGAGCTTCTGCGTGGCGCGGCTGACGAGCACCGTGCCCGGCTCGGCGTGCGCCTTCAGCTGCGTCGCGGCGTTCAACGTCGGTCCGGCGAGCGAGGGCACGGCGTCGCTGTCCGCGACGACGACGATCCCGGTGTGCACGCCGACCTGCACGGACAGCGGCAAGGACGTGATCTCCCGCGCGTTCATGCGAGACATGTGCTCGACCAGATCGAGCGCCGCCTGCACGGCGCGGAGCGCGTCGTCCTCCCGCGCCACGGGGTGGCCGAAGTAGGCGACCGTCTCCTCGCCGGGGGAGCGGAGGAACACCCCCTCCTGCTCCCCGATCACCTGGGCGCACGCGGCCTGGTACATCTGGACGAGCTCGTGGAACGCCTCGCCGTCGACCGTGTCCGCGATGCGCTCGGCGCTGGCGAGCCCGCAGACCAGCACGGTGAGCTGGCGGCGCTCGCCGCGGCCAGTGGCGGCCAGCTGGCGCGACCCCGGCGGGGTGCTCGGGCGGGACGTGAGCTTCGTGGCCACCGGCGTCTGCTGCCCGTCGGCAGGACCGGGGTGGATGGACACGTTGCGCATCGGCCTCGCCGGCGGCTCGGCCTGCGCGATGTTGCGGCCCGCCATCGCGAGCGTCGGCGCCGCGCCGAGCCGCGCGTCCTGCTGCTGCTGCTCGATCGATCTCGGCTCCGGGGGCTGCGGCGGACCGAACTCCTCGGACGGCACGAGCACGGTCTCCTGGTTCACCTCGGCCTGCTGCGCCGGCCGCGTCACGATGGCCCGCTGCTCCAGCCAGTTGCCGCGCTCCTTCGCGGCGGCGGCGCTGTCCGAGTCGCGGGGCAAGGGCCACGGGATCGCGGTCACGTCGCACGCCTCCAGCAGCTCGTAGGCATCGCGGGCGGACCGGAAGCGGTGCGCCGGCGACTTGGCGGTCGCCTGCGCCAGCAGCGCGCCGAGGGGGTGGCCGCGGAGGGCGCGGGGGATGGGCACCGGCTCGGGGCTCAGCTGGCGGAAGATGACCTCGGCGACCGTCGCCTCGTGCATGACGGGCGCGCCCATCAGGCACTCGAGGAAGGTGAGCCCCCATGCGTAGATGTCCGCCGCTGTGGTCGGCGTGGACTGCACGAGCTGCTCCGGGGCCATGTAGGCCGGGGTCCCGTTGAACTCCCCGGTGGGCGTGAGCGCGCGGTAGTCGGACGCGCGCGCGTCGCCGATGAGCGCGGCGATGCCGAAGTCGAGCACCTTGGCGTGCGTCCGCTTGCCGGACGCGGCGACCATGATGTTGTGCGGCTTGAGATCGCGGTGGATGACGCCGCGCTCGTGGGCGAAGCCGATGGCGTCGAGCACATGCAGCATCAGCCGCTTCGCCTCGTTCGGCTCGATCCCCCGCGTGCGCTGGCAGCGCGCGGTCAGCGTCTCGCCGTCGACGTACTCCAGAGCCAGGTAGAGCTCGCCATCGGGCAGGCGCCCGGCGTCGAGCAGCCGCACGATGTGCGGGTGGCTCAGCTGGGCGATGACCTGCATCTCCCGCTCGAAGCGCGCCTCTTGCGAGCCGCTCTCGCGGGAGCGCCGCAGCGCCTCGGGCCGCAGCAGCTTCAGCGCCACGCGCTGCGTGGTCACGATCTGGCGCGCCTCGTAGACGACGCCATGACCGCCGCTGCCGAGGTGGCCGAGCACCTGATACCGGCCGTCCACGAGCGCGCCGACCTCGAGCAATCCATCGCGAGCGGACATCTCCTTGATCTCTTACCGCCGAACGCCGCCGGAGTGGTCCGCGAACTCCGCGGCCGGCCCAGGTTGATCGCTCGCGGCGACCGAGGGCTTGTCAGGAGCGACAGCGGCGCCAGCGGACCCCGACCGGCTCACGAGGCGCCCACCTCCGCTCTGCCGCGGCGTGGCGTGGTCCGCGCTTGCTGCGCTGGCTTCCGGCTCAGGCGACCGGGATTACTTCGGCTGGAGCGCGTGGTACGCGAGGAAGAGGTCTGATACCCTCGCGCTCGATGGGCAATGCCCCGCATTCCGGCAGCATGCCGCCACCTTCGAGTGGTCGGGGCCAAGGGACGCTCCTCTACGCCGTCGACGACGAGGAGAGCAACCTGGACCTCATGGAGCGGGCGCTCCGCTCCGGCTACCAGGTCCGCACCTTCGGCGATCCGCGCCGCGCGCTGGCGGCGGCGGTGAAGGAGCCGCCCGCCGTGGTCGTCGCGGACTACCGGATGCCTCACTTCAGCGGGCTCGCGCTGCTGCGCGAGCTGCGCCGGCAGGGGTTGAGCTACGTGCCGGTGCTCGTCTGCGCGCCGACGGACGTGGAGCAGATCCAGAAGATCTCCCGGGAGAGCGCGACCTTCCGGATCATCACGAAGCCCTGGATCGCCTC
This sequence comes from Sorangium sp. So ce321, assembly GCF_051530195.1. Classification (NCBI taxonomy): domain Bacteria; kingdom Pseudomonadati; phylum Myxococcota; order Polyangiales; family Polyangiaceae; genus Sorangium; species Sorangium sp. So ce321. Next base: position 6,519,529 of record NZ_CP150329.1, on the reverse strand, counting down.
GGATCTGCGCCGCCAGGTCGACCTGGCGGTGAGCCTGCACCAGCTGCAGGCGGCCCGGAACCTCCGCTGAGCCGGGGGCGCTCGGCGGCCTCGCGGCGCGCTGTCCGCGGGGCGACGCGCCGGATCGCCGTCGAGCAGAGCGGGCTCATGGTTGCGGCGCGGATGCGCTAAGCAGTCCTGGTGATCGCCCGCTCCCTCGACGTTGTCGCGCTCGAGCTGCCGCAGCGCTTCGGCGACCCGCGTGGCTCGCTCGCCGAGATCGATCGCCTCCTCGGCTCGCCCGCGGTGCAGGGCGCCGCGCTCGCGCTGCTGCCCGAGCTCATCGTCACGGGCTATGTCTCGCCGCGGGGCGACAGCGACCTGCGCCGCTTCGCGGAGCCCCTCGATGGAGAGTCGGCCCAGCGGCTCGCCGAGCTCGCGCGCGCGCACGGGCTCGCCCTGGCAGGCCCGCTCGTCGAGGAGGACCAGGGCCGCTTCTACAACAGCCTGCTCGTCTTCGACCGCGAAGGGCGGCGCGTCGGCCATTACCGCAAGCGTCATCCGTGGTTCCCGGAGCGCTGGGCGGCGCCGGGCGATCTCGGGACCCCGGTCCTCGGTCTGCTCGGCGTCAAGGTGACCGCCGCGATCTGCTTCGACGTCCACTTCGTCTCCGCGGACGCGGGCGGAGCGCTCGACGAGGCCGACCTGCTGCTCTTTCCGACGGCCTGGGTCGATCCGCCCGGAGAGGGCGACGCGCGCGCCGACCTGCTGCCAGCGCTGGCCCGGCGCCACCGCGTCGCGATCGTGAACGCGAACTGGGGGCCGTCCAGCCCCGCGCTCCACGGCCAGGGTGGCTCGCGCATCCTCGACGCGCGCGGGCGCACGGTCGCGGCGGCGTCGGCGGGCCCGGGCCCGCGCGTGGTGCGCGCCGCCTTGCACCTCGAGAAGGACCAGCCGCGCGGCGCCTGAGGGAGCTCGTGCGCGGAGTGGAAGGTGCATGCGCGCCCGCGCGCATCGATCGCGCGCGCTCAGGGAAGGGGAGCGCGCTCAGGGAGGGGGAGCGCGCTCACGCGAAGGGGAGCGCGCTCAGGTCGACGTTTCCGCCGCTCAGGATGACGCCGATCCGCGCTCCCTGGACCTTGCGCAGGAGGACCGCCGCCACGGACACTGCCGCGCTCGGCTCGATGAGGATCTTCATCCGCTCCCAGACGAGGCGCATCGCCTCGACGGTGTTCTCCTCGCTCACGGTGACGATCTCGACCCCGCGCTCGCGCAGGACGGCGAAGGTGAGCTCGCACAGCGAGGCGCGGAGGCCGTCCGCGATCGTCTGCGGGTCGTTCGACGGGAGGATCTTGCCCTCGCGCAGCGATCGCGCGGCGTCGTCCGCCGCCTCGGGCTCGACGCCGACCGTCCGCGCGCGCGACAGCGCGCTGGTCGCGATGGCGGTGCCGGAGATCAGCCCGCCGCCGCTCACGGGCGCGACGACGGCGTCGAGGTCCTCCACCTGGCTGGCGAGCTCCAGCGCGGCCGTGCCCTGGCCGGCGATGACGTGCGCGTTGTCGTACGGATGGACGAGGATCGCGCCCGTCTCGGCGAGCACGCCGGCGATCGTCTCCTCGCGTGAGCGGAGCGTGGGGGCGCAGGTCACGACGCGGCCGCCATAGCCCTCCACGGCGGCGCGCTTCACGGCGGGCGCGTTCGAGGGCATGACGATGTGCGCGGGGATGCCGCGGATGCGGGCGGCGAGCGCGAGCGCGGCGGCGTGGTTGCCCGACGAGTGGGTCGCGACGCCGCGCCGCGCCTCCTCGTCCGGGAGGGCCAGGACCGCGTTGCACGCCCCGCGGAACTTGAACGCCCCGCCTCGCTGCAGGTTCTCGCACTTGAAGAAGACGCGCGCCCCCGCCATGCCGTCGATCGTCCGGCTGGTCAGGACGGGGGTCACGTGGGCGTGGGGCGCGATGCGCGCGGCGGCGCGGCGGATGTCCTCGATGCTGGGCAGAGCGCTCATGGCAAGCGCATCGGAGCGCGGTCTGCGCCCGACGTCCACTGCGAGCGCGCCGCGGGCCAGGGCGCGACGGCGCCTCAGAAGAGTTCGGCCGCGATGCCGTCGGCGAAGATCCAGGAGGCCCGCGGGACGCTGAGCCGCCCGCCGTCCATCGCCAGGCGGCCGGCGCGCTCGAGCCGCTCCGCGGCCCTCCGCCGCGCGGGGCTCCACGCGGGCACCCCGAGCGCCGCCGCGGCGGCCTCGAGATCGAACCCCTCGCGCAGCCTGAGCCCGAGCATGATGCGCTCGGACAGCCGTGTCTCCGGGGCGAGCCGCTCCTCGCTCTCCACGGGGATCGCCGAGCCGCCCTCGGCCATGGCGGCCATGTACCGCTCCGGGCTCGCGATGTTCCGGTACCGGACCGCGAACGCCTCGCCGCCGTCCTCCGCGCCGGCCGACCTGAGCCCCCAGCGCGGATCCGGGCGCGACACGGTCCCGAAGGCGGCGCAGCCGAGCCCGACGTAATCGACGCCTTGCCAGTAGCCGAGGTTATGGCGCGCCTCGTGGCCTGGCCTCGCGTAGTTCGAGACCTCGTAATGGGCGAGCCCCTCGGCCTCGAGCGCCTCGTCGATCGCGAAGAACGTGTCCGCCACCCCGTCGTCCGCGGCGAGCGGCAGGCGCCCGCGCCGCGCGAGCTCTCCGAACGACGTCCCGGGCTCCACGGTGAGGCTGTACGCGGAGATATGGCTGACGCCGGTCGCTGCCACCGCCCGCGCCTCGGCGGCGGCGTGCTCGGGGCGCTGCTCCCGCGCCTCATCGGCTGTCCCCACCGCGACCCCATAGATGAGATCGCCGCTCACGCGCGGCATCCCGGACCGGAGGGCCGCCGCGAGGGCGCCGAGCCCGCCGTCTGGGTCGTGCAGGCGGCCGAGGAACCGGAGGCGCTCGGCGTCGAGCCCCTGCACGCCGACGCTCAGCCGGTTGACGCCGATCGCTTGAAAGGCGCGGGCGCGCTGCTCATCGAGCGAGGTGGGGTTGCACTCGACGGTCACCTCGAGGTCCGGCGACAGCCGGCCGGCGGCCGAGGTGATCGCCGCGAGCACCCTGCCCAGCTCCTCCGGCTCCCACAGGGACGGCGTCCCGCCCCCGAAGAACACGCTCCGGAGCTCGCGCTCGCCCAGCGCATCCGCTCGCCTCCGGAGCTCGGCCAGCACGGCGTCGGCATAACCGCGGTGATCGATCGCTTCCCGCGCTTTCGCGAACGAAACGAAGTCGCAGTAGGGACACTTCTTGAGGCACCACGGGAAGTGGACGTAGACGGTGATCGGCTCCATGGAATTCTTGAAAACGGACAAAACCAGGCACAAAATCAGGCAAAAACCACGCACGAAAACGGAGACGGCGGAGCGCGCGCCCGGCGCCGGGCACGCGCATGGTGACACAATTGCGGGGTCTAGATCGCGGTGTTAGCGTGCAAAAGGGAGGGGGCGCATTGCGCCCGCCGAACTCTTCATGCTGACGTTGACGGAGCTTGTCGATCGCGTTCGGACCTACCAGCCGGCTGCAGACGTCGATCTCATCGCCCGGGCTTACGCCTATAGCTCTGACGCTCACCGGGGGCAGACCCGCAAGAGCGGCGACCCGTACTTCTCCCACCCGGCGAGCGTCGCCGCGATCATCACCGAGCTCAAGCTGGACACGGCGAGCGTCTGCGCCGGTCTCCTGCACGACGTCGTGGAGGACACCCTCGCGACGACCACCGACATCGAGAACAGCTTCGGCCAGGAGGTGGCGTTCCTCGTCGACGGCGTGACGAAGCTCTCGAAGATCAACTTCGCTTCCAAGGAAGATCGGCAGGCCGAGAACTTCCGCAAGATGCTGGTGGCGATGGCGCGCGACATCCGCGTGCTCCTCGTGAAGCTGTGCGACCGCCTCGACAACATGCGGACGCTCGAGTTCATGAAGCCCGATTCGCAGGACCGGATCGCGCGGGAGACGATGGAGATCTACGCCCCGCTCGCGAACCGCCTCGGCATCGCGCGCTTCAAGAGCGAGCTCGAGGACCTGTCGTTCCGGTACATCGAGCCGGAGGCGTGGTCGGATCTCTCGCAGAAGGTCAAGACGACCGCGAAGGAGCGGGACAGGTACATCCACGACGTCTCGAAGGTGCTCGCGGCCAAGCTCGCCGAGCAGGGCTTCGCGGTCGACGTCACCGGCCGCGCGAAGCACCTCTACTCGATCTGGCGCAAGATGCAGGCGCAGCAGTGCGACTTCGATCAGGTCTACGACGTCATCGCGTTCCGCGTGCTCGTCGAGTCGGTCGCGGACTGCTACGCGACGCTCGGCGTCATCCACTCGCAGTGGACCCCGGTCCCGGGCCGCTTCAAGGACTACGTCGCGCTGCCCAAGCCCAACATGTACCAGTCGCTGCACACGACGGTCATCGGGCCCGGGCGCGAGCGGATCGAGATCCAGATCCGCACCAACGAGATGCACCGCGTGGCGGAGCAGGGCATCGCAGCGCACTGGAAGTACAAGGAGAGGAACTCCGGCGGCATCGACCCGAAGGACGCGGCGCGGTTCGGCTGGCTCCGCCAGCTGATGGAGTTCCAGAAGGAGCTCAAGGACCCGGCCGAGTTCCTGGAGAGCGTCAAGGTCGACCTGTTCCAGGACGAGGTGTACGTCTTCACGCCAAAGGGCGACGTGCGCGTCTTCCCCCGCGGCTCGACGCCGATCGACTTCGCGTACGCGATCCACACGAAGGTCGGCGAGCACTGCTCGGGGGCGCGGGTCAACGGGGCCATCGTTCCGCTCCGCTCGAAGCTCCGGAACGGCGACGTTGTCGAGGTGATGACCAACCCGAGCCAAAACCCCTCGAAGGACTGGCTCGATTACGTCACCACCAGCCGCGCGCGCGCGAAGATCCGCAATTACCTGCGCACGGAGCAGCGGGAGAAGTCGCTCAAGCTCGGCCGTGAGCTCCTCGAGAAGGAGATGCACCAGCGGAGCATGAGCCTGAGCCGCCTCACCAAGAACGAGGCCGAGCTGCGCAAGGTCATGGAGCGCTTCGGCGTGACCTCGGCCGACGAGCTGTTCATCGCGGTCGGCTACGGCAAGGTGAGCGTCCGCGCGGTGTGCGAGTTCCTCGCGCCCACCCCGAAGGAGAACGAGAAGGGCACGCCGACGCCGCCGCCCGAGTCGATCAAGGAAGGGCGCATCGAGTCGCTCGTCCGCAAGGTCACAGGGCGCGACAGCCACGGCATCCGGCTGAACGGCATCGACGATGTCCTCGTTCGCTACACGAAGTGCTGTAACCCGCTCCCCGGCGACGAGATCGTCGGCTTCATCACGCGCGGCCGCGGCATCACGGTCCACCGCCGCAACTGCGCCAAGGCGTTCGACACGGATCCCGAGCGCCGCGTGGAGATCTCGTGGGACTCGCGCGCGAAGATCAACCGCCCGGTGCAGATCAAGGTGATGACCGCGAACCGTCCGGGCATCCTCGCGACGGTGGGGCATACGTTCCACGAGCAGGGCATCAACATCAGCGAGGCGACCTGTCGGGCGGGCGACGACGGCCGGGCGATGAACACGTTCACCTTCCTCTGCTCGGACCTCGCGCAGCTGAAGAGCGTCATCCGGCACCTCCAGCGGATCCCTGGCGTCATGGCCGTCGAGCGGACCTGAGCCGGGCGCTCAGCGCCCGCGGCGAGCGCGCGCCCTGGACGGCGCACCGGCGACGCCGGGGCTGGCGTCCGCCAGGGCGCGGGTGAGCGGACGGCCGAGGTCGCCGCCCGGCTCGTGGCGCGCCGCGACCTCCTGCACCTTGCGGACGAGCCGCGTCACGTCGTGGTGGCGCACCGGGGAGCCGGCGGAGGCGCGGTCGCAGAAGAACGTGCGGCACCCGAGCGGCCTCGCGGCGTAGATCGCGCAGCGGCCGGCGTCGGTGAGCATCGGGCACCGCCGCTCCGAGGCCTGCGGCAACGCGCGCCGCCGGCTCGAGTCGCCGGCGGACGCCGCCGGCTCGGGCGCCCCGGTCCCGCCGGCTCGCACGATGCCCTCGAGCGCGCGGGGACCCCCCCGGGACGCGACCGCGCGCCGGATGGCAGCGAGCTCGATGGAGGTGACGTATGGCTCGCGGCCCGTGATGCCGAACCGACAGCATTCGGTCGAGGCCTGGCAGGTCCAGCCGTGAAAAGCGTCTTCCGCCTCGCGGTAAACGGCCGAGAGCTCGGCGAGCAGCTCGGCTTCGCGGACGGGTGGTTGAGGGGTAGCGGTTCGGCGCATTCGTCGAGAGTCTCTCGTGCTGATTGCACGAGCTGCGGCCGGCACGAGGCGGCGGCAGCGAAGGGGTGTGGTCCGGGGCGAGCAGCCTAGTGCCGCGCGCCTCCGCCGCGAAGCGGCGAGGAGGATCTTGTCAGGAGCTCTGACGCGCGGCACAAGCCCCGTCCGTTCTGGAGCGAGCTGCCCCTGCGACCGCGGAGTACGTCGGCGCCGCCGTGAACCCGCGCAGCGCTGGGCGGCGAGCGCGCACGCGCTATCCTCGCGATGGATGTCGGTTTTGCGCCCGAAGCTCCGAGCTCTAGACGTCGTCGTCATCCAGGATGAGCGCCACGGCCGCGCGCTGATGCTGCGCGACACCGAGGGCATCGCGCCGTCCGCCATCATCGTGCCGGCCGCGAGCTCCGCGGTGCTGGCGCGCTTCGACGGGAGGCGCTCCGTCGACGAGATCGCGCGAGACGCCTCCCGCGCGACAGGCCAGCACGTGGACGCCGCCCACGTGACGCAGCTGGCAGACGAGCTGGAACGCGCGTGGATGCTCGACAGCCCGCGGTTCCACGCGCGCCGGCGGACCGTGGTGCAGTCGTTCGACGCGGCGCCGATCCGGATGGCTGCCCACGCGGGCGGCGCGTACCACGGCGATCGATCGAGGCTCGCGGACTTCATCGAGCGCCAGTGCCTCCAGGCCGCGCGGCCGCAGGGCGGAGAGGCGCGCGCCGCGTCGCAAGGCGCGCCGAAGCGCATGGTCGGCCTCTGCGCGCCGCACATGGACCTCTGGCGCGCCGCCGTCGGCTACGGGTACGCCTACGCCGCGCTGGAGCAGGCGCTGGCCGCCCCGGGGCTGGAGAAGGTCGACACGTTCGTTCTGCTCGGGACGTCGCACGCCGCGATGCGCCGCCCGTACGCCGTCTGCGAGAAGACGTTCGCCACGCCGCTCGGCCCGCTCGATCCGGACCGCGAGATGATCGCGGAGCTCGCGGCGGCGAGCCGGTTCGACGTGCGCGAGGATCAGTACCTGCACAAGAACGAGCACTCGATCGAGTTCCAGGCCGTGTTCGTGCGGCACCTGCTCGGCGACCGCGCGGCGTCGATCGTGCCCATCCTCTGCGGTCTGTCGGAGTGCCAGGCGCGGCGCCGCGACCCGGCGCAGGACGACGGCGCCGAGTCGTTCCTGAAGGCGCTCGGCTACGCCCTGGCGAAGCGCCGCGATCGCGTCCTCGTGATCGCAGGAGCGGATCTCGCCCACGTCGGCCCGCGCTTCGGCGACCCTGCGCCGCTCGATCAGCGCCAGCGGAGGGCGCTGCGCGACCGCGATCTCGCCTCGATCGAGCGGGCGACGTCGATCGACCCGTCGGGCTTCTTCGCCGACGTCGCGCAGGACCTCGGCACGCGCCGCGTCTGCGGTCTCGGCCCCATCTACACGCTGCTCCGCGCGCTCCCGCCGTCGTCGCGGGGAGAGCTGCTGAACTACGAGCAGTGCGTCGACCCCGAGGAGGGGTCGATCGTCAGCCACACGTCTCTCGGATTTTACGGCTGAAGATCCGCGCCCGGCGCGTGCTCCCGCCTCGCGGGGAGGCGCGTCGAGAGCCCCTCGACGCTGGCGCGCCGCGAGGCTCCCGGGAGCATGGCGTGGGGTCGGCTCAGCCGCGCGGGACCCTGCGGCGCGCGATGTCGAGGCCGAGCCGGTCGGCCTCCCGGTAGATCGCCTGCCGCGACATGCCGAGGGCGCGCGCCGCCGAGGCGACGGAGCCGTTGGCCCGGGCGAGGGCATCCTCGAGGCGGGCGCGCGCGAGCGACGGATCCGTCGCCGGCGGGAGGTTCGGCTTCACGCGCTGCCCGCGCGAGAGCGAACCCGCGATCGGCGTCACGGAGAGCGGCCCCTCCGGCGAGGCCTGGGCCGCGGTCACGATGGCCGACTCGAGCTGCGGAACGCCGCCCGGCCAGCCGGAGCGGACGAGCGCCTCGAGGAGCTGCGGGGTGAAGCGATCGAGGCCGATCGCGTTGCGCTCCGCGATGTCGCGCACGATGAGCGGCACGTCCTCCCGCCGCAGCTCGAGCGTCGGGATCGTGACCCGCTTGCCGGAGAAGAGCGACGCGAACCACGGCGCCACGCGGCCGTCCCCTGCGGCGCGATCGAGCGGCTGCCCGGTCGTGGCGATGATGCTCACGCCGTTCGAGCGGCCGACCGAGTGCGCGATCTCCAGCTGCTGCGGGCGCGGGAGGCGATCGGCGTCGAGCACGAGCCACGTCGTCGGCCGCGCGCCGGGCGGGATGGCCGGCTTTGTCTCGGCGCCGCCGTCGACGATCAGCGTCTCGCCCAGCCCCTCGCGCACCGCGGCGGCGAGGCGAGCCAGCGTGCGCTTGCCGACCCCAGGCGCGCCCTCGATGCACACGCTGGAGCCCGACTGCACGAGCTTCATCACCGGGTCGATCCAGTCCTTGCGCTGCTTCGAGCCGAACACGAGCGACCCGAGCCGCGAGGGCGCGCCGTCGTAGAGCGCGAGGTGACGCTCGACGAAGACCGCGAGCTGCTGGCCGAGGCGGACCACGTCGCCGTGCATCACGCCGATGCGCCGGGCGCGGACGCCGTTCACCCACGTGCCGTCGTGGGTATCCATGTCCTCGATGTAACATCCGTCCGAGCGGACGCTGATCTTGGCGTGCTCCGGCGCGATCCCGTGCCCCTCGATGCGCCCGTCGCGCGCGGCGCTGCCGATCACGGCGCCGTCCATGAGGCTCACGATCCGCGGCGGAGCGTCGAGCCCGATCAGAACGAGCCCCCAGCCGCCATCATCGTCCTGTCGCTTGGCGTGGACTCCGGACCGGTACTCCTTCTGAAGAACCGGCGCCGCCGTTTCTACAACGTCCACTCGCAAAGCAGTCTGTTCGTTCATGCTCCCCCCAAGTCCAAAAGACCTGCCTGGTCGACCCAGGCCAACCAAGAGCGCGCCGGGCGGCGGGCACCCTTATGATGTAAGAGCCCGCCCCCCGGTGCCGCTGTCACGAACGCGAAGGCTTTTGTGAGCCGCACCGAGAGCGGTGCTGCTTGGCGAGCCCCCTCGCTCGCAATGGCCACACAATACTCGACCAGAGCGGCCGTGCAACCTGCCGGCGACGGAAGATTCAAGGTTTTGTTTCTGAGTGCTTGACTCTGGTCACGCCGATTGGTACTCATCCGCCACGCATCGACGGAGCCGCCCTCCGGTGATGACCTGGCGCGAATCAGGAATTCTCTGACAAGCGCCTTGAGAAGGAGTTTCCCGATTGATTTCTGGTTCGAGGCAGGTTCGAGATGTCTTCGAAACAGCCTCGATACAGCTTCGAGATAGCTGCTTCCTGGTTTGAGTGGCTGACGTCTGCGGGAGTAACTCAGTGGTAGAGTGCAACCTTGCCAAGGTTGACGTCGCGGGTTCAAATCCCGTCTCCCGCTCCGCAACATAGGCTCTGCAACAGCGAGCAAACCTCTGAGGCCGGTGTGACCCACCGGCCTCTGGTGTTTTGTTCCACCGCCTGGTGCGCGGCCGCGGGACCGCTGAAGAACGCACGGGGCGCTGCGGCGATCGATGCGCCGGGCGGCGGGCCTGTGATACGAGGATTCGCCTCATGTCGGCTCCGCTCCACGAGCGCCTGCGCCTGCTTGCCCACAGCCTCGAGCGGCAGTTCCTGGGCAAGGACGAGATCATCCGCCTGCTCATGATCGCGGTCGTCGCGGGCGAGCACTGCGTGCTCCTCGGCCCGCCCGGGACCGCGAAGAGCGCGCTCATCCGCACGCTCGCCGAGCTGATGCAGGCCCAGTACTTCGAGTACCTGCTCACGCGCTTCACCGAGCCGAACGAGATCTTCGGTCCCGTCGACATCGGCGCCTTCCGCGAGGGTGTCTACCGCCGGAACACCGCGGGGATGCTCCCCGAGGCGGAGATCGTCTTCCTCGACGAGGTCTTCAAGTCGAACAGCGCCATCCTGAACGCGCTGCTCACGCTGCTGAACGAGCGCAAGTTCTCGAGCGGCGGCCAGGTGATCCGCTGCCCGCTCATCAGCGTCTTCGCGGCGTCGAACGAGGTGCCGGGCGACGAGACGCTGACGGCGATCTTCGATCGCTTCCTGCTGCGGGTGCAGTCCGACAACCTCGACGCTTATCACTTCAGCGAGCTGCTCCAGCGCGGCATCCAGCAGGAGATCCGGCACATGGCCGGCGAGCCGCTCCGCCCGCTCGTGGCGGCCCGCGAGCTCGCGGAGCTCGGCCGGGGGTTCGGCGCGCGGATGAACTTCGGCGACGCGTTCCTGTCGGCCTACAAGGGGCTGGTGTTCCAGATCCGCGCCGAGGGGATCTCGCTCTCGGATCGCCGGGTCGTGAAGATGCTCAAGCTCTTCGCCGCGAGCGCGTACCTCGACGGACGGCAGGTGACGGACGCGAGCGACTTCTTCGTGCTCAAGCACATCTGGAACAACCAGGATCAGGCCGCGATCCTCGAGGGCATCGTGCAGCCGGTGCTCGAGGCGTTCTTCCGCGAGCACCCGGATCGCCGCCGCGTCGGCGCGCTCGGCGTCGGCGTGGAGGCGCTCGCCGCGGAGATCGATCGCATCCGACAGATCCTCACGGGCGGCGCCGCGCTCGGCGACGTCCAGCTGTTCAGTCAGCTCAAGGCGCTCGGCGAGATCAAGCAGGCGCTCGCCGGCATCAACGACGCCCGGGCCCGCGAGCTCGAGGCCCGCGTGTCTCAGCTGCTCGAGGCGTCGTTTCGGAGCGGGCGTTTCGCGCAGATCTAGCCGGGCCGTGGCCGGGCGCGTTCGTCGGGGCGATGTTGGCCCTGGAGCGCGACCTCGGCTGGGCCGGGCCGTGGCCGGGCGCGTTCGTCGGGGCGATGTTGGCCCTGGAGCGCGACCTCGGCTGGGCCGGGCCGGGGCGGGGCGCGTCGGTCGGGGCGATGTTGGCCCTGGAGCGCGACCTCGGCTGGGCCGGGCCGTGGCCGGGCGCGTCGGTCGGGGCGACGTTGGCCCTGGAGCGCGACCTCGGCTGGGCCGGGCCGGGGCGGGGCGCGTTCGCCGGGGCCACGTCGGCCCTGGAGCGCGACCTCGGCTGGGCCGGGCCGGCGCCAGGTGCGTCCGGGCCCTCGACGTCGGTCCTGGTGCGAGCCCTCGACGGCGCGGGCGCCCGGTTGCGCGCGGACGGACCGGCCGCCTCTGGCGCGGGCCGATGTGACGCCTTCGCGCTCGACCGGACGGTTCCGGCGGCGCGGCGATGATCGACCGGTCCAGACGACGCGCCCATCATCGCGCCGCGGATCCGCTTGGGAACGCCGAACGCCTCGCGGATGTGGAGGAGCTCGTCCACCGTCAGCGCGCGCCACTCCCCGGGCCGGAGCCCCTCCGAGGTGACGCCGGCGAACGTCGTCCGGGCCAGGCGCATGACGGGCCAGCCGCTCGCCTCGCCCATGCGCCGGATCTGCTGGTTGCGGCCCTCGCGGAGGGTCACCTCGAGCCACGTCTTGTCCCCCTCGCGGCGGAGCACCCGCGCTTCCGCGGGCAGGGTGACGCCGTCCTCGAGGCGGATCCCCTCGCGCCACGGCGCGAGGTCGTCGTCGCTCATGACGCCCTGCACCTTCAGCACGTACGTCTTCGGCACGCCTCCGCGCGGGTGGAGCAGCGCGTTGGCGAAGTCGCCGTCGTTCGTCATGAGGAGGATTCCGCTCGTCGCGAAATCGAGCCGACCCACGGGGTAGAGCCGCGCGCCCGTGCCTCGTACGTAGTCGGCGACCGTCGGGCGGCCCTCGGGATCGCGCAAGGTCGAGACGACGTTCCGCGGCTTGTGCAGGGCCAGGTAGACCGGGACCTCGGAGACAAGGCGCTTGCCGTCCACCTCGATCCGGTCCTTCTGCCGGTCGGCCTTCAAGCCGAGCTCGGTGACGACCTGGCCGTTCACGCGCACCCGCCCGGCCAGGATGAGCTCCTCGGAGGCCCGGCGTGAAGCGACCCCGGCGCGCGCGATGATCTTCTGGAGACGTTCTTCCATTGTGTTTTCAGGACCTGCGCGGACGCTGCGCTGCCGGTCGACGGCTCTGATAAGCACGCCCCTCGCGCGGCGTCGACCGACCTGGACAGCGCGCTCCTCGGGGCCGAGGCCGACCTCGACGCCGGCGCGCCGGCCGGCCCCTGGCGAGCGCCCGCCCCGGCAGGAGCACCAGCGCGCGCGACGCCGCGAGACCGGGCGGGCGCGACGGGCCCGGAGCCGGCGTTATTTCTTGCTGCCGGGCGGCTGCGCGCCCCCGCCGCCGTCCGCGGCCTCATTCGCCCTGTCCGCGGCGCTCTGGTCCTCCGCGGCCTTCTTCGCGGCCGCTGCAGCGGCCTCCTCTTCCTTCTTGCGCTCGTCGTCCTCGACGCGGCGGCGCACCTCGCTGTCGTGATCCCACCGGTCGACCCGCTCGTCGGCGTCGATGTCCACGCCCATCCGCTCGAGCCGGCCCATGCGGTAGATCTCCCAGACGTCCGGCTTGCCGTCGCGGTTCGTGTCCCGCTTGATGCGGGCGAGCTTGCCGCCGCTGTAGTACTTCCACTCGTCGGGGTTGCCGTCGCGATCGGAGTCGATCCGCACCTCCGCGAGCCTTCCGCTGGCGAAGGTGAGCCAGGTGTCGATCCGGCCGTCGTAGTTCGCGTCCGACTCCTCGTGCAGGCTCTCGCCCTTGTCGTTGTACCGGCGGACGACGTCCTTCACGCCGTCGAAGTTCGTGTCGATCTCGCGGCAGACGAGCGCCTTGTGGCGATCCTCGCCCGTGCCCACGATCTGCCAGACGCGTCGCACGTTGGGCTGGATGGCCCCCGGCCCCGCGGTCTCGCTCGCCTCGCGATCGCCTCTGCCCTTCCATTCGCACATCGAGCGATCGTCGATGCTGCCGTCGGGGTTGCGAGCCGCCTCGACCTTCGGCGCCTTCGTGCCTTCGAACCCTGGATCCGAGCCGCAGGCGGCGACGAGCAGGCCGAGCGCGGCCAGCGCGATGAGCGCTTCTCTCCTCATGTCATGGTCCCTTCCTGGCGGCCGGCTGGCTCGCGGGGGTCGCGGGCGCGGAGCCCGCCGGCGCGGCGTTCGCGGGCGCGGCGCTCGTCGCCGGGGCCGCGCCGGCGGGGGCCGAGGCGGACGCGGCGTTCGCGGGCGCGGCGCTCGCCGCCGGGGCCCCGCCGGTTGCGGCGCCCTGCGGCGCGCCGTCCGCAGGCTGCCCGGCGGCGCTCGCGCTGCCCGCGGGAGGCGCCGCGCTGCCCGGCGGAGGCGCGATCGGCCTGGGCGCGCCGTACGACTCGGCGCAGAGATCCACCACGCTGCCGGGATCGGGCTTGCCGTCGGCGTTCTGATCGGTGGTCACGACCGCGCATTTCGCGTCGTTCGGGTTGTTGAACTGCCACCACTGGTCGACGATCTGATCGCCGTCGGAGTCGCGCTCGCGGCGGACGAGGCGCGCCCCCTCGTAGTAGTCCCAGGTGTCGAGCTTGTCGTCGAAGTTGGTCTCGCGCTCCTTCAGCACGACGGCGCCGCGCTCGAGGTGAGCGATCTCGTCGGCGCGCCCGTCGCGATCGAAGTCCGACTCGCGGCGGCGCTCAGCCCCCTTGGCGTCGTAGTAGATGAAGGCGTCGATCGCGCCGTCCAGGTTCAGATCGACGACCCGGCAGACCTCCCGGCCGTCCTTCTTCACGTGGATGATGTCGGGCATCCGGTCGCCGTTCACATCGACCTTCTGCGCAGCGGCGGAGTCCTTCTCGCAGGGCTCGTGGACGATCGCCGTGTCCCGCTCGCCGGTCGCGCTCTTCGCGCCGGTCGGCGCCGGCGTCGATGAGGCGCAGGAGGCCACGAAGACGGTCATCAAGGCCACGAGCGAGCACCTGGGCGACGGCCAGGTGAGCGGGAATCGCGTCATCAAGAGATTCCTCCGGCGGGCCCTGGACTTTCGGGACGGAAGCTCGTCGCGCCGGGCGAGCCGTCCCGACGCGGACCAGCTTCGGGCGCAGTCTAGACCGCGGTTCATCCGCACATCAAGAAGCCCAGGGGAGGCGGCGCTCTCGACAGGCTTCCCACGCGCGGCACCCGACCCCATGCAACGAGCGAGGGAGCGAGGCAGCCGGGGGGAGGCGTGGAGGGGGCGGGGGGAGGCGTGGAGGCGGAAGGCGTGGAGGGGGAAGGCGTGGAGAGGCGTGGAGACCGACAGCGCCATTCCGATTGACAACACACGTACCGGCATCTAGGGTAACGTCTTGTCAGTCGTACCTTTCGAGACTGGCGGGTTACCCTCCCGGGCGTGACATGTCGCGGAAGAAAGTCTCGACGACCATCTACATCACGCCCGAGCAGGCCGAGCGGCTGAAGATGCTGCACGAACGCACCAAGGTCCCGATCGCCGTCTACATCCGCGAGGGGATAGACCTGGTCCTCAAGCACTACGAGCACGTGCTGCCGGGGCAGATGTCGCTGGAGAGCACACCGGCCCCGCCGCCGCCGACCCCGAAGAAGTGACCCGGTGCCGGCGGCCGCGACGGCGGGCCGCGAGCTCCCGGGGAGAGCGCGAGCGCCAGGGGGCCGGAGCGCCTGGACGCCGTGCGCTGTCCGGGCGAATAGCTTCGCGGCGCGGGTCGCGCTAGGAGCAAGCGCGCCGCGGTCCACCACGTCCCCGCGGCGCTCGCAGAGCCGCGCGCTGCGGTTCGTTCCCCAGAGGGGGCGCGGACGTGTGGTCCGCTCCTTCGCAATCTCGGTCGAGGCCGCGCGCTGCGGCCGTTAACGGTGGTCAGGGCGCCGCGCCCCGAAGCTCGCTATGCCTGTTGATTCCAAGCTCATCCGCAACTTCTCGATCATCGCCCACATCGACCACGGCAAGTCCACGCTCGCCGACCGCATCCTCGACGTGACCGGGGCGCTCACCGCCCGCGAGCAGAAGGAGCAGTTCCTCGACAAGATGGACATCGAGCGCGAGCGGGGGATCACGATCAAGGCCCAGACCGTGCGGCTCGACTACACCGCGAAGGACGGGCAGACATACCGGCTGCACCTCATCGATACGCCCGGGCACGTCGACTTCAACTACGAGGTCTCGCGCAGCCTCCAGGCGTGCGAGGGCGCGCTGCTCGTGGTCGACGCGACCCAGGGCGTGGAGGCGCAGACCCTCGCGAACGTCTTCCTCGCGCTCGACAACAACCTCGCGATCGTCCCGGTCCTCAACAAGATCGACCTCCCCTCGGCCGACGTCGACCGGACGACGCGCGAGATCGAGGACGTCATCGGCCTGGACTGCTCCGGCGCCATCCCGGCCAGCGCCAAGACCGGGATCGGCATCGCGGAGATCCTCGAGGCGGTGGTCTCGCGCGTCCCGGCGCCGAAGGGCGATCTGAACGCGGCGCCCCGCGCGCTCATCTTCGACAGCTGGTACGACAGCTACCGCGGCGCGGTCGTGATGGTGCGCGTCGTCGACGGCGTCCTCAGGAAGGGGCAGAAGGTCCGCTTCATGGCGACCGGCCGCGACTACGAGCTCACGGAGATGGGCGTGTTCACGCCCCACGCGACCGCCATCACCGAGCTCGGGCCAGGGGAGGTCGGCTTCCTCGTCGGCAACATCAAGAGCGTTGTCGACACGAAGATCGGCGACACGGTGACGGACGCCGTCCACCCAGCGACGACGCCGCTGCCCGGCTTCAAGGAGGTCAAGCCGATGGTCTTCGCCGGGATCTTCCCGACGGACTCGGCCCAGTACGAGGACCTCCGCGACGCCCTGTCGAAGCTCCACATGAACGACGCCGCGTTCGTCTTCGAGCCCGACACGTCCGAGGCGCTCGGGTTCGGCTTCCGGTGCGGCTTCCTCGGCTTGCTCCACATGGAGATCATCCAGGAGCGGCTCGAGCGCGAGTACAACCTCGACCTCATCACGACGGCGCCGAGCGTCGTTTACCACTGCTTCCTGAACGACGGCTCGATGAAGTCGATCGAGAACCCGGCGAAGCTCCCGCCGCCGAACCTCATCGATCGCATCGAGGAGCCGATCTTCCGGATGACCGTCCACGTGCCGTCGACGTACGTCGGCGCGGTCCTCGCCCTGTGCCAGGAGCGGCGCGGGGAGCAGAAGTCGATCCAGTACGCCTCGTCCGACCGCGTGATCATCACCTACGACATGCCCCTCAGCGAGGTGCTCTTCGACTTCCACGACAAGCTGAAGAGCGTGTCGCGCGGCTACGCGTCGATGGACTACGAGCTCGTCGGGTACCGCGCCGACGAGCTCATCAAGCTGGACATGATGGTGAACGGCGACCCGCTCGACGCCCTGAGCGTCATCGTGCACCGGGACAAGGCGTACGCCCGGGGCCGGGACCTCGCCGTGAAGCTCAAGGACATCGTGCCGCGTCAGCAGTACGAGGTCGCCATCCAGGCGGCGATCGGGTCGAAGATCATCGCGCGGACGACCGTGAAGGCGATGCGCAAGGACGTGACCGCCAAGTGCTACGGCGGCGACATCAGCCGCAAGCGCAAGCTCCTCGAGAAGCAGAAAGAGGGCAAGAAGCGGATGAAGATGGTCGGCAGCGTCGAGATCCCGCAGGAGGCGTTCCTCGCCATCCTGAAGATCGACTGAGGCGCGGCGGCGCTGTTTGCCGCGCGCCGCCCCTCGCGCCGGGCGGGCACGCGAGCGTGGCGGCGCGCGTCCGCCGCCCGTATAAGCCGGCCATGGAGCCCGCCCCCGTCCGCCCGCGCGTCCGCCGCGCGGCGCCCCCTGTCCTCGCCCTTGCCCTCGGCCTCGCCGTCCTCGCCTGCGACGACGCGCGCGCCCCGGCGCCGGGAGCGTCCCCCTCGGCTCCCGCGCCGCCGGCCGCGGAGAGCGCCGCGCCGGCGCCGAGCGCCGCGCCGGCCCCCGCGGCCCCGTCGGCCGCCAGGCGGGAGATGCCGCCGCGGCCCGTCCCGATCGGGTCGAGCGGGCCGATCCAGCCGAGCGCCCCGCCGGAGCAGCAGATGATGGCGATCCAGTACACGCTCGCCATGGTGTCGCCGCAGCCGACCGACCCGCTGGTCGACAAGGCCTACCTCGACGCCATCGTGCCGAAGCTCGCCGTGGCGGTGCGCACCGCGGACAAGGGCAAGACCCCGCCCAACCCCGCGAAGGCGACCAAGGGGAACCGCAAGATCGAGGTCGACATGGGCAAGGGCTGCAACGAGCGCACCCCGTCGAACCTGCTCGCGCAGCGGGCAGGCTCTTCGCTCCGGGAGGCGTACGACGCGGGCGTCCTCGTCGTCTCCTGCCACGACGACCTGTGGGAGTGCCACCAGTCGACGCGGGATCCGTCCGACGTCCTGTGCCACGCAGCGCCGCGGCGCTGAGCGTGGTATGGGCTGCGTCTGCCATGCAGGAGACGCTTGCCTACTCGCTCCCCGGCGCCACCAACGCGCTCCCTCGAACCGACCCGCTCGCCGAGATGCTCGTCGAGCTGAACAGCGGACGCCCGCCGCTCGCCAGGCTGCGCCACGACGCCACCATCGCGTTCGGCCCCGCCATGCGCGTCGAGCGCTTCGTCCTCGGCAACGGGCTCAAGGTGCTCGTGCTCGTCGACGGCTCGGCCCCCGTGGTCTGCCTGCAGACCTGGTTCGGCGTCGGATCGCGCCACGAGCGCATTGGCAAGACCGGCATCGCCCACCTCTTCGAGCACCTCATGTTCGGCGAGACGGAGAGCGTCGCCCACGGCGCGTTCGACAGGATGCTCGAGGAGGCCGGCGCCGAGACGAACGCGGCGACGTTCCTCGACTGGACCTACTACCACACGAACCTCCCGAAGGACGCGCTCGAGCTGACCCTCCGCCTCGAGGCGGAGCGCATGGCGCGGCTCGTCCTCCGCGACCCTCAGGTGTCGAGCGAGAAGGAGGTCGTCGCCAACGAGCGGCGGCAGCGGGTCGACGACGACGTCGACGGGTCGGTGAGCGAGCTGCTCTACAAGGAGGCGTTCCGCAAGCACGCCTACGGGTGGCCGACCATCGGCTGGATGGAGGACATCAAGGGCTTCACGACCGAGGACTGCGTCGAGTTCTACCGGACGTACTACGCCCCCAACAACGCGGCGCTCGTCCTCGTGGGCGACGTCGCGCTCGATCAGGCGCTGCGGGGGGTGCAGGACCATTACGGCGCCCAGGAGCCGTCGAAGATCCCGGTCGAGGACGTGTCCCCCGAGCCGCCGCAGACGGAGGAGCGCCGCGCCGAGGTGGCGAAGCCGACTGCCACGCACAAGGTCGCGATCGGCTATCGCTCGCCGGCGCTCGGGGACTTCGACCACGCGCCGCTGGTGCTGCTGAACGAGATCCTCTTCGGCGGACGGTCGTCGCGCGTGCACCGCGCGCTCGTGCAGGAGCAGGAGATCGCGAGCGAGGTCCGCGGCTGGGTCGGCTCGTTCCGCGACCCCGCGCTCTACGACGTCTACCTCTCGGCCCGCGGCGAGCACAACGGCCAGGCGCTCCTCGACGCGCTCGAGCCGCTCCTGGAGGCGGTGCGTCGCGCTCCTGTCACCGAGGCGGAGCTCGACCGCGCGAAGGCGCGCATCGAGCTCTCCGTCCTGCAGGGGCTCGAGACGGTCGCCGGCAAGGCCGAGCAGATCGGCTTCTACGAGACGGTGCTCGGCGACCCCGCGGCCCTGTTCGAGCGGCTCGCCGCGTACCGGCGGGTGACCGTGGGGGACCTGCTGCGCGCGGCGCGGCGGTACCTCGTGAGCTCGGCGCGGACCGTGATCCACGTGACCCCGGACGGGTCGAGCGCCGAGGACGACGCGGAAGAGACAGACGCGGAGAGCGAGGAGGCATCGTGAGCCAGAGCGTGAAGAGCGGCCTCGCCTGGGGCGCCGAGGGGCAGGGCAGGGGGGCGCCGGGCGGGCGCGTGGCGCCGCGGGAGGGCGCGGTGCTCGTGGAGACGAGCCACGCGCTCCCCATCGTCAGCATCATCGTCGCGTTCCGCTCCGGCTCGGCGTACGACCCGGTCGCGCGCGAAGGGCTCGCCCGGATCACGGCGCGCATGCTCCGCCGCGGCGCCGAGGGCTACAGCGCGAACGAGATCGAGGAGACGATCGACGCGCTCGGCGGGGAGTTCGGCGCCGACGTGGCGACGAGCGCGACGATGGTGCACTTCGAGGTGATCAAGCGATCGCTCGACCGGTTCATCGAGCTCGGGGCCACGCTGCTCGCGCGCCCGACGTTCTCGCCGTCCGAGCTCGCGCGGCTCCTGCGCGAGGCCGAGGCCGAGCTCATCGAGGCGCGCGACAGCGATCGGTCGCTCTGCAGCCGCGCCTTCCGGCGGACGCTGTTCGCCGGGCACCCCTACGGCCGCCGCATCGCGGGCACCATCCCGACGCTGCGGGAGATCACGCGCGACGACGTCGCGGCCTTCTACGCGCGGCACTACACCCGGCGCAACGCGATCGTGGCCATCTCGGGCGACATCGAGGCCGCCGAGGCGCACGCGATCGCGGAGCGGCTCCTGGCCGGCTTGCCCGAGGGCGAGCCGGTCCCCGATCCGGTGCCTGATCCCGAGGCCCGGCGGGGGCGGTGCCTCGTGTTCGTCGACAAGCCCGAGCGGACACAGACGCAGATGGTCATCGGCGGGCTCGGCACCGACGCCCACGACCCCGATCACATGGCGCTCGTCGTCGCGAACACCGCCTTCGGCGGCACCTTCTCGTCGCGGCTGATGCAGGAGGTGCGCGCCAAGCGCGGCTGGTCCTACGGCGCCTCGTCGCGGGCGGGCTTCGACAGGCACCGCGACGCCTTCACTATGTGGACCGCGCCCGCGGCGTCGGACGCCGCCGCCTGCCTCTCCCTGCAGCTCGGGCTGCTGGAGGCGCTGCGGCGCGACGGGATCACGGAGGACGAGCTCACGTTCGTGAAGCGCTACCTCGTCCGCTCCCACGCGTTCGAGATCGACACCGCGCGGAAGCGCGTGCACCAGCGGCTCGAGGAGATCCTGTACGACCTGCCCGAGGGCTACCACGACGGCTACCTGCAGCGGGTCGAGGCGGTGACGCTCGACGAGGCGAACGCCGCCGTGCGCCGCCGGATCTCGGAGGACGATCTCGTGATCGGCGTCGTCGGGACGCACGAGGAGATCGGCGAGGTGGTCGCCGCGGCCGTCCCGAAGCTCGCCGAGGTGAAGGTCGAGCCGTACGACCTCGAGTAACCCGGGCGCGGCGCTGGAGGGCCAAGGGCGCGCGCGCGGGGCGAGAGCGTCCACGACGCCGGAAGCGAGCCCGTCGTGGACGCTCTCGCCCCGCGGACGAGCGACCCCGGGGCTGTCCGCGAGGCCGAGCCGCCTGCCCGCGCCGCGGGGCAGCGCCGCGATCGCAACGCCCTTCGGGGGCTGGCATCGAAGGCGCTGCTTCTTCGCGAGATCGAGGCAGGGCACGCGCTGCGCCTCTGGACCTCCGGCGCCATCGGCCGCGATCGCTCCGCAGGCGACGTACGGCCTCGCCCCGGCGCTCCCCGGCGCTGGCTCGCGAGGGCGAACCACGGGAGCTTGCGATGAAGGCACGAATTCTCCACGCGCCGGTCCTTGCGGCGGTGACCGCGCTCGCCGGTCCCGCTGCTGCAGCGGTCCCCCTCACGATCACCCATCAGGGGCGCCTGTTCAACGCGGCAGGTCAGCCCATCGACGACACGCTCGACGTGGTGTTCGCGCTCTACGACGCGCTCGACGCGCCCGTGCCCATCTGGAGCGAGGTCCACACGATCACATTCGACGACGGCTATTTCTCGGTCGATCTCGGCGAGCTCGCGCCCGTCGACAAGCCCGTCCGCGACGGCACGGCGCGCTACCTGGGGATCACCGTGGGGAACGACCCCGAGATGAGCCCGCGCGCCAGGGTGGCGAGCGTCCCGTATGCGCTCCAGGCCAGCAATGTCGCCGGTGACATCACGCCGAACTCCGTGTCCATCGCCGGACGTCTCGTCATCGACAGCAGCGGGCTGTGGGTCGGCGAGCCGGTCGGGCTGCAGGGCGCGCCGGGGCCGTCCGGCCCGCCGGGGCCGTCCGGCCCGATCGGTCCCGCCGGGCCGCCCGGCGCAGCGGGGCCGCCCGGTGCGCAGGGGACCGCCGGTCCACCAGGACCGCCCGGCGTCGTCTCGAGCACCTCCGTCTCCGGCGCCGGCGCCGATCCGCGGCCATCGCTGCAGTTCCTCGCGGCGCCCGCCACAGTGAGCGTGACCGCGCTCGGGCAGCGCGTCGTCGTCGTGTCCAACAAGGTGCTCGGCGCCGAGGAGTCCCCTGCGGACGGGCTCTTTCTCTGGATCTGCTCCCAGCAGATCGCGCCGCTCGGGGACATCAGCAGCGCCGGGACTGGCATCTACGCGCTGCGGGTCCCGGCGAACACAAGCATCGTCATGGGGCTGAACGCCGTGCTCTCGCTGCCCCCGGGCCAGTACAACGTCGGTCTCTGCGGAAAGTCGGAGAGCCGCTACTGGACCAACAACGACTATTCCTACACGTCCGCGGTCGTCACCATGGAGTAAGGTCGGGCTGGGCGGACATGCGCGCGCGTTGTTGAAGATGCGCGGCGCCTGCCACAGCGATGCCACCATGCAGAAGGAGCTGATGACCCCGGCGGCGATCCTGCTCGGCAGCCTCATCATCGCCGCGGGTCTCTACTTCGGTCTCCAGCAGCCGGTGCCCTCCGCGCCCCCTCCGGCCAGCGCGGAGGCCCGGGCTGCGTCGGCGCGGGCGCCGGCAGCACCGGCGGAGGCGCCGGCATCGGCAGGGACGCCGTCGCAGCCGATACCTCGCCCCGCGGCGGCAGCGCCGTCGTCCGCCCTGCCGAGCGAGCTCTACGAACGCGTCGCGGCGGACGCCGCCAGCGCGCTCGAGGCGCGGCGGCCGCTCTTCGTGAAGCAGTGCTGGGAACCCTCGCTCAAGAAGAACCCAACGCCCGCGCGCGCCAGGTACCTCTTCAACATGACCTTCGACGAGTCCGGGAAGGAGATCGCCCGCGGTATCAGCGAGGTGCGAGGGATGGACCGCCCCGACGCCGCGCACTGCCTCCGGATGATCCCGCTCGGGATCGGCGTGCCGCCGCCCGGAGCGCGCGTCGCCGTCGAGGTCGAGCTGACCCTGCCGTGAGCGCGCCCTCGCCGCAGCTGCGTTCTGACGCCACCGTTTGTCCGCGATGGGCGCTGGGCTAAGGTCACCCCGTGCCTTGGCTTGCTGAGCTCGCCCTGCACCTGATCCGCGCGCTGCACCTCGTCGTCCTCACGGTCGCGCCGACGTGGCTCTCGCCCGAGCCGCTGCCGCCGCGCGCGCTCGCCCTCTGGGGCTCGCTCTCGGCGGCCGCGCTCGCCGCGGCGCTCGGCCTCTCCGCGTGGTTCGCGGCGCGGCTGGAGACGCGCCTCGCCAGGAACGGGGCGGCGCTGCTGTGGGTCGCGATCGCCACGGCGCTCGCGGCCACGCTCTACTACCGCGGGCCCCGCGCGCCGCTCGCGCAGGGCGTCTTCGTCGTCGCGGTGCCGCTGTGGGCGGCGCTCGCGACGCTCGCCGCGGCCGCCGCGGAGCACTGGCTCGGCTCGAGCTTCAAGCACCGGCGGATGGGGGCCGCGATCCTCATGATCGGCCTCGGCTCCGTCCAGGTGCTCGGGGCGTCGTCCCTGCTCGGCTCGCGCGAGCCGATGTGGTGGGCGGCGCTGCGCCGCGACGGAGCGCACCTGCGCGCGGTCGACGAGCTCACGACGCCGCTCCTGGCGCAGCGCAAGCTGGACGAGCTCGACGGCGTCGCCGCGCGCTGCCTGAAGATGCACCCGCTCGCCCCCGAGCCCGCCGGTTCCGCCGCGCCCGCCACGTGCGCGTGCCTGGCGCTGCGCGCCGAGGCGAGGCTCCACGCCCGCAACGCCGGCGCTGCGCTCCGCGACGCGGAGGCAGCGCTCGAGCGATGCCCGGAGCAGAAGGGCGCGCGCGCCGTCCTGGCCGAGGCGCTCGCCGTCGCCGGCCGCACCGAGCGCGCGGAGGCGGAGGCGCGGGCCGCGCTGGAGCAGGGCGGCGAGCCGTCGCGGCTCCTCTACGCGCTCGCGCTCGCGCACCAGCGCGCGGGTCGCCTGGCGGAGGCCAGGGCCGAGGCAGAGCGCGCGATCGAGGCCGGCGCCGGCCGGAAGGCGCAGCTCCTCGCGGGGGCGCTCGCGATCCTGGCCGGGGATCTCGACGGGGCGCAGGCGCGCCTCACGCCGCTCGCCCAGCAGGACCCCTCCGACGCCGAGGTGCTCTACAACCTCGCGCTCATCGCCGACAAACGCGGCGACTACAACGGCGCGCGCCAGGGCTACCTCGCCGCCCTGAAGGCCGACCCGAGGAACGCGGAGGCGCGCTACAACCTGGCGCTCCTGACGTTCCGCGCCGGCATCGTCGAAGAGTCGCGCCACCACGCGCGCAAGTTCCTCGAGACCTTCCCGGACGATCCGCGCGGCAGCCAGCTCGCGCGCACGACGGGCACGCCGCTCGGCGCCGCGAGCAACGGCGGCTCGCCCCCGGCCCGGTCCGGCGCGCGGCGGCCTGCGCAGGAGCCCGGCGCGAGCTCGGGCGCTCGCTAGGTCCGCGCGTCAGCGAGCCCCGCCAGGGATTCGTGATGCGCGAAACCATCGGCGCGCGAGCCGCGCGCGGGCAGCCATCGGCGCGCGTCTCGCGCGCCGGCAGGCCGGCGCGCGTCTCGCGCGCCGGCAGGCCGACGCGCGTCTCGCGCGCCGGCAGGCCGACGCGCGTCTCGCGCGCGGGCAGCCCTACGCGCTGATGACGCTGATGACGCCGACGAACTGCGTCAGCCGGCCGTTCACTTTTGCCAGGCGCGAACGTGACCCTGGACGGCGACCTGTGGTATTCCGGAGGTCTGGGAGGCTGCGTGACACCCGCTGCGGGGACCACCGTTGCCGATCGCTTTCGCCTGGTGCGTCCGCTGAGGCAAGGCGGGATGGGTTCGGTGTGGCTCGCCCAGCACATCGGCCTCGACATCCCGTGCGCGATCAAGTTCATGCACGCGCAGGGCGTCTCGAAGGAGGTGCGGCACCGCTTCGAGCGAGAGGCGAAGGTCGCGGCGCAGATCCGTAGCCCGCACGTCGTGCAGATCCTCGACCACGGTGTGTGGAAGGGTACGCCTTACATCGCGATGGAGTACCTCGAGGGGGAGGACCTCGACCATCGCATCCAGCGCGTCGGGCGGCTCGACCCGCACGACACGATGGCGATCACCGCGCAGGTGGCGCGCGCCCTCACGAAGGCGCACGCGGCGGGCCTGGTCCACCGCGACCTCAAGCCGGCCAACATCTTCCTCGTCCGGGACGACGACCGGGAGATCGCCAAGGTCCTCGACTTCGGCATCGCCAAGGACAGCACGCCGAAGGTCACCTCCAACACGAAGACCGGCTCGCTGCTCGGGACGCCCGCGTACATGAGCCCTGAGCAGGCGCAGGGGACCAAGAGCATCGATCACCGCTCGGACCTCTGGTCGCTCGCCGTCGTCGTGTTCGAGTGCCTGACCGGCAAGCTCCCGTTCGACAGCCAGGCCTTCGGCGATCTGCTCCTCAAGATCATGGTCAAGCCGCTGCCCGTGCCGTCGCAGCTCGCCCCGGTGCCGCCCGGCTTCGACGGCTGGTGGGCCCGCGCCGCGTCGCGCGAGCCGGAGGCCCGCTTCCAGAGCGCGAAGGAGTTCTGCGACGCGCTCGCGCTCGCCCTCGACATCGCGAGCGACAGCATCGAGCCGAGGACGAGCCTCACCGGCATGTTCCGCGCGCCCGGCGACCGCGTCTCCGTGGAGCTCGGGTTCACCCCGCGGTCGCAGGAGGGCGCGACGCTCCTCGACACGGGGCCGGACAGCGCGGTGCCGTCGCTCGGCGACGCGGCCACGCTGGTCGCTTCGTCGGACGCCGGGGGCGAGCGGCTCTCGCCGAGCCCCGGCCGCACGGTGGCCTCGCCCGGCGACGCGGCGGGCGCGTCGGCGCTGTCGGGCGCGTTGGGTCGACAGATGCGATCGCATACTGCCAGCGCCCTCGTCTCGGTCGTGTCTCCTCCGACCAGGCGACCCTTCGTCGGGCGCGCGGTTGCTGCGGCGGCTGCCGCGGCCGTCCTCGTCGCCGCCGGGGTCTTCCTCCTGCGCGGCACCGGGTCTGGCGTCCCGGCTCAGCCGCTCGCGCAGCCGGAGGCCACGGCGTCGGCGTCCGACGCGCCGCGGGCGCCCGAGCCCGTTGTGTCGGCCGCCGCGCCGGCGAGCGAGCCCGCGCCGTCGGCTTCCGCGGGGCCCTCGGCCGCGCCGGCGTCGTCGCCAGCGGCCTCGGCCGTGACGGCCCCGGGCGGCCCTCGCGCGCCGTCGGCGCAGCCCGCGCATCAGGTGAGGCCGCGTTCCACCGCGCCATCGGGTACCGTGCGCCGCAAGCCGAAGCCGACCGACTTCGGCATCTGACGTTCACCCGCAGCACCTCGCTCGGATCTCGCTCGTATGGCTCGTCGACTCGGAATCGCTTCCTTGCTGCTCGCGCTGACGTGCGCGCCCGCCGCCCTCGCCCAGGTCTCCGACGCCGATCGCGCCACCGCGCGCTCGCTCGCCGTGGAGGGGCAAGAGGCCCTCGACCGGAAGGATTTCTCCGCCGCGCTCGACCGGTTCGGGCGCGCCGACGCCATCATCCACGCGCCGACGCTGCTGCTCGGCGTCGCCCGCGCCCAGGTGGGCATGGGCCGGTGGATCGCGGCCCAGGAGTCCTACAACCGCATCCTCCGCGAGGGGGCGCCGGAGCGCTCGCCAGAGCCGTTCTTCGAGGCGATCGCGGCCGCTCAGCGGGAGCTCGACGCGCTCGCGCCGCGGATCCCGCAGGTGCTGATCTCGGTGCGCGGGACGGACATCGCCGACGTCACGATCGACGGCGAGCCCGTGCCGCGCGCCGCGCTCGGCGTCAGGCGCCCGGTCGATCCGGGCGAGCACACCTTCCGCGCGTCGGCCGCGGGGTTCGCTCCGGTCGAGGTGAAGCTCACCCTCGCGGAGCGCGCCAGCGAGACCGTCGCGCTGGTGCTCAAGCCGATCGCGCCGCCGCCCTCGAGCGCGTCGCCTGCGCCGCCAGCGCCGGCGCCCGACAGGAGCCCTGTCGCTCCGAGCGGCAGCAGCCGCACGGTGCTGGGGATCGCCGCGCTGGGGCTCGGAGGCGTCGGCCTCGCGGCCGGCGCCGTGGGCGGGGTGCTCGCGATGGGCAAGCACAGCGACCTCTCGGAGCGCTGCCCGGGCGGCCGGTGCGACGCCTCGCTGCAGGGCGACGTCGACCGCTACCACGCGATGGGCACCCTCTCGACGATCGGGTTCGTTGTCGGCGCGGTGGGCGTCGGCGCGGGGGCGTTCCTCATCCTCACCGCGCCGAGGTCACCGCAGCGCGCCGGGATCTCGATCACGCCCGTGATCGGGCTCGGCTCCGCGGGAGCAAAGGGGAGTTTCTGATGCGCCAGGCGTTCGGAGTCGTCTTGATGCTGAGCGTTGCCCTGACCAGCGCTGCATGCACCACCGTGCTCGGGGACTTCACGGTGGGCGAGGCCGGCGCGGGCTCGTCGGGCGGGGCCTCCGGGTGCCAGCCCGGCACGGCCGACTGCGACGGCGACGGGATGGGCTGCGAGGTGGACCTGACCAGCGACGCACAGCACTGCGGCGCGTGCGGCGCGGTGTGCGTGGACGGCGGTACCTGCGACGCGAGGGTCTGCAGCGGGCCCACCGAGATTGCGCGGGGGTATCCGATGCCGCCGCGGTCGCCGAACGCGCAGTTCCTCGCCATCTACGAGGACGAGGTCTACTGGACGGCCGGCGAGGGCGAGGGCGGCAGCGTGCAGAAGGTGTCGATCCTCGGCGGGCCGGTCACGCCGCTCGCCGTCGAGCAGAACGCGCCGTACGGGATCGCCGTCAACAAGTACGGCGTCTTCTGGGCCAACCTCAACGACACGAACATCATGCGGGTGGATCGCGACGGCGCAGCGCCGCCGAGGTTGGTCTTCGACGCGGACAACGACCCCCTTGGCGTGGCGGCGGACGAGAAAGATGTGTTCTGGGCGCAGCGCGCCGGCGGCATCGGCATTTCAGGTGACGGGAGCTCCATTGGCCGGATCACGATGCCCGACGGTCGGCCGGACGACGAGTTCCACGAGGACAACGGCGCGTCGCCGCACCTCATCGCGCTCGACGAGCAGTTCGTGTACTGGGTCGATCGGAGCGAACGCGGCACGGTGAACAAGACGTCGCGGGACACCGGCGGCTCGGACCGGCTGGCGGACGATCAACGCTTTCCGTACGCGATCGCCGTCGACCGGGACTTCGTCTACTGGACCAACAGCCCGCGCACGGCAGCGAGCAACGAGCAGGCCGCCGTGATGAGGGCGTCGAAGACCGGCCCGCGGAACCCGATGCGCCTGTGGACGCCCGCCGAGGACGATGAGGTGAGGAACCCGTCCCCCGACTGCATCGCCGTGGACGACAACGACACCTACGTCTACTGGACCGATCAGGGGTCGAGCCGCGTCCTGCGCAAGCGCAAGGACGGCACCGAGCGGCAAGAGGTGCTCTACGAAGGCGGGACGCCGCGCGGGATCGCGCTGCACGGCGAGTACGTGTACTGGGTCGACGAGAAGAACGACGGCGCGGTGCGCAAGCTGCGCCGCTGACCGGCGGCGCCCCCGGCGCTCCCGCGCAGCGTGGTCGAGCGCGCGCTCAGCCCGCGGCGGCGTCGCGCAGCCGATCGACGTCGACGCCGAGCCGGCCCGAGGCGTCGTCGGCGGCCGAGACGACCCGCGCCCCCTGGATGATGTCGCGCGCGATGAGCTGCGTGGAGAGGATCGCGCAGAACGCCATGTCGTCGGTGTTGCTCATCGATTTGCCGCCGGTCCTGCGGCACTTCGCGATGAGCCCCGCGACGGGCTGCGCCTGCCAGATGCCCGCGTCCTTGATGGCGTCCGGCGACAGGCAAGCCTCCACGTAGTCCGGCGTCCCGCTCCCGAAGAACGGCTGCACCACGGGGGCGCGGTACGGCTGCTTCTTGCGCTCGAGCACCCCCGGCGGCAGGAGATCGCCCATCGCGCGCTTCAGCACGTGCTTCTCGTCGAGGGTGCGCAGCTTGAGCGCGTCTGGCAGCGCGTCCGCCACGTCCATCACGTTGGGATCGAGGAACGGGAAGCGGCCCTCGACCGAGTTCGCCATCATCATGCGCTCGCCCTGCGAGGAGAGCAGGTAGCCGGAGAGCAGCGTCGTGATCTCCAGGTACTGCGCGCGCGCGAGCGGCGTCCAGCGCATGAAGTCGCCGGGCAGCTGCTCCCTCAGGCGATCGGCGGCCGCTGTCTCGCCGACGCCCTCGCGCATCGCGGGGTCGAGCATCAGCTTGATGCGGCTGGTCGCGTCCCACCGCGGGCGGTGGGAGTAGAACGGATCGTCGGTGTTCGCGAGGTTCCGCCCGAAGAAGGCCTTCGCCATCTCGACCTGCGCGACAGGCGACCGCTGAAGGTAGGGGTAGAGCCGGAGGAGGAGCTGGGGCCGGAGCTTGCTTTCCGGGTGGCGGGCCCAGAAGCGGCGGACCCGGTCCTCGCGGAAGATGTCGTAGCCGGCGAAGAACTCGTCGGCGCCCTCGCCGGTCAGCACCACGCGGTAGCCGCTCTGCCGCACGAGGCGCGCCAGGATGAAGAGCGGCGCCGGGGCGGTGCGCAGGAGCGGGGCCTCGGCGTGATAGACGACATCCGGGAAGACGCCGGCGATGTCGGCGTCGGCGCACTGGATCGAGGCGTGGGACGTGCCGAGGTGCGCGACGGCGGCGCGCTGGTACTGCGCCTCATCGAACTCGCGGTCGGCGAACTCGACCGAGAACGTGCGCAGCGGGACGTCGCGGTTCGAGGCGATCAGCGCCGCGACGATCGTGGAGTCGAGCCCGCCGCTCAGGTAGCTGCCGACGGGGACGTCGGCGCGCAGGCGGATCGTCGAGCCGCCGCGGACCGCCTCGCGCACGCTGGAGACGAGCGGCGCCTCGTCGCCGGCCGGCGCGCGCTCGACCGGGAACTCGGGGCGGAAGCGCACCGAGACGCGCGGCGCCACGTCGCGATCGAGGTCGAGCGTCGCCACCGCGCCCGGCGGGATCTGCTGGATGGCCTCGTACGGCGTCAGCGGGGCGACCGGCGCCCAGAAGGTCAGGGCCTCGTCGAGGCCGTCGCGGGAGATCGCGCGCGGGATCGTCGGGTCCTGGAAGAGCGACTTCACCTCGCTGGCGAACCGGAGGACGCCGCGGTGGACCGTCCAGAAGAGCGGGTTGATGCCGACGCGGTCGCGCGAGAAGAACGCGCGCCTCCGCTTGACGTCCCAGAGGACGAACGCCCACTGGCCGTTCAGCCGGTCGACCATGGCCTCGCCGTACTCGGCGTAGGCGTGGATCAGCGCCTCGGTGTCGCTCTTCGTCCGGAAGTGGTGGCCCTTCGCCGTGAGCTCCTCGCGGAGCTCGATGTAGTTGAAGATCTCGCCGTTGAAGCAGACCCAGAGCGTCTCCTCGGCGTTGGCCATCGGCTGCCAGCCGCCGTCGAGGTCGATGATCGACAGGCGGGCATGGGCGAGCGCGACGTGGCGATCGCGGTAGATGCCGAAGCCGTCAGGGCCCCGGTGGCGCAGCGCCCGCGCCATCCGGAGGGCGAGCTCGCGATCGGGGTTCGGCGCGTCGGTGCGTAGGTTGATCAGGCCGGCGATACCGCACATATCAGATGAGCTCGCTCTTCTTGACTTTGCCGCTCGCCGTCTTGGGGAGCGCATCCATGAACTCGACGAACTTGGGCACGGCGACCTCGTCGAGCTCGGACCGCACCTTCTTGCGGACGTCGTCGGCGGTCACCGCGGCGTCGGGGGCCTTCACGATGGCGGCCTTCACCGCGACGCCGAGCACCTGATCCGGCACGCCGACGACCGCCGCCTCGACGACGCCGGGCACCTTGCAGATCACGGACTCGACCTCGAGGGGGCTCACCTTCTCGCCGCGGGTCTTGATGATGTCGTCCTTGCGCGCGACGAAGTAGAGGTACCGATCCTCATCCATCTTGAAGAGGTCCCCGGTGTGGAGCACCACCTCGCCGGGGAGGGGCCCGGGCCGGAGCGCGCGCGCGGTGGCGTCGGGGTTCTTCCAGTAGCCGCGCATCACGTTCGGCCCGCGCACGACGAGCTCGCCCACCTCGCCCGGCTCGGCCCGCGTGCCGTCCTCTCGCTCGATCCAGAGCTCCTCGTTCGGCATCGCGATGCCCACGGAGGACGGCCGCTCGAACGCCAGGGAGGGCGGCAGGTAGCAGACGCGCGTGCACTCGGTCTGGCCGTACATCGCGAAGAAGGCGACGTTGGGCAGGAGCTCGCGCAGGCGCAGGAGCTGCGGCGCCGGGAGCCCGTAGGCGGCGTTCGTCATGTACCGGAGGGCCGAGAGATCGGCCTTCGCGAAGTTCTTGAGCGAGAGCATCGAGGCGAAGATCGTCGGCACGCCGGCGAAGCCGGTGGCGCGCTCGTCGGCCAGCTTCTGGACGATGGGCCAGGGCATGGAGAAGCCCTTCTCGAGCACGACGGTCCCGCCGAACGTGTGCGTCACGAGCAGCTGGAAGAGCCCGTAGGTGTGCGACAGGGGCAGCACGCAGAGGATCACGTCGTCCGCCGTGTGCTCGAGGTACGCGCCGATCGCCGCGGTGCTGTTGCGGAGGTTCTGGTGGGTCAGCATGACCCCCTTCGACTCGCCCGTGCTGCCGCTCGTCCAGCAGAGCGTCGCCAGATCCAGCTCGATCGCGCGGCGCTCGGGGGCCTCTCCGGGCGCGCTGGCCAGCGACTCGTGGAAGTCGCGCCCGTCGGGCGGGGCGCCCGTCGCGGCCGGGGGCGCGGCGCCGCTCAGGAACGTCGCCGCCGGCCTCGCGCCGGGCGGGAGCTCGGCCACGGCGGCGAGGCCGTCGCGCATGCCGCGCGCCGCCACGAGCACGCGGGGCTCGGCGAGCTCCATGACCTGGCCGAGGCGCCGCGCTCGCATCGCGGTGCCGAGCAGCGACGGCACGCCGTCGGCCCGGAGCGTGCCGTAGTAGGCGACGACCGCGTCGACGCCGTTGTCGAGCGCGATCATCACGCGGTCGCCGCGGTGCACGCCCGCCTCGCGGAAGAGCGCGGCGCAGCGGTCGGCGAGCGCGTCGAGCTCGCGGTACGTGAGCCGCCGCCCTTCCGAGACCAGCGCGACGTGGTCGGGGCGCGAAGCGGCGAACGATCGCAGCCCCGAGTCGATGAGGAAGCGATCCGAGCGCGGATCGCGACGAGCGGTGTGCTGCGTGCTCATGCGCCCCCCGGTGTCCGGGCTAGTTGCTGCTCTTCTTGCCGTTGACGTAGGTCACGAGCCGGGCGATCGAGCCGAAATTCTCCGGCACCATCTCCTCGTCGGCGACCTGGATGCCAAGGTCCTGCTCGAGGAACTGGACGATCTCGAGGACGGCCGTCGAATCCAGGATTCCCTGATCGAGCAAAGGGACCTCGGCCCCGAGATCGGCGGTGGCGCCCCTGTATCCGAACGAGGTGACCAGGAAGTTGCGAATCGTCGATTCGATGCTGGAAGTGCTCATGGAGTTAATTCCTACGTCTATCACCCCCCAGGCTTTCCTGTCGAGGGTGCTCGGCGGAGCGATCTGCGCTGTTGTTCTGCGGCGTTCTGCGGCGTTCCGCGGCGTTCCGCGCGCGGAACGCCGCAGAGCGCCGTCCGTCGTGTCGCTCGCGCCGCTCGCGTCACGCACGACGCGCGGGCGGCGCGCCGTGGAGGGGAAGTCCGCGACTCGCGATCTTCCCCTCCGCGCGGTCTTCACCGCTCGGCGCGAGCTCCTTCCGAGTCCGTCGTGGTCGTGATGCGCTCTCGCGGAAGCGCTTCCTTCCCATCGCGTCATCATCGCCGCTTCGCCGATGGCGCGAGGACGTAAAGGAAGCTGCGCTGTTTCCGCTCGGTTTCGCACGGGGAGAGGCAGCGTCGACGGCTGTCGCTACCGCTGCCGTCGACGGCGGCTCCCCGCGCGGCGCCTCAGGCGTGGCCCTGGTCGCGGACGAGCAGCGGCTGGGCGTGGAGGTACTGCGCCACCCGGCGCTTTGCCTCGATGTCCTTGAACACGCGCTCGACCTGCGCCGGCGTGATGCCGACGGCGGACGCCGCCTCCGCGGCCGGGACCTTGTTGTTGTAGGCGTAGAGGCAGAGGTCCATCTTGTCGTAGGGGAGCGCGAAGTAGAACTCGTCCTGCCCCTGCGGCAGCGAGAACGTGTCGGTCGTCGGCGCGCGCCCGCGGATGTCGGCGGGGACGCCGATGTACTCGGCGAGCGCGTAGACCTGGCTCTTGTACAGGTGCGCGATCGGCTTGAAGTCCGCGGCGCCGTCGCCCTGCTTCACGAAGAAGCCCTGATCGTACTCGAGCAGGTTCGGCGTGCCGGCGACGGCGTAGTTGAGCCTGTCCGCGTGGTAGTACTCCATCATCTTGCGGATGCGCTGCTTGAAGTTCGTCGCGGCGACGAGCTGCAGGTAGGCGTTCAGGGGCATCCGCTTCACGCGCGGCTCCTCGCCGGGCGGCTGCGCGGTCAGCTGCGAGACGTTGAGCCTGTCGCTCTCGAGGATCGAGGGCAGCGTGATCTTGAACTTCCAGCTCTCGTTGTAGTCCGGGTAGACCATCCGGATCGCCTCGTCCTGCCGCTCGTAGCAGCGGAGGCCGGTCAACGCGGGCTTGATGTTCTCGATGACCGCCTCGATGCCGAGCCCCTCGGCGAGCAGCTTGCCGAGCCGGAGCGCGTCGTCCGAGGTGTCGCGCTCGGGCATGAACAGGCCGAGCACCTTGTCCTTGCCGAGCGCGCGGACGCACAGCGTCGAGACAACGGAGCTGTCGATCCCGCCCGAGATCCCGACCACGGCCCCGCGCCGCCGCAGCGCGCCGAACACCTGATCCCGGATGGCCTGCTCGATCTCTTGCGCTACTGCCGGGGCATCGATCCTGAGGACGTCTCGCGAAAACATGGTTGGCATCCACCCTTTCAAGAAGATGGACCAGCCTATTAAAACCGAGCGCGTCAGGGAACCCCGTTCGCTGCGAGCCGTCGCGGACCGGGCGCGACGTCTGGCGATGTGCGGCGTGAAGCCCCGAGGAAACAAGCTGTTACGCGGAAGCTGCGCCTCGCTTGGTCAGCGGCGGAGGCAGCGGCGGAGGCCCGCGCGGGCCGTCCTCCACCCCGCGCGAGTGGGTCGTCTAGCCTAGCCGCGCGCGGCGGCGCCAGCGCGGCCGCGTCAGGGCGCGGGGCGCGGCTCGCCGGTGGCGGAGAACTCGTTGGCCTCCGCGGCGAGCACCCAGAGCACGGCCATCCGGACCGCGACGCCGGCCTCGACCTGGTCGAGGATCACGCTCTGCTTGCCGTCCGCGATGCGCGGATCGATCTCCACCCCGCGGTTCATCGGCCCCGGGTGCATCACGATCGCGTCCGGCTTGGCGAGCGCGAGCCGGGCCGGGTTGAGCCCGAAGGTGCGGCTGTACTCGCGCGTGCTGGGGAGGAAGCTGCCGCTCAGCCGCTCGCGCTGGACCCGCAGCATCATCACCACGTCGGCCCCCTCGAGGGCGGGCTCGATCCGGTCGTAGAGGGTCGCGCCGAGCGACTCGCCCGCGACCGGCAGGAGCGTGCGCGGGCCGGCGAAGCGCACCCGCGCGCCCATCGTCGTGAGCAGGTGCGCGTTCGACCGCGCCACGCGGCTGTGGACGATGTCGCCGCAGATCGCGACCTCCAGCCCCTCCAGCCGGCCCTTGGCGCGCCGGATCGTGAACGCGTCGAGCAGCGCCTGCGTCGGGTGCTCGTGCGTGCCGTCCCCCGCGTTGACCACCGCGGCGCGCGTGCGCGCGGCGACGTGGTGCGGCGCGCCCGACGCGCTGTGCCGGATCACGAGGACGTCCGGCTGCATCGCCTGGAGGTTCTGCACCGTGTCGAGGAGCGACTCCCCCTTCACGGCGCTCGACGTGGAGACGCTGATGTTGATGACGTCGGCGCTGAGCCGCTTGCCGGCGAGCTCGAACGACGTCCGCGTGCGCGTCGAGGGCTCGTAGAACAGGTTCACGACCGTCTTGCCGCGGAGCGTGGGCACCTTGCGCACGCTCCGCCGCGAGACGTCGAAGAGCGACTCGGCCGCGTCCAGGAGCGCCACGATCTCGGGTCGAGAGAGCCCCTCGATGCCGAGCAGGTGTCGGTGCGGGTAGATCCTCCTCATGCGCTGCCTTACGTCCCTTCCGGGGGAGAGGGTGGCTCCGAGATCTTCGCGCCGGCGGGGGTGACGAGAGCCCAGAGCTCTCCCGCGCGCTCCACGACGTCGACGCGCTGCCCAGGGGCGAGCTCGACCGCGCGGACGACGTAATCAGGGTGGATCGGCAGCTCCCTGCCGCCGCGATCGACCAGCGCGACAAGCTCGATCCGCTGCGGTCGCCCGTAATCGAGCACCGCGTCGAACGCCGCGCGGATGGTGCGGCCGGTGTATATCACGTCGTCGATCAGCACGATGCGCCGACCGTCGACGGGGAACGAGATGTGGCTGGGGCCGATGCGCGGGTTCGGCAGGGCGGTCGCGGCGTCGTCGCGGTACAGCGTGATGTCGACGGCGCCGACCGGCGGCGCGTGCCCCTCGATCTCGAGGAGCAGCGCCGCGAGCCGCCGGGCCAGCGGCTCGCCGCCCCGCCGGATCCCGATGAGCGCCAGATCGTCCACGCCGCGGCCGCGCTCGGCGATCTGGAGAGCGACGCGCCGCAGGCCGCGCCCGATGGCGGCCGGGTCGAGCAGAGCTTCCATGGCGCGGCGAGGGCTAGCACGGCGGGCGCCCTGCGCCCAAGGGCCGCGTGCGTCGCCCGCCGGATCACCCGTCTGCCGGCGGGAGAGCGCCGCGCTTCCGCTCGCCGCGCGCCGCGGCGGAGGGAGCGCGGCCGGCGCCGCGGCGGCCGCGCGGCGGCGCCGGCGCGCTCAGTCGGGCTGGTGGAGGACGCGCTGGGTGCGCTCGAGGAAATAGAACCGCTCGAGGCCCGCGCGCTGGAACGTGAGCGCGCCGAAGCCGTTCACGGCGATCGCGGCCGCGCCGAGGGCGTAGAACGGCACGCCGAAGCGGCGGCTCCCGACGGCGATCATGGCGAAGAGGAACGGGGCGAAGTCGTTGGAGAAGCGGTAGCCGAACTGGATCCAGCCGCTGTTCTGGTAGAAGAGGCTCGGCAGCGCGACAGCGGCCGCCGTGGCGGCGAGCGCCCAGAACACGGGCGGCGTGCGGCGGGGCCACAGCGCCCACGCGTAGATCGGCGTCGTCACCCAGAGCGCGAGCCCGTGGGCGTTGATCTGGAAAGGCGCGCCCTGCACGTGGGTGTACGGCAAGCTCGTGAGCACCACCGCGAGGTTGCGCGGCAGGTAGTGGTACGAGAAGAGCCCCCACTTCTCGATCCGCGCGCGCCAGGCGATGTGGAGGTAGCGGTGCCCGAACTCGGCCGCGTCGCCGAACCGCGCGTGGTTGTGCCAGAGGAGCGCCGACAGCACGAGCGCGGCAGGCGCGGCGAACAGCGCGAGCCGGCGCAGCAGGGAGCGCGCGTCCGGGCGGCCCGCGCGGAGCGCCTCGTAGAGGAACAGCGGCGCGGCGAAGCCGAGCGGCGTGCGCGTCGCGAAGCCGAGGCCGAGGGCCAGGCCCGCCGCGATCGGGTGGGCGGCGTCGAGCGCGCAGTAGAGATAGATGCACGCGAGCGCGACGCCGACGACGTGCGCGGCGAACCACACCGTCCCTTGCACCGCGCTGAACCAGTAGACGCTCCCGAGCGCGAAGAGCAGCGCGAGCGCGACGTTCTCGGCCTCCGTGCGGCGGCTGCGCCGCGATGCCGAGAGCTTCTCCAGGGCGAGGAAGAGGACGGCCGGGCCGACGCCGGCGAACGCGAGGAAGAACTGCCCATCGCGCACGCGCTCGGCGCTGCCGGCGAGCTTCACGAGCGGCGCGATGAGGACCGCGGGGAAGGGGGGGAAGCTGACGTAGTAGCGATCGCCGAGCACGGCGAAGTCGTTGCCGCCGGCGTACGCAGGCGGCGGCCCGCCGAGATCGAGGCGGCCGTGGAGCCACGCCTCGGCGAGCAGCGCGTAGTGGTTGTAGGGCGTGTGGGCGGAGAAGATCTCGCGGGAGGAGCTGAGCGCGTAGACGAGCGTCACGAGCGCGTAGAGGGCGAGCGCGATCCTCGCGCGCCGGCTCGCTCGCGGTGCTTCTCCCGACGACTCCTGCCGCCGTTCGGCGGCGCCCGCGGCCGGGGCCCCGGGCGTGGCGCTGCGGTCCATGCACCGGCGACGCTACCACGCAGCCCCGAGCCGACGTCGCCCCGGAGCGCGGCGACCCGGCCCCGAGGCCCAGCCGCTCCGGCCGCGAGCGGCCGAGCAGCGGAGTCCGCCGTCCCCAGCGCCGCGCGCCAGCGACGACCAATGACGCGCGCCGAGGAGAAAAGCGGTCGCCGCCGTCGTCGCTCGGTCTTGCGAGCCAACGCACCCCGCGCTAAACGGTCCGCTTTCACTGGCCCGGAACCCATGTCCCAGTTTGCCGTCTCTGCCAATGACATCGACATCTCCGGCATCTCGCTGGACGTGTCGGTCCCGACCGACTGGCTGAACGCAGAGCTCGCTGACGCCGACGTCACCGGGCGCGCGCCAGGCCATCTCTCCGCCCGCCTCTCGCGGACGGGGAACGAGATCGTCGTGCGCGGCCGCGTCAAGGCGCCTGTCGCCACGCCGTGCGCGCGGTGCCTCTCGCCCGCGCCGCTGGACGTCGACGCCGAGCTCTCGCTCTTCCTGCGCCCGGCCCCCAAGGCCGAGACCCACGGCCCGGGGCACCGGCACCGGCGCGACGACGGGGGGCGAAACGGGGCGGTGAAGGACGGGGGGCGCAACGGGGCGGTGAAGACAGAGCCCAAGGTCAAGGAGGCCGAGTACGAGTTCACGGCCGAGGAGGCCGACGTCGACACGTACGACGGCGAGACGGTGGTGCTCGATCCCTTCATCCGGGAGGCCATTCTCCTCGAGATGCCGAACTTCCCCTTGTGCTCGGAAGCTTGCCCGGGTATCGGTCCTGCCGCGTCCCGAGAGGACCGCGAAGGCGGCTCCTCGACCCTCGTCAGCGGGGCGGTGGAGGAGGACGAGGCCGCTCCCGGCCTCGACCCGCGGCTCGCGCCGCTCAGCGCGCTCCGAGAGAAGCTCGGACAGAAGCCCAGCGCCTCTGACAAGCGCGAGCAACCTGCCTCAGCCTCCCCGGCCAACGCCGGGACATCGAAGAAGAAGACCAAGAAGGAGTAGCTCCGTGGCCGTCCCCAAGAGGAAAACCACCCCCAGCAAGCGCGACATGCGGCGCGCCAACCACGACAAGGTGACCCCCGTCCAGCTCGTCTCCTGCGAGAACTGCGGGGAAGCCCGGCTCCCGCACCGCGCCTGTGGCGCCTGCGGGCACTACAACGGGCGCAAGGCGAAGGCGACCAAGGCGACCGCGGCCACATGACCGGGACGGGTGCGCGGACGCCGACGCGGGCGAACGCTGCGCCCGCGCACCCGGGCGCGACGCCCGCGCGCGCTGTCGCGCGAGGGCCCGTCGCATGATCACCGCGCGGCCGCGGAGCCGCATCCTCGGGACGGGCAGCTACGCACCCGCCCGCGTCCTGCACAACACCGATCTCGAGAAGATCGTCGACACCTCCGACAGCTGGATCAGCGAGCGGACGGGGATCCGCCGCCGTCATGTCGCCGCCGAGGGGGAGCTCACGAGCGACATGGCGTCCGCCGCCGGCCGCTCGGCGCTCGAGGCCGCGGGGCTCTCCGCGGCTGACCTCGACATGATCATCGTCGGGACGATCAGCGGCGACACCCCGATGCCCGCGTGCGCGGTGCACGTGCAGCGGAAGCTCGGCGCCGAGGAGATCCCCTCGTTCGACATCTCGGCGGCCTGCGCCGGCTTCGTCTACGGGCTCACGATCGCCGATCAGTTCATCTCCAACGGCGTCGCCCGGCACGTCCTCGTGATCGGCGTCGAGCTGCTCTCCCGCATCCTGAACTGGAAGGATCGCACGACGTGCGTCCTGTTCGGCGACGGCGCGGGCGCGGTCGTGCTCGGGCCTGCGTCCGGCGACGGCAGGGGCATCATCTCGACGCGGATCTTCAGCGACGGCGGGCTCGCGAACTCGCTTGTCATCCCGGGCGGCGGCACGGCCGAGCCGCTCACCGCCGAGGGCCTCGAGCAGAACCGCAACAAGGTCCACATGGTGGGGCAGGACATCTTCAAGGTCGCCGTGAAGAACCTCTCCAGCGCCTCGCTGATCGCGCTCGACACGGCGGGCATGACGGCCGCCGATCT
Source organism: Sorangium sp. So ce321 (assembly GCF_051530195.1). Taxonomy (NCBI): domain Bacteria; kingdom Pseudomonadati; phylum Myxococcota; order Polyangiales; family Polyangiaceae; genus Sorangium; species Sorangium sp. So ce321. The sequence continues at coordinate 6,480,935 of NZ_CP150329.1, read as the reverse complement.
CGACTGGGTCGTCGCTCACCAGGCGAACCTGCGGATCATCAGCCAGGTCGCCGGGCGGCTCAACCTCCCCCTGGAGAGGTTCGTGCTCAACATCGAGGAGTACGGCAACACCTCGAGCGCCTCCATCCCCATCGCCCTCGACGAGGCGGTCCGCGACGGGCGCATCAAGCCGGGTCACAACGTCCTGTTCTGCGCGCTCGGCGCCGGCATCTCCTGGGGCGCGTCCGTCGTCCGGATGTGAGCGGGCCATGCGGTCGCGTCGGCGTTGGGTCGAGATCTGCGCGTCGCGGCGGCTGAGCTCGCCGGGCGCTCCAGCAGGGGCGAGGCTCGGCGGCGCGCCCGCCTCGTGACGTAGCTCGAGGACGGACGGCGTCCGCTTCCTCCGCTTGGAAGTGAGGGCAAACGTGAAAATCGCTTGGCTGTTTCCAGGGCAAGGGGCGCAAGAGGTGGGGATGGGCAAGTCCCTCGCGGAGGTCTCGCCGGCGGCGCGCGGCGCGTTCGCGCGAGCGGACGCCGCGCTCGGCGAGCCGATCTCCCGGCTCTGCTTCGAGGGGCCGATCGAGGAGCTGACGCGCACGAGCAACACCCAGCCGGCCCTCGTCGCCACGAGCTGTGCCGTGGCCGCGGCGCTCATCGAGCAGCTGCCCAACCTCGAGCCGCCGCTCTACGCGGCCGGCCACTCGCTCGGCGAGTACAGCGCGCTCGTCGCTGCCGGGGCGCTCGAGATCGAAGAGGCGGTGAAGCTCTGCCGGATCCGCGGCGCCGCGATGCAGGAGGCCGTGCCGGCGGGCGAGGGGGCCATGGCGGCGATCGTCGCGCTCGATCAGGACGTGGTGCTCGCGATCTGCGCGGAGGCGGCGCAGGGCGAGGTGGTCGCGCCGGCGAACTTCAATGGTCCGGGGCAGACCGTGATCGCCGGCCACAGCCGCGCGGTCGCGCGGGCGGGCGAGCTCGCCGTCGCCCGCGGGGGCAAGGCCATCCCCCTCAAGGTGAGCGCTCCCTTCCACTGCGCGCTGATGCGGCCGGCGGCCGAGCGCCTGCGCCCCGAGCTCGAGCGCACACAGCTGAGGCCGCTCGCCTTCCCGGTGATCGCGAACGTCGACGCCGCGCCGAACTCCGATCCGGAGCGGGCGCGCTCGCTCCTCCTGCGGCAGGTCGACGGGACCGTCCAGTGGATGCGCACGATCGAGCGCATGGCGGAGGACGGCGTCACGCACGCCCTGGAGATCGGGCCTGGCAAGGTGCTCGCCGGGCTGGTCAAGCGGATCACGAAGCAGATCAAGGTGCTCAGCGTGAGCGACATGGCGGGGATAGAGCGCGTGAGCGCGTTCCTTTCGGAGGCATAGGCATCGATGTTCGACCTTACGGGCAAAGTCGCGATCGTCACGGGCGGATCGCGAGGGATCGGGCGGGCTGCGTCGGAGGCCCTGGCGGCGCAGGGCGCGCACGTCGTCGTCAACTACGTGCGCGGAGAGGCCGAGGCGCGCTCGCTCGTCGAGGCGATCACCGCGCGCGGCGGCAAGGCCGAGGCGCTCGGCTTCGACGTCGCCGACATGCAGGCGACCGAGGGCGCCATCGCCGACGTCGCCAAGCGGCTCGGTCGGCTCGACATCCTGGTCGCGAACGCGGGGATCGCGATCGACGGCCTGCTCCTGCGGATCAAGGAGGAGGACCTCGATCGCCTCTTCGCCGTGAACGTGAAGGGCTCGCTCGCGTGCGCCCGGGCGGCGACCAAGGTCATGATGCGCGCGCGCACGGGCCGTATCGTCTTCCTCTCCAGCGTCGTGGGGGAGATGGGCAACGTGGGCCAGGCGGCGTACGCCGCGACGAAGGCGGCCCTGCTCGGCGTGACGAAGACGCTCGCCCGCGAGTACGCGGGGCGGGGCATCACCGTCAACGCCGTGGCGCCCGGCTTCATCGACACCGACATGACCACGACGATCAGCGCTGAGATGAAAGAGGGGCTGACCAAGATGGTCCCGCTCGGGCGTACGGGACGACCGGAGGAGGTCGCTTCGGCGATCGCATTCCTATGCTCCGACGAGGCGGGCTACGTGACGGGCCAGACGCTGCGCGTCAACGGCGGCATGTACGTCTGAGCGCGCTGGCCCGCGCACCCCGGCATCCGGGCGTCGGCGGCAAACGTGACGCCAAACGCGGCGCTCACGAAAAAAGCGGCCGCTGGTAATTCGATGATGCAACGCTGATGGCGATGGGCTACTAGGGGGTCCGTTTTCCCGGGAGGAATACCATGGCTGAAGGTCGCGACATCACGGCCGAAGTAAAGCGAATCATCAAGGAGCAGCTCGACGTCGACGAGAAGGACATCAAGCCTGAAGCGACGTTCATCGACGATCTGGGCGCCGATTCGCTGGGCCTGGTGGAGCTTGTCCTCGCGTTCGAGGAGGCGTTCGAGATCGACATTCCGGACGAGGACACGGAGAAGATCCGGTCTGTCCAGGATGCGATCAGCTACATCGAAGGACATACCAAGAAGTAGCGTCCCTACCGCCCTACCGGACGCGGCGTCACCATGGAGGTGTGATGGCGCGTGGGCCAGCGAAGGGCCTGCTCTTCGTTGAAACACGTGTTGTCACCTCTGTGGTGGCGCTAGGGCAAAAAGAGCCATGGAACGCGTTGTCATTACCGGCATCGGGCTCGTCACGCCCAACGGCATCGGGACGCAGGCCACCTGGCAATCTTTGCTGGATGGCCAGTCCGGTATCGGACCGATTACCCTCTTCGACGCGAGCACCTTTCCCACCCGCTTCGCCGGCGAGGTGAAGGGCTTCGCGGCGGAGGACTACATCGCCAAGAAGAGGGTGAAGGAGATGGGCCGCTTCGCCCATCTGTCTGTCGCCGCTTCGCAGATGTGCATCAAGGACGCGGGGATCGAGCTCACCGAGGAGGACCGCGATCAGTGCGGCACGTTCATCGGCGTCGGCCTCGGCGGCCTCGAGTTCCTGTACCAGCACTCGATCACGCTGGCCGAGAAGGGCCCCCACAAGGTCAGCCCCTACTTCATCCCGACGGTCATCGCCAACCTCGCCGCGGGGCAGGTGGCGCTGTCGCTCGACCTGCGGGGCCCGAGCTACTGCAACACGAGCGCATGCTCGTCGAGCGCGCACTCGCTCGGCGAGGCGTTCGAGTGGATCCGCCGTGGACGCTCGCAGATCATGCTCACGGGCGGCGCGGAGGCGACGATCACCGGCCTCGGCATCGGCGGGTTCTGCGCGATGTTCGCGCTCTCGCGGCGCAACGAGGAGCCGCAGCGGGCGAGCCGCCCCTGGGACAAGGGGCGAGACGGCTTCGTCTGCTCCGAGGGCGCCGGGTCGCTGCTGCTCGAGTCGCTCTCCCACGCGAGGAAGCGCGGCGCGAAGATCTACGCCGAGGTCGTGGGGTACGGCGCCTCGTGCGACGCGTACCACATCACGAAGCCGGCGCCTGAGGGCGCCGGGGCGCAGCGCGCGATGAAGATGGCGCTCGATGACGCGAGGCTCGCGCCGGATGCGATCGACTACATCAACGCGCACGGCACCTCGACGCCGCAGGGCGACATCGAGGAGACCCGCGCGATCCTCAAGATCTTCGGCGACCACGCGGCGTCGAAGCGCCTCTGGGTGAGCTCCACCAAGTCGGCGATGGGCCACCTGCTCGGGGGCGCTGGCGGCGTCGAGGCGGCGATCTGCGCCCTCGCGCTGCGCGACGGCGCGGTGCCGCCGACGCTCAACCTGGACGATCCCGATCCCGAGTGCACGACCCTCGACTACGTGCCGTTCACCTCGCGCAAGCGCCCCTTGAAGCACGTGATGTCGAACTCCTTCGGCTTCGGCGGGACGAACGTGTCGCTCGTGCTCTCCCAGTTCGAGGGCTGATCGCGCGCCGCGCCGGATGGCTCGATGAAGTGCCCATTTTGCGGTCACCTTGAAGACCGGGTCATCGACTCCCGCGCTGGCGGCGCAGGCGAGGTGATCCGGCGCCGGCGCGAGTGCGCCTCGTGCGAGCGGAGGTTCACGACCTACGAGCGCGTCGAGGACATCCTGCCGACCGTCGTCAAGAAGGACGGCCGGCGCGAGCCTTTCGATCGCCAGAAGCTCGTGCGGGGGCTCCGGATCGCCTGCAACAAGCGGCCCGTGTCCATCGACCAGATCGAGGGTATCGCCGACGCGATCGAGCGGGAGGCGCAGGAGTCCGAGCGGCGGGAGATCTTGTCGACCGAGCTCGGCGAGCGGGTGATGAACCACCTGCGCAGCCTCGATGAGGTCGCCTATGTCCGGTTCGCCAGCGTCTATCGCTCCTTTCGGGATATCGACCAGTTCATGGCCGAGCTTGGCAAGCTTGTGAAGGCCAAGGCGCCCTAGTAGATCCGGCACTTCGATGTCCGCGAAGCTCCCTAACCCCGATCCCGAGTTCGACGCCGCGATGATGCGCCTCGCCATCGAGGAGGCGCACAAGGCGATGCCGTCGCCGAACCCCCCGGTCGGCGCGGTGGTCGTGAACACCGCGGGCGAGGTCGTCGCCGTCGCGCACCACGCGCGCGCGGGCGAGGAGCACGCCGAGGGGCTGGCGCTCGCGATGGCAGGGGACGTGGCGCGCGGCGGGACGCTCTACGTGACGCTCGAGCCCTGCAACCACGAGGGGCGCACGCCGCCCTGCGTGGACGCGGTGCTGAGCGCCGGCATCAAGCGGGTCGTCATCGGCGCGCCCGATCCGAACCCGTCCGTGGTCGGCGGCGGGGCGCAGCGCCTCAGCGACGCCGGGCTCGCCGTCGAGATCGGCGTCGCCGGCGCCGACGCGCGCGCGCTGATCGGGCCCTGGACCAAGTTCGTCACGACGGGCATCCCCCACATCGCGCTCAAGCTCGCCCTGTCGCTCGACGGCCGCATCGCGACCCGCACGGGTGCATCGAAGTGGGTCACCGGCCCGGAGGCGCGCGCGAAGGTGCAGGAGCTGCGCTCGCGGCACGACGCGGTGGCGATCGGCATCGGCACCGCGCTCGCCGACGATCCCCGGCTCACGCTGCGCGAGCCCGGGCTCACGCCGGGGGGGCGGACGCCCATCCGGCTCGTCTTCGACACGCGGCTCCGGCTGCCGCTCCACACGCGCCTGGCGCAGACAGCGCGGGAGGTGCCGACCTGGGTGCTCACGGGCGCCGACGCGCCCGAGGCGGCAGAGCAGGTGCTCGTCGACGCCGGCTGCGTCGTCCTGCGCGCGCCGACCTCCGCGGAGGGGCGGGTCGACGTGACCGCCGCGATGCGCCTCTGCGCCTCCCAGGGGATCGTTTCCATCCTCGTCGAGGGCGGCGCCGAGCTCGCCGGCAGCCTGCTCGCGTCGCGGCTGCCCGACGAGCTGCACGCCTTCGTCGCCCCCATCCTGCTCGGCCCCCGCGGCCGACCGGGCGCGGTCGACTGGGCCGGCCCGGACACGCCGGGCGACGCGCCCCGGATCGTCGATCCGCGCTGGGAGCTCTGCGGCCGCGACGCGTACGTCAGCGGCTCGCTCGCCTTCCCGGCGCGCAGCTGACCGGTCTGCCCACGCGGACCGCGACCCGCGCGGAGCGGGCCGGGACCTGCGTGGCTCAGCCCGCCGCCTCGGCGCCGCGCTTCTGCATCTTCCGCTGGACGATGCGCTTCTTCAGCGTGCCCATCCGGTCGATCATCAGCACGCCGTCGAGGTGATCGAGCTCGTGCTGGATGGCCACGGCGAGCAGGCCGTCGGCCGCGATCTCGAACGTCGCGCCGTCTCGCCCGCGGGCGCGGACGTTGACGTGCCCGGCGCGCTTGATGTCCTCGCTGATGCCGGGGAACGACAGGCACCCTTCGGGGCCGGTCTGCTGCCCCTCTTGCCGCACGATCTCCGGGTTGATGAACACGAGGAGGTTGCTCGGCTCGTTGTCGGCGGCGATGTCAACGAGGAAGATGCGGTGTGGCTCCCCGATCTGCGTGGCCGCCAGGCCGACGCCGGGCGCGGCGTACATGGTCTCGGCCATGTCGTCGATAAGCTTCACGATCTCGGGCGTGATGTCCCCGACCGGCTGCGCCTTCTGCCGCAGGCGCGGATCGGGATAGTGGAGGATGGTGCGGATGGCCATGGCTGCTCAACAGCATAACCTCCGTTCCAGGCCGGCGCCCGTCAAGATGTGCTAGCGGTTGCGCCGGAACGAGGTCGAGGTGTCGACGGTGACCCCGCGGGACTGAAGATCTTCCACGATGTCCGGCACCAGCCCGGAGGCGTGGAAGGTCCCCTCGAGCGCGCCGCCCGCGGCTGTCCGCTCGACCACGAACGTGAAGACGTCGCGAATGGCGATCTGCCCGTTCTCGACGGCGAGCTCCGCGATGCGGAGCACCCGGTGGCGGCCGTCGCGGAGCAGCGCGATCTCGATCGCCAGGTCGAACGATGACGCCAGCCACTCGCGCGCGGTCTCCGGCGTGATGCCCGGGCGGGTCGCGGCGATGTCGGCGGGGAGCCGCGTCACGGCCTGCCGCAGCGTCGGCGCCCGCGCGGCCGCGAGCACGCCGTCCATGCCGCCGCCGATGGCGTCCACCACCTCGGCCGCGACGTGGCCAGCGAACGAGCTCACCACGAGCCGCTCCGGCCGGATGCGGGCGGCCGACTGCACCGCCCGCGTCCGCTCGGCCGTCGTGCTGCCGAGCGCGATGGACAGGGCGTTGGGCTGATCGAGGACCAGCTCGTCCTCGTCCTGGAGCACGACGAACCGGTCGTCGGGCTGCGCCGCGGCCGCGAGCGCCCCGAGCAGCCAGCTCGTCCCCGCGTCGCGCGTCCCCGTGACGAGGAGGTTGCCGCGCCCGAGCACGCACTGGGTGAGAAGGCCGGCCATCGCGCGCGAGATCGTCCCGTTGCGCACCAGGTCTTCCAGCGTGACGTCGGGGCGCTGCGGCTTGCGGATCACCAGCGTGGAGGTCGCGGCCGGCGGCAGCACGGCGAAGAGCCGCCGGCCCCTCGGCAGGAGCCGCTCGACGAAGCTCGCGCCCTCCTCGAGCGGCTGCCCGGCCATCCTGCACAGCCGGCGGATCACCCGGTCTACCGCCCGCTCGCTGCTGAACCCGACCTCCGCGATGACGCGACGGCGCCCGTGCATCGCGATCACGTGGTCGTGGCGGAACACCTGGATCTCGCTCACCTCGGTGTCGTCGAGCAGGCGATCGAGCGGACCCAGCGTGAAGAGCTCCCGCTGCGCGTCGGCGACGAGCGCCTCGGCGTCCACCTCGGGGGGAAGCTCGCCCGCTGCCCGCGTCGCCTCCGCGCTCTCGGCGAGGGCGTGCTCGATCCGCTGGGCGAGCGCGGCGTCCGGCGGCGCGCCGCTGTCGAGCGGCGTGAGGTCGACCTTGTCGGCGAGCCGCTCCAGGACGCGCCCGAGCGCCCTGCGGTGCGCCACGGCCTGCGCCGAGTCGCCCTGTCCGCGGTCGACCCGATCCGAGACGGGCGGGATCGCTCGCCGGCTGGGGATCGGGACCACGCTCGGGTGGACCCCCGGCAGCGGGGTCGCGGTCGGCGACGGGCGCACCATCTGCGTGGTCGGGTTGCCCGGGGGAGCGCCGCGACCATCGCGCGGCGGCGGCGCGTTGGGCGTCGCCGGCGGCGAGACCGGCAGCGGTGGGACGAGCGCGCCGCTCGCCCCCGGCGCGACGGGCGGGCGAGGCGAGGGGATGCGCGGCGGACCGGGGACCAGCGCGCCCGCGTCGACGGACTCGTCCGGATCGTTCTCGAGCGGGAAGTGGCTGATCACGCCCTGGCTGGTGCGCGACGGCTCGCCCTTCTCGTTGATCAGCGGCAGCGGCGCTGACCGGTGCAGCCCCTTCTCGGCGGACGGCGGGGCCCGATCGGGCAGGTGCGCCGGGTCGCCGCCGGTGGGCATGTCCTCCGCCGCGCGCACCGGGGGAGCGGTGCTGTCCGGGGGCGCTGTCCCGGCCGCGGCCGTCTCGATCCGCAGCACGAAGTCGCCGATGTAGATCTTGTCGCCCTCGCGGACGATCGTCGCCTGCGCGATCTTCCGGCCGTTGACGTACGTGCCGTTCGTGCTCTTGAGATCGGTGACGATGAAGCGCCCATCGCGGAAGAGCAGCCGTGCGTGCCGCTTCGAGACGTTGCCCTTCGGCAGCATCAGGTCGTTGCCCTGCACGCGACCGACGTTGATCTCTGTCCGGTCGAAGGTTTCGCGGCGCTCCGCGCCCCCTTTCTCGCTGATGATCACCGAGAACATCTCGTCGCCTCGCGGGGCCAGGGCGGAGGTGAGACCCGATGCCCTCGCCACGCCATACGAGCAAGCTCGAACAGACATGTCAACGAGATGCCTTCGTTTCTGCTGCCGGGCGGCGAGCGGGCCGAGCCAACGCCTGCGCCGGCCGCGCTCAGGAGGCGCGGCGCACGACGAGCGCGCCGCGTCGATCCCGGAGATCGAGCCGCCGAGCTGTGACGCTGGCGGCACCTCGGCGCACGTCGGCGCGCGTTCGCGGGTCGTGCGTCGCCGGGCCAGCCGGGCGCCTCCCGCAGGGGCACGGCGTCCCGGACTGGCCGCCCGCTCTGCTGCAGCCTGCTGCAGCGCTCGACGCAGGCGGTCGCCGAGCTCCCGGAGCGCACCGCGCCGATCGACGCTCCGACGCGCCGCGCGCGGCGCGTGATGAGCAGCGCGCGAGTCATGCGCGCTGTCGTGGTGGCCGCGACGGCGTCGCCGCCCGAGGCGCGGGGCCCGCAGCGTGAGGTGACGAGACCACCATGGAGAGCGCGGCGTCAGGCGCGGACCGACGCACAGGGCTCTTCGATAAGAGCGCAAATCTTGACGTCTGCGCGAATTGTGCTTCGCGGCGCGCCCTTCAACGATGGTCCTCGCGTGCTCGCCGTCAGGAGCTTCTGTACGGCGGCGCCAGTCGCGTCGGGAGCTGCTCCAAGGCGGGACTGCCGGTGAGGCGGGTACTGCCTCGAGCAAGCTCCGATCGAACCATCATCGCTTGACCTTGGCGCGTCGGGCCGTTTACGTTGGCGCCCGCTCGGACCGGGGAGAATCGTCGAAGTTACCGCGCACGCACATCAACCAGCGGCTGAGCAGCCGCCCGGCGCAAGTCGGATTTGTCCACGAGGGGGGTTTGCTGGAAGCAGCGAAGCCCGCATCGGAATGAGGGACCGCAGCGGCGGTCTCCTCCCGAATCCCAGCCTGCGCGCCTCGGGTATCGACGAGCTCTGAAGTGGAGGAAATATGGCAGTTGGCAAGGTAAAGTGGTTCAACGATGAGAAGGGTTGGGGCTTCATCAAGCAGGAGACTGGCCCTGACGTCTTCGTGCACTATTCGCAAATCAGCGGGGAGGGTCGCCGCCGTCTGTTCGAGGACGAGACCGTTGAATTTGAGATCAAAGAAGGTCCCAAAGGTCTCCAGGCGGTCAACGTGATGCGCGCCACCGCCTGATTCTCCTCCTGACCAGCGCCCCACCGGACTGCCCGCGCAGCGCTCCCGCTGCGCTCGATCCACCTCACTTCCGAGCTCGATCTCACCGCGTGCCCGCGAGGCGGGTCCTGCGTGTGACGGATTGTCTGCGCGCCGCTCCGGTGGGGCGCTCGGCGCTCCGCCGTGCGTCCCTCTTCCGGGAGGGCGCTCCGCAGAGGCCGAGCGTCCCTCTTCCGGTAGAGCGCTCGGCAGAGGCCCGACGCCCGGGCCGGCTCACCGCTCGGGGACCGGCACCTCGCGAAACGCCTCTTGACCCGGGACGAAGCGGTGGGAGGTGATGCCCTTGATCGCCCCCGCGTCGTCGATCTCGTAGACGTTGAACCCGGCCATCCGCTCGTCGCTGTCGTGAAGGAGCGAGGCGCTGGCGGCGCCCACGGCGTCGATGTGACCGCGCTCGGTGTGCAGCTTCCGGTGGATGCGCCGGTGCAGATGCCCGTGCAGCAGCAGGCCGCGGCTGACCTGCCGGAGCAGCCGCCCCTCCGCGGCCGCGTCCCCGAGGCCCTCCAGCAAGGTCTTCGCCCGGCTCGCCGGGTTGTGGAAGGGGTGGTGCTGGAGCACGACCGGCGTCCGCCGCTGCACCTCCGGGTGCGCGAGCACACGCTCCAGCGCGCGCAGCTGCGCCGGGCCGATCCGCCCCGAGGCCACCAGCGGCGGACGCGGCCACGCGGTCGAGAGGCCGATGAACGCCACCGGCCCGCGCAGGTGCACGAAGGGGAAGGCCGAGCTCCCGGCGCCGCCTCGGTCGCTCTTCTCCGGCGCTTCGAGGGGGAGGTCGGAGCGCAGGTAGGCCGCGAAGTACTGAGAGAACCGCTGCGAGCGGTGCGCGCCCTTGGTGTACGCGTCGTGGTTCCCCGGGACGACGCTCACCCGGTCGGGAGGAAGCCCGAGGTCGCGCTGCAAGAAGTTGCGGACGAGGACGAACTCCCGCTCGAGCGCGAGGTTCGAGACATCGCCGGTGATCACGACGTGGTCCACGCCGAGCCGCCGGATCTCCTTCGCCGCCGCGTGCACCGCGTACGGCTTGTGGATGGCGCGGCGCCGGAAGCGGAGGTTGATGTAGCCCGTGAGCCGCTTGTTCAGCAGCCGGAACGGGATGGCCCCCTCGAGGGACAGGAGGTGCAAGTCAGAGAGGTGCGCGATCCTCACGGGCGCCAGTATGGGCTCTTCCCGCGCCGCGGCCAACCGCCGCGCGGGCTCGACGCCCCGCGGCTCCGCTCAGCCGTCGCGCGCGCAGCGGAAGCCGCGCCACGCGCGGCGGCTCGTCGGAAGGTCGTGCCCCCGCGCCGCGCCGCGCAGCCAGGGCCGACCCTGGATGTAGCTCCCGCCGCGCAGCACGCGCTCCTCGCCCATGTCGGGACCCCGCGGGTTCATCGCGCTGCCGCCTGGATACTCGGGATGGTAGTAATCAGCGACCCACTCCTCGACGTTGCCGGAGAGGTCGTCGATGCCATCGGGGGTCCGCCCGGCGACGAGCGAGCCCACGGGCGCGAGCTCGAGGAAGCCGTCGCCGCCGTCGAGCTCGTCGAACGACAGCCGCCCGTGGTTCGCATGGAAGGGGTTGTAGACATGACCCCACGGGTAACGACGCCCGGCGAGGCCGCGCGCCGCCCGCTCCCACTCGGCCTCGGTTGGAAGGCGAACGCCGGCCCAGGCGCAGTAGCGCTGCGCGTCGCTCCACGAGACGAGCACCACCGGGTAGTCCGGCCGGTCGAAGCGCTGCCCGCCGGAGGCGTACGGCGGCTCTGCGCAGAGTCCGGCCGAGACGCACCGGCGGTAGCTGGCCACGGTCACCTCGGTGCGGTCGATCCAGAAATCCGACAGGTACACCTCGTGCGGCACGAGCTCGTTCGCGAAGCTCGCCTCGGTCTCGTCGACGCACAGCTCACCGGCCGGCTCGAGCTTGCAGAGCGTCACCGCGTGCGCGATCTCCACCTCGCTCGAGCCCATCGTGAAGCTGCCCGCGCGCACGAGGACAGCGGAGGGGCCGGGCGCGCGCAGCGAGACGACGCTCGCCGGCGAGCGCCCGCGCTGGCCACCGGCGCCCGCCGGGAGCGCGGCCTCCGCGGCCCCCGGCAGGCGAGGGGCGCGCCGCGAGCGCGGAGGGGCAGCCACGCCGACCATGGAGACCGCGAAAAGCGAGGTCAGCGTGGCCAGCGTGAGGAGAGCCGCCGGACGCATGTCGGAGGCGTAGCATGCTCCAGGCTTGCGGAGTGTTTCTGCCTCTTCCGACCTCGACCGAGGCGGCGAAGGCCAGTCGTCTGGGACGTCGTGAGCGCGGGCTGCCGTCGAGCGCTGGGCCTGGCGTCGCGTCGCGCGCCGCGCGACGCCCTCCAATCGCCGCGTGACGGCGCGCGACGCGCCGCAAAAGTGCGCCGGGCGCCGAGGAGCGATAGACTCGAGGGGCTCGATGTCAACCCTTATGGATAACGCGAACACGATGAGCGCGGAGGTCGACGCCGCGGTGATCGAAGAGCTGCATGAGGCGCTCGAGAGCGGAGAGCTCGTCCTCTTCGTGGGGGGAGGCATCTCGGCCGCGGTCGGGCTGCCGACGTGGCGCCAGCTCGTCGACCTGCTCGTCGAGAGGGTGCGCGAGCAGGTCGGCGACGAGGTCGTGGTCGCCGAGGTCGCGTCGCTCGCGCGATCGCAGCGCTACAGCGAGGCGCTCGCCGCGGCGGAGCTCGCGCTCGGCGCGGCGGAGTTCAACGCGTTCGTCGAGGGTGCGCTCGACGACGAGGGGCTGGATCCGCCGCGGATCGCGATCGCGATCGCGGCGCTGCGGGACAAGCTGCGCGCGGTGCTCACCACGAACCTCAACCACCTGCTCGAGCGCGCCTTCGCCTTCGAGTGGGAGACGATGTCGCGCGTCACCGACGAGGTCGCGTGGCGCCGTCGGTTCATCCTCAAGCTGCACGGCACGCTGAAGGAGCCGGCCAGCTGGGTGTTCGCGCGCGAGCGCTTCCTCGCGTCGATCGCGGCCCCCGACGTCCGCAGGTCGCTCACGGCCGTGCTCTCGAAGTGCCCCGTGCTCCTCATCGGCTTCGGGCGCGCCGACAGCAACTTCGACGAGATGCTGTCGGACATCCACGCGCTGTCGGGCAGCTCGCCGCCGCCCCGCTTCTTGCTCGTCCCGAGCGCGAGCCTGACGCCGTACCGGCGCACGATGCTCGTGGGCATGGGCTTCCGCCTCATCCCCTACGACACGCCCGACGGCAGCCACGACAGGGCGCTCGCGATCCTCGAGCGCATGAGCGCGCCCCGCACGCGCGCGACGGCGTCGCGCGCGTCGCGCTCGATCGTGCCGCCCCCGATCCCCGACCTGGAGCTCCCGCCCTCGTCGTCGCCGCTCGGCTTCCCGTCGTACGATCTCCCGTCCGACCTGGCCGCCTACGACGACACGGTCACGATGCCCGGGGCGATCGAGGCGCCGCGGCGCGAGCGGGCCTCCGAGCCGCCGGCGAGCCCGATCGAGGTGTTCTTCTCGTACTCCGAGAGCAACCGCGAGCTGCGCGACAAGCTCGAGACGCACCTCGCCATCCTCAAGCACAAGGGCGTGATCCGCGGCTGGCACGACGGCGAGATCGGCGCGGGCGAGGAGCGCGACAGGGCGATCGCCGAGCACCTCGAGGCGGCGAAGATCATCCTCCTGCTCATCAGCGCGGACTTCCTGGCGTCGGACTTCTGTTACGACGTCGAGGTGCGGAAGGCGATCGAGCGCCACGAGCGGCGGGAGGCGCGCGTCATCCCGGTCATCCTCGACGCCTGCGACTGGGAGGGCGCGCCCTTCGGCAGGCTGACGAGCCTGCCGAAGGGCGGTCGACCCGTGACGAGCTGGGTCAACCAGAGCGAGGCCTTCACCGACATCGCCAAGGGCATCCGAGAGCAGGTCGAGCAGCTCAGCCAAAACCCCTCCTAGGCTCACCGACCGCCGGCGCCCAGCCGGTGAGCCACTCAGAGGTGCCGCCGCCCCCCGGGATCTGGAGCGTCCCGGCGTGGACGGGCCGGAATCTGGCCGCGCGCGACGCGCTGCTCGCCGAGAGCGGCGCCACGCTCGCGAAGCGCGGGATGGCGCCGCTCTGCGGGCTCGGCGGCACCGGCAAGACCAAGCTGGCGATCGAGTACGCGTACCGCAACGCCAGCGCCTACGACATCGTCTTCATGATCGACGGCCAGAGCCCCGCGACGATGGACGCCGCCTTCGTCGCGCTCGCCGCCGAGATGCGGCTGCCCGACCACGAGCAGCTCGACGCGTCGCGCGCTGTCGCGGCGGTGCGCAACAGGCTCGGGCGCCGCGGGCGCTGGCTCCTCCTCTTCGACGGGGTGCGCGATCCCGTCGAGGTCGAGCCATACGTCCCGAGCGTCTCGCACGGCGGTCACATCCTCGCGACGTCACAGAACCCCATCTGGCGCGGGCTCACCACGGTGAACGTGCGAGGCATCGAGCGTGCCGAGTCGGTGAACTTCCTGCTCCGGCGCACGGGGGAGACCGACGCGGAGGCGGCCGACGCGCTCGCGGAAGAGCTCGGCGATCTGCCGCTCGCCCTGGCGCAGGCCGGCGCGTACATCGAGGAGACGGGGCGCCCGCTCGCGGAGTACCTCGCGCTGTTCCGCCAGCGGCCGGCCGCGCTGCTGGAGCGTCCGGTCAGCTTCCCGGTCACCGTCGCGACAGCGTGGGAGAGCGCGCTCGCCGCGGTGTTCAGCCACCAGGCTGCCGCGGAGCTCCTCAGCCTGTGCTCGTTCCTGCCGATGGACGCGATCCCGCGGCGGGCGCTCAGCGAGTACGATCCGCTCGCGCTCGACGACGCGATCGCGATGCTGCGGCTGCACTCGCTGATCGAGGTGCGACCGCACGCGCTCAGCGTCCACCGCCTCGTGAAGATCGTCGTCCGCAACCAGCTGCGGCGGGACGACCGGCGTCAGTGGATGGAAGCGGCGCGCCGCATCGTCCAGGCTTCCGGCAGGTTCTTCCCCGGCACGGAAGAGGAACGCGAAGGTAGGACGGAGCCGGATTCGCCGTAAGGCACACCCCCTGAAGAAGATGGAGGTCCGACCCACATGTATCCGCCGAGAGCGTCACATACCGTCTCTTCCTGGGTCTTTCCCGACCGCGTATTCTCGTTGCGCTTCAGGTCCGTCGTGAGACCTTAAGGCCCGCGAGAGGAACTATGGTTGCCTTGGCGACGAGCCCCGCCGACGTGTTCTTCTCCTACTCCCCCAGGGACGAGGACCTGCGGCCCAAGCTCGAGACGCACCTCGACGCGCTCAAGCGGCAAGGGGTCATCCGGACGTACCAGAGCTTCGCGCTCGGCGGAGCGAAGGAGCGGCGGGAGGTGATCGCGGCGAGGCTGCGCGAAGCCCGCGTCGTGCTGCTGCTCGTGAGCGCGGATTTCCTCAACACCGAGGCGTGGCTCTCTCCCGAGATCCGCGAGGCGATCGCCCGGCACGACGCGGGCGAGTGCCGGGTCATCCCCGTCATCCTGCGCCCCTGCGCCTGGGAGAAGACGCCGCTCGGCAAGCTGGAGCCGCTGCCGAACCGCGCGCGGCCCGTGACGAGCTACCCCAACCAGAGCGAGGCGTTCACCGAGATCGCGAAGGGGATCCGGAGCGCCGTCCGCGAGACGGAGCCGCCCACGCAGAGGCCGGTCGTCCGGCGGCCGTCGAGCTCGCCCGACGCGGAGCCGCACATCAAGAAGCTGCCGCCGCGCAACCCGAGCTTCACCGGGCGCGACCAGCTGCTGAACGAGCTGCGGAGCGCGCTCACCACCGGGGGGCCCGCGGCGCTCACGCAGGCGATCAGCGGCCTCGGCGGGATCGGCAAGACGCAGGTCGCCGCGGAGTACGCGCACCGGTACGCGAACCAGTACAACGTCGTCTGGTGGGTCCGCGCCGAGGAGCCGGCGACGACGGCCGAGGACTTCGCCCGCCTCGCCGCGGCGCTCGACCTGCCTGAGCAGAACGAGGCCGACCAGCGGATCGCGATCGAGGCGGTCCGCTCGTGGCTGAGCCGCAACGACAGGTGGCTCCTCATCTTCGACAACGTCAACGACCCGAGGGACGTCGCCTCGTACCTCCCGCACCCGCGCACCGGGCACATCCTGATCACGTCGCGCAACCCGAGCTTCCGCGGCATCGCCACGCCGCTCACCGTGCCGGCGCTGGATCGCGCCGACTCGGTGAAGTTCCTGCTCGGCCGGACCGGGCAGAGCGACGAGCGGGCCGCGGAGAAGCTCGCCGAGACGCTCGGCGACCTGCCGCTCGCGCTGGTGCAGGCGGCGGCGACCATCAAGGAGACGAGGTCGTCGATCGCGACCTACCACGCTGTCTTCGGCGACCATCAGCGCGAGCTGCTGCTCCGCGGCGTCCCGATGGATTACCCGACGCCTGTCGCCACGACGTGGGGCCTCGCGTTCCAGGAGGCGCAGCGCTTCTCGCCCGTCGCCGTCGATCTCCTGAGCCTGTGCGCGTTCCTCGCGCCCGACGACATCCCGCGCGAGGGCCTCGCCGACGCCGCGCCGCACCTGCCGCCGGCGCTCGCGGAGGCGCTGAGCGATCCGCTGATGTTCGACGAGGCGGTCGCCGCGCTGCGCCGCTACTCGTTCATCGACGTGCACGAGGGCGCGCTCTCGGTGCACCGGCTCGTCCAGGCGGTCGTCCGCGATCGCCTCCCGCCCGAGGACCGGCGGATGTGGGCCGAGGCCGCGGTTCGCCTCGTCGACCACGCGTTCCCGGAGAGCAGCGAGGACGTGGAGACGTGGCCCTTCTGCGCCCGCTGGCTGCCGCACGCGCTCGCCGCGGCGAGCCAGGCCGAGGCCCACGACGTCGCGAAGGAGGTGCGCGGGCGGCTCCTCGCCCGGTTCGCGGTCTACCTGCAGGGACGGGCCGCGTTCGCGGAGGCGAAAGGGTACCTGGAGCGGGCCCTCGCGCTGCACGAGGCGGTGTTCGGCCCCGACGACCCGAAGGTCGCGGCCGTGCTGCGCAGCGTGGGCAGCGTCCTGCACGACCTCGGCGATCTCGGCGGCGCGCGGGCGCACCTGGAGCGCGCGCTCGCGATCGACATCGCGAGCTTCGGCCCCGACCACCCGGAAGTGGCCCGCGACGTGAACGACCTCGGCAGCGTCCTCATGGATCAGGGCGACCTGCCGGGCGCGCGCAAGCACCTGGAGCGCGCGCTCGCGATCGACGAGGCGACGTACGGCCCCGACGACCCGAGCGTCGCGATACGGCTCAACAACCTGGGCGTGCTCTTCCGCGATCTTGGCGACTTTGCGGGCGCGCGCGTGCATCTGGAGCGCGCGCTCGCGATCGACATCCGCGCTTACGGGCCGGAGCACCCGACGGTCGCGATCGGGCGCACGAACCTCGGCCGGCTGCTCCACGACCTCGGCGATCTGAAGGGCGCGCGCGAGCAGTTCGAGGAGGCGCTCAAGATCGATGAGCACAGCTACGGCCTCTACCATCCGCGCTTCGCGCAGGCGTTGAACAACCGCGGGCGCGTGCTGCGCGATCTCGGCGACCTCGCCGGGGCGCGCGCCGACTTCGAGCGCGCGCTCGCGATCGTCGAGGACACCTACGGCCCGGATCACCCGGACGTCGCGCGGGACATCAACAACCTCGGCAGCGTGCTGCGCGATCTCGGCGACCTCGAGGGGGCGCGGGCGAACTTCGCGCGCGTGCTGAAGATCGCCGAGGCGACCTACGGCCCGGATCACCCGGCGGTGGCGATCGGCTGCAACAACCTCGGCAGCGTGCTTCAGGCGCTCGGGGAGCTGCCCGGGGCGCGCGAGCAGCTGGAGCGGGCGCTCGGCATCGCGCAGGCGACCTACGGGCCGGATCACCCGGTCGTGGCGAGCATCGTGAACAACCTCGGCCGCGTGCTGCAGGCGCTGGGCGATTTATCGGGCGCCTGGCAGCAGATCGAGCGCGCCGTCGCCATCGCCACGAAGGCGCTCGGGCCGACGCACCCGTCCGTGCAGATCTTCTCGCGGAACCTGGCGCGCCTCGGAGACGCGCTCGGGAGCAGCGCCGAAGCGACGTGAGCCCCCGCGGGGCGAGCGCACGCCGCTGACGGCGTCGCGACGCGCATCGCCGGCGGCGCCGCGACGCGCATGGCTGACGGCGCAGCGGCGCGCATCGTCGGCGGCGCAGCGGCGGGCCGTCGCGCGAAGCAGAGGGCGCCAGGGGAGGGGCCCCGGCGTCCTCTGCGTCTCGGATGTCCTGGCGTGGGGCGGAGCGCTAGCCGATCAGGATCTGCGTCGGGTGCTCGAGGAGCTGGCGCAGCACCTTGAGGAAGGTCGCGCCGACCGCGCCGTCGACGACGCGGTGGTCGCAGGAGAGCGTCATGCTCAGGCGCCGGCCCGGCACGATCTGCTCGCCGCGCACGACGGGCTCCCGGCGGACCTGGCCCACGGCGAGGATCGCGCCCTCGGGGGGGTTGATGACGGCGCCGAAGTTGTCGATGCCGTACATGCCGAGGTTCGAGATCGAGAACGTCCCGTTCGCCATCTCCTCGGGCCGCAGCTTCTTCGCCTTGGCGCGCCCCGCGAGCTCGCGCACCTCGGCGGCGATGTCGAGCACCTGCTTGCGATCGACGTTGCGCACGACCGGCGTGACGAGGCCCTCGGGGACGGCGACCGCCACCGAGATGTCGACGCGCCGGTGAACGAGGATCGCGTCCGCGGTGAACTGCGCGTTGCATTCAGGCACGCGCACGAGCGCGATGGCGCACGCCTTGACCAGGAGGTCGTTGAAGCTGACCTTGGCCGCCTTCTCGCCCTCGCCGGCGGTCGCCGCGAGATCCGCGTTGATCTGCTCGCGCAGCGCGTTCAGCGGATCGGCGTCGACGTCGATCGAGAGATAGAAGTGCGGGACCGTCTGCTTGGACTCGGTGAGGCGCCGCGCGATCGCCTTGCGCATCATGCTGAGCGGTCGCACCTCCGGCGCGGCGAGCTCGCCCGGCGCGGTCGCCGCGGGCGCGGCCGCCGCGGCCGGCGCCGGCTGCAGCCCATCGAGGTCGCGCGCGACGATGCGCCCGCCGGGCCCCGTGCCAGCGACGCCGCTGAGGTCGAGCCCGCGCTCGCGGCCGAGCTTGCGCACGTAGGGCGACGCCTTCACGCGGCCCCCGGAGGACGGCTGCGGCGCAGCCGGCTGCGTGGGCGGCGAGACAGCGTCGCCGCGCGCCGCGGGCGGCGCGGTCGTCGCGGGGACGTCGCCGCTCGGCGCGGCGCCGCCTGCAGGCTGCGCCGGGCGATCCCCCTTGGGCTGAGGCTCCGCTGCGCTCTGCTTCTGCGCCGCAGCGCCGCCGCTCCCCCCGGCGAGGGCGCTTATGTCCTCGCCCGGGGCGCCGATGATCGCGACAGGCTGGCCGAGCTGAACCACGCTGCCCGCAGGCACGAGGATCTTGAGCAATGTCCCTCGATCGAAGGACTTGTACTCCATGGTCGCCTTGTCGGTCTCGACCTCTGCGAGCAGATCGTCGATGTCGATCGCGTCGCCTTCCTTCTTGTGCCAGGCACTGATCTGCCCCTCCTCCATGGTTGGGGACAGCTTCGGCAGTTCCAGAACCTTCGCCATGGGTCTATCAACCTTGATCGGGGATGTGCGTCCGCTCAGTCAGCTTTTGTAGAGAACGCGGTGAACGTTTTCGATGATCCGCGCGGCCTGCGGGATCACGTACTGCTCCAGCCGAGCGTTGTAAGGCATCGGAACGTCGAGCGTCGTCGCGCGTAGCACGGGCGCGTCCAGGTCGTCGAACGCGAGCCGCTGGATGCGATCGGCGATCTCCGCGCCGACGCCGCCGTACGGCCAGCCTTCGTGCGCCACGACCGCGCGGTGGGTCTTCGTCACGCTCCGCACGATCGTCTCCTCGTCGAGCGGGCGCAGCGATCGCAGATCCACGACCTCCGCGCTGATCCCCTCCTTCTCGAGCTCGGTGGCCGCCTCGAGCGCCACGTGCACCATCCGGCTCCACGCGATGATCGAGACGTCCGTCCCCTCGCGCACGACGGAGGCGACCCCGAGCGGCACGAGGAAGTCGGGGTCGTCGGGCACCTCGCCCTTCACGCCGTAGAGCGTCTCGCTCTCCATGAAGAGCACCGGGTTGTCGTCCCGGATCGCCGACTTCAGGAGCCCCTTCGCGTCCGCCGGCATCGCGGGCGCGAGCACCTTGAGGCCAGGGACGTGCGCGTAGAAGTGCTCCATCGAGTGCGAGTGCTGCGAGCCGACCTGCCGCGCCGAGCCGTTGGGCGCCCGCAGCACGAGCGGGATGGTGAGCTGCCCGCCCGACATCTGCCGGAGCTTCGCCGCGTTGTTGAGGATCTGGTCGAACGCGACGGCGGAGAAGTTCCACGTCATGTACTCGACGATCGGCCGGAGCCCGACCATCGCGGCGCCGATCGAGATGCCGGTGAACCCGCTCTCGGTGATCGGCGCGTCGATCACGCGCTTCGGTCCGAACTTGTCGAGCATGCCCTCGGTCACCTTGTAGGCGCCCTGGTAGTGCCCGACCTCCTCGCCGACGAGATACACGCTCTCGTCGCGCTGCATCTCCTCGATCATGGCGGCGCGAACCGCCTCTCGGTATCTAAGGACGGTCATCGCGCAAAAGGTCCTGCATAGGTTGTGGGCTCGAGCACCTCGGGCCCGGGTTCGGGGCTCTCCTCGGCGAAGCGGACCGCGTCGGCGATCTCCTCTTCCACCTCTTTCTCGATCGTCTCGAGGGCCGCCTTGTGCCCCTTCTCCTCGAGCTCGATGCGCGAGCGCAGGAGCACGTCTTTCTTCTTCCGCTCCTCGAGCTCCTCCTTCGTCCGGTACTTGCCGGGATCGCTCATGGAGTGGCCGCGGAAGCGGTACGTCCTGATCTCGACCAGCGTCGGCTCCGAGTGCGTGCGCGCCCGCGCGATGGCCTCGCCGAGGCGATCGCGCACCTGGAGGACGTGCTCGGAGTTGAAGCGGTCGCGCTCCATCCCGTAGGCGAGCGCCTTCAGCGAGACGTCCTCGACCGAGAGCGTCCGGGAGAGCGGCGTCCCCATCGCGTACTCGTTGTTCTCGCAGACGAACACGATCGGCAGCTTCCAGAGCGCCGCGAGCGACATCCCTTCGTGGAAGTCGCCGATGCTCACCGCGCCCTCGCCGAAGAACACCATCGAGACGCGGTCCTCGCCGCGGTACTTCGACGCGAACGCGGTCCCGACGGCGATCGGGATGTGGCCGCCGACGATGCCGTAGCCGCCGAGCATGTTGTGCTCTTTGTCGAAGAAGTGCATCGAGCCGCCGAGCCCCTTCGAGCACCCGGTGACCTTGCCGTAGAGCTCTGCCATCGCGGCGCGCGAGCTCATGCCGCGAGCGAGCGCGAGGCCGTGATCGCGGTAGGTCGTCATCACGTAGTCGTCGGGGCGGAGCGCCGCGGACGCGCCGACGGCGATGGGCTCCTGACCGATGTAGAGATGAAGGAACCCACCGATCTTGCTCTGCGCGTAAGCGCGGGCCGCTTCTTCCTCGAAGCGGCGTATCTGGAACATCTTTCGGTAGAGCGACAGATGGAGATCGTCGCCGTTGGTCTGGGTAGTCATCGCGGAGATCTCAGGGGGCAAGACAGCAATTCAGACAGTCGCCAGCGCGGCGATCGGCGTGATGGGTGTGCGCCGCCGGGCCCGCGAGGGTCCCGGCGAGGCGATTGACATCGGCCGTTCCGGACAGCGACGCCGCTTACCCGGGGTCCTTTAGGGGAGTTTTTCCGCCGTGACAACGCATCTGCGCTCTCTGCCGTTCAACGCGCGGCAGCATCGGCCGCGCCGGCGTCCGGTGCGCCCGGCTCGTTGGTCTCCGGCGCGCCGATGTCGGTGGCCTCCGGCGCCCCCGCGTCCTCCTCGTGCTCGTCGTCCTCGGGGATGCCGACCGACGCGGGCCGGCTCGGGGCGCTGCCCGTCGGGCTCGCGCTCGGCTCCGCGCTGCCCGTCGCGCGCGGCGCGGGCGCGGCGGTGTCCCCCGGCTCGTGCTTCGGCCGCGCAGGCCGCGCCGACGGGGCGACGCGCGGCCGCGGCGGCTCGGCCTCGGCCGCGGCAGCGGCCGAGGACGACGCGGCCGGCGCCGTCTCCGCGGGGGGCGCCTCGACCGGCGCGTCCGTCGAGCGCATCGCCGTACGGACGAGCAGCATCGCCGTCGCCACGACCACGGCCGCGCCGAGCACGATCTGCCCCGTCTTGCGCTCGCGGGGAGGGAAGTCGTCGTCGAGCGGATCGGGGCGCAGCGCGCCCGGCTCCGTGGCCAGCGCCGCGGTCGCGGCGGCGGAGGACTCGAGCACGCGCCTCGGCATCTGGCTGGAGGCGGCCCACTCGAGGCTGTCGGCGAACGCGGCGCCGAACGCCTCGCAGCTCGGGAACCTCTCCTCGGGCCGCTTCGACAGGCCGCGCGCGAGCACCTGGTCGAGCGACGGCGGCACGCCGAGCTCGCGCGCGACCGGCGGCGGCACGTCGCTCGCGATCTTCGACGCGACGGAGACCGCGTCGTCGCCCGGGAACGCGCGCTGGCCGGAGATCGCCTCGTACATGACGGCGGCGAGCGAGAACTGATCGCTCTCGGGCGAGAACTTCCCCGCGCGGAACGTCTCCGGCGCGCTGTACGCGGGCGTCCCCATGAGCCCTCCCTGGTGCGTCAGCGTCGAGTCCGGGATGCGGGCGATGCCGAAGTCGGCGATCTTGCCGCCCTTCGCGGACAGGATGATGTTCTCCGGCTTGATGTCGCGGTGGACGATGCCTGCCCGGTGCGCGATCGTGAGCGCCTCGCCGAGCTCGCGCGCGAGGCGCGCCGCCTGCGCGGCCGAGAGCGGGCGCTCGAGGAGGTGTTGCTTCAGCGTCGGCCCCTCGACGTACTCGAAGACGAGGTAGAGCCCGAAGTCCGGGTCCTCGCCGACGTCGTGGAGCGTGACGAGGTTCGGGTGCGTCACGCGGGCGGCGGCGCGCGCCTCGTGGCGCATCCTCACGATGAGCTGCTCGCGGACGTCGCGCGGGATGCGGAGGTCGTCGCGCAGGTGCTTCAGCGCGACGTCGCGATCGAGGACCGGATCGTGCGCGAGCAGCACGCGCCCCATCGCCCCCTCGCCGAGCAGGCGCTGCACGTGGTAGCGGCCGAGGGCGGCGGGCAGCACGGCGCAGTCGCTCGGCTGTGCGAGCGCGCCGCGGCCGCCATCGGGGGACGAGGATCCAGGCACGTCGCGTCGTTTCTATCCGTCCGGCGGCCCCGGCGGAAGGCCTGGCCGGCGTCCGGCTTCCGGTTATTCTCTGCCGCAGCGCGCTCCGGGTTGATGCGCGGCACCCGGGCTCTGCGGAGGCCGGGTCCGCGACCCGGGCGGCGCGCGAATCCAGAGAGGTCGCAGCGAGCACAGATGAGCACCGAGAGCGCGTCAAAGCCGGCCCAGGTCGCCGGACCTACCAGGAAGCGAGGCAAGGCCAAGTACATCGTCCTCCTCGGCCTCGTGGTCTCCATCGTTCTCGCCCAGCAGACGGGGCTCCTCGGCTTTGGCCTGGCGCACCTCCGCGCCGCCACGTTCCCGAAAGACGAGTCGCTGCTCGAGTATGTCCACGGCAGCGCGCCCGGCGTCGTGATCATCGACCCCCACCAGCTCGACCTGAAGGCGCTCGGCCCGGAGGGCAGCTCGGTGCGGCAGCACATCGAGCGCACCCGCGACGACATCAAGAAGGCGACGGGCATCGACCTCGGCTTCGACGTCGACAAGCTGATCCTCTCCCCGTCGATCGTCGTCGCGCGCGGGCGCTTCGACGAGCAGAAGCTCGCCGAGCGGCTCGCGGAGCACAGCTACGTCCAGGCGGAGCACAAGGGCGTGAAGTACCTGGTCCGCGCCGGCGAGGATGCGATCGCCGTGCGCGGCGGGTCGATCCTCCTGTACGGCGCCGAGCCCGAGCTCCGGGCGAGCATCGACGCCGAGGAGGCCGGGACGTCGCTGGCGAGCCGGGAGGAGGCCACGTCGCGCCTCGCGCACATCGGCTGGGATCGCCCCGTCCTCGGCGTCGTCCTGCTCTCCGAGAGCAAGCCGAGCCTCCGCGCGATCCTCACCGGCTCCACCGGCCCGCGCGCGGTCACCGTCGGCATCTCGACGAAGGGCGGGCTCTCGGCGACCGTCGCGATCGACGCCGCGTCGGCCGACGCGGCGGAGGAGATCCGGAAGCTGCTCGAGGAGAAGCGCGCGAACCTCGATGCGCTCAAGTCGCTCGCCGGTCCGGAGGCCGGCGCAGGGCTCGCCGAGATCGCGAAGCGCGCGGCGCTCACCGTCGACGCGGGGGCGGGCCGGCTCATGGTGCAGGTGGACGTGCGCCCGGAAGAGCTCGACGTGCTGGCGAAGGCCGGCGCGAAGGCGGCCGGCTCGCTCGGGGATGTGTACAAGAACGTGCGGCTGCTCCAGCTCCTCACGCCGGGCCCCTGACGTCGTCGTCTCCGCGCGCGGCGCGCCTGGCTAGCTTCGCGCTCCAGAAATCCCGTCAGGGTTTCCTGAAGCGCGAAACCAGGGCGGCCGCGAAGCGGACGCCGGGGTCCGGGGCGGAGCCCGAGAGAACTAAGGCGCCGCGCAGCGCGGGCACTGCGCCTCGACCCTGTCGGTCGCGCTCTTCACCCGGGTGCGCGCCGCGTCGCACCGCTGGTCCGCGTCGCCGGCGAGCCCGCAGAGGTGCTGCGTCGCGCGGCTCATCGAGGCGAGCGCGCGGCACGCGGTCTCGCACGGCGCCGCGGACACCTGCTCGGCCTCGGCCTTCTTACTCGGGCGCTCGCCGCCGGCCGTCGTGGCTCGCGGCGCGCTATCCGCTGCCGCCGGAGGTGCCGGCGCCGGGGGTGGCGCGACCGGCGATGGCGCCGCCGGCGACCTGTCCCCGGGCTGCGCCGACTGCGCCACGCTTCGGTCCTCGCTTCCACCCGCTGGCGCGCCGAGGACCCGGTCGAGCTCGCCTTCCGCGCGTTCCAGCTCCGCGAGCGCGTCCTCTGCCGTCCGGGGGGAGCCCTCCTCCGGGGCCGACATGACGGTCGCACCGGCGGGCTCCGGCGCCGCGGGCGCGTGCGCGACCGCGGCGCCGCCGCAGCCCGAGAGCGCGACGGCGGCGATCCACAGGGGGGCGGCTGCGGCAGACCAAGCTCGGTGTCGGTTCATCGGTCCTCCTGCGCCTGACGCCCGGCGCCCGGCTTTCGGCTCATCGCCGCGTCGCGCCGCGCGCCGCGCGCTGAGGGCCTGCTCGTGGCGGGGCGCAGGTTGACTCCCGCTCCGTGCGCTATGCTCCGCGGCGATGAATCTGCTTCGACCGATCGGCGCACTCGTTCTGGCTCTCGGACTGATCGCAGGCTGTCAGCGGAGCAGCTCGCGCCGGCCTCCGTCACAGCCGTCGTACGGCCAGGGCTACCCGCCGTACGGCGCGCCTCCGCAGGGCTACCCGCAGCAGCAGCCCGGCTACCCGCAGCAGCAGCCCGGCTACCCGCAGCAGCCCGGTTACCCGCAGCAGCCCGGCTACCCGCAGCAGCCAGGGCCCGCGCCGGCGCCCACCTTCTCCGTGCCGACGGTGCCTGGGCTGCCGGTGCTGGGCGATCCCATCAACGACATCAACATCGGCTGGCTCCAGTCCGAGGCCGGCGTCGTGATGGGCGCGCTGATCGGCGCGCTGGCGTCGTCCGCGCAGCAGAAGGTGAGGGGCATCCCGTTCATCGCCGATCCGACGGTGGGCGAGGTGAACGCGTTCGCCGGCTGCGACGATCAGCGGATGCCGTTCATGGCGATCACGGACGGGCTGCTCGAGATCCAGGCGCAGATCGCGCAGTTCAAGGCGACCGACGAGATCTTCGGGACGAAGAAGCTCGACGAGTTCCTGCGGATGCTCGCGCAGAGGCAGCGGCCCGGGCAGCCGATCCTCCGCCCGCCGGCGGGCTTCATCGATCCGGTGCAGCACACGGACGCGCGCAAGGTCGCGCGGCAGCGCCAGCTCTACGACGAGCAGCTCGCGTTCGTGCTCGGCCACGAGCTCGGCCACCATCACCTCGGGCACACAGGCTGCGCGAACGGGCAGGGCGGGAGCCGCGGCGTCACGCCCGCCGACCTCGGGCGGATGCTGTCGCGCGCGCTCCCCGTCTTCAACCAGCCGAACGAGATCGCGGCGGACGTGGCCGGCGTGAACAACCTGCTCAGCGCCGGCGCGCGGCAGCAGGGCTACCGGTGGACCGAGGGGGGCGCGATGCTCACGCTCGGCTTCTTCGCGTCGCTCGATCAGCTCACGCCCGCCGCGATCCTGTTCGCCTTCGAGCAGACGCACCCGCACCCGCTGCTGCGCCAGCCCGTCGTTCAGCAGACCGCGAACACATGGCGGCTGACCGGGGGCGCGACAGCGTTTCCGTTCCCTGGCTTCGGCGGCTGAACCGCGGGTTTTTGCGCCGACGCGCCTTCGCGAGCGCCCGGCCGGAGGGCCCGCGCGCTGCTTCGGCTTGACGCGACCGCGCAGCGCTCCTCCCATCGCGCCGAAAGGAATCCACCATGACAGCACAGCTCGGGATCGAGGACGTCAAGGAAGGCACGGGCGCCGAGGCGAAGCCTGGCCACACAGTGACCGTGCACTACGTCGGCACGTTGACCAACGGCAACAAGTTCGACAGCTCGCGCGACCGCAACCAGGGCTTCTCGTTCCAGCTGGGCGCGGGGCAGGTGATCAAGGGGTGGGATCAGGGGGTCGCCGGCATGAAGATCGGCGGCGTCCGCAAGCTGACCATCCCGCCGGAGCTCGGCTACGGCGCGCGCGGGTTCCCGCCCGTGATCCCGCCGAACTCGACCCTCCTCTTCGAGGTCGAGCTGCTCTCGGTCAAGTGATGCGCTGCGTCGCCCCCGCGCCGAAGGCGCCCGCTCGCCGCGCGTGACGGCGCGGGCGCTGCCGGCGGGGGCGGCGCTCGCGTCGTCACGCGCGCCCGCGCCGCGGCTCACGGCTTGATGGGGGCGCCACACTCCACGCAGAAGCGGTTGCCGATGAACAGCTCGTGCTTGCAGTGCGCGCACCGCGCGACCCGCACCTCGGTCGGGCGCTTCGCGGGCTTCGCCGGCGGAGCCTCCTTCACCGGGGCCCTCGGTGCGGCCGCGACAGCGACGTAGCGGCCCGAGCCGGTGGCTGCGCGAGAGCGCCGGTCCGAGACCGGCACGGCGGCCATGCGCGCCGCCCTGCCGGAGGCGCCCTGGGCCTGGCTGCGCAGGCCGCTGTCCGCGATGGAGTGGACCTGCTGCGCCGCGATGCGCTCATCGTCCGACGACACGGCCGCCTCGAGATCGACCTCCTCGACGAGCGACTGCGTCTCCTCGACCGCCGCCGCCGGCGGCATCGTCGCGCCGAACTCGTCGATGCGATGGGGCCGGGTGTCCTCGAGCTCCGCGCTGTCGGGCTGCCGCTCGTCGAGCGCTTCGGGCTGGATGCCGACGATCAGCGCCGAGATGTTGTCGGTCCCGCCTGCCTCGTTCGCCATCGCGATGAGGAGCTCGCAGGCCTCGTGCGGCTCCTGGGTGATCTCGAACACATCGAGGATCTGCTGCTCCGACACCATCCCGCTGAGCCCATCGGAGCAGAGCAGGAAAACGTCGCCGGGCAGGATGCGCTCCGAGCGGATGTCGACCTTCACCGCGTCCTTCATGCCGAGCGCGCGCGTGATGATGTTCTTCGGGAGCCTCGCGATCTCGTCCTGGCTCAGGTCGGGCTTGAGGGCGAGCGCGTCGTTGATGAGCGAGTGATCCTTGGTGAGCTGCTCGATCTCGCCCTGCCGGATCCGGTAGCAGCGGCTATCGCCGACGTGCCCGACGTGGATCTGCTCCGTTTCGGAGCAGACGTAGGCGGCGACCACCGTCGAGCCCATGCCCTGGTGCTGGGTATAAGTGTTCGAGATGACGAACACATCGTGGTTCGCCTTGCGGATGGCGGCGACGATGCGTCGTGCTCCCGGGTCGAGCTCCTGTTCGTCGGCCGGGACGGGGCCGGGCAGGATGCCGGCCCGGGTCGCCTCGAAGAAGTTGTCGAGCGACCGGGTCGCGAGCGCGCTGGCGACGTTGCCCGCGTTGTGCCCGCCCATGCCGTCGGCCACGACGAACAGGCCGAGCTCGGACTTCACGAGGACGTTGTCCTCGTTGTGCTTTCGCTGGCGTCCAACGTCGGTCACGGCAGCCGCGACGGGTCGGGTGCGGCTGCTCGTCCTGAACTCGCCCATTCGCGGCTGATTATACCTGCCCAGCCCTCCGGACCGCCCAGATTCCGGCTGCTTTACCGGCGGGGTTTTTCCCGGGGGCCCTCGGCCTGGAGGGCGATCCTCCGAGACGTACCGGCCGAGGCGGACGGCGTACGTGTCCCCCGGGGCATCGGATCGAGCGCGAGACGCAGGCCGAACTGGAAGAATCCGTAGGCCGCGGCCCTGGAGCCCTCGCCCGGGCGCGAGAGGTAGGTGCCGGCGTCGAGCTCGGCGAACACCCCGAGGCCAAAGGTCGATACCGGGTAGAAATCGGCACCCAGGGCGATGCGGGCGACATCGAGCCCGTGGAACACATCGTCGGGGGCTGTCTGGCCAGTTGCCGAGTCCTCCGACCACGTGAGGACGGCCCTCCGGTATCCCACGCCGTAGCTGATCCAGGGATCGACAGCGAGGCCCTGGGCGAGGTGGTAGACGAACCCGAGGCCCAGGTCGAGGCTCTGGCCGGAGCAGCCCCTGCAGCCTCCCGCGGCGGAGAGCAGGGCGTAGGAGCCGCTTGCTTCCAGGACGGTCACGCGGCTCAGGCCGACGCCGATGTTGCCGCCGAACGCGAGCCCGCCCGACACCCTGTCGCTGACCGGTTGATCGACGGCCAGGCTGCCGAACGGCTGGCTGTAGCCGGCCCGCGCCTGGAGCAGGAGGTGCCCGGCCCTTTCGTCGGGCGCGGCGGGGCGCTTGGTGCCGGCTTCCGGCCCGAGCTCCTCTTCTTCTTCGTCGGCAGCGGTCGCCGTGTCTCGACCTGCCGGCTGGGCCAGAGCCTGGCTGGCCGAGAGCACCCAGCCTGCTGCCGCCACGCCGAGCGCCGGCGCGGTCCACCTTGTTGAGCGCGATCTCACGGACGGCCTCTAGAACAGCGCGGTCCCGAGCGCAAAGGGGGCGACGGGTTCAGGGGGCAGGAATGTGTCGGCCGGGCGGCGCGAGCGACGCAACTGCGCCCCGCGTGGGGACGACAGAGATCCTGGATATGGAAAACGCACCGTTCTACTGCGAAGAGGACCTCTCCCCGGGACCGGCCACGTCTGCTCACTGCGCATCCGCGCTACCCCCGAGGGAGCTCGCCGGCGCGGGCATGGATCGGGCGGGCCCTGCTGCTCACGGCGGCCTGCCGATCCGGGACATCACGCACGAGCTGGCGGA
This sequence comes from Sorangium sp. So ce321, assembly GCF_051530195.1. Taxonomy (NCBI): domain Bacteria; kingdom Pseudomonadati; phylum Myxococcota; order Polyangiales; family Polyangiaceae; genus Sorangium; species Sorangium sp. So ce321. Next base: position 6,452,092 of record NZ_CP150329.1, on the reverse strand, counting down.
CGATCGCGAAGAGCTCACCACGGTGTGGCTCCGCTGCGAGGGCACCGGCGGCGGCGCTCCAGCGCACATCGCCGTCGCGCCGGGCGCCGAGCTCACCCTGGGCAGCGGGCCGGCGGCGGGCGTGAGGATCGACGATACCGCGGTGAGCGCCCGCCACTGCCGCGTCGCGCACCGCGGCACCGCGATCGAGGTGACCGATCTCGACTCGCGCAACGGCGTCCGCGTCGGCGGCGTGCGGGTACGGCAGGCGAGGCTCGTCCCTGGCGGCTGCTTCGAGATCGGCCGCACCGCGCTGTGGGTCGAGGCGGCGCGGAAGGTGCCGTCGATCGAGGAGGCGCCGCCGCTGCCGTCGCTCATCGGCCGCTCGCCGCCGATGCGGCAGCTCGCCGCGGCGGTGCGGCGGGTGGCGCCGCTCCAGCTGCCCGTGCTCCTGCGCGGCGAGTCGGGCACGGGCAAGGATCTGGTCGCGCGGGCGATCCACGCGGAGAGCACCCGGGCCGGCCGGCCGTTCGTGGTCCTGAACGCCGCCACGATCTTGCGCGAGCTCGCCGAGTCCGAGCTGTTCGGGCACCGGCGGGGCGCGTTCACCGGCGCGCACCGGGATCGGCGGGGCGCGTTCGTCGAGGCGCACGAGGGCACGCTCTTCCTCGACGAGATCGCGTCGCTCTCGCTGGAGGTCCAGGCGAAGCTGCTGCGCGTCGTGGAGGAGGGGGTGGTGCGCCCGCTCGGGTCGGAGGGGCCGAACACGGTGAACGTGCGGCTCATCGTCGCGACCTGCGAGCCGCTGGAGACCCTCGTCCTCGAGCGCCGCTTCCGCGCGGATCTCTATGAGCGCCTCGCGGTGTGCCGCATCCAGCTGCCCGCGCTGCGCGATCGGCCCGACGACATCCCGCTCCTGGCCGAGCACCTGCTGGCGAGCTCGGAGCTCGGTCCGCGCCAGCTGTCCCCCGGGGCGCTCGTCGCGCTGAGGGCGCACCGATGGCAGGGCAACGTGCGGGAGCTGCGGAATGTGCTCATCCAGGCCGCGCTCCGCTCGAATGGCCGTGTGCTCCCGGAGCACGTCGCGGCCGTCCTCGCCGATCGCGAGCCGCCGCCCCGCCGGAAGGTCACGCCTGCCGAGGCGCTGCGCGCGTTCGAGGAGGTGGGCGGCAACGTCAGCGCGGCGGCGCGGCTCGCGGATATCCCGCGCACGACGATGCGGGATCTGCTGCGCGCCGCGAAGGAGAGGTGAGGGCGGCGCTCTGGGGTGGGGCGCTTTCCTGGGAGCACGCGCCGAGGGGGTGGGCGTGGGGTCGGCGGGGCCCCATGCCGCGATCGACCACGGGCACCTTCACGCCACTGCGCGGGCCGCGGCGCGCCCTGGTGGACTGTTCGAACTGTTTTTTTGACATCATCACGCGGTATGCCGCTCAACCCAGCGGTGCATCTTCTGCCGCGTCCAGGACCAGCTGAACGGGTGCGCGCAGAGGTTGCCTGCGTCGTCACGCGCCGAGGAGCGGCCTGGCCCCGGCGCGCCGCTCCGGCCTGCTCCTCACCGCCTTGTCTCGCCTCGCTTTCCCGGGCAGGCTTGGCACATGGGCCAGCTCGCCGAGAAGCAGCGCCGCGCCACGTACGCCGACCTCGAAGCCGTCCCGCCGAACAAGGTGGCGGAGCTCGTCCGCGGTACTTTGCACGTGTTCCCCCGGCCGGCACCGAAGCACGCTTGGGCGTCGTCCAGGCTAGGCGTCAAGCTGGGCGGGCCCTTCGACCTAGGCGACGGCGGACCCGGTGGCTGGCACATCCTGGACGAGCCCGAGCTCCACTTCCCCGATCCGAGCGCGCCCGGCGAGATCGACGCGCTCGTGCCCGACCTCGCGGGCTGGCGCGTCGAGCGCATGCCGGAGCTGCCCGACACGGCCTACTTCGAGCTCGCCCCGGACTGGATCTGCGAGGTGCTGAGCCCTTCGACGGAGGACGTCGACCGCGACGAGAAGATGCCGATCTATGCGCGCGAGGGCGTGCGGTGCGCGTGGCTGGTCGACCCGATCGCGCGCACGCTCGAGGTCTTCTCGCTCGCGTCCGGGCGCGCCTGGACCCCGGTCGCGACCCACCGCGACGCCGCGCGCGTCCGCGTCGAGCCCTTCGATGCCATCGAGCTCGACCCCTCGGTGCTCTGGGCGAAGTAGCAGGCCGCCGCGCTGGCGAGGGCAGCGGCGACGATCTGTGCCTCGCGGCCTCCTGTCGAGGCGAAGGTGGTCCGGATCCCTCGCCGTATGCCTGGTGGGCGGGACTAGAAGGTGCCCGCGACGCTGAGGGACGCCTGGCCTGGCGCCACGAGGGGCGCGATCCGGGTGACGCGCGGACCCGCCGCGGCGGCGGGCCGTTCGTTGGGGTACCAATCGATCATGGCGTACGTCGCCGTGCCGACGACCCCGACGCCGAGGAGGACCCAGCCTGTGATCGCCCAGGGGAGCGCGCCGTCATAGCTGTCGAGCTCCTCCCGGAGGCTCCCGCACGCATTCTCGAAGCCGCGGAGGTCTCCCGAGGGATCTTCGCGCCGGCCGCAGGGCTGAGCCCTGCGGTTGGCGGGGATCGTGCTCTCGTTCTTCGCGACGAACGCCTTGATCTCGGTCCCGATGTCGTCGGCGTTGCCGCTGGCGTTGGCGGTGATGGCCGTGCCGACGATCCCCATGACCAGGCCGACCCCCGCGACGCCGGTCCCCACCCAGGCGAGCGGCTTGCGCGCGTACCAGTGGAAGAACGGCTCACGGCCGCTGGCGGTCTGGTCCGGGCTCATCGAGCCCATCGTGTTGCTCGTCGAGAGGGTGAATCCGCCGGAGCTCGTCGGGGCCGCGGGCGCCGTCGCGCCGGGTGTCGTCGTACCGGGCGCCGTCGCGCCGGGTGTCGTCGTACCGGGCGCCGTCGTGCCGGGCGCCGGTTGCGTGGTGCCCGCCGGGGGCTGCGCCGGCAACGGCGTCGTCGCTGCGGGCGAGGTCGACGTCGGCGCAGCCGGCGTGGCCGGCCCGGGCGTCGGCGCGCCGGCGACCGGCGTGGGGGGAGCCCCGGTTGTTCCCAGGGTGAGCGTCGCCGGCGTGGCCACGCCGATCTTCGCGTCCACCTGGGTGGTCGCCGACCTGTCCTGGTACGTCGCGAACAGGGTGTGCTTGCCCGGGGTCACGAACACCGGATCGGGCAGGGGCGCCTTGCCGACGAGGACGCCGTCCACGCTGATGTCCGCGCCGTTCGCGTCGGCGACGACGGCGATGAAGCCCGTCCTCCGCTTCACGTCGGCGATCGCCTTCTCCGCGGCGGCGCGCTGCTCCGGGGTCGCGCTGGTGTGCTCGCGCAGGAACTGCTGGAAGTGCTTGCCGGCGTCCTCCAGGTGATTGGAGCGAAGCTCGCTCTGTCCCAGGTTGAGCAGCACGGCCGGGTGTCGCTTGAGCGTGTAGACCTGGAGGAACGCGGTCCGCGCGTCCTCGAAACGACCGGCGTCGTACGCCTTGACGCCGTCCTCGTAACGCTGCCGCGCGACCTCGGTGATGGGATCGGACCCCTGCGCGAAGCTCAGCGGCTCGCCGAGAGGAAACGAGGTGAGCCCGGCCTCGGTGAGCACAGCAGGAGCGATGAGGGAGAGCAGGAGGACGGGGGCGCAGGCGCGTATTTTCATGGCTCCTCAGGTCGGGCTTCGCCTCGTCGGCGTCCGCGGAAGGTGACGGCTGCAGCAGGCCTCGCTGCCGAGGCAGGAAACCGGGCCGCTTCAGAACGGCGCATCGCGGATGATGCCGCCGCCCTTGTTGCCCCCGGTCGAGCTTGTTCCGGGCTGCGTCGGCGCCGGAGGCGCAGGCTTCTTTGCGGAGGGCGCCGCCTTCGGCTCGGGCGGCGGCGCCGCGGGGGTCGCCTTGGCGGGCGAGGACGCCGCGGCGGCCGGAGGCGGCGTCGCCGCGGGAGCTGACGAGCTCGCTGGCGCGGAGGCGCTCGGCGGCGGCGCCGTCGTGGCGCCGCCTTCCGTGACCGAGGCGGCGGGCGAGGCGCTGGCGGTCGCTGGCGAGGTGGCGACGGGGGTCGCAGCGGGCACGGTGGGCGGCGCCTCTGCCGCTGGCGAGGCCGACGTGGGCGCGGGCTCGGGGCCGGCGTCGTCGCGGCCCGGGGCGAGCAAGGCGCGGCCGACGAAGAACAGGAAGGCCGCGCCCACGATCGCGATGCCGAGCCGCAGCGCCGTCTTGTTCGGGCTGGACACGGGGATCTCGATCGGATCGTGGTCGTCCGTGCGCGCGGCGGTCGCTGCCGCGGCGTCGGCCTTCCCCGGCGCCGGGTGCGCAGCGCGAGAGCGCGTGCGCGCAGCGCGCGCCGATCGCGGTTCATCGTCGGCAAGCGGCGAGGCCGCAGGCGCCGGTCGCGCCTGCGGCTCGGCCGCGCGCGCGCTGGTCGGCGCGTCGGGCTCGGCCGCGCGCGCGCTGGCCGGCGCGTCCGGCTCGGTCGCGTGCGCGCTGGGCATGGCGTCCAGGTCACCCATTCCCACGCGCGTTTTCCCGGCGGGCGCGGGATACTCGCCCCTCTTCCCCGGGCCGCCCTCGGGCGCGCTCGCGCCGGCAGCCCCGCCGGCCGCCTGGGTGTCCGTGGGCGGCAGAGCTGACGCCTGGCTGGGCTGCTCACCGCCGGCCGCTGCACCCGTGTGGCGGGGCGCGGCCTCGGCAGCAGGAGCTCCCTTCGGCTCGTCTCCGACGGCAATCGTCGGCACACCGTCGATCACGGTGTCCGATACGCCGGACGCACCGGCCGGCGGCGCCTGGAGCACGCCTGCAGCAGGCGCCCCCGGCGCTGCGCCGGTCGCCGCCGGCGCAGCAGCGAAGGAGGCGACCGCGGGCTCGCGCCTCGCGTCGGACACGCCAACGATGGGCACCCCCTGGATCTTCGCCTGCTCCGCCGCAGGGGCGCCGGTCTCCGGTCCGGGGGCGCTGCCGCGCGCTTCACCCCGGGGGTTCGACAGCTCGTCGAACCCCTCCCAGGATGGCCGGATCGACGCCGCGATCCGGTCCGCTTCCTCGGCAGAGAGGGAGCGCTCTTCAGGTTCCGCGGTCGTTGGTCGCTCCCCCGCAGTCATCGCGGGGAGGAACTTATCACCCGCGTCTACCGCACCGCAATCTCGCGACCGATCCGCGCGCTACGAGCGCGCCGCGCGACGGCGGGGAGCGCGCCCCGGGGCGCTCCGAGGTGGCCTCGAGCAGCTCAGCCGCCGCCGACCTCCCGCAGCAACGCATCGTCCCAGGTATCGGCGACCTGGCTCACCGTCGTGATGATATCCTCGAACTCTTCGTACTCGAGCGCGCTGAGCCGCCGGAGGCAGCGTACCACCACCTCGTTGCGGGACCTGTCGATCGCGAAGGCCGCGTCGGAGGTGGCGATGAAGCTGAGCTCCAGGAGCCGCCGGTAGAACGCCTCGCGCCCGCTCAGGGGGACGGCCATGATGGGCGAGAAGACCATCATGACGCCTTGCGCTTCCAGCACGTTGACGCCGATCGTCGCGCTCCCGTGCTGGAGCTGCGCGTACCCCGTCTCATCGAGCGTGTTCGTGCCCGCTCCGCCCGCCGAGCCGCCCCCGCCTCGAGAGCTCGCGGCGTACCGGGCGAGATACGCGTTGACCATGCTCGTCGCGTCGGCAAACCTCTCCCCCGACGCACGGTCCGCGTACAGGGGTGTTGTGGATGAAGTGGGCGTGAGGTCGGGCACGTGAAACCTCCGGGACGTATCGCCGTTCTCTCGTCGCGCAGGGCTTACAGGGCCGACCCGGCGAGGCGACGGCACACAAGCCCAGCGCAGCTCCATCGTAACGCCCCGGCGTTCGCGGCGATCACGCTTTTTGCGGTGGCAGCGCACGCGCTCGGGTGCAGCGCCGAGGGCGGGGCACCGGCCGCGCCCGCCGCCCTCTCCGACGAGCAGCGCGCTGCCGCGCTGCTCGATCCGGGCGCGCGGCTCCCGCCCCGCGCCGAGACGGTCGCCCTCGCCGATGCCGTCGCCATCGCGTCGTCGCGGGCCGGTGTGCCGGCGCAGGCGGCCTCGCTCGCGGAGCTCGCCGGCGATCTGCGCGTGCGGCTCTTCCGCCTCGATCGAGCGGTCACCGACGCGCGCGAGGCGATGGAGCTCTACGCCGCGTCCGCGACCGCCTTCCGCGCCACGGCCGAGCCGGCGCACGTCGAGCGCGCGTGCCAGGCCGAGCGCCGCCGCGCGCTGCTCGCCGGCGAGCTCGCCCACGACGCCGCCGCCGCGTACCGCGAGCTCTACCTGGTCTCGCGGCGCTACGCGGCCCTCGCGCCGCCCGCGCCGTCGGGCGGCGCGCCGCCGTCTCGCTCGCCGTGCCTCGGCGCGATCGCGGTCGCGCTGGCGCAGGCGGCCGCGTACCGGCCCAGCGGGGAAGCGCTGCGCGCCCTGGAGCAGGAGGGACACCGCGTCGAGGGCGTCGCGCTCGCCCTCGCGCCGGGGCCCGCGCCCGCCTCCTCCGCCGCGCCCGTGAGCGCCGCGAGCGAGGCGCCGGTGCAGGTGACGACCGCCGACGCCGGCGGCGACCTCGTCGTCGCCCCGCGGGCTGTCGTGCCCTCCGGACCGGTGAAGATCACCGGGATCGAGCGGCACGGCTCGGACAAGGGGGCGCGCGTCGTGGTCGAGCTCTCCGCGCCGACGACGTTCGACGTCGGCACGCTCCCCGCGGACGAGAACGCCGGCAAGGACGCCCGCGTCTTCGTCGACATCTCGGGCGCGACGTCGCGCGGCGTCGCGCGGGAGATCGAGGTCGGCGGCGTCCTGCGGCGGGTGCGCGTCGGCGTGCAGCCGAAGGGCACGCGCGTCGTCCTCGATCTCGCGGCCAACCTGTACCGCCGGGTCTTCTACCTGCCCGAGCCGTTCCGGATCGTCGTCGACGTGAGCACCCGCCCTCCGGTGCGCGACGACAAGAGCAAGCCCGGCGGTGTCCGGGAGGTCCGGCGCGTCGTGATCGACCCGGGGCACGGCGGCAACGACACCGGCGCGGTCGGCCCCACCGGGCTCCGGGAGAAGGATGTGACGCTCGACGTCGCCCACCGCGTCGCGCCGCTGCTCGCGCGCGAGCTCAAGATCGAGACGCTCCTCACGCGCGACAGCGACGTCTACGTCCCGCTGGAGCTCCGCACCGCGCGCGCGAACGCGTTCCACGCCGACCTGTTCGTCTCGATCCACTGCAACGCGAGCGACAACGGCCGCGCCCGCGGCGTCCAGACCTTCTCGCTCGCCGCTTCCCACGACGCCGAGGCGACGTCGGCGCAGCTCGCGGCGCGTGAGAACGCCGCGCGCGCCGCCAGGGGAGGGCAGGGCGTGGATCCAGGCGATGCCGACGCCCGCCTCGAGGTGGAGGCGATCCTGTCGAACCTCAACGTCGGCGACATGGCGGCCCGGTCGCGCCACTTCGCCGAGCTGCTCCAGCGGTCGTCGCTCGCCTCGCTCGCGCCCCGCTACCCCGACACGAAGGATCAGGGCGTCAAGGGCGCGGGCTTCTTCGTCCTCGCCGGCGCCGACATGCCGGCCGCCCTGTTCGAGACGGCGTTCATCTCGAACCCCGAGGACGAGGCCCGCCTCGCCACCGCTGATTTCCGGCAGAAGATGGCGGACGCCATCGTGAACGCGATCCGCGCCTACCGCGAGGGCAAGTGAGGGGCGCCGCCGGCCTGCGCAGGCGACGCCCGCGCCCGGCTCACCCTCGGTTCACCCTCGCTCGAGGCCCATGAGCCGCTCGAGCGAGTCGCGCAGCTCGCCGGCCTCGCCCTTCTTGATGAAGTCGTAGGCGCCGGCCTCGGTCGCGTTCTTCTTCATCTCTTCGTGGTTCGAGTACACGATACAGCGGATGTGCGAGGTCGCGTCGATCGACCGGAGGCGCTCCAGGCAGCGGACGCCGTCGAGGCCCGGCATCATGACGTCCAGGATGAGCGCGTCGGGCTGCAGGTTGCCCACCGCGACGAGGGCGTCGAACGGATCCTGGAACGTCGTCAGGTCGAACCGCCGCGAGAGGGTCTTGCGGAGCGCGGCGAGGACGGCGGGGTCGTCATCGACCACGACGACCTTCGGCTTGCCCATCCGCAGGATCTCCGGGATCGGGTAGCCGTACTTTCGGAGGAAATCGAGCACGTCCAGCCGTCGGAAGCGGAGGTGCCGTCCGGGCGTGCGGAAGTGGCGGATTTCCCCTTGTCCGCCCAGTTGTGGATGGTCTTGAGGTCCACCTGGCAAAAGCGCGCGACGTCGCTCGCGGTGAACAGCTCGGGCTGGGTCGTGTTCTCTTTCGGGTTCGTTTCCATGGCTCACTCCTCGAGATCAGGCGTCGCCGGCACGGAGGGGGCATTCGTCCGGGGGGCTTCGAGACTGGTCGGAACGGGTGGATCCGGGCTCTCGTTCCTGTTTGATGTGGATCGGGGATCCATGCGCGCAGCGCTCTTCGGCGACGAAGCGTCCGTTGCGCAGGACATAACGGGTCGACCCCTCGGCCCGCCGCTCGCGGGTCTCGTGCGAGGGGTCCCCCGGCAGCGCCAGATAGGGCGGCTCGTCCCCGTCGCCCGGGACGAAGCGCGGGCAGATCGGCAAGAGCGACTGGCGCTCCGCCAGCGCCACGGCGCTGCCCACGTCCGCGGCCGCAGAGAGGAGCTCGAGCGTGCGTGAAGTCGGCGGGGCGAGAAAGATCTCGCCACGCTCGGCGCGCTCCAGGACCTCTCGCGGCGCGGCCCAGAAGCTCGTCGTCGTCTCGTGCCCGTCGTGTCGCCCGACCTGGCCGCGCGGCAGCGGCAGCAGGAAGAAACGCGCGTCGAAGCGGCGCGGCTCGGCGAGGGGCGTGATCCATCGTGCCCATGGGACCAGCGCCCCGAGGGCGAGCTTCAGGCCACGCCGCTCGAGCACCGCGTCGAGCAGTGTCCCGGCGGCAAGCTCCCGTAAGGCGACGTCGATCGCGTCGTCGGACAGCGGCATGTCGGTCGGGACAATGGCCCCTTCCTCCAGCGTCTCGCGGCATGCCGCCACGCACAGCGCGCGCGCCGTCGCCCCCTCCGTCGCGAACACGGCGGCGCGCGCCGGCGGCTCGGTCGCCCGATCCCCCCAGACTTCCGCGCCGTCCTGTGCGTCCACCTTCCCACCAGGGAACACAACGGCGCCGCCCATGAAGCTCGAGCTCGCGTGGCGGCGAACGCAGAACACCTCGAGCCCAGCGCGACCGTCACGGAGGACGATCACCGTGGCGGCGTCGCGAGGTCGTACCGGGTTTCGGTTCTGATCAAAATCCAGCAATCTAGGATAAATTTGTTCCACGTGAGCTGTCTTTCGTCAAACCGTCCTCTGCGTCTCTTTTCTGGCGTGCTCTGCGGTGAGCATGCCTGTTCGGGGCCAATGCCGCCGCCCTTTCCGGCTGCTCGGGGCTTCCCCGTAGACGCTTTCCACTCTCTCCTGACACTGATGCCGCAACGCGCAGGCGGTCGCGGCCGCTTCATCGAAACCTCGGTATTTGCCGGACGATACGAACGAACTCTGCCTTTGACGGAGGCGTCGTTGACGGGCTCGGCGCTCACGCTTAGAATCCCGCGCCTCGCAGTTTCGGGGGCTGTCTGGCCTCTCCGGATATGTCGCGGAGCCGTAAGCCCCGTTTCGGCAGCCGGGGGGGCAGCGCCCCGCCGCTTGCATGCGCCAGGGAGCTCACACAGCAGCGCCGAACGGCGCATTCGACGCGAGAGGACCTATGAACAAGGCCCAGCTGAAAAAGTTCAAGACCCTGCTTGAGACGAAGCGCGACGAGATCATCAAGAAGGCCAAGCAAACGCTGACCGAGGAGATGATGCTCGACGCGAACGATCTCCCGGACGAGATGGACCTCGCGTCGAGCGAGTACCTGCAGTCGTTCACGTTCCGGCTGCGGGGCCGCGAGAAGTCGTTCCTCGACAAGATCCAGAAGGCGCTGGTGAAGATCGAGGACGGCTCGTTCGGCAAGTGCGAGGAGTGCGAGGAGGAGATCTCGGCGAAGCGCCTCGAGGCGCGCCCCGAGACGAGCCTCTGCATCCGCTGCAAAGAGGACCAGGAGAGGGTCGAGAAGGATTACGGCTGACGCTGCGCCGCGCGAGGGCCTCCGGCTCGGCGGCCTCCGCGCGGCGCCGTCTCCGCGTCGTCGGGCGTGCGCTCCCGGCTCCGGTCCACGTCGTGGGGACCGGGCGGGGCCACGCCCGTCTTGCTATTTGCGCGCGGCCGCGCGGCCGCGCGGCGCCTGCGGGCCGCGGCGCTTGGCCGCCGCGAGCACCTCGCGCAGGTACGCGCCGGTGAACGACGCCTCCTCCAGCGTCACGTCCTCCGGCGTGCCCGCCGCCACGATGGTCCCGCCGCGCTCGCCGCCCTCGGGGCCGAGGTCGATCACCCAGTCGCTGCAGGCGATGACATCGAGGTTGTGCTCGATCACGAGGACGGTGTTCCCGGCGTCGCGCAGGCTCATGAGGCTCGCGGTGAGCACCTCGATGTCCGAGAAGTGCAGGCCCGTCGTCGGCTCGTCGAGCACGTAGAGCGTGCGGCCGGTGGCCTTGCGAGCGAGCTCGCGCGCGAGCTTCACGCGCTGCGCCTCGCCGCCCGAGAGCGTCGTCGCGGGCTGGCCCAGCGTGATGTAGCCGAGGCCGACCCGCGCGAGCGCGGCGAGCCGCTCCCGGACGCGCGGGAGCGCCTCGAACTGCTCGATCGCCTGCTCGACCGTGAGGTCGAGCGCGTCGGCGATCGACATCCCGCGGTAGAGCACCTCGAGCGTCTCGCGGTTGTACCTGCGGCCCCCGCACGTCTCGCACGTCACGAAGATGTCGGGCAGGAAGTGCATCTCGATCCGGAGCACGCCGTCGCCCTGGCAGGCCTCGCAGCGGCCGCCCTTCACGTTGAACGAGAAGCGGCCCGCCTTGTACCCGCGCGTCCTCGCGTCCGGGAGGCCGGCGTAGAGCTCGCGAAGCAGGCCGAAGACCCCCGTGTACGTCGCCGGGTTGGAGCGCGGCGTGCGCCCGATGGGGGCCTGGTCGATCGAGATCACCTTGTCGATGTGCGAGAGGCCCTCGATCCCGTCGCACGCGCCGATCGGCGCCGAGCTCCGGTACAGCTCGTTCTTCGCGGCGGGCAGCAGCGTGTCGACGATGAGGCTCGACTTGCCCGAGCCGGACACGCCGGTGACCGTGCAGAAGAGGCCGACGGGGATGTCGGCCGTCACGTTGCGGAGGTTGTGCGCCCGCGCGCCGGCCACGCGGATGAAGCGCCCGTCGGGGCGCCGGCGCTTCGTCGGGATCGCCAGCTGCTTCTTGCCGCTGAGGTAGGGGCCCGTGATCGACGCGGGATCGGCGCTCAGCTCCTCCGGCGTGCCCTGCGCCACCACGTTGCCGCCGTGCACGCCCGCGCCCGGGCCCATGTCCACGACGTGGTCGGCCGCGAGGATGGCGTCGCGGTCGTGCTCGACGACGACCACGGTGTTGCCGAGGTCCACGAGCCGCCGGAGCGCCTCGAGCAGGCGCGTGTTGTCGCGCGCGTGCAGGCCCACCGACGGCTCGTCGAGCACGTAGAGCACGCCGACGAGCGCGGCCCCGATCTGCGTCGCGAGGCGGATGCGCTGGCCCTCGCCGCCGGAGAGCGTCTGCGCGGAGCGGTCGAGCGTGAGGTAGTCGAGCCCGACGTCGATGAGGAACCCGAGGCGGGCGATCACCGCCCGGAGCAGCGGCTCCGCGATCGCGCGCTCGCGCGGCGCGAGCCCGATGTCGACCGGGGCATCGCCCGTCCCCGAGCCGTCGCCGGAGGCCCGCGGCGCCCCGTCCCTGGGCGGCATGAGCCCCTCGAGGAAGACACGCAGCGTGCGCAGCGGCAGGGTGCCGACGTCGGCGATGTTGCGATCGCCGAGCCGGACGGCGAGCGCCTCGGGGCGCAGGCGCCTGCCGTCGCAGGCGTCACACACCCGCGTGATGACGAAGCGGCCGATCTCGTCGGAGAGCACGGCGCTGTCCTCGTCGGGATCGGCGTCCTCCTCGTCGGTCAAGGCGGGCTCGCCGCTGCTGAGCAGGCGCTCGAGCCGCGGGATGATCCCCTCGTAAGCTGCCTTCTTCTTCCCCCGGCCGCCGCCGGGCTCGCCCCCCTCGAGGATCGCCTGCCGCACGGCCGCCGGCAGCTTGGCCCACGGGACGTCCGGATCGCAGCCGAGCGCCTGGACGGCCCGGTCGGTCTCCGTGGCGAGCGCGAGCGACCCGCGGCGGCCCCAGGCCACGACGGCGCCCTCGCGGAGCGTCCGCCGCGGGTCGGGGACGACGCGGTCCGGATCGATGCGGGTCCTCGCGCCGATGCCGTCGCAGGCCGGGCACGCGCCGTGGGGGCCGTTGAAGGAGAACATCCGCGGCTCGATCGGCGGCAGCGAGATGCCGCAATCGATGCAGGCGAAGCGCTCGCTCATCCAGAGCGGCTCGATCTTCATGCCCTCGCTGGAGATGTCGACGAGCAGCCTGCCTTCGCCCAGCTTGAGGGCGAGCTCGACCGAGTCGGTGAGCCGGCCCTTGATGCCCTCCTTGACCACGATCCGATCCACGACCACGTCGAGGTCGTGCGCGCGCGTTCGATCGAGGACGATCTCGTCGCCGAGGTCGACGACCTCGCCGTCGATGCGCGCGCGCACGAAGCCCTCGCGGCGCAGCCGCTCGATGTCGAGCTTCAGCTCTCCACGGCGGCCTCGCGCGATCGGCGCCATGATCGTGACCCGCGTCTTGTCCCCGAAATCGAGGATCCGGTCGACGATCTGCTGCACTGTCTGGGCCTCGATCCGCTTGCCGCACGCGGGGCAGTGCGGGGTGCCGACCCGCGCGAAGAGCAGCCGGAGGTAGTCCGAGATCTCGGTCACCGTGCCGACGGTGGAGCGCGGGCTCTTCGCCAGCGCGCGCTGCTCGATCGCGATCGCGGGCGAGAGGCCCTCGATCGACTCCACGTCGGGCTTGGACAGCTGCTCGAGGAACTGACGCGCATACGCGGAGAGCGACTCCACGTACCGGCGCTGCCCCTCCGCGTAGATGGTGTCGAACGCCAGGGACGATTTGCCCGAGCCGCTGGGGCCGGTGATCACCACCAGGCGGTCGCGCGGAAGCGACACGCTGACGTTCTTGAGGTTGTGCTGCCGAGCGCCTCGAACGACCAGTCGATCCATAGGGGGAACCGGAGAGCTATCACACACGGACGCGGGCGTGGCGCCGCTCCTGCGCGCGGCGCCACGCGCTCCCGCCCGCGCGCGGCGCGCGGCGCGTCGAAAACCGCCGGCGCGCGGCGCGCAGGGCAAGGCCTTCCGGATGTCTTGGAATTCTTCTCACGTCGCTGCGCTGCGAGCTGGACTATGAGGGGGCGCGCGGGGTGACGTGGAAGCGCGCTCAAGAAGTGTCCTGATGGCGGTCGGCGCCGGCGCTGCGCTGGGCGCTGTCGCGCTCATGGCGCGCTACGCCCCCGAGCTGGACGCGCTGCTCCTGATGCCGTCCCCTCCGCCCGGGCGGCTCGATGCCCGCCCTGCCGCGACGCGTCTCCCAGAGCCCGCGGCGCCGTCGCCCCCGCCGCAGGCGCCTCTCTCGCCGTCGTCCACTCCACCAGCGCCCGGCACGGCCGCTCGCGCGGACGAGCCAGCCGCGCCGGCTCCGGGCTCGCCCGCCGACGTCCCGGCCCCGCTCGTCGACCGCTTCGCCGCGGACCCGGCGGCGCGCGCCGCGTGCCCGGACGACATGACCCTCGTGGAGGGCGATTTCTGCCCGGACCTCCCGTACGTGTGCGCTCGCGCCGGCGACGGGGCCGGCCACGGCTGCCCCGAGTACGCGCGCGGCGCCCGGTGCCGTGCGGCCGTGGATCCCCGGCGCTTCTGCATCGACCGCCACGAGTGGCCGAACCGGGTCGGCGAGCTCCCGCGCGTCTACGTCGACTGGTACGAGGCGAAGTCGCTCTGCGCTTCGATCGGCAAGCGGCTCTGCCGGCGCTCCGAGTGGATCCTCGCTTGCGAAGGACCGAAGCGCTTGCCCTATCCTTGGGGCTTCGTGCGCACGCCCAGCCCCTGCAACATCGACCGCGCCGCGATCGCGTTCGACATCGGCGCGATCGTGGACGAGGCGACCCGCGAGGACGAGATCGCCCGGCTGTGGCAGGCCGACCCGATCGGATCGCACCCGAACTGCATCAGCGCGTACGGCGCGTACGACCTCTCCGGCAACGTCGACGAGTGGACCGACAACCTCGCCGACGATCCGAGCACGGCGCGCCCGGCCACGCTCAACGGCGGCTACTGGGGGCCGGTCCGGAACACCTGCCGCCTCACGACGGGGGGGCACGGGCCTACCTTCAAGTTCTACCAGGCCGGCTTCCGTTGCTGCGCCGACACGGTCGACGGCATCGTCACGCCGCCGCCGCGGCCGTTCATCGAGCAGCGCGACGGCGAGAAGGACGACGTGTACGACTGACATGCGCGAGCGCATCGCCTTCATCGCCGCCCTCGTCGTCGCCGCCCTGGTGAGCGCGCTCCTCTTCGCCCCCCGCTTCCAGAGTCCGCGGGAGCCGCTCGAGGCGGCGAGCGCCGCGCCGCCGACGAGCTTCGCCCCGCCGGAGCCGGCGCCGCCCGTTGCCGCGCTCGCCCCGCCGGCGCCCCCGCCGCTGCCCGCGTACGTGCGCGTCAACCCGGCGAGCGCCACGGCGTGCCTCTCGGGGATGGTGCTCGTCGACGGCATCTACTGCCCCTACGTCGGGCACCACTGCGCCGCCTACATCGACGAGGAGAAGGACGTGTGCGCGCGGTTCGAGCCCGAGGTCCTCTGCGAGGGGCGCCTCCAGCACCGGCGCTTCTGCATCGACGTCTTCGAGTACCCGAACATCGAGGGCGTCCGCCCGGCGGTGATGGTCAACTGGCTGGACGCGCAGCGCGCGTGCGAGGTCGAGGGCAAGCGGCTCTGCTCCGTCGAGGAGTGGGAGTTCGCGTGCGAGGGCCCGCAGATGTGGCCGTACCCCTACGGCATCGCGCGAGATCCCGAGGCCTGCAACATCGACAGGAAGATCTCGATGCCCGTGCTCGAGACGTTCTCCGACCCGTGGAAGATCTCCGCGGAGGTCGAGCGGCTCGACCGCCGGGTCGCGTCCGGGGAGATGCACCGGTGCGTGAGCCCCTTCGGCGTGCGCGACATGACCGGCAACGTCGACGAGTGGGTGAACAACTCGCTCGGCAAGATGGACGAAAAGCCGTTCCGATCGACGCTGAAGGGGGGCTACTGGGGGCCGATCCGGTCGAGGTGCCGCCCGGTCACGTCGACGCACAACCGGTGGTTCCGCTTCTACCAGGTCGGCTTCCGGTGCTGCGCCGACGCGCTCGACGGGGGCAAGGCCGTGACCCCCGCCGACAAGGCAGCCCGCATCCCGCGCCGCAGCCCGATGGCCGATCCGGGCGGGCGGCAGGGGCCTTGAGCGAGGTCCGCGGCGCGCGGGGCTGCGGCGGGGGACGCGGGCGGCTGCGCGCCGGCGAGGTGCCCGGGCGGCGAGCGCGCCGCCTGCGACCGGCTCCTCACGCGGCCGAGGCGCCGCGGACCGCCGTGGAACGCGGTCGATCTCCGGTCCGCCGAGGTCAATCCGGGCCCGCCGAAACCGCTCCCCTTCCAACGGCGCGCCGCTTGGACTACGTTGTCCGCCGGTGCTTCAACAGGCGGGCCCGCTCAGGGCTTCGCTCTTGCACCAGGGCCTATAGCTCAATCGGTCAGAGCCCCCGGCTCATAACCGGGCTGTTCCTGGTTCGAGTCCAGGTGGGCCCACGAAAGCCACGAAACAGAAGGAGACAAGGAAGCACGTGAGCATCCGCGAGCAGATCGCATTCCTCGAAGAGCTGTCGGTCATCGACAGCGAGATCCGCCGCATCGATGAGCAGCTCGACAAGCAGCGCGGCAGCCTGGAAGGGATGCGGTCCGAGCTGAAGCGGCTAGAGGAGCGGCTGAAGGGCGATCGAGAGACCCTGGCGACCATGGAGAAGACTCGGTCCGAGCTCGTCATCGAGTTCCGCCAGATGTCGAACCAGATCGAGCGCTCGCGGGAGAAGCTGCAGCGCTCCCGCAACGAGCGCGAGTCGAACGCCGCGCAGCGCGAGATCGAGGAGCTGCGCAAGCTGCACCGCGACCGTGAGGAAGAGATCGAGCGGCTGAACTCGGCCGCCGAGGGCGCGCGCACCGCGATCGATCAGGCGGAGGCGAAGCGCGTCGAGCTGTCGGGGGCGATCGACGGCAGCGCGCCGGGGACGCAGGCATCGCTGGCCTCGCTCGAGGCCGAGCGCGCCCAGCGCGCCGAGGTGCGCCAGCAGGTGGTCAGCAGGCTGCCGGTCGTCCTGTACCGCCGCTACGAGTCGATCCGCACGCGCAGGCCCGTCGCGATCGCCCGCACGTACGACGGCACGTGCCTCGGCTGCCACCTCTCGGTACCGCCGATGATGTTCCAGAAGATGCGCCGCCAGGAGGAGTTCGAGCGGTGCCCGCACTGCGCCCGGATCCTCTACTACATGCCGCCAGAGCCCGCGCCGGGCAGCTCGCCGGCCGCGGACCCCTCCCGCGCCTGACCCGGGTTGCGGCTTGAAGACCTGCTCCGCCTGCTTCAGGCTCTTTTCGCACGACAGCGGCTTCTGCCCGGTCGACGGCCAGCGCCTCATCCCGGTCAACGAAGCCTCCCCGCCCAGGCACCCGGACGACAGGCGCGTCGGCGCGACCCTCTGCGGCGGGCGCTATCAGGTCTGGCGGATCGTCGCGGACGGGGGCATGGGGCGCGTCTACCAGGCGCTCGACCTCCGGGCCGGCCGGAGCGTCGCCCTGAAGATCCTCCACCCCGAGGTCGCGCTCGACGAGGTGAGCGTCGAGCGGTTTCACCGCGAGTTCGAGGTCAGCGCGTCGCTGCCGCACGAGCACATCGTCGAGGTGCTCGCCTTCGAGAAGACGGAGGACCACAGCTTCGCGCTGGTCATGGAGTACCTCGAGGGCGAGGAGCTGCGGACGCTCCTGAAGCGCGACAAGGTGCTGCGCCCCGAGCGCCTCGTGCGGATGCTGTCGCAGCTCGCGCTCGGCCTCGTGGAGGCGCACGAGCGCAAGGTCGTGCACCGCGATCTCAAGCCGGACAACATCTTCCTCGTCGGCACGCGCGACGGCGACAAGGTGAAGATCCTCGACTTCGGCAGCGTGCGCGACAACAGCGAGGGCGCGAAGAAGCTGACGGTCGTCGGCACGACGATCGGCTCCCCGTTCTACATGTCGCCCGAGCAGGCGCAGGGGCTGCTCGCGCTCGACCATCGCGCCGACGTCTGGTCGGTCGCGGCGATCGTCTTCGAGTGCGTCACGGGGCGGGTCCCGTTCCACGCGTCGACCGGCCCGATGATCCTCGTGACCATCATGGGCAGCAACCCGCTGCCCCCGAGCGAGGCGGGCAAGGCCTACGGGGTCCCGGCGTCGCTCGATCCGGTGATGGAAAAGGCGTTCATGAAGAGCCCGGAAGCGCGCCTCTCCTCCGTCGGCCTGCTGGCCGACGGCGTCGGTCATGCGTACGGCCTCGCGGGGTCTCACCGCGACTGGGCGTACATGCCGCAGGAGGAGCTCGCGGCGCGCATCCGCACCGCGCTGCCGGCCGTCCTGGCCCGCCACCAGAAGGCCGTCGAGGGCGCGAGCATGGGCCACGCCGGCGCGGACAGCCGGGCTGTCGCCGCCGCGCTCGCTGTTCCCTCGGCGGGCGCTGCCGACGCGTTCGCCGAGGATATGGTCATGGGAGTGCCCCAGCGTTTGCCGCGCTGGGTCGTGCCCGCTGTGGTCGGCGCGGCGGTGCTGCTCTGCGCGCTCGTCGCCATGCTGATCTCGCGCTGACGACGCGATGACGACGCACTGAGCCGTGCCCCATCCGGCGCGGCCTGCCGGTCCTCCGGGAAGCCTCCGGGAAGCCTCCGGGAAGCCTCCGGGAAGCCTCCGGGAAGCCTCCGGGAAGCCTCCGGGAAGGCCGACGGCCCCAGGTTCGCGCGGACGCCCCCGCTGTGTTATTTGTGTTGACCATGAGCACTCATCCTTCAACTCGGACCCCCAAGCCCCTCTCCGCCGCGATGTGCCTGATTGCACTCTCCGGGCTCACCGCCCTCGGCTCGGGCTGTAACCAGAGCGAAGCGGCGACCTCTCGCGCAGCCGAGGCGCCCGCCGCCGCGCCGCAGGGCGGAAAGTCGAAGGTCGAGGATGCGGTCTACACCCTCGAGATGAAGCCGACTGGGACGTACAAGGCCGGCCAGGAGGGCCTCGTGGAGGTGTCGCTCCTGTCGAAGGGCGACTACCACATCAACGACAAGTACCCCATCAAGTTCAAGGTCGCCGAGGCGGCCGCCGAGGGCGTTTCGTACCCGAAGCCCCTGCTCAAGCGCGAAGACGGCTCGTTCGAGGAGAACAAGGGCCTCCTCAAGGTTCCGTTCGTCGCGGCCAAGAAGGGCAAGACCAAGGTGGCGGGCGTGCTCTCCTTCAGCATCTGTAGCGCCGCGAACTGCTTGATGCAGAAGCAGGAGCTCGAGGCGGTCATCGACGTGCAGTAAGCACAGCGGTAAACTCGGCCCCACGTGAACAACGACACCTCCGGTAGCCGGGAGGGCCAGCCCGGCGCGGTTGGCCCCAGCCAGACAGTCCAGGGCAGCGCAGCGGAGCGGGCCCGGAAGGCGCTCTCCGAGCTCGACTCCATCGCCTCCTCGATGGCCCGGCGCTTCAGCGAGGAGCAGCGGGTCCTCTCCTTCCAGCAGTTCCTGGAGCTCTTCGCCTCGAATCCGGTCCGCTTCGGGCGTGACGCGGCCCGCTACGTCCGCGACATGTTCGATCATTTCGGCACGCGGACCATCAAGAAGCCCTGGGGAGAGCTGACCCGCTTCCAGCTGTTCGATCTGCCGTGGGAGCTCCCTGCGGACGAGGCGGCGCAGCAGAGCGCGACGGCGTCGGGGGCCTACCACGGCCGGGATTTCGCGCTGATCGGCCACGAGGAGCTCCAGGCCGAGGTGTACCGGGTGCTGTGCAATTTCGTGCGCGAGGGCAGGGCCAACCGGCTCGTCCTGATGCACGGGCCGAACGGCTCGGCGAAGAGCACGCTCGCGGGCTGCATCCTGCGCGCCTTGGAGCACTACTCGACGCTCGACGAGGGCGCCGTCTACCGCTTCCACTGGGTGTTCCCGAGCCGCAAGACGATGCGCGGCTCGATCGGGTTCGGCGGCGACGTGAAGGCGAGCGCCGCGGACGGGACGAGCTACGCGCACCTCACCGACGATCAGATCGACGCCCGGCTCGTGATCGAGCTCAGGGATCACCCGCTGTTCCTGCTCCCTGTGCGCGAGCGACGGGCGCTCATCCTGAAGCTCTACGAGGACGCCGGCGCGACGGAGCCGCCGCCCGAGTGGCTGATGAGCGGCAAGCTGTCCCACAAGAACCAGCAGGTCTTCGAGGCGCTGCTCGTGGCGAGCGGCGGCTCGCTGGTCGAGACGCTGCGGCACGTCCAGGTCGAGCGGTACTTCATCTCGCGGCGCTACCGCGTCGGCGCCGTCACGATCGGCCCGGAGCTCTCGGTGGACGCCGGTGAGCGGCAGATCACGGCGGATCGCTCGCTCGCCTCGCTCCCGACCTCCCTCCAAGCGACGACGCTCTTCGAGGCGCACGGCGAGCTCATCGAGGCCGCCGGCGGCGTGCTCGAGTTCAGCGACCTGCTGAAGCGCCCGCTCGACGCGTTCCGTTACCTGCAGCTCACGCTGGAGACGGGCGAGGTCAGCCTGCCGCAGCAGACGCTGCAGACGAACGTCGTCATGCTCGGCAGCGCCAACGACGTGCACCTCAACGCCTTCCGCGAGCACCCGGAGTTCCCGAGCTTCCGCGGGCGCTTCGAGCTCCTGCGCGCGCCGTACCTCCGGAGCTACGTCGACGAGCAGACGATCTACGACATGCAGATCGTCCCGTTCGTGACCCGCCACGTCGCCCCGCACGCGACGCGCGTCGCCGCGCAGTTCGCCGTGCTCACCCGCATGCGGCAGCCGGAGGCGAAGCGGTACCCCGACGCGCTCGCGCCGCTCGTCTCGAGCCTCACCGCCGTCGAGAAGATGGAGCTGTTCGCGACGGGCACGGCGCCGGAGCGGTTCGACGCCGAGGCGCAGAAGGTCCTGCGCGCCGGCATCGAGGCCATCTACCACGAGAGCGACGCGTCGGTGGACTTCGAGGGGCGGCTCGGCGTCTCGCCGCGCGAGGTGCGGACGCTCCTGCTCGACGCGGCGCAGAGCGCGGACCACGCGTGCCTCTCGCCGTTCGCCGTGCTGTCGGAGCTCGACGCGCTCTGCAAGCGGCAGGCGGAGTACGACTGGCTCAAGGAGAAGCAGCTCGCGGGCGGCTACCACGACCACCGGCTCTTCCGCGAGGTCGTGCGCACGCGCCTGCTCGACACGATCGAGGAGGAGATGCGGACCGCCAGCGGCCTCGTCGACGAGACCCGCTACGCCGAGCTGTTCGATCGCTACATCTCCCACGTCGGCGTCTGGGTGAAGGGCGAGAAGATCAGGAACCCGCACACGGGCGACTTCGAGAGCCCGGACGAGCGCATGATGCGCGAGGTGGAGGCGCTGCTCGGGATCCGCACGAAGCACGACGACCACCGGCGCGGTCTCATCTCGGCGATCGCGGCGTGGGCCATCGACCACCCGGGCCAGAAGATCGTGAACGCGGTCGTGTTCCCGCAGCAGATCCGCAAGGTGCGAGAGGCGGTGTTCACCGAGCGGCGCAAGGGCGTCGCGCTGCTCGTGCGCGACCTCGTCGCCCTGCTCCGCGACGCGCAGGGCGCCCAGGGCGACGGCAGGCCCGACAAGGGCTGGGGCGAGCTGCGCGAGGAGGAGCGCCGGAACGCGACGCGCGCGCTGGAGCGGCTGCACGGCATGGGCTACTGCGATCGCTGCGCGCTCGACGCCGCGAGCGCGCTGCTCCGCGCGCGCTTCGCGGAGCTCGTGACCTGAAGCGAAGCATGATCATCGACTCGCACTGCCACGTCGATCCGCACCACTTCCGCGAGGGAGCGGACGCCGTCCTCGACCGCGCGCGGGCCGCCGGCGTGGACGCGTTCGTCGTCGTCGGCGTCGACGCCGACCTCTCCGCGGCGCGCTTCGCCGCGGACCTCGCGGCGCGGCGCGCCGACGTGCACGCCGCGGTCGGCGTCCATCCGCACGACGCCTCCGCCCTCGACGACAGGATGCTCGCCGAGCTCGAGGTGCTCGCGCGCCGCCCCGAGGTGGTCGCCGTCGGCGAGATCGGCCTCGATTACCACTACATGCACTCGACGAGGGACACACAGCAGCGTGTGTTCGCCGACCTCGTCGCCCTCGCGCGCAAGGTCGAGAAGCCGATCGTCATCCACACGCGCGAGGCGGCCGAGGACACGCTCGCGATCCTGGAGCGCGCAGGGGCGAGCGAGGTGGGGGGCATCATCCACTGCTTCTCCGAGGACCGAGCCTTCGCCGAGCGGGCGCTCGCGCTCGATTTCGACCTCTCGTTCTCGGGCATCGTGACCTTCAAGAGCGCGCGCGCGATCCAGGAGGTCGCCGCGTGGGCGCCCGGGGACCGGATCCTGGTCGAGACAGACAGCCCTTACCTCGCGCCCGTCCCTTTCCGGGGGAAGCGGTGCGAGCCAGGCCATGTGCTGCACACGGCCCGCTTCGTCGCGGAGCTCCGGGGCGAGCCCTTCGAGGCGCTGGCCGCGCGCACCGCAGAGAACACCCGCAGGCGGCTTCGGCTGCGCTCGCCCGAGGCCGCCTCGTCCGCCGCGCTCACCGGCTGAACCGGCCCCGCGCGGTCCGCGCCTCCGGGCTCGCTTCACGCGCATTTCGGGGCATAGTGAAAGGACGATGGCGCAGAGGTCTCGCGACGACGGCCGCCGGATCGCCTCCGCGTGGGCGCTCTCCGTCGCGGCGCACGCGGGGCTCCTCGGGGCAGGCGCGCTGATCGTCGCGGGCTCGCTCTCGGCGCGCGAGGTGACGCTCGCGCGAACGGTCGGCTCGCCGGCCGCGATGCGCGCGCCGATCGAGATCGACCTGCCTGTGGTCTCGGACGGCACGCTCGACAGCGCGGCCGCGATCGCGCCGGAGCGACCCGCGAGCCTGGCTCGCGGAGGAGGCGAAGGCGCAGCGCGGCCAGACACGGGCGCGCGCGGCCGCGGCGGTACGGACGCGGCCGCGCTGCCCGCGCTGAACCTCGCCGACAGGGACGACGCCACCTTCCTGTCTCCCGAGGTCCGATCGCGCCTCGACAGGAGCCAGATCCAGCGCGTCCGCTCGTCGTCTCAGCGCGTCTCGCGCGAGGACTGGCGCGCGAGCCGGGAGCCCATGGAGCTCACGTTCCTCGCCGGTGGTCGCGCCGGCAGCCGGGTCGAGCGGCGCGCCTCGGCCGAGCGCGATCCCTCGACGGGGGCGCGCGACCGCGGCGCGCCCGAGCGCCGGGGCAGCACGCGCGGCGCTGCAGCCACGCCCGCAGGCGTCGAGAGCGCGGCCGATGCGCTCGGCGCGCCCGGCGCGACGCTGCCGGTGGGAGCGAGCCCGCGCGCCGCTGGCGGGGCCGTGGAAGGCGGCGAGCGCGCGTCCGCGGGGCTGGGCGTGCGCGACGGCCGGCCTGGCGAGGATCACCGCGACAGCGCGGCGGTCCCGCTGGCGCGGCCGATGGTCGCCGTGGGGACGCCCTCGGTCCCCGCCGACGTCGCGGGGCGACCGAACGACACGCTCGACAGCGAACAGGAGGTGGCGACGGCGATCCAGTCGCTCGTTCATGCCAGCTCGGCCGGAGGCGCGCGCGGGCTCGGCCCGGGCGGCGAGGCAGGGCCTGGCGCGACCGGCTCGGGCGGCGTGGCGGGAGCCGGCGCGCGCTCCAGCGCGCTCGGCTCAGGGCGCGGCCGCCTGCTCGACAACGACCCGCTCGATCGCCGGCGCAGCCTCTACATGCGGCAGGTCATGGCCAAGCTCGACCCGCTCTGGGCCGACGCCTTCCCCAGGTGGGCAGCGGGCGAGGGGCTTCAGGGGACCGTGATCGTGACCTTCGTGATCCGCGCGGACGGGAACGTGGGGAGCGCCTCGGTGACACGACCGAGCGGCATTCCCGAGTTCGACGAGAACTGCCGGCGCGCGGTGCTGCGCGGCGCGCCGTACCCGCCGGTGCCCCCCGAGCTCGGCGAGACCTTCCGGTGGTCGATGCCCTTCGAGGCGAGGAACCCCGCGGTCCTGCCGAAGCGGCCCGGGCGCGCTCGGTGATCCCCGGCCGATGCGCGTCGGCTGCCCGTCGCGGCGCGCAAAACATCGCTTGACAGTGTGTGGACGGAGCGGTACTAGTCCGACCTCACTTTAGCCGAAGTAGCTCAGCTGGCCAGAGCAGGCGTTTCATACGCGCCGGGTCGGGGGTTCGATTCCCTCCTTCGGCACCAGAAATGGTGACAGTCGGCCGCTGGTCTTCCGCAAGGGACCAGTGATTGCGACTAGCGAATCAGGGGCGAACGTGAACGAGGGTGCCTTCCTCGTCGCCGTTGTACACGGCGTGCCAGCCGTCGGGGACCTCCGGCTCGGCCCACAGGAAGAGCCGCCGCGCGTCGACGGGCGTCAGGGCGATGTCGTGGAAGCCTTGCGCTTCACCGACGCCGGCGCCCCAGTACATGCCGGTCAAGGCATGGCCCGGCGCGAAGTCCATCACCCACGGCGCGTCGGCGACGTCGAAGCTGTCGGCGACCTCGCGCGGGTCGATGTTGCGCGTCACGTGCTTGCTCCGCACGCGGAAGGTGCCGCGCGCCGTGGACGCGCTCGACGCAGGGTCGCGGAGCTGATCGCGTCCGGAAGAGATCAGCGTCGCGTAGATCGGCTTCTGGCCCTCGTAGGCGGTCAGCGTCTGGTTGGCCAGGCTGACGTCGATCCAGCGCTGTGAGCCCCTGGCGAACTCGGGGAACCTGGTGCGACGCACGACGACGACGAGGTCTTGCGCCCGCAGCCAGAAGCCGTCGCGCGCCTCCTCGAAGCGCACGCCGTCCACCGTCCTGAACTTGCCCGTGAGCGGCACGCCCGTGTGCCGCTCGAGCTCCTCCTCGTTAGGGCTCGCCTTGCCCCGGCCGAGCGACCACGTGCTCACGTCATGGCGATGGACGAACGCCACCGGCAGCCCGAGCTTCTCTACATCCAGGCCATGCCAGGGTGATCCGAGCGCGGCCTGCAGCCGATCGGTCGGGATGAGCCGGCCATCCGGCGTCGCGCCCAGCCTGCGTCCGTCGGCCTCTCCCGCCGTGAAGGTGCGGGAGATCGCGACGCCGCTGCCCTTGCGCAGCGCCACCGTCTTCAGGGAGGAGCGCAGATCGACGCGCTCGTTGCTCTGCGCGCTGAGCTCGATGCCGAGCGCGGGGAGGGGAGGCAGCGGAGCGATGGTATCGGCGACCGGGAAGAGGAAGTATCCGGCCTCGGTCCTCCGCCCGTCCTCGCCGATGCCGTCTCCTCCCGGCAGCAGCACCGGCGGCCCCGAGGCGACGCCGCGCGCGTCCAGCGGGACGTCGTTGGCCGACGCGCCGAGCTGAGCGTCGCTGCGCTGCACGCGCTCGAGGTGGCGCTCGAGATCCGGCTCGGCGTGCTGCAGCTCCTCGCGGCTCGGCACCGCGAAGTACGCCGGGGTTCCCTGCGTTCGCGCGCGCCCGTAGCGGTAGGGGAGGGGTCGCGACAGGTCGGGCGGGGCCGGCAAGACCGAGAGCACCTCGGTGTCCAGCGTGGCGCCGTCGCCTGCGCAGACGAAGCCGCGCGGGCGGATCGCGTACCATCCGCCGCTGCACCCCGCGCGTCCGTACGGCTCCGAGGATCGCACGACCGCGCCGCCCGGATAGAGCTCTCCCAGCTTCCGCCCACCTGGCTGCGGTCGCGCGAGCACGGGCGTCCCGGCGCGCAGCGCGACGAGCCTGGGGCCGTCCGCAGGCAGCGCGGGGACCTGAAGCGCGCCGTCGTCGCGCGCCGCCTCCTTCGAAAGCTCCATCGCCGCGTCCGCCGCCTTGCATCCGGACAGCGCCAGCGCGACGGTCATTCCTGCCAGCCGCCCGCGCAGGACGCGCGGCCGGGCAAGGCCGCCGGGGCAGGGTTGCCCGCAGGGCAGCGGCGCCGAGCGGATCTGCAGGGAAAGCGGCCGGGAGACGGCGGTCGGCCTGGCGGCGAGCGGCATCCGCCGACGCATGCCCGACCTGTGCGTCGCGGGCCAAGTTCGACGGCGTTGCCCGCATGCGCGATGTCCGTCGCGCGCCGCCCGGCCGGCCGCTGGCGCCGCGCGCGCATCGACGCCATGAGAGGCTCGTGCGCCTTCGCCCCGCGTTGGTGTTGCTCCTGCTCGCGCCGTACGCCGTGATTTTCTATGGTTTCCTGGCGCTGCGCCGCGCTACCGCGTCGTTCCGACCGCGGCACCCCTGGCGTACGTGGGTGAGCCAGGAGCTCCTCGTGGGTGGGTTCCTGCTCCCCGGCGACGTCGCCGAGCTGCGCCGCCTCGGCGTCCGCGCGGTGATCAATGTGTCCCGTGAGCTCTACGATCCGGTGTTCGCGCTGCGCGCGGCCGGCGTGGAGTACCTGCGCGTCCCCTGCTGGGACATGTGCGCCCCCACGATCGAGGAGGCCGCGCGCGGCGTGGCGTTCATCGAGCGCCATGTCGGCGCTGGCCACCGCGTCCACGTCCACTGCGCGAGCGGCGTGGGCAGGAGCGTCACGCTCGCGCTCTGCTACCTCGCGACCCGCGGCGGCCTCGAGGTGGGCGAGGCGATCGCGCTGATCGAGCGGCGGCGCCCGCGCGTCGCGCTGCGCGCGGTGCAGCGGGAGTTCGTCGAGCGCTACGTCGCCTGGCACCGCGCGCACGCGGGAGGGCCCGCGGGCGCGGAGCCGATCGCGATCACCTCCGGCGCAGGAGGGACCGCAGGCTGAAGAGCCCGAGCGCGGGCGCCGCGACGGCGAAGGCGCCGCCGCACGACGCGAGGATGAGCGCCGCGCCCCACGGCGTGGCGGCGAGCGCATCTGGCAGCGCCGCCCGGAGCGCCACGCCGCTGCCGACCGAGATCGCCGTGAGCGCGGCGACGCGGCCGATCCGGATCTGAACCAGCCCGAGCCCGCCGATCTCGCGCCGCACGCGCCGCGCGAGGGCGATCGCCTCGACCCAGCCGGCGACGACGGCGCCGAGCACCACGCCGAGCACATCGAGCCGCTGCATCAGGAGCAGCGCGAGCGCCGTGCTGACGAGCACCCGGTAGAGCGCGTAGCGCGCCGGCGTCCTCGTGTCTCCCAGCGCGAACGAGGCCGTGATCAGCACGCGCCCCGCGGCGTTCCCGAGCAGCGCGAGGCCGTACGCGCACACGAGCGGCTCGACCCTCGCCGTCGACGTCCGATCGAACGTCCCGGTCTGGAGCAGCAGCGTGATGAGCTCCCGCCCGAGCAGCATGAAGACGGCCGTCGTCGGCAAGGTCAGCACCGTGATCCGCGCGAGCGACGCCCCGAGGCGGCGCGACAGCGCCTCGTTGCGACGCGCGACGTCGGCCTCGGCCGTGTCGCGCGCCATCTCGGGCAACGCCACCGCCGCCTCGCCGACGCCGAGGATGCTCATCGGCAGGAGGTAGACCGTCTGCGCGTAGTTGAAGGCCGCGTTCGCGCCGGCGCCGAGGAAGCTGACGAGGAGCGTGTCGACGAGCCCGGAGACCTGGATGATCCCGCGCCCCAGCAGCGCCGCGGGCAGCTTCCCGCCGGCCTCCCGGATGCTCGGGTCGCCCGCGTCGAGGCGCGGCGTCAGCCCGCCGAGCAGCGCGCGCGCCGCGGGGAGCAGCAGCGCGAGCTGCAGCGCGGCGCCGGCGAAAGCGCTCCACGCGAGCGCCTCGGCGAGCGGCTCTCCGCGCATCCCGAGCCACGCACCGCACGCGAGCAGCCCGACGATCTGCGCGGCGCTCCACGCGACGGGCGCGGCATAGGGGAGGAAGAACCGCCGGTGCGCGTTCAGCACGCCGAGGCCCCACGCCGACAGCACGAGCAGCCCGGTCATCGGGAAGACGATCCGGACGATCCGGGTCGTGCTGGCGAGCTTCTCCTCGCTGAAGCCCGCCGCGACCAGGAAGGACAGCCACGGCGCCGCGAGCACGCCGAGGGCCGACGCGGCCGCGGCGGCGACGAGCAGGAGCCCCAGCGCCGAGAGCGCGAAGTGCGCGGCGCGGCGCGCGTCGCCGGCCGCGCGGAGGCGCGCGTAGACGGGGATGAAGGTCGCGGAGAGCGTCCCCTCGCCGAGGAGGTTCTGCGTGATGTTCCCCGCGCGGAACGCCGCCGCGATCACGTCCGCGAGCTCGGATGTCCCGAAGAAGTGCGCCGTCACCCGCTGGCGGAGGAGCCCGATGAGCCGCGAGAGGATGATCCCGGCGGTGACCATCGCCGACGATCGCGCCGCGCTGAGCGCGGCCCCCTGTCCGGCGGCCGGCGGCGTCGCGCCGGTCGCCGCGGGCGCCCCCGGGGCTGCGTTCGCCGGCGTGGTCCCCGCCGGTGCGGCGGCGGGCGGATCGGGATCGGGCGGCACGGCGGCGCTTCTATCAGACCTCCCGGCCCCGGGCGACTCGGCGTCGGCGATCCGGCGGCCGGCAGCTCAGTCGCGGATCCTCGCCGCGCCGAGCCGCTCGGCGCTGGCCAGCACCCGTCGCGCGATGTCGGGACCCTCTCGCCGGCGATCCAGGTGCCGCGGGATGAGCCCGCGCTCCGCCGCCTCCCACAGCTCCGGCTGGGAGATCCCGGTCTCGGTCCGCCGGCGCAGCTGCGACAGGGAGATCTCGACCTCGGGCAGGACGATCGGCCGCTGGGGATCGCGGAGGAGCGTCGGGTCGATGCAGCACGACAGATCGCTCGACGCGCCCGAGCGTGCGTTCAGCGAGGGGATGCCGAAGCGCGTCTCCAGCGTGCGGATGATCGACGCGTGATCGAGCACCGTGCTCACCGCGCAGCCCCTCCGGACGAACGGGCCCGCGACGATCGACGGAACCCGGAACCCGAGCTGAGCGAACAGCGGATCGTCGTCCATCGTCGTGGGCGGCGCGACGTGGTCGAAGAAGCCTCCGTGCTCGTCGTAGGTGATCACGAAGAGGCACTGGCCCCACTGCGGGCTCCTCGCCAGCGCGTTGTAGATGCTGGCCATGAGCACCTGCCCGAGCTGGACATCGTGGTCGGGGTGATCGTCGTTCGCGGTGGCGCCGAAGAACTGGGGGTCGATGATCGAGAACGAGGGGAGGAGCCCCGCGGCCGCGTCCTCGAAGAAGCGCTCGATCCCGGAGACGCCCTTGAACCTGAAGTACGCGCCCGAGCACCACGGCACGTCGTGGTAGTAGTTCCTGCTCGAGATCCCGGCGTCGCTCAGCAGCTCGAGCACGCTCGTGAACCCCGTGACCGGCACGTTCCTGGAGACGCCCCTCGACGTCGCGCCGTGCAGGAAGAACCGGTTTGGCCAGGTCGGGCCGAGCACCGAGCAGAACCAGCGATCGCAGACCGCCGACGCGTCCGCGAGCGCGTAGAGGATCGGCAGTTGCTCCCGCACGTGATACCCCATCACGTCGCGCTGATGGGGCCCTGCGTGAGCGACGACGAACCCGTCGTTGCTCCCCTGGTTCCACTGCGCGTGGGCCGCGTCCCAGCTGTGCGGCGGGTCAGCGGGCGTGAAGTTGTCGAGCTCGAAGGGCGAGACCAGCGTTCCATCCGGCGCCAGGTTCGACTCCCTCCCTGTCAGGCCGTCGATCTGCCTTCCTTCCTTCAGCAGCAGCGAGCCGAGGTAGTGGTCGAACGAGCGGTTCTCCATACAGAGGACGACGATCGTGCTGATGGGCGCCAGCAGCTCTGCGGGGCTCAGGCCGAGCGTCTCCACGCACCGATCCACAGGCGCGCCGCCCCCGACGTCTCCCGCCTCCACCGAGCCGCCCGCTCCTCCGGATCCGCCCGCTCCTCCGGATCCGCCCGCGCCGCCAGATCCGCTGCTCCCGCCCGAGTGACCCGCGCTCGACGCGTCGTTCTCGTGCACCGCCGCGCTCTCCGCCGCGCTACACCCGAACGTCGCGGCGCCGAGGGCCGCGCCGAGCCCTGTCAGCACATGGCGGCGAGTCAGAGGATCACGCGGCGAAACGTTCCGTTTTTTCATCACACACAGGATCCTCAGGAACGCGGAGCCGCGGAAGGACTTTTGGTGAGCTCCTGGTCTGTTCGTCCACCGCAGGGTCCGGTAGGTGACGGTAGGTGACCAGGAAAACCTTTCTTTTCGCGGGGTCTGCCGGGTGGTATGGGTAGAAATCACGGGGGCCTACGTCTGCATTCCGTCACCATCCGATGAGCTCAAATCCACTCCCACCTACGCCCGCCGGGATAGACACCGTTGCGAACGGCCGGACGCTACGGTCGCTGCGTCTGTGCATCGTGGACATGAACAATGGCCACGCGAACCAGGCGATGCGCTGCCTGCACGGGCTTGCCTCGGCGTTCTTCGAACGTGTCCAGACGCACAATCCGGGCGTGGCCTGCGAGGTCGTCGAGGTGTCTCCCCGTGACACCAACGCGCCCATCCCCACGGACTGCGATCTCTACCTCTCGTCGGGGGGGCCCGGCTCTCCGTTTGATGGAGAGGGCGAGCCGTGGATGCTCGACTTCGGTCGCCTGGTGGACGGCGTGGTCGAGTCGGCGATCCGCGGGGGCGCGGACCGGCGAGCCCTCTTCGCGATCTGCTACTCGTTCGAGCTCGTCGTCCATCATTACCGGCTGGCCGACGTCGTGCCGCGCGCCGACCGCAAATTCGGCGTCATGCCCATCTACACCACCCCCGTGGGACAGCAGCATCCGCTGCTGTCCCCGTTCGGTGAGCGCCTCTTCGCCTTCGAGCACCGCAACTGGGAGGCCGTGAATCTCGACGAGCGCCAGCTGGGCTCCCTCGGGGGCCAGCTCCTCGCCCGCGAGAGCCGTGACGGCGTCTCCAAGGGCCGGGCGATCCTCGGGCTGCAGGTCGCGCCGGGCGTCGAGGCGGTCCAGTTCCATCCGGAGGCGGATCGCGCGGGTGTCATGAGCTGGGTGGCG
Source organism: Sorangium sp. So ce321 (assembly GCF_051530195.1). Lineage (NCBI taxonomy): Bacteria > Pseudomonadati > Myxococcota > Polyangiales > Polyangiaceae > Sorangium > Sorangium sp. So ce321. The sequence goes on along the minus strand of NZ_CP150329.1, from coordinate 6,422,001 downwards.
CGTCCCGAGCAGGCGGCCGCCTTCAAGGCGAATTACGGCGAGGTCACCTATCAGGCGATGCTGCGCACCCTGGACGATCCCAGGCGGCTCGCGCGCACCTACGCGCTCGTCATCCCGGGCTGGCTCGGGCGGTGCTTCAACGAGATCGCCGGTCCGCGCGGCTACGCGGAGCTCCCGCCGCTCGAGGACGCCCCGTGCTCGCGCTTCGACGCGCACTGCCGCGCCCAGGAGCTGGCCGCGGCCTCGGCGCGGTCGCCCAGCTCTGGCGAGCAGGTCACGCGCGGTGCGTGAGGTGGGTAAACAGCGCGCCGCGCGGCGCGCAGCGTGTCGCTGCGCGCAGTCGCCACGTTCCTGAAATGGACGAGAAGCGGCAGCGAGAGCGCGAAGCGACAGAAGCAGCGCAAACGGCGGCGGAGGGCAGGGACGGCCGAGACGTGGACGGGGTGTGAACGAGGCGTGGTCGAGGGAGCTGCCCGCCGCCGACCGGGTGCTCGCGCCTTGCGCGGTGGCCTACCTGCGGCTTATGGTCATAAGATAAAGGATGAGCGCGAGCAGGGCTCGCGGGCCAGCATCCCGGCGCCGGGGACTCCTCGGGCACGCATGAGAGAGAACGTATGAATCACTCGCGTCCGGCCGCTCCGTGGAGTTTCCCATCGCCGGACGATAGCGGGCCGGGCGCGCCCGAGGACGGGCGTGCGGAGGGCGACTCGCCCCTGGAAGCCGCGGCCCCGCAGCCGTGCGCGTCGACCGAGGACCCCGCCGCGCAGGAGGTCCACGCCGAGTCGCAGCTCGGTGTGACAGACCCGATCGCCATGTCGCAGGTACGCGACGCGCTGACGCAGCTGAGCCGCGATCGCGGGACGCAGCCGCACGTGCTGCTCATCATCTACCACCGGCAGGGCGCCGAGACGGTGCGGCTCACCGAGGGCGTCGGCGTCGTCGTGGGCCGCGATCCGACCGCCGACGTCGCCATCCCCGAGCGCAGCCTGTCGCGGCGTCACGCGCGCTTCACCTTCCAGCGCGGCGACGTGCTCATCGAGGATCTCGGCTCCACGAACGGCACCTTCCTGAGCGGGCAGCGCATCGAGCAGGGCAGCCTGAAGCCTGGTGACGAGGTGGTGCTCGGGGAGATCACGGCGTCGCTGCGCATCATCGCGAGCGCCGAGCTGCCGGTGCTCAACATCGACGCGCTGGACGCGCGGCGCGGCATCTCGGAGCGGAGGAAGCTGCCAAGCCTCGACAACCTGATGGGCGGGCCGACGCCGGCGGGCGGCGTGCGCACGGTCAACGACGAGGGGCTCGTGATGCGCAGCCCCGCGATGCGGCCGGTGCTCGAGACGGCCATGCGCCTCGCGCGCTCGTCTGCGCCGGTGCTCGTGCAGGGCGAGACGGGGACGGGCAAGGACGTGCTCGCGCGGCTGATCCACGAGGCCGGCCCGCGTCACAAGAAGCAGATGATCCGGGTCGGGTGCAGCGGTGTTCCCGCGCAGCTCCTGGAGAGCACGCTCTTCGGTCACGAGGCCAACGCCTATCCCGGCGCGACCCAGCCGCAGGAGGGGGTCTTCGAGACGTGCTCGGGCGGCACCGTGGTGCTCGACGAGGTGGGCGACCTCCCGCCCTCCTCGCAGGCCGCGCTGCTGCGCCTCCTGGAGACCGGCCGCATGGTCCGCATCGGATCGACCAGGGAGATCGAGGTCGATGTGCGGATCGTCGCGACCACGTACCGCGATCTCGAGGCGATGTGCGAGGCGGGCGCGTTCCGCTCGGATCTCCTGTACCGGCTCAACGCGGTGCCGCTGCGCATCCCCCCGCTCTGCGAGCGGCGCGAGGACATCACGCCGCTGGCGCAGCGCTTCCTCCGGCAGGCGAACGAGGTTCACCGACGGAACGTGCGGTCGCTCGATCCGGAGACGCTCGCGCTGCTGGAGCAGTACCCCTGGCCGGGCAACGTGCGCGAGCTGCGCAGCGCCATCGAGCGCGCCGTCGTCATCGCGAGGGGCAACGTGATCACGCAGCTCGATCTGCCGGAGAGCATCCAGACCCTCTCGGCGCGCAAGCGCTCCACGCCGCCGCCGTCCCGGCCGCTCGTGGAGGTGGCGACGCCCGGTCCCGCGCCGACGATCGGGCTCAAGGCGCAGATGGACCGTCTCGAAGCCGAGATCATCCTCGACGCCCTCCGCGCGACCAACGGCAACCTGGCGATGGCGGCGCGGCGGCTCAGGATGCCGCTGCGCACGCTGCAGGAGAAGATCGCCAGCCACGGCCTGAAGCGCTCCGACTACCGGGACGGCCCCCCGTCGCGATCGAAGTGAGCCTTTGAGCGGAGGCGGCGGGCGGAAGGCGGAAGAGACGACCCCTGGCGCCTCAGCCTCGGCCCTCGTCCTGCGGCACCTCCGGGCGGCGCTCCTGACGCCTCAGCCCTCGTCCTGCAGCACCGCCAGGGCGGCGTTGCGCCCGCACGCTCCGTGGACCCCGGCGCCGGGATGCGCATACGACGAGCCGAGGTACAGTCCGCGGACCGGCGTTCGATAGCGGAAGTAGGGGAACACCGGCCGGAAGAAGATCTGATGTCGGATATCGGCAGAGCCTCCGCCGAGATCGCCGCCGATGAGGTTTGCGTCCATCGCCTCCAGATCGTCCGGTGCCCAGATCGCCCGGGCGAGGATCCGCTGCCGGAAGCCGGGGGCGAGCTCCTCGATCCGCGCCTCGATGCGATCGGCGAACCGCTCGCGCGAGGCCGCCCAGCCGCCGTCGACGGAGGAGGGGACGCGCGAGTAGGCATAGAGCGTGTGGCGCCCGGCCGGCGCGCGGGTCGGATCGGCCAGCGACTGCTGTCCGATCACGAGGTAGGGGTGCTCGGGGAGCGCGCCGGCGCGCACCTGCCGCGTGAACTCGGCGAGATCGTCGAGGCTGTCGCCCGCGTGCACGACCGCCGCGCGCGCGGCGTCCTCGTGCGACCACGGCGCCGGGCCGTCGAGCGCCCAGTCCATCTTGAACGTGCCGAACCCCTGGCGGAACCGGCGCATCGCGCGCTGCACCCGGGCCGGCACGAGCTCTGGCGCGAGCAGGCGGAGGTAGAGCGTCGGCGCCGCGACGTCGGCGACGATCGCGCGACGGGCGCTGATCTCCTCGCCGCCGGCGAGCCGGACGGCGGCGGCACGGCCCTGCCTGGCGATGATCTGCTCCACCCGGGCGCCGCAGCGGAGGCTGCCTCCACGCTCCTCGACGCGCCGGAGCAACGCGGCCGTGACCGCGCCGGCGCCGCCCTCGGGCACGGCGAACCCGCCGCTCGAGGCGAGCAGCGTGAGCATGAAGCCGACGATCGCCCCGCAGGGATCTTCCGGGCCCACGTCGGTGTGAAGGGCGAGGCCGGGGATCACGCGCCGGGCGGCCTCGGTCCTGAAGGTGCGCGTCGAGAAGCCACGGCCGCTGGAGAGCGCCACCTGCGCGAGGCGGAGCAGGTTGAGCGGCCCGAAGCGCAGCATCGACCCGAGCGCGGGCGGGGTCGACAGGAGCGCGTTCAGCATCCGCTCGCGCGTCGCCGCGTGCCAGCCGGCGATCCGGCGCCACGCGGGGCCGTCCTCGCCGAGCGATCGCGCGGTCGCCTCCACGTCGCGCGCAATCGCGGCGCAGGTCCCGTCGGGCGCCGGGTGGGCGCTGTCGACCGGCGCATGCCGCCAGACGAGGCCGGCTCCGGGGAGATCGAGCGGCAGCAGCGCGGGGCTCGTCTGACCGAACGGGAAGAACGCCGCGCCGAGGTCGTGGCGGAACCCCGGGAGCGTCACCTCGCGCGTGCGCACGGCGCCCCCCGGCTCCTGCTCGGCCTCGAGCACGAGCACCGAGAAGCCCGCGCGGGCGAGGTACGCCGCCGCCGTCAGGCCGTTCGGTCCCGCTCCCACCACGATCGCATCAGGATCTCGGCTTTGCATCGTCGTCTGGGGTCCTCAGCCCACGAGCTGCGCGCTCGGCATGTTGCGGTTCGAGGCGATCGCCTGGCCGCTCCTCCCCACGACCAGCACGCCGATCGCGAGCACCTCGGGGAACATCGCGACGCCGCGCTGCGCGGCGCGGGCCGGGGCGACGCCGTCGGCGAGCCAGTCATAGATCGCGCGCGCGAGGAGGCGCCGCGCGATCTCCTCGCCGACCCCGGTCGCCGCCACGGCGCCGTGCGGGCCGGCGTAGATCCCGGCGCCCATCAGCGGCACGTCTCCCACGCGGCCACGGAGCGAGTAGCTCGATCCGCCGGTCGACGCCGCGGCGGCGAAGCGGCCGTGCGCGTCGCGCACGACGGCCCCCACGGTGTCGCACTCGATCGGCTCGGCGTCGAAGTTCCAGAACCGCTTCGCGGTGAGCGCATGGAACCGCGCCGCGTCGTCCGTCTGGTCGCCGTCTCCGCCGCCGTCACGCAGCGCGGCGACGGCGCGGGCGTGCCTCTCGCGCGCCTCGTCGGTGGCCGGATCGTGGTCGGCGAACCCGAGCCGGCGCGCGAAGGCGGTCGCACCGGCGCCGGCGAGCAGCAGGTGCGGCGTCTCCAGCACCTTCGCCGCGACGAGGACGGGGTTCTTCACCCGCTCGATGCACGCGACGGCGCCGAACCGGCCATCGCTGGCCATCACGGCGGCGTCCATCTCGATGGTCCGCCCGTCGAGGCGGAGGTTCGAGCCCGTCCCGGCGTTGAGGCGCGGATCATCTTCGAGCCGGGCGGTCGCCGCGATCGCCGCCGCGAGCGCCTCTCCGCCCGCGTCGAGCGCGCCCAGCGCGTCGTCGGCGGCCCTGGTGCAGCTCTCCGCCCCGCTCTGAGGCGCGGTCACCCCGCCGTGCGTGAGGATGACGTACTTCACTCGTTCCCCTGCGCGTACCATGGCCGCGCCCCGCCGCGAAGCTGGCCGGACGACGCGCGGCGCGCGGGCCAGGGGCGGGGTGGGTCGCGCCTCGTCGGGCGGGGAGGCCGCGAGGCGCCGGGCGGGACCGCTGCGCTCGACACCCTGCCGCGCTCCTGATACGTCGCGCGTCCAGTCCCGGAGCGGGGCCGGCGCCAGCCGCCCGCCCGCTGCGGGCGAGCGCGGCCGGGTCGAAGGCCGCCCATCGAGGAGAGCAGAGACCGTGGCCAAGAACGAAGCGCCGAAGACCGCCATCACGCCCACGCGGAACGAGGACTACCCCGAGTGGTACCAGCAGGTCGTGCGCGCGGCCGACCTCGCGGAGAACTCCCCGGTCCGCGGCTGCATGGTGATCAAGCCGTGGGGCTACGCGATCTGGGAGAACATCCAGCGCGAGCTGGACACCATGTTCAAGGCGACCGGGCACAAGAACGCCTACTTCCCGCTGTTCATCCCGAAGTCGTTCCTCGAGAAGGAAGCGGAGCACGTCGAGGGGTTCGCGAAGGAGTGCGCCGTGGTCACCCACCACCGGCTCGTGCCCGGACCCGGCGGCGGGCTCATCCCCGACCCCCAGGCCCGGCTGGAGGAGCCGCTCATCGTGCGCCCCACGTCCGAGACGATCATCGGCGCGGCGTTCGCGAGCTGGGTCCAGAGCTACCGGGACCTGCCCTTGCTGATCAACCAGTGGGCGAACGTCGTGCGCTGGGAGCTGCGCACGCGCCTGTTCCTGCGGACGACGGAGTTCCTCTGGCAGGAGGGGCACACAGCGCACGCGAGCGAGGCCGAGGCGCGCGAGGAGACGCTGCGCATGCTCGGCGTCTACGCGACGTTCGCGCGCGACTTCCTGGCGATGCCCGTCCTCGAGGGGCCGAAGACGGCCAGCGAGCGCTTCCCCGGCGCGGTCGACACCTATGCGATCGAGGCGATGATGCAGGACCGCAAGGCCCTGCAGGCCGGGACGAGCCACTTCCTCGGGCAGAACTTCGCGAAGGCGAGCGGCATCAAGTTCCAGACCAAGGAGGAGACCGAGGAGTACGCCTGGACGACGTCCTGGGGCGTGTCGACGCGCCTCGTCGGCGGGCTCATCATGACCCACAGCGACGACGACGGCCTGGTGCTCCCGCCGCGCCTCGCGCCCGCGCACGTCGTGATCCTGCCCGTTTACCGGGGCGACGACACGCGCGCCAAGGTCGACGAGTACATCGACGGGTTCGCGAAGGAGCTCCGGGCGCAGCGCTTCGGGGAGCGGCCCGTCGAGGTCGAGATCGACCGGAGAGACATCCGCGGCGGCGACAAGCAGTGGGAGTGGGTGAAGAAGGGCGTCCCGCTCCGGATCGAGATCGGGCCGCGCGACGTCGACGGCGGCGTCGCCATGGTCGCGCGCAGGGATCGCTCGCCGAAGGAGAAGTCGAGCATGGCGCGCGCGGAGATCACGGGGCGCATCGCGGAGCTCCTCGGCGACATCCAGGCGACGCTCTACGCGCGCGCGCTCGCGACGCGCGACGCGAACACGCACGTGATCAACAGCCGCGCCGACTTCGACGCCTTCTTCGGGTCGAAGGGGGACAAGGAGGCGCAAGGCGGGTTCGCGCTCGCGCACTGGTCGGGCGATCCCGAGATCGAGGCGGCGGTGAAGGACGCGCACAAGGTGACCATCCGCTGCATCCCGACCGGCGGGTTCGAGGGCGCGCCGTGGGCCGACGCGCTGAGCGGCGAGGGGCAGTGCATCTTCACCGGCAAGCCGAGCCCGCGGCGGGTGGTGTTCGCGAAGTCGTACTGAGCGACAGAGCGCCCCTCAGCGGCCGAGCGCGGGCAGCACGTGCTCGGCCAAGATCGCGGGCAAGAGCCGCAGCTGCGCGCAGTGCCCGCCGGGGCCCGTGCTGGCGTAGCCGCGCACGTAGAGGCTGCCGCCGTCGTACATCCGGGTGAGCCGCAGCGCGTCTCCCGCGTCATCGGCGCCGCGTGCCTGCGCGCTGGAGAGGGCTTCATCGCCGCTGGAGGCCACCGCGATGGGGCTCGCCCCGAGCTCGCGCAACAGGAAGGTCGCCGCCTCCTTCGTCGACGCATAGCCGCTCGTCGGGATCTCGGTATGCGTGAGGTAGAAGACCGGTGCGCCGCGCGCGGCGGCGCTGGCCAGGGCGACGTAAGGGGCGAGCTGTCCCTGCACGAGCGATGTCTGCCCGGGCATGTAGGAGCCATAGAGGGAGTCGAGCAGGATCAGCGCATCGAGCTGCCCGCTCCCGCGCTCGATGATCCTCCCGACCGCGCCGGACCCGGCGCTCCACGACGACAACACCAGGCGGCGCGCGCGCGCGCCCGCGACCCCCGCGGCGCTGGCGACCTCGCGGTCGATCGCCTGGAGCAGCGCGTCCCAGCCGCCGCCCTCCAGGGCGCGCGCGTAGTCGCTCGAGCGGGTGCCCAGGTCGACCCCGGCGATGACCAGCCCGAGGTCCCTGGGCGCCAGCTGCTTCCGGACAGGCTCCGCGCCGTGGAAGTGGACGAGGAGGTCGTAGCCGCCGTCCGCGCCGATCGCGCGTGCTGGCGGGACGAGGAGCCTGCCGATCGGGAGCGGGCGCCAGCCTTCGTAGACGCCGAAGCCGTTGTCCGCGAAATCGCACCCCGCTTGCGCCTCGTGCTCGTCGAGCGCCACGCGCTCGATCGCCCCGCCCCTGGGCAGCGGCGACGGTTCCGCGGACGTGGTCGCCGCCGCCTGGACGACGAGCGATGCGCTGGGCTCCTTGCTCCGACGGAGCAGCAGGGCGCCGCTGACGACGCCCAGGCTCGCTGCCAGGAGGAGCGCGTCACGGAGCTGCCGCGCCCTGCGGCCGCTCAGAACCCGGGGTTGGTCACGGTCGGGACCCACTGCCTCGAGGGAGGTTTGCTCGGGGTTGCTCTGCGCGCGCTCGGCGCGCTCGGGCCGGGTGTGGTCGCGCTGCGCGCGGCGGCGCTCGGCCTCGCCGAGGCAGGCGCGCCATCGGCCGCGCGCGGCTGAGCGCTCGCCCCGCGCTCCTCGGGACCGGCGTTCTCGCTCGCGTCGGGCGCCGGTGAAGCGCCGGCGTCAGCGCTGTTCCCCAGGCTCGCGACGGTGCCGGACGATCTCGCCGGCACGTCCGCCGTGGTGGCGGCTGACACCGCGCCCGCGCTGCGGGCGAGCATCCTCAGCTGCTCGGACGAGGCCTGCTGCGGCGAGGGCCGCCGGAGCCACATGAGCCCCGCGCCGGCGGCCGTGATCAGCGCGAGCGCCACGGCGGCCACCAGGGTCCCCGAGCGACGCCGCGTCGCCGGGACCTCGATCGGACCGAGCGGCGTCTGCTGGCCGGGTGAGCTCTGCGGCAGCATCTCCGGCAGCGACTGCCGCGCGAGCGAGGGCGCGCTCGCGCGAACCGTGGGGGCCTGGTCGGCCGGGTGGCCGGGTGGGAGCTGCGTGAAGAAGAGCTCGCTGATGCTGTCGCGAACGAGCATCACCTCGGGCGGGCGGGAGGCGCGCTCGTCGAGCGTGCGGACCGTGTCGCGGAGCGCGGCGCGCCGGCGCTGGTTGCGCTCTCCCAGCAGCCCGCGCACGAACGCACCGATGTCGCGGTCCGTCACCGGCGGCTCCTTGGCCAGCACGGACTCCAGCGCGCCTTCCAGCTCGAGCATCGTCTGGTAGCGGCGGTCCGGGTCCTTCTGCAGGCACGTCATCAGCACCTGCTCCAGCTCGGCGGGGAAGTCCGGGTTCTTGAGGCGAGGCGCCAGCGCGGGCCGGGAGATGATGTGCTTCAGCGTGAGGAGGTCGTTCTCCGCGGTGAACGGGTGCTCTCCCGTCGTCATCTTGTAGAGCACGATCCCCATCGCGAAGATGTCGGTGCGCCGATCGATCCGGTCGCCCCCCGCCTGCTCCGGGGACATGTACGGCACCTTGCCCTTGATCTGTCCCGCGGTCGTGTCGTTGTGCGCCCGGTTGGTCGCCTTGGCGACGCCGAAGTCCACGAGCTTCACGTGACCGTCGTACGTCACGAGGATGTTCTGGGGCGACACGTCGCGGTGCACGAGCCCGAGCAGCTGATCGTCGTTCTGTGGGTCGCGGAGCTCGTGCGCGGCGTGCAGGCCGAGGCAAGCGCGGCTGAGGATGCGGAGCGCGATGCGCAGCGGGATGGCGACGCCGCCCTTGCTCGCCGCCCTCGCGATGACCGACAGCGCTTCGCCGTCGACCCACTCCATCACGATGTAGAGGACATCGTCCTGCTCGCCGAGGTCGAGGATCTCGGCGACGTTCGGGTGATGGATCCCCGAGGCGAGCCGCGCCTCCTCGAGGAACATCTTCTCGAACTGCGCGTCGTCCGAGAGCGACGGCAGCATCGTCTTGATGGCCACCGTCTTCTGGAAGCCGCGAAGTCCCTTGCGGCGCGCGGCCCACACCGTGGCCATTCCCCCCTGCGCGATGGGCAGGAGGAGCTCGTAATGCCCGAGCTCCTTTCCCGGCAACAGCTGGGGTTCGGGGATCATGGCTTCGTGCGGCGCGCTCCTGACCGATACGGGGGGAACCCGGAAAGCTCGATTGATTCTAGCATCCGGATCCCGCAGCAGCGCTATGTGCGGTGAATTACAAAGAGCGCCGCGGGGCCTCTTCTCCCCGCGGCAGGCGCTCAGGCGCCGGGCGGGACCGACTGCCCCCAGAGCTGCTGGTAGATCTCGCTGAGCTTCTGGTGCGTCTCGGCCGAGAAGCCGTTGGCCGCGTAGGGCCAGCGGAAGCCGTCTCCCATGGCCTGGTTGCACGAGAAGGAGACGAGCAGGTCAACCGGCGTGGGGTTGTTCGGCCGGATCATGGAGATGCCGAGCCCGGGATAGAAGCAGTTGCCGCGGTCCGCGGTGAAGCTGTCCTCGTCGCCGAAGACGTCCAGGATCTGCTCCTTGAGCTCCTCGTCGCTGTCGCTGGTCGTCAGCTGGCGCTGCTGGAGGATGACGAAGTTCTTGAACCGGGGCTGAGCCGGCAGCACCGGCGCGGCCGCCGTCTGCCCGGGGATGAGGTTGGGCGGGATGAGACCGGGGAGCGCCTGCTGCAGCCCCTGGAGCGCGGCCTGACCCATCTGCTGAAGCTCGGGCGGGATCCCCGGGATGAGGGCGGGGCCCTGGGTCGTCGCGGCCGGCGTCGGGGCCAGCTCCTGCCCCTGGAGGCGGAGCACCGTGATCTGCGCCTTGTCCATCTCGTCGAACGGCGCCGTGCGGGCCGCGCAGCCGAAGACAAGGGGGGCCAGCAAGGCGATGCCTGCGAATGTACGGGTGGTGAGGTTCATGTTCACTTTGACGTTCATCTAGCACGGCTATGCGGTGGAAGGTGAACAGCGACCGCACACGGCGGGCCCTGGCGCTCGACCTGCCCCCGGCCGAGATTCACATCGTGCTCGCGCCGAAGTCGTAAAGCGCCCGGATCTCGCTCAGGCGCGCCGTGATGTCGGCCCGGGTCACCGTCGCGATCCGCCGCGTGCCCACGGCCTCGACGCAGAACGAGGCGGTCGCCGTCGCGTGGAGCATGGCGCGCCGGAGCGCGAGCGCCGTGATCTCCGGCTGGCACGCGAGGTAACCGATGAGCCCGCCGGCAAAGGCGTCGCCGGCGCCCGTGGGATCGATGACGTCCTCGAGCGGGAAGCCGGGCGCGGCGAACACGCCATCCTCGTCGAAGAGGAGCGCGCCGTGCTCGCCGCGCTTGATGATCAGCCGGCGCGGACCGCGGGACAGGATCTCCTTCGCGGCGCGGCGGATGTTGTACTTGCCCGAGAGCTGGCGCGCCTCCTCGTCGTTGACCACGAGCGTGTCGATTCGGCGCAGCATCGCCGCGACCGTCTTCGGCTCGCCCTCGATCCAGAAGTTCATCGTGTCGGCGAGGACGAAGCGCGGCGAGCGGACCTGCTCGAGGACGTCGAGCTGGAGCGCGGGGTGGATGTTGCCGAGCAGCACGAAGGGCGTGTCGCGGTACGCCTCCGGCAGCTTCGGCGCGAACGATGCGAACACGTTGAGCTGCGTGTCCAGCGTCGTGCGGTGGATGAGATCCACGTCGTAGCGCCCGGCCCAGCGGAAGGTCTTACCCGGGACGCGCTCGACGCCCTCGACGGCGATGCCGCGGGCGCGCATCGACCCGAGCGTCTCCTCGGGGAAGTCGTCGCCGACCACGGCGACGGTGCGCACCGGAGCGAAGCAAGAGGCAGCGAACGACGCGTAGGTGGCTGAGCCACCCACGACGTCCTTGGCGTTGCCGGACGGGAGCTCGAGGTCATCGAACGCCATCGAGCCGATGATGAGAATCGCGGAGGAGGTCGTCACAGGGGGGCCTCTTAGCCAGGTTTATGCGCAGCGGCTAGCCGCGCGTTTCGTTTCGGCGACGCTGTCGCGACCCCGGGAGGCCGCGCGCGGTGCGCGCTTGACGCTGGTCGCGCAGCGGGGGCGCGGCCCCGGGGGCGGCGCTCAGTCGGCCTTCTGCCGGGGGCCGATGAGCCACTCGAGCCGCGCCTGCGCGTCGGGCGACGTCGCGGCGGCCGAGGTCATGATGGATTTCTCCAGCGCGTTGCGGGCGGGGCTCTGCGACACGTCGGGGAGGCTGTGGGCGAGGGCCTTCGCGACGTTCCGCGCGTGCCCGATGTTGCGGTTCAGCACGGCGATGACCGCCTCGACGCTCACCGCCTCCTCGGTCACGTGCCAGCAGTCGAAGTCGGTCGTGAGCGCGAGCGTGGCGTAGGGGAGCTCGGCCTCGCGCGCGAGCTTCGCCTCGGGCAAGTTGGTCATTCCGATGACGTGCGCGCCGAAGGACCGGAACATGTGGCTCTCGGCCCGCGTCGAGAACTGCGGGCCCTCGATGCAGACGTAGGTGCCGCCACGGTGGACGCGCGCCGCCGTGGCGCGCGCGGCGTCGTGGACGGCGGCCGCCATGATCGGGCACACCGGATCCGCGAACGGCACGTGCGCCACCATGCCTTCGTCGAAGAACGTCGAGGTCCGCCGCTTCGTGAAATCGATGAACTGGTCGACCACGACGAGGTCGCCGGGCGCGATCTCCTCGCGCAGCGACCCCACGGCGCTCACGCTGAGCACGTGCGTGGCGCCGAGCATCTTCAGCGCGCAGATGTTCGCGCGGTAGTTGATCGTCGACGGCGAGAAGCGGTGCCCGCGGCCGTGGCGCGGCAGGAAGAGGACGGTCGCGTCGCCGCCCTTGACCTTCCCGCGGAGCACCACGTCGCTCGGCAGCCCGAACGGCGTGGACACCGAGACCTCCTCGACGTCCTCCAGCCACCCCATCTCGTAGAGCCCGCTGCCGCCGATGACGGCGAGCACGTCGTGATTTGCGCTGGCGCTCATCTCTCGAACCTCCGTTCCGCGAGCAGCCGCTCGCAGAGGGCCGCGCGCCGTTGACGGCGGCACCGCTCGGCGAATACGAGCGACCGCAGCTGCTCGTAGGCGCGGTTGATCTCGTCGTTCACGATCACGTAGTCGAAGAAGCCGTAGTGCTCGATCTCCCCCTTCGCGTTGCGGAGGCGGCGGAGCGTCGTGGGCTCGTCCTCGGTGCCGCGCCCGCGCAGCCGCCGCTCGAGCTCGGCGAGCGACGGGGGCAGGATGAACACGGCGACCGCCTCGGGGAGGCTCGCCTTGATCTGCCTCGCGCCCTGGTGATCGATGTCGAACAGGACGCCGCGCGCGGTGGCGCGGGCGATCTCGATCTCCTTCAGGCTCGTGCCGTAGAGGTGATCGTGGACCCGGGCCCACTCGGCGAAGGCGCCGATGCGGATCATCTGCTCGAACGTGCTCGGGTCGACGAAGTGGTACTCGCGGCCGTCGACCTCGTTCGGGCGCGGGCGCCGCGTCGTGTGGGAGACCGAGAAGCGCAGGTCGGGGAACTCGCTGCGCAGCCTCCCGCAGAGCGTCGTCTTCCCCGCGCCGGACGGGGAAGACACGATGAGGAGGAGGAAGTCGTCACTGAGTGCTTCGGTCGACATGCTCTCCTGTCACTCGATGTTCTGGACCTGCTCCCGCAGGCGTTCGAGCTCCACCTTCATCGCCACGACGTGATGGGAGATGGCGGCGTCCTGCGCCTTGGAGCCCAGCGTGTTCGCCTCGCGTACCATCTCCTGAAGCAGGAAGTCGAGCCTCCTTCCGCACGGGTCGCCGCCCGGCGCCGTGAGCGCCCCGCCGAACTGGTCGAGGTGGCTCCTGAGGCGGGTGATCTCCTCGGTGATGTCGCTGCGCTCGGCGAGCAGCATCACCTCCGCCTCGATCCGCGTCGCCTCGAAGCCGGCCTCCACGCCCTGAAGCAGGCGCTCGACGCGCTCGCGCAGCCGCCGCCTGAGCGCCTCGCGCGCGTCGTCCGCGCGCGCCACGACCTCGGAGGCGAGCGCGCGCAGCGTCGCCACGCGCCCGCGCATGTCGCAGGCGAGCGCCTCTCCCTCGCGGTGGCACATGCCCTCCATCGCGTCGATCGCGCGCTCGATCGCGAGCTTGAGCGCGCCGCGGACAGCGGCGATCTCGTGGCCGCCGGCGGGCGCGAAGAGGTCCGGCACGGCGCAGAGCAGCGAGAGCGGCACTTCCGCGCCCGGCGCGAGCTCGTCGCGCAGCTCGGCGAGCGCGTGGAACGCCGCGCGCGCCTTCGATTTGTCGAGCGTGCTCGGGGCCAGCACCGCCCCCTCGGTGCGCACGATGATCTCGATGCGACCGCGGCGCAGGCGCTCGCGCGCCACCTGCTCGGCGAACATCGTCAGATCGACGAGCTCGCGCGGGAGCCGCGCACGCACATCGAGGAAGCGCTGGTTCACCGATCGGATCTCGGCGACGACGCGTCCTTCGGTGAGCGAAGCGTCACCGAGCCCAAAGCCGGTCATGCTCCGCACGAGGCGCCCCGCTCTACCTAGCTCGCCCGGTGCCCGGTGTCCGCGGCCCCCTGGGCCTTGGGCAGCGGGACGTTGCCGCACGTGACCGTCGCCGACGCGGCCGCGGGGCCCTTCTCGCGGAGCGTGCGCAGGTACGTGACCGTCGGCTCGATGCCGTCCTCCCACCGCACGCGGGGCGCGTAGCCGATGAGCTCTGCCGCGCGCGAGATGTCGGCCAGCGAGTGGCGGATGTCCCCCGCGCGCGGGGGCAGGTGCTCGACCGCGATGTCCCGACCGAGCACCCGTGAGATCTCCTTGCAGAGCTCGTTCAGTCCGATCCGGCGCCCGCCGGCGATGTTGATGATCTCGCCCTTGAATTTCTTCGGCGACGTCGCGCCGAGCAGGTTCGCGGAGACGGTGTTCTCGATGAAGCAGAAATCGCGCGTCTGCTCCCCGTCGCCGTAGATGGGGATCGGCCGGTTCTGGAGCGCGGCGTCGATGAACCGCGGGATCGCCGCCGCGTAGGCGCCGTCCGGCGTCTGGTTCGGCCCGAAGACGTTGAAGTAGCGGAGGCTCAACGTCTCGATGCCGTAGATGCCGGCGAAGACCTTCATGTAGTGCTCGCACGCGAGCTTCGTGACCGCGTACGGCGACAGCGGCATCGGCTCCATGGCCTCGTGCTTCGGGAGGACCGGCGTCTCGCCGTACGCGCTGGACGACGCGGCGAAGAGCACGCGGCGCACGCCCTGACGGCGCGCCACGTCGAGCACCGTGACCGTGCCGCCGACGTTGACTGCGTTCGACTCGACGGGCGTCTCGACGCTGCGCGGGACCGAGCCGAGCGCGGCCTGATGGAGCACGACCTCGACCCCCTTCGCCGCGGCCGCGACCGCCGCCGCGTCGCGGATATCCCCGGTGATGCGCTCGATCAGCGACTGGTGCGGCAGCCCGTCGAGGTTCTCCCACCGGCCCGTCGCGAGGTTATCGAGGACGCGGACCCGCTCCCCCGCGGCGGTCAGCGCCGCGACGAGGTTGCTTCCGATGAAACCGGCACCGCCGGTGACCAAGTAGCGAGGCGTGGACATGTGCGTGCTCCCCGGCGGGCGCCTACTTCTTCTTGAAAAGGTTGTCGAGCTTGCTGCGCGAGTCGGCGATCCGCTTCGAGTTATCCTCCGGTACGCCGTTCTTGAACGTGAAGAAAGTACAATAGTTCGCGCTTTCCCGGTCCGGGATGTACTCGGCGATGTGCTCTTTGCACTGGTTGTGCGCGGCCGGGTCCCAGTTCTCGCAGTTCTTGCAGCAGTGGAGGTCGACACCGCAGTGGGGGCAGGTGTCCGCGCGCTGGAGCTTCACCTCGAAGATGAGCTCGTTCTTGCATTTATGACAGAAGTGCCGCTTCGCCTCGACCTTCGGAATCCAGCTCATGATGTCCTCCGGTACCACGACGACGCCCGCTCTGGCAGGCAGAACGTTCCATAGGGGGCCCAGTCGGGGCCAGTGTGCGCTTGTCCCACACTGGCTCCCCTGAAGAGCGAGCTCGATTGGCGCGGACCGGGTGGGGGTCTTGCCCGACGAGGCAGGCGTCGCAGCCGCGCACGCCGGACCTCGTGGCGCTCGTCCGCCCGGCGTGGAGGGCTTACACGAGCCCCTTGCGCCGCTGGATCTCGCCCATGACCCGCTGGTACTCGATCTCCCAGGTGCGGGAGCCTTCCTGCATGTGGCGGAGCTTGCCGCGCACCTCCGTGTCGAGCGCCTCGTCCATATCGAGGTACTTCCGGAGGACGGGCCTTATCCGGCGCCGCAGGTCGTGGTCCTCGACGAACACCTCCTCGACGTTGTTCGAGTGCATCAGCATCTCGAGCAGCTGGTCGAGGAGATAATCCATCGTTTCCTCGCCTGTCTTGATCCCCTTCTGCTCCGCGGCCAGGCGCTTGACCCGGTTGAACTCGCCCTGGGGGAGCCCGCGTGCCTGGAGGATCTCTTTCGCCCGCTCGGTCGCTTCGCGATCGGCGTTCAGGTAGCTCGTGAACACCGACTCGACGTCGAGCGCGACCTCTTTCTTGGACGTGCACTCGATATCACGGTTGTCCACGAGCGCGCGGACGATTTCTTCTGTGAGAGGAGTAATTTTGCCGCTAAAGAGGCGCATCCAACGTCCGTAGCTGGAGGAGCGGTCGAACTGGCTCCCCCGTGCAGGGGTTCATTCACGGGGCGTGCCCGGCTCAAACCGAAAGGTACGGGCCGCGTCTCCGGGATGTCAACGCAAGTGGGAGGTTCCGGCACAAGTCGGAGCCGCCCGGCCGGTGGGGCCCCCCGGAAACAGCAGGACCGCGACACCGCAAACCGCAGGAGCAGCCGCGATGATGATGGGTAAGGATGCGATGGCACGGAGCGTCAGGGTCCAGCCTGGCGCGCTCGGGAACGACGGTGGACTGGACCTGGATTCGCGCAAACGACGGGTTGTCCGCCGCGGCGCGATCGGCAATGCGGCCTCCCCGGCCACGCAGGCGGCGCTGGCCGACGGAGGGACGATTCAACGCGTCGCGAAAGGGCGTCACCTCGTGACGCAGGGCGACGCCGCGACAGCCCTCGCCATGCTCAGCCTCGGACGGGTCCGGCTGGTGCGGGGGATGAGCGACGGGCGCAGCCTGTCGCTCGGCTACCGAGGGGCCGGCGACGTGCTCGGCGAGGCGGCGCTCGGCGGCGTCACGGCCCACCGGGAGAGCGCGATCGCCACGGAGGATGTCGAGGCGCTCATCGTCCCTCTGACCACGGTGCGGAACCTGATGGCCAGCGACGCCAACTTCGCGGCCGCGATCGTCACGACGCTGGTCGAGCGCCACACCGACACCGAGGAGCGCCTGGCCTCGATGCTCTTCCGCAACGTGGAGGCCCGCCTCTGTGAGTTCCTGCTCAAGGCAGCGACGCGCTGGGGCATCCCCGATCCGCGCGGGGTGCTCATCTCGGCGCCCTTCACCCATCAGGAGATGGCGAGCATGATCGGCTCCACGCGCGAGACCGTCACGCTCACCCTCGGCGACCTCCGTCGCAAGGGGGTGATCGAGATCGATCGCCGCCGGATCGTCGTCCTCGATCGCGACGCGCTCAAGGGCCGCATCTGAGATCCCTCGCCCGGCGGCGTCGTTGAGGGGACACGCCTCCTCATCAACGCGCCGCCCGCCGCCGCCCAGGCGGCTCGCTCCGCGGTACCCGCCCCGATCGCCCGCCTGCTCCCGGCGTCGCGGCGGCGTCCGCTTCCCTGCTCCAAACGCTGCTCCCACCATGGACCCGCTCCAGAGCTCCTGCGGGGAGCTCTGGTCGTGCTCGCTTCCGCTGCGCCCGCGCGCCTAGCGGTCCCGCTTGGGTCCGCCGCTCACCGGGTCGCGGGTGGAGCGCACCCCGAGCTTGAGCCGGCGCATGACGGCGTGCTTCTGTCGCTCCTTGTACCTGGCGTGGCTCGCGTCGCCGACCTCGTTCGCCGCCTCGGTCTCGCGGTCGATCAGCTGGAACTCGCAGAGCACGAAGATGATCGGCCCGAGCGCCCAGGCCGCGGGCGGCGCCATGTCGAGGATCTCGGCGGGGAGGCGCACCGGCAGATCGACGACGAAGTGGATCACGCGGTAGCTCCGGTCGCTGAAGCTGTTGTCGCCAGCCGTCAGCCCGTCGTCGACGTCGGTCTGCAGCGCCTCGAGCATCGGCAGCAGGAAGGGGCGCGTCTCGCAGTAGCTCCGGAACCGCAGGATCGTGTTGGTGCTCTCGCCAGGCACCACGTAGTTGAACGGGAACAGGCGCTCGGAGAGGTACAGCAGGACAGGCAGCAGATCGTCCACGGTGCGGCAGACGATACGGAAGCGGAGCTTGTCGTAGATGGCCGCCGCGGTCGTGTCCGTCTTCGACAGGAGCTTCGTGTAGAGCGAGTCCTTGTTCTTCCGACCGCCGATGAACTCGGTGATCGGGAAGCCCGCCGCGAGCATGCCGCCGATCACCCGGTACACCTTCTCCTCGACGAGGTGGAAGACGTCCTGGTCAGACATCGGGATCGAGAAGAGGAGCTCGCGCCCGGCCAGGTGATGGATGATGTGCATCGCCTTGAGGATCGTGCAGGCGCAGAGCTGACGGTGGCCCTTGGCCGAGGCGAGCATCAAGATCTCCTCGACCGACGCGCGCGCGACAGGGCTCGGGATCGGGAACTCGAAGTGGCGGCGCAGGTACGCGATCGCCTCGTTCTTGACGCTCTCGAGGTGCGCGCGATCCCCCGGCTCGTCAGGCCGGAACTCCTGCGCGAGGAGGAGAGCGCGCGCGTCCTGCTCGCTCTGGAGGTTGAGCCTCCGCCAGTCGATGACCGAGTCGCCGCGCAGGATGAGGTGCACGGACTCCAGGTCCATCAGCGTGAACTCTTCGAGCCGTTTGAGCCGACCGACGGAGGCGTCGTGCGTCATGACCTCACGCTCCCCGAGCGTAAGCGCCAGGGCAGTCGAGCGCTTGGGAAACCGTCGCGTCGAGGTGCAGCGGGCGGCAGCTGGGCGAGAAAGTCAGGAGACAGGGGCGTTCGGCGGGGCAGGGCGAGAGCTCGGGGTGCGACCGAGCGAAAGGGTCCCGAGGAAGATGCCGACCGTCAACGCCACCACCGTGGCGTGACCGAGGTAGGCGCCACTGCAACCAATGGCAGCGAACGGGGCGAGCGCAGCCAGATACCACGGGGTGATCCTCATCGGTTCTCCTTCTCCGCTTCCAGCGGCACTGTAAAGGCCGCATGGTCGCTCCCTCCGGGGGGGCACCACGGTGCATCACCATCGTCCCGGCCAGAGCGTGTAAGTTGTTGTAGGATAAGGTGCCACGCCCTGCTGCTGCGGGCCAAGAAGTAGCGGCTTCGGGGGGAACGCATCAAGGGAATTCGTTCTCACTTTCCATTCCCACTCGAACCGACGTCGCTCGATACCGGGAAAGTTGAACGAAAACAACATGTTGCTGCTGAAATCGAAGCCCCTGCATCACGGGTTGGGCGCGGCCTGCTGGACGCGAGGTGGTGCCTCAGGGACACGCCTCCAACTCACGGCACTGCCTGGCTTGTCAGTTTCCGGGCGTCAACGGTCTCGTGCGCGGGCCGACGCCGGCCGACGCAGGGCGCCGAGGTCGGCGCCGCGCCGGGGGCGGTCGCGCTCGTCCGGGGCTGTTCAGCGTACGGGGAACGTGATCCGGGACGCGTCGCCGAGCGTGACGGACCGGCTGGTGACGTCGCGCCCGCCCGTTCTGGCCACCGCGATTTCGAGGCGGTAGAGGCCGTCCGGGAGCCGCACCTTCGTGAGGACCGCCTTCGGCGCCGTGCCCGCGGCGAAGTGCCATGAGCTGCCATGGACCGGCGCGTCGCCGGTCGCGCTGTCGCCCGACGATGGATCCGTCCACGTCATGTCGAGCTGCACGACGGTCGCCGCGTCGTCGAGCCGCAGCTCGATCTCCCGTTCCTCGGGCAGCCCCTTGAAGAGGACGCTGCCCGCGAACAGCGCGCCCGCGACGAGGATCATCGGGGCGAGGCGCCTGGTCCAGGAGGGCCGCCGCGCCGGCTCGTCCGGCTGCTCGTCCGGCTCGTCCTGCTCGTGATCCAGCGCTTCCTGGTCGCTCGCGCTCATCGGGCTTCAGCGGGCTCGGCTGGTGCGGATCCGCTTCACCAGGCCGTCGATCACCGGCTGCGGCAGATCGAAGGCGGGCATCTTGTTCTTGCCCTTCCTGATCGTCTCCGCCATCTGGGCGTCGGTCACGCGCTCCTGCCACGCCGCGTCGGTGAGATCGGGGGCGCGGACCATCGGGCCTTGGGGGCCATCGCCGCGGCCGGCCCTGCCGTGACAGGTCGAGCAGTTCCGCTGCCAGGCGAGCTCGATGAGCCCCGGATCGGTCTCGTTCGAGGCGACCGGCCGAGCGGCTACCTTGCCGCCCTGGCCCTCGTTGGGGCTCGGCGGATCGTGATCGGCCGCCGTCCACTCGCGGACGTCGCCCGGCCCGGGATCGCAGCCAAAGAGGCCGAAAGAGAGGACGGCCGCGCGAAGGAGGCGACCCAGGGGCTTGTCGTGGCGTCTCCGCATGGGGTGGACGAGTACGGATACTGAAGATGATGGGGGAGGCAAGCGAAGAAGGCCAAGTCGACGGAACCGGCCGCCGGCGCGCCAGGAAAGAGGCCGTGCGCCGGCGGGGTCCGCGTCAGCTGTCAGCGCGCTCCGACGGCGCGGGACGGCGCGCGATCGAGGCGCGCCGTCCGGAGGGCGCCCCGGTGGAGCGCGTCACTTGCAGGAATCGCCGGCGACCTTGCCGCCGCCGTCCACCGGCTGCTTGTCGACGGCCTTGCCCTCGATGGCCGCGATGAAGAACCCGGTGCGCCGGTTCTGGGCCTTGCCGTCGGGGGTGTTGTTGTCGGCGACCGGCTTGGTCTCGCCGAAGCCGACGGCGATGAAGCGCTTGCAGTCGTGGCCCTTCGCGACGAGCCAGCGAGCGACCGACATCGCGCGCTTCTCCGACAGCGTCTGGTTCAGGGCGTCGTCGCCGTCCGAGTCGGTGTGGCCCTCGATGCGGAGCAGGCTCACGTCCTTCCGCTGCTTCAGGAAGTCGTCGACGATGTTGAGCACCTCGTCGCTCTCGGGCAGGAGCTTGTCGCTGTTCGTCTCGAAGACCACCGGGCCGGGCAGCTCGACCTGGTTGCCCTTCAGCTTGAACGTGAGCTTGAAGCGCGGGCGGGGCTTCTTCTCCTCCTTCGGCTCGGGCTTCGGCTCCGGCGGCGGCGGCGGCGGCGGGGTGGCCGCCGGCTCCTTGCCGGAGCCGAACGAGGCGCTGGCCGTGCAACCCGCCGTCACGACGGCAGTGCCAACCATCATCACGGCGCACAGAACGGAAGCGACGTATCTACGCATGGACGTTGTTCTCCTCTGAGGGGCACGAGCCGGGGCTCGCATCGGCAACCCGCCGGGCTGACGCGCTTGGACGGCAGCTCGCCATGAATCTTCACCGCCGTCGGGTATTTGCGTGGTGGGCGCATCGAAGCGACGCCGCCTTCTAGCGAAAAGTCAGGACGAACGAAACCGGGAAGAGGGCGCCGCCGCAGACCCCGCGCACGCGGGCGGACCGACACAACCAGCCGCCGAGGCCGCTTTCGCGGTGCGCGGACCCTGGACGGGCGGGGTTGCTCCTAGAGACGCTCGCAGGGCACGCGACGGCTCATGCGCGAGAACGATCTTCGCGGACGGCCTGAGCAGGCCGAGCGGGTCGCGCGTCGCAGGCTGGCAGGATCGCTCGGGAAGCAAGCACCGGGGAGGTGCCCGTGGAGCTCTGGACGAGGGCTCCCGGTGTTCATCGCCGCAGGGGGGAGCGACGTCGCGCGGCGCTCAGCCTTCGTCGGCGGGGGCATCCCCGCAGGGCACGCCGGTCGTCTCGGCAGGGGGCGCGATCTCGCCCAGCTGGACCTGCTTCGCCGTGAACCCGATGCCGATGGAGATGGCATCGCACTCCTGGCTCGGATCCTGGCTGCCGTCCTTCATGATGTCCGAGGCGCGGCGGACCTGGTCGAGGGTGGCGTCGAGCCCGGAGCCCTCGCAGAAGCCCGGCTGGACGGCGCCGATGACGCTGCGCAGCTCCTCGACGAGGACGGCCGTCTCGAGCACGCCCGCGATGGTGCCATTGACCACCGATCTGTGATCGGGCGCGAGATCCATCGCGATCCGCACGTTGCGGATCGTGAGGCCGATCGTGGTGCCCGAGATCGTCAGGTTCAGCTTGAAGGTGACCTGGGATTCCGGGCCCGACACCCAGGTGTCGTCGACGACGTAGCTGTTCGGGAACACGACCTTGGCGCTCTCGATGTCCTCGGCGTCGCTGAGCAGCTCCGGGACGACGGGCCACTTGTCGCTGCCATCCCAGACGGGCGCCGCGCCCAGCGTGGCGCCGCCGTAGAGCTTCGCGGTGAGGGGGTTGTACGACGACTGCGCGCCGAGGCCGTCGAGCTTCAGGATCACGGTGAAATCGCCGTTGGCGATCGCCTCGGTGACCCGGGTCGACGGCTCGCTCAGGAGGCTGGCGATGAGGCCGACGAGCTTGTTGCCGAAGGAGTTGTCGATGCCGCCGACGCCGTCCGGGTAGACGTCGGAAGGGGGAGTGTCGTCGACCGGCTTGCAGAGGTCCTGCGATACGGTGCTGGACACCTTGCCGTCGAGGTTGAAGCCGTACTGCTTCCAGCTGCCGGCCACCTTCTTCCCTTCACGATCGGTGTCGCCGAGGAAGAGCCTGTCGATCGCGAACGCGGCGCCCTCGCCGTCACCGGCCTGCGCCGGACCAGGCGGCGGCGGCTGACCGGGGTCGGCGCCTGTGTCGTCACCAGGATCAGCAGGAGCCGCGGGGTCCGAGCCACAACCGGCGACCGACAGGAGCGCCGTCGCCAGATAGACCGCGACGGCGATACGGGAATGACGCATCATCGACCTCACTTTCTGGAAACCCCACCCCACATCAGGCAAGTGCTCTCAAGCGGGCGCTTATGCTAGCGCCGGCCTGCGCGCCTCATCAAGGGCGATCCCCGCTGCGCAATGCGCTATATGTGAGCTCGACGGCAAGCGCAGGTCGCTCGCCCAGATGCCTTCGGAATCCGCTCTCCCTGATTGCCTGCCTTTCCCGAGTCGCCACGCCATGAGAAGCCACCTGGAAGCCTGCTGTGACCGCTGAGTTCATCCACCTCCACGTGCATTCGCAGTACTCGCTCCTCGACGGCGCGCTGCGCATCAAGGATCTGGCGTCGCGCGCCAAGTCGCTGGGGATGCGGGCCGTCGCCCTGACCGACCACGCGAACATGTTCGGGACGATTCAGCACTACAAGGCCTGCAAGGAGCAGGGCATCGGCGCGATCATCGGCTGCGAGGTGAACGTGGCGCGCAGCTGGGGCGCGTCCGCGGGGCAGGTGTCGCGCTCGGGCGCGGACGAGACGCCGGTCGATCACCTGGTGCTGCTCGCGGCGTCCGAGGAGGGCTACAAGAACCTCGTCCGCATCGTCTCCAAGGGGCACGTCGACCCCGCGAGCGGGCTCGGTCCGAGCGTCCGGCTCGACATGGTCGCGCAGCACAGCGCGGGGCTCATCGGGCTGACCGGCTGCATGGGCGGCGTGGTCGCCCAGCGGATCCTCGAGCAAGGCGAGGACGAGGGGCGCGAGGCGCTCAGCCGGCTCAGGGACTGCTTCGAGCCGGGCAGCCTCTATGTCGAGCTGCAGGACCACGGGCTGGTCGAGCAGTCGGTGCTCAACGGCATCCTGGCGCGCGCGGCGGGGGACCTGGGGCTGCCGCTGGTCGCGACGAACGACGCGCACTTCGGCGCGCGCGAGGACGGCGAGGGGCAGCTCTACCTCTCCTGCATCGCGGCCAACCGGACGTTCGCGGAGGCGAGCGACGCGCACCACGGCAGCTTCGAGATGTTCCTCAAGCCGGCCGACGAGATGACGCACCTCTTCCGCGACTACCCGGCGGCGGTCCGCTCGACGCTCGAGATCGCCGAGCGGTGCTCGGCGCTCAAGCTCAAGCTCGGCAAGCCGATGCTCCCGACGTTCCCGCTGCCGAGCGGGTTCGCCGACTCGGCGTCGTACTTCCGGCACGTGGCGCGCGAGGGGCTCGCGGCGCGGCTCGCCCAGATCGCGCGGACCGGCCGGTCGGTGGACGAGGCGACCTACCGGGCGAGGCTCGAGGTCGAGCTCGACGTCATCGTGCAGATGGACTTCCCGGGCTACTTCCTCATCGTCTGGGACTTCATCAAGTACGCCAAGGACCACGGCATCCCGGTCGGGCCGGGCCGCGGGTCGGGCGCCGGCTCGCTCGTCGCCTACTCGATGGGGATCACCGATCTCGACCCGCTCCCGTACAACCTGCTGTTCGAGCGCTTCCTGAACCCGGAGCGCGTCAGCATGCCCGACTTCGACGTCGACTTCTGCATGGACAGGCGCGACGAGGTCATATCGTACGTCACGAAGAAGTACAGCAAGGAGGCGGACAAGCCCTCCGTCGGGCAGATCGCGACGTTCCACGAGCTCAAGGCGCGGAGCGTGATCAAGGACGTCGCCAGGGCGATGGCGTTCCCCGCGATGGAGGCGCAGAAGATCGCGAGCCTCATCCCGCAGAAGAGCCCGGGGATCATGTACACGATCCCCGAGGCGCTCGAGATCGAGCCGAAGCTCAAGGCGCTCAAGGAGAGCGACCCCACGGTCGCGGAGCTCCTGAAGCAGGCGCAGAAGCTCGAGGGCCTGACGCGGCACGCCGGCATGCACGCCGCCGGCGTCGTGATCAGCGAGGGGCCGCTCTGGGATCACGTGCCGTGCTTCAAGAACGGCGAGCAGCTCGTCACGCAGTACTACAAGGACGACGCCGAGCTGGCCGGCCTCGTCAAGTTCGACTTCCTCGGGCTGAAGACGCTCACCGTCATCGACATCGCGGTCAAGCTCGTGAACGCGCGGCCGGACATCGCCGCGAGGGAGGGCGCGCGCTTCGACGTGAACACGGTGCCGCTCGACGACACCGCCACGTACGCGCTCCTCCAGTCCGGCGAGACCACCGGCGTGTTCCAGCTCGAGTCGAGCGGCATGCAGCAGCTCTTCAAGGACCTGAAGCCGGACGCCTTCGAGGACATCGTCGCCGCCGTGGCGCTCTACCGGCCCGGCCCGCTCGGCACCGGCATGGTGAAGGACTTCGTCGACTGCAAGCACGGCCGGAAGCCCATCGAGAAGATGCACCCGCTCGTCGACGAGCTCCTCAAGCCGACGTACGGCGTCATCGTCTACCAGGAGCAGGTCATGCAGATCGCGCAGCAGCTCGCGGGCTACACGCTCGGCGGCGCCGACCTGCTCCGGCGCGCCATGGGCAAGAAGAAGCCCGAGGAGATGGCGAAGCAGAAGGCGACGTTCGTCGACGGGTCGCTCAAGAACGGGGTGAAGGCGGAGGACGCCGAGCGCATCTTCGGGCTCCTCGAGTACTTCGCGGGATACGGCTTCAACAAGAGCCACTCGGCCGCGTACGCGCTGCTCACCTACCAGACCGCGTACCTCAAGGCGCACTACCCGGTCGAGTTCCTCTGCGCGCTCATGACCGCCGACCGCGACAAGATCGAGAAGGTCGTTCGGATCATCGCGGAGGGGCGCGCGTGGGGGGTCGATATCCTGCCGCCCGAGATCAACGAGTCCAAGACGGACTTCACCGTCGTCTACAGCGCAAAGCCGGTGACGAACGGCAAGCGCGTGACCGGCACCCGGCGCGGAGGCTCCCGGGTGAGGGACCCGTACGATCCGAAGATCCGCTTCGGAATGGGGGCGATCCGCGGCGTCGGCGAGTCGGCGCTCGAGGCGATCCTCGAGGCGCGCGAGGCGGGCGGCGCGTTCTCGGATCTGTTCGACTTCGCCGAGCGCGTCGATCCGCGGCGGGTCAACAAGGGAGTGTTCGAGGCGCTCGTGCAGTGCGGCGCGTTCGACGCGAGCCTCCAGGCGCGGGGCATCTCGCGGGCGCGGGCGTTCGCCGGGATCGACAGGGCGCTCGAGCGCTCGCGCAGCGCGAACAAGGAGCGGAACAGCGCGCAGATCGGCCTGTTCGCGGCCGTCGCGTCCAAGAGCGAGGTGCGGCTCGATGATTACCCGATGGCCGAGGACTGGGACCTGCGCGAGACGCTCTCGCGCGAGAAGCAGTCGCTCGGGTTCTACGTCTCGGGTCACCCGCTCGATCGCTACGGCGTGGATTTGAACCGCTTCGACGTCACGGCCGTGAGCGCGCTCGCCGGCATGGACCCCTGGAGCCGGGTGCGCGTCGGCGGGATGGTCGAGGGCTACCGCGAGCGCATCTTCAAGGGGGGCGGCGGCAAGATCGCGTTCTTCGTGCTCGAGGACACGGCGGGCCGCGTCGAGGTCAAGGTGCGCGAGAAGCAGATCGAGAACTACGGGGAGCTCCTGAACCGGGGGGAGCCGGTCCTGATCTCGGGGAAGGTCAGCTTCCCCATGGTGGAAGAGGGGGCCGAGGAGACCGAGTCCGCGCCGCGCGAGCCGACACTCCTGCTCGACGAGGTGCAGCCGCTCTCCGACGCGATCCTCGCGCAGACCCGGAGCGTGGCGATCACGCTGAAGTCGCGCAGCGCCAGGCGCGAGCACATCGACCGGCTCGGCGCGCTGCTGCGGGCGAGCCCCGGGGTGTGCCCGGTGCAGCTCGTGATCCAGCTCGACGACGGGGCGGAGGCGGTGCTGGCGCTGGGGCGCGATCTCCGCGTCGAGCCGAACGACGCGATGCTCGGGCGGCTCGAGAAGCTGTTCGGCGAGAAGGTGGCCGAGCTCAGGTAGCCGGCTCGCTCGCCCCCGCGTGCTCGGCGGCCCGCGTGAGGGCGCCGAGCTTCGCCTCCGCGTCGCTGCGGTCGCCCTGGTGCTTGAGCAGGACGCCGAGGGTGTCGCGGGCGACCTCCTGGGTGATCGCGCGCTTGCCGAGCAGGAGCAGCGCGCGGGCCCAGTCGATGGTCTCGCTGATGGCGGGAGATTTCCGCAGATCCATCGCCCGCAGGGCGCCGATGAACGCCACGATCTGCGCGGCGAGGCGGGGCTCGATCCCGGGGAGCGCGACCTTCAGGATGGCGACCTCGCGCGACGGCGGCGGGTAGTCGAGGAACGCGTGCAGACAGCGGCGGCGCAGCGCCTCGGTCATCTCGCGCGTCGCGTTCGTCGTCAGCAGCACGAGCGGCGGGTGCGCGGCGCGGATCGTGCCGAGCTCGGGGATCGTGACCTGCATCTCGGAGAGCACCTCGAGCAGGAACGCCTCGAACTCCGGATCGGCGCGGTCGACCTCGTCGATGAGGAGGACGACCGGCGCGGCGCTCCGCAGCGCCGCGAGGAGCGGGCGCGCGATCAGGAAATGCTCGCTGAAGAACGACGCCTCGCTCCCCGCGATGGCGCGCGCGGCGGCAGAGAGGCTCGTCGCGCCGGCGATCTCCTTCGCCACGGCGTCGCGCAGGAGCTGCGTGTAGAGCATCTGCTTCGCGTAGTCCCACTCGTACAGCGCCTTCGCCTCGTCGAGCCCCTCGTAGCATTGGAGCCGGATGAGCCCGCGGCCGAGCGCCTCGGCGGTGGCGCGGGCGAGATCGGTCTTGCCGACGCCCGCCGGCCCCTCGAGCAGGACCGGCCGGTCCATCCGGAGGGCGAGCCAGAGCGCGAGCGACGTCGCCGGGTCGGAGATGTAGCGGGCCGCGGCGAGGCGCGCGCCGAGCTCGTCCGCGGAGGCCGGGACGTCGTCGCGAGCGCGCTGGTCGCCGAGCGAGCCGCCGCCGGGCGCGCCGCCGTCGTGATCCGGGGGGAGCGTCACCGCCAGACGGTAGCACGCCGCGCGCGAGCCTCGGGCGTATGGCGCGGCGTGGCGCGCCATACGCGGGTCGTGGCCCGCGCCTGGATGCTGGGTTAGAAATCGCGACGATGACGGATGAACACCATTCCCTCGTGCGCATCGATGCGACCGGCACCGCTCACCCGGTCGATCTGGAGGCGAGCAAGCGCCTGCGCGCCCGGCAGGGGGTGTTCGAGCTGCTGCCGGCACCCGATCACCTCGTCGTGATGCGCCACGTGGGAAACGAGGCGCCGCGCGACGTCGGGACCGGCGCGGCGCTCCGGCTCGCCGGGCAGGTGACGGGGCCGGGCGCGCTCTGCGACGTCGTGTCCCTCATCGGGCAGGCAGGGTGGTCCGGCGAGCTCGTCGTGGTCGACGAGGGGGCGAGCCGGTCCCTGTTCTTCGAGCCCGGTCACGCCGTGGCGGCGCGCTCCAGCGCCGAGGGCGACCGCATCGGCGAGGTGCTCTACCGCTACGGCGCGCTCTCCCGCGAGCAGGTCGACGCGACGCTCGCCGCGGCCGCGCCGGACGCGCGCTTCGGCGAGGTGGCGGTGAAGCTCGGCTTCGTGTCCCGCGAGCGGCTGTACCAGCTGCTCAGCACCCAGGCGGAGGAGATCGCGTACCGGCTGCTCCTCGCCGGCGAGGGGATGTTCTACTTCCTCGCGGGCTTCGACGAGGAGCAGCTCGCGAGCCGCCAGAACCTCCCCGTCCACGCGCTGCTGCTGGAGGCGGTGCGCCGCATGGACGAGATGCGCTATTTCCGCGAGCGGATCCCGTCGGACCAGCACGTGCCCGCGCGCGTGCCGGACCGGGGCCCGCCGCCCGAAGAGCTGCGCGCCGTGTACGACGCCATCGACGGCCAGAGCTCGGTCGCGGACGTGGCGCGCGCGCTCGGGCTCGGGGAGTTCGAGACCACCAGGGCGCTCTTCCAGCTCGCGCAGTCCGGGCGGGTCGCGGTGCGAGCGCCGGGGCCGACGGGCGCCGCCGCCGGCATCGCGCTCTTCAACGAGGCGATCGCGTCGATCCTCTCGGCCGTCGACGCGGCCCAGCGGGGCGACGAGGTGCGGTGGCAGCTCGCCGCGTTCGTCGCGGGCGCCGGGATCTACGACGCCCTCTTCCGCGGCGCGGGGCCGGCGGCGGACGGGACGTTCGAGCCCGCGCGGCTCGTCGAGAACGCGACGCTCATCGCTGGCCCCGAGCAGGCCGAGGCGATGCTGTCGCAGTGGATGTACGAGTACATCTCGTTCGCGATGTTCGTCGCGGAGCCCTGC
The DNA here is from genome assembly GCF_051530195.1 of Sorangium sp. So ce321. NCBI lineage: Bacteria > Pseudomonadati > Myxococcota > Polyangiales > Polyangiaceae > Sorangium > Sorangium sp. So ce321. The sequence goes on along the minus strand of NZ_CP150329.1, from coordinate 6,393,670 downwards.
CTGCGCCTCTCGCCCGACGGCATCCCGCTCTCGAAGCGCAGCGACAACCAGCCCCCGCTGTCGAGGCGCGTCGCCGAGCTCGTGGGCCCGCTCGCGCCCAGGGAGGGCATCCCGCTCTCGAAGCGCAGCGACAACCAGCCCCCGCTGTCGAGGCGCGTCGCCGAGCTCATGGGCCCGCTCGCGCCCAAGTAGCCGGCGTCTAGCCCGGCGGCGCGGCGAGGATCTCCGCGGCCAGGAGATCGAGGCGCGGCGCGGCGCGATCGGGGCAGGGGAGAGCGGCCTCGCCTCGCAGCGGGCAGAGCTCGCAGCGGCGGCCGTCGAGGAGCAGGCCCGCCCGCATGCCGGCGGCGCGCGCGGCCGCCACGTCGCTCGGCGCGTCGCCGATCATCCAGCTCGCCGCGGCGTCGAGATCGAGATCGCGCGCGAGCTCCGTGAGCATGCCCGGCCTCGGCTTCCTGCAATCGCAGGGGCCGATGAGCGACGGATCGCCGCCCGGGCCGCCCTCGGGGTGGTGCGGGCAGACAGCGAGCGCCGCGATCGGGATGCCCGCCGCGCGCAGCCCGTCGACGAGCGCGCGGTTCGTGCGCTCGATCGCGCTCCAGGGGACCTGCCCCTTCGCCGCGCCCGGCTGGTTGGTCGCGATCGCGAGCAGGAACCCAGCGTCCGAGAGGCGCCGCAGGCCCTCGAGCGCGCCGGGCAGGAGGCGGATCTGATCCGGGTGAAACGCCGTCACGACGACGCCGAGCTCGGGATCGCGCACCACGTCGATGAGCGTGCCGTCGCGGTCGAGCAGGATCCCGCGCCTCGCCACGGGGCGCTCAGCTCTCGGCGACGAGCTGGAGGAGCCGCTCGCAGATCAGGTGGTGGTAGACTTCGTGGAACCCCTCCACGTGCGGCGTCGACGTGTAGCCGGCCCGCGTCCTCGGCACGATCACGCTGGCGTCGGCCATCTGGCGCAGAGCGCCGCCGTCGTAGCCGACGAGCGCGACGACCTTGGCCCCGGACCGCTTCGCAAAATCCGCGGCGGCCACGAGGTTCTGCGACCAGGGGCCGGCCCGGTCCGCGCCCGAGCCGCCGTGCACGCTGAGGCACACGAGGACGTCGCCCGCGACGATGCGGCCGTCGAGCTGCTCGAGGAAGATCCGGTTGAAGCCGACGTCGTTGGTGAGGGCGCTGAGGAGCGCCGCGTTGTCGCAGAGGGAGGTGCACTTGAAGCGCCGCTTGCCCTCGACCCACGTGAACTTGGCGATGTCGCAAGCGAGGTGGCTCGCGTTGGCGGCCGAGCCGCCGTTGCCGCACGTGTAGATGGTGCGATCGTTCCGGTACGCCTCGAAGAGGATCTCGATGACGCGAGCCATGTCGTCCGGGCTCGTCGAGAGGGCGATCTCGGACGTCTCGCGAAGGTACTTTTCCACGAAGTCGTGCGTGCTCTGAGGCATGGTCGATCTATAGCCAGAGTCGCGTGCAAATGCCCAGCGGGAGGCGCGGCCGCGCGCCCGCTCACGATCGGTGCAGGTTCGCGACGATGCGCGCGCCGTCGAGATCGAAGCGGAAGCGCAGCACGCGCAGGCCCTTCGCGGCGAGCGCCTCCAGCACCTGGCGCTTCTCCGCCGGCCGGACGTAGAACATGAAGAAGCCGCCGCCGCCGGCCCCCATCAGCTTGCCGCCGAGCGCCCCGGCGCCCCGCGCGAGCTCGTAGATCTCGTCGAGGACCTCGTCGGTCATCCTGGAGGCGAGCTTACGCTTCTGGGTCCAGTGGGCGTGCAGGAGCTCGCCGTAGTCGTCGAGCCTGCCCGAGACGAGGATGCGGTACACGTCGCGGCCGATGTCCTTGATGCGGTGCATCCGCTCGACCACGTCGGGCTCGAGGTCGTGCAGCCGCCGACCCTGCTCCGAGAGGACGATCCTGGCCGGCCGCTCGATGCCGCTCCACACGATGAGCAGGTTGCTCTCGAGCTCGTCCAGCACCTCATCGCGGACCGGCACGGGCTCGACGTGCACCGAGCCGTCCGGCGAGAACGTGAACGCCGTGACGTTGCCGTACGCGGCGATGTACTGGTCCTGCTTGCCGATCGGCTCCCCGAGGCGCTCGATCTCGATGGCGCAGGCCTCGCGGGCGAGCTGCTCGGACGACACGAAGTCGCGTTTGTACGTGTGCAGGGCGTTGAGCAGCGCGACGGTGAACGAGCTCGACGAGCCCAGGCCCGAGTTCGCGGGCAGGTCCGCGACGCTCGTGAGCTCGATCGAGTGCTCGATTCCCATCATCCGGAGCGCCTCCCGGAAGATGGGGTGCTCGATCCGGTCGACCGAGGGGACGATCTCGGTCTTGGAGTAGGCGAGGCGGATGTCGCGGTGGAATCGCTTGTTGGCCGTGACGTAGATGTACTTGTCGATGGCCGCCGAGACGAGGTAGCCGCCGAAGCGGTCGGAGTAAGCCGGCAGGTCGGTCCCGCCGCCGCCGAGCGAGAAGCGCACCGGGGCGCGAGAGACGATCATCGCCGCCCCTCGCCCGCGGCCGAGAGGGCAGCCTCGAGATCGCGGTGGCCCTGCTCGGAGCCGATCTCGTAGAAGCGCTCCGCGACCGGGAGGGCCCGCAGGCGGCCGCGGGCCGCGAGGTCGCGCTGCACCGCGTCGAAGCCGAGCGGCATATCCGCCGGCAGCGCGGCGACGACCTCGCGGCGGAGCGCTGTCGCTCCGTAATCGATGTGGTCGAGGGCAGGGTCGGGCGGGGCGCCCGTGCGCCGCTTCTCGTAACGCGCCACGAGATCGCCCGAGACCGCGGTGTTCGACGCGTCGAGCCGGCCCTCGTTCCGGTACACGGCCATCGTGCCGAGCGCGTCGAGGTGCGCGCAGAGGTCCCGGAGCGGGGCCATGTAGTCGAAGGGGAGATAGGAGTCGCCGTAGGTCATGAGGAATACAGGGGCCAGGTGAGGCAGCGCGCGGCGCAGCGCGCCGGCCGTGCCCAGGAGAGCGGGGCCGTCGTCGGCGTAATGGACCGGCAGCCCCGCGAACCGGTCGCCCATCGCCCCTCGAACCGCGTCGCCGAGGTGACCCACGCAGAGGACCACCTCGCCGAAGCCCGCCCTGGCGAGCCGCTCGAGGAGCCACGCCCCGAACGGCCTGCCGGCCACGGGCAGGAGGAACTTCGGCGTGCGCTCCGTGCGCGGGCGCATCCGGGTGCCGAGCCCGCCGGCGAGGATCACGGCTTGAGGAGGCGAGGCGTCGGCGCGCACGAGCGGGACGTACCACAGACGAAGGCCGCTTTCGGCGCGTCCGGGCCCTCCGCGAGGGTCCAAAGAAATCGTCGCCACAAACTGTACGACCGTTCAGCTACTGAACTAGCTTCGGTGCCATGACCAACAAGGACATCGCTCCGCATCTTCTCCGGACGCTGGCCGCCCTCCAGAGCGAGGGCAAGACGGTGACCCTGGACACATTGACCGCGGCCCTGGCGGTGCGTCGGACCGACGTTCGTCGGGCGATCACCGCCCTGCACCGCGAGGGCTATCTCGACGCCCTCCGGATGCGGCTGACGTTCCGCGGGCTCGCGCTCGGCGCGGCGTTCGCGGCGGCGCCGCTCCGCCCGCTGCGCCGCGCGCCGCAGCGCGCGGTCAAGGCGGCTTGAGCGCCGCTGGGCGCACCCCGGCCGGCGCGGGGCGCGAGCGGCAAGTCAACCTCTGCCAAGCGCCTGGACGGCCCGAGATGATTTGTCGATGAGTTTCAGATCTTGCCAGCATTTCATCTGGTAGAGCGGCAAATTCACACCGCGCGTGCATCCGGTGAGGGGCGCCGGCAGGGATCAGGCGCCGGGGTCGCGGGCGCCGACCGGTGCGCAAAATGTCCGGGTTTCTCCGGCCTGCGCGCGCCTCCTCGCGTGGAAGACGTTGACATTCCGGGGGATTCGTGAGACGGCGGCAGCGTGATATCCGATGTCGAGATCGAGAATGAGATTCGGGCTTTGGTGGCCAAGTTCCTGGAGGGCATGAGAGCGCTGGTCCGTAAGGACGTCTTCCAGAACGCTGCGCAGTACCTGGAAGTCGACATCAAGGCCGCAGGGATATCGACCGGGCCCGCCGCGACTCCCATGAAGCCTGGCCGCAAGGCCGAGCGCGCGCCGACGCCAGCCCCGACGAAGAGCCGCACGGCCGCGTCGGCCCGCAGCGCGCCGTCGCGCAAGGCCCCGTCGCGTCCGGCTCCGTCGCGCCCTGCTCCGTCGCGCCAGGCCCCGCGCAAAAAGACGGCCGCGCCCCGGGCAGCCGGGGGCGCCGCGCGTCCAGCGGTCGCGCCGGCGAAGGGTCGCGCCAAGAGCGCCGGGAAGGCCCAGGCGCCCGCCGTCGGGGCGGGCGACAAGGGGACCCAGCCGGCCAGCTCGGCGAGCCCGGAGAACGCGCCGTCCGGGATCCCCGAGAACGAGATCGCCGAGGCGCTGCTCGCCCATGTGGAGATCGAGCCAGGGCAGGGGATCGACGACCTTGCGCTGGCGATGGGGACCCCTGCAGCGGATCTCCAGGAGCCGATCAAGAAGCTTCTCGAGGAAAACAAGATCACCGAGGAGCTGCGCCAGGGTCAGGCGTCGTACTACCCGACGTGAGCGGCGACATCGACGCGCCGGTCCTGCGGGCATGAGCGTTGCTCGGCCACGGCGTGCGGCCGGGGCGGGAACAGGTGGAAGCGGGCGCAGCGTCCGGGGCGAAGCCCTGGGCGATCTGGCGAGCGCTGCGCCCATCCCGCCGCGACGCGATGAGCAGGGGCCCGGCGGAGACTCCGGACGGGTCGCGGAAGGCTGGAGCTGAAGACGAACGACCCGATGGCGAAGGCTCGCGGGCGGCGCCAGGTGGTCACGACCCGACCCAGGGACGCGGACCGCTGGCGCCGAGCGAGCCTCGCGACCTACATCCGGGCGGGCACAGGCGTGTGCCGCGTGTCGGCCGACGAACCCAGCGACGCCGTCGCCGCGGACTCGACGCGGGGGCGGGGCCCCGGTAACCTGCCCTTCCAGGCTCTTCCCGGATGACTCCCGCGCACGAACAGATTCTCAACGTCCTGCTCGGCTATCTCTCGGCGATGAATGCAGAGGGAGTCCTGCTCCGGGCCATGCGGGAGGCGGAGATCCAGCCGGAGAAGTTCTCGCTCGAGGATCTCCCCGACATCATTCCGAGCATCGAGCGCCGGGCCCGCCTCTACGTCGATCCGGGGCGGCTCGGGCGGCTCAAGTCGGAGATCGCCTCGATCGGCGGCGATCGACCTTCGCGGCGCTCGAAGGTCATGGTCATCAGCGTGGAGGCCGACATCAGCGAGGCGCGCCTGAGCGCGAAGGCCGTTTGCGACGCGGCCGGCGCAAAGAGCTTCACCTCGCACAAGGTCGCGACCATCGTCAGCGAGCTCGCCCGGAACATCGTCCACTATACCCCCGGCGGGACGATCGAGATCGCGGTGCAGCGCGACAGCCCGGTCCGCTTCGTCATCGTCGCTGTGGACGAAGGCAGCGGGATCCAGAACCTGCAAGAAATTCTGGCTGGACGTTACAAAAGCAAGACCGGGATGGGTCGCGGCCTCATCGGGGTCAAGCGGCTGGCCGATCGCTTCCAGATTGACTCGGGGCCGAAGGGCACGCGGGTGGAGATCGAGGTCCACCTGTGAAGGTCGCCGTGGAGTACACCATTCTGCCGAAGGACGGCGAGCGCGTCAGCGGCGACGCCGCGTTCGTCCGCGCCGGCGAGGACGGGTGTATCTTCGCTGTGATCGACGCCCTGGGCCACGGCGAGCACGCGGCGGCCGCCGCGGACGTCGCGCTCAAGGCGCTCGCTGACGCCCCGCCGGGCGACGACGTCCGCGCCCTCGTCGACCGCCTCCACGCGCGGCTCCGCGGGACCCGCGGCGCCGCCGGGATGATCTGCCGCTTCCGGGACGGGCGGCTCCAGGGCTGCGCCATCGGTAACGTCGAGCTGATGTCCCACGGCACGCGCGTGCAGTGGCTCCAGAGCCCGGGGATCCTCGGCGCGTCGCTCGGAAAGGTTCGCATCTTCGACGCGCAGCTCGCGCCGGGCGACCGCCTCGCCGTCTTCTCCGACGGGATCTCGCCCCGCTTCGACCTCTCGCTGTTTCGTGGAATGAAGGCCGCGGAGGCGTGCCGCGCCCTCATGAGCCGACACCGGCGCTCGCACGACGATTCAACCGTCTTGATCGCCGACATCGAACCTTAGGATGACCATGGAGCTCAAGCGCCTTCCGATCATCAACCTGTGGGACCGGATCCTGGTGCCCATCCAGGGGGACGTGACCGACGATCTCGCGGAGCAGCTGAACACCGAGGTGCTGCGGGCGATCCACGAGAGCGGGGCGAAGGGGCTGGTCATCGATCTCACGGCCGTCTGGATCATGGATAGCCACCTGTGCGCCGTGCTCTCGAACCTCGCCTCCGCCGCGCGGCTCATGGGCACGCCGACCATCCTGTCCGGGCTGAGCCCGGAGATCGCGATGACGCTCCAGGCCATGGGGGTCGAGCTCGCGGCCGTGAAGACGGCCCTGACGCTGGAGCAGGCGCTCACGATGCTCGGGCTCGAGGTGCGCCGGGCCGAGGCGCGCGATGAGGACGACGACGAGGACGACGACGACCTCTTCGACGACGAGGACGACGAGGACGACGACGAGGACGGATGGGAGGCGGACGACCGCGGCGACTCGAGGCGAGCGTCGCCGGGCGCGCGGCCCTCGCGAGCGACCTCGAGCGCCGATCGCCGGCAGAGCGCGAAGAGCCGGCTCCGGCGCCGCTGAGCTCGCGGGCGTGAGGCGGGCGCTCGCTGCGGGAGCGTCGACGAGCACGCCCGCTCGACACGCGCTCGCTGGCGATCCAGAGACGGCGGGGTGACGGCGTTGGTCCTGGTGGGCAACGTCGTGGGTCCCTGGTATGCCTCACGACCGCTCTCCGGGCGATCACCATGGACAAGCTGGATTGCCTCTCCGCTCCGCCGCCCAAGCAGCGGGGGATCTTCTGCAACCGGACGCTGAATCTGCGCTCGATCAAGGCGATCGGGTACGACATGGATTACACGCTGATCCACTACCGCGTGGAGGCGTGGGAGCGCCGGGCGTATGAGCACCTCCGCCATCTGCTGGAGAGCGAGGGCTGGCCGGTCGGGGATCTGACGTTCGAGCCGGATCTCGTGAGCCGGGGGCTCATCCTGGACACCGAGCTCGGCAACCTGCTCAAGGTGAACCGCTTTGGCTACGTGAAGCGGGCCTACCACGGCACGAAGCCGATCGACTTCGAGACCCAGCGCTCGACGTACGCGCGGACGATCGTCGACCTGTCGGACGGACGCTACGTGTTCCTGAACACGCTCTTCTCGCTCTCGGAAGGGTGCATGTACGCGAAGCTCGTCGACCTCCTCGATCAGCGCCGCCTGCCCGAGGTGCTCGGCTACAGCGACCTCTACGGCCGCGTGAAGGACCGCCTCGACGCGACGCACATGGAAGGGCAGCTGAAGGCCGAGATCATCGCGGACCCGGACCGGTTCGTGCTGCTCGACCCGGAGACCCCGCTCACGCTGCTCGACCAGAAGGAGGCGGGCAAGAAGCTCGTCCTGATCACGAACTCGGAGTGGGTCTACACGCGCGCGATGATGAGCTACGCCTTCGATCGCTTCCTGCCGGACGGCATGACGTGGCGCGAGCTGTTCGACGTCGTCATCGTGTCCGCGCGGAAGCCGGAGTTCTTCTCGAGCCGCAGCCCGCTCTTCGAGGTGGTCACGGAAGACGGCCTGTTGCGCCCGGCGGGCAGGCTGCGCGAGGGCGGGCACTACCTCGGCGGCAACGCGGGGCTCGTCGAGCACCACCTCCGGCTGTCCGGCGACGAGATCCTCTATATCGGCGATCACATCTATGGAGATGTGCACGTGTCGAAGAGCGTCTTGCGCTGGCGCACGGCGCTCATCATCCGCGAGCTCGAGGAGGAGATCCTCGCGATCGAGGAGGCGCGAGGCGCCGAGGCGCGCCTCGATCTGTGGATGCGAGAGAAGGAGGACATGGAGCGCATCTACGCCAGGCTGCGCCTCGAGCTCCAGCGGATGCGCGGCGGCTACGGGCCGGTCATCGGGGCGACGGAGGCCGAGGTCCAGGCGAAGATGAACGAGCTCAAGACGCGCCTCGCGGCGCTCGACGCGCGGATCGCCCCGCTCGCGAAGGCGTCGGCGGAGACGCTGAACCCGCGCTGGGGGCTGCTCCTCCGCACGGGGAACGACAAGAGCCACCTGGCCCGGCAGATCGAGCGCTCGGCGGACATCTACACGTCGCGCGTCTCGAACTTCCTCCTGGCGACGCCCCACGTGCTGCTCCGCTCGCACCGCGGGAGCCTGCCGCACGATCCCATGGGGGCGCCGCCGGGCGCGGACCGGCAGAACGGCGAGCCCGCCCCGGTCGACGACGCGACGCCCGTGGGGATGTAGGCCGCCCGCGCGGCCGCGACGGCGTCAGGCCGCGAGCTTCTGCGCGGCGCTGTCGAGGATGTCGAGGCACCCCGCCAGGCTGTCGCAGAAGAGCAGCTCGCGCCGGAGGGCGGACGCGCCGGGGAGGCCGCGGAGATAGCCGGTGAGGTGGCGGCGGGTCACGCGCACGCCGTGCGGCTCGCCGCGGGCCTCGGTGTTCGCGATGAGGTGCGCGCGGCAGAGGGCGAGGCGCTCCTCCGCGGTCGGCCCCGGGAGCCGCGCGCCGTGGTCGAGCAGGGCCCGGGCCTCGCGGAAGATCCAGGGGTGGTCGATCGCGGCCCGGCCGACCATCACGCCGGCGCAGCCGGTCTCGCCGAGGGCGCGGGCGGCGTCGTCGGCGGTCTTGATGTCGCCGTTCACGACGACAGGGATCGACACGACCTCGCGCGCACGAGCGGCCCAGGTCCAGTCGGCCGCGCCGCTGTGCCCCATCTGGGCCGTGCGGCAGTGGATCGTGAGCGCGGCGACGCCGGCGTCCTCGAGGCGGCGCGCGAGGTCGATGATCGGCATGTGCGACTCGGGCCCCCAGCCGATGCGCGTCTTCACCGTGAGCGGCAGCGCGACCGTGCGCGCCACGAGGCGGGCCATCGCCACCATGGCCTCCGGGTCGCGCAGCCAGCCCGCGCCCGCGCCGCGGCCGGCGATCTTCGGCACCCAGCAGCCACAGTTGATGTCGAGGAACGCCGGCCCCGCCTGCTCGGCGACGCGCGCGGCCTCGGCGAGGCGCTCCGGGTTGGCGCCGTAGATCTGGATCGCGGTCGGCTGGTCGGCCTCGGACAGGGTGAGCTTGCGCCGCGCCGTCTTGCACCCGCGCAGCAGCCCCTCGACGTTCACGAACTCCGTCACGCACAGCTCGGCGCCGAGCTCACGGCAGATGCGGCGGAAGACGGCGTCGGTCACGTCCTCCATGGGCGCGAGGACGACGGGGCGGCTGGCGAACAGCCGGCGGAAGCTTTCAGGCGAGAGCGGCACGATGGCGAGCTTTCAAGCATGGATCCGGCCGGTTGACCAGGGAGACCGCCCCGGCCTCGGCGCGCCGCGCCCGTGGACTCGGCTGGACCGGCGCGGCGGCGCCGGGAGGCCCGCTGAGCTCGAGCCCGCGGCGCAGGGCGACCCACCCGGCGGCGTCTGACCCTTGCAGCCTCGCGGTCGGCGCGGTCGCCAGACGCCGAGGAGACCCGAGAGACCTGCTCCAGGGTCGCGAGCGCCGCGTCGCGGCGCGGCGCACCGCGGACCTGCAGCGGGGATTCACCATCTCGCCGACGTGTATGCGCGCAGCGCACGAACACGGCAGGTGGAGCGGCGAGTGGCCTTGTCGGTAGTTACAACCTGGGTGGTGGGAGAGGGCTACCGGCGCGGCGGCGCGTCCCGCCGTCGTGATCGAGGAAACCAGCCGCGCCGAAGTCAGCAACGCTCGCTTGACGTTCGGCGTGGCTCTGGCGACCCTCGAGAGTGCCATGACGCGTGCGCCGCTCAGAGATGCTCTTCGCGCTGAGCGCTCGGCGTCGTCGCGCATGCTGAGGGAGCGCGAGACCCGCCAGATCGGGCCGCGGCGCAGCGCGCTGACCGCCCACGACACGGAGAGCGTCCGCCGCGCGGTCCGCCGTGCTTTCCGCGTCGCGCTCTGGATCTGGCCTGCGTTCACGCTCGTCGACGTGTTCATGGCGACCGTGCTGTACCCGGCGGCGCCGGTGTGGCGCTGCATCGTCCTGCGCGTCGTCGAGCAGGGGCTCGCCCTCCTCGTTTACCGGCTCTCGGGGCGCCCGACGCTCTCCGGCCGCGTCGTGCTCCTCGGGTATGACGCCGCGTTCCTCGCCGCCGCGCTCTTCATCTCGCTCATGGCGGTCGACTTCGGCGGCCTGACGAGCGCGTACATGCACGGGCTATCCATCGTCGTGCTGCTCCGCACGGCGCTCGTGCCGGCGCCGTTCCGCAAGGCGCTCGTCGCCTCCGCGCCGATGTTCCTCGCCTTCCCGGCCACCATGGGCATCGCGGCGTTCTTCTCGCCGTCGATCGAGGCGGCGTGGCTCGACCCGACGACGCTGCTCACGGCCGCTAGCCATTACATCTTCGTCCCGGCCTCGGGCGTGATCGGCGCCCTGTCGAGCCACGTCGTGTGGGCCGCGCAGCAGCAGGTGTATCAGGCGCGCAAGCTGGGCAGGTACCGGCTCGAGGCGCCGATCGGCAAAGGGGGGATGAGCGAGGTGTGGCTCGCCTGGGACGAGACGCTCCAGCGCGATGTCGCCCTCAAGCTCCTGAGGACGCGGGACGCGCCGGATCCGGCGGTGCTGCGGCGCTTCGAGCAGGAGGCGCACGCAGCCAGCAAGCTCAGCGATCCGCACACCATCCGGATCTTCGACTTCGGCGCGAGCGACGACGGCATCTACTACATCGCGATGGAGCACCTGCGCGGGGCCGATCTCGCCGCGATCGTGCGCAGCTACGGCCCCATGCCCGTGGCGCGCGCCCTGCGCTTCGCCCTGCAGGCGTGCCGCTCGCTCATCGAGGCGCACGAGGCCGGGATCATCCACCGCGACATCAAGCCGCAGAACCTGTTCGTCACGCGCGTGGGCGACGACCACGACTTCCTGAAGCTGCTCGACTTCGGCGTCGCGCGGATGGTCGAGGGCGGCCGGGACGCCGAGCTGACGAACAGCGGCATGCTCTGCGGGACGCCCGCGTACATGGCGCCCGAGGTCTGCCGCGGCGATCGCGCGGACGCGCGCAGCGACATCTACTCGCTCGGGGGCACGCTCTATTTCCTGCTCACCGGGGAGCTGCCGTTCGAGGGCTCGTCGTCGGGGCAGCTCTTCGCCGCGCACATGACGAAGGCGCCCCTCGCGCCGTCGGTGCGTCGCGGCGCGGCCGTCCCTCGCGCGGTCGATCGCCTCGTGCTGCGGTGCCTCGCCAAGGACCCGCGCCATCGCTTCCAGAGCGCGCGCACGCTGTTCGACGCGCTCCTCCCGCTGCTCGACGAGTCCGCCTGGAGCGCGGCGGACGCGGAGCGCTTCTGGGTGGTGAGCCGCGCAGAGAAGCTCGGCCAGCTCGAGGCGCCGCCCGAGCGCGTCGCCCCGACGCGCGGCGGCTCGACCCGCTCGGCCACGGCGCGATAGGCGCCGCGACACGGCGCGATGGGCGTCGCGACACGGCGCGATGGGCGTCGCGACACGGCGCGATGGGCGTCGCGACACGGCGCCTCCGCGCGCGCGGGTCACCCTGCCGGCGCCCCTACATGGGGTCGTCGCGAGGGAAAAGTACGTCGAAACGGATCAGAAACACGAGAGAAACTCGGATGTTGGCTCCTCACCTGTAAGACGCAGAGGCCGATGAAGAGCGTCCATTGATCGGACATGGCTACTTCGAATCGCCATGTTGCGTCGCGGCAGCGCCCGATCTGACGAGGAGGACAGATGTCGACTTTGATCACCGAGTGGAATCCCGACGATGACGTGTTTTGGGAGAAGACGGGGAAGCGTATCGCCCGTCGGAACCTCATCTGGTCGATCGTCGCCGAGAACATCGGCTTTTCCGTCTGGCTGCTCTGGAGCGTGACGGCCACCCGGCTCCCCAAGGTCGGCTTCAACTACACCACGGACCAGCTGTTCCTGCTCGTCGCGATCCCGGGCCTCGTCGGCGCGCTGATCCGGTTCCCCTACACATTCGCGGTCCCGAAGTTCGGCGGGCGCAACTGGACCGTCGTCAGCGCGCTCTTGCTGCTCATTCCCACGATCTTGCTCTCGGTGCTCGTGACGAAGCCCGACACGCCGTTCTGGCTGATGGCGCTCGCGGCGGCGACCGCGGGGCTCGGCGGGGGCAACTTCGCCTCCAGCATGGCGAACATCTCGTTCTTCTATCCGGACAAGAAGAAGGGGCTGGCGCTCGGCCTCAACGCCGCCGGCGGCAACGTCGGCGTCAGCAACGTGCAGCTCCTCGTGCCCATCCTCATCGGGCCCGGCGCGGTGGCGACGGCGATCGGCGGGTATCACACCGAGTCGGGGATCTACCTGCAGAACGCAGGGCTGATGTGGATCCCGCTCATCCTCATCGCGGCGGCCGGCGCTTACTTCTTCATGAACAACCTGGCGTCGGCGAAATCGAACTTCAAGGACCAGATGGCCGCCACCAGGAACAAGCACACCTGGATCATCGCCTGGCTGTACATCGGGACGTTCGGCTCGTTCATCGGCTACTCGGCGGCGCTGCCGCTCCTGCTCAAGATGCAGTTCCCCGCCGTGACCCTCGAGCTCACGTTCATGGGCGCGCTCATCGGCTCGGTGGCCCGGCCGCTGGGCGGCTACCTCGCCGACAAGATCGGCGGCGCGCGCATCACGTTCTGTAACTTCGTGGTGATGGGGCTCGCGTCGCTCGGGATCATCCACTTCCTCGACGAGAAGAGCTACGCCGGGGTCGTCACGATGTTCATGCTCATGTTCATCACGGCCGGCATCGGCAACGGCTCGACATTCCGGATGGTCCCGGTCCTGTTCCGGCGCGACCACCTCCGCGCCGCGCAGGGCAGGGGCGAGGCGGCGCGCGTCGAGGCGCTCAACATGGCGCGCCGCCAGAGCGCGGCCGTCCTCGGCTTCACCTCGGCGATCGGCGCGCTCGGCGGCTTCTTCATCCCGCGGAGCTTCGGCGCCTCGATCAAGGCGACGGGCGGGGCCACGACGGCGCTCACGTATTTCTTCGTCTTCTATGTCACCTGCATGGCGCTCACGTGGTGGTGTTACCTGAGGACCCGCTTCCTCGTGAACCGCATCCCGAGCCTCGCCGAGGCCGACGCCTGAGCCGCGCTGGCCTGGCGCACCGTCGGGCGCGCCGGCGGCCCTCGGGCCCTCCTGACGCCGAGGCTCCCGCCGCGCGCTGCGCGAGGGAGCCTCGGCCTGCCAAGCTGCCGCGAGTGTCCTGAGAGCGGATCGCGATGCCCTGACAAGCGTGGAGCGCCGCGGCGAGGACCGTGCCGCGGCGCTGCGCCGCTGATCGAGGGCCGCGCTGCCGCTTCATCGCGCCGCGCGGTCGTCAGCGCTGGCTACCACCCGCCGCCGCAGAAGCCGACGCCGCAGCCGCCGCCCCAACCGCCCCAGGGCCGGAAGCCGCCGCCCCAGCCCCAGGGCCGGAAGCCGCCGCCCCAGCCCCAGGGCCGGAAGCCGCCGCCCCAGCCCCAGGGCCGGAAGCCGCCGCCCCAGAAGTGGTGGTGGTGGCCCCAGCCCCAGGGCCGGAAGCCGCCGCCCCAGCCCCAGCCGCCGCCCCAGAAGCGCGAAGCGTCGGGCTGCTCGCCGGCGCTCTCCTCCTCACCCGCGCTCGTCGACCCGGCGTCCGCCGAGCCGGGGTCTGCCGAGCTCGCGTCCTCCGAGCTCACGCCCATCGCCGGCAGCGCGCTCGACTCCTGATCCGCCGAATCCATCTCCTCGGTCTGAGATGCCTGCTTCGCCTCGTCGAGCGGGGCTCCCGTGTCCTCCGACGCTGTCGCGGCCATGCAACCGGCCGCGGACAGAGCCGTCGAGAGAACGACGAGCGATGCGAACTTCGTCAATTGGCTCATGTTCCCATTCTCCTGTGCACATCAATCCATGTGGAATGGAGTCATCGCCCGTCGTGGCCGCGGGCTCTGACACGCGGGGATCTGAGCTTCCCCGTCGCAGGGACATGTGTGGTGTCGGGGCGGTGATGTCGATTAGCGCAGAAAGGACACCTGAGACACCATGGACGCTTTCAGCGCGGCCCGCGCGAAGCTGTTGTGGAGCGGGGCGGCGCAAGGGGGCGCGGCGGGCGAAGCGTCATGTGCGCTGTCCGCGGGGCGGGTCGATCCGGCCGCGCGCCGGCCCCCCGGGACGCGTGGTGCGCGCTCTCCCAGGTTCCGCGCGCCTTGGAGGCCAGCCCGCGCCCACGGTCCGGCCAGGTCAGCGCGCGCCGACGAGCAGGAGCGCGCTGGAGGGCGAGGGAGCGCGACGCCACGGACAACCTGGCCTGAAAAAGCCTGTCCTTGCAAGGCTGCCGCGATGGTGACCTGGAGTGCAAGCGGCTCGATCAGCGGAGATGGCGCGACGCGCCAGCGGGCTCGGATCCGTGAGCGAACGCTGTGCTGCACAGGGGTCGTCGCCCAGCCGAGGATGCACCACGAAGGCTCGCGAGTTCGTGACGTCTGCCCAGATACTCCGGCTCGAAGACGATGGGATCATCCGCGCGACTGCGTTTGCCGTGCACATGAGCGTGGCCTTCGCGCAGGAGGTGGTCAGGGCGACCATCGAGCTCGCCGACGGCACGCCGCGCCCCGTCCTGGTCGATACAAGGGCGCAGAAGGCGGTGGACCGGGTGGCGCCGGAGTACCTCGCAGAAGCCGCTCAAGGGGAGGGCGTCGGCGCGGCCCGCCGAGCTGACCGACGTCGCGCTCGCGGTACCAGGCGCTGCGCGCTGGCCGCCTGGTGGCTCAGGGACCGCTCACGCCATGACCTCGGCCTCGTAGAACGTGATGTGCGCCGCCCGGAGCGCCTGCTCCCCGCCCATGCCGCGGTGATGCCGCCGGAACACCTCGGACTTCGGGTACTCCTGGAAAGCCTCCCGGCTCGCCCACCGCGAGACCGCCTTGAGGCTGCCGTCATCCAGCCAGATCTCGAGGCCGAGGAAGCCGGAGAACTGCCGCATCTCCGGCGCTGCCCGCCGGAAGCTCTCCACCATGGCCTGAAGCGCCGGACCCGAGGCGGTGATGGTGTTGACGACGATGAACATGGCGGGTTTCTAGCGGCACGCCGGATGGCGGCAATGCGGGGCGCGCGAGCCGGCGCTGAACCCGGCCCCCGGCGAGGCATCGAGGCGGGGCTCGGCGCCTCCCTGTCGAGGCTGCCACAGGTGCTCGGAGGAACGGCGCGCCCCCGGGCGGGGGCTACCGTGGTCGCCTGGAGCGAGCGCTCAGCCCGCGAGCTTCGCGCGCACGGCGTCGCCCATCCCCTGGGTCGACAACTTGCCGCCGAGGTCGGCGGTCCTGGCGCCGCCGGCGATGGCCTGCGCCACGGCGCGCTCGAGCGCGGCCGCCTCCTTGTCGAGCCGCAGCGAGTGCCGGAGCAGCATGGCGGCGCTGAGGATCGTGCCGATCGGGTTCGCGATCCCCTTGCCAGCGATGTCGGGCGCTGAGCCGTGGATCGGCTCGTACACCCCGCGCGTGCCGTCGCCCAGCGACGCGCTCGGCAGCACGCCCAGCGAGCCGGCCAGCACGGCGGCCTCGTCGGTCAGGATGTCGCCGAACATGTTCTCGGTGACGATGACGTCGAACGCCGCCGCCGACGTGATGAGCCGCATCGCGCACGAGTCGACGAGCTGGTGCTCGATGCGGATGTCGGGGTGGCGGCCCGCGACCTCGGTCGCGACCGTGCGCCAGAGCCGCGACGACTCGAGGACGTTCGCCTTGTCGACCGACGTGACGAGCCGCCGGCGCGACGCGGCGAGGCGGAAGGCGAGCTCGACGACGCGCTGGATCTCCTCGTCCGTGTACTCGAGCGTGTCGACCGCGCGACGCCGCCCGTTCACCTCCTCGCGGAGCCGCGGCTTGCCGAAGTAGAGCCCGCCCGTGAGCTCCCGGACGACCATGATGTCGACGTCCGCGAGCCGCTCCGGCTTGAGCGGGGAGGCCTGGACGAGCTCGGGGAACAGCCGGATCGGCCGCAGGTTCGCGTACAGGCCGAGCCCCTGGCGCAGCGCGAGCAGCCCCTGCTCGGGGCGGACGCTCGCGTTCGGGTTGTCCCACTTGGGGCCGCCGACCGCGCCGAGCAGGACGGCGTCCGCCGCGCGGCACGCGTCGAGCGTCTCCGGCGTGAGCGCGGTGCCGGCCGCGTCGATCGCGCAACCGCCGATCAGGTGCTCCGTGTACGTGAAGCTGTGGCCGAACTGGGCGGCGACGGCGTCGAGGGTAACGCGGGTTTCCGCGACGATTTCGACGCCGATGCCGTCGCCGGGCAAAAGAACGATATTGGCCTTCATGCGACCTCGCTGGCAGGCAACGTGGATGTGAACTGCTCTGGCTCTCTCGCTGCGAGCGTGAGCCCATACTCGATCCCGTCCGCGAGCGCATGCCAGGACGCGTCGATGATGTTCGTCGACGCGCCGACGGTGCTCCACTGGCGCTGCGCGTCGCGGCTGTCGATGAGCACGCGCGTCGTCGCCGAGGTGCCGTCGCGCCCGTCGAGGATGCGGACCTTGTAGTCGACGAGCTGGATGTCGCGCACGGCCGGGAACACGGGCGCGAGCGCCTTGCGGAGCGCGCCGTCGAGCGCGTTGACGGGGCCGGACCCCTCGGCCGCCGTGATCACCACCTCGTCGCCGACCGCGATCTTGATCATGGCCTCGGCGAAGGTGCCGACGCCCTCGCGCTGCCCCGCGATGACCTTGAAATCGAGCAGCCGGAAGGGGGGCTGGTAGCCGGGCGAGCTCCGGCGGAGCAGCAGGGCGACGGACGCCTCGGCCGCCTCGAACGAGGAGCCGCGCGCCTCGCGCTCCTTGATCTGCTCGAGCACCTCGACCTCGGCGCCGGCCTTCACCTCGAGCCCGAACTCCTCGGCCTTGCTGAGGAGGTTGCCGCGCCCCGACAGCTCGCTGACCACCGTCCGCATCGCGTTGCCGACAAGCGCGGGGTCGATGTGCTGGTAGGACGCGGGCTCGCGCCGCATCGCCGCGACGTGCACGCCGCCCTTGTGCGCGAAGGCGCTCCGGCCGACGTAGGCCATGTGATCGTCGGGGGCGAGGTTCGCCAGCTCGGCGACGTAGTGGGACAGCTCGGTGATCCCGCGGAGCGCCCCGTCCGGCAGCGCGGCGAGGCCGAGCTTCAGCTCGAGGTTCGGGATGATCGCGCAGAGGTTCGCGTTCCCGCAGCGCTCGCCGTAGCCGTTGATCGTGCCCTGGACGTGGCGGGCGCCCGCGCGCACCGCGGCGAGCGAGTTGGCGACCGCGCACTCGCCGTCGTTGTGGGCGTGGATGCCGAGCGGGTGGTCGAGCTTCGCCTTCACCTCGGCGACCACGGCCTCGATCTGCCACGGCAGCGAGCCGCCGTTCGTGTCGCAGAGCGTGACCACCTCGGCGCCGCCGCGCACCGCGGCGCGCAGCGTCTCGGTCGCGTACGACCGGTCGAGCGCGAACCCGTCGAAGAAGTGCTCGGCGTCGTAGACCACCCGGCGGCCGTGCGCCCGCAGGAAGGCGATGGTCTCCTCGATCATCCGGAGGTTCTCGTCGAGCGTCGTGCGCAGCACCGCCGTCACGTGCTGGGTCGAGCTCTTGCCGAAGATCGTGCAGACGCTCGTCCCGGCGGCGAGGAGCGCGCGCAGCCCGGGGTCGTCCTCGGGCGCGAGCGCGGCACGGCGCGTCGAGCCGAACGCGGCGATCTTCGCGTGCTTCCACTCGATGTCCCTCGCCCGCTCGAAGAACTGCGCGTCCTTCGGGTTCGAGCCGGGCCAGCCGCCCTCGATGAAGGTGAGGCCGAACGCGTCGAGGTGCCGCGCGATCTGCAGCTTGTCCTCGCAGGCGAGCGAGATGCCCTCACGCTGGGTGCCGTCCCGGAGGGTGGTGTCGTAGATGTCGACGCGGTTCGCGGGGAGGGGGCCCTGCTCCGCGCCGTTGAGAGGCGGATTCATAAGGTTCGACTTCCTTGTGCGGCGAGGCGAGGCCGCGGAGCTCGCCGGCCCGCGACGGGGGCCCTCTGCGCTCCGCTCATCGGCCTATCTCGCGGTCTCGACGGCGGCGCCATGGCCGCCCTGGTTGCTCTCTGACGCCGCCGCTTCTTCCTTGGCATCGACGCCGTAGGTCGCGAGGAGCCGGTTCAAGGCGGTGAGGTACGCCTTCGCGCTGGCGACGAGGATGTCGGTGTCAGCGCCGTGGCCGTGGAAGACGCGCGCCGACGCGTCGTGCTGCGGGTGTCGCTTGCTCGACGTCACGTCCGCCCGGACGCGGACGCTCACCTCGCCGAGCGCGTCGATGCCCTCGGTCACCGCGTGCACCGAGAACTCGAGCAGGCTGCTCGGCACGCGGACGATCTCGTCGATCGCCCGGTAGGCGGCGTCCACCGGCCCGGTGCCGATCGCGGCGCGGACGTGCAGCGACCCGTCCGGCCCGCGGAGGCGGACCGTGGCCGTGGGCATCCCGGTGGTGCCGCAGGCGACCTGGAGCGCGTCGAGCGTGTAGACCTCGGGGCCCTGCGCCCGCGTCGTCGAGACGATCGCCTCGATGTCGGGATCGGTGACGTGCTTCCGCTTGTCCGCGAGCGCCTTGAAGCTCGCGAACGCCGCCGCGAGCTGGGCCTCGTCGAGGTGGTAGCCGAGCTCCTCGAGCCGGTTCCGGAGCGCGTGCCTGCCCGAGTGCTTGCCGAGGACGAGCCGCGTCTGCGTGACGCCGACCATCTCGGGCCGCATGATCTCGTACGTCTCCTGGTGCTTCAGCATCCCGTCCTGGTGGATGCCCGACTCGTGCGCGAAGGCGTTGGCGCCGACGATCGCCTTGTTCGGCTGGACGTTGAAGCCCGTGGCCGCGCTGACGAGGCGGCTCACGGTGGCGATCTGGGTCGTGTCGATCCCGGTGCGCAGCCCGAAGACCGCCCGGCGCGTCGCGAGCGCCATGACGACCTCCTCGAGCGCGGTGTTGCCGGCGCGCTCGCCGATGCCGTTGATGGTCACCTCGGCCTGGCGCGCGCCCGCGCGGATGCCCTCCAGCGCGTTGGCCGTCGCGAGCCCGAGGTCGTTGTGGCAGTGGACCGAGATGATGACGCGGTCGATCCCCGGGACGCTCTTGCGGATCCCGGCGATGAGCGCGCCGAACTCGCTCGGCATGGTGTACCCGACCGTGTCCGGGATGTTGAGCGTGGTGGCCCCGGCCGCGATCGCGGCCTCGAGCACCTGGTAGAGGAACTCCGGCTCGCTCCGGCCGGCGTCCTCGGGGCTGAACTCCACGTCCGCGCACAGGTCACGCGCGTAGGCGACCATGGCCCGGACGCGATCGAGCACCTCGGCGCGGCTCATCCGGAGCTTGTGCTTCAGGTGGATGTCGCTCGTGGCGAGGAAGGTGTGGATCCGCGGGTGCGCGGCCCGCGAGACGCCCTCCCACGCCTTGTCGATGTCGACCTTCGTGGCGCGGGCGAGGGCGCAGATGATCGGCGGGGTCGCCGCGGGGCGGCCGGGGAGCGAGGCCCCGCCCACGCGGTCGGCGATCGTCTGGACGGCGAGCAGGTCGTCGGGGGAAGCGGCGGGGAAGCCTGTCTCGATGACGTCGACGCCGAGCTTCGCCAGCGCGAGCGCGATCTCGAGCTTCTCCGAGGACGTCATCGTCGCGCCCGGCGACTGCTCGCCATCGCGCAGCGTGGTGTCGAAGATGCGGACGTAATCGGACGGGGGCATCGCTTGATTCGCAATCATCTCAGGCATGGTGTTCTCCGCCGCCTCCCACGAGTGGAGACGCTCAGTCGCCGGGCTTGATGGTGACGGGGTCGATGAACGGCATCATCTTGCGCAGGTTGGCGCCGACGACCTCGAGCCGCTGCTCCCGCTCCTTGGCCCGCGTCGCCTCGAAATTCGGCCGGCCCTGCTCGTTCTCGGCGATCCACTTGCGGGCGAACTCGCCGCTCTGGATGTCGCCGAGGATGCGCTTCATCTCCGCGCGCGTCTGGTCTGTGATGACGCGCGGGCCCGACACGTAGTCGCCTTGCTCGGCGGTGTCGCTGATGGAGTACCGCATGTAGTTGAGGCCGCCGCGGTACATCAGGTCGACGATGAGCTTGAGCTCGTGCAGACACTCGAAGTACGCGATCTCCGGCTGGTAGCCGGCGTTCACGAGCGTCTCGAACCCGGCCTTCACGAGTTCGCTGGCGCCGCCGCAGAGCACGGCCTGCTCGCCGAACAGGTCGGTCTCCGTCTCCTCCGCGAACGTCGTGGTGAGCACCCCGGCGCGCGTCGCGCCGATGCCCTTCGCGTACGCGAGCGCCTGCGCCTCGGCCTTGCCGCTCGCGTCCTGGTGGACGGCGAGGAGCGCCGGGACGCCGCCGCCCGCCTCGTACGTCTCGCGCACGCGGTGGCCGGGGCCCTTCGGCGCGATCATCGAGACGTCGACCGACGGCGGGGGCGTGATCGTGTTGAAGCGGATGTTGAACCCGTGCGCGAACATGAGCGTCTTGCCCTGGCCGAGGTGCGGCGCGATCTGCTCGTTGTAGATGCGCGGCTGCGACGTGTCGGGGGCGAGGATCATGATCACGTCCGCGGCCTTCGCGGCCTCGGACACCGTGGCCACCTGGAGCCCCGCGGCCTGCGCCTTGGGCCGGCTCTTGCTGCCCTCGGGCAGGGCGACGATCACCGTCGCGCCGCTGTCGCGCAGGTTGAGCGCGTGCGCGTGCCCCTGGGAGCCATAGCCTACGATCGCGATCTTCTTGCTCTGGATGAGCGACAGATCCGCGTCGTTATCATAGAAAATTTTCGCCATCTCACTCTCCTTCAACAGGGATCCGCACCTCGCGGCTTCCCTTCCTTCACGTCATCAGGCGGCGCTGTTCTCGGCCGAGCGCGCAGGCAGCATCGTGTCCAGCCTGGCCTCGGCCTCCTCGGCGCCGCGGGTCATCACGATCATCCCCGTCCGCACCATCTCGATGATCCCGAACGGGCGGAGCACGTCGAGCAGGCCCTCGATCTTGTCGCCGGTCCCGGTGATCTCGATGGTGAGCGCCTCCGGGGCGACGTCGACCGCGCGCGCGCGGAACACCTCACAGAGCTGGAGCACCTGCGCCCGGGTCGTCGCGTCCGCCTTCACCTTGATCAGCGCGAGGTCGCGCGCGACCGAGGCCGTGTGGGTGACATCCTGGACCCAGAGCGTGTTGACCAGCTTGTACAGGTTCGCCTCCAGGCGGCGCGCCCCGTCCTCGTCGGCCTCCAGGACCAGGGTCAGCCGCGAGACCCCGGAGATGTGGGTGCGCCCGACGCTCAGCGACTCGATGTTGTAGGCGCGACGCCGGAAGAGGGACGCGACTCGGTTGAGCACGCCGGGGCGGTCTTCGACGTAGGCGATGAAGGTGCGCAGGATGGGTCGATCCATGGATGCCTCTTGAAAGTCCCTCTTGTCTGTGGTGCGCCCGGCGCTGGCCGTGACGCGTTCGGACGCGCCCCGCTCGTCCGACGAGCGCGCGCTCGCGTTGGATCGAGCGCGCGGGGCGCGTGCCTCAACGGGTGCGTTCACGGGTCCTCCCCGGTCTCCACGATGGGGCTCGGGCGTCGGATCATGTCCTTCAGGTCGGCGCCCGCGGGGACCATCGGATAGACGCTGTCCTCCTGCTCGACGCGGAAGTCGACGACCACGGTGCCCGGCGTCGCGCGGGCGCGCTCCACCGCCTCCGCGATCTCCTCGCGCTTCGTGACCCGGATGCCGGTCAGGCCGTGGGCCTCGGCGAGCTTCACGAAGTCCGGGCTGCGCATCGGGGTCGCCGAGTAGCGCCGGTTGTAGAAGAACTCCTGCCACTGGCGCACCATGCCGAGGTAGCCGTTGTTGATGATGGCCACGTGGACCTTGATGCCCTCCTGCGCACAGGTCGACAGCTCGCACGCGGTCATCTGGAAGCCGCCGTCGCCGACGACGACCCAGACCTCCTCCTCCGGCTTCGCGAAGCGCGCGCCGATCGCCGCCGGCAGGGCGAAGCCCATCGTGCCAAGCCCGCCGGAGGTGATGAGCTTCCGCGGGTGATCGTGCTTGTAGTACTGCGCTTCCCACATCTGGTGCTGGCCGACGTCGGTTACCACAAGCGCCTTGCCGTCGGTGAGCCGCCAGAGGTCGTGCATCACGTGCGCGGCGTACAATTTCTCGTTGTACGGCAATTGTTGAATGTCACGGACCGCCGAGTCGCCCTTCAGCGCGCTGATGCGCTCGATCCAGTTGCCCCGGTTGCGCTGCTTGACCCCGGGGATGAGGGACAGGAGGGTGTCCCGGGCGTCCCCCACGAGGCCCACGTCGACCTTGACATTCTTGTTGATCTCGGAACGGTCGATCTCGACGTGGATCTTCTTCGCCTTGACGGCGTAGGTCTTGAGGTTGCCGGTCACGCGGTCGTCGAAGCGCATGCCGAGCGCGATGAGGAGGTCGGCCTCCTGGATGGCGTGGTTCACCCACGCCTCGCCGTGCATGCCCATCATGCCGAGGCTGAGCGGGTGGGTCGCCGGGAAGCCGCCGAGGCCGAGGAGCGTGGAAGCGACGGGGATGCCCGTCTTCTCCACGAAGGCGAGGAGCTCGCGCGTCGCCTCCGCCCTGACGATGCCCTGACCGGCCAGGATGAGCGGCCGCTCGGCGTCGTCGATGAGCTCGATCGCCTTCTCGATGTCCGTCTGGACGGCGGGGTACGAGGGGCGGTAGCCAGGCAAGCGGACCTCGCCCGTCAGCGGCTCGTAGTCCATCGACGCCTGCTGGGCGTCCTTGGTGATGTCCACCAGCACGGGGCCCGGGCGGCCCGAGCGCGCGATGTAGAACGCCTCGCGGATGGCGGGGGCGATGTCCTGGACCTCGGTGACGAGGTAGTTGTGCTTGGTGATGGGCAGGGTGACGCCCGTGATGTCGGTCTCCTGGAAGGCGTCGGTCCCGAGCAGCTTGGAGGGGACCTGCCCGGTGATACAGACGATCGGCGATGAGTCGAGCATCGCCGTCGCGATCCCGGTGACGAGGTTCGTCGCGCCCGGTCCCGAGGTGGCGATCGCGACGCCGACCTTGCCCGAGGCGCGGGCGTACCCGTCCGCCATGTGCGCCGCGCCCTGCTCGTGCCGGACGAGGACGTGGCGGATCGGGTAGCCGAGGATCGTGTCGTAGGCGGGCATGATCGCGCCGCCCGGATAGCCAAAGACCACGTCCACGCCTTCGCTGACGAGGACTTCCCAGATAATCTGTGCGCCGGTTCGTTTCATATTCCTGACTCCATCGAGTCGCGCTGGTGAAGCTGGTGAAGGTGGCGCCCTCGGGCGCCCTGGCCGCTGGGTTCCGCCGTCTCCTGGGGGCTCATCTCGCTAGGCGATCGCGCGCTGCAGGTCCTCCCGCGGACCGCCGCCGCTGCTCTCCTCGCGGCGGAGCGCCTCGAGCACCCGGCGCGCGTCGTCGAGCGACACGACGCGCGAGTGGGCCTGCGGGTCCGATCCGGCGCGCGCGGAGGGCGGGTCGGAGTGGAACTCGAACGAGGCCTCGGCCGCGTCGCCGCCGGAGCGCGCGCCCTTCAGGTGCGTCGAGGAGCGCTCGGGCGCGCGGACGACGCCCTCGCTGACGCGCGCGCGGATCTCGTGGACGAGCGCCTCGAACTCCTCCCGCACAGCGCTCGACGCGACGGGCACGCCACAGCCCGCGGCGACGAGCTCCGCGAGCTCCGCGATGCGCTGATCGACGGCCTCGCTAGAGGCGTCCTCGCGGTTCTTCCTCGAATGTTCCTTGCTCACCTGATCCTCCTTGGACGACGGCTGCTCTTCGTGAACCCTCAGGCCGAAAAAAACGAAAGCCCCCGGACCTTCTCGGTGCGGGGGCCTATCTCCATAGCTGCTTCAGCTCAGAGCGGCGGCCCGCAACCGATTCCAACGCGAATCAGCCCGACGACGACTAGGCTGACGAGCGCAGGAATGGCTAGGCCCGCTAGGAGCCCGACGGACACGCCGCCCTCGACGACGAGCGAGCGCGTCGCCGAGAACGCCGACGAAGCGCGGTGCACCAGCTTCACAGCGGGGGTCCCATCGCCAGAGGCGTGGGCGCTGGAGGTGCTGGGCGACTTCTGCATAGCGTACGTGGCATCACCTTACAGAAGCGCTGCGTCGCGTCAAGCTGTTTGTTTACAGATCGCTTGTTTCTGCGCTGTTTCGTGAGGTTTTTGTGAGTGAGGCATGAGCACAAACAGCGCGTGACGTCCTGAATGAACGTGCGCTGTTCGAGGCGCTCGGCGGCTCGCATGGCCGCGCGCGGCGTTGCGGTGCGGTGAGGCCTGTCGATGCGATCGACGCGCGCACGCACGCGCGACGTACACGGACGACGTGCACGGAAGGCGCCGACGATGCGCGCGGGAGGCGTCGATCGAGCTCGACGCCAGGCGAACACGGCGCGCGGCGCGGCGCGGAGGTGAGCGGGGACGGCGAAGATCCGGAGCGCCGGAGGTGATGTGCGCAAGCGCCGGACGCCGGCTCGTGCGCGCCCGAGGTCCGGAGTGCTGCCCTGAACCGACTGCGCCGGGCCGAGCCGCGCCTCCATGGATCCGGCATGCAAGCGCATCGCGTGGCGCAGGCGCGCCCTGCCGTCCGTCGGATCGTATCGCCCTGGCGTCGCCGGCGCAGCCGCGCGGCCGCTCTCGCCGCGACCGGGCTCGTCGCGCTCGGCACCGCGACGACCGTCGCCGCGGCGGCTCCTCTCGGACCCGCGCGTCCCGCGGCGCTCGCGCGCGCCCAGCCCGCGCGGCCGGCGCCGATCGCGCGGCCGCCGGCGACGCCGCGCCGCGGGGAGGAGCGGCGCGACGCCGCGGCGCCCCGGACGCAGGCGACGGCGGCAGCCAACCTCGGCACGTTCGTCGAGCTGCGGAACGATTACGTCTCGCGCGGCAGGAACGGCTTCTTCAACGCCGCGGTGATCCGGGGGGACTACGCCTTCGACCGGAGCTTCTCGCTGCGCGCGGACGTGCCGCTCGCCTACGCGGGCGCGCTCGAGGGAGAGCGCAACGCGGGGCTCGGCGACGTGCTGATCCGGCCGCTCGTCCGCGCCGTCGGCACGCCGCGGTTCGCGCTCCTCGTCGGCTCGGATCTCGTCCTCGACTCGGCGACGAACCGCGCGCTCGGCTCGGGGAAGAACCAGCTCGCGCCGCTCGTCGTCGGGTACGTCCGCGTGGCCCGGCCCGCGCGGCTCGGGCTGCAGCTGCAGCACGCGGTGTCGTTCGGCGGCGACCCGCGGCGGGACGACATCCAGACGTCGCTGATACGGCCCTTCGCGATCGTCGAGCTGCCGCGCGGGTTCTGGGTGGGGCCGGACCAGAGCTTCCAGATCAACCACCGCGGCGCGCCCCGCGTCGTGTCGACCAGCGTGCTGGAGGTCGGCGCGGAGCTCAGCGACCGCGTGCAGGTGTACGTGGATCCAGGGATCCAGGTCGGCAGCCAGGGGGCGGTCGACTGGCTGGTGACCGGGGCCGTGCGCTGGGCCTTCCCGCAGCGGGCGCGCGGGCGCACGGTCGCCGCCGCGCCGCCGGCGCGACGCGCGGCCGCCGAGCGCGCCGCGGGCGAGTAGGGAGCGGACCTCCCACCGCGCCCGCCCCGGCGTCCGGCCGCGCTCAGCGAGCGCGCGCGCCGGTCGCGCCCTGGACGCCGGAGGGCCGCGCCCGGCATGCGCGGGGGCGCGATTGTCCGGCTCGGGCGGCGAATCCTTGACCCGGGTCGTCGTCCCGAGCCTGATCCCTTATCGCACACTCATGCTTTCACGAGATCCGCTGCTCCTGCTCTCTGCCACGCGGCTCGCTGCGCTGATCCGCGCCCGGGCCGTGACGTCGGCCGAGGTCGTGGAGGCCCACATCCGGCGCATCGAGCGCGTGAACCCGACGCTCAACGCGATGGTGGCGAACCGGTTCGACGCCGCCCGCGCCGAGGCGCGCGCGGCCGACGCGCGCCTCGAGCGGGGCGACGCCGCGAGCGCGCCGCCGTTCCTCGGGGTCCCGTGCTCCATCAAGGAGAGCTTCGCCGTCGCGGGCATGCCGAACTCCGCGGGGCTCGTCGCCCGCGCCGACGTGCGCGCGGCGGAGGACGCGGTGACGGTCGCCCGCCTGCGCGCCGCCGGCTTCATCCCGCTCGGCGTCACCAACGTGTCGGAGCTCTGCATGTGGATGGAGACGAACAACCGGCTCTACGGCCGGACGAACAACCCCTACGACCCGGCGCGCACCGCGGGCGGCAGCTCGGGCGGGGAGGCCGCCGTGGTCGGCGCCGGCGGCGCGCCGATCGGGCTCGGCTCGGACATCGGCGGCTCGATCCGGATGCCCGCGTTCTTCAACGGCGTCTTCGGGCACAAGCCGACCGGCGGGCTCGTGCCGACCTCGGGGCAGTTCCCGCTGCCCGGCGAGCGAGGGCTCCGCTTCATGACCACGGGGCCGATCGCGCGGCGCGCCGAGGACCTCATGCCGGTGCTCCGCATCCTCGCCGGCCCGGACGCGCGCGACCCGAGCTGCGCGGCGCTGCCCCTCGGCGACCCCGCCGCGGTCGATCTCGCCGGGCTGACGGTGCTCTCGGTCGAGCACGACGGCGTGCTCCGGGTGAGGGGCGATCTCCTCGCCGCGCAGCGGAGGGCGGCGGCGGCGCTCGCCGCGCGCGGGGCGACGGTCCGCGTGGCGCGGATCGATCTGCTCGCGCGGGCGCTCGACATCTGGACGGCGATGCTGGGCGTGGCAGGCGGCGTCACGTTCCGGTCGATGCTCGGGGGTGGCCGTCCGGTCAGCCTGCCGCGCGAGCTCGCCCGCTGGTCGCTCCGCCGCTCGGCGCACACGCTGCCCGCGCTCGGGCTCGTGCTGCTCGAGGATCTCGGCCGGCGGTTCCCGGCGCGCGTGGCGCGCGCCCTCGAGCTCGGCGCGGCGCTCCGGGACGAGCTCGTGTCGCGCATCGGCGAGCGCGGCGTGATGCTCTACCCGTCGTACCCGAGCCCCGCGCCCCGGCACTACGCGCCGCTCCTGCCGCCCTTCCAGTGGACGTACACCGCCGTGCTCAACGTGATGGAGATGCCGGCGACGCAGGTCCCGCTCGGCCTCGACGGCGAGGGGCTGCCGCTCGGCGTCCAGGTGGCCGCGATCCACGGCAACGATCACGTGACGATCGCCGTGGCGCAGCACCTGGAGCGCTCGTTCGGCGGCTGGATCCCGCCGCCCTTGTCGTGGTGCCGACGCTGACGTTCTCGCCCGCGGTCGTGGTATCAAGGCTGCCCCCATGAGCAGAAGCGACATCAGCGACCGCACGTACGATGTGATCGTCTTCGGCGCGACCGGCTTCACCGGTCGCCTCGTCGCCGAGTATCTCGCCACCAAGGGCAAGGACGCCGCCGCCCAGGGTGCTGCAGAGCGGCCGATCCGCTGGGCGATCGCTGGCCGTAACGCGGGGCGCCTCGCGGAGGTGAAGGCGGCGATGGAGGCGATCGACCCGGCCTGCGCGCCTCTGGGCGTCATCGAGGCGGCGTCGGAGGACGCGGCGTCGCTCGAGCGCATGGCCGGCCAGGCGCGCGTCGTGCTCACGACCGTCGGCCCTTACGTGACGCGCGGCGAGCCGCTGGTCGAGGCGTGCATCCGCGCGGGCACCGACTATGCGGACCTCACCGGCGAGCCCGAGTTCGTCGACCGCCTCCTCGAGCGCCACCACGAGGCCGCCCGCGGGCGCGGCGTGCGGATCGTCAACTGCTGCGGCTTCGACAGCGTCCCCCACGACCTCGGGGTGCTCTTCACCGTGACGAAGCTCCCCGCGGGCGAGCCGATCGCGGTGGAGGGCATCGTGCGCGCGCACGGCAGCTTCTCGGGCGGCACGTGGCAGTCGCTGCTCGAGATCATGGCGCGTCCGGGCCGCAAGAAGCGCGAGGCGCGCTCCGACGAGGCGCACGGCGCGCGGAAGGTGCAGGGGGTCAAGGCGCGCGTCCGCTACGAGAAGGGGCTGCGCGCCTGGGTCTGTCCGATGCCCAGCATCGACCCGCAGATCGTGCTGCGGAGCGCGCGGGAGCTCGACGTCTACGGCCCCGACTTCCAGTACGGCCACTACGTGCAGGTCAAGTCCGGGCTGCAGCTCGTCGCCGGGATCGCCGGCTTCGGCGCCGTGGCGGTGCTCGCCAAGGTGGGGCCGACGCGGGAGCTGCTCCGGAAGGTGCGCAGCCCGGGGGAGGGGCCGAGCGCGGAGGAGCGGGCGCGCAGCTGGTTCCAGGTGACCTTCCAGGGGAAGAGCGCGTCGCGCAAGGTGGTGGCGCGGGTGAGCGGCGGCGATCCGGGCTACTCGGAGACGGCGAAGATGGTGGCCGAGTCCGCGCTCTGCATGGCGCTCGACCGGGACCGGCTGCCGGCGCGCGCCGGGGTCCTCACGCCGGCTGTCGCGATGGGGGAGCGGCTCATCGAGCGGCTGCAGGCGGCCGGGATCCGGTTCGAGCTGCTGGAGGGGTGAGCGGCGCGCCGCGCGTCCGCACCTTCAGGCCCCGGCGCCCCGCGAGCCCTGCGGCGCGCGCGCTCAGCGAACTGGCGCCGTCTGCAGGAGCTCATGGGTAAGGCCGCCTTCACCGGCGAAGAGCACGTCGCCGGGGGACGCGCCCCACACCGAGGAGAGCTGCCCGCGGTCCCAGCGCAGGGGCGACCAGGACTCGCCGTCATGGTTCAGGACGGTGCCGCGGTCCCCGACGACGAAGACGTCGTTGCGCCCGGTGCCCAGACGCCGTGGGGATCGGCGTCGGTGGGCAGGGGCATCCTTGCCCAGGAGGCGCCGTCGTAGCGCAGCAACGTGCCTCCGGCGCCGACGGCGAAGACATCGACGTACGCGGTGCCCCACACATCGCGGAGATCTACCTCTCTCGGCAGGGGCATCTGTGTCCACGTGGTGCCGTCGCAGTGCAGCACGCCGATGTCTCCGACAGCGAAGATATGGAGGACACCGTCATGCTTGATGCCCCGGATGGCCCGGAGGAGCGCGCCAGGTTGCGAGTACGGCTCTGTCCAGGAGGCGCCGTCGTGGTGCAGCACGACGCCGCCGTACCCGATGGCGAAGACATCGTCGTGCCCTGTGCACCAGATGCCATGGAGACGGGAGGTGACGCGCCGATAACCCGAAAGGCAGTAGCCGTCGCCGCACGAGACGGACGTGCCGCTCATGCAGGCCGTCACCGCCGCGGCGAGCGCCGCCGCGAGCGGGATGACACCAAGCACGAACCTGTCTTCATCGAAGAGCCACACGCCTCATCGCGCAACGCGCGTCGTCGAACCGGCGCCGGGCTGGACAGCGGGAGCGGGGGACCCGCGGCGTTCGACTGAGCACTGCTCGATATTATTCATGCGACCACGCGCGTTGCGGGGAACGACCCCAGCGGATTCCAGACGTCGCGTCGGATCGCGAGATTGTGAACAACCGGGCGCGTGGGCTACGCTTCGTCGACGTGATCGGCGCGGACGAGGAACGGCTCGGCGGGGAGGCTGCGATTGCCGTGTCGCCTGGCCGGGCGACAAGCCAGCTCCTCGCGGGAAGCGCCGGCCTGACGAGCACCCTCC
This sequence comes from Sorangium sp. So ce321, assembly GCF_051530195.1. NCBI lineage: Bacteria > Pseudomonadati > Myxococcota > Polyangiales > Polyangiaceae > Sorangium > Sorangium sp. So ce321. The sequence goes on along the minus strand of NZ_CP150329.1, from coordinate 6,363,979 downwards.
TGGCCGGGCAAGAGGTCGCGACGCGGGCCACCCGCGAGCCGCTCGCACCGGCGCCCGGCACGGAGATGGCCGCGCTGTCGCGGCGGGGACAGGTCGAGGAGGCAACCGCGCTGCCGCTCGCCGCCGGCAGCACCATCGGGCATTACGAGCTCATCCGCGAGCTCGGCCGGGGCGGCATGGGCACCGTCTTCCTGGCCCGCGACGTCCGGCTGGGCCGCCTCGTCGGCATCAAGGTCGTCACCAGCCTGAGCGGCGTCCGGTTGCAGCGGTTCCTCGTCGAGGCCCGCGCGACAGCGCTCTGCAAACACGAGAACATCGTGACCATCCACGACGTGAACGAGCACGAGGGATACCCCTACATGGTGCTCGAGTACATCGACGGGCAGAGCCTCCGCGCCTGGATGGAGCAGCGCAAGCCGGCGGGCGCCGGTGAAGGCGCCGCGGCGGCGCCGGTGTCCGCGAGCGCGGCGGTGGAGATGATGGTGCCGGTGGTGCGCGCCCTCTCGTGCGCCCACAAGCTCGGCATCGTGCACCGCGATCTCAAGCCCGAGAACATCATGCTGGAGGCGTCCGGCGCCATCAAGGTGCTCGACTTCGGCATCGCCAAGCTGCTCGACACCGACGTCGCCGGCTCGGTCGAGCGCCCTCCCGTCTCGATCAGGACGACCCTCACGCGCGAGGGCGCGATGATGGGAACGATACCGTACATGTCCCCGGAGCAGTGGCTCGGGGAGGGGATCGACCACGCCAGCGACATATGGGCCGTGGGCATCATGCTTTACGAGCTCGTCACCGGCGCGCACCCGCTCGCGCCGGTGACGGTCCACAGCCTCATGCAGGTCGCCGTGCTCGACCAGCCCATGCCCGAGCTCGACAGCGAGCGCCCCGAGCTCGGCGCGCTCGGCGCGATCGTCGACCGCTGCCTGCGCAAGCGGAAGGCCGAGCGCACCGCCTCGGCGCAGCAGCTCCTCGCCGAGCTCCTGCCGCTCCTGCCGGGTCGCCACGAGATCGTCCTCGGGGCCGACGAGAGCCCCTTCGCCGGCCTGTCGGCGTTCCAGGAGGCCGACGCGGACCGCTTCTTCGGCCGCGCGGAGGACGTCGCCAGCATGGTGACGCGCCTGCGGAGCCAGCCGCTGCTCGCCATCGTGGGCGCGTCCGGCGTGGGCAAGTCGTCGCTCGTGAGGGCGGGCATCGTCCCGGCGCTCAAGCGCTCCGGAGGAGGGTGGGAGTCGCTCATCCTGCGGCCAGGGCGCGAGCCGCTGGCGGCGCTCGCCGATCTGCTCGCGCACCCCGCCTTGACGTTGAAGGGGGGCTCGGAGCGACCCGAGCCGCTCGACGGCGACGCCTCGCGCGGGCGCCTGCGCGAGCGGCTGCGCGCCGAGCCGGGCTACCTCGGGGCCGAGCTGCGCGCGTGGTCCGCCCGCAAGCAGCGCCGCGTGGTGCTCTTCGTCGACCAGTTCGAGGAGCTCTACACGCTCTCCTGCGACGCCGCGGAGCGCGCCGCGTTCCTCTCGTGCCTCGGGGGCGTCGCGGACGACGCCTCGTCGCCCCTGCGCGTGATCCTGTCGATGCGATCGGACTTCATCGAGCGGGTGGCCGAGGACAGGCACTTCATGGCGGCGGTGACGCGCGGGCTCGTGGTCCTGCCGCCCATCGGCCGCGCGGGGCTGCGCGAGGCGCTGACGAGGCCTGTCCACGCGGCGCGGTACGAGATCGAGGACCCGGCGCTGATCGACGGCATCCTCGACGTGCTGGAGACGACCCGCGGCGCGCTGCCGCTCTTGCAGTTCATGGCGGCGCGGTGGTGGGACCTGCGCGATCGCGCGCGACGGCTGCTGACGCGGGAGAGCTACGAGGCCATCGGCGGCGTGGCCGGCACGCTCGCGAGCCACGCCGACACGGTGCTGGCCGGGATGAGCGGCCGCCAGGCGAAGCTCTGCCGGGCCGTCTTCGAGCGCCTCGTCACGCCCGAGCGCACGAGCGCCATCGCGAGCCTGAGGGAGCTCCGCGAGCTGCCGGGCGACCCGGACGAGCTCGAGGGCGTCGTCCACGTCCTCGCGGACGCGCGGCTCCTGGCCGTCGAGCCGGGGCGCGACGACGCCGGCAGCACCGTGGAGATCGTGCACGAGTCGCTGATCGAGCGCTGGCCGACCCTGCTGCGCTGGCTCGACGAGCACCAGAAGGACGCGGCGTTCCTCGACAAGCTGCGCGTGGCGGCGAGGCAGTGGGAGTCGAGCGGCGCTGGCGACGATACCGTCTGGCGCGGCAAGATCGCCGAGGAGGCGCGCCGCTTCCGCGAGGACTATTATCACCAGGGTCGGCTGTCCGAGCGGGAGCAGCGCTATCTGGACGCCGTGCTCAGGCTGGCGAGCCAGGCGCAGCGCCGGAAGCGCATGCTGATCGTCGGGACCATGGGCGGCCTCGCCCTGCTGGTCGCGGGGGCGACGCTGGGGATCATCAAGGTCGTCCGCCAGAACCGGGTCATCACCGCGCAGCTCGAGGAGATCCGCCAGACCGAGTTCAACCTCGAGCAGGCGCTCGCCAGCGAGACGGCGGCGCGCGAGGCGGCCGAGCGGGCCCGGCAGAACACCGAGGACCAGCGGCGGCGCGCCGAGCTCTTGCAGAAGGAGGCCGAGGACGCCCGGTACAGGGCCGAGGCTGCGGCCGAGAAGGCGCGCGCGGCGGCCCATGAGGCCCGGGCGGCGCGGGACATGGCGCGCGCGTCCGAGACAGGCGCGCGCGACGCGGAGGCCAGGGCCAGCGCCGAGGAGCGGCGGGCCAGGGAGGCGGCCGAGCACGAGCGTCGCAGCAAGGAGGCGCTGGAGCAGCTCATCCGGCGATCCGTGGGCAACATCCGGGAGGGGCTCCGGTAGCGGGCGTTCGTCCTATGGTCATCCGTGCTTTGCCCACGTGGGAGGCGCCGAGGCGGGCGCGCGCCGCCCTCTCTGCCGGGCTGACGCTCGCGCTCCTCTCGTCGCTTGCCGCGCCGGCGCCGGCGCAAGCTCAGGCCCAGGCCAGTGGAGCGCCGCGTCGCTGGCATGAGGGCGTCTCCGAGGAGCGCAAGCGGCGGGCGATCGAGCTCTTCGCGCAGGCGCGCGAGCTGCACCGGCAGATGATGCTCGGCGAGGCGAGGGCGAAGTACGAGGAGGCGCTCGCGCAGTGGGAGCACCCGGATCTCCGGTTCTATCTTGGGAGGGTGCTCAAGACGATGGGGCTGTCGCTGCTCGCGCACGAGAGCTTGCGCCTCTCGATGCGGTGGGGGCCAGGCTCGCTCGAGCCGGAGGACTACGTGGAGGCGCGCGCGCTGATGCAGGAGCTCGTCGCGCGCGAGCTCGCCGTCATGGAGCTCCGCTGTGACGAGCCGGGCGCCGCGGTGTTGCTCGACGGCAAGCCATGGTTCGTCGGTCCGGGCGTCGCCGAGCGGTTCCTGATGCCCGGGGAGCATGTCATCACCGTGAAGAAGGAAGGGTATACCCCCCTCACCGCGACGGTCGTCACGTATGCCGGGGCGCGGGCCTCTCGCGTGCTGAGCGTCGACCGCATCGTCACCGAGCGCCCGTGGGCGGCGTGGGTGCCGTGGTCCGTCATCGGGGCGGGCGCGGGGCTCGGCGTGGCTGGCGGGGTGCTGCAGTGGCAGGCCGGGGAGCACATGGACCACGCGGAGCAGCAGTTCGAGGCCTCCTGTGGCCTGCGCTGTGGTCCCGGCCGATCAGGCGAGTACAGCCGCAGCAGGACGGAGAGCCATGTCGCCGTCGGCCTCTTCATCGCCGCTGGAGCGACCCTCGCGACGGGCGCGGCCCTGGTTTACCTCAACAGGCCCCGTTCCTACCGTGTCGACGACCAGAGCGGCGTGAAGATCGAGATGGTTCCGGGGGCGTCCGACGCCGAGGTCGGGCTGTCCACCCGGCTCTTCTTCTGAGCGGTCGGGCCCAGTCCACGTGGCCAGCCCACCTGGCGTGACGAAGGCGCGTGGCACGCCGGAACACGAGAAGAATACGAGAAGAATACGAGAAGAACACGAGAAGAACACGAGAGGGCACACAGCGGCCCCGGCCGGCGGCGCGGTTTGGTAGGATGGCCCTGTGCATCGTGAGGCCTGGATCTTCGGTTATGGCTCGCTGATCTGGCGGCCGGCTTTTCGCTTCGAGCAGATGGCGCCTGGGTACATCACCGGGTGGGCGCGCCGTTTCTGGCAGGGGTCCACCGATCACCGGGGCGTCCCCGGGGCGCCGGGCCGCGTCGTCACGCTGGTCCCGGAGCCCGGCGCGCGCTGCTGGGGGATGGCCTACCGGGTCGCCGACGCCGAGCTCGACGAGGTCCTCCGCGCGCTGGATCACCGCGAGAAGGGGGGCTATGCGCGCCACGACGTGCCGTTCCACGTCGCGCGCGCGGAGGACGCGGCCCGGACAGCCATCGTGTACATGGCCACGCCGGACAACCCGGACTACCTCGGTGAGGCGCCGCTCGCCGCGATCGCCGCGCAGGTGCTCGCGTCGCACGGCCCGAGCGGCTCGAACGTCGAGTACGTCATGCGTCTCGCCGAGGCGCTCGCGGCCATGGGCGCGGACGACGAGCACGTGACCGAGCTGGCGCGCCTCGTCCGTGGCAGTGAACAAGCCCTCAGCGCCGGGCCGGACCGACCCACCGACGGACGAAGCGCGCACCGACCGCCGCGCATCGAGAGCCCCAGCGCGGAGCTCCTTCAGGCAGGCGATTGACGTCCTCCCCCGTCACGGCGGCGCCCCCGATCGCAGGGCCGAGTCCATGAATATCCGTGGGCCCCGAGCGAGGGTGTCGCGCGCGCGACACCCTCGCTCGGGGCCGGGCCTCTAGTTCACGTCGCCGCCGCCGTCCGCGCCGCCGCCGTCCGCGCCGCCGCCATCCACGCCGCCGCCGTCCGCCCCCGCGTGGTCCCCGCCCGCGTGATCCGCGACCCCGTTGGTCCCGTCCGCCCCCGCCACCGGCGGCGTCGAGCCCCCGCTCTCCGCGACCTCCGCGGCCTCCGCCGCGAACGCCTCGACCGCGACGACGCGCTCGTCCTGCCCGACGTGCATGATCCGCACGCCCTGCGCGTTGCGCCCCGTCTCGCGGATCTCGCTCGCCTTCGTGCGGATCATCTGGCCGCGGTCGGTCACGATCAGCACCTCGTCGCTCGGGCTCACCATGGCCACCCCGACGACCGGCCCGTTGCGCTCGCTCGCGTCGATGAGGATCACGCCCTTGCCGCCGCGGCTCTGGAGCCGGAACTCCTCGAGCGGCGTCTGCTTGCCGTAGCCGCGCTCGCACACGGCGAGCACCCTGTCGCGCCCGTCGTTGCTCACGCCGAGGCCCACCACCACGTCGCCCTCATCGAGCTCGATGCCCTTCACGCCCATCGTCGCGCGGCCCGTCGGGCGCACCTGGTCCTCGGGGAAGCGGATGCTCATCCCGCTCCGCGTCGCGATCACGAACTCGCGCTTGCCGTCGGTGAGCGCCGCCGTGAAGAGCTGATCGCCCTCCTCGATCCGCACGCCGATGATCCCCTTGTCCCGGTAGTTCTCGTACTCGTTGAGCGCCGTCTTCTTGATCTGCCCGCGCCGGGTCAACGTCACCACGAACGTCTCGCCGTCGAAGCTCGGCACCGGCGTGATCGCCGCGACCTTCTCCCCCGGCTCCATCCCGACGAAGTTCACGATCGCGCGGCCCTTCGCGTTCCGCGGGGCCTGCGGGATCTCGTAGACCTTCTTGACGAAGACCTTGCCCTTGTCGCTGAAGAAGAAGACGTACGAGTGCGTCGACGCCACGAAGAGCTGGCTCACCCAGTCCTCCTCGCGCGCCTCCATCCCCACCATCCCCTTGCCGCCGCGGCGCTGCGCCCGGTAGGTCGAGGTCGGCGTCCGCTTCAGGTAGCCGGCGTGCGAGATGGTCACGACCATGTCCTCTTCCTGGATCAGGTCCTCCATCTGGATCTCGGCCTCCGCCGGCACGATCTCGGTGCGCCGCTTGTCGCCGAAGCGCGCCTTGATCTCCTCGAGCTCCATCACGATCACGTTCATGAGCAGCCCCATGTCCGCGAGGATCGCCCGGAGCCGCTCGATCGTCTGCGACAGCTCGCCGTACTCCTTCGCGAGCTTCTCCCGCTCGAGGCCGGTCAGGCGCGAGAGCCGCATCTCGAGGATCGCCTTGGCCTGGCGCTCCGACAGGAAGTAGTCGCCGCGCCCGTCGGCCTCGGCGCACTCGGGCTCCGGCCGGCCGGCGCGCCGGAGGAACTCGCCGAGCCCACGGAGCGGCAGCTGCTGCAGGTTCTCCCGCGCCTCCTCCGGATCGCTCGAGGCCCGGATCGTCGCGACCACGCGATCGATGTCGCTCGTCGCCATCCCGAGCCCCTCGACGAGCTCGCGCTGCGCCTCGGCCTGCCGGAGCTCGAAGCGACAGCGCCGCGTCACGACCTCGCGCCGGTGCTCGATGAAGTGCGAGAGGGTGTCCTTCAGGCTCAGCACCGCGGGGCGCCCGTTCGCGATCGACAGGTTGATGACGCCGAACGTCGCCTGGAGGTCCGTCAGCCGGTAGAGCTGGTTGACGACCACCTGCGGGAAGATGTCCTTCTTGAGCTCGACCACGATCCGCATCCCCTCGCGGTCGCTCTCGTCGCGCACCTCGCTGATCCCCTCGATGCGCTTCTCCTTCATGCACTCGGCGATCTTCGCGACCAGCCGGGCCTTGTTCACCTGGTAGGGGATCTCGGTGATGATGATAGCCTCGCGGTCGCCCTTGATCGTCTTCTCGACCTGGTGGCGCCCGCGCATCGTGATCGAGCCGCGGCCGGTCGTGTACGCCTGCACGATCCCGCTCTTGCCGTAGATGAGGCCGCCGGTCGGGAAATCAGGGCCCGGGACCAGGAGCAGCAGCTCCTCCAGCGTGATGTCTGGGTTGCGGATGATGGCGATCGTCGCGTCGATGATCTCGCCGAGGTTGTGCGGCGGGATGTTCGTCGCCATGCCGACGGCGATGCCGCCGGAGCCGTTGATGAGCAGCTGCGGGAACTTCGCCGGCAGGACGCTCGGCTCGAGCTCGGAGTCGTCGTAGTTCGGGACGAAGTCGACCGTGTCCTTGTCGAGGTCGGCGAGCAGCTCGACGGCCATCCGCGACAGGCGCGACTCCGTGTACCGCATGGCCGCGGGCGAGTCGCCGTCGACCGAGCCGTAGTTGCCCTGCCCGTCGATGAGCGGGTAGCGCAGGCTGAAGGTCTGCCCCATGCGGACGAGCGCGTCGTAGACCGCGAGATCGCCGTGCGGGTGGTACTTGCCGAGGACGTCTCCGACCACGCGCGCGCACTTCTTGTGCGCGCCGCCGGGGCCGATCTTCTGCTCGTTCATCGAGTAGAGGATCCGGCGGTGCACCGGCTTCAGGCCGTCGCGCACGTCCGGGATCGCGCGGCCGATGATCACGCTCATCGCGTAGTCGAGGTAGCTCGTCCGGAGCTCGTCCTGGATGCTGACCGGGACCTTCTGCTGGATGTTCGACGTCTCTTCCATGGGATCTGCACCCGAGGCACGGGGGCGGGCGCGGCGCGCACGGCCCCGTCGTAGAGGCCCATTCCAGCGCGGCTCGAGCGTCGAGCAGATCGGCGGAGGCGTCGCTGGCCTCCATCGACGAGCGATGAGGTCGAATCCGGCCTCCGCCGCCCGCCCTTGACCCGCGCTGTTCAGGGGATGCGACGGATGCGTTCAGGTACTCCAAGGGGCAGGCCGGCGCAAAGGGTTTGCCGGCCTGAGGCGTCGCTCTGTCAGCCTCGCCCCGGGCGCGGATCGAGGCCCGGCGCCGGCGCTTCGGGGAGGCGTCGCTCCGGGCCCGCGAGGGGGTTCAGCGGGGACGCCGGAGGTCGTCCGTGGGAGCGCTCTGGGCGGGCGTGCGGGGAGGGCGCGGGACAGCGCCGGGAGGGCGCGGCGACGGGGTCAGCGGGGCGCGCGCGCGCACGCGGCGCGGGTGGTCGCGCCGGGGCGGACCTCTCCGCTGCAGTCGACGGGGAGCACCGACGTTCCTGTCGCGTCGAGCACCTCGACCGAGGTCTTGTACATGCCCGGGGCGAGGGCCGACAGGAGCACGCGGTCGCCGCAGGGCACGGGGCCGACGTAGGGCAGCTCCGACTCGGCCGCCTCGCCGTCGAGCAGCGGCTCGGTCGCCGTGTAGCTCGAAGCGCCCGCCCCGCAGGCGAGGTCCTCGTCGGCGAGGAGCCCGGCGAGGTCGAGCTCCAGCGCGCCCGTCGCGGACAGCGGATCGCAGGTCGCGGTCACCGTGAGGCCCGCGCTCGCCGTGGCGAAGCAGCTCGACCCGAACAGCAGCTCGCCCGCGGCGTCCTTCGCCTCCAGACGGAAGAAATAGGCCGGCGCCGGGGCGGCCCCGAGGTCGTAGACGACAGGCTCCTCCGGCGGGCAGGCGACCCCGAGCAGCGGCGCAAGCGCGCTGTCCTGGGGGACGACATCGAACGACGCGATCGCGCCGTCGTCCGCCTCGCAGCGCAGCGCGCCGAGCGCGCTCGCCGGGTCGAGCACGATGGCCGCGCTCGCCGGGTCGGCGGGCCCGGCGAGCGGGGCGCAGCCCTGGACGACGACGTTGACGCCCGTCGTCGCCACGAGTTTGTCGGCGTCCTCCGCGGCCTCGGGGCCGGGGCAGGCCCACGTCCAGCGCGGCGCGACCGGGGCCCCGTCGAGGAGCATGTGGCGGCTGCCAGACGTCTCGTCGCCGATCGGCGTGAGCTCCTCGGCGTACTGCTCGTAACCGTCGATCCTCGCCGTGTACTCGTGCCCCTCGACGACGTACGTGAACGACACGCGCGACGAGCACGGGATCGGCGGGGACGACGCGAGCGTGAACGGCCCTCCGGCCGCGCTCTCGTCCGTGAGCGTCGCGACGTAGCTGCGGATGGCCCCCGGCTCGTTCGAGCACCGCACGTCGCCCAGGAAGGCGAGCGGGTCGATGGTGAGCGACGTCTGGATCTCCTGCTCGTCGTCGCTGCCGCTGGCCTCGTTGCAGGCCGCGAGCGCGGCGAGCGCGAGCGCGACGGCGCGCCGGCCGGGCAAGGCGCGACAGAGGAGGGAGGCGTCTCGGCGACCCGCGCCGGACAAGGTTTCGAAAGCAGCACGAGCTCGGCCCATCGGCAGGGGGCACTAGTCCAAGCCGGGGAACGGCGCCACCTGAAACGCGGCGCCGGGCGCGCCGCGACGCTGAAGGCGCGCAGGCGGCCTACCGGCAGCCGGGGAGCGCGCGGCGGCCGGGGACGACAGGGGCCGCGCGCTCGCGTCGCTCGTGCTCGGGACCTCGCGCAGAGCGTGGCCGTGGCCGGGCCTGGAGCGGGAGCACTGGCCGTTGCAAGGCTTGAAGCAAGCGTTGAGACGGGCGACTCGGGAAGCGAGCGGGCCGCTGCAACGCCCGAGGTGGCCCACTGGGAGGCCGAGCAGGCGATCGCAAGCCTCGAGAGCGCCGGCTCGGGTGGCCAGGAGGGCGTCGCAAGCGTTGAAACGGGCGACTCGGGGGGCGAGCGGCCCGTTTCAAGCGTTGAAACAGGCGCGTCGAGGTCAAGGTCGTCCAGCGCGACGCGCGATGCGGGCTGATGCTCCGGAGAACAGGTGCTCTAGGGATCAGCGCTGCCGCCCGCGCCGCCGCTGCCGCCCGCGCCGCCGCTGCCGCCCGCGTCGCTGCCGCCCGCGCCGCCGCTGCCCGCGGTGGTGCTGCCGCCGCCGCCCGCGCCGCCGCTGCCGCTGCCGCTGCCGCCTGAGCCGCCGCTGCCGCTGCCGCTGCCGCTGCCGCCTGAGCCGCCGCTGCCGCCGGCGCCGGTCGGGTCGACTACGAACGCGCAGGCCTTGAGCACGTGAGCCCGCTGGGTGATCACGACGCAGGGGCTGACCGAGGCATCCTCGCCCGGTGCGAGGAGCTCGACGGAGCACTCCGTCATGGTGGCGACCTTGTCGCTGGCGCACTTGCGTGTCGCGCCGACGGCATCGACGCAGGCCTGGACATCATCGCTCGTCGGCTCCACCGCATGCTGAGCGCCGCCGCCGGTGCCGTCGTTCTCGATGCCATGCAGGCAGTGGTCCCAGTAGAACTCGACGCAGGTCTTCACCTGCTCGTCGGCGGCGGCTGTGCCGACCCACTCCGGGCACACGGCGGCGGCCTCGCACCGGGCCCGCTCGATCTGCCGGCAGGCGTCGACGCCCACGGCGTCGTTGCCGCAGCTCTGCGCGGCGAGGATCACGGCCCCGAGGCCGAGCAACGCGGCCGCGGCCCAGGGCGCGGAGCTCCGCCTCGCGGCGGAGAGGACGGCGAGCGCATGAGAACCCACCCGGCGGAGCTACCACGCGACCGCCGGGGGAGTCGAGTTTTCGCCGCCCACCGCGCCCGCAGGCAGCGCCGCGGACGCGCCCGCGGCGGAGCAGCCGTCCCCGCCCCGATCGTGTCCTCGATGCAACCGGGCCGACGCAGCCGCGCCACCCAATCCCCGCGCGCGCTCGCGCCGACGCGACGCTCTCCGCGCCGGCGCCGCGCGCTGGCGGCGGCGCGCCGTGCTCCGGCGCCCACCCTTGCGTCGGCGCGCCGCGCCCCGGCGGCGAACGCTGAACGGCCCGGGGCTGTCCGATCTATGCTCCTATGGCCCCGATCACCCGATGGATCCGCCGAGCCTCGCGCAGCTCAAGCCCGACACGACCTTCCACGGGCGATACCGCGTCATCCGCTCCGTCAAGGCGGGCGGAATGGGCGCGGTGTACGAGGTCGTCGACGAGGTCACCGACCGCCGCCGCGCGCTCAAGGTGATGCTCCCGGGATCCATCCAGGACCCGGCCATGCGCGCCCGGTTCGCCCAGGAGGCCAGGATCACCGGCGGGATCGAGAGCGATCACATCGTCCCGATCTCCGACGCCGGCATCGACGCCGACTCCGGGATGCCCTTCCTGGTCATGGACCTCCTCCAGGGCGAGGAGCTCGCGACCCTCTCGGCGCGCCGCGGCCCGCTGCCGCCGGCGGAGGTGGTGCTCTACCTGGCCCAGGTCGCGCGCGCGCTCGACAAGATGCACGCGGCGGCGATCGTCCACCGGGACCTCAAGCCCGCGAACCTCTTCCTGACGCGGCGGGACGACGGCTCGCCGTGCGTCAAGGTCCTCGACTTCGGCCTCGCGAAGGTCGCGGCGCAGAGCAGCATGGCGGACCGCACCGCGATGGTCGGGACGCCCCTCTACATGGCGCCCGAGCAGATCCGCGGCGACGGCACCGTCGGGCCGCGGGCGGACATCCACGCGCTCGCCCACGTCGCCTTCACGCTGCTCGTCGGCAGCCCCTACTGGCTGACCGAGGCCAACGTCATGCCGTCGATCTATGCGCTCCTGCAGCGGATGGCGGCGGGGCTGCCCGAGCCGCCGAGCGTCCGCGCCGCGCGGCGCCGCAGCATCCGGCTGCCGCCCGCCTTCGACGCCTGGTTCCTGCAGGCGACCGCGATCGATCCGAGGGACCGGTTCGACCGCGCGACGACGGCCATCGCCCTGATGGCGGAGGCCCTCGGCGCGCCGGCCCCGTCGACCCCGCCGCCCTCGCCCGTCCCCCCCACGAACCCCCCGCCGTCATCCCGCCGGGGGATCGAGCTCGACGAGCGACGCGCGGCCGCGCCGCCCGACCCCGCGCCGAAGCCTCCGGACCCCGCGCCGAAATCCCGCCGGGGGATCGAGCTCGACGAGCGACGCGCGGCCGCGCCGCCCGACCCCGCGCCGAAGCCTCCGGACCCCGCGCCGAAGCCCGCCGACACGCGGCAGCGCGACGAGGACCTCGCCGCGGTCGTCCACGAGGAGCGGCTCCGGGCCTTCCTGAAGAAGGAGGTCCAGCGCGCCAGGGAGCAGCGGACCAGGCGGCTCTCCTTGCTGCTGCTCGGCGTGGAGGGCCTCCAGGAGATCGAGGAGAAGCACGGCCGGGCGGGGGTCGACCGCATCCTCGGCGACCTCGCGCGCGTGGTCGGGATCTACGTGCCGGAAGGCGGGCTGCTCGGGCGCTACCGCCGCGACATCCTCGCGATCGTCTGCCCCGGGATCGGCCGGACGCGGGCCTCGGCGTTCGCGAAGGTCCTCGGCGAGAAGGTGCGCCAGCACCGCTTCCGGCGGATCCCGTCGATGCCCTTCCGGATGGTCATCCGCATCGGCGTCGCCCACCTTGAGGAGGGCGACGTGAGCGGCCACGATCTGCTCGATCGCGCGACGCGGGAGCTCCTCGAGCGGGGAGAGTGACGAGAGGGGAGAGTGAGCGCGCGGCGGCGGCCCGCCGGCCGCGATCTCCCGTCGCGCCCTCGATTTCTTTGACGTTTCCCGCGGAGGGGCGATCCTCGCGCGCATGGCCTCTGCCATGATCCTGGCCGCGGGGCTCGGGACCCGGCTCCGCCCGCTCACGGACGAGCTGCCGAAGCCGCTGCTGTGGCTCGGCGATCGCCCGCTCATCGCGCACATCGCCGAGCAGCTCGCCGCGGGCGGCGTCCGGCGCGCCGCGCTGAACAAGTCCCACCTCGCGGAGCGCTTCTCGCGCGACCTGATCGCGGCGTTCCCGGTCCCGGTCGAGGTGCTGCACGAGCCGGAGCCGTTCGGCACCGCCGGGGGCCTCGCGAACGCGGCCGGCGCGCTCGGCGGCGGCGACGTGGTCCTCTGGAACGGCGACATCCTGATCGACCTCGACGTGGCGGCGCTCTGCGCGGCGCATGGTGAGGCGCGCGGCGAGGCGTACGGCGAGGATGGAGCGGCCGCGACGCTCGCCGTCGCGCCGCGGCCGGCCGGGGAGGGGACGGTGGGCGTCGGCGCGCATGGCGAGGTGGTCCGGCTGCGCGGCGAGCGCTTCGGCGAGGAGGCTGCCGGCGGCGACTTCGTGGGCGTGCACGTGGTCGGCGAGGCGCTCCGGCGGCGGCTGCCGCCGCGCGGCTGCATGGTCGGCGACGTGTACCTGCCGTGGCTGCGCGAGGGGCGCGCCCTCGCGACGTTCGCGGCGCCCGGCGTGTGGCACGACATTGGCACGCTCGCCGCGTACCTCGACGCGAGCGCGCGCTGGCTCGCGCAGCGCGGCCTGCGGAGCCACGTGGGCCCGGGCGCGTCCGTGGCCGGGGGCGTGGACGTGAGCGGCAGCGTGGTCGGCGCGGGGGCGCGGGTCGAGGGGGCCGGAGCGCTCCGCGGGTGCGTCGTGTGGCCGGGCGCGCGGGTGGACGTGGACGCCGGCGCGCCCCTCGAGCGCGCCGTCGTGACGACGCAGGGACGGCTCGTGCGCGCGGCCGTTTGATCGCGCGGCCAGCGCCGGACGGCGAGGCGCGGCGCGAGCGGGGAGCGCGACGGGCGCCAGGCGGCCGCCCCCACTGCAGCGATGCCGAGCGCCAGATGCACGCCGCGGCACCCGGGACACTGGGCATGGGGCTGCCTTCGCTCCATGTGTCCCGAAACTGACCAAGAAAGGCACGGTGCAACGTCATGCGTCCCACGTCCTCGATGCCCCTGCGACACCTGCTCCTGCGGCTTCCCTTGATCCTGTCAGCGCTCGCCGGCGCCGCGTGCGTGAGCGAGCCATCGCCGTCCGACCTCCCGCCCCCGAGCCCGCCCTCGGGGCCGCCCACCACGCCTCCTGACGGGCAGAGCAGCGGCGACGGCACCTCGGGCGACCAGGGCACCGGCGGGCGGAGCTCCGGCGACCAGGGCCCTGTCGGCAACGGGGCTGGAGGGCAGGGCGGCGCTGGCGGCCTCGGCGCCGGGCAGGGCGGCGCTGGCGGCCTCGGCGCTGGCGGTGACCTGGGCGCCGGCGGCGGCCTCGGCGCTGGCGGCGACCTGGGCACCGGCGGCGGCCTCGGAACCGGCGGCGACCTGGGAATGGGCGGCGCTGGCGGGTAAGCGCCGGTCGCATCGGGCAGCTGATCTTACGACAGATACCCAGGCGCCACGGCGCTCGCGCGAGGCGGCCGCGGCGCGACGTGCTGGCGACAGCCGTCCCGGAGCGCTCGGGCGCGCGCCGCCCGGGTCACCTGTCCAGGTCGGCGAGCGCGGCCTTCGCGGCGTTGTGCCCCGCCGCGCCGATGACCGACCCGGCCGGGTGCGTGCCGGCGCTGCACGAGTAGAGCCCGGCGAGCCCGAACCGGTAAGGCACGCGATCGGCGAAGCCGAAGCCGTTGTCGATGTGGTGGATGTGCCCGCGCGTGATCCCGAAGTGCCGCTCGATGTCCGGCGGCGCCAGCGTGAACGTGTCCAGCACGAGGTCGGACATCCCCGGCGCGAAGCGGTCGCAGATCGACAGGAGGTGCTTCACGTAGCGCGGCGCGGCCTCGCCCCACGTCTCGCCGCTCGCGAGCGTGTAGGGCACCCACTGCACGAAGAGCGCGGCGTTGTGGTGGCCCTCCGCGTCGCGCAGGCTCGGGTCGATCGGCGTGTGGAAGTACCACTCGATCGCGGGGAACTCGGGGAGGCGGCCGCTCATCGCGTCGCGGTGGGCCTGCCGCAGCGCGTCCATCACGACGCCCTCGTCGGGCAGGAGGTGGATCGTCGGCCCGAACTGCCCGCGATCCTCCGGGAGGCACGTGAACCTGGGCAGGCCGGTCAGGGCCATGTTGACCTTGAGCGTCGAGCCGTCCTTCGCGAGCGCGTCGAGCCGCGCCGACAGCGCCTTCCCGATCGCCGCCTCGCCGGCGAGCGCGCGGGTGCGGAACGGATCGGCGTTCGAGACGACGACCCTGGCCGCGATGCGCGTCCCGTCCTCGAGGAGCACGCCGGAGACCGCGCCGCCGGACGACTCGATCTGCGCGACGCGGGCGCCGGTGACGATCGTCGCGCCCTCGGCCCTCGCCTTCTCGGCGAAGAGGCGGCTGACAGTGCCCATCCCGCCCTCGACGATCATCCAGGTGCCGTCCGCGCCGGGGAGGCGGCACAGGTTGTGGATGAGGAAGTTCATCCCGGTGCCGGGCGTGTCGAAGCCGCCCGCGAGCCCCGAGAAGGCGTCGGTCGCGGCGTACATCGCCTGGAGGAGATCGCTCTTCCAGCCGAACCGGGCGAGGTAGTCGGAGATCGTGCCCCGGCAGAGCTCCACGAATGTCTTCCGGAGGGCGGGCCGCACGCGGCGCTCCGCGGTCTCCTCGATGGAGAGCGGCTCCTCGAGCCAGGTCGGGGCGATGTCGTCCCGGAGCGCGGCGAGCTCGGCCTGGAGCGCGCTGTTCGCGTCCCAGTCCTGCTGGGAGAAGAAGTCCAGGAACTGCCGCTTCATGGCGGCCTGATCCGAGCCGAAGAGCAGGTAACGCCGGTCGGTCGTCGGGAGGAAGTAGTGCGGATCGCGCCGCCGCAGGGGCAGGTCGACGCCGACCTCGCGGAGCAGCTCGGGCGGGGCGAGCCCGAGCAGGTAGGCGCCGCTCGAGACGCCGAGCGCCGGCGCCTTCGCGAAGGGGTGCTCGGTCTTCACCGCGCCGCCCACCGCGTCCTTCTCTTCGAGCACCACCACCTCGAGCCCGCGGCGGGCGAGGAGGACGGCGGCGACCAGACCGTTGTGGCCCGCGCCGACGATGACGACGTCGGCCCGGGCCGGAGCTTCACTGCGTTTCACTGAGCACCTCCAGCGCTGTGCGCGTCCTCGGCTGCGGCCCGGCGCGCCCGGGCCGCGGAGCGCGTGGTGTTGCACGGATGGCGCGGCGGGGAGAGGCTTTTCGCGCCCCGGAACCCTGAGGAGCGCGCCGCGTTGGCCCGGGCGCCGCCGTCACGGGGGACCTTTCCAGTCTGTCCTCCGCGCGAGGTACGGAGCGCGCCGCCCGGCGGGCTGGCGGAGCGCTCTGTCCTGGTCGGGATCACCCTCCCGCGGCCGCCGCGGGCGCCTCCCACGCCGCGGCGACCTCCTCGGCGATCGCGCGCACCGTGAGCGGCGCCGAGCCCTCGGCCTTGTTGTTCACCAGCACGAAGCTCTCGAGGCGCAGCGCCGCGGCCTCGCACGCGATGCGCGCGACCTCCGCGCGCATGGCGGGATCGGGCTCGACCATCCGGTCGAAGGGGTGGAATCGCCGCTGCTCTGCCTCGTAGCGGCGCCCGGGCTTGAGCAGGAGCCGGACGAGCGCGAAGGGGGCGTTCGAGACGGGCACCACCTCGGCCTGGGCGCCGGGAGACGGCATGGTGCGAAAGTAGCTGTAGGTATGGGCGACGCCGTGCGCGCCGAGGATCTCCCGGTACTCGCCGGTGAGGTAGGCGCGCTCCCTGATCTCGACGGCGTAGGAGAGCTCGCGCGGCAGCGCGCCGAGGAAGGCGTCGAGCCGCTCGAAGAACGCGCGCGGCGGGAGCCGGTGGGCCGGGCCGACGGGGGGCAGCTCGAGCAGCACCGGCCCTGCGTGGGCCCGGAATACGCCGAGCAGCGGCGCGGCGACCCGCGAGAGGAAGAGCGGCACCGACAGGAAGTCCGGGTTCGGCTCGGCGGGACCGCGGCCGGCGCCTTGCCCCTCGCCCTCTTCCTGCGGCGCCTGCGACCGGTGCAGCGTCTGGGAGACGACGGCGTGAAGCGTCTTCGACACGCAGCGGAAGCCGTCCGGCAGCTGCGCGCCATAACGACGGAAGTCGCTGTCGGGGATGGGGGCGTAGAAGCTCCGGTCGATGCCGACCGTCGTGAGCAGCGGGTGGCGGGCGTACTCCGCGAGGCCGTCGCGCGCGAGCTCCTCCGTGCTGTGCCGCCGGGCGTAGACGAGGCCCTGCCAGCCGGGGAAGCTCCACGAGCTCGTGCCGAGGTGCAGCCCTCTCGGCAGCCGCGCCGCGACGCGGGCGGCGTCGTCGTAGACCGCAGCCATCGCGTCCGGCTCGCTCGCCGCGGGCGCCTCGGCGGCGGCGGGCGTCGGCGCCGGATCGAACAGCGAGAGCTGCGAGGGGGAGGCGCCACGGCGCCCGGGGGAGCGGCTCACCCGGCGATTCTACGTCTTCCGGAGCTCTCCGCGCACCGCCAGCGCTGCCCGGCCGCGCGGGGCGCGTCGCGGTGCCCGAGCACGGCCGGGCGCGCTGGCGGCGCGCTGCTGCCTCGGTCGAGGCGCCCTCTCGCGGGCTGGGCCCGGTGTCCGTCCTCCAGCATGCGTCGCTGGCGAGCGAGCTGGCAGCGACGCGAGGCGCGGGTTCGTCGCCACCTGCCGCAACATCTTGTGCAAGTACGCAAGCGGCCATCGGGGATATCCGGCCGGCCAGCCGGCCGGCCGGCAAATGGCCAGCTCCACGGAGCCGAGGGACGTTCTTGTTCCGGCTCCAGATCATGACGGCGACGGCGTCCGAGAGCGCGGGATGCCGCTGGTACATCGCGTGCAATCACGAGAGCACGAGAGCACGAGGACGTGAGAGCGCCACAGGGCGAAGGCGCGAACAAGCGTACACGCGGAGGCGCGCAATCGAAGCCGCGGAGACTTGACGACGAGAGCGGAGCTCCGCTGGAGCGACGTTGCTTCCTTCACATGCGCTGACAGACGCGACCGTCGCAGACCGCGGGGGACGGCGTTGCTGGCTCCTTCAGGGCCGGCAGGCTCGCTGACCACTGCATGTATCGCGAGCGCCCGGATGTTCCGGGCGAGCGAATGGCGAACTCACAGGGTGACTTGGCGATGCACCGGATCATCGGTGCCATGGCTTTCTGTGTCCTGATTCGAACCTGATCATCACGATCGGAGGGATAGATGCGTAATCATCGTGGATGGATGACTCTCTTTCTTCTGGGTCTTGGCATGGGGGTAGGGTGCGGCGACGGAGACGACACTCCGGCCGTCTCGCCTCCGGCCACCCATCCTCCTCCTCAGGCGGCGAAGACCTACGGCCGCGAGGTGAGGGGCGGCCGTGTGCATCAGGGCAAGAGGCGCTCGATCGCGCCCGCCCGCTCGATGAACGCGGTCGACGTGCTGCCGGCGCTCAAGGACGAGCTCGGCAGCGCGCTCGGGCCGCTCGCGGCGCGCGACTTCGTGATCGCGAGCCAGCATGTCGAGCGCACGCCGGCCCGGTCGACCCTCAGCCACGTGAGCTACCGTCAGACCCGCGACGGCGTCCCGATCCACGGCACGTACCTGAACCTGACCCTGCGCGCGGACGGCACCGGCGGGAGCACGCTCTCGGCGTCGAGCCACCACCTCTATCAGGAGCCCCTCGTCGACACGCAGGATCGGATCGGCGAGGAGCGCGCCCGCGCGCTCGCCCGGGGGGCTTTGCGCGAGCAGCCCGACGCGCCCGTGGCGAAGTCCGAGAAGGTGATCCGCCCGATCGCCGGCGCGCTCCAGATGGTCTGGGACATCAGCCTCGCTGGCCGCCACGAGCGCGTCCTGGTGATCGCGAACGGCCCGTCCGCCGGCCGGTTCCTCACGCTGGATGACCGCGTGTTCGATGTCATCCCCGGCTCGGTCTCGGGCCTGACCGTGAGCGGCGGCGCCCCGGGCGCGCCCGGCGGCGCTGTCGCGCAGACGAGCCTCCCTCACGCCCGCGTCTCGGGCGCCGGCGCCAGCGTCGACGCCGACGCCGCCGGCGCCTTCAGCATCGATGTGCCGCTGGGCGCGCCCCTCAAGGCCAGCCTGACGGGCCGCGCGTCGACGGTGCAGAACGTGGCCGGGCCCAACCTCGTGGCCACGGGCGCGGCTGTCGCAGGGGTCGGCCTCGTCTTCGCGCCCGGGAGCGCAGGCGAGCAGCAGCTCGCGCAGACAACCGCGTATCGTTACGTGGACGCGACGCGCTCGTTCCTCGAGACGAACGGCCTTGCGCCCGATGCGCTCGGCGAGCCGCTGCCCACCAACGTCAACCTCGACGATATATGCAATGCCTACTACGACCCGGGCGCGGTCAGCGTCAACTTCTTCCTCTCCGGCGGCGGCTGCAACAACTCGGCGATCGACAGCGTGATCGCCCATGAATATGGCCACTTCGTCGACGACCGGTTCGGCGGGATCTTCGATGGTGGCCTCTCGGAGGGGTGGGGCGACACGCTCGCTTGCCTGCTGCTCAAGAGCCCGCTCATCGGCCAGGGCATCACCCCGGACGGCGGCCTGATCCGCACGTGCGACAACGACTACGTGTATCCGCCGGGCGGCTTCGACGAGGAGCACAACCTCGGGCAGTCGTGGGCCGGCTTCGTGTGGCACGCCCGCGCCAACCTGATCGGCGAGCTGGGCGAGGAAGCCGGCGACGCGCTCGCGCGGGCCCTGGTGCTGCCCTCCTTCCCGTCGAACGCCCCTGACATCCCCGCGGCCGTGCGCGAGGTGTTCCTGCGCGACGACGACGACGGCGACCTCGAGAACGGGACGGCCCACTGGGCGTCGCTGTGGGCTGCCGCCGAGATCCACGGCCTCGGCTTCGCGCTCACCTCGGACATGACCCCGCCGGCGCAGGTCACGGATCTCGTGGCGCTCCAGGTCGGCGCCACCTCGGCGTCGGTCCAGTTCACGTCGCCTGGCGACGACGGCTTCGAGGGCACGCCGGCGGGCTACGAGATCCGGTGGTCGCTGGCCCCGCTCGACGACGGCAACTTCGCCGTCGCCAGGCCGGCGTCCGCGCCTCCCGCGCAGCCGGGCGGCCTGCCGGTGCAGGCGGTGATCGAGGGCCTGCCGCCCGCCTCGACCGTGTTCGTCGCGATGCGCGCCGTCGACGAGGCGGGCAACCTCGGGCTCGTGTCGAGCAACCTCGAGATCGCCACCGGGGCCGGCGTCGAGGTGTTCACCGAGGGCTTCGAGAGCGACGCGGGCGCGTGGAGCGCCGACGGCCTGTGGCACATCACCACGCGCCGCGCCTCCGAGGGGGATCGCTCGTTCTGGTACGGTCAGGAGGCGACGGGCAACTACGACACCGGCGCGACGAACGCGGGGGTCCTCACGCTGCCGGTCATCGATCTCAGCGGCGTCCAGAGCCCGTTCCTCGTCGTCGACCAGTTCATCGAGGTCGAGGGCGGCGACATCTTCGACACCGCGTACATCGTCGTGACCGACGTGGACGACCCGGCCAACACGGCGGTCTTCCCGAGGACGACCGCGTGGACCAGCGGCGGATTCGAGCCGCGCCTCGAGTCGCTGGCGCCCTTCGCGGACAGGCGCATCACCATCGCGTTCCGCTTCGACACCGTCGACCCAGCCGTGAACGATCTCGAGGGGTGGTACATCGACAACGTGCGCGTCATCGGCGAGAGCGCGAGCACCTGCGCTCACGCGACGTGCGAGGAGGGCGCCCCGCTCGACCCGGCCTGCGATCCGTGCGTCGCGGCGGTCTGCGCGGTGGACCCGATCTGCTGCGAGGCGAGCTGGGACGACGCCTGCGTGAAGGCAGTCGAGTCGGTGTGCGGCGAGACGTGCCCGGGCCAGGGCTGCGGCGACGGCGTGTGCGCGCCGGGCGAGGACTGCAGCAGCTGCCCGCAGGACTGCGGCTCGTGTCCGACGTGCGAGCAGTCGGTCTGCGAGCCGGGCGCGCCGCTGGATCCGACCTGCGGCGACCCGTGCGTGAGCGCTGTGTGCGCGGCGGATCCGTACTGCTGCACGAACGAGTGGGATCGGGTCTGCGTCGCGGCCGCCGAGCAGACCTGCGGGGTGCAATGCGAGGAGGCGTGCGCGCACGACCTGTGCTCGCCCGGGGCCCCGCTCGACGCCCAGTGCGACCCGTGCGCCCGGTCGGTGTGCGCGGCGGACCCGTACTGCTGCGACAACTCGTGGGACCGCGCGTGCGTCGAGCAGGCGGCGAGCACCTGTGGCCTGACCTGCTCGTTCGACCCCGCGGCGGCCGCGCGCCCGCGCGAGGGGGCCAGGCGGTGAGAGCGCTGGCGAGGCCGCCGCGCGGCCCTGCCGGCTGATCGGCGCCCCGCCCTCGACTCGAGTCCATCCAGACAGATCGTCGTCGCAGCGAGGGGGCACGGGCCCCCTCGCTGCGCTCGTGGCGCGACCATGAAGGGCGTTTCCGGTGCGTCAATCCGGCGCGCCATGCGGTAAAAGCACGTGACGTGCTGCGCCGCTTCGCCCTCGTCCTGCGCGCCCTGGCCTCGACGGCCGGCAAGGACGCCGTCGCGCGCGCCATGCCGCTGTACATGGGGCTCGGCCTCGTCGGGGCGATCGTGTTCGGGGGCAACGGCATGCACCCGTCGCAGCTCACCGGCCTCGCGGCCGAGTCGCTGCCGTTCCGGCTCGCGCTGTGGGCGGTGTGGTTGCTCGTCGGCACGCCGGCGGCGCGGTCGCTGCTCCGCGCGCCGGCGACCTTCTTTCTCCGCGCCCTGCCGGTCCCGCGCGCCCACCTGCTCTCGGCGCACGCGCTGCTCCTCGCCGTGGCCGAGCTCCCCTGGGTGGCGCTCTGGGCCATCGGCGTCGGCGCGCTCGACGGCAGCGCCGCTGGCGCGCTCGCCGGCACCGCCGCCGGCGCTGCGGCCATGGCGGCACATTGCATGCTCCTCGCCCGGCCGCGCGGCGCGCGCGAGCTCGGGTCGCTGTCGCTGCTCGCCGGCGCGATCCTGCTCGGGGCGCCCGCGGCGCTCCTGCTCGCCTGCGCCGCGCCGGCGCTCGTCGTCGGGCTGCGCGCGGCGTTCATGCGTGCGCCGGAGGTCGCTGCCGGCCGCGAGCCCTCGCTGCTCCCGTCGGCTGCGCCCTTCCTCGGCGGCGCGCTCGCCTCGCTCTCGCTCGCTTACCTGGCGGCGCTCCTGCGCGGCCACCGCGCGGTGCTCGTGCGCGCCATGGCGCTCGCGGCGCTCGGCGCGTTCGTCGGGGTGGCCTATGCCCGGAGCATCGGGCCGCTCGCGGACGAGCCGCTCGCCGCGGCGTCGCTCGTCGCGCTCGCGCCGTTCGCGCTCTGCGCGGGCGCCGGCCTCGCCGGCCCGGTGCTGCGCGAGGAGCGGCGGCTCGCGTGGCTCCTCGCCGCCTGCGGCGCCGCGGCGCCGCTCAGGGCGGGCGCCGCCGCGCTCGCGGTCGCCGCGCCGGTGACCGCGCTTGCGCTCGCGCACGGGGCGGCGGTCGGCGCGCTCCACCGCGCGGCGCCCTTCGCGGCGCTGCGCGTCCTCGGCGGCGCGGGGCTCGCGGGGTTGCTCCTGTCCGGGGTTGCGCTCGGCTGCGTCCGCTGGTCGGTCCGGGAGGACGGCCGCGACAGCAGCCGGGTGCTCCTCACCGTCCTCGCCGCCGTCGTGGCGACGACCGCGACCGCGTGGATCCTGCGCGAG
The DNA here is from genome assembly GCF_051530195.1 of Sorangium sp. So ce321. Lineage (NCBI taxonomy): Bacteria > Pseudomonadati > Myxococcota > Polyangiales > Polyangiaceae > Sorangium > Sorangium sp. So ce321. The sequence continues at coordinate 6,341,851 of NZ_CP150329.1, read as the reverse complement.
CTCGCGCTCGCGGCCTGGTCACCTGCGGCCGCGCTGCTCGCGGGGCCCGCCGGCGCGCGCTGGTCTTCGCGCGGCGAGCGCGGCGTCTCCGTGCGAGAGTGAACGGCGCGGTGATGCTGGAAGCGACGGGGATCCACAAGCGGCTCGCGGGCAGGGACGTGCTCTCCGGCGTCGACCTCCGCTGCGGGCCTTCGGACGTGGCGGTCGTGATGGGCGGCAACGGCGCCGGCAAGTCGACCTTGCTGCGGATCGTCGCCGGGGTGCTGGATCCCGATCGCGGCGCGGTGACGCTCTCGGGCGATCCCATCCACGGCGGTGGGGCCGCGGCGCGGCGCCGCCTCGGCTATGCGCCCGACGCGACCGAGGCGCTGCCCGACCTCCAGGTCTCCGAGCTCTGCGCCCTCGTGAGCGCGCTCAAGCAGGCGCCTCCGCTCGACCGCGCGTGGGTCGAGCGGATCGGCGCGGGCGCCTTCTACCGGCAGCGCCTCTCCGGGCTGTCGTTCGGCCAGCGCAAGCGCGCGCTCCTGCTCGCCGCGCTCGTGGGCGACCCGTGGCTGCTCGTGCTCGATGAGCCCACGAACGGCCTGGACGCCGACGGGGCGCGCATGGTGATCGAGCTCATCGAGCAGCGCCGTGCCGAGGGGAAGGCGACCCTCCTCACGACGAACGACCCGGTGCTCGCCGCGGCGCTCGGGGGGCGGCCGCAGCGGCTGAGCGCGGGCCGCCTCGGCGCGGAAGGCGCGGCGCCCGGCGCCTGAGACGCTGCGGGCGTGGTCCTCGAGGCTGGAGCGGGCAGGGGATTCACGACCCGTGAGGGCGCGGGCCGCCGGGCGTTCGCTACCGGGCGGTCTACTTGGCCGGCTTTGCGCAGAGCAGCTTCTTCAAGTCGTCCATCCCTGCTGCGCCGCTCTTCACCGTCGAGGCGAGACGTTGCACCTTGGGCGCGAAGGAGCAGTCAACAGGCTCATTGGGCGCGTTGTTCAGCAGGGATTCGACCTTGTCGGCGGGGCCCCATACCTCCTTCTTCGTGCAGAGGATCGGGCTGCCCTGGTGATAGTAGAACCTGCGCTGAAGAAGGCGGGTCTCCGTGGCGCCGCCGAAGGGCTCGGCGTCGTTCAGGGCGAAGATGAGCTGGCCGTCGTCATAATAGAAGTGGTACGTGGACCCGCCGTCTCCCGGGGGGATGTCCTTCAGCTCTGCGATCGAGACAGCGTTGTTCTTCTGGTGCAGCCGCACCTCGGCGCTCCCCTCGCGACCAGGGCAGTCCATGCGGAGCTCGCTCTTTTCGAGCCCTCTGTCCGCCTGGATCTCCGCGTATCTCTTCCGGATTCCTTCGATGCGAGGGTCGCCCGGGGCACCCTGGGCGGCCCTGGGGCTCTCCGCGCCAGCCGCTGCGTCGGGGGCCGCCGGGCCCGTCGCGGGCTGAGGGGATGCTGCAGAGGCGGCCGGGTTCGCGGCCGCGGAGGGCTGAGCTCGATTGTCGGTGCCAGGCACCGCGGCTGTCCTCGATGACGAGGAGACTGGAGCCTCGTCGCCGCGCCCGCAGCCGGTGGCGAGCAGAACGCCCGCGAGGACCATCGCAGATCGACTCATGAAGGGACCCTATTCTCCATCGGGGGCTGAAGCCACCCCGGGGTTTGCCGGACTCGGCAGCAGCCGCAAGACGCGCGTCTCGCGCTGCTCGCGACCCTCGAGGTCGAGCGACGTCGGGACCAGATAACGCGCGAGCTCCTCGACGCCTTCCGAGGGGCAGTAGGAGCGCCCCGGGTCCCCGACCAGCACCGCCACCGCGCTTCCGGCCTGGCGCCGCAGCCAGGGGAGCACGCGATCGACCATCGCGCGCTCGTAACAGACATCGCCGGCCACGATGACGTCCCACGCGCCGCGCGCGGCGCTCGCCGTGAGGTCCTCCGCGATCACCTCGACGGCGACGCCGTTCAGGGCCGCGTTCAGCTCCAGCGCCGCCGCGGCGAACGGATCGATGTCGGCGGCGCTCACGCTCGCCGCGCCGGCGCGCGCCGCGGCGATCGCGACGACGCCGCCGCCGGCGGCGAGGTCGAGCACGCGCTTGCCGGAGACCGCGGCGGGGTGATCGAGCAGGTACCGCGCGAGCGCCTGCCCGCCGGCCCACGCGAACGCCCAGTAGGGCGGCGGCACGCCCGCGCGCGCGAGCGCCGCCTCGGTCGCGTGCCAGAGCGGCGTGACCTCGGTCGCGAGGTGGAGCCTCACCTCGGGGACGAACGGCGGGCAAGCGACGGCGGTCTCGCGCGCCACGAACGCCGCGGCGCGCTCGGCGGGGCAGGGGGCCTCCGCCGGCCCCCGGGGCTGCGGCGCGCTCGCGGGCTCCCTCGTCACAGCGCCTCGAAGACCCGCAGCGGCTCGGCCACGCGCGCGGCCCACGCCGCCTCGTCGTGCTCGGCGCCCGCGTGCCAGGCATAGAACGCGCTCGCGCCCTCCACGTACGGCGACTGGGCCCGCGTGAGGACGCCCCACAGCTGCAGGTTCTCGCAGTAGTTGTCGGCCGCCGTCGGATCGTCGTCTTCGATGCCGTCGCCGTCGTCGTCGACGCAGGCCCCGCCGCCGCCCGAATCCAGGTACAGCGTCGCCACCCGCTCGGTGTGCGCCGCGTACCGCTCGATCATCGTCTCGTGGCGCACGTCGGCCCCGATGCTGCCCCAGCCCATCGTGCCGGACAGGCTCGCGGCGAACGCGTACTCGCCCCGGTGGCGCTCGGCGGCGTGGAAGCTGATGAGCCCCCCGAGCGACGAGCCCATGATCCCGACCGGCCCCGGCTCGCCGTAGCGCGCCCTGATGAACGGCCGCACCGTGTCCTTCAGGAAGTCCGCGTACGCGTCGCCCTTCCCGCCGACCAGCGCGCCGCCGTCCTCGATGCGATCCGCGACGTGCGTGTACTCGTCCAGCCGCGCCGGGGTGCTGTCGATGCCGACGAGGAGCACCCCCCGCGGCGCGTGATCCTGCAGGTGCCATCCGCCCGCCGGGCCCGCTGGATCGAAGAGGTTCTGGCCATCGTGAACGTAGAGGACCCGGTCCACGGCCGCTTCCGGCACCCACACGCGGACGGTGCGCGGAGCCATCGCCGCGTCCCCCACGCCGAAGTGGCGATCGAGGTGCGCCTCGCTGGGCGCGACGAGGCTCATCTCGCCGAGCTCGTCGTAGGTCGCTGCGCGCGACCAGGGGTCGGCCGCCCACGCGGTCCGGTCGGTGAACTTGTAGCGATCGCCTGCGGGCACGTTCAGCACGATCCAGTGGAAGCCGGCGTCGCCGGTCATCTCCGCGCCGGCCCAGCCGTCGTGATCCCCCGCGATCAGGTGCAGGCTCTCGCTGGTCGAGACGAAGAGATGGCCGCCGTCCACGGGGACGGGCCAGCCGGTCCGCGCCGCGTGCGCGAGCAGCGCCGCGTCGCGGTCGGCGCGCAGATCGGCGAGGATCGCCTCGACCGGCGCGCCGCTCGCGTCGCCGCCCTGGCCGCCCTGGCCGCCCGCGCCGGCGCTCGCCGCGGCGCCGCCGGACGCGCGCGGCGCGCCGCTGGCCTCCGCGGCGTCGCCGCAACCGGCGAGCGCCACGAGCGCGCCGAGCCCCGCGCCCGCCGCCGTGCGCCGAGCCGCCGCCTCCCAGCCCGGCGCGGCCATGGCTACCGCGCCGCGACCCGCGCTTCCGCCGCGCGCAGCGTGTTCTCGAGCAGCGAGGCGATCGTCATCGGCCCGACGCCGCCCGGCACCGGCGTGATCCAGGCCGCGCGCTCGCTGGCGGCATCGAAATCGACGTCGCCCGCCAGCTTGCCCGCTTCGTTGCGGGTCTGGCCGACGTCGATCACCGTGGCCCCTTCCTTGATGCAGTCGCCGCCGATCAGCTTCGGCTTGCCGGCGGCGGCGACGAGGATGTCCGCCTCGCGGCAGATCGCCTGCAGATCTCGGGTGTGGGAGTGGGCGACGGAGACCGTCGCGTGCTGCGCGAGCAGCAGCTGCGCGATCGGCCTGCCGACGAGGTTGCTCCGCCCGACCACCACCGCGCGGGCGCCGGCGACCTGGACGCCCGCCTCGGCGAGCAGGCGCATGCACCCGACCGGCGTGCACGGCGCGAGGGCGCCCGGGCGGCCCAGCGCGAGCAGGCCTGCGTTCACCGGGTGGAGACCGTCGACGTCCTTCGCGGGATCGACGGCGCCGAGCGCGCGGTGCTCGCGGATGTGGCTCGGCAGCGGCAGCTGGACGAGGATCCCGTCGACGGTCTCGTCCGCGTTGAGCTCCGCGATGAACGCGAGCAGCTCCGCTTCGGTCGTCTCGGCGGGGAGCGCGCGGAGCCGGCCCCGCATGCCGACCTCGTTCGACGTCCGCTCCTTGTTCCGCGTGTGCGTCACGCTGGCCGGATCGTCGCTGACGAGCAGCACGTCGAGCCCCGGCGGCCGGCCGTGGGCGGCCGCGAAGCGGGCCACCCCCTCGCGCACCTCGTCGCGGACCTTCTGGGCGATCGCCTTGCCATCCAGGATCTTCGCTGCCACGACGCGGAGCTTAGACCAGCCGCGGCCGTCGCGGGGACGCCACCCGCGGCGCGCTGCTGCCGGGGCTCCGGCCTCGTCGTCGCGCCAGGCCGAGGCGCACGCGCGCAGCCGCGCACGGCAAGGAGCAGCGTGGAACGGAGCGACCCGTACGTCCGCCGCGCGATCTTCAGGTTGACCCGTACGTCCAGCGTCTCTAGCCATGAGCGGTGGACGCGCTACACACGGACCTCTACCAGTTGACGATGGCGGCGGGCTACTTCCACCGCGGCATGACCTCGCGCGTCGCGACGTGCGAGCTCTTCGTGCGGCGGCTGCCCATGCACCGGCGCTTCCTCGTCGCGATGGGGCTCGATCGGGTCGTGCGCTACCTCGAGGGGCTCCGCTTCACCGACGAGCAGATCGCGTACCTGAGCGCCATCCCCGCCCTCGCGGACGCGATGACGCCGGCGTTCTGCGACTACCTGCGGAGCTTCCGCTTCCACGGCGACGTCTGGGCCGTCCCCGAGGGGACGGTGTTCTTCCCGAACGAGCCGCTCCTGCGCGTCACGGCGCCGCTCATCGAGGCGCAGCTCATCGAGACGTTCGCCCTGTCCGCCATCAACCACGCGACAGCGATCGCCTCGAAGGCCGCGCGCGTGGTCCTCGCCGCCGGTGACGCGGGGGTCATGGAGTTCGGCACCCGGAGGACGCACCCGGACGCGGCGGTCGACGCGGCGCGGGCCGCCTACGCGGTCGGCTGCGTTGGCACCTCGAACGTCGAGGCCGGTATGCGCTTCGGCATCCCGGTGCACGGGACGGCCGCGCACATGTGGACCATGGCCCACCCGACGGAGGAAGCGGCGTTCGAGGGCTACGTCGCCGTCTTCCCGAACGCGGCGATCCTGCTCATCGACACGTACGACACGCTCATCGGCGCCGCGCGCGCGGCCGCGATCGCGCGCGACAAGCTGAAGGGGGTGCGGCTCGACTCGGGCGACCTCGGCGCGCTCAGCGTGGCCGTGCGGAGGATCCTCGACGCCGCCGGGTGCGCGTCGGCCAAGATCGTCGCCTCGGGCGATCTCAACGAGCACCGCATCGCCGAGCTCAGGCGCGCCGGGGCGCCGATCGATCTCTACGGCGTCGGGACGGACCTCGTGACCTCGATCGACGCCCCCTCGCTGGGCGGCGTGTACAAGCTCGTGGAGATCGGCGGCGCCGATCCGGCCGCCGCGGGGGAGCGCACGCCGATCGCGAAGTTCTCGGAGGGGAAGGCGACCCTGCCCGGCGCGCACCAGGTGCACCGCTTCCGTGACAAGGCCGGCAAGCTCGCGCGCGACATCATCGCGCTCGACAGCGAGCCCATGGGCCCGGGGGCCGAGCCGCTGCTCGCGCCCGTGATGAAGCGCGGCGCCCGCGTCGCGCCGCCCCAGGGGCTCGACGCCATCCGGGCGCGCGTGCGCGAGCAGCTCGGCGGGCTGCCAGAGGCGCTGCGGCGCATCGACGACGACCCCGCGCCGGGCGCGCCGTTCGCGGTCGAGGTGTCTGCCGAGCTCGGCGCGCTCGTCGAGACGGTGCGCGCCCGCGTCGTCGCCGGCGCAGGATAGCGCGGGCCAGCGAGGTCGCGCCGCGCGCCGCCGCGAGGTTGCGCGTCGCCGGGCGAGAGGTACGCGAGAGGAGAGATGACATGGCGAGTGGCAACGTGACCCGGCAATCTTCGCCCCCCAGGGTGTTCGTCGACGTCGACGTGCAGCGCGACTTCTGCGAGGAGACCGGCGCGCTCCACGTGAAGGGCTCGCCGAACGCGCTGTTCCGCAGGCTCACCGAGCACGCCGTCGCGCACGGGATCCCGATCGTCGGCTCGGTCGACTCGCACGCGTGGGACGCGTGGGAGTTCGGGTCGAACGACACGCCGGCGCCCGAGGGCGGCAAGCCGGGCTTCCCTGATCACTGCGTGAAGGGGACGCCGGGCTGGCTGAAGGTCGAGGGGACGCTGCCGCCGCGCTTCCGCTTCATCCCCAACGTCCCGCGCGCGCCCATCGACGCGGCGGTGCGCGAGCTCGCGATGGGCCAGACCCACGGCGTCTACTTCGAGAAGGAGGTCTACAGCCTGTTCGCGAACCCCCTCGCCGAGGGCTTCCTGCGCGAGCTCGTGGCGGCGCTCGGCGTCGCGCCGGAGTTCGTCGTCTACGGCGTCGCGACCGACTACTGCGTCCGCGCCGCCGCCCTCGGCCTGGCGCAGCGCGGCTACCGCACGACGCTCCTCACCGACGCCGTCGCCGGCATCACCGAGGCCGGCGTCGCCGCCGCGCTCGCCGAGATGCAGGCCGCCGGCGTCACCCTCGGCACGTCCGCGGCCGTGCTCGGCTGAAGGTCGCCTCGCGCGGCGGCGCCCGCGCGGCAGCGCCCCCGCGGCGGCGCCCGCGTGGCGGCGCCCCCGCGACGGCGTCGTCAGCGGCCCGCCGGGGAGCCCGTCGGGTCGGGGTCGCTCGGGTCGCCCTGCGCGCGCAGCGACGCGCAGAGGTCGACGAGCGGCTGCGGCTTGTCGAAGTGCCACCCCTGCGCGTAGTGGATGCCCATCGTCGTGAGCAGGTCGGCGATCTCCTGGTTCTCCACCTGCTCGGCGACGGTCTTGATGCCGAGCGTGTCGCCGATGCGGTGCACCGACTCGACGATCGCGCGGTGGAGCGTGTTGTCCTGGAGATCGCGCACGAACATGCCGTCGATCTTCACGTAGTCGACCGGCAGGCTCTCCAGGTAGCCGTACGACGCGTGGCCGCTGCCGAAGTCGTCGATCGCGAACCGGCACCCCATGGCGCCGAGCTCCTGCATGAACCACAGCACCTCGCCGAGGTTGGCGAGCGCCGCCGTCTCGGTGATCTCGAAGCAGATCTTGCTCGGCGGCACCTGCGCCCGGTGCAGCTGCTCGACCAGGAAGTCGAGCAGGCCCTCGCGCAGCAGCGACACGCCCGACAGGTTGATCGAGCACGTGTCGAGGCGCCTCAGCGCGTGCTGCGGCATCGCGCCGATCAGCCGGAACGCCTGCCGCGCGACGTAGCGATCGATGACGTGGATCAGGCCGCTCTGCTCCGCCGCCTGGATGATGCCGACCGGCGAGTACAGCCGACCGTCCTCGCCGAGCTGCCGCACGAGCACCTCGAAGTGCGCGCCGTGGGGCGCGTGCGCCGCGCCCGGCATCACGAGCGGGTGGATCCCCTGGGAGTAGAGCCTGAGCCGCCCCTCGGCGAGGTGGCGCTGCAGGCTCGCCACCCACTGCATCGAGCGCCGGCTCGTCGTCATCTGCTGGTCGTCGAGGTAGACCTGCAGCCTCCCGCGCCCGTTCTCCTTCGCGATGCGGCACGCGTGATCCGCCGCGCCGAGCACGTCGACCGCCCGCTCGAAGTGGGGGTTCAGCACCACGAGCCCGATGCTCGCGCCGATCGAGAACGTCTTCTCCGCCCACCCGAACCGGAACTCGAGCAGGCAGATCTGCAGGTCGCGCGCGATGCGCTCCGCCTCGCGCTCGCTCTTGTCCGCGAGCAGGAGGACGAACTCGTCGCCGCCGATCCGCCCGGCCGCGTCCTTCGGGCCGACGATCTCGTGCACGCGCGTCGCGACCCACTGGAGCAGATCGTCGCCCGCCTCGTGCCCGCACGTCGCGTTCACGAGCCGGAACCGATCCAGATCGATGTAGCAGAGCGCGTAGGGCGTCCCCGCCTTCCTGCAGTCGTTCAGCGCCTCCTCGATGCGATCGATGATCGCGTACCGATCGAGGAGGCGCGTGAGCGCGTCGTAGCGCGGCTTGGCCGGGTGGATCGGCAGCGGACCCGGCGCGCCGAGCTCGCGGAAGAGGATGAGCTGCCCGGGGGCGGGCGGCGGCTTCGAGTCGCGCTGGCCCTCGCGCGTGGGCCGCCCGGTGAGCGCGCCGATCGTGTGGAGGATCGGGATGACGGACCCGTCGCGACGCTCGAGCAGTGCTGTGTAGCGCCCCGGCGGCCTCCCCGAAGTGCCCGCGTCGGGCGCGGCGAGCGGCGCGCCCGGCGTGCGCAGCGCGCCCTCGTCGATGATCACCGGGGCGAGCGGCGCCACGGGCTCGCGCCGCGGCGTGAGCGCGGGCGCTGCCTTCGCTGGCGCGGCCTCGTCGAACAGCTCGTTCATCTCGCCGACGTCGATGTCCGGCTCTCCGCTCGTCGTGCCCGCCGCGGGGATCAGGCGGAGCACGCGATCGAGCAGCGCGCCGCGCGCCTCGACGATCGACCACCCGGTCAGCCGCTCTGCCGCGCCGTTGAAGCGCACCACGCGCTGCTCGGCGTCGATCTCGATCACGCCGACGTCGACCTCGGACAACCACGCCGCGAGCTGTTTGTCCGGCGAGCCGCGGTGCGCGTCCGAGCGATCGAACGCGGCGTGCAAGCCCGACTCCGGCCGGTCATCGATCTTTGCCACCACCCCGTTATGGTAGTTGCATTCCCGGAGAAGCGGACTTGTTAAGCGCCGACGGCGCGGAAACTCGACGGCCGCGACCCCCCGCTGGGGTAGGCTCGGGCCATGGGTGGTCACGAGGAGAACAGGCACCCCCGGACAGCGCCCAGCGCCGTCGCTGCCGCACTTTCACGGACGTCGCGGCGTTTTCACGACCTCCGCCGGGCCGCTGTCGGGCGCACGGCAGGCGAGCCGAAGTACGACGCGTTGCGTCATCAGGGCGCGTCGGGGTCGGACGGCGGCGCGGGGACGTGGGTTGCCCTCCTCCGGGGGGGCTGAGGCGATGGGGCTCGTCCTGTTCGGTCTCACCGGCGGCCTCGGATCCGGCAAGAGCACGGTGGCCGCTCGGTTTCGCGCGCAGGGGCTTCCGGTCATCGACGCCGACGCGCTCGCCCGCGAGGTGGTGGCGAAGGGAACCGAGGGGCTCGACGAGGTGGTCCGCGCCTTCGGTCCGGAGGTGCTGCTGCCGGACGGCTCGCTCGACCGCGCGCGCGTCGCCGCGGCGGTGTTCGCGGATCCGGGCAAGCGCCGGCAGCTCAACGCGATCGTGCACCCGCGCATCACGGCGCTCACGCTCGAGCGCGCCGCCGCGCTCGAGGCGCAGGGCGAGCCCCTGGCCTGCTACGAGGCGGCGCTCCTCGTCGAGAACCGGGTCGTCGACGTGTTTCGGCCGCTGGTGGTGGTCGCGGTGCCCGAGGCGGTGCAGATCGCCCGCGCGATGGCGCGCGACGGCGCGACCGAGGACGAGGTGCGCGCCCGGCTCGCCGCGCAGCTCCCGCTCTCCAGCAAGGTCGCCGTCGCCGATTACGTCATCGAGAACTCCGGCGATCGCGCCGCGACCGAGCGGCAGGCCGACGAGGTGCTCGCCTCGATCCGGGCGAGGTTCGCGCCCTCCGGCGCCGCCCGCCTGGACCACTGACTTGATGCGCAGTGCCCGGCGTGGAAGTCTCGCGGCCAGCCGATGACGTCGTTCAAGTCGAAGCTCGCGCGGCTCGGGCCGCTCCCGGCGGAGCGGCGCAGCGGCGCGCCGCTCGCCCCCGCGCCGGCGTCGCGCGCCCGCGGCGTCGCGGCGGACGAGGCTCAGCTGCCCGCCGCGCTGACGCCGTCGGCGCCGGACGCGGGCGAAGCGGCGCCGGACGCGGGCGAAGCGGCGCTGGCTGCAGGCGGGGCGGCTCGGCCCGCGGCCGCGGCGGGTCGGCCAGCCGCCGCGCCGCCCGTCGGGGCGGGCGCTCGACCCTCGCTCGATGAGCTGCGCGAGCGCATCTCCCGCATCGTCGCCCGGGGCGCGCCGCCCACGCCCAGGGCCGACCCCGCGCGCGGCGAGCTCCCCTTCCATGTCGAGCAGACGCCCGGGGGGCTTCTCTACGTGAGCCGCACGCGCTCGCTCGCGGCGGCGCGCGTCGGCCGCGCGCCGCTCGTCGCCGCGCGCGACGCCGACCCGGCGATGCTCGCGCTCCTGGCGCTCGACCCGGCGCTCGCCGGCTGCGACGTCCGGAGGGCGCTGTTCCTCGACACGGAGACCACGGGCCTCGCCGGGGGCACGGGCACGGTGCCGTTCCTGATCGGCCTCGCCTGGTTCGACCCCGGGGGGGCCAGCGCGGGGCCGCTCGGCGAGCCGTCGTCCGACGGCTTCGTCATGGAGCAGCTCCTCCTGCGCCGCCTCGGCGAGGAGGAGCCCATCCTGCAGCGCCTCGCCGAGCGCCTCGCCGGCGCCTCGATGATCATCACGTACAACGGCAAGGCGTTCGACATGCCGCTCTTGCGCACGCGCTACGTGATGAACCGCCTCCCGCCGCCGCCGGAGCTGCCGCACCTCGATCTCGTCCACGTCGCGCGCCGCATCCACAAGGCGCGGCTGAAGACGCGCACGCTGATCGCGCTCGAGCACGACGTGCTCGGCCGCGTGCGCGTCGGCGACGTGCCCGGCGGCGAGATCGTCGCGTGCTACGCCCACTTCCTGCGCACCGGCGACGAGGAGGCGCTGCTCGGCGTGGTCGAGCACAACGCGGCCGACGTGCTCGCGATGGTCGCGCTGGTCGGCCTCTACGGCGAGCCGCTCGGCAGCCTCGCCGCCGGCGATCTCGCCGGGGTAGCCGCGACGCTGCGGAGGGCGGGCGCGCTGGAGCGCGCGGCCGAGCTCGCGGACGCCGCCGTCGAGCGCGGCGGCGGCGCGGCGGCGCGGCGCGCGCGCGGCGATATAGCGAAGGCGCGCGGGGACAAGGCGCGGGCGCTCTCGGACTACGAGGCGCTCGCCGCCGAGATCGACGACCCCGCGGTGCGCCTCGAGCTGGCGAAGCTCTACGAGCACCATGTCCGCGCCTTCGCCCGCGCCCTCGAGCTGGCCGACCAGGGCACCGCCGAGCCCGAGCCCGCGCAGGCGCGCCGCCGAGCCCGTCTCCAGCGCAAGATCGACCGCCGCTCGGGCGGCGCCGCCGCGCTCGCGCTGCCGTTCGAGCAGGCCGAGAGCGCGGCCGCGGTCCCGTGCTCCGAGCGCGCTGCCGCGCCACGGCGGGAGGGCGAGGAGTGAGCGGGCGCCCCGCGCCGCGCGGGGGATCCAGGCGCCGCGCGGCGCGCCAGGCCCCGGGAGCGCCGCGCGCCTCGCGCCCGCGCGGCGCGCCAGGCCCGGGGAGCGCCGCGCGCCTGGCTTTCGCGCGGCGTCCCCGGGCCTGGCGCGCCGGCCGGGACCTCGGGGGTCGGCGAGCGGCCGGGCCCTCTCCCGGGCGTCCGGGCGAGCCAGTCGAGAAATCCATCGGTCTGGCTTCTCGCCGAGGCGCGCGTGGGCTAGGGTGCGGACGATGATTACCGTCGGCTGCGCCGGTTTTCCCGTCCCAGCGACGCGCTATTTCCGCGAGTTCATGTTCGTGGAGGTGCAGGAGACCCACGTGTCCCTCCCGGGACCTGGAACGATCCGGCGCTGGCGGCGCGAAGCTCCGGTCGGCTTTCGCTTCGCCCTGCTCGGTCCGCGCGAGATCGGCCAGGAGGGGTTCCGGGACGGCAAGGTCATCGAGACGGCGCTGAAGAGCATCGAGGCCGTCGCGGACGAGCTCGAGGCGAAGAGCGCGGTCTTCGTCGGCCCCCCGGAGTTCACGCCGACGCGCGCGAACAAGGCCATCCTGCGCGACTTCCTGGTCAGCGTGAAGAAGCGCTTCGACCGCGTCGTCTTCGAGCCGCCGCCCGGCTGGGATCCGGACGAGAGCGACGAGCTCACGCAGGAGGTCGGCGCCCTCGCCGCGCGCGACCCGCTGATCGCGGGGCTCTCGCGGCTGAAGGTGGCCTACTACCGCCTGCACGGCCCGGCGGGGCACAAGTCGCGCTACGAGGACCCGGCGATCGAGCGGCTCGCCGAGATCGCGCGCGGCGCGAAGCACGACGACGCGACGTACGTGTTCACGAACGTCGACATGTTCGCCGACGCGAAGCGCTTCAAGAAGGCGATGAAGCTGTAGGGCGCCGCGCGTCAGGACGCCGCGGCCCTCGTCCGAGCCCATGAGCTCGGACGCGGCGCTGCGCGTCAGGACGCCGCGGCCCTCGTCCGAGCCCATGAGCTCGGACGCGGCGCCGCGGCGGCGCTCAGCCCTCGGCGCGCCGGCGCCGCCAGCGCTCCGGCCGCGAGAACAGCGCCATCGCGACGCTCGCGACCGCGGCGGCGTACCACGGGATGTCCTTCACGGTCCCGTAGACGGTCTGCGCGCGCATGAACCGGGCCTCGCCGAGGAGCGACTGCTCCTTGAACGTGTCGCTGTGCACCACGACCCGCCCGACCGGGTCCACGATCGCGGAGACGCCGCTGTTCGTGGCGCGCACCAGGTAACGGCGGTGCTCGATCGCGCGCATCTTCGCGAGCGCGAGGTGGATCCACGGCTCCGTCGTGTTGCCGAACCAGGCGTCGTTCGTGAGGTTGACGAGGAGGTCCGGGTCGCCCGCGGCGACCAGCTTGTTCACGAAGTGCGGCAGGATGTCCTCGTAGCAGATCATCGTCGCGAGCCGGTGGCCGTTCCACTCGAGCGGCGCGAGCGACGTGCCAGGGCTGAAGCGGCCGGAGTTCGGCGACAGCGTGTAGAGGTACGGGACCGCGTCGCCGAGCGGGAGGTACTCGCCGAAAGCGAGCAGGTACTGCTTGTCGTACCGCCCGAGGATCTCGCCGTCCTGGCCGGCCATCAGCGCCGTGTTGAAGCTCACGCCGCGCTCGTGCGTGTTGGGAGGGAGCCGGTGGATGACCGTGCCGACCACCGTGGGCACGCCGAGCCGGCCGGTGAGCGAGCGCTGGACCTCGTTCTTGTAGGCCGACTCGCGGAACGCCTGCGGCACGCCGGCCTCGCTCCACACGACCAGCCCGGCCCCTTGCTTCGCGAGCTCGCGGGTCCGGCCCACGTGGATCTTGAGCGCGTTCCGGCGGTCGAAGAGCGCGAGGTTCGGCTGGACGATCCCGATCTTGATCGGCTCGGCCGCGGCGGCGGCCGCGTCCACCGCGCGCATCCGGATGACGCCGTACACGGCGGCGAGCGCCGGGGCCGCGATGCCCACGGCGAGGACCGCGCGATCGAGCGGGCGGCCGCGGTGCGCGCCGGCGCCGCGGTCGGGGCGGGGCGCGTCCGGCCCGCCCTGCGAAGCGGCGCGCGGCAGCGCGCGATCCAGCCGGAACTTCACGAGCTCGGCGATCGCGAGGTTCGCGGCGACGAGCACCAGGCCGACGAGGTAAGGGCCGCCGAGATCGGCCACCTGACCCATCACCGGCGCGTTGTGGACCGATGCGCCGTAGTACCAGGGGAAGAGCAGCGGATAGACGAGCTCGCTCGTCACGAACGCGAGCGCGAAGACGACGGGGCCCGGCCAGCCGCGCGCCTCGGCCCGCCCGTAGAGCCAGCCGCACAGAGCGATGCGCCCCGCCTGGTAGGCGCAGAGGATCGCCATGAAGAGCGCGCAGAGGATCGTGGGGAATCCGCTGAACACCCGCAGCATCTCGAGCAGCCAGTAGAAGCCGGCCATCGTCATGACGAAGCCGGCGATCCAGCCGAGAAACGCCGCGCGCCTCGGGGTCTGCCCGCGCAGCGCCACGATGAGCGGAACGAGGCCGAAGAACGAGATCGGCCAGAGGTCCATCCCGGGGAACCCGAGGAAGTAGAAGAACCCGCTGAGCGCCGCGAGCCCGTAGGCGAGGCGCGCGGGCAGCGGCCGCACCTCGCGTCCCGCGCTCGCGGCGTTCGCGTCGCGCGGCGCCTCCGGCCGGGGGAGGCTCGCTGCCGCTCCGCCCCCGGGGTCTGCGCTGGCAGCCTCGCTCTCTTGCTGGTGCGCGGTCGTCATCGGGAGCGCCGGGGGAAGGAGAAGCAACGCGCCGTGACGGCGCGGGGGAACATGAGGGGGCCGGGCATGGCGGCCCCCGTATTGAAGGGGCGACGCCGCTACGTCAACCCGCTCGGCGCGGCGTGGCGACCCGCTCGACGCGGCGTGGCGACCCGCTCGGCGCGGCGTGGCGACCCGCTCGGCGCGGCGTGGCGACCCGCTCGGGCGCGGCGTGGCGACCCGCTCGACGCGGCGTGGCGACCCGCTCGGGCGCGGCGTGGCGACCCGCTCGACGCGGCGTGGCGACCCGCTCGACGCGGGATCAATTTGGCTCGACCTGGGCATATCGACCTGCTCGACGCGGCGGTCCCAGCTGCACCCGGCGCGGCGACCGCTCGGCGCGATCACGACCGCGCACGAGCGGCGTGGCGACCCGCTCGACCCGCGGGGACGCCTCGAGCGGACGACCCGGACTTCGCCGCGTCGGCGACCCCTGACCATCCAGCGGAAAGTCGCGCAGAACGTGCCTGGATCGCGTTGATCGTGACTAGTATGCGCACGTAGAGCCCATGTCGAAGATCCTTCATATCGAGGACGATCCCGCGAACCGCCTGCTCGTCCGCAAGCTGCTCCAGAACGCCGGCTACGAGGTCCTCGAGGCCGCCGATGGGCTCGAAGGGGTACGTCTCGCCTGTACCCAGCGCCCCGACCTCGTCCTCGTCGACCTGAACATCCCGGGCCTCGACGGGTTCGAGGTCACGCTGCGGCTGCGCGGCGAGGCGTCGCTCGCCGGCGTCCCCATCGTCGCGATCACCGCGGAGGGCGACCGGGACACGAGCCTCGCCGTCGGCTGCGACGGCTTCCTCCAGAAGCCGATCGACGCGCGCTCCTTCTCGGCGGTCATCGCCCGCTACCTCAGCGGCGCGCGCGAGGAGCTCCCGGCGTCGCAGGGGCCGCTCAGGCTGCGGGAGCAGAGCCAGCGCATCGTCGCCCATCTGGAGCAGAAGGTGGCCGAGCTCTCGCGCGCCAACGCCCGGCTCCGCGAGCTCGACGCCGCGCGCACCGAGTTCTACCGCAACATCTCGCACGAGCTCGCGACCCCGATGACCCCGATCGTCGGGTACGTGAAGCTCCTCGCCGACGAGGAGCTCGGCCCCCTCAACAAGTCCCAGAAGAAGGCGCTGCTCGCGATGGAGGACTGCGTCCGCAGGCTCCGCTCGCTCATCGACAACCTGCTCGACGTGACCGGCATCGAGACGGGCCGGATGCGCTTCATGCACTCCGAGTACGACTTCCTCGACACGACGCGCCGCGCCCTCGCCCAGGTCGCCGACCGCTTCGCCGAGGGGAAGGTGCAGCTCGTCGAGGACCTGCCGCGCGGCCCGCTGCCCGCGTGGGGCGACGCCGGGCGGCTGCAGCGCGCCATGATCCAGCTGCTCGAGAACGCGGCGAAGTTCACGCCGGCCGGCGGCACGGCGGGCGTGCGGGTCACCGTGCTCCAGTCGGGGCACTACGAGCTCTGCGTCGCGGACACGGGGCCCGGGGTCAAAGCGGACCGCCAGCCGCGCATCTTCGAGCCGTTCTACCAGATCGACGGCTCGGCCACGCGCGCCTACGGCGGCGTCGGCGTCGGGCTCGCGATCGCCCGGCGCACCGCCCGAGGGCTCGGCGGCGACGTGCGGGTCCTGTCGCCCAGCAACGAGGTCATCGAGGGCGAGACGCTCACCGGATCGGCGTTCTACCTGACCGTCGCCCGCCGGGCGCCCCTCCAGGACGACCCCAGCTCGCCGGGACGGCTCGGCCCGCCCTCGTCGCCGCCCGCCGATCCGTCGTCCCTCTGATGCGCTCGGCGGCTCGCGTCATCTACCTCGACTGGAACGCCACGACGCCGCCGCACCCCGAGGTCCTCGCGGCGATGCAGGCCGCCGCCGAGGTGGCCTGGGCCAACCCGGCGAGCGTGCACGGACCAGGGCGGCGCGCGCGCGCCTTCATCGAGCAAGCGCGGGAGGCGGTCGCCCGCCTGGTCGGCCTCGACGCGCGCGACGTGACGCTCACGTCGGGCGGGACCGAGGCGAACAACCTCGCGCTCTCGCACGCTTTCGGCGACGAGGCCGCCGGGGCGGGCGCGGCCGGCGCGCCGTCCGCCGGGGCGGGCGCGGCGGGCGCGCCGTCGTGGGGGCGGCTCCACGGCGCGCTCGTCGTCTCGCGGATCGAGCACCCCTCGGTGACCCGCGCGGCGGAGGGGCTCGCGCGCCGCGGCGTCGAGGTCGCCTGGGTCGATCCCGAGCCGTCCGGCCGGGTCGCGCCGGAGGCGCTCGCGGCCGCCCTCGATCGCGCTGCGTCGGTCGCGCCCGTGCGGCTCGTGAGCCTCCAGGCGGTCAACCACGAGACGGGCGTCATCCAGCCGGTCGCCGAAGCGGCGGCGATCGCGCACGCCCGCGGGGCGCGCCTCCATGTGGACGCCGTGCAGGCGGTGGGGCGCCTCCCGCCGGAGGCGTGGGCCGGGGCGGACCTCGTGTCGGTCGCGGCCCACAAGATCCGGGGGCCCAAGGCGATCGGCGCCCTCGCGGTGCGTCCGGGCGTCCGGCTCCGGCCCGTCCTGCTCGGGGGGGCCCAGGAGCGCGGGCTCCGCCCCGGGACGCAGGATCCGCTCGCCGCGGCCGGCTTCGCCGTGGCCGCCCGGCGAGCGCTCGACGCCCCCGCCCGGTACGCGGCCCTGGCGCCGCTCCGCGATCGCCTCGAGGCCGCGCTCATCGAGGCCGGCCGCGCGGCCGGCGACGCGCCGCTCCCCAACGGCGAGGGCATGCGCGCCCCCCACATCACGAACCTGTCGTGGCCCGGCTGGCGCGGCGACGAGCTCTGCGCCGCCCTCGACCTGGAGGGCGTCGCCGTCTCCAGCGGCTCGGCGTGCAGCGCCGGGACCGCCGAGCCGTCCCCGGTCCTCACGGCGATGCTCGGACCCGAGCGAGCGGCGTCCGCCGTCCGGTTCTCGATCGGCGAGGAGACGACCGAGGCCGACGTCGTCGAGGCGGTGCGCCGCGTGGCCCGCGTGCTCGCCCGCCTGCGGTCGCTTCCAGCTGGAAGCTGAGTCGATCCAGCGGCTTACCCCGAACCCATTCGTTCTTGAACCAGTCCTCGAGCCATTCCGGGCAACCGCGGAGAGAAGGATGAGTCCACAGGGGTAACTCCGCGCAGCGACTGACGTTTCTTGGGGGGGTGTGGATTCTTTTTATCGATCCATTGAATGGATCGAATCGGTCGTCTTGCTGGGAGCCTGTTCAGCAATGGATCCCAACCTAGATCTCGCAGGAGAGCTTGAGCATATCTCGTGGAGATCGTTAAATAATTTGCTGGGCTACGGGATCGACCTACGGAGCTTCCGGACGGCGTCGCCGCACGGGATCACGCGGCCGCGGACGCATTGCTCGTGGCAATGCGGCGCAAGTTTTCTGTAGATCACGGGCGCGACCCGCGGCGCTGCGAGAGGATCTCGCCGCGCGCGATCTCCGTCGTCGCAGGAGCGTATCCGCGCGGCAGCGCGGGCCGGCGGCTCTCGGGGCTACGCGCGCTGCGCGCGGCGCTGCCGGACGACCTCGTAGAGCGCGATCGCGCCGGCGACCGAGGCGTTCAGCGAGGCAATGGGGCCGGTCATGGGAAGCCGGGCCACATGCTGGCAGACGCGGCGGACCGAGCGGCGCGTGCCCTTGTCCTCGGCGCCGATGACGATCGCGACCGGGCCGGTCAGGGGCAGATCGCCGAGCTCGACCGGGCCCTGGGCGTCGAGCGCGATCGAGGCCACGCCCCGGGCGGCGAGGGCCTCCAGGGCGTCGGGCAGGGAGCGGACGCGGCAGAGCCTCGCGTGCTCGATGGCGCCCGCCGAGGCCCGGAACGTCGCCGGGGTGAGCGGCGCGGAGCTGTGCTCGGGCCACAGGATCGCCCGGGCACCCAGGGCGACGGCGCTGCGGATCACGGCGCCGAAGTTCTGCGGGTCCATCACGCCGTCGAGCGCCACCGTGATCGTACCGGCGCCTGGCTGGCCCTCCTCGACGACAGGGATCGCCTCGACCCCGACGATCTGGAGCTCCGGTGCGGAGGCGACGGCCCCCTGGTGGCGACCGCCGGCGCTGCGGCGATCGAGCTCGCCGCGCGGGGCGCGCTCGGTCGGGATGCCCTGGCCCTCCGCGAGGCGCGCGAGCGCGTCGAGCTTGGGGCCGCCGTCCCGCTGGACGAGGACCCAGCCGACGCCGGCGCCGTGGGCGCGGATCGCTTCGCGGACCGGCTGGAGACCGTAGACGAGGCGGCTCACGTCAGCGGGGAGGGTGGAGCGTGTGCGCGATTTCCTGGACGATCGAGCGCGCCGCGGCGAGCGGATCGGCCGCCTCGCGGATCGGACGGCCGACCACCAGGAGATCGGCGCCAGCCGAGATGGCGGCCGAGGGAGTGGCGATGCGCTTCTGGTCGTCGACGCGCTCGCCGTCCGGCGCCGGACCGAGGCGGATGCCCGGCGTCACGATCAGCTCGCCCCGCCCGAGCGCCTGCCGCAGCGCCGGCACCTCCTGCGGCGAGGCAACGAACCCGTGGATGCCGGCGCCGCGCGCGAGCTGCGCCATCCGGACCACGTACTCCGACGCGCTCCCCTCGACGCCCTGCGCGGCGAGATCGCCGTCGTCGAGCGACGTGAGCAGGGTGACGGCGAGGAGGATCAGATCCTGGGAGCGCGCTGCCTCCTGGGCCGCGCGCCTCAGCATCTCGGCGCCGCCGGCCGCGTGCACCGTCAGGTAGCGGACCCCGAGCGCGGCGGCGCTCGCCACCGCGCCGGCCACCGTCGCCGGGATGTCGTGCAGCTTCAGATCGAGGAAGACGTCGAGCCCGAGCGACTTGCCGAGCTCGACCGCGCTCGGCCCCTCGCGGACGAACAGCTCCAGGCCGACCTTGAGCACGCCGACCGACGGCGCGACGCGCGTCGCCGCCGCCCGGGCCTCCTCCAGGTTCGGGTAGTCGAGCGGGAAGACGAGCCTGCGGCGCGCCTCGTCGAGCGAGCTGCCGCCGAGGCTCGTCCGCTGCCGGACGGAGCTGGGGTTGACCATGCCGGTGATCCTGGCTCCGATCAGAGGCAGCTGCAGAGCGGATCGCCAGGGGCGCAGTTGCAGGGCGCCTTGGTGCCGCCGCCGCTCGCCGGAGCGCCGCCCGCGGCCGGACGACCGCCGCCGCCGCGGCGCAGCTGCTCCTGCTTCTGCTGCTCCGCCTCGAGCTGCTTCTGGAGCGAGAGGCGCGTCGCCTCGTCCTTGGCGCTCGCGAGCTGATCGCGCAGCCCCGACATCTTGGACTCGGACTCCTTGAACTGCGCCTCGAGGCGCTTGTTCGCCTCCTCGAGCTCGCGGGTCCTCGCGGCCTCGGCCGCGATGCGCGCCTCCTGCTCCTGCGCCGACTTGACGGCGACGACCGTGATGACGCCGACCACCAGCGCGCTGGCGATGGCGCCGCCGATGAGGAGCTTGCGCAGCTTCTTCTTCGACTCGTCCTGCTGCAGCGCCGCGAGCGAGCGCTCGTGGTGCTGCTGCGCGGCCATCGCCTCGAGCCGCGCCCTCTGCTCGGCCTCGACGCGCGCCTTCTCGATCTCGGCCTGCCGGATCGCCTCGAGCCGCGCCGCCTCTTCGCGCGCGCGGCGCTCCTCGCTGCGACGGCGCTCTTCCTCGGTGCGGATGCGCAGCTCCTCGGCCTCGCGCGCGGCGCGCTCCGCCTCGACCCGGGCCTTCTCGGCGGCGGCAGCGGCGGCGGCCTTCTGGGCCTCTTCGGTCTTGATTCGATCCTCCTCGAGGTTCATCAGCTCCTTGAGCGAGAACAGGACCGAGCTTTCCTTCTGTTCCGACATGACCTCGTGGCTCCTTCGATCGAGCGCGTGCGGTTTGGCTACCAAGGGGCGGTGCGGAGAACCTGCGGGTCGCCCTGCGCGGGGCCACCAGGCAGGAGGATTGTGACCCGCAGAGCGGCTTTCACGCAATTATTCGCGACCACCGCGGCGACCCTCGTCGTGCCGGGGGACCGCGAAGCCGCCAGGCACAGATTATCGCCGTGGTGCACCGCAGGTACCAGCGGAAATCGCAGCGCTCCGTCCCTTCCAGCCCCGTGACCTGCAGCGCGGGCAGCGCCGGCCCTGCCACATCGGCCACGTCTGCTACGTCTGCCACGTCCGTTTCCGAGAACCGTCCCGCAGGTCACGCCGGACGACCTGTGCAGTCGGCGAGGGTGACCGGGGCATGCCCGGGCCGGGAGCGCCCGATACGGAGCGGACATCGCAGCGCCGCGCGCGACGGTCCCGTTGGATTCTCGATGGCTCTCCGGTAGCTTCGCGCGCCCATGGCAAACGTCATCAAGGCGCACATCACCGGTACCGTCTGGAAGATCGAGGTCAAGCCGGGCGACAAGGTCGAAGAGGGGACCGTCGTCGTCATCCTCGAGTCCATGAAGATGGAGATGCCCGTCGAGGCGGAAGAAGAGGGCACGGTCGAGGAGGTCCTCGTCACCGAGGGGGCCTCGGTCAGGGAAGGCGACCCGCTGGTCAGGCTGGCCTGACCGGCCAGGCAGCCAGCCCGCCAGCGCGCGGTCTGCTCCCGGACGGACCGCGCCCCCGCTGGCCGGGCGGTCACTCGCGCCAGAAGAACTTCCAGGGGTTGTGCTTGAGGTCGCGCGCGAGCTCCTGCAGGTCGTCGAACAGCTGCTCGTCCATGACGAGCGCGCCGACCGTCCCCTTGCCGCGCTTGACGTGGGCGAGGACCTCCTGGGCGTCGGCGGTCGCGGCCTTCGCCCGGCCCGCGATCTCGGCGATGTCGTCGAGCGTCTTCTTGATCTTTGCCTGCTCCGTCTCGCTGCCCACCGTGGCCGAGAGCCGGCGCGCGTTCGCGAGCGTCTCGCGCGCGTCGTCCAGGAGCGGCGGCAGGTCGCGCGCGGCCGTGCCGCTCACCTGATCGGCGTTCGCGAGGATCCTGTCGATCTGCGGGTTGTTCACGTACTTCTGCCGGGCGTCCTTCACGAGCTCGGTGCCGTCGAGGCTGATCTGCTCGACGTTCTCGGCGATGCGGTCGAGCCGATCCTGGTTCCTGTCCATGAAGTCGCCGGTGCCCTTCAGCGTCTTCCGCAGCCCATCGAACGCCTCGCCGACCTCCTCCCGGTGCTCGCGCATCGCCGAGACGGTCGCGTGCAGGAGCTCGTACCCCTCGGCGAGGAGCATGTCGAGGCGCGGCGGGTCGAGCCCCCGGACGACAGCGTCCTCGGGGAGCACCGGCCGGTCGCCCGAGCCGGGCTCGATCGCGAGGAACTGCTCGCCGAGCACGCCCTGCGTCGTCACGTAGAAGGTGGCGTTGTCGTGGATGCTCTGCTGGTAGCGTTCCTCGATGCGCAGCTGGATCCGCACGAGCGGCTCGCGCCGGCCGTCCTTGCCGAGCTGGCCGCCGCGGAAGTGGATCTCGCTGAGCTTGCCGACCTCCACCCCGGCGATCTTCACCGGCGCCCCGGTCTGGAGGCCTCCCGGGTTGTCGAAGTCGACATAGATGGAGTACTTCGGCTGGAAGTTGACCCCGCCCATCACGAGGATGAACGTGGCCAGGAGCCCGATCGCCGTAAGGATGAGGATCCCGACTTTGACCTCGATCGACCGCGGGCTTGCCATGGGCCTTTCATCTTCTCCGATCTGGCGGCGGGGAGGTGAGGGAAATAGGCCAGGATCTGCGTGCCGCAGCGCGCATTTGCAGACCAGCACCGTGACGCTTCGCGCTGCCTTTGTCGTGACGCAACCGCTCTTGCCTCAGAAGCCGCGATGATTTCGTTCCGAAATGTCAGAAAATCTTTTGGCCCCAAAGAGGTGCTGAAGGACGTCTCGTTCGACGTCGACGACGGCGAGGTGTTCTTCATCATCGGGCAGTCGGGCGTCGGAAAGAGCGTGCTCATCAAGCACCTCGTGGGCCTGCTCTACCCGGACGGCGGGGAGATCTGGCTGGACGGCGAGGACGTGAGCCGCTTCGACGAGGCCCGGATGTACCCGGTGCGGATGAAGTGCGCGATGGTCTTCCAGCACTCGACGCTGTTCGACTCGATGACGTGCGTCGAGAACGTCGCGCTCCCGCTCCGCAAGCACAAGGGGCTCAAGCCGAAGGAGGCGCTCGCGGAGGCGCGGCGGCGCCTCGAGCAGGTGCGCATGCACGAGTTCGCGGACCGGTTCCCGCCGGAGCTCGGCGACGGGATGCGCAAGCGCGTCGCCATCGCGCGCGCGCTCACGCTCGAGCCGCGCTACGTGCTCTTCGACGAGCCGACGACGAGCCTCGACCCGGTGAGCGCGCGCCGCGTCGACAAGCTGATCCGCGAGCTCAGCGACACGCTCGGCGTGACGAGCATCGTCGTGAGCCACGATCTCGTGAGCATCTTCACGATCGCCGACCGGATCGTGATGCTCTATCAAGGGCTCGTCCGCATGCTCGGCGATCGCGGCGCGTTCCAGAGCTCGCCGGACCCGATCGTGCAGCAGTTCATCACCGGGAGCGCCGAGGGGCCGATCGAGTGAGGCGCGCGACGGCGGTCGCGCAGGCGGGGCGGCCGCGAAGCGGACGCCGGGGTGCGGAGCGGGGCGGAGCCCCGAGGAAACAAAGCTAGGGCCGCCCGCGCGAAGCCGCCGCGAAGCGGCGCAGAAGTCCGGCCATCCTGGCCGGACTTCTGGCGGGCGGGACTAGCGGAAGATGAGGAAGGCGGCCGCCGAGATCAGCATGTTCAGCACGATGACCGCGAGCGAGGAGTTCACGACCGCCCGCGTCGTCGCCCAGCCGACGCCCTCGCTGCCGCCGAAGGTCGAGAGGCCGGAGTGGCCGGAGACCACCGGGATCGCGGCGCCGTAGGCGAGGCACTTCGCGAGGCCGGTGGCGAGATCGCCCGCGTCGACGAGGCTCACGTTCATGAACGTCTCGGGGCTCACGTCGAACATGCTGTAGGCGGTGATCATCCCCGTGGTGAAGGCGACCGCGGCGCTCCAGACGAGCAGGCACGTGGTCATGAGCAGGCTCGCGATGAACCGCGGCTTGAGCAGGTAGTCGATGGGATCGGCCGCGCACATGCGGAGCGCGTCGACCTGCTCGGTGACGACCATCGAGCCGATCTCGGCGGCGATGCCCGCGCCGACCCGCGTGGCGAGCATCAGCGCGCCGATCGAGGCGGCGAGATCGCGCACGAGCAGCTCGAGGTAGGTCGCGCCGAGCATGGTCAGATCCGGGATGACCCGCTTCGCCTGCTGGCCGGCCTGGAAGACCATGATCATCCCGATGAAGCCCATCACGACCGTCAGGAAGAAGAGCGACTTGTTCCCGATCTCGTACATCTGCACGAGCACCGCGCCCGGCTCGCGGCGGCCCTTCACGCAGTAGTAAAGCGTCCTTACAAACACGGAGTAGAGCTCGCGCCCCGACCGGAAGAGCGAGAGCGCGGCTCCGCCGAACGCGGCGACGCCGGAGAGCTCCGGCGCGAGGTCCCGGAGCTCGCTCGAGGGGGGGCCCGCGCTCGCGCGGTCAGGGACGCTCTGGTGGGGGGAGGGCATGCGCGGCGGCGTGGTTGATCATCAGTCGAGCGTGAACGAGACGAAGTAGTCGAGGATGAAGATGCCGGCGGCCGAGGCGACCACGGTCGCGTTGACGGCGCGGCCGACGCCGGGGGCGCCGCCGGTCACGCCGAGGCCGTACTGGCAGCTGGAGAGCGCGAGGACGACGCCGAAGACGACGCTCTTGACGAGGCCGCTCGTGACGTCGCCGATGCCGAGGAGCCCGCTCGTGAGGCCGTTGTAGAAGACGGCGGGCGCGACGCCGAGCAGGAGATCGCCGGTGAGCGCGGCGCCGACGAGGGCGAGCGCGTCGGCGAAGATCACCGAGAGCAGCAGCGTGAGGACCATCGCGAGGAAGCGCGGGGCGATGAGGAAGCTCACCGGGTCGATCGCGAGGACGCGGAGGGCGTCGATCTGCTCGGTGACGACCATGGTGCCGAGCTCCGCGGTGTTGTTGGCGCCGACGCGGCCGTTGATCATGAGCGCCGTGAGCAGCGGGGCGATCTCGCGGAGCGTGCCGAAGCCCGCGCCCCAGCCGAGCAGGCCGTGCGCGCCGAACCGCTCGACCAGCGGCGCCGCCTGGATGACCATGATCGCGCCGGTGAAGAGGGCGGTCACGATGACGATGGGCATCGACTTGAAGCCCATCTTGTAGAGGTTGCGCATGAACTCGGCGCCATCGACGCGGAGCGTGGCGACGCGCCTCGCGATCTGGCCCGCGAGCACGGCCATGCCGCCCACCGTGGCGGCGATCTGCAGGAAGGAGCCGCCGAGCTGGTGCACGCCGGAGGGCTCCGGCGCGAGCGGCGCGCGCCTCCGCGCCGGGGGCGGGCCGCCGGAGGAGGCGAGCGCCCCCGGGCCGCGCGCGGCGGTGCCTGGGCCAGCGGGAGACGTCATGAGAGAAGGGAGCTTAGCCCAAGGCTCCCGCGGCGCGCGGCCCGAACCGACGTGATCCGACCAGCGCGGAGGCCGGGACCGCTGGCCAGGGGGGAGATCGTCCTCTACCTGAGAGGCGCCTCCATTTCTCGAGCCCGCCCGGCGCGACGGCAAACGCGTACTTCCACGCGCAATGCCGGCTCGCGCCGCGCGCGTCACGCAGGTGGAGCGCGCCGGCCGTCGCGGCCGGAGTCGATGAAGTCCGGTCTCCGGCGGCTCGAGCGTCGTGAAGAGAAGAGAAGCGGAGCCCATGTCCCAGGAAGCGCGCGTACACACCTCGATCGACGAGCACCGGCCCCACCTCCTCGAGGATGGCCGGACGTTCGCCGTCCTCTCCGCGGCCACGTTCGCGCTGAAGGCGATCTTCGTGAAGCTCGCCTACGCGGCGCACCCCATCGACGCGGTGTCGCTGCTCGCGCTGCGGATGGGCATCGCGCTGCCGTTCTTCCTCTGGCTCGCCCGCCGCGAGCGCGGCGCGGCCGCGGAGCCCCTGACGCCCCGCCTCTGGGGGGGCGTGCTGCTCGTCGGGTTCCTCGGATACTACCTCTCGAGCCTGTTCGACTTCATCGGGCTGACGTACATCAGCACGGGCCTCGAGCGCCTGATCCTGTTCGTGTATCCGACGCTCGTCCTCCTGATCGGCGCGGTGTGGCTGAAGCAGCCGGTGCGCGCGAACGGCTGGGGGGCCCTCGCCGTGTGCTACCTCGGCCTCGCGGCGGCGGTCTGGCACGATCTCGAGCAATCCGGGGACGCGCGGGCGGTCGCCATCGGCGGAGCGTGGGTGTTCGCGAGCTCGGTGACGTACGCGCTCTACTACATCGGCGTCGGCAAGCTCGCGTCCAGGATCGGCTCGACGCGCCTCGCCGCGTACTGCGGGGTGACCTCGTGCGCGATGGTGCTCGCGCACTACGCGGTGACAGGGAACCCCGCCAGGCTGGGTGAGCTCCCGGCCTCGGTGTGGGCGTACGCGGCGGCGATGGCGACGATCAGCACGGTGCTCCCGATCGTCCTGCTCGCGGCCGCGATCCGGCGGCTCGGCGCGGGGCGCGCCGCGACGTTCTCGACGCTCGGGCCGGTGCTCACGATCGCGTTCTCGTGGGTTATCCTGGGCGAGCCGTTCACGTGGCAGCAGGTGCTCGGGCTCGCGCTGGTCGTGGGCGGCGTCTCCTGGCTCGGCAAGAAGCGCTGAGCCGGACCGGCGCGCCGCGCGCGCCGGCGAGCCATCACGCCGGAAGGCGGAACAGCTCGCTCCGGACGCGCTCGCGCTCGCGCTCGACCTGCTCGGCCGTCGCGCCGAGCCGCACGAGCAGGCGCTCGGTCATCGAGAACGCGACCTCCGCCTCGCCCGTGACGACGACGTCGGCGCCCGCCTTCTTCAGCACGGGCACCTCGCGCAGGTAGAAGGCGCGGGCGAGGACGAACAGCTTCGGGTTCACGCCCTTCGCCTGCTCGATCACCCCGTTCCCCGGCGCGCCCGCCGACGTGAACAGCAGGCTGTCCGCCGCCCCGACCCCGGCGCGCTCGAGGATCTCCCGCTGCGTGGCGTCGCCGTAGATCGCGCGGATACCCTGGCCCTGCAGCTCCTTCACCGTGTCGAGGTTCAGCTCGACGACGGTCGGCTCGATGCCGTTCTCCCGGAGCAGCCGCGTGAGCGTCCTGCCAACAGGGCCGTAGCCCACGACGACGGTGCGGTGCGCGAGGTCGTCCGCCGGCGCCGCCTCGCCCTCCGCGCTGTCGGCGCCGGCCGCGGGTCGCCGCCGGAGGAAGAGCGCCGACGTCCACCGCGCGAAGCGGCCCCGGGCGCTGAACAGCAGCGGGTTCAGCGTGATCGACACGATCGACGCGAGGACGAGCACCTGCGTGGCCTCGTCCGGCATCACGCCGAGCTGCCGGCCGAGCGTCGCGAGGATGAACGAGAACTCGCCGATCTGCGCGAGCGAGAGGGCCACGGCGAAGGCGGTCTGCATCGGGCGGCGCAGCAGCAGCACCACGACGAGCGCGGCGAGCGGCTTGCCGATCAGCACCACGGCGAGCGTCGCCACGGCCGCGGGCCAGCTCGCGGCGAGCTGCGAGGGGTCGAGGAGCATGCCCACGGAGACGAAGAAGAGCACCGCGAACGCGTCGCGCATCGGGAGCGCCTCCGAGGCGGCGCGGGAGCTGAAGTCGGACTGGCCGACGACGAGGCCGCCGAGGAAGGCGCCGAGCGCCATCGACGAGCCGAAGAGCTTCGCCGAGCCCACCGCGACGCCGAGCGCGACGACGAGCACCGTCAGCGTGAAGAGCTCCCGCGAGCCCGTCTTCGCCACGTACCCGAGCAACGTCGGGATGACGCGCTGCCCGACGATGAAGGTGAAGGCCACGAGCCCGGCGAGCTTCAGGAGCGCGAGGCCCACGGAGAGCGCGATGCCCGTCGCGCCGCTGTCGCCGCCGCCGACAAGGCCGGGCAGCAGCACCAGCACGAGCACGGTGAAGACGTCCTCGAGCACGAGCCAGCCCACGGCGAGGTGGCCAGCGGGGGTGTGCAGGACGTGGCTGTCGCTCAGGACCCGCGTGAGCACGACGGTGCTCGCCACCGAGATCGCGATGCCGAAGACGACCGACGCGGCCCACGACCAGCCCGCGGCGCGGCCGACGAAGACCCCGAGCGCCGTGGCGACCGCGATCTGGATGAGCGCGCCGGGGATCGCGACCTTCCGCACGGCGAGGAGCTCGCGCACGTGAAACTGCAGGCCGACCCCGAACATCAGCAGGATGACCCCGATCTCGGCGAGCTGGTCCGCGAGCGGCTTGTCCGCGACGAACCCTGGCGTGAAGGGGCCAACGAGGATCCCGGCCAGCAGGTAGCCGACGATGGGCGACAGCCTCATGCGCTGGGTGATGAAGCCGAGCGCAAGGGCCGCGGTGAGGCCGCCCGTGAGCGTGAGGATGAGGTCGAGTTCGTGCGGCATGTCCGGGACTAGTAGCGCTTCCCGTCGTCAGCCGCAGCAGCGTTGGCGGCGACGGAGCCCGATCTACTTGCCCACGACGCCGAGCGCCTCGTACTCCTCGATGATGTGCGGCTCCTCCTTGGCCTTCGCGATCCACTCCTGCATCGCGGGGAGCCCCAGGATCGACGCAACGTAGCGCCGCGAGACGGCGTCGAGCTCGATCCCGTACGTGTCGAACCGCGTCGCGACCGGCGCGTACATCGCGTCCGCGACGCTGAAGCGCCCGAACAGGAACTCGCCCCCCTGGCCGAAGCGCGAGCGGCAATCGCCCCAGATCGACTGGACGCGCGCGACGTCCTGCGAGGCCGCCTCCGTGATCGCCACGCCCTGGATCTTCCGCCGCACGTTCATCGGCAGCGCGGTGCGGAGGGCGGTGAAGCTGCTCGCCATCTCGGCGCTCACCGCCCGCGCGACGGCGCGCGCCTCGCGCGCCTCCGGCCAGAGCTTCGCCTCGGGGAAGAGCTCGGCCACATACTCGCCGATCGCGAGCGACTCCCAGACCGTGAGCGCCCCGTGCTTCAAGGCGGGCACCTTGCCCGAGGGGGAGTGTCGCTGGATCTCCGGCGTGCGCACGCCCGGCGCCCGGAGCGGGATCACCACCTCGTCGAACGTGGCGCCGGCCTGCTTCAGGAGAAGCCAGGGCCGGAGCGACCATGACGAATAGGACCTGTTTCCGATGTAGAGAGTGAGCTCGGCCATGCCGGGAGCCTACATCGTCGCCCGAGCGCGCGACAACGCGCCGGGCGCATCACGCCGCCGGCTCGCCCCCGAACACCTCGCTCGCCAGCGCCTCGACCGCCATGCGCACGGCCTCGTCGCTCGTGTGACGCACCCGGAACCCGAGCGACGCAAGCTTGCCCGGATCCATCCGCGAGCGCGGCACGTCGCCAGGCCAGCCGCGCTCGCCGCCCTGATACCGGATCACCGCGTCCGGGTAGGGCGACGCCGCCACGCACAGCGCCGCGATGCGCGAGACGCTCGTCGCGTCCTCGGGCGCGAGGTTGAAGATGTTCAGCCGCTCTCGGGCGTGGTCGAAGCCGAACAGGATGCCCTCCGCGCAGTCGCGGACATCGAGGTACGGCTTGGACTGACGTCCATCGCCGAGCACCTCGAGCTCGGTCCGTCGATCGCGCAGCTTCTTCAGGAAGTCGAGCGCCGCGCCGTGCGTCCCGCGCGGCCCGACCACGTTGCCGAAGCGGTAGATCCACGCCGTGAGGCCGAAGCACTCGACATAGGCGCTGACGAGCGCCTCGCCCGCGAGCTTGCTCGCGCCGTACAGCGAGATGGGTAAGGCGCCGAGATCGCCCTCCGCGCACGTGCGCGCCGTGTCGCCGTAGACCGTCCCGGAGGACGAGAAGATCAGCCGGCCCACGCCCGCGCGCCGCATCGCCTCGAGCACGTTGTACGTGGCGATCGTGCCCTGATCGAGATCGAGGCGCGTCCGCGCCAGCCCCCAGCGCGCCTCCGGGTTCGCCGCGAGGTGCACGACGAGGTCGTGGCCCGCCATGGCCTCGGCGAGGCGCTCCAGATCCAGGGCGTCCGCCTCGACGAGCGTCGCGCGCCCGGAGGCGAGGTGCGACGCCACGAACGCGCGGCGCCCGACCGAGAGGTTGTCGTACAGCGTCACGGGGCCGCGCTCGACCAGGCGATCGGTGAGGTGGCTCCCGATGAACCCGGCGCCGCCGACCACGAACGACCTGAGCTCCGTCATCGCGCGCTCCCCTCGGCCAGGCGCTCGATCCGCGCCGCGAACTGCAGGCGATCCTGGGTCACGAGGCGGAACGGCAGATCGTGGATCCGCAGCGGCCACTGGAGGCCGGTGATGCGCCCGCCCGCGCCGCGCACGAGCGCGACGAGCTCGCCCGGGGTGAAGTAGGTCCCGCGCACCTCGACGCCCGGCGCCGCGTTCCCGACGAGATCCATCCAGAGCAGCACCTTTTGCGACACCGGGCCGAAGCGGAAATGATCCTTGAGCGCGACGACGCGCGACGCGACCCGCAGCGCCTCGGCGAGGAGCGCGCCAGGGCGGGCGCAGTGGTGCAGCACGTCGGAGAGGAGCACCGCCTCGAAGGCGCCGTCGGGGAAGGGGAGGCGCTCGCCGTCGTACGCGATGACCGGCAGCGCCGCCCCGGGCCGCGCCTTCACGTCCACGCCGACGACGCGCTGGGCGCCCGCGCGGCGCGCGACCTCCAGCGCGATCGTCCCGTCGCCCGCGCCCACGTCGAGCAGCGACGCGGCGCGACCCACCTGCGCGGCCAGCGCCCGCGCGACGCGGTCCACGCGGGGCACGTGGACCAGGCGATGGTGCAACGAGAACAGGGAGCGCTCCAGGACCGTCATGCCACATCCCCCATCCGAGCCCCGGCGCCGCCCGCGCCGGAGAGCCGCGCCACGCTAGTCGAGCGCGCGGGGACCGGCAACGCCCGGGGCCCTCCGCCGCCTCGCGGCGCTCGTCCGGCAGGCGGCCGCTGCCCGCCCGGGCGGCGCGGTCACGTGGAGCGGTCACGTGGAGCGGTCACGTGGAGAGGAAGGTGGGAAACCAGGAAGAGCACGCTGAACGTCGCCCTGTCTTCCACGCCTTCCTGTGAGACCTCGATGGGCAGATGACGGCGCCAAAGCGGTCTCGCGGAACAGCGAAGACACCACGTATAACAGCCACTCTCCAGGACTGCCACCGTGACGTCCAGCGCCCCTGACAGGGCGCCTCGATCCCGGAGCTCATGGAGCCCGACCCGAACGGAGAGCTGCGCTGCGACGAGCGCTCTTCCAGGGTCTACGGCGATGACGGCTCCGGGCTCGGCGCTCGAGCCGTTCTCGGCTCGCTCGCGCTTGACCGATTCGCGACATCGAACATAGCTGAATCCATGCTCGGCACGCGCGGAAAGGGGCTTATGAGACATCGTGTGCGCTGGTTCGCCCTGGGCTCCCTCTACATCGCTCTTTCAGGGTGCAGCGGAGAGCCTGGAGACATGGAGTCAGGCCAGAATACGGCCCCTCCGGAGAGCTCGGCGCCCGGCGAGGCCACGTTCTCGCCGGATGAGCCGACGGAGCTCTGGTTCGTGGAGCTCGAGCGTGCGCCGGCCGCGAGCGGCGGCGCGCGCGCGGCCAGCAAGCGAGGCCTCCTCGACGAGCACCGCGAGCGCTTCCGTCAGGCGGCCGCCGAGCGAGGGCTCCGGTACAAGCAGCGATTCTCGTTCGAGGGGCTCTGGAACGGCCTCTCCGTCCGCGTCGCGCGCGAGGGCGCCGCCGCGCTCGTGGACATGCCCGGCGTCAAGGCCGTCTACCCCGTCCTGCCCGTCGAGCTCGACGTGACGCCCGCCGCGGCCGCGATCGGGCCGGATCTCGCCGTCGCAGGCGAGATGTCGGGCGCGGACCGCGTGCGCCGGGATCTCGGCGTGACCGGCGAGGACATCCGCGTCGGCGTGATCGACAGCGGCATCGACTACCATCACCCCGATCTCGGCGGGTGCTTCGGTCCGGGCTGCCGCGTGGCGTTCGGCCACGATTTCGTCGGCGACGACTTCGTCTCCGGCGACGCGAGCAAGCAGCCCGTCCCCGATAGCGACCCGGACGACTGCCTGGGCCACGGCACGCACGTCGCCGGCATCATCGGGGCGAACGGGATCGTGCAGGGCGTGGCGCCGGACGTGACCTTCGGCGCCTACCGCGTGTTCGGCTGCCGCGGCGGCTCGCGCGCCGACATCATCCTGAAGGCCATGGAGCGGGCCGCCGACGACGGCATGGACGTCGTCAACATCAGCATCGGGACGCCGTTCCAGTGGCCGGACTACCCGACCGCGATCGGCGCGAACGAGCTCGTCGCGCGGGGCGTCGTGGTCGTCGCCTCGATCGGCAACAGCGGCGAGAAGGGGCTCTGGTCCGCGGGCGCGCCCGGCGTGGGCGAGGCGGTCATCGGCGCCGCGTCCGTCGACAGCGCCCGCGTCACCCGCCTGTCGTTCACCATCGCGCCGGGCGACGTCGCGATCGGCTACGCGCGCGCGGTCGGCAGCCCGCCCGCGCCGCTCTCGGGGAGCGCTCCCCTCGCGCGCACGGGGACGCTCACCAGCGCGCGCGACTGCTGCGCGGCGCTCCCGGCGGGGAGCCTCGCGGGCAAGATCGCGCTCGTCCGTCGCGGCGGGTGCCCGTTCCCCGAGAAGGCCGCGCGCGCGCAGGCCGCGGGGGCGGCCGGCGTCGTGATCTACAACGATCGCGCCGGGGAGATGAACCCGTCGGTCGAGGGAGACACCGCGATCACCATCCCGGTCGTGGGGATCGCGCAGGCGGACGGCGAGCTCCTCAACGCGCGCCTCGACGCGGGGGCCGTGACCCACCGCTGGACCAACCAGGCCGTCGCCGCGCAGAACGGCACCGCGGGCCTCGTCTCCCGCTTCAGCTCGCACGGCCTGAGCGCGGCGCTCTCCTTCAAGCCCGACCTCGCCGCGCCCGGCGGGTCGATCTACTCGACGGTGCCGGTCGAGCGCGGCGCGTACGACACGCTCAGCGGCACGTCGATGGCGTCGCCCCACGTGGCCGGGGCGGTCGCGCTCCTGCTCGGCGCGCGCCCGGAGCTCCAGGCGGAGCGCGTGCGCGACGTCCTGCAGAACAGCGCGGTCCCCGCGCCGTGGAGCGGCGATCCCGGCGCCGGCGTGCCGGAGAGCGCGCACCGGCAGGGGGCGGGGATGATCCGCGTCGACCGCGCCATCCGGGCGACCACCGTGATCAGCCCCGGCAAGCTCGCGCTCGGCGAGAGCGAGGCCGGCCCCGTCGCGCGCACGCTGACGCTCGAGAACACGAGCTGGGACGACGTGACCTTCGACCTGTCGCACGCGCCCGCGGCGTGCGCGACAGGCGGCGATCACTGGGCGCCGAGGACCGCGACGGCCGGCGCCGCGAGCGTCGGTTTCAGCGCCGCGAGCGTCACCGTCCCCGCCCGCGGGAGCGCGACCGTCTCCGTCACCGTCCGGGCGAGCGACGCGCTCGCGGACGGCGGCCTGTTCGGCGGCTACGTCGTGTTCACGCCGCGGGGCGGCGCCAGCGACGCCACGCTGCGGGTGCCGTACGCGGGCTTCAAGGGCGATTACCAGAGCGTGCCGGTCCTCAAGCCGTCCGGTCAGGGGGCACCGTGGCTCGGCAAGATGAGCGGGGAGCGCGTGACCCCGCAGCCGGGCGGCGCGACCTTCACCCTGGTGTCGAGCGACATCCCGTACGTGATGGCCCACCTCGATCACGGCGCGGAGCGGCTGACCATGGACATCGTCGAGGCCTCCACCGGCAAGGCGTGGGGGCGCGCGCTGGAGCTCTCGCACGTCGGCCAGAGCTCGTCGGCGACGGCGGTCACGCGGTACGGGTGGAAGGGCACGACGAAGCTCAACGGGAGGTCGGTCGTCGTTCCGGACGGCGACTATCTGATCAAGCTGCGCGCGCTCAGGGCGCTCGGCGACCCGGGCAACGACGCCCACTGGGAGACGTGGACGTCGCCAAAGATCACCGTCGACCGGCCGTGATCGGCGCGCTCATGCCGCCTCGCCGCCCGCTCATGGCGCCGCGCAGCTCCAGCGACACGCGAGATGAGCTCGGGGATGTGAGCCTCGCTGGCGCGCTCAGCGGCGCGTCAGACCGAGGCTCGTCGATGCGATCGGGCGCACGGCGGGCCTCCTTCGCCGCGCCGGGTGCATGAGCGAGGTCAGGCGCGCAAGGCGCGCGCCCGGCGGTCGTCGGTGATCCGCGCGGGCCGCGCGCTTGCCTCCGGGTGGCGCTCCGCTCGGCGAGGACGTTACGAGGACGTCAGCAGGTCGCCTGGCGGTGGCCCTGCGCGGCGCACTGGCGCTCGGCGACCCTCGCCACGTGGCGGAGCATCCGGCTGGTGACCAGCTTCGTCAGGGGCGCCGTCAGGGCGTCCCAGAGGAAGAGCTGCCGCCGCGTCCGCGTGTCGGTCGCGCGGATCCGCGCCTCGTACGAGAGCATCGTCCGGCGCTGGCCATAGGGCGTCACGACGAAGCTCCCCGCCGCCTTGACGTGCCCGGGGCAATCGAACGCCTTGAACTCGGCGGCGGTCCGCCCCGCGAACATGCTCTCGGTGCTCATCAGGCGCGCGATCACGCCGACGGCGATCTCGGAGCCCTCCTTCTCGGCCAGCTTGATCTGCCCGTAGTCCTGGACGTTCTGGAGCGACACGCGCGCGGGCGCGGGCAGCGGCGCGAGGCCGAGCCGGCGCCGGGCGCGCCGCACTTCCGCCACGCGGAGCGCGAGGACAGCGCGCAGCAGGAGGGAGCGGCTCTTCGCGAAATCCACCCTCCGCAGCGCCGCGTACGTCACCTCCGGCGTCGCCATCACCACGATCTCGTGGTTCACGACGATGTCGGCCTCCGGCAGGAAAGACTCGAGCAGCGTAGGGCCCGCGGCGGAGCGCTGCTGTCCCTCGAGCGAGCCCTCCGTCGTGGCCTGTCCCTCTCCGTGCCGGCTTTCACCCTGTTGAGTCGAGATGTTCTGCATGGCGAACTACCCCCCACGAAGATCTGTGGGGACAGGCTCGACGGATCGCCACCAGGCGACTCCTGCTTCTGGAGCGCCAGGGAGGGAGCGCGCCAGGGGCGCCAGATGGGCTGGAATGGCGAGTCCGACAGAGAGCTTGGACCACCGAGGCACAGCGGGCACCGGGCTGAAATGGCGAGTCCGACAGAGAGCGTGGACCACCGAGTCACAGCGGACACCACGGGGATCGCGGACTCTGTGCTCTCTGCATCTCCGCGGCTCATTCCCCGGAGCTCCGGGGTGCCCGCCGCCGCGGACGTCCGGGAGATCAGCCCTTCAGGCGTCGGGAGGACTCCGCCATGCGGTGCGCGATGCGGAAGGCCATCTCGAGCGACTGGCGGTAGTTGAGCCTCGGATCGCACAGGCTCGCGTAGCGCCGGTCGAGATCGGACTCGGTGAGCCCCGCCCCGATGCACTCGGTGACGTCGTCGCCCGTGAGCTCGAAGTGGACGCCGCCGAGGTGGGATCCGAGCGACTCGTGCACCTCGAAGCTGGCCTCGATCTCGGTGAGGATGTCCTCGAAATTCCGTGTCTTGATCCCGCCGGACGTGGTCTGGGTGTTGCCGTGCATCGGATCGGACATCCAGAGCACCTTGCGCCCCGCCGCCCGCACCGCCTCGATGAGCGGCGGGAGCCCCTCGCGCACGCGGCCCGCGCCCATGCGCACGATGAGCACGATCTTGCCCGGCTCGTCCGCCGGGTTCAGCCGGTCGAGGAGGCGGATCGCCTCGCCCGGGACCGTCTTCGGGCCGAGCTTGATGCCCACCGGGTTCTGGACCCCGCTGAAGAACTCGACGTGCGCGCCGTCGGGCTGCCGCGTGCGCTCGCCGATCCAGGGCAGGTGCGTCGTCAGGTCGTAATAGCCGGGGCGGCGCGCGACCTTCCGGGTCTGCGCAGCCTCGTAGTGCAGGTTGAGCCCCTCGTGGCTCGTGAAGAACTCGACCCGCGACAGCTCCCCGACAGGCACCTCGGCGAGCGCCTCCATGAACCGGAGGGCCTCCCCGACCTGCTCGGTCATCCGCTGGTAACGCTCGCGCAGCTCGCCGGGCAGATCCGCCCGCTCGAGGAAGCTCAGGTCCCAGTACTCCGGGTGGTGGAGATCGGCGAAGCCGCCCTCCGACAGCGAACGGATGAAGTTCAGGGTGAGCGCCGCGTGCTGGTAACCCGCGACCATCAGGCCCGGATCGGGGCGGCGGGCGGCGGCCTCGAAGGGAGCCCTGTTGATGAGATCCCCGAAATAGCTGGGCAAGCTCACGCCGTCGCGCGTCTCGATCTGGCTCGATCGCGGCTTGGCGTACTGGCCGGCGAAGCGCCCGAGGCGCACCACCGGCTGGCGGGCGCCGTGCACCAGCACGAGCGACATCTGCAAGAGGATCTTGAGCTTGTTCGTGACGATGTTCGGGCGGCAGTCGTCGAGCGTCTCCGCGCAGTCGCCCCCTTGCAGCACGAACCGGCGGCCGATCTGCGCCTGGGCCAGGTGGCCTTTGAGCCGCTCGACCTCCCACGAGGTCACGAGCGGCGGCAGCGCCCGGAGCTTCTCGACGGCCGCGTCGACGGCCCCGGCGTCGTCGTAGGGGAGGGGCGCGGCGTTGGGACGTTCACGCCATGAATCGGGCGACCAGGATTGAGCAGGAACGTACATGAGTTGAGCCCTGATATGGCAAGGCTCCCACCCGCGCAACCCTCGGTCAACGTCACCGACTCTCGGGCGCGATCATGGGCGCTCGGGCTCGGGGGCCGCCCCGGGCGATGGCCCGGTGCGGGCCTCGATCGCCTGGATTGCCGCCTTGATCTCCTTCGCGATCGAGGCGCAGGGCGCCGCGCAGCGGCTCATGCCGAGAAAGCCGCATCCCTTGCTCTTGCTGACGATGAGCGGCGAGAGGAGATCGATGGAGCGCCGATCGCCGTCGGCCGCCGCGCGTGCCAGCAGGGCCTGCCGCGCCTTGCAGGACGGGGCGACGCGCAGCTCGTGCGCGATGCGCAGCGCGGGCGTCGCCCGCTCCTGGACCGCGGCCTCGGCGAAGCGGCGCGCGGCGCGCTCCTTCAGCGCCGAGCTGCCCACCGCGAGGTCGTAGAGGAGCTCCGCCCCCTGGCTGCCCATGCTGCTCGCCATGAGATCGAGCGCGGCCGCGGCCACCTCGGGCGGTCCGCCGGCGGCGCCCGCGACGACGCGCTTCACGTCGTCGTCGGCGGCCGCCCCCGGATCGAGCTCCAGGAGCCGCTTCGCCGCGGCGAGCGAGGCGGCGTGGTAAGGGGGCGGGAGCGCGTGGCGCAGCATGAGGGCCCGGAAGATCGCGGGATCCTTGGGGTAGCGCGCGGCGAGCGCGTCGAGCGCGAGCACGCCGCCCGCGGTCGCCGCCGCGAGCTCGTTGGCCGGTGCCGCGTCGCTCGGGCGCGGCGCGACAGGGCGGCGGAGCGCGGAGCCCGCCGGCCCCGCGTGCCCGACGCCCGCGGCGGCCTCGAGCCGGGCGAGCGAGTCGCCGTCGCGCAGCAGGGGGGCGGCGAGCACGACGGCCACGGTCGCGGCCGTGCCCACGACCAGCCACCGCGCCGCGGCCGGCGTCCGCGCCAGCATCGACGCGCGCGCGCCCGAGGCGGTGAGGCCGGCGGCCAGGGTGTTGCCTGTCCCGGCGAGCGAGCCCGGTCTGTCGGGGGCGCTGGCCCGGTTGGCGCCCGTTCCAGGTGCCTGCGCTGGCATGGTCCGCTCCCCTAACACGGGCCCGGGCCGCGGCCCATGGCCGGCGTCGCGCCGGCCGGCCGCGGCCTCATCGCCGCTGCTCTCGCCACTGGAACACGGCGGCCGCGAGCGCGGCGCCCACGCTGACCAGGAAGAGCAGCGCGTCCCAGACCGGCCAGGCGATGCCGACGGCCCGCTGCAGGACCACCGCTTCGAGGAGCCGCACGAGCAGCGACGCGACGCCGTAGGCCACGAGGGCGAGCACGATCGGGGTCGTGAGCCTCGGCGCGAGCGCGTTCAACCTGACGTCGTCCCGCCAGATGTGGCGAAAGACGTAGAAGCCGCCGAGCAGCCCGACGCCGAACAAGGCGCACAGGATCCCGAACGTGAGCAGCGCGGCGCCCCGGCCTGACAGCGCGCCGGCGTCGCTCTGCGCGGCGCGCGCGAGGCCGGCGAGGCTGCTGACGAGGCCCGCGCCGAGCCATCCCAGGCCGAGGCTCGCCGAGAGGAAGACCATCTGCCGCGTCAGGTACGCCTCGGACGCGGGCGAGGCGGGCAGGCCGAAGGCATACGAGAGCGCGAAGGGCCTCCCGTAGGTCACGGACTGGCGCGCGAGCGACGCGCGCGCGCTCGACGGGCCCCCGGGCGCGGCCGCCTCCTCGTACGGCGCGAGATCGCTGGCGAGCTCGCCCATCGAGGCGTGGCGGCCCTCCTTCTCCTTCGCCATGGCGCGCTGGAGGACGAGCTCCAGCCCCTGCGGGATCTCCGGGTTGAGCGACCGCGGCGCCGGCGGCTCCTCCGTCATGACGGCGAGGAGCGTCGAGGTCGGGTCGCTGCGCTCGAAGGGGCGCTGCCCGGTAAGCGCGTGGTAGAGGACGGCCCCCACCGCGTAGATGTCGGCCCGGGGATCGGTCTCGTCCCCCTTCGCCTGCTCCGGGGCCATGTAGGCCGGTGTTCCGAGCACCATGCCGGTCCTGGTGAGGGCCGACGGCTCGGAGGTCTTCGAGATGCCGAAATCGAGGACCTTCACGGTCGGACACGCCGGGTCGCCGGTCAGGAAGATGTTCTCCGGCTTGATGTCCCGGTGCACGACCCCCGCGGCGTGCGCGGCCGCGATGCCCTCGCAGACCTCGCGCGCGATCCGCACCGCCGTGCCGACCGGCAGCCGTCCTCCCGACGCGGCGAGGAGCTCGCCGAGCCCCTGGCCGTCCAGGTACTCGGCGATGATGCACGGCCGGCCGTCGTCCAGCCGGTTCACGTCGAAGATCTCGACGACGTGCGGGCTCCGGATCGACGCCGCCGCCTCCGCCTCGCGCTGGAACCGCGCGAGGATGGTGGGCTGCTGAGAGAGCTCGGGGTGGAGCGTCTTCAGCGCGAACCGCTTGCCCGGGATGCGGGTGTGCTGCGTCTCGTAGACGCGGCCCATGCCGCCCTCGCCGAGGAGGCGGGTGATGAGGTACGCGCCCACCACCGTGGTGCCGACGAGCGGGTCCACCTGCGCAGGCTGCTCGCCCGGGGCGCTGTCGACGGGCGGCGCGGGCGGACGGACCGTGTCGGCGGTCGCGTAGACCGCCTCGAGCCCGGCTGGCACCGTGAGCGGGCGAACCGTCTCGGGCGCGAGGTCGTGCGCCGCCGCGCTCCCGCCCGGGGGAGGAGGTGGTGGGCGAACCGTCTCCGCGGTCGTTGACGCGGCGGCGGCTGCCTGGGGCTGAGCCAACGCTCCGCGGACGGCGGCAAGAGCGGCCTGCCGCTCCGTGTCGCTCATGACGCGGGTGGGACCGTCGCCCTCCTCAGGCGCAGTCGAGGGCGCGCCTCCGCCAGAACGGGACGCGGGTACGGCAGGGCTGCCCGAGCGACCGGGCGAAAAGCTCGAATCCGACACGCTCAGGGCCTCGCTCCCATGAATCCTGGTTAGCCCACGCCCGAGGCGGGGGCCGACGATCCGTCGCCGAACCGCAGGCGAACACCGCGAGGCGACGCTACCACGGATCGCGCCGCGCGAGGACGCCGACCTGCCGGACCGTGATCGGCACGCGATGTCGAGGTCTTCGCGCGGCCAGTCCGGCTATCGCCGCACGGTGGTCGGCGGGTCAGCTCGCGGGCTGCTCAGCCTGGACCGGCTTCTGCTTGGCTGCCTTGCGCTGCTCCGCGTCGAGCAGGCCGATCCGCGCCTTCTGGCAGCGCTTCAGGCGCTTCTTCTTGAGCGGGGTGGCGAGCCATTCGTGACGCAGACGGACATTCCACTTCGGAGTATTGGCCATGATCGTAGGACTTTCTCTGCGGGGGCGGCGGAGACTACACAAACGTACGGGGGCGTCAAGCTACCAGTGTGGCTGCTCGCTTCGCTTTTCTTGCGCTCGCGATTCGCATTTGCCTTCTCAGCTCGCAGCTCGCTGTGAGGGGGGCGTCGCGGCGCGCGTACGCGACATATCATGCGCGCCACGTCACGCCATGCCATGCCGCGTGGGGCGGTGAGGATCGTCCGTGTCGTTCTTCTGACGTCTCGGGTGTACGTCCCCTCGCGTTCACGCGATCATGGCGCCGGCAGGGTGGCCGGGGAGCAGCGCGAGGCCGGGGCGCTCGTCGAGCTGCTGGCAGCGCCGTCGCTCGAGGCGGAGCCAGAGCGCGCGCGCCACGGGCGCGGGGACGGGCGGGAACGCGCGCGCCGCCCGTAGCAGGGACGCGGCGGCGGCGTGGAGGGGGCGCTCCAGCGCGGAGAGGGCTCGCAGCGCGCTGCGGCGCTCGCGGGGCTGGCGCGCGACGGCCGCGCGGAAGTCCTCGCGGGCGAGGCGCAGGCGGGAGCGGACGGTGTTCTCGTTGAGCTGGAGCTCGCGGGCGATGTCGGCCACCGCGACGCCGAGCAGGTCGTACATCACGAGGATGACGCGCCGCTCGGGCGCGACCTTCAGGAGCAGCGCGGTCACGAGCTCGGCGCGGTCGGCGCTCGCGAGGGCTTGCTCCGGCGTCGGCGTCGGGGCGCACCCCTCGAACGGCCAGGACGCGCCAGCGCCGGAAGGGATCTCGCGGCGCCGGTGGGCGCGCGCGTGGTAGTGGCTCACCTTCCGCCACGCGATGCCGAAGAGCCACCGGTGCAGCGCCGCCTCGGGCGTGATGCGCAGGGGCGGCGTCCCTGCCGCGGAGAGCCCGCCGCCAGGGGCCGCGTGGTAGCGCCACGGCTCGTAGGCGGCCAGGCCCCGGTAGGCGGCGAGAAAGACCTCCTGGAGCATGTCGTCCAGGTCGTTCGCCGCGACGCCAAGCCACCGGAGCGCCTGGTGGAGGAAGGGAAGGCCCACCGCGTAGACCGTCTCGAACGACGGGCACGCCGGAGCGGAAGGCGGCGTGGGCAGCGTCATCCGGAGCCCCGCGCCCCCGGCAGATCCGCGCCGGCGAAGGTGGGGTAGGGGCGCGGCGTGGGCTGACCAGCGGGCAGCTCGAGCGCCGGCGGCGGCCGGAGCCAGCGCTCGACCGGCTCGAGCTCGACGAGCATGTCCAGCGAGGTCCGGAGAGAGAGGCGGAAGTCGTCTTCCTCCGCAGCGCGAGCGCTGTGGAACGCGACATAGAACAGCACGGTGCCGAGCTGGATCGCCTGTGGATCCCCCCGGCGCTGCAGGAAGCGATCGGCGAGATCGCACAGGGCATGAAACAGGCGGCCTCCCGGACGACGGCTCCCGGGACCGCACACATCGAGCGTGGCGCGCCGGCGCGGGCGCCGGGCCGCTTTCTTGGTGACAGGCGCGCAGGACAGCGCCCTCGGACTGCTCCGGTTCGGCATACTCCGCTCCACCGCCAGGGTTGAGGTTGGGATGGGTGCTGTGGGCACCCATCACCATGGATTACGGAGAGCGCTCGAGGATGATTTCGTCTTGCGCTGTCACGCTCCGGGGGAGCGTCGCAGAACGGTGACGGTCGGTGACGGTCGGTGACGGTCGGTGACGGCGTGAGGTCCGGACGATGGTCAGCCCGGCGCCATCGTTCAATCCGGAACCCGCGTCAGCTGCACCTGGAGGTGGATCGGCGGGTCGCCGCTGTTCGCCTCGACCAGGCGATCCCAGGCGAAGTAGCCCGCCTTTTCCACGGTGATGCGGTGCGCGCCGGGCGGCAGCGCGACGCCGCGGGCGGCGACGAAGGCGAGCGCTCCGACGTACTGGTCGTCGATCGTGACCGACGCGTCGGGCACGTTCCCCTTCACCCGCAGCGACACCGTCGCCGGCGTGCGCGCGGCGCACGCCGAGAGTCCGAGCACCAGGAGCGCCGCTCGGGCGCACGTCCTCTTCGCGCTCGCGCCGGCCATCGTCACTCCCACTCGATGGTCGA
This sequence comes from Sorangium sp. So ce321, assembly GCF_051530195.1. NCBI lineage: Bacteria > Pseudomonadati > Myxococcota > Polyangiales > Polyangiaceae > Sorangium > Sorangium sp. So ce321. The sequence goes on along the minus strand of NZ_CP150329.1, from coordinate 6,300,578 downwards.
GGGCGGCTTCGAGGAGACGTCGAGCACCACGCGGTTCACGCCCCGCACCTCGTTGATGATCCGCGAGCTCACCCGGGCGATGAGGTCGTAGGGCAGCCGCGCCCAGTCGGCGGTCATGCCGTCGGTCGAGTGCACCGCGCGCAGCGCGATCGCCTCGTCGTAGGTGCGCTCGTCGCCCATCACGCCCACGGAGCGGACCGGGAGCAGCACGCAGAAGCTCTGCCAGATCGACTCGTAGAGCCCGGCGGCGCGGATCTCCTGGTCGAAGATGGTGTCGGCCGCCCTGAGCACGCGGAGCTTCTCCGGCGTCACCTCGCCGAGGCACCGCACCGCGAGCCCCGGGCCCGGGAACGGCTGGCGATAGAGGATCTCCCGCGGCATGCCGAGCGCCTCGCCGGCGGCCCGCACCTCGTCCTTGAAGAGCTCCCGCAGCGGCTCGATCAGGCCGAGGTTCATCCGCTCGGGCAGGCCGCCGACGTTGTGGTGGCTCTTGATGACGGCGCTCGGCCCCTTGAACGAGACGCTCTCGATGACGTCGGGGTAGAGCGTGCCCTGGACGAGCCACTTCGCGCCCTGGACCCGCTTCGCCTCCTCCTCGAACACCTCGATGAACAGGCGGCCGATCACCTTGCGCTTCTGCTCGGGGTCGACGACGCCGCGCAGCCCCTCGAGGAACCGCGCCGACGCGTCGACGGCGTCGAGGTTCATGTGGAAGTGATCGCGGAACGTGCGCTCGACGGCCTCGGCCTCGCCCTCGCGCAGGAGGCCGTTGTCGACGAAGATGCACGTCAGCCGGTCGCCGAGCGCGCGCTGGCAGAGGACGGCGGCGACCGAGGAGTCGACGCCGCCCGAGAGGCCCAGGATGACGCGGTCGTGCTGGCCCGCCTTCTTGCGGACCGCGGCGATCGCCTCCTCCACGAACGACGCGGGGGTCCACGTCGGCGAGAGGCCGGCGACGTCGAAGAGGAACGACTGGAGGATCTCCTTGCCGCGCAGGGTATGGACGACCTCGGGGTGGAACTGGAGGCCGTAGAGCTTGTCGCGCTCGCGGGCGACGGCGCAGAGCGGGCTGCCGGGCGTGGTGCCGAGCGCGACGAACCCCTCGGGCAGCGCGACGAGGCGATCGCCGTGGCTCATCCAGACGTCGATGGCGTCGCCCTCGGCGAAGCGGGAGAAGATGCCCGTCGGGCGCTCGATCCGCACCGTCGCCGGGCCGTACTCGCCCCCGGTGTGCGCGCGCTCGACCTTGCCGCCGAGGTGGTGCGCCATGAGCTGGAGCCCGTAGCAGATGCCGAGCGTCGGGACGCCGAGCTCCAGGACCTCGCGGGAGCAGTGGGGCGCGCTGTCGCCGTACACGCTGGCGGGGCCGCCGGACAGGATGAGCGCCCGCGGGGCGAGCCGGCGCAGCTCGGCGACGGGGACGTCGAAGCGGTGGATCTCGCAGTAGACGCCGGACTCGCGCACGCGCCGGGCGATGAGCTGCGTGTACTGAGAGCCGAAATCGAGGATGACGACGAAGTCCCGACGGGGTGAGAGCATGGCTGCCGCTAGCATGGCGGGGCGGGATCCGCCAGAGTCGGGCGGCGCGAGGTACGAAGCGCGAGCGCGGCGCTCGCCGCCCGCTCGGCTCGCCGGGTCACGGCTGCGTGGGAGGTGGCGCCGGCGCCCCCGTCGGCGGCGCGCCCGTCGGTGACGGCGCGCCCGGCGACGGGGCCAGCAGCGGCGCGCCCGGCGCGGCTGCGGCGTCGTCCGGCGGCGCGTCAGGGGCCGCGGGGGCTGCCGGCGCATCGCTACCGGGCGCGCCGCTGCCGGGCGCGCCGCCGTCGAACGCGCGCGGCGGCTCGTACTCGGGCGGCGGACCCGCCGGGAGCGGCTTCGGGGAGGACGAGCACGCCGCGGCGAGGAGCGCGGCGGCGAGCGCGGCGAGCAGCGAGGCGTGGTGAGCTCGTTTCATAGCTGGACTCCGCTCCCGCCGGAGCCCCCGGCGGGAGCCGGATGCGGCGGGATCTCGGGAGGGCCGAACGGATCGGGCGGGATCTGGAGCTCCTCCGGGCCGACGTACGGCGAGGGCGGGATGGACGGGGCCGGCGGCGCTGGCGGCGCTGACTCGAGCGGCGCCCCGCGCGCGTTCGGCGCGGCGAGGGGGATGCCCGTGCTCGGGGGGGCGGGCGCGTCCTCGCCCGCGTCCGCGTCCGCGCCGCCGCACGCCGCGAGGAGCGCCCCCGCGAGCAGCAGCGCCGCGCGCGGCGCGCGCCAGGCCGGGCGGGAGCGGCATGCGAGGAGCGCCTCGCTCGAGCTTCGTAGATCGCCGCGCACGGCCGGTACGCTAGCACGGGCGCGAAGGAGAACGGTTGGCCCGCGCAGGGAGGCGAGCTAGGTTCCCGCCATGGAGCAGAGCGACGTTGATGTTGGTATCGAGCGCACGCCGCTGGCGAGCGCGTCGCCCCGGCTCAACGATGGCGGCGAGCTCGGCCTCGTCGCGGAGGTCGGCATCTCCACGACGAAGCTCCATGCCCATGGCCCCATGGGGCTCGCGCGCCCGACGGCGATCGAGCGGATCGCGCACGGCGAGGGCCAGACCCGCTGACGCGGGCGAGACGAGGGGCGCCCGGTCGAACCGACCGGGCACAAGAAAGCGAGAGAACGTTGGCGACGAAGAAGGACGCAGGCGAAGGGAGCAGCAAGCCGCGGGCGAAGTCGGGGTCGAAGGCGGGCGAGAGCGCGGAGCCTCGCACCCCGGCGCGGAAGAAGGCGACGACGGCGAAGGCGGGCGCGGCGGGGCGGGCGTCGTCCGCGACGAAGACGAAGCGGCCGGCGTCGCCCCGGATCCGCGCTTCCCACGCGGGCGTGGGCGAGCCCGGCACGAAGAGGGCGGCGGGCGCGCGCCGCGCGGCCGGCGCGGGCGACGAGGTGGAGCAGCTGGAGCGCCCGGCGCGGCCGATCCCGGCGGATCGGCCGGCGACGCGGGCGCGGCGTCCGTCGCGGGACGACGTCGACGCGCCGCGCCCCACGCGCGGCGAGGGCGGGGCGAAGGCGATGCTCCCGCTCGCGGGGCGGTCGCCGACGCGGACCAAGTCGCCGCTCGCCGGCCCGAAGCGCGCCGGCGCGCGCCGCAGCACGCCGCCGCCGGTCCCCGAGCCGTCGGCGCCGGCGCGCGAGCTCGCGCTGACGCTGGCCGGGGCGGGGCTCGACAAGAAGGCGATCGGCGTCGAGATCCTGGAGGTGGTGGGGCGCGTCGACTACGCGGACTACCTGGTGATCATGACGGGCCGCTCCGACCGGCACGTCCACGCGATCGCGACGGGCCTGGAGGAGGCGACGCGCAAGCACAACGTCGCCCCGCTCTCGATGGAGGGCCTCGCCGCGGCGACCTGGGTGCTGATCGACTTCGGCGACGTGGTGGTGCACGTGTTCCAGGAGGACACGCGGCGCCTCTACGACATCGAAGGGCTCTGGATCGACGCGGGCCGCGTGCCGGTCCCGCAGGAGGCCCCGCCGCCGGGGGCGCAGCCCGCCCCGCGGTTCGACCCGAGCTGAGCGCGCCGTGCGTCTCGTCGTCGCGGCCGTCGGGCGCGTGAAGGACAAGCCGCTGCGCGCGGCGATCGACGAGTACCTCGGTCGGATCCGCCGCTACGTGGCGTGCGACGAGATCGAGATCCCGGACGGCCCGCCGGCGAAGGTCGGGCCGCTGCTCGCGCGCGCGACGGTGGGGGCGAGCGTCATCGCCATGGAGGTGAACGGCAAGGCGCTCGGCAGCGAGGCGTTCGCGGCCGGCGTGGAGCGGTGGGGCTCGCGCGGCAAGGGGGTGGTCACGTTCCTGATCGGGGGAGCGGACGGGCTGCCGCCGGACGTGTCCGCCGCGGCGGACGACCGGTGGAGCCTGTCGCCGCTCACGTTCCCGCACCGCCTCGCGCGGCTCGTGCTCATCGAGCAGCTCTACCGCGCGATGACGCTGCTGCGGGGCGAGCCGTACGCGCACTGAGGCGTGTGGCGCGCGCGGTCACTCCTTCGGCCAGTCGGGGCAGGCGAGGTCCATCGGGCCGTTGATCCAGCTCGCGTACGCCGCCGCGTCGGCTTTGTTGTACGGGCCGATCGTCCGCGCGAAGTACTCGCCCCAGTGAGGCTGCCGGCCGTCGACGTCGGTGAAGCCGTACTCCCTGGCGAGGTCCCACGAGCTGAAGACGCGGCCTGATCGCGCCGCGACGGCCGGGTCGGCGGCGAGCGCCGCGACGGCGCGGCCCACGTAGAAGGGGGTCTCCGAGGCGATGAAGTGCGGGTCCTTGGCGACCGCGTCTCGCCAGTTCTCCTCCGTGACGCCGAAGCCTTCGAGCATGGCCTCCGAGCGCAGGAAGCCCGGCGTGATCGCGAGCGCCGTCATGGCGGGGTGGCGCCGCAGCTCCCAGGCCATGGCGAAGGCGAGGCGGATGACGGACATCTTCGCCAGGTCGTAGAAGAGGTTGCCGCGGTAGCCGAAGTTGTCGCCGTCGGTGACCTCGACGATGAGGCCCCGGTCGCGCTCGAGCATGATCGGCACCGCGTGGCGGCTGGTGATGATGTGCGAGGTGACCGCGCGCTCGAGCAGGAGCTTCCCTCTGGGCAGGGAGAGCTTCCAGAACGGCTGGCCGAACTCGGTGAGCTCGTCGCCGCCCCAGACGTCGTTGACCAGGACGTCGAGCCGGCCTTGCTCGCGCCGGATCTGCGCGCAGAGCGCCTCGACCTGCTCCTCGACGGTGTGGTCGACCTGCACGGCGACGCCGTGCCCGCCGGCCGCGGTCACCCGCTCCGCGGTCTCCTCGATGGTCTCGGGGCGCTGGCCCGTGGCGGGCCGGCCGCGGACGCTGCGCCCGGTGCAGTAAACCGTCGCGCCGGCCTCGCCGAGCGAGCAGGCGATCGCGCGTCCGGCGCCGCGCGTCGCTCCGGCGACGAGGGCGACCTGTCCTTCAAGCGGTCTCATACGGTGTGTCCTCCTTCGGGACCGGCGCTCGGTCGACGTACGGCGCGTACGGCGCGTACGGCGCCCCAGGCTCGTGCGGTGCGGCGCCGCCGGCTCCGGTCGTCCTGGGACGCTACGGGAGCATTCCTGACATCTCCTGTCATGAATTGCGCGTAGGCTTCGAGGCGGATCGGAGCAGGGGCAGGAACCCGGGGTCAGGAGCCAGGGACGGTCATGCGCGCGGATCGGCTGCTCAGCTTGATGCTGCTCCTCCAGCAGGCGAAGAGCCGGCAGCTGACGGCGGAGGAGCTCGCGCGTCGCCTGCAGGTCTCGGCGCGGACGATCTACCGGGACCTCGACGCGCTGTCGTCGGCGGGCGTGCCTGTCTACGCGCACCGCGGCCCGAACGGCGGGATCGCGCTGCTGGAGGGGTGGCAAACCAGCCTGACCGGGCTGACGCAGCCCGAGGTCCACGCGCTCTCGGCGGTCGCCGCGCCGGGCGCGCTGGCCGACATCGGGCTGTCGGCGGCGCTGGAGAGCGGGCTGATCAAGCTGTCGGCGGCGCTGCCGGTCGTGCAGCGATCCGCGGCCGAGCACGCGCGGCAGCGGCTGCACGTGGACTCGTCGGGGTGGTTCCAGGGCCGGGAGGTGGTGCCGCACCTCGACGTGCTGCGGGAGGGCGTCTGGCAGGACCGCAAGGTGTGGCTCGCGTACCGGGACTTCGACGGGGAGGCGAGCGAGCGGGTGGTGGACCCGTACGGGCTCGTGATCAAGGCCGAGCGCTGGTACCTCGTGGCGGGGGCGGAGCGGGGGCCGAGCGTGTTCCGGGGCGCGCGCGTGGAGGGGGCGCGGCTCCTGGAGGAGCGGTTCGAGCGGCCGGCGGGGTTCGACCTGGCGACCTGCTGGAAGGAGTGGTGCCAGCGGTTCGGGGAGCGCCGGGCGAGCTACGTGGCGACCTTGCGCGTGACCGAGGCGGGGGAAGAGGCGCTCCGGAGGATCCGGCCCCGCGGCGAGCACGAGCGGTGGGGGCAGGGGACGCGCGGGCGCGATGGGGCGAGGACCGTGACGGTCGACTTCGAGCGCGAGTCGATCGCTGTCTCGCAGATCATCGGCCTCGGCAGGGACGCCGAGGCGATCGAGCCGGCGGCGCTGCGGGCGCGGCTCGAGGCGATCGCGAGGGACCTCGGCGCGGTGTACGGGGCGCGCGACGGGGCGCGGGCGGCGGCGAGCGACGGGGTGGCCGCGTCGCCGGCGCCGCGGCGGGGGCGAGGCGGGCGGCGAGAGGTTCCTTCCGGAAAGATGGCTCGCCGCGGGCGAGGTTGAGGCGACAGCGCGGTGCGTGGTGCGCGTCCTCCTCCTCGGTGCAGCCACCACCTGCCGGCAGCCTCGGGCCTGAATTCTTTTTCAACCTGGAGGCTGCCGGCGACCTCGGGCTTGAATTCTTTTTCAACCTGGAGGCTGCCGGCGACCTCGGGCTTGAATTCTTTTTCAACCTGGAGGCTGCCGGCAGCCTCGGGTCTGAATTCTTTTTCAGCCTGGAGGCTGCCGGCGGCTTCGGATTCCAGAGTTGTCGTCGTTCCCGTGGCTGACTCCGCATCCGGACAGGAGCAGGCGAGCTCCCACTCCTGCACCTGAACGCCGCCGGTGCCGGTCACGACTTGCCCGCAGCAAAGGCTCACCGCGCGCAGAAGAGCCCTCCGGATGCGCGGCCGCACACGTCCTGCTTGCCGTCGCCGTTGAGGTCGGGATACGCCCGGAGGAGCGGCGCGCGGCGCTCGCGCACGACAGGGGGTCGCCGCGAGAAAGCTCAATGGATGCAGTATCTTGGCATGAACTGTGCGCGACGCCGCGGCGTACGCAGGGAGTACGGGCGAGGATGCACAGCGCGGCGTGTCAGGGGCTGGTCAGTCGACGACGGGCCGTTGGACGGCCGGAGCCGGCTTGTTCACGGCCGTCCCACGGCCGGCCGTTGGACGGCCGGAGCCCGTCTCGTTCATTGCCGGTCCGTTCAGAACGGGGTCACTCCCTGGGTGCCAGTCCGGGCGCGCGAGGTCCATCGGGCCGTTGAACCACATGGACTCGCGGGGTGGTTCCACGGCCGGGAGGTGGTGCCTTAGCGCTTTGAACCTCTCGGCATCGTGGCGGCCGGATCCATCGTTCGCGGCCGCGGCCATCGATCGAGCGATCTCGAGCTGTTCGTGATCCACGGCGCGCCGTACAAGCAGCGGTTGCAGCGCTGGTTCGGGGACGTCCCCGCGGAGATTTTCGTGAATCCTCCCGCTGCCGTCCGTGACTACTGGGCCGCCGAGCAGCCGCTGCGCCGTCTGTTCGGCTGCGAGCGGCGGCCCGAGGCCGCGGCTCGGCCGGCACCCGAGGCCGCCTGTGGAGCGCTCACTCCGGGAAGAACGTCTCGATCGCGAGCGCCGGCGTCCCGTCCGGGTGGACCCCGCCGAGCAGCGCGAGCGTCCCGTTTGGCGCGGGCACGGCGGTCGCGCCGCGCCGCGGCTCGCGCAGCGGCAGCTCCTCGGCCTGGCCGACGGCGATGTCGACCACGAAGCTCCTCGTCAGCCCGCCCTCGCCGGCCTCGGAGCCCACGGCGACGATGCGCCCGCCGGCCAGCGCGAACGCGGCGACATCCACGATCGCCGCGGGCAGCGCGGCGCCCTCGACCTCCGCGGTGGCGCAGCTCGCCGCGCACCCCGGCGCCAGCCGCCGGGTCGGCGCCGCAGCGCCGCCCTGGACCCCGCCGACGAGCGCGATCTCCCCGGGCCCGATCACCGCGGCGCCCGCGCCGTGAGAGGCGTCCGGCGGGAAGGGCCGCGGCAGGAACGCTGTCGCGCCGTCGCCGAGCACCTCCAGCCCGGCGCCGTCCGCGCTCCCGCCGGCGATCACGAGGCCCAGCCCCTCCAGCCACACGGCCGCGGCGCCGGCCCGCGCGTGGCGGAGCCTCGCCACCGAGAGCGTCAGGTCCGGGCCGATGACGAGCACGGCGTCCGAGGGCTGGCCCGGCGCCCCCGCGGGCTCGCCCCCGCGCGTCGCGCCGACGACGAACGAGCGCCCGTCCGTGGCCTCGACCGTCCTGCCGCCCGCCACCTCCGCGAACGAGCCGAGCCCCGCTGGCAGCGGCGCCTCGGCGCTCTGACCCGCAGCGAGATCGGTCCACGTCGCGCCGTCGTCGTCGAGCGCGAGCAGCAGGTTTTCCCGGACGACGAGCGACCGTGCCGCCCGCGGGAGCGCGCCGCTCGAGGCGCTCCCGACCCACGCCGCGAGGTCGTACGCGTCGAGCCGCGCCGGCTCGACGCCCCCGGCGACGCCCGCCGCGGCGCCGCCGGTGAGGATCATGTAGCGCTCCGCGAGCGTGCCGCCGGGCGCGCCGACGCGCGAGGCCGCGAGCTCGCCGGGCGGACGCGCCCACTGGCCGGTCCGCTGGGCAAAGAGCTGCAGCGCGTCGCCCGCCAGCGAGGCGAGGTAGATGCCGGCAGCGGAGCGCCCTCGCACCACGGTCGCCCCGCCAGCGTCCAGGCCGCTCACCTCGAACGTGTACGCCTTCTCTGCCGGGATCTCGCCGAAGTCGAGCGCCCCGCCCGGCACCCCCGTCGCGGACACGGCGACGTCGCCCTCGATCGCCGTCGCGGTCACCTCGATCCGGGCGACGGGCGGGTCTTCCTGGAAGGCGCTCGCCTCGTGCCCGGGCACGACCTCGATCGTGATGGTCGGCGGGTCGGAGGCGCAGCCGAGGAGCAGCAGGCCGAGCGCAGCGAGCGCGCGCCCCGGGGGCTTGTTCTTCATGAGGGCGCAGTCATAGCGCCTCGGGAGCGCGAACGCCCAGCGGCGGCCGCGCCGCCGGCGGCGCGGCGAGCCGGCCGCAGGTCGGTCGGCTCCACGCGGGGCGCGCCCGGAGCTCGCTCGGAGCGCGCCTGGAGCTCGAGGAGCGGCGGAGAGGCAGCTACAGGTCGACCTGCACGCCGAGCTCCACCACCCGCTCCGGCGGCAGGTTGAAATAGCTCGGCGCCGAGCCCGCGTTCCGCGCCATGAGCGCGAAGATCGTCTCGGTGACCTTGCCCATCCGCCCCTCGTCGGTGGCGAGGATCGTCTCGCGGCCGAGGTAATAGGTCACGTCCGCGAAATCGATGGGCAGCTCGTGCTTCGCCGCCGCCCGCCGCAGGAGGGCTGGCACGTCGGTCGACTGCATGAACCCCGAGCGGATGAGGAGCTGGTGAACCCCCTTGTCGAGGCTCGCCAGCTGGAGGCGATCCCTGTCCGGGACCCGCGGGACGTGCTCCGTGACCACGGTCAGGAGCACCACGGTCTCGTGAAGCACCTTGTTGTGCTTGAGGTGGTGCGCGAGCACGTTCGGCGTCTTGCCCGCGCGCGAGCTCAGGAACACGGCCGTGCCAGGGACGCGCGCGCGGCAAGACGCCTCGAGCCCGCGGACGAACGCCTCGACCGACGGGACCGCCCGCGCGAAGCGCTCGGCGAGGAACCCCCGGCCTCGCTTCCAGATCACCATCAGCGTGAACAGGACCGCCGCGATGACGATCGGCACGTATCCGCCGTCGAGGAACTTGACCAGGTTGGCCCCGAAGAACGGCAGATCGAACGCCAGGAACAGCAGCAGCAGCGGCAGCGCCTTTGCGAGCGGGACACCCCACGTGCTCCGCATCACCACGAAGTAGATGACCGACGTGATCCCCATCGTGCCGGTCACCGCGATGCCGTAGGCGGCGGCGAGCCGGCTCGAGTGCTGGAAGACCAGCACGAGCGCGAGGCAGCCGGCCGCGAGGGCCCAGTTCGTCACGGGGATGTAGATCTGCCCCTCGGCGTGGCTCGATGTGTGGAGCACCCGCGTCCGCGGCAGGTACCCGAGCTGGATCGCCTGGTGCGTGAGCGAGTACGCGCCGGAGATCAGCGCCTGCGACGCGATCACGGTGGCCATGGCGGAGAGCGCGACGAGCGCGTAGGTGAGGGGGCCCTTCGGCACCATCGCGAAGAACGGGCTCTCGGCGGCCTCGGGCGTCTGGAGCAGGAGCGCGCCCTGGCCGAAGTAGTTGAGCGCGAGCGCCGGCAGCGCGAGCCCGTACCAGGCGAGCCGGATCGGGCGGCGCCCGAAGTGCCCCATGTCCGCGTAAAGCGCCTCGCCCCCGGTGATGACGAGGACGACGGACCCGAGGATCGCGACCCCGTGGAGGCCGTGGTCGGCGAAGAAGCGCGCCGCGTGCACGGGGCTCAGCGCGGCGAGCACCGCCGGGTTCCTGGCGATGAAGGCGACGCCGAGCACGGCGAGCGCGGTGAACCAGAGGACCATGATCGGGCCGAACACCTTGCCGACGCGCGCCGTCCCCCAGCGCTGCACGCTGAAGAGCCCCACGAGGATCGCGCAGGTGAGGGGCACGACGGCCGGCCGCAGCGCGGTCGTCGCCACGGCGAGCCCCTCCATGGCGCTCAGCACCGAGATCGCGGGCGTGATGACCCCGTCGCCGTACAGGAGCGCGGCGCCGAGCAGCACGAGCCCGGCGATCCAGCCGACGCCCTTCGTCCCCCTGTTGCGCAGCCGCTCCGGCACCAGCGCGAGCAGCGCGAGGATGCCGCCCTCGCCGTCGTTGTCGGCGCGCGTGATGAAGGTGACGTACTTGACCGTGACAACCAGGATGAGCGACCAGAAGATCAGCGAGAGCAGCCCGAGGACGTTCCCGGGCGTGGGCGCCACGCCGTGCTCCCCGCCGACGCATTCCTTGAGCGCGTAGAGCGGGCTCGTGCCGATGTCGCCGAAGACGACCCCGAGCGCGGCCAGCGCGAGCGAGGCGGCGCTGCCGCGGTGGCCGTGCGCCTGCGCCGCGTCCTGCCCAGGTGCGCCGCCTGGCGCCGTTCCGCCGCCTTCGTGCGCCGCCTGTCGCTCGGTCGCGGAAGGAGCGCCGGGCACGCCGGGAAGGCGTCGTGGGTCGTTCATGGGGCGCAGTCATAGCGCCTCATCGCCGCGAAAGCAGCGGCGCACGCGCGCCCGGCCCCGCGGCGAGCTATCCTGCGATGGCGGGCGATCCTCCGCAGGGCGCGACAGCCTGCTGGGACCCACATGAAGAACACGACCGTGCCGACCGGCGATCAAGCGAGGGCCCCCGACGGAACCGACGCCGACGGCAAGGAGGCCGAGCGCGTCGGCGCCGCGCCCGACGGGCGCCCCAGGGCGTCGCTCGTCGCGACGATGGCCGCGGTGCTCGCGGCCGCCTTCGCCGTGGCGCTCGCGGCCGAGTGGTGCGGCGTCGGGGCTCCTGCAGCGGACGCCGCGCGCCGGTGGACCTTCGTCGACGAGGTGAAGAGCCCCGAGACCCTCGGCTTCCGGACGCACGACGCGCGGGGCGGAGCGTGGGTCCTCGACGAGCACGCCGCGGCGACCGGCGCGCGCGCCCTCGTGAACCTCGCCGGCGCGCCCGGCGAGCCCCCGGCCATCGCGGTGCTCGACAGGCCCTCTGCGCGGGACCTGGAGGTCGATACGCGGTGCATGGTCTCCCCGGATCTGCCGGAGCAGGCCTGCGGCGTCGTGTTCCGGTACGTCGACGCGAAGAACTACTACCTCTCGCGCGTCGATGCGGTCGCGGGCGACGTCTCGCTGAGCGTGGTGGTCCGCGGGAGGGAGCAGCTGCTCGTCAGGGCGCGGGCGACGGTGCGCCCGTCGGTGTGGCAGGACCTCCGCGTCCGGGCCGTCGCCGATCGCTTCGTCGTCGAGTGGAACGGCCGGCGCGTCATCGACGTCCCCGATGTCACGCTCGGCGCCGCCGGCGGCGTCGGTCTGTGGGCCCGCGCGAGCTGCGTCGCCTACTTCGACGAGCTCGAGGTGCGGCCGCTCGCGGCGCGGCTGCACCCGGACGATCTGCTGCCCTCCCTGCTGTGATCGGCCTGAGGGCGGCGGCTCTCGGGCGGCAGCCGAGAACTTTCACCGCGCGCTCGCCGCGTGCGAGGCTGCCCGGCCCGAGCCGAAGCGCGGGCTCGCCGTCGAGCGCTCCACCGAGCGCCCGGGCCCCCTCCGGCGAATGTAGGATAAAGTAAGACACGAAAGTTGTCGTGTCCCGGCCGGGCAGGGTAGACGGGTCGTGGAGGCATCATGAGGCGCAGCAAAGGCGAGAGCATGGACACCGGGGCGGTGCGCAACCTGGAGGAGATCCAGGAAGAGGATCCCGGGGCTCGCCCATCGCGCGCGGGCGCGCTGGTGCTTGCCTCGCTTGGCGGGGCCTGCATCGTCTTCGCGGCCGTGGCGCTCCTGCGCGCCCCGCAGCGCGAGCGGCCGATCAGCGCCGATCCGCTCGGCGATCTCGTCGCGCGCGCCCACCCGGCCGGCGTGAAGCCGGCGCCGCGCCCCGCCACGATCGGGGAAGAGGTGACCTTTCCCGCGGTCCTGTCGGACGCGGAGCACCCGACGACAGCGCTCGAAGCCGTGCGCGATTCGCGGGCGGCCAGGGCGGCCGCCTCCGGCCAGCCCGGTGAGCCCGGCCAGCCGCCGGTCGTGGACGCCGGCCCGCCGTTCGCCGCGGACCGGCTCCCCATCGTCCCGCTGCCGGCGCAGCACGTCCTCGGGCCCGCGGCGGGCGAGGTCGCCCCGAACGACACGCTCACGGCGATGGCCCGCCACGTGTCGCGCGAGGAGGGGCCGGAGACCGAGCGGGGCGGGCCGGGCGGCTACCAGCTGCAGGTGAGCTCGTTCAAGGAGCCCGCCGACGCCGAGGGCTTCGCGGCGGCCCTGCGACGCCGTGGGCACAAGGCGTACGTCGAGCCGGCGTACGTCAAGGGGCGCGGCCTCTGGCACCGCGTCCGCATCGGCCCCTTCAAGTACAAGCGCTCGGCCGTCATCTACCGGCAGGAGTTCGAGGCCAAGGAGCGCCTCGTGACGTTCATCGTCGATCCGCCCAAGACGACGGTCAAAGTGGCTGAAAGCCCCGGCGACGACGCGTAGACCGAGAAGCTCGGGAGAGGCTCGCCGCGTCAGCCCCGCGGCCGGCGCGCCCCCTCGGGGGCCGCCTCCGAGAGCGCCGCCGCCGGCGTGAGCGCGCAGGACAGCACCCCCTTGGCCCCGGCGAGCTGCCCTGCGAGCTCGGTCAGCGCCGCGCCGCGGCCCTTCAGCGCCATGACCTGCAGCAGCCGGTCCTCGTCGAGGCGGACCAGCAGGCTGGAGATCACCGACCGCGCGTGCTGCTCCTCCAGCGCGGAGATCCGCTGCACGAGCTCCCGCACCTCGGGCGCGTAGACGACGGTCAGCGTGGCCGCCACCTCGGCCCCCTCGTCCCACGCGGCGCGCGTCAGGTCAGCGCGGACCAGATCCCGCAGCGCCTCCGAGCGGTTCTCGTATCCCTGCGCGGTGATGCGCCGATCGAACTCGGCCAGCAGCGCTCGATCCATCGCCACGCCGAAGCGGACCAGGTCGCTCATCGTGGGGCGCAGGCTAGCGGGGCAGGGGTGCAGGCGGGAAGGGGATCGCCGCCCGGAAGCTAGCGGGGCAGGGGTGCAGGCGGGAAGGGGATCGCCGCCCTGGAGCGAGCCGCACCGCGATCCGGGAGCGGGCCGCGCCGGGCGGCCGCGGCAGCGAGCGGCTCGTCGGCCTGCTCAGCTCTTGCGCCGCTCGAGGTGCCGCCGCGCGGCGTCCTTCACCGGCGAGGTGACGTTCTTGCTCTTCGCGATGCCCCGGAGGTCCGACTCGCGCAGGTGCTGGACCAGGCGCGTCGCCACGAGCACCGGCGTCCTCGGGTTCTCCACGAGGTGCCTCTTCACCGTGTAGCTCTTCAGCCACTCCGGCGTCGTCGAGATGATCCGCAGCACCTCGTCCGAGATGTTCCGGTTGCGGCTGATGAGGACGACCTCCTCCTCCTGCATCTGCGGGCTGCGCACGGCGGCGCTGGCCACGAGGCGGTTCGAGTCGCGCACGAGCAGCATCCGCTCCTCGCGCGTGCCGAGCATCGCCCGCCGGATCCGCTGCGACATGGTCATGTCGGCGAGCCGCTTGTACAGCGGGACGTACTGCTCCTTGAGCTCCTCCTTGCCCTCCTCGTCCTCGACGTGGGTGTCCACGGCCTCGTCGGCCGCGAGCGCCTCCGCGAGCGCCTGCGTCTCGGCGAACAGCACGTCGTCCGGCGTGGGCTCCGGCGATGGCTCGGCGATGAGCTCGCCCTTGATCGCGAGGCTGACCTCGCGCCACGCCGGGATGCCCGAGAGCTCGACCTCGTTGCGGGACGCGAGGTCCACGAGGCGGTCGGCCGTCGACATCCGCGTGTGCTTGTTGAGGTAGAGCTTCTCGATGACGCGCGGGTTCCTGAGCAGCCGCTCCTCGTTGACGGCGATGATCTCGGTCACCGCCTCGTTGCCGGTCCGCGCGAGCTCCTCGAGCGTCTCCGCGGCCATGGTCGGCATCGCGCAGAGCCGCTCGACCACCGGGAGGCGATCCGCGTAGAGGCGGGCCAGCCGATCGACGACCTCGGGCTGCAGGTCACCCCCGAGCGCGCCCTGGAGGAGCGGTTCGGGGAGCGCGGAGAGCGTCTTCGCCGCGGCCTCGCGGGCTGGCTCGTCCTCGCGCGACGCGAGCAGCACGAGCAGCGTCACCACCTCGCCCGGCTTGAGCCCGGGGGCGATGCCGCGGGCGGCCATCTCCCGCATCTTCTGCGGCGCTCCCGGCTGCGCCATCCTCTGCGCGGGCGCCGAGAGGGCGCCGACGTCGATCGGCGCGATCATCGGCCGCTCCTCCTCGGCCCGGCCGCGCGCCGGGAGGACGAGCGCGTCGTCGGCCGAGCGGCGGAGCTCGAAAGCGAACGCGAAGGACGTGACGGGCGTAACGAGCGTAACGAGCGTAAAGAGCGCAACGAGCGTGGCGGAGGTGGCGCGAGCGAGGCGACGGGCATGCGATCCTCCCCGGCGGGGGCATTGCTGCCCCGCGATCTGCGGATTATCCTGAGGTCGCTGTGTGCCTGAAAGGCGCGGCGATCGTCAACGGATAACCGACAGCGCAGGTGGAGCGCGCCATGTGCCGAGATGAGCCCGAGGTCCGGGGGCGCGGCGCTGGTACGTTCGTCAAATCCAGCACCGGCAGAGGAGCGCGACATGGGGATTTTCGATTTCGTGAAGAGCGGCGTCCGCGAGATGATGATCGCGCGCCCGGACGCAGCGAAGCATCTCATCGTCTACAAGCACCCGGACCAGAACGTCCCCTTCTGGTCGCAGCTGACCGTCGACAGCGATGAGTGTGCCCTCTTCTTCAAGGACGGCAGGTACGTCGGTTACCTGCCGACGGGGCGCCACACCCTGCAGACGCAGAACATCCCGTTCCTGAACAACCTGGTCAACAAGTTCACGGGCGGGGACGTCTTCATCGCCGAGATCTTCTTCGTCAAGACGCAGCCGGTCCGCGGCGTGCCCTTCGGCGGGCCGCTGGAGTCGATGGAGGACCCCATCCTCTACGAGTTCGTGACGCCGCGCATCTTCGGCGAGTTCTCGCTGGTCGTGGTCGACCCGGTGCGGTTCGTCGTCGGCTACCACGGGCAGTGCGGCGGCAGCGGCGACAACGACGTCGTCCTGAGCTGGATCAAGGGCAAGTTCTTCATGAGCGTGAAGACCGTGATCGGCCAGGTCTGCGCGCAGCAGCAGAAGAGCCTGCTCAACCTCGGCGGCATGAGCATGGAGCTCGGCGCCCGCATCGTACAATCGGCGCCGAACCTCGAGGAGATCGGCTGCAAGATCCTCGAGATAGGCAACTTCAACATCAACTTCTCGGCCGAGGACCAGAAGCTCCTCCGCGAGGCGAACAAGGCGCGCGGCGAGGCGCGCCGGGGCATCGGCGTCGCGCAGGACAGCGCCCGCGCGAAGCAGTTCGAGCTCGACCAGCGGTTCCAGCAGGACGCGCGGTACGTGCAGCAGCTGGCGGGCAACTGGCAGAACTACGCCGCCGGCCAGGCGATGATCGGGGCCGGCGAGGGCATGGCGCAGGGCGGCGACGGCAGCGGCGTCGCGGGGCTCGGGGCCCAGGTGGCGATCGGCGCCGGCCTGGCGCAGGCGATGAACCCCGCGATGGCGGCGCAGGGCCAGCCCCACTTCGTGCCGCCGCACCTGCAGCAGCCTGGCGCGCCGCAGCAGGGCTACCCGGGCGCGCCGCAGCAGGGCTACCCGGGCGCGCCGCAGCAGGGCTACCCGGGCGCGCCGCAGCAGGGCTACCCGGGCGCGCCGCAGGCCGCTCCCGCCGCAGGGCCTTCGATCGAGCAGCGCCTGGAGCGCCTCGCGGATCTCAAGAACAAGGGCCTCATCACGGACGAGGAGTTCCAGGCCCGCAAGGCGAAGATTCTGGAGGAGATCTGAGCCCTTCTGGGCACGTTGCCCGCCGCGCCCAGCGACGGGTCGCGGGGGGGCGCGCTCACCGCGGTCGCCATCTGTTGCCATCTGATCCGAAACACTGCGCGCGCTTTCGGCTAGACTCGCCGGGGTGCCAGTAACGCTCCGCATGGCCGGGGATGCTCAGCCCGAGATGACCGCCGGCGAGTCCGATGCTGCCGAGCTGTTCCATCGGGAGGAGATCCCTCGGCCGCACGGGGACAAGGTGAGCTCGCCGCCGCCGGCGCGCAGCGATGCGCCCCCGCGCGGCGACGCGCGCCCGCGCAGCGACGCGCCGGGCCTTCACGGCGACACGCTCCCGGTGGTCCCGGTGCACCCGAGCCGCGGCGACGCGCTCCCCGTCATGCCGGTGCTGCCGACGCGCGGCGACGCGCTCCCGGTGGTGCCGGCGCTGCCGACGCGCGGTGACCTGCTCCAGGCGCGCCGGGGGAAGGTGAAGCAGGTCCCGCGCGCGCGGCGCTGCCCGACCTGCAAGCTGACCTTCTCCGGGGACTCCAGGTTCTGCCCGTTCGACGGCGATCCGCTGGCCGACGCGCCCGACTGGAACCCGGCCGCCGATCCGCTGCTCGGGCGCACGATCGACGGCCGCTACGAGGTGCAGGCGGTCGTGGGCGAAGGGGGGATGGGGACCGTCTACGAGGTGCGCCACAAATCCCTCGGCCGCCTCTTCGCCCTGAAGGTGCTCCGGCGCGACATCGCGCAGGACGCCGAGCTGGTCGCCCGCTTCATCCAGGAGGCCAAGGCGGCGGCGGCGATCGGCCACCCCAACATCGTCGCGGTGAGCGACTTCGGCGCGATCGAGGTCGAGCCGGCGCAGCCGGAGCTGCCCTTCTTCGTCATGGAGTTCCTCACGGGGGCCTCCCTCGCGGCGCTGCTCCGCACCGAGAGGACGCTGCCGGCCGACCGGGTCGGGCAGATCATGCTGCAGTGCGCCGCGGCGCTCGGGGCCGCGCACGCCGCCGGCGTCATCCACCGCGACCTCAAGCCCGACAACGTGTACCTGGTCCGCAACGGCGACCAGGAGTTCGTCAAGCTGCTCGACTTCGGCGTCGCGAAGGTCGCCGGCGGCAAACGGCTCACCCGCATCGGCATGGTGTTCGGGACGCCGCACTACATGAGCCCGGAGCAGGCGGAGGGGAAGCGCATCGACGCCCGGGCGGACATCTACGCGCTCGGCGTCCTCATGTACGAGTGCTTCGCGGGGCGCGTCCCGTTCGAGGCGGACACCTACATGGGCGTGCTGACCAAGCACATGTACATGTCGCCCGAGCCGCTCGAGCAGGTGATGCCCGACGCGTCCGCGCTCGGCGCGTTCGGTCCGATCGTCATGCGCTGCCTCGCGAAGAACCCCGAGGAGCGCTTCGCGTCGATGGCCGACCTCGCCGCGGCCATCGAGCTCGCGCTCGAGGCGCCGACCCGCGCGGCCGCCGCCATGCTCCAGGACGACCACGCGCGCCGCGATCCGCTGAAGCTGCGCGAGCGCGACGAGATGCTCGGCCCGGTCCAGGTGCCCCAAGAGCCGGCCGAGCCGCTCTCGATGGGCACGCGCGTGGCGATCGCGCTCGCGGCGATCCTCGTGCCCATCGCGATCGCCCTCGGGTTCCGGGCCCTGCGCGCCTCGGCGCGCGAGGCGGCGCCCGAGGCGGCGGCCCCGGGCGCCCTCCATGCGACGACGGCGCCCGACGACAGGGCGCACCACGAGCCGCCGCCGGCGACGGCGACCGCGAGCGCGTCGGCCGCGCCGCTCGCGCAGGAGCCGACTCGCCCGCCGGGGACGGCCAACGTGAGCCCGGCGAGGCCGCCGGTCCCGGCGGCTCGACCGTCGGCGACCGCCGCGCCCAGCGCGCCCAGCATGAGGCCGCAGTCCACCGGCGATATCGTCGATCCCTGGAAGCGCTGATCGCGCCCGCGGCCCACGACGAAACCTGGCCTTCCCAGGCGTCCTGTGCGCACGATGGGCGCCGTCGAGCACCGGGCCCGTGGCGGCGGGACAGGCGGTCGACGGCAGCGGCGACGCGCAGGGCGGAGCGCTTGACAGCGTCCGCTCGGGCTCGCCATCCTTCGCGAGGCGGAAACCTCTAGTGGCCAAGCAACAGCTCCTCCTGGTCGACGCGGATCCACGCAGCGTTCGGGTCCTCGAGGTCAGCCTGAAGAAGGCCGGTTACAGCGTGACCACCGCGAAGGACGGAGCGGACGCCCTCGCGAAGCTCGAGGTCTCCACGCCGGACCTCGTCCTCAGCGACACCCGCCTGCCCAACGTGGACGGCTACGCGCTCGTCCGCAAGATGAAGGAGCACGCGGACTGGGCCGCCATCCCGGTCGTCTTCCTCACGAGCCAGCGGTCGATCGAGGACAAGATCCGCGGGCTGGAGCTCGGCGTCGAGGACTACCTGACGAAGCCGATCTTCGTGCGCGAGCTCATCGCGCGGGTGACGCTGCTCCTCGCGCGGCGGACGCGCGAGGGGATCACGACGCGTCACTTCTCGACCACCGGACGCACCCGGTTCTCGGGATCGATCCTCGACATGAACGTCGTCGATCTCCTGCAGACGTTCGAGGTGAGCCGGAAGAGCGGGATCGTCCACCTGTCGCACGGGGACAACGAGGTGCAGGTCTACTTCCGCGAGGGCAAGGTGGTCGACGCGACGCTCGGCCGGCTCTGCGGCGAGGAGGCCGTCTACCGCGCGCTCCTGTGGAACGAGGGGACGTTCGAGGTCGAGTTCTGCAAGGTCGACAACCCCGACGTGATCGAGACGTCGACGCAGGGCCTCCTGATGGAGGGAATGCGCCGGGTCGACGAGTGGGGCCGGCTCCTCGAGGCGCTGCCGTCGCTCTCCACCGTGTTCGAGGTCGACAGCGAGGAGCTGCTCGAGCGGCTGAACGAGATCCCCGACGAGCTGAACGGGATCCTGCGCCTCTTCGACGGCAAGCGGACGCTGATGCAGGTGGTCGACGCGTCCCCGTTCGAGGATCTCTCGACGCTCTCCACCATCTCGAAGCTCTATTTCGAGGGGCTGCTGGTCCCCGCCGCCGCGCTCCCGCCGGACGACGTGGTGCCGAGCGAGCCGGAGGCGGCGTTCCATGACGAGTTCTCGCCGCTCTCGTCGCCGTCGGGCGCGCGGCGCTCCCACTACCCCGACGGGGGACCGGGGAACGCCGGCGCCGACGACCTCGAGGACGCCGCCGTGGTGCCAGCGCCGCTCTCGACCCGGCTGTCGCCCGCGATGCTCCCGCGCTCCCGGTCCGGGCAGGAGCTGCTCGCGCAGGCGGTGGACCCCGCCGTGGAGTCCTCCGGGCGCCCCGTGACGGCCCGCAGCGCGGTCCACGGGGCGGGCGGACAGACGGCTGGCGCGAGCGCCGCGGCGCGGCCGGGCGGTGCGGCGGGGAGCCGGTCGCCGTCGGAGCCACCGTGGAGCGCGGCGCTGGGGCGGCCGGGTGGGGCGGGGAGCCGGTCGCCGTCGGAGCCACCGTGGAGCGCGGCGCTGGGGCGGCCGGGTGGGGCGGGGAGCCGGTCGCCGTCGGATCCGCCGCGGAGCGCGGCGCCGGGGCGGTTGGGTGGGGCGGGGAGCCGGTCGCCGTCGGATCCGCCGCGGAGCGCGGCGTCGGCGGTGCCGGGGCGGCCGGGCGGTGCGGGGAGCCGGTCGCCGTCGGATCCGCCGCGGAGCGCTGCGGCCGCCGCCGTCGCCGCCGCGGCTGTCCGGATCGCGCGCGCCGAGGCGCAAGTGGACCGGGATCAAACGCTCGCCAGCAGCGATGAGGCCCCGCTCACGCGGCCGCTGGTCACGCCCCGCAGCTTCGCGCAGAAGCAGGGCGCCGCGAGGACCGAGAGTCCCCCGGCCTCGAGCGCTCCAGTCAGCGTTCCCATCGAGAAGCGCTTTCGATCCTGGCCTCCCGAGGCAGCCTCGGCGCCGCTGTCGCGCCCGCCGCCGCCGTCGCGCCCGCCGCCGCTGCTCGAGGCGCCCGCGCCAGAGCCGGCCGCCGACGAGGGCGAGCGCGCCGCGGCCGCTGCGTCGACGACCCCCACGCTGCGTCCCCGCCCGCCGAGCGACGCGCCGCCGGCCATCTCCATCCCGCGCGACGCGCCGCGAGTCCAGGCGCCGCAGCCCGGCGAGGCGGCGGTCGCGGAGGCGCGCTTGCTCGAGCTCGCCGCGGCGGTGCCGGACGACGCGCCGGCTGACGTGGCCCCGGCGGCGAGCCTCCCGGCGGCGCCGGACGACGCGCCCCCGAGCGACGCCGCGCCGCTCAGCGAGAGCGAGCGCTTCTTCCTCCGCGCAGAGGAGCACGCGGCGGCGAGGCTCGGGGCGCACGGGCTCCCGTCGGCCGCCGAGGATGCCGACACCACCGCCGGCGCGCTCGAGGCCACGCTCTGGAGACCCGGCCAGGAGGCGCGCCGGGCCCGCCTCGCCCGGATCGGCGCCGGCCTGGTCACGGCGGTCGCGATCGGGGCCGCCGGCGTGTGGCTGTTCAGCCAGACGCGGCGCCCCGCGCCCTCCGCTCCGGTCGAGGCGCCACTGGAAGGCGCGTGGCAGAGCGCGCCCCCGTCGCCTCCCGCCGCGCCGGAGGGCGAGCCGACCGGCGCTGCCGCGCCAGGGCTCTCCACGGCGAGCCCCGCCGCCGCGCCGGCCGGGACGAGCCCCGCCGCGCCGGCCGGGACGAGCTCCGCCGGCGCGGCCGGGACGAGCCCCGCCGCGCCGGCCCCCGCGGCGCAGCCGAGCGCGCCGTCGACGGCGGCGCCTGCTGGCCCTCCGCCCCGATCGGCGCCGCCGGCGCCCGCTTCCGCCGCGCCCGCTGCGCCGGACGAGGAGGGCGGGTCCCTCTCGTCGCGCGTGATGCGCGCGCTCGAGGCGGGGCAGGCCGGCAAGGCGGTCCAGCTCGCGCAGCAGCTCACGGCCGCCTCCCCGGGGAGCGCCAGCGCGTGGCACCTCCGCGGCGCCGCGGAGCAATCCGCCGGGCGCGGCGGGCAGGCCTCGTTCCGCAAGTGCGCCGAGCTCTCCTCGCCCGACTCTCCGCTCGGCGCCGAGTGCCGCGCGCTCGCCGGCATGCCGTGATCGCGCGCGGCGCGCGCGCAGCGCTCAGCGCGACCGCGACCTGAGCCGGGGATCGAGGGCCAGGGACGCCAGATCGAGCGCCACGGTGGCGAGCACGATGGCGGACGCGGCGAAGAGCACCGTGCCCACGATGAGCGGGCCGTCCCGGTTCTGCAGCGCCTCGACGGCCATGCTCCCGACGCCGGGCCAGCGGAAGAGCTTCTCCGTGACCATCGCGCCGCCCGCCATCGCGCCGAAGTCGAGGGCGGCGAGCGTGGCGAGCGGCAGCAGCGCGTTGCGCAGCGCGTGGACGACGAGCGCGCGCAGGCGAGAGGCGCCCTTGGCCCGCGCGGTCCGGATGAAGTCCTGGCGGAGCAGCGCCCGGAGCTCCTCGCGGACGATGCGCGCGCAGAGGGCGCTGCCGAAGATGCCGAGGGTCAGCGCCGGCAGGACCAGCGAGCGCAGGTGCTCGCCCGCCGTGGCGCCGTACCCGTCGTAGGGCAGGAGCCGGAGCTCGTAGGCGAGCACGTACTGCAGGGCGGGACCGATCACGAAGGTCGGGGCGCTCGCGCCGAGCAGGGCGGCGCCGAGCGCCGCGTCTTCCCATGCCGTCCCGCGGCGAGCCGCCGCGACGACCCCGAGCGCGAGGCCGAGCACGAGCTGCACCAGGAGGGCGGCGAGCGCGAGCTCCACGGAGCGCGGCGCCTTCGCCTCCAGCAGATCCACGACCGGCTTGCGGTAGTGGAAGCTGTAGCCGAGGTCGACGTGCAGGCCGAGCGGCCCTTCCGCGCAGCTCCGGTGCTCGGGATGGCCGCGCGCGCCCGCGCGCGTGGCCTCGACGCCGGCGTCGCCGCCCCGCGCCGGGCCGATGTGGACGAGCCGGCGGACGAACCGCGCGAACTGCACGGGGACCGGGCGATCCAGCCCGTAGATCGTCCGGACGCGCTCGAGGTCCGCGGCCGAGGCCTGCGGCCCGACGAGCATCCGCGCCGCGTCTCCGGGCAGCAGGTACGCGATACCGAAGGACACGGCCGTGACCCCGGCGATCAGGATCGCCGCCCACGCGAGGCGCCGCAGGACGTGCGCGAGCGCGGCGCGCACCGCGGAGGCGCGGCCGGCGCGCATCGCGGAGGCGCGGGGGCGGGAAGCGGAGCCGGGGCGCGCGGGCGTCGTGCTCATCGCGAGAGGGCGGCGCGCGCGAGCAGCGCGCGGAGCGGCCCGCCGGATATCGACCTGCTCGCGCGCGTCCCTGCGCCGCCCGCGCGCCGCGCGGACGGGTCGAGCCAGACCTCGTGGAAGCGCGACGGGACCAGGGCGGAGGGCTCGTAGCCGCGCACATAGGGGTGCCAGAGCTCGAGCTGGCGCAGGGTGTACGTGGGCACCCAGGGCGCCAGATCGCGGACGATGCGCTCGGCGCGAGCGTAGAGCGCGAGGCGCCGCCCCCGATCCTGCTCCGCGTGGGCGGCGTCGAGCGTGCGATCGAGCTCCTCGCTGCTGAAGAACGCGTAGTTCTGCGAGCCCTCGTCGCGGATGGCGCGCGTCGAGAGGGTCGGCTCGAAGATGCCCGCCGGATCGGGGAAATCGGCCTGCCACCCGACCCAGCCCATGGGGACGGCGCGGCGCCGCGACGCCTCGGCGAGGTAGGTCGCCCAGCTGACGAGCCGCAGGCGCACGCGGAGGCCCACCCGCGCGAGCTGCTGCTGGACGACCTCGCCGATCGCCTGCTCCATGGTGTCCGGGACCGCGATGTAGTCGATCTCGTGCGGGTAGCCGCCCTCGCCGGTCGCCGGGTCGTACGGGTAGCCGGCCGCGGCCATCTGCGCGAGCGCGCGCGGGAGGTCGTGCCGCCGCATCGGCTCGTCGCGCGCGGGCCCCGGGATCGACGGCGGCAGCACCCGGTCGATGGCGACGAGATCGGAGCGCACCTTCTCGAGCACGGAGGGGTCGAGCGCGAAGGAGACCGCGCGCCGGACGGCGAGCTGATCGAACGGGGCGACCTCGGTGTTGAGGAAGACGGCGTTGGTCCTGTTCCGCGTCACCCAGCGCATGCGCCCCTCCCACGCGGGGTCGGCGCGGTAGGTCGCCGCGTCGATCGCCGTCAGCTCGCGCAGGGTGTCGAGCTCGCCCTCCTCGAACTTGTAGCGCTGCGTCGTCGCGCGCACCCCGGTCTGCCACGCGATCCCGTCGAGGTACGGCAGGCCCGGGCGGAAGTACCCGTCGTGCCGGGCGAGCCCGATGCTGCCGTCCTGGTCCCACCGCTCGACGCGGAACGGGCCAGCGCCGCACGGCGGGGGAGGGCTCGCCGCGTCGACCACGGCGCCGGACGAGGGGCACACCGGCGCCATGAACGCGAGCGTCATGCGCGGCAGGAAGGTCGCGTCCGGCGCGCGCAGGTCGATGGCGACGGCGTGGTCGCCGAGCACCCGCACGCCGGCGAGGTGCGGCGCCGCGCCCGCCCGGTACGCGGCGAAGCCCTCGATCATGTCGTACTCGCTCGCGCCCGGGCTCGGCGTCCTCGGGTGGAGCGTCCGCTCGATCGAGCGCTTCACGTCCGCGGCGCGGAGCTCCGCGCCGTCGTGGAACCGCACCCCCTCGCGCAGCGCGAAGACGTACGTCCGCCCGTCCCGCTCGACAGCGATGGAGCGCGCGAGATCCGGCGTGAGCTGGCCGCCCCGGTCCCAGGTGACGAGGCGGGAGAAGACGAGCTCCGCGACGGAGCTCGCGAGCTCGTCGTAGGCGAGCGCCGGGTCGAGCGTGCGGGCGTTGACGGTGGTCGCGAGGCGCAGCGTCCCGCCCCGCACGGGCGCGTCGGGGGCGCCGGGCGCAGGGAGCGCCGCCTCCAGGCCGAGCGGCGGGCGCACGCGGCCCGGCGAGCCGAAAGAGAGAAGGAGCAGCGCCGCGCCCGCGAGGAGCAGGTCGACCGGCAGGCGCCGGCCGCGCGGCAGCTCGGCGCCGGCTGGATCGAGCGCGTCGCGGAGCCCCTCGCTCGCGCGGTGGAAGCCGAGCACGGTGAGCAGGATGGCGAAGCCCGGCGCCGCGACGAGGAGCGGCTTCACCCCGAGGTACGGCTCGGCCTCGTGCAGCATGCGGCCCCAGGTCGCGGTCGGCGGCTGCACGCCGACGCCGAGGTAGCCGAGGGCGGCCTCGGCGAGGAGCATCTGCGCGGCGCTGACGGTCGCGAGGGCGAGCAGCGTCCCGCCGACGTTCGGCAGGACGTGCCGCCGGACGATGTGCAGCGGCCCGGCGCCGAGCGCGCGCGCGGAGGCCACGAAGTCGCGCTGCGCGAGCTCCAGGGTCTTGGCCCTGACGACCCGCGCCGCCCCGGTCCACCCCGTCAGGCCGAGCACGAGCAGGATCGTGCCCACGTCCGCGCGCCCCACGGCGACGCCGATCGCGGTCACGAACAGGAGGTAGGGAAGGGCGAGGATCACGTCGACGAGCCGCATGAGCGCGCTGTCGAGGGCGTCGAGCCGCGTGCCGCTGGCCATGCCGGCGGCGACGCCGACGAGCGCGCCGAGCCCCGTGGCCAGGGCCGTGGACGAGATCGCGATGGCGAGCGAGAGCCGCGCGCCGTGCGCGAGGCGCGCGAGGAGGTCGCGGAAGAGCGGGTCCGTGCCGAGCCAGTGGTCGGCCGACGGCCCGGGCGGCGCGCCGAAGGCGTCGCGGGACAGGCTGAAGTCGCTCGCGTTCGGGTCGACGCCGATGACGGCCGGCCCCGCCGCGGCGAAGAGCGCGAGGAGCGCGACGATCCCGAAGCCGAGCAGCGCCGAGCGGTCCTGCAGCAGGCGCCGCGCCGCCTCGTCGCCGAGGAGGGCCTGGGCCACGCGCCGGCCTGCTCGCGCCGCCCGCGCCGCCCCGCCGCCGGGCGCGCGCCGCGCCCAGCGCCTCATCACCGCTTCCCTTCGAGGAACTGCGTCACGAGCGCGACGAACTCCTCCGGCCGCTCCTCGTGCGGCGAGTGCCCCGCGTCCATGATCTCGAGCATCGCGCCGGAGATCTCGCGGGCCAGCCGCTGCGCGCCCGAGGCCGGGAAGATGCGGTCGTCGCGCCCCCACACGACGAGGGTCGGCGCCGTGACCCGGGTGAGGCGCGCGACGACGGGGCGCGCGTCGAGCACCGCGCGCATCACCGCGTGGGCGCTCTCGCGCGCCGAGGGGGCGTTGAAGAGGTCGTAGTGCCGGTCGACGCGCGACAGCGGCACCGTCGCGTCGGCCCGGAAGACGTCCTCGCGGAAGAACGACCGGAACATGCCGCGGCCGTGGAGCTGCTTGAAGACGATGCCGCCCACGACCGGCAGGAGCGGGAGCTTCATCCTGAAGCTCATCGGGAACGGGTAACAGAGCGCGTCCTCCAGGACGAGCCGCTGGACGAGCTCCGGGTGCTCGGCCGCGAGGGTGATCGCGACGGCGGCGCCCATCGCGTGGCCGACGAGGTGCGCCCGGCCGACGCCGAAGGCGGCGATGAGGTCGGCGATGGCCTCGGCGAACGTCTCGATCCCGTAGGCGTACCGCGCCGGGCTCGGCTTCTCGCTCTCCCCGAACCCCGGGAGGTCCGGGGCGATGACGTGGAAGCGCTGGGCCAGCGCGTCGATCACGTCGTCGAACTCCAGGTGGCTGACGAGGAAGCTGTGGATCAGCAGGAGCGCCGGGCCGTTGCCGGCCCCGGCGACCAGGACCCGCATCCTGACACCCCGGGCGGTGACGTCCCTGATGACGCGTTCGACCGGTCGGGGGGCGGCGGGCGAGGCCGCGCCCCGACCCTCGCTGGCAAGGACCTTGGCCATGGTGGCGACGAGACTATCAGCCCTTTTGTCTGAATTGACCGATGTGTGTCACGGTAGGCGCGATGTCGCTGCACGAGCCTCCCCGCGCGCCATGTGCCTCCTGGCGCGCACCCATTGCCCCAGGCGCCGCGCTTCTCCCGCCCGGACCCCAACTTCGTGACGTGCGGAGCGGATCGAGCCTCCGGCCCGACGGACGAAAAATGTCCGAGGCGTGTCTAGAACCCCGGGAAAGCACCGCGTCCCGCGACAGCCACACAATAATCGTAGTCGCGTCAATTGACTGTATTCCATTCAGTGGAATAGAGTCGCCCGCGTCGGTTGGGTAGGGCCTCCGGCAATCGATGGGAGGACCGGTGCAGAGGATCCCCGAGGACGTGCTGGATCGCATTGAGCGGGAGCACGCCCAGGGGATCACCTCGAGCGATATCCTGGAGCTGTTCGCAGCGCATAACATCAAGTTCAGCGAGGCGACGCTCCGGAAGTACGTGCAGCTCGGCCTGCTCCCGCGCAGCGTGCGCGTGGGGCGCAAGGGCAAGCACCAGGGTTCGCAGGGGATGTATCCGGCCACGGTAGTCCGCCAGGTTCAGCGCATCAAAGAGATGATGGCCCAGGACTACACCATCGAAGAGATCCAGCGTGAATTCCTGTTCGTGAGAGGTGATATCGAGGAGCTCGAGCGCACGATGACCAAGGTCTTCAATGCGCTCAGGGACGCCGCCAAGGAGAGGCGGAGCGAGACGAGCGGGAGGGCGATAGCCCAGGACCTCGCGAGCGCGGAGACGCTCGCGCGGGAGCTCGTCGCGAAGCTGTCGTTGATAGAAGAGCGCTTGATGGCGCAAGCGCGGCTCACGAAACAGGCGGCCTCTTCCTGAGGGGCCGAGTCACTGGGGTCTTCGTCTTCGTGAAGTGAATGGGGCGGCGCGCGCGGCCCCTCCTGGGTTTGATGCGATCGACGGGGCGAGCACCGGCTCGTTTCGTCGCGATTTTTTCAGGGACGGCATCCGGCGTTACGTCGGGCAATGAGCGGGTGCTCTTTGCGCTCGAGCTGGGACTCGGGCGTGGGGGGAAACGCGAGCTTGAGAGCGGAGACGCTACCAAACGGAGGCAGCGCATGACGACGGTGTCTGAGAGCGAGCTCGAGATCTTCGGCCTGGACGGCGCGGATGCGGTGGGCGGTGAGTGCGACCCGGCGGGCTCGAACGAGCCTGTCGTCGATGGGGCCCTCGCGCTCCAGGTCGACCCCGCGGCGCCCGGGAACCCCATCACGCGCGAGCAGCGCAGGTCCCGGCGCAAGCGCGAGATCCGGGCGCGGACGATCAGCGTCAAGCGCATGACCAAGCGCGAGCTGGAAATCGGCCGGATGCTGTACCCCGAGACCGATTACTACAAGCCGCGGACCCGCGCCGAGTGCGTCGACGGCCCGCGGCCGTGCCCGTACGTCTCGTGCCAGCACCACCTCTATCTCGACGTGTCGGCCAGGACCGGCGCGATCAAGCTGAACTTCCCCGACCTCGAGGTCTGGGACATGAACGAGACGTGCGCGCTCGACGTCGCCGATCGCGGCGGCACGACGCTGGAGGACGTGGGCGCGATCATGAACCTGACCCGCGAGCGGATCCGCCAGGTCGAGGTCAAGGCGCTCGCGAAGCTCGAGGCGCTGAAGGACATGTCGGCGTTGCGCGACTACGTCGACGAGGGTCCGGTCGGCAAGCGCCGGCTCCCCGTGCTGGCCCAGCCCGAAGAGGACGAGGACGAAGACGAGGTCGACGAGGACGAGGAGGAGGGCGCGAGCGCCGAGGACGACGCGGAGGACGAGGGCCTCGAGGCGGCGCCCGTCGGGCGCCCGGCCGAGATCGAGGACGCCGGCGACTTCGACGGCGGGGAGTGATCAGTCGGGCCGCGCTTCCACGGTCACGATCGCGTCCGCGCCGAGCGCGCCCGCCAGGAAGGCGCGCCACGCGGCCAGCGTGGCCTTCGCTGGAGGCGTGCGGGAGGCGCGGCCGCTGAAGAGGTTGACGAGCCGGCGCCGGGGCTCCGCGAGCGCGTCGCGCTCGCTCCGGGCGACGTGGGCCTCGGCGCGGCCGAGATCGGCGTCGGTCACCCGCTGCGCGAGGCCGGCGAGGAGCTCCCTCACGCGGGACGAGGCCTCGGCGAGCTCCGCGCTCGGCGCCCGGATCTCCACGGCGAGCGCCGCCGCGCGCGTGCCGCCGAGGACGCGGGCGCTCGCGCGCGCCGCGAGCTGCCGCCTCGGGGCCGCCGTGGGAGGAGCGGCAGCGCTTACAGAGAGCGCCGCCGCGAGCAGGCCGCCTTCGCCGTTCAGGGCGGCGACCGTGAGCTCGGCGAGCTCGCGCGCCGCATTCGTGGCGTCGCGCGCGGCCGGGAGCCGCGCGCCGACGACGGCCTGCGAGAGGGGCGTCCCGGCCGGCAGGCGGGCGTCGTGGTGACCGGGCCGGGGCACCACCGCGCCGTCCGGTGAGCCGCAGCTCCGCGGCGCGAGCCGCGGCGCGAGCCAGCGCTCGGCGGCCTCCGCCGCGGCGGCCGCCTGCGAAGGGTCGGCGTTCGCGAGGACGGCGAGCCGGAGCGGGCCGGTCGCGAGCGCCTGCCAGCGGAGCTGCACGGTCTCGAGGGCGCCGCTCGCCACCCGGTCCCAGACGCCGAACGGCTCGATCCACGAAGGGTGGTCGGGCGCGATCGCGGAGGCGAACGCCTCGAGCGCCGCGGCCCGCCCACCGGAGAGGCGCTCCAGGTGCTGGAGCGCCGCGGCGCGCGCGAGCGTGAGCGCCTCGGGCCCCAGGGTCGTCGCGGCGACCGTGCGCGCGGCGGCGCTCGCGACGCGGCGCCCGAGCTCGGCCGGCGTCTCGCGGTCGTCGCGGAACGGCGCGTGCGCGATGACCCCGACGGCATCCGCCGTGACCCACGGCTCGATCGCCACGTCGAGCTCGCGCCGGCGGGTCTGCACGGCCGCGAGCGCGGCGAGCGCCGTCGCGCCGGCGTCGTACACCCCCTCCTCGGCGACGCCGCACGGGCTCGCGAGCAGCACCCAGACCTCGCCCTGCCCGCGCTCGACGAGGGCGCGCCGCTCCAGCGTCGGCTGAGCGCCCGCGGCGAGCGCGCGCCCGAGCTCGGCCTCGAAGAGCCGCGCGCCGGCCTCGCCCGGCGCCGCGGGCCTCGGCGGCTCGGCGCTCGGGGGCACGCCGAGCGCCGTCGCCCACCGCTCCGGCGGCGCGCTCGGGGCGTCCCCCGAGAGCGCCCACCAGGAGGCGCGCGCGCCCGCGTCGCGCGGGTCCTGCGCGGTGAGGATCTGCCGCGTGGCGACGGCGGCGCCCGCCGGGGCCGCGAGCCCGCGGCGGATCTCCTGCCGCACCACCGCGGCCGCGAGCGCCGCCGAGGTCTCGGCCGGCGGCGCCGCGGGCAGACCGGACGCCTCGATGGTCACGCTCACGCAGCCGCCGCGCGGGCGGGCGACCCCGAGCACCTCGACGGTGCGGAACGGGGAGGAGAGCGCCGAGAGCCGCGCGCGGAGCGGCGACCCGGGCGCGCCGAGCCGCTCCGCCGCGGCGACCGCCGCCTGCGGGCTCGCGACGCGCGCGGCCACGGTGACGCGGGCGGCGCGCCGCTCGATCTGGTTCGTCGTGTACACGCCGATCGTGTCCGCCGCCGGCCACGCGTCCGCGGGCGGCCCGCCCGCGGGCCAGCGGTCGACGCCCTCGGCCGCGCGCGCCGCCGCCGCGCAGAAGGCGGCGGGGCCGACCGCGGCGATCGAGGTGCGCCCGGCGTGCAGCGCCGCGGCCCGCCACCCCTCGAGCTCCCGCACGCCCGCGGGGGTCGCGAGGTCGACCACGGGCTCGGCGCCCGCGAGCCCCAGCCGGCCGGTGCACGCCGCGACAGGCGCGAGCTCCGGCGCGTCGAGCGGGCTCGACCTGAGGGCCTGCACGCGCTCCATCGCGCGAGCGACCTCCGGGCTGCCGGCGGCGATGGGCTGCGCGAACGCCGCCGCGAGCGCGCGCAGGAACGGCTCGACGCGCGCCGCGTCCCTGGCGAGCAGGCGCACGCGGAAGGCGCTGCGGTCGATGCGCGCGTCGACGTCGAAGCCGGCGGCGAGCAGGCGCGCCTCGACCACGCTGGCGAGCGCCGTCGTGGCGACGGAGCCGAGATCGGTCGCGACCGAGGCGACGATCGCGGGCGCGGGGTCGCCGTCGCGCGAGACGAGCGTGAGCCGCGGCCGGGCCTCGAGGTGGCGCACCTCGATGCGGCCGACGCTGCCCTCGGGCGTCGAGACGAGGGCGTGCCCCGGCGCCGGCGCGGCGCCGGGCGCCGGGCCGCGGCAGGCCGCGAGCAGGACGAGCGGCAGCGCGGGCCTCAGGGAGCGCATGCGTCGTCGACCGGGAGCGGCGCGTCTTCCAGCTGGAAGTCGGCCGGGCAACGCGGGGCGATCTTGAAGCCGTAGAAGTAGGTGAGCACGCCGGTGACCGAGCGGAAGGTCGCGCCTGCCGAGAGGGGCGGCCCCTGGGCCTGGAGGTCGTAGAGCTCGTTCGACAGGCGCGGGACGTCGGAGACGGGCACGCCGGCGCCGACGTTGATCGACGCCGTGTAGCGGCCGCCGCTGCTCGACGGGTCGCCGGCGATCTTGATGCCCTCGACCCGGACGAGCATGCCGATGTACCTGCGCGCCGACGCGTAGCTCTTCAGGTCCCCGAGCGGCACGCGCGCCGGCCGGGCGGGGCGATCCTCGAAGCGGAAGCTCATGGTCCCGCCGATCTCGGGCAGGGTGCGGCAGTCGCCGAACCGGCCGGAGGAGGGGCCGAGGAACTCGGTCAGCACGCCCTGCAGATCGACCACGTCGCCGGGGACGAGCCGCAGGTCCGGGGGGCTGAACGCGGGCTGGAACACCGTGATGCCCGAGTAGGCGACCGGCTCGTCGGCGCTGTCTTGCACGTAGTGGTTGCCGTGCGCTCCCTCGCCGGTCTCGTCGAACCGATCGATCGCGACGAGGGCGGCGCCGGTCACGTGGGCGCGGCGGTCGGGCGGCACGGCGCAGCGCTCGCTGTCCTCGTCGTCCGGGTCGAGCCACTCGGCCTCGCCGACGAGCTCCGCGATGCGGGCGCCGCTGCCGCGCTCGTCGGCGAGGGGGATCCAGGGGGCGTCTCCGTTGCCGCCGCCGCACGCGGCGAGCAGCGCGGCGGCGGCGACGCCGACCAGGAGCGGGAGGGCGGAGGAGGTGCGGGGCGAGCGAGCCATCCTCCCCGGCTCATACCACAGGCCCGACGGCCGCCGAGCCCCCTTCGGGCGCTCCGGTCGCGCCTCACGCCGCGATGCGCGCGTCGGACAGCATCGCCTCGAGGCGGCTCTGGATCTTGTGCCGCTTCGAGTAGACCGTCTTCACGCTGATCTGCATCCGCGCCGCGATCTGATCCGGGGGCAGGCCCTCGCCGAAGTAGAGCGCAACGAACTCGCGATCCTTGTCGGAGAAATCGTGGAGCACCTGCCCCACGAGCGCGGCGCGCTCGCGGCGCTCCGCGTGCTCCTGCGGGGAGGGGCGCTCGCAGGGGAGCTCGACCGCGGCGTCGTCGAGCGGGGCGCAGCGCGGCGCGCGCCTCGCCCCGCGCAGGTGGTCGTAGGCGCAGTGGACGGCGAGCGTGCCGATCCAGGAGCTCAGCCGGGTGCCCCGCTCGGCGTCGAAGGTCCTCAGCTTGCGCATGTCGTTCGAGAGCAGCTGCATGAGCAGCGTCGCGTGGATGTCGCGGATGTCGTCCTGCGCCACCACGGCGGAGAAGCGCGCGATCACGCCGCTGATACAGCGGTGGACGAGCCGATCGTACCGGGCGTGGAAGGCGCGCCAGGCGCGCTCGTTCCCCGCGATCATCTCCTTCACGAGCGCCCCTTCGGCGACATCGCCGAGGTCTTCCGAGCATCCCTTCCCGCAGAGAAGCAAGTCGTTGTTCATGCCGCGAGCGAGTGCACCCGACGTGCCAGCTCGGCCGCGGCGCGAGGACGCCGCGCTGGAGCGCGGGCGCTACGCACTTCGGCGCGGCGTCCTCGCGGCGCGCGCGGCGCGAGCGCTCGAATCGCCGCGGGCGGGCGCCACGGCCCGCGGGGGGCCAGCGCGGCCGGCAGGAGCGGCCCGCGGCAGCGGCGCCTGGATGGGCCTGCGTGTGCCCGCGGAGCTGTTAACGAAGGTTCACGGTGTGGCGCGGTGCGCACGCGTCGGCCGGGCCCTCGGCGCGGCGCCGTTCGGGCGACCCCGCGTATCGGCTCTGCGCGCGGGCCTGTTTCGGGCTATGGACCGATCGTGCTTTCCGGTCGAGCTCTGGCCCTTGCGGTCCTCGCGTGGTCGTTCCTCAAGGTCGTGGTGCGCCGTCTCTTCGACGGTCCGAGCGGGCTTGCGCTCTTCCACGAGAACTACGACGCCGATCGCCTGCCGTCGCTCTCACCCGCCGAACGCGCGGCCCTGCCCGGCTTCTCCCGCTGCATCGCGTGCGGGCGCTGCGATCTCGGGGAGGCCGAGCGCATCGCCGCCTCCAGGGGGGCCTACCCCGGCCTCATGACCTTGGTGCTCGCTTCGTCGCGGAGCATGCCGGACTTCGACGCCGCCGCGCTCGCGCTGGCGCACGTGCCGGAGGAGGTCCTCGCCGAGAAGGAGCGGATCTGCCCGACCGGCGTGCCGTTCCGCGAGCTGGCCAGGTTCGTGCGGTCGAAGGCCAGGGCCCAGGCGGCGCTGTCCGCGGACGGGGAGGGGAGCGAGCCCGCCGCCCTGGCCCTCGTCGCCGCGGTGACCCGGCCCCCGGCCGACCTCGACCCCTCGTCGGCCGATCGCGCCGCGCCCGAGGCGACGTGATCGCGCTCGCGGCGCGCCGTGCCGCGGCGAGGACGCTCGCCTTTCTCTTCCTCTTCTGCACCCCCGCCTGCTCCGCTCACCAGCCGGTCGCGCCCCGGACGAGCGACGACGCGCCGATCTCGCGCACCGTCGCGCCGAGCGCCGCGCCGGCGCCCCCGCCGAGCCGCGCCGAGGACGACGACGCGGGCGAGGACGACGGCCGCATCTCCACGCCGCTCGCGCCCGCGAGCGCCCGGGGCGCGAAGAAGGGGACCCTGATCCAGCGCGGGCGCGCCACGTACTACGCCGACAAGTTCAGGGGCCGCGCCACCGCGAGCGGGGAGCCCTACAACCCGCGCGCGCTCACGGCCGCGCACCGGACGCTCCCCTTCGGCGCGCTCGTCGATGTGGTCCGCCGGGACGGCCGCCGCGTGCGCGTGCGGATCAACGACCGCGGCCCGTTCAAGCGCGGCAGGATCATCGACCTGTCGCGCCGGGCCGCCGAGCGGATCGGGCTGGTCGAGGACGGCGTCACCGACGTGACGCTCGAGCTCATCTGGAAGCCGGCGCGGCGCCCGCGCTGATCGCCCGCCGCGGCGCCCGGGGGGCCGCTGCCGGCCCGCTCAGCCCATCACGTCGATCGCCACCTGCGCCGTGCCGAGGCGCACCTGGCGGCTGCCGCGGCGGCGCTCGACCACGCCCGTCGCGTCGCGCAGGCCGAGCGCCGCGAAATCCTGCCGGATGCGGTAGATCTCGACGTTGAGCCGGCTCTCCTCCATCGCCAGCGAGCGGCAGAGCTCATCGACGAAGCGCCAGCCGCGCTGAGGCTCGGCCAGGCTGGGCGCGACCTTGTCGCGGAGGCGCGCGCGGGCGAGGGTGAGGAGCGTGTAGTGGTGCGCGCGCGGCGGCAGCACGTGGGGGCCTCGAGGCAGGGCGACCGACACCTCGACGTGGTCCTCGTCGCGGCTCACCCGCAGCGCCAGCGCGACCTCGTCGAGCCCGGGTCGCGCGGCGTTCGCGTCGAGCGTCGCGACCTGGGCCACGGGCAGGTGGAGAATGAACGGCTCGCCCGCGACGTGGAGCACCTCGCCGTCGTGCACAGGCCGAGCCTCGCCGTCCACCTCGGCGATCCAGGCGCCGCCACGGCCCTCGAAGACGCAGGCGGCGAGCGTGGCCGGCGAGGGGAGCGCGAGCATGACGCCGTCCGCCGCGGCGAGGACCGCGCCGGTCGCGAGCCGCCGCGCCATGGCCACGGGCGGCGACGCGTCGGCGAGGCTCCAGGCCGCGGCCAGGTTGCCGAAAGCGAGGCGATCGCCGGCCGAGAGCGGCCTCGTCGCGCCGGGGTCGAGCCGCTCGTCGTTCCGCCAGGTGCCGTTGCGGCTGCCGAGGTCGCGGACGCTCCAGGCGCCGCCGGCGAAGGAGAGCCGCGCGTGCTCCGCGGACGCGAGCGGATCGTCGAGCCGCAGCGTGCACGCGGAGGAGCGCCCGACCAGGCAGTGCGCGGCGAGCGCCACGCCGCGGGAGCCGCCGGCCTGGATCAGGAGAGCCATGGCGGCCCGAGGATATTCCGGCGCGGCGAGCGCAGTAAGATTCCCGTCATGGTGCCGCCCCTCGGGGGGCGTTATGGCAGCACGCACATCGCTCGGCCGCCAGCGCAGGGACGATGGACGCGGGAGGAATCCATGTTCAACAACCATGCTCTCATCATCGCTGTCGAGGACTACAGCACCTATGACCGCGCGACCGGTAGACCGAAGGGCACGAGCGACGTCCCCGGCGCGCTGAACGACGCCAGGGCCATGTTCCGCCAGTGCCTCGCGATGGGCTTCTCGCCCGAGCGGATCCGCGTGCTCACGTCGCCGAGGCTGTCTCCTGCCGACCTCGGCCCCGGGGCCACGGAGGACACCGTGGGGGAGGCGACGCACGCCGCCATCGACGCAGGGGTCGAGCGGCTAGCCCAGGCGCTCTCGGGCACCGCGGTGGCCGCCGGGCTGCTCACGTTCTCGGGGCACGGCCTCGAGGACCACGGCGTCGCGCTCTGTCCTGCCGACGTCGACGGCTCGCTCGACAACCTCGTCCACGTCGCCGAGGTGCGCCGCAGGGTGGGCGTCGGCCAGGCCGCCGACAACCTGACGATGCTGCTCGACTGCTGCCATGCGCAGGTCGGCGTGGACGCGGGAGGGAGCCTGCGCGCGCGGCTCAGGGGCAAGGTGGAGGCGAAGGGCCTCTCGGGGCAGGGCCTGCGCGAGCGGGTGATCGCGGCCTCCCGGCGCGACGAGCCGGCGCAGTGGAGCACCTTCGGCGGCCTCGTGCACGGCGCGTTCACGTGGGCGATCACCTCGGCGCTCGGGCAGTGGAAGACGACCGAGGAGCGGGGCGTCTCGCGGCTCGACGCGTCCTACGGCGAGCTTGTCGCGGTGACGAAGGCGCTGCTGGGGGCGCTGGCGTTCAAGCAGGAGCCGGTGGTCTCGGGGCCGGGCGGGGTGGAGGCGCTCGCGTTCCTGCACCCGGGTCTCGAAGGCCACAGCGGCGAGGTGAAGGCGGCGCCGGACGGGCTACGCGGCGTGATGGAGATCGACCCCGGGTACTACAAGCTCGAGTACCTGAGGAGCGGCACGTGGAAGCTCCTCGCCTACGCGCACAGCAACGGAACGACGACGTCCTTCAAGATCGACGCCTCCGGCGTCAAGAACCTCTCCTCCCAGTACCCCATGAAGCTCAAGGTCTCGAGCCAGAGCTCGTACGACGGATCGAGCCTCCCGGAGACGACGCCGACCTGGACGGGGTGGGGCAGCCAGGTCAGCTCTCCGACGTACCCCACGGGGTCCGGATACCTCACGTTTGCCGGGCCCTACGGGGCACAGCAGACCCTGGCCATCACCCTCAATACCTCCGGATCGAGCATCGTCTCGATGAAGTGGTACAACCCCACGAACCAGCTCATCTCCGTGTCGGCCAACGACCCGATCGAGCTCGAGTCGGCGACCGGAAGTTACTCTGGCAATTGCTACATCGGGACGGACAGCTTCACCTGAAGCGGTCGCTCACGGGTACGGCCGCGCCACCCTGAGCCCGGCCGTGCTCCGGGGCTGATCGGGGCGCCCCGCGAAGCGCGCGGCGGCGCGGCAGTGGTTCTCGACGCTGCTCCACGCGCCGCCGCGGCAGGAGCGGAACGCGTCCCCGTCCGCCGGAGCGGCCTCGATGACGAGCCGCCCGCCGCCCTCGACGCGCGGCCCGCTCCGGGCCCAGAGGTTCAGGCACCAGTCGCGGCTGTTCCCCGCCCCGCCTCGCAGCCCATAAGGGCTCTCGTCCAGCGGATACTCGTCGACATCCACCCTCGACGGCTGCCCGGCGCTGTGGCTGTTCGGCGTGCGCGCCCAGGTGGAATCGAAGTGGTCGCCCCACGGGTAGAAGCGCCCGTCGACGCCCCGTGTGGCCTTCTCCCGCTCGAGCTCGTGGAGCAGGCGATGGGGAAGCCCGGTGCGCGCGGCGAGCCAGCGCGCATAGGCCATGGCGCCGTGCCAGGTCATCAGCACCGCGGGGCCTCGCGGGCGCCAGACCTCGGGGAGATCGTGCGCCTTGAGCCCGAACCGCCCGTCTGGCAACCGCTCGTAGGCGAGCTTCTCGTCGGCGCCGGCGACGACCCCTTGCGGCGCCCGCGGGCACGCGGCGAGCGCCTCCTCGTGGCGCCCCGAGGCGACCAGATCGTTGAGGAACGCGAGGTACTCCTCGTTCGTCACCGGGAAGCGCCCGACGATGAAGCCGTCGATCCACACGAGGCGCCGCGGCAAGCTGTCGGGCGCCTCCCGGTCGCCGCCGACCCACGTCCACCCGGCAGGCACATAGATCTCGTCGGGACCGACCTCCGCGACGGCCGGCAGCGCGACCGGAAACGGCCCCGCGCTCCCCGGCGGGCGCCCGTCCCACCGCTCGCCCCGCGCGACCAGGACCGGATACGACACCTCCGCGCGCCCCGGGGCGGCGATGCGGAGCAGGTAGCTCCCCTGCGAGAGCGGCCGGTCGACGAGCGGCGTCGGCCCGATCTCCCCGACGAGCTCCGGGACCAGCCGGCGCTGAAACGTCGCGTACCGGTAGAGCGTCACCCGCGCGCCCGCCGGCTCCGTCACGAGCGTCAGCGCCCCCATGCCGCTCAGGAAGGCCGCGTGCCTCCCCCGGTCGTGCGCGCGCAGCAGCACCTCCAGGCGCGCCGCCTCGGCGGGCCGCCGCGCCCGCTCGGCGTCGTCGAGCCTGTCCCGGTAATGGTCAGCGAGCGCCGCGTGCGCCTCCGGCAGGTCGGGGTCGATGGCGAGCGCCCCGTGCACCTCCTGCTCCCAGCGCGTCTCGCCGAGCGCCGCCTCGCCGAGGAGGCGCTCGGACTCGTCCTCGCGCTCCCAGCCCGGCAGCTTGGCGTCCACCGGATCGAACGGCCGCACCGGATCGAGCAGCTGCTTCGCCTCCGCGCGCAGCGCCTCCGCCCGCGCGTGCAGGCGCGAGATCTCCGGCCTGCGCGCGGCGGCCTTCGCCAGCTCGGCGAGCGCGCGCTCGCGCCGCTGCGCGCCCCCCAGGAACGCCTCGATGTCCGCGGCGAGCGCGCCCGCGTCCGCGTGGCGCCGCTCTGGCTCGCGCGCCATGGCCTTGCTGCAGATCGCCACGAGGTCCGGCGGCGCGTCGGCCGCGGCGAGCGGCTCGGGCGTGCCTTCGAGCACCTGCCGGAAGCCCGCGGCCCCGTGGACCGTGTACGGCGGACGGCCGGAGAGCACGTGATAGAGGATCGCGCCGAGCGCGTAGACGTCGGTGGTCGGCCCGTGG
Organism: Sorangium sp. So ce321; assembly: GCF_051530195.1. NCBI lineage: Bacteria > Pseudomonadati > Myxococcota > Polyangiales > Polyangiaceae > Sorangium > Sorangium sp. So ce321. The sequence goes on along the minus strand of NZ_CP150329.1, from coordinate 6,262,857 downwards.
CGGCCGACGTCGCCGCGGGCCTGCTCGGGCGCCATGTACGCGGGAGTCCCCAGGATATCGCCGTGCCGGGTCAGGCCGTCGACGCGGTGCTCGAAGCGGCCCGGGGACGGCGACCCTCCATCGTCGTCCGGCCGGGCGTCGAGGCGCCGGGCGATGCCCCAGTCCATCACGAGCACGCGGCCGAAGTCGCCGACCATGATGTTGTCGGGCTTGAGGTCGCGGTGGATGACGCCGCGGCTGTGGGCGTAGGCGACCGCGTCGCAGACGCGGGCGAACACGTCCAGCAGGCGGCGCCGGGCCACGCTGGAGGCGCCGCCCGGGGCGGCGAAGGCCTCGTCGAGGACGGCGCGCAGGGTGCGGCCGTGCACCTCGGCCATGGTGAACCAGAGGCGGCCGTCCGGCAGGTCGCCGAAGTCGTGGACGGACACGATGCCGGGGTGGTCGAGCCCGGCGGTGAGCTTGATCTCGGCGAGGAAGCGGGCGCGGAGCGCCGGGGCGACGACGTCGGGGCGGAGGATCTTCATCGCGACGGTGCGCTCGAGCCGGACGTCGAAGACGAGGCGCACCTCGCCGAAGCCGCCGCTGCCGAGCAGGCGAATGTCCTCGTAGCGCTCCGTGAGGGCGAGGCGCCGCGCCGGCTGCGCCGCGTCACCCGTGAGAGACAGGGTCCGCTCCGTCGCGCTCGGCGGCTGGACAGCCGCGCCCTGCGCCGCGCTCGGGAGCTTCTTCACGGTCTTCAGCTCGCCCCCGGAGAGCGGAGCGCCCGTGACTCTCGGCGGATCATCGTCGGGCATCGGGACGCCAGCGAAGGTATGTGTGGGGGCGCGGCGCAGCAAGCGCGTACACCGGCGACACCGGGGCCCGCGGCCGCGAAAGCGACCGCCGCCGGGACAGGCGCCGCTCGCGGGCGAGGCGCCTGCCGCGGCGGCGCCAGCAGCTCGGCGCCGCCGCGGCAGGCGTCGAGCTGCTGGCTGCTGGCGTCGAGCTACTGGACGAGGCTGAGCCGCGGGGCCGCGGCGAAGGAGGCGAGGTGGCCGCTCTCCTCGGCGACGTAGACGTCGCACCGCTCGTCCACCCGCAGGAGATCCGGGATGAGATCGGTCGGCACCTTGCCGAGCAGCGCGCCGTCGCGCGGCCGGACCACGTGCACCTCGCTCTGCGGCACGAACAGCGCCCCCGAGCGGAGCACCGGCTCCAGGCGCCGCGGCCTGTCCCCCTCGGCGCCGCCCGCGATGACGTGGCGGTACCGGACCGCGCCGTCGTGCGCGCCGACCCCGATGATCTCGCCCGCCTCGCTGTTCACGACGACAACGTCGTCGACCATCAGGCACGAGGCCATCGCCGCGCACGCGGTCAGGTCGAAGCGCGTCGCCCCGGTGCGGCGATCGAGCCCCACGAGCCCCGTCCCGCGCCGCCCGTGGGTCACCACGCACACCGTCTCGGGCCCGAGCAGCGGCGCGCCGACCGGCGCCACGTGCTTCGGCAGATCGACCGTCCACCGCGCCTCGCCGGACCACGTGTCGAGGTGGTGCAGCCGCGCCCCGCCGCGGCCGACGAAGGCGCCGTCGCCCGCCACCGCGAAGAGCGCGTCGTGGTCGACCGCGACCGGCGACGCGAACGGGAGCCGGTCGCAGAAGCGCCAGACGACCTCGCCGCTCAGCACGTCGAGCGCCGCGAGCGCCGGCTCGCCGCTGCCCACGACGACGAGCTTGCCCGCGCGGCGCAGCCGGAAGTTCTCGCCGCGGCGCGCGGCGTAGCGCCAGCGCACCTCGCCGGAGTAGAGGTCCACGGCCGCGAGGTGGCGCGTCCCCTCGCTCACGATGAGCATCCGGGGCAGCCCGGGGGCGCTCACCACCGCGCCCGACGCGTTCGCGCCGACGCGCGGGGAGAGCCGCGTCGACCAGGCGACCTCGCCGCTCGACAGCTCGTGCAGCTGCAGCGTGCCGTCGGGCAGGAGCCGGCCGAGGCCGACCGGCGTCATCACCGAGACAGCGCGCGGCGCCTGCTTGCGCCACAGGCACTCGCCGGTGCGCCGGTCGATGCACGTGAGCTCGCGCGTCGAGCCCACCACGAGCACGTCGCCGCAGAGGAACGTGGCGCGCAGGTCGAGCGACGGGATGGCCGCGACCCACCGGGCCGTGAAGCGCAGCCGCGTCCGGCCGAACGTGTCCTCGGCCGCGACCTGCGGGCGCGCCGCCGCCGCCGCGAAGGCGCGGTACGTCTCCGGGGCCACGTTGATCTTCGCGTCGTTGCGCGTCAGCTCGCGGAGCCGCTCGGCGAGCTCGCGCACGCGCGCCCGGAACTCGAACAGGCGCAGGTTCGACGCCTGCCCGCGGTCGCGGCGCACGAGGCTGCGCGCGAGCGCCCGCCCGAACGCGACGACGCCCTGGGCGAGCGCCGCCACGTCGACGGCCGGGAAGGTCCAGGTCTGCGCCCGGTCCTCGGCGGCCGAGAAGGCCGAGCTGCGGCCCGGGCCGAGCGCGCGGGGATCCGCGGGCGGGACGCGGCCCACGCGGGGCACGCCGAGCGTGAGCGACAGCGCCCCCTCGCTGTGCAGCCGCACGCCGAGGATCGCGCCGCCGACGGTGAGCCGCCGGTGGTACGGCTGGCGCCGCGCCCACGCGTCGAGCGACTCGAGCGAGAGCGACGCGAGCTGCTCGGCGAACGGGAAGATGAAGACGTCGGGCAGCTCCCGCGCCTCCTCGCCCACGAGCACGCGGACCTTGCCCCGGAAGAGGAGCGAGAAGAGGTCGGCCCGCAGGACGGCCGGCTGCGCGACGGCCGTGCCCTGCGACGTGCGCAGGAGCGCCTCGGCCGCGATGACGATCGGGATCTCGCCGGTCGGCTCGACGCCCACGATCGCGGGCTCTCCCCCCGGCTCGTCGGACGAGAACGGGAGGGCGGCGGCGAGGGCCCGCCGCGCGGCGGGGAGCCGGTGCTCGCCGAGCCCGCCGTGCTCCGCGTCGTTGTCGGAGAGGGCTCCGTCGCGGCGCAGGGCCGCGCTCCTCGGCGGGGCGAGCCGGTCCATGGCCGCGAGCAGGCGCGCGCAGAGCGCGTGGCCCTCGAAGCGCCGCTCGTGCAGGGCGATCTCGGGCACGTCGCCGCCCTGGAAGACGGTGACGAGGAGATCGCGGCCCACGCGCTCCAGCCCGAGCTCCCAGGGATCGGGCTCGAGGCACAGGCGCACGACGGCGCGCGCGCGGCGTCCAGAGGCGAGCTCCGCCGCGGCCTCGGCGAGGTCGCAGAGCAGCGGGAGCGCCTCGGTCTCGGCGCGTAGCGGCAGCGCCGCTTCATCGAGCGGAGGAGGCGCGTTGCGCGCCCCCTCCAGGACGAAGTCGAGCAGCTCGTGCAGCGACGTGCGCTCGGGCTCCGGTGAGCATCGGGTGGTGTCGGCGACAAGAGACAGTCCGGGCATCCGTTGCTGGATGCTAGGCAGAGTGCAGCCAGGTCCTAAGTTTTGTGCGCGGATAGCCGCGGAGTGGACAAGCACGCGGCACCTGACTAGACAGCGCCGCCGCCGGGGGGCCGCCGCCGCTGCCGTCGTCGAGGCGGGAGCTCTGTATCGAGCCGCGCCGATGAAGGCCGAGCGGCTCGCCACGCGGCACGCGGAATGAGCGCTGCGGCGGGAGGGCGGCTCGAGTACGCTGACGCGCGCCGCGCGGATTGGTTGGCAATCCAACCGGACGTGCGACAATCCGCACCTCGAGCGCCATGCCTCCCGAAAGACCGCCCCATTTCTCGATGCTCCGGTCGTTCGCGCTGGCCGATTTCGTCACGCTGGCGAACGCGGCGAGCGGCACGTTGAGCATCCTGCTCTGCCTGAACTACGTGGCCGAGCGCGAGCGCATCTACATCTGGGTCGCCTTCGGGCTCCTGCCGCTCGCGCTCGCGTGCGACGTGCTCGACGGCACGATCGCGCGCTGGCGCCGCAAGCACTCGCCGCTCGGGGCCGATCTCGATTCGCTGGCCGACGTCGTCTCGTTCGGCGTCGCGCCGGCGGTGCTCGGCTACGCGCTCGGCCTGCGCGGGCCGTGGGACGCGGCCGCCCTGGTGTACTTCGTCGCCTGCGGGATCAGCCGCCTCGCCCGGTACAACGTGACGGCGGCCGAGCTGTCCGACGAGCGCGGCAAGGTCCGTTATTACGAGGGTACGCCGATCCCCACGAGCCTGCTGATCGTGCTGCTCTTCGGGGTGCTCTTCGCCCAGGAGCGCGTGCACGAGCAGCTCTGGCTCGGCTCCATCGCGCTCGGCCCCTGGGCGTTCCACCCGCTCAGCCTGGTCTACGCCGTGAGCGGCAGCGCCATGGTGAGCGGCACGCTGCGCATCCCGAAGCCGTAGCGGCGGGCCGCCGTGGGCCTTGCCTCACCGCCTTGCCTCATCGCGCGTGCCCGGGCAGGCTCCGGTCATGGGCCAGCCCGCCGAGAAGCCCCGCCGCGCCACGTACGCCGACCTGGAGGCTGTCCCGCCGAACATGGTGGCGGAGCTCGTCCGCGGCACCCTGCACGTGTTCCCCCGGCCGGCGCCGCGGCACGCGAACGCCGAGGGGGCCCTGCAGGGCGAGCTATTCGGCCCCTTCCACCGCGGTCGGGGTGGTCCGGGCGGATGGTGGATCCTCCCCGAGCCCGAGCTGCACTTCCCCGACCCAGACGCGCCGGGCGAGATCGACGCGCTCGTGCCCGACCTCGCCGGCTGGCGCCGCGAGCGCATGCCCGAGCTGCCCGAGACCGCCTATTTCTCGCTCGCTCCGGACTGGATCTGCGAGGTGCTGAGCCCCTCCACGGAGGGCGTCGATCGCAGCGAGAAGATGCCCGTGTACGCGCGCGAGGGCGTGCGGCATGCGTGGCTGGTCGACCCGATCGCGCGGACGCTCGAGGTCCACGTGCTCGACGCGGCTCGTCGCTGGGGGCCAGCGGTCGTCCACCGCGACGCCGCGCGCGTCCGCGTCGAGCCCTTCGAGGCACTCGAGCTCGATCTCTCGGTGCTCGGGGCGAAGTAGCGGAGGGGGGCCGCGCCGGCCGGGGCGACGAACAGCGCCGCCGGCATCCCTGCTCGCCCGAAGCGTGGCGGCGAGGGGCTGCCCACCCACCCGCGACGCGGCGCGGGTCCGGGTCGAGCCCTTCGACGCCATCGAGCTCGATCTCTCCCTGCTGTGGGCGAAGTAGCGGGCGGCGCGCGGCCTGTCGCTGTGCCCCCCTTGCCCTTCGCCCCTCGATCCTGACCGCTTCGTACGGCGGGCGAAGTCGCGCCGCTCACGGTCGCCCTCGATCGCGGGCAGCCCGCGGCGATAGACTGTCGCGATGCGGCTCTGCAGGAACTGTGGCGCCTCGATCGAGGCAGGTGATCATGGGGTCACATGTCCGCGCTGCGGCGCCGAGGACCCCGGCGTCCGAGGCGCGGCCGCGCAGCCGGTAGCGCGTCCCGTCGCGCAGCCGGCCGCACCCGCGTCGGGGCCGCCGAGGGCGGTGAAGGTGATCCTCGCCGTGGCGATGGCGGCCGTGGGGGTCGGCTTCGCGGTGATGTTCTTCGCGCAGGTCGACCCGCCGCAGGAGCCGGCGCCGCGCGCCCGCCAGCTCTCGACGCAGCTCGACGCGCTCTGCTTCGTGGACGCGAACGGAGACGACGCGCCCGACCCGGTCCTGTGGCAGGACGGCAAGACGCGCGGGCGGGTGGTGGCCGTCGACGGGCGGAGCGGGCAGGGGATCTGGTCCTCGCAGGTGATCGAGAAGCCGGACGCGCTCGCCTGCCCGGACCGGAGCACGGTGCTCGCGGGCGGCGGCGAGGCCAACCGGCTGCACGCGCTCGACGCCCGCACGGGCAAGGAGCGCTGGGCGGCGGAGCTGCCCGGGGTGCCCGACGAGGTCGCGGGCGGCGACGGCTGCGCGACCGTGGTGATGAAGGACGGCGCGGCGATGGGGATCTCGCTCGCAGCGGGGGCGGCGGCGGACTGCCCGACAGCGCCGGAGCCGGCGGCGATCACGGGGCAGTTCTGGGAGCGCAAGAAGAACCCCCGCGTGGTCCAGGTCGGCGACGTGGAGGTCGCGCTCACGGTGCAGGCCGAGGGGCCGCCGCGGCTCATCGCCGAGGGGCGGCGCGGCGGCGCGTCGCTGTGGAAGAAGGACCTCCCGGCGCGCGCGCCCGTCTCCGGCGGGCGGCCGGACCTGTTCCTCGTCGCGAGCGGCGGCGCCGCCCTCGTGCTCGGCGTCGACGTGGTGGGCGGCACGGAGCCGCGGATCATCGCGCTCGACCCCGCGTCCGGGGCGAGCCGGTACGAGGTCCCCGCGGGCTACCTCGGCGAGCGGCTCGCGGTGGCGAAGGCGTCGGGCCCCTACGTGTACATCGTCAGCGGGGCCGCGGTGAGCGGCGCCGCGCTGCGCGCGATCGACCCGGCGACCGGAGGCACCGTGTGGCGCGCGACCCCGCCCCCGTGATCCGGCCAGGCGCGCGCTTCGGTCAGCAGAGACAGCCGACGAACGTGCCCGAGAACAGCGGCCGCTCCATGACCGCGGCGCCGCAGGTCGGGCACGTGTCGCCGGGCTTGAGCTCGCGTGGCGGAGCCGCCGACTTCGCCGGCTTCGCCGGCGGCGCGCTCGCGGAGGGGGCGGCGACGGCGAGCGGCTGGAACTCCACGATCGACACGCGCGAGAACCCCTGTCGCGGGGTGGCGCTGCGCTGCGGGGAGGCCAGCAGATCCTGCTTGTTGCGGACCGGCAGGATCGGCCGCGACATGTTGACGTACGCGAGCTCGGACGTGTAGAGCGCCGGATCGAGCATGCGCGGGTCGTCGGGCTGGACGATCCCGTGCTGGAAGGCCTCGATCAGCATGTCGACGTCCGTGCGCGCGTTGCGGTTGCGCGCGGCGTCGACGAGGAAGAGGCCGTTGCCGTAGTAGGCGGCGTTGAGCCAGAAGCCGGTGCCCGCGGTGTGGTACCCGCCGGTCGCCCACTTGTAGCCGCGCAGCGAGCGGACGTGCACCGTCAGCGCGTTCGCCAGCGCGTACGACGTCATGCCGAGCGGCAACAGGCTCACGAGCGCTGCCGGGTGGAAGTTCAGGCAGTCGCTGCAACAGACAGGCACAGTCGGCACGAGCGCCTGCGCCGGATCGATGCAGACCTGGACTTCCGATTCGCTGCGATAGCAGCCGGTAAAACACGAGTGCCGCTCGACGGCGGTCAGGAGCGCGGCGGGAAGTGCCATGCGAGCAACTATACCGTTCACGAGGGCGCATGGCTGCCGCCGCGACGCGCAGCGGAGCAGTCGCCGTTCGCTGTCACCGTTCACTGTCGCCGTCCGCTGTCGACCGCGCGCGACGCAACGCCGGGCCCGGGCGTTCGCGACGTCCGCGCGCGTCGCGCGGATCGCGCGCAATTGCAGGCAAGCGAGCGCAATTGCGTCCTTCGTGCGCCTGTCACAGGATCGCCACGCGTGGCGAAGTCCGTACAACCCGAACGCATGTTCCTCTGCTGGTTCGTCCTCGATGGAGCGTGGCCGGCGGAGCGCGCGGGGGCGCGGGGGGTGGCCGTCGGCGCTCGCTGCCCGCTGGAGCGCTGCGTCGATGTACGGGCAGGCGCACGGGCGGCGTGACGGGGCGGAAGCGCGCGCTGCTCGTCGCGCTCGTGGGCGCCCTCTCGGCGCTGCTCCCGGCGCTCGCGCTCTCCGGGTTCACGGTCGACGACGCGCTGATCACGGCGCGCTACGCGCACCACCTCGCGCGGGGGCTGGGCTACCGCTTCAACGCGGCCGGGCCGGTGACCGACGGCGTGACGCCGCTCGGGTGGGCGTTCGTGCTCGCGCCGTTCGCGTCCGGAGGCCCGCTCGCCGCGCTCGCGGCGGCGAAGGCGCTCGGCGTCCTCGCGTGGACGCTCGCCGCCGGGGCGCTGGCGGTCGCTGTCGATCGGACCTCCGGGCGGCGTGCGCGCTTCGCGGCGCTCCTGCTCCTGCCGGCGTCGGCCCCGCTCGGCGCCTGGAGCGCGGCGGGCATGGAGACGGGCGTCGTCGCGGCGCTCGGCGCGCTCGCCGTCGCGCTGCCCGCGCTCGGCAGGGCCCTCGCCGGCGCCGCCTGCGCCGGGGTCGCGGCGGCGCTCCGGCCTGAGCTGCTGCCGTTCGCGCTCGTGGTGGCGCTCTCGACCCAGGCGGCGCCGCGGCGCGAGCGCGAAGGCGGAGGCGAGGCGCCGCCGCGTCCGGCACGGCCGGCGTGGGGCCGCGCGCTCGCCGCGCTCGCCCTCGCGGGCTTACCGTTCGTCGCCGTGGCCGCGGCGCGGCTCGCGGTCTTCGGGCGGGCGGCGCCGCTCGCCGCGCTGGCGAAGGCGCCCGACGCGGCGCTCGGGGCCCGGTACGCGCTCGCGTGCTTCCTCCTGACCGGGCCGGCGGCGCTCGTCGCGCCGCTCGCGTGGCGAGCGCTCCCGGCGTGGCCGCGCGGGTTGCTCGCGGCGGTGGCGGTGCACTTCCTCGCCGTCGCGGCGGCGGGCGGCGACTGGATGCCGCTGTCGCGGCTCGTCGTGCCGGCGCTTCCCGCCGTTGTGCTCGCGGCGGCCCACGTCGCCTCCGTGGCGGACGCGCGCGCGACGGCGCTGCGGATCGCGCTCGCGCTCGCGGGAGAGCTCTTCGTGATGGTCCGGGTCGGGCCCACCGCCGCGCGGGTGGGCGGCGAGCGGCTGCGCGTCGTCGAGGAGCTCCGCGGCGCGCTCGTCGGGGCAGAGGTCGTCGCCGCGCTCGACATCGGCTGGCTCGGGGCCGCGACGGGCGCGACCCTCGTCGATCTCGCGGGGGTCACGGACCCGGCCATCGCCGCGCTGCCCGGCGGGCACACGACGAAGCGGATCCCCGGAGCGCTGCTGGACGCGCGCAAGGTAGACGCGCTCGTGCTGCTGCTCGCCGAGGGACAGGCGCTCGCGTCCCCGTGGACCGCGTCGCGGTTCGCGCGCGGGGTGGAGCAGCACCTCGCGCGCCTGCCCGGCGCCGGCGAGGCGTTCGCTCCGGTGGCGGTGAGCGGCGTGACCCACCTCCGGTACGTGGTGCTGCGGCGCACAGGCGACGCGGGCGCCGGCGCCGCGCCGCGCTGACGTGTGCGCCGGCGAGGCGCGCGTCGTGTGCGCCGCGCTGCTGCGGGCGCCGGCGAGGTGGGGCGCCGTGCGCGCCCGCGCCGCGCGGCGTCGGAGCAGGCGACAGTGGACGCCGGATGCGCGCAGCTGGCACGCTGTGTAGAAGCGGCAGAGCGCCCGCCAGGAGCGCGTCAGCTCGATGCAGTCAGGAGAGGTCGTCGACGACCGGTTCGAGATCGAGGAGCACGCCGCCTCGGGCGCGACGGCGCGCGTGTACCGCGCGCGCGATCGGCGCTCCGGCGGGCTCGTGGCGCTCAAGCTCCTGCAGACGGCCGCGACGCCGGCGCTGAGCGCCCTCGCGCGCGAGGCGCTCGCCCTCGCGACGCTCGAGATCCCGGGCACCGCGCGCTACATCGCGCACGGCGCGACCGCGGGAGGCCGGCTCTACCTCGCGACGGAGTGGCTCGCCGGCGAGACCCTCTCGGAGCGGCTCGACCGCGCGCCGTTCACGATCGCCGAGAGCGTGACGTTCGCCGCGTGCCTGGCCGAGACGCTCGCTGCCGTCCACCGGCTCGGGTTCGTGCACTGCGACGTGAAGCCGGGGAACCTCATCCTCGAGGGCGGCGAGGTCCATCGCGTCAGGCTCATCGACTTCGGCGTCGCGCGCCTCTCCGGGGACGAGGAGGAGTTCCCGCCGCTCGGCGAGATCCACGGCACGCCGCAGTACATGTCCCCGGAGCAGGCCCGCGGCGAGCCCCAGATCGACGCGCGCGCCGACGTGTTCGCGCTCGGCAGCGTGCTCTTCGAGTGCCTGACCGGGCGCCCCGCGTTCACCGGCGGCGACCCGCTCTCGGTGCTCATGAAGGTCCTCCTCGAGGAGCCGCCGCGGCTCAGGGAGCTCCGCGGCGACGTCCCCGCCGGGCTCGATCGGCTCGTCGCGCGGATGCTGTCGAAGGCGCGGGAGGCTCGGCCGCGCGACGGCGGCGCGGTCGCGGCGGCGCTCGCCTCCGAGGCGCTCGATCCGCGCCTCGACGCGGGCCCGCCGCCGCTGTCGCAGCCCTCGTCGTCCCACCCGCCGTCGCACCGCGCGCGCGAGATCACGACCAGCGAGCGGAAGGTGATGTGCCTCCTCCTCGCCCGCGAGGGCCACGCCGACGCCGAGGCGACCCTCTCCGCGATGGAGGACGAGGGCCGGTCGCGGGCGATCCGCGAGATCGTCGAGCGCCACCGCGGACGCGTCGAGCTCGTGGATGCGCGCTGGCTGCTCGTCACGCTCTCGGGCTCCGCCGCGCCCACCGATCTCGCGGCCCAGGCGGCCCGCTGCGCGCTCGCGCTCCGGGAGCTGCTCGGCGGCGCGCGCCTGTCCCTCGTCACCGGCCGCGCCGAGGTCGCGGCGCGGATGCCTGTCGGCGCGGTGATCGACCGGCTGGTGCAGCTCGTCCAGGGCTGCCGGGAGCCGCTGCGCCCGTCGGCGATCCGCATCGACGACACGACCGCGGGCCTGCTCGGCGCGCGCTTCGACGCGACCCGGGACGCGTCGGGGTGCTGGCTCCACGGCGCGCGCGAGGAGCCCGAGACGCCGCCCCCGCTCCTCGGCCGGCCGACGCCGTACGTCGGGCGCGAGCGCGAGCTCGCGCTGATCGGGGCCGAGATCGACGCCTGCCTCCGCGCCAAGGCCCCGGGCGCCGTGCTCGTGACCGGCGCGGTCGGCTCAGGCAAGTCGCGCCTCTGCTACGAGCTCGTCCGCGCGCTCCGGGGGCGGGGCGAGCCCGTCGAGGTGTGGATCGGCCAGGCCGACCCCATCAGCGCGGGCTCCGCCTTCGGCCTGCTCCAGCGCGCGCTCCGCCGCGGGCTCGGCCTGCGCGACGGCGAGCCGATCGCGTCGCGGTGGCGCAAGATCCGGGCGCGCGTCGAGCGCCGCTGCGTCGCCGCGGCGGCCGCGCGCGTCGCGCCCTTCCTCGGCGAGCTCGCGGGCGCGCCGTTCCCGGACGACGACGACGTGCAGCTCAGGGCGGCGCGGCGGCGCCCGATGCTGATGAGCGACCAGCTCCGCCTCGCGTGGGAGGACTTCCTCGACGCCGAGTGCGCCGCGCAGCCGGTGCTCCTCGTGCTCGACGACCTGCACTGGGGCGATCTGCCGACCGTGACGCTGGTCGAGGCGGCGCTGCGCAACCTGAAGGGCAGGCCGTTCGCGGTGCTCGCGCTGGCCCGGCCCGGCGTGCACGACCTCTTCCCGGGGCTCTGGGGGTCGCACCTCCTGAAGGAGCTCCGCCTCTCGCCGCTGCCGCCCGCGGGCGGCGAGCGGCTCGTGCGGGAGGCGCTCGGCGACAGGGTGAGCGCGGAGCTCGTGAAGGCGCTCGTCGAGCGCGCCGACGGCAACGCGCTCTACCTGGAGGAGCAGATCCGCGCCGCGGCCCGCGGCAGGACCGCGGCGCCGCCGGAGACGGTGCTCGCGATGGTGCAGGCCGGGCTCGACGCGCTCGACCCGGAGGCGCGCCGGGTGCTCCGCGCCGCGAGCGTCTTCGGCGAGGCGTTCTCCGAGGCGGGGATCGTCGCGCTCGTGGGCCGGGCCGAGATCGCGCGCGAGCTCGACGAGCTCGCGCGGCGCGAGATGATCTTGCGGCTCACGCCGCCGGGGGCCGACGGCGGCGCCGCGTACCGCTTCCGCCACACGCTCATCCGGGAGGCCGCCTACGGCATGCTGACCGAGGGCGACCGGCGGCTCGGCCACGCGCTCGCCGGCGGCTTCCTCGCGCAGCGCGGCGAGGCCGATCCCATGGCGCTCGCCGAGCACTTCGAGCGCGGCGGCGAGCCCGCGCGCGCGGCCACGGCGTACCTCGCGGCGGCGCGGCAGGCGCTCCGGGGCAACGACCTCGGCGCGGTGCTCGCCCGGGCGGCGCGCGGCGTCGCCTGCGATCCGGCGCCCGCGACCGTCGGCGAGCTGCGCCTGCTCGAGAGCCAGGCGCACTTCTGGCGCGGCGATCTCGCGCTCGCCGAGGCGCGCGCGGCGGCCTCGGCGGAGGACCTCGCGCCGGGCTCCGCCGCCTGGTTCTCCGCGCTGACCCAGATCCTCATCGCCGCGGGCGCCACGGGCGGCCACGAGCGCGTCGAGCGCTGGGCGGGCGTCGCGCGCGACACGCCCGCGTCCATCGAGGAGGGGAGCTCGGCGAAGAGCGTCTGCCTGAGCTCGGCGGCGCTCATGCTGGTCTTTGGCGGGCGCTACGCGCTGGCCGACGCGCTGCTCGAGGGCGCGGAGAGCGCGATCGAGGGCGCCGCGTCGCCGGATCTCGACGCGGTGGCGAACCTGCACGAGGCGCGGGCGATCCGCGCGCACGCGGGCGGCGATCCCGGCGCGAGCCTCGTGGGCATCGAGGCGGCGCTCGCGGCGTTCGAGCGGGCTGGCGACGTGCGGCGTGCCTGCCTGGCGCGGATGAACCTGGGCTACTCCTACGGCCAGGCGGGGCAGCTCGAGGAGGCCGAGGCGGCGCTGCGCCAGGCGCTCGCGGAGTCGGAGCGGATGGAGCTGCGCGGCACCACGGCCTACGTGCTCCAGAACCTCGGCCTGGTCCTCGCGTACCGTGGCCGGCTCGACGAGGCGAGGGCGGTCGAGGAGACCGCGTGCGAGATGCTGGAGCGCCACGGCGACGCGCGCATGGAGGGCTGCGCGCGCATCTACCTCGCGAGCATCCTGGTGCTCGCGGGCGAGCCCGAGGCGGCGGCGCGCGAGGCGCGGGCCGCGGAGGCGATCCTCGAGCGCGCCCCGCCGCTGCGCGCCTACGCCGTCGCGGTGCTCGGGCGCGCGCTGCTCCACCTCGGCCGCGCCGGCGACGCGCTCGCCGCGGCGCAGCGGGCCCGCGCGCTGCTCGACGAGGTGGGCGTGGAGGAGGGCGAGTCCGTGGTGCGCCTCGTCCACGCCGAGGCGCTCTGGGCCTGCGGGCACGGCGCCGAGGCCGCGCAGGCGATCGCCGCCGCGCGCGCGCGGCTGCTCGAGCGCGCCGCCAAGATCCGCGACGCCGTGTTCCGGGAGCACTTCCTCGAGCGCGCGGCCGACAACGCGCGCACGCTCGAGCTCGCGCGCGAGTGGCTGGGCGAGGCGGCGGGCTAGGAGCGCTCGCGCGTCCTTCCCGACGAGGCGCGGCTGGCGAGGCGCGGTCGAGCGAGACGTTCGGTGGCTCACGCCGGTCGGCAAAACGGCGCCTGTCGACGCAAGGCGCGCGGGCGTGCATCGCTCGAGGTAGGGTCGGCGTGCCGGCGCGGAGCCCGATCTCGAGATGCGACAGCTCTCTCTCTTTGAAGGCCGCAAGCTCACCGCGGAGCAGGTCCCGCTCGACGGGGCCGCCGGGCTCTCGCCTGGCGACGGCGCGCCGGCAGGGCAGCTCGACCTGTTCGCCCGGCGCACGCTGCGGCTGTCGCTCGCTGCCGAGGCGATCGCCGCGGGGGAGCTCGGCGAGGCGCGGCGGGTGCTTGCGGAGCTCGCGGCGCTGCACCCGGCCGACGCCGACATCCGCCGCCAGTCCGAGCGGGTCGCCGCGCTAGGAGAGAGGCTCGAGCGGGCGCGGGGCTCCGCCGCCCCGGCGGCCGCGCTGCTCGCGATCGCGCGGGGCCTGGAGCCGGCGAGCGGCGCCTTCGCGTCTCTGCACCGCGCGCTGCTGCGCCAGACGGCGGAGGCGCTCCGCGAGGCGGAGGGGGACGACGGCCGGCTCGAGGGGCAGCCCCCCGGTTACTACTGGCTGGCGGCGGGTGACGCGGCCGAGGCCCACGCGTCGCTCGCGGTCGCGGCGCAGGCGCGACGGAGCGCGCGCACGCTGTTCCTGTTCGCCGACGCCGCGACGGCGCTCGGGGAGCCCGCGGCCCGGCGGCTCTACCTGGAGGCGCTCCTGCGCGATCCGTTCGACGGCGCGCTCGCGTCGGCGCGCGATGAGGCGGTGCGCGGGTTGCCGGATGTCGCGCGCTATGAGCTCGAGATCGAGGACGAGCCGGCGGCGTGGTCGGCGCCCGCGGGGATCGTGACGGGGGTGCTGCCGCTGCCCGTGGGGATCGCGCTCGACGAGGTGAGCTCCGGGGGGGCCGACGAGCCGGGGGGAGCTGTCGCGGAACGCTCGGGCTCGTCCGAGCAGCAGGAGGCGCTCGCACGCTCGCGGCGCTTCGTCGCGGCGCTCGCGACGGCGTCGTCGCGCGAGGCGCGCCGGTCCGGCGAGGCGGTGATCGAGGCCCGGCGCGCGATGAAGCGGCTCGCGCCGACGCTGTTCGCGGCGTACATGGCGCGCGGGGTAGGGGCGCTGCAGGGCGGGTAGGCCGTGCGCGTCGTGACATGGCCGGGGCTGGTCGGCGCAGCAGGCGGGCATGGCGCGACAGGGCCATGGGCGTGCAAGCCAGGGACGTGGCCGGGAGCTACCCGGAGCGCCTTCGGAACTCGTCGACGGCGCGCCGGATGCCTTTCACCACGTCGGTCCAGGCCTCGTCGCCGTTCTGCCAGCTGGTGACCGGTTTACCATCCATGGGCAGCGCCTGGAGCCTGGCAAAGGGCGCGCTCTGCCAGTCGGTCTTCCGAAGGATGACCGGGATGACGCGGGCCTGGCCGGCGTAGTGGCGCTCGAGGGCGCGCGTCATCTGTTTGTCGCAGTAGTCTGAGTCAAGGAAGTCAGCGCTGACGAGGAGGAGGATCACATCGGCCTCCTCGAGGTTCCTGCCGATGTGGTCGGCCCGGGCATCGCCGGCGGCGACGTGGCGATCATGCCAGCTCTGGAGGAGGCCCTCGCGTTTGAGAAGGGTGAGGTGGGTCTCCAGCTCGTCGCGGAGAACCTTGTCCTTGTCGGAGTAGCTGAAGAAGATGCGGATGGCCTTCTTCGTCGGGAAGCCTTTTTCATGAGGCGCGAGGGGCGTGAAATGGAGATACCAGAGGTTGCCGTTCACGTCGCCTGCGCAGAGGAGCTGTTGCGATATAGCCACGCTAAAGAATGGGCTGGTTCCACGCACAGTACCCAGGCATTCCCCTGTCGACGTTTCCCATACCTTGAGCGTCCAGTTCCTGGAGGCCGAGACGATGCGCTGGCCATCCGGGCTGATCGCGCAGGCACTGACCGAAGCGGAGTGGCCTTTGAGGGTGGAGAGGAGCTGCCCGGTCGCAACGTCCCATACCTTGAGCGTCCTGTCGGAGGAGGCTGAGACGATGCGCTGTCCATCCGGGCTGACCGCGCAGGCATTGACCGAAGTGGCGTGGCATTCGAGGGTGGAGAGGAACTGCCCGGTCGCAACGTCCCATATCTTGAGCGTCTCGTCCCTGGAGCCCGAGACGATGCGCTGGCCATCCGGGCTGATCGCGCAGGCATTGACCGAAGCGGGGTGGCCTTTGAGGGTGGAGAGGAGCTGCCCGGTCGCAACGTCCCATACCTTGAGCGTGTCGTCCAAGGAGGCCGAGACGATGCGCTGGCCATCCGAAGTGATCGCGCAGGACTCGATTGAGTCGGAGTGGCCTTTGAGGGTGGAGAGGAGCTGCCCGGTCGCAACATCCCACACCTTGAGCGTCTTGTCCCTGGAGGCCGAGACGATGCGCTGGCCATCCGGGCTGATCGCGCAGGTATTGACCGAATTGGAGTGGCCTTTGAGGGTGGAGAGGAGCTGCCCGGTCACAACATCCCATACCTTGAGCGTCTCGTCCCTGGAGGCCGAGACGATGCGCTGGCCATCCGGGCTGATCGCGCAGGCCTCGACCGACGCGGAGTGGCCTTCGAGGGTGGAGAGGAGCTGTCCGGTCGCAACATCCCATACCTTGAGCGTCTTGTCCCTGGAGGCCGAGACGATGCGCTGGCCATCCGGGCTGACTGCGCAGGCATTGACCGAATTGGAGTGGCCTTTGAGGGTCGAGAGGAGCTGCCCGGTTGCAACCCCCCATACCTTGAGCGTTCTGTCCCAGGAGGCGGAGACGATGCGCTGGCCATCCGGGGTGATCGCGCAGGCATTGACCGAGTCGGAGTGGTCTTTGAGGGTGGAGAGGAGCTGCCCGGTTGCAACCCCCCATACCTTGAGCGTTCTGTCCCAGGAGGCGGAGACGATGCGCTGGCCATCCGGGGTGATCGCGCAGGCATTGACCGAGTCGGAGTGGCCTTTGAGGGTGGAGAGAAGCTGCCCGGTCACAACATCCCATACCTTGAGCGTCTTGTCCCTGGAGGCCGAGACGATGCGCTGGCCATCCGGGCTGATCGCGCAGGCCTCGATTGAGTCGGAGTGGCCTTTGAGGGTGGAGAGGAGCTGCCCGGTCGCAACATCCCACACCTTGAGCGTCTTGTCCCTGGAGGCCGAGACGATGCGCTGGCCATCCGGGCTGATCGCGCAGGTATTGACCGAATTGGAGTGGCCTTCGAGGGTGGAGAGGAGCTGCCCGGTCGCAACGTTCCATACCTTGAGCGTCTTGTCGGAGGAGGCCGAGACGATGCGCTGGCCATCCGGGCTGACCACGCAGGCATTGACCCGATGGGAGTGGCCTTCGAGGGTGGAGAGGAGCTGCCCGGTCGCAACGTTCCATACCTTGAGCGTTTTGTCGGAGGAGGCCGAGACGATGTGCTGGCCATCCGAGCTGACCGCGCAGGCATTGATTGAGTAGGAGTGGCCTTCGAGGGTAGAGAGGAGCTGCCCGGTTGCAACGTCCCATACCTTGAGCGTCTTGTCCCAGGACGCGGAGACAATGCGCTGGCCATCCGGGCTGATCGCGCAGGCAGTGACCTCACCGGCGTGGCCGTGCAGCGTGCGCTCCTCTCCAGTCCACATCCGTACCGGGTGCCGCAGCCGGATCTTCGGCAAGCCGCGCGGGAACTGCAGCGTCCGCGCGATTCGCTCTGCCTCCCATCCGGCCGAGCGCAGCCGGTTGTAGACCAGCTCCGGCAGCGCCTCCGGCGCCTCGCGGAGCCAGTGCGACTCGGCCCGCACCGCCCGGTGCAGCAGGTCGATCTCGCCGTCCCCGAGCTCCTTCGCGCCGAGGTGCAGCGCGTCCTCGAGCGCAGCCGGCCCACCCTCGCCGGAGAGCGCCTCCAGCAGCCCGATATCCCGGCAGAACCCCCGCACCTCCTCCCGCTCGCCCGCCGCGAGCGCATGCGCGATCGCGTGGCGTGCAGCATAACGCCTCCGGAATCCGCTCTCCTCCTCGGCCACCGGCCACCGCGCCGTCGTTTCCAGGAGCCGCCGGTGCAGCTCGGCCATGCGCTTCGGCCCGAGCTTCTCCGCGATGAACGCGCGAAACGCCTCGTGGTACGGCCGGTATGCCCGCGCGCCGCGCCACGATGCCGGTTCCTCGAGGAGCAGCGCCCGCGCTGCGCGGAGGAAGTCCTCCCCGGCCACCACGTCGTTCCACCCCCACGCGGCCTCGATCTCTTCGAGCGGCAGCGCCTCCCGCGCCGCGCAGATCAGCCCGAGCCCGTTCGCGACGAGCCCGAACTGCTCGCGCGGCAGGCTCCGGAGCTGCTGCCAGATCTGCTCCAGAAACCCGCTCAGCCCCCGCGGCAGGCGCTCCACACGCCGCTGCGTGACCGGCTGCTCCTCGAGCCATTCCCGCAGCTTCACCGCATAGAGCAGGTTCCCGTCCGCCCGCGCGACCGCCTCCTCGACGAGCTTTGCGTCGAGCCGCGGCGTGAACCGCGGCGCCTGGTCGGCCCAGAACGCGCGGCAAGCCTGCTCGTTCGAGCCGGCCCACTCGGGCGCGTCGAGGTCGATGCGCCGCACGTTCCCGCGGCTCTCCAGCCACGCGAGGTGCGGGTACTGCGGGCGCGAGGCGCAGAGCGCGTGCACGCGCGGCGGCAGCGCGTAGGGCAAAAAGCCCGGCAGCGGGTTCTGCCCGGCGCCATCGCTCCGCGCCTCGTCGAGGCCGTCCACGACGAGCACCAGGCGCTCTCCGCGGGGGGCGAGCTCGTGCTTCGAGACCTTCGCCAGGAGCTCGATCAGCCGGCTCTCCGGCCGCGCCTCGGGGTCCTTCTGCGCCGGGTAGAGCGCCTCGATCTGCGCCGACAGGGAGCGCACGACCGCCTCGGGGCGATCCCAGTCCAGCACGTCGCGCCGGAGGAAGTGGTGCGGCGCCCTGTGACCGCGCTGCTCCTGCACGTCGAGCCATCGCGAGAGGATCGCGCTCTTGCCCATGCCGGGCCCGCCCGTGACGAGCACCCATCGGCCCGACGCCCCCGCGCCGTCGAGGTGGTGATCGATGGCCGAGAGCACGTCCTCTCGACCGAAGAAGTGCTCGTGGCGGCTGCGCTCGATGCCGAAGTCGATGAGGTCTGCCGCCACGGCGCCAGTCTAACAGACGACCTCCTCGCGCCGCCGCCTGGCCTCCCGAGCCGCGTGACGCCGCGGGCGCTCCCGCCGCTGCCGCCCGACGCGCGCGCGGATGGCGGCGCGCGTCTCCGCCGAGAGCGTCTCGAGGTAGGCGTCGGACAGCGCGCGCAGCGCCTCGTCCGGCAATGTGAGCAGCACTTGCTCCGGCGGCAGCCCCGCAACCCGCTGCTCGGGGGTGTAGGCCGCGAGCACCTGCTCGGGGGTGTAGGCCGCGAGCACCTGCTCGGGGGGGAGGGTCGCCAAGAGCTTCCGGACGACCTCGTCGAAGCCTTCCAGATCCTGCATCTCCATGGTCATCTCCTCGGCGCCAAGCTGCTGAGCCAGCCACCGGCGGGCCTCGCGCGTCCGGGCCTCGCCGTGACCGAACAAGCGTGGCAGATTGTCGTCCTCGGCCTCTGCCACCGGGTCGATCTCGGCGACGACGAGCGCGAAGGCCGCGCCCCTGAGCCGCCAGTAGCCGTCGCCGAGGTCGTCCCATTCCAGGCCGAGCGCCGCCACGTCCGCGTCGAGCGACCGCGTGCGCGACGGAACGAGCCGCGCCCCGCACAGGTCGCTCCGCTGCTCGATCCGCTCCGGCGTGTCCGCGAAGTACAGGTGCAGGCAACGGCACAGCCGGTCGAGGTTACGGCGGTAGGGACGGCCGATGCTAAGCCGGCCGCGCCGGCTTCGAGCGAGGTAGAAGCGCGCGCTGAGGGCGAGCGCGCGCTGCGGGCAGCGGGGCGGCCGCGGACAGTGGGAGCGCGCCCGCGGCGGCCGTCGGTTACTCTCCGGGCCAGTGAGGAGCCGCCCCTTCATTGCGCTGCGCCTGCCCGAGGTCGCGCACCCGGGCGAGACGTTCGACGTCGAGCTCTCGCTCGACAGCGCCTCGGAGACGCCGATCGACTTCGTGCGCGTGATCTTGCAGTCCACGCAGACGCTCTGGTCGATGGGCCGCGGGGAGATCCTCGCGGTTCGCGAGCGGCTCCTCGTCAGCGAGGAGGTGGCCGGGCGGGGACGGCTCGGGGAGGGCGTGCACCGCTACCGGGCCTCGTTCGCGCTGCCCGACGACATCCCGCCGACGCACATGGGGCTCGTCGCCGAGCTCCGGTGCGGGGTCCGCGCGCTCGTGTCGATCCCGTGGTGGCTCGACGCCGAGGAGAGCGGGGACATCGTCGTGCGGCCGGCGATCGGGCCGCGGCCGAGGAGCGAGCCGTTCACCGGCGCGAGCGCGCGGGAGAGCGGCGTGTTCGTCGAGGTGTCGCTGCCGGATCGCACCTTCGCCCCCGGCGACACGCTGACCGGGGCCATCGCCTTCGGCGGGCTCCACGGGCGCCGCGCCAGCGCCCTCGAGGTGGCGCTGGTCGGCGTCGAGCGGGTCCATGTGGCGGGTCAGAGCGCGTCGAGCGAGGTCCACCGGCTGTCGTTCTTCCGGGATCTCGCGGGAACCCACGAGGGGCGGGAGGTGCCGTTCCGCATCGAGGTGCCGGGCGATCTCGCGCCTGCCTTCAGCACCGCGCAGGTCTCCCTGGAGTACGCGCTCGAGGCGGTGCTGGAGCACTCGGACGGCCGGGTGGTGCACCGCGTGCCCGTGGTCATCGGGCCGTTCGCGCCGCGGAGCGGGGGCGAGGGGAAGCGTCCCCGTGTGGGCGTGGCCCGATGGCGGGGGGTCTGGGCGCGCGCTGGGCAGAGGGCTGGTCTCTCGGTGCGCGAGGGGGCGGGCGGGCTGGGGCTCCGCGGCGTCCAGGATGGCTGCGTCGTGGAGGTGGCTCCTGCCGAGGAGGGCTCGACGCAGCGCTCGGCGCCGGGCCTGTGCGCGACGGTGCATTTCGCAGAGCCCTGGGGGCTAGATCTTCACGTGCGGCCGAGGCGCGCGCTCGATCGCATCGGCATCGTCACCGGCGATGCCCCGTTCGACAGGCACCTGCGTGCATCGGGGCGGGAGGACGCGCAGGTGCTGGGGGCGCTCACGCTTGCCTTGCGGGCGGCGCTGGTGGCGTTCCCCGAGGTGGACCTCGACGACGCGCGGGCGCAGGTGCGGAGCGCCGTCGGGGCGTTCGACGAGTCGGTGCTCGACGTGTTCCTGGGTCAGGTCACGGCGCTCGCGCGGGCCGTCGCGGAGGCCGGCGCGTCGCTGCCGCCCCCGGCGGCGATGGTGGCGTGGCTGCCCGCGTGGCGCCGCTTCGCGGAGGACAGCGACGGGGCGCTGCAGGTCGGGCCGATGCGGCTCACGGGGACCTTCGAGGGGGCGCAGTTCGAGCTGACGACGCGGTTCGAGCGGGCCACGCCGGCCGGCGCGCGGCTCGCGCTGCACCTCGATCCGCCGATCGGGGGCGCTGGTGGACCGATGAAGGCGGCGGGAGAGGCGATCGCGGCGGCGATCCTGGCGCAGGTGTCGCGGCTCGGGGAGGTCGCGGAGGAGGCGGTCTCGGTGAAGCCGGGGGAGATCGCCGTGACGATCATGACGCCGCTCGCGGATCCGGCGGCGGTGCGGGAGGTGCTGCGGTCGATGCTGGCGCTCGCGCACGAGCTGCGGGGGGAGCGGCGGGGCGGGCCGTACCGGTGATCGCGCGCCCAGAGTGAGCGCCGCGCTACTGATCCCGGTTCCGGCGGCGCGCGCCGATCGCCACGGCGACCGTCGCGGCGATGAAGACGATCTGCATCAGCGTCCGCGGCACGAGCGGCGTCACCGGGCTGCCTCCGAGCGTGAGCCCCGCGCGAGCGGCGTGGACGTTCGCCGGGAACATCGCCACGAGCAGGAGCGTCAGCCCCATGGCGGCCCAGGGCGCGAGCCTCGGAACCAGGAGCGCCGCCGCGCCCGCGATCTCCAGGACCCCGGTGGCTGTCACGAGGAACTCGGGATGGGGCAGCGCCGGTGGCACCATGGCCACGAGCTCTGCGCGCCGGCTCCCCCAGTGCGCCGATGCGGTCAGCAGGAACATGGCAGCGAGGGCGTACCGCGAGCACGTCACCCAGCTCGCGAGGTGTTTGACGCCGAGGCGTCCGAGGACGAGGAGCAGCGCGAACGAGATCGAGAGGACGAGGAGAGGTGCCATGCCCGCACGATGGCAATCAGACCTTCACGCGTCTTGAACCAGCTGGCTACGACGTCGCAGGTCGGAGGGGCTCACCCCGAACATCCGGCGGAAGGTCCGGGTCATGTGCGCCGCGTCTGCGAAGCCGGCGGCGCTCGCGGCCGCGGCGAGCGTCGCGCCGCCGGCGATCGCCGCCCCGGCACGCTCCAGCTTGAGCCACAGGAGGTACGGCCGCAGCGGCACGCCGGTGCTCTCCGTGAAGGCGTGCATGAACCGCCCCGGCGAGAGGCGTGCGACGCGCGCCAGCGCTTCGAGCGAGGTGTCCGCGCTCCCGGCGTTTACCCGCAGGTGGCGCAACACCCGCTGGACCCCCGGGTGTCTCGGCCTCGGAGAGGACGGCGGGGCGGCGATCCCCAGCGCTTCGAGCACGCCGGGCAGCGCCGCCGCGAGCTCGACCTCGCCGTGCGCGGCGGCGACGCGCGACCGCAGCCGGTCCGCCGTCTCGCTGTCCATCACCTCGATTTCGGACGCCCCGAGCGCCTGGGCGAGCCCGTCGCCGACGTCGCTCTCCGGCTCGACGAACACGATGAGCACACGCCTTCCGGACGCCTCGATCGCGTGCGCGACGTCCGGGGCCGTGAGGATCGCGCCGCCCGGCGGAAGCGGGCTCTCGTCGGCTGTCCGGACCTGGAGCTCCCCGTCGAGCGCCAGCACGAGGTGCCAGCAGTGGTGGGCGTGCAGCGTGCTCCGCTCCCCGGGGCCCCACGTCGCCAGCACGGAGGGCCACGGTCGCGCGACGCCCGCGGACGCGGCGACGCTGGTCGCTTTCGGCGGGAGGAGCATCGGTTCGGAGTCTAATCGGACCGGGCGGAGTCGGCCTCCGCCCGGGCTCACCGACACGATCCTGCCCCGGGTGCGCGCGGAGGAGTGCGTACCCGGGGCCAGCAGGAGCTGCCGCGCTACCGTCCGATGCGCGCGCGGATCGCGGCGCGCGTCCCCTCCGGGAGCGTGTCGAGGTAGGAATCGGAGAAGGGACCCGGGAGCGCGCCTGGGCGCGTCGACTGGCCCGCCCCGCCGCGTGAACCCCTCGACGCGGCGCTCGGCGGCGCTCCACGCGCGACTCGCGGCGCTGGACAACCCGCGCTGCCTGCGATCATTTCTCCCGGATGACAGCTCGTCTGTTCAAGCGCGGCAGCCCCGAGCGGGCGGTGGCCTACGTTCGCGTCTCAACGGACGCCGCGTGCGCCTCGGCCGCGCAGCAGCGCGCGGCCATCGAGGCGTGGGCCAGGCGGGAGGGCGTCGAGGTAGCGGCCTGGCATGACGATCGCGGGGAAGAGGCCGGCGACCGGCCCGGATTCGCGGCGGCGCTCGAGCGGCTCACCCTCATCGGCGCCGGCGTGCTCGCTGTCGCGAGCGAGGACCGCGCCAGCATCGAGGGGATGAGCGGCCCGTTCCGGTTCGCCGTGGGCCAGCGCGGCGCGCGCCTCGTGACCGCCGACGGGAGCGGGATGCCGGACGGAGCGCACCGTTGCCCGACCTGCGGCGATCCCGTGGAGCCGTGGCCGCGCTACCCGCGCGCGGTGTGCGGGATCTGCCAGCACGAGGCCACGGACGAGGGCGGGCGGCCTCTCGAGTTCTTCAACACGTCCATCGGCGGCGGCTTCGGAGCACGCTACGCCGATACCGGCGAGCTCCGGGACAGCCACGCCTGCGTCATCCGCGGCGTGATGTGCCGCGCGGACGAGGCGCGGTTCGGCGGGATCGTGATCGAGGCGCTCGACGAGACGATGTAGCGGTTCCGCCGTCCTCGATATCCAGGCCGAAATCGAAGGGAACGATGTGGTCAATCGCCTTCGAGATCGAGGTCTTCCCACCAGATGGAGAGCTCGATCTCCAACTCCTCGAAGGGCTCGGCGCGCACCCGTTCCGTCGGGCCGTGAACGCCGAGCTCGAGCCACCTGCCGTCGACGAGACGGCTGACCGCGAGCGATCTCGCCTCGGGGTCCACGTACCAGAGGTGGCTCACCCCGATCTCGGCGTAGAAGCGCCGCTTGACGATGAGGTCATAAGCGCGCGTCCGGGGAGACAGGACCTCGCAGACCCAGTCCGGCACGACGCGGATGGGCTCCTTCACGGGCAGGCGAGGCAGCCGCTCGCGCCGCCACCCCGCGACGTCCGGCGAGATCTCCGGGGCGCGAGGGAGCTCGACGCCCGGCTCGGCGAGGATCCACCAGCCACCTGGACCGTTGCGCCGCTTCTGAAATGGGCCGTGAAGGTCGGAGGCGATGCTGGTCTCAAGGCTTCCGTGGGGGGCGCGCGGGCGGGGGAAGGCGTAGAGCTCGCCGTCGATGATCTCGCCGCGCATCGTGTCGGGCAGCGCTTCGAGGTCCGCCCTCGTGGCGGGGTGATCCAGCTTCCGGGCAAGGCTCATCGGGATGCTCCAGGTGCCACGGAGCTTACCCCAGCCCGGGCGCGGCGCGCGAACACCAGCGCGGCTGCGGCCGGCCAACACGCGACGCCCCTGGTCGACGAGCAGCCGGACGGCGTACGCGGATCGATCGGGACTGGCCGGGAGCGGCAGACCTCTCGACGGCCCGGCGCTCAATCTCTTCGAAGCGTAGGCCACTCGGGGAGCAGCGGCTCGTCGTCCGGGATGCGCAGGCCGGGAACGAGCGCGTCGAGCTCGCCCGGCTCGAATCGGCAGAGGTTTGAAGCTTGCCAGAAGCCGCCCGCGATGTTGCCGCCGACCTTGTAGCGGCCGTCGGGGCGGATGGCGACCCAGCCCTCGGGGAGCTTGAGGAGCACGGCGAGGCACGCGCCTGTGCGCGTGTCCCAGAAACGAACGGTGCCGTCGCTGGAGCTGGAGACGACAGCAGCGCCGTCAGGGGTGAAGGCCACGCTGACGACCGCATCGGAGTGCCCTGGCAGCACGCGGGTGAGGTTACCTGTCGCTGTTTGCCAGATGTGAACGCTGGAATCGTCCGACCCCGACGCGATCAATGTCCCGTCAGGGCTGAATGTAACGCTCCTCACCCGACTGGCATGGCCGCGCAACGGGCGTGGCTCGCGTCCCTCCGCAGCGAGCGGCCAGAGCCGCACGACTGTGTCATCGGATCCCGAAGCCAGCGTCTCGCCATCAGGGCTGAACGCCACGCATCTCACGACATCGTCGTGGCCTTCCAGCACGCGTGCTGATCCTCCGTCGCCCACACTCCAGAGTCGAACTGTTCGATCGATCGATCCTGAGGCCAGCGTCCCGCCATCAGGGCTGAACGCCACGCATCTCACGACATCGTCGTGGCCTTCCAGCACGCGAAACGGGGCCGCGGTGTCGGTGCGCCAGAGCCGCACTGTCCTGTCGAACGAGGCTGACGCGAGCGTCCCCCCGTCAGAGCTGAATCCCACGTCCGTGATATGATCGGAGTGTCCCTCCAGCACGCGCCCGGCGCGATCTGGCTCGAGCTTCCATAGCCGGACCGTGTAGTCATAGGCAGCGAAAGCCAGCATCGCGCCGTCGACGCTGAACGTCAGCTTCGCCGAACAGATGCCGCCCTGCTTTAACGGCGGGAGTGCAGTCCACGTCGACATCCGCCAGAAATGAACTCCGGAGTCCTCGCAGGCGAGCGCGAGCGTGGAGCCATCGCCGCTCAAGGCTACTGCGATGGCCGCCCTCGGCTTTCCCTCCAGCACACGCAGGAGGGCGCCGGTCGACGCTTGCCAGAGTCGCACGGTTCTGTCTTTCGAGCCGGAGGCGAGCGTCGTGCCGTCGTGACTGAACGCAACGCTCGTCACGCCGGAGGAATGGCCATCGAGCAGGTGCGACACGACCCCGGACTGGTGCCACAGCCGCACCGACCCATCTCCCGAGCCAGCGGCGAGCGTCTCGCCGTCTGGGCTGAACGCGACGCTTCTCACGTGTCGCGAGTGGCCCATCAGCATGTGCAGCGCCTCGCCTGTTGACACCTGCCAGAGGCCAATGTCGTAGTCCAGTGAGCCGGAGGCGAGCGTCTCGCCGCCAGGGCTGAAGACGACGCTGAGAACGCCACCCCGGTGGCCGCTCAAAACGTGGAGAATGTCGCCTGTTGAGACCTTCCAGAGCCGGACGGTGGCGTCGCAGGCCCCGGAGGCCAGCAGCTCGCCGTCAGGACTGAAGGTCACGGCCATGACGCCGTCCAGATGACCTTCGAGCACGCAGCGCTGACTGAAGCTGGTCACGTCCCAGAGCCGCACGGCGCCGTCATGACCGCCGGACGCGAGGGTCGCGCCGTCAGGGCTGAATGCCACGCTCGTGACGTGGCGCGAGTGCCCTTCGAGCACGCAGAGCACGTTGCCGGTCGATACGTCCCAGAGCCGAACGGTGCAGTCGTCCGAGCCAGATGCGAGGGTGTCGCCTTCAGGGCCGAAGGCGACGCTCGTGACCCAGTCGGAATGGCCGTTCAGCCTGCGCAGCGCGGTGCCGGTCGCCATGTCCCACAGCACGATCCAGCCGGCGTGCGCCGAGGCGAGCAGCGCCCCGTCGGGGCTGATCACCACGGCGTTGCACCGGCTCTCTTGCACCCAGGTCGGCTCGAACCTCGCCGCCTCCGGCATCGCCGCGCCGAACGTGTCGCACCCGTCGAACCGCGCGCCCCGCGCGCCCACGAGCTTCGCCCCGCGCAGCCTCACCGATTCGAGCCTCGCTCCGGTCAGATCCGCGCCCACCATCCGCGCTCGCACCGCCGTCACCCCCGTCAGATCCGCCCCGCAGAGCACCGCCCCCGAGAGGTCCGCCCCGTCGAGCAGCGCCCCCTCCATCCGCGCCCCGCTCAGGTTGGCCCCCACGAGCTTCGCCTCCCGCAGGTCCGCCCCCCGCAGGTCGCACCCGCTGAGGTCCTTCCCCGAGAGGTCCTGCCCCCGCAGATCCGCCCCCGCGAGGTTCATCCGCTCGCTCACCCCGAGCCCCATCCGCCCGTCGATCCGCAGCGCGTTCGCCGCCGCCACCGTGCCCCACGCCCCGCCGAGCGCCGCCCGCGCCCACGCCGCCGCCGCGTCGCGCCCCGCGAGCGCCCCGAAGAAATCGGCCATCAGGTCGCTCACCTCGCGCTGCGCGAGCGCCGCCGCCTCCCCGGCGCGCTGCACCTCCTCGGCCGCCTCCCGCGCCACCAGCCACTCGAGCACCGACTGGTGGATGAACCGGAAGTTCTCCTGGTCGTCCCACACGAGCAGCGTCCCCGACCCGATCTGGTGCGTCGCCACCGCCACGTCGAGCTCGTGCCGCCCGAGCGCCTGCAGCGCCGCGATGAGCTCCGGCGGCAGCTCGCGGATGCTCACGCTCTGCTCCGTCCGCTGCCACAGCCGCGTCGCGAGCTCCGTCACCGCCCGCCACCGCTGCGCGACCGACAGCCCCGGCTGCGCGCCCTTCGGGTGCGCGCGCTCGTACTCCCAGACGAGCCACCGGTCCAGCAGGAGCCGGTACAGCCCCGCCGAGGTGATCTCCCCGTCGCCCGCCTTCGCCTGCCGGAGCTGCGCCTCCTCGATCTCCGCGATGAACCCCAGCATCCGCGGGTTCGCCGACAGGCCGAGCAGATCCCTCACGTCCGCGAGCAGCCGCATGCGCGCGTCGGCGGCCTCCTCGCCGCCGAGCCGGTTCACGAGGAACCTGCGGATCTGCGCTTCCGAGAACGGCAAGAGGCGCGCGAGCCGGTAGCCGGGCAACAAGGCGGCCCTCTCCGCGAGCGCCGACCGCACCTGCTGCTCCGAGATGAAGTGCTGGCTCCGGCTCGTGACCACCACCTTCGCCGCCTTGCCCTGCGCCGCCTGGATCAGCGTGTCGAAGTGCTCGACCGCGCGGTCGTACGTGACGCGGAAGGCGAGCTCGTCGAAGCCGTCGAACAGGAGCGCGATCCGCCCCTCGGCGAGCATGTGACGGAACGCGGGCAGGTCGATCTTGCCGAGCCCCGCGAGCGCGAGGTGCTGCGCGATGAGCGCGTTCAGGTCGCGCGCCTTCTCCAGCGCGCGCATCTCGATGAGCACCGGCGTCAGCGGGCCGCCCGCCTTGCCCATCCGCCGCGCGAGCTCGTGCAGGAGGAACGTCTTGCCCGTGCCGAAGTCGCCGAGCACCAGCACGAACCGGCTGTGCTCCGAGTCGAGCAGCTCGGTGAGCGCGTCGAGCGCGCGCTCGCGCAGCGACTCCGCCTGGCCCGCCGTGAGCGCGGCGCGCTGGTCGACGTAGAGCGCCGGCGGATAGGTGGGGTCCCGCTCGAGGTTCGCGCTCTGCCACCCGAGGTAGCCGCGGAAGTCGATGAGCCCCTGGTACTCGAGGAACCGCACGAGGCGCACCCGCCGGGCGCTCGCGTACCGCACGAGCTCCTCCGGCGCGGGCTCGCCGCCGTAGACGAGCGTGGACACGAGGCCGGGATCGTCGCGCCGGTACGAGGCGTCGATGCTCTCCAGGAAGGCGGAGACCGCCTCGGTCGAGATGCCGCTCTCGAGC
Source organism: Sorangium sp. So ce321 (assembly GCF_051530195.1). Taxonomy (NCBI): domain Bacteria; kingdom Pseudomonadati; phylum Myxococcota; order Polyangiales; family Polyangiaceae; genus Sorangium; species Sorangium sp. So ce321. The sequence goes on along the minus strand of NZ_CP150329.1, from coordinate 6,235,018 downwards.
GCCGCGAGCGGCGCGAGCCGGACGATGCCGCCCTCGTTGACCGAGACGCGCAGGTAGCAGCCGAAGGGCAGGGGCGCGTCGAACCACTCGATCTCCACGCCCTCGGGCTCGCGCAGCCTGCACACGCGCTCGACGCGCGAGAGGAAGTCGTCGCTGCGCCCCTCGCCCGGCAGGAGGATGTCGTCGCCGTGCGGCTCCGCGCGGCCGCCCCGCGCGCGCGCCGGGAAGCGGCGCAGCGGCCGGCCTCGCCCGGCGCGACCCGCGAGATCGGGCGAGAGGTAGCGCCGCAGGAACGCGAACAGGAACTCCGCCGACGCGCGGCACGCGAACGCGCGGAAGCTGTCGTCCTTCTCGTGGTCGCCGTGGTCCGAGGCCGCCTTCGCGATGATCGACCGCCGCCCGAGGCGCTCCGCGACGTAGCCGATCGCCGCGGCCTCCATCTCGACGCCGAGCACCCTCCGCCCGATCGGCTTCAGCCGCTCGAACAGCCCGGCGTCCTCCTGCACCGCCTTGCCCGTGGCGATCGGGCCGATGTGCACGCGGAACGGCCGGGCCGGCGGCGGGCCGTCCGGGTGGACGACGCGGTCACGGCGGACCTGCGCCACGCCCGCTTCCGTGAGCTCGAGGCCGCCGTCGCCGATGCGGAGCACCCCCTGCGCCTCCAGCTCGCCGATGCGCTCGGCCCAGCCCGGGCACCGCGCGGCGCGCTCCGGCAGCGCGACCGGCGGCGGTCCGCCCTCGACCTGGCTCGCGTAGAGGGCGTGCCGGAGCCACCACGCCTGCGACGCCCTCGACGGGGGCCGCTCGCGCGCGAGCGGCGCCTGCCGCTCGAACTCGCGCGCGAAGAGCGCGGCGTCCATGTTCCACGTGCGCTCGAGGTTGTATGTCTCGATGTCGTGGAAGAACTCGCCGTCGCTGTCGCCGCCGGGCGCGACGCGCTTGCCCTCGTCGTAGCTGTAGACCCGATCCGCGACGATCACGTCGCCGAGCGACACCTCGCCGCGCCTGCCGGCGCAGATGCCGCACATCGCGAGGCACCCCGGGTCGAGCTCCTCGATGAGCCCCTGCGCCCGCGCCGCGGCCGCGCTCTCGCCCATCCGCCCCGACCACGCCGCGGCGACGCGGAGCGGCTGGCCGCGGTCGTTCGGTAGCTCGCGGACGTAGTACGGAAACCCGGCCGGATCCCGCGCTTCCCGCCAGCCGTCCCGGCCGCCCTCGCCGAGCGCGAGCACCGCCTCGAGCTCGTCCTGCAGCGCGGTCACGACCAGCGCGTCGACGCGCCCAGTGAGGATGTCCGCCGGCACCGGGCCACTCTAACAAACCGAGCCCCGGCCTCCAGGTCCCCGTCCGGGCGGCGACCTGGCCGATTTTCTTGGACGACCGCCCTCCGCCGGGGCTTTCATCCGGCCCATGGCGAGGCTCGTCGAGGCGCTGAACCGGTTCTTCGGGAGGGTCGAGATCCTCGCGCTCGGCCTCGAGAACGAGCGCAGCGCCGCCGAGGTCGCGCTGGCGAAGGGCATGCCGCTCGAGGCCCGCGAGCACGCGCGCTCCATCCTCTCGGTCCTGCCCGACTCGGCCGTCGGGCTCGCGCTCTGGGCCGACGCCGCGGAGGATGCCTGGCTCGACGAGGAGGTGGTCACCGCGCTCGCGGACCTCACGAAGCGCGTGCCGTGGCGCGCCGACGTGTGGCTCCGCCTCGGGCGCGCGGGGCAGCGCATCGGCTGGGACGGCGCGCGCAACGCGCTCGAGCGGGCCGCGTCGGCGCCGGAGGAGCGCGACGCCGCGCGCCTGGCGCTGCTCGACCTGTGCGACCTCGACCTCGCCGCCGGCGACCCGGCCCGCGCGCAGCGCTGGCTCGACCGCATCCCGGCGCCGCTCTCGACCGCGCCCGATCGCGACGCCGCCCTCCGGCGCGCCGCGTGCGCGCTCGCGCGCGGCGATCTCGACGGCGCGCGCGCCGCCGCGGAGACCCTGGGCGAGCCCGCCGCCATCGAGGGGCGCGCCGCGCTCGTCCTCGCCCGGCTCGCGCTGGCCGAGGCGAGCGCCGCGGCGGGCGCCTCCGCGGCGGCGCTGCCGCCCGCCGTGGTGACGCGCGCGCTCGACCTCGGGCTCCGGGCCCTCGTGCTCGACGTCCCCGGGGCGGCGGAGCTCTGCGCCTCGCTCGTCGCCGCCTCCCGCGACGTGCTCGTCGTCGACCGCGTGCGCCGCGTCGTCCGCGCCGCGGGCGCGCTCGATGAGCCGACCTGGGCCGCCGCGTTCGCGTTCGCCGAGGGGCGGCGCGACGACGCGCGGCAGGCGCTCGCGCGCGGGCTCTCCGCCGGCGACCCCGCGGCCGCGACGGCGCTGCTCAGCATGGCCGTCGAGACGCGCGACCTCGGCGCGCTCGACACGCTCGCCGCGCGCGCGAAGGAGCGCGGCCCGGCGGCGCCGCTGCTCTCGCCCGACCTCCTCCGGCTGCGCGACGCCGCGGCGCTGGCGGCCGAGGGGCAGGGGAGCAAGGCGCTCGACGCGCTCGACGCCGTGACGGGCGAGGGCGCGGCGTGGGCCGAGGACATCCGCCGCTCGATCGCGCGCGGGTGGCTCCCCGCCGCGGAGGGCGGCGCCGCGCCGCGCCCCGCCGCCTGGAGCGACGTGCTGCGCGAGCTCGCGCGCACGGCCAAGCTCCTCGATCGGCTCGACCTGCTCGCCGCGACCGAGGCCCTCGCCGTGGAGCGGGAGCGCCCGCTCCGGGCCGCCGTCGTCGGCGAGTTCAACGCGGGCAAGAGCACGTTCCTGAACGCGCTGCTCGGCGAGGACGTGGCGCCGACCGGCGTCCTGCCGACGACCGCGACGCTCCACTGGGTCGCCTGGGCGCCCGACCCGTTCGCGCGCATCGTCGTGCGCGGCGGCCAGGACCGCGTCGTGCCGCACGCGGCGCTGAAGGAGACGCTGCGCGCGCTCGCGGCCGACGGCAGCAAGGTCTCGCGGGTCTTCATCTACGCGCCCATCGAGCGGCTCAAGCGCGTCGAGATCCTCGACACGCCTGGCTTCAACGCGCCGGACCCCGACCACATCGCGGAGGCGCGGCGGGCGTTCGACGAGGCCCACGTCGCCATCTGGCTGCTCGACGCGCCCCAGGCGATGAAGGAGTCGGAGCGCCGGGTGCTCTCCGAGATCAGCGCCCTCGGCGTGCCGGTGCAGATCCTCGCGAACAAGGCCGATCGGCTCAAGCCCGACGCCCTGGAGACGGTGCTCGCGCACGTGCGCGACAGCCTCGCGGCGAGCGCCATCACGTCGTTGACGCCGCCGATCGCCTTCTCCGCGCGGCTCTCGCTCCGGGGGCGGCTCGGCGACGAGGCGGCGCTCGCGGCCTCGGGGTGGGTCGAGGTCGAGGCGCTCTTCGCCGAGCAGATCGTCGACGCGAGCGACGCGCTCCGCGAGCGCGCGCTCCGGCGCAAGGCGGGCCGCATCGCGGCCGAGCTCGCCCAGACGGCCTCCGCGCGCGCCGCGGAGGACCGCGAGGCAGGGCGCCGGGCGCGCGCCGAGGCCGATCGTCTCCGCGCGAGCGCGGCGTACCTGCGGCGCGAGCGGCGGACGATCGCCGCGGCGATCGACAAGGCGCTCGAGCCCGCGCGCCGGGAGCTCGCGGCCGACCTGCGCCCGATCGCGGCGCTGCCCGAGGAGCGCAAGCGCACCGACGCCGGCGTCCGCGCCTACGTGCAGGAGCGGCTCGTGACGCGGCTGAGCTGGCCGCTCTCGGTCGAGATCGCGAGGGCGGCCCGCGCCGGCGGCGAGACGGGCGCTCGCGGCGCGCGCGGGGCCGAAGGCGCCGAGGAAGCGAGCGCCGCGCGCGGGGCCGAAGGCGCCGAGCCGTCGCCGCGGGCGGCGACCCACGTGCGCGCGGTGCTGATGGGCATGGTGGCGGTGCACGACGCCCCCGACGAGCTCGCGGCGCGCTCGATCGAGGGCGTGGTCGAGGCCGCGATCGACGCCTTCGCGATGGCGCTGTCGGCCGAGGCGGAGGTGCCGGTGCCGCCGCCCGCCTCGGCGGCGGTCGAGCAGCGCGCGCAGGCGCTCCGGGCCGCGCTCGCGACGCCCGCGGCGCCCGCCGGCGCCTGAGCGCCCCGCGGGACCTCACCGATCTTCGGGATCGCGACGACCGGCGTTCCGGCTGGCCGGTCCTTCGGCCTCGCTGGTGATCTCGCGCGCCCACGGGCGCAGCGCGGAGGCCGAGACCGCGCGGATCAGCGGCTCAGGAAGAACGCGAGCACGCCGAGCGCCAGCCCGATCAGGAGCGCCAGCGGCACGACGAGCCGGACGATCCACATGTCCGTGGTGCGCGCGGGGGGCCGGCGGTCCCGCCGGACCCGGAACGACGCACCGGTGATCTCGCCGACGACCGTGGGCAGCCCCGGCGGCCGCGGCAGCGCGGCGGCGCCTTGCGGCGCGGCGGCGTGCGTCGCCGCCGGTCGGGGGGACGGCGCGCGCGCGCCCGTGGGGGAGAAGAGCGGCGCGAAGTCCTTGCGATCGTGGATCACGATGTCGCTCGACGGCGGGTCGCTGGACGGCATGCTGATCCGCGCCTGCGGGAGCGTGCGCGAGAAGTCCTCGGACGTGGGCCCGGCGAGCGCGCCGCCGGGCAGCGTCGCGGCGCGCGACGAGATCGCGCTCGACGGCGGCCCCTCCGTGAGCACGCCCTCGCGGAACATCGCCTTCGCCAGCACCTCGCCGCGCTGCGCCGGCGGCGGCATGTCGACCTCGCGCAGCGGCGGCGCGGCCGTCATCGTGCTCCGGATCGACACCGGCATCGCCGACTCGATGGTCGGCGCGTCCTCGGGCACGCTCGTCGACGTGGCCGGGTGCAGCGCCTCAGACAGCTGGGGCAGCAGCCGCTCGAGCTCGTCGCGCAGCTCGCGCGCGCTCTGCTGGCGCTGGGTCGGCCACTTCGCGAGCGCGGTGAGGATCGTCGCCTCGAGGGCCGGGTGGATCTGCGGCAGGAACAGGCTCGGCGCGGGCGGCTGCTTCCGGACGTGATCCATCGCGACCTCCCACACGAGGGACGTGGGCGGGAAGGGGAGCCGGCCCGTGACCAGCAGGAAGAGCAGGACCCCGCACGCGTACACGTCGCTGCGCGCGTCGATGGCGTCGCCCCGGCACTGCTCCGGGGACATGTACGCCGGCGTGCCGACGACGACGCCCACCGTGGTGACCGAGCCCCAGACGCTGATCGGCGCGCTGTTCGGCCCGTCGTCGCCGGCCCGGGTGCCGCCCTCGACCATCTTCGCGATGCCGAAGTCGAGCACCTTCACGCGCTCGACCGACGGATCCGCGGGATCCCGCAGGATCATGACGTTCTCGGGCTTGAGGTCGCGGTGCACGATGCCCCGCTCGTGCGCGGCGGAGAGCGCGTCGGCGATGCCGATCATGATCCGCGCGGCGCGGGCCTCGGAGAGCCGGCGCTCGGCGAGCAGGAGCTCGAACAGGTCCTGCCCGGAGACGAGCTCCATCACGATGTACGGCAGGTGCCCTTCCACGCCGGAGTCGACGATCTGCACCGTGTTCGGGTGGCGGAGGCGAGACGCGGCCTTCGCCTCCCGCTCGAAGCGCGTCACGAACGTCGCGTCGCCGAGGAGCTGCGGGTGCATGATCTTGATCGCGACGTCGCGCGGCTCCGCGTCCTGCACGCCGCGGTAGACCGCCGCCATCGCGCCCTCGCCGATGAAGCCCGTGATCTGGAAGCGCCCCGCGATCGTTCGGCCGATGAGTTGAGGGCCCGCGCTCATGAGCGAGACTTCACCATAGATAGAGTCCTCTGGGAGAGCTACCCCCGGCCTTGGCGATCTACGGCCTCGCCGGCGCGGGCCGTGGCTCCGTCTTCGTCCCGAGGATCGCCTCCAGGATCGGCCGCGACCCCTGCACCGCGGTGCGCTGCGAGTAGAAATGGAGCCCGCGCAGGCCGCCGAGCTCCTCGCCGCCGCCGGCGCGGCCCGGGCCGCCGTGGATCGTCTGCGGGAGCACGGTGCCGGGGCCGGGCGCCTGATCGGCGATCCGCTCGCTGCCGAGCACGACGCGGCCGTGGTACGGCGCGACGCCGAGCAGCACCTCCGCCGCGAAGCCGCGGTCGTCGCTGTAGACCGCGCAGACGAGGCTCCCGCGCCCGCGGCGCAGCAGCGCGACCGCGTGCGCCGCCCCGCCGTCGTAAGGGAAGAGCGTCGCGACCGGGCCGAAGACCTCGTGCTCGTGCGCGGCGGCCGCGCCGTCGGGGCCGCTCGCGACGAGCAGCGTCGGCGGCACGAAGTACCCCTTTCCGTCAGGCACCCCGACCTTCTCGAACTTCCCGGTGCCGCCGAGCGCTACCGCCGCGTCCGCCGCGAGGCGCTCGATGCCCGCGCGCACGCCGCGGAGCTGGTCGGCTGTGGTGAGCGGACCCACGGTGACGCCGTCCTGCGCCGGGTCGCCGACGCGCGCCTCGCGGAGGCGCTCGACGAGGTCGTCGCGCACCGTCTCGACGACCGACGCGGGCACGAAGATGCGCCGGATCGCCGTGCACTTCTGGCCGGCCTTCTGGGTCATGTCGCGGACGACGTCGCGGAGGAACATCGCGTATGTCTCGGAGCCCGGGGCGACGTCGGGGCCGAGGACCGCGCCGTTCAGGCTGTCGGCCTCGACGTTCACGCGGACGCTCTCGCGCGCGAGCGCCGGCAGCAGCCGGAGCGCCGCGCCGGTGGCGCTCGATCCGGTGAAGGCGAGGACGTCCTCGCCGCCGAGGTGGTCGAGGAGATCGCCCGGCGGGCCGGCGACGAACGAGAGCGCGCCGCGCGGCAGCGGGGCGTGCTCCGTGAAGAGCTTCATCAGCCGGAACGCGACGAGCGCCGTGCTCGTCGCGGGCTTCGTGATGGCGGGCATGCCCGCGAGGAGGGCGCACGCGGCCTTCTCGGCGAGCCCCCACGCGGGGAAGTTGAAGGCGTTGATGTGCACCGCGACGCCGGGGCGCGGCACCAGGATGTGCTGGCCGAAGAAGCGAGGCGAGCGCCCGAGCTGGACGCCGTCGCCGTCGGCGAGCAGCCGCGCGTCGCCGAGCTGGGCGCCGAGGTCGGCGTAGTAGGCGAGCGTGCCGATCGCGCCGTCGATGTCGAACTTGGCGTCGCCGCGGGTGTTGCCGCCGTTCTGGATGGCGACCTCGATGAGCGCGTCGCGGTGCGCGTGCGCGGCGCGCGACATCGCGCGGAGCAGCTCGCCGCGCTCCGCGAACGTGAGCGCGCGCAGGGAGGGCCCGCCCTCCGCGCGCGCGAACGCCACGGCGGCCGCGAGGTCGAGCCCGTCCGTGCTCGTCTCGGCGAGCGGCTCCTCCGTCGCGGGGTTGACCAGCGCGTGCGGGGCGCCCTGACCGGCGCTCCATTGCCCTGCGACGTAGCTCTCGAGCCGATCCATGGGCGCGTAGCCTACTCGCGCGGTCGCTCGGCACAACCCCCACGCGGGCGGCGCGCGGCGCTCATCGCTCGCCCGTCCATCGCTCGAGCGTCGCGCGGGTTGCCGCGCGACGCCACGCGACTTGCCGCGCCCGTCAGCGCACGGGTCACTTGCACGAGGCGGACGCGAGCAGCGCCGTGATCTTCGCCCTGACCACCTCGAACTCCCGCACCGCGAGATCGATCTCGGCCTCGCGCTGCCTGCGGCCGGACTCGACAAGATCGAAGCTCGTCACGGTGCCGGCCTCGAACGCGACCTGCGTGAGGCGCGCTGTCTCGCGCGCGAGGTCTCGCGCCTGCTCGGCGACGGCGCGCGACTGCTCGGCGACCGCGACGCCCCGCACCGCCTGCGACGTGTCGAGCTCGGCCGCGCGCTCCGCCACGCCGATGCGCGCCCGCTGCTGCTCGACCAGCGCCCGGTTCACCCGGAGATCGCCGTAGCGCGCGCCGCCGTCCCAGATGGGGACGGTGAGCACGGCGCTGATGGACCAGTCCCACGACCGCGAGCTGGTGCCCTGATCGTTCCCGAACGCGGTCTGCGCCTCCAGCGTGCTCGACAGCTCGGCGTACGGGACGAACGCGAGCTTCGCGTCGGTGAGGTTGCGCTCGGCGATCTCCAGCTCGGCCCGGGCCGCGCGGACGTCGGCGCGCTGATCCGAGCGCCCCTGGGAGCACTGCGACTGCATCTCCGCCGCGATCCCGTTGAGCGAGAAGGTCTGCGGGACGCCGACCTCGCCGCGCTCGCCCAGCACGGTCCCGAGCGCCTCGCGCGACTTGCGCAGCGACTCGTCGCCGGTGACGAGCGTCGCGCGGGCGAGCGCGACGTCCTGCTCCGCGCGCACGACGTCGAGCTTCGTGCCGGTGCCGAGGCGCTCGCGGCGCCGCGTGAGCTCCAGCCGCTCGAGCGCGCTGCGCAGCCCGACTCGGTTGACCTCGCTGACCCGCTCGGCCGTGACGATCGAGACGACGGCGTCCGCGACCGCGCCGATCGTGACGCGGCGGCGATCCTCCAGGCTCAGCTTGGCGACCTCGACCGACAGGTTGGCGGTGCCGATGCCGTACCACGCGCGCGGGGCGAGGATCGGCTGGCTGAGCGTCAGCGACGCCGAGGCGCTGGTCGGATAGACATCGGATCGCAAGACGCCCGGGGTCGTCTGGTCGCCCGCCAGGCGGTGGTTCAGTCTGCCACTCGCGTCGAGGCTCGGCAGCGCCGCGGCGAGCGCCCGCCGCGCGATGCCCTCGGCGCGGGCGACCTCCTGCACGGCGATGACGAGGTCGACCGAGCGCTGGTCGATGATCGCGCGCGCCTCGTTCCAGTTCGTGAGCGTGCGCGCCGGCGGCGGGACGGGCGCGAGCGCCGGGTCGTTCACCTCGATGCGTTGCATCGCCGGCGTCGCGGCGGGGGCCGCGGCCGGCGCCGGGGCTGCTGCCGGGGCCGCCGCGGGGGGCTGCTGCCCGGTCCGCCCCTGAGGCTGCTGCCCCGGCTGCCCCCGGGGAGGGGCCGGCTGGGCGAGGGCGATCCCTTGATGCAGGGCGAGGAAGGCGAGGGTGCGGACAGCGACCATGCGGAGCCGGCGACGAGGCATGCGCGACTCGATGCGCCGTCCGGCGCGCGACGACAAGCCCGAAGCCGATGGGGCACGGTCCGGGCCTGCGCGCGTGTGAGAAACCGTGGGCGGGGCGACGGCGCGGCGGGCCGCGGGGAGGGGCCAAGTGATGGCGACGAGACGCGGATGCGGCACTATTCTGGACCACCGATGCCAAGCCGGTTGCCCCCGAACGACATCTGCCTCGGCTGTGGAAGGCGGCGGCGATGCGGCGCCGCGGATCCCTGCGCGCGCTGCGGCGAGCCCCCTCACCGCGCCGTGTGGCGCCGGTCCGAGCAGCACGGGGCGTCGCCGAAGATCGAGCTGTTCCTGAGCGCGATCACGAGCGGCCTGCTGCTCGCGTACACGGCGCTCTACGCGCTGCTCCTGACAGGCCTGGCCGAGTCCGCGGACAGCTCCTTCGGGGGCGCGGCGCTGTTCGCCGTGATCCTGGCGCTCGGCGCGCGCCTCTCGCGGTGGATCGTGCGCTCGCTGTTCGAGCTCTGGGGCACCACGTGGGCGTACTGCTCCGCGGACGGCGCGCGCTGGGGCACCGTGAGCACGCTCTTCGGGTGGTACGGCGCCGGCGAGGGCGTGAGCCTCACGGAGTTCCACCCCACGAGCGCGGGCTCGACGCTCTTCTGCTCCGCGGACGCGATCGACGCCGGGCTCCCCGTCGTCGCCGCGAACCTCTCGCGCATCGTGGGCGCGAGGGGCAGCGACGCGTTCTCGCCCTTCGAGGTGCTGATGCTCAGCGCCTTCACGGGCCTCGTCGCGCGCGGCGAGGCGACCATCAGCAGGGCCACGGCGGTGCGGTGGCGCAAGGACTGGCTTGGCGGCGCGCGGCGCGGCGCGCCGCACACGGCCTTCACGATCGAGCGCGCGAGCGATCGCGAGGAGGGCAGCGCGATCGAGCGCGAGCTCCTCTCGGCGCTGCAGGCCAAGGCGGACGGCCTCGCGCCCCTCGCGGAGCCCGCGCGGCCAGGAGGCTACCGCGACACCGCGTGGCGGCCGCCGCCCGTGCGGCTGCGCATCGAGGAGGTGCTGCGCCCGCGCGCGCTCGCGCTGGCGGCCAGGGCGCTCCGGAAGGAGCCCCGCGGCGGCGCGCCCGTCGCGGTCGCCGCGGCGCTCGATGAGTTCGGCAAGCGCGATCCTGCGCGGATGAGCCACCTCCGCGCGCTCCTCGCGGAGCACCGCCGCGGCGCGCTCTCGGCGTGAGCGGCGGCGCGCCGCTCAGTGCCAGACGCCGATGCCAGCGCTCACGCTGTCGTAGCGGGGCGCGAAGTCCATGGACGCCTGCAGCGTGTACGCGACCTCGGGGAGCAGGCCCCAGAAGGTCGACGACAGCACGCGGATGTCCGCGCCGAACGTGAAGTGCTGCCGACCCACGCGCCCGCTCCCCAGCCGTCCGAAGCGGTTCGGCTCGTAGTAGCTGCCGAACCGCGTGTGCACGCGGCCGGGGATCGGCTCTGTCTCGATCCCGAACCGCGGCGAGAAGCTCACGTGCGCGCCCGAGGTGCCCACCGCGGAGGCGCCTTGATCGCTTCCGGGCTGGTTCTGCGCCAGGAACCGCTCCAGGCTCACGCCGTTCGACACGGCGCCCGTGACGAGGAGCTCCGCGGTGATGAGCAGGTGCTCGCGCGGCCAGTTCCAGTAGCGGGCGCGCCGCTCCCGCTCGAGGACGGCCGGGCCCGCCGCGAGCTCGCGCTCGTCGGCGGCGCGCTCGCGCGCCCGCTCCAGCGCGAAGGCGCGCTCGCGCTCGGCCCGCGCCGCCGGCTCCTCGATCGCGCCGAGCTCGATCTCCCGCCGCGCCTCCCGCTCGGCGCGCCGGCGCGCGATCATCGCGCGGAGCTCGCGCTCCTGCTCGTGCGGGTTGATCCACGCCGGGTTGAGCGGGCGCGGGCCGACCTGCACCGCGAGCCCGACCTCGAGCTCCCAGGGGAGGACGACCTCGTTGGGGAGGATCAGTCCGCCGGCGCGCCGGACGCGTCCATCCGTGATCGCGCCCTCGCCGAGCAGCCTCCCTCCGTTCACCGGCAGCCGGAGCGTGGCGCCGAGCCGGTACGACGCCCAGTCGGGGCGGATGAGCAGCCCGAGCTCCGGAGAGATGCCCGCGATCGTCAGGTTGGTCTGCTCGGCGCCGAGCCCGAGCGTCACCGCGCGGGCGCCGGCGCCCAGCACGAGCGTGTCGCCGAGCAGGCGGACTCCGCCGAGGAAGTGGTACTTGCCGATCACGACCGTTGTCTCGGCGCCGGCGGCGTCCGTGAGCAGGTACTGCTGCAGCTCGGCGTTGACCCCGACGCCGAAGTCGCCCGCCTGCAGCTGGCCGCCGAGCGTCAGGTAAACGAAATTCGAGTAGTCGAGGTCGATGTCGCCGCTGTTGTCGAAGTCGTTGTTCTCGAAGAGCTCGATGGGTATCGAGATCGACGCGGCGACGTCCCACTCAAGCCAGCGAAAGCTGAAGGGCTCGCGGACCGCGGGCGCCGCGGCGTTGACCACCATGCCGGCGATCCCCTCGGCGTACCCGGCGTACGCGCCGGCGATCCCGGTGACACGGAGCGGCGCGAGGATGGGCCCCTGGAAGAGGTCGATCGCGTAGGCGTTGTCCTGGAGCGGCTGGGCCGACGCGGCAGGCGGCAGGCCGGCGGCGAGCGCCAGCGCGGCGAGCGCGGCGGCGGAGCGGCGGGCGGCGTGGAGGGCCGCGGTTCTCTCGCTCACCTCGCGCTGCTCCGGTCCAACAGCATCTCGTCGCGCCCGCGGCGAGGTGATAGCACTGCCCCGCACGGAAGGGACCGCGGAAGCGGAGCCCCGACCCGCGGCGGCTGGGCCCACGGCTTCAGGGCTCCCCGGCTCACGAGAAAGAAGAGGGGCCCGCCCGCCGCGCACCACCGCCCGCCCAAGGAATCGCCGCGCTCATGCCTGCCCACGCCCCCGCGCCCATCGCCCCTGCCTCGGCCTCGCCAGGGACCGACGCGCGAGCGCGCCGCCCGGCGACGGCGCGGCGCCCCGGCGGGCCCCGCGCGCGCGGCCGCCGCATCGCCCTGGTCGTCTATTACAGCGTCGCCGCGCTCATCATCGTCGCGTGCACCCTCCAGCTGATCCGGCAGGTCTTCTTCCTGCCGGCGGCGCCGTCGCCCTACGGGAGCTGCCAGGAGGGCCTGCTGGCCCTCGTCCGGGCCGTCGACCGCGCCAGGGACGCCGCCCCCGGGACCGACGGGGAGGACGCCGCCCTCGCCCGGTTCCGGAGCAAGCTCGCCCCGGAGTGGACGTACCGGGACGGGGTCGCCGCGTCCTGCCTGGGCTCCGCCGAGGACGAGCGCGCTCTCGACGCCATCGAGCGGCTCCGCTATGCGGAGGAGCACGCAGCGCGGCGCGAGGCAGGCGATCTGGCTCCGCTACGGCGCCGGGTCCGGGCGATTGTCGATGGCCAGCTTGGGCCCGCATCCCCGAGATAATCCCCCGACGCGGCGATCACGCAGGACGATATGACCGACATGACCGTTCCTTCTCCCCCTGCCGCAGTGGCGGGTGAAGCGCAGACCGGCGAAAAGCCCCAGCCGCCGCCCACCTTCGATGTGCTGCCCCTGTCGTCCGAGCTGCGCGAGACGCTCGCGGAGATTGGCTACGTCCACCCGACGCCGGTGCAGCTCGCCGTGTGGGAGCCGGTCACGCGCGGGCGCGACGCGGTGGTGCAGGCGCGCACCGGCACCGGCAAGACGGCGGCCTTCGGGCTGCCGATCGTCGACCACGCCGTGAAGCGCTCGCTCGCGCAGGCGCAGGTGCTCGCGCTGTGCCCGACGCGAGAGCTCGCGCTCCAGGTCTCTGCGGAGGTCGAGCGCCTCGGCAAGCGCAAGGGCGTCAAGGTCGTCGCCGTGTACGGCGGAGCGCCGATGCAGCGGCAGATCGACGCGCTCGCCGCGGGGGCGCAGGTCATCGTCGGCACGCCGGGCCGCGTGCTCGACCACCTGCGCCGCGGGACGATCGTCGCCAAGCACATCCGGCTGCTCGTGCTCGACGAGTGCGACGAGATGCTCTCGATGGGCTTCGAGCGCGAGCTCACCGCGATCCTCGCCGAGCTCCCGCCGGAGCGGCAGACGCTCCTGTTCTCGGCGACGCTCCCGCCCGACATCGAGCGCATCGCGCGCAGCAAGCTGCGCTCCCCCGAGTTCATCACCCTCTCGGGCGACGCGGTCGGCGCCCTCCAGATCCAGCACTTCGTCTACCTCGTCACGGGCGACAAGCACGCCGCGCTCATCCGCATCATCGAGGTCGAGAACCCCGAGAACGCGGTCGTCTTCTGCAACACCAAGGACGAGACGGAGGCGGTCGCCGCGGCGCTGAAGCGCCAGGGCTACGACGCCGACTGGCTGAACGGCGATCTGCCGCAGTCCGATCGCGAGAAGGTGATGAGCGCGACGCGCGAGGGGCGCCTGCGCTTCCTCGTCGCCACCGACGTCGCCGCGCGCGGGATCGACATCTCGCACCTCACGCACGTCATCAACTACGATTTCCCGCAGGACGCCGAGGCGTACGTGCACCGCACCGGCCGCACCGGCCGCGCGGGGCGCACCGGCACGGCGATCGCGCTGATCACCCCGCAGGACGTCGGCCCGCTCTACATCCTCCGGCTGACGTACAAGATCCGGCCGCTGGAGAAGCAGCTCCCCTCGGAGGGGGAGCTCAAGACGCGCGCCGAGGCGGATCTCGTCGCGTTGCTCGCCGAGGCGTTCCTGCCGAAGGGCACGCACCCCGACGATCTCTCGCTCGCGCGCCGGCTGCTCACGCACGACCAGGCCGAGGCGATCGTGGCGGGCCTCCTGCGCGACCACCTCGGCGCGCGGCCGACGGCGCAAGAGGAGGCGAGCGCCGCGCGGCGCGCCCAGCAGCCGCAGCGCGTGCCGCGCGAGGGCGCCGAGCGCCCCGCGGGCCCGTCGACCAGGCCCGAGCCCGCCGCGCGCGGAGGGAGCGAGCGCGGCGAGCGTGGTGAGCGTGGTGAGCGCGGCGAGGGTCGCGCCTCGCGCGGAGGGAGCGAGCGGGAAGCGATCCCGCGCGCGGCCGACTCCGCCGATCCGCGCTCGCCGGAGACGGAGCGCAGCAGCGAGCGCGAGATCGCGCGCGAGGCTGATCGGGACCGCGGGCGGGAGCGCGATCGGCGATCGCTGCGCCTCCGGCGGGATGATGGGCGGCGCGCGCCTCGCGGCGCGGACGCGCCGCCGGGCGACGAGCTGCGGGTCGAGCCGCGCGTCCGGGGCGGTGGCCACGCGCGCGACGAGGGGCCCGTCTCCGTCGAGCCGCTCACGCGCCCGGAGCCGCTGATGCGGATCGAGCCGCCGCGCGGCGAGGGCCTGACCGGCCGCGGCCCGGCGGAGCGCCTGCGCGAGCGGCCGGGCGCCGCGACGCTGCTGTCGGCGCGCCGCGGCCCTGCCGTCGCCGGCGTCGCCGGCGCGCCGGCGACGCCGGGCAGGCCTCAGGGCGGCGCGCCGGGACAGCCGTTCTCGCGCCACGCGGACTTCACCATGTGGCAGCCGCCGGAGGAAGAGGGCGACGACGAGCCGATCCTCGGCGAGCCGCCGTCTCCGCCGCCCGGCTCGCCCGTGTCGCGCGGCGGCGATCGCGAGCGCGTGAGCAGCGCGGCCCCGTCGATCCCCGGCGAGCCCGCGGTCGAGATCGAGAGCGTCGAGCCGGGCGAGGCGCCGCGCGCCGAGCCCTCGCGCGACGAGCCCGAGGGCGAGTTCGTCGAGGTCTTCATCAACCTCGGGCGGCGCGACGGCGCGCGCGCGGCCGATTTCCAGCGCGTGCTCGTGGAGCGGGCGGGGATGGCCAAGGGCGATATCCGGCGCATCCGGGTGCGCGAGCGCAACGCGTTCGTCAGCGTCCCGAAGGCCGAGCTCGCGCGGGTCGTGTCGGTGCTGAACGGCGCGACGATCGCGGGCAAGGAGGCGCGCGCGGAGCAGGCTCGGGAGCGCACGTCAAGCGCCGAAGAGGTGACCGAGGACGCCTGACCGCGGGGCGCTCCGCCGGAGCGCCCGGCCTGCCGCCGGTCAGCGCCGGCCTGCCCCAGGGCAGCGCCGGCATGCCACCGGATAACAGGTAACGACAGAGCGGGCTCCGCGTGGACGTTCGATGCTGCCCGCGCGCGCCAGACACCGCCCGCCGGCGTACGTCGGTGGGCGCTCGCGTACGACGCCGTCCAGGCGGCGCCTCCCGGCGCGCAACGCGCTAGCCAAGCCAGCCCACTGGTCGTATCACGGAAGGGATGGCGCGCAGTGGAGCGGAGGATATCGACCGGCTTCGACGGGACATCGATCGAGCGCTTGCTGACAAGCTCGACGCAGAGCGGGTTCTCCCGCTGCTCGCGCGCCTGGCCCGCGCGACGGCGCCGGGCACCGAGCCGTGGCTCTATGCGCACCGGCACCTCGCGGAGATGGGCGTCGAGCACGACCCGTGGCGCGCCGCGCTCTTCGCGCGCCGCGTGCTGCAGTTCCACGAGGAAGACGACGGCGCCTGGGCGGTGCTCGGCCTGGCGCAGTCGCTGCTCGGCAACTACCGCTACGCCGCGCGCGCGTACGAGCGCGCGCTGGCCATCGCGCCCGACAACCCGTGGTACGCCCATAACCTGGGTCATCTCTACGACGTCGCCCTGAACCGCCCGCAGGACGCCTTGCCGCTCCTCGCGCAGGCCACCGAGGCGCAGACGGGCGAGGCCGACATCGCCGCGAGCTACGCCCACGCGCTCGCCCGCTGCGGCAAGCTGGTGCTCGCCAAGAAGATCTTGAAGCGCGCCATCCGCCACGGGGCCACGGCCGACCAGATGGCGCTGTGGCGCTGGCTCGACGCGGGCGCGCCGACGACCGGCGAGAGCGGGCCAGACCCTCAGCGGCCGGCCGACTCGAAGCGCAAGACCAAGCGACGGCGCGCCCGCGAGCGCCAGAGTCTCGGCGACTGATCGATCCGCTCGCTCGCTCGATCGCGTCGAGAACGCTCGCTCGCACCCACTCAGAGCGCCCCAGACGAGGAGCCCACGCGCGCTCGGGCCGCCCCTCCGCAGGTCCCTGTCCGACGAGAGCGGCGGCCCGGCCGGACGGGCTCAACCGCGATGCGGCGCGGCAGCGCGGGAGTCGTCGCTCGTGACGCAAAGCACAGGCGAGGTTGTACGGACACGGGCTACCTCGGCTGGGCGCCTGCGGATGCTGGCGCCACAAGCGACATGCACGACCGACGCGAAGCTTGACGGTGGGTTGCCCGGTTGGCGATAAGCTGTGTTTCTCGACTGGTGCTGGACACGGTCCCCGTCGTCGGGACAGGGCACCCCGCGAGGAGAAAACATGAGCGTCACGAGCGTGCAAAAGACGGACAGGACGGCGGAGCGCGAGGCGCTCTCCGCGGCCGTCTCGCGCGGCTCGCGCGTCTCATCCTCCCGGCGCGCAGAGCTCGGAGGAGCTGCCAGGGTGGCTCGCCGCGCCGCGCGCCGGAGAGACGTGCTGCCCGGCGCTCCGCGGCGCGAGCGCGGGCCTACGACGGAGAGTTCGCGATGAGCGAAGAAGCTCTGCGGCAAGAGATAGCGAGGCTCACGGAGCGCGTCGCGACGCTCGAGCAGCAGATCGAGGAGCACGAGCGCGCGGCGAAGGAGCAGGCCGCGCAGCTCGACCGCGCGACGAGCGAGGCGCGCGAGCGCAGCGAGCAGCTGGCCCGCTCGGAGGAAGAGCTGCGTCGCCAGGCGGGCATCTTCAAGCTCGTGCTCGACAGCATGGCGGACGGCGTCGCCGTCGTGGACGACAGGGGCGAGCTCCTGATGCGCAACCCGGCCGCCGAGCACATGCTCGGCCGCGCGCCGCTCGACCTCGCCTCGGGCAATGGCGCCGGGACCGGGGACGCGACGCTGTTCTTCCCGGATCAGGCGACGCCGTGGCCCGCCTCCGAGCACCCCCTGGCGCGCGCGCTGCGGGGCGAGACGGTCGATCAGGTGGAGCTCTTCGCGAGGAAATCGGCCGAGCAGGACGCACGAATCGCCGCCCGCCGGGCTCAGGGCGCAGCGGGCAACGCCATGCCGACGCTCGCCCCCGCCTCGGGGACGCAGGGCGACGATGTCGAGCCGCGGTCGGTCCGCGTGCCGTCCGTGTTCGCCGACGGGCGCATCGACCCTGGCCCTGCGTCAGGTCTGTTCCTGACGGTCAGCGCCAGCCCGATGCGGGGCAAGGACGGGTCGATCTCGGGCGCCGTCGCGGTCTTCCGCGACGCGACCGAGAAGAAGCGCCTCATCGAGGATCTCGAGGCGAAGAACCGCGACCTCGTGGAGAGCGAGAGCGCGAAGAGCGAGCTCGTCGAGCGGCTCCGCTACGCCATCGACGAGATCTCGACGCCCATCCTCGAGCTCTGGGACGACGTCCTCGCGCTGCCGATCATCGGCGTCGTCGACTCGCGCCGGAGCGCGCAGATCATGGAGCGGCTGCTCGACGAGATCGTCCGCCGCCAGTCGCGCTACGTCATCATCGATGTGACGGGTGTCGAGGTGATCGACACGCGCACGGCCGACCATTTCATGAAGCTGATGAAGGCGGTCGAGCTGCTCGGGGCGCGGTGTCGCATCACCGGTGTCCGCCCGGCGGTCGCGCAGACGATGGTGGAGCTCGGCATCAACCTCGGCACCGTGCGCGCCTCGCGCAACCTCAAGCACGCCCTTCGCGAGAGCCTGGCGTTCGCCGGGCAGAAGCCGACGCTCACGTCGCTCATGGGCGCCCGCCGCGGCGCGACCAAGGGCAACGACAAGCAGGCAGGGCAGCCATTCACCCCTGGCGGCCCAGAGGCCGCTTTCGACCCGTCGAGCAGCGGTCCCATGCTCACGACACAGCTGCAGCTCAGCGCGAGGAAGGAGACGTCCACTTGATGCAAGCGGGTAGGGTCCCCATTGTGGGCCTCTTCGGGAATTTAATCGTCTCGGTGCAGGGCGGGCTCACCGACGGACAGGTCGAGCAGCTGCGCGACGACGTGACGGGGTCGATCGAAGCGCGCTCGCCCCGCGGTCTCATCGTCGACCTCTCCGGTGTCGAGATTCTCGACAGCTATCTCACCCGCGCCATCCGTGACATCGCGCTCACGGCCCGGCTGATGGGCGTCCGGACGGCGGTGTGTGGCTTGCGCCCCGCGGTCGCGATCGCCCTCGTCGAGATGGACCTCGAGATCCCTGGCGTCGTGACGGCGCTCAACCTGGAGCGCGCGGTCGAGATGCTCGCGCCGTCCGCAGATGACGACATGATGCCGCCGGAGCTCACGAACGAGGTGTCGCATGAAGATCCCTCCTCGTGACGGACCGCCCTCCAGTGGCGGCGCCACGGGGCCGCCGTCGAGCCGGTCCGGCGGACCGGTGTCGACGCGCATGCCTGGCTCGCCGCAGTCGGCGCGCGGCCCTGTGCCGTCGTCTCCGCAGATCGTCGGCCGCTCGATCACCGATCAGATCGAGACGGTGCTGGCGCAGTTCCTCTCGCCTGCGGTGAGGAAGAGCGTCATCGACTGCGGCATTCGGCAGGCGAAGGTCGACCCGCTCTACGCGCGCGAGGGTGATCTCCGGCGCTTGCTCGTCGAGGTCAAGCGCGGCGTGAAGCTGTTCGTGCGCGACCAGGCGCAGCTCGATCGGTGCATCACCGAGCTCGGCGAGCTCGATCACGCCGCGCCTGCGCCGCGCGAGATCACGATCGAGGTGCGCAACGAGGAGGACGTGCTGCGCGCGCGGTCTGCGGGCCGCGAGCTCTGCATCGAGCACCTCGTCAGCGACGTCCTGCAGACGAAGATCGTCACGGCGATCTCCGAGCTCGGGCGCAACATCGTGAGGTACGCGGGCAACGGGCAGATCATCGTCCGATCGCTCACCTCGCCGATGCGGGCGATCGAGATCATCGCGACGGACCACGGGCCGGGGATCTCGAACCTGCAGGAGATCCTGAGCGGGAAGTACCGCTCGCGGCACGGCATGGGCGCGGGCCTCCGCGGTACCAAGGCGCTCATGGATGCGTTTGATGTCAAGACGGCGCCCGGGGCAGGGACGACCGTGACGGTCAGGAAATATCTCGGATGACAGTCGCGATCGGGACTGCGTGCTGCGTCGCTGCCGGCGAGGAGGTTGCCGGCGACGAGGTGGTGGTGGTCCGGCATTCTCCCTGGGTGCTGATCGGCCTCGCGGACGGGCTCGGGCACGGCCCTCACGCAGCGCAGGCAGCTTCGGCCTTCTGTCGCTACGTGGAGGACCACGCATCGATGCCGCTCGAGGACCTCCTGACCGGAGCGGGAGAGCACATCGCGTCGACGCGCGGGGCGGCCGCGGCGCTCCTGCGCATCGACGAGAGCGCGGGGGAGCTCGAGTTCTCCGGTGTCGGCAACATCGCGATGAAGGCGATCACGCGGACGGCGATGCCGATCTTCTGCTCCGCCGGGATCCTCGGGCGGCGCGTGCGGCGGCTCCGGAGCTTCCGCTTCCCCATCTCGCCTGGCGATGTCGTCATGCTGCACTCCGACGGCATCTCCAGCGGCTTCGATCTCGCGGCGTTCCGCGATCTCGATCCCGAGGAGATGGCGCGCCGGATCGTCGACGCCCACAAGAAGTCGTTCGACGACGCGACGTGCGTCGTCGCCGTGCTCCGCGACAGGGTCCTGGCGTGACGCAGCGGACCCCGCCTGCCTTCAACATCCCCGTCACGCGCGAGGAAGATCGCTTCGCCTGCGCTGCGGAGGGCGCGCAGATCGCGCGCTGGGCGGGGCTCTCGGACCGCGCGCAGCACGAGCTCGCGATCGCGATCGCCGAGCTCGTGTCGAACGCCGTCCGCCACGGCGGCGGCGGCAGCATCAGCATCCGCGCGATCCACGACGGCGCGCAGGCGGGGAGCGGCCGGTGGGGCGTCGAGGTGATCGTGCGCGACTCCGGCCCCGGCCTGGATCCGAGGCTGGTGATGGCGGAGGAGATCGGCCCGAAGAGCGATCGCAGCCCGTCGTCGTCGAGCTCCCCGCGCCTCACCCCGAGGATGCCCGGGCAGGGGCTCGGCGTCGGGCTCGGCGCCGTGCACCGGCTGATGAGCTCCGTGGTCATCCGCTCGTCGCCCGGCGTCAGCACCGAGATCACCGCCATCAAGTGGAAGTAGGCAGCCCCTCGCGCGCGCGCCTGGCGCTCGCTGCCCACCGCGCACGCTGAGGTCGCGTCTCTCCAGTCGGCGCGAGGTCGCGTCTCTCCGGTCGGCGCGAGGTCGCGTCTCTCCGGTCGGCGCGAGGTCGCGCTGGCGAGCGCGCGTCCGTCAGTCGGCGTCAGCTGGCCTTAGGTCGGCGTCAGCTGGCCTTAGGTCGGCGTCAGCTGGCCTTAGGTCGGCGTCAGCTGGCCGTAGGTCGGCGTCCGCTGGCCGTAGGTCGGCGTCCGCTGGCCGTAGGTCGGCGTCCGCTGGCCGTAGGTCGGCGTCCGCTGGCCGTAGGTCGGCGTCCGCTGGCCGTAGGTCGGCGTCCGCTGGCCGTAGGTCGGCGTCCGTTGGCCGTCAGTTCAGCTCTTTCTCGGTCCGCTCGTTCTGCTCGGCCTCGAGGAACGTCGCGGTGATCTCGCGCTCCAGCGCGAGGTTGATCTCGCGATCGAGCGCCTCGATGCTGCCCGCGAGGCGCGCGACGTTGAGCGCGTAGACGAAGACCCGCGCGCACGGGTGGACCTCGGCGTTGCCGCGGAGCCCCCGCTCGCGATCGTCGGCGTTGAGGCCGTCCAGCAGCACCAGCGCGCGGGGATCGACCCCCTCGGCCACGAGCTCCATGCCGGGCACGTCGGAGATGTAGAGCTCCGCCCCCTCGACGTACCGCCTGAGCACGTGGTTCAGCGCGGCGACCGTCTTCTGGGCGAGCGTCATGAAGCCGTCCCGGCTCGGCGCCCAGGGCGGCATGCCGAGCTCGACGTCGAGCTCGCGTGAGCGCAGGAAGGCCTGCGTCGCGCCGCGGACGTCGCCCCGCTCGTCGCGGATGAGCCCGAGGTAGTAGTGGGCCTCGGCGTGCCGCGGGTCCTTGAGCGCCGCCTCCTCGATGAGCGCCGCGGCCTTGTCGGCCTGGCCGATCTCGTAGAAGGCGCGGCCGACGAGGAAGGTGTGGTTCGGGTTGTCGTAGGGACCCTCGGGGATCCTGGCGGCGACCTGCGCGGCCTCGTCGAGATCGCCTTTGCCGAGGAGCGCGTCGAACTTGAGGAGGAGCGCGTCGATGATCTCCTCGTCGACCTCGGCCAGATCGAGCGCCTGGTCGCACATCTCGATCGCCTGGTCGAAGTCGCCGAGCGGGTGGATGTACACCTCGGCGGCGTTGAGCATCGCCTCCAGGTACGTGTCGTCGAGGGCGATCGCCTGGCGGTACGCCTCGATGGCCTCCTCGCCCTCGCCCTCGAGCGCCGCGACGAAGCCGAGCAGGTTGTGAGCCTCCGGCGAGTTCGGGTCGAGCTCGAGGGCCCGCCGGGCCGACGCCTCTGCTCCGCGCGTGTCCCCGCGCTGGACAAGATCCCACCCGCGATCGAGGTGCGCCGAGAACTGGTCCATGGCGGCTCCACAAGTGTGCGAAGGGGGGCTCCGAGTCAAGAGGGAGCCCTGTCAAAGCGACCATTCAAGCTGTTCTGAACACGACCGGCCCGAATTTCCATCGCTCGCCGCGCGCCTTCCGTGGTCGCGTCGCGTCGCGTCGCGTCGCGTCGGGGCGGCAGGCGGCCGGGCGGCCTCCAGAGCAGCCGGGCGGGGCGACCGGCCGCCCTCGCTCACTCGTGGATGGACACGAGCGTGCCTCGGTTCTCCGGCGTGGCCCAGACCCCGTGCCAGCCGCGGGGCAGCCGGGGCTCGCTCCAGAAGAAGACCTTCTTCGCGTCGAGCGGCGAGAGGTTCACGCAGCCGTGGCTCATCTCCCGGCCGAAGTTCGAGTGCCAGAAGGCGCCGTGGAGCGCGTACGACCCGTCGTAGTACGCGACGAACGGCACGTCCTCGATGCTGTACGGGAGGTCGCCCGCGACCGTCCCGTCGCCGTCCATCGTGGTCGCGATGTGCTTCTCGCGGATGCGGAACACCCCTGTATGCGTCGGGTGATCCTTCTTCTTGTCCTTCGAGCGCCTGCCCGGCGAGATGAGCGTCGCGAACACGGGCCTGTCGCCCTCGATCGCGACCAGCGTCTTGCGCGTCAGGTTCACGTCGATCCACTTCTCGCCCGGCGCGACGTCCGGCGGCGGGGAGCCGATATCGGTGTACGTGCCGTCGGCGCCCTTCATCCACCAGCCCTCGGTGGTCCGGCGGTAGACGGTCGATTTGTGGGTGTGCGCCTCGCCCGTGAGGCCGAACGCCGCGAAGCGCTCGAGCGAGCCGGCCACGGAGACGGACTTCAGCTCGGCGTCGAACTGGTACTTGTTCGCCGTCTTCGCGAGGATGAAGCCGACCGATTTGGCGCCCTCGGGGAAGTCGATGCCCTGCGAGGCCGGCGGCTTGATGATGTACATGCGGTCGCTCGGCGCGACGAGGCCCGCGGTCGTCTTGTACCAGCTGCGGCCGTTCCAGCCGAAGGTCTTGTCGACCGCGACGAAGAAGCCCTTCACCATCCGCTTCGCGACCGTCGCGTCGGCGTCCTTGTCGAGATCGGCGAGCGTGACGTTGAGCGGCCTGCCCTTGTCGTCGACGTTCTCCCACCAGGGCTTCTCGGGCTCCTCCTCGACGGGCGCCGCGGTGGTGATGCCGAGCGACGCGGCCGCGGCGACGGCCGCCGCCTTGTCCTCGGCCGCGGAGCCCTCCGCGGCGACCGCGGTCACGGCCGGCGCAGGGCTCCCCTCCGTCTCGGTGCTCGCCGAGGGGCGCGGGGCGGCGGCCGCGGCGGCGACCTCCTTCTCGGTCTCCTCGTAGAGCTCCTCGGCGCGCTGCCGCTCCTCTTCCTTCTTCTTGCGCTTCGAGGACTCGAGGTACGGCTCGTAGCGCGCCATCTCGTCCTTCGACGGGACGGAGCGGTAGAGCGGCGTGCCGTGCGTCGTGTTGAAGGCGTACTTGTACGGGAGGACGTCGTCGAGGTTCGGCGGCGTGATGCCGAGGCGGACCTGCGGGTTCGACATGTCCGTCGTCGCCGACCGCCCGCAGACGTAGCCGCCGTCGAGGAGCCGGTACCAGCCCTTGGCGCAGCTCCCGCCCTTGATCGGCTTCGGATCGACAGGCACCTTGCCGCCGAGCCGGATGTAGCCGAGCCGCTGCTTGGAGAACTCCATCGTCGGGTAGACCGCGGCCTGCGGCACGATCGAGCCGAGCAGCGGCCCCGTGTACGGCTTGTCGGGCGCGGGCGGCTCCGGGGCGTCGGAGGGCGCGGCGCTCGGGGCCGCCTTGGGGCCCTCGGCGGGGGCGTTCGCGCGCGCCGACGACGTCGGCGCCGGGCGGGGGAGGGACGTCGTCCGCTCGTGCGGCGGGTGGCCCTCGGTGGAGGGGCCCGGGGGCGCCTCGCCCTGGCAGCCGCTCGCCCACGCCGCGGCGCCGGCGAAGGCGGCCGCGGCGACGAACCCGAGCGCGCTGGAGACCAGCGAGGTGCGCGCGACGCTGCCCTCGGGGCGTCCAGCGTCCGGCGCCGGTTGCGGCTTTCGCGCGTCGCGGGTGCGGACGTTTCCGCTGCCCTGCGGTCGTGCGAGGTCCTTCTGCCCGCGGGGGCGGGGGGCCTGAGAGCGGTTCATCGCATCCACAGCGTTGGGCGAGGACCGGCCTTCCTGATCCTCGCGGTCTGATGATCGACCCGTAGGGTCGGGTCGGCTCGGCGGTCTTAGTACCTGGTCGCTCACGTGTCGATCCACTTCTCTGCGGAGCGCGCGCCCCCCGGGCTCGCGAGGGCGGTCGCTGCAGCAGCCACGTCGCCTCGCTACAAGAGCGAAGGACATGCCACGCAGCCGCGCGACGCGGCGCGGCCGCGCCTGCGGCGCGGATGCCGTTCGGACGGCTGCTGCTAGGGTACCGCCGTGGCGGAACGGACCCCGGGGCGTGGCTCGAACAACACGACGTCGGCCCGGCGCGCGGGCCGGGGCGCTGTGGTCGCCCCGTTCATCCGCGCGGCCTCGCGGCGCGCGCTGGCGACCGCGGCGGCGGTCGCGCTGCTCCTGCACCTGCCCCTCCTGCCGACCCCACTGTTCTCGTGGCTCGAGGCGATGTTCTCGGTGCGCGGCGAGCTGGCCGACTACGACGCGGGCGAGACGATCGTCCCGATCGACCTCGATCTGCTCGCGGACGACCCCAGCGCTGTCGCGGCGGCGCCCTCCGCGACCGGGGGCGAGGGGCAACCCTCCGGGGCAGGCGCCGCGGCGCCCGCCACGCCGCCGCCCGCGCCGCCCCCTCCCGCCGCGTCGGCGAGCGCCGCGCCCGACGCGGGCGCGCCCGCGCCGCCGCGCCGCAAGCCGCCGGGCGACGCGGGGCCGGACGCGGCAGGCGACGGGGGCACGGAGGACGAGGGCGATCACCCGAACCTGCGCACCCCGCTCAGCGCCGCGGGCGCGCCGGGCAAGCTCGCGTCGAAGGACCCGAACGTGCAGGTGCTCATCGCCGGCGACCGGCTGCGCAGCCACGTGCTCGGCGAGTGGTTCGGCCGGATCCTGACGACCATCCCCCAGTGGCAGTCCTTCTTCAGCGACACCTCCGTCGACCCGATCCGGGACATCGACCACCTCCTCATCGCCGGGCCGCAGCTGCGCGACTCCAGCAAGGTCGTCGCCGTCATGGACTACCGCGCGCCCGAGCAGGTCATGCGCGCCGCGATCGACGTCATCGTGCAGCGGTCGAACGGCGCGTGGATCGAGGACGCCCCCGTCCCCGCGGCCCGCGCCACGGCCGAGCGCAGCGAGCGCATCTTCGCGATGATCCCGGACAAGCGGCTGCTCGTGGTCCTTCCTGCTGAGGAAGAGGATCAACTATCCAAGTTGAAGTCCATGAAAGGCTTCAACAAATCGTCGGCGGCTGGCATCGTCATCTCGATGCTCACGCCCGCGAACGCCTTCCGCGGGGTCCAGGCGCTGCCGCGCAGCCTCGCGTGGATGCGGCTCACCGTCACGCCGACGAAGGACGGCGGCGCCGACCTGGCGCTCACCGCGGGGGACGAATCCGCTGAAGAAGCGCTGGCTCACGCGCGAGAGCTCACGAGGACCTTGAACGCGCTCCGGACCATCAACCTCGGGATCACCCGCATCGACGTGGTAGACGAGGTCACCTTCAACACCGACGGGAAGGTCATCTGGTCGAAGCTCCACGTCACGAACCGGCAGCTCAAGCTGATCATGGGCTTCGTGGAGCAGGCGCTGCGGGACCAGGCCGCCGCCCGGAAGAAGTAGCGCGAGAGCGCGCGCGGGTGGGGACGGGGAGCGCTCGGGGAGGCCGAGTGCGGCCCCGGCGACGGCGGAGCGCCGCCGGGCCGCTCGGAACACTAGCCAAAGGGGCGGCGTTCAGTTAATCCGACCAGCCCGCGCCGATGACGCCCGAACACTCTCCGCACGCCGTGCTCGATGAGCTTGCCGGTCACCCTCATGGCGACGACCTCGCGCGGGTGGTGCACACGGCCGCCTTTGCCGCCGCGGACGAGCGGCGGACGACCCTGGAGGGCGGCCTCGCGGAGCTCGTGGACCGGGCGGGCCTGTCGGCCGCCGACGCGGAGACCCGGTTCGGCAACGTGATCCGGGCGCTCGAGCGCGGCACCAGCGAGGGCGCGGGGAGCGCGACCCGGGTGCTCCTCGCCACGCTCCTGGCGCGCGGGGTGGCGCTCTCGCCGCCCGAGGGGCCGGAGGCCGAGGGGCGCGTCGCCGAGGCGCTCGTCTGGCTGGCCACGTACACGTCCGTCGACGCGCTGACCGCGCTGGACGCGGCGCTGGGCGAGCGCGCCGCGGGGCTCTGGCGCTCGGTCGCCGCGCTGGTCCGGCGCGCCGACCAGGGCGCGCTGCCGCAGCTCGGGCGGGCGGGCGCGATCATCGCCGCGGCGGCGCTGCGCGGGAGCGCCTCGCCGGCCGCGCGCGCCGAGGCCGCGGCGCTCGTGGACGAGGTGCGCGATCCGATCGTGCGCTCGCTGCTGCGCGACGCGCTGTCGCCCGGCCGGCGGCCGAGCCGCGCGCCGGGCGCCCCGGCCGGGGACGGCGAGGCGGCGCGGGACGGCGTGGACGAGGCCTGGGCGGCCGGCGCGCCGGAGCTCGAGGGCCGGGCTCCGGCGCGGCTCGCGGGCGAGCTCTCGCCGCCGCCGCGCGGGCCGGTGGCGCTCGTGCTGCTGGCGGCGACCGGGATCTTGCTGCTGATGCACGCGGGCCGGCTCGCGGGGCGGTTCCTGCTGCGGTACCGCCGGCCCGCGGCGCTGGAGGTCAGCCCGAGGGGCGTGACCGTCCGGAGCCGGACCGAGCTGTTCGGCCGGGCGGTGCGGGAGCAGGAGACGTACATCCCGGTCGAGGCGCTGCTCCGGGCGACGCGCGAGGTGCGCTACCCGCGGCTCGGCCTCTACGCGGGGCTGGTCGCGCTGGGGCTCGGGACGTACCTCGGCGTGTCGCTGCTCGTCGACGGCGCGCGGGCCGGCTCCCCGGAGCTGCTCGGCATGGGCGCGCTCGTCTTCGCCGTCGGCGCGGCGCTCGATTTCGGGCTGTCGCACGTGGAGACGGCGACCCGCGGCCGCTGCCGCGTGGTGCTCGTCCCGCGGAAGGGCCCCGCCGTCGCGCTCGCGGGCATCGAGCGCGCGGCGGCCGACCTCGCGCTGGGCAGGCTGCCGCGCGCCTGAAACTTGGCCGGGTAGCGCCGCCTCCGCTAGGCCGATCGGGCGAGGTGATGGCGATGCGCTCGAAGACCGAGAGGATGGCGGGGCTCAGGCGGATGCTGCACGACCTGCTGATCGCGCGAGAGAGCGGGGAGAGCGCTCCCCGCCTGGCGCGCGCGCAGTGGCACGTGGACGGCACCATGCGCGCGCTGCTCGACAGCGGGCAGGCGACCCGGCAGGAGCTCCTGGAGCTCGTGGCCGCCGAGCGCGCGCGCGTGAGCGGCCCGGCGACGGCGGAGATCGGCGCGGCGTCCCTGGTTGCCTGACGGCGCCGCGGCGCCGCTCACTGCTGCGGGCAGCTCGCGTTCGCGCTGAAGTCCCAGCACGCGCCGCTCAGGCCCGCCGCGCCATTGCTCTCGGCGGGGCCGCCGAGGCCGGCGGGGCCGCCGTCGCCGGCCGTGCCTTCTCCCACGACGCTCAGCGCCGGCGCCTGGCTCGGCGTGGCCGCGTAGGCGATGCCCAGCGCGTGGCCGCCTCGGCCGCCACCGCCGGGGCCGCCGTCGCCGCCCGCGCCGCCGGTGCCGCCGGTGCAGCCCTGCTTGGAGCCCACCTTGCCAGAGGGCTCGCCGCCGGCAGCGCCCATGCCCCCGAGGCCACCGGGCTTGCCGTCCCCGCCCATGCCCCCGCTACCGGCCTTGCCCACGGTGACGGTCACGTCGGTCAGCGCCAGCTTGTTCCCCAGGCTGACGATCCCGATGCTCGACCCACCTGCCTTGCCGCCGGTCCCTGCTCTCCCGCCGCAGCCACCGGCCCCGCCGCCGCCGCCGCTGGCGCCCACGCCCTCCACCGTGTTCGCCCCGGCCGGGCAGAAGAGCCCTCCCTTCGTGCCGCCGCCGCCGCCGCCGCCCTGACCTCGCGTCCCGCTCGTGCCGCTGCGGCCGTTGCCGCCGACAGGGCCCGCCAGCGTCAGCGCTGTGTCGCTGTCGTTGCCGGGCAAGCCGGGGGAGCCCGCCGCGCCGGACGCGCCGTCCTCACCGCGCGCGCAGTTGGACTGCGAGGCCAGCTGCCCGGCGCCGCCGAGCCCGGTGCCGTCGGGGTTCTCTGCCGGGAGCGGCGTGCCGTCCTGGCCGTTCTGCCCATTGCCCTCTTCCATCCCCGGTGTCCCGCCGAGCCCGCCGAGCCCGCCGCGCGACTCCCCGTCGTCGCACTCCGTCACGCCCGCCTCGCCGGGGAAGACCGCCGCGGGGCCGACGCACGCGTTCGAGACCACCGCCGGCGCGCTCGTCCCGCCGAGCGCCGCCTCCGGCGTCTCGCCCGTCGCGCCGGCCATCCCGTTGCCCGCGGTGACGGCGACCTTCGTGAGCGCCGCCTCGATGTCCGCGACCGCCACGCCGATCGACGACCCGCCCGACTCCGTCGCGTCCACCGCGCGGATCGCGAAGCCCTGCACCCGTGTTCCGCCCGCGTCCTCCGTCAGCGTGAGCGCCACCCGGTCCGCGGGGGCCTCGATCATGCTCCGCGCTTCAGCGCTCCACGACCACCCCGCGTTGCAGTCGAAGCCGCCGAGCACCTCGGCGGCGACCCCGATCGTCACGCTCTCCTTGAACGTGCCTCTCGAGTCGAACGCGTCGCTCGAGCACGCCAGCACCGGCTTCTTGCCGGCGGCCTTCTCGATCGCCTCCGCCAGCGACGCGTACGGCCTCGCCTTGGTCCCGTCTCCTCCGGACGGCACGCTCGCGCTCGCGAACACGACGCACCGGTCCGTCACGATGTTCGCGTCCTGGGTCGGATCCCCCGAGCACTCGGGTCCAGGGTCGACGGTGCCGCCGGCGGTCCCCCCGGAGGGGCAATACCTGACGTCGTCCTCGCATCGCTCGGAGTACGACAGCGGCCAGCACCCGGCGAGGTGCAGCGCCGCCACAGCCGACGCGGCGGGGATCACCCACGATGAGAGCTGGATACAGGCCCGCCGCCGGCGCGCGGTGCCCCGCGCCCGCGCGCCGCCCGCGCCTCCCTCATCCCGCGCCCCACCGATGAGGAGAGGGGATGCTTTGCCCTCCGCCTTGCTGCTCATTCGTCCCGTCGCTTTCATGGTCTGGTCCCAAGCCTTTCCTGTGACGCTTCGCTCTCCCTGCAGACCGCTGCAGAAGGCGCACACGCGCGGCGCGTCGCCCCGAGCATACTCAGCCGATCGATCACCCGATCAAGGGCGATTCACCGACCGCACGGGTCCGGCGGGGCGCCGCCGCGCGGCGCCCCTCTTCCACGCGCGTCCGTCCGGAGCTCAGGGGGCGACGAGCGCCACGTCGCCCTTCGTGGTCTGCCCGCCGACGCGCCACCAGTTCGCGATGAGCAGCCGCCCGTCCACCTCGACGATGCGCGAGAAGGCGCCCGCGAACCCCTGCTGATCGATCGCCCGCACGAACCAGCTGTGGCCGTCGCCGCTCTTCGTCCCGATCGCGAGCCGCAGCGTCCCGCTCGTCGCGTCCTGGTAGCTGATGCGCACCTCCCCGGCCGCGGTGACGAACACGTTCGCGTCGTCGCCGACGAGGTGCTGCCCGTCCTCGAAGGGGACGCCCTCGATCCCGAGCCCGTCGTCCGCCACCTCGGAGGGCTCGACCTCGGTGCCGCCCTTCACCCGCGCGTACCGCAGCCCCTCCGAGCGGCCGTCGGCGTACGCGAGGTGCCAGTCCCCCGCGCGGTCGATGAACAGCGACGTCCCCATGCCCACGTCGCCCGTGTCGGTCCCGTCCGGCGCCGCCCCGTCCACGATCCGGGTCTCCCACGCGCCCATCGACCGCGACGCGATCACCACGTTGCCGTGGATGCGATCGTAGAACGCGAGGCCGAACCCGCCCGCCGCGTCCGGCGCCATCGCGATGTAGTCGCCGATCGCCTCGGGGTACGTCTCCGTGCGGCTCCCGTCGGAGATCGCGGCGCACACCGGCGAGCCGCCCTCGTCGATGCACGCCTCCCCGGAGCCGCACGCCGGGTCGCAGTCGTCCTTCGCGAGGGGCTTCGCGCAGCGCCCCGTGGTCCGGATGCACTTCATCCCCCCGCCGCAGAGGAACTCGCGGCACGGCGTCGCCTCGTCCCTGGCCACGTCCTCGAACCGCCATGCGCCCTCCTCGGGCGTGGCGCTCTCGCCGGTCGCGAGCCGGACGCTCGACGTGACCGCGCCGTCCTCGTCTTCGCCCGGCTCCATCGCCAGGTAGGCGATGACCGGCAGCCCCTTCACGAAGAGGAGCTTCGCGTAGCGCCCGATGTCGCTGTTCGACGCTTGCTGCACGGAGCTCACGGCCCACGTGTCGCCCTGCTTCTGCGCGAACTTGAGCCCGCGGTTCGTCCGGTCGTAGTAGGCCACCGCCGGCTCGCCGTCCGGACCGACGGCGATCGAGGTCCACAGGCCGACGTCCTCGCCGGGGTCGGTCTGGCCCGCGCGGAACCCGCGCACGTCGAACCGCTGCGGATCGACCGGGGGCTCCGCGGGCACCCCGTCGATCGCTTCCCACGCGACCGCCTCGCCGTCCCACGTGCCGACGACGAGGTCACCCCACTGGAAGGCGTTCTGCCAGTCGGCCTCCGCGTAGCCCGCGACCCAGACCGTGCGCTTGTCCGCGGCGACCGCGACCGACGTGTAGGCCCCGACCAGCCCGGGCTGGAGCGTCATGCAGTCGGGCGCGACGCACTCGTCCTTCGCCTCCACGGACGGCTCCTCGCTGCACGAGCACCCCGCGTGCGAGCCGAGGAGCGCGGTGACGGCGACGCCGGCCAGCGCGGCCCGCGCGCCCCGCAGGCCGCGCGCGCGCCGCGCGTGCTGCCCGGCGCCGCGCGGGGCCGACGCGCGTCGTTCAGCGTTGCGCGCGCTCGACGCGCTCGACGCGCTCGACGCGCCGCCGCGCCGCGCGAGCCGCACGGCCGCCGCGGCGACGGCGAGGCCGAGCCAGAGGCCGCCGGACGGACCCTCGCCGGGGCCGCCGGCCACGACGCAGCCGCAGCCGGCGGTCGGATCGATGGGCATGCGGCCGCGGAGGATCGGCTGCCGCGCCGTGCCGAGGTTGCCCTCCTCGTCGACCGCCTCGACCTCGATGTCCGCGGCGTCGCCGACGTCGACCGTCCTCATCTCCGCCGCCGCCGCCCAGGGCGACCAGACCCCGTCGTCGAGCCGCACGCGCACCTTCGCGCGCTCCGCGTCCGAGACCATGTCGCGCACCTCGAGCGGCACGTGGCCGTCCACCGCCGCGCCTACCGAGATGACCGGCGGCTCGACGTCGACCACCATCTCCACGGTCGCCGGCGTGGGATCGAGCGACAGCGGATCGCCCGCGATCCGCGACCGCACCGAGATCACGTGCCGCCCCGGGAGCCGCAGCCAGTCGTCGCGCAGGTCGACGATGCGGTCGCGCGTGAACGGCCGCCACACGCCGCTGTCGATCCGGTACGAGTACTCGACGGTCCGGGTGCCGTCGTCGAGCGGCGAGCTCATCACGAGCCGGGCGGTGGGCCCGTTGTCGCGGGTCATCGTCGGCAGGCGGAGCCCCTCGGCCCGCACCTCTTTGCGGCTGAGCTCGGCCTGCGTCTCGCTCCTCATCGCGCGCTGCTGCGCCGGCATGCCGAACGCCGCGAAGATGCCGAGGTAGCTGTCCTGCCCCTTCGTGAGCTTCCGCAGGCCGGGGGAGCCGGCGCCGTCGACCGACTCCGGGAGCACCAGCGAGAGCCCGAGCCCCGAGAGCGGCCCGTTGAGGTCGATCGCCGGCAGGCCGCCGCCGATGAGCTGGCCGACCTGGCTGCTGAGGAGCCCGCCGAGCGACTCGGCGATGGACTCGGGATCTTCCCGAAGCAGCCCGTTGTTCGTCACCTTGCCATTCTCGACCCCGATCGTCTCGATCACCGGCGTGAGCCCCTCGGGCGTGACCGCGAGGTTCATGGGCACGTCGAGATCGAACGTCGCCGTCATGAACCGGACGAACCGGTCGAGCGACCAGATATAGAAATCGAAGCTCGCCCGCTCGAGCTTGATGCGGATCAGCGGGTCGTCGCTGAAGCTCGTGCCGTTGCCGAACGTGACGCGCGGCGGCACCTGGGGGCGAATGACGAGCGCGACCTGCTGCGACTCGCGCTGCAGCGCGAGGTCCTTGGCCGACGCGGCCAGAAGCCCCAGCGTGCCGGAGTTGAGGAGAGGCACCGTCTCCGTGGAGATCCCGAGACAGAGCAGCCCACTGTTGTAGAGACCGTTCAAGGCGTAATTCGCGAATCGCTCGGAGATCGCGAGACCGAGGTGCGGGCCGGGGAGATCGGCGGGCCAGCCGGAGACTGTGTTGGCGACGAGCTCATCGGGAATCGGGATGCCCGTGGGCAGCGCCATGTCCGACAGCGGCACACACTTCGAGATCGGCAGCGGCTCGGCGCCGCCGTAGAGGCCGAGGGAGAGCCCGTTGCCGACGGGGTTGAGGTCGCCCCAGGCGAGATCGGAGCTGTCGTCGCGCTCGCTCGTGCCGCCGCCGGCGAGCAGGAGGTCGAACCCGCCCTGCGTGCCGGGGGAGATCCCGGCGAGCAGGCGGCCGAGGTCGAGGTGGCCCTCGACGCCGAGGAGGATCGAGGCGCACTCGTCGGTCGCCTGCGTCCCGTAGCGGCAGACGCCGTTGATGTCGTTCGTGCCGTCAGGGCAGGCCGGGTCGAGCGCCGGATCGGCCTTCAGACAGAGCTGCTGGTCGAGCTGGGTCTTCAGCGCATCGGACATGGATCCCATGAAGCTCGTGATGATCGGCTTCACGAAATCCAGGGCATCGCCGACCCACGTGCCGCCGCAGTCGAGGTGCAGGCTCGACTCGAGCTGATCTTGGTCGATCGAGAGCCGGGTGACCTTGACGCGCGAGTACCCCTGGCGCGAGTGCTGCGGGTTGACGTCGATCTCGATCGAGAGATCGACCTCGACATCGATGTTCGTGAAGGTCTGCTCGTCGGGCGGGCATGCGTCGTTGCCGTTGAGGGTGACGTACTGGGTGCTCTCGCCGAGAACGCCGCCGTCCAGGAAGATGGGCAGGCTCTGCATTCGCACCGGCAGCGGTCCCCGGATGACGAGGTTGTGCGGCGCCCTGGGCTGGATCTGCAGCGCCGCGCGCCCCACGTCGATCTCGGCCGTGCACGTCGGGGGCGTCGCCCCCGGATCGGCCCCGTCGGGACAGAGCGTGTAATCGATGATGCCGCCGAGGACCGACCCCGGGGACCTGGGGACCGAGAAGGTGATCACGCCGCTATCCCCGCCGCCGAGCAGCGCGCGCCCGAGGACGCCCAGGTTCTGCTCGAGGAACTCGAGGCCCGACTGCGTGAGCCGGGCCGAGCCGGCGTTCTCGATGCGGTCCGCGGGCTTGAAGCCGGCGGGGAGGGGGGTCATTCCACAGCCGGCGCATCCGCCGCCCGAAGCGGCACATCCGGCGATGACAAGCAGGACAAGGATGGAAGAGAGATGCTTGATGACGCGGGGCATAAGGAACCCTCCGGGGAGCACGACCCGCAGCGCCGGGCCCGCTGGGCGCGGGCCTCAGGACGCCACGACAGATCGTACGCTCCCGGGAGAGGCACCCGCAAGCGCTACTGTGGACAGAGCCCCGTGATCTTGACGGCGCTCGCGGCGTACTCGGCGCCGAGCGCATAGGCGTCTGCGCAGTCGTCCGTCGCCGCCGAGTTTGTCGCGCTGCACCAATCCCCCTTGAGCACGATCTGGCCGCTCTCATCGCGCTTGCAGGTATTGGGCGTCTCACCCGTGCCGTATTCTCCGATGTCGCCCGAGAGCACGACACAGAGGCTCTGGTTGACCTCGGGGACGATCACCCGGTCGACCTCCTCCAGCGTGATGAAGGCGGAGAGCTTGCCGTCGTTGATGAACGCGGGCGGGTCGCCGTCCTGGCCGGGGAGGCAGGCGTTGAGCGGGTCGAGCGCCTCGCTGTTGCGCCGCCCGATGCAGTTGTTGTCCGCGGACACCTGCGCGTCGGTGAGCTTCACCTGGTGCAGGGGCAAGATGATCGGGTCCGAGCTCGTTTCCAGGAAGATCGGGACGTTGAGGGTCTCGGCCTCGCCGCTCCAGGCGCCGTCGGTCAGGGGGGCGTCGATCTCCGTCGGCGCGATCTCGAACTCGCCGGCGGTCATGTTGGCGAAGCAGTAGCCGTCGAGCGGGTCCTCCGTGGGCATCGCGCCGCCGGTGCGCAGCTTGCCGGTCATCGTGTTGAACTCGAGGAGCCAGGAGAAGGTGCCCGTGCCGTTCAGGTAACACAGGGGCAAATTCATCGTTAACCCCTGGGCGACGAGGCGGGCGATATAGCCGGTCGCGAGCACGTCGGGCTTCGTGATCGTGAGCTGCGCCATGCGCAGCCCGAACGTCGTCGCCCCTTGGTTGTCGTGGACGGCGATGCAGTCCGACTCGACAGCGGTGCAGACCGGGTGGCGCAGCGTGCAGTCGCCGGTGGACCCGCCGCCGGTCCCCCCGGCTGAATTCGAACTCGACCCGCCGGCGTCGTCGCCCCCGCACCCCGCCACCGCGGCCGCGCCCGCCAGCGCGGACACACCTAGTACATAAACCACCTTCAAAAAACGCATCTCTTGCCTCCTCTGGAGTCCAAAGGTGCCGAGTATAGGCGACCGCAATGCGATGACCACGGAGGGGGAGGCGACGGCGCACCGCGTCGCCGCGGCGTCCCGCGGCGCACCGGGGAGGCGACGTCTGTGGACGCGCGATGGAGCGCGCGCGAGGTCCAGGCGGCGCGCGATGGAGCGCGCGCGGTCTAGCGGCGCTCGTAGCGGTCGCCGAGGCGGTCGCCCACGGGGAGCGCGCGCAGGAGGCGAACCATCGTCCACACGGTGCCGGCCAGCTTGCGCAGCTTCGAGGTGCCGACGCGCTCGTTGTAGTCGATGGGCATCTCCACCACGCGATAGCCACACTTGGCCGGGAAGAGCAGCGTGTCGATGGGCAACGCGTCGCCCTCACCATCGAAGTCGAACGCGCGAATCACCGAGCAGCGGTAGGCGCGCATACCGCTGTGGACGTCCGAGGTGGGGATGCCGTGCATCGCGTGCGCCATGGCCGCGAAGGCGCGGTTGGCGAGGTAGTTCGGGACCGGCATGGCCGCGGGCCGCGTGCGGGTGCGGGCGCAGTTCACCACGTCGGCGCCCTCCTCCTCGACGAGCCGCCGGAGCACCGGGATGTTCTCGGCGGGGTAGGTGAAGTCGCAGTCGAGGTAGATGAGCAGCTCGCTCCGCGCGGCGGCGCTGTACATGAGGAGCTCCATGGCCGGGCCGTGCCCGCGCGGCGGCACCTGCCGGAGCACGCGCGCCCCGAGGCCGGCCGCGATCTCCGGGGTGCGGTCCCTCGTGGAGCTGTCGACGCAGAGGATCTCCGCGTCGGGCGCGGCCTTCCTGATCTCGCCGATCATGGCGCCGACGCTCTCCTCTTCGTCCATCGTGAGCATGCCGACCGTGAGCCGCATCCGGCGCGGGCGCGGCGGCTTCCTGGCGACGATCACGTGCTGGAACGCGAGGAGGCCGGGCGCGCGGTCGGCGACGACGTCCTCCAGCGGGCGGACGAGCGCCTGGTAGGCCTGGTAAGGGAGCGAGCGGGCGAGATCGGTCGGGTCCTCGCCCGCGCCGAGGCCGCTCAGGATGAGCCCCTTGGCGGCGCGGACGAGCATCGGGTTCTGCTCGACGCGCAGCACCTCGAGCCCGGCGCGCTCGACGAGCCGGATCGCCGAGGCGCGGGTGAAGAAGCGCAGGTGCGAGTCGTCCAGGATGCCGCTCGGCTCGTAGTCGAAGCGCCCGGCGAGCAGGCCGAGGCGCACCGGCCACGCCGCGACGTTGGGCAGCGAGACGATGACCTGACCGTCCTCCTCGAGGTGCGGCAGGAAGCGGCAGAGCACCGCGAGCGGGTCCGCGGTGTGCTCGAGGACGTCGGCGAACAGGAGCAGGTCGAAGCGCCGATCGCCGAGCGCCTCGCGCACGGCGGCGTCGCTCGTGATGTCGGCGGCGAGGACCTCGTCGAGCACCGCCCCGGCGCGCGCGAGCGACCCGGGCGCGATCTCGACGCCGGTAACGCGCGCGCCCGTGCGCTTGATGGCGGCGCCGTTGACGCCGATCCCGCAGCCGACGTCGAGCACCGTCCGCGGCCGGCCGGCGGCGGCGACGAGGGCGCGGTTCACCTCCTCGACCACGTACTTGTGCCCGGCGGGGGCCTCGGGCGCGGCCTCGGGCGCGGGGAGCGGCGGCGAGCGGCGGGCCATTTCGCCCTCGTCCTCGGGAGGGCGCGGCCCTCGAGCTTCCCCTTCTCCTCGCGCGCGGCCGGGCTCGGCGTTCACGCGCGGCTACTTAGCACGCTTCTCCCAGGCGGCGTTGAATTCGCGGATCGTCTCCTCGGTCTTCGGGTTGTGGAGCATCTTCCGCAAGATGGCGGGCGGCACGGTCACGATGTGCGCGCCGGCGTCGAGCGCCTCGTTCACATCCATGAGGTGGCGGATCGAGCCGACGATGATCTCGGCGGGCAGCCGCTCGCGCTCGAGCCTCGCGCGCGTGCGCTCGATGACCGGGGTCGCGGCGTAGCCCATGTCGCGGATGCGCCCGCTGAAGATCGACACGTACGCGCCGCCGGCGAGCGCCGCGAGGTACGCCTGGTTGAAGCTCATCACGCACGTGACGTTGGTGAGCACGCCGCGCCGCGCGAGCGCGTGCGTCACCTTGAGGCCGACGTCGCTGAACGGCACCTTGATGCAGATCCGCTCGGGCGCCCACGCGTGGTAGGCGCGCGCCTCGTCGAGCATCTCCGCCTCGGTCTCGCGCGTGAGCTCGACCGACACGGGCCCCGCCGACGCCGCGAGCACCTCGCGGATGCGCCGCTCGAGATCGACGCAGTCCGCGTCGCGCGAGAGGATGAGGGGGTTCGTGGTGACGCCGGCGAGGACGCCCCAGGAGAACATCTCCTTGATCTCGGCCGGGTTCGAGCTGTCGAGGAAGAACATGGCGCTCCTCGGGGCCCGCCCGAGCCCCGGCGGCGAGGGTCTAGGCCAGTTCGAGGGGACGGAGAAGGAGAAAACCGTCCGCGCTGCGCGGCGGATCGGGCGGCCAGCCGCCAGGGCTTCGCTGCCGCCTGT
The DNA here is from genome assembly GCF_051530195.1 of Sorangium sp. So ce321. NCBI lineage: Bacteria > Pseudomonadati > Myxococcota > Polyangiales > Polyangiaceae > Sorangium > Sorangium sp. So ce321. The sequence continues at coordinate 6,198,148 of NZ_CP150329.1, read as the reverse complement.
GTGAACGGCATTGCAGGAGAGGTGAGTCCGCGCTTCAGTTCTGGTTGTCGGGGATATCCCTTCGACCGAACGGTTTTGCACGGACGGTGCGCCGATGAGCAGCGGACGATCGTCGACGATGACGGCGAGAGACTCGGTGGACCCCAGCCCGCTGCTCGCGGCCGGCTCGCCCGCGGGCCTTTACGTCGCCTCGCCGGACGGCCGCCTCGTCGACTGCAATGACGAGCTCGCCCGGCTGCTCGGCTACGGCTCGCGGGAGGAGGCGCTCGCGTCGGCCGAGCTCCTCCTCGGCGGGTGCCTGGCGAGCGGGGCGGGCGGCGCGGCGGGCGCGAAGGTCCCATCGACCAGCGCGAACGAGGGCTTCCTCACGCGCCGTGACGGCTCGGCGGTCCGGGTGATGAGGACCGAGACCCTCACCGAGGCGCACGGGGAGCGGCTCGTTGTCGGGGCCATCGTCGACCTCTCCTCGTCGCGCTGCACCGAGGACCGCCGGCGCGAGCTCTCGGAAGAGCTGCGCCAGGCGCAGAAGATGGAGGCGGTGGGGCGGCTCGCGGGCGGGATCGCGCACGACTACAACAACCTGCTCGCGATCATCCTGAACTACACGAGCCTCGTCATGGAGGAGCTCGACGAGCGGAGCCCTGTGCAGAAGGATCTCGCCGAGATCAAGGGCGCCGCGCAGCGGGCGGCGTCGCTGACGCGGCAGCTGCTCACCGTCAGCCGGCGGGGGCTCGCGCAGCCGGTCGTGCTCGACCTCCGGGACGTCGTGCGGGGGATGGACGGCGCGCTCCGCGCCGCTGTCGGCGGCGCGGTCGAGCTCGCGATCGCGCTCGGCCCCTCGGGCTGCCGGGTCATGGCGGACGCGGGGCAGCTCGAGCAGGTGGTCATGAACCTCGCGCTCAACGCGCGCGACGCGATGCAGGACGGCGGCCGTCTGTCGATCGAGGCGCGCGCGGTCCGCGTCGGCGCCGCGGGGGGCCTGCACGACGCGCACCCCGCGATCCCGCCCGGCAGGTACGCGCGCCTCGTCGTGAGCGACACGGGCAGCGGGATGAGCGACGACGTGCGGACGCGCGCCTTCGAGCCGTTCTTCACGACGAAGCCGCGAGGGAAGGGGACGGGCCTCGGGCTCGCCACCGTGTACGGGATCGTCAAGCAGTGGCGCGGCTACATCGAGCTCGCCTCGCAGCCCGGGGAGGGCACGCGCGTCGAGATCTACCTGCCGCTCGCGGCGCGGCCGGCGGCCTCGCGGCGCGGGCGCGCGGCCCACGCCGCGCCGCGCCTGGGCGAGGGCGGGACGGTGCTCGTCACCGACGACGAGGAAGCGGTGGTCACGCTCGCGAGCCGGCTCCTCGCGCAGAGCGGCTACACCACGCTGACGGCGCGCGGGCCGCTCGAGGCCGTGCGCGTCTGCGAGGCGCAGCGCGGGCGCATCGACCTCCTGCTCACCGACGTGCTGATGCCCGAGATGTCCGGCTGCGAGCTCGCCGAGCGCCTCGTGAAGCTCCGGCCGGACATGAAGGTGCTCTTCATGTCCGGCTACACGGGGGACGCGCTCGACGGTAAGCTCGCGGCCCGGCCGGGCGCCGCGCTGCTGGGCAAGCCGTTCACGGCCGAGTCGCTCCTCCGCGCCGTCCGCAAGTCGCTGGAGGGCGCCGCGTGAGCGGCGCGCCGGCCTCGGTGACGGCGCCCGCGCGGGCGGCGCGCCGGCTCGCTGGCAGGGCGCCCGCGCCGGTCCTCGCGCGCGCTACGGCGCCTCGCCCCGCTTGATGCCGTAGCCGCGGATCTTCTTGTGGAGGTTCGTGCGCTCGACGCCGAGCACCACGGCCGCGCGCGAGATGTTCCAGTCCAGGCTGGCCAGCACCTCGATGATGTACGCGCGCTCGGCGCGGTCGCGGAACTCGCGCAGCGTGAGGCGAGGGCGCCCCGGCTCGTGGCGGGCCGCGCCCGCGGGCGGCTCGGCCGCGCCGGGCGGAGGCGGCGCGATCGAGCCCTCCCCGGCGGCGCCCTGCGCGTCGTCCTCGAACGGGTTCTCGTGCGGATCCTCCGGGAGATCGGCGATGGTGACGATGTCGCTCGAGAGGATCGCGGCGCGCTCGATCACGTTCTTGAGCTCGCGGACGTTGCCCGGCCAGCTCCGGCGCTCGAGCGCGGCGTAGACGACCGGGTCGATGGCCTTCTGCTTGAGGCCGTTCTCGTTGCAGAAGGCCGCCATGAACGCGTCGGCGAGCGCGCGCAGGTCGTCCATGCGGTCGCGCAGCGCCGGGCTCTTGATCGGGAACACCGCGAGGCGGAAGAAGAGGTCCTCGCGGAAGCGGAGCGCGGCGACCTCGCGCGAGAGGTCCTTGTTCGTCGCGGCGAGCACGCGGACGTCGACGTGCCGGCTGTGCTCGCTGCCGACGCGGCAGATCTCGCCCGACTGGAGGGCGCGCAGCACCTTCGCCTGGGCGGCGAGGTCCATGTCGCCGATCTCGTCGAGGAACAGCGTGCCGCCGTGGGCCTGCTCGAAGAAGCCCCGCTTCGGCCCGCTCGCCCCGGTGAACGCGCCGCGCTCGTGGCCGAAGAGCTCGCTCTCGATGAGCTCGCGCGGGATCGCGGCGCAGTTGACCCGGACGAAGGGGCCCCGCGCGCGCGGCGAGAGCCGGTGGATCGCGCGGCTGATGAGCTCCTTGCCCGTGCCGCTCTCGCCGGTGATGAGCACGCTCGCCTTCGTCGGCGCGACGCGATCGATCTCCTTGAACAGCCGCTGCATCGCGGCGCTCTGGCCGATCATCTCGTAGCGCGACTGCACCTGCGCCTTCAGGTCCTCGACCTCGCGCGCGAGCCGCGAGTTCTGCAGCGCGTTCTTGACGCCCACGAGGACGCGCTCGCGGTTCAGCGGCTTCTCGAAGAAGTCGGAGGCGCCGAGCTTGATGGCCTTCACGGCGTCGTTCACCGTCGCGTGGCCGCTGATGACGATCACCGGCAGCTCGCGGGTGGCGTCGTCCTGGCGCACGCGCTGGAGGAGGTCGAGGCCGTTCATCCCGGGCAGGAGCAGGTCGAAGAGGGCGAGGTCGACGGGGCTGTCGCCGTGCGCGAGCAGCTCCAGCGCCGCCTCGGCGCTCGGGGCCTCCGCGACCTGGTACCCCTCGCCCTGGAGCACGAGCGCGAGGGTGCGGCGGATGTTGCGCTCGTCGTCCACGACGAGGACCGTCGGCGCGGCGGCGCCGCCCGGGTGCAGCGTCGGGGGTGGGGCCGCTGGGGAGGGCGCGGGAGAGGGGGCAGGCATGGGGTCGACCATACCCCAGCTCCGCCGCGCGCCACGATGCGGGAGCAAAGGCGCGGAGGGCCGGGCCCCGCGGCGGGAAGCCCTGGCGCGCCGGCGCCGGATTGGGTACGAGGCCTGCTCGATGAGACCCTCCGCCGCTGTCCTCGCCCTCGCCGGGTGCCTCGCTGCCCTGGGCGGGCTCGTGGGCTGCGACTTCGAATTCAACGACGGCCGCACGGCCACCCTGACGTACACCGAGGACGCGCACGCCGCGTACAACGAGGCGATGGCCGCGTTCGACGCCAAGGACTGGGAGGACGCGCGCGCCCTCTTCACCGAGCTGAAGCGGCGCTTCGCGTACAGCCGCTACGCCCGGCTGGCCGATCTCAGGATCGCCGACCTCGATTTCGAGCAAGGGAAGTACCCCGAGGCGATCTCGGAGTACCGCGCGTTTATCCAGGAGCACCGGACGGATCCGAACGTCGAGTACGCGAAATACAGGATGGCGAAGGCGCTGTACCTGGACATCGATGACACGGTGTTCCTGCCGCCGGCCGAGGAGCGCGACCAGGCGACAACGATCGAGGCCCACAAGGAGATCCGGACGTTCCTCCGGCAGTTCCCGCGCAGCCGCTACCGCGAGGACGCGGCGTACATGCTCGAGGTGGTGACGGGGCGGCTCGTGCGCCACGAGCTCTACGTGGCGCGCTACTACCTCAAGGAAGACGCGTTCGACGCGGCCCTCGCGCGGATCGACTACGCGCTGCGGACCTTCCCGGGCTCCGGGCTCGACCCGGAGGCGCTCGTCCTCAAGGGCGAGACGCTGCTCAAGATGAAGAAGCCGGCCGAGGCGCGCGCGGTGTTCGAGTCGGTCATCCGGGACTGGGGCGGGCCTTTCGCGGTGGCCGCGCGCCGCTTCCTCGACGAGATGGGCGCCGCCGGCAAGGGCCGCGCGCCCGCCAAGGCGGCGTCGGGCCCCGCCCGGTCGGGGCCGCGGCTGTGACGCAGGCCGCCGGGCGGCCGTCCTCCGGCGCTCGCTACGTGCTGGAGCAGGCCGAGGTCGAGGGCTCGCCGGGCGAGTTCGTCTACCGCGGGCTCGTGCGGCTCCCGGACGCGGACGTCCCGGTCGAGGTGCGGCTCGCCGAGGCGACCGGCGCGGCCACCGCGACGCTGGATGCGGCGGCCGTGCCGCCCGGCGGGCCGCGGCCGGAGGACCTCTCCCGGACCGCGGCGGCCCTCGTCCGCAGCGCGACGAGGTCAGCGGACGCCCATGCGCGGCGGCCGCCGCGGAAGATCGTGCGCTGGCGGGGGTAGGGGGCGGCGTCCCCCGCCGGGGGGGCCGGCGCGCCCCCATCGTCCTTCCGCGTTCACGGAGGCTGGGGCCGTCGTCTCCCGGCCTCGGGCCATGCTAAAAGCGTCCCACCATGTCCTCCGAGAAAGTACCGATGACGCCCGAGGGGCAAGCACGGCTCCGCGAAGAGATGCGACGGCTGAAAGAGGTCGACCTGCCGCAGGTCGTCAAGGACATCGGAACAGCCAGAGAGCACGGAGATCTCTCCGAGAACGCCGAGTACCACGCCGCCAAGGAGCGGCAGGGTATGATCGTCGCCCGCATCAGCTACCTCGAGCAGACGCTCTCGCGCGCCGAGGTGATCGATCCGTCGAAGCTGAGCGGCAGCAAGGTCCAGTTCGGCGCCAAGGTGAAGCTCGCGAACGTGGACACCGACGAGGAGCAGAGCTTCCGGATCGTCGGGCCCGACGAGGCCGATCTCAAGATCGGCCGCATCTCCATCGCCTCGCCGCTCGCGCGCGCGCTGCTGGGCCATGAGGTGGGCGAGGAGGTCCGCGTGATGATGCCGGCGGGCCCGCGCACCTACGAGATCCTCGAAGTCTCCTACGCATGACCGATCGCAACGGGGCCGCTCCGATGCGCCCGCGGGGCCATGGGGGCGCCGGCCGTCATCCGGGCGGGCCCGTGGCCTCCGGTCGAGGCCCCCTGGGGAGCCGGCCCGACATGATGGCGGCAGCGGAGTCGCTCGCGGGCGCTGCCGCGCAGGGAGCGCCCGGCCACCGGGCTCCGGCGGCGCCGCGCCCGCAGGCCGGGCCGGCGCGGCCGTCCACGCCCGCGCCGGCGCCGAGCCGCGCCACGTTCCCCAGCGGCAACTCCGAGGCGCCCCCGCGCAAGCTGGAGACCGAGATCGGGTGGCGCATGGCGGACGCCTACCTCGCGCTCGCGGCGCTCGCGCTGGCCGAGCTCGTGGTCGTCGGCGCGCTGCGGTGGCGAGAGCTCGTCGGGCCCTACGAGCTGAGCCGCGCCGTGCGCGATCTCCTGCCGCTCGCGCTCGCGGCCGCGGCGCCGTGCGCCGCGCTCCTCGGCGCGGTGCTCGAGATCGTCATGCGCGCCGAGCGCAAGGGGTTCCGCGCCGCGGCGGCGCTGGTCGCCGGCGCGTTCGGCGGCGCCGTGGCCTTCGGCGTGTCGGCCGGGCGCATGCTCGAGGGGGGCCGGCGGGCGCCCTTCGTCGTGGCGCTGGCGCTCCTCGCGGCCGGGGCGACGTTCGCGGCGGCGCCGCGCGTCGCCCGCGGCCTGAAGCGGGCGCGCGCCGTGGCCTCGGGCCGGTGGCTCGTCCTCGGGGCGATCGCCGCGGTCGTCCTGCTCGAGATCGCGAACGTGCGCATCTTGCCGCGCCTCTACCTCGCGTTCCACCTCGGGCTCGCGGCGCTTACGCTCGCGGCGGCGACGTTCGCGACCCCGGCGCTCCCCGTGCGGGCGGCGCGCGACGGCGATCAACGTGAGCGCCGCGAGCGGCGCTCGCCCAGGCTGGTGCGCGCGGCGCTCGCGCTCGTCCTCTTCGCGTTCGGCGCGGCGCTCGCGCCCGGCGCGGCGGACCGGCTCGCCCTCGCGGACAACATCCGGCTCATCTACGCGACGCACGGCCCGCTGCTCGGCCACGTGGTCGAGCTCGCCGCCGTGCTCTCGCCGCCCGAGCCGCTCGACGCCGCCCCGCTCGACGAGCGCGCGAGCGGCCACGCGATCGATCTGCGGGGCCGCGACGTCGTGCTGATCAGCATCGACGCCCTGCGCGCCGATCACGTGGGGGCGTACGGCTACAGCAGGAAGATCACGCCGAACCTCGATCGCCTGGCGGCCGAGGGCGTGCGCTTCGAGGCGGCGTACACGCCGACGCCGCACACGTCGTACGCGGTGTCGTCGCTCATGACGGGCAAGTACATCCGCCCGCTGGTGCTGCAGGGGCTCGGCGAGGACTCCGAGACGTTCGCGCAGCACCTGCGCCGCTACGGCTACAAGACGGCGGGCTTCTATCCGCCGGCGGTGTTCTTCATCGACGGCGAGCGCTTCGGCGCGCTGCGCGACAGGGCGCTCGATTTCGAGTACCGGAAGATCGAGTTCGCGAGCGCGCAGCTCAGGGTCGAGCAGGTGCGGGGCTACCTCGCCGGGCTCGGGCCGGAGCAGCGCGCGTTCCTGTGGGTGCACCTCTTCGAGCCGCACGAGCCGTACGAGGCGCACCCGGAGCACCCGCTCGGCGACCGCGACGTCGACCGCTACGACGCCGAGATCGCCGTCGCGGACGCGGGCGTGGGCGCGATCGTCGACCAGATCCGCAAGGGCCGGCCGAACGCGGTCGTGATCGTCACGGCCGATCATGGCGAGGAGTTCGGCGAGCACGGCGGGCGCTACCACGGCACGACCGTGTACGAGGAGCAGGCGCGCGTCCCGCTCATCGTGAGCGCGCCCGGCCTGCTCTCGCCGCGCGCGGTGCGGGCGCCGGTGCAGCTCGTCGATCTCCTGCCGACGGTGCTCGCGGGGCTCGGCATCCCGCGGCCAGCGCGCGTGCGCGGCGCCGATCTCGGCCCGCTGCTCGCGGGCGGCGACGAGGCGGCGGAGCAGGGCAGGGCGACGCCGCCCGGCGGGCCCCCTTCGCTCCCGGGCTTCGCGTTCGCCGAGACCGACACGCAGACGCTGCTCGCCAAGGGCACGCTGCGGCTCGTCTGCGCGCGCAAGATCGGCGCGTGCGCGCTCTACGACGTCGCGACCGACCCGCGCCAGGCCCAGGACATCTCCGCGCTGCGCCCTGCGGAGCTCGGCGCGATGCGCTCGGAGCTGCGCGCGATCGAGGCGTCGCACGGGCGCTACGAGGTCCGCGGCCTCCGCAAGGAGGGCAAGGGCTGGCCCGACGCGCTCCGCCGCGGCATCGCGGGCGACGCCGACGCGGTGGTGGAGGTCGCGGCGCTGCTCGACGACGCGGACGTGGCGATCCGCCGCAAGGCGGGCGAGGTGCTCTTCGATCTGCGCCGCTCCGAGGCGGCGCCGTCGCTGCGGCTCGCGCTCGTGCGCGACGAGGACGACGAGGTGCGGCGCTGGGCGGCGCTCGCGCTCACGCGGCTCGGCGAGGGCGCGCCGCTCACCCGCGACCTCGTGGTCGATCCCGACCGCAAGTGGCGCCGCCTCGCGGCGCTCGCGCTGGCGGAGTCGGGCGATCGCCGCGGCGACGACGTGCTCGTGGCGTGGCTCCGGCAGGTGGTCCGGGGCGCCGAGGCGCCGGACGGCGGCGCCGAGCCGGTCGAGGCGACGCCGTTCGAGCGGGCGCGCGAGATCGTCGACGCGCTCGCGAAGATCCGGGTGAAGGCCGCGCTGCCGCCGCTCATCGCGGCGCTCGGCGACGTGCGGCTCCGCCCGTACGCCGCCGCCGCGCTCGCGGCGATCGGCGAGGACGCCGCGCGGCCGGCGCTCGCCGAGCGGCTCAGCCAGGAGCCGTACCAGACCGCGCGCGTGGCGATCGCGGAGGCGCTGGTGAAGCTCGGCGCCGGCCCGGAGCTCCGGGCGCCGCTCCTGCGCATGCTGGGCACGCCCGATCCGCTGCCGGGGGGGCTCGGGCTCGCGCTCCGGGCCGACATCCTCGACCTGCTCGGCGGGCCGCGCGAGCGCGATCTCGGCCGCCTGCGCCGCTTCGCGAAGAGCGGCGTCGGGCTCGGCGTCGTGATCCCGAAGGCGGGCAACGGCAAGGGCGTGCGCGTCCTCTGCCGCGCCCGGACCGACGACGGCCGCCCCGGCGAGGTGCGCTTCGGCAGCCCCAGGCGCGGGGCGCGCCCGCCGAAGCGGGACGGCGAGTCGATCGTCCCGGCCAGCGCGCCGGAGCTCGATCCGGACCGCGCGGTCACGCTCGCCGTCCCGCCGGGGAGCGAGCCGACCGAGGCGTTCGCGACCCTGCCGCCGGCGACGGGCGCCCAGCCGGGCAGCTACGCCGATTTCGTGGTGTACGCGACGCAGAACGTCGAGGTCTTCGCGTGTGCGGTCGTCCCGCTGAGCGACGAGATCCCGCCCCCTCCGCCGGCGCCCTGGTCGCCCGACGCCTCCGGCGCGCCGCCGCGCTCGGACGACGGAGCGCCCGCCGCTCACCGCGCAGATTGACGCCGCAGGCCGCGAGACTAGAGTCCGCCGCGTGTCGGACAAGGACCGAGAGAAGGCCGAAGAGAATCCCGCGCGGAGTGATGAGGACGCTGCCACGCGGCGCGATGGCGACGACGAAGGGGCTGCGGAGGCGGCCCCGGCGCGGCCACCTCGCGGCGCTCCGGTGAAGGACGCCGACGACGAGAGCGGCGGCGAGGCCGCCCAGCGCGTCGCCGAGGCGCTCGGCGTCGCCGAGGGGGACGAGGTTCCCGCGCCGGACGCGGCGGGCGACGAGGCGGTGGAGGCGGCGCCGAACCGCGCGATCCGCCGCCGCGAGGAGGCCACCGCGCGCCGCCGCAAGAAGAAAGCGACCGGCGAGGAGCTGCCCAGGGACAAGAACGCGCGCGCCAAGGAGCTGCTCGCGCGCCGCAGGGAGCAGGCCGCGGGGCGCCGCCCGGTCCAGCTCTTGCCGGGCGAGATGGTCGAGGACGCGCTGAGCCGCATGACCAGCGGCGCCGGCCGGTGGATCAAGCAGAACTTCCACGTGCTCCAGTGGGGCGCGCTGGCGGCGCTCGTCGCGGTCGGCGGCGTGCTGTTCTACATGTCGCGGACCGACAAGAAGGACGCGGTGTCGTCGTCGGCGCTCGCGGGCGCGGTGGCCGCGGATCGGGGCAGGGTGCTCGCCGAGGACACGCGCACCGACGAGGAGAAGGAGCTCGACGTCACGAGGACCTTCAAGACCTCGGACGAGCGGTCGGACACGGCGCTCGCCGCGTACAACAAGGTCATCGACGAGCACGGCGGCACCGGCGCGGCGATGCTGGCGAAGCTCGGGCAGGCCGGGGTCTTGCTCGACAAGAAGGACTACGCGCACGCGATCGAGGCGTACAGCGCCGTGGTCTCGTCGCCGCTCGCCGGGGCCGATCCCGACGTGAAGGGGCGCGCCATCGAGGGCATCGGCTTCGCCAAGGAGGGCAAGGGCGATCTCGACGGTGCGCTCGCGTCCTTCAAGGAGCTCGAGGGGATCGACATGAAGGGCTTCAAGGAGCTCGCGCAGTACCACCAGGCGCGGATCCACCTGGCCAAGGGCGAGACCGACAAGGCGAAGGAGCTGCTCAAGAGCGCGCACGAGAAGCTCCAGGCGCCGTCGGCCGAGGGCCGCTCCTTCCAGTTCCTCGAGGCCGTCGTCGAGGAGATGCTGCGCAAGATCGATCCGGCCGCCGCGCCGCCCCGCGCCGCGTTCGGCGGCCCGAAGGGCCAGACGATGACGCCGGAGGAGATCGAGCAGCTCATCCGCCGGGCGCGTGAGAACGCGGAGAAGAAGGGTGGCGATGCGCCGCACTAGTCGCGCCGCGGGCGCCGCGCTCGTCGGGCTGGGTCTCGCGTCGCTCGCTGGCTGCGGCAACCTCGGCGTCGCCGCGGCGCCCGACGCGCCGCTCTGGCTGCACCATCCGGGGAGCGCGCTGGGCATCACGACGCGCCGCGCGCTCACCGCCGAGACGCGCAAGGTCGGCGAGGCCTACGAGCGCGGCCGTCCCGAGATCGACGCGGCGCACCGGCGCATCTTCGTCGGGTCGAGCGACAACGGCCTGTACGCGGTGCGGGCCGACACGAGCGACGTCCTCTGGCGCTTCGAGACGCTCGGCCCGGTGCAGAGCGAGCCGCTCTACGACGGCGCGTCGGACTCGGTCTACTTCGGCTCGAACGACGGCGCGCTCTACAAGGTGCGCGCCTCGGACGGCAAGCTGCTCTACCGCTTCATGACCAACGCCGAGGTCACGCGGCGTCCGGTGCTGCGCGACGGCGTGCTCTACGTGACGAACTCGAACGACACGCTGATCGCGCTCGACGCGGAGACGGGCGCGACGCGCTGGCTCCAGCACCGGACGCCGGCGTTCGGGATGGAGATCGCCGGGTACGCCGGCCCGGCGCTCGGGCGGGACAAGGTCTACACCGCGTTCTCCGACGGGGTCGTGATGGCGTACGACCTCAAGAACGGGTCCGAGCAGTGGGCGCTCGTCGATCTGGCGGCCGAGGCCGAGCAGAGCGCGGGCGGTCAGACGCCGAAGTACCTCGACACGGACACCACGCCGGTCTTCGGGCGCATCGCCTCGGGCGATGTGGTCTTCGTGGCGGGCTACGCGGGCGGCGTCTTCGCGCTGGACGCCGAGAACGGCACGCGGGCCTGGGTGAACGAGGCGGCGGTCGGCGTGACCGAGCTCGTGCTGTGGCAGCAGCCGGCGCACCAGCCCCGGAGCGGGGGCGGTCCGGTCGTGCCGGAGCGGCGGGTGCTCCTCGCGTCCTCGGGCATGACCGGCCTGTGGGCCATCGATCCCGAGGATGGCCGCACGATCTGGCGCCGGGAGCTGCCCGACGGTGGCATCTCGGCCCCGGTGCCGTTCGCGGGGGCGCTGCTGGTGACGACCACGCGCTACGGGATCTTCCTTTTCTCGCCGCTGGACGGGGCCGTGATCGATGGCATCGAGACCGGCGGCGGCATCGCGATGACGCCGGCTGCCTACGGCCGGCGCGCGTTCGTCATGACCAACGGCGGCGCGCTGCTCAGCCTCGACGTCGAGACGCCGCCGGTTCCGAAGGGCTGAACACACGTTCGGTAGCTCAGGCCGTGGGCTGAGGTCGGCGGGCTGAGGCCGGCGGATCGAGGCGCGCAGGGCGATCCTGACGCCCGGGCGCGGGTCTGGAGAAGACCGGCGGGCCGGGGGCATGGAGGACGGGCCGGGAAGCCAGGCCCGGAGGCCGCATAGCGGCGTTCTCGAAGGCGACGAGCCGGGGCTGCGTGTCCGGGGGGCACGGGGCATGGAGGACGGGCCGGGAAGCCAGGCCCGGAGGCCGCGTAGCGGCGTTCTCGAAGGCGACGAGCCGGGGCTGCGTGTCCGGGGGGCACGGGTCTCGTCGGGGAGCGGGGGCGACCCGGGTTGCGGTACGCGACGCGTACCCGGGTTGCGCCGTGCGCGAAACGACCCGGGTTGCGGCGCCTGGCTCGGAGCCCGGCGGGACGGCGCCATGTTCGCGGATTTGCTCCAGAAAGCGGGGGTACGGCCCCCTGCCCCTGGACCTGCCTTGGATCGCATAAGAAACATTATGTCAACTCGCGCCCCGGGGCGGCTTTCCGGGGGATCTCCGGCCAGGCTCACCTCGGTTGGCGGACGCCGGCGGACGCAACAAAGCCGGTCGGCGGACCTCCGTCCGGCGGGCCAACCGCGGTCAGCGAGCCCAACCTCGGTCGGAGCGAACCAACCCCCGGTCAGCCGAACCTCGGTCGGCGTGCGAACCTCGGTCGGCGCGCGCGGTCGGCGCGCGAACCTCGGTCAGCGCGGGTGCAGCGAGCCCAACCTCGGTCGGCGCGCGCGGTCGGCGCGCGAACCTCGGTCAGCGCGGGTGCGACGAACCCCGACGAACCCAACCTCGGTCGGAGCGAACCACCCCGGTCAGCCGAACCTCGGTCGGCGCGTCCCGTCAGTGGACGCGCGGCGCCGGTAGCCCGCCCCGCCGGACCGTTCCGCGTCTACACCTCGACCAGCCCTCGCCCCCGTCCCTGGCCAGCGCGCCCCCTCGTCGGCGGTCGCCGCGAACCGCAACCTCCGCAGCTGGCGCGCCGCCTCACCGCTGCCCCCCAACCTGCGCCGCCCTGGCCCTGCCAGCGCCCGCCCGCCAACCTGCGCCGATCTCAGCCCTCGCCGCTGATCTCGCCGTCTCCGTCGTCCTCCGGCTCCTCGGAGGCCCTCGGCGGCACCGCCGCCCAGAGGATGACCTCGCCCGGCCGGGTCAGCGGCCTCCCGGACGCCTCCTGCTCGCCGCGCCACGCGCGGACCTTTTCGGGCGCGTCGTCGCCGAGCGCCGCGAAGCCCGCCTTCCTGTAGAACCCCTGCGCCCAGCTCGCGTTCTCCCAGGATCGCAGCACGACCTGCTCCAGGCCGAGCTCCCGCGCCCTCTCGTGGAGCTCCTCGAGCAGCCGCGTGGCGATGCCGCGCCCCTGGTGGTCCGGGTGCACCGAGAGCTCCTCCAGGTACGCGACCCCGGGCGCCTCGTCGCGCCACGCCATGTACCCGGCCACCTCGTCGTCCGCCTCCGCGACGCGCACGTCGTGCTGACGCGTCAGCGCGATGATGTCGGAGAACGCCCGTGCCGGGACCTCCGCCGCGTCGAAGCCGCGCTCGTGGTACATCGCCGTGCAGGCCTGCTCCAGCGCGACGAGCGCTGGCAGCTGGGCCTCCTGCAGGCCGGTCACGCGGAGGCGCTTCGGGGCTGTCCTTTCGTCATGCATCCCCCGAGGCTACCGCCGATGCGCGGGATGCCCCACTTCTTGCCGATCCTGCGCCACGGCGCGCCGCGGCTCAGCCGCGCAGCTGGAGCAGCCGCGCGATCGTCTCGCCATCCCCGGGGCTCAGCGGAACGAGGATCCCGAGCGCCGCCCCCCGCGGCGGAGCGTTCCTCCCGTCCATCGGGACCAGCCGGAGCTCCCCGGTGCTGGAGATGCCGATCACCGCGACCCGCAGCGCCGGCAGCGGCTCGATCTGAGACGCGGGCAGCCTCGGCGGCGGCGCCTGCCATTCCCCTTCGTACGGCGGATCGCTCCACGACGAGTCCACCGCGGCGCCCCCACGGTCGTCCCCGGTCCCAGCGCGCGCCCAGGACGCCGCCCCCTCGGCGCCCTGCGCCGAGCGCTCCCTCGTCGGGGCTGCGTCTCGCTGCTGCGCCGCCGGCGCGCTGCCGGCGCCTTCGTCGTCATCCGGCTCGGCCTCGGTCCAGCCGCCGCGATCGTCGGACGCGTTGGCCTCCTCCGGTGCACCCGGCGGAGCGTCGGCGGACGGCTCGCCGTCGCCCGCCATCTGCTCCAGGCCGAGCATCGGCGTCTCCTCGTCCAGGTCCTCGATCCGGTGCTCCATGAGCACCCGCTGCTCCTGCGCCGTCAGCGGGCGGCGCGTGGTGCCCTCGTCGTCGCTCTCGGGCCAGGGCCGCTGGCTCCGCTCGGTCGCCTCCTGCGACGAGCTCGCGCCGACGAGCGGGCTCCCGTGCAGCCGGCCGGACGTCAAGGCGATGTTCGTCGGCACGGTCTCGCGCTGGTCGGCCGGCGGTTCCCCGTCGGCCGCGTGGTGCTCCTCGGTCGTGCCCTTGAGCGCCGCGCCCGACGCGCCCCCGCCCCGCCCCGGCCCGCGGCCCGCGAGCGCGCCCCCCGCCGGGAGCTTGACCGCGGGCACCTCCTCGGTGACCGCGGTGGTGGACGACACCCTCGTGTGGTTCGACGCCGCGAAGCCCGTGATCGAGCGCGCCTTGGCCGGGACAGGACGACCGGGCGTGCTGCCGGTCGGGCCGGCCCCCGCCGGGGCGGCGGCGGGACGGGCCGGGAGCGCCGGCGCGGGGCCGGGAGAGCGCGCGGCGGGCGACTGCTGCGTTGGCGTCGGCGTCCGCGTGGCCGCTGCCATGACCGGCGCCGGCGCCGGGGTGCGCTCGGGGGTGACGGGCGCCGGGCGGCCCAGCCCCGCCGTGGGCCGCGGCGCGCCGGCGTCGCGCGAGGCGCCGGTCGCCGAGGCCGTCGGCGCTGGCGGCGGGTTGCCCGCGGGCGCGCGCACCGAGGGCGCCCGCTTCACGCCCGATGGCGATGGCGAGCTCGGGCCGCCGCGCTCGCCCCGGTCCGCGCCGGCGGCAGGTGGCCACGACGGCATCGCTCCCGGACCTGGCGCGCCCGGCTTGGGCGGCGGCGCGCTCGCCCCGGCAGCGGGAGCGCCGGGCGCCGGCGGAGGTGCGCTCGCCGGCGCGCTCGCGGCGTCGGGCGACGCGGCCGCACCCGGATCCGCCTCGCTCCCCGAGATCTTCTGCGCGACCTCCGCGGCGGCCTTGAAGAGCTCGAGGGCGCGCAGATCGGCGTTGGCATCGGAGGCCTGCTCCGCGGCGCGGCGCAGCCACCTCAGCGCTTCTTCGCGTTCGCCGCGCCCCCACAGCGCGGTCGCGGTCGACAGCGCCCAGTGCACGTCCTCGTTGTCTTCGTCGTGCGGCGGCGGGATCGGGCGCAAATTGGCTTCCATGAGGCCTCGTCGAGCAGGTCGCTCCCCCTGTACCACGACTCCATCGCCCGCGTCTCCAGCGCGAGCTGGCGCACTCTTCGCACGTTCCATTACCTTTCACCGCGCTTCATTCTCTCCTCGCGCTGCTCGCGCTGATCGCCTCGCCGCGAAGATCGCTCCATTCCCCTGCCCGACCGCGCTCGCGTACCATCCGCCGCGATGAGCCGCTCCCACGCCGCGCGCCTGCATCGCCGTCCTGCGTGGCCGCCTCGCTGCTCGCTGCTCGCTGCGCGCGAGGTCCAGCGGCGGCCCGGCCCCGACGCGCGGCGCACGCACGACGTCGTCATCGTCTGCATCTGCGCGCTTCGTGCCGCTTCCGATGTCAAGCCCCATCGGGTGCCGCGCGTCTTCGCCGCGAGCACGCGCGCCATCGTCGCGCTCCACGGCCGCAGCGGCCCGGGTCGTCGGGGCCATCGACGCATCGACGGCGCAGCCAGGCCCGGATCCCGTACGAGAGCTTCGGCCCGGAAGCCGACGAGATCATTCCCCTCGGCGCCTGCGCCCGCGAACTTGAGGTCCGTGTCCGCTTCGTGGCACCCTAGCTTCGCGGGACCTCCTTCGTGACGTGCGAGCGCGACGGCGATGCGTCGCTCCGGCAGACGTCGAGGCAACGTGCCTCCACGAACGTAACGGCGGCACTCGAGCCCCACCCCTCTTAACTCCGCCTCCCCATCCAGGACCACCGCGTGCAGATCTTGTCGGACCTCAAGCCTGGAGACACGCTGGGCCGCTACGAGATCCTCATGCCTGTCGCCCGCGGAGGGATGGCGGCCGTCTGGGCGGCGCGCCTCGTGGGGTCCCGCGGCTTCCAGAAGATCGTCGCCATCAAGACGATGCTGCCGGAGTTCGGCAACGATCCGGCGTTCGAGGCGATGTTCCTCGACGAGGCCCGCCTCGCGTCCCGCATCCGGCACCCCCACGCGGTCGAGATCGTCGAGCTCGGCGACGAGAACGGCGTGCTCTACATCGTGATGGAGTGGGTCGACGGCGACACCATCTCCACGCTGAACAAGCAGGTGAAATCGGCCGGCGGCATCCCCCTGCCGATCCTCCTGCGCATCGCCTCGGCCATCTGCGCCGGCCTGCACGCCGCGCACGAGCTCCGCGACGACGACGGGAAGCTCGTCGACCTCGTGCACCGCGACATCTCGCCGCAGAACGTGATGGTGTCGTTCGACGGCATCGTGAAGATCGTCGACTTCGGCGTCGCCAAGGCCACGGGCCGGCTGCACGAGACGCGCGTCGTCGGCCAGCTCAAGGGCAAGATCCCGTACCTCTCGCCCGAGCAGCTCACGTCGGGCAAGGTCGACCGGCGCTCCGACATCTTCTCGCTCGGCGTCCTCCTCTACACGACGCTCAGCGGGTACCACCCCTTCCGCGGCCGGACGGACGCCAAGACCATGGAGAACATCCTGCGGTTCGCCCCGGTCCCCCTCCGCGAGCTCATGCCGGACGTCCCGTTCGACCTCGCGGTGGCGATCGAGCGCGCGCTGGCCAAGGACCCGTCGGACCGCTGGAACGACTGCGCCTCGTTCCAGCGCACGCTCGACCAGATCGCGATCTCGCTCGGCACGCCGGTCAACGACGGCGACGTCGGCCGCTTCGTCCGCGAGACGCTCGGGGACATCGTGGCGGAGCGCCGGAAGAAGCTCGCGACGGCGATCCAGCACGCGGACGGCCGCACGTCGTCGCGGAGCGAGGCCCGCACCGCGTCCTCGGTGCGGGGCGAGCGGCGCAGCAAGCAGGCGTCCCCCGGGAGCACGCCGCTCCCCGCCACCTTCGCCGGCATCCTCCCCGTCTCCCTCGACGACGGGCCTCCGAAATCGTCCGTGCAGGGGTCGGCCTCCAGCCTCGCGCTGCCGGTCGCGTCCGCGCCGCCGGCGCTGGTCACCCCGGCGCCGCGCCCCCGGCGGCGGTGGCGCCGCCGCATCTTCCTGTTCCTGCTCGTGGTCCTGCTGCTCTTCTCGGGCGCGGCGCTCGCCGCCCGCGCGGGCATCCTGCCCGTGCCCGGCGCGGTGCACGAGCTCGTGCGCGACGGGCGCCACCACATGCGCGGCGCGCGCGAGGCGCTGCGCGGCGTGCTGGATCGGCTGAGCGCCCTCCTCGCCGACTAGCCCCCTCGGGCCTCCGCCCCGCTCCCCGGCGCCCCTGCCGCATCCCCCGCCCCGCCGGCCGCGCCGCGCGATCAGCGCCGCCCCGCGGCCGGCCCCGCGGGCGTCATTTGACGCCGGAGGACGGCTCCGGGAGGCAGACGCCGAGCGTGCAGAGCAGGAGGTTGACGTCGCCTGCCGCGCAGTACACCTGCCGCGCGCAGTAGTCGTCGTAGCCGCAGAGCTGGTGGCAGGACGCCTCGTTCCCGAGCGCGCCGGTGAACGTCATGCAGGACCAGCCGCTCGAGAGCCACAGCCCTTCGGGCCGCTTCGCGTCGAACAGGCACGCGTCGGCGCGCGTCTCCGGGTCGAACACCTCCGCGGTGCAGGCGTCGCCCCCGGACAGCTTGCTCCGCGCGGCGGACATCGTGTTGAGCAGGTAGGTCACGTCGCACGTCTGATCGGAGGCCGACTCCCGCACGATCCGCGCGCGCAGCTCGTCCTTCCTCGCCGCGTAGGACCGCACGGCGCGGATCGCGCTCATGACCTGGTTGTTGCCGTCCTCGGGCTTCGTCCCCTCGGCGAGCGCCGCGAGCACCCGCTCGACCAGCTGCTCCGCCTCCGGATCGGCGCCCGCCGCGCCGTCCTTGGCGTAGCCGAGCCGGATGTACGAGGGCGGCGTGCGCGGCGTGCACGGCTTCGTGTGCGCCCAGAGCTCCTCGCTCACGATGGGCGGCCGCTTCGTGAGCGGCTGCTTGCAGACGCCCACCGAGCCAGGGGGCAGCGATCCCGAGGCCCGCGGCGTCGGCTGCCCCGGACCTTCGTTGACGTACTCGGTCGACGCGCAGCCTGCGGAGGCGGAGAGCGAGAGCAGGCAGCTCACCGAGAGGGCAGCGACGCAGCGGAGCGGAGCGATTCCCACGGCCGCACGGTAGCAGAGCCGGCGCGCGAGCAGAAATTCTCGCACCAGGACCGCGCTCGCGCGCGGGGGCAGGGGCCGCGCCGGGCCGGCGGCTCCGCGCCGCGGCGAGGCCCCTGCCCCCCCCGCGCGCGCCGGGCGGCGCCGGCCCCCTCACCCCGGCGCGCGCTCTCCGCGGGTCGATCGGGGCGCTAGAGCCCCAGGCTGGACTGCTCGATCAGGTCGTCGACGACGGCCTCGAAGCTCTTCGTCCGGGCGTAGACCGCGAGCTGGCGATCCGCGCTCGTCCCCTCGTCGAGGATCGCCCGGATCCGCTCGAGCTCCCGCTGCGACCCGAAGATCTCCGCCGACTCCTGCACGAACTCGAGCAGCTCGCCGACGAGGAGGCGGACGGGGACCTGCTCCTGCTTGCCGAAGTCGATGAGCTGCCCGTCGATGCCGTAGCGCACGGCGCGCCACTTGTTCTCCTCGATGAGCTCCTGCCGGTACTCGCGGAACCCGAGGTTGCGCCGGTAGAGCAGGTAGAGCTTGCCCATGACGGCCTGGACGAGCGCCGCCAGCGCCACCGTGTCGTCGAGGCGCGTCGTCATGTCGCAGATCCGGATCTCGACCGTGTCGAAGAACGGGTGGGGGCGAACGTCCCACCAGATCTTCTTCGCGTTGTCGATGCAGCCCGTCTTCACGAGGAGGTCGACGAACCGCTGGAAGTGGCCGTAGGACTCGAACAGCCCCGGGATCCCGGTGCGCGGGAAGCGCTTGAAGATCTCGCTGCGCGTGCTCTTCAGGCCCGAGGAGCGGCCGAGCCAGAACGGCGAGCTCGTCGAGAGCGCGAGGATGTGCGGCAGGAAGTACCGGACCTGGTTCGCGAGGGCCATCGCGACCTCGCGGTCCTTGACGCCGACGTGCACGTGCAGCCCGAAGATGAGGTTGGCGCGCGCGACGTCCTGGAGGTCCTCGACGATGCCCCGGTAGCGCTCGCCGTCGGTGATCTCCTGCTTCTTCCAGTCGCTGAACGGGTGCGTCCCGGCCGCGACGATGCGCATCCCCCCTTGCTGCGCGAGCGCCCGCAGGCTGCTGCGCAGCTCGGCGAGCTCCTCCCGCGCCTGCCGGATGTCCCGGCAGATGCCGGTGCCCGTCTCGACGACCGACTGGTGCATCTCCGGGCGGACCCGCTCGCGCAGGAGCTTGTGCCCCTGCCCCCCCTCGAGCAGCTGGCTCACGTACGACCGGAGCTCGCGCGTCTCCGCGTCGACGATCTGGAACTCCTCCTCGATGCCGAGCGTGAACTGGCCGTCGAGGAGCCCCTCGACGGCGCTCATGAGGAGGCCCCGGGCCGCGCCTTCTCCACGGAGGGGCGGACGAGCTTCGACCACGCGTAGCTGTCGCGCGTCCGCCGCTCGCCGCGCGCGCACTCCACGGCGAACGCGACCATCCAGTCGACGGCGATGTTGAAGTAGCGCTCCCGCAGGTGCTCGATGTGCATGTCGGGCGCCGGGTTCGTGAAGTCGATCGCGTACGGGACGCCGTCGCGGATCGCGAACTCGACCGAGTTCATGTCGTAGCCGAGCGCCCTGTTGATCTTGATCGCGTCCTCGATGACGCGGTCGTGCAGCGCCTTCGGGAGCCACCGCTCGTCGTCGTGCTGCACGTAGCAGCCGCGGAGGCCGGTGGGGCCGATCGCCTTCGGGTCGTACTGGATCGGGAGGATGCGATCCTTGCCGATACAGATGCAGCGTACGTAGTCGTCGAAGTCGATGAACTCCTGCAGGGTCATGACGTTCTGCCCCGAGGCGTTGTAGGCGGCGAGCAGCTCCTCCTGGCTCCGCACCACCGACACGTCCTTCCAGCCGCCGCCGTCCGCGGGCTTGAGGATCGCCGGGAAGCGCACGTAGTCGATGATCGCCTCCCAGTTGAGCGGGTACTCGAGGTTGCGGAGGCTGCGCTCCTTGACGATCGCCGGGATGTAATCGTGCTGGGGCAGCATGACGGTGCGCGGCGTCGCGATGCCGATCTGCGACGCGAGCGAGTACCCGAAGAACTTGTCGTCCGCGCTCCACCAGAACGGGTCGTTGATCACGAACGCCCCGCCGAGCGCGGCGGCCTTCAGGTGGAAGCGGTAGTGCTTCACCTCCTGGCTGATCCGGTCGATGAGCACCCGATACGGGCTCTCGAAGCGCTCGGGCGTCCCGCCGATCTTCGCGATCTCCGCCCTGACGCCCGGCACCTTGTTGCACCTCTCGAGAAAGGCCTGAGGGAACGACTGCTCCCAGCCCACGAGGAGGCCGATCTTGTCCGCCATACTTGCTGTCTCCTCCCACCACGCGTGTTTGCGGCCACTGCCGCTGACGCATAGCGTAGCGCGGACACCCAGGAATTTTACGCTAGAAGTGTAGGATGAGCTGGCTCCGCTTGCGGGCGGGTGGCGCATGCGGACGAGCAGCCGGGTCCGCTCGGCTCCGTCGGGACTGCGCACGGCGCTCGCTCGAGACAGCGTGAACGGAGGAGACGGCGGGACCGAGGAGCCCGAGGGAGCGCGCGCGTGATGAAATCACGTGAAAATCCGGCCAGATCGACCTGGGACGGAGCTCTCTCGAAAATAGATGTTGACGGACTCCGTTCGGCGAGTAGAGTCGCGCACCTCTCCGACGGGGCGGGTAGCTCAGCGGCAGAGCGTCGGCCTTACAAGCCGATGGTCGCAGGTTCGACCCCTGTCCCGCCCACTCCTGGGTCAGGGCCTGGGTAAGCTGTCTGGATGTGTGTTTGGGGTGGTAGTTAAGTTGGTTATAACGCCGGCCTGTCACGCCGGAGGCCGCGGGTTCGAGTCCCGTCCACCCCGCCAACTTTCCTTCCCTGTCTCCGAGTCGCCTTTCCTCTGAGCCTCCTCTGCAGGGCAGCATCGATGATGCGGCCCTGTGAGGAAGTCGGACTGGGGTGGTAGTTAAGTTGGTTATAACGCCGGCCTGTCACGCCGGAGGCCGCGGGTTCGAGTCCCGTCCACCCCGCCAACTTTCCTTCCCTGTCTTCGAGTCGCTGTTCACTGGAGCCTCCCTCTGCAGGGCTGCGTCGCTGGCGCGGTCGCGTGAGGCAGTCGGGCCCGTGAGACGCTGACTCGTTGCTGGGCTTCGCGCTCGAGGCGCAGCGCGGGCTGCGGGGCGTCTCGACGGGCCTGCTTGCTTCCCGCGGGACGTCAGCGCACGCTGCGCCCATGGGCTTCCCCGCCGAGAAGCGCCAGCGCGCCACGCTCGCCGACCTCGAGGCCGTCCCGCCCAACATGGTCGGTGAGCTCATCCGCGGGACGCTGTACGTCTTCCCTCGCCCCGCGCCGCCCCACGCCCACGCATCGTCGATGCTTGGCGCTGATCTCGTCGGCCCTTTCCAGCGCGGCCGCGGCGGACCAGGCGGGTGGCGCATCCTTGACGAGCCGGAGCTGCTCCTCGGGCCTCCGGGTGACGAGGACGACATGGTCCCGGATCTCGCCAGCTGGCGGATCGAGCGCATGCCGCGGCTCCCGAAGACCACGAAGTTCGCGCTCGTGCCGGACTGGGTGTGCGAGGTCCTGAGCCCGAGCACCTTGATCACCGATCGCGCGGAGAAGATGCCCGCGTACGCGCGCCACGGCGTCCGGCACCTCTGGCTGCTCGACCCCCTCGCGCGGACGCTCGAGGTGTTCGCGCTCAAGGCGGGGCGATGGATGGTCGTCGGCGTCCACCACGGGAGCGCCCGCGTCCGGGCCGAGCCCTTCGACGCTATCGAGCTCGAGCTGTCCGCGCTCTGGGACGAGGCAGAGGAAGCGCCGCAGGAAGGCGCCCCGGCCGCCGCCGCGGACAAGCCGGCGCCGCCCCCGCAGAAGGCCCCGCGCGCCGCGAGCAAGGGCCCACGGAGAGGCCGCACGCGGACGTAGCGGGCCTCCGAGGCCCTCACCGCGCCGTCATCACGCGCTGGATCGCCGCCTCGAGGTCGCGGAAGCTCACCGGCTTGATGAGGTGCTCCAGGAAGCCGACGCGCGTCGTCTTGCGGCGGTCCTCCTCCATGCCGTAGCCGCTCAGCGCGATCGCCCTGACCGCGTTGCCGGCGGACCGGAGCGACTCGAGCAGGTCCGTGCCGCTGCCGTCGGGCAGCCCGAGATCGCTCACGAGCAGATCGAACGTCTCCGCACCGGCCAGGTCGAGCGCGGCGCGGACGCTCCGGGCGATGCGCACCGTGTGGCCGGTCAGCGTGAGCAGCTCGCTCATCATCTCCGCCGTGTCCTCGTGGTCCTCCACGAGCAGGATGCGCAGCGCGCGCCTCGGCGCGCCCGCCGCGGCGGCCCTCGCCTGCGCCGGCGTCGCGGCGACCGGCGGCTTCGCGGCGGGAAGGGAGACGCGGAAGGTCGCGCCGGCCCCCCGCCCCTGGCTCGACGCCGTGATCGTGCCGCCGTGGAGCTGCACGATCGCCCGCGAGATCGCGAGCCCGAGGCCGAGCCCGCCGACGTGCCGCGTCGTGGTCGCGTTGCCCTGCTCGAAGGCGTCGAAGATCCGCGGCAGCACCTCGGGCTCGATGCCGACGCCCTCGTCCCCGACCTCGATGACGACCTGCCCGCCCTGCTGGTAGCAGCGCAGCGCGATCTGCGACCCGGGATAGCTGAACTTCACCGCGTTCTTGAGCAGGTTCCAGACCACCTGCTCCAGCCGCGCGACGTCGGCCGAGACCCAGTGCTCGCCCGGCGCGACGTCGAGCGTCAGGCGGATGCTCTTCGCGTCGATCTCGTCGGCGCAGATCTCCATGGCGTGCTCGAGCACCGTGCGCGCCGTGACCGTCTGCGTGACGAGCTCGAGCTTTCCCCGGACCACGCGCGTCAGGTCGAGGAGGTCGTCGATGAGGCGCGCCTCGAGCTCGGCGTTGCGCTGGATCATCTCGACCCCTCGGCGGACCTCATCGGCCAGATCGTCGCGGCGCAGCAGCCGCGACGCGGCGGTGACGACCGGCGTGAGCGGCGTCCTGAGCTCGTGCGAGAGGACCGCGAGGAACTGATCCTTCGTGCGGTTCGCGTGCTCCGCGGCCTCGCGCGCCATGATGAGATCCGACTCCGCCTGCTTGCGGCGCGTGATGTCCTGCACCACCGCCATCGTGCGGACGATGCGGCCGCCCCCGTCCCGCATCGCCGTCACCGTGGTGCTCGCCCACAGGCGCTTCCCGTCCCTCGTCGCGTAGCGATTCTCGAGCGCGAAGTCGCCGATCTCGCCGCGCAGCAGCCGGTCGTACAGCTCGGCGGCGCTGCTCAGGTCCTCCGGGGCCACGACCTCGTGGAACGTCTTCCCGAGGAGCTCGGGCACGTCGTAGCCCAGCATGCTGGCGAGCCTCCTGTTCACCCGCACGAAGCGGCCCGCCTCGGGCTCGCACTGGGCCTTGCCCACCACGGCGCTCTCGAAGATCGTGCGGAACTCCTCCTCGCTCGCCCGGAGCGCCTCCTCCGCGCGCTTGCGCCGCGTGATGTCCTCGATCATCGCGGACGCCCCGATGATCTTGCCGCCGGCGTTGCGGATGGGCGCGAGGTTGATCGATACGTCGATGCGGCCGCCGCCGCGCGCGGCGCCCACCGTCTCCAGGGGATCGAGGCGGTCGCCGCCGATCACCCGATCGAGCACGGCGCGCAGCTCGTCGGCGTGCTCGGGCGGGACGATGATGTGGATGGGGCGGTCGGCCGCCTCGCCCTCGCTGTAGCCGAACATCCGCTCCGCGGCGGCGTTCCAGCTCGTGATCGACCCGCTCACCGTCGCGCCGATGATCGCCTGCTCGGCCGACTCGACGATCGCCGCGAGCCGGCCGCGCTGCACCTCGGCCTCCTTCACGCTCGTCACGTCCACGAGCGTGACCACCACGCCCGAGATGACGTTCGCCAGCGTGCGGTACGGGAGGAGCCGCATCATGTAGCAGCACTTGCCGTCCTCCAGCTGCACCTCCCGCTCCCTCGGGGCGAGCGTCCGCAGGACGTCGCGGGCGTCGGCCACGAGCGAGGAGGCGTCGAAGCGCGCCGCGATGTCGAGGATGGGCCTGCCGACGTCGCTCTCGATCAGCCGGAACACCTCCGTCGCGGCGGGCGTGAACCGCCGGATCCTGAGCTCCTCGTCGAGGAACACCGTCGGGATCTGGGTGCTGAGCAGGAGGTTCTGGAGGTCGTTGTTCGCCGCGTCGAGCGCCTCGATCTTCACCTTGAGCTCGCTGTTCAGCGTCTCGAACTCCTGGTTCAGGCTCTGGAGCTCCTCGTTCATGCTGAGGAGCTCCTCGTTCGAGCTCTTGAGCTCCTCGTTCGAGGTCTCCAGCTCCTCGATCGTCGTCTGGAGGTGCTCCCGCGTCGCCTTGAGCTCGTGCTCGAGCTGCTCGAGGAGCGACGCGCTCTCCCGCCGCGGCCCGAGCGGCGGCGCCTCGCCCCGCGCGGCCGGCCGCAGCTCGTCGAACAGGACGACGAAGAGGCCGAGGTCGTCCTCGAGGTCGCCGAGGGGCCGCACGACCAGATTGAGGCGCTGCGTCCCCGCGATGGTCTCGACCGCGATGTTCTCGTGGACCACCTGCTCGCGCATCCTGACCGCGCGGTGCACGGCCGACCTCACCTCGGGGCGCAGCGCCCGCAGCACCATGTTCGAGACGTTGACGTCGAGCGCCCCCGTCGACGGCGCGAGGTACTTCCCCGTCTCGCCGGACAGGTACACGATGTCGCCCTGCTCGTTCACGACGACGCACGGCGGCCCGTAGCAATCGAGCAGGCGCCGCTCGATGGTGCGCTCGATGCTCTGCTCGGGCGCGCCGGCGCCGTGGTACAGCTCCCTCGCGCGCCGGTCCGCCCCCGTCCGCTCGCCGAGCGGGAGCCGCGGCAGCGCGTGCCCGACGACGCGCTTCCTCTGGAAGATCCGCCGCTTGCCGTCCACCACGCGGAAGAGATCGCTCCGCTGCGACACGCTCTCCGAGGGGCCGAGCACGAGGTAGCCGTTCTCCGCGAGCGCGTAGTGGAAGACCCCGAGCACGCGCTTCTGGAGCTCGCCTTCGAGGTAGATGAGCACGTTGCGGCACGAGATCAGGTCGAGCCGAGAGAACGGCGGGTCCTTGATGAGGTCGTGCCGGGAGAAGACGCAGAGATCGCGGATCGCCTTGGTCACCGAGCTGGTCCCGGCCTCCTCCGCGACGAAGAAGCGCGCGAGCCGCTCGGACGAGACGTGCCGCGTCGCCTCCCTGGTGTAGCGGCCTTGCCGGGCGACCTCGATGGCCTGCTCGTCCACGTCGGTGCCGAAGATCTGGACGCGCGGGGGCGCGGGCAGCGGCGCGACGTGCTCCATGAGGAGCATGGCGATCGTGTAGACCTCTTCCCCGGTGGCGCAGCCTGGCACCCAGATGCGGACCTGGCTGTCCGTCCCGCGGTCCGCGAGGAGCGCCGGCAGGAGCTCCTGCCGCACCACCTCGAAGGTGTCCGGGTCGCGGAAGAAGTCGGTCACGCCGATGAGGAGGTCGCGGACGAGCTGCGTGGGCTCGTCCGCCTCCCGCCGGAGCAGCGCCATGTAGTCCACGGTGGACGTCGCCCGCAGCACGCGCGCCCGGTGCTGCACCCGCCGGAGCAGCGTGGTGCGCTTGTACTGGCGGAAGTCGTGCCCGGTGCGCTCGAGGAGCAGGGCGCAGATCTCCGGCAGGCGCTCGGCGATCTCCTCCTCGACGAGGCGCGAGCGATCCCCCTCCAGGAGCAGGCGCCGCGCGTGCTCGAGCAGCGCGGCCGGCATGTCGCGGAGCGCGAGCACGTAGTTCACGAGCCCCGTCGCGATCGCGTGCTGCGGCATCTCCGGGTGGTGGGCCGTCGCCGGGTGCTGCGCGATCGTGAGCCCGCCGTGCTCCCTGACGGCCTTGAGGCCGATCAAGCCGTCGTGCCCCGACCCGGAGAGCACCACCGCCACGGCGCGCTGCTTGGCGTGCTCTGCGAGCGAGCGGAACAGCGCGTCGATCGCCGTGCGGTGCCCCCGCGGCTCCGCGGGCTTGCTCACGCGGAAGACGCCGTCCTCGATCGTCATCGCGACGTTCGACGGGGTGACGTAGACGCGGTCGGCCTCGATCGGGAGCCCGTCCACGGCCTCCTGAACGCGCATGGCCGTGTGGGCGCCGAGCAGCTGCGGCATCACGCTCGCGTAGTGCGGCTCGAGGTGCACGAGCACGAAGGCGAAGCCGCTGTCGGGCGGCATCGCCGACAGGAAGGCCCTGAAGGCCTCCAGGCCGCCGGACGACGCGCCGAACGCGACGATGAGGCTCTCGACCACACGCCCCGCCTGGGGCGACGCGTCGCCCGTCGCATCATCGCGGCTCTCACCGTCACTTCGCATCAAAGCGCCTCGACGCTTAGTACACGTCTGGGACAGCAGCCAGCGGACGTCGGCGCGAAGCACGTCCGGGGAGCGTCTTAAGGAGCTACCCGACCGCGATCTCATGCGTAGCCGCCTGGCGGCTGCGCCCCTGTGGCCCTTGCTCGCCCTCCCATTGTCGAGAGCGCGTATGTGACGCTTCCCCTTGACAACTTGCCCGATCTCCGCGTGCATAGCCGCCGAGCGGTCGAGCCGACCGCGGAACAGCGAGCACAGAATGAGTAGATTTCTTATCTTCTGGAAGGCGACGCCCGTGGCCGTGAAGGTCATGGCGGCGTGCCTTGTCGTGGTCACTGTCGGAGCCGTGGTGCTGGTCGGGCGCTGCGCCGTGACGCAGGCGCAGCGGGCCGAGCCGGCGCTCGTCAGCGGCGCGGTGATCACGATCGACACGGTGCCTGCCGCGCCGCCGGGGGTCGTCGTGGTCGGGCAGGCGACCGACTTCGGCGGGCCGCAGACCGCGGGGGTGAACGCGCTGCGCGGCCTCGTGTACTTCGTGCCGAGCGGCACGTCGCACCTCCTCAACACAGCGTCGCTGAGCCCGGTCGCGGTCCTCTATACGTCGCGGCTCGACATCGCGCCGCGCTCCTGGCAGAGCGGCTTTCCGGGCGTGCCCGGCGGCCGCTTCGAGTGGTTTCAGATCTCGTATGAGGGAGAGCTCGTGACCTCGCGCGCCGGAGCGCACCAGTTCGAGCTGCTCTCCGACGACGGCTCCAGGCTCTTCATCGACGATCAGCCGGTGATCGAGAACGACGGCCGGCACGAGCCAGCGAGCGCGCAGGGCTCGGTGATGCTCCAGCCAGGGAGGCACCGGATCCGGGTCGGCTACTTCCAGGGGCCGCGCTTCGAGATCGCGCTGCAGCTGTTCGTGACGCCCCCGCAGGGCGCGCGGCAGATCCTCGACGTCTCCCGGGTGCTGTGAGCGCGGCGCCGCGCCGCCTCAGCCGCCGCGCTGCGCGAGCTTGAGCAGCGCCTTGACCTTCGCGTACGAGATATGGGGGTTGTCCTCGGAGCCCCCGAGATCGTCTTCGTCCTCGCCCGCGCCCTGGGCCCGGACCGGCATCCACACGTAATCGGGGTGGAGCTCCTTGCCGTTGACCCCGTTCACGATCGAGGGGTTCTTGATCCACTCGCCGCCGAGGATCGTGAGGTTGTCGTCGAGCTCGAGCAGGTAATGCAGCTCCGACACGGAGAGCGGGACGTTGCGCTGATCGGGCGGGAGGAGGAGCGTGTCGCCGGTGACAGAGTCGGAGATCATCCAGAAGCGCGCCGCGACGCGGGCGAACCGCCTCGCGTTCGGGTTGAACCTGTAGTTGTAGCAGTCGGCGCCCTGGTACGCGCCGCCGCACAGGAGCCGCGCGGCCTCCATCGCGTTCACCTCCTCGATCACGTCGATCGAGAACTGCTTCACGGGGAAGCTCCACACCTCCACATCCCAGGTGTGGTCGACGACGAACATGAGCCGCTGCCGCTCGGTCGAGGAGTCGTTGAGCGGCTTCGCGCCGACCCCGAGCAGCCCGGTCATGGCGACGTGCATCGTGGCGGGGTTGAGGTCGCGGCAGGCCGGGTCGATGGGCCTGCCGTAGACGTCGCGCATCGTCCGATCCGCCCGCGTCTCGCAGCGGCGCCCCGCGAAGGTCACCGAGTCGCTGAAGTAGAGCTCGCTCATGAGCGCCTCGATGTCCGCCATGCGAAAGAGCACGCAGCCGGCCTCCCCCGCGGCGCACTCCTTGACGTTGTCCCCGGCGAGCTTCACGCGGACGTCGCGGCGCGGTCCGGCGCCCTCCGCCGCGACGTAGGCTGACCACCCGTTGCAGTGCCCCCACCAGTACTCCGGGTAGACCCCCTGGTAGAGCCCGTGGTGCTGTAGCTCCCAGCGCGTCGCCGGGCCGGCCACGACGACCGCGGGCTGGACGTACGGCGGGTTGCGCAGGTACGGGGGCCTCCGGAGGTCGTCGGTGCTCCACGTCGCGATGCTCCCGAGCGACTCGGGCTGCCCTGGATGGACGAGGAGATCATATTTCTCGACGGGAGAGAGGTTGTCCGGGTCGGAGGTCCGATCGGAGTAGTTCTTGTTGGTCGAATTCCAGCGATCGGCGATGCCGTTCTGTCGCTGCGGCCACCAGTTCGAGGCGAACGCGCTCGTCTGCGCCTCGCCTTGCAGGATCGTTCGGTTGAGCTGGAGCAGCGAGCCCCGGAGATCGGGGTGCAGGTACGAGGGCGAGTTGGCGCCGTCGATCGCCTCGCGGCCGAGGATCGAGGGGATGAGGAGCTGGTGGCTACCGCCGAGGATCTGGCCGGTCTCCGGCGAGAATCCGAGCACGTAGGGCACGGGCCCGCCTTCGATGAACCGGAAGGTCGAGCCGTTCACGCTGCTCTCCGCGACAGCGACGCTCTCTTTCGGCGCGTGGTCGAGCTCCGCGCAGCCCAGGACCAGAAACACCGAGCTCACGATGCCCGCCTTCATCCGCGTCTTCATCGCTGATCCCCCCGGGAGACCGACGCCCGTCGATCCCCGGGGCGCTCTCTGCAGACGCCGCGCCACCGGGCTCGGCAGCAAAGAGCGCAGCCATTGCACGCGGGCGGCGAGCTCCCTGCGTCCCGCGCCGGCCGCGCTCGCGCCATAGACGTTCCCGCGGCCGAGGAGGGCGCGGCGCCGCCCGCGGAGCGAGGCGGCGCGACGCAGGCGTTCTGCGGAAGGCGGGAAGTGCGATGAATCGAGGAGAGCGCGGCGGCTACCGGGTGGCGAGGACGACGAATCGCTCGTGGTAGCGCTGGTCGGTGGAGGCGTGGATCACGCTGAACTCGTACCTGCCCGGCTCGCTGATCCGGACGCGCGGTGGGCGGGCGTCCTCCGAGCGCGGGGTCGTCTCCCACCGGTGCACGCACAGGTGGCCCTCGCATTCCCGCTCGTAGTCGTCGGGCGCCTCGTCCTCCATGTGCAGCGCCACCGACGCGGGCGCGTGGAACAGCACCTGGATCCGCTCGTCGTCGTGCCGGCCCGTGTCGACGGGCAGGTCCACCACGACGTGCCCCGTGTCCGGCAGCCGGACCGCGAGATCCCGCGCCTCGCGCTCCCCGAGCTCGACCGGCTCGCTCCGGCCGAGGAGGCAGACCGAGAGCGCGGCGGCGGCCGCCATGCCGCCACAGGCCGCGAGCGCGAGCGGGATGGACAGCCGGCCCGGCGCGCGCCGCCCCGGCGCGCTGCCCGTCTTCTCCACGGCATCGAGCGCGCCGAAGACGCGCCGCGCGAGCGCGGGGCTCGGCTCCACGCGCCGGGCAGCCCGGATGGCGCGCTGGAGCTCCTGCGGGAAGTCCGGGAGTTCGGGATCTCGTTCGTTCATCGCTCCTCCTTCGCGGTCGTCCCACGCTCCGACTTCAAGAAGGCTTCCCTGAGCCGCGCGCGGCCGCGCGCATGCCTGCTCTTCACGGTTCCGATCGGGATTTCCAGGATCTCCGACACCCGCTCGTAACTGAACTCCTCTACGTCGCAGAGGAGCACGACCATCCGATGGTCCTCCGGCAGCGAGCGCATGCAGACGAGCAGCGTGTCCCACTGCTCGCTGTGGATCGCCCGCTCTTCCGGGCTCGGCTCCTCCGAGCCGCCGGTGAAGAGCGTCCCCAGCACCGACGCGCACCCGTCCAGGACCGCGTCGAGCAGCGAGAAGCGGCGCAGCCGCGTCCGGACCGTCTCCAGGTGCTCGTTCCGGACGATGCCGCAGATCCAGGCGAACGGGTCGCTGCGCCCCTGGAAAGATTCAGCGTGGATGTACGCCTTGACGAGGCTGTTCTGGAGGAGGTCCTCCGCCTCGTCGGCGTCGCGGCAGAGCGCGAGGCAGACGCGGTAGATCTGCGGAAGGTAGGGCCGGACCGTGGCCTCGAAGACCTCCCTGTCGGCGAGGTTGGGCCGGTCCTCGGCGCGCGCTGCCGGGCCCTCGGCGGCGCCGCCGACCGTCCAGGCGGCCCCGGTCTCGCGCTTCCTGGGGAGCTCGTGGAAGCGCCCCGGGACGAAGCCGTCATGACCTGCGCCGAGCACGTCGGGGCAGGTGCGCGGAAGGGGGATGAGGTCGCACAGCGAACGGCGGTGAGATCGCTCCACTCTGGTCACACACGTCCTCCGCCGCAGCCGAGACATCTCTGCCGCGTCGCTCGTCGTACACGTTTTCCATGACGGAACCAGTCCGGATCGGGTTCCCGGCCAACACCGCGCTCGCGCTCCTCGCCCGGCGACGCTCCCCCGCCGGCATGGTCGCTCCTGACGAGCGCGCCCGCCGGCGCGGGCGAGCGGGCACGGCGAGGCGGCGAGGGGCGCGAGCGCGGCCGCGTTCACCGCGCGCCGATGCGCCAGAGCACGACCTTCACCGTGTCGATGAGGATGGAGAGATCGAACCAGAGCGAGAAGCTCTTCATGTAGTAGAGATCGTACTGGAGCTTCTCCAGCGCGTCCTCGGCGGACGCGCCGTAGCGACAGCGCACCTGCGCGTGCCCGGTCACCCCCGGCTTCACGCAGAGCCGCTGCCGGAAGAAGGGTATCTGCCGCTCCAGCGCCTCGATGAACTCGGGGCGCTCGGGCCGCGGGCCCACCATGCTCATCTCGCCCACGAGCACATTCCAGAGCTGCGGCAGCTCGTCGAGCCGCGTCTTCCGGATGAAGCGCCCCACCCGGGTCACGCGCGGATCGTTCTCGACCGCCCACGCGGCCCCGTTCTTCTCGGCGTCGGTCCCCATCGACCGGAATTTATGGATCCTGAACGGCTTGCCGAGGGCGCCTGTCCGGATCTGCGAGTAGAGCGCCGGACCCCTGGAGTCGAGCTTCACCGCGGCGGCGGTGAGCGCCATCAGCGGCAGCGCGAGGAGGAGCCCGGCGGTCGCGCACGCGACGTCGAAGATCCGCTTCGCGACGAGCGTCCGCCGCCGGACGCTGAACCCGTGAGAGAAGATGATCTGGCTCGGCTTCAGCTCGCGCACGAAGATCTTGCCGGTCACGCGCTCGTAGAAATCCATCCCCTCCTCGATCTCGACGCCGCGGAACTTCAGATCGAGCAGCGCCTCGAGCGGGAAGGCGGCGCGGCGATCGGAGGTCGCCACGATCACCGTCGCGACGCCGCGCTGCTCGACGAGGCGCCGGAGATCTCGATATCTCCCCGCGACCTCGGGGTCGTCGACCGGCTCCTCGTCCCGGACGAGCCGGCCCGCGAGGCGCAGCCCGAGGACCTCGCCATCTTTCTTGATGAGCCCCGCGCACGAGCGGGCGAGCTCGCCGGAGCCGAGCACGATCGCGAGCTTGCAGAAGCTCTCGCTCCTGAGCACCCGATTGCACGCCGCGCGCCACGCCGGGAGCACGAGCGCCGCGGCGCCGAGCGACATCAGGAGCACCCGGTCGCCCATCTCCGCGTCCGGCACGAGGCAGAACGCGAGCCACAGCACCGCCGCCGCCACGCCGAGCGCCCGGAACATGGTCAGGAACAGCG
The DNA here is from genome assembly GCF_051530195.1 of Sorangium sp. So ce321. NCBI lineage: Bacteria > Pseudomonadati > Myxococcota > Polyangiales > Polyangiaceae > Sorangium > Sorangium sp. So ce321. The sequence goes on along the minus strand of NZ_CP150329.1, from coordinate 6,166,562 downwards.
CGCGTGCCCCGAGCGTCTCGGGCCCGTAAACGCCGTGATAGTAAAGCGACGTCAGCGCAACCAACGCGATGCTCAGCGTCCGTCCGAAGCGCTCTCCGTCGAGCGCGTGCTCCCAGCCCACGAGCACGCCCGGCGCGCAGCACACCAGCAATGAGAGCAGGCTGGCCTCGACAAACCACACCATCGCCCGGCGTGGCGACCGGAACAGCTCCAGCATCATCCCTCCACTCGTCGGCCCCAGGCGGTCGCGCGTCACAGCGCATCGCCGCTGACGGGGCACACACGGTTGTAGTTGAGCCCACACTAGGGCAGACCGGGGCAGAACGCCAGATGCGGCCAGCGAATCTCGCGATCGTGTCGGCGGACTGAACCGCAGCGCGCGGCGCCGGACGCGGCGAAATCGGCAGGAGCGCCGCCGATTGTGCTGATGGTGTGCAGGCTGTCGTGGGGAGTCGCGGCGCGAGGATGCTGGCGACGGACTGCGTGCGTCGATTCCGCAGCGCGCTCGGGAGTGCGGTGGAGCGACGTGCGGCGGGCGCGTCGATCGCGGCCGGGAGCGCGCTTTTCGCGGGGCGTTGTGGGTTATCGCGCGGCGCGGGGCGCGGGCGCCGTGGCTTGCTCGGAGCGGGCGGGCGGCGGGGCGTCCGAGGGCTCGCCGGGGGCGCCGCCGGGGTCGTCGCGATCGCGGTCCGGCTCGGGTGGCTGCCAGCGGCCGGACGGCATGCCGTGGATCATCGCGTTGCGGCGCTCGTCATCCCACGCGGTGTCGGGATCGCGGCGCAGCGTCCGGTGCCGGTCCGTCGACAGCGTCCCCGAGATCCCGGCGCTGACGATGCTCCGCAGCGAGCCGCCGATCTCGCCTGCTCGCGGCGCCGGGTCGAGCGCGGCGCGCACGTACTCCAGATCGACGCCGCCGCGCAGCGCGACCCCGCGCGCCAGCGGATAGGCGATCTCCGCGCCGGCGAGCGCCGTGATCGTGGACAGCGATCCTTCCCTGGACGGCGCCGGCGCGCCGGGCGCGAGGTGGAGCGGCGGATTCGCGGCGACGGGCGCGCTGCCGGACGAGAAGCGGGCGAGGCCGGTCACGACGAGATCGCGGGTCGCGCCCCCCCGAACGGGCCGGAAGCTCGCCTCGAGGGACGCCTCGTGCTCGTGTCCGAACCCGATCCTCGGCCCGAGCGACGTGTAGGCATAGCCATACTCTGCCGTCAGCCGGTAGCGCTCTGCCACGTAGGTGAGCCCGGCCCGCGCCGCGGGCGCGATCACCGCGTCGCGCGACGACAGCATGGGCGGCGGGCTCGCGACGGTGACGCCGCCGGAGACGCGCGTCGAGGCGTTCCGCGTGAGCTCGTGGGACTCGGAGAGGAGCGCGGCGCCCGCGTGGACGCGCGCCGCGCCGCGGGTGAGCTCGGTGTCGAGCAGCGCGTGGTGGTACTGGGTGACCTCGTAGCGGAGCTCGGGCGTCAGCGTGTCGAGGGCGCCGAGATCGATCGAGGTGCTCACCTCGGCGCGCCCCGTGTGCGCGTCGACCCCGACGGCGGCGGGGTCGTCGGCCGAGAGGGCGCCGGCCTGCTCGTACCCGGCCCCGAGGCGCACCGCGGAGCGCCGCGACGGGGTGATGGACAGGGCCGGTCCGCCGGAGAGCGTGTATTGAAGGCGATCGCCGGACAGGAACGGATCGCGCGCGGCGAGCGCGTCGGCCGCGCGCACGCCGAGGCGGGTTGCGAGGTAGCCGGCTGCGGACATCGAGAACTCCGTGGCTGGCGCGAGCGCCCAGCCCGCTCCGCCGCCGAGGCGCGCCGAGACGCTGTCGGACGGCGCGGTTCGAGCGGCCGAGCCGAGCGAGACCTGGAAGACGCGCTCGTAGCTCCCATCGAGGCCGAATCCATAGCGCGACGTCGCGCCGCGGAGAGCGCCCTCGACCGAGCCCTCGACGCCCGCCATCAGCGCGCCCGTGCCCATGTCCGCGACGTTCGACGCCACGCTCTGCTCCACCGCTGCCTGCGCCGTCACGTCGGAGTCCCACATCAGCAAGACGAACGAGAACACACGCCCCCTCGCTGCCGAGCGGCGCGCCCGCGGCGCGGAGCGGCCCGGATCGGTCGCCCTCCCCTCCCCGGCAAGCACGCCCGGCGGTCGGAGCCTCCCACGCGCCGTGATGTTTGCAACATCACAAATTTGACGCCGACAGGGTGTGGGGCGACCGGCGCGTCGGCGGGGCGCCGCGCGCGGCGAGCGTGCGCGGTGTGGACGTGCTCAGGCAGGGCGGAACGTACCCCGGAGTCCTCCCCTGCCCCGCTGAGGTCAAAGGAGCGATTTGTAACATATATCACATCATGAAGGGTGGCGTAGGGTTGGGTATGGACGACGGGGCAGGCCGATCGCGGCCGCTGCGCGTTCTCTGCGTGACGCGCATCTTCCCGAACCGGGTCGAGCCGCTGTCGTGCGCGTTCCAGCGGCAGCAGCTCGCGGCGCTCTCGCGTTGCTGCGAGGTGGAGGTGCTCGCGGCGATCCCGTATCACGTGGGTGTGTCGCTCCTCGGCGAGCGCACGCGCCCGGGCCGCCTGACCGCGGTGCCCGCGCGCGACGAGATCGACGGCGTCCCGGTGGTCCACCCGCGCGCGCCGTACCTCCCGGGCGCGGGCCGCGTGCTGGCGCCCGTGAACGCGCCGCTCTATCTGGCGGGGCTCCTGCCGCACGTCCCGCGGCTGCGCGGGCGGTTCGACGTCGTGCTGGGGGCTTGGCTCTACCCCGACGCGTGCGCCGCGGCGCTGCTCGCCCGGATGCTCGGCCTGCCGTACGCGGTGAAGGCCCACGGGACGGACGTGAACGTCGTCGCCCGCTGGCGCTCGGTGCGCCCGCTCGTGGGCAGCGCGCTCCGGTCCGCCGCGTACGCGATCGGCGTGAGCCGGCCGATGGTCGAGGCGCTCGTGGCGCTCGGCGCCCCACAGGAGCGCGCTGTCCTCGTCCGGAACGGGGTCGACCGCGCGCTCTTCCACCCGGGCGACCGGCGCGCCGCCCGGATCGAGCTCGGGCTCCCGGAGCGCGGGCGCATCGTGACGTTCGTCGGGAACGTCCTCCGGGAGAAGGGCATCCACGAGCTCCTGGGCGCATTCGAGGCGCTCGGCAAGGAGGGCGGCGAGGGCGGCGAGCCGGTCCACCTGGTGGTCGTCGGCGACGGTCCCGAGCGGGGCGCGGTCGAGGAGGCCGCTCTGCGGCGCGAGGGCGAGCGAGAGCGCAGGGCGAGGGGGCAGCGCGAGGGGCGCGGGCGGATCATCGTGGCCGGGGCGCGGCCGCTCGCCGAGGTTGCCCGCCACCTCGCCGCGACCGACCTGCTGGCGCTCCCGAGCTGGGCGGAGGGCACCCCGAACGTGGTGCTCGAGGCGCTCGCCGCCGCGCGGCCGGTGGTGGCCACGCGCGTGGGGGGCATCCCGGATGTGGTGGAGTCCGGCCGCACCGGCCTGCTCGTGCCGCCGCGGGACGCCAGGGCGCTCGGCCGGGCGCTCGCCGAGGCGCTCGCGCGGTCCTGGGACGAGCGCGCGTTCGCCGAGGCGGCGCCGCCGTCATGGGAGGAGAGCGCGGAGGCGCTGCGGTGGGTGCTCGCGCGGGCGGCGTTCGGGGACGGAAGGCGGGCCGCCGCCTAGGCCTGGGCGCGAAGCGAGGCGAGGCTGGGCGCGAAGCGAGGCACCGTGAGGGCAGCCGCCAGGCGGCGATGGCGTCCGGGCGGGGGATCCGCTTCTATCCGTCGACCGCGGTGCTCGCCGTGGTCTCGACGCCAGCGATCGACATGCACGGCAGGTGCTCGATACGAGCGAAGGAGAGACAGCGAATGCATTCCTTTCCGCGCGCCCTCCACGGAGCCATGGAGTTCTCATCGGTTCTCGCGATCCGTCGCCGGCTCGCTCCGGCGGCGCTCGAGCGCGCTGCGGGACGAGCGCTGTCGGCCTGCGCCGCGCCGGCGCTCTTGGTCGGCGCCGGGAGCGCGCGACGGTGAGCGGCGCGGTACGGCGCCTGTTTCCGATGCTGTCCACCGAGGACATGGACCGAGCGGTCGGCTTTTACCGGGACCTGCTCGGCGGCACGGAGACGTACCGCTTCCCGGAGGGTGAGCCGCCGGTGTTCCTCGCGCTGCGGCTGGGTGAGTCCGAGGTCGGCCTGGGCGCGATCGGCGCGTCTGCGCCGCTCCATGGGCAGCCGCAGCGCCCGGCCCAGGGGCACCGCATCGAGCTTTGCGTCTATGTCGATGACGTGGATGCGACGGTCGAGCGGCTCCGGGCAGCGGGCGTTCCGATCCTCGTGGAGCCGGTCGACCAGGCCTGGGGCGAACGTGTGGCCTACGTGGCCGACCCGGATGGCAACCTGCTGATGCTGACCCGGTAACTCCGGAAGTCGCTCATATCGCTCCTATCGTGGATCCGGATCCGCCTGCGCCAGCCGCGGCCCGCCGGGGAGCGCGCCTGACGCTTCTCGCCAAGATCACCAGGAGAGGACGTCACGCGCAGAGCTATCCCGCGGTCGATCCGGCCACGTCTGGGCGAGGCGACCCCCCCTTCCTCGCGCCCGCTCATCCCCAGGAGATCGACCAGATACACCGCGTCGCCCCGCGGTGCCTGCAGGCCGTGTGCTCGACCGCGATGCGCCGGCTGCCCACGACAGCGAGGCCCGCCTCGATCCAGCCCGAGACACCCTGGCTGCACATGTAGAGCGGCAGGCCGCCGCCCGAGAGCGTGGCCGTCCCGGCGACGTCGCTGACGGTCTTCACGGCGAAGTCGCCGTACTTGAAGTAGGTCCGGTAGACGAGGCCGAAGCGCTTGAGCAACGACGCCGCCCCGCCCATCGCCATCGTCTTGTAGACCGTCGTCAGGTCGTTCCGGGCGACATCTGCGCCGAAGTGGCGCATCTTGTCCATCCTGCCAGCAAAGACCCCGTGCAGGAGCACGCAGTCGATCTCGATGAGGGGCGCCAGCTCGTACCAGGAGGAAGGCATCGGCGGCTCGGCGAGATGGCGCGCGGCCTGTGGCGAGAGCTGGCGGCCCAGATCCGCCACGAACCGCTCGCCGTAGCTCTGGCGCAGGGCCTGCGCACGGGAGCTGATCAGGGTGCCTTTCACGAGGTTTCCCTCGCCGACGATCCGGGGATCGCCGAGGAACGGGGCGAAGTCTGGCGCCAACATACTGCGGAGCGCTCCCATCTTCTCGGAGTATAGCGGCAGGTTCGCGTCAATGTGTGACAGATTCGCGTCGCCCCCTCCGTTGGAACAGTGCCGCATGGAGGCCCCCGGGCCTGGACACGGGCGCGGTCAGACCTCGTTGTGTTCATGGTGCCCGCGCGTTGGGTGCCCGCGCGTTGGGTGCCCGCGCGTTCGCGCGCATCCCATGTTTCGCCAGCACCACCATCCGGTTTCGCGAAGGAGAGCGCCGCCTCTTCCGAGCTCGAGATGGCTCCTCGGTCGCCGGTAGGCCGGAACACCACCGGGGCGCGCGCCGCGGCCCGGGGCGTGCGCCGCGGACGACCGGCGCTTTTCGGGGTGACGCGCGGCGCGCACGCATGTACTCGGCACGACGCGTGCTGACGGACGTCGGTCGACGCTGGCCGGCGCGGCAGTTCGCGCCGAGCGACACCGAGAGACAGCATGCGACCGATTCAATACATCCTCACCACCGCGGTGCTCTCTTTGTGCCTTGTCGGAGCGTCGGCGCGCGCCGACGCGGCGCCCGTCGCAGGTCACCCGCGACTCTGGCTCACGAAAGACCACCTCCCCAGGCTGCGCGGCTGGGCGGCGGACAGCCGCAACCGCATGTACAAGGAGGCCATGCTCCCCGCGCTCCAGGGCGCGATCGCCTGTTACGAGAGCCGGTTCTACCCGAACGGCAGGCCGAATCCGACCTGGCCGGACGGCGGCACCAACGCCTACGTGCAGTATCCGACCGAGGCGTACGCCGAGTTCTTCGCCTTCATGTCGCTCATCGACCCGGACGCCGCGGCGCGTCCGACGCACGCCGTCAGGGCGCGCAACCTGCTGATGTACGCGATCGAGGAGGCCAGCAAGGGGCGCTCCGACGGCAAGCCGTTCCGCGCCCCCGGGTTCGCGACCGGCGACCGCTCGCGCTGGTGGGGTGAAGGGTTCCCGCTGACGGTGGACTGGATCTACGGCGCGACGGACGCAAGCGGCCGTCCCGTGCTCTCCGCCGCCGACAAGGCCAAGATCCGGCAGGTTTTTCTCAGGTGGGTCGACGACAACCTCCACGCCGCCACGGCGGGCAACGAGCACCCTCACCCGGTCGGCGTCATGAACGATCCGGCGCTGCTCCGCGATCCGCTCCAGCTGCGGTGGGCGGCGAACAACTTCTATCTCGGGCACCTGCGCCAGGTCACGCTGATGTCGCTCGCGATGGACGACGCGGACGACCGCCCGGTCGACCCGAACACCCCGCCAGAGGCGCTCGGCAACACGCTGCGCAGCTACCGCGCCGACGCGACCGGCGCCTGGCTCTACCAGGCCTTCGCCATCTTCGAGTCCCCCGAGATCGCGGCCAAGCAGCTCGGGGTCCCGCTCGACGGGCTCGGCGTGGCCAGCGGCGGGCTGCCCGTCGAGGGCTTCCTCTACGGCGGCGGCCTCGCGAGCCTCCACCAGGCGCTCCTCGGGCTCCACACGGCCGGCTACGGCACCCACGCCCTCTCGGGGCCTCAGATCGGGCTCCTGAGCAGCGCGTACTGGGACCGGTTCACGGACGGGTTCCTGCACTCGATCGCGCCGAGCCCGGTCACGTACCCGTCGCGGCGCGATCTCGGGCCGGTCTACGAGGCGGCGAACTACGGCGACACCCTGCGCCTCTGGGTCGAGCCGCGGTTCACCGAGGTGTTCGGCTCGCTGGGCGCCTACGACCTCCTCACGGGCAACACAGCGCGCCTGCAGCGGTCGCGCTGGATCGTGGCCAACGCGTTCGAGGGCGGCGCGCCCGAGCTCTACGCGCGCACCTCGAAGGTCTGGGGCTCCCCCACCCCGAGCCGGGCCATCCTGAGCTTCATGCTCTTCGACCCGGCCGCGCCGCTCCCGGCGGACCCTCGCCCGGCGATGCCCACCGTCTTCTTCGAGCGCGCGCCTGGCCGCGGCGGCGTCCTCGCGCGCACGGACTGGACGAAGAGCGCGACGTGGTTCACGTGGCGGTGCGGCTGGGTCACCATCAACCACCAGCTCGGCGACTGCAACCAATTCGAGCTCTACCGGAAGGGAGAGTGGCTGACCAAGGAGCACACGAGTTACTCGAACAACCTCATCGGGACCACGGTCGACTACCACAACACCCTCTCTCTGCAGAACGACAAGCCGTCGCAGGTGCGCTGGTTCGAGAAGGAGCTCGCCGCGCGAGGTGGCCAGTGGCGCGAGGGGCGCGCCGCCGGCGACCCCACCGCGCGCATGAGCCGGGGCGCGGGCTACGTGTTCGCCGAGGGCATCGCGACCGATCTCTACAACACCCGACCGAACGCGTGGGTGCCGTCGGACGTCGCCCGGGACATCGTGCACGCGAGCCGATCCATCGTGTGGCTGGAGCCCGATCACGTCGTCGTCTACGACCGCGCCGCCTCGGGCACCGCCGGCAGGTTCAAGCGCTTCAACCTGATGACGACCTCGGCGCCGCAGCTCTCGGGCCGGACGGCCAGCGCCGTGACCCCGCGCGGGCAGAAGCTGTTCGTCCAGAGCCTCTTGCCGCGGAACGCCAGCATGAGGGCGATGCCGGTCGAGGACGTCGACGACCCGGCGCAGATGGAGCCGACGACCCACCGCCTCGTCGTCGAGGACCCCGCCGGCCCCGCGGACGTGCGCTTCCTGCACGTGCTGCAAGGCGCGGACGCGGGCGCGACGATGGATGCGGCCGTGCGGATCGAGAGCGCCCCGGGCGCCGGCTTCGAGGGCGCGCTGGTGGCGGGCACGGTCGTCCTCTTCCGCTCGGCGCCGCCCGCAGGCCCGGCGCAGCAGGGGAGCCCGGTGTCGCTGTCTTATCAGGTGCCCGCCACGACGCGCAGGCACTTGATCACCGGCCTTTCACCGAAGGCCGCCTACGACGTGGCCGTCGTCAGCCGGGGCGCGCAGCTGGAGATCCGCGTCACGCCAGGCAGGGTCCACACGACGGACGACGCGGGCGTGCTCGCGTTCGGCGCGCCGTAGCGCGGCCGCGCGCCGCGCGCTGACGACCGGCCCGGGGCGAGCGTCGGCGCGCCGCGCGCCGACGACGAGCTCGGGGCGAGCGTCGGCGCGCCCGGCGGCGCCTTCAGGGCGTCCTGGAGAAGACCTTGTCGAGCTCCTCCTTCCCGAGCACCGGCGCCCAGGGCAGGAGCTCGTACTGCGCGACCCCCTTCCGGATGAAGGGATCGTCGTCCCGGATCTGATCCAGCGTCGCCGCGACCGCCTCGTCCGGCACCCGGAGCAGGAGCGCCCCGCCATGGCGCGGATCGAACGGCCCTGACGCGAGCAGCAGCCCCTGATCGAGGAGCCGCTTCAGATAAGCGCGGTGCTCGTCGACGACCTTCAGCACCTCATCGAGCGGCCGCCGGTAACGGATGATCGCAATCGCGTACATGATTCCTCCGCGCGCGAGCTTACCTCCTCTGCGCCATGACAACGATGCCGCGCACCGCCTCCGGACGCGCCCGGCGCTCGAAGCCGCGCGAACACCCCGGGCCACGCGCCGCCAGCCGCGGTGAGCTGCGAGATGCGAAAAAAACGCGGCGGCAAAAGCGAACGGGCTTGCGCAATGTCGCTCGAAGCGGCACCGGCGCCCGCGGAGCGCGGCGCCGCCGGACGGGGAGGCTCGTCGACCGACCGCCGGTGCACGCGCCCCTTTCCCTTCGCCCTTCCGTCTGGCAGTGTGCGCGCCCTCCGCTGGAGACACCTGTATGGCGCGACCCCCGAAAGCAGCACCTGCTCCCATTCTCCCGTCCTCGCCGGCCGCCGCGCTCGCGGCGTACGGCCGCGTTGAGCCGAAGCTCCTCGAGCTCGGCCCCGACGACCTCGTGACCGTCTACGTCGAGGTCCCCAGGGCCGTGAGCTCCGTGCTCTCCGCCCTGCCCCACCTGCGCGAGCTCCGCGACGAGATCGTCCGCGATCTCCCGAACCACCCGATCGAGATGCTGGACGAGCTCGAGGACTACGCCCTCGCCGCCTGGTACGCCGACCTCCTCTACAGCACGCCCGCGAGCGAGCTCGACGCGAAGAAGCTCACCGAGGACGCCGCCGCGCTGCGCGAAGGGCTCCTCGTCGCGGCCGAGGCCCTCGCCTACCGCAACCTGATCGACAAGCAGCGCGTCGCCGACATCCGCAAAGGCAAGGGCCACACGGATCTCGCGAGCGATCTCATCGCCCTCGCCGAGCTCTTCCGCGGCTCCTGGGACAAGGTCCGCGCGAAGACGGCGGTCGAGGACGAGGAGCTCGAGCGGGCCGCGGACCTCGGCGTGCGCCTGCTCGCCGCGCTCGCCGCGAAGCCCGGCAAGGGCTCGTCCGCCGCGCCGAAGATCACCGACGCCGGCGATCGCCGCGCCCGCTCGATCTCCCTTGTCGCCAAGGCCTACGAGGAGTGCCGCCGCGCCGTCGCTTACCTGCGCTGGCACGAGGGCGGCGACGGCGACCTGGCCCCGTCGCTGCTGCAGAAGCCGCGCGGCCGCCGCCCGAACGCCGAGAAGGCCGCCGCGGCCGCGAGCGGCGCGTCGTCCGAGGCGCCGGCGAAGCTGCCCGCCGACGAGGCGTCCGCGGCCGCCGACGGCGCCCTCTCCTCCGCCGAGCCGGCGAACGACGCCGAGCCGGTCGCCAACGCCTGATCGCCCGCGCGCGCGAGGCCTGGGCGAGCGCTCGACGCGCTCGACCAGGCCTCCGCCGCCCTCGAGGCGACCGATCTGCCGGGCTACCGGTTGCGGCTCGACTCCTCGATGAGCTCTACCTTGTAGCCGTCCGGATCCTCGACGAACGCGATCACGGTCTTGCCGTGCTTCATCGGGCCCGGCTCGCGCGTGATCTTCCCGCCCGCCGCGCGGATGCGGTCGCAGGCCCCGTGAATGTCGTCCACGCCGAGCGCGACGTGGCCGTACGCCGTGCCGAGCTCGTACTTCTCGACGCCCCAGTTGTGCGTGAGCTCGAGCTCCGCGTGCTCCGGGTTCCTCCCGTAGCCGAGGAAGCACAGCGTGAACTTGCCCTCGGGGTAGTCCTGCCGCGACAGGAGCTGCATCCCGAGCACGTCCCTGTAGAAGCCGATCGAGCGCTCGAGATCGCCGACCCGCAGCATCGTGTGCAAGATCCTCATGCCGTCTCTGTCTCCTCCTCCGGGTGAGCGCCCGCGCGGCGCTCAGCCGTAACGCACCGAGATGATCTCCATCTCCGTCTCGCCCGCCGGGCGGCGCACCGTGATCACGTCGCCCGCGCGCTTGCCGAGGAGCGAGCGGCCGACCGGCGAGCGCCAGCTGATGCGCCCGACCCCGCTGTCGATCTCGTCCTCGCCCACGATCTGGTAGGTGTGGCGCGCGCCGTCCTCGTCCTCGATCTCGACCGTCGCGCCGAAGAAGACCTTGTCGCCGCGCTGCTCCGCCGGATCGACCACCACGGCCTTCTCCAGCCGCTTGGTCAGGAAGTGCATCCGCCGGTCGATCTCGCGCAGCTTCTTCTTGCCGTAGATGTACTCGGCGTTCTCGGACCGGTCGCCCTGCGCCGCCGCGTCGGCGACCTCCTGGACGATGCGCGGCCGCTCCACGGAGCGGAGCCGCGCGAGCTCCTCGGACAGCTTCCTGGCCCCGCTGGGCGTGATGTAAGCCGGGTCGGACATGGTTCGATCGCGACGGAGCCTACGCCGCGCCGCCCGCCAGATCCACCGCCGTCGAGCCCGGACCCGGGGGCGCCCCGACCCCCCCGGCGAACGCCCCGATCCCCTCTGATCTCCAGGACATAGCCCCCGCGTCGCGGACGCATGTTGACGCGACGCGGCGACATGCTAGGCGAATGAAGAACTATGCCGCGGCTGCGCGGAAGACCGGGAGGAGACCCGGCTACCAGCGTCCATCGCCGCGGCAACGAGGAGGTCTCCCATGTCGAATGCCCAAACCCACCAGAACCGCTACAAGGCTGACCTCCGCGAGATCCGCTTCCTCCTGTTCGAGCAATTCCGCCTGGACGAGCTGCTCGGCAGCGGGCCGTTCGAGGCGTGGGGGCGCGACGAGGTCTCGATGGTCCTCGACGAAGCGTACAAGTTCGCGTGCGAGGTCTGCGGTCCCCTCAACGTGGTCGGCGACCGGGTCGGGTGTCGGATCGAGGGCGGCCAGGTGAAGGCGCCGCCCGGCTTCAAGGAAGCGTGGGACAAGCTGTACGAGGCCGGGTGGAAGTCGATCGCCGTCTCGCCGACCTACGACGGCCAGGGCGGGCCGTTCACGCTCTACACGATGGTCGAGGAGTTCCTCTGCGGCTCGAACACGGCATTCAACATGTACGCCGGGCTGACGTACGGCGCCGGTGAGGTGATCGAGTACTTCGGGACGCCGAGGCAGCGCGACATCTACATGAAGCGGATGTACGGCGGGCAGTGGGGCGGGACGATGTGCCTGACCGAGCCGCACGCGGGCTCCGACGTCGGTTCGTCGCGGACGGTCGCGGTGAAGCAGAAGGACGGCAAGTACCTCATCCGCGGCACGAAGATCTTCATCTCCAGCGGCGACCACGACCTCACCGAGAACATCGTCCACCTCGTGCTCGCCCGCATCGAGGGCGCGCCCCCCGGCACGAAGGGGCTCAGCCTCTTCATCGTGCCGAAGGTCCGGGTGAACGACGACGGCTCGCTCGGCGAGCCGAACGACGTCCTCGTCGGCAACATCGAGCACAAGATGGGCATCAACGGGTCGTCGACCTGCGTGCTCAACTTCGGCGAGAACGACGGCTGTCTCGGGGAGCTCGTCGGCACCGTCGAGCACCAGGGGATGCCGCAGATGTTCCGCATGATGAACGGCGCGCGCATCTCCGTCGGCCTGCAGGGCGTGTCGGTCGCGTCGTCGGCGTACCTGAACGCGCTCGAGTACGCGAAGGACCGCAAGCAGGGCCCGTCGATCGTCCAGTGGAAGGACGCGACCGCGCCGCGCGTGCCGATCATCGAGCACCCGGACGTGCGGCGGATGCTGCTCGACATGAAGAGCCGCGTGGAGGGCATCCGCGCGCTCATCGTCAAGCTCACGCGCCACCAGGACGCTGTCGCCGTCTACCAGGGCAAGGACGACCGCGCGGCCGCCTACAACCAGGGGCAGGTCGACCTGCTCGTGCCGCTCGTGAAGGCCTACGCGTCCGATCAGGCGTTCCGCGTCTGCGAGACGGCGATCCAGACCTTCGGCGGCGCCGGGTACACGAAGGACTACCCGGTCGAGCAGTACTGCCGCGACGCGAAGGTCTTCTCGATCTACGAGGGCACGAACCACATCCAGGCGATGGACCTCGTCGGGCGCAAGCTCGGCCAGGCCGGCGGGGCCAACCTGCAGGCCTTCCTGAACGACGTGGCCGAGTTCGTGAAGGCGAACGAGAAGCACCCCGTCCTCGCGGCGAGCGTCAAGGAGCTGCGCGAGGCGCACGAGGCCGTCGCCGGCACCGCCATGCGGCTGCTCTCGTGGTTCCAGATGGGCAAGATGCCGATGGTGCCGCTCGCCGCGAACCGCTTCCTCGAGATGATGAGCGAGCTCGCGATCGGCTGGCTCCTGCTCGACGGCGCGGCCATCGCGCTCAAGGCGCTGGAGGGCCTCCCGGCCGGCGACGCCGGCGCGAAGGACCGCGCCTTCTACGAGGGCAAGAAGCACGCGGCCCTCTACTTCGCCGCCAACGTGCTGCCGCACGCGAAGTTCTCCGCCGAGCTCCTCGGCCGCGAGGACTCGTCCGCCCTCGACATCCCGGTCGAGGCGTTCGCGACCCTCTGAGCTGCCTCTCCCCGTAGCTCGCGCGCGCCGCGCCGGCCCCGCTTCAGGGCGGGGCGCCGGCGCGAGCGGGCGGGCGCTCGTTCATTCGGGGACCGTGAGCCGCTCGGCCAGGTCCCGGATGGGCACCGGCATGGTCGGGTCGCGCGAGACGGCCATGATGTCGGCGCGGAGCGCGCGCGCCTCGGTCAGCCGGAGCCACGCGAGCGCGAGCCGCATCATGCTCGGCAGGCCGCGCGCGAGCACCGCCCGGACCACGTCGGCCGCGGGGAACGAGAACGCGACCTCCTCGGGGGGCAAGCCCGCCGCCTTCGCGGCCGCCTCGATGCTCGCGTCGAAGTCGTCGCGCTTCGACTCCACCACCTCGAAGAAGATCCGCCCGCGCTCGGGCGCGAAGGCCTGAGCCGCCCCGCCGCCCTCGGGCGCGAAGACCCAGGTCGCCGCGCTGTCGAGCCCCACCCGCGCGCCCGACTCGAGCGTGACGAGCGGCAGGAAGCGGCCGCCCTCGATCGGCTCCCCGCCGCCGGCCTCGAGCAGCTCGCGCACGAGGTCCCTCACGTTCGCGCTCATCGCATTCGCGCTCATGGGCCGATGTTCTCACGAAAGACCCCGCGATGGGCAACTCAACTCGGCAGACGCGCTTCGCGCGCGTACACACGCGCGCGCGCATGTGTACGCGCGATATGCCGAGAGCCCGGGGCGAGCGCGGCCGTGATGAGGGAATCAGGCGTGGCGCGCGTGGAGCGCGTGGCGCGCGTGGAGCGCGTGGAGCGCGGGGAGATCGCGTCGCGCGGGGCGCGCCACGTCGGTTTGCCTGGAAAAGGCGCGGCGTTGGCCGGAATAAGAATAGTATGGGATTTCAATTCAAACCTGATGCGCTGGTATTGGTAGGCTTCATTGCGGCTGCGGGCGGGACGAGCGGTTGCATCGTCGACGACGCGAGCAACAGCACCCTGGGCGGGTACCCCGAAGGTGGTTTGTCCGACGACGCTTGTACGCCGAGCAAGAACGCGGAGCCTGTGAGCCGGGAGTGCGGGAGATGGGTCGCCTCGAGGCTCGGAAAGGACGGCAACGCCGGGCTCCCGGGGGCGCCGTTGAAGACGATCGCGAAGGCGCTCCAGGTCGTGGGGCAAAAGGGAGGGCGTATCTACCTCTGCGCCGAGACGTTCGAAGAGCCGCTGCTCGTGCCCGGCGGATACACGATCTACGGCGGGCTCGATTGCGAGCATGACTGGCGCTGGATAGGCGACAAGGAGAAGACCACGCTCACCGCGCCCGAGGGCGAGACGCCGCTCTCGTTCCACGGCGGCAACGGCGTCGCGGTGCTCGAGGACGTCCACGTCATCGCGCGCTCGATCCCGCCGAGCCGCACGGAGCTGGCGGGCCGTTCGTCGATCGCCGCGAACACCTCGGGGATCCCGCTCTACTTCCGGCGGAGCACGATCGAGGCAGGCGACGGGGCGCCGGGCGCGCCAGGGGATTCGTTCGTGAACGACCCTGCGGAGTCGGGCAAGGTAGGCAACTTCGGCAACGCCGCGTGCACGTCATCGACCGTCGTCGGCGGCGTCCCGGTGAACAACACCTGCGGTACGCCCGACGATCGCTCGGACGACTCGCGCGGCGGCTCCGGCGGGACGGGGCGGATCTCGTCGGGCGACGACGGGAAGGACGGGGTCCCAGGCGAAGGGGCGAACGGCGGGAACGGCGAGACAGGGACGAGCACCTGCACGGCGGGCAGGAACGGCGAGGACGGGGTGGACGGCGCGCCGGGCGCGGGGGCGACGGGCTTCGGCTGGCTGTTCCTGGAGGGGTACACAGGTCCCCTCGCCAGCAACGGCACGCCGGGGAAGCCCGGCCAAGGCGGCGGTGGCGGAGGCGCCGGAAAGGGCGGGACGGGCACGCTGATGTGCCCCTTCGCGACCTCGGCGGGCGGCGCAGGCGGCGGCTCGGGCGGCGCGGGCGGCTGCGGCGGGCTCGGTGGCATCGCCGGAGGCGCCGGCGGGGCGAGCATCGCCGTGTTCGCCGGGAGCGCGACGGCCCACTTCGAGGACGTGGTGCTGAAGACCGGCCGCGGCGGCAAGGGCGGCGACGGGGGCAAGGGCCAGGAGGGCGGCGAGGGCGGCCTGGGCGGCTCAGGCGGCATCCTGGGCAAGGCCACCGCGCTGAACTCCGCCTGCGGCGGGGGCAAGGGCGGCAGGGGTGGCAAGGGAGGCCAGGGCGGCGGCGGGCTCGGCGGTCACTCGATCGCCGTGGCGTTCGCGGTCAGGGAGCCCGACCTCACGCGGACTACCATCGAGCTCGGCGAGGCCGGCGCTGGCGGGCTCGGGGCCGCGCCGGAGCACAAGGGGGCGGACGGCGTGGCGGCCGAGATCCACGACGTAGAGCAGCAGCGGTAGCGCGGTTGGCCGCCGCGGCCGCCGCCGGGCCGTCGGAAGGGCGTCTAGTCGGGCGCGGGCGGCACGGGCCAGCTCCGGTCTTCCTGCATGCAGCGGAGCTGCGTCACGCGGCGCCCTCCCGCGGTGGTCGCCGCGATCTCCTTGATGGGCGCCTCGCGACGCGCGCGCCGGCTCAGCTTCTCGACCACGAGGAAGCCCTCCTGCTCGCCAGCGAGGCGGAGGAACTCGTCGAACAGCGCCACGTGCTCGCCGCGCGCCCCGTCCTCGGTCGTCGCGATGCGCCGCTGGGTGGCGACGCCGATCGCCAGCGTCTCGCCCCGCGCGCGCACGACCATCGCTGGCTCGAGCCCGCGCTGGCTCTCGTCAGGCACCGTCCAGACCTGCGCGAGCCCCGCCTCGGAGAGGCGCCGCTTCATGTAGTAAAAGGCGGACTCCAGCGTGCTGTTCCGGTACGGGACCGCCCTCGACTCCATGGGATCGACGTGGTTCCGCCAGAACGCGATCAGCGCGTGCGCCCAGCGCCTGCCGTCGAGCCGGCGGTCCCCGAACGGCCACTCGTCCGCCATCGCCCGCGCGCAGGCGCGGAGCAGCGCCTGCTCGTGGATCCCGCGCGTCGCCAGGCACGACGCGCAGTGCATGTACGCGGTGCCCCGCTCGAGGAGGGCGCCGCACATCGAGCAGATGTCGTTGCCGTAGCCAGGGCCCATGTACCGGAGCCAGCCAGCGCTCAGCGCCCGGTGAGCGGCGCGGCGCTCCTCGTTCCGATCGAGCTCCCGCAGCCCATCCCGGAGGGCCCTCGATGCCGCGCGCCGCTCGTCGTCTCGCTGCTTCATCCGCTGTCCTCCAGCGTGAGCCCTGTCCGCGCCGGCTCCACCCAGTCTAACGCCGGAGCCTCCGCCGCGCTTCGCGAGGAGGCCCGCGCTTCCGCGCGCGAGCCGTCGCCCCGCGCGCCAGGCCCACACCCACCGAGGTTGTTGACATTGACTTTCATTTACGCTACGCGTCGCTGACATGTCGCGATTTGCGTTGTTTCTCGCGGTTCCGTTGGTGTTCAACGCAGGCTGCGGGGCGGAGTCCCCTTCCGACGATCCGGATCCGCTGGCGGGCATCCAGCTGATCGGCGACGATCTCAGCGACATCCCCCTGCACGGCTCCTCCAGGGAGCAGGTGGCTCGGTTCAAGGACGGCGACGCGCTCTTCGACTTCGTCTTTCGCGAGCGCGACGGGCTCGGGCCGCTGTACATCCGCGCCTCGTGCGCCGGGTGCCACGAGGGGGCCGCGCGCGGCCCGGGCGCCGTCCAGAAGATGGTGCTCATGGAGGCCGACGGGCTGACGCCGGCGGTGGATCAGGCGGGGCTCCCCTACGGCCATACGATGCGGCCTTACGGCGTCGCTGGGGCGACGACCCTCTCGCTGCCCGGGGCCGACGTGACCATCAAGCTCTCGCAGCGCCTCGGTCCGCCCGTGTTCGGGCGCGGCTACATGGAGGCGGTCGACGACGCCGAGATCGAGCGGGTCGCGGCCGAGCAGGCGGCGCGCGGCGACGCCATCCGCGGGCGCATCAACCGCGTGGTGTTCCACTCGAAGAAGAACGGGGACGAGACGTTCCACACCTTCGCCGAGGGCGACGAGAACCTCATCGGCCGCTTCGGGTTCAAGGCGCGGGTCGCCACGCTCGACGACTTCACGGCCGACGCCTACCAGGGCGACATGGGCATCACCTCGCCGCTCCGCCCCCAGGAGCTGCCGAACCCCGACGGGCTCACGGACGACGCCAAGCCGGGCGAGGACGTCGTCCTCGACACGGTGAACGCCGTCGCGGACTACATGCGCCTGCTCGAGATCCCGAGGCGCGCGCCCGCCGACGCGCGCGGCGAGGCGCTGTTCGAGGAGGCCGACTGCGCCGCCTGCCACGTCCCCTCGCTGCGGACGCGCGCCGACTACCCGATCGAGCAACTCGCGGACATCGACGCCCCCGTCTACACCGATTTCCTCCTGCACGACCTCGGCCCCGACCTCGCCGACGGGCTGGCCGACGAGTCGGCGAGCTCCGTCTCCTGGCGGACGGCGCCGCTCATCGGCATGCGCCACAGCACCGCGTACCTCCACGACGGCCGCGCCAGGACGATCGAGCAGGCGATCCTGCTCCACGACGGCGAGGGGTCCGAGGCCGCCGCCTCGGTCGCCGCGTTCCGCGCGCTCTCCCGTGAGGATCGCGAGGCCCTCATCGACTTCGTACGCTCGCTCTGATCGACGCGGGCGCGCCCGCCGTGATCGACGCGCGCGCTCGCGAAATTGCACTTCGTGCGCTCGCTGGAGGCGAGCCGCGACAAGGAGCTCGGACATTCATGTACATCCCTGCCTGCCTGCGGTCCGGTCTGGCCATCGCCGCCGCCGCCCTCTCGCTCCCCGCCTGTGGAAGCGACAACGAGGCGCTGCTCTCCGACGCGGAGTACGAGCGGAACGCCGTGCTCGACGTGAAGGCCTACATCCAGGACAACCTCGATGAGTTCGCCGCCGCGACGGCCGCGCTCCAGGCGGCCGCGCCCGAGCCAGACGCGGACGGGTGGAGCGCGACGAGCGACGAGGAGGCCGTCGCCGCCATGAAGGCCGAGTGGAAGCGGGCGCGGCAGTCGTACGAGCGCGTCGAGGGGGCCATCGCGGTCGTCTTTCCGGAGTTCGACTACTCGACCGACGCCCGCTACGACGCGTTCATCGAGGTCGCGGCCGACGACGACCTGTTCGATGAAGAGGGGGTGACCGGCGTGCACGCCGTCGAGCGCATCCTCTGGGCGGACCGGGTCCCGGAGCCGGTGCTCGCGTTCGAGTCGGCGCTCCCGAACTACAAGGCCGCCGCCTTCCCCGCCGCCGAGGCCGAGGCGGCGGCGTTCAAGGACGAGCTCTGCGCGCGCCTCGCAGCCGAAGCGGAGGCGATGAAGACCGAGTTCCGCGGCCTCGCGCTCGACGCGCCGTCCGCGTACCGCGGGGTCATCAACTCCATCCTGGAGCAGGTCGAGAAGACCAGCAAGGCGGCGACTGGAGAGGAGGAGTCGCGCTACGCCCAGTACACGCTGGCCGACATGCGCGCGAACGTCGCGGCCGGCGAGGCGACGTACGAGGCCTTCCAGCCGTGGCTCCTCACGAAGGGCGCCGAGGGCGCGGAGGTCGACAAGGCGGTCCTCGCCGGCTTCGACCGGCTGTCGAGCGCGTACGACGCCATCGAGGGCGACGCGCTGCCGCCGCTGCCCGAGGGGTGGAGCGAGGAGGCGCCCACGGAGGAGCAACTCGCGACCCCGTTCGGAGAGCTGTTCTCGCTGGTGAAGCGCGAGAGCGACGACGCGACCCCGGGCTCGCTCGCCCACGACATGACCCGGTCGGCAGATCTCCTCGGCATCGACCAGCTTCCCTGAGGCGGGCACCCGCTTCGGAGACGGGCCCACCTCGACGTTTTCGGTGCTCGGCGTACAGGAGTACGCCTCCGCGCCGAAAACGCCGATCTGGGCCCGTCTCCTGTGCGGGTGACCGCCGCATACGGTCGGGAGATGGGCGCTGCCGGGCCGGAGACGGGCGCTGCCGGGCCGGAGACGGGCGCTGCCGGGCCGGAGACGGGCGCTGCCGGGCCAGAGACGGGCGCTGCCGGGCGCGGGCGTCAGGGGGCGGTCAGGGGGCCGGGGTCCATCGGACCAGTACGCACGTCACGTTGTCGGGGCCGCCGTGCAGGTTGGCGAGATCGATCAGCGAGCGCGCCGTGGCGGCGAGATCGTCGCTGCGCGCCAGCGCGTGGGCGATCTCCGTGTCGGGGACCGGGCCGGAGAGGCCGTCCGAGCAGATCAGCAGGAGATCTCCGGGCTGCGGCTGCTCGATGCGCGTCGCCACGTCGACCGTCTTTCCCATCCCGAGCGCGCGCGTCACGACGTTGCGGGCGAGCAGCGGATCCACGTCGTCGGGTAGCTGCTCGCCGCTGCGCAGGTGCTCGTTCCAGAGCGAGTGGTCCTCCGTGAGCCGCTCGAGCCGGCGCTCGCGGTAACGGTACACCCGGCTGTCGCCGACGTGCGCGATGCACGCGGAGGTCGCGTCGGCATAGACGCCCGCGAACGTGGTCCCCATGCCGTAGAAGCGCGGGTCGCGCTGGCCCACCTCGAAGATGCGCTCGTTCGCGCGCCAGATGGACGAGACCAGGCGCACCTCGAGAGGCCCCGCCAGCTCGTCGTACCCCGTGGGCTGGGTGATCTCGCTCTCGCTGTCCCGGCAGAACGACTGGACGATGTCGACCGCCATCCGCGACGCGATCTCCCCGCCGGCAGCGCCGCCGATGCCGTCCGCGACGACGAAGAGGCCCAGATCGAGGTCGACAGCGAAGCTGTCCTCGTTGTGCTCGCGCTGGCGGCCAACGTGGCTGTCACCGGCGGCTTCGATACGGAGCTGGGAGTTCACGGAGCTTCCTCGTCGGCGGAACGCATGTCGATACCCCGGCAGCATCCAGCGACCGGACGCCCCGCGCAAGTCAGGAAGGGCGCGATCCGGACGGGGAGCGCCGGCGCGCTCGGGCGCGGACGCTTTTTTCGTACGGATTACGTACGCAGCGCTGCGGTCGCCGGCGACTGGAGCGACGGGCAGGGTGAGCCCTGCGGCTCGGCGCGCTGCCCGGCCGGCGGCGGGACGCTCGCGGTGAGAGCCTCGAACCGGCCGCTCTTCCACGTCACGAGCCCGCCCGCGAGGCGCGCAGAGCTGCCCGCCCCCGGGTCGGACCGGAGCCACACCAGAGGGCGCGCGGCGAAGACCGGCTTGGTGCACGCGACGTCCTGGAAGGCAGCAGACCACGAGCCGGTGTTGCCGAAGAACAGCCCGCCCTCCCAGACCCCCTCGGGCGTGTGCGTGTGGCCGAAGATCACCGCGCGGGCGCGGTGGGCGCGGGCGACCTGGCGCGCGGCGCGGCTGACCCGCTGCCACGTCGCGTCGAGCGGGAGCTTCGGCACGAGGCGCTCGTAGACGACGAGCCCGGCCGGCGCGACCAGCGCCGCGGGCGCGAGCCAGCCCGGGACGAGCAGCAGCCACACGAGCGCCAGAGTGACCGTGAGCAGCGCCAGGAGCGCCCGGTCGAGCCAGAGCTCGCGCGCGACGAGCCGCAGGCGGTCCTCGGCCGGGGGCGCGAAGAGGCGGGCGTGGCGGGCCACGGCGCGGAGCGGGGCGCCCGTCTCCTGCGCCGCGGCGGTGAGGCACTCGCGCAGGCGAGCGCGCCGCTCCGGCTCGCGCCGGCGCACGAGCTCGACCACCGTGCGGAGCGCGCCGAGCGCCCAGGCCCCCGCGAGCGACTGGCGCGAGAACATGTAGTACCGGGCCCAGTGCGCGAGGTAACCGAACGCGGACAGCATGAACGAGGAGTCCACGTGCGGGTTGAAGTAGCCCATCCTGGAGACGAGCAACCGGCACACGAGCGAGCCCATGGTCGGCTGGATCTCGCCCGGCTTCCGCCCGAACGGGACCATCGGGTAGCGGTAGCTGCAATAGGCGTCGTACTGGTTGCCGTGCTCCACGATGATGCCGTCCGGCGTCTTGTGGAACCAGGCGCGGAAGACGACGCGCTCGCCGAGCGCCGACGCGCTCGCGTCGGCGCGCGACGTGTCGCCCAGCGCGGCGAGCGCCGCCTCGACGACGCGGGCCCGGATCGTGTCGCGCACCTCGGGCAACGTGAGCTGGACGTCGTGGTTGCCGGAGATGAACACGACGGTGTGTCCATCCGCGACGACCCGGCCCAGCGCCTCGATGAACACCGGGTGGTCCGCGAGGATCGCGGCCATGGCCGGGACCGCATGCTCGGCGCTGCGGGGTAGGTCGTGAAAGACGCTCTTCTGGTCGATGACGCGCGGCGCATCAAAATCGAACACATCACCGTTGAGCACCAGCGTGAGCTCATGGCGCCCCGCGCCGCGCGCGGTGCCCTGCGTCATCTCGTCCCGGAGCGCGTCCAGCATCGCCGCGACCTCGCTATCGGGAGAGTAAGGAGCCTGACGGTAGCGCATCCACAGACCGTCACCCGGCTCGAGCTCACAAAGATGGATATCTGAGATTGCCACCGTATGGAGCATCTAACCAAGGTGACACACGCGCCTGTCCACGATTGTCAGGGAACGGTCACGATCCGATGTCGGGGAGGAGGGGGCGCCGGGGGCAAGGGGCCGAGCGAGCGGTCGATCGACCCGCGCGATACGCTCGACATGGGCGCCACGACGATCGCCCTGGACTGTGAGCGCTGGGCGCCTGTCGTCCGCCGTGGCGTCGGGTGCGAGGCCCTGCGCAGGCGAGAGATAGCGAGCGCGCGAGGCCTCGCAGCTTGCGGGGCGGGGCCCGCCGGGCGCCAGGCGGCACGGCGAGGGCGAGCGCGGGTGTCGGGGAGAGGCGCCGTCGTCACGTCCGCGGCGTCGCCGGCCCGCCTGGGGGGAGGCCCGGGCGGCTGCGGAGAAGCGCTGCGGAGCGCCGCCGGAGCGGCGGTGTCAGGGTGGATGCCTGATCGGCCATCGCGTGCCGCGCGTCAGAGCCCCTGCGGGAGCCCCGCCGCCTGTCCGCGGCGGGGTACGCGCGGCACTGGCCGTGTTTCATCGGGGCCTCGCCCCGGCCCTGTCGCCCCCTTCGCGGCCGGCGTCAGCCTCAGGGCCAGTCGTCGCCCCAGGACCCGCAGTGGTGGTGCGGGCGGTGGTTCCTGTTGAAGAGCTCTTCCAGGATCGTGATGACGTTGATGTTGTTGTTGTTGTTGATGTTGAAGGGGGTGCCGAAGCCACCGCCGAAGCCGCAGCCGAGGCCGCCGCCGAGGCCGAGGCCGCCGCCGAGGCCACCGCAGCAGCCGCCGGGGAAGAACCGAGCGCCCGCGGGCTCCTGGCCCGACGGCGCCTGGCCGAGCTCACCAAGGGGGGCCTGGCCGAGCTGACCAACGGGCCCCTGGCCGAGCTGCTGACCAATGGGCGCCTGGCCGAGCTGACCAACGGGCGCCTTGCTCGGCCCCTGCATCCCCTTGCTCGGCCCGAGCATCCCCTTGCTCGGCCCGAACATGTCCTTGGTGGGCGCCTGGGCCTGGTACCCGCCCCGCTCCTCGTCCGCGCCTTGCTCGAGGGCAGCGGAGGTCGTGTCGAGCGCCTCGGCCTCGTCGAGGTCCGCCTGATCGAGATCCACGTCTGCCGCATCGACGGCGCAGCCCGTGCCCAGCGCCGCCATCACCATCGCGAGCCCCATCACCTTGCCATGAATCGAGATCATGTTGTCCTCCTTAATGTGTCATGATGGCCCGAAGCCCCGAGCCATCTTGAGCTCATCGAAGAGCAGGTTGTGTGCCTCAACCCTCATGTGCAGACACTGCCGCACCGAGCTCCTGGCTCCGGCCTCGCCGCGCGCGAGAAGAGGCAATCTCTGGAGCTGCGCAGGCGTTGGTTTTCCGATATCCCAACGCGAACACCGGCGGGACGGCCCCCGCGTGGAGGGCGTCTCGCTCGCGGGCCGGGCGCGTCATGTCGGAGATGACGAACTCGCCACCATGGCGGCCGGAGCCCCCGCGCCGCGCGCGGCGCTCCTGTCGCGCATTCGCGCAGATGACCGGCGTCGCGGCCGCCGCGACCGAGGCGGGACGGCGCCTGTCCGGGCTCGCACACGGACGGCTCGCCGCGCCGCGCCGCGCCGCCGGTCCTATGACCCCGCCGCACCGCGCCTGAGCCGTCCTGGAGATACCGAGCCTCCTGCGCCTGACCTGCTCAGGCTGCGCCGTTTGTGCATCAATGAAGGCGAGACACGGGTCGATCGACTCGGGCCGTAACCGTCCGCCTGCATCACCGCAGCTGCGCGGCGGGCGATTTCGACGAGCCATGCGGACATCGCCGTTGAGGACCAGCGTGAGCTCAGGGCGCGCCGCGCGCGGCGCCCTGCGCCATCTCGTCCCGGAGCGCTTTCACCAGGGCCGCGACCTCGCTGTCGGGAGAGAACGAGCCAGACGGCATCGCATCCACAGACCGTCACCCGGCTCTAGCTCACAAGGATGGATGTCTGAGATTGCCACCTTATGGAGCATTCAACCAAGGTGACGCACGCTCCTGTCGACGATCGCCGGGGAGCGGTCACGAGGATGTCGGGGGATGATGCGGCGCGGTGAAAGGGCGCGGGGCGAGCGATCGACATCCACGTCGGCACGGGCGCCACGAAGATCGACCTGGATCGTGAGCGCTGGGCGCCTGTCGTCCGCCGTCCGTCGTGGCGTCGGGTGCGAGGCCCTGCGCAGGCGAGAGATAGCGAGCGCGCGAGGCCTCGCAGCTTGCGGGGCGGGGCCCGCCGGGCGCCAGGCGGCACGGCGAGGGCGAGGGCGGGTGTCGGGGAGAGGCGCCGTCGTCACGTCCGCGGCGTCGCCGGCCCGCCTGGGGGGAGGCCCAGGCGGCTGCGGAGAAGCGCTGCGGAGCGCCGCCGGAGCGGCGGTGTCAGGGTGGATGCCTGATCGGCCATCGCGTGCCGCGCGTCAGAGCCCCTGCGGGAGCCCCGCCGCCTGTCCGCGGCGGGGTACGCGCGGCACTGGCCGTGTTTCATCGGGGCCTCGCCCCGGCCCTGTCGCCCCCTTCGCGGCCGGCGTCAGCCTCAGGGCCAGTCGTCGCCCCAGGACCCGCAGTGGTGGTGCGGGCGGTGGTTCCTGTTGAAGAGCTCTTCCAGGATCGTGATGACGTTGATGTTGTTGTTGTTGTTGATGTTGAAGGGGGTGCCGAAGCCACCGCCGAAGCCACCGCCGAAGCCGCAGCCGAGGCCGCCGCCGAGGCCGCCGCCGAGGCCGAGGCCGCCGCCGAGGCCACCGCAGCAGCCGCCGGGGAAGAACCGAGCGCCCGCGGGCTCCTGGCCCGACGGCGCCTGGCCGAGCTCGCCAAGGGGGGCCTGGCCGAGCTGACCAACGGGCCCCTGGCCGAGCTGCTGACCAATGGGCGCCTGGCCGAGCTGACCAACGGGCGCCTTGCTCGGCCCCTGCATCCCCTTGCTCGGTCCGAGCATCCCCTTGCTCGGCCCGAACATGTCCTTGGTGGGCGCCTGGGCCTGGTACCCGCCCCGCTCCTCGTCCGCGCCTTGCTCGAGGGCAGCGGAGGTCGTGTCGAGCGCCTCGGCCTCGTCGAGGTCCGCCTGATCGAGATCCACGTCTGCCGCATCGACGGCGCAGCCCGTGCCCAGCGCCGCCATCACCATCGCGAGCCCCATCACCTTGCCATGAATCGAGATCATGTTGTCCTCCTTAATGTGTCATGATGGCCCGAAGCCCCGAGCCATCTTGAGCTCATCGAAGAGCAGGTTGTGTGCCTCAACCCTCATGTGCAGACACTGCCGCACCGAGCTCCTGGCTCCGGCCTCGCCGCGCGCGAGAAGAGGCAATCTCTGGAGCTGCGCAGGCGTTGGTTTTCCGATATCCCAACGCGAACACCGGCGGGACGGCCCCCGCGTGGAGGGCGTCTCGCTCGCGGGCCGGGCGCGTCATGTCGGAGATGACGAACTCGCCACCATGGCGGCCGGAGCCCCCGCGCCGCGCGCGGCGCTCCTGTCGCGCATTCGCGCAGATGACCGGCGTCGCGGCCGCCGCGACCGAGGCGGGACGGCGCCTGTCCGGGCTCGCACACGGACGGCTCGCCGCGCCGCGCCGCGCCGCCGGTCCTATGACCCCGCCGCACCGCGCCTGAGCCGTCCTGGAGATACCGAGCCTCCTGCGCCTGACCTGCTCAGGCTGCGCCGTTTGTGCATCAATGAAGGCGAGACACGGGTCGATCGACTCGGGCCGTAACCGTCCGCCTGCATCACTGCAGCTCCGCGGCGGGCGATTTCTACGAGCCATGCGGACATCGCCGTTGAGGACCAGCGTGAGCTCAGGGCGCGCCGCGCGCGGCGCCCTGCGCCATCTCGTCCCGGAGCGCTTTCACCAGGGCCGCGACCTCGCTGTCGGGAGAGAACGAGCCAGACGGCATCGCATCCACGGACCGTCACCGGGCTCGAGCTCACGACGTTCGATATCTGAGATTGTCACTTTATGGAGCATTCAAAACAGGTGACACACGCACCTGTCCCCTATCGCCTGGGAACGGTTACGTGCATGGCGGGGGATGGATGCGGGGGAAGGGCGCGGGGCGAGCGAGCGCTGGGCGCCTGTCGTCCGTCGTGGCGTCCGGGGCGACGCCCTGCGCAGGCGACAGATGGCGAGCGCGCGAGGCCTCGCCGGCTTGCGCGGCGGGGCCCGCCGGGCGCCGGGCGGCGCGACGAAGGGGCCCGCCGGGCGTCAGGCGGCTCGGCGAAGGCGAGCGCGGCTGTCGGGGAGAGGTGCCGTCGTCATCGTCCGCGGCGTCGCCGGCCGCCTGGGGGGAGGCCCAGGCGGCTGCGGAGCGCCGCAGGGAGCGGCGGTGTCGGGGCCGATGCCTGATCGGCCATCGCGTGCCGCGCGTCAGAGCCCCTGCGGGAGCCCCGCCGCCTGTCCGCGGCAGGGGGCGCGCGGCACTGGCTGTGTTTCATCGGGGCCTCGCCCCGGCCCTGCGCCCCCTTCGTCGCCGACGTCAGCCGCCGGGCCAGCCGAAGGCGCTCGAGCCCCCACAGCAGCGGTGCGGGGGGCAGGAGAGAAAGTTGCTCGGAGCCCAGGTGGGGGCGCTGAAGCGGTTGCAATCGAAGCGGTCTTGCGGGCCGAAGTTATCGAAGTGGTGATGCGGGCAGCAGGGGCGCGGGACGCGGTGCGGGAACCCGAACTCGTCAACGATCGTGATGATGTTGATGTTGTTGTTGTTGTTGATGGTGGTAGGGCAGCAGCCGAAGCCGTTGAAGCCGAAGAACCGAGAGCCCACGCCTACCCCACCGAACCCGCCCAGGCCCGGCACGCCGCCGAACCCACCCAGGCCCGGCACGCCGCCGAACCCACCCAGGCCCGGCACGCCGCCCACGCCCGGCACGCCCCCAATGGGCGCCTGCCCCACCTGGCCGATGGGCGCCTGCCCCACCTGGCCGATGGGCGCCTGCCCCACCTGGCCGATGGGCGCCTGCCCCACCTGATCGATCGGCGCCTGGCCGCCGGGAAGCAGCGGCCCCTGCGCGCCGACCGGCGCCTGTCCGAGATCCGTGGGTAGCTGCTGGCCGACACCGAGAGGCGCCTGCGCCCCGAACGACCCCTTGCTCGGCAAGCCCTTGCTCGGCCCGAGCACATCCTTGCCAGGCGCCTGGAACCCGCCCCTCGCCTCCTCCGCGCCCTCCTCGAGCGCAGCGGTGGTCGAGTCGACCTGCTCGGCCTCGTCGAGGCTCGCCCGATCGAGATCTGCATCCGCCGCATCGACGGCGCAGCCCGTGCCCAGCGCCGCCATCACCATCGCGAGTCCCAGCACCTTGCCATGAATCGAGAGCATGTGTCTTCCTCCTCAATGTCCCATGATGGCCGGAAGCCCCGAGCCATCCTGGGCTCATCGAAGAGCAGGCTGTGTGCCTCAGCCCTCTGTGCAGACACTGCCGCTCCGCGGTCGCACCGCCGGCCTCGCCGCATCGACGAAAAGGCATTCTCTGGATCTGCGCCGGCGTTGGTTTTCCGATATCTCAACGCGGAGACCAGCAGGACGGCCCGCGGGGCGAGGTCATATCTCTCGCGCGCCGCGCGCATCACGCTGGAGATGACGAACTCACCACCATGACGATCCGAGCCCCCCGCAGGGCGCGCAGCGCTCCTGTCCCGCTTTCGAGCAGATCACCCGCGCCGAGGCCGTCATGAACGAGGCGACGCGGCCTCCCTCGCGCCTCGCACAGGGACGGCGCGCGGCGCGGCGCCGCCGGTCATCTGACCCGGCCGCACCCGACCTGCGCCGTCCTGGAGATACCGAGGCCCCTGCGCCTGACCTGCTCAGGCTGCGCCGTTTGTGCATCAACGAAGGTAAGAGGCCAATCGATCGACTCGGGCCATAACCGTCCGCCGCCGTCACCGCAACTTCGCGTCGGGCGCCCGAAACGAGCCAGGTTGGGGTGATCCTGCGCCAGGTGGCGCCAGAAGCGCACAACGGAGCTCATGTAGGCAAACGTGCGTTCGTGGAGCCTCCCCGTCCTGCGTACGTTTACTCGCGGCCGGTGGGTTGATAGAAGATTCGCCTGGAGGACGCATGAGCGAGCCGAGCGAGACGGAAGCGACCGACACTGGACGCCACGGTGTGTTGGGAGCGGTCGCCACGACCAAGGCGGCCATCGGGGCCGGGGCTGTCGGGTGCGCGGCGCCCGCGCCGCCCACGGCGCCCGCAGCTCCCCACGACGCCGCGGCGGCGCCGCCGCGCACGCTCGGGCGGACCGGCGCCCGGGTTGAGCCGGTGTCGCTCGGCGGAGAGGGGATCTTGCGGACGACCAACCGTCACCGCGAGGCCGTGCCGGTAATCCTGGAGGCGCTGCGCCTCGGGGTCAGGTACTGCGATACAGCGCCTGCGTACCAGCAGAGCCAGGACTACTATGGTGAGGCGTTCCGCGCGGCCGGCCCGAAGGCGCGCGAGCAGGTCTTCCTCGCCTCCAAGACGCACGCGCGCGACCGCGACGGCGCGCTCCGGTTGCTCGACGACAGCCTGCGCCGCCTCGGGACAGACCACCTCGACCTGTGGCAGCTGCACGACCTGCGCGAGCTCGACGAGCTCGACGCGATCTTCGGCAAGCGGGGCGCGATCGAGGCCGTGGAGCAGGCCAGGGCTGACGGCCGCGTGCGCCACGTGGGGATCACCGGGCACCACGACCCGCAGATCCTCGTCGAGGCGATGCGGCGATATCCGGTCGACACCGTGCTCTGCGCGATCAACCCCTCGGATCCCGCGCGGCTGCCCTTCCTGACGACGGTGGTCGCGGAGGCGCGGCGGCGCGGCGTCGGCGTCATCGGTATGAAGATCATGGCCGCAGGCCGCCTGCTCCAGGATCGCGCCGCGAGCCCGGGCGAGCTCATTCGCTACGCCGCGAGCCATGCCGATACGGTGGTCATCGGCTGCTCCTCGATCGCCGAGGTGCGCGAGAACCTCGGCGCGCGGTCCCTCCCCTTCCCCATGCCGCCCGCCGAGCGCGCCGCGCTGGAGGCGCGGGTCGCGCCGCGCGCCGGCCGCTACGACACATTCAAGGCCTGATCGCCGCCCCGGGCGTCCGCGGCGGCGCGCCGCTCTGCGAGGGGCGAGCCACGGTGAGCGCCAGCGCTCCTAGGGCGGCTTGACGTCCTTGCAGCAGCGGAATCCCAGGTGGTAGTTCGCGTGGCTGGACTTGCTCATGAGCCGCGTCCCGTGCCAGTCGGGCGCGCGCCAGCGGCAGTCGTCGGCGTGGACATCCATCGACGAGAACGCGAACCAGCTGCCCTTCATCTCGGTGAAGCCCCTATCGCCGCTCCGCGCGAGCTCGCCTGGCAGGATGGGCAGGCTCATGTGCTCGGCCACGTTGCCGTGCAGATCGAAGACGCCCAGGCTGCTGCGGCACGCCGGGAAGGCGCCGGAAGGATAGGTGTTGGAGCCGCAGCGGTCCCACCCGCCGCCTGGACAGCCGGGCGTGCGCGAGCTCTCGGTGCCGCAGAGGGCGTGGTTCTTCTCGGGACCATAGCTCCACACCCGCTCACGCAGGAGGTTATGGTGCCAGCTCGCCTCGTTCCGGGGCCGCTCCCACTCGTACTCGACGTCGGGCTCCCTGAGCGCGCCGGCGCACGCGCCCTCCCACTCGTGCGCATCGCAGATCCGCTTCCCGGTCGCCCTGCACAGGAGCGCCGCCTCGCGCGCCCGGACGTGCACCACGGGGTACTCGCAGGGGATGTTCGGGAACTCGAGCTGATCGATGCAGACACGGGCGCTCTC
The DNA here is from genome assembly GCF_051530195.1 of Sorangium sp. So ce321. Lineage (NCBI taxonomy): Bacteria > Pseudomonadati > Myxococcota > Polyangiales > Polyangiaceae > Sorangium > Sorangium sp. So ce321. The sequence continues at coordinate 6,137,431 of NZ_CP150329.1, read as the reverse complement.
CGCGGTCTGCCCGCGCGTCGGGTCGAAGAGGGGCACCATCCCCGGCGCGCCGCATGCCGGCTCGCGCGCGGGCTCGATGCCGGAGAGCGTCCGGACGCGGCGGCACTCGGACCGCGACATCGGATGGCGCGAGAGCGCGGGGTTGCCCTGGCCCAGCACGGCCGAGGCCGCGAAGATCGCCTCCACGTCCCGCATCGCCTCGTCGGAGAGCGAAAGCTCGCGCCGCATCCGTCCGAAGAGCCGGCGGCGCTGCTCGTCCAGCGTGCCTGGCTCGACGTCCTCGTCGTCCACCGTCAGCGTCACGCGCTCCGGCGCCGGCTGCGGCGCGCGCTCCCGCAGCGCGCCCGCGACGAGCGGCGCCGCGCCGCGCGCCGCCGGCATCGGCGCGAGCGCGCCAGTCCATGCGGCGACGGCCGCCCCGAGCGCGCCCGCGCCCGCGGCGACGGCGGCCGCTGTCTTCACACGCCCGCGGCCTCGCGCGAGCGCTGGCGCCGCGCGCACGCCGGTCGAGAGCGCCGGCAGCGAATCGCTCGGCGCGGGCGGTCGCGGCGTGGAGGCCGGCTCTCTCGGCGTCTCGGGGCAGGACATCGGCGCGCGATCTCGCGCTTACTGCTACGGGCATCCGTCGATTCCGGCAAATTTGATGACGCGCGCGGCCGCCTGCCCGCCCGAGCGGCGGCTTGACGGTCCTGCCCGGGGCACGTCAAATGGGCCATGGTGCGAAGGACGGCCCTCCGAGCCCTCTACCTGGCGCTCCTGCCGGTGCTTGTCCTTTTCGCGCTGCTCCTCGTCCCCGCCGTGGTCGTCGCGCGCCTCGGGAGCAGCGGCCGCGTGTGGCGGCCGGAGACATGGAAGAAGGTCTCCTACGGGAGTCGCTACTTCCGCTCGTCGTTCCGCGGGAGGCTCGGTGAGGTCGTCGACGTCATCGACATCGTCCGCGACGGCCTGATCCTGCTGTTCGGCGCCGTCGCCGTGGTGTGCGTCGCCGGCGGGCTGCTCGCGCTCGTCTTCGAGATCGGGGTGCCGGGCTGGCTCTCTGCGTGGATGGAGGGGTCGCTCGTCTCGTTCCTCGCGTCCGATCTCGCGTGGTTCCCCGCGGGCGGCAGGCTCTCCTTCGGGGGCGGCGCCGCGCTCGCGCTCGTCGCGTGCGTCGCGCTCGTCCTGCTCGCCCTCGGGCTCTCGCTCTATGGCTGGCTCGCGTTCGCCCTCGGCGAGGCGACGCGCGTGATCCTGACGTACGGCGGCGCGGCGACGCTCTTCCCCGACCCAGGCGACGCGATCCCCGGCGGGCGGCTCGTGCTGTGCCAGATCTCCGATCTCCACATCACGGCGAGCGGCCGCGAGCCGTACGAGATCGAGGAGGGCTCGTCCGCGTGGCCCGAGGGGGTCCCTCGCCCCGACACGGCCGAGCTGACAGGCCGTCTCCGGCGGCTCGTCGGGGAGATCGCCGCCATGAATCCTCCGCTCGTCGCGCTGACGGGCGACATGACGGATCTCGGGGAAGAGGCGCAGTGGGACGAGCTCGAGGCGGCGCTCTCGGGGATACCGGCCTCCTCGCGGGTGCTCATGGTGCCTGGCAACCACGATGTCGCCATCAACGTCGGCACGTCGCCCGATCCGTACCTCAAGAAGCGCGCGGAGCGCGAGCAGCGCTTCATCGACGTGCTCACCCGGGTGGAGCGCGGCCCCTTCCAGCCTCCCTTGCATACCCCGGCCCGCAAGCGGGCGCGGCGGCGGCTGCGCGCGATCGCCGGCCTGTACCCGCGGCGGCTCGAGCTCGAGGGCGGGATCCGGATCTTCGGGCTCAACTCCAACCGTTACCGGTCGCGGTTCGTGGGGTCGAACGCGATCGGGCAGATCGGCGGCGGCCAGCTCCGGCGGCTGGCGCGCGCGCTCCGGCGGGGATCCGGCCCCGTCGTCGTGCTCCTGCACCACCACGTGGCGCGCCTCGCGGGGCCGATCTCGCTGAACGACACGTTCATGATCGCCATGGATGGCCCGCGCCTGCTCGAGATGCTCGCGGCGTACCAGCAGAAGAACCCGAAGAAGAACAGCGCCCTCGTGCTGCACGGGCACAAGCACCTCGCTTTCTTCGGCCACTACCGCTCGAAGAGCGGCGGTCGCGTCAGCGTCTACGCTCACCCGTCGTCGACGCTTGGCCACGAGACGGACGGCCACCTCGACGGGGTCGCGCGGTTCGCGGCCATCCGGCTGACGGACGAGGGGATCTGGCGCGTCGAGACGCACCCGCTCCGCCCGGCGCGCGCCGCCGCCGAGGCGCCGCCGGCCGCCGCCGAGGCGCCGGTGTCCTGATCACCGTTGCAGGTACGGCCTGGCGCTGAGCCCGTCGCGGTCCCAGAGCACCTGCCCGGCGCGCACGGTGAGCGCGCACTCGAGCCGCCGGTCGCCGTCGATGCGCGCGCCCCTCGTGTCGACATAGCCGTACCGCCCCGTCTCGAGGCGCAGCACCGCGATGTCGGCCGCCGCGCCCTCGCCGAGGGTGCCGAGCTCGGGTCTGCCGATGATCGCCGCGGGGGCCGCCGTGCTGCGGCGGATGAGATCGGGGAGCGACATGCCGAGATTCAGCAGCTTGGACACGACGTTGACCATGTCCCCCATCGCTCCGTTCAGGCTCTGGAGGTGCATGTCGGTGCTGATCGAGCCCGGAAGGAAGCCCTGCGCGAGCGCCGGCACGGCCTGATCGAACACGAAGCTGCCGCCCCCGTGGCCGAGATCGAAGACGATGCCGCGCCGCTCTGCCTCGAGCACGTACGAGCGCACGCGGCCGCTGGTGTCGACGACCGGCGTTCGCCCCGGGATGTCTGCGTAGACATGCGTGAAGATGTCGCCCGGTCGGAGGTGCGTCAGCAGGAGCTCACGCAGCGAGAGCTCGGGCACGTGCCTGCCGAAATCGACCATCACCCGCCCCCCTGACGCCCGCGCGGCCTCGACCGCCCGCAGCACGGGATCCCACGCGGGCCCGGCGTAGTGCGCGACCTTGACGCCGACGATCTCGTCGCTGTGCGCCCGCGCCGCCGCCGCCGTTGTGGCTGCATCCATGTCGCGGAGATCCTGCTCGGCGCGCCCGCCCCGCATGCCGCCGCCGACGATGTTGAGGAACGCCAGCACCCGGGTCTTCGAGTGCGCGATCGTCTGCGCCTTGAAGAGGGCGAAGTCGCGCCAGCCGGAGCTGCCCGCGTCCACCACGGTCGTCGTGCAGCTGCGCGGCGCGAAGCTGTCCGGCGCGACGGCCTGGTAGCTGTTGTGGAGGTAGGTGCCGTCCGTCGTCCCGAAGAACACGTGCGTGTGGATGTCGACCAGCCCGGGCACGACGACGAGGCCCGCCGCGTCGACCACGGCGTCCGCGCGCGCCGGGTCGATGTCCACACCCACCCTGGCGATGCGCCCGTGGCTCACGGCGAGGTCCAGGACCCCGTCGCGGCCGTTCGCCGGGTCGATGACCCTCCCTCCCCTGATCAGCAGATCGTACTCCCGCGCTTGCGCGGGCGGAGCGGCGATGACTGCCCCGGCGACGACGAGCACGGCGAGCGCGGGTGCGCCCCGTGACCCGAAACAGCGCAGGCACGGCGGCGGACCCCGGCGCATTCCGTTCACCTCCGCTCCGATCATGGTAGCTCGGCCGCCGGCCACACAGTGGCAAGGGTCGATTTCTGTCAGCCAGAGTTTGCGGTCTGTCTGTGTTCCTGCTGATCGCCGAAGGAACGGAGACTCGATGGACGAACGGGAAAGGCCAGCGATGGGCCTCTGCCTGACCGGAACGCGGCGCTCCCGACCCCTCCGCCCGCGCCCTGGGCCGCGCACGAACGGCGGTGAGACAAGGGGCTACACTCGACGCCTTGCTGGGGCAACGCGACCACATCACGCCTTGCTGGGGCAACGCGACCACATCGCCCGGCAGCATCATTTCCGGACCAGACGTGGGCCAGCGGGCGGCTCCGTCGGCTATGCTACCCGGTCCACGGGATCGTGAAGCGAGCTTCGCGGCCGCGTTTACTTTGAGTGTCTCACGCACCATCGACGGCTCCGGCGCGCCACACTGCGCCGGACCGCGCTCATGGAGGATCCAGCTGATGAAATTACCCACGATGACCATTGTGTTGCTGACAGTGGGTGCGATCGGTGTCGCATGTGGGGGCAATGGGGCCAGCGACGGTGGCGGGAGCTCGCAGGCCGGCTCCGGGAACGGGAGCGCGAGCACGAGCACGAACGGCGGCACGGGCGAAGGCGGCGCGGGCGAAGGGGGCGCGGGCTTCGGGGGCTTGCCGGACATCGGCGGCGATCCCAGCTCGGGCGGCACGAGCAACGGTGGCTCCTCGGGCGAAGGCGGGGCGTGCGCCACCGAGACGGCCGAGGCCGACCTCGAGCCCGTCTACCTGGCCTTCGCGTTCGACGTGTCCGGCAGCATGGGCATGGGCGACGACCCCTGGCACGACAAGTCGCTCAAGTGGGATCCCGTCGTCGCGGCGACGAAGCAGTTCTTCGCGGATCCCCTGTCCCAGGGGCTCAACGCCTCGCTCAGGTTCTTTCCGAGCGAGGGCGACAACGACATCAAGTGCGACGCGGACACCTACTTGACGCCGGAGGTCCCGATGACGCCGCTGCCCTCGCCGGACTTCGCCGAGGCGATCGACGCCGTCACGCCGGAGACCGCCGACGACTGGCGCGGCGGCACGCCCACGTTGTTCGTGATGCAAGGGACAATCTCGTACGCCACGGCGCAGCGGCAGGCCACGCCCGGGAGATACGCCATCGTCCTGGTCACCGACGGATATCCGCAGGGCTGCGGCTCGCGGTACAACCAGGTCTCGCTCGTGGCGGACCAGGCCTCGACCGCGCTCGCGGACGGGATCCCGACGTACGTCATCGGGGTCGCCAACCCGCCCATCGAGGGCGCGCCGGAGACCGTCGAGGACATGAACGATGTCGCCGTGGCGGGCGGGACCGAGCACGCCTACCTGATCGACACCGGCAACCCCGCGGCGACCGCGGCGGCCTTCAAGGCCGCCGTCGATGCGATCCGCGGCGCGGCCGTCTCCTGCACGGTCGCGATCCCGCCCGCGCCCGACGGGAGGACCTTCGACGCGCAGAAGGTCCGCGTGACGTACACGAGCGGCGACGACGAGGCGATCGCGCTCACCTACGATCAGGACTGCGAGACCGAGGAGGCCTGGCGGTATGACAGCGCCGAGAACCCGACGCAGATCGTGCTCTGCGACAGCACCTGCGCCGCGATCCAGGCGGACCCGGCGGCGGCCCTCGGGGTCGATTTCACCTGCGAGGACGTGATCACGATTCCACGCTGATCTCAGGGCGAACGCCGGACGCCGCCGCCGGGTCGGCCCGGCCGACGCCGCCGCAGTTTCTTGACACCCTGCGACATTCCCGCCCACGATGACGGGGTGATCCCTCGCCCGCTGAAATTGCCCGCGGCACACGCTGTCCCCCGCCCCGCCCCCGCCTCCGTCCTCGCCATTGCCCTGTCGCTGCTCGGCGGCGCCTGCAATCGCTCGTCGACGGGCTCCAGCCCGGCCGCCGACAGGTCCGCCGCCCCCAGCGCCCTGGCCCCGACGGCCGAGGCCGCCCCGACCGCGGGGTACAAGGTCGGGATGGTGCTGGTCGGCCCCTACAACGACAAGGGGTGGAATCAGGCGCATTACGACGGCATTCGCGCGGTCCTCACCAAGATGCCAGACGTCAGCTTCGAGTACGTCGACAAGGTGAACCCGGCCGACCGCCCGAACGTGAAGGGATCCCAGGTCGCGGACGACCTCATCTCCCGCGGCGCCAGGCTCGTCGTCTACAACTCCGACGATTACAAGGACGACGCCCTCGAGACAGCGCGCAAGCACCCGCTGGTCACTGTCCTGCATGTCTCCGGCGATACAGCGTGGAAGGATGGGAAGAACTACAAGTCCCAGCCGAACCTGGGCAACATCATGGGCCGCATCGAGACCGCCAAGCACATCTCGGGGTGCGCGGCGGCGCTCGGCACCGAGACGGGCAAGATCGGGTATCTCGGCCCCCTCGTGAACGACGAGACCCGCCGGCTCGTCACGGCGGCATACCTCGGCGCGCGGCACTGCTGGGAAACCTACCGGAAAAAGAAGCCGGAGGAGCTCACCTTCAAGGTCACCTGGATCGGCTTCTGGTTCAACATCCCGGGCGTCACCCTCGACCCCACCAAGGTGGCCGACGACTTCTACAGCAGCGGCTTCGACGTGCTCCTGACCGGGCTCGATACGCCAGAGGCCGCGCTGCAGGCGAAGAAGGCGAGCGGGGCCGGCAAGCAGGTCAAGTACGTCCACTACGACCACAAGGCCGGCTGCGATCTGGCGCCGGAGATCTGCCTCGGCGTCGCCTACTACAACTGGGCGCCGCTCTACCGCGACGCCATCGAGAAGTCGCGCGCTGGCAAGTACACGAGCGAGTTCGTCTGGCAAGGGCCGGACTTCCGCGACCTGAACGGCGAGGCGTCGGTCGTCGGCTTCGTGCCCGGCAACGCGCTGGGAGAGCGGAAGGCGCAGATCGGCGCGTTCGTCATCGCGCTCGCCAACGGGCTCGAGCTCTTCAAGGGACCGCTCAAGTTCCAGGACGGCACCGAGTTCCTGAAAGACGGCGAGGCCGCGACGCCCCAGCAGATCTGGTATCTGCCGCAGCTCGTCAAGGGGATCACCGGGCCGAGCAAGTAGGCCCGCCGTCCCCGGGCGGAGCTCCATGCGGATCGAGATCGAGCGCATCACGAAGCGGTTCGGCCAGGTCACGGCCAACGACGACGTGTCGCTGACGATCCAGGCGGGCGCCGTGCACGGGCTGCTCGGCGAGAACGGCGCCGGCAAGAGCACCCTGCTCCGCGTCCTGGGCGGGCTCCTCCGCCCCGACGCAGGCCGCCTGCTCTTCGACGGCCGCCCGGTCGCGCTCGCGAGCCCTGCCGACGCCCTCGCCGCGGGCGTCGGCGTGCTCCACCAGGAGCCGCTCGACTTCCCGCCCCTCACCGTCCTGGAGAGCTTCCTCGTCGCGAGGCCCCGCGCGCGCGCCGCGGGCGTCTTCCTCTCCCGTCGTGCCGCGCGCGAGGAGCTGCTGGCCCTCGCGGCGCGCTTCGGCTTCTCCGTGGACCCGGACGAGCAGGTCGGCCGGCTGACCCTGGGGGAGCGCCAGCAGATCGAGCTCCTGCGGCTCCTCTCGCTGGGCGTCCGCGCGCTCCTCCTCGACGAGCCCACGACGGGGATCTCCGCCGCGCAGCAGGAGGCCCTGTTCTCCGCGCTGCGGCGGCTCAAGCAGGAAGGCAGGGCGATCGTCCTCGTGTCGCACAAGCTCTCGGACGTCGAGGCGCTCTGCGACCGCGTGACGGTGCTGCGGCAGGGCCAGGTGGCCGGCGAGGCGGAGATGCCGGCCGGGGCCGATCGGCTCGTCGCGCTGATGTTCGGCAAGGCGCTCGCGCCGCCGGAGCGGCCCCCGACGGCGGGCGACGGCGTCGCGCTCTCGCTCGAGGACGCCGGGGTCGGCGACCACCGGCTCGACCTCCGCGTCCCGCGCCTTGCCGTCCGCCGCGGCGAGGTGCTGGGGCTCGCGGGCCTCGAGGGGAGCGGCCAGCGCCTGCTGCTCCGCGCCTGCGCGGGGCTGCTCCGGCCGCGGCGGGGCCTCGTCGCGATCGGCGGGGCCGACCTGACCGGCCGCCCCTACCCGGCCTTCCTGCGCGCCGGCGTGGGCTACCTGCCCGCAGACCGCCGCCGCGAGGGCCTCATCGCGGGCCTCTCCATCGCGGAGCACGTCGCGCTGCGCGCGCCCCGGCCGAGGCTCGTCCTGCGCGCGCGCGAGATGCGCCGCGCCGCCGAGCGGGCCATCGAGGCGTTCCGGATCCGAGGGCGACCGGAGACCCCGGTGGAGCTGCTCTCGGGCGGCAACCAGCAGCGCACCCAGCTCGCGCTCCTCCCCGCCGATCTCACGCTGCTCCTCCTGGAGCACCCGACCCGCGGGCTCGACATCGAGTCCGCCCGCTGGGTGTGGGAGCAGCTCCTCGCGCGGTGCCGGGCCGGCACGGCGCTCGTGTTCGCGTCGTCCGAGCTCGATGAGCTCATGCGCTACAGCGACCGGATCCTCGTGTTCAGCGGCGGGCGCGTCTCGCGGCCGATCAGCGTGGCCGAGCTGACGCTGGACCGGCTCGGGCGGATGATCGGCGGCGAGCTCGACGAGGCCGCGCCCGCCCCGGCGGAGCCCGCGGCGACCGCGGGGCCCGGCCGATGAGCCGCGAGCCGGCCGGTCGAGCGGGGGCCAGCGCGCGCGCGGCGTGGCTCGGCGCGGCCGTCTCGCGCGCGGCGCCGCTCGCGCTGTCGCTCGTGCTCGTGGCGGGCCTCTGCGCCATCCTGGGCGCCTCGCCGGCGTCGGTCGCCGCGAGCTTGTGGGAGGGCGCGTTCGGCTCGATGGAGCAGGCGGCGCGCGTGCTGGCCACGCTGGCGCCGCTGCTGCTCTGCGGCAGCGGCCTGCTCTTCACGTTCCGCGCCGGGTTGTACCACCTCGGCGTCGAGGGGCAGCTCGTCATCGGGGCCGTTTGCGCCACAGGCGCGGCGCGCGCGCTGTGGCCGGGCCTCCCTGCGGGGGCCGCGGTCGCGCTCTGCATCGCCGCGGGGGCGCTCGGCGGGGCGCTCTGGGGCGCCCTCACCGGCGCGCTGCACACGCGCGGCCGGGTGAGCGAGATCTTCGCGGGCCTGGGCATGAACTTCGTGGCGCAGGGGGCGGTGCTCTACCTCGTCTTCGGGCCGTGGAAGCGCCCCGGGGTCGCGTCGATGGCCGGCACCGAGCCGCTGGACAGCGCGCTCTGGCTGTCCACGCTCGGCGGCACCGAGCTGAGCCCGGCCGCGCTCCTGCTCGCGGCCCTCGCGCTTGTCGGGACCGCGGTGGTGCTCGGGCGGACGCACTTCGGGCTCCGGCTGCGGGCGGTGGGGCTGAGCCCGCAGGCGGCGGAGGTGCTCGGCGTCCCCGCGGCGCGGGAGATGCTCCTCGCGTTCGCGATCTCGGGCGCGCTCGCCGGCGTGGCCGGCGCGGTGCAGGTGCTCGGGACCTTCCACCGGCTCATCCCGAACGTCTCGAGCAACCTCGGCTTCCTGGCGCTGCTCGTGGTGATGCTCGCCGGCCGGCGCGCCGCGCTCGTCGCGCCGATCGCCCTGTTCTTCAGCGCGCTCAACGTCGGCAGCCTGAAGCTCCCGATGACGCTCGGCCTGGAGTCCTCGCTCTCGGGCGTGCTCCAGGGCGTGCTCGTGCTGCTCGCGCTCCTGTCCCCGTGGAAGGCGCGCGGCGGCGCCCGGCCGGAGGAGGCGTGATGGACGGGGAGATCCTCTCGCTGCTCGCGACGGCCCTCGCGGCGTCGACCCCGCTCGTGTACGCGGCGGTCGGCGAGACCCTGGCCGAGCGGGCCGGGGTCATCAACCTCTCGGCCGAGGGCGCGATGATGCTCTCGGCCATGGTGGGCTTCGCGGCCGCCCTGTCGACCGGGAGCGTCCTCGCCGGCTTCGCCGCCGCGGCCGCGACCGGGGCGCTTGTCGCGCTCGTCGTGGCGATCGGCGGCGTCCACCTGCGCCGGTCGCAGATCGCGATCGGCTTCGTGCTGGCGATGCTCTGCGCGGATCTCTCGTCGGTGCTCGGCGGCCCGTTCGTGCGCGTGCCCGGGCCGACGGTGCCGGCGGTGTCGATCCCGGTGCTGCGGGACGTGCCGGTCCTGGGGCCGCTGTTCTTCCAGAGCGATCCGGTGGTGTACGCGAGCTACGCCCTCGTCGCCGGCGCGTGGCTCTTCCTTTACCGCACGCGCGCGGGGCTCCTGCTCCGGGCCGTGGGCGAGCAGCCGGCGGCGGCGCACGCTCGCGGGGCGCACGTGGCGCGGGTGCGCACGGCGGCGACCCTGGTGGGCGGGGCGCTCGTGGGCGTCGGCGGCGCGGCGTACTCGCTCGACTTCAAGGCCGGCTGGAGCCACCGGCACACCGCGGGCTACGGCTGGATCGCGCTCGCGATCGTGATCTTCGGCGGCTTCCACCCGGTGCGGGCGGCGCTCGGCGCGTACCTCTTCGGCGTGCTCTCGTCGATGGCGAGCCTCGGCCAGAGCGCGCTGCCGTCGGTGCCGACGCAGGTCTTCAGCGTGGCGCCGTTCGCGCTGATGATCGTGGTCCTCGTGCTGACCTCGAGCGGGCTGCTGGAGCGCCTCGGCGCGCTGCTGCCGGACGCGGCGCGCCGCCCGCTCTTGCGCGCGTTCGACGCGACGCCGCCGGCGGCGCTCGGCAAGCCCTACCCGGCGGCCGCCGAGGGGGCGGAGGAGAAGCCGCGGGGCGCGGATCAGGGAGCGAGGTAGCAGACCTCGAGCCAGGGGCGGTCGCGCTGGAGGGGGTGGTCGCTCGAGCGGTAGGACGTGCGCCCGATCGGGTCCTGCTCGACGAGGAAGCCGTGGTTCGGCGTCGCGCCGTCGACCCACGCCTGCACGAGCTCGGTCAGGTCCGCCGCCATGGCGTACGGCCCGACCCAGAGCAGCTCGGCCTCGACAGCCTCGTCGTAGCTCGCGGCGAAGCTGTGCCAGGTGACGGCGTCCTCGCGCCACGGCGCGGCGATCCGGTGGACGCGGACGCTCTGATCGCCGGGGCCATAGGCGACGACGCCGAACTCGGCCGACGTGACGGTGGCCCCGGCCGGGATGCCGCCGAGCCCGAACCGGTAAAGCGCCTGCTTGCGGAAGCCGTGAGACAGGCCCGAGTCGTTGTAGGGGACGTGGCCGTCGTTGTAGTCGGGGAAAGCCTCCCAGATGTCCGCGTCCGCGACCTCGCCGGCGGTGCCTCGCTGCAAGGTGACGCACCCGCCCACGCAGGCGTCGCCGAGGCCGTCGCCGTCGCTGTCGAGCTGGTCTGCGTTCGCGACGGCCGGGCAGTTGTCGCAGGCGTCGCCGAGGCCGTCGCCGTCGCTGTCGGCCTGGTCCGGGTTCCTGGCGTCACGACAGTTGTCGGCCTCGTCGCAGACGGCATCGCCGTCGTGGTCGCCGCGCGGACAGGCGGCGTCGCAGGCGTCGCCGAGGCCGTCGCCGTCGCTGTCGGCCTGGTCCGGGTTCCTGGCGTCACGGCAGTTGTCCGCCTCGTCGCAGACGGCATCGCCGTCGTGGTCGCCGCGCGGACAGGGGTCGCAGACGTCGCCGACCCCATTGTCGTCCTGGTCGGCCTGGTCCGGGTTGTCCTCACCGGGGCAGTTGTCGCAGCCGAGGCCCGGGCCCTCCGGGATGCCGTCGCCGTCCCCATCGGGACTCCCGACCGAAGTGAGCCCGACGTGGTACCCGTCGCAGAGATCGCGATCCGCGCACGGGATCGGGCCCGAGGCGGCATCGAACAGGCACGTCTGCGACGAGCCCTCGTCGGTTTGAACGTCGACGCGTACGAAGCCGATGAACAGCGTGAAGCCGTTGATTAGATCGACCCGGACATCATTGCACGCATCGGGATCGTAGAGGGCGAGCACCTCGGGCTCGGTGAACGTCCGCTGGAGCGGCGCTTCATTGCATTCGCAGCCGCTTGTGCTCGCGACCGTGTCGAGGCGAGCCCCGTTCAGGTACAGCGAGAGCTCGCCGGTGCCGCAATCGGCGTGGTTGATGGTAAACGTGATCGCGGTGGTAGCCCCGAACGCCGTCCCGGGGAGCGCTGCGAGCACGAGGAGCAGAGAGCAGACGCGAGCAGCGCCTGTCCGGAGGTATCGCATGGTACGACATATATTCCTGCTCCTCCTGACGCACAACGCTCCTCATTGAATTTCGGGGCGCGCGATTGCGTCGTACGCCGATGGATTCCACGTTTCGGACGTGATCTGCATGCCGGATCCTCCGCTGCGAGCTCAGGAGCGGAAGCTCTGATCCGGGCGGGCGATCGGGTCAGCCCGATCGATGCTTTACCATCGCGCTGCCCGGCGACCTGCGCCTCACGCCCGCAGCGCGCCGCCTGGAGACCTACGCCTCACGCCGCCGCCTTCGTCCTCCGCGCGGCGCGGCGGAGCGGCGCGAGCGCGGCCAGGAGCAGCATGACGAGCGCCGCCTTCGGCGTGGAGCTCCGCGCGAACGCGCAGCCCGACGCCTCGTGCTCGACCTGCAACACCTCGCTGCGCTCGCTCTCGTTGCCGGCCTCGTCGATCGCCGAGACCGCGATGTACACGTCGCGACCGACGTGGTCCTCGTCCACGTAGAGGAACATCGAGTCGCTCTCCAGCCAGGCGTCCGGCTGCACCTTGGAGCGCGCTTGCTCCGGGGTGAAGCCCACGTACACGGCGTAGACCAGCGCCTCGGCGGGCGAGTGATCGTCCTCGCCGAGCGTCTCCAGGTCGAACGTCAGCGTGGTCATGTCCCCGCAGCTGCTGGCGCCGCACGCGGGCTCGTTGGCGTGGAACTCGACGTCTCCGCTCGCGAGCACCGGCGCGCTCGGCGCGGAGTCGTCGATGACATCCGAGGTCCGGACGATGCGCTCGACGCCGGGCCTCAGGCGCAATCGGTACGTCGTATCGGGCGCCAGCGTCTCGGCAGGCCGAATCACGCTGTACCCCGGCGGGGCGACAGGAACGTCGGAGCCAGCGCCAGCGACGGAGGCGCCGGTAACCTCTTCGACCAGCAGGTGCGAGAGCTCCGGGAGGTCGCCCCAGATCACGATCGCCACATTGCGTGGCACCGTGGCGAGCTCCCCCTGAGCGCCGGCGCGCAGGAATCCCTCCGAGACGCTGGTATCCACAGGGTCGCAGGCGCTCGCGCGCCCGCCGGCAGTCAGCACGCCGAGCCCGATCGCGAGCGAGAGGCACGTTCCGAGGTTCATGCCGGAACAGGAGAGCAAGCGGCACGCCACGCGAGCGCGTGCCGTCATCCGGCCGGCGACGCGCCATCGGGTCTGATCGCAGCGTCGCGTCCCGCCCGCGTCGACCCCGCTGCGCCCGGGAGAAGCGCGCCCCATCGACCTCCGCGAGCGACCTCGGTGGGAGCGCGCCGGCTTCGATCACGAAGGCCAGGAAGGCTGCGGCGTCGCATGCGAGCCCCCTCGAACCGGGCAGGTCATGAAATCCCACCGAAACCTACCCGTGCCCTACATCCGGCGCTGCGCATGCGCGCGCCGCTTCCGCCGCGGCGCACCGAGCGCCCTCACGGCCGGGTGGTCAGCGTGAAGGCCGTCCGATGCAGTGCCGGATCGCGTCCTGCACCTCGGCCGGGAGCGAGCGCAGGTACTCGTCCGTGAAACCGCGCAGCGCGTCGTCGGACAGCGCCAGGAGCTGATGCGCAGGCGGCAGTCCGACCAGCCGCTCCTCAGGCCTGAGCCCGAGCAACCGCTCCTCAGGCCTCCCGCGCGCTGCGGCTCGACGGCGAGCCACGCCTCGGGCTGGACGGAGATGTTCGCGGGGGCGCGAGCGCGAACCAGGTTCACGAAGCCCAGGTGCCACAGGTTCCGGGATGTCGTTGCCATGACAGACCATGCAGAGGACGCCGGAGCGCGGCGAGCGGGAGTGCGCGCAGCTTCCGCTGCAGTGCAACGGATCGACGTCATTCATGGGTTCCGGGCAGGCCTGCGGCGCCGTCTCGGAAACGGCCGGCGCGGCCAGGCGCTTGCGAGGGCACGACAGACGACCTCAACCGGGCCGCGCGGCGAGCCGCCGTTACCCGTGTGCGGGCGAGTTCGTCACGGTGCGCCTGGAGCTCGCTGCAGCCGGCGCGCCGATGAACCGGATCCCACGCACCCGCGCAGCGCTCCGCCCTGGATCAGCTGATCCCCATGGGCGCCCCGCCCTCGGCGACGAACCGATCGGCGATGTCCACGAGGAGCGCGTCGGTGGCGGGCTTGCTCTTCACGGTGACCTGCGTCTCGTCGGGCAGGAGCACGAACGAGCCGACCACCTTGCCGTCGAGCCGCACCTCGTGGCTACCGCCGGGCGGAGCGGAGGCGACCTCATAGACCTTGCCGTCACGTGCCTTGATCTTCATGCCCTAGCGGTAGCATGCAGCGCTGCCGAGCGCGGTCCCCCGCGGCCGCGAGCGCGGCGGCGCGCCGGCCGGAGGCCGGGGCGAGCGCGCCTCGGCAGCCGGGCCGCCGCGGCGCGGGAGGCGACCCGGGCAACGACGACGCGACGCGACGCCGCGGAGCCGGCGCCGGCGGGCGGAGAGACCTCCCACCGCGAGCGGGTTGCGGGGTAAGATGCGGCCGCGCCGAGCGCGAGGAGTGTACACCGTGCCGAGATTCGATCTGGTCGTGAGCCCGTCGCGTGCATCGACGAGCCAGGGCTCTGCGAGGAAGCGACCCGGGAGACCGTCATGAAGCCGGCCTCCTCGCAGATCATCGAACCACGGACCGACGCCGCGGGCCCCCCGCTCGACGCCGATTGCTGATGTCGATGCCAGACTCTGGCCAGCCCTCCGAGAGCGGCGGCGGTGGGTGGATCGTCCTCGGCGTCCTGAACGAGATCCTCCTCAAGCTCGCGAGCCAGCCGGACCTGCGCTCGCTCTGGGAAGAGGTCTGCTCCAGCGCGCGCTGGATCGTCCCGTCCCAGCGGCTCTGCGTCGTGCTCGGCAACGAGGGCGGCGGCGCCCGGATCGCGGCGAGGTACGAGCGCGGCACCTTCGAGTACGGCGCGCCCGAGGGCGGCGGCGTCGTCGTGGACGCCTGGATGGTCGCGGCGCTGGAGGCGCAGCGCGCCGCGTGGTTCAAGGGGCCCTGGACCGAGGCGCGGGAGTCGGACCTCGCGCGCGCCTGGCTCCTCGCCGAGGACCCCGACGTCGTCTTCCACGTGCCGATCCAGGTCTACAAGAAGACCATCGGCACGATGCTCTTCGCGCTAGAAGACCAGCGCCAGATCGACCGGAAGGCGCTGGCGAGCGCGACGACGTACGCGCTCTACGTCGGCGCCACCTACACGATGCTCAAGAACGCGCTCGACCTCGCCGCCGCGAGCGCGCGGCTGCGCGAGCAGAACGAGGCGCTCGAGCGCGTGCAGATCGAGCTGCGCCTGCAGCTCGATCGGGCCCGCGCGCAGCACGAGGCGATGCTCGAGATGTCGACGCCGATCATCCAGGTGTGGGACAGCGTGCTCACCATGCCCGTGATCGGCACGGTCGACGGCGCGAGGGCGACGCGCATGATGGACGAGGTGCTCGGCGCCATCGTCAAGCACAGCGCCCGCTTCATGATCGTGGACCTCACGGGCGCGCAGGCGACCGACGCCTCCACCGTCGAGCACCTCCTCCGGCTGTTCGCGGCGACGCGGCTGCTCGGCAGCCAGTGCATCATCACCGGCGTCCCGGCGGGGATGGTCGCGAGCATCCTGGAAGCCGGCGGCAGCCTCGAGGGGATCCCGGTGTTCAGCACGCTGAAGAGCGCGCTCGAGCACGCGATGGGCGCCATCCGGCCAAAGCCGCGGTGACCGCCTCCGGGAGGGGCGCCCCGGACCCGTGGCGGCGCCCCGTGGTACGCCCGCGATCGTAGACAGGAGCGTGAGAGATGAAGCTCGCAATGATCGGACTCGGGAGGATGGGCGCCAACATGGCGCGCCGGCTGATGCGCGGCGGCCACGAGGTCGTGGCGTTCGATCTGAACCAGGACAGCGTGAAGCAGCTCGGCGAGGAGGGCGCAGAGACGGCCTTCTCCCTCGGTGAGGCGGTGGAGAAGCTCGCGTCGCCGCGCGTGGTCTGGGTCATGCTCCCCGCGGGCGCCCCGACCGAGCACGTGGTCCAGGAGCTCGGCGAGAAGCTCGGCCCTGGCGACGTGATCATCGACGGGGGCAACACGTACTTCAAGGACGACGTGCGCCGCGCCAGGGCGCTCGCCCCGAAGGGCATCCGCTACGTGGACGTGGGGACGAGCGGCGGCGTGTGGGGGCTCGATCGCGGCTACTGCCTCATGGTCGGCGGCGCGCCCGAGGCGTTCTCCCTCGTGCAGCCCATCCTGCGGACGCTCGCGCCGGGCCAGGGCGACATCCCGCGCACGCCGGGCCGGAGCGCGGCGCAGGGCACGTCCGAAGAGGGCTTCCTCCACTGCGGCCCGGTCGGCGCCGGCCACTTCGTGAAGATGGTCCACAACGGCATCGAGTACGGCCTCATGCAGGCCTACGCCGAGGGGTTCGACATCCTGAAGAACGCGGCCACCCCGCGCCTGCCCGAGGAGCACCGGTACGACCTCGACCTCGGCGAGATCGCCGAGGTGTGGCGGCGCGGCAGCGTCGTCGGGTCGTGGCTGCTCGACCTCACCGCGATCGCCCTCACCGAGAGCCCCGACCTCGGCGGGTACAGCGGCTTCGTGCAGGACTCCGGCGAGGGCCGCTGGACCGTGATGGCCGCGATCGAGGAGGCGGTGCCCGCGGAGGTGCTCTCCTCGGCGCTCTACGCGCGCTTCCGCTCCCGCCACGATCACACCTTCGCCGAGAAGGTCCTGTCGGCGATGCGCCACAAATTCGGCGGGCACCTGGAGCGCCCGACCGGCGGCTGAGCGACGCCCTCACCGGCCGCCCTGGACATAGTCCGTGACCGCGCCCCGGCGCGCCGGGTGCGTCGCTCCGCCGGGGCACCCTCATCCTCTTCAAGAGGGTTACAAAATGCCGGTAAGTTACCGATAATATTGTTGTTTTAGCTGATGTCCCCGGTCCGGAAGCTCTCCGGTGGGTCGCACTCCTCGGGCTGCGCTCGCTGCCCCGCGGCGAGGAGCGCCTCGGCCAGGAGCATCGCATCGACCGGCCAGAGCTCGGGCGGGCGCCGGTGCTTCGCCCCTGCCTCGGGGAGCGGCCGGCAGGAGAGCACGAGGCGGCGAAAGCGATCCGGGACCGCGTCCCGGCCGTGCGCCGACCCCAGCAGCGCGCCGGCGATCGCGGCGTTCGTGTCCGTGTCGCCGCCGGCCATCACCGTCTCGACGAGCCCCTGCTCGAGCGAGGACGCGTGGAGGAGCTGGTAGAAGGCGTTCTGCAGGGCGATGATGACCCAGCCTGCCTGGTGCGAGAAGCTCCGGGGCGGCGCGCGGCGCGCAGCTTCCAGCGCGGCGAGGACCGCGCGCTCGCCGCTCCGCTCCGCCTCGGCGCGGGCGGCCTCCCAGGCGCCCTCGACCCCGGCCCCGCCCACGGCGGCGGCGATCGCCGCGACGAACGCGGCGGAGGCGGCGCAGCAGACCGGGTGGGGGTGCGTGAGCGCGCTGTCGTCGCGCGCCCAGGCCGCGGCCTCCTGCGGGCGGCCCGCGCCGAGGACGCCGAGCGGCGCGGCGCGCATCACCGAGCCGTTCGCCTCGCTGGTCGGGCTCGCGGCCGCCCGCGCGCGGGCGCGGCGCGCGTCCGGCGAGGGGGCGCCCGCGGCGGCGGAGAGCGCTGCCGCCGTGGTGTTGCCGATGTCGAACGGGCGGGAGCCGTACCAGTGCACGTACGCGTCGAGCGCGGCCTCGGCGACGAAGCCGCGCTTGCGGACGATCGACCGCGCCAGCATGAGCGCCATCTCGGAGTCGTCGGTCGGCTGCCCGGCGAGGGTGTTCCACGTCCCGCCGTCGGCGAGGTCGCGGACCCCGCCCGGGTACATGATCTCGATCTGCTCCGCGTTCCGGAACTCGACGAGCGCGCCGAGCGCGTCGCCCGCGAGCTGGCCGAGCAGGCAGCCCTGGGCCCGGGAGAGCGCGCCGGCGCCCTCGAAGAGCAGGCTGCGGGACGGGCGCAGGAGCCCGTACGTCCCCTGCGGCGCCGGGATGCGGCCGTGGATGACGGCGCTCCACGGGCGCCGCGCGAGCTCCCGGACGACCGCGGGGGCGCCGCCGAACAGGCGGCAGATCTCGCCCTCGCGCTGCGCGGTGTACGCGATGGGCGCGCCGTCGTCGTCGACGAGCTCGCCGCCGGCGGCGCGCACGAGGGCGTGCCCGGCCGCGTAATCCCAGCTCTGCGGCCGGCTGAGCGAGACAGCGGCGACGCCCTCGCCGACCGCCGCCAGCGCGAGCCGGTAGGCGAGGCTCGGGAGCGAGAGGAACCGCGCCGGGGCGACGCACCGGGCGTTGCGGGCCGGGAGGAAGTCGGCCGACTGCGAGAGCAGCACGACGGCGTAGCGATCGAGCGCGCCGCCGGCGAGCGAGGCCGAGACGGGGGCGCCGTTGCGCCGGATCGGCCCGGTGCCCTCCGCCCAGGCGATGAGATCGCCGTCGTCGTCGGGGTAGGCGTACGCGAAGACGACGCCGAGCACCGGCGTGCCCTCCCGCAGGAGGCCGATCGAGACCGAGGCGCCGCGGTAGCCGTGCAGGAAGGACGCGGTGCCGTCGTTCGGATCCACCACCCAGCGGTGCGACGGGTCCGCGCCGAAGGCGGCGCCGGTCTCCTCCCCGAGGAACGCGTAGGGCGTGGCGCGGGTCAGCGCCTCGCGCAGCAGGAGCTCGGCCTCCACGTCGACGTCGGCGTGCGTCCCGGCGCCGCGCGGGCCGCCGGGGCGATGGAACTCCGCGCGGAGGAGCGACCCCGCGCGGCGCGCCGCCTCGACGGCCAACGCGAGCTCAGCGTCGTAGCCCATGCCGCTCCTCTGGCACCACGCGCTCCACGCGAGGCAGCCTAGCCCAGGTCGGCGCGCCGGCAGCGGCCAGGGTCGAGGTCCCCGCAAGGAGGCGCGGCGCCGTAGCTGCGGAGGTCGGCGACGGCCTCGTCGACCTTCGCGACGATCGTGCGGGCGTGGTCGAGGAACGCGGCGCCGGCCGGCAGGAGGCGCATGCCGCGCGCGGTGCGCTCGAACAGCTGCGCGCCGAGCTCGTCCTCCAGGCCGCGGATCTGCCGGCTGAGGGGCGGCTGCGCGATGTGGAGCCGGCGCGCGGCGCGGCCGACGTGGCCCTCCTCGGCGACGGCGATGAAGTAACGGATCTGCGACAGGCTCACGCGCCCGATTCTACCGCGAACGCCGCTCGGGTGAGGAGCCGCGCGCGCGCCCCGAGATCAAAACAGTATTGGATGGCCGCGCGCGGCGCCCGCATATGCCTCGCATGAACGTGGACATCCTCGGGCCTCGCGCGTGCGAGGCGATGCGGCGCGCCGGGCGCGCGGCCGCGGCGACCCTCGCCGCCGTCGGGGCGCGGCTCCAGCCCTTCATGACGACCGCGGACATCGACCGGTGGGTGCGCGAGGACACGGCGCAGCGGGGCGGCCGCCCGAGTCAGCTGGGATACAAGGGCTTCCCGGCGGCGGTGTGCACGAGCCGGAACCACGTCGTGTGCCACGGGATCCCGCGGCGCGACGAGGTGCTCGCGCCGGGCGACATCCTCAACGTCGACGTGACGACGGAGCTCGACGGCTACCACGGCGACACGTCGGCGATGTTCTTCATCGGAGAGCCGAGCGCCGAGGCGAGGCACGTGGTGGACGTCGCCCGGCGCTGCCGGGACGCAGGGGTCGCGGTCGTGCGCGACGGGGCGCGGCTCGGCGATATAGGCGCGGCGATCGACGAGCTCGCGCGGGCCGAGGGGTGCAGCGTGGTCCGCGAGGTAGGCGGGCACGGCATCGGGCGGAGGATGCACCTGCCGCCGCACGTCGCCCACACGGGCGTGCGCGGCGCGGGCATGCGGCTCCGCGCCGGGATGGCGATCACGATCGAGCCGATGGTGAACCTGGGCTCGAACCGCATCCGCACGCTCGACGACGGGTGGACCATCGTCACGGAGGACGGCAGCCTCTCGGCGCAGTTCGAGCACACCGTGCTCGTCACGCGGGACGGCTGCGAGATCCTGACGCTCTGAGGCCGCGCGGGACGCGGTCAGGGCGCCCGCGGCGGCGCGGCGGCGCGGCGTTCACTGGGTCACCTCCCCTTGGTCACCCACGCCCACACGAACTCGCACTCCATCGGCGTCGCGCCGCTCTCGTCCGTCACCGTGACGGCGACGGCCACGTCCCCCTTCGGCTGGTCCTCGAACGACCGGCGCTGCTCGGGCGTGAGCGTCGCGACAGCGCGCAGGCCGCCCTGGGCGCGGCGCTTGTAGTCGACCTTCATGCTGCGCAGGAGCGGCAGCTTGTCGTCGGGCAGGTTGACGGCGACGACGAAGCCGGTCGCCGTCTCGGCCAGGAGCCCCGCCGCGGCGGCGTGCACGCCGCCGATGTGGTTGTGCACCTTGCGCCCGTTGGCGAGCCGCAGCGCCACGCGCTCCGAGGTCACCTCGTCGAACTGGATCCCGGCGGTCCCCGTGAACGGCACCATGCGCTGGAACAGCACCGTCTGCGCGCGGGAGCGCAGGAAGGACGGGAGGACCTGGAGCGGCGCGAGCGAGCGGGCGATGAGGTTCGGCTTGGACATGACGGTCTCCGAGGGGCGCGGCGAGCGTGGGAAGCGCGGCGAGCTTAGCGCATGCGGGCCCGGCGCCGCGCTCGGGGCGGGCCGCGGAAGCTCGGGACAGCGCTGCCGCCGCTGCGTCGTTCAGCGCCGCCGCCGCTGCGACTTGCTCACCGCGGCGGCGGCCTCTTCCTCGGCCTGCTCCCCCTCGGCGCGCGCCGTGTCCGTCTCGACGCGCAGCCCGCCCCACCGGTCCGCGCGCGCCGTCTCGATGCGCTGGCGCACGGCCGCAGCGGGCGGCAGGCCCCGGCCGGCCACCTTCGCCATGGCGAGCTCATGCCTGCGGCGATGGTGCTCGTGCCACCACCGCATGCCCTCGACCTCCTGCGCCCAGTCGTCCTCGTTCGCGGTGAACGTGACGAGGGCGTGGATGCCGAGGCCGATGGCCCAGAGCAGCGGGACCAGCGACACCCAGAAGGCGACGCCGAGCACGGCGCCGATCACGAGAAGCACCGAGTTGACGATGAGGTAGACGCCGAGGTGCCGGTAGAAGTCGCGGCGCTGGCGCCGGAGCCACGCGGCGCGCTCGGCGGCGGTGGCGAGCCCGGTCTTCTGCTCGGCGTCGCGCGCGCGCAACGCCCGGCTCGCCTCGCGCACTGCCTCCGGGTCCACGCCCACCTCCTGCGCCGCGGCGAGCAGGTCGTCGAAGCCGAGGCGCGCGTCGCCCCGCGGCGCGCCCCCGTCCGCCGAGGCCTGGCGCTCGATCGCCCGCGCGAGGACGTCGCGCACCTGGTCGGTCGAGAACCGCTGCGCCGCGGTCTCCCCTCCCCGAAGCGCCTCGCTCGCCCTCGACGCGGGCGCCTGCGCGGGCGGCAGGTTCGCGGGCGCCGCGGGCGCCTCGCCTCGCCCGGCCGCCTCGAGCGCGCGCACGAGGTCGTCCATCGACGCGAACCTTTCCTCGGGGCGCTTCGAGAGGGCGCGCAGCACGACCGCGCTCACCGCCGGCGGCACGGAGGCGGCGTCGAGCAGGGTGCGATCGGCCTCGTCCGTGAGGATCGAGGCGACGACCGCGAGCATGTCGCCGGCGCCGCGCCAGGGCAGCCTGCCCGTGAGGAGCTCGAACGCGAGCACGCCCCACGCGAACTGGTCCGCGCGCCCGTCGAGCTCCCCGCCGCGGATCTGCTCCGGGGCCATGTACACCGGCGTCCCGAGCTTGACGCCCAGGGCGGTCAGCGTCGGCAGCGCGGGCGCCTCGGTCGAGGCGCTCGGATCGGCCTCGCCGGCGGCGCGGCGGGCGATGCCGAAGTCGAGCACCTTGATCACGCCGTCGTCGCGGACCATCACGTTCTCCGGCTTGATGTCCCGGTGGACGAGCCCGCGCCGGTGCGCCGCGGCGAGCGCGCGGCCGACGTCGGCGAGCCAGGCGACCCGGATCGAGGCCGGCATCTCGGGGCCGCCGATCGCGCTGCGCAGGGTGCGGCCGGCGACGAGCTCCATCACGATGAACGGCGTCCCATCGAGCTCGCCGACGTCGAAGATCGAGACCGCGTTCGGGTGATCGAGCGCGGCGGCCGCGCGCGCCTCGCGCAGCAGGCGCGCGGCGGCGTCGGGGTCCACGGAGCCGCCCGCGATGACCTTGACGGCGACGCGCCGGCCGAGCCGCGCGTCGTGGGCCCGGTAGACGCAGCCCATCCCCCCCTGCCCGATGGCGGCCTCGATCGTGTAGCGCTCGAACGAATCGCCCGGCTTCAGCATGGCCGGCGCCGAGCGTAATGGATCCGCGCGGGCTTGGACAGGCAGCCAGGGCCACGGTCGACCCGGGGGCGCGCGTCGCCGACGGCGGAGGGGGTGAGCCGGTCGAAGCGGCGCGCGCCGGCCGAGGAGGGCGCGAGCGGCGGGGCGAGAACTCGGCGGCTCACGGCGCCGCGGCTTGTGTAAGGTGGCGCCATGTCATCGCATCGAACGATGCTGCTCGGGGTCGCGGTCGGGGCAGCGAGCGGTCTGACGGCGAACGCGGTCGCAGCGGGCTCTCCGGTGCTCGTCTGGATCGTCGATCACATCACCTACCCGGTGGGCCAGATCTTCCTGCGCCTGCTGTTCATGCTCGTGCTCCCGATCCTGTTCTCGGCGCTCGTCATGGGCATCTGCGAGCTCGATCTGAAGCACGTCGGCCGGCTCGGCCTGCGGACGCTGGGCTACACGGCCGTCGTCTCCACCATCGCGGTGCTGATCGGCCTCGTCTTGGTGAACCTGATCCGCCCCGGCGACGGCCTGCCCGACGCGGTCCGGAGCCTCGCGCAGGGCGGCGGCATCAAGGCGGCGACCGCGCCGGTCGACACCTCGCCGGTGGGGATGATCATCGCGATGGTGCCCGACAACGTGATCAAGGCCGCGGCGGCGGGCGACGTGCTCGCCGTCATCACCTTTTCGCTGCTCTTCGGTCTCGCCCTGTCGCTCACCCAGACCGAGGCGGCGGCGCGGCTCCGCGACGGCATCCAGGGGCTGTTCGACGTCTCGATGCGGCTCATCGAGGGGGTGCTCCGGTTCGCGTGGATCGGCGTGGGCGCGCTGCTCTTCACCATCACCTCCCGCATGGGCATCGGCATCATGCAGCAGCTGGCGGCGTACGTCCTCACGGTGCTGCTCGGCCTCGGGCTGCACATGTTCGTGGTCTATTCGCTCTCGGTGCGCTTCCTCGGCGGGATGTCGCCGGTGGCCTTTTTTCGCGGGAGCCGGACGGCGATCGTGACGGCGTTCTCGACCGCCTCGTCGAACGCGACCCTGCCGACCTCGCTGAAGGTGGCCGAGGAGGAGCTGCGGCTCCCGCCGTCCGTGGCGCGCTTCGTCCTGACCGCCGGGGCCGCGATGAACCAGAACGGGACGGCCCTGTTCGAAGGGGTGACCGTGCTCTTTCTGGCGCAGGTCTACGGCGTCACGCTGACGCTCGGGCAGCAGGCGATCGTGATGCTCATCTCGGTGCTGGGGGGCATCGGCACGGCGGGCATCCCTGCCGGCTCGCTCCCCGTGATCGCGATGATCCTGGGGATGCTGGGCATCCCGCCCGAGGGGCTCGGCCTGGTCCTCGGGGTGGATCGGTTCCTCGACATGTGTCGGACCGTGATCAACGTGGTGGGGGATCTGGCAGCGGCCGTGTACGTATCGCGGGATGCGCCGCGGCCGAGCCCGCAGGGAGAGTCCGCGAGCTGAGCCACCCGAGGGCGTACCGGCCGGCGCGATGGTCGCCGCGCCGTGCTGCGTGGATCTCGCTCGCGCGGGCACGCCGCTGTCGCGAAGCTTCCGCCGAGGTAATGTCCACGAGCTGTGCTGCTGGAGGTTGGAGATGCAGGATCCTGGATTTGCTCGACGTTTTGCGCAGGAGTGGATCGCCGCATGGAACTCTCACGACCTGGAGCGGATCCTCTCTCATTACACCGATGACTTCGAGATGAGCTCGCCGTTCATCGTGGAACGGATGCACGAGCCTTCCGGGACGTTGAAGGGGAAAGCGGCGATCCGGCCCTACTGGGAGAAGGGGCTGGCCGCGGATCCGTCGCTCCGCTTTGATCTGGAGGCGGCGCTGCCCGGCGTCGATAGCCTCACGATCCTCTACCGGACGGCGTCCGGTCGGAGGGTGGCGGAAGTCGTGGTGTTCAACGAGCAGCGGCAGGTCATCAAGGGGCTGGCGCACTACGAGTAGGCGAAGGCCGCCTCCGCCGGGAGCTCCTCCTCGCCGCGGGGCGCCATCGGCGGCGGCAGGTCGTTCGACGGGCCTGCCGCGAGCGCGAGCAGGGCGACGATCTCACGGAACAAAAGAAAGCGAGCTGGCCCTTGCGGACCAGCTCGCCACCGGCGCGAGCGCCGCGCATCGCGATGCCGGGGTACCACCCTCGACATCCAGCGTGGCGCCGATCATGCCGGCGATGGCGCTATCAGGCCGCCATCTTCATGTTCGGCATCATGCCCATCATGTTCGGCATCATGCCCATCATGTTCGGCATCATGCCCATCATGTTCGGCATCATGCCCATCATGTTCGGCATCATGCCCATCATGTTCGGCATCATGCCCATCATGCCCGGCATCATGCCGCCCATCATGCCCGGCATCATACCCATCATGTTCGGCATCATGCCGCCCATCATGCCCGGCATCATACCCATCATGTTGGGCATCATCGGCATCATGCCATTCATCATCGGCATCATGCCCATCATGCCCATCATGTTGGGCATCATCGGCATCATGCCGCTCATCGGCATCATGCCGTTCATCATCGGCATCATGTTCCCCATCATCGGCATCGAGCTCATTGGCATGTTCATCATGGCTTTATTCTCCCGTCAGTCGTTTCGAGTGTTTGAATAACTCCCTGCTCGGATCGGAGCAACATCGAACCCCTGAGGCGCGGCGCTTTCCTCCAGGGGAGCGGATGGGTGTTCGGACGGAGCGGATGCCCTGTCGAGCCAAGCGGAGGAGCATCCAAAATAACGGCAGCTCCTGCAGCCGCCTCAGCCGGACAACGTCCGGAGCGGGCAGAACCCGGACGTCGAGCGCTGGCCGCGACGGCGAGCGCGTGGGCGCCGCGAGCGCGTGTCGCGATATATCAACGACACCTCAACGAAACATAGAGGCGCAACGTGACAGCCGAGCTCATCCGCATTCGGCCTTCTCACCCTGAAGCCGGCGCCGCGATTCCCGGACAAGCTGTTCGATGATCGGCTCGGCTCTTCGGTCGCCGCGGAGTCGCGCAGCTCTCGGCCGAGCTCGCCTGGAGGCGCGAGGCGCCGGGCGCAGACGTGGGCCGCCGGTGCCGGGCGGATGGCGCCATTTTCCTTCACGAGTGCTCGATCGTGGCTCCCGTCACGGGATCGTGCAGCAGGATCGGCACGTCCTCTCCGCTCCCGAGGCGCGCTCGTGCCTCCTGGAGCGACGCGTCCACGGCGGCCTCGGCCTCCTCCGGCGCGGGCTCCCCTGCCCCCTCGATGCTGCGGCCGAACTGGGCCGCCCGCTTGTCCTCGTCGAGCCTCCGCGCCCGCTCGCGGTTGGCCTCCGTATCGAGAGCGTCGCTCGTCTCGACGACGGGCACCGCCGCGACCTGGAAATCGCCCACCTGAAGGCCCATCAGGTCCGTCTTCTTCGAGTCGCTCATCGCGCCCGTCCTCCCGCCCTGCATGAGCGTGCCGTAGATCCGCGCGCTCGACCACCCTGTCGCCGTCGACCGTCACGGTCCGGCATCGACGACCTGGCGCCGCGCTCACCCGAAGCAGGCCGGAAGGTGCATCCGCGCCGATTCTCCATCGCACAAAAAGCGCGCGGCCGAGGCTGTGCCCCGGCCGCCGCGCCGATTCGCGAGGATCGCTCACGCAGTCATCATCACGAGAACGACCGGTGCTCCGGCCGGACGCCGGTTGCCGTCGTCGCGTACGCCGAGCGGTAGTCGGTGACCAGCCAGACCAGGCCGACAGCCACGCCCGACACCAGATAGAAGTTCCTCGCGGCGGACGCCTCATCGAAGTTGAACAGCCACGGCGCCGCGACGAGGAAGACGGCGACCGCCGCCTCGAGCCCGCCGTGAACCGGGAACGGGATGACCTTGGCGGCGCCCAGCGGGAACGCGGTGAGCAGCGTCATGGCAGCGTGCACAGCGCCCAGGATATAGCAGAGCGTCTCGGGCAGCCCGCTGAAGCCAAACAGCGAAGGCGCCAGCAGGAACAGGGCCACGACAGCATAGTCAATATATCCATGAACTCGAGGCGACAGGATCTTCATGACCGACTCCTTGAAATCAATATTTTGATTTGATCGATTGCCTTCGTCGGCCAGGGAGGCTGCAAGGCGCATGCCGCAGACTGGCTCGGCGGTGACGATCCGTCCGCCCGGCGAGCTCAGCGAGCGCGTCACTCCTCCGTCGAGGAGGCATCGCGAGGAGGCGTCGTCAGACGGCCGGCGCTGGCCCGGCGCGCCGGCGCTGCGCGCCTCGACAGCAGCGCTCCGGCGCCCCTGAGCGCCGCGTCGAGCCAGCTGGCCCCCGGCCGCGACATCTCTTCATGTGGCACATTGCCCCGAGAGCGCTCACCCGCCCCATGACATCGTCGCTCGGCGCTCCCGGAGCTCCTGAGAGGGCGTGTTGTCCTGAATGTCCAGCGCGCTCGCCCGGCATTTCGGCCTGAGTCGCCGCGGTAGCGCCGGCGTGGGGAGCGCCCTCAGGGCGCTTGCTCGAGGAACTTCACCAGCGCATCCCGGTACTTCTCGAACGCCTCGACCTGCGGCAGGTGGCCCACGCCGGGGAGCTCGACGAGCCTGGCGCCGGGGATCGCCTGCGCGGCCTTCTTGCCCAGCGTCGTGTAGTCGCCGAGCGCGTCCGCGGCCTCCTTCGGGGCCCACGCCCGGCCGAGCGCCGTCCGGTCCCGCAGCCCGATGACGAGCAGCGTGGGCGTACGGATGCGCGGCAGCTCGTAGACGACAGGCTGGGTGAAGATCATGTCGTACGTGAGCGCCGAGCACCAGGCGACGCGCGGGTACTCGGGGTGCTCTGTCCAGCCCGCCTGGACCTCGATCTGGCGCTCGTACTCGGGCTTCCAGGCGCCGTCGTAGTAACTCTTGCGCTGGTAGTCGCGGATGCTGTCGCGCGTCGCCTCGAGCTCCTGCTTGTACCAGGCGTCGATGGGGCGGTAGGGGACCACCGTCTTCCAGTCCTCGAGGCCGATGGGATTGACCAGGATGAGGCGCTCGGTGCGCTCGGCGAACATGAGGGCAAAGCGCGCGGCGAGCATCCCTCCCATCGAGTGGCCGACGACGGCCGCGCGCTGCACGCCGAGGGAGTCGAGCAGCGCGCGCGTCGTCTCGGCCAGGCCGTGGAAGCTGAACTGGTAAGCCGCGGGCTTCGTCGACTTGCCGAACCCGATCTGATCGGGCGCGATCACCCGGAAGCCCCGCTCGGTCAGCGCGCGGATCGTCGGCTCCCAGTAGGAAGCGGAGAAGTTCTTGCCGTGGAGCAGCAGCACCGCGCGCCCGTTCGGCTTCTCGGGCTGCACGTCCATGTACGCCATGCGGAGCTTCTGGCGCTGCGACTCGACCTCGAGGTACCGGACCGGATAAGGGTACGCGTACGACGTGAGCTCCGGATCGAGGCCCGCGGCGGGCGGCGCCGACGGACGCGCTTCAGGCGGCGTCGCAGGCGGGCCGCTCGGCGGCGCCGCCGGGCGCGCGGCGGGCGGCGCCGCGGCGCGGGACGCCGGCGCGCACCCGGATGCGGGCACCAGCGAGAGGAGGAGCGACGCGAGGACCGGGGTGAGCGAGGGCGTTCTCAAGGGGAGACCTCCATGGGTGGCTGGCCGCGCTGCAGAGGCAGAGAGCGCGGCGGCCGTCACTTCGCGGGGGCGGAGACCAGGAGCTCGGGATCGACGCGCGTATCGAAGAGGTTCATGCGCCAGTCGAGGTGCGCTCCGTTCGTGCGGCCGGTCATCCCGACGGTCGCGATGACCTGACCCTGCTTGACCTCGTCATTCACCTTCGCGGCGAACCCGTGGAGATGGATGAACGTGGAGGTCAGGCCATGACCGTGATCGATGATCATGGTGTGACCGCTCAGCGGGAGGTTCTTCTCGACGAGCACCACCTTGCCGCAGGCGGGCGCGCGCACCGCCGTCCCGACAGGCACCGCGATGTCCACGCCCCAGTGGATCCCGCCGTCGGTGCCGTTCAGCACGCGCGGCTGGCCGTAGCGCGAGGAGATCGGGCCCTTCGAGGGCCAGATGAAGCCGTCCTTGTAACAGTTCTTCTTCGTGTACTTGCTCCGGATCGCGTCGAGCTTCTTCTCGGCCTGCGTGAGCTTCACGCGCGTCGCCATGTCGAGCTTGACCATGTTCTCCGGAAGGTTATCGACCTTGTCGACCTCGAACGTGCGCTGCTCCACGTCGAAGAGCTTCTCGAGGACCTGCCCGTCGTCGAACGTGATGGTCAGCTTCTCCTGCGCCGGCGCGTTGCGCGAGAAGGCGATCAGGAACTCCCCCTCATCGCTGACGGTCACGCGGTGGCCCGGGAACGCCATGCGGCGCAGCTTGCCGTTCAGCTTGGCGCGGAGGAGCCCTCCCTGGACGGCGCGCCCTTCGAGGGAGAGCCGGCTGGCGTCGGCCGGGGGGGCCCCGGCGTCGGCCGAGGCCGCGCTCGCCGCAGGGGCGCTGGCGTCGGCCGCCGCGCCCGCGTCGGCGGCTCCGCCGGGGTCGACCGCCGCTGCCGCGCTCGCCGAGGCCGGCGCGCTGGCCGATGCGGGCGGCGCCGGGGAGGCATCCGGCGCCGGATCGGCGGAGGCCTGGACGCTCGCGTCGGGGGAGCCCGAGGGGGCACCGCGATCACACGCAGCTACAGTTAGCAGGCTTACAAGGATGGCGGAGACGCGCATGGCCGCGATCGTGCCAGAATTCGCGTACATCGACGAAAATAATGTGAATGTGCGAGATGCTGGCGTGCGCCGATGCAATGACCGGCGCGCTGCAGCGCGACGGCTCGCCCTCGTCAGCGAGGGTGATCAGCCGTGCGAGCGACGGGCTCGCCACGCCAGCTCGAGGCGAGCGTGGCGTGGCGGGCTGGCGGGGGTGCCGGGCTCAGTTCTCCACGCGCGGGGTGTCGTGCCGCGGCTGCGGGCGCGCCTGAGGCATCGCCTGCCCCTGAGGCCGACCTTGCCCCTGGGGCCGACCTTGCCCCTGAGGCCGACCTTGCCCCTGCGCCTGCGGCCGGCCCTGCCCCTGCGCCTGGGGCCGCCCCTGCGGCCGGCCCTGCCCCTGCGCCTGCGGCCGGCCCTGCGGCCGGCCCTGCGCTTGACCCTGCGGCTGCGACGCGGGCCTTGGGTCGGCCTGCACGCCGGCGAACCCAGGGCTGGCGAGGATGGGGAGGCGCTTCTGGATGAGGCGCTCGATGTCGGCGAGGTACGCCCGCTCCTCGCTGTCGCAGAACGAGAGCGCTACCCCCGACGCCCCGGCGCGCGCCGTGCGGCCGATGCGGTGCACGTAGCTCTCCGGGATGTTCGGCAGGTCGTAGTTGATCACGTGCGAGATGTCGTCGATGTCGATGCCGCGCGCGGCGATGTCGGTCGCGACCAGCACGCTCGTCGTCCCCTGCTTGAAGCTCGCCAGGGCCCGCTCGCGGGCGCCCTGGGACTTGTTCCCGTGGATGGCGACGGCCTCGATGCGCGCCCGGCTGAGCTGCTGGACCACGCGGTTGGCGCCGTGCTTGGTCCGGGTGAACACGATCGCCCGGCTGAGGGCGGGATCCTTGAGCACGTGCTCCAGCATCGCGCGCTTGTCGGACCGCTCGACGAAGACCACCCGCTGGTCGATGTTCTCGGCCGTGGTGGCGACCCGCGCGACCTCGACCTTCACCGGGCGGCGCAGGATGCTGTTCGCGAGCTTCTGGATGTCCGGCGGCATCGTGGCCGAGAACAGCAGCGTCTGGCGGCGCTCGGGCAGCATGGCGAGCACACGCCGGATGTCGTGGATGAACCCCATGTCGAGCATCCGATCGGCCTCGTCGAGCACGAGCGTCTCGAGCCGCCCGAACGGGGCGACGCCCTGCGAGCAGAGGTCGAGCAGCCGGCCCGGCGTCGCCACGAGCACGTCGACCCCGCGGCGCAGCGCCTCCATCTGGGGGCGCTGCCCGACCCCTCCGAAGATGACCGCGGTCCGCAGCCCGAGGTTCTTTCCGTACGTGATGAAGCTCTCGCCGACCTGCGCCGCGAGCTCGCGCGTCGGCGTGAGCACGAGGACGCGGAGCCCGCGCTGGCCCGGCGCGCCCCCCTGCGCGAGCCGCTGCAGGATCGGCAGCGCGAACGCGGCGGTCTTGCCGGTCCCCGTCTGCGCGCACCCGAGGACGTCGTTGCCCTCGAGGATCGGGGGGATGGCTTGCTCCTGGATGGGCGTTGGGGCGCTGTACCCCTCGGCTTCGATGGCGCGGAGCAACGGTTCGATGAGCTTGAGATCGGCAAATTGCATGGACACTGGGCTCGCCAGGAGCCCCTCCTGAGCAGGGAAAGAGGCGCCGCGGGCACCGCGCCCTCAACGCAGAGGGCTCGATCACGGAGAGCTGCCGCCCTGCGCCTCCTTGCGTGGAGACTGCGAGGCCCACTTGACAGCGACCGAGCACCGCGACCCGTGCCAGGTCAGTCCGAGGCCGCGACTCTAGTACGAGGTGGTCAGGAAGTCGAGCCGCGACCGCCAGACGAGCCGCGCGCGAGCGGGTTCCGTGCGCTCCGCGCCTCGTGCTACACCCTCGCCCGCGCCGGGGGCTCGCGCGCGTCATCTGGCGCCGAGTCGCTTCGCCTTCCCGCTCTGTCGATTCTTCCGCAGCTCTTTCGCAGCTCTTTCGCAGCACCGCAGCACGCCATGGCCGAAACCGCCGAAGCCTCGAAACCGCCGGCCCAGGCCGGGCACTCCGCTCCGAAGCACGCTGGCCCGCCGGTGCCCCGCTCGCGACGGCGGCGCTGGATCCTCGGCGCCGTCGCCGTCCCGGTGCTCGCCGGCGCGGGGCTGTGGACGGCGGTGCACCGGATCCCGTGGATGGGCCCGCTCGTCGCGAACGGCCTGCGCTCGGTGATCGGGGCCGAGAACGTGACCGCGCTCGAGGAGACCGCCTACGCGGTAGAGGATCGCGTCCACCGGCTGTGGCGCGGGAGCGAGCCGCCGAAGACGTACTGGGAGGTGCCCGAGCCGGCGCCGGAGCCCGCCGCGCCCGCCGCCGGGGCGGACGCCGCGGCGGCCCCGGCGGTCGTGGCGGCGGTGTTCCGGCCGAAGGACGTCGGCCCCTCGCACGCGGCCTGGCCCGCTCCCGGCGATGGGCGGTGGGTGCCGATCGTCGACCGCGCGCGCCCCGGCGACCCGCCGCGCCTCTACAAGACGCTGATCCACCCGGATCCCCACCGTTCCTGGGCGGAGCTGTTCGTCGTGGCGGTGGATCTCTCGGGGGTCGACGTCCACCTGATGGCCGGCTCGCGGGAGCCGGCGGCGACCACCGAGGAGGGCAAGACCTACGAGCGGCGCGCGAAGGTCCCGGAGGCGCACCAGGCGCAGCTGCTCGCCGCGTTCAACGGCGGCTTCATGACCGAGCACGGCCAGTGGGGGATGCGGGTCGACGACGTGACCCTGGTGCGCGCCCGGGAGCAGGGCTGCACCCTCGCGCTCCACCGCGACGGGCGGGTGCAGATCGGGCCGTGGAGCAGGCTGGCCGCCGACGAGGGCAGCATGCGGTGGTGGCGGCAGACGCCGAGCTGCATGGTCGACGAGGGCGAGCTCCACCCGCTGCTCCGCGCGTCGGAGGTGCGCAACTGGGGCGCGACGCTCGACGGCAACACGGTGATCCGCCGCTCCGCGGTGGGGCTCGACCGCGAGGGCAAGGTCCTCTTCGTCGGCATCAGCAACCACACGACGGCGGCCGCGATCGGGCTCGGGCTTCGCCACGCCGGCGCCGCGGCCGTGGCGCAGCTCGACGTGAACTGGTCGTACCCGAAGTTCCTGCTCTACGAGCCCGGCGAGGGCGGCGCCCTCACGCCGGTCGCGCTGGCGAGCGGCTTCGAGTTCTCGGAAGACGAGTACATCCGCAAGCGCTCTCTGCGCGATTTCTTCTACCTGACCCGCAAGGCCCCGGCGCCCTCCGCCGCGACGCCGTGACCCCCTCGCGGCGCGCGCCGCGGCCCTCCCTGGGCCGGGCGCCGCGCTGACGGACGAGGGGGCAGATCCCCCAACCCAGCGCCGACGAGGGCCTCGCGGCCGCGCCTCAGCCCTGTCGACGCGCGCCGCTGCGCCGCGCGCCGGGCGGCCCTTGCCTTGTCGCGTCCTCAACGACCCCAGGGGAACAGCCGGCGTGAGCCGCACGCCGGGAGCAACCTGCATGTGCCGCTCGTCCAGGCAAGCTCGTCGGATCGCTTTGCGAATAGGCGACATCATTTTCCAAACAAAGATCCATCTCAGAACGATCGAATCTGATTACGAAAACACACGATTGTTTTCCAGATTAAATGCATCCTTCGCATCGCGGCGGCCTTTGCGTTTGCCGTCGCGAATTTTCCGGCCATTTTTTCGGCAGAAACGTCGTGATCCGTGATTGACAGCGTGAGGAAGTCCGATAGGTAACGACTCCTCACGACGGTCTACCATGCGTTTCTATGCCGACCTCCACGTGCACTCGAAATACTCCCGGGCGACGAGCGGCGATTGCGATCTTGCGCACCTGAGCTACTGGGCTCAGCGCAAGGGTATCGCGGTGATCGGCACCGGCGACTTCACCCATCCGGTGTGGATGGCCGAGCTCCGCGAGGGCCTCGTGCCCGCCGAGCCTGGGCTCTTTCGCCTGCGAGAGGACCGCGAGCGCGCGGTCTCGGAGCGGCTCCCGGGCGCGTGCCGCGCGTCGACCCGCTTCATGCTCTCGGTGGAAATCTCGACGATCTACAAGAAGGGAGATCGGACACGGAAGATCCATCATCTCCTCTACGCGCCCGATTTCGACTCGGCGGATCGGATCGTCCGCGCGCTCGGCAAGGTCGGCAACCTGACCGCCGACGGGCGGCCCATCCTCGGGCTCGACTCGCGCCACCTGCTCGAGATCGTCCTGGAGTCGGGCGAGGGCTCCTACCTCGTGCCGGCGCACATCTGGACTCCGTGGTTCTCGGTGCTCGGCTCGAAGGCCGGCTTCGACGCTGTGGAGGAGTGCTATGGCGATCTCGCGCCGCACATCTTCGCGCTCGAGACGGGGCTCTCGTCGGACCCCGCCATGAACTGGCGCATCTCCGGGCTCGACCGGTACCGGCTCGTCTCCAGCTCGGACGCGCACTCGCCAGCGAAGCTCGGCCGCGAGGCCACGTCCTTCGACACACCGGTCGACTACTTCGCGATCCGGCGCGCCCTGGAGACCGGCGAGGGCTTCTGCGGCACGGTGGAGTTCTTCCCGGAAGAGGGCAAGTATCACCTCGACGGCCACCGGAAGTGCAATGTCGTGCTCTCGCCGGCGGAGACGCGGGCGCTCTCCGAGGCGTGCCCCGTGTGCGGGCACCCGGTGACCGTGGGCGTGCTGCACCGGGTCGAGGAGCTCGCCGACCGCGAGGAAGGGGCGCGGCCCGAGGGCGCGAGCGAGTTCCGCAACCTGGTGCCCCTGCCCGAGGTGCTGGCCGAGCTCCACGGCCTCGGCGCCTCCAGCAAGGCGGTGCAGCGGAGCTACGACGCGGTGCTGTCGCGGGTCGGCCCCGAGCTGTTCCTCCTCGGCGACGCCCCGCTCGAGGACATCGAGCGCGCCGGGACGCCCCTCCTCTCCGAGGCGATCGCGCGGATGCGGGAGGGGCGCGTGATCCGCGACGCGGGCTATGACGGCGAGTACGGCGCGATCCGGGTCTTCCAGCCGGACGAGCTGAAGCAGCGCCGCGGGGGCGGGCTCCTCTTCCAGGAGGAGCCAGCGACCCCCGAGCCGGCGGCGGCACCGCGTCCGCCCGCGGGCGAGCGCCCGCCGGAGGGGGCGCGCTCGGCGCGCTCACCCGCCGCGGGAGACCGCCCTCCGGCGCGCCGCGGCCGGGCGCGGGCGGACGATGGGCCGCGCCTGGCGTCCTCCAGCGAGGCGTCGTCGTCCTCTGGCGGGGCGCTGCCGTCCTCGGGCGGGGCACTGCCGCCCTCGGGCGGAACGCCGCCATCCTCCGGAGCGCCGCCGCCCTCCGGCGGGGCGCCACCGGGCGACCCGCCGCCGCCGGACGGCGAGGGGCTGCTCGCGGCGCTCGATCCCGAGCAGCGGGCCGCGGCGGAGGTCACCGAGGGCGCGCTGCTCCTCCTGGCGGGGCCGGGCACCGGCAAGACCCGCACGCTCACCCACCGGATCGCGCACCTCGTCGTCGACCTCGGCGTGCCGCCGGAGCAGTGCCTCGCGATCACCTTCACCCGCCGCGCCGCCGACGAGCTGCGGGAGCGCCTCGACGCGCTGCTCGGCGAGGCTGCGGGCCGGGTGCCCGCCATGACCTTCCACGCGCTCGGCCTGTCGCTGCTCCGCCAGCACGCGGCCGGCGGCGTCGCGCCCAAGATCGCCGGCGACCAGGAGCGGACGGCGCTGCTCGCCGCGGCGCTCAGCGTCCCGGAGCGGCGGGCGGCCAGGCTGCTCGCCGACATCGCGGCGCTGAAGCGGACCTATCCGCGCCACGCCGACGCGAACGCGCTGCGGGAGGGCGCCTCGAGCGCCGGCGGCGAGCTCGACCGCCATGTCGATCGCGCGTGGAAGGTATACGAGGACGAGCTCGCCGCGCGCGGGCTCCTCGACCTCGACGACCTCATCGGCCACGCGATCCTCCTGCTGGAGGAGCGGAGCGACGCGCTCGCCGCAGCGCGCGCGCAGGCCCGGTACCTGTCCATCGACGAGTACCAGGACATCGACGAGCGCCAGTACCGGCTCGTGCGCGCGCTGGTCCCCCCCGGCGGGAACGTCTGCGCCATCGGGGACCCGGATCAGGCGATCTACGGGTTCCGCGGCGCCGACGTGGGCTTCTTCTTCCGCTTCCAGCAGGACTTTCCAGCAGCACGCGTTGTCCGTCTGAGGCGGAATTACCGATCGTCACGCCCCATCGTCGAGGCAGCGCTCCAGGTGATCGCGCCCTCGCCGACGCTCGGCGCGCGGGAGCTCCTGCCGGACGGGCGGAACGCCGGGAGCATGGAGCTCGTGGCGGTCCACGAGGCCCCCACGGAGCGCGCTGAGGCGGAGCACGTGGTGCACACGGTCGAGCGGATGCTCGGCGGCTCCACGTTCTTCTCGATGGATAGCGGGCGGGTGTCGGCGCCGCACGGCGGTGGGGAGTACGCCTTCTCGGACTTCGCTGTGCTCTACCGGACCGAGGCGCAGTCCGAGGCGCTGCGGGAGGCGTTCGCGCGCTCCGGCATGCCGTTCCAGCGGCGGTCCGAGCGCCGCGTGGCCGAGCGGGCGGCCTCGGAGGCGCTCGCGCGGGCGCTCGCCGGCACCGCGCCGGGGCCGCTCGCGGCGCGCCTCAAGGCGGCAGCGGCCCGGCTGCGGGAGGAGGTGGCGCAGCCGCCTGCGCAGCCCGGGCCGGACCTCGCCGCGCCCGCGGAGGGCGCGGCTCCGGAGGGGGACGCGGCGCGCCTCGGTGAGGCCGAGGTGGACGCGGCGCTGGAGCTCTTGCTCGCCCTCGCGGCGCGCTGCGGAGGGGACCTCGATCGGTTCCTTGTCGAGGTAGCGGTGAGCGCCGAGGTCGACGCGTGGGATCCGCGGGCCGAGCGCATCTCGCTCCTCACGTTGCACGCGGCCAAGGGGCTCGAGTTCCGGGTGGTCTTCCTGGTCGGGTGCGAGGACGGCCTGCTCCCGCTGCGGTTCCCCGGCAGGGGCGAGACCGACATCGCCGAGGAGCGCCGGCTCTTCTACGTCGGCATGACGCGGGCGCGAGAGCGGCTGTTCCTCACCCGCGCCTTGCAGCGCGCGCGGCACGGCAAGGTGGTGGAGGCCGAGGTCTCGCCGTTCGTGCGCGAGGTCGAGGAGCGGCTGCTCCTGCGGGTCGGCCCGTCGCCGGAGGCGCAGCGGAGATCGCGCCCGGGCGCCGACCGACAGATGAAGCTGTTCTAGCGCGGTGCTCGGTCGGGAAGGAGAGGATGAGCTGGCAGGACGCCAGGGACGCCAGGCGAGACAAAGACAAGAGAGCTCTCTCTTCTCTCGCCTGGCGTCCCTGGCGCCCTGACCGTCCTCTTCACCCCACTCCCCCGTGCCCGCGTCCCGGGTGACCGATCAGCCGCGCGATCTTCGCCGCGAAGCGACCTGGATCCAGGGGCTTCGCGACATACTCGTCGTATCCGCCGTCGATGGCCCGGGCGCGGTAGTGGTCCCCCGCATAGGAGGTCACGGCGACCGCGCGAATGCCGTGCACTCTCGGGTCGGCATGGCGGCGGATCGCGTCGATCAGCACGTAGCCGTCCCGCCCCGGCATCCCGATGTCGCTGATCAGCACGTGGAGCTCTCGCGAGGAGAGCAGCTCGAGCGCCTCCTCGACGGACGCCGCGCTCTCGACCGTCGCCTCTGCCCGGGTGAGCATGCGGGTGAACAGCTCCCGCGTGTCGTCGTCGTCGTCGACGAGGAGCACGCGCACGTGGCGCAGCGAGACCTGCTGCTCCGGGGCCGCGAGCCTCGCGGAGTCCGTCCCGGATTCGCGGAGCGGCAGCGTCACCGTGAACGTCGCGCCGCGCCCCTCGCCTGCGCTCTCTGCCGCGACCGTGCCCCCGTGCGCCTCCACGAGGTACCGCACCACCGCGAGCCCTAGCCCCAGCCCGCCGTCCTTGCGCGCGGTGTCCGTGTCCTCCTGCCGGAACCGCTCGAAGACGTGCGGCAAGAACCCGCGCGCGATCCCGACGCCCGTATCCCGGACGACGATCTGCGCTCGCGCGCCGGCGCGCTCGAGGCGCACGTCGACCCTGCCCTCCGCGGGCGTGAACTTCACGGCGTTCGACAGGAGGTTCCACACGACCTGCTGCAAGCGCGCGGCGTCCCCTGTCGCGCCGCGCGCGGGGTCGTCGACGTGGAGCGCGATCTCGACCCGCCTCGCCTCCGCGGCGAGGCGGACGCTGTCGATCGCGGACGCGACGACCTCGCCGAGATCGATGTCGTCCGCGCTGATCCGCATCTTTCCGGTCACGCACCGGGACACGTCGAGGAGATCCTCGATGACCCTCAGCTGCACCGCGGCGTTCCGCCGGATGACCTCCAGCGCATGCTGGACCGTCGCCGCGTCCTCGCGAGGATCGCTGACGATGTGCGTCCACCCGAGGATCGCGTTGAGCGGCGTCCGCAGCTCGTGGGAGAGGACCGCGAGGAACTCGTCCTTCGAGCGACTCGCCGTCTCCGCGTCAGCGCGGGCCGCTCGCTCGAGCGAGAGGAGCCGCTCGCGCTCGGCCTCGGCGAGCTCGCGATCCGCCAGCGCCTGCCGCAGCGCGCCCTCGAGCTCCTTGCGGTACTCGAGCTCTTCCTCCAGCGCTCGCGCCCGCTGCTGCAGCTCGCTGACCTCGAACGGCGCGACAGGCGGGGTGGAGATCGCGCTGCCGCTGGACGAGGGATCCCTGAACGTCTGCATCGTCGCCCTCCACACCGGGATCTACCGAGCACGATCCCAGGACGCCGGCAGAAGGAGCCAGGCGTGTCTTGACGGCTCGTACGGTACGTTAACCCATCCTGCGTGACAACCCTCTATGAGCTCCAACGATGGTCAAAGGTGGATGATCAAAGATCAACACCGATCCGTGCCCGGCATCGCGCTCGACGGACGTGGCGAACGGACCGGAGCAGGTCAATCTCGCGTCCTGTCGATGACGTACGCGCGGCTCTCCGACTCGCCAGCTGGGGCGCTGGCGTCTCCTGGCCGCCAGCGGCTCACCGGCAGGATGTGACTGGGACGAAAGGGCACGCTTCGAGGCGTTGTTGGACAGGCCACCTCGCCGGCGAGCGGGGCGCGTCTCGACCCGCCGGCGGGCGGGAACACAGGGCTCGGAGCTGAGGGGGGCCGCCGCGCTCGCCTACTTCGTCGCGCCGCCGAGCCGCTTCTGGCTCGCGCACGCCGCCTTGTCCTGCGTCCGCGTGCACTGCTCCGTGTAGAAGGCGCGCGCGCGCTCCTTGTCCTTGGTCTCCAGGAGCGGACCGAACGCGTCGCACGCCTTCTTTTCCCGCCACTGCATGCAGGCCTTCTCGTAAAGCGAGAACGCCCTCGCCGGGTCGGCCGGCACCCCGTCGCCCCGCTGCCAGATCTCCGCGGCGCGCAGGCAGCCGCCCGTGCCGCACACCTTTTCGTAGAGCGCCGCGGCGCGCGCCATGTCCTTCGGGATGCCGGTCCCCTTCTCGTACATCGCCGCGAGGCTCATGCACGCCTCGGCGCCGAACCCCTTCTCCGGACACCCCTTCTCGAAGAACGCATAGGCCTTGGCGACGTCCCTCGGGACGCCGTCCCCCTCCCCGTACACCGAGCCAGCGGCGTTGCAGGCGCGCATGTCCCCGAGGGTGCAGCCGCGCCGGTACGCGGCGATCGCCTTCACGCCGTCCTTCGGGGCGCCCTGCCCCTTGCGAAGGATGTCCCCGAGCTCGACGCAATCCTCCGCCTGGCCCCCTTCGCACGCGCGCTGGAGCACGCCCACGGCCACCGCCACGTCCTTCGCCGCGAGCTTCCCCTCGACCAGCATGTTGCCCAGCGAGCTGCAGCTCGGCCCGTACCCGAGATCGCAGCCGCGCCGCAGGAGCGCGACAGCGCGCGTCGCGTCCTTGGGGATGGCCGCCTGCGGGCCCTCCCGGAGGTACCACTCGGCCGCGCTCCAGCACGCCCAGCCGTCGCCCAGCTCGCACGCCTTGTCGGCGAACTCCCGCACCTTCGCCCGCCCGGCCGCGTCCGGCGGCACCTTGGCGCTCAGGATGTCGCGCAGCTGCTGCTTCCCCCGGGCGTAGCAGGCCTGCGCCACGCCGGCGCTGCACGCCTTCTCGAACAGCTCCGCCGCCCGCGCGTCGTCGCGCGGCAGGTCCTTGCCGCTCAGGTAGTGGATCCCGAGGTGATAGCAGCTCCCGACATCGCCCTTCCCGCACTGCGCCGCGCACGCCCGGGAGTCCGCGGGATCGCACAGGTGCGTGGGCGCGAACGAGGGCGGCGAGCACTTCGCCCCGCTCAGCACCGTCCCGGCCGGGCAAGAGCTCGAGATCGCCGGCAATTCCTCCTCCGCCTGCTTCGCCGCCGGCTCGGCGGGCGCCGCCTTCTTCGCGAGCAGCGGGACGAGCTCCAGGCGCAGCGGCGCGTGGCAGCGCTCCGTGGGCGCCTGCGCGTCGGGCCTCGCGGCCCGGCACGCCTCGAGCTCCCCTTCCTTGCTCGTGGTGCCGCCCTGGCTCGACGACGCCGCGGCCGCCCCGACCGCCGCGAACACCTGATCGACCGACCGCGCCACGCCGCGGCCGCCCGGCGTCATCGCGAACGCCCCGAGCACCGCGGACCGCACGAAGTGCGTCGCGCCGTCACAGCTGCCCGAAAGATCCTGCGAGGAGACGGAGGTGACGGTCGTCGCCATCTTCCCCGTGGGCACGAGCGCCACGTCGATCGCGTTCGCGCTCGCGCCGGCGCCCTCGATCGCGGTGCTCAGCGCCACGGCGCCGAAGGGGGCATTCGCCTGCATCTCCGCAGGGTTCGTAAGCTGGATTACGCTTTCTCTCCGTGTCACGCCGGCGAAGGAGTAGGAGCCTGCGAGCTTGCACTGCGCGAGGAGCTTCAGCGTCGTGCAGTCGTAGGAGACGACCGCGACGCCCTCTTTCATCGCGAGCCCGAGGTCGGAGCGGCGGGTCGTGAGCCAGTCGACGATGAGCGGCTCGGTGTGGCCGATGGCCGGGCACCCGCCGCTGCTCGCGCTGGCGCTGGTCGCCGGCGAGGCGGTAGGCCGGGGAGGATGCACCACCACCTCGGGATCCAGGCCCGGTCCGCAGGCCGTCGCTGCGAACGAGAGCCCTACCACGCACATGTCGAAGGCGCGTTTCATTGCGCCGACAGAACCATGAGCCATGGGGTCCGGTCAATATGGCGAGCGCGGCCGAGCGCAGCGTCGACCAGCCAGGCCGGCCGCGACGGGCTATGCTCGCGCGCGCCCCCCGCCCGGAGCCGTCATGAGCACGTCCAGGTCCCAGGAGAGACTACAAGAGAGCCTGAGCCTGGTAACTACCCTGCTCGAAAAGCAACGCGTCATCGAGACCCTGACCCACAAGCAGGAAAGCAAGAACAAAGAGCTCGTCGAGTCGCTGGTACACCGTCAAAATCTCGCCCTGCTGCAGAGGAAGCTCAGGGATCTGCACCCGGCGGACCTCGCGCACATCATCGAGGTGTTGCCCCAGGCAGACCGCCTTGTGGTCTGGGCTGAGCTCGAGCCCTACCGCGCCGCACAGGTGCTTCTCGAGGCGTCGCGCTCGGTCCGCGACTCGCTGGTGGAGGCGACGGAGCGTCGCCGCCAGGTCGAGGTGCTCGGCCAGCTCGACCCTGACGAGCTGGCCTATGTCCGCGAGTCGATCGATCCGGATATCGTGGCGGAGGTCTACCACTCGCTGGACGCCCGGGAGCAGTCGCTCTTCCGGTCGACGGTGGCGTATCCGGAGGACTCGGTGGGCCGCCTGATGAGCCCGGAGCTCGTCTGGGTGCGCGACACCTGGGACATCGGCGGCGCGCTGGAGGAGGTGCGCCGGCGGGCCGAGCTGCCGCCGCGCACCGAGACGCTGTTCGTCGTCGACGCGCGCCATGTGCTGCGCGGCGCGCTGTCGCTCAAGGATCTCTTGCTCCGGCCTCCGGGCGCGTCCGTGAGCGCCGTCATGTCGACGGACGTCGTGAGCTTCACGCCGCAGGACCACGCGAGCGACGCGGCCAAGGCGTTCGAGCGTTACGACCTCATCGCGGCGCCGGTGGTGGACGAGCGCGGCAAGCTGGTCGGGCGGCTGACCGTGGATGTGGTGATGGACTTCCTCCAGCGGCAGGCCCAGAGCGAGGCGCTGCGGCGCGCGGGCCTCTCGGGCGAGGAGGACTATTTCGCGCCCGCGTGGACCAGCGCGAAGAACCGCTGGCTCTGGCTCTTCGTCAACCTGCTCACGGCGTTCATGGCGTCGCGGGTCATCGGTCTCTTCGAGAGCACGATTCAGCATCTCGTGGCGCTGGCCGCGCTCATGCCGATCGTGGCCAGCGTCGGCGGCAACACGGGCAATCAGACCGTGGCGCTCATGATCCGCGGCATCGCGCTCGACCGGATCACCCGGGCGAACACGCGCCATCTCCTCCAGAAGGAGCTCTTCGTCGGCCTGATGAACGGCGCGGTCTGGGGCACGGTCGTGGGCCTCGTCGCCGCGGTGCTCTACGGCAGCGTGCCGCTCGGCCTCGTGATGGCCGCGGCGATCCTGCTCAATCTGGTCGTCGCGGCGATGGTCGGCTGCGCGGTGCCGCTCGTGCTCCACCGCCTCGGCCGCGATCCGGCCCAGGGGGCGAGCGTCCTGCTCACGTTCAGCACCGACAGCATGGGGTTCTTCATCTTCCTCGGGCTCGCCAGGGCGTTCCTGGTCTGAGCCGCCCCGCGCCTCGCCCGCCCGCGCTACGCTGGGGTCATGGACACCGCCCCTGCGCCGCCGCGTCCGCTCGTGGCCATCCGTTATTGTCCCAAGTGCCGCTGGCTCACCCGTGCCGCCTGGCTCGCCCAGGAGCTGCTCATCACCTTTCCCGACGAGATCGACGTGCTCCTGTCCCCCGCCGAGAGCGGCGTCTTCGACGTCCTCCTCGACGGCGCCCTGCTCTTCTCGCGCGCCGCCGCCGAGCGCTTCCCCGAGCCGAAGGAGCTGAAGCAATCGATCCGCGACCGCATCGCCCCCGCCCGCTCCCTCGGCCACTCCGACCGCTGACGAGCTATCCAGCCCCCGGCCCGGAGCAGCCCCTTCCCTCTCCCCTGCTCCCCGCCCGCAGAGAGGTGGGCGCCCGCACAGGAGACGGGCCCAGATCGGCGTCTTCGGCGCGCAGGCGTACGAAAGGACGCCGAGCACCGAAGACGTCGAGATGGGCCCGTCTCCGAAGCGGGCGCCCACCTCTCTAGATGTCGAAGTCGAGGATGCCGGGGTCCAGCTCGGCGCCGCCTCCCGGCGGGCCCTGCGAGGGCGAGGCGACGCGCAGCCGCGGCGCCTCGATCGCCACGCGCTGGCCGTCGGCGACGCTCTTCGTCAGGAACACCGAGCCGCCCACCACGCTCCCCTGCCCCAGCACCGTCTTGCCGCCGAGCACGGTGGCGTTCGCGTAGATGGTGACGTCGTCCTGGACCGTCGGGTGGCGCTTGATCCCGCGCGCGCCGCGCGAGTGCTGGGGCAACGACACGGCGCCGAGCGTCACGCCCTGGTAGAGCTTGACGTGCGCCCCGATGTCGGTGGTCTCGCCGACGACGACGCCGGTGGCGTGATCGATGAAGAAGCTGTCCCCGATGTTGGCGCCCGGGTGGATGTCGGCGCCCGTCTTCGTGTGCGCCCAC
The DNA here is from genome assembly GCF_051530195.1 of Sorangium sp. So ce321. Taxonomy (NCBI): domain Bacteria; kingdom Pseudomonadati; phylum Myxococcota; order Polyangiales; family Polyangiaceae; genus Sorangium; species Sorangium sp. So ce321. Next base: position 6,095,173 of record NZ_CP150329.1, on the reverse strand, counting down.
TCGCTCATGATCCGGGGCATGAGCGGCACGCCGAGCAGGTACAGCTCGTGCGCCACCCGGTGCACCGTCACGGCGAGCAGCCCTGGATAGGCCAGGATGACCTCGTCCATCGAGGCCGCCGCGGGGTCGCCGTCGAATGCCGCCTGCACGTCGAGCAGGAGGCGCCGCCGGACGTCCGGCAGCCTGCCCACGAACACCCGCGCCACGTCGCGCCCGCGCTGCCGGCACTTCGGGACGTCGAGGCGGCCCGCGTCCACGGTCTCGTCCTGGAAGCACAGGCAGCGCTCGATCTGCCGCTCCAGCTTGGCTTGCAGCGTCGAGACAAGCGTGCCCACGTGGTAGAGCAGGTCCGCGTCCGAGAGGTCCTGTCGCCCGTGGTAGCCCGGGTAGAAGATCTGCAGGAGGAGATCGATGATCTCCGTGATCTCCTGGGGCGATGGGGTGAAGCGCTTGTTGATGTGGTGGCCGCGGGGGTCCTCCCGGTAGCCCGCGATCAGCGCCTCGACGATGCCATGCAGATCGCCCGCTGTGACAGGGGCGTCACCACATTTGTTGCTCACATCGACCTCACGAGGCCTTCATGCTCTCGACCTCGGCGAACATGCCTTCGAAGAGGGGCCCCGAGAGGTAGCGCTCGCCGGCGTCCGGCAGGACGACCGCGATGGTCTTGCCGGCCCACTTCGGATCGCGCGCGAGCCTGGCCGCCGCGACCATGGCCGCGCCGCACGAGACGCCGCAGAGGATGCCCTCCTCGCGGGCGAGGCGCCGCGACATCGCGATCGACTCCTCGTTGGAGACGGCCTCGACCTGGTCCACGAAGGAGAGGTCGAGGTTCTTGGGGACGAAGCCCGCGCCGACGCCCTGGATCTTGTGCGGCGACGGGGTGAGCGGCTGGCCGGCGAGCGTCTGCGCGATGACCGGCGAGTTGACCGGCTCGACGGCGACGGAGTGGAGGGCGCGGCCCCGGACGCGCTCGAAGTAGCGGCTGACGCCGGTGAGCGTGCCGCCGGTGCCGACGCCCGCGACGAAGACGTCGACGTTGCCGCCGGTGTCCTCCCAGATCTCGGGGCCGGTCGTGGTCTCGTGGATCGCGGGGTTCGCGGGGTTCTCGAACTGCCGCATCAGGACGTAGCGGCCCGGGTCGGAGGCGGCCAGCGCCTCGGCCCTGGCGATGGCGCCGTTCATCCCCTGGGGGCCGGGGGTCAGGAGCAGCTTGGCCCCGAGGGCCACGAGCACCTTGCGGCGCTCCATGCTCATCGTCTCGGGCATGCTGAGCACGCACTCGATGCCGCGCGAGGCGGCGGCGAAGGCGAGCGCGATGCCGGTGTTGCCGCTGGTGGCCTCGACGATCGCCTTGCCGGGGCCGAGCTGCCCGCGCTTCTCGGCGTCCCAGACCATGGCCGCGCCGATGCGGCACTTGACCGAGTACGCCGGGTTCCGCCCCTCGATCTTCGCCAGCACGGTGGCGGGCGCGCCATCGGTCACGCGGCGGATGCGAACGAGCGGCGTGCGGCCGATGCTCTGGGTGTTGTCGTCGTAGACGTGGGGGTAGTTGGTCATGGGGGTCGTGCCGGTGAGAGGGAGGAATGAGGAGACCCAGAGGCGCCCCGCGCTGTCAAGGCCCACGTGCGCTGCCCCTCCGTCGCGCCGCATTTCCAGAGCGCGGCGCCGCATCCCGACGCGACGTCGAGCGCGCCGGTCGCGCCTCCGCGCCTGCTCGCCTGCTCGCCGCGCGAGCGCCTGCTCGCCGGGCAGGCGCTCGCGCGGCGAGCGATCGGCCGGCGGCGCTGCGGGCGGGCGGCGCGCCATGCTCGCGCGTGGCGGCCTCGCGCGTGGCGGCGGCCATGCCCCCGCTTCTCCTCATCCGCGCTGGCCGCTACCCCATGGTGCCGTGGCGACCCGTTGGACCTGCAACGGCCCGCGCCGGGAAGCCAGATGCAGGGACGCGTGGTGGTCAGTCTGCCCATGAGCCGATCTTTGCCGTGATCTTGTACTGGAAGACGCGAAGTCACTTACGCGCGAAGAACAGGAGTCATCCCTGAAGTCATATGAAAGGGACCGGACTGAGGGGCAGGCATCGCTCCAGCGCCACGGCGCGCGTCCGTCTCTGCCAAGGCATTTGGCTTCTCAGATGCTATGACGCGATGCGGCCAGATCGCCCCCAGCTCGCAGGAAAAAAGCTTGCCGAGGTGCGTCATTGGCGACGCGCTGACGTCTGGAGGAACACATATGCCCACAGCGGGCCGCGGCGGGCTCACGGGCGCTCGCGAGACCCCGTGGGCGCCGGAGCAAGTAAGGTGATTTCCTGAGGAATCCGCGAACCATGTCCATGGGACTACGTCAGACCATGTCCACCTTCTTGACGTGCGTGGATGTGAGCTTATCTTGCTGAATTTGACGCTTGCCCTGCGTGGCATACGCCTCGCATCATGGCTGAGCATGTTCCCCGCTGAGCCCAACCGCGCGGAGGTCCAACTGCCCCACGAGGATGATGAGCCTACTTTAATTTTCCGTCGTGTACCCGCGCCGCCCGCGTCGCTCGCGGGCCTCGCGATGCCCGTCGAGGCGCCCGCGCCGGTCATGGCAGCTCCGACGCGGCGCTCCACATCGCGGCTCATCGCGCTGAGCGCGGGTGCTGGCCTGAGCTTCGCCGCGGTGCTGGGCGCGCTCGTCTCGGTGCAGCTCGGGGCGGCGGGGTTCGATCTCCGCGCGAGCTCGGTGCTCCAGCCGGCCGCGGCCGCGGCGGCCGTCCTGCGCACCAGGGGAGTGGCAGAGCCGGTCGAGGTGAAGGCAGAGCCGGCTGCGCCGGTCAAGGCAAAGGTCGAAGCGGCCGCGCCGGCCATCGCGCTCGAGGATCGCGCCGACGCGACGCTCGATCGCGCGGCCGTGATCCCCATCCCCGACGGGATCATCACCATCCCCGCGTCGTTCTCCTCGCCCGACGGGGCTTACGATCTGGTGGTCCATTTCCACGGGGTCAACGATGTCGTCCAGGCGGGGTTCGATCGCGCGGGGCTCAACGCGGTCGTGATGATCATCAACATGGGCATCAGCTCGGCCGCGTACGAGACCCGGTTCTCGATCCGCTCCTATCTGCCGGTGCTCCTCGCGAAGGCGCAGACGGCGCTCGAGGCGCGGGGGCTGCGCGACGCCCGGCTCAGGCGCGTCGCCCTCTCGGCGTTCAGCGCGGGGTACGCCGCGGTTCGCGGGCTCCTGAACCAGCCCGGGTTCTCTGACAAGGTGGACGCCGTGCTCCTGCTCGACGGCATCCATACCGGCTACATGCCGCTCGACCACAGCCTGGACATGGAGCGTCTCAAGCCGTTCGGGCGCTTCGCCGAGCTGGCGGCTTCCGGCAAGAAGCTCATGTCGATCACGCATTCGGAGATCATCCCGAACGGCGACTACGCCGGCACCCACGAGAGCACGGACGCCCTCCTCAGGCTCACGGGCGCGCAGCGCGCTCCGGGCGAGGGCGCCGACGCGCAGGCGGTCTATGAGCTGACAGGAGGGGCGAGCGAGGCGCGTCCTCGCTTCTTGCCGCTCTCCGAGGCGCACAAGGGCGCATTTCACGTCCGCGGCTATCCGGGCACGCAGAAGCCAGATCACGTGAGGCATCTGACGCGCATGGCCGAGACGGCCTTACCTGATCTGGTCCGCCACTGGAGCGAGACCCCCGCGCGGTGACCTGTGGCGGGGGCGACTCGCGGGGGGCGCGAGCCGTCGAGCGGACGGTGTATCACGGAGACGGCGGCGTCTTCGTTCGAGATCTCGTCGTGATGCCGTTGCTGAGCGCGTGAATCGCGACCGCCGCTACCGGCGGCGGGGAGCGGGCTTCTCTGCCCTCTCCTTGGCGCTGGCTCCGGTGAGCGTCCTCGCGCCCGGCTGTTACCGGGTGGAGCCGCTGTGGCATTGCTTCGTGCGGGTCGCAGCGAACGAGCTCCCGCTGCGGGACGAACCGGTGGCGTTCCTGGTCGCCCGCTCCGGTCGAGCCCTCGACGAGTTCGGCCGGTGGGTCGCTGGACGTCGACCTATCGAGTTCCCCGTCGTCGCGCGCCACGATCCGACCGCTTCTTGCAGCGACGATGAGGCGCGCCCCTCAGCGCTGAAGCGCTGAACGCTCTTCCGGATGTTCTCGAGTCCGTCCTGACCCGAGGCGACACCGTCCGTGCAGCCCTGCACAGGGGTTCATTCCACGTTCCGTGACGAGCCTGGGAACCACGCTGCAGCGCGAGAACCTGTGCGCCGGAAGGCAGGGAGTCGAGCGCGAAAGCGGCAAAGCATCAGCCAGAGCCCGCCTGCAATGACGTGAGCGTGGCAGAACGCATCACGCTGGGGCGCTCATGCCGGACTGAGCAGGAGGCGCCGTGAAGCGAGAAGGACCAGAGCGCCGGCAAAGCAGAGATGCCATTACGGTATCGAATTTGCTTTTCCACCAAAAAAAGGTGGTGGTGCGACGATGGTCGGACAAAGACAGGCGCGAAGCGCGGCGCGGCGCACCCAGGACGAGCGGCCCGCGCCCCTTACATCCCGCCGGGGGCGCGGCGCGGGCGCGGCAGACGCGGACAGCCCGCGCTCGACTGCCGCGAAGGGACAGGCGGACGGCGCCGCAGCGCCGCGCCAGACCTTGACCTACGCGGATGCGCTCGAGGGCGCCCGGAAGGGTCCGTTCCCGGGCGAGGTCGAGCCCCAGCTCGCGACGCTGGTCACCGGGCCGCCCCAGGGCGAAGGGTGGCTGTACGAGGTGAAATTCGACGGCTACCGCATGCTCGCGAAGCTCCGCGGCGGCCGCGTGACGCTCCTGACCCGCCGGGGTCAGGACTGGACCGAGCGGTTCCCGAACGTGCGCGACGACCTCGCCCGCCTGCCCGCACGAGAGGCGGTGCTGGACGGCGAGATGGTCGTGGTCGGCCGAGATGGCGTGACGGATTTTCAGGCGCTCCAGAACGCGCTGAGCGACGGGAATGACGGGCGCGAAGGACGCCTGATGTACTTCGCGTTCGACCTGCTGTACCTGGACGGACGCGATCTCCGCGGCTGCGCGCAGGTCAGCCGCAAACGGGCGCTCCAGGCGCTCCTCGCGGAAGTCCCGGAGGAAGGGACCCTGCGCTACACGGAGCACCTCGAGGAGGACGGCGCCGCCGTCTTCCAGCACGCTTGCAAGCTCGGGATCGAAGGCGTCATCGCGAAGCGGCCGGAGGCTCCCTACCGCAGCGGGCGCGGGAACAGCTGGCTCAAGGTGAAGTGTGGGCGACGCCAGGAGTTCGTGATCGTCGGCTTCACCGAGCCGACCGGATCCCGCCAGGGCCTCGGGGCGATCCTCGTCGGCGTGAACACGTCAGGCAAGCTCGTCTACGCAGGAAAGGTCGGCACGGGCTTCACGAGCAAGACGCTGACGACCCTGCGCAGCCAGCTGGAGGCCCTCGAGCGCGCGCAGCCTGCCTTTGCAGGGGCGCCGCGCATGCGCGGCGTGCACTGGGTGGAGCCCAGGCTCATCGCAGAGGTCCACTTCGCGGCGTGGACCCGCGACGGGCGGCTGCGGCATCCCTCGTTCGAGGGGCTCCGCGAGGACCGCACCCCGGAGTCGGTCACCGTCGAGCGCGAGCAGCCGCCGCCCGAGCTTCCCCCGAAGAAGGCGGGCGGCCCGTCGAGCAAGGCGCCGGGCAAGGCAGCCGGCGCGTCGAGCAGGGCCGCAGGTACGGTGTCCGGCAAGACAGCAGGCGCGCCGAGCAAGGCAGCAAGCGCGGCGTCGGCCAAGGCAGCAAGCGCAGCGCCAGACACGTCGGCGGGCGTGTCGAACAAGGCGATCAGCAAGACGACGAGCGCAGCGCCGAGCCGGGCGTCGCGCGGCGGCCGGAGCGGCGGCGCGGAGAGGGTCGAGGTCGCCGGGGCGCGGCTGACGAACCCCGACAAGGTGCTCTACCCGGCTCAGGGGATCACGAAGCTCGCGCTCGCCAACTATTACGCCCAGATCGCCGATCACATGCTGCCCTATGTCGCAAACCGGCTGCTCACCCTCGTGCGCTGCCCCGAGGGCCAGGGCAAACCGTGCTTCTTCCAGCGACACGAGGCCGAGGGGCTCTCCGAGGCGATCCGGCGGACCACCGTCGAGGAGGACGACGGAAAGCGCACCTACCTCTACGTCGAGACGTCGGAAGGGCTCGTGTCCCTCGTGCAGATGGGGGCGCTCGAGCTGCATATCTGGGGAAGCCGCGCTGACCGGATCGAGCAGCCGGACATGATGGTCTTCGACCTCGACCCCGCGCCGGAGCTGCCGTGGGAGCGCGTGGCGGACGCCGCGAGGACGGTGCGGCGCCTCCTGGAGACGCTGGGGCTGCGGAGCTTCGTCAAGACGACCGGCGGCAAGGGGCTCCACGTCGTCGTCCCGATCGAGGCGCGCAGAGGCTGGGACGAGGTGAAGCCGTTCACGAAGGCCGTGGCCGACGCGCTCGTGCGCTTCGATCCGTCGCGGTACATCGCGACGCTGTCCAAGGCCAAGCGCACCGGCAAGGTCTTCGTCGATTATCTGCGGAACGGACGCGGGGCGACCGCCGTGGCCCCCTACTCGACGCGGGCTCGCCCCGGCGCCGCCGTCGCGACCCCGCTCTCGTGGGACGAGCTCGATGCGCCGCTCGATCCAGCCTCGTTCACGATCGACGCCCTGCCGCAGCGGATCGCGACGATCCCCGATCCATGGGCGGAGCTCACCAGCGTGCGCCAGTCCATCACGAGCGCGATGATGAAGCAGGTCGGGCTCTGATCTCCCCGTCGATCCGTGCCCCCGGCGAACCCAGGCGCCGGTGAGCACACCGAAGAAGAGAGAGTCCAGCGACACAGGGAATGCACTCACTGACGTTCCGTTCAGCATGATCGGATGACGCAACATGGCGGCGAGCGCTTGGTTGACGGCGCCGCACCCGCGCTGCATCGTCCCACGGGTCACCCATGGCCAAGGACCGGAGCTCCAGCGCGCTGGCGGAAATTGCGGAGCGACTCCACCAGTTCGACGGTGAGCCGCTGCGGGTCGCGTTCCTGGCGCGAGGCATCGACGCGCTCACGCAGGTCGCCGAGCGGCTCGATCAGAGCGAGCTTGGCGCGGTCGTCGCCTCGCCCAGCAATGCGGACGCCCTGGTGACGGCGCTCACGCAGCCGAGCGCCGTCGGCCTCTTCTCCGCGGCGGATCCGCTCACGCCGGCCCGCCTCCGCGGCCTTCAGGCGCGCGACGCGCTCCTCGCGGCCGAGGGAGGGACGCTCACCGCGGACGAAGTCGGCGAGGTGCTCCACCTCTCGACCCAGGCCGTCGAGACGCGGCGCGCGGCCGGGAGGCTCCTCGTCGTGGACGTCGGCCGTCGCGGCCACCTCTACCCTGCATGGCAGTTCGCGGACGACGGCGTGCTGCCCGGGCTGGAAGAGATCCTGGCGCTCCTCGAGGAGCATCCGCCGCTGGCGAAGATCCGGTTCTTCCTTTCCGGCAACCACCGCCTCGATGGCGAGCGGCCGCTCGACCGGGTTCGCCGCGGCGACCTCGACCCCGTGCGGCGCGCCGCGCGCACCTTCGGCGAGCACGGCGCGGCCTGAGAGCGCCCGGCGATGACGAGGCCGCCGCGCTCGCCAGGGTTTCCGGCGAGCGCGCTCCGTCCACCGCGCGACGGCAACGAAGGCTCAGGGCGTGAGCCGGACGCCGCGCGCACAAGCCATCCTGTCGTCCGTTCGTGCGGGGCAGAATCGATATGAAGACAACGCTCGGGCCTCACCCGGAGCCGCCGCTCGATCTCGCGGCGAGGCCGCTTCCGGTCACCGTCTTCCGGCGGTGCTGGTTCCGGATTCATCGGCTCCCGCACGACCCGCTCTTCTTCGGGCGCTCGGGCGACAACCGCTTCGACGCGCCCGCGGGAGAGTTCGGGGTGCTGTACGCCGGCAAGGACGAGCGCTGCGCCTTCATCGAGGTGTTCGGCCACGCGACGGGCGTGCGCTTCGTGGAGCAGGGGGAGCTCGCCGCGCGCGGGCTCGCGCGCATCGCGCCGAGGCGGCCGCTCCGGCTCGTGAACCTCGCGGGAGAGGGGCTCGCGCGGCTCGGCGCCGATGCCCGCCTCACCTCGGGGGAGTCGTACGCGGCCGCTCACCTCTGGTCGCTCGCGCTCCATGAGCACCCGAGGAGGCCTGACGGGATCGTCTACGCCGCGCGGCACGACCCGAGCCGCCTTTGCGCCGCGCTCTTCGAGCGCGCCAGCGCGGAGCTGGAGGTCACCGAGCTCGGCTCCCTCGCGGATCCGGCGCACGCGGCGCTCCTCGCCAGGCTCCTGGATATGTACAGGTTCGGGCTCGTCTGAGCGCCGGCGAGCGCGCGGGGTCGCGGCGCCTGCGGGGCGCTCGCCGGGCACGACGCGGCGGCGCGCGCGAGCCCCGCGCTCGAGCGCGCCGGCACAACCGGTGCTTCCCATGAAAGGAGGCGCGCGGCGGCGGCGGCGCGACGGGCGGCGTCGCGGCGCGCGTGGCCGAGCGGCCCGGGGGGGCGATGAAAATCAAGAATCTGCGGCTGGAAACAGGCTATCTCGTGGAGCCCATTCCGCTCCAGAGAGGGATCTCGATTCACCAGATCCAGATCGAGACGATCGGCGGAGAGGGGACATGCCGCGTCCAGCTCTCGCTCGATCCCAACCGCTGCACGGTCGACAGCTTCGGCGAGGCCAAGGTGTGCACGAAGGTGGCGCCGGTCCGCCTGGAGGCGGACGTGGAGATCCTCGAGGAGTGCGATGAGAAGCAGCTGCTCGCCCTCAAGTTCGTCGGGGGCAATGGTCCCGCGCTCCGGCTCGCGCTCCTGCCGCTCTGCGGCGCGGGCAAGGAGGCGATCCTCGCGCGGCTCCTGATCTTCGGTGAGGGCGGTGAGCTCAAGGCCATCCTGCCGATGCAGGGCTGGTCGGCGGGCTGCGTGGTGGCGTGAGCGCGGCAGCGCGGCACCGCCGCGCGCGCGTTGCCTGAGCCCGGAGACGGGCGCCGTTCAGGCGCCCTGCGGGCCGCTGCCGCCGGGCCCGAATGGACCAGGCGTCCCGCCGGCCACACCGGCAGGACCCGGGCCGTGGGCGCCAGGAGCGCCAGGCGGCGCGCCATGCCCGGGAGCGGCGCCGTAAGCACCGGCGGGCGCGCCATACGCGGCGCCAGGAGGCGCGCCGTAGGCGCCGTAAGCGGCGCCGGGGGCTCCAGGAGGCGCGCCGTAGGCTCCAGGGGGCGCGCCGTAGGCGGCGCCGGGGGCTCCAGGGGGCGCGCCGTAGGCTCCAGGAGGCGCGCCGTAAGCGGCGCCGGGGGCTCCAGGGGGCGCGCCGTAGGCTCCAGGAGGCGCGCCGTAGGCGGCGCCGGGGGCTCCAGGGGGCGCGCCGTAAGCGGCGCCGGGGGCTCCAGGAGGCGCGCCGTAGGCGGCGCCGGGGGCTCCAGGGGGCGCGCCGGAGGCGGCGCCTGGAGCGCCGTAGGCTCCAGGGGGCGCGCCGTAGGCGGCGCCTGGAGCGCCGGGCGGCGCGCCGTAGGCGCCAGCGGGGACGCCCTGGCCATGGGGGGCACCGGGCTGGAGCCCGGGGGGCGCGCCGTAGGCGCCAGGCTGGGCCCCCGGGAACGCACCGCCGTAGACGCCAGGCTGGGCCCCTGGCGGCGCGCCGTACGCCGCCGGCGGCGGATAGCCGCCGAGCGGCGCTGCGGCGGCGGGACCCTGCCCGGGCGGATAGGCCGTCTCCATGGCGACACGGCGGGGATTGGCCGGATCGTAGCGCACCGTGACGATGCACCCCGGCTGGATACGAGGGGCCGCCAGCACCGACACGAGCGCGACCGTCTCCACCTGATAGGGCGGCATGCCCGGCGGCATCACCTCGAGGAGCAGCTTGAGGCTGTAAGAGTCCTGAGCGCCCATGGACACCTTCATGCCCGTCTCCTGGTACTGCAGCACGCGGGCCGCGCAGGAGACGCCGATCCGGAGGAGCTGCTGCTGCTCCTGCTGCTGTGCCCTGAGCGGGCCGAGGACCTTCTTCCAGACCCCCCAGAGGATCGCCGCGGTGATCCCGAGCGGCACGAGGACGCTCAGCACAATGATCAGCAGGGTGGACGTCATCGTGTCAGCGTACCAGGCCGGCCGCCGGGAGCACCAGCGCATCGGCGCCCCGACAACGCGCGGCGCCACGCGGCGCCGCGGTCACGAGGCGCCGTGACGATCCTCAAGGGCCAGGGCAGCGGCGGTACGTGAGGCCATACTCGATCCGGACCTGGACGTCGGTGGTGTCGTTCGTCAACACCCCGGAGCGCGCCGGCGCCAGGCGGTTGGTCACGTACAGGTTCGTCTTGATGTTGAGCGGCCGCACGGTGCCGCACTCCGACCAGACCGTTGTCGCGAAGCTGTCCGTGCGCGAGAAGTTGTTCGTGAAAGGCCCGATCATGCTCCAGGTCACCGGACCGGAGGTGAGCGGCGATCCCGAGAAATAATACGATGTCTCGTGGAGCCCCTGGACGCTCGGCTCCAGGTCGGCGAACCCCCGGTAGGTGGCGTCGAAGATGGCCACCTGCCACCCCGGATCGAACCGCAGATCCACCGCCAGCTGGCAGAAAGAGCGGTTCGCGCCGCGGGCGGCGCCCGGGCCGGCCTGAGCCTCGAACTGATCGAAGATGACCGTCAACGCCTTCTGATCAGGGGAAATCACCCCCGCAGCGGAGCCGACGGGACATCCGCTGCCGGCATACGTGAACGACTCGATCCGCGCGTTCTGCGCCAGCGCGGGGAAGGCGAAGAAGAATACCGAAGAAAAGACGAACGCCCATCGCAGCAACATACTCGCCCCCTTTCATAGACTGACGACATCGCGTCGTCGTCGTGCGTCGGCGCCAGCGCGCGTATCGCGCTATCGCAGGTCAGCCGACATGTCCTGATGAGGATGCGATGGCGGCGCGCGCCGCGCAACCTGCGCGGCGCACTCTCACCCTGGTCCGGTATCGGCGCCCGCCGAGGGCCGGGAACCGCGGAGCGAAGCGGCGCCCGCGGGACTCACGGACTTTCGACCAGAACCCGGAGCGCGACGAAAGGGGAAGACACGGCTCCTCGGGCCACGGCGCCCCCGGCGCGTGCACCGCTCTCGAGGCGCGCACGCTGCCTGACGCGGTGGACCGCGATCACGGGAGCGGCGAGGCGGCGACCCGGAACACCGGCACCAGATTCACACGCTCGTCCCAGGACGGGTGGCGCCTGTAGAAGAAGTCGAGCCGAGCCCTCGAGTCCTTCGCGAACGCAGGGTCGCGCAGGCGCGCCTCGAACTCGGCGCGCAGCGCCGGATCGGCGGCGAGCATCGTGCGGGCCTCCTCCTCGGCGACGTAGGCCTCCATGTACTCCTTGCGCTCGAAGGCGGCGTTGAAGAAGCCCCAGGCCACGAGGGAGTCGGGCGCGAGCGGCTCGAGGAGGTGCAGGACGAGCGGCGCCCGCGGCTGCGCGATCGGGACGAAGAGCGAGCCGCTCGGCAGGTCGAGCCGCTCCGGCCGGAAGGCGCCCTGGAGCTTCGCGGGCGTCCGGCCCTCGAAGGACGGCTCGAACGACACGGCGTCGGCCCGGAACGCCTCGACGGCGAAGCCGGGGCGCGCCCCGGGCAGGAGCTGGTAGCGCACCCCGTGCAGGCGCAGTTTGTCGGCCACCCAGGCCGCGTGCGCCGCCGGGACGACATAGCCGGCGGCGGGCGCGGTGACGGTCAGGCCCGGCTCGATCTGGTCGAACAGGGGCACGCGCCAGACCTCCGGGCGAGCCTCGTCGTAACGCGTCCACGTGCCGCCGGAGATCTCCGAAGGGCGCTTCTCGTACGCGAACCCGCGGAACGGGAAGACGCGCGAGGCCGGCGACGCGCGGTGCGTGAGGGCGAAGGGGGCGCCGGCGAGGCGCGCGCCGGCGGCGTCCGCGCGGTCGGCGGCGGCGCGGAGGGCGCCCGCGCCGACGGCGACGCGCTCGAACAGCGCCGCGAGGAGGTCGTGGACCGCGCGGACCCGCGCGGGGTGGGTGGCCCAGCTGTGCGTCTCGACGAGCACGCCGATGCGGTTGCGGGCGGCGCCGTAGGACTGCGAGTAGCGTGGCGACCCGGGCGTGGCGGAGATCCCGGACGCGGGGTCGTCGTCCTCGCGGAACGACGGGTAGAACGGGAGCGGGAGGTGGCCGAGCGCCGAGAGGCGCGCCTGGAGCGCCTCGGAGAGGCCGCGCGCCTCGGCGTCGAGGCCGCCGGGGTGCGGCGTCGATGGCTCGACGATGACAGCGACGTCGTGCTGGAACTTCGCGCCGTCGGTCGTGTGCAGGTCGACCTGGACCACCGGGTCCCAGGCGTCGAGGAGCGCCAGCATCGCCTGCATCTCGGGCGCCTCGGCCTTCATGTAATCGCGGTTCAGGTTGAGGTTCTGCGCGGTGGTGCGGAAGCCCATCTCCTCGGGCCCGCGCTGGTTGGGCCGCTGGTTCCGGCGGAACCGCTCGTGGCCGTCGACGTTGAACACCGGCACGAAGATCGCCGTGGCCGCGGAGAGCGCGCCCGGCGCCATGACGCCGTCGAGCAGCTCGCGGAGCGCCCAGAAGCCGCCGTCCTTGCCGTCGATCTCGCCAGCGTGGATGCCGCCCTGGAACAGGATCACCGGGCGCCGCTTCGCCCGGGTCGCGGCCGGGTCGAGCAGGCCGTCGGCGGAGGCGGCGATCGCGAGCATGGGCCTGCCCTCGGGCGTGGTGCCGAAGCGGACACAGCGGGCGCGGCCCGGGTAGGCCTGCTCGAAGCCGTGGCACAGCTGCTCGACCTCGGCGTAGCGGCCGGTGCGCTGGAAGCCGGTCCGCTCCGCCTCGGTGACGAGCGACGGCGGCGGCGCCGGCGGCGCGGGCGCCCTCCCTGAAGCGCCGGCCGGCGTTCCGGGCGCAGGCGCCTGGCAGGCCGCGACCAGCGAGATCAGCGCGGTTCCGCGGCGAAGGACGCGGCCAGGGAGCGCGGCGCGGGGGCGAATCATCGCGGGAGTCGACCAAATTCCGCGCTCAACGGCAAGGCGTGCTCCCTCGGTCCGGCGCGAGGTAAGCTCCGCCGAGGATGAGCGCGCTCCCTCCCCGCCGTGCGCTGGCCCTCGGCGCGGCCTTGATCGGCGGCGCGGCGCTCCTCACGCCGCTCGGGATCGCGTCGCTGCGCCGCAGCGGGGCGGAGCGGGTCGAGCCCCCGGCGGCGGGCCCGGTCGCGCCGGCCAGCGCGGCGGCGGCGCTCGCGGACGGCGGGGAGCTCCTGGCGGACGGCGGGGCCAGCTTGGTGGCCGACGCCGGCCTGCTGGACGGCGGCGGCGACGCGGGGGCCGCGCCGTTCGAGAAGCCCGTGTGGTCCGCCGCGTCGCGCGCGGCCACCTACGGAGGGCTCTCGAGCGAGGCTTGCGACAGGGAGATGAAGCGCCGCGGGATCCCCCACGCCCCGGCGGCGCGCGGCGCCCCGCTGGTCGACCTGCCGGTCCGGCTCACGGGCGCGCTGCACGGGGTGACCTTCCGCGGCGACGGCGTGGCGAAGCCCAGGTCGACGTCCCCGTTCGACATCGCCGACTGCCGGCTGGTCCTCGCGCTCGACGACCTCGCCGCCTTCCTGGCGACGCGCGGGATCGCCGAGGTGGTGCACGTCAGCATGCACCGGCCCGCGCCCGCCGGCGCCGTCGCGCCGAAGAAGAAGAAGAAGGCGCAAGCGAAGCCGCAGGCGACCAAGAAGGCCCCGAAGGGCGCTGGCAAGGCGGCGAAGCCGGGCGGGCGCCCCCCGAAGAAGCCGGCGCCGGCGCCCGCGCGGCCCAGCCAGCACGCCCTCGGGCTCGCCATCGACGTGGCCGCCCTGGTGAAGGCCGACGGCACGCGGCTCGAGGTGAAGGCCGACTGGCACGGCGCCATCGGCGCGCCGCCGTGCGGCCCCGGGTCGGAGCCGAAGGAGCCCACCCCTCAGGCCATCGAGCTGCGAGAGATCATCTGCGCCGTCCACGCGAGCGGGCTTTTCAACGTCGTCCTCACGCCCAATGCGAACGAGGCGCACGCGGACCACTTCCACCTCGATATCAAGCGCGACGCGCACTACTTCCTGCTGGAATGAGCGGGGCCTCGCCGGGGGAGGCCGCTCCGCTGCACTGGCCGGCTGGCGCGTGACAGGTGCGGAGAGAGAGAGAGGAGAAACCGCCAGGAAAGCCAGGAGAGCAGCTCCGGGAGAAAGAAGATGAAGAGAGGCACAGTCGCCTGCGTTCGCGCCAGTGGGCCGACCGCGCCATCGCGCGCGGCCACACAGCCTCACCGCAATCGCGCCGTACCCGCACAAATCCCATGACAGCGTTGTTCGGCGCGCATCCCAGCGTGGCGCACGCTGGCGTCCGCTGACCTACACCGAATGCGAAACACGCTTCGCGGCACGAGATGTAGCCGCCTGCAGTGCAGACGTGATGGGTGTGCAATCTGGACAGATGCGGATCTTCGTGCAAACTCTGCATGAAGAACATGTCGGTCACGTGTCGCAGTCATGTTCGCGTCTTTTCCGCTGGCGAGGTCCACTGGCAGGAGTGGTGCCCTCCCCGGAATGGCGGCGCGGACAGGCGCCCCGTGGTCCTGGTTCACGGCCTGTCCGATAGCTGTAGGACCTGGAACCGGCTCGCGCCCGCGCTCGCGGCCGGAGGGCGCCGGGTCGTCGCGCTCGACCTGCCCGGGCACGGCCACTCGGCGCGGCCCGACGCGCCCTACACGGTCGCATGGTACGCGAACGTGGCCGCGGAATGGATCCGCTCCCTCGGGTTCAGCGATTTCGATCTGGTCGGGCACTCGTTCGGCGGCAGCATTGCGATGTGCGTGGCGATCGAGAGGCCGGGGCGGGTGCACCGCCTCGGGATGGTCGCCGCCGGCGGCTTCGGGAGCGAGGTGGCGCTGCCGCTGCGCTTCGCCGCGGTGAGCGGGCTGCTGGAGCTGGCCGCGCCGGTGCTGATGGGCGTCGGCACCCACGCGGGGATGCTGGTGCTCGGCGGCAACTTCAACGCGGAAGAGCGCAAGCACCTCGCGCGGGTGAACGCCCGGCCCGGCACGGCGCGCGCCCTGTCGCGCACGCTCCGCCACGCCGTCGACCTGCGCGGGCAGCGCGAGCACCTCCTGGACATCGCGCACCGGCTCCCGGAGATCCCGCCGCTCGCCGTCTACTGGGGCGACCGCGACCCCGTGATCCCGGCGCGCCACGCGGCGGACGTCGACCTCTACCTCGAGGGCGTGACCGTGCGGCGCTACGCCAAGGCAGGGCACTACCCGCACCGGGAAGCGGTGGCCGACCTCGCCCCCGATCTGCTGCGCTTCCTCGACGAGCCGTGCCCCTCGCCGCGCCTTCGCCCCGGGGCGCGCGCGCCGCGCGCGGCGGCCGTGCCGGTCGCGCGGCAGGCGAGCCCCCGGTGGCAGCCCTGGCCGGACGCCCCGATCAGGCAGTGGGCGCAGCGCTCCCTCTCCCCGCTGCTCCGGCCGACACCGCAGCACGCCGGCGACGACTCCGCATCTCCCACCGACCTCGGCAGCCGCCCGCCGCCCGTCCCCTGCTGACGCCGCGCCGCCGCGGTCGCTGACGCCGCCGCCCCGTTCCCTGTTGACGCCGCGCCCCCCGGTGCGGTTCCCTCGGGCGCCGGTGCAACTCGAGTGTGAGACCTGCGGCGCCTCGCTGCGCGTCGAAGCGGACCAGCGGACCGCTGTGTGCCCCTATTGCGCCTCGCCGTCGGTGGTGGAGCGGCCGCCCTCGAACGACCGCCCGGACCCGCACTTCGTCCTCGGCTTCACCACGACCAGGGAGAGCGCGCAGGGCGCGGTCAAGGCGTGGCTCGGGAAGCGGAGCCTCTTCGTGCAGTCCAGCGTCAAGAAGGGGACCATCGACGCGATCCGCGGCGTCTACACGCCCGCTTACCTCTACTCGGCGATGGCGCAGACGGGCTACGCCGCCCAGATCGGCGAGGACTACCAGGAGACCGAGACCTACACGACGACCGACGAGAAGGGGAACTCCGTCACCCGCACGCGCACCGTCACCAGGACGGAGCACCGGCACCTCGAGGGCCAGCACGCCACCTACGTCATGGATGTGCTCGTCGTGGCGTCCCGCGCCGTCCCGAACGCCGAGCTCGAGGCCGTGGAGCCGTTCGACCTCCGCACGATGCGGCGCTACACGCCCGCGGTGCTCAGCGGCTGGATCGCCGAGGAGCCGACCATGACCCTGGACGAGTGCTACACCCTCGCGCGGCGGGAGGCGCTGGAGAAGATCGGCCGCGACCTCGCGGGCTTCATGCCCGGCGACAGCCACCACGGCCTCACCCACGAGACGCGCCTCGACCGCGAGACGCTCGAGCTGCTCTACGTGCCCCTCTGGGTGCTCGCGATCCGGCACGACCCGCGCAAGCCGCCGATCCGGGTCCTCATCAACGGCCAGACCGGGGCGATCCACGGCAAGGCCCCCCTCTCCTGGGTCAAGATCGCCCTCGCCGTGCTGCTCGTGCTCCTCCTCATCGCGGCGCCGTTCGTCGTGACCGCGGCGCGCGACAGCGGTCACGACGAACGGCGCGGCGTCGCGCGGCCGTCAGTCTCCGCTGCCGCGCCCGTCCGCCCCGGCGGGAGCAGGCCTGCGCCGACCGGAGGGGCGCGATGAGCCTCGGCATGGGGACGTCCACGGCCGTGGCGCGCTGCTGCGCCCGCTGCCAGGGCCCGCTCGAGCCGGGCGACCTGCGGTGCGCCGTCTGCGGCCTCGCCGCGCCTGTCGACCGCGCCCCGGCGCCGCAGCGGGTGCAGGTGCTGCGGTGCACCGAGTGCGGCGCCGCGGTCTCGTACTCGGCCGAGGCGCAGGCGCCGAAGTGTCGCTTCTGCGGGGCGGTCACGCGGCTGGAGCAGCCGGTGGATCCGGTCGACCAGGCCGACTGGCTGCTCCCCTTCGGGGTGACGCCCGAGCAGGCCGGCCAGGCGCTGCGGCAGTGGATGTCGACGCTCGGCTTCTTCCGGCCGTCGGACCTCGCGCACGCGGCCACGGTGGAAGGGCTGCGCCCGATCTGGTGGGCGGGCTGGCTGGTCAACGTGGACGCCCTGGTGAGCTGGACGGCGGACTCCAACGCGGGCGCCCGGCTGAGCGCCTGGGCGCCGCACGCCGGACAGGCCCAGCTGCCGTTCCGCGGCCTGCTCGTGTCGGCGTCGCGCGGGCTCTCGCTCGACGAGTCCCGGGAGCTCGCGCCCTCCTTCCGGCTCGACCGGATGGTGCCGGCCGCGCACCGCGCCGAGCAGCAGCTCGGACCGCCGGACGCGGTGCTGGAGCAGTTCGACGCCCAGCGCTCGGCGGCGCGGAAGGTCCTCAGCGAGGGGATCGCCGCGACGGCGGAGGACGCGCTGAAGCAGGGCGTGATCCCCGGGTCCACCTTCCGCAACGTGCACGTGGCGGTGCTCCTGCGCGCGCTGGAGACGCGGCGGGTGGCGCTGCCGTCGTATGTGCTCGCGTACCGCTACAAGGGGCGGAGCTACCGCGCCGTCGTGCACGGCCAGGACGCGGGCCGCGTCACGGGCGCCGCGCCGGTCGCGTGGGGCAAGGTGGCGCTGGTGATCGCCGGCGCGATCGCGCTCGTCGTGATCGTCGTCGCGGCGCTCGCGCTCTCCCGCGCCAGATAGGCGTCGCGCCGCGCGCATACCCGTCGCTAAGGGCGATCCGCCGGCGCGACCGCTGCATCGATGTGGCGGAATGCCTCGAATGCGCGCCCGGTGCGGCGCAGAAAGGTCGTGAGAAGGGCCCTGAGTCTCCCCTTCCCTCGCGTGGACATGCGCTGGTCCAGATCTCGCAACTGGCGGCGGAACACGAAGGAGGAGAACATGGAAAACGGATCGCGAGAGAAGCTGCTGGAGATCCTCAAGAAGTTCCGCAACGCGATGCTCGTCACGCAGGCCAGCCACGGGACGCTGCGCGCGCGTCCGATGGCCCTCGTGAAGGTGGACGACGGGACCGGAGACATCTGGTTCATGACGAGCATCGACTCGGGCAAGATCGACGAGATCGAGTCGAACCCGGAGGTGAACGTGACCCTCCAGGAGCAGCGCCGCTATCTCTCGCTCTCGGGCCGCGCCTCGATCGTGCGGAGCCGGGCGAAGATCGACGAGCTGTGGTCCGAGGAGGCGAAGGTCTACTTCCCGAAGGGCAAGGACGACCCCCACATCGCGCTCATCCACGTGAGCCCGCGCGAGGGCGAGTACTGGGACAACGAGGGCACGGCCGGCCTGAGGTTCCTTGTCGAGGCGGTCAAGGCCTACGTCAGCGGGACGACCCCGAAGACCGACGCCAGCCAGCACGCCACGGTGCCGCTCAACGGCGGGGCGCCGAGCGACAGGATGACGTCTGCGCGGTAGCGACGCCCCGCCGGCGCGCTGCGCCGGCCCGCCGCGACGCCCTGAACAGAGCGCGGCGCTGCGCCCCCACCTGCGTGGCGCGGCGCCGCATGCGACATCGCGCCGCCCGCCAGGTGCGGTGCTCCTGAGTCTGTCCCCTCACAGTCCGCTCGACGAGTCCCGTCCTACCGACGAGCCCGCGCGTAGCAGATCGCACCGCCGCGCGCAGGCTGGCCTCACGTCCGCGCTCATCAAGGGCCGCGGGCGTGTTCGCGCCACGGAGGTGGGGACGCGGCGAGCCCATGAATCCCGCGGGGGCCGCGCGTCTGCCCTCGCCACCTGGTGGGACCGGCGGGTGGCCGCGCGCGGTGGAACCAGCGGGACGGAGCTGGCGCATCCCTTGCTATCCCCGGGATGACTTGCGCGCTCCCCCTGGAAGTGGGCGTGACGCGGGAACCCGGCAAGCGAGGTTTGGTATGGCGATCTTCACGATGTCTCGTCGAGCTCAAATGGTGATGATCGCGGCGGCGTCCGTGGTGGTCATCGTGGGCTTGCGCTACGCGGAACCTTTCCTCGTGCCGGTGCTCTTCGGGATCGCGCTCGCGGCGATCTCGTCGCCGATCGCGAGCTGGGTCACCCGCCGGGGGCTCCCGCCGGCCGTCGGGGCGCTGGCCGCGCTCGTCGTCGACCTGGGGATCCTGGCCTTCGTCGGGGCGGTGGTGACGATCGCCGGGGTGGAGCTGGAGGAGAAGGTGCCGGCCTACCTGGCCCGTGCCTCCGAGATGACCGTGGCGATCGCCGCGACGCTCACGGAGCGCGGGCTGCCGGTGAACCCGGAGTTCCTGTCGAAGACGCTGCACACGGCGTCGCTGGTGCCGCTGCTCGGCGGCGCGGCGGTGACCGTCGCCAGCGCGGCGTCGAACCTCGGGGTGGTGCTCCTCGTCGTCTTCTTCGCGCTCTGCGAGTTCGCGGGCGCCGGCGCGAAGCTCCGGGCGGTCATCTCGGACCCCGGGCGCGGGCTGGAGCACGTCGACCGCATCGTGCGCGAGGTGAAGAAGTACCTCGTGGTGAAGATGCTGACGAGCCTGCTCGTGGCGGTGCTCGCCTACATCATGCTGACCCTCCTGGGCGTGGACCTGGCGCTGCTGCTGGCGTCGAGCCTGTTCGTCCTGCACTTCATCCCGAACATCGGCGCGGCGGTCGCGACGATCCCGGCCGTGCTCGCCGCGCTGGCGAGCCAGGGCCCCGGCACCGCGGCCATCGTGGCCGTCGGGTATCTCCTGGTCAACCTGCTGGTGGGCAACGTCCTGGAGCCGCGGGTGCTCGGGCGAACCCTGGGGCTGTCGCCGCTCGCCGTCCTCCTCGGGATGCTCTTCTGGGGCTGGCTGTGGGGGCCCTCGGGGGCGCTGCTGTCGGTGCCGATCATGATGGTCGCGAAGATCACGCTGGAGAACGTGGACGGGCTCTCGTGGATCGCGCGCCTGATGGCGCCCGCGCCCGAGGAGCACGAGGTGACGCCCGTCAGAGAGGACACGCCGCCGCCGCCATCGCTGCTGCGGCCGAGCGTGGCGGGGGCGCGGCGGTCCGGATAGCCCCGGGGAGCTGCGGGGGATCTCCAGTCCGTATCTACGCTTCTTCGTGACCAGCAACTCTGCTGTGACGAGCTCTTCAAAGCTCCTTCAGATTCTGCCGGGGAGCCCCTCGATGTACAGTGGCGAGCACGCCGCGCTCGACCGCCAGGTGAGCCCGGGAATCTCGAGCCCGTCAGGGCCCCGCGGCAGCCGCGATCCCGAAGACGCGCTCGTGGCGGGCGCTCACGTGACAGCCCATGCACGACGCGACGCGGCCGGCGGAGGTCACCTCGCCCTCGGGCGTGACCGTGCCGTAGACCCAGCCCGCGTCGGTGCCGGGCGTCTCCGGCGCGACCTTCAACACCACGTAGGCGCCAGCAAAGCGAGCGGCGCGGTAGGTTCGGTCGCCGTCGCGCACGTAGGGATCGAAGTGGTCCGGCGGCCTGGCAGGATCGCTCGACGGCAGGGGCTGATCCGACGGGAGCTCGGGCGCCGCCTCCACGAGCTCGGGATGATAGCTCTCCTTGACGAGGACCTGTCCCACCGGCTGAGACACGGGCGCCTCAGCCTCCACCAGGGGATAGCGGTCACGGTGCCTGGCGAACACCGAATAGAGCTTGCGGGCGTGGCCGCCGTCGTCGGCGGCGCTCATGCGGGCGCGCCCGGGCAGCGGCAGGCGGCAGAGCCAGGGTGCCCAGCGGAGCTCATCGTCGACGCGGCCCCAGGCCTTGTAGTCGCGAAAGGCCGCGGCGATGAGCGGAACGAAGCGGGCGTCGACCTCGGCGGCCGCAGCAGGCGCCGCGGAGGGGGCCGCCGCTGGAGCGGAGGGCGAGGCGGTGGACGGTGCGCCG
Organism: Sorangium sp. So ce321; assembly: GCF_051530195.1. Lineage (NCBI taxonomy): Bacteria > Pseudomonadati > Myxococcota > Polyangiales > Polyangiaceae > Sorangium > Sorangium sp. So ce321. Next base: position 6,074,396 of record NZ_CP150329.1, on the reverse strand, counting down.
GCCGCCCCCTCGGCGCCCGGAGAGGTGGGCTCGTCCAGGGAGTGGCTGCACGCAGACGCAAGCACGAGCAGGAGCAAGGCAGGTCGCATGAGGTCGACCGTACGATCGAATGAAATGAAAGATCTGGAGATCGTGCCCCTCGATACGAGGTCTGTAAGCGCCGTCACGCCCGGCGCGTCGCAACCGCCCGGAACGCAGCGCCGCCTCGAGTGACGGTGGGACGCCCGGCGGCCCCGGCCCGCAACGACCCGGATCACGGCGCCGGCGGCGCTGGATCGGGCGGCGGCAGGGCGGCGCGCGTCGGCTGGCAGCGCGGGCAGAAGTAGGTCGACCGCATCATCGTCCCCTGCCGGCGCATCTGGACCGCGGCGCCGCAGTCGAAACAGGCGCGCCCCTCGCGGCCGTACACGGCGACCGGCCTCCGGCCCCGGTCGAAGCCGGTGCGCGTCGTGCGTGTGTGGAGGTAATGCGCGGTGGGGCCCCGGTACGCGCCAGCAGGATCCCGCGGCTCGACGTTGGCCTGCAGGAGCCGGCGGCCGAGGTCGATCATGGCGGCGAGCTCCTCGTCCGAGTACGCCCGCACCGGGGCGAAGGGGTCGAGCCGCTTCCGGAAGAGGAGCTCGCTCTTGTAGACATTGCCGATGCCGGCGACGACGCGCTGGTCCATGATCGCGACGCCGAGGGGCACGTCGTCGAGGGCCCGGAGGCGGCGGAGCGCCTCCGCGGCGTCGAAGCCGTCGGCGAGCAGATCCGGGCCGAGGCTGCCGAGGAGCCGGTCGCCGCGCACGGCGCTCGCGCGGAGCAGGCGCACGATCGGCGCTCGAAAGCAGACGGCGACGTAGCCCGGGACCGCGAGGATCGCCGTCGCCGTCGACTCCGAGCGCTTCCAGCGCTCGCCCTCCCGGTAAAGGTGCCAGGCGCCGCTCATGCGCAGGTGCGTGTGGAGGACGGTGCCGTCATCGAAGTAGATGAGGAGGTTCTTGCCGCGCGCCTCGACGCGCTCGACCCGGCGGCCGACGAGCTGATCGCACCGCCGGTCGCTCCGGGGCAGCTCCAGCGCGAGGACGCGCGCGCCCTCCAGGGCAGGGCCGAGGGCAGCGGCGATCCGGAAGAGGGTGTCGCCTTCAGGCATGAGCGTCTCCGGATGCTCTTGGTGCAGCACGGCCGGATCGCAAGGGGTTTACAGCCCAAGGCGAGCTGGGCTCTCATGGCCGGAACCCCCGACGCTCTCGAGGCTCTCCATGGCAGCGACCATCGTCCGCGCAGCGCTCACGATCGACGGGCTCCCCACCCCCCTCGCGGTCAAGGAGCTCGCCGGGACGGAGGCGATGTCGGAGCTCTATGGCTTCGAGATCACCGTCCTCTGCGCCGATACATGCCTCGATCTCGACGCGCTCGTCGCCGAGCGGGCCGCGCTCACGCTCGAGCGCGGCGGCGCCGCGCGCCACATCCACGGCATCGTCAGCCGCTTCGAGCAGGTCCACACCGCGGCGCACGAGGCGGCCTACCGCGCCACGCTGGTGCCGGACGTCTGGCTGCTCGACCAGCGGTACGACTGCCGCGTCTTCCAGGGCGTCACCACGGCCGAGGTCATCGAGCGCGTGCTGAAGCTCGGCAGCATCCGGCGCTACGAGGTGGTGCTCCAGCGCCGCTACGAGCCGCGCGATATCTGCGTGCAGTACCGCGAGTCGGACTGGGCTTTCCTCAGCCGCCTCATGGAAGAAGACGGCATCTTCTACTACTTCGAGCACACGGAGGCCGGCTCGACGCTGATGATCTCCGACACGGCGTCGGTCCATTCCCCCATCGCGCCGGAGGAGCTGCGGTATCGCCCCGTGGCGGGGGCGCTCCACACGGGCGAAGGCATCGATTCGTGGAGCTTCGCGCAGCGGGTGCGGCCAGGGAAGGTCACGACGCGCGAGGTGCCGTTCGAGAACCCCGCGTCGGTCGTGGACAGGGCGGCCGAGAAGGGCCGCCACACGGATCTCGCCGTGTTCGCGTATCCAGCGAGCCCCGCGGCGCAGGACCGCCTCGACGCGCTCCAGGCGACCGCCGCCGTGGGACAGGGGCAGGCGTACTCGGTGCGGCTCGCCCCCGGCGCCCGGTTCCGGCTCGAGGACCACCCGCGGGAGAGCTTCAACGCGGAGTACCTCGTCACGAGGCTCCACCACGCCGTGCGCCCCGACGCCAGGGAGGGCTATCTCTGCACCTTCGAGTGCGTGCCCGCCGGCGTCGCGTTCCGCGCCCCGTGCAGGACGCCGAAGCCGCGCATCGCAGGCCCGCAGGCCGCGACCGTCGTCGGGACGCAGGGCGCCGAGATCGAGACGGACAGCGACGGGCGGGTGCGGGTCAGGCTGCACTGGGATCGCAACGGCAACGACGCGGAGAACGCGTGCTGGGTCCCCGTCGCGCAGATGACGTCGGGGGCCGGCTACGGGGCGATGCACATCCCGCGCGTCGGCAGCGCCGCGCTCGTCGAGTTCCTGGACGGCGACCCGGATCGGCCGATCGTGACCGGCCGCGTGTACACGGTCGTCAGCCCCTACCCCTACGCGCTCCCCGCCGAGAAGACCAAGTCGACCCTGAGGACCCAGTCCACCCCCGGGGGCGGCGGATACAACGAGCTGCGCTTCGAGGACCAGTCGGGGCGGGAAGAGGTCTACCTGCGCGCCCAGCGCGACCTCAGCGTCGAGGCGCGGAACGACGCGAGCCGCAGCGTCGGCGGCGACGACGCGCTGTCGGTGATGGGCGCGCGGGCCGTGACCGTGGGCGGCGCGGAGACCGTGACCGTCGCGGGCGCGCGGGCCGTGACCGTGGGCGGCGCGGAGACAAGGACGGTGGCGGCCGATCAGACGACCACGGTGGGCGCCGACAGCTGGGTCTCGGTCGCCGGCGACCACACCGTCGCGGTGACCGGCGATCGGCGGGACATCGTGGCCGGCGATCGCAGCGCGTGCGTGGGCGGGGACGCGTCGGTCAAGGTGTACGGCGATCGGACGGTCACCGTGTCGGGGAGCCAGGAGGTCACGATCCTGAGCGACGAGTCGAGGAGCGTCGCGGGCAACAGCACGCTGTCGGTCGGCGGCACGATGCAGCAGGTCGTCGACGGGCACTGCTCGCTCACCGCGAGCTCGCTGGAGTGCGGGATCACAGACGGCGCGCTCGAGGTGACGTGCAGCGGCGCGGTGCGCGTCGAGTCGGAGCAGGAGATCCAGATCGGCGGCCCGAACATCTCCCTCTTCGCCGACTCGACCATCCGGATCCGCGCGCAGGACATGATCGTCCTCGAGATCGGCAACGCGAAGGACGCCAGCACGAAGGCCGCGCGGATCGAGATCACCGCGAGCGGGGTCTACGTGACCAACGGGACGGCCACGGAGGAGCTCACCGGCGGGACGGTGCGCCTGAACTGCTGAGCGCGGGGAGCGGCGGAGAGACCCGGATCCGTGAAGCTACGCAACGAGACAAGGCACCCGGCGCTGCTCCTCAGGACGGCGTCGTCGCGCAGCGACGATCACATGCTGGGCTGCGTGATCGCGCGGCCCACGTACCGCGTCGCGGGCGGCGCGCTCGCCGCGACGCCCGACGAGCCCTGGCCGATCTCGAGCGCGCCCGCGCCCACGCCCCTCGGCCCGATGCCGGGGGACAAGCCGTTCTACATGGGCGGGATCGACGTGCTCCTCGGCGGGAAGGTGCGGCAGCCCGGCGGCGCGGCGAGGCCGCGGCTCGACGTCGAGCTCGAGGTGGGCAGGAGCTTCCGGCGGCGGATCGCCGTCCTCGGCGACCGCACCTGGGTGCCGGGCGCCGGCGGGAGCCTGGTCCCGAGCGAGCCGGAGCCGTTCGTGTCCATGGAGCTCGGCTACGAGCGCGCTTTCGGGGGGACGTGCCCCACGGACTACGGCCTCGACATGCCGTTCACGCCGAACCCCGCGGGGCGCGGGTTCTACCTCGACGCGAAGAACGCGCTCGGCAAGCCGCTGCCGAACCTGGAAGACCCGGGCCGGCTCCTCACGGCGTTCGGCGACAGCCCGGACCCCGTCGGCCTCGGGTACTACCCGGGCGCGGGCGCGCTCCGCGTGAAGGCGGCCACGAGCGCCGCCATGCCGAGCCCGAGCCGGCTCGCGCCAGGCAGGACGCCCGAGCTCACGATGCGGCACACGGACATCCTGCCGACGCTCTTCAACATGGGGCACCCCGGCATGATGATCGAGGCCGGCGGCGAGCCGAAGCCGGGCGACGGGATCCGGCTCTCGCACGGCCTGCGCGGCGGCGACCTCGCGTTCGCCATGCCGGCGCTGCGGATGCACGTCCACGTGCAGCTCGAGGAGCGGCAGTACGTGTTCCCCATGCACCTCGATCAGATCGGGATCGTCGCCGGAGAAGGCCGGGTGTTCTTCTCGCTCCGCTGCGTGTTCGAGTACCGGGTCCGCAAGGAGGAGCGGCGCTCGGTGACGCTGTACGACGGGGCGGCGCCCGGGGCGATCCCGGGGAGCTACCGCGTCGTCCACGAGGACGGCTGAGGGCGCGAGCGGAGCGCGGTGGGGCCGGTCAGGAGCGCCGGCGCGCGGCGGCGGGGTGACGGAGGAGGACCTGATGGAGATCGGATTCGAGGACATCCTGCCCTACCTCGCGAGCGCGTACCGGCGGGGCGTGCTCGCGCCGTTCATCGGCTCGGGGATGAGCAGGCCCGCGTGCACGAGCTGGCTGGACCTGCTCCGGGGGCTCGCCGACGCGGCGGGGGTCGACGTGCCCGCGCACCTCAGGGAGGCCGGACCGGACGCCAGGCTGGACACCTCGGAGCTGTACCGGCTCGCCGACAAGGCGGTGCTCGGGCTGGCCTGCCTGGACGCGGAGGCGCGCGCGGACGCGTACCGCAAGGCGCTGAGCCAGGGCGGCAAGCCCGCGGGCGCGTGCGACGTCCCGGCGCAGACGGCGGCGCTCGCGCGCTGTTACTGGCCGCTCGTCCTCACCACGAACTACGACGACCTGTACGCGGTGAGCCGGATGCGGCAGTCCCGCGCGGGCGAGATGGCCGGCGTGAGCCGGGCAGGCACGCCCTCCCGGGAAGCCAGGCGGGACGAGACCGACGTCCCCGAGGTGCTCGGGCGGAGCGTCGAGGACTGCCACAAGGTCCTCCGCTCGCTGGAATCCCCGACGCGGCCCATCCTGTGGGCGCTGCAGGGCTTCCTGGGAGGGCAGGCCGCGCGGCTCGACGTGCTCGAAGAGGAGCTCGTCCTCGACGCGCGGCGCCGCGCCGAGCTCGCGGGCCAGGTGGTGGCGGGCTACCAGCAGTACCAGCACGCCGTCAACGCGCAGCCGCACTTCCGGCGCGCGTTCGCGGAGGTCCTCTCCCGGCGATCGCTGCTGTTCCTCGGCTCCGGCCTCCTCGAGGACTACCTCATCAACCTCTTCGGAGAGATCGCCCACCACTACGGGCCAGGTCCCCACCCTCACTTCGCGCTGTTCTCCGCCGACCGCAGGGAGACCCTCGACGTGCGCTTCCTCCAGACGCGGCTGGGCATCGCCCCCGTGTTCTACAAGGACTACTCGGAGCTCCCGGAGCTGATCGGCCGGCTGACCGATGCCGTCTGGGAGCGCAGGGCGCCGGCGACGTCGGGGGGAGCGCCGGCGACGTCGGGGGCCGTGGAGGCGCCCTCGGGCGCAATGGAGGCGCCGGGGAGCGCCGTGAAGGCGCCGGGGAGCGCCGTGAAGGCGCCGGGGGCGTGGATGCCGGACGAGCTGGGGTTCAGCCTGTCCGAGGGCGCGACGTGTCCCCCTGGCGGGGCGCGGAGGCTCCGGCTCCGGTACGCGCCGCTCTCGGTGCCCGGCGCCGGGGACGGCCGCGCGTGCGTCGTCGTCAGCGTGGGCCGGACGCCCGCGGACAACCGCCCGCTCCTCGGCTCACAGGCGAAGGACTTCCTCGACATGGCGCGACAGGCCGGGCTCGTCGCGGACACGGCGCCCGGTGGCTGGCGGCCGCTGGACGGCGCGCCGTCGTACGCCTTCCGGTTCGGCGACGCGCCGATCTTCGGCGTCGCCGCCCGCGACCGCCGACCGGAGCCGCCGCGCGCCGCCGGCGACGACGGCCCGGAGGACAGCCGCGACCTCGGCGTCATCGCGGAAGCGGTCTGCGCGGCCTTGCGCGCGGTCGACGCCGCGGGGTTCCGCCGCGTGCACATCGGCCCGGTGGCCTCGGGGAAGCACCGGCTGTGGCACCCGCTCCACCCGTTCGTCCAGACGCTCGCCGGCTTTCGCGAGTTCTTCCGCGAGAACCCTGTCGCGGGCATCGAGCACCTCGAGCACCACGTGCTCTCGCCGGCGATCTGGTTCCCGGTCGTCGCCGGCAAGGTCCCGGTCGCGGAGATGCTGTCGTCCGGCATGATGAAGATCTGGGTCGACATCCGCGACGCCGGCGGCACCTCGGAGATCTTCGCGGTGACCGCCTGCGGTCCGACGCGCGTGGGCGAGATCAAGGCGCTCTGCGGGCTCGCCCCGGCGCGGTGGAGCACGGAGATCCTGCCCCGGCCGAGCAAGGTCGAGCCGTCGAGCGCGGACGATCTGCTGGTGACGCCCACCTCGATCGTCGTCTTCTCGCCCCGGCGCTAGTTCCGTGCGTCAGAAATCCCGTCAGAAAAACCGGTCGATGACGAGCGGTCGCCGGAAAAAGTAGCGACGTGCTAAGCGCTCGGAGATGGCTTCGGGAATGGGGCTATTGCGCTGCACACCGCTCGCCTTGGTCATCGCCTGCGCGGCCGAATCCTCGCGCGCGCCCGTCGACGCGGGCACCGACGCGCCGCCCGCGGGCACCGTCACCGCGCCCCCACCGCTCCCGCGTGAGGCCGCCCTCGACGCACGCTTCGTGAAGATCACGCTGCACCGCGAGTTCACCTGCGAAGGGGCGAGCTTTGCGGACTTCAATCACGACGGGGTGACGGATGTCATCGCGGGCCCGGATTGGTACGAGGGTCCGGGGTATGGCACGAGCCATCCCGTGTGGCCGAAGGAAGCCTTCGATCCGCACGGCTACTCGGATTGCTTTTTCGAGTTCCCCTACGACTTCGACCACGACGGGTTCACCGACGTCCTCGTCGTCGGCTTTCCGGGTATGCCCGCGGCCTGGTACCAGAACCCGCGCGACGGCGACGCGCTCTGGGCTCGTCACGACACGCTGCCGTGGTCGATCGACAACGAGTCGCCGCTGTTCGCCGACATCACCGGCGACGGCGTGCCCGAGCTCGTGCACATGTCGGGGGGCGTGCTCGGAACGTCGTCGCCCGGCGTGGACCCGACCGAGCCGTGGGTCTTCCGGGCGCTCACCGAGAATCGGGGGTACGGCGCGTTCACGCACGGCCTCGGTGCAGGCGACGTCAACGGGGACGGCGCAAGCGACTTGGTCGAGGCGAGCGGCTACTTCACGCGGAGCCCAGAGTCGCCCGACGGCTTGCCGTTCACGCGCGTCGAGCAGCCGTTCGGTGCCGGGGGAGCGCAGATGCCGGTGGTCGACGTGGACGGCGACGGGGACGCGGACATAGCGACCACGCTCGCCGCTCACGGCTACGGGCTCTCCTGGTTCGAGCAGGTTCCGAACGCGGCCGGCACCGCGTTCGTGGAGCACGTCGTCGTTCCGAGGACCACACCCGATGCCGCGTCGAGCGTGTTCATGCACGAGCCGCACGCGCTCGCTCACGCCGACATCGACGGTGACCAGCTCCAGGACCTCGTGAGCGGCGAGCGCTTCTGGGGTCATGTGCCTGCCGGCATGCCGGACTTCGACGCGCCGGCCCGGCTCTACTGGTTCGAGCAGGCGCGAGCGGCGGAACGCGTCGACTTCCAGCCCGTTCTCATCGATGACGATTCGGGGGTAGGCACCCAGCTCACGGTCGCGGACGGCAACGGAGACGGCCGGCCGGACATCGTCATCTCGAACAAGAAGGGCGCTTTCGTCTTCCTACAACGCTAGGGCAGGATCCTCGCGTCCATCCAAGACGGCCTCCCACCGGCGCGAAACTTGAGGACTTGCGGACTTGCGAAGCGACGGAGGCGAGCTCCTGGTCGCGGGCCCACGGAGCCGCTCCTCGGAACGCGCGCTCATGGCCGGACGCATCCGCGCTGGCCCGGCCGCTCCGCCCGAGCCCCGGTCGCGGGACGCCGGGATCACCCCGCGGGGCGCGCCTCCTCGTCCAGCACCGGCAGCGCGCAGCGGAACGTCGCCCCCTCGCCGGGGCTGTGCTCGACCCAGAGCCGGCCGCCGTGCGCCTCGACGATGGAGCGGCTGACCGCGAGGCCGACGCCGAGCCTCCCCGGCTTCGACGTGAAGAACGGCTCGAAGATCCGCTCGAGGTCCGCCGGGGGGACGCCCTCACCCGAGTCCGCCACGGAGAGCTCGACGCGGCCCCTGTCGGCGAGGCGCGTCCGCACCACCACGCGGCGCGCCGCGGGCGGACGGCAGGCGACGGCGTCGAGCGCGTTGGCGAGCAGGTGGACGAGGACCTGCTGGAGCTGGCCGCCGTCGCCCTCGACCCGCGGCAGTCCCGGCGCGAGCTCGGTCCGTACGGTCGTGCCCGCGACGAGCGCGGCGCCGGCGATGAGCCGGTCCACCTCGCGGACGAGCGCGTTCAGATCCAGCGCGGCCGCGCTGAGCTCGCCCTCGCGGAGCATCGCGCGCATCCGCTGGATGACCTGCCCGGCGCGGCGATCGTCCGCCACGATGTCCTCGAGCGCGGCCCGCACCTCGGCGATGTCCGGCGGGATCCGCCCGAGCAGCCGCTCGGCAGCCTGCGCGTTGCTCAGGATGGCGGCCAGCGGCTGGTTCAGCTCGTGCGCGAGCGAGGCCGCGAGCGCGCGCATGGCCGACATCTGGTTCCGCTGCGCGAGCCGCTCCTGGGCTCGCTGCGCCTCGCCCTCGGCGGCCTGGCCTTGCTTCATCTTCCGCTGGAGGCGCCGAATCTCCGCGCGCAGCTCCTCCGTCCGCCGCGCCACCTCGGGCTCCAGCGCGGCGTGGGCGCGCGCGAGCTCCTCGTTCATCGCCGAGAGCGCCCGCCACGCCGCGCGCGCGGCGAGCTGCGTCCGCACGCGGGCCGCGAGCTCCTCGCGCACGAGCGGCCTGGTCACCTGATCGGCCGCGCCGGCCTCGAACGCGCGCGCCCGGCTCGCCGGGTCGGCGAGCCCGGTCACGAGGAGGATCGGGATCTCGTGCGTCGCCGGATCCGCCTTCAGGCGGCGGCATACCTCGAAGCCATCCATGCCCGGCATCGCCGCGGCGAGCAGGACCAGATCAGGCCTGTCGAGCCGGACCCGCTCGAGCGCCGTCTCCCCGTCGCTGACCACCGCGAGGTCGAGAGGCTGGCTGTCGAGGGCCTGCGAGACGAGCTCGAGCGTGCCGGGATCGTCGTCCACGAGCAGGACGAGCGCAGGGCGCTCCGGCGCCAGCCTCGTGCCGGATGCGAGCGGGCTCGCTGGTGCACCCAGCGCGTCGCCGCCGCCGACCTCCTCATCAACGTGGGCGTGGAGTGAGCGTGCTGCCATGGCGGTAACCGGGCCTGTGGTGTTCCTGGCGGGACGAAGACCCGTTGGCGCTGCGTGCCCTCGAGCGGCTGCCGCGCGTGGACGTACATCGCGGTCGGGGAAGGAGAAGCTCGGTCGGGAGGCGGGGGCGGAGCGGTCGCAGGGTCCCGATCTGTGACACGCAGCCCCCACGGGCGGCAATGGGACCATGGTCCCATGCGGAGGCCCCGGGTGTGTCCGGGCGCACCGCAGGAGGTCGTTGCCGTGGCGATGTACCCCTCTGCGGTTGCGGTGCGCAGATCTCCGTCAGGACCACCTCGAGGGCCGCGTCTCCTCGTTCCAGACGGGTAGCGCGCAGCGGAACGTCGCCCCCTCGCCGGGGCAATGCTCGGCCCACAGCCGGCCGCCGTGCGCCTCGACGATGGAGCGGCTGATCGCGAGGCCGACGCCGAGCCCCTGCGGCTTCGACGTGAAGAACGGCTCGAAGACGCGCTCGAGGTCCGCCGGGCGGATGCCCTCGCCCGAGTCCGCCACGGAGAGCTCGATCTGGCCTCCGTCGGCCCGACGGGTCCGCACCACCACGAGGCGCGCCTCCGGCGGGCGGCGAGCCACGGCGTCGAGCGCGTTGACGAGCAGGTTGAGGAGCACCTGCTGGAGCTGGATGCCGTCGCCCCGGACCCGCGGCAGGCCCGGCGCGAGCTCGATCCGCACGGTCGTGCCCGCGAGCAGCGCGGCGCTGGCCATGAGCCGGACCACCTCACGGATGAGCGCGTCGAGATCCAGCGCGGCCACGCTGAGCTCGCCCTTGCGGAGCATCGCGCGCATCCGCTGGATGATCTGCCCGGCGCGGCGATCGTCCGCCATGATGTCCGCGAGCGCGGCGCGCGCCTCGGCGATGTCCGGCGGGGCGTGCGCGAGCAGCCGCTCTGCGGCCTGCGCGTTGCTCAGGATGGCGGCGAGCGGCTGGCTGAGCTCGTGCGCGAGCGAGGCCGCGAGCTCGCTCATCGCCGACACCCGGTTCAGGTGCGCGAGCTCGTCCTGGGCCTTCTGCACCTTGAGCTCCGCGGTCCGGGTCAGCTCGAGCTCGCGCGCGAGGCGCTCGTTCGCCGCGCGCAGCTCCTCCGTCCGCCGCGCCACCTCGAGCTCCAGGGAGGCCTGGGCGCGCGCGAGCTCCTCGTTCTTCTCGGAGAGCGCCCTCGCGGCAGCGTGGATCGCGAGCTGCGTGCGCACGCGGGCCACGAGCTCCTCGCGCACGAACGGCTTGCTCACGTAGTCGACCGCGCCGAGCTCGAGCCCGCGCACCCGGCTCGCCGTGTCGGCGAGCACGGTCATGAACAGGATCGGGATCTCGCGCGTCGCCGGGTCCGCCTTCAGGCGGCGGCACACCTCGAAGCCGTCCATGCCCGGCATCACGGCGTCGAGCAGGACGAGATCCGGCGCCTCGCGCCGGATCTGCCGGAGCGCCATCTCCCCGTCGATCGCCACCGCGAGCGAGAGGAGGGGCTGGCCCGCGAGGGCCTCCGAGAGCAGCCTGAGGCTGCCGGGATCGTCGTCGACGAGCAAGACGATCGCGGGGCGGTCCGGCGCCATGGTGGGAGCAGATGCCAGCGCGTCGCCGCGCGCGTCAAGGTCGCCGCGCCTGCCCGCGGTTGTTGACGTCCTTACGGAATTGGGCGTGGAATGCACAGGCTGCCATGGCGGAGACCGCACCCACGGTGTTTGTGGTGGATGACGACCCCTCGGTGCTGCGCGCCCTGGAGCGGCTGCTGCGCGCGGCGGGGCACGCGGTGGAGGCGTACGCGTCGCCCGGCGCGTTCCTGGAGCGCGCCCCCTCGGAGCGGCCGGGCTGCGCGGTGATCGACCTGCGCATGCCGGGCCTGGACGGGATCGAGCTGCAGGAGCAGCTATCGCGGCGGGGGTGTCCGCTGCCGATCGTGTTCCTGACCGGGCACGGCGACGTGCCGAGCTCGGTGCGGGCGATGAAGGCGGGCGCCATCGACTTCCTCACGAAGCCGTGCGACGACACCGACCTGCTCGCGGCGGTGGCGCGCGCGATCGAGCGCGACGCGCGGGGGCGCACGGCCCTGGGCGAGCAGCAGGCGCTCCGGACGCGCTTCGAGGCGCTCACCCCGCGCGAGCGCGAGGTGTGCCTGCGGGTCGCGCAGGGGCTGATGAACAAGCAGATCGCCGACGAGCTCGGCGCGGCGGAGAAGACGATCAAGGTGCACCGCGGCCGGGTGATGGAGAAGCTCGGGGTCGAGTCGGTGGCGGAGCTCGTGCGCCTCGTGGACCGGCTGCAAGGGCCCTGATGTGGACCCTCCGCGGGAAGGAGGGAGCGTCGGTCCGCGCGATCAGCCGCCTCGTCGGCGCAGCTCGGCCTCGAGCTCGGCGATGCGCCGCTCCGCCGACGTGCGGGCGGCCTGCTCGGCCTCCGCGCGCCGGCGCTCGGCCTCCGCGCGCCGGCGCTCGGCCTCCTCGGGGGTGAGGACGAGCTCCGCCCCGTCGGGCGTACGGGCGAGACGAAGCGCGGCCGGCTGGCCTGCGGCCGGGACGACGACCCAGTGCAGATCGAGCACGGTGCACGGGCTGCGCTCCCCCTCGACGACCCGCTCGACCAGATCGTCGTCGATGCGATCCCAGACCCGCAGCCGCTGTCCGGGCGCGGCCTCAGGGTCGAACGCGACCAGCTCCAGCACACCGAGCTCGTGGTACTTGCTGAGCTTCTCCGTCCAGGTCCGCGGATCCGCGTCGTGCTCGCTCACGATCTCGACGGCCAGCTCGGGGGCCCCGCGCTCCCACGTCTTCCAGGAACCGAACTGCGTGTCCGGGGTGCCGAGCCGGACGAAGGCGTCCGGCGCCAGGCACCGGCTCGGATCCGACGCGGACCAGTAGACGAACTGGTCCGACCCGATCGCCGCTCGATCCGCGAAGGTCTTCAGCACGACGTAGAGCAGGGTCCTGATCTCGAGGTGGCGCTTGGTCTCCGGCACGAGGGCCTCTTCCGGGAAGCGGAGCGGGGAGGGCGCGCGAACGTGACGGAGGCGACGCGCGAGCGCGGCGTGTTGCATGGGGGGAGTATACCCGTCGTGTGAGGATGTCGACCGCGGCGCGGCTCGGGCAGAGGCGAGGTCGTTCACCGCTGCCCCACGCACGCCCTTGAGCGGCACGCGGCTCGATACTCCCCGCCACGCGTCCGCCGGGGTCACCTCGCGGGGCGCCCTCGCCCCGGCCGACCTGGATCGGCGCTGCAGCCCCGAGGGCGGCCGCTCACGGCGGCTCGGCGGCTCGTTCAGAGCCCGAACTTCTTGACGATCTTGTCGCGCGACGCCAGGCCGACGAGCTGGTCCGCCTTCGCGCCGTCCTTGAAGAGGATCAAGGTGGGCACGCTCCTCACGCCGAACTTCTGGGCGATCTTCGGCGCGTTGTCGATGTCGACCGCGAACACCTTGACCTTGCCTTGATAGTCCTTCGCGATGCCCTCGACGATGGGGGCGAGCTGCCTGCACGGCCCGCACCAGGTCGCGCCGAAGTCCACCAACACCGGCTCGCCGGAGCTCTTGATCGCCTCATCGAACGTGGTGTCAGTGAGCGCAGGGATGTTTGCCATGTAGTCCTCCTTGGTTGGCGGCCGGGCCGATGAGCTCGGACTCGACGATGGGTCGACCTGCTGGAGTGCCTCTCGAGCGACGGGTCGCCATGGGACCACGGTCCTACAGCGAAGCGCCGCCCGGAGAAAGGCTGAACAGATGCCTGCCGCAATGCGCGCGCCAGCGCCGCCTCCCACGCGTCCACAGGCCCGCGCCGCTGGAGCGCCCGTCGGACCCAGGTCCCATGGCGAGGGCGCGGCCCAGGAGCTACGAAGGGATTGAAGAGAGGGATACGCGCACGACGAACAGCGATAGGGCGACGGTCACCCGGTGAGCGCCGGCGCGGTCGTCGCATGCCGAGGGGCGCGCGTCGCCCGGGGCGGAGGTGCGCGCGCGCCTCGCCGGCTCTTGCCGCCCGACCGCGCCTTCACCTACGCTCTCGCCCATGGCCAACCCGACCGCGCTCCTCGAGACGTCCCTGGGCAACATCAAGATCGAGCTCTACCTCGACAAGATGCCCATCACCGCCGGAAACTTCCTCAAGCTCGCGAAGAGCGGGTTTTACGACGGGCTGCACTTCCACCGCGTCATCGACGGCTTCATGCTCCAGTTCGGCTGTCCGAACAGCCGCGACCCGAAGAGCCCGCTGGCGGGCACCGGCGACGGGCCCGGCGGGTGCATCCAGGACGAGCACCCGGCCAACGCCAGGCTCTCGAACGAGCCCGGCACGCTCTCCATGGCCAACACCGGCGCCCCCAACAGCGGCTCGTGCCAGTTCTTCATCAACACGGTCCACAACGCCTACCTCGACTGGTTCACGGCCGGCCCCTCGAAGCACCCCGTGTTCGGCCGCGTGATCGAGGGCATGGACATCGTGACCAAGATCGAGAAGGCCCGCACCGACGGGAACGATCGGCCCCTGAGCCCGATCCGCATGAATCGCGTCGTCGTGCAGGAGTCCTGATCCGCGCTGCCGCCGTGCCGCGTCCTCCGAGGAGGGAGCCTCGCACGGGGGTCTCCGGTCGTGCACGGCGGGCCGCGCCTGAACGCAGGCCCGCCGGCTGTGGAGCAGGCTGGTCGACAGCCGGGCGGGCCGGAGGTCCCCGCCGTGACAGGAGGGGCGTCGCGCGCTGGCCGCTGGGCTGCCCGGGGGCGATCGCCTTCGGGCTCCCGGGGCAGCCAGGCTATCCGCCAGACGCGGTCCTGTCAGGGGGACAGGTGGGCGAGGAAGGTATCGAGATTGCCGGTGTCGTCGGCCTGGTTCGGCAGCCATCCTCCGCCGAAGTCCACAGAGCCCTGGAACCCTCCCAGGAGCACCACGTTGTCCGAGCTGTCCACCGCGATGGCGGTCCCCCCCTGCCATCCCCAGTCGCCGGAGCTCATGCTGTCGACGTACGCTCCCGTCGTATCCCACTGAACAAAGAAGGCGTCATCGCCGCCGGTAGGGGTAAACGTCCCCCCGCCGAAATTGACGCTGTTCCAGAAGCTCCCGGTGAGCAGCACGTCGTCGGCGCTGTTCAGCGCGAGGCCATGATACCACGTCTGGCCATTGCCAAAGTGCTTGCTCCAGAGGTCAGTCCCGCTGTCGTCAAATTTGGCGACGAAGGTAGACATGGGTGATCCCACGTTAGACAGCGTGGATGTGTTGCTGCCGAAATCGATGGATCCATGGAGGTCGCCGCTCACGATGATGTCCCCGGAGGAGTCGATGGCGACGTGACGACCCCACGACTTACCGTTTCCAAAGGAGCTGCTCCAGAGCTCATTTCCGCTGCTGTCGTACTTCGCGACCAGCGCATCGTATTGAGTGCCGCTGGTGTTGCTGGTCAGCGGGCCGCCACCGAAGTCCACGGTGGACTTGAACGCGCCCACGATCGCGATGCTGTCGTCGCTGGGATCCACGGCGATGCCGTTGCCGTAGACGCCGTTGCTGGGGTTCGAGCTCTCGAAGAACCTGGCGAAGAGGGGGACCCCCGAGCTGTTGAACTTCGCGAGGACCCCGCCGCGCCCTCCTGAGATCGAGTTGGAGTCGCTGCCGATCGTGAGGTCGCCGTAATACTGGCCGATGACGAGCACGTTGTCCGAGGAGTCCACCGCGATCTCCTGGCCGGCCGCAGAGGTCCCATTGCCGAAGCTGCTGCTCCAGAGATGGGTGCCTGAAGAGTCAAATTTCGCGACGAACATGCTGTAGCCCAGGCTGCTGCTGTTCGTCACCGTACCGCCGCCGAAGTCGGTGTCATCGTGCATCGTCCCCGTGATGATCACGTTGTCCGAGCTGTCCACGGCGACACTGAAGATCGACAGGGAGTCGATGCTCTTGCTCCAGAGGTGGCTGCCCGCGCCGCTGAACGCCGCCACGAAGCCGGCGGCAAAGGAGCTCGTGGTGAGCGTGCTGCCGCCGAAGTCCGCCGAGACGCCGTAATACCCGGCCATGATGACGTTGCCGGATCCGTCGACCGCGACCTGCTGGGGATCCTGATAGCTGAAGGGCTCGCGGAACGATGCGCTCCAGTTATGGGAGAGGGCTTGCGCGGATGACGCGACGGGCTCCAGAGCTGCGTCGACGTCGCTCTCGGAGGGCGCGTCGCACGCGGCGATCGCGGAGAGCAGAGACAAAAGGAGGGTGCCGACGGGCAGCTTGATCTTGTGCATGGGGATGGCTTCCTTCTCTCGCGGCGCCAAGGCGCTGGTATTCTCTTCTACGAATGAACGTGTCGAGATGGCGGTGCGAGGCAAGGCGAGCGAGCGATGCGGCATGCTCGCGCGCGAAGGCCGGGACGGCGCCGTTGCCAGGCGGCCACCGCTGCCGGCCACGCCTCGATGGCAGCGCGCGGGCACCGTAGGCCAGCGCGTCACCGTCGCCGCGGCCATTGCAGACGGCATGCCACCGCGTCAGCACGGTGCCAGGGGTGTGGGCGCGGCGCGCGGCGCGGCGTTCTTCCCATCGGCCGCGCGGCTCGGGCGAGGCCGGCGTCAGGAGGCACAAACGCGTGGACGCTGGTGTGTCACTCGCCTGCCGGGGCCAGCGTGCCAGCGTGCCAGGTGCCAGCGTGCCAGGTGCCAGCGTGCCAGGTGCCACATGGCCGCGAACACCGACGCCATGAGCGCATAGAGGTGATGGCCGAGCTCCTCGAGGCGCCGCACCGCGGCGAGGTGGGCGGTCGTCGAAACAGCGCGCCGCCCGGCGCGGACCCTGGCGCGCTTGCCGCATGTGCCGCTACGGGTTCACGATGGACCCCTCGAACGCGCTCGTGGCGCTCTCGTGCCTCCACTGGATGCGCGCCTTGTCGTTGGCCTGAAGGAACGCATCGCACCCGGCAGAGGGCGTCTCCCCGGGAGAGTCCGACGCGCACTCGTCCACGAGCGCGCTGAAGTCGTCGCGCGTCTTCCAGAGGCTCTCGCCGGCGAGGAAGGCGTGCTCCAGGCTGGTCCTGGCGATCTTCTTGATCTGCGGATACGTCAGCCCCTGCTCCTCGACGGCGCGGGCGTACTCGTGGGTGATGTCGATGCGCAGGATGCCTTGATCGTCCGTCGACAGCGCCACCGGCACGTTCTTCGCCATGTACTGCTTCAGCGGGTGCTCGCGGCCCTCGACGTCGAGCAGGGCGTCGTTCGACGTCAAGCAGATCTCCACCATGACGCCCATCCTGGCCATGTCGGACAGCAGATCGTCCGCGCCGCCGCCGGCCATCTCGCCGAGCGCGTCGACCCCGTGGCCGATGCGCTCTGCATGCGCGATCTCCACGGCGTTCCGGATGTGATAGTCGAGCTCCATCTGCCCCTCGGGCGTCATCGGGAGCACCTCGGGGATGAGCTCTCCCGCGTGCAGCCCGACGTGCACCGGCTTCCGGGTGGCGTCCTCCTCGTTGAAGCGATCGAGCACGCTCAGCGCCATCATCTCGTCGTTGTAGTAACGCAGGGAGTTCGCGTTCTCCTCGGGCGAGACGAGGTTTACGCCCACGATCTGCGGGGCGACCTGGGCGAGCTCGAAGGCGAACACCCATTGACCGAAGACGTGCGCGCGCGTCCGCGTCCGGTTGGCGGCGACGAGGAAGCGCACGTCGACGTTGCACCCCGGGTCGGCCGTCGGGGTGCCGCAGTCGAGCAGCACGTCCGAGCCCGAGAGCGCGCTCTCGATGCTCGCCTTCGCGGCGTCGATGGCCGCCTCGAACCCGGGATCCTCGAGGATCTCGGCGCGCTTCTCCAGGAGGTAGGGCCCGTCCCAGACGTCGTCCTCCAGCATCGCGGCCTCCGCGATGCTGCCCACCGTGCCGGAGCCGAAGCCCTGCATGAGCTCGACGTAGACCTGGTTGTTCTTCCCGGCCGTGGAGCGGACCTGCGCCACCATGTCGTCGCCGCGCGACTCGATGAGGACACCCCCGAACTTGCCGAAGGAGTCGAAGAAGTGCTGGTGGCCTTCGAGGAGCGTGCCCATGAAATCTTCCATGGACCACGCCTGAACGATGCTGTCGTACAGGGCCTGATCCTCGAGAGCATCCGCGATGGGCACGGCGCCGGACGCGCAGGGCCCCGACGAGGCCACGAACGTGGTCGTGTCGATGCAGGCGCCATCGGCGGCGCCCCACGCGATCATGCTCTCGGGGGTGACGGCGCCCGAGGTGTGGCTGTGGAGATCGCCCCCCTTGGGCATCCCCAGCACGAACGATTGAACGGCGTCGTGATCGTCGCGTATCTCCTCGAGCCTCTCGGCCACCTGCTCCTCGACCGTTCTGTCCGAGCCGCCGGTGCCGCCGTCACCGGCGGTGCCGCCGTCACCGGCGGTGCCGCCGTCACCGCCGGTGCCGCCGCTGCCGCCGCTGCCGCCGCCGGCGCCGCTGCCGCCGGTGCCCGTGTCCGAGTCATCCGCGCAGGCGGGGACCGCGAGGAGAAGGCCAAAGAGAAGTGGAACGAGGTGTCGGTGTTGCATGTCAGGTCCTCCGAGGCGTTTGAAAGGTAAACAAGCCGCGCGTGAGATCGATCTCGGCGCCCTGGATCGGCCTCGAGGGCGTCTGACCTTCCGGCGCCGCCCCCGGACAACGAACCGGGCCCCTTCGAGCCGAGGGACGTACCCCCGACGAGGCGGCGCCGCCTATGGGACCTTGGTCCCATGGCGTCGTGGATGTCGCCGACGGTCATCCCCTCGCGAGGCCACGCGTAGGACCAAGGTCCCATGGCAGACCTTCAGCTGCCCGGGCATCGTCGGCGCGTCCGCTGGTGCAGCTCGCGCGCATGTCGGATCAGGAGCGGCTTGGTCCCCAGCTGAACGCGGGTGGCCTTGCACGATCGGCAGCTACACGGTGCTGGAGAAGGAAGACGACGCCGACTACAGAGACAGCGCGCGCGAGCTCAAGCTGTCGTCGTCAGCCCCGGCGCGGGGAGCCTCGTCCTGTTCGTCCACAGCCGGGGGACGCAAGGGGAGCTCCACGACGAAAGTCGCGCCGGCGTTCGGCTTGCTCTCCACCCGGACCGTTCCGCCATGCGAGGCCACGATCCAGCGCACCAGATAGAGCCCGAGGCCGAGGCCGCCAAAATTCCGCACCGACACCGCGCGCTCGAAGCGATCGAAGATCCTGGCCTGATCCTCCTCTGCGATCCCGATCCCGTGATCTCGGACGATGATCAACGCCGAGTCCGCCTGCCTGCGCACACCCACGTGAACCGGCTGATGCATGCCGTATTTCATCGCGTTCGACAGGAGATTGAGCACGACCTGCTCCAGGCGGGACCTGTCCCAGTGCCCCACCAGCGGCTCGTCGTCCTCGAGCTCGATCTCTGTCCGGCAGCCGGCCGCCGCGAGCTGCGGGGCCATCCGCTCGACGGTCTCGCGGATCAGGGAGGAGAGCTCGACTGGCTCGCATGCGAGCGTCATCCGTCCGGTGTGCAGCCTCGAGACATCCAGCAGCTCGTTCATCAGGTGCCCGAGCCGCGCGATCTGCCGATTCACGACCTGGAGCATGGTGTCGGTCCGCGCCGGGGTGAGGTTCGCGGCCGGGTCGCGGCGCAAGACCCGCTCGACCATCTGAAGCTGCATTTGCAACGACGTGAGCGGGGTCTTGAGCTCATGGGAAGCGATCATGAGGAACTCGTCCCGCCGCCCGATCGCCTCCTGGGCTATCGTATATAGCCGGGCATTGTCGAGCGCGAGCGCCATGCGGCGCCCCAGCTCCTCGGCCAGCGCCAGGTCAGCGGGCCCATAACGACGCTGCGGCGACGTCGCCAGCAGGAACATGACCCCGAGGCATCGATCGCGCGCGCGGATGGGAACGCGAAGGTAGGCGTGGACGCTGAGCTGCCCCATGAGGGGCATGGCGCGGGGGTCCCCGATCTCGGGCTCGGTCGGCATCGCCGCCGCGGTGGAGGTCAGCGCCTCACGCAGCGCGTCGAGCTCTTCGAGGGGCACGCCCGAGGCGGCGATGCCGAAGACCGCGTTGTCCTCGGGGGCGACGCTGACGACGCACTGGTCGCAGAGCTCGGGCACGGCGAGCTCGGCCACGCTCTCGAGCGTGGCGTCGTAGCCCAGCGCCATCAGCTTGCGGCTCGCCTCGGCCAGGAAGCGCTGGGCCCGCTCCGCATGCTTGCGCTCGGTGATGTCGGTCGAGATGCCGCAGAGCGCGCGCGGCGCGGTGCCCTCGCCGAGAGGAAACTTGACCGACAGGAAGGTGTGCGGCCCATCGGAGAGCGGCAGCTCCTCCTCCCATTCCATGGGCGCCCCCGCCGCGAGCACCTTCCGGTCGTGGTCACGAATGGCCTCCGCGATCGGAGCGGGGAGGATCTCCGCGTCGGTCTTTCCGATGATATGCTGGCACGGCAGGCGCAACAGGTCGCACACGCGCCGATTGGCGACCAGGAAGCGACCTTCGCGGTCCTTGAGGTAGATGGCCGCCGCCGAGTTGTCGACGATGGCCTGGAGGATCTCTTGATTGGCCTTGAGCGCCTGCTCCGCGCGGCGCCGCTCGGTGTTCTCCTCCTCGAGTTCGGAGTATAACATGGCGTTCTCCAGCGAGATCGCCGTCTGGGAGGCGAGCAGCTCGAGCACGTTGAGCCGCCCGGGGGTGAACACCCCACTGACCAGCTGGTTCTCCAGGTAGAGGATGCCGAGCAGCCGGCTCTGGCGCGCGACGGGGAGGCATAGCAGAGACCTCGGCCGCCTCCGCGTGAAGTACTCGTCCTCCTGGAACGGGTGCGGCGCGGTGGCGTCGTCGAGCAGCACGCGCTCGCGGCTCCGGCGAACATAGTTGAGGATCGACCGCGGGAGCGTCACCGTCGAGTCCTCGCCCAGATCCAGCAATCGCACCGATCGTCCGCTCGCCTCGATCGTGGCCGCGGTCGACAGACGCTCGCCCCGGGCGAGGAGCACATACCCATCATCGGCGCCTGCGTGCTCGACCACGATGCGCAGCAACGTCTCGAGCAGGCGCGACAGCTTGAGCTCCCCGGAGATGCTCTGCGAGGCCTTGACCACCGACAGGACGTCGAACTGCTCCGCCCGCAGCGCGAAGGTGACGGTGGGGGCGATCGGCCTGCGCTCCACGAGGTAAGGATAACGCTGGTCGAGCTGCTCCACCTTGGCGTGGGCGCCCCAGCGGAAGTAGCCGGCGCGGGCCTTTTGCATGTGGGCGTCGGCGGCGATCGAGAGGCCGCGCGCGCGGTAAAACCCCGCGGCGAGCTCGCATGCAAGGGCCTCGTGCTGGACGAAGCCGTGCTCCCGCGCCGACGAGATGGCCTGCTCGTAGAGCCGGCTCGCCTCGGATTCGTGCCCCAGGAGCCGGGCGATCTCGGCGCGCACGAGGGCGTGTTTGTGGAGGAAGTTCTCGTGGCAGTTCTCCGCCCATACGCCGAGCTGCCTCTCGCCCGCCAGGAGGCCGTCGGGGAGCTCCCGCGGCGACGACGGCGACCCATCGCAGACGGCGGCGAGCGCGAGCGTGCGATGGAACACGAAGTTGACGATCAGCGGGCCCATCCCGAACCGCCAGGCTTGCTCGGCGCTCGCGATGGCCGTCGCCGCGACCGCCTCCCCGGGGGAGCCGAGCAAGAACAGCGCCTGTGCTTTCAAGATATAGTAGAAGCAGTGAGCGCCCTCCAGGTCCTTCGGATCCAGCCGCTCCTCGAAGGCCTCCTGATCCAGCACCGATCCATCCAGCATCGAGAAGCGGACCGGTCTCCCTCGCAGCGTCTGGATCAGACCATGGATGCCGAGGAGGATGTCATGAGAGAAAGCGTGACGGGCCTTGCGCACGAAGCCAAGCCGATCCTCGACCTCGTGAAGGACGTTCTCCAGCGGCTCACCGCAGGCGAGCGGGAACAACGGGGCAAACTGGCAATTGCTGCATGCCAGATGCAGATCGCCGGACTCGATCGCGGCATCGAAGCCGATGCGCGTATAAAAAGGGGCCTCTCGGTAGTGCCGCCGCCAGAAGGCGAGGTGGCTCCCCAGGATGGTGAATACGTACGATTTGGTGATGAGGAGGCCGCTCCCCTCCGCCAGGCCGCAGGCGAGCTCGCCGAAGCGGTAAGCCTCCTTGTATCTCCAGTACCTCCGGGCGATCTCCACCGCGAAGCTGCTGTACGCGTGGGCGGAGCTCTCGGCGTTGCCGTGGCGCAGGCTGAGCTCGATCGTGCGCACGGCGACGAGGTACATCAGGTTCGGGTCGACAAAATAAGCGGCGAGGCCCACGCCTCGCAGGACGCCCATCGCGACCTTGAACTCCGGGTGCGTCATGGAGGGCAGATGGATCAGGTCCTCGATCGCCCGGTCCCCCAGCAGCTGCCACACGCGCTCGGTCTCCTCTTCGACCTCGGCGTCCGTGGGATGGAGCGGCAGATCGACGCCGAAGGCGCGGAGGCACCGGAGGCCGAGCTCCAGCGCGCGGGCGCTGTGCCTGCACGTCACATGGAAGCCGACCGCGAGCTCGACGACCGCCGCCCTCTCGAGATCGGTCCGCGCTCGAGACATCAGCTCGTCGAAGAGCGGCTCAGCTTCCTCGAAGCTGCCGGTGACGTACGCGGCGTACGCGCGCTCGAAGGTCAGATGGTACGTCAGCTCGTACTGTGTCTCCCAGCGGTCCGGCGCGAGCAGCGCCAGGCCCGCGGCGAAGAGCGCAGCCGCGCCGTGGAACGCCGCCGCAGCCCTGGCCTTTCTGCCGGCGCGGAGGTTCAGCGCGGCGAGCTCGTCCCGCTCCGCCTGGGAACGGACGAGCGGCGTGGCGCGGTTGAGGTGACCGACGACGTCGAAGATCGTCTCGTCGCGCTCCTCCGCGCGCAGCCGCTGCAAGAGCAGCCAGCCGATCTGCAGGTGCACCTCGGCCAGCTGCTCCGCGGGGATCAACGCGTAGGCGGCTTGCTGCACCCGGTCGTGGAGGAACCGATAGGCCCCGCCCTGGCACACGATCAGCCCTTCCTGGACGGCCTCTTCGAGCGCCCCGCGGAGCTCTGCCGCCGGACGCTTCGCGACCACCGCGAGGGGGTCGAGGTCCAGGCGGCTGCCGAGGCACGCGGCGAGCTTGAGCGCGTCCAGCGCCGGGGCCGAGAGCCGCTTCAGCTTCCCCGTCATCAGCTCGACGACGTTATCGGTGAAGCCCTTGTCGCGGATCGCGGCGATGTCCCACCGCCACACGCCGGCCTCCGCGTCGAGGGCGACGAGCCCCTCTTGATGCAGCGCGATCAAGAACTGGCGCACGAAGAAGGGGTTGCCGCCGGTCTTCTCGTAGACCAGCCGCGCGAGGGGCTCGACCTCCTCCGCGCTGGCGTGCACCGCCTCGGCCACGAGCGCTCCGACATCAGCAGCCGAGAGCGGCGCGAGGGCGATGTCGTCGACGACGGCGCCGTGCTTCTTCGCCTCGGCCACCGCGCGCAGGAGCGGGTGCGCGGGGCCGACCTCGTTGTCGCGGTAGGCGCCGAGCAGGAGCAGGTACGCGGCCTCGGTGTACGTCACGAGCTGCTCGACGAGCTGTAAGCTGGCCGCGTCGGCCCATTGCAGATCGTCGAGGAAGAGCACCACGGGGTGCTCTTGCTGGGCAATCGCCGCGACGAAGCGCTGGACCGCCGCGTGCAACCGGCTCTGGGCCTCGGTGGCCGGAAGCTCGGGCATCGGGTCCTGCGGGCCCACCAGCTGCTCGATCTCGGGCAGCACGTCGGCGAGCAGCCGGCCGTTCGGGCCAAGGGCCGCCCGCAGACGCTGCCGGAAGCGCTCGACCTGGTCTTCGCTCGCGGAGAGGATCTCCTGCAAGACGCCCCGGAACGCCTGGAGGAAAGGAAGGTACGGGACGTCCCTGTTATATTGATCGCATTTGCCGGAGAGGAAATAGCCCCGCTCGCGCACCACCGGGCTGTGCAGCTCGGCGACGAGCGACGATTTGCCGATGCCCGAGTAGCCCGACACGAGCACGAGCTCCGGCCGGCCCTGCGCGACCACCCGGTCGAAAGCGGCGCGCAGCGCGTCGA
Source organism: Sorangium sp. So ce321 (assembly GCF_051530195.1). NCBI lineage: Bacteria > Pseudomonadati > Myxococcota > Polyangiales > Polyangiaceae > Sorangium > Sorangium sp. So ce321. The sequence goes on along the minus strand of NZ_CP150329.1, from coordinate 6,050,865 downwards.
CCTCGCGCTCACGTCCATAGAGCCGCTGCGGGACCTGAAAGCGGTCGGAGAGGTCACGTTGCCCGAGCGCGAAGGCTTGGACGATGCCGCTCTCCCGCCACCGGGCAAGGCACGCTTCCAGGTCGTACCGCAGGCCGATCGCGCTCTGGTAACGCTCCTCGGGGGCCTTGGCCAGCAGCTTGAGCACGAGCGCGGACAGCTGCGGGGGAACGGAGGGCACGAGCGCGTGGGGCGGGAGCGGCGTCTGGGCGATATGGCAATACACCCATTCCAGGGGGTCGTGCGCCTCGAAGGGCAGGCGGCCCGTGAGCATCTGGTAGAACGTGACGCCGAGGGAGTACAGGTCGGTCCGCTCGTCGATCCAGCGGTTCATCCGGCCCGTCTGCTCCGGGGCCATGTAGGCGAGCGTCCCCTCGATGAGGCCGGGGTGGGTGAGGTTCTGGGCCTCGCGCGGTGCTCGGGAGGCGATCCCGAAATCGGTGATCTTGAGCTCGTCGGTATCAGGGTTGTAGAGCAAGTTTTGAGGCTTGATGTCCTTGTGGATGACGTGATGCCGATGCAGCTCGGCGACCGCTGCGGTGATGCGGAGGGCGAGCGGGAAGAAACGCTCGAGCGGCATCGGCTCGTCGAGGCGATGATCGAGCGAGCGGCCCCCGAAGTCCTCGAGGATCAGCGCCGACTGGCCGTTGAGCGCTTCGATCGCATAGGGCCTGACGACGGACGAGGCGGCCAGCGCACCGGCGATGGCCAACTCGTGGCACAGCCGCCCGGGAGCGCGGGGATCGGTGTGGTCGCGTCGCAGGACCTTGAGCACCACCGGCCGGCCGTCCTCTTTGCGACGTGCTCGGAAGACGAGGGTATCTGCCCCTTCGTGAAGAATCTCGAGACTGGTATAGCGCGGATCCGTGGTCATGTCAGAGCCTCTGGAGACAATCGGGCCGGTTCAGCGCGGCGTGCATCAGGTTTGTCTATAGAGTTCGTGGGGACGTTTGCACATCGCGCGCGGGTGCCGCATCGTCTCCCCCGCTCCCGCGGACAGCCTCATCACGCCGCGAACGCGGTCACATGGGCCTTCGATCCGAGCTCGGTCGGGCTCATGTGGCCAAGCCCTGAGGTGCGGTCACCGCCGCGCAGAGCGCGCTCGTCGCCGCGCGGATGACAGCTGCTGGTGGACGACGATCCTTCGGTGCTGCGCGCCATGGACGTCGCAGCCTGAGGGCGGTCGTTCGCGTCGGCTCGCTAAGAAGCCGCGAGCCGACGGACGGCCTCGGCTCGCGTGGGCTCGAAAGAAGCTCAGGCAGAGGCTGAGAGCCCCGGGCGCGACGTCGAGATCAGCGCGATCTTCAGGCGCGGGCCGGAGACCCGAGGAACGTCTGCATGCGTGGATCGCTCACTGGGGAGCGGCCTTGTCTCCGCGCTGCTCCACGTACTCCTGGCAGCAGCAGAACTCCGTGGTGGTGACTCGCGGGTCCGTCTTGCTGCCGCAGATCACCTTCTCGAGCATCGCCTCGAAGGCGGTCAGGCTGTCCTGCGAGGCGAAGAACTGGCCGCTCGTCTCCCCGGCCACGCGCGCGTACTCCGCTTCGATCGCCTTGCGTGTCCTCTCGTGCTTGGCGGCGTCGCTGCTGTACTTTCCCGTGCCCATGTACGTATGCACGCGGGTCCCGGTCTGCTTGGCGACCTCGATGGCGCGGTTCGCGGCCTCGATGTCTTCCTGATCCTGACCCGTCGACGAGAGAGCGAGAGAGAGGCCGCCCTCGAGCGGCTCGTCGCCCAGGAAGAAGATGTTGCGGACCGCGCCGGGCCGCCAGTCGAAGTGGGTGGAGATGTCCTCGATGGTGCGTGCCGCGTCCTCCTTGCTCTGGTCGTCGGTGGCCTGCGCCGCAGTGCGCCCCTTGAGGAGCGAGCCGTCGACCTTGACCGTCTGCGTCAGGTAATTGCGCACCGTCGTCGTGAACACCGTCTTGGCGAACGTGCCTTCGATGCCCAGGTACGTGGTCCGGAGGTTCGACGGGCACTTCGTCTTGGTGGCTTCGATGGCGCTGCCGACCACCTTGCTGAGCGTGTCGGCCTCGTCCCTCATCGAGCCGCTGGCGTCGATGACCACCACCAGATCGACCGTCGGGATGACCGTCTGGCCCTCCTCGACGACCGTGGTCGCCTCGGCGAGCTTCGGGAACTCCAGCTTCCTGCCCTGGCAGCTCAGCTCACCGCCATTCCCGCGGTGCGCGGACGCCGCCCCGAGCTGCCCCGGCGAGGCCGTGCCCGCGGTGATGCCATGCGTGCTCTCCGGGACGTTCCATGCGTTGATGGCGAAGCGGGAGCTGGCCTGGTCGCCCTGGGTGAAGTTGAAGGAGAGGAGGTTCTTGAGGCTCAGGGTCCCGACGACGCTGTCATGATACCAGAAGGCGGTCAGCTTGGGCCCGCGGCTCCCCTGTGCGCCGCCGAGCAGGTACGCGATGTCGACATCGCCCGGCGGGCCATCGTACGTGAAGCACCCCTTGCCGAAGACGGAGCCGTCGGTGTCGAGGACGCGGAATGTGTAGCTCGTGCTCATAAGATCATTCTCCTGGATGCTCACTGCATGTTTGTCATGGCGGACAGGCAAGCTGGCCCGCGGAGCCACGGCGTCGAGTCGCCGCACGAGCGCGGGGTGAAACATGCCGGAGAGCGACACGCGGGTGCCGCCCTCGGCCTGCTCCGCGCCTTAACCGGAGGCCTTCACGTCCAGCCAGTAGTTCTGGCCGTAGCGGCTATCCCAGCTCGAGCCGCCCGTGTGATCGGTGTTGTGGAACCACAGCTCGATCCGGCTGGTGTTCGCGGGCACGTCCACCTCGCACGCTCCCGAGGAGACGTCGCCCGCTCCCTCCTTCCCGCTCGGATGAAACCGGAGGTGGGCGAGGATGCTCCACGCCCTCTGCCCGTAGCGCTCCGCCCGGCAATGAGGCAACCGCTCCGTGTCGTAGTCGATCCGGAAGGGCTCCCCCGCTCGAAGCTCGCCGCTCTGCTGATGAGACCAGTCGGACGAGAAGCTCACCGTGGTCATTGTCTCTCCTTTCAGCGCTTTCAGGGACACCTGCGGCCCGCTCAGGGCTTCGGCCTGCTGCCGCAGATCACCTCTTCCAGGACGGACTGGAAGCCGCTCTGCGCGTCCGCCGACGTGAAGGACTTGCCGCCGGTCTCCTGGGCCACACGAGCGTACTCCCCCTGGATCTCCTTGACGATCCGCGCGTGTTTCCGGGCGTCGCTGCTGAACTTCGACGTGCCCAGGTACGTATGGACGCGCGTGCCGGCCTTCTTGGCGGCCTCGATGGCGCGGCTCGCGGCCTCGATGTCTTCCTGATCCTGCCCTTGGACGGAGACGCCGCCCTCGAGCGCCTCGTCGCCCAGGAAGAAGACGCTGCGGGCCGCGCCGGGCCGCCAGTCGAAATGCGTGGCGATGTCCTCGATCGCCCGCGCTCCGTCCTCCCTCGGGTCGAACACCTTCTTCTGCTCCGCCGTGAGGCTCGCGCCGTCCTGGCTGGTGCGCCCCTTGAGCGACGCGGCGTCGACCTTCGCCGTCTGGGTCAGGTAGTCTCTGACCGTGCTGTCGAAGCGCGTCTTCTTGAACGTCCCTTCGATGCCCAGGTACGTGACGCGCAGGTCCGAGGGGCACTTGGTCTTGGCCGCCGCGATGGCCGCCTCGATCGTCTGGCTCAGCGCGTCCGCCTCGTCCTTCATCGAGACGCTCGTGTCGATGACCACGACGAGATCGACCAGGGGCGGCTTGGCGGGCTCGGGCGGCTGGGCAGGCTTGCGAGGGAAGGCGGAAGCGACGTACAGACCCGAATTGTCGATGCGCGTCGTCCACCTGCCGCCCCCCACCGGGTAGAGGTCGTGACGCAAGTGCAGGGTCTTGTAGCCGGCCGCGTCGAGCCGCACCAGACCCAGCACTGTATCGATCGAATTGGCCTGGCCGCCGGGAGCCGGCGTGCTCGTGCCCTGCAGAACGCCGTTGACGAGGCTCAGCTGCGCGCTGGGCTGATTGCCCCCGGCGGTGTTCGGCGCGACCCCTCCATTGACCAGCTTCCAGCCTGCCGGGCTGGCGGCGCTGCCGTCGGCGAGCGTGCCGGTGACGGTGACCGTCGTCTTGGCGTAGGTCAGTCCCGCGTAGATGTCGCTCACGCCGATGAACGTGTTCGCCCCCGCGACGCCGTCCTTGCCTCCGACCTTCGAGCCCTTGTAGCGGGAGAAGTCGAGCTCGATCGTGAAGTTGTTGTGGGCTTGGGCGAACGTCTTGGGCGCACACATGCGGACCGCGTTGACGCTGGTCGATGACAGGTTCACCTGCTCGTTTTTCCCGAACGAGGCAGCGCCGGTGCCGTCATTGATCGAGCCGTGCGGGGCCACGCCCCAGTTGAAGGTGCCGAAGCCGGAGCTGACGCCGAATCGGATGCCGATCTCGCCGCCCAGCCCGTCGGGGATATAGCGCCACTGGTTCCAGTCGCTGGCGTTCCACTTGTACGCCGACGTGTCCCAGAACACGAGGTCGAGCGCTTCGACAGATTGGGTATTGGTCTGTGACATGGAGTAGATCCTTTCGCGAGAGCGAGCTCGCTGCTACAGCAGACGAGAGCCGTGGTCTCAGCCTTGGTGGCCGTGTTGCACCACGATGCGCTCCCCGCCGTCTTCTCCCCCTTACCTAGACTGCGCCGTGGGTACCGTCTATAGGACCTTGGTCCCATGGTGACCGGGGCGGGCGGGATCTACGACGGCCCTGCCGGGGCCTTCCTCGGGAGGGACGCAGGCATGGCCAACATCGCGGCAGCCGAAGTCCACGCGGCGCGCCGCGACGGAGGCGCTGGCCGCGCCTCGCCTGGGCCGCCGCGCTGGCGGGCATCGTCTTCCGCAATTCGGGCGTCCGCCTGCCGCATCGCGTACTGTAGAATCCATGACCGGGACAGACGCCCAGAAGAGCGGGGAGCGCGCGGAAGAGGCGCCCCCCACGCGCGACCGCTTCCGCCATTTCATCGTCGTGCCGACGCGCTGGATGGACAACGACGTCTACGGGCACGTCAACAACGTCGTCTACTACGCGTATTTCGACACGGTGATCAACCGCTTCCTCATCGGCGAGGGCGGGCTCGACATCGCGGCGGGGCCGGTGATCGGCGTCGCGGCCGAGTCGCACTGCCGTTATCGCCGCGCCGTCGCGTTCCCGGCCGACCTCGACGCGGGGCTCTCGGTGGGCAAGCTCGGCCGCTCGAGCGTGCGCTACGAGATCGGGCTCTTCCCGCGGGGCGAAGAGGAGGTGGCGGCCGAGGGCTGGTTCGTCCACGTCTTCGTCGACCGCGCGACGCGGCGGCCGGCGCCGATCCCGGGGGGACTGCGCGCCGCGCTCGAGCGGCTCACGATCGGCTGATCCCGGCCAGCCCGCGATCGCCGGTTCACGCCAAAGAGGCAGGCATGAGCGATCCGGGCACCACCCCGCGTGGGCTCCAAACAAGCTCAGGCAGAGGCTGAAAGCCCCCGGGCGCGGCGTCGAGCTCGGCGAGGCCGTGCCCTCGGTGAGACCAGCTTGCAGCGCGAGCGCGTGCGCGTGGAGGGTTCAGATCTGCCCTGGAGGTGCGAGCGTTTTCAGGACACCTGCGGCCCGCTCAGGGCTTCGGCCTGCTGCCGCAGATCACCTCTTCCAGGACGGACTGGAAGCCGCTCTGCGCGTCCGCCGACGTGAAGGACTTGCCGCCGGTCTCCTGCGCCACACGAGCGAACTCCCCCTGGATCTCCTTGTAGATCCGGTCGTGCTTCTTGGCGTCGCTGCTGAACTTCGACGTGCCCAGGTACGTATGGACGCGCGTCCCGGCCTTCTTGGCGACCTCGATGGCGCGGGTCGCGGCCTCGATGTCTTCCTGATCCTGCCCGGTGACGGAGACGCCGCCTTCGAGCGCCTCGTCGCCAAGGAAGAAGATGCTGCGGGCCGCGCCGGGCCGCCAGTCGTAGTGCGTGGCGACGTCCTCGATCGCCCGCGCGCCGTCCTCCCTCGGGTCGAACACCTTCTTCTGCTCCTCCGTGAGCTTCGCGGCGTCCGCGCTTGTGCGCCCCCTGAGCGACGAGGCGTCGACCTTCGCCGTCTGGGTCAGGTAGTCTCTGACCGTGGCGTCGAAGCGCGTCTTCTTGAACGTCCCTTCGATGCCCAGGTACGTGACGCGCAGGTCCGAGGGGCACTTGGTCTTGGCCGCCGCGATGGCCGCTTCGATCGTCTGGCTCAGCGCGTCCGCCTCGTCCCTCATCGAGACGCTCGTGTCGATGACCACGACCAGATCGACCAGCGGCGGCTTGGCGGGCTCGGGCGGCTGGGCGGGCTTGCGCGGGAACGCGGAAGCGACGTACAGCGCCGAGTTGTCGATCCGCTTCGCCCCCCGGTTGTCCGCCGCCGGGAAGATGTCGTAACGCAGGTGCAGGGTCTTGTAGCCGGCCGCGTCGAGCCGCATCAGACCCATCACGCAATTGGTCGGCTTGGCTTTGCCGCCGGGGGCCGACTTGTTGGTGCCCTGCAGGACGCCGTTGACGAGGCTCATCTCCGCGCTGGGAGCATCGAAAGAGGCCTTGCTCGCCGGCGCGACTCCGCCGTTGACCAGCTTCCAGCCTGCCGGGCTGGCGGCGCTGCCGTCGGCGAGCGTGCCGGTGATGGTGATCGTCGTCTTGCCGTGGGTCTGGCCCGCGTAGATGTCGCTCACGCCGATGAAGGTGTTCGCCCCCGCGACGCCGTCCTCGCCCCCGACCTTCGAGCCCTTGTAGCGGGAGAAATCGAGATCGATCGTGAAGTTGTTCTGGGCGTCGTCGAACTCCATGGTCCCCTGCATGCGGACCGCGTTGACGCCGGTCGATGACATGCCCGCCTGCTCGTGCTTCCCGAACGAGGCAGTGCCGGTCGGGTCCTTGACCGAGCCGAAAGGGGCCACGCCCCCCTTGTTCCAGGCGGAGGGCTTGAAGCCGGGGCTGACGCCGTATCGGATGCCGATCTCGCCGCCCAGCCCGTCGGGGATGTAGCGCCACTTGTTCCAGTCGCCGGAGATCCACTTGTACGCCGACGTGTCCCAGAACACGAGATCGAGCTCTTCGACAGACGAGGATTGGGTGTTAGTGGGTTGTGACATGACATGATCCTTTCGAGAGAGCCAGCTCGCTGCTACAGCGTACGGGAGCCGCGTTGTCAGCATTGGCGGCTGTGTTGCGCCACGACGCGCTCCCCGCCGTCTTCCGTCGCCCACCTTACGGCGCCCGTGGTCGCCGGCCATAGGACCTTGGTCCCATGGCGACCGGGGCGGGCGGGGTGCGATCCACCCCTCGCCATGGGACCATGGTCCCATGGCGGCACGCGCCGCCCGCGCGTCAGGATCAGAGCTCCTGGAGCTGGTCCATGAGTCGCGGCGCTCCACGACCGACGCGACGCCGAGCTTCTCCATCACCTGGCCGCGATGAACACTGATCGACCTCTCCTCCGCGCCGCGCTCCTCGGCCGTCTGCTCGTTCACGAGCCCCCGCGCTTGTCGTGAGCACGTCAACAGCGGAGCGGCACGGCGGCACCGGCGCGATCGACGCGATCGCCGCGATCGACGCGATCGACGCGATCGACGCGATCGACGCGATCGACGCGATCGCCGCGATCGCCGCGATCGACGCGATCGACGCGATCGACGCGATCGACGCGATCGACGCGATCGACGCGATCGACGGCGCGCTGGCCTCTGCTTCTCCCATGGCGCGGGACCGCACCGCGCGCGCGCCGCGCTGGAGCCCCAGGTGAGGCGGCGCCCGGCGGCGCTCCGCGCGGAGAGCCGGCGCCTCGCGCGCAGGCTCAAGCGAGACCGCGCCGCCGAGCTCAAGGCGCTCGACGCCTTCGAGCTGGCGCACCTGAACCAGGTGTCGGCGATGCGAGAGCTCGCTTCCTCGATCGCGCACGAGCTGAACCAGCCGCTGGCCGCCATCCTGAGCAACGCGCAGGCGGCGCTGCGCCTCCTCGAGCACATCCCGCCGGACATCGCCGAGGCGCGCGCCGCGCTCGAGGACATCGTGGCGGACGACCGCCGCGCGGGGAAGGTCATCCAGCGGCTGCGCGCGGCGCTCCCCAGGGCCGCGGTCAGGGTGGCCGCGCAGGACGTCAACGAGCTCGCCCGCGAGGTGGTCCGGCTCGTGTCGGGCGCCGCGCTGCACGCGGGCGCGACCGTGCGGGCGGAGCTCGCGCCGGGCCTGCCGCGCGTCCGGGGCGACGGCCTCCGGCTCCAGCAAGCGATCCTCCACCTGCTCGGCAACGCGCTCGACGCCGTCGCCCGCCGCCCCCCGGGCGCCCGCCTCGTGGTGGTGCGGACGCGCGCGGCCGACGGAGGCCGCGTCGAGCTATCCGTTTCGGACTCGGGCGAGGGCGTCCCGCCGGAGGACCTCGAGCGGATCTTCGAGCCCTTCTTCACGACGAAGGCCCGGGGGCTCGGCGTGGGCCTCTCGATCAGCCGCTCGATCGTCGAGGCGCACGGAGGCCGGCTGTGGGCGGAGCGCAGCCCGGGCGAGGGGGCGACGCTCCGCTGCGCGCTGCCGGTCTGGGACGAGGGCGCGCGCCGCGCGGAGTGATGCCCGCATGCACGCCCGCGTGCATGGCCTTCACCTCGGGTGAGGCCAAGCACCACGTGGAGGGGTCAAGCCTCGTCTGGTCGCGCTCCGGGCGCCGGATCGACCCGCGCATCCTGCGTGCTGCCGTCGAGCGCGCTCTCGATCATCGCCAGGCAGGTGAACAGGCTGTCTTGCGCGGCGAAGAGCTGGCCGCCCGTCTCGACGGCCACGCGCTCGTACTCCGCCTCGATGCGCTCGCGCCACCCCCCAGGGGCCTCCGTGTCGGGACAGGAAGGGCCGGCGTCCGCCAGGCCCATGTGCACGCGGGCTCCGCGCCGCCTCGCGAGCTCGACGATACGGCTCGTCACGTCCACGTCCGGCTCCCCCGCTGTCGGATGGCAGCGGAGCCCGTCGAGCGGCCGGCGGCCCAGGAACAAGACATTGCGGGCGGATCCGGGTCGCCAGTCGAAGTGGGTGAGGATGTCCACGAGGGCGTTCCCCGCGTTCCCCTTCCCATCGGCGGACGCCTCCTCCTGCCGTCCAGTCCGCTGCGACCGGGGGCGGCAGCTGAGCGACGCTTCATCGACCTTGCACACCATGGTGAGATAGCCGCGCACCGTGACCATGAAGACGCTGTAGGGGAACACGCCGTCGATGCCCAGGTACGTGACACGGGGGGCCGCTATGCCCCTCGTCCTGGCGACTCCGATGGCCGTGCCGACCACCTTGCTGAACGTGTCTGCCAGGCCCTTCATCGCATCGCCGGAGTCGATGAGCACGACGAGATCGACCGCCCGGATTGCTGCCTCGGAGCTCGGCGGGCGTGGGCGCTTCCTGATTGCCGAGGAGGCGAGATCGTCGTCCTCCTCCTGGAGCCGCGTCGCGGGGGTCATGGCCTGTAGTGTGGGGTCGTCGCGGCCCCCGCGCTATGAGACCTTGGTCGTAAGCAGATCTCTCGGGCGGCGCCGTCATGCGCGCGCGTACCCCGATCAGGACCGCCCGTATGGCTCGCCGGATGGGACCGTGACCTCGCAGGGCTTCATGAGCGTCACGGGTCGGGCGTTGACAGCCGCGGGGAACTGTCGATTGTCCGGGTGACCATCTGCAGGAGCGACGGATCGTACGTGAAGCACGCGTCGAAGAGGTTCAAGAACGCATGCTTCTCCCGGACGAGCCGGGAGCACACGTCAGGACCCAGATCGGTGGGCACGCCGCCACGCAGGAGCTGGAGGTTGAGGTCGGCGCTCGGCTTGGTCTCGTCGCGGCTCGGCGCGGGCGCGACATGACGGGTTGACAGCGGCGTCGGCGAGGGGCTCTCATCGATGATGGATTCATGACGACGAGCAGCCCGCCGCGTGCCAGCGTGACGCCCATCGGCGCTGCGACCGCCGCCGCCGTGAGCTGGCGGTTCAAGGGCGAGCTCCGGGTGACCGCGATCGTGAAAGCCACCTTCGCGTTCGCCAACGACACGGCGATGCCGCGCGTCGCGCCGCAGGAGATCATCCGGGCGGAGATCCAGCACGGCGCCATGCACGTGCGGAGCGTCCGGTTCACGACTGACCTGGCTCCTCGCCTGCTCCAGGCCGACGTGCTCTGGACCGGCCATGCGCACGCGCCGCACGGCCGCCCTGTCGACACGTTGCCTGTCCGGCTCGGGCTCTTCTCGTCGAGCGGATGGACGCTGCTGGACAAGACGCTGATGGTCCGGAAGCGGGGCGGCTTCGTGCGGCTCCCTGTCGATCTCGAGCACGCGTACGGCGGGTTCGGCTTCCCGGGGAACCCGTTCGGTATCGGCTACGCGGAGGGCGAGCCGAACATCCTGGATCCGCGCGACGCGAAGCGCGTGGCCGGCTTCGGCCCGATCTCACAGGCCATGCCGGCCCGCAGGCGGCTCCTCGGCGCGACCCCGCGCGCCCTGCTCGAGCGCGAGATCGCCGAGATCCCCGACGATCTCTGCTGGGAGTACTTCCAGGCGGCGCCGCCCGACCAGCGCACGCCCTTCCTGCGCGGCGACGAGTGGATCGTGATGGACGGCCTGCACCCGAGCGCCCCGCGCGTACGCATGCGCCTGCCCGGCGCGCGCGGCTTCGCGCGCGTCCACGGCCTCTCGGACCTCGGCGTGGACGAGCGCGAGGCGCTCCCGCTCAGCGCCGACACGCTGCGCATCGACGGCGACGAGCAGCGCTGCACGGTGACGTGGCGCGGCAGCTTTCCTGTGCCCGCCGAGGGCGCGCTCTCTCGGATGCGCATCCTGGCCGGCGTCGAGCTCCCGGGCGAGCCGATCGCGTGGCCCGCCCCGGGCGCCGCGATCCACAGCGCCGCAGCGGCGGGCACGGGGCTCGCGCCCGGATCCGGCGCGGACGACGCGGACGATGCCGCCCTGAAGTCGACCCTCGCGATGTCCCGCGAGGCGAGCCAGACGGGCAGCAAGCGGCTCGACGGGACGGTCGACCTCGCGGACAGGGCGGTCGCGCAGCTGCCGGCCGCGTCGACGCTGCCGTTTCAACCGGCGCCCGCGGGCGCCTCGCCGCTGGCGCGACCCGCGCCGCTGCCGCCCGAGGTGCCGCTCCGCAGGTCGGCGACCGCGTCCCTGCCGAAGGACGTCATCGACCACGCCGCGCGCCAGCCGGCGACCCCCTTCGCCTCCGCGCCGTCCCCCGCCCCGCCGGCCGCGCCGTCCCCCGCCCCGCCGGCCGCGCCGTCCCCCGCCCCGCCGGCCGCGCCGTCCCCCGCCCCGCCGGCCGCGCCGTCCCCCGTCCCGCCGGCCGCGCCGTCCCCCGCCCCGCCGGCCGCGGGGCGCGCCTTCACCTGGTCCACGCCGCCTCCCGAGCCGCCGCCCCCCGGGCCGTCCGCCAGTCCGCCGAAGCGCCCCGCGAAGCTCGACGTGAACGCCCTTTTGTACGGCACCGGCAAGAGGCGGAGCTGACGCGCCGAGGCGCGCGAGGACCGGGAATGGACGGGAATGAACCACAGCGGCGCAGGAGCCCATCGCGGATGTCGAGGTCGACCCCGCGCCCTCGGGGCACACACGCGCCGCCGCCCGCGAGGCGCTCGCACGCGATCGGCGCTCCAGGCCCGACCTGCAGTGAAGCGGAGGACAAGCGATGAAGGAAGCCCCGGAGACGCTGGACGTTCGCATCGAGTCGGAGCGGGGGTCGTGGGACCACGTCCAGGTCCGTGAGCTCTCCGGGCGAGAGGCGATCTCGCAGCCCTTCTCGTTCGGTCTCGACGTCGTGATCGACGAGGGCCACGAACTCCCGGCCGACGCCGCGCCCGGCGCCGAGGTCAGCCTCGTCTTCGAGTCCGACGGCGAGGAGATCCGCCGCGTCTCGGGCATGCTCGGCCCCATCCGGGACCGCCTCGAGCCGCTGGCCGAGCGGTCCACTTGTCGCCTGCGCCTCGTGCCGCGCGCGTTCCGGCTCACCCTCGTCGAGACGCAGGAGATCTTCCTGGACCGCAGCGTTCCGGACATCCTCCGGAGCAAGCTCGAGCGGCACGGCCTCGGCGCCGAGGACGTCGAGCTGCGGCTGATCGAGAGCTACCCGGAACGCGAGTTCGTCGTGCAGTACGGCGAGAGCGACCTCGCGTTCATCAGCCGCCTGGCCGAGCACGTCGGGATCAGCTTCTTCTTCGAGCACGAGGACGGCCGCGACAGGCTGGTCTTCACCGACCATCCGTCCGGGTTCCGCCCCGCCGCGGGCGCGGCGACGGTGCCTTTCCGCGCCCGCGGCGAGGCGGCGGGCGTCTCCGCCCTCGAGGTGACGACCGATCTGGTGCCCACCAACTACGTCGTGCAGGACTACAACTACCGCGCTCCGCAGCTCGACCTGGCGGCGTACGCCGGCCTTCCCTCGGGCGACGGCGGCGGCGTCGTCGAGTACGGCAGCCACGTCAAGACGCCCGAGGAGGCCCGGCGGCTCGCGCAGATCCGGGCCGAGGAGCGGCTCTCGCGGCAACGCGTGTACGAGGGCAAGGCCAGCCGCGCGGCGCTGTCCGCCGGGCGGCGCGTGAAGCTGATCGAACACCCGCGCCTCCCGGGCCCGGAGGAGCTGCTCCTCGTCGAGGTGGAGCACGAGGCACGCTTCCCCGTGTTCAAGGACGCCGGCGAGCAGAGCCCCTACTACAGGAACGCCTTCCGCGCGATCCCGGCCCACGTCGCCTACCGGCCGCCGCGCCGGACGCCGAGGCCGCGCATCTCCGGCGTGGTGACCGGGATCATACAGCCGGGGCGCGGGGGGACGACGAACGGGATCGCGCAGCTCGACGCCGAGGGGCGCTACACGGTCCAGCTCCATTTCGACACGGCGCAGCCGGGCGAGCAGAAGGCCTCGCGCCCGATCCGGATGGCGCAGCCCTTCAGCGGCGCGGGGCACGGGATGCACTTCCCCCTGCGCCCGGGCACCGAGGTCCTCGTGGGGTTCGCCAACGGCGACCCGGACCGCCCGGTGATCCTCGGGGCCATGTCCAACCCGCTCGCGCCCTCGTCCGTGACGGCGCGCAACGCCAACCAGAGCCGCATCACCATGGCCTCAGGCGCCATGCTCGAGATCTCGGAGAAGCAATGACGAAGCCGACGACGGTCGGGATCCACTTCCGCTCCGAGGCCGCCCCGGCCGGGGGGTTCACCGTGCTGGCGCTCCGGGGCGAGGAGGCGCTGTCGCGCCCGTACCGCTTCGAGATCGATCTCGCGTCGCCCGATCCCGCGCTGCCGCTCGACGACATCGCCGGCGCGGCCGGCGAGCTCGACCTCGCCGGCCGCGCGATCCCGGGGGTCGTGGTCGAGGTGGAGCAAGGCGGCGCGCTCGGCGACGGCCGGTACGCCTACCGGGTCGCGCTCGCGCCGCGCGTCGCGCTGCTCGGCCTCGCGCGGCAGACGCGGATCTACCAGCGGCTCAGCGTGCCCGACCTGGTGGAGGCGGTGGTCGCCGAGAGCGGCCTCGCGATCGAGGTGGAGCGGCGGCTCGAAGGGGCGTACCCGCCGCGCGAGCACGCCGTGCAGTACCAGGAGAGCGCGCTCGACTTCGTCTCGCGGCAGCTCGAGCAGGCGGGCATCAGCTACTTCATCGAGCCGCGGGGCGGGGCGGAGCGGCTCGTCCTCTGCGACCATCCGGGCGGCTTCCGGGGAGCGGTCGAGGCCTCCATGGGCGAGGGGGAGGCCGCCCAGGTGCGCGCGCTGCGCTGCCGGCGCAGGCTGTCGCCGCGCGCGGTCGTGCTGCTCGACTACAACGAGCGCACGCCGGAGGTGCCGCTGCAGGCCGAGGCCGAGGTCGACGGCCGCGGCTTCGGGCTGCTCGTCGACGAGGGCGGGCCGTTCGCGACGCCCGAGCAGGGCGCCGCGCTCGCCGCCGCGCGCGCCGAGGAGCTGCGCTGCCGCGCGGCCGTGTACGACGGCGCGATCGGCGCGCCGCTCGCCGCGGGCGCGCGCCTCGGGCTCTCCGGCCACTTCCGGGCCGACTGGAACCGCGATTACCTGGTGACGCGCGCCGTGCACCGCGCCGAGGCGGGCGATGGGCCGCGCTACGCCTGCGAGTTCGAGGCGATCCCGGCCTCGACGCGGTATCGCCCGCCGCGCACGACGCCGAGGCCGCGCCTCGAGGGCGCGATGGTCGCGCACGTCGACGCGCGCGGCCCGGAGGGCACCGCGGCGGTCGACGCCGAGGGCCGCTACCGCGTGGTGATGCCGTTCGACCTGAGCGGCGCGGCCGAGGCGCAGGCCTCGGTGCCGATGCGCCTGGCGACGCCCTACGGCGGCGCCGACGAGGGCATGCACTTCACGCTGCGCAAGGGCGCCGAGGTGCTGTGGACCGGCGTTGGCGGGGACCCCGAGCGGCCGGTGATCACCGGGGTCGTGCCGAACGCGAAGAGCCGCGTGGTGACGAGCGCCGACGAGGGGCGCGGCCGCATCCGGATGCCGAACGGGGCCATGGTCGAGATGGGCGGCGGCTCGGGGCGCCCGCGGGCCCGAGGCGCTGGCGGCGCGCCGCCGCAGGCCTCGCGGGGCGGCGCCGAGGGCGCGCCGGAGGCCTCGCCGGGCGGCGCCGACGGCGCGCTGCCGCTGGAGCAGCAGCTCGGCCAGGACGACATGACGACGACCGCGAGCGCCGCGGAGGACTGGATCCGCATCGCGGTCCCGCACAGCGACGGGAAGTACAGCTACCTGCGGTACGGCGAGCGCGCGACCGCGGCGGCCGGCACGTTCACCGAGTCCGCGCGGCTCGATCCGGCGGACGGGTTCGGCGACGGCGGCTGGACGTGGTCGAACCTCGACACCGGCTACGACAGCAGCTCGGCGGCCAGCGACAAGGGGAGCGCCGCGCACTTCGGCTGGGCCGCGAGCGACGGGGTCTACGATCACACGGACGGCAACCGCACGGTGGTGACCCAGGGGGACTACCAGTCGGTCACCGGGGGCAACCGCACCGACGTCGTCCTCGGGAACTACCGGCTCGTGATCCCCAACCGGACGCTCGGCATCTACGACGTCGACTTCTACTCGATGACGTTCAGCAACGACTGGCAGGGCTGGCGCAAGACCCAGCGCAGCCACGTCTCGTCGGTCAACCTCACGTACGGCGACAACTCGAGCTTCTTCACCGGCATCAACTTCGGGATGAGCCTCGGCGGGAGCTACAACATCGCGGCCGGCGTGAACGGCAACGTCTTCCTCGGGCTCAACACCGGGATCACGGCCGGGATGGTCTGCAACATCGCGTACGGCCCGGTGCTCGAGTTCGGCAGCACGAAGAAGCTCACCACGGCCGACGAGCAGGACATCAAGGCGCGCTCCAAGGTGCACCTGCGCGTGCGGGCCACCGACACGCCGGCGGTCGAGGCCGCGAAGCCGTGGGTCGCCGCGGTCGCGGCGGGCGCCGCGGGCGCGGTGTTCGGCGCGGGCGGCGCGGCCGCGGGCAAGGACGACCTCGACAAGGGCGGCGGGCTCACGGGCATGACGTGGGGCATCGCGACGCTCGGGGCGCTGGTCGGGTCGTACCTGGTCCACAAGCTCGCGCACGCGAGCCCGCTGAACGACGCAGAGCTGATCATCGAGCCGACCCAGATCCTGCTGCGCTGCGGCGGGCCGGCCGGCGCGACGATCAAGATCGAGCCCGCCACGATCGAGCTCGCCTGCGGCACGAGCAGCCTCAAGATCGATACAACCAGCGTCGTGGCCACATCAGGGGCCTCCGTCCTGGAGCTGAGCGGCCCGAACGGGGCCTCCAACCTGAAGTTCGGCGGCAACATGGTCGTGGTCGACGCCGTGGGAGCCCTGATCCAGGGGCAGCAGCTTCAGTTCTTCTAGAGAGGAGAGGCCCGCGCCGCGAGCACGCGCGCGGCCCCGCGCGGCCCCGCATCGATCGAGAGCTGTCATGAAGATCGTCAACCCCACCCCCACGACGTTCGCCGCCATCTCCTGGCAGCTCCGGCCTCCGCAGTGGGCCCTGTGCCTCATCGCGAAGGGCACCTACCGCCTCTCGCCCGGCGAGCCGGCGATCCCGGCGGACGCCCCGGAGCCGCCGCTCGGCGACCTGTACGACGAGGACGACCCGCGCCGGGCCCTCCGCCGCGCATCCGACTTCGCGCCCTTCAAGCCCAAGGCGGATCTCCTGCTGTCAGGCAAGGCGTACGCGCCCGGCCGCCGGCCCGTCACGTCGCTGCCGGTCAGCTTCGCCGTCGGCAAGACCTCGCTCGCGCTGGTGGTGACCGGGGACCGCCACTGGACCGATCCGGCTGCCGGCAAGCGCGCCGATCCGCAGCCGTTCGTCGAGATGCCGCTCGGCTACGATCGCGCCTTCGGCGGCCCTGGCTTCGCGGCCAACCCCGTCGGCCGCGGCGCCTTCGACCCGGGCGAGCGCGACCCGCGGCGGCGGCCGCTGCCGAACGTCGAGGATCCGCGCGCGCCGGTCGACTCGCCGGCGGCGAGGCCGCCGCCCGCGGGCTTCGGGCCGCTCTCCGCCGCGTGGGCGACGCGCGCGAGCCAGCTCGGGACCTACGACGCGCGCTGGCTGAAGCAGCGCTGGCCGTTCTTCCCCGAGGATTTCGACTGGAGCCACTTCAACGCGGCCGTGCCGGCGCTCCAGGCCGAGTACCTGCGCGGCGACGAGGAGATCGTCTGCCTCAACCTGCACCGCGAGCGGCGCGAGTACCGCGCGTGGCTCCCCGGCGTCCGGATCCGCTGCTTCCTCGACGAGCTCGCGGGCGGCGCCGACCGCTTCCGCGAGGTGCAGATGAACCTCGACACGGTCCACGTCGACCTGGAGGCGGGGTCGCTGTGCCTCGTGTGGCGCGGCCACGCGCCCGTCTCCGCCGAGGACCACCCCGAGGTGCGGCACGTGCTCCTCGCGAGCGAGCCGCTCGGCGAGGGCCGCCTCGCCGCCGCGCACTACCGCGAGCGGCTCGCGCTCGCGCTGCTGGAGGCGCGCCCCGAGGCGGGGGCGCGCCCCGAGGCGGGGGCGCGCCCCGAGGCGGGGGCGCCGCCCGGCAACGACAACGACGGCGCGCCTCCCCTGGCCGGCGTCGACGACGCCGAGCTCCTCTCGCACATCCGCGCGACGCTCGAGAAGGGCGGCGCCCCGGCGGCGCTCGTCGCCGCCCTCGGCACGCCCGACGGCGACGCGGCGCTCGAGGCGTGGCTCGACGCCCTCGCCGGAGATCCGGCGCAGCTCGAGGAGGTCCAGCGCAAGACGCGCGAGCAGGTCAAGAAGGCGCTCGAGGCGCAGGGGCACGACCCGGCGAAGCTCGACGAGCTCGAGGCGCTCGACCGCGCGGACGGGGCCCGGGTCGAGGCGGCCCGGGCGGCCGCGGCGCCGTGGACGCGCGAGCGCGTCGAGCTCTGCCTGTCGATCCAGGAGAGCATGGCCGGCGCCGACCTCTCGGGGCTCGACCTGTCGAAGCTCGACTTCGGCGAGGCGCGGCTCGCGCGCGCCCTGCTCGTGGGCGCCGACCTGACCGGCGCCCGCTTCGACGCCGCCGACCTCGAGGGCGCGACGCTCGCGCGCGCCAGGATGGCGGGCGCGCGGCTCCCGTCGGCCAGGCTGAGCGACGCGGACCTCTCCGGGGCCGACCTCACCGGCGCCGATCTGACCGGCGCGACCCTCGACAAGGCGCGCCTGGACGGCGCGGCGCTGCGCGGGGCGGACCTGACCGGCGCCGGCGCGGCCGGCGCTTCGTTCCTCGAGGCCGACCTCACCGGGGCGCGGCTCGATGGCGCGCAGCTCGCCGGCGCCCGCCTCGCGCGCGCGGCGCTCGACCGCGCCTCGCTCCGCGGCGCGGCGCTCGAGGAAGCGAGCCTCGAGGGGGCGCACGGCGAGGCGGTCGACCTGCGCGGCGCCGACCTGCGCGGGCTGCGCGCCTCGGAGCATACCCGCCTGCCCCGCGCCCAGGCGCGCGGCGCCCGCGCCGACGGCTCGCGCTGGATGGACGCCGACCTGACCGGCGCCGACCTCGCGCTGGCGAGCCTGCGCCGCGCGGATCTCGGCCGGGCGGAGCTCGGCGGCGCCGACCTCCGCGGCGCCGACATGGCGGGCGCCGACCTGACGCGGGCGCGGCTCGGAGGCGCCCGCCTCGAGCGGGCGAACCTGCACGGCGCCCGCCTCGAGGCCGCCGACCTGCGCGGCGCCGATCTGCGCGGCGCGGGGCTCTACGAGGCCGCCCTGTGGCAGGCGCGGCTCGACGGCGCCGACCTGCGGGGCGCGCAGCTCGCGGCCACCCTGCTCACCAGCGATCGAGGCGCGACATGACCGGGACCCCCGCCGCCGGGTTCGCGCGCGACAGGGACGATCTCCTGGCGCGCCTCGACGCCGGGCCGCTCGACCCGCCGATGGTCGTCGGCCTCGACCTGCGCGGCGCCGACCTCTCGGGCCGCGATCTCTCGGGCGTGCTCTTCAACGGCGTCGATCTGAGCGACGCGCGCCTCGCCGGGGCGACGCTCACCGGCGCCGTCTTCCTCGCGGTCGCGCTCCGCGGCGCCGACCTGTCGGGCGCGCGCCTCGAGGGCGCGGTGCTCGCGCGAAACGCGCAGCTCACCCGCGACGCCGCGGCCGCGGCGCTGCCGCTCGAGGCCGACCGCGACCTCGGCCCCGAGGTCGTCGAGGCCCTGCGCGCCGCGGGGTACGCGGGGTACCAGGCCGGGTCCACGTCGCTCGCCGGCGCCTCGCTCCGCGGCGCCGATCTGTCGCGCGCCCGGCTCGAGGGCGTCGATCTCACCGGCGCCGATCTCTCGGCCGCCACGCTGGCCGGCGCCGGGCTCGCGGAGTGCGCCCTCGACGGCGCGCGCCTCGACCGCGCGACGCTCCGCGAGGCCGAGCTCGACCGCTGCACCCTCGCGGGGGCGAGCTTCGTCGACGCCGAGCTCGCCGCGGTGACGCTCATCGGGGTCGAGCTCGCCGCGCTCGATCTGTCCCGCGCCCGCCTCGTCCGCGGGCTCCGCGCCCCGAACCAGGATCTCCGCCGCGCGGCGCTCCCGCGCGACCTCGCGGGCGGCGATCTCACGGGCGCGAACCTCGCCGGCAAGGACCTGTCGGGCTTCGACCTGCGCGGCTGCAAGCTCGACGCGGCCGATCTCGACGGCGCCCAGCTCCCGTCCGCGGAGCTCGGCGGCGCCTCGCTCCGCGGCGCCTCGCTCCGCGGCGCGCGCCTCGCCGGCGCCGTGCTGAGCGGGGCCGACCTCGAGGGCGCCGCGCTCGAGCGCGCGAACCTCGACGGCGCCCGGCTCGACGGCGCCGGCCTCGAGCGGGCCGACCTCACCGGCGCGAACCTGTCGGGCTGCGATCTCTCGCGCGCCCGCCTTCGCGACGCCCGCCTGCGCGGCGCGCTGCTCGCGGCCGCCACGCTGCGCGGGACCGAGCTGACGGGGGCCGATCTCGCCGAGGCGTCGCTGCTCGACGCCACGCTCGACGGGGCGGATCTGCGCCGCGCGGATCTCTCGGGCGCCCGCCTCGCCCGCGCCGCGCTCGCCGGCGTCGATCTCTCGCGCGCCGTCCTCGCGGGCGCCGATCTCGCCGGGGCGCGCATCGCGGGCGGGCGCCTCCGCGGCGCGGACCTGTCCGGCGCGAGCCTCCGCGGCGCGGCGCTCCAGCGCGCGCAGCTCGCCGGCGCCACCGTCGCCGGCGCGGACCTCTCCGGGGCCTCGATCGAGCAGACCTCGCTGCTCGGGCTCGACCTGCGGGGCGTGCGCCTGACCGGCGCGCGGCTCGCGAGGAGCTCGCTCGTCGAGGCGCGGCTCGCCGGGATGGACCTCTCGAACGCGGAGCTGCGCGACTGCGATCTGTCGCGCGCCGATCTCCGGGACGCGAAGCTCGACGGGGCCGATCTGACGCAGGCGAGCCTCGCCGGCGCGGACCTGGGCGGCGCCTCGCTCGTCTCGGCGCGCCTCGGGGTCGCGAACCTGACGGGCGCCAGCCTCAGGGGCGCGCGGCTCACGGGCGCGGACCTCTCCCGGGCGTGCCTCGACGGCGCCGCGCTCGCGCGCGCCGATCTCGGCGGCGCGCGGCTCGACGAGGCGCTGGTGCGCAAGGCGGATCTGAGCGGCGCCCGGCTCGAAGGCGCCTCGCTCGTCCACGCCGATCTGTCGCACGCCGACCTGTCCGGCGCCGACCTGTCCGGCGCCGACTGCCGCGCCGCGAACTTGCACCGCGCGATCACCGCGCGCGCGCGGTGGGACGACGCGAAGCTCGATGGCGCCCGCGCGACCGATCCGGAGCGCGCCCGCGCCGAGGACTGGCGCCCGCCCACGTCGTTATGAGCCGCCGAAGACCGCCACGAAGCCCTGATCCGAGGACCACCGCCATGCCCACCGCCGCCCTCCCTTCCCTCCCCGCCGAGCCCCCGCCCGCCGAGGCGCGCCGCGACGGCGCCCCTCCGGGGGAGCGCCCGCTGCGCATCGTGGCGCGCGCGGGCGCCTCGGCGTCGATCGTCGAGCGCGACGGCCACGAGGTCGTCGCGGTGCACGACCCGGCCGGCCGGCTGCTCTTCGAGTACGACGCGGAGACCGGCCGGGGCAGCCTCGTCGCGGCGGGCGGCCTGTCGCTCGCGGCGCCCGGGGGCGACATCGATCTCGTGGCGGGGGGCGCCATCCGCTGCTGGGCGGCCGGCGAGATCACTATCTCGAGCAGGAGCGGCGCGACCCTCGGCGCGCGCGCCGGGGGGCTGGGGGCGACGGTGCGGGTCGCGCCCGAGCGCGTCACCGTGGCCGGGGGGGCGCTCGCCGCCGTGGCCGAGCGCGGCGACGTGCGCATCGATGAGGCGCGCTACGAGGGGCGAGCGCTCACCGCCGTGCTGGAGCGCGCGCACACCACGGTGGGCAAGCTCGAGTCGATCGCGGGGCGGGTGATCGCGCGCGCGGAGGACCTCTTCCAGGAGGTGCGCGAGCTGCACCAGCTCCGCGCCGGGCGGCTGCGCGCGCTGGTGGAGGACGTGATCGAGCTTCGCGGGCGCGAGGTGTCGGTGGACGCGCGCGAGGACGTGAGCCTCGATGGCCAGCGGATCAACCTCGGGTAGGAGGGGCGGCGATGTTTCCTGTGACCACGATGCAGGCCGGGATCTGTCAGGCGATGCCGGACACGTGCAAGACCCCGGCGCCGCCTGGCCCGCCGGTTCCGCTGCCGTACCCGAACGTGGCGATGTGCAACCAGGCCGTGCCGAGCACCTGCTCCCTGAAGGTGCTTCTGGCGGGCAAGCCGGTGCTCACGAAGCAGAGCGAGATCCCGATGTCTACCGGCGACGAGGCGGGCTCTGCTGGCGGGGTCGTGAGCGGCAAGATCAAGGGAGAGGCGATGTACCGCACGTTCTCGATGAAGGTGAAGGCCGAGGGCAACCCGGTCGTGTTCCACACCTGCTCGGTGGCGCAGAACGGCAAGAGCCCGAACATGCCGATGGGGGTGCAGGTCGCGCCGTCGCAGGCGAAGGTCGTGGTGAGCGGCTGAGGGGCCGCGGGGCCGAGGGGCTGGCCGGGCGGGGTGCCGTCGTGGCGGGGTGTCGCCACCGCGTGGTGCACCGCAGCCGGTACGAGCTCGGGGCCGCGGGCGCGGTCGCGTGCCGGCTGGAGGTGCACCTCACCCCGCGCGCGCTGCCCCACCAGACGGTCGAGTTTCACCAGCTCGTGGTGCGGCCCTTGCCGACCTCGCGGCGGCTCGAGGAGGACGCCTTCGGCAACCGCTGCGCGCGCGTCGAGATCGGGGGGCGCTTCGGCGCCGTCGAGGTGACGGCGCTCAGCGTGGTGCGCCTGGGCGAAGAGGAGGCGGGCGGCGACGGCGATCTCGGGCACGACTGGCGGGCGGCGACGGAGCGCACGGCGGCCGCCGCATCGGAGGATCCGGCGCTGCGCGCGTTCGTCGAGGGCACGGCGCGCGCGCCGCGGAGCGCCGCGATGGCGGAGTACGCGCGGGGGAGCTTCCAGGAGGGCCGCCCGCTCGGCGCGGCGCTGGAGGGGCTGGTCGCCCGGATCCGGCGGGATTTCGCCTTCGATCCTGGGGCCACCACCGCGGACACCGGCCTCGCTGCCTTCTGCGAGCTCCGGCGCGGTGTCTGCCAGGACTTCGCGCACCTGGCCGTGGCGTGCCTGCGATCGGTGGGCCTCGCGGCGCGTTACGTGAGCGGCTATGTGGCCGGCTCCGCCGCGGCGCCGTCGCGCGCCTCGCATGCGTGGGCGTCGGTGTGGTTGCCGTCGGGCGGCTGGCACGACCTCGATCCGACGGAGGGGCGCCTGGGCGCGACCGGGCACATCGTGCTGGGCTACGGGCGCGACTACGAGGACGTCGCGCCGATCCGGGGCACGGCCGAGGGGGCGCGGGGCGTCCGGCTGCGGACGGCGATCACGGTGGCGCCAGCGGGGAGCGATTGAGGCCTCCCCGCTCGCCTCACGATCCAGACATCGATGGTCAAGGAGCTTCAGCGTGACGCCGGCCGGCGAGTCAGCCGCCTCGCCGACGCAGCTCGGCCTCGAGCTCGGCGATGCGTCGCTCCGCCAACACGCGTCGCCACGGGCGTGACGTGAATCCGTTCCTGAGCCGGCGTGCCCCCCAGGAAGGAAACGTCGATGAAGAACGACGCAGCGGTCACGGCCCCGATCACACCCCCCGTGATGACCAGGGCAGTCCCCACGCCGGCGGACACGTTGCGGGCGTCTCGCAGGCGGAGCAGGTCAGCGCAGGATTGGCCTCGAGTGGTCGGCCGACAGCCCCGTGCTCGGCAAGGTCACCATCCGCCGCGCGGATATCGACGTCACGCCGCTCAGCCTGCTCGAGATCATCGGCGATAATCCTCCGAGGTACCGCAACACCATGTTCCTGGACTTCACCGTCACGATCGAGCGGCCGCCGGGCGGCGGCCCGCCCCTGGTGCTGTCGAACACGAAGACGGCCAGGCTGTTGAACGACAATCTCACCGTGTATCCGCCGCAGGGGCACGTCTACCAGCTTCAGGAGCCGGTCGACCTGGCGCCTGTCGGCGCGCCAAACCAGGTCGTCGCTGCGCTCCTCCAGCTCCCGCTGACCGTCTCGCACAACCCGTGACGCTCAGGCACCCCGGCGACGGCGAGGTCCCAGCCACCGCGGCCTGAGCCCGGCGCGAGGACGCGCTCCTCGCCGGGCGTCCTCGGCATTCCAGGCCAGGGCAGCGGCCTTCGCGCCCGTCACCTGCCGCCCCGTGGCGCTGGCGTGCTCTGGGCGGGAGCGCCGGGCGAGGCATGCTCCGGCGAGGCTGTCTCACGAGGCGAAGCTCAGGACACCTCGCGCGGCTCGAGGCGCGCGCGCCGGAGCATCACGAGCCCGAGCAGGACCCCGCCAGCCACGATGGCGATGTCGGCGACGTTGAACACCGGCCAACGGTGAAGGTGGATGAAGTCGACGACGTAACCGCGGACGGCGCGATCGATCGCGTTCCCGATCGCGCCGGCGACGATGAGCGCGTACGCGACCTGCTCGGCGGCCGAGGCGCGGCGGCTGTGCCACCAGACCAGGATCACCGCGCCGAGGACGATGATCGAGAACGCAAAGAGGATAGCCACCTTCGCCGGCGAGTGGATGCCCCGGAGCAGGCTGAAGGCCATGTCGCGGTTCTCGGCGTAGCGGAGATCGAGCAGCCCCGGCACGATCGACAAGGGCGCTCGCCGCTCGAGCGTGGCCTGCGCGACCGCCTTGGTCACATGGTCGCACCCCACCAGGGCCATCGTGAACAGGATCAGGAGCCAGCTCATCACACGCCGCGCCATGGCCGGTGAAACGCGGGGCCGCGTTTGTGTGTTCCCGCCTAGAGTGCGGTCCGCATGAACCGTCGGTTCTCCTTCCCCCGGGACCGCCTGCGCCTCGCCCTCGCGCTCGGGCTCGCCGCGACGCTCGCGCCCGCCCCGGCCGCGGGCGACACGCCCGCCCCCGCGGGCAACGCTCCCGCCCCAGGCGACCTCCGGGCGCGCGGCGTGCCGTCGATGCGCGTCTTCGACGCGGAGGACGGCATCCCCCAGATCACCATCAACTCCATCGCCTTCGAGCCCGGCGGCCGCCTGTGGATCGGCACCCAGAACGGCGCGGCTTCGTACGACGGGCGCCGCTTCACCCCCCTCCCCCTGCCCACCGGCGGGGGGTCGAGCTGGGTGCAGGGGGTCGCCGTGGGGCAGGACGGCGCCGTCTGGTTCGGGATGATGACCGGCCAGATCCTCCGCTTCGCGGAGGGGCGCTTCACGCGCTTCGGGGCCGCCGAGGGGCTCACGGGCGAAAAACCGATCCGGACGCTGATCGAGGCGCCCACGGGAGCAGGGCGCGCGCTCTGGGTCGGGACGACCGACGGCCTCTACCGCCTCGATGGCGAACGGTGGACACGGGTCGACCTGGGGCCCGGCTTCGAGCACCCGGACGTGCGCGCGCTGCACGCGACGACGCTCCCGGGCGGCGAGCCGGCGCTCTGGGTCGGCTCGGGCGACGGCCTCTTTCGCTGCGACGATCGGGGCTGCGCCCGCTTCGCGACGACCGCGGACGGGCTGCCCAGCAACGTGGTCATGGCCCTGCTCGAGACCTCCGGGGAGGCGGGGAGCCGCGTGCTCTGGGCAGGCACGAGGGGCGGCGTCGCCCGGCTCGCGGATGGGAGGTGGGAGAGCTTCACCCCCGCGAGCGCGCCGGCGCTGGCGCACCCCGTGCGGGCGCTCGCCGAGACCGTGAGCGGCACCGGCGCGCGGACGCTCTGGGCCGCCACCTACGGCGGCGGCCTCGCCCGGCTCGCGGGCGGGACCTGGACGGCGCTGACCAAGGCGAGCTCCACCCTGCCCGACGACCACGTGATGGCGCTCGCGGCGACCGGCGAGGCGCACGGCGGGCGCACGCTCTGGATCGGCACCAACGCCGGCGGCCTCGCGCGGCTGCGGCACGACGGGTGGGTGGGGTTCACGCAGCGGAACGCGGGCCTGTCCGGCACCATCAGCTCCATCGCCGAGGTGCGCGCGCCGGGAGGGCAAGCTGGCCCGCCCGAGCTCTGGGTGGCCGTGAACGACACGGTGGTGCGATCGTCGGAGCAGGGCTTCGCGCCGCTCGACGCCCCCGAGCTCGCCGGCAAGCTCGGCACCCTGGTGACCTTCCTCCTGCCGTCTTCGCGTGAGCCCGGGGTGGTCTGGATCGGCAGCGACATCGCCGGGATCCATCGCTGGGCAGGCGGGCAGCTCACCACGTACACGAAGCAGAGCTCCCCCCTCCCCGGCTCCGGCGGCCTGGCGCTCTCGGAGTCGCTGGACGGCCGCGCGCTCTGGATCGCGACGGACACCGGGGCCGCGCGCCTGGACGCGCACGGCGCGTGGCAGGTCTTCACGAAGGCGCAGGTGCCCCTCGCGGACGACCACTTGACCAGCATCCTCGAGACCGCAGCGCCGGGCGGGGAGGTCTCCACCTGGTTCGGCACCATGAGGGGGCTCTCGCGGCGCACGGGCGGGCAGTGGCGGAGCTACACGGCCGCGGACGCGCCGCTCGCCTCGAACGCGGTCGCCGCGCTCACCGAGATCCGGGACAGGCGCGGCGCGCGGGTGCTCTGGATCGGCACCCAGGGCGGGATCTCGCGCTACGACCTCGACGCGGAGGCGTGGCTCGAGCCGCTGAACGAGCGGAGCCAGCCGTCGCTGCCGGACAGCATCGTCTACGGCGTGCGCGCGGATGCGCAGGGCCGGATCTACGCCTTCACCGACCGCGGCGTCACCCGCTTCACCCCGCGCGCCCCCACGCCGGACGACCCCGCCGAGCTCGCGGCCTACACCTTCACCACCGAGGATGGGCTGCCGAGCAACGAGTGCAACCAGAACGGCTCGTTCATCGACAGCCGGGGCCGCGTCTGGGCGGGCACCACCGGCGGGGTGGCGGTGCTCGATCCGGCCGAGGAGGTGCCGGACGTCGCGCCCCGGCCGCTCGCCCTCACCGCGCGCGCTCAACGTGCGCGCGGCGCGCTCGCCCTCGCGCCCGGCGCGTCGCTCGGCTGGGACGAGAACACCGTCTCATTCGAGTACACGCTCCTGAGCCTCTTCCACGAGCGCAGCACGCGCTACAGCTCCCAGCTCGCCGGCTTCGACGCGGCGCCGAGCGCGTGGAGCGCCGACGCGAGCGCGCGCTACACGAACCTCGCGCCCGGCCCGTACACCTTCCAGGTCTGGGGCCGCGATCACGCCGGCAACGTCGCCGGCCCGGCGACCATCGCCTTCCGCGTCCGGCCCGCGCCGTGGCGCACCGCCTGGGCCTACCTCGGGTACGCGGCGGCGCTGGGCGGGCTCGTCTACGGCGGCGTGCGCCTGCGGCTCCGGGCGCTCAGGCGGCGGACGCGCGAGCTGGAGCTGCTCGTCGAGCAGCGCACCGCCGAGCTCACGGCCGCCAGGGACGCCGCCGACGCCGCGAACCAGGCGAAGACCACCTTCCTCGCCAGCATGAGCCACGAGCTGCGCACGCCGCTCAACGGCATCCTCGGCTACGCGCAGCTCCTCCAGCGCTCGCCGCGGCTCGCCCCGGAGGACCGGCCCAGCGTGGACGTGGTGCGCCGGTCGGGCGAGCACCTGCTCACCCTGATCGACGACGTCCTCGATCTCGCCCGCATCGAGGCCGGCCGGATGGACCTCGCGCCGGGCGACGTCCACCTGCCGTCGCTCGCGCGCACGGTCGCGGAGCTGTGCAAGGTGCGCGCGGCGCAGAAGGGGCTCGCGTTCGAGCACGAGGTCGCGGCGGGCACGCCGGCGTGGGTGCGGGCCGACGAGAAGCGGCTCACGCAGGTGCTCCTCAACCTGCTCGGCAACGCCATCAAGTTCACCCGCGCGGGGCGGGTGACCTTCCGGGTCGCGGGGGGCGAGCGAGAGGGGCGCGGCGGCGTCGTCTTCCGCGTCGAGGACACCGGCCCCGGCATCGCGCCGGCGGATCTCGCCCGCATCTTCGAGCCGTTCGAGCAGGCCGGCGACGAGCGCGCGCGCGTGGAGGGCGCGGGCCTCGGGCTCGCGATCACCCGGCGCATCGTCGACCAGATGGGCGGCCGCATCGACGTGGAGAGCGCGCCCGGCGAGGGCAGCGCCTTCACCGTGGCCCTCGACCTGCCCGCCCTCGCCGGCGCGTCGCCGGCGCCGTCCGGCACGCGGCGCGGGGCCGCGGCGATCACCGGGTACGAGGGCGCGCGCCGGACGATCCTCGTGGTGGACGACCACGAGGACAACCGCGCCTTCCTGCGGGACGCGCTCGCCCCGCTCGGCTTCGAGGTCGAGGAGGCCGACGGCGGCGAGGCGGCCGTCGTGGTGGCGGAGGCGTGCAGGCCGGACCTCGTGCTGATGGACCTCCGCATGCCCGATCTCGGCGGCGACGAGGCCGCGCGCCGCATCCGCCAGCTCCCGGGGCTCGCCGGCCTGCCGATCCTCGCCACGTCGGCGAGCGTGGAGGAGCCCGAGCGGGCGCGCAGCGCGGCCGCCGGCTGCGACGGCTTCCTCCCGAAGCCCATCGACCTCGGCGCCCTGCTCGCGCTCCTGGAGCGCCGCCTCGCCCTCACCTGGGTCCGCGCGGCGCCCGCGAGCGCGCGTGGCGGCGCGGGCGCGGAAGGCGACGGCGGCGAGGCGCCGCTGCGCGGGCCGGTCGTGCCGCCGCCCGCGGAAGAGCTGGCGCGGCTCGCGGAGCTCGTCGAGCGGGGACGCATCCAGGACGTCGTGCAGCGGCTCGCCGCGCTCGAGGCGGAGGACCCGCGGCTCGCGCCGTGGCTCCGCGAGGTGCGCGGGCTGGCCGAGGAGTTCCGGATCCGCGAGCTCGGCGAGCGGCTGGCCGCGCCGGAGCGCGGCGACGCGGCTTCATGACCGAGATCGTGCGGCGCGGGTGCTTCGCGCCGTGCTCTGCCTTACCGTGTCGGCATGACCATGCGCTCTCGAACCATGAAGCAGCACCGCTCCTCGGTCATCGCGGCCACGCTCCTGGCCGCGGCGTCCGCAGGCCTCCCCGTCGCGCGCGCTGACAGCGGCCCGCTGGAGCCCGCTCCGGTGACATTCAGCGTGACGGATCCCTACGCGCGCAGCGTCGAGCGCGAGATCCACGGCTTCCGCGTCGACCCGCCCTGCGCGGCCACGTCGGTCGTGCTGCTGCAGCACGGACTCTCCTACAGCGCCGAGGCCTGGGATTTCAGCCCCGAGGAGGGCTATTCCTACGCGCGCACCCTGGCCGCCGCCGGCTACACCGTGGTGGCCATCGACCGGCTCGGCTACGGCGCGAGCACCCTGGATGACGGATACAGGGCGACGGTGGACGTGCACGCGGACATCGCTCACCAGATCGTCCAGCAGCTCCGCGGGGAGTTCGACCACGTCGCGATCGGCGGCCACAGCGCCGGCGCCGAGGTCTCGGAGCTCGAGGCAGGCCTGTTCGACGACGTCGATGCCCTGATCGCGATGGGGTACCACCAGTTCCCCTCCACGCGGTTCCTCGCCGACTTCACCACCGGCGACATCCCGCGCGCCCTCCTCGGCGATTACGAGTACTTCCTGGGCACGCCGTCCCACCGCGCCGCGATGTTCTACACCGCCGCCGCCGAGCCGTGGGTCGTCGCCGCGGACACCGCCGCCGCCAACCTGACGCCCAGCGGCGAGATCCTCACGATCACCCTCCAGCCCTCGCGCGTCCTCGCGCCGTTCGTCCGCGTCCCGGTGCTCCTGCAGCTCGCCGACGGCGATCGGCTGTTCCCCTCCGCCTTCGCCCCCCTCGCGGCGGCGAGCTTCATCCAGTCACCCTCGGTGACGCTCGATCGCGTGCCGCAGGCCGGCCACACGTACATGCTCCACCGCAGCGGCCCGGCGGCCGGCGAGCGCATCGCCGACTGGCTGCGCGGCCGGCCCGAGACGCCGAGCTGCCTGCCCTGACTCCCCGTGAGGAATGCCAGCCCGCTGGCTCGGGTGCAGGAGGGCAGCTCGGCTTGCCCAGGGGGGCAGGAGGGCAGCTCGGCTTGCCCAGGGTAGACCGCCCCCGGCGTCCGCCAGCCCCTCAGCCGCCCGCCGCGGCGCGGCCGCCAGCGTCGAGGCCGCCCTTCTTCACGATGAAGGCGGCGATCTCCTCGACGCCCTTGTTCTCCTTCAGGTTGGTGAAGAGGAACGGCCTGTCGCCCCGCATCTTCCTGGCGTCCCTGTCCATCACCTCGAGGCTCGCGCCGACCATGGGCGCGAGGTCGATCTTGTTGATGATGAGCAGGTCCGAGCGCGTGATGCCGGGGCCGCCCTTGCGCGGGATCTTGTCGCCGGCCGACACGTCGATGACGTAGAGGGTCAGGTCGGCGAGCTCCGGCGAGAAGGTCGCGGCCAGGTTGTCGCCGCCGGACTCGACGAACACGAGATCGAGCGGCGCCAGGCGCTGCGCGATCTCCTGGACGGCCCTCAGGTTGATGGAGGCGTCCTCGCGGATGGCCGTGTGGGGGCAGCCGCCCGTCTCGACGCCGACGATGCGCTCGGGGCTGAGCGCGCCGGAGCGGGTCAGGAACTCCGCGTCTTCCTTCGTGTAAATGTCGTTGGTGACCACGGCGACGCGCCACTCGTCGCGCATGCGCTTGCAGAGGCGATCGACGAGCGCCGTCTTGCCGGAGCCTACCGGCCCTCCGATTCCGACGCGGAGGGGACCATGGTTCGCTGTTGTCATGACCGGAACAACCTCGTGTGCTGGGTTTCGTGTTGCATCGACGAGAGATCGACCCCCGGCGTCGCGGCGCCGATGCGGTCGAGCGGCGTCTCGCGGGCGCGCCGGGCGGCGTCGACGATGACCGGCTCGAGGGCCGCCACGACCCGCTGGCCGTCCGTCTGGCCGAGCGGGACGAGGCGGATGCCCGCCGAGACGAGGCCGGAGCCGAAGGCGTGCAGGTACGCCGTCAGCGCCGGATCGAGCGGCACGCCGTGCGCGGCCGCGGCGAGGCCGACGGCGACGGGGAGCGGCGCCTCGCCCGCGTGGCGCTCGGCGAACGCGTCGAGGCGGGGGTGCGGCCAGGCGGCGCGGGTGATGGTGAGGAAGGAGGCGCCCTGCTGCGCGCTCTCCAGCGCGAGCTCGCGGGTGCCCCGGAGCGCCGCCCCGAGCTCGGCCACCTCGTCGAGCTCCTGGTCCCGCTCCGCGCGCCAGGCGGCCGCGAGCAGGGCCGCGTCGACCCGGCCGGAGCCCTCGCCGAGGATCGTCGCCACCCAGGCCCGGAGCTGGTCCGCCGTCGTCACCAGGCCCGCCTCGACCGCCCACTCGAGCCCGTGGCTGTAGCTGAACCCGCCGACCGGGTAGGCCGGCGACATCCAGCTCAGCAGGCGGTAGAGCGCTCCCTCACCCACGGCGATCACCCGTGTCCGTCCTCGCGATCGCGCTCATGATCGGGGGAATGCCCATGGCCGTGAGAGTGCCCATGATCGTGGGAATGCCCATGATCGTGGGAATGCCCGTGATCGTGGGAATGCCCGTGATCCTGGGAATGCCCGTGATCGTGGGAATGCCCGTGATCGTGGGAATGCCCGTGATCGTGATCCTGGGAGTCCCCATGATCGTGCTCATGGTCGTGGCCGTGAGCGTGGGAGTGTCCATGATCGTGGGAATGCCCATGCTCATGGTCGTGCGCGTGGGAATGCCCGTGCGGCGACGGCCGATCATAGGCGCCGCGCTCCGGCGTGAAGGGGGCGCGCAGCGGCGTCGCCTCGGCGCCGAGCCCCCGGACCATGTCGACGATCACGTGATCGTGCCGGATGAGGATCCGCGCGACGTCGAAGGCCGCCGGAATATGACGGTTGCCTATATGCCAGGCGATGCGGGCCAGGTCCGTGGCCTCGCGGCAGGTGACGGCGACGAGCTCCTCGTCCGCGGCGCGGACCCGGATCCAGGCGCCGTCGTCGAGCCGGAGGCCGTCCCCGTCGCCGAGCACGGTCGCCTCCGGAAGGTCGAGCAGGAACTCCCACCCCTGATCGGTCGCGAGCCGGATCCGCCGGCGGTGCCGATCGTCGTGGGCGAGCGTCACCCACGCCTCGGCGGCGGCTTCAGGATAACTCCCGCGGGGAACAACCTCGATGGCGCGTCGCATGTCAGAACAGGAAGTAGCGCTGGGCCATGGGGAGCACCTCGGCCGGCTTGCAGGTGAGCAGCTCGCCGTCGGCCTTCACCGTGTAGCGCTCCGGGTCGACCTCGATGCTCGGCGTGGCGCTGTTGTGGATCATGCTCGCCTTCGAGATCCCGGACCGGGTGTTCTCCACCGCGAGCAGCGGGCGCGACAGCCCCGCGGTCGACGCGACCCCGGCCAGGAGCGACGCCTGGCTGACGAACAGGACCGAGCTCTCGATCGCACTCCGGCCGTAGGCCGCGTACATCGGCCGGTAGTGAACGGGCTGCGGCGTCGGGATGGCGGCGTTGGGATCGCCCATCGGCGCCATGACGATCGAGCCGCCCTTGAGCACCATGTCCGGCTTGACCCCGAAGAAGGCAGGCGACCAGATCACGAGATCGGCGAGCTTGCCTACCTCGACCGAACCGATATACCGGCTGACGCCCTGGGCGATGGCCGGGTTGATCGTGTACTTGGCGACATAGCGCTTGGCGCGGAAGTTGTCGTTGTCCGACTTGTCCTCCGGCAGCTTGCCGCGGTCGCTCTTCATCTTGTGCGCGGTCTGCCAGGTCCGCAGGACCACCTCGCCGATGCGCCCCATCGCCTGGCTGTCGCTCGACATGATGGAGATGGCCCCGATGTCGTGCAGGATGTCCTCGGCCGCGATCGTCTCCTGCCGGATCCGGCTCTCGGCGAACTTCAGGTCCTCCGGGATCTCCCTGTTGAGGTGGTGGCAGACCATGAGCATGTCGAGGTGCTCGATGACCGTGTTCCGGGTATAGGGCCGGGTCGGGTTCGTGGACGCCGGGAGCACGTTGGGCACCCCGACCAGCGCGATGACGTCGGGCGCATGGCCGCCGCCGGCCCCCTCGGTGTGGAACGAGTGGATCGTCCGCCCCTTGAAGGCACGGATCGTATCCTGCAAGAAGCCGCCCTCGTTCAGCGTGTCGGAGTGGATCGCCACCTGGACGTCGTACGCGTCGGCGACGGCGAGGCAATTGTCGATGGCCGCGGGCGTGGTGCCCCAGTCTTCATGGAGCTTCAGCCCGCAAACGCCAGCCTCGATCTGCTCGATGATGCCGGCGGGCCGGCTCGTGTTCCCCTTGCCGAACAGGCCGATGTTGATCGGCAGCGCCTCGGCGGCCTGGAGCATGCGCCGGATGTGGAAGGGGCCGGGCGTACAGGTCGTCGCGGTCGTGCCCGCCGCCGGCCCGGTGCCCCCGCCGATCAGCGTGGTAAGGCCCGAGCAGAGCGCCTCGTCGACGAGCTGCGGGCAGATGAAGTGGACATGCGTGTCGATGCCGCCGGCGGTGACGATCTTCCCGGCGCCCGCGATGACCTCCGTGCCGGGGCCGATGACGATGGTCACGCCGTCCTGCACGTCGGGGTTGCCGGCCTTGCCGATGGCGGCGATCCGGCCGTCCCTGAGGCCGATGTCCGCCTTGACGATGCCCCAGTGGTCGAGGATGAGCGCGTTGACGATCACCGTGTCGACGGCGCCCTCGGCCCGCGTCCGCTGGGACTGGCCCATGCCATCGCGGATGACCTTGCCGCCGCCGAACGAGACCTCCTCCCCGTACCCCTGGAGGGCGGTGAGATCCTGCTCGACCTCGATGAGGAGATCCGTGTCGGCGAGCCGCACTTTGTCGCCCAGGGTCGGGCCGTACAGGCTCGCGTAGCTGGAATGAGAGATCGGATGAGGCATCGCCAGAGTCTCCTAGAGTGAGCCGTTGATCTTCCCCTGAAATCCCACGACGATACGGGCGCCGCCGAAGGCCACGAGCGGCACGGCGTCGTACGTCTGGCCCGGCTCGAAGCGCCTCGCGGTGCCGGCCGGGATGTCGAGCCGCATGCCGCGGGCCTCCTCGCGCTCGAAGTCGAGCGCCGCGTTGACCTCGTAGAAGTGGTAATGGCTGCCGACCTGGATCGGCCGATCGCCGGTGTTCTTGACGGTGATCGTGGTGGTGGGCCGGCCCGTGTTGAGCTGGATATCCACCTGTCCCATGGGCGTGATGATCTCTCCGGGAATCATGAGACCTCCTCCTCGTCGCTACGCCTTGTCCTGCGGCGACGCATGGATCCCGAGCCGCGGGCCGATCGGGTTGTGGACCGTGACGAGCTTCGTGCCGTCGGGGAACGTCGCCTCGACCTGCACGTCGTGGATCATCGAGGCGACGCCCTCCATCACCTCATCCTCGAAGATCACGCGCGCGCCCCGGCTCATCAGGTCCTCCACGGAATAGCCGTCGCGGGCGCCCTCCAGCACGAAGTCGGAGATGAGCGCGATCGCCTCCGGGTAGTTGAGCTTCACGCCGCGCTCCAGCCGCCGGCGCGCGACCATGGCGGCCATGGAGATCAGCAGTTTATCCTTCTCTCGGGGGGTGAGATTCATCGACTCCTCCTCAGATCGACCAGAACCGCGGCATGCGCGCCGGATGGCCCGAGCGCGCCGCCCTGAGCCACGAGACGAGATCGGTGAGATCGCGCCGCACGTGCGCCGGCTCCGCGCCGAGCGCGCGGGCCACGAGCGCCCCGCCGACGAGCGTGACGCCCGCGCGGCTCGACCCACCCGCGAGCCGCGCCCGGGCCTCGTCGACCCACGCCGCCGCGTCGTCGGCGACGAGCAGCACGAGCCCCGCCGCCGTGGCGCCCCCGAAGCCCGCAGGGGCCGCGATCTGCGCGGCGATGTCGCCGGAGAGGGAGAGCGCGTCCGCCCACGTGAGCCGCCCGCCGCGCCGGACGCGCCAGACGTCGTGCAGCGCGCCGGCCGAGAAGCGCTCGCCCCGGGCCAGCCGGCCGAACACGACGATATCGAGCGCGAGGAGGCTCCCGCCGGGCGCGACGTCGAGCTCGACGCGCCGCTCGAAGCGGGCGTTGTCGAAGAGGATCGTCTCCTGGGGTAGCCACTCGAGCGCGGCGCCCTCCTCGACGCGAAGACCGAGCGAGAGGCGGCTGGGAGCGCCGAGCGAGGGATAGATCTTCTCGGCCGCCTGGCTCGTCACCGTGGCCGTGGCGCCGCGGCCAGCTTCGACGGCGACCCGGAGGACATCGCCGCTGGCCATCCCGCCGGAGGTCGTGATGAACACCCCGAGCAGCGGCTCGTCCGGCTCTTGCCGCGGGAAGAGCATGCGACACGGCACGCGGTGCGCGAGGTGCACCGGCCTCGTGCGGCCGTGCCGCTCGAAGCGGACCTCCAGGAACCCGTTGTCCCGGCGCAGCCCGAGGAGATGTTCGGGGTGGTCGTTCGGGTCAGCCATGGAGATCCCGCGCAGAGCGTGCAAACAACCCCGTCGCCGCCGTTCGCTTCTCGTCGATGCGGCCCCGCCCTTGTACTTCAGCGCGCGCAGCGTTGTCCATAGGACTTTGGTCCCATACCGATCGTCCACCTCGGCGTGCCACGCTGCGCGCGCACCCTCGCGGCGACGCTCGACGGCTCAGGCCGCGGCGGGCCGAGGTCTCGGGGAGCGCGGCTGTCGTCAGATCGCCATACCGAGCGTTCGATGGAATCTGGACCCTCGATAAAGGCGCTTTCGCAGGCCCGCGCCGCCTTGACACGAGCGAGCGTGTTACGGTTTACTCCACGCCCGAGGGCTGTCGAACAGGGTGCGGCCGTGGATATCACGCGCGCACGCCTTCCGCTGCGACCGCCAGACCGAGGAACGGGGGATCGATGATCGTCGAGTACAAGATCGCAGTCCGCACGGGCAATCAGCTCGGCGCCGGGACGGACGCCGATATCACCGTCATGCTCGTCGGCACGCGAGGCGAGAGCGGGCCGCACCGGCTCGACAGGCGCTTCCACAACGACTTCGTGGCCGGCGCGGAGGACGTCTACGACATCGAGTCCGATGATCTCGGTGAGCTGCTCCTGCTCCGGTTCACCAACGACGGGAAGCTCGCGGGCAGCGACTGGCTCCTTGACTTCGCCCGGGTGACGGCCGGCGAGCGGAGCTGGTACTTCCCGCATTTCCGGTGGGTCCTCGGCGGCTCGAGGACGGAGGTCCTCGAAGGCACGGCGCGGCTCCCCCAGCACGCCCGGAGCGAGCGAGAGGCGGCCGCCCGCGCCGCGCAGATCGAGCGCCGCCGGGAGATCTACGCCTGGCGCCCCGCCGAGGCGACGGCCGAGCTCCCTGGCGCGCTCGACATCAGCAAGGCGCGGCCGCTCCCGAAGGACGAGCGGTACCGGGGCCTCACCGACGGGAGCTACGAGGCCATCTTCGCCAGGACGATGGCCACGCTGAAGCTGAGGATACCCACGCTGACGAGGGCCTGGAACGCGCTGGTGGACATGATCGACGTATTCAAAGGGATCGAGGTCCCGTCGGTCGCCCCGCGGTGGCAGCACGACCTCGAGTTCGCGCGGCAGGCCGTCCAGGGGGTCAGCCCGATCCACATCGAGCTCATCACCGCCCTGCCGAGGGGCCTCCCGCTCACGGACGCCGACGTCCGCGGCGTCCTCTCGCCAGGCGTCTCCGTGGCGCAGGCGCTCGCGTCGAAGCGGGTCTTCCTGCTCGACTTCGAGATCCTCGAGGACATCCCGATGTTCAGGAAGGTCGATGAGGAAGGCGCCGAGGAGCGGCGCTGGGCCCCCCCGGCGCGGTGCCTCCTGTACCGCGACGACGCCGGCCAGCTCCGGCCGATCGCGATCCAGCTCGGGCGCCACCCGGAGCGGGATCCGGTGTTCACCCCGAACGACAGCGAGCACGACTGGCTCGCGGCGAAGATCTACACGCGGTGCAGCGAGGGGAACGCGCACCAGATGGTCGGGCACGCCCTCCGGACGCACTTCGTGATGGAGCCGTTCGTCATGGCGACGATGCGGAACCTCTCGGACCAGCACCCCGTCTACAAGCTGCTGCGCCGCCACTTCCGGTACACCCTCGCCATCAACGAGGGGGCGCGCGTGACCCTGCTCGACGAGGGCGGCGTGTTCGACGACTTCATCGCGACAGGAGGTCCCGACAGGGGCCACGTCCAGCTCGGCAAGAAGGGGTTCACGCGCTGGAAGCTGACCGACAACAAGCCGCGCGTGGACTTCGAGCGCCGCGGCGTGCTCGATCCTGCGGTCCTGCCGTACTACCCCTACCGGGACGACTCCCTCGCGCTGTGGGACGCGATCGAGGAGTACGTCGGCGGCGTGCTCGACCACTTCTACAGGTCCGACGCCGACCTCGCGGCGGACGCCGAGATGCAGGCGTGGTGGGCGGACCTCACGGAGCGCGGGCTGCCCATCGACAAGCTCCCCTGCGCGGAGCTCTCGCGCGTCGCCGATCTCGTCGACCTCCTCAGCACGGTCGTCTTCACGGTCAGCGTCCAGCACTGCGCGGTCAACTACCTCCAGTACGATCACTATGCCTTCGTGCCCAACGCGCCGCTCTGCGTGCGCAGGGCGCCGCCGCGGGAGAAGGGGAAGCTCGGCCCGGCCGATCTCGCCGCCATGCTCCCCACCAAGTCCCAGACCCTCTGGCAGATCGCCATCGGGCGCGCGCTCTCGAGCTTCGGCGACGACGAGGAGTACCTGCTCCACGAGGGCGGGTGGCGCGAGGACTACTTCGTCGAGCCGGAGATGGCCGCGATCCGCGAGCGGTTCTTCGAGCGGCTGCGCGCCCAGCGCGCCGCGGTGGACGCGCGCAACGCGCGGTCCGACGTGCCCTACACGGTGCTGTCCGCCGAGCGGATCCCCTGCGGGATCACCATCTGACGGGCCGCCGCCCGCTCCGACAACCCACGTAAAGGATACAGCCCGTGCCGAACGCCCTGTCTCGAGGCCTGTTCAACGTGTTCTTCGGCGAGAAGCGCAGGGCGCTGGGGGCCCTCCCGGGGCCGGAGCCCGGCGTCCTGGGCACCGCCACGGACTTCTTCGGGTCCCCGCCCTGGGACGTCTGCGCGCGGTACGGGCGCGAGTACGGGGGGGTCACGCTGGTCTGGCTGGGCGGCAGCCCGGCGCTGGTGCTCAACGACCCCGCGCTCATCGAGCAGGTGCTCGACTCCCGGCGGACCGAGTTCGAGAAGACCTCGATCATCGAGCAGATCAGGCCGTCGACGACGGAGCACTCGGTCTTCATCGCGACGCAGAGCGGTAACTGGGCGCAGATGCGCCGGGCCGACCCGTTCGCGCAGCCGTGGACCGAGGCGTGGCTGGCCGCCCAGGTGGGGCCGATGCAGGCGGCGATCAGGGAGTCGACGGACGGCCTCCGCGCGAGGAGCAGCGGCGCGTCGATCGACCTCGTGGCCGCGCTGCGCCGCCTCACCTTCGACGCCTTCGCCGTCGCCGCGGTCGGCGAGGAGCTCCCCGACGCGCTGTTCGACGACTTCATGCTGCTCGCCACGGGCGCCGACGTGCGGATCAAGGCGAAGATCCCCTTGAGGTTCGTCAGGCTGCCGAGGGGCTTCGAGGCGGCCAAGGCCCGCTTCTACGGTCACTTCGCCGGACGGGTCAGCGCCGCGCGCCGGGCCCCGAGCCCGGACGCGACCGACCTGCTCTCGTGGACGCTGCGCGAGATGCCCGGCGTCGACGACGACGCGCTGGCGCACATCCTCGGGCTGATGTTCTTCGGCGGCGTCTTCTCGACGAGCACGACCCTCGTCGGCGCGTTCCACCAGCTGGCGAAGGTCGAAGGCGTCGACAGGCGCCTCGCGGCCGAGGCCGCCGCGCTGGCCGAGGGGGAGCTGACCCTCGAGCGGCTGCGCAGCGCGTGCTGGGTCGAGGCCGTCATGTACGAGGCGATGCGCCTCCTCCCGGCCGTCCGCCTCACGATCCGCGCGCCGATCGCCGACACAGAGCTCGCCGGCGTCACGGTGCCGGCGGGGACGACGATCATGATCTCGAACCAGCACCTGCACCGCGATCCGGCCCACTGGCCCGACGCGGACGCCTTCGAGCCTGCCCGGTGGCTCGACGGCGGCGTCGCGCGCGACCCGCTCGGGAGCGGCCATTTCTTCCCGTTCATGCGCGGCCCGCGGGCGTGCGTCGCCGGGAACTTCGCCATGGTGTGCATGCAGACGGCGCTCGCGACGATCGCCGCCCGCGCGAAGGTGCACGTCGACTCGACGGCGCCGTTCGAGGAAGACATGTTCTTCGGGGTGGTCCTCCCGAAGGGCGTCACGGGCAAGCTCATCGCGCGCTGAGGAAGGCCGCGGCGAGGAACCGCTCCACGGCCCACGTGGTGATCTGCCCGCCGGGGCCGGCGGGGTTGGCGTCGCAGCCGTGGGTCGCCCAGGGGAGCTCGAGCAGCAGGTGGGGGACGCTGGCCTCGGCCAGGCGCCGCTCGAGGCGGCGGCTCTGCTCGGCGTAGACCAGCTCGTCGCGGGTCCCGTGGATCAGCAGCGTCGGAGGTGAGCCGGGGACCACGAAATCGATGGCCGACGCAGCGTCGTAGCGCTCCTTGACCTGCGCAGGGGTCCCCCCGAGGTACTCGCGCAGGGTCTTGGGGCTGTCCAGCACCAGCGGGTTCGTGGGGTGCTCCCAGCTCCAGTTGAGGTCCGAGGGCGCGTAGAGCGCGACGGCGCCGCGGATCGCGGGATCGCCCGCGGTGTACGCGGCCAGGAGGGCCAGCTGGCCGCCAGCGGAGCGCCCGAGCAGGGCGACGCGGGAGGGATCGAGCTCCAGGCGAGCGGCGTTCTCCTGGAGCCATGTCACGGCGGCGAGCACGTCGTCGCGCTGGGCCGGGAAGGTGTGCCGGGGCGCCAGCCGGTAGTCGATCGCCGCCACCGCGAGGCCGCGGGCGGCGAGGTAGCCGTTGAGCCAGGCGAGCTGGGAGCTGTCCCCGCTGTTCCAGGAGCCCCCGTGGATCACCACCACGACGGGCAGAGGCCCGGGCACGTCGGCGCGCCGGTACAGGTCGAGGTGCAGCGCGCCTTCCTCGACCTCGCGGTAGACATACCGGGTGGGCGCCACGCGAGGCGTGGAGACCGAGAGGAGATCGCCAGGGACGATGGGCGCAGGGCGCGCCGGGGCCCCGGGGAGCTCGCGGGGCGCCGCCGCGCCGAACCGCGCGGCGAGCTCCCCCTCGACGCGCTTCGCGCACACGAGGGCTCGAGCCAGGGAGGAGAGCAGGAGGGGGACCGCGAGCGCGGTCAGGCCAAGCGCGATCCACCGCTTTGCCCCTGGCCCGGCAGGCAGCAACAGCAACGCGAGGAGCGGGATGACGGCGAGCGCGTGGCCCCACTCGGTCGCGGCGACCGCGGGCTTCCAGAGGACGCCCAGAGGCACCTTGAAGATCCCCAGCACCGCCACCCCGAAGAAAAGGCCGCCGAGGAGCAGGCGCAGGCTGTCCAGGTGATCCACGCGCGCGAGCATAGGGCGAGGGACGCGCGGTTCACAAGGCGCGCGACGCCGCGCTGGATACGAGCGGTCCTGGCGCTCAGATGTTGATTCGGGACTGCACCGTCCTCACGTCGAGGCCCAGCGCGGCGAGCTCGGCGGCGCGGGCGCGGACCAGCTCCACGAGCCGCGGGTGCACGTCGCCCTCCTCGTTGGAGAGGAGGAGACCGTAGCTGGTCCTGGACAGCATCCAGGAGATCCAGAGCATCTCGGTGGCGTCGTCGGGCGGCGGGGCGACCTCCGGGTCCTCCTCGGGCACCAGGATGTCCCCCCGCCCCCAGCGGAGCCCAAGGCAGGAGTAAAGGACGTCGCCGCCGTCATCCCACTGGAGGTTGTTGGCCCAGGAGTGCCGGAACGTCGCGAAGAAGATGATGTAACGGCAGAGCTGTTTGAGCGCTTCCCCCTCGCCGGGCTGCGGGGTGTCGGTGCGGGTGATCGCGCTGACGGCCCGCGGCGGCGGCTCGGCGGCCTTCGCGTCGAGGTCCATGCGCTCGGACCGCTGGAACCACGGCGCGCCTTTGCCGGGCACCCGCGCCCGCAGCCAGCGACACACGAAGGCGGGCACCGCGTGCGCGACGAGATCGTCCGAGAAGCGCCGCACCTCCAGCCACTGGGCGTCCACCGCGGCGCCGTGCTCGGCGAAGAAGGCGTCGACGTGCTCGCCGATCGCCCGCCAGAACAGCTGCGCGGCGCGGGCGTAGCGGTGCCCCTCGCAGACGGGCGGCGCGGGCGCGAAGCCCCGCCAGTCGTAGCTGCCCAAGAGGTGCTGCAGCCGCGCCTCGATGGCGCGCTCGGTCAGCGCGCTGGCGCGCGTGATGTAGCCGTCCGGCCCGATCAGGAACTCGTTCGCGGCGTGGTTGATGAGGACCACCTCCCGCAGGTGGGGCATGAGCAGCCAGCGCAGCGGGCTCCGCCGCAGGTTCCGGTGCGCGGCGATGGTGTACTGCTCCAGGTTCAGGTGGCACTGCGCGAGGTGATTGCCCAGCTCGGCGTCCAGCGTCGCGCTCACCCGCGCGACGCGCTTGGCGGCCTCCCAGCCGGCCCCGTCGGCCGGCGTGAAGGCGCGGCGCGTGACAGGAGAGCCGGCCGCCGTCGCCCCCGGCTCCCGCAACCCCAGGATGATGCGCACGGGCAGCAGGCGACCGTCGAGGAGCCGCAGCCGGAGATCGACGTCGGGCAGGCAGTGGATGCCGTCCTGCTCATAGGCGTTCCAGGGGAAATAGAGCCGGAAGGCGTCCGGATCGCCGGCCGCCTCGGGATCGCGGTCCAGGACCGTCGCGAACATGCCGTTGAGCAGGCGCTCGCCGAAGAAGGCGTCGCTGCGGGACGAGCCCGGCGCCTGCCGTTCCATGCGGACCGTCAGCGACTCGGGGTAGTCGGCCTGGAGCGCGCGCAGGCTGGGCGCCACGCCGACGCGGATCTGGAGCAGGTGCCGGCGCTTGATGGCCTCGATGGGCGCGACCGCCTTGAGCATCGCCAGCGCGCGCCCGGGGGCGTAGGCGGTCGGCGGGGTGCCCTCCTCGGCGACGAGGAGGCGGGGCAAGGTCGCGGAGGGGTCGTACTCCCAGTAGGGCACCCGGATGGTGCCGAAGTCGTGGTGGAGCTCGCCGTGGTTGTCCGGGCCCCGCTCCGAGCCGATGCGCCGCCACGTATCCACCGCCTGCCCGTCGCTGCGGAAGGCGTGCTGGGGCTCGAAGAAGCGAAGCTCCAGATCCGGCGTGTCCCCGAGCCCCGCGTCGGCGGGGTCGTAGCGGACGGCGAAGCGCCCGTCGGCGCCGGTGAAGCCCTCGCCCAGGAAGTCGTCCGGAGCGCCGAGGTCCCGGTCCCACAGCTCGACCTTGACGTGGTGCAGCGGGATCGGGCCCTCGGGCCCGTCGTGCTCGAACACAAGGCGCCCGACGGCGACGGCGGGCAGGGTGGCGGGATCCCGGGCGGCGCGGGGGGCGCGGACGCGCGCGGCCAGCTGCCGGCTGACGGCGGCGCGCTCGTCGCGGCCGAGGCTCGAGTACCAGCGGGCCAGCTCGTCGGCGTCGAGGAGCGGCGGTTCGAGCTCTCTGGGCCTGAGGCCCAGGGCCGATAGCAGGCGGCGCAGCGCGGCGAGCATCACGCGCGCGCGCTCGACGCCGCGCGGGCGACCGCGAGGCCCGCGTTCACCGTCGGTTGTCCGGGTGGACCATCCGCATGACGGATGGATCGTACGTGAAGAACGCGTCGAAGAGGTTCAAGAACGAGGGCTTCTCCCGGAGCAGCCGGCCGCAAACGTCGGGGGACAGGTCGGCGGGCACCCCGCCGCGCAGGAGCTGGAGGTTGAGGTCGGCGCTCGGGTTGGTCTCGTCGCGGCTCGGCGCGGGCGCGAAGTTCAGGAGCCAGGAGACGCGATCGAACAGGGAGGTATTCGCGCGGCTCCCGTGCCATACGTAGTTGTGCAGGAACAGCGCGTCGCCGGCCCGCATCGTCATCTCGAGGGACCGCTCGGGCGCGTCGAACGGGTCGATGTACATGCACGCCCGCGTCTCGTCGATATCGACGAGGGGGATCCAGAGGTGAACAGAGCCCTTGTGGCGCCTGGAGGCCTCGGAGAAGCCTTCCTTGCCGCCGTCGACGTCCCGATGGCGCCGGGTGGCGTACGATGAGCCCGCGCGCACCACCATGACCTGCTCGTACTCCAGGAACACCTCGTCTCCCAGGATGCGCTGCAGGACCGGGCCCAGCTTCTCGGCCAGCGCCTGGAGGAGGTACGGCACGCCGAGCAGCACCTTCTCCAGGTTGATCTTGTCCCGGTACGCGGCCCTCTCTTCCCGCCATACGTCCGCGATGAGGGGGCTCACGACGGCGCTCAAGGTGCTCACCACGTCCGCGGACAGGACGCCCCGGACCACGGCGAACCCGCGGCGCTCGAAGTGCTCCTGGATCTCGGTCGCGTAAAAGGCGTTGTCGACGGCGCGGATCCCCTCCCACACGTCCACGGGCCCGCCCCGATCGAGCGAGTGGGCAAAGAACCGCTCTGTCCGCTGGGTGCCATCGGCGCGTTGCACCACGTACCGGAACGGCTCGCCAGCGGCCAGCTTGCCTGCGTCGACCGTGTAGACATGCGGCAGGTCGGGGTGCGGCTCGCACTCGACCGACGCGCCACCGCTGGAGCTGGCCACCAGGCGTTCCCCGTGCTGCAGGTGCATCTCGATGAGCCGCTGGCTGTTAAGATTCATGTCAATCCTGGAATGGCTATATACGACCGTGAGATCGGGCATGTCAATGAACGCTCACCGCGTGGCGTCGAGCCTCCAGCGCCGCGCGCATCGCGGGCCCAGGCGCGCGTGGAGACCCGCGAGACCGACGTTCTTCAGCGCGACGCCGTCGTCACCCGGTCATGGACATCGTCGTGGCGAGCCGCGGGTCCGTCATGATGGTCTCCGTGACGTTCTCGAGCATCGCCAGGCAGGCGCCCACGCCGTCCTGTGCGACGACGGACCGGCCGCCCGTCTCGACGGCCACGCGCGCGTATTCCGCTTCGATGGCCGCGCGCCGCCGCGCAGGGGTCCCTGCGCCGACGCGCGCCCGGACGGCGCCAGCGCACATGTGCACGCGCGCCCCGGCGTGCCTGGCGATCTCGATGACACGGCTCGCGGCCCCGATGTCCACGCCCTGCCCCGTCGGCGTGAGGGCGCGGGCGCCGTCGAGCGGTCCGTCGCCGAGAAAGAGGAGGTTGCGGGTCGCCCCAGGCCGCCAGTCGAAGTGGGTCACGACATCCAGGATCGCGTGGCCCGCGTTCCCCTCGATCCCGGTGGACCGCTGTCCCTGCGGGCCGGTGCGCTGCCCCCGGGGGCGGCTCCTGAGCAACGAGCCATCGACGTTGAGCGCCGCGGTCAGGTAGCCGCGCGCCGGGATCATGAAGACTGTATGGGGAAACGCGGCCTCGGTGCTCAGGTACGTGACCCGGAGGCTCGCTCGGTGCTTCATCCTGGCCGCCCGGGTGGCTGTGCCGACCACCTTGCTGAGCGTGTCTGCCAGGTCCTTCATCGATTCGCTGGAGTCGATGAGCACGACCAGGTCGACGACCGGAATTCCGT
This sequence comes from Sorangium sp. So ce321, assembly GCF_051530195.1. Taxonomy (NCBI): domain Bacteria; kingdom Pseudomonadati; phylum Myxococcota; order Polyangiales; family Polyangiaceae; genus Sorangium; species Sorangium sp. So ce321. The sequence continues at coordinate 6,007,374 of NZ_CP150329.1, read as the reverse complement.
TCACGGGGCCCATGTCGCGGCAAGGTAGGGGCGCGTCGCCCTCCGCGCCATGGGACCTTGGTCCCATGCCGTGGCCCGCGATCGGGCGTCGAGGGGGAGCGAGGCCTCGGGCCGGCCCGGCGAGGCCGCGCGGCGAGCAGCAGCGCCGTGGGCGGACAGCGCGGCGACGCCGCCCCGGCGCGACCCCGGTAGACGCGGCATCGACGCCCGGCTGCGCCGGTACCTTGCACCGGCACCCCGTGTCGACGAGGACGAGGTGCATCTCTACCGGCAGGACGTCGAATGCGCCTTCTACCGCCCAGTCGCCGGTTGTCGGGGCGCGTCGGGTCGGTCGGCGCTGCGCGACCGAGCGCGTTGGCCCCGAACCTGTGGCGCGGGCAGCGCCGCGGGCGCACGTCGGCCTCGACGCCGGCGTTGCAGGCGCCAGGGGGCTTGGCCTGCGGCGCTCACGCCGCTTCGCAGCTCGGGCTCCGCGCACGCGCGACGGGAGGCGGCTCCCTCGGCAGCCCGAGATGCTTGAGGATGGCGACGATGACCTCGCGCTCGGAGCCTCTACATCGTGCGCTGGATCGAGGCCTCGCACAGCGGCGCCGTCCGCGTCGAGAGCGAGCCGGGCGCCGGCGCCACGTTCATCGTGGAGCTCCCTTTGCATCCGGCGGAGACGGACGCAGCTGCGGATCCCCAGGACGCCCTACTCCCACACACGTAGTCGTTCACCGGCGCCTCTGCCGGCGCTCCACCAGCCGCGCTGCCCCACCGCTCGGACGCCTTTTTGCCGGCGCGCATGGCAATGCATCAGCCAGAGGCTGGTCGCCACGCTACGTCTCGGTCGATGTCAACCGCCTCTTCTCCGTACGGTGCTGGACAGCTTCATCTGTCCCGGTCGAGAGTGCTCCCTCGCTGACGCCTTCGCGACTCTCCAGCAGGCATTTCCGCAGGTGAGCGTGATAGACGTGCGCCGGCAGGTGCCCTAGGCTCCACCTGACAGTCGTATCTTCATCGCGCCGGGAGGTGTAGAACCGCTCCATGCGACGGGCGTATGGTTACGATCCGTCTGCGGGTGCCCGGGCGGCGGCGCGTCGCACGCGAGCGCCGCTCCAGGCGAAGCCCGCGGCGCCGGAGGAGGCTCATGGAGGATCGAAAGACAGTCCGCGCGAACGCGGACCAGAACGTACGTCTCAGAGTGCTCGCCCCTCTGGTGCTCGCGCTGGTCCTTCTGCTCACGTTCTATGTGGCAACCACCTACAACGCGTTCGCCTCACGGCGCGACGAGGCGATCCGGCAGGCAACCGAGCACACAGCGGAGCTCCTCCGGCGGGCGACCATCGACAACATCGAAATCCTGAGCTCGCTGATGAGCGCCATCCAGCGGGATCCGGTCCTCGAAGATGCCATGATCCGTCAGGATCGCGAAGCGCTCCTCGAGCGGGGGGCACCGCTTCTCCAGGAGATCGAGGCGCGCGCCGGGATCACCCACCTCTACTTTCATGCGCCCGACCGCGTGAGCTTTTTGCGGGTTCACGAGCCCGCCCGCTTCGGCGACACGATCTCCCGCGTCACGCTCCTGGAAGCGGAGCGGACGGGGCAGCCGAGCGTCGGGAACGAGCAGGGGCCTCTCGGCACGTATACCCTCCGGTACGTCGTGCCCTGGCGCTCCGGCGATCGCCTCCTCGGGTACATCGAGCTCGGCAAGGAGTTCGAGCACGTCGCCGCCTCGTTGCGCGAGGTTCCGGGCGTCGATCTCGCCATCCTCGTCGACAAGAGGTACGTGTCCCGAGAGCTCTGGGAGCCGACCGCCCGGAAGCACAGGCTGCCTCCCTGGGAGGCGCTCCCCTCGATCGTCTCCGTCTTCAGCACGGTGCAGGCGCTCCCTGACGAGCTCTCCGCGACGCTGTCGCGGCGAGGCCTGGCCGTCGATGAGCCGACCGTGACCATCCGGGCGGACGGCCGCGTCCTGGAGTGCACGCTGTTCCCGATAGATGACGTCCGGGCGCTCGAAACAGCGAAGTTGCTCGTGATGCGCGATGTGACGGGCGTCGCCACCGCCGCTCGCGCGCAGCTCGTGGCGGGCTGCGCCGCGTTTGCCGGCGTGAGCACGGGGCTGTTCGCGATGTTTTATGTCCTCCTCGGTCGCATCCAGCGGGCGCTCCGCGAGCGGTCGGCGCTGCTGAACAGCGCGAAGGAGGGTTTGGAGCGGGAGATCGAGGAGAGGAACGTCGCGCAGCGGGAGCTCGAGGCGGCGCTCGGTACGTCCGCGGCCGCGTCGCAGGCCAAGACCGAGTCGCTCGCCCAGCGCGAGGAGGCGCTCCGCGAGCTGCGCGCTGCCAAGCTCGACCTCGAGCAGCAGCTCCAGACCATCGAGCGCCAGCGCATCACCATTCGCGAGCTGTCGTTGCCGATCGTGGATGTATGGGATGAGATCCTCGCGCTGTCGATCGTCGGGCCGGTGGATGCCGCGCGGGCGACGGACATGATGGAAGGCCTGCTCCGCCGGATCGTCGAGGTGCAGGCCCGCTGGATCATCCTCGACGTGACCGGGCTGCCGGCCATCGATGAGGAGGTCGCGGCGCGCCTCGCCCGGGTGGCCAGGGCCGCGCGGCTGCTCGGCTGCTCCTGCATCATGACAGGCATCAGCCCGCACATAGCGCGCATGTTCATCACGCTCGGCGTCGAGCTGGACGACATCCGGCCATTGCGCAGCCTGAAGGAGGGCATCAGGCACTGCATGTCCGCCCGCCAGGCGGCCCCGCTTCGCTCGACCCCGGCGACCTGAGCACCCCGCGGACGGGGCCAAGCCCGCCCCAGGGACCGCACCACTGGATGTCTGGCTCTCGGTGGTCAGCTCCGGGAACAGGACCTCTACGGACTGGCCATGAACGCGATGGACTCGAGCACGAGGCGTGTGGCGCCCTTGCGGCGTGGCCTCCGAAGCCGAGTTGCGATGCGGCCGTCGGGCAGCAGAGCGAGGCGCTCCAGGCTGAACGGCGGGCGCGCGCCGTAACGGCACAACTTCTCCAACCCCTCGCGGTCTCACGCTCTGCGCCGGCAGCCGCTATCAGACGCGCAGCTTGTGCTGCCAGAAGTGGTGGAAGTCGCTTCTGGCAGCGCGAAGGGATGCGGGAGCGTTTGGTGCTAGCTCGCGATCCACGCGAAGCGATCGCCCGCGCCCGCGCCGCTCCCGTCGTCGTCCTGCGCCGCCCACGCGAAACGCCCGCGCCCGCGTGCCTTCGCGCTCGCATCCGCCTCGCCCCGCCAGGCGAACCGGTCGCCGCCCTTGGTCTTCTCGAGCTCGACCTCTTCCTCGTCCCCCTCGATGTCGTCGTGAACGCCGCTCCGGTCTCCGAGCGCGAACGGCCCGAAGCTGTACCCATCCGAGCTCGCGTCGAGGTCCCCTATGTCATGGTACTGCGCGTCGATGGAGCTGTAGGCCTTCCCGCCGACCTTCTTCGAGTACTTGAACCCGTTCGCCAGCGCCGTGTACTTGAGGATGCCGCTCACCTTCCTCGACTGGAGGAGGCTCTGCTCGGTCACCTTCTTCCACGTCTTGATGGCGAGGAGCGTGTCCTTCGCCGACGTCGCCGCGGACTTCAGGCTCTTCCCCACGCTCTTCAGCCGCTCGCCGGCGCCCTCCCCGAGCTCCGCGGCGCCCTGCTTGAACGACTTCCACAGGCTGCCGTCGGCGGCCTCCGCGAGCTCCTCGAGCAGCTCGTCGCTCTGCGACCGCAGCCGGCCCAGCGAGTCGGAGAAGCTCTCCGCGGCCTGCTTGCCCAGCCTGGAGGCCACGTCGTCGGCGGCCTCCTCGGCGGACTCCTTGAGGATCTTGGTGAGCGTCTCCTCGGCGCTCTCCCGCATGAACGCCTTGCCCGCCCGCTCGACGAACGGCTGCGCGAGGTTCGCGGCCCCCTTGCCCGCCATCTTCGCGCCCTTGAGCACCCCCTTCCCCGCGGCCTTCGCGCCCTTCCACATCTTGCCCGCGATCTGGCCGCCGAACTTCATCAGGATGTCCATCGCGATCTCGATCGCTATGTCGACGAGGCACGCCACGAAATCGGCCCAGGTGAAGCCGGCCTTGGCGGTGCCCCAGACGACGGTGAAGTCGAGCGGCAGGCTCACCGGGCTGTTGCACGCGAGGTGGATCGAGAAAGGCACCGTCTTGAACGGCGAGCACGCGAGATCGCAGGCCGTCTCGCCGAAGATCGGGTTGTCGCACCCGATCGCGACGCCGCTCGTCCCCCACACGGAGATCGAGCTGCCGAAGAGGATGGTCCAGGGCAGGAGCGGATTCCACCCCTGCACCACATCGACGTGCGGGACGACGAGGCTCGCGTCGCTCCCCCGCCCCATCCAGTGCACGCCGTCGAGCTGGATCTCGCGCTTGCCCTGGTCCGACCAGAACGAGAAGAGGTGCGTGCCGCTCACCAGGCCGAACGTGAGGTGCGGCCAGTACTTCTGGGGGACATAGGCCCCCGGCGGCGGCATCGGCCACCAGAACAGGGCCTCGTGCCACGAGAGGCCGATGAACACGTTCCACCGCGTGACGGTCAGACAGCCGTATCCCATGGTCAGCGCTCCTTCGTCGAGCTCATCGAGCCGCCGAGGTCCAGCGCACCTCGCGGCGCAGGTTCATCCGCTGCTCCTCGGTGAGCTCCATGGCCACGGGGGCCCGCGCGCTCCACACGACGACGACCTCGCCCGGCACGGGGCGAACGACGACGGAGCAGAGGTGCGTCTCCACCTCCGTGAGCCGGCCAGGGTCGAGCTCCAGCTGCACCCGGGGCGCCTCGCCGGGCAGATGAAAGGAGTAGACTTGCCTCGTCGGGTGGAGGTTCCGCAGCTCGAAGTACTCGCCCGGCGCGAGGTCGGAGACGCTCATCCCCGGCGACGCCGTCTGGGCGTGCTCGAGCCGGAGCGGCGCGCCGGGGTCCTGGTAGAGGGGCGGTATCGTGAGGAGTTCCCGGGCGGCCCAGCCTCGCTCGACCTCGGCGACCCTGGCGTCGGGCTGGCATGAAGGCGCGAGCCCGAGGTACGCGATCCGGGGGAACCAGGCCATGGACTGGAAGTCCCACCCCGCCGGGAGCGGGGCGTGGATCCACCGGGTCGGCTTGCCCACGGCGAGGCGCTGCGGCGTCAGCGGGTCGAAGGGGTACTCGAGGTTCGGGATCGGCAGCCCCGTGAAGCTCTCCGCGTCGAGCTCCATGAGATAGCCGTAGCCGCAGGGGTTCCTGGGATAGTGATACGGCGTGTCGGACAGCGTGCTCATTCCCCGCCTGGCGTCCTGGATGAACTGACCGAGGATGTCGCCGTTGCGGCCGAGCGCCGTCAGGTCGACGCCGCCATAGGCGTAGTCGTAGCGGACCGGGACCACCTCGATGGGCGTCGCCTCGGAGAAGCGCGGCTTGCCCGCGCGGTCGAGCTCTCCCACGCGGTCGCCGTGGACCACGATCTCGCGCTGGTGCTCGCCGAACTGCACGCTGGCGGTGAGCTTGCGCGTCCCTGGCTTGTAGGCGTGCGCGAACGCCTGGACGACGACGTCCGTCGCCCGCCGGAACGGGAGCAGGTCGTCGACGACGAGCGGCGGGGAGACGCGCGGCGGCTTGCGCTTGTCGTTGTAGGGGATCTCGTCGTCGTGCAGGACCTCCTGCCGCCCCGGGGTGTCGAGCTCGCAGCGCCCGTTGTGGATGCGGTAGGTGCGCTTCATGACCCACGCGATCCACCGCTGTCCGTCGGGCTCGCCCTGCAAGAGCATCTCGGTCCTGCGGCGCTGTCGCGGCGCCGACGCCGCGGGCGACGTGTCGCTCTCCGTCACGGATGCCTCCCGCTCACTCGGCCTCGTAGATGCGCCATCGGCCCCGCCAGTGGTTCTTCTCCGGCTCCGCTGCGTCTCCCGGCTGGCGCCGCGTGTCGGTGAGCAGCGGCTCCATCTGGTCCCAGAAGGCCTGACCCAGCGCGGGGCCGAAGATCGCCGTGACCGTGTCCTTCATGAGCTCGTGGCGCTGCTCGTCCGGCAGCAGATCGAACGGGTCGGCGGGGCGCGGCATCGCGCCATCGTACCCGGCGGCCGCGCGGCGGAGGGGCATTTCGCGGCGCAGCGCAGGGCGGCGTGCTCATCCCACGTTGAGCCACGTCCGTGCGCTCACCGGCTCAGCGCCCGCGCGGCGCCGGTGGTCCGGTCCGCTGCGCCGGCGTTTTCACCGGCTGCTCTCGCGGGCGCCGCGGAGAGGCGCTTGACCTTCCACGGCTCGGTTGCGACCGTGCACATCGGCGACATGAGCGAGAAGCAGGCGACACTCCCGCTGGCCCCAGCGCAAGCCGAGCAGCTCGCGGCGCAGACGCTGCCGTTCTCCCCGGACAGCGCGAGCGGCGGGATGGGCGGGGTCGTGTGCGCCTCGCTCACGCCGTCGGCGTCGGCGACGGCGGCGCGGGCGGCGGTCGACTCGATCCCGTGGCGCCACGAGGGCAAGCTCCGGCTGACCGTCGTCGTCAAGGCCAGCTTCTCGATCGACGCGTCGCCGATGCGGCCCGCGGAGACCGTGGAGCCGATCCACGCGAAGGACGTGCACCATCGCCGCAGCCCGACGGCGCACGCGGTTGCGACCAGCGACAGGGTCCCGTACCGCCAGTACGTGGACGTGACGGCCCTCGGGCACGCCTGCGCGCCAGGAGGCCGCCCCGTCGCCGAGATGACGGCGCGGTTCGCGCTGGTGCAGCGCGGCGCGCCGGGGCTCGACAAGGCCGTGCGGGTCGTCGGCCGCCGCGCGAAGCCCGGGGAGCCGCCGGATCCCTTCGCGCGGCTGGCGATCACCTACGAGCGCGCCGCCGGCGGCCTCGGCGCGCCCGACAACCCGGCGGGCTGCGGCGAGGACGACGACGAGCTGCCGAACGTGCTCGATCCGGTCGATCCGCGGAGGCCGGCCGGCTTCGGCCCCGTCGCGGCGAGCTGGCCCTCGCGCAGCAAGCGCCTCGCGGCGAGCGCGCGCGCCGGGCTCGACGCGGCGGTCATGGAGGTGCCGAGCGGCGTCGACTGGACGTACTTCCAGTGCGCCCCGCGGGATCAATGGGTGAGCTCGCTCCAGCCCGGCGCGGTGGTCGTGCTCGAGGGCTTCCACCCGGAGCGCCCGCGCATCCAGAGCGCGCTGCCGGACGCGCGCGTCGACGGGGCGGTGTACGGCATCGACGACGCCGATCCCGACGCCCCGAAGCGGCTCGTGTTTCACGCCGACGGCCTCCACGTCGACGCCGATCGCCTGCTGTGCACGATCACCTGGCGCGCCCACGTGGACCTGCGCGACCTGGCGCGGCGCGAGCGGCTGATGGTGGTCGCCGGCGTGGGCGTCGGGAGCGCCCCGCAGGTCCCCCCGCGGCGACCGCCGCGCCCGACCCCCGCGGCGGCCGCGCCGTCGCGTTCCGGCGAGCCGCGCGAGCCGCGCGAGCCGCGCCGGCCCGAGGGGGGCGCGGGCGGCACGCTGGGGATCGACGAGGTGCGCGCGCCGGTGCGTGCGGCCCCACCGCCGGGACCGCCGCCGCCGAGCGCGCCCCTGCCGAGCGTGAGCGTGCAGCCGCCGCCGAGCGCGCCCCTGCCGGGCGTGAGCGTGCAGCCGCCGCCGGCCCCGCCGCCGCCAAGGCTCGAGGAGCAACCGGCGCCGGGCGCCGGGCCCGCGGAGGACCCGGTCCCGATCGAGCGCTACGCCGCCGTCGCCTCGGAGCTCGCCGACGAGGGCGCGGTGCGCGGCAAGGTGCTCTCCGCGCACGAGCTCGACGAGCCCACCTGGCGGAAGGCCGAGCGGCGCTGGCGCGGCGAGCTGGAGCGCGAGCTGAAGCGCGGCGAGCGCGCCCTGCGCGAGCGCTTCGACGACGCCTACGTGAGCGCCTGGGAGCAGCGCCACCCCGACCGGTTCGGCGTCGCGCAGTACGCGCGCCTCGTCAGGGCCACGCGGCGCGGCACGCTCGCGCTCGAGATCGCCGACCAGGGGCTCGATCCGTCGCTCGGCATGCGGCTCAAGCGCGTGTGGCAGCGGCGCGCCGCCGCCCGCGCCGCGCTGGCGGAGCAGGTCGAGCGCGCGCTCGCAGCGCTGTGATGTCGTCGCATCGTCGGCGGTCCGCGAGCGTGCCGCGCCCCTCGGCCCGAAGCCTCTTCACCGCCGCGTAGGCCCAGACGTCCGAGGCGTGCCTACGCGCCGGTGTCTCGGTGCGCTACCAACGAGCATTCTCGAGGTGAACCGCACGCACCGCTCAGCCCCCGTCTATGCCCTGGAAGCGAAGCGAGATCGTCCGCGCCCGGCCGCGCGCGTCATCGCTTGCGCGGGACGTCCTGGACATCGCGCGCGTGCCTCGGTGAGCTCGACGCGCTCGCTCGCGGCGCCCGGCCGCGACCATGTGCACCGATTCATCGAAGAACGACAGCCCTGCCTGTATCCTCCTGCCTCCTTCTTGAGGCAAACGCGAGAGACCCCACCAGATGCCCCTGAGAGCAAGAACCTATGAACGCAGCACTTCGTCGTTCAAGGACAATCCGTCCCGGCCTCGCCCAGATCATTTCCGCAACGGTACTATCCCAAACCGGATGCACGATCTTCGACGAAACACCAGCGCCGACGTGCATGGATCCATCCCCCACGTGCCAAGCGCTGTGTGCACCAGAAGACACATGGGCTCAACTAAGCGGCTGCACAAGAACGACACCGTTACAGAACCAATTCGTGGACACGGTAAACGCGAAGACGTGCCATCAATGGCGCGAGTCACTGCAGCCCGTCAGCGGCATCAAGCTAATCATCACCCCTGAAGACATTGGAATAAGGCCGATCAAGAAGGATCCCTGCCACTTTTAGCTCATGCCACCCCGTAGACTCATTCCCACCACACCGACTGACCTTCGGACAACGATCATTGTCGCCACCACGCAGACATTCGACGCATGGGAACATCACCGAAGCCGACAACATGGATTGGATTAGGCACCATCGCGATCGCCGCCTTGGCGGCGGCATACAACCTGGGAAGAACCTCGGCAGAGAGCGGCAGCCGTCATCAACGGCACCAGGATGCCGCCAGCAAGGACGATCCCGATCTTCGGTCAGCTCTGAGCGCCGCCCAGAAGAGGTTGGCCAGCTGCGAAAAGACCCTCCAGCGTCACGACCAGCATCTTCAGAAGAGAGAGGAAACGCCCCCCACCAACGAAGACAACCCCACACCTTCACCTGAGCCAGCGCTTCCGAAGCAATGCATTGTCGCGTCGCAGGTGAAGGAACTGCATATGCTGGCCGCGAACTGCAGGAGTCTCAGGAGACATTTCGATGCATACAAGACAATACTGGGCAGCAGCACGATCGACTGCGAAATCATCTTGGACATTCAAGCCGTGGCCCAAGTACAGTCCTCCTTCTGTGCCGCCATCATAAGAATCAGCGAGGGCACCACCTACCAAGATGCCATGAGCGACCCGCTCGCAATTGCCGCGGCGGAAGACGCCCATGCGACCAGGAACGAATATGGTGATCTCGACGATGTCGATGAGCTGGTGAAAAACCCAGAGTGCATAGCCCGCATGCGGACCCGATGAATCGAACCCATTTCACGCCGTCGTTCATCTCGCGGGAGCACTCGCCCCGCTGGTCGGGCAGGCCACGGTCGCCATTCTCACGCACGCACCAGGACTTTAACCCGTAACGTTCGACACATGGGAACATTGCCGAAACCGACAACATGGATTGGATTTGGGGCCATCGCGATCTCGGCGCTGGCGGCGGCATACAATCTAGGAAAAATCTCTGCAGAGAGCAACAAACAGCCAGAGTCGCGCCAGGACGCCGCCAGCAAGGACGATCCCGATCTTCAGTCGACCCTGAGCGTCACCCGGAAACGGTTAGCCAGCTGTGAGAAGGCCCTCCAGCGTCGCGATCACCATCCTCAGGAGAGAGAGGGACATCCCCACACCAGCGAAGACAAGCGCACACCTTCACGCAAGCCAGAGCTCCCGGAGCAATGCAGAATCGAATCGCAAGCGAGCGAGCTAGAGATGCTAGCGGTGAACTGTAGGAACTTTAGTGGGACGTTCGGCGCATACAAGGCAATACTCAGCAGCAGCACGATCGACTGCGAAACCGTGTTGAGCATTCGAGATCTGGCTCGGGACCAATACTCAGATTGCTCCGACGTCGTAAGATCTCTTGAGGACGCGTCGCGGCCGGATGTTACGAGCGATCGTCGCGGCATCAGCGCGATGGAAAGCGCTTATATGTTCAAGAGCTACTACGGCGACGTCGACATCGATGGGCTGGTGAAGAACCCAGCGTGCATAGCTCGCATGCAGACGCAATGACTCGAACATATTTCGCGCCGCCGTTCATGTCGCGGGCGCCATCGGCCCGCCGTTCGAACAGGCCAGGGCAGCCACTGTTGCGCGCGCTGTCAGGGCTTGGAGTGTTGTCCCTCGCCGCTCTGGCATCAGCGCAAGAGCCACGGCCCCCAGAGAAATTCCATTGGGATGGCCTCCGTCTCAACGGTGTCGTTCAGACGAAGCTCCCCCATCTCGCGAGACTCGGAGCCACGTATGGCGGCGGAACGGCTCCGGGGGCTGTCCATACAGTCATGGTGAGCTTCGGACAGACCGCGAGTCCAACTCAAGAGCTCAACATCGGGTACTTCATCGGCATTGGATTGGGCAAGGAGAGCGTGCCGACGATAGAAGACAAGAATCTAGGGATCCATGCCACGTTCGAAGCCGGACCGTTCCGGGCGAGCGCGGCCACCAGCCTTCAACTCTACAAATTGATCGGAGCCATTCTTCCCATGTTCACCACGACCTTGAGGCCGCAGGGGACCCTTGTCCGGACCACGCACGTCGATCTGTTCCTCGGCGGAGACGTCTATTCCCGTAACCTGAACGTTCAGCTCGGTATCACGTGCGGATTACGATTCAGGGACATAAGAATCTTCGAGCGAGGCATGGCTGGGCTCCTGTCGATAACGGAGATGAATGCTTGGACCAGCGTTCCAACGCATGGAACCCTCTGGACGGCCTACGTCGAATCGCGCCTCGGGATCATCGTCGATCTGGAGTCCGACAACGGAGAAAAACGTGACCGAATTCATGAGTATGGGCAGCTCTGATCGGTCGCGGCAGGGACGCCGCCCGGGGCAGCGCCTCGCGCATGGCAAACAGGAACGCCCGGGCGAGGTCCGGCAGCGAAAGGAGCTCGTGTCCAAAACCACACCCTCCCCCTCGCCTTGCAGCCCATCGTGGGTGCCAGCCCACACCGAAGTCCAGCAGAATAGCCTGACGCTCCAGCGAACGAGGGCGGTGGAGGGCGTCTCAGGGTCGCCTGGAGATGCGCCTGGCTGGTAGGGTTGCGTTGACATGGACGTTGTCATCCACCAGCCCGCTCCGGGGCGCAGCGCGCGCATGGCCGTCCCTGACGGGTGGCTCTCGGCTCATCTCCGTGTGCAAGGCGACCTACCCGCTCACCCCAGGCGTCGCTAGGCTGGCCGCTCCAGACCAACCCGAGTTGCGCTGCCGATGAACCCCACCCTCGATCTCCGTGACCTCCACGTATCCTATGCTTATACGACCGCTGTCCGGCTCCTCAGCCTGGACAGGGTAACGCCCTTCTGGCCCGATCTCGGGCTCCAGCTCGACGGCGTCGAGGAGGTGAAGGCGGCCGCGCGTCGCTGCTTCCGAGCGGAGATCGAGCTCGAGGCGCTGGAGGACGATGAGCGGGACTATGACGACATGCTCGCGGTGCACATCGCGGCGTTCCTCACCGACGTGGAGCGCACCCAGGGCACGACGGCTGCGGCGCAGCTTCGCGCGTGGATCGAGGAGCGCTTCTTCGTCCTCGGACAGGAGCCAGATTGGCGGACCCTGTGGCACGTGCTCGTCGCGTGGCTACCGCGCCGCAAGGAGCACCGCGTCGCGAGCTTCGGCCTGCCGCTCGGCAAGGTCGCCAGGCTCTTCGAGATCGCCCGAGCGTGGGCGGAGACCGCAGACGCGCTGGATCGGCGCATCGGCGAGGCGGAAGCGCTCCCGCTGGAAGGATGGGACGCCGAGGCCTACGCGGCTTACCGCGGCGACGACCCCGACCTGAGCCCCCTCACCGGGCTATCGCTGCACCTGGCCGCGCTCGCGTTCGAGCGCACCTGGGGCACGATTCAGCGGCTGCTCAGCCCGGCAGAGATGGACGCGCTCGAGCGCTGGGGTCAGGCGGAGGTCCTGGCCCACATGGATTCGATCTCGCACCACTCGGCATGGATCCCGCCGGAAAGCCGAAGCCTGTCATGAGCACGACGCTCGCCGTACCTCAGGAACCGGCAACACGCTCGGAGCAGGCGCTCAGCAGTTCAGCTTGATCCGCTCGCCGAGCAGCTGCACGTCGTCGTTCGCCACGAGCTGCACGTCGCCGCGCCTGGCCTCGATCGTCGCCTGGCGGGCCTCGGCCCGCAGCTCGCCGCGCACCCGCGTCGTCGCGTCGCCGGCGACCGTCTGCGCGAGGTCGCCGCCGGTCTCGTGCACGATCCCGTGCTCGGCCCGCACGTGGAACCGGTCGCAGTCGACGCGCACCGCGCCGGGCGACGAGAGCTCCAGCTCGGCCGCGCGGATGCGCAGCACCGGCCCGCTCGGGGTGAGGCGCACGTCGAGCTCGACCTCTCCCGACGCGCTCCGGATCGTCACGCGCTCCTCTTCCCCCGCCGCGGATCGCACCTCGACGACGCGCCCCGACGGCAGCTCGACCCGCCGCTCCGCTCGATCGCGGTGCGTCTCCTCCGCGATGCGCTCGATCAGCGCCGGCAGGCGATCCACCTGCTGCGCCTCCGTCACGATCTCCGGCACACGCGCTTCGTACGTAGGCTTCATGGCGGCGCGCTCGAGGGACCGTCCCCCTCGTCCTTCGCTCGAAGGAGAGCGTACCCGCGCGCGGGGGGCAATCAGGCGCCGACATGCGCCGCTCTCCAGCGGGCGGGGGGCCCCGTGCGCTCACCGACGCATCAGCGTCTCGGTCCCCGCCAGCGTGCCGCCCAGGCTCGCCCAGCGCCCCACGAGCTGCCGGCCCTCGATCGCGTAGCTCACCACGCCGACCTGCTGGCCCGGAGACCAGCCCACGACGAGCTGATCGCCCGAGCGGATGCCCACCCCTTTGAGGGCGCCGGTGCTCAGCAGCCAGGTCACGGCGTAGGTGTCGCCCGCCGGCGCGATGGCGACCGTCCCCTGGCGGTCGCCCTCGACGATGCGGTAGCTGCCGGCGAGCCCCTCGGGGCCTTGCAGCTCCTCGGCCGTCACCTGGCCGGGCCTGTCCGTGGAGATCCACTGCCCGCGGAGGCGACCGCCGTCGATGCGGTAGGCGGCCGCGCCGTAGGGGCCACCGCTCGCCCAGCCCACGGCGAGGGTCTGCCCCTGCACGAACGCGATCCCCTCGTACCCGGCCCCCTTCGTGATGATCCAGGCGATGCGGTACGTGCTCCCGGTCCTCGACAGGAGGACGTTGCCCGCGTAGCTGCCCTGCCCGCCCGGGTTGCGCGACGAGACGATGTCGTACGTGCCGGCCAGGTCGAGGTCGGCGCTCGCCGCGGTGCTCGGCAGCTGGACCGGCCTGGGGGCGGTATCCGTGTCCGCGCCGCCGCGGCGCGGCGTGACCTCGGAGCGCTTTGTCGCGCTCATGCGGTAGACAAGCGCTCCGCCGACCGTCAGGGCGGCGAGGCCGAGCAGCCCGCCGCCGACGATCGCGAGCACGAGCCCCGGCGACGTCCTGCGCCGCGGCGGGACCTGGACCAGCGCCAGGGGGCCGCCCGTCGCGCCGCCCACGTCGGTGCGGGAGACCGCCGGGTAGGTCGGGCCGGAGTAGACGGGCGGGACCGGCAGCGACGGCGCGGGCGGCGGGGGCGCGCTCCGGTACGAAGCCGCGGCGAGCACGGGGTCGAGCGCCGCCATGGCCTGCCCCGCGTCGGCGAAGCGGGCGCGGGCGTCGCGGGCCACGCACCGGGCGAACCAGGCGTCGAAGCCCGGGGGGATCAGATGCGCGCAGCCCTGGAGCGCGGCGCGGGCGGAAGGCGGATCGAGCGGCCCGAACAGCACCTCGCGCAGGAGCGACATGACCGAGGCGCTCTGCCCCCGGCTGGGCTCGACCCAGTAGAGGCGCGCGGTGAGCAGGTAATAGACGAGCAGCCCGAGCGCCCAGACGTCCGACGCCGGGGTGACCTGCGTGGCGAGCTCGGTCTGCTCGGGCGCCATCCAGAGCGGCGTCCCGACCGACGCGGTCATCAGCGAGTTGGCCCGCGTCTCGGCGACGACCTTCGCCACGCCGAAGTCGAGCACCTTCACCTTGAAGCGGACGTTCTGCTGCCTGGGCCGCGCGATGAAGATGTTCTCGGGCTTGAGGTCGCGGTGCACGACGCCCGCGCGGTGGGCCGCCGCGAGCGCGTGGCACAGCTGCCCGGTGAGCTCGCGGACCTCGTCGGGCGGCAGCGGGCCGCGCTGCGCCACCATGGCCGAAAGGTCGGACCCCTCGAGCAGCTCCATGGCCAGCCACGGCGTCTGCGTCGCCGGCTCCACGCCCGCGGCGACCACCTCCACCACGTGATCGCTCTCGATGCGCGCCCCCACCCGCGCCTCCTGCTCGAAGCGCTCGCGGAAGCGGGGGTCCTGCGCGAGCTGCGCGTGCATCAGCTTCACCGCGCGCGGCTTGCCCGTGGAGATCTGCTCGGCGACGAGCACGGCGCCCATGCCCCCCTGGCTCAGGGCGCGGACGATGCGGAAATCGCCCCCGAGGACCGTGCCGGGAGAGAGCGGTGCGGCTGTCGTTGTGTTGACCATGGGGACCCTGCAGGCGACGTCGCGCGGCGCGCCCCGGTAGCGTACCCCCGAACGCGCGGCGCGGGGCGTCGGAGCGCACCGCAGCGCGCCCAGCGCGGCAGGCCGGGCTGCCGGCGCCGGATCTCCCCCAGCGCACGGGGCGCGCTCAGCCCCCGTCCTCCTCGATCCGCACCAGGATCTGGTCCGTCGCGCTGACGCGGACGGGATAGGTCCTGAGCCCCTGCGCGCCGTTGAGAGCCTCTCCCGTCTCCACGTTGAACTTCTGCGTGTGCAGCGGGCAGATGAGCGTGCAGCCGCCGAGCAGCCCGTCGGCGAGCGGGCCGCCCCGGTGCGGGCAGGTCGCCTGCGTGGCGAACACGCGGCCGTCCCGCGCCACGAACACCGCGATGCGCTCCTCGCCCACCGCGAACGCGCGCCCCTCCCCCGGCGGGATCGCCGAGATCGGACCCAGGGTGATCTCCATGGCAGCCCCTTTCATTGCACGATCGGCAAGACCGTCCTGAACTGGTTCGGCGTCGCCGGGGCGTACGCTTCCCTCCACGGGTCGCGGTACGCCGCGGCCGTCTTCTGCACCTCCTCGTCGAGGCGCGCGGCGATCCCCTCGCTGTCGTCCACCACGACGGCGCGGATCTTCTGGATCCCGACCCGCTCCACGAAGCCGTACGTCCGCTCCAGGTACCTGGCGTTCTCGCGGTAGTACTGGATGAACCGGCCCATGAGCCTGAGCACTTCGTCGTGCGCGTCGACCGTGCAGAGCACGTCGCCCTTGCGCACGTGGGCGCCGGCCGCGCCGCCGACGTAGATCTCCCACCTGCCGCCCTCCACCGCGACGGCGCCGACGTCCTTCACCATCGCCTCCGAGCAGTTGCGCGGGCAGCCCGCCGTCGCGAGCTTCAGCTTGGCCGGCGTGTCCATGCCCTGGAAGCGGCCCTCGATCTTCATCGCGAGCGCGATGCTGTCGCCGAGGCCGAACCGGCAGAAGTCGGTCCCCACGCAGCTCTTGCACGTGCGGTACGACTTTCCGTACGCGAACCCCGACGGCATCTCGAGGTCGCGCCACACGCCCGGCAGGTCCTCCTTCCTCACGCCGAGCAGGTCGATGCGCTGGCCGCCGGTCAGCTTCACGAGCGGCACGCGGTACTTCTCGACCACGTCCGCGATCCGCCGGAGCTGCGCGGCCGACGTGACGCCCCCGGGGATCTGCGGGATCACGCTGAAGGTCCCGTCCTTCTGGATGTTGCCGTGCACGCGGTCGTTGATGAAGCGCGCGTCGCGCTCGTCCTCGTACTCGTGGTGCCAGAGCGTGCGGAGCAGCGAGGCGAGCCCCGGCTTGCTCCCCGGGTCCTCGTTGCCCCCGGCGAGCTCCCGGAAGACGGCGGACACCGACCTGAGCCCGCGCTCGCGGATCGCCCGCGCGAGCTCCGGCTTGCTCAGCGGGACGCCCGGCACGTAGTAGCCCGCCGCCGGGTCCTGCTCCGCCGCGCCCCCGCACGCCCACGCCACGACCTCCGAGACGAGCTGCTTGCACGCGCCGCAGCCCATCCCCGCGCGCGTCGCGTCCATGATCGTCCGCAGGCTCCGCTTGCCGGAGCGCACGCAAGCGACGAGGTTCTCTTTGCTCACGCCGTTGCAGTTGCAGACCTGCATCTCGGCCGGCATCTCCTCGATCGTCGCCGTCGTCGAGGGCGCCCCGATATCGAACAGCAGCGACAGCCGCTCCTCCGGGAGCGGGGTGCTCCTGTCGAACGCCTGCATCAGGTACGCGGCCTTGCTCACGTCGCCGAGGAGGATGCCGCCGAGGAGCCGCCCGTCGCGGATGATGAGCTTCTTGTACGTGCCCTTCTTCGGCTCGATGAACTGCACGATCTCGTCCCGGTCGTCGGTCGGCTCGGTGACGCCCATCGAGGCGAGCTGGACGCCCATGACCTTGAGCTTCGTGGCGACCTTCGAGCCCGAGTAGGTCGCCTTCTCGTTGCGCTTCGTGATGTGGTCGGCGAGCACCTTGCCCTGCTCCCAGAGCGGCGCCACGAGCCCGTAGACGTGCCCGCGGTGCTGCGCGCACTCGCCCACGGCGTAGATCCTCGGGTCGTCGGGGCAGCGCATGTGGTTGTCCACCACGATCCCCCGCTCGACCGTCAGCCCGGCGCGCAGCGCGAGGTCAACGTTCGGCCGGATGCCCGCGGAGATCACCACGAGGTCGCAGTCGAGCGTCTCGTCGTCGGCGAAGCGGAGCCCTGTCACGCGGCCCTCGCCGAGCACCTCCTTCGTGCTCCTGTCGAGGTGGACGTTCACGCCGAGCTGCTCGAGCGTGGCCCTGAGGATGGCGCCCCCCGTGGCGTCGAGCTGCTGCCCCATCAGGTGGCCGCTGATGTGGACCACGTGGACGTCGAGCCCGAAGTTCTGCAGGCCGCGCGCCGCCTCGAGCCCGAGGAGCCCGCCGCCGATGACGGCGGCGCTGCGCTTCCCCTTCGCGTAGGCGGCGATCCTGTGGCAGTCGTCGAGGCTGCGGAACACGAAGACGCCCGGCTTCTCCCGGCCGCCCTCGAGGCGCACCCCCTGGATCGGCGGGATGTACGGCGAGCTGCCCGTCGCGATGATCAGGTTGTCGTAGGGCGCCACGACCCCGTGGTCGCCGGTCACCTGGCGCGAGTGTCGGTGGATGGCGCGCGCGCGCACGCCCGCGTGCAGCTGGATGCCGTTCTCCCGGTACCAGGCGAGGGGGTTCAGGAAGATGTCGCTCGCCTCCTGCGAGCCGTTCAGCACCTCGGAGAGCAGGATGCGGTTGTAGTTCCCATAAGGCTCGTCGCCGAGGATGGTGATCTCGAACTGCTCCGCGCCCCCGCGGGCGAGGATCTCCTCGACGGTGCGGACGCCGGCCATCCCGTTGCCGATCACCACGAGCTTGCGCTTCTTCTGCATGGCTCAGATCTCCGCCAGGCCGATATCGATGGTCGCGAGCCCGCGCACGCCCTCGGGCGCGCCGACGGACAGCTCCAGCACGCTCTCCGGGTGGATGTCCTCGACGATGACGAGCGGCACGTGGATCGCCGCCTTGGCGCCGATCGGGAAGTAGCGCATCGGCTGGCCGTCGCGCTTGAGCAGCAGGTAGATGAGCTCCGCGCTGGAGTTGCCCGCGCGCAGGTAGATCAGCTGAGCGCGCTTGTCCCGCGGGACCGTGTATCCGATCGCGGGACGGAGGGGGACCGGTCGCTCCAGGCCCTGCCCCTCGAACGAGTAGACGCCCTGTATGAACCTCGGTGTTTCCAATGGGACCTCCCGGGCGAGTCATCGAACGGGCGCGCCACGAGCGCGCCACGAGGGACGCTCTGCAACTCTCTGCGACTGCACGGAAGTCATACAGCGCAGACAGTTTCGAGGGCACGTTGCCCGGCGGCGCGAACCCGTGTAGGTCGTGTTTCCAAGGTGTTTCGCTCCTCGCCTTCCTCTTCGTCCCGCGCGGCGAGCGCCGCGGAGCTCGTCGTCGTCGGGGCCGGCTCGTCCGGCGCCGTGATCGCCGCGCGCGTCACGGAGCGCGCCGATCGCGAGGTCCTGCTGCTCGAGGCGGGCCCGGACTACCCGGACCCGGCGCGCCTGCCCGCCGATCTGCGGGACGGCACGCGCAACTCGTGGCTCCTGCACGACTGGGGCTATCGCCACCGGCCGACGCCCGGGCAGATCATGTTCCTCTTCCCGCGCGGCAAGGTGGTCGGCGGCTCGTCGGCCGTGAACACGTGCATCGCGATCCGCGGCCAGCCGTACGATTACGACGAGTGGGCCGCGCTCGGCCTGCCCGAGTGGGGCTTCGACGCTTGCCTGCCCTATTTCAAGCGCCTCGAGGACGACCGCGACTTCGGCGAGCCCTGGCACGGTAACGGCGGCCCGGTGCCCATCCGCCGCGCCCGGCGCGAGGAGCTCGTGCCCTGGCAGAGGGCGTTCGTCGACGGGTGCAGGGCGCTCGGCCACCCCGAGTGCGCGGACACGAATGATCCGCGCGCGACCGCGGGCGTGGGGCCGCACGCGATGAACAAGATCGACGGCCAGCGCATGAGCGCGGCGCGCTGCTACCTGACCGCCGAGGTGCGCCGGCGGGAGAACCTGCGGCTGCGCCCGCGCACGACCGTGCGGCGGGTGCTCGTGCGGAACCGCCGGGTCGAGGGGGTCGAGATCGAGACGGACGGGCGCGTCGAGGTGGTCGCGACGCGGAAGGTGGTGCTGAGCGCCGGCGCGATCGCGACGCCCGGGATCCTCCTGCGCAGCGGGATCGGGCCGCGGGCCGAGCTCGCGCGCCTCGGCGTGCCGCTCGTGTCCGACGTGCCCGCCGTGGGGGCGCGGCTCCTCGATCACCCGGGGACGGTCATCGGCCTGTGGCCGCGCCGCCGCGGGCTGATCGACGCCCTGCGCCAGCCGCTGGTCCAGACGGTGCTCCGCTACACGTCGCGCGGCAGCCAGTACCCGAACGACATGCAGCTCCAGCCGGGCTCGTTCTTCCCGCTGCACCCGCGGCTCACGATCCCGGCGTTCGCGATCGCTTGCTGCATCGGCAAGCCGCGGGGCGTCGGCCGCATCGAGCACGTGAGCGCGGACCCCCACGCGCGGCCGCGCATCGTCTCGAACATGCTCGTCGACCTCGACGACCGCGCGCGCGCCGTCGAGGCGATGCAGCTCGCGTACGAGGTCGCCCGCACCGCGCCGATGCGCGAGCTCGGCTGGTTCGTCTGGCCCACGGAGCGCACGCTGATGCGGCGCGAGGCGCTGGAGCGGTGGATCTACAGGAGCTGCGGCTCCGGCTATCACCCGTGCGGGACGGCCCCGATGGGACCGGAGGGGGACGCGGCGGCGGCGGTCGACGGGCGCGGGCATGTCCGCGGCGTCGAGGGGCTGCTCGTCGCCGACGCGAGCATCATGCCGACCATCCCGAGCGTGAACACGAACCTGACCGCGCTGATGATCGGCGAGCGGTTCGGCGAGTGGCTCCGCGAGGGGGCGGCGTAGCCGCGCCCGTGGCGAGAGGCGTGAGCCCCGAGCGGATCCCTCCTTCACCTCGCCCGCGCGCGCCCCCATGATGGCGCCATGCTCCGCTTCCCGCGCGCGCTCTGGATCGCTCTGGCGCTCGCGATCCTCCTCCCGCTGCCCTCGCTCTTCGCCCAGCTCTACACGGACGACCAGATGATGGTCCTCCGCCTCGAGGGCACGATGGCCTCCCCGGTGCCGGGCCCCTTTCATCTCTACACCTTCGCGGACGGCTCGGCCGAGCAGCGCGCCCAGCTCTTCGGCGGCGGCACCTTGCCCTGGTGGACCCTGCCCGAGCTCCGCCTCTCGTTCTTCCGCCCGCTCTCGAGCGGCCTGCTCGCGCTCGACCACGCGCTCGCCGGCCGCAACCCGCTGCCCTACCACGTGCACTCGATGGCCTGGTACGCGGCCGCCGTGCTCGCCGCGGCGCTCCTCTTCCGGCGCCTCCTCCCCGAGCGGACGGCCGCCCTCGCGGCCCTGATCTTCACGATCTCCCCCGCCCACTGGATGGCCGCCGGCTGGCCCTCGTCGCGCCACGTCGCGATCATCGGCGCGCTCGGCTTCAGCGCGCTCGCCCTCCACCTCCGCGCCCGCGAGCGCGGCGATCGCCGCGCCGCGATCGGCGCCCTCGCCTGCGCCGCGATCGCGCTCCTCGCGGGCGAGGCCGCGCTCGGCGTCTTCGCCTACGTCTTCGCCTACGAGCTCCTCGGCCGCGACGAGCCGCTTGCCCGCCGCGCCCGCGCCTTCGCCCCCTGGGTCGCGCTCGCGCTCGTCTACGCGATCACCTACAAGGCGCTCCACTTCGGCGCCTACGGCTCCGGCGGCTACCTCGACCCCATCACCGAGGCGTCGACCTTCCTGCCCGCGCTCCCCGTGCGCCTCGCCGTCTTCGCCGAGGCCGCGCTGCTCGGCGTCCCCTCGGAGGTCTCGGCCCTCGACGCCCGCGCCGCGCGCGTCCTCGCGATCCTCGGCGTGCTCGCGCTCCTCGCCTTCTCCTTGCTCCTCCGCCGCGCGCTGCGGCGCATCGCGCCCGAGCACGCGCGCACCCTCCGCTGGCTGCTGGTGGGCGCCGTGCTCGCGCTCCTGCCCGGGGCCGCGAGCATCCCCGGCGATCGCGTCCTCTTCCTCCCCAACCTCGGCATCCTGGCCGCGCTCGCCACGGTCCTCCTCCACGCCGGCCGCGCTCCGGACGAGCGCGCCCTCGCCGCGGCCCCCGCGCGCGCCGGCGTCGCCCTCTTCGGCCTCCTCCATGTCGTGCTCGCCGCGCCGGTCTTCCTCTTCGGCATCCTCCACCTCACGACCACCTCGAGGACCGCGCTCGACGTCCTCGCTGGCGCCGAGATCCCTCGACGCGAGGGCATGCGCGTCCTCGGCATCGGGCTCTCGGATCCGCTCGTCGGCATGTACCTCGCGTCCGGGCTCCAGCTCGCGTTCGAGCCCCCGCCCGCGACCGTCGATCTCCTCAGCATGGCGGGCCACGACCACCGCGTCCGCCGCGTCGACGCCCGCACCCTCGAGATCGCGGTCGAGGGCCGCCTCCTCGACGGCGCCTTCGAGAACGTCGTCCGCGCCAGGCGCCACCCCCTCCGGGCGGGCGACGTCGTCCCGCTCGGCGCCTGGTCGGTCCGCGTCCTTGCCGACGACGCGGGTCAGCCGACCCGCTTCGCCGTCACCTTCGATCGCGACCTCGAAGACCCCTCGCTCGCCTTCCTGCACTGGAAGGACGGCGGCCTCCGCGCCCTCACCCCCCCACCGATCGGCGGCGAGGTCGTCCTCCGCCACGAGCCGGGCCCGATGGGCCTGTAGACCTGAGGTATCCTCTCAAATTCTTTGGAAAATTCACAGGGAGGCGGGGAGACGGCCGCAGCGCCGCCGAGGGCGGAGCGGCCGCGGGCGGCACCCCTATTCAGGAAACCTGAGCGTCTCGATGGCGTTGCCGCCCTCTGCCACCGTCGTGCTGCCATCGTGGTTCCAGCTGGTGCCCCCCTTGCCCGGCAGTCCTGTCTCGATGGTGACGCCCTCCAGCGTGAGCTGGTCCTCGTCGAGGTAGGCGACGCCGATCGAGTCGCCGCCGCGCCCTGGGCCGCCGTAGCCGCCGGGCCCTCCTTGGCCGCCCCGGTCGCCGAAACAGGCAGAGAAGCCGTCCCCCAGCGCTCCGCCCGGCGCACCTCGGCCGCCTCGGCCGCCGTCCTGGGGTTCCCCGCCGTTGCCGCCATTGCCGCCAAAGTCCGCCGTGATCTTGGTGTCGCGCACGGTCACCCGGGCGTGAAGCGCGAGGACGCCGATGGACGGCATTCCGTTCGCTCCCCCGCGGCCCCCGCGGCCTCCGCAACCGCCGGCCCCGCCCGAGCCTCCTCCTGGGCCTCCCAGGGAGGCCACGCCGCACAGGGCGATCCCGCCTCGACGACCGCCACCGCCACCGCCGCCCTGGCCCGGCGTGCCCCAGGTCCCCTCGCCCCCCGCGTCGCCCTCCCATCCTGTCTCGGTGAGGCGCCCGATGCCCTCGCCGGGCGCGCCCACCGTCCCCGGAGCCCCCGGGCCTCCGCTGGATCCGGTATCGCAACTGCGGTTGTCCTGCTCCCCGATACCCCCGTGTGCGGGCGGCAACAGGTCGGCGGGTCCACCATCGCCCCCATCCTCGGCGCTGTCGGGCCGCCCGTCCCCTCCCTTGCCTCCGGTGCTCGTGGTCCCGTTCTCGCACTGGTTCACGACCGCAGGCCCGCCGGCGACGACGGCGGCCGAGCACGCGTCCCCACCGAAGTTGCCGTCCGGTCCGCCCTGTGGCCTCGACTGCCACTTCTCGCCAGCCAAGCCTCCCAGCCCTCCGTCGGCGGAGATCTCGCTCCGCAGGATCTCCACCGCCGTGTTGGACTGAGCGAGCACGCCGACCGGGCCCCAGCTCGGGATGTAGAGATCGGCGAGCGTCGAGACCCCGTCCGCGGCCCCCGTGTCCCCGGGGGCCGCGGGCTCGACGACCACCAAGGGGCCGAAAACCCGCCGAGGAGAAAACTGGGTCCGCGGGAGCAGGGGGTCGCGCACCCATCTCCAGCAGTTGAAGCCGCCGCGGAGATCCACGCCGGAGGGCACCGTGATCTGATTCACGATGAATCCCTCGTTGCAGAGGAACACGCGCCCTCGTCCAGCGCGCGCGAGCTCGACGGCGCGCGCGACGGTGTACACCGGCTTCTCCTTCGTGCCGGGGTTCCTGTCGTCGCCGCCACCGACGTTTCCGGCGAGGAACACGCCGCAGCCGTCGTCGAGGATATCGGCGGCGACGTGCTCGACGCAGACCGACTCCGGAGGCGGCTCGTCCTCGCACGAGGTGCCTTCACAAGGTGTCACGCCAGGATCGTTCACGCCGGGCGCAGTCCCGCAGCCGGTCGCCCACGGGGACAGCAGAAGGACCAGGGTAGCCGCAGTGCTCTTTTTCATGTGCGTCTCTTGACCGGTGCCGCCAGCACAGGGCGGTTCATTGAGGCGGTTCGGGGGCTGGCGCATCGAACCGGTACCAGAACAGCGTGATCCCACCTTCCCCGCTGCCGAGCTTACTTTCCGGGGCTGCATTGGCGCCGAGGCCACCCACGCCAGCTTGTCCGGGCAAGACCGTCGCATTCTGCACGATGGCCACGGAGGCGCCCACGGAGCCGATGCCGAGCGAGTGGCCCCCGAGGCCGCCGCCCGCATCGCCCCCTCGGCCGCCGTCGCCGCCATCGCCGCCGGTGCACCCTCGCGACGTGCCGGTCAGAAGCTTGTTACCGCCGAGGCCGCCCCCGGCGCCAAGGCCTCCCCACTGGCCCGTTCCGCCGACGCCGCCATTGCCGCCCTTGGCTCCGAGGACCGTGCTGGCATCGACCGTGAGGTCGCTCCCCTGCAACGCGACGATCCCGATGCTCGCGCCGCCGTAGCTGCCCCCCTTGCCCCCCTTGCCCCCGCAGCCGCCGCTGCCCCCCGATCCGCCGGCCGCACCGCCCTGGGGCCGACCAGCCGGACACGCGTTCATGGGACCTTGCCCCTTGCCGCCGCCACCCCCCCCGCCGCCCTGGCCGACGCCGCCCCTCTTCCCGTCCTCCCCGCGGACGCCGACCCATCCGTCGACGCCCAGGAGGCCATCGCCAACCGCTCCGGCGGCGCGCCCCTCGTCGGCGCTGTTGGCTCCGTTCTCCCCATCGTTGCAGTCCATGCTGACCGCGCCGGAGCCGCCCAGGCCGCGCTCGTCCGGATTCCCGACCGGTTCCGGCAGCCCTGAAGTCCCGTCGCCGCCCGTCTCGAGGCCGCCATCGCCCCCGTAACCCCCCGTCGACTCGATGCCATCGTCGCACACGGTCACGACCGGGCGGGCGCCTGCGGCGGCCTCCGCCGTGCACGCGTCCGCGCCATCGTTGCCCACGAGGCCGTCCGGCGCTCGCTCGCTGAACGCGTCCTCCCCCGGCTCGCCATCCTTGCCGTTGCCCGCGATGACCTCGCTCGACACGACGCTCGCCTTGGCCCCCTGGCTCAAGATCATCGCGATGGACGACTTGCCGTCATTCGCCGAGGCGTCCGCCGCCACCACGCGCACGCCGAAGATCGTGGACGTTTCCTCCCCCTGGGTCACGCGCAGCGGGATGCCCACGGGAGGAGCGATGGTGGTCAGCTGATTCGGTCCAACATACGACCAATCGTCGCCAGCACACAGGCGGGCACCCCAGATATCGACGCCCGAGGGCAGCGTGATGGCCTCCTTGAACGCTCCGCCGCAAGCGTACACGCGCCGGGGCAGCCCCCTGCCGTCGCCTCGTTGGCTGCCAGCGGCCAGCCGGATCGCACGCTGGAGCGTGTTCACCGGCTCTGCCTTCGTGCCTGGGTTCCTGTCGTCGCCGTCCTCGCTGACGAACACCCCGCACATGTCGAGCGCTGGCGCCGTCGCCGGGTCGCCGTCACAAGGAGATGGCTCCGGCGGAGGGATCTCGCACAGATGGCCTTCCGCGCAATTATCAGAATAGCACCCAGAGACTCCGGTGGCGCCGGCCAGGCCGAGCGTCATGAGCACGAGGGAACGCAGGACGTCTCGACCTCGATCCCTGGACCCAGGACGCATCGCCATGCCTCCCCTCACCACGCTCCTTCGAGGAGCACACCGGCCCGTTCGCTGGTCGTCACGGGCACGATGCGGACGCCCGTAGCTTCTGGCGCGGCACCGAAGAACGCGGCCTCCGTGAGAAAGGAGGCCGCTGTCGCCACGCCGAACACAGCGCTCGTCGCCAGCGACACCTTGCCCAGGGTGGCGAGCAGGTTCCTCTGGTCGACCTGGCGATGGATGTCGGCGCACGCTGCCGGCGCGCTCGCTTCCCGGCAGGTGTGAGACGTCCACCCCTGCTGCAGACGCACGACGTTGCCCTCGCGCAGGTTGGTGTGGATGACGTGAGCGCGCAGGAGAAGGACCGCACCGGTCGCCGCCGTTGCCGTCGTGATCGCGATGCCGCCTATCCGCAGCGTCCCCGGCCAGGACGCCCAGGGCCCGGGAGCCTGCGCGCGCGCGGCTGGCGAAGTGCTCACGGGCTCCGGCGTCGCCGACGAGGCCTCCTTGGTGCTGCTCACGGCGGCGTGCGGCAGCCGCATCGTGATCTCTTGCTTCGCGCCCCGTTCGCCGCTGAACACGTGGACGGCTTCCTCGCGGCCCGGCGCCCGGGCCCGCACCACGTGTCGTCCGCGCTCGAGGAACACCTTGTAGGTCCCGGCGATCCGACTCACGCGTTGGCCGTCGATGAACACCTCGGCGTCCGGCGGGTCGACAGAGAGCAGGAGTGTGACGACATAAAACGCAGCCTTCAGCTGTGCCACCTTGAACCGCCTCTGGGCCTCCAACGGCAGCAGCTCGCGTCGCTCAAGACTTCGGGTCAGATGCTCCGCCGCTTCACGATAGTTGTGCAGCGCCAGCTCACAGAAGCCGAGCTCGCCGGCGATTTCCGCGGGGTCTACCTGCGCGCTGGGGGACTGTTCCGAGGCTTCGAGGGCCGCCTTGTAGGCGTCGCGGGCCTCGGTCCACCTTCCGGCGTCGCGCGCGCGCCGAGCACGGCGAACATGGCCATTGACGGTCGAGCCGTCGCTCCTTGCCGGGACCGAAGAACGTTCCTGTGCATCGGCCGGACTGGCAAAGCCTGGTGAGGCGCCAAGCGTCAGCGAGATGATCAGCAGGTGCGCACCGCGACGCATGCGCGGACGGTACCTACGCCGGTCGCTCAGCGTCAACCGGCAAAAAACGCGTCGAAACAGCCCTTTGAATGATAATTATCGATCTGACGACGGAATGTCTCATCCCTCGCCGGGCCCAGGCGTAACCATGTCCCGCCTCGCCGACCGCCAGCTTCGCCTGCCGGACGCTGGCCCGGGTTCGCCCGTCTACGATCCCGGGCCGCGGCACCTCTCAGCGCCCGGACGCGCTGAGGTGATTTCGTCACGGCCGCCTCCAGCGTCCCTCGCCATCCTTTTTGGAAGGGGGTCACCATGGATTCATCAGATCATGTCGGTCGTGTCCTGCGCCGCGTCCTCGCGCTCTCGCTCGCGCCGGTGCTGGCCGGAACCTGCGCGGGCATCGACACCAGCGGCTTCGCGGCCGTCGCCTGCCGGGATGGACGGGAGCCGCGGTACCTCGAGGGCCTCAGGCCCGGAGCCGCCGCCGGCTACCTCGAGCTGCGCGAGCACCTGCATCTGCACGGTGAGAGCCACGCGCCGCGCGCGATCGAGACCTCGGGCACCCCATGCGCCCAGGCGACGGCCCCGACGGCGTGTGCGGCGAAGATCGCGGCGAGCTCCTCGACCGAGGGCTTCAGGCTGGGCGAGTGCGTGCAGATCTGCCCCCGGCACGTCCTGATCGTCAATGCGGGCGACGACGTGGACGTCCTTCGCTCGAAGGAGGAGGTCAAGGCGTGGCTCGGGCGCGTGGACTCGCCAGAAGAGGCGGTGCTGGTCGCCGCGCTGGAGGGCTACGAGGTCGCCTGTGGCGGCAGCGCGCCGGGCGGGGTGCGGCCCGCCGACGAAGGCTACGAGGTGCTGGCGACGCGTTTCACCTCCCTTTGCGCGCCCGTGGAGACCACCCAGTACGTGCTCCGGGTCGGCGCGGACGGCCACCTCGGCGAGGTAGCGTCGGAGGTGATCCGCTCCAGCGCCGGGGTCTGCATCGGCCGGCGCGCCGCGGGGCTCGTCGAGCGCGCGGCCGGCGGCGCGACGGTGGTCGGGGCGTGGTTCGCAGAGGTGGCGCAGCTGGAGGCGGCGTCGGTGGCCGCCTTCGAGGTGCTCGGCCGCGAGCTCGCCCACCACGGCGCGCCGCGGTCGCTCATCGAGGGGGCGAGCGCCGCGCGGCGCGACGAGGTGCGGCACGCGCGGGTGATGCGCGCCGTGGCGGCACGTCACGGCGGGCGCTGGCGGGCGCCGGTGGTGGCGCCGCAGCCGCTGCGATCGTTCGAGGAGCTCGCGGTCGAGAACGCGGCAGAGGGCTGCGCGCGGGAGACGTTCGGCGCGCTGGTCGGGATGTGGCAGGCGCGGTTCGCGGGCGACCGCGCGGTGCGGCGGGTGATGGCCCGCATTGCCCGGGACGAGGTCCGTCACGCCTCGCTGGCGTGGGCGATCGATCGCTGGGCCCGTCCGCGGCTCTCCCCGGCCGCGCGGCGGCGGACCGAGGAGGCCCGGCGGAGCGCGCTCGACGAGATCGCCGCGGCGGCGCAGCGCGACCCGCATCCCGACCTCGTCCGCTGGGCAGGCCTGCCCGGGCCGCGCGCCGCCCGCAGCCTGGCGACGCATTTCACGCGGAGCGTGGCGGCGCTCCGCCTCGACGCCCCGTAAGACCACCGCGGGGCCGGCCCGCTGTCGCGAGCCATGGAGGGTATGGCCAGCCAGGTGACGTCGTACTGGCGGCTGCCAGGTGACGTCGTACTGGCGGCTGTCGAGAGGGTAATGGTCAATTTGACCAACCAACCCCTGGCGACCTCGACGAGCCATCCGGTCGCTGAGCCACGCCATGGCGCGGCCTCCTCCTCCTCGTCCCATCCTTCCGCCTTCATCAAGTCGACGTGCGCCATGTGCGCAGCCGCGTCGACGCGAGCGGCGGACCCGTCGGGTCAGGTGCTCCGACCGAGAGCGCGCGCGAAGTCACCAACCGCCTCTTCCTGATCGCTATTCTCGATGGCCCCAGGGCGGCAACGCCTCACGGCGGCGATCGCGTCGACCGGCGCGAGCCCACGCTTGACCAAGCAAGCTGCCGCGACGAGCCCCGTCCTGCCCAGGCCGGCCCAACAGTGGATGATCGCGGCGCGCCCCCGCGCGGCCGTGTCGAGGATCCGATCGACAGGCGCATGAAGGGACGCAGTGTCGGACGGTACCGAGAAGTCGCCGAAAGGCCAGCGCAGGACGACCATGCCCCGTTCCGTTGCACGCTCGGCCAGATCCTGGATCCCCAGAAGCTCGAGCTCGTGGTTGCTGACCAGCGAGACGAGGAGGCTGGCGCCATGGAGATGACGGAGCTCGTCGAGATCCTCGACCAGCGGCCGGCCTCGCCCCGGCGCCGCCATCATCCCGATGCCCGCGGCGAGGCCGGTCATTGCAGGGGGCATGTAGTCGACGCGCACGGATCAGCGATGAGTCTAGGACATCAAACAGGTTGAAATCCCAAGAAAATCAACCACAGAGGGCACAGAGTTTTTGTTGTTCCTCTGTGTCCTCTGTGTCCTCTGTGCCTCTGTGGTTCAAATCTCTTCATTCCCGGGCGTTTCAAGCTGATCGATGCTCTAGCACGTCCAGTGGAGCCGGAACGTGCCGCTTCGTCTGCCGGCGGTCTCCGGCGACGCATCACGCGCACGGGCGCTCGGCGAGGAGGAGACGGCGCGCCCATGCCGCGACCGCTCACCCTGCCGGCGCAAACCGGCCCGGTCCGGCAGCTCCCGGGCGGGAAGGGGTGGCTCCGGCTCGTCTCGGGCGGTCCGCATCGGCAGCGCCCGCTGCCCCGCGACCGCCGCCGCCTGCCTTCATCGCTCCCTCCTCATCTCCCATCGGGACACAACCGCACCCTGAACGCCTGCCGCTGGACAGGCGGCTAGTTACGGCGTCCACGCGCCTCATGTAATCGTCTCGTCATGTGGATCGACTTCCCATCTGATATGCAAACACAGCTGAAAACGTCCCATCCAAACGCCGTCGAGCGAAGCCTCATAGCTGCTGCCATAACAACACACTATCAGGTTCTTCAGACATCAACGACGCTGCGCGCGAGCGGGCGGTACTCCGAACAGGAGATCGAAGAAGATGTCCTCGAGCAACTCCATCACTTTGTCACCGAGTTTTTCGGCCAGTATGGGATAGAAGTTCGTACTGGGTCGGATCCCCTTGGCGTGCGGAACTATAAAAAATCGGCGATTCCAGACGAAGAAGCCTGAGGTCGTGCTCTCGTACTCGTATGTTTCAGGGTCGCTATCCAGCGGAGCGGTACTACAGCGATCGTCCACGAGAGTGAGCCACCCGCGCCCGTTCGGAGGCCGCCGCCGCGTCATCGCGCCGCCTCCGCGCAAGGCGCCTGAAGTGCAGCACCGCCCTTTCGAGGGCCGCCGTGGAGAATTGAAATTCAGACCGGGAGCTTCACGCAGCCGTCGCGCCGAGTGATTCCGGTGACTTTGTGAGAAGGCGATCCCGGGGGAGCGGTATCGCATCACCCGGCCGGAGGGGTCGGTGCGAGAGCGAGCGCTCGACGGACAAGGGCTGGCGCGGGCGGAAGGGTTCGAGCCGGTGCAGTGTGAGCGACGTTCCGGCCCTGGATGAGGGCGCGTCGGAGAGGGTGTGATGGGCCAGAACAAGAGGGAGCCGCCCCCGGCCTACCCGACTGGCAGATCATCACCTGGCCGCGCATCTCGGCGAGATCCTCGTCGCTCGGCGGGCGGTGCCGTCCGAGGAGCAGGTCGCCTGGCCAGAGGAGGTTGGCCAGCCTCCCCGGCGGGCCCGCCGCCCTACGTGGCCGCCTGCATGCTCCCGCGCGCCGCGCGGTAGTCGGTGATCAGCGACCCCATGATGTTGGCGGCGCCTGTGGCAATTTGAATCATCGACGCGAGCGGCGCGCGCTTTCTGTACCCGAGCACGAACGGCGCCGCGATCACGGACGCGCTCCACGCATAATCGAGCACCTCGTGCATCTCGATCGGGATCAGCTTCGCCAGGCTCAGCCGGTAGTCGGTGAGCAGAGACACGGAGATGACCGATGCGCCCAGGAGCGCGCCGGCGACCTTTGCCTCAGTCCGGCGCGAGGCGAGCCCGGCCATGGCGACCATGAGGCCGTTCGAGTAGTCGAGGACGGAGTGGACGTCCTGGGGGATCAGGCGCTTGAGGGGCAGGACGCCGAAGAGCAGCTTCGAGGGGATCGCCGCGTTCTGCTGGACGGCCGGCGCGGCGGCGCCGGGCCTCACGACCTCCGGCGAAATCACGTCTTCGGTGCTCGGATAGATGGCGGATTGCATCGTGTGAAACCTCCCGCTCCGCGCCCTAGCAATTCGTAGACCGGCGACAGGCGCCGCAGAGCCCGGGCGTCATGGAGCGGACCCATCAAGGCCGTGCTCGGCCGCCCGAGGTCCGGCGCGCTCAGCGCACGGAGGCGAGCCAGGCGCGCGCCGCGGCGGCGTCGGGGAAGTACTCCTGGACGAGGTCCTTGCTGGTGACCTTGGTCATGGTCCCCCTGAGCGACATGCGCGAGATCGCCGACTCGGGCACCACCACGCCCATCCAGCGCACGCCCTGGGCGATCACGCGCGGGAACCAGACCTGGCTCGTCCACTGCTGATCTTCCTGCGTGCTCGGCGGGCCACGGCGGGTGTCCGCGAGCCACCGGGTCGCCATCTTCTTACGGGCGAGGGAGAGCCCCGCCTCGAGCCCCGCGCGCAGCTCCTTGCTCTCGGCGAACCCCTTCCACTCGGCCACCACGGCCTGGAGACCCTCGTCCCAGGAGATGGTGATCCATCGCTCGTCGAAGTAGATCAAGCGCGCCTCCTGCCACCGAGCGTACGACGGCCTGCGCGCCGAGCGCAATCGTGCTCTTCCTGACGGCGCTTGTTCAATCCACGTTCACCGCACGTTCATCCCACGTTGATCGCACGTTGATCGCACGTTGATCGCACGTTGTGATCGCACGTTGATCGCACGTTCACCGCAGGATCTCCTCCAGCAGCGCGTTCGGCTCCCCGCGGAGATCGTCGCCGAACGACGCGACGCCCAGATCGTAGTACTGGTTCATGATCGTGAACCAGAGATCGCGGAGCTGGCGATCGCTCCCCAGAGGGTCATAGGCGACATGCGCGTCGTTCAGGAAGACGCCGTCGCCGCCCAGGAGGACGATGGGCAGGTCGTACGCGTCGTGATCGTGTGTGCGCATCTCGCTCATGTACACCATGACCGAGTGGTCGAGCACCGTCCCGTTGCCCTCGCGGATCGCGTCGAGCCGCTGCGCCAGCCGCGCGGCCTTCTGGCCGAGCCAGCAGTTGATCGCCGCGAAATCGAGGTTGCTCTCCTCGATGATCCTGTAACGGCCTCCCTCGGTCGCGCGGTCGAGGTTACCGGCGCCGTGCTGGGAAGCGTGGAAGTGCAGGCTGCTCTCTTGCCGGTACTCGAGCCCCACCTTCGCCCGGACGTCCTCCGGGATGCACCTGTATTCGAACTCGGAGCGCGAGTCGTCGAGCATGTGGGTCACGACGCGCGTCACGTCGCACTGGATCGCCATCACGAGGAGATCGGTCATGACGTTCGCGTGGTCGTCATGCCTGTACTCGCCGGCCTCCGTGCTGTCGTTCTCGTTGAGCCCCTCCAGCGGGCCCGGCGGCTCGGGGACCACCCCGGGCTCGGGGACGGGGCTGCACCCGATCATCGTCGCCTCGACGCGGGTGACGTTCTTCTCGATCTCCCGCAGCGAGTCGAGGTATTGCTGGACGATCTGGCGATCTTCCGCGCCGACCTTGCTCATGAGCGAGCTCGCGTCCGCGAGCACGGCGTCGATGACGCTCTTCTCCGTCGCCGCGCGGCGCTCCGCCTCGATCCTGGCCTGCGCGGCGGTCTGCCCGGGGACGGGCGCCGCGCCCGCCGCGCCGGCGTTGATCAGCGCGTCGAACACCGCCTTCGGGTTGACCGAGCGCTTCAGCGGCTCGCGCGGGCTCTTCCAGGAGATCGCCTGGTTGTACGCGTAGCTGCGCTCGTCGAAGAAGCCGGGCTTGACCCCGAGCCCCGTCTGCAGCGACGGGATGCGGGTCGCCTGCAGCGGGCCGGCCTTCTGGACGATGAGCTGATCGACCGAGACGCCGTTGCCCACCCACTCGCCGAGGTCCTGCCCCAGGTCCCTCCCCAGCTGGTCGGCGTCCACGCAGGTCGACAGCGCCGCCGTGAGGCGCGAGTGGGACGGCTCGATGAACGGGCTCTGGTCCTTGCTCCAGGTGTAGTTCCCGAGGCGGCTTATCATGAGCAGCTTCGACTTCACCGGCGCGAAGTGCTCGAGCACCCTCGGCAGCTCGAAGTCGGCGCCCCGCAGCGTCTTGCCGAACGCGGGCGCCGTCTCCCACCAGTGATGAGGCGCGCCGTTCGGGAAGGTGCAGAGCAAGAAGCGCTTCGGCGTGCCGGCGTCCCCTGCCCGAGCGCCGCGCGGCGAGAGGCTCTCCAGCCACGGCAGCGCCAGGCAGACGCCCGCGCCCCGCAGCAGGTTCCTGCGTGAGAGTCGCCGCTTCATGCGCACATCGCTCCTTCGTGCCCGGGCTCCCGCGACACAGGCGCTGACGCCCCTCGCCGCCTCACTGCGACCTTCCCTTCGCGTCGCGGAGGCGGAACGCCTCGCTCGTCACCACCCGCTTCACCAGCGCCGCGATCGTCCCGCTGTCCCAGCGCGCGGCGATCTCCGTGATCTCGGGCCTGTCCTCGGGCGTCGGGCTCCGGCGCAGGGCGTAGGCGAAGAGCTGCTCGGCGGGGCACGTCCCGGCCCGGGCGGCCTTCTGGAGCTCCGGCACGAGGCCGGACACGTCCTCGAACGCCGCGCCCGCGTACACGCCCGTCGCGTCGACAGCGTCGCCGTTCGGGTACTCGGTCCGGTAGGCGCCGATCGCGTCGAAGTTCTCGAGGCTCAGCCCGATGGGGTCGAGCAGGTCGTGGCAGCTCGCGCAGTCGGGAGAGGCGCGGTGCTTCTCGAGCTGCTCGCGGACGTTGTCGGCAGGGCCCGAGCCCCCGCCCGCGGCGCCGAGCTCCGGGATGACCATGTTGGCGGGCGGCGCCATGGGCACGCAGAAGAGCTGCGCCAGGATCGTCTTCGCGCGCGAGGTGGGAGAGGTCCTGTCGGCGTGCGATGAGAGCGTGAGGAACGCGGGGAGCGTGAGGAACCCGCGGCGCACGCCCGCGGGATCGCCCGCAGTGAGCGGGGCGACGAGCGCGCTCTCCGGGTGGGGCGCCGTGAGGAACTCGGCCCATGTCCGCTCGCCGGTCGTCACCTCGGCGAAGTACGCGTTGGCTTGCTCGAGCATCGCGCCCTTCAGCTCCTGGCTCCACAGGGGGAACAGGGTCGTGTCGGCGTTGTGGCTGGGGAGCGTGCGGGTCCCGAGCCACTGCCCGAAGAAGTTCTGGAAGAACGCGGCGCTCTTCGGGTCGGCCAGCATGCGATCGACCTGCTGGAGGAGCTCGTCCTCGGTGGCGAGCGCGTCGCGCGACGCCGCGTCGCGGAGCGCGTCGTCCGGGAGCGAGCTCCAGAGCAGGTACGAGAGGCGCGACGCGATCTCGTGGCCGTTGAGGGCGCCCGGCGCTCGCGCCGAGTCGGGGCCGAGCTCGGGAAGCCGTCCGCCGGCCGGAGCCGGGTCCCCAGGAGGTGGGCGACGGTGCTGTTGTACTCCGCCGCGATCATGTGGTGTACGGGCATCCCGACCCGAGCGGCGGCGCGCTGCTCTCGCTCCTGGGCATCACCGCACCCGAGGACGCCCGCGCACGAGAGGCTCAGGAGACATCCCGCGGCGGCGGGCCCCAGACCCGCTTTGACTCGGACTCGGTCGGCTCTGGCGACTCTGGATGTCATCGTCGTCTTCCGCGCGTTGCACCGGCGCCGGCGCTAGGGTGGCGGCAAGGTGCACGTGCCGAGCGAATCGTAGCAGAGGCCGAGCACGCAGTAGGGCTCGCACCCGTCCCCGTCCGCGGCGCAGGCGCGCCGGCCGCACGTCCCGTCGTCCGTGCAGTCGAAATTCGCGGGACAGTCGGCCGGCGCGGCGCACTCCTTCGCCGTGCAGTGGTGATCGGGCGCGCATTGCTGGCCGATCTCGCAATCGCTGTCCGCCGTGCAGCCCTCGATGCAGCCAGGCTCGCACATGCAGTCCTTGGTTCCGCAGATCGATGTCGGCCCTACCCTCTCATGGCATAGTGCATCGTCGCTGCAGGTGATTTCGGGTTGCATACAGATGCCGCACCGAGGCGCCGTGCCGGGCGCGTAGCACGGGGCGGACTCGTCGGCGCAGTCCTCCTGGACGCGACACTCGCCGGGGGGCGCGCCGCCGGAGCCGGTCGTGGCGCCGCCCGAGCCGGCCGTGGCGCCGCCGGAGCCGGCCGTGGCGCCGCCGGAGCCGGTCGTGGCGCCGCCCGAGCCGCCCTGGCCTCCCAGCCCGCCGTTGCCGCCACCATCATCGTTGCCGGTGCAGCTCGTGGCCAGCGCCGCGGCCGCGAGGAGCGCGAGGGGCCACCGCTTCACAAGTCGATAGATCGCGTGCATCCAGGAGAGAACCTCCATAGGTCCTCTCGAAAGTCAAGCGCCTCGCAACGCCCAGCGCTTCTCCGGTTTCCTCACATGGAGATTCTTTTCCGCCAGGACGAGAACCGGAGCATCACGGCGCTCACGCGAGAAGGAGTTGAACCGCCAAGGACGCCAAGGACGCCAGGAAAAAGAAAGCCCTGGGTTCTCCGGGCGTCCTTGGCGTCGTGGCGGTTTTCCTTCCCCGGGTCGCTGCCTGAGGAATCCCCTCATTGCGCAGCCATTTCAGAGGGGAAGTTGAACAGGGAGGCGGGGAGACAGGGAGTATTTTGAAGATTCCCCTCCCCGCCTCCTCGCCTCCCTGTGAATTTTCCGAAGAATTTGAGGCGATGCCTGAGGGTCGCTGCACCTGATGCACCGAGCGCTGTTCGAGATCCCCCTCTGGACGCAAGAGTGGATATTCCTTCCCGGAAATGGAATCGCGGAAACGCAAAGGACTCGTGTGGAAATGCCCTGCGCTCTCCCTTCTCTCTCCTCTGCGACCGCCGCTCGAGCACACGGATTTCTGTCGATGGGCGCGCGCCGTTCATGGTGAGGGGGTCCGGAGCTTGCTCTCTCCCTCGCAGGTGCGCGTTGTGGCACCGGGAGGGGATCATGCGGACTTCGAAGACGGGGAGAACCAGCCGTACATCAACAAGGGGGAGAGGCGTCGTCCACGGGCTCGCCGGGATCCTCGGGATCGGCCTGTGTCTCGGCATCTCCAGCGCTTCCGCGGCCGACGCGACACAGGCCATCTCGCCTCAGGCCTCGACGCAGGGCGCCCTCAGGCCGCAGCGGACCACGACGGCCGCGCAGCCGCCCGCGACCAGCACCTACGCCGCGAACCCCCAGAAGCGGCGCTGGATCATCGCGGGCGCCTCGACCCTGGGCGGCTTCTGGACGGCATCCGCCATCGCCGCAGCCGGCCTCGCCCTGGAGCGGCCGGAGGCCAGGCCGGCCGTGCACTGCACCAAGTTCGCGTGCTCCCTCACCCGGCGCCACGAGAGGACCGGGCCTTCCCCCGCCTCGCTGATGATCCCCCTCGCCGGCCCCTGGATCCACCTCGGCACGGCGCGCCCCTCGGCGGCCGGCGCTGTCGGCCTCTCCGTGCTCGGCGTCGGGCAGGCCGTCGGGCTCGGGATGCTGCTCGGCGGCATCGCCATGCCGACGAAGGTGCGCGTGCCGATGCAGCACGGCCGCGTGCTCCAGATGGGCGCAGCCCCGCTCGTCGGCGCCGACGGACTCGGGCTCTCGATCCACGGCTCGATGTAGCCGCGCCCGTCGGGATCGATGGTGCCGCGCCCCTCGCCGCGGGCCCGCGCCTCCCGGCGCGAGCCCGCGGCGCGCTCATCACGGCGCGAGGCCCAGGATCGCCCGCACGCGCAGCCGCTCCTCGGGCGTGAACGCGCCCGCGAGCAGCGCCTCCTCGGCCGCGCGCCGCTCCTCCGGATCGGCCACGGTCGCGGCGAGCGCCGCGCGCGCGCCGGCGAACGCGTCGAGGCGCCGCTGCCAGGCCGCCCGCCGCCGATCGAGCTCCGCGAGCCGGTCCGCCGCCTCGGGGCCCACGGCCGCGACCCGGTGCGCGTGCAGCGCCTCGTCCGAGGCGCCCGCGTCCCGGAGCGCCTGCTCCTCGGCCTGCTCCACGAGCGGGCGCACCGCCGCCTCGCGCGCCTCGCGGATGCCGTCGGGCAGCGTCGCCTCGACCGCCGCGATCCGCGCGTCGCGCTCCTCGGGCGACAGGGTCGCGTCCGCGAGGATGCGCGCCTCCTCGATCGTCGCCTCCCCCTCCCGCTCCTCGTCGCCGAACAGCTGCGTCGCGGCCGGCTCGCCGAGCTGCTCGCGCCGGATCTCGCGCAGCGCGGCGAGCCGCGCCGCCGGATCGGCCGCCACCTCCACGTCCGCCGCGCTGACCGCCTCGCGGTAGCCGAGGTACCTGTCGAGCAGCGCGGTCGCCTGGTCCACCGCCGGCTCGGCGGCCCGCGCCCGGATCGCCCCGATGATGCGGGCCCTGATCGCCGCCTCCGGCTCCTCGCCGGCGGCGCTGAGGAAGTAGTCGAACAGCGCGAGGATCTCGGGGCCGACGACGAGATCGCCGCGCTCGTCGACGAGCACCGCGCCGTCGACCTCGGCGCCGCGGAGCGAGGGCGGCGCGGGCCCCGCCTCCGGCGGCGCCGCGGGGACCGGCGTCACCGACAGCGCCCGCTGGAGGCGCGCGGGGGCCGGCGCCACCGACACGGCCGGCAGCGCCCCCTTCCGGGAGGGGCGCGCGGCCGCGCCGATCGACCGGGCCGCCCGGGCGGCCGAGGGGACCGGACGCTGCCGCTCACCTCGGGCGAGCCACCCGGCGCCGACGAGCGCGGCGAGCGCCAGCGCCGCGAGGAGGCCTGTCGTTCCACGACGCTCCACGTGCGCCCCGGCGGCTCAGAGACCGGCGCCCTTGAGCCGGCTCGCGTGCGCCCGGAACACGGACTTCGGGTTCGGGCCAGATAGATTGATGAACCCGAAGAGCTGATTCACCTCGTCGAGGTGATTCATCCCGTAATCGTCGCGCAGCACCTCGCCGAAGTGGGAGCTGCACTGGCCGACCATCCCGTCGTTCGACTCCGAATACAGCCTGGAGATGAGGCCGAGCGACAGGTCGGTCGGATCGAGCCCGCTGGTGAGGATCCCTGTCCCCGACCACGAGAAGAAGCGCACGCCGCCCTCCTCGGCGGCCCCCTGCCCGCACCGGCTGGCGGGCAGCCCGGCCGGATAGCGCGCGTTGAACTCGCGCATCCCCTCCGCGGAGAGCGACCACAAGGCGGCGATCGAGTCCTGAGGCGAAGAGCGCCCGGTGAGCAGGCTGAGCACCGTGCCGAGGCTGTTGGCGAGGAACGAGAGCGCCCCCTGGGCGAACCCGCCCTCCCGCAGGTTCTCCTGCAGGTAGCTGGCGAGCTCGGCCCCCTGGTGCGGCGAGCCGATCGTGGTGACCGAAGCGACGAGATCCGGCCGCACCGCGGCGACATACCGGACGTCGAGCCCCCCATGGCTGTGCCCGATCAGGTTCACCTTCCCGCTGCCGGTGCGCGCGACGATGTCCTCGACCTGCGCGAGCAGCGCCTCCCCGCGCGCCTCGGTGCTGTCGAACTGGGGCACCGCCGTGGCGTACACCTCCGCTCCACCGGAGCGCAGCGTCGACGCGACGCCACCGAAGTAGTCGACCACACCGAACATGGCCTTGAACCCGGCCATCCCGTGACAGAGCACGATCGGATATTGCGTCTGCGCATAGCTCTTCAGCGCCAGCGCGCTCTCGCCGATGTCGGCGCGCTCCGCGTCCACCGCCTCATCCGTCGACGCGACGCATCCTTGCGCGAGCAGCGTCACGACAACCCCTGCCGCACAGCGCAATGCGTCAATTCGCAGTCGGCCCCCGGTCCCTCGTTTTCTCTCGACTCTCTCCTGATTTCGAGCAGGTGTAACGGTGCTTGGTAGTACAGCGCGTGAGTTGGAGGAATGAGCTCGTCTGATCACCTTTCACCTCTGATAGAGTATTTTTTTAATTCGAATCAAGCAGAACTCACAGGCTCTCGGCACAACAAGCACGTGGCGTATCCTGGACAATCGGCAGGCCGGTGTCCTCGCCATCACCTGTCGCGTCGATCCCGGCGACGCGACAGGCCATCAGCGCAGCGGCGCCAAACCGCCGTGTCGCGCGCCGCTCGCCGGCGGAGCGCCCGAGAGGCGGCCCGGGCGGGCGAGGCGGAGGGGGCGTTTGCCCTCGGGCCGGCCCGCTCCGCCGCGCCGCGCGTCACGCGCTCGCGGCGGGGTTTTCCGCGGCCGCATCGCCTAGGAGGCCCGCGCGGCGCAGGGAGGGCTCTCCTCGCCCGCCGGCGCGCCGCCGCCCTCCTCGGTCGCCGCGACGCCCCGGACGACGCGCGCGTTCTCCGGCACCGCCGTCAGGAACCGCTCGCGCCGCCGCGGGTCGGCGATGCGCTCGGCCCGCGCGAGCAGGCTCTCCCTGGCCTCCGCGAGCACCGCCGCCGCCTCGCCGTGGGCGCCGGACGCGGCGAGCGCATCGGCGTACGCGAGCCGCACGAGCGACTCGCCCTCTTCGAGGGACCCGAGCGCCGCGAGCTCGCCGAACGCCGCCCGCGCCGCGCCGAGCGCCGCCGCGACCTCGCCGAGGGCGAGCAGGGCGCGCGCGCGCACCGCCACGGCGGGCGCGCGCAGCCGCGGGGCCACGTGCAGCGCCGCCTCGGCCGCGCGCGCCTCCCGCTCGGCGGTGGCGGCGTCGCCCGAGAGCAGCGCGATCTTCGCGAGGTAGGTCCGCGCCACGCCCTCCATGCGGAGGTCGCCCCGCTGCTGGAACGCCTCCACCGCGCGCCGCTCGGCGAGCTGCGCCTCGTCGAGCTTCCCGAGCTGCCCGAGCACGTGGCCGAGGTTGTGCAGCGCCACCGTGGCGAGCTCGCGCAGCCCCATCCGGTCGGCGGCCTCCAGGGCGGCGCGCAGGACGGACTCGGCCGACGCGAGCTCGCCGAGCTCGGCGTAGATGAAGCCGAGGTTCGCGCCGATCACGCACGCGCTGCGCCGATCGCCGGCCTGCTCGAAGGCCGCGAGCGCCGCCTCCAGCCCCTCGAGGCACGCCTCGGGATCACCGCCGGCCGAGGCGCGGATGGCGCGCAGCTGCTGCGCCATCGCGACGAGCTCGGCGTCCGGCGCCGGCAGCGCGCGGAGGTCCTCGTCGATGCGCGCGAGCAGCGCGTCGGCCTCGGCGTAGCGGCCGCCGAAGACGAGCTGCGCGCCGCACTCGCAGAAGCACGCGACGCGGGCGCGGCGCCGCCCGGCGTCGCTGGAGGGCGGCCCTGCGGCGGCGCTCGGGGGCGGCCCTCCGGCGAGGCCCTCGGCGATGGCGGCCCACCGCGCCACGCGGTCGACAGCGCCGAGCTTCCCGGCCGCGGCGGCGATCTGCGTGACCGCGCGGAACCACCCGGGGCAGCCGGCGGGGAGCAGCTCGGCCGCGGACGCGCCGAGCTCCTCGGCGGCGGCGAGGTCGCCTTCCCACACGTTGGCCTCGGCCGCGACGAGCCGCAGCGCGGCGAGGTCCTCGCCGGCCGCGCCGCACGCCTCGCCGCACGCCGCGCGCTCGATCGCGGCGCGCAGGTCGTTCGCCTCGAGCGACTGCTCGGCCGCGCGCCGGTACCAGCGCACCGCGCGGCCGGGCTCGCCGCCCTTTCGGAAGTGCTCGGCGACGACCCGCGGGTCCGCGGCGCCGCCCCGCTCGAGCCACGCGCCCGCGAGCCGGTGGCCGAGGGCGCGATCGCGCTCGGTCAGCATGGCGTAGGCCGCCTCGCGGACGAGCGTGTGGCGGAAGACGTGGTCGGGGGCGTCGCCGAGGCCCGCCGACGCGCCGAGCGGCGCGACGAGCTCGCGGTCCGCGAGCGCCGAGAGCCAGGCCTCCACGTCGGCGAGGCGCTCCTCGCCGCCGAGCAGCGCCGCGACGCCGCGCTTCGAGAAGCGATCGCCGAAGATGCTGGCCGCCCGGAGCACGCGCTTGCCCTCGTTGCCCTCGGCGTCGAGCCGCGCCTCCACCGTGCCGAGCACCGAGTCGGGCGGGAGCTCTCCCTTGCCGCTCGCCGCCGCCCGGATGAGCTCTTCGAGGTAGAACGGGTTGCCGCCGGCGCGCTCGACGAGGCGCGCCACCACGCCGTCGGGCACCGACTCGCCGAGCGCCGCGCGCACGAGCTCCGCGCCGGCGCGGCGCGGCAGCGGGCCGAGCTTGATCGTCTGCACCTCGCGCTCGGCCCACAGGCTCGGGAACTGCCGGTGCACGTCGGGGCGCGCGAGCGCGAGCAGCATCAGCGGCAGCTCGCGGAGGTTCCGCAGGGTCGCGTCGAGCAGGCGCACGGTGGCGGCGTCGCCCCAGTGCAGGTCCTCCAGCGCGAGGAGCACCGGCCGCGCGGCGCACTCGGCCGCGAGCCAGTCCTCCCACGCGGCCCGCGCGCCGTCGCTCATGCCGGCCGCGCTCTGGCGCGCCGCCCGCAGCAGGCGGGCGTGCTCGGGGGCCGGCGCGCCGGCGATCTCGCCGAGGAAGGCGGCGGCGCGATCGAGCTCCGGACCGCCGAGGTGGCGCCCGAGCCGCTGCTTCAGCTTGCGGTGCCGCGCCCGCGTCGGGTCGCGATCGCGGAGGCCGGCGGCCCGGCAGAGGACGTCCGCGATCATGCCGAACGGCGAGCCGGACGAGCTCGAGTCGGCGCGACCCCACAGGATCTCGACCGGCTCGTCCCGCCGCTGCAGCGCGGCGAAGAGCTCCTGGCGCAGCCGGGACTTGCCGGCGCCGGGCGGCCCGAGGACGAGCACGGCGCTCGCGAGCGACTCGGAGATGCAGCCGGAGAGCACGCCGTGGAGCATCGAGAGCTCGCGGGCGCGGCCGACGCAGGGCGTGCTCCTCCCGAGCAGCGCGGGGGCGATCTCGTCGACGGCGCGCTCGCCGGACAGGACGAGCGCCTCGCCCGGCGGCGCGCCGGGCGCGACGACGAAGCGCGGCCCGAGCATGTCGGCGGTCGCGCGGTCGACGCGCACGGCGCGCGGCTCGCGCGCCTCGAGCGCGGCGCGGAGCTCGGCGACGCCGCGGTCGATGACGTCGCCCTCGACGAGGCCCGCGGAGACGACGCCGCGCCCGGTGATCACGCAGAGCGCTGCGCCCGGCAGCTCGGCGCGGAGGCCGAGCGCGCACTGGGCGGCGCGCTCGGCGCGATCCACGGCGCTGCCGGGGCCGGACATCATGACGAGCTCCGCGCCCGGCACGAGCTGCGTGAGCCTGCCGCCGTGGAGCTCGACGAGGGCGCGGACCTCCGCGCTCCGGCCGGTGGACGCGGGCGGCGGCGGCTCGTCCGGGGCGGGCGGCGGCGCGTCCGGGGCGGGTGGGGCCGGCAGGGAGGGCGCGTCGTGGTCGGCCGCGCCGAGGAAGATCAGGCTGACGAGGCGCTGCTCGCCGAGCGTGAGGGCGACGCGCTCGCGCGGGGCCGGGCCGCGGGCCGGCGCGTCCGGCGGGGGCACGCTCCCCGCGAGCGTCGGCGCGTCCGGGGGCGCGGTCCACGCGCCGCCCGCGGCGGCGATCCGGTCGAGCTCGGCCGCGACCTCGGCGGCGTCGCGCGGGCGCTCGCCGGGCACCCTGGACAGCAT
Source organism: Sorangium sp. So ce321 (assembly GCF_051530195.1). Lineage (NCBI taxonomy): Bacteria > Pseudomonadati > Myxococcota > Polyangiales > Polyangiaceae > Sorangium > Sorangium sp. So ce321. The sequence goes on along the minus strand of NZ_CP150329.1, from coordinate 5,965,654 downwards.
GCGCGCGACGAGCTGGTCGAGCGGCGCGGGCGCGTCCGCGCGGAAGTCGCGGAGGCGGGGGGCGTCCCTGAGGAGCATCTCGCTGAGCGCGGCCATCGGGCTCGCGCCGGCGAAGGCGGGGTAGCCGGTGAGGCACTCGAACAGGACGCACCCGAGGGAGAACACGTCGCTGCGCGGATCGGGCGTGGTCCTGGCCTCGATCTGCTCCGGGGCCATGTACCCGGGCGTGCCGAGGACGCCGCCGGTGACGGTCACGCGCCCCGCCTCCGCGCTGGGCCGCGCGATGCCGAAGTCGACGAGCTTGACCCGCCCCGCGTCTCCGCCGGGCAGGAAGAGGTTGCTCGGCTTGATGTCGCGGTGGACGATGCCGCGCGCGTGCGCGAACGCGAGGGCCTCGGCGGCGCGGCGCACGAGCGAGAGCCCCTCGCTCGCGGGCAGCACGCGGCGCGCCAGGCGCGCGGCGAGGTCCTCGCCGTCGAGCCACTCCATGGCGAGGTAGCGGTCCCCTGCCGGCGTGCTGCCGTGCGCGATGTAGCGCACGATGCCCGGGTGGACGAGCGCGGCGAGGAGGGCGGCCTCCCTCTCGAACCGCTCGACCTGGATCGCGCTCCGCAGGCGGACGATCTTGAGGGCGACCGCCCCCCCGCCGAGGCGATCCTGGGCCTTGTAGACGGTGCCCATCCCGCCGGAGGCGGCCTCTCCTTCGACGACGAACCGCCCCGCGATGACCTCCGCGTTGCTCACGTCAGCGCAGGAAGACGGTGACCGAGCCGGGGTGCGGCGTCTTCGCGACGGCGAGCTTGCCCGACCAGCGGCGGAACGTGCCGTGGCAGCTCGGGAAGCTGCCGTCGTCGTTCGGCTCGCCGCACAGCGCGTCGCACGGGCCGGTGATCTCGATCGCGCACGACTCGAGCGAGGGCCCGCAGACGCGAGGGATGGACGATGCCCCGGGCGGCAGGCACGCCTGGTAGATGGGCTGCGCCGCGAAGATGTCGCCGTAGTACGTCGCCTCCCGGGTGGGGTACGCGGCGCGCTCGGCCTTGTCGGCCCGGAGCTCCTCGCGGTCTCCGCGGACCGAGATGCTCACCTTCTGTCCCAGGTAGTTGACGCGGGCGAGGACGCAGCCGCTGACCCAGCTCCGGCACGCGTCGTCGCAGGAGCCGCCCTCCTGTCCCCAGCTCGCCGCGAGGCCGAGCTCCCCCGGGAAGGAGAGCTTGGCGCCGTCGAGCGTGACGGCGAGGCGCTCGCCTGCGGGCAGCGCGCAGCTCGCGATGTACCTCAGCAGGGTGCGCGCGGCCGGGTCGCGGAGCGCCTCGGCGGTGAGCTCGTTCGACGTCAGCGCCTCGGCGGTGAGGGCGTTCGACGTCAGCGCGTTCGACGTCAGCGCCTCGGCGGTGAGGGCGTTCGACGTCAGCGCGTTCGACGTCAGCGCGTTGTGCGTCCGCAGCGCCTGAGGAGCGGCGTCCTCCGCTTCCTCGACCGGCGGATCCGGGTCGAGCTGGACCGCGCACGCGCTCGCGGAGAGCGCGGCGACGGCCAGGACGAATGCTGCGAGCTTCGGCGAATGCTCCATGGATGACGAGTCCCCCCTGGGAGGCCATGAGCCGGTGGCCCATGAGCTCCCGAAACCACCGGCGCGGGGACACGGGCCACGGGTGCGCGCATCGACGGCCGGTGCGTACATCTTGGTTCAACTGCAGGGTCCGCGAAAATGCCTACAGGCCGGTGCGCCGGTGCGGGCCATCTTCGCTACAGCAACAAATGGAAAGATGTCACTGATAGCCCGACTGGCAAAGACCGACGCGCACGCAATACGCTCTTTTTTTGTGTCGAGGGGCGATCGATCTGTCTCGATGCGCGCCGATGCACGCGACGCGAGGCCCCGGCTCTGTCCACAGCATCATGGATAGCGATGCTCGCACCGGGGACGGAGGAGCGATGAAGGGTCGGCGCGTTTCCTGTCGCAGACATCCATCCTTCTGCCGGAAGGTGTGGGGGTGGCGCGCGGCGCCCTTGGCGTGGTCGGCGTGGACAGGTCGCCGGTGCGGACGGCGCGGCACCACTCCCTGCTGGTCGCTCACGTGGCCAGCGGACTGGCCGGGAGCGGGTACTGAGCTCGTCTGCTCCGGTGCGCCGGCAGCCAGGCCAGCGCCGGCGCCCGCGACACGGGCCGCGCGGGCGGCTAGCCGTCATGTCCGGTGAGCCCTGACGGCGTTTTGCGTCCCCTCCTTGATGGGGTTCCCTGTGGCGTCCACTGGCGGACGGACTGCTCGGCGCGGTGCTTCGGTGCGCCCTTGACGCCGCTGCGGCTCGATCATTACATGGCGTACACGATGAAGGGACATGCGCGCAATCTGATGACCGAGCGCGTGATCGCGCTGGAGCAGGGCACGCCGGTCACCGACATGCTGCAGCTGTTCGCCAACGAGAGCCTGAGCGGCGCGCCGGTCATCGACGAGGGCCACCGCGTCGTCGGCTTCGTCAGCGAGACGGATCTCCTGGGTGCGCTCCTGCGCAAGGAGTACGAGGGGATGACGGCCGCGGACGTGATGAGCACCCCGCCCATCTCCGTGGACGAGTTCATGCCCACCGACGAGGTGATGACGCTGCTGCGCGAGAACCGGATTCACCATCTTCCGGTCGTGCGCAACGGGCGCCTCGTCGGGATCATCACCCCCCAGGACATCCTGCGCTATCTCGTCGAGCGGGTGCTGCCGATACCGCCGGACCCCGCCTGAGGCGAGGAGCACCGGAGCGCTGGCCGTCTCGTCAGCGGCGCGGCGGCGCCCGGGGCTCGTGCGCGCGCCTCCCGCCAGCGCGAGGACACCAGCGTGAGCGCGGCTGGGCGGCCGCCGCGCCCGGCCGGTACGCCCGTCCGCGTCGAGCCCGCCTGCGCACGGCGCGATCTACGGCGCGGAATCCTTTCTTTGTGTGACGTTGCAGAGGGTGTGGTCGTAAGCGACCCGAGGGAAACGCACGAATCCGCACGACGACCACGACGATGCAGGATCCCGGAACAAACGCATCGGCTCGTATGTAATGCTGTGCTGAGCGGGCCAGTCGCTCGCGTGCGCATCAAATTCGCTGCTGGCGACTTGCCTCCAGCGCCTCGATCCTCGAGGGTTGATCCGTGCCGAAGTCGCCGCGCAAACGTGCGCTGACCTCCCCTCACGATGCGCTGTTCCAGTGGACCTTCTCTCAGCGCGAGCACGCGATCGGGCTGCTCAAGGCCGCGCTGCCGCCCGAGGTGGTCGCGGCCGTGCGCTGGAGCACGCTGCGCATCGAGAAGGGCAGCTTCGTCGACCGCGCGCTGCGCAGCCGCCACAGCGACATGGTGCTCTCCGCCCGGATGGGGGCGGGGCGCATCTACTTCTATACGATCATCGAGCACCAGCGCGTCGTCGAAGCGCTGATGGTCTTCCGCATGGGACTGTACATGATGCGCCTGTGGGAGCGGATCACCCGCGAGCGGCCAGGTCTGAAGATGCTGTCACCGATCATGCCGGTGCTGATCCACCACAGCGACACGGGGTGGATGGCGGCCAGGGCCTTCCAGGACATCGTCGCGATCGAAGGGCCGGAGCGGGCGGCGCTCCTGCCGCACATTCCGCACTTCGAGCTGCGCCTCGTCGACGTCAGCGGCGGGCGGGCGGGCGACGTGGTGGAGGAGGCGCTGACGGCGCTGGGAAAGGTGGTGCTGTGGTGCCTGTCGGTGTCCGGCGACGACGCGCGCCTGGAGCGGGAAATCGGGCGCATCGCGGCGGCGCTGGACGAGGTGCTGCAGGCGCCGAACGGGCTCGCTGCGCTGGAGGCGCTGCTGCGCTACCTTGTGGCCACGCACGAGCGCTTGAGCGTGCGGAAGATCGGTGGGATCCTGGAGAAGGCGGCGGGCCCGCGGGCCCAGGAGGCTGTCGTGACGGCGCTGGACGAGATCGAGCGTAGGGGGCGCGCGCAGGGGCGCGTGCAGGGGCGCGCGCAGGGGCGCGTGCAGGGGCGCGCGCAGACGCTGCTGGAGCTGCTCGCGGCCCGGTTCGGCGAGGTGCCGGCCGAGGTGAGCGCCCGCATTCTGGCCGCGGACGAGGCGACGCTCGTCACCTGGACGGCGCGGGTCCTCACGGCGCCGACGCCGCAGGACGTGCTCGGCGACGACGGCCAGCGCGCCTCGCCGGCACGGCGCCCCGCGGCGCGCAAACGCGCCCGCCGCACCTGATCCCGGGCCGACGCCACGCCCGCACGCGACCTCCCGGCGGTTCGCCGGCACGCCGGTCGCCGACACGCACATCGGCCAGCTCAGCTTTCCAGGGAAGAGGCGGCCGCGGACACGCCCCCTCCGAGGCGCCGCCGCTCGCCTACCTCCGATCGAACTGGTACCGCGCCCGCTCGGCGCCCTCGATCTCCACCACGATGCGCTTCGGGCCGAGCCGCGCGATCGCGTGCGCGGCGGCGGGGCGGCCCGGCGCGTCGTCGTCGAGGTTCTCGATCAGGCTCTGGAGCGTCACGTACGGGATGCCGCGGATCACGTCGAGGTGGTTCCAGTGCAGGTGGCCGTTGAACACCGCGAGCACGCCGTGCTCCTCGAACAGCTTCCGCATCGCGCGCCGCTCGCGCACGAGGCAGATGTGCGGGCTCCCCTCGAACCAGCGGTTGCCCCGGAGGTCCTGATCGGCCGCGCTGTGGTGCATCAGCACGATCTTGGGCAGCGGTGACGCAGCGAGGTCCTCGGCGAGCCAGGCGAGCTGCTCCTGGCCCACCGACACGTCGTGATCCTTGCGCTCGCGCGTGTGGAGGACCGTGAAGTGGAAGCCGCCGCGGTCGAAGGAGTAGTGGAGCCGCGTCACCTCCGGCCTGCCCCACGCGGACAAGAGCTCCGCCTCGCTCAGGTGGACCACGTCGTGGTTGCCGGCGACGTGGAAGAGCTCGGCCTTCACGCCGCGGAGCGCGGCGACGCACTCGCCGTAGCGCGCCCGGTCGGCCTCGGGCCCCTCGTCCTCGATGTCGTCGCCCAGGTTCACGACGAGATCGGGCCGCGTGACCTCGTTCATCCGCTCCACGAAGGCGCGGGTCAGCGCGGGCGCCTCGCCCGTCAGCTTGCGCAGCTTGCCCCCGAACGACGCCTGCGGGCCGAAGTGCAGGTCCGAGACGAACGCGACGACGAGCTCCATGCGCGCCCCGCCGCTCAGCTCGACTTCGCGCCGGGCTCCGCCTTGGAGCCGCCCAGGCACGCCGGAGAGCGGAAGTCCGCGCCGCCCTGCCGCTCCCACTCGTCCGGCGTCATCGCGCGGATCGTCAGGGCGTGCAGCCCCGCGCGGAACTCCTCGCGCACGATCTCGTTGACGCGCCGGTGGCGATCGAGGGGGCTCAGCCCCCGGAACGCCTCGCTCACCACGAGCACCTTGAAGTGGGTCTCCGAGCCCGCCGGCACGCTGTGCATGCGGCTCTCGTTCTCCACATCGAGGTGCACCGGTTCGAGCGCGTGAACGAGCTTGCTCCGGATCGACTCCTGCTTCGTCGTCATGGGGCGCGAAGCTTAGCCTCCGCCGCGCCGCCGGTCACCCGCGCGACGGCCGCCAGGGAGGCGCGGCGGCGCTCCCGCCCGCCGGGGAGGCGCCGGAGCGCGGTCCGCTGGGCCGAGGAGCGCGGCGCCCGCTTCGCTGCCGGCATGGCCGGCGCCGCCCGGCGCGGCCCGCAGCGGGCCACCTGCGCGACCCGCTGCGGGTGACCCCGCGGGCCACCTGCGCGACCCGCTGCGGGTGACCCCGCGCGGACCTTCTCGGACGAAGGGATTGCCCGGCGCCACGCCAACGGATAAACCGCGCGGCATGGCATCCCCGATGGTTGCGCGGCTCGCGCTCGTTCTTGCCGCCGCGCTCGCCGGCGCATCCGGTTGCGGTGACGACGAGAGCGAGAGCGTCCCCGGCCCGACCGGAACGCCCGAGCTCGAGATCGTGACCCCGAAGGACGGCGCGTGCGTTGCGATCGGCGCGCCTCCGGCCGCCCCTTCCGCAGACGAGCCGACGATTCCGATCCGCGTCAGCGTCTCGCAGGTCCTCCTCCGCCCTCCTGGCACGTGCGGAACGTACGCGCAGTGCGGGCACCTGGAGCTCAGCATCGGCGGCGAGAAGAACAGCGCCGCAGCAGGCCTCGTGATCGACGCGCGCCTCGGCGAGCTCGATCCCGAGGAGCGCTACGGTGAGCTCACGATCGCCGTCACCGTCGTGAGCGACGCGGGCGTGCCGCTCCTCGGCGGCGAGAGCCGGAAGGAGCCGCTCACCCGAAGCCTGTCGCTGACCGTCGCGGAGTCGTGTGGAGAGGGCAGCGGAGGCGGCGGCGCTGGTGGCTCGGGCGGCGCTGGTGGCTCAGGCGGCGCTGATGGCTCGGGCGGCGCCGGTGGCTCGGGCGGCGTCGGTGGCTCAGGCGGCGCTGGTGGCTCGGGCGGCGCCGGCGGCTCGGGCGGCGCCGGTGGCTCGGGCGGCGCCGGTGGCAGCTGAGTCAAACGCACGGAGACACATGGCGAGCTCGGGAGAATCGTCCGAGCCCCGCTCCCGCTCGGCTGCGCGTTACTTCGCCTCCGGGTCGGCGCGCGGCAGGCCGCGCTCATCGAAGAGGAGCGCGATGTCGACGTGGAACTGCGCTCTGCGCGAGGACGGCGGCGCGCGGTGCGAGCTCGGCGGCGGCGGCGTCGGGTAACAACGCCCCTGCGCCTCGTCTCCCTGCGATCCTGACGCCAGCGCCTCTCGCTGCGAGGACGCCGCGGCCGGCTGCGGTTCTTGCCGCGGAGACGCCGCCGCCCGCTGCACGACCGGCACCGGCGTCTCCCGCCAAGCCTCCGCCACGCCCTGCTGCATCTCCCGCCGCGAGCTCGGCGCCGCCGCTTGCGACGACGGCGCCAGCGTCTCCCGCCGCGCTCCCTGCGCCGCCGCCTGCCCCTCCCGCCGCGAGCTCGGCGCCGCCGCCTGCGACGATGGCGTCAGCGTCTCCCGCCGCGCTCCCTGCGCCGCCGCCTGCGCCCCCCGCCACGAGCTCGGCGCCGCCGCTTGCGACGACGGCGCCAGCGTCTCCCGCCGCGCTCCCTGCGCCGCCGCCTGCCCCTCCCGCCGCGAGCTCGGCGCCGCCGCCTGCCCCTCCCGCCCCGGGTACCCCCCGGCCGGCTGCGTGGCAGGCGCCGGCGTGTCCCGCCGCGCATACGGCGCGGCAGGCGGCCCCTCCCGCCACGGAGGCGCCCCGGCCGGCTGCGCGCCCATCGAGCCCACCACCGGCGTGTCGCGGCGCGGGTACGCCCCACCAGGCCGCGACGCCGGCACCGGCGTGTCCCGCCGCGCGTACGCGACGCCCCTCGCCGAGGGCGGCTCCGACGGCTCCCGGCGCGCGTACACGACGCCCGCCGGCGCCGGCGGATCGCGGCGCGGCCTCGATGAAGACGGCCCCGCCCCGAACCCCGCCATGACCCCGAGGCGCGCCGACTGCGGCCCCGCCGGCTCGCTCGGCCGGCGCGCCCCCTCCGCAGGCGCCCCCGCGCCCCAGCGCTCCGGCGGCGGCGCCGCCACGGCGGCCGCCACGCGGTCGCGGTACGCGAGCTCCGGCGCGCCCGCGCTCCGCGGACCGGAGCGCGGCAGCGGCGTCGACTCCGCCTCGCGCCGCGACGGCGTCATCACGCCGATGCTCCACCGCTCCGAGCGCGGCTCGGAGGCCCCCTCGTCCGCGGGCATCAGCGAGTAGCGCCCCGGCGTGAGCTGCCTCGTGCGCTGCTTGCGGCTCTCGCGCGCCGCCGTCGTCAGCATCGCCTCGAGCTCCTCGTCCGTCAGCGCCTCGTCGACCCGCACGAGCGTGCTCACCACGTCGCGCGCGATCTCCTCGAACCCCTCCGGCGCGAGCGCGTAGGTCGAGGCCGTGACCACGATGACCACCGGCCTGCGCTCCTCCGCCAGCGCCGCGGCCATCGAGACAGGGCACGCCTTGACGACGATCCCTACATCCATCGCCGCCGCCTGGCAGCGCGCTAGCAGCGCCTGATCGCCGCCGATGAGGAGGGCTGTCGGGATCTGGGCGCGAAGCGTGGCGTCAGAAATGCGCGGCATCGGTCCAAGGATCCTAACCTCCCTGCCCCAAACACAGGTCAGGAAAATCCTGCCATCGGACATTCCCCGTCATGTCTGGACAGCGGGCTCAACCGATGTCGGGCACTACGCGCCGTCGGATCACCTCACGGATGCGTAGGGGCAGTGGGCAACTCGGTGAGGTGGCAAGCAGCCCAGTGCCCAGGATGACGCTCCTCCAGCAGAGGCGCCTCGATGCTGCACCGCTCCATCGCATAAGGACAGCGGGTGTGAAAATGGCACCCGGACGGCGGATTCAGCGGACTCGGCACCTCGCCGACGAGCGTCAGCCGGCGCCGCTTGCGCTCCACGTCAGGATCCGGGACCGGGATCGCCGACAGCAACGCCTGCGTGTACGGATGCTGTGGTGAACGGAATAGTGCATCTGGGCGAGCGCGCTCGACGACCCGGCCGAGGTACATCACCGCGATCTCGCTTGACAGATGGCGAACTACCGCGAGGTCGTGCGCCACGAACACGTACGTGAGCGAGAGCTCGCGCTGGAGCGAGGCGAGCAGGTTGACGATCTGCGCCTGGATGCTCACGTCGAGCGCGCTGACCGGCTCGTCCGCGATCACGAGCTTCGGCCTCAGGGCGAGCGCGCGGGCGATGCCGATGCGCTGCCGCTGGCCGCCGGAGAACTCGTGCGGGTAGCGCCGCATGTACGACGGCGAGAGCCCCACCATCTCCATGAGGCGCCCCACCTCGCGGAGCGCCTCGTCCCGCGACCCCACGAGGTCGTGCGTGAAGAGCGGCTCGGCGATGAGGTCGTGGACCGTCATGCGCGGGTTCAAGCTCGCGTACGGGTCCTGGAAGATCATCTGCATCTCGCGGCGCGCCTTGCGCAGCGCGCGCGGTTCGAGCGTCAGGACCTCCCGGCCGTCGATCTTCACGCTCCCCGACGTGGGCGGCACGAGGCGGAGGATCCCCCGACCGGTCGTCGACTTGCCGCAGCCGGACTCGCCGACGAGGCCCAGCGTCGCGCCGCGCTCGACGTCGAAGGAGACGCCGTCGACCGCGCGCACCGTGCCGACCTGCCGCTGGAGCAGGCCGCGCCGCACCGGGAAGTGGATCTTGAGGTCGCGCACCGACAGCAGCGGGGCGCCCTTCGGCGGAGGGGTGGCGGCGGAGGTGGTCATGGCGCTCGTCCGGCGACGTCCTCGACATGGCACCGCACGACGTGCAGCGCCTTCCTGTCCCCCTCGCCCGAGACGACGCGCGGCAGCGGCGCCTCCTCCCGGCACACGGCGACCGCGTGCGCGCAGCGCGGGTGGAACGGGCAGCCCGGCGGCAGGCGCGCGAGCGACGGCGGCATCCCGGGGATGGGGACGAGGTCCGCGCCGCGCGCGTCGTCGAGCCGCGGGATCGAGCGCGACAGGCCGATCGTGTACGGGTGCTGCGGGGCGTGGAAGATCGCGCCGACCGGGCCCTCCTCGACGATGCGCCCGGCGTACATGACCGCGACGCGATCGGCCATCTTCGCGACCACGCCGAGGTCGTGCGTGATGAGGAGGACCGCCGCGCCGAGCGCCTCCTTGCGCTCCCGGATGAGGTCCAGGATCTGCGCCTGGATCGTGACGTCGAGCGCCGTCGTCGGCTCGTCGGCGATCAGCAGATCGGGGTCGCAGAGCAGCGCCATCGCGATCATCACGCGCTGCCGCATCCCGCCCGAGAGCTGGTGCGGGTAGTCGTCGATCCGCGACGCCGCCGCGGGGATGCCCACGGCCTGCAGGATCTCGACGCTGCGCCGGCGGGCCTCGGCGCGCCTCATGCCGCGGTGGAGCTCGAGCACCTCGATGAGCTGCTCGCTCACGCGCATGTAGGGGTTCAGCGACGTCATCGGGTCCTGGAAGATCATCGCGATCCGGTCGCCGCGGATGCGCTCCATCCGCGCCTCGCTCGCCTCGACGAGGTCCTCGACGATGCCGCGCTCGGACTCGAGCAGGATCTGGCCGCCGACGATCCTGCCCGGCGGGTCGGGGATGAGCCGGAGGAGCGAGAGGCTCGTCACGCTCTTGCCCGAGCCGGACTCGCCGACGATCCCGAGGACCTCGCCGCGATCGACGCCGAAGGAGATGCCGTCGACCGCGCGGACCACGCCCTCCTCGGTGAAGAAGTGCGTCTTCAGGTTCTTGACCTCGAGCAGCATGGTCCGTTCGGGCGGGCGGGCCCTTCAGTCCTTTCGGATGCGCGGATCGAGGGCGTCGCGGAGCCCGTCGCCGAGGAAATTGAAGCAGATCAGCGTGAGCGCCAGCATGAACGCCGGGAAGATGAGCTGCCAGGGGTAGAGGTCCATGGCGTCGGCGCCCGTGGACGCGAGCAGGCCCCAGCTCGACAGCGGCTCCTGCGTGCCGAGGCCGAGGAAGCTGAGGAACGCCTCGGTCATCATCACCTCGGGGATCGTGAGCGTCGTGTAGACGATGATCGGGCCGAGCGCGTTCGGCACGAGGTGCCGGAAGATCAGCGCGGCGTGGCCGACGCCGATCGAGCGCGCCGACTCGATGAACGGCTGGCTCCGCAGCGCGATGACCTGGCCGCGGACGATGCGGGCCATCGTGAGCCAGGAGATGCCGCCGAGCGCGGCGAAGACGACGACGATCTGGAAGATGGGGAAATAGCTCGGGTCGGACGGGTCCTTGACCACGACGCCGAGCACGGCCTTCCAGGCGCGGTAGAGGACCGTCTGGTCGTTCGCGAAGAAGACCATGAGCAGGATGACGAGGATGAGGAACGGGAACGTGTAGAGCACGTCCACGATCCGCATCATGATCGCGTCGATCTTGCCGCCGAAGTAGCCGGCGACGCCGCCCCAGCTCACGCCGATGACGAAGCTCACGAGCGTGGCGACGATGCCGACGGCGAACGAGATGCGCCCGCCGAAGAAGACGCGCGCCATCATGTCGCGGCCGAAGTAGTCGGTGCCCATCCAGTGGGCGAGCGACGGCGGCTCCGCGCCGAGCTTGAGGTCGGCCTTGTCGTACCGGTAGCTCGAGAGCTCGGGGACGAGGACGCAGGCGACGATCATCGCGATGAGCAGGGCGCCGCAGGCGACCGCCGCGCGGTTCTTGCGGAGCCTCCGCCACGCGTCGCGCCCGAGGCTCGACCCCTGCTCGAGCGCGTCGAGCCGCAGCGGGCCTGCCGGGCGCGGCGCGGCGCCGCCAGGGACGGCGGGCAGGTCGCCCGGGGCCGCGGGCGAGGCGCCGGGCTCGGCGGCGGGCGGCGGGGGGGCGGCGGGGGGCATGGTCAGCGCAGCTCCACGCGCGGGTCGATGAAGGCGTACGCCACGTCGACGATCGCGTTGAAGAGCATGAGCAGGAAGCCGTAGACGAGCATGACCCCCATCACGAGGTTGTAGTCGCGGTTCGTGGCCGCCTCGACGAAGTAGCGGCCCATGCCGGGGATGTTGAAGATCTTCTCGACGACGAGGGAGCCGACGAGCAGGCCGCTGAAGCCGGGGCCGAGGAAGCTCACGACCGGGAGCAGCCCGCCCCGGAGCGCGTGCTTCAGCACGACCTTGCGCTCGGAGAGCCCCTTGGCGCGGGCGGTGCGGATGAAGTCCGAGCGGATCACCTCGAGCATCCCGCCGCGCGTGAGCCGGGCGATGTAGGCGGCCACCGGGAGCCCGGCGCAGATGACCGGGAGCACCATGTGCCGCCACGTCTCCCACCGGGCCACCGGGAACCAGTAGAGCTTGAGCGAGAAGACGAGCATGAGCAGCGGCGCGAGCACGTACCGCGGCACGCTGAGGCCGACCATGGAGACCGCCATGGCCGCCGTGTCCTTCCATGTGTTCTGGCGGATCGCCCCGATGACGCCGAGGGGGATGCCCATCGCGAGCGCGAAGAGCATCGCCCAGAACCCGAGCTGCATCGACACGGGCAGGCTGAGCGCGATGATCTCGTTGACCGTGCGGTTCGGGTACTTGAACGTCGGGCCGAGGTCGCCCTTCGTGACGAGCGCAAGGAGCCAGTCGCCATACTGCTTGAGGACCGGATCGTTCAGGTGGTACTTCGCGTCGAGCTGCCGCTGGACCTCGACGGGCACCGCCCGCTCCTGGTCGAACGGGCCGCCCGGCACGATGCGCACCAGGACGAACACCAGGGTGGCGACGATCAGGAGCGTGGGGATGATCGAGAGCAGCCGCTTGATGGCGTAGGTGCTCACGGGGCGCCGCCCCCCGGCCGTCTCGCCGCGTCGCTCCCCTCGTCATCCCGCCGTCTTCCGTGGATCCCGAGCGATGTCACGAGGTGCCTCCGTGCTGCCGTCGTTCAGCGCGGCGACGATCCCGAGCGACGCGCCGCGCCTCTCCGCATACCACGGAACCGCCGATCGACCGCGGCGTTTCGCGCCACTGCGGTCGAGCCGGCCTGCGCGCTCGGCGCGCTTCGTGCGACCGGCGCCAGGGGGTGAACGCCGCGAAGAAGGGGTCCGAGGGATGGGTGGCGAGGAGCGGGCCGGTTCCGAAGTTGACCGACCCGTGGGCCGTGCCGGTGAGAGCGACCGTGCCGAGGGGCGAGACGCAGAGATCCTTCGTGTACGCCGGCACCGCCGCTGCCGGCGCCCCCGCTCCCGCCCTGACCCGCCGAGCCGCCAGGTCCCCCGCCTGTTCACGGCTGCTTCTTGAGCTTGCCCTGATCGCGGAGCTTGACCAGATCGTTGTAACCGCCTTCGAGGACGCCGTCGACGAACACCATGGGAAACGTCGGGAAGCCGGCCCAGAGCTTGAGCGCGAGGCGCTCCTTCCACTTGGAGAGATAACTCCCGTACTCCAGGTAGGTATATTTCACGCCCTCTCCATCGAGCAGCTGCCGCGCCTTCTTGACGAAGGGATTCTGGGCCATCCCGACGACGACCACCCGGTCGCGGCTCACCGCGGCCGCGGCCTCGTCGACGACGGCGCGATGAAAGCTGGCGACCTGAGACTTCACCGCCTCGGACACCTTCTCGGGAGCAAGCGTGGGACGTTCGTTTATCATGTGTGCACCTCCGCGCCGGCAGCCTACCGGCTCGGAGGTGGCAGGGTCAATGGGGGGATCCGCAAGGCGCTAAAGGGCCTCGCGACCCAGGTCGAGCGCTGTCAGGCGCGAACGACCGACACCGTTCGCCCTCCAGGTGTCGTCCGGGTCTCGATGGTGACCCGCTGCTCCCCGGGAGGTTGCTCTTTCCGCTGGTTGAAGATCACCAGCCACCCCCGCAGCAGGCTCAGACCTGCCAGGTAGCGGTCGATCTGCTCAAGTCCATCCTCCACCGGGTCCCTCCGCCCGTCGCGCCACACCTTGATCTCGATGGCCACCACGTCCGGGCCGTGGCGCAAGCACAGGTCCATCCGCCCCGATCCAATGGCGTACTCGCGCTCCAGCGTGCCCCCGCGCTCGGCCACGCGATCGAGGAACGCCATCAGGACGAGGTGCGGCGCGATCTCATGGTACGACGCCGACTGCATCAGCGGCTCGCCGTGCCGGCGCCAGAACGCGACGAACGCCTCCAGCAGCCGTTCGACATTCATCCGGCCACCGGGCTCCAGCCATGTCGGCTCGATCTGCGGCAGCGCGGCGCGCGGGCCGAACGTGAGCTCCTGGACGATGATCTCCCGGTAGATGGGGTTGGCGGACTCGAGGCCCCCCGACTCGCCCATCCGCACGAGTCCAAGATCCTGGACGTAGCGGATATCGTCGTTTCGCGGCCCGCTCAGGGTAGTGCCTGCGAGGATCGGCTCGATGATCGCCTTGACCCGCGGCTCGTTCAGCCGCTCACCGAGTGAATCGATGTGCGTGCGCCTCTCCCGGATCAACTCTGACTTGGCACGATCGACGTGGTCCGCGGCGATCGGCGTGCGGCCGTCGGGGACCGTTTCCCAGATGAGCTTCTGGGCGAGCGCATTGACGAGCCATGGCTGTCCTCGCGTGAGCTCGAACACGCGATCGACGGCGGACTGCTCGAAGAGCTGCCCTGTCTCCTGCGTATATTGCCCGTAGAGCTCCGCTATCTGGCTCCGGTCGAAGGGGTCGAGCGTGATCGACCTGTCCACGATATTGAACGGGCTCGGCGTGCCGCGCCGGCCCTCTTCGTCCGAGGCGAGCCGGTAGTCGCGCACGTCGCGCAGGCCGACGAAGGCCAGGGACCAGGGGAACCCGCGGGGTCGATGGCGGTGTCCCACCTGGATCTGCCGGAGCACCGAGAGCAGCACGCTGTCGCGCAGCGAGTCGAACTCGTCGAGAAAGAGGACCAGCGGCTTCGGCGCGGCATGCGCCCAGGCGTTCAGGGCGGCGCCGATCCGGTCGCGCGGCGGCGCATCGGGCCAGGGGGGTGGCCAGAGATCGAGCGGGAGCTCCTCTTCGGCGCTGCGCCGCCAGCTCGACAGGATGGCCAGCTCCGCGGTGCCGACGTCCTCCACGTTGTCGCCCCCCTCGAGCATCGAGATGAGCACGGCGACATGAGAGCCCTTCGCGGTGAGCTCTCTGGCGAAGGTCTGGAGCGACGTCGTCTTGCCGACACCGCGCGGCGCGTGGACGACGAAATACTCCTTCTGGTTGATCAACCGGGACACCTGCGGCAGGCGCTCCCAGGTTGGGAGCATGTAGTGATCACCCGGGTTGCAGGCGCCGGTGGTGTTGAACCAACGGGGCATCGGACGCCTATAGCACAGGCCTCCGCGCTCGGGCTCGAAACCACGTTGGCCGAGCTTGACTGGTCCCGACCACCGTCGATTGTCGCGCTGAGCGCCGGCTCCAAAGCCTCGGTCCACCTCGATGGCAGCCGATGAGAATTATTTTCACGCTCATGCAATGCAGCGTCGAACCTCCACCAGACGCACGGTCTCAAAGAAAAGAGGATCGGAAATGGTAAATTTTGTCATGTAAAGGAATGAGACATGGACCGGGCCCGATCTGCGGCGAGTGACCCGCGAAGGCCGCTGTCAGGCGAGGAGGACGACCGCGGCGCGTCCGGTCGGTGTCTCCTGTCGCGTCACGGAGATCCGTTCCTCCACAGGCGGAATTCCGTTTCGCTGATCGAAGAGCACCAGCCACCCTGCCCTTGCCTCCAGCCCGGCGAGGTGATCCTCGAGCTGTTCCAGGCCTTCGGCCAGCGGGGCTGCGCCCCCGTCGCGCCACACCTTGAGCGTGAGGCCGAGCACCTCCGGCCCGTAGCGCAGGCAGAGGTCCATCCGGCCCCTGCCGATGCCGTACGTTCGCTCCAGCGTTCCGCCGCCGCTCGCCACGCGGTCCAGGAACGCGGTCATGACCATGTACGGCGCGATCTCGGGGCTCGCGGTCGAGGCGAGCAGGGCCTCGCCGTGGCGTCGCCAGAAGCCGACGAACGCGCCAAGGAGCCGCTCCAGGTCCAGATGTCCGTCCGCCCGCAGCCACGTCGGCGGGAGGTGCGGCAGCGACGCGCGC
Source organism: Sorangium sp. So ce321 (assembly GCF_051530195.1). Lineage (NCBI taxonomy): Bacteria > Pseudomonadati > Myxococcota > Polyangiales > Polyangiaceae > Sorangium > Sorangium sp. So ce321. Next base: position 5,950,164 of record NZ_CP150329.1, on the reverse strand, counting down.
GACGACAGCGCGAGCGTGCGCGCGATCAGCTCCCGGTAAATGGGGTTCGCGACCTCCACGGCCCCCCCTGGTTCCAGGCGGACCAGGCCGAGGTGCGCGACGAGGCGGACGTCCTCTTCCGGGAGCGCCTCGGGCGTCGTGCCGGCGAGCATCGGCTCGAAGACCGCCCGGAGCCGCGGTTCCTGCAGCCGATGGGCCAGTCGGCTGAGGGGCGTTCCGCGCGTGGCGAGCAGGAGCTCTCCGGCGCGCTCGACGTCGGCCAGCGCGACAGGGTGGGCGCGGTCGGGGACGAGCTGCTCGACGAGCAGCTTGGCGAGCGCGTTGACGAGCCACGGTTGACCTCGGCTGAGCGCGAACGCCCGCTCCACCGCCGCGTGCTCGAAGCGCTGGCCGGTCGCCTCCGTGTGCTGGTGGTAGAGCTCGGCGACGTCATCCCGCGTGAAGTCGGGAAGGGTGATAGAGCGGACGCCGCGGGGGAGCGGCTCCGGCGCGCCAGGATCCGTGCGGCCGGCGGCAGCGCTCGAGCGCTCGGCGTCGCCGCGCAGGCCGAGGAGGGCCAGCGTCCAGGGGGCGGCCGCAGCTGGCTGACCCAGGGAGGCCCGCAGCAGCTGCCGCAGCACGTCGTCCATGGCGCTGTCCCGGAAGGCATCGACGTCGTCGAGGAAGAGGACGAGCGGCCTGAGCAGGGCCCGCGCCCATGCCCGCAGCGCGGCGTCGAGGCGGCCGCCCGGCTGGGCGTCGGGCCGCGGAGGCGGCTGCTGCTCCGGGGGGAGCTGCGCCCTGGCGGCCTGTTCGAGCGTGTGAAGGATGGCGAGCTCGGCCGCGCCGGGCTCGTCCGGCCGATCCGCTCCGGCGAGCGTGGACACGAGGAGGGCGACGTGGCGCCCCTCCGCCGTGAGCTCCTCGGCAAGCGCGAGGAACGATGTCGTCTTGCCGACCCGACGGGGCGCGTGGACGATGAACGACTCCCGCTGTTCGACGAGCCGGCGCACGTCAGGCAGGCGGCGATGCGTCGGGAGCATGTAATGGTCTGCCGGTAGACAGGCACCGGCCGTGTTGAACCAGCGAGACACCGGCCGGAGTCTACCCCAGAAATCAGCGCCGCTTTCGTCGCGTCGGAGCGGACCTTCGAGATCGTGGTGAGGCGCGCTCTCGAGCGGCGCTACGGGCTACGGGATGAGCAGCACCTTCCCCGTCGTCGCCCGGCCGGCGAGCGCGCGGTGCGCCTCGGCGGCGTCCGCCAGCGGGTACGTGGCGCCGATCGAGATGGTGAGCTCGCCGCGGGCGATCGCGCCGAGCACGTCGCCGGCGCGCTCGAGCAGCTCCTCGCGCGTCGCCGTGTAGTGCGCGAGGGTCGGTCGCGTGAGGTAGAGCGAGCCCTTCTGGCTCAAGATCTGCGGATCCAGCGGCGGCACCGCGCCGCTCGCCTGGCCGAAGAGCACCAGCGTGCCGCGCAGGCGGAGCGCGCCCAGGCTCTTCGCGTAGGTGTCGCTGCCCACGCCGTCGTAGACGACGTGGACGCCGGCGCCGCCCGTGAGCCGGCGCGCCTCGGCCTCGAAGTCGGCCTGCCTGTACAGGATCACCTCGTCGGCGCCCGCCTCGCGCGCGAGCCGCGCCTTGTCCTCGGTCGACACCGTGCCGATCACGCGCGCGCCGAGGCGCTTCGCCATCTGGCAGAGGAGCAGGCCCACGCCGCCCGCGGCCGCGTGGACGAGGCACGTGTGGCCGGGCCCGAGCGCGAACGTGGAGCGCACGAGGTAGTGGGCCGTCATGCCCTGCAGCATCGCCGCCGCGGCGCGCTTCGCCCCGACGCCCGCGGGCACGGGGACGAGCTTCGCGACCGGGATGCGGACGTGCGTGGCATACGAGCCAGGGCTCCCGGACCACGCGACCTCGTCGCCCTCCCTCACCTCGGTGACGCCCGGCCCCACCGCCTCGACGCGCCCCGCGCCCTCGAGCCCGAGCGGGATGGGCGGCTCGATCTTGTACTGGCCGCTCCGCTGGTAGATGTCGATGAAGTTCACCCCGGCGGCCTCGACGCGGACCACGGCTTCACCGGGGCCCGGCACCGGCGTGGGGTGCTCCTCGAGCTTCATCACCTCGGGGCCGCCGGCGGCACTCGGAAGGATCGCGCGCATGCCGCCCCATGTTGTCGAGCCGGACCCGGCCGTCAAGCGGTCGGCGCAAGCAGCGACGCCGTGGCTGTCCACTTGCTGCCCACTTGCTGTCCAACGGGCGCCGTGGATCATGCGCACCCATGCCCGCTTCGAATCCTTCCGAGTCGCTCACCCAGCACAACGCCTCTGGAGCCTCCCCCACCCTCTCCGCTGCAGCGGCGCCACCTGCCGCGCCCGCGTCTCCGCCGGCCGCCTCGGCCGGCGCTGGCCCGGCAGACACCACCGCCGCGCCGTTCCCCGCGGACTTCCTGTGGGGCACCGCCACCGCGGCCTACCAGATCGAAGGCGCCGCCACCGAGGACGGCCGCGGCCCCTCCGTGTGGGACGTCTTCTCGAACACCCCCGGGAAGACCTTCGAGGGCCACACAGGCAACGTCGCCTGCGATCACTACCACCGCTACAAGGACGACGTCGGGCTGCTCGCGGAGCTCGGGGCCAAGAGCTACCGCTTCAGCGTCTCGTGGACGCGGGTCCTCCCGGAGGGCACGGGCAAGGTCAACGCGAAGGGGCTCGACTTCTACGATCGCCTCGTCGACGAGCTGCTCCGCCTCGGCATCGTGCCGATGTGCACGCTGTTCCACTGGGACTTCCCCCAGGCGCTCCAGGAGCGCGGCGGGTTCCTCCAGCGCGACGTCGCCGAGTGGTTCGCCGACTACACGACCGTCGTGGCCAGGCGGCTCGGCGACCGCGTGCCCTGGTGGGTGACGCAGAACGAGCCGCAGGCCTTCATCGGCAACGCGCTCCTCGACGGGAACTTCGCGCCCGGGCTAAAGCTCCCGTACCGGGACTACCTGACCGCCGCCCACAACCAGATGCGGGCCCACGGCAAGCAGGTGGACGCCCTGCGCGCCGCGGCCAGGGCGGCGAAGGTCGGGTACGTCCTCGCGACCCAGGTGCAGCGCCCGGCGACCGAGGACACGGCCGACGTCGAGGCGGCGCGCGAGGCGATCTTCTCGGTGTACGAGCGGCACCCGTGGAACAACGCCTGGTGGATCAGCCCGGTGCTCGAGGGGCGGTATCCGGAGAGCGGACTCAAGCTCTTCGGCAACGACGTGCCCGATTTCCCCGCCAGCGACTTCGACGAGATCAAGCGGCCGCTCGACTACCTCGGCCTCAACATGTACACGTCCGGCACGTGGCGGCAGGGCAAGGACGGCAAGCCCGAGCGCGTCGCGTCCCCGCCCGGCTACCCGCGCGCGACGCTCGACTGGCTGCAGGTGGTGCCCAGCACGCTGTACTGGGGCTCCAGGTACTTCTGGGAGCGCTACAAGCTGCCCATCGGGATCACCGAGCACGGCACCGCCACGCGAGACCAGGTGTTCCTCGACGGCAAGGTGCACGACCCGCAGCGCATCGACCTCATGCACCGTTACCTCCTCGGCCTGGCGCGCGCGGTCAAGGAGGGAGTCCCGGTGCTCGGGTACTGGGCCTGGTCGCTCCTCGACAACTTCGAGTGGGCCGAGGGCTACAAGGAGCGTTTCGGGCTGGTCTACGTGGACTACAAGACCCAGCGGCGCATCCCGAAGGACTCGTTCTCGTGGTACAAGGAGGTCATCGCGACGAGCGGCCGCTCGCTCCTCGGGCCCACCGCCGTCGCCTGGGACAACGTGACCGGCTGATCGCCGGGCCCGCGCCTCGGACCGTGGCCGGGCGTTTGGCTCGCTGCGTATACCGGGTTGGTGTACGCTGAGCCATGCTGCTCGAGTGCCGACACTGCGGCGCGCCGCTCGACGTCCGCGACGGCGAGCGCACGGCGCGCTGCCGCTACTGCGGGACCACCAGCGCTGCCGGGTCGCTCCGCACCGTGGCCCCCCGGACGCCGCCCGACTGGCGTCCTCCGGCCCGGTGGACGCCGCCGGTCCACGTCCCGGCCGACTCGCGCGTGACGCTGCGTTACCACCGCACGCGCTCGCTGATCCTGGTCCTGATCCTGCTCGGGGCGGCGCTCCCGGTCGCGATCGGCGCCGTCATGACGGCGACCGCCTCGACCGGCCGCCGCGCGACGGGGCTCGTCGGGCCGGGCGGCCGCGCGCTCGGGCCGGGCGGCCTCGCGCCGGAGAAGCTCGCCGCCGTCACGATGCGAGAGCGGGCGCAGGATCTCGCGAAGCTCCCGGGCGCGACGCTCAACGGCGCCATCGTGCGGGTGCCGCTGTCGGGCCCGGCGTGGAGCGCGATCTCCTTCGAGTGGGACCCTGCCCACCCGGATCACGTGCGCCAGTTCTACCTCAGCTGCCCCTCTGCCCACCCGGCCTACGGCGAGGTGCGGAGCCGATTGGAAAAGCTCCTGCCGAAGCGGTGGAACGGCGAGCACTTCCACTGGAGCGGAGCCTCGCTCAACTTCGGCCCCACGAGCGGCGTGCTCCACGTGAGCGTCGACGCCCCGTCGGAACGCGGCGCTCAGGGCAATCCGCACTGGAAAGAGCAGGTCGAGGCGATGTGGAGCGTCGTCCAGAGCGCCGCGCTCGGGCTGCCCGTGCAGGCCAACGCCGCGGCCGTGCGCGATCACCTCGGCGGCGGATACCCGCTCACCGCGCTCGCGAAGGTCGACGTCGAGGCGGACGTCGACGCGAGCGCCGCCGCGGTGAAGAAGGTGTTCCCCGGCGCCTTCCCCGTGAAGCGCGGCCGTCTCGCGTACTCGGTCCCGCTCGCTCACCCGTGGCTCGGGGAGGCGGAGTTCAACTGGGAGAACGCGCGCGGGGCCAGGCTGTCGACCGTGTACATCGGCCCTCTCGGCAAGGGCATGATCGCAGAGCACCAGGACCAGATCTCCGCCTGCGTCGGTGCGGGCTTCGGCATCAAGCCACGGGTCAACGAGTCGGACTACCTGGCCAAGGACAGGGATTACACCTACGTGCCGGCGGGCGGCGGCCAGATCCGGATCTATCGCCACCTCGTGACGATCGAGCTTCGCGACCCTCCCATGCCGAAGGCGAGCTGGGAGAAGGCGCTGGCGATCCTCGACGCCTGCGGCCGCTGAGCTCGGCGCGAGCTCGGGTATCGCCGCGGACGAGGCCTTCCATCGAGGGCATACCGCTCACGGACAGAGAGGCCCCGGCGCTCACCGCATGGACGGCCGCGACTCGGGTGCTGTGTGGCGCTGTGTCATCTCACGCGCTCCGCGCCTCGTTTGCGCGCGCCATGCAGCTTGACAGCGCACGCGGTACCACTGCCTACTTCGTGTCGCAGAGGCCGCGCGTCTCCCTCGTCATCAACGACGCATCTGCCGAGCGGCTGCACGGAGGAGGAGGAGCGGATGGTGCGATGCCTGGTCTCGTCTCGACGCCTGGGCCAGCGCTGCGCTTCAACGCTCATCGCGACCTCGCTGCTCCTCCTGGGCGGCTGCGGGGATGACACCGAGCCTGCGCCCCCCACGGGCGCCACGGCAGGCGGCAGCGGGGGCGACGGCGGCAGCGGGGGCGACGGGCACGGCGGCAGCGGCGGTGACGGGCACGGCGGCAGCGGCGGTGACGGGCACGGCGGCAGCGGCGGAGAGGCGTTCGATACGTACACGAACCCGCTCGCGATCAGCATTCCCGACGGAGGGGCGGTCGTGAGCTGCCCGGACCCCGCGATCCTCGGCGGCGAGGCCTCCGCGGACGCGCGCTGGTACCTCTTCTGCAGCTCGGGTCCGCTCGACGGAGACGACAGGGAGGCGGGCGGGGCCCTGCGCGAGCACCTGCTCCCGATCCTGCGGTCCGACGATCTCGTCGCGTGGACCTACGCCGGCGACGCGCTCGACGCGCTCCCCGGGTATGCAGCGGAGAACGCCGTGCTCAGGGCGCCGGATATCCAGCGCGTCGACGGCAGATACCACCTCTATTACACGATCACCGAGGTGATCGGGGGCGGCAGCGCCATCGGCGTGGCGACGAGCGACAGCCCGGCCGGGCCGTGGGTGCAGCAGGAGGTGCCCGTCGTGGAGCCGCACCCGGCGCCGTGCTGCTCCGGGTCCAGGCGATCGGTCCAGGACCCGAGCGTCGTCACGGACGAGCGCGGACAGCGGTACATCTATTACGGCGGCATTTACGGCGGCATCTCGGTGCGCGCGCTGTCGGAGGACGGGCTCGTCGCCGACCCCCTGAGCCAGACCGAGGTCGCCATCCCGAACCGGTACGAGGCTGCCCACGTCGTGCAGCGCGACGGATACTATTACCTCTTCGGCTCGGCGGCGGGCTGCTGCAGCGGGCCGCTCTCGGGATACAGCGTCTTCGTCGGGCGCTCGAAGAGCCCTTTCGGCCCCTTCGTCGATCGAGAGGGCGTCCCGCTGCTCGCGGCGAGCGTCGGCGGCACGCCGGTGCTCACCCAGAACGGCAACCGCTGGGTCGGGACGGGGCACAACGCGGTCTTCACCGATCTCGCCGGCCAGGACTGGACCGTCTACCACGCTGTCGATCGGTTCGAGCCGTACCTCGAGGAGACCGGCGACGGCCTCCGGACGAGGCGACAGCCGCTCCTGGATCGGCTGGACTGGATCGACGGGTGGCCGACCGTTCGCGGCGGCCAGTGGGCGTCGGATTCGCCGCAGCCGGCGCCCGCCGCGCGCGAGGGCGACCGGGGGCATCAGCAAGTGGAGCCGCCGGCGGACGACGCGCCGGGCGCGGCGCTCGACGCCTACTCGGACGAGCTCGACGGGGCCGCGCTGGGCGCCCAGTGGCGCTGGGTGCGCGAGCCGGCCGCGGGCACGTTCGGCCTGAGCGGCGGCGGCCTCCGGTGGAACACCCAGAGCGCCGACCTCTTCGAGGACCTCGACAGCGCCTCGGTGCTGCTCGAGCCGGCGCCCGCCGACGACTACATGGTCGAGACGAAGCTCACCCTCGATGTGCCGCCCGAGGGGTGCTGCTTCAACTTCGCGCAGGCGGGGCTGGTCATCTACCGGGACGACGACAGCTTCGTGAAGCTCGTCAGCTACTCGAGCTGGGACACGCGGCAGATCGAGTTCGCCAAGGAGGTCGCCCCGGCGCAGGCAGGGTATCCGCGGTACGGCAGCATGGTCCTCGCCGCCACCCGGAGGACGGTCTGGCTCAGGCTTATCCGGCGCTCGGGCGACGGCGGCGAGCGCTACACGGCGTACTCGAGCCTCGACGGCGAGACGTGGGTGCGGGGCGGGACGTGGACCCACGAGCTCGGCGCAGAGGCGCAGATCGGGCTCGTGTCCATGGGGGCCCCGGACGGCACCACGTGGCCTGCGACGTTCGCGTATGTCCGCGTCCATCGCTTGCAGCATTGACGGGGCGCGCCGAGCGAGACGCGCCGAGTGAGAGCATGACGATGAACGATTGTCTTGTCTACGCTGGTTCCCGGGATACTGCCCCTCGCGGCGGGGCGCGCGGCCCGCAGCGCCGGCGAGGCGCGGCGGCGCGCCTCGTCGACGGGGCGGTCCTCGCGCTGGCGCTCGTCGCGTGCGGCACCGACGCCCAGCCGCCTGGCGGCAGCGCGACGGGCGCTGCCGGCGGCTCTGGCGGCGGGACAGCCGGCTCCGGCGCCACCGGCGGCTCTGATGGCGGCTCCGGCGGCGGGACAGCCGGCTCCGGTGCCACCGGCGGCTCTGATGGCGGCTCCGGCGGCGGGACAGCCGGCTCCGGCGGCGGGACAGCCGGCTCCGGCGCCACCGGCGGCTCTGGCGGCAGCGGCGGCAGCGGCGGCAGCGGCGGCAGCGGCGGCGCCGTGTACACGAACCCGGTGATCCCGGGGGATTTCGCGGACCCTTCCGTCATCCGCGTTGGCGACGACTACTGGGCGACGGCCACGAGCTCCGAGTGGGGCGCGCCATTCCCGCTCCTCCACTCGACGGATCTCGTGAACTGGGAGCGGGTGGGCTCCGTGTTCTCCGAGCTCCCCTCCTGGGCCTCAGGGAGCCTCTGGGCGCCCGAGATCAGCGAGGACGGCGGCCGCTACCATGTCTTCTACACGGCGCGGCAGCACGGCGGCCCGCTGTGCGTCGCCGCGGCCAGCGCCGAGGCGCCGGAAGGGCCGTACACCGACCACGGGCCGCTCACGTGCATGGAGGTCGGATCCATCGACGGTTTCCCGATCCGCGACGAGAACGGCGTCCGCCACCTCGTCTGGAAGGAGGATGGGAACAGCGTCGGAGCGCCGACGCCCCTCTGGGCGCAGGAGCTCTCGGAGGACGGCACCGAGCTCCTCGGCGCGCCTGTCGCGCTGTTCCAGAACGAGCCCTCGTGGGAGGCGAACCTCGTCGAGGGGCCCTATCTCATGCGGCATGGAGGCCACTTCTACGCCTTCTACTCGGGCGCGGGCTGCTGCGGCAAATCGTGCAGCTACTCGCTCGGCGTGGCGCGCGCGCCGGGCCTCCTCGGGCCCTGGGAGAAGAACCCCGCGAACCCGATCCTCGCCGGCAACGAGGTCTGGAAGTGCCCCGGCCACGGCAGCGTGGTGGACGACGGCGGCGGGCGGTTCTTCCTGCTCTACCACGCGTACAGCGTCGAGGACTCGGTGTACGTGGGCCGCCAGGGCCTGCTCGACGAGGTGATCTTCGGGGCCGACGGCTGGCCGACGATCCGAGGCGGCGACGGCCCCAGCGCCACCGCCGAGGCGCCCATCGCGCCCCAGGCGCCGTGGCCCGCGGAGATCGTCGACGAGTTCGACGGCGAAGCGCTCGACCCGCACTGGCAGTGGCCCGCGGCGGCGCCCCCCGGCGCGGCCCTCGATCCGGCCGACGGCGGGTGGCTCACGCTGCAGGCAGCGCCGGAGGCCCCGGAGAGCCACCTCGGCGCCGTCGTCGGGCGCCCGACGCTGCGGGGCGACTACGAGGTCACGACCGAGCTCGCTGTCGAGCCGGACGTCCAGGCGGGGCTCGCGGCGTACGGCGACGGCGCCAGCGCCGTCGGGATCTCGGTGGGCGGCGGGATCGCCGCCGTCTTCCGCCTCGCGAACAGCGCCAGCGAGGTGGTGGCGGAGACGAGCGCCACCGGCGGCGCGCAGCTCCGGATGACGGTCGCGAACGGGCACCTCTTCCGCTTCGCGATCCGCGCCGACGGCGTCGCCGACTGGGCCCCGCTCGGCGGCATCGTCGACTCCGAGGCCGGCGCCGACCTGCCGCCCTGGGACCGCGGCGTGCGCGCGGCGCTCTTCGCGATCGGCCCGAGCGGCGCCTCCGCGCGGTTCGCGTCGTTCCGCATGGCGCAGCCGGCGCGCCAGCCCTGAGGCCCATCGAGCGCCCGCGGGGACGCCGGTCGACTCGGCGCTCAGGCGAAGCCCTGGAGCCCGAGCTGATCGAAGAAGCCCTTGTCGTCCTCCTGCAGCCACGCTTCGCGGAGCTGGCCGTCCTCGATCCGGTACATGGCGAAGCCGTGCTTCTCGTAGCGCTTGCCCGAGGGCTCCGCGCCGAAGAGCGGACCGAGGTGCGTCCCGCGCTCGACGTAGTGGGCGACCACGAGATCGTTCTCCGCCACGAGGTCCAGCAGCTCGATGACCACATCGGGGAACGCCTGCCAGTACAGGGTCAGCAGCTGCATATAGCCCTCACGTCCGGGCTTGCAGAGCGGGTGATGCACCGTGAACTCGGGGTGCATGATCTCGCTCCACAGCTCGGGCCTGCGCTGGGTCACGGCCTCGAGCAGGTGACGTCGAACGAGCTGCTTGTTCGCTTCAGCGGACATCTGTGTAAAATCTCCTCCGATCATAAATTTACACAGTACATCCGCGTGCGTGGGGATGTCCATCCCCTTCCCTGCGCGGCGGGCGCCGCGCAGGTTGCGCCCGTCGTCACCCGTAGTCGCCCGTAGTCACCCGTAGTCACCCGTCATTGCCCCGCCGTCGCCCGCCATGTCGAGCCGGGCAACCGGATGCAGATCGAGCACTTCACCGGCGAGCTCGCGGCGAGCGGCGTCCTCCGCGCCGTGGGCACGCCGGAGAGGCCCATCTGTCACGACGTTCAACGGCGCCGTCATCTTCAGCGAGGCGCCGAGCAGCGCGTTCATCCAGCGATCGACGATCCGCCACGTCGCCGGCCACGGCGTCACCCGCGGGTGGACGGCACCCCGGGGCCCGGCTTCGTCACCGGGAACACGTTCGACGACGTGAGCGGATGCGAGCAGACGCGCCCCTGGGTCGAGGGCCAGTCATGCCCCGACCCGGAGCCCCCCTCCCCGACCCGGAGCCCCCCTGCCCGGAAGACTGACGCGCCTCAGCGCGGCACGTCGACGGGCACGAAGCAGGAGATGTTCGTCTCGATGTGGAAGTTCGACCCGTCGGTGTGGCGCTCCGCGTGGAAGATATCCATGTTGTAGGTCGTGCCCGGGTAGATGCCCAGATACTGGGCCTGCGCATCGAAGTCGATCACGCCCGACTCGGGCCCGTGCATGGCGCCGAGGTCGAGGGCGAGCTTGCCGTTGACGAAGATCCACATGTCGTCGTCGCCCCGGAAGCTGAACTCCTGGCCGGCGACGTAGCCGAACTTGAGGTGGATCTCGGTGGTGAAGCTGAAGTTCTGGTTCTTGCCGTTGGGCGGGTCGATCCCGAACCCCTCGTCCGGCAGCAGCGGGAAGAAATCCGAGCTGTCGAAGATGAACTGACCCGATCCGGCCGCCGACTCGTGGAGCTCGAGCGTCTTCTCGAAGGTCATGTTCACCCCCGGCACGTCCCGATACCACTGGTCGAACGTAGCTTTGCCGTTGATGACGAGCTGGTTCGCGGTCGCGTTTTCCTGGCAGTCGAGCGGCGTCTGCAGGTTCGGGGGGCAGCCCACCGAGTCGAGGAACTGCGGCTTCTGCTCGGCGTCGAGCTCCGGCTTCACGAGCTTGCGGCGAACCCCGTCGCCCCGGAAGTCCATCTCGAAGTCCGGGTGCATGCCTGTGAAGTCGCGGTAGACGACATTGAGGACGCTCTTGCACTCGCTGTCGCCGCCGCCGGCGCCGCCGGCCCCCACGGTCACGTTGCCGCCCGAGATGGAGCCGATATCGTCGACACCCCCGGTGCCGCTGCCGCCCGTCGGCGTCCCGGTGACCGTGCTGCTGCCAGGATCGGAGGTCGTGTCGCCGCTCCCCCCCGTGTCTTCGGGCTCACCGGATCCAGAGGAGCACGCCATGGCGGCGACGGCGAATGTAAGCAAAAAGAAGGATCTAGGGGACATGGGAAGCACTCCTGGCAAGCTGTAGGACAACCACACCGGATCACTTTTGTCAACCGCGTCGCGTGGCGGCCATTTACTTCAACCACGCTGGAGCTGGCGGGACGTGCCCGAGGCGACGGCCACGGCCGCGCAACCTCGTGACGTGGCGTCGACGTGCGCGCGCCACGTGCGACGCGCGGCGGAGGCGGCCGCGACAGCCGCACTGCCGAGCTCGACAATCGCTGTCGACAGCGAGGGATGAGAGGTCATGACAACAAGGGAACGCCTTACTCCTCTTTCCGTCTCTGCCCAACGTCCGGGGCCGTCCAGATCAGCAAAGCTCTCCCCGACGATCCGTCGCGGGAGACACGATGAACACGATCCTGATCAACGAGCCGCTGCACGCGCCTCCTGAACGAGCATTTCGTCGCAAGGTGAACGTCGCCAGCCCGGAGAGGGCGCTCTCTGCGCTCGGCGGGGGCGCGCTGCTCCTCTATGGGCTCGGCCGGCGATGGCCCGGAAGGCTCGCGCTCGTCGCCCTGGGTGGGGCGCTCGTCGCGCGCGGCGCGACCGGCCGCTGCCATGTCTATGGCCTGCTCGGCGTCGACACAGCGCGCCGGGAGGCGGCGCGCCCGCTCTTCGCGCACGACGCCGCGCAGCCGGCCGCGCTCGCCAGCGGGGCGCGGGGCGCGATCCGCGTTCAGCGGAGCGTCACGATCGGCAGGCCGCGCGAGGAGGTCTACCACTTCTTGCGCGACCTCTCGAACCTGCCCCGGTTCATGGAGAAGCTGAAGGAGGTCCACGAGCTCGGCGCGGGGCGCTATCGCTTCTTCCTCGCCGGGGCGCTCGGCAGGCTGGTCGAGCGGGAGGTGGCGCTCGTCGAGGACATCGCGAACAGCCGGATCGCCTGGCGTGAGACGGCGCGCGACCGGGGCGCCTGCGCGGGCGAGGTGACGCTGGCCAAGTCGCCGTTCGGGCGCGGCACCGAGGTGAAGGTGGTCCTCGAGGTCGATCCCCCTTCCGGCCTGCTCGGCCGCGTCGTGACGGCGCTCCGCGGCGGAGGGCCCAGGGCGGCGCTGCGCGGCGACCTGCGGCGGCTGCGGCAGCTCCTGGAGACGGGCGAGACGGCGACGGCAGCACCCGTAGCCGCACGGGCGGCGGACGCCCGTCAGGGCGAGGCGGGCTGATCCGGCGCGGCCGGCGCGTCGCCGCAGCCATTCGGCTCCATGCCGGTGATCCAGGCGCGGATGAGCGCGATGCCGTCCGCGTCCGGGAGGCGATTCGAGAGCTCCGGCATCTTGATCTCCGGGTCGGTCGAGCCCATCCGGAAGACCATGATGCTCTCGTCCGGGGCCCCGGGGACGATATCGAAGGCGTTCCCGCCCGTCCCCGCGCCCGCCGCGGCCGCCACCTTGCACACGCCGTTCTTGGACGGCTCGGTCTCCCAGCCGAGCAGCACGAGCCCGCTCACGCCGCCGCCGCCGCCCGGGCGGTGGCAGTGGGAGCAGTTGCCGTGCAGGTATGCCCGGGCGCGGGCGTCGAGCGGCGCGTCGCCAGCGGGATCAGGGAAGCTCGGCAGCGCCTCGGGCGCCCCGAGAGGCTCGCGGAAGAGCCCCCGCTCCTCGAGCCAGGCGAGCTGGTTCCGGGGCGCCCCGTCGACCATGATGTCGCGGTTCAGCTGCGGGGTGATCAGCCCGAGCACCTCGGTGCGGTCGTCGCGCTCGTGGCAGCTGTTGCACTGGTTCGTGTTGGGGACGAGGTACTTCGCGCGCGCCGGGCTCCCCGATTCATCGATCGTGTCGAGCTCGATCCGGGCGCCCGCGATGGTGCGGGTCGCCTCGGTCTGCTCCTCGTTCCAGACGTAGGTGTGCGGCTTCCACCCCTTCTCCCCGAGGATGAGCAGGCGCGTCTCGAGGATGCGGGCGGCGCCCTCCGGCTCGCGCCGATCGAGCGACAGGAAGAACGTCTTGATCACGATGGTGCCGAGCGGAAACTGCCAATCTTCCACCTCGCCCACCGCGACCTTCTCGCCCTCCGGGAGCACGAGGAAGCGCCCCTTGCCCGCGTGATCGGCCCAGAGCGGCGCGGCGACCGTGTAGGGCACCACGCCGGCGCCCGGCTTCAGGTCCGCGAGCGCGCCCTCGAAGAAGCCGTACTCCGACAGCGTGTCGTACGGCATTGCCTTTGCCGGCGGATCCGGATCGGGCGGATCGGGCTGATCCGGCGGATCGGGCTGATCCGGCGGATCGGGCTGATCCGGCGGATCGGGCGGCAGCGCGCTGACCGGCGGGGTACCCTCGCCGCAGCCGGGCGCCGCGAGCGCCCCGAGCGCCAGGCTCGCGGCGACGACGGCGCTAAGGCTGCTCTGGAAGCGGATCATAGGCGCACGCGACAGCCGATACATCCTGGCTCTCCTCCGGCAGCTCGCCGCAGAGGTTGAAGTTCACGTACGTGGCCTCGGGCTCGGACACGCAGTTGGTGAGGTGGCCGTCGTCCTCGGCGCTCGCGTCCGTGCACCCGTCCCACGCCACGTCGGGCATCGGCCGGATCGACGTGAACTCGGAGAAGAACGGGAGCGGGTCCGCCCCGTTCTCCTCGTAGACATTGTCGTGGATGAAGTTGCCCTGCGGGAAGAGGTCGAAATCGGGGTTCATCACCTCGCCGAGCAGCATCTCGTTGTAGCTCACGATCGCCACCGCGACCGACTGGTTGCCGCGGATCTCGTTCTCGTGAACCTCGTTGTCGTCGGACGCGAGGATCATGATGCCGAGCCCGGACGGCAGGCCGGAGACGACGGTGCCCGGGGCGGCGAAGTTCGGGCCGTTGTTGTTCTCGATCCTGTTGCCGTACACGTTGGCCCGCTTGCCGTCCTGGACCGGCAGATCCGGCAGGTTGAAGAGGAGCACGCCGCCCGCGTTGTCGTGGGTGTGGTTGTCGCGCACGACAGCGTCCGTCGAGTTCTCGATCTCGATGCCGGCGACGTTGCCGTACGCCTCGTTCGAGGCGACGAGGATGTCCTGCGACTGGCCCACGTAGATCCCGGCGTCGCGCGCCCCCTTGACCACGCAGCGCTCGATCAGGACGTCGGTCGAGCCGACCGGGTAGAGGCCGTACGCGCCGTTGTCGTCCGAGGCGTCCGCCTCCCACATCACGGCGACATCGCGGAACGTGATCCCCTGCACGCTGTCGGCGCGGATGCCGTCGCCCGGCGTGTTGCGCACCTGGAGCGCCTCCACGGTGACGCCGTCGCTCTGGATGAGCAGCCCGTTGCCGCCGGTGTCCTGGTCCGAGAAATCGAGGATCGTCTCGTCCTTGCCCGCGCCGACGAGCGTCACGTCCTCGACGTCGAGCGACACCTCGGTGGTGAACGAGAACGTCCCCGCCTCGAAGCAGATCGTCGCGCCGGGCTCGGCGTCGATGAGCGCCGTCTGCACGGTCGTCGTGTCGTCGTCGCCCGGCGCGAGCCGGACCGAACAGCCATCCTCGCCCCCCTGGCCGCCGCTGCCGCCGTCGCCCCCCTGGCCGCCACTGCCGCCGTCGCCGCCCGCGCCGCCGGTACCCCCGCTGATCGGATTCACGCCGTTCTCGCTGTCGCCGCACGCGACCGCCGCCGCCGCCAGGCTCAGACAGGCTCCCAGAACGAAATTTCGATGGAATTTCACGCCCTCACGGTACTGGAGCGCGCCCAGGTTGTCCACCTCCGCCAGCGGCCGAGTCGCGTCGGAAGGCTGCACGGGACGCGTGGAAGGCGGGAGCGCTCCTTTGCTGATCTCGGCGTCTTCCCCTTTCATCGCCGCGACGCTCGGCGCTGGCCATCTGGCTCAGACGAGGCGGTGCCCCCCGTCGACGTGCAGCACCTCGCCGGTGGTGAACCCGTTCCCCATCAGGAAGAGCGCGGCGTCCGCGATGTCCGCGGGCGCGCCGATGCGCCCGACCGGGAGGCGGCGCGCGTGCTGCGCGAAGCGCTGCTCCTTGGCGCCGCCCGCGATGGAGTCCCAGACGGGCGTGTCGACCCAGCCCGGCGACAGCGCGTTCACGCGCACCGGCGCGAGCTCGATGGCCAGGGCGCGCACGAGCGACATCAGCGCGCCGTTCACGGCCGCGACGACCGAGCCGCCCGGCCCCGGCCGCACCGCCGCGATCCCCGTCGTGAAGACGAGCGAGCCGCCCGGCTCGATCCGCGCGTGCTTGGCGACGTGGAGCGCCGCGACGAGCTTCGAGTCGATCAGGCGCCGCGCCGCGGCGATATCCATCTCGCGGATCGGCTGATAGTGGCCCTGCACCGCCGTCACCACCACGTGGCGCGCGGGCGGATGCTGCTCGAACAGACTCCGCACCTCGGCCTCCTGCGTCACGTCGGCGGCGAAGGTGCGCACGCGGCGCGCGTCGCCGAGCTCCGCCGCGGCGCCGGCGAGCTTCTCGGGCGAGCGGCTCACGAGCGTCAAGGAGGCGCCTTGCGCGAGACAGGCCCTCGCCACGCCGAGGCCGATGCCCGACGAGCCCCCGATCACCACGACATGCTGTTGTTCAAGGTTCATGGCCAGAGAGGTAACGCCGGCGCCCGCTGGAAACCATGGGACGCTGTGGCATGCTTCATCCCATGAGCGGGATGATCTCCCTCGAGGACGTGCGGCTCTTCGCGACCGTCGCTCAGCACCTGAGCTTCGTGGAGGCGGCGCGGCGCACGGGGGTGCCCACGAGCACGGTGAGCCGCCGGGTGGCGCAGCTGGAGGAGGCGCTGGGCGTGCGGCTGCTCCAGCGCACCTCGCGCCGCGTCGGCCTCACGGGCGAGGGCGCGCGGCTGCTCGAGCGCGCCGGGCCGCTGCTCGACGAGCTCGGGTCGGTGCTCGACCGGGCCGCGGACCGCGAGGAAGAGCCCGCGGGCAGGCTCCGGGTGACCGCGCCCGTCATGACGGGAGCGCAGCGCGTCGCGCCGGCGCTGTTCTCCTTCGCCGCCCGGCACCCGCGCCTGACCGTGGAGCTCACGCTCACCAACGCGGTCGTCTCCCTCGTCGAGGAGGGCATCGACCTCGCCTTCCGCGCGGGGCCCGTTCAGGACGCCGAGCTCGTGGCGCGGCGCCTGTGGTCGCTCCCGTACGGGCTGGCCGCGTCGCCGCGCCTCGTGCGCGAGGCCCTGAAGGGCCGCACCCGGCTCGCCCGCGCGTCGCTCGGGTCGGTGCCCGCCGTCCTGAGCCAGCCGGGCGGCGCCTGGCGCCTGCGCCGGCGGGACGGCTCCGTCGAGGAGGTCCGGCCGCGCGCGCAGTGCTGCGTGAACGATCCGCGGGTGGCCATCGCCGCGGCGGCGCAGGGGCTGGGCGTCGTCTGCGCGCCCCGCGAGGTCATCGCGCAGCAGGGCGAGGCGCTCGTCGAGCTCACCGTGACGGGGCGCACGGTCGAGCCGCGCGAGCTCTTCGCCGTGTACCCGTCACGGCGGCTGCTCCCCTCGCGCGTGCGCCTCGCGCTCGACTGGGTGCTGAAGCACGGCTGACCGCGCCGGCCGCGCCGCCGGCCGTCAGGACGCCCGCAGCTCGATCCGCTGCCAGTCGGCCTCGACCTCGACCTCGACCACCCCGTCCAGCACGCGGTGCGACCGCGCCCCGACGACGGAGCGCGGCGCCGGGACGCCGTGGACGCGGATCGTCTCCACCTGGCGCGCGGGCGGCAGCTCGCCCTTCGCGCAGCGCTCGAGCGTGAACGTGCCGCCGTCGAGGCCGCCCGAGAGCTGCGTGAGGCGCGAGGCGCCGTGGCCGTCGCCCTCGTCCTCGTAGAGGCGGCCGCGCACCGCCGCGGCCGCGTGCACGTGCCAGGTGATCTCCTCCCAGCGCGCCGTCGTCGTGTGCATCCGCGGCGCGGTGAGCGCCACCGCGCCCCCGGCGCGCAGCCACACGGGGACGACCGCGAGCGGCGCGTCGGCGATCACGTGGCGCCCGCCCTCCTCGACCTTGCCCGCGCGCTCCAGGTTCGCGAAGTCCAGCCACGCGCCCGCGGGCAGGTACGCGAGCCGCTTCGACTGCCCCGGCCGCACCACCGGCGCGACGAGCAGGTCGTCGCCGAAGAGGAGCTGATCGTAGGCGCGGAGCGCCTCGGGGTCGTCCGGAGCCGCGAAGGACAGCGGCCGCAGGACCGGCAGGCCCGTCTCCGCCGCCTCGTGCATCAGCGTGTACAGGGCCGGCAGGAGCCGGTAGCGCCGCTCGAGCAGCGCGCGCGCGAGCTCGAGGTACGACTCGCCGAAGCGCCACGGCTCCTGCGCCGGCCTGCCCCGGGCCGCGTGGTTGCGCATCAGCGGATAGAACAGCCCGGCCTGCATCCAGCGCACGAGCAGCTCGCCGTTCGCGCGGCCGACGAAGCCGGGGATGTCCGCGCCGACGAACGGCACGCCCGAGAGGCCGAGGCCGAGCAGCATCGGGATCGACGCCTCCAGGTGCGTGAAGTTGCTGGCGAAATCGCCGGTCCACACGGCGGCGTAGCGCTGGATGCCGGCGAAGGCGGCGCGCGTGAGGACGAACGGCCGCCGCGCGGGCGCGTGGCGCGCGAGCCCCTCGTGAGCGGCCCGCGACATGCCGAGCCCGTAGACGTTGTGGACCTCGAGGTGGCGCCGGGCGCCGTGGCGCGCGTCGTACGGGAGCGTGCCGCCCTCGATCGTGCCGAGGCCCGAGGTGCGCCCGCCGTTCGGCGCCGGCAGGCCCCGGTCGGGCTGGACGGAGAAGCACGCCGGCTCGTTCATGTCGTTCCAGATGCCGGCGACGCCCGCGTCGACGAACGGTTTCTGCAGATCGCCCCACCAGCGCTGCACCTCCTCGCGCGTGAGGTCCGGGAAGACCGCCGGGTCGGGCCACACCTCGCCGACGAGCACGCCGCCGCGAGACAGCCGGACGAGGTAGTCGCGCGCGCGCGCCTCCTCGTAGACGGCATAGCCCTCGTCGGCCTTGATCCCGGGGTCGACGATCGTCACCAGCTTGACGCCCTCGGCCGCGAGCTCGCGCGCGAGCCCCGCGGGATCCGGGAAGCGCGAGCGGTCCCAGGTCCACACCCGGTAAGCGTCCATGTAATCGATGTCGAGGTGGACCACGTCGAGGGGCAGCCCGCGCGATCGATAGCCGCGGACGACGTTGCGCACGTCGTCCGCTGTCTCGTAGCCCCAGCGCGACTGGTGGGCGCCGAGGCTCCAGAGGGGCGGCATCGCCGGGCGCCCCGTGACGCCGGCGTAGCGCCGCAGGACGTCGGCCGGGTGCGGGCCGGCCATGAGGTAGACGTCGAGCTCGGGCCCCCGCGACTCCCACGCGACGCGGCCCGGGTCGCTGAGCGCTATATCGACCTCCGAGCGCCACGGCTCATCGAGGAAGAAGCCCCAGGCCACCCCGCCGCGCAGCGCCACGAAGAAGGGGATCGAGGCGTAGAGCGGGTCAGACTCCACGTGCGGCGGGAAAGCGTCGGTGTTCCAGAACGTGAATCGGAGGCCGCGCTTGTCGAGCGGACCGACCTTCTCGCCGAAGCCGAGGTAGGCCTCGTCCGCCGGCGCCTCGAGCGAGAGCCGCGAGCGGAGCTCGTCGACGGGAAAGGCAGGCCGCACCTCCCCGGAGACCCCGTCGCAGCGCGCGAGGGTGCGGCCCTGTCCATCGCTGAAGGTCCATGTGCCCGAGGCGAGCGAGACCTCGAGAGAGGCGCCCTCGGCGCTGACGTGGAGGGTGTCCCCCTCGCGGCGCGCGGAGAGCGGCAGGGCGCCTTCGGCCACCACGGCGAAGGAGCGCTTCTGCGGCAGCTCGGGGTGCGTGAAGCCCGTCACGGCGGACGAGGGGGCGTGGCGCACGCGCAGCACGCCGGGACCTGGACAGCGGATCTCGACGGCGGCGCGGGCGCCCCAGAGGAGCACGTGAGTCGCGCCGATCGTGGCGTCGGAGAGGTGCATTGGTAGATCCTACTTTCTCCTGCCCGGTCGTGAAACCGGGCGATGAAGGGCAAGACCCCCTTTCAAACCGTGCGTGCGGATTTCCCGCACACGGCTTACCGGTGGTCTCTCGGGCCGCTGCATTACGCAGCCTCCGGGTACTGGACGGTCCCGCGCAGGCGATGGAGCCCGTGACCTTCGACGAAGAAGTCGCATGTCCAACCTTCGACCTCACGCGCGCGCAGGTTGCGCCCCTTGCGCTTCTTGAGGAAGTCGCGGAGCCGCCGCCACACGTAGCTGTCGATCTGGTTGAACTTGCTCGTCGCGTTCCCGGTGCGGAAGTAGTTGCCCCAGCCGCGCAGCACCGGGTTCAGAGCGCGGATCAGCACCCGCACGTCCTTCACCCCGTTTCTGGCTCGACCGGTCAGCTCCTTCACGCGCTGCCGCACCCGATTCATGCTGCGCTGAGAGGGCCAGCGCTGGAGGAAGTACACGCGCCGGCGTGACTGCTCCCAGATCGGTCCGCTCATGCGCTTGCGCAGGTGGCAGCCGAGGAAGTCGAAGCCCTCCTTGCCCAAGGAGAGATCCACCCGCCTCGTCTTATCCGGGTGTAGCTCCAGCCCGAGCCGCGCGAGCACCTCGCGTACGCGCCTCTCGGCCTGCTCGCACGCCGACCTCGTGGCGCACATGACCACGAAGTCGTCCGCGTAGCGCACCAGCGTGCCCAGATGGGCACCATGGCGCTCCCACGCCACATCGAGCACGTGCAGGAAGATGTTCGAGAGCAGTGGAGAGATCACGCCGCCCTGCGGTGTCCCCGAGAGCGTCGCTACCTCCCGCCCCTCTTCCATCACCCCGCACCGGAGCCACTGCCGCAGCAGCTTGAGCACCCGCCGATCCGAGACGCGTCGCTCGACCAGCTTCATTAGCTTGTCGTGGTCGATGCTCCCGAAGTAGTCGCGGATGTCCGCGTCCAGGACGTGGTTGCCTCTGCGAGCTCCCAGCTTGCGGAGGGTCTCCAGCGCCTGCGTCGCGCTGCGGCGAGGCCGGAAGCCGTACGAGCTCGGGCGAAAGTCCGCCTCGAAGATCGGCTCCAGCACCAGCTTCGCCGCCATCTGCACCACCCGGTCCCGGATCGTCGGAATGCCTAGCGGCCGCTTCTTCCCATCGGCCTTCGGGATGTACCGGCGCAGCACCGCTGCCGGCCGGTACGTACCTGCTCGCAGCGTGACGCCAAGCTCTTCGAGGAAGCGCTCCACGCCGTGCTGCTCGATATCGGCGAGCGTCTGAGCATCGACACCCGCCGCACCTCGGTTCCGCTTCACCCGCTTCCACGCTTCCGCGAGGACGTCACCCCTCGCGATGCGGTCATACAACGCGTGGAACCGGCGCCCCGGATGCCGCTTGGCCGCGACCCACAGCCGGCGTTGGAGTTGTCGCACTTTGTCCATGGGCTCGCGCCCACGGGGGTGGTTGGAGCCGGTCCTGCCGGCCATGCCCTCGCGCTTACCTCCTCGACCGACGCGACCACCGCAGGGGCCTCTCCCTCCGACCGCGTTGTTCGTCGCGGTCATCAACGGTACTACGGCCCCCTCGGACTCCCGCTGCGCAGCGCTCGATTTCACCTTCGGCTTATACGAGCCACCTTGCCGCGACGACGGCGACGCAGACGGGCCTCCCGTGTTCCGCACCTCTCCTTGAACGCGTGCTGCGCCCTCTACCCCGGAGGGACCCGTCGCGCGTTCTGCTCCGGACTGCGGCGCGACGGACGTGGCCTTCGCCGTGGCATGCGCGGCTCGGCTCCTTCGTTGTTTGTCTGTCGAGGCGGCAGGCTTCACTTGATGTTGCGGCCCGCGTTCTTGCTCCCTCCGTAGAGGCTTTCGACGCCCCGCTCGGACCGAGGGGTCTCCCCCGTCAGCCTGGGGCCTGCTACCGGGCGCTCCGGCGCTTACCCGGGCGGGACTCGCACCCGCTGGAGACGTGCAGCCTGAGATCGCTCCCCTGTCCCGCGAACGGGGCCCGGGATCGAGCTCGTCACGGCGCACCATGCCTCGACTCTAGCTGGGCCCGGCCGCCACCGCCAAGACAGGGGCGCGCCTCCTGCGAGGCGGATGGCTGTTATACGGTGTTGACGGTCTCCACGATCCGCGGGCTCCTGACCCGCTTTTCATGATGAGCCCGCGCGATCGTCAGGGCTTCGGTCGCGAGGCCGTGAAAGAGCGTGGTCGCCTGGGCCGTCAGCTCGGGCCCGGCTCGGTCGGGGCTCCCCGAGTCGAACGGCGGCTCCGGATCGTACTCGATCATGAGCTGGGTCAGGCGCGCGAGGTGCTCGCCTCGCACCTGCGCCAGCAGCGTATGGCCGAAATCGACGCCGGCCGTGACGCCGCCGGCGGTCACGCGGTTGCGATCGACCACGACGCGCTCCCGGACCGGGGTGATCCCGCCGAGGGCGGCGAGCGCGTCGTAGAGGACCCAGTGGGTCGCCGCGCGGTACCCCTCGAGGAGCCCCGCGGCGCCCAGGACGAGGGAGCCAGAGCAGACCGAGGTGATGAACTTCGCTGTCCTCGCGCGATCGGCCAGAAACGCCAGGATCTCGGGGTCCTTCATGGCGGCGTTGGAGCCGAACCCACCCGGGACGAACAGGATGTCCAGATCTCTGGGCGCGTCGGCGAAGGTCACGGTCGGGACCAGCGCCCCGCCGCCGTCGGACGGCACCGGAGCCAGCGTGCTGGAGATGAAATGACTGTTGCTGTGCAGCGCGAGGACCGCCTGTGGGCCGATCAGGTCCAGCATCGTGAACCCCGGATACAGCACCATGCCGACCTCGAGCCGCTGGCCCGTGAACAACTCGCTCGTTTCCATGTTGACCCCTTTCGCATCCATGTTGTCGTGAGTCGCGGTGTGACCGCGGTCAGTCAGAAGTGGAGTGGTCTCCGTCGGCGTCGCGTCGCAGCAGCCGCTCGGCTGCGAGGAACCCGAGCGGGACGAGCGACAGGCCGAGCACGCGGAGCAAGCGCGGCGCCGGGATCGCGCGCTCGAAATACGCCCGAGAAGCGACCGAGAGCAGCACGAGGAAGAGCAGGCCGTGAATGGTCCCGGCGACGCGCACCGCGACCGCCAGGCCGAGGCCGTACTTCAGCGGCATGGCGACCAGCAGGAGGAGCAGCAGGGATGCTCCTTCGACGAGGCTCGCCAGGCGCAAGGAGCGCAGCGAGGTCACTTTAGCACCTGCGACCACGTCGGCTTGAAGACCATGAGCCCGACGACGCAGGCGAGCGGGAGCGCCGCGCAGGAGAACGCCAGAGTACCCCGCTTGCCGCGCGAGACGCAGTAGACGAGGACGACGTTGGAGCCGACGGAGAGGGCGAGCCCGCCGACCACCCACAGCTCGAACAACCGAAGACCACCGAGGGCGGCCAGGGCGTACCCGGCGCACCACGTCGCGAGCAGGCTCGGAGAGGCGATGCTGTGCACGGCGCGCTTCCGTTCGAGAGGCTCCGCCGCGACGAAGCTCGCGATGAGCCCGCCGGCGTACCCCATCGCGCCGAGGAATTTCACCGTCAGTACCAGCTGATACACCGTCATCTCGCACCTTGGGGGCCGGCCGCCGAAGCCCCGTGTTCCCGCCTGGCCACGGACGATGTCATCGCACGCGCGCCGCGGCCCCGCGAGCGGCCAAAACGACAAAGATCGCCAGCTTCTGGCCAGCCGGCTCGAACGCCATCCCGGAGCCGGAATGCCCGCTCCTCGTCGCGTGAGCTGGCCTGGCGCGATCGTGGCCTGCATGCATAATCCGGCCATGCACCGCGTCGCCATCGCCGCCTTCGACGATGTCGTGGCCTTCGATCTGTCGATCCCGAACGAGGTGTTCGGGCGCGTGCGGCTCCCGAGCGGACGCCCTGGCTACGAGGTCCGCGTGTGCGGCGCCGCGAAGGAGGTCGACGCTGGGTCGTTTCGCATCCGGGTCCATCACGGGCTCGAGGAGCTCCGCAGGGCTGACACGGTGATCCTCCCAGGGGTCGCCGACATCAGCCGCCCCGTACCGGAGCGGCTGCTCCGCGCCGTGCGGAGGGCGGCGGACGCCGGGGCCCGCATCGCCTCGATCTGCAGCGGCGCGTTCCTGCTGGCCGCGACCGGGCTCCTGGACGGGCGGAGGGCGACGACGCACTGGCTCGCCGCCGGGGAGCTCGCGCGGCGGTTTCCGCTCGTCGAGGTCGATCCGAGCGTCCTTTACGTGGACTGCGGGCAGCTGCTGACGTCCGCGGGCGCGGCGGCTGGCTTCGACCTCTGCCTGCACATGGTCCGGCTCGACCACGGGGCGGCCGTCGCGGCGGAGGCGGCGCGCCTCTCGGTGGTGCCTCTCGAGCGCGACGGCGGGCAGGCCCAGTTCATCGTGCACGCGCCGCCCACCGCCGACGGCAGCTCGCTGCGCCGTGTCCTCGACTGGATCGAGGAGAACCTGCGCAAGGAGATCGCGCTCGACGACATCGCGCGGCAGGCGGCGATGAGCGTCCGCTCGCTGAGCCGCCACTTCAAGGAACAGACGGGCATAACCCCGCTGCAGTGGCTGCTGCGAGCCCGCGTGCGCAGGGCGCAGCTCCTGCTGGAGACGACAGCGCGATCGGTGGAACGGGTAGCGACGGACGTGGGCTTCGGCTCGGTGGCCGCGTTCCGCCAGCACTTCCACCGCGTGGCGGGCACCAGCCCGCAGGCCTACCGGAGGGCGTTTCGGAGCCGCAGGCGACCGGAAGGCGGGCGCCGCGGCTGACTCCGTGCGAGCGCCCCCGCCGCACGAGCACGCGCGCCGGCCTCGCTCGGGCGGCTGCTTTGCGCCCAAGGCGGCGGCGCGCGGCGCCGGGGCTCAGCGTGCTTGCTCCACGCCGGGGCGGGCCCTGGGACGGGCGCTCCCTTCGCGGTCAGGGGGCGCTCGATCGCGCGTGGGGCGATGGATGGTGTACAAGACGAAGGACGCCCGCGAGCAGCCCTCTGGAGAGCGATGGATATCCCCGCGAAGATGCCCGGCGCCGTTCATGTCCCCCTCGACTTCGAGGCGTGGAGCGAGCTCTCCGCTCGCCTGCTCGAGCGCGACGTGGACGCGCGCCTCGACCTGCTCGCCGAGGCAGATGTCGATCCCGTGGACTGGAGCCGGTGCGACATGCACTGGAGCCTCGCGCTGGCGCAGGACATCGCGGCAGGGCGCCTGGACCGGGCACAGCGGCACGGCGGCAGGTGCGCCACCGAGCTCGCGCAGCGCAGGCGCCCCGCCGCGGCGGCCCAGCCTGTGTCCCCCGCCCCGGGCGGCAAGGCCACCGTCGCGTCGCCCCCCAGCGCGCTGCTCGGCACCTCGCCGAGCGTCGAGGTCCCTTCGCACCTGCGCGCAGCTGCCTCGGCGCTCCCCTTCAAGAGCACGTCGCCGTCGAGGGTCGTGGCGAGCGTCTCGGCGCCGGGCCAGGCTCCGGTGGCGCACGACCCGACGCGCGGAGAGACCATGCCCCTCGGCATGAGCCTGACGGCGCACGTCGAGGCCGTGTTGCCGTTCGCCAGCAAGCCCGGCGTCGCCCCGGCGCAGCCCAGGGCGCCGCGCGTCTCCCTGCAGACCTACGCCGCGCTCTGCGCAGAGCTCTCCGTCGCGCCTGACAGGACGGCGGACATCCTGCGGAAGTACGACGTCGCAGACGAGGCGTCGCGCCGCGCGATCGATGACGAGTGGAGGGCGCGCTTCGAGGCCCAGCCCGAGGCGCTCGCGGAGTGGCGAGACCTCTGCGCGAGGTACCGTGCTCTCGTGCTGCGGCAGGCGCCATGAAGCGCGGAGCGACCGGTGGGGAGAGCGCGCGTGCGCCGTCGTCCGGAGCCGATGCCGCGCCGGAGGGGCCGCCCGCGCAGAGCGAAGCGCAGGCCGAGGGCGTCCTCGGCGCGGTGGAGTGTCCCGTCGCCTCGGCTGCGGTATCCATGGTGTCGGGCCGACGCTACGCGATCGCGTCCGAGCACGACCGCGATCGCCTGGAGATCCGCGGCCGGAGCGGCGATGTGGTCCTGCGTATCGAGGTGACCGACGCCGGGCCGGTCCTGTCGTTCTCCGGAGCGGTGCTCGAGCTCTCGGCCTCGCGCCGGCTTCACCTGTCCGCTGAAGAGATCAGCGTGGAAGCGCGGGGCGACGCCTCGATCGAGGTGGGGGGCTCCCTGCGCGAGCGCGTCCTCGGCGACCACCACGTGCACGTCGAGGGCGACGAGCGCCTGGAGGCGGCGAAGCTGGAGCTGCAGGCGAGCCGCGAGGGCGCCGCGGTGCGCGCGATGCGGAAGATCGCGCTCGACGGTGAGCGCATCGGGCTGAACGACGACCCTGCGCCGGCGCCGTTCCCGTGGTCGGCGATCGCGCGGGGGCCCGAGGAGACGTGAACGCAGCGGACGAGCGGACGACCTGCTCGCGGGGCGCGCGGCAGCTCGCGCGCCCGTCCCCGCCCCGGGCTCCAGAACAGGCGGCAGAACACGGGACAGAACACGGGACAGAGCGCGCTGACCGTCGGGTTCATGCCGCCCGCAGGGCAGACGTCGATCCGTCCTCGGATACGTGTAAAACATAGGCTGGATGAGCACATCGACCAGCATGAGGACCGAGGAAGTCGGGAGTCAGGAAGAGCGGATGCTGGCTGGCGCGGCGTACCTGTCGACGCTGGTCGGGCTGTGGGTCGTGGGCCCGGCGGCGCTGTACGCCTGGAAACGCCACCACTCGCGGCTCGTGGCGTTCCACGCGGTGCAGGCCGTGCTCCTGAACCTGGCGATGGTCCCGGCCACCGCCATTGCGCTCGGCCTCGTGTTCGGGGCTTACCTCGGTCTCATGACGAGCCGGTTGGACAGCACGGCCAGCGCCGTCGCAGGCGTGATCCTGGTCGTCGCGCTGGTGCTCGTCATGGGGCTCCAGTTCCTGGTAACAGCCTGGATGGGGATCGCGGCGATGCGGGGGCGCGCGCGGCCGCTGCCGCTGCTCGGACGGTGGGCAGCACAGATCCTCGAGCGCTGACGGGCGCCGGGCCGCCGCCCGGACGCCCCGCGGACTCAATCCTTCGGCGCCTCGGGGAGCTCGCGGCCGGGTGAGCCGAGCCACCACTTGTAATAGCCCGAGGGGTGCTCCCAGCCGTAGGCTGCGCAGATTTCCCGGATCTGTTCCTGTCGGTCGCCGCAGCCCCACACCGGGCACCACTGCGGGTTAACCAGGCACCTCTCGTGGTATGCTGCGCCGCAGCGGCCGCACGTGCGCTTCGGAGACGCTTCCGTCACGTCGTAGCAGTACCGGCAGACATCACGATCAAACTCATGTTCGAGCCGCGACGCGGCGATGACGAACGCCTTGA
Source organism: Sorangium sp. So ce321 (assembly GCF_051530195.1). Lineage (NCBI taxonomy): Bacteria > Pseudomonadati > Myxococcota > Polyangiales > Polyangiaceae > Sorangium > Sorangium sp. So ce321. The sequence goes on along the minus strand of NZ_CP150329.1, from coordinate 5,923,683 downwards.
GGAGCGCGGCGAGCTGGGCGATGTGGTCGGGAGTCACGCGTGTCGAGGTCGAGATATCCAGGCTGACGTGGTTGCCCCACATTCCGAGCTGAAAGAAGTCAGTCAGCTTCTTCGTGCGCTTCTGACGTTCCTTGTCGCTCTCGAGCAGCTCGACCACGATGGACTCCAGAGGCGTCATCGACTCGGGCTCCGGCGTGACGCCGAGCGCCGCGGCGAGGCGCTCGACAGCTCCTTGAACGCTTGACGGGAAAGCCAGCTCCGCCGACGAGCGAGAGGGGGCATGAACATCGAATTTTTCCATGAAGGCCGCGCTGCCACAACGAACGATGGGCGTCGAAGAGGAGCGCAGGAGCGCCGCCTCGTGCCCTCGCGAGATCAGGAACACGATCGGCGTCGCGTGGCTTGCCGCTCCGCTGAGACGCACCCGGAAGCGCTCGGCAGAGATCTGCATGACGCCGCAGAAGCGCGGCTCTTCCAGCACGAGCCGGGTTGCCCCCCACCAGAACTTCACCGGCAGCGCCTTGCACTGAAGACGACGGCAGAGGGCGTCGCTCAGCGACCTGGATCTCCTTTGCCGCCATAGCCCTTTGACAGTGTATGCGAGCGGGACCGAGGCAAGCATCGCGTAACCAGCGACGTCAGGCAGATTCATTACGGCTCCTGTGCTCGCATCGAACGGCTCCAGACGACGGCGTGGCGCATCCGCTCCGTCATCTCTCCGGGATAGGGCGACGCCACTTCGAGCGCCCCAGCCCACGTGAGCGTGACGCGGTCGAGATCCGGCTCGATGAGGACCGTCTGAAGCAGCGGCTCGAGCTCCCGCACAGCGACCCCTGGAGGCTCCACGAGCAGGTGCGGCCGATCGTCCGGTAGATCGAACTCGAGCAGCTCGTGCCGCGGGTGGAGGTTCCATAGCTGAACGCGCTCCGCTCCGTACAGGCGGTGCGCGGCGAGCCCGGCCGGCGCGCAATTGAACGAGCGCGGGTGCGGGTGGCCGTCGAACGTCTCCGCCCGCTCGAGATCAATCTGCGCGAGCGCGCCGCTCGTCACCTCGTGAATCGGCCGTGCGGGGTCGCTGTACAGGGCGGGAATGAAGAAGAGCGAGCGAGGGAATGTGAACAGATCGATTGGACCGAAGGCTGCCGCCACGGGACAGTCAATCCAGCTCAGGTACTCGGCGACGAGCGACCGCGCCGGGTCCACCGGGTCGCTCGGATCCTCCAGGTTCGGCGCGAGCGCCCCGTCGATGCGCTCTCGGTCGACGTCGATGTAGAATCCGCGTCCGAACGGGTTGCGCGGGTAGCTCAGCATGCCGAAGCCCTCGTCCACCTCAGGCGAAGTCCCCCGCTCAGTCGCCGTGGAGGCGGCCGTCTCCTTGGACTCCGCGTAGGAATCGCGCCCGCCGTACGCGCGCTCCCAGACGAGCGGCATCTCCGTGAATGGATCCGGCTCGGAAAATCTCGGCTTACCTTGCTTCCCGAGGATGATCTGACGGTCTCCCCAGACCTGTGCGACCTTCGCGGTGGGTCCTACCTTCAGCGCTACCGACAGCGATGGCACGGGCCCGCGGTGCGAGCGCGCGCTACCGACGAGGAGCACGTCGGTCGCCGGTTTCACGCCTGCGATGAGCTCGGTGTCATGGACCAGCTTGCCCCCGGCGCCGTTCGCCGCCGGCTCGATCACAGGCGCCTCTTGCACGGCGACAGGCTCGGCGGACGCCTCCGCTCGCGCCTGATGCCTGAACGTGTACCTGCGCTTGGTGACGAGGCTCAGGTAGCTGCGGCCGTCCAGTCCCCGATAGGAATATACCAGCGAGGTCCGCGTCATCGCTGCCGTTCAGCTCGTGAGCACCGGCGACTGCCGCGCTTTCCGTCGATACCTGTCGCTCGCTCGCTCGATCTGGTCCCACACGTCCTTCGCGACGTCCTCCGCCCAGTCGATGAGCTTGGGCACCACCTTCTTGGCGACCCAGCTCACTATCGCGCGCGGGATGGCGCCTATCTTGAAGTACTTGAGCACCAGATCCAGGAGGCTCACGACCTTCTCCGCCAGCCACTCCTTGATGAACTCGTCGAAGATCCGAAACACGAAATCTTTGACGGTGGGCTGCGTCATCACCGTGCATCCGGAGATCACGAGCCCGTTCAGCGCCTCCGGCTTGCCGCCGTCGACCTCCTGGCAGTTCATGTCGAACCCGACCGGACCGGCGAGGCAGATCGCCAGCGGCTCACCTTCGGAGGTGACCCGCGATGCAGCCAGAAACGGCCGCGTCTTCGAGTTCTTGATGATGCTCGCGTTCGTGAGCGCCTGTGTAGGATGGAACGGACCTGGCGCCGGGACGTGGGGCACCTTGCTGATAAAGAAGGTCTCGCGGATCATCTTCTCGCCGTCAGCCGTCACCGTGCTCGTCCGCTTGCCCTCGTCGCCGCCCGGCCACCAGAACGGCACGGCCACGGCGTAGATCCATGGGAGCTTCCTGCCGAAGACAATGTCTATCTGGGCGAGGACGACCCGAGCCGGATGGCGGTCAACCCCCACCATCGCCGCCTTGTTGTTGTAGAAGTTCGCCGGCATTCGAATCTACCTCACGAGGAAGCGGCGTCCACCATCACCCAGGACGGCGCTCGGTCCATCTCATAGCGAAACGCATGGCCATAAACGCACGCCACCGTCTCCTGGTCGGCGTCCACGTGCAAGCTGCGGAGCGCCGCCCCGACCTGCTCCTCGGCGCGGCCCCGGCGCAAGGTCACGCGCGCCGGAGGCGGCGGCACGTCGAAGCGCATCGCCCGCCGCCCGACCCCGTGCAGGCGCACCGGAGTCCCGGCCGGGACATCGTCGAAGATGAGGTATCCCGGCGCGTGGTGCGCCGCCAGGAAGGAGAGCGCGACCGCCTGGCTCACCTTCGCCTCCTCGCCGAGCTCGGCGCCGCCGGGCCCAGGGGCTGCCGCGGCGAGCGGCGCGATCCGCAGCCCGACCAGGTCCGGGCACGGCACGAAGCATCCGGGCTCCGGACGGTCGTCCCAGCGCGTGATCGCGTGGTCCGCCAGCTCGAAGCTGGGCAACAAGCCGCCCTCTGCCGTGTCCTTGTCCAGATAGAAGCCCACGCCAGCGTCGTTCAAGGCATAACCGATGCGGCCTCCAGGGTACGGGAGGTCCGTTCCAGGGAAGAGGCCCGGCGGCACCTCGAGCGACCCCCCGAAGGCGCGCGAGAACGACAGGGCGAGGCGCTCGAAGGGCGCCGGTGCTGACGGCTCGAGCTCGCCGGTGAGGGTGCGCTGCCACCGGCGCTCGCCGAAGATGGCCAGCCGTCGCGTCACGGCGCCCACGACGAGCTCCGCGACGCTGACGAACGGCGCAGCGCGCGGGCCGTAGACGTCGCCCGCGGCAGTGACGGAGACGCCGGACCACGGCGCGACGCGCGAGATGTCCGGTGGGTCGGTCGCCAGCGGCGGCGGCCGCTCCTCGCAAGGCACGAGCCGCTCACCCGAGAGGCGAAAGCGCGACTCCACGACGATCGCGGCGATCGCGGCCCGCTCGGAGAGGTGGGCCCGCGCGAGCGAGGCCCCAAGCGATGTCCGGTTCCGGAGGAACATCCGCGGCTCAACCGTTGAGCTTGATCGCCGTCGCGGTCGCGTTCATCGTCGCCCCGGCGGTCAGGCTCATCTCGCCGCCGGCGCCGGTCATGACCGTGCCGCTCGCCATGGTGACGACCGTGCCGGAGCTCACCGCCACGACCCCGCCCGCGAGGGCCACCACCGCGCCGGCGCCGTTATCGAGCACGAGCAGGCCTGCGCTCATCGTGAGCTTGCACCCACCCGCGTTGAGCGTGATCTCGGGTGCATCCACGGAGTACGAGCTGCGCTGGTGAAACCCCGCCGAGCTCGAGTTCGCCTGGAAGTCTCCGGACAGATGGAAGTACGCGTTCATGGATGTGAATGCGTGATGACCATTGGCGGTCGACTCGGCATTGGCCCCGACGCGGTGAGTCTGGTTGCCGCCGACGAACACGTCGCGCTTTCCATCCACCGTGCAGGTCTCACCGCCGCCGACCTTGACGTTGTGCCACCCTGCCACGGTCAGATCGTCGTTGGCGCCGACGCCCGTCCGCCGGAAGCCGCCGATGTCGCGGGCCTCGTTGGCGCCGATCTTCGCCTCGAGGTGCCCGCCCACCTCGTGGCGCTCGTCGGCGTCGAACAAGGTCGTGCGGTCGCCCTGGACGTGCACGGACTCGGTGCCGGTGACGTCGTGCGTCCGGTCGCCCTTCACGGTGTTGGACTGATCCTGCGCGACGGAGTTCGACTGCTTGCCGCCGACCGTCGTCGCGTGGGATGCGCGCACGACCTCGTTGAAGTCGCGCTGCGCGTGCAGGTAGATCTCTTCCTTCTTCGCGCGATCCTCGAACCGTATCTCGTTGAAGCCGTCGACCTCCTTGCTGGCAGAGGCGCTCTGGCTCTTCAGCGTGCTCTTGGTCGGATCGACCTGCGGATCATAAGGTGGCTTGTTCTGTCCGTTGTAGACCCGCCCCACGATGACCGGCCGATCGGGATCGCCTTGCAGGTAGGCAACGAGGACCTCGTGACCGACGCGTGGCGTGTAGAGCGCTCCATAGCCGGCGCCCGCCCACTGCTGAGAGACGCGGATCCAGTCCGAGCTCGGCGTCCTGTCGTACCCGTCGGCGCGCTGATCCCACGGGAACCGGACGCGCACGCGGGCGAGCGGATCGACGTTGATCACCGGGCGCTCCTCGCCGCCGGCGCCCTCATGCTCCTCTGCGGTCACCACCGCGGTCTGCACGCCGTGGATGCGCGGCCGGGGGGTGCTCATCGCCGGCCGGAACGGCGTCCCGGAAGACAGGGCCCAGAACCGGCCCTCGAACCCCGCGCGCTGCGGGGCGACCGAGCCGCCGAAGCCGAACCGCTCGGTGTCGAGGATCGTGCCCGGCAACGTGAGCTCTGTCGCCCAGGTCTCGGTGCGCACGGCGAGCAGCTCCTGCGCGGGATGCAGCCCGGCCTGGTCGCGGAGCCTGAAGATGCGGCCCGGTTCCATGGTGCGCACCGCGCTCGTCCCCTCCCGGAGCTGGCGCTCGACGTCGTAGCGCTCGAGCCGGACGCGCGCGCGGTGCGCCCCTACATCCTTGTGCAGGAGCTCGTCCCCAGCCGGAAACTCGAAATGCCAGAGCTCGTCGGAGGTCTCGCTGTCGGCCGCCCAGACGCTCCCTTCGAGCGAGCGATTCCGGTGGTAGTCATGGTCCCGGAGCGTCACCGCCCGCGACTTGAGCCTGCGCGCGTCGCGCAGCGCGTGCACGACCTCCTGGTTGCCTGCCTGTCCACCCTCACCGAGACCTCGGAGCACATACTCCCGGTCCCTGGGGAAGAGCGCGTGCTGCCCCGGCATGTCCGTGATCAGGAGGACGAGACCGCGCTGCACGTGCTCGAAGTAGTACGACAGGCCCTCCATCTCGAGCAGCCTCGACATGAAGTCGAAGTCGCTCTCGTTGTACTGAACGACGTAAGGGCTCACCTTCACGTCGTCGACCCGCGACGGATCGGCCACCATCCAGTGATAGAAGGCGTTCGGCGGCACGAATTCGCCGAAGCTGGGTTCCGGATCCGACGGCGCGACCGATCCCTCCAGGTACTTCAGCCCACCGTAGCCTTCTGGATACCTGGGAGAACGGTTCTCGAGCACCGTGAAGAGGATGTCCCGGAGGGTCCGGTCGACGAAGTTGCGGCAGCGCGTCCTGTGGCGAGCGCGCCAGATATGCGGGACGAGCAGGACACGGTAGAGAAAGGCGGTCGAGGTGCGCTCGAGCTCCTCGACCTCGGCCAGGATGCCGTGGATCGATCGCCAGCGATCCTGCGTCGCGATGCGGAACGTGGCGCCCGCGTCGAGCAGCCGGTCGAGGTCGACCGGCCCGTCTTCGGCGGCGCGGAGCAGCGTTATATCATAGCGAAACGGCTGTGAGATCTCCTCGATTCCATGCCAGCGGATCACCCTGAACGCACCCCATCCCTCCGGCGTCCCGAGCACGTAGTCCGCTTGTCGCCCCCGTCCCTGTCCCTCGAGCTGGCCCTGGCCCATGTGGTCTCTCGGCTACCCCACGCGCGCCCGCGGCACGCATGCACCTGTGTACCACCGCGACGTCGAGGGAGGTCAATTATGTGGCGCGGCCTGGCCCCCTCCGAGCCGCCCCGGCGGCGGCAGCTCCAGGGCCGGCGGGGGCTCTCCCGGCGGCCGGTGCTGCCATTCGGGGTCGATCCAGAGCCACTTGATCAGCTGCGTGTTGCGCGCGTTCGGGCTGTATCCCCTCACCCACGGCTTCACCAGCGTCGGCTTCTCCTCGAAATAGAGCGGGATCCTGCACATCCCGTCGAGCGCCCGCCGCTCGGCCTCCCGGTAGAGCCGGATGCTCTCCCTCTGGTCGGCGATCGACGCGGCCCTGCGCACCGCCTCGTCGAACTCGGCATCTGCCCACCCGCTCCGGTTCTGAGGGTTGTACGAGAGGAACGTCCCGAGCCACGTCTGCGGATGGTTGTAGTCGGCGTACCAGGCCAGGCGGATCACCTGGAAATTGCCGTCGCGGAGGTCCTTGAGCATCACCCGCCACTCCTCGTTCCGCAGCGACGCGGAGACCCCGAGGTGGCGCTTCCACATGTCCTGGATGGCCACGGCGACCTGCCCGTGCCCCTCCCCCGTGTTGTAGAGGACCTCGAGCGGGGGAAAGCCCTTCGCGCGGAGCTCGCCTCCGTCGGAGACGACCTCGTAGCCGGCCTCGGCGAGCAGCGCGCGAGCGCGCGCGGGGTCGTGGCCGACCTCGGGGCGCGAGAACGGATCTGCGCCGCGCCTCCTGTCCTCCGCCACCTGCTCGGCGTAGCCGGATCCGGTGATGTCGGGCACGTAGTGCGTCGCCGGCGTGCCCACCCGCGTGACCTTGTCGACGAGCTCTCGCTTGTCTATCGCGAGGTTCAGCGCCCACCGGACGCGCGGGTCGTCGAGCGGCGGCTTCCTGGTATTGACCTCGTAATACACGGTGGAGAGGTACTCGCTCCGCCGGAGATCCTTCTTGCCGGACAGCCAGGCGAGGTGCTCGTAGGGGAGCTCGGAGTTGTCGCCCAGGTAATCGAGATCCCCCGCCCGGTAGAGCTGCATCGTGGCGTTGTACTGGGCGATCTCCATCCACACGATCCGGTGGATCCTGAGCGCGTCACGGGCCCAGTACGCCGGGTTCCGCTTCATCGTGATCTCGTAACGGAACTTCCACTCGTCGAGCGTGTAGGGCCCGTTGACCACGATGTTCTCGGCGCGGAACCAGAGCTCCGGCTCGCCCCGCGCCTCGAAGGGCTCGATGACGTCGCGGCGCACCGGCAGCAGGGTGACGAAGCTCGTGAGGTCGGTGAAGTACGGCGTGGGCTGCTCGAGCTCCACGTCGAGCGTCAGGTCGTCGACGGCCCGCACGCCGACGGCCGTGTCGTCCTCGACGAGCTCCGACGCGGCCACGAACCCGGTCACGGCGGCGGGCTGCGGCGCGGCGCGCAGCGCGGCGGGGTCGTACGTCGGGAGGCTCGCGTGGGGCGCGACGAGCGCGTACGCGGCCGCCGCCGGCGCGGGCGACTCGGGCGGCGCGAGCAGGCAGCCGGGCAGGAAGCCGCGGCCCCGGGGGCCCTCGACCTCGAACCAGCGGTCGGCCGCGCCGTTGCAGGCGACCGGCGGGCCGGCCGCGAGGAGGGCGACCTCGGCGCCCCGCCACCCGCCGTCGGGGGCGCCGTCGCGCGGGGCGGGCGGTGGGGTCGCGCCGGCCGCGTCGAAGGCGAGCCGCTCGCCGGCGCCTGTCTTCTCGTCGGGCTCGCTGTAGGTCACCGAGGCGACCCCGGGGGGCGGCGCCGCGAGGGGCGTCACCGCCGAGACGACCCGGGCGGGCGACTGGCCGAGCACGACGACGAACGCGCCCCGCGGCAAGGACAGCGCGGCCGGCGCGTCGGGGCGCGGGGCGCTGCGCAGCGCCGCGGCCTCGCGCAGCGCCTTGAGCTTGCCGTGGCTGAACAGCTCGCCGTTCTTCAGGACATACAGGTTCGTCGCGGCGAGCGAGGCCGTGGACGGCCGCAGCACCCGCTTCCACGCGTACTCGAAGTCGTGCGCCGTCACCGGCTTGCCGTCCGACCAGCGCGCCTCGGCGCGCAGGTGGAACCGGAAGACCCGGTTGTCGTCGCTCTGCTCCCACCGCGTCGCCACCCCCTGCACGGGGTGGAGATCGCCCGCGCCGTAGGTGGTCAGCCCCTCGAACATCTGCTGGAGCAGCGTGATGCTCACCGAGTCGACGGCCTTGCCGGGATCGAGGTACTCCGGCTCTTCACCGTTGTTGACGTAGAAGGTCGCGACGTCCTTGACGGCGCGCGTCGTCGTCCCGACGTACTCCTCGCTGTCGCTGGAGCAGGCCGCGAGCAGCGCGAGCGGGAGCGAGAGGGTCGCACGGAGGAGGCCACGAGGGCGCAGGCTGGCAAGGACGAGCGAAACCGACCTCATCTCTGTTCCTTGCGCTCGCGCGCCCCCGATCCTCTCTCGGCTCCGGTGCTCCGGAGCGGCGCTCAGAAGAGAGAGATTAACCGCCAGGAGCGCCGAGGACGCCAAGAATAAAATTCTGGGTTCTCCTGGCGCTCTCGGCGGCCCTGGCGCTGCCGGCGGCTTGTTGTCCGGATCGCAGGCGCGGCCGAGCACCGCGCCAGGCCGAGCTAGCATCGCCGGTCAGGAATCCCTGGCGGGACTGTTCCGTGGCGCCGAACCCTCGCGATGCTTGGCTCGCAGGCCGCGCCGCTCAGCCGCCGTTCGAGAGCCACTGCACGATCAGCGACTCGAGCGCCTTCGCGGCAGCGGGCTCGTCGGTGCGGCCGCGGAACATGTCGGCGGCGAGCGCCTCGGCAGCGCCGATGATCGCGACGCAGCGGAGGTGCAGATCGCGCTTCGAGAGGTGGGCGAACGGCGCGAGCGCGTCCGCATAGATCGTCACGTACCTGTCGAGGAGCTCCTGCTCGACGGCGTCCATCTGCTCGTCGCCCTTCAGCGCCGCGAGGATCGCGTGCCACTGAGGCCCGACCGTCGCGCAGCAATGCATGTACGCGGCGCTGACGACGCGCGCGACGTCCTCGAGGCGCTGGCGCGTCCGCTTCAGCGCCTCGAGCAGCGCCGCGACCTGGCGGTCGTCGATCTGACGCGCGAGGGCGATGAGGAGCCCGGACCGCGTCTCGAAGTGCTCGTACGCGATCGGCTTGCTGACGCCCGCGCGCTCGGCGACGTGGCCGAGCGTCAGCGCGTCGGTGCCCTCCTCGCGCACGATCTGCTCGGCCGTCCCGAGCAGCTGCTCGCGGCGCTCCGCCTTTGACAGGCGCTTGCGAGCGGCGTCGCTCCTCGGCCGGGCCGCGGATTGTGTGGCGCTCGACTTCGCCATTCGCCTTGACGCTACCACGAGCGGGTACATAGTACCAAAGGCAAGTTACTAAAGGTAGGTTGACGCCAAACACGCCCCAGGCGCGCCCGCGCGCTCGGCGGGAGGAGTCCATCCAGATGGCCACACGAACGATGTCACCCGTGCTCTTGATCGGCGGCTACGGCCAGGTCGGCGCGCGCGCAGCAAAGGCGCTACGACGCCTGCAGCCGGACCTGCCGATCGCGATCGCCGGACGCGACGCGCGCAGGGCGTCCGAGGTCGCCGCGGAGGTCGGCGGCCCGACGACAGCGACGGTCGCCGACGTCGGCCGCGACGACCTCGGCCTCGAGCGAGGCGCGTCGTTCAGCGCCGTCGTCGCGCTCGTCAAGGACGAGGCGTCGAACGCAGTGAAGCGCGCGCAGGCGGACGGCGTGCCCCACGTCGCCTTCTCGGACTCCGTCGCGGAGATCGGCCCCGTGGTCGCCCATTACATCGCGCGACCGACGCGCGCTCCCATCCTCATGCTGGGCCACGCCTTCGGCGGCGCGGCGACGCTGGCGGCGCTCCACCTCGCGCAGGAGCTCCAGCGCGTCGACGCGATCGCGCTCGGCTGCGTGGTCGACGCGGACGATCGCGGGGGCCCCGCATTGCAGGCCGCTTTCGAGCGAGAGGCGCAGAGCGGGCAGGCTCCGCTCGTGCTCCAGGGCGGGAAATGGACCTGGTTGCTCGGCGACGCGGCGACACGGCGCTTCGTGGACGCCGAGGGCGTGGAGCGCGTTGGCCGCGCCATGCCGCTCCCCGACGTGGTGAGCCTCGCGGCGGCGACCGACGCGCGAGAGATCCGCGTCGACATCGCGACGCGCGACGCCGCGACGGGCGGCGCGGGTCACGTGACGGAGCTCGTCGTCGAGGTGTCGGGGCGGCGCCACGACGGCGCGGGCGCGCGGCTGCGCTACGACATCGTCGATACGGACGGCCTCGCGCGCCTCAGCGCGTACGGCGCCGCGATCGCGACGGAGCGCTTGCTGGGGCTCGCGGGCGGTCCCCCCGTCGGCCCGGGGCTCTACAACCCGGAGAGCGTGCTCGACCCAGCGCGCGTCATCGCGCGGCTCGAGGAGCTCGGCGCGCGCGTCCGCCGCACAGACCAGCGCCTCTGACGCGCGGCGGGCGGAGCTAGTCGGCGAAGCCCTTCGGGTTCTGCTCCTGCCAGCGCCAGCTGTCGCGGCACATGGTCTCGATGTCGCGCTCCGCGCGCCAGCCGAGGAGCTCCGTGGCCCGCGTCGGGTCCGCGTACACCGAGGCGACGTCCCCGGGGCGCCGGGCGACGATCTCGTGGGGGATCCGCTTGCCGCTGACCTTCTCGAACGCGGCCACCACCTCCAGCACGGAGTTCCCCCGCCCGGTGCCGAGGTTGACGGTGAAGCTGTCGCCGACCGAGAAGATGCGCTTCAGCGCGGCGAGGTGGCCCAGCGCGAGGTCGACCACGTGGATGTAGTCGCGCACGCCGGTGCCGTCCGGCGTCGGCCAGTCGCCCCCGAACACGCGGAGCTTGTCGCGCCGCCCCACCAGCACCTGCGTGATGAACGGCGTCAGGTTGTTCGGGATGCCGCTCGGGTCCTCGCCGATGAGCCCGCTCTCGTGGGCGCCCACCGGGTTGAAGTAGCGCAGGGACGCGAGCGACCAGCCCCCGGTCGCCGCCACGTCGCGCAGGATGTACTCCACCATGAGCTTCGACTGCCCGTACGGGTTCGCCGGCCCGAGGCGGCTCCCCTCGTCGATCGGCACGCGCTCCGGATCGCCGTACACGGTGGCCGACGAGCTGAAAACGAGCCTCCGCGACCCCCGGGCGTCGAGCGCCTTGAGCAGGCACACGGTCCCGGCGACGTTGTTCTCGTAGTACGCGAGCGGCTTCTCGACCGACTCGCCGACGGCCTTCAGCCCGGCGAAGTGGATCGTCGCGTCGATCGGGTGCTCGGCGAGCAGCCGATCGAGCAGCGCCGCGTCGCGGATGTCGCCCTGGATGAACGTCACCTGCTTGCCGGTGATCCGCTCCACGCGCTCGACGGCCGCCTTGCGGCTGTTGCAGAGGTTGTCGAGGATGACCACCTGGTAGCCCGCGTGGAGCAGCTCCACGCACGTGTGCGAGCCGATGTAGCCCGCGCCTCCGGTGACCAGGATCGTCTTGCTCATGTCTCTCTCCCGCGATGGTCCTTGCTGCGCTCTCGTCGATGAGGCCATGGCGCAGGCCAGCGCGTCAATGGGGACTTCTCCCTACCACGCGCGGCCTGGACTGGAGCACTCGAGTCAGGGTCGAGGCCGGCGGGCGCAGCGTCGCTGTCGCGCCCGGGCGCCGCGCTCACGGCGCGTTCGCCCCGCCCACCGCCGGACCGAGCCGCCCCGGCGGCGGGAACTCGAGCGGCGGAAACGCTGTCTCGTTCGACGCGTTGTCGCGCCAGCCCGGGTCGATCCAGAGCCATTTCACGAGCTGCACGCTGCGCGCGTTGCCGATGAACCCCTTGACCCACGGCTTCACGAGCGTGGACTTCGTGTAGAAGTAGAGCGGCAGCTTGGGCATACCGTCGACCGCCCGCTGCTCCGCCTTGCGGAACATCAGGATGCTCTCCTCCGGATCGGCCGTCGCCGCCGCGGCGCGCATCAGGTCGTCGTACTCCTTGTCGGCCCAGTTGGTCCGGTTCTGCGGGCTGTACGAGAGGAGCGTGTTGAGCCACGTCGCCGGGTGGTTGTACTCGCCGATCCAGCCGAACCGCACGACCTGGAAATGGCCGTCGCGCACGTTCTTGAGCATCACCTTCCATTCCTCGTTCCGCAGCGTGGCGGAGACGCCGAGGTGACGCTTCCACATGTCCTGCACGGCGACGGCGATCTGCTTGTGACCCTCGCTCGTGTTGTAGAGGATCTCGAGCGCGGGGAAGTTCTTCGCCCGGAATCCGTCGCCCTCCCGGACGACCTCGTAGCCTGCCTCGGCGAGCAGCGCGCGGGCGCGCTCGGGGTTGAACGCGACGTCCGGCGACGAGAACGGATCGACGCCGCGCTTCCGCTCGTCGGCCACCGTCTCGTCATAGCCAGAGCCGGTGTAGTCCGGGACGTAGTGCGTGGCCGGCGTCTGCCCCGCCCGCGCGATCTTGTCGACGATCTGCTGCTTGTCGACCGCGAGGTTCAGCGCCCAGCGGACGCGGACGTCGTCGACCGGCGGCTTCCGCGTGTTGAACTCGAACCAGTACGTGGACAGGTACGGGAAGCGCCGGAAGTCCTTCTTGGCCGACAGCCAGGTCATGTGCTCGGCGGGGAGCGAGGCGTTGTCGCCCATGTAGTCGAGATCTCCCGCCTTGTAGATGTTCATCGCGGCGTTGTACTGCTCGATCTCCAGCCAGACGACGCGGTGGATCTTCAGCTTGTCGCGGCTCCAGTAGCTCGGATTCCGCTTCATCGTGATCTCGTAACGGAACTTCCACTCATCGAGCGTGTAGGGGCCGTTGACGACGATGTTCTCGGGGCGGAACCAGAGCTCGGGCTCGCCGCGCCGCTCGAACGCCTCGATGACGTCCTTGCGCACCGGGAAGAGCGTCACGTAGCTCGTCAGATCGGTGAAGTAGGGCGTGGGCTGATCGAGCTCCACGTCGAGGGTGAGGTCGTCCCTGGCCCGGACACCGACGGCGCTATCGTCCTCCGCGAGGAGCGCGTCGGGCACGAAGCCCACCGGGGGCTCGCCCTGCGGGGGCGCCGGCGCCGCCGCGGCGTCGTACGTGGGCAGGCTCGTGTGCGGCGCGACGAGCGCGTACGTCTCGGATCGGGGCGCGGCGCCCGCGCGCGCGCCGTCCACGGCCGGCTTGAGCAGACAGCCCGGGAGGAAGCCGCGCGCGCCGCCCCGGTCGAGCTCGAACCAGCGATCGGCGGCGCCGTTGCACTGGCACGGCGGGCCGGCGCGGACGATGTCGACCAGAGCGCCCTGCCAGCCGCCGCCGGGCGCGGGGCCGACGGCGGCAGCGCCGAACGACAGCCGATCTTCGACGTCGCCGCCGCCCTTCCCCTCGCCCTTCGTGAACGTCACCGCGGCGGCGCCCTCGGGCAGCGCCGCGAGCGGCGCGATCGTGGAGTCCACCTGGATCGGCGAGCGCGCCAGCACCACCACGAACGACCCCTTGGGCAGCTCGAGCGCGGACGGCGCGTCGGGCCGAGGGGCCGCGCGGAGCGGCGCGGCCTCGCGCAGCGCCTTGAGCTTGCCGAGGCTGAACAGCTCGCCGTTCTTCAGGACGTACAGGTTCGTCGCGGCGAGCGAGGTCGTGGACGGCCGCAGCACCCGCTTCCACGCGTACTCGAAGTCGTGCGCCGTCACCGGCTTGCCGTCCGACCAGCGCGCCTCGGGACGCAGGTGGAACCGGAAGATCCGGTTGTCGTCGCTCTGCTCCCACCGCGTCGCCACCCCCTGCACCGGGCGAAGGTCGCCGGCGCGGTAGGTCGTCAGCCCCTCGAAGAGCTGCTGGATCAGCGTGGAGCTCGCCGAGTCGTTCGATTTGCCGGGATCGAGGTACTCCGGCTCGGTGCCGTTGTTGATGTAGAGCGTCGTCGCGTCCTTGCCGACGCGCGTGGTCGTCCCGGCATAACCGCCCTCGTCGCCCTCGCTGCACGCCGCGAGCGAGAACGAGAAGGCGAGGAGGCCGAGCACCGCGAAGGCGCCGCGCGCCGCCCTGCCGGCGCTCCCGCCACCCCCCTCGCCACCGGCACCTCGTCGCCCCGGAGCCCGTCGCATACGACCGGGGTAGCACGGCGCCAGAGGGGCCGAAAGACCGTGGCCGCCCGGGCTGCGGGGCGCTCGACCTCATCCGGGCACGACTCGATCGCAGACAGCGCGCGGTGTTCGTGTAAGGTCGCGCGCCCGTCATGCTGCACGACCGCGTGGTTGTTCCGTCGCGCGCTCTCTCGGTCTGCGCGGCGCTCGTCCTCGGGCTCCTCGCCGCCGGCTGCGGCGGCGCCAGCCCCGCGGGCGGCGCGCCCCGGGCGGCGGCGCGCTGCGATCCGGCGCAGCTCGCGCCGTGCGAGCGCGCCCTCGCTGCGGCCGTCGCGGAGGGGCGCGCGACGCGCGAGCTCGCCCTGGGCTACCTCGAGGCCCGGGCCGCACGGAGCGCCGGCGACCCGTGGGCGCGCCTGCTCCGCGATCTCGACCGGCGCGACCAGCGCGACCGGCCGACGCCGAGCGCCGCGGTCATCGTCGAGGCGGGCGCGGCGGACGCCGGCGGAGGGCGCGGCGGCGCGGCGGACGCCGTCTGGGTCCGCGCCGCGCCGCTGCCGCCCCCGGGGGGAGCCCTGGGGGCCGAGGCGCTGCTCCTCGCGATCGGCGAGGCCCTCGGGTACGAGCACCTGGTCCACGCGCGCGTTCGCGGCGGCGCGGTGCAGCTCTTTCCGCGCGATCCGCTCGCGCCGTTCACGGCCGGCCTCGCGCCGGTCGCGCGCAGCGACGCGCCGCTCGCGCGCGTCGCGGACGACATCGCGCTCGCGGCGCTCGTGCGCCGCGCCTTCAGCGCGGCCGGCGGCTTCCGCTACGTCGAGGCCGCGCGCGCGGCCGACGCCCTCGCCGCCGCGGTGAAGGGGCGCGATCCGGACGACGAGCCGGTGCTGCGCGGCCGGTACGCGCTGCAGCTGCTCGAGACCGCCGGGATCGCGCTCGATGACGAGGACGAGCGCAGCGCGAGCGGCGCCGCCCGGGTCGACCCTGCGCCCGCGCCGGGGGACACGCCGTACGGCGACTTCCTCCGCGTGCGCACGGCCCGGGACAGCCGCGCGGCGTGGCGCGCCCGCGGCGCGGCGGTGCTGCGGGGCGTGCCCGCGGACCGGCGCGCGGCGCTCGACGATCTGCTCGGGAAGGCCCGCGGCTGCGGCCGGGGCCTCGCGCCGCCGATGGAGGGCGCGCGCGATCTCGTGTTCGCCGCAGAGCTCGCCAGCGCCCTCTCCCCGGGCGATGGCGCCGCTGCGCCCGCGGCCGGGAGCGCCGCTGCGCCCGCGGCCGGGAGCGCCGCTGCGCCCGCGGCCGGGAGCACGGCAGCGAGCGCCACGGCGGCAACGCCGGACGGACGGCTGCCGCTCGAGGCGTGGCTGCCGCGCTACGAGGCGCTCGTCCGCGCGGTCGACCAGACGAGCACCGCGTGGGCCCACGCGCCGAGCCTGCTCCACGAGCGCGGCCCCGCGCCGCCCGCGGGCCAGGCGGGCAGCGCCGTCCACCGGCGCGTCACCGAGCTCGGCCTCGCGCACCTCGCCGCGCTGCGCGCCCTCGCCGAGGCCGAGCCGCGCCGCTACCGCGCGCTCGCGCAGATCCCGCTCGCCTACAGCCCCGGGGTGCTCGCCGACGAGCGGCTCCGCGACGCGATCGTCGACCTCACGCAGGTCGCCGTGCAGCGCCGCATGGCCGAGGCGCGCGACCCGGAGGCCGTCCTCGGCGCGCTCCTCGCCGGCGTCTTCGCGGGCATGTCGTACCCGCCCGAGGTGCAGCCCGCGCACTTCCTGGCCCTGCAGGGCGCGCTCACCGCCAAGCTGCGCGGCGACCTCACCGCGCAGACCGGCTGGGGCGTCGCCGGCCTCTACGCCGCCGACGCGCTGTACCGGCTCCTGTCGGATCAGGCGCCCGATCTCGCGTTCTCGTCGGCGCAGATCGGGCGCGCGCTCTCGCCCGATCCGGCGCTCCCGTACCCGGGCCTCGCGGCCCTCGCCGCGAGCTTCTCGCGTTACGCCGCGCTCGGCGCCGCGGGCGCGCTCGACCCGCGGGCGACCGACGCGGCCCGGTTCCCCCCGGAGCGCCGCGAGGCGCGCGAGGCGCTCCGCCGCGCGATCGCGGGGCTCGCCACGCCCGGAGGCGGGAGCGCCGCGAACGGAGGTGCCGCCGCGAACGGAGGCGCCGCCGCAAACGAAGGCAGCACCGCCGCGCCCGGAGGCGGCGTCACGCCCGGAGGCGCCGCCGGCGGGGCGAACGCCGTGGAAGCGCCGCCGACCGGCCTCGTGGACGACGTCGCCGCCCTGGCCGACGGCGTGCTCGCCGTGCTCCTCACCGAGCGCGCGCGCCGCCCGCCGCCGGCCGCCGGCACCTGCGCCGCGGGCCGAGGGCCGAGCCCCGAGGCGCGCCGCGCGCTCGCGCGGCTCGGCGACGTCCGCGGGCGGATCCTGCTCGCCCCGCGGTACAAGCAGGGCGACGGCGCGTGGGCGCGGCGGGCGCGGCTGCTCGTGACGCTCCTCTCCGACGCGATGGACCTGCTCGCGGCCCCCGCTCACACGCCGGCGCGCGCCGGCGCGCCGGCGCCCCGCGTGCGCTTCACCGTCCCGACCGCGACCGCCGAGGCCGCCGTGGCCGCGGGCCTGTCCGGCTGGGGCGACCGCGGCCTCTCGGACGCGCTCGCCGGCGGCTACGCGCTCGCCCGCGCGCTGCTGGAGTCCGCCACCGCGGAGCGCTTCGCGCAGCAGAGCGGCGCCCCGCTCGGCCGGGTGCTCCGCGGGCTCTCCGCGGCGCTCCGCGACGGCGACGCGGCGCACGGCGCGGCCGGCGTCGCCCTCCTCGACGCGCTCGCGTCGCTCCCCGCCCGCGCGGAAGGCGACCTCCGGGGCCTCTTCGTCGGCTACGCCAGGGCGCTCTCCGCCCGCGGGCTGCGCGACCAGGCCGACCTCGGGCTGCTCACCTCGCTCCTCGGCGCGGCCGTGCTGGGCGCGCCCCCGTCGCCGGAGGCCGTCGCGCTCGCGACCGAGAGCGGCAGCAGGGTGGCGTGGGCGCTCTCCTACCTGAGCGAGATCGCGAAGGCCCGGCGCGGGATCGCCCCCGATCCGTCCGCCTACGCGGACGCGATGCGCAGGGCCTCGGACGACGCCTGCCAGACGGCCGACCCGGGCGACGTGCTCGCGATCGTGGGCGCCGCGCGCGATTTCGCCGGCGGCCGGCGCGCCGAGGCCCGCGACGCGCTCGACCGCATCCTCTCGGCCGCCGACGCGCGGGGCCTGCGCGTGCCGCGCATGACCTACCGCTACGAGGAGAAGACCGCGACGCGCGTCTTCTCGCTCAGCTTCGACGTCTCGTACGGCGCCGGGATCCTCGAGGGGTCGACCGGCTTCCAGCTCGGCCTCGGCCTGCGCACCCGCGGCGAGCCCGAGGGCGCCCTCACCGCGGCGCTCGCGCCCGAGGGCTCGCCCCAGGGCGACGACGACGCGGCGCGCGCCTACGTCAGCGCCGCCGCGCTCGCGGCCGCCTACCACTTCCTCGAGGGCGACACGGGCCGCGGCGCCGCCGCGGCGCGCCGCGCGATCGCGGCGCTCTCGTTCGGGCTCCGGCTCGGCCCGCGGGCGCTGCGCTCGGACCAGCCGCTCGCCTGGGGCAAGGACGCGCGCGCG
The DNA here is from genome assembly GCF_051530195.1 of Sorangium sp. So ce321. Classification (NCBI taxonomy): domain Bacteria; kingdom Pseudomonadati; phylum Myxococcota; order Polyangiales; family Polyangiaceae; genus Sorangium; species Sorangium sp. So ce321. The sequence goes on along the minus strand of NZ_CP150329.1, from coordinate 5,905,886 downwards.
CTGCTCGCGATCGACGCCCAGCTCGCGGCCGAGGCCGGTCACCCCTTCCTGGCCGGCGACCTCTGGACGCTCGTCCGCGGCCTCTTGCCGCCGGACACGGGCGACGCCGCGGTCGCGGCGCTGCTCGATCCGCTCCCGGCGGGGCTCGCCGCCGTCGCGGGCATCGGGCCGCTCGTCGCGAGGACGGCGCGCTCGCTCGCCGCCGTCGCGTCCCCGCTCGCCTGCACCGAGGCGAAGGTCGACCTCGGCGGCTACGAGGAGCCCGCCTGCGACGCGTACCCGCTCGCGCTCTCGCTGCGCATCGCGGACGTGCTCGGCAAGCTCCCGCACCTCCGGCGCGCCGGCAGCGCGGCGGCGTGCCCCGTCCTGCGGAGCCTCGACGGCTTCCTCACGGCCGCGGAGCGCGGGACGTACGACCCCGACGCGTTCACGGCGGCCGTGGAGGCGCTGCGCCGGAGCGGCCGGCCCTACGACGCCGGCGTGATGCTCGCCCGGCAGCGGCGCGAGGGGCACTGCGGCCCGCTCGTGCTCGCGGCCGCGCGCGCGCTCGGCCGCGAGCCTTCCCTCGGCCCGGCGCTGCGCGCGGACCTGCTCAGCGTCGCGGTGCGCTGCGCGGCGGCGGCGCTCGACACGAGCGTCGTCGACGACGTCATGGCGCTCGACGACGAGACGCGCGCCCTCCCGGACCTCGGCCGCAACCTGAAGGTCGTGCTCTTCGCGACGGAGCTCGCCGCGCGCGCGCAGCGCTGGGACGTCCTCGCGCGGCTCGCGAAGCAGCCGGAGTTCGTCGCGCGCTGGCTGGGGGAGAGCGACGAGGCGGCGGCGACCGCGCTCCTCATCGAGGCGGCCGCGGCAGTGCTCGCGGGGGAGCCGGCGCCGCGCGGCGCGCACGTCGACAGCGCGCACGAGCGGCTCTGCGGGCAGCCTCCCGCCGGCGATCGGGCCGCGCTGTGCGCCGAGATCCAGCGCCTCGGCGCGGGCGCGCTGCCCGAGCCCGAGCGCCAACAGCGCGCGAAGGACGCGCTGGAGCGCCTGCTGGAGGCCGCGCGCGGACAGGCCCAACCGCCTGCCCGCGCGCCGCTGCGCCCCCCGGCTACTTCACGCTAGCGGGCTTCGTCTCGCCGGGCTTCTGATCGGCGGGCTTCGCGGCGGCGGGCTTCGCCGCGTCCGCGGGCTTGGCCTCGGCCGGCTTCGCTGCGCCCGCGGGCTTCGCGGCGTCCGCGGGCTTCGCGGCGTCCGCGGGCTTCGCGGCGTCCGCGGGCTTCGCGGCGCCCGCCTTCGCGTCGGCGGGCTTCAGATCGACCGGCTTCGCCTCCGCCGGCTTCGGATCGGAGCCCTTCTGGGCGGCCTTCGGCGCCGTGGCGGGCACGCCGGCCGGCTTGAGGCCCTTGGTGATGGCGGCGGCGCAGGCGAGCTCGACGCCGGTGTCCTTGCCCTCGAGCCGCATGATCTTGATCTCGACCCGGCGGTTCTTCTCCTTCGCCTCATCGGTCTCGCCCGCGTCGAGCGAGCAGTGCGCCCCGTAGCCGGCGGGCCGCACCCGGTTCTTCTCGACGCCCAGGGCGACGAGCGCCTTCACCACCGCGTCCGCGCGCTTCTTCGTGAGCGTCACGGTGGCCGCGTCGTTGCCGACCTTCTCGGAGTAGGCCGCGACCTCGACGAACTCGATCTGCGGATTGTCCTTGATGACCTGGGCGATGTTGGCGAGGAGCTCCTGCGAGGCGGGCTCGATATCGGCCTTCCCGGCGGCGAAGGAGATCTTCTCGTTGAGCTTCACCTCGCTCCCGACCAGAGCGACCCTGGGGACGTCGGGACACCCGTCCTCGTCCTTGTAATTGTTCTTGACCTCGGCCTCGCCGGGGCACTTGTCGGCGTCGGCCATGAGGCCGTCTCCATCCGGATCGGTCGACTTGCAGCCATCCTTCGCGTCGGGCGGCAGGCCGTCCTCTTTCTCGGCGACGCACTTGTCGGCGCCGTCATCGAGCACGCCGTCCGCGTCCGCGTCGGGCGGCGGCGGCGGCGGCGCGGGCGGCGGCGGCGCGGGCGGCGGCGGCGCCGCCGCGGGCTGCACCTGGGGCTCTTTCGCGCAGCCGGCGTTCGCGGCGAGCAGCGATGCTGCGAATGCCATTCCAAGCCATCTCGTGGTTCGCATCTCCTGGGCTCCTCTCCTTGGCGTCCTTGATTGCGCCGAGCGCCCGCGTGTTTAGACGACTACGCCAGAAACTGCGAGATTTAAGCGCACGGTACGGCGCGCGGCGCGCCGACGGCGGCGACGCGGCCCCGGCGCAGGAGGACACATCGCCGCTGGCGAGCCATCGAGATCCATCGGCTCCGCGCGCGTCGCTCGCTGCGCTGACTGCTCCCCTGGCGCGCGGCCCTACTGCTTCACGGACGGAAAATCCATCTTTTCGGACGCATCGCTCTTCTTCATGTCGGGGGGCATCGGCTTCTTGGGGCTGAACAGCTTTTCCGCGGGGGCGGTCGCGGTGGACGTGGGCTTCGGCGGCGTCGTCGAGAGCGGCGGAGCCACCAGCGAGGTGGACTTCGGCGAGGGCGGCGGAGCCACCTTCTTCTGGTTCTTGCGCTCGGGCGAGGGGCTCACGTCGGTCGCATCCCTGTCTGTCTTCTCGTCCTTCCCGTCGAGCATCGGCCCCGGCGCCGGGGTCGTCTCCGTCGGCGTGCGGAGCGCGTCGAGCGCGCGCTCGCGCGCCGCGGCGACGTCCGGCGCGCCGCGGCCCGCCGGGTCGAGCCGGTCCGCCTCGTCGAGCTGGTCGAGGCACCGGCGCCACGCCGCCTCGTCGCACGCGCGCAGCGCCTCGGCCCTGAGAGAACGCGCGCGGTCCAGCGGATCGAGACGATCGCGTGGATCGAGCGGCGACGGCGCCTCGCGGGGCGGAGCGCTCGGCGGCGGCTCGGGCAGGGGCGCGACCTCCGGCAGGTCCCTGGTCGACCGCAGGAGCCGGACGACGACGATCGCGAGCAGCGCCAGCGCGGCGACCGCGGCGAGCTCCGCGAGCCAGCGCTCGCGCATCCACCGCCGCATCCGCGACACGCGCTGCCGCACCCGGGCGGCGGGCACCTGCTCCTCGGCGGCGATGCTCTCGAGCTTCTCGCCCTCCCCCTCGCGGGCCATCCACGCGAGCGTCTGCTGCGCGTCGCGGGTGGCGGAGGCCTGCTCCTCGGCCCAGCGCGCCAGCTCGCGCGCCTCGACGGGCGGCGGGCCCACCGGCAGGTCGGGCAGCTCGGTCGCGGCCTCGCGCGACGAGCGCCGGTGGTGGTCGGCGACCTTGTGGCGCGCGATCCCGAGCAGCCAGCGCCGGAGCTCCGTCGGGTCGGCCGGGCGCGCGGGCGAGGCGAGCGCGTCGCAGAGGACGGTCTGCACCACGTCGTCCACCTCACCGCTGGGCACCCGCCGGCGCACGAACTCCTCGAGGGCTCGGCGGATCCCTGGCTCTGCCAGGGGGTTCGTCGCGGGGCTGCGGTGCTCGGTGGTCATCGGCGTGCTCATCGACCTCTGCATCGCGCCGCGGTCGCGGAGTGTGACGCGCCCGCTCGAGAATACGGCAGACCTCGTTCGCGCGTCACACTCCGTGGCGCTGCGCCGACGCTCGGGCATGGTCCTCAGGCTCCCCGCTGCCCTCGCCGCGGCGTCGCTCGCCGCCGCCCTCGCCCTCACCGCCCCCTCCATGACCGCCGGCCCGCGAGGCGTCTCCGGCGCGGCGCCGGCGCTACCGCGGCCCGTCGCGCTCGTGCCCGGCGCCCCGGCCGCTGCCGCCCTCGCCCCACATGCTCCTCCGATCGCTGCCGTGGCCACGCCGGCCGCGGTCGCTGGCGCCTCGCCGCGGGTCACCGAGATCCGGATCGACAAGAGCGAGCACACCCTCGATCTCGTCGCGGACGGCACGATCGTCCGTTCCTATCGGGTCGCCCTCGGCCCGGGCGGAGCGGGGCCGAAGCTGTACGAGGGCGACAGGCGGACGCCGGTCGGCACGTACCGCGTCGCCGGCCGCATCAAGGGGTTGTTCCATCAGTTCCTGGTCGTCAGCTACCCGAACGAGGAGGACCGGCGGCGCTTCGCCGAGCTCAGGCGTCGCGGCGAGGTCCCGCCGGGTCGCGGCGTCGGGCACGGCATCGGCATCCACGGCGTCGGCGACGCACAGCACGCTGGCGTGCACAAGGACACCGACTGGACGCTCGGCTGCATCGCCCTTGACGACGACGAGATTGACGAGGTCGCGCGGCGAACGCCGGACGGCGCCAAGATCGTGATCACCGATTGAACGGGCGGTGCTAGGGTAGCCGGTCAAATCGACGGGCTGTCCGTCGAGGATGGGAGCGCGACGGCCCGACCGGCGCCGCCCTCATGCCTTCCCGGGAGATCGTGCATGTCTCGCCGTTACTGGCTGATGAAGAGCGAGCCTCAGAAATATTCGTTCGCGCAGCTCGTGCGCGACGGCCAGACGATGTGGGACGGCGTCCGGAACTTCGAGGCCCGCAACAACATGCGGGCCATGAAGGAGGGCGACCTCGTGCTCTTCTATCACTCCAACGAGGGCATGGCGGTCGCGGGCGTGGCGCGCGTCAAGCGCGAAGCGTACCCGGACCCGACCGCCGATGCGGAGGAGGACTGGAGCGTCGTCGACATCGCGCCGGTCGCGCCGCTGAAGGTGCAGGTGACGCTCGACACGATCCGCGGCGACGAGGCGCTGGCCGAGATCGCGCTCTTGAAGAAGTCGCGCCTCAGCGTGGTGCCCGTCTCGAAGGAGCACTTCGATCGCGTGCTGAGGCTGGGCAAGACCAAGATCGCTTGACGCGGGGACCCGGGGTAACGACTAATCCCGGCGTGAACCTCCGCCCCGGAGCCCGAGCCCTCGCCCTCCTCCTCCTCTCCAGCGCCGCGTGCGGCGGCCCGCTGACGCCTTCCCCGATCGAAGGCGAGCCGGTCTGCCCCGACTTCGAGATCGGCGCGACGCACGCGCCCATGCGCGGGAGCCTCCGCTTTCCGGTCACCTTGACGGTGCGCGACGGCAAGAACCCGATCACCCGGACGACGCTCACCGGCCGCCGGTCGAACGACGATCCGGCGAGCCGCGTCCTGCTCGCCGACGAGGACGCCGAGTACGAGCTCGAGTGGGCGCAGTGCGAGAACCAGCGCGCGCCCCGGGCGCGCACGCTGGCCCGCGACACGAAGGACACGGCCGAGTACGCGTGCGGCAACGCGGCGGTGTACAAGACGGACAAGCTCGTCACCCGGAAGGGCGACGCCGCGTCGCGCGCGGTCCGCTTCGCGGCGCCGCCGAAGTCGGAGTGCTGGGAGAGCGAGCTCCCTGCAGCCGAGCCGCCCCCCGCGCTCCCCGCGGTGCCCGACCTGCCGCAGCCCGACGCGTCGGCCGCCGAGCCGGCAGCCGCTGCCGACGGGGGCGCCGCCGACGCGGGGGCCGCCGGTGCGTCCGCCGCGCCGGTGGACGCCGGCGCGCCCCGCGACGCGGGCGCAGGCGCGCCCCGTGACGCAGGCGCAGGCGCGCCCCGTGACGCAGGCGCAGGCGCGCCCCGTGACGCAGGCGCAGGCGGCGCCGTGAAGCCTCCCGCTGCCGGGGCCGCGGATGGCGGTGCGATCCCGCAGGGCAGCTAGCTCCGCCCGCCAACCCCTCGGCTCAGAGGTCTCGAACGCGATCGCCGATCAGCAGGTGCTCGCCATGAGCGGCGAACCGCGCAGCCAGGGCCTCGGCGGTATAGGCCCTGTTCTCCGTCAGGGTCCCGCGAGGAGCGACGGTCTCGCAGGCGGGAACGAACCCGAACCCGCGCTCGACGATCCGCCCTGTGAAGCCTGCGACACCGAGTTAGACGGCCTCGTGCCCCGCGGCGTGGTCGCTTCCATCGCGGATCGCGCCGGTTCGCCGTCGCAGATCCGCCGTCGGGCGACGCGATGGTATCAGGAGCGGTCCGGCCTCGTGATCGGCAGCCCCGGCTGCAGCTTCGCCGGGTTGAACAGGCCCGCGCGCTTGTGGTGGTTGGCGTGCATGTAGATGCCGTGCCAGAGGAGGTTGCCGAGCCAGTAATACCCGTGGTTCAGGTTCACCGGCCTGAAGTCACGGTCCGGCGAGAGCGCGTTGTGCGTCGACCAGTTGAAGTGCACGAGGTGCAGAAAGCCGACGATCGACGCGGGCACGAAGAGGAAGAAGAACCCGATCGGCCCGAGGAACACGTACCAGCACGCGATGAGCAGCAGGTTCGTCGCGTAGCTCACGTACGCGCGCGCCCGCTCGTAGCGGCGGTTCTCGGGCGTGTCGCCGTAGATCTCGAAGTAGATCTGCTGGAGCTGGTGCTCCACGTTCACCACCGTCTTCACCAGGAACACCCAGTAGCTCGGCACGACCGGGTGCGGATCCCTGTCGACGTTGTCCGAATAGCGGTGGTGCCGCTGGTGGATGACCTCCCACGAAGCGAAGCGCGTGAGGACCACGAGCCCGCAGAGCTCGCCGACGAGCCGGTTGATCGGCCGGGGAAAGTTGTTGTGTGTCGCGTTGTGGATGAACACGCTGCAGAGGACCTGCGCGTGGCAGACCAGCGGGAGGAGCAGCCAGAGGCGGGCGTCCCATCGCTCGATGAACGGCGCGTGCCCGCCGAGGAGCATCCACGAGAGGAGCGTCGCGCATACGAGCGCGTAGAACCCGTCGTAATAGAGGTAGAAATAACGGTTTCGTCGGAGCTGCGTGAACGGCAGCGACGTCAGCGTGGAGACGATGACAGACATGTGCTTGTGCCCCCTCTCGCCCGAGGTGGCGCCTCCGGCGCGGATCCGGTCCCGCAGCGCCCCCCGCGCCCCGGGCTGCTGTCGCCTGGACCCGATAACGTCAGTCCAGGGTCATGGGATACACCGGTTACCCGCGCCCGTCCATGCGCCCGACGTCCTCAGCTGAATTTCAGCACGCCAGCGCTCCAGCACGCCAGCACGCCAGCACGCTACCATCGTAGACCCCCTCCACCTGCGGCACATCGATCTGCGAACGCGGGTTCGCGGGCCGGCGACTCCCGGCTGCGGCTGCGGCGCGGCACGGGCGACGGGGGCGACGCGACCGTGCGGAGGCCGCCGTGCGACGCCCCTCAACGTTGTTTGAGCTGGGCACGGATGATAGTCATGATGACGTGAAAGCGGAAGTCGCCTCACGAGCTGCAGCGTCCAGCGAGCCCTGGCTGGTGAAGCACCCGGCCGAGTGGCGTCAGATCGGGATCGTCGCCGCCTACCTCGGCCTGCTCGCGGCGATGTACTGCGCGCCCGCCTGCCGCAATGCCCCGCTCTTCGCCGCGGCATGTTGCCTGAGCTTCCTCAACGCGGTGGTGATCCACAACCACCTCCACCAGGGCATCTTCCGCAGCCTCCGGCTGAACATGCTCTGGCGCTGCGTGCTCAGCTTCGGCGCGCTCTACCCGGCTTCGGCCAACGTCCCCTCTCACAACCTGGTTCACCACCACTTCGACGACGACGGCCAGCCCGACTGGCCAGCGCCGGAGCACGTCTCTTTCCGCTGGAACCTCCTCAACCTGATCCATTTCCCCAACGTGGCTGGGCCGAACACCTTCGCCGGCGTCGCGCGCTGGAGCGCGCTCGCCGGACGGCGCGAGTTCGTCCGGCAGTACCGGGCCGAGATGGCCTTCGCGTTCGGGCTCACCGCGCCGCTCCTCGTCATCGATTTCTGGGCGGCGCTCTTCTTCGTCGTGCTCCCGCAGCTGTACGGCGCGCGCTGCATCCTCCGCATCAACCTGATCCAGCACGACGGCTGCGACACACGGAGCGAGTGGGACCACTCGCGCAACTTCGTCGGGCGCGCCTTCAACTGGATCATGTGCAACAACGGCTATCACACGATCCACCACAACCGGGCTGGCCTGCACTGGTCGGTGCTCGCCGAGGCGCACCGGCGCGAGGTCGCGCCGCGGATCGATCCGGCGCTGAACGAGCCGAGCATGCTCGGCTATCTGCTCCGGACCTACGTGCTCCGCCTCCGCCGGCCCGCTCCGAGGGACGTGGCGCGCGCCGAGCGCTCGGCGCCGCAGCTCGCGCTGTCGCCCCGCGCGCTCCGCCGCGCGGAGGCCGATGCAGCCAGCGTGTAGGCCCGACGAGCCATGCTGTCGAAAGAGCTCATGGGCGCCCTCGCCCTGGCCATCCTCTGGGTGAACACGCTGCTCATCGCCGCGACCGCGCTCAAGCAGCTCGCCGCCGTCGCCGCGAAGCTCCGGCGGCTGAGCCCGCCGCGCAGCGCGGGCGGCGCGGGCGGCGCGCTGATCGAGGCGCGCGTCCTCCGCGGCGACGGGCGCGGCGGCGCGCTCGCCGGGCACCGGATCGAGCAGGTGGGCCGCGCGGGGGCCGAGGGCGGCGCGCGCGAGGAGATCGTCTTCGCCGATCGCGGAGCCGGCGGCGAGATCTACGGCGGCGTCGTCGTCGCGGGCGGGCGGGAGATCGCGATCGCGCCCGCCGTGGAGGGCGAGGTCTGGGTATCGCGGGCGGAGCTCCGCGCCGCTTCCGCGTGCGCGTCGGAGGCTCGGTTCGACGAGGCCTACCAGCACGCGCGCAAGGCGCGCGGCTTCTCCAGGACCGTCGAGGCGATGATCTGCGCGGGCGCGCCGGTGTGGCTGGTCGGCGCGGTGGAGCGCGGCGCGGGCGGCGGCGATCGGATGCGCCCGGCGCTCGTGTCCAGCGTCGACCCGCGGGCCTCCTGTCGGTCGAGGATCGCGCTGCTCGCGCTCGGCGTGGCTGGCATCCTCGGCGCGCTCGTCGGCTGCACCGCGCTCGCGCTGTCGCGGCCGCGCTTCGGGCCCGCGAGCACCGCGGGCGCCGCGCTCTGCCTCGCCTTCTTCCTGCTCGTGCAGCCGCTCGGGACCGCCCTGCGCGACGCCGCCCGCACCCCGAGCGCCGCGCCCGCGCGCGGCCGCTGGGTGCGGAGGCGCGCGGACGGCGCCACGCGGGCGATCGTCTCTAGCTAGGCGACAGCAGGCGATCGAAGGCGCCCTCGGCGAGCTGATCCAGCCGCTCGACCGAGAGGTCGGCGCCGAGCTCCGCGTGGCGCGGCCCCACGCCGATCACCTTCATGCCGCCGCGCTTGCCCGCGAGGACGCCCGCGGGGGCGTCCTCGACGACGACGCACCGGTCCGGCGGGACGCCGACGCTCTCGGCCGCCCGGAGGAAGACCGCCGGGTGCGGCTTGCCGTGAGACACCTCCTCGCTGCTGATCACCGCGTCGAACACGCCCGTGAGCCCGGTCGCCGCGAGGATGACGTCGAGGTTCTCGCGCGGCGCCGAGGAAGCGATCGCCATCCGGAACCCGCTCCGGGGGAGCGCGCCCAGCCACGCGCGCACCCCCGGCAGCGGCTCGATCCCCGATTCAGCCACGAGCTTCCGGTAATGCCGCTCCTTCGCGCCCGCGATGCGGGCGATCTCGGCCTGCGGGATCTCGGGGCCGATCAGGCGGCGGAGCAGATCGTCGTTGCGCATCCCGAACACCGCATCATGGTCGGCGTGATCGTAGGAGCGCCCCTCGGCCGCGAGCGCCTCGCGCCAGGCGGTGAAGTGGAGCTCGCTGGAGTCGACCAGCGTCCCGTCCAGATCCCAGAGAACGGCCTTCGGATGCGATAGCGACATGGAATGACACTATCACCTGCTGCTCCGCGGGATCTGGCGCCCGCCGCCGCGATCGCGCCCCTCACCGCGCGCCCGGCCATACGGCCAGCGCCGGCGCCCCCGGCCGGCGCTGGCGCCGTGTTGCTGCGCGCGCGGGCCCCCGCGCCGACGACCGGTCGCAGCATCCCCGGTTTCTTGCTATCGCTGCGCCGCGCTCCTCCGCGGCCGCCTGGCCCTCGGCCGCGCGCGCCCACGTCAGCGCCGCGCCGCACGCGACCGCTGTTCTGCGGGGAACCCGTTCCCTAGAACGCGGTCCACCCCCGCGCTCCCCCGCTCCATTCAGCCCCGGATTCACGACCTCCCCCATGCCCTCTCCGCAGCCCACGGCACCTCGCCCGTCGACGTCTTCCTCTCAGGATCCCTCTCCGCGCGCCGCGCCGCCCTCCTCGCAGGGCGGCGGGCTCGCGGCGCGCCTCGCCGAGCTCCAGGTGAACCGGCCGGCGCTGCCGCTGCTCCTGACCGGGCTCCTCACCGTCATTGCGATCTTCCTGGCGACGCGGCTCACGGTATTGACCGGGTTCGAGTCGCTGCTGCCGGCGTCGCGGCCGAGCGTGCAGGAGCTCGACAGGGTCGCGGCCAAGACGGCCGGCGTGTCCACGCTCTTCGTCGTGCTGCAGGGCGGCGAGGGCACGCCCACGGCCGCGCTCCAGCGGGCCGCCGACGCGCTCGTCCCGGAGATCGAGCGGCTCGGGCCGCCGTGGGTCGGCAGCGTCGAGGACGGCGTACACGAGGCCTACCGCTACCTCTCGCCGCGCGCGGGGCTCTACGTCGACCGCGAGAAGCTGACGAAGCTGCGGGACGACATCGAGGCGCGCTATGCCTACGAGGTCAACAAGGCGACCGGCGCGCTGCTCGACGAAGACGAGCCGCCGCCCGAGGTGAACGCCCGCTCGATCGAGCAGAGCCTCGGCCTGAACGGCGTCGACGCGGGGCGCTACCCCGACGGCTACTACCAGTCGAAGGACGGCAAGACCGTCGTCGTCGCGATCCGCTCGAAGGTGCTCGGGAGCGATTTCGCCGCGGGCAGCGAGGCGATCCGGCGCGTGCGCGAGGTGGTCGAGCGCGTGCGCCCCGCCTCGTTCGACCCCGGGATCACCTACGGCCTCGCCGGCGATCTGCAGACCGGGATCACCGAGTACGCGGCGATCAACGCGGACCTGACCGACGTCGGCGTCGCGGGCGCCGCGCTCATCGCCGCGGTGGTGTTCCTCTACTACCTGCGCGTGCGCACGCTCATCGCCATGCTGATCACGATCGGCGTCGGCGTCGCCTGGACGTTCGGCGTCACGCAGCTCGCGATCGGCCACCTCAACATGGCGACCGGGTTCCTCTTCTCGATCGTCGCCGGCAACGGGATCAACTTCGGCATCATCTACATGGCGCGCTACCTCGAGGCGCGCCGCGGGGGCGCGGGCCTGCTCGAGGGCGTGCGCGTCGCCCACCGCGAGACCTGGCTGCCGACGCTCACGGCCGGCTGCGCCGCCTCGGCCGCTTACGGCTCGCTGCTCGTCACCGAGTTCCGCGGGTTCCGCGACTTCGGCCTCATCGGCGGCGTCGGCATGGTGCTCTGCTGGGTCGCGACGTTCGTCGCGCTGCCGAGCATCCTCGCGGTGATGGATCGGCTCATCCCCCTCGAGCAGGGGTCGCCGGGCCTCCTCGGCCGGCTCCGGCAGCGCACCCAGGGCGGCCTCGCGTTCGGCGCGCCGTTCGCGCGGCTCGCGGCGAAGGGCCCGGTCGGGATCACGCTCGCGGGCCTCGCCCTGGCCGCGGTCGGCGTCGTCGCCACGGTGGCCTACGTGCGCGCCGATCCGATGGAGTACGACCTCCGCAACCTCCGCAACGACGAGCGGGCGCGCGCCGAGCAGATCCGCCTGAGCGACCTCGCCGAGGAGATCACGGGCTACGTGGGCACCGACGGCATGGCGATCCTCGTGGATCGGCCCGAGCAGGTCGAGCCGCTCCGCGCGGCGCTCTATGCGCGGCGCGACGCGGCGCCCGAGGCCGAGAAGCCGTTCAAGGAGATCTACGCGCTCCAGGACCTGGTCCCGAAGGACCAGGAGGCGAAGATCCCTGTGCTCCAGGAGATCAAGGAGCGCGTCGTCCGCGCGAGGAAGCGCGGCCTCCTCGGCGACGACGACTGGCGCCGGATCCAGGCGGTCATCCCGCCGGACGATCTCGCGCCGTTCGGGATCGACGATCTGCCGCCGGGGGTGGCGCGCGCGTTCACCGAGACCGACGGCACGCGCGGGCGCATCGTCTACATCAGCCCGATCTCGCCCGAGAGCGTGCACGACGCGCATTACCTGTTCCGCTGGGCCGACGCCTACCGCGAGACGCGGCTCCCTGACGGCAGCGTCGTGCGCGGCTCTGGGCGCGCGGTCATCTACGCGGACATGTGGGCCGCGGTCATCGACGACGTGCCGCCGGCGGTGCTCTTCTCGCTCGCCGCGACGGTCCTGGTCGTGCTCATCGCCTTCCGCGGCGGCCGCCCGGCGTTCGCCGTGCTCGGCGCGCTGCTCGTCGGCGTCTCCTGGATGGCGGGGCTGCTCGTGCTGATGGACGTGAAGCTCAACTTCCTGAACTTCATCGCCTTGCCGCTCACGTTCGGCATCGGCGTCGACTACGCCGTGAACATCGTCCAGCGCTACGCGCGCGAGGGCGCGGGCGGCGCGCTGACCGCGGTGCGCGAGACGGGCGGGGCCGTGATCCTCTGCAGCCTCACGACGACGCTGGGCTACCTCGCCCTGGTCCGCTCGCAGAACCACGCCGTGCGCAGCCTCGGCGTCGCCGCGGTGATCGGCGAGCTCGCCTGCCTCTTCGCCGCGGTGCTGGTGCTGCCCGCGGCGCTCCTCTGGCGCGACCGGAGGCGCCCGAAGGGCGCGGAGAGCCTGATCGCCGTCGGCGGCCCGACGACCTGAGCGCGGCCGCGGCGCACCGTCGATCCGTTGCGCCCCCTCCGGTGCCACCCCCTTCCAGCGGACTCGATCCGTGGCGCGACCCCGGCGCCATCCCCCTCCAGCGGACTCGATCCGTTGCGGCCCCCCCGGCGTCACCCCCTTCCAACGGACTCGATCCGTTGCGGCCCCCCGGCGTCACCCCCCTCCAGCGGACTCGATCCGTTGCGGCCCCCCGGCGTCACCCCCTTCCAACGGACTCGATCCGTTGCGGCCCCCCCGGCGGCGGCCCCCTCCAACGGACTCGATCCGTTGCGGCCCCCCCGGCGGCGGCCCCCTCCAACGGACTCGATCCGTTGCGCCCCCCCGGCGTCACCCCCCTCCAGCGGACTCGATCCGTTGCGGCCCCCCGGCGTCACCCCCTTCCAACGGACTCGATCCGTTGCGGCCCCCCCGGCGGCGGCCCCCTCCAACGGACTCGATCCGTTGCGGCCCCCCCGGCGGCGGCCCCCTCCAACGGACTCGATCCGTTGCGCCCCCCCGGCGTCACCCCCTTCCAACGGACTCGATCCGTTGCGCCCCCCCGGCGTCACCCCCCTCCAACGGACTCGATCCGTTGCGCCCCCCCGGCGTCACCCCCTTCCATCGGATTCGATCCGTCAGGCCCCCCGGCCGTAGCCCCCTCTCAACGGATCCGCTCCACCACGGACCCCTGCGGCCAGCCCGTCCGGAGCCGCGCGCGCTCCACCTCGCCCCCCGTGCTCAACGGGCGTCGATCTGGCATCACGCCGAGCGGCGGCGCTTCGCGAAGTACTCCTTGATGGTGAGGACCTCCTTCGCGGTGAGGGCGGCGATCGACGGGACGACCGCCGCCGGATCGTGGCCCGCGGCCACGCCGAACTCCCGGGGCCACTCGATGAACGTCTTGCCCGGGTCGGTCGTGACGCGGCGGAGCCGGTAGGTCGCGCTGTACCCCTCGATGCCCAGGACCTGCCCGATCAGACGGTACGTGACGGAGTGCTCGGTCTCGGACCGCCCGACCACCTCCTCCAGCGCCGTTTCTCCCGACGGGTGGAGCGTGAACGCGAAGCGCGACGGGATCTTCTCCGCCGAGCCGCCGTCCACGTAATGGTAGTCCTTGACCGCGTCACCGAAGACGACCGGCAGGAGCTTGACGACATCGCGGAGCTCTCTCCATGCCTCCTCGATGGGGGCGTCCAGCACCGCGGAATCGTAGACGTGATATCGGGCTTCGGCCATCGGTGTTCCTCCTCGCGATGTCGCACGGGCGTGTGCAGACCTCCGCGCAGCGGACGATGCTACCAGACCGTCGCGCGGCGCCGCGAGCGCGCCCTCACGGCTACTCGCGCAGGTCCGCGCAGCAGCGGACGCCGGTCGAGTAGTCGAAGTAGGCGAAGTCGTGCGAGGCCACGCGTGACATGCACCCTTCCCTCGTCGCGCGCGCGTAGAACCCCCCGACGAAGGTCCCCTCCGGGTCGTCCACCCACTCGTCGAGGTTGCCCACCATGTCGCTCACCGCGTCGCCCTCCCAGGCGCTCGCGCAGGTCGCGGTCTCGCCGGTCCGCCGCAAGAGCGGCGCGCCGGCGACGCGCACCAGGTTGAGCCGCGGATCGCTGTGCCCGAGGGTCACGTCGCGGTGGAGCACCGCGGCCGGGTGGCCCTCGCGGAACACGTTGCACTGCCCGTCTGCGTAGGCGGGCCCGTACGGGAACTGCTCGTCGCGCTCGCCGCGGCACGCCGTCCGCCACTCGTCGAGCGTGCAGAGCCGCTTGCCGGCGTTCCGGCACGCGAGCTCCGCCTGTGCGCCGCTCGTGTAGCCCTGCGGCAGCACGCCCTTGCGCGAAACGGCGCGCGGCTCGAACTCGCGCTGCTTCTGCCAGCCAGGCAGGAGCGGCAGCTCCATGCGCCGCGCCTCCTCGTCGCCGAGCTGGAGCCGCATCTTCGACCACGCGCGCTCGACGGACGCGGCCGCCTGCCGCGACGGCGGGTAGAACGCCGAGATCTCGAGCCCGGTCTCCTTGTCGAGCAGCACCGCCTCGTACCGGTCCACGCAGAAGCGGCGCGCGACCCGCACCATCTCCGGCGGGCACCGCGGCTCCACGGGCGGCGCCGGCGGCCTCGGTCCGGCAGGCCCGCCCACCAGCGGCGGCGCCGCCTCCGCGGGGCCGGCGTCGGTCGCGCCGGCGTCGGTCGCGCCGGCGCCGGCGTCGGCCGCGCCGCCATCTCGCTCCGAGCGGCAACCCGCGAGCGCCACGCCGGCCAGCGCCACGCACACGAGCTCCGCCGCGACCGCGACCGCCGCGCGGCGGCCCGCGCGCTCCCGCGCGGCTCGCTCAGCGGATCGCGCCGGCATAGGGGTCGATGGACTCGGGCTCGCGGCAGAAGAAGCGGCGGAGCACGAGGTAATGATGGATCGGCAGGAGCCGCGTCTCCTCCTTCATCGACAGCCCCATCCGGCTGATCTCGGCGCCCGGGAACGGCGTCTTCGGGTAGCAGCGGACGATCCCGGAGAGCGCCTCGTACTCGTCGAGGAGCCCGAGCACGTGCCCCACCTCGTGGGCGAGCACGGGCAGCGACCAGCCCGCCCGCATCGCGCTGAAGTACGGCGTCCTCCCGCACGTCGGCGAGAGCGGCACCGCGAGGTCGACGCGGAGCCCCTGCCCGCGCGCCTCGTCCACGAGGACGAAGTCGAAGTCGTAGCGGACCGGCAGCCCGAAGGCGCGCGCGTCGCGGTTCCAGTACCCCTCGGCCTCGGCCGACCAGCGCCCGAGCAGCGCGCGGATCGCCGCCGGCGTCGCCCTCGCCGTGAACACGCCGGAGCCCGGGCAAGCGTCCGTCGAGCCGGCGCGCGCGTACGGCGTCCCGCGGCACGCGATCTCGCCCCCGAGCGCGGCGGACAGCCCGCAGTCGGGCAGCTCGAGCCAGCCCGCGCCGGCGCCGGTCGGCGGCTCGACCGCGATGCGCACCTCGACCTCCCAGGCGCCGCCGCGCCGCCGCACGAGGTAGCTCATCGGGCCGAAGAAGAGGCCGTAGTGCGGCATCATCCCGGCGATCCGCCGCTCCCCCTCCGGCGCATCCCCGTGGAACACGCGGCGCGGCGGCGGCAGGCACAGGTACGCGTCCTTCGCGACGGTGTCGGCCAGGATGTCCCGGAACGTGGCCTCGCGGCCTTCGAGGACCGGCCCGCTCATCGCCTCGAGCTCCGCGGCGATCGCCGCGACCGGGAGCTCGCGCCCGGAGGCCTCGCCCGCCGAGGCGCCGCCCCCCTCGCGCGGAGCACCTCCGCAGGCCCCCAGCGCGAGCCCCGCGGCCCCGACGAGCGCGGCGCGGGCGGCGCGGGCGGCGCGGCACAGCCGAGTGAGGCCTCGCCAGGCCAGCCGCGGCGCGTCCCCTACGGCGCGGGCACTTTGTCTTGCGCCCGCAGCGCGAAGCGAGATACGTCGTACGTGGAACGCTGCACGCTGGCGGCGCGTCCACGCTGTAGGAGACGCGCCGCCGGACGCCGTGCGCGCAGGGGGGACTCGCGTAGGCGTGGAGGTCAACGCCGCTCACTTACGGGGAGTTGCATCAGGAATCAACGCATCCGGGGCGAAACCGGGGAGCCGGCCGTCCGTACGTGATGCGACGACGCGATGCGAAGACGAGGGGCTCGGCGCGGTCGAGCAGCGAGGTGGGCCCCGACGAGCTCCGACGTGCGAGGCGCGCCATGCGGGCGGGGCGCGCGGCGGGCTCGGTATCTCGATGAAAACGAAGCGGAACCTGGAGGCTCAGATGACGATGGACATGGGCAAGACGTTGGCGTTGACGGCGGTGTCGGGCATGGTGGCGGGCCTCGCGGGCTGTGCCTCGTCGCCGCCGCCCGACCCCGAGACGGCGGCTCCCGCGGGCGAGCCCGCGGCGGCGGAGGCGCCGGCAGAGGCCAGCGCCAAGGAGTGCTGCGCCGGCAAGAACGAGTGCAAGGGCAAGGGCGGCTGCAAGGGGAATGGCCACGACTGCTCCGGCAAGAACGAGTGCAAGGGCCAGGGCGGCTGCAAGCCGGCGGACTGCGGCGGCCACTGAGCCGCTGAGCCGCGCGACGGCCCGGCCCGCGGCGAGCCCGCGGGGCCGGGCCGTCGTGGGCTCGCCATGACCCATGGTGAACCTCGAACGCATGCGGCTGGGGCTCCCCGATCTCGGCGTCGGCGTCGGGCTGCGCATCCCGCACTACCGTCACGTCTTCGAGCATCGGCCCCGGGTCGACTGGTTCGAGATCATCAGCGAGAACTTCATGGTCGACGGCGGCATGCCGATCGCCAACCTGGAGCGCGCCCTCGCGAGCTACCGCCTCGTCCAGCACGGCGTCTCGCTCTCGATCGGCAGCACGGATCCGCTCGATTTCGACTACCTCCGCCGGCTGAAGGCGCTCCTCGGCAAGGTGCGCTCCCCCTGGGTGAGCGACCACCTGTGCTGGACCGGCGCGCACGGGGTCAACCTGCACGACCTGCTCCCGCTGCCGTACACGGAGGAGGCCGTGCGGCACGTCGCGGCGCGGGCGCGCGCGGTGCAGGACTTCCTCGAGGTCCGGCTCGCCCTGGAGAACGTGTCGAGCTACCTGACCTACACCGCGAGCCGGATGAGCGAGTGGGAGTTCCTCTCGGCGGTCGCGGAGGAGGCCGACTGCGGCATCCTGCTCGACGTCAACAACGTCTACGTCTCGTCGTACAACCACGGCTTCGATCCGGGCGCCTACGTCGACGGGGTGCCGCACCACCGGATCGTGCAGTTCCACCTCGCCGGCCACACGAACCACGGCAGGTACATCCTCGACACCCACAGCGATCACGTGGCCGACGCCGTGTGGGCGCTGTACCGGCGCGCTGTCGAGCACACCGGCGACGTCTCGACGCTGATCGAGTGGGACGACGACATCCCCGCGTTCGAGGTCCTCGCCGCCGAGGCGGACAAGGCGCGGGCGATCCGGGAGGAGGTGGCGCGTGCGCGCGCCGCCTGAAGCGCCCCCGGCGGGGCTCGTCGCGCTGATGGGCGAGCTCACCCGCATGTTCACGGCCGGCGCGCCGCTCCCGGACGACGCCGCGCTCGCCGGCAGGTGCCGCGAGCACGTCGCGGGGAACGAGCGGCTCACGCCCGCCGAGCAGGCCGACATCTACCGCCGGCAGTTCTGGCTGCGCCACCGGGACGCGCTCCGCGAGGACTACCCCGGGCTCGCGCACGTCCTCGGCGAGGAGGGCTTCGACGCGCTCTCCCGGGCGTACCTCGCGGCGCACCCGCCGGCGAGCTTCACCCTGCGGGATCTCGGCCGCCACGTCGAAGATTTCGTCAATGATTACCAAGGCTTTCCCCCTGCCCTCCGCGAGCTGGCGCGCGACGTCGCGCGGTACGAGCACGCCCTGGTCGACCTGTTCGATGGCGCCTCGCCCCCGCCGCTCGATCCGGCGAAGGTGACCGGCATGCCCGAGGACGGCTGGTCCACCGCCCGGATCGTCCTGCACCCGCTGCTCGCGCTGATGCAGCTCCGTTACCCGGCGCACGCCCTCCGCCGCGAGCTCAGGCTGGGCAGGTCGCCCGCGCTGCCCGCGCCCCGCCCGGTCCACCTCGCCGCGTTCCGCAGCCCGGTCGATCTGACGATCCGCTGCGAGGAGCTCGACCCGCAGGCGTTCGCGCTCCTCGAGGCGCTCGGGCGGGGCGTGCCGCTCGTCGCGGCGTGCGAGCAGGTGGCGGCGGGCATCGGCAGGGCCGCAGGCGCTGACCAGGCCGCAGGCGCTGACCAGGCCGTAGGCGCTGACCAGGCCGCAGGTGCTGACCAGGCCGCAGGCGCTGACCAGGCCGCAGGTGCTGACCAGGCCGCAGGTGCTGACCAGGCCGCAAGGGCGGCGCTCGCCGCCCGCGTCGGCGTCTGGTTCCAGCAGTGGACGAGCTGGGGCTTGATCGTCGACGTCGCGCAGGGCGCCCGCGCCGAAGGCGGCTAAGATGGCGCGGTGACCACCATCGTCCAGCGCACGCTCGAGGTCCGCACGAGCGGCCGAGGTTTCGTGGACATCACGCGCGAGGTCGCGCGCGTCGTCGCCGCCGCCGGCGTCGACGTCGGCCTCTGCGCCGTGTTCCTCCAGCACACCTCGGCGAGCCTCGTCATCCAGGAAAACGCCGATCCGGCCGTCCTCCGCGATCTGGAGCGCTGGATGTCGCGCCTCGCCCCCGAGGGCCGCGACTACGAGCACGACGACGAGGGCCCCGACGACATGCCGGGCCACCTCCGGAGCGCCGTCACCCGCTCGAGCGAGGTGATCCCTGTCTCCAGCGGCCGCCTCGCGCTCGGGACCTGGCAAGCCCTGTATGTCTGGGAGCATCGTATTTCTCCCCACGTTCGCCGTGTGGTAGTGACCGTAACCGGCACCACAGCAGGGGGCTGAGTGGTATGCTCAGAGGGTCGATGTCCTGGATGAGCCCGGCGCTCCCCCGAGGGCTGCTCGTCCGCCGTGCCCGGCAGGCCCTCCCTGCGGCGCGAGCGCACCACGCGATCCCTCTCTTTTCAGCGGAACAAGAGCGATGAGCCTTCAGACGACGTTCATGGGAATTTTGGACACCGCGCGGATCTGCGTTCCGACCGTGGTGGACGCGGTGCGAGGGCGCGTGACGCTCGAGCGCTGTGACGAGCGGCTGGACTGGTGGGCGCGCAAGGTCCTCGAGGACGCGGACGTGGATCTCGTGGTGCGCGGGCGCGAGAACGCCGCGGGCACGCGGCCGTTCGTGGTGATGTCGAACCACCAGAGCCTCTTCGACATCCCCGTCGTGTTCCGCGCCATCCCCGGTCGGCTCCGGATGATCGCCAAGAAGGAGCTGTTCCACGTGCCGATCTTCGGCCAGGCGATGAAGGCGGCCGGCTTCATCCGGATCAACCGGGGCAACCACGTCCAGGCCAGCGCGAGCCTGCAGGTCGGCGCCTCGATGCTCCAGGACGGCACCCGGGTCTGGATCGCCCCGGAGGGCACGCGCAGCAAGACCGGCGCGCTCCTGCCGTTCAAGAGCGGCGGCTTCCGGATGGCGATCGAGACCAACACGCCGATCCTCCCGGTCGCGATCGACGGGACGCGCCGCGTGCTGCGGGCGAAGGACTTCGTGGTGCAGGAGCACCACCGGGTGGTGGTCACGATCATGCCGCCGATCGATCCGGCGCCCTACGGCGCCGGCGGCCGCAGCCGCCTCATGCGGGATGTGCGCGCGGCGATCGCGGGCGCCCTCGGCCATGACCCGGGGCTCGTCCACAAGGGCGCCGGGGTGGCGACCTCGCCGACCCCCTAGGCGGACGAGGGAGCGCACGGCCCGGCGCGGAGTCGCAGGGCGGGAATGGGGGATTCTCGCCAGCGTGAGAAGCGTCGGCGGTCACCGCTCGCCGCTCGCCGCTCGCCGCTCGCCGCTCGTCTTCCGTCCCCCTTCTTCCGTCCCCCTTCTTCCGTCCCCCTTCTCCCGTCCCCCTTCTTCCGTCCTCGTCTGGCGTGCGCGTGCGCGTGCGCGTGATCGCTCTGATTCGGGTACGCGCACGCGCACGCGCACGCGCACGGACACGGGAGACGGAGACGGGAGACGGGAGACGGAGACGGAGACGGAGACGGAGACGGAGACGGAGACGGGAGACGGAGACGGGAGACGCCCGAAGCCGATCCCCTTGGCCCTCTACGTCAGAGCCGCTCCGCTCCCCGCGCCGACACCGGACCCCCGAGCTGGAGCGCGCCCTCCGCGGCCTCGGCGCGGGAGCGGTGCTCCTCCGGCGGGGGAGGCCTGAGCGCCCAGGGGCTCCGCTTCGCCGTGAGGTCGCCCCCGTCCTCGCCGGGGGGGAGATGCTCCGCCGTGAGCCAGCTCCAGAAGGCATCGGCCCAGCGGGCTCCGCCCTCCTCGTTCGGGTGGATCTTGTCCTTCTGCCGCGGGAGCGGGCCGGGGACGAGCGCGTCGGAGTCGAAGAAGCGGCACGGGGACGAGTTCGTCCGGATCACGTCGATGATCCCGGTGTCCTTGCGCCAGAGCGGTGGGGAGACCCACACGCACGGACGGCCGCCGATCGCCTTGATGATGCGCCGGACCGCGCCGGCGTGGGCCGGGGGGTTGACGTTCTCGACCTCGTTCGCGCCGAGGCTGATGATCACGAGGTCCGGCTGGTAGTTCGCGACAAGGAGCTCCATCCTGGACGCCCACGTCACCGTGTACGAGCTGGTCTCCGCCTTCACCGCGTAGCGCACGCGGAGCGCCTGCATCCGCGGGCGGAGCGCCTGCGCGAAGCCCGCCAGCGCGAACGAGTCGCCGACGTGGAGGACCGCCGTGTTGGGCGGCACCGTGAACGCCGGCGGCGCGCGGTCGTCGGGTCCACGCGCCGCGGCGGCAGCCTCGGACGGCGCGGGCGAGGCGGCAGCCCCCGGAAGGCCGGCGGCCGGCGGCTCGGCCCCGGCCGGCGGCAGCCCCACGGGCGCTGACGCGACGCGCGGCCCGGGCGCCGGCGCGCCGCCGCCGCACGCCATGCCCGCCGCCGCCAGCCCGACGAGCGCCCATCTCCTGACCCGGATCTCCCTGCCCATGCTCGCTCCGCCGATGGCGCCAGGCCCGCCGCCGCAGGCGCCAGGGGCGCACACGGCCGCGCGGAAGGTCGCGCGGCGCACTCTAGGGCAGGCAGCGTCCGCACGGCAATCATTGAGCAGACGGCCCGCAGGCCTTATGAAATGCGCATGAGCTTCCGTCTGTTTGGAGTCTCGGTCGACGTCCAGCTCGGGTTCTGGCTCTCCGCCGCGCTGCTCGGGTACGGGATCGTGGCCAGGGAACAATACCAGCTGTTCGTCGTGTGGATCCTCGTGGTCTTCCTGTCGGTCCTGATGCACGAGTTCGGCCACGCGCTCGCCATCAAGCGCCACCGGGTCGAGCCGGAGATCACGCTGCACTTCATGGGGGGAACCACGACGTGGCGGTCGCTCCTGCCCCTCGGGCGGCTCCAGCACGTGGTGATCAGCCTGGCCGGCCCCTTCGCCGGCTTCTTCGTCGCCGGCATCCTGCACCTCCTGCTGCGTTATGTCCCGGCGCTCTACGCCCTCCCGCCGATGTTGCTCAGCGGGATGGAGATGCTCATCCAGGTCAACGTGGCGTGGGGCGTCCTCAACCTGATCCCCGTGCTCCCGTTCGACGGCGGCCACGTCCTGGAGCACGCGCTCGGACCGCGGCGAGCCCGGCTGACGGCGGCGATCTCGGGCGTGGCCGCCGTGCTCCTCGCCATCTTCTTCCTGCGCGCGGGGTTCTTCTTCTTCTCGTTCATCCTCGTCATGTCCGCGTTCCAGAGCCTTCAGCGGTTCCGCAGCGAGCCGGAGGCGCCGTCGCCCGCCATGAACCGCCGGCGCGCCGCGCTCCAAGACGAGCCGGTGCCGCCCGAGACGGCGGCCCTGCTGCAGCGGGCGCGAAGGGCGGTCGAGGAAGAGCGGACGAGCGAGGCGATGGCCCTCGCGAACGAGGTGCTCGCGCAGTCTCCGGCGCCGCCGAAGGGCGCGCTCCGGGAGGCGCACGAGCTCATCGGGTGGTCGCACCTGCTCCTCGGCGACGCGAAGCCCGCGGGAGAGTCGATCGCGCAGGCGCGCAAGCACGGCGATCCGGACCCGGCGCTGGTCGGCGCGGTGCACCTCGCCCTCGGCGAGCTGAAGCAGGCGCGCAAGGTGCTCGAGGCCGCCCGCGAGGCCGGCGACGACCGGAAGGAGGTCGCGGGCCCGCTGATCCGGGTGCTCGTCGAGCAGGGCGACATCGCGCGGGCGGCGGCGGTCGCGCTCGACATCGTGGAGCAGCTCTCGGAGGACGACGCGCGGAGGATGGCGGAGATCGCGTTCGAGCGCGGCGCGTTCGACTGGTCGGCGCGGCTCTACGAGGCGATCTTCCGCCGCGCGGGCCTGAGCGAGGACGCCTACGGCGCGGCGCGCGCGAGCGCCAAGGACGGGAACCGGGACCGGGCCATCGAGCTGCTCCGGCGCGCGGTGGAGGCCGGCTTCTCGGATCGGACGCGGGCGTGGTCGGACTCGGCGCTCGAGGCGCTCCGGGGCGCCGAGCTCGAGGCGGTGCTGCCGCGCCCGTGACGGGCTAGGCTCGGCGCGTGCGCATCCAGGTGCCTTTCCTTCGCGTGGGGCCGATCGAGGTCCCGCCGCCCGCCTACCAGTCCGAGGGAGCCGTCGGGCTCGACCTCTGCGCCGCCGTCGACGCGCCGGTGACGCTCGCGCCCGGGGAGCGGAAGCTCCTGCCCACGGGCTACGCCGTCGCCCTGCCCGACGGCCACGAGGGGCAGGTGCGACCCCGCTCGGGGCTCGCGCTCCACCATGGCGTCACCGTGCTCAACACCCCGGGCACGATCGACCCGGACTACCGCGGGGAGATCAAGGTCGTCCTGATCAACCTCGGCGCCGAGCCGTTCACCGTGCGCCGGGGCGACAGGATCGCGCAGCTCGTGATCTGCCCGGTCGCGCTCGCCGACGTGGTCCTCGTCCCCGAGCTCGCGCCGACCGCGCGCGGCGCGGGCGGCTACGGCTCGACCGGCGTGCGCAGGGAGCCGTAAGCCAGCCGCAGCCCGCCGCACGCACCTTGCCGCGCGCGCCGCGGGCCGGCTCACGGCGCCGGCCTGAGCTCCTCGATCAGGAAGTTCCACACCGCGGCCACGCGGGGGACGTCGCGCAGCGCGCGGTGCCCGACCAGCCAGAGATCGTCGATCGGCCACTCCGCCGCGCTCGCCTCGAGCGCGCCCGCGAACCGCAGCGGCGCGAGCGCGCGCGCGTTCATGTGCGGCTCGGGGACCAGCAGCGCGCCGAGCCCGTTCTCGGCGGCGGTGAGCTGCGACAGGAAGAAGCTCGTGCGCAGCGCGATGTCCGCCCCGGGGGCGTGGCGCGCGAGCCAGCGCGCCGCCGGGAAGCTGGCGAGGTCGCGGTCCCAGGCGATCCACGGCACGGCGTCCCACGACGCCAAGCGCCCGGAGTCCTTCACGAGCTGCCTCGAGGCCGCGGCGACCCAGCGCGCCGACCCGAGCTTCGTCACGACGAGGTCGGCGCCCTCCGGCCGGACCGAGCGGAGGGCGACGTCCGCCTCGTGCCGGGTGAGATCGACCACGCGCGCGGACGCGTCCAGCTCGATCCGGATCCTCGGGTGGCGCGCGCGGAGGCGCACCAGCGCGGGCACGACGAACACGTCCGCCTCCCCCGGGGCGACGCTCAGGCGGACGACGCCCTCCGCGTCCGCCTCGGCGCCCGACGCGTCGCGCGCGAGGCGCCGGTGCGCCGCCTCCATCGCCTCGGCCGCCGGCAGCACGAGCTCCGCGATGCGCGTGGGGACGAGCCCCTCGCGCGTCCGATCGAAGAGGCGCGCGCCGAGCGCTGTCTCGAGCGCCGTCAGGCGGCGGCTCATCGTCGACGTGTCGAGGCCGAGCCGCGCGCCAGCCTGGCCCAGGCTCCCGTGCCGGTGGACGGCGAGGAAGATGCGCACGTCGTCCCACCGCGCGTCGCCGAGGTCCTGCGATCTCGCCGCCATGCGCCGCGCTAGCGCTCCGACGCGAACAGCCGGAACACGGCGATCCCGATCCCGAGGACGACGAGGGCCACCGCGACGTGAAGGATCCGGACCGGGCCCACGCCGAGGCGCTGGCCGTCGAAGAGCAGCGACGCGGCCCCGAGATCGAGCAGCGTGATGACGACGCCCGCGCCCGCGAGCCGCACCGGCAAGGCGAACATCTCCATGAGCTCCGCCGCGCTCAGGCTGTGGCGCGCGGGCGGGCGGTCCATCAGCGGGGGCGGCATGCGGGACGGCCGCGCGCCGAGCGCGGGCGCCGGGGGGGACCAGTCGAGCGCGAGCGGCACGACGGGCTCGGTGGGCAGGCTGTGCGGCGGGAGACGGCCGCCGCCGCGCTCGGGCAGGTCGATCTCCTGCGTCGCCATGTCCGCGAGCGCCGCGGGCGCGGTCAGGCCTGCGCCCGCGACGCGCAGCGCGCGCGTGGACCGCGGCGCCGCGGGCGCGACCGAGGTACGGGAGCGGGCTGCCGGCGGCGCGAGGCTCCGGCCAGGCAGCGCGATCGGCGGCGAGCTCCGCGGCAGGCCGAGCGCCTGCTCGACCTCGTCCCAGAACGCCCCGACGTCACGGTAGCGATCGCGCGGGTCCACCGCGAGCGCCCGCCGGAAGACGCCCTCCAGCGCGTCGGGCACGAGCACGCCCTCGCTCCGCGGCGTGGGGCGGCGCTTCTCGTCGAGCACCGTGCCCATCATCGCGACGTGATCGCCGGCGATGATCTCGCGGCCGGCGAGCGCCTCGACCACGGTGACCGCGAGCCCCCAGACGTCCGTCCAGGGGCCGGTCTTGCCGAAGCGCTTCGGCGCCCACTGCTCGGGCGCGCCGTACGCTGGCGTGAACGCCGTCGAGAGGCCGCCCGACGTGGTGGCGGTCTGCCCGGCCATGACCGTCGCGGCGTCGCGGGCGCGGGCGATCCCGAAGTCGAGGATCTTCACGACCTCGGCGCCGTGGATCTGGGCGAGGAAGATGTTCGCCGGCTTGAGATCGCGGTGCACCACGCACATGGGGCCGCCCGCCCCGGGGAAGTGGTGCGCCGCCTCGAGCGCCCGCGCCACCGGGGTCAGCAGCCGGATCGCCTCGCCCGGCGAGAGCGGCGGCAGCCGCTGCGCCGCGCGGGCGGCGATGTGGCTCGCGAGCGTGCCGCCCTCGAGCCACTCCAGCGCGATGAACGGCACGAAGACGCCGGTCGCGGTCGAGATCACGTCGTGGTGCAGCGGCCGGACGACGGCCGGGATCGCGGCCGAGAGGCGGAACAGGAGCTCCGCCTCCTCGCGGAACTTGTCGAGGAACTGCGCGCGCAGCTGCTCGGGCAGCGTCCCCGGGACCTTGAGGCACTTGAGCGCGACAGGCGCCCGGAAGGCCTCGTGGTGCGCCCGGTACACGACGCCGAACCCTCCTTCGGCGACGACCCGCTCCACCTTGAACGCCCCCTGGGTCGTGCCGACGATCCCGAAGACGTCTTCGGCCATTCGTCCGAGGGTACACGAGCTCCACGGAGCTTCGAAAGGGTCCCGGGGACGCGGTCCTGCCACCCACCCACGACCACCTCGCTCCAGTCAAGAGGCCAGAGGCGCCCGCCCGCGCTGCGCCGCCCCCTCGGCCTCCGGCGCCCCCTCGCCCCCCGGCGCCGGGCGCCCGGGCTGCCCTTCAGGGGCGCCCCCACCCCGGGATGCGCCCCGACCGTCCGCCCGGGCCACACTCGGTGGTCCGTTTCACGCCGCGTCGCGCTAGGCTCGCCGTCATGCCGCCGCGTCGCCGCGAGGTCGATCGACCTCTTCGCAAAGAAGTTCGCCTGCTTGGCCGCTTGCTCGGTGAAGTTCTGATCGAGCAGGAGGGTGAAGAGCTCTTCGCGCTCGAGGAGCGCATCCGCACGCTCGCCATCCGCCGCCGTCGCGGCCCCAGCGAGGGGCGCGCGCATGCGTCCGCGGAGCTCAGCAAGCTGCTCGCGACCTTGCCACACGACCGCATCGAGCCTGTCATCCGCGCGTTCACGGTCTACTTCCGGCTCGTCAACCTCGCGGAGCAGCACCACCGCATCCGCCGCGCGCGCGCCTACGCGAGGGACCCCGGCGCGCGCCCGCAGCGCGGCTCGCTCGAGGCCGCGATGCGCACGCTCAAGGAGGCCGGCGTGCCCGCGGAGCGCGTGCGCGCCGCGCTCCGGTCGCTCGACGTCACCCTCACCCTCACCGCGCACCCGACCGAGGCCGCGCGGCGCACCGTCCTCGAGAAGCTCTACCGCATCGCGAAGAACCTCGAGGAGCGCGACCGCTGCCACCTCACGCCGGACGAGTCGGCGAGCAGGCTCGCCGAGATCCGCGAGGAGATCACCGCGGTCTGGCAGACCGACGAGGTGCGGCGCGACCGCCCCACGGTCGGCGACGAGGTGAAGAACGTCGCCTGGTACATCGAGGAGATCCTCTGGGACCTGCTCCCGGAGCTCCCCGCCGCGATCGGGCGCGCGTTCGAGGCCGCGTACGGCGAGCCGCTCGACGCCGAGTTCGTGCCGCTCCGCATCCACTCGTGGGTCGGCGCCGACATGGACGGCAACCCGCTCGTCCTGCCCGCCGTCCTCGAGGACGCGCTCTTCGCCTACCGCATCCGGGGCCTGCGCCGGCTCGTCCGGGCGGCGCGCGAGCTCGGCGGCGCGCTCTCGCAGTCGCTCCGGCACGTCACGCCGCCGCCCTGGTTCATCGCCTCGATCGAGGAGGACGCCGCGGCGATGCCCGAGGCGGCCGCGCACTTCGGCCCGCGCACCGAGGGCGAGCCGTGGCGCCGCAAGCTGCGCTTCATCGAGGCGCGCCTCACCGCGACGCTCGAGCACGCGGAGCACGGCCGCGCGGAGGCCCGCGCGCGCTCCGGGCAGGGGCCCGCGCTCGAGGGGCGCGCCTTCGTGCGCCCCGAGGAGCCGACGCTCGCGGTCCCCTACCGCGAGCCCTCGGAGCTGGAGCGCGACCTCGCGCTCGTCGCCGACAGCCTCCTCGCCGCGGGCTGCGCGCGCTCGGGCGAGCGGCGCGCCCGCGCCCTGCTCATGCAGGTGCGCGCGCTCGGCTTCGCGCTCGCGGAGCTCGAGATGCGCGCCCCGGCCGAGGACGCGCGCGCCGCGGCGGCCGCGGTCGCGGAGGGCCGCGTCGAGCCGGCGCAGATGTCGCCCGAGGCGCGCCGCGTCTTCGAGGCGCTCCAGCGCATCGCCGCCGCGCAGCGCGACAGCGGCGAGTCGTCGTGCCGCACGCTCGTGCTGTCGATGACGCAGAGCGAGAACGACATCCTCGCCGCGCTCGCTTGCGCCAAGGCGGCCGGGCTGTGGGACGAGGCGCGCTCGTGCGCGCGCCTCGACGTGGTCCCGCTGTTCGAGACGCTCGGCGCGCTGAACGACAGCGCGAGGATCCTGCGCGCGCTGCTCGCGCACCCGGAGTATCGCCCGCACGTCCTCGCCCGCGGCGTGCAGGAGGTGATGATCGGCTACAGCGACTCGGGCAAGGAGGTCGGCCTGCTCGCGGCGAGCGCGGCGCTCCGGCGCGTGCAGGAGACGCTGCCGAAGATCGCCGCGGAGGCGGAGCTGCCGCTCCGCGTCTTCCACGGCCGCGGCGAGTCGGTGGCGCGCGGCGGCGGCCCGGCGCACCAGGCGCTGCTCGCGCTGCCGGCCGGCAGCGTCGGCGGCCGCTACAAGGCGACGGAGCAGGGCGAGGCGCTCGACCACAAGTACGCCCGCCCCGAGCTCGCGATGCGCACGCTGGAGCTCATGCTGAGCGGCGTCATCCTCCACACGCTGGGCGCGCAGCCGCGGCCGCCGGCCGCCTCCGAGCTGCGCTACTCCGCGGCGTTCGATGAGCTCGCGGAGACGGGGCGGCGCGTCTACCGAGAGCTCGTCTGGGAGGAGCCCAGGTTCGTGGAGTTCTTCACGGCGGTGACCCCGATCGACGAGATCGCGCGGCTGCCGCTCGGCTCGCGCCCGAGCAAGCGGCGCGCGGGCGGCCTGGAGTCGCTGCGCGCGATCCCGTGGGTCTTCGCGTGGACGCAGAACCGGGCCATCCTCCCCGGATGGTACGGCGTCGGCAGCGGCCTCGAGGCGATGGGCCAGCGGCCCGAGGGCGCGGAGCTGCTGAAGGAGATGATGGCGTCGTGGCCGTTCTTCCGGGCGGTCATCGACAACGTGGAGATGGTGCTCGCGAAGGCCGACATGACGATCTTCGCGGGGTACGCCGAGCTCGCGCCGTCCGCCGCGCGCAAGGCGGTCGCGCCGCGGATCATCGCGGAGTACCGGCTGACGCGGTCGTGGCTCAAGCGGCTCACCGGCAACCGGCGGCTGCTCGAGGGCAACCCGACGCTCCAGCGGTCCATCTCGCTGCGCAACCCCTACGTCGACCCCCTTTCATTCCTGCAAGTCGAGCTCCTGCGGGCGAGCCGCGGAGGTGACTCCGGGCGTGATCGGTCGCTCCTGCTCACGCTGAACGGCATCGCCGCCGGCATGCGCAACACGGGCTGATCTCGTCGCCGCGTCGCCTTCGCTCAACGCCGCGCGACGCGGCGTCCTCGTCCAGCGCCCCGGGGCCGCGCAACGCCGCGCGACACAGCGCCTTCGTCCAACGCCGCGCGGCACGGTCGCTCAACGCCAGGCGTCGTCTGGAGACCGCATCGAACGCGTGACAATCGCTCGGCCAACCTTGGCGTCGCGTGGTAGAAGGCCGGCGCCATGACCAGTATCGTCGAGTTCGGACGTCCCGACACCCTCCCGGCATCGGACAAGCGCCTGCTGCTCGTCTTCGACGGCGGCAATGCCCCCGGCTACTCCTCGGTCGCTGTCGCGCTGACCGAGGAGGCGGCGCGACGAGGCTTCGAGGTGTGGGCCGCGACCGAGGGCTTCCGCTCCCTGACCGCGGACGCGCGCGCCCAGCCCCAGTTCGAGCGCCTCATCATGAGCCGCCGCCAGCGCTACTCCCTGCTCGCGCAGGGCATCCCGGCGCGCTCGATGGGCCGGCGCGTGCTCGACGCCGGCAGCGATTTCCGGAGCGAGCGCTACACCGGCTTCCTCGATCGCGAGCGGCGCAAGCAGGCCGCCGTGACGTTCAAGGAGCAGGGGTTCACGCACCTCATCTGCGTCGGCGGCAACGGCACGTTCGAGGGCATCAAGGCGTGGCTCGACGAGTTCGAGGTGCGCCCGCAGGCCGGCTTCGTCAACGTCTCGATCGACAACGACCTGGAGGGCGACCGCGCGATCGGCTTCCTTTCCGGCGTGGAGACGGGCGCCAACATCGCGCGCGGGCTCTACGAGGACGCCTATACGCACAAGCGCATCTACATCCTCGAGATGATGGGCAACCGCAGCGGGCGGCACGCGCTGCACTGCGCGGTGGCGGCCCGGGCGCACCTCATCGTGCTCCCCTTCTTCCGCTTCCCCCAGGACGTGCTGGCCGAGCTCGCCGAGGGCCTCGGGCGCGCCGACTACGCGCTCGTCATCGTCGCCGAGGGCTACGAGGCCGAGCGCCGCCGCAAGGAGCACCCCGGCGTGTCGGCGAGCGTGTTCCTGAAGCAGCAGCTCGAGGGCGCGGGGCTCCGCGACACGCCCGACAAGCGCGTCATCGCCGAGCCGTTCAGCCGGTATATCCGCGGCATCCGCCCGGCCTTCCTCGACGTCTCGGCCGCGTTCCTCAAGGCGTCGCTGCTCCTGTCGGCCTTCGACGAGGGCAAGACCGAGGTGATGCCGTACGTGCTCGCCGCGAACGACGTCGGCGTGCTGGATTTCGCCTCCATACGCCGCGAGGACGGCGTCGAGCGCGCCTTCCTGCCGCTGCTCGATCGGCTGGATCTGGCGCGCTTCAAGACCTGGATCCTCGACCACTTCATCAGCCTCGCGCCCCAACGGCCGAGCCGCGCGCCCTCGCCGGCCGGCTGAGGCGCGCCGGCTCACGCGACCGCGCGGGTGAGCGCGCCCGCGAGGTGCTCGCGCGCCCAGCCCTCGAACCGCCGCCACCCGACCTCCGGCCTGGCGGCGTGGAGCGCCGCGAGGTCGACGCCGGGGCCGCCGCGCGCGAGCCAGCGGAACAGGTCAGCGAGGTCCTCGCTGCGGGCGCGCACCTCGCCGATCGGCACCTCGGCGTAGCGGATCTCGCGGCCGGCCACGCGGGAGAGCGCCGCCGTGGCCTCGGCGCCCGTGAGCTCGTCGGAGGCGAGCTCGATCCGGCGCCCGAGGAAGTCGCGTCGGCGCTCGAGCACGAGCGCCGCGAACCGCGCCATGTCGTCCGTCGCGAGCTGCTGGAGCGGGCAGCCCTCGGGGAGCGGGACGGCGTACACGCCGCGCCGGAGGGCGAAGAGCGACGCGGGCGAGAGCAGGTTTTCCATGAGGTAGACCGGCCCGAGGATCGTGCACGGCACGCCGAGCGCGGCGATGTACCGCTCGACGGTCGCCTTGCCCTCGAGGTGCGGGACGCCCGTGCCCCGGTCGGCGCCCGCGACCGACGCATAGACGAGGTGCGCCCCGCCGGCGGCCTTGACCGCCTCGGCGACCGCGAGCCCCTGCCGCACCTCGGCGTCGGCGCCGCGCTCGATCGGCGCGCCCATGGCGACGACCGCGTCGACGCCGGCCGCCGCGCGCGCGATCGAGAGCGGCTCGTCGAAGCTGCCCTGCGCGACCTCGGCCCCGAGATCGATGAGGCGCGCCGCGGCGGGGTCGGACCTGCAGACGAGGGCGCGCACGCGGTGGCCGCGGGCGAGCAGAGACCGCGCGACCGCCCCGCCCTGCGCCCCCGTCGCCCCCGTCACGAGCACCCGCATGCGGCGCGCTATGGGGAGCCGCCGCGCGCACCGTAAGCCCCTCGCGGCGCGCGCGGGCGCGAGCGCCGCGCTCGGTCGCGCGCTGGCGGCGCTGTCCGCGGTGATCGCGCGGCGGCGCCGCGCGGTCAGGGCCTGCCGCTGATGGCGCTCGCGACGGTGTAGATGATCGCGGAGAGGATGGCGGAGGCGGGGATCGTGAAGATCCAGGCCCAGACGATGCGGCCAGCGACGCCCCAGCGGACGGTGGAGAGGCGGCCGCTCGCGCCGCCGACGCCGACGATGGCGCCCGTGATCGTGTGGGTCGTGCTCACGGGGATGCCGAGCGCCGTGGCGCTGAACAGCGTCGCCGCGCCGGCGGTCTCGGCCGCGAAGCCGCCCACCGGCTTGAGCTTCGTGATCTTCATGCCCATCGTCTTCACGATGCGCCAGCCGCCGGAGAGCGTGCCGAGGCCCATCGCGGCGTGGCAGACGAGCACGACCCAGAGCATCGGCTTCGGGTCGTGGCCGCCGTCCTGGAAGCCCGCGGAGATGAGGAGCGCCGTGATGATGCCCATCGTCTTCTGGGCGTCGTTGCCGCCGTGCCCGAGCGAGTAGGCGGCGGCGGAGAGCAGCTGCAGCCGGCGGAACCGGGAGCCCACCTTCCCCGGGGTCCAGTTCCGCGCGAGCAGCTTGATCGCGTGCATGAGCGAGAACCCGATGATGGCGCCGAGCAGGGGCGACACAAGGATGAACGCCGCTGTCTTGCCGAAGACCGTCGCGTCGAGCACCGAGAGCCGCCCCGCGCTCCTCACCGCGGCCCCCGCGAACCCGCCCATCAGCGCGTGCGACGAGGACGACGGCAGCCCCCACCACCAGGTGAGCAGGTTCCAGAGGATCGCGCCGAGCAGGCTGCCCAGGATGACGTTCGGGGTGATGAACGCCGGCTCGACGCCCTTCGCGATGTTGCGCGCGACCGTGGGCTCGAACAGCGCGAACGCGATGAAGTTGAAGACCGCCGCCCAGAGCACCGCGCTGCGCGGCGACAGCACGCGCGTCGAGACGATGGTCGCGATCGAGTTCGCGGCGTCGTGAAAGCCGTTGATGTAGTCAAACACCAGCGCGATCGCGACGATGACGATGATGTAGGTGGTCATGCGTGCTCGAGCACGATGCCTTCGATGATGTTCGCGACGTCCTCGCAGCGGTCCGTCGCGTTCTCAAGAAGGTCATAGATGTCGCGCCACTTCATCACGAGGAGCGGGTCGTTCCCCTTCTTGAAGAGCGCCGCCAGGGCGGTGCGGTAGTGGCCGTCCGCCGTGTTCTCCAGCTTGTTGATCTCGACGCAGAGCTCGAGGAGGTTCGGCTGCCGCTTCAGGTCCCGGAGCGACTGGACGGCCGTGCTCATGACGGTGCACGAGTCGACCACCGCCTGCGCGAGCTGCCGCGCCTCCGGCAGGGCGCCGTCGATCTCGAAGATCACGAGCCTCACGCTCGCCGCCTCGATGCAGTCGAGCACGTCGTCCAGCCGGGTGATCAGGGCATGGATCTCCTCGCGATCGAGCGGTGTGATCCACGTCTGGTGGAGCGCCGCCAGGCACTCGTGGGTGATCTTGTCGGCCTCGTCCTCGAGGTCGGAGATCTTCTTCGCGTACGTCGGGGCGTCGTCGAGCCGGTCGAGCATCTCCAGGAGGAGCTCGCTCGCGGCCACGCTCCGTTGCGCATGGTTCGCCAGCGCGTCGAAGAAGACCGCATCACGGGTAAGTCCCATGGGGTCCGGCGTTTAGCCGTCTCCCCGCATCACGTCAACGAGTCCTCACGAAGCAGACGGAACCATGTAACATTGTCACCTTCGCTCCGGCCGCGCGCGACCGGAGCTCGGCGCGCGGGTGACATGGGTATCCGAAGCAAGCTAATCGCGTTCACCGTGGGGATCGCGGTCCTCGCGGCGGTGGTGTTCGACGGCTACGTCATGAAGACGCTCGGGGCCGAGCTCGGGGAGCAGACGGAGGCCGAGCTCGCCGTGCGCACGGAGCTCGTCTCCGCGACGGTCGCGAGGGCGGGCGACCTCGCGGCCGAGGCGGCGGCGCTCGCGGCGGCGCTGTCGGAGCGCGCCGGAGCGCGCGTCACGCTCATCGATCCGAGCGGCGTGGTGCGGGGCGACTCGTCGGTCGCGCCGGAGCGGCTCGTGGAGCTCGAGGCGCACGCGACGCGCGACGAGGTCGCCGACGCGCGGCACCACGGCGCCGGCCGCAGCGAGCGCGTGAGCAAGACGACGCAGATGCGGATGCTCTACGCCGCGCGGCGGCTCGATCGGCCGGACGGGCCGTGGGTCGTGCGGCTCGCGTTCGAGCCGATCGCGATCGATCGCAGCCTGTCCGCCGCCCGCGCGCGCGTCGTGCAGGGCACGCTCCTCGCCCTCGCGCTCGCCGTGAGCGCGGCGCTCCTCGGGTCGCGCGCGCTCTCCGGGCGGCTCGTGTACCTGACCGGCGTCGCGCGCGAGATGCGCGGCGACCTGAGCCGGCGCGCGCGCGTCCAGGGGCGCGACGAGATCGCCGCGCTCGGCAGCGCGCTGGACGACCTCGCCGAGAGCCTGGAGCACTCGCGGCGCGAGCTCGGGGGCGAGGGCGAGCGCTTCGGCGCGGTGCTCGAGTCGATGCGCGAGGGCGTGCTCGTCATCGACGAAGAGGGCGACATCGCGCTGGTGAACCCGGCGCTCTCGCAGCTGCTCGGCATCCGCGGGGACGCGGTCGGGCGCCCGCCCATCGAGGTGCTCCGCTCCGCGAGCCTGCACGAGCTCATCGAGGAGGTGGCGCTCGCGCGCGCGGCGGCCACGCGCGAGATCGAGATCGCGCCCGCGACGCCGGGCTCTGCGGGGCCCCCGGGGCGCCGGATCCTCGTCGTGAACGCGGCGCCGCTCGCGCTGCCGGCCCAGAGCCGCGGCGCGGCGGGGGTCGTCGCCGTCTTCTTCGACGTGACGGAGCTGCGGCGCATCGAGGGGCTGCAGCGCAACTTCATCGCCAACGCGTCGCACGAGCTCCGGACGCCGGTCGCTTCGATCCGTGCGAGCAGCGAGACGCTGCTCGGCGGCGCGCTGGACGACCCGGAGGCGGCGCGCGATTTCGTCGAGGTGATCGAGCGCAACGCGGCCCGGCTGCACCGGCTCGTGAACGATCTGCTCGACCTGTCGCGCATCGACGGCCGCGAGCGGCCGCTGTCGCAGGGCGCGGTCGACCTCGCGGCGCAGGCCGAGGCGGCGGTGGCGCTCCTGCGCGAGCGCGCGCGGGACAAGCGGACCGAGGTGAAGGTCGACGTCACGCCGGGCACGCTCGTCGCCGCGGACGCGCGCGCGCTCGACCAGGTCCTGACCAACCTCGTCGACAACGCGATCCACCACACGCCGGACGGCTCGCGCGTCGTCGTGCGCGCGAGGGCCGCGAACGGGCGCGTCGTCCTCGAGGTCGAGGACAACGGCCCGGGCATCCCCCCGGTGCACCAAGGCCGCGTCTTCGAGCGGTTCTACCGGGTCGATCCGGGGCGCTCCCGCGCGTCGGGAGGGACCGGGCTGGGCCTGTCGATCGCGAAGCACCTCGTCGAGGCGATGAGCGGCGACATCATCGTGACGAACGGGGCGGCCGGCGGCGCGCTCTTCCGCGTGACGCTGCCGGGCGCGGCGGCCGGCGCTCAGCAGAGGTAGCCGGGGGCGGCGTGGAGGCTCGTGGCGCGCGGATCCGCGCGCCACCCATGGATTGACCTCTGGCGGCCGGAGCTACATCGCGCAGGCGGTGCGGCACGTGTCGAAGGACTTCTGACACGCCGTCGGATCGTCGAGCTTCGGCAGGCCGCCGTCAGCGGGGAACTTCGGCGTGAGGCAGGTCTGGAGGATCGACTGACACTTGGAGGCGCATGCCGCGAGCTTGCCGGCGATCGCGCCCGCGTCGGGCGTGGTCGCGGTGCCACCATCGGTCGCGCCGGCGTCCGGGGTCGCGCCCGCGCCCGCGTCCGCCTTGGTGCCTGCCGCGGCGGGCTGCGCCGGGGTCGCCTTGGCGGTCGCTGGGGGCGCCGCCGGGGTCGGCGTCGCGGGCGGCACGGTCCCGGTCGCCGCGGGCAGCGGCGCCGTCGCGGTCGGCGCGGTGACGTCGCCCGGCGCGGGGGCGACCTCCTCGGGATCGTCGCTGGACTTGCAGGCCGCGATCAGCAGCGCTGGCGAGGCGATCATCACGGTGAAGGCAGCGAAGAGCTGGTGGGGTCGCATGGGTGCTTCATGCTGCGCCTCCGCCGAGAACGCAACCCTCGCGCGGGGTGGAGGTCTGAAGAGCGCTCCGACACGAGCGCTGCTGTCGGCAGGAGCGTGAGCGTTATTCCGTCCTGAAGATCACGTGGAATCCATAACGAGTCTCGACGACATCGCTGAGCTGGTGGATGTCGAGCTCGAACGCCGCGTCGGCGAACGGCGGCAGGACGTCGGCGCGCTCGATCGTGCCGAGGGAGCCGCCGCGCGACGTCGCGCCCGCCTCTTCGCTGTACGCTGCGACCACCTCCGCGAAATCGGCGCCGCCCCGGATCTTGTCGCGCGCCTCCATCGCGCGCAGGCACGCCTCCTCGCGCGTGCGCGTCGCGCCCTCGGCGCGCTCGGCGCCGGCGTGGCGGACGAGGACGTGCTTCACGCCGATGCGCGCGGGCTCCCCGGCGCGGGCCTCCCGCTTCGCGCTGGCGGCGGCGAGGCACGCGGCCGCGCTCGGGTCGCTTGCCTCGGCGGGGGCGGCGACGTCCGGCGGCGCGGGTGGCGGCGGCTGGGGTGCGCCGCATGCGGCGGCGAGCGCCGCGCCGAGAGCGGCGAGACGGACGAGTCGTTCGGGCGGGCGCATGACGCGCGAGAATAGCCAGGGGTTCACGGGATCGGAACATGGCGCGCGTCCGGCCGACAGGGAGGTGGTGGTCCGCCTGCCGGAGGACGCCTGCCTTGCGGGTCAGCGCCGTCCGTGGCGCGCGGGGTTTGCATCATCCGTCGCATCGCTGGTAAGAAGGCAACATGCAGCGCCTCCTCCTCTCGGCGGCACTGGGTGCCGCGCTGATCTCCGCTTGCAGCACCGCCTTCCGAGACAAACGCACCCCTTCCGGTGAGTTCTGCAGCGACATGTACGTCGTGCCGGCGGGCCAGCTGCCCGATCGCGAGTACCATCGCCTTCAGCCCATCGCGAGCGATCCGGAGGCCCGGACGGAGGCGGAGCGCCTCGAGTCGCTGCGCAAGGCCGCGTGCGCGGTGGGCGGGGATGCTGTCATCGAGGCGGTGAACGAGGAGATCCGCACCGAGGACGGCCGCTATGCGAGCGTCGCGAGCGGGACGGCGGTGATCTGGGTCCGCCGCACGGATGGGGAGGCGAAGCCGCTGACGCTGCATCCGGCGAATAAGCCTGCCGAGTCGGCGCAGCCCCCCGAGCCCGAGGCGCCTCCTGCGGATCAGCCTGCGCCTGCGTCCGACGAGCCGTACGACGACGCCCCTGCGGCGCCGGCCCCTCCGGGCAAGCCTGGCAAGCCCGGGGCGAAGCCCTCGTCGCCTGGCGCGGCCACCTCGGCCAAGCCGTCATCGGCCACGCCGCCCTCGTCGGCCACCCCGGCCTCGTCGGCCACGCCGCCCTCGTCGGCCAAGCCCTCGACCCCCGCCGCCCCCGTCAAGCCCGCGCCGAAGAAGTAGGCGCAGGGGTTCGACCCTTGGAGGCACGGAGGGCCTCAAAAGGCTCTCCGTCATCCGTGCTGCTGTAGCATCTCTCGACCTGCCCCGCTCCTCACCTCGGACAGCGATCGTTTCTGAGGCCGTAGGCCTCGGAGAGGCTGTTCGTCGCGCAGGAAAGGCCGGTATTTGAAGCCGTAGGCCTCGGAGAGGCTGTTCGTCGCGCAGGAAAGGCCGGTATTTGAAGCCGTAGGCCCTCGGAGAGGCTGTTCGTCGCGCGGCGCGGGGAGGGCCGATGTCTGAGCCCCAAATACAATGCTCCTCCGGCGAAGCCGGGGGAGCATTGTCTCAGGCGAGTTCGGCGGGGCCCCCGCGCCGCGCGACGAACAGCCTCTCCGAGGGCCGATCGTCTCGGCACAACCTCCCTCCACGAAGGCGAACCCCCTAGCGAGCCCCCCCTGGCGCAGCGCCCTTCCGTGGCGGCTGACCCGGCGCAGGCGCAGGCGGCTGGGCCGACGAGGAAGGCGCCGGGGCCGGCGCGGGGCTGCCGGATCTCGGCAGCACGCTCGACCCGCTCGGAAGCCCGCTCGCGTCGCCCCGGTTCGGCAGCGGCGCCGCGCCTCCGGGCACGCCACCGGCCGGCGGAAGGAGGGAGCCCCCGCTCGGCAGCACGTTCGACTTCAGAACCCCCTGCCCCGGCAGCGTCCCCTGCGTCGGCAGCGTCCCCTGCGTCTTCTGCGGCAGCACCCCGCCCGACGGCAGGATCTGCTCGCTCCCCTCGGGCGCGCCGGTGAGCGGCTTCGGCGCCGCGTTGCCATAGCGCAGGATGCGGAAGACAACGCGCCTGTTCTTCGACGTCATGAACTGGCAGTCGGGCGAGAGCTGATCGTCCGGCCCGACGCAGCCCGCGTCGTCGTAGATCGGCTGCGTGTGCCCGTACCCCTTGGCCTGCAGGCGTGACGGGTCGACGCCCTTCGCGATCAGGTACGCCATCACGCTCGCCACGCGGCGCTGGGACAGGGCCAGGTTGTAGACGTCGGTCGCGCGCACGTCGGTGTGGCCCTCGATCCGCACCTCGCGGATCTCGGGGTTGTCGATCAGCACCTGCGCGACCGCCTCGAGGGTCGGATTCGAGTCCTCGAGGATGATGTCCCTGTCGGTCGCGAAGTGGACCTGCTCGGTGATCACGATCTCGTCGCCCTTGACGAAGGCGAGCGGGCAGCCGTTCTTCCCGTGCGGGCCGGCGGGCTTGTCCGGGCACTGGTCGTCGCGATCGAAGAAGCCGTCGCCGTCCGTGTCCAGGTCCGGACAGCCGAAGTTCTCGGGGCTGCCGGGCACGTCGGGGCAGCGATCCGCGGCGCCGATGAGGCCGTCGCGATCCGGATCGTCGTTGTCGCGCTCCTGCAGCCGGTTGATCTCCTCCTGCTCCTGGGAGGTCTTCGGCTGCCACGTGATGACGTTGAAGAAGCGGATCGCGGGCGCGCCGAAGCCGCATGCCGCGCCGAAGCTGCCGCCGAACGTGATCGTGATGCCGTGCTTCGTCTGCCAGCGCAGCCCGAGGAGCGCCTCCGCGGGGATCTGCCCGGGATCGTCGGGGTAGCTCGTGAGCGACGGGTAGCCGTACACCTCGCCGATGACCGACAGGCCCCAGCGCTGCACGACGTACTGCTCGGCCGCCACGCCGAACTGCGCCATGTCGCCGACGCGCACGCCCGCGAACTGGTTGTCGGGCCGCAGCCAGATGCCGGCGTTCGCGGCGAGGATCAGCCCGAAGTTGAACCGGTAGTCGCCGATGAGCGTCGCGCCGCCGCTCAGCGCGCCGTCGCTGGCGAACGCGTTCTGATCGCCCGTGGGGAAGTTGAGGTTGCCGGCGATCGCCATCCCGAACCCCTCCTTCACCTGCTCCTTCCGGTTCAGGTACGGGAGCGAGATCTTCGTGGAGAGGCGCAGATCGCCGACGGTGGTGCTCTTGACCGACCCCTCGGTGCCGAACCGGCGGAGGTTGCCGCCCTCCTGGAAGAGGATGAGCGGCATGGTCATCGTGACGTCGAACACGTCGAAGAAGCCGATGCCCGCGAGGAGGGCGAGCTCGAGCCGCCCGGTGATCGCGTTGACCGACTGCTTCGTGTCGTCGCCCGCGAGGAAGAGCACGAGCGGATCGGCCGCTATATCGCTGTAGAGGCCGACGGTCGGCGAGAGGTCCCCGATGACCTCGGACTTCTGGACCATCACGAGGTCGCGCGGCGCGGCCGACGGGCGGAAGACCTGGGCGTCGAAGCGCCCTTCCTCGGCGAGCGCGGGGCTCTCGGCGAGCAGCGCGGAGAGCGCCAGGAGCGGGAGGAGGAGGAGCGAGCGCTTCCTCACGACGCACCTCCGCTGCGCCGGCGGCGCTGGCGTTCGAGCAGGGCCAGCATCGCGAGCGTGAGGAGCGCGGTGGCCCGAGGACTGGCGCCCTTCTGGCCGACGACCGAGACGCTGCAGATCTCGGCGAGGGTGCCGCCGCACGCGACATTGTCCGGCATCGGACCGAGGGCGCACTCCTTGGCGTCCGCCTCGTCGGTCCAGCGGCAGTGCTCGTTGCCGAGGCAGTCCACGTTCGACTTGCAGGAGATGTCGCACGTGTTCGTCGCGAGGTCGCAGGTGTTGCCGCAGGGACACTGGGTGTCGGCGTAGCACTCGACGCACTTCTCGCCGTCGCAGTACGGGGTGGCCTCGCCGCACGTCGCCATGCAGCCCGGATCGCACTCGTGCGTCTCGGGGTCGCAGGTGGTGCCGGCGCACTGCTCGTCCGAGGTGCAGCGCACGCAGACCGCGTTCTCGGCGAACTGGCCGAAGCAGAACGGCGTGTCCTCGCCGCAGCTGTCGCAGCGCAGCCCGCAGCGCCGGTCCTTCACGCACTCCTTGCACTCGCCGCTCAGGCAGTACTGGCCCTCGGCGCAATCCATGTCATTGCGGCACGCGGCGCACGCCGTCCCGACGGGGCCGGGCAGGCAGAACGGCACCGGGGGCGTCTGCGGGTCGTTCGGGTCCTCGGGGCGCATGCAGTCGACGCAGCCCTCGCCGCAGCAGTCCGGCTGCGCGTTCTCCGGGATGGCGTCGACGCAGTGGCCTGTCGGCGTGTGGCACCGCTTGCCGTCGGGGCACTGCGCGTCGGTGATGCACTCGACGCACATCTCGATCCCGCCCGGCTCGACCGCCGCGCAGTCCATCTGCGTGCCGTTGACCCCGTTCGGACAGCAGTTGCACGAGTTGCCGGCGCACCGATCG
Source organism: Sorangium sp. So ce321 (assembly GCF_051530195.1). Taxonomy (NCBI): domain Bacteria; kingdom Pseudomonadati; phylum Myxococcota; order Polyangiales; family Polyangiaceae; genus Sorangium; species Sorangium sp. So ce321. The sequence goes on along the minus strand of NZ_CP150329.1, from coordinate 5,866,057 downwards.
GGCGTGTCGCACGGCGTGCACGTGTGCTCGATGCAGATCTCGCCGCGCGGGCAGTCCGGGTCGACGTTGCACTCGTTGCAGACGTGCGTCTCGGGATCGCAGCTGAAGCCCTCGCGGCAGTCGGCGTCGCTGCGGCACTCGGCGCACTGGCTCCTGCCGTCCAGGTTGATGCAGAACTGCTTGTCACCGAGGCACGGCGAGCAGGACTCGCCGCAGAAGAACGCGGTGTCGCACGGCGCGCAGAGGGCGGCCTCGTTGCAGTAGTAGCTGTCGGGACAGCCGTTGTTGCCGGCGTGGCCAACGAACTGGCGCTCGCACTGCTGGCACTGATCGACATCGGGAAAAGACGGCGAGCCGCTCAGCGTCTGGAAGAACTGGGTTGGCTCGAAGACGGTGAAGCCGGCCTCGTTGAGCTTCACGACAGGGTCCACGTCCGCGGCGCGATGGAAGTCCTCGAACTCTCCTATGAAATACGACATCTCGAGCGCCGCGTGCTCGGCGACCTCCGCATAGAGGACCTCGATCGGATACAGGCCTGGCTTCGCGAACGTGACAGTATTCGAGAGACGCCAAACCGGCAGCCCGAGCTCCGGCGGTTGGATCAGGACTGACCTCGCGCCGGCGTTCTTGTCGAAGAAGGTGAGGCTCACTGCATCATCGGCGTACAAGCCGAAGTGGACCGGCTTCCCCGCGAGCTCTTCGGTGACGGTCAGGAACCCTCGAAGACGGGAGCCAAAGGCGATCGACGTATAATTGGGACGGTCATCCCACGGGAAGCTGCAGCCGCCGACCCCGCAAGCCGGAGACAGGCGCCTGAAGTCGCCGTAACTCCGCGGGTTAGCTGCGTCGCCAGCGGTGTTGTTGTTGCTAAGATCCAGGAGGGTTCAAATGACGTATTCAAGGCGATCCGCGCTGTGAGTATCGATGAACTCATTGGCCTCCTCCGTGAAGTCGGGCAGGAAATCGCCTGCTGGACTGGTCGAGATCGCCGAGGCGGCGCAGAGGCCGGTGCCCTCGGCCTCCGGCAATTGCTCCAGGACTGGCTCTGAAACGGCGACCGGCCGCGGCTTTGGCTTCTCCTGCGCATGCAGGGGCGACGACAGCAGCGCAGACAGGGCCGCCGTCGCAAGAGTGATACATCGAATGCGCATGGCTCGCTCGCGGGTCCTTCGCATCGCTCGCGGGTCCTCAGCACCCGAAGTGGGAAGCACGCTCCAGAGACTACCCGCTGCGCGTAGCGATCTGCAAGAGGAAGGCGGCGAACGCGCGCTCCGATGTAGGGCGACAGTCCTCTACCACCCCGATGCTCCTTGCCCGTGGGACGGCCGGCGGACCGCGCGGGCGATCGACCGCGCCGCGCGGGACGGTACGGGCTGTTGTGACGAGAACGCCACGAGAACGACGTGCCGCGCCAATTCTGGCGCCGGCGCCGCATGACGCACGCGCTGCGTTCTCACGGTACGGTCGTGCCGCGGTGCGGCGAGCCGTGCGACGGCGAGCGCCGTGGCGCGGCCGTGCGCCAAGGCCAACGGCCCGCTCGCGATCTCCGGCGAGGCAGCCTAAAGGATCGCGCCATGACCACAACCTCGGGCCTCGCCATCGTCACAGGCGCCTCGTCCGGCATCGGCGCAGAACTCGCGCGGCAACTCTCGGCGCGCGGGCAGCCGGTGCTCGCCATCGGCCGGCGAGCGCACCGCCTGGAAGAGCTCTCCGCGCGGGCGCGCGCCGCCGCGCACGCACCCATCCACCCTCTCGAGCTCGACGTCACCACAGAGGGCGCAGGCGTCCGCGTGCGGGAACGAGCGCGCGAGCTGGGTGGGGCAGCCTGGCTGATCAACAACGCCGGCACGACGCGCCTCGGGCCCTTTCTGGAAGGCGATCCCGCTGCGCAAACCATGCTGGTGCGGCTCAACTGCGAGAGCGTCGTCGCGCTGTGCGCCGCGATCGTCCCCGACCTCGTAACGCGCGGCGGTGGGCGCGTGCTCAATATCGCGTCGCTCGCCGCGTTCCAGCCGACCCCGGGGCATGCAGTCTATGGAGCCACCAAGGCGTTCGTGCTCTCGTTCTCCGAGAGCCTGGCGGTCGAGCTCGACAGGACCGGCGTCACCGTGACGGCCCTGTGCCCGGGGCCGGTGACGACGGAGATCTTCGATGCAGGCGCGCCCGGCGTGCCGCGCAAGAAGCTGCCTTTCGAGCTCTCCGCCGAGGGCTGCGCGGCCTACGGCATCGCTGCGGCCGAGCGCGGCGCCGTGGTCGCCGTCCCGACCGCGTTGAGCAAGGCGACGGCCCAGCTCTCTCGCGTGCTGCCGCGCGGAGCCATACGCCAGCTCGCCGCGCATCTGGGGCTCCGGCTCCTCGGCTACGGCGCTCCGGCAGGAGGCGCTCGAGGATAGGACGCAGAGCTCGGTGCGCCGCGCCGATGGCCCTGCGCACCCGATGCTTGCGGCTCTGCCCATATGATAGCCTCCGTTCAGGCGCCCGTAAGCAACGCCTGCGGTAACTCTCGATCGCGCGGCATCATGCGAACACAACCACAATCCTACGTCCTTGCTTCTTTCGTCAGCGTGGGCCTGTGCGCCAACGGGTGCGCGCTGCTGCTCGGCCTTGACGAGTTCACCGATCAGCCGCCGGACGGCGCTAGCATCGGCGGCGCAGGGGGCTTCGGGGGTGAGGCTCCCACATGTACGCTCGATGCCTCGGACGCATGCTACGCCGGCCCACCAGCCACCAGGAACGAGGGCGCGTGCCAGCAAGGGAGGCGCACCTGCGGCGCTGATGGAACCTGGGGCGTATGCGAGGGCGAGATCCTGCCGACGGTGGAGCGATGCGATGCCGCGGACGATGAGAACTGTGACGGACTGGAGTGCATCGTCTGGGCGACCACGTACGAGCAAACGGGAAACATCCACCCGATGGGCGTTGCAAGCGACGCCGAAGGGAACGTATTCGTCAGTGCCGCTTTCTTCGGTACGATCACCGTCGGCAATGAGACGTTCGCATCGGCCGATACCACGGACGCTCTGCTCCTGAAGCTGAGCCCGACTGGAGATGCCCTGTGGGCCAGGAAGTTCGGAGACTCTTCCGCGGACAACCCGTGGGGCCTGGCCGTCGGCTCCACGGGGAATGCGGTCCTGACCGGTCACACCACCAGCGGGGCTACCGACTTCGGCGACGGGCCGCTCCCGAAGGGCGCGTTCGTCGCACGATTCGACGCATCCGGCGAGCACGCCTGGAGCAAGGGCCTGGGGGGCGGAAACGACAGCGCGATTCATGCTGCCGCGACCGACACAGATGACGACGTTATCATCGTGGGATCCTTCGACGAGGCGATCGACCTCGGCGAGGGGCCGATCGCGCCCGACGACAGCTCGGACATCATCGTGGCGAAGCTCGACGGTAAGACCGGCCTCGTGACGGCGCCGGGCTGCTGGACGCGCCGGCTCGGCGGCACAGATGGCCAGGGTGCCAATGCCGTCGCGGTGGACCGATCCAACAACATCTTCGTCGCCGGCTGGTCCAGTGGAGCTCTTGACTTCGGAGGGGTGTTTGAGATCGAGAACAGCAGCTTCGTCATGAAGCTGACCCCGTCCGGGGCACCGGTCTGGGTCACGACGATGGGCGAGGCGGCGTCGGTGCAGATGGTGGGTATCGCCCTGGACGCGTCAGGGCGACCTGTCGTGACGGGGAATTTCAGGGACGAGCTGCGCGTTGGGCCCCGCCATCTGACGGCCTCAGGCACCAGCGACACCTTCGTTGTGCAACTCGAGGCCGACGGCACCGTCGGATGGGTGCGTGCGTTCGGCGGCGACGACGGTCAGTGGGCGGGCGGAGTCGCTCTCGACACTTCCGGCAACATCGTCGTTGCTGGAGAGGCGACCAACCAGATCAACTTCGGCGACGGCCCGCTCACAGTGACGGGTACCCAGGGCTTCGTTGCGAAGATCACCCCCGACGAAGATCTCCTCTGGAGTCGCCTCGTGGGTAGCCATGTCAGCCTGGACGCGATCGCGACCTCCCCTGACGGCGAGACGCTTATTGCGGGCTGGACGAAAGCAGTGGACGCCGACTTCGGCACGGGCCCGCTCCCCTGGACCGATGATGGCACCCTGCAGCACCTCGTCGTCGCCAAGCTGGGCCGATAGCGAGCCACCGCCCCGGCGGACGGCTCTCGACAAAGCCCGAAGCCCCGGGGCGTAGCGAAACGCCCCAGTGTGGCGCGCGCGCTGACGTCCCCGCCGCAAAGCGAGCGGAGCCATCGGCTTCCAGCCTCAAAGTCCGCCCTCTCAAGATGGCACCCTTGTTGCTTTGCTGACCGGACACCCCGACACGGGGCCGGAGGTCACTCGATGAGCAAGGTTCTACGTGGGATTGCAGCAGGTTACGGCGCGAAGAAGCTCGGGGGCGGGTGCTTCAGCACCATCCTCATCTTCGTCCTGCTCTGGTGGGTCCTGGGCCACTTCGGCATCTTCCGCTGAGCGCCGCCCGCCCGCCGCTCAGCGCGGCCGGCCCTTCTTCCGCTGCGCCTTGCGGGCGAAGAACGACCGCCGCGCATCGGACGACGCGCCTTGCCGCTTCTTCACCTTCGGCGGGGCCTTCGCGAGCGGAACGTCGACAGGCGGCTCGCCGAGGCGGCCTCGCGGCGTGAGCGACGCGCGCTGGAAGGCGATGGTCTCGCCGTCCTTCTCGAACGAGTCGTCGCGGACGTGCACGAGGCCCGCCCGCACGAGCCCGCCGAGGAGGTGCTCGAAGTCGCGCCGCTCGAGCGACCCGCCCGCGAACGCCTCGCGGTAGAGCCGCCCGGTCGGCTGCTCGCCGTCGCGCAGCGCCGCAAGGATCCGCGCGATCGCCTGCGCCTCGTCGCGGCTCGGCGCCCGGAACTCCCGCGCCGCGCACGCGGCCGGGGCGCAAGCGTCGCACAGGCCGCAGACCTCGCCGGTGTCCTCCTGGTCGCCGAAATGGCGGACCAGATGGAGCATGCGGCAGCCGTGGCTCTCGGTGAAGCGCGCCATCTGCACGAGCTCGGCGAGCTTGTGGCGCCGCTGCGCCTCGTAGGGCGCGCGCCACCCCGGGTCGCCCAGGGCGACGCCGCCGTCCGCGTCGACGCGCGCGCCGCCGTGGATCCACAGCTTCTCGAGGGCCTTGTCCGCGACCTCGGGATCGATGCCCAGATCGCCCAGGATCACCTCCTTCGGGCGCGGCTCGGCGGAGAGAGCCCCCTCGATCCGCTGCAGGAGCGCCGGATCAGGGTAGTCGCGCTCGTGGAAGAACTCGTGCATTCGCCGGTCGACATACGAGTGCATCAGCACGGCCCGCGACGGGAGCCCGTCGCGGCCGGCGCGGCCGATCTCCTGATAATAACCCTCGACGCTCCCGGGCAGCCCAGCGTGGATGACCGTGCGCACATCGGGCTTGTCGATGCCCATGCCGAAGGCGATCGTCGCGACGATGACCTCCGTGCTGCCGTCCAGGAACGCCGCCTGGATCCGGTCGCGCACCGGGGCGGCGAGGCCCGCGTGGTACGCCTCGGCGGGGAGCTCCTCGGCCAGGCCGGCGGCGAGCGACTCGGCCTCCTTCCGCGTCGGCGCGTAGACGATGGCGGGCGTCCGGCCCTCCTGACCGAGCAGCGCGCGCACCCGGGCGAGGCGCTCTCCGGGGCTGACCTCGAGGATCTCGATTCCCAGGTTGCTCCGCCGGAAGCCGTGGATGAAGCGCGACGCGGAGGCGAGCCCGAGCTGCTCGACGATGTCGTCCTGCACGACCGGCGTGGCGGTCGCGGTGAGCGCGATGACGGGCGCCGGGCGGAGCGCCGGGAGCCGCTGGCCGAGCATGCGGTAATCAGGGCGGAAGTCGTGCCCCCATTTCGAGATGCAATGAGCCTCGTCGACGGCGACGAGCACCGGCTTCCGGCGCGCGAGCAGCTCGGGGAAGCCGGGCACGCGGAGCCGCTCGGGGGCGATGAACAGGAAGTCGAGCGCGCCGTCGAGGTAATCGATGCAGGCCTTCCGGGAATCGGCCCGGCTCCGGCCGGAGTGGATGCGCTCGGCTGCGAAGCCGCACGCGCGGAGCTTGGCGGCCTGATCCTCCATGAGGGCGATGAGCGGGCTCACGACGAGCGTCGTGCCGCCGCGGGCGATCCCGGGGAGCTGGTAACAGAGCGATTTGCCGGCGCCGGTGGGCATGACGAGGAGCACGTCGCTCCCCGCGGCCGCCGTCCGGCAGACGGCCTCCTGGTAGGGGCGGAAGCCGCGGAAGCCGAAGCACTGCTGGAGCAGCTCGCGGAGGTCCGCCGGCCGACTCTCCCGGGAAGATGCGACGGCCGCGGCGCGCGCCGGCGCTGACGCGGCGCCCTCCCCGCGCCCTGGCGCCGAGGCGCTGGCCGCGGCGCGCGCCGGAGGGAGCACCACCGCCGCGTCTCGTTCCAGCGCTGCCGGCGCGGCCGCCGGGCGTGCGCGCGCCGACGCCCGCGCCGGCGAGGACGTCACGGCCGCCGCCGCGGCCATCCGGAGGGCGCCGCGCGACGCGGTCGCCGGCGCGCTCGCCGCGCTGGCGCTCGCCGCGCTGCTGCCCGGAGCGCGGCGCGCCGGCGCGCGCGTCGCCTCGCGCTCCCGGGGGGCTCCCGGCGCGGCGAGCGCGGCTCCAGGCCCGCTCCCCGGCGCCCTCGCCTCCCCGCTCTCCCGACGCGCGGGCGCCTCGGCGTCCGGCCGGGGCGCGGCGCTCGCCGGGCGCCGCCCCGAGCTCACCTCCTCCACCACATGGCGCACGTACGACTCGATGCCCGCCATGAACGTCGGCAGATCGCCGCCGCCCCGGGCCATGCGGGCCAGCTTCGCCTCCCAGGCGCCCGTCATCGCGGGGCTCTTCACGTCCGCGTGGACGACCTCGATCAGCCCGATACCCTTGTCGGTCGCGTGCAGCAGCTTGCCCTTGCGCACGAGGTACTCGCGCCGGAGCAGCGTCTCGATGATCGCCGCCCGCGTGGCCGGCGTGCCGAGGCCCGAGTCCTTCATCGCCTCGGAGAGCTCCTTCTCGTCGAGGCTGCTGCCCGCCGTCTCCATGGCGGTGAGCAGCGTGGCCTCGGTGAAGCGCGGGGGCGGGCGCGTCTTCTTGGCCTGCGCCTGCGCGTCGAGCACGAGCTGCACCTGCCCCTTCACGAGCCCCGCGGGGAGCTGCTGATCCGCCGTCTCACGCTCGCGATCGCCCTCCCCCTCGTCTCCTTCGCGCCCCTCGCCGCCCCCTTCCCCCTTCTTGCGCGGCCTCGCGGGCTGCTTGCCGAAGCCGATGTCGAGCACCTTCCACCCGACCTTCTCCACGACGCTGCCCGCGCTGTGGTAGCGATCCACGACCGGCGCGCCAGCGTCGCCGCGCGCGGTGATCGCCGTGATCACCGTGGTGATCGACGTGACGTGGTCCTCGTGCCACGCCGAGAGCAGGCGCCGGCAGATGAGATCGAAGATCTTCTGCTCATCGCCCGAGAGCTCCGCGCGCGACGACCCCGACCCCGTGGGGATGATGGCGTGGTGATCGCTGACCTTGCCGTCGTCGACGAAGCGCTTGCCGAGCGGCCGGGCCCCCGTGCCCGGGGCGAGCATGCCGCGGTAGGAGCCCTCGACCGCCTGCACCACCGCGCCCAGCGTCGCGGCGACCTCCGTCGAGAGGTGCCGGCTGTCGGTGCGCGGATAGCTGATGAGCTTCCGGCGCTCGTAGAGCGTCTGCGCTACCTCGAGCGTCTTCTTCGCGGAGAAGCCGTAAAGGCGGTTGGCGTGCCGCTGGAGCTCGGTGAGGTCGTAGAGCAGCGGCGGCGGGAGGCGGCGGGTCTCGGACCTGATCGCCTCGATGCGCGCCTCGCCGCGCCGGGCCCGCTCGACGATGCGCTTCGCCTCCTCGCCGTCCGGCGGCAGGCGCCGCCGCGCCGGCGCGGTCTCGTGCTTCTCGTCGCCCCCCGCGGCGCCGGGCTGCTCGCCGGGGAGGTCCCTGTCGCGGAAATACGTGCCCTTGTAGGACGCCTCGGCCGCGCCCGCGCCCCCCTCCCGGTACGGGCAGAAGGTCGCGACGACCTCGAGGTACGGCTCCGGGACGAACCGGCGGATGGCGAGCTCGCGCTCGACGACGATGGACAGCGTGGGCGTCTGCACGCGGCCGACCGAGAGATCCTGGTCGAAGGCGAGGCTGTAGGCGCGCGAGAGGTTCATGCCGACGAGCCAGTCCGCCCGGCTGCGCCCGCGCGCGGCGTCGGCGAGGCCGTCGTAGCCGCGCGCGTCGCGCAGCCTGCGGAGCCCGTCGCGGATGGCGTCGGGGGTGAGCGACGAGATCCAGAGCCTCTCGACCGGCTTGGTGCAGCCAGCCGCTTCGTAGATGTAACGGAAGATGAGCTCGCCCTCGCGGCCCGCGTCGGTCGCGCAGACGACGCGCTCGACGTCGCGCCGGCCAAGGATCTTCCGGACGATCTCGAACTGCGCCCGCGTCCCGGGGAGGACCACGAGCGGGAACCGCCCGGGCAGCATCGGGAGGAGGTCGAGGCGCCAGCGCTTCCAGGCCGGGTCGATCTGGTGCGGCTCGGCGATGGCGACGAGGTGCCCCACCGCCCACGTGACGACGTAGCCGCCCCCCTCGAGGAAGCCCTCCGCGCGCCGCGAGGCCCCGAGCACCGCAGCGATGTCGCGGGCGACGGCGGGCTTCTCTGCGACCACGGCGATCATGCGGGGACCTGGGAGGCGCCAGCGTGTACCTGAACGCCCGGCGGGTGCCGTGATAGCGCGTGCCGCGCCCGGGCGGTATCGAGAAGCGCGCCGGCCCGGCCGCCCGCGCCCGAGCTGCGCCAGCGGCTTCGACCGCCGCACCGCCGCGCTGCCCGGCCGCCGCTGCGGCCCTGGGCCCGCCCGGCAGGCGCAGCCGGGCGCCGCGGCCGCTGTCCGCCAGCGAAGAGGCCGGCCGGGCCTCGGCGGCCGTGTGCGCCGCCAGCGCCCGGCCGGGCGCCAAACGGCGGTTCCTGTCCTGGTGAGTGCGGGCGGCGCTCCATGAAGAGGTCAGTCCAAAACACCATGTCCTCCTCAGGAGCACATGCGTCACACCCGGCGTCGTAGGCCGCGCGAAACACGGCCGACATCGACACGACCACATCGATCGACATCGCCCGAGGCTGGCTCAAGGGTGAACCGAAGGTATGTAGAAGGTAAATAGAAGGCGAACCGAAGGTAAATCGAAGCTGAGCCGAGGGCGGAAAGGCGAATCGAAGTCGCATCGAATCTGGCCGTTCGCGCCGGCCGGACTCGTCTTTATCCAACGCTCCGCACGCCGCATGTCGAGCGACTACACATCTCTCATCCGCGCTTGACAGTCGCCAGTTCGCCTGCGACCATCGACGATAAGTCACTTCATATATGACGAAGCTCTGCTCGTGGCGGTGGGTGTTCTGCCTTGTCATCGCCGTCCTCGGCGCCGCTTGTACCCCTTCTGAAAAGAAGACGATCCGCGTCGCGATCGGCACGCAGAACGCCACCATCAGCTGCGCCACGGGCGGGCTGCTCGTCCGCGAGCTCGACCTGCTCAAGCGGTATCTCCCCAGCGAGGGGCCGTACAAGGACGTCCATTACGAGATCGCATGGCGGGACTTCTCGTCCGGTCCCCCGATCACGGCGGAGATGATCGCCGGTAACCTCGATTTCGGCATGATGGCCGACTTCCCCGCGGTGATGAACGGCATCGCGTCCCGGCAGGCGGGCAAGCCCACCCTCTACATCGCGACGCTCTCGGGCAGCGCCGCCGGCGCGGGCAACGGGATCGTGGTCCCGCTCGACTCCCCGGCGCACACCGTGGCCGACCTCAAGGGCAAGCGCATCTCCGTGCCGTTCGGCTCGACGGCGCACGGGATGCTGCTGCGCGCGCTGAGCGACGTCGGCCTCGATCCGGAGAGGGACGTCACCCTCGTCTCGCAGCAGCCCGGCGAGGCCGAGGCCGCGCTGAAGGCGGGCACCATCGACGCCCACGCCGCCTTCGTCCCCTTCGCCGAGCTGTTCCCCTTCCGCGGCGTCGCGCGGAAGATCTACGACGGCGCGACCACGCAGATCCCGACCTCTCACGGCATGCTGGTGCGCGCCGCCTACGCGGAGGATCACCCCGAGGTCGTCGTCGGGCTCCTCCGCGCGGTCATCGAGGCAGACCGAATCGTCGAGCGCGACCCCGAGCGGTACAGCGAGGTGATCGAGCAGGTGACCGGGGTCGACGCCGAGGTGGCCTACATGTTCCACGGTCCCCTCGGCGTCCAGACGCGCGACGTCACGCTCAAGCCCCAGGTCCTCCGCGGGCTGCGGGTGGCCGCGGACACGCTGGCGCTGCTCCAGCGGACGAACGCCTCCCTGGACGTCGATCGGTTCGCGGACGATCGCTACCTGCGGCAGGCGTGCGAGGCGTCCGGCGTGAAGTACGAGGAGCGGCTCGCGCGCCACACGAAGGTGCCCCTCACGGATCGCGACGCGCGCACCGGGGCGCCGATCGCGGAGCCGAAGCGCGCGGCGCAGCTCTGGGTGACCGGCGAGACCAGGGTCCGGTCGTACGAGAGCCCGGCCTCGGCGCTCGCGGCGCGCCTGGCGCTCGAGGCAGAGGGCCGGCAGCTCCGGGCCATGTTCGTGCACGACCGGCACACGGGGCTGAAGCTCCTCGCCGACCAGGCGTGGTACGCCGAGAGCCCGGACGGCGACCTCGCCGCCTTCCTGTCGAAGGACTACGCGGAGACCTGGGCCCGCGAGCGGCGAGGCGACGTCAGGCAGCTCGACGAGCTCAAGGCCCGCGCCGCGCAGGAGCTGCAGGTCAACGCCCCGTGACATCGCCTCACGCCGGAGCCCAGCGCGCCATGCCGACACCGGCGACAGGAGCCCACGAGTCATGCTTTGACAGGCTCATCCGCGCGAGGCCGCAGGCGCCGCCCACGTCTTCAAGATCCTTCGAGAACTGGGTATCGTGACGGGAGGTTCTCGCCCGCGCGCCGCAGGTCCCCGCATGATGCACGACGTAGCTTCCCGTACCGCGCCGCCGAGACCTGCGCGTCAGAGGGGACGGCACGGGTGAGAGCCCTGGTCGTCCGCGTCCGATCCTGGTTTTGCGCGCTGCCGCTCGGCGCCGTGACCGAGACCATGCGCGCCCTCGACGTCCGGAGCCTCCCGGGCGCGCCGCCGTTCGTGCGCGGGCTGGCCGTCATCCGGGGCGCGCACGTGCCCGTCCTCGACCTCGCGGCGCTGCTCGGCATCGCCGATGGACAGCGGGGGGCGCGCCTCGTCTCGGTCCGGGTCGGGGAGCGGCCGCTGGCGCTCGAGGTCGACGAGGTGCTCGGCATCAAGAGCCTCGACCCGGCGACCCTCGAGCGGACGCCGCCGCTCGTCTCCCAGGCCCTGCCGGCGTGCGTGGACCGCCTCGGCACCCTCGACGGGCAGTCGCTCGCGCTGCTCGAGACGGCGCGGCTCCTGCCCGAGGCCGTGTGGTATTTCCTCCGAGGCGCGGCGTGAGCACCGCCCCGCACGACCTCGGCCCGCTCGAGGAGTTCCTCGAGGAGCGCCTCGGGCTCTCCCGCGCGTCGCTGCACCTCGGCGCGGACCTCGAGGCCGTGCTGCGCGAGCGGGTCCGCGCCCGGGGCTGCGACGATCTGAGCGACTACCGGCGAGCGCTGGATCGACCCGAGATCGCCCGCGAGGAGCTCCACGTCCTCGCCGGTCAGCTCACGGTCGGCGAGACGTTCTTCTTCCGGGAATGGCCGCAGATCGAGGCGTGCGCCGACATCGCCCTGCCCGAGCGCTTCGCCGCGCGCGCCGACGGCGAGCCCATCACCGTGCTCTCCGCCGGCTGCGCCACGGGCGAGGAGGCGTACACGCTCGCGATCGCGCTCCACACCGCCTACCCGGGGCTCCTGCCGGGCCGGATCAGGGTCGCCGGCGTCGACGTCAACCCGGGCGCCATCCAGCGGGCGCGGCAGGCGCGGTACTCGGAGTGGACCCTGCGCGCGGTCCCGGACGACATGCGCAAGCGGTTCTTCGTGCGCGCAGGGAGCGATGTGGCGCTGCGCAAGGACATCGCCCGGCTCGTCGACTTCGAGGTCAAGAACCTCCTCGACGACGACCCCGCCTTCTGGAAGCCGGGCGCCTTCGACGCGATCTTCTGCCGCAACGTGCTCATGTACCTCGCGCCGCAGAAGGTGGCCGAGCTGCTCGACCGCTTCGCCGGCGCGCTCGCGCCGCGCGGCTTCCTCTTCGTCGCCGCGAGCGAGTCGCTCCGCGCCGCGAGCGCCGCGTTCGAGGTGGTGCACACCCACGGCACCTTCTACTACCGGCGGAGCGACGCGCGCCACGGCCGCGCCGCCCGGCCGCCCGGGGACGCCGCGCGCGCGAGCGCGTGGGTCGCGAGCATCCACGAGTCCTCCGCGCGGGTCGCCGAGGTCGCCCAGCGCGTGTCGCCGACCCCGCGGCGCGCCTCGGCCGCCCCGCCGCGCGGCGCGGCCGAGGCGCGCGATCGCCCCTCGACGAGGCCCCCGCCTCCGGCCGAGCTCGCGGCGATCGACAGGGCGCTGCAGCTCATCGGCGGCGAGCGGTTCGCCGACGCGATGGCGGCGCTCGCGGGGCTGCCCCGGCGGACCGCGTCGCGCGCCCGCGTCGACCTGCTGCGCGCCGTGATCCTCTGCCAGCAGGGGGACCTGGCCGGCGCCGCGCGCGCCTGCCAGAGCGCGCTCGACGCGGGCGACAGCGGCGCGGCGCACTACGTGCTCGGCCTCTGCCAGGAGCAGGATGGCGACGTCGCGGGCGCCGCGAAGCACTACAAGGCCGCGGCGTCGCGCGATCCGACCTTCGCCATGCCGCACCTCCGGCTCGGGCTGCTCGCGAAGCGCGCCGGCGACCTCCCCACGACGCGCGACGAGCTCGGGCGCGCGGCGGCGCTGCTCGTCTCGGAGCAGCAGGAGCGGCTCGTGCTGTTCGGCGGCGGCTTCCCGAGATCGACGCTGATCGGCCTCTGCCACGCCGAGCTCCAGGCCGGGGGAGGTCACGCCGGATGAGGCGCGCCCTCCTCGCCGAGCGCCTCGCCGAGCTGCGGCGCGCCTTCGACGCGTCGTTCGCCGCGCCCGCCGAGGCGCGCCCCGAGGAGCCCGCGCGCGGGCTCGCGATCCGCGCGGGCGATCGCCGGCTCGTCGCGCGCGTCGACGAGCTCGCCGCCGTCGAGCCCTGCCGCCGGATCGTGCCGCTCGCCGGCGGGCCGCCGGGGCTGCTCGGGCTCGCCGGCCTGCGCGGCCGGCTCGTCGCTGTGTACGACCTCGCCGCGCTCGTCGGCGGCCGGCCGCGCGCCGGCGTCGCGGGGCCGGCGCCGCGCTGGCTCCTCGTCTGCGCCGAGCACCCCGAGATCGCGCTCGCGATCGACGAGCTCGAGGGCCACGCTCGCTTCTCGTGCGCCGACGTGCGCCCGGACGACGGCGTCGACGCAGGCGAGCACGTCAGGGAGGCCGTCGACGTCGACGGCGCGCCGCGAGGCCTCCTTCGCGTCCCCGCTGTCGCGGCCACCGTCCTGCGCCGGGCCCACCGAGGCGCCGCGCGTCCCAAGGAAGATCGATGAAGACCACGTGGACCATCCCGCAGCAGATCGCCGCCAGCCTGCTCTTCCCCCTCATCGTGCTGATCATGCTGGCCGTCGTCTCGGTGCACAACGCGGCGCGCCTGCTCGAGATCAGCCAGGAGCTGAAGCAGACCTACCGGGTGCTCGCGGAGCTCGACGAGCTCCACGCCCACTTCCTCGACGCGGAGACGGGGCAGCGGGGGTTCATCATCACCGGGGACGACGCATTCCTCGAGCCCTACGGGGTCGCGCTGCACTCGCTCGACGCCGACTACGAGGAGCTGCGCCGGCTGACCGAGGACAGCCCGGTCGAGCAGGAGCGGCTCGATCGGCTCCGGCCGATCATGCGCGACAAGCTCGAGGAGATGCGCCTCACGATCGAGGAGCGCCGCCGCGAGGGCGCCGAGGCCGCCGCGAGGACCGTCGCGAGCGGCCGCGGCCGGCGGGCCATGGATGAGCTCCGCGCCGTCGCCGGCGAGCTCCGCGCCGAGGAGATGCGCGTCCTCGAGGCCCGGGAGAGGCAGGCCACGGAGAGCGAGCGGCGCCTGCTCGCCACCCTGACCGCGGGCTCCACGTTCACGATCCTCGTCGTCGCCGGCGTCGGCTTCCTGATCATCCGCGGCATCAACCGCCGCGTCCGCTCGGCGACCCGCCGCATCGAGAGCTCCGCGACGGAGCTCCAGGCCGCCGCGACGCAGCAGGCGCAGGGCTCCAAGGAGCAGGCGACCACCTCGAGCGAGGTCTCGGCGACCATGCGGGAGCTGCTCTCGACGTCGCACCAGATCGCCGAGAGCACGCAGCGGGTGACGCAGATCGCCGCCGACACGGCGGCGGCCGCGCGCGCCGGCGACGACACCGTGAAGCGGGCGCGCGAGGGCATCGACGGCGTCCAGCGGCAGGTCGAGCAGATCGTCCTGCACATGCTCGATTTCGGCAAGAAATCCCAGGAGATAGGCGGCATCCTTCAGATCATCAACGAGCTCGCCGAGCAGACGAACATCCTGGCGATCAACGCGACGATCGAGGCGGCCGGCGCGGGCGACGCGGGCAGGCGCTTCGGGGTGGTCGCCGACGAGATCCGCAAGCTCGCCGACCGCGTGGGCGGCTCGACCAAGGAGATCCGCGCGCTCATCGAGGAGATCCGCTCGGCCGCGAACACGACCGTCATCGCGACGGAGAGCGGCTCGAAGGCCGTCGACGCGAGCGCGCGCCAGTTCGGCGACGTCGCCACGAGCTTCCGGCAGATCTCGGAGCTCGTCAGCAGCACGGCCGAGGCGTCGCGCGAGATCGAGCTCAGCACGAAGCAGCAGGCCACGGCGGTCGAGCAGGTGAACGCGGCCCTGCTCGACGTGGCGCGCACCGCCCGCGAGACCGAGTCGAGCTCGTCGGTGACGCTCAAGACGTCCTCGGAGCTGGCGGCGCTCTCGAAGGACCTCGTCCGCCTCGTCCAGCAGCGGCCATCCGGGGCATAGGGGCGAGCCCTGGTGAGCGACCTCTTCAAGTACTTCCGGATGGAGGCCCAGGAGCTCGCGGACGGGCTCGCGTGGGGGTTGCTCGACCTGAAGGAGCAGGGCGGCCAGGGGGAGTCGCTCGACCAGTGCTTCCGGCTGGCGCACACGCTCAAGGGGGCCGCCGGGGCGGCCAGGCAGCTCAAGATCGCCGAGCTCGCCCATACGGTCGAGGACGTGCTCACGCCGTTCCGCAAGGACCACCAGCCGATCCCGGCCGCGCACATGAGCGAGCTGCTGCGGCTCATCGGGCTGATCCGCGACGAGGTCGCCCGGCTCCACGAGCCGGGCGAGCCCGGCGAGGCCGAGGTCGGCCGCGCGAGCCGGCGCAGCGCGCACGACGAGGTGGCGCGCGTCGACCTCGCCCACGTGAGCGAGCTCGCCGACGCGATCGGCGAGGCGATCGTGCAGCTCGAGTCGCTGCGGAGCTGCGCGGACGCGCTCGATCGAGCCGAGCGCCTCGCGGACGCGCTCGGGGCCGTGGGCTCGCCCGAGGAGGCGGCGCGCGGCCTCGGCGAGCTCGGCGCGAAGAGGGCGGGCGCGCTGTACCGGGAGCTGCGCGCCGCGCTCGGGGTCGCGCGCGTCGAGCTCTCGAGCGGCACCGACAGGCTCTCGAGCGAGCTCCGGCAGGCGCAGGCGCGCACGCGCGAGCTGCAGCTCCTGCCGTGCGCCGGCGTGCTCGAGGCGGTCGAGCTCGCGGTCCGCGAGGCGGCGGAGTCGCTCGGCAAGCGGGTCGAGTTCCAGGCGAGCGGCGGCGACATCCGGCTCGACAGCACCGTGATCTCCGCGCTGCGGGACGCGGCGCTGCACATGGCGAGGAACGCCATCGACCACGGGATCGAGCCAGAGGCAGCGCGGCGCGCGGCGGGGAAGCCGGCCGCCGGCCAGATCGCGCTCCGGGTCGAGCGGCGGGGCAGCCGCGTCGCCCTGATCTGCAGCGACGACGGCCGCGGCGTCGACGTGGCCGCCGTCCGGAAGGCGGTCGTCCGCGCCGGGCTGCGCGGCGAGGCGGAGTCGTACGACCTCACCGCGGAGGAGGCGCTGGAGCTCATCTTCGGGCCTGGCGTGAGCACGTGCGAGGCGATCACCTCGCTCTCGGGCCGCGGCGTCGGCCTCGACGTGGTGCGCGAGACCGCCTCGAAGCTGAGCGGCACGGCCAGCGCGCAGAGCCAGCCCGGGCGCGGGACCACGATCGAGCTCGTGGTCCCGATCTCCCTGTCGTCGGTGATCGCGCTGCGGCTCGAGGACGGCGGCCACACGGCGCTCCTGCCGCTCGACGCCGTGCGGTGCGCGCTCCGGCTCGGGGCGGACACGATCGTCCGCGGCGCGGAGCGCGACGCGATCGTCGTGGAGGATCGCCTCGTGCCGTTCGCGCGGCTCGCGTCGGTGCTCGGCGCGGCGGCGCCCAGCGGCGAGCCGCGCTGCGCCGTCGTCGTCGCGGCGGGCGCGTCGCTGGCGGTGCTCGGCGCCGAGCGCCTCCTCGGCGCCGTGCCCGTCATCGTGAAGCCGCTCCCCGCGGCGGCGGGGGCGCCGCCCGCCGTGTCGGGGGCGAGCTTCGACGTGCGCGGCAACCCGGTGCTGGTCCTGGATCCGCGGGGCCTGATCGAGCTGGTGCGCGCCGCCGGCCCGGGCGCGGAGGACCGCCGGGAGCGGCGCGCGCCCCCGCCGATCCTCGTCGTGGACGACTCGCTCACGACCCGGATGCTCGAGCAGAGCATCCTGGAGTCCGGGGGCTACGAGGTCGATCTCGCGTCGTCGGGCGAGGAGGGCCTGAGGAAGGCGGCCGAGCGGCGCTACGGCCTGTTCCTCGTCGACGTGGAGATGCCGGGCATGAGCGGCTTCCAGTTCGCCGCGCGCGTGCGCGCCGACCCGGCGCTGCGCGAGACGCCGCTCGTCATCGTGACGTCGCTGTCGTCGGCGGCCGATCGCCGCCGCGCCGAGGAGGCGGGCGCGGACGACTACATCGTGAAGGGCGAGTTCGACCAGCGGCGGCTGCTCGACACGGTGGCCGGGCTCCTCTGGCGAGCGCAGGGGGCGCCTTCATGACCCAGCCGCCGAGGGCCGAGCCCCGCCTCCCCGTGCGGAGGATCCGCGTGCTGGTCGTCGACGACTCGCGGACGGTCCGCCGGCGCATCGTGGCCGCGCTCGAGACGGACCACGAGCTCGAGGTCGTCGGCGAGGCCGCCGACGGGGAGGCCGCGATCGCCCTGTGCGCGCAGCTGCGGCCGGACGTGATCACGCTCGACATGATGATGCCGAAGGGCAGCGGGCTCGCGGTGACCGAGCACGTGATGGCCTACTGCCCCACGCCGATCCTCATCGTCTCGGCCTCGCTCGAGCGCGGCGGGGCGCTCGGCACGTTCGACGCGCTGTCGGCGGGCGCCGTGGACGTGCTCGACAAGCCGTCGGTCGGCGCCTCGGGCGCCGACGCGGGCGGCGCCTGGGATCTTCGGCTCGTGACCGCGGTGAAGCGCGTCGCCCGCATCAAGGTGATCACGCACCTGCGCCGGAAGCTCCGGCCCGCGGCCCTGCCGGGCCCCGCGGACGGCGCGCACGCGGGGCCCGCCGGCGAGGGCCTTTGTCGGGCGATCGCGATCGGCGCCTCGACCGGGGGGCCGTCGGCGATCGCCGACGCGCTGAGGCCGCTGCCGGCGTCGTTCGCCGTGCCCATCCTGCTCGTCCTGCACATCGGCGCGCCGTTCGCGCCCGCTTTCGCGGAGTGGCTGGGCGGGCAGCTCTCGCTCCCTGTCTCGATCGCGGCCGACGGGGAGCCGCTCGCGCGCCCTGGCGTGCGGCTGGCGATGCCCGACCGGCACCTCGTCGTCCGCCAGGGGCGGCTCCGGCTGACCGCCGATCCGGAGCGGCACTCCTGCCGCCCTTCGGTCGACGTGCTCTTCGAGTCGGTGGCCGGAGAGCTCAGCGAGCGCGCCATCGGGTGCCTGCTGACCGGCATGGGCCGCGACGGCGCCGAGGGGATGCTCGCCATGAAGCGCGCGGGCGCCATGACGCTCGCGCAGGACGAGTCGTCCTCCGTCGTCTTCGGGATGCCGAGGGAGGCCATCGCGCGGGGCGCGGCGCACCACATCTTACCGGTGGGCGCCATCGGCCCTACGTTGCTCGCGCTGTCCAGGAGCAGGAGAGAATCGCCATGAAGCCGCAAGTCCTCATCGTCGACGACAGCCTCACGGTGCGCATGGACCTGCGCAGCCTGCTCAGCGGCCCCGGCGCCGGGTTCGTGGTGACGGCGTGCGAGACCAAGGCGCTCGCGCAGAAGGTCCTGAAGTCGAGGACCTTCTCGCTCGTGATCCTCGACGTGCTCCTGCCGGATGGCGACGGGCTCGACATCCTCCGGGAGATCCGCTCCTCGGCCGATCTCGTGCAGCTCCCGGTCATCCTCCTGTCCACCGAGGTCGAGGTGAAGCACCGGATCCAGGGCCTGAGCATGGGTGCCGACGAGTACGTCGGGAAGCCGTACGACGGGGGCTACCTCGCGCTCCGGGCGACGGAGCTCGTGAACCAGCGCAGCAGCGCGCGCCGCGCGGCCGAGGGCACCGGGCCGGCCCTCATCGGCAAGAAGATCCTCGTCGTGGACGACAGCCCCACGTACCGTGCCTCGCTCGCGCAGGTCCTGAGGCAGGACGGGTGCGACGTCATCCCGGCGCAGTCGGGTGAGGAGGCGCTGAGCCTGCTCGCCATCGAGGGGGTCGACTGCGTGATCATGGACCTCTTGATGCCGGGGATGGGCGGCCTGGAGGCCGCGCGGCGGATCAAGCAGTCGGGCTCGCTGTGCCATATCCCCGTCGTCATCCTGACCGGGCACGACGACGCCGAGACCCGGGAAGAGGGCGCGCGCATCGGCGTGGAGGACTTCGTGCTGAAGGCGCCCGAGCTGACCATGCTGAAGTCGCGGCTGCGCGGTCTGTTCCGGCAGAAGCCCGCGCTCGGCGCGGCCAGCGCGGCTGGCGGCGGCGCGCCCCCGCGGCGCGCGGGGAGCAGCCCGGACCAGGCGCCATCGAGCTCGCGCACGGGCTCGCTCAGCGTGGTCCCGGCGAGCGGCTCGCTGTTCGAGCGGGTGGTCGCCGTGAGCGGGCTCTCGAGCGTGATCGGGCCGAGCACGATCGTCCGGGCGTGCCGGCGCGCCGGCATCGAGCCGCGGTCGATGTCGCCCGAGGACCTCCACCGCGCGCTGCCCGCGATCCGCGAGACGCTGCGGATGTTCCTGAACGAGGAGGACTCCGAGCGCGGCATCGCGGCCATCAGCATGCTCGCGCGGGAGGCGGCGTCGGCCGCTGGCTGAGCGGGCTTCCAGGCGTCGGGGCGATTCTTGTTGTCGCCTTGACACAGGTGCGCCGCGCAGGTTCACGTAGTCTCCGGACGCTCGCCGTCGCGTGGCGGGAGGCCGGCGGCACGCGGCGCTGCGGCACTCAGAAGAGGGGAACTCGCATGCGGGACCTGAAGGGGATCGTCGAGGTGGAGCTGCTCGTCGAGGAGAACGGGGCGCTCACGCCAGCGCGGGAGTACGTCCAGCGGGACACGACGTATGTCGAGGGGCGGTCGGGCCAGCGCTACGCGCTGCGCGTGCGGAACCTGACCGGCGGGCGCGTGGAGGTGGTGCCGTCGGTCGACGGCCTCGACGTGCAGAGCGGCAAGGACGCGTCGTTCGACCTGCGCGGGCTCGTGATCAGGCCTCACGAATCGTTCGAGTTCAGCGGATTCCGCATCAGCCACACCGAGGTCGCGACGTTCCGGTTCGGGAGCATCGAGCAGTCGTATGCGGCGCAGATCGGCAAGCCGCGCAACGTGGGCGTCATCGGCGTGGCGGTGTTCGAGGAGCTGGCGCCCCCGCCGCCCCCGCCGCCTCCGCCGTTCGCGTCGTCGTTCGGCGGGCCGCCGGCGCCGGCGCCGCAGGGGTTCGGTCCGCCGGCCGGGGCTCCCCCGCCGGCGCCCGCTGTCCCCCGGGCGCCGGGCGCCGCGCCGGCGCCGGCGGCGCCGAAGGGGCTCGGCACGACGTTCGGCGAGCGGCGCGAGTCGCGGATCACCTCGACGCAGTTCGACCGGGCGACGCCGAAGCCCGCGGCCGTGCTGGTGGTCCGCTACGAGCAGCGCGAGGGGCTGCGGGCGCTCGGGATCGACGTGGACGGGCTCTCCCAGCGCGAGACGGCCAGCCCGTTCCCCGCCGAGACCGGCTTCGCCAAGCCCCCGCCCGGCTGGCGAGGCTGATCCGAGCACGGCGAGCCCGCCGCAGCGACCCCGCGCCAGGGGCCACGCCCCGACAAGCCACGCCAGGCCGGCGGGCACGAGGGACGGCGGGCGTCGCTACGCCGCGAAGACCTCGTCGAGCGAGCTGGCGCTCATCGCGCGCAGCAGCCAGCGCTGAAGCGTCGCCGGCTCCTGGCAGGCGAGCACGCGGGCGCGCGCTTCCTGCGGGAGCGGCAGCTGGCGCATCTCCAGCGCGGCCAGGAGGGCCTCTCTCAGGCCTTTCATGGCCTGCTCGGCCTGAGCCTGGGCCTGCTCGGCCTGAGCCTGGGCCTGCTCGGCCTGAGCCTGGGCCTGCTCGGCCTGAGCCTGGGCCTGCTCGGCCCTCGTCTCCAGGTCGTTCATCATTCCCTGAAGCCGGTCGATCAGGTCGGCGGAGCCGAACAGCTCGGCCATGCCGTAGAAGAACTGGAGCTTTCCTCCGCTGACCGCCAGGTCGAGGCCCAGCACCGCCGACGAGTAACGCCCCATCTGCGGCACGATGCGCTGGTAGCGCTCGGCATCCGGGCTCGGCAGACGGTAGCCGTGGACCTGCTGCCGGAGCCGGTCGTAGACGAAATACTCCGGGATGCGCAGCCGCGCGTACCGCTCGACGTTGGCGACGAGATCCTTGTTCCGATCGCCCTGGTGGAGCACCTCCAGGACGAGGCTCAAGCCTTTGCCCTCGTCGGCCACCACCCACGCCATCCGCGGATCGTCCTCGGGCTGCGGTACGTCCAGCACCGCGAGGATATCCGGGACGAAGACGTCTTCGCCCGGGTAGAGGACCGCCAGCTCCTCTGCCAGGTAGATGACGCGACCCGTGGAGCCGAAGTGCAGGGTCAGCATGTCGATCGCCCGCCCCTTGGCTTTCTGGTGCGGACGCCCTTCGGCCATCGCGCTGCGCGGGTCCGACAGGGCGTCCAGGATCCGCACCAGCAAGCTCTCGCGCTCTGCCAGGGACATGGCGCGCCACTCTTCTTCCGTCGGCGCGACCAGCGGGGGGCCAGGCGGCCTCGGCGTCCCGGAGGCGGGTTGGACCATGCCAGGACCCTAGCACCAACGATGAGGCAGCGCTGAGGTCAAGGGCCATCCCGCGCCGGGCCGAGGCCGGCGCGATCAGCCACCGAGGCGCCGCGCGCCGGTCTGCTGCGCGGGCAGCGGTCCGGCGGGGAGCGCCGCGACCGCCTGGTCAGTGCTCGTCGCCGGTCAGCACGCCGGCGCCCGCGCCGGCCGGGACGAGCGTGGGGAGCGCCTCGGCGGGATCCGGCGTCCACGCGTAGAACTCCGCCGGATCGAACCCCTGCCCGTTCGCGATCGCGGGATCCGTGTTGACCAGGATGTTGGTGTCGGTCCACGTGATGTCGGTGCCGCCGTAGTCGTCGGTGGCTTCCTCGGCGTCCTGGAGGTAGTTGCCGTCGGCGTGGATTGAGCAGCCCACGCCCTTGCCGACCATGTAATCGCCGAGCCCGACGGCGTAGTTGTTGAACACGTGGGCGTGCCCGAAGCGGACCCGGGGATGGCGCTGGTTGCTGTGATCGAACCAGTTGTGGTGATAGGTCGCGTGCAATCGGCCCGTGTCCTGAGCGCCGTTCCCGTCGTCGTGGCCGAGCAGCATGGTCTTGTCCGTCATGTGGAAGTGGTTCCACGAGACGGTGACCCAATCCGAGCCGCGCTTCACGTCGACCGAGCCATCGTGGCTGCGCTCGAAGGTGTTGTGATCGACCCACACGTGGTGAGAGAAGCACGGCACATTGATCGAGTCGTCCTGCGAGTTGACGAACGTGAGGTTCCGGATGATGACGTTCGACACCGGCGTGTAGCCCTCCGGCGTGGACGCCGTGCAGGTCCCGCCCGTGCTGGCCGAAAGCTCCTCGGTCCAGCCGCTCACGTCGAAGCCGAAGCCGTCGATCGTCGCGTCGGCGCCCACGCCGATCAGGGTCTTGTTGGAGCGCACGCGCAGCATCGGGGCGCCGCCGCCCGCGATCGTGCCCGCGATCCGGACGACCCTCGGCGCGTCGTCGCTCACGGCGGCGACGAGCTCGGCGTAGCTCGTTACGGTGACGACCTCGCCGCCGGCGCCGCCCGTGGTCGTGGCCAGGCCGTCGGCGTCGTAGGCCGCGAACCCGACCAGCCCCGGGACGGCGGCGCCGCCGCCGGCGCCCGACGACGGGGAGCCCCCGGCGCCGGCGCTCGACGACGTGGCGCTCGCGCCCCCGCCGGACGCGCTGGATGCGCTGGATGCGCTGGATGCAGAAGAGCTCTGGACGCCGCTCGTGACCGTGGAAGCTGCCCCGGTCGACCCGGCAGCAGGCCCGCCGCCCTGACCCGGCGCGGACGCGCCGCCGCCTCCTCCTCCGCTCGACGTCGCGTCCCCTGCCCCGTCGCCGCAGCCCATCGCGAGCGCGGCGCACCCGAGCGCGAGCCCCGCCAAGCACCATGTCCTCTTCTTCAAGGGTCCTCCTCTTCTCGTGATCTTCCGGAGACCGCGCCGCGCTCGCAGCGAGCGCGGCCGGCCTCGTCAGCGGATGCGCCGCCCGCGCGCCAGCCGCTCTGCCGCGCGCCGGGCCGGTCGCGGCGCCATCAGAGCCGCCCAGCCCCGGCGTGGCCCATGACCAGCGCCGGGACGTTCTCCGCCGGGTCGGCGGTGTAGGAGTACGCTGCGGCCGGGTCGAACGCGGTGCCGCGCGTCTCGCAGACCGGCGTCGCGGGAGGCGGGGGATCGTTCGGGTCCTCCGACGGGGGAGGCGGCATCGTCGTCTCGATGATGTTGCCGCGCTCGACGATGTCTCCCGGCTCGGAGTCGGCGTACCCCGCCCGGCAAGGGAACCACGTGTTCAGGAAATAGTTGCCCTCCACGACGACGTCGGCCTCCATGCGCGACGCGACGCCGTACGAGAGGTTGTCGAGATAGTAGTTGTTGAACACGTGCACCTGGCCGAAGCGGACGCTCGGGTGGCGCGTCTGGGTCGCGTCGAACCAGTTGTGGTGGAGGGTGACCTTGAGGAACCCGGCGTCCGACGAGGCCGCGTCGGAGTGCCCGATCAGGATCGTCTTGTGATGGTTCCTGAAGACGTTCCACGACAGGGTCACGTACGACGACTCCCGGACGATATCGACGAGGCCGTCCGCCCCGTTCATGAACGTACAGTGATCGATCCAGACGTTCG
The DNA here is from genome assembly GCF_051530195.1 of Sorangium sp. So ce321. NCBI lineage: Bacteria > Pseudomonadati > Myxococcota > Polyangiales > Polyangiaceae > Sorangium > Sorangium sp. So ce321. Next base: position 5,842,563 of record NZ_CP150329.1, on the reverse strand, counting down.
TCGTCTCGGTGGTGATGCCGATGGCGTCCTCGTTCGCGTCCTGGAACGTGATGTTCCGGATGATGACGTTCTTCTCCCTGTAGAGGTACAGCCCGCCGCCCACGATCTTCGCGTCCGAGCCGAGGCCGACGATGGTCTTGTTCGAGCCGACGTCGTTCATGCCGGACAGCTCGATGGTCCCGGAGATCTGGATGATGAGCGGCTCGGTGCCCACCATGGCCTCCGTGAGCGACGCCGCGTCCGAGACCGTCACGACCATTCCCCCTTCGCCGCCGGTCGTTCCGCCGTTGAGCGACGCGAACCCGATGGGACCGTCCTCCGGCGCGGGTGGCGGCGGATCCGTCGAGGGATCGCCGCCCGCCCCGGCCGTCGACGCGCCGGGTGCGCCCCCTGCCCCGCTCGTGGCGCTGCTGCCGCCGGGCTCGCCACCGCCGCCCGTCGCGCCGGAGCCGGAGCCTGCCGTCGCCCCGGAGCCTGCCGTCGCCCCGGAGCCTGCCGTCGCCCCGGCGCCGATCGGGGCCGAGCCCCCGGAGCCCGCGGCTCCGTCCGCGGATGGAGGGTTGGTCTCGGCGCCTCCACACGCCGGCAGGCCGATCGCCAGGATCGCGAGCGGGAACACGAGGATCCGAACCGAGTTGCTGCTTGAGCTCATTCTTCAGCTTCACCTCTGCCTCGACTGGACTGCTGGTTTCATCGCTCTGTCCGTCGTCGAGGCCGCGGACGTCGGAGCTCGATGCATGGCGCTCACCCACGGCGCCACGTTCGGGCCTCCGCGGCTCGCCTTCGCCTGGCCGGCGCGACTCGCAACTTCGATGCAACATCTACGCAACGGCTGTGCCGCTCGACGCGCTGCTGGCGCGGCCGCCCGGCGTTTCCGGGGACCTCGTGCGGAAGCGGGCGCGGTGACCTCGCTCTGGCCTGGTGGCGCGCCGGCGCTGGCGTGAGGGACCCCATCAACGACGGCGCCAGCGGAGCTCCCCCCGGGAGCTGCGGGTCAACGCGCGGTTGACACCGTGGTGCGTGGAGAACGTCAATCACGTCAACCCGTGGTTGACGTTGCGGCGCCACGACGCGCCGCGACGAGGACCTCCACGCCACGAGCGCAGCGCGGCTCGCTGAAGGCCGGAATCGGCCGCCGGTACGCGGGGTCAGGCAAGCGGCATTGTCGTTGCTTGTCTCGCCGCCTCGTGAAGGAGGCGCGGCTCGGGCCCCGCTCGGCCGTCACCGCCGCGCGGCCCGGACTGCGCGACGCGCAGGGCGCCACGCCGGGGCGCGGGTGCATCGAGCGCAGCGACCGTGGCCGCGCGGTGCGCCGTTGTCGTCCCGCGTGATCTCGGCGCCTGGCGCGCCCGAGCGAGTGTCTCCATTCGAAAGGATAGGATTGCAATGAAAGCCGCTGCTCTCTCGTTCGTCCTTCTCAGTTGCGCACTCCTCGCCGGTTGCTCCGGGGCAGCGAGCTCGCCCGGGCCGACCGACGAGGCGGCCGGACAGGGCGGCGGCGGCGGTGCTCCGGGCGCGAGCAGCGGCGCAGGCGTGGGCAACCAGAGCGGCGCGGGCGCGGGCAGCCACGCGGGCACGGGCGCCGGCAGCCAGGCCAGCGCCGGCGCTGGTAGCGGGGCCGTCACGGGAGCCGGCGGCCAGGGTGGCAGCGCAGCTGCCGGCGACCAGGGCGGCAGCGCCGCCGCGGGCGGCCAGGGCGGGGCCGGCGGCGGGCCTCCGGTGATCGCCGGCGGGCCGGACGGGTTCGCGTCCGTCGAGGGCTACGGGATCAGGACCACCACCGGCGGCGCCGGCGGCCCTGTCGTCACGGTCTCCACGACGGAGGAGCTGCTCGATTACATCGCGCGCCCCGGGCCCCACGTCATCCAGGTCGCGGGGACGATCGCGCTGCCCACCGGCACCACCGACGGCATGCACGACGTGACGTCGCACAAGACGATCGTGGGCCTCGGCGCGGACGCGACGCTCACCGGGGGCGGCCTCAAGATCGGCTTGCCCGTCGACGACGCCATCACCTCGCCCCCGCCGGACGCCGTTCACAACATCATCATCCGCAACCTCAAGATCACCGGGGCCTCGGACGATCTCATCAACATCCAGATGTTCTCCCACCACATCTGGATCGACCACTGCGATCTCTCGAACGGCGGCGACGGCGCCCTCGACATCAAGCGGGGCTCGGACCTCATCACCGTGTCCTGGAACCATTTCTACGACCACACAAAGACCTGCCTCCTCGGGCACGACGAGCTCGGCGCCTCCCAGGACGTCGGCCGGCTCCGGGTCACCTACCATCACAACTTCTTCGACCGCTCCGACCAGCGGAACCCGCGGGTCCGCTTCGGCGAGCCCGTTCACGTCTACAACAACTATTACAACGACAACAGCTATGGAATCGCCGCGACCTGGAACGCCGGGGTGGTCGCCGAGGGCAACTACTTCTTCAGCGTCAACAACCCTGGCCGGGTGTTCTTCGAGGACAACGAGCCTGGTCGCATGATCGCCAGGGACAACACGCTCGTCGAGTGCAATCACGAGATCGAGGTGGCCGGCCCGGTGATCGAGCCGAGCACTTACTACGACTACACGCTGGACAGGAGCATGGATGTCCCGGCGCTCGTGATGGCCGGCGCGGGCGTCGGCAAGATCGACCCTTGAGGCTCCCCAGCAGACGCAGACCCCTCGAAGCAGGGGCTGTACCCACGACGGAGGTACCAGTGCACGATCGACCTTCACGCACTCGCAGGGCGCCCGGCGCGGTCGCCCTCGCGATGCTCATGATCTTCGCAGCATGCTCGAACGGCTCCGATGAAGGAACGGGCTCCGCGACGAGCGGCGCCACGACGAGCAGCTCGGCAGGCGGCGACGGCGGTAGCTCCGCCTCCACCGGCTCGGCGGGCGGCGACGGCGGCGGCTCCGCCACCGCCGGCTCGGCAGGCGGCGACGGCGGCAGCTCCGCCTCCACCGGCTCGGCGGGCGGCGACGGCGGCGGCTCCGCCTCCACCGGCTCGGCCGGGGGCGGCGGCGGCTCCGCCAGCACCGGCTCGGCAGACGGCGGCGGCGGCTCCGCCTCCACGGGCTCGGCAGGCGGCGACGGCGGCGGCTCCGCCAGCACCGGCTCGGCAGGCGGCAGCTCCGCCAGCACCGGCTCGGCAGGCGGCGGCGGCTCGGGGCCGGTCGAAGGCGAGGCCGCGGTCCTCAAGGTGACGAGCCTCGCGGCCGATGGACCGGGCTCGCTGCGCGAGGCGCTGGCGACGCCGGGGCCACGCATCGTCGTGTTCGAGGTGGGCGGCGTCATCGACCTGAACAAGGCCCGCCTCGACATCACCGAGCCGTTCGTCACGATCGCCGGCCAGACAGCGCCCTCGCCGGGCATCACGCTCATCCGCGGCGGCATGAGGATCCGCACGCACGACGTGCGGATCCAGCACCTCCGCTTCAGGATGGGCGACGCCGGCGCCGCGCCCGCGTCGGGGTTCGAGCCCGACGTCACGACCGACGGCGCCTCGGCGTACAACATCGTCGTCGATCATTGCTCGGTGGCCTGGGGCGTCGACGAGAACCTGTCGGTCTCCGGCCCCCGCTTCGACGGCCCCGACGGGACCTCGCGCCGCGTCACCCTCAGCAACAACATCATCGCCGAAGGGCTCGTCGAGTCCGTCCACGAGAAGGGCGCCCATTCCATGGGCACCCTCGTGCACGACTACTGCACCGACGTCACCGTCGTCGGCAACCTCTACGCCCACAACGACGAGCGAAACCCCTGGTACAAGGGGTTCGCGACGGGGACGATCGTGAACAACGTCGTCTACAATCCGGGGAAATGGGCGATGCGGCTCGGCCCCGTCCTCAGGGAGTGGGAGAGCTCGGGCATCACGCCGGAGCCGCCCAGGGTCAGCATCGTCGGCAACTACATGCGGCACGGCGTGAACACGAAGCCGGGACTCCCGATGGTGGGCACCAACTCGCTGGGATCAGCCTATCTCGAGGACAACATCGCCGTGGACGCCCTCGGCGCGGCGGCGCCCATCGCCTCCCCGGACATCGTCGTCCTCCCCGAGAAGCCGGTGTGGCCCGACGGCCTCGTCGCGCTCCCCGCGACGTCGGTGGTCGACTCGGTGCTCGCGCACGCCGGCGCACGCCCCAGAGATCGCGATGAGGTCGATCTGCGCATCATCGCAGACGTCGTGTCCGGCGGTGGCATGTTCGTGAACAGCCAGGAGGAGGTGGGCGGTTACCCCACGGCAGAGCCGACCTCGCGGCCGCTCGTCGTCCCCGCCGAGGACATCGAGGCCTGGCTCGAGCGCTTCGCGGATGATCTCGAGTAGCAGGCGCTTGCCATCCGGCGGGGCGGAGGCGGCCAGTCGTGACACGGCGCCCAGACTGTCAACTTCGGGTTGACTGTCAACTTCGGGTTGACTGTCAACTTCGGGTTGACTGTCAACTTCGGGTTGACTGTCAACTTCGGGTTGACTGTCAACTTCGGGTTGACTGTCAACTTCGGGTTGACGACACCCAGCGCCAGACGACGCGTTCTGTCATACTGTCATATTCCGCACGATCGCTCGTCAGCTCGTGAAAGGCCGGGATCCCCGAGGTCGGCGCGGCAGCGCCGACCTCCTCGACCATGGCGAATTCGAGCTTCGAGGGCACGAACGATTGCAATCGATGCCCTCATCGTTCTAGATAGGGATCATGCTTCGATTGCTCCTAACCTTGAGATTCAGGGTCACGCTCGCCCTGACGGCCACGGCGATCGCCGGCTGCACCGGGCAGCTCGGAGACCGCGACTCCTCACAACCGGGCGGCGACGGGGACGGCGGCGTCACGTTGCCGGATGGCACGGAGAGCGTGAGCCTCCTGCCCGCGCGCATCCGCCGCCTGACCAACGCCGAGTACGCCGCCTCGGCGCGCGCGCTGACGCGGACCGCCGCCGACCCGAGCGGCAGCTTCACGCCGGACTCACGGCAGGACGGCTATACGGTCAACGATGCGCAGCGCGTCGACCCGGTGCTGGCAAAGCAGCTCGCCGCCTCGGCGGAGGCGCTCGCCGCCGAGGTGAAGGGCAAGCTCGCGGAGTTCGCCCCCTGCGCGGATCAGGGCGCGCAGGCGGAGAGCTGCGCCACGGATTTCATCAAGTCGTTCGGCGGACGCGCCTACCGCCGCCCGCTCGACACACCGGAGATCGACGCGCTGCTCACCGTCTACCGGGTCGGCGCCAAGGGCGCGACCTACGCGGACGGCATCGAGCTCATCGCGCGCGCGGTCCTCCAGTCGGCCGGCTTCCTCTACCTGACCGAGATCGGCGACGGCTCCACCGGAGCCACGCTGGCGCTCACGCCGCACGAGCTCGCGAGCTCCCTCTCGTACCTCATCACCGCCGGCCCGCCCGATGACGCGCTGCTCGCGGCGGCCACCACGGGCGCCCTGTCGACGCCCGAGGGTCGGGAGACCGAGGTGCGGCGGCTGCTCCAGACATCGGCCGCCCGCGACCGCATCGTGCGGGTCGTCCGCGAGTGGCTCGGCATCGACCGCATCGCGATGACGGCGAAGGACTCGAACGTCTATGGCGAGTTCGCCAGCGTCAGGCCGTCGATGGAGCTCGAGACGGAGGCGTTCGTCAACGAGGTCCTGTCGAACGCCACCGGCACGGTCGGCGAGCTGCTCGGCGCCGACTGGAGCGTCCTCGACGAGCCGCTCAAGGGCTTCTACGGAGCGCCGGGCGTGGGGCGCGTCTCGCTCTCGAACCGGCGAGGGATCCTCAACCAGGGCGCCTTCCTCGCGGTGCACGCGCACGCCACCGAGACAGCGCCGGTGCTGCGCGGGGTGACCGTCCTCCGCCGCGTCACGTGCGTCGACATCCCCTCACCGACCGAGCTGAACATCAACGTCGTCCCGCCGGTGCCCGATCCGAGCAAGACGACGCGCGAGCGCTTCTCGATCCACTCCACCGACGCGGAGTGCAGGTCGTGTCACAACTCCATCGACCCGTTCGGGTTCTCCTTCGAGCAATTCGACGGCATGGGCAAGCTCCGCGACAAGGTTGACGGGCACCTGGTCGATAACGGGCACCCGGTCGACAGCGCCGTCACCGTGGCGATGGGCGCCGACATCGACGGCGCGTACGCCGACAGCAACGCCCTCGCGCAGGCCCTCTCCACGAGCAAGATGGTGCGCTCGTGCTTCGCTCGCCAGGTGTTCCGCGCCTCGGCGGGCCGCAGCGGCAAGAGCGCAGCGGAGAGCGAGGATTCCTTCGTGAGGGCGTGGGAAGCCGCCCCGGAGGCAGAGCAGGGCAAGATCGTCGAAACGCTCGTCAGCTACGTCAAGAGCAGTCTCTTCAGCCATCGGAGGCCCCAGTGAACCGCACGTCCACACGCCGCTCGTTCCTCCGCGCCGTGGGCGCGGGGCTCGCGACGCTCCCTTTCGTGAACATGCTCGGGGACTCCGTCGCCAGGGCGGGCGGCGAGGAGCTGCCGCTCAAGTTCGTCACGATCTATCACCCCCACGGCATCTCCGCCGAGTACTGGGCCATGCGCGCCGGCGACACGGAGACGAGCTTCGACATCGCCTACGAGAACTGCTCGCTCCAGCCCTTCGACGACCCGGCGACCTACGGCCGGAGCTTCAAGGACAAGATCCTCCTCGTCGAGGGGATCGACCACCTGTCGAACGCCAATGGCCACGACTCGGCCGGCACCATCCTGACCGGCAGCCGCATCGACGGGAAGAAGCCGCTCAACATCTCGCTCGACCAGTTCCTCGCCGTGGAGAAGGGCCTCGGGGCCGACACGCGCATCACGAGCGTCGCGCTCGGGGTGGGCAACGACGCGACGGAGGCAGGGCAGACGCTCTCCTTCGGCGCAGGCGGCGCGCCGCTCCCGAAGATCATCGACCCTGCCGAGGCGTTCGACCTGCTGTTCGCCGGCCTCGTCGTGGGCGACGACCCCGAGGCCCAGGCCCGCGCTGCCCGCCAGCGCGAGCTCGGGCAGAGCGTCATCGACTTCGTGCGCGGCGACATCAACCGCCTGCGCCCCCGCCTCGCGCCGCCCGAGCAGCAGAAGCTCGACCAGCACCTCACGTCGCTCCGCGAGCTGGAGAAGCAGATCGCCGGCCCCGCCGCGGGCGGGCAGGCGTGCGTCATTCCCCCGAAGCCGGACGCGTCGAAGTTCCCCCACTTGAAGCAGTACAACGGCGGCGAGCCCTACTTCGACGCGATCACCGACGCCCACGTCGACCTCCTGGCGCAGGCCCTCGCCTGCGGCGTCACGCGCTTCGGCACGCTGTTCATGAACGACCTGGCCTACGAGGGGAACCCGCTCGGGTTGCCGGCGGACAACCACGGCTCGGTCGCGCACACGTACGACGCATCGCCGGTCGGCAAGGGCGGCTGGCCCGGCGACGGCAAGCCGGAGACCTGGGTCCCGCTCGCGAAGTTCAACCGCTATAGCTACTCGAAGATCGCGCGCCTCATGCAGCGCCTCGACGAGCTCGGCGTCCTCGACAGCACGCTGATCTACGCGTCGAGCGACATGGGCAACCCCTCGCTGCACAGCACGCGCAACGTGCCGACCTTGCTGGCGGGCGGAGCGAACGGGAAGTTCAGGATGGGGCGCCGCATCAAGCTCCGCGCGGATTGCCCGCCGGAAGCGCCGTACTGCAGCGAGGGCGAGGCGACGTTCACGCCCACGACCAACAGCCGCATCCTCGTGTCGATCGCCCAGGCGTTCGGCGTCGAGATCGAGTCGTTCGGCTCCCAGCCCGACCCGAAGCTCACCACGGGCGCGCTCAGCGAGCTCACGTAAAGCACCTCCATCGCGCGGGCGGCCGGCGAGCGTCCACCGTGTCAACCCGCGGTGGACAGCCTCGGACGCCGGCGCCGCGCCCGGCTCCACGACAAGAGACCTCCGCGGCCTGTACGCACCCCAATACAACGTCCGTCGCGCGACGAGGGCGACCTCCGCCCACGTCGCGCAACCGGGCACGCTCCTTGCTGCGAGGTTCCGGCGAACAGCGCACGGGCGCCATGGGCCCGCCGCTCGCATCGTGAGGATTCAGCAGAATCCTCGATGACGCAGGACACGCGAGGACACGCGCGGACATGCCGACGGACTGCTGCCCGGGGGAACAGGCGCCGGCAGAGCGTTCGTGAGGGTGTCACCCGGAGTCCGCTTACAGGAGGCAGCATGCGGAGAGCATCCTTGGTTTGTTCCGTCGTGGTGTTGGCAGCGTTGTCGGGCTGTGCGGCGAGCACCGCCAGCGACGGCGAGAGCGGCAGCGGCAATGGCAGCGGCAGCGGCGCGCCCGGCACCGGCGCCGGGCCCGGGATCGACGATTTCGGCGGCGCGGGAGGGGCGGACGGCGCGCCCGGAGACCTCGACCCGGGCGCCGAGCCCGGCGAAGGCGCGGACTGCGGGCGGCAGAACTTCAACGTCGAGCGCAAGCCGGCCAGCATCCTCCTGGTCCTCGATCGCTCCGCGTCGATGCTGGACGATCCGAACGGAGACGACGGTACGCCGTCGAAGTGGGACATCGTCGTGCCCGCGCTGCAGGAGGTGATCACGTCGACGAACGAGGCGGCCTCCTGGGGACTCAAGGTGTTCCCTCAGGGACACAGGGCGGGCACCTGCAGCGAGGAGAGCTTCCCGAGCGACATCCTGATCCCGATCGCGATGAACAACGCATCCACGGTGAATCAGGCGATCTCCGACACGGAGGCAGAGGGCGACGGCACGCCGACCGGAGATGCCATCAACAAGGGGGTCGAGTACCTGAAGACGCTGCAGAACGACGATCCCAAGTATATCCTGCTGGCGACGGACGGAGACCCGTCGTGCCCCAAGAGCGCCTCGGACGAGTTCGCTGTGCAGGCGGTGGCGAACGCGGCCGCCGCCGGCTTCCACACCTTCGTGGTCGGGATCGCATCGTCGGAGAGCAAGGTCGAGGCGCTCAACGGCCTCGCCGTCGCGGGGCTCGAGCCGCGCCAGGACCCGGATCCGCTCGCGCCCAAGTTCTACCTCGCGTCCACGAAGGACCAGCTCGTGACGTCGCTGCAGACGATCACGGGAGAGGTCTCGACCTGCCTGTTCCCGCTGAGCGCGCCGCCGCCGAACCCGGACCATGTCGGCGTTTTCATCGGGGACCAGGCGGTGATGCACGACACGACGGGCGCGGACGGCTGGGATTACACGGGGCCTGACATGATGACCATCAAGCTGTCCGGCGCCGCGTGCGATCAGGTGGCGAACAGCGGGGCCGGCTCCGTCAAGGTGATCTTCGGCTGCAAGGACGACCCGATCTACTGAGCTGCCGGAGCCGGCCGGCCGGGCGCTGCGCTCTGCCGGCTCGCGGTCCGCCGGCGCGCGGGTCCGCCGGCTCACGCGTTCACATCGAGAGCTTCATCGCTGGGTTCGCCGCCGTCAGCGCGGCCCCCCCCCCGGCGCTCCGCATCGCGGAGCGCCGCTCGCAGCCTCACCCGGGCCAGCCTGTGGCTAGTTGGAGAACCACTTGTTGACCGAGCCGCACTCCCACTGAAACCCCCCGCCGAGGTTCCAGCAGACACAGCCGCGGCTGCTGCCCGTCTCGTTCCCGATGCACGAGGTGCCCTCCTCCGCCTCGGAGCAGGCCGTGTTCCGGATCGACCCCGCGCTGCCGTCTCCGCCGATGGTGCTGCAGTCCACGGCGGTCGGGTTGATGGGGTACTGCGCGGCGTCCGGGGGCAGGCACGACTCGCAGTCGGCGACGCCGCCGGTGCAGGAGCAGATACGTGAGCCCAGCTCCTCGATGCCGCACGCCGAGGGACACATCCCTGGGAAAGCACACGGGTCGTTGTCGTCGAACTCCAGCGGTCCCGGGCACGAGCTCGAGCCGCCGGCGCCGCTCGTCGCGCTCGTCGTGCTGCTGCCAGCGCCGCTCGTGCTGCTGGATGCGCTCGTGGCGCCGCCGCCGCTCGACGCGCTCGTCGTGGCGCCGCCGCCGCTCGAGGTGCTCGCGGCGCCGCCGCTGCCGCTCACGACGCTCGTGCCGCTGCCGGTGGTGCTGCCGCCCGCGCCGCCGCTGCCTCCGTCGCCGCCGTCATCTCCGCACGCGACGGTCGCCACCGCGATCGCGAGCAGCACCCCTGCGGCAAGAGGAGGTATCGGTACGATAGATTTCATGGTTTGATCCTTGTTCATGGCGCGGAGCCCTCGTGCACAAAACCGGCCGATGCGCGCCTCCGGCCCGCCAGGCGCGGCGGGCTGCTCCCGCGCGGCGGAGCGCCATCTGCTCGCGTTGCCGGGCGCGCGCGCGTCGGCCGCCGCCGTCAACGCGGCCGTCAACCGGTGTCGACCTCGAGTTGACACGTCCACCGCGGCCGAGGTCCGCGTGGCGGCGCGACGTCCTGCCGCGCGCCCTGGCTCGTCCCTTGCACCAATGCGCCAGCTGAACGGCGTGAGGCGTGGGTTCGTGGTTGCCCCCTCGACGGGGTCGAGTCGAGGCGTCGAGGGGCGCCTGCCGGCGTCATCCAGGCGCGCCTGGGGCGCAGGTCGTCCCTCGTGAATCCAGAACAAGAGGTAGCGAGATGAGGTTCGGAATGAAGTCAGCTTTCACTTTGTTGCTCGTGATCGGCGCCGCCGGGGTCGTCCAGATCGGCTGTTCAGGCGGCGACGCGACGGACGACGACGGCCAGGGGGGCAGCGCGAGCAGCAGCACTGTCAGCGGCAGCGCGAGCAGCGGCGGCGTCACCAGCGGCGGCGCCACCAGCGGCGGCACCACAGCCAGCAGCGCGACGAGCGGCGGCGCCACCAGCGGCGGCACGGGCGGCGGCGCCACCAGCAGCACGACGGGCGGCGGCGGCGAGGGCGGCACGACCGCGAGCACCACGACCAGCGGCACCGGCGGGACGGGCGGCGAGGAGCCGCTCGGCAACGAGATCCCGGCCGCGATCCCGACCCCGAGCAACGGCGACGGCGAGATCAGGACCGAGACGACGGTGCTGAAGAACGCCGCCAACGGCGGGCAGGACGTCTACGACTTCCACAACCAGAAGATCGGCGTGAACAACACCGAGGACTGCGACGACGGCGAGGGCCAGAAGACGGTCTTCGAGGTCGAGGACGGCGTCACGGTGAAGAACCTCATCATCGCGGGCGGCCTCCCCGGCGGCAACGGCATCGTGTGCAAGGGGGACTGCACCCTCGATCACGTCTACTGGGAGGACGTCTGCGAGGACGCGGCCACCAACAGCGTGGACGGGGCGACGATGCGGATCAACAGCTCCATCGCCCTGCACTCCGCCGACAAGATCTTCCAGCACAACGCCAAGGGCGGCTCCACGACCATCGTCACGAACTCGTACATCGCCGACTTCGGGAAGCTCTGGCGCTCCTGCGGCGACTGCACCGCCAACGGCGGCCCGCGCCACCTGGTCCTCGACAACGTCAGGGTGGATGGCGTCAAGACGACGATCGCCGGCGCGAACCAGAACTACGGGGACACGGTCACGATCACCAACCTCTACGTCAAGGGGGGATACGACGAGGAGGACGACAAGCCGAAGATCTGCCAGGAGTACCGGGCCGTCACCGACCACATGGGCGAGTCGCAGAAGCTCCACGGCGGCGCGAGCCAGTGGAACACCGACACGTGCCACGTGAGCAAGAGCGACATCAAGAGCTGGTGACCAAGAGCTGGTGACCAAGAGCTGGTGACCAAGAGCTGGTGACCAAGAGCTGGTGATCGAGCGACCGGCGTCGCTCACCCCGATCTCACCCCCTCCCGGCGCCTCGATGCGATTGCCCGGCGCGCATCGCCGACATCCCATGGCCTGGCGCCTGGCGAGGGGCGCTCCCGTCGAGCCCCTCGTCAGGCGGCGCTGTCCAGCTCGCCTGCCTTGCGCGCTTCGCGGCGCGCGCCATCCAACTCACGCTCGGCTCTGGCCTCCACGCGCAGGTGAGCCGCCCTACCCGTTACCAGGAGAATCGCGTATCTGTGGTCGGATGACACGCGCGAGCGCGGTGCATCCCGACGTGCTGATCGTGACGGCGCTCCAGGACGAGCTGGAGGCGGTGCTGGCGGCGGGGGCCGCGGCGCGCGACGAGCGGGGGCAGAGCAGCGGGCTCGCGGGTCAGGGCGCAGGGGCGCGCGCCGGCTGGGAGGAGCGGCGCGACCGGCCCGGGTTCCGCTACCACGTGACCAGGATCCCGAACGAGCGCGAGGAGACGCTGATCGTCGCTGCCGCCTGGATCGGCGAGATGGGGGGGACCGCCGCGGCGGCGCGGATCCAGCAGCTCCTCGACGATCTGAAGCCAGAGACGCTGGCCATGTGCGGGATCTGCGCCGGCGACCGGAAGGAGGTGTCCCTGGGCGACGTGATCGTGGCCGATCGCGTGTACATCTACGACCACGGCAAGCTCGTCGCCGGCGCGGGCGGCGAGCGCTTCTGGCACGACATCACCACCTACAACCTCGAGGCCACGTGGCGGCACGACGCGGCGTTCTTCGCGCGCGAGTTCGCCCTGGGGGCGGCGCCGCTGCAGCGCGACCGCCCTGTCCCGAAGGCCGCGCAGCGGCGCTGGCTGCTGCGCGCGCTCGACGCGCACGAGCGGCGGGGCGGCCCCGCGCCGCTCGATCACCCGGAGCGCCAGGCCCGCTGCCCGCGGTGGAGCGACATCGTGCAGGAGCTCGAGCAGGGCGACCTGAACCCGAGCGGCCTCATCCGGCTCGACGAGGCGCGCGGCGCCTACACGCTGACCGACGCCGGGCGCGCCTGGGTGGTGCGCGACCGCAACGTCCACCCGGACGAGGCGCCGCCGGTCGAGCCGTTCCGCGTGCACGTCGGCCCGATCGCGACGGGTCACGCGGTGCAGGAGCACCCCGGGCTCTTCGACCGCCTGCGGCGCGCGGTGCGAAGGACGCTCGGGGTGGAGATGGAGGCCGCGGCGCTCGGCCTCGTGGCCGAGCGCGAGGGGCTGCGCTCGATCATCGCCAAGGCTGTGTCGGACCACGCCGATCACGAAAAAGACGATAGTTTTCGCGAGTTTGCGTGTCGCGCCTCGGCCGAGCTCCTGCTGGCGTTCCTGCGGCGGCAGCTCCGGCCGCGGCCGCAGCCGGTGAAGGTGCGCGAGGAAGACGAGGCGAGCTCGATGCACCGCGGCTCGTCGCCCGTCGACCGGCGCGAGCGGCCGCGGGGCGAGCTCGTCGGGCGGGTGGAGCGGGTCTGCCGGCTGCGCGAGGAGGGGGCGAGCGTCGTCGAGCTGCAGCCGCCGCCGCCGCTCGCGGGCCTGCTGGAGGTCTCGCGCCCCAAGGAAGGGAGCCCGTGGTGCTTCCCGCTCGGCATCGCGGACAAGCCGCTCGACGACAAGGCGCTCGAGATCTTCGGCTGCGTCCTCCAGGCCTACCGCGCGGAGAACCCGTGGGTGCAGGGCCGGCTGGTCCACGTGGGCGAGCGCGCCCCGGAGGCGCTCGCCCACGCGGCGCGGGCGCGCGGGATCGAGCTCACGAGCCTCGGCGAGTACCAGCGCCTGCTCGACCTGTCGCGGTACGCCGAGCGGCAGCTCGCCCGCGTCGACGCGGACGAGCGCTACCCGTCGGCGCTCTACGTGGAGCAGCACGCGAAGCACCGGCTCGGCCGCGCGCCCTGGGAGGCCACGGAGGACGTGCTGCAGCAGATCCTTTCCGCGCTCGACTCCGAGCACGGCCGGCTCCTGCTCGTGCTCGGCGACTTCGGGACGGGCAAGACGTTCCTGATGCGGGAGCTCTGCCGCCGGCTGACCGCCGCCGGGGGGCGCACGCCGGTGCTGGTGGAGATGCGCGCGCTCGAGAAGCGGCGGTCGCTCAACGAGCTCCTGGCGCAGCACTTCGCCGCGGCGGGGCTCGGGAAGATCGACCTCGACGGCTTCCGGTACCTGCTCGCCGAGGGGCGCGTGATCCTCCTGTTCGACGGCTTCGACGAGCTCGCGTTCCGGGTGAGCTACGACCGGGTGCTGGAGCACTTCGGCACGGTGCTGGAGGCCGCGTCGGAGCGGGCCAAGGTGGTGGTCACCAGCCGGACCGGGCACTTCCTGACCGACCGCGAGGCCAACAAGGAGCTGACGACCCGCGCCGAGCAGACGGGGCACGCGCGGCTGTTCAAGCTGGACCCGTTCGGGGAGCACCAGATCCAGCGCTTCCTCGTGAAGCTGCTCGGCAAGGAGGACGAGGCCAGGGCGCGCTTCGAGCTGCTGCGGCACGTGGAGGATCTCCTGGGGCTCTCGGCGAACCCGCGGATGCTGAGCTTCATCGCGGAGATCGACGGGGACGAGCTCAAGAAAGCGAGGGCGCGGGCGGGCCGGATCACGTCGGCGGCGCTGTACGAGCTCCTCCTGCGGCGCTGGCTCCTCGGCGAGGTGAAGCTGGCGACGGACACCGCGGAGGATCCGGCGCTGGGCGAGTCGCAGCTCTGGAAGGCGGTCACCGATCTGGCGCTGATGCTCTGGCCGAAGGTGGAGCGGGGCGTGGGCATCGAGGAGATCCCGCGCGAGCTCATCGCGGCGGCGCAGGCGCTCGACCCGAAGCGGAAGCCGGCGGAGGAGGGGCAGGTCCGGCACCAGCTCGGGTCGCGGTCGCTGCTGGTCCGGGACGAGGCGGGCAGCTTCTCGTTCCTGCACCAGTCGGTGATGGAGTGGCTCGTCGCGGACGCGGCGGCCGTGGAGGTGAAGGCGTCCGGCGACGCGCCGGTGCTCGGGCAGCGCGAGATGAGCGACCTGATGGCCGATTTCTTCATCGCGCGGGCCGGGCCCGAGGCGGCCGCGCGGTGGGCCTCGGGGAAGCTGAGGGCGCCCGGGCACGAGGTCTCCGGCAAGAACGCGCTGCGGGTGGAGCAGCGGCTGCACGTGGAGCGGCGGCTGCGGTCGGAGACGCCGCAGGACGACGACTTCCAGGTCGACGCGGTGTGGGACTTCGAGGACGAGGATCTGCGCGGGCAGGACTTCTCCGAGCAGGACCTGCACGAGGTCAACTTCCAGCGGGCGAACCTCTCGGGCGCGACGCTGGTGCGGGCCGACCTGCGGGGCGCGCGGCTCGCCGGGGCGACGCTGCGGCGCGCGGACCTGCGCGGCGCGGTGCTCGCCGGGGCCGACCTGACCGGCGCGGACCTCTCGTGGGCGCGGCTCACGGACGCGGACCTGACGGGCGCGACGCTGACCGGGGCGCGGCTGCTCGGCGCGAAGCTCCTCGGGGCGAAGCTGCCCCCGCTGGCGGAGCGCGAGGCGGGGGGCGCGGCGCGGACGGTCGAGGGGGCGGCGCCCATGTGGATGCTCAGCGCTGGCGTGCTCGCCGTGGCGTTCAGCCCTGACGGCGACCTGCTCGCCTCCGGCCACACCGACGGCACCGTGTGGCTCTGGGACGCGGGCACGGGCGCGGCCCTGCGCGTCTTGCGCGGCCATACCCGGGAGATCAACAGCCTGGCGTGGAGCCCCGACGGGCAGACGCTGGCCTCGGGCTCGGACGACAGGACGCTGCGCCTGTGGCGGCCGACCGCCGGCGAGGTGGCCCGCGTGCTGCCCAGCCAGGGCGGCGCGATCCTCAGCGTGGCCTTTTGCCCTGACGGGCGCGCGATCGCCGCCGGGCTGAGCCACGGGATGGTGGCGGTGTTTCCGCTGGATACAGACGACGAGCCATGCCTGCTGCGAGGCCACGCGGACGCGGTGAGGAGCGTGGCCTTCGGCCCGGACGGCCAACTGCTCGCCTCGGGCTCGGACGACGCGACGGTGCGGCTGTGGAGCGTGCGCGACGCGACGGAGCTCCACGTGCTGAAGGGCCACAGGAACCGGGTCAGGAGCGTGGCCTGGAGCGCGAGCGGGATCCTCGCCTCGGGCTCGGACGACAGGACGGTGCGGCTCTGGCAAGGCAACGTGGGCGGGAGCACGGGCGCGCCGCTGGCCGTGCTGGAGGGCCACGACGCGGGCGTCAGGAGCCTGGCCTGGAGCGCGGGCGGGATCCTCGCCTCGGGCTCGGCGGACAGCTCCGTGCAGCTGTGGCAGGGGAACACGGGCAAGGCGCTGGGCATCTTCGAGGGCCATTACCGCTGTGTGCGGGGCGTGGCGTGGAGCCCGGACGGGACGATCGTGGCCTCGGGCTCCGACGACAGGACCATCCGCCTGTGGCAAGGGAGCGTGGGCAGGACGCTGCGCGTGCTGAAGGGGCACGACCGGGGGTTCAGGAGCGTGGCCTGGAGCGCGGACGGGATGCTCGTGGCCTCGGCCTCGGACGACGAGACCGTGCGGCTCTGGCAAGGCAGGACGGGCAAGGAGGTGACCGTGCTCAAGGGGCACGCCGGGCGGGTCAACACCGTGGCGTGGAGCGTGGACGGGGTCACCCTGGCCTCGGGGTCCGACGACCACAGCGTGCGGCTCTGGCAGGGCAAGACGGGCAAGGAGCTGGGCGCCCTCGAGGGGCACACTGGACGGGTCTGGAGCGTGGCGTGGAGCCCGGACGGGGTGACCCTCGCGTCGGGCGCCGACGACCTCACGGTGCGGCTCTGGAACGCGAGCACGGGCAGGCCGCTGGGCGTGCTCAAGGGGCACTCCGCGGGGGTCGGCGGCGTGGCGTGGAGCGCGAACGGCGTGACCGTGGCCTCGGGCTCCGACGACCATACGGTCCGGCTGTGGCACAGCAGGACGTGCAACGAGATCGACGTGCTCATGGGGCACACCGCCCCGGTCAACAGCGTGGCGTGGAGCCCGGACGGGGCGACCGTGGCGTCGGGCTCCGACGACTACACCGTCCGGCTCTGGCACGGGATCACGGGCAAGACGCTGGGCGTGCTCCGGGGGCACACCGCCGCGGTCAACAGCGTGACGTGGAGCGCCGACGGGGCGGTGGTCGCCTCGAGCTCGGACGACCACACGGTGCGGCTCTGGCAGGGGAGCACGGGCCAGCTCCTGGGCGTGCTCCACGGGCACGTCCGCCGGGTCTGGGGCGTCGCGTTCCACCCCGACAGCCGCACCCTGGCGTCGGCC
This sequence comes from Sorangium sp. So ce321, assembly GCF_051530195.1. Taxonomy (NCBI): domain Bacteria; kingdom Pseudomonadati; phylum Myxococcota; order Polyangiales; family Polyangiaceae; genus Sorangium; species Sorangium sp. So ce321. The sequence goes on along the minus strand of NZ_CP150329.1, from coordinate 5,825,587 downwards.
TCCGACGACGGCACCGTCCGCTTCTGGGACGTGGGCTCCCGGCGCTGCCTCGCCATCTTCCTCGTGCTCGCCGAGGGCTGGGTCGCCTTCACGCCCGACGGGCGGTACAAGTTCGGGGGCAACCTCGCCGGCAGCTTCTGGCACGCGATCCACCTCTGCCGCTTCGAGCCGGGCGAGCTCGACCCCCATGTGCCCGGCCTCCGCCTCACCGACGACGAGCTCCTCCTCCGGGCCGCGCCGCGCATCCCGCGCCCCCGCCCGAACCGCACCCCGCCGCCCTGAGGCACCCGGCAGGGCCGCGGGCGGGGTCGGCCCTGCCGCTCACCGATCACCGATCCACGCGCGCCGCCCCGAGCCTCCGGCGCAGGTTGTCGCGGGCGCGCGCCTCGAGGCGGTCCCGGAAGTACGTGGAGAGGAAGATGTGCCCGGCGGCGAGCAGCTTCTCGAAGAAGCGCCGCCGGCCCGCGGCGTAGAGCTCGGGCGGCACGGCGCCGTACTCCGCGGCGATCGCGCGGTCGTACGCGTCGAACGCCGCCGGGTCGCTGCCGAGGATGGCCATGTCGCAGTCGAGGAACAGGGCCTCCTCCTCGCCGACGTCCGCCGGCCCGAGCGCGCCGTGGCGCGCGGTGAGCAGGATGAGCCGCGCGATGGCGTCCGCGTCGAGCCCCTCGCCGGGCAGCCAATGCGACACCGCCCGCCGCGCGAGCTCCGCGCTGCGCGCCTCGTTGTCGTGGCTGCCGGGCACGTAGACGGCGTCGTGGAAGAGCGCGGCCAGGAACACCTCGCGCGGCCTCCGCCAGCCGACGTCGCGGCCGACCTCGCCCACCCGGCAGAGCACCTCGCGCACGTGGGCCAGGTCGTGGTAGGCGCGCCCAGGCTCGCCGTACGCGGCGCGCACGGCGCTCCACAGCGGCTCCGGCAGGACGAGCCCGCCCGGCGCTCCCGGCGGCGCGCCGGCGGTCATACGAGCACCAGGTCCTCGGGGCGGAACAGCTCGCCGTCGTACGCGGCGATGCTGCCCTTCTCCGTGGACTTCGCGTGGTTCTTGGCCAGGTTGGCGCGCCCCTGGATCTCGCGATCCGTCAGGAAGCAGTCGACGTCGGCGACGCACAGCCCGACGGAGATCGTCGGCGCCCGCTCGACGCGGCGGTAGCGGCGGCGCGCGAGGCGCTCCTGCAGCGCGCGCAGGAAGTCCACGGCCGACGCGCGGGTCGCGTTGGGCAGCGTGATCATGTACTCGTCGCCGCCGAACCGGTACGCGTGCCCGTGCGCGAAGACGTGCGCCTCGATGCTCTCCATGAAGGGCGGGAGCACGTGCAGGTCGACCGCCGTCTCGGTGTGCAGGACGTTGAACGCCTTGAAGTCGTCGATGTCGATGAACGCCACCGCGATCGAGGCGCCGCGCAGCGCGCAGCGCGCCCGGTAGTACGACAGATCGGGGAGGAAGAGCCCCGGCGCCTCGAGGATGTGGAACTTCTCGTCGTACTCGCGCGGGCGGAGCGGCGGCGCCTCCGGGAGCACGGCCTCGGCGTGCCGGATCGACATGTAGTCCGTCAGCCGCGGCACCTGCAGCGCGCGCGTGGCCGCGAACCAGGGCGCGGCCATCAGCTGCTCCAGCCCGTGGACCTCGCGCCGGAGGTGCCGGATCGTGTCGGCGTTCACGGCCTTCTGCAGCGGCTCCTCGATCGCCGTGGCGCTGTCGCGCCGGAGGTCGATGAGGATGCGCTTGAGCAGCGGGCCCTGCGTGTCGTGGATCTGCACGTGCGGCTGGCGCAGCTCCAGCTGCCGCCCGAGGAGGCTCAGCTGCCCGATGAGCTCCGTCACCTCCGGCGGCTCGTAGCCGCGGAACTGCTCGCGGATCACGTCCGCCACCTCGCGCCGGAAGGCGTCCGTGAAGCGGGCGACGCAGTGGGACAGGGCCTTGGCCTCCGACGGCGTGAGCTCGGGCATCGTCGCGAAGGATAGCCCGGCGGCGGAGCGATGGCGGGCGACGGCGAGCGACGGCGAGCGATGACGGCGATCGAGCGCCCGGGCCGCGCCGCGCTGGAAATCCGCTCGGAATTCGGAGATGCTGGCCTTTCCCCTCCGCCGGATTCCCCGACTTCCCTGCCCGTTTCCATGCCCGACGCCAACCCGACGGTCACGACCCTCCGCAGCGACGCGATCGAGCTCCCGGACCTGCGCGTCATCGTCACGCCGCAGAAGAGCCCGCCGATCGAGGCCATCCTCGGCGTCGACCCGATCATCCTCGGCACGAGCGGCGAGTGCGACGTCATCATCCCCGACGCGCGCGTGTCGCGGCGTCACTGCCAGCTCAAGCTCACGCCCCGCGGCGTCGTCGTCACCGACCTCGGCAGCAAGAACGGCACGTTCATCAACGACGTCCTCATCCACGAGGCCTTCCTCACGCCGAGCGCCGTCGCCTCCCTGGGCGGCGTCTCGCTCACGGTCCGCGTCGGCGGCGCGCCGGTCGTCGTCCCGCTCTCGACGTCGGCCAGCTTCGGCGAGGCGCTCGGCAGCAGCGTCCCCATGCGCGCGCTCTTCGCCCGCCTCGAGCGCGCTGCCGCCACGTCGGAGACCATCCTCCTGCTCGGCGAGTCCGGCACCGGGAAGGAGGTCCTCGCCCGCGCCATCCACGCGACGAGCCCGCGCAGCGGCGGCCCCTTCGTCGTGTTCGACTGCAGCGCCGTCGCCCCGAACCTCATCGAGGCGGAGCTCTTCGGCTACACGAAGGGCGCCTTCACGGGCGCCCAGGCCGCGCGCGCCGGCCTCCTCGAGGAGGCGAGCGGCGGCACGCTCTTCCTCGACGAGATCGGCGAGCTCCCCATCGACCTCCAGCCGAAGCTCCTGCGCGCCCTCGAGGCCCGCCAGGTCCGCCGCGTCGGCGCCGCCGCGTACACGTCCTTCGACGCCCGCGTCATCGCCGCCACGCACCGCGACCTCCAGGGCCGCATCGCCTCGGGCTCGTTCCGCGAGGATCTCTACTACCGGCTCGCCGTCGTCGAGGCCGTCGTGCCCCCGCTGCGCGAGCGCAAGGAGGACATCCCGCTGCTCGTCGAGCGCTTCCTCGCGGCGCAGGTGCCCCCGCGCTCGCTCGCCGATCTGCCGCCGAACGCGCTGGAGCTGCTCCGCGGGCACCACTGGCCGGGCAACGTGCGCGAGCTGCGCAACACCGTCGCGCGGCTCGTGCTCTTCCCGCACCTCGCCGAGGAGGCGATCGTGAAGGTGGCGCCGCGGCCCGCCGACATGGGCGTCGGCCAGTTCGCCGCGCTGCCGCTGCGCGAGGCGCGCGACATGGTCGTCGAGCAGTTCGAGCGGACCTTCATCGCGATGAAGCTCCGGGACCACGGCGGCAACGTCGCGCGGGCCGCCGCGTCGATGGGCGTGTCGCGGCAGCTCGTCCACCGGCTGATGGAGCGCTACGGCATCCGCAGCAAGGGCTGACCGGGCGCGCGGCGCCGGAGCACGGGCGCGCGGCGCAGCCTCGCAGGGCGCGACGAGGAGAGCGTGGTGCGCAGGGCGCGGCCCCCGCAGCGCGACGCGCAGGGCCAGGTCAGAACGAGCCGCGCAGCGAGAGCGCGGCGCCGCCCGGGGACAGGGCGACGCCCGGGGACAGGGCGACGCCCGCGGCCGGCGCGGCGGGCGCGGCGGGATCGAGCTGGAAATAGAGCAGCGCGCCCGTGCCGGCCGCGACGAGGCCCAGGCCGGCGGAGATCGCGCCGATCTTCCACGCGAGGTCGATCGCCTCGACCTCGTCCGCGGGACAGTCGGGCGCGCACCGGCTGCGGAGCTCGCCCCGGTCGATGTGGCCCTTGATGCCGAGGAACGCGCCCACGCCGAGCGCCACCACGCCGGCGCCGGCGAGCACGAGCGGCCAGCGCTGCCGCACCGGCGCCGCGGAGCCCGCCGGCGCGCGCGGGGCGGCCGCCGGAAAGCGCACCGTGATCGGCAGCGCCTTGTCGCCCGGCGCCAGCGTGACGACGGCGACGACGCGCGTCCCGGCCGCGTCCTCGAAGGTCAGCGTGTGGCGCCCGGGATCGACCTCGACCGGCCCCATCGGGAGGGCGTCGACGAGCAGCGCGCCGTCGAGGAGCACCCGCACCCGGCCCGGCGCGCCGCCGTCCGCCGACGTGGCCGACAGCGCGACGCTGGGCATGTCGCGCTCGACCATCTCGCTCCAGCTCTGGCAGTCGTGGGCGAGCGCCGCCGGGCACGAGCTCACGCAGAGGCGGAGCTCCGCGCGCGCGCGCTGGAGCGCCCGGTCGCGGACGAGCTGCTGCGCCTGCTCGTACGACGCCGCGCACATCTCCCCGACGCCCTGCGCCCGGGCGCGCGAGCCGGTGAGGAGCGTGAAGGCCGCGCTGCAGGCGACGAGGAGGCCCCGGTTCATCGCGCGTAGGCTACACGCTTCCGCCCGCTACAGACACTCACGCTTGATCCGCCGGATGCCGTTGCCGTCGAGGTAGTACGGCGGGACGCAGCGCGATCGCGGCCGGGTGGTGCGCTCGGGGGCCGCGGCGCGCACGCCCGCGGCGCGCTCCGCCGCGGCTGGTCGCGCGACCGACCCCGGCTCCGCGGCGGCGCTCGCGGAGGCCGCTGGCGACGGCGCGGGGGCGCTCGTGGGGGGCGCCGCGAGCGCGGCCTCGGAGGCCCCTGCCGCCCCCGGCGCGGCCTCGGAGGCCCCTGGCGCTCCCGACGCGGCGGCGCTCGCGGCGGGCGCCGCAGGCGCGTCGGCGCCGGCAGGATCGGCCGACGCCGCGTCGGGCTCCGGGGGCACGCTACAGCTCTTGCCGATGACCAGCGCGAGCACGAGCGCGCTGACCCCGAACGCGAGGGTGGTGGCCCGGACGAGCTGCGCGCTCGCCCGCCGCGACGGCGCCGTCGCGGAGATCGGCGTCGCGAGCGCGGAGGCGGGCCGCGCCATGTCCTCGACCGTCCTCGTCATCGTCGCGACAGTCACCGAGGGCCGCGGCCCGCGCGCGAGGCTGCCGGGGGGCCGCGAGGGGCGCGTGTCGAGCTCCCGCAGCGACGGCGGCGCCTCCACGACGGCGGGGCTCGACGGCGGCGGCGTCGGGGCCGCGCTCCGCTGGGACGTCTCGATCTCGGCGAGGCTCTTCGCCCGCGCCTCGAGCAGCGACCCCGCCGTCGCCTCGACCCACGCCCCGACCGCGCGCGGGCTCGCCGGCGGCAGCGCCTCCTCCAGCGCCGCCGCCATCTCCAGCGCGGTCGCGTAGCGCCGATCCGGGTCCTTCTCGAGGCCCCGCAGCACCACCGCGTCGAGCGCGGGGGGCACGTCGCCGAACGCGCTCGGCGGCTGGATCACGCCCTCGAGGATGCGCCCGAAGATCTCCGCGTCGCACTCGCCCGTGAAGAGCCGGCGCCCGGTGAGCACCTCCCACAGGACCACGGCGGCGGCGTAGATGTCGGCGCGGCGGTCGACGGGCGCCCCGCGCAGCTGCTCTGGCGCCATGTAGCTGAGCTTGCCCTTGAGCTGCCCGACGCGGCTCACCTGGCTCCGCACCGTCGCGCGCGCGATGCCGAAGTCGAGCACGCGCGCGATCCCGTCGTCGCCGACGAGGATGTTCTGCGGCGACACGTCGCGGTGCACGATCTGGAGCGGGGCGCCGTCCTCGGCGGTCGCCTCGTGCGCCGCGTGCAGCCCCGCGAGCGCGCCCGCGAGGATGGACGCGACGACCGGCTGCGGCACCCGGATCCCGCGCCTGCCCGTCTCGCGCAGCAGGCTCGAGAGCGACTCGCCCGCGATGTACTCCATGACCACGAAGAGCTCGCCGTCGGCCTGGACGCTGTCGAGCGTGGTGACGACGTTCGGGTGGCGGATGCGCACCGCGAGCCGCGCCTCGTCGAGCAGCATCGAGGAGAACTCGGGGTCCCTGGCGAACTGCGGGTGCAGGCGCTTGATCGCGACCGTGCGGGCGAACCCATGGGCGCCGACGAGCCGCGCGAAGTGGACGGACGCCATCCCCCCGGAGGCGATCACGCCGTGGAGCGTGTATCGATCGAGGGTCCTCCGCTCGCGCTCCTGAGCAGTTGCCATCGTTGCCCTGTTCTACAACATCTCCGCAGCGTTGCTGGACTGTAACATGCGCTCGCTCGCTCGCGGAGCATCGCGCCCGACGGCGGGTGTCGGGCGCTCCCTGGCCCGAGGTCGCCTGATGGCGGTTGGTCGTGCCGCGCCGCGGCTGCAGCTGCCGGAGCTGGCGCGCCCCGCTCCGCCGAGGAGCGGCGGGCCTGGTTGCGATTTGCGCTCCACGTCGAGGTGGAGGACAACCAGCGAATCTGTACTCGGGTCATCGCCCCTGCGGGCGACTCGGGAGCTCGACGCGGTCGCGTCGCGATCGCCTCGACGACTGGGGTCGAGCTCGCCGTCCACCGCGGTGGCTGGCCAGGCGGCGCACGCCGGCGCGGCGAGGAGGCGCACGCCAGCGCACGTCGCGCGCCGTCAGGCAGCGCTGCGGGCGCGCCTCGCTGCCCCGCGGCGCTTCCGGCGCGCCTCGCTGCCCCGCGGCGCTTCCGGCGCGCGCGATGGATCAGCGCTCGACCCTCCGGCCGGTGCGGTGCAACCGGAGATGTCCACCATGTCAACCCATGGTTGACACACGCCCCCAGCGGAATGGCAGGCCGCGCTCGCCGCGCCCTGCGCAGGCGCGGCGACATCCGCTCACAGCGGGACCTCGATCACGCTCTCGCAGGTGAAGTCGACGCTCAGCGTCGCCGCCACGTCGGTCTGGACGGTCGCGCACGAGCTGGTGCAGAGCACGATCTGCGTCGGGTTCGCGGGCTCGTCGTAGCGCCAGGCGTCCTCGGTCGCGCAGGTCTGGTCGTAGCGGAGCTCCGTCGTCGCGTTCGCGCCGCTCGTGTAGAGCACGCGGACCTTCTCCTTGTCGAAGCTGCTCCCGTCCGGAGGGAGCGGGATCGCCATCGTGCACGAGACCGAGGCGCTGCGGATCCGGTCGACCGCCGCCTTGAACGCGGCCGTCGTCTGCGAGGGATCGCCTGTATCGATGAGCACGGCGGTCTCCGTGCCGCCCGCGGCGGCGATCTTGTGCAGGTCGTCGAGGGTATCCGGCGCGCCCTGGATCGGCGGGTTCTCGACCCCGATGACGTACGTCAGGGTGTTGCTCGCGAGCGCCGCCTGGGCGTCGGCGACGACGGCGTCGATCGTGTCGGACGCCTCGTCACAGCCCTGCGGGTAGCCGTCCGTCACGAGAACGATCGCGTATTTCCCGGGGTTCTGCGGGCGCTGCGCCTCGATGAACGAGCTCGTGCCCCGCATCACCCACGCGGTCGGCGTGCCGCCGCGCCAGTCGCTCGAGGTCACCGGCTCGATCGCGTCGATCGCCGCGCCGAACGCCGGCGAGGGCAGCGGCGTGAGCGGCACGTCCGGCGTCACGTAGATCTCGGCCGTGCACTTGTCGCCCTCGGAGGGGAAGAAGCTGAGCGACGCCGTGAGCCCCTCGGACCCGGGATCCGCGAAGAACTGCTTGGTCGCGGCGACGACGGGATCCCACTTGAGCGACTTGTCGTGCCAGTCCTTGTCGCCCTTGCCCATGCTGCCCGACACGTCGAACGCGAACGCCAGGTACACGGGCTGAAGGGAGGCCGCCGCCGTCTGGGTGGCGCACGCTCCGCCCGTCGGGGAGCCGCTGCCCGCCGTGCCGCTCGATCCCGGCCCGCCGGGCACGCCGCCGATGTCCTGCGAGCCCCCCTGGCCGGAGGAGCCGCCGGACGGGCTGCCGGAGCTCGCCCCTTCACCCTCGCCGCCGTCGCTCGGGCTGCTGCCGCACCCGACGAGCCCGACGACAGCCACGCTCAGCACCGACATGGCAACTGTAAGCAATCTCATGCTTCCACTCCTTGCACCACCGCGTGCCGGCGCCGCGCCGCAGGCGTCGAGTCACCGGGACCGCGCGTGGTCCCAGGATTCCCAAGCACACGCGGTGCCAGCGCGCGTGCGACGTGCGACGTGCGACGTGCGACGTGCGACGTGCGACGTGCGACGTGCGACGTCGACGACGCGCTCGCGCGACACGGCAGGTGGGAGGCGCGATGGTCACCGCGGGCCAGCGCACCGCGTGACGACGTCTTTGAGCGATGCGTCGGCGGCGTCGAGCGCGACGGTGTACGGCGGGGTGAACGCGCTCCCCTGCCCTGCTTCCTTCCTGGTGGTGTCCGACATGCCGATGTAGGCATTCCCGCTCGCCACGATCTGCGCGGTCGGCTCGCCTTCGTAGAAGATGTGCGGATCCTTCACCCCGTCGAAGTAGTTGTTTTCGACCCGGAGCCTGGCCTGGAGGCCCCCTCCGACGGCGTAGTTGTTGCCGGCCGCCGAGTAGTAGTTGTTGAAGACGTGGACCTCGCCGAAGCGGACGCGCGGCATCCGCTCCGTCACCCCGTCGGCCCACCAGTTGTGGTGAAACGAGACGCGGAGCCGGCCCGTGTCCTCGTCGCTGTTGTTGTTGCTGTGGCCGACGAGGTTCGAGAAGCGGTGCGCGGGATCCGGCGCGTTGCTCGTGTAGTGGAACTTGCACCACGAGACGGTCACCAGGTCCGAGCCGTGGACCACGTCGAGGTTGCCGTCCAGCGCGTCCCAGATCTCCACGTGATCGACCCATATGTGGTGGGCGAAGTGGATCTGGATCCCGTCGTCGATGGTCGAGCTCGCGTCGATCTTGAGGTTCTGGATGATGACGTTCTGGATCGGCGCGTCGATCGACTTCCCCCGGACCTGGAGGCGGCCCCGGAGCGTCGCGCCGGGGTCCGCGCCGACGAGCGTCTTGTTCGACGCCACGTCGATGTCCACGCCGCTGATGTCGATGTCGCCGGAGATCTGGATGATCAGCGGGTCGGGGCTCTCGGCGTACTCGACGAGCTGCTCCGTGGTGGTCGCGGTGACGGTCATCCCGCCGAGGCCGCCCGTCGTCGTCGCCACGCCGTGGCCGCTCTCGCCCGCCCAGCCGCTCGGCGCGCCGGTCGGGCAGCCGCCGGTCCCGCCGCCGGAGCCCGAGCTGCTGCTCGCGCCCGAGCCGCCCGCGCCCTGCCCGCCGCTCCCTCCCACGCCCGCGCCGCTCGCCCCGCCGCCGCTGCCGGTCGCGCCGGCGCCGCTCGTCGAAGGCCCGCTTCCCCCGGCGCCGCTGCCGGTCGCGCCGGTCGCGCCGCTCGCGCCGGTCGTGCCGGTCGCGCCGCTCGTGCCGCTCGTGCCGCTCGTGCCGGTCGTGCCGCTCGCGCTGGTGCTCTCGTTGTCGTCGGCTGCCGCGCCGCAGCCGCCCGCGCAGGCGAGCACGACGAGGGCTGCCATCGATGAATTGAGCCGATTCGACTTCCCATGGTGCATGACGGTCTCCTGACTCCGGTGCTGGACGTGGCGCGCCCCCCGCACGAGGGCGCCTGCGGTGAGCCTCACTCGACCTCGAAGGCGCCGAGGTCGGGCGCGGCGCCGGAATAGGGGAACGCGGGGCCCTCGGTCGATCCGGCGTCCACGAACTGGCTCGTCGGGGCGAGCCTCAGGAAATCGGTGGCGGGGAGGCTGCCGTCGGGGTTGCGCGGGGCCTTGGCCAGCGCGCGATCGAAGCTGAGGAAGTCGGCGTCCGTGGCGCCCTCGAACGCGTTCGAGGTCAGCGTGCCGACCGGCTCGTCGCCGGACTTCCTCTTGTGCGAGATGTTGTTGATGAACGTGTGGTATCCGCCCTCCCCGAAGGCGAAGTTCATCGACCCGTTCAGCCACCCCGTGCAGTTCTTCACGGTGATGTTGCCGACGTTGTTGTTCTCGTCGAAGCCGCGGACCTTGTTGCCGAACGCGACCGAGCGCGTGATCACGTGGTCGGACGCGAGGCCGTTGCCCCCGCCCATCTTGAAGCCGTTGCCGTTGCCCATGTACGGCACCGGCGGGGGCGTGCTCATGTACCCCCCTTCCTGGTACCCGTTGTCGAAGGCCCAGCACTGGTCGAGGAGGACGGGCTTCAGCGCCTTGCCGTTGCGGTTGAACATGTCCCAGCCGTCATCGGAGTTGTTCCAGGCGCGACAGCCGTGGAACTCGTTCCCGTCGCCCACGTTGAGCTTGGGGGCGAAGCCGTCGGCGTCGCCGCCGTCGGGCGGATCGAAGTTGTTGTACGAGTCGCAGTTGATGACCTTGTTGTACGAGGGCCACTCCTCGACCGGGGTGTCCAGCTCGCCCAGCCGGCCGCCGAGCTGCAGGCCAGAGTCCCGGTTGTTGTGGAAGACGCAGTGCTCGATGACGTTGTGGTGTCCGGAGATGAAGATGCCGTTGTCGCCGGCGTTGGCGATCTCGAGGCCCTTCATGTGCCAGTAGCTGCCGTGCAGCTCGACGCCGCGCGGGCTGGCCGGGTCCCCCTTCTTGTAATACTGGTCCTTGAACTCGAGCACGGGCTTCTCGCCGGGGTACGCCTGGATGCGCTTCATCTGCTCCGGCGTCCCGTCGTTCCCGAAGGCGATCTCCACCGTCGGGACGTAGAGGTACTCGCCCCCTCGCAGGTAGATGGTCTGACCGGGCCGCACCAGGGTGACCGCCTTGTAGAGCGTCGTCGGCGCGTCGAGGGTCCCGGGGTTGTCCTCCGAGCCATCGGGGGCGACGTAGAGGTCGTCCCCGGACGGCACCGGATCCATGCCCCCGGCGCCCCCCGTCCCGGAGGCGCCGGACGAGGCGGCCGTCGAGCCGCCCGGCCCTGCGGTGGTGGTCGTCGAGGCGCCCGGCCCTGTTGTGGCCGGCGAGCCGCCCTGTCCTGCGGTGGTGGCCGCCTGGCCGCCCCCTACCCCGGATCCGGAGCTCGAGCCGGCGCCCGCGCCCCCGGTCCCGCCGGCAGGGCCATCGGGCTGGCCGTCGGGACCGTCAGCGCCGCCGCAAGCGGCGGCCGATGCGAGCAGGAAGCCGGCGCCGAGCGCGGCAAAGGTGAAAGAACGCATTCCGATGTCTCCGTGGCTAGGGTCAGCGCCGCATCTCCCAGGCTCATTCCTGTTCCATGAAAAGAGAATGAATCGAACCACAGAGGCACAGAGGCACAGAGGACACAGAGGAGAGGGAGAGAAAGAGAGAGAACATTAATCTTTTCTCTCTCCCCTCTGTGCCTCTGTGCCTCTGTGCCTCTGTGGTTCATCATCTCAAGAAATCAGGAACAAACCAGGGCAACACAGAACCGGCGAATCTCAGGCGAAGGTGACCGTCGTGAGGTGCTCACTGCACGGGCGCGACATGGGCGATGAGGACGCCCATGTTCTTGATGAAGCTCTCCACGGTGATGCCCGTCGGCGCCTCCTGGGGCGGGTACGTCGCCGGCGCCTTGCTCGGCTCGAAGGGCGAGGTGTCGTTGAAGTCGCCGACGTGCGTCGTGGCGTAGGTGTCCTCGAGATAGGGCTCGGCGGTGCCCGGCTCCGTGTAGGGGTTGGTGATGTACGTGAGCTTGACCGGCCAGTAGCCCTCTTCGTTGAGCTCGCTGACGACCTTCTGCGCGTCGGCCTCGGTCACCGCCGTGGTCGCCATCGTGCTGCCGACGTAGAGATCGTCGAGCGTCACCTCGCGCAGCGAGAAGTACTTGGGCAGCTCCGCCTGCCCGGTGATCGTGAGGGGCGAGCCCGCCGCCAGCTCCTCGGCCGATTTCGCCTTCAGCTCGTCGTAGCGCGCGCGCATGGCGGCGACGTCGAGCTTGCGCGCCTGCCCGTAGTGGCCGATGGGCTTCGCGGGCTCCTCGTCGAAGTAATACTCGCCGTTGACGACGTTCGAGCCGCGCCGGTGGACGTAGAGCGGAGTGTCGGTCCCGATCTCGATGTACGTGGGGTGCGTGCGATCCGGGAAGAGCTCGATGAGCTCCGGGGTGAACTTGACCTTGTCCAGCCAGTCCAGGGCCTCGGGCACGCGAGCGATGTATTTCTCGTCCCCGGTCAGCTTGTAGAAATTGAGCAGCTGCTGGATGTTGTTGGCCGTCGTGTGCGTGGTCAGCGCCGTGGGCTCGTACGTTCGCGCGCCCACCGGCTCGCCGCCCTGCGTGAACTGCAGGCCCCACGCGGGCTGCGGCGCGGGCTGCTGCAGGGCCACGAAGTTGTTCATGGCGCGCGTGATGTTATCGAGCAGGTCGGTCTCGCCCAGCGCCATGCGGCACATGATCAGGAACTTGATGTTCTCCCCGGCCACGTCGTCGTTGAAGGTGATGAGGCTCGTGTAGTCGGGCACGCCCTCCTCCTTGCTCATCAGCGGGAAGCGCTGCGGCCAGCCGCCGCCCTCGTACTGGGCCGTGGTGACGAAGCTGATCGCCTTGTAGAGCGGCTCGCGGAACCGCTCGTCCTTCTTCTCGAGGTACATGCGCAGGAGGAGCTGCGAGGCCACGGCGGTGCCGGCGTCGTCGAACGTCGCGTTGCCGTAGTAGTGGTGGAACTCCTCGAGCCGCCAGCCGTTCTGGCCGATGGTGTCGTACCAGTCCTTGAGCGACTCCTCGCCGTTGAAATCGTAGATGTAGTTCCAGCCGCCGGCCTCGTGCTGGGCCTTGATCAGGGCCAGGGCGACCTGCTCGGCGGCCTTGTAGAAGAGCTCATCGCCGGTCGCGTGGTAGGCGTCCAGGTAGGCGTGACCCATCGACGGCGTGCCGGGCGGCTGCACCCACAGCATCGTGCGCTTCGCCTCCATCTCGCCCCAGCTCCGCGAGAGATCGGGGAGGTAGCTCCACACGTAACCGCCCATGTACGCGACCTTCTCGCTCATGAAGGTGGCCGCGCGCTTCATCGCCTCGTGGTACGGCACCATCTCGGGCGGCACGTCCGGACCGGGACCAGGACCAGGACCAGGACCCGGGCCGGGCCCCGGCTCGCTGTCCCCGCCGCAGGCGGCCAGGACGACGGGCAAGAGAATCGACATCGCGAACGTTCTGCGTTTCATAGGTTCCTCGGTCGCACGGGTCCGCTGCGTCGGTCGCAGGGACCGTCGATAAGAAGTCACTGTGGATGGTGAGATGGAGAGGCTGGCCAGTCCCCTGCGATCAGGGCTTGTAGTCCTCGCGCGCCGGCGTGAACACGTCGAGCACGACGGACGGCTCGAACGCCCAGGCCTGGTGCTCGACGCCCCCGCGGACAACGAAGCTGTCCCCGGCGCGCGCCTCGAACTGCTCGTCTCCGCACGAGAACTTGAGGTGTCCGGAGATGACGTAGACCAGCTGGTCGTGCGGGTGGCTGTGGCGCGCGCCGGCCCAGCCGAGCTCCATGTGGTGCTCGACGAGCATCATGTTCGGGTTATGGGCGAGGATGCGCCGCTGGAGCCCCGGCTCCGGCGAGAAGAACACGGCCTCCTGGGGAGACACGCGCACGAGGCTCGGGACATCCTTCTTCTGTTCGTGGATCATGCTTCTCCTGGCTCCTCCGGACGACTACGCCTGTGCGCTCTTCTTGAGCCCGGCCCGCGCGGCCCTGATCACGGACAGGAACTCACGCGCGCGCTCCGTGAGGACCTCGTCCTGGCCTGCCGCGAGCGCGGCGGTGTCGACGAGCTCGCCGCCGACCCCGAGCGCCACGGCGCCGGCCTCGATGAAGTCCCGCGCCGTCGTGAGGTTGACCCCGCCGGTGGGCAGCATCTTCACGTGCGGGAGCGGCCCCCGCAGCGCGCGCAGGTACTTCGCGCCGCCCATCGCGGAGCACGGGAACACCTTCACCGCGTCGGCGCCGGCGTCCCACGCGGTGATCACCTCGGTCGGGGTGAGCGCCCCCGGGAAGACCGCCTTCCCGAGCTCCTGCGCGACGCGGATGACCTCGAGGTTCAGCCCCGGGCTGACGATGAACTGGGCGCCGGCCTCGATGCACCCGCGGGCGGCGTCCGCGGTGAGCACCGTGCCCGCGCCGACGAGGACGTGGCTCCCCATCTTCGAGGCGATCTCGTGCATGACGCCGAGCGCGTCCGGCACCGTCATCGTGATCTCGAGGACCTCGATCCCGCCGGCGCGCAGCGCGCGACCGGCCCGCACGGCGAGCGCGCCGCTCGACGCGCGCACCACGGGGACGATGCCGATCTCCTCGATCCAGCGGACGACTTGCTCCCTGTTCATCGCTCGATCCTCGCGCTCGCCCCGCTCATCGCCCGCCGCACCTCGCCGAGCGACGCCATCGAGGTGTCGCCCGGCGTCGACATCGCCAGCGCCCCGTGCGCGACGCCGCACTCGAGCGCCCACTGCGGGCCTTGCTCCGAGAGGAGCCCGTAGATGATCCCCGAAGCGAACGAGTCGCCCCCGCCGACGCGGTCGAGGATCTCGACGTCCCGCTGGGCGACCTCGTAGAACTCGCCCTTGCAGTACAGGATGCCGCCCCAGCCGTTCACGCTGGCGCTCCGCGCCGTCCTGAGGCTCGTGGCCACGACCGAGATGTTGGGGTACGCCGAGACGACGTCCGAGATCATCCGGCGGAACCCGCTCGTGTCGAGCTTGCTGTAGCTGCTGTCCACGCCCGACACCTCGAAGCCGAGCGCCGCGACGAAGTCCTCCTCGTTCCCGAACAGGCAGTCGACGTACGGCATGAGGGCGCGATTGACCTCGCGCGCCCGCTGCTGCCCGCCGAAGTTCTTCCACAGCGAGGGCCGGTAGTTGAGGTCGTAGGAGATCCGCACGTCGTGCTCGCGCGCGACCTCCATCGCCTCGCGCGCCACGCCGGCGGTGGTCTCCGACAGGGCGCAGAAGATGCCGCCGGTGTGGAACCAGCGCGCGCCCCGCTCGCCGAAGATGGCCTTCCACGGGATGTCGCCGGGCTTCAGCCGCGACGCCGCGCTGTGGCCGCGGTCCGAGCACCCGACGGCGCCCCGGGGCCCGAAGCCGCGCTCGGTGAAGTTGAGGCCATTGCGCGCCTCCCGGCCCACGCCGTCGTAATCGACCCAGCGCAGGTACGACGTGTCGACGCCGCCCTGGAGCATGAGGTCCTCGAGCAGCCGCCCGACGGGGTTGTCCGCGAGCGCCGTGACGACGGCGGTCCGGAGCCCGAAGCAGCGGCGGAGCCCGCGCGCCACGTTGTACTCACCGCCGCCCTCGCTGGCGTCGAACGTCCGCGTCGTGTGGATGCGGCGCTCTCCTGGGTCGAGGCGCAGCATCACCTCGCCGAGGCTCACCTGGTCCCACTGGCAGCCTTTTGCGCTACGTATCTGCATGTTCAACTCCTCAACGACTCATCCAACCGCCGTCGACGACCAGCACGTGGCCGTGGATGTACTTGCTCGCGTCCGAGCTCAGGAACAGCGCCGCGCCCGCGATGTCGCTGGCCTCGCCCCAGCGCCCCGCCGGGATGCGCTCGAGGATCTGGCGGCTGCGCGTCTCGTCCGCCCTGAGCGCGGCCGTGTTGTCCGTCGCGATGTAGCCGGGGGCGATCGCGTTCACGTTGACGCCCTTCGCCGCCCACTCGTTCGCGAGGGCCTTGGTCAGCTGCGCGATCCCGCCCTTGGACGCCGCGTACGCCGGCACGAGGATCCCGCCCTGGAAGGCGAGCAGCGACGCGATATTGATGATCCTGCCCGACCCTTGCTCGAGCATCTCCTTGCCGGCGAGCCGCGACAGGCGGAACGCGGACGTCAGGTTGACCTCGATCAGGAGGTCCCAGTCCTCGTCCGAGTACTCGACGGCCGGCGCCCTCCGGATGAGCCCCGCGTTGTTCACCAGGATGTCGATGCGACCGAGCTCGGCCTTCGTCCTCCGGACGAGCTCCGGGTGCGCCGCGCGATCCGAGAGATCCGCGGTGATCCCGATGGCGCGCCGACCGAGCTTCTGGACGTCCGCGATCGTGGCCTCTCCCGGCCCGTCCTTGCCGTGGCAGGCGATGTCCGCCCCGGCGGCCGCGAGCGCTGTCGCGATGGCGGCGCCGATGCCCCGCTCCGAGCCCGTGACGAGCGCGACCTTCCCGTCCAAGCGAAACGGATTGCTTGTCATTGTACTGCACTCCCTCGATTCAGCTTCGCGGCCTCGAGCCGCGGCACGAGCAGGTGGATGATGGTGAGCGCGAGGATGTAGGCAGACGCCGCCATGATGAACAGGATCGAGTAGCTCCCGGTGTACTGCAGGACGCGGCCGGCGATCTGCGCGATCAGCATGCCTCCGATGGCGCCGGCCATGCCGCCGAAGCCGACGGCCGAGCCCACCGCCTGCGACGGGAACATGTCCGTCGTGAGCGTGAACAGGTTCGCCGAGAAGCCCTGATGCGCGGCGGTAGCGAGGCCCAGGAGGAGCACGGCGACCCACAGCGAGTCAGTGCGCGTCGCGAGGAAGACGGGCGCCACGCCGAGCGCGCACACGAGCATGGCGGTCTTGCGCGCCGCGTTCGCCGTCCAGCCGCGGCGCATCAGCATCGAGGAGAACCAGCCACCGGCGATGCTGCCCACGTCGGAGAGCAGGTAAATCGTGACGAGCGGAGGACCGATCTGGAGCAGGTTCAGGCCGTGCTTGCGGTTCAGGAAGTCGGGGACCCAGAACAGGTAGAGCCACCAGAACGGATCGGTCATGAACTTGCCAATCGCGAACGCCCAGGTCTGGCGGTGCGGGATGAGGGTCAGCCAGCCGATCTTGCCGGGCGACGGCGACGGCTCGCTCGTGATGTAAGCCCGCTCCGCCGGCGTGACGCGCGGGTTCTCCGCGAGGGGGCGATAGAGGATCATCCAGGCGACGATCCACAGCGCGCCGATCGCGCCGGTCAGCGCGAAGGCCGCGCGCCAGCCCCAGGTCACCGCGATCCAGGGCACCACGAGGGGGCACACGATCGCGCCGATGTTGGTGCCGGAGTTGAACAGGCCGGTCGCGAGCGCGCGCTCCTTCTTCGGGAACCACTCCGCGATCGTCTTGAGGGCGCCCGGGAACATCCCGGCCTCGCCGATGCCGAGGGCGAACCGCGCCGCGGAGAGCCCGCCGGCGCTGCCCACGAACGCGTGCGCCGCCGCCGCCACGCTCCAGAACCCGACGGCGAACGAGAACCCGCGCCGCGTCCCGATGCGATCCATGAGGCGGCCCATCGTCAGCATCCCGATGGCGTAGGCGGCCTGGAACGACGTGACGATGTTGCCGTAGTCGATGTCGTTGTACCCGAGGTCCTTCTGCAGCGTCGTCTTGAGGACGCCGAGGACCTGCCGGTCGACATAGTTGATCGTCGCGGCCGTGAACAAGAGGGCGCAGATCACCCAGCGATACCGCCCGACGCCGGCGGCGAGCTGCGCCCCCGGCGGCGCGGCGTCGCCCGCGGCGCGCGGCACCTCCGAGGGCACGTCCGCGATGCCCGTCGTGGACTCCGATTTCATCACCATGAAGCTATCCTCCTCATTTCGACCCCCGTGGAGCTGGCCCGCTCCCGCAATGGCTATCCGAGGCTCGGCGCCGGCCCGGAGCCGCGCTGGCCGAGCCCGCTATGTAGGTTGATCACCCCGAACGCTCGTTCTTCCCGCTCTTCCCGCTCACGGCGCGCGGCCAGGCGCGAGACGAGTCGAGTCGAGCGCCCGGTCGCCGCGACCTTCGAGTGATGGCTGGCCGGCGTCAAGGCGCGCTTTCGCCCCCGGTGCGGCGCTGTTGCGCCGATCACGACATGTTGAGGATTGACTGGCTTCATCGCTTCGAGACCTTCTTTCTTCTGCTCGGAATCAATGAGTTTTCTGGAGTCTCCTGCGCGCAGGCCGGCGCGCCTGCGCAGCTCGCCCGTCATGACCGCGCGCCTGTGCTCGCTCATGCCCTGCTCCGTTCGCGCTCGCGCGCGCTGCTCGTGGCCTTGCGGAGGGCAGCCCCCATGCCGAGCGACGTGATGTCGGCGAGCTGTGCCCCCACGAGCTCCTGGAGGCCGGGGACCCTGGCGAGCTCGTCGCCCCAGAGGCCCGCGCTCGCCACCACCTCGCGGGCCACCCGCCTCGGGTCGCTGTCGAGGAGGCCGGACAGGGCGGTGAACCGGGCGATCGCGGAGGGCTCGTCCCTGAGGTCCGGACAGGAGACGTAGCGGTACGTGAGCGCGGCGAGCGAGAAGGAGAGCAGCACGGGCGCCTCCCCGCGGAGCGCCGCGCAATCGAGGAGCGGCGGCATGAGCCGGGCCCGCCATTTCGCGATGGAGCCCAGGGAGATGCTGGCGAGCCGGTGGTCGAGGAACGGGTTGGCGAAGCGCTCGAGCGTGCTCGCGAGGTAGGCCTCGGACTGGGCCCGCGGGAGGGGCATGCAAGGGAGCGTCTCGAGCGCGTGGAGCGCGTGGAGCCCCTGCCGGAGCGTCGCGTGGTTCATGCACCCGAGGACGTTCTCGAGCCCCATGGAGAGGCCGCACATCGTCATGAACGTGTGGCTCCCGTTGAGGAGCCTGATCTTGAGGAGACGATGAGGCGAGATGTCGTCTGCCCAGACCGCGTTGAGCCCGGCGCGGCGGAAGGGCAGGATCCGCTCGAGCTCCGCCGCGCCCTTGATGGCGAGCAGGTGGTACGGCTCGGCGACGACGAGGAGCTCGTCGTCCACGCCCGTCTCGGCTGTCGCGATGGCCCTCTCCTCCTCGCTGAAGCCCGACACGATGCGATCGACGAGGGTGTCGACGAAGCGGTTCGCGCCCTGGATCCACCGGAGGAAGCTCCTGTCGCCGTACCAGCGCTCGGCGTGCTCCAGCACGATCGACCTGAGCGTCGCGCCGTTCGACTCGATGAGCTCGCACGGCATGACGATGATCCCGCTGTTCCGGTCGCCGCCGAACGCCTCGTACCTGCGCCGGAGGAGCTGCGTGAGCTTCCCGGGGAAGGAGGCGGCGGGGCGGTCCGTGGCCCTGTCGTCGGCGGAGCGGACGATGCCCGACTCCGTCGTGTTCGAGACGACGCAGGCGAGATCGGGGTTCTCGGCCTCCCTGAGGAAGGCCGAGAAGTCCTCGTGGGGGTTGACCAGCCTCGCGATCGACTCCACCCGGCTGCGCGCGACCTCGGGACAGCCCGCGGAGAGGCCCTTGAAGACCACGTTGTAGCGGTTCTGCTGCCGCGCGTAGGCAGGATGGAAGTCGCCCGGGCGGGGCTTCACGACCGCGATGGCGCCGTCGAAGTCGGCGCGCTCGTTCATCCGGTCGACCATCCAGCCGATGAACGCGCGGAGGAAGACGCCGTCACCGAACTGGACGATCCGGACGGGACGCTGTCTCGTCGTGTCGTTCGTGACGGCCTTCCTCGTCCTGCGCGTCCTGCGCGTCGGGCGGAGCGTGATGGTCGCGGTCATGACATCTCCTGCGGTACTACCTTGCTCGAGAGGGAGCGCGCGCGAGGGTGCCAGTCGCCCAGAGGGGGGCACCGGCGCGCTCGCGCGAGGCTCCGGAACTGCGTATCTCCGTCAGAAAGCCGGGCTCGCCTTGATGTTCCACTCGACGTTCAGGCCGATGAAATGCTCCCACGTGCGCTGGCTGAACACGTCGTCCCGCGGATAGAGCGCCTTCGCGCCCTCGTCGCGCCGGCTCACGAGCCAGATGAAGCGGAACTGCGGGCGCTTGAAGTCGCCCTTGCCCGCCGCGTTCAGGAACGGCACGAGCCCGAAGCGCACCATGCTCCCGCTGTGGTGGCTCGCGGCGGGGTGCGCGCCCGGCGCCGCGGGATCGGCCGGCGCCGGGACCCTCCCGCGCCGCTGCGCCTGGTACGAGCCCTCGACCGCGATGCCGCCCCAGTCGGCCAGGTAGTAGTGTGGCCGCACGACGAGAATGCCCTCGTCCAGGTCGGCGAAATCGAACGTCTCGCTGGCGTTGCGGAACGAGCGCACGTACCCCGAGGCCATGAGCCCGAGCGGCCCCGTCTCGTAGTTGGCGCTCATGGTGAACATGAGCTCGTGCGCGCCGGTCGCGGTGCCGTCCGGCGCCGGCTGGGAGGGCGAGCCGAACTCGCCGTGCGCCGCGAGGTCGCCCGCATAGCGGAGGAAGAGGTGCAGGTGCCCGTTGTTCACGCCGGTGAACGGGCTGACCTGCGCGCCGATCACGTACCCGGAGTCGCGCGGCAGGCGCTCGACCACGCCGGCCTCCGCCGTCTCGCGCGTGCCCGACGGCATCTGGTGCAGCTCGCCGTACAGCACGCCCTTCACGCCGCCCTTCTCCCCGACAGGGACGGTGTGGCTCGCCTTGAGGCTCGTGATGAGCCGCTGCCGATCGAGGACGTTGACGGTCGTCATGCCGGGCTGGTTGAGCGCCGGCGCGCGATCCACCGACTGCAGGTAATACGGCGAGAGCGGCCGGCTGATGCCGGCGTGCGCCGCGACGTACGTGCGCTTCGAGGGCAGCTCGTAGCGGACGCCGCCGCCCAGCGTGTTCAGCCAGTCGAGCGGCCAGAAGTCGAGCAGCTCGGAGTTGTCACCGCGGTAGAGGCGCGAGCCGATCCACACGGACAGCCCCTTCGTGCCGAGGTCTCGCTCCTCGACGAAGGCGTTGCGGAGCGACATGTTGATGTTCCACGGCCTCGCGTTGTTGTAGTGGAGGACGGGGGCGTCCACGACGAGGCGGACGGCGACGCGCGTGGTGGCGCCGGTGGACTCCCAGTAATCCTGCCGCTCCAGGTCCAGCTGGACGTACGTGGACTCGTCGAGGCGCGATCCTCTCCAGACGATATCGGCGTCGCGCCCCGGCCCCAGCTCTCCATCCGTGGCCGCCACGGCGCGGCCGACGCCGCCGAAGAAGAACCCGCTCTCGGCCGGCGGCGGCGGCGTCGAGGGCTCTTCTTTCTGTACCGGCTGCTGGGAGGGGGCGACGGCCGCGGCCGGGATCTCGACGGTCCCCGCGCTCGCGACGCCGACGTCCTGGGCCGGGTCCTTCGCGGGCTCCGCCGCGGCCGGGGCCGCCGCGTCGGCGGGCGCCTGGCCCGGCGGCGGTGTCGGCGTCGCCGGAGCGGGCTGCGGCTGCCCGTTCGCGACCGCTGGAGACGCGCAGAGGGCAGCGCCGAGCAGGGCACAGACCAGGTTGCGCGCGCTCGCCCAGCTTCTCCCGCCCGCGAAGCGGGTGGACGACGCGGACGCGCCGCCTGTCGAGCACGCGCCGCGGCGCGTGCCGCGGTGAACATCATGCCCAGGGTGGCAACAGGGATTGACGATGGAGTTCAAGGGTGAGCCGATCTCATGGATGGTTGGAGCTGCGCCGGCGCGAGCAGCGGAGGTGTCGTCGAGGCGAGCGAGACCCGACAGCGCTCCCTGCGGCCGGCCCGGCCGCTCGCGCGCTTGCAGCGTCGACGCTCGACTCGCTTGATTACGGATGATTGCAAGCGACGAGCCAGGCATGCACGGGGCCATCGCGGCGGCACGCGCGACGCCGCGTGCAGGGGGTGTCATCTCGATCGGGCGTCGCTCACGGCCGAGATCGCCCCGGATCCGACCCGAGCGCACGGCTTCCGCCGAAGGCGACCCGACGACGCCCTGGCGCGCTCACCGTGGATGAGTTGCAGCTTCGCCGGAGACCCCGTAAACCCCGGGTTGACACGGGCGACAACCGGGGTTGACGCGCGTGGCCAGGCGCCGTCGCGCGGGTGCCTGCGAGCGGCGCGTCCTCGATGAGCGCGTGAGCCGAGGAGGAGTGTGAAGGAGCGCCGGTGCGGGGCTCCTCCGGCGGCGGTCGCCGGCTGCCCGGCGGGGCGCCGGCGCGAGGGCGTCCTTCACGGCCTGACGATGGCTGACGCAGGCCAGAAGCAGCGCGGCCGCCGAGATGTTCCCGGCGACCGCGGCATGGACGATCGCGATGTTGCTCGGGGGATCCACCCGAGGAACCCCCTCATTTTGCAGCTCTTTTCAGAGGAGAAATTGAACAGGGAGGCGGGGAGAGAGGGAGTATTTTGAAGATTTCTCTCCCCGTCTCCCCGCCTCCCTGTGAATTTTCCGAAGAGTTCGAGGGAATACCTCAGGGGATCCACGGCCCGGCGACGGCCTTCGTCGTCGCCGGGTCACGCCGAAGCCCCGCTCCGCCGCCGGGCGCGCGCGGGCGACGAGGGGCGCGCGCCGCCTCGTCGAGCAGAGGCCCTGCCCTGCGCGCCTGAAGGTCGGTCACTCGACCTGCTGGATGCGCTGGACGAGCTTGCCCATCTCGGTGCCCTCGAGGCGGTCGTACATGGGCTGGACCCGCCTGCGAAACGGCTCCTTGTCCGGCGCGTGGACGGCCACCCCGGCCTTCTTCAGCGCGTCGAGGGCGTCGTCGGTGCTCTTCTGCCACGCGTCGCGCTGGAAGGCGGCGGACTCGTCGGCCGCCTCCTCGATCCACCGCTGCGCTGCCGGGCTCAGCGACTCCCAGACCTGCTGGCTGAACAGGATGATATCGGGGATGCGCGTGTGCTCGTCGAGCGAGTAGTGCCTGGCCACCTCGAAATGGCGGCTCGTGAAGAGGCTGGGCGGGTTGTTCTCTGCCCCGTCGACCGCCCCCTGATCCAGCGCGGAGCGCAGCTCGTTGAAGGCGATCGGCGCCGGCGCGCCGCCCATCTGCGCGATCATCTCGACCGCCGTCTGGCTCTGCATGACCCGGATCTTCTTGCCCTTGAGATCCTCGGGGCTGATGACGGGCGCGTCCCGCGTGTAGAAGCTCCGGCTCCCGGAGTCGTAGTAACAGAGGCCCCGCACGCCGGCCTTCGCGCCGGCCAGGGCGAGGTCCCTGCCCACGTCGCCGAAGAGCACCTTCCAGTAGTGCTCCTGGTCCCGGAAGAGGTACGGCAGCCCGAAGATCGCCATCTCCGGGACGAGGCCTTCGAGCGGCGCGGTGGAGGTCTTGACCATCGCCAGCGCCCCTCGCCGGACCTGCTCGATGCTCTCGGTCTCGCTGCCCAGCTGGCCGTTCGGGAAGATCTGCAGTCGCACGGCGCCGCCCGATCTCCTGTCGAGCTGCCTCGCCATGTACTCCATGGCGAGGTGCGCCGGATGCGACGGATCGAGCACGTGGGAGAGCTTCAGGACCACCTGCTCCGCTCCGACGCTCGTCGCGCCGGCCGGCTGCCTCGCGCTCGCGCCCTCCGCGGACGCGGGGCTGTACAGCATGAAGAGGACGCCGGAGGTGATCAGGGTCCCCAGCAGGCCCGCGAGCGCGATGAACGAGACGACCTTCCTGTCCATATCGATGCCCCCCCTGGACATGTCATCGATGAGCGTGGAACGGCGCGGCGACGCCCCGGAGCGCGGACGGCAGCCCGCGGCGCGGGCCCCGACGTCAGCGCGCGCGGCCTCGGGGCGCTCGGCCAATGAGGCAAGGTTCTGCAATCCGTGAGCCAGTCCGTGGGCGGGTCCACACCCGCTCTCGCGAGGCGCCCTCCGCGTCCTCTCGCTCCGGCCGCTCGGCCTTGCTCCGAGGTGCAGCTCCAGAGTCGGCAGCGGCGTTCCCCGGCGTCATCGCCCGGCGCCGGCGCGCCCGCGCTCGCGGCGCGGCGGAGATCTCCAGACAGCCTGTGCCGGCGCTGGCGTGGCGCCGTCAACCCGGAGTTGACTGTGTGGACATCCGCTGGTTGCGCGCGTCGGCCGCCGCGCGCTGCGGGTTCGCGCCGAGGTGGCCGGGTCCTCGGACGCGGACGGCCCCGCGCTCGTGGAGGGCGCGCCCGCCCCCGTCGAGCTGCGGACGTCCCGCACGCGCCCGCGCAGCGCGGGAGGTCACCGTCTTGCGTTGGCATGGCCCCTGAGGTAAGGGGGGCGGCAATGAGTGGTCCCGAACTCGGCCGCCTCATCGACGAGGTCGATCGCACGGTGGACGTCCAGTTCGCCGCCGTCGGCGATCTCGATGAGCTGAACCGCCTGTATGCCAGCCTGCTTGGGCGCCGCGGCTCGCTCAATGCGCTGATGAAGCAGCTGCCCGGGGCGGCGCCCGAGGAGCGCAAGCTGCTCGGCCAGCGGCTCAACGCCGTGAAGGGCCGCGTGGAGCGCGCCCGGGAGGTGGCCACCGCGCGGATCAAGCGCACGGCGCGCGACCTCGAGCTCTCGGCGCCGCCGCTCGATATCACCCTGCCCGGCCGCTGGCGCGCGCCCGGGCGTCCGCACCCGATCATGCGGACGCTCGACGAGATCGTCGATATCTTCGTCGGGCTCGGGTTCGACGTGGCCGAGGGGCCGCAGATCGAGCTCGCGCGCTACAACTTCGATCTCCTCGGGTTCCCGGCGGATCACCCGGCGATGGACATGCACGACACGTTCTACGTGGCGGGCGATCCGGGGCAGAACGTGCTGCTCCGCACGCACACGAGCCCGGTGCAGGTGCGCGAGATGCTCTCCCACCCTCCCCCGGTCATGATCGTCGCGCCCGGCGTCGTCTATCGCCGCGACGACGACGCGAGCCACAGCCCCATGTTCGTGCAGATCGAGGGGCTCGTCGTCGATCGCGACGTGTCGCTCGCCGACCTGAAGGGCCTGCTCGAGGTCTACAGCCGCCGGATGTTCGGTGAGAACACGAAGACGCGCTTCCGGCCGAGCTACTTCCCCTTCACCGAGCCGAGCGCCGAGCTCGACGTCTCCTGCCTCGTCTGCTTCGGCGAGAACCGCGCTTGCCCTCAGTGCAAGGGGACTGGCTGGCTGGAGGTGCTCGGGTGCGGCATGGTCCACCCGACGGTGCTGCGGAACGTCGGAATCGACCCGGAGCTCTACACGGGGCTGGCCTTCGGCATCGGCGTGGATCGCACGGCCAACATGAAGTTCGCCGTCGACGATATCCGCGCCTTCTACGAGAACGACGTCCGCTTCCTCGGAAGCCTCTAGGCACCTCTCCGCTCGCCGCAGGCCCGACTCCCATGTTGATATCCTACAAGTGGCTTCAAGAGATCCTCGGCTCCGATCCCGGCGTCGACGCGGTGACGTCGGCGCTCGGCCGCGGCGGGCTCGAGGTCGATCGCGTCACGCACGTCGGCGCGGCGCTGCGCCCGGTGGTCCTCGCGAGCGTCGTCGCGACGCGGCCGCACCCGAGCAAGAAGGGCCTCACGCTGGTCCGCGTGGACACGGCCGGCGGCGGCGCCGGCGAGGGCGTCGAGGTCGTTTGCGGCGCGCAGAACGTCCCGGCCCCCGGCGCCGGTGCGCTCGTCTGTTATGCGCCCGTGGGGGCGCAGGTCCTCGACCGCGGCGGCGCGCTCGTCACGCTGACCGAGAAGGCGGTCGCCGGCGTCGCCTCCGCCGGCATGCTCTGCGCCGAGGACGAGCTCGGGCTCGGGTCGAGCCACGAGGGGCTGCTGCTCGTCGAGGGCGGCCGGCCCGGGCAACCGCTGCTCGACTGGGAGCCGCGCCTCGAGGACTGGATCATCGAGCTCAGCGTCACCCCCAACCGGCCCGACGCGCTGGGTCACCTGGGCGTGGCCCGGGACGTGGCCGCGGTGCTCGGCATCCCCTTCGATCCGCCGGCCGTCGCCGCGCCACCCCGCGCGCAGGGCAGCGGGGCGTGGGCCGCGCAAGCGTCGGTCGAGGTGCGCGACGGGGCGCGCTGCCCGCGGTATGCCGGCCAGGTGATCGAGGGCATCCGGGTGGGCCCCTCGCCGCTCTGGGCGCGGGTGCGGCTCGGCCGCCTCGGCGTGCGGCCGATCACCAACATCGTCGACGCGACCAACCTGGTGATGCTCGAGCGGGGGCAGCCGCTCCACGCCTTCGATCTGGACACGCTGCGCCTGCCGGTCGAGATCCGGATGGCCCGGCCGGGCGAGGCGTTCGTCGCGCTCGACGGGCAGAAGCTGTCCCTGAACGAGGACGACCTCGTGATCGCCGACGCGGAGCGCGTCGTCGCGCTGGCCGGCGTGATCGGGGGCGCGGACAGCGGGGTCACGGCGACGACGCGCCGGGTGTTCCTCGAGTCGGCGTACTTCGAGCCGCGCGGGATCCGCAGGTCCGCGCGCCGGTACGGCTTCCACACCGAGGCGTCGCACCGCTTCGAGCGGGAGGTGGACATCTCGGGGGTGCCGCTGTCGCGCGACCGCGGGAGCGCGCTCATCTGCGAGCTCGCCGGCGGCGAGGCGGCGGGCGAGCCGATCGACGCGTACGTCGCGCCGCGCGACCCGCGCCGGCTGACGCTGCGCCTGCCGCGGTACCAGCGCATCATCGGCGCCGAGGCGCCGGCGCGGACGCGCGAGATCCTGGGGACGCTGGGCATCTCGATCGTGGCGCAGCTCGCGGACCAGCTCGTCGTCGAGGTGCCGGCGCACCGGCCGGACATCGTCGAGGAGATCGATCTCATCGAGGAGGTCGCGCGCGTCGCCGGCTACGACAAGATCCCGAGCCGGCTCCCGCACGTCGCGGCGGCGCCCGCGGGCGCGAAGGGCGACTACCGGCTGCGGCGCAGGGTGCGGCAGATCTGCACCGGGATCGGGCTGCACGAGGCGGTGACGTACTCGTTCCTCTCCCCGCAGGAGCTGAAGGCGGCGCGCTACGACAGCGCGTCGCTGCTCCGGCTGGTGAACCCGCTCTCCGAGGAGAAGTCGGTGATGCGGCCGTCGCTCGTGCCGGGGCTGCTCACGGTCGCGCAGCGCTCGCAGCGGTACAACGTGCCGCGGGTGCGGCTGTTCGAGGTGAGCCAGGTGTTCCTGCCGCGCCAGGGCGAGGCGGCGGGGGCTGCGGGCGGCGCGGACGGTGCGACCGGCGCGGACGGCGCGGGCCAGCAGGCGCGGGTCGAGCGGCCGCCGGTGGACGAGCCGACGCGGCTGACGGTCCTGCTCGCGGGGCCGCGCGACAGCTACCTCACGCGGCCCGAGGACGTCGATTTCTACGACGGCAAGGGCGTCGTCGAGGCGGTGCTGGCCGAGCTCGCGGGCAACGTGGCGCCGGCGTTCGATCTGGAGGGCGAGCCGCCGCCGTGGGCGCACCCGCGCAAGGGCGCGCGGGTCACGCTCGACGGCCGGCCGGTCGGGTATGTGGCGGAGCTGCACCCGGACGTGCGCGACGCGCTGGAGATCACGAGCGGGGCCGTGGTGGCGGAGCTCGACCTCGCGGCGGTGGCGGCGGCGTACAGGGCGCCGGTGGCCGCGAAGCCGAGCCGGTTCCCGGCGATGCGGCACGACGTGGCGCTCCTCTTGCCGCTCGACGTGCCGGCCGGCCAGGTGATCGAGGTGCTCCGGAGCACGGCCGGCGAGCGCTGCGAGAAGGTCGAGCTGTTCGACCGCTACCGCGGCAGCGAGCTGCCGGCGGGGACCCACTCGCTGGGTTTCGCGCTGTGGTTCCGGTCGCCGGAGCGGACGTTGACGGACGACGAGGTCGACAAGTGGACGAAGGCCGCGGTGGACGCGGCCAAGGCGCGGTTCGGGGCGCAGCAGCGCTGAGGCGGGAGGCCTGGGGCCCTTACAGGGGCCGAGGCCTCGCGTTGCGGGCTGATGGCTGAGCGCGGGCCAGGCTGAGCTCAGCCTGATCGACCTCCGGCTGAGCCCTGGCGGGGCGGCCTGCTGCACCCGCAAACCGTCCCTGTCGCGACGCTGCGGCTCTGGTCTTGATCGCGGCCGAGCGCTGCGATCCAGCGCCCCGCTGTGCGCCGGCGGTGGCCGTCGCGCCGGTGGCATCCGGCCGGACCTTGCTGGACCGCCCCCGCCCCGAAGCTCCCGGTGCAGGCAGATCGAGGCGACCGGCGCCTGCGAGCCGGACGATGCGGCGGAAGTGCGGACACTCCATGTGGCTCGGCGCGGAGCACGCCGCCGCGTGGCGCAGGCCGTCGCGCATGGCGCCGAGCCGCTCGATGGTCCGGTCCAGCTCCTCGGCCTTGGCCAGGAGCCGCTCGCGCTGGATGCGCAGCCGACCGTCCGGCGCGAACATCCGGGCGATCTCCTCCAGCGAGAACCCCGCCACCTGACCGAGGGCGATCAGCGCCAGGCGCTCCAGCACCCCGGCGTCGAACAGGCGCCGCAAGCCTCGTCGCCCGGTGGAAGCGATGAGCCCCTTCTCTTCATAGAACCGCAAGGTCGAGGCGGGCACGCCGGAGCGCCGGGCCACCTCCGCGATGTCCATGTCTTTCACGCTTGACCTCAAGTTGACTTGAACTTGCAGAATAAGGGGCGTGATTGCCGAACACAAGCCGAAGGAGACTCCGATGTCAGAAGCCAATCAGCCGAATCGCGACCAGGCCGCGCTGTGGAACGAGGCCGGCGGGCCCATCTGGGTGGAGATGCAGGAAGTGCTCGATGCCGTGCTGGCGCCGTTCGGGGCGCCGCTCCTGGAAGAAGGCTTCCCTGGCGAGGGCGGCCGCGTGCTCGACGTCGGCTGCGGCGCGGGCGCCACGGCCCTCGCGATGGCGCGGCGCCTCGGGCCGGCGGGCCTCTGTCTCGGCGTGGATATCTCCGGGCCCCTGGTGGCGGCCGCCAGGGCCCGCGCCGCCGCCGAGGGCCTGGCTTCCGCCGCCTTCGTCCAGGCAGACGCGCAGACCCACGGCTTCGAGCCGGACAACTTCGACGCGGTGATCTCGCGCTTCGGCGTGATGTTCTTCGACGACCCCGCGGCGGCGTTCGCCACTATCCGGCGCGCCGCGCGGCGCAGCGCGAAGCTCTCGTTCGTGGCCTGGCGCAGCGCCGCCGAGAATCCGTTCATGACCACGGCCGCCCGCGCCGCCGCGCCGTTCCTGCCACACTTGCCCGTCCCGGCCCCCGACGCCCCCGGCCAGTTCGCCTTCGCGGACAGGGACCGGGTGCGGCGGATCCTGGACGCGAGCGGCTGGACTGACATCGACGTCCGTCCGATCGACGTTGCGAGCGGCGTCGCGGAGAAGGATCTCCTCGCCTACGTCACCAGGCTCGGACCGGTGGGTCTGGCGCTGCGGGACGTGGACGAGCCGACGCGCGCCAGGACGGCCGAAGCGGTCCGCGCTGCCTTCGATCCCTTTGTCCGTGATGGCGCGGCCCGCTTCACCGCGGCCTGCTGGCTCGTGACCGCGCGCGCGTAGCCGCTTGCGGCTCGGGGCTGTGAGCCCACGACCTGGCCTGCGGATTCCGGTGACGAGAGGAATTGTAGATAGCCTTGCCCGCCTCGCGCTCGTCGTCCGGGACGAGACCTGGAAATCATCGTTGAAGTCGCGTTGACCCGAGGACACCCAGGGAGGGGTTCTCGACAGTCGCGGCGCCCCGCGGCGGGGCGCGGGACGGCAAATATTCGCAAAAATTCCACCCTACCACGACGAGACCCCGTTCGATAGTTGGATCAAGGTCCAGGTGGCGGCAGCGAGGTTTGCGGCTCACCTTGCCGTCGCCCGGCGTGGCCCGACCACGCCTGCGACGGCAATGACGATAGAACGCATGACGCCGCTCAGCTCCCCTCGTCGCGTCTGATCTTCGGGAGCGGCAACGACACCTACGGGGCCGTCGAGGTCCGCTGATACAAGGCCTGTTCACTGAAGCTACCAGAGCGTGCACAGACGGCGGGAAACGGCCGATGTCGCGAGGGACGACGCAAACTCGTATGTTGTGTTCCTTCCAGAGGTCACCCATCGTCCCCTGCCGCAGGCCCCTCGACGGACCCTCGCGGCGACCTCCGGACGCTCCTCCCGAGGTCGAGCGCGCGGCCGTCCTCGCGGAGCTGGAGCAGGTCACAGGGAGCAGCGCGTTCGGCGGGTCCGCGCGCCAGGTCCGCTTGCTCCGCTTCCTTGTCGGGGAGGTGCTCGACGGCCGGGGCGGCGCCCTCCGGGCGCCCCTCGTCGCCACCCGGGTCTTCGATCGGCCCGAGGGCTTCGATTCCTGCGAGGACTCGATCGTGCGCGTCGAGATGAGCAAGCTCCGGCGCGCGCTGGCCCGGCACTATGCCGCGACGCGCGCCGCCGTCGTGCGCATCGAGCTGCCGCGAGGCACCTACGCCCCGACCTTGGTCCCCGCGCGGGAGACCCCGGCCCCCGGGGCCGTCCTGAGCGCCCTCCAGAGCGGCGAGATCACCGCCCGCGCGGCAGGCCCGGTGCTCGCCGTGCTGCCCTTCGCCGGCGTCACCGTCGCCTCCAGACCCGCGCTCCGCGCGCCGGCGGCGGGCGAGGCGGCGCCGCCCGATCCGGGCGCCCCTGGAGCCCGGAGCCGGGCCTTCGCGCTCGGGCTGACCGATCGGCTCGGCGCCCTCTTCGCGAGCTCCCCCTGGGTCTCCATGGTCTCGCGCGCGTCCTCCCTCGAGGACGCCCAGGCGCGCGGGGCGCGCTACGTCATCGAAGGGAGCGTGCGCTTCGTCGCCCAGACCGTCCGGGTGACCGCCAACCTCCACGACGCGGCGCGCGGCACCCAGGTGTGGGGCAGCACCTACGATCGCGCGGCCGCCGACGACCTCTTCTTCGCGGCCGAGGACGCGATCGCCCACGAGATCGCCGGCCAGCTCCTGGCCCTGCCCCTCGGCGCCGTCCACGCGATCGAGGCCCGCGAGCGCGCCGGTCACCCCGCGCAGGGCGCCTACGACGCCGTGCTCCGATTCCCCCGCTGGCTCGCCACCTTCGATCGCCGCCTCCAGGCCGAGATCATGGACGTCTGCAAGCGCGCCCTGGTGGCCGATCCGGACCAGGGGATGCTCCTGGCCTTCCTCTCCATCTTCCATCTCCTCTCCTCGTGGACGGCCGAGGGCAGCTCCCACGACCGCCGGCGGGCCGCCGACCTGGCCCGCGATGCCGTGGCGCTGGAGCCGACCTTGGCCGTCCCCCACAACGCGCTGGCCCTGGTCCTCCTCGACGCGGGCGATGGCCCCGGCGCCCTGGCCGAGGCCGAGGCCGCGCTCGCGATCGGCGGCGATCCCGCCACCTCGGGCTTCCTGACGGCGCTCGCCGGCGCGTGGGACCGCGGCATCGAGGTGCTCCGCGCCCACCTGCGCCTGATGAAGCGCCCCGCCGGCTGCTTCCACCACGCCTTCTCCCTCGACGCTTACCGCCGCGGCGACCACGCCGCCGCGCTCGCCGCGGCGGAGGCCATCGCGACCCCCAACCTCGCCTGGGACCCGCTCGACCGCGCCGTCGCCCTGGCCCGCCTCGGCCGCATCCCCGAGGCCCGCGCCGCCGGCCGCGCGCTCACCGTCCTCCTGCCCGACATCTCCCGCGACCCCCACGCCGTCGTCGCCCGCCTCACGGCCGACGCGCGCCTCGTCGACGATCTCGTGGAAGGGCTCCGGCTGGCCGGGGTGGGATGAAGCCCGCCTGCGGGAGCCGGCGCGATTCGCACGCTCACGTTGACACCTGACACCCGGTCGCCCTCGGCGGGCTCCGGGCGTGGCAACCCGCGGCTCCCGCGGGATAGCCGGAGGTGCCATGGCCGCGCTGTGAATTCACATGTGAATTCACAGCGCCTCGACCGCGCGCCGCGTTATGGGTGCAGGCTCGCCGTCATGACGCCTCTGCCGTCGCGGTCCCCGGATCGGCATCGCGAAGACGCCTGCCGCGACGAACGAGCCCCAGGTACAAGGAGATTCTGCGATATGGCCATTCACACCCGTCTTTTCACCTGCCTCTCGCTCGCCGGCGCGGGCGGGTTCGTCCTCGTCGGCGGCTGCGGCACCGGCACCCCCACCGACTCGGGCGAGCTCGTCGGCGCGGCCGAAGAGAACCTCACCATCGCGCAGTGCCTCGTCTTCGACGTCAATGGCAAGACCACCATCTGCCACGCCACCAACTCGGCGACGCACCCCTACACGGTCGTCAAGACCAGCGTGCAGGCCTGCATCGCCGGGCACTCGGGGCACCCCGACGACTACATCGCCGTCGGCGACCCGACCTGCCAGGGCGGCGGGTGTCTGCCGCAGGGCGCCCCCTGCGATGCCACGCTGCCCTGTTGCAGCGGCGCGACGTGCACGCTCGGCCTCTGCATCACAACCTGCATCCCGACCACCTGCGAGGCCCAGGGAGCGGTCTGCGGCACCATCCCCGACGGGTGCGGCGACACCCTGGACTGTAGCAGCGCATGCGCGGACGGCGGCGGCACCTGCGCGTCCGACAACACCTGCACCTGTCCCCTCCCCGACGCCACGGTTCCGGAGTGTGCGTCGAACGTGTGGGACGCAGCGGCGCAAGCGTGCGAGCTCACTTTCGCCGCCGCCGGCACTGCTTGCTCTGGCGGCGTGTGCAATGGTGCCGGGGTTTGCTTCCTCACGACGCCCGGCACCACCGCCACCTACTGAGCGGCCTGCCGGCTGCTCGGCCCGGGGGCTCGCGGGACACCGTGAGGCCCTGGGCTGGGCTCCGGAAGGGCACAGGAGCGCTCGAGCATGTCGAACGGTACCCCTCCTCTCTTCATCGTGGGCACGGGCCGGTGCGGCTCGACCATGCTCTCCCGCCTCCTCGCCCAGCACCCCGACGTGGCGAGCCTTTCGGAGCTGTACACTTCCCTGGGCGCCGGTGCCTTCCCGCAGGACCCGGTGGACGGGCCCACCCTGTGGGAGGCGCTCTCCCGGCCCCGGCCCCACCACCGGATCTGGCTCCAGTTCGTGGAGCACGGCATCGAGATCGACGAGTTCCGC
This sequence comes from Sorangium sp. So ce321, assembly GCF_051530195.1. Classification (NCBI taxonomy): domain Bacteria; kingdom Pseudomonadati; phylum Myxococcota; order Polyangiales; family Polyangiaceae; genus Sorangium; species Sorangium sp. So ce321. The sequence continues at coordinate 5,793,284 of NZ_CP150329.1, read as the reverse complement.
TACCCGCGCACCGGCCTGGGCCGGTTCCGCGAGGGGGGCATTCCACCGCTCCTCACCATGACGCTGCCCGAGCTGAGCGACGATCCCGACGGCCTCCACGAGCAGCTGCGCCTCTTCGTGGAGGCGTTGCCGGCGGACCGCCTCGGCGCCCAGTACTGCCGCGTCTTCCAGTGGCTGACCGAGCGAGTGGGCCGGCGGCTCTGGGTGGAGCGCTCGGGCGGCTCGATCGGGATGTTGCCAGCCCTGGTCCGCCACTTCCCGGACGCCCGGTTCGTCCACATCTACCGCGACGGGCGCGAGGCGGCCCTCTCCGCGAGCCGCTTCCCGCCCATGCGCCTCATGGCGATCTCGCGCGTGTTCGAGACCCGGATCGGCAAGACCTTGTTCGCCCCGGTCTCTCCCGCGGACGTGCGCCGGCTCCCCCCGGAGATGCGCCCGCTGGTGGCGCCGGGCTTCGACGTGGACGCCTTCCAGCGCGTCCAGATCCCGCTCAAGTACTTCGGCAGCGTGTGGTCGACGCAGATGGTCCATGGCGCGGCGTGGCTCGCCGGCCTGCCTCGGGAAAGGGTCCTGAACCTGCGCTACGAGTCGATCCTGGCCGACCCCGAGCCCGCCCTGCGGCGCCTCCTGCGCTTCCTCGACCCGGGCCTCCCGCAGGAAGCGTGGCTCGCCCGGGCCCTGCCCCTGGTGCGAGCCAACCCGCCGAAGTGGCCCAGCCTGCCGCCGGACGAGCGCGACGCCCTCGAGGCCTCGTGCGCGCGCGGGATGACGGTGCTCGAGAACATGGAGCCCCGTCCCCGGGCCGTCGAGCCTCGCAGCGGAGACGAGAGCTACCAGGGCGGGCACGATCCAGAGAGCATCCGCGCCGAGCTGAAGCGCATCCTGGTGCGCGTCCTCGAGATGGACATCCCCCCCGAGCAGATCCGCCACACGGATCCCTTGTTCATGCACGGCCTGGCGATCGACGAGGTGGAGGCGCTCACGATCGTCCGCGAGGTGGAGAGGCGCTTCGGCGTGGTGCTCTTCGAGGAGAGGATCGACACGAGCGCCTTCGGGGACGTACTCTCGCTCGGCCAGCTGGTCGCGAGCGCGATGGCGCGGGAGAGCTCCCCTGTCGGGGGCCCTGGCGGGTGAGGGCGATGCAGCGGTTCTCCTTCATGTTCCCGCCCCCGAGAAACGAGCCGCAGGTCGTCCAGCGCCTGCAGGCGGACGGGTCGCTCGCGCCGAGCAAGCTCTACCTGGTCAACCGGCCCTGCCCTTACCGGGAAGACGAGATCGATCGCCTGGTGGACGAGGGGCACTACCTCGTCGGCATCTGCGCTTTCGAGAACTGGCCGGCGCGGATCCACAACCCGCACGACCATCCGGGGCTGCGCGAGTTCGACCTCTTCATCAAGCCGAGCTACCAGCGCTTCATCGGCTTCATGCACCACTTCCGCGATCCGCGCGACGTCTTCCCCGACGACATCCCGCTGCTCGACATGGACTTCTCGGACTACGTCCAGGTGCGCAAGCGAGGCCAGGCGAAGACGTTCGACATGGTCTATTACGCCGGCCACTCCATCGAGGGCAAGGAGGACACGGTGCGGTGGAGCAGCGTGATCAAGGGGCACGATCTCGCGCTCCTCGTCATCCGCGCGCTGCTCGAGGTCGATCCCGGCTTCCGGGTCGCCATCGTGAACGACGTCTTCGGCATCGACCACCCGCGCGTCAAGAACCTCGGCTTCCTGCCCTACCGGACGTTCCTGGACGTGGTGGAGTCCGCGCACGTCCTCCTGGTGCCGAGCGCGGTGGACGCCTCTCCCCGCGTCATCACCGAGGCCCTGTGCCTGGACACCCACGTGATGATGAACGCCGACATCTCCGGCGGCTGGAAGTACGTCAACGAGCGGACGGGCGCGTTCTTCGACCGGACGAACTACCTCGACGTCTACGCCCGCCTCCGCGCGCGGGGGCCGGCGGCGACGCGCGCGTGGTTCCTGAGCAACTACGCGAACCACACGCTCGAGGCGCGCTTCAACGACTGGCTCCACGACTGCATCCTGCGCTACTGCGCGTTCAACCGCTTCGGCGGCGTCCTCTACGTGTGCCTCGAGGGCGATCGGAAGGAGGAGCGGCAGGCGATGATCCGGCGCGAGCTGCTCCGCCACATGGGGATCTTCGGCGACTGCGTGGAGCAGGTCCCCGCGGCCTCTGTCCCCGGGAACCCGCACAAGGCGCGCGGCCTCTCGCACCTCGCGGCGCTCCGGAGGGCCCGGGAGCTCGGGCTGCCCGACGTCGTGATCTTCGAGGACGACTTCCAGTTCATCGTGCCCCGGCAGGTGGCCAACGGGAAGATCGATGCGCTCCTCCGCGACTTCCCCGACCGCGACGCGATCCTCTTCGGCAACCACCAGATCACCCGCCACGAGGCCACCCCCGACGGCGCGGTGCTGCGCGTGCGCGCCGGCGCGTGGCCGCACGGCTACGCGGTGCGCGCCGAGCGCTACGACGAGCTGATCGCCGGGCTCGCCGAGGCGTGCGCCGCGACGCCCGACGCCGCCGCCGGCGCGCCGCTCGTCGACGACGTGTGGACGCGCTTCGCCGAGAGCGCGAACGTCCACGCGTTCCGGGTCCCGCTCGGCGAGGGGATGGAGCGGTACGGCAGGCTCGGCGCCGTCGCCGTGAGCACAGAGGCGAGCTGTGTCGATAGCTCGAGCGCGTGAGGCCTCCTCCGTTGCGGTCCTGGATGAGAGCTGGCCTCGGCCTCGTGAAGCGCCTCCGCGTCGAGCTGGGCTCCGCGGTCGTCGTCTTCCTCATCGCGGTGTTCGGTTTCTTCACCGTCCCCCCGCGCTACGAGGGGGTCGAGGACGCGGCGTTGTTCGACCGGATCGTGGTTGTCGTCTCCTCTGACCTGGTTCCCTTCGTGCGCGTGGTGGTGGCCCTCGCCATCGGGCTCGTGGCGGGGACGGCGATCCTCGGGGGCGTCGTCGTCCGTGCCTTCCGTGTCGAGCGGCGCGGCGCGCAGGCGGCGCTGATCGCGGGGGGATGGTACGCGTTCCTCTTCGCCTCCTGCGTGAGGGCGCCGGCGATGTTCGCCGACACCTTGATGGCGCTGCCCCTCTTCTCTCCGCGCCTGGTGCTCCTCGTCGCGCGGACGCCGGTGCTGGGACACGCGATCTGCTGGGCCGGCCTCTACGGTGTCCCCCTCGCCGTCGCCGCGGGCCTCGTCGTCGCGGTGAGCCGGCGGCGACGTGTCCTGCCCGCCGCCCTGCTCGCGGCGGTGCTCCTGGCGATCCTCGCGCCCCAGGTCCGGGATCTTCGCGACCTCTACCGGGTGCGCCACCGGCGGGCCTCCGCGAAGAAGAGCGTGCTCGTCGTCGCCGTCGACTCCCTCCGCGCGGACCACGTGGGCCTCCGCCGGGACGGCGTGCTCGTGGCGCCCCACCTGGAGCGCCTCGCGGGCGCCTCTCTCTTCTTTCCGGAGACCATCGTCGCCTTGCCGCGCACGGCGCCGTCGCTCACCTCGTTCTTCACCTCGCAGTACCCGATGAAGCACGGGGTCTCGTCCATGTGGAGCCCGGCGGCGACGTGGAACCAGCAGCGGCACGCGCTCCCCGTGGTCATGGCCAACAACGGCTACGACACCTTCGCCCTCAGCGACTACGTGGGGGAGTTCCTGTCGAAGATCGACCTCGGCTTCCAGCGCGTGAACGTGCCCACCGTGGAGCTGACCGAGATCGCCGAGCAGGCCGTCCTCTCGCGCCAGCCCCTGCTCCTCGCGGTCGCCTTGCACCCGCTGTTTCGTCCCCTCGTGCCCCGATCGATAGAGCGCGTGATCCTCGGATACACGGAGTACTCCGATCCCGGCGTGATCCTCCCCCGGCTGGCCCGCGAGATCGCGCACGCAGACGAGGCGGAGAAACCTTTCTTCGGGTTCCTCTTCATCTCGCCTCCCCACTCCCCGTACGGCTCGCTCTTCCCCCATTATGCCCGCTTCGCGGCGCCCGGGTACGACGGTCCCTACCTCTTCAAGAAAGACTATACGTCCGTGCCGCGCGGCGAGCCGGACCGGGCCCAGGTGCGCGCGCTGTACGCCGGGGCGGTGGGGATGGCGGACGACCTCGTGGGCGAGGTCGCGGACCTCCTCGCTCCGAGCGGGGTCGGCCTGGTGGTGACGGCGGACCACGGCGAGCTCCTCTATGACCACCCCGACGTCGGCATGGGGCACGGCGACGTGCTCCGCTATCCTCACGCGTACACGGTGCCGCTGGTGTTCCTCGATCCGGCGGGGACGTGGCCGCGCGGCCGGGTGGACGGCCCGGTGCGCAGCATCGATTTCGCGCCCACCCTGGTGGACCTCCTCGAGCGGTACTCCGGTCAAGCGTTCGCGACCGCCCCCCCGGAGCAATGGAACCGGCGCGCGTTCTGGGACGGCACCTCGCTCGTCGGGAGCGCCCGTGATCCCGGAGGCTTCGACGACATCGCCTACGCCGAGACGGGCCTCTGGATGACTCCCGACGCCGCCGGGGACCGACCGCGCATCCGGTACCCGGACATCACCGCCCTCCTGGAGCCGCTGGCCGACCCGTCCCACCGCCTGGTCATGAAGCGGGACTTCGTCCCGCTCTTCCTGGCGGCCAAGCACCGCATGATCCGGCGGGGCCCCCTCAAGCTCCTCTACGAGCCCACCCCGGACGGGCCGGTCTACGCGCTGTACGACGTCGTGGAGGACCCCCTCGAGCAGCACGACCTCGCCCCCCGGGAGCCGGCGCGCGTCGCCGAGCTCGCGGGGATCCTCGGGCGGCTCATGCTCGGCTATCGCGACGGGAGCGTCGTGCCGTGATCGTGAGGCTCTGGTGCGCGCTGTTCGTCTTCTCGGGCGCAGCCGCCATTCTCTACGAGGTGGTGTTCCACAAGATCGTCTCCTACGTCTTCGGCTCCACGGCCTACGCCACCAGCACGGTGCTCGCGGCCTACATGGCCGGGCTCTCGGCCGGCAGCTTCCTGGGCGGGCGGCTCGCCGATCGGGTGAAGCGGCCGCTCCTCTGGTACGGCGCCGCGGAGCTAGGGGCGGGGCTCTGGTTCTACCAGGCGTGGCGGCTGCTCGCCCTCTCTGCGCCGCTGGAGGCGCGCCTCGCCACGGGCGGCTCTCTGGCCCTCTTGACGGCCTATCAGTTCGTCGCGTCGCTGCTCGTCATCGTGGTGCCCACGGTCCTCCTGGGCGCGACCTTCCCGCTGGCGGTGCGCGGGCTCTTCGGTCGGACCGAGCCGCGGCGGCTCACCAGCCTGCTTTACTTCAGCAACACCCTCGGCACCGCGATCGGCACCGTGGTCGTCTCCTATGTCCTGCTCCCTCGCCTGGGCCTCACGGGTACCCTCCGCGTGGGCCTCCTCCTCGCGGCCAGCCTCTCCCTCGCGGCCGCCTCCATCGGGCGCCGCGCGCCCCCGGCGCCGGCGCTCCCGGAGGCCGTCGTGGCGGCGGCGCCGCGCCCGGGGGGCATGTCCAGGCGCATGGTGCTCGGCTTCTGCTGCGCGTCCGGGATGTCGGTCTTCGCCTGGGAGGTCGTCTGGACACACCTCTACGCGCTCCTGCTCGGCAACTCCGTCTACAGCTTCGCCACCGTGCTGTTCTGCGTCCTGTTCGGCATGGCCCTCGGCTCGATCGCCGTGGCCCGCTCCGGCGCGGACCCCATCGACCTGTTGATCATCGCCGAGATCGCGCTGGTCGGCGTCTCTCTCGTCCTCATCCAGTGCGTCGATTTCATCCCGGCGGTCTTCGACGCTGCCGGGAGCCGGTCGCTCGGCTTCCACGCCCGGGAGCTGGTCAAGTTCGCAGTCACCGCGGTCACGCTGCTCCCGCCCTGCGTCTGCCTGGGCGTCGTCTTCCCCGCGCTCCTTGCCCTCGTCCCCGCCTCCGCCGCGGGCGCGGGCCGCGCGATCGGGGCTGCCTACGCGATCAACACGGTCGGCGCGGTCATCGGATCGGTGCTGACCGGCTTCTTCCTCCTGCCGCACCTCGGCTCCAGGGGCACCTCGTACCTGATCATCGCGGCGAACGCGGGCCTCGCCGCGCTGCTCCTCACGCGCGCCGGGGGCCGCGTCCTCCGGGCTCGTCCGCTGCTCGCGGCGACGACGGGTCTCGCCATGGTCGCGGTGGTGCTGCACCCGTCCTGGAGCTGGCGCCGGCTCCTCCAGGCGACGGGGGTGTACTTCACGCCCATGCCCACCAGCACCTTCAAGCGCATCCTCGACAACCGGGAGGACGTGCACGGCGGCGTGACCACGGTGGTGGAGAGCCCCGAGGGGGTGCGGTTTCTCCTGTCCAACGGCAAGTTCCAGGGCGACAGCGGGCCGGAGATCGTGGACCAGTACGGCCAGGCGCTCCTGACCGAGCTGTACCCGCACGGCCACGAGGCGGCGCTCAACATTGGCGTCGGCACCGGCGGGACGCTGGGGGTGCTCAGCCTGCTCTCGTACGAGCGGGTGGTGGGCGTGGAGCTCGCCGCGCCCATCGTTGACATGGCCCGGGCGCACTTCGCCGACATCAACTTCGGCGCCCTGGACAGGCCGGGCGTCACGGTCCTCGTGCGCGATGGCCGGCACTACCTGGCCACGCTCCCCCAGGAGGCGCGCTTCGACACCATCACCGTGCAGGTCTCGTCGCTCTGGTTCGCGGGGGCGGCCAACCTCTACAGCCGCGATCTCTACGCGCTCGCCGCCGCGCGCCTCCGCGAGGGGGGCGTGTTCCAGCAGTGGGTCCAGCTCCACCACACCCGCCGTGAGGATCTGGCGGTCATCCTCCGGACCCTCCGCGCCGAGTTTCCGTACCTCGCGCTGTTCGTCCCCGGTCACCAGGGGATCGTCATCGCCTCCAGGGAGCCGTTGACCCTGCGCGCCGCCCACCTGGCCTCGCTGCGCATGCCCCCGCCGCTCGCCGCCCGCGGGCTCGACTTCGAGGATCTGGCCGGCTCGCTCCTGCTCGGCCCGGCCGAGGTCGACGCCTTCCTGGCCGCGGCGCCGCCGGGACCCCTGTCCACCGACGACTTCCCCATACTGGAGTTCGAGACCCCCAAGGGCAACGCCCTGGGCTTCAACTTCTCCGAGATCGTGACGGACCTGATGGCGCACCGGCGGGGAGGCGCGGCGGCGCACTTCGTCGCCGCCGGCCTGCCCCCCGACGAGGCGCAGCGTTTGCTGATCAAGCTCAAGCTGCGAGAGATGAAGCTCTACCGCCCCTACACGCTGGCCTGGCTGGCGATCCTCAACGACATCAGCATGCTCGACCTGACCGAAGGCAACCGCGCGTTCTTCCAGAGGCAGCTCGAGGCGTGGAGGGGGCCGTGAGGGGGCCCCTTCGGTCCGCCCCCGTCGTCGCGCTCCTCGCGCTCCTCGCCCGCGAAGGGACGGCGCGCGGGGAGGTCTTCGCGGCGCGCGCCGTCGCCGGCGGCTACTACGCCGCGCTGGATCCTCCAGCGTTCAAGGCCCGCGCTCTCTCGGCCGTCGTCCTCGCGCCGGGAGAGGAGCGGACCTTCCCCGCCGAGGACCTCCCGCCGGGGGAGTACCGCGCCCGGGTGACGCTGACCACGGCCGTCGACGAGGCGGCGGCGGCGGTCGTGACGCGCGTCCTCGCGCTCGCCGGCGGCGCGGAGGAGGAGCCGCGACGATTCCGGGTCACGGCTCCGGGCCGGTACGCGATCCGCGTGGAGAACCGCTCGTCCGCCCCGGTGCTCGCCGGCAACGTGGCCTTCCTGGCGCGGGAGGCGCGCGATCCGGTGCAGGTCGTCCTGCTGGTCCCGGACGCGTTCGCCCTGTTCGCGGAGACCCACCCCACGGCGCCCTATGGCTTCTTCCGCGGCGAAGGGGCCTACCACGACAACCTCCTGGGGAGCGGCGACAACACCCTGGCGTTCACGAACCAGACCTTCGTCGTCCCCACCGCCCCCGGTGAGCCTTCCATGCCCGAGGCGCTGCGGCAGCGCGGCCTCTTCACCGCTAGCGTCTCGGACAACTTCTATCTCCTGTCCTACGTCGAGAAGCGCCTCTTCGACTATCTCTGCATCGTCAATCGGAGCGCGGACGAGGACGCCGACGTCCGCGACCGCGCGCTCCGCTTCGTGGAGGCCCGCCGCGACGAGGACTTCTTCCTCTACGTGCACCTCCCTGCCGAGCACGACCTGGGGTACGTGAAGCATCAGGCGTCGATGGATCACTTCCTGATCGCCCAGCTCGCCGATCTGCGCCGCGCGTTGCCCAGCGCCGTGATCCTCTTGATGCCCGATCACGGATCCATGCACCGGCACGCCTGGGGTCGGGGCGGCAAGATGGCCATGGGTCAGGGCTGGGGCCTCTACATGGACACCGCCCGCGTCCCCCTCCTGGCCCTGGGCCCGGGCATCGAGGCCGGACAGACCTGCTCCCAGCGGGCGGCCTCGAACGATCTGCGCGACCATCTGGCGCTGGTCGGTACGGACGGCGCCGATCCGCTCGTCGACTTTCTCAACTGTGAGTCTCCGCCGCGCGCCCTGGTCGTCCGGGAGGGCTTCAACGGGCAGCTCTCGGTCACGACGGATCGCTTCCATTACATCCGCTACAATCCGACCGTCGCCTATCCGCAGTTCTCGGTGGCCACCGGGGAGAGCGTGCGGGAGCGGTTCCTCGACGGAGAGGCGCTCTTCGACATGCGCGCCGATGCGGAGAACACCCGCAGCGTGGGCGCCCTGCACCCCGACGAGCTGCTGGCCCTCCGGAGCATCGCCGTGCCGGAGATCTCCCGCCGCGCCCGCGGTGGCGCCGGGGACCGGACGATCCTGCACTTCTTCTGGCTCTCGCGCACCTGCGAGGCGCCGCCCGCGCCCCTGCAGGTGGTGGCCGACACGCCGCTCGGCCCCGCCGCCGACGCCGAGCGGGGCGCGACCATCGTCGCGACCGCCGCCGGGACCCTGGCCACGCTCCGTGCGCCGTACTGTTACAATCGCTTCTCGCTGGAAGCCGGAGCGCCCATCTCGGACCTCACCGTGGACGCGCCGGGAACGGACCTCTTCCTCGGGCTCGGCTATCTCCGTCGCCGCGGGCGCGCCACGCTCTCGGGGCCGGATGCGGTGGGCGTCCTTGACGATTACCTGGGCCGTGGGTTCGGCGATCTCTTCGTGGACAACGGGGGCCGCGGCGGGCTCTACGTGCTGGCCGAGCAGGTGCGCGGCGGCCGCGACGCGCGCCGCTCCGCGGCCACGGGCGGCGCCGACGTGCCGCTCGAGGAGGTCAAGCGGATGATGCGCTCGTGGGGGTACATGAAGGAGGCCGAGGTGTTCGACGGGCGCTGAGCCCCGTCGCTGCCCTGGAGGCGGCCTCCCGGAAGGACGCCGTGGTAGGGTGCCGGCCATTCTCCTCCGAGGGCAGCGCTGACGATGTGTGGACTGGCAGGCTTTCTCGCGCACGGTCGGCACGTGCGGCCCGCGCCCGAGCGGCGCGCCATCCTCGCCGCCATGGGCCGGCAGCTCGCGTCCCGTGGGCCCGACGACGAGCAGACCTACGACGACGGCGTCCTCTCTCTGGTGTTCCGGCGGCTCTCCATCGTCGACGTCGCCGGGGGGCGGCAGCCGCTCTGGAACGAGCGCCGGAGCGCGTTCGTCGCCATGAACGGCGAGATATGGAATCACGCCGCGCTGAGGGAGACGCTGCGCGGGACGCACGCCCTGGCCACGCGCTCGGACGCCGAGGTGGTCATCCACCTCTTCGAGGACGAGGGCCCGCGCCTCCTCGACCGGCTGAACGGCATGTTCGCGCTGGCCGTCTGGGACCGCGAGGCAGAGCGCCTCCTGCTCGCGCGGGACCGGCTCGGCATCAAGCCGCTCTACTACGCCTGGACGCCCGGTGGCCTGCTCTTCGGCTCGGAGCTCAAGGCGCTGCTCGTCCACCCCGACTGCCCGGCGGAGCTCCGCTTCCACGACCTCGATCTCGGGTACCTCGGCGGCGCGACCTACACGGGGTTCTCCGGCTCCCACGTCCCGAGCTTCGTCGAGGGGGTCGACCTCCTGCCCGGCGGCACCTACCTCGACGCGGCGCCGGGCCGCCGGCCCGCGCCCCAGACCTACTGGTCGCTCGAGCCCGCCATCGCCCGCGCCGTCGAGGCCCCGCCGCGCCCGGCCGCCGCCTACGCCGAGGACTACGCCGCGCTGCTCGTCGACGCCGTCCGCGGGCAGCTCATGAGCGACGTGCCCGTCGGCGCGTTCCTGAGCGGGGGCCTCGACTCGTCCCTGCTCTGCGCCATCGCCGCGAAGCAGGGGCAGGCGCTGCCCTGCTTCAGCGTCGTCGAGCGCACCACCGTGGACGCGGGCGACGTCGCGCGCGCGCGGCGCCTCACCGAGGCGCTCGATCTCCCCTTCTACCCCGTCTCGTACGACCACGAGGGCTTCGCCGAGCAGATCGGCTTCTCGCTCGCCTCGCTCGAGTCCTTCGTGTGGATGATGGACGCGCCGCGCTTCACCCCCGAGCTACTCTTCAAACACGAGCTCCACCGCTACGCCAAGACGGTCGTGCCCGACCTCAAGGCGATGCTCCTCGGGCAGGGCGCCGACGAGTTCGCCGGCGGCTACTCGACGCCGCGCGGCGCGCAGGTGGCCGACTGGGACGGCTACGTGGCGCGGCTCTCGCCCTCTCCCCCCGCCCAGCTCGTCGCGCGCGGCGTCTCCGAGCCGATGCGCGCGCTGGTGCGGCCCGAGGCGCTCGCGGTGGAAGGGCGCGCCGGCGCCGGCGCGCCCTTCCACCGCGAGATGCGGCGGCGCCTCCTCTCGCTGCAAGCGCTGAACCTCTGGAACGAGGACCGCATCGCGGCGGTCCAGGGCGTCGAGGCGCGCGTACCCTTCCTCGATCACCGCCTCGTCGAGCACCTCGCGGCCATCCCGCCGGCGCTGCACCGCGAGCTTTTCTGGGACAAGGCCATCGTGCGCCGGGCCGCCGCGGGCTTCCTGCCCGACGAGATCGTCCACGCGCCCAAGGTGCCTTTCTGGCTCTCGGGCGACGCCTCGTCCATCCACGCCATCATGGTCGACTGCGCTCGCCGCTGCTTCCCGGCCTTCCTCGAGGCGTACCTGGGGCAGCCCGACAGCCTGTTCTCGGCCAGCGCGCTCATCGCCGTTTACGCGCGCACGCGCTCCCGCGCGCCCGGCCGCGTCGAGGCGGCGAAGCTGCTGCTCGCGTGCATGACGGCCGCGATCTTCGCGCGGCTGTGCCGCGACCTGCGGAGGGACGCTCGGGCGATCCGGCCCATGGGGCCGCCGTCGCCGCTCGGGCGCGCCTCGTTGTGAAGCCGGGATAGGGCCGCTTGAAGTGGATGGAGAGCGCGTGGTGGCGGCAGTTCCTGGAGGGCACCCGGGATCTCGTGACCCGCGAGGAGCACCGGCGGAACGAGGCGCGGCTCTTCGGCTGATGCTGGCCAATCAACCAGGATCGTATACGAGGCTCACCTCTTCGGATCCGGGAGGACCACTGTCGGAGTGGGCGCGGGATACCCGACAGAATCCGTAGGGGCGGGAGACTACCTCAGAGATGGCAACGAAGGTGAAGGCGGAGCCGAAGAAGTGGGTAGCGCACCGCTTGCGATGGCCGGATGCGTTCCGGTCACCAGGTGCAGCGAATACTTCGAAGCTTGTCAGGCCAAAGGGCGGCCTTGCACGCGCATAACGACAAGTGGATACACGTTCTGCCGCGACTGTCTTGACTACTGCCTTTGTAACGAACCCTATGAATTCAGTGAGTGTTATCGCTGTGGATATCGCTAGTGCGACACATGTAGTGTTTGAGTCTCGTGTGGCGGACCGCATTGCGTCGCTAGGCGCCACCAACGCGGTCGTTGACTCCGACTGCCTTCTTGTTGGGCCGTCCCGGATGGGCACGTCAGAGCATGTTCTTGCGCGTCAGGCATGGTGGGGCTCCTTCGTCGACCCCATCGGTGCTGACGGTAAGATAGGCCCCGTGGTCGTCGTGTGGGTTTCGTCCACAAACCTGCGCGAGCGCGTGGGTCTCTGGAGAGTCTGCGGTAGGCTGCACGAGTGTGGCATCCCGCGTAAGGACATCGTTGTCGTCGAGCTGGACCCGCCATTCCGCAGGCTGGATGCGCGAGAATCTGCCGTGCCGACGTGGTGCTCCGCCTCCGAGCCGGGTAGCATCCCGGCGCGGCTCAGTGAAGCGCGCCCCTGGCCGAGCGAACGCTACCGGCGTGCCGTCCGCCTCTGGAGCCAGTACACCGCAGCGGACCCGAGGCGGTTTGCGCAGAGTTGCGCACTTGGTGTCGAAGGGTTTCCAGAGCTCGCTCCCTTATGGGAACTCCTCTCTTCCTTTTTTCCAAGAAGGACTGCGGACAGAGCCCTGCGTCTCAGCCGATTCGACGAGCTGCTCATGACCATCCTGTCGGCAGAATGGCAGACTCCTCTCGCGGTAGTTAGTCGCGACATGCGATCTGGAATGGATTTATGGCGGATGCTCTCCTGCACAGGGGACCTGTTCCTGCCACGCCGGCTAGAGCAGTGGGCAGACCATGGTTCGAGCGCATTCGTAGAGCGTGCGCCTGGCCCGAAGCCTCGTGACGCTGGCTACCCCATGCTCTCGGAGGTGTATCGCCTCACCGAGCGTGGGATGCAGCTCCGAGATAAGGGGCTCGATCAGCTCACGGATGCGCCAAGCCTGCCCATAGCCGGGACCGAGGCGTACTCGGCTTCGGCGCCCTGGGTGCTGCTCGATGATGGACGGCTCGCTCGGCTGTAACGGCCAGCTCTGGGCATGAGCCGGCCGTTCTCACCGGGGGCAGACGGCGTACTCGTCACGCCGTCGCGGGTCCGGGGTCGCGGCCGGAGTTGCAACTCCCCCTGCGGCCTCGCTCGAGATCCGCCGCGCCGGCCCTCGACCCAGCGCGAGCCGTCGAGCGAAAGCCCGCCGCCGGTGACGATGCACTGCAGGTGCGGATGGAAGCTGAGATCACGGCTCCAGGTGTGCAGCACGGCGGTGACACCGATGTCGGCGCCGAGCCGCTTGGGATCGCGGCCGAGCGTGAGCAGGGTCTGCGCGGCGCACTGGAAGAGCAGATCGAAGACCTGCCGGCGCGATGGTGTGGATCTCACGACCTCGCGGCGGTCCCTCACCCCCCGAGTCGCTCGCGCCCGCCCGCGCGATAGGCGTCGACCCAGGTCCACAACGTCTCCAGCGACACCATGACGCGCGCCGCGATCGCGCGCGGCGCCTCGTCTCCGCGGATCATCGCCAGCACGGCCGCCTCCCGCGCGGGCGCCGAGGCCGCGGACGCAGCGCCTTTGGCCGGCTCTTCCGCCTGTGTCGAGCGCACTTCGACGGGCGCGGGCGCAGGCGCCTCGGCTCGCAGCGCGAGCTGCTGGAGCGGCAACCGCGCCGCCGGATCACCGAGCAGCACGTAGCCGCGGAGATCGTTGCGCAGCATCCACAGGTGGGCGCGATCGGCGCGATCGGTGGGATCGACCCGGCCCGCCGCGCGCGCGTCGGCCTCGATCTGGTAGCTCTGCGCGAGCTCGTCGTTCGCGCCGCGGTAGAGCTCCATCAGCGCCTCCAGCGCGATCCCCGCGCGACTGCCGCGGACCAGCACCTCGAGGGGGCGATAGATACGGGACTTTTTGCCCTCCGACAGGCTCGTCGTGCTCGAGAAGCTGTAGGTCCACGCAAGGTCGACGTGACCGATGATCGCGAGCGGCCCCGCCGGGTTGGCGAGCGCGGTCTGCGGCAGGGCCGCGACGAAGGGGCGCTGGCCGGACGCGGGGAGGCTGTGCAACACGGCCTTCAGGCTGCCACCATAACGATCCTCCTGCGCGAGCTGCGATAGCCACGTGTGATAGGCGCTCGCCGCCGGCGTGCCCGCGCCCAGGCAGGCCAGGTAGAACCACATCCCTCCCGGCAAGAACGCCTGGCCCCGCAGCCGCTCGGCGTCGAGGATCTCGTCGTGGCCGATCACGAGCGCCCCCTGGCGCCGCCAGGAGTCCTCCTCCCTGCGCCAGCCACGCCGGGGCGCGCCCAGCCCGTGGCTCACCGAGAGCAGCACCGAGGGCCGCGCGCCGCCGCCCCCGGCGAGCAGGTCGTCCACGCTGCCGGCGGAGATCTCGCGCACCGAGGCCGCGGGGAGCTTGCCTCTCTCGCTCGCTTCGGTCGATGTGGCCAGGCTCGGGCCGACGAGCCTGGCCTTGCCCGTGACCGTGGCCGCCGAGCCGTCGGGCGTGACGTAGAAGAGCAGATCCGGCGAGGCCTCGGGCGTGCCGCGCCGCGCATAGCGAACGACCTTCTCGGCATAGGCGGCATAGCCGGCGAGATCGGTGTCTCCCGCGCTGTCCGCGAAATGGATGCGCCCCGCGAGCGCGTCGTTGGCGAGCGCGTGCTGGAGCTCCAGCGAGGTGTGATGGAGGTCGCCGAGCATCATCAGGTAAAGGGGCCTGTCCTCCTCCGCCACCTCCTCGGACCAGTAGATCTCTCTCCGGAAGTCCGCCGATCGCTTCGCGTCCATCCCTGGCGGCACGCGATACACGCGCGCGGGCGCGCCCTGCTCGCCTTCGCGCAGCGCGACGAGCGGCTGGACGGCCTCCATCATCCGGTCGCCCTCCCGGCCCTCGGGCGCGATCACGGCCCATCTCTGGAGGGTCAGGTCGTTGCGATCGGCGTCGGTGCGCCGCCAGTGGTTGGCGTCGCGGCTCTTCCTGGGCCTCGGAGCGCCCTGGGCGGTGTCGCCAGGCAGCCCCTCGTCGAGCACGGGGCGGCGCTCGTCGGCGTCGGCGAGCAGGAGGTCGAGCCGGTCCTCGCGGGCGTTCATGGTCGCTGTCTGCTGGATGGCGACGGCTCGGCGCTCGCGTCGACAGGATCCGTGTCCGCCGCGGCGCTCGCTCTGCCCCGGCGCAGACCGACGCGGCCGGCGCGATCGGCGAGCTTGTCCCGGCCAGAGCGCGGCTCCTGCTCTCGCTGGAGGAGGACCGAACGCCGCACGCTCTGCCGGGCGAGCTGGACGCGCTTGCGCAGGTTCTCCTCCGATTCGAGCAGGAGCGCAGCCATCTCCGCGTACGACAGCTCTTCCTCGACGCGCAGCAAGAGAGGAGCCCGCAGCGTCGGAGCCAGGGCGCGAACGGCCCTCTCCAGCCGGGCGAGCGTCTCCCGTTCGAGGAGGGTCCGCTCGGGATCGCCGGCAGCGGCGTGGGGAGCCGCCGCGAGCTCGCCGAGATCCTCGTCCACGAGCAGAAGGAGTCTTCCGCGCCGCGTCCGCTCGCGGTGGAGGTCGACGCAGGCATGGCGCACGATCTCCTGAAGCCACGCCGCCGGCCTTCGGACGCCCTCTGCGGAGGCGGTGGCCCGAAGCATCGACACAGTCGCTCGGCTGAACGCTTCCTCACCGTCCTCTCGGCCGAGAGAACGCCGGCAGGAGCGGAGGAGCTCCTCCCGCTGCTCGACCCAGCAGCGCAGGAGCGCGCCGAAGAAGGGATCGCGAAAGGGCTTCGCCGGGAATGCCCGGTCGAGCGCGGGCCGTCGCTCGGCCGCGCCGTGAGAGAGGCCGGAGGGCGACGGCGCTACCACCTCGTCACCGCCGGAACCACCCAGAAGCGGAGATTCGATATCACGCCGGTGCTCGCTGTCGCGGTGCGCTGGTGTCCCGGGAAGGGGGCGTGTGTCACGAGGCATCCTCCACCACGAAGGCGTCGAGCTGAGCCGCGAGCTCCTCCAGATCTCCGGTGGTGGCGGCGATGTGGCCGGTGCCGGGCAGCCCGCCGCCGTTGCCCCAGATTTCTATCTCGCTACTCTCGACCCCGGCCGCCAGGACTGCCAGGCTGTCCGGGGGCGCCGGGCGTTGATCGTAGAGCCAGCGCAGCAGCATGCGGTGGCGGAAGTCGAGGCTCGAGAGCGCGACGAAGAGGCCGGGCTGGACGCGCGGCCGCGCCAGGAGCTCCTCCATCCAGAGCGGCGGCCGGGCGCCGTCGGCGCCGAGGGGGCCGTGGATGTGATCGTCCTCGGTGAGCAGCGGCGGCGAGAAGATGGGGCGCGGCTCCGCCGAGTAGCCCCCATAGAGTCGGAGCACGACGATCTCGCTCTCGAGATCGAAGCGCCTGGGCATGACGGGCTCCATCTTCCACGCGGTCGCCCCTGCGGCGCGCTTGACGATGCGCGGCTTGCCGCCGGCGCCGAGGAGCGACGGCTGGATGGCGTAGACGGTCCGCTGCGGCAGCTTCTGCGCAATCGCGTGCTCGAGGCAGGGCCGCCAGAGGAGCGTGATGTGGACCCCCGGCCGGACGAAGCGCGCGAGCGCGTCGACGAGCGGCGGGGCCGTCGCCCCGGGCGAAGCGGTCAGCGCCTGCTGGAAGAGCGAATGCAGCACCTCCTGCCCGAACCGGAGCACGCAGCGCTGCGTGAGCACGCTCAGCGACATACCCCCTGTCGCCGGCTCACCGTTGTCCTGCATGAACTGCTCGAGCTCCCTCTGGAGCGCCGCGCGATCGTCCTCGAGATCGCCGAGCACCATCGTGAACGGCCGCTCGAGCAGGCTCTGGAGCGCGGGCGCGAGGGCCTTCGACCTGCCCTTCTTCCCCGGCCTCGCCACGCGGCGGCCCTGGAAGTTGAAGACCACCGAGTCCGAGCCGCGGAGGTACAGGACCGGCGAGAACGCCTCTGCGCTCTGGGAGAGCAGCGTCCGCCGCGCCGCCGCCACGCTCGCGCCTATATCGCCCTGGCTCAGCGAAGCGCCTGTCAGCGCGCGGTAGAGCTCGGTCGAGCAAGCGCGCGCCACGTCGGCCCTCACCGGCCAGAGGTGCGCCACGACGGCATCCGCGCCCGCCCTGGCCAGGATCTCCGCCGCGCTGCCGAGCGCCCCGGCCCTGGCGCCCTCGCAGGCCTCGAGGATCACGAGGCGCAGCTCCTCGCAGAACGCCGCGGAGAGCTCGCGACCCAGCGCCTCGGCGGTGATCCATGTCTCCTCGCCGTCCTCGTCGTCCGCCAGGCGCAGGACGGGCTTGCCCGCCAGATCCACGCCGCCGTGACCGAGCCAGTGCACCACGTGCGGGCTCTTGCCGCGCCGGAGCCTGTCGAAGAGCGCCCGCGCGCTGATCTCCTGCCCGGCGATCGGATCGAGCCACTCCACCTCGCCGGCGTCGATCGCCGGGGCGAGCGCCTCGCGCAGCACGTCGAGGGCCCGCTCGCCGGTGCCCGGCGCGATCCCGAGCAGCCGGACGGCGCCCTTGACCTCGCGCGGCTCCCAGGGCTCCGACGAGGTGACGCCGCGCGCGAAGAGCACCCTGGGGTCGGTCCCCAGAAACCCTTCGGAAGTCCCCGGCCTGCAGAGCGCCTCCCAGGGGATGGTCTGGAGCGCTTGATCGCGGACGAAGAGCCGCACCAGGAGCGGTCCCCCCTTCGACGCCTCGCCGAGCCGCACGAGGACGTCGCGCAGCTCCCCCTTGAAGACCTCCTCGTGGAGCACCTGGGAGTCGCTCACCGCCGCTGGATCGAGCGATTTACCGCCGCGGACCGCCCTCCCGACCTTGTTGGCGAACGTCTGCAGGGCTTCGAAGCCCTGCTCGGCAGATATCGCGTGCGCCGGGGGGCGCTCTCCCCGGCTGCCACGCGCGCTGACGCGCACCTCAGTACCGCTGATGTCGAGCTCGATCTCCAGCCACATCGAAGGACAAGCCTCGCTACGTTCTGCTCCCTGCCGTGTCTGACTCCTAGGTCTTTTAGAACGCAGCGGACGAGATTCTCATCTGAAAAATAATTAAGGACGCATCGGCGGGCTCGGCCATGGGACGTGATTAAGGATGTCCACCGGCAGGCGTGCGCGCGTGGAGAACGGATACGATCATGGGATTCATCAGCGATTCTCGTTCACGATGGCTCGGTAGATACATGAACCCACGTCCCATCCGTCGTCGTGACGGCTTCCACGTCGTCTCGGCGACGCACACCGGAGACGCGAGAGCCTGCGTTGTCATCGTGCCCGGCCCGGCCGCCAGCGCGGCGCGGGCGGACGCTGCGTTCGACGAGATCGAGCGCGTCCATGCGCTCCTCGACCATCCGCTCATCCCGAAGGTCGCGGCGCGCGGGGTCGCCGACGGGACGCCGTACATCGAGCTCGCCTGTGACGCCGTGATCGACGGCGTCGACTTCACCAGCCTCCTGAACGACGCCGGACGGAAGGTGCCGCCCGGGAGCGCGGCTGGCCTCGTCGCGAGCCTCCACAAGGCGATGCAGGCGGCCCACGCCGTGACCGACCCGAAGCGCGGGCGGCCCGTCTGCATCGGTCGCGTCTCGTGCGCTGACGTCCTCTTCTCGCGCGAAGGGCGCTGGTACCTTATCGGCTACGGGAGGGATGCCCCGCTCGAAGGAGCCGGACAGGAGCAGGTCGACAGGGTCCTTGAGTTCCAGGCGCCCGAGGTGGCCGCAGGCGGCGAGCCGACCCCGGCGGGCGACGACACAGCGCTGTCGCTCCTCGCGCTGTCGCTCCGCCACGCGGTGCAGGGCAGCGCGGCGAGCGCGCGCGACGTCGCCCGGGACACCCGCGCCATGGACCTCGATCCCTCCGAGCGTCCGGGGGGGCGCGAGCGGAGCGTCCGCCCCGCGCCGGCGCAGGCGCGGAAGAGCGTCGAGGGCACGGACGCCGCGTCGGACTTTCTCCGTCTGGTCGTGCCCTGCGGCGAGGCGCCTGATCCCGAGGGGTTCGCGTCGCTCGTCGCCAGCCTGCTCGCCGGTTGGGCGCCGCCGCCTCTCTCGAGCGACGCGGCGCCGGCGTGCCCGCCCACGCTGTTCCTCGGCTTCGAGGTGCGCTGGATAGCGACGGAGGACGGCGTGAAACACACGCTCGGGCACGCGCTCAGCCGCATCGTGACGGCCCTCGTCGACCGGCACGACGAGGCGCCGGACGCCTCGCTCTCACTCCAGGAGCTGCTCGACGCCGGCTGGCCCGGCGAGCGGCCGATGGCGGAGGCGGGGGCCAACCGCGTCTACGTGGCGCTGACCCAGCTCCGCCGCATGGGGCTCAGGGACGTCATCGAGCGCAGCGAGCACGGGTATCGCCTCGCGCCGCGCGCCGTCATCCGGTTCGTCTCGCCGAGGACCGAGCGCGCGCGATCTCAGGCCACGCGCTCTGCCCCGTGATGGAGGCGGCGCGCCGCTGGCGCCGCTACTTCGCCTTCGGCCCGGCGAACGTCTCCGCCACCCTGAGCACGAGCCGCTCGCTGAAGCCGGCGATGAACGCGATCGCGAAGGCCTTGCTGTTGTCGGCGTCGCCGAGGTTCAGCACCTTCGACTGGAGGAACGCATAGGCGGCGAGCCCGGGCAGCGCCCCGAGGACGGCGCGAGAGAGGGTGACCCGCTCGTCCAGGACCTGAGCGTGGATCCTGGCCCGGAGGGAGGAGCCCTTGAGCGATCGAGCAGCGCTGAAGATCGCTCCCAGGACGCCAAAGGAGAAGACACCGAGGAGGGTCCGGTACCCCCAGGCAGGCCATTCCTGGACGGGAGCGCGCGTCGTGGCCGTGAGCGCCACGAGCAGCAGCAGGATGAACAGGGCGAGCAGCGCGAGCGTCCAGAGCTGGTCCCTGAGGAGCCGGCTCCCGAGGTCGACGCGACCGTGGCGGCGTGGCCGCAGGCCGAGGAGCCGCCGGGCCCTGCGTGGCGGCTCCCCGTCCACGGCCTCGGCGGGCGGGCGGGCCGGCGGGGCGGCGAGCTCCTCTTCGGCCATGCGTCTCCCTACGGCAGCTCGCCGAGCGCCTCGAGCCCTGCCTTGCAGTAGGCCTCGTACCAGCGCTGGAGCTCTTCGCGCGTGATACCGTATCTCTCGGCGATCTTCTTGTCGCCCTCCTCCCCGACGATCTTCTCGTGGACGGCGCGCTGCATGCGCGCGCCATCCCGCACGCGGCCCGGCGCGGGCGGAGCGGCGGGCACCGGCGGGAGGCGCGCGGGCACCTCCGCCGGCGCGGGCGCGGCCCTGACGGCTCCCCTGTCGCGGTGGATCGCGAGCCGCGCCGCCGGATCGCCCAGGAGGACGTACCCCGCGAGATCCTCGCGGAGCATCCACAGGTTCGCCCGCCGCTTCGCGCGGCCCTGGTCGGGGGCGAGGGGCTTGCCTGCCATCTCGGCCCTGGCCTCCTGGTTGTACATCGCGGCGAGCTCGTGGTTGGCGTTCCCCAGGTAACGGAGGAGCTCGTTGTACGAGTTGCCCGCGCGCGCGCCCTTCACCAGCGAGCTGAAGACGCCCTCGAAGCGCGACGCCCGGTCCTTGCCGTCGGGCCCCATGTCCTGGAAGCTGTAGGTCCAGGCCAGATCGATGTGGGCCATGACGGCGAGCGGGCCCCGCGGGTTCGCCAGCGCGGCCTGCGGCAGCGCGGCGATGAAGGGCCGATCGCCCGGCCTGGGCAGGCCGGCGAGCACGCCATCGACGCGCCCGCCGAAGCCGCCCGCGTCGCGCAGGCTGGCGAGCCAGTGGTGGTAGGCGCTCGCCGCCGGCGTCCCGCCTCCGTAGCACGCGAGGAAGAACCAGATGCCGCCGGGCAGAAAGGGCCTGTCGCCGAGGTCCTCGGCCGCGATCCGCACGCCGCCGCCCAGGCTCATCGCCCCTTGCACGGCGCGCTGCTCGTCCGCCGACGACCATCCCCTGCGGGGCGCGCCCAGGCCGTGGCTCATGGTGAACAGCACCGACGGCTCCGGCCTCTCGATCTGCTCGAGGAGCGCGCTCCTCGCCGCGTCGGCGCCTTCATAGCCGATCTCCTCGATGTCCCTCGCCTTGAAGCCGCCCCTCCGCTGGGTGTCGCGGCACCGCTGGACGCTGGGCGCGACGAGCGCTCTGTGGCCGATGGAGGTCGCCGCGGTGCCGTCCTGCGCGGTGAAGAACAGCGCCCGCGCCTGCGCCTCCGCCGGGGGGGCCCGCTCCGAGGAGAGGAGCTTGTCCACGTACGCCGCGTAGCCCGCGGCGGACCGGGACACCAGGCGACCGACAAGCGCCTCGCTCGCCATCGCCTGCTGGAGCTCGAGCGAGACCTCGTCGAGGTCGCCGAGCACGAGGAGATACCGCGGCAGATCCTCCAGCGCGACCGACTCGTCATGATAGACGTTCTTGCTCCACCGGATCGCCGCGTCCGCATCCATGCCGGCGGGGACGCGATAGGGCACGACGGGCGCGCCCTGGTCCTGTTCCCGCTTCCGGATCAGGGGCTCTATGAGCGCGAGCAGGGCGTCGCCCGCGGGCCCCTCGGGCGCGATGACGGACCAGCGCTGGAGCGAGAGATCGTTGGGATCGTCCGAGAAGTCGGCGAAATCGTGGACCAGGTCCTCCCCCCCGGGCTGCGCCTCGTCCGCGGCGGACTCGAGCGGCAGCCCCTCTTCGAGGACGGGGCGTTGATCGTCGGCATGGCAGAGGAGCAGCTCGATGTCGGACATGGCTCCTCCTCTCATCGCGCCGCGCTCCCCGGGGGCACGCGCGCGGACCCCAGGGAGCGGAGCTCTCCATCGTGCCAGTGCACGAGCCACATCGCCGCGCCGCCTTCCTCGTGCGCGTCGAGGAGCACGGCGGTGAACCGCTGGAGGGTCCTCGCCGCCCGCTGCTTCTCGGGCAGGAGCCTGGGGTTCTGGCGCAGCTCGTCGATGAACTCGGCCCAGGCCTCGTCGCCGGCGTCGGAGCGCGGGAGCTGCATCAACCAGATCCACGTGCCCGTGTTGGCGAAGATGAGCCCGTCGGCTGCCTTCCAGCGGGCCGCGTGGGTGTGGCCGATCACCACCGCGCCGGCGTCGAACTTCCTCGCCAGGCGCTGGGCGTCGGCCCACTCGGCCTCGTCGGGCTCGAGCCGGAAGTACTCGTCGCCGAGGGTGCCGGCGAGCCGCCTCTGCACGCCCGCGTAGAGCTTCAGGCCAGCGCGCGCGAGCTTGACGCTCGCGGTCGACATCGCCTCTTCGTCGGCGAACGCGGCGGGCCCGTCGCCGAGCGTGGCCTCGAGCGCCGCCGCCTCCTCGGCCCCGAGGCCGGCCTCCGCGAGCCGCTCGGCGAGCCCGAGATCCTCCTCCTCCTCGGCGAAAGAGGTCGCCGACCCCGCCTTCTTGAAGAGCTGCCAGGCGATGTCGAGCGAGGCCGCGCTGAAGAGCTGCTTCACGATCCCGGGCGCGACAGCGAGCGCGGCGAGCGCCGCGCCCTGGAAATCGGGCTTGAGCAGGCTCACGAAGCGGAGGCCGTGGCGGCGCGCGATCGGGTTCATGAGCTGCTTCACGAGGACCGAGCCGGCCGCGTACCTGAACCGGTCGAGCCGGGCCAGGCGCCCGTAGTCGACCTTGTTCCAGTTGTCGCTGTGCTCGCCGTGGGTGACGAGGATCCGGGCGCCGCCCACGTCGAGGATCGCGGGGGCGTCGCCCAGCTGGAAGGCGAGGCGCGCGGCGACCGCGGGCGGCTGCTCCAGCGCCGCGCGCAGGACCTCCTGCACCTCCGGGACGGCGAGCTCCACGTCGTGGTTGCCGAGGCGGATGGTGACCTCGCCGCCTCGCGCGAGGACGCGCCCGAACGCCCTGAGCACGGCGGCGCTCTCGGGCGCGGCGACGATCGCGCGGGCCTGCGCGGCGGCGCGCGCCCGATCGAGCTCCAGTGGGTCTTCGTTCATGAGGAAGTCGATGCCGTCGCCGTTGACCAGGACCCGCGCGGGCTCGCGCGCGATCAGGTCGAGGAGCGCGGGCAGCGCCTCGCCCCCGGCGAAGACGTCGTAGTCACCCCCGTTGCCGAGGTGCAGATCACTGAGGATGAGGGTACGCATGGCGGTTGTCTCCCGGGTTCATCGAGATCCTTTGAGCGCGGCCAGGCGGATCGCCGCGGGCGGCGCCCAGTCCGCCTGGTGCGGGCGGTTGTGCAGGCCCTGGGCCGGGCTCCACGACATCCTCGCGTTGCCCTTCGGGTCGCAGAAGACGTCGAGCAGCGGCCGGTTGTCGGGGGCGTTCGGGGTCGGCGCGTCGGACTTCGAGTTGATGCACCACGTCGGCTCGATTCGATCGTGGAAGGGCGCCCCGCGCAGGGAGCGGAGCAGCCAGGAGATGGGGAGTCCCTCGTCCTCCATCGACATCCACGCCGAGCGGTAGAGGAGCTTGCCGTCGCCGCGGCTCCGGAGGAGCAGCCGGGCGCGCCCGCGCGGCTTCACGTCGCTCTTGACCGTCCCGAGGCCGTCGATCCTGGCGATGCCGCGGAACAACCATTGACCCTTGGAGAGCGCCGGCGGGATGAAGGGCCACCAGTGCGACTCCCAGAGCATGCGCGCGCCCCTGGCGGAGGTGGGGTGCACGACGGGATCGTTGAACGAGGTGGTGGTGTCCCAGAGCTGCCATTTGCGCTCGATCGGGTGCTTGCGGAGCACCATCGCCACGTGCCCGCTCCCGGCCCCGGCGGCGCCGGACGCCGACCAGAAGAGGCACGAGCCGACAGTGACCTTCTCCCAGAGGTCGTCGGGCCAGTCGGCGAGCACCCTGGGGACGTCGGTCCAGCCGTCGCCGAGCCTGGCCGCGGCCGGCTGCGCGTCGGTCCCGCAGCCGATGTCCCCGTACGGGCCGCCGTCCCAGCCGCCGAGGCAGAGCGCGGTGGTCACCGACTGCTGGCACTGCCCCACGATCGGGTAGCGGCCGTCGTCCTTGATGGCCCTGGCGACCCTCTTTTGCGCGCCGTAGAAGTACGCTGGCATCGTGTAGGGGATGCCGGTCTGGTGCTCGGCGACGGCCCGCGCCCAGTCCTCGCCGTCGCCCGTGGCGGTGTCGTAATCCTCGTGCGAGAAGATGTCGTCGATACCCTCCTTCGCGCGGGAGACGAGGAATTCGGCGAGGCCCTCGGCGTCCTCGGGCCCGCCGAGGTCGTGCTCGGGCGGGTCCAGCAGGTTCACGGTGCGGACGAGCTGCGGTGGCGGCTCGTCGTCGGCGAACGCGACCGGGCGCGCGAGCCACTCCTCGGGCGGCGCGGCCGGCGTCGGGTCCATGTCCACCCACGCGGGGACGCCCGCCTGCGGCGGGACGCCTTCATCGCTCTTCTCTGCGGTCATCGGTGCTCCTCCTCTTCTGTTCGATTCGATGTCTCCGCGCCTGCCGCCCGGGTCGCCGCGCCCGCGACGAAGGCCGCGTCGAGGGCCGCGAGCGTCGCCGCGCCGATCACGCCGTCGGCGGCGAGGCCGCGCTTGGCCTGGAACTGCTTGACGGCCGCCTCGAGGCCCGGACCGAACGCGCCGTCAGCGCCGCCAGGCACGCTCTCGCCCAGCGCGATCAACGCCCCTTGCAGCGCCTTCACGCCCGGCCCCTTCATCCCCTTGCGGAGCGCGCCCCGACCAGAGGCGATGGCCTTCAGATCGGGTTGCCCGGCGAGCAACGCGTTTCCGAGGCTCCGGGCCTTCGGCGGCGCCGCTCCCGCTGGCGTGGCCGGCACGGCGACGAACGGGTCCTCGGCCTTCGGCCCCGCGGCCTTGATGAAGGGATCGTCCAGGCAATCGAGCCCGTCGGCCTTCATGTGGTGGAAGTAGAGCTGGAATTGCTTCCAGTCGGGGATCCACCTGAACTTGCGCGCCTTGCCGTAGAAGTAACGGCCCACGAGCGCCGCGAGGCGCTTGTCGCGATCCTCCGAGGGCCCGTCGCCCGCCTGGGGGGCGGCCCACTCCAGACACCCTGTCACGTACCCCGGCGCCCAGTGCTTGAGGTGCGCGATCAGGTTGAAGAGCGCCTGCGTGGCGATCGCGTCGGCGCCGGAGATGTTGCCCGAGCCCTCCATGAACGTGCGGAGCTGGGCCTCGGTCACCGCGTCGCGCGTGGCCGGGTTTCTGGCCAGGTCGATCAGCAGGTGGAGGAGCGGGACGGAGCGGCGCATGATCTCGAGCGCTTCCTTGCGTCCGGTGACGACCGTCCCGGAGTCGAGATCGACCACGTCGTAAACGTTGCGCCCGCGATAACGGACGCCGGCGGCGCCCAGCGCCTCGCGCACGGCGGCGCTCGCGGTCGCCCGCTCCATCACCTTGCCCAGCCAGCCGAGGCCGCCCCAGCCCGTGCCCCAGGTCACGATCTGGTTATCGTAGGTGTTGATGGCCGCCGTGCTGCCCTCGCGCGCCTGGAACGCGCGGAACGCCAGGATCTTGCGCCGGTCGGAGGGGCTCGCCCTGGCAGCGCGGGCCGCGAAGTAACTCTGCAGGTAGGCGATATGGGCCTTGTCGCTGCCGCCGGCGTACATGTGCCCGGCGCCCCAGGCCTTGAGCCCCGGCTCGGCCGGAACGGCGGCGCGATGCTGCACGATCTCGGCGAGGAGATCGTCTGTCAGCGCGCTCCCGGCCTCCGCCGCGCCCGAGCCGCGCGCGTGATCCTCCCAGGCCGGGAGCTCGTCGTCCGCGAAGGAGACGGCTCCGCCCGGGCCCAGCGTCGCCCGACCGAGGTCGGGGCGAGGCGCAGGCAGGGAGAGGTCCTCGTAGGCAGCCGAGGATCGGACCTCGGCCACGCCCGCGAGCGAGGCCTGGATCTGCTCCAGCAGCGCGGCATGGAGCTCCGCGCGCCGGGCCTCCTCGCTCCCGTCGAGCCCGATTTCCCAGACGTGCGATGCGCCCTCCCCGCGCAGGATCCGGTGCGCGAAGAGCGCCGGATCGAGCGTGGGAAAGGCCCCGAGCGCGAAGGCCGAGGCGCGCGCGAGCAGGGCTCGCTCGACCTCCTCCGCGTCGCCCCGCGTGGCGGCGATATCAAACAGGAAGACGCTCCGTGACATGGCGGGTCCCTTTCGGCGGATCAAGCGACGGCGCGCGGCGCGCGCGCGGCGAAGAGCGGGTGCGAGTCGAAGAGCGCGGCGCGGTGCTTCACCGAGCCGGCGACAGCGAAGGTCGGGTCTTTGGCGAGCTCCCTGTCCCACGCGTTCGCATACGCTCCTTCGAGCTGATAGGAGGTGGTCACGCGGTCCTCCCGCTGCTTCACGAGCTCTTCCTTCGCGATCTTGCCATTGGCATCCGTGGGGATCTCGAGCTGCCCCGTCTCCGGGTTGATCTCGCCTTTACGGAAGTAGATCACCATCACGATGTCATCGATGACGGGGCCGCTCTGCTTCTTGCCGACCTCCGCGCGCGCCTCCTGCGCCTTCAGCACCCGGAGCAGCGCCGGGCACTCCACCGAGTAGAAGATGCTCGGCTGGCGGACGCCGTACAGCGTATGGACGCGGACCGTCCCCAGCGCGTTCCCCGCGAAGGCTCGGGACAGCTCGTTCCACAGCTTGTCCGCCTCGGGCGCGTACGCGACCCCGTCTCCCGAGAAATTGATGCTGTCGAGGAGCTCCCCGGCGATGGTCATCTCCACCGAAGCCGCGTCCCGATCGCCCGCCTGGCGCCTGGCCTCGGCGTCCCGCCTGGCGACGGCCTGAGCGGCCTTGTAGTCGGTCCCGCCCGTCCACAGGTGGGTCCCTGTGCCGCCCGAGATCCCCCTTTGCAGCTCCCCGCCGTCGGCCCTGAGCTGGGGGTTGGTGGCGTCGATCTTCTGCGCGAGCTCGCTGGCCATCTGCCCCAGGCGCTCGTCGAAGACGCCCTTGTCCTTTGGGGCGGCGTCGCCCTTGGCGACCACCTGCTCGATGAACCGGCGCGCCCAGTCCACGACCCAGCGGAGCTTGATGCCCGGATAGCGCTCCTCCAGAACGGTGACCCGCTGCGAGAGCAGGAGGTTGGCCGGGTGGGTCTCCCAGACGAACTTCTGGCCAGCGTTCGGCAGGACGGTCGCGAGGGCGGCGTCCGCCGCGAGCAGCCGATCGGCCCCCTCTGCCGGCTTCTGCGCCAGCGCCTCGGACGCGGCCGGGTCGACCTTCGGCTCTCCGGCGTGGCCCCGACCTGCAAAGACATCAGCCCCGAACGCCCGCTCCAGCGCCGCTCGGGTCGACTTGGACGGCGGTTGGGGCCGCAGCGGCGTCGCCCTCCGCTGCAAGTGCATCGGCGCCGGAAGGCGGGCCCCCGACGTGCGGGTGGCGCTCTCCGAGGCCTTCGGACTGGACCGGTCGATTGCGATTTGCATGAGACTCTCCTCGGCGCGGGCTGAGAGGCGAGGCGGCCCCGCGTTGCCCTTCTATCACGCCAGATTGTACCTTTTGTACGCTTCGACCTCACTGACGATAGCATACAAGCACTCTTCGAAGACGCCTTGTGGTCTGGGTGTGTTCAGTTGAGTCACGACTTCCAGTGCAATCTCATAGGATTGGGCTTTCAACAAATCGGCCGGGCCCGCGGTCGCTGTCGGGTGCTGCTGCGACTTGACGCTGAGCTCGTTTGCCAAAGCCGTCAGGAACTGGTTGAGGTAGACCTGTATGAAGGCATCGTCCAGCGTTGCCCCGGCGTTCAGAGCAGAGATCATGGTGCTCTTGAAAGCTGTCATCTGCCGGTCGATGATCCTGTCCGAGGTGACGTTGGACGTCTGGAACTGGGGCGTCGTCGCTGCGGTGGCACGATACAGGTCATCGAGATTTTCCTGGTCTTTACTCGACAATTGTACGCCGCTGAACGACGATTTCATGAGCGTGATGTTTGTCAGATGCGCGGCGTCGTGTCTGTCTCCACCTGTTACCGCTGTGGAGGTGTTATTTATTCGGAATCCCATGCCTGCTTGAGCCTGGGCGTTATTGGTGAACAGATTAGGGACGGGGCCACCCTGCTGCGCATACTTCCTCCACAGAAGAACGGCTTTCGCAAATACGATGAAAAATTGTCTCACCCGCAGGGCAACATGCTGGCGGTAGTTTTCTATGCTCGGGCTCACGGTGGCGACGTCACCAGGATTGAGCTTGTCGCGGGTCCGTTGAACCACAGCGCTCGATCCGCGCGGTGGCTCCGAAGGCGCCTCGGGCGCCCGCGCTATTGCTCGAGGCGAGCCGGCGCTCCTATGGGCCGCCCGCGCCCCCATCGCGTCCGCCTCCGCCTCCAGCGCCGACGAGTCGTTGAGCGCGACCCCCTTGTACTGCGCCGTCGCCTGGACGCGCCCCTCGCGCCCCTGCTTAAAGTGGCACAGCTCGTGCCCCAACAGCTCTTGCCCTCGCGTCGTCTCCGGCGCCCACTGGCCCGGCGCGAAGTGGATCTCGCTCCCCTGCGTGTACGCGAGCGCTCCCAGCGCCGTCGCGCGCGACGAGCTCGGGTGCACCCGCACGCCGGAGAAGTCGGCACCGAACGCCGCCTCCATCTTGGCCCTCACTGGTGACGGCATCTCCGTGGGATGGCCGCCGCGGTCCGGTGCGCTCCTGGCCCCGGCTCCTACGCCGGGCCCAGCCGCCTTCGCCTGGATCGCGGAAGAGGGCGTGGAGAGCCCCGTGGCCGCGGCCGCAAAGACATCAGCCCCGAACGCCCCCTCCAGCGTCGCTCGGGTCGACTTGGCCGGCGGTCGGAGCGGCAACGGTATCGCCTTCCCCTGCACGGGCAGCGGCAATGGAGGGCGGGTCCCCGACGTGCGGGTGGCGCTCTCCGAGGTCTTCGGACTGGACCGGTCGATTGCGATGTGCATGAGACTCTCCTCGGCGCGGGCTGAGAGACGAGGCGGCCCCGCGCGTCACCGCCAGCTGTGCGATCGACGAAGCCGCGGTCACCACTCCACGCAGAGCGGCGCCTCCATCCAGGGCAACTTCACCCAGCTCATCCCCCAGGGAAACCGATCCAGCACCACGTCGTGAGAGGCCCGCTCCACGCGCAGAAGCCACGCGCCGTCGCGGACGCCGAGCGCGCCCTTGCGAATCAAGAACGAGCCACGGAATCCGGCGATCGACATGTCCCTCAGGATCGGGGCGCGCTCGATCGCCGCCGTGAGCAGGTGGATGCACTCCTCGGCCTCCGCCTCGGTGACCGGAGGACCGAAGTCGAAGACCTCGGTCCTTCGCATGCCGCAGAGCACCCGCGTGAGGGGAAGCTGGTGCTCGGCCGGCTCGAGATCCCCCGTGCAGAGGTGCTGGAGCAGGCCGGCCGCGCGGTGGAGAGCGCGCTGATCGGCTATCTGCCCGTCTGCCATCAACCCCAGGCGCTCGAACAGGTGCCCGAGGAAGGGCCAGAGCACCACCAGCCCGGCGTTGTCCACGTAGGCCTCGTCGGAGTCGCCGTACGCTGGCTCGACGGACAGCTCCTCGTCCACGGCCGAGGCCCCCGGATCGCGTGACGGAGCCTCTCCCTGCGTCTGCCGGACCGGCCTCTCCACGACCGCGCCGGGGCTCTGCCCGACCGCCCCCAGCGCGCCTGCGCCGAGGCTCTGCCCGACCGCCCCCAGCGCGCCTGCGCCGGGCCCTTGCCCGACCGCCCCCAGCGCGCCCGGCCAGGACGATGGGCTCGGCCCCAGGGGCGCGTGGAGCCCCGCGAGGAGAGACTTGAGGGGCACGCCGGCCTCCAGCGCGATCCGGGCCAGCGCGTCGCGCCAGAAGCCCACGCGCCCGTCGCTCGGGCTCTCCTCGACGCACGCCGTCCGCAGCGCGCCCGTCCAGACGCACGCCCGGAAGCCGACCGGCGTGGCCCCAGCGACCGCCCGGTGCGCGCGCAGCAGGGCTCCGAGCTCCACCGGCATCGAAGAGAGGTCGGCCTGCGAGGACGCCACGAGCGCGTCGAAGAGCGCCCAGAGCCGCGCGTCGTGGCCGTGGCGGACGATCCTCGTCAGCGCGCCGGGCTCGCGCTCGAGCGCCCGTATCAGCGCCGCGAACGGGCGCGCCGCGCGCTGGAGGAGCAGCCCCAGGGTCTCGTCCAGCAGCCGCGGTCGCGTGGTGTCCGCCCACCAGGGGAGCGTGCCGGTGCGGGCGAAGAACGCCACGAGCTCCAGCCGGGAGATCACCTCGGGATCGCTGCCCCGGAGGGCGCTCTTCTCGTCCTCCTCGCGGATCCGCGCGGCTAGCGCCTCCTGCAGCAGCGGACCGAGCTTGTCGACCAGATCGCGCTCCAGGTGGTCGGGATCGAGCCGCCCGAGATCCACCTCGACCAGCGCGATCCGCTGGAGGCGATCCGGCGCGCCGAGCTCGGTGCAACACCGATCGATGAGCGCCTCGAGTCGCTGGGCGTGGATGCGGCCGAGCTCGGTTTGCAGCCGCCACGCTGCCTCGCGATCCTGGACGGTCACCTCCAGGATCTGCCGGCGGATCTGGTGGCGCGGCGCGGTCACGGCTCTGTCGCCGGGGGTTCGGGGGCAGAGCCCAGCTCGCTGGACGAGCCCCCATCGGTGACCGATGTGATCGCGACCGATCGCTTGACGAGCCACCCGATCCCGGTGCGAGCCTTGATGGCCATCACGTCCACCGCGTCGCCGACGGGCAGCGGCGCGATGTCCACCAGGGGATCGAGCGGGCGCACGCGCGCCGGGTCCCCGCCCGCGGGCGCCGGCGGATCGCGCGTGATCACGAGATCCATCTCGACCCGGAGCCCCCGGCGAGGAACCTGGTCCGACCCTTCCGGCTCGGTGGCCGCAATACCCTTGTTCAACGACGGGTCGCGCTCGTCGAGCCGGTGGAAGTACGCCGGCAGGCCCAGCTCGCTGGCCTCGTTGCTCGGGTAGAAGTGGTAGAAGACGCCGGGCTGGCCGCCCGAGACGAGCAGCGTGCCGCGGGTGCCATCGGCGCTCGCCGACAGCGCGAGCTCGAGCGCGGGCACCGACTCCGGCCTCACCAGGACGACCACCGCCTGCTCGAGCTGCACCGCGGACTCGAGCGGCGCGCCGGCCTCCGTGTGGATCTTGCGCGCCTGCACCACGACGATGCTGTCGTCCTCCAGCGGCCCCACGCCGAGCTCGAGGACGCCGCCGTTGCCCGGCATCGCGTCCCCGTGCTGCACGGAGCCGGCCGGCGCCTGCCAGAGCGCGGGAGGACGCGGGGTGTACACCTCGACGCCGGACGTGCCGGGGACGGCGATCGCCCTCTGGGTGGGCCCCGCGCCGGGCACGAAGTCCACGGTGGAGAGCGCGCGGACGTGGGCGCTGTAAAGCACGCCAGGCTGGCTCCCGGCGATGGTGATGGTGGCGCTGCCCTGCGGCAGGACCGGTGATCCGACCGCCGACACCACGAGATCCCGATCGGCGCGGACCGCGATCGGCAGCTCCGTGGTGAGCACCGCGTTCAGCGGCTCGCGCCCTTCGCTCGCGTCGAACGTCCTCTGGACGTCGACCCGGATCACCGTGTCTTCGGTCAGCCGGCTGGCCGTCAGCGTGATGGAGCCGTCCTTGTTCCCGCTCACCCGCTCGGGCGGCGTCATGGGGATCGGGCGCCCCGCGCCGTCGATCAGCCCGTACGTCGCGCCCGCCTGGCTGTCCGAGATGCTCACCACCACGCGGCTCCCGTGGTCGACGAGGCGAGGCACCTGCGGGATCTCGGGCGTCGAGACGGGGAGCCCCGTGGCCAGCCCGACCTTCACCGTCGCGGTCTGGAGCAGGAAGGTCGCGCGCGTCAGGGGATCGAGCTTCCTCGCGTGGATCCTGAAGGTCTTGTCCTCCTTGTCGATGATCGGCCCCTTGAGGACCGCCGTCTCCCCGGTCCCGTCCACGGAGCAGGCGGGCGCCACCGCCGTGTCGCCGTCAAACAGCTCGTACCTGACGCCTGCCTGGGCGGGATCGATGTCGATCTCGCAGGGGGCGCCCACGTCCACGGTGAGCTGCGCTTCTTGAACGTTCACGTCCCGGATCGGCGTGGTCTCCCCGATCTCCAGGAGGTCAATGAGCCGGTCCCGGGCGCAGCGCACATCGATAGGTCTCGCGATGGTCATGGTTTTACGAGCTCTGCCCCTCCAGGTTCACGCCCAACGTCGCGGCGAGGACCTCCCGCCGCTTCTGCAACCACTGCTCGTGAGCAGTCCGGAACGCCGCCCAGGTGTCGGCCGCCATCCAGAGGACATACGGCGTCAGGTGCGCCGGGGTCTCCGCGCGGAGGGCCTGCTCGACGAGCTGCTTGAACGCTGGATCGCTGAAGCGCCCCACCCCGTCGGGGAGGACGAACGTCAATCGCAGCGAGTAGGGATCCTTCTCCCGCGCGGCCGAGAGCACCGCGGGAGGCCTCTCCGTGGGCGCGTCCATCGGCGCCGGGCGCTCCTGAGTCTCGTCGCCCGGCATCGGACGGAGCAGGATGTGCTCGACGACGGTGATCTCCTCGTCTCCGGTGAGACCGAGCGAGATGCGGAGCCGCTCCTCCAGCCCCGACATGTTGGCGAGGCCGCCGGGCGCGAGGCAATCGAACCCCGTCCCCCGCGCGCTGCTGATCCGGGGATATCGCTGCAAGAGGCGCTGCTTGCGCCGCGCGCGCTCCGCCTGAGAGCTCGGCGTGGAGGCCGCCTCGTGATCGCCGATCGGCTCGGCGAAGCGGGCCAGGAGGTGATTCAAGAAGCGGTTCTTCCGCTCCAGGGAGGCGACCTCGGACGGGCTCTCCACGAGGTCTCTGAGCCGGGCCCGGTGCCCGTCGTCGAGCGCGCAGATGTCCTCGAGCCGGAGGCCGGGCTGGTCGAGCGCCTGCGTGAAATACGTCCGCGTGTCGCCGCCGTGGGAGAACAGATCCTTGACGTGGGCGAGCTGCGCGAACGAGCTGGCGAGGAGCTGATCGAAGAACATCAGGTACGCCGCGAGCTGCCTCGCCTGCGCCTTGCGCGCGGGCGTCGCCGAGTCCGCGAGCCCCATCTCGCCGATCCCGTAGAGCATCGGGAGGTGCTGCTGCACCGAGGTGTACGCGCCGGCGTTCCGGTCGCGCCCCGCGGGCACCGCGAGCGCGCTGTCGCCCGCGCCCCGGGGGGCGTCCGGCGCGCTCTCCGGCTTCGATTGGGCGATCACCCTCCCGGCGCTCATCAGGGTGATCATCGATGCATCGAAGTTCATCCTCGGGACCCGAGCCGGGTCGACCGGCAGGGACCAATCCTCCTTGGCGCCGCCCGTGGAGACGCTGATCCGGCTCACCGCCCGCACCGCCGCGACGCTGGTGATCGCGCGCATCAGATCGGAGGTGTGGATCACGGTCCGCAGCGTCGCGCTCGCCAGCGCCTCGTCGGAGATGAACCCGCGCTCGAGCCGGGGCCCCTCGAACGTCGCGTCGACGCTGACGCCGGCGTCCAGCGTCTGCGAGAGCGTCGCGAAGGGGACGGGCGGCGAGATCTCGTCGGCGATCGCGCGGCCGATCTCGTTCAGCAGCGCCGCGGGGTTGTCCACCGGCGTGATCTCCACGATGGCCTCGACCTGGATGAGCTGCGGCTCCAGCACCGAGATCTCCGCGAAGTCCTCGCACAAAGGACGGCTCTGGTAGAGCCTTCGAGCGACCCTGGCCCTGACCTGGGTGTCCTGGCTGCGCTCCGACGCCTCGATGAGGACGCGGTAGAGGCCGCGCAGGCGGACCGGCTCGGAGGCGCCGTCCTTGGGCGCGAGGCGGAGCTCCTGCTCCACGGGAAGATAGTAGAGCTGGAGCGCTTCCGCCGTGGCCGGCTCGACCCAGGCGTTCTTGACGCCTTCCACGTCGAGGACGAGCCGGCGGAGATCGGCCAGCGTCACCGGGTGAGAAGTGAGGATCTCCGCCGGCAGGTGGAGGCTCCGGTACGGATCGCCTCCGCCGTCGGCGAGCAGATCCGGGATCTCGTACCCGGTGCGGTAGCCGAGATCCGAGAGAGCATAACAGAGCTGCTCCAGGATGGTGATCCCCGGATCGTGGGCGTTATAGTCCGTCCATTGCCCGCCTGTCATCCGCTCGAGCTGGCGGATCCCTTCCCTGCGTAGAAATTCGTAGTCCATCGTCCCGGCTCCAGTCCTCTCCCCCGTTCACCGCATCGTCGGCTGGCGAGCGCCTCCTCGCCCGGTCAGAACGGGAGCTCCAGCACCGTCACGGAGTAGAAATCACTGCCGTCCGTAACGGTGTCCCCCGTTCCGGCAGCGAGCCTGATCGTGTGGATGCCCGCCGCGATGTTTTTGACCACCCGCGGCTCGGCGATGAACCCGTAGTGGGTCCACGTGTTGGAAGCCCACCCTAACGCGGAGCCGACCAGGTTTCCGTCGATGCTGAAGTCCATCTGGATCCTCCCCCCCCCATTCGTCCGGAACGCCGATCCGGACACGAGCAGGAGCAGCGTGCCGCCGCTCGACTGGAACTTGTCCGAGACGGGCAGCGCTCCAGGCCTCTGTGTGATGATTTGCGAGACGTTCCACATCGTGCTCCGGAGAGTCCCATCCACCTCCACCTTGCCCGTGAACTTCGAACCTCCCTCCGCGAAGAAGGTGATCTGCCGCTTGGCCACGTCGGTACCGTCCCCGGCCCCCACGATGTCGAGCCCGCGGGTCCAGCGCTTATAGGCGATCGTGCCACTACTGTGCTCCCTGTTGGTATCATCCGCGCCGAACACCAGCGCCAACCCGCTCGCCAGCGAGAGGCCGTCCAGTGGGGTCGTCATCCCGATCCCCACTTTGCCGTCCTTGATCACGAGCATCGCGGTGCCGCCGGTGCCGGGATCGAGCGCACTGTCGCTATGCACGCCGCCCTTGTAGAAGGCGAAATTCGAGCTGCTGCGGAAGTACGTGGTGCTGGTCTGCACGCCGATCCCGCACGCTTCCGTAGAAAGGTTGAGCATCTGGCGATTGCCGGAACCGAAGCTCACGCGCGCCTTGCCGTCGGCGCCATCGACGAGGACGTTCCCCGCCACCCGGAGCTTGTTGCCGGCCGGATCGGCCGTACCGATGCCCACATCGCCGGTCGCGCCATCGATGAAGAGGCGGTTCTTGCCGTCGCCGTCGCCGATGCCGAAACCCTTCTTGCCGCCGACTTGCAGGCCCACCACCCAGGCGGGCTTGGTGTCCGTCGCGAAGCTCTCGTAGAGGTGGATCGCCGGCTTGTCGACGGCCGTCGACGCCGCGATCTGCACCGGCTGATCGGCCGACTTGACGAGGCCGTCGTCCTTCTGATTCAGCCCCGCGTCGATGAGATCACTGAAGTTGCCCGCCGTCGGCAGGGCGTTCTTGACGAAGTACGCCTTCAGCTCGGTACGGCTCTTCTTGTTGATTTCCATGGTATGCGATTGCCTCTCTCAGCGTTCGGTCAACACGTCGTCGCGGGTGCCTGAGCCTGATCCCAGGCTCCTGGCGGATGAAGAAATCGAGCTCCAGCTTCGTGCATTGCTGGTCAGAACGGGAGCTCCAGCACGGTCACGGAGAAGAAGTCATTCGTGTCCGAGGAGACGCCCGGTATGGAGGAGTAGACCAGCTGGATCGTGTGGTCACCCGGCTCGACGCTCGGGAGCACCAGCCACTCGGGGACAAACGCCTGGTGGGCGTTCACCACGTTCACCCCCACGTTGGTCGAGCCGACCTGGTTGCCATCCAGCTTGATGAGCATCTCCATCATCCCCGCCGACGACCGCATCCCGGAGCCAGACACCAGCAGGATCAGCCTGCCGCCGCCCGACTTGAACGTGCCCAAGACGGGCAGCGGTCCACGCTTCTGCTTGAGGACCTGGGTGACGTTCCACATCGGGCTACGGAGAGTCCCCGTCACGTTCACGTTGCCGGCGACGTTGAGCTTGTAGCCGCCCGGATCGGCCGTGCCGATGCCCACGTTGCCGGTCGTAGCATCGATGAAGAGGCGGTTATTTCCGTCTCCGTCGCCGACGCCGAAGCCCTTCTTGCCGTCGGTTCGAAGGCTCAGCACCCAGGCGGGCTTTTCGTCCGTCGCGAAGCTCTCGTAGAGGTGGATCGCCGGCTTGTCGCCGGCCGTCGCCGCCTCGATCTGCACCGGCTGATCGGCCGACTTGGCGAGGCCGTCGTCCTTCTGGTTCAGCCCCGCGTCGATGAGATCACTGAAGTTGCCCACCGTCGGCAGGGCGTTCTTGACGAAGTACGCCTTCAGCTCAGGGCGGCTCTTTTTGTTGATTTCCATGGTGGGTGATTGCCTTTCTCAGCGCTCGATCAACACGTCGTCTCGGACGCCTGAGCGTGATCCTAGGCCGCTAGTGGATGAAGAAATCGAGCTCCACCCTCATGAAGTTGATGCCCGTTACCCGCGTCTCTTCGAACAAACCCTCGCGGAGGATATCGATCTGGTGCTCCCGCGCCGTGGTGAGGACCGCGTCGGGCCTCGTCGTTCCAACGAAGGCTCCGCTCCCGTCGGCCGGGGGCGGCACCCTCTGGAAGCTCTCTCCGTCGTCGCTGCGAAAGAGCTTGATGCCCGCGACGAAGTCCACATAAGGGCGGCGCTCGACGAAATCGACGATGCTGTTGGCGTAGATCCTCCCGCCGATGGCGAGATCGGCGCCCTCGGCGTAGGCC
The DNA here is from genome assembly GCF_051530195.1 of Sorangium sp. So ce321. Taxonomy (NCBI): domain Bacteria; kingdom Pseudomonadati; phylum Myxococcota; order Polyangiales; family Polyangiaceae; genus Sorangium; species Sorangium sp. So ce321. The sequence goes on along the minus strand of NZ_CP150329.1, from coordinate 5,757,104 downwards.
CAGGGGGCGAGGAACCGGTTGAGATCGTCGTTGAGCCGCTGGGTGTAGTAGGCGTCGTTGCCGTCGGCCCGGAAGCGCACGCCGAGGCGCACGCGGACGGCCACGTAGTGGGCGTTCACGACCGCGATCGAGGCGGAGGCGGGGGCCCGCGCCGAGAGGTGCTCCCGCACGTCCGCGAGCAGGTTCGCCGGCGCCTTGGGCTCGAAGGGATCGGCCGGCAGCTTGTTCCGGACATCGGGGATGACGACGACCTGGACCCTCCCGGGCTCGCCGAGCGTCGCAGGGACGCACTTGGCGCGGTAGATCTCCGGAAACCGATCGAGGACCAGCCGCTCGTAGTCCCACACCGTAAGCGCGCGCTGCTTGTGGCGGAGGCGCTCGCTGACGCGCGTGGCCCAGGTGTCAGCGGCCTCCGCCGTCCGGCCCCCGTAGGAGGTGTCGGGCTGGCGCACGCCCACGATCTGCGGGATCGCCGAGCTGAGCTTGGTGATGGTCCCGGCGGGGAGAGGCTCGCCGAAGTGATCCGGCGCATTGTCGTGGTCGACGAAGGTGGCGGACACCGCCTGGGTGTGGACCGCGATGGTGTCACAGAGGCTCCGCGTGTCCCGCTCCACGGCGGCGCGGATCCAGTAGAGATCGCCGCGCAGGCGGGTGCTGGGCTCCACCGGAGCGAGGGCGAGCTCGACGATCCCGGAGTTGATCAGGCCGCGCGTCGTATCCGAGATGAGCTGGTGCTCCAGGGCAATCCAGCGGTCGCCGCTCAGGTAGCTGAAGCGGACGGGCTGCGGCGGCCGATCCAGATTGGCGCTGCCCTCCGCCATCTGGAAGAGGATGGAGACGGTCTGGGGCGGGGAGATGTCGCGCAGGCCGAGGTAGAGCTCGCCGTCGTTCTCGTACTCGGGCAGGAAGGGAAGGCCGGCGCTCGATCGCTCTCTCTCCCCATCACAGGCGCCGAAGGGATGAACGTGGAACACCCGATCGACGGGTGTTCCGCCCGCGGCGCGCGGCGCGCCGTCGAAGCGGAGCTCCAGCGAAGACGCGTAGTCGAGCGTCAGGCTCTTCAGCTTCGGCGTGTAAGGCGGGTTCACCTGATACGCCGCGGCGTCGACCTTCGCCGGGTCCTTGGCGACGGCGACCGACAGGGCGAGCGCCTTGCTCGACGCCACGCCAGGGTAGCTCCCGTGCTGGAAATCCGGGGCGTTCAGCTCCCATTGCAGGTAGCGCCGAGAGGTCGACAGGTCCTGATCGAGCGAGCCCTCGACGAGCGCCTGGGGATCGGCCGCGCCGGCCGCGGCGAGGGCGGTGGTGACGGCGATCGAGGTCGGATCGGAGCTCTTGGCGCCGAAGAGCGGCGCTGCCTTGGCGAGCTCCGTCGCCCCGCGCCCGTCGATCAAGCTGACCCTGGTGGTGAAGGTGAAGGGGGCAGACGGATAGTTGGCGTAATGGGCTGCGAGGTCCGCCGGCGCCCCCATCCACTGGAAGTTGAAGGCCAGGCTGTCGAGCTTCTTGCCGGCGACCTCGGGGTGTCCCAGCAGGAGGCGTGAACCGACGTCCGGCGCGCTGCCGAACGGCTCGAAGGGCTTCTTCGCGTCCAGCGTCGTCTCGTCGTTCTGGAGCTGGATGGACTTCAGCCCTTGGACCTCCACCTTGACGTGCGCGGACACCATCAGGAGGTCGCCGAGCTCCCGGTAGCGGATCACGTATTTCTTGTCCGCCTCGCTCCAGATCGGCCGGAGCATCAGCCGCAAGACGGGCCACGGGCTGTCTATCCCCGCGAGCCCCGAAGGCGGCGCCGCGATCGGGTCGACGCTGGCCCCCAGGGTCAACGTGAATCGAACCCCGAGCGGATTGTCCTTGGGAGTCGTGCCGGTCAGATCCTTGTACGAACCGGTCTGCACCCCGACCGAAGAGCACTCGACCCAGCCCTTTTCGGTGCTGAGCTGGAAGAGCAGCGGGAGCTCTCCGCTCTGCGGGAAGAGGCCCTCCAGCGGAGAATGTGCGGGGCTGAATCCCAGGGTGAGCGTGATGATGCGCTGGCCTTCGCCGAGCACCAGCAGCGGAGAGCAGAGGGCCCAGCCGAGGACGGGCGCGGGAGCGGGGCCCGCGCTCGAGGAGGGCTGCGCCACCCCGAAGGTTACCCATGCGGGAGCGCCTCCCGCGGTGCCCTTCGGGCGGCTTGACACCGTGGTGGCGTCCTCCGCCGAAAACAGGTTGAACCACTCCTCCTTCTCTGCGGGCGGCTCGCCAAGCCGATTGCGCTGGGCGATCTCCAGGAGGACATAGATCTCCTCCCAGTCGTTCGTCGTCGCGGACGACTGGAGCTTGGCGAGATCCGACTTGCCGAGATAGGGCTCGAGGCGTTCCATCGCGGCGGGGTCGTCCTCCGGGCTCGGGGCCTCGCCCAGCACGTACCGGATCAGGTCCACGAGCCGCGCCGGCGGAGCGCCCTCGTGGAGCCGCCGGAGCTCGTCCCTGCGGTCCTTGCGGAGCTTCTCCCGGTGGGCCTCTTCGAGGATCGGAAATACCTGGTTCCACTCGTTCTCCGGCGTGTCGAGGATCTCGCCCATGGCGCTGGCGAAGCGCTCCGCCGGCACGTGGACGTACGCCTCGAGCACCAGCACGCCGCTCCAGTACGGCTCGATACCGTCCGTGCCGACGGCGGCCTTGGCGTTGTCGGCAAAGGCCGTGACGTCCGTGGGCACCAGCCGGTAGGTCGGATCGTTCCTCTTCTTCTGCCCGGCGCTCTCGAGGATGCGATTGATCTCACCCCACGCGGCGTCGAACTGCCTCTTCCGCTGCATCATCTGCTCGAAGTCGGCGGGCACGAAGCCCAGCGTCTCCTGGATGAACGCCTGGACATCGTCGCGCGTCCGGTACTCGTAGAGATCGTCGACGGTGCTCACCTGGGGGAGCGTGCCGTACGTGAAGGGCCCCACGGCCTCCTGGAGGTTCGCCTCCAGGTCGCGCGAGCTCCGGGCGAGCGTGAACGGAGCGCCCCTCTTCTTCGTGCCGGCGAGCTCCAGCGCGGCGTAGATCTCGATCCACTCGGAGGGCGTCTCGGCGCGCAGCTTCTTCCGGTTCATCAGGTCGCGCAGCGTGGGAGGCGACATGAAGAAGTCGCTGTCCGAGCGCTTCACGAGGGCGAGAAGGCTCGTCAGCTTGGCGTAGTCGACCACCGCCCCGTCGCCGGGATAGGGCGGCAGCGGATCTCCGATCGCGAGAGCGAACATCGCCGCGCACGCCCGCGGCTTGTCGTTCGCGTAGCGGCTCGTGACCTGGCGGAGCCCCATGCGCCGTCGATCGATGAAGAGAGAGCTGATCTTCTCGACCTGCGCCCGGTTGACGACGAGATCCCGATCGGTCGTGTAGATCCGCGCTCGTCCCAGGCTGTCCGGGCCGGCGTCGAGGAGCGTTCCGCCGGGCAAGAGGACCTCTCGGCCGCCAGAGGCGAGATCGACGATCAGGTTGACCCGATCCGGGATGGGCGGCCTCCGGGCCATCCGCAGGACCTGGCGATAGTAGAAGTCGAGGTGCCGTCCGGTCAGCGTGTTGAGCTCGGCCCGGGATTTCTCGAGCAACTGCAGGAACGCCAGGAAGAGGACGAAATGCGGCCGATAGAGCTCGGGGGCGGCCTCGGGGGTGAACTTCTCGGGGTTCTGGAGGAACGCCGCGACGTCCTCGAGCCGGAGCTTCGAGCCGACGAATCCGCTCCAGTCCCCATCCGGCTCACCGCTGGCATTGTAGTACGTGAGCTCTTTGCCGTAGGCGCGCGCGAACGCCAGGAGCTCCCCGGACGTGCGCTCGTCCACCGAGACGTAGCCGGGATCGAGCGCGGCGAGCGCGCGCCCCACCTGGCTCGTACCGTCGCGCTCTGCGCCCTCAGGCTCTTTCGACGTGCTCGACATGACTGGCTCTGCCCTTCAACGTGAGTCGGGGATCCGCGTTCGCGGTCCCCTTCAGGTGCCCTTGAAGATCTTGTTGGTCGTGGTGAACATGCCTTTGCCCTGGTACTTCAGGGTCGCATCCGGGATCGGCGGCCCCGGCCCCTTCGGCGGCTGCTTCGCCGGGTTCTGGACCTCGAACGTCGCGTCAAATTTGGTCCCTTTCAGGAGGACAGCCTTGTTACCTGTCTTGGTCTTCTTCGCCTTCTGGTCGCTCCCGAGGGCGGCAATCTTCAGCGTCCCTGTGCCCGGGATGGAGTACCCCGGAATCACGTAGGAGCAGTTGGCGACCGAGACCTTGCCCTCGTCGCCCTCGACGCAGAGCTTCTTCCCGTTCAGCGTCGCCGGGCCGCTCCCCTCGAGTTTTCCGGGCCTGGGCAGGACGAGCGCGGCCCCGAAGGAGAACAGGAAGATCGCCTTGTCGCCGTCGACGAGGATGAGCTTTTTTGTCATGGCGCTCTCACCCCCCGGGGAGGGTCGCCTCCGTGAGATAGAACGGGAAGACCATGTTGAAGCGCGAGTTCGTATCCCTGACGGTGTAGTTGACCCCGATGAGCACGCAGCCCGGCTGGGTGTCGCTCTCCGCGACGTCGATCCGATCGACCTGGATCCGGGGCTCGTGCTCGAGGATGGCGTCCGTCAGGAGCCGCTCGATGGTGTTGATGAGCCCCTGATCCAGCTCCTCGAACACCAGGCTCGCGAGGTCGCAGCCGAACGTCTCCTGCAGGACCCGCTCGCCCGGCGAGGTCCCGATCAGGATCTGCAGGCTCTGCTGGACGTCGGCGGCGCCGGAGACCATCTCCACGTCTGCGCCGCCGCGGCCAAACGAGGGCGGGAACGCCCAGCCTCGACCGAGGAAAGAGCTCTCAGGTAGCATCCGGCTCCTCCGGGGCGGGCTTGGCGCCGAGCTGCTCCCTCGCCTGCTGCTGGAGCTTGGCGACCAGCGCGTAGACCCTGGCGAACTGGAGCAGACCCACCCCTTCCAGGATCAGGTTCACCTCGTCCACCGTCACCGAGAGGTGGAGCTCTCTCACCGCTTCTTCTGATCGGTTCATTTGATGTTGACCTCCTTGCCGGTGATCGTGACATTGCCGTCGATCTTCAGGTTCAGGTCCTTCTTGCTCTCGATCTCGATCCCCTTCTCGCCCATGGTGATCGAGTTCCCGTGCTGGTCGGAGAGGAGGATCGACTTCGCGCTGTCGTCGATGACCAGCTTGTTCTTGTTGGCCGTCTCGATGGACACCGACGCCTTCTCTTTATCGGGGTCGAGGAGCGTTATCTTCGTCCCGAACTTGGTGACGATCCCGCTCTTGTCGTTGTCCTTGCTGGGATCTCCCATCACGTCCGGGGGCGCGTTCTTCGACCCGAAGAGGGCCCCCAGGATCACCGGGCGGCGCGGATCGTCGTTGAAGAAGCCCACCACCACCTCGTCATTGGGCTCCGGCCGGAAGAAGTACCCGCGCGCCTTGCCTGCGTTAGGCGCGGCGAGCCGGGCCCAGACCCCCTTGCCCTCCTTCGCGTCGACCCCCGGGAGGATGACCTTGACCCGGAGCTCCTTGTCGGGATCTTCCTCGAAACCTGCGACGACGCCGATCTGCAGGCCGCTCACCGCGGGCAGGAGCCCGGCCGCCGGCGTGTCGCGGATATCCTCTTTGCGGCTGAACGCTTCGGGCGAGAGCCCGAACTGCACGTCGGTCCGCCAGCCCAACGCGTCGACCCGGTGGCGGAGCCCCGTCACCAGCGTCGTGCCGTTGAAGCGCTTGCCGATCCCCTCGACCTCCATCACGTCGAGGAGCCCGATGTCGGCGAAGCCCGGCACCGCGATCCGCCCGCGGAGCAGCGCCATGCGGCTCCTCGCCATGCGGGCGTCGGCCCAGGCCTGGAGCTCCTCCGCGGCGACGGGGACCGGGTGGGAGAGCGTGCAGGTGCCGTTGCCGACCGCGTCGCCGAGCTTGCCCCCGTCGAGGTTCCCCAGGGTGGTGCGGACGCTCTTCGCCTTGCTGGCCGCGGTGGGCTTCTGCTCCTTGGGATCCCAGGCGACGCTCTCCACGGCTCGGTGCTGGTGCTCGGCGTCGGCCTCGATCTCCACGTCGAAGATCTCGCTGATGCCATAATCGAAGCAGTGCTTGGGCGCGTCTTTGACCGCCGTCTTCCGGAGCGAGACCTTGCCGTCCTCGACGACCACGAGGAGGCCGAGCGCGCCGGCCCGCAAGAGGATGAAGTCCCAGGGCGTGGAGTGGTATTGCACCATCTCCGCGTGCTCCAGCTTGGGCTCGTCGATGGTGCCGACCTCGACGCTGGCCGCCCCGAGGAGCTCCTTCACGATCGCCTCGTCGGTCATCTTCCGGAAGACGGCGCTCCGCCGCGCGGTGGTCAGCTTGACGGCGGCGTCCTTGATCCCGATCACCAGGACGGAGCCGTCGTCGCCCGCCTCCACCCCGTGCCGCACCACCATGCCCTTGAAGACGCACTGGTCTGCTTCGCCCTCGTACCGGAGCTTGATCTCTATCTTCGCCCCCGGCTCGAAGAAGCCTGTATCGCTGATGGCGAACGCCCGCTTCGCGGCGTCGCCGTCGCGCACGCGCAGCTCCGCCTGGGGGATCCGGTCGACCTCTCTCCGGATGTCGAGGGAGAGCAGCTCGTAGGCCGGGTCCATCGGCTTACCGTTGCTGAGGATGGTGGGAGTCACCGCGGGCATGGCGTCATCTATCCTTGCTGGAGGCCTTGCTGGAGGCCTTGCTGGAGGCGTCGGCGACCAGGTTGGCGAGCGGTGGAAAGAGGATCTGCTGGCCGGGGATCAGGCTCCTGAAGTTGTCCAGGCGGTTCCACCGCGCGACGTCCAGGTAGGCGGCGGACGAGCCGTAGATGTCCCTGGTCAGGAGCGGCAGCGTGTCCCCGCTGCGCACGATCCGGCTGTGCGTCAGATCCGGCGACGTCTTGCCCTCCTCCCTGGCGCGCGCCTTGGCGGCCTTGTCGGAGATAAGCGTCACCTGGAGCTCGGCCCGGAGCGGGGTGCCGTCGCGCTCGAACGCGGTGTACTTGATCTCGGCCGAGGAGAGGCGACAGGAGAAGATCAGCGATCCCCACTCCACGAGCAGATAATTGGGCTCGTGGATGACCCCGTTGTACCGGAAGGTGACGTCGAGGAACGTCTTGACGCGATCCTTCACGGTCTTCCGCATCGGCGCGAGGATCCCTATCGACTCCACGCCGGTGCCGTCGACCACCAGGGTGAGCGTGAGCGCGCGCGGCTTGCTCCCGCTATACGAGAGCTGCGGCCCGCTGGTGCCCACCCCCTGCTTGGCCCCCCAGTTGATCGCGTAGCTGTCCGAGAAGGACGCCGGGTTGAACATCGCCTCGAACGGCGCCGCGCTCGGCTGCCGGCGCGCGGCGTCCTTGAAGGCTTTGATCTTGAGCTTCTCGAGCTTGAAGAGGTTCAGTCCCACGATCATCTCTCCTTTGACGCCCTGAGGACCCGGAGGACCTCCTTGACCGCCGCCTCGACCACGGCCTCCTGCCCGGCGGCCGTGATGTCGGGCGCGGCGCCGCGCGCGCGCGGCGCCCCCTCCGGGGGCGCGACGACGGCGCGGATCACCAGCTCTTTGATCTCCACAGGCATGTTCATACCCTCATGATCTGCATCCGGGCGTAGGCGAGCTCGAGCGACTCGATGAGCAGGTCCTTCGGCTCGGCGCCGAGGTCAGAGGTCGACCACTTGACCGGATAGGCTCTGAAGAAGAACCAGGCCGACACCGGGACGTACGCCTCGTTGAAGAGGGTCACGAGGACGTTCGAGGTCGCGAATTTGAAGAGGGACATGGCGGCGTCGAACTCGAGGCGCAGCGGCGAACCCACCACCATGCCGCGCTCGAGGACGAGGTTGCCGAACTCGACCCCCGAGGGCAGCGGCTGGGTGTAGAGGTTCTGTCCGCCCTCCGCGAGCGGCGTCGTCTTCACCGTCGCCGAGAGCCCCTTCACCTTCTTGAAGCGGATGTCGAGCGGGTTTGGCACCACGCCGCCGGCGAAGAAGAAGACGCCGAAACGGAAGCTGGCGAACATCTCGCTCTGCGGAGCGAGATTCGGGATGGCAGCGCTCATGATCCTGACCTCCACCCCTTCGGCCCGGGGCCCGGGGCGCCGCGCGGCGAATCCGCGCAGCGCCCCGGATCTCGGCCGGGGGAACCGCCGTTGTCGCGAACGTCAGAGCCTGACAACGGAGACCTCCCTGACCTGCAGCTCGAGCGTGTCCACGACGACGTCGTTCGTGGCGGCGCTGAAGGTCGGCGCCTTGAGGCTGACGGGGACCGCGACGGCGACCCTCCAGGCGAGCACCGCCGCGCCCGTCGCGTCACAGAGGCTGACCTCCATGCTCCGGCTGTCGTGCTTCTCCAGCCAGCTGTAGAGGAACAGCGGATCTGCCCCGAGGACGGTGCCGCGCTTGCAGGTGACGGGCCTGAACCGCTTGGAGTTGAACGTCTGGATCACGTGGCCCTCCTGGAAGCTCAGGCCGTGCGCGTACGTCACGTGCTCGCGCTCGACCGCGAGACCCGAGACCTCGGTGAAGCTCATCGAGGTCTCGTCCACCTTCACGCGGAAGTTGTACGCGGCGAGCGGGTAGCTCGTCCGCTGCATGTCCGTCGACTGGGCCATCGCGCCGCTCTACGCCTCTTCGATCAGGATCGAGTCCGCCATCAGCTCCATGCTCTCGATGGCGGCGTCGTTGGACGTGGCCGTGAAGGTGGGCGCGTCGAGCTTCGTGGGGAAGGCGTTCTGCACCTTCCAGCTGATCACCGCCTCGCCCTTCTCGTTGCAGAGGCGGACGTAGATGTCCTTCTTCTCGACCTGGTTCACCTGGATCGCGCTGATCCAGGCGTAGAGCGTGGCGACGCTGGTCTTCTTGACGATGCCCTTCTTCAGGGTGAGCGTCGGCGCGGCGCGCTGCGCCGGCATGTTCATCACCACCGGGCCGGGCGCCGCCCCGCCGGTGGGGCTCTCCTTGTAGGTCGTCGTCTCGCGCTTGATGCTGAGCCCGGAGATCTCCGAGAAGCCAACCGCGGTGCCCGCGATCTCGACCCGGTAGTTGTACGACGGGAGAGGATACGCGGTGATGATCTCGCTCTTGGTCAGTGCCATGGTCTAGGCCTCCTGCAGCTTGTGAGAGAAGCGAAGAACGACGAACTCGGCCGGTCGCACGGCCGCGATCCCGATCTCGACGATCATCCGCCCCTCGAGGATGTCCTGGCTGGTCATCGTCTTGCCCAGGCCCACGTTGACGAAGTAGGCCGCCGCCGGGGAGGCCCCGGCCAGGGCGCCGCGCTCCCAGAGGCCGTAGAGGAAGCTCTCGATCATCCCCTTGACCTTGAGCCATGTCGTCAGGTCGTTGGGCTCGAAGACCGCGAAGGAGGAGGCCTTTCGGGCCGACTCCTCGATCATGATGAAGAGCCGCCGGACCGAGACGTACCGCCACTCGTTGTCGTTGCCGGCCAGGGTCCTCGCCCCCCACACGATGGTCCCCTTGCCGGTGAACGCGCGCACGGCGTTGATCGATTTACCCGCCGTCGGATCGACGTTGAGGGCGTCCTGATCGTCGTTGGTGACCTTCAGCACCGGCCCGATGACGGCCGAGACGCTGACGTTGGCGGGCGCCTTCCACACGCCGCGGTCCCGGTCGACGCTGGCGTAGATGCCCGCGACCGCCGCGCTCGGCGGGAGGACGATCCGCTCGGCTGTCAGCCTGGTCTTGACCTGCTGATAGGTCGCCGTCTGGCTGGCCTTGACGGTGTCGAGGGCGACCCCGTCCGCCGCCCCGATCTTGATGGAGACGTCGGCGTCCGCGTACGCGTAGCTCAGGGAGGTCTGGAGGTACGGGTGGTAGGCGGCGCCGTAGGCCAGGTTGCTCGTCCCGATCCCGTCGCGGAACACGTCGATGTCCTCCTTGCCCGTCTCCGCGTCCTTCTTGACGTCGAGGATCGCAAAGCGGTCACCCAGCTTGTGGCACTGGGCGAGGGCCGCCTGGCACAGCTCGTGGTAGTCCTCGGCGGCGAGGCTCACGGCGTCGGTCAAGACGATCAGCGTCGGCTCGTCCTCCTTCTCGAGCAGCGTGAGGCCGGCGGCGATGTCGTCCTTGGCGGGCGGCGACGTGTAGTCTCCGACGGAGACGACATAGCAGGTCCCGCCCCCGTTCTTGAAGTAGTGACTCAAAGCGTAGTACAGCAAGAACCCGGAAGCGGGGCCCCGCGTCACGCCGGTCACCTGGGACTTGGCGTCCACCGCGACCGTGAAGCTCGCGAGCTTGGGCCCTCCGAAGAGCTGCTCGTACTCGAGCAGCGTGCTCACTCGGGCGATCGACGGGCCCTTCTCGGTAGATGGGCTCTTCTCGGTATATCCGATGAAGGCGGGGACCGCGGTGGAGACCTCCGCCACCGAGGGCGGCAGAGTCGATACCTCTTCCACGTAGACACCGGGCGTCTTATAGGCAGACATCGTTCCTCAATCTCAGGGGGTTTGAAAGGGTTGCGCTCGATACTTGACGATCTGAAACAGCAGATCCTCCTTTGCAGGGCTCTGCATCGATGGATTGGGCAGGGGACCCGCTACGCGGTCGGGGCCGAGCCGGAGCTCTATGCTCTTCCTCGGCTCCTCGCGCGCGGCGACGGGCTCGTCGGAGACGAAGTAGACGCAGCGCATCCCGGGATACCGACTGGCGATCTGCGCCGCTGTCGGGTCCGCCGGATCGAGGGTCGCGGCGCTGAAGCGCAGCGCGCCTTCGGCCCCGGCGGGCGAGGCGTCCACCACGGTGAGCTCGCCCCCGGCCGGCGCCATGTCGGTGACGCAGTAGTAGGCCCATCGCGCCCGCCTGGCCTGGAAGCTGACCTGGAAAGGGGCGGGCCGCGGCGCGCTCCCGGGGCGGATCTCGACGGCGGCGACGATGCCTGGCGGGAGCCGCGGCCGGGCCGGATCGGCGGGGGCCAGCCCGAGCTCGCCGTCGGTCCCCGCGCCGGCGTCGGTGAAGACCGGCGCCGCGCGCCCGCTGATGCCGGTGAGGTCGGTGACGACGGCGAAGTCGCCGCCCCGGACCTCGATGTAGAAGAGCAGCGTCGCGTCCCCCGGGAGCGGGAGGAAGGGCTGCCCCGCGGCGTCGAACGGTGAGAGGACGCGGACTCCCTCGGGGCCCGATCGCACGATGCAGCGATGATTGCGGAGCAGGCGCGCCGTTTCGTCGCTCGGCTCGATCGCGAAGTCCGGGCACCGCTGGTCCGCGTAGAACGCGTGCTTCAAGAGCACCTCGATGATCGCGACGTGCTTCACTGGTGGATCCTCTGCACCGGCTCGCTGATCTGCGGTGCGACGACGCCGTCCTCGTCCCGGAAGACGACCATCCGGACCTTGTAGAGGAGCGAAGGCTGATAAGAGCTCCGGAGGACGCCCCAGAGCTGGTTCTGCTCGGAGAGGGGGAGCGTCAGCAGCTCCATGGTGAGCTTCTCGATCCTGTCGCTCATCGCCGGTGTGCTCGCGTGGTCGAGGACCCGATGGCCCTGGAAGAACTGCAGGATCAGCGAGATGCACCGCAGGCCTTGCTCGTAGTCCTTGAAGCGAGCGGCGAAGAGGACGTAAGCGTTCATCTGGATCGCCGGCTGGACGCGCTGCGTGGTGCCGTCGGCCAGCGTCGACCGGAACGGGTCGGCCGGCCTCAGCGTGTGATCTTCCTCGAGGTTGACCAGGAGGAGCGTGACGGCGCCGAGCTTGAGATCGAGGCTGTCCACCTTCTCGCTGTCGAGGAAGACGACTGGCCCCTGGTCGGGCACCGGGCCGCGCCAGCCCGAGCTCGCGGTCAGGTGCTCGTTCACCGTGTTCTTGAGCAGGACGAGGATGTCGCTGATCACGGCTGACGACCCCTGGAGCTCTGATATTGTCCCGCTTCCATTGGCTCTCATCCTTGAAGATCTTGGGTCATGGCGTCCGCGACGCGGGGCCTGAACGTCAGGCTCCGTCGGAGCGGATCGCCCCGATGGAACGGCGCTTCGAGGCCCCGCGGACGACGCCGTGGTCTTCCGTCGGTGCTTGTCTCGACATCGGTAATAGCCAGCGTCAATCGGGCTGACAACTTAAGGTACTTTAAGGTGTCTCATTCAGCGGCGTGACCGGGCCGTATCGTGCCATCGTTCGCGCAGCGGATCTGGAGCGAGGAGGAGCGCCGCGGCTCGACGGGTATGGAGAGGATGACCAAGATCGTGGAGAACGCCGCCGACCTCGAGCGGGAGCTGACCTGGTTTCGCAGCGTCCTGGAGGCGCGGATCAAGATCCATTTCGGCGAGGGCGCGACCGAGGGGAGCGTGCTCGACCTCGCGCCGCCCGATCTCGGCGGGTCGAGCTCGGAGTACGCCGGCTTCGTGCGGCGCCATCAGCTCTCCTTCGTCGAGCGCCTCGCCCTGGTGCTCGCCCTGGTCCCGCACCTGCGGCCCCAGCTCCTCGACGTCTGCTTCGCCCGCGAACCCACCGTGGATCGGAGGCTCACCGAGCTCGGTGGCGTCCAGCTCAGATCCGACGGCGAGCTCCTGCCCACGGGCGAGACGCTGGCGTTCATCGTCGGAGGTGACGACCTCGCGCTCCGGTTCTCCGTGCGGCTCATCCTGGATCCTCAGCACCTCTTCATCAGGCACGGCGTCCTCAGGCTCGGGGGCGGCGACGAGGTGACGCCGATGAAGGCCCCCCTCCGGATCTCGGAGGAGCTGCTCTGTCTCTTCACCACCGGCGAACCGCGGCGGCAGAGCCGCGGGCCCGGCTTTCCCGCCCAGCAGATCGAGACCCGCGTCAACTGGGAGGACGTGGTGTTGCACCCCGGCACCCGCAAGAGCCTCGAGGAGATCCAGACCTGGATCGAGCACGGAGGGACGTTGATGGAGGAGTGGGGAATGGCCTCCAAGCTGCGCCCCGGCTACCGCAGCCTCTTCTATGGCCCGCCGGGCACGGGCAAGACCATGACCGCCTGCCTGCTCGGCAAGTCCACCGGCCGTGAGGTCTACAAGGTGGATATCTCCCTGGTAGTGTCGAAGTACCTCGGGGAGACGGAGAAGAACCTCGGCCGGGTCTTCGACCAGGCCGAGCACCAGGGCTGGATATTGTTCTTCGACGAGGCCGACGCGCTCTTCGGCAAGCGCAGCGAGACGCGGGACGCGCACGACCGTTACGCCAACCAGCAGGTCTCCTTCCTCCTGCAGCGCATCGAGACCTTCGACGGGATCTCGATCCTGGCCTCCAACCTGCGCGACAACCTCGACGACGCCTTTGCGCGGCGGTTCGAGTCGATCATCTACTTTCCGATGCCGCGCGCCGAGGAGCGCGTGCGGGTGTGGCGGCAGGGCTTCTCACCCAGGGCGAGGCTCGACGGCTCCGTGGACCTGGAGAAGATCGCGCGCGAGCACGAGCTCGCGGGGGGCGCGATCATGAACGTGATCCGCTACGCCTCGCTGCAGGCGTTGAGAGAGGGCGGCCGTCCCCTCACGGTAGAGGACCTCCTGCAGGGCATCCGGAAGGAGTATGCCAAGCTGGGGAAGGCGGGTTGAGCGGACGCCGGCGACGCCCAGCGCCTCGCGCACGGCGTCGCTGGGGGTCGCCCGCTCCATCACCTTGCCCAGCCAGCCGAGGCCGCCCCAGCCCGTCCCCCAGGTGACGATCTGGTTGTCGTAGGTGTTGATGGCGGCCGTGCTGCCCCCGCGCGCCTGGAACGCGCGGAAGGCGCTCAATCCCCCGACGAAGCGCGCTGGCGCTGACTCTCTTGGCGCTCGTCCGAGCCGTCGGCGTTCTTCTTCTTTTTCTTCTTCTTCTTGTCCTTGTCCGTGTCCGTGAACCGCAGCGCTGCGATCAGGCGCCCCAGCACCTTCGCCACGATGCTGCGCTTTACGCGATTTTCGTGACCCTTGAGCCCTTTCTTCGCCTGCGGCTTGAGCTCCGCGCCCGCCGGCTCCCTGGCGCGGCCCTCCGCAAAGGCCGCCGTCAGCGTGTCGTGGGTGACCATCTGCGACTTGAGGGTTGCCTTGGCATGGTCGGACAACCCGGCGAGCGCGCGGTCGTAGTGCTCGTCGAGATCCTCCTTGCTCGCCGTCATCTCCCACTGCCGGCCGTTCCACTCGGCAATCTTGATCTTGTCCGACCCCCGCGGCAGCGTGGGATCGCCCGTGCCTGTGTCCCCCCGCTTCGGCACCGATAGATAGATGGCCGTGCCTTCGCCGCCGAGCGGCGTCTTCCCGCTGCTCGGGGCTGCGCACATCTCCTGGATCAGATCCGAGAAGGAGCGCTCGTTTTCGAGCGTCTGGCCGTACTGCGGCATGGTGTTGCCGGTGAAGGGTGGGTCCGCGCTCTTCGCCCTGACTGCGTATCCCAGATCTTTGTATTTCTGGACCAAGGCGTCCGTCTCGGCCTTAGACCCGGTGGCGCGCACGGCGATGTACGCCACGTCTTTGCTGGTCATCGTGGAGGCCATCTCCCTGATGAGATCGCTGCGCGTGGGATCATCGGCGAGCTTCGCGATGCGTTCGAAGATGCGCGGGTCGAGCGGCACCCGGAGCGTGTCCCGGAGGTCCTGGTTCATCGGCGACACCACGGAGAATAGAAAGGGCACCGGCTTGTCGGCATCACCGTCCTTGAACAGGTAGGGTGTGTCCTTGTAATCGAGCCCGAACTGGCTCACGACCTGGTCCGGCGCAAGGTTCTCCGAGTGCCGCAGAGATGCGCCGAACCCGTAAAACGCGGGCGGCTTGTTGCCCTTCAGGGACTCGGCGACACTGGCAGGGGGCACGACCTTGGCGAAGGGTTCATCATTGCGCTGAAAGCTCGCGTAGTTTGTTGCGGCCATGGCGGTGATGATCTCGATGTCGAGGTCGCTGTAGGCCTCCGGCTCGGTCTGGCGCATGTCGGCCTTGAACTTCGCGACGAGCCGGTCCGCGTTCTGGGTGTAGGTGGTGAGCTCCTCCGGGGTGGCCGTACCCTTGCCGATGCGGTCCACGAGATCCTTCGAGATGCCGTAAAGCGTGCCGTACTTGTCCAGGATCTTCTCCTGGGCGACCTGGGCGTATTCGAATTCGAGCATGGTCTCCTCCGTGGAGACGCCGCCGCGACCGGCCCGGGGCCCCCCCGGGCCAGCCGCGGCGACGTCGATCGCGTCACGCACCGAGCTTGGCGACGATCGCCGCGAGCTTGTCTTCGATGCCGCCGAGCCGGACGTCGAGCGCCAGCTGCTTGCGCTCCAGATCGGCGAAGTAGTCGGTCACCACCTCGTCCGCGTCGCCCAGCGGGAGCACGCGCATGTCGCGGCCGAAGCCCATGAGCACAGGCCGCTCCACGTACGTCACCCGGTGCAGCACCCGCCAGCACTTGTTCGGCTTGGCGGCGCGCGCCTGGCGCAGCGCGCGCGCCTCTTCGTCGTTGCTCATCAGCCACACCGGATCCACCACGTAGCCGAAGAAGTCGGCGAAGTGGTCCGTGCTGCCCTCCAGGTAGAACGTCATGAACCGATAACGATCCACCTTCTCCCCGGGCACGAGCGGGTTGTCCTGCGGATCCGTCAGGCCTCTCTTCTCGACGCCCGAGAGGTCCACGCTGAGCTCGAGGCTCTTGCTCGTGCTCAGCTTCTTGCTGTTCGCGTCCACCTTGCCGCCCGAGCCCACCAGCGACAGGTTGAATTTGAACGCGGCGACCGCCGCGTCGACCGAGCCGCCGGCGCCGCCGCTGTGGCTCGTCTCCGTGCTGATCGAATGCTCGATCGTGCTGGCGAAGCTCTGCTCCTCCGCGCGGAGCCCGCCGTCGCCGTCCCACACGTAGGTGTTGACGACGTTGCGCTTGCCCGCCTTGGTCTGGATGTTCTCCATGCGGAGCTGCCAGTCGGCGAAGGCCCCGCCCGCGCGCACCCTTCCCTCGAGGCTCTTGTGCTTGCCCTTGATCTCCGCCTTGCGCTTCTCGGCCTCGCTCTTGAGCTGCTTCTTCTTCTCCTCGTTTTGCTCCTTCATCGCGCCCAGATCTGCCTTGTCGCCGTCCAACGGCACCTCGGGGTTGTCTTCGGCGACGCTCGGAGCGTTCTGCTCGCCGAGCGCGTCGAGCTTGTCGACCTGGTCCGCGCTGAAGTTGTAAAAGAAGCTCTCTCGCTCCTTGTCGTGCCGTTCGATCGCGTCCTTGAGCGCGTAGGCCTGCTTGAGCCGGAAGTAGCTCGCCGGGTAGAGCGAGCCATACTGCGAGCGCATGTCGGGCACGTGCGGGTAGAACGTCGGATCCGCGGGCATCGATCCGACCATGCCGTCCAGGCTCCCGTTGAGCGTGTAGGTCGGGTTGATCAGGAACGTGATCGTGTTGACGTCGAGCGGCACGCCCTCGACCGGCCGGATGTCGTAGCTCACCATGCGGCCGCTCCTCTTGAGCTTGGTGACGAAGACGTCGGCCATGCCCGAGATCACCAGCGCATACCCCACGTTCTTCGGCACCCAGCGCTTGCCCACCAGAGGACAAGAGGCCTTGTCCTCGGCGATGCCCGAGAGCGTCAGGCTGTCGCTCATGGCGAGGCTGGACGACGCCGTGACCGATGTGTCCTTGGTGCCTCTCTTCTCGAAGCCGTAGTTGAAAGTCGCGCCTGCCTGGCCCTCGCTGAGCTTCGTCTCGACCTCGGCCCCCACGCCGACCGACTGGTTGACCTCCCAGACGCCGCCGAGGAACCCGTCCATGTTGAACGCCTCGTGGGTCGTCTCGCTGCGCTGCCAGCTATAGCTCGTCTCGTCCGACTGCCTGAGGGTGACCGCCGTGGCCCCGTTGTAGTCCTCGTCCACCGTGAGGTTCTCCGAGGGAACCGGCGGCGCGCCCTCGATGTAGCCGAGCAGCGTCGGGTTGATCTGGGTGTTGCCGACCCATTGCAACGTCAGCTCTTCGACCCGCTGCTCGGGCAAGAGCTGCACGTCGCCTCCGGTGGCGAACCCGAAGAAGCGCCTCATCAAGGCCTGCTTCTTCCCCTCGGGGCTGACCTCGACCGAGCTGTATTCCGCGGTGATCAGGCTCTCCGCTCCCCCCGCGGGCAGCGAGGTGGTGAGGAGCAGCTTGGCGCGCTCCTTGAGCTCGCCTTGGTACACGCCCGCCTTCTTGTCCTTGACCTTGTTGTCTTTGCTCACCTCGTCCAGGGGGTAATAGGCGACCAGGTTCGCCTCGGTGCCCGCGACGCGGCGCCGCATGGTCGCGCGAATCTCGGCGTCTGTGCGCACCCCGTCCCAGATCCGCACCTCGGCTATGTCGCCCCTGAAATTGAACTTTCCCGAGGGGGACCTGCCGAGCGTGAGCGGGCCGGACACGCTGACGTCGGCCGTCGCCGTCACCTCCCCGACCTTCACGCCGTCGCAGTAGATGCGTTGCTTCTTCGTCAGGTGATCGTACGTGCCGCAAACGTGGTGCCAGTCCGCATCCGTGCAGACCAAATCCCCTTCCAAGACATTGCCAGCGAATACCAGGGAGATCTTGTTGGTCGTGCCGAACGCGACAACGATGACCACGCTGGTGCTCCCGTGGGCAATGGAGACGATGTTCTGTTGCTGGCCCATGTCCGCGCCGCTGCGCCGCGCCCAGCACTCGACCGTGAAGCTCTTGCTGGCCAGCGTGACCGTCGGGCACTGCACGTACGAGCTGCCCCGGTCGGGCAGGGTGAGCACCTTGCTGCCCGGATTGCCGATGTTGGCCGTGCGGCCCACCCAGTCCACGCCGACCATCGTCCCGTGCGCCAGGCCGCCGGCCGAGCGGTCGGATGCGGTCTCGCCCGTGCCTTCATCGAAGGGCCAGTAGCCGATGAGCCCCGGCTCGTTGCCCGAAATCGACGCTCGAGCGTGGGCCGCGACCTCGGCGTCGGTCAAGCCGAGGTTCCAGATGCGCACCTCGCTGAGCCGGCCAACGGGGCTGCCTCCGGAGGATGCGTTGCCGAGGATCTTGATGTCCATGGCCCGCGAGGTCGTGATCGTCGCGTGCACCGGCGCGCCCTTCACGAGGCCATGACGCTTGCTGGACGTGAGGTCTTTGACCTTGCGCACCCCTCCTTCGTCGATGTCGTCCATGCGCCAGTAGCCGACGAGGTCCTTCTCGTCGCCTTTGAGGGACCTGTAGACGTCCTCTCGAACATCCTCCATGGATCGGGCCGAGCTCCAGATAGACACCTCCGCGATGTCGCCGTTGAAAAAGCGGCCGTTGTTGGCGTCGTCGTAGCCGATGTACATCGGGCCCGAGTCCTCCTGGATCATTCCGGCGACGGCGAGCTCCGCGACGAACTCCCCGTCGATGTAGAGGCAGATGTAATTGCCGTCGAACGTGCCGGTGTACAGGTGCCAGCCCTGGATGTCGGCCGGCGTGAAGCTGGCGCACCTCCAGTCCTGGCCGCTGATCCAGACATAGAAACGGATCGTCCGGCTGTCTTTAAGGGGGTGCATGATGAACGCGTCCCGCTTGCTCACCAGGAAGCCATCCTCCTTCCAGTTCGGGGTCGCGCTGCGCGCCCAGATCGACACCGTGATGGCCTTCGTGGGGTTCGTGTGCGCCGGTACCTCCACGTAGTCCGTCGTGCCATTCAAGCGGATGGCCGGCTGCAAGGTCTCGCGGCTGCCGATCTTCTCGCCGTCCGCGTAGAAGGCGGTCGTGCCTCTGCTCGTCGCCACCGCGACGTGGTGCCACCCCGCCGCGAGCGCCCGCCCGAGGTCCACGCCGCTGTCGAAGACCCAGCCATCGACCATCAGCCCCAGCCGGCTGCCCTCTCGCACCAGGAGCGGCACATCGAGCGTGGTGTCCGCGCTGGCCACCACGTTCGTGCCATACGCCGTTCCATCGTCCTTGGTGGCCAGGGGGTACTGCACCCAGGCCTCGCAGGTCCACCCGTACGCAGGCAGGCTCACGGCCTGGGCCAGCGTCACCTTGTCGCCGCTGTCGCGAATGTCGGCAGAGGCGCGCACGGCGTCGGGCAGCCACTGCTCGAACGTGGCGTTGCGGCTGTCCGCCGCCGCGTCGTAAGGGGTCGCGCGCATGCGGCCCTGCGGATCGAAATAGGTGAGCAGCACGTTGCCTTCGCAGCTCTCCGCGAGCCGAACCCTGCCCGTGGGCTGGGCGAAATCGAGCACCGCGCCGGCCGTCACCAGGTTCCGATCGTCCGTCGCGATGGCCGGCATGGTCGCCGGCGGGGTCTTGACGAGCCCGTTCATGAACGCGGTGTTCATGGTCTTGACGTCCTCGCGGTACACCTTCAGGTCGGCCTGCGCGGTCGTGAGCTGGCTCTGCAGCGTCGCGAGGTCTTCATTGTCCGTGAGCATCCTGCCGAGCTCATCGACGCGCTCCTGTTTCGATTGGATCTGCAACTCGAGGCTCTTTACCTTGTCGTTCGTGGCTTTGACGAGCTCCTCGGCCTCTTTGGTCAGCTCGCTGGTCTTCAGCACATGCCACTTCTGGTGATTATTTTGGGCGTTGTCCCAGAGCTGAAGCGCCGCTCCGTCGTGCGTCGCTCCCCATGCGATCTCGACGTAGAGGTTTTCATTGTGCCTCGGATGGAGGCTGTAGTAACTCGCGCTGGCATTCAGGCAGCGGAGCTTCCACTGCATGTGCGACACCGCGCTCAGCGTTCGGATCCGGAGGTCCGCGTCCTTTCCTCCGCCGTCCAGCACGGTCAGGGCCAACCCGCTGCGCTGTTGCAGGATATGGAAGTATCCGTCTCCGCGGTCCTCGAACCGCCAGCGCTGATAGTTCAGGTCGTTCTCAGCCCATGGGCCGTACTGAAGGACGATCTTATCATCACCAGCGGTCATGTCCTTGCCACTGTTCAGGTTGAGCACCCGCTGGTAGTAGCTCCACGAATTGTCCTTGATCGCTTGGCACTCATTCTGCGCTGTGGCCTTCTGCGACTGCAGGTCCGGGATCGTGATGGTCTCAAGCGTGTTTTTCTCCCTGATGTAGCGCGCTCTGGACTTCACCACGTCGATCCGCTCCGTGAGATCGCGAATCTGCTGTTCGACGCGGCTCACCTTGGCCTCCGCCCTGTCCACCCTGGTCAGGCTGGTCAGCACCGCCTGCGCCTGCGCGGGCAAGGACGAGAGCGCCGTCACGTCCGTGTAGCTGTCGCGCGTCACCGCGTCCGAGATCAGACGGATGCGGTGCTTGCGAACGTCGATCGACGTCCATTCCGTGGCCGGCGGTGAGCTTTCGGTCCCCCACTTGCCGCGCACGTCCGAGATCTCGAAGGCGCGCATGAGGCTGACCCCATCCGGCACCACCACCCGGCAGGTGGCCTTGTACCAGCCGCCGCCCAGGCTCGCAAAATCGCTCTGCTGCACGCTCCCGGCCGGGAACTCCTTCCTCTCCTTGCTACCGCGGCTGCTCTTGCCCCAGTACGAGAAGGCGAAGAGCTTGAGCCCGGTGCCGTCAGCGTCGCTCGGATCGAACGCCACGTCGGGCGAGGTCACCCGGAACTCCAAGCTCTCTTCGTAGACGCCGCGCTGGCTGACCGCCAGGAGCTCTTCGCTGCCGTACTTGACCACCTTCATGCCCGAGCCCGTCGCGCGGTTGAGGCGCAGCGCGCCTGCGTAGGGATCGCCGTACACCACGGCGTTTCTGCCATGGTGCGAGAAGTCCGGGATGATCGGCGGCTGCTCTTCGTAGACGATCGCGCCCATGCGGTAATAGGCGGCGAGCCCGGTCTCCTTGCCGCTCAGGTTCACGTGCATGGTGGCCTTGACGTCGGCCGCGGACCGCGCCTCCTCCCAGATCTGCACGCCGGAGATCTCGCCGAAGAAGCCCTGACCGATGGTGTGCGTCAAGCCCGCGCTCACCAGCTCCGGGTTGCCCTTGAACGAGCCGTTCCGCTTGTTCGGCGAGAGATCGTCGGGGTCGGCGTCGAGCGGCCAGTAGCCCACGAGGCCGCTCTCCTTGCCGGTGAGCTTGCGGTACATGTCCGCTTGAATGTCGGCCGCCGAGCGCGCGGAGCTCCATATCTGCACGTCCGCGACGCAGCCATCGAAGTAGTCGGTCGGGTTGCCATAGGTAGCGCCTGCCTTGACGATAGCGCCTGCGCCGATACGCATGGGTCGGGTTGGCGGCGTGTATGCGGCCGTGAGGGATCCCTTGAGGATCCCATTCTCGTAGAGCTGCCACTTCGTACCATCGTAGGTGATCGCGAGGTGGGTCCATGTCCCATAGTCCACAGGCGGCCCCAAGAAGAAGCTCCACGCGTTGCCGCTCCCCACGCGGCAGTTCCATCCACTGCTGTCGTTGGCCTCGAGCACGAAGCCCGTGAAGCCGTTCCCACGACACGACAGAGGCGACTGATAGCGGCCCTTTCCTCCCGTCGCCTTGACCCACGCGGCCACCGTGAAGGTACCGGTGAGCAACGCCGCGGCGCTGGGGACCTCGATGAAGTCGTCCACCCCGTCGAACTTCATGGTCCTGGCGAGCTTCGCGCCGGGCGCTGCCGGAGGCACGATCTGCGGGTGCACGAAGGCCGTTCGCTGCCAGGCCGGGCCCTTCGAGCTACCGTGCCGTTTGGCGGGCGACATGTCCTTGACCGTCCCGTCGGCGAGCACCGTCCCGTCGTCGAGCGGCCAGTTCCCGAGGAGCCCCGCTTCGCGACCGGTGAGCCGCCGAGTCATGTCCTCGGCGATCTCGGCCTCCGTGCGCGCACGGTTCCAGAGTCGCACGTCAGCGATGCCGCCCTTGAAGAAATAGTAACCGCCGCCCAGCGCTCCGATGATCCAGGAGCCGCTGCCCTGAAAGTGAGCGGTGGTCACGTTCTCGGTGACGAGCGCGCCGTCGCGATAGACACGCTGGGTGCGAGTCGTCGCGTCGTAGGTGCACGCCCAGTGGTGCCATCCAAGATCGGTATACGCCAGCGGGGTAGTCGCGTCATTTCCCCAGAAGGCGAACACGAACACGTTGGTCTCGCGGAAGCCTATGTGCACGCACTGATTCGTGGCCTGCGGGCCTTGGGTGATCGCGAACTCCTTGACGTCGACACGGTCCCGCTTGATCCAGAGCTCCACGGTGAAGCTCTTGTTCGCGACGTCCGGGGGAGAATCCTTGATCGCGACGTAATCGTCCACGCCGTCGAACTGGAGAACCCTGTGGCTCAGGTGGCAGGGCGCCCCTGAGGCGATGACCTGCTGCGCGACCTCGACGCCGTCCCGGCAGAGGGCGATCCGCGTCTCGCCTCCGGTATTTGTGACGTAATCGACCGAGCCCGCATAGTGCACCCACGCGTTGACGGGCATCGCGTTCGGGTCAGTCACGGTCCGCGCGCCGCCGTCGCTCATGCGCACGACGAGCTTCACCTTGTTGTCGCTGCCCAGGGCGAGGTCCATCATCCCGCCGCTGTCGTTCACAAGGCTCTGCTCCAGACCGTCGGCGGCGTCCACCCGCACCCAGGCCGAGAACGTGCGGCCCAGGTCCCGCGCCGGGCTCGGCGGCATGAGCTCCAGGTCCGGAGTCTCCACCCGGTCGTTGCCATCCATCCGCAGCCCCCGGCGGACGACCTTGCTCAGGTTCGCCGCTTCGCCCGTGAAGTACGGCGCGTTCAGCACGAAGGCCTTCTTGCTGGCCACGATCGACGCGATCGGGAAGATCCCGTCATACTCCTGGGTGCCGGAGATCTGCACCTCGTCGCCGACCTTCAGATCGTGCGCCGGGCACAGGATCATGAGCTTCCCGTCCGCGGTCTTCTCCGCGCCGACGACCATGTTGTCGAACACGAGCCCGGTCTGCTTGTCCGGCGCGACCTCCCAGAACCCCGCCTCGTTGTTCTCGAACCTGGCCGCGACCTTGAACGTCGCGCCGTCGACGCTGAGCACCTTGTAGTGCCCGTCGTAGCTCTGGGTGCCTCGGATCTTCACCTTGGCTCCGGTCTTGAGATCCGCCGGGAACGCGTCCTTGGACCGGATCTGGAGGTTGTCGTCGCCGCCCCGCTCGGTGGCGACGATGGTCCCGAAGGGCGGCGGCGACGCGTCGGCAATCTCCTTGATGTCGTCGAACAGCGCGAGCGGCGTCATGACCTCGCGCTGCTCGCTGCGCAGGATCTCGCTCGTGTCCGGCGTGTGGTCGATCTGCGACAGCGCGCCGTCCGCGGCGAGCGCGAAATCGAGCACCGCGGTCTTCACCACGTCGCTGCCGGTCGCCTTCACCGGCACCGCGAGCATCACCCGCATGGTGTCGCGCATGAGCTGCGGACCCGAGTCGGTGATCACCTCTTTTTGCAGGTCGTACGTCGTCGCCGACGGGCCGCCCGCGACGGTCAGCTCCTTCAGTTCGATCGTCCGGCGGACGATGCCCGGGATCGACTGGTAGATGGTGTTCTTCGGGTGCGAGGGGTCCTGCCGGGCGTAGAGGTAGTCCTTGACGTCGAAGAGGCCGTTGTCGTCGGCGCCCACCGTGTAGAGGACCAGCTTGCTCTCCTTCGCGTCGTGGACGAACAGGTGCCAGCGGTTCCGATCGCTCTCGGCGGTCGGCACGAAGACGGGCGAGAACCACCCGCTCGCCACCGTGCCGACGAAGCCGAGCTCCAGGGCGCCTTCGTAGAAGTTGTTTCCGTCGATGTCGCGGTAGTCGAGGTTGTCGAAGCTCCCGCCGTGCTTCGAGGCGGCGGACTCCTGCGGCTTGAGCCGCTGCTTGCTGCGCCGGAACCGCACCTCGAGCCTGGGCACGAGCTCGTTGGTCATGCCGTCGAGCACGAAGCGGTTCACGAGGATCTTGCCGCCCGGCGATTGCCGGAACACGAACAGCTGATTCACGGCCGACACGACCTGTACGGGCGCGTCGACGCTCTTCACGACCTCGTCCGAGGCGCCGTACACGCTCTTCACGAGGACGTTGCCGCCGGCGTCCGAGAGGGTGTTCTTTTCGCGCTCGATGACCGACGGGTCGGGGATCGACTCGCCGAGCCGGAGCTTCTTCCAGCCCTCGAAGCCGAACGGGTCGGTGTCGTCGTTCAGGGCCGTGTCCTCGAAGCCGCTGCGCTTGACGGTGTACCAGAGGGTGCCGTCGAGACCGGTGCCGAAGCACACGACCTTGCCATCGTGGGTGATCGTGCTCACGTGCTGGATTTTCTGATCGCTGAGAATCATGCGCGCCTCGCCAGAAGGGGTGCTCGATACAGACCTCCACCCTCCGGCCGACAGATGAGCGGCGGCCGTCGCGACAGGTGCAGGCTCGACGCAGCGGCCCATCCATTGACACGGAGGGCGCTGCTTCACCCCTCACGACGTCCGGCGCCGGCGTTCGTGACGGTTGTTTGGTCTTAAACGTATTCAAGGTGAGCGAGGCGGGGGACGCTCGCCTCGTCGCGCGCAGCGCTCACCTTGATTTCTCTTAAGATGACAGGGCTCGGCGTCGTGCGTTTCATGGGGGCATCTCTGTGCGACAGAGGGGTTCGCCCCGAGGACCGCGACAATGACCATGGAAGAACACATGAACCAGGACGAGCCTCTCGACTTCGGCGGCTCGTCGTCCGTGACGGTGGGCGTCTCGTTCCGCGCGCGCCTCGAAGGCGACACGCCGAGGGGCGCGATCCAGGCCTTGCTGCGGTCCGTGGGCAAGGCCCTGTCAGCCCACTTCGAGGGCCGCGCGACAGCGCGCCTCGACGTCGAGAGCGCAACCGCCACGGTGACCCTGCGGATCCCCGAGCCGGAGGGCAGCACCAAGGTGTGCGACGCCTCGGTGACCTTGCTCGCCGACGAGCTCATCGAGGACGAAGAGCTCGTTGTCGTCCCGCGGATCCGCGCCGAGATCTACCGCCGGAAGGACGATGTCGACTGGCTCGCCCGGGACGCGTCTGCGGACGTCGAGAGGCTCGCCGGGGAGATCGAGGACGTGCTGCTGGCCATCTCGCCGTAGCCGGGCTGCGCACGTTATCGCGAGCGCGCCGTGCCGCGCCCGAAGGAGGATCCACCGTGAAGATCGATGATGACAGGAAGCCCTCGCCGGCCCGACTCGTGATCGCGGCGCTGGCCGCGCTCCAGCTCACGGCGTGCGCGAGCGTCGCGACGGTCACGCTCGACCAGGCGATCAAGGAGCTCGCGCCGGACTACCGCGCGCGCACGCCGGCGAGCGGCGCCGCGGGCCTCGGGCGCCGTCTGCTCGGGGACCAGCCCGAGACCAACGCCTGCTTCGACGGGGATCAGGACACCGCGGCGCCGAGCTGGTCCCTGGTGGCGCTGCGCTACGGGGACGTGCGCGACGGCAGGCTCTCCGCCGACTTCGGCGGCGCCCTCGCGGTCGCCCCGGCGGCCGGCGCGTCCTCGGCGCGGAGCGCCAGCGTCACGCTGACGGACCTCGTGGAGAGCAGGCTCTCGGCGGTCTACATGAACGCGAGCGGCGCGTGCACCGGCCTGTTTGCCGAGGCGGGGACGAGCTACGTGAAGGTGCTGACGCGCGCGATCAGGGCGGGGACGATCGAGGTGGCGGCCGAGCAGTCGACCACCGCGGCCCTCTCGATCGACGCCGCCGCGCTCGGAGGGGCCTCCGTGAGCGCGTCGAGCTCCTCGGGCCGGAAGCTCCAGGGGGCCTCTCTCTTCTTCGCGGACTATCCCGAGTGCTTCAGCGTGGTCTACGACAGGAAGGACTGCGCCGGTTCGGCCGTGGGTCCGGGCCACGCCTGCGACCTCGACGCGTGCTCGTTCAACGTCGCGGCGCTCGACACGGGCGGCGCGTCCTGGGCGGGGAAGCTCTCGTGCGAAGGCGGCGCGGCGCTCGATCTCGGCGGCGCCCTCGGCGCGTGGGGAGAGGCTCAGAAGACGGCGCCTGGCGTGGCCTACAACGTCCGCGTGCTCCCCGGCGCCTGGCTGGGGACGGTGAACATCGACCTCCGGCGCTGGGTGACCCGCTCGGAATCACCCGACAAATGCGCGGCCCCCGGGGGCGCGCCCCACCCGGGTTGATCGCGACATGGCCCGGAGCCTCACGATGAAGAACCCCTTCCCCGGCCCGCAACCTTACCGCGCCTCCGACCGTGATCGCTTCCACGGGCGCGACGACCTGGCCCATCAGCTCGAGGGCTCCATCCTCGCCAACCGCTGCGTCACCGTCTTCGGGCCGTCCGGCGCCGGCAAGTCGTCCCTGGTGCAGGCGGCGGTCCTCCCGTCGCTCATCGAGAAGCGGGAGATCCGCGTGGCGCGGGTCGACGGCTGGCCCGAGGATCGAGACCCGACGCGCTGGCTCGCGGACGCGGTGTACAGCGCCCTCGGCCTCGGCGAGCGGCCGGCCGGCGCCTCGCCCGCGGACGCGCTGATCGCGGCGGCGCAGCGCGCAGCGCGCGGGTCGCCGCGGCTCGTGGTCGTCTACCTCGATCAGATCGAGCAGCTGCTCTACGCGGCGCGCGCCGCGACCGAGGCCGAGGCGTTCTTCGCCTGCGTGAGCCGCCTCGCCGCGCTGCCCACCCGCAACCTGCGCCTCGTGCTGTCGCTCCGCGAGGACTACCTCGGCCGCTTCCGCGATCGGCTGCGCGAGCACCACCGGCTCCTCGATCACGGCTTCCGCGTCGGTCCTCTGACGGTCGCCGAGCTCTGCGAGGCCGTCTGCCAGGCGGCCGCCGCGGGCGAGCCGCCGCAAGCGTGGACGCCGGCGGAGGTGCGCCCGCTCATGCTCCAGGTGCGCGTGCCCGGCCAGGCCGCGGTCGACGAGGCCGAGGCGCAGGCGGCGTACGCGCAGATCGTGTGCCGCGCGCTCTTCGAGCAGCGCGAGGAGGGCGGCGCGGCGGCCAGCGCGGCCGAGGCCGAGCCGATCCTGCAGCGCTACCTCGAGGCGACGCTCGCCGGCCTCGGCGCGCTGCGCGACGGGGCGCGGCGGCTGCTCGAGGACCACCTGGTGACCGCGGACGGCAGCCGCACGCTGCGCACCGAGAAGGAGCTGCTCCGGATCCTCCCCGCGGACGAGCTCGAGCCGGCGCTGAGGGCGCTCGAGGGCGCGGCCATCCTCCACGCCGCGGAGCACCAGGGGAGCCGGTACTTCGAGATCGGCCACGACTGGCTGGCGCGCAAGGTCTTCGAGCAGCGGCAGCAGCGCCGGCAGCAGGAGGCGCTCCTTCGCGAGCGCGCCGAGGCGGAGGCCAGGCTCGCCGAGGAGCGCGCGCGGCGGCGCCGCTTCGCCGCCGCGGCCGCGGCGTCGCTCCTCGTCGCGGCCGGCGCGGCGTCGCTCGGCGCCGTGGCGTACTACCAGAAGCTCCGCGCGGACCGCCTGCGCGTCGAGGAGGCCGAGGCCCGGCGCGAGGCCGACCGGCTGCGGTGGTTCGCCGAGAAGAAGCGCTCCGAGGCGCACGACGCCAGCCTCCTCGCGGGCTTCCGCGAGCTCGCGGTGCGCGCCCGGCTCCCGCTGGCGATGAAGCTCCTGCCCGAGGTGGAGCTGCCCGCGATGCGGCGCGGCTGGGTCGAGCTGGCGAGCGACGCCCTCGCCACGAACGCGCTCCGCGCGACCCTCCACGGGCACGCGGGCCCCCTCGCCGCGGCCGTGTGGAGCCCCGACGGCGAGCGCGTG
The DNA here is from genome assembly GCF_051530195.1 of Sorangium sp. So ce321. Lineage (NCBI taxonomy): Bacteria > Pseudomonadati > Myxococcota > Polyangiales > Polyangiaceae > Sorangium > Sorangium sp. So ce321. The sequence continues at coordinate 5,729,661 of NZ_CP150329.1, read as the reverse complement.
CTCACGGCCTCCGCCGACGGCGCGGCGCGCGTGTGGCGCGCCGACGGCACCGGCCGGCCGGTGGAGCTGAAGGGCCACGGCGGGGCCATCCTCGCGGCCGCCTGGAGCCCCGACGGCGCGCGCGTGCTCACGGGCTCGGAGGACGGCGCCGCGCGCGTGTGGAGCGCCGACGGCGCGGGCCCGCCGGTGGAGCTGACGGGCCATCACGGCGGCGTGACGGCGGTGGCCGCGAGCCCCGACGGCGCGCGCGTCGCGACGGCATCGGACGACGGGACCGCGCGCGTGTGGGGCGCCGACGGCAAGGGCGAGCCGATCGTCCTCACCGGCCACCGCGGCCCGATCAACGCGGTCGTGTGGAGCCCCGACGGCGCGCGCGTCGTCACCGCCGGGAGCGACAGGACCGCGCGCGTCTGGACGCCGGGCGCGGAGGGCAGGAGCCTCGTCCTGCGCGGGCACACAGGCGAGGTGGTCTCCGTGGCCGTGAGCCCCGACGGCGCGCGCGTCGTCACCGGCTCGCGCGACGGGACGGCGCGCGTCTTCAGGCTCACCGGCGCGAGCGCGCCCGTGGTGCTCGCCGGGCACGAGGACGGCATCACCCACCTGGCCTTGAGCCCCGACGGCCTGCGCGTGGCCACGGCGTCGGCCGATCGGAGCGTGCGCGTCTTCCGCGTCGGCGGCGAGGGCGAGCCGGTGGTCCTGACCGGCCACACGCTCGCGGTGAGCTTCGTCTCGTGGAGCCCCGACGGCGAGTACGTCGCCAGCGCCTCCGCGGACAGGACGGCGCGCCTCTGGCCGGCGGACGGGAGCGGCCCGCCGCTCGTCCTGGCCGGGCACCGCGCGCCCCTCCGCTCCGCGGCGTGGAGCCCCGACGGCGCGCGCGTCGTCACCGCCGCGTCCGATCCGACGGGGCGCTCGTTCGATCGCACGGCGAAGGTGTGGAGCGTCGAGCCGCTCCGATCGATGCCGCACCGGCGCCCTCACCTCGGCTTCTTCCATGCGGCGTCCATCGCCGCGGGGGGCGCGCGCGTCGTCGCGGCCTACGAGGACCGGACGGCGCGCGTCTTCCGGGTCGACGGCGAGGGCGAGCCCGTCGTGCTCAGGGGCCACGAGGGGTGGGTGGCGAGCGCGTCGCCGAGCCCCGACGGGGCGCGCGTCGTCACGGCCTCGTTCGACCGGACGGCGCGCGTCTTCCGGATCGACGGCGAGGGCGAGCCCGTCGTGCTCAGGGGCCACGAGGCCGAGGTGCGCGCCGCCGTCATGAGCCCCGACGGCGCGCGCGTCGTCACGGCGTCGGACGACGGCACGGCGCGCGTGTGGAGCGCCGACGGCAAGGGCGAGCCCGTCGTGCTGCGCGGGCACGAGGACTGGCTCACCGCCGCGGCGTGGAGCCCCGACGGCGCGCGCGTCCTGACCACGTCCCTCGACCACACCGCCCGGGTGTGGAGCGCCGGCGGCGCGGGCGCTCCCGTCGTGCTCGAGGGCCACGGCGGCGACGTCTACGCCGGCGCGTGGAGCCCCGACGGCGCGCGCGTCGTCACCGCCTCGGACGACGGCACCGCGCGCGTGTGGAGCGCCGGCGGCAGGGGCGATCCCATCGTGCTGCGCGGGCACGAGGGCGCGGTCCTCTGCGCGCTCTTCAGCCCTGGCGGCGAGCGCGTGGTCACCTCGTCGGCCGACGGCACCGTCCGCCTGTGGAGCGCCGACGGCGAGGGCGCGCCCATCGTGCTCGGGGCGCCGTCGCCGGTCATCGCCCTGGCCTTCCTCGACGGAGGGCAACGGCTCATGACCGTCACCACGGACAACAGCGTCCACACCTGGATGATCGACGTGGACGCGCTGAGGCAGCGCCTGCTCGCCGCGCACACCGACTGCCTGCCGCCGGACGTGCGCGTCACCTACCTGGGCGAGGCCGCGTCCGCCGCCCGGGATCAGTACACCGCGTGCGAGCGCTCGTACCAGCGCGCGCCGCTCCCCCTGGAGGGCTTCCGACAATGACGGCTCGCGACATGGCCGCGACGGCGGCGCTCGTGTTCCTGTCGACCCTGAGCGCGTGCGAGCGGCCCGGCGTCGAGGACGACAGACCTGAGCCAGCGACGGTGGCCGCCGACGCCGCCGAGGTCCCCTCCCCGGCCATGGCGCGGCCCGGCGTGCACCGGCTCGGCGCCGACGAGCGCCGGGCGAAGCTGCTCGTCCTGCCCGCCGACGCCGCGGTCGAGGTCGACGGCGTCCCGGCGCGGCGGCGGGACGGCGTCATCGAGCTCTCGGGGAGGGTCGGGCAGACGCATCGGGTGCGCCTCTCCAGGGACACGCGGCACGCCGAGGCGATCGTGACCGTCATGGATGCCGGCGTCTCGCCGCCCTCGCTGGACCTCGCCGCGCTGGCGCGGGCCGCGCGTCCCTTCGGGCGCGGCCGCCTCCCGACCGCGGCGACCACCGAGCCTGCGGCCGACGAAGCCGACGCCTCCGCCGCGCTGGAGCTCGCCGAGACGCCGGAGCTGGCGCTCGATCCCGTGTTGCCCGGTGTCGCCGCCGGGTACGACGCGCCGGCGGATCGCGCGGCGATGGAGTCGGCGCCCGGAGCCGCGCCAGACGCGGTGCGAGGCTCCGCGCGGGCGAACGAGGGCCCGGCGTGTGTTTGTCCGCCGACGACGCAGGTCATCTCCAGGTGCCCGCCCGGCGCAGCCGCGGCGGCGGAGCACGGGAAGCAGCGCGGCGGCGGGCTGGCCGGAGACTCCTTCGAATGAGGGCGCGCGCAATGCAGGGCACGAAGCGCCGACGTTCCGCGGTTCTCGGCGTCCTCCTCGCCGCGGTGCTCCTGGCGCCGCTTTCCTTCGGCTCGCTCGCCGCCGCGCAGCCTGGCGGGCCCGGTGCCCCCGTGCGCCGCGAGGAGGCGCGCGCGCACTTCGAGCGCGGGATCGCGCTGCGCGATCAGGAGCGCTGGGCCGAGGCGCTTGCCGAGTTCCAGGCGTCGCGCTCGTTGTTCATGACGCTGAACGGGACGACCAACGCCGCCGCGTGCCTCATATGGCTCGAGCGCTACCTGGACGCCCTCGAGCTGTACGAGGGCGCGCTGCGCGACTTCTCCGAGCGGCTCAAGGGCGAGGAGAAACGCGACATCCTGCTGGTCGTCAGGCTCCTTCACAACGCCGTCGGGACCCTCGGGATCGTGGGCGGCGAGCCGGGCGCGACGGTCCAGCTCGACGGCGTATCGCGCGGCGAGCTCCCGCTCAAGGCGCCCCTTCGCGTGCCTCGCGGCCCCCACGCCCTCCGCGTGGTCAAGGCGGGGTACCAGCCGTTCGAGCAGCGCCTCGAAGTGGCCGGCGGGGCGGCGGTCCAGGTAACGGCGCGGCTGATCCCGCTTCAGGAGGCGGCCACGCTCGAGATCGCCGGGGCGACGAGGGAGGAGCCGAGCGCGCGCGGGCTCCGGCCGGAGCGCGACGCCGAGTCCATCGAGGACCGCGGGGGACGCGGGCCGCGCCGCCCGCCCCGCCTGCTCGCCGAGGTGAGCGCCGCGGTGCCGCTCATCGTATCGATCGGCGGAGACGGGTCGACGGGGTGCGCGGCGCCTTGCAGCAAGCCCCTCGGGGTTGGCTCCAGCTTGATCGTCCGCGGGGGGTACGGCATCGACGATCTCTCGTTTGGTGTCTCGGCGGGCTACCTGAGCGTGCAGCAAGCTGTCCGCGGGCGCAGCGCGAAGGTCGAGGCCGCCGGCGGGGCTTCGTACCCGGTGAGCGTCGATGACGCGATGGCCCTCCGCGGCATGCTCCTCGGCGCCTGGGTCGGCTACTCGTCGGGCGAGATCTTCCTGCTCGACGTGCGGCTGGGCGCCGGCGGGTTCTTTGGCACGGTGGCGGACGCGCGCGCGAGCGCGCAGGTGTCGGCGAGCCGCGTGCTGTCGTTCAGCCCGTCCGAGCAGAGCGCGGCGGCGCGCTTCGTTTACCTCGCGCCCGAGGTGCGCGCCGGCGTCAGGCTGGCTGGACGGGTCGAGCTCACGCTGGGGCTCGAGGTGCCTGTGCTCATCGCCGTGCCGAGGCCGGCGTCGGGCCAGCAGGTGTTCGTCGACACCACGACTGGGCTCGACGGAGCCGCCTCCGCCTGGTTTCCGGGCGGGCCCCTCACGGCCCCTCTCTTCCCGTTGTTCATGCCTGTCCTGGGCGCCAGGTACGATTTCTACTGAGGCCGACCTGCCTCCGGCTCACTGCCGCGCGCGCGGGTGGAGATCCCACGTGTGAGCACCGACGGCGGCGTCACGTTTGGCCCCGAGGCCAACCCGCCCGGACAGGCGCTTTTCTCCGACTGGGCGGGATCGCGTGGGCTCCTCTACATCACCGGCACGGGCGGCATGGATATCGACATCATCCCACCGGTCGATGGCGTAGGCCGACTCCAGGTCGACCCGTCTGCCGGCGGGGAGCCGGCAGATCGCACAGCGCTCAGCGTTCACGCCGCAACGATGCGGCCTCTTCTAATGCAGTGTTCGCATATTGCGCGTGGCGCGCTGGCTGCGAGGTCGATTATGCAGTCGCGGCGATTGCCTGTCCGGCGCTCACCGGCCGCACCCACGCCTCCAGCGGGATACCGTACACGCGCCGGCAGGCGTCGCGGTCCTCCGCGCTCAGCGCGCCCGCTCGCGATCTACACCACGTACACCCACCAGACGCGCATCACGCAGTCCCACGGGTCGAGCGTGGCGAGGACGCGGAACCGCCCGACGCGCAGCCGCACGATGACGGCATTATCCGCGGGGACGCGGTGCACGGCCCCCTCGCCCGTCGTGGCGAAGCGCTGCACGGCCGCGTCGATGCGCTCACCGTCACGCCAGTGGAGTCGCTGAAGCGAGACGATGCCCGACGGCATCCACTCGACCTCCAGGTCATCGAGGGAGGCGCGCGCGCATCAGCTCGTCGAACTCGGCGCCGGCGCCTTCGGCCTCCGCCCTCCTTCGGAGCTCAGCCGTCACCGCTTCGGCTGGGAGCCCCGGCCCGTCCGCCCCGGCCTGCATCGCCGCGAGTTCCTCGTCCGTCAGCGGCTCGTCGTCGATGGGCGCTCGCAGAACGGCCTGCCAGACCGGATCGTCCTCGTCGATCGCGGGCTTCCTGGCAGGCGCGGCGCTGTCTCGTCGAGGGCTCATGCCCAAAGACTACTACGGGCCCCTCGCCAGATCGACGGCGCCGGGTATGGAAAATGCGCATGGCAAGCCGGAATGCTCATCCTCAGCCGAACTGCTCCCGCTCCCAGCGCTCCTGCTCGGCGATCGCTCGGTCGGTCACGTGCACGCCCTCGACGAAGAGCTCCGCGTCCTCCGGGTCGTCCAAGTTCAGGCCGAACCAGAGCATCATGACGCGCTCGCGCGGTGAGACCGAGCGGAGGATCTCGGCGGCCGAGAAGCAGCGGGGCACGAGCGGGAGCCTGCCTCGCGAGCGGACCGGCGCCTCCGGTCCGGGGCCCATGGCTCCCAGGGTCTCGTCGAGGCCTACGCGGGGCGCGTGGGCGGCGTCTTCATCGCGGTCGTCATCGCGATCGCGGTCGACCTCAGCAGGGACAGGAGCTGCCGCGAAGCGGCTTGGTCCAACACGGCTCTCGCCGTGTCTTCTGAGTGGTGGCGCCGGGAATCGAAACGCCTGCCGAGGGTAGGGATCCGCAGGGATCGCGTAGGTTTCCGCATGCGACGGGAGCGGCAAGCGTGCCGACGACGGCGGCTAAGTGCGCGAAACCTCGTGAGCCGGACGAATCCCGGACGAAACCGGAGGACCCGCGGACGGTGCTGCTCCGCCAGCTCGCGGAAGGCATGAGGGAGGCGCTCGCGGCGGGCGACGTCGAGGCGGCTCGCATCGCCTACGAGAAGGCGTTAAATAACGTTCCCCATCATGTTGGAGCCAATTCCGTCCGGGCTGTCACTGAGGTAGATGCCCACGATGGATGCTCGCCACTCATCACGGCTGATCCGACCGTCACCGTCGGTGTCGACGTGGGTGAAGGCGACGGCTGCAACCGAGGCATCATGCCCGGCACCCAGGTAGAGACGGAACAGCTCGTCGCGCGAAATGAAGCCGTCGTCATCGGCGTCCACGGCGTCGAAGGTGGCGTCCGCGATCATGGCACACGCCTCGACGTAGCCGTCCGCGTGGATCAGCGCGTTGGCCGCATCCATGTACTCGGCCCGGCTGACCCGACCGTCAGCGTCAGCGTCAGCAGCAAGACGGATCTGCTCCCACAAGTGCCAGTAGCTGCTCATCACGGCGGCCCGCTCCGAGCTGTCCGCAGCCAGGCCGACGGCGTCGCAAGATGACTTCGCGCTTTCCGCCAGATCCGCCGCGTCGATTGTGCCGTCATGGTTGTGGTCGAGGATGGGCCACGAGGATTCGAAGTTCTGGATCTGCAGCTGAGTCAGCATGTAACTCCTTCTTACGGTACCGGCGAGAGCAACGCTGAGGGTACGCGGATGGGCAGCGGGGGCGCAGCGGGTCTCCGGGCACCAGCAGCATCACAGGACCGAGGATAGTAGACTCGTCGCCGCCGCTGTCCACTGGATTTCCGACCCGCTCGGGGTGTACGTCGTCAGGCGCAGCAAGCGACGCAGCAGCGCGCGGGTCTCGGCCAGCCCGTGCGGTACCACGGAAAGAGCCTGTGCCCGGGTGACCGCGTTGCCCCATCTGGCGGCCCCGGTCCGCGCTCATCCCTTCTTCACCATATTCATGTGCGCACGCTTCTCCGCCCGCCGAACGTCGCAATGACCTGCTTCTCTGCCGCGCCGGCAAGCATGATCATGTGCTCCAAGAGCTTGCGGAGCGTCGACTCCGGCTGTGCGGCCATCTCCGTGTAGGAATCCACATGCCGAGGGTCACCCGAACGCGGCGCGCTATCAACACTGGTTGGCGCTCCCAGCTCATTGCGCCGCCAGGTCCGCAGGACCTTTTTGCACGGCAAACCCGGGGTAAGTCTCCTGGCACGCTCGGTGCGGAGCACGCCGCGTGGCGATCCCTTCCAAGGCGCGCTCTGCCCTCGCCTCGGCGGCGGCCTATGTTCCGCCCCTCCGGTGGAGGCTGGAACAGGTCGGTCGGGAAAGGGCACAGTGAGGAGACGTAGGTGACGCTCCCCCGCCGCGCGGGCCGCGAGCGGCGCACGACTTGAAGGTGTTGTGGGGCGCTCCCGCGCGTGCTCTGATGCGCCCAGCGAGCGGTCGGGAACGTCACACAGAGATGGAGAGCTGACATGGATGACAAGGGCTACATGGGCTGCGCATTCTACGTGCAGGCGCATCAGGATGACTGGCAATTCTTTTTCGCGAAGCAGGCCTTGATCGATCTCGACAGCCCGACGTGCAAGGTCGTCTTCGTTTACACCACCGCCGGAGATGGAAACCCCGGGAACGATTCATATCATGAAAAAGGATGGTGGGAGTCGAGAGAGTGCGGCACCTTGGCCTCCACGCTCCGCGCGGAGATGACGTCCGAGGAGTTCGAGCCCTACGTGGACAAACTGCCCCTGCCCAACGAGCCGTTCGCATGGGAGGAGGTGACTCGCAACGGACACCGCGTCGTTCGGCGCGTCTGGAAGAACACGGTCAGCTATCTTGTCCGAATTCCGTCGATGTCGCCGTTGGAGTCGGGCGGTGAGGGTCCGTCCTTGAAAGGACTGCACGAAGGGACGCTGAAGAAAGGGTTTCTGCTCAAGTCGATCGACGGCCTGGCTTCCTACGAGACCTGGGCAGACTTCGGAGAGACGTTGTGGGCCATCATCGACGAGGAGACCCCGGCTCATCTGAAGGGGAAGGACTCTACCACTGACGATCGTCCCCGCATCATCGTCGCGGATGACTCCAAGGTCCGCAATCCCGGGACGAGTGATGGCCACGACAATTGGGACCACTATGAAACGTCGCTGGCGGTGAAGGAGTACGTGGCCCCCCACGGGGGCTACAGTATTGAGCTCTACTCGACCTATTACACCAACACGGACCAAAGGCCGACGTTGTCCGGCAAGGATCTCAAGCGCAAGCAGGAGATCTATGACGCGTACCGAGACACCTTCGTGAAGAAACTGGCCATGTACGGCGGCGACAGTGCGAAGGTCATGGCGTACTGCAACCACGAGTGGGGAGAATATGGAACGTACGACGCTTATTGGAGATGGGCTCCCTCGGACTGGGCCGAAAAAGACCGCTAGCGCCCCGGCCCGCCGTCACCGGCCCGCGAGCGTGAGCACCGTCCCCTCGGCCAGCAGGCGGACCGGCCCAAACCGGCCCATCACCCGGCATGCCTCCACGTCCTCCCTGTGCAGCCCGCGCGCGAACGAAGCCAGCGCCGCCGCGCGCTCCTCGCCCGCGAGCGCGGCATGCTCCCGGGCGAGCGCGAGGGCGCGGCCCACCGCCCAAGCCAGGTTCACCGCCGTCGGGTGGGCCGCGGACAGGACCGCGCCGGCCTCGGCCACCACCGCGGCGTAGCCGGCCTCGCCCGAGGCGGACGCGTTCAACGGCGCTGGGCTGAAGGTCGATGACCTCTCCGGCAGTGTACCACCCCCGCCCGCCCGCCGAACGACGGACCATAAGCTGCTGGCGAAGCCGGCCAGCTTCATCGGCTTGTTCGGCGCCCCAGGTGACGATGAACGTGTGCAATTGCTGAGGTTTCAGGCGCGCACGAGCAGCGCGTAGCCGAGCATCGTGCGCAAGGCCTCTTGCGCGCGGCGCGGCAGCAGCGCCTGGATCGGGCGGAACCAGATCGGCCACGGGACCGGGCGCCCGATCTTCTCGCCCTCGACGACGAGGTGGCGGGGCTCGGTCCAGCGCCAGCTGTGGGCCGCGTAGAACGCGGCGGGGTCCCGCGCGCCGTCGCGAATCGGCGCGTTCTTGAACTTCACGCCGCGCGCGCGCACGGCGCGGTTCAGGAACGGCGCGCTGAAGTCGACGATCCACGACTCGATCGCGGCCTGCGCGTGGACGTCGTCGGCGAGCTTCGCGACGTCCTCGAGCGGCAGGTACGTCAACACGCCCTCGGTGAGGACGATCGCGCGCCGCGCCCGGGCGACGCACTCCGCGAGCGCCGCGCGCCGCGCGTCGTCTACGGACAGGTCGGCGGCAATGCGCGCGAGGCGGCAGCACGGCGTCTCGCCCGCGAGGCGGTCCTCCTTCAGCGCGACGATCTTCGGCATGTCGACCTCGACCCACGAGAGCGACGCCGGCAGCGTCATCCGGTACGGGCGCGTGTCGAGGCCCGCGCCGAGGTTCAAGACGGTGTCCACCCCGCGCGCGATCGCCTCCTGCAGGTAGCGGTCGATCACGACGGTGCGCACCACCGTCATCCACTCGAACTGCTCGGCGCCCGTCATCTTCCGCGCGAGCTCGCGCCCGCGGTCGCCGGCGAGCCGGCCGGCGAGCGGGTCCTGGAAGAGCGCGCCGGCGCGGTCGGTCTCGCGCGCGCGGTAGGCGGCGATCCACAGCGCGGTGTCGGAGACGTCGGCGATCCCGGGATCCATGTGCGCAGGATACGGCGTGCGCCGTTCACGGAGAAGCGCATGTCGACGACGTTCTCGAAGCCCCTGACCTTGCGCAGACGGCGCAAGAGCTCTTGCTTGCGCAGCGCGACCTCCTGCATCTCCGACGAGGACTTCACCTCGACGAGTACGCGCTTCCCGAAGCGGTCCGCGGCGCGCTCACTGTCACCGTCGGCGCGCTCACCGTCACGATCGGCGCGCTCACCCTCACGGTCGGCTCGCTCATCATCACCAGCCGCCTCCACGCCGTCCTTATCCGCTCCCGCTGGAACATCGAAAGCTGCCCTCGAGGTCTCTCATCACGAGGACCGCTCGCTGAATCCCCCCGGGCTCAACGCCTTGCTGCCGAACGGTTGAGCTGAGCGGCGCGCGCGCCCGCGTCGAGCTTGTCACTTTATCTTTCACGCGTCCGCTCCAGCGAGGTGTTAGACCGCGGGTTGGGCACCACTATTGATCTCCCATGGAACACCGTAGCGGTCGACGAGAACCCCGAATCCTGGCGACCAAAACGTCGACTGAAACGGCATTTGAACAGTACCGCCATCGCTCAGCTCATCGAAGATAACCTTCGCTCGCACCGCATCTTGAACGGAGAGTGTGACAAAGAAGCCTTGAGGTGCGCGATAGCTTTCGGGTGTAACGTCGGCGCCCGTCAGTTCAATGTCACCCACCAACAATGTGGCGTGCACGATTCGCTCATGCAACCCTGGATCAGTTGAAGCCGCTATGGGAGATTCACCGTAGGTGAGCATCGTTTGAAGCGTTCCCCCGAGTATCGTCTGATACTTCTCCATTGCTTCTCGACACTGACCGTTGAAGCACAGATGTGGGCTGATTCGCATGCGTCTTCCTCGCGTCTAACGTAGCAATCAGTTGCGTCGCAGGGCCTAGCGGCGGGTTATGGCATGTAGGCGGCGAAGCGCCGCGGCATATCTGCGTATTCCCGCGAATAGGTCGCGACGCTCCGCGGCACATCTGCGTATTCCCGTGAATAGGCAGCGACTTCCGCGACCTATCTGCGCATCTCCGAAGATAGGCCGCCGCTGCGGAGACCCGGCGAGGGCGGGGCATCGGCAACCCCGCGGATCCTGCTACCTGGTGGGGCGAGGGCGGCGTCGCGGTCGAGATACTCCAGGGTCGCCAAACGCGATGGTTTCCCGTTGGGGCGTTCTGTGGAGGGTACAGGCGGCGTCGTCATTCCTGGAGTCCAGAGCGTTCGCGAAGATTGACAACGAGACGACCGTCTCGTTGTCAGAAGTCCGTACGGGGCGATCTGGGAATGGCCGAGCACGGGTCCAGATTGCTCTTCTCATGCTGGCCATCTAAGCTCGTCGGACAGGTAAAGTGCACCCCGCAGGTGCTGGTAAGACCCCGGGCGGCGTGGCCGAATCCCGATAGCGCGAGGTCCGACAGGTCCGGTATATGCCTCCGCGCCCCGGAGGGCCAAGGAACCGATCCACCTTCGGACGGGCCCGTCAACGTCCGCTGTCCGTCCCGCAGACCGGTCCGCCGGCCTGCGGTTACCCCAGAGGGATCGCAGGAGGCGCGGGCGAAGCGCCTACGGAAAGGGGCTCGCCGCTCGCCTGCGACGCGAAATGCCGGGAAGCGCCCGTCGCTGGAGGCGCTCTTCGCTGAGCGGCGGTTTTGCGGCGGGACGGAGCGGAGGGTCTCCGCGGCGGAGCGGGGGCGGCGGGCGGGACGGGTGCTCCGAGCGTACCAGACGACGCGGGCGGACGGCGTGGACGCGCGTATGCCCGCGAGTGGGAGGAGCTTGGCGCACCGCCGGCCCCTCCCCACGCGGACATCTTCGCCGGGCGGTCCGGCACTCGGCACAAGCCGGACGAGGCGGCGCCCATCCTCGTGGAGGACGAGGCGAGCGCGTTCGCCTCGGAGGAAGAGGGAGGGCGAGCTGGCGAGTTCCCCACGCCCCGCCCTTCCGACGTGCCCGACACGGTCGAGAGCGCGCCTTCGCGGGACGCGGCGGACAGCATCACCGAAGCGTCTCCGGTCGCCACGCGGCGCCCCTCCGAGACGCCCTCCACCCTCAAGAGCGCGATCCCGCCGCGGGACACCCGGGATAACGTCATCCAGGAGCCTCCGGTCGCGCTGCGGTCGCCTCCAGCGCCCGAGCTACCGGACCTCGAGCCGATGCTGCCGGTACCGCCGGTGCCCTCGACCCCTCCGTGTTCTCCAGTGCTGCCGGCACCGCCGGTGCCCTCAACCTGTCCGCGCTCAAGCCGCACCCCAAGGCGACGCTCCCCGCCGCGCTGGTTCGGCGCGGTGCTCGCGCTGGCGTTCGTGCTGGGCAGCGCGGCCGCGGTCCTGCGGTGGGCGCCCCCGCGTCACGTCGTGCCGCGCTTGGCGCCAGTGGTCCAGGCCGCGGCGGGTCGAGCCATCCCGCCGTCCTCAGCTCGACCGCTCGATCGATGCCCTGAGCCGCTCCCAGCGGCCGCCACGCCGCCTGTCGCGGCGCGGCCGCGCACGAACTGGCCTGCCGCTCCCACACGGCAGACCATGAAGACGCCGGCGCAGGAGCCCGACCTCTGTGACGGTCTGCTCCCTTGTCAGAAGGTCTTTTACTGAGCTGCGAGAGGGGTCTCATGCGGTCGACACCTTGTTTTGCCTTCAGCATGGCTGCGCTGCTCGATTGCGGAGAGGACCTCGCGCTCCCCGGGCCCCGGACCGACGACAATTCGGTGTTGTTGTGGATCGGCGACACGCCAGATTTTCCCATCTGTCCGGAAGGTCGGCTCGACTACTGGGATGGATGGGCTGATGTGCGCACGGATCCTCAGTACCAGAACGAATGCGGGACGTGCGCTTGCAGCCCTGCCGAGTGTGTGCTGCCGGACAGCGTGAAGGCGCATGAGGCGCCTCTCTGCGTTGACGAAGGGGTCAAGGTCAACCTCGCCGGTGCAGCCGACCCGCCAGGGCACTGTGTCAAGACCTCGCCCCTTGTCCCAGGCGACGCGTTCGCCTCGATCACCATCAAGCCGCCCACGATGGCTCCCGCATGCAAGCCGTCGAAGGGCACTCCGCCCCCTCTTACAGGGAGCTTTGCGCGAGCTTGCCCGTGGACCGGTGAGTATAGGACAGGGTTCGATGGGCTGGTGTGTATCGCACCCGAGCACGACGGCTCGTGCCGGCCGGGCTTCTCCGCGCGCTTCGAGTTTCAGGAGAAGAGCAGAGACGCTCGTACCTGCACGCCATGCGAGTGCGGCGCCCCCGTCGGCGGAAGCTGCGTGGCGGATGTACTGCTCTTTGGCGACACGACATGCTCGGACATGCTGATCTCGATCAACGGAATCGGCACAGAAGAGGAAATCTGCTACGGCGCACCTGCCGATTCGCCGCTCGCAGGGGTGCGCGTGGTATTCGCACGGGACGAGCCGGGCACGTGCACGCCAATGGCCACCGTCTCCATGGTCGACGGCACGATCGAGAGCGGCGAGACCCGAACATTTTGCTGCTCCAGCGCGGAGATCATCTATGGCAATGTTGATAATTGACCGAGGCAGAGATGTGGCCGCCGCGATGCGCTGGGTTGCGCTCTCCACGCTGGCCACGTGTGTGCTCATCGGGTGCTCGTCGCCGGTGCCCGAGGATTTGCCAGATCCAGATCCGAGCCAGCTCCTCCTGCTCTGGGACGGCCGATACGAGAGTGCTCCACGGTGCGGTGACAAGACCTTGTGGGAAGGCTGGGCGGGGACGCCTGGGCCGGTCGAGTGCGAGCCTTGCGAGTGTGGACCTGCTCAATGTCTGCTCTCGGACAGGGTGCTCCTGCACTCCTCGTCCGATTGCTCCAGTAGTGACCTCGTCTCTACAATCGATGCGGGCAACAGTTGGGATGGCACGTGCTTTCCTCTTACCCATCCCATTCCCGGCGAATCCTATGCATTTGTGACGATCGAGCCGCCGCTTGTGACTGACTGCCAGCCTGTCACCCCGGTGCCTCCGCTGCGGCGAACGAACATGACATTCGTTCGGGCATGCAGTCCGGATATCGACTTCTTTTCTACGGATTTCCTCCATTGTTATCCGCCGCAGCCGAACGGAGAGTGCTGGGACTCCTATCGGGTCCGGCGGGATGTGCAGCTCTACAACGACACGCGCACGTGCAGCCCTTGCTCTTGTAGCGAGCCGAGCCGCGACAAGTGCCGCGTACAGACCACGGTGTATTATCAGGCAGACTGCTCCGAAGAGCTCGGAGCCGTTTTCGTTTCCGGGCTGGATGGACCGCTCTGCACAGACACGATCGACGGACAGATCGGTGCGATTCGGTCTATCCTCGTGAAGGACGAGCCGACCTGCACGCCTTCGACCGACTCCAAAGTTGTGAGCGGCGAGCTCACGCCCGGTGACACGCACGTGCTCTGCTGCAACCGTTAGGACCGCCCCCTACTCCTGGACCCGGACCTTCACCGAGACGGGGAGGCGGCCGAACTCGCGCTCGCGGCCCTCGTCGTCGGCGCCGCGACCGAGCTCGGCGAGGTATAAACGGCGGCCGCGCCCGCATGACGAGCACGGCGATCGCGACGAGCGAGGTGCGGGTGACGGGTCGGCTGCTCGACCTGGTAGAGCTGCGGCTCGTCCGGTCGCACCGGTGTCGCATGCGGATCTAGGGTGTGCAGGCGCTCTCACGATGGTCCTCAGTTCTTTGCTCATGGCTCAGATGAGGCTGCAGAGGACGCCCAAAGTGCCGAGGGCGGCGCCCGAGTAGTTGGAGCAGCGCTGCGCATCCCGCGGATCCCTCGCCCTGGGGCACAGCGCGGACGTCGGTGCCTCGGTCGCTTCGTCCGCAGTGCCGCAGGCCGACGCCCCGACGAGCGCGGCCATGGTGAAGGTTACTGATCGGGATCACGCAAGCCGCGAACAGCCTCTCGCGCGGCTCGCTCCCAGTCCGAGCCGAACAGACTCTCCATGCACTGGAGCGAGAGCTGGTACAGCTCGGGCGGCCGCTCCCCGCCAGCCAGCGCGGCGGAGCCCATCGTGTGAAGTCGGCGCATCCGCTCAACGTCCTCCACGGTGATGATCGTGGGGCCCTGAACGCGCCCGTTCACATGCTCCATCATCGCCCACTCGGCGGCGCCCAGGGTGTTCTCCCACGCGGAGGGATCCACCCCAAGATCCGCGTCACCGCGCTTCAGCGCGCAGGCAAGAAGGTAGATATAACCAAGGGCGAAGACCTGGGCATAGACCGTCCATGCGAGCTCTTCCTCCAGGTCTGCCTCCGCGTCGGTCCGCTCCTCGTCCGTCATGGCGTGGACTGTACTTCCGTGCCGAGAGGCTGCCAGCTGCGGGAGCCGCTCCAGGCGCGCGGCCACGGGGGGCGCAGAACGGCCGCAGGCACGCCGAACCGCTCGCTCCGCGTGCGCTGGTCGCGCGCGCCGACGCCCTGGAGCACGGCCGCTGCCCAGGCCCTGGCGCGAGGTCCCAAGCGTCCCACGGCGCCTCCACCTGGGGGGAGGTGATCCCTGCCGACGTGCGAGCCGCCCGAGCTCCCCGCCGGCGCGTCTCGCCACGGCCGCGCCGCCGCGGAGGGGACACGCCGAGCTCGCGTCGAGCTCCTCGCCGTCCACGCGCCCGAGCTCGGCCACGTCGACGGCGGCTGCCCGGGAGAACAGCTCCCCGCGGCCGCTCCCCCGCCAGGCGCCGCCTCGAGCGAGCGGCGCGTCCCTGCGGGGTACAGCCAGTCCCCTCCGGTCCGCCGGAAGGTGCGGAGCACGCCGCGGGCTTGGCTGGGAACGATTGTCCTGGAGGGACTCGCGCCGCTCGTGGCCTTCGTGGGGATCGAGGTCGTCCGGCGGAATCGGCGGCGATGCACCGGTGAATGACGCCGATCAGCTGGGCCGATTCGCCTTCTCGGATACCACCTGTCCGCCGGCGCTGGCGGCGGAGGACCACGGCGGCCCATCAGCCCCTGTCGTGGTGCATCCGCGCGGCGTCGCGATCATGCCCGGCAGTTCCGCAGACAGCCACTCTGCCGTAGCCTCGCTCGACATGGCTACCAACAAAAAAACCTCGCGCCGGCAAGACCTGGCGTCCGTCTTCGTCACTGGCACCGACCCGCTGGCGTTCGCGCCGTCCGTGGTCACCACCCTGTCCGCCCAGCTCGCGGGCTTCATGGCCGAGCCCCACGGCTACGCTCCCGAGCTCGCCGAGGAGCTCGTCGCGGCGTATCGCCCGCGCCTCACCGCCATCACGCCGGATCGGCTGGAGGTCCCGCGCCTCGACGTCGAGTCGGTCAGCCGCGCCCTCCTCGGCGTGCACGCGCTCACGCAGGCCCCGCCGCTCCTCGCGCTCTACAAGGGCGCGGCCGCGCAGGGGGAGTTCCAGCTCGACAACCTCGATCACCTGAAGGCGCTCGCGCTCATCCTCCTCCACGCCTATCGCCAGGCGGACGCCGCGGGCGCGTTCACCAGCGGCGCCAAGCTCTCTGCGGCGCTCGACAAGGAGTCGGCGGAGGTCGAGTCCCGCCTGCAGAAGGTCTGCGAGCACTTCTTCGGCGACGACCCGGAGCTCGGTCCCGTCCTCCGCCGCCTCAGCGCCGGCACCGGCTACCTCGATCGCGCGTACGACCTCCTCGGCTACGCGGACATCTACCAGGCCAGGCACGACGTCGTGTCCAAGGATCCGATCCACTACCGCGCGACAGACCTCGCCGATGCCCGGCGGCTCGCCTCCCAGATCCTCGCCGTGCTCGGCGCGGCGCTGAGCCCCAGGGCGCGCGAGGCGTACGACCTGCTCCAGCGCGCGTGGACGCTCGCCAAGCCGCTCTACGTCGAGGTGCAGGAGCTCGGGCTGCGCTTCCTGCGGTACGATCCCCAGCGCGAGGCGCGCTTCCCGTCGCTCTACGTGGTCGGGCGGGCTGGCCAGGGCCGGAAGAGGACGAAGAAGGAGCCGGCGGCGCCGGCGGGCGTGGACGCGACGCCCGGCGCGGGCGGCGGAGTGACGCCCGGCGCGGGCGGCGGAGTGACGCCCGGCGCGGGCGGCGGGGCGACGCCCGGTGCGGGCAGCGGGGCGCCACCGGCGACCCGGGGCACCGAGACGCCGGCGCCGGTGTAGCGGACGACGCATCCGGGCGTAGTATCCACCTGTTCAGGTCCAGGATGCTCGAACGAGGCGATCTGGAGTTGCAACTCCCCCTGCGGCCTCGCTCGAGGTCCTGGCCGGAGTTGCAACTCCCCCTGCGGCCTCGCTCGAGGTCCTGGCCGGAGTTGCAACTCCCCCTGCGGCCTCGCTCGAGGTCCTGGCCGGAGTTGCAACTCCCCCTGCGGCCTCGTCCGGCATCCTGGCCGGAGTTGCACCACCGCCGGCCGTCTCGGCGGACCTCCTGGCCAGGAAGAGCAGATCGAAGACCATCTGCTGGTTGACGAGCGCCAGCCGCCTGACCGCCCTCCCGGCCGGTTCGTTCTCGGGCGACACGGCACCCGGTCGTGCGCCGAGGAGACGAGAGAGGCCGTCAGGCCTCGTCGTCCCGAGGCAGGCTCAGGGGAGCTCCACGATGTCCGAGGGCACCCGCGGGTTCACCTCGTAGTGGTCGATGAACTGGCCGCTGAACCCGGTGATCTCCACGTCGTCCCCCAGGGCGATGCCGCTCACGTCGATGCCGGTCCCGGCATAGACGAACACGGTGACCTCGCCCGAGCCGTCGTCGACGTGGAACCGGTAGCCATACTCCCCGTCGTCGAAGACCTCGTCCACCACCGTGCCTCCGATGCGGATGAGGGTCCCCTCGGAATCCTCGCCCACGTCGCCCGTGTCGATCGGCTTGGCCGGGTGGACTGGATGGGATCCGGAGACGGCGATGTTCGTGGGCTGGACGCCGAGGACCTGGCCGAAGCTGTTCTCCACCGTGCCGGTCACCACGACCTCCTGGCCGAGCGCATAGCTCCCGCCCAGCGCGTCGTGGATATAGATCCCCGTGCGCCCGCGCTGGATGGCGAACCCCTGGTCGTTGGGCGCGAACGCGCCCGAGGGGACAGACACGACGCCCTTGACCGTGACGACCGTCCCCTCGGGCTGCGCCCGCGCGAACCGGATCGAGTTGCCCGCCGCGGCAAGGGGCGCGGCGGTGATCAGGACTGCGATGAATGCGGCGGCGCCGCGGAGCAATGTACGCATGAAGATCTCCTCAATGGGCGCCCGGCCGGGTGGGCAATCGTCGAGGGCCACCCGGCTGGGCATTTGATTCTCAATGAAAAAGCACTGCGAGCGTCAGTATGGCAGCGGAGATGCCGTGTGTCTATGAGACCTGAGTCGAATAGCGCGCCGTCTGGCGCTCGATCCTGGAGGCGTGCGAGGGCCTCGCCGGACCGAGAATGGCGCCTGTCGACGCGCCTGGCGTCGACGCCACGGCGAAGACCTCTACCGCACAGGGATTGTCGTCACGGGCGAGCTGCCCGGCGGGGAGCGCCGCGCGCTCGTCCCTTGAAGCTCGGCTGGCGAGGGCCCCGCAACCGCGAGATCGCGGGGCCTTCGGGTGGCGGGGTGGTCGAGGATCAGGAAGTGCTCGGAAGCACCGGTTACGGGCTCGAGAAAAGCAGGGAGGCCGGCGCCCAGCGCCCGAGCGTCTCGAGTCCATCGAGGGTCGGCGCGGTCAGCGAGTCACCGATGGCGAACCGATTGCCGACGATCGTCGCGCCGTGCGCGCTGAACTTCGCGGCTCCGGCGTTATCCTCGAACGGCTCGCAGACGCCGCCTCCCACCAGCGCGCCGATCAGATAGCTCGTGTTGGCTTGCAGCGTGATGGGGCTCGCGAGCGTGTGGTAGCGATACGTCTCGACGAGCGGATCGTTGCTCAGCACCGTGGTGGACGCGAGGAGCGTGGTGCCCGCCGCGTTCCACAACCCCACCTGGAGGCCGCCGCCGACGAAGCCGTCGGTAGCCGGTCCGGAGAGGCTGCTATCCTGTCCCCCGAGAGCGCTCACCGTCATGGCGCTGCTCCCCACCTGGAACAGCATGCCCATGGTGTACGGGCCATCGGTCCGGTGGCTGGCCGGGCCGCCGCCGTCGCTGAAGAGCGCGGTCTGGCAGCCCGCACCGAAGCACCCGAACAGCGCGCTGGCCGGCGCCCAGCGTCCGAGCGCGCCGGTGCCGTCGATGGTCGGCGCGGTCAGCGAGCCGCCCGAGGCGAACCGATTGCCGACGATCGTCACGCCGTGGGCGCTGAACTTCGCGGCGCCGAAGTTGTCCTCGAACGGCTCGAAGGCGCCACCCACCAGCGCACCGATGAGATAGCTGGTGTTCGGCTGGAGCGTGATGGGGCTCGCGAGAGCGTGGTAGCGGTACGTACCGACGAGCGGGTCGGCGCTCAGCACCGTGGTCGACGCGAGGAGCGTGGTGCCCGTCGCGTTCCACAATCCCACCTGGACGCCGCCGCCGACGAAGCCGTCGGTGGCCGGTCCGGAGAGGCTGTCATCCTGCGCCCCGAGGGCGCCGATCGTCACGGCGCTGCTCCCCACCTGGAACAGCGTACCCATGGTGTACGGGCCATCGGTCCGGTGGCTGGCCGCGCCGCCGCCGTCGCTGAACATCCCGGCCTGGCAGCCCGCGCCGGAGCACCCGAACAGCGCGCTGGCCGGCGCCCAGCGTCCGAGCGTGCCGTTGCCCTCGATGGTCGGCGCGGTCAGCGAGCCGCCCGAGGCGAACCGATTGCCGACGATCGTCACGCCGTGGGCGCTGAACTTCGCGGCTCCGGCGCTGTCCTCGAACGGCTCGAAGGCGCCCCCCACCAGCGCACCGATGAGATAGCTGGTGTTCGGTTGGAGCGTGATGGGGCTCGCGAGATCGTGGTAGCGATACGTCCCGACGAGCGGATCGGCGCTCAGCACCGTGGCGGACGCCAGGAGCGTGGTGCCCGTCGCGTCCCACAGTCCCACCTGGACGCCGCCGCCGGCGAAGCCGTCGGCGGCCGGTCCGGAGAGGCTGTCGTCCTGCGCCCCGAGGGCGCCGATCGTCACGGCGCTGCTCCCCACCTGGAACAGCATGCCCATGGTGTACGGGCCGTCGGTCCGGTGGCTGGCCGGGCCGCCGCCGTCGCTGAACATCCCCGTCGCGCAAGCGGTCGACGTCGGATTGGAGCACACCCCGGTCATCGGGTTGCAGGTGCCCGCTTCATGGCACGCGTCGGAGGGCGCGCAGACGACGCCGCTGCACAGGTCGGCGGGAGGGGTCTGGCAGTTCGTCCCCGTGTAGCCGGACGGGCAGGCGCAGGTGTAGCTGCTCCCGCTCGAGGCGCAGGTGCCACCGTTCTGGCAGGGCGCCGCGGTGCACGGGTTGGCGTTGCAAACCCCGCCCGCGCAGTTCCCGGTGACGCAGTCCGAGCTCGTGCTGCATCCGCCTCCGACGACGCATTGCGGGCACGCGCCGCCGCCGCAGTCGTTGCCCGTCTCGGCGCCGTTCTTCGCCCCATCCGTGCACGTCGGCGTCAAGCCGGAGAAGGCGGCCGGGACAGCGGTCTCACCGGAGTCGCCGCGCCCCCAGCAAGAGACGGTGCCCTTCGAGGTCACGCCGCACGCGTGCTGTCGGCCCGTCGCGGCCTGGACGAACGTGTCAGGGGGCGGAGTCGCCTGACCATGGCTGTTGTCACCCCAGCAGTGGAGGGTGCCGGTGGTCCTCAGAGCACATCCGTAAAGGTATCCCAGGCTGAGCTGGCCAAAAGAGTCGAGGGTGGGCGGGGTGGCCGCGCCCGCGGTGTCGAGGCCATCGCAGGTGATCTGGCCCGCGAAGAGGGTACACGTGGTCTGTCCGGAGCTCGTCGCGACCTGCGTGTAGGCCTCGGTGAACGTGGTGGGGCTGTCCCCCCAGCAGACGGGGATGTTGTTCGCCGGCAGGCCGCAAGCCTGGTAAATGCCCACCGAGACTCGCGTGAAGGTGCCCGACGGCGGGCTGGTCTGGCCGTGATCGAACTGGAGGCCGTCGTTCTCGAGCCCCCAGCAAGCGAGGTTGCCGTTCGTCCGCACACCGCAGGTGTACAGCTCGCCCGCCGAGATCTGCGTGAAGGTGCCCGACGGCGGGCTGGCCTGGCCATAGGAGTTGTCGCCCCAGCAGCTGACCTGGCCGCTCGTGCCGATGGCGCAGCTATGCCAGCCTCCCGAGCTGATCTGGGTGAAGGTGCCGGCCGGCGCGTCGAGCTGGCCCAAGGAGTTGTCGCCCCAGCAAGAGAGGCTGGCGTCGTTCTTCACGACGCACGTGAACTCGTCACCCGCGCTGACCTGGGTCACCGGACCGGGGCCCGCCTGGACCCCGCAGCCCGGCCCGGGGCAGGCCACCGTGTAGCAGACATCCAGCCTGGGCCGCACGCTCACCGTGGGCGCCTCGCTGCTCCAGAACGACGTGGCCTCGGGCGCGCTCGTGGTGTCAGGGTCGAGCTCCGCGGAGAGCGTGATGCCGTAGTTCGAGATTTCCCCGATCGTCCACAGCTGCGTCATGTACGTGAGGTCGGCGCCCGCAGTGCCCCTACCGTAGTCCAGCGGACTGCCGAGTCCGCTGTAGGTGCCGGGCATGGTGCCGTACTGAACCGTCGCCGCGTCCCACGGTCCGGTCAGCGGGTAGATCGTGTTCTCCAGGTAAGGTCTCGTGGTGTCCTCGATGACGAGGTAGAGCTGCGCCGACGTGACGTTCGCGTAGCTCGGGATCGCGCTCAGGTCCCACTGCAGGAGCGGGGCCAAGCGCTCGAAACGCGTGGCGCCAGCGTCGACCGTGTGGGCGGTGCCGCTCAGGAGCCTGGTGGGAGAGGGAGTCCCGTAGTACTGGGCGGTGGTGTCGACGACGTTGCCCGAAAACCCCTGCTGGACGGTGACGCACGACGCCTGTGCGACAGCGGTCGGCGACTGCGTGACGACGAGCGTGCTGAAGTGGTCGATCGCGACCGTGAGCGTCTGCCGCGGGGGAGAGACCGAGCCGTCGAGGGTCAGGAACCCGTTGCGTCGCTCGCAGTTCAGGCCCGAGTCGTCGCAGAGCCACGCGCTCGGCGTGGTCGCCGTGAGCGGTACGGGGATCGTGAACAAGAGCCCCGGCGAGAACCGCGTGCCAGAGGGGCCGAACTGGTAGATCGGGAAGAGCACCGGATCCGCGGTGGGCAGCGCCGAGGGGAGCAGCGACGGATCGCTGAGCGCCTGGAGCGTGATGGTGACGGGAACCGCCGATGTGGCGCCGCCGACCTGCACGGTTGTCTCGGGGGCGATCTGGAGGACCGCGTCGCCGAGCGTGATCGTCTGCGCGACGAACGCGCCCGGGACGGCGTCTTGCGCGACGAAGCAGGAGCCCGTGGCGCAGTCGCCCATGCGCTGGTCGCAGACCAGCGCCGTGCCGTTGCAGCTGGTGCCGCCGCAGACATCGGGGCCGACGACGTGCGCGCACGCGCCGCCCTGGCAAGCGTCCACCGTGCAAGGATCCCCGTCGTCGGTGCAAGCGACGCCGTCCGGCACCGCCGTGGGGAGTGCGCACGCGCCGGTCGCCGGATTGCAGGTCGGCGACTCGCACTCGTTCGTGCTGGCGGGGCAGGAAGCGGGGCAGAGGCAGGTGTAGCCTTCCGCGTCGTCGACGCAGGTGCTGCCCGGCTCGCAGGGGTTCGAGTCGCAGTGCTTGACGGCGAAGGCGTCGATCTCGCAGTTCACGCCCGTGTACCCGTGCTCGCAGGAGCACGTGTACGTGGAGCTGGGGGGCGCGCCCGGCGTGCAGACGCCGCCGTTCTCGCAGGGGCTGGGCTCGCAGGGGAGCGAAGGGCTATCGCAGTCGGCGCCCGTGAACCCCGGCGGGCACTGGGTCTCGCAGCGCTCGCCGCCCCAGCCCGCGTCACAACCGCAGACGTCGTTCGTGCACGACGAGTTGCCGCAGCAAGGGATCGTCCCGTCGCAAGACGCGTTCGCGGGCAGGCAGCCGTCGCCGCTACAGCTCGGGTTGCCCACGGCGATGTAGTCGTGGAGGTGGCCTACGTGTTCGAGGATGCAGGCGTCCTTGCTGGCCTGGAGGATGGTGTAGGGGTAGCTCCCCGAGCCGGAATGGTGGCAGATCTGGACCTTGCCGTTGACCGCCAGGAGCGTGCACAGCAAGCCGACGATGGGCTGCTCCGCCTCGCCGACGTGCTCGGCGTCCGACCCGTCGGGTATGTCCGTGCTCGAGCACCCGATGCCGAGGACCGTGAAACAACTCAGGCCGAGCAGCGCGACCATCGCGCCGAGCCTGCGAAGAGAGGTGACATGCGTCATGACGCTTCTCCTTTGGCGGGACGCGCGGTCGCGATCCGCGGGTCGCCCGCCGGGAGCGGCACCCTGCATCAGCACGTCGAAGGGAGCGACCTGGATCGTGATCCAGCTTTCGGAGGTGCAGGCTCTCGTGGTAAGCTGAGGAGGCTTCCCTGAGGCATCGCCTCATTTCTTCACCTCCTTCCGGCGCCCCTCGTCCAGGCGGGAGCCCACCTGGATCGCGCGATCAGCCGCCGCAGTCGAGGGGGATCGTCAATCTCCACATGTCGTTGAGCAGCACCGGCGCGAACTCCGCTGTCGCTCCCCCGAAGAGGTAGAGCTCGTAGGCCGTCGCGGTCCTGCGAGTGAAGTAGAACTGGCCGAACCTCGGCGCCGGCGCCGGCCCCGTCATCGCGGTGTCCACGCGCGTCCAGGCCCCTGTCTGGAGATCGAAGTACCAGAGATCGGACAGGGTGGACCCGTCGAACTGGCTGCCCCCGAAGAGCCAGATGCCGTCGTTGTGCTCATCGGCGATCAGCTTCGCATTGTCACGGTGGCCCGGTCCGCCGGCCTCGTCGAAGACCAGCTGATCCCAGGTCTCCGTGTCGAGGTCGAACATCCAGAGGTCGCCGAGGTAGTTCTCCGGCGTGAAAGTGCCGGTCCCGTTCACGGCGTCGTTCGTGTATCCCCCGTAGACGAGCAGGGCGTTCCAGCCCTCGGCGTAGACGAGCGGATGGTGGGCTCGAGCGCGCGGGGCGGGCGAGCCGGTCGCGACCTGCTTCCAGCCGTTCTTGTAGCGGACCAGGTTGTGCTGGAGGCCGTCAGGGCGGTTGATGAAGGCCGGCAGCGTCGACGAAGAGCCCGAGAAGGCGTACGCGACGGTCTTGTGCCTCCCGTTCTTGCGCACGGCGACCGCCTCCGTGGAGCGGTTGGCGCGCCCGATCTCGGCCGCGCTCTGCGAGATCTCCGTCCACCCGTGCACCGGGTCGAACCGGAACGTGTCCTGGTGCGTGAGGTCGAGCCCGCGCCGGAAAGGACCTCTCCCGCCGGAGACGATCAGCGCGTCCTCCTCGGCGACGCACCACATCATCGACTCGGCCCTGGCGGACGGCCCGCCCGGGTACTGGCCGAGGTCGTACCAGGTCAGCGCGTCGACGTCGAAGGCGCTGAAAGCGGCCACTGCCTCGTCATCCGGGTAGGTCCCGTTCAACCCGCCGAAGATGTAGAAGAGGCCGTCGTGATAGGCGCTCGCGCCGTCCCAGATGGCGTCGGGGACGTCGCCGCCCTGCGGGAGCTCGGTCCAGTAAGGCAAGCTCGACTGGGCGGCGCTCGGGCGGATCCCGGCGAACGAGAGCAGGAGAGAGAGAGAAGCGATGAGGAAGATCCGAAGCTGAACCCTGCGTGTCATCCGTGCGACCTCCTTGTGTCAGGCAACGGCGGGCTCGCTGGAGCAGATCGCCGGTGGACCCTTCACGTTACCACGAGAGCCTGCACTTCCGAAAGCTGGATCACGATCCAGGTCGCGACCTCGGACGTGCCGACGCAGGGTGCAGCGCGCGGCGGGCGATCCGCGGAGCTCCACCGCGCGTCCCGCCACAAGGAGAAGAGTCATGAAGCCTTTCACCTCCCCTCGTACGCTCGGCGCGGCGGTCGCGCTCCTCGGCCTGAGCAGCTTCACGGTCCTCGGCGGCGCGTGCTCCAGCACGGATACACCCGACGGGCCTACCGCCGAGCACCTCGGCGCGGCGGACCAGCACCTCATCCTCGGCGTGCTGTGCCCGCTCTTGGCCGTCAACGGCAAGGTCCAGATCTGCCACCATACCGGCGCGGCGAGCTACCCCTACACCATCCTCAAGACCAGCGTGCAGGCCTGCATCAACGAACACTCCGGCCACGCCAACGACTACATCGCCGTGCTCGACCCGACCTGTCATGGCGACGGCTGTCTGCCGGTGGACGCGCCCTGCGACGCCAACGTGCCGTGCTGCGACGGGCTCACCTGCCAGGACGGCACGTGCACCGACCTCTGCGCCGGCGTGACGTGCGCAGCGTCCGACGCGTGTCACGCCGCCGGCACCTGCGACCCGGCCACCGGGCTCTGCTCGAACCCCGCCGCCGCCGACGGCACGGCCTGCGACGACGGCGACGGCTGCACGGTCACGGATAGCTGCGCCGCCGGGACCTGCGCCGGCAGCGGCACTCCGTGCCAGAACGGCGGCACCTGCGACCCCGGGGAGCCCTACACCTGCACCTGCCCGGCGGGCTTCACGGGGCCGAACTGCGAGACGCCCACCTGCGTCCCCACCACCTGCGCCGCTCAGGGAGCGACCTGCGGCACCATCGACGACGGCTGCGGCGGCACGCTCACCTGCGGCGAGCCCTGCGTCGCCTCCGCCTGTCCCTGCGACGACTTGATCCCGGCCTGGCAGGCCGCGCTGGCCGGGACGATCTTGACGGATGGGTCGTGCGACGGCTACAGCTTCCCGGGGCCCTGCGGAAGCGCGCCCGACCATTCCTGGGCATTCTCTGTGAATGGCTCGAACCGCACGCGCATCATCGCTGGAGACGAGGGCGGCACTCTCTTCTGCGGTGTGCAGTTCCATAACAGTTCCTTCGGTTGCGGTGGGCAAGGCGTCGAGTTCCAGGACGGCCTCACCCCGGCGGAGGCCGCGGCGTGCAGGGCCGAGGTCCTGAACTTCGCGGCGTCCCAGAACGTCACCTGCCACTGAGCCTGCCGCTCCCGTCGATTCCGGGTGCAGGTCTCCATGTTGAGACCACGAATCCACATACGGAGATGATGATGAGATAGCTCGCAGCTACCTGCGCAGCGCTGTTGCGCCTCGGTCACGGGGCAGCGAGTTCAGCCTCACCCCAGGGACAACCGATGACGCCGGCGCGCTGACCTCTGCCCTGGCGGCGTCCGGGGGCGCGATCAACGTGGCATCCATGAGCTACAACGGCGCGGCGACCGCTTCGGGCACGTACTCCAGGGGTCCGCTCGGCAGCGCGGACGGCGCGGACGCTGGGGCTGGGCCCCGTCGACGCCGGGAGCGACGCTGCGGCCGAGGGAGACGCCCGCAGCGCGGGGGACGCCCGCAGCGCGGAGGACGCCCGCAGCGCGGGGGACGCCGGTGCGACGCGGGAGCCAAGAAACGATGTCGCCCCGGCCGGCGGCTGCAGCGCGGCGGGCTCGCGGGACGACGGGGGGACGGCTGCCATCGCCGGCCTCGGGCCGCTCCTCGCCTCGCGCCGCAGGCGTACGAGCAGCGCCACCCGCGCGTAACCAGCTCGGCCGGCAGCCTCGAGCGCGCCACCAATGCACGCTCGGCGGCTCGGCACACCCGGCGCTTATCGATGCGCTCAGAATGCCTCATCAGGCGCATGAACCCGCGTTCCTGCCTTGTCGCGAGAGCGAGGACTTATCAGCTCGCACGCTCACGCAGGTTGCTTTATAGTCGCACGGGTCACGCGAGGGGGGACACGCGTATGACTCGGGCGGAAGCGACGGAGGTCCACCGTTGCGGTCGCTTTCTGCTCCGCAGGCAGACGATCGCTGACAGGAAAGTCGTGGAGAAGACCGCCCGGGGGAGCCCTCCGGCCCAGGGCGCGGCGGCGCTCCTGCTCCGGGAGCACGCCTTCCTGCGCCGGCTCGACGTGCCGGGGGTCGCGCGGCCGCTCGCGCTGGAGGGCCCGGCGGGCGCGCCCGTGCTCGTCCTCGAGGACGCAGGCACCGAGGACCTCGAGCGGCGGCTCGCCCGGGGGCCGCTCGCGCTGGACGCGTTCTTCGACGTCGCCATCGCGCTCGCCGATACATGCGCGCGCATCCACGCGAGCGGCGTGGTTCACCGCGCGATCGCCCCCGGCCGCGTGGTCCTCGGCGCCGGCGGGCAGGTCACCCTCGTCCACTTCGCGGACGCGGCCGAGCTCACGAGCGTGCCCGCGGCGGTGGAGCTCGATCAGCTCGAGGCGCTGCCCTTCATGTCCCCCGAGCAGCTCGGGCGGATGAACCGGTTCGTCGACTGCCGATCCGACCTGTACGCGCTCGGGGCGACCTTCCACGCCATGCTCACCGGCGCGCCGCCGTTCCAGGACCCCGATCCGCTCGCGCTCATGCACGCCCACATGGCGAGGAGCCCCGTGCCCGCGCACGTCGTGAGCCCCCACGTCCCGGCGACGCTCTCCGAGCTCGTGCAGCGGCTCCTCGCCAAGATGCCGGAGCTGCGGTACCAGAGCGCCGCGTGCCTGGCCGAGGACCTCCGCGAGGCGCGGAGGCGCTGGTCGACCGCGGGCGCCATCGAGCCGTTCGAGCTCGGCCGCCTCGACCTGGCGCAGCGGCTCCCGCTGCCCGAGCGCCTGGTCGGGCGCGACAGCGAGCTCGCCGCGCTGCGCGGCGCGCTCGCCGCCGTGTCGTGCGGCGGGACGGAGCTCGCGCTCGTGACCGGGGAGGCAGGCGTCGGGAAGACCGCCCTCATCAAGGCGCTGCAGGCCACCGTCGCCGAGCAGGGCGGGCGGTTCATCGAGGGGAAGTTCGATCTGCGCGCCGCGAACGTGCCCTATGCGTCCCTGGCGGAGGCGCTCCGCGCCCTCGCGGCCGCGCTCCGCGCCGAGCCGGAGGAGAGCCGCGCGCAGCTCAGGAAGGCGGTGGGCGAGCGGTGCTCTCCGCTCGGCGAGCTCTGCCCGGAGCTCGCCGAGCTCGTCGCGGCGTCGCCCGAGGCGCCCGCCACGGATCCGATGCGCGTGGAGAGCCTCTTCCTCCTCGCGATCCAGGACTTCGTGCGCGCGGTGGCCAGCCAGCGGCCGCCGCTCGCGATCTTCCTCGACGACCTCCAGTGGACGGACGCCGCGTCGCTCCGCGTCCTCCGCGCCCTGGCCGCAGATCCGGGCAGCAAGCACGTGCTCCTGCTCGCCGCGTACAGGACCCGGGAGGTCGGCCCTGAGCATCCGCTCCACAGGACCCTCGAGGAGCTCCGCCAGGCGAAGGCCGTCCCGATCACCCACCTCGCGCTCGGCCCGCTCGACGTCGATGCGGCCGTCGCGCTGCTCGCCGACGCGCTCCGCTGCGAGCCGGAGCAGGCCCGGCCGCTCGCGGCGCTCCTCCTCGCCAAGACCGCGGGCAACCCCTTCTTCCTCCGCCAGCTCCTCCGATCGCTCCAGGAGAAAGGGCTGCTGCTCTTCCACGCGCACGCGAGCCGCTCGACATGGACATGGGATCTCGGCCGGATCGAGCGGATCGGGGTCACCGACAACGTGGTCCCGCTGATGACGGAGTCCGTCCGCAAGCTGCCCGGGGAGGCGCAGGAGCTCCTGCAGGTCGCCGCGTGCATCGGCAGGCGCGCGGAGCTCAGGACCATCGCGGCGGTGTCAGGCCGATCCCTCGACGAGGCGACGGCATCGCTCGGCCAGCCGCTCCGCGAGGGGCTCGTCGTGGCCGACAGCGCGCGCGAGCGCGAGGGGGAGCTCGCGGTCCGGTTCGCTCACGATCGCGTCCAGCAGACGGCCTACGAGCTCGTGCCGGAGGAGCGGCGGAGGCGGCTGCACCTGGAGATCGGCCGCTTCCTCGAGGCCTCCTGCGACGACGGGGCGGAGGGCGCGCTGTTCGACGCCGCGGACCAGCTGAACCTCGGCGCCGCGCTGCTCGACGCGGCGCAGCGGGACAGCCTCGCGCGGCTCAACCACCGCGCCGGCGTCAAGGCGCGCCGCGCCGCGGCCTTCGGCCCGGCGCTCGCGTACTTCCGCAGCGGCCTCGGCCTGCTACCGGAGGGCGCCCCTCGCTCGCGCTACGAGCTCTGGTTCTCCCTCCACCGCGACGCGGCGGAGTGCGCCGCGCTGACCGATCAGCACGCGATGGCCCGCGCGCTCGTGGAGGAAGGGCTCCGCCACGCGGCGTCGATCCCCGAGCGGGTCGATCTGGAGGCGCTCCGGATCATGAGCGCGACGATCACCGGCGAGCACGACCTGGCGCTCCGCTGGGGGCGCGACGCGCTGCGCGCCGCCTTCAGGGTCGAGCTGCCCGCGGCGGACCTCGACGGGGAGATCGCGGCGCAGCGGCGGGCCATCGCCGAGCTCCTCGGGGCGCGCTCGCCCGAGTCGCTCGTCGACCTCCCCCGCGTGACAAGGCCAGAGCAGCGCGCTCACATGAGGCTCTTCGCCGAGATGGTGGCCCCCGCCTGGTTCTCGGACCGGAAGCAGCTGGTGCTCCTCACCTCGCTCGGCGTCCGCTTCGCGCTGGAGCACGGCAACTCGTGCGAGTCGATCCTCGCCTACGCAGGGCACGCGATGATCCTGGCGGCCGAGGGCGATCTCCAGAGCGCCCAGGGCTTCGGCCGGCTCGCCGTGGAGCTCGCGCGGGCGTTCGAGGATCGCGCCCAGGAGACGATCGCCCGGTACATGTACACCGAGTTCATCCACCCCTGGGTCGCGCCGTTCGCCTCGAGCGCGGCGCCGTTCCGGGAGATCGTCGCCCTGGGCCTGTCGTCCGGCGAGCTCCGCTTCGCGTCCTACGCGCTCACGGGGCTCGTGGGGCAGTCGTACGCCGCAGGGGTGGAGCTCGATCGCGTGCTGGTCAACCTGAACGACGGGCTCGCGTTCAGCCGGCAGACTGGCAACCAGCCGACGCTCTTCTACCAGCTCGCCTACCGGCAGACCATCCGGTGCCTCAAGGGGCTGACGAGGCGCCGGAGCGTGGCCGACGACGCCGAGTTCGACGAGCGGGCCTTCCTCGAGGCGGCGCGGGGGGAGCCGCCGGCGAGGTGCGTGTATCACATCATGCGCCTCAAGGCCTCTTACCTGTACCGGGACCTGGCCCAGGCCATCGCGCACTCCGACGCGGCGGCCCCGGACCTGCACTTCATCGGCGGCTACACCCCCGAGTGCCTGCACGCGCTGTACACCGCGCTCACGCTGCTGTGGCGGTGCGACGGGGCCGACGAGCGAGAGCGGGCCGCGCTGCTCGCGCGCGTGGCCGACCTGCTGCAGCGCCTACGGCGGTGGGAGTCGGGCTGCGCAGAGAACTTCCGCCCGAGGCGCCTCCTCGTGGAGGCGGAGCTCGCGCGCGTCGAGCGCGACGTCGACGCCGCCGCCGCGCTGTATGACGAGGCCATCGAGGCGGCGACGCACGCAGGATGCCTCCAGCTCGCGGCGCTCGGCAACGAGCTGGCCGGACGCTTCTATCATGGGCGCGGGCGCGCGCGGATCGCGCCCGTGTACCTGCGCGCCGCGCGGCAGGGGTTCGCCCGCTGGGGGGCCACGGAGAAGGCCCGCGCGCTCGCGGACGAGTTCATGCTCGGCGGGTCCGGCGACGAGCCCGAGCTCGGCGAGGAGCGCCTGCCGGCGGTCGCCCTCGACGCGCTCAGCTTGCTCAAGGCCGCGGAGACCCTCTCGGGCGAGATCGTGCTCGATCGGCTGCTCGAGAAGCTCCTGGGCGTCTGCCTGGAGGCCGCCGGCGCGCAGCGCGGGGCGCTCGTGCTCGAAGAAGAGGGGGAGCTCTTCGTTCGGGCCGTGGGGTCCGTCGCGGCCCCCGTCTCCCTCGAGCGCACGCCGCTCTCCCGGTCGCGCGAGGTCCCGTGGCGGGTCGTCGAGCGCGCGTACGGCGCGCGGGAGATCCTCGTGCTCGACGACGCAGCCAGCGAGCCGGAGCGCGACCGCGATCATCACTTCACCGAGGGCGCGTCGAGGTCGGTCCTGGTCCTGCCCATCCAGCGGAAGGAGACGCGGCTCGGGGTGGTCTACCTCGAGAACAACCTCACCACGTGCGCGTTCACGCGCGCCCGCGTCCACGTGCTGGAGCTCCTCTCGGACCAGATCGCGATCGCCCTCGAGAACGCCCGCCTCTACCGCGAGGCGCAGCAAGCGGTGCGCGTCCGTGACGAGTTCCTCAGCGTCGCGTCGCACGAGCTGAGGACGCCCGTCACCTCCCTGCGCCTCGACATGCAGGCGCTGCTCCGCCGGGACCGCCACACGTCCGAGGAGCGCCTCGGGCGCGCCCTGCAACGGATGGATCGGCAGGTGCACCGCCTCGTCCGGCTGATCGAGGATCTGCTGGACGTGTCGCAGCTCGACACGGGCCGGCTGAAGCTGCACGTCGAGCCGGTCGACCTCGCGAAGGTCGTGGACGATGTCCTGGAGCGGCTCACCGAGCGCATCGCGCAGTCGGGCTCGCCCGTGAGCGTGCGCGCTGAGCCGTCCGTGGTGGGGTCGTGGGACCGGAGCCGGCTGGAGCAGGTCGTGTCGAACCTGCTCGACAACGCCCTCAAGTTCGGCGCCGGCAGGTCGATCGAGGTCTCGGTCGCGCAGAAGGACGGCACGGCAGAGCTCGTGGTGCAGGATCAGGGCATCGGGATCCCGCCAGGGCGGCTCCCTCACGTGTTCGAGCGGTTCGAGCGCGCCGTGTCGAGCCGCCACTTCGGGGGGCTCGGGCTCGGGCTCCACGTCGTGAAGAGCATCGTGGAGGCGCTCGGCGGGGCGGTGCGCGGGGACAGCCGGCTGGGCGAGGGCTCGCGGTTCACGGTGGAGCTGCCCTGCGCGCCGCCGGCGGCGAGCCGGGCGGCGCCGGCGACGGTCGACGGCGCGCGCCAGAGGCTCCCCTAGCCCCCGCCTGCCCCCGTGCCCTGCTCGAGCCTCGCGAAGAGGCTCGCCAGCTCGGCGGCCGACGCCACCCCGAGCTTCTCCACCCCCTCCGCCCTGTAGAGCCGCACGGCCGACAGGGAGATCCCGAGCTCCGTCGCGATCTGCTTGTTCAGCATCCCCCGCGCCACCCGCTCGCACACGTCGCGCTGGCGCGGCGAGAGCGCCGCGAGCCGGGCGGCGAGCGCCTCCACCTCGGCCCGCGCCGCCCGCGCCTCCGCGTCGAGGACCAAGGCGCGCTCCACGGCTGCGAGCAGCGCCTCCGCGTCGAGGGGCTCGGCGAGGAAATCCACGGCGCCCGCCTTCATCGCCTCCACCGCCACCGTCACGTCCCCGTCGTCGCTGGTGAAGACCACGGGGAGCGCGCACCCTTCCTCGCGCAGGAGGGCCCTCACCTCCAGGCCGTTCACATCGGGGAGCTGGACGTCGAGCACCACGCAGCCCGCTCCCACCCCGCGCGCGGCCTCCAGGAAGGCGAGCGACGACGCGAACGCCTGCACCGCGTGCCCCGCCTCCTGGAGCAGCCCGGCCGCGGCCCCGCGCCAGGAGGCGTCCCGGTGCACCAGGAAGACGGTCGCCGCCTCCGCTCCTCGCGGGGACGGGCTCCTCGCCCTGGCCCGCGGGCGCGTCGGCGCCTCGGCCGCGAGGAACCCGCGCCGCCGCGTCTCAGCGGGGGTCTCGCCGAACTCCGCTGCATAGGCGGCGCCGAACCGCTCCACGCGCAGGTAGCCGGCCGCGTGGGCCACGCTCGCCGCGGTCTCGCCCGGCCTGGCCAGGAGCAGGCGCTCCCGCGCCAGGAGCAGGCGCCTCTTGCGGAGGAAGTCCCACGGGGTGGCGCCCCGATGGGCAAAGAAGGCGCCGTCGATCGAGGCCATGCTCGCGCCCGCGAGCCTGGTCAGAGCGGCGGTGCCGATCGGGCCCTCCGCGTTGGCGTCGAGGTACTCCTCGACGAGCCGCACCACGCTCCGGCTCGACGGCGGCGCTGCCTTCTCCAGGAGGTGGGCGTGATCGTGGGGCTGCCCGAAGAGCAGCGCGCGCGCCACCGCCTCGCCGAGGCTGGCCATCACCGCGGGGTGGCCGAGGGCTCGCCCTGCCCGCTCGGTCTCCGTGGAAAGGAAGCGGCAGAGCCGCGCCAGGAAGGTCCCGGGGCCGTCGGTGGTGGGCATCGACAGCGAGAACGCAAGGGGCCCGCGGACGGCCACGCCGGTGAGCGCCTCGAGCTGCGCCTCGAGATAGCGGGCATCGACGCGGAGGTTCATGGGGCGGGCCGGGCCCTCCGCGCTCCACTCGGACCGGGCCCCCGGCGAGAAGACGGCGGCGCTCCGGCCAGGGGCGATCTCCGCCGCGTTCCCCGACGAGGCCGCCCGTACCGAGCCG
Organism: Sorangium sp. So ce321; assembly: GCF_051530195.1. Lineage (NCBI taxonomy): Bacteria > Pseudomonadati > Myxococcota > Polyangiales > Polyangiaceae > Sorangium > Sorangium sp. So ce321. The sequence continues at coordinate 5,696,986 of NZ_CP150329.1, read as the reverse complement.
CCGGTCGCCAGGCTGACGGTGTAGCCCGAGCTCACGCCGCGCAGGCACATGCCGGAGGCGAAGGCGCCCGAGAAGAGGGCGACAGGCCCCATGTCGACGGGGGTGGCACGCCACTCGAAACGGTGACCGCGGCCGACGACGTCGGCGGTGAGGTCGCCGTAGACCGTCGCGAGGAGCACGCGGGCCGCCTCCAGATCGCGCGTATGGATGAGCGGAGGGCGTTCGAGCCCCTGGCGAGCGGATCGGTTGGGCATGGAGGTCTCGGGCGGGCTTCAAGGGGAGAAAACAGATTCAGCATAGCGGCTCAAGAGACCGCACCTAACACGCGCCCCCCTCGGAGACTGGGATCCTCGTCTCGCGCTCCGGATCGGGCGTGCGTGCTCCTGCCGCTCGCAAATGGCGGGCCGTCCGCGTGGGAGGTCGCGGACGCCGACCAGGACTACTGCACGAGCGCGATGGTGCGGGGGCTCGGCAGCTCGGCCCGCTGCGGCGCCTTCGCCGCCTTGTTCACGACGTCGGGCGCGCCTTCACGAGGTTGAGGCTCGCGCTCCGCAGTTGAGGCCTGCAGGCAGCAGCAGCGGGTGGCGGTTGGTGCGGCCACGCCGGCGATTACGTCCTCAGCACCGACCCGAGCTCGCCGCTCTAGAATAACGAGGATGAGGGCGCGCGCCGGTTGATCCATCTCCGCAGCGCCTCGGCGAGCGTCGGATACGTGACCAGGGTCGAGAGCTCGATCCCGAGCTCGACCATGATCTTCGCCACGCTCGGACGTATCCCCGAGACAAGCCCCTTGCAGCCGACGAGCTCCACGGTGCGCATGATCTTGAAAAGGTGCTCCGCGGTCGCCGGCTCGACGACGTCCACGCCCGTCAGATCCAGGATCACAGCGCTTGATTGCCGGCGGGTGACGTGCTCGAGCAGCTGCTCGAGCAGCGCCTCGGCGCGCGCGGCCTCGAGCTCGCCGATGAGGGGCACCACGAGCACGCCCGACCACACCTCGATGATCGGGCTCGACAGGCTGATGATGGCCGCTTGCTGCCTCTGGATCAGCTCGAGCTGCTCCCTCAAGCTCCTCTCTTGCTTCGCCCGCTCGGTCACATTCTCGGCCGCGGCGTAGATCCGCTCCACCTTGTCTCCCCACGTGCTCAAGACGGGGATGAAATGGTTTTGCCATTGCTGATCGCCGATCCTGGTCACCATGGAGAATTGCTCGCCGCCCAGTGCGCGCTGCATGCTCTCCGCGAAATCAGGGCGATCGCTGTACACATGGAACAGGTTTGCCCCGATCATTTCGCGGCTCTCGACACCGAGGTCTCGCAGGCCCCCGCCCGCAGACAGCGTACATGTCCCGTCCCGCTCCATGGCCCAGATGACGACCGGGAGCTCTCCGACGGCGGCGTGCAGGGCCTTGGCCTGGAGCGTCTCGTGCGCGTTTTGCGTCACGCAGATCGACGCGGCGATGATGGCGGTGACATCGCCGCGCTCGTCGCGCAGAGGCTCCTGAAAGCGAATCCAGTAGTCTTTCCCCTCCATGCCGTCCGTGTTGACGCTCTCTCCCTGGAGGACCCGGACCGCTTCATCGTAGGATGCGCTGCCAGGCGGGTAGATCTCCAGCGCGTTGAGCCCGACCGACTGACCCGGCTTGAGCCCGAAATGAGCGAGCCCGGAGCCCTCCGAGAGCAAGATCGTCCCGTCCTTGGCGATGGCCCATACGACGGCGTCCATGCGTTCAAAGAGCGCACCCAGGATCAGGGTCTTGAGCGGGACGGGCTGGCCGGAGGCGGCGAGAGGCGCGAGGGGCGCAGGCAGCGTTTGACTCGGCGTGGCAGGCCCGTCGAGGCGCACGCAGAGCGCACTGGCGCCCGCCTGCCATATGGTCCACCGCATCGGAAAGCCGGCCTTGGGCCCTGACGCAGCGCGCGCCACGAGCGCCGCCGGGCCTTCGTTTGTGGCGCGTCGAGCGCTGGTGAAGTGCGCGTGATCCGCCGGGTCGATACAATCGAGGAGCGAGGTCGACTCTCCGAAGTTCACCCGAAAGGCGCGGTTTCGTTCGATGATCGTGTCATCTCCCTCGACCAGGGCCAGCGGCTCGGGACACGCATCGAACGCCGAGCCGAGGAGGGCGGAGAGCGAACTTGTCATAGCGTGTCACGCTAGCAGTCCCGGCGAAACGACACAACAGGGATGCAGGCTCACGTCGCGCTTCCGCACCGGCGCGAGAGCCCGAGCATTCCGCTCAGCATTCCCGCTCAGCATCTCCAACTATCCGTGTCCCCGCGGCGCCGGCTCGACCGAGGTGCCCCCACCGCCAGGCCGGTGGCTCGCGGCCTTTGAAGCTTAACACGGCGCGGGGATGTCCCGCCAGTTGGATCAAGATCCAGTGGCGTTCTGTTCGGGGTCGTGCAGGCCAGACCTGCCCTTCGAGATGGTGAGCGTGAAGGAAGCGAGCACCTGCACGCCGTTCAGACACGTCTTCGAAACGTCCTGGATCTTGGGTCCAATGTGTGCACCTGCATCGCGAGGCCTGATGTCACTCGGCCAACGGTGCCGGGAAACCACCCGCTGCACGGCAGAATGACTGAGTTTCGCCATTGGAGGCAGGCGCCAATTCACGCGAGAGTCGATATCCATGACTCGCGCCAGATCCAGCCCAGGTCTCGACCAAACACCGACGCTCCACCGCGCTCCTGAGCCTGCCCGGGGGGCCGGTCACGCGGCGGCGCCGCCCCTCTCGGTCTCGCGCATCCATCTCAGCACCTCCGATCCCGACGAGATGTCCCCCGCCCTCGCCCGCCTCTGCCCGGGAGTGGCGCTCCGGCCCCTGAAAGGAGCCGTTTTCAGGTGCGAGCTCGGTGTCGCCACGGTAGGTCCCGTGAGCTTCGTCACAACAGACTGGGCCCTCGGCGGTCGGCTGGACGCGGCCACCCTGCACGATCGTTACGCGCTGGGGCTCGCCGGGGAAGGCAGCAGAGACACCGAGGTGGAGGTCAGGAGCCAGCGCCTCTCGATGACCCATGGCAAGCGGGCGATCCTCTTCGTTCCAGAACGGCCCGTGAAGATCCAGATGCCGGCGGGCGGCAAAGGGCGAAGCCTCACCGTCCTGCGATCTGCGCTCGAGGCGCACTTCGCCATGCTCACGGGCCACGCGCCGCGCGAGGCGATCCTCTTCGAGCCCGACCTGGATCTCACGGGCGGCGGCGGCGCGACGCTCCAGGGGATCGTCCGCTCGCTCCGGGAGGAGCTCGAGCGCCCGGCGCTCTCGCCCTTCGTCCGGCCCTATTTCTGCGAGGTGCTGCTCACAGCGCTCGTGACCATCCCGCGCCACGCAGACTCCCCTCTGCTCGAGCTGGCGCCCCCGCGCATCGCTCCAGCGGTCGTGCGTCGGGCCGAGGAGTACATCGCCATGCACGCGGGCGAAGCGATCACGCTCGCGGACATCGTCGCCGCCGCGGGGGCGCCTGCCCGCTCGCTCCAGGCCGCGTTCCGCGCGGCGCGCGGCGTCACGCCGATGGGGTTCCTGAAGATCCGGCGGCTCGAGCTGGCGCGCCACATGCTCCTCGCCGCCCTGCCCGAGACGACCGTGGCGGACGTCGCCGGCGCGATGGGCTTCCGCAGCGCGGGGCGGTTCAGCGTCGACTACAGGAAGCACTTCCGCGAGAGCCCATCCGAGACGCTCGCGCGCCGCCCTCCTGCCGAGCGACGGCGCGGCGGCGCGCGCTGATCGAAAAACGCAAGCTGATCGAAAAGCGCAACGATGATGCGCTGCGTCTGTGAAGGCGATTGCCGGATGGATCGCAGGCGGGTATCCGGGTATCGGGGTCCGGGCTCGGCTACAGCAGGAACACGATGAACCAGATCTATCTTCTGCCAGGCTTCATGGGGTTTCAGGCCTTCGGCGAGATCGCTTATTTCAGGCGTGTCCCGAAGATGCTCGTCGAGTTCCTGGGGGAGCTCGGCCACGACAGGGTCGAAGTACACGAGTGCCCCACGATCCCGACCGGATCCATCGCTCGCAGGGCGCAGCAAGCGCTCGAGTTCATCGCGGCGCACGGCGGGGAACAGGCCGAGAGCGTCCACATCGTCGGCCACTCGACCGGTGGGCTCGACGCGCGGCTCCTCGCGACGCCGGGCGCGAGGCTCGTGCCGGGCCAGCTCGAGGAGCGGATCGGCCGGCGCATCAACTCCATCGTCACGATGTCGACGCCCCATTACGGTAGCCCGATAGCGTACCTGCTGCGGAGCCTGCCGTTCCGGAGGACGTTCGAGATGCTCGGGCTCCTCGGCAGGCCCGATGGCAGGAAGGGCTTCCAGGCGCTGGCGCGCGTCATCGAGCTGGTGGCGCGCGCCGACGACTGGACGGGCCGGACCGATACGTTCCTCGACGCCGTCGTCAACAAGATGCTGAAGCGGGTCGGCAAGGACTCCGATGATCTGATGTTCAAATTCCTGAGCGAGATCTCGAATGATCAGGGCGCGTCCATCCAGCTCACGATGGAGGCCATGCACCTGTTCAACGCCGCCGTCGCGGACCGCCCGGGGACGCAGTACAGCTCGATCATCTGCGTGGCGCCGCCGCCGAGCTCGTTCCCGTTCCGTCCCGCCGATTTCTTCTCGCCGGTGCGGGCCGTCTCCATCTTCGCGTTCTGGGCCCTGTACCGCATCACCTCGGCGGTCCCCAGGCAATACCCCTGCACGGCGCTGGACATCGAGACGCTCAACCTCAACGAGCACTCCGCCCCCATCGAGATCACGAGGACATCGAACGACGGCGTCGTCCCGTGCCAGAGCCAGGCTTACGGAAAGGTGCTGGACATCGTGCTCGGCGACCACCTCGACGTCGTCGGGCACTTTCCGGGCTCGGGCGGTGATCGCCACGCCGACTGGCTCCCGTGCGGGGCGGGCTTCGACGAGGAGCGGTTCCGCCGCGTGTGGTCCCTGGTCGCCCGCGAGATCGCGGGCAACATGCCGGTGAAGCGGCGGGCGGCGCCCACCATCGTGGCGGCGCGCGCGACCAGGCCCCCGTCGTCGAAGAACGGGAAATCGAACGGGAAGCCGAGGTCGAAGCTCATCTCCACCGCCAGCTGACACCTCCTCGAGCTGGGCCCCCGAGGGGTTCTTCGACCCTGGAGCCGCCATGCTGAACGATCCCGATTCCCTCGAGAACCGCGATCCCCGGTTCATCAAGAGGCTGACGAGCGTCCTCGACAGCACGATGGCGCCCTATCATCGGACGGAGGTCCGCGGGCTCTCGCGGATCCCCCGCCAGGACGGGCTCATCTACGTCGGCAACCACAACGGCTATCCGTACATGTCCGACTTCTGGCTGTTCACGGCCGCGCTCTTCAACGAATACGGGATGAGCCGGTTCCCGTACGTGCTCGCGCACAAGCTGACGATCAGGCTGCCGCTGCTCAACCAGATCTTCACCAGGTACGGCTGCGTCCGCGCGTCCGGGCAATGCGCGGCGCGCGTTCTGGAACGCGGGTCCCCGCTGCTCCTGTATCCGGGCGCCGAGGTGGAGCTCATGCGCCCGCACCGGGAGAGGACGCGCCTTCGCTTCAACGGGCGCACCTCTCATATCCGGCTGGCCATGAAGTACGGCGTGCCGATCGTGCCCGTGGTGTCCGTCGGCAGCCACTCGACGGCCATGATCCTCGACGACCTGCCCTGGCTGGCGGACGCGATCGGGGCCAAGAGCAAGCTCGGCATCAACGCGTGGCCCCTCATGCTGAGCATCCCCTGGGGCCTGACGCTGGGGCCGTTCATCCCGCCCTACATCCCGTGGCCTTCCAGGATCCTCATCGAGGTCCTGGAGCCGATGACGTGGGCCCCGCAGGGCGCGGGCCCGGAGAGCGAGCGCCACATCGCCGCGTGCGCGGCCCAGGTCGAGCAGGCGATCGTGAGCGCGCTCGCCCGCCTGGAGGCCGAGCGAATGACCCAGGAGCGCCCCCCGCTCGAGGTGTTGAAGGGCGCCTTCATGAGGGCGCTCTCGTGGATCGAGGCGCACATCGACGCGCTCTCGCGCTGGCTCGTCGAGGCGGGCACGCGCCTGCTGGGGCTGTCCGGCAGGGGCGAGGCGCAGAGAGCCGCCCCCTCGGACCTCGTGAAGGTCGCCTCCCAGCTCGCCCAGGACGTGCGGCACGACGTGGACCTCCTCCGCGAGATGCAGCGGCGCTCGGAGCGCAACGCTGCCGCCGTGTCGCGTCGGACCACCGCGACCCGGGCGGCGCGGAGGCCGCGGTTCACGGAGCGCGAGATCAACGAGATCCTCGCCCAGGCGAGGAAGGGCAAGAGCGTGCACAACGTGTGTGATGAGCTCGGCATCTCGGCGAGCACGTTTTATCGCTGGCGGTCGCAACACACGGGGCGCCTCGTCCACAGCGGTTGAGGCGAGCGGTCTCTCTCCATGGCCTTACCCACGCTGGATCCGGGCACAGCGGCTGCGGTGCGTGGCCGATCTCCACGACGGACTCGGGGCTCGGTCGCCGTGGACGGCCAGGCGCGCAAGCGCGAAGGGATCGCGCGGAGGGCGAGGGGCGCCGCGGCGGCCTCGCTCCTCGCGGTCTCCCTGGGCTACCCGATGGGCGGCATCACCGCGGCCGCCGTCACGCCTGACGCGGCGGAAGCGGCGGCGGCGACGGGAGACGGGGGCGCGCCGTGCCGAGACGCCGCCGCCGGCGCGCGGCGGGGGCGCGTCGAGCAGCTCGTCGTCGCGGCGCGGCTGAGCCCGCAAAGCAGCGCGGAGGCCGGCGCGCTGCTCGGTCAGGTCATGGGCGAGCTGCTCGCGCTGCAGCCGGAGATCGAGTCGCGGTCACCATCGGCTTCGCGCTGAAGGATCTCGCCGCGTCGGTCCTCGCCGGCGTGACGCTCATCATCGATCGGTCCTTCCAGGTCGGCGATCGCGTCAAGTTCGACGCGTTCTATGGCGAGGTCACGTCGATGGGCCTGCGCTCCCGAGGCGCAGTACGCGACCACCCTGACGGAGCGGGTGCTCGCGGCGTTCCGCGAGAAGCACATCGCCCTCCCCGGCGAGCCCGGGTGAGGAGGACCGGCGCTGCGACGAGCGCTGGAGGCGGCCACCCGCAGCCGCGAACCGTCCTCATGGCAGCCGCGAGCCGCCCCGTCACGCGGGCGGGCGCCCCGCCCCCGCGGGCTCGAGCGGTGTGCTCACCGGCAGATGTCGATCGCCGTCTTGCACTTGCCGTTCTGGCAGTAACCGTCGCTCCCGAGGGCCGGGTCCGGACACTCGACGTCCGGACAGTCGGCGTTCGTCGCGCACGTCTTGCCGGTCGCCGGCGTCGTCGCCATGTCCACCGCCCTCTCGTAAAAGAAGGCGCACAGGGCTCCTGCGTCGGGCTCCTGGCTCTGAGCCGCCACCTCCTGCAAGGCCTTCTTGTAGCGCTCGTTCTCGTCGAAGCACGGATGGTCCGCCGGGAGCTCGGCTGCCTCCGCGCCGACGTCGCTCTCGCAACCCTGCTGCTGCGCCGCACAGGCCATGAGGCTCTTGAGCTGCTCGAACACAGGCGTGCAGGCCTTCAGCTCGTTGATCGCCTGGAGGTGGAGCAGTCCCATGTTGGCCGCGCACCGCTCGGCGGTCACGCCCCCGCTCAGCTTCCCGCACTCGGCCAGCTTGCCGCAGAGGAGCTCCTCGGACTCTGAGTCAGGTGCTGTCGCGCTCCAACAGCCCGGCAGGGCCGCCGCGACGAGGCCGAAGAAGGGAGCGCTGAGGAGGACGGTCTGGAGCGTCTTCATGGCTTGTCATCTACCTTTCATGGTGATCGCCGGCGAGCCCGGCAGGCGGCCGCCGTGGCAACCGGCGTGCCGCCCCTCCACGCGAAGGGTCCTCCGACCAGCAGCGGGCCGGGCAGCGCACCGATCCAGCCGCGCCGAGCGGTCGCCCCGCGGCCACGCGCGCGTCCTGGGCCGGGCGCGCGCGTGGCAATCGTTGCCCTCATGGCAAAGATTGCCAGCGCGGCGGGGCATGGGCATGGCAAGAATTGCCATCGCGCCGACCCCGCGCGCCGGCCCCCCCGAGGCGACACGCCTGGCGGCGCCGTGGGCCGCCTCGAGAAAAGGAGTCGCCGCGGCACAGCACGGTACAGGTGCGCGACCGCGGCCGCGTTCGGCGGTGCAAGGTGGCATGCCCCTTGCGGCGCGGCTTGCTCCCTTGCTTCACTGCGATACCCGGAGCGAGCTGCCGGGCCACCGGGAGAGGAAAGAGCGAGGCGAAGATGCGAGCATGGACGCGGACACGGGGCACGGTGAGGAAGGGGAAGGTCACGGGCCCTCCGCGGGGCGGCTGGACGCTTCGTCACGTCGTGGCGATCGCATTCGTGATGGCGCTGGTCGCCGTCACGGGTGCATGCCTCCAGGGCGGGAAACGTTGCAACGATAGCTTTTGTCCGATCGGACATCAATGCGACGAGGCAAGAAACATATGCTTTGCCCCGGGCCGCCGCGACACGTGTGGCAACGGGGTCAAAGAGGAAGGCGAGGCTTGCGACGACCGGAACACGAACAGCGGCGACGGGTGCAGCGCCGACTGCACCTCCGACGAGCGCTGCGGCAACGATGTCGTCGATAACGATTTCGTCGATGACGTGCGGGACGAAGTCTGCGACGACGGCAACGAGCGGAACGGCGACGGGTGCAGCGCCGACTGCACCTCCGACGAGCGCTGCGGCAACGGCATCGTCGATGCCGCGGCTGGCGAGGTCTGCGACGACGAAAACGAGCTGAACGGCGACGGGTGCAGCGCCGACTGCACCTCCGACGAGCGCTGCGGCAACGGCGTGGTCGACTCGACGCGCGGGGAGGAATGCGACTGCGGTGTTGACGGATCGACTCTGACCGACCTGCTGTGCCGAGGCGACCAGAACTCTGATCTCAGCGGGTATTGCAGGCACGACTGCAAGAAACATTGCGGCGACGGGAAGCTGGCAGAGGACGAAATCTGCGACATCAACGTGCCGGTCAAGACATCCTGCGTATCCCTGCGCTATGATTTTGGCCGACCGCGGTGCATCAACTCCTGCGCCGACCTATCCGCCGCTCAGTGCGGAGTCTGGAACTGGCGCCTGCAGGAGCCAGTTACATCGAATTCGTTGGAATGGATGTGGGGAAGCGGACCGCAGGATGCATTTGCCGTGGGTGATAACGGCACGATCCTGCACTTCAACGGCCAGGAATGGCAGGCCATGCCGTCGCGCACAACCGAGCATTTGTGGAGCGTGTGGGGCAGCGGGCCGCGGGATGTATTCGCCGTGGGTGATAACGGCACGATCCTGCACTACGACGGCCAGGACTGGCAGCCCATGCTCCGATACGGATCGGAATCGTTGTTAGGCGTGTGGGGCAGCGGGGCGGACGATGTATTTGTCGTGAGCTACGAGGGCACGATCCTGCACTACGACGGCCAGGACTGGCAGCCCATGGATTTGCCCATACCCGATGACGTGGATGGGTTCCGTGGCGTGTGGGGAAGCGGGTCGGACGATGTATTTGTCGTGGGCTATGTAACTGTCGTGGTCCATGGTGTCGCGAGCGAGGAGGGTCGGCTCCTGCACTACGACGGCCAGGACTGGCAGCCCATGATCTTGCCTCGATCGGAGGCGTTGCATGGCGTGTGGGGGAGCGGGTTGGACGATGTATTTGTCGTGAGTCGTGACGGCACGATCCTGCGCTACGACGGCCAGCACTGGCAGGCCACGACCCCGGCCCCATCGGTGTGGTTGCATGGCGTGTGGGGGAGCGGGCCGCTGGACGTCTATGCCGTGGGTGAGCAGAACACGATCCTGCACTACGACGGCCAGCACTGGACGAAGATGACCTCGCCCCCAGCGGAGCTATCGTTTTATGGCGTGTGGGGGAGCGGGCCGCAGGATGTCTTTGTCGTGGGTCGTGATGGCGCGACCGTGCACTACAATGGCCAGGAATGGCTGCCCATGACCCCGCCCACACCAGAACCGTTGTCTGACGTGTGGGGGAGCGGGCCGCAGGATGTCTTTGCCGTGGGCGCAGGCAAGATCCTGCACTACGATGGCCAGGAATGGCTGCCCATGGACTTGCCCCCGGCCGGCGATGTGCAGGGGCTCTCCAGCGTGTGGGGGAGCGGGCCGCGGGATGTCTATGCCGTGGGTGAGAACGGCACGATCCTGCACTACGACGGTCAGAAATGGCAGGCCGTGTCCCCGCCCTCATCGAAACGCTTGTACGCTGTGTGGTCAAGCGGGCCGACGGATGTCTTTGCCACAGTCAATGACGGCACGATCCTGCACTACGACGGCCTGGCATGGCAAACCATGATCCCGCCCACACCGGAATGGTTGTCTGACGTGTGGGGGAGCGGGCCGAAGGATGTCTTTGCCGTGGGCGCAGGCACGATCCTGCACTACGATGGCCAGGACTGGCTGCCCATGGACTTGCCCCCGGCCGGCGATGCGCAGGGGCTCTCCAGCGTGTGGGGGAGCGGGCCGCAGGACGTCTTCGCCGTGGGTGAGAATGGCACGATCCTGCACTATGACGGCCTGGAATGGCAGGCCATGAGCTCGACGACGCTGGCAGATCTGGATGGCGTGTGGGGGAGCGGGCCGCGGGATGTCTTTGCCGTGGGCGAGAGCGGCATTCTCCTGCACTACGACGGGATCTCCTGGCTCAAGCTCAATTCGACGACGGAGCGCCGTCTCACGGCGGGGTGGAGCGCCGGGAGCACGTCCTTCGTCGTCGACGATGGCGGCGTCATCTACCGTCACGCCCGGACGACGCGGTAACCGGCTCGCCCGCTACTGCAGCTTCTCCCTGATCTTCCCCACCGTCCGCTCGATCAGCTCCTCCTGCTCGCGCTTGCTCCGCAGCGCGGCCTCCGCCGCCGCCCTCGCCTTCCGCTCCTCCTCGGTGGCCTTCACCTCGGCCTGGCGCGCCTCGGCCTCGGACCGCTGCGCCGTGTCCCGCGCCGCCTGCGCCTCGCCCGCCGCCACGCGGGCGCGCTCGGCCTGGGCCTCGGCGCGCTTGCGGGCCTCCTCCGCCTCGCGCTGCATCTGCTCGGCCCACCGCCGCTCTGCCTCGCTCTCCTGCCGCGCCCGCTCCGCCGCGCTCCGCTGCGCCTCCTCGCTCGCGAGCGCCTCCTTCAGCGTGTCCTCTTTCCTCCGGATCTCGTCGAGCTGCGCCGTGATCACCCGGTTCTGGCGGGTCAGCTTCACGATCCCCGCCCCCGCCGCGACCGCCACGAGCGACAGCCCCGCGATGACCCCGGAGACGAGCCGGCGCCGCCTCCGGTACGTCTGGTCGGCCAGCCGGAGCACCGCCTCCAGGAAGAGCCGCTCCCGCTCCGGCAGCGCGCCCCGGTAGCGCTCGCGAAAGCCGCGCGCCTCCCTGGCGACCTTGCCGGTCCAGAGCGTGTCCGCGGCGCGGCCGCTCGCGTCCCAGAGCCGGGCCGCAGCGCGCAGCCGGTCCAGGAACACGGCGTCCTCCTGGCTCTCGTCGAGCCAGCGCGTGAGCGTCGGCCACCGCTCGATCAGCGACTCGTGGACGAGCTCCACCGTGCTGCCCGCCCGGTCGTCCCCCTTCTCGATCGCCAGGAGCCGCCCGTCGGCGAGCAGGCCCACCACCCGCTCGATCTCGCCCGGGTCCCCCGGCAGCTCGCAGAGCTCGCCCAGGCTGGCCACCGCCCGCGTCCGCTCCGGCGTCACCAGCCGCTCCAGCACCGCCCGCGCGAGCTTCGCCTGGCGCTCGCTCATCCCGGCCAGCAGCGTGTCGGCGTGGCTCGCCAGGGCGCCGGCCACGCCGCCGATCGCCTCGTAGCTCGCCCGCGTGAGCAGCCGGCGCCCCCGATCCCGCATCTCCCAGAGCCTCGCCGCCGTGAACTGGAGCAGCGGCAGCGCCCCGCGCGTCGTAGAGAGCGCGTCGAGGATGCCCTCGACCATCGCCGGATCCTCGATCTCGTGCCGCGCCGCCTCCACCGGCTTCACCAGCGCCTCGCGCAGCCCCTCGCGCCCCATCGGCCGGAGGAACACGAGGCCGCGCGTCATCGCCGCCATGAAATGCTCGTGCTCGGTCATCCGCTCGAGGAAGTCGGACCGCACCGACAGGACGACCCGGAGCGGCGAGGAGGCGTCGTCGGCGATGCCCTCGAGGCACGCGAGGAACGCGGCGCGCTCCTCGGCCGGGGCGCCGAGCGTGATGAGCTCCTCGAACTGATCGATGAACAGCAAGAGGCGCCGCTGCGCGCGGCCCGCCCACCCGCGCAGCGCGGCGCCGAGCAGGCCGGGCTCGGCGCGCAGCCGCTCGACGACGGCCGCGCGCGCCGCCGCGCCGCCCTCGGCGGCGAGCGCCTGCGAGTCGGTGCTCAGCGTCACGGCGGGGTGGCTGAACAGGTCCGCGAGCGCGGTCAGCGGCTCGCGCCCGGGCCGCATGACGAGCGCCTCCCAGCCCTCGCCGGAGCGCTTGAGCGCCGGGATCACCCCGGCCCGCACGAGCGACGACTTGCCGACGCCCGACGCGCCCGCGAGCGCGAGCAGCGGCTGGCTGCGGAGGCGCGCGACGAGGCCCGCGAGGTCCTGCGCGCGGCCGAAGAAGCGGTCGGCGTCGGCCTCCTGGAACGACGAAAGGCCGGCGAACGGGCTCTCGTCCGCGCCGAGGTGGAACTCCCGGCGCCCGGGCAGGAGCGGCGAGAGCGCCGCCAGGAGCTCCTGCGCGGAGGCGAACCGCTCGGCCTTCCGCTTGCGCAGGCAGCGGTCGATGAGCGCGCCGAGCGGACCGAGCTCCGGGTGGCGCGCGCCGACCTCGGGCATCGGCTCGTCGAGGCGCGGCACCATGACGAGGTCCTGCATCCGGCACGGCGCGAGCGGGTGCACGCCGAGCACGAGCTCGTGGAGCAGGATGCCCACGGCCCAGACGTCGCTGGAGGCGTCGATCTCCTTCCCCGCCCACTGCTCGGGGGACATGTAAGGCAGCGTACCAACGAACGCTCCCGTGCGGGTCAGGCGCATGTCCTCGGCGGAGTGCTCGCCCGAGAGGCTCGCCTCATCGTCGCGCAGCGAGGCGATGCCGAAGTCGACCACCTTGATCGCGCCCGACGCGTCCAGCATGACGTTCTCTGGCTTGAGGTCGCGATGGACGATGCCGGACGCGTGCGCGCTCGCGAGCGCGCGCACGATCGGGACCACCATCTCGACGGCCAGGCCGGGCGGGACCGGCGCCGTCGACACCCGGGCGGGGGCGTCGGCGGGCCGGCGCTGCTTCATCCAGGCGCGGAAGCTCTGCCCCTCGATGTACTCGAGCACCATGTACGGGAACCCGTCGTGCTCGTTCACCTCGTGGATCGTCACGATGTGCTCGTGCTTGCAGCGCGCGGTCGCCTGCGCTTCGACGAGGAAGCGCTGGACCCCGATCCGGCTCAGCTTGGTGAGGAGCTTGATCGCGACGAGGCGAGCGAGCCGGAGGTCGCGCGCCAGGAACACGACGCCCATGCCCCCCCGGCCGAGCTCGCGCAGGAGCTCGTAATGGCCGACGCGGTCGCCGGCCGAAGGCGGCGGGCTGGCCTGCGTGGCCGGCGACGGCGAGGACGGCGGCGGGGAGTCCGCCGTGTTCAAGGTGCGGGTCCTCATATCGGCAGCGCCCGCGGCGACGCCGCCGGCCCTGCCCGGTACTCTATCGGACAGCGTGGCCCTGGGGGACGCTGCGCCGCTGCTCGCCATGATCGCGTCGACCGTGTTCTCGGGCCCTGCGCTGTTCATTGCGGGACGCCTCCCGGGATCGTGCTCGGCCGCGCCGAGCGTCGACCGCGCGGCCCCCGGGCAGCGAGCGCCGTGGGCCGCTTCGCTCCATCCGTACGCGGCGGCGCGATGATCGATGTTCTGTGGAGCACGATGACGACGGCCGTCGCGACGGCGGCAGGATATAACCTTTCCAGTGCACGCCTGTACATCTCTTCCCACGGCGGATCCAGTCCGCTCCCCTGCTGACAGATGGCTTCAGGATGGCATCCCCGGCCCCCGAGCGTCGCAGGCCTCTGACGACACATGCGCACGCCAGCTTACGTTGCAGGAGCCCCTGCGCAAATGTAGTCTCAACATGGTCGTGCGCTCGCCGTGTCGCTCGCGGCATGCGCTCACGCGCCAGGCGAGCCTCGACGGGTGCGCGGTCGGAGGGCCCGCGGGTGCCGCGGCGGCGAGGCGCTCGGCGATCGGGACGACGATCCGCAGCCGACTCGCCCGCGTCGCCCGCTCCACGGCGCAGCTCCTCTTGCCGATCGCTCTCGTGGCCCTGTGCGCCGGGCCCGCGCGAGCCCAGGGCTCGCCGCCGCCATGGCACCAGGGGGTCTCCGAGGAGCGAAAGCAGAGGGCACAGGCGCTCTTCGAGGAGGCGCGGGAGCTGCACCGGCGCGTGATGCTCGCGGAGGCGCGGACGAAGTACGAAGAAGCGCTGGCTTCCTGGGAGCACCCCGAGCTCCGGCTCTACCTGGGGCGGGTGCTCGCGAGCATGGGACTGCCGCTCCTCGCCTACGAGAGCCTGAGTCTCTCCTTGCGCTGGGGGCCCGGCTGGCTCGCGCCCGAGCTGGAGCAGCAGGCGCGCGCGGCGATGCGATCGCTCGTGGAGCGGGAGATCGCCGCCGTCGAGATCCAGTGTGATGAGCCGGGCGCCGCCGTGCTGCTCGACGGCAAGCCCTGGTTCGTCGCGCCCGGCACCGGGCGGCGGATGGTCATGCCCGGAGAGCATGTCGTCGTCGCGAGGAAGAACGGCTATTTCACGGTCGTCAGGCCCATCCTCGTTTCCGCCGGCAAAGAGGCCTCGGGCCGGCTCGCCCTCGGCGTCGATGCCGTCGTCACCAGGCAGCGGTGGCCCGCCTGGGTCCCCTGGGCCACGATCGGGGCCGGCGCTGCCCTGGGCGTCGTGGGTGGCGGGCTCATGTGGCACTCGGGCACGAGCCATCGATCGACAGACGCGCGCCTCCAGAAAGAGTGCGTTCCTTCCTGCGCGCCGTCCGACAGCGATGAGTACGGTGCCAGCGTCCTCGAGAACCAGCTGGGCATCGGCGCCCTCATCGCCGGCGGAGCGACGGTGGTCACGGGGACGGTCCTGCTCTTCCTGAACAGGCCACAGTCCTACCGCACGGAGGATCCCGGCGGCGTGAAGCTCGAGCTCCGGCCCGCCGCGTCGCTCGGCGGTGCAGGGCTGTCGGCCCGGCTCGTTTTCTGATCCCGCGGAGTCGCCGCGACCTTCGTCAGGCAGAGGGCGCGGGAATCGCCGGGTCGGCCGGCGCAGGGTCGGCCGCCTGCGCGGCGTCGTACGCTTCGAGCGCGCGCGCCGCGCGGCGGAGCAAGAGGGCGTGAGCGAGCGAGACCGCCACATAGGCGTAACAGACCTCGATCTGCGCGATCTGGTCGGAGCCAAAGACCGGCTCGAGGATCGGCACGACGGCCAGCGCGGCGCTCAGCACCAGGTTGTGCCAGATGGCCCAGCGCGCGGCCGAGCGCGTGGACGCGATCGCGCTGGACGCGCGGCGCACCATGGCCTGGCCGGCGATCAGGAGCTTGACGGCCACAACGAGGCCGGTCGGCCCCGACAGGACGAGCACCGCCAGCAGCAGCGTCAGCGGCCCGCGCCCTGACCGAGAGATCTCGGCATCGACGAGGAAGAGCATGCCGAGCAGCGCGGCCAGGCCTCCTGGCACCACCATCTGGCCGAGGAGCAAGCTGCTGAACGACGCGGCGCGGACCACGAAGGGCGGTGAGCCGCGCTTCCACGTCGGCACCGCCACGCTCCGGTAGACGCCCGCGCCCTGCGACACATGGCCGTCCTGCACGACGCCCCACGCCCGGCGCCCGCTGACGCGCAGGGCGATGTAAGCGCACAGCGGAGCGAACAAGGCGAGGGCAGTCAGGGTCAGGATCATCAGGAGGGCTCCGGATCCTGAAGCATATACGAAGTCGCCCTGGAAAACCGATCACGTTGATCGAGCGAGAACCGAACCGCCAAGGCGCCAAGATATTGTCTTCTTCTTGGCGTTCTTGGCGTTCTTGGCGTTCTTGGCGGTTCGAGATTCTGCTCGTTTCAGGCGGGTTCGACCCGTTTGTTGCCCCAGTCGATGCGCCTTCGAGGGTACCGGCTGCGCCTCACGGGCTCCGCTTCCCCTCCCGCGGCAGGATGCCGTACTGCTTGAGCTTGAAGGTGAAGGTGCGGACAGGCATCCCGAGGAGCGCCGCCGCCCGCTTCTGGACCCCGTCCGCGGCGTCGAGCGCCTGACGCATGCGCGCGCACTCGATCTCCCGGAGCTCCTCGGCGATCGGCTTGAAGCGGGCGGGCTCCGAGGCGGGCAGCGCCGAGGTGTCCGCGGCCGGCCGCGGCGGGACGTCGAGCCCGGCGATGCGCTCGGGCAGGCTCCACGGCTCGATCACGGGGCCGTCCGTCGTCGCCGCGGCGTACTCCATGGCGTTCTTGAGCTCGCGCACGTTGCCGGGGAACGGGTGCGCGAAGAGCGCGGCGAGCGCCGCCTCCGAGAGATCGAGCGCGGCCCGACCGGTCCGGGCGCACGCCTCGGCGAGGAACAGCCGGGCCAGGATCGGCAGCTCACGCCGCCTGTGCCGGAGCGGGGGCAGCTCGACCACCGCGGCGCTCAGGCGGAAGAGCAGGTCCTGACGGAAGCGGCCGGCGAGGACCTCGGCCTCGAGATCGCGGTTCGTGGCGGCGACGATGCGGATGTCCACCTCGCGATCGCGCACGTCGCCGAGGCGCGTGATCCGCTTCGCCTCGAGCGCGCGGAGCAGCTTGGCCTGCACGCCGAGGGGCAGCTCGCCGATCTCGTCGAGGAAGACGGTGCCGCCGTGCGCCCGCTCCAGCAGGCCGGGCTTCGACGCCCGCGCCTCCGAGAAAGCGCCCTTCTCGTAGCCGAAGAGCTCGCTCTCCACGAGCGTCTCGGGGAGCGCCGCGCAGTTGAGCGTGATCAGCGGCTTCTGGGCCCGCGCCGACCAGTGGTGCACGGCGGTGGCGGCGTTCTCCTTGCCGGCCCCCGTCTCGCCGAGGACGAGGACGGGCAGATCGCTCGCCGCGAGGCGCCGGATCAGCTCGAAGAGCCGGATCATGGCCGCGTCGGCGACCACGATGGTGCGCTCGCCGATGACGTACTGGACGGCGGTCTCCGAGGCGGAGGCGATCGACCCGGGAGCGGCGATCGACGCGGCGGTCCGCGCGCCCGCGAGGAGCGTCTCGGTGTCGCCGCCGTCGAACGGGTAGGAGGCCAGGCCGGCGCGCGCCTCGGGGGCCAGCGGCGCGATCGCCTCGAGCAGCTGGAGCACCGCGGCGCGCGCCGCCTCTCCGCCGAGCTCGGGGAACCCGATGGCCAGGTGCGAGCCGCCGTCCCAGGCGACGATGTCCATGAGCCGGAGCACCGAGAGCGCCCGCTGCGCGAGGGTCGTGCGCATCTGCACGGCGCCGACGGACACCACCGCCAGGCCGAAAGGCCGCGCCGAGTCGGCCGCGCGCTCGATCTCCTCCTCGACGCGCCGGCGCAGCTGGCCCATGTCGATCAGCGCGCTGCCCCTCGACAGCGGCTCGCGCCGGAGCATCAGCGTCGTATCGCCGATGGCGACGACATCGCCGGAGCCGAGCGTGCGCGAGCCTTCGATGCGCTCGCCGTTGACGACCGTCCCGTTGTGGCTGCCGAGATCCGTGATCCGGATCTCGCCCCCGGAGACGACGATCTTGGCGTGCCGCCGGGAGACCGCGGCGGTGTCGAGCCTCACGTCGGCGTCGTCGCTGCGCCCCACGATGAGCTCGCCGTCGTCGGGGAGGGCCCGCCGGTACGACGAAGAAGCGCCGATGACGAGCAGGTATGAGCTGATCCCTCGGCTGTCCAGGGACGCCCGCAGGTCGAACGTCTGAGTCGTCAACGGCGATCGCGGAGAGCCGCTCATGAGACCAAGACTAACCCTGAACCCCTCGCACATGCAAGCTGCGCGCCTCTCGCCTCACGGTAGGGTTACAGCGATGTCAGCAGCATGGAGTTCGCTCCCCTGCCCCGGAACATTCGCCTCGCGCGCCTGTCAAGAGCCCAGTTCAAGGAGGTACTCGTCATGGCTGAAGCTTTTCACATGGGCGGCTGGGGCATGTATCCGACGCTCGTCTTCGGGCTCTTGCTCCTCGCTGCGTCCGTCCGTTACGCCATCTCACCCGAGCGGCGGTTCGTGCCGCTCCAGATAAGCCTCGGGATCCTGACGCTTGTATCCGGCGGTCTCGGCTTCGTCAGCGGCACCATCAAGTCGCTCACGTTCATCGGCGCGGTGCCGCCCGACTCGCGCTGGCTCTGGATCGTCGGCCTCGGCGAGTCGCTCAACAACGTCGGCCTGGCGCTCGCGCTCCTCGTCCTCTCGTCCCTCGCCGCCACCGTGGGGGCTTATCGCTTCTCGCAGGCGAACCCTGCTTCCTGACGGCCGCGCGCGCCGCGCGCTCAGGCCACGCGCTTCGACGCGATGATGTGGCGGAGGGCCTCGCGCAGGTTCCTCCGCGTGTTCAGCAGGCTCGGGTCGAAGTCCATCTCCAGCAGCGCATCGGCGACGAGCGGCTTGATCCCGGTGACCACGCACTCGGCGCCGAGGAGCCGGACGGCGCTCGCCGCGGCGACCAGATAGCCGAGCGCCTGGCCGTCCATCGCGTGGATCCCGGTGACGTCGATGATCACGTGGTCCGCCGATCGCTCGGCCACCGCCTCGAGCAGCTCGCTCATCAGCTGGGCGCTGCGATCGCTGTCCATGACGCCGACCACCGGGAAACAGAGCACGCCGCTCCAGACCTCGATGACCGGCGTCGACAGCTCGCGCAGCGCCGCGCGCTGGAGCTCGATGGTGGCGCGCTGGTCCTCGACCCTCTCCACGTAATCTAGGCTCCGCCGCCGCTCCACCGCGAGCGCCTCGATGAGCGCGTTGATGTCCTGCTGGAGCCCCGAGAGCGGGTGTCCCTCCGGAAGCGCCTCGTCCCACCGGACGTCGAGCGCGCCCTCGCGCGCGTCCGCGAGGACCCTGCGGAGCTCACCGACGAGGCCGCGGATCTCGCTCTCGCGAAGATCGTCCGGCGACACCCCGGGACGCTGGCTCATGGCGCTCTGGACAGGCGTTGCGCGGCCCCGTCAGCCTCTCCCGGCGGCTCGCTCCAGGGGCCTGCCCGGCGATCGCGTCGGGGGTCACGTCGGGGGCACATCGCGCGCACGAGATCGGGTGTACCTCGTTTCTGGAATGCGTGGCAATAAGGAAAGACAAATTACTTTGTATGCGAACGCGCGCCGGCAGGGCTAGGATCGCTGGGCGGCGGCGGCAGCGGCGACGGCGACGCGGCGCTCGATCCCGAGGAACAGGACCGGGAAGAGGAGCGTGAAGGCGATCGACAGCGCGGCCACCGTCGGCATGCCGTCGAGGCGCCGGTCCGGGAGCTCGTGGAGCATCCGCGCCGACGCGAACGAGGCGAGCGCGGCCGCCATGTGCTGCACGGCCGACTGGATCGAGGTGAAGCGCGCGCGCTCGGCGGGGCGCGGCACCTTCGATGTGAGCGTGTTGTACGAGACGTTGCGGAACGTCATGCCGAGCATGAACACGATGAAGATCCAGAGCACGGGCAGCCCCGGCACGTACGAGAAGAACCCCGCGTAGAGGACGGCCGCGAGCACCGCCGCCCCCACCGTGCCCGTCTGGAACGAGCCGAACCGATCGACGAGCGGGCCCACGGCGCGCATCGCCGCGAAGCTGACGAGGCCCCCGACGAAGTAGAGCAGCCCGAGCCGCTCGCGCGGGTACCCGAGGTTGTACTGCACGTACGCGGAGATGTTGGGGATCACCAGGAACGACGCCACGGTCACGATCGCGGTCGTCGCGAACGAGAGCATCACGATCGGCCGGCCGATGAGGGCGCGGAGCTCGCGCAGCGCGCCGCCCGACGGCCGCTCGCCGGCGAGGTGGCCTCGCATCGAGGGCAGGAGGAAGATCGCGAGCCCGGCGACGAGCAGGCCGAGCGCCGCGACGGCGAAGAACGGCAGCGGAAAGCCGCCGCGCCGGGCGAGCTCCAGCCCGGCGGGGATGCCGAGCACCGAGGCGACCGAGAAGGCGCCCATCACGACGCCCATCGCCTTGCCGCGCCGCTCGGGCGGGATGACGTCGGCGACGATGGAGAACGAGACGGACGTCGCGGGCCCGCCGAACGCCCCGGCGAGCACGCGCGCCGCCATGAGGCTCGGCAGGCCCGTCGCGAGGCCGCCGGCCGCGGTGCCGACGACGAGCCCGAGCATCGACACCGCGAGCGCGCTGCGCCGGTCGAACCGGTCGAGGAAGAACGCGCCCGCGAGGCCCGAGACCGCGGCCGCCGCCGTGTAGCTGCCGCCGATGAGGCCGATCTGGGATATCGAGATGCCGAGGGCGACGGCGAAGTCGGGCCCGAGCGGCATCACCATCACGAAGTCGAGGATGTTGATGAACTGGACCGCGGCGACAAGGAAGATGATGCTGCGTTCGGATCGCTGGCTGGGCACGATCGCCGACTCTACCATCGACCGCTGTGCCTCGATGGTTGCTTTCGGCGCAACACCACGTTGCGCGGCGGCGCCGTTGTCCATCTCGCAACCACACCTTACGATGCCTGCCATGGATCGCCGCACCGCCCTCGGAATTCTGGCCGTCGCGCCCGCCGCGCCCGTCGTCGCCGCGTGCGCCCGCACCGAGCCCTCGCCCACCAGCACCGAGGAAGCGGCGCTCGCCGCGCAGGACGTCGTCCGCGACGTCGCGCCGCTCGGGTCCCCGTGGGAGACGCTCGACCCGTTCCTCTTCTGCGTCCACCACGACGACGCGTACCCGGCCGGCAACGAGCGTATGGGGCCGGCCGCCTCGCTCGCCGGCCGCGCCATCGGGCGCGATTTCGCGGGCAAGGACGGGTGGCGCATGTACCACGGCGACGTGGTCCCCGGCTTCCCGCAGCACCCGCACCGCGGCTTCGAGACGGTGACCGTGGTGCGGCGCGGGCTCATCGATCACGCGGACTCCCTCGGCGCGGCCGCGCGCTACGGCCGCGGCGACGTCCAGTGGCTCACGGCGGGGAGCGGCATCGTCCACGCGGAGATGTTCCCGCTGGTGGAGCGCGACGCGCCCAACCCGCTCGAGCTCTTCCAGATCTGGCTCAACCTCCCGCGCGCGGACAAGCTCGCCGACCCGCGCTTCGTGATGATGTGGGGCGACACGATCCCGCGGCAGCTCGTGCGCGACGCCGCGGGCCGGTCGACCGAGATCACGGTCGTGGCCGGCCGCTTCGGCGAGCTCCGCCCGCCGGCGCCGCCGCCGCGGTCGTGGGCGGCGCGCGCGGACGCCGACGTCGCGATCTGGACGCTCAAGATGGCGCCCGGCGCGCGGTTCGCGCTGCCGGCCGCCTCGCCCGGCACGAACCGCGCGCTCTACTTCTTCCGCGGCAGCGAGCTGCGCGTCGGCGCCCGCCGCGTGCCCGCGGGCCAGCGGATCACGCTGCGCGACGGCGCCGCGGCGCTCCTCGAGAACGGCGCTGACGAGGCCGAGATCCTGCTCCTCCAGGGCCGGCCC
This sequence comes from Sorangium sp. So ce321, assembly GCF_051530195.1. Lineage (NCBI taxonomy): Bacteria > Pseudomonadati > Myxococcota > Polyangiales > Polyangiaceae > Sorangium > Sorangium sp. So ce321. The sequence goes on along the minus strand of NZ_CP150329.1, from coordinate 5,675,426 downwards.
ATCGGCGAGCCCGTCGCGCAGCACGGCCCGTTCGTCATGACCTCGATGGCGGAGGTCCAGCAGGCCTTCCTCGACTACCGGCGGACCGGCTTCGGCGGGTGGCCGTGGCCGAGCGACGACCCCGTCCACGCTCGCGCGGAGGGCCGCTTCGCGCGCTACCCCGACGGGCGCACCGAGACAGCGGGCTGACGCGCGGCGACAGGCGGCGAGGGAGCGCGAGGGCAGCGCGCACGCCAGCAGCTCCCCGGGCGCCGTATCTCGCCGATCCTGGACCGGAGTCGGCTCGCGCGAGCTGATGGACGAATCTCCCGCTGCTGACTGCGCTTCTTGCCGCGAAGCGCTGGAAACGAGCCGAGAAGGTGGCCGCGACGACCACAGCGGCGCTGTCGGGCATACGGCGTGCATCGCTGTCCGCGATGCCGTTCCAGGTCGCCACGTTCAACGCCGGGCTCGCCGTGGGGGTGCTGCCGTACGCGACGGAGCGGGTGCCGCGGGTCATCGAGGCGCTCGCCGGGGTGGACGTGGATCTCCTGTTCGTGCAGGAGTTCTGGCTCGACGCCCACTGGGATCTGCTGCGCCGAGCGCTGGAGTCGCGGCTGCCGTACGCGCTCCGGCCGGAGCCCGCGCACGCGGCGGCGCACGGGGCGTGCAGCGCCTCGCAGGTGAGGCCGCTCGTCGCGTGCGCTGAGGCGAAATGCGACGGGCTCACGGACGAAGCGCTCGCGCGCTGTGTCGTCCAGAACTGCGCGAGCACCGCGCTCGCCCTCCCCACCCCGTGCCTCAACTGCATCGCGAGCCACCCTGTCGGCACGATCCACGAGATCGTCGACCGGTGCGTCGGGGAGCCCACCGCGTCGCAGGCGTCGCCGGCGGGCCGGTCGTCGCGCTATGGCGGGCTCATCGCCTACGGCGGCTCCTTCGGCACGGGGCTCCTCGCGCGCACGCCGCTCGAGGATCGCGACATCCTCGTGTTCGAGTCGACACTGAACGCCCGCGGCGCCCTGTACGCGCGCGTCGCGGCGCCAGGGCTCGGCGATCTCCACGTCTTCGCGGCGCACCTGTCGCCGGGCGGCGCGGAGCAGCCGCCCCAGGTCGAGCGCCTGCTCGCCTGGGTCGACGAGAAGGCCGGCGGCTCCCCGGCGCTGCTCCTCGGCGACCTCAACACCACGCCCGGCTCATCGCTGTTCCGGCGGCTGGAGGGCGCCGGCTTCCGCGACGCGGACGTGCCCGACCGCCGCGGGACCTTCTCGCACGACGGGCTCGGCACGGGCGACGTGGGGGACTCGGGCTGGCGGCTCGACCACGTGCTCCTGCGCGGCCTCGACGCGCGCCTGCGCGTGGGCCGCATCCTCGACGCGCCGGTCACGATCAGCGCCGAGGGTCGTCCGGTCCGGACGACCCTGTCGGATCACTTCGGCGTCCTGGGCACGATCGGCGAGCGCTGACGCGGGGCGCTCGCGAGCGGCCCTGGGCGGGAGTCCTTGGTTCCGCCGAGGTGCCGAGGGGGATCGAGACGTTGGGCGGATAGGAAGGTGGAGAGGGAGAGATTCACAGGGAGGCGGGGAGGCGGGGAGGCGAGAGCCGGGATCAGTCGTTCGAACCAGCAGTCGCAGCGCCGGCTGTTTCGGGTTGCGTCGATGCGGGGCGGCTGGCGGTGCCGGAGATACCCGCAGTCGAGCATGACTCCCTTGTAAGTCACCGGCAGCGGCCGTTGTCTGGCGAAGCTCAAACCGGTAAGCGACAGTTCATGGCACAAGCATTGTTCGTAGGCGGACTCCAGAAGCCCGGGACCGAGGTGGCGATGCACCTCGATGCACGCTCCGGGGACTCGCTCGGACAGATCCCACAATCTCCCTATCGCCAGCTCTGTGTTCATACCCGTATGTCGACGCGGGACCAGACCCAGTTGCACGGAATCGACGTCCCCGGCACCCGCCCTGCGAATGAGCGACATGGAGGCAGCCGGCCCCGAGCGACCGCGAACGATGGTCCCCATCTCTCGCCTCGACTCTTTCTTCTCTCGCCTCCCCGCCTCCCCGTGTACTCTCTCTTTCTCTGTCTCCCGCCGAGCAAGCCGCTGCAGACCGGCAGGACGATCGCCCGCGCGCGGCTCCCCTCCTCAGGGCTTCCGCGGGCACCTGCCCGCCTGCGGCGCCGTCTCGAGCTCGAGCTCGCGGACACGGCCGGGCTCGCCAGAGTCCAGCTCGAGCCTCATCACCATGTTCCCGCCGCGCTCGCACGCGAGCCGGAAGGCGTGCTCCTGCTCTCCATCCGCGTCGACCGAGCCGCCGAGCCTGCAACGCCCGTGTCGCTCTCGCAGGTCCTGGAGCTCTTGCTGGACGGCGCCCGCGTCGGCGGCCCGCGAGAACACCTGCTGGAGCGGCGTCCGCCGCTGGCCAGTCGCGAGCGCCACCACCTGCTCCGCCGCGCGCTTCATCGCCTCGGTGGGGGGCGCGACGGCGCTGAAGCGAAGCGTGTTGATCCTGGAAGTCTCGGTGTCGAGGGTGAGCTTCGCCACCATGCGCCCCCGCTCGCAGGCCATCGCGAAATTCGCCGCGCGCGGCCCCTTCGAGGAGAGCGCCGCGCCGGGCTTGCAGGCGCCGTGGTCCTTCCGCAGGCGCTGGACGATCTCCTCGAAGGCGGCTGGCGACACCCGATCGAGGAAGCTCCTGGCGAAGAGCTCCTCGTAGCGCGCCGGATCGAAGCGCTCGTAGAGGGCGACGGACGCCTGGAAGGCCGACTCCAGGCGAGGGCTCGGCCGCTCCCTCCGGGGCGCGGTGACGCCGGCCTGCCGGAGCGCCGCGCGCACCTTGCCGAGCAGCGCCTCCCTGTCGGTCTCGCTGTAGCTCGCCAGCAGCACGAGCCCCACGCCGGCCCGCGGATAGAGCTCCACCCACGCGGAGTATCCGTCTGCAGCCCCGCTGTGCCGGACGACCTCCTCGTCCTCGCAGCTCTCGTGGACTTGCCAGGCGAGCCCGATCGCGCTCGCCCGCGCGTCGACCGCATGGCGCCCTTCGTCGCTCGCCGGCTCGACCGAGAGGCGCGCCGGCCGCGCCGCCGTGTGGGCCTCCCGGATCGAGCTCCGCCGGAGGGGGCCTGTCTCCTCGCCGCTGCGCGGCGGGTAGGCCGAGAGCTGGAACGAGGCATAACGTGCCATGTCGCGCACCGAGGAGTAGAGCCCGCCGGCCGCCTCCGACGCGCCGAGCCGCCAGTGGGACTCCGGCTTCAGCTTGCCGTCCTTCTTGACGTGGCCTGTCGCCATGCGGCCAGGCGGGACGGCGCTGTCGTCCCATACCGAGGACGACATGCCGAGCGGCGCGAGGATCGTCTCGCTCACGTAATCGCGGTAGCGGCGCCCGGAGGCGCGCTCGACGACGAGCCCGAGGAGCGAGAACCCGAAGTTCGAATAGACGTCCTTCGTCCCGGGAACGTACTCGAGCACCGTGCCCGGCACCGCCGCGCGGACCTCGGCGGCGGTGACCTCGCGTGTCGCGTCCGTGTAATGGAATCTCCCGAGCCGCGGCAGCCCCGAGGAGTGGGTGAGCAGGTGGCGGATCGTGATCCGCGGCGAGTCGGCGGTCGGATAGACCACCTTCGCGAGCTCCGGGAGGTAGCGCGCCGCGGGGTCGTCGAGCGAGAGCTTGCCCTCGTCCCGCAGCCGCAGGATCGCCGTGGCGGTGAGCGTCTTCGTGATCGAGCCGACGCGGTAGACCGTATCGGCGTCCGGGACCGCCCCTGTCGCCGGGTCGCTGGCGCCGAATCCCCGGGAATACGCGAGCTCGCCGCCGATGACGACGCCGAACGAGAGCCCCGGCACCTTCTGCCGCGCGAGCTCGGCGGCGAGGTGGGCCTCGATCTGCGGGATGACGGCCTGGAGCTTCGCCTTGCGCCCGGGGTCGTCGCTCCACGACGGCGGCTCCTCCGCGACGAGGAGGGGCGCGTCCGTCAGCGCGGCTGGCGGGGCGGCCGGCGGCGCGGCGGGTGCCGCGGGAGCGAGGGCCGGCCGCGGCGACGCCGCCCTCGGCGCGGCGGGCGGGCTCGCGCCCGCGGCGCAGTGGCTGAGGGAGAGCAGGAGCGGCAGCAGGGCGGCGCGGCGCATGGGCGGGGCGCCGAGGCTATCACCGGTTCACCGGCGGGCAGCTGTGACCCCACCCCATCACCCCCGGAGCGCCTCGGCGCCCCACGCGAGCACCGCCTTCACGCGCGCGTTGCCGCGCATGTCCGCGTGGCAGACGCCCCACACGTCGCGCGCGGGCAGCGCCAGGCGCGGGAGCACGCGCACGACGCGCGGCTCGAAGCCCTGGAACGCGATCGGCATCAGCGCGAGGCCGAGCCCCGCGGCGCACGAGGCGACCAGCGCCGTGGTGCCGGTGGTCGTGACGGCGAAGCGCTCGGCCGGCACCCGGCGCAGGAGCCAGCGCATCTCCGGCGTGCCCGCGAGCGACGCCTCGAAGCCGACCCAGGTGTGCGCCGCGAGATCTGCGCTCCCGCGCGGCCGGCCCGCGCGCTCGAGGTACGCCTCCGAAGCGAAGATCCCGTAGGGCATCGCGCCCAGCCTGCGCGCCACGAGCGAGCCCTCCCTGGGCCGCGCCACGCGGAACGCGACGTCCGCCTCGCGGCGCGCGAGGTCGACGACGCGGTTGTCGCTGGCCAGCACCAGCCGCAGCCCCGGGTGGGCCGCGCGCAGCGCGCCGAGGCGCGGGACGAGCACGTACGTGGCGAGCCCGTCCGGCGCGCTCAGGCGGACCGACCCCTCGAGCTGCGCGTCGACGCCGCGCACCTCGCGCTCGGCCGCGACGAGCTCCGCCTCCGCGCGCTCGGCGCGCGCGACGAGCGCCTTGCCCGCCTCGGTGAGCGCGAGCGCGCCGCGGCGCCCGCGCACGAGCCGCGCGCCGAGCTCCTGCTCCAGCGCCGCGACGCGGCGCCCGATCGTCGTCGCCGCGACGCGCATCGAGCGCGCCGCGGCCGCGTGGCTGCCCCCGCGCGCCACGAACAGGAGGGTGCGCACGTCGTCCCAGCTCGGCATCCGTGCATCATCGCACGTTCGTGCTGCAGGAACGTGCGATGACGCAGCCCCCTCCCGGGCCCATGCTCCGGCGCATGAGAGCGATTCACCTGATCGATGGGCACGGCCCCGAGGCGCTCACCCTGGTCGAGCTCCCGGACCCGGTGCCCGGGCCCGGGGAGGTCGTCGTGCGCATGCGCGCCGCCTCCCTCAACAACCGCGATCTCCTCCTGATCGACGGCACCTACGCGCCCTTCCGGCGCCCCTTCATCCCCCTCTCCGACGGCGCCGGCGAGGTCGTGGCCGCCGGCGCGGGCGTCGCGCGGGTCGCCCCCGGCGACCGCGTGGTCCTCTCCTACGTGACCGGCTGGGTCGCGGGGGGCCCTACCGACGAGCGCGTCGCCCGCCGGCTCGGCGGGCCGGACGACGGCGTGCTCGCCGAGCTCGTGCGCGCCCGCGCCGACGCTGCCGTCCGGGTGCCCGCGGGCCTGAGCGACGAGGAGGCGGCGACCCTCCCCATCGCCGGCGTCACCGCCTACCGCGCGCTGTTCGTCGAAGAGCGCCTCGCGCCGGGGCAGTCGGTCGCCGTCCAGGGGACCGGCGGCGTCGCCTCCTTCGCCATCCTGCTCGCGAAGCAGGCCGGCGCGCGGGTGATCGCCACGACGCGCACGCGCGAGAAGGTCGGCCGCGCGCGCGACCTCGGCGCCGACGAGGTGATCGCGCTCGACGAGCACCCGGCCTGGGACCAGCGCGTCCTCGAGCTCACCGGCGGCCGCGGCGCCGATCGCGTGATCGACGTCGCCGGCGGCCGCGGGCTCGACCGCTCGATCGCCGCGTGCCGCACCGGGGGCACCGTGCACCTCGTCGGGTTCCTGGACACCCGCGAGGCCTCGTTCGACCTGACGCTCGCCATGCGGCGGGTCGTCACCCTGCGCGCGGCGTCCGCCGGCAGCTGCGAAGATCTGGAGGGCCTCGTGCGGGCGCTCGCGTCGGGGAGCCTCAGACCGCCGGTCGATCAGGTGATGCCGTGGACCGAGGTGCGCGCCGCCGTGGCGCGGATGCGCGAGCGGCGGCACGTCGGCAAGATCGTCCTGCGGTTCGGCGCCGACTAGCAGCTCGTCACTCGAGGACGAGCTGCGGCGGCGAACCGTCATGGTCCGTGGCCCAGGCCGAGGAGCGCCGGCAAGCTTGCCGCAAGCGCCTCCGCCCGTCGTATCGTGGGCGCCGTGCGGCCCCGCCCTCGCGCCTCGCCCTCCCGTCCTCGCGAGTACCTCCTGCGTCAGCCGCTGGGCCGCCTCGAGATTCTGGAGCGGCCTCTCGCGGCGGGCCTGGAGAACAGGCTCTCCCGGATGCGACGATGGCGCGGGTCGGTCGTCATGCGCGGGTGAAATACGGCGTGGAGCGTGAACGGCTCGACCTCGAACGGGATCGGTCGGGTCGTGAGCGGGAGCCCCGAGGCGCGGACAATGCGCGCAGGCAGGGTAGCAACGAGATCGGTGTCCGCCGCCAACGAGAGGGCGAGCAGCAGCGACGGCACGCGCGCCCGCACGTCCCGCGCTCGATCAAGCCGCACGAGCGCCCGCTGCACCGACGAGAACCCCGGCACCGAGTTGCCCACGACCACGTGCCCGCACGCCAGATACCGCTCGATCGTCGCGCGCCCGCGCGCGAGCGGGTGCCCACGTCGCGTCACGATCACGTACTCGTCGTCGACGATGGGGCGAAACACGAACTGCTCCAGCCCGTCGAGCTCCACCCGCGGAACGAGCGCCAGATCGACCTCCCCGCGCTCGAGAGCGCCGATAGCCTCCAGCGAGGACTGCACGATGCGCAGCGTCGTCATCGGTCGCGCCTCGAGCTGCTGCACGAGCCACGGCCTCAGCACGACCAAGGTGCCATAATCGGACGTCGCCACGCGCAGCGCGAGCGGCTCGTCCTCGCGCTTCTGGCGGACCATGGGATCGAACACCGCGCGCAACGCCGACAGCGCGCGCTCCACGTCGGGCTGGAGCGCGAGCGCCATGGGCGTCGGCTCGAGGGCACGACCGGTGGACACGAACAAGGGATCGCCGAAGACCTCGCGGAGCCGCGCCAGCGAGCGGCTCATGTTCGGCTGCGTCGTGCCGAGGCGCCGCGCCGCCTGAGTCACGCTCCGCGTCTCGAGCAGGTGGTAAAGCGCGCGCAGCCCGTTGAAGTCGACGTCCTCGATCCGCATCGCCGGCTCATATCATTTTTGACATATCAGGCATCACCCCTATGCATTGTTCGTATGCGATCCCGCGCCGTAGAACCGAGGCATGCGTGATGTTCCTCTCGACGAAGCTCCTTCACTGACGCCGCCCGGGCCGCCCCCCCTGCATCGCTGGACCTCCACGGCCACCCGCGCGTGGCTTCGCCGGCTCGGCGTCGGGCTCGGCGCGGTCGTCGCGCTCGGGGCGGCGTTCGTGATCTGGGCCGGCCTTGGCAGCCCCTCGAAGCTCCCGCGGGTGGAGCTCGCCCTGCCCCCGCAGCGCACCTCCTCGTGGGAGGACGTGTTCGCGCGCGGCCAGCGGGTGCGACTGTGCACCCTGGAGACGGGCGAGGTCAGCGGCGCGCGCTCGATGCTGCTCCGTGGCGACCACGTCGACTTCGATCGAGCCCGCGAGCACGATCCGCTGCCGATCTACGCACATCTCATCCGCCACCCCGCGCGCGGCGACGCGCTGATCGACGCCGGTCTCTCCGCCGCGTTCGAGCGGGATCCGTTCGGCAACATCCGCCCGCCAGCGAGCTGGCTGCACCGGGCGATGGGCACGCGGTTCACGCTCCCGGCGGGGCGCTCGATCGGTGCTCAGCTCGCGCGCCTCGGCTCGCGCCCGCGTCAGGTCTACCTCACGCACGTTCATGGCGATCACACCGCCGGCCTCGTCGAGCTGCCGCGCGACGTGGAGATCGTGACCGGCGCGCACGAGGCCGACGATCTCGCGGGGCGCCTGGGCTACGGGCACTTTGCCGAGGGAGCGACGCTGTCGGAGCTCCCGTTCGCGCGCGGCGTCCCCATGCCGCCGTTCGACGTGGCCATCGACGTGTGGGGCGACGGCGCGCTCTGGGCTCTCCCGACGCCCGGCCACTCGCGCGGTCACATCTCGTTCGTGGTCAACGCCGAGTCCGGCCCGGTACTGCTCGTCGGCGATGCGTCGCATTACGCCTGGGCCTTCGAGCACGGCATCGGCCCGCGCGGTCCCTCGGAGCGCGACGAAGCGGCGGGACAGCGAAGCCTGGATCGCCTGCGCGAGCTCGTCCGCACCCACCCGAATCTGCGCGTCGTCTACGGGCACGACGCGCCCCATTTGATCTGCGATATCTACCCCGCGCCGTGACGGCGTCGAGGCGCGCGGCGCCTGGAGCCTCCTCGGCCTCCACGTCGTGGTGTTCTCCCTGCACCTCTTCGAGGAAGAGCTCCTCTTCGGCCCTCCGGCGCGAGCAAATCGTCGTTGGTGCGGGCAGGCTATTGGATGCCCGTGGAGCGCACGGATGAAGCTCTTGCATACCGCCGAGGCCCACGGCCCGCGCCGACCGGGACGGCTGCCTGCGCCGGGACGGCGAGGCCGGCGTGGCGAGCCCGAAGCGCGCGCTCCTGGGCGCGCGGTAGCCTCTGCCGGAGGCCGCGTCGAGCCATCGCGCGGTCATCGCCGCGTCGCTTCGCGAGGAGGCCGGCTATTTGTCTTGCTCCCGACTCTCGTGCTTCGCCCCGGCGAGCGCCATGCCTGGATCGCGGCATCGCCCGATGGCGGCAGGGCGCCGCGGTCCCCAGGATCCATCCTGGGTGGCGGCGCGATCCAGGGCACAACATCGAGCGATCGTGATCGGATCCGGTTTTGTCGGAGCGGTCTCCGCCTGCCGACATCCACCAGGTAACCGTCATGTCCGCCATCGCAGCAGGACGCCGCGCGCGGTTCCTCGACCAAGCGCGAGGGCGCCGGCGCCCACGTGGCGGCCTCATGCGGAGGGCGGAGGCCGCGGCGCGCAGCGATTTCGCAGCGCGGCCGGCGGTCACGGCGCGCTCTGCCGCCTACCTGGATCACCTGACCTGCCATTGGTCAATTACCTGACCTGCTCGTGTGCGCGCCGGGCCCTTCACACTGCAATGCAACTTCGGCTTGACAATCGCTGCTTTTAGTAAAGACCACTGCCTTACCAGGGCACGAGTCAACGGCCGCCCTGCGATCCGCGGTATCACGCCGGAAGCTCGCTCAGCACGTCCACCGGGCCCTGGAACGGTGGGACCTGTTCAGCTCCGTCATCTGAAATAACCAGCGAGGTAGTCGTATGTCCACATTTGCCTCACATCACTCGGCTGTTTTCCTGGCTCAGTTCGGTTTGCTCTCCATGGCTTCGTGGAGTCTCGTCGGGTGCGGCCCCGAGGGGCCTCTGGACGGTCTGGCCGGAGCTCACGACCATGCCTTCGCCGCCGGCGAGCCCACCGCCGAGGGTGCGGGGCTCGCTGAATCCGCTGAAGAGGAAGCCACCTTTGCTTCGCGCGAGATCGTGCGAGGGCTGTCGTTTCCGATGCGGATCGTCTGGGGGCCAGACGGCTTTCTTTGGTTGACCGAGCGCGTGGGGAAGCGGGTCGTGCGTGTGAGACCGTCGGACGGCCAGAGGACGACCGCGGTCACGATCACGGAAGCGTATCAGTCGGGGGGGCAGGACGGGGTGCTGGGCCTCGCCCTGCACCCGGGTCTGCTCCAGGGCACGGGCAACGATCACGTGTACGTGTCCTACACCTATGACGCCGATCCAGGCTCAGCGGTGAACCGCAAGACGAAGATCCGCCGCTACACGTACAACCCGACGGCCGGGACGCTGGGGAGCCCTGTCGACCTCATCACGGGCCTGCCCGGGAGCGACGATCACAACTCCGCCCGGCTCCTGATCGGCCCCGATCTGAAGCTCTATTACACAGTCGGGGATCAGGGGAACAACCAGTTCAACAGGAAGTGCTACCCGGTCGGCTCGCAGGACCTGCCGACGGCGACCGAGGTCGCGGCGCAGGACTGGTCGAAGTACACCGGCAAGGTCCTGCGCTTGAACCTCGACGGCTCGATCCCGGACGACAACCCGCAGATCGCCGGCACCCGCAGCCATGTCTACTCGTACGGCCATCGCAACGCGCAGGGCCTCACGTTCCGCGGCAGCGCGCTCTATGCGAACGAGCACGGGCCGAAGAGCGACGACGAGCTGAACCTCATCCAGCCCGGCAAGAACTATGGCTGGCCGCACGTCGCCGGCTATCAGGACGATAAGGCTTACACGTACAACAACTGGTCGGCCTCGAGCAGCTGCGCGTCGCTCCCCTGGACCAACGACACGCCCCCCTCCTCGGTCCCCCAGCAGCAGGAGAGCGCCTGGAGCCACCCCGACTTCACGGAGCCGCTCCTCACCTTCTACACCGTCGAGAACGACTACAACTTCCACGATCCGGCTTGCGCTGGCAACGATTACATCTGCTGGCCGACGATCGCGCCCTCGTCGCTCCACCATTACGCCGCTGAGCCCGGCATCCCCGGGTGGGAGGACTCGCTGCTGATGACCACGCTCAAGAAGGGCGCGGTGTACCGGGTGAAGCTGGACGCGGCCGGGGAGCCCGTGGCCGGCGAGGCCGTCGTCCACGTCCAGACCACCAACCGCTACCGGGACCTCGCGCTGAGCCCGGACGGCCGGACAATCTATGTGATCACCGACAGCTCGGGAAACACGAGCGGACCGACAGGCGGGAGCACGACGGCCCTGAGCAACCCGGGAGCGATCCTGGAGTTCACGTACACGGGAACGAACTGACCCGGCGCTCTTCCAGCACCTCCGCGAGGCTCGACGCGACGTCGGCGAGCGCCGCGTCCACCCGGTCCGCGTGCGTCCTGAAGCTCAGGATGCACATCCGCAGCAGGAACCGCCCCCCGGCCATCACCCCCGTGAGCAGCACCCGCTGCTTCGCGTTCACCCGCGCCAGGAGGCGCCGATTCAGCGCGTCGAGCGGCGGCCCTTCATCGACGCCGGGCGGGCGCGCCCTGAACGCGAGGAGCGACAGCTCGGGCTCCGCCACCAGCTCGATATGGGCCATCCGCCGGAGCGCGTCGGCCGCGCCGCGCGCGAGCGTGAGCTTCTCGTCGAGCTCGGCGCGGAAGACGGAGGCCCCGTGCATCTTCAGCGGCAGCCACACCCGCAGCCCGCGCGCGTCGCGCGACAGCTCGGGGCTGATCTCGCAGAAGTCCACGAGGTCGTCCTCGGCCTGCATCGGCGGCATGTACGACGCGGAGAGCGCGTGCGCGCGCCGCAGCGCCTCGCGATCGCGCACCGCGAGGCAGCCCGTCCCGTACGGCAAGAAGAGGCTCTTGTGCGGGTCCAGCGTCACCGAATCGGCGCGCTCTATGCCCCGCAGCGCCGCGCGCCCCCTCTCGGTGAGCGCGAAGAAGCCGCCGTAGGCCGCGTCGACGTGCAGCCAGAGGCGCTCCGCCGCGGCGAGGTCGGCGAGGGCGGGCAGATCGTCGACCGCGCCGGTGCCCGTCGTGCCCGCGGAGGCGACGAGCAGGAAGGGCGAGAGGCCGCGCGCCCTGTCGCGCGCCACCGCCTCCGCCGCCGCGTCGGGCCGCATGCGAAAGCGCCCGTCCACCGGGATCTCGCGCACGGCCTCCGGCGGAAAGCCGGCGAGGAGCGCGGCCTTCTTCACCGAGTGGTGCGCTTCCTCCGAGGCATAGAGGGTCCCTCGCAGGAAGTCCGGCGGGAGGCGATCGCGGCGCGCGGTGATCACCGCGACGAGGTTCGCGAGCGAGCCGCCCGTCGTGAGGATCCCCCCGGAGCCCTCGGGCAGGCCGAGCATGGCGCAGAACCAGGCGATCACGTTCGCCTCGGTCTGCACGAGCAGCGGGGCGGCCTGGAAGACCCCGACATACCTGTTCACCGCGTCGGCGATCAGGTCGGCCACCGCCGCGTGAAAGAGCCCGCCGCCCGGGATATACCCCATGTAGCCGGGCGACGCGGTGTTCAGGCTCATCGGGATGAGCTTGCCGAAGAGCCTCCGGAGGAGCTTCTCGTAGGGAACGCCGCGCTCCGGCAGCGGCTCACGGAGCGAGCGCGCGAGCCGCTTGCCCCCCCGCGTGGCGTGCATCGGCTGCTCCGGCAGGCTCTCGATGTGCTGCACGATGCGGTCCATCGCGAGCTCGACCATCTCGCGCATGACGTCGCCCGGCAGCTCGAGCGGGTGCGGGCCTGGTTGCGGGCGCTTCGGGCGGGCCAACGCGCGCCATCCTACTTCATCGCGCGCTCCGGGTGGCGCCGCGTCGATCTCGTCCGAGCGTGGGGTACGCGCCGCCGCGCGCGCCCTGCGTCACGCGCGTCCGTACTGTCGCTGTCCGTGCACCACCACGGCGCGCCTCTCGCGCTCGGCGTCTTGCTCCTTGATGGCCTCGCGCTTGTCGTAGATCTTCTTCCCCCTCGCCAGCGCGATCTCGACCTTGGCCAGGCCGCTCTTGAAGTAGAGCCGGGTAGCGACGGCGGTCATCCCCTCCCGGGAGATCGAGAGGTCGATGCGCTCGATCTCGCGCCGGTGGAGGAGGAGCTTGCGCGCGCCCTTCGGCAGGTGGCCGAAGGCGGCGTCGGCCAGCGCGGCGATGCTCACTCCTTGCAAGAACACCTCGCCTCGAACGACAGTGCAGAACGAGTCGGTCAGGTCGGCCTTGCCGGCGCGGAGCATCTTCACCTCGCTCCCCTTGAGGACGATCCCCGCCTCGAACCGGTCGCCGAGGTCGTAATCGAAGCCCGCGCGCTTGTTGCGCGCGATGAGCGTCTCGCCCGGCCTGGCCTTTTCCTTCGGCACGAGGGGGGATCGTAGCACGCCCGGGCGCCCACCATCACGGGTTGAAGTACGGATCGTTGGCCATGCGCACGAAGGCGGCCAGCGACTCGCTCGACGAGCGGATGCGCCAGTCCGTCTCCTTGTTGACGTCGAACCAGATGACGCCCTTGATCAGCGGGTAGTCGGAGCGCAGCGTCGGAATGATGTCGTCGATCCACTGCGCCTTGTTGCCGCCCGACTGGGCAGAGGCCATCTCGCCGATCATGATCGGCTTGCCCTTCGCCGCGAGCTTCGGGTAGATGTCCTCGAACACCTCGCGAAAGCTCTGCCAGCCGCCGGCGGAGCCCCAGTTGTACCCGTCGACGCACGTCCAGTCCACGTAGTCATCGCCCGGGTAGTAGCCCATCGCCCGGTTCCACGACTGAGCTGGCTCATCCGTCACGTTCGGGCACCAGACCCACACGATGTTGTCCGCGGACCGGAGCGCGTCATGCACGTGCCGGTAGGCCGCGATGTACTTGTCGGGGCTCCTCCCGTTCTGCGCCCCACCCCACGGCGACCATTCGCCGTTCATCTCGGCGCCGAAGTCCACGAAGAGCTTCTTGCCAAGCGCCTTCGCGTCGCGCGCCCGCTGCGCCAGCATCGCGTCGTGGGAGCCGTCGATGATCTCGTCGAGGCCTGTATCGAAGACCTCCCAGTTGACGAACGGGATGCGGCCTGCGTTGAGATCGGCCTTCGTCTCGCTGCCCACCCAGTTGTGGGTGAAATCGTAGTACGTCAGGTGCAGCTTCAGCGTCCGCCCGAGCCTGGCGCTCGTCTGGGCGATGCTCCCGTCACCGTAATACTGCCCGAGCCACGCGCCCGACGCCGGAACGAGGATCTCGTCCCCGCCCGGAGTCGGCGGGGTCGGGTCGGTGGTACCGCCGTCCACCTTGTCGAAGGTCCATCGCTGGTTGGCGCCGCCGCGCCATGACCTCTGGATGACCGCCGCCCCGTCCGCCGTGCTTCCCCGGTAGATATCCAGGGCCATGCCGGTGTGCGCCGCCTGGACGCTGATGTCGTTGCCGCCCCGGTTCACGAAGGTGAACCGCTGATGCTCTCCCTCGACGTAGTCCCCTTGGCCGAGCGGGGCGCCTGCGTCGAGGCGCCCCTCCGTGACCTCGAGGACCTTCCCGCTGCCGACGTTCGCTATCTTGAAGAGGTCGCCCCCGACGCTGGAGACCCGGAACCTCTGCGTATCCGTCCCGTTGCAGGACCGCACCTGCGCCCTGCCGCCGGTGATGTCGAGGCACTTGCCGCTCTGGACCGACTTGATCACATACGTGCCATCCGAGACGCTCGACACGACAACCGGGTTGCTATCGTTCTGCACATTGTCGGGAAATGCCTCCTCACCTGCGCCCCCGCACGCTCCCAGCAGCAGAAAAATAGAACCGCATCCAATTCCTCGGATCATTGTCATAAGCTTCTCCAGGCCAGCGACGAGGCGATGCGCCCTATCGCGTCGATTCGAACCATCGTCGAAGCTCGTGCCGAGCTACCTGCGCGCGGCGGCGCTCGACGCTCGCCAGCAGGGCCAACCTCGGGTCACTCCCCGGAGCCACAGACGAGCCCGGACGTATTACAAACACGCAATACAATGACAAGAATTGTCAGATCCGGACGATCGCGACAGTCCCATGTTTGTAGCCAGCCACGCATTGACTGGCAATCACAAATCGACGCTTGACTCTCACTTTGCTTACAACCTCGACACCAAATACCTTCGCCGCCACCCCGCAAAGCATCGCATCCAGCAGCTCGAAATTTACAGATTCCACGCTCGTTCTCGCGCGAATCCGCAGGGAAATGGGCCCGGCAGGAACGGCGCGGGTACGCGATGAAGACCGGAGGGCGCGCTGGCCGGCGAACCGCTCATCAAGGAGCTGGTCGTCTGTGGAGCGGCGAAAGGAAGTTATGGGACCACATTTCACGACCCGGAGCGAGGGCGTCAGAGCGCGGCGAACTCCCGCTCGTGGATGGATCGCACCTTCTCGAGCACCCTCGGGCCGTGCTCCCGGAACGGGAGGTCCCTCGCGCGGTCCTTCCGCAGGTAGACGCCCGAGAGCTCCCGGCTCGCGCCGAAGGCCGCCTCGTACAGCCGCGCAGCGCCCTGGGTCGGCGGCGGGAAGAAGAACCGCATCAGCGCCTTCACGAAGAGCGGCAGCCCCGACCGCTTCCCCTTCCTCAGCGTGTTGTTGGCCCCCGGATCCACGCTCCGGATCTTGATCCCCTCCCCCTCGAGCAGCGGCGCCACCTCGCGCGTCCAGAGGGAGAGCGCGAGCTTGGAGGTCGCGTACGGGCCGAAGAGCTGCTTGAACGACGCCGGACGCTCCAGGGCGTCGGGGTCGAAGCGCTTCGTCATGTCGAACGCATTGGAGGAGGTGTTCACCACCGTCTTCAAGGCCCCGCTCCGCAGCAGCTCCCTGAGCTCCATCGCGATGACATACGGCACCACCGTCTGGAGCTCGAAGTGCAGCTCGCGGCCTTGCCTGGAGAAGGTCAGCTCCGGGACGCTGCCGCCAGCGTTGTTGAAGAGCACGTCGATCTTCTCCTCGCTCGCCTTGATCGCGCCGAGCGCGCGCCTGAGGCTCTCGAAGTCGGAGAGATCCGCCCTGTGGACACGGAGCCTCCGGCGCTCGAGGCTCCCCCGGATCAGCGGGTCTTCTTCGGAGAACGCCGAGCGGTTCAGCGCGACGACCTGAAAGCCCTCCGACAGCAGGCGGCGGGTGAGCTCGAGGCCGATACCGTGGCTCGCGCCCGTGATGAGCGCGACCTTGTCGTGTTCCATGGTCTTCATCGTGGATCCTTTGAGGCCGCCTCCCCGCGCTTGCGCCGGGGAGAACGACAGTGGGCGCGCGCCGATCGCCCAAGCCGATCGGCGCGCGCGCAAACACCTGGATCCGCCGCAGAGCGGGCCTCCGGCGCCGCGCCAGCGCGCGACGGCCCGCGCGCGACGACCGCGCCGAGGCCCCCGCCGCGCCCCGGGAGGCAGCGCTGGATGGACTCCGACCCTGAGACGGCGCGCTCCCTCGCCCGAGATCGCTCGCGACAGGCGGGGAGCCGCGACAGGTGAAGAATGTGCCACTGAGTAGCATTTGTCAAGGAGAGGCACATGGATCCCGCGCGTGGTAGCGTGGCGGCATGACGGAGGGTCAGGCGCCGGGGCTCCGGGAGCGCAAGAAGGAGCGCACGCGCGCCCAGATCATCGAGGCAGCGATCGACCTGTTCCTGAAGGATGGCTACGAGCAGACGACGCTCGATCAGGTGCTCGGGGCGGTCGAGATCTCGCGGAGGACGTTCTTCCGCTACTTCGAGTCGAAGGAGGACCTCCTCATCGCCTGGATGGACCAGCTCATCGAGGTGGCGCGCGAGGCGGTCCGCGCGCGCCCTCCGAGCGAGCCGCCGCTCGTCGCGCTGCGCAACGCGATCCGGGACACGCTCGGCCGCCTCCACGAGGGGGACCAGCCGCGGTTCGTCGCGGTCCAGCAGCTCGTCGCGAGGACGCCGGCGGTCCGCGCGCGGCAGGGCGAGCGGCTCGACCACTGCGCGGAGGCCATCCGCGAGCCGCTGGCCGCGCGGATGAGCCTGGATCCGCGCCGCGACCTCGCGCCGCAGGTGCTGGCGAGCTGCGCGATCGCCATCATGAAGTGCTCGATCGAGGCGTGGATCGCCCGCGGGGCGACGGGCGATCTGCTCGAGCTCGTGGACGAGGGCTTCCGGGCGCTGGCGCGCGATCACGAGCGCCCGTGACAGGGCGAGACCTGGCGGTCCGCCGCGCGGCTCGAGAGGCGGTCCGCCGCGCGGCTCGAGAAGCGGACGACTCGAGGAGCTACGGGGTCGGGTCTCCGGGCAGATCCATCACGGCACCTCGGCGGCGGCCGGCGGCCCGGGCGGGTCGCTGAAGCAGCCGTCGTCCGCGCCCGCCCGGTGCCGCGCGCGGTACTCCGAGGGGCTGATCCCCTCGGACCGCCGGAACTGCTCGGCGAAGCGCGACGCCGAGTCGTAACCGCAGGCGGTCGCCACCTCGAGCACCCCGTGGCGCCCCGAGCGCAGGAGCGTCTTCGCGAGGTCGAGCCGCTCCTTCCACAGGAGGACCCGGAACGAGACGCCCTTCGCGCCGAGCCGGCGCCGCAGCGTCGCGTCGCTCACCCCGAGCGCGCGCGCCACGTCCGGGGCCGCCCAGGAGCGCGCCGGATCGCGGCGCACCAGCGTCCGGACCGCGAGCGTCGGATCGAGCGCCAGCGTCGAGGAGGCGGCGCGCGCCGCCTCGAGCTGCTCCCGGTGCTGCAGGAGCAAGGTGAGGATGACGTCCTCCAGCCGGTGCTCGATGAGCAGCGCGTGCGCGCCCGGCAGGAGGAGCGTGTTCACGAGGTGGATCAGCGCCTGGATCGACGGCATCGCGGAGCGCAGGAGGTGCGGCCGATCCGCCTCGAAGCCGCCGAGCCCGCGCTGGACGCAGAGCGTGGGGTAGCGGCGCTGGAGCCGCTCGTCGACCTCGCTCAGCAGCTCGACGGAGAAGGAGCGGTAGACGCCGCGCTCCGGATCCGGCTCGTTCACGAGCTCGAGGGGGATGCCCTGCGGCACGAGCAGGATCTGCCCCTCGCGGGCGACGAGGCGCGTGTTGCCCTCCGGTCCGTCGAGGAAGAGCCGCTTCGTGCCGTCGAGGATGAGCACCACGAGCGGCCGGGAGAGCCGCTGGATCGACACCCGCTCGCGCGCGCGGGAGAAGACGTTGATCCATCGGGCGAGGCCGGCGCCGCCGGTCGACGACGCGCGCTCCAGCCGGGAGATGGCTTCCCGGAGCGCGCCCCAGGCCTGGGCCTGGTCGGCGGGCTCGAGCAATCGGGTGAGCTGGGTCTTCATCATCACTCCTGGTCAGGAAGGGCGGCGCCCTCGACTGGCACCAAACGCTTCCAGACGATCTTTCTTTATCAGAACACTCTTCCGGCTGTGCCCCTTCGCACGACGATACCGTCAGCGTGCGGACCAAGTCTTCGAAGAGAAAATTTGAACCACAGAGGCACAGAGGGCACAGAGGAGAGAGAAAGAAGAGAACTATTTCTCCTCTTCTTCTCTGTGCCTCTGTGCCTCTGTGCCTCTGTGGTTTGTCTTCTATTCTCGGGCTTTCCGGGTTGACGATGGAAGCCTCTGGTGAAGAGGCACCGCGGGTGCGTCTGGTGCTAGCGGCTCATTTCATGTCGAGCAGGACGACCTCGCCGTCGTTGAAGAGCGGGACGAGCAGGCGGCCCCTCGCGCGGTCCCAGCCCAGGTCGGCGGGGCTCGGGAGATCCGCGGCGAGGGTGGAGACGCGCGGCGCCCCGTCCCCGCGGGGGTCGACCTCGAAGATGGCGCTCGCGTCCCAGCTCGACACGAGGAGCCGGCCGTCGTCGAGGCGCACGATGCCGTCCAGCGAGCCCGCCGGCAGGGAGAGCTCGCGCCGCTGCTCCCCCGAGGCGCCGCGCGCGTCGACCCGCGCGGCGCCGAGGTAAGCCACCCAGATCTCGCCGTCCGCGCGCGCCACGCCGTTCGGGTGCGGCAGCGCCGGGTCGGCCACGAGCCGCGAGATCTCCCCGCCCGGGTCGATCGCGACGAGCGCGTCGGTGCCCGTCGGCTCGATCGCGCCGTCGGCGATGGTCACGCCGGTGTCCGAGACGACGAGCGACCCGTCGGGCAGGGCCGCGATGTCGTTGAGCAGGCTGGCGCCTGGCACCTCGATGCTCGCGATCGGCGCGCCGTCGCCCGCGTCGAAGACGCGGATCGCGTCGATGTCGGCCACGTAGAGCTTGCCGCCCGCGATCGCCATGCCCTTGGGGGCGCTCAGGGTGACGCCCTCGGAGGCGCCGTCGATCCACTTCAGGTCGAGGACCTCGCCGTCGGGCGACACGCGCGAGATGAACCCGCTGTCGTCCTTGTCGACCGGCGAGCCGACGATGTTCGAGACGAGGTACACGTCGCGCTCCTCGTCGTGGAGCACGGACTCCGGGGTCGAGAAGCCGCCGACGCGGCGGCGCTCGGGCGCGGCCGGGGCCGCGGGCGCGGCCGGGGCCACGTCCTCGGCGCACGCCTGGAGGACGGCGGAGCAGCAGACGAGGAGCGCGGCGGCGAGCTTCGGGTGCGAGTTCATGGGCGATCCCTCTCGGTTGAGCGGGCCCGGCGACGCGCCGGACCGTGCGCCTACCGTGCGCCCGCCCGCCGCGCCGCGCGCGCCCGCGGCGCTCATCGGCGCGCCCGAAACGCTCACGCGCGCCCCGCCCACGCGCGCGCCCCGCCCCCGCGCCCCCGCGCCCCCCCGCCCCCGCGCCGCCACGCCCCGCGCGCGGCGGCTCAGCTCGAGACGAGCACCCGGTGCCGGTGCAGCACGAGCAGCACCTCCTCGTCGAGGTCCGCCTGCTTCTGCTCCCTCAGCCTGCGCCGCACCCCGCTCACCGGCTCCTCCCCGGTGAACTCCACGAGCAGCGCATACGCCTCTCCCGGCAGGCCGATGGCGTCGTACTCGCTGTAGGCCCCGAGCGCGACGCTGCCGTCCGGGAGCCATTGCACCGTCGCCTCCGGGTTGAAGCGCAGGACCTCGGGCAGCTCCGGCGACACGGCCGCGCCGTAAAGCCGGTCCAGGATCGCCTCCTCCAGCGTCCCGTCCAGCCCGAGGAACCGCTCCAGGTCCGCCGCCGAGAGCTTCCGGACCTCGTCGAAGCAGGCGCGGTAATACTCCGCCTCGCGCCCGGTCCACTCGCGCCACATGGCCCTGTACTCGGCCTCGGGCGGCGCCTCCTCGTCGAGCTGGTCCACGGTGAGCGGGCTCGACTCGGCCTCTCCGCGGCTCCGGTTGTGGTGAATGTACTCGGGGTGCAGCCGGAAGAGCGCATGACGCGACAGCTGGATCTCCACGAGGGAGAGGAACGTCTTGATCGACATCCACAGCTTCCGCCCGTCCGCGCCGGCGACGTATTTGCAAAAGAACGTCGAGCAGACCGCCTCGCGGTAACGCCAGATGGTGCAGCTCCCCGGCCCCACATCGTAAAAGGGGCAGCGCAGCGTGGCAGAGCGGCCGAACGCGCGCCGCGAGCTCGTGTACAGCAGATCGAACTTCGCCGGCGCCTTCAACCACTGTGGCGTCGCGCCGATCCGGGCGGCGATCTTCGCCTCGACGCGCCGCCGCCCCTCCGCCATGCTCGGGTCGTCGTCCGACAGCAGCGCGCCGACCAGGTAGTTGGGCAGCCGCGGGTGAAAGGTGCAGCACTTGGTGTCGGGCCGGAAGAGGCGGCTCCTGCCGTCCACGGGCGCGACGGCGCCCTGGCACGAGGTCTCGCACATCGCGCATGAGGCGCAGGTGGCCTTGGTCTCGGTCGGGATCTCCCGCTCGAAGAAGGCGGGGAGGAGGCCCCTGTAGAGGGCGGGCAGGCTGTCGAGGATCCGGGGCATGGGCTGGGCTCCGCAGGGCGCGGCACCTTAGCACCGGGCGCAACGCCTTCCGCTCCGATCGCGCGCGGCGCGCGGTGCGCGGAGCGCGATCAGAGCGCTCGCGCGCCACCGCCCGCGCTCGGCCGCCCGGCGCGAGGACGCTCGCAGTCTCGACACGACCGTGCCGACGAGCGTTGCGCCTGGAACCATCCTCGGGTAGATGTGACAAAGCTAACAGGCACGGTACCCTGAATGCAGCCGGACCCAGAGAACGAGATTCCCCCTGGCGAGCAGATGGTCGCGCTTCGAAGGCGCGTGGCAGAGCTGGAGCAGGAGCTGGCCGAGGCGCGGCTGGACCAGGAGAAGCGGCGCGACGAGATGCAGGTCGACCGGGGAGACGCGCTGCTGTCCAGGTTCTTCTCCGTGGAGCCCTCCGGCCAGATCGCGCTGCTCGACGCGATCCCGGCGATGGTCTTCTTCAAGGATCGAGATCACCGGTACCTCGCCGTCAACAAGGCATACGCCGAGCACTACCGCATCTCGGCCGACAGGATCATCGGCAAGCGCGACGAGGACATCTTCGTCCCCGAGGTGGCGCGCAGCTACCACGACAACGACGAGGCCATCATGGCGGACGGGACCCCCAGGCTGAACGTCGAGCTCCGGTGGCGGCTCGAGGACGGGAGCGACGGGTGGACCCTGGAGAACAACGTCCCCTTCCGTGACGCGGACGGGCGGGTGATCGGGATGGTGGGCGTCGTCGTCGACATGACCGCGCGGAAGCGGATGGAAGAGGCGCTGCGACGCACCGAGTCCGATCTCCTCGCCAGCCAGTGGCGCCTGCTCGAGACGATCACCGCGCTGTCGACGCCGCTCCTGCCGATCGACCACGGGGTCCTCGTCCTGCCGATCGTGGGTCACCTCGACTCGGCGCGGAGCAGCCAGCTCATGACGACGCTCCTGCAAGGCGTGGAGCGCCACAACGCCGAGTTCGTGATCATCGATCTCACCGGCGTCCCGCTGATCGACAGCGCGATCGCGTGCCACCTCCTGCGCACGGTGCAGGCGGCGACCCTGCTCGGCGCGCAGTGCGTCCTCGTCGGCATGTCCGCGGCCACCGCGGGCTCGCTGGCGAGCACCGGCGAGGCGCTGGAGGAGCTCATCCTCCTGCGAGACCTCCGGGCCGGCGTGCGCTACGCGATGTCGCGGCGCCGGGCCAGGGCCCGCCCCCGATCCATGACGCTCCGGTAGGCGACGGGCGGCGCCGCGGGCATCACCCGCGCTCCGCGCCACGCGCGCCCGCACCGGCTGGAGTCGACTCCCCTCCTCCTCGCACACTCACCCAGGCTGCGCGACCCGAGGCGCAGACATGCGCGGCGGTGGGCTCGCCCGCGCCGTCGCGCGCCAGAGGATCCCGCTTGACGGTCCGTCTCGCGGCTGATGACATCGATATCCGGAGCATCCTGATGCAGGCCAGTCGAGCGCCTGCTGCACAGGCACCGACGTCAACCCACCTTGGGGTCAGCTCCCCTCCTGTCCGGCTCGGTCTGTCTCGAAAGAAGTTCACGATGGAAGGCACGGAGGCCTTCACGCGGATGCTCGTCGACTCGAACCTGCGCGCGCCGACGCGCCAGTGCGGACAGGCGCCGCCCCGCTGGCTCGCGCTGGGCCGCGCCATCCCCGGCCGGGCGCGCCTCGTCCTCGGCGCCGCGAGCTTTCTGCTGATGGTCGCGGCCTACGCGTGGCTCCCGGACCGGAGCGGCCAGGCCGCCGCGATCGTCCCCACGCTCGCGAGCATCGCGCGCGCCACGGCCGACGCGCTCGCCTCGAGGGAGCTGTGGATCGACGTCCAGCACAGCTTCCTGCGGGTCACGGCGGGGTTCGCGGCCGCCGCGGTCCTGGCCGTCCCCCTCGGCGTGCTCGCCGGCGCCTTCCGCTCGATCGCCGCGCTGCTCGAGCCGCCGGCCGATTTCCTCCGCTACGTCCCGGTGCCGGCGCTGATCCCGCTGGTCATGATCGCGGCCGGCATCGGCGAGGGCGCGAAGGTCCTCCTCGTGTTCCTGGGCACCTTCTTTCAGCTGCTGCTGATGACCGCGGACGAGGTGCGGCGGGTCCCGGCGCCCCTCGTGAAGATCAGCCAGAGCCTGGGGGCGACGCGGCGCGAGATCGTCTGGCGCGTCCTCACGCCGGCCGCCCTCCCCGGGATCTGGTCCGCGCTGCGCATGTGCAACGGCTGGGCGTGGAGCTACGTCGTCGTCGCGGAGCTCGTGGCGGCGACCGAGGGCCTCGGCTTCCGCGTCCTGCGCTTTTACCGCTTCCTCCAGACGCCGAGCATCTACGCCTACCTGCTCGTGCTGGGGCTCCTCGGCCTCGGGCTCGACTGGGTGTTCCGCGCGGCCTCTCGCCGGCTCTTCCGCTGGGCGCGGGGGGGCGCGACATGAAGCTGTCGCTGCGCGGCGTCGGCAAGTCGTACTCCGGTGAACGCGGCGAGACGAACGCGCTCTGCCCGCTCGACATGGATGTCCGCGAGGGCGAGTTCATCAGCCTCGTGGGCCCCTCCGGGTGCGGCAAGTCGACGCTCCTGCACATCGTCGCCGGGCTCGAGCCGGCCACGGTCGGGACCGTCGACCTCGACGGTGAGCGCGTCCGCGGCCCCGGCGCCGAGCTCGGCCTGATGTTCCAGCAGCAGACGCTGTTCCCCTGGCTGAGCGTGCGCGAGAACGTCCGCTTCCCGCTGACCCTGGCGCAGCACCGCCGCGCGCGCGGGGGCGCGGGCGACGCCGACCGGCAGGCGGGCCAGGTCGAGGGGCTGCTGCGCCTCGTCGGGCTCTGGGACTTCCGGGACAGCTACCCCGCCGAGCTGAGCGGCGGCATGCAGCAGCGCGCCGCCCTCGCGCGGGCGCTCGTCGGGCAGCCCGAGGTGCTGCTGATGGACGAGCCGTTCGGCGCGCTCGACGCCCAGACGCGCGAGCAGATGCAGGAGCTCCTGCTCCACCTCATCCAGCGCCGCCGGATCACGACGCTCTTCGTCACGCACGACGTGGACGAGGCCCTGCTCCTGTCCGATCGCGTCGTAGTCTTCTCCGAACGGCCGGGCCGCGTCCTGGCCAGCCTCGATGTGACGTTCGCGCGCGCGGCGCGCTCGTCGGAGCTCAAGCTCGACGAGGCTTTCCTGCACCAGAAGCGCGAGATCCTGGCGCTCTTGCGCGGGCGCCCGCGCTCGGCGACGCAGCGCGATCGCCTGCTCCTCGGCCTCACCAACACACGAACAGAAGGGGGATCATGAAACGAAGGACCGTCTTGCAGGAGCTCGGGGCGGCGCTCGCCTGCCTCGTCCTCTCCGTGGGCTGCTCGAAGCGGGACGTTGGGCCGGACCAGGCGCCCTCCGCCGCCCCCGCGGCGGGCGAGCGCGCGGGGGCCGCGGCGCCGCCCGCCGAGCCCGCGAAGCTCACCGTGGGTCACGACCTGTGGATCGGCTACTCGGGCGTCTTCGTCGCGAACGAGCTCGGCTACTTCAAGCAGGCCGGGCTCGACGTGGCGCTCAAGCCGTTCTCGAACCCCGGGGACACGCTCGCGGCGCTGGCCTCCAGCCAGCTCGACATGGGCCTCACGACCCTGCAGAACCTCGCCGTGCTGAACGGCAACAGCGAGACCGACGTGGTGGCCATCGCGCTGGTCGACAGCTCGAACGGCGCGGACGCCGTCGTGGCGAAGGACAGCATCTCATCGATGGCCGAGCTGAAGGGCAAGACGGTCGCCCTCACGCTCGGCGAGGTGAACCACATGCTCTTCCTCTTCGGGCTCGAGAAGAGCGGGGTCAGCCCGGACGCGGTGAAGATCACGAGCATGAGCGCCGACGACGCCGGGGCGGCGTTCGTCGCCGGGAAGGTCGACGCCGCGGTCACCTGGGAGCCGTGGATCACCAAGGCGACGAAGAGCGGCGGCCACGTGATCTTCACGAGCGCCAGCATGCCCGACACCATCACGAACTCGGTGGTCGTGCACAAGTCCACGCTGGAGGCGGGGAGCGGCGCCTATACGAAGTTCCTCGTCGCCGTCGACCGCGGGGTCCAGACGCTGCGCAGCGAGCCCGACAAGGCGTACCCGATCATCGGCAAGTACCTGAACGCCTCGCCCGAGGACGTGAAGGGCATGCTGGCCGGCGACAAGATCTACGACCTCGCCGACAACAAGCGGCTCTTCGGCTCGGCGGAGGCAGCCGGCCCCGTCTACGCCTCGATGAAGTCCGTGGTCGACTTCGCGGTCCAGTCGAAGCTCGTCAAGAAGGCGCCCGCGCCGGCGTCGATGTTCGACGCGAGGCTCGTCCGATGAAGCGTGACGAGGAGCTCATGGGGCGCGCGCTGGAGCTCGCGCGCGGCGCGATGAAGGCCGGCGAGCCGCCGTTCGGCGCCCTGGTGGCCGCCCCGGACGGCACGGTCGTGGCCGAGGCGACCGACGAGGTGAACGCCCAGCGCGACTTCACGTGGCACGCCGAGGTGGGCGCCGTTCGCCGCGCCTGCGCGGCCGTCGGGCCGGACTTGCAGGGGTACACGCTGTACACGACCGTCGAGCCGTGCCCGATGTGCTTCACCGCGGCCTGGCTCGCCCGGATCAGCCGCATCGTCTTCGGCTGCACGATGGCGGAGGTCACGGAGGCGACCGGCGGCGCGCAGCGCGAGCTGGCGGTCCCCGCGCAGTGGATGAACGAGCGCTCCGGCGCGCCGGTCGATCTCGTCGGCGGCGTCCTCGACGACCAGTGCCTCGCGCTGTTCGGCAAGGCATAGCGGCGCTCGACGGCCCACGCGGGCAGGCTCCGGCCGCCTCGCCGCGGGCCCGGGCGCTCCAGCGCTGCTGCTGAGGCAGCAACAGCGCTGGAGCGCTGCTCGGATCCGTGCAGCGCGCGGGGGGGCGAGCGCCGCGCGGCGCGGAGCGCGAGCGCCGGAGCGGCGCTGAAATCGAGAGTCAGGGCGGGAGTCGGGGGGCGAGCGCGCCGGGGGCACGCGTGTTGCAGTGTGCTGCGCGCCAGCACGGCCAATCGTTGTTCCACGGCGACCTCGGCGCGCCCCGAGGAATCCCCTCATTTGCAGCCCTTTTCAGCGGAGAAATTGAACAGGGAGGCGGGGAGACAGGGAGTATTTTGAAGATTTTACTCCCCGTCTCCCCGCCTCCCTGTGAATTTTCCGATGAATTCAAGGGGATGCCTCAGCGGCGCGCCCCTACCCTCTCCGGAGTCTTTCATGACTGACCGTATCGCTCGTCTCAAGGCCTCGCCCTCCGTGGCGGTCAAGGAAAAGCTCGATTACCCCGTCATCGACACGGACATCCACACCAACGATTACACGCCGGCGCTGGAGGACTTCGTCGCCACGTACGGGGGCGCCAAGCTCGTCGACGATCTGCGCAAGGCGATGAGCTCGCGCCGCCGCAACGCCGAGAACAGCAGCGGCAAGGACTGGTACACGCAGACGCCGGAGGAGCGGCAGCACTACCGCACCGTGAGGTCTCCGTGGTGGGCGCGGGTGACGCGCAACACGCTCGACGTGGCGACATACCACCTCCCGTCGCTGCTCGCCGAGCGCCTCGAGGAGCAGGGCTCCGACTACTCGGTGCTGTTCCCGAACAACACCCTCGCGCCGCTCGCGGTGAAGGACCCGGGCGCGCGGCAGGCGCTCCAGCGCGCGATCAACCATTACCACGCGGACCTGTTCCGCAAGTACAGCGACCGCCTCACGCCGGTCGCCGGCATACCGCTGAACACGCCGCAGGAGGGCATCGAGGAGCTGGAGTTCGCCGTCAAGAAGCTCGGGCTCAAGGCGATCAACATCGCCGGCGGCGTGCGCCGGCCGATCAAGGCGATCGCGGAGAAGTACCCGGCGGACCAGCACCCGGAGATCGCCAAGTACGCGACGTACATCGATTTCTACGGCATCGACAGCGAGCACGATTACGATCCTTTCTGGGCCAAGGTGGTCGAGCTCGGCGTCCCTGTGCTCACCCATTACGGGAGCCAGGGCTGGACGGGGCGCTCGTCGATCAGCAACTACATGAACAACCACATCGGCCACTTCGCCGATGGCTCGGAGGCGTTCGCCAAGGCGCTGTTCTTCGGCGGCGTCACCCGCCGCTTCCCGGGGCTGCGCATCGGCATGCTCGAGGGCGGCGCGGACTGGGGCGCGCGGGTCTACATCCACCTCGTGGACCGCTTCCAGAAGCGCGGCCCG
Organism: Sorangium sp. So ce321; assembly: GCF_051530195.1. Lineage (NCBI taxonomy): Bacteria > Pseudomonadati > Myxococcota > Polyangiales > Polyangiaceae > Sorangium > Sorangium sp. So ce321. The sequence continues at coordinate 5,648,932 of NZ_CP150329.1, read as the reverse complement.
GAGGGCCTGAAGCACTACGACCCGGCGGCGACCGACCGCGCGCTCCTGGCCGAGCTGTTCCGGCGGTACGGCAGCGATCTCGTGAGGGGCCGCTCCACGGAGGGCGAGCAGCTCATCGCCGACACGCTGGGCGCCGGGTACACGAGCGACGCGCGCCAGCCGGCGCCGGAGTACCGCAACGACTTCGCGGCGGCCGGCATCGAGAAGGTGGAGGACATCCGCGACCGCTGGGTGAACAACTTCTTCTTCGGGTCCGAGTCGGACGACCGCACCATCGCCTCCGCCTTCAACAGCAAGGCGAACCCGCTCGGCGCGAAGATCAACGCCATCTACTCCTCCGACGTCGGCCACTGGGACGTCCCCGACCTCACCGAGGCGCTCGCGGAGAGCTGGCACCTCGTGGAGGAGGGCGTCCTCAGCGCCGAGGACTTCAAGGCCTATGTCTTCGAGAACCCGTACAAGCTCTACACCGAGGCCAACGCGAGCTTCTTCAAGGGCACCCGCGTCGAGGAGAAGCTCAGGCGGCAGGCGGCGGCGCACGGCTCCAGCGACGAGCGGCGCGCCCCGCAGCCGCGGGCCGACGGCTCAGCCGGCAAACCGGTCGAGATAAGCGCGTAGGCCCCCGGGGTCGAGCCCGGCGCCCAGCGCGAACATCAGCGCGAGCCTCGCCTTCGGCCCCGAGAGCGCGCCCGCGGGGATCACCCCGAGCTCGCGGAGCCGCCGCCCGCCGCCGGGCGCGCCGTACGTCGGCGTGACCCGGCCGCCGGGGCAGCGCGAGGTCAGCACCACCGGGGTGCCGGCCTGCACCAGCGCACGGATCACCCCTTCCCAGCTCCCGCAGACGTTCCCCGCGCCAGAGCCCTCGATCACCACCCCGCGCGCCCCGGCTTCCAGGAGCGCGCGCAGGAGGAGGTCGTCCATCCCGGCGGCCATCTTGACCAGGTAGACGCGCGGCTCGGGGTCGGCGAGCGGCAAGGTCGGCGTCCGCGCGGGGCGCGCGTGGATGCGCACGCCCTCGCCGTCGACAGAGCCGAGCGGCCCCGCGCCCGGCGAGGCGAACGTGCCGAGCGCGGTCGTGTGGGTCTTCATCGCGCACCGGGCGGCGTGGATCTCGTCGTTCATCGCGACGAGCACGCCGAGCCCGCGCGCCGCGGGATCGATCGCCACCCTGGCCGCGGAGACGAGGTTGCGCGGGCCGTCGGTGCCCGCCGTGCTCGCGTCGCGCATCGCGCCGGTGAGCACCACCGGGGTGTCGCCGTCGAGCAGCAGGTCGAGCGCGAAGGCGGTCTCCTCCAGGGTGTCGGTGCCGTGGGTGACGACGACGCCGGTCACCGCGGGGTCGGCCTGCAGGTCGCGCGCGACGCGCGCGAGCGCCGCGATCCTGTCCGGGCCGAGGTTCCAGCTGCTCTCGAGGCAGTGCTCGGTGACCGCGATCTCGGCGACGCGGCCGAGCGCGGGCACGCTGGCGACGAGCTCCTCCGCGCGCACGGCGGGCACGGCGGCGCCGGTCTGCGGGTCGACGCGGCTCGCGATGGTGCCGCCGGTGGTGACGAGGTGAACGCGAGGCATGGGGTGGCTCCGGGTCGAGGGGGGCGCCGGCGAACGGCGCGGCGCACCTTACTACGTCGCGCCCCCCGGCCTCTCGCGGACGAGCTGCTCACCTGGGTCATGCCGATCCTGTGCGAAGCCCCATGATCGGCTCCGCGCGGTCTGCTAGCCCACACGGGCTGCGACCCGAGCCGGGTCGCAGAACGGATCACGGCTGTGCAACCCGACCCGGGTCAGGTCTCGGCTGCGCTCGGGTCGGGTCGCGACGAACCTGGGTCCGGGCGCGTTGGTCTGACCCGAGGAGCGTAGTATGCTCGGGAACGATGGGCGGCTCCCTGATCATCGTGGGCACCGGGATCCAGTGGGGCGGCCAGATGACGCTCGCGGCGCGCCGGGCGATCGAGCAGGCCGACCGGGTGCTCTTCGCGGTCGCCGATCCCTGGAACGCGCGCTGGATCCGGAGCCTGAAGCCGACGGCCGAGTCGCTGCCATACGCGACGGGAAAGGGGCCGCGGCGCGACATCTATGCCGAGATGATCCGGCGCATCCTGGCCCCGCTCCGTGAAGGGCTGCGGGTATGTGCGGTGTTCTATGGCCACCCGGGTGTGCTGGTCCGCGCCGCGCACGCGGCCATCCAGGAGGCTCGCCGCGCCGGGTATCCGGCGCAGATGGCGCCCGGCGTCTCGTTCCTCGACTGCATGTATGCGGACCTTGGCGTGGATCCAGCGCGCGATGGTTGCCAGATCTACGAGGCGACCGATTTCCTGGTGAGGCGGCGGCCGTTCGACATCCATACGCCGCTCGTGCTCTGCCAGATCGGGGTGATCGGCAACACGGGCTTCTTCGACGCCGCCGACGCCGGCCGCATCCAGCGCGGGCTCCGGGTGCTCTGCGACGTGGTGACGACCCGATTCCCGGCGTCGCACGAGGTCGTCGTTTACGAGGCTTCCGTGCTGCCCATCGAGCCGCCGCGGGCGTCACGCGTCACGCTGGCAGAGCTCCCGGCGACGGCCGTATCGGAGGTCTCCACGCTCTACATCCCCGCCGTCAGCCCTGCCCCCCTGGACGACGCCATGATGGCGACGCTCGGCATCGACCCCACTGCGCTGCATTCAGACAACATCATCGAGGAATGACCATGGATCGTATTTACGAGTTTCTCACCGAGCTGAGCGTCGACCCCTTCCAGCAGCTGGCATACGCCCAGGATCCCGCGGGCGTGGCCGCGGCCGCCGGGCTCGGCCCCGACGAGCAGGCGGCGCTCACGCGTGAAGCGCTCGCGGAGCTCGCGAGCGGCGCATCGAGCGACCGCTATGAGCGCTGCGCCTGCATCTGGCAGCCCTAGACACGTCCTCCGCTGGAGCGTGGAGAGCGCGCGCGGCCACCCCGACCGGCCACGACGCGCGCTCGACGCGCTCGACGTGCTCGATATCCCCGGCGCCGGGCGCGACGCGCAAATTCCGGTCCTGCTCGAAGATCACACCCCCGCGGAAACGATCACGTCACGCCGACGTGTCACGATCGGCGCTATCGCGCGTCAGGAATCCCTGGCGTGATTTCTGACGCGCGATACTAGACTGCCGCGGTCGGTGCTCCCCTTCCCTACGCATGCTTGCAGCTCCCGCAGGTCGCGCCGGAATGGCGCCTCTGCGAGCGAGATCCCCGATGGATAGTGACGTCCTCCCGTTCGTTCGTATCAGCGGTGTATCCGCCGCCCTGGGATCGTTGATCTACGCGGTCGGCGACGTGCTGTTGCTCGCGCCGAAGGTCGGCCCGACCAGCGGCGCCCCGCTGGCGATCGACACGGTGTCGCGCCCTGAGCTGCGGCGGCGCGCGGCGCTCCTGGCCAACCTCTCCATCCTGCCGCCGAGGCGGCTGATCTGGGGCGGGCTCCTCGGCGTGTTCGCGGCGCCGCTGGTGCTCGCGGGCGTCTTCCAGATCTACCAGGGGCTCCGCCCGGCGGGCGTCGCGTGGGCGCTGCCGCCGGCGCTGCTGTTCGCGTACGCGATCGCGATCGGCCCGTTCGTCCACGGCTCGTTCATCTACCTGGGCGAGACCGCGCAGGCGCTCCGCGCCGGCGGCCCTACCCGCGAGGCGCTCTTCCGCAGCTTGCAGCGCCAGCACGGCGTGATGCAGCTCGGGTATGCGGTCATCTTCCTCTGCACCCTCGTCGCCTCGTTCTGGTTCTCGGCCGTGGTGGCGAGCGGGCGCACCGCCTTCCCCGCCTGGATGGCCGCGGTGAACCCGGTCGTGGCGACGCTGGCCTGGCTCGGGGCGAAGCGGGCGCTGCCGCAGCGGGCGCGGGACTGCACCGAGGGCGCGGGGTTCAACATCGCCTACGTGATCTTCTTCGCGCTGACCACGGCGACGCTCTGGTAGCGACGGCAGAACAGGCGCCGAGCTTCGCGCCAGCGCGGGGCTCGGGCGTGGCCGGCGCGGTGATCGGGGTGGTGAGGACCGTCAAGGATCAAGGGCGTAGAGGACGCCGAGGACGACAGTGTCGTGGCTACGGAATGGGCCTCGATGGCGGTTCAAAGGGTTCACTCCCGTCCGGCCAATCGCTCTTTCACCTCACGATGGGCGAAGGCCCCCCTTGTCCTGCCCGGTCGTGCGGTGAATCTGCGCCCGCCCCGCCCCCGGGGGCTTGCACCCGACCGTGCAAACGATCCAGGGGCGAGCCAGAGCGGCCCGGCGCAGGCGGCCGCCCATGGCTCAGGGCGACGCGGCTCGCCCGGGATGAGCCGCCGCGGCGGGGTCCGGCCATCTAGAGGGCTACCGGCATGTCCGTGCACCTCCGCATCGTCCGAAAGCCCCGTCCAGCGCCGCGCCCTGCCGACGCGCCGCGCCCTGCCGACGCGCACCCCGCCTCGCTCGACTTCCTGTGTGGCCTGCACGCCCGGAATCCCGCGGCGGAGCGCCGCCTGGTCGACGCGTACGCGGGGCTCGTCGAGCGGATGCTGTTTCGCATCCTGGGCGACGTCCGGAGCCTGGAGGACCTGGTGCAGGACGTGTTCGCCCGGGTGTTCTCCCGCATCGACGACGTGCGCGAGCCCGAGGCGCTGAAGCCCTTCCTCATGAGCGTCACCGTGTTCGTCGCGCGCGAGGCGATCCGCAAGAGGCGGCGGCACCGCTGGCTCGCGTTCTTCGCGAGCGACGAGCTGCCGGAGATCTCGGCCAGCGTCGATCCAGAGGCCCGGCAGGGCGTGCGCGCCTTCTACCGCGCGCTGGAGACGCTCGACCCCGACGAGCGGCTGGCCTTCACGCTGCGGTTCGTCGAGGGCCAGGAGCTCGCCGACGTGGCCGCCGCGTGCGACGTGTCGCTGGCGACCGTCAAGCGCCGGCTCCACCGCGCGGAGCTCGCGTTCGTCGAGCGCTGCAAGAAGGACGACGTGCTTGCCACCTGGCTCGCGGAGGGCGACCGATGGACGTGAGGACCAAGGACGTCGCGGCCCTGGGGCGCCGGGTCGCCGCGCACCAGGACGCCGCGCTCGAGCGGCTGGCGCGGCCCCCGGCCGAGGAACGGCTCCAGGGGATCTACCGCAAGGAGGCCGCGCTCTCGCTGCGCGGGAGGGCGGCTCCCTCCCGGCGGCGGCTGGGGATCGCGCTCGCGGCGGCGTGCGCCGCCGCCTTCGCGCTCGTCTTCGCGTTCGCGCTGCCGCGGCCGGGCGACCCGTTGACCTACCGGGTCGAAGGCTCGCCGGGCGCCCTCGGCCGGTGGGTGGCCGCGGATGCGTCGCAGGTCGGGCTCGACTTCTCGGATGGGTCGCGCGTGGACCTCGCGCCGGGGACGCGCGCCCGCGTGACCGAGGTCGGCCCGCTGGGCGCGGGCGTCCTCCTGGAGCGCGGCTCGCTGCACGTGCGCGTCGTGCACCGCGGCGACACCCGGTGGGTGGTGGCGGGGGGGCCGTTCGAGGTCCACGTGATCGGCACGGAGTTCGACGTCACGTGGGACACGGAGGCCGAGGAGCTCGCGGTCTCGATGATCGCCGGCCGGGTGCGCGTCCTCGGCCCCTGCGTCGAGCCGCCGGGGCGCGCCGTCGCCGCCCCCGGGTCGGTACGGCTGACGTGCGCGGCCCCGCGCGCCGCCGCGCCGCAGGCTCCGCCCCCGGCGATCGCTCCGGAGGCGAGCCCGCCCGCTCCGCCCCCCGCCCTCCTCCCGGGCGCGAGCGCCGCGGCGCCCGCTCCGCTTCCCCCGCCGCCGGTCCGCGCGGGGGCGCCCCCGGCCGAGGCTCCCTCCGGCAGCTGGCGCGCGCACCTCGCCGCGGGGAAGCTCGGCGAGGCGCTCGCGGACGTGGAGCTCCTGGGCATCGACACGGTGCTCGGGCGCGCCAGCGGCGCGGAGCTGGTCGATCTCGGATCTGCGGCGCGGTTTTCGCGCAAGCCGGACGTCGCGGCCCGGTTCTACGAGGCGGCGCGCCAGCGGTTCGCCGGGAGCGACGCGGCGGCCGCGGCGGCGTACCACCTCGGCCGCATGGCGTTCGACGGGCGCGGCGCGTGGGCGGAGGCCGAGCGCTGGTTCGCCGTGTACCTCGCGGAGCGGCCCCGGGGCGCCCTCGCGCCCGAGGCGCTCGGCCGCTCCCTGGAGTGCGCGAGGAACCTGAAGCTCCACGCGCGCGCCCGGGAGCTCGCCGCGCGCTACCTCGCGGCCTACCCGAACGGCGCCCACGCCGGGCTCGCGGCGACGCTCGCCGGCGGGGCCGATTGAGCCTGCGCCCGCGGAGGTCACGGGAGGCGGCCCGGCCCCGGCGGAGCTCGCCGGCACCGCGCGCCGTAGGCGCCGGGCGCGTCGCTGGCGCTCGACGCCTCGCTCCGGATCTGGCCCTCGGCCCGGGTCGGTGTCGGGCTCCTGGCGGACGTGCCGGTGGTCGGCCCGACGATCGACGCGCCGGAAGGTGAAGTCCGCTTTCGCTCCACGCTCCTCGGCGCCGAGCTCGTCCTCGCGCCCGTCTCGAGGAGCGGTCGTGTCGGGCTCGTCCTCTCCCCCGGCCTGGGTCTCGGCCACGTGAGCGCGTCCGGAGACGCCGATCCGCCCTACGTCGACAGCGACGAGTCCACGTTCACCGCGATCGTGTATGGCCGAGCCGAGGCGCGTTTCCGGCTCATCGATTCCCTGGCTCTCACCGCGGGCGCGCTCGGCGGCGCGGCGATCCCGCCCGTCGACATCCGGTTCGTGGGACGGGTGACCTCGACCTTCAGCCCGCTCGCGTCGCTCTCGCTCGGCGTCGTCGTCGAGCGGTGAGCCGCCGGCACGACACCCTGGATGCCGATGGCCATGCGATCGTCATGGGAGCGGCGGTCAGCGAGCCGGTTCAGGGCGGCGCGTGACGCCGAGGGCGTCGCCCCGGCAGGAGCGACCGGACCGAGCCGCGCTGGCTCAGCGCGACAGCGGCGGACTGCCGATCGAGCAACACCCCACGCATCACACATTCCCTTGAGCCATGTTGTTTTCCACGATCCCTGGCGTCGAGTCGGTTGGGCACCAGGGTTTCCAAAATAAACTGGCAAACCGAGACATCGTTTTGCAAAGGGTCACAGGGTCGCAGAGACGATGTCGACGGGTGCGCTCCTGTCCGGTCCATCGGTTTTTCGACATCGCGACGTGCGAAGTCCCTTTTCCTCTCCGTCGGTTGTGCAATGAAGTGACGCGCCGATGCCGCTCGTCTTTTTGCCCGACGATGTCCGGTTGTTCTTCCGGGGCGACACCGACGCTGACCGGCTCGCGGCCCGGTGGCTCGGCGCGACCACCCCGGCGGAGGCGATCGTGGTGTCCGAGGCGGGCCGGGTCGAGCGGAGGGCGGGCGAGGCCGCCCCGCTGCTCGACGGCGTCGCCGCGCTCGCCAGGATGGCCCGGGACGACCTCGGGCGGGCGCCGCCGTCGGTCGCCGCGTGGAGCCTGGCGAGCAAGCTGGCGCTCGACCTCGTGGTGCGCGAGCGGGTCGTGCCCCGCGTCACGCCCGGCGACGGCGGCGGCGGCGGCGTGGAAGCGCGCTGGGCGGTGTCGCTCGCCGCCCCGGAGGACGCCGCGCGCGTCGCGGCGCTCGCCCGCGCGATGCCGCCCGCCGCGCACGCGGTGCCTGCGGCCGCGCACGCCGAGCCGGCCGCCGCGGGGCGCGGGCGCCCTCGGGCGACCTCCGCCCCGGAGGTCTGGTCCGCCGAGGCCCTGCTGCGCGCCTTCCTGGACGCCGTGGCCGACGCGCTCGCGCGCGGCAGCGCGACGAACCCCCCGAAGCCGCCGCAGCGACCGGCGCGCGCGCCCTGGGAACACCGGCTGGTCCTCGCCTTGACGGGCGACCGGCGCTCCTTCGCCACGGAGGGGCTCGCCGAGCGCGCGCTCGCGGCCGACCTCGACGCCTGGGTCCGGCCGGCCCTCGGCGCCTGCGACGCGCTGCGCGCCTGCTTCCGGCTGGAGCTGCCGGAGGGAGACCGCGGCTTCGCGCTCGGGTTCCTGCTGCAAGCCACGGACGATCCGAGCCTGCTCGTGCCCGCCGCCGACGTGTGGAAGGCCAGGGGGCGCACGCTGAAGGCGCTCGGGCGCGCGTTCTCCGACCCGCAGGAGGCGCTCCTCGGCGCGCTCGGCACCGCGGCGCGGCTGTTCCCGCCGATCGGGCGCGCCCTCGGCGAGGCGAAGCCGGAGCGCGTGGCCCTCGATCCCGCGGAGGCGTGGGCGTTCCTCGCGCAGGCCGCCCCGGCGCTGGGCGAGGCCGGGCTCGGCGTGATCGTGCCGGCCGAGCTCCTCGGGTCAGGGCAGCGCCGCCTGCGCCTCCGCATGCGCGTCGGCGCCACGCGCCGCGCCGCCGGCGTCGTCGCCGGCAGCGCCGGGCTCGGCCTGGACGAGGCGCTCGACTTCCGGTGGGAAGCGGCGCTCGGCGACGAGGCGCTCTCGGCGCGCGAGCTCGCCGCGCTCGCGCGGCAGAAGTCGCCGCTCGTCCGGCACCGCGGGGCGTGGATCGTCGTGGTCCCCGAGGAGCTCGCCGAGATCCAGCGGCGCCTCGAGGCCGGCGGCGGGCGCGTCCCGACGCGCGAGGCGCTGGAGGTCGCGCTCGCGGGCGAGGCCCAGGTCGACGGCGTGGCCGTCTCCGTGGTCGCCGAGGGGGCGCTCGCGCAGGCGATCGCGCGGCTGCGCTCGGGCGCGGAGCGCGCCGCCGCGCCGCCGGAGGGGTTCGCGGGGACGCTGCGCCCGTACCAGGCGCGCGGCGTCGCCTGGCTGCAGACGATGGCCGGCCTCGGCCTGGGCGCGTGCCTCGCCGACGACATGGGCCTCGGCAAGACCGTGCAGCTCCTCGCGTTTCTGGTCGGACGGCGGTCGGCCGCGCCCGGCGACGCGCGCCCGACGCTGCTCGTCGCGCCGACGTCGGTCGTGGGCAACTGGGAGCGGGAAGCGGCGCGCTTCGCCCCTGCCCTGCCCCTCGTGCGGCACTTCGGCGAGGGGCGCGCCCGCTCCGCCGAGGAGCTCGCGGCGCGCGCGTACGGCGGCGACGGCGCGGCGGGCGGCGCGGCGAACGACAACGGCTATGCAGACGACGACGGCCGCGCGGGCGGCGCTGGCGGCCCGAACGGCGCTCGCGCCGCGCACGGCGCGCTCGTCATCACCACGTACAGCCTCTTGCGCCGGGACGCCGCGATGCTCGCCGGGGTGGACTGGGCGGCGGTCGTGCTGGACGAGGCCCAGAACATCAAGAACGCCGCGTCGCGCACCGCCAGCGCCGCGCGCGCGCTCCGCGCCTCGCACCGCTTCGCGCTCACCGGCACGCCCGTCGAGAACCGGCTGGCCGAGCTCTGGTCGATCCTCGAGTTCGCGAACCCCGGTCTGCTCGGCCCCCTGGAGGCGTTCCGGCGCGCCTACGCCGTGCCCATCGAGCGGTACGGCAACCGCGAGGCGGCGGAGCGGCTCCGGCGCGTCGTCGGGCCGTTCTTGCTGCGGCGCGTGAAGACCGACCCCGCCGTGGCCGGCGACCTCCCGCCGAAGGACGAGGCCAGGGTCTACTGCACGCTCACGCGCGAGCAGGTGACGCTCTACCAGGCGGCGCTCGACGAGGCGATGCGCCGCATCGAGGAGGCCGAGGGCATGGCCCGGCGCGGGCTCGTGCTCGCGCTCCTGACGATGCTCAAGCAGATCTGCAACCACCCCGCGCAGTGCCTCGGGGAGGCGGGGCCGCTCGCGGGCCGGTCCGGCAAGCTCGCGCGCCTCACCGAGATGCTCGAGGAGGCGCTCGCGGCCGGGGATCGCGCGCTCGTGTTCACGCAGTTCCGCGAGATGGGCGACCGGCTGGTCCGGCACCTCGCCTCGGCGCTCGACACGGAGGTCGCCTTCCTCCACGGCGGCACGCCGCGGCTCGCGCGCGACGAGATGGTGCGGCGGTTCCAGGACGAAGCGCGGGGGCCGCGCGTCTTCGTCCTCTCGGTCAAGGCGGGCGGCGCTGGGCTCAACCTGACGGCGGCGAGCCACGTGTTCCACTTCGATCGCTGGTGGAACCCCGCGGTCGAGGACCAGGCGACCGACCGCGCGCACCGGATCGGGCAGCGGCGCGCGGTGCAGGTCCACAAGCTCGTCTGCGCGGGCACCGTGGAGGAGAAGGTCGACCGGATGCTGGAGCAGAAGCGCGATCTGGCGGCGCGGGTCGTGGGCCAGGGTGAGGCGTGGATCACCGAGCTCGACGACGCGGCGCTGCGCGAGCTGTTCGCGCTGTCGCGGGACGCGGTGGCCATCGCGGGCGAGCTGGACGACCGTGACGAGCCGGAGGGCGACCGAGGCGATGACAACCGCGTGCGAAAGGCGCGGCGCGCCGGGAGCCGGCGGCCGGGCGCGAGGCGCGCGCGGGAGGCGTCAACATGAGCTCGCCGGCGCGCTGGGTGCCGTTCCGCCGCGAGGCCGGGCCGAAGCCGCCGCCGCCAGCGCGAGGGATCCGGATGAAGCGGGCCGGCACGACGTGGTGGGGCAAACGCTGGGTCGAGGCGCTGGAGCGGATGGCGCCGGACGAGGCGGGCCGCCTCGCGCGCGGGCGCACGTACGCGCGCGCCGGGCGGACGCACGATCTGGAGGTGAAGCCGGGCCTCGTGGTCGCGCGCGTGACCGGCTCGCAGCCGAAGCCGTACAAGGTGATCCTCACCCTCGCGAGGCTCGACGACGCCACGTGGGCGAAGGCGATCGCCGCCATGGCGAAGCGGGCGAAGTTCGCGGCGGAGCTCCTCGCGGGCCGGATGCCGGACGATATGGACAGCGCGTTCCAGAATGCCGGCGCGAGCCTGTTCCCGGAGAGGCCCGAGGACCTCACCACCGCCTGCTCGTGCCCCGACTGGGTGAACCCCTGCAAGCACGTCGCGGCAACCCACTACGTGCTCGGCGAGGCGCTCGACAAGGACCCGTTCCTGCTGTTCGAGCTCCGCGGGCGCACGCGCGAGCAGGTGATCGAGGCGCTCCGAGCCGCGCGGGCCGGCGCGCCCGGCAAGCGGACCGGAGCCCGCGCCGGCGCTCCCTGCGCAGGCGACGCGCCGGCCATCGCGACGGTGACGCTCGGCAAGATGGCGGCGCGGGACTTCGATGCCTGGCGCGAGGCGCCGCCGGCGCTCGACGTGGCCCTGGAGCCCCCCGCGGCGCACGCGGCGCTCCTGTCCCAGCTCGGCGAGCCGCCGGGCTGGAGCGAGGAGCGATCGCCAGCCGAGCTCCTCGGCCCGCTGATCCGCGCGGCGTCCGAGCGGGCACGCGAGATCGCGATGGCGGAGGCGCCCGGACGCAGAGGCGGCCTGCGCGAGCGCCCCCTGCACCGCCCGTAGGAGCGCTAGCAGTTCCGCGCGGCCGTGGCGCTCGCCCGCGTCGCCACGGCGGCCCGCACCGCCGCCTTCTCCGACTCGGAGAGGACGACGTTCAGCTCGAGCACGTCGCAGTCGCCGCTCCGCTCCACGTTCACGCTCACCTGATCCAGGTCGATCCGCTCGTATTTCGAGATGACCTGGAGCAGCTCCTGCTTCAATCGCGGCAGATAGTCTGGCTCGCCGGTCGGGCGCACGCGCTCGCGCGCCACGATGATCTGCAGACGCTCCTTCGCCACGGCCGCCGACTTCGGCTGCGTCTTCCGGAAATAATCCATGATCGACATGGCAGATCCCCCTAGGCGGTCGCCGCCTGGCCGCCAAAAATCCGGCTGAAGAACCCCTTCTTGACAGGCTCCAGGAAGCGGTGCGGGCGCTCCTCGCCGAGGAAACGCTGCACCACGTCGAGGTAGGCCTGCGCCGCGTCGCTCGTCGGGTCGAGCACCACGGGCGTCCCGGCGTTCGACGCCTGGAGCACCGCCGTCGACTCCGGGATCACGCCGAGCAGCGGGATGCCGAGGAGCTCCAGCACGTCCTGGTGCGCCAGCATCTCGCCCTTGGCCACGCGCGCCGGCGCGTACCGCGTCAGCAGGAGGTGCGTCTTGATCGGCTCCTCGCCGAGCTCCGCCCGGCGGGTCTTCGCGTCGAGCAGGCCGAGCACGCGGTCCGAGTCCCGCACCGAGGAGACCTCGGGGTTCGTCACCACGATCGCCTCGTCCGCGAAGTACATCGCCATCTGCGCGCCCCACTCGATACCAGCCGGCGAGTCGCAGAAGATGTACTCGAATCCAGCGGCGCGCAGCTCGTCGAGGATGCGCCCCACGCCGTCGAGCGTGAGGGCGTCCTTGTCCCGCGTCTGCGACGCGGGGAGCACATAGAGGGTCTCGATGCGCTTGTCCTTGATCACCGCCTGGCGGAGCGTCGCCTCGCCGCGGATCACATTGACGAGATCGTAGACCACCCGGCGCTCGCACCCCATCACGAGGTCGAGGTTGCGCAACCCCACATCGAAATCGATGGCGATGGTCTTGTAGCCGAGAGCCGCGATACCGGACGCGAGGTTTGCGGTCGTGGTGGTCTTGCCGACTCCGCCCTTGCCCGAGGTGACGACGACTACCTTTGACACCAGAAACCTCCTTAGATGGTTCGAAAGACGTGGCTGTCCGACGGCCGAGCCCGCTCGGATGCCCGTCCTCCCGGCGTCCAGTCGGCGCCGTCGACGTGATGGGAGCTCGGCGTCCACCCGATTCCATTGAGGCCGGGGACGCGCTCGACTGGGTACGTCATCGCGAACCGAACGAACAACTTTTTCGCGGAGAAACTTCGGAGCTTAATCCGGTGCGAGGAACAGATCCAAGTTACCTACATGTAGGTACGCGCCCTGCGCGCTGTACGCCGCGCGCGAGACGCCAGGTCCCCGAGGTGGAGACGGCCCGTCGCTGGTTCGGTCGAGCCGCGCGACCGCCGTGCCTGTGAGCGCCAGAACGGCGGCGAGCTCCGCCATGCAATACTGCGGCGCGCATGACGCCGGGGCAGCGGATCGGACCGCATCACGTGGTGGAGCGGCGGGCGGGGGCGGGCTCCCTCGGGACCGTCTACCTCGCGCGGCACCTCGCGACAGGGGAGCCGGCGGCCATCAAGGTGCTGAGGGATCCGAGCGACGAGGCGCGCAGCCGGTTCGCCCGCGAGGCGCGCGCGCTGGCCGCGCTGAGCCACCCGCACATCGTCCGGTACATCGACCACGGCGTGATGCCGGACGGCGAGCCCTACCTCGTCATGGAGTGGCTCGAGGGGGAGGACCTCGCGGCGCGGCTCGGCCGCGGCCCGCTGGAGCCGGCCGCGGCGCTCCGGCTCGCGGCCACGGTCGCCGACGGGCTCTCCGTCGCGCACGCGCAGGGCGTCATCCACCGCGACATCAAGCCGCAGAACCTCTTCCTCCCGCAGGGCGATCTCGATCAGGTCAAGATCGTCGACTTCGGCCTCGCGCACCTCCACGACGCGACGTACGCGCTGACGCGCGCCGGCCAGACGCTCGGCACCCCGTCGTTCATGCCGCCCGAGCAGGTCACCGGCGAGCAGGAGATCGACCCGCGCGCGGACCTGTACTCGCTCGGGTGCGTCCTCTTCGCGTGCCTGACCGGCCGGCCGCCTTTCGCCGCCGCGCAGCTCGTCGCCACGCTCGCCAAGGTGGTGTTCGACGAGGCGCCGCTGCCGAGCTCGCGCTGCCCGGGGCTGCCGGCGGCGCTCGACGCGTTCGTGGCGCGGCTGCTCGCCAAGAAGCCCGCCGCGCGGCCCAGCAGCGCCGTCGCCGTCGCCGAGGCGCTGCGCGCGCTGGAGGTCAAGGTCGCCGGGCCGGCCTCGTCGAGCGCGCCGGCCTCGTCGGCCGCGCTCACCGGCCGCGAGCGGCGCGTCGCCAGCGTGATCCTCGCGGCCAACGTGGGCGACGTCGGGCGCGGCCTGCTCGCCGCGGACCTGCTGCGCGACCGGACCGCGCCGCTCGGTGACGCGCGTGACGCGCGCGACGCGGACGACGCGCGCGCGCTCGACAGCGTGGGGCTGACCGCGCAGGCGCTCCGGCAGGTCGTGACGCGGCACGGCGCGCAGCTCGAGCTGCTCGGCGACGGCTCCCTCGCGGCGGTCGTCCCGGGCGCCGGCTCGCCCACCGAGCTCGCCACGAGCGCCGCGCGCTGCGCCCTGGCGCTGCGCGGGCTCCTGCCGAGCGCGCGCGTGGCCCTCTCGACGGGCTGGGACGAGATCGAGCGGATGCAGCCCATGGAGCAGGTCATCGACCGCGCCAGCGCGCTGCTGGAGGGCCGCACGGGCCGCGAGGGCCGCGCGGAGGGCCCGGCCGACGGCGCCCCGCCGATCCTGCTCGACCCGATGACCGCGGCCCTGCTGAGCGACAGGTTCGAGGTCGCGCGCGACGACGACGGGCTCGTCCTCGTCGGCGAGAACGAGCCCGCCGACGAGGCCCGCAAGCTGCTCGGAAAGCCGACGACGTGCGTGGGCCGCGAGCGCGAGCTGCTCCTCCTCGAGGCGACCTTCGACGAGTGCGCCGGGGACTCCGCGGCGCGCGCGGTGCTCGTCACGGCCGGCGCCGGCGTGGGCAAGTCGCGCCTGCGCCACGAGCTCGTGCGGCGCCTCGGCGCGCGCGCGGAGCCCGTCGAGATCTGGACGGCGCAGGGCGACTCGATGCGCGTGGGCGCGCCGTTCGGGATGCTGGGCCAGATCGTCCGGCGCGCCGCGCGGCTGCTCGACGGCGAGCCGCTCGAGGCGCGGCAGCGGAAGCTCGCCGCGCGCGTCGCGGCGCACGTGCCGGAGCCCCTCCGGCGGCCCGTCGCCGAGTTCCTCGGGGAGATGGTGGGCACGCCCTTCCCGGACGACGACAGCGTGCTGCTCCAGGCGGCGCGGCAGGACGCGAAGCGCATGGGCGACCAGATGCAGTGGGCGTGGGTGGAGTTCACCCGCGCCGAGTGCGCCGACCGGCCGGTGCTGCTCGTCCTCGAGGACCTCCACTGGGGCGACCGGCCCACGGTGGAGTTCGTCGACGCGGCGCTCCGGCTCCTCGACGACCAGCGGCTGATGGTGCTGGCGCTCGCGCGCCCCGAGGTGCACAGGGCGTTCCCGGCCCTGTGGGAGGCGCGCGCGCCCACCGAGCTCCGGCTGAAGGAGCTGTCGCGCAAGGCGTGCGAGAGGCTCGTGCTCGAGGCGCTCGGCCCGGCC
The DNA here is from genome assembly GCF_051530195.1 of Sorangium sp. So ce321. Taxonomy (NCBI): domain Bacteria; kingdom Pseudomonadati; phylum Myxococcota; order Polyangiales; family Polyangiaceae; genus Sorangium; species Sorangium sp. So ce321. The sequence goes on along the minus strand of NZ_CP150329.1, from coordinate 5,633,854 downwards.
ACGCCGGCCGCCGTCGTCGCGGAGCTCGTGGGGCGCTCCGCGGGCAACGCCTTCTTCCTCGAAGAGCTCGTGCGCGCGGCGATGGAGGGCCGCCCGGACGGCGTCCCCGAGACGGTGCTCGCGATGACGCAGGCGCGCCTCGCGGGGCTCGTCCCGGAGGCGCGGCGGCTGCTCCGCGCCGGCAGCATCTTCGGGGAGGTGTTCTGGCGCGGCGCGGCGAAGGCGCTGCTCGGGGCGCCGGTGGACGAGCCCGAGCTCGACGCCTGCCTCGCGGACCTCGAGCAGCGCGAGCTCGTCACGCGCCGGCCGGACGCGAAGTTCCACGACGAGGTGGAGTACGTCTTCCGCCACGCGCTCCTGCGCGACGCGGCGTACGAGATGCTGACGGACGACGATCGCTCGCTCGGCCACCGCCTCGCGGGCGCGTGGCTCGCGCAGGCCGGCGAGACCGACGCGATGGTGCTCGCCACGCACTTCGAGCTCGGCGAGGAGCGCGAGCGCGCCATCAACTGCTACCGGCGGGCGGCCGAGCAGGCGCTCGGCGGGAACGACTACGCGGCCGCGATCGAGCGCGCCGAGCGCGCGGTCGCGTGCGGCGCGGCCGGCGAGGAGCTCGGGGAGATCGCGACGATCGAGGCGGAGGCGCACCGCTACCGGGGGGACTTCGCCTCGGCCGAGCAGCACGCCGTCGCGGCGATGGGGGCGCTGCCGGAGGGGAGCATCCGCTGGTACCGCGCCGCGAACCTCGTCGCGCTGGCGGCGTGCCCGCTCGGCCACGAGGAGACGGCGACGGGGCTGGCCAGGGCGCTGTGCGAGCGCTGGTCGGAGCGCGGGGCGCGCGGGCCCGAGGTCATCGTGATGGCGCAGGCGGCGAGCGGGCTCCTGGTCCTGCGGGGCGAGTGCGAGGACGCGGCGGCGCTGTGCCGCCGGATCGACGCGGTGGCCGAGCGGTTCCGGGCCGATCCGGCCGTGAGCGCGGCGGTCCTGCGCCTCGGCGTGCACCGGGCGATCCTGGCGGGGGATCTCGGCACCGCCCGGGAGCGCTGCGAGGCGGCGGCGCAGCGCTTCGCGCAGGCGGGCGACGCGCGCATGGCCTGCAGCTCGCGCAGCAACGCCGGGCACCTCTGCAACGAGCTCGGCGCGTACGCCGAGGCCGCGGTCCTGATCCGCGCCGCGCTGGCCGACGCCGAGCGCCTGGCGCTCGCGAACACGGTGGCGCACGCGAAGGAGAACCTCGGCCGCGCGCTGCTCCACCTCGGCGCCCTCGAGGAGGCGCGCGCCCTGGAGGTCGACGCGCGCCGGCACTTCGTGGCCGCCGGGCAGCGGCGGCTCGAGGGGGGCACGTACATCTACCTGACCGAGGCGTACCGGCTCGCCGGGGACCTCGCCGCGGCCGAGGCCGAGGCGCGCCGGGCGTGCGAGCTCCTCGCCGACCTCCCGCCGCTGGCGCCCTGCGTGCTCGCGACGCTCGCGAACGTGCTGCTCGCCCAGGGGCGCGCCGCCGAGGCGCTCGGGCTCGCGCAGCGCGCCGCGGAGCTCGCCGCCGCGGCCGTGACCTCGCTGGGCCACCTCGAGACGGGCGAGTCGCTCGTCTACCTGGTGCACGCGGAGGCGCTCCAGGCCTCGGGCGACGCGCCCGGGGCGCGCGCCGCGATCGCGCTCGGCCGCGACCGGCTGCTGGAGCGCGCCGCGAAGATCGCGAACCGCGCGTGGCGCGCGAGCTTCCTCGAGAACGTGCCCGAGAACGCCCGCACGATCGAGCTCGCCCGCGCGTGGCTGGGGTAGCGCGACGGGCGGAGAGCTCGCCGAGGCGCGCGCGCGACCGGATCAGGACCCCACGGCGCTACCCAGGCGGCTCGACGGCAGCGCGAATCACCGCCGCATCGGCACGAGGCGAAGCGAGGTGGATCGACACGGCCTCCCGCATCATCGCCTGACCCTCGGGCTCGGCATCGCTGAGCCCTTCCGTCATGAAGTCGAACATCGCGAGGCTCATCGGGTCGAGCAGCTCGTCCTCGTGCCTGAGCACAGCTCGCCTCTTGTCCTCCCAGCGATAGCAGAAGAAGAACTCCTGCACCGCTCGGTTCATCGAGCCGCCTGGCATCATGCGAGCCAGGAGATCGCCCGGGTCGATCCCACCCGCATACCTGTCCTCCAGCCTCATCTCGCGCAGCTTTCGCCGCGCGAGCGCGAGGTCTCGCTGGAGATGTTCCGGGACCGCCATCTTGCCCTGTGCAACCGCCTCATCCGCTGCCGCCACCCCCCGCTCCGCCAGCACCCGTCCGGCCTGTGTTCGCTCCATGGCGAAGCAGGCGAACGCGCTGTACAGGCACGCTTGGACGAAGAACGGCACCAGGTGGACACCTCCGTCGCGACAAACAGGTCCGAGCAACGACGCGGCCCGGCGGTAGCTGCGCGCGGTCTCTGGTACGCGCTGCAGCTTCCCGAGCGCATTGCCCAGGTTGAGATAGATGAAGGCCAGATTCTCCCATCGCTCCCGGTGGCCTTTGCAGAGCGGTCGCAACAGGCCGATGGCGCGCTCGTAGTAAGGCAGCGCATCGTCGAGCTCACCCCGGCGGGCGTGCAGGTTCGCCTTGCGTTGCAGAGCCTCCGTCCAGTCGACCACGGCGCAGCGGGAGAGCGTCCTCGGCTCGTGGCCCTCCACGAGCTCCAGGACGCGGTCCACCGCGGACTCCGCAGCGAAGGCGTCGCCCTTCTCCGCCGCATTCCGCGCCTTTTTCAGGTACAGGCCGGCGAGATCGGGGAGCAGCTCGGCGCGACCGCCGTCCTTGAGCTGAACCTCGTAGAGCCAGATGGCCTGCTCCAGATCGGGATCCCTCTCCGCACCGGCCCTGTCAGCGAGCCGGCGGGCCCGCTTGCCGTACAGCAAAGCAAGCTCTTCGTGAACGCGGCTGGGGTTGTGAGCGTAGAGGTGCCGGAGCATGGCCTCGCTCTTGCCGAAGGCCGCACGGGACTCGTCGCGCCTGCCAGCGCTCGCCAGGATCTCTGCGTAATTCTGATAGGAGCGGCTCAGGTTGAGCCCGAGCTCCATCCGCCCTTCATCGACGACCAGCTCCTCGCACCATGCCACCGATTGCGCGGACAGCGCCAGGGCCTCGTCGAACCGCCCCAGGTCGGCCAGGATGCAGCCCCTGGTCCCGGCGATGGCGCTGCGCCCCTGTCGGGCTTCGACCAGGCCAAGCGTCACATCCCACTTCACCTCTTCAGGCCATGTACCGTCGACGAGGCGGTCACAGAGCCCCGCGGCGTGCTCCAGCAGGCGCAGCGCACCTTCGTTGTCATGCAGCCTCCGCAGGACCATGGCCCGGTTGTAGGACGCCAGGGCAAGCTCCTGTACCGCCGCGGGTGTGTCGCCCCCGACCGCGAGGCGTCGCTCGCGCGCGTCGACGACGACAGCGAGGATCGCGTCCGCCTCGGCGTGGCGCCCGAGGTCGTCGAGGACGCAGGCCTTGTTCATCTGCCAGACTTCGCCTTGATGGTCGAGCGTCGCGCACACCTGCTCCAGCGCTTCTCGCCCCGCTGGCGGCGCTGCGGCGAGGCGCTCTCGGGTGAACTCGCTGAAGTTGCTCACCGCCTGCAGCGCCCGATCGCAGACCGAGAGCGCCCCGCGGAGGTCGCGCGCAATGCTCAGGGCAGAGAACTCGGTCATGAGCAGGGATGGCACGTGGACCCCCAGGTGGTCCCAGCCCTCCGCGCGAATCAAGGGCACGATGGTGTCCCGCACGCGCTCGAAGTGCTGGTGGGCAAGATCGCTGCGGTGGAGCTTGCTGAGGATCAGTCCTTGAAGCGAACAGGCGCCCAGCAAATTGCCGGCGATCTCAGGATCCCGCCGTCGCTGCAAGAGAGCTTCCCACCTCGCGATGGCGTGCGCCGTCGCGGCGCTGGCGCCGGGCAGGTCGTCGACGATCGCGTGGGCCCAACCCTTCTCCTCGAAGAGCTCTGCAGCGGCCCGCTGCACTGCCGGCTCGTCCTGCCCCGGCAGGCCTTCCAGGAGGGTCCGCGCTTCCTCGTAGAGCGAGAGGGCCTCGATCAGCTGGGCCCGCTGGGAAAGCGATGTCTCCCGCGCTGGCGGGCCGACGTCCGGGGCGCCGCGTCCAGCGAGCTCCATGGCGCGAGCGAGGTGCACTTGCGGCTGGAGCGGCTTGCTGGGCCGCGGAATGTCGCGGGACGCCCCGGTCGACACGGCAGGGAGGGCCGGTGATTCCCCGAGCAAGTCCTCGTGCAGCCGCGAGAGCGCCACCCGCACCTCGGCGCCGCTGGACCAGCGATCCTCGGGACGCGGCGCAAAGCAGCGACGCAGGATGCCGGCGAGCCCGTCCGGCATCGGCGCGAGGCCGGTGCGCTGCCCGCCGTTGCGCAGCAAGGCGTCCAGCACGTCCGGCGCCTCCACGCCGCGGTTCCATGTCGCCCCGCCTGTGAAGACCTCGAGGATCGAGAGGCCGAGGCTCCAGACGTCGGTCTGCGGCCCGAGAGACCGCCGCGCGTATTGCTCCGGCGAGCAGTAAGCCAGCGTCAAGCCAGCATGTCTCGCCAGCCCCGTCCCGTCCTCCGCGCTGATGATGGTCCGGGCGCGGGCGAGACCGAAGTCAGAGAGCTTCACCTCGCCGACGCCGGTGAGCAGGAAGTTCCCCGGCTTGACGTCCTGGTGGACGATGTTGGCACGGTGCGCGGCTTCCACGCCATGGGCCAGCTGCACTGCCAGGCGCAGCGCCGCGGGCAGCCCGTCCAGGCGGTGTTGCCGGATCCAGTCCGCCAGGGATCCGCCGTCCGCATGATCCGTGAAGAGCAGCATCTCCTCGGAGATCGTGCGCGCGAAGCGCAGCTGCATGAGGTTGGGGTGGGACGGTAGATCGATCCAGGACCGCAGCTCACCAAGGAACCTGCGCCGCTGAGCCGTACCGCTCACGCGGGCGCGCTTGACGGCATACCGCTCCCGGGTGAGCAGGCTCTCGACGAGGTAGACCTCGCCCATCCCGCCTCGACCGAGCAGGCGCTCGACCACGAAGTCGTCCAGGAGCACGTGGCCGCGAGGCCATGCCTCGCCTCCAGCCATGCCGGTGAGCCGGCAAGCGTCTCCGGCCGCCGCTGTATCGGTCTGCGTGCGTACCGGAGCGGCGGCGTCGGGGTGACCTGTCATGAGCTTCTCCTGCTTCCCTCGCGCCTGCTCGCTCAGCTGGCAGGCGCTGTCTTCGCGATCGTGGTCGAGTCCTGGTCCTCGCTGGGCGGCGCTCCGATGGCCGAATCAGTCTCTGTGGCTGCTGTCACTTCAGGCGTCGCTGGGGCCTCGTACCCCGGGATCGAGATACGGAGAGAGGTGCGGCCGATGCGCAGTCGGTCGTCTGGCTGGAGCACAGCGGTGGTGACGCGACGCTCATTGACATAAATTCCATTCTTGGACTGCAGATCGCGCGCAATGATGGCGCTGGACGTGACATCTATCAGCGCGTGGCTGCGCGAGGCCTTGGGATCGTCGTCAGGGAGCTGCAGGTGGGCGCGCGCATCGCGGCCCAGGACGTAAGTCCTGCCAGCTTCGAGGACGAGAGTTTGTCCCTGGAGGGGCCCATCCTCGATGACCAGAGACGGCGCGCTTCCCTGCCGCGGAGCGTCCATGATACGGCGCAGGCCGGTCACCACATCGAGCCATGCGTCATCTTGATCGGACCAGCGGCTGATCGGCACGCCATTGGACGGCAAGGGGCGGAGATCAGCGAATGGGCTCATCGAGTAGTCTACCGGACGGATGAGCACGGGCACGAGGCGGAGCGAACGCGAACGGTGCCTCGTCAGCGCGCGCGGCACGAGGTGTTCGGTGAAGAGCGCATCGGCGAGCAGATCCGCGCTGAGCAGGAAGACCGCGACGTCCGCGTCGCTCAATTGCTGGACGAGGGTGCCGATGACCACGTCGCCGCCGAGGAGCCGGCTCTCGGCGTCGATCACCAGGACGCCCTGGCGCTCCAAGGGCGAAAGCCGCAGCTCCAGCGCCCTCTGGAACACGCCGTCACCAGGCGCCGAGCCACAGAATACACGGAGCGGTCTACCCATCGGGGCTTCGGCTCCGACCCCGCCCCCTCGCGCCGGTCCCACCCATCGTGGACAGTAGCGTACCCGACGGCCAACCCGCCTTGTCAAGCATCCGCGCCTCCGAGGCGAAGGCGCCCTCCTGCGACGGGCAGACGTCCCCCGAGGCCGCCGCGATGATGCGCGACGTGGACTCGCTGCCAGGGCTCGGTGCAGAGGCGGCTCCGATCCCCGCCGCACCCCCGACCCGGCACGGAACCGGCGACCGCGGCTGGCTCCCCCTCCCTTCCCCGCCTACCCTGACCTCATGGCCGCGCCGACCCCGCTCCGCCTCGCCTGGGCGACCGACGTCCACCTCAACTTCCTCTCTCGCGAGGAGCTCGCCGACTTCTGTTCGACCCTCGCGGCCACGGCCTCCGACGCCGTCCTCTTCACCGGCGACATCGCCGAGGCCACGAGCCTCCGCCCCCTCCTGGAGACCGTCGCCAGGGCCATCGAGCGCCCGCTCTACTTCGTCCTGGGCAACCATGATTTCTACCGCGGGAGCATCGCCGCCGTGCGCGCCGAGGCCGCCGAGCTCTCCGCCGCTTCCCCCTGGCTCAGGTGGCTCCCATCGATTCCCCCGGTCGAGCTCGGCCCGGACACCGCTCTCATCGGCCACGACGGCTGGGCCGACGCCCGACTCGGCGACTACGAGAGGTCGCCCGTGATGCTCAACGATTACGTGCTCATCAAGGAGCTCGCCTCCCCCGGCCGGCGTCGCCGGAGAGAAGCCCTGCACCGCCTCGGCGACGAGGCAGCGGCGTACCTCCGCCGTGCCCTGAGCGAGGCCCTCGACCGCTATCGGCGCGTGATCGTGGCCACGCACGTCCCCCCGTTCAAGGAGGCCTGCTGGCATGAAGGCCAGATCTCCAACGACGACTGGCTCCCGCACTTCACCTGCAAGGCCGCAGGCGAGGCGATCCGCGACGCTGCCGAGCAGCACCCGGAGCGGCGGATCGAGGTCCTCTGCGGCCACACCCACGGCGCCGGCGTGGCGGAGATCCTCCCGAACCTCGTCGTCCGCACCGGCGGCGCCGAGTACGGCGAGCCCGCGGTGCAATGCGTGATCGAGGCCACGTAGGCCGGGATCACGCCGCGATCCGTGCGGCGGCCGCGTCCAGCGCTAGATCCTTCACGTGGTGCAGGATGAACGAGGTCGCGCCCGCCACGCGCGCGGTCGCCCGCTCGGGCAGCTCCTCGGCGTGGCCGAGGCGCGTCAGTGCGCTGTCGGATCGTTGACGCGTCCCGCGAAGAGGATCGCCCCCGTCGGCACGTCGCTGATGAAGAAGAAGAACGGGCGATCCAGGACGATCGCCGCCGGCTCGGGGAAGAAGCCCGTGCTCGTGGCGCCGAGGATGACCGCCGTCGCCGCCGCTGCCTCGGTCCCGGCCTCGTCCACGTCGATGACCGCCTGGTGAATGACCTCCTGGATCCCGATGCCTCCCTCCGCGACGATGCCCGTGAAGTCGGCGTCGTCGGGATCGAAGGCGACCTCCATGCCGAGCCCCGCGAGCGCTCCCGTGAGAGAGGTGGACAAGCCGAACGAGAACTTCGGCATCGTGATATCGACCGAGTAGTCCTGCGTCGACGCGATGATCTCCTCGAGCGCCGCGCCGTCGAGCGACGCCTCGAACGCGTCCGCGGTCCCCTCGGCAGGCAGCACGACGAACATCGAGACAGGGGTCCCCGCATAAGGGATCTCCACCGCTTCCCAGCCGTCGCCGGCGCCGTAGCCCGTCTGCTGCTCGCCGCGCATCATCGGCACGGTGACGCTCGTGCCGTCGCCGCGCCGGAAGGTCCCCGGCTTCGTCGCGTCCTCCTTGAACGGCGCGCTCCACGCGGCGTCGAAGTAGACGGCGTTGGCCAGCACGACCAGCGTCTCCGCGTTCACGTCGTTCACGAGGAGCTTCGGGATGTTGCCTTTCGTCTGGTCCTTCACCCACGCATTGATGAGGGCCTCAGCCTCCTTCGGGGCGGTGAAGTCCGCGAGCCGCATGCTTGTCCCATAGCTCTCGCCGAGCACCTTCAAGAATGGCTGCTCGATCGGGAGGCCGACCTGCGACCAGATCGCGTTGGCCGTGTGGAGCCGGAAGCCGCTTCCCTTGACGGCGCTGGAGCCCTCGGAACGCTTCTTTAGATCGAGGTCCACGTGGTTGAACGCCGGATGCAGCCGCGCCTGCGGGAGCTCGAATCGCATCGCCGTGGCAATCGCCTGTTCCGTCGTGGTCCGCGCGCCCGCGTAGGCCATCGCGAGCGCCGTCGAGATGCTGAAAGGCGAGTAGATGACGTTCTCCGTCGAGCTGTGGAGCGCGCGGCCGAGGTCCAGCGCGAAGCTCGCGTTGTTGCGCGAGAGCGACGCCTGATCCTCCGCCGAGACGTCCGGGTTCTCGATTCGCGTCGCGCTCGAAGGCAGCACGCAGCCAGCCTTCCTCTCGAAGCACTCGACGGGCGCCCCGGTCGAGCCGCCCCCGCCCTGGCCCGAGCCGCCGCCTCCCGTACCCCCGCCCTGGCCCGAGCCGCCGCCTCCCGTACCCCCGCCCGGGCCCGAGCTGCACCCCACCAGGACCGACATGAGCATGGCCATCAGGCCAGTTGCCTCGCGCATGACGCCGGGGCCAGGCAGGCCGCATGCCAGAGCGCCCCGCGTGAAAATTGCGTCATCAGCCCCGGGGGTGTGCCGCGCGCGGCCCGGGAGTCAGGACCAGATTGTGCCACGATGAGCCGCAGGACAGCTGCACGAGCGGACACGCCAGAAGAGGCGCCACCTTGCGGCCGAGCCTCGCTGAATCGCGTCTTCCCGCGGGGTGACGGCCCACCGAGAGCGCTGCGCTTCATCCGGCGGGCGGGCTCGGCAATAGGTGATCGCTGGAGCCTTCTGCTCTGGATCGATCGCCGTGATGCGTGGTCGCGCACAGCCGGACAACGTCGTGTCGGGTGCGGTTCGAGCGAAGGACGACCGAGGGTGCCGGCATCCACCAGGTGACGGTCGAGCGGCGACGCAGGATCCATCCGCGCCTCGCGGATCGAGGATCGAGGCCGGAGTCACGGCAGGAGCGTCGTTTCCGGTCCCCGGGAGCGCACGGGGCAGCTCGCGCCCATTCCTGGGGCCCGCTCGGTCACCTGGACCACACGACTGCACAACGCGACGGAGCTTATCATGAGAACAGGCATCATTTTATTGCTGGCGGCAACATCTCTTTCAGCGTGCGCGGGAGAGGTGGACGACCTGCCCACGAGCGAGATGGACGCCGCGCCCGCGGGCATCATCGGAGGCACCATCGACGAGGGAGACCCGGCCGTGGTGCGGCTGCAGGTGAGCCGACCGCGAGGAAACGACTTCAGCGTCAGCTACTGCACCGCTTCGGTCATCGCCCCGACGGTGCTCCTGACCGCAGCCCACTGCGTGCAGCCCTCGCAGGTGAACGGCGCGACCATCAGGGCCTTCTTCGGCACCGACGCCCTGAGCGAGGAAGGTACCTGGGTCAACGTGACAGAGACCCACTTCGACCCCGCGTACGACGGCTCGAACATCCGCGCGGGGCACGACATCGCGGTGGCCATCCTCGAGGAGCCCGTCTCGGTCCAGCCGCTGCCTTACAACCGCGCGCCGATGACCGAGGCCACGGTCGGCGAGCCGGTCCGGCTGATCGGCTTCGGCGCTGATGACGAGGGGTGGGACGGCGTCAAGCGCCACGTCTCCACCACCGTCAACACCGTCACCCCGCTCCTGCTCGGCCTCGGCGACGCGGCCCACCACACCTGCGTGGGAGACTCGGGCGGGCCCGCGCTGATGGATGTGAACGGCGTCTCCACCATCGTCGGGGTGACGTCGTTCGGCACCTCGAACAACACCACCATCTGCGCGGACGGCTGGGATACACGGGTCGACCTCTACCTCGACTTCGTCGACCAGTTCGTCGACGCGCCCTAGGCCGTTTTCTTCGCGGCCATCGCGCAGGCGCGGCGCGCTTCGGCCGTCGCGGCGCGGTCCTCCATCGACCAGTCGAGGAGCGCTTTGAGCGGCTCGAGTGCGAGGAGCCGGTGTGCCTACCCGCTGCTCAGGGACAGGTCGGTCGCCATGCGTCGTCGGCGAAGTACCTGGCGATGAGATCGTGGAGCGGGCGATCGTAGTCGCGCAGCTCGGCCCGGGTGTTGATCTCGTTGTGGATCCCGTTCCCCGGGATCGCTTCGATGTTGGTGTCGAACCAGTCCTGGACCCCTTCGGCCCAGTATTCGTCCTTGTTCGTCGCGGCGTAGGTGTTCGCCCATTTTCCGGCCTGCAGCGCGCCCTCGAACACGTCCGCGAGCTCTCGGTCGAAGGTCGGCTCGGCGAACGCGATGCCCATGATCGCGATGGCGTGCGAGAACTCGTGCACCAGGATGTCCTCGCCGATGTACCGATCGCTCGGGTAACACAGGACGTTCTCCTCGGCGCAGGAGCTCGCCGGGCGGGCGGGGGTCGCGCCGAGGCCGCGGGCCCGCGTGTCCCAGTCCGTCCCCGGGAACGCCTCGTAAAGGTCGCTGTGCTCGGGGATGTCGGTCGTCACCTCGGTCTCCGCCATCACGGCGACCCGCGTGTGGTTCGCGATCATCGCCTGACGCACGTCGTCGCGATGGCCGAGCATGCGCAGGATGACCGAGCACGCGCGCAGCAGCGCCGCGTCCGGCGTCTTCTCGGAGCTGATGACGGGGATCCCCGTGGCGTCGATGTACTTCTTGTAGAAAGGGTCGAGCCCCAGCTCGGACGGCACGTCCGAGACGCTGGCGCACGCGCTCTCGGGTTCCCCGCCCCCGCCCCCGTCCCCGCCCCCGGTGCCTGTCGCGGTGCTGGACGTCGTGCCTTCCGCCGCGCTCGAGCTGGTCTCCGCGGTGCTGCCGGAGCCGCCGCTGCCGACTGGCCCCGTGCCACCGCCGCCCGCGCTGTCGTCGATCGGCGACTCCGAACAGGCAGCCAGGGCACAGGCGAGGACCGCGACGCATCTTGCACGCATGCTCGCGATCTTACATGAGCTCATGCCAGCGTCCAAGTTGCTCGCATGCCGGCGGGTCAGCCGACGCTGCGCTGGACGCCCTGCGCCAGGGCCTGTCGGCGGAGATCGAGGCTGAAATGCTGGAGCACCCAGCGCTCCGCGTCGGTGACGGACGAGAAGACCTTGACCGGATGCGGCGGCGGCTTCACCCAGTTGAGCGCGGTCAGGATCCCGTTCACCAGGCTGGAATCGCCCACGATGCCGGACGCGAGCAGGTGCGCGCGCGTCTGGCGCTCGTAGTCGACGTACATCTGCGCGACGGCTCGCCGCTGCACGGCGTTCGGCATTCTGCTGCCGCGCGTGTCGTTGATCAGACCGAACGGCCCCTTGACGATGAGCTGAATCATGCCCCTCATCAGCACGTCCCAATCGTCCTGGGTGTAGTGCTTGCCGGCTCGCATGACGACCAGCGGATAGCGCGAACGATCCAGCTCAACCCCCACAGCCAAGACCGGCTCCGTCTCGAAGGATGCTACTCTGGCACGAGGCGCGGCTTGGTTCGCACGAGAGGGTGATCCTGGAGCATGCAGGGGTCATCGACGTCCCGCCCGGTTCAGGAGGGCGGCATTCAAATGAAGAGCAAAGCGACGCGATGATGTCAACAAGAATCACGGCGCCGACCCGAGGGCGTGCCGTCACCGAGAACGAGATGGACGTCGCAAAGCATGGCCTTGCTCATCTGTCGAAGGCGTCATGCGAACCGAGGCCCTCTTCCCCCTGCTCGTGCTCCAGCTCCTGCCCGCCTGCGGCCCCGCCTCCGAGGTGAAGGCGCCCCCCTCAGGCGGGCAGACGTTCCCCGAGGCCGTCGCGATGATGTGCGACGTGGACGCGCTGGCCGGGCTCGATGCAGAGGCAGATCCTATCAGCGTCGGGCAGCAGCGCTCGGAGTGGGTTGCGCAGCATGTGTCCAATCCGGACGCGATCGAGCTCCGCACGCTGCTCAGCGTGAAAGGGGCCGCGGAGCAAGGCGGGATGCTGCGCGAGGAGGCCAAGCAGGTTGGGCTCGCGCGCTGCGCGCTGGCCGACGCGCTGGAGAGGGACGGGACGGGAGGGCTGTCGCCGTGAAGGCGTCGAGGGCCAGGCCGGAGCAGCACCCGGAGCGGCGGATCGAGGTCCTCTGCGGTCACACCCATGGCGCCGGCGTGGCGGAGATCCTCCCGAACCTCGTCGTCCGCACCGGCGGCGCCGAGTACGGCGAGCCCGCAGTGCAATGCGTGATCGAGGCCGCGTAGGCCGGGAACACGCTTCCGAGCGAGCTCGAGAGCGCTCATGGCGCCGCAAAAGCGCCTGTCCGAGAAATGTTCATCGACGCGGTAGAGTCGGTGTCGATGGTCGGCGCGAGGGCGCGAGACCGGATGGTCCGGAACGAGTATGGTGCGCCTCCTACGGCGTGCCGGGGCTGGCGGCGCTCGTCTCGAGGTCATCCATGGTCATCGCGCGATTCCTGGGTTGCGCGCTCGCGGCGGCGACGCTGGCGAGCTGCAGCGACCCCGATCCCATCATCGAAAACCGCTACGGCGCCTACGAGGGCGACGCCTATCCGGACCGCCGTCAGGAGATCGTGATTCCGGACGGCGGGATGGGCGTGGTGACCGATAGCCTCTCCGACACGATCTCCCTGATCGCGCTCGCGACAGGCGAGCGGTTCGGCGTCCGCCCCGTAGGCCGCGATCCCGTGACGATCGACGGGCCTCATCGCGTGGCCGTGGACGCCGCGGGCGGCGCGCTCTACATCGCCCTGTCGTACCCTTCCACCGCCGGCTCGAGCGGCCCCCATGCGGTGCACGGCGGGAGCACGGTGGCCGGCTATGTCCAGAAGCTCGCGCTCGACGACCTGCGCATCCTCGGGCAGGTGCGGGTCGAGGCCAACCCGGGCGACATCGTGATCTCGGAGGACGGCGGGCGCGTCGTCGTCTCCCATTTCGATCTCAAGCGCGCGCTCGACAACCCGGAGAACCTCGCGGCGGCGCGCTCATCGCTCGCGGTCCTGGATCCGGACGCTGTCTTGCCTCAGGGCTCGGCCGCGCCGACGCTCATCCCGGTCTGCAAGGCCGCGAACGGGATCGCCCTCTCGCGGCCGGACGGCGCCCGGGCCTACGTCGCCTGTTATGGCGACGACGCCCTCGCGATCGTCGACCTGACGGACCCGGACGCCGAGGTGAAGCTCGTCCCCGTCGGGCCGCCCCTGTCGTCCGACGCCCACGCGTCGGCCTACGGGCCCTACGCCGTCATGATGTCGCCCGATCAGAAGACCATCGCCGTGAGCAACACGGATAGCAGGGAGGTGCGCTTCTTCGATGTCGCGTCGGGGACGTTCGACGAGTCCAGGACGATCCTCACGATCGGCGCGCCTTATCTGGGCGCATGGACCCCTGACGGGAGGGCCATCTACGTACCGACGCAGGTGCCCGACACGATCGTTCGGATCGGCGTGACCCCGGACGGCGGCGCCGCCGTGTCCCGGAACATCAGCGAGGATTGCTTCAGGCCGCACCTCGCGGAGCTCGACGAGGAGCACGGGCTGTTCATCGTCTGCGAGGGCGACCAGACCGTGACGCCGGGCAAGGTGCTCCGGCTCGATCCCGGGACGCTGGAGACGCTCAGCGAGGCCGAGGTGGGCCTCTTTCCCGACGCGTTCGCGCGCGTCGCGGTGGGGGCGCGATGAGGGTGGAACAGCTACGCCACGGTGGGTTCCAGTAGCGGCTCTCCGCCCGGCTCGCCCGGCTCGACGCCCGCGCCGCCGCCCTCCGCCTCGCCGTCCTCGCCGCCGTCCCCCGCGTTGTTCTTCCCCGCCCCCGGCTTGCGCCCCCCGCCCCGCGCGAACAGCGACGGCGCGATCGCGTCGGCGTCGCCCTCGTTCCAGCGCAGGTACGACACAGCGCGGCGGCACGCGTCGTCATGCGCTGTCACGCACAGAATGAGAACATAGCGGCCTGGTGCGATTCGAGCGAAGGGCGACCGAGAGTACCGGCATCCACCAGGTAACGGTGAGCGGTGACGCAGGATCTGGCCGCGCCTCGGGGATCGAGGCCGCCGGAGCTGCGACCGAGGACAGGGTCGGCGACCCGGTAAGGCTGATCGGCTTCGGCAATGATGATGAGATCGCCGGGATCAACGGCGTCAAGCGCCACGTGTCCACCACCGTCAACACCGTCACCCCGCTCCTGCTCGGTCTCGGCGACGCGGACCACCACACGTGCGAGGGAGACTCGGGCGGGCCTGCGCTGATGAACGTGAGCGGCGTCCCCACGATCGTCGGCGTGACGTCGTTCGGCGGACGGCAGGCCCCCAGCCTCTGCATCGACGGCTGGGATACACGGGTCGACCTCTACCTCGACTTCATCGACCAGTTCGTGAACGCGCCCTAGCACTACCCGATCGAGGTCATGGATCGGCGGTTCAACCGCCCCCGGCGCACCGATCGTCCACAGCGAGGCGATCGCCATGTGCCCTGCGACTCAGGTCGCCGGGGCGCCGCGCTCCTCAAACGCCGTAAAGGACCTGGAAGACCCGCCGCAAGAGGCCGGGGGCGAAGCGCCGGGCATGCCACATCGCGGTCGTCCCCGGCCCGGGGAACACGAAGACACGCCTGGAGGGCAGCGCCTCTTCTATGGCGTCAATCACGGCATCCGGCGACAGGGGCTTCACGAGCTTGGTCGCCTTCTCGGGGATCGCCCCGCTCCCGATCATGGTGGACAGCATCGCGGTGTCCACCCCCGGGGGGCACACGCAAAGCACGCGGATCCCCTCGCCGGCCACGTCCTCGGCCAGGCACTCGGCGAACCCGACCACGGCGAACTTGCTCGCGCAGTAGGCAGGCAGCACAGGGGTCGGCATCCAGCCGGCGATCGAGGCGAACAGCACGATCTCGCCCGACCGGCGGGCCCGCATGGCCGGCAGCACCGCCTTCACCCAATGCACCGTGCCGAGGTAGTTCACCTCCAGGACGCGGCGGAAATCGGCGGAGGACGCCTCGTGCGCCCGCCCGGGCAGGCAAATGCCGGCCGCGTTCACGAGCCGGTCGACCTCCCCCAGCCGCTCATGGATCTCCTCCGCCGCCCGGGCGACCGCCTCGGCGTCGGATACGTCACACTCGAACGCCGAGATCCCGGGCTGGCTCGCTTCAAGATCCTTCAGCAATGAAGCCGCCCAATCCACGGCGGCCACCTTCGTGCCCGCTCGCGCCAGGCGTACAGCCGCCGCCCGCCCCATACCACTCGCTGCCCCCGTGACGATCGCCACGCGCGGATTTCCCATCTGCCGTCCTCCTCGAACAGGCGGTCCCGAAATGGTCCCGCTCCGATCGTTGTATTGTCTCATGTCAGGGCTGCCAGCTTACGGCGTCGTCTGCCTGGTGGAGAAGGCCGCCGGGACGCCGACGACGCCCGGAGAGCTTCTCTTCCTGGCACCTCGCCGACGCGTTTGCCGCCCGGCGTCGCCGCGCCGTGGGGTAGGATGGGGCCCATGGCTGTCATCCGCTTCTATCGCGCCGGCGACGCCCACGGCTCCTTCTCCAACTTCTCGCGCCACCCGGTCACCCTGAAAGGCAAGGTGTGGCCCACGAGCGAGCACTACTTCCAGGCCCAGAAGTTCCCGGGCACGGCCCACGAGGAGGAGATCCGCAACGCCCCCGGCCCCGGCGAGGCGGCCCGCATGGGCCGCCAGCGGAGCCGCCCGCTGCGCCCCGACTGGGAGCAGGTGAAGGACGACATCATGCGCGAGGTGGTGCTGGCGAAGTTCACCCAGCACGAGGAGCTCAGGCACGCCCTGCTCGACACGGGCGACGCCGAGCTGATCGAGCACACAGCGAACGACGCCTACTGGGCCGACGGCGGCGACGGGAGCGGGAAGAACATGCTGGGCAAGATCCTGATGGAGGTCCGCGAGCAGCTGCTTCGCTGACGCGCCGGAGAGAGCCTCTCTCCTCGGGAGCCTCGGGATCGCTGGTGTTACGCCGGTGGGAGCGCGCGGACGCCGGAGCACGCGCGAGCCCCGTCGGTCAGCGCTTTGGCGGAGACAACGGGGCCGGTCGGGTGGTACCACGGCGCAACTTCATGAGAAGAGCACCCATGTCGAGGCGCGTGTCCTTTCCCAGCGTCCTCACCGCGGCCGGGCTTGTCGCGCTCGCGTCCTGCGGAGGCCCCACCGCGGCGACGCCGCCGTCGCGCCCGGCCGAGGCCCCGTCCCCCGCGGGGAGCGCGCCGTCGACCGTCCCCGCGCCGCCGCGACGCGTGGAGTCGCTCGTCGACATCGTCCCGAGGGACGCGGCGCTTGCCGTGAGCGTCCCGGGGGCCGACGCGCTCCTCGCCGGCGCTGCGCCGGCCGTCCGGGAGGCGCTCCTCGCGGAGGCCGCGGCGGTCCTGGCGGGCCAGTCCGGCATGAGCCCTGAGCTCGCCCGCGACCTCGCGGCGTCGTTCGACGGCGCCACGGTGTTCGTCTTGGGCGAGGCGGCCCGGGGCGGAGCCGTGGGCGCGCGCGCCGAGCACAGCTGCGCGGCGGCGCGATTCCGCGACACGGCCCCGGTCGAGCGACTGCTGAAAGAGCTGCCGCGGGAGACCGGCGAGGGCGGCGTGTTCGCGATCCGGGGCGACAAGGACAGCGTGGTCGCTCACGGCGCATGGCTCGCGGAGTCGCGGGTCGCCCTCCTCTGCGCCCGGCCAGAGCCGCTCGCGAGGGCCCTGCGCGTCGCGGAGCGGCGCGAGCCGTCGTTCAGGACCTCCGCGCTCTTCCAGGCCGAGCGCGCCCAGGATCCCTGGCTCGCGGCCGACCTCCACCGGCTGAGCGGCAGCGGCGCGGCCGAGCCCGGGTCACGGCTCTTCATGGCCCTTCCCGTCCGCCAGGGCGCGTCCGCCCTCCACGTGGAGCTCGCCGTCTACGGGCCGGGGTATCCCGCCCTCGGCACGGTGCTCGCGGCGACGGACCATGGAGCCGTGGCGAAGCTGCCTGCGGGCGCCCTGATGACGCTCGGGCTCTCGCTCCAGCGGCCGCCCGGAAAGACGGTGAGCGACGTCCTCGGCGCCTTCGACGGGCTCGCCGGCGGGCCTGCCGCGGCGGCGGCCGCGGGCGCGCTCGCCGAGATCGGGCTCGAGCTCGGCGACCTGGACCGGGCGCTCGGCGGCGAGGCCGCGGTCGGGATCTACCGCGATCCGAAGCACAAGCTCACCCTCGCGGGCGGCCTCGCGGGTGGCCGGCGCGACGAGGCGCTCAGGCACAGCGCCGTGCTCATCGCGCTGGCGACCGCGGACGAGGCGGCGCAAAAGAAGGTGTTCGGCGCGGTCGCCGCGCAGATGAAGCGGACATCGAAGAAGCTCAGGGTCAAGCCGGGCTCGCTGGCGCAAGATCTCGAGGACGGCAACGAGCTGCGGGCCGAGGCGCGGCGAGGGTTCGTGCTGATCGGCGCTGGCGACCGGAAGTACCTCGCCCAGGTCGCCGCGCGCTTCGGGAACGAAAAGGAATCCCTGGCCGCGAGCCCGTCGTTCGCAGAGGCGCGGGCGGACGCGAAGGCGACCTCGCATCTGCAGATGTACATCGATCGTCAGGCCCTCGCGGGCGTGCTCGACGGCGCCGCGGCGGCGAGCTTCGGTGCCCTCGGCGGCTCGCCGACGCTGCTCTCGCTGGCGCTCGCGCCGAGCGACCGCGGGCTCGAGCTCACGCTGACCGGCCATGGCGGCGTCGAGATCCTCGGCGCGGGCGCCGCGCTCGCCGTCTACGGTGTCAGGCGCTACATCACCTCGGCGAAGACGGCGGAGGCGAAAAACACGGTGCTGGCGATGGCCCGCAGCGCGGCGGGGGCGTTCGAGCGCGCGGCGGGCGCGGCGGGCACGCAGAAAGGTGGGCCGCCGTCGCGCGCCCTCTGCAAGTCGGCCACCCCGGTCCCCGCCGCCGTGCCGCCGGGGACCCGCTACACGCCCTCTTCGAGCCCTGGAAAGGACTTCAACCAGGGCGACGACACCTCCGGGTGGCGGTGCCTGCGGTTCAGCGTGGAGGAGCCCTTCTATTATCAGTACGACTACCGCGCGGGCTCGGGCTACAAGGGCCCCGCGCGCGGCGGGCCCGATCCGGGCAAGGACGGGTTCGAGGTCTCCGCCGAGGGGGATCTCGACGGCGACGGCGAGACGAGCCTCTTCACGAGGACCGGGAAGATCATCAACGGCAAGCTCGTGCTGAGCCCGCAGATCTTCATCTCGAACGAGCAGGAGTAGCGCGCTCCCCTCACCGCTCCCGCGGCGCGACGACGCGCAGCGAGGCGCGCGCGTCGCCGATGCGCACAACGACGTCGCCCTCGCCCCAGCGCTCGTGGAGCGGGTAGGCGCGCATGCGGATACCGTTGCCGAGAACGCCGCTGCACAGGGCCGCCATGTGGCCGCAGCGCGGCGGATTGACCGCGAGGAAGTCGGGGTGGCTCCAGGCGATGCTCCGCGACGAAACGAGGTCGAGATCGAAGGGCTCCCCGCGCGCGGTAAGGGCCTCGACCTCGAGCTCCACATCGCCCTCGATGACGCCGGGCCCCTTCACGGTCAGCCGCGCGATCGGCGCGACGACGAGGGCGATGTCGCCGTTCTCGCACCGCACCACGCCGCGCCCTGCGCGCATCGCCTCGACGTACACGGGCGGCCCGTCCCCCGGCTCCACCCGGAGGGCGCCGCCGCCCTCGTGGACGCGGCACGCACCGCCGCTGCGCTCCGGGAGCACCACGCTCACGCCGGCGGGCACGCGGTGCTCGCCGAGCAGCGGGTGACACCCCGCGAGCCAGGGGAGCAGCGCCAGGACGCCGGCACGCACGGGCAGAACGCCGCGGCGCGCGGCGGCGCGGCGATGGCGCCTCGTGCCGGAGATCCGCGCGGCGACGGGCAGGCGGTGATTCCGGCTCATCATCGCAACGTATCATGACGGGGCGAGGGGCGCGCCCACGAGCCACCGCGGGCTCCGGTCCCGGCCCTGAGGAATCCCCTCATTCTACAGCCCTTTCAGCAGGAAAATTGAACAGGGAGGCGGGGAGACAGGGAGTATTTTGAAGATCTTCCTCCCCGTCTCCCCGCCCCCCTGTGAATTTTCCGAAGAATTTGAGGGGATGCCTCAGATCCCGGCCTCCTCGGCGCGTCGCCGTCACCTCGATCCCTGATCACCTCGCGCCGCGGCCGACTCCGCAGGTCGGCCATCACAGCCCGGAACGGCGCCTCAGAAGTCCGCCACGTCGAAGGGCTGCGCGGAGACCGACGCGTCCGGTCCGCTCCCGGTAGGGTAGCTCTCGGCGATCCCGCTGATCGTACCGTTGACGGCGCTGCTGCTCAGCGTGCCGCTCAGGTAGACGAACACCTCCCTGAACTCCGCGGGATCGACCTCGGTGACCTCGTACGAGCCCTGGAGCGCCTCGAGATCGATCGTGTGATGGTACCTGCCGGCGTCGACCTGCTCGGCCCGGAGCGTGACCGAGAACGACTCGTCGAACGCGCCGTCCTCCGTCGCGAAGGCCAGCGGGGCGTCGATCTGCAGGTGATCGGCGCAGTCCACGGCGAGCGCCGGCTCGGCGACGCCCGGCCCGCTCCCCTCCGGCCCGCCCGCCTTCGCCGGCTGGGACCGGACGAACCGCGCCGAGATGAGCTCGCCGAGGGAGACGGCCGCCGTCGTGCTGCCGCCCTTCGCCCACGTGAGCGGCGCGGAGCGCTCGCCGGAGAGCGCCGCGATCACCTCGTTCGCCGAGAAGCCCAGCGGGGAGACGACGTCCGCGCCGATGTCCTCCGCCTCCTCGTCGCACCCGCCCTCCGCGCCCTGGACTCCGCCGATCTGGCCGCCCTGCGGGGGGCCGCCCTCGCCATCGACGCACCCGAGGAGCCCGACGCCCGTCACCGCCGCAAGCACCCAAGAAAGCCAACGCCGCTCGCTCATGTTCAAGACCTCCTGCGGGCTACCTTGCGTTCGCCCGCGGAGCGGCGCCAGCTCAGCTTCGCACATTCCATACCGCAAATAGACCGATAACTGTGCGAATCTGCGATACGTGAACCACGAATCCCTCGCAAGAGAGCTGATCCGCGCCCTCCGCGGGCGGCGCTCGCAGCTCGGCTTCAGCCGCCGGCTCGGCTTCCGCACCAACGTCGTCTACACGTGGGAGTCCGGGCGGCGATGGCCCACCGCGGCCACGTTCCTCGCGGCGGCGCGGCGCGCTGGCGTCGACGTCGCGGCGGCGGTGAGTCGCTTCTTCCCCTCGCTGCCCGCCTGGCTCGCGCACACCGATCCGGCGTCGGCCGAGGGCGTCGCCGCGCTCCTCACCGAGATGCGGTCGATGTCGCCCATCGTCGACGTGGCGCGGCGCGCGGGCAGGAGCCGCTACGCTGTCGCGCGCTGGCTCTCGGGCGCGGCCGAGCCGCGGCTCCCTGACTTCCTGCGCATGGTCGAGGCCTGCTCGCTGCGCCTGCTCGACTTCGTGGCGCTCTTCGCGAACCCGGCGGCGCTCCCGGCGGCGAGCGCGGCGTGGCGCACGCTCGAGTCCCAGCGCCGCGCCGTCTACGAGGAGCCGCTGCTCCCCGCCGTCCTGCTCGCCCTGGAGATGCCTTCCTACCGGGCGCTGCGGCGCCACGAGCCGGGGTGGATCGCGCGGCGGCTCGGGTTCCCTGTCGAGGACGAGGCGCGCTGCCTGGAGCGGCTCGCCGAGGCCGGCCAGATCCGGAGGAGCCGCGGGCGCTGGAGCGTCGCGCCGATCCGGACCGTGGACACGCGCCCCGACCCGGACGCGGAGCACCGGCTCAAGTGCTTCTGGGCCGGCGTCGGGCTGGAGCGGCTCTCGCGCAAGGCGGACGGGCGCTTCTCGTTCAACGTCTTCACGGTCTCCGCGGCCGACCTCGCGAAGCTCTCCGAGCTGCACGTGAGCTATTTCCAGAACATGCGCGCGGTGATCGCCGAATCATGGCCGCCCGAGCGCGTCGTCGTCGTCAATATGCAGCTCTTCCCCCTCGACGGCGAGTGAGCCGCTCACGGTGGCTGTCGGTACCCCCGGGGGCGCCCGCGCCGCGCCCGCTGCTCTCCTCGATTCACACGATCGCGAACGCCCGGACCGGGAATGTACCGAAGGAGCGGACCTTCACCGGCACGGCGAAGAGCCGGGCCCCGGCGGCCGGGAGCTGGTCGAGCGCCGTCATGTGCTCGCAGATCGGGATGTCTTTTCCGAGCAAGATCGAGTGGACCGGCCGCGCTGGATCGGCCGTGTCGTCGATGTTGTAGGTGTCGACGCCCACGAACGCGACGCCCGCGCCGGCGAGGAGCCGCGCCGCGTCCCGCGTGAGGTACGGGTGCCCCTCGAAATAGCGCTCCGAGCGCCAGTGGTCGCTCCAGCCCGTGCGCACGAGGACGGCCTTGCCGGCGAGGTCGAGCCCCGCGAAGGCGCCCTCGTCGATCGCGCGCCCGGGCCGGTCCCGCGCCTCGATGACAACGCTGTCCAGGTCGGCGAGCGATTCGAGCCGCAGGTCGGCGAGGTCCTTGCCGTTCGCATAGCGATGGAAAGGGCTGTCCAGGTACGTCCCCGTGTTCGCGACCATGTCGATGCGGCCGATGTGGAATTCGACACCTTCCGCATACAGCTCGCGCGATCGCTCGCGCGAGAGGAAATCGCAGATGACGGGGGCCGGCACGCCCTTGTACGTGGTCATGCCGTGCTCGATGGTGTGGCTCAGATCGACGAGCCGTCGTGAGGTGGGCGTGGTCACGGTCCGCTCCTAGGGAGCGCCGCCACGCGGGCGGAGCCTCCCATGACCCGGTGAGTTCCCCGAGCCGCCGGCAGTTTCGCGACAGGACGCGAGGAGGTCCAGAAATCGGGTAAGTTGACATGCTCTCACATCCGCCGATAGAGTGTGAATTCGGGGATGGCGCGCTCGTTCCGGGGCACCCTGGGGCGGGCGCTCTGCGGTGGCGCCTCGGCGCGTGCCGGGCCGGGCGTCGCCATTGAAATGGAGCGTCGCAGGGGGAGCCGAGATCGCCCGCATGGAGAACGTTATGCCTGGGATGAACCGAGCCACGCCGCGTCGCGCTTTCATCCTGTCGGCGCTGCTCCTTTCCACCGGCGCCGTGGCGGGCTGCTCCTCCAAGGAAGGCGCCGCCGTCGCTCAGGAGCGGCGCGAGGCGGCGGCGCCCGCGCCCGCGCCGCAGCCTCAGGCGAAGGGCGCCGCGCTGGTCACGGTCGCCAGGGAGCAGCAGGCCACGTGGGTGCGCAACTTCAATCCCCTGCTCCCCGAGGGCAACTCGCGCTTCCCGACGGTCGCCGGCGTGTACGAGCCGCTGCTCGTCTACAACACGATGAGGAACGAGTACACGCCGTGGCTCGCGACCAGGTACTCGTGGAGCGACGGGAACAGGAAGCTCACCTTCACGACGCGCTCCGGGGTCAAGTGGTCCGACGGACATCCGTTCTCGGCGCGGGACGTGTCGTTCACGTTCGCGCTCCTCAAGAAGCACCCGGCGCTCGATCTGGCGGGGATATGGAAGTTCCTCGGCGGCGTCACGGCGGAGAGCGAGGACGTCGTCGAGTTCACGCTGAGGCGGCCCTACGTCCCCGGGCTCAGCTACATCGGCCACCAGCCGATCGTGCCGGAGCACAAGTGGAAGGACGTCGCCGATCCGGTCACGTACGCGAACGAGAGCCCCGTGGCGACGGGGCCCTTCACCGAGGTGAAGACGTTCCAGAACCAGGTGTACGAGCTCGGCAAGAACCCGCATTACTGGCAGGAGGGCAAGCCGGCGGTCGACGGGCTGCGCTTCCCGGCGTACCCGGGCAACGACCAGGTCAGCATGGCGCTCGTCAACGGCGAGATCGACTGGGCGGGCGCCTTCGTCCCCGACATCGAGCAGGTCTTCGTCGCGAGGGATCCGGCGCACCACCATTACTGGTTCCCGCTCGTCGGAGGCACGGCCACGCTGTACCCGAACTCCACGCGGAAGCCGTTCGACGACGTGCGCGTGCGCAAGGCCATCAGCATGGCGATCGACCGGGACCAGATCGTCAAGCTCGCGGCCGACAACTACACGCACGGCGCGGACGCGACCGGGCTGGACGACTCCTACGAGCGGTTCCGCAGCGAGAAGGCGGTGGCGGCGGGCGACTGGGTGAAGCTCGACGTCCAGCGGGCGAACCAGATCCTCGACGAGGCGGGCTACCCGCGGGGCGCGGACGGGGTCCGGACGAGGAACGGCAAGGCGCTGCGCTTCGAGATCAACGTGGTCAGCGGCTGGTCCGACTGGGTGCGCGCGGTCCAGATCATCACGCAGAACCTGCAGAGCGTCGGCATCGAGGCGACGATGCGGACGTACGACTTCAGCGCGTTCTACGAGGCGCTGCAGAAGGGCATGTTCGACATGTCGATGGGCTGGACCACCGTCGAGCCGACGCCGTACAACTTCTACCGTGATCTCATGAGCGCTGCGCTCGTGAAGCCTGTCGGCGAGATGTCCGCGCGCAACTGGCACCGCTTCGGCGCGAGGGAGGCCGACACGCTGTTCCACGCGTTCGAGGCCGCGACGGATCCCGCCGAGCAGAAGCGCATCCTCGAGGCGCTGCAGATGATCTTCGTGCAGACGGCGCCGGTGATCCCGCTCTTCAAGAACCCTTCCTGGGGCGAGTACAGCACGAAGCGGTTCACGGGGTTTCCCACCATGGAGAACCCGTATGCCAAGCTGACGCCGAACAACCCGCCGGAGTACCTGCTCGTCCTGACCGAGCTCCGGCCGAGGTGAAGGCCCCGGCCGGGCCGGGGCGGCGGCTCAGTTCGTGTCCTCGGCGGCTGGCCTCGGCGTCACGTCGAGGTTCACGGTCGTGACGCCGCCCTCGTCGACCTGGACGCCTTGGCCCACCGAGGTGGTCATGACGGTGATCAGGTAGTTTCCCGCGACGAGCGAGGGCACACGGAAGCTGCCGTCCTTGTCGGTCACCGGCGTGTGCCGCTCGAAGCCCGGCTTGCGGCCGCGGTTCGCGGTGACGAGGAGGCGGATCCCGGCAAGGGGCTTGTCGCCGGCGGTGACGCGTCCGCGGAGCTCGCCGGTCCCCTCGGCGAAGAGGGAGATGTCGCGGTTCACCGCCATGCCCTCCTTGACGTTCACGGACACCATGGTCGCGCGGCTCCCGTCGCGCAGCTCGACACGCACCCTCCCGGCCGGCAGGTCATCGATGCGATAGCGCCCCTCTTCGTCGGCCGCCACGTTCACGAAGCCGACCGAGCGGGCGAGGAGCGTGATCTTGGCGTGGGGGATCGGCGAGCCGTCCTCCCGGCGCGCCACGCCACGGATGCTCCCGCCAGGGGACATGACCACCTTGACCGGCTCCACCTTGCCGCAGTCGGAGATGTTCGAGGCCAGCGTGGTCACCGCGTGGCTCCCGTCGTAGGCGCGCACGTGGATTTCCCCCGTGGGCACGTGCTCGAGCCGGAAGGTGCCGTCGTCCTCGGTCTGCGTCTGCTGCACATCGGCCGAGGACTGGACGGCCTGCTCGCTCAGGTAGCCGGCGCCGAGGCGCGACTCGGCGTCGACGAACACGCCGGGCAGCGGCGTGCCCTGCGCGTCCTCCACCCTCCCTGAGAGGACGCACCCGCGGGAGAGCGCGAGCTCCACCGCAGCCGTATCGCCGCGCTCCACGGAGAGCATGTCGGAGAACCCCGGCGCGAGCTGCTCGGCCGTGGCCTTGAGGATCACGTCCCAGGGGGGAATCTGGTCGATGCGGAAGGTCCCATCGGGGCTCTCGAACGTCTGCGAGTACATCGGCGGCGGCGCCGGCACGTCGTCGGGAACGGCGGAGAGGACATCGATGGTGAAGCGGCGCACCGGCTCCTTGCGCTCGTCGAGGACGCGCCCGGTGATGACGCCGCTCCGCGACAGCGCGAGGCTCACGGTGTCGCCGCTGTGCGCGACCGCGTTGGTCGGGCCGTAGCCGGCCAGCTCGGCCTTGAGCTGGTACGTCCCGTCCGGGAGGCTGAGCTCGAAGCGCCCGCGCTGGTCGCTCTTCACGGAGCGCGCGGTCGAGGGGATGTTGCCGGCGACCTCGAAGGTCGTCGCGATGACGGTCGCGCCCGCGAGCTTGTCACCGTCCGTGTCATAGACGTGGCCGACGATCCGCGGGCCCTCGGGCTCGCGCGGCCCGGACGGCGCGGGCGACCTCAGGATGGCCCGGTTCCGGTAGGTCGACGATCTCCTCCGCGTCTCGCCCCCGGCCTCCTCGCTGTGCGCGGAGAGGGGCTCTTCGGCTCTGGAGCGGGCGAGCAGCATCACGGCGGCCGCGATCGCGATGGCGAGCAGGGCGAGCAGGAGGAGCCTGCCAGAGGACCGGTGAAGAGAGCTTGTTCGTGAGCTGTGCAGTTGCATCGTCGTGCCTCCAGGTGGCGTACCCCGGCGAGCGCGCGGTCGCGGCAGACGCCTTACACAAAAAGGGAGAGCCGCCGGCCTAAGCCAGCGACTCCCTTACGAAAAGAGACCGGAGCGCGCGCCGCCGTCGGCCACCGGAGCTCCCGCGTGCATCCCGGGAGCTCCGGCCGGCCGCCGATCGGCCGCGCTCCGGATCGCGCGTCGAGGATCAGTCGTCGGTCGTCGGCGCCTCCGTGGCGTCCTCGTCCACTTCTTCCTCGTCCCCGCCGTCGTCGCCCACAGCCACGAGGTCGCAGCCGTAGTTGACGTAGCCGAGCCCCTTGAAGCTGCACACGCCCCAGACGTTGCCATCGGGGTCCTGGTTCCCGATGAACTTGTTGACCTTCCGCTTCTCATTCTTGAAGAAGAACTTGGTGATTTTATCGGGAGCGTTGATGACGAGAGTGCCCGTCGGCTCCTTGTCGAGCTCTTCGCAGTCGTAGTTGCCGGTCGTCATCTTCTGCCAAAGAAAGACACTGGTGCTGTCCAGCAGATCCCCTTCGAACGTCGCCTTGCAGGCGTGCGCACAGAACTGGGCCGGGTAACCGAGCGCCTCGTCGTCCTCAACAAGAAAAGAAGGATCGCACTTCACCGTGTTGACGTCACTGACACCGAAATAATAATCGATCTCGAGCCTGAAGTCCTTGTTCGCTTCGATTGCCATCGCGCTGGCGGAGAACGTCGCGGCGGCAAGAACAACGAACGAGATAAGCGACTTCTTCATGGAATCCTCCCATCATGGCCACACGTAAACAATCTCACGCCGGGACATGCCTCCCGGCGCACAGCTCCACATCAGCCGGTGGGCCAGTGCGACATCTGTCGCGAGCTCACCGGCCTCTTGCGGGCCCGAACGCGGTCACGCGCTCGGCTGAGCTCTGCGTGACAGCGAGCGGTAAGCTATTCCACGACTGCGCTGGTGCAAGAGCTTTTTCAGCTGGTGGTTATGTTTCAGGGTAGTCGCGCTGGACGATAATTCTTTGTTCCAGCGGCGCCAGCTTACGGGAACACTGGGTTTGTCCTCGCGCCATCGCGCTTGTCGATTTCTGTCACCGATGCCTCCGCGGTGGTCCGGACGCGAGATGTCGACCGTCTCTGGTCCCGCAGAGGGCGATCGTTCCAAACGGCCTTCCCTGTGTGCGAGAGGTGATGACCGATGGCGAACGCTGCCAGGGCGAACACGCTCGTCCCGGGTGCAGTCGGCTCAGGAGCCCACGACGGCGGAGCCCCGGCGGGCCCGTCGCTCCCCCGGGGGGACCGCATTGTCCCGAGCGGCTCAACGGCCGACCGTCGGCGCTGGAACCCGCGCCCATGCCGGCGGCTGCGGGCGATGGGGATCGGCTCCGGCCCGGCGTGCGGCACGTGCGCATCGGGCAGGCTGACGAGGCGAGCGAGGAGCGCCGGCGCGCGAGGGCGGGCCCGCGGAGCAACGCGAGGACGCGTGCCCCGGAGCCCCCCATCACGTAGGCTTCCGCGGGCATGACGGAGGCAACAGCGAGTCCCCCTGTGTCGACTCTCCGCGGCCGAGAAGAGCCGCTGCGCCGCACGATCGTCGCGGCGCACCTCGGCGCGGAGCACCGCGAGGGCATGAACCTCGTGTGGAGCGCGGGCCTCGATCTCGCCTGGCGCGAGCTGACCAGGCTGGCTGGCGGCGGCCCCATCACCCTGCCCGGCGCCGGCGAGGACGACCCCGCGCTGGCCCTGGTCCGCGCGCTGAACGACAGCGCCGTCAAGGCTGGCGACGCCGGCACGCTCGACGAGGGCGCGTACGTGGCCCGCGCGGGGATGCACACGCCGGAGCTCGTGGCAGGCCTCCTGGAGGAGCTGCGGCGCAAGTTCGGCGGCGACGCGGCGCCGCGCCTGCTCGAGGAGCCGCCGAGCCCGGGTGGGTTCCTCGCCTATGCCTGCCTCTCCAAGCAGCTCGTCTTCGACCCGCCGCTCGTGCGGGGCACATGGCCTCTCTCGTTCCGAGGGGACTCCCCGCAAGGGAGGTACGTGCACTCCTTCGGGCTCTGGGAGACCCAGGACGAGCCGCCGGAGCTCTGGGGGCCGCGCGTGCGCTCGATCGTGATCCACTATCCCCGCTGGACCGACGCGGAGGTCGACGCCATGTCCGAGGAGGAGATCGACCGGATGTACAACGAGCGGACCTTCGTGGTGGAGGTCCTGCCAGCGGACCGCGGCGATCGCGTCATCGTCGCGTGCGTGGAGCCCGGGGCCACGCTGCAGGAGACCGTGCAGCGGGCCATGGCGCGGCTCGACGACCGGGCGGAAGAGCACCCGCGAGCGCGCCTCGATTCGACGGAGAGGTTCCAGGTCCCGTGCATCGATCTCGACGTGCGGCAGCTCTACCCGGAGCTCCAGGGCAAGCTGTTCGCGGGGGCGCACCTCCCGGCGGGGCTGCTCGGCGAGGTACTCCAGGCCGTCCGCTTCCGGCTCGACGAGGGCGGCGTGACCCTCCGCGCCGAGGCGCGCGGGCGCGGCCTCTGCGCGCCCCCCCGGGAGATGGTCTGCGAGAGGTCGTTCCTCGTGCTCCTGATCCGGCGCGGCAGCCCTGTCCCCTTCTTCGCGCTCTGGGTCGCGAACGACGAGCTGCTCGTCCCATCGCCTGAACCGGAGCTGCTCGGCGAGATGCGGAGAGAGGGGCTGATGGACTGAGGCCCACCGCGCGACGCTTGAACGCCATCACGGGCTGCGCCCGCGGATCACCACGTGCCCTGGTGCGCCGTGGGCGACGCGACGGGGGTCGTGGTGCCCCCGGCGGCCCGGCGCCACTCACCGCCGTTGAGGTCCACGGAGCCGTTCGCGCCTCCCGGCGAGGCCAGCCTGTAGGGACGCACGTAGGCGATCCCGGACGGACCCACCGCGGCGTTGCCGGTCGCCTGGTTGACCCCCGAGACGACGCTCTGGCCCTTCTTTGGATCCATCGACGCGTTGCAGGCGACGACGACGACCTCGGCGTTGTTTTCGAGACCGAATTTCTTCAGCTCGCCGCCGAGCTCCTGTCCGGAGATCCAGTTCTTGCCGTTGGCTCCCGGGAACTTGACCTTTCCGCCCTCCGGGGAGCCGTGCGCGATGATCTCGACATGAGGCTCGTTGGCGAGCGCCCCCGGGTACAGCGACGAGGCCGGAAGGACGCTTTGCCCGGTCGCCCTGGCGCGCTCGTTCGCTGACGCCCAGGTCTCCTCATCGCTCGATCCGACGATGATGAGGAGCCCGGACGGGTCGATGTACACCGTCGGATTCGGGACGAAGGCCACGTCGTTCAGCGATCCCTCCAGGCCGAGGGGATCGGGCGTGGTGAACGTACCGAGCTCCGGGGCATAGTAGCGGTGCCGCTGGTATCGGAGGCCTGTGTCGCTGTCGGCGCGCTGGCCCGCGAAGCGCAGCGACCCCGGAACGCCGGACACGAAGACCTCCCGGCCGCGCGGGTCGAGGTCGAGCTCGGCCGTCGAGCCGTCCGCTCCCAGGAAGAACCAGGGCGTGCTCGCCAGATCGGAGGCCACGATGCGGAACGTGTCCCCGCGGACGCAGTCGAGGATCGGAGAGTAGCTGTCGTCCTGGTAGACGACGCGCGCGCGCTCGCCCGTGCTCGACCGCTCCTCGACGGGCGCGTCGCCATCCCAGCCGAACCAGACGCTCGTACCGTCGTTCCGTACCGCCGCGATGCGCCGGCCGAACGGATCGTAGATGTACTGCACCCGGTAACCGTCGCTGCGCGCCGCCGTGGCGAGGCGGCCGGCGCCGTCGTAGGAGAGCGCCCACGATACCCGCCCGTCCGTCGAGCTCATCCCGCTGAGCCTGCCGAGCGCATCCCACGTGAACCGCTGCTCGCCGGCGGCGAGCTTCCGCCCTCCGGGCCCGATCTGACACGGCTCCTCGGCGCGCGTGATCGGCGTCCCCTGAGGCGTATAACGGATCTCCTCGCGGAGCCCGAGCCCGCCCACGGCGACCGGCCGGCCCATCGGCTCGAGCTCGTACGTGCGCGCGCCACGCGCGCTGTCCTCGACCTGCGCGAGGCCTGCCTGCGGTGCCCACGCATAATCGCGCCGCCGGAGCGGCTCCCCGTTTTCTCCCCGGATCACCACCTCGACGGGGCGCCCCCGCTCGTCCCGCCGCGTCGTCACGGAGTCCCCACGGCCGGCGCGCTTCATCGTCTCGACCGCCCCGCCGCTGCTCAGCTCCAGCGCTTCGAGCAAGGCGCCCGCGCCGTCGTGCACGGTGAGCCGCCGGAGCACGCCGAGGGGCCCGCGGCCGCGGGAGACGGCCCATCCGGTCGAGTACCGCGTCTGCACCTCGTAGCCGAGCGCGTCGTGCTCCCGCTCCACGCTGAACTCGAAGCCCTGCGCCCGCTGCACCTCCCGCTGGACCCTGCCGTCCGCGTCGCGCTCGAGCGTGACCGTGACCGCGTGGTTCGACGCGCGCGTGATGAGGCCGCCTATATCGCGCTCGAACGCCTCGAAGGTGCCGTCCGGGTACTCGCGGCGCACGACCTGCCCGGCGGTGTCGTATTCGGTCCGGGTGACGCCCCCGTCACCATGGGTCTTCGCGACGACGCGGCCGGCCGCGTCGTACGCATACCGGATCTCGCGCCCGGCGAAGGTCCTCACGCGGACGAGCTGCCCCGCGGCGTCGTATTCCTGGGTATGGCGCTCGCCGGCGGCGTTCTCGAGCCATATCGGCCGGAGGAGCGCGTCGTAGCCATACCGCAAGACGGCCCCGTCCGGCGTGCGGCGCTCGACGAGCGCGCTGCCCACCCAGCTGAAGTGCGTCACGCCCCCGCCCGGGTGCTGCTCCGCGAGGAGCCGCCGGGCCGCGTCGTGGTGGCGCGCGACGCGCAGCCCGAGCGGGCCAGTCATCCCGACGAGGCAGCCCCGCGAGTCGTACCGCAGGTCGTACGCCGCGCCGTCCGGCACCTCGATCCGCACCGGAAAGCCGCGCAGGTCGTACGTATAGCGCCAGCGGGCGCCGCGGACGTCCACCCGCTCGATCAGGTTCCCGTGCGCGTCGTACGCGGCCGTCTCGGCGCCCCCCGGGCCGGCGACGCGCCTGGCGAGCCCGCGCGCGTCATAGGCACACTCGGTCGCGCGGCCCGCGGGGTCCGTCCTGCGGACGATCTTGCCGGCGCCGTCGCGCTCCATCCGCCAGCGGGCCCCGCCCGCGTCGACCAGCTCGATCACGTCACCGGCCTCGTTGCGCTGCATACGGACGGTCCGCCCCAGCGGATCGGTGACGCTCCTCAGGCGCCCCATCCAATCCAGCAGCCGGTGCTCGCCGTGCCCGGCGGGATCCCGGGCCGAGACGAGGTGCCCCATGGGATCATAGGAGAGCTCCGTCACGCGCCCGAGCGGATCGACATACCTGCGGACCAGCCCGTGCTCGTTGCCGATATACCGGTGCACGCCCCCCTCGGCGTCCACCACCATGGAGTCGAAAGCCCCTGGGCCGTACTGGATGCGCGCGTGAAATACCCCCTTGGCGCCGTGCGGGTGCGGCCCCGCGCCCCCGCGCAGCTCGGCGAGGATGTCGCGCCCCGGCAGCTCACCCCAGGTCTCCACGCAGCGGCGCCGGCCATCTGGCCCGTCCTGGTAGACGAAATGGTAGACGATGCCGTCCGGCCCCCGCTCCTGGACGAGGAAGTGCTCGTCGTCGTAGCGGTACTCGGTGGTCGCGCCGGCGACGACGGCGCGCACGAGATCTCCCCGCTGATCGTACTCGTAGCTGGCGCAGAGCAGGCGGTGCTCTCGGCCTTCTCCGTCCGTGAGCGCGAGCCGGAGCACCTCGATGTCGTGCGAGCGCTCGCGCTCGACGCGGCGCCCCACGCAATCGGTGAGCGCGACGAGCTCGCCGTCGCGCCATTCGAGCTCGGTGGTGTTGCCCGCCCTGTCCCGCACCTCGGCGAGGCGATAGCTCCGCGGCCCGTCTGCGCGCAGGACCCGCCGGACGCCGTCCTGGGTGGTGAGCACGAGATCTCCACCCGCGCGCTCGAGGCTGTGTCCGAACGGCGCGTACGCGATCTCGTCCTGATCGACGAGCGGAAAGCGCATGGAGATGCCGTCGGGATCGACGACGACGACCTCGCCTCCGGCGACCTGCGCGGCGTAGGCGAACGAATGCGACCACCCCCACCCGAGCCCGCAGCGCCTGCCGACAGCCGATGTTCGGTACTGGCGCACCCACTGGAGCGGCAATGGCCCCCTCAGATCGACGTCGACGGCCGCCAGCGTGTAGACGGCGCCCGTGATCACGTCGACCGGGTGGCCTGCCTTCGCCTGTCCGTCGGCCTTGGGCGGCGCCGGCGCGTTCGGCGCCCCCGCGCCCTGGTTGCTCCCGCCGCCGCCACCGCCGCCGTTGCCGGCCCCCTGCGGCCCGCCGCCGGGGGGCCCGCCGGCGCCACCGGCGCCACCGCCGCCGCCGCCGCCCTTGCCCCCCGCGCCCTGCGCGCTGGCGCCGGCGCCGACGGTGATCGACTTGTTCATCTGCCCCATGCTCCCGGTGATGCCGGCCATCCCGAGCTCGATGAGCACATTGGGCGCGCCGAGCCAGGGGAAGCAGGGACCTCCGGTGTTGAGGCTGACGACCTCCCTGAGCGTGCCAGGCTCGTTGCCGTGACACGCCTTCATGCAGCCGCCGACGGTGAGGATCTTCGCGCCGTTGATCTTCGTGCGCATGCACGGATCGATGATCCCCTCGGCCACGGTGCCCATCGTGGGGTACGGGATCGGCAAGGGGCTCGGCGCCGCGGGCGTCAGGCAGACGCTCACGGCCATGCCCGTCATCTGATGGCCGGATTTCTCCGTGATCGTATCCATCCCGAGCGCGGTGACCTTCGCCATGACGTGAGCAGGCTACTCCGCTCTCGACACGACAGCAGTCGCCTTGCGGCGCACCGCACCCCAGCGCTCGATGATTCAGCGTGTCTCTGATGGAATAATGTGTCGGGGACGCATATACCTCCCCACGACGCCATTCCGGGGCTCCTTGCGGACAGCGCCCTGATCGGACAGGGCTCAGCCGGGGATCACAGGCGCGTGATCACGAGCCCGTCATTCTGAACGGAAATGCGGGCGGGCTTGCCGCGATGCTCGTCGGGGATCTCGTCGGCCATGAGGTAGCGGCCGGCGATGGAGACGAACTCCGCCTCGAGGCTCATGCAGAAGATGCTCGCGTCCGCGTTGTTGTGGGCGCCGGCCATGGCGCGGCCGCGGAGCGGGGCGTAAACGTGGATATTGTCGTTGGCGATGAGCTCCGCGCCCGAGCTGACCGGCGAGAGGACCACGAGGTCGCCGTGGGGCACATAGATGACCTGCCCGCTGCGCACCGGGTGCCGCACGGTGAGCCCCGCGGGCGGCGGCTCGCCCGCTGCGTCCGGCGCCGGGGCGGCCTCCCTGGGGCGCCGGCCGGGCCCGGCCGGCCCGCGGTCCGCCGCCGCGGCTCCGGCCCCCCCGCGGTCCGGCGCCCCTGGGGCCACGGCCACGGGCCCCGGCGTGGGGGTGCTCCCCTCGCCCGGCGCGGCCTGGCGCGGCGAGCGCGAGAGGGGCGTCCGCAGGACGCCGAGGCCGGCGGCGACGGCCCGCTCGCGCTGGGCGTCGGTCGGGTTGCGCACCGCGATGGGCACGAGGTTGTGCTTCCGCAGGAGCTGGGCGAGGGCGCCGAGGTCGACGAGCTCATCGCCGAGCTCGGCGAGGTCGAGCAGGATCGGCAGGTGCAGGAAGAAGTGCGGCATCTGCGAGATGTGGTCGGCGAGCTGACGCTCGATGGCCGAGACGTCCGCCGTCCGCAAACAGAGCATCGTGATGGCCGGCATCGTGCCCTTGAGCGCAAACGCCTGCTGCTCCTGCCGCTTCTCCCCTCGCCTGCCCGACACCATCGCTGTCCTCGCTCGCAAAAAGGTGCTTCCGCGGCGGCACTGTAACCCGGATCCGCCGGCGCGCGCCGGAAAAACCGGCGGGCTCTCCGCGCGTCACCCCCGGCGCGCGCGTCGCCGCTCGCGCGTCGCTGTTCCCTCGGCGCGCGCGTCGCCGCTCGCGCGTCGCTGTTCCCCCGGCGCGCGCGTCGCCGCTCGCGCGTCGCTGTTCCCTCGGCGCGCGCGCGTCGCTGGTTGGCTGGCCCCCTCGGACGATGCTAACGGTGGTTTGGCCATGCCCACCGCGCGCCGCGCCTCCGTACGGCGGCTCGACCTCGATCTCCTCTCGACCTCCCCCTCCTTGTCGTCCTCCTCCTCCCCGCGCGCGGGGAGAGCGCCGGTCGACGCGCTCGCTCGGCACTTCGCCCTCGAGATACCGCGCGTGTTCTCCGAGGCGGAGCGCGCCGCGCTTGTCGCGGGGGTCCGCGCCGCGCGCGCCGAGTGGACTGCCGACTTCGGAGGCGAGCAGTCCTCGCTGGGGCGCGCCTTCTACACGCACCTGGAGCAGGGCCGCTCGAAGCTCTATTTCGCCGACGCGGCCGCCTCCGACGCCCGCGTCGAGCGCCACCTCCCCGGCCTCCAGCGCCGGATGCGGGAGCTCGTCGCGGCGCTCACCGGTGGGCTCGCGCAGCCCCGGCGCGGCTTCTGCGGGCCCGGCGTGCACATCTTCCCCGCGGGCGAGAAGGTCGCGCGCGAGGGGGGCGTCATCCACTTCGACACGGAGGGGCTCTCCGACTACCACCTTGCCCGGCGGCTCCGCGCCATCACGGTCGTCGTGATGCTGGAGCTCCCCGACGCGAACGGCGGGCTCAAGCTGTGGGACGTCCTCTACGATGGGCGCGACGACCCGGGCGACGAGGCGCTCTCCGCCCGGAGCCTCGTCGCGAGCTACAGCCCCGGCGGCGCGCTCGTCATCGACAGCTACCGGCTGCACCAGATACAGCCCTTTCCAGGCGGCCGCGACCGCATCTCCGCCACGGTCCACGCCGCCGAGATCGACAGCGGGCGCTGGGAGACGTGGTTCTAGTACCTGGTCCCCCGAGGACGAATTTGCTGTGGTTGGCGGGCCGTGTTGAGCGCGGTCGAGAAGCCATGCTGACGAGCCTGGCGTCGATGTGCCACGCTGGCCGGCCGGCTGGGAGCTCGAGCGAAGGCAGGGACGGGAGCTGGGAGAGGCGAAGTTGAAGCAGCGAGGGGAAGAGGACCGGCGCCCGGCCGGGGAGCGGGCGGCGCGGCCGACGCGGGTGGCGATGGCGGCGGCCGCGGTCACGGCGGCCGTGGTCATGGCGGCGATCGTCGTCTGGGCGCTGGCGCAGCGGGACGCGGCACGCGCCGCGGAAGCCGCCGCGCGACGGGCCGAGGATGCGGCGAAGGCCGCGCGGCAAGAGGCGACGGCCCAGGCGGCGCGAGCGCGAGCCTCCTCGCTGATGGCCGGCGCTCGTGAGCTGCTGGCGAGAAACCAGCCGGGACCAGCGGTGAAGCTGCTGCTCGAGGTAGAGGACGCGGGAGAAGTACGTGGCTGGACCGACCTGACACGTGATGTGCTCGCCTCGACGCCTTCGATTCTCACGATGCGCGGCCATCGGGGCGACGTGTCGCTCGCTGCCTTCAGCCCCGGTGGGCAGCGCATCGTCACCGCCTCGCTCGACAGGACGGCGCGGGTCTGGAACGCCGACGGCAGCGGCGCGCCCGTCGTGCTCCGAGGCCACGAGGACGGGCTCAGGTCCGCAGCGTTCAGCGCCGACGGGCAGCGGGTGGTCACTGCCTCGCTCGACAGGACGGCGCGGGTCTGGAACGTGGACGGCAGCGGCACGCCCGTCGTGCTCCGGGGGCATGAGGCATGGGTTGCTTCCGCGGCGTTCCGTGCCGACGGGCAGCGGGTTGTCACCGCCTCGCTCGATAAAACAGCGCGGGTCTGGAACGCGGATGGCAGCAGCATGCCTGTCGTGCTCCGAGGACATGAGGCCCAGATCTGGTCCGCGGCGTTCAGCGCCGATGGGCTGCGGGCGGTCACCGCCTCGAACGACAGCACGGCGCGGGTCTGGAACGTGGACGGCAGCGGCACGCCTGTCGTGCTCCGGGGGCATGAGGCCCAGGTCTGGTCCGCGGCGTTCAGCGCCGATGGGCTGCGGGTGGTCACCGCCTCCCACGACAGGACGGCGCGGGTCTGGAACGCGGACGGCAGCGGCGCGCCCATCGTGCTCCGCGGCCACGAGGCAGGGATCAGCTCCGCGGCGTTCAGCGCCGACGGGCAGCAGGTGGTCACCGCCTCGCTCGACAGGACGGCGCGGGTCTGGAACGCGGACGGCAGCGGTACACCGGTCGTGCTCCGGGGGCACGAGGACTGGGTCAGGTCCGCGGCGTTCAGCATCGATGGGAAGCGGGTGGTCACCATCTCGCACGACAGGACGGCGCGGGTGTGGAACGCAGACGGCAGCGGCACACCCGTCGTGCTCCGGGGGCATGAGGCCCCGGTCTGGTCCGCGGCGTTCAGCATCGATGGGCAGCGGGTGGTCACCGCCTCGCTCGACAGGACAGCGCGGGTGTGGAACGCGGACGGCAGCGGCACGCCTGTCGTCCTCCGGGGCCACGAGGGCTCGGTTCTCTCCGCGGCGTTCAGCATCCTTGGTAAACGGGTGGTCACCGCCTCGCACGACAACACGGCGCGGCTGTGGAACGCGGACGGCAGCGGCACGCCCGTCGTGCTCCGGGGCCACGAGGCTGGGGTCAGCGCCGCGGCGTTCAGCGCTGACGGCCAGCGGGTGGTCACCGCCTCGCACGACAGGACGGCGCGGGTCTGGAACGCGGACGGCAGCGGCACGCCCATCGTGCTCCGGGGCCACGAAGTAGGGGTCAGCTCCGCGGCGTTCAGCGCTGACGGGCAGCGGGTTGTCACCGCCTCGGACAGGACGGCGCGGGTGTGGGCCCTCTCTGCCGACGCTCTTCGGCAGGCCCTTCACGCCGCCACCACCGACTGCATCTCCCATGAAATGCGCCGAGCCCACCTCGGCGAGAGCGACGAGGCCGCCCGGCGGGGCTACGAGTCCTGCGAGCGCGCGTACGGCCGGACGCCGTTCTACCCGGACGCTGAAGCGCCCTGAGCGACGCCCGATCTGCTGCTGTACGGGCGAGGCATGGCGCATTCGTCATCCGCCGGCACAGCGCCGGCCAAGTGCCCCTGCGTATCGCGCGCCGCAGGGCCCCCGCCGGACCCGGGTGACCCTCGCTCCTCCGGCGCATTCTGGAACGACCAGTCCAGAATGCGCCGCGGGCGCGAGGACAGCCGGGCTCGAGCGTGGGGACAGCCCGCGCCGCGCGACCGGCTGAGATAGCGCTCGAGCTTGGTCAGAACCTCAGCACGGGTCGACTGCAGCGCGGGAGACAGCGACTGCGGAGTCCGCCTCGACCCCGCGGCGGCGCGGCGGCGCGGCGGCGCGGTGGCAGAAGATGACTTGCACAATCCGCCTCTCCTGGAAGAGCCCACGATATGAACGATCCACACACGTCAGAACTGCCGCGTTCGCTTCACCGCCAGCCCGCGGAACCTCGTACAACGGCTGAGCAAATGTACAATCACAAAAGTCTTTGTTAAGGCAGTTGACGAAGTGCGTCTGCTGCTGATAGGGTGCGGTTGCCTGCTCGGTGCGCCAGCGAGGTCCGTGCGCGAGAAATCGAGCTCGCAGCGCCGAGGCCAGAGCCGGCCGCGATCCTGAGCCTCGGGGTGCGATGGCTTTGCGCGAGCCCCGGCCCCGGGGTGGACCGATGCACATCCTGGTGCATCCACTGGGATTCATCAGGCACAGTGGAACACGCATTCCGGGGCGCAGACCGCTCGCTCTGCTGCATCCATGATCTCGTCTCATGGCAATTGTTTGCTGATACGGGCATCGACACGAGCGGCGAGTCCGGGTGATCAAATTTCGGAGTCGCGGGAATGTCTGTGGGGATGGTCCACGGCGGGCGCGCGTCGTGTGCGGCTTGCGTGAAGCTTGAGGAAGGCAGGTTCTGATGTCCCTGAAGCACGAGCTTTCCTTGGGTCCTCCGCGAATGCTCCTGTCGCGCAGAGGATGCCATTCGCATGTCAATCTGGCCATCCTGCCTCCACCGCGACCACGGCCTCGTCCACCGGACATGCCGCCGGTGGCGGCGGCTCGAGCGGAGCGGGCGACGCGCACACAAAGGATCATTGCTTGGTCGGTCACTGCCGGCCTGCGAGAGCGACATGCTAAATATTAACCTGCTACACGTATCTGCGACTGACCACCGTACATCCCGACGGTGCCTCGCCACGCTCGTGGCGCTGAGCGCGCTGTCACTCAGCGCGTGCGTCGGTGAATCGGGCAACTCGTCGAGCGGCGGGTCAGAGGGCGGCGCGGGCGGCACCGATGTGACGACCGGACCAGGCGGCTCGATCTCGCAATCGAGCTCGCAGTCGGGCTCGGGCTCGGTCAGCAGCGGTGTCGGCGTCGGTGTCGGTGGCGGTGACGGTGACGGTGGCGGCACGCCCAGCCATCCGTTCGACCACTGCGTGGAGGGCTATCGTCCCCACCCGACCGACTCGAGCCCTACCATGAAGGACGGCCCCGCGGACTTCTTTCCGCCCGGCAACAGCGATCCGAACATCGTCGATACGACGGTGCAGCCGGAAGTCCTGAAGTGGATGTATGACCACTCCTGGCAGGATGCCCACGTCGAGTGGCACGCGGTCCGCGGGTGCAGCGTTCCGGGCGGCGGTGGGCTGAGCCGGGTGAACATCTGCTCGTTCACCCAGCTGGTCCCGGAGGATCAGAACTGTCAGACCGCCGGCGACGGTTACCAGTTCCTGGTGTTTCACCGTCACATGATCCAGGCGTTGAAGCAGCTCTGGCCCAACCATAGCGAGCAGTTCACGGGCTTCACCAAGTTCCCGACCTCGGCGGCGGACGTGCCGCCCCAGTGGCGCTCCGCGTGGAAGGACTGGGACGCGGCCGCGCTCGAGGCCGGGAGGATCGGCGACGAGATCGACAAGCCCGAGAACCTCGCGATGTTCCCGGATGAAGGCACGCTCGGCTTCTGGCTCCAGTGCAACGTGGGTCAGAGGCTGAGGGGGGCGACCAACATGCCGTGGGTGGGCCTCCACTTCGTGCTGCACGCCAAGTGGGCGCGGCCGGGCAACACGACGCACGGCGTGAACAACACCAGCGCGAACATCGACAACTACATGTTCTGGAAGCTCCATGGCTGGATCGACAACGTGTGGGAGAAGTATCGCCTGGCCAAGGGCCTGCTGCCGACGGACCAGAAGCTGAAGGACGATCTCGTCGCGCAGTGCCGCGAGATGGATACCGAGATCAAGATCATCCAGGACAACCTGACGCCCGGCGAGGTCCCGGATCCCAGCGAGCCCTTGCCGGTGGAGTCAGGGTTCTTCCACGAGCGGGTGCGGCCCATCCTCGAGAGCGCGACGAACCTGTGCACCGGCTGCCACGCCGAGGTGGGCGCCAATGCGAAGCTGACGCTCGGTGGCCACGTCAGCTCCAGGAAGATCGTCGACGGTCTGGTCAACAAGCCCTCCATCGGCGGCGGCCAGTTCAAGCTCGTCGTCCCAGGCGATCCCGACCACAGCTGGCTCTACCTCAAGGCCTCCGGCAGAGCGGAAGCCGCGGGCTGCCAGACGACCGCCACGGCGCAGTGCATCACGGGCGTGATGCCGCCCAGCACGGGCGGGCCGACCGTCAGCGCGGCGCAGCTCGAGGTCCTGCGTCAATGGATCCTGGACGGCGCTGAGGGCCCCCCCTGATCGCAGCGAGAGCTGAAGGCAGAGAAGGCAATGGGGACAGCCATGTCGGCGCGGCCGTCGCGCCAGCATGGCTGTCCACTCGCCCGGTCGCTGAGAGCACCCCGACCCCGGGCGATCAGGCGGGCGGGACGGCGCCGGTGGAGCGCGTGACCACCACCTTGCCCATGCGCCGCCCGCTTCGCGCGGACCCCCCTCTCGAGAGGGCCTACCGCGACAGCCTGAGATCCGGGGGCGGGGGCTCCGGCGCTCCACCCTTCAAGGCGCGCGGGACCGGCCTCGCAGGCGGGGGCGGCGGCACCAGCGCCCGCGGCGAGGGCAGCGGCTGCTCCGGCGGCGGCAGCGCGACCGGCGGGAGCGGCAGGTCGCGCAGCTCGGCCGCGCTGAGCTGCCGCGGGCTGCCGTCCCCGGACAGCGTGGTCTCCGTCGAGGCCGCATAGGCCTCGGCTTGCTCGAGGACCCGCGCGAAATTGCCGCCCAGCATGCTGAGGATGTCCCCTTCCGAGTAGCCGCGGCGAACGAGCTCCAGCGTGACGCTCGAGAGCCCGTCGTTGCTGGCGAGCCCTTCGTGGAGCGCATCGAGCTCACCGAAGCTGGAGCCGAGGCCGACGTGATCGACCCCCGCGACCTTCACCACGTGGTCGATATGGTCCACGAGCCGCGAGAGCGACGGCGCCATCACCGGCCCTTCCTGGGCCTTGAGCTTCTCGATCTCCTCGCGGAGCGCCGTCGTGTCGCCCTGGGACCTCTCGCCGAGCGCCTTGAGGTGCGCCCCGCACTTCTGCATGAAGCGCTCGGACTGCTCCGCATAGGCCTCGTCCAGGAAGAGCGCCCAGGAGTTCACCATGACGATGCCGCCGTTCTCCGCGACCGCGCGCAGCATGTAGTCGTCGACGCTGCGGCGACGGTGGCCGCCGGCGTGCATCGAGGAAGAGGCGATGACCGGCGCCTTGGCCACCTTCATGACGTCCTGGAACGTGCTGTCCGACGCATTCGAGACGTCGACCAGCATCCCGATCCGTTGCATCTCGCGGACCACGGCCTCACCGAAGGGGGAGAGGCCGCCGTGGCGGGCGACCCCGGGCTCGAGGGCTCCTCCCGCGGAGTCCGCCCAGTCGTTCGTGGTCGTGTCCGTGAGCGACATGGTGCGGACGCCGAGGCGGTAGAACGAGCGCAGCGCAGGCAGGGAGTTGTCGATGGCGTGACCGCCCTCGATGCCCATGAGCGCGGCGATCTTGCCTTCACGCTTGGCGCGGCGCACGTCTCTCGCGTTGCGCGCGAGCACCAGCGTGTCGCGGTGGCGCTCGATCTGCCGGTGGGTCGCGTCGATGAGGTCGAGCGCGCGGCGCGCGGCGCCGCCGCCGAGCGGCGAGGCCGCCTGCGACGAGGGCGCGCCGACGCGGATCGAGAAGAGCTCGCCGGCGATGCCCGCGGCCTTGATCCTGTCGAGCTCCGCGGCCGTCATCTCGTGATCCGGGCTCACCCGATCGAGCGAGCCGGCGAGGAGCAACGAGAGCGAGCCGCCGAGGCCGTCCACGAGGGTCGCCCTGGCTCGAAGCCGGGCGGCCCGCTGCTCCTCGGGCGTCGTGGGGACCGGCGTTGTCGGTGCCGGCGTCGCGGGCTCCGGCGGGCTCTCGACGACGTCGGGCGCGGCTGCGGCCCACGGCCCGACCTCGTCGATGGCCGGCGCGAAGAGATCGGGCGACTCCGCGGGCACAGAGGGGTGAACGCAGGCCGCGAGCGTCGCGGCGGCGAGGAACGCGAGGGACAGCGACGTACGCATGATCGGATCGTATCATGACGACTCGGCGCCTGAATGGCCCAATCGCCGGCGCGACTGTGCCCCGGAGACGCGGGCCGACAGCACCAACGGACGCGGGCGCGCCGGTCCCGATGGCCCCCCTCCACGCCGCTCGTTGCCGACGAAGCCACTCTGGCCACGGGCAGGCCGAGGCTCCCGACGCCCGGCGGCCGCCCCGAACGCGCGGCTGTCGCCGGCTCGCCCTCCACCATGCAACAGGACGCCTCATGCCGACATCGGCAGAGCCGTCGCGCGAAAGGCGACCTCTCATGACATGAGAGGGGACGGACCGGTTTGACGCCATGGCCGTCTTCAAGACGGTGATCGAGGCGGGCCCGGTCGCGGCGCCCCCATCGGGGACCGGCCGCCTACGGAGGAACCTGCCGGTGCTGGATGGCATGCTCGGCCTCCATCGTGTACCGGCGGCTCTCGGCCTCATCGGGCTCGAGCCCGAGCTCACCATAGAGATACGCCATCGCCAGCGTCTGGAGCGCCGCGGGGTGCTCCAGCTCGCCGGCGCGCTCGTAGAGCTCCACGGCCTTCCTGTCGTCCCTCGTCACGCCCGCGCCCGCGCGGTACGCGTTGGCGAGCAGGAACATCG
This sequence comes from Sorangium sp. So ce321, assembly GCF_051530195.1. Classification (NCBI taxonomy): domain Bacteria; kingdom Pseudomonadati; phylum Myxococcota; order Polyangiales; family Polyangiaceae; genus Sorangium; species Sorangium sp. So ce321. The sequence continues at coordinate 5,592,286 of NZ_CP150329.1, read as the reverse complement.
CGTCCGGCGACCCTCCCTGCGCCGCGATCTCGAACCAGCGCGCGGCCTCCGCGGGGTCCGCCGTCGCGCCCTCGCCGTTCTGGCTCATCACGCCGAGGAAATACGCGGCGCTCGGGTGGCGCGAGGGCGCGGCGCGCAGCAGCCAGCCGCGGGCGCGCGCCGCGTCCCTGGGGACCGCCGGCAGGCCCTTCAGGTAGATCCTCCCGAGCGCGATCTGCGCCTCGACGTCTCCCTGCTCGGCCGCCCGCGCGAGCGCGTCCATCCCGGCGAGGACCTCCCCGGGATCCGCCAGCGTGAGCAGGCGAAAGCCGAGCGCCCGCGCGTCGACGCCGCCCGGGAGCGGAGCCCCGGCTCGCGGCGGCGACGAGGCCGCCGCGGCGAGCGCGGGGCGACCCGCCTCGGGACGCTCGCCCTCGCGTGGCGCCCCCAGGACGAGGGCGGCCACGACGCCGAGCACGACCGCGCCGCCGGCCACCGCGGTGAGCCGCACGCTCACCGGCTCAGGTCGATGGAGTAAACCGAGAGCATCTTGCCGCTGCCGTCATCCTCCGCGACGAGCGAGATGTTGCTCAGCCCGGCGGCCTGCGCCTTGGGCAGCGCGTTCTGCGCCGAGGTGAAGGTCACGAGGCCCATCGTCTCGACCTCGGCGAAGCGCCAGCTGCGGGCGGAGCCGTGCTCGGCCCGCGTGAGGCTCTCGACCCTCTTGATGTACGCGATGAGCACCTCGCGGTTCGTGTCCGGCGCGACGTAGATCGTCTTCGAGCCGTCGAGGCCAGGGAAGCCGCCGCCGCCGCTCGCGCGGTAGTTGTTCGTCGCCACGATGAACTCCGCCGCCGGGTCCATGGGCTCCCCGTTCCACAGGAGGTTCTTGATCCGCCCGCTGGCCTTCATCCCCATGGGCGGGAGCGGCTGCGTCACGTCGATCTCGTACGAGATCCGGCTGTCCGTGAACACGTCGAAGTTGTAGCCGGGCATCGCGACGTTGATGAGCGGCTGCGGCTCGGTCTCGCTCGGGTCGATCTGATTGAAGCGCATCGCGGCCCTCTCCAGCCAGTCGAGGAGGTCGGCGCCGGTGACCTTCACCGCCTGGAGCGTGTTCGCGTACAGGTAGAGGTCGGCCGCGTTGTTGATCGCGATGCTCCCCGCCGGCACGGCGGTGTAATCGTTGCCGCCCTGAAAGCCGGACTTGAACGGCGCGCTCACCGAGAGCACGGGGAGCGCCGCGTACTGCGGCAGGTTCTCCTCGATGTAGCGAGCGACGTAGTCCGCCTGGGCCTGGTTGACGATCTGGATCGCGGTGACGTCCCCCACGTCGGCGAACATCGACGACATCTCGAAATCGGTCGTGCCGATGGGCGTCCTGACGTAGGCCATCGTCGCCTGGTGCTCGGCGTCGAGGAGCGGCGCGATGGAAGGGTCGGCCTCGACGAAGACCTTCGTCTTGTCCGGCTGCGCGTCGCAGAGGGTCGCGAACGCGCACGGCGCCCCCGTGCGCCAGCGCTCCATCGCGTCGCACGCCTCGGGGAGCCCGCCCTTGCAGCTCGTGGCGATCGGCCGGGCCTCGACGACCGTCGTCGCCTTGTCGACCGTCCAGCCCTTGCCGTCGTGGGTGAGCCCCATCTTGATGACGCCGAGGTGCTGGCCCCAGAAGTTCGCCATCACCGCGGGGACGCCGTCGACCGTCCCCGCGTCCTTGTCGACCTTGGGCAGGCTGAACTGGGCCACGGTGCTGTTCGGGTTCGGGAAGATCTGGTGCGAGTGGCCCATGAGCATCGCGTCGATGCCGGGCACCTGGGCGAGGTACCACGCCTGGTTCTCGAGGGTGGGCGTGTAGGGCGAGGCGTCGAGGCCGCCGTGGATGATGGCGACGACGAGCTCGGCCCCCCTGGCGCGGAGGTCGTCCACGAGCGGGGCCGCGACGTCCTTCACCCCCTTCGTGAAGACCTTGCCGTCGAGCCACTTCTTGTCCCAGCTCAGGATCGTCGGCGGCGTGAAGTCGATGAAGCCGACCTTCAGCGTGCTCTCGATGGCGCCGCCGCCCGGCGCCGTCGCCGTGATGGTCTTCTCGACGAGGACGGTCGGCGAAAAGAGCGTCTCGTTCGTCTTCAGGCTGAAGATGTTGGAGTTCACCTGCGGGAACCGCGGGCCCTCGCAGCCCGCCGACGCAGCGAGATCGAGCCCCTCGACGTCGAAGGGGGTGTGGGTCACCTGCGAGAGGAAGGCGAGGCCGTAGTTGAACTCGTGATTGCCAATCCCGCCGACGTCGAACCCCATGTGGTTCATCGTCTTGTAGATGGCCAGCGTCTCGCCGCACCCGATCGGCTCGACGAGCGCCTGGTAGTCGGCGAGCACGGTGCCCTGGATGGTGTCGCCGTTATCGACGAGGATGTTGTTCGGGAGCTCGGCGCGCGCCTGGTTGACGAGGGTCGCGGTGCGCTCGAGGCCAATCGACGGGTCCGCGACCAGCTTGAAGTAATCGAAGCCGAGGATGTTGGTGTGGAGATCGGTCGTCTCGAGCAGCGCGAAGTCGGCCGTGGCCCCGCTCGGCGTCGCGGGCGCTCCCCCCGCGCCGCCTCCCCCGTCGCCGCCTCCCGCCGCGCCGCCTCCCCCGTCGCCGCCTCCCGCCGCGCCGCCTCCCCCGTCGCCGCCTCCCGCCGCGCCGCCTCCCCCGTCGCCGCCTCGCCCGCCCGAGCCGGTGGAGGTGGAGGTCGTCGAGCCTGCGCCGCCCTCGTCGTCGCCGCACGCGGCCAGCGCGGTCATGGCCAGGATCACCGAGGAAACCGCCGCTATCCGTCCGGCTCGACCTGTCATCGTGAGCACCTTTCCGAGCGCCGCTTCGGCCGATGCCTCTTCGCGTGCGTACAGCCACCTTGAAGGGGGCGACCGAGTTCTGGCACTCCCGCACGGCCGGATCAAGGGGGATGATGCGCTGCTCGGCCCGTCAGCAGCACCGGATAGGTGACCCGGCGGGAGAGCGGTTGATCGGCGCTCTCCGCACGCCGCTGTGTCCGTCCGATGGACGGCCGATGACAGCCTCGTCTATGCTCGCCACCTGCGGAGAACCGCGCGGAAGGACGCTCATGCACCGGAGACTCCCAGCGATCTGCATGCTCCTGCTCGCCGTATGGCTGCTGTCCATCACGGGCTGCGCCGCTGTGCCGCTCGCGCACCGCGAGCGCAGCTCGGGCGCGTGGGTGCGGCTCCGGACGGAGCACTTCGATCTGTGGACCGATCTCACCGTCGGCGAGGCGCGGCGCGCCGCCGAGGCGCTCGAGCGCACCCGCGCCGCGCTCGTGACCGCGGCCTGGAGCAAGGGCGCAGCGAGGCGGTCGACCGTCCGCGCGAACGTCGTCGTGCTCGCGAGTGGCCTCGATTTCGATCGGTACGCGGACAGCCGCTTCACGGGCGTGTTCAGCGAGCTGGGGCGGCCGACCATCTTCCTCTGGGGGTCGCCGGAGCGCTGGGAGCGACGCGAGCACCTGAAGGACGCGTCGACCACATCGGTGCTCCGCCACGAGCTCGTCCACCAGCTCGCCGCCGGGATCTACGGCCGGCAGCCGCGGTGGTTCGCCGAGGGGCTCGCGCAGCTCCTCGAGTCGCTCGTCGTCTCCGACGAGGGCACGACGGCCATCCTCGGTCGCCCCAACCTCGTCGCGCTGCGCAACTACAGAAGGCAGCGCACGTTCGGCGTGCGCGACGCCCTCGCGTGGAAGTCCGACGAGGGCATGGGTGAAGGCGCGATTCAGGGCCTCTACGGGCTGAGCTGGTTGATGGTGTACTGGATGTACAACACGCAGCCGGACGCGTTCGCGGCGTACCAGGGGCGGCTGGCGGCGGGGGTCGACCCCGAGCGCGCCTGGCAGGAGAGCTTCGGGGCGCTCTCCCTCGACGAGCTCGACAAGCAGCTCTATCACTACGCGCGCTTCGGCAAGTTCCAGGAGGTCAATGTCCCGCTCGAGCCGGTGAAGACCGAGCCGACGCCGGCGACGATCACCGCGGCCGACGTCCACGCCCTGCGCGCGCAGCTCGCGCTCACCGGCGCGTCGCTCCGGGCGGACGACGCGCTCCAGAAGGAGGCGCGCAGGGAGCTCGAATGGGCGCTCAGGCTGGAGCCGGCGAACGTCCTCGCCCTGCGGGTCCTGATGCAGCTCGAGAGAGGCCTGCCGATCGGCGAGTGGATCAGCCGCCTGGAGGAGCAGGTGGTGCGTCGGCCCGACGACGGGGACGCGTGGCTGCTCCTCGGCCAGCTGCTCGGCCGGCAGGATCGCGACGCGGAGCAGGTCGCGGCGCTGCGCCGGGCCGTCGCGCTCCTGCCCGGCAACGCCAATGCCTACAACGACCTCGCGTGGGCGCTCGTCAACGAGGGGCACCCGGAGGAGGCGCTCCCCCTGGCGACGAAGGCCGCCATGCTCGCCCCCTGGAACGCCTCGATCCTCGACACGTACGCCGCGAACCTGTTCGCGCTCGGGCGCTGCCCCGACGCGCTCCGGGTGCAGGCGCGCGCCGTCGACCTCATCTCCCATCGCGCGCAGGGCTCCAGCGGCGCGCGCTGGCTCACCGACAAGCTCGCCGAATACCAGCGCTCCTGCGGCCAGCCCGCGAAGTCCCCATGAGAGGACGATGGCCAGCGCAGGAGCGCGGCGAGCGCGACGTGCCGCGGCGAGCGCGGCGAGCGCGGCGAGCGCGGCGAGCGCGGCGAGCGCGGCGAGCGCGGCGAGCGCGGCGAGCGCGGCGAGCGCGGCGAGCGCGGCGAGCGCGGCGAGCGCGGCGAGCGCGGCGAGCGCGGCGCGCCGCGGCTGCCGCGCCTGGCGGCGTCAGCGGCTCACCGCGCCTGGCGGCACCTGCGCTGAAGCGCGCACACGACACCTCGCACGCAGATCGGCTGTGATCCGCGAGACATCGAGTAAGCGTGGCGCCGATTCGCGCTGTCGATTCTTCTCCGCTGCTTGCCCCCGACGACGACCGGACGGGCTCTTCATCGGCGTGCACTCCTTATAATATCTGCGTCGCCTGGCGGCGCGTATCTGCGCCGCCAGGCGGTGCGGGTGCGCGCGCGACGCGGATGTAGGTGGGGGGACGCGCGGAGACCCGCCGGGCTCGACGTTGCCATGACGTCCACATCGGCCTCGCCCCGCTCGGATTGACTTTCAGGGTCTCTGCGCGACATGGTGAGCCACATCGTGATCAGCGATCTCATCGAATCGGTCATGGCGATCGCCTTCGGCGTCCGCCGACCCGAGGACGGCTGTACGGAGGCGGACCTCTGTGCCGCCGAGCAGCGCCTCGGCCTGTCCCTGCCGGCGGCGCTGCGGGACTACCTCGCCACGGCGGGACGCCATCGCGGCATGACGGATGCCGACTTCCACGTGCTGCCGCCCGACAAGCTCAGGCTGGCGGGGGACTGCCTGGTTTTCTGCGAGGAGAACCAGTATGTTGCCGAGTGGGGCATCCAGGCGGCCGACAGGGCGTCTCCCAACCCCCGGGTGAGCGGCCGCGCCCACAACACCGAGAAGTGGTACAGCGAGGGGTCCAGGCTCTCGGGCTTCCTGATCCATGTGGCGACCTGGCAGGCCGTCATCTCGATGCCGGAGTGCTCGCGCTGCGAGCTGCCCGAGAAGGAGCTGAAGGCGCTGGAGCCGCTGCTGGAGTGCATCGGCGACAAGAAGCTGCGCTCCGGCGGGCACCGCGTCAGCTTCATCGACCGGACCAACGCGCTGCTGGCGACCTACCTCCACAACTCCGAGACCCTGTACGTGGGCGCCGCCCGGCCCGAGGCGCTCGAGGCCTTCGAGGCGCGCTGCGGGCTCGAGCTCGACGCCCTCTGAGCGAACGGCCGGTCATCAACGTGATCGGTGTTCCAGAGCGCTTTTCGCTCGGGTTTGAGACAGACGTCTTTCTCGTCTCTCGTCCTTCGTTTTCCGTCTCCCGTCTCCCGTCTCTCGTCTTTCGTCTGTCTTCCCCGTGCGCGTGCGCGTGCGCGTGCGCGATTTCCCGGAGTCAGCGCGCACGCGCACGCGCACGCGCACGCGCACGAAGGACGAGCACGGAAGACGGAAGACGGAAGACGGAAGACGGAAGACGGAAGACGGTGTAAAAATCCCGGCTTAAAGACCGCTCTAGACGATCTGCCGAAGGTAGTGGAACTTGGGGTCCTTCAGGTCCTCGGGCGTGAGCGCCCACCCCTCGTCCCGCGGGATCAGGTAGATGACATCCGACTTGACGCTGGCGAAGCTCACGTGCCCCAGGCTCTGGAGGATGTGGCCGAAGACGTCGCGGCGCCAGAGGCGGTCCTTCGGGACGTCGCAGACCGTGCGGAGCATCCGATCCGTCGGTGAGCCCTGCACCAGCAGGAACGCCATCGTGAAGGTCAAGTAGCGCGGCTGGCCGCGGTACGCGTCCGGCGTCCCCGAGGGGCCCTTGCGCGCGCCCTCCTCGGTGATCATGCCGCGAGACCACATGCCGAAATCGTTGAGCGCCCGGGAATCGTCGTCGAAGTAGTCCCAGCAGCCCTTCTCGAGGACGTGCAGGTTGGCGAGCAGCGCCACCTGCGCGCGGCGGTACTGGTGCCACTTCTGGTTCAGGCTCATCGTCTCGCAATGGCCCATGATCGACTCGTGCAAGGTGCGCTGCAGCGGGCTCCCGGGGTCGATGCGCGCGCACACCTCCATCGCGAAGATCGAATGCTCCACGATCAGCCTCCGTATCCGCCCGAGGCCCGGTTCCACGAGCCGCTCCGGCTGAGCGCCGCGCCGAGGATCACGCCGGTGCCGAGCGCCACGACGACAGGCACCGTCCCGAAGGTCTCCGGGACGCGCGGCGCCCCGCCAGGCGTGCTGCCGCTCGAGAACGGCGTCGCGCGCAACGTCGGCGTGTAGAGCTTGCCCGGCCTCCTCACCCGCGCGGACGGCTCGACCGGCGCCGGCACCGGCGGGCGCGGCGGCCCCCACGGGTAGTCCACCCAGAACCAGCCGTGCGACGCGGCGCCACCGCCATAGTAATAAGGAGGCCAGTCCTCCGTCTCGACCGCGGGCTTCGCCTCCGCGGGGTCCGGGGCGAAGACGTTCGCGGCCATCATGCGCACGTCGAGCTGGCGCGCCCGGTAGGCGACGAGATCGTCGTTGAGGTCGTCGGACTCGATCGTGTCCAGATCGGTGGGCACGACATAGAGCACGCGGCGGACCCCCCGGTCCCAGAGCGCATCGGCGGCCGGCAACCTCGCGACATACCGGTTGTCGAACTGCGCCGCGTCGTCCGAGTACGCCGAGAGCCGCTGCCGATCGAGGACGAACATCGTCGCGCGGGGGCCGGCAGCCGAGCGGGCGAAGAGCGGCTGATAGTAAGCCGCCGCGGCGAGCGTCAGGTGCGCCTTGACGACGCCGCGCGGGTGCGGCCAGTTGTCGAAGGTGAACACCGGCTCGAACGCCTCCGCCGCGCCGGCGGCGAAGGCCACCGACTCGGGGCCGTCCAGGTCCACGATGACCAGGATGTCCCGGCGGAGGCCGCTGTCGGTGCGCGCGGCCAGGAGCAGCGAAGCGAGCGCCTTGCCGCTCCGGTAGGCCCTGTCCATCGCCTGCGTGAAGATCGGCCGGAGCACGTTGACGAGCGGCGTGACGGGCGCCGGATCGCCCTGGGCGACGACCGTGGGCGTCGCGTGAGGCGACTCGAACAGCGAGGGCACGTAGTAGGCGCGCAGGGCCTCTTCCGCCGGCCGCAGGTCCGTGGACATCCGGGCGAGCGCGCCCTGGTCGAACGGCTTCTTCGACTCGCCGTCGAACGTCACGCTCTCCTGCGCGGCGCCGAAGCTCCAGCCGAAGGTCCGCTGCAGGTCGAGCGCCTGCTTCCGCTGGACCTCGGTCTCCTCGTCCGAGCACCCGTCGGCGGCCACGGCGATCGCCGCCGCGACACCGGCGAGCCCGACCGCGCCGAGCGCGAGCATGATCGCGCTCCGCCGCGAGGCGTCCTTCGGCGCCTCGGCGAGGCCCTGGTGCCACCAGCGCGCGCCCACGATCCCGGGCTTGTCGAGCACCTCGGCTCGCTCGAACGGCTCGTCCAGCTTGCTCACGCGGCGGCCTCCCCGGCGTCGCGAGGCGCGGGCGGCGACGGCGCGGGCCGCGCCGGCGAGGCGCCATGATCGCGCCGGAGCGCCTCGATGAGCTCCGGCGTGAAGGTGCCGTCGACGCGCAGCGAGTACCTGAAGAACGGATCCGCCTCGACGCCGTGGTAGTCGTGATCGTTGAACCAGTAGGCGCGGCCGCCGACAGGCGTCTTCCGCCGCGCCTGCTCGTCCCACAGGAACAGGCGCTTGTTGCCCGCCGGGCAGAGCGTGATGAAGTGGTCGGGCTCGCGCTGCGCGCGCTCTCGCAACGTCCCCTCCCCTTGCGCCCCCTCCCCGTCGCGGTGCACCGTACCGTGGTCGTTCGCCTCGAGACCCATGACGTTGCAGCGCCCGATCGACGAGAACGGCAGTCGCTTCACGTACGCGATCGTCTTCGGGAAGAACGACCTCGCGAGCCGGGTGAAGTCCTTGCCCTCGCTCCGGCTCTTGTCGCTCCAGTAGCGGTTGGGGATCAGCTCGACATAGACCTTCCAGGGGAAATAGACCCCGTGGCGGAACTTGAGCCAGAGCATCTGCCGGCGCGAGAGCGGTAGTTCGCGCTCCTCGCCGAACTCGAGCGTCGCGCGGGATGACCGGTCGATCGCGGCGGGGTCGTCCGAGAGGCGCTGGAACGTCAGGAACTCCTCGTCGCTCAGGCCGCGGATCACCTCACCGTAGTCGGCGAGCGCTTCGCCGCGGCGCGACGGGGGCATGATCCCCATCGTGCGGTGGCTGCCGCCGGTGTAGTCGATCGGCACCTGCGTGAGCGCGAGGCAGATCTCCTCGTGGATCTCCGCGAGCGGCGAGAGATCGAGGTACGGCTCCAGATCGATGTAAGGGCGCGCAAAGATGCCCTGAATGCCCTGGGTGCCTGAGTCGCGATGAGGTTCGGCCATGGGGACGCCGCGGGAGCCGGGCCGCCTCGCCCGGCACGCCTACCCATATCACAAAGGCCGGCCCGCCCCGCAAACCCGCAAGGCCGGAGACGCGTGGCGCTACGTGGGCTCGGGGCGCCCGAACAGCAGACGCCGCAGCCCCTCCTGCAGCGTGGCGAACGTCGGGACCCCCTCGAAGTCGAGGCCGCACTCGACCAGCATCCGCGCCGTGCGGCCCGAGATCCCGACGATCAGGCACTGTGCGCCGAGGAGCCCGGCGGCGCGCACCGTGTCGCGCAGGTGCCGCGCCGCGTGCGCGTCAATCTGCGGCACCCCGGTGACGTCGATGATGACGTGCTCCGCGCTGGTGGCCGTGATGCTCTGCAGGAGCACGTCGAGGACGCGCGCGGCCCGGTCCGGATCGATGTGGCCGATCAGCGGCACCGCCAGGATGCCGCTCCAGACGCGGAGCACAGGCGTGGACAGCGTGGCAATGGCGCGCTGCTGCTCCTCGCTGATCCGGAGCTGCTCGGCCAGCTCGGCCGTCCGCTCGGCGACCGCCGTCTCGAGCTGCTGCTTCTGGGCTCGCAGCTCGTCCTCCGAGCGCTTGAGCTCTCCGACGTCCATGTGGAGCTGGACCACCTCGCGTGGGCCCGACGTCCCCTTGACCGGGAGGAGCGCCGACGCGACCCAGCGGGCTGAGCCGTACCCGGTCAGCTCGACGGGATCGTACCGGATCGTCGGCAGCCTCGTGGCCTCTCCGTCGTGGAAGGCCCGCTCGACGACGGGCAAGAACCCGGCCGCGGCCACCTGCGCGTCCTTCAGGAGGGAATAGCTGCCGTGGATCTCCTCCGGCCGGAGCCCCCAGAGCCTGTCCCAGCAGGCGTTTGCCTCCGCGCTGTAGCCGTCGCGGTAAATCTGGACGCTGACGACGCCACCGTCGTAGATCGCCTGGTAACGGCGCGCGGGGACCTCGAGCTCGGCGACCCGCCGCCGGAGCTCCTCGTTCTCACGCCGAAGCTCTTCGATGGTCTGCTCCTCGTGGGAAAGCGCGGCGGATTCGGTGGGTTCCATGGTCGTCCGTGCGGTGCTGAAGCGCGGGCCTCACGTGAGCAGCGTCGCAGCGGCGACGCCAGCGGCCCAGGGAACGGGATAGAGGAGCCGCGAGCGTGCCGCAAGGCGGACAGCGCACCGGCGCCAGCGCACAGGCGTAGATACCGTACGCGTGCCCACATGGACGTTCCGAGAACCGCCGAGCTCGCCAAGGCCGTCGCAGGAGCCGTCCCCGTCGACGCGAGCACAGAAGTCATCCACTTCTATCATGCCGTCGAGCACATGAATGTCGCCCCGGGCGCCGCGCACCGCGAGGAGATGATCAAAACGCTCCTCGGCGACCGCCAGCGGTGATCCCTTCGTCCGGACGCGCGCCACACCCGGCCCGCAAGCCCGGAGACGACCGGCGCCGCCCGCGCTCGGGGCTTGTGACGTCGCGGCGCGTTCTGTAGCGTGCGGGCCCATGGATCTGTCCTACGTCATGGGGTTCGGGCTGGGCACCACGCTCGCTCTGCTCGCCCTCCTGCGCATCGGGCAGCGGATCTTCTCGCCGGCGCACACCGTCGCCCGCGATCTCGCCGAGAGCAACGCCGCGCGCCGGCTGCTCACGGTCGGCCAGGTGCTCGCGGTGTTCCTCGTCGCCGCGAACGCCGTCAAGAACTGCCTCGACGGGTCGAGCTTCGCGCGCGACCTCCTCTGGGTGAGCGCGTTCGCGGTCGTGGGCCTCGTCCTCGTGATCGCCACCGGCGAGCTCGGCATCCGGCTCCTGCTCAGGGCGCGGCTCCCGGCCGAGATCGAGCGCGGCAACGCCGCGGCCGGGCTCGCGGCGGGCGCGCACTACGTGGCGACCGGGCTCATCACCTCACGCGCGATCGCCGGCCAGGACCTCGGCGATCTCGCGATCTCCCTCGGCTTCTTCCTGCTCGCGCAGGCCACGCTGCACGTGTTCATCTCGCTCTTCCGGGCGCTCACCACCTACGACGACGCCGAGCAGATCCAGGGCGAGAACCTCGCGGCCGCGCTGAGCTACGCCGGCGCCTCGATCGCGGTGGCGGTCATCATCGCGCGGGCGCTCGAGGGCGACTTCGAGGGGCTCTTCGTCTCGCTGAAGGGCTACGGCGGCGTGCTGCTCTACCTGCTCGCCCTCTACCCTGTCCGGCAGCTCCTCGTGCAGAGCCTGCTGCTCGGCGCGCCGCTCTCGCTGCGCGGCGGCCGCCTGGACGCCGGCATCGCGGCCGACCGCAACGAGGGCATGGGCGCCCTCGAGGCGGCGACCTATCTCGCCACCTCCATCGCCATCGCGCGCCTCCTGTGAGCGACGCGCTCCGCGCCTACGACGCCTTCGCCGCGAGGATCGTCGAGACGGGCCTCATCACCGATCCGTGGGTGGACGGCGCGCCGCGCTTCCGCGAGGAGCCGGTGCTCGTCACGGCGGCGGAGCAGCGCGCGCTGTACCGGGCCGCCGAGGAGGTCGCGGCCGTCTACAACGAGCTCTGCCTCCTCGTCGCGGACGAGCCCTCGCTGCTCGATGACTTCTTCTGTCTCACGCCCTGGCAGAAGGCGATGTGGCTCTCGTCGCAGCCGCTCTGGCACGGCATCGCGCGCGCCGACGTCTTCCTGACGGACGAGGGGCCCGCGATCGCCGAGCTGAACTGCGACACGCCGACGGGCGAGGCGGAGGCGGTCGTGCTGAGCGCGCTCGCCGCGCCGGGCCATCCCGGCGCGCGGGACCCCAACGTCGAGCTCGGGGCCCGGTTCTGCGCCATGGTGGACGAGGTCGCCCGCGCGCTGCTCGGCGAGGCCGCGACGCGGCGCCTCGGCTTCGTCTATCCGACGGAGTTCACCGAGGACCTCTCGGTGATCCGCCTGTACCGGCGCTGGCTCGAGGAGCGCGGCTACGCGGTGATCCTCGGCTCGCCGTACAACCTCGGCCACGACGATCGCGGCCTGTCGCTCTTCGACACGCCGTTCTCGGTGCTGCTCCGCCACTACAAGACCGACTGGTGGGGAGAGCGCTCGAGCGTGTGGACCGACGAGCAGATCCCCGACGCCGAGCCGCTCGCCGGCCCGCTCGGCGCCGTGCTCTCCGCCGCGGCCGACGGGCGCGTCGCGGTCCTGAACCCGCTCGGCGCCGTGCTGCCGCAGAACAAGCGGTCGATGGCGTTCATGTGGGAGCACATCCACCGCTTCTCGCCGCACGCGCAGTCGGTGATCCAGCGCCATGTCCCGGTGACGTCGCGGCTGGAGACGGTGCACCCCGAGCTGCTGCTCGCGCAGCGCGAGGAGTGGGTCCTGAAGAGCGATTACGGCGCCGAGGGAGAAGAGGTGATCCTCGGGCGCCACACGCCCGACGACGTCTGGCGCGCTTCCCTGGCCAAGGCGCGCGAGGGCCGGTGGATCGCCCAGCGGTACTTCGCCGCGCTGGAGAACGAGCGGCGGGAGTCGGTCAACTACGGCATCTACCTGATCGCCGGCGAGGCGTGCGGCATCTACGCGCGCGTGCAGGCCGGGATGACGGACGCGACCGCGCTGAGCGCGCCGGCGCTGGTGCGGTAGGGACAGCGCATCACGACCGCGCCTTTACCACCAGGAACGGCGGCAGCCGTCGGAGCCGTCGGACAAACATCAACGCCGCTCGCGTCGCCCTCATTGCGCCGCACACCGAGCAATTCCTTGCGCGCCTTCCCGAACTCCAGCAGCGCCGGCTTGCCATCCAGGCATGGGCGAGCAATATCACGCCTCGAAGCCGCTTACCAACGGCTCACGAGGCGGCCCATGCGCTCGTCGTCATCACATCGATCATGCAGCGGCGCACCGCCCCCGGGCGCGCTCCACGTCGGTGTCGACGGGCAGCTCCACCCGGAACACCGTGCCATGGCCAGGCTCGCTCTGGACCGAGATGTGCCCGCCGAGCTGCAACACGATCTGCCGCGTGATCCACAGGCCAAGACCGAAGCCGGAGAAGTGCTTCGTCGAGGCCGCCCTCTCGAAGCGCTCGAAGATGCGCGCCTGCGCCTCCGCCGGGATCCCGATCCCGCGGTCGCGGACCTCGATCCAGGCAGCGCCCTGATGCCGCCCGACCGCGACCTCGATGGGCTGGCCCGCGCCGTACTTGGCGGCGTTCGACACCAGGTTGCTCACCACCTGCTCCAGCCGCAGGCGGTCCCAGCGGCCCACCACGCCCTCGTCGGCGCAGACCTCGACCGGGCAGCAGGCCCGGCGCAGCTGCTCGGCCGAGCGCGCGACGATGTCCCGCGCGACCTCCGCGAGATCCACGGCCTCGCGACGGAGCTCGACCCGCCCCTCGGCGAGGCAGGAGACGTCGAGCAGGTTCTCCACCAGATCGGCGAGCCGCTGGGCGTGAGCGGCTATCTGTTGCAACCGGCGGCCCGCGGAGTCGAGGGCGGGCTCCCGGCCGAGGGCGCGCTGCATGCTCTGCGCTTGCAGGAGCAGCGCCGTGACCGGGGTCCTGAGCTCGTGGGAGGCGATGACGACGAAGTCGTCGCGCGCTCGAACGGCCCTCTGCGCCTCCTCGTAGAGGCGCTGGCGCTCGGCCTCCACCCACTTGCGCTCCGTGATGTCGACGAACGTCACGACGCTGCGCAGCTCCGATTCGCCGCAGATCGGATACGACCAGTACTCCACCGGCACGAGGGATCCGTTGGCCCGCGTCATGACCTCGCTGTCGGAATGGACCCGCGCCAGCGATGAGCTCGCCGCGTCGGCGTCGGGCTGCCGCCTGTCCAGCAGGTGCAGCGTCCGCCCGATGAGCTGCTCGGGCCGCTCGAAGCCGAGGAGGCGCGCCGCCGCTGCGTTGGAGAAGGCGCAGCACCCTGCCTGATCGACGCCGTAGATGCCCTCTGCCGTCGAATCGAGCAGCAGCAGGATGCGGCGCTCGCTGGCCTCGAGTCTCTGGCGACTCTGCGCGATCTGCGCGGCCATCTCGTCGAAGGCCTGACCGATGCGCGCGAGCTCGTCCCTCCCGCAAAGCTCGCTGCGCGCGGCGAGATCGCCGTCGGCCAGCCGCTGCGCCGTCGTGACCAGGCGGCGCACCCGGCGCGTCAGGACGAGGCCGCCAAGGAGCCAGACGACGCCGGTGCCGGCCGCGAGGGGGACGATCGCCCTCATCGCCACTTGCAGCCCATCGCTCGCCGCCTGCGCATTGAGCCGCGTCAGGTCTTCCTCCACCACGAGCGCTCCGACGCGGGTCGGACGGATCTCGTGGGCCACCGGGGGCAAGAGGACCGGGTGGTAGGCGACGATGCGCTGTTCGTCGGGCGACACGTGCACGGCGCCGACCCGCGTACGGCGCGCCTGGTCGAGGGCGGCCCTGTCCAGCGAGCGCCAGACGAGCTCGATGCTCTGTCCCCTCGACTCCGCGAGGTTGGCCGCGAGGACGACGCCCCGGTCGTCCACGACCAGCGCGACCCGGTTGTCGGGCGCGGCCCCGAGCGCGGCGATCTCGGCCCGGACCTGCTCGATATCTCCGACGCGGAGCAGGTACTCGAGGGTGCTCTCGAGCGCCGTGAGGCGGAAGAGCAGGGCCGCTCTGCGCTCGTCGTGCGCCCGGTGGACGGTGAACCGCATCGAGCACCAGAGCGACAGCAGGGAGAGCGCGGCCGTGAGCAGCGCGACGATCACCGGAATCGCGACACGCAGCGACGGCGTGAACAGGCGCCTTGCGAGCGAGGGGGCCGGAGAAGGAAACGAGGTGGAATCCATCACCGAAGTCGGCGCCCGATCGGCCCCGGGGCGAGGAGGGACGACAGATCGACGGGCCGCTGCAGCAGGCCGTTGCGGTGCATCCACCTCGCGAGGGCCTCGGCCCTGGCACGGAGCGCTGGCCGCTCTCCCGACAGGAGCTTCCGGCTCTCGCCCGCGTCGGAGAAATGCACCCCCTGGAGGCCGGCGAGCGCCTGGGCTGGGTCGAGCTTGCAGCGCCGCTGGACGATCCGGGCGGCCTCGTCGGGATGCTCGTTGAGAAAAGCGAGGCCGCGGAACCAGGCGTCGAGCATCCGATCCACCTGCTCGGCGCGCGCCTCGATCTGGTCGGCGCGCACGACGATGACATCCGTGATGTCATCCTGGAGCTCGGAGCTGTTCATCAGCTCCCGGCCGCCCGCCGCGAGCAGTCGAGTCCGGACGGGCTCGTAGGTGACCACCGCGTCGACGCGCCCATCCGCCAGGAAGCGCTCACCCTCCTGGACCTCGATCGGGACGATGTTCACGTCCTCGGGGCGGAGCCCGGCCTTCTCGAGGGCCCGCAGCAGCACCAGCGCGCCGGTCGTCGTCCCCTCGACCGCGACGCGGCGGCCCCGGAGGTCGCCGAGCTCCCGCAGCTCCGGCATGGCGACGATGGCGTCGGCGCCCCGCGAGACGTCGGCGACGGCGATGATCCGCGGGGTGAGCCCCTGGTCGACCAGCTGCAGCACCTCGTCAAGCGTCAGCGCGGCCGCGTCGATGAGCCCGTTGCGAAAGGCACGCATCTGCGCCGAGGTGGACTCGAACTCGATGGATCGCACCGCTGTTTCCGGCAGGTGACCCAGCTCCTGGCCGAGGTAGAGCGGCGCGAAGCCGAGCCAGGGGGACGTACCGGTGCGCAGCGGGTCAGGGCTCGTCCGGCTGCACCCCAGCGCGAGCGCGCCGGCGAGCAGCAGGAATATCTGGAAGAGACGTCGCGTCACGGGTCAGGTGCGACAGACTATGAACGGCTTTGAACCCGGCTCAAGCGGACAGCCGGGCACCCCTGGTCTGGCGCTCGTCTGGCACCAATTCGTGACCTGCTGGGCGCGCGCCTCGACCAGGGCGCGCAGCGCGCGGCCTCTGGAGCGCCTCGATCCAGGCCAGGCGCCGCGGCGTCTCCTCGCCGCGAGCTCACCGCCGCTCTCTTGACGCACGGCTCCACGCGCGCCAGGTGTCCTCGGGTAAAGGCGGGAGGGAGAGTGATGGGGGAACGCAGGATGAGAAGTGACGCGATGGATCCGATCGCGGTCAACGAAACGTTGCTGAAACGATCACTGGAGCGCGGCAGCAGGCTGCTCGAAGCCGACGATCAGCTCCAGCGCACCTCCCCTTCCCGCGACGCGATCGACCTCCTGCGAAGGGAGTCCGGCAGCAGCATCGAGCTCGTCGCCCTGGCGTGTCGCCTGTACGCCGACAGGCCTTGCTTCGGCCGCCGGGCGATCGAGGTCTCGCCTCGGTTGGACACCGCGGACACCGCGGACAGCGCGGCTCGCGCTCTGCCAGCGTTCGATACCATGACGTATGCGGATCTCTGGACGCGCGTCGAGGCGTTCGCCAGCGGCCTGCGCCACGGCGGGCTCGCCGACACCGGCGATCTCGTCGGCATCTGTGGCTTCAGCAGCCCGGACTGGGTCGTCTCGGACCTCTCCTGCCTGTACCTCGCGGCCGTCTCGGTGCCGCTGCAGACGACCGCGAGCTCCGCCGAGCTCTCGCACATCCTCGGCGAGGCCGAGCTCCGCTGCGTCGTTTGCAGCGCCGAGCAGCTCGACAAGATCGCGTCGGCGCTGCCGCGCTGTCCCTCCTTGCGCAGCCTCGTCGTGATGGGCGGTAAGCCGGACGATCAAGCCGGGATCGAGGCGGTGGAGCGAAAGGCAAGGGAGCTCCAGCGCGAGCACGGCCCCTCCATCCTGGTACGCGCGATGCGCGACGTGGAGCTGCTCGGACGAGAGCGCGGGACAGCGCCGGTCGTCCTCCCCTCGGCGCGCGGCGAAGGTGCTCCGGATCCGCTGATGACGCTCATGTACACGTCCGGGAGCACTGGAGCGCCCAAGGGGGCCATGTTCCCCGAGAGCGTATGGCGGCAGCTCTGGCGCTCCACGCTGGAGAGCGTGCTCTCCGAGCTCCCCTACGTCGGCGTCGGCTTCATGCCGCTGAACCACGGCGCCGGCCGCACCGAGATCATGCGCTCCATCCTGCTCGGCGGCGTGACGTGCTTCGTGTCGAAGAGCGACATGTCCAGCCTGTTCGACGACATCCGCCTCGCGAGGCCCACGGTGCTCGCGATCGTGCCGCGGGTGTCGAGCATGATCCATCAGCATTTCCAGACCGAGCTCGTGAAGCGCGCTCCGAGCGCCGCGCTCGGCGACGCGCGCGCGAGGCGAGCGTTCGAGTCGGACATCATGGAAGAGATGCGCCGCTCCTTCTTGGGCGACCGCCTGCTCGTGATGACCACCACCACGGCGCCGACATCGCCCGAGATCCTCACGTTCCTCAGGCGCTGCTTCGACGTGCCCGTGCTCGACGGCTACGGCTCCACGGAGTGCGGCGTCATGACCCGCGACGGGAGGGTGTCGCGCGCCGCCGTCACGGACTTCAGGGTCACAGACGCCCCGGAGATCGGCTATCGCACCACCGACACCCCCTATCCTCGCGGCGAGCTCCGCGTCAGGTCCCGCCTCCAGGTCTCCGGGTATTACAAGAACCCCGAGGCCACAGCGGGCTTGTTCGACGAGGATGGCTATGTGATCACCGGGGACATCGTCGAGCAGCGGGGCCCTGACCACCTCGTCTGGATCGACCGCAGGAAGACCGCCATCAAGCTCGCGCAGGGCGAGTTCGTGAGCTTGCCGCGGCTGGAGGCCCTGTACAGCGCGAGCAGTCCGTTCATCCAGCAGGTCTACGTCGACGGGAGCAGCCTTCGATCCTACCTCCTGGCCGTCGTCGTGCCCGAGGTGCGCGCCGCCGCGGCCCACCTGGAGCAGCGCGGGCTCAGCGCGAACGACGCGAGCGAGCCCGCGCTGAGGCAGCTCATCCGCGGCGAGCTCAACCGCGTCGCCGCGGACGAGGGGCTGCAAGGCTACGAGATCCCGCGAGACTTCATCCTGGAGCTCGATCCGTTCACCGTCGAGGCGGGCCTCCTGACCGAGAGCAACAAGCCGTGCCGTCCCAGGATGGCGGCGAAGTACGGCGCTGAGCTCGCGCGCCTCCACGCGGAGATCGAGGGCAGGCAGCTCGAGGAGCTCCACGCCCTCGAGGAGCAGCGGAGGAGCGCGAGCTCCGTGGAAGAACGCGTGAAGACCGCGGTCGCAGCCACGCTCGGGACGAGCGACGTCGACCTCTCCGCGCAGAGCTTCGTCCGCCTCGGCGGCGACTCGCTCAGCGCCGCCCGCCTCGCCGCGCTCCTCACCGACGTCTGCGGCGTGGCCGTCCCCGTCGGGGTCGTGCTCGATCCGACGAGCAGCGTACGCGCCCTCGTGCAGTACGTGGAGCGGGCGCTGGAGGGACGAGCCGCCGGGGGACACGTCAACGTCACGTTCGAGCAGGTGCATGGGGTGGGCGCGCAGGTCCTCCGCGCGGACGATCTGCGGCTCGACAGATTCCTCGCCCCGGAAGAGATCGCGGCGGCCTCGCGCGCAGCGCCGGCGACCGCGCTGCCGCCCGAAGCCGAGGTGGTGTGCCTCACTGGCGCGAACGGCTTCCTCGGCAGGTTCCTGCTCCTGGAGCTCCTGGAGCTCCTGCCCGTGGGGCGCGGGAAGGTGTACTGCGTCGTGCGCGCGCCGGACGCCAGCGTCGCCGCAAGGCGGCTCCGCGAGGCCTTCGAGGGCTCGGATCCCGCCCTGCTCGACAGGTTCGACGCCCTCTCGGCGCACGGCCGGCTCGAGGTGCTCGCCGGCGACCTGATGAAGCCGAGGTTCGGGCTCCCGGACGCGCAGTACGATCGCCTCTGCGACGAGGTCGACACCCTCGTGCACAACGCCGCCCTGGTGAACCACGCGTTCTCCTACGCGCAGCTCTTCGAGCCCAATGTCCTGGGCACAGTCGAGGCGATCCGCATGGCCCTCCGCTGGCGCAAGAAGGCGGTGAGCTTCATCTCGAGCGTCAGCGTGGCGGGTGACATGGAGCGGGCGGGCCCGATCCTCGAGGAGGAAGACGGACGCGCCCTGTGGTCGGAGCGCCCGGTCGACGGCGGGTATGCGGCCGGCTACGGGACGAGCAAATGGGCTTGCGAGGTCCTGCTCCGCGATGCCTCCGAGCAGCACGGCATCCCCGTCATGGTCTTTCGCTGCAGCATGATCATGGCGCACAGCGAGTACCAGGGTCAGGTCAACACCACTGATTTCTTGACGAGGCTCCTCTGCGGCATCGTGTCCACGGGCCTCGCGCCGCGGTCGTTCTACGCGAGCGCCGCCTCGGGGGAAGGCGGCGCCCCGGGCAGCCACTTCGACGGGATGCCGGTCGATTTCGTCGCGCGCGCGATCGCCGCCGTGACCGCCCACCGGGAGGCGGGCCGGGCTCCGCAGCCTCGGGCGAGCTACGAGACCTACCACGTGGTGAACCCCCACTGGGACGATGGCGTCTCCCTCGATTCCTTCGTGGGCTGGGCGCAGTCGATGGGCTACCCGATCGCGCGAGTCGAGGAACATGCAGCCTGGTACCGGATGTTCTCCGAGCGACTCCAGGCGCTGGGCGAGGAGCAGCGGCAACACTCTCCGCTGCCCATCCTCCACCAGTGGGAGCGCCCCCTTCGTGTGGAAGCGCAGCTGAGGTTTGACGCTCAGCGGCTCGCGAGGCGGCTCGCGGAGCTCGCTCACGCTCGGGACGGGCGGCTCGCCGGCATCCCGGGCGTGAACGAGGCGTTCTTCCGCAGATACCTGAAGGACGTCGCCCGCCTGGGCCTCATCTCGGACCGAGAGGGGTAGCGGGCCTCGCTCGATGCCTGCGCTGCGGAGGCGCCAGAGCCCGCCGCACGGGCGCCTCCGACGCGAGGCTCTCCTCGAGCCGGATCAGCGAGTGTATGCCGTCCGCAGCGACCGCCCCCGGCGGCCTCGTGCGGTACTCCCCGTTGAAGATCTCGAGGGAGACGGGGCCGCTGTAGCCGGAGGCCAGGGCCGCGGCGAGGAAGCGCGCCACGGGCAGGGCGCCTTGCCCCGGGAAGCACCGATGGTGCCGAGACCACGATACGAGATCCATCGCGAGCCGCGGCGCGTCCGAGAGCTGGATGAACTCGATCGCACCGTCGGGGAGCTTCCGCAGGCCCTCGAACTCGTCATCGAGCGCGAGCGTATGAAAGCTGTCGACGACCAGACCGAGGTTGGGGCGCCTGGCCGCGTTGACGAGCCGGTAGGCTTCGCGCCAGCGGCACACGTGACGGCCCCACGCGAGCGCCTCGTAACCGACCCTGAGCCCTCGCTCGGCCGCCACGTCCGCGAGGACGCCGAGCTGCTCGGAGGCCCGGTCGGCCTCCGGGAGGGCGTCCGGAGAGACGTTGCTGCACACGAGGACGAGCTCGCAGCCGAGCGCCTCCGTGACATCGAAGAAGCGCCTCGCCCGGTCGAGGTTCTCGTGAAACAAGGGGGCCTCGACGCCCTCGATGTCCCGGAGCGGCTGGAACAGCAGGATGCGCAGGCCGAGATCGGCGGAGCGCCGCCGGACCTCGGTCGGGCTCAGCGCCGAGCCGAGGAGATCAGCCTCGACGATCTCGACGCCATCGAAGCCCGCAGCGGCGATCGCCTCGAGCTTCTCCGGCAGGGACCCGCCGAGCGAGACCGTCGCGATGGACCTCGGGGCGCGCGCCGCAGGCGCTCTGGCGCTCGCGAGGCGCTCTCCTCTACCCTCTCGACCATCGCCTCGCGCTCGATCTCCTCGCTGGAGCGGGATGCGCACGGAGCGACCGCGCCGCTCGCTGGGGCGATCCCGCACGATCTGTGTCTTGTTCTCGTCGTTCATCATGGTTCGTCCTGAAAGGTCGGCGCCGCGCGCCTGCACAGGCTCGAGCGCCAAAGGTGTTTGCTCAACCGTGGTGGATGTGGCGCGCCGCCGAGGCGCCCGTGCGCTACGCGCTCTCTGCGTCCGGCCCCAGTCGGCCCCTGCTCGACCTCGGTCCCTCGACAGGATAGCGATTGCTCTCCGGAGAGCGCCGCGCGCTCGGCCGTGACTGCGAATGACCGCGCCCTCGCCGGAGCGTCTCCGCGATCAAGGACGCGAGCTCGAGCGACTGGCTCCGATTGAGGCGCGGGTCGCAGGCTGTGTGGTAGCGCGCGCCCAGAGAGGAGGGCAGGACGGGCTGGGCGCCTCCGATGCACTCCGTCACATCCTTCCCAGCCATCTCGAGATGGACCCCGCCGGCGTACGTCCCCAGGGCCCGGTGGACGGCGAAGAACCGCTGAACCTCGCTCGCGATCCGATCGAAGGGACGGGTCTTGTACTGCCCCTCGAGGGTCGTGTTGCCGTGCATGGGATCGCAGACCCAGGTCACGACCTTGCCCTCGCGCTGCACCGCGCGGACGATCGGCGGCAGCTTCGCCTCCACGAGATCGGCGCCCATCCGAGCGATGAGGCTGATGCGGCCCGGCTCGTTGCCGGGGTTCAGCTGATCGATCAGGCGCAGCGTGTCCTCCGGCGTGGAGCGCGGGCCGACCTTGATGCCGAGCGGATTGGCGACGCCGCGCAAGAACTCCACGTGAGCCCCGTCCACCTGACGCGTGCGGTCACCGAGCCACAGCATGTGGGCCGAGCCGTCGTACCAGTCTCCCGTCACGGGGTCCTTTCGCGTCAACGCCTGCTCGTAGTGCAGCAGCAGCGCCTCGTGCGACGTGAACAGCTCCGTGCTGCGCGGCGCAGGCGCCTTGCGCAGCCCGTCGGAGAGCTCCCCGAGGGGTCCGCGCTCCGGCCTGCTCAGCCCGACGCCCGAGCTCTGCACAGGAACGCTGTGCAGGCCGACGCGGCCGCGCTGCGTGAAGGCGCTCAGCAGCTCGATCGTTGCCGCGGACTGGTGATAAGCGCGGAGGAGGCGCTCCGGCGCAGGGGTGCGCGCCTCGGCAGAGAACTCCGGCCCGTTGATGATGTCGCCGCGGTAGCTGGGCAGCTCGACTCCATCCACGATCTCGGTCGGCGCCGACCGGGGCTTGGCAAACTGACCAGCGATGCGGCCCACCGTGACCACGGGAACCCCCGCGCCGTCGGAGAGCACGAGGGCCATCTGCACGAGCAAGCGGGCCGTACCGAGGACATGCTCGCGGCTGAACTCGTCGAAGCTCTCGGCGCAGTCGCCGCCCTGCAGCAGGAAGGCCCTGCCCTCGGCGGCCCCGGCGAGCTCGTTCTTGAGGCGGCGAGTCTTCCGGGGCGGCACGAGCAGCAGAGAGCTGGAGAGCTGCGCCTCGACGTTCTCGAGAGCGGCCTGATCGGGATACGTGGGGACCTGGAGCATGGGCCTGCTGCGCCAGCTGGACGGGGACCATGCGTGGTTGTTGATTTTCGCTGCGTTCATCGGATTGCGTGACGTATTCGTACCTCGATGGGCCTCCTCGACATGAGGAGGTCGGGCACGAGCCATTCCTGGTTGCTGTCCCTCAAGCAGGCGCTGTGCCACGCGCCGGCGTCGCCGGAAACGCGCCCTTCCAGGCGCGGGACGCCGCTGCGCGAGGGGTATGGGGGCCGCAGCGTTGCGCGATCGAGCAACGTCGCGATCGCGACGGACAGGCTCCTCGTCGTGCGCGCCGCGCGAGCGAGCGGTGATGTGCCTCGTGATGTCTCGACGCGGCCATGCGCGCTCGTCGGCCGTCGAGCGGCCGCCGCCCCTGGCGGCCTGCTGGACGTCGCCGCCGGGCCCCTGGAGCCGGGGCCCCACGAAGGGCTCGGCCCGACGCGAGCCAGAAGACGCTGGATTATCACGCAGGCGATCGTGCCAGGACAGCGCGTGGTCGAGCGCGAGACGCTGGAGGTCCGGCATCGCGATCCCGAGCGGCGGCACCAGAGGCGGCTTTAGACAGGGTTGCCATCGAGGCGTGTTTCCATGATTGACAGCCTGCGTGGCGCTCCTCCGTTCGAACGCCACGTCGTCTTCATTTCCGCCCCGTACAAGCGCTGGAGATCGTGCGGCTACCACGTGCCGCACATAGCTGGGGCCGTTGGCTCCAGTTCTTGCATACAGAGTCCGACAGCGCGCGCCATCGTGCTTGGCGGGCGCACAGCCTCTGTGCTGGCGCCACGCTTCGCGGATTCCAGTCATCGAATTTCGGCCTGTTCGAGGCACTCCTATGTTCCGAGCGTCACCTGGCGCGGCCGTGCCGGTGGCAGCACGCAAGCGAGAGTCCTGACGGATGGATGAGGGGGCGGACCATGAGCGGGGTAAACGTCAGCAGTTCAGGACGATCGCGTTGGATAGCCATCGCGCCGTTGCTCGCCTGTGCCTTCACTGCGGCCTGCGCGCCCGGCGTCCGTCCGCTCCCTGCGCAGCCTCCAGGCGGCTCTCCGCCCTCGGCGGGGGGGCTCGCGCCGCCGGCGAGCTGCAAGGGCACGGTCACCGCGAACGTCGTCGCGCTCGATCACCCCATCATGTACAGCCGCATGGGCGCCAGCCAGCCGGGGGGCATGATCTTCGCGCTGGAACGGGACGTCGAGGAGAGAGGAAAAAACTTCATCCTGCGCCCCGACAAGCGCCCGCGGCCGCTCGTGCTGCGGGTGAACGTGGGAGATTGTCTGAAGATCCACTTCACCAACCGGCTCTCGGCTCAGCAGCCGTCCTGGCCGCTGCCGCCTCCGCCATCGCCGCAGGTCGGTGGGAGGGGCACGCTCGATATACCGGGGCTTCCGCTTCGTGACGCTGGCGCCCCCAACGCGCTTCCAGGGCTGCTCGAGCTCGGCGACGCCGGCGTCGCCGGCGCAACTCTGCCCCCGCTTCGCTTGACCGAGGGGGTGGAGCAGACCGCGACCGTCACGGCCGGCGTCTCCGTCATGGGGCTCAACGTCGTCCGTTCCATCACCGATACGGCCTCCTTCGTCGGCGCCAACCCGAGCGGCCTCGCGGCGAGCTGTGAGGCCACCCCGGACGGCGCGGTCCCGCAGAACTGCAGCGCGACGTACGACCTGTTCGCCGAGCGCGAGGGGACCTACCTGCTCCACAGCAGCGGCGCCGCCACCGATCTGTTCATGGACGCGCCCGTCCTGGGACTGCAGCGCTCCCCCGGGGGGCAGGTCACGAAGGGGCTCTTCGGCGCGGTCCACGTCGAGCCGGAGGGCTCCTCCTGGTACCGCAGTCAGGTCACCCGAGAGGAGCTCGTCAAGGCGACGCGGCCGCCCAGGCCGGGCCAGAAGCCGGGCGAGCACCTCCCGATCGTCGACTACGAGGCGACGGAGGACGGTACGCCCGGCGGCCTGCCGATCCTCAACATGCTGCACAGACACAGGAACAGCGCCGGCGAGGAGGTGAACGAGATCGTCCACAGCGACCTCACCGCGGTGATCACGGGGCCCAACCACGGACCGCTGTTCGACCCGAAGCGCCCGGACAGGCGCCACCCGGACAACCCCGCGACGCCGGAGCGGTGGCGGCCTTTCCGCGAGTTCACCACCATCTATCACGAGGACTTCCTGACAGTGCAGGGGTTCAGGGAGTTCGTCGATGGCAAGCTCGTGGAGATCCTCAAGACCACGGCCGACCACTTCGGCATCAACTACGGGATGGGCGGCATCGGCGCCGAGGTGCTCGCCAACCGCTTCGGGGTGGGGCCGGCGGCGAAGTGCCCCGAGTGCAAGTTCGAGGAGTTCTTCCTGAGCTCCTGGCCCAACGGCGACCCGGCGACGCTCGTCGACGTGCCCGCCGGCATCTCGCATGAAACGAACAAGAAGCGGCGCGCGACGAAGGCGTTCTACCCGGACGACCCGTCCAACGTCTATCACAGCTACCTGAACGACCCCCTGCGCTTCCGCGTCCTGCACGGCGGCGGGTTCGTCCCTCACGTCCACCACGTGCACACGCACCAGTGGCTGCGCTCGCCCGACAACGACAAGAGCGCGCTCCTCGACGCCCAGTCGATCGGCCCTGGCTCGGGGTACACGCTCGAGATCGCCTATGGCGGCAGCGGCAACCGCAACCGCTCGCCCGGCGACTCCGTCTTTCATTGCCACTTCTATCCCCACTTCGCCGTCGGGATGTGGGCCCTCTGGCGGGTACACGACGTGTTCGAGTGGGGGACGGAGCTCGACGCCGACGGCCGCCCGAAGCCAGGCGCCCGCGCGCTGCCCGACGGGGAGATCGCGCGCGGCACGCCGATCCCCGCGGTGGTGCCGGTCCCGACCCTGCCGATGGCGCCGCTGCCCGCTCCGGTCCAGCTCAAGGCCGACGGCACCGTCGAGGTCGAGCAGGACGAGGCCCGGCTGAGCGCCATCGGCGCGAGCAAGAACCCGGGGTATCCCTTCTTCGTCCCGGGGATCGCCGGCCACCGGCCGCCGCAGCCGCCGCTCGACTTCGCGTTCGACGCGAAGGGCCAGCCCCACGACGGCGGCCTGCCGCGCCACGTCGTGAGGTCCGGCAGGGCGAAGGGGCATGAGACCCCGACAGATTTCTCCAAGGAGATCCAAGAGCTCGACGCCATGCAGCTGCCCCACGAGGGGACGCCGGTCGAGATCGCGGCGATGGACTTCCACGCCCAGCGCCAGCACAAGACCCTCCGGCCCGACGGGACACGAGGTGATTTCAAGACCAACGGCAAGCCTTCGGTGCCGGGTGCGCCGTTCGCCGACCCGTGCGGCGACTGGGGCCAGGGCGCGATCGGTGAGGACGAGCTCGTCACGTTCAAGGGCACGGCCTTCGAGAAGGACGTCGTCTTCAACAAGAAGGGCTGGCATAACCCGCGCCAGCGGATTCTCGCGCTCTGGGACGACGTGGATGCCTTCGTGAAGGGCGAGAAGCCCGCTTCCCCGCTCATCGTGCGCGCGAGATCGCGCGACTGTATCCGGTTCTTGCACAGCAACGCGCTGAAGAAGGACTACGAGCTGCCGAAGATCCTGGCCAAGACACCGACCGACATCCTGGGGCAGCACATTCACCTCGTGAAGTTCGACGTGCTGAGCGCCGACGGCGGCGTGAACGGCTGGAACTACGAGGACGGGACGTTCAGCCCCGGCGAGGTCGAGGAGCGGATCCAGGCCATCAACCGAGGTGGCGGGCTCTGTCTCCGCGGCGCGTGCGACGAGGGCGGGACGCGCAGCGGCGAGCGCAAGCACCTCTCCCTCAGGCCGTTCACCCCGGACGCGACGCGCGGGACCCAGGCCGCGTCGCGAGCCACGGCGGCGTCGTGGCAGAAGCCGGGCGTGCAGGTCACGGTCCAGCGCTGGTGGGCCGATCCCCTGCTCGACAACCCGGAGCCTGGCCGCGCCCCGCGCGACCGGACGCTGCGCACGGTCTTCACCCACGACCACTTCGCCCCGTCGACGCACCAGCACGCCGGGGTTTACGGCGCGCTCGTGGTCGAGCCGACCGGCTCCCGGTGGACCGACCCGGTCACCGGCGAGCCCATGCACACCCGCGCCGACGGCGGGCCGACGAGCTTCCAGGCCATCATCGAGCCCGATCCGAAGGACCCGACCACGAGCTACCGCGAGTTCGTGCTCCTGTACCAGAACCTGCAGCCCGCCTACTGGAAGCAAGGGGGCCAGCAGCAGTTCCCGGTCAACGGGCCGCCAGGAGGGGCTCAGGTCGTCCCGGACCCGGTCGTGGGCACCTACAGCGTCAACTACCGGAGCGAGCCGCTCCCCTTCCGCGTCGCCGGCGGCGCCGGGGGGAGGAAGTGTCCGGATTCGAAGCAGCGGGAGTGCGATCTCGCCTTCGCCTTCAGCTCGATCGAGCGCTCCGACCCGGCGCTCAACCGCCAACCACCGGGGCCGCCGCTCACGCCGGGCGTCGAGGGGCCCGACCCGTACACGCCGATGCTCCGGGCCTACCAGGGCGACAAGGTGGAGATCAAGACGCTCCCCGCCGCGCAGGCCGACATGTTCCCGTTCCACATCCACGGCCTGCGGTGGCTCCAGGATGCTTCGGATCCGAACTCCGGATACCGCAACACCCAGGTGATGGGGCTGGCGGAGCACTTCGAGTTCGCCTTCACCGTACCGCCGGCGAGCGCGGGGACCCACGGCGACTTCGCTGACCATCTCTACCTCCCGAGCGCCATCCCGACGGCCACCTCGGATGGGCTGTGGGGGCTCCTCCGCGCCTACCGGGGCGCGCGGGGCGACCTCAGGCCGCTCGCGAGCAACCCGGGCGCGGGCGCGGGGGCTCAGCCCACGGGCTGCCCGGTGGACGCCCCCCGGCGGCCGCCGATCGAGGTGGTCGCCGCGCACGCGGCCGACGTCCTGCCGGACGGCGCGCCAGGGCTCGTGTACTACCAGCACGGCCAGGCCGGGCAGGACGGCGCGAGATCGACCATCACGGACGAGCAAGCGCTCCTCTACGTGCTCAGAGAGGATCTCGAGGGGAACAAGCTGAAGCCCGGCAAACGCCCGGAGCCCCTCGTGCTGCGCGCCCGCGCCGGCGAGTGCATCACGGTCAAGCTGACCAACCAGTTCAGCAAAGAAAGAGGCGATGTCTTCGAGCGGGATACGAGGCCTCCCGGCGGGTCGTTTCCGCCCTGTCCCAACGGCGCTTCCTCGAGCTGCAGAAACTGGAAGGGGAGAAACGATTACAAGCTCCGGCTCTCACCGGAGGTCGGGCTTCACGCCGATCTCGTCGCCTACGACGTGAACAGGGCGGACGGCTTCAACGTCGGCTACAACCGGGTCCAGACGGCCGCGCCGGGCGAGAGCATCACGTACGAGTGGTACGCGGGAAAGACCCGGATCGGCGCGAGCGGGGAGGTCATCGGCACGCCGGTCGAGCTCGGCGCGGTCAACCTCCAGGCGACAGACATGATCATGCACCACCGGCACAGCCTCGTGGGGTCGCTGATCGTCGAGCCGGAGGGCTCGCGGTGGGTCGAGGACGCGAACTCGCGCCTGTCGGCCACGGTGTACCCGGCCCGTGGCGACGCATTCCGCGAGCACGTGCTCCTCGTCCAGGAGGACCTCCGGCTCAACCTGTCGCAAGCGGACCGGCCAGTGACGCAGAGCCTCCGGATGGCGTTCAACTACGGCACCGAGCACCTCGTGTACCGGTACGGCGCCGAGGACACGAACGGCAGGAGATTCGCGAATGATGACATCTCGTGCGCCATGTCGAATCGGCTCTGGGTGGGCAGGGGTATTCCCCGGAACGCCGCGCCCAGCACCGCGGCCTCGCCGGGCGACCTGCTCCGGTTGCCGGGCAGCGAGCCCATCGGCGAGCCCAACACGCCGGTGTTCGTGGCCGCCGCCGGCACGCCGGTGCGGATCCGCACGCTGCACGCGAGCGCGGACGACCACCTGATGTCCATGCTCACGGTCCACGGCCACAGCTGGCAGAGCCAACCGTTCACGAAGGGCTCCACCGTGCTCGGCTACAACCCGACCTCGGCGTGGACCGGCGCCGGCGCGGCGCTGAGCATGACCGACCGGTTCGATATCCTGCTCCCGAGCGCGGGCGGCCCCTTCGGCGTCCCCGGCGACTACCTCCTCGCCGACTTCCTGAGCTTCCGTCTCGGCAACGGTACGTGGGGGCTCTTCCGCGTGACCGAGCGGGGGCGCGACGCGGTGGTCATCACCAACCGTACCTCCGAGCGGGTGACCGGCGTTGTCAGCGTGTTCCCCGAGGTCCACCCGGGCGGCGGCGCGCTCAAGACAGGCCAGTTCGCGCCCTCCGTGACCGTCCATGCGGGCACGCCGGCGCAAGGCGGAGGCTGCTCGGGCCCCCGGCTCGGCCCCCCTGCGCCGGTGAGCCCGCAGGACGGCACATGGACCTTCAACGGGCAGGGCATCCCGGAGAAGGTCTGTGTGCAGTCCGAGGGCGGCGGCGTGGCCGGCTGGGACGGCGTGTTCCCGGGGTCCTGTGACGTTGGGGTAATACCAAGAGCTGAACCGATGATCGTCGGGCCGCCGGTGCCCCCGGTGCTCCGCGCGCTCGACGTCGCCGGGCGCAAGGCCGGCGTGATCATCTCGGAGTGACCCGCCACAGCGCGCTGCGGCGCCGCCAGGAGGCCGTCCATCCATGGTCCCTCGTCCCTTCCGACAGGCGCTCTCGCCGCGCGCGGCGTCACGGCGGCTGACCCGCGCGGCGCTCGCGCTGCTGGCTGCGTCCGCCCTGGCGCTCGCCGGGCTGGCCTCGCTCCACGATCGCGAGCCCCCGCCCGAGCAGCAGCCCGCCGCGCTGCGGGTCGTCCAGGAGGGCGTCTCGGTGGAGCTCGCCGCCTTCGCCGTCGCCCCGGACCGGCGAGACAGGCCCTTGCGCTCGGGGGACGAGGCGACGTTCCGCTTCACGCTCACCGACGCGAGCTCGGGCGTTCCGCTGGAGAGCCGCTACCCGGCGGCCTGGGTCAACCCCCGGCCCCAGGGCGACGACGGCGCGGCCACGGGCTGCGCCGAGCGGGCCAATGAGATCATGAACGGCGGCTTCGCCCGCAGGGCCGAGATCGATCTCAACACCTACCGTGTCCTCGTCCTCCAGGACGACGCCACCCTCTCCATCATCGATCCGCGCTTCAGCTTCGGGGGCAGCAGGCTGCTCTCGATGATCTCCCTCAAGAGCCCGGGCGCGGACTGGGCCCTCACGGCCGACCAGTCCCGGCTCTTCGTCTCCCTGCCCGACGTCGATCGCGTCGCGGTCGTCGCCCCGGAGGCGTCCGCGGTGACCGCGGAGGTCGAGGCCGGGCCGCGCCCGGGCCGGGTCGCCCTGCAGCCCGACGAGGGGTACCTGTGGGTCGCCTCCGGCGAGGGCGCGCCGGCGGAAGGCGCCGGCACCGTCACCGTGATCGCCGTGCCCGATCTCCGGGTCGCTGCCCGCCTCCGCGTCGGGCGCGGCCGCCACGACCTCGCCTTCAGCGACGACAGCCGCACCGCCTTCGTCACCAACCAGGACGACGGCACGGTGTCCGTCATCGACGTCGGCCGGCTCGCGGTCGTCCGCGAGCTCCCCGCCGGCGGCGCCCCGACGAAGATCGCCTTCTCCAGGCTCGCCCAGGCGGCCTACGTGACCGACGCCGCGGAGGGGCGCGTGACGGTCATCGACGGAGCGCGGCGCGAGGTCGTGGCGCGCATCGACACGGAGCCGGGGCTCGCCGGGATCGCGTTCGAGCCGAAGGGCCGGTACGGCGTCGCGTGGAACGCGGAGCGCGACACGGTCTCCGTGATCGACACGGCCGAGCAGCGGATCGTGCAGACCGGCCAGGTCGAGAAGGGGCCCGATCAGGTCGTCTTCTCCGATCGACTGGCCTACATCCGCCACCGCGGCAGCGACACGGTCCTCATGATCCCGCTCGAGCGGCTCGGCGAGCGCGGCCAGCCGATCCCGGTCGCCGATTTCACCGGCGGTCAGAGCCCCCCGGGCGCCGTGTCGCTCGGCGCCAGCATCGTCCAGGCGCCCGGCGAGCCCGCGGTCCTCGTCGCCAACGCCGCCGACAAGGTCATCTATTACTACCGCGAGGGCATGGCCGCGCCGGCCGGGAGCTTCAGCACCCATGGCCGGGTGCCGAAGGCGATCCAGGTGCTCAACCACGGCCTGCGCCCGCGCGGGAAAGGGGTCTACGAGACCACCGCCGCGCTGAAGCGCGCCGGCCCCTACGAGGTGATCTTCCTCCTCGACGCCCCGCGCGTCGTGCACTGCTTCCCGCTCGACGTCGCCGAGGATCCGGAGCGGCCGCGGCAGGCGCGCACGCACGTGGAGGCGCTGCTCCCCGACCCGACCGTGGTTGCCGGCGCGCCGGTCCACCTCCGCCTCCGCCTCTCCGACGCGGAGACGCTAGCGCCGCGGAGCGGGCTCGCCGACGTCCGCGTGCTCGTGAACCTGCTGCCGGGGACATGGCACGACAGGCCCTGGGCCAGACCAGAAGAGGAGGACGGCGTCTACGCCATCGATTTCACGCCCCCCTCGCCGGGCACCTACCAGCTCCTCGTCGAAGCCCGATCGATCGGGCTTTCGTTCAACACATCACCCCAGGTCGTGCTCACGGCCGAGCGCGGCGGGGAAGGGAGATCGCCATGACACGAGATCACCGGGCGGGCGCGCGCGTCGCGCTCGCGGCGGCGGTGGCGCTGTGCTTCGCCGCCGGTTGCAAGGAGCCGCGATCGGACCTCGGGCCGCGGTCCGAAGCCGCGCCGTCGCCGCGCGCCGGCGCGGAGCAGCCGCTCGGGCGGCTCGCGCTGCCCGACGTCGCGCTGCGCAACGAGAAGGGAGAGCGCGTCCAGCTCTACCCCGATCTCGTGAAGGGACGCACGGTCGTGATGAGCTTCATCTTCACCCGCTGCACGACCGTCTGCCCCCCGATCGGCGCGATCTTCTCGCGTCTTCGGCAGCAGCTCGGCCCCCGCGCGGGCAAGGACGTGAGCCTCCTCTCGGTCACCCTCGACCCGCTGCACGATACGCCGGCCGAGCTCCGCGCGTGGGCGGAGCGCTTCGGCACCGGCCCGGGCTGGTCGCTCCTGACCGGCGAGCCGGAGGACATCGACCGGCTGCTCAAGGCGCTCGGGGTGTACTCCGCGGCCAGGGAGGAGCACGCCCCGATCGTCCTCGTCGGCGACGACCGCTCGGGCGAATGGACGCGCGCGTATGGCCTGACGTCCCCGTCGAGCCTCATGGACATCGTCGATCGCAAGCGCGGCGGCGCGCCGCTGCTGCGCCAGGGGGGAGGAGGATGAGCCCCCGCGCCCTCGCCTGGCTCGCCTGGCCCCTGGCGTTGCTGCTCGCGTGCCAGCGCTCGTCTCCAGACGGCCCCGGCGGCGCGGACGCAGGCGTGTCCTCGGCCTCGCACCGCGCTCCGGCGCCGGCACCGGCGCCGGCCAAGGCGCCGCCGGCCAACCCGAGGCCGGCCGCGCAGGGGTATTTCGACGGCCTGGTCCTGGTGGACCAGGACGGCGCGCAGGTGCGCCTCTACGAGGACCTGATCCGGGGCAAGGTCATCGTCATCAACACCTTCTTCGCGAGCTGCCAGGGCGCCTGCCCGGTCCTCGCTGGCACGCTCACCAAGCTCCAGGCGCGGCTCGGCGATCGCCTCGGCAAGGACGTCCACATCGCCTCGATCACGGTAGAGCCGGAGGTCGACACGCCGGAGAAGCTCAAGGAGTACGCGCTCCGGCTCAAGGCGAAGCGCGGCTGGCGCTTCCTGACGGGGCCCAAGGCCAGCGTCCACGAGGCGCTCCGCAGGCTCGGGCAGTACGTCGAGCAGCCGAGCGAGCACTCGGGCCTCATCCTCGCCGGGAACGACAGGACCGGGCTCTGGAAGAAGGCCTTCGGCCTGGCCGACCCGGACGAGGTCCTCCGGGTGCTCGACAGCGTCGTGAACGACCGCGGCGAGGCGCCCCAGGGGCCATGACCGGCGGCGCCCTGCGGGCTCTCTCCGCGCCGGCCGTGCGCTGGTCGCTGGCGGCGCTCGCCGTCCTGCTCGCCCTCGGCGCGGCGCTGGCCCGCCCCGGAGCGCCCCGCCCGCCGGCCGAGGTCCACGCCGCCGTCACGGCCGTCACGCGTGACGCGCCGGGCGAGGCCGCGCCGGACGCGCAGCGAGGCCGCGCGATCTACCTCCGGGGGGCCAGCGCTTCCGGTCCAGAGATCACGGCCGCCGTGGGCGCAGGCAGCGGGGCGGTCGTGCCGGCGACCGTGCTCCCGTGCGTCCAGTGCCACGGCCGCGACGGGCGCGGCAGGCCGGAGGGCGGCCTCTCGCCCTCCAACATCCGCTGGGAGGCGCTCTCGCGGCCCTACAGCGCCGCCGAGGCGAGCGGCCGCCTGCGGCCGCCTTACACCGAGCGAGCGCTCGGGCGCGCCATCACGATGGGGCTCGATCCGGCCGGGAACCGGCTCCAGGACGCCATGCCGCGCTACCGGCTCTCGCGGCGCGACCTCGCCGACCTCCTCGCGTACCTCAAGGCGCTCTCGGCCATGCAGGACCCGGGGCTCGAGGACGGAGCGATCCGGATCGGGACCATGATCCCCTCGGCGGGGCAGCTCGCGGACAGCGGCCGCGCCGCGCGCGCCGCGCTCTCGGCGTACTTCGAGGATCTCAACCGGCAGGGCGGGATCTACGGGCGCCGCCTCGAGTTCGCGTCCGTCGAGGTCCCCGCCGCGGGCACCGCGCCCGAGGCGCGCGCGCGCGCGGCGAGGGCCTTCCTGGACGACGAGCCGCCCTTCGCGCTGGCCGGCGTGCTCCTCGACGGCGACGGCGCCGAGCTCGCGGAGCTCGTGGAGGCCCGGCAGATCCCGCTCATCGGCGTCATCTCGCCCTCGCCGCGGATCACCCCCGCGCTCGATCGGCACATCTTCGCGCTCTACGCCGGCGTCGCCGAGCAGGGCGAGGCGCTGGCCGCGCTCGCCGCGAGGCAGCGGCCTCTCGCTCGGGCCGCGGTGGTCCTGCCGCCGGCAGCGCGGGAGGTGGGCCGGCGCATCGCCGCGAAGCTCCGCCAGGCCGGCGCCGGCGAGGTGACGGCGATCGAGATCGGAGAGGGCGCGACCGCCGGCGCCGACGCGGCGGCGGCGCTGTCCCGCAGCGGCGCGGAGGTGGTCGTCTTGCTGGGGCCGGCCAGCGCCGCGCGCGGCCTCTGGAGCGCCTCGATCCAGGGCGGCGCCCGCCCGCTCTTCCTGGTCCCGGGCGCGCTGGCCGGCGAGGCGCTGCTCGACGCGCCCGCAGCGCTCGCCGGTCGCCTGCTCACGTCGCTGCCGGCGCTGCCGTCGGACCGCGCGCCCGCGGCGCTCGGCGACTACCGCCGGCTCGCCGCCGAGCACCGGCTCTCGGGAGAGCACCTCACCGCGGAGCTGTCGGCGCTCGCGGCGGCGAAGATCCTCGTCGAGGGCCTCAAGCGCGCTGGGCGGGAGCTGACCCGCGAGGCGCTCGTGGAGGCGGTCGAGGGATTGCGCGATTTCCCGACCGGCCTGACCCCGCCGATCACGTACGGCCCCGCTCGGCGCATCGGGGCGCTCGGCGCCTATCCGCTGGCGCTCGATCCCGAGCAGCAGCGGCTCACTCCCGCGGGCGGCTGGATCCCCGTGGAGTGACCGCGCCGCGGGCGGGCTACTCGCAGGGCAGGATGCGCAGCACCTTGATCCTGGTGCTCGCGCTGCCGGGCGCGGCGAAGGCGACGCTCCCGTCGGGGAATGCGGCGAAGTCCTGATAGCGATTGCCGAGCACATCGACCTTCAGCGGCTCGCCTTCGGCCTCGCCTGTCGCGCGGTCGAGCGCCTGCACGTACAGCGCGCGCGCCCGGTCGTTGCGGGCGATGTCGCCGGCGGCCGTGGTGGTCTCCCAGGCCGCGAGCATGCGCGAGGCGCCGTAGGCGGCCAGGTGCGGCGCGCGGACGTTCAGGCCCGGGTCGCTCGCGATCGTGATGTCCTGGTCCGCGGCGCCGTCGGTGAAGTGGAGCAACCGCACCTCCGCGAGCCCGTTCGAGCTCGCCGGCTGGCCCGCGCGGAGATCGCTTGTCGTGAGCCAGTAGCCGCCGCCGGCCGCGGTCACGAGGTCTCCGAGGTTCGCGTAGGCGAGGTCGACCGGCTTGATGGTCGTGTAGCTGGGCGCGATCGCGATGCGGTTGTTGTTGTCGGTCTTGCACACCGTGACGAAGCGGCTCACCCGGTCGTCCCAGAGGATGCGCTCGTAGCCGCTGTGGCTGCAGCCCCAGTCGAAGCCGTCCCGCAGCAGCTCCCCGTCCGCGTCGACCACCTTCATGCGGTCGCCCTGGTGGATGTTGATGCACCCCTCTTGCGAGACGCTGATGGCGGCGCCGAAATAGCCCGCGTAGCGCGCGCCGTCGAAGGCGATGCGGCCGTGGTGGGCGTACCACCAGATCATGTACACGCTGGGCCCGGCGGGGCCGGTCGAGTAGGGCGGCAGCGCGGCGCTCGAGCTGGTCAGCTTGGTCGCCCATGTCTCGCTCGCGCCGTCGAAGCGGACCATGTACATGTCGTGACAGGCGACCGGCGGGGACGGCGGCGTGCCGCACAGGTTCGCCGGGGTGCCGCAATTCAATGTTCCGCCGCCCTCGGCGTCACGGGTGAGCAGCAGCACGCCGCCGGCGTCGTCGGCGTACAGATCGGAGAGGTCGTTCGCCGGCAGGGCCAGGGGGCGTCCCACGACATGATCGCTCGTGTCGAGCTGGGCGATGTGGACCTGGTCGTCGTCGCCCATCCAGGCGAGACGCGAGCCGCCGGACGGCATGGGCGAGATGACGAGCGGCCGGAGCGCGACCTCGTCCTCGTTGTTGAGCACGGGGGTCCCGACGTCGATCTCGGTGATGCGGACGCGATCGGGGGTGACGCCGCACGCGCCTGGCTCGGGGTTGCCGCCGGCGCCGCCGCCGCTGGCGCTCGACGCCCCCGCGCCCCCGGCGCCCCCGCCGCTCGCGCTGCCGGCGCCGCCGCCGCTCGTGCTCGACGCCCCGGCGCCCCCGCCGCTGGCGCTCGACATCCCGGTACCCCCGCCGCTGGCGCTGCTGGCGCCCCCGGCGCCGCCGCTCGTTGCCGAGCCCGACTCTCCCACGCAGGCCGCGGGCGCGGCGACGAGGACCAGAGACCAGATGACCTGGAGATATCGTATCGACATCACCTCAAGCTACAGGGCGATTCCTTTGTATGACAAGCATTCCATGAAGAGCAGAATCAGCCACAGAGATCCCGGCCCTCACAGCCATCCGGCGGTCTCTGCGACCACGGTAGAGATCAGCCTGCTCGTCCACAGGCGTGGACCAGCCCGGGAGGCTTGATCGCGCGCCGTCGCCGCCCGGAGGGCAGCTCAGAAGATCGTGCTCTTCCACACGCCTGTGTCGGTCGCGCGCTTGCGCGGGGGCGCACCGGCCGCGCTCCGCGGCGCCTCGGACGCGCGGGCGGGGCGCGCCGCGGCGGGGTTCGGGCCGGGCTCCGGCGCCGTCGCGACGGCGACCGGCGCCGTCGTGACGGCGACCGTCGACGTCGCCGGGACAGCCTGCCGGACCGCGGCGTACGCGCCCGCCTGGGGCGCCCTGGGCGTCTGCGCCGTGGGAGCGCGGCGCGCCACGCCGAGCACCACGTCGCTGGCCGCGCGCAGCGCGGCGGCGGACGCCGGCGGCTCTCGAGGCGGCGCGGTGGCGAGCGCCAGCCCCAGCCCGAGCGCGAGGACGAGGCTGGCCGCCGCGAAGTGCAGCTTGCTCCGCCGCGCCGGCGCGGCGGGCTGCTGCTGCGACTCCGGCGCGGGCGGCTCGTCCGGCGCGCCGGCCGCGGCCACGAACGCCGCGATCATCGGCTTGATGGAGGGGAAGCGGTCCTCCGGATTCAGGGCGAAGGCGCGCGCGAACCAGGCCTCCAGCTCTGGCGGCGCGCCCGGGGCCAGCGTCGACAGCGGGGGGCGCGCGTTGGTGACGATGGAGACGAGGACATCGGCGATGGTGCGGCCTTCGAAGGGCTGCTGGCCGGTGAGCGCCACGTGCGCGACGACCGCGAGGGCCCACATGTCGAGCTGGGTGTCCGCGTGTCCGTCGCAGGTGTGCTCCGGGCTGAGGTAGGCCGGCGTGCCCAGCACCACGCCCTCCGCGGTCTGGCGGGGGAAGTCGGCCGCCAGGTCCTGTCGGATCCACTTGGCGATCCCGAAGTCGGCGATCTTGGCGCGCAGGCGCCCGTCGCGCCCCTCGCGGAGCATGAGGTTCGACGGCTTGATGTCGCGATGCACGATCCCGAGGTCGTGCGCCACGGAGAGGGCCTCTCCGATCTGGCAGAGCAGCGCGGCCAGCTCGGCCGCCGGAACGGGCCCTTGCTCCTGGATGAGCTGCCGGAGGGACCGGCCGCGCACGTACTCCATGACGAGGTACGGGCCTGTCTCGGGGTCCTCGCCGGCGTCGTGCACGGCGACGATGCGGTCGGTCTTGCGCCCGAGCTGCGCCGAGACCTGCGCCTCGAAGCGGAAGCGCTCCATGGCGTCGATGGGCAGGTTCTGGCGCGGGAGCACGAGGAACTTGAGCGCGACGTCGAAGCGCCGGACGCTGTCGTGGGCGCGCCACACCTCGCCCATGGCGCCTCGGCCGAGCGGATGCAGGAGCCGGTATCGCCCGGCGACGATGCGGTCTTGCCGGAGCGCCGCTCGGGGGTCTTGCCGAGCGGCGCGCGGAGCAGCAGGACGGAGCTGCGCCGCGTGCGCGCTGAGCGTGACGGAGTCTCTTGCCGGAGGGTCGGGCTGGCGGCTGGCGGAGGGCGGCTGAAGAACGCCGTTGATCTGCGTCCCGCTCCTTTGCCCCAGACCGGGTGCTGTGCCCATGGGACGACGACCTGGGGTGAGAGTCCGGGACATGTCCGCAGCCTATCGCGAACGCCGGGGGTTTTTGAATGGCCAATACCCTGGATTGCTCGCGCACGCCTCCCTGCACGCCCACACGACAGCGTCGCGAGGCACAGCTTTGCTGCACTTGTCGCCCACGCGAGAGCGTCGCGCAGCTCTGCTGCACTTATCGTTGATTGAACGACCCGACCGGGGTTGCGGCCAGCCGACCCGGGTTGGGCGGCCCGACCCGGGTTGAGCGACCTGACCCAGGTTGAGCGACCCGACCCAGCGGCGACCGACCCAGGTTGGGCGACCCGGGTTGGGCGACCCGACCCGGGTTGGGCGGCCCGACCCGGGTTGGGCGGCCCGACCCAGGTTGGGCGACCCGACCCGGGTTGGGCCTCCACCGCGACTTCGCCGCGACCACCGGGACGTCCGACGCGTGGTGCCGCAGCGCGTCCACCGCCGACCGTTATGGCGCGATAATCACGATGGCATCGAGATCGAGAATCGCTGCATGCCAGCCCAATCAGGTTGACATACGCCCATGTGAGCGTTCACAATGACCTCTGCGGGCGGGCATCCTTGTGGATTGCTTCGGATGGGTCGTCGTGCTCACCGGGACCCTCGTCATCGACGACAGCGCGACGAGAGACGGCGCGATGGCGGGCGCGATCCTGCTGTGCGATGCGCCGGTCTGCCTCGAAGCCGTTCACGCAGCAGGGCGGGCTCACCAGGAGGTGTCGTGTGAATCGATCTTCATCATTGGCCGCCCCTGAGGCGGGTGTTCGCGCCGCCTTGAAGCGCGCCCTCGGCACAGGCCCGGGTCGCCGTGAGGGCCGATGCCTCGCAGACGAAGTCATGAATTTTTCCAATCACGATCGCGGCCCGAGCGTCGCGTTCAATCGACCGGAGGTAGAATTGTACGCTCGCAGCAAGGCGGCCTCTCGACTGCGGGGAATCGCCGCGTGCGCCTCGCTTCTCGTCGCAGGGTGCCTGGGTGATATAGGCGATGGCGCGCCCCCCGCGGGCGGCGGCACGATCTCCTCCGGAGGCGGCGGCGTGGACCCCTCGGACAACGGGGGCGGCCTGTGCAACCCGCGGCTGGAACGACGGGTCGTGCTGCTCGCCGACCTGCAGTTCACGAACGCCATCCGGGATCTCCTCGGAGACGAGGCCATCGAGCCGGACCAGGCGCCCGACGCGCGGACGAAGCCGTTCGTCAAGAAGGGCATCGTGGCCGGGACCTCGCTCGTGCATGCGCGGCTCGCGAGGGCCGCCTATGCCGCCGAGAGCATCGGGGGGCGCTTCGAGGAGGTGACGGGCTGCGCCCCGGCGGACGGAGACGACGCCTGCTCGAAGGCGTTCCTGACGCGGTTCGCGCAGCGGGCGTTCCGCCGGCCGCTGGACGCGACGGAGCTCGACAACCTGTGGTCCGTGGTTCGCCTCGGGCAAGAGACGAGCTACGAGCGCGGCGTCACGCTCGCCGTCGAGGCGCTCCTTGCGTCCCCCTCTTTCTCCTACCGCACCGAGCTCGGCGACGCCGAGGTCGGCGAGGTGGTGAAGCTCTCCGCGCACGAGATCGCGAGCGAGCTCTCGTTCTTCTTGACCGACAGCCTGCCGGACCCCGAGCTCGCCGCCGCCGCCGACTCCGGCGCCCTGAACGACCCGGAGGAGCTGACGCGCCAGGCCGCGCGCCTGCTCGAGAAGCCCGAGACGCGCAGCAGCCTGAGCACCACGCTGATCGCGGCGTGGGGGCTCAGCAACCTGTTCGGCACGGTGAAGGATCCCGGGCTCTTCCCCGAGTACACCCCCGCGCTCCAGGCGAGCATGTTCCACGAGACCGAGCTGCTCCTGGACGAGCTCCTGTGGAGCCGCGGAGAGGACGTGTCGGCCCTGCTCACCTCGAGGGAGACGTTCGTGAACGGCGCGCTCGCGCAGGTCTACGGCGTGGAGCACACGGGCGCGACCCCGGAGGAGTTCTCGAAGGTCGAGCTGCCGGCCGACGAGCGCGCCGGGCTCCTCACGCAGCCCGGCCTGCTCGCGGCGCTGTCCCGGACCGACAACACGAGCGTCGTCGCGCGAGGGCTCTTCGTGCGCGGCGCGCTGCTCTGCCTGGGGAAGATCCCGTCGCCCCCGGAGTCGCTCGCGGACGCGATCAAGGAGCTGCTCGAAGCCGACATGACCGAGCGCGAGCGCGCCGAGGCGCGCGCCGAGAACGACACCTGCAGGGCGTGTCACAGCCAGTTCGACGCTTTCGGCCTGATGCTCGAGAACTACGATCCGGTCGGCCGGTACCGCGACACCCTCGATGGGGAGCCCATCGACTCGCGCGTCGACCTGACCAACATGGCCGGCGTCGGCGGGATCTACACGAGCGCCGTCGAGTTCGCCGACGCCATCGCCAAGACCGATGGGTTCGCCGCCTGCGTCACACGGAACCTGCTGACCTACGGCACGGACGACGAGGGGCTCTCGACCCGCGACTGTCAGGTCCAGCACGTGATCGCGGCGCTGCCAGCGGGTGAGCGGACGCTGCCCAACGTCGTGAAAGCCATCGTGACATCGCCAGCGCTGACCGAGCGCGCCAAGGAGAAGTGATCGTGGGCTACAACCTGTCTTATGCGTGGTCTCGCCGCCGCTTCCTGCAAGGCATCGGCGCCGCCGCGGGTCTCGTCACGGTGCTCAAGGGCCTCGAGTCGGCCGCGGAGGGCGCGGCGCCCCCGAAGCGCCTCCTGATCGTGCAGCGCCCGGTGGGCACCGTGTACGAGAACTTCTGGCCGCAAGGAAACGGGACCAACTTCACGCTCTCCCGCATCCTCACCCCGTTCGCGGCCATGAAGGATCGCATGGTCGTGATGCGCGACCTGAAGCTGCCCTTCGACGGGTCCGTCGGCGGCGGCCACGAGCGCGGGACGGTGCTGATGACCACGGGCGCCCGGACCAAGCAGCTGTATCCGGGCAACGGCGGTGACGATCCGGTGGCCGAGGGACCGAGCATCGACCAGCTGCTCGTGAGGCAGTCGGCCGAGCTCCAGGGCACTCCCATCGCGTCGCTCCAGGTCTCTTGCGACAACCGCGCCGACACGCCCGAGGTGTCGACCCGCCACATGTCCTATTCGGGCGCGCGCGCGCCGATGACGCCCTACTACCAGCCGCTCGACGCGTACCGGCGGGTGTTCGGCACGCTGATGCCGGGCGGGCCGACGAGCGAGAACCTGGATGCCCTGGCGCGGGCGCGCCTGCAGAAGAAGAGCGTGCTCGACTTCGCGATGAAGGACCTGCAGCGCCTTCAGAGCCTCGCGCCGAGCTCGCAGCGAGAGGCGCTGGAGGGGCACGCCGCCGCCATCCGCGAGGTGGAGAAGGAGTTCGACGCCGACCCGAGGGATCCCGCGTCCTGCGGCGCCGGGCAGGAGCCCGAGGTCATCCAGGTGAGCGGGCACATCGATCCCTACGGGAGCTCGCACGTCGTCTCGGAGCGCGACGACGAGAAGCACGCGCGCATCGGCGCGCTGCATTTCTCCGTGATCAAGGCCGCCTTCCGCTGCGACCTGACGCGCGTGGTCACGTTCCAGTGGGCCCCTGGCACGAACCACGTGAGCTTCGGCGAGCTGTGGCCCCCCAACTCCTCCATCTTCAAGGTGCACCACACCACGAGCCACGATCCCGACACGCCCGACACGCTCGAGTTCCTCACGCGGGTGGAGGAGTTCTACGCCGGCTACGTCGCCGGCTTCCTGAAGGAGCTCGCGGACACCAAGGACGTGGCCGGCGGGACGCTGCTCGACACCACCCTGGTCCCGTACATCACGGAGGTCGGCACGCGACACCACAACTGGGACAAGATGCCGTGGGTGATGTTCGGCGGCGCGGACACCAAGCTGCGCGGCGGGCAGGTGTGGACCAACGGCAACCGCGGCCTCCGCTCCACCAACGACGTGTGGATGGCGATCGCGGGCGCCTTCGGTGTCCCGGATCTCGTGATCGGGGACAGCGACCTGCGGACCACGGCGGTCGAGGGGTTGTTCGGGTGAGCGTGGCCAGCCGGGCGCCTGTGAGCTGAGCGCACGCACCAGCCACGCAGGCCCCCGGTCCCCGTCTGGCGTCGCTGCCGCCGGCGAGGCGTCGTGAGGTGAACGCGATGAAGTCGAGCTGCAACCTGCAGATCTTGAGCCTCGTGGCGCTCTGCGCTTGCGGTGAGGCGCCGGCCAGCGGCACCTCGACGACGGGCAGCGGCAGCACCTCGGCGGGCGGCAGCCCGGCGGCCGGCGGCTCGGCCGGTGACGGAGCAGCAGGCGGCGGCGCTCCAGGCGCGGGCGGGGCCGGCGGAGCGGGCGGGCGCGGCGCTGCCGGCACGGGCGCCGGGGGCGCTTTCGTCCCCGGCGGCGCTGGCGGAGGCGGCTCCGCGCACGTCCTCGATTGCGGCGCGAACGGCGTGGCGATCGAGAGCGCGGGCCCGCCAGAAAACCGCGTCAACTACGTCATCCTGGGCGACGGCTACGACGCCACGGCCGTGAGCACGACGTACCTCGAGCACGTCGAGGCGGCGATGGCCCTGCGCTTCAGCAGCCCGGTCGGCGAGCCGTACGGCCGGTATCGCAAGTTCGTCAACATCTGCGCCATCAAGCTGGTCAGCCCCTCGAACGGCGTCCCGGGGGCGCTCGGCTGCACGGGCGATGACGAGAGCCGCCTCGCCGACTGCGACACCCGCGCGGCGGATGACGCGCTCGAGGCGAACCTCCCCGAGGACTTCGAGGTCGACTGGCACGCCATCGTGCTCAACAACGACCGCTGGTGGAACACGGGCTCCGCCTGGATGCTCTGGTCCGGCGCGCACCCGGAGGCTCCCGGAGCGGCCCTGCACGAAGGTGGCCACGGCTTCCATCAGCTCGCCGACGAGTACTGCGCCAAGACGACGGGCTCGGACTGCGGCGCGGACAGGTGCGGCGGCGACGGCACCGAGTACGTCGAGGTGAACTCCACGGGCAACTGCACGACGACGGCGGGCAAATGGGACAGGTGGCTTGGCCATGACGCCGCCGACGCCACCGGCGTCCAGGGCACCTTCGTCGGCAGCCGCTACGTCGACGGCGGGCAATACCGTCCGTCCTCGAACTCGATGATGAACAGCCTGTTTGGAGGCCACAAGAACACGAGCTTCAACCCGGTCTCGCGCGAGAAGATGATCATGGACATCTGGATGCGCGTCAAACCGATAGACTCGACCGATCCGCCCGCCGGGGCCGTCACGGATCCGGCGACGCTCACGGTCGACGTGATCGATCCCGAGGTCATCAGCGTCGATTGGACGCTCGACGGCGACGTGATCGCGACGGACGGCGGCCCCTCCTACAACGTCGCTGCGGCAGGCCTCGCGTCGGGCACGCACACCATCGTCGCCAGGGCCTACGACAACGCCGGCGAGGAGTGGGTGCGCTACCGCAGCGGCGAGTGTCTCGACCCTCCCCCGTCGACGAACCCCGGTTACATCGATCCCTGCTGGGGTCGCGACAACTGGCCCCGCTCGCAGCAGACGGTGACGTGGACGGTGACGATTCCGTGAAGCCGCCGCGCAGCCGGTGGCTCGTGGCCGCGCCGATGCTGCTCGGCGCGGCGCTCTGCCTCGTCAGTCGCGCGCGAGAGCCCGACGGACGACGGCCGCCTGCATCCCGGCAGGAAGCGTCGCGCGAGGAGGCGCCGCGCCAGGCGGCGCCGCGCCGCGCGTCGGCCGAGCCGCCCGCGCCGTCTGGCAGCGCCGAGCACGCCGCGGCGGTCGACGACCTCGCCTCGGCGGTCGACGACCTGCCGGTCACCGGGCCGGGCCCCGACGACCGACACGACGGCCCCGCTCACCCTCACCCCATCACGCCGCGTCACCTTGAAATCCAGCATGAAAACGGCCTCATCGCGCTGCTGCACGACGCGATGAGCGCGCGGAACGGCGCGCGCATGCGCGAGCTCGTGCACGAGTACCGCCGCGCGCACCCCGGGGACCCGAGCCAGCTCGCGGACGGCTACGAGGTCATCGCGGCCTGCCTCGAGACGCCCGGCGAGGAGTCGAGGGCGGCGGCGGCGGGCTACTACGCCGAGCGTCGCGCCTCGACCGTGAGGCGCTTCGTGCGCAGGATCTGCCTCGAAGGTGGCTGA
This sequence comes from Sorangium sp. So ce321, assembly GCF_051530195.1. Classification (NCBI taxonomy): domain Bacteria; kingdom Pseudomonadati; phylum Myxococcota; order Polyangiales; family Polyangiaceae; genus Sorangium; species Sorangium sp. So ce321. The sequence continues at coordinate 5,549,048 of NZ_CP150329.1, read as the reverse complement.
GGGTGCCTCGACCACGACGCTGGCGGCGCGGGGTCACCGGCGCTTCGGCACCGCGGTGCTCTTGCGCAGGACGAGCTCGGCCTCGACCACGACGCGCGGCGCGGAGCGCTGGCCGCTCTCGATCTGATCGAGCAGGATGTGGAGGCACCGGCGCCCGAGCTCGGAGAAGTCCTGGCGCACCGTGGTGAGCGGAGGCGTGAAGTAGGCCGCCTCCGGGATGTCGTCGAACCCGACGATGCTGAGGTCCTGCGGCGTCTCGCGCCCGTTCTCGTGCAGGAAGCGGAGCAGGCCCAGCGCCATCTGGTCGTTGCCCACGAACACGGCGGTCGCGCCCGCCGCGCGCACCAGCTGCGGCGCGAGCTCGTAGCCGGAGCGCGCGCTCCAGTCGCCCCGCAAGATCGGCGGGACCTCCGCGCCGGCCGCCTTCAGCGCCGCGCGCCAGCCGTCGATGCGCTGGTCGGCCTCGAGCCAGTCGGTCGGGCCGGCGATGTGCCACACCGTCCTGTGCCCGAGATCGAGCAGGTGGCGCGTCGCGGCCACCGCCCCGCCGTGCTGGTCGACGGCGACCACCGGCACCGAGTCGTCCGGCCCGCCCTCGACAGCGACCACCGGGACGTCGGAGGTGAGGTGGCGGAGCGCGTCCACCGCCGACCGCTGCGGGGCGATGACGACGACGCCGTCCGCCCCCTGGTCGCACAGCCGCTGCACGGCCTCCACGACCGGCGCGCGGCTGAGCGCCCGCAGGCTGGCGATGGTCACGCCGTAGCCCGCGTCGTGCGCCGCCTCCTCCAGCCCGAGGAGCGTCGACGCCGGACCGTAGAGCGTCGTGTCGAAGCTGACGACACCCAGCGTCCTCGACCGCCCGGTCACGAGCGCCTGCGCCACCGAGCTGGGCCGGTAGTCGAGCTGGCGGATCGCATCGAGCACCCGCTCCCGCGTGTCGCGGCGCACGTGCGGGCTGTCGTGCAGGACCCGCGAGACCGTTTGGTACGAGACGCCGGCGAGCTTGGCCACATCGACCATGACCGCAGCCCGGCGTCCTCCTCTCTTGACGCGGCGCTCCGGAGGAGACCCGCCAGCCTTTTCATCCATCGGGGCCGGAGGATAGCCGCGGACGGACCGATTGGAATTGACATCCATCATGTGAACGTTCACATTGATTTTCGGGGGTCACTCTTTTACTGCTTCACCCAGCAGCGGGTCGTCTCATGCGCACCGGGACCTTCGTCATCGGGATCGATTTCGGCACCGACTCTGTCCGCGCCGTCGTCGCGGACGCGAGCAACGGCGCGCTCGCGGGGGCCGGGGTCGCGCCCTACCCGCGCTGGGCGCAGGGCCTTTACTGCGACCCCCACGCGCACCGGTTCCGCCAGCACCCGCGCGACTACCTCGAGGCCATGGAGGCGGCCGTCCGCGCCGCCCTGGGCCAGGCAGGCGCCGACGTCGCCGCGCGCGTGCGCGGGATCGCGGTCGACACGACCGGCTCCACGCCGGTCCTCGCCGACGCGAAGGGCAGGCCGCTCGCGCTCTGCCCCGGCTTCGAGGAGGACCCGGACGCGATGTTCATCCTCTGGAAGGATCACACCGCCGTGGCCGAGGCGGCCCGGATCAACGAGCTCGCCCGGACCTGGGGCGGCCCTGACTACACGAAGTTCGAGGGCGGCGTGTACTCGTCCGAGTGGTTCTGGGCCAAGGCGCTCCACGTCCTCGAGGCCAGTCCGGCGGTCGCGCGCGCGGCGGCCACCATCCTGGAGCACTGCGACTGGATCCCCGCCGTCCTGACCGGCACCGACGATCTCGGGCGGATCAAGCGGAGCCGCTGCGCCGCCGGCCACAAGGCGATGTGGCACCCGGAGTTCGATGGCTATCCGTCGAACGATTTTCTGGCGCGGCTCGACCAGCGCCTGCCCGCGCTCAGGGCCACCCTCGGCTCCCGCACCTGGACCGCGGACGAGCCCTTCGGGACGATCTCGCCCGAGTGGGCCGCGAAGCTCGGCGTCCCGGGTGACGCCGTCGTCGCGGTCGGCGCCTTCGACGCCCACATGGGCGCGGTCGGCGGCGACATCCAGCCGCATCACCTGCTCAAGGTCATGGGCACGAGCACGTGCGACATGCTCGTCGTCCCGAGGACGGGCGCGCCAGAGGTCCTCGTCGCCGGGATCTGCGGCCAGGTCGACGGCTCGATCATCCCGGGCGCGATCGGCTACGAGGCAGGGCAATCCGCGTTCGGCGACGTCTTCGCCTGGTTCAAGCAGCTCCTCAGCTGGCCGCTCCTCGCGATCCTCCCTTCCCTCCCCGGCGCCGGCGGCTCGCCGCGCGAGGGGCTCGCCGACGCGATCATGGAGCGGATCATCCCCGAGCTGGACAGGGCGGCCGCGGAGATCCCGCCGGCGAAGAGCTCCGTCCTCGCGCTCGACTGGCTGAACGGGCGGAGGACCCCGGACGCGGACCAGCGGCTCAAGGGCGCCCTCGTCGGGCTCGACCTCGGCACCGACGCCCCGCGGATCTACCGCGCGCTCGTCGAGGCGATCGCCTTCGGATCGCGCGCCATCGTCGAGCGCTTCCGGTCCCAGGGGATCCGCATCGACGGCGTCATCGGGATCGGCGGCGTCGCGCGCAAGAGCCCCTTCACCATGCAGGTCCTGGCGGACGTGCTCGACATGACCGTCGAGGTCCGCGCCGGAGAGCAGCCGGTCGCGCTCGGCGCGGCGATGTTCGCCGCGACGGCCGCCGGCCTGCACGCCACGATCGAGAAAGCGCAGCGAGCGATGTCGCCCGGGACCGAGGCCCTGTATCGTCCCGACGTCGCGCGCGCCGCGCTGTATGACGCGCTGTACAGGGATTATGTCGCGCTCGGGTCCTTTGTGGAGAAGGAGCTGACGCGATGAGCGGAGTTGTCATGAAGGATTTGCTCGAAGGCTTCGAAGTATGGTTCTTGACCGGCAGCCAGGACCTCTACGGCGAGGAGACGCTGAAGCAGGTCGCCGCGCACGCGCGTGAGATCGCCGCGCACCTCGACGCGTCCGGCAAGCTCCCGGTCAAGGTCGTCTGGAAGCCGACGCTCAAGAGCCCCGAGGCGATCCTCGCCGTCTGCCGCGAGGCCAACGCGTCGCCCCGGTGCGCCGGCGTCATCACGTGGATGCACACGTTCTCGCCGGCGAAGATGTGGATCGCGGGGCTCACGCGCCTGGAGAAGCCGCTCGCTCACCTGCACACGCAGTACAACCGCGAGCTGCCCTGGGGCACCATCGACATGGACTTCATGAACCTGAACCAGTCGGCCCACGGGGACCGCGAGTTCGGGTACATCGGCGCGCGGCTGCGCATCGAGCGGAAGGTGATCGTCGGCCACTGGACGGACGGCGACGTCCTCGCCCGGCTCGACACGTGGGCGCGCGCCGCCTGCGCCGCCGTCGACGCGCGGCGGCTCAAGATAGCCCGCTTCGGCGGGATGAACATGCGAGAGGTGGCCGTCACCGGCGGCGACCGCGTCGAGGCGCAGGTCAAGCTCGGGTGGGCGGTGAACGGCCACGGCGTCGGCGACCTCGTCGGGCGCATCGCCGACGTCGACGAGGGCGAGGTCGATCGCCTCGTGGCGGAGTACAGCGACGCGTACGCCGTCGCTCCCGCCCTGAGGAAGGGCGGCGAGCGCCACGGCGAGCTGCGCTACGCGGCGAGGCAGGAGGCGGCGATGCGCTCCTTCCTCGTGGAGGGCGGCTTTGGCGGGTTCACCACGACGTTCGAGGACCTGCACGGTCTCAAGCAGCTCCCTGGCCTCGCCGTCCAGCGGCTCATGGCCGAGGGCTACGGCTTCGGGGCGGAGGGAGACTGGAAGTCGTGCGGCCTCGTCCGCGCGCTGAAGGTCATGGCGTCCGGCCGGCGCGGCGGCGTCTCCTTCATGGAGGACTACACCTACCACCTCGTCGCGGGGAAGGAGCGCGTCCTCGGCGCCCACATGCTCGAGATCTGTCCGTCGATCGCCGCGGGCAGGCCGTCGCTGGAGATCCACCCGCTGTCGATCGGCGGCCGGGGCGACCCGTGCCGGCTCGTCTTCGACGCCGGGACCGGCCCCGCCGTGAACGTCGCCATGGTCGACATGCGCGGCCGGATGCGGATGGTCGCCAACGAGCTCGAGGCGGTGGCGCCCGAGGCGGAGATGCCGGAGCTGCCGGTGGCGCGCGCGGTGTGGATCCCGAAGCCCGATTTCAAGCGCGCATGCGAGGCGTGGATCCTGGCCGGCGGCGCGCACCACTGCGCGCACAGCCGCGCGCTCACGATGGAGCACGTCGAGGACTTCGCGGCGATCGCCGGCGTGGAGCTGATCCGCATCGGCGAAGGGACCGAGATCCGGGCGCTCAAGAACGAGCTCCGCTGGAACGACCTCGCCTACCGGCTGGCGCACTGAACGGGGGCGGGACGTGAGCGCTACTTATCGAGAGCTGCGAGAGCGCGCCTTCGTGGCGAACATGGAGATCCCTCGCCGGGGGCTCGCCATCTACACCTTCGGGAACGTCTCGGCGTTCGACCGCGACCGGGGCGTGCTGGCGATCAAGCCGAGCGGCGTCGCGTACGAGCAGCTGAAGGTCGACGACATGGTGGTGGTCGACCTCGAGGGGAAGGTGGTCGAGGGCCGCCTCCGCCCTTCCTCGGACACCCGGACGCACATCGTGCTCTACGCGAGCTTCCGCGGCGTGGGCGGCGTCGTCCACACGCACTCGACCTACGCGACGAGCTGGGCGCAGGCGGGCACGCCGATCCCGATCTACGGGACGACCCACGCCGACCACCTGGCCGAGGACGTGCCGTGCACCGAGGTGATGCGCGCGGACGCCGTGCAGGGCGACTACGAGACGGAGACCGGCAAGCAGATCCTCGAGTGCTTCAGGGAGCGGAGCCCGCTCCACACGCCGATGGTGCTGGTGGCGGGCCACGGCCCCTTCACCTGGGGCGAGGACGCCGACAAGGCGGTGTACAACGCGGTGGTGCTCGAGGAGATCGCGCGGATGGCGTTCATCACGCGCACGATCCACCCGGGCGCCGCGCGCCTGCCCGAGCCGCTCGTACGCAAGCACTTCGACCGGAAGCACGGGAAGGGCGCGTATTACGGCCAGAAGTGAGGCCGGGCGTGCCAAGCGTCAGGCAACGACGAGCAAGCCGCCTCGACGGACGGGGCGCATCACGGATGAAAAGGAGTTGCGCCATGAAGAGGAGCCGTTTTGTCGCGGCGGCGGTGGTGGTCCTGACCGGGCTGATGATGACCCTGGGGGGGATGGGCTGTCAGGCGGAGAAGAAGAAAGTGACGCTCGGGTTCTCCCAGATCGGCGCGGAGAGTGAGTGGCGGACCGCCAACACGAAGTCGATCGAGGAGTCCGCCAAGGAAGCCGGGATCGAGCTCAAGCTCTCGGACGCGCAGCAGAAGCAGGAGAACCAGATCAAGGCGATCCGGTCGTTCATCGCCCAGAAGGTCGATGTCATCGCCTTCTCGCCCGTGGTCGAGACCGGCTGGGAGCCCGTCCTGCGCGAGGCCAAGGCCGCCAAGATCCCGGTCATCCTGACCGATCGCTCCGTGGACTCGAAGGACGAGAGCCTCTGGGTCACCTTCATGGGGTCGGACTTCGTCGAGGAGGGCCGCCGCGCGGCGAACTGGCTGGTCGAGAAGACGAAGGGCCAGGAGGGCACCATCAACATCGTCGAGCTCCAGGGCACCGTCGGCTCGGCCCCCGCGATCGACCGCAAGAAGGGGTTCGAGGAGGTCATCAAGGACAAGCCGAACTTCAAGATCATCCGCTCGCAGACGGGCGACTTCACCCGCGCCAAGGGCAAGGAGGTCATGGAGGCGTTCCTCAAGGCCGAGGGCAAGAACATCAACGTCCTCTACGCCCACAACGACGACATGGCGATCGGCGCGATCCAGGCGATCGAGGAGGCGGGCCTCCGCCCCGGCAAGGACATCACCATCATCTCGATCGACGCGGTCAAGGGCGCGTTCGAGGCGATGATGGCCGGGAAGCTCAACGTGACGGTCGAGTGCAGCCCCCTCCTCGGGCCGCAGCTCATGAGCGCGGTGAACGACCTGATGGCCGGCAAGACGCTGCCCAAGCGCATCGTGACCCAGGAAGGCGTCTTCCCCATGGAGACCGCCGCCCAGGAGTTCCCGAAGCGCAAGTACTGAGCGCGGGCGCGCTGTCGCCTGTCCACCGACATTTCAACCAGCGCGGGAGACCGGGGGACGACCGGGATCTTCGTCCCCCTCCCCGCCCCCCATGGTCTAGTGCCAGCACAACCCTGAGCATGCGCGACGGTTATCGCCGCGCGGGAAGAGCGTGAACGATGGCCAGCGAAGCCGTGCCCGTGCTCGAGATGAAGGGGATCTCCAAGGGATTCCCTGGAGTGCAATCGCTCTCGTCCGTCGACTTCCGGCTGATCCCGGGAGAGGTGCACTCGCTGATGGGGCAGAACGGCGCGGGCAAGTCGACCCTCGTCAAGGTCCTCACCGGCGTCCACGCGCCGGACGACGGGCGCATCCTCCTCGACGGCCGCGAGATCAGGCCGGCGAGCCCGCTCGACGCGCAGAAGCTGGGCATCAGCGCCGTCTTCCAGGAGGTGAACCTCTGCCCCAACCTGTCGGTCGCCGAGAACATCTTCCTCGGGCGCGAGGGCTCGAGCGCCTTCGCGCTCCGGTGGCGGGAGATGCGCCGGAACGCCGCCGCCGTGCTGAGCGACCTCAACGTGCACGTCGACGTCGCCGCGCCGCTCTCGGCCTATTCGCTGGCCGTGCAGCAGATCGTCGCGATCGCCCGCTCGCTGACCGCCAAGGCGAGGATCCTCATCCTCGACGAGCCGACCTCGAGCCTGGCCGAGGACGAGGTGAAGACGCTCTTCTCGGTCGTCCGCCGCCTCAAGGCGCAAGGGATGGCGCTCCTGTTCATCTCGCACTTCCTCGACCAGGTGTTCGAGATCTCGGACCGGATCACGGTGCTGAGGAACGGCGAGCTGGTCGGCGAGTACCTGGCCGCCGAGCTCTCGCGCGTGCAGCTCGTCACGCGGATGGTCGGCCGCGAGGTCGCGGAGGACGGCCCGACCCGGGCCGCGCGCGACAGGACGGCGAGCCCTGCGGGCGAGGGAGCGACGTTCTTGCGGACACGCGGCCTCGGCAAGAAGGGCTCGGTCCGGGACATCGACCTCGAGGTGAGGCTCGGTGAGGGGCTCGGCATCGCGGGCCTCCTGGGCGCCGGAAAGACGGAGACGGTGCGGCTCCTGTTCGGGATCGACGCGGCGGATCAAGGCTCCATCGAGATCGACGGCCAGGAGGCGCGCATCGGCTCGCCGCTCGACGCGATCGCGCGCGGCCTCGGCTTCTGCCCCGAGGACCGGAAGACCGAGGGCATCCTCGGCGACCTCTCGCTGCGCGAGAACATCATCATCGCCCTCCAGGCGAAGCGCGGCATCTTCCGCAACCTGTCGCGGGAGCGGCAGGACGAGATCGCCCGCCTCTACATCGAGCGGCTCGGCATCGTGGCGGCCGACGCGGAGGTGCCCATCTCCAAGCTGAGCGGCGGCAACCAGCAGAAGGCGCTCCTCGCCCGCTGGCTGGTGACCGACCCGCGCATGCTCATCCTCGACGAGCCGACCCGCGGCATCGACGTCGCGGCCAAGGGCGAGATCATGGGCCAGGTCTCGGAGCTCTGCGACCGGGGCATGGCGGTGGTGCTCGTGTCCTCCGAGATGGCCGAGGCGCTGCGCTACTCCGACCGGCTCGTCGTCCTGCGCGACAGGCGCAAGGTGGCGGAGCTCGCCGCGCGCGAGGCCGGCGAGCAGGCGGTGTACCAGATCGTCGCGGGAGGCCAGGCGTGAGCGCGTCCACCTCCCTGCGCCGGCTCACGCGGAAGAGCACCTTCTGGCCGGCGGCGATGCTCGGGCTCCTGCTGCTCTTCAACCTCGTGAGCAGCCCTCGCTTCTTCGCGGTCACGGTGAAGGACGGCCATCTGTACGGCAGCCTCATCGACATCCTCAACCGCGCCTCGCCGCTCATGATCGTCGCCATGGGGCTCACCCTGGTGATCGCGACCCACGGCATCGACATCTCCGTCGGCGCGGTGGTCGCCATCTCGGGCGCTGTCGCGGCGGCGCTGATCGGCGGCCAGCTGGTGCTGAGCGGCGGGGCCGGCATGACGGACATGACGCAGTACCCGCTGCCTGTCGTCCTCTGCGGCGCGCTCGGCGTGGCGCTGGTCTTCGGCATGTGGAACGGAGCGCTCGTGTCGTTCCTCGGCATGCAGCCGATCATCGCGACGCTGATCCTGCTCGTCATGGGCCGTGGCGTCGCCCAGCTCATCACGAACGGCCAGATCATCACGATCTATTACAGCCCTTACCACGTCATCGGGAACGGCTTCTTGCTGGGCGTCCCTGTCGCGCTGTTCATCGTGGCCGGCGTGGGCGCCGTCCTCTGGCTCTTGACCCGCAAGACGGCGCTGGGCCTGTTCATCGAGGCGATCGGCGTCAACCCGGTCGCCTCGCGGCTGGCCGGGATCCGCGCGCGCTCGATCACCTTCGCCTGCTATGTCGTGTGCGGGCTGTGCGCCGGCATCGCCGGGCTCATCGTGAGCTCGAACGTCAAGAGCGCCGACGGCAACAACGCGGGCCTGCTCTTCGAGCTGGACGCCATCCTGGCCGTGGTCCTGGGCGGCACGTCGCTCTCCGGGGGCAAGTTCACGCTGGCGGGGAGCGTCCTCGGCGCCCTGATCATCCAGACGCTCACCACCACGATCTACTCGGTCGGCGTGCCGCCCGAGGTCAACCTGGTGGTCAAGGCGCTGGTCGTCTTCCTGGTGAGCATCCTGCAATCGCAGAAGGTCAAGGAGCTCATCGGGAGGCAGCGGGTGAGGAGGGTGGCCGTTCCATGAGCGACACAGCCGCAGCCACGGGGGCATCCATGAGCGACACAGCCGCAGCCACGGGGGCATCCATGAGCGACACAGCCGCAGCCACGGGGCCATCCATGAGCGACACAGCCGCAGCCACCCCCGGGCGATCCCTACGGCTCGACCCGAGGCACCTGCCGCTCGCCGTCACCGTCGGCCTCTTCGTCCTGATGTTCGGGGCCGGATCATGCCTGTTCGACGGCTTCTTCTCGCTGCAGGTGTTCCTCAACTTCTTCATCGACAACGCGTTCCTGGCGATCACCGCCATCGGGATGACGTTCGTCATCCTCTCCGGCGGGATCGACCTCTCGGTCGGCTCGGTCATCGCGCTGACGACGATGGTCTCGGCGTCGCTCGTCGAGCGGCACGGCGTCAGCCCGGCCGTGGTCATCCCGCTCGTCCTGGCCATGGGCGCGGGCATCGGCCTCGTGATGGGGTTGGTCATCCAGTACTTCGAGGTCCAGCCCTTCATCGTCACGCTGGCGGGCATGTTCCTGGCCCGCGGGCTTTGCTACCTCATCAGCATCGACTCCATCACGATCACCGACGGCTTCTACGTCGCCGTCTCGTCGCACCGCATCCCCTTCCTGTTCGGCACCGCGATCACCTGGAACGTGGTCATCGCGCTGGCGCTGTTCGCCGCGGCCATCTACCTCGCGCACTACACGCGCTTCGGCCGCACCGTCTACGCGATCGGCGGCAGCGAGCAGTCCGCCCTGCTGATGGGCCTCGCGGTGCCGAGGACCAAGGTGCTCATCTACACCTTCAACGGGTTCTGCTCGGCGCTCGCGGGCGTCGCCTTCACGTTCTACATGGTGTCCGGCTACGCGCTGCACGCCGGCGGCATGGAGCTGGACGCCATCGCCGCCGTCGTCGTCGGCGGCACCCTGCTGACCGGCGGCCACGGCACGGTGATCGGCACCCTCTTCGGCGTGCTCATCCTCGGGACCATCCAGACGCTCATCATGTTCGAGGGCACGCTCAGCTCCTGGTGGACGAAGATCGTCATCGGGCTCCTCCTCCTGGTCTCCTGCCTGCTCCAGCGGCTGCTCGCGCGACGCCCGGCCGGGGTCGCGCGAGGGGGATGACAGGAGCGCCTCCCTTGCTGGGCGAGGCGTGATCAGACCGGCACCCTCCGGGAATTTCTGAGCCTGATCAGTGAGCCGCGAGCCTGGGGACCCCAGCACGCCCTGTCCGCGGCAGCGCGCGACGATCGAAGACTGTCCATTCATCGACCGGGGAACTCAGGCGGATCGAGGCGAGTCGCGGGCGACGACGCGGCGCTTGAACACCGGAGAGCATCTGCGCGTTCGACCGTCGTTTCCACGCGCCCCTGGCGGCTCGGACCAGAGCGGAAGGCTCGCCGCGCCGGGCATTTGTAAAGTGGTTTGACAATCAGGGATCATCCCGCCGGCGGGCGCAGGCCCCGTCCTGCGCTGCAGCGTCATGGTCCCAAGAAGCAGCGTGTTTGTGCCCTGCTCGCGCATGCATGTCGCGCGCGCCGGCGGGAGTCCTTCCGCGTGAACAGTCGAGGAAGACAGCTCATGACGACCATCGAAGAAGATTGCAGCGCGAGCGAGCTGGCGCGGTTCAACGAGGGCGCCGCCCGCGCGGAGCGCTCCGGTCGCCCGTGCGCCGGCCCAGGCAGGCGAGCGCTCGGGGCGCTTCGGGGGAGCTTCAGGCCGATGCTGCGGACAGGGCTCCTGCTGGGGCTCCTGCCCCTCTCCCTGTCGGTGCTGGGGAGCTGCTCGACGCCTGACGGCACGCCGCCGACCTCCGGAGGTACGGGCGCGCAGCCAGGCGATCCGGGCACGCAGCCGGGCGATCCGGGCACGCAACCGGGCGATCCGGGCACGCAGCCGGGCGATCCGGGCACGCAGCCGGGCGATCCGGGCACGCAGCCGCACCCGGAAGATCCGGAGAAGTACGTCTCGTTCGAGCCCGGGCCCGACAGCTTCCCCCTTGTCGCCGGCGGCAAGGCCGCGCCGCTCGTCGTGAGCGCGAGCGACCACCCGGGTGTGATCCGGGTGGTGAACGACCTCAAGACCGACATCGGCCGGGTCACGCAGGTCGAGCCCGAGGTCTCGCTCGACGAGATCCCGGCGGCGGAGGACGTCGTGCTCATCGGGACCCTCGGCAGGAGCCCGCTCATCGACAGGCTGGTGAGCGAGAAGAAGCTCGACGTCACCGGCATCGAGGGCCGGTGGGAGACGTCGCTCCTCCAGGTGGTGAAGGATCCGCTGCCGGGCGTGCGCCGCGCGTTCGTGATCGCGGGCAGCGACAAGCGCGGGGCGATCTTCGGTGCGTACGACGTGTCGAGGAACATCGGCGTGTCGCCCTGGCACTACTGGGACGACGTCCCCGCCCACAAGCACAGCGAGCTCCACATCCTGCCGGGGCGCTACTCGCAGGGCGAGCCGAAGGTGAAGTACCGCGGCTTCTTCATCAACGACGAGAACCCCGCCCTCGGCACCTGGGCGCGCAACACGTTCGGCCCCGCGCCCAACTCGAGCGCCCCGAACGGCTTCGATCACGAGCTCTACGCCCATGTGTACGAGGTCATGCTCCGCCTCAAGGCGAACTACCTGTGGCCGGCCGTGTGGGGCAGGTCGCTCTTCGACGACGACCCCGAGAGCCAGGCGCTGGCCGCCGAGTACGGGATCGTGATGGGGACCTCGCACGAGGCCCCGATGATGCGGGCGCAGGACGAGTGGAACCGCCACGGGAGCGGGGAGTGGAACTTCGATAACAACCAGGAGTACCTGAAGAAGTACTGGGCCGACGGCATCCGGCGGATGAAGGACTACGAGAGCGTGGTGACCGTCGGCATGCGGGGCAACGGCGACCTGCCCATCGACAACGGCGGCAACATCGATCTGATGCAGCGGATCGTGCAGGCGCAGCGGCAGATCCTCACCGAGGTGACCGGCAAGGAGGTCACCACCATCCCGCAGGTCTGGACGCTCTACAAGGAAGTCCAGAGCTTCTGGGACGACGGCATGCGGGCGCCGGACGACGTGATCATCAACTGGTGCGACGACAACTGGGGCAACATGCGCGAGCTGCCCGACCTCTCGGCGGCGCCGCGGTCCGGCGGCTACGGGCTCTACTACCACTTCGACTACGTGGGCGGCGGCCGGAATTACAAGTGGGTGGACACCAACCTCCTCCCCAACATCTGGGAGCAGCTCCACCTGTCGTATCGCTACGGCGTCGATCGGCTCTGGGTGGTGAACGTGGGCGACATGAAGAACGACGAGCACCCGCTCGAGTTCTTCCTGGACTATGCGTGGAACCCCGAGCGGTGGCCGGTGGAGCGCATCCCTGTGTGGGAGCGGCAGTGGGCGGCGCAGCAGTTCGGGCCGGAGCACGCGGCCGAGATCGCCGAGGTCCTGACCATGTACTCCCGGCTGCAGTCGCGCCGGAAGCCCGAGCTGCTCAACCGGGCCATCACCGTCAAGGCGGGCGCCGACGTCGGCAGGGACCCGAACAACGCCATCGTCTACAGCGACGGGAGCCCCTTCAGCTTGATCCATTATAACGAGCTGGAGCGGGTCGTCGCGGAGTGGCAGGCGCTCGCGGCCGAGGCGGAGCGGCTCAACGAGGCGCTGCCGGCGGACCACCGTGACGCCTACTACGAGCTCGTGCTCTACCAGGTGAAGGCGAGCGCCAACCTCTACGAGCTCCGCCTGGCCGGCTTCAAGAACATCCTCTACGCCGCCCAGGGGCGCGCCGCGACCAAGGACATGGCCGAGGCCGCCCAGGCACGGCTCGCCGACGACAAGGCGATGTCCGCCTATTACAACGACACGCTCGCTGGCGGGAAGTGGAAGGGCTTCCAGACGCAGCCCAAGATCGGCTACGGCGGGAACTATCCGGACTCGGGCTGGCAGCAGCCGGAGAGGAACAACGCCGTCCTGGAGGACTTCATCTGGCCGGAGCTCAAGCAGATCAACGTCCCGCGCGCGGCGGACATGGGCGTGGCCATCACCGGGTCGGACAAGCACTGGCCCGCGGAGCGGACGGCCGCGGTGCTGCCCGAGCTCAGCCCGTTCCAGACCCAGCCGGCGCAGCACATCGAGGTCTTCAACCGCGGCCAGGAGCCGTTCGATTACACGATCGAGGCGGCCGTGCCCTGGGTGAGGGTGTCGCCGAACAAAGGCACCATCGAGAAGGAGGTGCGCGCGACGGTGAGCGTCGACTGGGACGCCGCGCCCACGGGGACCACGGAGGTGCCGCTCACGGTGACGGGCCCGGGCGGCAAGGCGGTGGTCGTCAAGGCCGTGGTCAACAACCCGGACGTGAACCGCGCGGAGCTCGAGGGGTTCGTGGAGAGCAACGGCTACGTGTCCATCGAGGCCGAGCACTTCACCCGCGCCGTGAGCGCGGACCCGATCACCTGGCAGCTGATCCCGCACATCGGCCGGACGGCGGGCGGAATGACGCCCTTCCCGGTCACGTCGCCGAGGCAGACGCCCGGCGGGGAGAGCCCGCGCCTCGAGTACGAGATGAACCTCTTCACCAGCGGCAAGGTGACTGTCTGGGCGTACCTGTCGCCGAGGAACAACGTGCTGCACAGCGACGGGCTGAAGTACGCCGTGTCGATCGACGACGGGCAGCCGCAGATCGTCAACGTCACCACGGCGCTCAACGGGGTCCCCATGAACAAGTCGTGGGAGAGGAACACCTCGGACAACGTGAACCTCACGTCGACCACGCACACCATCGCGCAGCCCGGCGCGCACGTGCTGAAGTTCTGGATGGTCGACCCGACCGTGGTGGTGCAGAAGATCGTGGTGGACACAGGCGGCCTGAAGCCGAGCTACCTGGGGCCGCCGGAGAGCTTCCGCGCGACGAAGTAACGAGGCCCTGGGCCCCTCTCCACTGGAAAGGTTGATGCAGATGACGCTTGCTCCGGAAAACGAGAATTCGAGTTGGACAGACGGGCCGCCCAAGAGACGGTCCCATTCGTTGAAGATCCAGAGATTTCCGCTCCTGCTTGTCGGGCTGCTGAGCATCGCGCTCGCGAGCGCCTGTTCCTCGAGCGGCGCCGATGAGCCGAGCGGAGGGACCGGCAGCGGCGGCGGCTCGAGCGGCACTGGCCCCGGCGCCTCGGTCGGCGGCGGCGACGGCACCGGCGCCTCGGGCGGAGGCGTCGTCGGGAGCGGGGGCGGCACCGGCGCGGGCACGGGAGGGGGCGAGAACACGGGCGGCGCGTCGGGCTCCGACGAGGAGTATCCCGTGCCGGGCTCCCTGCCGAACGAGACCGGCGCAGACCTCTGGCTCAGGTACCCGAAGCTCCCGATTCCGGGGCGCCTCGCGGAGTATCAGGCGGCCTTCAAGCGCGTGGTCAAGTCCGGGAGCGGCGCGAGCCTCGATATCGCCGAGGCCGAGCTCGTGAAGGGCCTGAGCGGCTTGACGGGCGGGACGGTCGAGACCGGCGCGGCCGTCGAGGGCCCTGGCGCCGTGGTGATCGGGACGGCCACGGCGAGCCTCATCAAGGACCTGCCGCTCGCGGCGCGCCTCGGAGCCCTGGGCCCCGAGGGCTACGTCGTCGAGACAGCGGACGTGGGAGGGCAGCCGGTGATCGCCGTGGCGGGCAACACGGAGGTGGGCGTGCTCTATGGCGCCTTCGCGCTCCTCCGGCACGCCCAGAGCCACAGCGCCCTCGCGCGGCTGTCGCTCAGCGGCTCGCCCAGGATCGAGCACCGCATCCTGAACCACTGGGACAACCTCGATCGCACCGTGGAGCGCGGCTACGCGGGCCGCTCCATCTGGGACTGGAGCGCGCTGCCGGGCACCCTCTCTCCCCGGTACAAGGACTACGCGAGGGCCAACGCCTCCATCGGCATCAACGGGACCGTGCTCACGAACGTGAACGCCAACGCGCAGGTCCTGACGCCATCGTACCTCACGAAGGTCAAGGCGCTCGCCGACGTCTTCCGCCCTTATGGCATCAAGGTCTACCTCACCGCCCGCTTCAGCGCCCCGATCGAGATCGGCAACCTGAGCACGGCCGATCCGACCAATGCCAGCGTCAAGCAGTGGTGGGTGAACAAGGTCAACGAGATCTACGAGCAGATCCCCGACTTCGGAGGCTTCCTCGTGAAGGCGAACTCCGAGGGGCAGCCGGGGCCTCAGGACTACGGGCGGACGCACGCCGACGGCGCCAACACGCTCGCCGACGCGCTCGCGCCTCATCAAGGCATCGTGATATGGCGCGCCTTCGTTTACTCGGACGACAGCCCGCCGGACCGCATCAAGCAGGCCTACGAGCAGTTCAAGCCGCTGGACGGCAAGTTCAAGAGCAACGTCCTCGTGCAGGCCAAGAACGGCCCGCTCGACTTCCAGCCTCGAGAGCCGTTCCATCCGCTGTTCGGGGCCATGCCCGAGACGCCCCTGGCCCTCGAGCTCCAGATCACGAAGGAGTACCTCGGCGAGGACACGCACCTCGCCTACCTCGGCCCGCTCTTCGAGGAGGTCCTCAAGGCGGACACCTACGCGGACGGCGAGGGCTCGACCGTGGCGCGGGTCATCGACGGCACCCTGCACGGCTACACGACCACCGCGATCGCGGGCGTCTCCAACGTCGGTGACGACGCGAACTGGACCGGGTCCCACATGAACCAGGCGAACTGGTACGTCTTCGGACGCCTGGCGTGGAATCCGGACCTCTCCTCGGAGGCCATCGCCGAGGAGTGGGTCCGCCAGACCTTCTCGAACGACCCCGTCGTCGTCACTCCGGTCGTTCAGGTGATGATGAGCTCCCACCAGGCGCTCGTCGACTACATGACGCCCCTCGGGCTGGTCCACATCATGGGCAGCGACCATCACTACGGGCCGGCGCCGTGGGTGAGCAACCTGACCCGCGCCGAGTGGAACCCGGTCTACTACCACAAGGCGGACGCCCGCGGCATCGGCTTCAACCGCTCGTCCTCGGGCAGCAACGCTGTCGCCCAGTACTTCGGGCCGGTAGGGCAGAAGTTCGGAAGCCGCGACACGGTGCCTGACGACTTCCTGCTCTTCTTCCACCACGTCGGCTGGCAGGACGAGCTGAGCTCGGGGAAGACGCTCTGGGAGGAGCTCGTCCATCGCTACAGCCGCGGCGTCGACGAGGTGGGGCTCATGCGAGAAGCATGGGAGTCCGTCGAGGGGCGTATCGACGGCCAGCGCTTCAAGGACGTGACCGACTTCCTGAAGATCCAGCACCACGAAGCGCGCTGGTGGCGCGACGCGTGCCTCTCCTACTTCGGCCAGGTCGGGAGCCTCCAGGTCCCGAGCGGGTATGCCCCCACGGCGAACTCGCTGAGCTTCTACCAGGGGCTCAGCTGCCCGTCCGACGTGAAGAAGCCCCGCTGCTCGCAGATCTACACGGGGGATCCGTCACCCGCCATCCTCCCCTGAGAGCGGCCCGCCAGCCCGGCGACCCGGAACCTGGTACCTCGTCCCCCGAAGCCGTCTCTGATTGCACGGGAGGACTGCGGCGCTGCCGAGCCCGGAAGCTGCTGCTCATCACGCGGCCCGGCAACCCTGCCGGCCACGTGACCCTCGCTACTGCAGCGCATTCTGGACTGATCATTCTGGAATGATCGGTCCAGAATGAGGCGCGAGAGCGAGGACTGCCAGGCTCCGGCATGGGGTCAACCCGTGCCGTGCGACCGACAGCGGCTACTACGCCGCCGGTCAGGAAGCTGGCGCCGTGCTCGGCGGCCGTCACGGGGTACCCGAGCGCTACGGCGCGCCGGCGCCGCTGGCCTCACGCACCTAACGTATGAGGTATCAGGCGCTGGAAGCGCTGCCCTGGGCGTCCGAGGCGCCGGAGGCGCGGCGGCCGCGAGACGCGCCGGCGAGCGCGAGCCCGAGCAGCGCCGCCTGCGCCAGGCACGTCTCCACCGCAGGGTAGACCCCGAGCGCCGCGAAGCGAGGGAGCGGCAATCCATGGACCGGGAGCAGCCCGCAGAGCTGGAGGGCGGCCACGCCGCGGCCGGCGAGCGGTGCGCACAGCAGACAGACGAGCCATGCGGGAGGGCTCGCCCAGCGGTGCGCGGCCGCCCGGCTCACGCGGATCACGAGCGCCGCGCCGGCGACGAGCAGCGCGAGCGCGAGCAGGGCACCGGCGACGGCGGGCGGCGACACCGGAAGGGACACGCCGAGCGCGGCGTCGAGCCCTGAGAACGCCGCGCCGAAGCTGGCCAGCAGCGCGGTCGCGAAGACGACGGCGCGAGCGCCCCGCGACAGGCCCTCTCGCGATGGCTCGCGCGGGCGCGGCTGCCGCGCGTCGCGCTGCAAGGCGAGCGCCGCCGCGCCGGCGACGGCGGCGACCGCGAGCGAGGTCGCCGCGCCTGCCACCAGCGTGCGCCAGAAGCCCGCCCCATGCCCGAGCGCCGCCGCGACCCAGGCGGCGAGCGCGAGCAGCAGCGCCGCGCCCGACGCGACGTGGACGACACGCCGGCTCCGGGACGGAGCGACGGCGGCGAGCGCGGCGAGGAAGAGCGCCGCGGCGGCGAGCTCGCGCAGCAGCAGGCGGCCCGATACGAGGGCCACGAGCCGACCCGGCGCGCGCCCGGACCGCGCGAGCGCTACCTCGGCATAGGTGGCGTCGCGCAGGAGCGTGGCCATGCCGGCGTCCAGCACGTCCGTGGTCGCGCCGGACGCGAGCGCCGCTCGCAGGGCGAAGTCGCCGTCGCCGAGGTCGTCCGCGAGCGCCTCCTTCACGGCGCGGACGCTCGCCTCGGCGGCGTCGATGCCGTCGAGCCGGGCCGTGTCGAGCGCCGCGCGCGCTTCGACGAGCCGACCCTCGCGCAGGGCGGCGCGCCCCCGGTCGAGCGCGGCGCGCGCGATGGAGAGGGGGGACGACGAGGCCTCGGGGGTATAGGGGACGCGCCGCCGGAGCTCCGCGAGGAGCGCCGCGTGCCGGTCGGCGGGGACCCCGCGCGCCGAGAGCTCGGCGCGGAGGTCCCCGTCGGAGCGGACCGCGAGCTCGACCACGGAGTAGCCCGGTAGATCGAGCGGCCGCGGGGCGGCGCCGGGCTGCGGGTGGTGGAGGCCGGCGACGTGGAAGGCGAGATCCCAGCGCTCGCTGGCCGTGAGAAAGGTGAACGGCACCATGGCCGTGCCGTTGACGCCGAACCGGACGGTGGACTCGACGGCCGTCGGCGCGAGCTGCTCGGCGACGGCCGCGTCGTGGAAGTTCGCCGGGTGCGGGACGAGGCTCGCCGCGCGCTTCGTATCGGCGTGCCCCGTCGGGCCGTGGCAGCTGGCGCAGTTCTCCTGATAGAGGGCCGCGCCGCGCTCCACGTCGGGCCGCGAGAGCGGCGCCTCCGCCAGCCGGAAGGCGGCGGCGACCCGGTCGCGCGCGGTCCTGGCCGCAATGGCGACCCGATCCGCAGAGACCTTCTCCTCGACGAGCGCGCGCACGTCGGCGACGCCCTGCGCAAGGTCCCCCGCCCCGCTCTCCAGCGCGGACGGCTGGATACGGGCGGCGATGTGGATCGCCTCGCCGAGCAGCGTCAGCTGCTCGTCGTACTCGATGGCGCTGGTGACGGCGCCGTCCGCCACGCAACCGCCATAATCCATGGCGACGTAGCCGAGCATATGAATGAGGCGGCGCGCCTCGACCTCGGCCGGCTCCCCCGCGTCCGCCAGCGCGAGACGCTCGCCGACGATCAGGACAATGGCCGGGGTGGCCAGCAAGGTAACCGCGCTGGCCGCGCTGGCCGCGCTGGCCGCGGCCAGCGCGGCCACCCTACCCACCTGGGCCAGGCGAAGCAGAAATCGGAATGACACACTTCCCTCATACAATCGAAAAGGAGTTCATGCTAGCTTCCCGCGGTTGTGCTGCGTCCCTTTGTTCAACGATAATGGTTTGAGGTCCTCCTGATCATGATCGCACCCCCTGACGCTCTGTGCGAGGTGCTCTCCGATTTAGGATGATAGTTCATGCGCGCCTGCGGTAAGGTGATAGCAGCGCGTCCACGTCCGATGCGCTGTTCGCGCGAGGTCTCAGGCGCGATGCGATCGATGACGGTGACCGCACCAGGAAGGTGCTCGGCTCGCCCATGGCGAGCTTTTGTCGGAGGCACGCGGGATGAATCAGGAAACACGGAGGGTGAAGCGATGAAATTGAACCCCGGACATCATCTGACCATCGCGTCGATGGCAGTGACGATGACGATGGCGTGGGCGGGACAGGCGGCCGCTCAGTCGGTGGTGAGGCAGCCCTACCTGCAATCGGTGACGCCCAGCTCGGTCTATGTCGTGTGGACGACCGACGTGGGCACGGACAGCCGCGTGCGCTACGGGACCGATCCAGCGAACCTGACGCAGACGGTGGACCTCGGCGCGCTCGCGACCCAGCACGAGGTGTTCATCGGGGGCCTCGCCCCGGACACCCGCTACTATTACAGCGTCGGCACGTCGAGCGCGGTGCTGGCCGGCGGCTCCTCCTCCTTCTACTTCGAGACCGCGCCGCCCGTGGCCACGCCGAAGAAGTTCCGGGCCTGGATCGTCGGCGACACAGGCTACAGCGGCAGCGCGCCCTGGGCGACGCGCGACGCGATGCTGGGCTTCGTCGGCGCGTACCGCCCCGACCTGTTCCTGCACATGGGGGACATGGCGTACAATTTCGGCACCACCGACGAGTTCACGAACGGCTTCTTCGCGCAGTACGCCACGATCCTCCGCAACACGGTGGTGTGGCCGACATTCGGCAACCACGAAGGCCTGAGCTCCGACTCGACGACGCAGACCGGCCCTTATTACACCGCCTACGTGCTCCCCAGCGCCGGCCAGGCCGGCGGGGTGCCTTCCGGGACGGAGGCTTACTACTCCTACGACTACGCGAACGTCCACTTCGTCGTCCTCGACGGCTACGGCTCCTCGCGCTGGTCGACCGGCGCGATGGCGAGCTGGCTCGCCGCCGATCTCGCCGCGACGGACCAGGACTGGATCGTCGCGTACATGCATTTTCCCATGTACACGAAGGGCAGCCACGACTCCGACGAGGACTGGCTGATCATCGAGCACCGGGAGAACCTCGCGCCGATCCTGGAGGCGGGCGGGGTGGACCTCGTGCTCGCCGGCCATTCGCACAACTACGAGCGCTCGTTCCTCGTGGACGGCGCCTACGACACGCCGACCACGGCGGCCGGGCACATCGTCGACGGGCGCGACGGCAAGCCGCTCGGCGACGGCCCCTACGTGAAGCTCCCCGGCAAAGGGGTCCACGAGGGGACGGTCCATGTCGTCGCGGGCCACGGCACCTACGTGGGCGGCGCCGGCGGCCACCCGCTCATGTACTTCAGCGAGCAGCAGAGCGGCTCGTGCCTCCTCGACGTCGAGGACAACCGACTCACGCTGTCCAACATCCGCTACGATGGCGTGATCAGCGATCGCTTCGCGATCGTGAAGGGACCGGCCCTCGACGTCGCCGCGCCCGACGGCGGCGAGCGCCTGCCCCCGGGCGGCATCTACCCGATCCGCTGGGCGACCTCGGGCAACGTCCCCACCGTGCGGCTCGAGTACACGACCAACGACGGCGCGACCTGGACCACGATCGCGAACAACGTCGCCAACACGGGCCGCTACAACTGGGTGGTTCCGTCCGTGGACACGACGGCGGCCCTCGTGCGCGTCTCCGACGCCGAGAATGTGCTGCTCTCCGACGAGAGCAACGCCGGCTTCACCATCCAGAGCCTCCCCCGCACGGCGGTTTACTTCGGCGATTACTGGGTCTACGACGACCAGGGCGTCGACCGGGGCGCCGCCTGGCGAGGCCTCACGTACGATGACTCCTCGTGGAAGGGGGGCTGGGGACAGCTCGGCTACGGCGACGGCGGGGAGACGACGGCCCTCTACCGGGCGACGCCTTCGTACCCCACCGCGTACTTCCGCAAGATCATCCCGATCGACGGGCCCGTCGCGCAGGCGACGATGAAGCTCATCCATGACGACGGCGTCGTCGTCTGGCTGAACGGCACCCAGGTGGCATCGAGGCGGGTATCCGGCACCGCCTACGGTGACTATGCAGGACAGGAGTCGCGCGAGGACGAGCTCACCACGGTGACGCTCTCCCCGAGCTCTTTCGTCGTCGGCAGCAACATCATCGCCGTGATGGTCAAGCAGTCGGCCCCCGCCTCGACCGACCTGTCCTTCGATATGGAGCTGACGCTCACGTACGCGCCGCCCGGCGGCGGGACCAGCAGCTCGACCACGAGCAGCTCGAGCGCTTCAAGCTCGACCAGCAGCAGCTCGAGCGTCTCGAGCTCGACCAGCAGCAGCTCGAGCGTCTCGAGCTCGACCAGCAGCTCGACGACGAGCAGCTCCAGCGCTTCCACCTCGACCAGCAGCAGCTCGAGCACGGGCAGTGTCATGATGAGCAGCTCGGTGAACGCGAGCAGCACGGGGTCGGGCGGCGCCGGCGGCGCGGGCCCGGGAGGCACGCCCGTGTGCAGGACCGTGCAGCGCGGCGTCTTCGGCACGGTGTGGGACGCGACGCTCTGGTCGGGCTCGCCGACCTACCAGGACGGGGCGTACACGTCGATCTACTCGGGCGGCGGGGGCACCGGGGCCTTCCGTACTGCGCTGCTCTGGTTCGACCTCTCGTTCATCCCCGCAGGCGCGCCGGTCTTCTCGGCCACCTTGACGATCAACCAGGTGTACAAGATGCCGCTGACCCTCGTCCGCCTCCACCAGGCCCTCGCGCCCTGGGGCGAGACGACGGTGAGCTGGTCCAGCTACAATCAGAGCTGGGATCCGCTCAGCTTCGCGTCGATCATCTCCGGCAACGGCGCCGGCGATCGGACCGCCGATCTCACGGACATGGTGACGGACTGGGTGAACGGCGTCCCGAACTACGGCATCGTGCTGGAAGAGGACGCGACGGCTTCGACGCAGTGGCGGGCCAGCGAGGACACCACGCCGTCGCGCCGCCCGCGCCTCGAGGTCTGCTACGCGCAGTGACAGCGCGGGATAGCGCCCCTCCGGGCATCGCCTTCTGATCTCATCACCTCATCGAGCCCGCCGGTCTGCGCCGTGAGCGGCCCCCGGCGCTCCGCCTCGGACCTCCGGGTCTGCCGGCGCCACGACCACGACGCGCGCCGCTGGACCGGGTACGATGGCAGGCCCACGTCGGAGAGGCGCCCGATCCACGAGGGCGTGACGCGGCGGGCTGCAGGGCAGGAGGATGGGATTCATGAGGCGTGAGCGTCCCTTTCAGGTCGGCGAGGTGTCGTCGTTCGAGCGTCGCTTCACGGACGAGGACGTCCTCGAGTTCCAGCGCATCTCCGGCGACGCCGGCCGGCATCACGCCCGGCCTGACGCGCAGGGCAGGCGCGTCGTGCACGGCCTGCTCACGGCGACGCTCCCGACGCGGCTCGGCGGCGACATCGATTTCCTCGCGCGGGAGATGCAGTTCGATTTCCTCCGGCCCGTCTTCACCGGGGACACGGTCCGCTGCGAGATGACCATCACCGAGGTCGCGCCGGAGGCGGGGCGCGTGCGCCTCGCGCTGAGCGGCAGCTGCTGGAACCAGGACGGGAAAGAGGTGCTGCGCATCCACGCCCGGGGCGTGGTGCTGGACGAAGGGGCGTGAGGGCGGTGCTGCGCGCGCGCTCGGTCCACTGGCTCGATCACGCGGCGGGCGTGCTGACCCGCCGGCGCCGGCTGTTCACCGGCGGCTGGGGGGACGAGGGCGTGCTCGAGAAGGTGCCGGCCATCGCGCGCTTCTCGGAGAACTGCAGGCCGGTTCTTTTCGAGGCAAGGCCAGGCGGCCGTCTCGGCGCTCCCGATTGCTTCACCCGGTCACATGAGCAGCGCCGGGATCCGGTCGGGCCCAAAGGCGGCCGAGCCGCGTGACGACGTCGAGAACACCGGCCGCACCGCCGGATCGGCCCGCAGCGCCGGGAAGCGCTCGAGCAGGAGCGACACGCCGACCCGCGCCTCCATGCGCGCGAGCGGCGCCCCGACGCAGTAGTGTGGCCCCGCGCCGAAGTGCAGCAGCCCCACGGGCCGCCGCCGGATATCGAACACCTCCGGGCGTGGGTAGGCCTGCTCGTCGTAATGGAGAGCGGTGAGCGACAGGTACACGATCGTCCCCGCGGGCAACGTCTCGCCGGCGATCGTGGCCTCGCGCTCGACGAACCGCACGATCCCGGTCGCGCTGCTGCACCAGCGGGTCGACTCCTCGATGGCCTGCGGCAGGAGCGAGGGCTCCTGGCGCAGATCGGCCATCGCGTCGGGGTGGGCGAGCAACGCCGTCATCAGGTTGGCGAGCATCCAGCTCGTCGTCTCATAGCTGCCGAGAATCAAGGTGAGCACGACGCCCTCGCACGCGTCGACGCCGCCCAGCCCCTCCGCGGCGATCGCGCGCGCGATCTCGCCGAGCAGCGTATCGCTCGGGTGCGCCATCTCGCGCTCCGCGATCTCGCGGAGCTGCGCGCGCATCGCGGCGTGGGCGCTCCGCCCCTCGGCCACGATGTCGGGGGCCTGCGGCATCACCACGCTGCGGATCATCTTGCGAATCAGCACGTCGTTCTCGGCGATCCTCTCCTCCTGCATCCCGAAGAGGGCGCTCGTCACGCCCATGGGTATCGCGCACGCGAAATCGTCGAACAGGTCCGCCCTCTCCTTCCGCGCGAGCCTGTCCACGACCCTGCGCGCCACGGGGGTCACGAACGCCTCCTCGTAACGGGTGACCACGCGTGGCGAGAGGACCGCGTTGAAGAGGCGCCGCGTGCGCGTGTGCGCCGCGCCGTCGAGCGCCACCAGCGACCCTTTCATGATCCCGATGTCGTAGGCGCGGGTGCTGAACGTCTCGGTGTCGCGCAGCACGGCGGACACGTCGCTCCCGCGGAGCACGACCGGCAGGCCGAGCCCCTCGTCGAGATAGACCGGGTGCTCCTTCGACGCCGCGGCGAGATGGACCCCGAACGCACGGGGATCTTCGGAAGTGAGCGAAAATAGATTTTTGCGTACTAACATACATTGATCCATGTATGCCGTTCCGGATCACGGATCAAGACACCTGTCTGTTCGTCACCGCGCCTGGAGCTCGACTGGGACGATCAGGGAACCAGGTAGGTTGTTCCGCGTCGGCCCAACGTGGGCGTATGTGGGCGAGGAGCGCTGCGTCGTGCCAGCTCGGCGCCCTGCGGGCAGGTGCGCGAAGCGCGCCCGACCGTCAGTCCGCAAGCCCTTGTCTGGCTGCCCTGCGCCACGCAGTTCACATATCTTCGCCAGGCTCACGAACGCGTGTGTGCCAACCGAGACATGTTCCGGCGCGGTGACCAATACTATATCTCAGGAGCGCGTGAGATTGCCGAAGGCTGCACCGGAGGTCGCGCTGCAGCGGAGGAGCGAGGCGGCGCCTCGAGACGGAGCTGCCTGCCGGCCGGGAGCTCACGACGGCGGCCCCGCGCCCAGGGGATGCTTCCCTCCGGCTACCCCAACCTGGGTCGGGTCTCAGCCTGGGCCGGTTCCGCCCGCAGCGTCTCCAGGATCACCCTCCGCAGACACGCGCCGGCAGGGTCCTTGTGCGTCCGCTCGTGCCACGCCAGCCACATCTCGTGCCCGAGGTCCGCCACGGGCAGCTCGATGAGCCGGACCGGGAGGTGCGACCCGAGCGCCACGGCCACGCGACGAGGCATGAACGCCACCAGGTCGCTGCCCGCCGCCGCCATCGCCGCGGCCGCGAACCCGGGGACCACCAGGGCGATCCGGCGGACCAGGCCCTGCGCGCGGAAGGCCTGCTCGACCAGGGCGTGACCCCGACCCGGACGGCCGAGCGGGATGTGCACGTCGATGAAGCCGAGCCGCGGGAAGGTGCCCCGCGTCAGCCGCTTGCCCACGATCGGGTGATCGCGGCGGACCACCCCGACCGTCGGATCCCGGTAGAGCGGCGCGACGCGCAGCCCCGGGTCGCGCTTCCGCATCCCGATCGCCGCGTCGATCCCGCCCGCGGACAGGCCCCCCGACGCCACCAGGTAATCGATGCTCACCACGCGGAGCCGCGCGAGCGGCATCTCCCGCGCGAGCGCCGCCGCGACGGGCGGCACGTCCGCGATCTGCGAGTTGTCGGCGCACGCGAGCGTGAGCTCCCGGGTCGACGTGCGCGGATCGAACGTCCTCCGGTGCTCGATCATGGACCGCAGCTGACCCATCGCCGCGGCGAGCTCCGGCAGCAGCTCCTCCGCCGCCGGCGTCGGCGCCATGCCGCGGCCGTCACGCACGAGCAGCGGATCGCCGAGGAGCTCGCGCGCCCTCGCGAGCGCGTTCGACACCGCCGACTGCGTGACGCCGAGCCGCCGCGCGGCGCGCGTCGCGCTGCGCTCCTCCAGCGTGACAGCGAGCACGTGGAGCAGGTTGAGGTCGATGGTCGAGAGATTCACCACGGTGATGAGATCTATCACGAACCATCACTGGAGATGGCACGTGGCGCCTGCGTAGATACGGCCATGTCCACACGAGAGAGAGGCCCGACACACGCGCAATGCGCTCTTCTCTGGCTCGCCGTCGCCGGGCTCGCCGCCTCCGGCTGCGACGATTTCCGCCAGTGCGATCCGCCCGACCCGGAGCGCCAGGCCGAGCTGCCCGCGGCGCTATCGCAGACCGGCCTCTACGCCGACATCGCCGCGGGCACGGTCGCGAGCGACGTCGTGACCTACGAGCCCGGGTTCGAGCTCTGGAGCGACGGCGCGGAGAAGCGGCGGTTCCTCCGGCTGCCGCCCGGGGCGCAGATCGACACGAGCGATCAGGATGCGTGGCAGTTCCCCGACGGGACCCGCTTCTGGAAGGAGTTTCGCAGGGACGGCGCGCTCGTCGAGACACGCCTGCTCGCCAAGGTGGGCTCCGCCCCCGAGGACTGGGCCGCGGTCGCCTACGTCTGGAACGCCGAAGGCACCGACGCGCTCGCGACCCCCGGCGGCGCCGACGACGCGCGCGGGACACCGCACGACGTGCCCGGGGCGGCCGAGTGCATGGGCTGCCACGGCGGGACGGAGAGCCGCGTGCTCGGGTTCTCCGCGATCCAGCTCGCCTCGAGCCAGGGCGAGGTCGACCTCCGCGAGGTCGCGGCCCGCGGGATGCTGTCGGATCCGCCGCGCCAGCCGATCGAGCTGCCCGGAGACGCCGTGGCGCGCGCCGCCCTCGGCTGGCTGCACGCGAACTGCAGCCATTGCCACAACAAGCGCCGCCCGGAGAGCGACGGGGCGCGCTGCTACGACCCGGAGCGCCGCTTCGATTTCACGCTCCGGGTCGCCGAGCTCGCGTCGGTCGAGTCGACCGCCACGTACCGAACCGCCGTGGGCACGGTGATTCACGCGGGCGATCCCGACGAGAGCGACGTGATCGAGCGCGCCCGGAGGCGCGATCCGGACTGGCCCTCGATGCCGCCCCTCGGCACCGAGATCGTCGACGAAGCTGGCCTCGCGGCGCTGCGCGCCTGGATCCGCGGGCTCTAGCTTCGCGTGTCAGTTGAGCTCCTGCTCGTCCGTCGATCCGCCGGACGCTGAAGTGCTCATCGACGGCAAGTCCATCGGTCGGACCGCGCGGACCTACAAGCTGTTACGCGAGCCCGGACGACGCATGGTGCGAGCCCGGGCACCGGGCCGCGACGACGCCTTTCACGCGTTCAACGGCGAGCCCGCGCGACTTTGGTCCTGCGTGGGGGGCGCGAGCGCGGCGCAGAGCTCGCGCAGGCGGTACGTCTCGGCCAGCGCCCGCACCTCGCCCACCCACGAGGAGAGCCGCGCGTCCTCCGCCTCGAGCGCGTTCAATCCCTGGAGCAGCTCCGGGATGCGCCCCCGATCGGCGAGGTCGGACAGCCGCGCGCGGACCTCCGCGGGCGGCTCGATCCGTGGCGCGGGCGCCTCCGCCCCTGTCGCCTCTACCGCTGTACGCGGGGCGCGGATCCAGGTGAGGCCGAGGCGCCGCCCGAGCACCTCGAAGAGCTCCGAAAGGCGCACCGGCTTGGGGAGGAATTCGTCGCACCCGGCCTCCCTGGCGCGCATTCGTTGCTCCTCGTCCACGCTCGCGGAGGAGGCGACGAGGGGTAACCCCGCGAGCGCGGGCAGGTGGCGCAGCCGGCGCGCGACCTCCTCGCCGCGGAGGTCCGGCAACGCGAGGTCGAGGATCAACAGGTCGGGCCGCTGCTCCTGGCATAGCGCGATGGCCCCCACGCCGTCCTCGGCCTCCTCCACCGCGAACCCGAGCGGCCCGAGCGCGTCGCGCAGAAAGGCGCGGTTATTCTCGTTGTCATCGACGACGACCACCCTGCGCCGCGCGCCCTCGTAGCCGGTGAAGATCTCGGAGGGGCGCTCCTCGGCCGCCTGTGCCCGCTTCGCGATGGCGGGCAGGCGCACGGCCACCGTGAAGGTGCTGCCTTCGCCGGGCGCGCTCTGCACCTCGATGCGCCCGCCCATCTGCTCCACGATCTTGCGGCTGATCGACAGCCCGAGCCCGGCGCCCTGGGCGCGCGCGCGCCGATCGCCGGATTGCTCGAAGGGCTGGAAGATGCGCGCGACGTCCGCAGGCGCAATCCCCGGCCCGGTGTCCTGGACATGAAAGAAGAGCTCCTCGCCCCGGGCCTCCACGCGCAGGGTGACGCTCCCCTCGCGGGTGAATTTCACCGCATTGCCGAGCAGGTTCAAGAGCACCTGGGTGAGCTGCTTCTCGTCGGCCCGCACCCACGCAGGCGCGCCGTCGGCGGGCAGGTAATGGCAGGCGAGCCCCTTGGCCTCGGCCCGCACCCGGCAGAGGTCCACCACGCTCTGCAGGAGCAGGGGCAAATGGACGTCCCCCGGAACGAGCTCCAGCTTGCCGGCCTCGATGCGGGCGAGGTCGAGCACGTCGTCGATGAGCGCGAGCAGGTGCTCGCCCGACCTCTGCACGACGCCGAGCCCGGCCTGGCTCTCCCGGGGGAGCCCCGGCGTGCGCGCGACGAGCTGCGTATAGCCGAGGATGCCATTGAGCGGCGTGCGCAGCTCGTGGCTCATGCTGGCGAGGAACGCCGATTTGGCGCGGTTCGCCGCGTCGGCTGCCTCCTTGGCCGCCCGAAGCTCGGCCGTGCGCAGCTCGACCTGCTGCTCGAGCTCCCGGTTGCGCGTCGCGAGCGCCCGTAGCCGCAGGCGCACGCCTACGTAGACGACCCCCGCGAGCGCGAAGGCATACCCGAGATACGCCCACCACGTCCGCCAGGGCGCGGGCTCGACCCGGAAGGCGATCGACGCCGGTCCTGAGATGTTGCCCGTGGAATCGCGTCCCCAGACCTGGAAGGTGTATGCGCCGGGGGAGAGGTTCGTGTACCTCGCCTTGGCGTCCGTGGTCCATTCGATCGGCGATGGGTCGAACCCCACCATCTGCACGCGATAACGTGTGTCGCGCTCGCGGAACAGTGAGAGGAGCGCGTAATCGAACGAGACGGTGTTCTGGTTCCAGGCGAGCCTCGCGCCGGAGACGAGCGACCGCGCGCCGCCCTGCGCGCGCGCCGCGGACAAGACGAGCGGCTTGGGCGTGTCGTCTGCGACCTCCTCCGCCGGATCGAAGACAGCCGCGCCGCTCATCGCGCCCACCCAGATGCGGCCGCGGCTATCGACGAACGAGCCATTCATGTTGCACTCGTTGGTCGGCAACCCATCTTCGGTCGTGAAGGTGTAGAGGGAAAACTCCGCCGGGTCGTCCTGCGTGGGCGCGCGAGGGGTGAGGCGCGCGACGCCGCGATTGGTGAAGAGATAGACCCGACCTCGCGCGTCCGCGCGCACCTGATAGATGGTGTCGTCCGGCAGCGCCGGCCGACTGTCGGAATCGAGCACCGGTCGCCACGCCTCCGCGTCGAGATCGTAGCGCGCGGCGCCTCCGCCCATCGTGCCAATCCAGAGCACACGCGCGCCATGCGTGTCGCGTAACTCCGAAAGAGCCGTGATGAAATCCCCGCCGAGCGGCGCGCTCGTCGTCGTGTAGCTCTTCCACTGACCGTCCTCGAGCCGGGACAACCCTTGGCACGTGCCGAACCACGTGATCAGCTTGCCGTCAGGGCGCGTGGTCTCGAGGACGGTGGTGACCCGGTCATCGAGGATCTGCGTGTTTTCCCGCCTGAAGCCCTGCCACGTGCCCGACGCGTCGAGGCGCGCGGCGCCGCCGCCGAGCGTCGTGACCCAGAGCCCGCGCCCGTCCAGCGACTCGCGCACGTCGCTGACGTTCCCGCGCGGCATGGGAGAGTTACGCGGGTGGTACGTCGTGATGCGCCCGTCTTCCCAGCGGTGGAGGTGGAAGGAATCGTCACCGAGCCAAACCACGCCAGGCTCGCGTCGTGAAGCGAGGACCACGGTGATGCTAGCGGTCAGCCCCCCGAGCGCGTCGGGTGGGGCGAGCGGCGAGAAGCCTTGCTTGGAGGACCGCATCACGGTGCCGTCGTCCATGCCAAACCAGAATTCGGACGTGCCGTCCCGAGAGGGCACCTCGGCGATCCCGTAGACCGCGCCGGAGAGGGGCGAATTTCGCGGCGTGAACGCCGTCCACCCATCGGGGCGCAATCGGGCGAGGCCGCCGGTGTTGGTGCCGAGCCACAGCACCCGCCCGCCGTGCGCGCCTCCGCTCGGGGAGAGCACCATGACGTGATCGTCCGGCATGCCCGAGTTCGCCTTCGTCATCACCGTCCACGCGGGGCCCCGCAGGCGTGCGAGGCCGCCGCCGTAGGTGCCGATCCACAGCGTCCGCTCTCCGACGCCGCTCACCGTCTCGGCGAGCGCCAATACTTCCTTGGCGGGCAGCGGCGAATTCGTCGTCGTGAATTGCTCCCAGCGACCGTCCGCGTGACGAGCGAGGCCATTCATCGTACCGGCCCAGAGCTCCGGCCGGCCCCCGTCGCCGGTCGTCGCGACGAGGGCAGTGACGATGGGATCGGGCAACCCATCCGCGGTGGTGGCAAACGGTTTGCAATGGTCGGCCTCGCAATGGAAGAGCCCCGCGCTCGTGCCTACCCAGAGGGTCGGCTCGCCGCTGGGGAGCTTGCCTTCGCGCACGGCGATGGCGGCGGTACGCTCGAAGCCTGGCCCGAGCTCGATCCGGCGAAAGCGCTCCTTTTCGTCGTCGAAGCGATAAAGGCCGCCCTGCGTGCCCGCCCAGAGCGCGCGCCCTCCGCCCTCGTGCGTCTCGACGATGGTGGACACGTGCTTGCCCACCTCCAGCCCCTCGGCCGTCCCGAAGCGCGTGAACCGCTCGCCTGCATAACGGAAGATCTCGCCCGAATCCAATCCGAACCAAACGGCGCCGTCCTGCGTCGCGGCGAGCGACTGCACCCAGGCTGCGGACCCCGCGGTCGGGAGCGGCAAGACCGTGAAGCGCTGGCCATCGTGGTAGGCCGCGCCGCCCTGCGTACCGATCCACAGGTGGCCGTCGGGCGCGAGGGCGATGGCATTGACGCTGCTCTGGGGCAGGCCGTCATCCGTGCCGAAGGAGCGGATCATGGGGACGCCGAGCTCCGCGACGTCGGCGGCGGAGGATGCGCGCGCCAGCGCCAGGACGAGCGCGAAGACGGGCCCGGCGAGCGCGTGGCGGCCACGGAAGACGGAGCGGCTGGTCACGGGGCGGGATGGTACCTCGGACGGCGCGACGTTCCGAGCGAGCGCGTTGGGCGCGATGGGCGCCCACACCCGCGCCGGTGTTGCGCCCTTCAGGTTCCACACGACGGCGGATCTCAGCCCCACCAGAGCGCATCGCCCGGATGGCGGTGGGCGGGCACGCGCAAATGAACGCGTACGTTGCCGGACCGCTCGGCGTGTCGGTGAGCGCTAACGTGGACTGGATCGGCGGGAACGGTCTTGTGCTGCCTGGTCACGCGTCGGTGATTGCTGTCGCCGGTCCCGTGCTGCGATGGTTGGCCCTGGGACTCGATTCTCGAAGCTTCCTCCTAGCCGTCGTGGGGCTCCGCGCCGTCCTGCCGTGGTGTGCCTCGGGCTATTCGGGAAAGCGCCGCGTCTCGTGGCGCTCGCCGCTCGGCCCCATCGTCGTGGTGCCATCGTGATTCCAGCTCATGCCGCCCGGGCCCGGCGGTCCGATCTCGAAGGTGACGTCCTCCAGCGTGAGCTGGTCCTCGTCGAGGTAGGCGATGCCGATAGAATCGCCGCCGCGCCCCGGGCCGCCGTAGCCGCCGGGTCCTCCCTGGCCGCCCTTGCCACCCACGCAGGACTGAAAGCCGTTCCCCAGAACGCCTCCTGGAGCGCCCCGACCGCCTCGGCCGCCGTCCTCGGGTTCCCCCCCGTTGCCGCCCTGGCCGCCAGAGGGCGTCTTGATCTTGCTGTCGCGCACGGTCACCCGGGCGTGAAGCGCGAGGACGCCGATGGTCGCATGTCCGTTCCCTCCCCCGCGGCCCCCGCGGCCTCCGCAACTGCCGGCCCCGCCCGAGCCTCCTCCTGCACCCCCTCTGGAGGCCACGCCGCACACGGCGAGCCCGCCCCGAGCACCGCCGCCGCCGCCGCCGCCCTGGCCGGGCGTGCCCCAGCCCCCTTGGGCCCCGGTGTCGCCCTTCCAGCCTGTCTCGGTGAGGCGCCCGATGCCCTCGCCGGGCGCGCCCTGCGTTCCCGGGAACCCCGGGGCCCCGTCGGATCCGCTGGCACAGCCGCGGATGCCCTCCGCGTCACCACCGACGCCCGAGGGCGAAGGCTGCCGCTCCGAGGCGGGCTCACCGTCGCCTCCAGTCTCGGCGCTGTCGGGCATCCCGTCGCCTCCCTTGCCGCCGACGCTCGTGAGCCCGCTCGCGCACTGGTTCACGACCGCAGGCCCGCCGGCGACGCGCGCCGCCGAGCACGCGTCCTTGCCGAACATGCCATCCGGTCCGTCCGGCTGGATGGACGTCCACGGCTCGCCATCGCTGCCTGACAGCGCGCCGCTCGGGGCAATGTTGCTCCGCACGATCTCCACCGCCGTGTTGGACTGGACGAGTATGCCGAGCGGGCCCCGCGACGGCACGTCAAGATCGGCGAGCGTCGAGACCCCGTCGGCGGCCCCGCTGTCCTCAGGGCCCGCGGGTTCGATCGTCACCAGGGGGGCGATGGTGGCCCCCGCGGGCTGAAGCTCGGACCACGGGCGCCGGGGGTCACGCCCCCATTTCCGGCAATCGAAGCCACCGAGGAGGTCCACGCCGGAGGGCACTGTGATCGGATTCATGATGAATCCGTCGTTGCAGATGAACACGCGCCCTCGTCCAGTGCGCGCGAGCTGGATGGCGCGCCTGATGTTGTACACCGGCTTCGCCTTGGTGCCGGGGTTGCTGTCGTCGCCGCCTCCGAAGTTTCCGGCGACGAACACGCCGCAGCCGTCGTCGATGATATCCGCGGCGATGTGCTCGAGGCAGACCGACTCCGGGGGCGGCTCGTCCTCGCACGAGGTGCCCTCGCAAGCCGCCACGCCGGGGTCGACCACGCTGGGCGAGGTTCCGCAGCCGGTCGTCCATGCGGACAACAGAAGAAGCAGGGGAGCGGCGGTGATCGTTCTCATGTGCGTCTCCTGACGTGGGCTGCCAGCACAGGGCGGCTCATCGAGGTGGTTCCTCATCGGGCGCATCGAACCTGTACCAGAACAACGAAGGCCCCCTGTTGCCCTGGCCTGGTGCATCGACGACCCCTGTATTGCCGCCGCGGCCACCCTGGCCAGGTTGCCCGGCCAAGACGGTCGCATCCTGCACGAGGGTCACGGAGGCGCTCATCGAGGCGATGCCGAAGGACGCACCCCCGAGCCCGCCGCCGCCGTCGCCCCCGCGGCCGCCGTTGCCGCCACCGCCGCCGGCGCACCCGTGCGCCGTGCCGGTCGCAAGAGCGTGTCCACCGTGGCTCGGCCAACCGCCAAGGCCTCCCCACTGACCCGTTCCGCCGACCCCGCCATCGCCGCCCCTGGCCCCGAGGACCTTGCTGGCCTCGACCGCGAGGACGCTCCCCTGCAAGGCCACGATCCCGATGCTCGCGCCGCCGTAGCCGCCCCCCTGGGCCCCCTTGCCACCGCACCCGCCACTGCCGCCCGATCCGCCGGCCGCACCGCCCTGGGGCCGACCTGTCGGACACGCGTTCACGGGGCCGCGCCCTTTGCCGCCGCCACCCCCGCCGCCGCCCTGGCCGACGTCGCCCCGCTTCCCGTCCTCGCCGCGGAGGCCGATCCATCCGTCGATGTCCAGGCGGCCGTCTCCAACCGCTCCGGCAGCGTGCCCCGCAGGAGCGCCGTCTGCTCCGTTCTGCCCGTCCGAGCACGGCATGCTGGACGCGCCGCCGCCAGCCAGGCCGCGAACGTCCGGATTGCCAGCCGGTTCCGGCATCCCTGACGTCCCGTCGCCACCCCTCTCGATCCTGCCGTCGCCCCCGTAGCCGCCCGCCGACTCGATGCCGTCGTCGCACACGGTCACGACCGGAAGGGCGCCCATCGCCACGTCCGCGGTGCAGGCGTCCGCGCCGTCGTTCCCGACCACGCCGGGATCCGCGCGGAAGCTCGGCGCGTCCTCGCCCGGCTCGCCGTCCTTGCCATCGCCAGCGAGGATCGCGCTCTCCCGCACGGTCGCCCTGGCCCCCGGGCTCAAGATCATCGCGATCGACGACTTGCCATCGCTCGCGGAAGCGTCCGCCGCCACGGCGCGCACGCCGAAGATCATCGACGTCGCGTCGTCCCCCGCGAGGACCGCGTCGTCCCCCGCGAGGACCCGCACCGGGATCCCCACGGGCGGCGCGATGACGGTGAACTCATTCGGCCCGCCGAACGACCCATCATACGACCAATCGCCGCCGTCACACAGACGGGCACCCCAGAGGTCGACGCCCGAGGGCAGGGTGATCGCCTCCCTGAACGTTCCACCGCACGCGTAGACGCGCCCGGTAGGCCCCTCGCCGCCACCTCTTCCGCTCGAGGCGAGCCCGACGGCGTGCTGCAACGTCTTCACCGGCGCGTCCTTCGTGCCGGGGCTCCTGTCGTCGCCGTTCTCACTGACGAACACCCCGCATTGGTCGAGCGCCGGCGCCGTGCCGGGCTCGCCGGCGCAAGGTCCTGGCGGGGGCTCCGGATCCGGCGCGCAAGTTCGCACCTCCCAGCAAAGGTCGGTGTAAGCGCACCCTGTCAGCGTGCTCATCGCGCTCGCCGAGCACAGCGCGACAGCGACGACGGACGTTGCAGCGCTTCGGCCTTCCCGACCTGCTTTCGAATGCATCCCGTCTGCTCCTTGGATCCTCACCACGGTCCCTCGATCCTCACGCCGGTCTATCGCCCGGTCGCCACGGGCGCGACGTGAACCCGATCCTGAGTTGGTCGCTCGGTCTCGCCTTCAGAGGGGTATCATCAGCACTGGCCGATTTCGTGAAGCCGATTGCGATCCCGAGCGTGAGAACGATCGAGAGCGAGCGCGCGATGCAACGCACGCGGCCACGGTACTGACGTCCGCCGCTTGGCGTCAACCGGCAGAAACCGCAACGTCTCGGGCCGTTTGGGCGAGAATTGCCGGGCAGATGACGGAATGGGCTCCTCCGTCCTCTACGCCTGGCCCAGTGCTGACGCCTACGCTGCTCTGGGGTACCTCCAGCCCTCGCCGTGGGACCTTGGTCCGCTGGCGCTCGAGGCACCAGAAACGGTCCAGGTAGGGCTGCCGCGCTGCCCTGGAGCCACCGGCAACGGTCCGGGCAAGGCTGCCGCGCTGCCCTGGAGCCACCGGCAACGGTCCGGGCAAGGCTGCCGCGCTGCCCTGGAGCCACCGGACGCGGTCCAGGCAGGGCTGCCGCGCTGCCCTGGAGCCACCGGCAACGGTCCGGGCAAGGCTGCCGCGCTGCCCTGGAGCCACCGGACACGGTCCGGGCAGTGCTGCCGCGCTGCCCTGGAGCCACCGGCAACGGTCCGGGCAAGGCTGCCGCGCTGCCCTGGAGCCACCGGACACGGTCCGGGCAAGGCTGCCGCGCTGCCCTGGAGCCACCGGACACGGTCCGGGCAAGGCTGCCGCGCTGCCCTGGAGCCACCGGCAACGGTCCGGGCAGGGCTGCCGCGCTGCCCTGGCGCAAGCGTACGATATCGGGCGGCCTGTCGTCAGGATCCTGCCAGGCGCGTTGACGCATGGAGACGCGTCGTTATGCCTGGCCGGAACGTCCGGCGCGCGCCGGGCGCTCACAACCCATCCATCGCGGGAGGTCGAGGGCGTGTCCTTCCGGTCCTCGGCTCGGCGATGGAGATGAACGAGAGGTAATCCCCTCATGGCGCAATCTTCTTCGGTCAAGAAAAAGCCCGTTCCTAGCAAGCCCTCGGCCCCGCCCCAGGCGGCGGCGGCCTTCGACAAGGCGCTTCCCGAGATCGAGGCCCTGAGCCCGGACCGGCTCATCGCGATGAACCTCGACGTGCCCCGCGTGGTCTCCCAGGTGCTCGGCGTGCTGCCCGGCCTCCGCGCGCTGCGCGCCGACATCGCGGAGCACCTGCCGACATTCGAACTCGCGCGGCTGGACCGGCTCGATACCTACGCGCTCGCCGCCTGGTACGCGCACCTCCTGTGGCTGTCCAGCGGAGATGCCGAGAGCGCGGTGAAGCCGCTGCTCGCCGAGGCGGCGCCGCTGCGCGAGAACCTGCTCGGCGACGCCGAGGCGCTCGCCCGCCGCGGCCTGCTCGACGCGGCGACGGTCGCGGACATCCGCGCGGGGCAGGGGCACATCGACGTGGCCAACGACCTCGTGGCGCTCTCGACGCTCTTCAGCGCGAGCTGGTCCGAGATCGCCGGCAAGACGGCGGCGACCGCGGAGGAGGTGAAGCGCGCCGGGGAGATCGGGCCGCAGCTCCTCGCCGCCCTCGGCGTGCGGGAGCACGGCAAGGGGCCCGGGCCGACCGAGGCCGCGGACAAGCGGGCGCGCGCCTTCGCTCTGCTCGTCCATGCCTACGACCAGGTCCGCCGCGCCATCGCCTTCCTGCGCTGGGACGAGGGGGACGCCGACGTGATCGCCCCGTCGCTCTACAAGGGGCGCACGGGCCGCGCGACATCGTCCACCGACACCGCGACGACGCCGCCGGACGAGGCCCCGGGCGGGCCGGCAGCGTCGCCCGGCACGCCGGCCCCGGGAACGCCCTCCGGCACGGCGGCCCCGCCCGCTCCCGGCGCCGCGCCGTCCGGCACGGCGGCCCCGCCCGCTCCCGGCGCCGCGCCCAGCGGCGCGCCCGCTGTGGGCTAGCCTCTCCCCGCCCAGTTCCGGCGGCGAGCGCCGACCAAGTACACCCCGCCGCGCGGACCGCCCGAACGGGACATCGCGTGCGCTGAAGCCTGAACGCCCCGCTCCGGCACACCGAACCGACGATCCGACGCGCAGGGACGCCCGGCAATCCCCTTCCCCTCCACCCTTCGGGGGCTCGAAGAAATTCCAATGCTCCTTGGGCTCGCCCTCTTTGCTCCCCTCCTTCACCGGCGCACCGATCCGCACCCCTCCCCGCGTCGATGAGCACCGCCCGCCGCGCGTGCGGCGCCCCGATCGCCATCGCCCGGAGCTCTGCCAGGATGCACAGCCGCAATTCTTCCCCGACGTCCTCGTCCTCCCCGGGAGGCAAGCGGGCGATCACTGCGGTCGCCGTGCCTTGACACGCAAAAGAGCAGCATGGGAGGATCGTTTCCCGATGTCTGAACATCTGGACAAGCGAGACCCCATCATGTCCTCGACTTCTTCATCCCGCGGCCGCTGGACTGATGAGGTGCTCGAACCCTTTCGCTCCATGGGCGAGCCCGTTGCGGACGGGGTTATTCAGAAGGTCTTCGCCGACAACGAGGTGGAGACCGTCAACCGGATGCTCAAGAGCATCCAGTCGAACGTGCACCTCGTTCCAGCGGAGATGCCGGATGCGGTGGAGGAGTACTTGAACCAGACGGACGACTGGCCCGAGTGGGCCGATGCGGAGAAGGTCCGTCTGGGCCAGCGGCTCTTCCAGCGTTATGGCATGCAGATGACCCTGGCCTACTTCACCTGGTCCCTGCCGTGCTGCTACGCGTGGGCCAAGGCGTCCAAGGTGCTGACCTGGACGAGCGGCATCGACAAGCACGTGCACCGCCGGATCATCGAGACGGCGCAGTTCGTCCTGGATGTGATGGTGGAGGGCGGCCTCGGGCCAAAGGGGTTCGGGGTGCGCACGGCACAGAAGATCCGTCTGCTCCATGCCACCATTCGCTACCACATCGGGCGCGACCCCAAGTGGCAAACGTCCGAGTGGGGCATTCCGGCCAATCAGGAGGATCATGTCGCGACGCTCTTGACGCTGGCCCTGGTCCCCCGAGTGCTGACCAGGCTCGGGCTGGACTTCACCCCGGAGGAGGAGGACGCCTACTTCCACTGCTGGAAGGTGATCGGTCACTTCCTGGGCATCCACTCGGCTTTGCTGCCCCGCGACATGGAAGATGCCCAGCAGCTCTGGGAGGCTATCCAGCAGCGCCAGGTGAGGCCTTCGGCGGATGGGGTCGCGCTGACCAAGGCGCTCGTCGAGTACCTGGAGATGCGCATCCCGGGCACGATGATGGACGGCATCGTCGTGGCGACGATGCGTGAGCTATGCAGCGAGGCGGTGGCTGACGCTGTTGGGCTCGAGAAGGCGGACTGGACCCGCCTCCTGATGGGACCGATGCGTTGGATGCTCTTCCTGTCAGACGAGGCGCAGGATCAATCGGGTGTCGCTGCAAAGATCTCCGCCTCCCTGTCGCGCAAGCTGCTGGAGGGGCTGCACTCCTCGGAGACAGGCGGCAGCCGTGTCACGTTCCGGATCCCTCAATCGCTCCAGGAGTCGTGGAAACTCGGGGGTTGAGGAAGGCTGATTTCCACCCCGGAGACGGCTCCTACCCCCAGACCAGTTGCTGCGCATCCGCCGTCCCATGGTGGTCAGGATCGTCGTCCGGAGCCGGCCGTCCGGGGGCGTTCGTATGGCTGTTCCAGGATGGAGCTGAGCGGGCGCGCCATGGGACCTTGGTCCTATAGGGGCGCTCCGGAACCGGAGCAGCGCGGGGCGCGGCGCCAGTCGAGCGTCGCGGGGGCGGCGGGGCGGCGGGCGGCGCCAAGGCGGTTGCGCGGGACCTTGGTCCGATGGCGCTCGAGGCACCGGCAACGGTCCGGGCAGGGCTGCCGCGCTGCCCTGGAGTGCCGGGAACGGTCCGGCCGCCGCGCTGCCCTGGAGCCGGCGCTGGCGGCTGGTCGGCGCGGCCCGCCCCGCCCGGCTGCCGGACGCAAAGGACGGCGCTTTCGCCACACTGAGACACTCCGCGACGGCCGCACGAGCCGCCACGCCGGAAGCGGACGGCCTGCTCCGACGGCCTGCGCGGTCAGGCCCGTGACGCGATCCGGCGTCGATGGCATGGCACATGGCTTGCCAACGCGGCTTGCCAACGCGAACGATGCGAACGCGCACGCGAACGATGCCAACGACCGGCGAGCAAAGAGACCGGCTCCCAGCGAGACTATCCACCATCATGCCCAGTCGCTTCGACAACCTGACCGCGCGCCTGCGCAGCGCATGGAAACCGATCAAGCAACCCACCGCCCCGCGCGCCTACCGATGCCAGTGCGGCAGGCCGGTGTTCTTCCGCAACAGCCGGTGCCTGGCCTGCGATACGCAGCTCGGGTACGAGACCGAGCGCGCCAAGGTGCTGCCGCTGAAGCCCGGCCCGACGGAGGACACCTGGCAGCTCTGGGACGACACGGCGGCCCCGCCGCGGCTCTACGGGCGCTGCGGCAACTTCGACTCGGCGTCGGGCTGCAACTGGCTGGTCCCGGTGGAAGGGCAGGAGACGCCCGCGCTCTGCGTGGCGTGCCGGCTCAACCGCACCATTCCAGACGCCACCAATGCCGAGCACCAGGCGCTGTGGCGCCGCATCGAGACGGCCAAGCGACGGCTCGTGTCCCAGCTCCTCGCGCTGAACCTGCCGGTGAAGTCGAAGGTCAGCGAGGACCCGGAGCGCGGGTTCTGCTTCGACTTCCTCGCCTCGCCGCCGGACGGTCCCCGGGTGATGACCGGCCACGCCGACGGCGTGATCACCTTGAACATCGAGGAGGCGGACGACGCCACGCGCGAGCGCATCCGCGCGGCGATGCGCGAGCCTTACCGCACGCTGCTCGGGCACTTCCGCCATGAGGTGGGTCATTACTACTGGGACCGGCTGGTGCGCGACACCGGCTGGCTGGCGTCGTTCCGGGAGCTGTTCGGCGACGAGCAGCAGGACTACGCCGCCGCGCTCAAGGCCAACTACGAGCAGGGCCCGCCGGCCGACTGGCCGCAGCGCTTCGTCAGCGCCTACGCCAGCATGCACCCGTGGGAGGACTGGGCCGAGACCTGGGCGCACTACCTCCACATGGTGGACACCGTCGACACGGC
This sequence comes from Sorangium sp. So ce321, assembly GCF_051530195.1. NCBI lineage: Bacteria > Pseudomonadati > Myxococcota > Polyangiales > Polyangiaceae > Sorangium > Sorangium sp. So ce321. The sequence goes on along the minus strand of NZ_CP150329.1, from coordinate 5,509,794 downwards.
GCTCAGCTTCGGCATCGACGCCGACGAGGTGGAGCTCGACGTCGAGCCCTGGGGCAACGACGCGCTGTGGCGGCCGGACGATCCCGACGCGAAGAGCTTCCTCGGCTTCGTGAACGCGTGGGTCGAGCTGACTGGCGTGCTCAACGAGATGTCGCGCAGCATGGGCCAGCACGACTTCTACCCGTTCGTGCTGCCGCGCGTCGCCGTGGCCAAGCTGCAGTTCATTCACCTCGTGGTGAGCGGAGCCCCTGCCCCGGCGACCGTCGCCACCACGCCGGCCGTCAGCACGCCCGACGCCACCGCGCCGGCCGTCAGCACGCCCGACGCCACCGCGCCGGCCGTCAGCACACCCGACGCCACCGCGCCGGCCGCCATCGCGCCCGACGCCACCGCCCCGCTCACGGGCATCGCGCCCGACGCGACCCAGCCAGCAGCCACCACGCCGCTGGCCGCGACCTAGCCCGCACTCACCACGCCGCTGGCCGCGACATGGCCCGCGCTCACCACGCCGCTGGCCGCGACCTAGCCCGCGCTCACCACGCCGCTGGCCGCGACATGGCCCGCGCTCACCACGCCGCTACCCCCCCGTCCGCCGTCACCCCGCCGCCTTGGGCCAGGTGAACGAGAAGCTCGCGCCGCGCCCGACGTCGGAGTCGAGCGCGATCGTGCCGCCGCTGCTCTCGATGATCTTCTTCACGAGCGCGAGCCCGATCCCCGTACCCCCCGACTTCTCGCGCGCCTGCAGGGTCTGGAAGATGACGAACACCTTGTCGTGGAAGCGCGGCGCGATGCCAGGGCCGTCGTCCGCCACCGTGAACCGCCAGTGCGCGCCCGCGTCCGCGGCGGAGACGACGACGCGGCCACGGGCCTTGTCGTGGTGGTGCTTGATGGCGTTACCGACGAGGTTCATGAAGACCTGCTGGAGCAGCGTGCGCTCGGCCACGACGCTGGGCAGCGGGCCGGCGACCTCGACGCGGAAGCCCTCCGGCGGCGACAGGAGATCCACGACCTCCTCGATGAGCGGCCCCACCGCGACGACCTCCGTGGGCACCCGCATGCGCCCCACGCGCGAGTACTCGAGGATGGCGTCGATGAGCGAGTCCATGCGCTGCACCCGGTTGCGCAGGAGCTCCAGGTTCCGCTTCGACTCGTCGCTGAGGTGCTCGCGCGCGTCGTCCTCGATCCACTGCGAGAGGTTCGCGATGCCGCGCAGCGGCGCCTTGAGATCGTGCGACGTGATGTAGGCGAACTGGTCGAGCTCGCGGTTCATCCGCTGCAGCGCCTCCGTCAGCCTCGCCAGCTCGTCGGCGCGCTGGCGGAGCGCGACCTCCGCGGTCATCCGCACCGTCACGTCGGTGCACGCGCCGGTCATCGTGAGCGGCCTGCCCTCGACGTCGCGGAGCATGCGGCCGCGATCGAGGAGCCAGTGGACGCTGCCGTCGGGCCACACCACGCGGAACTCGAGATCGAAGTCGGCGCCCTCGTTCACGCAGCGGTTCAGCGCGGCGAGGACGCGCTCCCGGTCCTCGGGGTGGACGAGGCTCGTGAACTGGTCGATGTGGCGCGCGGTCTTGCCTGCCGGCAGGCCGAAGAGCCGATCGAGGTTCTCGTCCCAGTCGAGGCCGTTCGTGGCCGGATCCCAGCGGAACGTACCGGTCGCCGAGGCGTCGAGCGCCGCGCGGAGGCGCTCCTCCTTCTCCTGGAGCGCGCGCTGCGCCTGGCGCTGCTCGGTGATGTCATGGCAGGTGCCGAGCACGCGCGCCGGAGCGCCGTCGGGCGCGCGGGCGACCTCGACGCGCGCCTGGATCCAGCGCGTCGCGCCGTCGGGCCGGACGATGCGGTACGTCACCTCGCCCGAGGGCCTCTGCCAGAGGATCGCCTCGATCTCCGCGGCGGTGCGCTGCCTGTCCTCCGGGTGGACGCACGCCATCGCGACGTCGGGGCGAACGCCGCCGTCCTCGATAGGCACGCCGTGGATGCGGTGCTGCTCCTCCGACCAGTCGAGCTTGCCGTTGACGATGTCCCACGACCAGCTGCCCAGGTGGGCGACCTCCTGCGCCTTCGCGAGCTGCTCGCGGCTCTCGCGCAGCGCGCGCTCCGCGCGGGCGCGCTCGATGGCGATGGCGGCGAGGCGCGTCGCGACGCGGACCACCTCCTCGTCGGCGGGGGTCGGGGCGCCGGGGGTCGACCTGTACACGGCCCAGGTGCCCAGCACCTCGCCCTTCGAGGAGACGATGGGCGTGGACCAGCAGGCGCGCAGCCCGAGCGGCAGGGCCAGGTGGCGGAAGTCCTCCCAGAGCGGGTCGGTCGCGATGTCCTCCACGACGACCGGCGCGCGGCGGTGGGCGGCGGTGCCGCACGAGCCCGCGCGCGGGCCGACGAGGATCCCGTGCACCGCCTTGTTGTACGACTCCGGCATGCTCGGCGCCGCGCCGTGGAGCAGGCGGCGACCGTCGTCGCTCGCGAGCAGGACGCTGAAGCGGCGGCCGGCCGAGTGCTCCTCGGCGTCGCGGCACAGGGTGTCGAGCGTGTCCTCGATGCCCTCGTCGAGGACGATCTTCTCGAGCACCTTGCGCTGCCAGGCGAGCAGGATCTGCTGCCGGCGCTGCTCGGTGGCGTCCATCATCGAGCCGAGCATGCGCACGGCCTTCCCGGTCGCGTCGCGCAGGACGAGGCCGCGGTCGTAGATGTACGCGTACTCGCCGTCGGCGCGGCGGAAGCGGTACTCGTCGCTCCACCCTGTCGCGTCGCCGTCGATGACGTCGTGGATGGCGCGCAAGACGCGATCGCGGTCGTCCGGGTGGATGCGGTTCGTCCAGCTCTCGACGCCCGGCTCGATCTCGTAGCGCGCGTAGCCGAACATGCGCTCGAAGTTCTCGTTCCACCAGATCGCGCCGGAGCCGAAGTCCCAGTCCCAGAGGGTGTCGTTCGTGGCCTTGGCGAGGAGGTGGAAACGCTGGTCGCTGAGGCGCAGCAGGTCCTGCGCCTTGCGGCGCGGCGTCACGTCCTCCAGCGCGCCGTCGTAGCGCACGACGCGCCCGGTCGCGTCGCGGAGGGCGCGCGCGGTGATGCTGACCCAGATGCGCACGCCGTCGAGGCGCACGAACTCGACCTCGTGGCCGTGGATGGAGCCCTCGCGGTCGAGGATGCCCATGATCTCGTGCCGCCTGGCCGGGTCGACGTAGAAGCTCGGGACGGGCATGTCGAGGAACTGCGTCTGGTCCGCGTAGCCGAGGAGGCGCGCGAAAGCGCGGTTCGCGTCGATGAATCGCCCCTCGGGCGTCGTCGTGAAGAGCGCGACGGGGCAGCCGGCGTAGAAGGAGGCGAGGCGTTCCTCGCTCGCGCGCAGGGCGAGCTCCGCCTCGGCGCTGGATCTCTCCGGGTGCGTCCTGAATTCGGGGGGGGTGAGGCGGGCGTCGTGGCTCATCGGGGCGCGTTCTCGGGGCAGGGCACCTTCCTTTGAGGGCAGATCCATACGACGGCAAGCTCGATGCGGCGGCAAGCGCGATGCGGCCGGTCGCGACGTTTATCCGCGCGGCACGGTCGCGCTCGCTGCGCCGCGCCTGGGCACACCGGCGGCGCGGCGGGGGCGCATGGCCGGGCTTCCGTGGCCGTGGCCCAGGTGCCGTGGAGAGGAAATGAGCCCGTCACCTTCGTGATGCTGAATGAACCGCCGGGGGACACGCACCCGAGGTGGGCATGCGAACGATGTCACTCAACATCTCGTGTCTCCTCTTGCTGGTCGCCTGCTCCGGCTCCGGGCCAGGCGCCTCGACCGGAGGCACATCCGGTCCTGGAGATACCGGCGGCAGCAGCGGTGACCCCAGCGGCTCCGGCGCCGCCGGTGGGAGCGGCGGCAGCGGCGGTGACCCCAGCGGCTCCGGTGGGAGCGGCGGCAGCGGCGGTGACCCCAGCGGCTCCGGCGCCGCCGCTGGGAGCGGCGGCAGCGGCGGTGATCCCGGCGGCTCCGGCGGCGCAGGGGACGGGGACGCCGGTGGCGCAGGTGGCGGCGCAGGTGGCTCCAGCGGCCTTGAATTCCGCTCTGCCTGCGGCACGTCCGGCAACCTCCTCGATACGCCGGAAGCGTTCCTCGATCTGGGACACCTCGCCCAGGTGCGCCGGCTCTTCGTCTCCGGGGATCGCATCCTGAGCTGGGACTACGACCGCTGGATCCTCTGGGATACGGCGGCCCACGCCGCGATCGCCGACGGTCATGCGCCCGGCGGCATCGACTACGAAGATCCCATGGAGCCGCCTGCGGCCACGGGATCTGCGCGACCCCGTACTGAAGGCCTCCGGCGCCCTTCGCGCGGGGAGACAGGGAGCATCTTGACAGCTTCCCTCCCCGTCTCCCCGCCTCTTCGTGAATTTTCTGACGAATTCGAGGGGATGCCTCAGGAGCCCTACGGCACATCCATCAAGGACAGATTGACCGCATCGCTGACCTCCTCCGCGCGGATGTCCTCGATCATCGCGTCGAAGTCGTGCCAGTAGCACATCTGGTTCTCGTCGACCCCCAGCTGATCGTACCCCGGGAGCCCATGGTTCGTGAGCAGGATGATCATGAGATCTCGCGCCGGATCGGGGTCGATGACCAGGAGCGTCCCGGCGCCGCCGGTCTTGCTGTAGGCGACCGTCGACGTGTGATCGCCGCCGGGCCACGCGCCGGGGTCGTACATCTCCCACCCGTACCCCTTGCCCGAATAGAACAGGTTCTGCGCGAACGTCGCGGCCGGCGTCGGGAGCCCCAGATCGCCGGTCTGCAGGGTCGTCATGCTCCTCACCGCGTACCGCGACATCACCCGTTCCCCCGGACAGAGGGAGAGGATGGGGTTGCAGAGCACGTCCAGGCCCCGGACGTGAACGCCCCGGTTCAGGAGCACCTGCGCGAACTTCGCCAGGTCCTCCGCGGTCGAGAACAGCCCGTCGCACCCGGTGAGGTGGTTGTGCTGGCCGTTCCCCGTGTTCTGCTCGATGTCATAGTCGGTCTCGTCCTGGACCTCGCCCCGCAGGTAGCGCCCCCGCGCGCTCGACCAGGCCGTGCCGACGAAGCGGTCGCACTTCGCCGCCATGTGGACCTTCGGCCTGTAGGACGTGCTCGACATGTCGAGCGGATCGAAGATGTGCTCCTTCATCAGGCTCTGCAGCGACCTGCCGCCGACCTTCTCGAGGGCATGGCCGAGGATGCGGAACCCGAGATCGCTGTAGAGGACCTTCTGGGCCGGCGTGTAGAGCAACGGGGCCGTGAGCATCGTGTGCCAGCGGTCGTCGGCGCCCATGATGCCACCGGCGTCGATGTCCTCGCCCGACGCGTAACGCATCAGGTCCCTGAGGGTCACGAGGCTCTTCTCCGGGCTCGACGCGTCGGCGAACTCGGGGAAGTGCTCCACGACGGGGTTGTCGATGTGGAAGCCGGGGAATCGCCCGGACTCCTGCATCCTCATCGCCAGGAAGACGGTGAACGGCTTCGTCATCGACTCGAGGTCGAAGATCGCGTCGCGCGGCATGGGCGGCGACGGCATCTCCGGCCAGCGCTCGTTGAGCCCGTCCCTCTCGCCTCGCGCCTCGTGGAGCACGACCCGCCCGTGGCGCGCGACGAGGAGGACGGCGCCGTCGATGTCGCCGTCCGCGATCGCGTCCTCCAGCGCCAGGGTCGCGCCGCGGAGCGCGGCGGTGCTCATGTTCACCGACTCCGGCGCCGCGCGCTCGAGGCTGCGCGGCCACACGCCGCTCGACGGCTGAGGGACGAAGGCGTGAGCGACGTCCGGCGCGCCGAGGCATGCCAGGACCGCCACGGAAGACACGAGGAATGACGTCGTTCTCATGGATGGCCTCCTCGCCAGAGCTGCTGGCGGCGAAAGGACGAGACCTTTCATGATAACGCCCGATCGAGCGCGTCAGCTAGAGGGTTTGTCCCGATATCATTGGGCACACGCGCGTTATTTCAGCGAGGCACACGCGCGGCGAACACGCGATATCAAGGCGAAACGAGCTCCCATGTGCGAAGGCGCCGCCGCCGAGCGCACGTGTCCGATGGGCGTTCGCCAACAATCACGCTGCCAGATGTCGCGCAGAACACATGGTGTCCGTCGGGTGCTCCCCTACTTGCATGCTCCGGACTGACGCGGCGCGACATCAGCGCCGCGGCGGCTCATGCGGCCGGTCCGCGCCGCGCGACGGTCGACCACGCGCCGACCCGCGCCTAGCGCCGGTGGAGCCGCTGGAGTCGCTTCACGAACTCCGGCTTGAACACGCCGTCGACGCGGATCGAGTACCGGAAGAACGGGTCCGCCTCCACGCCGTGGTAATCCATGTCGTTGAACCAGTAGATGGGCGCGCGCACGACCGTGCGCTCCTCCCCCTCCCTGTCGCAGACGTAGAATCGCTTGTTGCCGCGCGGATCGAAGGAGATCGACTGCGCCGCCCCGAGCGCGCTCCCCGGCTCGGTGTCGCGGTGCGCGGGCGCGTGATCGTTCGCCTCAAGGCCGAAGATCACGCACCGGCCGATCTCGACGAACGGCAGGCTCCGGATGAACTCTACGGTGCGGGGGAACGCCGCCCTCGCCTCCTCCGAGAAGTCCTTGCCGGCGCCCGAGTGCTTGTCTTCCCACCGGTCGTTCTCGAGGAGGTGATAGCAGACCTTCCAGGGGAAATAGACGCCGTAGCGGTACTTCAGGTAGAGCATCTGCGCCCGCGTCAGCGGGTGTTCGGTCTCGTCTCCGAACGTGTACTCGCGGCGCCGATCCAGGTCGAACGCGGCCGGGTCCTCGCCGAGCGCGACGAAGTCGCGGAACTCCTCGCGCGAGAAGCCGCCGATCGCCTGCCCGTAATCGACGTACGGGTCCTCGTGCACCCACGGGGCGACGACGCCCATCCATTTCAGGCTGCCGCCGGTGTACGAGGGCTCGACGCGGCAGAGCCCGAGCACGATCTCGCGATCGAGCTCCGCGAAGCAGGACGTGTCGATCAGCGGCGAGAGGTCGACGTAGGGGCGACCCCAGAGGCCGCAGAGCTTGCTCATGCCGTCCTCGCGCCGAGGGCCGAGAGGTACCTGCGCGCGACCATCCCGTCGAAGGCGTGGACGCCGTCCTCCACCATGGCGTACGCCGACGGGGCGTACCCCGGGGCGCGGATCCCGCGCTGCTGGCGCTCGCAGATCGCGCGGTCTTCCCGGTTCACGGCGTCCCAGAAGGCGAAGACGTCGTCCGGAGCGAAGCCCGGGACGAACGCCGCCGGGTGGAAGTAGGTGTCCGCGACGACGAGCGTCCGGTCGGGCGCGCGCGGCGTGAGCCGGTAGGTGAGCAGGTAGTCGGGCTGAAGGCTCGTGAGCAGGCCAGGAAACAGCATCGCGTCGCGCACGCGCCGCCGCTCCGCCTCGGGGACGACCAGCGGCCGCGCGCGGCGCGCCGCGCTGGTCGAGACCGTCTCGGCGCCGGGCGCGAGCTCCATGATCCCGCCGAGCCACGGGCCGCCTGCGCCGCCCTTGCCGCCCGTACCGCCCATGTCCCACGAGACAGCGTCGTCGCACGGGGTGAGCCGCTCCAGCCCGGGGTGCACGCGCGGAAAGTGGTGCGACTCCTGGAAGTTCTCGACGCAGAGCTTCCAGTTCGCGGCGACCTCGTACTCCACCCGCCTGCCCCGCCGCAGCGAGCGCAGCTCCGGGCGCGAGAGCCACGGCGGCGCGCCGCCGAGCGCGCTCTCCAGCGCCGGCGCCCCGGGATCGAGCGTCACGAAGAGGAAGCCGAACAGGGCGCCCGCCCGCGCGCGGAGGAGCCCGTGCGCGCCGCGGTCGAAGCCGGGCGGCGCGTGGGGCGCCGCGCGCAGGGCGCCGGAGAGCTCGTAGGTCCAGCCGTGGTACGGGCACTCCAGGTGATCGAGCCGGCCGCACGCGCCGTCGACGAGCGTCGCCGCCCGGTGGCGGCAGACGTTGTGGAACGCGCGGAGCTCCAGATCGGCGCCGCGGACCACGAGGACCCCCGCCGGCGTGAGCGGCGCGAGCAGCCACTCCCCGGGGCGGGAGAGCTCGTCCTCCCGCCCGACGCAGAGCCAGGAGCGCCCGAAGATCTCGGCCTGGTCGAAGGCGAAGACATCCTCGTCCCAGTAGGCGCGCGCGGGCAACGGACGGGCGCTGTCGAGCGGCGCGAGGACGGCGTGGAGATCGGCCGAGGAGAGAGGGAGCTCCGGCAAGCGGGGCGATGCTACCAGAACGCGCGGCGCGACGGGCTCCTCGCCCGCCGAGGAAGCGGCCGGGCGCGCGCCCGCGCCGCCCGGGGGGCGCAGCGCGGGTGCATACCGCGGTTCAGCACGCGAACACGCCGCCTGGCCTGCACGAATAGCGGCACTCGTCGCAGTACACGCACGCATCGTAACGGTGGTACAGGGACGCTCCGTCCGGATGGTCCGCTATGCACTTGTCGGTGCAGGCCGAGTCCGCGCAGGTCACGGCGCACTGCCTGAAGTAGATGCACTCGAAGTTGCTGGTGCACGCCTCGAGCTCGTCGGCGCAACTCCCCTCGTTCGCGCACGCGACGCACCCGCTCGTCCCGCTGCCGCAGATGCGGAGACTGTCGCAGGTCCCGAAGTCCTTGCAGTCGTTGACGTCGGTGCCCTCTTCGCAGAGCCCGGTGCCCTCGGGCTCGTCACACTCGCCGTCGTTCTTGCTGGCGCAGGGCGCGACCGCGCAGTCCTCGACGTCTGTCCCCTCCGCGCACCGCTTCGTGCCCTCAGGCTCGTCGCACTCGCCGTTGTTCGTGCTGTCGCAGGTGGGCACCGCGCAGTCCGCGACGTCTGTCCCCTCCGCGCACAGGCCGGTGCCCTCGGGCTCGTCGCAGGTCCCGTCCCCCACCTGGTCGCACGACGGGGGCTCGCAGTCCTCGATGTCGGTGCCCGCCGGACAGAGGCCGGTGTACCCGGGCTCGTCGCACACGCCGTTGCCTGTGGACGGGCAGAAAGAGCGGCAGTCGGCGGGGTCGGTCCCGTCCGGGCACCTGCCGGTGCCCCGGGGCTCGTCACAGATGCCGTCGCCCTCGCTGGAGCAGCGATCTTGCTCGCTCGGCTCGAGGCAGCCGAGGAGCGCCGCCGCCACCACCTCGCACCCCTCCGCCGCGTGATGGCCGTCCACGCACCGGCCCTCCAGGCGGACGCAATCGATGTAGGCCGCGTGCTCGGCCTGGCAGCGCTCCTCTGCCTGCTGCGCGAGCGCGCCCTGCTCGGCCTCGCACAGGCCACCTTGGGCCCCGGAGCAGTCCTCGCAGGCACAGCGCGCCTCGCAGACCGTCGCATACACCGGCTTCCCGCTCTCGCCGCCCTCCGAGCTGGCACAGGCCGCAAACAAACCGGCGAGAGCTGCTGTGGTCATCACGTGTCTGACACGCATCGTGGTCTCCTCATCCTCTGGCTGAGCGAAAGGTCATCGCGCCGAGGCGCCGGGGGCCGCCGCAAGGCCGGCGAGGGAAAACGACACGCTGGCGCTGGAGGCTCCAGGTACCCTTCTCCGGCGCACACCGCGCTCGACCTCATCTCGCTTCGAATGTAACTGTAAATTTCGGTTAGAAGAGAAACGGCTACCTATACCAGCCTGCGAAGCGGCCGGTCAATCATCGAAGTGGCGCTCGGTCCCGCAGCTGCGGAGTTCACGGTTGCACCAGGTCGGGACAGGTACGCGCAAGGGGGTATACAGCGCAGCTCCAGCCAGCGACGGTGCCGCGATGGGCGATGCGCGCGGCGCGCTCTGATACCTGGTCACGCAAGTTCGTCCCTGGGCGCACATGAGGTCTCGCCGAGTCACCGAGCCAGAGAGCTCATGCTCATCGCGCGGCGCGGGGGCCCCTGCCGGGCTCGCGTCCCATCGCTCCTGCGGCGCGCTCTGGACCGCTCATTCTGGAATGAACTGTCCAGAATGAGCTGCAGGGGTGAGGGCAGCTGGGGTGACGCATGGGCCAGCCCGCGCTGCGCGACCGACAGCAGCTCCTCGGCCGGGCAGCTCGACAGACCTCCCGTGCAGCCAGGGACCAGGGATGACCGGGGCGATGAGGTACCAGGCTGCAGCGGGCGCCGCGCGCACAGGCCTCGCGAGACGGGCGGAGAAAAAGACGTTGCCACCCGCAATGGGTCATCCGTTATTACGGATCGAGCGCGACAACCAAGACGAACGCGGCAGTTGTGCAGACGGCCGTCGGAAAGCTGCTGTTTTCGTTCTCGACCGGGAGAGAGGGCGATCGCGGGGAAGTTCGGGTGCGGTTAGCCGGGGGCTCCCCGCATGAAAGAGCCGAGACTGCGCAATGAGGCATTGGCTTCCGTGCCGTTCCGGCAGAGGATGCGGGCGCGGATCACGAGGCGGGGCCGTACACCTCCGAGAACCGGCGCCGCGTCACTGGACCCTTATCTGCTGGAGAGCTGCGGATGAAGAAGCGATCTTTGGTGTGCCTTTTTGTGCTCGGTTTGATGACGACCGCAGCGTGCGGCGATGACGACTCGACGACGCCCTCCGGGACCGGGGGCGGCGGGGGCCTGGGTGGCGCGGGCGGCGGCACCACGACGAGCAGCACGACGGGTACCGGCGGCGACGGCGGCGGCACCACCGGCGGCGGCGACGGCGGTGCGGGCGGCGGCACCACGACCACCACGGGCACTGGCGGCGACGGCGGCGGCACCACCGGCGGCGGCGACGGCGGTGCGGGCGGCGGCACCACGACCACCACGGGCACTGGCGGCGACGGCGGCGGCACCACGACCACCACGGGCACTGGCGGCGACGGCGGCGGCACCACGACCACCACGGGCACTGGCGGCGACGGCGGCGGCAGCGTCACCTCCACGGCCACCACCACCTCCGCCACCACGGGCACCGGCGGCGACGGCGGCGGCAGCGTCACCTCCACGGCCACCACCACCTCCGCCACCACGGGCACTGGCGGCGACGGCGGCGGCAGCGTCACCTCCACGGCCACCACCACCTCCGCCACCACGGGCACCGGCGGCGACGGCGGCGGCAGCGTCACCTCCACGGCCACCACCACCTCCGCCACCACGGGCACCGGCGGCGACGGCGGCGGCAGCGTCACCTCCACGGCCACCACCACCTCCGCCACCACGGGCACCGGCGGCGGCGAGCCCGGGGACGACGGCGCGGCATGCACGGACGACGCCACGTGCGCGAGCGGCATCTGTATCGACGAGGTCGACTACGGCTGGCCCGGCGGCTACTGTACGGGCGGCTGCGCGTCGGACAGCGACTGTAGCGGTGGCGTCTGCGCGTCGGCGGATGGAATCCTCCTCTGCGCCGACCTGTGCGCGACGTCGGACGATTGCCGTGACGGCTATGCGTGCACCGGAGAGCTCTGCCAGCCGCGCTGCACCAGCGACGACCAGTGCCCGGCGCTGGGCGTGTGCGACGTGGCCTCGGGCAGCTGCGGCACGCCGCCGGCGCCGAGCCCGGACGGCGCCGCCTGCACGGCGGACGGCGAGTGCGCCGGCGAACTCTGCGTCACCGAGCTCTACGACGGCTGGCCTGGCGGCTTCTGCACGGCCGAGTGCGCGTCGGACAGCGACTGCAACGGCGGTGTCTGCGATCCCCTCACCGACCTCTGCTTGACCGGCTGCACGGCGGACAGCGACTGCCGCGACGGCTACATGTGCTGGGATGATGGCATGTGCTGGCCGAGCTGCACCGAGGATGCGCAGTGCACGGTGGAGGGCGCCGTCTGCGATGCTCGGGGTTACTGCGGCGCGCCGATGGACGGAGGCACCGACGGCAGCGCGTGCACGGACGACTCCGAGTGCGTCGATCTCTTCTGCATCAGCGAGGCCGAATACGACTGGCCTGGCGGCTACTGCTCGGGCTTCTGCGAGGCGGACGCCGACTGCGCGGGCGGCGGCGTCTGCGCTTTGCTCCCGGATGAGGACATAGGTATCTGCGCCGCCCTTTGCAGCGCGTCGGACGAGTGCCGCAGCGGTTATGAATGCTCGGGAAGCCTCTGCCAGCCGATCTGAACCAGCGACGCTCAGTGCGTGGACACGGGCAGTGCAACGAGCCGACGGGCTACTGCGAAGAGCCCGCGTCCCCCTGAAGCGATACGCCTCCGCATCGCCCGGTTGAGGCGACACAGGAGGGCACGGGCAGCGACGGCGACGGTGGGCCGCGGCGGTGAGCTGGCAGATATGCTCCAGCGCACGCCGCGGCCCCACGCGCGCTGAAGCGCCGCTGGCTCAACTCAAGAGCACACCGCGCGCGCCCGCGCTGAAGCGCCGCTGGCTCAGCTCGACCGCACGCCGCGCGCGCCGAAGCGCCGCTGGCTCAACTCGAGCGCACGCCGCCCGCGCCGAAGCGCCGCTGGCTCAACTCGAGCGCACGCCGCGCGCGCGCCCGCGCTGGCGGCCGCGGCGCAGCCCCAGCAGCGTGACCAGCGCGAGCGCTGCCGCCCCCGGCCCAGGGCCCGAGCTTCCGGCCACCCGGCAGCCGCAGCCACTGGTCCCGCCCGCGCCCGCAGGCGCCGCCCCGCTCGCGCTGGACCCGCCTCCGGCGCTGCCCGTCGATGCGCCGCCAGCGCTCGCGCTTCCGCCGGCGCCGCTCGTCGACGGCGCGCTCCCGGCGCCGCTCGTCGACGACGCGCTTCCAGCGCTCGCGCTGGCTCCGGCCCCGCCTCCCCCGGCCCCCGTGCTCCCTGTGCCGCTCGCCGTCGACGCGCTCGACGTGCTCTCCCCGCTGGCCAGCGCGATGTAGGCGTCGGCGAAGCGCTGGCCGAGGACCTGGTATGCGGCGGAATCGAAATGGTACGCGTCGTCGGGCGCCCGCGGGGTGAAGTCGTCCGTGTCGACCCACGCGACCCGGGGGTCCTCCTCGGCCACGGCCACCTGCGCCGCGCGCACGGCGTCGATGTTCGCCTCCCGGCCGACGGCGATCGGCCCGCCGTTCGCGGGGTAGAGGTTGTCGCTGATCCGGCCGAGCACGACCGGCAGATCGGGGACGCGGAGGTCCTCGCGCACCGCCGCGATGAAGCTGCGCAGCAAGTCGCCGTAGTGGAAGGCAGCCGACCACCCCGCCTCGTTCTCGCCCTGCATCCAGACGAGCGCTGCGATCTCGACGTCGTGCCCCTCCGACTCGAGCCGCGCCAGGGCGCCGTCGAGCCGCGTCACCTCGTCGGGATAGCGCAGGGCGCGATCGCCGGTGTACGTGGCGGAGTCCAGGCTGCCGAGGAGCGTGTGGTAGAGCTGCGACTTGTAGAGCACCTCGGGATCGGGCGGGAGCCCGCGCCCCCAGTGGTCGACGAGGTTCGTGCCCCCCTGCGCCACCTTCACGATCGCGATCCGGTGCTCCGGAAACGCCGCTTCCATCGCGCGGCCGAACGTGATCTCGGGCCCGTAGCGGCGCGCGTCGCCCTTCGGCTCGAGCGGCCCCCAGTCGGTGCTCGTCGCCGAGGCATAGGGCCCTCCCTCGCGCGCGTCGGCGTTGTAGTGGTCGTACCAGATGTCCGGCTGGCTCCGGAGCTCGGGCGGGAGATCGCGGCCCACGCCGAAGCCGACCATGTTCGACTGGCCCGCGAGGACGAACACCTTCACCGGCTGCGCCATGGCGGACGCGGAGAGGGACATCACGCCGGCCAACATGGCGATGCAAGACCGCTTCATGGCACGGTATATCCCCCGCGCGCCCCGCCACGTCAACACGGCGGCGAGCGGCCGAGATCGCGGTCATCCGTCGGGAGATCGTCGACGAACGAGGGCGCGGAGGCGGCGACGATCGACCGACGCGCGCCGTCCGGAGCAGCTGCCCGGCGCTTCACCGTCTCTGCGTGGGATCGCCTGGCGGACGCTCGGCCCTGCGAGCTCGTCTCGGGATCACCCGCTCGGGCGCTGGCAGCCCCGTCGAGCTCGCCTCGGGGTCACATCCCTTCGGGCGTCGTCTGGTAGACCGCGGTCGACGCCGCGCAGACCCCGTTGGTAGCATACGAGTAGCGGTGCGGTCGCACGTGGTGCTCCGAGTGGCGCGCGCACCAGAGAGCTGCGCCGCCGGTTTCTTGCCGGTGCTTCACGCACTCCGGGCAGGGCGGCTCGATCTCGGGGACCCGGCCGGCCGTCGCGTGATCCTTGGGCCGGACGATCCACACGGGGCAGCGGGCGAGCCGCGTGACGCGCTCGGCGACCGAGCCGAGCAGCAGCCGCTCGATCCCGTGATGGCCGTGCGAGCCGACGACCACGAGGTCGGCCTCGAGGTCGGCGGCGAGCTGGGCGATGCTCTCGGCGGCGGCGCCGCGGCGGAAATGGACGACGACGCGCTTCAGCCGCCTGCCGTCGAGCTTGCCGCCCATGGAGCGCACGCGCTCGCTCGCGCGCTGCTGAAGCTGCTGGAGCGCGACATCGGGCTTGGTGGCCGCCGCGGGCGCCCGCGATGGCCCCAGGCCGACCCAGCTCTCGGGCTCCACATAGACCCCGTGCACCTCCGCGTTCTCGCGGCAACAAGCGGACTCGAGCGCCTGGTCGAGCGCACGGTTGCTCGCCTGGGAGAAGTCGATTCCGACGACGATGACAAACCGACTCGCTGCGCTCGCGCTCGACATGACAAGAGCCTCCTCAGCCTCGTTGCAAGGCCATGACCGCGGCAAACCCGCGCTGCCCAGCAGGCTCTCGCACGCCGCATGCCATGCGGTCCGGCGCTCGAGAGGCGGACTCCTCTCGCAGGGGCGGACAGCGAGCTCCCGGCGCGGGGCGGGCCAGCGGGGGCGGGCCAGCCGCATCCCGTTCGCCGGCGCGCAAACGGCGCGCGGGGGCGGAGACGTGGCGCGGCCAGGGCCACGGCGCCCCGGGGTTCGAGGGCGTGGCACGCCCGGTGCTCATCTCGTGTGCGCCTCGAGCGAAGGACGCCGGGCGAAGCGGAGAGAAGACGATGACGAGCCCTGAGCCGACCAACGGAGAGCACCACATCGCGATCGCGCACCACCTGATCCGCAGCGCGCGCGTCGTGGGAGAGGACGGGGAGGAGTCGGTCGCGGCGACGGTCTACTGTCCCTTGCAGGAGCGTTCGACGACGGTCGCTGAGTGCGAGTCGTGCCGCCGCTTCCACGCGTTGCACTTCGACGCGACCGCGCGCACGACGTCGGTCGTCTGCCATGCCGGCCCGGCGACCCCGGTCGAGGAGCGCACGGATCCGCTGCGCGGCGTGGGCGGGCCGCTGGATCCGGAGACGCCGCTCGCCGACATCATGACGAGGGACGTGCTCTGCGTCCGGCCGGATGTCACGGTCGACGCGGTCGCGGCCTTGCTCGTTGGCCACGAGATCAGCGGCGTGCCGGTCGTGGACGCGGAGGGCAGGCCGGTCGGGATGGTGTCGCGCGCCGACGTCCTGCGGGCAATGCAGGAGCGCGGGGACACGGAGGAGTCGCAGCGGGTGACCTTGCAGCCGGACGAGATCGCGCCGCTGGACATCGGGCAGGGCTTCCACGTGTACGAGCCCATCAAGACCACCGCGCGCGACATCATGACGCCCGTGGTGCTGGAGCTGCACGAGCGCGCGAGCATCCGGCAGGCCGCGTCGCTCATGGCCTACGAGGGCGTGCACCGCCTGGCCGTGACATCGGACGACGGCAAGCTCGTGGGCATCCTTTCATCGCTCGACGTGCTGCGCTGGTTCGGGCGGAGCTGCGGATTCTTGATCCCGCCGCCCGCACGCAAGAGGAGCTGAGGTCCGAAGTCGCGAGCCCGGGGACTGGCACCGCTCGCCGACAGGGGCCTCCTCGCAGCGGATCTCGGTGCGTGCGATTCTGGAACGCCCTGTCCAGAATGACAGCGCGACCGGGCCGCTCACCCCCCACTACGCCGCTCCTGTCGCGTCGGCCTCCGCCGCGAGCACGAGCGCCCACCCGGTATCGATCCACCGGGTCGCCGCCCTCGGCGTCCCTTCGAGGTAGCGCAACCGGTTGACCCGTTGCTCGTCCAGCAGGCCTCCGTTCTTCTTCACATCATCGCGCGCGACGATCACCCAGGCGAGATCGGTGAGCGACACGGTCCGCTCCTCGAAACCACCCGGGCCACCATCGATGCGCACCCCGCCGGCCTAGGTCCGCCCCGCGGCCGGTCACGGGCGAGCTCCTGATCGCCGGCAAGACAGCCACAGGCCGCGCCACGGTCGAGCTGCTCCGGATGAACCGGCCTCTCGTCGTCGAGATTCGACGGGAAGAAGCGGTGCGAGGCCGGTTCCCGTAAAGCGCGCCGCCGAGGCGCACCGAAGGCGGCGCGCCGTCCACGCGGACGGGAGATGGGCGGTAGCTCGGCGACGAGTCCCCCCTCCACCCGCTACCCCACCCGCGCCTCCCAGTCGATCCGGTACGCGTACGCGCGCTCCTGCGCCGTCGCGCCGATCCGCAGGAACAGCGGCAGCGCCCGGTCGCGGAACCACTCCGCCACCGGGCCGGCGACGGCCTTGCGGCTGCCGTTCCGCCGCGCCTGCCGGACGATCGCCTCGACGCGCGGCCGCCGCAGGCGCTCGAAGGCCGCGAACGCCTGCTCCGGCTCGGCCGCGTCGCGGAGGCACCTCGCGAGGAGCATCCCGTCTTCCATGGCCAGCGACGCGCCCTGACCGGCGTGCGGGGTCGCCGCGTGCGCCGCGTCGCCGATGAGGCACACCCGGCCAGCGTGCCAGCGCGGCATCGTGAGGATATCGTGGAGCCGCCACGGCCCGAGCACCTCCGGCGTCGCGCGCACCACGTCGGCGATCCAGCCCGGATCGCCCTCGTGCGACGCCAGGATGCGCTCGCGGAGCGACCCCGGCGCGAGGGCGCCGCCCGCCTCGGGCTCCCCGCTGTTGTGGAACCACCAGACCTCGCCGTCCGGCGCCGCGAACGCGCCGAAGAACGCGCGCCGGCCGAACACCATCACGTTCCAGCCGGGCGAGAGCGGCGCCGAAGGGCAGCGCGCGAACCCGCCGAAGTCGATGAGCCCCGTGTACCCCGGCGCCGGCGCGTCGGGCAGCGCGCGCGCCCGCGTCTGCGAGCGGAACCCGTCGCACCCGATGAGCACGTCCCCGCGCGCCTCGCCCCCTTTGCCGCCCTCGCCGAAGCGCGCCACGACCTCGCGCGGATCCGACCGGTCGATGTCGGCGAGCCGCATGCCGTAGCGGATCTCGACGCCGTGCCGGACCGCCTCCTCCGCGAGCGCGGCCTGCAGCGCGCCGCGCCGGATCATCACGAGCCCCGCCCCGAACCGCCGCGCCGCCTCGCGCTGGTCGATCTCGCCGATGCGCCGGCCGCGCGCGTTCTCGAACCGGAGCCCCTCGCAGGGCGCGCCCCGCGCCTGCACCGCGCCCGCGATGCCCAGCTCGACGAGCACGTTCATCCCGTTCGGCGCGACGCCGAGGAACGCGCCCTCGCTCTCCACAAGCGCCTCGCGCGCCTCGTAGATCGTCACCTCGACGCCGAGCCGCCGCAGGAACATCCCGAGCACCGGGCCCGCGATACCCCCGCCGATGAGGATCGCGCGCCGCACACCCCGCTGTTTCATCCCGAAACCTCCTCTCGATGTCCGGCCAGCATGGGTGGGACTGGCGCTCATTGCCAGTGATGATCCGTGATGATAATCGTCACTGCCGGTGAACTTATCCGCGATCGACCTCAACCTGCTGCTCGTCCTGCACACGGTGCTCGAGGAGCGGAGCGCGGCGCGGGCGGCGCGGCGGCTCCGCGTCACGCCGTCGGCGGTGAGCAACTCGCTCGCGCGGCTGCGCGCCCACTTCGGCGACCCGCTCGTCGTGCGCAGCGGGCGCGGCCTCGTGCCGACGCCCCGCGCCCTGGAGCTCGCGCCGCGGCTGCGGGCGGCGTTCGGGGAGATCGCGGGGGCGCTCGAGGGAGAGCGCTCCTTCGACCCGAAGGCGACGACGCGCGCGTTCACGCTCGCTTGCTCGGACGTCGACCAGATCTGCAGCCTGCCGGCGATCGCGCGGGCGTTCGCGGCGGAGATGCCGCGCGCGGCCCTCCGCGTCGTGAGCGTCGACCACCTCGAGGCGTCCGGCGGGCTCGGCGGCGGCGAGGTCGACGCGGCGCTCTCGCCCGCGTACCCGCTCCCCCCCGGCCACCACGCCGCGGACCTCTTCGCGCAGGAGAGCGCGTTCCTCGTCCGCCGCGACCACCCGTGCGCCGGCCGCCGGCTGACGCGCGAGCGCTTCAACTCGCTGCGCCACATCGACATCCACCTCGCGCTCGGGCGCGGCGGCATCGGCAACCGCGCCGCCCAGGAGCTGCTCGCGGACCACGGGCTTCGCCGCGAGATCGCCGTCACCGTCCCGACCTTCGCCGCCGCCGCGGTCGTCGCCGCGAGCACCGATCTCGTCACCGGGATGCCGCGCCGCCTGGCCGACGCGCTCGCGCCGCTCGCGCCGCTCGCCACCGTCGAGCCGCCGGTGCCCCCGATGGTCTTCCGCATGCAGCTCGTCTGGCACGAGCGGACGCACCTCGACGAGGGCGCCCGCTGCTTCCGCGAGGTCGTCATCGCCGCCCTGCGCGAGCCCCCACGCAGGCGCAGCGAAGAGGGGCGCAATCAGAAGAGGAGTTTGATCGAGAAGGCAGGGAGACGAAAAGAGAGGTCGCGCCGCGCTTCCTGACCTCTCCCCCGCCGCCGCTCTCGCGCCGCTCCGGCGACCGCGAGGGCCGCCGCTGCGAGCCGCCGCGCACGGCCGCGGCGCCCCCGTGACCCGATCTTCTGCGAGTGTTCCCTGCGATGCGCTCCTCCAGCGACGGCGCCCATCGCCGTCAGCAGGACGAACGAAAGCACGTCGACGGGCGGCGACCCTACCGGATCCTGTCTCATGCCGGCACGCGCACCTCCGCGACGACCTGCCAGGGCGCTTCACCCCTCCTACGCCGCCCTGGCGTTTGCCTGCGCATCCCTGCGCCGCGCCTCGCCTGGGCGCGCCCGGCTCACGACGGCGCGCGTGCTCGCAATTTGCCGCCCGAGCACCGCGCTGATAACGATCCAGGCTCGTTCAGGAAGGAAGGCAAAGAATGAGCGAATATCGGACGACCGCCGCGGCGCCGGTGCTGGTGGCGGCGTTCCTGGGTCGGATCTTCGGCGTCGATCCGGTCACCGGGCGGGTGCTGTGGGAGCACAAGCAGGACGGCGCCGCCGGCAACTCGTCGACCTCGCTCCTGGTCACGCCCGCGGCGATCTACTCGGCGACCTTCAGCAGCGTCGCCTGTCTGCGTTACCCGACGGGCGAGCTGCTCTGGCAGTCGCAGACCGCGCAGGTCCATGGCCGCGCCACGCTCCTCCTGGAAGGCGACCGGCTCTTCGTCGCCAAGGGGGGCGAGATCCAGTGCTTCTCGCTGACCGGCCAGAGCCTCTGGTACAACCGCTTCAAGGGCAAAGGGATTGGCGCGGTCGCCATGGGTGTGCCGGACAATACCGCCCAGTCCGACGACCCGAACTGACGGGCGCTCCGAGCTACGCGGTCCGGCAAGACGGCGCCCTTCGGCCGGATGGCCGCGGACAGCGCCGCCGGACCGCTCTCCACGCCACGATGACGAGCCGGACGCGGGCGCCGCGCGCGAGGGCCGCGAACACGTAGCTGCTCAGCCTGCTGCGGCTCCGCGCATCACGGGAGGATCCCGCGCCGGCGCGATGAGCCGCGACAGCGTGCCCGCAGCGTCATGGCCGCGCAGCGCAGCCGCCAGCGCTGCCAGGAGAGGCGCAATCAAAAGAGAAAGGCACAGAGGGCACCGGACCTCATCTCTCGTCCGCTGTGCCCTCTGCGCCTCTGTGGTTCACTCTCTCTTCTTCGCCTGGAACCAGCCAGGAGCTCAGGCCGCCGGAGCGCTCCTGGCCATCGCCCCCGCCTCGCCCGCCTCACCCGCCGCCGCGGGCCTCGCCGAGGCGACGCCCGCCGGCCGCCGCGTGAAGAGCCCCGCGACGAACCACACGAAGGCCGCCACGCCGGCGATGAACAGGCTGTCTCCGACGAACCGCATCCAGCGCAGCGCCTCGAGGAGCGGCTGCTGCATGAACTCCGCGCTCCGCGCGTACCACAGCCCGCGCTCGACGCTGGCCCACGCCTGCGCGAGCCCGATCGGCAGGAGGCTCAGCAAGATCATGAGCCCGAGCCCGCCGTTCATCCCCCAGAAGGCGACCCGGAGCCGCGCCTCGCTCCAGACCGCGTGAGGGAACAGGCGGCGGAGCATCAACAGCACGAGGCCGAGCGAGAGCAGCCCGTAGACGCCGAAGAGGGCGGCGTGCGCGTGCACGGGCGTCGTGTTCAGGCCCTGCATGTAATAGAGCGCGATCGGCGGGTTGATGAGGAAGCCGAAGAGCCCCGCGCCCACGAAGTTCCAGAACGCGACCGCGACGAAGAACTGGATCGGCCAGCGATACGCCTGCATCCACCCGCTCCGGTGCTGCATCTGCCAGGTCTCGCGCGCCTCCATCCCCACGAGGACGAGCGGCACCACCTCGAGGGCGCTGAAGCTCGCGCCGACGGCCATCGCCGAGACCGGCGTGCCGCTGAAATACAGGTGGTGGAACGTGCCGGGGATGCCCGAGACGAGGAAGATGCACGTCGAGAGCAGGGCCGCCCGCGCCGCGCTGTCGGGCCTCAGGAGCCCGAGCCGCGTGAACAGGAACGCGATCGCCGCGGTGGCGAACACCTCCATGAACCCCTCGACCCAGAGGTGCACGACCCACCAGCGCCAGTACTCCATCACCGACAGGTGCGTCTTCGCGCCGTAGAACATGCCCACGCCGTAGAACATCCCGATCGCCACGGTCGCGCCGGTGAAGAGCAGCACGATGTGCCGGCTCAGGTCGCGCCGCGCGAGCGCGGGCCAGAGCGCGCGCAGCATGAGGACGAGCCAGAGCACGAGGCCGCCGAAGAGCGCGATCTGGAAGGCGCGGCCGAGGTCGACGTACTCGTACCCCTGGTGCCCGAACCAGAACGACATCTCGAGCGCGAAGCGCTGCTTCACCGACAGCCACTCTCCCGCGAGCGAGCCGAAGACGACGAAGACGAGCGCCGCGAAGAGGACGTTCACCCCGAGGCGCTGCCCCCGCGGCTCGCGCCCGCCCACGGCCGGCGCGAGGAACAGCCCGGTCGCGAGGAAGGCCGTCGCGATCCAGAAGACGCCGAGCTGGACGTGCCAGGTGCGCGTCACCGCGTAAGGCAGGTAGTCCGCGACGGGCAGCCCGAAGACCTCGTGTCCCTCGACGGTGTAGTGCGCCGTCAGCGCGCCGAGCGCGACCTGGAGCACGAGCAGCGCGACGACGACGACGCAGTACTTCGCGACGGCCCGCATCGACGGGGTGAGCACCCAGCCCTCCAGCGGATCGCGCGCGGGCGCGGGGACCGACGGCTCCTCGGCCCGGCGGAACGCGTGGTACCAGACCAGCGCGCCGATGCCGGCGAGCAGCAGCACGACGCTGACCACCGACCAGAGCACGTTGGCGCTCGTGGGCACGTTGCCGATGAGCGGCTCATGAGGCCAGTTGTTCGTGTAGCTCGCGCCCGTCCCGGGGCGCTCCGCGGCGCAGGCCCACGAGGTCCAGAAGAAGAACGCCGTCAGCTTGTCGCGCCGCCCCGCGTCGGGGACCGCGCCCGTGTGCAGCGCGTAGCTCTCGCGCAGCCCGGTGAGGCCCGGCTCGTCGCCGAACAGCGCGCGGTAGTGCGCCGCCGTCTCCTCGATCGCCCGCGCGCGGTCGTCGGAGACGGTGAGCGCCCCGGTCGCCGGGTCGAACCCGTTGTGGCGCATCGCCTTCTGGAGGCGCGCCTTGAGCGCGGCCTGCGCCTCCTCGGGCAGCGCCGCGAACGGCGCGCCGTGCTCGCGCTCGCTCCATAACGAGAGCTGCGCCTCGGCCTCGCGATGGAGCCAGTCGGCCGACCAGTCCGGCGCCTGGTAAGCGCCGTGCCCCCAGACGCTGCCGACCTGCTGTCCGCCGATGCTCTGATAGACGAGCTGCCCGTCGAGGATATCGTCCTTCGTGAGCAGCACCCTGCCAGACGCCGTCTGCACCCGCTCGGGGATCGGCGGCGCCTTGCGGTACACCTCCCGGCCCATGAAGCCGAGGATCAAGAACCCAGCGGTGATGACGGCGGCGAGCGCCAGCCAGAGTCGTCGTAGGCTATGCATATCGACCTCGTTGTTCGCGTGAGCCCCGGGCGCGCCCGCGCCTCCGCGGCGCGGCTCCGGGAGTTCCGGTCGTGACACCAGGTCCTGAAGCAGGCGGCGTGCCCAGCGCCTGCATCCCTTCGTTTCGCGGATCGAGAAGGCCAATGTTGCGCTTTCAGCAACATGCGCCCGTTGTCGAATTCACAACGGCGTTGTACATTCGACAACATGCCCAACCTGGAGGCGCTGCTGTCGGTGGCGCTGGATCTCACGACGTCGCTGGGGGCCGAGGATCGCTACAGGCGCCTGCTGGAGGCGGTGCGGCAGCTGGTGCCGTGCGATGCCGCGTGCCTGATGCGGTACGACGACGGCGTGCTGGTGCCGCTCGCGGCGCACGGGCTCGCGCCGGAGGCGCTGGGGCGCACGTTCTGCGCCAGGGCGCATCCGCGGCTCGACATCCTCTGCCACGCCGAGGCGCCGGTGCGGTTCCCGCCGGACACCGATCTTCCGGATCCTTTCGACGGGCTGCTCGCGTCGGACGCGACGTCGCTCGCGCACGTCCACGCCTGCCTCGGCTGCCCGCTGCGCGTCGAGGGCAAGCTCCTCGGGCTGCTCACCGCGGACGCCCTCGACCCGCGCGCCTTCGAGGGGGTCGATGAGGCGACGCTCTCGTGGGTGGGCGCGCTGGCGGGCGCGGCGGTGCGCACGAGCCAGCTCATCGACGCGCTCGAGCACAGCGCCGAGCGGCTCGGCCTCGTCGCCGACGACCTCCGGCGGGCGGCGGAGCGCGAGCGGGGCGCCGGTCTGCTCGGGACGAGCCCGGCGATGCAGAAGCTGCGGGACGAGATCGCGCTCGTGGGGCCGTCGGATCTCACGGTGCTGATCACGGGCGAGACGGGCGCCGGCAAGGAGCTCGTGGCGCGCGCCGTCCACGCGGCGTCGGCGCGGCGGCGCGAGCCGCTGCTCCACGTGAACTGCGCGGCGCTGCCCGAGTCGGTGGCGGAGAGCGAGCTGTTCGGCCACGTGCGCGGGGCCTTCACCGGGGCGGAGCACAACCGGCCTGGCAAGCTCGAGGTCGCCGACAAGGGCACGCTGTTCCTCGACGAGATCGGCGAGCTGCCGCTGTCGATCCAGCCGAAGCTCCTGCGCGCGCTGCAGGAGGGCGAGGTGCAGCGGGTCGGCGCCGACAGGTCGCTGCGCGTCGATGTCCGCGTCATCGCGGCGACGAACCGCGACATCGAGAAGGAGGTGGCGGAGGGGCGCTTCCGGGCCGACCTGTTCCACCGGCTCAACGTCTACCGCCTCGCGGTGCCGCCGCTGCGCGAGCGGAGGAGCGATGTCCCGCTGCTCGCCGGCCACTTCTGCGACGCGGCGCGCGCGCGGCTCGGCCTCGGGCCGGTGCGCCTCACGCCGGCCGCGCGCGGGCTGCTGATGAGCAGCGCGTGGCCGGGGAACGTGCGCGAGCTGGAGAACACGCTGTTCCGGATGGTGCTGCAGGCGTCGCGGGGCGTCCCGCGCGGGGCGCCCGTGCTGCTCGAGCCGGCCCACGTCGGCGCGGGCCTCCCCGGCGCGGCGGCGCCGGGGCGGGGCGGCGGCGCGGCGCAGGAGAAGGAGCAGGAGCAGGAGAAGGCGCGGCCCGCGGGGGACGGCGGGGCGCAGGAGCAGGCGCCGCTGAACGAGCAGGTCGACGCCTTCCAGCGCGGCCTCATCCGGGAGGCGGTGGCGCGGCACGAAGGCAACTGGGCCGCCGCGGCGCGCTCGCTCGGGATGCACCGCAGCAACCTGCACCACCTCGCGAAGCGGCTCGGGCTCCGCTGAGCCGGCGCGCGCGTCCGCCGTCGCGCCGGGGCCGCGAGGTGATGTATCTTCGTGCGCGCGCCGCTCCCCTCCCCCGGCGCCGTCGACGGAGGCTCTCCCCATGTTCAAACGCATCGCGCACGTATGTCTCTACGTGAGAGATCTGCAGCGCTCGGTCGACTTCTACGGCAAGCTCGGGTTCACCACGAAGTTCCGCTTCACGCGCGAGGGCGCGCCGTTCGGCGCCTACATGGAGATCGCCGACGGCAACTACGTGGAGATATTCGAGGATCGCAACCTCGGCGAGGTGGTCAACACCGGCATCGCGCACTTCTGCCTGGAGACCGAGGACATGGACGCCGTGATGGCGACGCTGAAGAGCCGCGGAGTCCCCTTCACCGAGAAGAAGCTCGGCTGCGACAACACCTACCAGATCTGGCTCGCGGACCCCGACGGCAACAAGTTCGAGGTGCACCAGTACACGTCGACGAGCACGCAGCGCACCGGCGGCGTGATCGAGGCGGACTGGTAGCCGCCGGGGCGGCCGCGCCGGGGTCGCGGCGCGCCGTCACGCAAGCGGCCGGGAAGTCTCCTGGCGGCCGCGGGGTGAGCGCGCCGCCCCGGACTGCTCATCTCGGGCAGTCGAGGTTGATCACCGCGAGGTCGTAGTTCATCACGGTCTGCTCGGGATCGATGAGGAGCTCGGCGTCGCGCGGGAGGTGGCGCGTCTTGCGGATGTCATCGCCGGCGTACGCGCGGATGTCGTCGCGCGACCTCCAGTAGCTGATCACCATGAAGTGCGTCTCCGCGCCCACGGTCTCGCGCATCAGCTGATAGCCGAGGTTCCCCGGGATGGTGCGGAACTTGGGGAGCGCGCTGGAGATATACGCCGTGTATGCCTCGGCCTTTTCATTGGTCGTGCGCCCGTGCCACACGCGAGCGATGCGCGCCGCGCAGGACGACGGCGCGGCGGCGGGCGCCGGGGGCGTCGCGGGGTCTGCCGTGGGGGCTGCGGCCGGCTGCGCGGGGGCGGGCGCGACGGCGGGATCCGGGGTAGCTGGCGGCGTCTGCTCCATGCTGGAGGTGCAGCCGATCAGGGCGCACGCGGCGAGCAGCGCGACAGGCGCGAGAGGGACGCGGCGCACGGTGCGGTTCGGCGCATGCTGCAGTCGAGCGGGGATGGTCATGCCGCCAAGTATGCACGAGACCGTCGCGGCCGGACGGCTCCTTATCAGCTCGACGAGCTCCTCGACGTCAGGGGCCGGCCCGCGAACGATCGCTAGCGGAGATGTCCTCTGGAGGTGGCCGCCAGGACAGCCGGGGCGCGCGGCTTCATCATCCCCGAGGCGATGCGCAAGGCGAGCTCACGCGGGAACAAGCGCGGCAAGCTGGACTGCACCCAGTTCCGCAAGCCCACGATCAGCGAGGGACTCCCCTTCTCCAGGCCGCGCAGGCCCGCAAGGACCACCTGCTCCGGTGTGGCCATCGGCCCGACTGCCACCTCGCGTGTCCCCACCACGTCGAAGAAGCCCGTCTCCACCGGGCCCGGGCACAGGGCGAGGAGGCGCACCCCGCGCTCGCGGTTCTCCGCCCACAGCGCCTCCGTGAAGGAGAGCACGAATGCCTTGGTCGCTCCGTACGTCGCCATGTACGGCAAGGGCTGGTAAGCGGCGATCGAGGCCACGTTGATGATCCCTCCCTCGCCGCGCTCGACCATGCCCGGAAGGAAGAGGTGGCTCAGGTCCACCACGGCGGTGACGTTGAGCGTCACCTGCTCGTGCTGTCTGGCGAAAGGGGCCTCGTGGAACGGCCCGTGCGTGCCGAACGCCGCGTTGTTGACGAGCAAGTCCACGTGCAGGCCCTTCTCCTCGCACCGCGCGTGGAGCGCGCGCGCCGCCCCGTCCTGGCTGAGGTCCGAGGCCACCACCTCGACCCCGACGCCGTGGCGCTTCGCCAGCTCCGAGGCCAGCGCGCGGAGCTTGCCCTCGGAGCGCGCCACGAGGACGAGGTCCATGCCGCGCGCGGCGAGCTCGCGGGCAAACGACTCGCCGATGCCCGAGGAGGCGCCGGTGACGAGCGCGCGTCGGCCCCGGTACGGGAACGGGCCCGAGGCCCGGGCGGCTCGAGACGAAGAGGAACGGGATTCATGCCGTGAGGAAGGAGTTCGCATGTGCTAAGAATGTGAGCTCCCGCTCACGTTCTCAACTCGCCTTGTGTTCACGTTTCCGCAAGGAGCCTTCATGCAGACGAGTGCATCGCTTTCCCGCCGAAGAAAGCCCCGCCAGACGCGGTCCCAGGTGACCTACGACGCCATCCTCACGGCGACCGCTCGCGTTCTCGTCAAGGATGGCTACGAGGCAGCCAGCACCAACCGCATCGCGCAGGAGGCGGGGGTCAGCGTCGGCTCGCTGTACCAGTACTTCTCGAGCAAGGAGGGGCTGGTGATGGCGGTCATGGATCACCACCGCGCCAGGTCGCTCGCGAGGTTCGAGGCCGGGGTGGCGAAGCTCGCGGGCGCGCCCCTGCGCGTGGCGCTCGCGGAGCTCATCGGCGAGGTGCTCGCGGAGAAGGCAGCCGATCCCCGGCTGCACCAGGCGCTGCACGAGCTCTTGCCGCGCATGCGCCAGCTCGGCTACCTGGACTCCCACGAGCCGAAGCTCTTCCGCGCGGTGCGCGCCTTCCTCGCGCCTCGCGCGAAGGACATCCGCCCGCGCGACCTCGACATGGCCGTGTTCATCCTCGTCCACTCGGTCAATGCGCTCGCGTATGCCGTGACGACCGAACGCCCCGAGTACCTCCAGGGCGACGCCTTCGTGGAGGAGCTGTGCTCCCTCGTGGTCGGCTATCTCCGCCCCGAGCCGGCGCGCCCCCGCCCCGCAAGTCGCAGGCACTCCTCGGCGCGCCGGGGAGAAGGCGTCGTGTGAACGTCGCGTCTGCATCGTCGACCCTGCTGACCCCCCTCGGCCGAGCTCCGCGTCAGGGCCGCGCGGCCGCGCCAGATCGGCTCGTCGGCGCGAGCTCCGGAGTACCCTCCGGCCGATGTCCGGTCGAGCGGAGCTCACGGCGCTGGCACATCTCGGCGGCTCTCGACGCCTCGTCCCATCACACCGCGCCCGGCGCCCCGCCGAACGCCGCCAGATTCTCGCGCACCCACGCCTCGAAGCGCAGCGGCTCGCGGCCGAGCACCGCCTCGACGTCGTCGCTCAGCACCGCGGCCTTGTCTTCGCGCAGGAAGCTGACCCCCTCGAAGACGGTCTCCGCGAGCTCGCGCGCGGCGCCCGCCGCCAGCATCTGATCGCGCAACCTGTCCGGCGGAACATCCGTCGTCTCGATGGAGCGCCCAATCGCTCTCGCCAGACTCGCCACCTGATCACGGGCGCTCATCAGCTCGGGGCCGGTGAGCGTGTACGTGCTGCCGTCGTGACGAGCCGACGTCAGCGCCGCGACGGCGACGGCCGCCACGTCGCCTGGGTGGATGATCCCTTGCCGGCCGTCTCCCGTCGAGAGGGGCACCACCCCGCCCGCACGGATGGCCGCCGCCCATTGCAGCACGTTCGACGCGAACCCCACCGGCCGGAGCAGGGTCCACGCGAGGCCCGATATCCGCACCGCTTGCTCGCCGGCCCGGTGCCAGTCTCCGATCCGCGACGGGAGATCGGCGCCGAAGGCCGAGAGCTTCACCAGCCTCTTCACGCCGCTCTTCTGCGCTGCGTCGACCATCGTCACGTCATGCGCCGCGATGGACGGGCCCGGCGCGCTGAGCATGAACAGCGCCTCGACCCCTTCGAGCGCGGGCCGCAGCGAGGCAGGCTCCTCGAAGTCGCCGCGGACCAGCTCCACCTCGCGACCGAGCGACGCCGCCTTCGCCGGATCCCGGGTCAACGCGCGGACCGGCGCGCCCCCCTCGACCAGCTGCCTCACGACCTCTCGACCGATGGTGCCGGTGGCACCCGTTATCAGGATCATCTGTGCGTCCCTCTTCTTTGCGGCCCACGCGCCTCGCGTGCCCTCGAGAGGTCAGCTTGCGGCGGACACACGGTGGCATCTTGAAGAAATCGGACATCACGGCGTCGTTGCCGCTCGGCGCCCCGGCGCGTAGAATGCCGACTCGATGCATGTGCCGTTCGAGCGCGTCTTGCTGCCTCCGGCGCCGCTGCGACCTTACGTGTCGAGCATCGTGGTGGCGGCTCGACCGGGTGACGCCTCGACGTGGGCGCGCCTGCCGGATACAGGTGCGTCGCTCGTCTTCTGCAGGCCATCAGCCGACAAGAGCGAGCTCCTGGCCGTCGGTCCCAGCACCCGCGCCAGGTACAAGGCAGGCCCGTCGAAGCCGCTCTTCGTGCGCGTGGGGCTCCGCGCGGGCTGCGCCCGCCCGCTCCTGGGCGCCGCGCTCCACGAGCTCGCCGACCGCGCCGTCTCGGTGGACGAGCTGTGGGGCGCGCGCGGCGCACGGGCTCTCGACGAGCTCGCCACGGCGGAGGGCGACGTCGGCGAGGTGCTCCGGACGCTCGAAGAGCTCATCCTCGAGGGCGCGCGCGGTGAGCGGGTCATGGACGGCGCCTCGCGTGTGAGGCTCCTGGACCGCGCCACCAGCCTGCTCGACGGCGGCGCCGACCTCCCGCCCGAGCGGGTACACGCGCTGGCGCAGCGGCTCGGGCTGAGCGAGCGGCAGCTGCGGAGGCTGTTCCAGGACGAGATCGGCGTGTCTCCCAAGCGCTATGCCCGGATCGCGCGCCTCCGGCGCGTCCTCTCGAGGGTCGGCACCTCGAGCTGGGCGCAGCTCGCCGCCGAGCTCGGCTTCTCGGACCAGCCGCACCTGAACGCCGAGTTTCGCGAGCTCCTGGGGGTCACGCCGCGGGCCTTCGTCGAGCGCCGCTTCCCTCGCGTGGGGCAGTGCGGATCGATCGCGGCGCCTTCCCCCAGCCCGCCCGAGGCCGATGCGGCCCGGCCTGGCCCGGCGGCGGCATAGGGACATCGTTCACCTGCCACCCGACCGGTTAGCGGGCCGCGGGCGGCGACGCGTTGCGCGCCCGGTAAGCGCGCTGCTGGCAGGCCCGTGAGCAGTAAGCCCGCGGCCGCCCCGTGGCAGGCTGGGCGATCTCGCCGCCGCACTGCGCGCACGTCGGCCGATCCTCACGCCGAGGGGTGCCGCCGGGAGTTTCGTCACACTCACGCGCCAGAGTCCCCGTTTCGTCACAAGTTTCGTCACGGTCGAGGGAGCGCGCTCGGACGAGCGCCTCGATGCCCTCGAGCACGCGCTGCAGGCCGAACAGGAACACCTCCTCCGTGAAGGGGTGCTCGTCGAAGGCGCCCGAGCGCATCAGCTTCGCCATCGTCGGGAGGCGCTCCGGGTCGAAGAGCTTGTCCCAGAAGTACGCGCGCTCGGACCACCACTGCTCGTCGGTGATGCCGGTCTCCCGCTCGGCCTCGGCCGCGTCCACCGAGTGCCTCGCCGCGCCGCGGACGTACCCGTCGACGAGGTGGACGGCGGCGATCACCTCGCGGTCGCTGAGGCCGATCCCGCAGACCGCGCGGAGCTCCGCGTCGTACGCCGCCATCCCGTTCGGCCCCATCACGGGGCGCACCGGCGTTACGTGCAAGAACCACGGATGGCGGTGGTACAGCGCCCAGTCCGCGAGCGCCGCCGCCTCGAGCTTGGCCCGCCACCCCCCGGGGACGTCGTCGACGAGGGGTAGCTCCCCCGCGACGGTGTCCAGCATGAGATCCAGGAGCTCGGCCTTGCTCGGAACGTACCGGTAGAGCGACATCGTGGTGAACCCGAGCTTCCCGGCGACCCGCTGCATCGACAGCGCCGAGAGCCCCTCGCCGTCGGCGAGCTCGATGGCGGCCCGCACGATCTGATCGACGCTCAGGCCAGGCTTGGGCCCCCGGTTCGGCCGCTTCCTGGCCCCCCAGAGGAGCTCCAGGCTGCGCACGGCGTCGCCGCCGCCGCTGTACTCCGTCGCCGTTTTCCGACGCCTCTGTGGTTTGACAGCCATCTCTCGACTGCGTATACCACACACTTAAACGTGTACATTATACACATTTCAGGGAGGCCCGCTTGAAGCAGCACGACCCGAGGCGATCGATTCGATCGACGCGAACGACGACCATGCCCCTCCACGCGCGCGGCCTCTCGGCCGTCGTGCCGCTCGCGCTCTCGCTCGGATGCGCGGCGCAGGAGCGCGAGCCGACGCCGGAGCCCACGTTCTGGCAGGACGTCGCGCCGATAACCACGTCCAGGTGCACCGCGTGTCATCAGGAGGGCGGGCTCGCGCCCTTCCGCCTGGACGACTACATCTCGGCGAAGGCGCGCGCCGGCGCGATCGACGACGCCGTGCAGGGCGGCCATATGCCCCCGTTTCTCGTGACGCACGACGGCTCGTGCGGCGACTTCAAGGACGAGGCGACGCTCACCGCCGAGGAGCTCGACATCATCCATCGCTGGGCGGCCGGGGCGCGCGCCGAGGGAGACCGGGCGGGCGCGCCGCCGGCCCCGCCCGTGCCCACGCTGGAGGGCGGGGTCGACTACGCGACGCCGCCGATCACCCCCATGGTCGACCCCGCCAATCCCCTCGCGGCGCACGACGAGTGGCGGTGCTTCCAGGTGGACCCGGGCATCGAGGCGGACCGCTTCATCACCGGATATCAGGTGACTCCCGGGGTCCGGTCCATCGTTCATCACGTCACCGTCTTTCGGGTGACTCCCTCGGAAGCGTCGCTGGTGGAGGGCAAGACGAACCAGGATGTGATGACGGAGCTCGACGGCGCCTCGCCAGACCGGCCCGGCTGGGAGTGCTTCGGCGGCCCGGCCGACGAGATGCCGTTCCAGCCGCTGTTCGCCTGGGCGCCCGGGCAGGACGTTGTCGAGTTCCCCGGCGGCACCGGGGCGCCGGTCGCCTCGAAGGACCATTTCGTCGTCCAGGTGCATTACAACCTGCATGACCACGCGGACGCCGCGGCCGAGGACTCGACGCGCATGCGGCTCCGCTATGAGGACACCGTGGAGCGGCGCGCCGTGTTCCTCGGGGACGACGGCTTCCTCACGAGCCTCTTCGAGCCCGAGGGTCCGGACACGCTGCCGCCCGGCCAGCAGGACGCTGCCTACACGTGGCGCAGGACGCGGGCGGAGCTCGCGCTCGACCCGGCGCTGCCCCCGATCGAGGTGCTCGGCGTGATGCCGCACATGCACGAGCGCGGGCGCACCTTCGACCTGCGCGTGGCGTCGGGGGCGCAGGAGAGCTGCATCGCGCGCGTGGACGACTGGGATGTCCACTGGCAAAGCGTGTACTGGTACCGCACGCCGCCGCTGCTCGACCCGGGCTCCTCGGTCGAGGTGACATGCACCTTCGACACGCGCGACGCCGAGGCCCCCGTGCTGCCAGGGTGGGGCACGCAGAACGAGATGTGCAACATGAACATCCTGGTCGCGCTGCCGATGACGCCGTGACGTCGTGGCCGCCGCCTCGCCCGCGGCCTCGGCGGTCGCCCACGCTTCGGAGGCGTCCAGCCCGAGCTACGGAACCTGCCGGTTGACAGAACTTCCTCCTGCGCGACCCGGCACCGCCGCTCACCGGATTCGCGACACGTTTGTTGCTCCCAGGGGCGCTGCCCCTGCGTTAAACCTCTCGTCGCCGGCGGACAGCGCGTGAGCACGCGCCGCGTGGGCATGAGCGAAGGATGGCCGAAGGTCATCCAGAGGATCGGCGCCATCGCCGAGGAACACAACTCCACAGAGGCAAAGAATCCAGATGGACAAGATCACCGTCACGGGATTTCGCTGGGTCCCGCCGTTCGCCCAGGGGCTCGTTCGCGACTTGCGCGTGCGCTGGGCGCTGGAGGAGGCCGGGCTCCCCTATGAGGTCAGGCTGATCGATCTCGAGGAGCGGAGCTCGTCCGCATACCGTCAGAAGCACCCCTTCGGGATGGTACCGACGTTCGAAGCGGATGGTCAGGGGCTGTTCGAGTCGGGCGCCATCGTGCACCACATCGCCGCGGACTCCGAGGCGCTGATGCCCGCCGATCGGCACGGCCGCGCGAGCACGGTCACCTGGATGTTCGCCGCGCTCAACACGGTCGAGCCGCCGATCCAGAACCTCTCCGTGATGGACCTGCAGCAAAGCGAAGAACAGTGGGCGAAGCTGCGGCGTCCCGGAGCCGTGGAGGCGGTGAAAGTACGGCTCAGCGCGCTCTCCGCTTGGCTCGACGGGCGCGACTACCTGGTCGATCGCTTCACCGCGGCGGACGTCCTGATGACGACCGTGCTGAGGCTCATCCGGCACACAGACCTGGTGGCCGAGTTTCCCGTGCTCGACGCCTACGTCAAGCGCTGTGAGGCGCGGCCTGCCTTCCAGAAGGCACTGCGCGAGCAAATGGCGGACTTCGCTCGAAGCGCTCCAGTCGCAGCCTGAGGCCATGAATGGCCAAGGCCTTGAACTTCAATAGCGACGTCATGAGCGTGCGGATCACGACCTGCCTCCCGTAGCGCTCGGGCGCCGACAGGCAACAGGACGTCACCGAAGGGTTTCGCGCCCCCGGGCGCGCGCAGGCCCGAGAGGAGCGTCAGCAGCATGACCGCGCGGTCGAACGGCAGGCGCGGCCGCCCACGCCCGCGAAACTACTCGCCGCAGAGCCTGGGGATGCATGAATTCTTCCGCCGCTTCTGTGGCGCGCTCGGCGGGCCGCCCGTGATCCTCGTCCCGGCGACGAAGCACTATTCATTTCCCAAGGGGGCCGCGATTCTGGGCATCGGGGCCGCCAACGTGATCGACGTGCCCCTCGACGAGGACGCCCGGATGAGCATCCCCGCGCTCCGGAAGATCCTCAAGGCGTGCCTCGCCGAGCGGAGGCCCGTCTACTCCGTCGTCGCCGTCATCGGCAGCAGCAGAGGAGCAGATCCAGTTCATCCGCGACAGGATCGACCGAAAGCGCGACGAGGAGCTCCTGGCCGACGCGCAGGCCATGGCGCTCTTGCCGGAGCTCGGACCGGACGTGAACATCCTGTGTTACGCGTTCAACTTCAAGCACGCGGACGGCCGGCTCAACGCGAGCCTGGACCAGGCGAACAGGCTCAACAAGGCCATCTACGAGGTGCTGAGCATCAAGCCGGGCGAGGACGTCGCGAGCCACGATCTCATCGTGAGCACCACGGATTTCGAGCAGGCCCATTACGGCAAGGCGTTCCTCGACAGCTACAAGCGCCGCCTGGGCGTCGGCGGGTCCGAGGGGAACACCATCACCGTGCTCCGCTCGACGGTGCTGAACCCCTGGCTCACGGAGGACGAGGAGGACTCGTTCCTCGACATGCTGGAGGCGGAGTTCCGGGAGGCCATCTCGCGGGCCATGC
Organism: Sorangium sp. So ce321; assembly: GCF_051530195.1. Classification (NCBI taxonomy): domain Bacteria; kingdom Pseudomonadati; phylum Myxococcota; order Polyangiales; family Polyangiaceae; genus Sorangium; species Sorangium sp. So ce321. The sequence continues at coordinate 5,476,575 of NZ_CP150329.1, read as the reverse complement.
TCCGCGATTCGATGGGCCAGGTCTTCGAGGAAATCGACGCGAACAAAGACGGTCGCCTGGCATGGGCGGAGATCGACGCCAGGCTCCGCGCCCTCGGGCACCGCGAGGAGGAGATCGCGAAGTTCTTCCGGACGAGCGACATCACCAGCGACGGATATCTCTCGAAGAGCGAGTTTCTCGAGCACTTCTCGCAGTTCCTCGTGCACTCCAGCCTTGGGCGTTGAGCGCGGGAACCAGCACGACAGCACAACAACGAGCCGGCGCGTCCGCTGCGTAGTGCGGCTCCCGGTCGGAAGTCGGGCCGAACGAGCTCTGGATCTGGCAGTACCCGACGCGCCGGGACGCTGCGGGGCCCGTACGGCGGACGTACCGCCGCGTTGGCCGCCCAGCAAGGCAATGCAACCGACGGCGCTTCGCGCCGCAGGTGATTGCCAGATCGGTCGTTGGACAGCCGGACGGCCGCGCCGGACCTGAATGTTCGACTGCCCGTCGTCCCGGGCGCCTCCCGCTGTCGATGGAGGTTTGTGCGCGGCGCCCGCCGCGGCTGACCTCGCGGGTCGCCTTCTCGATCGCTCGCCCTGCGCGTTTGTGGTCTGCTTCCGCGTCGCCTCCAGGAGGAACCGATGCGCGCGCAAACGCCCAGCCGAACCGCCGAGATCGTCGCCGCTTACCTCGTGCTGCTCTCCCGCCACCCGGCGTTCGGCGCGATCGTGCCGCCCGAGGCCGCCGCCGCGTCGCGCTGGTTCCTGGAGGCGATCCCAGGGCTGCACGGCAGGTTCTACCGGCTCGTCGCGCCGCTGCTCGAGGCCCCCCTCGTCCGCGCGTCCCTGCGCCGCTTCGAGCGGCATCCGCCCCCGAGCATGGCGCTCGGGTTCGGGCTCCGCAGGCGCTGGATCGAGGACCAGGTCCGCACCGCGCTCGCCGCAGGCTGCTCGCAGATGGTGGTGCTCGGCGCGGGCTTCGACACGCTCGCCTACCGGCTGCACCGCGCGCTCCCCGGCGTCCGCTTCTGGGAGATCGATCACCCCGCCACCCAGGGCGCCAAGCGCGCCGCGCTCGATGCGCACGGCGGCGTGGCGCCGAACCTCACGCTGCTCCCCGTCGACTTCACGCAGCGCACCCTCGACGAGGTGCTCTCGTCGCTGCCCGGCTACGATCCGCGCGCGGCCACGGCCTTCCTCGCCGAGGGGCTGCTCATGTACCTGGCGGAGGCCGAGGTGCGCGCGACCTTTCAGGCCGTCCACGCGCACAGCGGTGAAGGCAGCCAGTTCGTGGGCACCGCGGTGGCCGTGACGCCCGAGGGGCGGCTCGACACGCCGGGCGCGAGCTGGCTGGACGAGCAGAGGCTCCGGCTCCTCGGCGAGCCAGTGAAGTGGGGTCTGCCGCGCGGCGGCCTGGGCGGGTTCCTCTCAGGGCTCGCGTTCGATCTGAAGGAGGAGGTGCGCGCCCCGGAGCTGCTCGGGCGCTACCTGCCCAGCGCGCGCCCGGGCTCCCGGCTCTCGGACACGGAGTCCTTCTTCCGCGCGGCGCGCGTCGGGGGCTGAGAGGGACCCGATGCGTATACTCGGCATCTGCGGGAGCCTTCAAGCGAGATCATCGAACCTGATGCTGCTCCACACGGCCAGAGCCATGGCCCCTGAAGGGGTCGAGCTCGTCCTGTACGACGGTATTCGCGAGCTGCCCTTCTTCAACCCGGATATCGAGGCGAGCGGCGCGCCTCCGGCGGTCGGAGAATGGCGGCGCGCCATCGCGGCGAGCGACGCGCTGCTGATCGCCTCGCCCGAGTACGGCCACAGCTTGCCGGGCGCCCTCAAGAACGCGATCGACTGGGTGATCGGCACCGGCGAGCTCGAGCGCAAGGTCGTCGGCGTCACGGCCGCGACGGTCAGCCCCGAGCGCGGGCGCCTCGGCTTGCAGGCGCTACGGGGCACGCTCGGCGCCGTGAGCGCCAGGGTCGTCGGCGGCGAGCCCATCGCGCGGGGACCGTCGTTCGAGCGCGAGCTCGCCGCGCTGCTCGGCGCCCTCATCGACGCCGCGCGCGCCGGGCCGACGAGCGAGCCGTGAACCCCTGAAGCAGACCGGAGCAACGCGCCCCAGAGCGCCATACCAGGACTCCCATCCTTGCGAGGGCCGCCGGCGCGCTGCTTCCGTGCTCGGTCGAGCGACGGCGCTCGACTGATGCGCAAGCGCGGCCGCGCTCGTCTACATTACATGGATGCGGATCCTGAACTGGATGACTCTGGGGCTCCTGTGCGCGGCTTGCGGTGACACGGGCGATCCGCCCGGCCCGGGTGGCGGCGGCTCCGGGGGCGTCGGCACGACGACCGTGAGCAGCGGCGGCGGCAACGGCGGCAACGGCGGCAACGGCGGCAACGGCGGCAATGGCGGCAATGGCGGCAACGGCGGGACGGGCGTCGGTGGCGACGGGACCGGCGGGAGCGGGGGCGAGGATGAGGGCTTCGCCGCTCCCGCCGCCACATTCCTCCATCCGACGGCGACGCCGCCCAGCAGGGTGGTCAACACTGCCATTGCCGCGGCCGCGGACGGCGGCGTTTACGTGGGCGGCGAGGGGCGCGGAGGGGTCATGCTGGGCGACCAGATGATCACCGAGCGGGGCGCGTTCCTCATCCATCTCGATCGCGACGGCGCCCTGCGCTGGTCAGCGCCGATCGTGACGACGCTGCAGTCCGCGGTGACCACCGTGACCGCCGATGGAGCGGGCAACGTGCTCTTCGCGGGCGACGTCAAGGGCGATGTCAAGATCGGGAGCACGACGCTGGCGGGCCCGTGGAGCGCGACCTATCCCGACGTGATGGTGGCCAAGCTCGACGGCGGGGGCGCCGTGCTCTGGGCGAGAAGCTTCGGCTCGATCGCCGAGGATCACTGCCTCGCGATCGCGACCGACGCGACGGACCATGTCTACGTGGGCGGCAATGTCTTCTGGGAGGTCGACTTCGGCAGCGGCCTCATGCCGGCGCACGGCCAGTCTCCGTTCCTCTTGAAGCTGACGCCTGACGGCGACTTCGCCTGGGCCAAGGTGTTCGTCAACCCCGGCGGCAATCAAGGCGCCGTGGCCGGCATCGCCACGCACGACGACGGCGACGTGTCGATCACGGGCTACATGGACCGCCCGGTGACCATCGACGGCACGGCGCTGGAGAAGCCCGCCGGCGCGACGACGATGGGCTTCGTCGCTCGCTTCTCGAGCTCGGGGGAGATCCGGTTCGCGCGGCGCTTCGGCGGGCCCGAGATCAACATGGGCAATGAGATCGCCGTCGGCGAGGGCACGTTCCTGGCAGGCACGGTGAGCGGCGAGAGCGATGTGCTCGGGACGACGGTGAACGCGGCCATCACCGGGACGCCGTTCGTCGCGAAGCTCACCGAGAGCGGGACCGCCGAGTGGGTAATCACGCCAAAGCCAGGCGGCGCGATGTACGGCCTCGCGCCCGACATGGCGGGTGGCGTCTACGCGGCGGGTCGTCACGACGAGGGCGCCGACGGTCAATACAGCCCCTTCTTGCTGCACGCGCGCGCCCCCTCGGGGGTCACCGCGACCCAGCGGTACACGTCGAGCGCCGGATCCGCCGACGGCATGGCGCGCACCTCCGACGGCGCGCTCTGGGTCGCGGGCGTCTTCGAAGGTTCCATCGACCTCGGAACAGGTCCCGTCGAGTCGCCGAGCACGAGCGGCTTCATCCTTCGCTTCCCGCCGCCCTGAGCCGGTAGCTCGAGCGCGGATTGGCGGGCTCATCCGTCGACCAGAGCCGTGGACAGACAGAGATCCGTGGACAGAAGAGGAGCCGAATGGCAACTACAGTCCATGGACAACAGAAGATCTGACCGCCAGTGGGCCCGGCTCCGGGTGGCGCAGGTGCTCCTGGTCGGCGCGGGCGCGCTGGCCGCGTGCTCGCCCAAGCGCGCCGAGGTCACGACACCGCAGCCAGCGCCCACCGACAGGATCCTCACCGGCGCCGATGCGCTGGGCGACTGGAGCACGGACGCGCCAGGCGTCAAACGCAAGATCACCGTCGCCGATCTCCCCGCGCCCAACGAAGATGAGTCGGTGACCAACAGGCCGAGCAAGGCAGATCGTCAACCGGGGATGTTCCCCAAAGTGCCATCGGGGTTCGCCGTCACCGAGCTCGCCACAGGCCTGGAGGAGCCCCGCGTCGTGCAGGTGGCGCCGAACGGCGATGTGTTCGTGGCCGAGAGCGGCGCCGACCGGGTGGCGGTGCTCCGGGACACGGACGGCGACGGCAAGGCCGACGTCCGCAGCGTCTACGCCGAGGACCTCAATCGCCCCTTCGGCATCGCCTTCTATCCCTCCGGCACCGACGCGCCGACGCACGTCTACGTCGCGAACACCGACAGCGTGGTGCGGTTCCCCTACAAGGCGGGCGACACCAAGGCGAGCGGGCCGGCCGAGCCGCTGATCACCGACATCCCCTCGGGCAAGGAGGCGGTGGGCGGCGGCGGCCACTGGACCCGCGATATCGCCTTCAGCAAGGACAACCAGCGGATGTTCGTGTCCGTGGGCTCCCGCTCCAATGTCGACGACGACGAGGACGAGCACCGCCGCGCCTGCATCCTGTCCTTCACGCCCGACGGCAAGAACGAGACGCTCCATGCGTCCGGCATCCGCAATCCGGTCGGCCTGGCCATCGAGCCGGCGACGGGCGCGCTCTGGACCAGCGTGAACGAGCGAGACGAGCTGGGCGACAACCTGGTCCCCGATTACGTGACGCACGTGCAAGAGGGCGGCTTCTACGGCTGGCCCTGGTACTACCTCGGCCCGCGCCAGGATCCGCGGCACGAGGGCAAGCACCCCGAGCTGAAAGACAAGGTGATCGTGCCGGACGTGCTGATCCAGTCGCACTCGGCGTCCCTCGACCTCTGCTTCTACACGGGCCAGCAGTTCCCGGCCGACTACCAGGGCCACATCTTCGCCGCGGAGCACGGCTCGTGGAACCGCTCGCGGCGCACCGGATACAAGGTGATCCGCATCCCGGTCAAGGACGGCAAGGCGGCGGGCCATTACGAGGACTTCATGACCGGCTTCGTCACGAGCACCGGCGACGTGTGGGGCCGTCCGGTCGGCGTCGCCGTGGCCAAGGACGGCGCGCTGCTGGTGACCGACGACCAGAGCAACACCGTGTGGCGCGTGGCCTACGGCAAGTGAGGCGCCCTCAGAACCGCCCCCGCACGCCCGCCGACAGGAGCCCGACAGTGAACTCGGCCCCCGCGCCGCCGGGGGCCTTCGGGGGCGCCGGCGCGGCGGGCGCGCCGGCGAGCTTCGGCTCGTCGAAGGCGAAGAGCCGGAAGCCCACGGCGAACGCCGCGAACGACACGCCGCCGGCGATGGCCGCCGCCGCGCCGAGCCGGCCGCGGGCGTTCACGGCGGCGTTGTAGCGATCCCGCTCCGACGGCGTGAGCGAGCTCGCGTCCTGCCTGTCCCGCAGCTCGACCGCCTCGCCCTGGCGCGCGAGGGCGAGCCCCGCGAGCGCGCCCGTCGCGACGACGCCCGCCGCCCCGACGCCGAGCACCGCCCACGCCGCGATGCGCCGGGGCGTCATGCGGAGATCGGCGTCGAACCGGACCGTCTGCTCGTGCGCCACCCGGATCTCCTGCCGGTAAACCTGGTGCCCTGGCAGCGAGACCTCGACGACATGCGCGCCCGGCTCCACCGCGATCGGGGCCGCCGTCGGCACCGTCGCCCGCTCCTGCCCGTCGACAGCGACCCGCGCGCCGCCGGTGCCGGTCACGTGCAGCTGCGCCGGCTTCGGCCGCAGCACGACGTGCGCCGGCATCAGCTCGCCAGAGACCGCGACCACCGTGAGCTCCTCCTCGTAATGCCCGGTCGCCTGCACCCGCACGCGGTGCGGGCCAGGGGCGACCGGCGCGACGAGCGGCGCCGGGACGAACGGCTGGCCATCCACCGACACCCGGGCGCCCTCGGCCCGCGAGGAAAGGAGCAGCCGCGTGCCGCCCACCGGCGGGCTCGCGGCCGCGGCGTCCCCGCGCCCGCCGGCGGAAGCCGCCCCCGTCGCGGCCCCCTCGCCCGCGGGGCCCTCGCCGGCGAGGCGCGCCTCCAGCGGGACGAGCGCCTCCAGCGCGTCGACCGCCTCCTCGCGGCGCGCTGCCTTCGGATCCGCGCGCAGGTAATCGCGGTAGAGCGCGACCGCGCGGCGCAGCGCGTCCGGCGCCGCCTGCGTGAGGTACTGCCGCCGGAAGGCCTGCGCCGCCGAGAACAGCAGCGACGGGCTCGGCACGAGCTCGTGCGCCTCCAGGAACGCCTCCGCGGCGACCTGGTACTGGCCCGCGTCGTACGCCTGCGCGCCGGCGTTGAAGAAGTCCTCCGCCCGCGCCGCCTGTCCGGGCGTGGGGCGCGCGTCCGCCAGGGCCGCGGCGGGCGCCGCGGCGAGGCTCACGCAAGCCCAGAGGACCAGGGAGCGAGCCGCCGCCCTCATTGCAGCACCGGCGCGCCGCGGAACACCTTCAGGAAGGCGGAGCTCATCGCCACGGCGAGATCGTCGACGCCATCGCCGTCGAAGTCGGCCGCGCCGAGGGCGACGAAATCGCTGGTGGCGTCCGGCGGGGGGCCAGGAAACGGGGCGCCGAGAGGGCGGAGCTGCCGCGCGCCGGCGTCGAGGTCGTACAGCTCGAGCCGCCCGGGCCCGGCCACGGCCACCTCGAGCGCGGCGTCGGCGTCGGCGTTGAGCAGCGCCACGGCGAGGCCCACGCAGGCCTCGTCGCCGTCGCAGGGCGGCTCCGGCGCGGCGAGCTCCGCCTCGTCGAAGCCGCCGCCGGCGCGACCCCAGAAGGCGATGATCTTCCCTGTGTCCGCGCGGGCGAGGAGATCCTTCTGCCCGTCGCCGTCCAGATCCGCGACGAGCGGGCGCGGCGCGTACTTCGGCGGGCTCGCGTGCTCCATGACCGCCGCCCGCTCCACGACCGCCTTGAAGCGGTACGCGGTCTTCTGCCGGGAGCGCTCGACCAGCGGCCCGCCGTCCGCCGCGTAAACGGCGAGCTCGCCGTCGTCGAGCCACACGAGCTCATCGCGGCCGTCGCCGTCCGTGTCGATCGGCGCGAGCACGCACGCTTCGCACGGGGGCTCCCCCTCCTCGGGCCGGCCGGAGGCCGCGGCGGCGAGGTTGTCGCCCTCGGGCGAGACCGTGATCAGCCAGAGCTGCGAGAGCTGCGCGCCCTCCGGCGCGGGAGCGGGCCCGGAGGCGATGTGCTCCGTGACCGCGGCGAGGAAGTGCACCGGGGTGCCGTCGTCCTCGACCGCGAGCACGCCGCCCGCGACGCCCAGCAGGCGCACGGGCAGGATGGAGCTCGGCGCGCCACCGCCCATGGGCCCATCCGGGGGCATGTTACCGGGCACGGGCATACCGGGCACGGGGAAGTAGAACGGCGCGCGGATGAGGCGCTCGCTGCCCCCCTCGATGAGCGCGAGCCCGGAGCCGGGCGCCCGATCCATCGCGCGCGGGAGGCCGCGCACGGCGACGAGCTGGGCGCTCGTCGCCCCCTTGATGACGCGCCCCGCGACGAGGCCAGCGGCCAGGTCGAGCCGGCCGTGTCCGGCCGGCGGGGACGGGGCGGAGAAGGCGTTGCCGTAGGCGATGTCGAGCAAAGTCCACGGCTGCGGAGACGAAGGCCGCGCCTGCTGATCGAAGTAGGCGATGTCGTTCACCCGGTCACCGTCGACGTCGGCGACGGCGAGGTAGTGAGGCGGGCACCGCGTCGCGATGCGCTGCGGGTAAAAGGTGCCGTCCGACGCGCCGGTGAGGATCGCGAGGTCGGGGAGCTGCGCCGCGGTCGCGACGATGTCGAGGTGGCCGTCGGCGTTCACGTCCGCGCCGACCGCCTCGCACCCTCCCGCGATGGGGCTGCAGACCGGCGACTGGAACAGCGTCGTGCCGGAAGGGCATTCCAGCGGCATGAGCTCGGGTCCCGGGCGGGACGCGTTGAAATCGCCGGCGACGAAGATCGCGTACGGATCGGCGAGCGCTCCCTCGAGGACCGCGTTGCCCAGCGAGAGCGCGCCGGTGCGCTGGTCGGCCACGCCGTCGGGAGGCGCGGTCGGCGTCGAGTGGAAGCGCCCCCCGCCGACGCCGTACGCGACATGGATCTCGCCGAGGTCGCCTCGGATGGCGTTCACGATGAGGTCGAGCTGGCCGTCGCCGTTCTGGTCGTGCACGGCGAGCGAGGCGTTGATGTTGCGGATCCTCGCGCCGCCGCCGAGCTGCACCTCGGGCAGGTCCGAGAGCTCGAACGAGCCTCCGGGGCCGCACACGGCGTGGATCCGGATCCGATCGTCGCACCGCCTCGCCACGATCGCCTCGTCGCAGGCGTCGCTGCCGGCGGCGCCCTCGACGATATCGGCGGCGACCACGGCGGCGATCTCGCCCGGGTCCACCACCTCCCCGGCGAGCGTCTGCGGCATCTTTTCCGGGTCCGACATCACCGCGACGCGGCCAGGGCCGCCGGACGGCGGCTCGCAGGCGATGCCGCCGTCGCTGCCGGCGTCGCTCGCCGCGGCGGCTGCTCCGAGGAAGATCAGCGCGGCGTCGCGGCCGCGCAGCCGCACCGACAGGAGGCGCGCGGCCTCGCTGTCGAGGCGCGTGGTCGAGTAGAGCGTGGGCGCGATGGTGACGCTCTCGGGGGCGGAGTACACGAAGAGGCCGTTCGCCGCGTCGCCCTGCGCGGCCACCACGTCTCCCCGCCCGGGGACGACGAGGTCGAGCTGGCCGTCGCCCGTCATGTCGCGCAGCAGCGGCGCGGGCGAGGTCTCCTCCTCGGACGTCGCGCGGGAGATCCGCAGCGCCTGCTCCGCCTGCGCGCACAGGCCGGGCGCCTGGCTCGGGAACGCCGTGATCGTGGTGCCCTGGAGCGTCGTGTGCACGAGCTCGTCGCAGCCGTCGGCGTTGATGTCGCCGGTCGAGAGCTCCATCGCGTTGACCGTGCCGCGCGTCGCCAGCTCCTCGAACGCGCCGCTGGGGCGCCGGCAGACGCCGTCCGCGCCGCACCCGTGGCCGTCGGGGCACGCGAGCCCGTCGGCGCCGCAGAGGTAGCGGCACTGGTGCGCGCTCCCGGGCGCGCCGCAGCCTTCCTGCCCGTCGCAGGCCTCGTCCGGCTCCTCGACGACGCGGTTGCCGCACACGTCCTCCTCGAGGAGCGAGAGGTTCGCGCAGCCCGCGAGCGCCAGCGCGAGCGCGAGCGACAATCCGTGCGTTCGCTTCATGGTCAGGGTGCTCCGACGAGGCTGTCGAACGCTGGCTTCTCCAGGTCGGCGTGGTGCTTGCGCGGGCGGCTCGGCCGGGCGCCCGAGCCCGCGGCCGGCGCGGAGGTGGCGCTGGCCTTCGCGGCGGCCGGCGCCGCCTGCGCCGACCCGCTGGCGGCCGCGCCGGCCTCGCCGGGCGCCTCCGCCTCGCCGGGCGGCACGCCGGCGGCGCCCGGGCCCGTGGCGGCCCCGCCGGGCGCCGTGGCGGCCCCGCCGGGCGCCGTGGCCGCCGGCGCTGCGTCCGGAGGCGAGATGGCGTCACCGCCGGCGCGCGGCCACGCGAGCGCCACGGCCACCGCGCCGCCCAGCAGCAGCACCGCGAGCACCCCGGCGCGGCGGGCCACGGTCGTCGGCGCCCGGGCGGGCGCGGCGAGCGGGGCGTCAGGGAGCGGAGCGAGCGCCACGGTCCGGCCGACCTCGACGGGGCCCGCGTCGCCCGGCGCCGCCTCCGCGTCGCCCGGCGCCGCCGGCAGCATGGGCTCGGTGCGCCCGGCCGCCCCGCTGCCGCTCGCTCCAGGGCTGCGCAGCGTGCCGGAGGTGCCGGCTCGCTCGGGCTCGGCCTCAGCCTCGGCCTCTGGCGCGACGGCGGCGACGGCGGCGGTCGCCGCGTCGGCGCTGATGTGCCGCGGCCCGATGGACACGGCGCGCTCGCCGCTCCGGGGCCGCGACGCGCCGGCGCCGTCGAGCCCCTCGAGGCCGAGCTTGCGCACCTGCTCGACGAGCGCCTGCACCGCCGCGCCGGCCGACGGCGGCCGCTCCTGGGCGCGCTTCGCGAGCATCGCCAGCACCGGAGCGTCGAGCTCCGGCGGGAGGTCCGCGCAGACGCTCGACGCCCGCGGCGGCTCGTTGAGGAGGTGCATCATCATCACGTCCATCGCCGAGTCGGCCTGGAAGAGCAGCGTCCCCGTGAGCATCTCGTGGGCGATCACGCCGAGGGCGTAGATGTCCGCGCGATGGTCCACGGCCTTTCCGCGGACCTGCTCGGGCGACATGTAGGCGGGCGTCCCGACCGCGACGCCCGTGGCCGTCTTGTGGGCGAGGGCCTCGTCCGCGAGCTTCGCCACGCCGAAGTCGAGCAGCTTGGGGAAGTAGCGGCCGCCCTTCTCGGTCGCGACGAAGATGTTCTCGGGCTTCAGATCGCGGTGCGTGATCCCCGCCGCGTGCGCGGCGTCGAGCGCGTCGGCGATGCCCTCGAGGAGCGACGCGGCGCGGCCCGGCGACAGGCGACGCTCGCGCCGGATCAGCGCGCCGAGCGTGAGCCCGTCGAGCAGCTCCATGACGAAGTAGTGCCGCTCGTCGATGACGCCGAAGGAGAAGATGTCGATGATGTTGCGGTGGCGGATGCGGTTCACCGCGCGCGCCTCGCCGACGAAGCGCGACACGACCGTCGGATCGGACGCGAACCGCCGGTTCAGGACCTTGATCGCGACCCGCTTGCCGATGAGCGGGTGCTCCCCCGCGTAGACGTCGCCGAACGTCCCTGCGCCGAGCATCCGCTCGACGCGGTACTCGCCGATCATCGCGCCCGGCTGGAGCTCCAGGTCGTCGCCGGAGAAGGCCTCGTCCGGCAGCAGCGCGCCGCCGTGCTCCGGGCAGGTCGCCACGTTGTCCGGATAGGCTACGCGACACACGGAGCAGGTGGCCATCGACCGTCGCCCAGTCTAGGCGCCATGGCCGGCGATGAACAGCGCAGCGGAAGAGCCCGCGTGCGGGCGCGCTGCCGCGCTGGTGCGTGCTCCAGCACGCGGGTGACGGAGGCCGCGAGGGCGCCCGAGCTCATCCGCGCTGCGGCGCAGGGACGATCCGGGCGGCCGCGGCGCTCGCTCGGGCGCGGCCGCCCACGCTAGCCTGGCGCCGAGCGGCCCTGCGCGCGCCCGAGCCATGCAACCCTGCCTCTTGTTCCTCGTCCGCCACGGCCGCACCGCCGGCAACCGAGCTGGTCCAGGCACCCCGATGAGCGGGTGGACCGACACGCCGCTCGACGCGCAGGGCAGACAGGAGGCCGAGGCGCTGGGCCGCCGCCTCGCCGCGGGCCCGGCGTTCGACGCCGTGTACGCGAGCCCGCTCAGCCGCGCGCTCGAGACGGCGCGGATCGCGGCGGGCGTGTGGGGCCCGGTGCGCCCGCACGAGGGCCTGCGCGAGATCTCCTGCGGCGACGTGGACGGCGCGCCGATCGAGGAGGTCAAGGCGCGGCACGCCGCCCTCTGGGAAGCGAACCTGCGCCAGGACGACGACGATTTTCGCTGGCCCGGCGGAGAGAGCTACCGCGAGCTCCGCGCCCGCTGCCTCGCGGCGATCTGCTCCATCGCCGCGGCGCACCCGGGGCAGCGCGTGCTCGTGGTCACGCACGCGGGCGTCATCGGTCAGATCCTCGGGGCGCTGCACGGCGTCCCACCCGCCCGCTGGGAGCCGTTCCGGCCGGGCAACGCCAGCCTCACGTCGGTCTCGTGGCAGGGCGAGCGCGGCGTCTTGCTGCGCTTCGACGACCGCGAGCACGTCAGCTCCAGCACGCGTCGGCCCGGCGGATGACGCGCAGCCAGTCCGCCGCGTTCCGGGCCGCCGCCGCGCGCGCGTCGGAAGCGGCGCCGGGCTGGCCGGCGCGGCTGTCGCGCGCGATCGAGACGATCGAGAGGTGGTACCCGAGCGCGCCCGCGAGCGCGTTGGACGCGGCCGCGAACCAGTAGACGTCGCGCAGCGGCCGGGTGAGCGCCGGGGCGAGGCCGCGCGCCGCGAGGTAGCCGGCGAGCAGCGTGTCGTGGCGGCGCCTCGCCTCCGGCTCCCAGTAGCCGAGGGCCTGGAGCCACGAGCTCACGTCCTCGAGCGGCGAGCCGACCCGCGCGCGCGCCCAGTCGAGCAGCACCGGCTCGGCGACGCCGCCGCGCCGGCGGATCATGACGTTGCCCGGGTGCACGTCCCCGTGGATCACGGTGGTGCCGAGCGGCTGGAACGCGAGGAGCTGGCGGCGCATCGCGGGCAGCGCCGCGACCACCCGCCGCAGCGCGGGCATGGCCCGGGCGAGCGCGGGGATCTCGCCGCGGGGCAGCCGCTCGGCCACCGAGAGGGTGCCCCGCGCCGCGGCCAGGCTCTCCGCCTCGTAGTCCCACGCCGGCAGGGCAGCGCCCGGCGCCGTCTCCCCGTGGAACCGCGCCAGCTGCTCGAGCACCCGGGCGGTGTGCGCGCTGTCGGTCCAGGGCCAGGGGTGCGCCGGGACGATCCGCTCCAGGTAGAGCAGCCAGCGCCGGCGCCCGAGCCGCTGTGCCCCGAGCAGCTCGGGCGAGAAGCGCCGCGCGACGGACGTCGAGAGCCTCCGGTACACGGCCGCCTCCCGCGCGCCGTCGACGAGCTTGGCCACCAGCGCGACGCGTCGCGGCCGCGCGCCGCCGCGGAGCCGCGCGGTGATCAGCGCGACGTCCGAGCAGAGCCCGCCGTGGAGCGGGCGGATGTCGATGGCCGCGTCGCCGAGCGCAGCGCCGTGCCGCGTGACGAGGAACGCCGCCACCGCGGCCAGGTCGAGAGCAACCCGCGTCATCCGTCACCTCCCCGACCCACGGTGCATCGCGGCCAGCTCACGATCCACACTGCGCGTCGGATCGAGCTCTTCTCCTTTCCGCTTCCGCTCGGCTTCGCAGCGGCCGCTCAGGCGTCTCCGCAGCGGGGCCCCCGGCCGGTCCGCAGCGAGGTACCCGGCCGGTCCGCAGCCATGCGCCTCACCGTCTCCGCGGCAGCGCAACCTGGCCCGGCGCGCTCGTTCGCGCTGGATTCGATGGCCCGGATGAGTATTCTCCCGTGCGGGTGTCGTGGCCGTGGAGCGCCGCGACAGGTCATCACGGGACGGTCGGGCCGCCTTCCCCCAGCGCGCGACGTCGCTCGCGCCCCGGTGGTCCATTGAATCGACCGCACTCTCAGCTCGCCCCCGGAACCTGGGCCCCCGCGCGCCGCCTCGCCCAGCGCGTCCTCGGCCCGCTCGATCGCTTCCTCCACGTCGAGGCGGCCAGCGGGATCGTCCTCTTGGTCGCGTCCGTCGTCGCCCTCGCCTGGGCGAACTCGCCGTGGGGCGGCGCGTACGAGCACCTCTGGCACGTCCCGATCACGATCGGCGCCGGCTCGCTGGTGTTCACGCAGTCCCTCCACTTCTGGATCAACGAGGGGCTGATGACGGTCTTCTTCTTCGTCGTCGGCCTGGAGATCCGGCGAGAGATCCACGAGGGGGAGCTCTCGGATCTCAAGCGCGCGGCGCTGCCGGTCGCCGCCGCGGTGGGCGGCATGGTCGCGCCCGCGCTCCTCTACCTGTCGCTCAACGCATCGCCTGTCTCGCGGCACGGCTGGGGCGTCCCCATGGCGACCGACATCGCGTTCGCGGTGGGCGTGCTGGCCCTGCTCGGCAAGCGCGTGCCCCCTGCCCTGCGCGTGCTCCTGCTCGCGCTCGCGATCATCGATGACATCGGCGCGATCATCGTCATCGCGCTGTTCTACTCGTCGGGCGTCGCGTGGACCGGGCTGCTCATCGCGGGAGGCGGCGTGCTGGCCGTGCTCGTGCTCCAGCGCTTCGGCGTGCGCCGCCCCGCGGCCTACTTGGCCCCCGGCGCCTTGCTCTGGTGGGGCATGCTCCGCGCCGGCGTCCACCCGACGATCGCCGGCGTCGTCATCGGGCTGCTGACGCCTGCGCGCTCCTGGTACGGCAGCCACGGGTTCCTCAAGGCGGCCCGCGGCGTGGTGGACGAGGTCGGCGCGCTCGTCGGGCGCGAGGGCTACCGGGCCGATGAGCTGCTGAGCCCCCTCCGGCGGATCAAGACGGCCCAGCGCGAGGCGCTGGCGCCCGTCGTCCGGCTCCAGGCGGGGCTGCACCCGTGGGTCGCCTACGGCATCATGCCGCTGTTCGCCTTCGCCAACGCCGGCGTCCGCGTCGACGGCTCGTCGCTGGGCCACGCGGCCTCCGGGGCGATCCTGCTCGGGGTCATGCTCGGCCTTGTCGTGGGCAAGCCGCTCGGCGTGTTCCTCGCGAGCTTCGCGATGGTGCGGCTCGGCGTCTGCGCCCTGCCGCGCGGCGTCGGCTGGCGGGGGATCGCCGTCGTGGGCTGCGTCGCGGGCATCGGCTTCACGATGGCGATCTTCATCGCGGGCCTCGCGTTCGACGACGCCACGAAGCTCGCCGCGGCCAAGCTCGGCGTCCTGCTCGCCTCGGCCGTGGCGGCCGTGATCGGCCTCCTCGTCGGCCGGCTCGTGCTCTCGGGGGCGCCGACGCCCGGCGCGGCGCGGACGCTCGCGGAGGCCGAGGCGTCGACGGAGAAGTAGCTGCCGAGCTGCCAGACGTGTGCGCCGAAGCTCCGCGGGTCGCGTACGGCATATCCTCACTACGCAATCCGCATGAGCCTGGGTGTCGGCCGCGGCGCGGCGGGCCCATCTGCCTGCATCCCCGGGCCCGAGTCTCCACGGCGCGCGGAGGCGGGTCGCTTCCCGGGGCCGCAACGGGGCGAGGTACGGAGGAGATCACGATGAACGTCTTCGACAAGGTGCTGCGATCGGTGGTTCGACGCAGGCGGTACGATCTCGGCGGTGGGGCGGCCGTCGCGGCCGGGCTCGGCCTTGGAGCCGGTCTGATGTACGCGCTCGATCCCGAGCGGGGCGCGCAGCGCCGCGCGAGCGTCCGCGAGGGGGCCGTGAGCCTTGCCCAGCGGGCGGGTGCATTGCTCGACAACAGCACCCGCGACCTCGCCCGGACCGGCGAGCGGCTCGAGCTCACGCAGGCGAGCTGGCCGCCTGCCACGCGCGTGCTGGTGGGCGCGCTCGGCGTGGGGCTCGTGGGCTACGCGATCAAGCGCCGCGGTCCGCTCGGGGCCCTGCTCGGCGTGGTCGGCGCTGCGGTGCTGCTCCGGGAGCTCGACGACCGCCCGGCGAGGCGCGTGCCCGACGTCGGCGCGGTGCGCCGGGTGGCCGTGGACTTCCAGAAGACGATCACGGTGCGAGCGCCGGTCCGGGAGGTGTTCCTGTCCTTCATCCAGTTCGAGGGCTTCCCCCGGTTCATGTCGCACCTGCGCCAGGTGGAGACGCTGGGCGACGGCCGCATGCGCTGGACCGCCGTGAACCCGGCGGGCATCGCCGTCGCCTGGGACGCCGAGCTGACGCAGCTCGTGCCGAACGAGGTCGTCGCCTGGCGGAGCCTGCCCGGCCAGGCGATCGAGAACGCGGGCTTCGTGCGGCTCGAGGAGTGTCCCGAGGGCACCCGCCTCGACGTCAGGATGTCGTACAGCCCGCCCGCGGGCGCGCTCGGCGACGTCGTGGCGACGCTCTTCGGGGCCGATCCGGAGCGCGCGATGGATGAGGACCTCGCGGGCTTCAAGGCCTTGATCGAGGAGGGCGCGGCCTCGGCCGGTGGAGATGTGGTGGTCGTCGGAGACCTCCAGGGCGCCCGCTAGATCTGGCTCACGGCCGCGCGCGGCGATGGGGCGCTGCGCGCGGGCCTCTCGCTGAACCGCGCGAAGGTCGATGGGGGCGGTTCGGACGCCCGCCGAGACCGCTTCCGGTCACCGGGACACGGTCCGGATGCCCCCGCCGAGACCGCTTCCGGTCGCCAGGAGGCGCTTCGGATGCCCGCCGAGACCGCTTCCGGTCACCGGGAGGCGGTTGCATGCCCCCGTCGAGACCGCTTCCGGTCGCCAGGAAGCGGTTCGGACGCCCGCCGAGACCGCTTCCGGTCGCCAGGAGGCGGTCCGGATGCCCGCCGAGACCGCTTCCGGTCGGCGGGACACGGTTACATGCCCCCGTCGAGACCGCTTCCGGTCGCCAGGAGGCGGTTTGGACGCCCGCCGAGCGCTTCCGGTCGCGCTACCGAGGCGGCCCCGCCAGGACCGCGGCCCCCGCGCGCGGAGACGATCGCGCCGCGGTCACGCCCGCCCCCAGGACCGCGAGGGCCGATGCGACGAGCATCGTCCCCCGGAACGCCGCGCCCAGCGCCTCCCCGCCCGCCGCCTCGCCCGGCCGCCCGCCCCCGAGCGCCGCGAAGATCGCCCCGGCGGCGGCCACGCCGCACAGCATCCCCACGTTGCGCGCCTCGGCGAGCAGGCCCGCCGCGGTCCCCTGCTGATCGCGCGGCGCCGCGCCCATGATGCGGCTGTTGTTCGGCGCCGTGAACAGCCCCGAGCCGAGCCCCACCAGCGCGAGCGCGGCGAGCAGGCTGGCGCGCCCGGGCTCGGGGCCCAGCGTCGCCAGGCGCGCGAGCCCCACGGCGAGCGCCGTCATGCCCGCGAGCGCCGGCCCCCGCGCGCCGACGCGGTCCGAGAGCCTGCCGCTCGCGGCGGTGGTCGCCGCCATCACCGCCGGCTGCACCGTCATCACCAGGCCCGCGTCCGCCGCGCTCATCGCGAGCGGCCCCTGCAGGTAGAACGGCAGCAGGAACAGCATCATGTACGCCGCCGCGTACTGGAGAAAGGCAGCGACGAGCCCGGTCACGAGCGCCGGCCGAGCGAGGAGCGCGCCCGAGAGCAGCGGCGCGGGGCTCCGCCGCTCCACCCGCGCGAACGCCGCGGCGAGGACCACGCCGAGGGCGAGGAGGCCGACGACCCTGGGGCTCAGAAAACCCCAGCGCTGGCCCCGCGTGAGCGCGACGAGGAGCGCGCTCAGCGCCGCGCCGAAGAGGAGCGCGCTCGCCCACGGGAAGGGCCGCGCGCGCGCGTCGGGCGCAGGTCGAGCCGCGACCGGGGCCGGCGCGCGCGGGCCCGCGCCGCCGCCAGCGTCCGGGGGCGCGACGGCCGGCCCCGGGGGCGCGACGGCCGGCCCCGGGAGCGCGACAGCCGGCGCCGGGGGCGCGACGGCCGGCCCCGGGAGCGCGACGGCCGCTCCGCGCCCGACGAGCGACCAGGCGAGGAGCGCCCCCGCGAGGGAGATCGGCACGTTGACCCAGAAGGCCGCGTGCCAGCCGGCGCGCTGCGCGAGCCAGCCGCCGATCGACGGCCCCAGGGAGAGGCCCAGGTACGTCGCCGTCGCCTGCAGCCCGAGCGCGCGGCCGCGCTGCGTCGGAGGGAACGCGGCGGTGGTGAGCGCCGGGCCGTTCGCCATCAGCATCGCCGCCCCCGCCCCCTGGAGGGCGCGCGCCGCGATGAGCGACGCGAGCGTGGGCGCGAGGGCAGAGAGCGCCGAGCCAGCGCCGAACACGCCGAACCCCGCGGTGTAAACGCGCCCCTTGCCGAGGCGGTCGCCGAGCCGGCCGAACGGCAGGAGCAGCGCGCTCACGGAGAGCGAATAGGCGGCGAGCACCCAGCTCGCGGCGCCCATGTCGGCCCCGAGGTCGCGGCGGACGAGCGGCACCGCGACGTTGATGAGGCTGCTCCCGAGCGCCGACATCAGGGTGCCGACGGCGACAACGCCGAGCACGGCGTACGGCCTGGGCGCGGGGGAGCCGGGCGCGGGGGCGCTCAACGGGGCGCGCCGCGGTAGAGATAGCGGGGCTCGGCCCTCGCGGAGGCCGCGCGGAGCCGGGCCTCCTCGACGATCCCGTGCGCCGGCGAGAGCGAGCAGGCCGGGTCCGTCGCGGCGGCGTCGCCGGTGAGGTGGTACGCCTGGCAGCGGCAGCCCCCGAAGTCGACCGCGCGGCGATCGCAGCCCTGGCAGGGCTGCGGCATCCACGCGTCGCCGCGGAAGCGGCGCATGCCCGGCGACTCGCGCCAGATCCAGGCGAGCGGCCGCTCGCGCACGCTCTCGAACCGCAGCCCCGGGATCGTGTGCGCCGCGTGGCACGGCAGCACCAGCCCGCCCGGCGCGACATGCAGGTAGCGCCGCGCCCAGCCATCCATGCACGCCCGCGGCCAGTCGGCGTGGTAGTCCGGCGTGACGAAGACCATCTCCATCCGCCCGAGCAGCCGCTCGCGCGCCGCCGAGGCGACGGCGAACGCGCGCTCGAGCTGGTCGCGCGCCGGCAGGAGCGCCTCGCGGTTCGCGAGCGCCCAGCCGAGGTACTGGGTGTTCGCGAGCTCGAGGCGGTCGGCCCCGAGCCGCTCGGCGAGCGCGATGAGCGCCGGCACGTTCTCGATGTTCGCCCGGTGCAGCACCACGTTGACCGTGAGCGGCAGGCCCTCGGCCTTGACCCACCCGGCCACCGCGAGCTTCTGGTCGAAGGCCGCGTAGCCGGCGATGCGATCGGCGCGCTCCGCGTCGGCGTCCTGGACGCTGAGCTGCACGTTGTCGAGCCCCGCCGCCCGCAGCGCGGCGAGGCGCTCGCGCGCGAGCGGGACCCCGGAGGTGATGAGGTTCGTGTAGAGGCCGAGCTCGCGGGCGCGGCGGACGAGCGCCTCGAGGTCGCGCCGGGCGAGCGGCTCGCCGCCGGTGAGGTGGAGCTGCATCACCCCGAGCTCGGCGGCCTCGGCGAAGACGCGGCACCACGTCTCCGTCGAGAGCTCGCCGGCAGCGCCCGCGAGCTCCATCGGGTTCGAGCAGTACGGGCACCGCAGCGGGCACCGGTAGGTGAGCTCCGCGATCAGCGTGTAGGGGCGGTGCGACGCCGCCTCCGCGGCCGCGCCGCCCCCGGGTGCGAGCGCTGGTTCGACCCCGGGCGGCGCCCCGCGCGCGGCGGCGTCTCGGGCGGCCTCCGCGGCGTCGCCCCCGGCACCCCGCGCGGCCCCCCCTGCGGCCTCCGCGGCGCCTCGCTCGAGCAGCCCCCGGGCGGCGAGCTCTTCCAGGAAGGCGATCACGTCGCGCTCCACCTCGCCCGGCGGCGCGGCCGCGAAGGTCGCCGCGATCTCCGCGGCGATCGCGGCCACGGTGCGCGTGCCGTCGAGGCGCGCGGCGACCGCCGCGGCGACCGGGTTCAGCGCGAGGCCGCGCTCCGGGTAGAGCAGGATCTCGCGGCCCGACGAGCGGTCGCGCACGAGCCGCGCCTTGCTCGCGAGGAGGAGCCGGTCGCCGGGCGCGAGGGTCATCCCGGCGTCACGCCTCGGGCCCGTAGGCCGCCGCGATGGCGTCGAGCATCGCCCAGAGGATGTCGCACTTCGTGATGAGCGCCGCGACGCACGCCTCCTGCGCGGCGCGCGTCGTCGCGCGCGCCGTGACGAAGTCGATCGCCTCGGTCGAGTCGGCCCGCGCGCGCGTCACCCGCCCGCGGAAGTAGTCGAGCGTGGCCCGGTCGACCCAGGGATAGTGCTGCTCCCAGGCGACCACGCGCCGGGACATGAGATCCGGCGCGAAGAACTCCGTGAGCGACGAGGCCACCGCCTCGAGCAGGCTGCGCTCGCGCACCAGCGTCACGTAAGCGTCGCAGGCGAAGCGCACCGCGGGCAGCACCCGCGAAAGGCCCGCGACCTCATCGCGGTCGAGCCCCACGCCCTCCGCGAGCCGCAGCCACAGCGCGAGCCCGCCCTCGCCCTCGCGCGCGCCGTCGTGGTCGACGATGCGGTGGATCCAGAGCCGCCGGAACGACGGATCCTCGCTCTTCGAGAGGAGGATCGCGTCCTTGATGGGGATCCGCGTCTGGTAATAATAACGGTTCAGCACCCAGCCCTGGATCTGGCGGCGCGAGAGCTCGCCGCGGTGCATGCGCTGGTGGAACGCGTGGTTGTCGTGGTAGCGCCGGGCGCCCTCGTCGCGCAGCCGCGCGACGAACGCTTCCCGCGAGAGCGGCTCGTCGTTCATAGGTCGATCAATAGGCCGTCGGCGGCCACCTCCCAGCCCGCCTCCTCCACGGCGCGCCGCTCGGGCGAGCCCTCGACGAGGATCGGGTTGGTGTTGTTGATGTGCGTGTAGATCTTCCGCCGCGCGTCGACGCCCGCGAGGAGCCTCAGGCTGCCGCCGTCGCCGCCGATGGGCAGGTGCGCCATGTCCTCGGCGCGCGCCTTGCCGAGCCCGAGCCGCACGAGCTCGTCGCTCGACCAGAAGGTGCCGTCGAAGAAGCACACGTCCGCGCCGTCGAGGCGCGGCACGTACTCGCCCGCGGACCCCACGGCCGTCGCGACGACGGCGAGGCGCCCGCTCGCGGCGTCGCGGACCCAGAGGCCGATATTGTCCTCCGGCGAGGGCGGGGCGAGGCCCTCCAGGTGCTTCGGCACCTTGCCCGGCATCGCGACAGGGACCACCGTCACCCCGGTCGGCGCGCCGTCCGGCCCCGCGAGCTCCGTCGGCTGCTCCAGCTCGAGGCGCCGCCACACGGTCTGCCCGGGGAAGCGCTGGAGCGTGCGGAACATGGTGTTGCCCTCGGCGAGGCCGCGGTAGACGGCCTCGGTCGCATAAACAGCGAGCGGCGTGTTCTCGCGCAGCGAGAAGAGGCCCAGCGCATGGTCGAGATCGCCGTTCGTGAGGATCACGCCGGCGATCGGCGAGGCGCGGCCCTCCCGCGGCTGCAGCGGCGGGAAGGCCTCAATCTGCCGGTGGACGTCGGGGGACGCATTGACCAGGAACCAGCGGCCGTCGCCCACCCCGAGCGCGAGCGCGTCCTGGGTGCGAGGGCGCACGCGCGGCGAGCCGCGGCGCGCCTCGACGCAGTTCGGGCAGGCGCAGTTCCATTGCGGGAGACCGCCGCCGGCGGACGAACCCAGGACGCAGAGGCGCATTCCGATGCTCGCCCGGGGCCCTTACTCGGCCTCGCCCGCGGCGTCCGCGCGCTCCGCCGGCGCCGGACGCGTGAAGCGGATCGGGTCAGGGTCGAAGTCGCTCTGATACGAGCCGATCTCGGCGTCCATCTTGATCTCGACGAACTCGGGCTTCTCGTAGCGCATGGTGGCCTCCTGATTCAACTGCGTGAACGACCCTGATCGGCGGCCTCCAAAGCGAGGCCCCCTACTCGGCCGCTTCACAATCTCGGGACACGAGATTCAGCACCATGAAGTCCCACGTCAAGCACGAATCGCGGCGCCAATGGCGTTCGGCGCGCTCCCCCGACTCTGCATTCAGGCCGAGCCGTACAGCGCGCGGCTCCCCCTGTCCGGAGACGCAGTACGCGCATGGAGTTTAATTTGACCTCAAACTATGAGCACGCTAGAAAGTTGTCATGAGCCTGTCGTTTTCCGGGCCGAAGGGGTGGATCGAGCAGCGCTGGATCGTGTACGCGCTGCTGCGGGACAGCATCCAGCACCACCTCGAGGAAGGGAGGCCTGGTGAGGAGTTCAAGGCGGTCCACGAGGTGGCCGGGGCGCTCGGCGGGCGGCGCGTGATGCTCCCGGCGCGGAAGCTCCACGAGGAGCTCAGGCGCGCGCGGGACGTGCTCGCGGGCCGCCCGATCAACGCGCTGGCGATCAGCGCCCGGACGCGCGCGGTCATCAGCCTGTGCTGGCCGCCGCGCGACGACCGCGAGACGATGCTCGTCAGCGACTGGGGCGACTCGGTCCCGCTGCTCGGCGGGCCGGGCGCCGATAGCCTCGACGACGTCTTCGGCCACCTGCTCGACGGCCTGCTGCGCATCACCGAGGGAGCCTCCGAGTCGGACCAGGTCGAGGTCATGGACCTGTGAGCCCGAGGCTCACTGGATCCGGAGATCGATCGTCATGTCCTTTCCGCCCCGCTGGACCGCGATCGCGAGGTTGTCCGCCGAGCGCAGCCGGGCATAAGCCTGGAGCGCGCTCTGCGGGTCGGTCATATCGAACCCGTTGATCGAGCGGATCGTGTCCCCGGTGCGCAGGCCGACCGCCGTCAGCAGCGAGCCGGGCGTGACCCGCGCGAGGCGGACGCCGATCACCCGCTCTCCCTCCCGCGCCGGGACGATGCGCGCGGAGCGCATGAGCTCGCCTTGCTTCTCCAGGACCAGATCGATCGCCGTCCGGTCGACGACGAACTCTGTATCGCTCACCTTCCGGATCTTCGCCGCGATCTCCGGCGGGAGCGCGCCGCGCTTCGGCGGCCTGGGCGCAGCCGGAGGCGCCGCCGCCCGCGCCGGGGCGCGGCGGTCGTCGCCGATGCGGACCTGGCAGCGAGCCCCCGGCTCCGCGAGCCACACGCGATCCCAGCCGATCGCGAGGACGAAGCGCCCCTCGACCGGATCGCCCGCCCGGCGGAGCAGCGGCTCGCCCCGCCCGACCGCGATCGTGGCGAACGACCAGGAGGGGTCCTCCGAGGCGGCGATCAGCAGCACGCGCGCGTCCTCGCAGGTCGGGTCCAGCAAGGGATCTCCAGACGTGGCGGGGTCCTCGTCCCCCTCCCCTGACGCCACCGGCCTCGGCGTGAGGGGGCCCGTCACCGAGTCGAACGGGTTCCGCGCGAGGATGGCCGCCGCGCTCGTCGCGTGAACGCCGGGATCGTCGACCTGCGGCGGCGGCCGCACGGGCGGCCGCGAGCGCGGCAGATCGGTGGCCCACACCGCCTCGATCAAGGACGAGATCCCGCGCGCCTGATGGTACGCGGCCGTCATGATCATCCCGCCGAGGAGCGCGGGGAAAGCTCGCTTGATGAGGAGTTCCGGAATCACCATCGTCTCTCGGAGCGCATCGGTCGTCCGATCGCGACGCAGTCCGAGCGCATCTCGCGCGTGGTGGCCCGGCTGCTCTCGGTCGCCCGCCCGCCGCGCCTCCTCGGCCGCGGCAGCGACGTGGCCCAGGTCGCGCGCGAGGTGCTGGCGTTCCTCGGGCCGGAGTGCCGGCAGCGCGGGATCACGACCCGGATCGAGCCCGACGAGGCGCCGCTGCACGTGGTGCTCGACGCGGACCACATGTTCCAGGTGGTGTTCAACCTGTGCCTGAACGCGGCGCAGGCGCAGCCCCACGGCGGCGAGATCACGGTGCGGCTCCGGAAGCTCGACGCCCGCAAGGCGGCGCTCGAGGTAGAGGATCGCGGTCCGGGCGTCCCCCCCGGCGTCGCCGAGCACATCTTCGAGGCGTTCTTCACGTCGCGGGGCGACCGCGGCGGCACCGGGCTCGGGCTGGCGATCGTCGAGGGGCTCGTGCGCGAGGCGGGCGGCTCGGTCGAGCTCGTCGCGCCAGGCCACGGCGCCCACGGCAGCCACGGCGGCGCCTGCTTCCGCCTCACCCTGCCGCGCGGGGCCGCCGCGCCGCTCGGCGCGCGCGGCGCGGAGGCCCTCGCGTGAGCGCCCGGGCGAAGGTGCTCGTCGTCGACGACGAGATCGAGATGGTGAAGCTCGTGGCCGACATCGCCCGCGACATGGGCCACGAGCCGGTGACGCTGACGGCGCCGCTGCTCGCGCTGCCGCTCCTGGAGGAGCGGGAGTTCGACCTCGTCGTGACCGACGTGCACATGCCCGAGATGGACGGGATCGAGCTCATCGAGCGGATCGCGCGCTTCGACCCCCGGGCGGCGATCATCGCCATGACCGCGTTCGGCTCGATCGACACGGCGGTCCGCGCGATGCGCGCCGGCGCGTTCGACTACCTGCCGAAGCCGTTCCAGCCCGCGGACATGGCGCTCCGGATGGAGCGGGCGCTCGGGCAGCGGGCGATGACGGTCGAGCTGACCGAGCTCCGCTCGGAGGTCGCGCAGCGGTTCTCGATCGGTGATCGAGATCGCGATCCCGCCGCTCAAGCACCGGACGGACGACATCCTGCCGCTCGCCGAGCACTTCCTCGCGCGCGCGGCCTCGCGCGCGGGCAAGCCGATCGCGGGGTTCTCGGGCGCGGCGGTGAAGCGGCTGCTCGCGTACGACTGGCCCGGCAACGTCCGCGAGCTGGAGAACGCGGTCGAGCGGGCGGCGGCGCTCTGCGACGGCGGGCGGATCTCCCCGGACGACCTCCCCGAGGGCGTGCGCGCGCGGCGGGGCGCGCCCGATTTCCTGGAGGCCGCGGCGGACCGGCTGATGACCCTCGACGAGCTCCAGCGCGAGTACGCGCAGATCGTCCTGCGGCGCGCGGGGGGCAAGAAGCAGCGGGCCGCGGCGCTGCTCGGCGTCGACCGGCGCACGCTGCAGCGCTGGTTCGGCGGGGGGAGCGAGGGCGACGAGGGGGCGTGAGCGGCCGCTCGGGCTGCCGGTGGCACCGGGCTCCGGGGTACCCGCCGACGCGACCCCGCCGACAGGGCTGCCAGCCGCAATGTGAACGTTCACACTGTAGAAATTATCACGATCCGGCGAGCGGAGAAGTTGTGGTATGGCCTTCCACACTGCACCGACGGTGACCCGGGGCGCTGGAACCCCGCCGTCGTGCTCACGGAGGCGCAGGCATGAAGCTGTTTCGGTTTGCGAGTGGTGGCGGGCCGCGCCTCGGGATCGAGGACGCGCAGGGAGCGCGCCACGACCTCACGGCGGCGTCCCCGGAGGCGTTCGCGTCCGTCTCCTCGTGGCTCGCCTTGCCCGATCCCCTCGGCGCGGTGCGCGACGCGCGCGCGCGCGCCACAGCCCACCCCCTCCCTCCCGATGTCCCGCTGCTCGCCCCGATCGACGCGCAGGACGTCTGGGCGGCGGGCGTCACCTACGAGCGCTCGCGCAACGCGCGCAAAGAAGAGAGCGCCGGCGGCGGCGACTTCTACGACCGCGTGTACGACGCCGAGCGCCCGGAGCTGTTCTTCAAGGCAACGCCCCGCCTGGTCGTCGGCCCGGGCGCGCCGGTGCGCATCCGGCGCGACTCGAGCTGGAACGTGCCCGAGCCGGAGCTCTCGCTCGTCGTGTCCGCGGCGGGCCGCATCGTCGGCTACACGGCCGGCAACGACGTCTCGTCGCGGTCCATCGAGGGCGACAACCCGCTCTACCTGCCCCAGGCGAAGGTCTACGACGGCTGCTGCGCGCTCGGCCCCGCCATCGCGCTCGCGGACGAGCCCGGGCTGGATCTGCGCGCGCTCTCCATCCAGCTCGTGATCCGGCGCAAGGGCGAGGCGGTGTTCGCGGGGGAGACCTCGACCGCGAGGATGCGGCGCGCGCCCGAGGAGCTCGTCGCCTACCTCACGCGCGAGCTGAGCTTCCCCGCGGGCGTCGTCCTCATGACCGGGACCGGCATCGTGCCGCCCGACTCGTTCACCCTGGAGCCTGGCGACGTCGTGGAGATCACGATCCCCGGCGCCGGAACGCTGGTGAACCCGGTATCTCAAGGTTGACGAGGCACCATGGAATTCTTCGCCCATAACGCCGCCACCGGCGAAAACCTCGGCGCCTTCCGCGACGCCACCGCCGCCGAGATCGACGCCGCCGCGCGCGCCGCCGTCGCCGCAGCGCGCGCCATCGGCGACCTCGCGCCGGAGATGCGCGCCCGGCTCCTGGAGACCGCCGCCGACGAGATCATGGCGCTCGGCGATCCGCTGATCCAGACCGCGCACCGGGAAACCGGGTTGCCCGTCGCCCGCCTCGAAGGCGAGCGCGGCCGCACCACCGGCCAGCTGCGCCTCTTCGCCGCCGTCGCGCGCGAGGGCTCCTGGGTCGATGCCCGGATCGATCCCGCGCTGCCGGACCGCAAGCCGCTCCCGCGCCCCGACGTGCGCCGCATGCTGCGGCCGATCGGTCCGGTCGCCGTCTTCGGCGCGAGCAACTTCCCGCTCGCGTTCTCCGTCGCCGGCGGCGACACCGCCTCTGCCCTCGCCGCGGGCAACCCGGTCGTGGTCAAGGCCCACCCGGCGCATCCCGGCACCTCCGACCTCGTGGCCTCGGCCCTGCGCTCCGCCGTCCAGAAGGCGAGCCTGCCCGCGGGCGTGTTCGGCATGGTGCACGGCGCCTCGCCCGAGGTCTCGCTCGCGCTGGTGCGCCACGAGGCCATCCAGGCGGTGGGCTTCACCGGGTCCACCCGCGCCGGCCGCGCCCTCTGCGACGCCGCCGCCGCCCGCCCGCGGCCGATCCCCGTCTTCGCCGAGATGAGCAGCATCAACCCGCTGGTCGTGCTGCCCGGCGCGCTGCGCGAGCGCCGCGACGCGATCGCCGAAGGGCTGGTCAACTCGTGCACGCTCGGCGTCGGCCAGTTCTGCACCAAGCCGGGCCTCGTCCTGGGGTTGGCCTCCCCTGAATGGGATGCGTTTGCGCGGTCGGTCGCCGACCGATCCCGCGCCATCACCCCCGGCGTGATGCTGCACGCCGGTATCCAGGCGTCGTTCGACCGCTCCGTGCGGGAGCTGAAAGGCGTGGAGTGGCTGACCGACACCGGCGCGCGCGTCGCTCGCGTCTCCGCCGCCGACTTCGCGCGGCAGCCGCACCTCGCGCACGAGATCTTCGGGCCGTACACGCTGCTCGTCACCGCTTCGAGCCGCGGAGAGCTGCTTCAGCTCCTCGGCGCGCTCGAAGGGCAGCTCACCGCCACGCTTCACGGGACCGACGACGACCTCGCCGCCGCCCAGGACCTCGTCGGTGTCCTCGGCCAGGTCGCTGGCCGCCTTGTCTTCAATGGCTACCCGACGGGCGTGGAGGTGTCGCACGCCATGCACCACGGCGGGCCGTATCCAGCGACCAGCGACGTGCGCTTCACCTCGGTTGGGACCGCGGCCATCGTCCGCTTCGCGCGTCCCGTTTGCTACCAGTCGTGTCCGCCCGCGCTGCTCCCGCGGGAGCTGCACGACGAGAACCCGCTCGGGATCATGCGTCTCGTCGATGGCCGGGCCACCCGCGACCCCCTCGCGCCCCGCGCATGAGCCGCGACCCCGTGTTCGAGTCCGGCAGCGAGGCGATCTACACGCTGCGCACCACCGCGCCCGGACCGTCGGGGCGCCTCCCGCTCGAGGCCGAGCAGCTACGCGCGATGTCCAGCGGCGAGCTGTTCGGCTGGACCCAGAACGCCGGGATGGGGTGGGAGCCTGCGCGCCTGGCCGGGAAGCAGTTCCTCGTGCTCAGCACGCAGGGGGGCATCCGCGCGCCCGACGGCACGCCGATCGCGCTCGGGTATCACACCGGGCACTGGGAGGTGGGGCTGCTCATGGAGGAGGCGGCCCGCACGTTCGCGGCCAGCGGGGCCATTCCGTTCGCCGGCTATGTCAGCGATCCGTGCGACGGGCGGACCAATGGCACCGTCGGCATGCTCGACAGCCTCGCTTACCGCAATGACGCCGCCATCGTATTCAGAAGGCTGATCCGCTCGCTGCCCACCCGCCGGGGCGTGCTCGGCGTCGCCACCTGCGACAAGGGCCTGCCGGCCATGTTGATGGCGCTCGCCGGCAGCCTCGACCTCGCCACGGTGCTCGTGCCGGGAGGCGTCACGCTCCTCGCGGAGGAGGCGGAGGATACAGCCAAGGTCCAGACCCTCGCGACGCGCTTCGCGCGCGGAGAGGTGAGCCTCGACCACGCCGCCGAGATGGGCTGCCGCGCCTGCGGCTCCCCGGGCGGCGGCTGCCAGTTCATGGGGACGGCCGCGACGAGCCAGGTGGTGGCGGAGGCGCTCGGCCTCGCCCTCCCGCACGGCGCGCTCAGCCCGTCGGGCGCCGAGATCTGGCGCGACCTCGCCCGCCGCTCCGCGCACGCGCTCATGGCCCTCGAGCGACGTGGCGTGACCACGCGGGACATCGTCACCGACGATTCCATTCACAACGCCATGGTGCTGCACGCCGCCGTCGGCGGGTCGACCAATCTGGTGCTCCATGTGCCGGCGATCGCCCATGCGGCCGGGCTTCGACGCCCCACGGTGGACGACTGGGCGCGCATCAACGCCCTCGTTCCGCGCCTGGTGGACGCGTTGCCCAACGGGCCGCGACACTATGCGACGGTTCAGGTCTTCCTCGCGGGAGGCGTCCCGGAGGTCATGCTCCATCTGCGCGAGCTCGGCCTGCTGCGGCTCGGTGCGCGCACCGTCAGCGGCCGGACCCTGGGCGAGAACCTCGAGTGGTGGGAGCAGAGCGAGCGGCGCCGGCGCCTGCGCGACAAGCTACAGCAGCTGGACGGCATCGATCCGGACGACGTGATCATGTCCGCCGGGAAGGCGCGCGAGCGCGGCCTCACCAGCACGGTGACCTTCTTGCGCGGCGACCTCGCGCCCGAGGGAGCGCTCGTGAAGAGCACCGCGATCGCTCCCCAGGCGATCGGACCGGACGGCGTCTATCTGCACGAGGGGCCCGCGCGCGTGTTCGGCAGCGAGCACGCGGCGATCGAGGCGATCAAGAACGGCGCCGTGCAGCCGGGTGACGTGATGGTGCTGATCGGCATCGGCCCCGGTATCGGAATGCCGGAGACGTACCAGATCACCTCCGCCCTCAAGCACGTGAAGGACGGGCACCGTATCGCCCTGGTCACGGACGGTCGTTTCTCCGGCGTCTCCACCGGGGCGTGCATCGGCCACGTCAGCCCGGAGGCGTGGGCGGGTGGCCCCATCGGCCGCGTGCGCGACGGCGACAGCATCAGGCTCCGGATCGACACGCGCAGGCTGGAGGGGACGGTGGACGTCGTGGGCGTGGAGGCCGGCGGTCT
The DNA here is from genome assembly GCF_051530195.1 of Sorangium sp. So ce321. Lineage (NCBI taxonomy): Bacteria > Pseudomonadati > Myxococcota > Polyangiales > Polyangiaceae > Sorangium > Sorangium sp. So ce321. The sequence continues at coordinate 5,448,070 of NZ_CP150329.1, read as the reverse complement.
CGCCGCCCGTTCGCCCAATCCAGCCCTTCAGCCCGACGGCCGGGTGAACGCGGACACGCGATTGTGGGCTGCGCTTCAGGACGCCAGCGGCGGCAGCTGGGGTGGATGCGTCTATGATGCGGACCGCATCATCGGGCTCCTCGGTCGCGCCATCGCGGCCGAGCGGAGCTCCTTTGGTTCATGAGCTATTGATCGCGTCATTTTTCCAGGAGGAAGGCGGATAGCGTAAGGTCTCGCGGCTCGACCAGAGCGTGCAGCGTGGCTGCACGATGGGAAGGCCACCACGACGTGTGATGGGCCGTAGAGGTCTCTATCCGACCACATCTCTTTGCTCGAAAGGTAGCGGCACGATGTCGATTGGCCAGTTGAAGTCTCGTGGACCGGCGCGGCGCGCAGCGGCGGTGTTGAGCTGCGCGCTCGGGCTCTGGGGCCTCTCTGCCTGTAAAGGTAAGCCCGACAGCACTCAGGCCGCAGATGGCCCCGCCAGCGCCGCGGCCGAGCAGGCGCCGAGCGGGCAAGGGCCCAAGATCGTGCCAGGGCCCGGCTTCAACCCCGAGTGCTTCGCGCCGTGGAAGAAGGACACCAAGTACCTGCAGTGGACGGCGCGAAAGCCGCCGTTCCGCCTCGCGCTCGTCAACGGCTACGTCGGCAACGCCTGGCGCATCCAGATGGTCAAGACGGCCAAGGCCTTCGCCAAGGACCCGGCCATCGCGCCGCTGCTCAAGGAGTTCAAGGTGGTGTCGACCGGCACCGACGTCGCGGCCCAGCTCGGCGCGATCGAGGACTTCATCAACCAGGGCTTCGACGGCATCGCCACGCTCGCCGTCAGCCCCGACGGCTTCGATCGCGTGATCCGCCTCGCTGACAAGAAGGGCGTCATCCTGGTCCCGTTCGACAACGTGCTCGACACGGACAAGGTGATGCAGGTCAACGAGGACCAGCTGGCGATGGGGCGCCAGTGGGGCGAGTTCCTCGACAAGCAGCTCGGTGGGAAGGGCAAGGTGCTCGAGGTCCGCGGCCTGCAGGGCAACTCCGTCGATCGCGACCGCCACGACGGCTTCCGCCAGGTCATGGAAGCGCCGGGGAAGAGCTACACCATCGTGGAGGTGGTCGGCAGCTGGGACGACGGCAAGGCGCAGAAGGCGGTGGCCGACGCGCTGGCCGTGCACCGCCAGTTCGACGCGCTCTTCGCGCAGGGCGGCTCGACGGGCGCCGTCCGCGCGCTGCTCGACGCCGGCCACAAGCCGATCCCGGTCGCCACCGAGGCCGAGAACGGCGTGCGCAAGCTGATCGCGAAGCACCACGAACAGGGCATGAAGGGCCTTTCGCTCGGCCAGTCGCCGGGGCTCGCGGCCATCGCGATGAAGGCGGCGCTCGAGGGCCTGCAAGGCAAGGCGCTGCCGCAGATGATCTCCGTGCCGATCCCCGCGGCCGATCACACCACGCTGAAGGACGGCGAGAACTTCTTCTCCCAGCTCTCCGACAACTTCTTCACGCCCAACGAGTTCCCGCCCTGCGGGGTCAACATCTCGGGCGTGAAGATCATGAACGAGTCGGAATCCGACGTAAAGTAGACGCAAAGTAGACGTGGAGTAGCGCCCCGCGGGCGCCCCAGCACCATGACCGAACCGGTGAGCCCTCCGCTCCTCCAGCTCCGGGCCGTCTCCAAGCACTACGGCGGAGTCACCGCCCTGAGCGGCGTCGACTTCGCCTGCGAGGCGGGGAAGGTGCACGCGATCCTCGGCGAGAACGGCGCGGGCAAGAGCACCCTGATCAAGATCATCGGCGGCGTGGTCGAGCCGAGCGCCGGGGAGCTCTTGCTCCACGGCCAGCCGGTCCGGTTCGACCACCCGATCGAGGCGAACGCCGCCGGCATCGTCTGCGTCTTTCAGGAGCTGTCCCTGATGCCGACGCTGACCGTGGCCGAGAACATCGGTATCACCATGCCGACCAACCGCCTGGGGCTCTTCGAGCGCAAGGCGCAGGTCCGCAGGGCCGAGGAGCTCCTGGCGCGCGTCGGCTGCGAGGGCGTGAACCCGAACGCCTGGGTGAGCGACCTGCCGCTCTCGCGCCGCCAGATGGTCGAGATCGCGAAGGCGCTCGGCAAGGACCCGCGGCTGCTCATCCTGGACGAGGCCACCTCGGCGCTGACCAGCGGCGACGTCGAGAAGGTCTACGCGCTCCTGGCCGAGCTCAAGGCTCAGGGCGTCGGCATGCTCTACATCTCGCACCGCATGCACGAGATCAAGGAGCTCGCGGACGTGATGTCGGTCTTCCGCAACGGTCGGCACATCGAGACCTTCGCCAAGGGCCAGCACAGCGACGACCAGATCGTCGAGCTCATGATCGGCCGTGACATGGGCCACGTCTTCCCGCCGAAGCCGGCGGCGCGCAGCTTCCCGGCGACGCTCCTCGAGGTGAGCGACCTGAGCTGGGAGCGGCAGCTCGAGCGCGTCTCGTTCAAGCTCGGCAAGGGCGAGATCCTCGGCATCGGCGGGCTCGACGGCCAGGGCCAGCGCGAGCTGTTGCTCGGCTTGTTCGGTGTGCTCAAGGATCTGCGCGGCGAGATCAAGATCGACGGCAAGCCGGTCAAGCTGGCGAGCCCGCGCCACGCCAAGGACCGCGCGCACGGCATCGCCCTCGTGCCCGAAGACCGAAAGACCGAAGGCCTGATGCTGCCGATGGCCATCGCCGCGAACATGTCGCTGGCCTCGCTCGACAAGTTCACGAGCGGCGTGGTGCTCGACCGCCAGCGCGAGGCCGCGCGCATCGACGAGATGGTGCGCCGCATCCAGATCAAGATCGGCTCGCTCGACGACCCGGTGTCGTCGTTGTCCGGGGGCAACCAGCAGAAGGTCGTGCTGGCCAAGTGGCTGATGACGGAGCCGCGGCTGCTGATGCTCAACGACCCCACCCGCGGCATCGACGTCGGCACGAAGCAGGAGATCTACCAGCTGCTCCGCGAGCTGGCGGACGCCGGTACATCCATCCTCTTCTACACCACGGACTACCACGAGCTGATCGGCTGCTGTGACCGCGTGCTCGTCCTCTACCAGAACCGCGTGCAGGGCGAGCTCGTGGGGCCCGACATCACCGAGAAGAACATCCTGGACCTGGCCCTCGGTCTGCGCGGCGGGCCTGAGGGCGCGAAGCCCGAAGCCGAGCGCGCGCAACCCGAGGCACGATGAAGGACTGGAAGCTCCGCCTGCGCCAGAACCAGGGCCTGCTCGTGGCCGTCGGTCTGTGCATCTTCTTCTACGGGCTCTACTCGCTGTCCCACCCCAAGGGCTTCAGCGCGTCGCTGGTGGGGCAGAACGCCAACGAGTCGTTCGTGCTGGTGGCTGCGGCCATGGCCCAGACGATCCCCGTGCTGACCGGCGGCCTGGATCTGTCCGTGGGCGCGGTGATCACGCTCGTCAACTGCCTGGCCTCGCACGTCCTTGCCGGCGGCGCGCTCGAGAATCTCCTGGGAATCCTGCTGTGCCTGGCCGTGGGCATGGCGGCGGGCCTGCTCAACGGCTGCCTCGTCGTGTACGGCCGCCTGCAACCGATCATCGCCACCCTGGCCTCGGGCACGATCTTCATCGGCATCGCGCTGTTCCTGAGACCGACGCCCGGCGGCCAGGTCGACGGCGATCTGGCGTTCGCGGCTACCTTCGATCTCGACGAGCTGCTGCAGGCCGCGGGCGCCGCCCCCCTCGACGGCGCGCTGGACTTCGTCGGCAAGATCCCGTCGCCCGCGATCTGGATGGCGCTGCTCGCGCTGCTCTGGACCTACTACCGCCGCACCCGCTACGGCCTCGGCGCTTACGCCGTCGGCGCGTCGCCGGAGGCGGCGTACATGTCGGGCGTCCGCATCAAGCGCGTCAAGCTGGCCGCGTACACGCTGTCGGGGTTCTTCGCCAGCGTCGGCGGCCTCTACCTCGCGCTGCAGACGACGTCGGGCAACGCCGACATCCCGCAAGCCGGCTCCTACACGCTGAACTCCATCGCCTGCGTCGTGATCGGGGGCACCTCGCTGTACGGAGGTATCGGCGGCGCCATAGGATCGCTCTTCGGCGCGCTGGTGCTCCGCTCCGTCGCCTTCAACTTCCGCGTCATCAACGAGGGCTCGACGCTGGGCTTCCTCGCCAACCCCCTCTACCAGCCGCTCTTCGAGGGCCTCATCCTGCTCGCGGCCGTCTGCCTCGGCGCGCTCTGGGTCGTCCGCGTCAAGAACCGGCTGCACGTCTTCAGGTGAGCGCGATGCGACAGCTCCCCTCCCTCAAGAGCCGCTTCGGCGAGATCGACAGGCCGACCTGGTACACGCTGCTGTCGATCGGCGTCGTCCTCGTGATCGGCTCGATCGGCACGCTGGTCACCCAGGGCACGCTGAGCTTCCTGAGCCCGTACTACATCCTGCAACAGCTGCAGATCGCCGCCTTCCTGGGCGTGGCCGCCACGGGCGTGATGATCGTGATCCTGCTCGGTCACATCGATCTCTCGCTGCCGTGGGTGCTCACCTCGAGCGCCATGCTGGCCGCAGGGGTCGGCGGCTGGGCCGCGTTGCCCTGCGGCCTGGCCATCGGCGCCGCCGCGGGCCTCGTGAACGGGCTCGGCGTCGCCTACCTCCGCGTGCCCTCGATGATCTTCACGCTGGGCACGAACACCGTGCTTCAGGGGCTGATGGTGGTCTACACCGGCGGCTTCGCGCCGCGCAGCGAGGCGCCCGAGTGGATGGAGGCCCTGGCCGTGGGCAAGACGCTCTCCATCCCGAACTCGCTGTTCGTCTGGATCCTTGTCGGCGGCGTCGGCACCTTCGTGCTGAAGAAGACCGCGCTCGGCCGCTACATCTATGCCGTCGGCAACCAGGAGCAGGCCGTCTATCTTTCGGGCGTCAGGACGCACCTCGTGCTGATCGGCGGCTTCGTGATGTGCGGCGTGTGCTCCGCCATGACCGGCATGCTGCTGGCGGGCTTTTCGCACAAGGCCTACCAGGCCATGGGCAACGATTACCTCATGCCGGCCATCGCCGCGGTGGTGATCGGCGGAACCAACATCATGGGCGGACGCGGGACGTACCTCGGCACCGTCCTCGGCACGATCCTGATCGTGCTGCTCCAGAGCATGCTCAGCGTGCTGCAGATGCCCGAGGCCGGCCGCCAGATCATCTACGGCGCCGTGATCATCGCCATGCTGCTGGTCTACGGCCGACAGCAGCAGGAGGGCCGATGACCAGTACGCTCCGCCAGCTCTCGCGCGCGCCGACCCGCTAGCTAGCGCCCGGCGCCGCGGGTGTTCAGGTAGACCGCGTACAGCGACGTCGTGCCGCAGATGAACAGGCGGTTGCGCTTCGCGCCGCCGAAGCAGACGTTGGACACCGTCTCGGGGATCAGCACCTTGCCGAGCAGCGCGCCGTCGCTCGCGTGGCAGTGCACGCCGTCGCCGGCCGACAGCCACAGGTTGCCGTGCACGTCGACGCGGAAGCCGTCGTACACGCCCACCGGGCAGGTCGCGAACACCTCGCCGCCGGTCAGCGTGCCGTTCGCGCCGACGCGGAACCTGCGCACGTGGTGCGGGCCGTCCTCCACGTGCGTCGCGCCTGTGTCGGCGATGTACAGCAGCGACTCGTCCGGCGAGAAGGCGAGGCCGTTCGGCTGCACGAAGTCGTCCGCGACGACCGTCAGCGCGCCGGAGCCAGGGTCGACGCGGTAGACGCGCTGCGCGCCCTGCTCGCTGGGCGACGCGTCGCCTTCGTAGTCGCTGTCGATGCCGTAGCTCGGGTCGGTGAACCAGATGCTGCCGTCGGACTTCACGACCACGTCGTTCGGCGAGTTCAGCCGCTTGCCCTCGAAGCGCGACGCGAGCACCGTGCGCGAGCCGTCGTGCTCGGTGCGCGAGACGCAGCGGCCGCGGTGCTCGCAGGAGACGAGGCGGCCCTGCAGGTCGACCGTGTGGCCGTTGGCGTTCATCGCGGGCTGGCGGAACACCGAGACCGAGCCGTCGGTCTCGTCCCAGCGCAGCATGCGGTCGTTCGGGATGTCCGACCAGACGAGGTAGCGCCCCGCTGCGAACCACGCCGGCCCCTCCGCCCAGCGGCAGCCCGTGTACAGCTTGTCGACGTGCACGTGCGGGAGCGCGAGCTTGCGGAAGCGCGGGTCGATCACCTCGAAGCTCGGGGTCAGCTCGATGACCATCAGGTTCTCCTCATTCACTCCAGATGCCTGCGACCGCGGCCGTAGACCAGCGGCAATCGCCACGCGTGCGCGGTCAGCGACCCCCTGGCGGCACTTTTTTCCGGCCGGTGGCCTTCAGCGAGGTCCCCTGCCCTTCGGCCGCGCGGCAGGCGCCTTCGCGGGCCCGGGCTTCTCGAAGCGCACCGCGAACGCGCCGGCGTCCTCCTCGACGAAGCGGAGGAGCGCCTCCCCTTCCTCGGCGAGCTGCTCGCGCGCCTCCCTGGAGAGGGCCTCGAACGGCGCGACGACGAGCGTGGCCGCGGCCTTTTTCCGCTCGACCGTCCACGTGCCGGCCACGAAGCCGTCCACGAGGAACGTCGGCAGGATGCGCAGGTTGGCGGACAGGAGGATCCGACCGCGATGCTCGTCCGCGATGATCCGCGTGCGGTCGTCGTGCGCGAGCAGGAGGTTGTCGTAATCGGGGAGGAACCGGGCCGGCGCCGCGGTGTCCGCGGGCGGCCGCGGCGCATCGGGGAGGTCGAAGAGCTCCCGGCCGCGCTCGTCGCGGAACGTGCAGAGCCGCTCCCGCAGCGGCTGGAGCACTTCCTTGATCCGGGCCAGGCCGGACCACGTCTGCACATCGGTCGCCGTCGCCGGGCCGAACGACGCGAGGTAGCGGAGCACGAGCGCGCGAGGCCCTTCGTGCTCACGGAACGGCTTGCCCAGCCACGACCCCGCCGGGGCGAAATCGGCCGTTCCCGGGTATCCCCACGCGGCCTCGGTGGGGACCTGGACGACCGGCAGGTGCATGCGTACCGCCAGGGCCATGGCCCGCACGTCGCCCTCGGGGTGGAGCTGGGCCAGGTGGTCGCGCAGCTCGTCCATGGTCCGCGGCTCCTCGTCGAAGTACGCGCGCGCCTCGGCGACGAGCCGCTCCACGTCGAGGGCATCCGCGCGCGCGCGGAGGACCGACCGCATCGCCGCGTGGAGCATGGGCGCGAGGATCGGGTGCAGATCCAGGTAGTCCTTCGCGCTCACGAGGTGCAGCGTGCCCCGCAGGAACGGCGCCCGGACGACCTCGCGGCGCAGGGCGAGCTGGACGAGCTCCTCGCGCCGGAACCCCGCGAGCCGCGACCAGAGCCCGATGAAAGGCGGCCGCGCGAGCTGGGCCTGGAGGGCGATCAGCCGCTCGAGCCCGTGGACGGCCGTGGCCCGCTCCCGCGAGAGCAGCATCTGTCGCGCGAGCGTGGCCCGGCTCAGCTCCCTCCGTGTCAGCGTCAGGGTGGGCACGCCGGCGAGCTTACTCGAAACGAGGTTGACCCCGACCAGGTGTCATCACCTTCACCGGGTTGCTCGCCGCGAGCTCGCTGGACAGCGCAGCTGCGCATCGTCGCGTGCTTCGGCCCTGACGCCCGGGTCGGCCTGTAGAGGCCGCCGACGAGCCGGAGGGCTGCCTTCATCGTCATCGTCCAGGCGATCCACGCCGGCGCCCCCGCGCGCCAGGGGCGCCCGCGCGCTAAGATCGTCCCCATGCGAATCTTCCGTTCATACCTTCCGTTGACGACGGCCTTGGTCCTTGGATCGCTGCACGGAGCCGGCTGCTCCGACGACGATCCGGCGATCGAGCCGGCCGGCGGCCCGTCCGGCAACGAGGGTTCCGCGTGCGAGCCGTCGGGCGGCGGGCCGCACTGGCTCCTGGAGGGGGAGACCGTGACGTTCCCCGTCTCGTGCGCGACCGGCCTCGCGCTCGCCGACGGCGCGCTCGAGGTGGGGCCGCTCCCCGAGGGCGCCGCCTACGACCCCGTCGCGCGCGAGGTGACGTTCTCGCCCGGGCTCGATCAGGCCGCGGTCTACGAGATCGAGCTCCGCGTCGCCCAGACGGGCGAGGTCGGCCGCGTGAAGGTCGGCGTCGCGGACAACTGGGCCGATCCGGCGAACGTGCCCGTCGTCGATCCGGCCCGCTACCCCGAGGAGTACGGCCTGCCGGTGCTCTTCCTCTCGCCGGGCCCTGAAGCGAAGGAGTACGCCCCGGCCACGGTCGTCTACCGCGGCCACACGTACGAGGCCGAGGCGGAGCTGCGCGGCGAGAGCTCGCTCTCGTACCCGAAGCAGAGCTACACCCTCAAGTTCCCCAAGGGGGACAAGTTCAACGAGCCTGACGAGGCCGGTGGGTTCACCGATCGTCGCAAGGTCGTGCTCGTCAGCACGTTCGACGACAACTCCTATATCCGGCAGCGCCTCGCCTACGACCTCTGGAACCGCCTCGATCCGGCGCACATCCAGATCAAGACCTACAGCGCCGTGCTGTACATCGACGGGGAGTACCGGGGGCTCTACACCGTCGGCGATCACGTGGATGGATACCTGATGGAGGACCACGGCTACTCGCAGGACGGCAATCTCTACAAGGCGGTCAGCCACGACGCGAACTTCGCGCTGACGTCCCACGAGAATGACGACGCGCCGAAGGAGACGCTGCACGACGGCTTCGAGAAGAAGGAGGGCCTGCCGGAGGAGGGCGAGCCGGGCGCGTTCGAGGACCTGGAGGACCTCGTGAATTTCGTGGCCACGTCCGACAAGGAGACGTTCCTCGCCGAGCTCGGGTCGCGCATCGATCGGCGCGACTACGAGGACTGGTGGATCTTCGTCACGTTCATCGTGGCCAACGACTCGGCCGGGAAGAACAGCTATCATTACCGCGACCCCGCGGCCGGCGGCGTCTTCCGCTACGCGCCGTGGGACTTCAACGCGAGCTTCGGCCAGTCGTGGGAGACCGAGCGCGAGTCGGCCTCGGCGCGCGTCGATTACGCCGGCACGAACCTCCTCTTCCAGCGCTTCCTCGAGGAGCCCGCGATCGGCGACCCGCTGCGCGCCCGCTACGACGAGGTGCTCCACGGCGCCTTTAGCGACGCCGAGGTGCAGGCGCTCGTGGACGGCTACGTGCAGCGCATCGACGCGAGCGCGCGCCACGACGAGGCGAGGTGGGGTGAGGCCTACCGGACCTACGAGGGCTGGAGCAGTCGCCGCGACTTCACGACCTACGAGGAGGAGATCGCGTACCTGAAGGCGTGGCTCTCGGAACGGTGGCAGTACCAGGACGCGCTCTACTGAGCGCCGGCGCGGCGGGTGGGGGATGGTGTGGGCCCCGGTCGAGCGACGTCCGTCATGGCGAGCGCGCCGCGAGAGGCGTTATCGCGAGAGGATCGACCGCGAACCACGGTACGCTGGGCCAGAGCACAGACCCGGCCGCAAGAACCATCTTCTCGCCTCATCGTCGTCATGCGAGAGGGCGGACCGCATGCCTTCCACAGCGTCCTCTGTGATGCGCCTCATCGTCTCTGAAGCGCTGCTGCTCGCCGTCGCGCTGGCCGGCGGCGCGGCGCGCGCGCAGCCCGCCGGCGCGCCGCCGCCGGAGCCCCCGCCCTCCGGGGGCGACGGCGACACGGGCGGCATCTCCGTTCCCCGCGGCGGGGCCGGCGCGGTCGTCGTCCCCCAGCCGGGCACGGCCCCGCCGGCGCCGGCCGCCGCCACCGAGCCGAAGCTGATCAAGTACTCCCCGCCGGCGTATCCGGAGGAGGCCCAGCGCGCCGGCGTCCAGGGGAGCGTCGTCCTCAAGCTCGACATCGACAGGACCGGGCGCGTGACCAAGGTCGAGGTGGCGACGCCGGGCGGGCACGGGTTCGACGAGGCCGCGCTCGCCGCCGCGCCCGGCCTGGAGTTCGAGCCGGCGCGGCGCCCGGACGGCACGCCGGCGGCGGTCCGCATCCTCTACCGCTACTCGTTCACGCTCGCGCCGAAGCCCGCCGAGGCGGCCGCGCCCGCGCCCCCGGCGGACGTCGAGACGGTCGTCGGGACCGTCATGGCCGCGGGCACCGGCGAGCCGCTCCCGGACGTCGCGGTCAGCCTCCTGCGCCCCGACGGCGGCCGCGAGGAAGCGAAGACGGACCAGGGCGGCAAGTTCCGGTTCAAGAACCTCCCTCCCGGCAAGTACCGTGTCGAGGTCGCCGCCCCGGGGTTCGAGCCTTTCGCGGCCGACGAGGAGATCGCGGCCGGCGAGGCGATCGACGTGCGTTACCGCATCTCGCTCGCGGCCCCCAAGGACGGCAAGGCGCCGGCTGGCATCGAGGTGACCGTGCAGGGGGAGCGCCCGCCGCGCGAGGTGACCCGGAGGACGCTCGAGCGCCGCGAGATCGACCGCATCCCTGGCACCGGCGGCGACGCGCTGCGCTCGCTGCAGAGCCTCCCCGGCGTCGCGCGCAGCGGCTTCGGGCTGCTCATCGTGCGCGGCTCCGCGCCCGAGGACACGCTCACGTTCATCGACCGCACCCCGGTGCCGATCATCTACCACTTCGGCGGCCTCTCCTCGGTCGTGCCGACCGAGATGCTCGAGAAGATCGACTTCTACCCGGGCAACTTCAGCGCCGTGTACGGCCGCGCCATGGGCGGCATCGTCGATGTAGGGCTCCGCTCGCCGAAGCAGGACGGCAAGTACCACGGCGTCGTCCAGCTCGACCTCATCGACGGACGCCTGCTCCTCGAGGGGCCCGTCCCGCTCCTCGAGGACTGGACGTTCATCGCGGCGGGGCGCCGGAGCTGGGTCGACGCGTGGCTCGGGCCCGTGCTCAAGGAGGTGGGCTCCAGCGTGACGCAGGCGCCCGTCTATTACGATTACCAGTTCGTCCTCGAGGGCCACCCCTCGACGAGCGAGCGCGTGCGCGCGAGCTTCTATGGGTCGGACGACGGCTTCGAGATCACGCTGGACAACCCGCCCGAGGACGAGCCCGCGCTGACGGGCGATCTCGGGCTGCACACGGCCTTCCAGCGCCTCCAGCTCAGCTACGAGAACCGCCTCGGGAGCCGGGATCGGCTCCTCTGGTCGCTGGCGCTCGGCCGGGACGTCTTCGACTTCCAGGTCGCTCCCCTCGCCTTCAACGTCACCACGAAATCGCTCGACCTCCGGCTGGAGCTGTCGCACCGGTTCGCGCGGTACCTCACGATGAATGTAGGGACCGACCTCTCGGGCGGCGTCGCCACGGTCAACCTCCGCGCGCCGTCGCAGAATCCCGCCGGACACCCGTCGAACCAGCCTTTCTCGCTCGCCCCGTTCCAGGACCGCTCGTTCGACGGCGTGTACTCCCGGCCGGCCGCGTATGCCGAGTTCGAGGTCGTCCCCTCGCCCCGCGCGCGGATCGTCCCGGGGGTGCGGGTCGACTACGCGCTCGACACGCGCACGCTCGACGTGAGCCCGAGGATCAACGCGCGCTACGACATCAAGAGCGGCTTCCCGCGGACGACGGCCAAGGGCGGCGTGGGCCTCTATCACCAGGCGCCCCAGTTCCAGGAGACCATCGAGCCGTTCGGCACCGCGGGGCTCAAGTCGAACCGCGCCATCCATTACGGCCTCGGCGTGGAGCAGGAGCTCACGCCCCAGATCGACGTGACGGTGGACGGGTTTTACAAGGCGCTCGATCGGCTGGTCGTCTTCTCTCCGGAGAAGGAAGGCTACGCCAACGACGGCACCGGGTACGCCGTCGGCGGCGAGCTGCTCCTGAAGTACAAGCCGGACGAGCGCTTCTTCGGCTGGGCGGCCTACACGCTCTCGCGGTCGGTGCGCACGGACGGCCCGGGCGAGGAGGAGCACCCCACGCCGTACGATCAGACCCATGTCCTCACCGTGCTCGGGAGCCTGCGGCTCGGCCGCGGCTGGGAGCTCGGCGCGCGCTTCCGCCTCGTGTCGGGCAACCTGCAGACGCCCTATGTCTGCGATCCCGAGGAGAAGGGGTGCAATCCGAACCGGGTGAACGCGATCTACCACGCTTCCTCGGCGAGGTACTCGCCCATCCCGCTCGGGGGCGACTACAGCGAGAGGATGCCGCTGTTCCATCAGCTCGACATCCGCGCCGACAAGACGTGGAAATTCAAGGATTGGCAGCTCGGCCTCTACCTCGATATCCAGAACGTCTACAACCACGCGGCGGCGGAGGGCATCAGCTACAACTTCAACTACACGAAGCGGGAGTACGTGACGGGGCTCCCCTTCCTGCCCACGCTCGGGCTGCGAGGAGATTTCTGATGAAACGGACCGCACTGCCCGCGCGCCGCGCGCTGCTCGTCGCGCTCTCGGCGCTGGCCCTGGGCGTCCCCTGCTGCGCGGGGAGCGACCTCTCGCCCTCGTCCGAGGTGGAGGGGCTCCGCGTCCTCGCCGTGACGGCGGACAAGCCGTACGCGGCGCCGCCGTCCGCGCGCGGCCCGGGCGAGGACGTGACGTTCGAGATGACCTACGCCGACGGGCTCGGCAGCCCGGAAGGCGGCGCGCGGCCGGTCGAGATCACGTGGCTGGGCGGCTGCGTGAACCCGCCTGTCGGCGTGGACGAGCACATCGGGTGCCTCCCGCAGCTCCTCGGCGCGGTGGCGCAGCTCGCCGCCGGGGGCGCGGACGACGGCGCGAACGAGGAGGGCGACGACGCGCCCCGGCTCTTCGATCGGGACATCCTCATCACACCGGAGCCGAGCGACGAGCCTGGCAGCGAGCCTCCCAGGGCCAGGTTCACGATGGATCTGCCCGACAGCATCCTCGACGACGCGCAGCCCACCGAGACGGGGACCGTGTACTCGGCGGCCTATGTGTTCTTCACCTTGTGCGCCGGCAAGGTGCGTGTCGCGTCGGCGCCGGCGGAGGCCGGGTTTCCGCTGGAGTGCGTCGGCGAGGACGGGGCGGTGCTCGGCCCGGACAGCTTCGTCGTGGGCTACACGCAGGTGTATGTCTTCGGGGACAGGCGGACCAACGCGAACCCGCGGATCGATGGCTTCACGCTGAAGCTCGAGGGCAACGAGGTCACGCCGAGCGAGGACGGTTTGTCCGTCGTGAAGCGGTGCGCTCGGCCAGAGGAGCAGGCCCAGGGCTGCAGCGCGACGCAGCCGGCGGACGGCGAGTGCACGACCTACGAGATCGAGGCGCTCGTGCCGCCCGACGCCGCCGAGGAGGACGTGGAGGCGGCCGGGCTCGGCGGGCCGCCGGTGCGCGAGGCGATCTGGGTCGACTATTACACGGACGGGGGCGAGTTCGACGGGGCGCGGCGCCTGGTGAGCGACACGGTGACCGGCGACCGCGCGGACAACGGGACCACGTGGATACCGCCCTCGGAGCCGGGGCGCGTGTCCCTGTGGGCGGTGGTGCACGACACGCGGGGCGGCGCGAGCGTGGAGCATCGAGAGGTGCTGGTGAAGTAGCGCGCGCGTCGCGCCGATCTACATCGCCGGCGCCCCGCTCGCGCGCGGCCACGTCGGGCACCCCGGGCTCACGCTTCTTGGCCGCTCGACCGCGCTTCCCCGCCCGACAGAAATGCGATGAGGCCGTGCGGGGCGGTCTCGCCGAAGCAAAGCTCGAAGGTCGCCGCGGCTTCGGGAGCGGCCTTCGCTCCACGGACGAACATCTCTTCTTCGTATCCGGCGAGCGCGGCTTCGAGGTCATCCGGGTGCGCGGCGATGGCCTTGCCGAGCTCCGCGCCGTCGTACATCGCGAGGTTTGCGCCTTCCCCGTCGGGCGGGCTCAGGTGCGCGGCGTCGCCGAGGAGCGTCACGCCGGGCACGCGATCCCAGCGATGCCCGGCGGGGAGCTTGTGGATCATGCGCGGGACCGGATCGGTCTCGCCGTCGGTGATGAGCGCGGTCAGGGCCGGGGCCCAGCCTTCGAGCTCCGCGGCGACGCGCGCCCGCGCCGTCTTCGGATCGGTGAAGTCGATGCTCTCGATCCACGCCTTTGGCTTCGTGAGCGCGACGTAGGTGTGGAGGACGCCGTTCTTCTCGCGGTGCGTGATGATGCCTTTGCCGGGCGTGAGCGCGTAGAGCGCGCCCCCGCCGACGAGCTTGGCGCTGGCGGAGTGCCGCGCGTCGGCGTCGAGCAGGTACGTCTCGATGTAGGCGGTGCCGACGTATTCGGGCTTCACGTCGGAGAGGAGCGGCCGGATCTTCGACCACGCGCCGTCGGCGCCGACGACGAGGCCGGCGGTCACGGTCGACCCGTCCGCGAAGGTGAGCTCGTGCTTTCCGTCGCCGAGCGCGCGCGCGCCCGTGAGCTTGCGGCCCCATTGCACGGTGTCAGGCGGGAGTGAGTCGAGGAGGATGCGCCGGAGGTCGCCGCGGAGCACCTCGGGGCGAACGCCGGTGCCGTCGTCCGGCTGGTCGAGGAGGACCGTGCCCTGCGGATCGACCATGCGCATCGCCTCACCGCCTTCGTGGACGATGCGGCGGAACTCGTCGAAGAGGCCGGCGGCCTTGAGCGCGAGCTGGCCGTTGTAGTCGTGGATGTCGAGCATCCCGCCCTGGGCACGCGCCTCGGCGGAGGCGTCCGCCTCGTACACGGTCGCCCGGATTCCGTGGACGTGGAGGACGCGCGCGAGCGTGAGCCCGCCCGGTCCGGCGCCAATGATGGCGATAGAAGTCATCGTGATCCCTCTCGGTCTTCAGCGTGGAACGGCGTTCCACTCATTTACTTGGAACGCCGCTCCAGAAATGTCAAGATGGAGCCTTGGCGAAGAAGGAGACGCGAGGGCCGGAACGCGAGAAACGCCGCGAGGATGCGCTGTCGCGCGAGCGGATCGTCGAAGCGGCGATCGCGCTGCTGGACGCGGACGGTGAGGATGGGCTGACGTTCCGCGCGCTCGCGACGAGCCTGGCGACGGGCCCGGGCGCAATCTACTGGCACGTCACGAACAAGAGCGAGCTCCTCGTCGCCGCGGCCGACGCCGTGGTCGCGCGCACGATGGGCGAGGTGCGCAGCTCGACCAGGCCGCGCGAAGCGATCCATCGCGTCGCGCTCGGCGTGTTCGACGCGATCGAGGCGCATCCGTGGGTGGGTGCGCAGCTCTCACGCGCTCCGTGGGAGACGGCGATGCTGCGGATCTACGAGCGCCTCGGTCGCCAGGTCGAGGCGCTGGGCGTTCGCGGGAGCGCCCAGTTCACCGCGGCGTCGACGCTGCTCAGCTACGTCATCGGCGTGAGCGTCCAGAACGCCACGGCGAGCCAGTTCGCGCGCCGCGAGCTCGCGCCGTCGACGAACCGCGTCGACTTCCTCGAGGCGGCAGCGGCGCGATGGCGCGAGCTCGACGCCCGTGAGTACCCGTTCACGCGAAACGTCGCCGCCCACCTCCCCGGCCACGACGACCGCGAGGAGCTCCTCGCCGGGATCGACCTGATCCTCGCCGGAATCGCGGGCTCGGAGTGAGCCGCGGACGTCGCGATGCGAGCGCCGGTCGGTGAAACCTCCGAGGGCGCGAGGACGCGCATCGTCGTCGCCGACGACGACGCGGACATGCGCGGCCACCTGGAGCGCTTCAGATCCGCTCTCTTTTCACAGGCTCGCGACATGTGCACGACCCGGCGTCGAGCGCGAGGTCGCGGGCCGCGTCGGCCGGCACTGCGAATCGCTGGGTTCTCACCCGGCTCAGTCTGGTCGCCCGGGACGCCGAGCTCCATCCAATGATCAGGCCGACATCACCTATGCGACGTCGGGCCGTGTCATCAATGGCGACCGCAGATGCAACATCAGATCGGGGCTGGTCAGGGGCACGGTGCTCCACGTCGCCACCGCTGTCCCCGCGTCGGCGTCGACCACCAGCCGGACCCGGTGCGGTGTGGTGATGACGTAGAGCTCGGCGACGAACGTGTCGCCCTGCCAGGCGCCGGCCGCGACGACAGGGCGGCCGAGCGGCGAGCTCTCCCGCCATTCGCCGTGGCCGACCTCGACGTCGAGGAGCGACCCGAATCGCAGGAGCCATCCACCGTCCACGGGCTCGACGATCACCGCGGTCCCGTCGGGCAGCGCCGACCCCGCGGCGGAGGCGTCGAGTCTCGCCTTGGCAGAACGCTCCGGGGCGGCCGAACCCGGCACCGGCGCGAAGGACAGCCGCCGCAGCCGATCGGCGAGGATCTCGTCGTCCCGGGTGCTTCCCGCGTCGTCCAGGCCGGGCAGCAGGCACTCCCACAAGGGGTCGAGCACTGCCTCACCCTGCGTTGTGGCGCCGGTCACGACGATCACGAGATCGTGCGACGGGACGACCACGCACAGCTGCCCGAAGGCGCCGTCACCGCGATAACCGTGGCGCGACATCCAGAACTGGTAGCCGTACCCGCAGAGTGAGTCGGGGTTCTCCGACCAGTCCTCGATTTGCACTGTCTCGATGTGCCGTCTGGTCGCGAGCTCCACCCATTCGCGCGGGACGAGCCGCCGGTCGCCCCAAAGGCCTCCGCGCAGCAGCAGCTCGCCGAAGGCGGCGACGGCCTCGGTCGTGAGGTGCAGTCCGTGGAATCCGAAGGCGGCGCCGCTCGCCACCCGGTCCCATTCGGCGTGCTCGACGCCCATCGGCTTGAAGAGGCGCTCGTCGAGCAGCTCCGGGAGGCCGCGGCCGGTGACCCGTTCCACCATCCGGGCCAGGACGAAGGTGGTCGAATTGTCATAGGTGTGCCGTGTTCCCTCCGCCTCGGTGAACGGTACGCGCAGGAAGCCTTTCACCAGGTCGCCCGGCTCCAGTTGCCAGGCCTCGGCGAGGCTGTCCGTGCGGTGTCCGGCCGTCATCGACAGCAGGTGGTGAACGGTGAGGCGGCGCCCCTGCTCCGGGATGTCGGCCGGAACGTGGTCGGGCAACACGTCCACCACCCGGTCGTCCAGCGAGAGCAGCCCGTCGGCGATCGCGAGCCCCACGGCGACCGAGGTGAACGACTTGGTCAGCGAGTAGAGGAGGTGCGGGCGCTCGGCCGAGTACGGCGCCCACCAGCCTTCGGCGACGACGTGACCGTGGCGTACGACCATGAGGGAGTGACACTCGACGGATTGCGCTTCGAGCCGGTCCAGCAGCGCGGCGATCGAACGGGACGACATCCCCGAGGCAGCCGGCGCCGATCGCGGCAGCAGGGTGCGCTGAGAAGGCATCCGGGCACCGTAGCAAGACCCGCCCGATCGAGTTGCCGGATTCGGCTTGGTCAGACGGGCCAGGTGACGCCGGTCAGGCGCTCGGAGATCTCACAGAGCCGCCGCTGCGCCGCCTCGTCGCGGGTCGGGTCCCCGGGCTGCACCAGCGATCGATTGTCGATCAACACACCTTGAGGGGGCGTCTCCGGCGCTGGAGGAACAGGCCGGCGAGCACCAGAAGGAACGCTGGCGTCGCGGCGGAGGACCCGGCCGCCATGTGGCATCCGCCGCCACCGCTGCTGCCGGCGCCAGCGCCGCCGCTGCCGCTGCCAGGGCCAGAATTGAACGAGACAGTGGCGATGTCGACCAAGGCGCGAGACCAGAGTATCACGATGCTAGAGCGTGGCGCTGGACTGCCCCATGTGAGAGGGAACAGCGAAGCTCCAGGCTTCGGCGAGCTGTTGAACGGGTCGATCCGTGATCGGATCGGCATGGGCCACGAGGATTCGCTGGAGTGGCAGCGCGCGCATCTGCGCGATCGATCCAGCCACCGCCGAGCTCGCACGAGTATGCATCCGGACGTCAGGGGGCGTCCGGACTTTTCCGTAGCGTCCCCAGATGCGCGCTGCAATTCGCCAGGTCCAGTGGTCGCGTGCGCAGGCGGACAGGAGCAGATCCGCAGCGATCAGGGAACCGCTGGCTGGGTGGAAGAAGACCGTCTCGTCAAGAAAAGGAACGCCCCTCAGCTGAATAGAGACCAGCTCAGGCGTGGAGCGGATATACGCGGCATCGTCCGCGCCCATGGTCACGCCGACGTGCGGGTTGCGCGACTCGGCAGACTTCGGTCCGACGACGAGCGCGCCTGGGTACCGAGCGGCAGTAGCTGGAGTTTGCAGGTGATGGAACCGATTCGGCACCACGATCCAGCGCACCTCGCCTAGCGCATCGAGCGCCGCGCACACATCGTCGGTGGGCGTGCAGGGGCTATGAACCCAGAGGGCATCACCCGAGAGTCGAACGACGGTAGTTCTCGATCGTAGGCGAACACCGCCGAACCATATCGGACGTTCGGTGACCCAGATGGATCCTGGCACGACGGCTTCGAAGACGCTGGGAGCTGCCACTGGCATAGCTTACCCTCCTTCGGGTCTTGCTGCGAGAAATCTGCTCACAGGGCGGCTCGCGCGCGGTCTGGCGCTGGAGCTCGCACCGCCGTCCGCTGTATGGCAGAATCCGGAGTGGGCCGGTGGATCCGGCCACCGTTCGGAGGACGACATGATCACGCTCTATGGCTTCGGAAATATCTTCCCCGAGGGGGTCGGCGAGACGAAAGACCTCCGGGCGCAGTGGGCGCTCGAGGAGACCGGGCTGCCGTATCGAGTCCACGCGCTCGACCACGCCGCCGGCGAGCTCGACAGCGACGCCTACGGCCGCATCAGCCCCTTCCACCAGGCCCCGGTCATCGACGACGACGGCTTCGTGGTGGCCGAATCTGCCGCGGTGGTGCTCTACCTGGCGGAGAAGGCCGGCAAGCTGATCCCGGGCGACGTCCAGGGCCGCACCCGCGTCGTCCAGTGGTGCTTCGCCGCGGTCAGCACCGTCGAGCCGACCCTGGTGTGCATCGACATGATCGGGATATTCGACAGCGGCAAGGCCGCACACAAGCTCCACGCGGAGGTGCCCAAGCTCGCCCGCCGCTGGCTCGGCGGCGTCGAGCGCCGCCTCGAGGGCCGCGAGTGGATCGCCTGCGACGACTTCACGGCGGCCGACATCATGATGGCCGGCGTCCTGCGCAGCACCCGCAAGACTGACCTGATGGATCCCTTCCCGAGGCTCAAGGCCTACTACGAGCGCTGTCAGGCCCGCCCGGCGTGGCAGCGCACCCTCGGCCTCTACGCCGAGCGACTCGGCGTGAGCGTCGACGACATCCGCTAGCGCGTAAGTCCTCGTCACGACGGGGCAGCGCAGGCAGCGCGAGGAGTCAAGAACAACGCGCACCAGCCGCCGCAATTGCTCGACAGGGCGGCCACCAGTCGGTCTGACGCCTTGCCGGTCTGCCGCGGAGCGCAGTGCCGCCGGCAGCTGCGGCTCGTTGGGCGGGAGACAGAGAAAGAGAGAGTACACAGGGAGGCGGGGAGGCGGGGAGGAGAGAGAGAGTACGGACAAGGATGGGAGGCGAGAGCGGGGGACCATCGTTTGAGCTCGCTCGGGGGCGGCTGCCTCGAGGTCGCTCGTTCGCAGGGCGGGTGCGGGGACGTCAATTCCGCGCAACTGGGTCTGCTGGCTTCGCATCGAAGACGACCACTCCGGCACCACCAGCCGCCCCGCATCAACGCAACCCGAAACAGCCGGCGCTGCGACTGCTGGTTCGAACGGCTGATCCCGGCTCTCGCCTCCCGGCCTCCCCGCCTCCCTGTGAATCTCTCCCTCTCCATCTTCCTCTCCGCCCAACGCCTTGCCGCGCAGCGGCGCGTCCGCCGCAACGGCGCTGGTTGGCCGGCATGAGCACCCCGCGCGGTGACATCCCTATCCCTCCCACAAGTCGAGGACAGAAAAATTGCGGGGGCGGCGCAGAGCCGCTCGCGCAGGCGGCGGAGCAGCGGATAGCGTGGAAGGATGAAGAACCATCTGCAACTTCCCCTGGTGATCGCGCTGCTCCTCGCCGCCTGCGACTCCACGCCGGGCTCCGGCGGCGACGGCGGCTCAGGGCCGGACATGCCCTCGCCGCACCCCGACGGCGGCGGAACGAGCGCTGGCGGCGGCGGCGGCGGAACGAGCGCTGGCGGCGGCGGCGACACATCGCCGCCCCCCGGCACGCTGAGCGAGCGCTACCCGGGCGACGTCGGGATCGCCGGTGACCCGGCCGTGCTCTTTCACGACGACTTCGAGCAAGGCTGGGGGCGCTGGGACGGGCCAACCGCCGACACGCGCTACCTTCACATCGAGACCGACCCGGCGACCGCCCACGCCGGACAGGGCTACCTCCGCTCGACCGTGACGACCGCCGATCTGGCCGAGGAGACGTACGTCTCGTCGTCCACATGGGTCACCCACGCGCGCGTCGACGCGACCTACTGGCGCTTCCACGTGCGCTTCCCCGAGCTCGCTCCGAACCCGCACCACTGGGTGCGCATGGCGGCGGGCACCGAGAGCTGGGACAGCAGCGGCCTGGCGAACACGGTGCCGCCCGGAGACGAGGGCTTCTGGTTCGACTTCGACACGAACACCGACGACGTCTTCAACTTCTACGCCTACTGGTACAAGATGCGCTCCGGCCGCTGTAACGACGGGACCACCACGCCTGGCTGCGCGGGAGATCAAGGCACGACGTACCACTACGGAAACGGCTTCCAGCCGCCGGGGCAAGCGCCGTTCCCGCGGGACCGCTGGTTCTGCGTCGAGATGCACGCGCGCGCGAACACGGTCGGCCAGAGCGACGGCGCGCTCGCGTTCTGGATCGACGGCGTGGCGGTCGGCGACTACCGCCCCGGCCACCCCGACGGCACCTGGCTCCGCGACCAGTTCCACACGGGAGGGTGCGATTTCAGCGCGTGCACGCCGCCCGAGCCGTTCGAGGGCTTCGACTTCCGATCGAGCGATGATGTGCGCTTCAAGAGCTTCATGCTCGACGCCTACTACGAGCGCGACTCCGACGCTCGCCGGCGGGCGGAGATGGAAGAGCGCGGGTTGACCGTCTCCGACGCGCACACCATTCTCTACGACGACGTCATCGTCGCGACCGAGCGCATCGGCTGCCGCCGCTGAAGCACGCGCCGCGGCCTCTCGCGCGCAGGCGCACGGTGGTGTTCCCTGTCTCCCCGACAGGCGCGCAGCGCCACGTCACGTTGCTCGGCAGAAAACGGAGGGGACCCGCGCCTTCGGCGACCCGCCGGCCCACGACCCGCGCGCCCACAAGTGGCGACGCCCATGACGCTGGCTGGGTGGTTACGCCGGTGCGGCGCTCGTGATACACGTCGTGATTGACGATGTCTGCGAACATCCGCAAGCTTCCGCTCTTCCTCGGCCTGCTCGCCCTGGTGGCGACGCCGCTCGCTACCCGCCTGCTGGTCCACGGCGACATGCCCGACACATGGGGCGTGTTCCCGCCGCCGAAGAGCCCGGACGTACCGGGCTTCAGCTGGTTCGTGTTCGGCCTCGGCGTCGCCCTGGCGCTGCTGATTCTCGGCTTCCTGTGCGCGCCGCGGCGGTTCGGGTTCGCCCCGCCGGCGGCGACCCAGCCCGCGCGCGTCCGACCGGTCCCGTTCCCGCCGTGGTGTGTGCCGGGCGTGCTGCTGGCGGCGGCCTCGTGGGGGCTGATGTGGGGCAAGCCGCAGGAGGCGGCGGCGCTGGTGCCGTACAGCTTCGTGCCGCAGTGGTGGGGCTTCATCCTCGCGCTCGACGGCGTGGTCTATCGCCGCACCGGTGGGGTCTCGCTTGTATCGCGGCGGCCGGCGGTGATGCTGGCGATCGCGGCGACCTCGTGCGTGTGCTGGTACTTCTTCGAGTACCTCAATTACTTCACGCGCTCGAACTGGTACTACCCCAACGACGCGATCTTCTCGCGGCGCGGCTACCTGGCGTGGTTCGGCCTGGCCTTCACCACGGTGCTGCCGTCGATCTTCGTTGTCTATCAATTGCTGACGACGATCGCGCCGCTGCGGGCTCGCTTCGAGCGTGGGCCGCAGATCGCGCTGTCGCGCGCGGCGGTCCGTCGATTGCTGTGGATCGGCCTCTTGTCCCTGGCCGCCCTGGTGCTGTGGCCGGCGCCGCTGTTCCCGCTGCTGTGGTTGAGCCCGCTGCTGGTGCTGACCGCGGCGGTGTCGCTCGCGGGCGCGTGGACGCCGTTCTCGGCGATCCGCAGCGGCAACTGGGCGCCGGTGGCGTTGATTGGCCTGGCGTGCGCGCTCAACTACCTGGTCGGCGAGATGTGGAACTTCTACAGCACGCCGCACAACCCCAACTTCTGGAAGTACGACGTGCCCTACGTGAACGTGCTTCTCGTGTACGAGATGCCGCTGCTCGGGTACTTCGGCTATCTGCCGTTCGGCATGCTGTGCTGGGTGTGGTGGATCCATCATGCACATCTGTGCGGCGTCGATCCGGCGATCGACGTCGTCGCCGGGGCCGGGCCGACGCTCACGCAGCCGCAGGACAGGTGACGTCGGAGTGCTGAGGCTGGCGTCTCTGGACGGCAGTTCAAGCCGATATCCCTTCGGTGGGATCACGCGCTCGGCATTCCGGAACTGCCAGCGGAGCCCAAGCGGCGCGAGGATCTCCCTCGCCCTCGCTGGCACAGTCACAGTACCTGAAAGACGCATCCTGCCGCCACGGCCAGTACAGGAGAGGTGCCGGGCCTCCCGCGGCGTGGCGAGAGCGCGCCCTCGCCCTTGTCACCCCCCTGATGGGAGGCCGACGCTGGCGAGGTAGGCTTCCAGAGCCGGTGCATGCTCGGACGACACGATGGCGCCGATGTATCCGTCCGGCCGCACGAGCACCCAGTCGCCGAGCGACACGCCATAGGCAGCGCGGAGATGGTCGCCATCCTCGACAATGTCGCCGCGCGGCCCGACGGCGTGGATGTGAAGCCCGGGGCGCGGCTCGACGGCCGAGAGCCGGTCCAGCCCGTAACCCAGCAAGGTCCAGTGCGGCCCCTGGAAGAGCTTGAAGAGCCGTGTCGGCATCCCCGCCACGCCGCGGACGGGCGCGTCGGGCGCTCGGTCGCCCGCCTTGATGCCGCCGCTGCGTTGCGGCTTTTCCATGGCCAGCGACGACTCCGGGTATCCCAGATCGAGCTGATGCACCTCGCGACCGCGGCGCATGACGCCTCTCTTGGCCGCGTCCAGGAGCTTCGTCGTCAGGCCGAGCGTCGCCGCGGCGACCGGCCGGCGCTCCTCCTCGTAGGTCGCGAGCAGCGTCTCCGGCGCGCCTGCCAGAACGGCGGCGAGCTTCCAGCCGAGGTTGTAGGCATCCTGCACGCTCGTGTTGAGGCCCTGCCCGCCCGTCGGCGGGTGGATATGCGCGGCGTCGCCGGCGAGGAAGACGCGCCCGTCCCGGTAACGGTCGGCGAGGCGCGCGTTCATGGTGTAGGCGGAGGCCCAGGAGACCGAACGGATCACGATGTCGCCTCGGCCCGTGCGGCCCGCGACCATCGCTGCGAGGCCTTCCGCGGAGAGATCGACATCGCCCTCCAGGGGAATCGGCGCCTGCAGCTGGAACATGTCGGTGCCGGCGAGCGGGCACAGCGACATATTCTTTTCCATCGACCCCTCGTTGAAGCGATGCCAGGCGTCCCTGCTGAGCCCATCCAGGACGACGTCGGCGACGACGGCGCGCACCCCCAGGGTCTTGCCGGGAAAGCCGATCGCGAGCGCGTGCCGGACGACGCTGCGGCCTCCGTCCGCTCCGACGAGATAGCGGACGCGGATGGTCTCCTCGCCCGTCGGGCCATTGATGCGTGCGTCGACGCCCTCGCCATCCTGCTCGAAGCCCTTCAGCTCGCGGCCGAACTCCGGGTAGCTCCCGAGCTCCGCCAGACGCTCACGCATCGCGGCTTCGGTCAGGAACTGGGGCACAAGGAGCGCCAGACGATAGGGCTCGCCAGGCGTCGGGTCCTGAGGCCCCATGACCTGCGACTCCTCGTAGCCTCCGTCGTCGCGATACTGCCGCGGGGGTGGGTACAGGCCGCCGGTCGCGACGACGCGGTCGAGGATGCCCAGATCCTCGAACACCTCCTGGCTGCGCGGCTGGATCCCTTTGCCGCGCGAGCCAGGAAACGGCCCGCCCAGCCTGTCGATGAGTCGGAACGCGACGCCCCGACGGGCGAGCTCGATGGCCAGGGTCAACCCGGCAGCACCTGCGCCAACGATCAGGACATCCGTCGAAAAATTGGGTTCCATTTCAAGCTCCGCTTTTCTTGGACTGCGTCTCAGATATGTGTACTATGCATATAGTCACACCCCCCGAAGCGTCAAGAGAATTTGTGCAAAATACACGCATTGCAAAAAAGAGGGTCCGCGAGCTCCACGGAGCCATGGTCGATCTGATCGCCTTCATGAATCAGCCGCAGCGCGATCTGGCGCTGCTCGCGGAGGCGGGCATCTCCCTGGATCGAGCCCTCTTTCCGCTGCTGGTGGGGATCGAGCGCTTCGGGCCGATCGGCGTGGTCGAGCTCTCGGAGCGAGCCGGGCGCGACTACACGACCGTCAGCCGCCAGGTCGCAAAGCTCGAGACCCTGGGGCTGATCGAGCGTCGGCCAAGCCCAGCCGATCGTCGCATCCATGAGGCGGTGATCACCGACAAGGGGCGGCAGATGACGGACGCCTTGGACGCCGCGCGCCAGAGGATTGCGGCCCCTATCCTCGCCAAGTGGAGCGAGGAAGACCTCGGCGATCTGGTGCGCCTGATGCGCCGGTTCGTGGACGATTTGATGGCGTCGTCAGGCGGAACAGACGGGACCTGAGGCTACGATGCGCGGCGGTAGACGATCTGGCCGCCGGTCTTCGACAGCGCGTAGGTGAACCCGAGCTCCAGGGTCGAGCGCGTGACGACGCTCCCGAGGTCCACGCCCTCCTCCACCATCAGCCGCGCCGTCGCCGCCGTGATGCCGACGAGCACGAGCTCGGCGCCGAGCAGCCGCGCCGCCCGCGCCGCCCGCAGGAGGTGCTCCGCCGAGGCGGCGTCGACGGCCGCCATCCCCGTGACGTCGACCAGCACCACGCGCGCTTGACGCTCGGTGATGTCCTGCAGCATCGACTCGATGAAGCGGGCGGACCGCTGCGCGTCCATCGTCCCGATGACGGGCATCACCAGGATGTTCCGCGCGATGGGCACGACCGGGCTGGAGAGCTCGCGGATCGTGTCGAGCAGCGACTCCTGCTGCCGGTTCGCCTGCTCGAGCTCATGGGTCCGCTCGGTGATCCGGTTGACGAGCTCTGCATTCTCGACCGCCACGGCTACCGTGTCGGCGACACGCTCGAGGAGCGCGACCTCCTCGAGCGAGCACGCCGCCCGGCGCTCGCTCTCCAGGACGAGGACGCCGAAGGGGGTCCCGCCCGCGAGGAGCGGGACGCCGACCAGGGTGTGCACCCCGCGCCCGCGCGCCTCGACGACGTCGGGCGCGCCGTGGAGCTCGCTCGCGTGCGTGTCGACGATGATCGATCCGGCGGTGCTCAGCACGCGCTCCACCAGCGACCCCGCCTCGAGAGGGGCGCGCTCCTCGCGGAAGTCCTGTTCCCCCACGTTCATGCCGGCGACGAGGAACTCGAGCGGGCGGCCGGCCCGGTTCAACCGGCGCCGCCGCTTCGTCGCCCTGCGGGTCGCGTCCAGCGTCAGGTAATCCGAGAGAGCGATGGACCACGGCGTGTTCTCGATCGTCACGACGTCGACGCCGGTGTCGATGAAGCGCAGCGCGTGCCCTTCCCCGGCGGCCGCGCGTGCTGGCAGCCCGGCAAGGGTCGCCTCGGCGCCGTTCGACACGATGTCGTGGAGCAACTGCACCGAGCGATAGCCCATGTCGTGCTCGCGCTGGACGATGGCCGCGTGGATGGTGCCCTCCCTGAGCATCGCGATCGTGTCCATGATGAGATCGAAGGCGATGACCTTGAGCTTCCCCTCCCGTCCCAGCTCCCTGGCGGCCCCCCCCCAGAACGGGCCATTCGCCGCGCAGACGCCGAAGGCGCCGGCGACGCCTTGGTCCTCGACTGCCTCCCGGACGAACCGCATCGCGGCAGGCAGATCGTGCAGGTCCTCTGTCGGCGGCTGCACGTCGAGGGGCGTGCCGGAGAGCGCCGCCTGGAACCCCGCGATGCGCTCCGTGCTGTGGATGGATGCGACGGAGTACGTCTGAACACCGATCTTGCCTCCGTCCGGGAGCAGCCGCGCCAGCAACTCCCCCGCGATCCGCCCCGCCGCCGCGTTGTCGGTGCCGACGTAGGCCAGAGCGCTGCTGCCGTCGACGGGCGGCGTATCGATCGTGACCACCGGGATCCCGGCCGCCGCCGCGCGCCGGATCGCCGGCTCGATGAGCTCCGGGTTCATCGGCGTCACGATGATGCCGTGGACTCCCCGGTCGATGCCCTCGTCGACGAGCTCGCGCTGGGCGATGTCGGCGGGGGCGCCGCCGCTGATGATGCTGGCGCTGCGGACGTCCATGTCGATGCCGAGGCCGCGCCCCGCGGTGAGGGCGCCGTCACGGATGTTGTTCCAGTACGCCACCGGCGGTCGCCGCGGGACGTAGTAGCTGCGGGTCTCCGGAGCCGTGGCGCCGCCGCGCGAGGCGGAGCCCCCGCGGGGGGCGTCGCTCAGCAGGACGAGGTGCACCGAGCTCCACTGCGGCCTGACCTGCACGCTCTTGATGCCTTTCGAGATCATCTCCACGAGCTCGTGCGGGCTGGTCCGCGCTGACACGGCGTTCAGCACCGCCTCCAGCACGCGGATCTCCTGCGCCGACTGGGCCTTGTCGTCGTAGAGCTTTCGCCGCTCCAGCGCCGCGCCGGCGCGGTCGGCCAGCGAGAGGAGCCGCGCCCAGCGCTCGTCCGAAGGCGCCTGCCCGTCCTGCTGCTCGACGGCGAGCACGCCCAACGTCTGTCCCTGCGCCCGCACCGGGATGAGGACCACGGCCGCGCCCGCGGGCACGAAATGCAGCGCTGGCTCGCCCGGCAGGTGCGCTCGGTACCACGCGGCGGCCGCGACGACGCGAGCGCTGTCCGCGGAATCGAGCATCGAGAGCTCGGTGGACGGCCCCGCATCGGCGAAGAGACGCGGCGGATTCGCGAGCACGCCGTCGAGGCCGACAGAGAGCCTGTGGACCAGCCGCTCTCCGTCCCGCGTCAGCAGGATCCCGCGCTGCGCGGAGGGCAGGATGCCCATTGCCTCCTTCACGATGCGATGGAGCGTTGCGAAGAGATCCAGACCGGTGATCATACACCTCCGCCCGCGACCTACCCCGACGACGGCGAGGGCTCACGTCAGAAGGCGCGATCGAGCGGCACCTTGTCAAGAGGAGACGGGGCCGCGCGGGGGCGACGCGCCCCCTCTCCGTCCTGGGTCCGCGTTGCACGGTGTACGCGCAGGTGAGCTGTAACCAGCCTCGCTGTGGGCTCGGTGGAGAGGAGGGCTCAGCGCGGCCTCACCTCATCGCGAAACGTGATCTCGGCCACCTTTGCTTCTCTGGATTCCACCCGGGAGTCGGTTTGCTCATGATGCTGCCTCAACCTGGCTGCTTCTCCATGTACGCCCGCACGCGCGCGAACGCGTCCGGCTGCGTATAGACGTCCCCGCGGCCGCTCAGGGCCGCGTCGCACAGCACATGCGCGACCTCCTCCGCCGTCTGCGTCGCGCCGCCGATGGCGGCGAGGACCTCAGCGGGGAGCTTCACGCTATCAGCCGTGCGCTGCCCCAGCGCGTTCTGACCGAAGTCGGTCGCGATCCGGCCGGGGTAGACGACCACCACGCGGATATCGGGGTGCGAGCCCGAAAGCTCGATGCGGAACGCCTCCGAGAGCGACATCATCGCGGATTTTGCCGCGGCGTAGGCGGCGCGCGGAGGTAGTGGGGTGCGGCCGAGGAGCGACGACACGTTCACGATCGCGCCCGTGCCGCGGGCCTGGAGGTGCGGCGTCACGACCTGCATGCCGTAGAGCGCCGACTTCATGTTGTCGCGGATCATCGCGTCTATATCGTCGTCGGTGATCTCGAGCAGGGGGCGGCCCATGCCTCGACCCACGTTGTTGATCCAGATGTCGACGCGACCGAACTTGGCGACTGCCTCGTCGAAGATGCGCTGTACGTCGGCGCGCTTCGTCACGTCGGCGACGACGGCGTGGGCCTGGTCCCCACAGCGCTTGACCACCTCGCCGAGCGGGCCGGCGCGGCGCGCGGCCAGCACGACCGACGCGCCACGCCGCGCGAGCTCCTCGGCGGCCGCAGCGCCGACACCCCCGCTCGCCCCGGTGACAACAACGACCTGGTCCGAGAAATCTCGGTTGCTCATGGTGTACCTCCACCGCCTTCGTACATCCCGCCCCCGCCCTCCGATTGGAAGGACCGGACATTTTCATCGTCCTTCCGCCCTGGCTTGAGCGACCGCAGCGGACGCGCTAGACTACGAGGGTGCCGCGCACGATGGATTCTGCCGCCATGACGTCCTCGCTCTCCCGCTTCGTCGAGGACGTCCGCACTTTCGTGCCAGTCGCCGGGCGCGCATGCCACGTTGAACGGCTGCCCGACGGAAGAACGACCCTTGTTGTCCGAGTGATCGACGGGGGTCGGAGAGGGGATGTGACCGTCGCTGGCCCGCGGACGCGGGCGCTGTTCAAGGACGCGACCGGCGTCGCGCGGGCGGTGATGCTCCAGTTCAAGCCAGGCTGGTCGGCGCCGCTGCTGGGCGTGGCAGCGAACGCGCTGACGGACCGGATCGTCCCGCTGGAAGACATCTGGGGCCGTTCGGGCGGCGACCTCTGCCTCGAGCTCCTTGCGGCGCGAAGCCTGCCGGAGGTGCTTGACCGACTCTCCAAGGCGATCGCCCTTCGTACCCACCAGACATCCGAGCCAGCGTCGGCGCGGCTCGCTCGCCGCGCGGTTCGCTTGCTCGAAGGGGACGAGGTCCGGGTGGAGAGCGTGGCGGAGCAGCTTGGCGTCACGGCGCGGCACCTTCGCCGCGCCTTCACCGAGAGCGTCGGCATCGGGCCGAAGGAGTTCGCGCGGACCGTTCGCCTGCAGCGTGCCGTGCGGATGGCGGCGACCTCGAAGGACTGGGCACGCATCGCCGCAGACGCGGGCTATTACGACCAGGCGCACCTCATCGCCGACTTCCGGGAGCTCGTCGGGCTCACACCGGGCGCCTTCCTGAAGCGCGCGGGCGATCCGGGCGTTCGGCTCGACTGCGGCGAGGCGGAGGCCGTTCTCCACCGGTCACCTCCGCCCCGGCAGGTGATGCCGGTACCCCTGCCCAGGTCGGCCTAATCGCCGCAGAACGGGATCGTGTGATCGCCGTCGACCGGCCAGTGGTCATCCCCGACGCCGCGCACCTTCACGACCACCGACGTCTCGTCGCTGCTGACGATCTCGATCGCTCCCCTGTGGCCGTTGCCCGCCCCACCCCCACCGCCGCAATCGGGAAGCATCGTTTCCTCGTGAAAGCCGATCCGGGTATCCACCCTGGCGGTCTCGCGCGGCCGTGCGGCCGGCTGCGGATCGACTTGGAGCGAGCATTGCGTCCGTTGCGTCATGACCCACGTCTACCCCCGGCGGGCGACCCGGTCTTGGACGCATTGGAAGCGGCAGGGCTCGTCGCCTGTCGCGCTGCAGTACGTCCGGGCACCGCGCCGATCCTTCGCGGTCATCGGATCAGGACACCTCGAGGTCGCGCGTGCTGCCGGCCCCTTCCCCGCGCCCCCTCCGGCGCGGCTGACGCGGCGATGGCGATGTGGTGCAACTTGACACGTTCGCGGGAGGACCGGGCGATGAGCGCGGTCGGCGAATCGCCGGAGAGGGCCACGAACTCGCGGATCAGGTGCGATTGATCGCAGAACCCTGACGTGGCAGCCAGCCGGGCCCAGTCCGGCTCGCGCTCCCGCTCGGCCTGCGAAAGCGCCCGCCGAAAGCGTGTGATCCGAGCGAAGGCCTTCGGGGCGAGGCCGGTCTCGGCGGTGAACACGTCGATGAGCCGGCGGTGGCTGATGCCGAGCGCGGCCGCGACGTCGGCGACGCGCCTTTCGCCGCCCTCGAGCGCCGCGATCGCGTGCGGCACCAGGGGATGACCCGGGCGCGCCTTCGAGAGGCGGTCGAGCAGCGCGCGCTCGAGCAGCGCGAAGCGAGCGCGCGGCTCCGGCGCCGCGCACAGGCGCTCGCGGAGCTCCGCCGCGCGCAGCCCCCAGAGCTCCGCGAGGTCGGCGTGCGCGTCGGTCAGCGCGCCGGGCGGCGCGCCGAGGAACGGCCACGCGCCGCCGGGGCGGAAGTGGACCCCGACCATCGACGCGTGCTCGCGTGTGTCGACGCCGAAGGAGGACTGGTAAGCGCCCGACACGACGACACCGGAGCAGCGTCGAATGGTGGGGCCGTCGTAGATGCGAAGCTCGTCCTCGTCGAGGTTGACGACCAGCTGGAGCGTACCGGAGGGCAGGATGCGCTCGGCCGCGCGAGGCGGAGCAGCCGAGAGGTACCAGAGCTCGGCGACGTGCGCCGAAAGCGGCGGGCCCGGCACGTGGCGGACATACAACACGTGGACATGATGGCCGACAATCATGTCGCCAGCCACATCGCTGCGCGGCACCGGCGATGGTGGATTGCGCAGAAGCACGCGCTCGCACATGGGCCTCGGCCGCCGGCGGCTCAGCGACCGCGCAGGACCGATGAGGGTCGCAGATCACCTGCGTGGCTCGATGTCTGCGCGGGAGACGCCGGGCGGAGGAGGTGAGCCGCGCGCGAAGCGTCTCGGTCACCCCCTTGACAAGGTGCCGTTCGATCACGCCTGCTGGCGTGGGCCCGCGCCGTCATCGGGGTGGGCTGCGGGAACGCAAGGCGCATGGTCACCGGTCTCGATCTTCACGCAACCCTGCATCGTATCGTGATGGATGCCGTGGGCACCCTGCCCTCCGCGCGGCGCGGGAGCCTCCTGGTCCGGGACGGGGAGCAGCTGGTCTACAGGGCCTCTGTCGGCCTCGCTGGCGTGCTGACGAGCCCGCTGGAGGTCGTCGGCGACGCGGGGCGGGCCACCACGATCGCGACGCTCGACGCCGCGGACAGCACCCGGGTCATGGCGGCCGCCGACTGGTACCGCGAGCACCTGCCGGGCGCGTCGGCGCTGCACCTCGTGCCCGCGGGCGCCATCGTGGCCCTCACCCCGGTGCGCGTGCAGGGACGGACGATCGGCGTGCTCGCCGTCGAGCAGCCGGACGACCAGGCGCCTTCCGGCGAGCGCTGGGCGCGGCTCCGCGCGCTGGCCGAGAGCGCCGGCGCGGCGCTGGAGCGGCGAGAGCTCTACAACGCTCAGGCGCGGTCGGCCCAGGAGGTGCGCGTGCTCGAGGCGGTGCTGAGCGCGGTGGCCGCGCAGAACAGCCCGCATGAGCTCGTCGAGACGATCTCGAAGGGGCTCAAGAGCGTGCAGCTCAGGCCCCAGTGGCGCTCCGCGCACCTCGTCCTGCTGAGCGACGCCCCCTCCGGGGGCTCGCGCGGCGACGCCGAGGCCCGCGAGGTCCGCATCTACCACGTCCCACAGCGGGCGTCGGTGGCGTTCTGGAACAACATCCGTGACGGCGCCCTCGTCGCGGGGCGCGGCCACGGCATCCACGTGGATGTCCGCAACGCCCCCGCCGGCAGCGCCGTCGAGCAGCGCGGGCTCATCGAGGAAGGCATCGACCGGCGCGTGCACGGCATCGCGGTGGCGCCGCTCGACCCGGAGGTCCTCGAGCCGGCGATCCGTCGGGCGGTGGAGGCCGGGATCCCGGTGGTCACGATCGACACGCCGCCCGTCGAGGGCAGCCGCGCTCAAGCCTACGTCGGCACCGACAACGTGGCGGCGGGGCGGCTCGCCGCGGAGATGATGGCCCGGCTGCTCCCGGGCGGAGGCAAGGTCGGCGCGCTGACGTTCTGGCTCAGCGCCAACAACAGCCGCGAGCGCATCGAGGCGTTCCGCGCGACGGTCTCCGGCGCGCGCCTCGACCTGCAGCCGCCGGCCGAGGACCGGTTCGACATCGAGCTCGGGATGCGGATCGCCCGGGAGGCCGTGCAGGCCGGAGGGATCGCAGGCGCCCTCGGCGTCTGCGCCGAGAACGGCCTGTCGTGGGGTACGGCCGCGAGGGCGCTGGGGCGGGCCGGGGAGCTCAAGATCGTCGCCTTCGATCTCCTCACGGAGACGCTCGCGATGCTCCGGGAAGGGACCATCCACGCGGCCCTGGTCCAGCGCGAGCACGAGATGGGCTACCGCGCGGTGCGGCTGCTCCACGACATGCTCTCGAAGGGCGTCGAGGCGGCCCTGGCCGGGCTGCCCACGCGCGCCGTCTCCGGGGGACGGTCCGCGCTGCGCTTCATCGACACGGGCCTCGACGTCGTGACCCTCGAGCGCACGCCCTGGTCGCTCCCCCTCTCCGACTACCTCGCCCTGGACACGAACCGCAAGGCGGCAAAGCGGCGGCAGCAGCTCCCCCACGAGAGCCGCGCGATGGATCTCCTCTTCGTCGGCGTGAACGCGGGGGAAGACAGTTTCCGCGAGGAGCGAGCCCCCCTCGACGCGCGGTCGATGGTCGGGCGGGTGCTGGGCACCGCCCGGCCGATCGTCGTCGACACGCTCGACACGCACGCGAGCGAGCTCCACGACGCGCCCGATGTCGTCGAGGCGCGCGGGCGCGGGGTGCACACCCTGGTCGGCGTCCCGCTCCTCGCGGGCGGGTCCGCCTTCGGCGTCCTGGTCCTGGAGAGCGGGCGCCCTGCGGCGTGCTCGCTCGACGATCTCACGACGATCGAGCGCGTCGTCGACACGATGGCCGTGGCGATCGAGAACGCGCGGCTCGTCCGCCGGATCACGGAGCGGACGTTCGAGCTCGAGCAGGCGAACCGGCAGCAGGAGTCGCTGCTCGGCACGATCCGCGAGCTCTCCAGCCCGGTCGTGCCCATCGCGCGGAGCATCCTCGTGATGCCGATCGTCGGGACGATGGACGCGCAGCGGTCCGGCCGCTTCATCGAGTCGATGCTGCAGGACATCACCGAGCGCCAGGCGCGCGTGGTGCTGGTCGACGTCACGGGGATGGCGGTCGTCGACGCCGCGTCGGTGGAGCACCTCCTGCGCGCGGCGCGGTCGGCGCGGCTGCTCGGGGCCGAGGTCGTGCTCGTCGGCATCACGCCGGCGGCGGCGCGCCTGATGGTGGAGGAGGGCGTGGA
This sequence comes from Sorangium sp. So ce321, assembly GCF_051530195.1. Classification (NCBI taxonomy): domain Bacteria; kingdom Pseudomonadati; phylum Myxococcota; order Polyangiales; family Polyangiaceae; genus Sorangium; species Sorangium sp. So ce321. The sequence continues at coordinate 5,415,136 of NZ_CP150329.1, read as the reverse complement.
CCTCGGGAGCGTCACCACCCGCTCGACCCTGGAGCTCGGGTTCGCTCACGCGCTGTCGAAGACCGGCGGCCAGATCGTCTATCGCCGCTCAGCGTAGCTTCAGCCCTCCTGAGTCGCGACCGGTATATCAGCCGGATCTGACACGAGATTGTCGCGCGTCCCGCTCGCCGATGCGCTCCATTTCCCGGAGCCAGGTCGCTCGCTGCACCGGGGTTCGGGTGTTCTGATTGAAATAGGTGGTCTCGCGGACAGGCCCGAAACCGACGAAGCGCAGCGTTGCGTTGACGAACGAAGCGTGAACGGAGCGTCGGTGCCAGAAGCGGTACCACCAGCTCGGGCTATCCATCGTCGTCACGACGCGCGCGCTGCGACCGGCGAGCAACCCCTCGGGCAGCGCGCTTCGCTTTCGATAGGCGAACGACCAGCCGGGCAAGAAGGTGCGGTCGATGAAGCCCTTGATGAGCGCAGGCGGCCCCGCCCACCAGGTGGGAAAGAACCACGCCACGTGGTCCGAGCGCTCGATGGCGGTCCGGGCCTGGAGGAGGTCTGGCTCGAGCTCCTGTCGACCGGTGAAGCCGGCGCGCAGGTGCGGATCGAAGGTGAGCGAACGCAGGGCCAGGTGCTCGACGCGGGCTCCGCCTCTCTCGAGGCCGCTGGCGTAGGCCCGAGCGAGCGAGTCGCTCAGGCTGTCGGGAGCTGGGTGACCTTGGATGACGAGGTGCATGCGTCGATCTTGGCCATGCAGCGGCATCTGGGTAGACGGATTTGAGCAGGCGTGCCATGCGTGGGTGCATGGCTCGCTCTCCCGCCCCCCCGCGCGCTGGCGTGCCGCCCGCCGACGTGGACTGGGCCGATCTGCGCCTCTTCCTGGAGGTGGCGCGCACCGGCAGCTTCTCGGCCGCCGCCCGCAAGCTCGGAGTCGAGCAATCGACCGTGAGCCGGCGCATGGCCGCCTTCGAACGGAAGCTCCGGGTGGCGGTGTTTGATCGGCTACCGGGAGGCTCGATGCTCACCCCGCTCGGCGAGCGGCTCCGCCGCCATGTCGAGGCGATGGAGGCCGGCGCCGACCAGCTCGTGCGCGAGGCGAATGGCCACGAGAAGGAGGTCGAGGGCCTGGTTCGCCTGGCGCTCACCGAGTCGATCGCCGTGCACGGCGTCATTCCGCGCGTTCTCCCGGTGCTCGCCGAGAAGCACCCGCGCGTGTCGGTCCACCTGCTGACAAGCTACGAAGCGGCGGAGCTCGGCCATCGTGAGGCCGAGATAGCCGTGCGCTTCTTCCGGCCGACGAGCGGCGATCTGGTGGCCGCGCGCATCGTCACCCTGCCCACGGTGCCTGTCGTCCACCGCAAGCTCTCGGAGAAGAGCCGCGACGAGCTCGACTGGGTCGGCGTCGATCTGGGCCGCATCCCCACCGTCGAGGAGGACTACCAGAGGCGGCACGTGAAGAAGGCCCCCAGGCTCGTCGTGAGCAGCTACATCGCCCAGATCGAGGCCGTGCGTGCGGGTCTCGGCGCCGCCGTCTTGCCGTGCAGCGCGCTCGATCTGGACGCCGACCTGGTGGAGCTCGATCTGGGTCTACCCGCAGGTCCAGTGCTCGAGCTCTGGCTCGTCACACCCCGCAGCCTGCGCCACGTGCCGCGCATTGCCGCCGTGTGGAGCGCTCTCGAAGAGCAGCTCCAGTTCCTGCACGACGCGCGGCGCGTGCGGGCCCGTCCGCGATCGCGGTGAGTCGCGTGGCCACCGCTGCGCCCACGGCTGGCGGAGGGGCCCCACCGCGGCATGACGCAACGCAGCACGAGGCTCGGACGAGGGCCGGCATCGTCGACGTGTCCGCGCATCCTGCACCCGCCCGCGCCCCGACCCGCAAGCCGAGGTCGGCTGTCAAGCCGCGTTGCACATCGTCGAGACCGCCCCTCTTGCGACAGTGCGCGAAGTGTTCAACAGGCCTGCATTCAGGGTCGGGCTCAGCGCCTGAACCGTAAGAAACGCGAGCTGCATCTGCAAGCACGTGATCAAGGCACCCTGCACCGGGAATGTCTCATGGGGTCGCGCTGCGGTCCGGTGTTCCCTATGGAGGAAGACGCGGCAGGACCGGTTCGAGCATGAGCATGCCGAGCCGCGGAGACGCAGCGCACGACATGCCTCGAGCATCCCGGCACGTTGCGCCCTCGGTGAGGCTACGGCTTTCCCTGTCCCCCGGGACGGGGATTCCGGCCAAGGAAACACGGAGAGAGCCACATGATCGAGCCCGGTATGTGGGGCGAGATCCACGTGGTCTCATGGTGGATCCGCCACGCATCGGCGGGCTCGGCGGCCGAGAGATGCGGCAGGGTCCGGGGTCCCCAGGCATCGTCATGCAGAGGTGCTGTACAAGGTCACCCCGACGGTCCAGTGCGATTCTTCGTGGAGCTTCACCGCAAGGGAGGAATGTGGCTGTACGCTTCACGGCAAGCTTCACGTCGAAACATCTGTGAGAAATAAAAGAGCCTTGCCTTCCGGCACGCATCTGCATAAATGGTCCAATCCCCCTTGGCGACCTGGGCCGTTTCCGGCCGGGCGCTGCCGACTCGGGGTGAGGTTACTGCCGGGATGCCTCGCTTCTTGCGGCTGCGCGTCCGAGCTGCTCTTGCTTCCTCTGATGCCCGGCCTCATCTCGCAGGGTATCCGCGATGTGAGTATCGCTCCGACAAACATCATCCATGCCAGGCATGTGGTCGGCACAGGTCCGCGGGTGCAACCGTGATCAAAAGCACGCTGGCCGGGAATCTTGATCTCTAACCGATGGAACGGGAGAGCTCGCAGGCGTCTCGCTGGTTCACATCCCCTTCTTGAGAGGATGCCCGCGGCTCAAACGGTCCGAACATGGAGAACCTGAATGCGCATCACTCGCTTGCTTGGCTACATCTCTGCTTCGCTCGCGTGCAGCCTGACGGCGTGCACCGGTGAGTACATCGAGGACGAGGACATCGACATGCTGGACTCCGGGCTGAGCAGCCCGGACGGCACCATGTCGGCGGAGCTGGTACTTCAGTCGCAGTGGGGTAGTGGCTACTGCGCGAACGTCACCGTGAAGAACACGAGCACCAGCCGGACCACGGCCTGGGGGATGGTCGTCGCGCTCAATGGCTCCACGGTGAGCAACTCGTGGGGCGCGCGGGTCACGCCGTCGGGCGGACAGCTGAGCGCGGCCAACGAGACCTACAACGGCGCGCTGGGCGCGGGCGCGTCGACGAGCTGGGGCTTCTGCGCGAACGGCACCGGGAGGCCTTCGCTGGTGTCGGTCAACGGCAGCGGCGGGTCGAGCGCGTCGAGCAGCTCCAGCAGCTCGAGCAGCACGGCGAGCAGCTCCAGCAGCAGCACTTCGAGCAGCTCCAGCAGCACCTCGAGCAGCTCAGGGACAGGCGGCGCAGGCGGCGCGGGCGGCGCAGGTGGCGCGGGCGGCGCAGGTGGCGCGGGCGGCGCAGGCGGCTCGGGCGGCGCGGGTGGCTCGGGCGGCTCGGGCGGCTCGGGCGGCGGAGGCGGCTCGGGCGGGACCTTCGTGGAGGATCAGGGGACCGATTGTGCGGTCTCCAGCCTGCCGGAGGCTGGGTCTCTCCCCGCCATCGCCAAGCTGCCCGACCCGTTCAAGAAGCTCGACGGGACGCGCATCGCCGCCAAGGCCGACTGGCGCTGCCGAAGGCAAGAGATCAAGAAGCAAGCCGAGAAGTACATCTACGGCACGAAGCCGCCGAAGCCTGAGAGTGTCACGGGGACCGTCTCCAGGACCAGCATCACTGTCAACGTGTCTCATCAAGGCAAGAGAACCAGCTTCACTGCCAGCGTCGAGCTGCCCACGACCGGCTCGGGTCCCTACCCCGCGATCGTCGGCCTGGGGGGAGGCTTCCTCGGGTTCCCGTTGAACACCAGCCTCGTCAAGGGCGAAGGCGTCGCCATCATCAACTACGATCCCTACGCGGTTGGAGCCGAATCCGGGTCGCGGAGCGCCAAGCGAGGGGCGTTCTACGACATCTACGGCTCGAACAGCACCACGGGCCTCCTGGCCGCGTGGTCCTGGGGCGTCAGCCGGATCCTCGATGTCCTCGAGCAATCGGGCGGTACCATCCTCAAAGCAGATTCCGTCGGGGTCTCGGGGTGCTCCCGCTTCGGCAAAGGGGCATTCACGATCGGCGCCTTCGACCAGCGCATCGCCCTGACCCTGCCGATCGAGTCTGGCAGCGGTGGCGTCCCGATCTGGCGCGGGATCCCCGGGGAAGGAGCCCAGAGCCCGAGCAGCGCCTACGGCGAGACCTACTGGCTGGGCGACGCGTTCAATTCGTTCACCAGCAGGGTCACGTCGCTGCCTCTGGACACGCATGAAGTGGTGGCCATGGTCGCGCCGCGTGGCCTCTTCATCATGGATAATCCGCACATCGCGAACCTCGGTCCCAAGTCTGCGCACGTGGCCGCTCTGGCCGGCGCAGAGGTGTACAAGGCGCTGGGGGCAGGGAGCAACATCTCCTATATCTCGGCGGTGGCGGACGGCTCTCATTGCGCGCAGCGCCCCGAGTGGAACGAGCCCCTGCGGCAGAACATCCGCAAGTTCTTGACGAAGACTGGAAGCAGCTCTGGCACCATCTCGGCGGCGAGCAGGGCGACCGGCAACCTGTCAGAGTGGAGAGACTGGACCACTCCGACGCTGCCTTAGTCGTCATCGAGCTCCAGGCCCGGCGCCAGGCGCCGGGCTTCCTCGTGTCGCCCGCTCCGCGAGCCGGTGAGGAGCACGTTGCCCGAGGAGTCCACCGCGGAGCCCTCGGCGCGGGACTCGCCGGGGAAGAGCCAGCCCGCGTCCGGCGGTGGGGTGCCCTCGTAGGTCCGGCTCGCGGGGACCCAGGGGGCGCCCCGCCTAGTTCGACTCGGACAGGAGCTCGCAGGCGGTGAGGCCCCCACGGAAATCCTGGGCCTTCCAGTTGGCGATGGCCTCGTCCACGTTGTTTCCACACACGACGTCGAACCCCGAGTTGAAGAACGGTTCGAACCGGCGATCCGTGGTCAACATGTCGAACGTCATGAAAACGACGTCGTACCCCCAGCCGAAGAGCTTCTGGCCGATAAGGGCGTTGGTGAGCCCGTCCTTCAGGTTGGGCAGCGAGGTGTCCGTCACGTCGAAGCCCACGGAGACGATCTCCCCCGAGCGCTGCCGGGACGACCATTTCGGTGCCTTCTGGGCCAGATCGAGCTCGCGCAGCACGCGCCCGCGCGCCAGGTACCAGCCTTTGATCTCCGGGTGAGCCTCGGTGACCTCCTCGAGGAGCTGGGCGCACCCGGCCTTTTCCATGACCTCGACGGGACCGCAAATGACGGACGTAGAGATTGATAACGAGTCGTGCTTCCCGATCTCGTCCTTGAACGCGTTGATGCGCTCGATGTACGCCCCGGAGGTGTCCTCGGAGGTCATGATCGCGATCTGGCCAGAGTACCCCATCAATTTCGCCAGCAGCCTGGCTGCCGTCATCGATGCGTCGATGGTGTCGATGCCGTAGTACGTGACGCGGTCGCTGTCGGGTGCGTCGCTGTCGAAGGTGAGCGTGGGGATGCCGCGCGCTGCGGCCTCGTTGATGAGCGGCGTCGCCGACGGAGGATCCAGGACGCTCATGTTGATCGCGTCGACGTTCATGTCGATGGCTTCCCGCACCTTTGCGGCCTGCAGCTCCGCGTCCGCGCTCGCCGGCTCGACGAGGAGCACCCTCACCTCCCGGCCGCTGGCGCTGGTCAGGTCCCGCCCAGCGACCAGCGCGGCTTGCCTGCTGAGGTCGAAGAACGGGTTGTCCGCCGCTTTGGACATCCAGGCGATGGTGATGGGTTCCTCCGCAGGGGTGCCGCCGCAAGCGACCGAACCGAGCGTGAAGGCGAGTGCCACCGACCAGCGCAACACGGTATGCATGGAACCCTCCCGACGCCATGCAGGGTACGTTCCTGCACTATACGCCAAGAAAGCTGTGCGCCAAGAGAAAAGCAGAATACCCTCTGAAGAGCCGCGGTGCTTGGACGAGTGAGCTGGACTTGTGTCCCCCGCGAGCGCGCCAGGGCACATGATCCCGAACGACTGCCCCGCCGGACGAGCACCCGTCCGGCGCACCCTGTCTCCTACGGGGGGAGAGAGGGGCCCGGAGGTGGCACGATGCCGGCCCGACGCTGGCTGCTGGCGCTGCCGCCAGCCTCTTCACCGCGATGCCCCGGGCCGAGCGATGCAACGACGGCGGCTCGAGGCATCCTCGATGCCACGACACTGCCGACAACCCCCCTCCACTATTGCGCGATTGCGCGGATCGAGTCGAGAAAGTAGTAGGATGCGTCAATCTTGTTCGCCGGCACCACGTCGAGACCGATATCGAATCGGGCATCGCCCAGCATCTGTGTGGCAAGGATCTGCTTGGTTGCGTCGAGGAGGCAGGTGTCGGGGATCCGGTTTCGCTTCGGCGCTCGGTTGGCTTTCGATATCTGGATCGACGACATCTCGTTCGTGACGTGAGCGGAAGCCCGGCATGGCACGGTGCGCATGCAAGCGGACTCCTTTTCTCACGGCTCCCGTGGCGCCCGCAGTTCCGCCATGGCGTCGCCAGGCATCATCGCGGCAAAAGGTTGGTCGCCCGCGCCCGCCTCCCCGGCACAGGTCTGCTGCTTGCCGACAGCACTTCGGAGGTCGTGTATACCGGGTCGGAGCCGGGAGCGTGTACGGCGCCGGGGGGCGGGTGGCCGGGACGGAGCGCTGCGCTGGACGCGTCGGCGGCAACCTGGGTGCGGGCGGCGGCCCTGGCGGCGCTGGGGGCGACCTGGGTGCGGCGGCGCTGGGGGCGCGGGGGGCGACCTGGGTGCGGGCGGCGCTGGGGGCGACCTGGGTGCGGGCGGCGGGCCCTGGCGGCGCTGGGGGCGACCTGGGTGCGGGCGGCGCTGGGGGCGCGCGGCAACCTCGGCGCCGGCGGCGAGGAAGGCCGCGGCGATGAGCCCCGGGCCGAGCAGCTACGGGTCTGCACCGCGAGCGGACAGCCGCCTGCCGGGAGGGCGCGCCGGGCTTCGCGACGGTGTCCAGCGCCGGAAAGTACTCGGTCGAGGGGGACGTGAACCGCGCTGAGCCCACCGAGCTGGAGGCGCTGATCAGGGGCGAGGACGTCGGAAGGCGCTTGCGCTGACTCGCCTCCCGCGGCCGCTCCACGCCACACCGCGACGCCACTGTAAACTGCCGCCGTCAACCCGTGTCAACCACGGGTTGACAGCGCACACGGGGGCGCTCGTCCGGCGGGGGGTCAGTCACGCGCTCCCGCCGAAACCGACGAGGTCTCTCCTCTTGCGGGCCAGCCGCGTCTTATCTCTTGCGGGCCAGCCGCGTCTTATCGCGCTGGCTCGCCGTGTGCATCGAGCCGTCCAGCGCTCGCCATCGTGAGCTGACGATGAGGACGGCACACGTCGCCACATGCAACGTCCGGTGTTCGTTCCCGTTGCTCACGCCCCTCGACTCCCGCGGCGTGGCCGTGCCGGGCCGACCATGGCCCGAGAGCTCGGGCACGATGGCGCTGCGAGCGAGCCTCTCGACGCCGAGCGAGATCATGCGCGTCGGTTCACATGGACTCGAGACAGCGTGCCAGGCGGCCGCCGTCGCCGCGAGCCATGGAAGCGCCGAGACGATTGCGTCAAAATAAAATGACGCTTGAAATGCACACACGATTGATTATTGTCCTACACACGGATTGCGGTCCCTGGAAACGCTCGTGAGGAGTGCACGCATGACGCATCGTGGGACGCTCGCGGTAGCCGCTTTTTCATTGTTCGTCGCTTCGCTGGCTGCACCTGCAGAAGCGCATCGGCCCGCATATACGGTCCGCGTGGCGACGCCGTTTGCCGCGGGTCACATCCTCGCCGACACGGCGAACAAGTTCAAGGAGCTGCTCGAAACGAAGACGAACGGAAGGATCACCGTCCAGGTGTCGACCTCGGTCCTCGACGAGCAGACCATCGATCCGGCCATGACGAGCTGCGCGGCCGAAGAGCGCGTCGCGGATATCATGCTCACCGGTGGCCAGCCGATCCAGGACTGGGCTCCCCGGTACTTCTTCTTCAACGGTCCTTACGTCATCCGCGACTACGAGCACTTCCAGAACGTCTGGGGCGGCGAGCTCGGGCAGGAAGCGCAGGACCTTCTCCTCGCCGGAGGCAACCTCGAGACGCTCGGCACCGTGTACCGCGGCTTCCGTCAGTTCACGTCCAACGCGCCCATCAACGGCCCGGCCGACCTCGTCGGCCTGGACCTGCGGCTCCCTCCGGTGCCGGACTGGATCGCCGTGTGGTCCTCGCTCGGCGCCGCGCCCGTTCAGGTCCCGCTGACCGGGATCCACGCGGCGCTGGCGAACGGAACCGCGGATGCATCCGAGGGCGACCTCACCCAGATTCGCTCGCTGAACCTGCACGAGGTGCAATCGCACCTCTCGCTCACGAACCACCTGGTGGGCTTCGGCCTCGTGCTGGCCAACGACTGCTTCATGGACGGGCTGTCGGCCGGAGACGAGCTGAAGCTCCGCAAGGCCATGAGGAGAGCCGTGAAGTGGGGCTCCGCGGACATGGCCGCCCGTGAATCCACGCTGCTCGCCGAGCTCGAATCGCTCGGTATGACCGTGGTGACTCCGGCCGCGGCGGCGGTCCGCGCCGCGGCCGAGCCCGCCATCGACAGTCTGTTTGCCACCAGGTGGAACGTCACCACCTGGAGCGAAGTCCTCTCCTACTGATGAGATCGGCTCCGGTGCTCGCGTGTCCGCGTCCGCCGCGCGCGGGTGCCGAAGGAGGGCTGACGCTCCCCGCGCTATCTGCGGCGTCCCCACGACGCTCCGCGCAGCGCTACAAACCGAAGAGACACCATGCGGAAATGGTTGATCCCCATGCTCGTCACCGCCCTGCCAGCATGCTCCAGCGGCGAGGATCCCGGTGCGAAGGGCGTCCTTCAGCTGGGAGGGGTCGTCGACCGCACCGGCGACATCGCCAACCCGAACTGGTACTCGGCCATCGTGATGGCGCAGGACCAGATGAACCACGCTCTTGACCGAGCGGGCTACAAGGATCTGGCCTTCGATATCACGCTGAGGGACTCCAAGAACACGAAGTCGCTGGCCATCTCGCTGGCGCAGGAGCTCGTGGAGGGCGGAGCGAAGGCGCTCGTGCTCGACTCCAGCCCGAACACGGAGGGCGTGGCGAGCCTGAGCTATGACCCCGACCCCGCGAGGCGGGTGGGCGTGCCCACGGTGTCGATGGCGGCCTCGTCGCCGTTCTTGAACAACCCTGACGACCAGAGCACGGATCCCGTCGTGCGGGCAGCGCGGCGCGACGCGGATGGCTGGGTATTCCGCACGTCCATGAGCGCCTTGCCCCAGACGCGGGTCATCATGAACATCCTCATGCAGCGGGGCATCGCCGACAGGGAACAGCTCAAGATCTCGGTCCTCGGACCGAAGAACGCCTTCGGCGTCGGCTACGTCTCGGCCCTCGCCGACGCAGCGAAGGACGTGCGCTCGCCGGGCGCTCCCGCGCCGATCGTCGAGGGGATCTTCTATGTGCCGAGCGGCGCTGGAGGCGTGCCCACGGACTACAACTTCGCGGATGAGCTCAACCGTCTCGTCGACGATATCACGGAGCTGACCGACGCAGACGGCAACAAGGTCGGTGAGGCCGCGCCCAGGAGCCCGCCCGACGCCATCATCGATGCGTCGAACTCGGGTCACAACATCAACGTGACGAAGAACTACAGCGGCTCCATGCCCCTGCTGCACCATGATACGTTCCGGCGCGCGCAGGTCGTCGAGGGGCTCGGGAGCGCCGGCGACGGGCAGGAGGGCACTTCACCCGTTCTGTTCGAGCCAGGGCCGTCGGGCGAGGCGTTCGTCCGGGCACTCGAGCGCGTCGGCGCGTTCGAGCTCGGCGCCTTCGACGCGGTAGCTTATGACGCCGCGGCCGTGCTCATGCTGGCGTCGCTGGTCGCGTCCGCACCGCTCCAGGACCCGACCGCGGTGACTCCGGCACAGATCCGCGACGCGCTGACGAAGATCAACGAGCCGTCCGGGGACGTCGTCCGCCCCGGCGGTGACGGGTTCGCACAGGCGATCTCGCTGGTCGCCGAGGGCAGGCCGCTCAACTACGAAGGAGCCTCTGGCAGCTGCGACTTCGATGCCGAGGGCGATGTGCTCATGAAGGTCGCGCGCTGGAAGATCGAGCAGCGGATGTTCCGAGATCTCGACATTTTCGACTGCGTCCAGCCCACGTGTCCGCTCGTCCCGAACCCGTGACCCGATCTCGTGGTGACAGCATGACGAGTCGGGCGTATACGGTTCGAGCTCCCGTGTTTGTGGCTGCGCTCATGGGCGGAGCGACGCGCGGCGCGAGCGCACAGCAATCCAGCGCGCCGCCTCCGCAGGCGACCTCGGTCCATGAGACAGCTGCTCTGGCACAGATGTCGCTGGAGGAGCTGCTCAACGTCCAGGTGGTCACCGCGAGCGGCGGTGAAGCAGAGGACAAATCGGTCGCCGCCGCGAACCTGGTGGTCATCAGCAAGGAAGAGATCAGGACGCGCGGGTGGCGCTCACTCGTCGAGGTGCTCGCGAGCACCCCGGGGCTGTATGTCGTCGACGACCTGGTGCTCCCATCCGTCGGCGTGAGGGGGGTAACCGGCGGGCTCCGAGCGGGCTCGCGGATCGTCAAGGTGATGATCAACGGGCACTCGGTGATTTTTCAGCCCGATCTGACGGCGCTCCTGGGGCCGGAGTACATCCCGATCGAGTGCGTCGAGCGAGTCGAGATCGCGAAGGGTCCCCTGTCGTCCCTGTATGGAGCCAACGCCTTTCTCGCCACGGTGAACGTCATCACGCGGAATGCCAGCGACGGCGCGTCCGGGGCGGCGCTGTCCGCGCGAGGCAACTGGATCTCGAAGCAGCCTGGCTACGGTGGGACCATCCTGGCGCACCAGGTGACGGGCAGCTTCGGCATCCTCGCCGCGTACAGCTTCGACCGCATCGATCGTTCGGGCCTGAGGATCGAGCGTACGTTCCCCGGGCAGCGCCCGGAGCTCCCGGCTTACGCGCCGTTCTTCTCTGACGAGAGCCGGAACGACATCGCTGCGCCTTCGAGCTTCTACGCCCAGCTGAGCGTCGAGACCGACGCGATCGGCAGCCTGAGGGTCCAGGGGGGCTTCCAGAGGCTCGATTCCATGGGGGAGTTCCAGCTCAACTCCGCGCTCACCCACGGCTCTCGGTATTCTCTTCAGAACGCGTGGGCGAGCGTTCATCACGACAAAGCGTGGACGCCGCGCATCGCGACGCAGCTCTCGGCCGGCTTCTCGCGCGGCGCGCCGACCAGGGACGAGGAGCTCTTCCTCACGGGCGTCCGCGCGACGTCGTTCCGCCGCAACTTCTCGTCGACCGCGTTCCAGGCGGGAGCGCGCGTCGATGCGTCGCTCGCAGCGGACATCACCCTGAGCGGCGGCGCGGACGCCATCGTCGACCTCGCCGACGTGCTGTATTACACGGAGATCTACCGGTCCGACCTCGGCGGCCACTCGAGCGGCGACGAGGTGGACCTGGTGTCCGATGAGGATCTGCGCACTGCCATGCTCTCGACGGGGGGCGCCTTCGCTCAGATACAGGTGGACCGGCCTCGATGGCTCGAAGGGCTCCACCTCTCTGGAAATGCCCGGCTCGACAAGCCCAACCAATGGGGTGCACAGGGGTCCTGGCGGGCCTCCGCTGCGTACCGCTGGAACGACAGCCTCGTGACGAAGCTCATCGTGGGCAGCTCCTACCAGACGCCATCGGCCGTTCTCCTGTATGGCTTGACGGGCTTCGGCCGGAACAATAATGTCATCGGCAGCGAGACGCTGCCTTACGTGCCGCCGCTCGAACCGCAGAAGAGTCGCTCGGCCGAGCTCGTCGTGAGCGGCGGGCTCTCGATGGTCCTGTTCGAAGCCGCCGTCTACGGCCAGGAGATCGCCGACCGGATCGAGTTCACGTCGCTGGGCGCGAACTTCGTGGGGCGCAACCAGGGCGATGAGACGCACGTGGGCGCCGAGCTGAGCTTGCGGCTGGCCCACGATCGGATCGCGCCTTACGTGAGCGTCGCGGCGAACAGCCGCGTCGCCCACGTCGAGGACGGGAAGCTGGTCTACGAGACAGACACGAAGCTCCCGCTGTATCCCTTCATCTTCGCGCTGGGTGGCGTCGACATCCGGATCCCCGAGATCTACTCCAACATCAACGTCCACGCGAGGATCGTGGGCGCGCGAGTCGCCGCCCAGGGCAACGTCTTGCAGAACGACGACGAGCCGTACACGTTGCCGGCCTATGCCACGGTCGACGTCACGCTCGCGAGCGTACGCGCGGATCTGCTCGGTGATCGCTCGGAGACGGCGGCGAGCCTGTCGGTCAAGAACCTCTTCCACCAACGGCACTCGGAGCCCGGATTCGGGGGCTTCGACGTCCCTTCTATCGGGCGGAGCCTGACGGTCAACGTGACGCATGGATTCTAGGCGCCGCCTCTACCCGAGCCTCTGGATGATGATCGTCGTGAGCGTGCCGGCGCCTGCCGGCGCGCCAGCGGCCATGCTCCTCGCGTCACGCGAGGACAGAGCCGTCGAGCTGGGGCCGTGAGCGACCGGCGTACCACCAGTCAGACGAAGCCGCCGACCGCCGGCGCGCCGGATGATGCAGACCCTGCGCCGAGCGCCTCCGCGCGCTCTGTGATTCCTCCGAGCGGAGCGATGACCGCGCCTGTGGTCGTCATCGACGACAGCGAGATCGCGCGCGAGGAGGTGTCCCGTATTCTGCGGGATGCAGGCTGGCAGGTCATCGCGCTGCCGTCTCCCATCGGCGCGACGCAGGCGATCGTGCGATATCAGTCGCGCGTCGTCATCGTCGACGTCTTCATGCCGACCCTCCGGGGAGACCGGCTGCTCACCCTGTTCCGGAAGAACCCGCGGCTCGGGCACCTCAGCGTCATCCTGATGTCCGGGCATTCCGAGCGGGAGCTCGAGCGCCTGCGGGCGGAAGCCCAGGCGGACGCGGTCATCTCGAAGCGCAACCTGCAGCGCTTGCCGGCCATCGTGAGGTGGCTCGCCAGCAAGGACCGCTGACGTGGGGACCGTGGTCGCCATGCTGCACTCCCCCTCCCTGCCGCCGAGCCCGCGGCGGCGCGCCTCGCAGCTCCGCCGAACCGTCTCAACACTGATCAGAGAGGCACGATGTCTCCGAGCTCTTCAGTCCGGATGTTGACGGCGGTCGCGATCCTCACGACGTGCAGCAGCGAGGGGCTCTCTGCGCCTGCCGTTCCCCACGAGCTGCGCGGAGCCATCCTCCTGCGGTCGATCGGCTATGAGAGCGGATTCGCCAGCAGGACGGGCGCAGCGGTGTTCGCGGTCGTCGGCGACGAGTCGGGCGAGAGCGCGGAGGACGCGAACGCGATGACGGCCGTGCTCTCGAGGCTGGCGGCCAGGACCTCCGTGGCCAGGCGGCCGGCCACCGCCGTGCGCGTGACGTACGGCTCCAAGGTCCAGCTGCAGGAGGCGCTGCGCAACAGCGGGGCCGAGGTGGTCTACGTGGCGCGCGGCCTGTCCTCGATCATCCCCGAGATTGTGACGCGCGAGGGCTCCGTCGTCCGTATCATCGTGTGCGGCGACGGTGATGACGTCAAGCGCGGCTGCGCCGTCTCCGTGGGGCTGGCCGGCACCAAGCCCGAGCTCTTGCTCAATGTGAAGTATGCGAACGCCATCGGCCTGCGCTTCGATCTACAGCTCCTCCGGCTCGCGCGCATCGTCGAATGAGCCCCCCGGAACGTCAGCCGCCGCGACTCCGGCTTCACGTCGCCTGCGAGGGTCGAGCGCGGCGAGCGCCTGGATGTTCGGGGGACACGAGAGCTGGGCCATCGGCGAACAGCCCTGTGAGACGGGCTCTCTTACCGAACCGTCAGCGACGAAGGATGCTCGTCGCCGACCGTCACCGAGAGGTTATGGACCATGATGCAGAAATATGCGCGCCATGCGCCGGGCGCAATCGCGGCCGTTCTCTTGACCATGCTGGCTGCTGGCCCTGCGGGCTGCGGGGGATCCGATCACGATCCCCACGGGGGCGGGGGGCCGGGGCGCGAGGACATGCCACGGGACGTCTGGTCACCGCGCAGGAAAAGCGAGCCCGAGTTGGCGGGGCCGGACGAACGGCCACGTATTTCCGACAAAATGTCATGGTCGCGCGTCGCGCCGCCTCCAAGAATGTAGGCCCGGCCCCCCGCACGAAAGCGAGAGGCAGTGTCCGGAGCGATCGATCGCTCGAAGGGAGCGTGGACGTGAAAATCGGCGTGATCGGCACAGGGAACATGGGACGTACGTTCGGCCTGCTCTGGGCGTCGAACGGGCACGACGTCCTCTTCGGCTCGAGGGACCGCGCCAAGGCCGAGGCGGTCGCCGCAAAGCACGAGCGGGCGCGCGCGGGCGACTTCGACGACGCGGCCGCGTTCGGCGACGTGATCCTCTACACGGTGCGCGGCGTGTTCCCGTCGACGCTGCTGCGCGCCCCGCAGGCGCTGGCCGGAAAGGTCGTGATCGACTGCAACAACCGCGACTTCGACTCCCGCATCGATCGCCCGACGCCGGAGGTCTCGCTGGCCGAGCGGCTCGCGGCGGACGTGCCGCAGGCGAAGATCGTCACGGCGTTCCAGACGATCCCGCACGTGGTCGCCGAGCTCGGGCGCGACAAGCTCGCCCCGCAGCGCATCTCCGTCTTTTTATGCTCGGACGACGCGGCCGCAAAGGCCGCCGTGCAGGGGCTCGTCGATGAGCTGGGCCTCGTGGGCATCGACAGCGGCGAGCTCAAGCGCGCCCGGCTCCTCGAGGCCGTGGGGGATTTCATCCGGCTCCACATCGGCGCCAGGGGCCACGGTATCTACACGTCGCTCTCCATCCAGCCCGTGCAGAGGTGAGCAATCTTGCTGGCGAGATGCTCTTTCACTCCACAGCCGGCGGGGGGGACAGGTCTAGTCCGCGCAGGGAGCGGGTGCGACGGCATCCGACCGCGACGCCCCCGGTCATCCCCGTCGAGCCCGGCGGCCTGCGCCCCCGCGCGGGGCGCGAGGGCGCTCAGGTCGCGGAGAGCGACGCGCTGTCGATGACGAAGCGGTAGCGCACGTCGCCCCGAACCATCCGCTCGTACGCCGCGTTGATCTGCTGGACAGGGATGATCTCGACATCCGAGACGATCTTGTGCTTGGCGCAGTAGTCGAGCATCTCCTGCGTCTCGGCGATCCCGCCGATCATCGAGCCGGCGAGCCGCTTGTTCCCGGCGATGAGGGAGAACGCGGCCACGGGCGTCGCCTCCGGCGGGACGCCGACGAGCACCATCGCGCCGTGGGGGCGCAGCATTCCCAGGTACGCGTTGTAGTCGTGCGGGGCGGAGATGGTGTCGATGAGCAGGTTGAAGCGACCGGCCAGCTTCTGGAAGGTGGCCTCGTCCTTCGTGACCTCGAACGCGCTCGCGCCCATCCGGCGCGCGTCGGCCTCCTTGGCGCGCGACGTGCTGAGCACGGTCACCTCCGCGCCCATCGACGCGGCGAGCTTGACGGCCATGTGGCCGAGCCCGCCGAGGCCCACCACGCCGACGCGGTCGCCTCGCTTGCAGTTCCACTGGCGCAGCGGCGAGTAGGTGGTGATGCCGGCACAGAGGAGCGGCGCCGCGCCGGCCGGGTCGAGGCCGGCCGGGATCTTCAGCGCGTAGTGCTCGGCGACGACGATCTGCGACGAGTACCCGCCCTGGGTCGGCGTCTTCCGGTCCATCTCGGTGCCGTTGTAGGTGGGGGCCATGCCCCGCTCACAGAACTGCTCCGTGTTCCCACGGCACGGCTCGCACGCGCGGCACGAATCGACGAAGCACCCCACCCCGGCGAGATCGCCGACCTTGAGCTTCGTGACCTGATCGCCGACGTGCTTGACCCGGCCGACGATCTCGTGCCCCGGCACCATCGGAAAGATGGCGCCCCCCCACTCGTCGCGGACCTGATGGATGTCGGAGTGGCACACGCCGCAGAAGAGGATCTCGATGAGAACGTCGTGCGGCCCCGGATCACGTCGCTCGATCGTGAACGGCCGGAGCGGCTCCTTCGCGGACACAGCAGCATAAGCGGGAGTCTTGAGCATGAGGCTGTCCTTTCGCCCGGGAGTTTGCGCTCTGCGTCGCGCCCGTAAAACCCCTATTTGCTCTTATTTCGCTCGCGCGCTCAGGGCAGCGAGGCGACAACCGGGCTGAGCAACGGCCCATGATCCGAGGCGCCCGCCGAGCGCGGCCTCAGAGCAGCCGCACGGGGAGCCGGGGCGCCACGATCTTCACCAACGTCGCCACCGGGTAGACCGACGCGTGCCCCGTGCCCGGCGCGTCGCTGCGCGCCTGCTCCAGGCTGAACGCGAGCACCGCCGACTGCATCTGGATGCCGGCAAGCATGCCGGTGAGGGTCCCCATGGGGATCCGGAGCAGCCGGTGGCCGACGAGGAGCGTCCCGAAGGCGAGAACCGCGGTGGTAACCGCGCCGCTCCCGATCAGCGCCGCGGCACCGCCTTGCTGCAGCGTGCGCGCGAACGAATAGCCAGAGGAGCTGCTGGCCGCGGTGGATGCGGCCGAAGAGCACGTGCAGCCGTGCCGCTGTCGGATCTCGCCGGCCGGCACGCCGAGCGCCTCGTCGCGGGCGACACGCACGGTGACGTTGGTGAGGCGCTGCCCGATCGTCCCGGCGTCGAGGCGGCTCTGCAGCTCGGCGTCATGGGCTGGCACATCTCGGCGCCCGGCATGACGCGCCGATCGGTCCGGCCCCGCGCTGGGCAGTGCGTTCGGCGCCGAGCGCGCCTCGGAGCTCGTTGGCCCCGCGATTGTATCGGGCTCGGCGTCCATGTTCACCTGGCGGCGCGTCCCGACGGCGGTCCCCTTCCTTTGCGTGGCGCTCGCCGTCCGGGCCGGGGCGGCGCAGGAACACCCCATCGCGCTCACGTGGCAGGCGCCCGACACGTGCCCTTCGAGCGCGGCCGTGCTCCGGGAGGTCGATCGCCTCCTTGGCGGGAGGCCGCGGGCGAACGAGGGGCAGCGGCTCGTGGCCAGGGCGCAGGTCACCCGCGCCAGCGATGGCCACTTTGCGCTCACGCTGCGCACGGAGACCCGCGACGGCACGGGCGAACGCGCGCTCAGCGCGCCGACGTGCGAGGCGCTCGCCGGCGCGGCCGCGCTCGTCATCGCGCTCGGCTTCGACCCGGCGGCGGTGACGACCGGACCGGCCGAGACCCCCACGGCGGGTCCGCCATCGCCATCGCCCGCCGCTCCAACCGCCGCGCCGCCCCCAACCGCCGCGCCGCCAGCGCCTGTCTTGCCCACCCCCGTCGCTTCCGCCCGCGTCGACGCCGCTGCCCGTCCGGCGCTGCCTCCCACCTCGCCTGCGCCCTTCGGCCTCGGAGCCGGCGTCGGCCTCGGCGTCGACGTGGGCGCGTTCGACGGGCCTGTCCCGGTGGTCCGCGCCTGGGCGACGCTCCTCGTCGCCCGCCTCCGCTTCGACGCGGCGCTCTCGTACGTGCCGACGACGTCCATCGCCGTGCCGGAGCGCCCTGCGGCAGGCGGCCGTTTCACCTTGCTGGCAGGCTCGACCTCCGCGTGCTTCACGCTGCGCTCCTGGACGGCGGCCACGACAGCGGCCTGCGCTGGCCTGGAGCTCGGGCAGATCTCCGCGGAAGGCTACGGCGTCTCGCGGCCCCGCGAGGGCCACGCGCTCTGGATCGCGCCACAGGCGAAGCTCGACCTCACCCTGCTGATCGCGCCGCCGCTCGCGTTGCGCCTCGACGCGGGCGTCGAGGTGCCCCTCGGCAGGCGGCCCTTCGTCCTGGAGAACGTCGGCGTCGTCCACGAGCCGTCCTCCCTTGCGGGCCGCGCGGGTCTCGGCGCCGAGGTCCATTTTTGATCATGGATCCGGGCGCGCGACGTCACTCAACGATCATGGCTTCCTCCAGCGCGGCGTACGCGCGCCCGCATCCGCTCGCCGGCCCTCTCGCTGCCCCCCCGGCGGGCCGCGGCGCCGGCGCCGGCGGCCGAGCGGTCGCGGAGGGCCGCGCGGCCGCGGAGGGCACGGCGCGCGCTCCTGATCCGGTGCACCCGCCGTGCTTCGAGGCGCTCTACGACGAGCACTTCGCCTTCGTGTGGCGCAGCCTGCGGCGCCTCGGGGTGATCGACGCCGCCCTCGACGACGCCGTGCAGGACGTGTTCCTCGTCGTTCATCGGCGGCTGGCAGAGTTTGAGGGGCGCTCGTCGATGAAGACGTGGCTCTTCGGCATCGTGCTCCGCGTCGCGCGCACGCACCGCCGCGCCGCGCTCCGCGGGGGTCCGCGCGGGCACGCGGCCGAGGCGCCGGCGGACCCGGAGGCGGTCGCCGGCCCGGAGGCGGATCAGCCGGATGCGCGGACCGAGCAGGCCGAGGCTGTGCGCATCCTCCACGAGCTGCTCGACGACCTCGACGAGGAGAAGCGCGAGGTGTTCGTGCTCGCCGAGCTGGAGCAGATGACGGCGCCCGCGATCGCGGAGGTCGCAGGCATCAACGTGAGCACGGTGTACTCGCGCCTGCGCGCCGCGCGGCACGACTTCGAGCAAGCCGTCCTGCGGCACCGGGCGCGGGGCACGTGGAGGTGCGCGTGAAGCCGCTCAGCCGCGATGCTCGCCGGATCATGGACGCAGCGCGCTCCGCCGAGGAGCCATCGAGCGCCGATCGCGCGCGTATTCGCGAGAAGCTCCTCCGACGCGCGGGCGCCCTCGCCGCCGCGCAGGCGACAGCCTCGGCGACGACCTCGACGGCCTCGGCCACGCTCCCGGCGGCGCCGTCTGCAGTCGCGGGCGGCGCGGGAGCGGGAGGCGCGGCGGCCACCGGCGCGGGAGGCATGGCGGCCACCGGCGCCGGCGCGGCGGTCCCGTTCGCGGCCGGCGGACTCGGCGGGCTGCTCGCGAAGATCGGCGCGGCGGCCGCGTTGCTCGGGGCGCTCGGCGGCGGTGCCGCGGTCGCGCTGCGCGAGCCTCCAGCCGCGCCGGCCGCGCGGCACGCGGCGGTTCACGTCACGCGCATCACCGAGGCCGGGATCAACGCACCGCCCCCTGCGCTCGCCACGGCAGCTGCACCCTCCAACACCGCGGCTGCAGCTCCTCCGGTGCCGCCGCGGCTCCCCGCCGCGCCTCCGGCTGCGGAAGCGTCTGGTCCCGGCGAGCCTTCGCCGGTCACCCCGACGCCCGCGCGGCGCGTACCTCCAGCGTTCCCGGTCGGGTCGGACGCGCGAGCGCCCTCTGCGGCCAGCGCCTCCGCGTCTCCGGCGGGCAGCACCTTGCCCGGAGAGCTCGCCCTGCTGCGGGGCGCGCAAGGCGCCCTTCGCGCGGGCGACGCGGGCCGGGCGCTCGCGCTGCTCGAGGATCACGCGGCGGAGTTCCGCGACGGCGCGCTGCGAGAAGAGCGCAGGGCCGCGCGCGTCTTCGCGCTCTGTGCGCTCGGCCGGATCGACGAGTCGCGGGCCGAGGCCGCGCGCTTCCTCCGCGATGCGCCCCGCTCCCCGTTGGCCGAGCGCGTGCGGGCGGCATGCACCCGCGCCGCCGCGCCCTGACCCGCGCGCGGCAAACGCGCAGCTCGGCCTGCGACCGGGGCGGCGGTCTCGCCGGACACGAGCGCTGACGGCACGAGTGCCCCGAGGCATCCGACGCCCCCAGAGCTCGATGGACTCCACCCCGAGCGGTCCTCTCCATTGCTTCACATCCAGCGCCCTGGTCCTCCGGCGGACGTCCGGCTGCGCGCCAGCGCAGCCGTCTTGCGCAAGGACGCGCGGAAAGACGATTCGAAGATGGATCCGCCGCGCTCCAGTCACCCATCCAATGAAGGCCGGCGCAGAGAGCGGCCGGCTGAATACGCGCTCATTCAAGGAGACACAGGACCATGAACATCTCCAGCAAACATCGTATCGCCATGGCGCTCGCGCTGCTGGCTCTGCCGGTGCTCACCGGCGCCAAGGCGAACGGCTGCAACGACCCCGTGGTGATCGGCGGCGATGGCGGCAGCGGAGGAGGCGATGACAGCCCCGCGTGCCCGGGGTTCGAGCGCCTCGCGACGCCCGAGGAGCTCGCCCTCACGCCGATGGACGACCCCGGGGCCGAGGTGCTCGCCCGGGAAGCGACGCAGTCGTTCATCGCGCCCCTCGACGTCTACGAGCGGGTGAAGCGTGATCTCGCCGCCATCCACGCCATGGATCCAGATCTCGCCAACATCTCCGGCGCGCATCGCTCGCTCGTCGAGCTGGGGATCGGCTGGACCGAAGCCGGCAAGGCAGCGATAGACGCCGGGACCTATCATGCGTGGGACTGTCTCAATGAGTATTACGGAGCGACCTCGTTCACGAACTTCGATCGGACGCCGGTCACGTTCCTCCGGTTCGCCGGCAACTTCGACATGGAGATGCTTGCGCGGGAGTACGCGAAGCTGCCGGAGGTCGAGTCCACGGACGCGGCTGGGCTGTCCGGAGACGGCTCCACCGCATGCCTGAGCATCGACGGCGAGGAGTACAGGTACATCCTGGATCTCGCCAGCGGCGAGGACTGCATGGCGGGTTGCTCCGACCACCTGTACTTCGGCTTCTCGACGACCCCGGACGGGATGGTGACGCCCCTCGGCAGCCATGCGAACTCGGATTCCGCCGTGCCCGCCTGGTTCACGGAGCTCGAGGATTGCCGCAGCAGGCTCTACTGAGCGCCCCTCGGCGGCGAGCTCGCGGTTCACCGCGCTGCAGAAGCCGGCCAGCCCGAAGGCCTTGCGGGCGAGAGGATGGCGTCACGGGCCACGCCCCTCGGTCGGCTGCTGCAAGGCGGCGGATGACCTCGGTCCGTCGCTCAGGTGGCGGCGCGTCCAGCCCGAGCAGCTCCGCCATCCACAGGCCGTCGACGGCGAGCCGGACGACCACCCGCTACGCAGGCGCGCGGCGCGTGGATTCATCGTCTCCGGCGTCGGGCGGAGCCATGGAGACGAGCCCTCCATCCTCCGCACCGAGCGTGCGGCACCTCGTCGGCGGAGCGGTCTCGCCCGCATTCCCGGCGCGCGTCGGCTGCGCGCACAGTCGGGCCAGTACGGGCCTTTCCGTGTCAAATTGTGCCAGCAACGCAAAATTCCAGCGTCAAGACCGAGGGGCAGAGCCTGACCTACCGCCGATGCCGAGCGGCCGGATCTGCGCGCTTGACCAACCATAAGCCTTGGCTTATGGTTGATCATGCAGAGCGCGGCGGTGGCCGAGAACAAGATCTTCCAGGCGCTGGCGGACCCCAGCCGCCGGGCGATCTTCGAGGCGCTGACGCGCGGCGAAGCGGCGGTGAAGGACCTCACGGCGCGCTTCGACATCTCGCAGCCGGCGGTCTCGCAGCACCTCGCCACGTTGAAGGACGCCGGCCTGGTGAACGGCCGGCGCGAGGGGCGCTGTGTCTACTACCGGGTGGAGCCGCGCGGGATGAAGCCGCTCATCGACTGGATCGCGCATTACCGCGCCTTCTGGACGGAGCACGTCGATCGCCTTGAACAACTGCTGGAGAACATGGACGAGTGAACCTCATCGACAAGACCGCCTCATCGCAAACCGACTCCATTTCGTTCGAGTTCGATCTGCGTCATTCGCCGGAGAAGGTGTGGCGCGCGATCACCGACCCCGTGCTGC
The DNA here is from genome assembly GCF_051530195.1 of Sorangium sp. So ce321. NCBI lineage: Bacteria > Pseudomonadati > Myxococcota > Polyangiales > Polyangiaceae > Sorangium > Sorangium sp. So ce321. The sequence goes on along the minus strand of NZ_CP150329.1, from coordinate 5,393,397 downwards.
TCACCGAGTGGCTCCTGCCCGTCGCCGGTTTCAAGCCCGAGCCGGGGACCGCGTTCACGTTCAAGACGCAGCCGTACCCCGGGTGGGACGGCACCGTGAACTGCCGGGTCCTCGAGAGCGAAGCGCAAAAGAAGCTCAGCTACGCGTGGGTCGTCGGCGACATGGAGATTGACACCGTCGTGACCTTCACGCTCACGCCCACGGCGTCGGGCACCCGCCTCTCCCTCGTGCAGTCGGGCTTCAAGCCGGAGCAGAAGCAGAACTTCGGCGGCGCGCGCTACGGCTGGAGGATGATGGGCGAGAAGCTCGTCGACCTGCTCGAGAGGAACCCATGAGCGCTCAACTTCAATCGGCTTCGGGCTCGTCTTCGGAGGACGTGCCGTTGAGCTGGAACAACTGGGTTCGGCAGACCCACCGCTGGCTGTCCATCGCCTTCACGGTGGCCGTCATCATCAACATCGCCGTCATGGGACAGGAGAAGGCTCCGGTCTGGGTGGGCCTCCTGGCGCTGCTCCCGCTCGCCTTGTTGCTGTTCAGCGGTCTGTACTTGTTCGTGCTGCCGTACGCCACGAGGTGGCGCCGCGGGCGACGTACTGACTGAGCGCCCCCTCGGTGCACGAGTCAGGCGCTGCGGCCGGTCGCTCGCTCACGGCTCCTCATACCCGCCAGGACGGGAGCGTCGCGGTCGGGCACCGTCATCGTCGAGCCGTCTACCGGTATTGAGCCAGCAAGATAAGCCTCGACCACGCCGGATGCTTGGCACCCATCACTGACCAGCCGCCCAGACGCATATCTTCCTTCGCCAAGCACCGCGACATTTCCAGCACAGGCCCCGGAACGCCACGGTACTGCCGAAACAGCAGTGGCAAATCCCTGCTGGGAACATGCTCAGAAATAGAATAAGAAGACCACTGCCCGTCGGAGCCGACGTATGAGGTAAATGTCGCGAACTGTAGTCGAAGCTGAATCCATCCCGCGTCGTGGATCACTGGTTCTGCGGCAACGAGGTCCACGCTCTGCACACGGCCTTCATCGGCAGCATCGAGCATCCACTCATGATTTCGTAGCTTCACAAACAATGCTCTTGCGACCGCGCCTTCATGCGATTCGATATCCTCGCGCTCCTCCGCGCTCAACCATTGGTCGACCCGGGAACAATCATCGACGTCAAGGACAATGAATTCACAAGACGTGTCAGGGTGAGCGCCACCAGCATAGCGCCAGTCACTTTGTGTCACCAGAAAGTAAGGACCAACTGACCCGCGAATTGTGACGCACCGGTCGTATTCAAAGTATTCGCAGTGCGCGAGCGGCGCTGGGTCGGTACTGGCTAGCGGCATGCGAAGGCCCGTCTCGTGCTCGACGAGCGCCAGATCGACGAGATGAATGGCCTTTCGGGCATCACGAGCGGAAAATTCTCTACTATCCTCCAGCCATCGGGAGAGCACGTCCTCCGGCAAGATACATACAGGACGGCGCTCCTTGCGGAGCTCCCACAGGCGCTGCGTGGTCGCATGCAAGAGGCCAGAGATTCTCACCCGGCGAGCGCCGGCTGTTGCATCGGCCGGCACTGCGAAGGTGACGTATTCACCTGTTCCGCGTTCTTGTGCCCACACCAGATAGGAATCCTCCAACTTGATCGGAGGATTTCGCTCGAACGACACCATCTTGGTTTCAGCTGTGCCTCCGCCTGCCGATCCAGCTCCACGGCGCGCCGCGCTCCCGCGCGAAGAGAGATTTTGTCGCGCGAAGGCAATCACACACTCAGCAGAGGCACGCGCGGCGAACGGCTTGAAGTGGTCATTTTTCTCGCCATCGGCATGGTCCATGACCCCTTTACCCACAAGGAAATAATCTAGACGGCCGAGCTCTGCTATTGCTCCGACAGCAGAAGCCTCCATCTCGAGGCCGATCACCTTACGCATCGAAGCTGAAAGCCGATCGAAGACCGAGGTGTCTTCGCGCACCGAGTTGCCGCTGGCGATGGGCCCGACGTGAATCTGAAACGCGGTCTGTGGTGCTTCGCCATCCGGATTCATGAGCTGGTGCTCGTCGAGCGCGGTCCGTCCTGAATCGGTCAGCGCGAGCCCGGTAGCGGAGATCCATTGTTTTGCGCGCAGGTACTCGAGCGTAGCCCTCCAGTTCGGGCAGCGCAGCGCGCGTTCCGGCGACGCCTGAGGACTCCTGGCCGAAGATAGCTCCGAGAGAATCCAGATAGCCTGCTCTTCGAGCGGCTTCGGTCGCTCAGCCAACCAGGATGCCGACGGTGGTATGACCATCCTCTCCGCCGCTTGCTTCCATCTCGGGTCCAGGTTCCATGTTTTCATGTCACCGTAGAACCGCTCTCTCTCCACTCCGTCCTGTCCTCGCTCCCGCACCATCTTGCCAGTGTCGTAAGTCCACACGCGATCAGCGAACACAACGTCGCCTAACGATACTATACCACGTCGTCCGGCGCATACCCCGCACATCGCCAGGCATCGCGGCCTCCGCGCCAGTATGGCTGAGACGGCCGCATAGGTGGTCGCTTGTCCCCCCATCTCGAATGCCTGAGTAACGGCGACCCCAAGGACACCGCCATCGGCGGCCAAGAAGTCTCTCGTGGCCGTTCCAAGGCCGCGATCGTCCTGGAACTCGGTCCAGCGGTCTGCGGGCACGCTGCCATCCTCGACACGAAGCACTGCGTCGTACTCGTCTTTGGTGGCTGTAATGATTAGCAGATCTATCTCGTTATTCGCCATACATGTCGAGCTTCAGGTCTGTGCGCCCAACTATCAGTCCGACTACGGCCGCCCAGCACATGTCTCGTCGCCGCCCCATCGGGGGCGCACCTGCCGCTCGCCGGTCGCGACAGCGCCTCGCGCGTCGAGGACCACCCCCCTGACCTGGAGGGTATGGCCGATGGCGCAAGCAGGCTCGCGGAGCACGGCCGGCCATCCGATGAACTCGCACCGGCCGTCCTCGAGCTCCGTGAGCTCGATCCTCCCCCGGCTGGTCGTCGCCGAGGAGGGGTCGCCGATCACGGTCGTCGTGACCTCGAGCTGGACACCCTCGGGCTCCAGGCCGAGCGTCCGGACGCTGGTCCACAGGTGCCAGCCGCCCTGCGCGCCGTGCGCGAGCTCGACCTCCTGGCCGTCGGCCAGCGGCTCGAACTGCCACTCGCCGGTGCCGAGCTCGACGATGCCCTGCGCCGGCGCCTCGCCCCCGCCAGCGCAGCCAGGAGCGAGCGCGAGGAGCACGACGAGACCGGCGGCGGAGGTCGAGCCGGCCACGGCGTGGACCCCTAGGAGCGCCGGCGGCGACGCACGGCGAACAGCAGCCCGAGCAGCGCGCCGCCGAGGCCGCAGGCGCCGCCAGCATGACCGCCGGCGTTGCAGCCGCCAGACGCGGACTCGACGGCGGGCGGCGGCACGTCGACCGGTCGGCCACCCGGCAGCGAATCGGGCAGCGGCGGAACGCGCCCGTTGTAGAAGGACGCGGGGACGGGCTCGTCGGGAAACACGCAGGTCGTCGCCCGGCTGCCGTCGTCGGCGATGGCGCCTACCGCCACATAACCTGTCGAGCAGCGGCAGGTCGGCGTCATGTTCATGGGCACGCACTCGCCGTTCGAGCCGCAATCGAACGTCGCACAGGGATCCGCGAGCGGCGGCGCGTCAGGGAGCGCCCGGTCACCCGGGTTGAGGAACGACATGCGGAGGTCCTGACAGGTCACCGTCGGGCGACCCGACGGATCGAACGTGGTGCGCGCCGTCGTCCCGGGCACGCACGCGCAGGCGGCCACGGGCTGGGAGCCGGCTGCGACCTCGACGATGCGGCACAGGCCGCCCGCGCCGCACGCCGCAAAGTCGCACGGCGACGCGGCGGCAGCGTCGGCGCCCGGGGCGACGCACAGGTCGCGGCCTTCGACATAGCGCGGGAGCAAGCGGACGTTCGATACCTCGGGACCGTCGGTGCGCCGGAAGAGCGGATCGACGGTCATCTCCTCGGGCGACAGGCGGGTATAGAGGCGCGTGATGGTCGTGTTGCCCTCCAGGAGCGGCAGCAGCGCGTCGCGCGCGGCCAGCTGCGCATCGTCCGAGGTCATCGTGTTGCGGACCTGCTCGGCGATGCTGGCCGTCGGCCCGCTCATCTCCGTGACGAAGCCGCGACCGCCGGCCTCGTCGACGCCGCGCGCGACGAGCGCCGTCCAGTTCGTCTGCATCGGCCACGCGTCCGGCCTCCAGACGATCTGGTCGTCGTCGATCTCGACGTCCGGCCAGTTGGCCGGCCCGTAGCGCCGGTCGCCGAGGAGCATCACGGTGATGCCCATCTCCGGCTCGGCCGCGATCGCCGTCAGCCGGATCGGGATCGACGGCGACCCCGACGGGAGCGTGAAGCGGAACGGCTGGATGTCGCTGACCTCGGCGTCCGGCTGGAGCCGCAGCGCGAGGAACTTCATCCCCTCGCTCGTATAGATGCGGATGTACGGCGCCATCGCGTCGTTGACGCGGAAGCCGTTGCCGCGAAGCCAGTCGATGAGCGCCGTGGGATCGGTCGACTCGATCACGGCCACGTCGTACGGCCCTACCTCTGCCCGGACGTGCACCGTGACGCCGCCGTCGTCGACGCCGCCCGCGGTGGGCCCGCCCCCGGCGTTGAACACGGGGGGGTAGCAGCCCGGGTCGTCGGGCCACTGGAACTGCGGGCCCGTCGCTGTATCGAGGGCGGTGAGCGCGAGCTGCGGGAACACGGCAAGGCTCTCCACCGCCGGCACCTCGGCGAGCGGAACCACCCAGGCGAAGTCCGGCGCCGCGCCCGCATACTGGATCTGCGTCACCATCGTGACCGAGCCGTCCTGGTTCGTCGCGAACAGGATCCGCTCCGCGGTCTGGTCCACCGGCTGGCGTCCGCAAAAGAATCCGCCGCACGCCTCGGCAGGGCGTGGCGCTGCCGTCAGCGCCGCCGCCGCCATCACCGTAGCCGCCAACAGCTTGCGCATGGTCCGATACCTCCTCGCCCGACCGATCGGGCGGACGTCCCCAAGCAGACCCAGTGCCACGCTGGAAAGCAAGGCGATTCCTCGGTACAGCGCCGGGGCGCGACCGGACGGTTCGTCCCTGGGCGACGAGGGACTAGCTCGATGCGTCGTAGTTGAGGTTCGGGCCGAGCCAGCGCTCGACCTCGGCGACGGTCATGCCCTTGCGCGCGTGGTAGTCGATCACCTGGTCACGATCGATCTTTCCGAGGCTGAAGTACCGGGCCTCCGGGTGCGCGAAGTACAGGCCGCTCACGCTCGAGCCGGGCCACATCGCGAACGACTCGGTGATCCGGATGCCGGTGCTCTTCTCGACGTCGAGCAGCCGCCAGAGCGTGCCCTTCTCGGTGTGATCCGGGCACGCAGGGTACCCAGCCGCCGGCCTGATGCCGCGGTATTTCTCCTCGATGAGCTCGCTCTTCGTCAGGTCCTCCTGCCGGCCATAGCCCCACTCGTCGCGCACCCGCTTGTGCAGGCACTCGGCGAACGCCTCGGCCAGGCGATCGGCGATCGCCTCGGCCATGATGGCGTTGTAGTCGTCGTAGCTCGCCCTGAACCGCTCGCACAGCTCCTTCAGGCCGATCCCGGCGGTCACCGCGAAACCGGCGATGTGGTCCGGGAGGCCGCTCTCCCTGGGCGCGATGAAATCCGCGAGCGACCGGTTCGGCTCGCCGCCCTCCTTCGCCGTCTGCTGGCGCAGGAAGTGGAACCGCTCGAGCACCTCCTTGCGCGTCGCGTCCGTGTAAACCTCCACGTCGTCGCCCACGGCGCTCGCGGCGAAGAAGCCATACACGCCGCGCGCCGTCAGCAGCTTCTTCTCGATGATCGTGTCGAGCAGCGCGTTCGCCTCGGAGAAGAGCTGGCGCGCCTGCTCGCCGTACTTCTCGTGCTCCAGGATCCGCGGATAGACGCCCTTCAGCTCCCACGTGTGGAAGAACGGCGTCCAGTCGATGTACTCGCGCAAGGTGGCGAGCGGGAAGTCCTCGAGCACGCGCGCGCCGGTGAACTCGGGCGCCGGCACATCCTCGGCGCGCCACTCGATCCGCGTCCGGTTCGCGCGCGCGGCCTCGATGGAGACGAGCTTGTGCTTCGGCGCCGAGTGGAGCCGCCGGAGCTTCTCGTACTCGGCGCGGTGCTGGGCGACGAACGCCGGCTTGCCCTCGTCGCTCAGGAGGCTCGTCGTGACGGGCACGGCGCGGCTCGCGTCGACCACATGCACGACCGGCTCGCTGTAATGCGGGGCCACCTTCACGGCGGTGTGCGCCTTGCTGGTCGTCGCCCCGCCGATCAAGAGCGGCAGCTTGAAGTTCTGCCGCTCCATCTCGCGGGCGACGTGGATCATCTCGTCGAGCGACGGCGTGATCAGCCCGCTCAGGCCGATCAGATCCGCCTTCTCCTGCTTCGCGCGCTCGAGGATCTTCTCGCACGGGACCATGACGCCCATGTCGATCACCTCGTAATTGTTGCACGCGAGCACCACACCCACGATGTTCTTGCCGATGTCGTGGACATCGCCCTTCACCGTGGCGAGGACGATCTTTCCCTGCGTCTTCACCTCCTGTCCGGCGGCGGCCATCGCCGCTTTCTCCACCTCCATGAACGGCGTGAGGTACGCGACGGCCTTCTTCATCACGCGCGCCGACTTCACCACCTGCGGGAGGAACATCTTGCCGGCGCCGAAGAGATCTCCGACGACGCTCATTCCATCCATCAGAGGGCCCTCGATCACGGAGAGCGGGCGGCCGAGCTTGGCGCGCGCCTCCTCGGTGTCGACATCGATGTACGTGTCGATGCCCTTGACCAGCGCGTACGACAGCCGCTCCTCGACGGCGCCTTTGCGCCACTCCTCTTCCTTCTTCTCGGTCGCGGTGGCGCCGGCGCTCTTGGCCTTCAGCGCTTCGCCGAAATCGACCAGCCGCTCCGTGGCGTCCGGACGCCGGTTGAGCAGGACGTCCTCGACGAGCTCGCGGAGCTCCGGCTCGATCTCCTCGTACACCTCGAGCATGCCCGCGTTGACGATGCCCATGTCCATGCCCGCCTGGATGGCATGGTAGAGGAACGCCGAGTGCATGGCCTCGCGCACCCGGTTGTTGCCGCGAAAGCTGAACGAGATGTTCGACACGCCGCCGCTGACCTTGGCGTGCGGCAGGTTTGCCTTGATCCAGCGGGTGGCCTCGATGAAGTCGACGGCGTAGTTGTTGTGCTCCTCCATGCCGGTGGCGACGGTGAGGATGTTCGGATCGAAGATGATGTCCTCGGGAGGAAACCCCACCTCGTCGACGAGGATGTCATACGCCCGCTTGCAGATCCGGATCTTGTCCTGGTAGGTGGCGGCCTGCCCTTGCTCGTCGAAGGCCATGACCACGACGGCGGCGCCGTACTTGAGGATGGTCCTCGCGTTCTCGCGGAACTTCGCCTCACCCTCCTTGAGGGAGATGGAGTTCACGATGCCCTTGCCTTGCATGCACCTGAGGCCTGCCTCGATGACCTCCCATTTCGACGAGTCCACCATGAACGGGACCTTCGCCACCTCGGGCTCGCTGGCCAGGAGCAGCAAGAAGCGCGTCATCGCGGAGACGCCGTCGATCATGCCCTCGTCCATGCAGATGTCGACGACGTTGGCGCCGTTCTCGACCTGCTGGCGCGCCACGCTCACCGCTTCCTCGAATTTCCCTTCCTTGATGAGCTTCGCGAACTTCGGCGACCCGGCGACGTTGGTGCGCTCGCCCAGGATCATGTAGACGCCGGGCTGCTGCGTGAACGGCTGCGAGCCGGACAGGCGCAGGGGGATCGGCGGGCCGGACGAGGGCGCGCCGGCGGGCGGGGTGTCAGGGGAAGGCTTCGGGTCGAGGGCGCGCGGGGGCTTGCCGGCGACCGCCTTGGCGATGGCCGCGATGTGCTCGGGCGTGTTGCCGCAGCAGCCGCCGGCGATGTTGAGGAGGCCTGCCTCCACGAAGCCGTCGATGTGGCGCGCCATGTCCGCCGGCTCCAGATCGAAGCCCGTGGGCGAGAGCGGGTTCGGCAGGCCGGCGTTCGGGTAGCAGGAGATCGCGGCGCTGGACTTCTCCGAGAGGTCGGACAGGAACGGGTACATCAGGTCCGGGCCGAGCGAGCAGTTCAGCCCGACGGCGAGCGGGTTCACGTGCTTCACCGCGTTCCAGAACGCCTCGACCGTCTGCGCGGAGATCATCGTCTCTCCGCCGCGCCCGACCGCCGCCGAGATCATCACCGGCAGCGTCTTGCCGTCCTTGTCGAACACCTCTCGAATGGCGACGAGCGCGGCCTTCGCGTTGAGCGAGTCGAAGATGGTCTCGACCAGCAGCACGTCGGAGCCGCCGGCGATCAAGGCGCGGATCTGGTGGACGTACGCTTGTTTCACCTGATCGAACGTCACGACGCGGAAACCGGGGTCGTCGGCGTCCGGGGAGTTGGACAGGGAGACGGTGAGCGGGCCGATGGCGCCCGCGACGAACCGCTGCCGCCCGTCGGCGTTCGCCACGCGATCCGCCCATTCGCGGCACTGCCGCGCGGACTGCTCGTTGATCTCCCAGGCGAGGTCGTTGAGGAACGGGTCGTCGATGATCTTCTGATAGAAGGCTGGATCCTTCCGCCCGCCGTGCTCCCGCGGGTCGTCCACGAAGAACTCGCTCTGGGTGATGCTCGTCGCGCCGAAGGTGTTCGTCTCGATGATGTCCGCGCCGGCCTCGAGGAACCGCCGGTGGATATCGCAGATCATGTCCGGCTGCGTGAGCGTGAACAGATCGCCGTTGTTCAGCAGGTCTTTCTTCGAGTCCGCGAATCGCTTGCCCCGGATGTCCGCTTCCTTCATCCCGTAGGTGCGGATGGTCGTCCCCATCGCCCCGTCGATGATGGCGACGCGGCTCTGGAGGAGCTTCTGGAGTGGATGAAGGGGAGGCGTGGGGTTGTTGGACAGCATGATCAGCCTCGCTTGGCGCTCTTGGATGGACCCGGGGTCGGCTTGTCGGCGATGGCGAGCACGACCTGAAAATGTGGCTTTTTCGCCTCGCGGCAGGCGATATCGGACATGACGACATCGAGCCTCACGCGGGTGAGCATGGCGCGGATGTCGGAGGGCGAGAAGCCGGGGTGGCGCTCGCCGTAGGGCGCGGTGACCTCCCGCTGCTGGTGCGCGTCGAGCGACAGGATCACCACCCGTCCGCCCGGGCGGAGCACGCGGGCGCACTCCTCCAGCACCTGCGGCGGGCGCTCGGCATAGGTCAGCGTGTGAAACACGAGGACCGAGTCGAAGGAGGCGTCCTGGAACGGCAGATCGTGGACATCGGCGACCTGGGCGCGGACGTGGGGCCGGGTCGAGAAGCGCTCCTTCGCGGACTCGATCATCCGGCTGCTCGAGTCGATGCAGGTGAGCGAGCGGCAGTAAGGTGCGAGCGAGCCGGCCGCCGCGCCGTCGCCCGATCCGACGTCGAGGACGTCGCCGAGGCGCAGCAATGCGGCGATGCCGGCCGCGAGCGACTGCCACGTGCGGCCCGGGGAGTAGTGCTTCTCCATCTCGCCGGCGAAGGACTCCGGGAGCCCACCGCGCCGCTCGGCGTCGAGCTCCAGGAGGCGCCGCTGGTCGCCTTCCAGGGTCGGGTCGGCCGATTTCGTGGCGTCATCGAGGAGGGCCTTCGCGGTCCCGGGCAGGGTGTCGACCGCGAGCGTGTAGAACGACTGCGGTCCCTGGCGCCGATCCCGGACGAACCCTGCCTCGCGGAGCCGCCCGAGGTGCGTCGAGACGCGCGACTGCGCGATGCCCGTCACGCGAACCAGATCCGTCACCCGCAGCTCGCGCTCGCGGAGGAGCACGCAGAGCCGTATCCGGCTCTCGTCCCCGAGGAGGTTCAGCACCTCGATGTACTCGGAAAGACCCATGTATCCCTGTATCTCGATGCGCGAATGTAATAGAACCCCCGACCTCCGGAGTCAAGCGCGCCGGTACCCGAGGAGCACCGTGCGCTGGCCGCCGAGCTGAGCCCGGAACACCGGCAGGACCTCGGACCGTCGCTGTTCAGCCCTTCAGCATGTCGATCCACGGCTCCGCGAGCGACGCGGAGCGCGTGGGCACCTCGCCTCCGGGCCTGGGATCTCTCGCCCGCGGCTCACTTCAGCTCGTGGACGTCGACCCTGTCCTCCATCACGTGCGGCACGAGGACGCGTCCGCGCTTCGTGTCGTAGCCGATGTCCGTGGGCGTCTTCTGCTCGGGAATCGCGATCTCGAAGGGTCCGCCGAGCTTCCCGCGAAGCACCGCCGACGCCTCGTGGCTGGTCACGAGGAGCGAGTCTCCGACGGAGACCAGGCCGTCGAGGCGGCCGCCGGGCGCTGTGGTGGTCACGTCCTGCCTGGCGCCCTTCTCGTCGAGGCGGAAGACCTCGGGAGCGCCGCTCGAGCAAACCACGAGCCCCTTGTCCGTCCACGCGATGCCGTTCGGCATGTGCATGTCGGTGGTCTTCGCCAGCAGCCTGGCCTTGCCCTTCTCGATGACGTACACGGCGTCGCTCGACGTCGCCTCGAGGTTGCCGGTCGCGCCGATCGTGAAGCCGGAGTCGGACACGTAGACCGTGCCGTCCGGAGCCGCCGCGACGTCGTTCAGCAACGTCACGCCGGGGATGGCGATCTCACCCTTCGGCGCCCCGGTCGTGAGGTCGAACATCCGGACGGTCTTGAGGTCGGCCACGTAGAGCACGCCCTTCACGATCGCGGAGCCCGTCGGCGCGTCGAGCTTGACCTTGTTCTTGCCGCCCTCGATCCACCTCAGGTTCGTCACCTGACCGTCGGGCGAGAGCACGGAGATGAAGCCGTTGTTGTCCCTGTCGCTCGGATTGCCGTTGACGTTCGAGACGAGGTAGCGGTCGTTGTCCGCGTCGTACAGCACGCTCTCCGGCATGGCGAAGCCGGTGTACGTGGCGACCGGGCGCGGCGCGGTGAGCCTGGGCGAGCTGGGCGCAGCGGGAGCTGACGGAGGCGCAGGCGGGGATTCGACGCTGCTCGCCGCCGCGGGCGCGGCGGAAGGAGCAGAAGCCGCCGGTGCCAGCGCGCGCGGAGGAGCCTCGCCCCCGCAGGATGCCATCGCGGCCACAACGACGACGGACGTGAACGTGCCGGGGAGCCGTGCCATGGAGGCCATGAAAGTCCAGACGCCATCCGGCGGTCAAGCTCCTCGCAGCGGCAGCGCTCATCGAAGAGACATGTACACATCGATCACCGTTCCCCGGCGCGCCGTGCCCGCGGCGTCCGTGAAGGCAAAAGCGCTCCGCTCGCCCTCGCAGTTGCCGCGCGCGTCGCAGCGCATATCGCGGGAGTCGTGGAGGTCGATCGACGTCAGGCCGATCGCCTCGAGGGGCTTGATCTCGCTCGGCTCGCTCGTCCGATCGAGGTTTCTATCCGACCATACGACCACCCTGGCGAACGCCGGATCCTGCTTGTCGAAGACGCCGTTGTGATCCGCGTCGAGGTCCCGCAGCGCTTCGAAGCCGTTCTTCGCGAACCCCCCGCCCTCCAGCCGCGTGGCCGAGCCGAAGAGCTCGCCTCCATCACGGATGACGCCGTCGCCGTCGCGATCGAGCGCGAGCCAGGGCGTCGCCGAGGTGGGCCAATCGCTCGCGTGGCACACGCCGGTGCCGGTCAGATCGAAGGCGGCGCCCGCTCCGGCGGTGAACTCCACCGAGCGATTGTCGAAGGAGAGCACGAGAGGCGTGACGCATTCACATCCATCCGTGTTGAGGTACCACGCGGAGTCATAGAAAGGGCACTGGTAGTCGTACGTCTTGAGCCCCCAGACGGCCTCGCCGTCGATGTTCACGCACTTTTCACGGCAAAACCCCGTCGGACCCATGGAATCGTAGTCATCACATGCCCGCTCCTCGCCGATGGTGCATTCGCCGGGCGCCTCGGGGCCGAAGTCAGCCCAGCAGGCGGTCACCTCTTCTTCTTTCACCTCTTCTTCTTTCACCTCTTCTTCTTTCACTTCATCCTGCGCTTGATCGGTTCCGTCCACGACCTCGGCCATGCATCCCACCACGAGGGACGCACACGCCCCCAGCACCCCGACCACAACCGCTCGCCTTGCCATCTCGATGTTCATGATGGCCCGGATCAGCATGCTCCGGACCATCCAGAATGCGCTGGAATTTCGCCAGGTTTCGCAGATGCGGTGACATTTTGTGCCAAGATTCGCCCAGCATGCGCCAGGCGGTCCGGCCCAGATTGGCACGCTTCCTGGGCACGGCGCGCTCCGGGGATGGGGTCGCTACCGCGCCAGGGCGGTCGCCGCGGATCGCTCCGGCGAGCCCCTCGACGGTCGGGCTCTCGAAGAGAGCCGAGACAGGGATCGCCTGGACGCAATCGACGCGACCGACGCGACCGACGCGACCGACGCGACCGACGCGACCGACGCGACGCCCGGGCGAGCTCGCGCTCCGGGCCTCCTGCCCGAATTGACGGCGAGCATGGCCCACGATATCAGCGATGAAGCGCCCCTGATGGAACGGGCCGCGGGTCGCCGTGGGCGGTGGTCCACGGCACGCTGGGCTCGTCGTGGAGGTGCCGCCGGTCGTGACGGACATGGCGCTGGCGACCGGGCGGGCTGTGCAGCAGGCCGGGCGCGAGGTCCCAGCGCGGCCGGGTCGAGGCCGCGCGCGCCGGCGCTTGTGCCGGGCCGCGGGCTCCCGTATCGCATCCCTGCATGCCGCCCCTCGACCTGCACGTCGCCGTGTTCGGCGCTTCCGGCGCCGGCAAGACCGTTCTCCTGGCAGCTTTCTACAGGGCGCAGACCCAGCCCTCGTTCCAGGAGGAGTACGCGTACAAGATCCAGGCGGTCAACAAGGCGCAGGGCAACCAGCTCCTCGGCCGCTTCTATCGCCTCGAGGAGGGCAAGTTCCCGGAGGGCAGCACGCGCTTCGACGAGATCGAGTTCGACTTCTTCCCGAGGGACCTGCCCGAGGCGGCGGTCCGCGTTCACTGGTACGACTACCCCGGACGGTGGTGGGAGGACGAGCCGGTCGACGCGGAGGAGCGGGAAGCGATGCGCCAGGGCCTGCTCAAGCTCGGCATGAGCCAGGTGGGCATCCTCCTCGCGGACGGCGCGAAGTACCGGAGCGAGGGCACCGGGTACATCCGCTGGCTGTTCGAGCACTTCGCGGACGAGTGCGACCGGCTGCGCCGGACGAGCGCCGCCACGGGCGACGAGGTGAGCTTCCCGCGCGAGTGGATCCTCGCCCTCAGCAAGGCGGATCTCTTCCCGCCGGACTACGGCGCGCGCGACTTCGAGCGCGAGGTCTGCCGCGACGCCGACGATCAGCTCGCGAAGCTCTGCTCCGTGCTCCGCGCCGAGCAGGCGTTCGGGCACCGCTTCATGCTGCTCTCGTCGGTCGCCGCGCCAGCCGACGCGCAGGTCGACCCGCGGACGTCGCTCGGCGTGCGCACCCTCGCCCCCGCGATCCTGGTGAGCACGGTCGAGGGCGCGGTCCGCGAGGCGCAGGCGACGCGAAAGGAGAAGTCGGCGAAGGAGACGTTCTTCCAGGGGCTGCGCGATCTCGTGCAGTTCGTGGACTCCGTGGACGACTTCCTGCCGAAGAGATACCAGATCGTCAGCAAGATCCTGAGATTCGTGTCGTTCAAGGACTTCGCGAGCACGCGGGTCGACCGGCTCAAGAAGGTACGCGAGGACGCGCTCCGGCGGGGCGACACGTTCAAGGCGGTCCTGACCGGGATGGTGGCGGCCCTTCGCGACGAAGAGGGGCTGCGGGCCTACCACCAGAACCAGTAGCGCTGTTATGCTCGCGCCCGTGCCGGCCCTCCTCGTCGAGACATCGCGGCTCCTCTGGAGGACGCGCGGCGAGCACTGGGATTACGAGTTCATCTGCGTGCCCGAGACCCCGGCGCTCCCCGCCTGGCTCACGACGCTCGAGGCCATCGTCGGCGACGCGGACGCGGCCGCCGGCGAGCTCCGCTATGGCCTGCTCGAGATCCACGAACAGGGGCCGAGGGAGCCGGGCGTGTTTGCCTATGTGGCGGCGCGGTTCCTCGATCCGGCGCGGAAGGACTGGACCGGGCGGCCGGTGCAGCACTTCGCGGTCTGGTTCCCTCCTGTCGCGCCGGAGGCGGTCGAGGCGCTGCCCGGGGCGGTCCCCGCCGACTGGCACCTTCGCGTGCTCGCCGGGCTCGCGGCGACGTACGGCTCAGGCGAGGTGTTCGGGCTGCCAGAGGAGCAGATCCGCGCCTGGAAGCGGGATCATCAGGTGAGCCGGGCGGCGAGCGCGATGGCGATCGTGAAGCGCACGCCCGCGCTCTCGCTGGCCGACGGCGAGGCGGCGCCGTCGCGGTGGAGGCGGGCGCCGACGGTAAAAAAAAAGTCCCCGGCGGCGCGCGGCGAGGTGGCCCTGCAGACGGTGGGAACAGGCCGTAGGGGCGGGCGCCGTGGGTTCGGCTGCTTCGCGCTCGGCGTGATGATGCTCGTCGCCCTCCAGCACCTGATGGCGTGCGGCGCGGGCTGAGCCGGATTCACGGTGGCTGAGCGCGCCGACGCCCCTTACACTCGCCGCGACCGTCGCGCCACCTGCTGGCGCGCCCAACGCATGATGGAGATCCCCAGTGAATGACCATCCCGCATTGACGCCCGGCCGCGTGGCCGTGGTGACCGGCGCGGCGAGCGGCATCGGCCTCGCCGCCGCCCGCCGCTTCGCGCGCATGGGCCTGAAGGTCTGCCTCGCCGACCTCGACGGGCCGGCGCTGCACGAGGCGGCCGCAGGCGTGGCCGCCGTCGCGGCCGGCGGCAAGGACGACGTGCGGGCCGTGCCGACCGACGTCGCCAGGCTGGACGACGTGCAACGCCTGAAGCAGGTCGCCTACGAGGCGTTCGGCGAGGTGGCCGTGCTGATGAACAACGCCGGGGTGGGCGGCGGCGGCAAGCCCTGGCAGAGCTACGACCGCTGGCGACACCTCATCGAGGTCAACCTCTGGGGCGTGATCCACGGCGTGCAGGCGTTCACCGAGGCGATGCTCGCGCAAGGCACCCCCGGCGCCATCGTCAACACGGGCTCGAAGCAGGGCATCACCACCCCGCCGGGCGACGCTGCCTACAACGTGAGCAAGGCCGGCGTGAAGGTGCTGACCGAGCAGCTCGCGCACGAGCTGCGCAACGTCGCCGGCTCGAAGATCACCGCCCACCTGCTGATCCCGGGCTACACCTACACCGGAATGACCGCGCGCGGCCCGGAGAAGCCCGCGGAGGCATGGACCGCCGACCAGGTCGTCGATTTCATGATCGACAACATGGGTCGCGGGAATTTCTACATCGTATGCCCCGACAACGCGGTCACGCGCGAGATCGACGAGCGCCGCATACAGTGGGCCGCCGACGACCTGATCCGGAACCGCCCCGCGCTGTCCCGGTGGCACCCCGATCACGCCGAAGCGTTCGCGGAGTACATGGCGGGCGCGGCGAAGCCCTGACGCTCGCGACCTCCGGCTCGAGAGCGGCCCGCTGGCCGCCGACGACTCGGCTCTCCCCCCACGACATCTCGAAGCGCTGCACCTCGGACGCGGACCGCGGCGCGACCGAGCCCTTGGTCTCACGTACCGTATCAGGGGAAATCTACGTGCGTTGTGCCGCATCCGGGAATCGGCATTTCAAATTGACGTGCTGATCGGAAGTCTCAGCGCAACAAGCCACCCGATCTCGAGGCGTGGTGTCGGTTTCTTGGGTCCTCCGTTGAGATCTTGCTATAATGTCTTCAACAGATAGTCATCCACGCCACATCCTATCGCGCTCACCATGCTGACCTTCCCTGAACAGCCACTGCAGAGTCATTGGTGTCTCGATGGCACCGTGAAGATCTGGTGCCCTGCCCCGGGGCTGATCGTCACATGCGTCACCGGGAAGCTGGTGGAGGACGGAGCCGCGGCGATCGAGGAGGCGATGTTGCGCCGGGTCGCCGAGGATCGCCGGATCCTCGTCTTCAACGACTGGGAGTCGATGACCGACTACGAGCACGCCTCGCGCACGCGGCTGACCGAGGCGACGACCTCTGTCCTCCACGCGGTCGAGGGAGGGCACTTTCTCCTGAACTCCAGGTCCGTTCACTTCGGGGTTCAGGTCGCGAACGCCGCGATCCGGAAGCTGACGGTCCACCCGTCCCGCGTCCTTTTCGAGCGCGCGCTGCAGGACGTGCTCCGCCAGCGCGTCCTGTACGGCGTGGCCTGACCGGCGGAGCTCCACCGACGCCCCCGCGGCGAGCCGGTGGCGCCCGCGTGGCGCCGGGAGCGTGCTCCGCCGTTCGCGCGCCGGCCTGCCGGGCGGATCCTGCGAGCATGCTCGAGGTGCGCGCCAGCCGTCCCGTCGCCGCCGGCCTCTGCGCCGGCATCGTCGCCCTCGCGGGCTGCAGCCGACCTGCGTCGCACTACGCCATCGAGACCGTCATGGCGAGCGCGTACAGGCCGCCTTCGCTCGCGACGATGGGGTCGCCGGCCGCGGGCGCCGCGCCGGATCTGGTGCTCGCGGGCGACATGCACTGCCACCTGAGCCCGCCGGATCACCCGCGCGAGGCGTCGCGCGATCCGGCGGCGACGGTCGCGCTCGCGGCCGACGAGGAGCTCGACTTCCTGGTGCTGACGCCTCACGTGCCGGCGCGCTTCTTCGAGCACGAGGAGCTGCGCGCGGCCGTGCTCGCGGCGCAGGATCGCCTGCGGGCCGAGCTCGCGGCGCGCTCGGCCGGCCGCACCGTGTACGTCATCGGGATGGAGTACACCGATCCGGTCTACGGCCACGTGGGCGCGGCGTTCGCGGATCTCCGGGCCGTGCTCGCGGACGTTCCGGTCGACGAGGCGCGCGCGCACCCCGGCCGGTTCTTCGAGCGGTTCGTGGCGCGCGGCGGCTTCCTCGTGATCAACCACCCGCTCTCCACGCCCCTGGACTCGTCGTTCGCGATGGCGCGCGCGGATCTCTCGTGGCGCCCCTTCACGAGCGCCGCTCCGGTGCCCGAGGAGATCGCGACGGTGAACCGCCTCGCACCGGGCATCGAGGCGTACAACATGGTCGTCACGCACCTGCGGGATCGGTACCTGCTCCTCGACACGCCCCGCACCCTGCTCGCGACGATGGCCCGCGTGGATCGAGAGATCGCGGCGCAGCAGCGGCGGCTGGTGCCGGTCGGCGGCAGCGACAGCCACACCGATTTCCTGCGGCCGACGACGTACGTCCGCGCGGCGGGGCGCTCGGAGGCCGCCGTCCGCGACGCCCTCGCCGCGGGCCGCGTGTGCGTACGGAGCCCGGAGGCGTGCTCGTTCGAGGTGCGGGCGCCGGGCGGTGCCTGGCAAGGCGTGGGAGCGTCGCTCGGGGCCGCGCCGGTGATCGAGGCGCGAGCGCGCGGCGGGGACGTCGAGGTCCTGGTCGGCGGCGAGGCGGTCGCGGGCGCCGACGACGGCGAGACCGTGCGCGTGCCGCTCTCGAAGCCGGGGTGCGCGGTGGTACGGGCTCGCGTGGGCGACGGCTTCTCCGCGCCGATCTACGTGGGGTGTCCGTTCGCCGGTTGAGACCCCGGCTGCTCGGGGTCGACACGCGGGAGAGGGAGCTCCGGGCGACAGGGCCGTGAGCACTTGACGCGGAGCTGCGCGGGCGCCGTGCTATGTCGAGCCGCATGGCAACGCCGCGCATCGCCGTTGTGGGCCACGTGGAGCACGTCACGCTCGGACGCACCGAGGGCATCCCCAGGCCGGGCGACATCGTTCACCTCCAGGACGCGCGCTTCCTGCCCGCCGGGGGCGGCGGCCTCGCCTTCGCGCAGCTCTGCCGGAGCGACGCCGAGGTCCACCTGTTCACGGCGCTCGGGCGGGACGAGGCGGCGCGGGCGGTCGAGGAGCGCATCCGGGCCGCGAACGAGCGCGTCCACGTCCACGCGGCGCGGCGCTCCGCGGCGCACCCGCGCGTGGTGATCTTCGTCGACGCCGACGGGCGCCGCACCATCATCGTCACCGGGAGCCCGCTCCAGCCCGCGGCGACCGATCCCCTCCCCTGGTCGCTGCTCGCCGACTGCGACGCCGTGTACTTCACCGGCGCCGACCCCGAGAGCCTGCGCCTCGCGCGCGCCGCGCGCCGCCTCGTCGTGACGGCCCGCAGGGGCGCGGCGCTCCGGGCCGCGGCGGTCGCGCCCGAGGTGGCCATCGGCAGCGTCGCGGATCCGCGCGAGAACGCGCCGATCGACGCCTACGACCCCCTCCCCGGCGCGCTGGTGCTCACCGACGGGCCGCGCCCGGTGCGCGTCGTCCGGCCCGGGGGCACGACGCTGGTGGATGCGCCGCCCGCGCCCGAGCGGGTCGTCGGCGACTACGGCGCCGGCGACAGCTTCGCGGGCGCGCTCACGTTCTTCCTCGCCCACGGCCTCTCGGTCGAGGAAGCCTGCCGCCGCGCCGGCCCGCACGGGGCCGCGGTGCTGCGCGGGATCGATCCGCTGGAGACGCAGACGCCCCTCGTCGCGCCGTGATTGTCTCGGACTGGAGGGGGCCATGCGGCCTGTCTCGTCCAGCGGTGGATGGCCGGGGGGCCGGCGGGAGAGCCCGCATCGTCCCCGACTCCTACCCCCACGGGGCCAGCACCGCTCGACGGAGCGCGAGCGCGCGCGCGAGCTGGTAGTCCAGGCGCTCTCGCCGCAGCTCCGGGATGATCGCGGCCAGCTCGCGGACGGCCAGGTTCGCGTGCTCTTCCTGGAGCGCACCCACGAAGCCGTCGACCCCGCGGAGCAGGCCATGGTCCTCCCACACGGCGAGCTCGAGCAGATCGCGCAGGAGGCCGTCGAGCCCGGCATGGTCGCGGGCGAGCCCGAGATAGGCGCGCTCGCTCGCCGCGAACACCTCGCCCATCCGCGCGAAGGAATCATCGACCTGCTCCATCATCTCGACGATCGCGGTCATCGCTGCCCGGTGCAGCGCCAGGCGCTCGAGATCCGACGCCGTCCGCGCCTCGAGGAGGTCGATCTGGCTCTCGACGAAGCTCGCGAGCAGATCCGTGGCGCGGTGATCGTAGTAGCCATCGGCTCCGGCGAGGCTGCGGAGCTCGGGCTCGAAGCGCGCGGGCGACACAGGGAACCGCGGCCAGTGCCCCCGGAGCGCGCGCGCCTCCAGCCGCCGCCGGGGCGTGTTGCGCATCGCGTCCGTGCGGTGGCTTGGACCGCTGTGCCATACGCGCTTCCAGGCCTTCTTCAGCAGCCACTCGCTCGCCTGCTCCTCCGCGTCGAGGACGCCCGCCGGGGTCCGCGCGAGGCGCTCGAGCCGGCCACGAAGGTCGACCACCTGCGCGAGCATCGCCTCGGCCGCATCGCCGCGGATACCTCCGCTGGCCGCGCGCGCGCGGAACTCCCGCGCGATCGCGTCGAGGCCGCGCGGCTCCTCCAGCGCGAGCCGCAGGAGCCATCGATCCCAGTGGGAGAAGGCGACGCCGTCGATCTCGCGCCACGTCTCCGGGCCGTAGCGCACGCCGTCGTCGAGCGGACGCTCTGCCGGGCGCGGCAGGCGCCTGGCTCGGGCATCGTCCTTCACCAGCACCTCCGCTCGGTCCGCGCCAGCGCGGTTCGATCCGAGGTGCGCCCGCCGCCGCACAGGCATGCTTCGTCGCATCCGGCCTCTCGCACGCGGCGCAGGGTACGCGATCCACGCGCGGTGGAACCAGGGAGATGAGCCATCAACTCATGACGGCTGTGCAACCCAAAGCTCATTCCGTTCAGCAAGCATAATTTGCCAACAAAAATCAACAATCTACCGGTCGGGATGAGACGCGCTACCGCAAGATGGGCGAGAATTCGCAACCACGCTTCGTAATGCAAAAGCACATGGAGAGCGTTTCGGAGCGTTCCACCCCGGGGAAACCGCGTGCGCTCCGCGTTCTCATGCACGAGAGGGCTCCACTCCAGGCATCGTTTGTGGCATGAGCTGGCGCACAGATGACGACGGGTTGCCACAAGCCCTCGCTCCTGGACGAGCGCCGCTTCTTCCGGGGTTGTCCTCGGGACGACCGGCTGCTTCCCGGCGGCATGCAGGCGGCGCGTGGGCGGGTCGCTCCTCGCGTCGGGTCCGCAGACGGCGGCGCAGGGGTTGCGTGAGATGGCTGCCCGCGGTGCTGGCGCGGGATGGGCCCGCGCGAAGCTGGCCTTCGAGGCCGCCTTCGCGAGCTCCGGCAGGGCTCGAATCGACCGCGTGAGCAAGGCGGGTCATGGCCTCTCCAGCGAGGTCTATGCTGCCCACGTCGAGCTGGTTCCCGATCCAGAGGGCCGCTCTGGCACCTATGTGGCCCTTCTGCCGGTCACGGGCAGCGCCTCGCGGGCGCTCGCGAGCTGGCAGCGAGAAGGCGCTCTCCTCGCGCGGGTCGCCGCCCGCACGGGCGCGATCCGCGTGCCCACCTTGACGGCGATCGTCCCCATCGGGCGGGTCAACGTCGTCGTGCGACCTTACCTCGACGGGCTCCCCCTCGACCTGCGCGCCGGCCGCCAGCCCAGCGTGGCGCCCTGGGAGGTCGTCGCGCGCGTCGCCGCGACGGTGCATGCCATCGACGTGGACGACATCGCCGACCTCGGGGGACACGCCACGCGGCGCGCGCACGCCCTGTCGGAGATCTCGGCCCTCCATGGCGTCGCCGAGCTCCGCGAGGCGGAGCAGTGGGCGCTCGCTCATCTGCCGCAGGAGGAGCCCTCGACGCTCGTCCATGGGGACCTCCTGGGTCAGAACATCCTGCTCCACTGGGAGAAGCCGTTCGCGGTCATCGACTGGGAGTACGCGACGCGCGGCGATCCCGCGTACGACATGGCCATCGTCACGCGCGGGGCGAGGAGGCCGTTCCAGATCGACCACGGCCTGACGCGGCTCCTGGATGCGTACGCCACGCAGGGGCGACCGCGCATCGAGGCGTCGGCGGTGCGCCTGTACGAGCTTTGCCTGGCGGGACGCTGGTACCGCAATGCGCTCGAGGGCAAGGGCGGCGGAGAGCCCCCGGACCAGAGCTTGCGACACGTCGAGAGAGTCCTCCGGCGAGCCCGCGCGGCGAGCGGAGGACGCGAGCAGGGGTGAGGTGGGCGAGGTATTGATGGCTACAAGCTCGCCCGCAGTGAATTGCGGCACCCCCGGGTCCGCACCCTGCTGAAACGATCTCCGAAGCGTCTGTCATGCCACTGGCCTCGAGCAGCCTGGACACTGTCTCGTGGCGCAGCCGCGACCAGGAAAGTCTCCTCGACGCGGAGTTGCAGGGGCGCTTGGCCCATGAGACGACGCAGGAATCCCTGAAATCCAAGAACGAGCTCCACCGCGCGCTAGCAGGGCAGCGCGTTTCTCGTTCCACGCCGGCCACCGACGCGATATGCTCGGGGTGGTATGGTGCAGGTCACGCTGGATGAAGCGGTGGCTCGCCTCGACGAGCTGATGGCCGCCGCGCGCGGCGGGGAGGCGGTCGTGATCGTGCATGGAGGGGCTGCGGTACAGCTCGTTCCAGTGCCGACGCCCGCCGCGACGCCCGGGAAGCGGCGCGAGGCCGGCGGGGCCGCCGGCCAGATCTGGATGGCTCCTGATTTCAACGCGCCTCTCGACGACTTCGAGGAATACGAGCGGTGAGGCTGCTCGTCGATACGCATGCTTTCCTCTGGTTCCTCGCGAACGACCCGCAGCTCAGCCCCGTGCGAAGAGCTTCCTTGAGGAGCCCACGAATGAGCTCGTGCTGAGCGTGGCAAGCCCATGGGAAATCGCTATCAAGGTGAGCCTGGGAAAGCTGTCCATCCCAGGCGACGTCGAGACGTTCATCAAGCACCACTTGGCGATAAACGACATCGAGCTCCTCGACATACGGCTACGGCACGTCGCGCGCGTGAGCGACTTGCCATTCCATCATCGCGATCCGTTCGATCGTCTCATGATCGCGCAGGCGCTCGTCTGAAGACATCCCCATCGTGAGCCAGGACGTGGTCTTTGACGCATACGGCATCAAGCGCATCGGCTGATCCTGACCACGAGCCCCCCTTCACGCCGCCGCCACGCCAGACCCACGCCGCCGCTCACACGCTCGTGGTCGGGCTTGGGCACGCCGGAAATGGCGCGCGGCACGACCGAGCTGCGGCGCGATGCGGCCAGCGCGGACGCCTGCCCCAAGCGGCGATGGGCCGCGATCGCGACAGAAGCCGTGCCGTGCCGCGCCGCCGGGCAGGGCCTACCCGGTCCGGCACCTCCGACTTCCCCGCCGGCCGGCCGCGCCGTCATGGCCGCCGCGTGACAGCGGCGGTCCCGCTGACCTGAACGCTGTCATGGCCGCGTGACAGCGGCGGTCCGCGCGGCGGTCACCTGTCGCGCCGCCGTTACATCGCCGCGCCGCCTCGCCGGGAGGGCCGCGGGCGATCCGCGGATTCCGCGCCGCTCGCGGCCATGGCATGGCGCATGCTATCTTGTCCGGCTCGCAGGGCGGCGCGCATCGCCGCCGGCATCCTTGACCGGCAAGCGTGCCGGAACGACGGCTTGAACCTCTCCGGAGGATGGAGATCGCAATGAAGCGCTCAGTCTTTGGGCTCGGGATGGTCATGGCGGTGGGGCTCCTCCCGGCGGCTTGCGGGCCGGAGTCGCAGCTCGACGGCGAGCTCGACGGGCCGGGGCTCGAGGCGATGGCGGGCAAGCCCGGATCGGAGGACACCAACGGCACCCCGAAGCGCGCGTGGGACACCTGGAAGGAGCCGATAGCCCGCGCGCTGCGAGTCCGGCTGCTCAACAGCGACGGCACCATCAACCCGGTGATCCTCGACCTCGGGCTCCTCGAGGACCCCATGGGCGACGGCGCGGGCGGCGACGGCGCGGGCGGCGAAGACGCGGCTGGCGAGTGGGTCTCGGGCCACGAGGTCTTCGATCATACCGTCCGCTGCGCCCTCGCGAGCGGCACCGCCGTGACCCACAACGGCAAGTCCTACGTGGGGCGGGGCATGGTGGGCGGCGCGTCGGTCTGGACGAACGAGGGGCTCCCCGAGCACGTGCGCAGCAACGTGCTTGAGTGCGTCATCGCGTTCGTCAACGACAAGACCGACGGCGTCAACGTCCTGCTCACAGGCCCGAACGTGAACGATGACAAGGGCGAGCACGCCAAGTTCATGTTCGGCGAGGCGGTCTGGTGCGCGGACGCCACGGGCGTCGCCGTGAGTGTCTACGCTACGCGCTCGTTCGTGGGGAGCTGCGGGATGGACGCCAAGGCCGCGCTGGAGCAGCGGTACTGCTACGAGCCGGAGGCTTGCAACCTCGACTACAAGGGGATCTTGGAGCTCAACGACGAGTGCGTGCGCGTGGGCGCGCCGGGAAGCGGTCAGTACAAGTGCAACGGCAAGGCGTGCACGATGACGTGGCTGAAGGACCCCGACCCCGAGTGGTGCGTGCCCCCTGCCACGACGCCCCCGACGCCCCCGACGCCCCCGACGCCCCCGACGCCCCCGACGCCTCCGACTCCCCTGCCCCAGTGAGCCCCCGGCGCTCCCGGGCGGCTCAGGGCGCGGCGGGGGCGGGCGCCTCGCCCGTGAGCCGCCGCGCCTCGGCGAGGCGCGCGCCCAGCGTCCGCGCGCGCAGCGGGTTCGCGTGGATCGCCGCCTCGAGGGCCGCCACCTCGCGCAGCGTGTCCTGCCTCCGGGCGGCCGCGTCGGGCGCCGCCGCGGCGCGCAGGCGAAAGAGCGCGCCCTGCGCCGCGAGCGCCCGGTCGTACCGCGGGTTCAGCGCGAGCGCCGCGCCCGCATGCCGGAGCCCCTCGGCGATGTCGTCGGCGCCGTCCTGCCGGCGGCCCACCGTCCGAAGCGCGGCGCGGGCCCCGTGGATCTCGGCCAGCACCGCGTACAGCAGCGGATCGGCGAGCGCCTCGCCCAGCAGCAGCGGGCGGAGCGGGACGAGCGCCGCGTCGAGCCGCGCCGCATCCGGACGGCCTCGCTGCGCGCCCCACCGGAACGCGAGGAGCTCCGCCTCGGCGCGCTGCACGCGGTCCCACACGTCCCAGGGCGTCTCGGAGAGGCTGCGATCGAGCGTCTCACGCGCGACCTGGATCGCGGGCGCCGGGTCCTCGCCCCGCGCCATCCGCACGCGCGCCTCGAGCATCGCCAGCATCGCCCGCAGCGACTCCGGATAGCCAGCCACGCCCGGCGCCATCTCCCGCGCGCTCGCCTGCACGCGCGCGAACGCCGGGCCGGGATCGGCGCCGGCGTCGAGCGCGTACAGCGCCAGCGTGTGATCCAGCCAGAGCCGCCAGTAAGGCGCCCCGGTCCACGAAGGATCCTTTTGACGCATCGCATCAATCACCCCGTGCGTGCGCTGGACGACCTCCTCGGGAGAGCGTCCGGCGCGGGCGAGGTGCTCGGCCTCGTAGATGCCGGTGATCAGCCGGGAGGTGCGCGCGCTGGCGAAGCCTGGATCGAGCGCGAGGACGCTGTCGCAGCGGGCCCGGGCGCGCTCCAGGGAGCCCGCCGGATCGAGGCCGCGCAGGGACTCGTAGCGGCCGCGCTCGGCGAGGACGCCGCAGAGCTCGTGGAGGGCCCAGGCGAAGTCGGGCTCGCGCTGGAGCGCGGCCTCGTAGCCCCGGATGGCGCGCTCGAGGGCCTCGCCCTGCTCGCGCCCGGTGAGGTCCGCGTGGTACGCGCGCGCCCGGAAGACGGCGGCGAGGACGTACCGCGCCATGGCGTCGTCGGGGCTCGTGGCGAGCGCCTCCTCGGCGCGCGCTGTCGCCTCGCGGAGCACCACCCCGGCGTCCTCGCCCGGGGGCATCCTGCTCGCGACCCACCAGGCGAAGGAGCTGTGGACCCAGGCCAGCTTCACGCGCGCCTCGGGGCTGCGCGGGCTCGCCGCGAGCGCCCGCCCGCAGGCCTCGCGCGCCCGCTCGAAGCTCGGGCGCATCGCGTCGCGGCGCTTTCCGGCGGCGTTCATGGTCTGCGCCCAGAGCTCGCACTCGCTGGTGTGGACCGAGGGGTCGGAGCGGCCGTGGTCCGCCGCGATCCGGTACGCCTCGGCGGCGCGATCGAAGTGGGCCTTCATCCTGTCGAAGTCGAAGGCGGCGTCGTGGCGGTAGCGGCTCCCCATCGCGAAGAGCACGTCGCCCTCGAGCTTCTTCGCCTCGTGGAGCCAGGGCGCCTCGGCGAACGCGGCCCGGGCCTTCTCCAGCGCCTCGTCGTGCCTGCCCTCGGCGAGCGCGAGCAGCCCCTCGACGTACGCGGGCGCCTCGATCGCCGCGGCCCCCTCGGCGGCGCCGTCGAGCGCGGCGCGCAGGTGCGCGGCCGCCGGGGCCCTGTACTCGGCCTCCAGCGCCGCGATCCGGGCCTCGCGCTGCGCCTTGTCGTGGATGCGGCGGGTCTCCTCGAGGCCGCGGCGGTAGAGCTCGGAGAGCGCCGCGCCGGCGGCGTAGTCGAGCCCCGGCGACCCGTAGCCGGCGCGCTCGGCCTCCCGGAGGTGCTCGAGGGCGGCGCGCGGCTCCTGGAGCGCGAGCAGGCCGCGGCCGAGGGCGTACTCGCCGGGGCCGCGGCCGAGCGCGCCCGCGGTCGCCATGCGGGCCTCGACGGCCTTCAGCCGGGCGCGGACGACGTCGCGCTCGCGCTCGACGTCGTGGAGGGGCATGCCGTGGGCGCCGCGGAGGAAGAGCTCCATCTCCTTGACTGTCTCGCCGACGGTCTCGCCGAGCTCGCGGGCGAGGGTGGCCTGCTCCGCGGCGGCGCGCCGGCTCCGGACGAACAGGCCGGCGACGACGAGCGCCGCGAGGAGCAGCGCGGCCGCGCCGAGGACCGCGGCCCGGTGCCGCCGCGCCTGCCGGGCGAGGCGGCGCGCGAAGGAGGCGCGGCGCGCGAGCACCGGGTCGCCGTCGAGGAAGCGCTGCAGGTCCTCGCCGAGCGCCCGCGCCGACTCGTAGCGGGCGCCGGGTTCTTTCTCCAGGCAGCGCAGCACCACGGCCTCGAGGTCCTGGGGGATGTCGCGGTCGAGGGTGCGCAGCGGCGGCGGCTCGGCCTCGAGCACCTGGCGGAGGACATCCATCACCGCGCCCCCCGCGAACGGCGGGCGCCCGGCGAGCAGCGCGTGGAGGGTGGCGCCCAGGCCGTAGACGTCGGTCCGCCGGTCGAGCGAGCGCACCATGCCGGCCGCCTGCTCGGGGGCCATGTACGCGGGGGTCCCGAGCAGGGCGGCGCCGGTGAGGGTGAGCCCGCTCTCGCCGACGTCGCGCGCGATGCCGAAGTCCATGAGGTAAGGGCGGTACGCGCCGTCGTCGCCCCGCTCGAGGAGGATGTTGCTCGGCTTGACGTCGCGGTGCACGAGGCCGAGCCGGTGCGCCTCGTGGAGCGCCGCGGCGATGGTCCGGGCGACGCCGACCTTCTCCTCGAGGGTCAGGTCGCCTCGGGCCTCCTGGAGGGAGCGGCCCTCGATGTAGCGCATGACGATGAACGGCACGCGATCGGCGACGCCGGCCTCGTAGACCTCGCAGACGTTCTCGTGGCGGAGGCGCGCCTGGGAGCGGGCCTCGCGCAGGAAGCTGCCGTCGATCTGGGCGCCCGAGGAGACGAGCTTGATGGCCACGCGGCGGCCGAGGCGGAGATCCCAGGCCCGGAAGACGACGCCCATGCCGCCGCGGCCGAGGAGGTGGAAGTCCTCGAAGCGGGCGTGGAGGGAGGGCGGGATCGGCGAAGGGTCGTCGGGGGCGGCGGGGGCGCGGGGGCTGTCGCCGGTCGGGTCGAGGCCGAGGTCGGGGGTGGGCTCGGGCGCGGCGACGGGGACGTCGCCGGACGAGCCGAGGCCGGGATTGGGGATGGCGGGCGTGCTCGGGCCGGTCACGGTCGCGTCGTCGCGGCCGCGCCTGGGCGCCGGCGACGCCAGCACCGCGTCGCCCAGGTGCATCCCTGGTTTCATGTGAAAAGGAACCACAGAGGCACAGAGGCACAGAGGACAGAGAGTTTCTTTGTTCTCTCCTCTGTGTCCTCTGTGCCTCTGTGGTTCAATTTTTCCCCCTCACGGAATCAGAAACGAACCTGGCGACATGGTACCAGGGCGGCGGGATGGTCGGCGCCCGCGGGCAGGATCATCGGGCGCGGAGGCCGTAGCGCTGGATCAAGCGGTGGACGAGCTGGCGGGAGACGCCCATCGCGTCGGCCGCTTGCGAGATGTTGCCGCCGTGCTGGCGGAGCTTCTCGGTGAGGTAGGCGCGCTCGAGCTCCTCCATCACGACCTCGCGCGCCTCGGGGAGCGGCAGATCGAGGAGCCGGCGCAGGCGGGCTTCCTCGGGCCCGGCCGGCGGCGCGGCGGCGGGGGTCGCGCCGGCGGGCGACGCGGTCGCGCCGGTCGGAGCCGGATGGGGAGGCCCCTGCGGCGCCGGCGGCGCGGCGCTGACGATCTCGTGGAGCAGCTCGGGGAAGAGCACGAGCCGCGCGACGGTGTTGCGGAGCTCGCGCACGTTCCCTGGCCAGTCGTGGGACTCCAGCAGCGGGAGCGCGCCCGGCGGCAGGTCCGCGAGCGCGCGCGGCGGATCGCGCGCGACGAGGAAGCGCTCGACGAGCAGCGGGATGTCGTCCTTGCGCTCCCGGAGCGCGGGGACGTGGACCTCCACCACCGAGAGCCGGAAGTAGAGATCGGCCCGGAACGAGCCGTCCTGGGCCTTCGCGCGCAGGTTCCTGTGGGTGGCCGCCACGATCCGCGCGTCGAAGGGGACCCACTCGTTCGAGCCGAGCCGCCGGATCTGCCGCCCCTCGATCGCGCGCAGGAGCTTCGGCTGGAGATCGAGCGGGAGCTCGCCGATCTCGTCGATGAAGAGCGTGCCCCCGCTCGCCTGCTCGAGCAGCCCCGACCGCGCCCCCGCGGCGCCCGTGAACGCGCCCCTGGCGTGGCCGAAGAGCTCGCTCTCCACCAGGCTCGGCGCGACGGCGCCGCAGTCCACGACGACGAAGGGGCCGTCCTTGCGGCGGCTCCGGGCGTGGATCGCCCGCGCCAGCACCTCCTTGCCGGTGCCGGAGTCGCCGAGCAGGAGCAGCGTCTCGTCCGTCGGCGCCGCGCGCTCCAGCTTGGCGAAGAGGGCGCGCATGGTCAGGCTCCGGCCCACCGCGTCGCCGAACGCATCCGCGGCGGAGAGCGGCAGGACGGACGGCGGGCCCGCAGCGCCGACGACGAGCTCGGAGCTGCCGACCGTGGCGGGCACGCCCGGCGAGAGGAAGGCCTCGAGGATGCGGACGTCGCGGACCAGGGTGCCGTTCTTGCTGCCGAGGTCGCGGAGGAGCACGCCGCGCTCGGTCATCCGGACCTCGCAGTGCCTGCGCGAGGCGCGGGGATCGGTGAGGACCAGATCGCAGTCGGCGCCCGCCCCGATGACGAGGGGGCGCAGCTCGAGCGGCGCGGTGAGCGTGCGCCGGTCCGGGAGCGTGACCGTCACGGAGAGCGCAGGGAGCCGCAGGGAGCGACCCTGATCGAAGCTCGTGAGCGTGAACGTCGCCCCGGGATCCTCGCCCATGAGCGCCATGGTGACCCTGGGGGGGTCCGCGTCAACCCGGAAGCGGCGCGCGCCGGGGAGCACGGAGCGGTGCGCGTGTGGGACGCCTGTTGGAGCGGACTGTCATGCTACCGCGACAGCGGCCGTCATGCGCGCGTGACAGGTGTCCCGGCGGCGTGTCGGTGAGGGGCTCGGCGCCCGCGGGAGACGCGGGGAACGGCCTGAAAGCGCCTCGATTCGCGCCGGGCCGGGGGACGGCACACGGGTTGCGATGTGCCCCCGCGACGCGACGAAACGCGGATCGAGGAGGATGCGAACATGACATCTCGTGACAGCGGCGCAGGCAAGGTGGAGCACGGGGCGATCTTCGGAGCGCGACGCGGGACGAGGCTCGGGCTCGTCGCCCTCGCCGCGCTGGCGAGCGCCGTCTCCATGAGCCGCCCGGCGGCCGCGGTGAGCGCCGAGCCGGGCCTGCGCGCGATCCCGCTCGACCCGACCGGCGCGACCTTCCGCGCCGAGGTGATCGGCGACGAGCACTTCGACTACCTCCGGATGGCGGACGGCACCGTCGCCGTGCTCAACGAGCTCACGGACGACTACGAGGTCGCCGAGCTCGGCCGGGACGCGAGCGGCGCCCCCGCGCTCGTGCCTTCGGGGATCCTGATTCGCGATCTCCGCGAGCTGGGCGGCCGCGTGGATCCGGCGCTGCTGCCGCGCATCGACGACGAGGAGATCGACGCCCTCTGGGAGGCGGCGACAGCGCGCGCCCCGAGCCCGCTCCCGCTCGCGGCGGGGACGACCCCGATCACCGGGATCCGGCGCCCGCTGCTCACCATCCTCCTGGAGTTCACCCAGGGGGGCGGGATCACGGCCCCGAACGCGTTCACCGGCAACTTCGAGACCGACATCGCGTACTGGAAGCAGACCCTGTACGGGAGCCTCGAGGGCTCGGTGAACCACTACTATGGCGAGATGTCGCGCGGGAAGTTCTCCTTCATCCGCGCGCGGGAGACGCAGG
This sequence comes from Sorangium sp. So ce321, assembly GCF_051530195.1. Classification (NCBI taxonomy): domain Bacteria; kingdom Pseudomonadati; phylum Myxococcota; order Polyangiales; family Polyangiaceae; genus Sorangium; species Sorangium sp. So ce321. The sequence continues at coordinate 5,363,915 of NZ_CP150329.1, read as the reverse complement.
GCACGGCCAACGACGGGATCGTCCGGATCAAGCTGCCTTTCGCGCACCCGAACAGCAAGAAGGACTTCGCGCTGATCCAGCCGTACCTGAAGGAGGCGCTGGCGGCGGCGAATCCGTTCGTCAACTTCGCCTCCTTCGACACGAACGGCGACAACAAGGTCCGGGGCGACGAGCTCAACGTGCTCTTCGTGGTGGCCGGCTACGAGACCTCGAACAGCAGCAAGACGCCGTCCATCTGGGCACACGCGAAGGGCTTTGAGGAGCCGATCACGCTCGATGGGAAGGCCTTGAGCGGATACGCGGCGATCGGAGAGCGGCAGGTCCACAAGATCCGCGGCGTGTCCATGACGATGCCGGCCACCGTGGGGGTCATCGTCCACGAGCTCGGGCACTCGGCGATCGGGCTGCCGGATCTGTACAAGGGGCCGACCCCGCTCGGGGCGTGGTGCGTGATGGCGAGCGGGAGCTGGGGGACGACGAGCGGCTCGCCGGCGGGCTCGACGCCCGTGGCGATGGGCGCGTGGAGCCGGCTCCGGGCCGGGTTCCTGGCGCCGACCGTGATCGAGCCGGGGGCGCCGGCGCAGGACATTCCGGTGGTCCAGTCGGCCGGCGCGGAGCTCTTCGGGCAGAGCGTGGATCCGACGATCTACAAGATCGAGACGTCGGATCCGGACCAGTACTTCCTGGTCGAAAACCGGCAGAACGAAGGGTACGACCGGGGGCTGCAGCGGTGGATCGACTTTGGGGGGGTGTCTGGCGGCGTGGGGGTGTACCGGATCGACGAGGCGAGGTCGGCGGGCAAAGGGAAGGTCGCGTTCATGGCGAGCAACCCGAGCTCGACGAGCTCGGTGGAGAACCTCTACAACGAGGAGGGGGGAAGGACGTTCACGCCGTTCACGGATCCGAGCAGCGACGACGGGGACGGGCAGTTCACCGGGCTGTCGCTCACGGGGTTCAATGAAGCCGGGCCGATCATGCTGGCTCACGTGAGCTACGGGCCGTTCGGGTGCAACGCGATCACCGCGTCGATCGCGGAGCACGAGGTGCACGGGAGGGTGCAGAAGCAGGTGGTGGACTTTGGGGACGAGCAGATGTTCCTGGGATACCGCACCACGGGGGCGCTGGAGGGGCTGGGGGTCGACAAGAACGAGGTCGTCACGCTCCACGTGGAGGCGCCGGGGATGTGGAGCGTGGGGGAGTGCGACTGAGCGGGGGGATGGTCGGGCGGAGCGGAGAGGGAGGGAGTTGCGGTCGTTGTCAGGCGCCCGCGGTTCCCGCGTCGCCCGCGAGCAAGGACCTCGCATGGGCGAGCGCGGCGCGCATCCCGGCGACGGAATGCTCGAAGAACCTGTTCTCCGCATGGTTGCCGTCCTTGTAGACGACCAGCTTGACGGGGCCCGTCTCCGCACCCCACTCGAGGTCGATCGTGTACCCGCTCGTCTCCTTCTTCTTCACGATGCGACGGGTGATGCGCCGCTCCTGCGCCTTGAAGTCCGGGCACCAGCCGTCGTAGGTGACCCCGATCCCGTCGTGGTCCTCCGGAGAGAAGGCCGGGTCTTTCAGGGTCTGGACGAAGGTGAGGTAGAGCGGGTCGTTCGCGCGGAAGCCGGCGAGCCATGAGTCGTACCTCTTCCGAGCTTCCTCCTTGGCCATGCGCCTCGCCTGCTCCTTCTCGGACACCCACTCGCTCTGGAGGACGAGCTTCAGGCCGTCGCGACGGAATGTCTGGGTCGCGGCGATCGGGGCCTCGGCGATCGGAGCCGCGGCGCCCGGAGTCGCGGCGGCGTCGGCCTTGACGTCGTCGGCGGACGCCGACTGGTAGCAGATGATCGTCCCGTCGGCGCTGAACGTCGGCGGACGCCGGTCGGCGTCGATCATCGTGGCGGACTCGATCTCGGGCCACCCTGACATCGGGTCCGAGAAGTCGAAGAAGCGGAACTCGTACGGGCACGCCCAGATGCACCCCTCGACGACGAGCACCGCGGCCGGTACCTCGAAGCGCATGTCTGTCCAGCAGAAGCCGATTCCCTGCTCTGCCTCGTTCGGCAGGTGATCGCGGCGCTTCCCCGTGTCGAGCTCCACCACGCTCTGGCCCTGATAGTCCTCACCGCACACCAGGTAGTCGTGGCCGTTGGGATGCTCCTCGATGAAGAGGAACGGGAACGAGTCGTGGTTCCTCTGCACGACGACGATTGGCGCATCGGAGCCGGTCCTGTAGACCTTGCCCTGGGAGTAGTCCCAGGCGCCACGTCCGGTCGAGAAGCTCGACACCACGAGACGGAACTTCCCCGTGGGGCTCAAGAACTCGCTGCGTGAGCCCTCGCGCTCGTTCTCGGGTCGGAAGAACGCTGCCTTCTCGAGGGCGTGGGCCGCTGATTCGTCCGTCATGTCTCCTCAGCGCGCACGGCGTCGTCAGGCTGCAGTGTGCTGAGTGTAACAGAGCCGCGGGGCGGTGGCGGTGCCATCATCAGGCTCCAGAGAGACTGTGCTTTGCGAGGAGCGCCGCCGCCATTGGCACCTACGCTCGATCGGGTCCACGTCCCATGGCGAGAATGAGCTTCGCCAGCTCGAGATCCGGCGGCTCCCCGGGCGTCAGCCGCCAGGCTCCGATCCCAAACCGCTCGCGGAACTCGCCCGCGAACCAAGGCTGACATTCCGGCTCGACCGCCGGAACGAGGAGCAGCCCGCCGCGGCACGGGCCGCCGAACGCCTCCCACCGCAGCGCGTCACGGTAGATGTGGAGCGAGGTGAAGGAATCCGCGAGCGCTTCCCGCCCTACCCGGTACTTGGCATCCAGACAGATCCACGAACGCTGCCCGTCGGGTGACTCGAACGAGATCACGATGTCGGGTCGGCGCTCACGGGAGATGCTGTATCGGTCCGAGGTCCCCCGGGCGAGGTATCCGGGGAACGTCATGTTGTACCGGAGTTCGAGCCGCGCCCCGTCCGTCGGACGCCTCGCGGTGAACGCCGCCCCCGCCCCGAAGCCGGCGAGCAGTTCGTTCCCCGGCCCCTGCTGCCAGGTCCACGTCCACCCATCGAGGACTCCGGCGAGCGCCCGCTGCACGGCGAGCAGCGTCCACAGCTCGTAAAGCTCGAAGCTCGGGCGCACCGGGGCTTCACCGCCGTCCAGCGACTCGCGCAGGCGGAATCGCGGCGACAGGAAGGGTCGAGCCAGCGCGTGAGCGCGGGCGTAGACGGGATCGTCCTGCACCGCGAGGAGCGCGGCCTCGGTGGCAGGCGTGGGCGTCAGCGACCCGAGAAACGTCCGGCGCAGCGTGATTGACAGCTCGTCCGCCGCGCCTGCGGCCACGCGAGCTCGCGCACGGCACCATTGCGCGGTGTCGGGCTGCAGGCGTCGTTTCACGGCGGCGTCTCCAAGCACGCTGCTCAGCTCACGGAGCACGCGAGCGACCCGCCCGACGAGCCAGGCGAGGTAGCGGTTCACCGGGTGATCGACGGTCTCGTGCGTCGTGTCCTGCGGCACGTACGGGTCCTGCTGGCCGTGGCGAGCGGCCAACCAGGGATCCACCGCGCGTGCGGCCGCCGGGTGCCTCGCAAGCCAGTGGAGCGTCTCCCGATCCGCGCGACGCACGCCTCGCAACGGGACGTCCTCGCGCCTGGACGTCGCGAGCTCCCGCGGCGCGGCGGCGATGGCGTGAACGGCGCGGACGAGCGCCGGCACCAGGGGCAGCAGCGCTGTGGCCAGCACCGTCGCCGTGGTGCCCTCCGACTGGACGGCGCCGACGCCGCCGCCCTCGAGGCCGATGGACAGGCCCGGCGACCACGCCTCCAGGTCCGCGAGGAGCGCGAGCCATGCCCCGTCGGAGAGCTTCTCGTTGCGCGGGCCCACCTGGACGGCGACCACCGTCTCCTGGGCGCCGTGCGCCACCCTCAGCTCCGCGGAGCCGACCCAGTGGCCCACCTCGAGCGTGAACGACCCGCGCTCCTGGCTCCAGGGCAACTCCAGCGGCCCGAGCCACGCCCGCGGCGCGCCGGCACCAGGAGGCGCATCGACGTGGTAGGTCCTTGCCTCTTCGAGGTGCAGGACGCTGTCGACGATGTATTGGTCGAGGCCGGCCGCGTCGCGAACTTGAAGGCTCATGCCCAGAACCGGGTCACGCCCGTGCGCTTGAGCAGCTCCATCATGCTCCCGAGCTTGGCCTCGCACATGGTGAGGCCGCGGCCCTTGCAAATCTTCAGAAGCGTCTCCATCGCGCCCTTGAACGCCGGCGTGTCCTCGCCGCGCAGGCGCGGCAGCACCTTCGAGAACACGGCCTGGTCGAGGAACGTCGTCTGGGTCGCGCCGCCCAGCTCCGCGACGGCGTGCATGAACGCGAGCACCTCGCCGGCCGTGCGGTAGCCGAAGTGACGACGTACCGCGCGCATGGCGTCGTGCAGCTCGAGCAGCGTCGCCTCCACGTCCGGGAGCCGCTCGCCCGGGCTCCTGGCCGCGGCGCGCTCGAAGAAGCGCTTGAGATCCACGTCCCAGAACTCGAGCGTGAAGGCCCGGTCCAGCACCTTGTCGCTGAACGGATGGGTCGTCTCGTCCATGTTGACGGTGCCCGCGATGTGGAGGTTCGCCGGCCAGGGAACGCGCGGGGGAACGTCATTGACCTCGGCACCGTTGGCGTGAAGCACGAGATCCTTGCCCGTCTCCATGGCCGAGAGGAACGGCGCGAAATAGCGCTCCACACGGGCGAGGTTCATCTCGTCGAGGATGAGGAAATAGGGGCGCCCCGGGTCGGCGGCGGCGCGCAGGACGAGGCGGAGCGCAGGCTCGGCCTGAAACGTGGGGTCGGCGTGCAGGGCGTTGAAGTACCCGAGCAGCCCCGAGGGATCCCGCCAGTCGGGCGAGACGGGCACGACCTCCCGGTGCTCGGACTCAGAGAGCCCCATCAGCTCGCAGACCGCGCGCGAGTAGCAGAGCGTGACAGCCGTCTTGCCGGTGCCCGAGAGCCCGGAGAGGAGCACGAAGCGCTTGCGTGGATTGCTGCGCCAGGCGGCGTGGAGGGTGGCGAGCTGGCGGTCGTCGAAGACGAAGTCGGCGATCGCCGGATCGGCCTTGAAGCGCGTGAGGATGGCATCGAAAGCGGGGTATGGGGTCGCCGGCCGCGCGAGGGCGGCCGTGGTCGCGGTGGGGCCCGTATCGATGCGCTCCTCGGGCGGAGGCTTCGGGAGCTCCTTCGGGAGCCGGGCAACCCAGGCGGCGCCATACTCCGTCAGGTGGAGGCCGCCGCGCTCGTCGCGCTTGAGCAAGCCGAAGTAGAGGCTCCAGTTCCGGAGATCGCTGGGAACACCCGCGGTGGTCCAGTTGGGATAGATCTTCTGGAGAGCGTCGACCACGGCATCGTCGGTCGCCCCGCGATGCTCGTCGACGAACCGGAGGAGCTGGGCGAAGCCGAAGACGCGCTGGAGGAGGCGCTCGATGAAGAGGTCCGGCTGTCCGCTGCCCAGCAGCTCGTCGCCCTCCTTCGAGGGGTAGAGCAGACCGTCGCGCTGCTCGATGAACCCGAGCCCCTTGGCGCGGATGATGAGCTGGCGCAGCGTCGTCGTCGGGACATTGTCGAAGCTCCCGCTCGCCTGAAGCACGCCTACCAGGTCGTCTTGCGAGAGCCCCGGGAGCGCCGCTTGCACCACGGCGCGGTACGCGCCCGCGAAGTTGCGCACCGCGAGATAGCCCACGTACTGCTTGGCGAAAGGCCAGACCACGAGCAGAGGCAGCTTGTCGTCGGGCGGGGGCATCGCTGTGCCGTCGGCGGGCACGTCGCCTCTCCAGGGCGGCATCTGCCCAGCCGAAAGGCGTTCGTAGTTCTCGTGGAGCCACCAGCAGAAGGTCGAGCGCTGCACGTGCTCGGCCAGGGTTGTCTCCTCCCCGAGCACGGCCCGGAGCCGCGCGCGCATCTTCACCTGGGCCACGAGCGGGGGATCGCTCGCGTCCCCCAGAAGGAGCTTTGCGATATTCCGGACGGCATCGTAGCTGAGCACGCAGCTCAGCTCGGCTGGCATGAGCGCGCCGACCAGCCGCTGGAGCTTGGCGAGCGGCCGGGGCTTGACCTCGCGCGCCACGGCGATGCCGAGGATGCGCTCGTACTCGCCCTGGATTTCAGCGGCTCGGAGGGCGACATCGGACGAAAAAGCGCGCCCGCGGAGGCCGACGATGGCGTCCACGCACTCGCGGTCGGCCAGGAGCGCGTCGACGTTGATGGCGTCCCCGGGGCCGGCGGGGGTGATCGCGCGGGCGTTCCAGAGCTTCTTCTGCGCAGCTTCGGTCCGCAGCTCAGACTCGTGGGCGTTGCGCACCCAGGAGAGGAAGTCGAGGTAGTCTTTCTGCCACCTCGCCCACCACGCAGGTGGGGTGAAGCCCTTCCAGACGGTGGTGAGCTGTTCGTCGGTCAGCATGACGATGCGCTGCGACGGTAGCGGACCGTGGAGAGGTCACGCAAGATCCCGGACCTTTCCGGAGCGCTGGGCGCTTGCCGTCGCGCATCCTCGCACATGGGCTCCGTGGGAGGCGCTGACTGCAGCCGTCACGGCAGGTCGGAGGACCCACGACGCTGCGGAGCGGCGATCGAGACGCCTCGACGGACCTCTTCGCCCTCGACACGCCACGGCCTGGTCCCGCTATGCTGTGCCGGTGAAATCCGGTTCTCATAACGTGGCGGCTCCGGTGACCGCCGCCGACCCAGAGCTCGCGTTCATCCAGGGGAAGATCAATCGGCTCTTGCAGGCGCTCGATCGAAGCTTCGTCGAGCGTGCGACCCACGTCCGCGTGGCATTGCTCGCGATCCTGTCGGGGCACCACTTGTTGCTGCTCGGGCCGCCGGGGACGGCGAAGAGCCTGCTGGCCAGGGCGCTCTGCGCGAGCCTGCACGATGCGACACTCTTCGAGTACCTCCTCTCGAAATTCACCCACCCCGACGAGCTCTTCGGGCCGGTCAGCATCCCCGGGCTCAAAGAAGAAGATTACCGCCGACTCACCGAGGGGTACCTGCCGCGCGCGCACATTGCCTTCCTCGACGAGGTCTTCAAGGCAAACAGCGCGATCCTGAACAGCCTGCTCACCCTCATCAACGAGCGGGTGTTTCATCACGGCAAGCACCGCGACGAGGCGCCGCTGATCAGCATCATCGGCGCCAGCAACGAGCCCCCGGACCCGGAAGGAGGGCTTGGAGCTCTCTATGACCGGTTCCTCGTCCGCATGAGCGTCCCCCCCATCGCCGATTCGCAGAAGTTCCTTCAGGTCTGCCTCGGCGAGGTGCCGGCATATCAGCCAGTCGCCACCGACAAGCTCACACGCGAAGAGATCGAGTGGCTGCGAGAGCGGACAAAGAGGATCGGCGCCGATGACAGCGCGCGCAAGGCGCTGCTCCGGGTGCGCGAGAGGTTCTCCGAGGAGGACGTCGATGCGAGCGACCGCCGCTGGCGCTGGTCGCTGGAGCTGCTCAAGATGTCCGCCCTCACCTCCGGGCGAGCCAGGATCTCGCCGCTCGACGTGGTGCTCCTCGAGCATTGCTTCGGAAATCCAGGAGCCGACCAGGCCGGCGTCCGCATGTGCGTGCGCGAGTCGCTCGTGGTTCTGGACGAGCATGACGAGTACCTGACGCCCCTGCGGCAGCTGTGGGCCGAGATCGAGGCGGACGCAGCTTCCCCGGAACTGTCGACATGGCGCCTCGGTGCCGTCCGCCGGCTGGACCGGTTCGACGACGCATGCCGCAGGGCCCGGGAGCTGCTCGATCAGCACCTCGAGCACCTGCAGCAGGAGCTCGCACGCACGCCCTGGTGCACGGAGCTGCCTCCCGAGCTCGTCGCAGGGCTCGTGGCCGTTCGCACCAGGCTCCAGGTTTTCGAGCGCACGAGCGCTCAACATCGCGCCGCGGTCGCCGCCTATGGTCCCGCGAGCCTCTTGATATCGCGCATGCGCCAGGCGTCGCAGGAACGCGGATATTACGGCAGCGACGTGAGGCTGTGGGTATGCGCTCCCACCGACTCCGAGGACGATGCGATCGGCTTGGGTACGGATGGGGAGCCGACCCGGCGCAGCTCGTACCACCAGGAGCGGGCTGCACCGGTCGTGGTCGACGACACGAATGCGCACCGCCTCCTTGTCGGGAAAGACACGGGCGCCGTGCTCGCGTCGTTGGTTGCTCAGATGGTTGGTCAGGCGCGCGTCCGAACGAGCTCGCGGGGTAGCGGCCCAGCCGAGCGAAACGAGACCTCGCAGGCGCACCTGAAGCAGGTGTTCGAGGGCTGGACCACCTGGATCCAGAAGAACGTCTCGCGACACCTTCCCAAGGCCCCTTCCCTCCCCGCCTCCGGATCGCCGACGGCCAATGCGTGAGGCTCGAACGAGCTCGCCTGTGGAAAGTGATCCGCTGGCGCCGCTCGCGGACGCGACGCCGGAGCTCCGCACGCTGGCTGCGTCCGTCGGCCTGGAACCGTGGATCGGCGCGGCGACGCTCGCTGTCGCCAGGCGACTCTGCGGCGCGCCCGTGGGCGATCCGGGCCCGCTGGGCGCGCTGTGGTTCGCCGTGGCCGACGGCGAGCTGCGCCTGCTGGAGATGGCGTGCCAGGGAGAGCCGTTGCGAGCGGCGGCCTGCGCGGTCGCGTGGAGTGCGCACGTCCTCCGCCTCCACGGCTCGCGCGCCCCGAAGGCGACCGGCGCCCACCAAGACGCCACTATGAAGGAGGGTAACGCCGGAGATGAAGAAAGCGAGCTACGGGCGCTGCGCAAGCAGCTCGCGGTGCTCATGGGGCGGCGCCTGCCCGATGGCTTCCCGCTGCCGGTCTCAGGCCCGCTTCCCCGCGAACGAAGCGCCTTGGGCCTGGGCGCTCGGGTCCGGGACCAGCTCGGCGCCGATGACGCGACTGCGGCAGCCGCGGCCGCCGCGCGCGCGTGCGACGAAGCGGTCCTCGCCCTCGGCGCGCTCGTCCCCGGGATCGGCTGGGATTTCTCGACGGGCCAGCTCCACCGGACGTTGCTGGCGCGCATCGAGCGCCTGTCGGCGCTGCTGGGCCGGCTGCCGGTGCTTCGCCGGGTCGTCGAGGAGCTCGGGCGCCTCGAGGCCCTGCAACGTCAGGCGCGCCGGGCAGAGCGCGGTGGGCGCGAGGCGGTCGCGGGCGTGCGCGTCGGCGGCGAGCTCTCGGACGCGCTCGGCTGCGAGCTCGCCCTGCTCGCGTCTCCCGAGACCGAGGATCTCTTCTTCCAGCGCTTCGTCGAGCATCGGCTCGTCTGCCTGGAGCTGCTGGGGACCACGACGCAGACCACGCCCATGGACGAGCGGCGTGGTCCTGCCATCGCGTGCGTGGACACGAGCGGCTCCATGCAAGGTGCGCCCGAGGCAGTCGCGAAGGCGCTGGTCCTGGCCGTGGTGCGGCAGCTCGTTCCCAAAGGCCGTGCAGTCCAGCTCCTCCTGTTCGGCGGGCCCGGGGAGGCGGAGCCGCTGGAGATCCGGCGTGGTCGGCAGGGCCTCGCGCACCTGCTCGACTTCCTGAGCATGGGCTTTCATGCCGGCACCGATTACGACACCCCCCTGCTCCGCGCTCTCGAGCTTCTGAGAACGGACGCATACGCCAGGGCGGATGTCCTGGTGGTGACCGACGGCCTGTGCCGCGCCAGCGCACGCGTCGCACAGCAAGTGGCTCGGGCGAAGCAAGACGCCGGGGCCCGCGTCCTCTCCGTCGTGGTGGGCGGCGACCCTGCCGGCGTTGAATGCTTCAGCGATCAGGTGTGGCTCGTGGACCCGAGCGCACCAATCGCGGGAGGCCTCGATGTACGGGAGTGGTGTGGCCCTTGATGTCACGAAGGCCGAGTCCCCTCCCGGTCGCGCCGCGATGCAGCCAGGGGGTTTCGATATGGGGCTATTGGACCGCGGCGCCGGCAGGCTCCGCGGGAGCCAGCGCCGCCAGCCACCGCACCGTCCCCGCCACGTCGAGCAGGAAGTTCTCGATGACCTCCAGCGCGAACCTCTCGGGGAGGCAGTCCTGGAACTTCGATAGCCGGTAGCCCGGCAACCTCGCGAGCACGGCCTGGCGCAACTCGGGTGCTTCCCAGAAGGCCGACGACGACATCCTGGCGATCGTCCCCCGAACGCTTTCGTTGCCGATGCCGTCCCCCTCGATGCGAAGCTGGAAGTTGTCCGCGACGACCTTCCAGCCTTCCGCGACCTCGAACCCGTACTTGAGCGAGTGGTTCACTCGCCCGCCCGCGAAGGTCCACCAGCGGGCGACGCTGCCGTCGACCTGCACGGCATGGCCGGACCGCTGAAGTAGATCGCCCAGATCCTCTCGCTTCTCCTCGATGTGCCGCATCCCCCGCGCGTCGACGTACGGGTAGCGAACGGACTCCGTGAGCACCCGCTTCATCCTCTGGCAGAGCTCGAACCCGAGGAGCTGCGGGATGAACCCGCCCCAGCTCGGCTTCACGCCGGCCGGAGCTTCGCGAACAATGACAATACGATCGCCATGGTTCACGCGCTCGGCGGTCCAAGCACGACCGCCAAGGAGGAACGAGCTCATCTGCTCCACGAGCCGGTCCACGAAATCCTGTTCGAGCGATCCGAGGTCGCGCCCCGTACGCGTCACGACGCGGTAAAGCACCGGGGACGAGAACACAGCGTACAGCTCCATGAAGTTCTTCTTGCCGTACGCCCGCTCGGCCTTCTGCCCCATGGACAGCACCACCGGGAGACGGGTGCCACCCATCTCCCGCGTGGACGCGCCACCTCGCCCGGATAGGTTCACGGCATCCCGCCCGCGTCAGCCAGGGGCGCCTGGACGGCTTCGGGCTTCTTCGCAGGGGCTTTCCGGCGGGATTTCCCGCAGTCGTCGACCATCTCGATGTAAGGCGCCAGCAGGAATGCGGCCAGCGCCTCGCTCCCCGCGATCTCCGGGCCGGGCTGCGTGGAACCGAAGCGCCCCCCTCACGCCACCGCCGCCGCAAACGACGCGAACAGGTCCCCCGGCAGCGCGTGGTGCAGCCGCCACGTGATCGCCATCGGCAGCTCGCCTTCGTGCCGCACATAGCTCGCCGGCCCCAGGAACCAGAACGCCCGCTCATCGCTGCGCAGCCGCGCGAAAAGCATCACCGCCGTACCGAGCGCCTCGTGCCGTTGATAGCGCCGCCCGGTCTCGCTCTCGGCGCGGGTGCTCGACTGGCTCTCCCAGTGGATCAGCTGCCGGCTGATGGCGTGGTCGCGGTAGCGCGTGGTCGGCGAGAACTGCCCGCTCGTCTTGTCGAGCGTGAACGCGAGCAGGTCGGCCCTGGCGTCCTTCGCCCAGTACACGCCAGTCTGCCAGGGCGCCACCTTCGCGCCGCCTCCTCCCCCGCCCCCGCCGCTGCCGACCCCGACCCCGAACGCCGCCAGGATCTCGATCCGCGAGTACCGCGCGTGCACCTCGAGCGGCACGTCCGGATGGGTCGCCAGCGCTCGGTGAACATGGTCGACGCGGGCGGCGAGCAGGTCCAGCACCTCGACGAGCTCCGCGCGCACCTGTGGGTGCGCCCAGACGAGCGCACACGCCTCCGCAAGCGTGTTCGCCTTCTCGATGGCGCGATCGGCCACGGTGGCCACGAGCATGCGCAAGAGCCGTCGCTCTCGCTCGCTCATCGCCCCCGGATCCGGACACGCCCTCGACGCGAGCAGCCGGCGATACCCCTCGATCCGCACGAAGTCGTCCACGTGCAGCAGCCGCCCGCACGCGCGCCGCAGCGCTTTCTCGTGCGGTCCCGCGCCGAGCAACGGAAGCCCGGCGTCCTCCCGGAGCTCTGACCACGATCGCTGGCCGAAATAAACGTCCTCTATCTCCAGCCCGGTCTCCTCGAGGAACCGCGCGAGGCTCACGTCGCCGCCGCGGGCCATCCGCCGCAGCTCCTCGACCTTCGCCGTCCACCCCGACGGCACGGCCTGCCGGATGTTCTCGAGCACGAGCTCCGAGGCCTTCGGATCGAGCTCCATGTGGCAACCCGCCGGCAGAAACGGGAACCCGTCCTCGATCTGCTGAGCGATCTCCATCCGGCTCCCGCCAAGCAGGGCTCCAAAGCGGCGGTCGAAGCGGAATTCGCGGCGATGGTGCCCGACGAAGTCGAGCACCGTGCAGGCGGTCTTGCCGGCGCTGCGCCGCAAACCGCGCCCTAGTTGCTGCAAAAAGAGCGTGGCGCTATCGGTCGGGCGCAGCAGGATCAGCGTGTCGACCGCGGGGACGTCAATTCCCTCGTTGAACAGATCCACCGAGAAAACCACGTTGATCTCCCGCGCCCCGAGCCCCACCAGTGCCGCGCGCCGCTCGCCATCGGGGCTGTCCCCCCACACGGCGCTCGCCGCGATGCCCGCCTCGCGGAAGACGCGCGCCATGAACCGCGCGTGCTCGATGCTGGCGCAGAACCCGAGCGCCCGCATCCTTCGCACGTCGTCGACGTGCGCGGCGACCTCCGCCACCACCTGCCGGGCCCAGATGTCGTTGGCCGTGAGCAGCTTCGACAGGCCGTCGATGTCGTAGCCGCGCCCGCGGCGCCAGGGCACGTCGCGCAGGTCGAGCCCATCGTGGATGCCGTAGTAGACGAACGGCACGAGCCGGTGCTGATCGATCGCGTCCCAGAGCCGCAGCTCTGCGGCGATCCGGTCGTCGAACCAGCCGAGCAGCGGGAGTCCATCGCTCCTCTCGGGCGTGGCCGTGAGGCCGAGGAGCTCGACGGGCTGCACGTGCTCCAGCAAGGCGCAGTACGACGGCGCGGCGGCGTGGTGGAACTCGTCGATGATCACCACGTCGAAGTGACGTGCATCCAGATGATCGAGCCCTGCCGCAGCGAGGCTCTGGATCGACGCAAACACATGCTCGAAGCGCCGCGGACGACGGCCGCCGACCCACAGCTCGCCGAAGGCGTGATCCCGCAGGCCCTGACGGAAGGTCGCGAGGCTCTGCTCCAGGATCTCCTCGCGGTGGGCCACGAAGAGCAGGCGCGCGCGGGGCAGCGCCTCTCGCAACCGCGCGTAGTCGATGGCCGCCATCACGGTCTTGCCGGTGCCGGTCGCCGACACGAGCAAGTTGCGGTGGTGCCCGCGCTCGCGGGAGAGCGCGATCTGCTCGAGCAAGCGCTCCTGGAACGGTTCGGGCCGTAGCTCGATCGGGCTGATCATCACCGCTGTCGCCCCGCTCGCCGCCTGCTCGCCGCGCTCAAGGAACTCCTCGCGGTCGTACGGCACGAAGTCGCCGCTGTTCCAGTAGCCCTCGAAGACCGCGGCGACCTTCTCGACGACATCCGGGTTGCGGGCGCCCGACACGCGCACGTTCCACTCGAGCCCGCTCGTCTGCGCTGTGTGCGTCAGGTTCGAGGAGCCGATATAGGCCGTCGAGAAGCCCGACGCGCGATGAAAGAGCCAGGCCTTCGCGTGCAGCCGCGTCGTCCCCGTGTCGTACGAGACGCGCACGCTGGCGCCCATCTTCCGGAGCGCATCGAGCGCCGTCGCTTCGGTCGAGCCCGTGTACGTGGTCGTCAGCACGCGCAGCTCACGGCCCGCCTCGCAGTGCGCGCGGAGCGCCTCGCGCAGCGGGGCGATGCCGCTCCGGCGGACGAACGCCATGACCACATCGATGCGGTCCGCCGAACGGACCTCGGTCAGGAGCTGGTGGCCCACCCTGGGCTCGCCAGGGGCGTTGGTGAGCAGCGTCGTATCGAGCAACGGGATGAGCGGCTCGGGGATCGTCTCCGGCCTGCCGTCCGGCTGGCGCCCGGCGATGGCCCGGAGCACCGTCGCCGGCTCGACGGGCGCATCCGGCCGGACCTCTGCGCCGACGATCACCTCCTCGATCTGCTCGACGATCCTCCGCGCCAGACCCACGCCCACGCGCACCCGCTCTGCGTCGGGCACACCGGCGATGGCGCGCTGCACGATGCGACTCAGATGCAGCGCAACGCGATCGGCGGCCTCAGCGGGGCGGAGCGCTCCGGTGCTGGCCTCTACGCTGGCGTCCAGGTCGCGCAGGCCCGACGCCACCGCCTCCGTAACCAGGATCTCGTAAAGACCGCGCCGGCTCGCCGCCATCGCGCGCGAGTCTACGCCAGACGAGCGCACCTCCGAGAGATCTCACTCATCTCCACAATCACCTCACATCTCAACACAGGCACTCTGCTCGCCACGTCACCAATCCCCCTCCGAGCCCCCTTGCCTCGCCTGTACCATCGCCCTTCCCCTCCCCGACCGTGCCCGCCGCGCACCATCGAGCGCACGCATTCAGGCATCACGCTCGCGTCGGTCGGCGAGCGCTCCCGCCTGTTCTGGCTGGTCGAGCGCCGACGCGACGCCCAAGCAGGCGCGGCTCTACGACGCGCGCTTCGGCCACGCGCGTGACCCGATCACCCTCTCCCTCTCGGAGCTCATCCGCGGCGCTGCCGCCGGCGGCGTGGACGCCCCGCAGGCCGTCCCCCGAGGCCGTCCTCGACACCGCGCTGGCCGGCTGCTGGGGCGCGCTCGCCGAGCCCCTGCGCGACCACCTAGTCGTCGCCACGGCGTTCGGGCGCTCCTACCGTGGGGTTGCTTACACCAGAGCGCCGCCGAGACGGGCTGGCCAGGGGATCGCGAGGCCGGACGGTGGCCTCTCCACCGCGGAGATGGGTGCCACCCGTCTTTTCTTGGAGCCACGTCCACCGGGAGACGGGTGCCACCCATCTTTTCTTGGAGCCACGTCCACCGCGGAGATGGGTGCCACCCATCTTTTCTTGGAGCCACGTCCACCGGGAGACGGGTGCCACCCATCTCCCGCGTGGACGAGCCACCTCACCCGGATGGGTTCACGGCATCCCGCCCGCGTCCGGCAGGGGCACCGAGACGCCTTCGGGCTTCTTCGCGGGCGCCTTCCGGCGGGCTCTCCCGAGGTCGTCGACCATCTCGACGTAGGGCGCCAGCAGGAACGCCGCCAGCGCCTCGCTCCCCGGGATGTCCGGGTCGGCGTGGCTCTCGATCTTCTGGATCAGGCTCCGCAGCGCATCCCGGGCGGCGCTCCACTGCGGCCGGCCGTCGGTCGGCGCGCCCTCCTTGGCGAGGACCACGTTCGTGAAGCCGTAGGCCTCGCCGAAGCGCGCGTGGGCGGCGACGAGTTGCTGGTAGTGTCGGGTCCCGCCGAACCCCTCGATCACCGCCTGCGCGCGCTCCTCCTCCAGCGTCTTCATCCGCTGCACCATCGCGGCCCACTGGATCCGGGGCCGGCGCGTGATGAACCGAAGCCCCTCGGGCGCCGGGAACAGCTGCGCATACAGCCAGCGCGCCTCGGCCGGCGACGGCGTCTCCCCATCGTCCGAGAGCCCGGCGGCCCCCGCGTTCCACTGCTCGAACGCGCGCCATCGGTCGTCGCTGTCGGTGTTCGCCGCGCTCCGCTCGCCCTCGCTCGGCGCCGCATGGCGCTGGTCGGCCTGCGCGCTCGCCCGCAGGCCGCGGAACCCCTGAAGCTCCGTCGCGGCCGCGTCGAAGCGCTTCCACGGCCTGTCGATGTGCGGCGGCAGCGCCGCGACCGGATCGACCCCCTTGGGCAGCGGCGCGTCGCCCTCTTTGCGCTTGCCGCCCTTGGGCCGGAGCACCGCCGCGATCCGCGCGCTCATCTGATCTCGGAGACCGATCACGTCGTCCGCGACGAGATCCGGGGGGAGGACGATGGTCGAAAACATCGGTGATTCACTCACGGGGTAAACCTCCTGTGCTGTCTGATGGGATCCGGCCTGCCGCCGCCGGCGACACGCCGTGGTTTCGTTGCGGCGTGGCGGCACGGCAACCGACGTGCCGGCGCGAGACACGTCCCTATCTCCGCGCAACGTCTGAAGACGACACCCAGGGGCTAAGCGCAACGCCCTGTCATGATCCGCAACGGATTGCGCTGTTGCGCAACGCTCCCGCCGGCGCCTCACGATCGTTCGTTCTTTCCAGCTGCGCATGGGGCCGCGACGGCGCCTTGGGGCGCCATGAACCTGCCGCCTCGAACCTGGCGCACCCCCTCCAAGGGTGCGCGTCCGACGGACGTTTCCAACTCGCCGACGGCTGACCAGACCCGGTCGATGGCTCCGCCGAAGCGTGCGGGCGAAGGCGTAGAATTCGTGCTGCCGAGCGGGTCAACAGCGCGATTTTCATGATGCGCTCGTGCAAACGTACCGTTCTTGATTGCCAATACGTCCCTGGATTGCTCCTATCGCCGCCGCGGAGGGATGCAATGGCATCCGGGTTGATGAAATGGATGTGGCGGTGGTGCGCGAGCTGCGCTGTCTTGCTCGTCATGGCGAGCGCGCCGCTCTGCGCGTGGGCTCAGGCGCTGACGCTGCGCCGGATGGGCGAGCCCCTCCGCGCGCGGCTCAGCGGCGCTCGCGCTGGCGCTGAGATGGCAGCTGCGTTAGCCGGCGGGGCTGCCGCGCTCGCGAGCGGGCGCCGCCCGACCGGCGGCCAGGAAGGCCGCGCCACGGTCCCGATCGCCGCCCTGCCGGTGGACGTTCGCGTTGCTTCCGGCGCGCAGGGTGCGGACCCATGGATCCTGTTCGACGGACGCGCTGACACCGGGCTCCACAGCGAGACCGGTGAGGTGACGCGGGTCCGGGTCTCCTTTGCCGAGCCGACATCGCTCGAGGCGCTGGCGCTGTACGGGCGCATCGATGGCGCGCTCACGGTCTATGCAGAGGACGGCGCCGAGCGTCAGGAGGCGTCCGGCCCGGTCGACGTACCGCTCCACGACACGGGCGAGCGCTGGACACGCTTTCCCATGGCCATCACGACGCAGCACCTCGTGCTCGAGTGGCAGCCTTCGGGCGAGCGCGGTCCGCAGGAGCTCGTGTTCTGGACCGCCGGCGCTCCCACGCGCAGCCTGGCGGAGGTGGAGCTAGCCGATCGCGTGCTCACGGGGAAGCTGGCGGGCGCCTACCAGTTCCCGGCGATGTCCGAGCGGGCGGCGGTGACGCGCACGGGCGGCGAGCAGTCGTTGACGTTTCCCATGGACACCGATCCACGGGCGCTCGCGCGCGCGTTCCTCGTCTATGAGCTGGAGGGGCGCGGGCACTGGTCGAGCGTGGACCGGCGGCTGAACGGCCTGGCACCGCGCGGCGGCTTCCGGGCGGAAGCGCCAGCCACGGGAGGGCTTCAGGTCGAGGAGATCGCGCCCGCATGGCTGAAGCGCGGGGACAACGTCGTGCGATTCCGACCTCACGCGGACATCGAGCACGGATTCACCGTGCGCGCGCTCCGGTTGGTCGGGATCCCGCACGCTGGCGTGTACGAGGCGCGCGCCGCCGCACGATCGGCCGGGGGCGAGCGCGCGCGTCGCGATGAGGCGCTCAGCATCGATTTCGGCGCGCGCGTGGCCCCGCACGCGCTCCTGTTCCAGCTGACCGCCGCGGGCGCCGGGGAGATCGAGATCGCGCCCGACGCTGGCGCAGACGGGCTGCGCTTCGACCTGAAGGACCTCTCGCCGGGCTGGCACCGCCTCGACCTCCCGGTTCAATGGACCTGGCCCGAGACGGCCTCGGTGCAGGTCCGGCCGGCGAAGGGTAGCCGCGCCGAGGTACCGGACGTCGCCGTGGCGGCGAGCCTCATCCCGTCCCGCTCCCCACGGATCGCGCTGAGCACACCGCTGCACGGCGAGTGCACCGACGGGAGAGCGTACGTGCGCGGGTTCCTCGACCTCCCCGGAGAGGGCACGCCGCGAGCGCGGCTCTTCGTCGATGCAACGCCCGTGGAGCTGGGAGACGACGGCAGCTTCGAGCTCACCCTGTCGGAGCCCGATGGCGCCCGTCATCGAGCGTGGAGGGCGCACATCGAGGCGCGGATCGAGGACGGCACGCGCCTTGGTCGAGAGGTACAGCTCGGTCCGTGCGTTGACGGCGCCGCAGCGAGCACGGCGCCGGGCGAGCTCGTCACCGATGAGGGCGCCCCGTATGGCGCGGTGGTGAGCCCGGAGCAGGGCGGCGTGCTCTCGTTCGCGGGCGCCACGCTCGAGGTCCCGCCGGGCGCGCTGGCGGAGGCGACGCGCATCACGATCCGGCCGCTGATGCCCGTCCAGGTGCAGCCGATGGGGCGCGCGATGCGCAACGTGACGCCTGAGGGCCGCGCGTACCGCTTCGGCCCGCACGGCCTCAGGTTCAAGAAGCCGGTGAAGCTGACGCTCCCCCTCGACGGCGAGAGCCTCCCGAGCGGCACCGGCGCAAAGGACGTCTTCGCCTTCTACTTCGACGAGACGGCGAAGCAGTGGACGAAGCTCGGCCGCGCCGATGAGGGCCGCGCCCGCGAGCTCACGAGCTTGACGGACCACTTCACCGACTTCGTCAACGCGACGGTCGCCATGCCGGATCAGCCTGGGGCGCAGTCGTTCGACCCCAACGCGATGAAGGGAATCGAGCTCGCGAGCCCCTCGGCCGGCGTGTCGTTCATCGAGCCGCCGGAGGCGAGCAGCCGGGGAACCGCGCAGCTCGCGTACCCGATCGAGGTGCCGCCTGGCCGGCACGGCATGGAGCCGGAGCTCGCCGTCACCTACGAGAGCGAGCTGGGGAATGGCTGGCTCGGCGTGGGGTGGGACCTGCGCGTCTCCGCGATCGAGATCGACACACGGTTCGGCGTCCCGCGCTACACGGGCGACGAGCTCTACGCGCTCGACGGCGAGATGCTCCGGGCCATCCCCGGTCAGCCGGGCCGCTATGAACGGCGCGTCGAGGGCGCGTTCGATCGCATCGAGCGGCTCGGGGCCGATCCCAGGAGCTATCACTGGGTGGTCACGGACAAGAACGGCACCCGGTACACGTACGGCCAGAGCGCGGGCGCGCGAGCGGCGTTCCTGGAGCTCACTACCACGTGCTCTTCATCCTGGACGACGGCGAGCAGCGGAGAGACATCCTCAGCTCGGCACGCGCAGGCTTCGAGGTGCGGACGACGCGGAGGCTCGAACGCGTCGACGTGACCATGGGTCAGGTGCCCGGAGCCGAGGAGATCATCCGGAGCTACCACTTCGCCTACGGCGAGCCCGACGCGCGGCGTTACTACAAGTCGCTCCTCAGGAGCATCGCCCTCCACGGAAACGACGATGCCGAGCAGCTCTACGAGCACACGTTCGAGTACTTCGGTCTCGATCAGCAGGACGGCAGGCTTCAGGTCTTCTCGGCCCCGACCGAGTGGAGCCGTCCGGCGGAAGGGCGCGACGGCCTCGGGGCGACGAGCTCGATCGAAGGGGGGCTCAACGCGTTCGTCGGCGCGGGGCCGCCGGTCTGCGATCCCCATGGCGGGCTGGGCGTCGGCGTCTCGTTCGGCGTGGACGAGGAGCAGGTCGCCTTCACCGACATCAACGGCGACGGGCTCCCGGATTTCGTGGGGAGCAACGGGGTCTGGTTGAACTCGCTCCCGGATCGGTCCAGCGGGAACGCGTTCTCCCCGGAGGGCGTCGGCAGCACGCACCAGATCACGGCCAGCCTGCAGGGGGCGATCCACTGGTTCCAGGAGCTCGGAGGGGCTGGTCTCAACGGCTCCTGGAGCACCGTTCTCGGAGACGACGGCGTTCAACGCTGGTTATGGCGTGCCGATCAAGATCACGACGCCGTACGTGTGCATCGTCGTCGAGATCGCGGCGCAGCTCGGCTTGAACGACGGGCGGAGCGAGCTCGGATGGGACGACCTGGACGGCGACGGGACGGTCGATCACGTGCTGAAGCTGAGCGACGGGATGCTGCGCGAGAGCGACGCGGCGCTGCGGGCGCGACTGAACCTGACGGGCAAGACCAACCGCCTCTCGCGCGTGGTCCGTCCGCTTGGCGGCAGCTTCGCGCTGGACTATGAGCGTGAAGGCAACAAGGTGGCGCATGCGAGCGACCCGCGCGAGCTGAGCGTGGACATGCCCGGCAGCAAGTGGGTGCTGTCGCGGGTCGAGGTGGACGACGGCATGGGTACGCCCGCCTATGTCCACACGTTCGATTACCACCAGAGCGGGTTCTACGACCGCGCGGAGCGCGAGGACTACGGCTTCGCGCAGGTGACGGCGACGCGCGAGGACGGCTCGCAGATCGTCACGTGGTACCACAACCAGGACTATTACCGGCGTGGGCTCGTGGCCGAGGTGATCGAGCAGGACGGCGAAGGGCGGCTGTTCAGCCGGCAGCAGATCTCCTACCGCGAGCCCGGGGCGCAGCCGACGCTGACGGGATCGTTCTTCCCCGGGGAAGAGCTGCGGACGACGTCATGGTACGAGGGCAAGACGACGGACCCGGGCGCGCCTGGCAAGCAGACGAGCAAGGAGCGCGACTGGGATAACCGCGGCAACCTGATCGGGCTGACGGAGCACGGCGAGCCAGGCACACTGGAGGACGATGTCACGACCACGATCCACCACGTGACCTACGATGGGCCGGACATCGTTCGCGCGGATAGCGTCGAGGCGCGCGACAGCGCCGGCACGCTGCTGCGCAAGCGCACCGCGATGTACGACGAGGCGACCGGGGCGGTGGAGTGGATCACGAGCACGGTGATCGGCGGCAAGGAGCCGGCGACGGGCGCGCCGTACACGGGCGACGACGCGACAAACCCTACCTGGCATTTCAGCCACGATGCGTACGGCAACCTCGAGCATGCGATCGACCCACGGGGTTTCACGCTCACGTACGAATACGAGGATGTTGCGGAGACGTGCCTCGAGCGGGTGGACGATTCGTTCGGCTACTTCTCGGTGACGTCATTGGACTACCGTTACGGCGCGGTGAGCGCGGTCCAGGACGTCAACGGCCATGAGGTGCGCTACGAGTACGACGCGTTCGGCCGGCTGCGCGCCGTGTTCGGTCCGGATGATCCCATCACGGCGGCGGAGGCGACGATCTCCTTCGAGTATGCGCTCCAGCCGGGGGTGAGCCCCGCTGCCCCGGCGTGGGCGCGGACGCGCCACAAGGACGTGCAGCATCCCGGGGATCCGATCGATACGGTGACGTTCATCGACGGGCTCGACCGGGTGATCCAGACGAAGAAGGACCTGGAGAAGGATCAGGGGCCGGCTGCCGACCCGATCGTCGGCATGTCGGTGAGCGGGAGGGTCGTCTTCGACGAGCGCGGCCGGGTCGCGTACCAGGGCCAGCCGGTGTTCGATGCGGGCGCGGCGACGGCGTTCGTGGACGTGCCGCTGAAGAACCCGACGGTGTTCGCGTACGACGTGCTCTCGCGCGTCATCGAGGCGAGGGAGCCGGACGACGAGGCCGGCGAGGTGGTGACGACGACGAGCTATGACATCGATGTGCTCGACGGCGTGGCGATGTTCGTCGCGACGGAGACCGACCCCAACGGGAAGGTGCGGAAGGCGTACCAGGACGTGGACAACGCGATCGTGGCGGTCGAGGAGCGCAATCGGCTGCACGGGTCGGAGACGTGGACGACGCTGGTGACGCGGTACGCCTACAACCCCGCCGGCGAGCTCGTGCGCGTGACGGACCCGCGCGGGAACGTCACGACCGCGGAGTACGACACGGTGGGCCGCATGGTTGCGCTCACGAACCCGGACACGGGCCGTAGCGAGTGGCGCTATGACCTGTCGGGCAACCTCGGGGCGCGGCAGACGGCGAAGCTGGCCGCAGGGCCGGTGAGCAAGCTGATCCGGTACGAGTACGACTTCAACCGGCTCCGGCGCGTGGACTACCCGGATTCGACGGACGTGACGTATGTGTACGGCGAGCCGAGCGAGGCGGGCGACGAGCACGGCAACCGCGCCGGCCGGCTGGCGGAGGAGCAGAGCGAGGCCGGGAAGAGGACGTTCGCGTACGACCGGCTCGGGAACGTCAAGACGCTGACGACCGAGTTCCCCCGGCTGCGCGAGCCGCACCGGGGGCCGTACCAGGCGACGATGGAGTACGAGTTCGACTCGTTCGGGCGCCTCTTGTCGATGAAGTTCCCCGGCTCCGGGGCGGAGGTGGTGACCTATGGCTACGACCGGGGCGGCCTGGTGCGGTCGGCCGTGGGGACGAACACGCAGACCAATCCGGAGCACCCGGACGAGCCGGCGGTGACGCAGTATCTGCTGCACATCGGGTACGACGAGTTCGAGCAGCGGGTGCGCGTGGTGCACGGCAACGGGATCGCGACGTCGTACAGGTACCACGAGAAGTCGCGGCGGCTGGAGCAGATCAACGCCGATCACCGCGACCGGTTCCTCGTGGAACGAGGGCTGCCGGCGAGGCCGTTCCTGCGGATGCGCTATGACCACGACGCGGCCGGGAACCTGGAGCAGGTGCGGAACGAGGCGCCGTACGACCAGGAGATGCCGGGGTCGGTGCGGGTCGGGCCGACGACCCACGACTACGGCTATGACGATCTGTACCAGCTCGTGTCGGCCAGCGGCACATACCAGGACTGGAAGGACTGGCAGTACCGATATCGGGTGTCGTTCGATCACGACGAGATTGGCAACATCCTGGTCAAGGATCAGGCCAGCTATCGCTACGTGCCGGATACGAGCGCGGACCGGTGCGAAGGGGATTGGTGCGAGGAGCAGGCGATCCGGGAGCAAACGTACCGGTCGGTGTACCAGTACACGGGTCCGCAGCCGCATACGCCCACGCAGATCGACGAGCACCTCGTGGCGGAGTCGATCCCGTGGCCGCGGGTGATCAGCTACGACGCCAGCGGCAACCAGACCGGGTGGGTGTACCGGGGCTCGACGACGCGCGTGACGGAGTGGAACGAGGAGAACCGCGTCACCCGGGTGAGCCAGAACGGGCAGGAGCTGTCGCGCGTGCTCTACGACGGAGACGGCGAGCGGCGCGTGCACCTGCACCGCATCAGCGGCGAGGAGGAGACGGCCTACCACGACCAGCACCTGACGCTGCGCGACGGGCGGTTCATCACGAAGCACATCTACGCGGGGCAGACGCGCATCGCGAGCAAGATGGATCCGGACTGGTTCCGGGACCCGCCGACGCTCTACTACCATCCGGACCATCTGGGCAGCACGAGCTTCGCGTCGAACAACGAGCAGGCGCTGACGCAGCGGGACGAGTACTTCCCGAGCGGGGAGCTGTGGATCGACGCGTCGGACTCGCGGTACGAGCTGCGGCGGGCGTACGTGTTCACCGGCAAGGAGCTCGACCAGGCGACGGGGCTCTACTACTTCGGGGCGCGGTACTACGACCCGCGGATGAGCGCGTGGCTGAGCCCGGATCCGATCCTGGATGAGTACATGCAGGGAGGGCCGGGTGCGGGGGTGTTCAATCCGGGGAACCTGGGGCTGTATAGCTACACGCTGAACAATCCGGTGAACCTCGTCGACCCGGATGGGCGGCAGACGCAGGGCGGGCACCGGAACTTCCCGCCGGGCGGCGCCGGGATGGGGGGCTGCCGGAGCCCGAGCTGCTGGACCGGGCCCGAGGGCGCCCGTTTCAATCAGCTGATCCAGGCGCAGCGCATGGCGGAGCAGCAGGCGCAGGGCAAGGCGCCCGTCAGCCCGGCGGCGGCTCCTCCTCGGACGGTGCGCATGGGCGGCGTGAACCAGCAGCCGGTGCTGCCGCCGCGACCTGCCGGGCAGCAGCAAGCGGCTTCGCAGCCGGCGCCGGCTGCGAAGCCGTTGCAACCTGCGCAGGCGGCACAGCCGGCGAAGCCGCCGCAGCCGGCGAAAGCCGGGCACACGGCTGGGAAGCAGCCGTCAGCAGCTTCAGGAACCGCAAAGGGGGGGGCCAAGCCCCTGCCCGAGCTGAAGGTTGATCGTGCTCAATTCGGGAAGAAGGTCGGCAAGCACGCCGAGGATTTCGGGCTCAACCCGGCCAACCCAGATCATCGCCAGTGGGTTCGAGATCGGATTGACACGATAGTCAAGAAGTACGACGAAGTGCGACAGGGACCGTGGAATCCACGCGGCGGCGGAGGAAACGATTTCCTGTTTTTCAGGCAAGGTACCGATGTGGTGGTCACCAAACCGAGTGGCGAATTTGTCACAGTCCTTGCAGGAGGCCAGTCAAATGGATGGTTCAACGGTGCTTCCGGTCGCTAGCCTCAAATCGTTGCCCGGAAGGCGACTTCTTGCGGTGACGCGAATACTCTTTGTGTACGGCGGTCGAGTTGAGTCAGACGATGGGCCGCTTGAGCTCCACTTGGACGACGGCACTGTCGTTCTCCTCGACGGAGCGGGGGATGGCGAGAGTCTTCTCGTGCGAGGCGCTCCATGGACGGACCCCTTCGAACCGCCAATTTCCGCAGAAAACCGCCTCTATATCGAGCAAAACGGGAAGTGGAGTAGAAGCGAGCAATCGGGCGATCCGATGTTTTCCAGCGTGCTCGGAAAGGTCATTTCCTCTGTGAAGATCCTGGAGAATGAATTCGGTAGAGAAGCTGGAGTCCAGCTCTCTATTGGAGGAACGGACCTCTGGTTCGTGGTCACAGGCGACGAGTGCCACGTCCACTGGGCGCAACCGATCGGGTTCCGAACAAGTGCCGGTTACGCACAGTAGGAACCACGTCATCGAGGCCTCGAGCAGATAATGGGACACCACCCGACTCCCCTCGCCGAGCGCGTGGAGACCGCGCTCCCAGGCGACGAGGATCTCGGAGCAAGGCACGCCGCGTCCTTCGGGGAACCCGCGCAGCAGAGGCTCGGCCCACGAATGGTTGAACTTGCCATGGCGCTGGATCCAGGAGAGAAGCGAAGGATGAATTTGATCCTCCCATTTCGTTGACGGGAAACGGAGAAGAGGGGACGGCAGAGCCGGAACGACGCGGTGCTAGCGCGATCCACCAATCCGCACGCCCAAATACGTGGGTCCCCACGCAACCGCGCCTGGGTCGAGCTCCGGCGGCGCCAGATCCGAGAACGCGACGTCCGCACACACGAGCCATATCGATGGCGACCTCTCGACCGTGAGCTCGCGCGCCAGCGCAGAGGTCTCGATCAGGTTGTGCAGCGGTACCACGCCGGCCGCGACCGGGGCCTCCTCCTGATCGAACGGCAGCCGCACCAGGTACACGTCCTTGTCCCCCCACGGCACCTCCGAGCGCGCCACCTCCGCGCTGGCCGCGATAGCCCCGCCGCGCTCGTCGCTCGCGAGCCGCTCACAGAGCCACGCGAGCACGACGTCCTTTCGTGGGTCGCCATCCAGTCGTAGCTCCGCTCGCGATGGCATCGGAGCGTCGTCAAGCCTGCCCCCCGTCGCGAGCCCCATCTCCTCCACGAGATCGACGAGCGCGACACCCCGGTCCGTGGGCGCGCGGCGGCGCAGGGCGGCAGCAGCGGCGGCACGCACGCGCGCGTCGCTGTCGCACAGCCGCGCCCGGGCGAGGTCGACGGCGCTCGCGTCGTCGCCGAGGAGCTCCAGCATCACGGCACGGAGCGCGGGGCTGGGATCGTCCCGCCGGGCGATGACCGCGCCGCGGTGCTGCCCCTGAGCCCAGAGGAGCCTCGCGGCCGGGATCCTCAGCGCATCGAGCTCCTGGACGTCGCCCCGCAGGGGCGGACGCCACCTGCCGTGGCCGACGGCGCCGCGTCGCTCGATCCGAGCGTGTCTCCTCCCGGGCATGTTTGTAAAGAATATTTAAAAACAGAGCTCCGGGCCGAGACGAACGTTGAACATCGTTCTTGTTCAGCTACACCATCGCTCGCCTGAGGTGGCCTCGAGCATCGCCGGCGCCCCGGAGCGCGTCGTCGCGCGCTGGGCGGCGGGGGCTGCCTCCCCGGCGGTTTCCGCGCCGGGGCGTGGATCACGAGGCCCACGCCGCGCCGCTGGGCGGCTCCGATTGCTCCGCGGCCACGCTGAAGAATGGATGGAAACGCGCCGCTTTCCTGCTCGTAGCCGCTCACTACGAGCGGGCGCTGCGCTTATCAGGAGAACGCTTGATGGGAAGCTCGAAAGTGGGGCTGCTGTTGGCGTGCGGGGTCGGGATGGCCCTGTTCGCCGGGGGGTGCTCGGATGCAGAGGACGCGATCCCGGAGCCCCTCGATGAAGTTTCGCAATCGCTCACCCTGGCGGATCGGCTCGCTGAATGCGCGCAGGATCCGCGCGTGGTCGCCGGGCTCGTCTCGCAGGACATCTGCGCGGGCGCGGGCGTCTTCTTCCACGAGACGTTCGAGGGCAACGGCCGCACCTGCGGCACCTGCCACCCGGTGGCCAACAACACGACGCTCGACGTGCCGTTCATCCAGGCCCTGGACCAGACCAACCCCGATGACCCGCTCTTCGTCTTCAGGGAGGTGCCCGAGCTCGCCGAGCTCGAGACCTCGGACCTGCTGGACGACGCGGCCATCCTCGAGAACGTGGACGGGTTCGCCGATCCGACGCACCGGTTCGTCTCGCGCGGGGTGAACCACGTCCTCTCGCTCAGCACCAGCATCCGGGCGGATTCGGGGGACGGCACCACCAATCCGCCCGCGGAGCGGACGGGCTGGGGCGGCGACGGGTCGAGCGACGGCACGCTGCGCGGCTTCCTCAAGGACGCGATCACCCAGCATTTCCCCAGGCGCCTCGCCCGCGAGCCGGGCGTCGATTTCCGCTTGCCGACACCGGACGAAGAGGACGTGACCCTGGCCTTCCAGCTCAGCCTGGGCCGGCTGAACGAGCTCGATCTGGCGAGCGTTCAACTGTTCGATGCGGAGGCGGAGGACGGCCGGCAAGCGTTCATGGACCCGAACCGGGGCCGCTGCAACGTGTGCCACCACAACGCCGGCGCGAACTTCCAGGACACCGGCAACAACCGCAACTTCGACACCGGCACGCGCACCAAGGGGTCGCCGCTCAACGGGGGCACCTTCGGGGGCGAGTTCCTCGCGGACGGCGGCTTCGGCGGGCGAGACCTGCCTGCGCCCAACTTCGACGCCACGGGCATCGGCTTCCCCAATTCGTTCGGCAACGGCACCTTCAACCCGCCGCCCCTCATCGAGGCCGCGGACACGCCGCCCTTCTTCCACAACAACCTGCAGATCAACGACAAGGCGGATCCGGGCCTCAACGATGCCGTCACGTTCTACGCCTCGACGCCCTTCGGCTTCTCGCCCGCCGCCCAGGAGCTCGAGCAGCGCTTCGGGACGCCGCTCAACCTCGCGCCGCTCGACGCGCTCGCCATCGCTCGCTTCCTGCGCGCGCTGAACGCCGCCTTCAACGTCGACATCGCCAGGCAACGGCTGGACGCCGCGCGGGTGCTCGTCGATCAGTTCGCGAACACGCGCGCCGACGTGCAGCAGAAGCTGATGGAGCTCGCCCGCGTCGAGATCGACGACGCCATCGAGGTGATGGCCCCGATGACGCTGTATCCCGCTGCGGCGCAGCAGCTCGACCTCGCGCGCGCCGAGATCGCCCAGGGCCTCGCGGCGAGCTCGGCGGCCGACCGCCGCAACCGCATCGTGAACGCCACCGCGCACGTGACAACCGCCCGGGCCCAGTTCGGTCAGAACATCACGTTCGTGCTCGGCCAGGGCAACCTGATGTACTGAGTTCAGTTCATCACGCGCGAGGTCGAGACGAACCGGCCCGGGTCCGAGATCGTCCTCCTCCGGATGGAGAGCGTCGAGCCCTCCTCGAGCGTGTTGCCGAACGATGAGGCAGCCCCGGGGCCAAGGGATTTGGCGCTCTTTCTGCTCGGCGTGGCAGCTTCGTGCCCCTGGCGGCGGTAGCCCCTCGACGTCCCTCAGCGGGCGCGGTGCGCCATTGCCTTCTCGTAGGCGGCCTGCAGCTCGCCGAACACCGAGCGCGCCGGACGCGGCGCGCCGAGATGCAGGTGGCGCAGCTCATCCATGAAGGCGTTCCACAGCGGAGCGCCGCCCTTTTCCAGCAGCTCCGCGCGCACGGACAATTCCTTGCTCGGGCGCGTATGCCGGCGGCCCCAGGCGCCCATGTGCGCGAGCAACGGCACGAGCTGGATGGCCGCTTCCGTGAGGCTGTAGATCCCTTTCTGCCGGTGCTTCGGATCGGGGCGTCGCGTCAGCAGGCCGGACGCGGTCAGGCGCTTCAGCCGGTCTGCGAGGATGTTCGAGGCGATGCCTTCCTCGCTCTGCGCGAGCAGCTCGCCGTAGCTGCGCCTGTTCCCGAACATGACGTCGCGGATGACGATCAGGCTCCAGCGGTCGCCGAGCTGCTCGAGCGTCAGGTTGATCGGGCAGCCGGATCGTCCTGTCTGCGGCACGGTCATTCTCCTGAGACTACTGCTTGCATTACGCAAGCGGTAGGAGTAGGTTTCGGACCACTTGCAAATTGCAAGTGGTCCGAACCAGGAGTCCCACGATGTCGCTCGCGCTCTATGGTCATCCCTTCTCCTCGTACACGCAGAAAGCACTCATTGCGCTGTACGAGAACGGCACACCCTTCGAGTTCCGCTGCCTCGGGCCGGATACGCCGCAGCACTCGACCGAGTGGCTGCAGCGCTGGCCGCTGCGCAAGTTCCCGCTGCTGGTGGACGGCGAGCGCAACATCGTCGAGACCAGCATCATCATCGAGTACCTGCAGCTCGTGCATCCCGGGCCAGTGCGCCTGCTGCCCGCAGACCCGATGGCCGCGCTGGACGTGCGCTTTCTCGACCGCTTCTTCGACCTGCACGTCATGAGCTTGGTGCAGCACGCGGTAGACGGTGCGCTGACGGGTGATCCGGTGAAGCGCCAGGAAGGACTGACCCTCGCTGCAAAGAAGCTGGAGCTCGCCTACGCCTGGCTCGAAGGGCAGCTCGCCGGCAGGACCTGGGCCGCCGCTGGCGCGGACTTCACGATGGCGGACTGCGCGGCCGCGCCTTCGCTGTTCTACGCGGACTGGACGCACCGGATCTCCGAGGCTTTTCCCGTGCTGCGCGCCTACCGCGCGCGGCTGCTCGCGCGCCCGTCCTTCGCCCGCGCCGTGGATGACGCGCGGCCTTTCCGGCCGCTCTTCCCCCTGGGAGCGCCGGACCGGGATTGAAGCCAGCGTCGACACCGCGTCACCCAGGTGGATCCGTGGTCCCGCCACCACGGATGATTTCGTCGCGGCAGGAAATGACACGCCTCGGTACATGGCTAACCCGTTCGTGACCGCATCATCACGCGGCGGACAAGCGAACGGGCTGAACAAGCCCTGATCAAATAATCTGAAGGGCTGGTCCCCGTCGCGCCATCAAGTCCATGAGCTGCCCCGATCCGGGAGGCGAGCTGTCCTGTGTGCTCTGGGCCGATGTGCGAAAATGGTTCTATCATGCTGCATGATTCTATCTTCACTGCTACCAGGATGTCTTTTCTACTTGTCGCCATCGCCGCGGGCTCCCTGTGCGTCGCGTGCGCCGACACCTCCGGCGAAGGCGAGATCGTGGAAGTCGAGCCGGCCGCCCTCGACGACGGCGACGTGCCTGACCCGAGCCAGGTCTCGATCAAGGCAACTGCCTCCGGCTGCGGAGCCATGAATACGCAGGTTGGGGCTGTCAACACGGAATACGCGCTCACGTTCGATGACGCTCGCGGGGGCCGTGACGACTTTGGCACGTACGACGTCGCTTGTGACGTCGAGGTCACCTATACGTTTCCAGCGGGCTACACGTTCGACGCGCCGTCCCTGGATGTGTTTGGTGACGTGTATACCGAAGACGCGGCTGTCGTCACGGTTCAAGCAAGCCAATCACTGGCCGGCACGGCCAGCGCCTCCAGGACGTTCGAGAACATCGACACGGACGTCGAAGGAGTGTTCGAGCTGCTCTCTATCCCTGCCGGGGGACAAGCGGGCAGCGCCCCGTGTGGTGCCACCTCGGCTACGGTCAACGTGCAACTCCGCGCCACGATCGGTGGCACGGGGAGAGCATCCGTCGAGTTCAACTATATTGATGGGCTGATCCCCTGGCGCCGCTGTCAATGAACCGACCCAGGGCCTGCCGTCGCGTCGACCGCTCGCGCTGTCTTGTCACCCTGCAATCAGGCCGCATGGCGCTGGTCGGCCTGCGCGCTCGCCCGCAGGCCGCGGAAGCCCTGAGGCTCGTCCGAGAGGCGCCAGTGCCAGACCAGCCGCGGACGCGCCACGCCGACCCCCGCGTCAGGTCACCGCCCGCCGCTGCGCCCACCCGTCGACGCCGGCCGCCATGGCCCGGATGAGGTCGCGTAGCCTGGCGCGGAAATCGTCGACGCGGATGAACCTCGGAAACTTGTGGCTCGCCAGCATGTTGTAGCCGCGCCTGGACGTCCACCCCGCGGCCTCGAGGGCTTCACCTCGTCGCTCGAGCTCCACGAACAGCTCATCCTGGACCGCCGCGTGCTCCTTCAGCGCGGCGTCGCCGTGCTTCGCCTGCAAATCGCTCTTCGAGAGATACGGGTTCGTCTCACAGTGAAGATAGATCGCGAGCCCGTCGGTCGCCGTGTTCCACTGGAGCTCGAAGTGGACCGACATGCCAGGATTGCCTCCTGATCTGCGCCGCTCCCACGACGGCTTGCTCCACTTGAAGAGCGGGATGTAGCCGCACCCCGGGTTGGCCGTGTGTCCATGGCTGGTGACGAACCCCTCGTCCCGCATCCGGGCCGCGTCGAGCAAGCGGTGGAACACGACGGCCTCGGTGACGAGGCCCGGGCGCCGATGCAGGTAGCGGAGCACCGGGGTCGTCGGCTCGGGCGCAGGCCAGGCGTCGTGCTCTCGTATCCGAGCGGCGAGCTCGCGCAGGAGCAGGCCGACAGTGTCCGGGTGGGTCGAGGCCGCGGCGGCCTCGGCCACCACGGTCCACCGGAGCGGCCTGAACCAGGACGACCTCGGCGGCGTACCGTCGAGCGTCAGGAAGAAGCCTCGCTGGTTCGACTCCGGGGCGTCGACGCCGAGCCGCAGGCACAGCTTCGCCCGCGCCTGCGGCACGGCATACCGCATCGCCTGCCTGTCGCCCTCGCCAGCGTGGATCTTCGCCTCGACGATGACGATCTGACGCGCCTGGCGGGAGAAGAAGACGAGGTCGGGCACGCTCTTCTCGTCCTCGCCGGGGGTCACACCGACGCGCAGGCGGCACATCCAGTCGGCTTCGGCTGCGGCCGTCGCTGGCACCCCGAGGGCAGGCAGCAGCGCGGCTCGGAAGCCCGCGTCGTGCGCGAAGGCGCGCGCGACGAGCGTGGTGTAGCTGTCCTCGCGATGAGAGATGCCGAGGAGATCGAAGGCGTCGAGCGACACGGACGACGCGTGCGGGATCGAGAAGCTGGCCACGAACGCGGCGGGCCGAGCCTTGACCCCCGTGACGGGCTCCGCCGCCGCGAGCGTGACGTCGAGGCCATCGAAGGCGTCGGAGAGAGCATCGCGGAGATCGCTCTTCAACGCATCGGTGATGGTGCCGGGCGGATCGAACAGCAACCGGAGCACCTCGCCGCCTCGCAACGGGAGCTGCCAGACGCCGATCTTCTCGCCGAGACCGAGGTCCTTCACGATCTCGCGGCCCGCGTCGGTGGCGGCAGTGCTCTCCACGGGCCTGTCGACGCGCGACTCGTCGCACCAGCTCACGTCGCTCGCCGCCGGCAACACACGCGCTTGGCTCTCCCTCCATGCGACGAACCGGTCACGCATGCAGTTGCCGCACGGCCGGTAGCCTGCCGCGACGGCGGCCTCCTCGTCCGCGAAGAAGACCCGGTGCTGCGTGTACGCCTCTCCGTGATCGCGAATGGCGGCGAGCGCAGATCCGCAATCGAGGCGGCCGTAGATCTTCGCCCTCGCGTTACCACCCAGCGTGCCGGGCGTCGTGCTCTCACACTTGTGCCCGTCGGGACCGAGGAGCCAGTACGTCTTCTGGGCGCCGTGATCGGCGGTAGGGGCCATGCCCATGACTGTACCGGATGTGCAGGAGCGACGCGACCGAGGCCTGCGGGACGCCTCATCCGACACGTCGCACCGAGCGGGTGTCCGCCTCCGACATCGTGAGAAGGGCCTCCCGAGGGTAAGGTTGGCTACGTAACGCGCTTCACCGTGCGCTCGGACGACATGCACTGAGATGTTCGTCGATGGCCAGGACAAGGGTCGGCCTTGCACACGTCAGGTGGATGAGAGTGGGGCACTACCCTTTGCAGGGCCTGTCGGCCTCTCGCGTCGGGGTTCGGCCCGCGGCGCTCCCGGTCGCCGCGGACTCGGGCCATGATCCGCGGATCGCCGCTGTCGGCGTCCTGGAAGCGGCGGTCGAGGGTCCCTCGAGCGCGGCGAATCGAGGGGGTGCACATGATGGCGTGTCTCCGTCGAGGTGGCCCTGAGCTCCGCCATCTGCCTGGAGATGGAGGCCGACGCCGATCGGGTCGGTCAGCCCCGGCGGCGCGCGGGCGTCACCAGCCGACCACGCGCGTGCTCGCCGCGCGGTAGCGCGAGACGTCGTCCGCGGTCTCGCTGCGCCAGCGCGCGCGGTCGATCGCGAACCGGAGGCGATGCACGCCGGCCTCGAAGGGCGCATGGTCCCCCGACGGCCCCACCGGGATCACGAGAGCGCGCAGCTCGTCGCCGCTGCCGAGGATCACGACCGGGACGTCGGCGTACGGAGGCGGCCCAGGGAGCGGCGCGGGCGCGAGCAGCGGCCTGTCGCGCTCGTCGAAGAGCCCCAGCTCGTCGGGTCCGAGCGCGGCGTAGCTCTCCGGGATCCTGTCGCCCGGGACCAGCGTCGCCACGCGCGGCGCACGGGTCGTCACGGTCGGGTCGACCCGCGGCGGCAGCTCGTACACGTGGAACACCCGCCCGTCGAGCACGCGCTCGTCCCCCGCGCGCTCGGCGCGCACGAGGCGCCGGAGCGCGCGCAGCTCGCTCGGGATCGGCGGGACCAGCAGCGCGTCGTCGGCGAGTTCGATCTGCTCCAGGAAGGTCGCGAACGGCGACGGGCGCGGCCTGCCCCGGATCGGCAGCGGCGGCCAGCGCGGCGGCGTCGGGGTCGGCCCGGGCGCGCTCGCGCGGCGGTGCACCGACAGGGTCACGTCGCGGCTGAACGCGAGCGGCTCGGGGCTCTCGACGAGGAGGAGCTCGGTCGCGCCCCCCGCGACGAGCCGCGTGAGCGCGAGCCGCGACGGCCGCTCGCGGAGCGGCACCGAGAGCGCCGCGATCCAGCGGCGGAACAGGGCGTCGCGCGCCTCGGCGTCCGCGCCCGCCGCCATCGCCGCGGCGATCGCGCGCGCGTCCTCGGCGAGGAGCGCGGCCGCCGTCGTGGTCGGCGCCCCGGCCACGCCCAGCGGGAGCTCCGGCAGCGCCCCGTCCCAGCTCTCGATGTGCGCAGGGAAATCCACGTACCGGCTGGTCCGGAGGTGCGCGCGCCAGACGTCGAGCCCCTGCACCGCGAGCCCGGCGAAGCGCCCGCCGCCGCGCGCGCAGAGGCCGATCCGCCCGCCCCGCGCGGCGCCGCGCTCCTCGTCCGGCTGGACCACCACGTCGCCCACCGCGGCGCGCACGCGATCGTCGTACGACGTCACCTCGAGCACGTAGGGGCGCGGCGCGTCGTCCGCGAGCGGGCGCGCCGCGAGCTCGCGCACCACGCCGCCGCGCCGCTCGACAAGGCGCAGCCGCCGCGCCCCGCCCCGCTCGTCGATGAGCGCGAAGACCGCCTGCGCCACCGGCGCGCCCAGGACCGCGACAGCGATCCCGGCCTCGCCCCCCTCGGGGTCGACGGTCGCGCGCACCTGGACATGCTCCCAGCCCGCCTCGTCGCCGACCAGCGCGAGCTGCGCCGCGTCGCCGGGCGGGAACGCGGCCGGGCGGAGCGCGCCGCCGTCGACCGCCCAGGCAGCGGCGGCGCCGCTCTCCGCCACGAAGGTGCACACGGTCGCGTCCTCGGGCTCGAAGCGGCGGCGCTCGATGAACGGCGCGCCCTCCGCGCGCACGCTGACGCGGTACTCCTCGTCGGGCTCCCAGCGCGCGGGCGCCCCGGCCGGCGCGCCGGGATCGACCGGCTGGTGCACGAGGAGCTGCGAGGTGTGGATCCGCCGCGGCGCGGTGCACGCGCCCGGCCGCGCCATCATGTTCTCCAGGCGGAGCCGGCGCGGGTCGGTCGACGGCGCGCGGCGGATCGGCGCGCTCAGCACCTCGGCATCGAGGATGCGCGGCCAGCGCGGCGGCGTTGTCGGCAACGGCGGCGGCGGCGACGGCGCGCCGCGGTGCGCGACGATCCAGTCCTCGACCGTCTGCGAGATCCGCTCCAGCCCCGCCGCGCCCCCGACCTTGTCCACGACCAGCACCCAGCGGACGAGCTGCTGGCGCTCCTCCGGATCGCCCGGCGCCGGCGCGCGGTCGACGGGGAGGAGCACGTTCAGCCGCTCGTCGAACGCCACCGCGAGCGCCTCGGCGCGGTAGAGGCGATCGGCAGGCGCCGGATAGCGCGACTCGACGTACGGGTCGATCTCCTCGCCGGCGAACGAGCACGCGTTCAGGCCGAGCGGACCGCGCGTCCGGAAGTACGCCTTCTGCTCGACGACCGCGTCCTGGTCGCCCGCCGCGGCGTAGCCGAGCACGACGCGGGTGCGGAGCGTGATCTCGTAGTCGGTGTTGGGGAGCCAGCCCAGCCGCCCGGCGCCATGCACGCGCTCGTCCTGCGCACCGCAGCGGAGCAGGTCGAGGAGGATCTCGTAGGCCTCGCGCAGGGTGCGGTAGCGGAGCGAGATCAGCTCGACGGGCGGCTCCCCGCTCTCGGGCTCGACGTCCCCTTCCTTGCGGAGGAGCAGCGAGGTCATCCCGTCCGGCGCGCTCACCTGGATCGGCGCGGGGGGCGACACGTCGGAGATCGCGAGCTTCAGCGAGGCCACGACCTCGAGGCCGCGGTACGCCTCCACGACCAGCGCCGAGGCGGAGTGGATCGGCTTCCAGGCCGCGTACACCTCGCAGATCGCCGCCGGCTCGTCGAAGCTCACCGCGGCGATCACCCCGGCGGGGCGCGCGCCCACGGCGACGGCGGCGACGTTGGCCCCGCCGGGCGCGACCTGGGGCGGCACCACCACGGGCGGGCGCCCCCCGACCCAGCGGAGCGTGCTCGCGCTCTCGCTGAAGCGCTCGATCGCCGGCGTGCGCGCGCCCGGCGGCGTGTCGTGGAAGTGGACGACGTGCCATCGCACCGGCCGATCGGCGCGCCGGCAGCAGGGCCAGCCGGGCAGCGTCGCCGCGACGATCTCGTCCGCCTCGGGGTTGCGCGCCGCGAAGGTATAGGGCGTGTCCGCGTTGACGAGCAGCCGCCGCGGGTCGACGCGCCCCACCCGGTGCACGTCCGGGTCCCAGTCGAAGGTGACGACGGGGCGGAAGCGCGCCTGGAGCTCCTCGGCCGAGAGGCCTCCCAGCGCGTCGACGCGGGTCGTCAGCGGGTCGAGGAGATCGCGCCAGACGCCGTCGCCGAAGCGGCGGCGGCGGCGCACGCCGATCTCGACGATCTCGTAGCGCGCCTCCAGGTCGTTCGAGCGCTGGGTACCGCCGGCGGTGCTCGTCGTGCTGGGCAGGGCGGTCGCCCACGCGTCGCACGAGGCGCCCAGGTCGAGCGCGATCACGCTGTCCACGGCGACCGGGCGGAGGGCCGCCAGGTCCGCGTCCGAGGGGCTCGCCGGCGCGGCGTCGCGCAGCGCCCGGAGCGCGTACGTGGGCCCGTCGCCCAGGTCCCCGGCCGGGCGGGTGACGCCGAGCGCCACCGCCTCGCGCGGGCCCGCGGGGCGGTGCGCCGACGCGCTCGCGAGCGGCAGCGACACGACCGGCATCGCCTCGGGGACCGGCGTCCCGTCCTGGCTCTCCCAGCGGAAGGTCAGATCGGGCAGGTACCAGGGGGTCTCGATCCGGAAGACCGTGCTCTTGCGGTGGTAGGTCGGGTCGCCGGGGCCGAGCGCCGCGACGTCGACCTTCACGTGCGCGCCGAAGTTGAAGCAGCCGAACACCTTGCAGCGGATCCCGGCCTCGACGACGAACTGGTGCCCCGACGCCACCCCCTCGTTGCGCCACTGCCCCATCACGACCTGCACGGTCAGGTAGACCTGCAGGCTCCCGAGCGGCCCGAGCTTCCCGCTCCCCTGCAGGGAGAGGCTGAGCGCCCAGACGTTGACGCTCTCGACGGTGGGGTCGAGCGCGTCGGCCTCATCCACGCGGTGGTGGCAGAACGCGGCCGAGATCCCGAAGCTGACGCGCCCGCCGAACGCGAAGCGGAACTGCAGCCAGGTCGACGGATCGTTGTACTGCCCGATCGCGAGCGTGTCCGGCTTGTTGCCGTAGAAGAAGGTCCCGGTGAGCGCGGCGAGATCGGCCAGGAAGCCGGGGAGATCGTCGCCGAGGAGGTTCTCCAGCCCGAGCGCGATCCCGAGGAGCAGCCCGAGCTTGTCGCGCTGCATGTCCCACTCGAAGACGCCGAACGCGATCGGCTTCCTGGACTTCGCCAGGTAGAGCTCGACGCCGGCGAGCAGCCCCTTCTCGCCGGCGCCCTCGTGGTAGAAGAGGAAGCCGTCGAGCCCCATCGCCCGCGTCGCGGCGAGGTGGATCGTGAGCCCGATCCCGGCCGCGCCGGCGCCCTCGGCGGGCTGCCACGCGGTCAGCTTGCGCGAGAGCGGCACCGCGATGGCGTCGCCGTTCTGCTTGTACCAGCGGAACAGGCGCATGGACTGGCCGTGGCCGTCGGGAGGCGAGAGGCGCGGCGTCAGGTTGGACGTGAACAGCACGCGCACGTTGGCGAGCTCGGTGGCGCCGAGCGGCAGGCGCCCGAACGAGAGCGCGAGCAGCAGGTAGGTGAACTCGTCGGCGCCGGTCACGCGCCCGTGGAGGAGCTGCCCGCCGAGCTCGAACGTGCGCCCCAGCGCGTCGAAGCGGAACGAGAGCTCGATCCCGATCTCGCGGTGGTGGTTCGCCCCCCGGTCGTACTCGCTGACCATGCCCATGCCGGCCAGCTCGAACTTCCCCTTGCGGGCGAAGAAGCTGATCCCGTCGAGGAGCCACGGCGCCTGGGTGTCGTTGCTCCGCGCGAGCAGCATCCGCAGCCGGTGCAGGCGCAGGCCGAACCCCTTGCGCCGCGCGTCGTCGGTGGACGCTGTCGTGGCGGGCGCCGCCGGCGCGCCGACCTCGGCGGGCTCGGGGGGCGTGGCCTCGCCGAGCGGCGTGCTGAGCCCCGCCGTCACGAGCAGGTAGAGCCCGCCGTTGTTCTCGGTCACCAGGCCGAGCTCCTCGATGCGCAGACGGAGCTTGTCGGCGAACACGAAGTCGAGCCCGTCGGGGTCGTACAGGCTGCCGAGCGACGGCTCGCCGAACGCCCAGCCGACGTCGTGGAGCACCTGGAACCCCGGCTTCCCCGACGCCTCCTGGAGCTCGAAGGTCTTCCCCTCGCGGGCGGTGTCGATCTGGAAGTCGCCGAGCAGCGCCAGGACATCGGTCCAGGCGTCGTCGTCGCCGTCGAACACCTTCTTCAGCGACACCCCGAAGCGGAGCGCGCCGAGGCGCACGTGGGCCCCCAGGACGCGCAGGAACGTGACCGGCGCCGGGTTCAGCGCGCCGACGAGGAGCTCGCCGCCGTCGGTGAGCGTGACCTCGCCCTGCAGCGCGCCGGTCGGGTCGTCGGGCGAGTCGCTCCACTTCACGTCGAACGCGGCGGGCGACTCGCCGCCGCCCGGGGTCTGGAGCATGAGCCGGAACAGCTTCAGGTACGTCCCGCGCACCTCGATCTCGACCGGCGCGTCGCGGAGATCCCACGCCTCGCCCCCCGCGTCGCCCGCGACGAGGCTGCGGCGCAGCTGGAAGCGGCCGTGCGTGGGGATCGGCAGCGGCGGCGCGGTGCGGAACGGCAGCGCGACGTCCTCGAGGGCCAGCTCGACGGGATCCGCCTCGCCGCGGCGCGCGCGGATCCGCTCGACGAGCCCCTTCAGCGGGCCGCGCGTGGCGTCGAGATCGATCGTCCGGATCGTGATCAGCCCGGGAAAGCTCGCGTCGGTGTCGGCGATCGAGAGGTCGTGGCGCGCCCACTCGAGCGCGATCTCGGGCCCCTCGCGCCCGGGCTCGACGTGGCGCGGGCGCGGCGTCGGGATGAGCTGCACGTCGTGGAGGCCGCGGCAGGGGAGCCCGGAGAGCTTGCACGCGCCGATCGAGAGCGGCACGACCGTGTCGAACAGGAAGTCGCCGGTCTCGGTCAGGCGCACGTTCACGCGCACGCTGACCCGCGTCGGGCCCGACTCGCTGGCGACGATCTCCAGGCTGTCCGCGTGATCGGGCTCGAACGCGTCGGTGAGCAGCTTGTCGGGGGGATCGCCGACGACGCCGGCGAGCTCCTCCTCGGTGTAGAGCGGCTGGACGAACCCGGGCGGCAGGTGCATCGCCACCGGGAGCCCCTGGATCGCCACCTCCAGCGCGCCCCCGGGCCCGCGGGTCACGAACAGCGTCGCGGGGAGGTTCGCCGTCGCGCGCAGGTGGAACGCGACCTCCGGGAGCTGCGCCATCACGAGCGGCAGCGCGACGGGGGGCGGGGTCACGTGCACGTCGGCCACGAGCCCCAGCCTGTCGCCGTCGGCGCCGGGGCGGAGCCCGCGCAGCTCCAGCGCGTCCTGGAGGTGGATCATGAGGTCGCGGTAGAGCGCGTCGCGGCCCCCCTCCAGGACGCCGACGAAGGGGCGCACGAGATCGCGCGGCCAGCGCTCGGCGGCCTCGTCCGGGGTGCTCACGCCGAGGAGCGTGTAGAGTCGGATCCGGCTCATGAGGCCGTCACTTCGGCGGAGAGCGCGTCGCGCCCGTCGAGCGAGAGCGCGCGCAGGCGGTAGCGGGAGACGCCCGGCGCGGGGCGGTGCGCGTGCGCCGCGACGTCGCGCGCGATCCGCCCGGAGACGCGCGACCAGGCGTCGCGATCGGCGGGCGCAGCCTCGAGGATGACCGCGGTCGCGTCGGCCGGGGACGGCCAGGTCCAGGTGAAGAGCAGCTCGGGCGGGCTCGACGAGACCGAGAGCGCGGGGGCCGCCAGGGCGGCCCGCGGCATCGCGATCGCCCACGCCTCGGGCGCCGACGCGACCCCGTCCCGCGTGACCGAGACGGCCCAGACCCGCGCGCGCTGGCCGTCGACGAGCGCGAGGTCGAGGACCACGCGCCGCGAGGGCGGCGCCCCGGCCACGTCGGGATCGGAAAGGCTCTTTACCTGCGGGGCGAGGATCTCGCCCCCGAGGCGCAGGCGCACCCCCGCGCCCGGCGGCAGGTGCGCCGCGCCGGGGACGCGCAGGAGCTCGGCCTCGTCGCCGGACGGCGCGCGGCCAAGGTCGACCGGGTCGACCAGGTCGACGCGCTGGAACAGGAGCAGGTGCGTGATCTCGCCGGGCCCCTCGACGCGCAGGCGCAGGCGCGCGCGCGGATCGCCCGGCTGCGCCGCCTCGCGCCGCGGCGGCGGGACGCGGGTCGTCGCCGGCACGCGCACCACCCCGCGGAGCGTGCGCCCGTCGGCGGAGAGGCGGCCGGCCGCGTCGGCGAGCCGGACGCGGTAGATCCAGCGCGCGCCGCGGTTCGGCAGGGTCTCGGCGAAGCGCGGCAGCGCGACCGGCTCCTGCGTGACCGGCGTGAACAGGCGCGCGCGGTACGGGTGCGCGGCGGCCAGGAACACGGCGTGACGGTCGGTCAGCGCGCCGACGTCGTGGCCGTCGAGCGCGGCGAGGATCGCGGCGCGATCCGACGCGTTCGGCACCTCCACCTCCACCTCGGCGTCGCCGGGCGCAGGCGGCTCGAGGACGCGCGCGAGCACGCGGCCGTCGCGCGCGCGGTAGGCGCGGAAGACCTCATCCGCCGAGCAGCGCTCGGGGCGCACGCGCTCGCTCCCCGAGAGCCCGGCGCCGGCGAGGAGCGGGGTCACGTCGAGGTCGATCCGCATCGGCCGATCTCCCGGCTCGGGCGTCACCACCGCCGGCACGTCGGCGAGCGCCGGCGCCTCGACGAGCACCGGGCGCCCCTGCCAGCGCCCCTCCACCTCGACGGCGGCGATCGCGCCCTCGTTGCCGGGGCGCGCGTCGCCGGGCGCGAGCCGGTCCGGGACGTAGGCCTGCGCGTCGGCGGCGCTCACGCCGACGAGCGCGCGGTCGTGCGGGTGATCCGCGCGGAGGTCCAGGAGATCGAAGATCGGCGCGGACTCGTACGCGTTGTCCGGGCCGATCGCCCGCACCTCGACGCGCGCGCCCCACGCAGGCGCCGTCGTGCGGTCGGGCGTCAGGTGGACCGGCAGCACGACCGCGCCCGCGCGCGGCACCGGGAAGGCGCCGCCGGGGAGCGGCACCTGGGCGCGCAGGGTGATGGAGAGCGGCGTCCCCGCCGCGCCGCCGTCATGGGCGAGGATCTCGAACGGGTACCTCGCGTCCAGGCGGAGCCGCCGCGCGGCGTTCGCGAGCACCGGCTCGCCGAGCGTGAGGGTCGCCAGGGTGAGGCCGCCCGAGCCGGACACCGCGGAGAGCACGCCCGGGATCGCGTCCAGGCGCCGCCGGGTCGCGTACACGCGGAACTCGGTCGCGTGGGGGTCCTCGGCGCGCTGCGCGGCGTGCCACCCCCAGCGGAGCAGGACGGCGCTGCCGTGCGCGCCGAGGAGCGCGCGCTCGCCGTCGGTCAGGTCGGGCGCGCCGGCGACGAGGACGCGCGCGTGCACCCCGGTCGGCGCCGGGAGCGCGAGCGCGTCGGCCTTGGCCTCGTCGGGCCCCGCCGGCAGCGGCGGCGGACGCCGCTTCTCCAGGCGGAGCTCGCCGGTCTCACACCACGCCGTCCCCGCGCGCCCGACCGCGTCCACGGCGCGCACGCGGTAGCGGTGGAGCGTCCCCGGCTCCGGGCGCGGGCGCCGCACCGGCGCGCCCCCGTCGGGAAAGTCGAACACGTCGCGCCAGGAGAGCGTGAGCCCGCCGGGCGCCGGCGACAGGACCTCCGGGAAGGACGCCATCAGGTCGCCGCCGACCGTCATCGGCGGCAGCGCGACCTCGTCGCGGTGCCCGGTCACGTGGTTGTCCTCGTCGAGGAGCGGGGCCCAGGACGGCGCTCCGCCGGCGGGCGTGTGCTCGATCTGGAACAGCGCGGCGTCGATCGGCGGGGGCGGCAGCTCCGCGGGCCATGCGTCGATCCCCCCGGTCGGCGCCGGGAGCCAGCGCACCTCGAAGCCGAGCGCGTGGCGCGGCGGCGGCGGCCCGAGCGGCGCGTCGCCGGTCGCGACGCTCTCCGGCTGCTGCAGGTTGGTGATCCACGCGGCGAGCGGCGCGGCCGGGCGCGGCGTGTCGGCGAGGACGAGCGGGGGCAGCACCACCGCGCGCTCGACGATCGCGGTGGAGCTCTTCGCGGGGAAGCGGAGCGCGCAGAGGAACCCCTCGCCCCCCAGGCGGATCTGGTGCACCGGCGTCGCGAAGGAGAGCGCCGGGCGGTCGCCGGCGGGGACGCTCGCCTCGGGCCCCTGCGGCAGCCACGGCGCCCCCGCCGTGAAGGTCAACGAGTGCGCCGCGTGTCCCAGCTCGAGGACGAGCGACGTCACCGCGACGGGCAGATCGATCACCGCGCTCCAGCCGTCGGTCCCGGGCGTCAGCCACCCGGGATCGCGCCCCGGGGAGAGCGCCACGCCGCGGCGCGTGAGCGCGATCGGATCCGACGGGCGCGGATCGGCCAGCTCGACCAGGCGCGGCTGCGAGAAGCGGACGCGCACGTCGCCGAGCGACAGCTCCGCCGGGAGCTGCGTTGTCGCGGGGGCGGTGTGGAACCCGACCACGCGGTCCGTGAGGTCGGCCTCCGGCCAGCCGCCGCTCACGCGGTACTGGTAGACCTGGCCCGGCACGAGCGCGGGGTCCGCGTCGAAGTGCGCGAAGCCGAGCACCCGGCGCCAGCGCGGGTGCGCGATCACGGCGCGGAGCGGATCGAGCGCGACCAGCTCGTCGTGGCGCAGCTCGGGGTCGTCGCGGAGGAGCAGCGTCAGGTCGATCGGGCGCGGCGGCCCGGCGGCGGCGACGACCTTGCGCAGGATCCCGGTCAGGTGCTCGAGCTCCCCGCGCTCCAGGGTCTCGCCGGGGAGGAGCCGGCGCTTCGCCTCCTCGTACTCGTCGTCGGCGCTGGTCAGCTTCGGGTCGAGCTCGCGCAGCGGGAGCTGCAGGCGCGCGATCGTCGCAGCGTCGCGCCAGTCGTCCTTCCCGGCCGGCGCCACGCAGACGCCGAGCGCGGTGAGCCCGCGCGCGTGGACGACGACCGTGTCGATCCCCGCGGCGACGAGCTCGTGGGCCGTGTTGCCGGCGACGGCCCGCCCGCCGGCGACCACCTTGCCGTCGCGCAGGGCGACCGCGAGGCTCGCCGTCGCCTGGACGGGGACGCGCACCCCGTCGCTGGGCGTGTCGAGCTCGACCGTGATCACCTCCCAGGGCGTCGCGGCGGCCCTGGCGGCGACGGCGGCCCTGGCGGCGACGGGCGCGCCGGCGGCGGCGGCCCTGGCGGCCCCGGCGGCCCCGGCGGCGGCGAGCGCGACGGCGGCGACGGGCGCGCCGGCGGCGGCGAGGAGCGGCGCGGGCGCTGCTCCGACGCGATCGGTCAGCACGCCGAGGCGGATCCGCAGCTCGCGGCGCGCGCGCAGCGCGGCGAGCTGGTCGGCGGTCAGCGAGACGCAGTCCCAGCGGGGGCGCGGCGCCGACTGGCGGCGCTGGATCGTCCACCCGGCGGGGGAGTACAGCCAGGCATGGGGGCCGCTCCAGAGCAGGTGCACGCCGACGATCGGCGGCTCGACCTGGGGGATCGCGCGCGCGAAAAGGCTCACGGGACCGGCCCTTCCGTGGGTGCGGGATCGGTCCCCGTCGTCGGGTCGATCACGAGGTTCCAGGCGGTGCGGTGGAAGAAGGAGAGGAACCCCGCCGGCACGCCCTCGAGGAGCAGCGCGAGCGCGCCGATCAGCGTCGTCGGCCATAGCTGCGTGTCGGGGAGCGACAGGAAGGGGCGGATGTCCGTGCTCTCGAGCGGCGCGAAGCGCGACCCGCCGAGGTGCGGGCGGCGGAAGAGCTCGAACCCCGCGATCGCGTCGCCGAGCAGCGCCCCGCCCTGCGCCGGCGCGATCCCCAGGTGCTCGGCCCAGAGCGCGGTGCGGAGCGCGCGCGCCGGGTTGTCGGGCGCGCCGCGCAGCTCCTCGGGGATCGCGAAGACGTTGATCTCGCCGTCGTAGAAGAAGCCGCGGCGGTTCAGGTTGGTCGAGCCGATCGAGACGAAGACGTCGTCGATCATCATGCACTTGGCGTGGACGTAGATCCCGGCGGGCTGCGAGAAGGTGACCGCGGCCCCCGCGCGGTGCGCGCGCGGGTGTGCGCCCCAGCGGCCGCTCGCCGAGATCCCGCCGCGATCCACGACGATGCGCGCCGCCGGCTCGCCCTCGTGGACGACCGGGCGGGTGACGCTGCGCGCGAGCATCAGCTCGCCGTCGACCCAGAGCCACGACGGCGCGCCGATCGCGCGCGCGGGCGGGCCCACGTACAGCTCGGTCGCCCCCGGCGCGAGATCGCCCACCAGCCACGCGCGCCCGCGGCTCGCGAAGCGGTCGGCCCGGCGCAGGCGCGGGCGCCGCTGCGGGTAGCCGACGATCATCCTGTCGCCCCAGACCTCGCGCAGGCGCGCGAAGACGTGCCGCCGGCGCAGGTCGCC
Source organism: Sorangium sp. So ce321 (assembly GCF_051530195.1). Lineage (NCBI taxonomy): Bacteria > Pseudomonadati > Myxococcota > Polyangiales > Polyangiaceae > Sorangium > Sorangium sp. So ce321. The sequence continues at coordinate 5,320,483 of NZ_CP150329.1, read as the reverse complement.
GAACGGCTGGTCTCCCTCGCCGGGCACGACGATCAGCAGGCGGCGGCAGCGGTCGGCCCCGCCGGCGGTGCGCAGCGCGTCGACGAAGACATCGTCGGGGGTGAAGTACTGCTCCTCGATGTAGATGTGGTCGCGCGCCTGGCCGATCGCGGCGAGGAGCGTGTCGTAAGTGCCGCGATCGCCGCCGGGCGCGAACTGCAGCGCGGGCGTGCTGCGCGGGTAGGTGCGCCCGATGCGCGCGATGTGGCGCGCGCCTGTGTGCTGGGGCATCGCCGCGGCGACGGGCGCGGGGAGCTGGTCCTCCAGCGCAGCGGGGTCGATCCCCGCGTCGCGCGCCCAGCGCTCGTAGAACGCCCGGAAGGCGTCGGCGACGACGGGCCCGCTGAAGCGGGCGTGGACATCGTGGTACGGCCCGCCGATCTGGTGCCCCGGGGAGTCGAGGCGGTTGCGGTTGACGTCGATCCCGCCCAGGAACCCGACGAACTCGTCGCCGCGCGCGTCGGCGCGCCGCCGGACGAGCTGCATCTTGTTGTGGAACACGCCGAACTGATCCGCGTCATCCTCGAGCCCGAACAGCGGGCTGTCGCCGTACAGCGGCGCGAGCGGGTTGTCGGCGAGCCGCACCGGGTTGCTCGACCAGACCGCGGTGCCTGGCGCGAGCGCGTTCAGATCGTCGACGGTGTCGCGCGCGGTCTCGAGCTTCCCCTTGAGCCAGTCCTCGAGCCACCCCAGCTCGGCGGCGGCGAGCCCGAGCATGCCGGCGACCGCCGGCAGCGCGAACCAGGCGAAGACGACCCAGTCGTCGGTCTCGGCGGTCGGCGCCGAGAAGCGGAACACGCTCGCGGCGAGCTGGATCAGGAGCTCGGTCAGCAGCGTCGCGTCGCCGAGCGCGAGGAGCAGAAGCGCCGCGGCCGCGCGCGAGCCCGAGAGCTCCGGGTCGCGCAGGTTGAGGAACCGGTTCGCGAGCACGAGGACCGCCCCGTCGCGCGCGAGGATGTCCTCCGCGAGCTCGACGACATCGGTCCGTGTGCCGCCGGGGAGGAGCTGGAAGCGGTTGAAGGTCCACCCCGTGAGGTGCGCGCGGAAGCGGGCGCCGGGCGGATCCGCGGGCGTGCGGATGCACGCGCGCAGGTCCTCGACGAGCGCCTGGAACGCGGCCATCCCGTCGACGAGGGGGATCACGAGGCTGTTCGTGTGGTAACGCTCGACCGCGTGCCCGGGCGGGACGGGCGGGTACCAGCGCGCGAGGTCGAGCACCTCCAGGGTCGCGCGCGGCTCGGCGAGCGCGGGCACCCGCAGGAACGCGCCCGGCGGGCTGCTCACGCGCGTGCCGACCAGCGCCTGCACCGGCAGCGACGACCCGGTGGGCGCGTCGCCTGCCCAGCGCACCGCGACGTGGTGCCCGGGCGGCGGCGCGAACAGCGAGCCGACGGGCGAGGCGGCGGCGGCTGGCTCGAGATCGCCGTCGGCGCCTGCGTTGACCGATGCGGTCGCCACGGCGCCGCCGTCCGGGTCGCGGCGCAGCTCCAGGTCGAACCCGGCCGCGGCGCCGAGCGCGCCGCCGTCGTGGCGCACGGCGACGAAGCGCCGCGCCGGGCCGCCGAGCGTCGCGAGCTGCGCGCGCCACGCCGCCGCGGCCGCGCCGTCGCCCGCCGCCTCGAGGGCGCCGGCGATCAGCCCGAAGGCGGTGACCGGCGGCAGCGCGGTCCCGTCCTGGAACAGGACGCCGACGGAGAACACGGCCCCCGGGGTGAGCTCCACGATCGGCGCGCCGCGGAGCAGCAGCGCGTCGTCGAGCGGCTCGGCCGGCGGGAGCGCGGCGGCGACCGCGGCGAACGGCGCGACGTAGAAGGTCGGCACGCCGCGCGTCCCGAGACGGCGCAAGGTCTCCTCGAGCAGCGGCGGCGCGCCCGGGGTGTGATCCAGGAACGGGAGCGGCGACAGCTCGAGCAGCTCGACGCCGCCGCCGGGGAGCGGCGCCGCCGGATCGAGCGCCACGCGCCGCACCGCCGCGCGCACCGGCGAGGTGACCGTGTGCGCAGGCTCTCCTGCGCGCAGGCGCACCTGCAGCAGCGTCACGCGCCGGGCGGCGTGGCGCGCCACGCCCGGGCGGGTGATGACGATGGGCTCCGGCGCCGGCACCGGCTGCGGCGGGTCCGGCAGCGTGATCGTCGCTTCGAGCACACGTTCGAGGCGCACCGGATCGAAGAGCGGATCGAAGCTCGCCATGCACCGCGCCCCCCCTTGGCCGCGCGTCGACCGAAGGCCGCATGGTACGGGCGGCCGCGCCGGGGTGGCAATGACGAAGCGGCCGGGCGAGGCGAGCGACGAGGGGCTGATCAAAGTATCCACGCCGCCCGTTCGTCACGGTGGAGCGCAATCGTGTCAGGGACCGGACTGTTGCATTGCGACGGGAATGATGAACGTCTCGAGTCCCATCGCTCGGTGTCCATCTAAACACTAAATTACAATATCTTAACATCGCATCCCCGAGACGCGATCGTGGGTGAATATGCCTCGCACACCGCTGCGGCACGGGTCTCTCACGCATCGTCAGGGTACGGCCGGGTCCGTTGATTGGTGGGCTAGACAAGACCTCTCCCTCGTGTCATGACCTGCGACCGTGGCTTGAGCGTTCCACGTACCCCACGATCCTCTCGGGCTCGCAGCGGAGCGAGCGCGGAGCCCGGGGGGTCGTCTCGACCGTTTGCGCCCCCCTGAGCCTCCCGCGAAGCCTCCGATTCGCTGCGGGCAGCACGCATCGCTTCGATGGATGAAGCGCCTGTGCACACGCAGGTGATCTTGCGTGCTTGCATCGAAAGGAACTGTTCGTGACAGCTGGTATGACTTTTGCTCGGCATGCGCCCAGTTCCGCACAGGATCACTCGTTTGAATCTCGGAGCGCCATGGAATCGCTGCCCGAGCTGCTCGCTCGCCGCGCGGAGGAGCTCGGCGACGCGCCTGCGTACATTCATCTTCACGAAGGCGAGGAGGAGACGGCGGCGCTCTCGTTCGCCGCGCTCCACGCCCGCGCTCGAACGATCGCCGCCTTCCTCCGGAAACACTATCCTCCGAGGAGCCGCGTCCTCCTCCTGTTCGCCCCCGGGCTCGATTTCATCGAGGCGTTCTTCGGCTGCCTGCTGGCGGACATGGTGGCCGTCCCCACCTCGCTCCCGCGACCGAATCAGGCGGAGTCCCGGTTCGACGCCATCACGGCCGACTGTGCTCCTGCGTGCGCGCTCACCGCGCGACCCACGCCGCGGGAGAGGAGCGCATCGGCCTCGCGCTCCGGGTCGACCATTCACACGCTGACCATTCACACGCTGGAGGAGTGCTGCTCGGGCACCGACGCCGGGCGCGCCGACGGCGCGCCTGGCGCGCCCGATGACGTCGCGTACCTCCAGTATACCTCCGGCTCGACCTCCAGCCCCAAGGGCGTGATGGTCAGCCATCGCAACGTCCTGCAGAACTGCCGCATGCTCGCCGACGGGTTCGGGATCGAGGGCGGCGACACCTTCGTCAGCTGGCTGCCCCACTTCCACGATCTGGGGCTGATCCACGGGATCATGCTGCCGCTCTTCGTGGGCGGCAGGTGCTACAGCATGCCTCCGGCGTCGTTCATCTTCCGACCGATGCGCTGGCTCGAGGCGCTGTCGCGCCACCGCGGCCACCATAGCGCCGCTCCGAACTTCGCCTTCGATCTCTGCGTGACGAGCTCGACCGCCGAGCAGCGCGCCCGGCTCGACCTGTCCACGTGGAAGACGGTGATCAATGGGGCCGAGCCCGTCCGCGCGGGGACCCTCGCGCGCTTCCTCGCGGCCTTCGCGCCGAGCGGATTCCGGCCCGACGCGCTGCGACCCTCCTATGGCCTGGCAGAGGCGACGCTGGGGGTCAGCGTCTCGCCGAGGCGCCCGCCGCGCGTCGTCAAGGTGAGCTCCACGGCGCTGCAAGAGGGGCGGGTGCGCGCCTGCTCCGCCGCGGATACCGACGCACAGGAGCTCGTGAGCTGCGGCCGACCCCTGGCCGACACGCGCGTCACGATCGTCGACCCAGCCAGCGGAGAGCCCGCCCCGGATCTGCAGGTAGGCGAGGTGTGGGTCGAGAGCAGCGCTGTCGTGAGCGGCTACTGGCAGAACCCGGACGCCACCCGCGCCTCGTTCGGCGCGCGGCTGCGCGGGGCTGGCGACCTGCGCTTCCTGCGGACCGGCGATCTCGGGTTCTTGCATGAGGGGGAGCTGTTCATCACGGGACGGCTCAAGGACGTCATCATCGTCCGGGGGCGCAATTACTATCCGCAGGACATCGAGCTCGCGGTGTGCTCCGCCCACGAGGCCCTCGCCCCCGACGGGGGAGCAGCCTTCTCCGTGGGCCTCGAGGACGGGTTGAGCCTCCCTGTCGAGGATCCGGAGGCGATCGTCGTCTGCCAGGAGATCAAGCGCGGGCAGCGCGGGCTCGATCTCGAGGCGCTCGCGCGCGCCGCTCGGGGCGCCGTGGCGCAGCAGTTCGGGCTGCCCGTGCACGCGGTCGTGCTCCTCCCCCCGCGCCGCCTCCCCCGGACCACGAGCGGGAAGGTGCAGCGAAGGGCGTGCAAGGCGGCTTTTTTGCGCGATGAGCTGGAGCCCCTCGGCGTCTTCCACGGCGCGCCGACGCGCGATGGAGCGCCGGGCGCGGCCGCGGCCCAGGACGGGGCCTCCGCGGCGGCCTGCACGCAGCCCGGCGAATCAGGCTGTACCGCGCGCCTCGGGGCGCTCGTGGGAGAGATCCTTCAGATCGACGCCGCGCAGCTGCGCTGGGACGTGCCGCTCGTCGAGGTCGGGCTCGAGTCGGTCAAGGCGATCCAGCTCGCGGAGCGCATCGCCAGGCTCAGCGGCAGGCAGATCTCGCCGGTGAGCTTGATCGAGGGAATGACGTTGACCGAGCTTCTGCGCCTGATCGCCGAGCCGTCGCCGTCGGGCGGCCGCGAGGGCGAGGCCCCCGTCGTCAGCCCAGGCGACGACGACCCGGAGGCGCCCTTTGCCCCGACCGACGTTCAACGGGCGTACCTGGTCGGGCGCGAGAGCGCCTTCGACCTCGGGGGCGTCGGCTGTCACGGCTACCTCGAGCGGGAGTGCGATGGACTGGATCTCGAGCGCTTCGAGCGAGCGTGGAATCGGGTCATCGCACGGCACGGGATGCTCCGGTCCGTGTTCACCGAAGACGGGCTCCAGCGAGCGCAGCGGACGGTGCCCCGCTTCGAGCCGAAGGTCTGGGACCTCCGCGCGATGGCGCCGGCCGACGCCGGCCGGACGCTCGATGACATCCGTCATCGGCTGTCCCACCGCGTCTTCGCGCCCACGGAATGGCCCCTGTTCGACGTCGCCGTGTCGCTCCTTCCGGACGGCCGGTGCCGCGTGCACATCAACCTGGATCTCCTCGCGCTCGACGCCTGGAGCTGCGGGATCGTCTCGCGCGATCTGGAGCGCTTCTACGAGCAGCCCGAGATCGAGCTCCCGCCGCTCGGCGTGACCTTCCGGGACTGCATCGTCGATGCGGAGCGCCACCGACAGACACCGGATCACGAGCGCTCGCTCTCGTACTGGCGCGAACGCGTGGCGAGCCTCCCCCCCGCGCCCGACCTGCCGCTCGCCAGGAAGCCTCGAGACGTCACGCCCCCCCGGTTCGTGCGGCACAAGGGGCGCCTCGACAGGTCCGCGTGGGAAGCGCTGAAGAACCGGGCGAAGTCGAGCCGCCTCACGCCTTCGGCCGTCGTCCTCGCGGCGTTCGCCCAGGTGCTCGGGAAGTGGAGCGCCCGCCCGGAGTTCTCGCTCACGCTGACGTCGTTCGAGCGTCCGCCGCTGCACGAGGACGTCTCGGAGATCGTCGGCGACTTCACCACGGTGGTGCTCCTGGGCTTCGACGTGGGCCGGCACAGGGGGGTCTCCGAGCTGGCCCGCGCCACCCAGGACCAGATCTGGAGGGCGATCGAGCACCGGCGCCCTGGGGCGATCCCGGCGCTCCGCCAGCTGCGCGCGCCGAGCGTCCCCGTGGTGTTCACGAGCCTGCTCGGCCAGGGAGGGGCCGAGCCGCAGTCGCTGTTCTCCTGGCTCGGCGAGGAGGTCTTCATGGTCACCCAGACGCCGCAGGTGTGGCTCGATCATCAGGTGACCGAGGACCAGGGGGACCTCGCGTTCTCCTGGGATGTCGTCGAGGGGCTCTTCCCTGATGGGATGGTCGGAGCGATGCTCGAGTCCTATCTCGATCTGCTCACACGGCTGGCGCGCGGCGACGAGGCGTTCCAGCGGGCGAGGGTCGCGCTCCCGATCGCGCAGCAGGCGGCGCGCGCCGAGGTGAACCGGACGCAGCGGGCCGCGCCGGACGAGCTGCTCCACGCGGCGTTCCTCCGGAGCGCGGCGGCCCGCGGCGAGTCGCCCGCGGTGATCGCGCCCGAGGGGAGCATCACCTACGGGGAGCTCGACCGGCGGAGCAACGCCCTCGGCCGCGCCTTGCGGGCCCGCGGCGCGCGCCCCAACACCCTTGTCGCCATCGCCTGCGAGAAGGGCATGGCGCAGGCGCTCGGGACGCTCGGCACCCTCAAGTCCGGGGCTGCCTACGTGCCCGTGGATCCGACCTGGCCCCGAGCGCGGATCTGGGGAATCCTGGAGCAGAGCGCGGCGCAGATCGTCCTCACCCAGGCGCGGTTCGCGGAGCCGGCCCGGTGGCCCGCGGGGACGATCGTCGTGCCCCTGGACGCACCGGGCGGACTGTCATCAGAGGACGAATCGCCCCTCGAGGCCGTCCAGCGGCCCGACGATCTGGCCTACGTCATCTTCACCTCGGGCTCGACGGGGAGGCCGAAGGGCGTGGCGATCGACCACCTCGGCGCCGTGAACACGCTCGCGGACGTGAACGCGCGCCTCGGCGTGAACGCCTCCGATCGCGTCCTGTCGCTCTCGTCGCTCGCCTTCGATCTGTCGGTCTACGACCTCTTCGGCCTGTGGGCGGCGGGCGGCGCCGTGGTGCTCCCCGAGCCGGCCCGGCTGCGCGATCCCGGCCACTGGGAGGAGCTGATGTCCCGGCACGGCGTGACGTTGTGGAACACCGTCCCGGCGCTCATGCAGATGCTCGTCGAGCACCGGGCGCCCCGCTCGGCCGCCCTCGCGCCCCTGCGCGCCGTGCTCCTCAGCGGGGACTGGATCCCCGTGACCCTGCCCGATCGCATCCGTGAGACGTTCCCTGGCGCGTCGGTGCTGAGCCTCGGCGGGGCGACGGAGGCGTCGATCTGGTCCATCGCCTACCCGATCACCCACGTCGAGCCGAGCTGGAAGAGCATCCCTTACGGCAAGCCGCTCGCGAACCAGCGGTTCTACGTGCTCGACCGGGCGATGGAGCCGTGCCCCGACGGGGTGTCCGGGCGCCTCTACATCGGCGGCATGGGCCTCGCGCGCGGCTACTGGCGTGACGAGGAGAGGACGCGCGAGCGCTTCGTGACGCACCCGGAGACCGGCGAGCGACTGTACTGGACCGGCGACCTGGGACGCTGGCTGCCGGACGGGAACATCGAGTTCCTGGGACGCGAAGACTTCCAGGTGAAGGTTCAAGGGCACAGGATCGAGCTCGAGGAGATCGAGGCCGCGCTGCTCCAGCACCCCGACGTGGCGAGCGCCGCCGTCTCGGTGGGGAGCACGGCGAGCGGTGGAAAGCGGTTGATCGCCCATGTCGTTCCGGCCCCGGACAGGGCGCTCGAGACCGCCGTGCTGCGGGCGTTCATCGCCTCGAAGCTCCCGGACTACATGGTGCCGGGCGCTTTCGTGGAGCTGCCCCGCCTCCCCCTCACCAGCAACGGCAAGGTCGATCGCAGCGCCCTCCGCGATCCGGCGCTCGCGGCCGGCGTGGAAGCGCCGCCCGGCGAGCCTCCGCCGGGCATCGCGGCCGCTCCGGCGCTCGCGCCCGGACTCGAGGAGCTGCTCCGCGAGCACCCGAGCGTCGAGACAGCGAGGGTGGAGCGCGCGGCGGACGAGCGAGCCGGGCTTGTCGCGTACGTGACGGCCCGGGAGGGCGCGGCGGACTCGACCTCAGCCTTGCTGCAGGATCCGATCGCGAGGCTGAAGTTCAAGCTGAGCAAGCCGGCGCAGCGGGCCGATCTCTCCGGGGCTGCCATCCCTCTGATCGCCCGCGCGCGCACGGACGAGGAGCTCTCGGCGCTCGCGCGGCGGCGCAGCTACCGCCAGTTCCAGAGCGAGCCCATCGCCTTCGAACGCCTGGCGCGCTTCCTGCGGCAGCTGTCTCCGGTGAGGCTGCCAGGCTATCCGCTCGGCAAGCAGCTCTATTCCTCGGCGGGCAACCTGTATCCGGTGCATGCGTACCTGTACGTGAAGCCGGATCGGATCGAGCGGGTCCCCGGCGGCACATACTACTTTCACCCCGAGCGTGAGCAGCTGGTCACGATCCAGCTCGGCGCGCACATCGATCGCTCGGTCCACGGGGGCCCCAACGGGCAAGCCTTCGACAGCTCGGCCTTCAGCGTGTATCTCGTGGCGGACCTCGGCGCCATCGAGCCGGTGTACGGCAGCCGGGCGCGGGATCTGTGCCTCATGGAGGCCGGCATCATCGCCCATCTGCTCGAGTCGACGGCGCCGGACCACCAGATCGGTCTCTGTCAGACGGGCGGATTCGACTTCGCGCAGGTCGCCCACCTCTTCCAGGTCGGCCCGCGGTACGAATACCTCCACGGCCTCGTCGGGGGGGCCATCTCGGTCTCGGACACCACCGTCGAGGCGCTGGCCCGCGAGTCGGCGGCGCTGGGGGCCATGGTCGACGCCGCGACCCGCGCCGCGTCGCCGCAGGGCTCCGCCCCGGCGAGGCCGGAGCGGCTGCGCGATCGGCTCGCGCGAGCGCTCTCGTCGTACATCGCGGAGCGCTGGACGGAGCAGCCCGTCAGCGTGGTGGTCGTCGACAGGCTCCCTGGCTCGGCGGAGGGCGCGCGGCGGTCGGTCCTGGAGGACGTGCCGCCGCGCGCGGAGCAGGCCAGGACGGGGCTCGCCGCGGAGCTCCCGGCCAGGGGGGAAGCCGACGAGCATCCTGGCCAGGAGCCGCCGGCGCGGCGCTCGATCCCGGGGCGAACGCCGCGCGCGGCGCTGGATCAGGCGAGGGCCGCCGCCGTCGCGGGAGATGGGCTGGAGAGCGCCATCGCCCGCATCTGGGCCGAGGTGCTGAGACGCCCGCACGTCGGTCACGACGACAACTTCTTCGATCTCGGGGGCGACTCGCTCCTGCTCGTCAGCATGGCGCGGCACATCCGCGAGCGCCTGGGAAAGGATGTGTCGTTGATCAACCTGTTCGAGCACCCGACGGTGTCCCAGCAGGCGGCCTACCTGAGGCCCCTCGGGGTGAACGCGCCCCCCTCGGCGAAAGGCGAGGAGGCCGCGGAGGGCGAGGCAGCGCCGGGCGCGGCGGAGAGCGGTCGGTTCAACGCCATCACCGCGCGCGCCCGGCGGCAGCGCGAGCGAGGTCTGGAGCGGCGCGCGCTCGCGCCGGAGCAGGCCTCGCCCCGGGGCAAGCCGGAGGATTGAACGATGCAGGACCTCGGAGATCTGCGCGACGCCATCGCGATCATCGGGCTGAGCGGGCGATTCCCGCAGGCGAACGATCCGGAGGCGTTCTGGAGGAACCTGCGCGACGGCAGGGAGTCCATCACCCGCTTCACGGAAGAGGAGCTGCTCGCCGCCGGGGTCCCTCCCGCCCGGGTGAGGGATCCGGGCTACGTCAAGGCACGACCTTGCCTCGACAGGCCGGAGTGGTTCGACGCCGACTTCTTCGGATACAGCGAGCGGGAGGCGCAGTGGATCGACCCGCAGCAGCGGCTGTTCCTCGAGTGCGCGTACGAGGCGCTCGAGGACGCAGGCCACGACGCCGAGCGGTACCCTGGCTGGATCGGCGTCTTCGCAGGCGCCATGATGAACTCGTATCTCCATTCGCACCACCGCGCGCTGCTCCAGAAGTTCGAGTCATCCGAGGCGATTCAGCTCCTCATCGCGAGCGACAAGGACTATCTGGCGACGCGCGTCGCGTACAAGCTCAACCTCAAGGGCCCTAGCATCAGCGTCCAGACGGCCTGTTCAACCGGGCTCGCGGCGGTCCATCAGGCCTGCCAGAGCCTGCGCGCCGTCGAGTGCGACATGGCGATCGCGGGCGCGGCATCGGTGATGTTCCCGGAGCGGCGCGGGTACTTCTACGAGAAGGGCGGGCCGTGCTCTCCCGACGGCCACTGCCGTCCCTTCGACGCCGACGCCGCGGGCACGGTGTTCGGCGACGCGGTCGGGGTCGTCGTGCTCAAGCGGCTCGAGGACGCGATCGAGCAGGGCGACTTCATCCACGCGCTAATCCTCGGCTCCGCGACGAACAACGACGGTTCCGCCAAGGTCGGGTACACCGCCCCGAGCGTCGACGGGCAGGCCTCGGTGATCGTGATGGCGCACGAGGTGGCCGGCGTCCGGCCGGACACCATCGACTACGTCGAGGCGCACGGGACCGGCACATCGCTGGGCGACCCCATCGAGGTCCGCGCCCTGGAACAAGCCTTCCGGCGCGCGCCCGGCCCGCTCCGCCGTTGCGCCCTCGGCTCGGTGAAAGGGAACGTGGGCCACTCGAACACGGCGGCCGGCATCGTCGGGCTCATCAAGACGGTGCTGGCGCTCCGGCACGCGCAGATCCCGGCCACGCTCCACTACCAGCGGCCCAACGCGGAGATCGATCTCGACAGCTCCCCTTTCCACGTGAACGCGGAGCTCCGCGCCTGGCCGAGGAACAACGGCCCTCGGCGAGCCGGCGTGAGCTCGTTCGGCATCGGCGGGGCGAACGTGCACGCGGTCCTCCAGGAAGCTCCTGCCTACCAGCCGACCCCCGCGGGAGAGAGCGAGCTCCTGGTGCTGTCGGCCCGGAGCGAGGCGGCCCTGGCGCAGGTGCGATCGCGCCTCGCGGAGCACCTCGAGGGGCGCCCGGAGCTCTCCTTGCGCGACGCGGCGTTCACGCTGCTCGAGGGGAGGCGGAGGTTCTGGCACCGCGATTTCGTCGTCGCTTCCTCGTCACCCGACGCGGTCGCGCGGCTGCGCAAGCCCGGGCCGGGGCGAGGGGCGCAGAGGGGCGCCGCGGGCGTGGTGATGCTGTTCACCGGACAGGGGAGCCAGCACCCCGGAATGGGCCGGTCGCTGTACGAGGAGCACGCCGTCGTCCGGGAGACCGTGGATGCGTGCGCCGAGACGCTCCGGCCGCTCCTCGGCCGCGACCTGCGAGCGCTGCTGTTCGACGGCCCGGCCGACGAGCTCCGGGAGACGGAGGTCGCTCAGCCGGCGTTGTTCGTCGTCGAGTACGCCGCGGCGCGGCTGCTCGAATCGTGGGGAGCGCGCCCCGAGGCGCTCCTCGGGCACAGCGTCGGCGAGCTCGTCGCGGCCTGCGTCGCGGGGGTGCTCTCGCTCGAGGACGGGCTCCGGGCGGTCGCGGTGCGCGCGCGGTTGATGCAGTCGCTGCCGCGCGGGGCGATGATCGCGGTGCCGCTGTCCGAGGGGGCGGTGCTCGAGAGCCTGCCGGCGGAGCTGTCGCTCGCCGCGGTGAACGCGCCCGAGCTGTGCGTCGTCTCCGGCGCCGAGGCGGCCGTCGCGAGGTACGAGGCACAGCTCGGCGCGCGCGGGATCAAGGGACGCCGGCTCCAGACCTCCCACGCCTTCCACTCCGCCGCGACCGAGCCGATCCTGGACGAGTTCCGCAGGGCCATGGCGGGGATCACGCTGCGCGAGCCCCGGATACCCCTCCTCTCCAACGTCACCGGCGGGTGGATGACGGGCGCGATGGCGCGAAGCGCCCAGTACTGGGCTGACCACCTGCGGCGCGCTGTCCGCTTCGGGGACGGCGTCAAAGAGGTGCTCGAGGGCGCGGGACCGCATCTCTTCGTGGAGGTCGGGCCGGGCTCGACGCTGTGCTCGCTCGTGCGCGCGCAGCTCGGGGGGAACGCGGAGAGCGCAGCTATCCCGCTGCTCCCCGGGCCTGGCGACGCCGGGAACGGCCGGCGCGTGCTGCTCGAAGCGGCCGGCGAGCTGTGGGCGCGCGGCGCCGACCTGCGCTGGCAAGCGGTATCCCCGGACGCGCGGGCGCGCCGGGTCCCCTTGCCCACCTACCCCTTCGAGCGGAGGCGCCACGCGGTCGAGGACGGCCCAGCGGAGCCGTCCATGAGCACGGCGCAGACGACGGCTCCCGAGGGCGCGGAGGACGCCGGAGGTGCGCGGCTGTTCCGGCTCCGCTGGTCTCGTCTCCACGAAGCCGCCCCGGTGTCCCGGCCAGCGGACGAGGCGCCGTGGCTGCTCCTCACCGACGCAGGCGAGAGCGCGGGCGCGCTGGAAGCGCACGTCCGCGGCTCGGGCGCTCGCTTGATCACGGCCCGCCCCGGGCCGGCGTTCGCTGCGTCGGGCACCTTCGCGTTCGTCCTGCGCCCTGACAGCGAGGAGGATTTCCGGGCGCTGCTCTCGACCCTCGACGGACAAGGCCTCTTCCCCCGGCGCATCGTCCACCTGTGGAGCGCGCTGGGGGGGCCGGGCAAGAGCGCTGAAGAGCTCCTGCGACGGGGCTTGCTCAGCGTGTGCGCCGTCTCGCGTAGCCTCGGCGCCGCGCCGCCGAGGGCCGAGATCGAGCTCGCGGTCGTGACCCGTGGAGCCCACGCGATCGCCGGCGAGACGACCCCTTCGCCGGACCATGCCGCGCTCATCGGCCTTTGCCGCAGCCTGGGCAACGAGCTCGCCGGCGTCCGCTGTCGCGTCGTCGACGTGATCCTGCCGCGGGACGGGGAGACGGGCGCGCCGTGGGCGCGGTCCCTCTTCCGGGAGCTCGCGGGCGAGCCGGAGCACGACCTCGTGCTCCTGCGCGCACAGCAGCGCTGGGTCCCGGCGTTCCAGGCGATCCCCCCGTCATCGCCAGCCCCGGAGGCGTCGCGCTTGCGGCGAGGGGGCGTCTACCTGATCACGGGCGCCTTCGGTGGGATCGGGCCGCGTCTCGCCGAGCACCTCGCGCGCACCTGGTCGGCGAAGCTCGTGCTGATGGGGAGGACGCCGCTCCCGCCACGATCGGAGTGGTCGAGCTACAGGGAGCGCGACGAGGCGCTGGCCGCGACCGCCGAGATCCTCGAGGCGCTGGAGCGGATGGAGGCGCAGGGGACAGAGCTCGTCGTCGCCACCGGGGACGTGGCCGAGCCGCGGGACGTGGCGCGCGTGTTCGCCGAGGCGAGGGCCCGCTTCGGGCGCATCGACGGGGTCTTCCACGGCGCCGGGGTTCCGGGCGCCGGCCCGCTAGAGGCGCGGACGAACGAGGAGATCTGCCAGGTGCTGTCGCCGAAGACCACCGGGACACGGAACCTCGCCGACCAGCTCGCGCAGGAGCAGGAGCAGCCCTTCCTGGTGCTGTTCTCGTCGACGTTCTCCCATCTCGGGGCGATCGGCCAGGCGGACTACGCCGCCGCGAACGCGTACCTCGACGCCTTCGCCGGGGCGTACCAGAGCACGACAGGCAACCCGAGCTTCGCCATCGCGTGGGACGCCTGGGAGCAGATCGGCATGGCGGCGCGGGCCGGAGTCACCCGGCGGGCGCCGTTGCCGCCCGGGCCGAGGTCGAACCCGCGGGGGCCACACCCGCTGATCGACCGGGTCGAAGGCGGTGCGCTCGGGCCGCGGGCATTCCACAAGCGGCTCAGCCTGGCGCGCGACTGGCCTGTCGTGGAGCACCGGACGCAGCACGCCGGGCTCGTCTCCGGCACGACCCTGCTCGAGATGGCGCGGGCCGCGGCCACGCTCTCGGGGATGGACGCCGTGGAGCTGCATGAGGTCCGCTTCCACGCGCCCTGCCGCGTGGAGGACGGGGCGCCGCAGGACGTCTGTCTCGCGACCGAGCGGAGCGGGACGCGGACCGAATTCTCGATCTTCGCTCCGGGCCCCACCGGGGCCAGGGAGCGGCTCGCCTCAGGCTACTGGACGCCTGCCCTCGGCGAGGCGCGCGGGCGCGCGCCGGTCGAGTCGATCCGGCGGCGCTGCCGCCCGGCAGCCGCCCGGCAGCTCTTCGAGGCCGTCGACGCGAGCCGCTTGCTGCGGTGGGGACCTCGCTGGGACTGCATCGAGTCTCTCCATGTCGGGGAGGACGAGGTCCTCGCCGACATCCGTCTTCGCCCGGAGTTCGCGGCGGACCTGTCCGTGTACGGTCTGCATCCAGCGCTGCTCGACGTGGCCACCTCGCTGACCGCCGTGCTCGATCCTCGAGGGATCTATCTCCCCGCGGGGTATGGCCGCGTGGTTTGCCTGGCGCCCACTCCATCGAGGCTGTTCAGCCATGTTCGTCTGCGCCGGGAGGAGACCGAGCCTGGCCGTGTGCTCTCCGCGGACGTGACCCTGCTCGACGAGCAGGAGCGGGTCATCGCCGACGTGACCCGCTTCGTCCTCCAGCGCGTCCACGGCGGCGCCGGAGCCGCCCTCTCCGCGCCGGCGCAGAGGACGTCGCGCGGCATCGCCCCGGAAGACGGGATGAGGGCCATCGAGCAGATCCTCGCGCTCACCGGGCCCGAGCAGATCGTGGTCTCGCCGCGCGACTTCCCTGCCCTCGCCGAGCAGCAGCGCCGCGCCCGGCTGGAGCCCTCCAGAGGTCCGCGGCGGACCCTCGGCGACGACGAGCGGCCTCGCGACGAGATAGAGCGCGTGCTGTGCTCGCAGTGGGAGGAGCTGCTCGGCCGGCGGCCGATCGGCGTCCACGACGAGTTCTTCAGCCTCGGCGGCCACTCGCTCCTGGCGATCCAGGTCCTCTCGCGGGTCAAGGAGGCGTTCGACGTCGATCTACCGAAACAGGACATGTTCGAGGGGGCGACCGTCGCAGGGCTCGCCGAGAAGATCACGAGCGCTCTCGCCGAGCGCCTCGCGGTGCTCGAGGCGATGACGGACGCCGCCGCGCCCGGCGAGCCGTCCTGAGCCACGAACGCACCGGAACCGGGAGAGGAACGTCAAGTTGAGCGAGCTGCAGCAGCGGATCAAAGGCCTGTCGTCCGAGGAGCTCAAGGCGCTCGTCGCGAAGCTGAAGGGACGAGGTCCGTCCGGCGGCGGAGCGGCGGCGGGGCCGCAGCGGACCGGGACGCGGTCGAGGTTCCCCCTGGCGTTCGCGCAGCAGCGGCTCTGGTTCCTGTACCGGTACGAGCCCGACAGCCCTGCGTACAACCTCCATGGGGCGGCGCGCCTCCGGGGCTCGCTCGACGTGGCGGCGCTCGAGCGGGCGATCTCGCTCCTCGCGGAGCGGCACGAGATCTTGCGGACGCGCTTCGGCGAGGACGCCGAGGACGCCTATCAGGAGGTGCTGCCAGCGTCCGGCGTCGCCGTGGCGGTCACGGACCTCTCCACGATGGCGCCGGCGGCCCGCGAGCGCGAGCTCGTCCTCCGATGCGCGGAGATCGCCCATGCGCCCTTCGCGCTGGAGCGGGGCGACCTCCTCCGGGCAGCCCTCTTTCGCCTGACCGCGCAGGAGCACGTCCTGCTCATGGCGACGCATCATATCGCCAGCGATCACTGGACCTGGGGCGTGCTGCTCCGGGACCTCGCCACGCTCTACAACGAGCTGGTCGCGGGGCGCGCCCCGCGGCTGCCCGAGCTGCCCGTCCGGTATGGCGATCACGCCGTCTGGCAGCGAGGCCAGTGGAGCCAGGAGCGCCTCCAGCGAGAGCTCGCGTTCTGGAAGGAGCGGCTGCGCGGCGCGCCGGCGCTCCTCGAGCTGCCGCTGGACCGGCCGCGCCCGGCCTCGCAGGCGCACCGGGGCGCGAAGGCGTCGCTCACGCTGTCACCCCGGCTCTCCGCGGCGGTGAAGGCGCTATGCCAGCGGGAGGGCGTCACCCTCTTCATGACGCTCCTCGCCGCGTACCAGATCCTCCTCTGTCGCGTCACGCAGAAGCTCGATGTCGTGGTCGGGTCGCCCGTCGCCGGGCGGACGCGGCGAGAGATCGAGCCGCTCGCCGGGATGTTCGTCAACAACCTCGCGCTTCGCGCCGACCTCTCGGACAACCCCGGCTTCGTCGAGCTCCTCCGCCGGACGAAGCGCGACGTGCTCGACGCCTTCGCGCACGACGAGCTGCCGTTCGAGCTGCTCGTCGAGGCGCTGCAACCCGAGAGGAGCACGTCCCACGCGGCGCTGTTCCAGACCCTGTTCATCCTGCAGAACGCGGCGGCCGATCTGCCGGCCTTCACGGGGCTCGCGCTCGAGCCGGTCGAGGTGCCGGTGATGACGTCGAAGTACGACTGGACCGTCGAGGCCTGGGACCGCCCGCAGGGCATCCGGCTCGATCTGGAGTACGACACCGATCTGTTCCGCCGCGAGACGGTGGACCGGATGCTCAGGAGCTACGAGGCGCTCCTGCGCGCGGCGGCCACGCGCCCCGACACGCGCGTGCTCGACCTGCCGGTCGTGCACGAGGACGACGCGCTGCTCCTCGACCAGTGGAACCGGACGGAGCGACCGTTTTCCGAGGATGTCTGCGTGCACGAGCTCTTCAAGCGGCAGGCGCAGCGCCATCCGGAGCGCGTCGCGCTCGCGTTCGGTGACGGAGAGATCACGTACGGAGAGCTCGACCGCGCCTCCGCCCGTCTCGCGCGCCGGCTGCGCGCGATGGGCGTCGGCCCGGACGTCCCGGTGGCGATCTGCATGGAGCGATCGCTCGATCTCGTCATCGGGCTGCTCGCGATCCTGAGATCGGGCGGCGCCTACGTGCCCCTGGATCCCGCGCTGCCGGGCGAGCGCATCGGCTATATCCTGCGCGATCTCGGGGCCGCCGTCCTGCTCACGCAGCGCGCGCTGCGGCTCTCGCTCGCCGGCGAGCCGCAGCGGACGGTGTTCTTCGAGGACCTCACCGCGGAGGCCGCCTTGGCCGAGGCGCCGCTCGTGGCTCCGCCCTGCAGCCGGGATCTCGCCTACATCATCTATACGTCGGGCTCGACCGGACACCCCAAGGGCGTACAGGTCGAGCACCGCAGCGTCGTGAACTTCCTCGAGGCGATGCGGGACAAGCCCGGTCTCGACGCCGGCGACGTGATGCTGTCGGTGACCACGGCGTCGTTCGATATCTTCGTCCTGGAGCTGTTTCTGCCGCTGAGCGTCGGCGGAAGGACGGTCCTCGTGTCCGCCGCCGAGGCGCGGGACGGCGTCGCGCTCCTGCGAGCGCTGGAGAGCTCGGGAGCGACGGTCATGCAGGCGACGCCGAGCACCTGGCGTCTCCTGCTCGCGGCGGGGTGGACCGGCAGCCCGCACCTCCGCGCGCTGTCCGGCGGGGAGGCGCTCCCGCCGGACCTCGCCCGGGAGCTCGGCGCGCGCGCGGGTTGCCTCTGGAACCTGTATGGCCCGACGGAGACGACCGTGTGGTCCGCCGCGGCGCGCGTCGACGATCCGGACAGGATCACCCTGGGATCCCCGATCGCCAACACGCGCATCTACATCCTGGATGAGCGGCGCGAGCCGCTCCCGATCGGCGTGGCCGGGGAGCTGTACATCGGCGGAGCGGGCCTGGCCCGTGGCTATCATGGCCGGCCCGACCTGACCCGGGAACGGTTCGTCGAAGACCCGCTCTCGACGGCGCCGGGCGCGCGGATGTACCGGACCGGCGACCTGGCGCGCATCACGCAGGACGGGCAGATCGAGTTCCTCGGCCGGCTCGATCATCAGGTGAAGATCCGCGGCTTCCGCGTCGAGCTCGGCGAGATCGAGGCGACCGTGGCGCGCCACCCCGGCGTCCGGGAGTGCGTCTGCGCGGCGCACCGGGACCCGGTGGGCGAATCGGTGCTCGTGGCCTATTACGTGCCCGCGGCGGAGCCGGTGAGCCCCGACGCGCTCAGGGCGCACGCGCGCGCTTTCTTGCCCGAAGCCATGCTCCCGGCGCGCTTCGTCGAGCTGCCCCGGCTGCCGCAGACACCGAACGGCAAGATCGACCGCAAGGCGCTCCCGAGCCCGGACGCGCTGGAGCGCGCGCCGGCGCGAGATCGGCAGCTGCCGGCGACCGAAACGGAGCGGCTCGTGGCCGCCGTGTGGGAAGAGCTCCTCGGGCGCGCGCCGGGCAGGACCGACCATTTCTTCGAGCTCGGGGGCCACTCGCTGCTCGCGATGCGCGTCGTCTCCCGCATCCGCGAGCGAGCGGGCGTCGAGGTGCCGCTCCGGTGGCTGTTCGACGCGCCGGCGCTCGCCGACCTGGCTCAGCGGATCGAGCAGATCGCGCGTCCCTCGACGCGTCCGGCGCTGCGCCCCCGCGACCCGGGCGGGGTGATCCCGCTGTCGTACGCGCAGACGCGGCTCTGGTTCCTGGACCGGCTGGCGCCCGGGACAGGGGCCTACAACGTCGGTGGCGCGGCCGAGATCGCGGGGCCTCTGTGCGTGCGCTCCCTCGAGCGCGCGCTTCATGCCGTCATCGAGCGGCACGAGGCCCTCCGCACCGTGTTCCGCGTCGTGGACGGGGCTCCCGTCCAGATCGTTCAGCCGTCAGCGCAGCTCGACTTCGAGGAGATCGATCACCGGCGCCCGGCGCTCGCTCCGGACGCGCGCGAGGCGACGGCGCTCGCGCGGCTCCGGCGGATGGCCGCGCGCCCGTTCGACCTCGCCAGAGGCCCCCTGGTGCGGGCCGAGCTCGCGCAGCTCGACGACGAGCGGTACCTGTTCGCGTTCGCGATGCACCACATCGTGACGGACGGCTGGTCGCACGAGATCTTCGTGCGCGAGCTCGCCGCCGCCTATGAAGCGCTCTCGACGGGCGAGCGCCCGCGCTGGGGAGCGCTCCCGGTCCAGCACGGCGACCATGCGGTCCACGAGCGGCGGCGCTGGGACGAGGCGGCGCGGAGCGAGGAGATCGCGTTCTGGAAGGCCGAGCTCGCGGGCGCCAGTCAAACCCTCGATCTCCCGATGGATCACCCTCGTCCCGTGGAGAAGCGGTATCAGGGGGCGCGGCACCACTTCCGCTTCTCGCGAGCGCTGACGGAGGCCGTCGAGGGCCTCGGCCGCGAGCGCGGCGTGACGCCGTTCATGGTCCTGATGGGCGGGTTCCTCGCGCTGCTCCATCGGCTCAGCGGGCAGGCGGACCTCCTCGTCGGGACGCCGATCGCGGGGCGCGATCACCCCGAGCTCGAGGGCGTCATCGGGTGCTTCGTGAACACCCTCGTGTTCCGCGGCGATCTCGGGGACGATCCGCCCTTCAGCGCGCTCCTCGCGCGGGTGCGCAGCACGGCGGTGCGCGTGTTCGCGCACGCGGACATCCCCTTCGAGCGGCTCGTCAACGCCGTTCGACCGGAGCGAGACCTCGGCCGGACCCCGCTGTTCCAGGTGATGTTCGCCTTCCAGCCCAAGGTGCCCGCGCCGATCGCGCTGGGGCGGGCGCGGGTGACGCCCATCGACCTCGATCCAGGGACGTCGCAGTACGACATCACCCTGTCGATGCAGCACGACGGAGCGACCCTGAGCGGTCATATCGAGTACGACACGGCGCTGTTCTGCGAGGCGACGATCGCGCGCCACGCCGAGCTCCTCCAGCGCCTCCTCGCCGAAGCGGCGCGTGAGCCCGACAGGAGGGTCTCGGCGCTCCTCCCCCGCGACGCGCTCGGACCTGCGACGGCAGCGGCTGCGCGCCGGGCGCTCTCGGCGCCCGCGCTCCCGTTCGTGCGGAGCGCCCCTGCGGGGGAGCCTCCTCGGCTCGTCCGCCGCACCCGGCTCGTCGACGCCGGGCTCATCCGCGGGCTCGAGGCGCGCGCGGCGCTCCTCGGCGTGAGCCCGGGGGCAGCCGTCGTCGCCGCCTTCGCGCAGGCTGTCGCCGCGTGGAGCACGTCGCCGCTGGTCGTCGTGGTCGACGCGTCGGGCGAGCCGCCGAGCGGCGTGCTGTCCGTCTCCCTCGGCACGGGGAGCGGCCGGATCGAGGTGAGCCGCGGTGGCGAGACGCCGCTCGTCGATCTCGCCCGGTCCCTCGACGAGGCCATCGCGCTCGTCGCGCCCGGGACGCGAGCGCCGGACGGAGGCGTGCGTCACCCCGGCGCGACCGCCGTCAGGCTGCACGTCGCCGCGCCCTTCCGGTCCGAGCGAGGTGGACAGGGCACGCCGGCTTCCTGCATCGAGCACGAGATCCGGCAGGACGAGGGGGGCTTCGCGCTGAGCGCCAGCGCCGCCGACGAGCTGTTTCCTGAAGGCCTCGCCGCGGATCTCCTGGAGGCGTACGAGGCGCTCCTGAGCCGCCTCTCCCGGGACGACGCGTCCTGGACCAGGGCGGCGACCATCGAGCTCCCGGAGCGGCAGCGCGCTGTCCGCGCCAGCGTCAACGACACCACGCGTGAGGTCTCGAGCGACCTCCTGCACAGCGGGTTCATGCGGCAAGCGGCGCTGCGGCCCTCCGCGCCGGCGGTCATCAGCCCCGAGAGGACGCTGACCTACGGGGAGCTCGATCGGCAGAGCAGCGCGCTCGCCCGGCGCCTTCGCGCGCTCGGAGCCCGACCGAACGCGCTCGTCGCGGTGGCCGCGGCGAAGGGATGGGCGCAGATCGTTGCGATCCTGGCGGCCCTCAAATCGGGGGCGGCGTACCTGCCCGTCGATCCGGAGTGGCCCATCGAGCGCATCCGCGCGACCCTGGATCAGGGGCAGGTGGAGCTCGTCCTCACGCAGGAGCGCCTGGCCTCCTCGCTGGCCTGGCCCGAGGCCGTGCGCCTGATCGCGGTCGACGACGACAGCGCGCTCGCGTCGGAGGACGACAGCCCTGTCGCGGCGGTCCAGGGGCCGGGCGACCTCGCCTACGTGCTGTTCACGTCGGGCTCGACGGGGAAGCCAAAGGGCGTGGCGCTCGACCACCGCGGCCCGCTGAACACGATCCTCGAGATCAACGAACGCTTCCAGGTCTCCCCGTCGGATCGCGCCCTCGCGCTCTCGGCCGTTCACTTCGATCTCTCCGTGTACGACGTGTTCGGGCTGCTCGGCGCGGGAGGCGCCCTGGTCATCCCCTCACCCGAGGGCGCGCTGGATCCGGCGCACTGGCGGCACCTCGTCGAGACCCACCAGATCACGGTGTGGAACTCGGTGCCCGCGCTGATGCAGATGTTCATCGAGCACCTCGGCGGCGGTCCTCGGGCGTGTCCCTCGCTGCGCTGGGTCATCCTGAGCGGCGACTGGATCCCCGTGTCCCTGCCCGATCAGATCCGCCGCGCTTGCCCGGGGGCGCGGGTCATCGGCGCGGGGGGCCCGACGGAGACCTCGGTCTGGTCGATCTTCTATCCCATCGGAGAGGTGGATCCGACCTGGAAGAGCATCCCTTACGGCAAGCCCCTCCGGAACCAGCGTGTCCACGTGCTCGACGAGCGCATGCAGCCGTGTCCCGACTGGG
Organism: Sorangium sp. So ce321; assembly: GCF_051530195.1. Lineage (NCBI taxonomy): Bacteria > Pseudomonadati > Myxococcota > Polyangiales > Polyangiaceae > Sorangium > Sorangium sp. So ce321. The sequence goes on along the minus strand of NZ_CP150329.1, from coordinate 5,299,113 downwards.
TCGTCGGCCGCATGTACGTCGGTGGGATCTGCCTCGCCCGCGGCTACTATCGAGATCCTGCGCAGACAGCGGAGCGCTTCCTCGAGCATCCGGAGACGGGCGAGCGGCTCTACTGGACCGGCGATCTCGGGCGATTCCTCCCGGATGGGAACATCGAGCTCATCGGACGGGAGGACTTCCAGGTCAAGCTCCAGGGAAACCGCATCGAGCTCGGGGAGATCGAAGCCGCGCTGGCGCAGCACCCCGAGGTCAGGCAAGCGGTGGTGTGCGTGGAGTCGACCCCGAGCGGGACCAGGCGCCTCGTCGCCTGTTACGTGGCCGAGCGGGGCGCCGCGCTCGAGCCTCGCGTCCTGGAGGAGGTCGTCGCCGCGAGGCTGCCGCGGACCATGGTGCCCGGCGCGTGGGTCGCGCTGGAGCGCATGCCGCTGACGGCCAACGGCAAGGTCGATCGGAGAGCGGTCCTCGATCTTGCTCTCCAGCACCGCCATGGGGCGAGCGCGGCCTACCGGGCGCCTTCGTCGGAGGCAGAGCGCCGGATGGCCGCGCTCTGGTCCGGCGTCCTCAAGCTGGATCGGGTGGGCGTGGACGACAATTTCTTCGCGCTCGGAGGGGATTCGCTCCTTGGCATTGCGCTGGTGGAGCGGGCGCGGGAGGCGGGGCTCGACATCACGCCGAGGCAGCTCTTCCAGCACCAGACGATCGCGCGCCTGGTGACCGCTCGCGCCTCCCTGGACCGCGCGGAGGGGGACGTCGAGCGAGAGATCGGGGAGCAACCGCTCACCGCCCTCCAGCGCTGGTACCTGGAGCAGGCCCGCGAGCGCACCCGCCCGGCGCGCTGGAACGTGAATCTGCTGCTCGAGGCCGTGGCGCCGCTCGATCTCGACAGGCTCGCGCGCGCTTCGCTGCTCCTCGTGAACCGCCATGAGGCGCTCCGCGCGCGCTTCGAGCCCGCTCCGGGCGGCTCTCGCCAGGTGATCGACGAGCCCTGGACCGAGGCGCCGTTCGCCTGCGTGGATCTGTCGAGGGTCCCGGAGGAGCAGCGCGGTGCCGAGCTCGAGCGGCATTGCGATCGCATGCAGGATGAATACGCGCTCGAGCGAGGGCGGCTGTTCCGGATCGTGTTTTTCCGGTGGGACGAGCAGGGGCGAGGCCGGTTATGGCTCAACGCGCACCACCTCGTGGTCGACTGGCTATCGATGATGATCGCCGCGCTCGACCTGCAATCCATCTACGATCAGCTCGCGACGACGGCCGCGCCCCGCCTGCCGCCCAGGGGCGCCTCGCCCGGCCGCTGGACGCGCGCGCTCGAGCGGTGGGTGCACGACGAGATCCTGCCGAACGAGCGCGCCTACTGGCTCTCGCTGCCCTGGGACGAGATCGACCTCCTCCCGGCGGACCACCCGGCGACCCGCCATCTCTATACCGTGGAGTCGGTCCGCGATCACTGGGCGTCGCTCCCCGAGCAGGAGTCCCAGGTCCTCTTGCGGGACCTGCCGGCGCGCTTCGGGGTGAGCACGGAGAACGCGCTCATCGCCGCGGTCCTCCGCGGCGTGACCGCGTGGACGGGCCGCTCCCTTCAGGACATCATGGTCCTGAACTCGGGGCGTGATCTGATGCCCCACCGCGCCGAGCTCGACGCGTCGCGCTCGGTGGGCTGGCTGAGCGCCGAGCGGGTGCTCGTGCTCCGGCGCCCGAGCCAGGAAGAGCCCCTCGCGGCGCTGCTCGACGTGAGCCGGCAGATCGATCGCATCCCGAACGGGGGCCATGGCTACAACCTCATCAAGTACCTCGGCGGCGACGCCCGGCTCAGCGCGGAGCTCGGGCGGCTCCGGAAGCGACCGGGGATCCTGTTCAACTACCAGGGGCGCGTCGAGCCGCCTGCACAGGGATCGATCTTGCGGGTGGCGAATGAGTCCACCGGGTATGACGAGGCGGCGACGAACCTGCGGTTCAACCTGTTCGAGTGCCACGTCCTGGTCCGCGGAGAGGCCCTGACGTTCCGGTGGCGCTACAGCGCAAACGTGCATGCGCCAGCGACCGCGCAGCGGGTCGCCGGCGACGTCATCGACGATCTGCGGGCGATCGCGCGCGCGTGCCGGTGAGCGGAGCCCGCGCCCGCGCGCGCGCGGCGGCGCGAGGGACGGACACAACACCTTGGGATGAGCCAACATGAAGACGTTCGCAATCCAGCTGCCTGACCAGAGGGTCGTTCACGATCGCGTCCCCGACATGGCGAGGACCCTGCATCTCCAGGTGCAGGGCTACTTCAGGCCTCGCGTGCAGAGCCTCCTGGCCGGCGGAGAGGTGACGGTGATCGACGTCGGCGCGAACATCGGCCTCTTCGCGCTCGAGGTGCTGAAGCGCACCGGCGGACGAGCGCGGATCCACTGTTTCGAGCCGATCCCCGAGACCTTCGAGCTCCTCCGGATGAACCTGGGGTCGCCCGGATCGGAGCGCGCGCGCCTGCACCGCGCGGGCCTCGGTCGCGCCGCGGGCACCGCGACCTTCCACTACGCTCCGCGCCAGAGCGCCATCTCGAGCATGTACGACATGATGGCGAGCGACGACAAGCAGGCCACGCTCGCGGCCATCTACGACGAACGGATCCGAGAGAAGCACCACGCGGATCTGCCGGCCTATATGAGGCACCTCCCGCGCGCGGTGAACTCGCTGCTCATCGACTGTCACGCGTGGTGGATGAGGCGTGGCATGAGGCGCGTGCAATGCGAGCTCACGACGCTGTCCGAGCTCATCGAACGGGAGCAGCTCGGGCACATCGACTTGCTCAAGATCGACGCCGAGAAGGCCGAGATCGACGTGCTGGAGGGCATTCGCCCCGGCGACTGGGGCAGGATCCGGGCCGTCGTCCTCGAGCTGCACGACTTCGACGGGAGAGGCGAGCGCGTCCGGCGGATGCTGCGCGATCAAGGGTTCGAGGTGGAGACCGATCAGATCTGCCCCGAGGACGTGATCATCACCATGGCCGGGTACCGGTAGAATGCGGGGGAGCGCCGGCCTCCGGGTGCTCGGCGGCTCCCCCGCTCATCCGCCGTCAATGGCCGGTAGCGGGCAAGAGGCGCACCAGGCGCTGCGACCAGAGCTCGATCAGCTCGGCGATCACCGCCTCCCGGTCCATCACGTCGTCGAGCAGCTCGCGGAGCCGCTTCCGGCCGTCGGCCCGCCACAGGACCTCGAACGTCTCGGCAGAGACAGGGTGCTTCGCGTCGTTGTAGGTCGTGACGATCGCGCGCTCGACCTCGTAGCCGCCCGGCGTGGGGCCTCGCAGCGAGCGCAGCTTCAAGAAGGTCGGAAACGACGGGACGAGCTCCGCGTAGGCCGACGGCGGCGCAGGCTTCTTGTGGACGAGGTGGTCGCCGACGACGAGCTTGTCGAGCCGCGTCGTCAGAAAGCAGGTCACGCAGTCGTCGACCGAGTCGACGATCGGCTCGGCGTTGTTGTTGAAGGAGGTGTTGAGCACCACCGGTACGCCGGTGATGTCGCCGAAGGCCCGGATGAGCTGCCAGAAGCGCGGATTGGTGCGCCTGGAGACCGTCTGGACCCGCGCGGTCCCGTCCACGTGGGTGATGGCGCCGAGCTGCTGTCGCTTGTGCTCGTGGACGGGCACCGTGAAGACCATGAAGGGCATGGTCTCCGCGCCGCCGAGATCGAAGTAGTCGCGCGCGTCCTCCTCGGTCACGGCGGGCGCGAAGGGCCGGAACTCCTCGCGCTTCTTGACCATCGCGTTGATGATGTCCTTGTTCGCCGCCGGCCGGGGATCCGCCACGATGCTGCGGTTGCCGAGCGCGCGGGGACCGAACTCGGACCGGCCCTGAGCCCACCCGATCACGCTCCCCGCCGCGATCAGCTCGGCGGCGGCCTTCGGCGCGTCGGCGAGCTCCTCCACGCTGATGAAATCGCGCCACGCGTCGAGCGCCCTGCGCACCTCGGCCCGCTCGCCGATGTGCCTTCCCCAGTACAGATGGCTCATCGCGGGCGGTCGCCGCGCCGGAGCCTTTCGCATGTGCACGGCCATGGCGGAGCCGAGCGCGCAGCCGGCGTCGTGCGCGGCTGGCTGGACGAACACCCGCTCGAACAGCCCGGAGCGGAGGAGCTTCCCGTTCAATGTGCAGTTGTGCGCGACGCCGCCCGCGAAGCAGAGGCTCACCTGTCGGGTCTCGCGCTGGAAGTGCCGCAGGCAATGGAAGACGATGGTCTCGAGCGCCTCCTGGAGCGAGGCGGCGATGTCCTTGTGGTCCTGCGTGACCGGCTCCCGCGGGGCGCGCGGCCGGATCACGTCGTGGAGATCGACGATCTTGTCGACGTCGATGACCCACGCGCCCTCCGGGAGCAGCGTGTACATCGCCTGGAGCTGCGCCCGGTACCTGCGCGGGTCGCCGTACGGGGCGAGCCCCATGACCTTGTACTCGTCGAACAGCGAGAACCCGAGGAACCGTATCACCTGGACATAGAAATGGCCCAGCGAGTCCCGCTCCGCGATGTCCCTCAACGATCGAAGCTCGCCGCCGGAGCCGACGGAGATGGAGCCCGACTCGCCGTCGCCGCAGCCATCCAGCGTCAAGACGAGGCTGCTCTCGTACCCCGAGCCGATCAGGGCGCTCATCGCGTGGGCCGTGTGGTGCTTCACGAACTGGATGCGCTCGGGCTCCACGTCGGCGCCGAACTCGGCGAGCAGGAGGCGCCTCATGACGTCGTGCGCCGTGCGCAGCTCGGGGTCGGTGGAGAAGAGCCCGCGCTTCACCGCGGCGTTACACCAGTCTTCGCTGATGTAAAAGCAGATGTAGTCCACCTCGTCGACGCGGAGCCCCCGGCTCTCCAGGCAGAAGCGCGCTGCCTGGAAGGGTGCCTTGTTCGAATGCTTGAGGCGGTTCAGCCGCTCTTGCTCGATCGCCACGACGACCTCTCCGTCCTCGAGGAGGACGGCGGCGCCGTCGTGCGACGTCGCCGCATTGAACACTGGTCTCGGATAACCCTGATGGTCCGGCTCGTGGCCGCCGCTTATGCCAAGGATTCGCATGAATGGAGGCTAGCATTCGAATGCGATAAGTAAACCCTGGTCGACGGGCAAATCGACGCGCGAACACGAGGATCAATGCAGGACTCGAGCGGTGGATCGACGCACCGAACGAGGCTGCTTTCATTCGTGTTTCTGCCGGAGCATGGCTCTCCCGCTGTACGCAGACTCCGCACGACGCAGCCGCGAGTCGGCCGTGATTCGGCGCCCTGATGCACGCAGGCATGAGGAAAGCCATCGAGGTGGTCGAGGGTCCTTTGAACGCGCCGCGAATCGAGCGTGGCGCTCATGGCGGCGTGCCTCCTCCGGGGAGCCCGGGGCGTATCCACACCAGATCCAGGACGCGTCATTCGCATGGAATGACGCGGAGATGGAAGGTGGGCCAAGGCGAGCAAGCCAGCCAGGTCGTCGAAGGGGCCGCCTTCACGCCGCAGCCAGCCTGCGGGCAGGCGGCCCTGAGGATCACCGCGCGATACCGCGGAGCTCCAGCTCGCCGCCCGGCGAGCGCGCCGCGAGCACCGTGATCGTCGCCGAGGCCGACGGCCCGAACAGCTCGAGCCCCGAGAGGCCGGGCACCTCGGCCGCGGGCGCCGAGAGATCGGCCGGCCTCCGCCGCAAGGACGCCTCGCCCCCCTCGGGCCGCTCCACCCACTCGACGAGCTCGCCGCGGACCGCGGGGAGCACGTACGGCGCGCCCGCCATCTCGATGCTCGCCGCCACGACATCGCCGCTCCCGGGAGCGGCGATGTCCCCGATCACCAGATCGAAGTGCTCGAGCTTGGGCTCCGGGTGAAGCCACTCCCATTCGAGATAGGCCACCCTCTCTCCGGCGCCGAGCATCGGGAACGCCTGCTTGCCCTCGCGGGAGCGCGGGGAGGCGCGCCCCGTGCGTCGATCATGGACCACGATGTCCGCGAGATCGCGCTCGTCCTGGTCGAAGCGGCCGTCGGGATCCTCGGAGAAATCGGCGAAGGCGACGTGCGTCGCCGAGATGTCCGGAAAACGCTGCTGCCCCGGGCCGGACGCGATGCGGACCGCCTCGGCCTGGCCGGGCTCGTACAGGAAGATGTCCGTGTCGCCCGCCTCGTCCGCGGTCAGCCAGCCCGTCAACACCACCGCGTCTCCCTCCACGCGCGGCTCGCCCGCGTGATCGAACGGGCCGGGGATCGTCCCGGCCTCGCCGCCCCAGCGCGCGCGCACCACGCGTGTGCCATTCTCTGTCGCCTCCCAGGCCACGACGTCGCCGGCGAGCGCAGGCCGGCGGGGCTCCTCCGCGGCGGGCGCGAGGAGGAGCTCTTCGCCCGTGCCGAGATCGCGCAGCTTCAGATCGCCGCTCCGGTCGCCAGCCGCGGGCGCCGCGACGTAGACGAGCCAGCAGCCGTCGATCGCGTAGGCGGGAGCCCCGGGCGCCTGCGGGTCGCCTGCATCGACGTCCGAGTCGAAGACGGCGACGCCGTCGGCCGCGGAGGCGTCGCACGCGGCGGGCGAGGACGGCGCGGTGGAGGCGCCACCGCCGCCGTCCGGCAGGTGCGCCGGCGAGTCGTCGACGACCGCAGGCGAGCAGCCCGCGACGAGCAGCGCGAGAGCGAACCGCCCGCTCCATCCACGGAGAGAGCTCGGTCCTCGATGGCAGGGGCGCGGGAAGATCGGAGAGACCGCTTTTCCCGCCGCGCGGCCTTGCTGGTGCTCCTCCTCGAGCCTCGATGTGTTCAGTACTCCGGAACCGCTGCCCTTCATAAAGAGTCCTCCAATACTGCGTCTGCTCGCCGCTCTGCCGGCAGCGCCTTCACTCCGCTTTCCTCTGCGATCCGGAGGGGGCGCGCATGCCGAGGCGCACCATGCGCTTCTTCAGACCGTGGCGCGTGATGCCGAGGCGCTCGGCCGCGCGGCTGATGTTCCCGCCGGTCTCCGCGAGCGCGCGCCGGATCGGCTCGCGCTCATCGTCCTCGGCCAGCGCATGGCGTGCCTCGCCCGAGTTTCCCCTCCCCGCGGCCGGCGGCGGGACGGGTCCGGCCATCAGCGGTCGGGCCGGCGACGCGGGGCGCTCGGCGGCGGCGGGCGTCCGGCGCGCGCTCGCTCGCGGCGCGCTCGCTCGCGGCGCGCTCGCTCGCACCGCCCGCGGGAGGTGCTCCAGCTCGACGCGGCGCACGCCGAGCGCGGCCAGGCGCTGGACCAGGTGCGCGAGCTCCCGCACGTTGCCGGGCCACGCGTAGGCATCGAGCGCCGCGAGCGCGCACGGCGCGATCTCGATGGGGGCGCCCGTCCGACCCAGATACCCGGCGAGCAGCAGCGGCACGTCGCCCTCCCGGTCGCGGAGCGGCGGCAGGTGGATCTCGATGGCGTTCACCCGGAAGAGCAGGTCCTGCCGGAACGCCCGCTCGGCGACCGCCTGCGCGAGATCCCGGTTCGTGGCCGCGACGATCCGCACGTCGAACGGCCGCTCGTCGTCGCTGCCCACCGGGCGATAGCGCCGCGACTCCAGCGCCCGCAGCAGCACTGCCTGCCGCGCGAGCGGCAGCTCCCCCAGCTCGTCGAGGAAGAGCGTGCCGCCCTCGGCCCGGGCGAGCAGGCCGGGGCGCGCGCGCTCGGCCCCCGTGAACGAGGCCCGCGCGTGGCCGAAGAGCTCCGCCTCGAAGAGCGTGTCGGGCACGGCGCCGCAGTTGATGGCGACGAGCTCGCGCGAACGGCGCGGGCCGAGATCGTGGAGCGCGCGGGCGAAGAGCTCCTTGCCCGTGCCGGTCTCGCCCGCGAGGAGCACGGGCAGATCGTTGTCGATGGCCGCGTCGAGGCGCGCGAGCGCCCGGCCCAGCGCGGCGCTCTGGCCCAGGATGTCGGGGAAGCTCCTCCGCGGCTGGTCCGCGGGCACGACGGTCGTGTCGGCGCGCCGGAGATCGGGCGCGGGCTCTGCGAGCGAGGCGAGGCAGGGAGGCGCCGGGCCTTCGCGGCGGGGCTCTTCCGGCGCGCCGGGGCGGGCGAAGAGCCGCAGGAAGAGCCCGGCGAGCGACGCCCAGCGAGCGGCCTGCACCTCCGTGACGGCGTCGAAGCACGCAGGGCGGAATCGGTGCTCGACCACGATGAGCGCGCGCGGAGGCCCGGGGAGCGCCGGACCTGGGGCGGCCGCGCTCGCCGCCAGGGTGAGCGGGCGCGCGTCGATCGAGGCGTGGCCCGCGCCGCCGCGCAGCACGAGCCGCGAGCCGCGGCCGCCCGGCGTCTCCACGTCGCGCTGGTAGTGGACGGGCGCGGCCTGGCTCAGGGCGAGCTGCGCCAGGTCGGGCGCGATGCGCCGGGCCGCCTCGGCGATCTCCAGCCCGTCGAGATCGGCGCCCCAGGCCGCGACCACCCGCCCCTGCTCGTCGACCACGGCGAGGAGCGCGCGCTCGGCCCCCGACTGCTGCACGAGGGCGCGCGCGAGCGCGACGGCGGCGTCCGCGGCGCCGTCCGCGGTCGCCACCGACGCGAGCCACGCCCAGAGCGCGTCGTCCTCTCCGCTCGCCGCCGCCATGCCTGCGCCAGCATACGCGCCGCCCGCCGCCGCCATGCCTGCGCCAGCAGCATACGCGCCGCCCGCCGCCGCCATGCCTGCGCCAGCAGCATACGCGCCGCCCGCCGCCGCCGGTGCGCCCTGCGCCGCCGCCGGTGCGCCCTGCGCCGCCGCCGGTGCGCCCCGCGCCGCCGCCGGTGCGCCCTGCGCCGCCGCCGGTGCGCCCCGCGCCGCCGCCGGTGCGCCCCGCGCCACGCGCGCGCCGCCCCGCGCCGTCGCCGCGGCCGGCGCCCGCCGTGCGCCCTGCCGCGCCGAGCGCACCACGTCGAGCGCCTGCGCTTCCACCTCCGCGAGCATCGCCGCGCGGGCCCGTCGCGCGGCCCGGATCGCCCCCCGCGCCGCCCGCCGGGGCTCCGCCGGCAGCTTCGTGAGGTACACCTGCGCCTCCGCCACCTGCGCCCGCGCGTCCACCAGCGGGTCGCTCGCCCGCACGCCCTGCGAGAGCCCCGCGAGCGCCGCGAGCGCCCGCGCACCGTCGCCGTCGAGCAACGCCACGTTCGCCCGCGCGATCACCAGATCGGCCTGGATCGCCGCAGGGAGCGACGCCGCGAGCGCCCACGCCTCCTCGATGCAGCGCTCCGCCGCGCGCGCGTCGCCGCGGCGCACCTCGATGTCCGCGCGCGCCGACAGGCACCACCCGCGCCCCGCCACCTGACCCAGCGACCGCGCGAGCTGCGTCGCCTCGTCGAGCGCGCGGAAGGCCTCCTCGTAGCGCGACGCCTTCCCGAGCGCGATCCCCAGGTTCATCAGGCACGACCGCATACCGGCTCGGTCCCCGAGGCTCCGCTTGACCGCGAGCGACGCCTCGAACGTCCGCACGGCGTCCTCCACCTGGCCGCGGTAGAGGGCGACGACACCCGCGTTGTGGTGGAGCCGCGCCACCTCTTCCACATCGTCGGCGCTCTCGCCCGCCGAGGGCAGCTTCGCCTGCGCCTCCGCGAGCCACGCCTCCGCCTCGCCCCAGTCGGCGCGCATCAGCGCCACGAGCCCCAGCGTCGACAGCGCGAACGCCTCGGCCGCCCCGCCGCCGAGCCTCCGCGCCGCCGCGAGCGCCGCGAGCGCCTGCTCCTTCGCCGCCGTCGCGTCCCCGTCGCGCGCGCTCTTCTCCGCGCGCCGCCGCAGCGCGAGCACGAGCACCCGCTCGTCCCGCTGCGCCGCCTCGTCGAGCCACGCCACGACCTGCGGGTGCGCCGCGCCCACGCCCGCGTCGCGCGTCAGCCGCTCGAGCCTGCACAGGAGCCCCGGGGTCCTCCGGTCCGCGTCCTCGCCGAGCGCGAGCAGCGCCTCGATCTCCTCGGACCGCAGCCCGGCCTCGCGCGCTCGCGCCGCGGCCCGCTCGTGGAGCTGCGCGCGGCGGGCGCTCGTGCACGGCGCCGCCGCCGCCGAGAGGAGCGCCGACGCGGGCGCGCCGGGATCCGCGAGCAGCGCCGCGGCGACCTCCTCGGCGACCTCCGGCGTGGCGAGCGCCGCGGCGAGCTCCCTCGCCAGGGCGGGAGCGGACAGCGTGTAGAGCGCGCCGGCCGCCGCGTCCCGCCTCGCGATCAGGGCGCCCGCGAGCAGCTCGCCGAGGGCCCGCTCGCCGGAGGCGCCCGGCTGCCCGCCGCCCCGCGCGTCCGCTCGACCGCCGCGCCCGAACCCGGGACCGCAGAGCGCCTCGGGCAAGGCGCCGCCCGCGATCGCGATCGCCGCGAGCGTCGCGCAGGCGTCGGCCGACAGGCCGCGCACGCGCTCGATCGCCGTGTCCTTCGTGAGCGGCACGCGGCCGAGCGACGCGAAGAGCCACCCCGGGTTCTTCCCGGACGCCGCGGCGGCCTCGCGCACGCTCGCCTCGTCGTCCACGCCGAGCGCGCGGCACAGCGCGCCGAAGCTCGCGTCGCCGAGCGGACCGAGCGCCACGCACGCCGCGCCCTCGGGCGCGCTCCGGACCGTCGCGACCACCTCGATCGCCGCGCCGCCCGGCGCCGCCGGCCGGCACCGGTACGCGTCGAGCGCGGCGCGCAGCTCGGCCGGGGCCTGCTCCAGGTCGTCCAGCAAGAGCAGGAGCGGGGGCCCGTCGCCGGGCGGCGTCACGAACGGCGTCGCCTGCTCGGCGCCCCGGAAGAACGCGATGAGCCGCAGCAGGAGCGGGTCGGCCTCGCGCGGGAACGCCACGTACCGGGCGCTCCGCCCGGCGAGCAGCGCCCGCGTCACGAGCTCGCGGCCGAGGTGGCTCTTGCCGGCGCCGCTCGGGCCGGTGACGTAGCGCACGCGGCCTGACGGTGACGGCGCCTGCTGCAGCGCCTCGAGCTCGCGCTCGCGCCCGATGGGCGCAGGCGGCGTCCCGACGGCGATGCCCGCCTCCGCGGCCGCGACGCCGAGCTGCCGGAGCACCTCGCGGGCCTCGGGGGGGCGGTCTCGCGGGTGCAGCGCGAGCAGCGCCTCGATCACCTCGGCCACGCTCGGCTGGACCCAGGGCGCGGCGTCGCGCAGCGGGCGCCGCGCGCGCCACGGCCCGGGCGGGCGCCCTGCGGCCGAGCACCACGCGAGCGCCCCCAGGCTGTAGAGGTCGGACGCTGGCGAGGGCGCGCCCCCGGCGAGCAGCTCGGGCGCGGCGAAGGCCGAGGTGAACGCGACGGCGCCGCCCGGCGCGCGCGCCCTCGACACCGCCGCCCCGAGGTCGAGGAGCACGGCCTCGGCGCTGCCCCCGCCGAGGGGCCGCATCCGGACGTGCGCCGGCTTGAGATCGCTGTGCACGAACCCCGCGTCGTGCAGGGCGGCGAGCGTCCTCGCGACGCCGCCGAGCACGCGCGCGAGCCGCGCCGGGCGCTCTGCGGCCGGGCCCTCCTGCACCCACGCCGCGGCGTCGTCGCCGGCCACGTACTCCTCGACGAGGAAGGGGGCTCCCGTCCGCTCGTCCCGCCCGAGATCGTGCGCCCGCACCACGCCGGGGACGCGCAGGCGCGCGAGCAGCGCGAACTCGCCGAGCAGGGTGTCCTCGCGGAAGGCGCCCTCCCGGAACACCTTCGCGACGAGCTCGCGTCCCCTCGCCTCGCGGTCGATCACGCGCCCCACGACGCCCTGCGCTCCCTGTCCGAGGATCTCGCCGGGCTCGTACCGAGCATGGGCCACGAAGGGCTCGCGCCGCGGGGCGTGCATGGCGGAGAGGTTACTCGCGCGAGGCGCTCGCCGTCGCTCCGGCGGCGATGCGCGCGAGCAGGGGCTCGCCGTACGCGGGCTCGCCGAGGAGCGCGAGCGCGCGGCGGAGGCGCGGCTCGGCGAAGCGCCCGAGATCGTCGAAGTGGCGCGCGGCGTCCCCGGCGACGGACGGGTCTGCGAGCCGCCGCGCCGCGCCGACGTCGGCCGCCTCGATCTCGGGCGAGAGCACCTCGACGCGGAGCATCATGACGCGCACGACGTCGTCAGGGGTGGGATCGATGGTGAGCGGGATCGAGGCGTCGGTCCACGCCTCCGGAGCGAGGTAGAGCACCCGGACACCGGGCGTCCGGAACCACTGGCGCTTCCAGGTGTTCACCATGGCGACGGCCTCGTCGTGGTACAGGCCGGTCGCGTCGAGGGCGTCGATCACGCTCGCGCCGAGCGCCTCGACGAACTCGTCGAGGGGCGGCGCTCCGTCGAGCGAGGGGGCGCGCTCGACGAGCGTGCCGCCGCTGGCGATGCCCTCGGGGCGCGCGACGAACGCCCCCGCCGAGGCGCCGACGTTGAGGACGAAGACGGTGCCGATCGCCTCGCCGAGGGTATTCTCGGCGGAGATCGCCCCGCCGGTGCCGGCGGTCACGCGGACGGGCAGGTCGAAGTTGCCGAGCCCTCGATAGAACAGGAAGCGCTCGTGCTGGGGCGCCTCCATCGCGCCGGGCACGCCGGCGACGCGGAGCGGGTTGGCGCCGACCTGGCGCGCATGGGCCCACGTGAACCGATCGAGCGGCGCCTCCGGCAGGGGGATGTCGCCGTCGCGCCCGAGGATGTCGATCGTACCCCACTCGAGAAGGCCCCTCGCGATCGTGCCGTACGTCTCCGCGCACGCCTGCGAGCCGAAGGGGAACTCGGGGTCGAGCGCCGGGTCCGCGTACGTCGTCACGCCAGGAACGGTGTTGGGCGCGAAGATGGGCGGGTAAAAGTCGTGGACGGCGGGGTACCACTGCGTGAAGACCCCTTTGGGGAACGCCATCTGGACGTACGCTTTGAGCGGCTCCTCGGCGTAGAAGTAAGTTACCGGCGTCTCCATCTTCACGTTGACGCTCGTCGACGTCGAGCCATCGAGCGAGCCGGCTTCGAGCCGGTCATAGACGAAGGCGGGGAGGTCCTCCTCTTCGTGGTGCAGCCCCGGTTGCAGCGAGCCGTCGGAGCCGACGACCACGGTATCGGTGCCCCATTCGTGGACGATGAAGCCCTTGCCCGGGTACGCGAGATCGGGCGCGGGGGTCACGCCGCGCGCGGGCTGCTGGCCGGGGAGGCCACCGTGAGGCGCCGGACCGAGCGGCTCGCCGTCGTGCGAGCTACCGCTGTCGGGTGTTCCGGAGCACGCGGCGATCAGGGTGGAGAGGAGGAAGAAGGGGAGCGTGAGGCGGCGGGATGTCGATGCGGTTACCATGGGAAAACCTCCTGGCCGTCCCTGAAGCAGCTCTCGGGCCATCGCGCCCGGTCGTTGGATCGAGATGGATTGCGAGCGTCGCGCCGAGGCCGTTACCAGTGGAGGTGGTAACTGGAACGGCGGGGCGACCAGGAGCTGGTAACCGCCTCACCCGATTCGCGCGATCTCCACGCCATCAACGAGCGTCTCACCTACGCCGCGCGCTCCGCCGGCGTCCTCCCCGGCGCGTCGCTCCAGACGGCGCGAAGAGCTCCGCGAGAAAATCAACGAACACCCGAACCTTCGGCAAGAGGTGCCGGTTCTTCGGGTACATCGCGTGAATTGGCCAGCTCATCGTCGGAAATCCCTCCAGCACGGTCACCAGCATCCCCTCGGCCAGGGCGTCCTTCACGAGGAAGTCGTATCGCCACGATCCCGAACGCTTCGGGTATCGACGCATGGACGCTCGCCGAGCGCCCCGAGCCCAGGCCCGGTCCGGGGCAGGTGCTCGTGCGCCTCCGCGCCGCGTCGATCAACTACCGTGACCTCATGATCGCGCGCGGCGTGTACGGCGGCGACCGCAAGGACGACCTCGTCCCCTCGTCGACGCCGCGGGCGAGGTCGTCGCGCTCGGAGCCGGCGTGCGCCACCCCGAGGGTGCCAATCTCCTCGAACTCGCGGATCATCCGATCGAGCCCGCCCTCATCCACTCTGAGGCCGAGGGCCGCCGCCGCGTGGGCGAGGAGCTTCCGCTCCCGCAGCGACGCGACCTTGTCCACGGCCGCCGCGATCTCGAGCGCGCGCAGCATCGGGGCGCGCGCGCCCTCCGGCACGGCGCGGAGGCGCTCGATCCAGGCGATGTCGTCCGCGAGGCGCTCGTTCTGGCCAGCGCGCGCCGAGGCCGGCAGATGCCGCAGCACGGCCGCGAGCAGCGCGGTCTCCTCCGGCCTGAGGCGGCCGTCGGCGGTGAAGATGAACCAGAGCCCTTCGAACAGCCGATCGAGGTGCGGGCGCAGCGCCTCGTCGCAGAGCGCATCGTCGAGCGCGCGCCGGTAACGCAGGTACCGGCGCGCTGTATCCCCGAGGCGCCGGGTCACCACCCAGCTCGTGATCGACGACGAGGCGACCGAGAGCACGGGCACCAGGTTGCGCGCCACGCTCTCGCCGGCGAGCCGCGCCGCGAGCTGCCTGGCCACGTCCGAGCCGCGCTCGCGCGTCGAGCGCACGAGCACACCCGATGGATCATCCGTGTCCTGGGGGTGCTCCAGGACGCCGAACGTGAGGGCGAGCAGCGCCCACACGTCGGCCGGCTCGCCCGGATCGAACCGGATCCCGAAGAGATCCGCGAGCTCGCAGAGCATCTGCACGTGCAGGAGCAGCCGGAGCACCGTCTCGCCGCCGAGCGCGAGCACGGCGGCAGGGATCGCGACGAGCCCGCCGAGCCCGTGCGTCTCGGCCGTGGCCACGGCCGCGCCTGTCGAGAGCGCTCCTGTCGCGCCGCCGGCGAGCGCCGAGCGGATGCAGGCGCGCCGGATGACCGCGCGCGCGTCGGTCGGCTCGGTCACTCCTGTCGACGCCGCGATGGTCGCGGGGCGAGGCCGGCGGTTGTAGCGGCGCACCGCGCGGGACAGGAGCTCCTCGAGCCATGCGTCGACCGGGCGCGGGCGCACGCCCGCTTCGCTCGTCGCCTCGGTCAGCGGGAGCGCCGCGGCCCCCGCTGCGTCACCAGGATGCGCAGCCTCGTCGCTCATGGATCAGGGCCGTTCAAGATGCATTCCGCGCGCGGCCCGCGCCCGGCGCGACGAGGCCGAGCCCGTTCGCAGCCCTGCCGAGATCGGCCATCGCGGGTGGTGTACGCGGACCGCTCCGGGCTCGTCCACGCGCGTCCACCCGGGGCGACGCGCCGCGGTGAGGCCGACGGCAGGCGCCGCGTCGGGACGCTGCGGGCGTCGACCTCCGAACCTCGCACGTGGTCGAAGAGCTCGTCTGCGGGTAGATGGCCGAGGAGCGCTCGCTCGGAGCGGCTCATGCCACGCCAGGGAGCTCCAGCACCCGATTTTGCTCGGTGCCCCTACCGCGGGTTCACGATCGAAATCTGGAACCACTCGCCCACCTTGTTGGGCTGCTGGGATACTCCTCCGACGACACCGGACCGGCACAGGTTTCCTTCGGAGCCGTCCGTATCCCGGGGTCCCATGACGTTCCACACTGAAATGCTGCAGTCGTCTGCGGTTTCGGTCAGATGGAAGTGTGCCAGGCCGCTGCCCGCCCTCCAGTACACGAAGTTATACCGCGGGTAACATGAGGTCCCGAAGCAGTCGACGCAGCCTGCCGGCCACTGCATGATATCCTCCTCCTCGCCGACGACCTCTTCCTTTGCCGTGGAATAAAAGGTTATCTCGCTGATCTGCTCTGGGCTGAAGCCCACGCTCGCGAGGCTCCATCGCAATGTCGCGCAATCTGCACATTCTCTGCATTCCAGCACGATGTCGTCCGCGTCTGTCGCATCCGCGAGCACGGCAGCAGGCCACATATCCGGAATGTCATCGCCGAGCGTGTCAGTGAACTGTGCCGAGATGCTCGACGGCGCGCAGAAGGGCAGCCACTGGCACTCCGGATCGGCGCAGTCCGCGAGTCCGTCACCATCGTCGTCGTAGCCGTTGCTGCAGGCCGCGTCGGTGTCCTCGCCCCACGGTGCGCACCAGGACAGCCACTGGCACCCCGGATCGGCGCAGTCCGCGAGCCCGTCACCGTCGTCATCGTAGCCGTTGCTGCAGGTCGCGTCGGTGTCCTCGCCCCACGGTGCGCACACGGGCATCCACTGGCACTCCGGATCGGCGCAGTCCGCGAGCCCGTCCCCGTCGTCATCGTAGCCGTTGCTGCACGCCGCGTCGTTGTCCTCGCGCCACGGTATGCACCAGGACAGCCACTGGCACTCCGGATCCGCGCAGTCCGCGAGCCCGTCCCCGTCGTCATCGTAGCCGTTGCTGCACGCCGCGTCGGTGTCCTCGCGCCACGGTACGCACCAGGGCAGCCACTGGCACTCCGGATCGGCGCAGTCCGAGAGCCCGTCTCCATCGTCATCGTAGCCGTTGCTGCACGCCGCGTCGGTGTCCTCGCGCCATGGTGCGCACCAGGACAGCCACTGGCACTCCGGATCGGCGCAGTCCGCGAGCCCGTCCCCATCGTCATCGTAGCCGTTGCTGCAGGCCGCGTCGGTGTCCTCGCGCGGCGCCGCCGTGTCGTCGACGCCGATGACGATGTCGAGGCTCCCCTGGCCGACGGAGATGATATCGCCGTCGGCGCGGAACTGGAACACGACCGTCGATGTCGCGCCTTCGTTGATGAAGACCTGCAGCGGGTTCGGCGACGTCAGGACCGCCTGAACGGGCTGGTAACCGACGTCGGTCCACCGCTCGAGGACCCAGTACTGCTCGAGGTATACGTCATAGCCGCCGACCGGGAGCACCTCCGTGATCACCGGCGTCTCGGTCGATCCGTAGACGAGCCGGTTCGTCGGACCGTAGATATCGAACCATGCGTTCGACAGGCGGTACGTCGCGCCCGTGACGCTGGTCCCGACGAGGGCGAGGCTGATGGATCCGACCTCGGACGCCTGCTCGACGCCGTCCGGCGCCTCCGGTCCACAACCCACCTGCATCGCAAGAGCCGCCAGCACGGAACATACGAATATTTGTCGCAAGTGTCTCATGATAAATTGATATCAGAGACGCTCGCGCAGGAGAAGCAAGATCGTCGAACGCGCGATCACGACACGCGCCCACGACGTCGTTGCGACGTCGTGGCGACGTCGTGGCGACGTCGTGGGTCATGGCGGCGAACCGCCGCGTCAGGGGGTGCTCGCCTTCCTCCTGACCTTGCGTTCGGCGATCCGCCATCCGCGCGCGGTGCGCTTCACGATATCCTCGTAGATCACGCTCCCCGAGCTGCCGTTCGCGAGAACGCCGATCCCCTTGGATCGCACCCGGACCACGCCGTCGTCGCCGACCCGCACCATGACGTTCGTCACGTGGTGCCCGACGGGATTACCGTCCCCGTTGTACTGGAAGAGCTCCCGCAGGCGTTCGAGGCCGCGGTGCGATCCAAACCCGAGGGCGCTGACGTCGTAGACGGCGTCCTCCGTGAACAAGCTGTCGAGATCGTCGATGGCGCCGTCGTCCACGAGGTGCCCGTGCAGGGCCATCAGCTCATGAATGGCGAGGCGGTCCTCGACGGCCAGGGTCGTGTCGTGCTCCGTCATGTTGGTCTCTCTCGATGGTGATCCGGATCGGCGTGCCCGGGTACCCTGTTGCGCTCGTGGTGCGTCGTGGCAAGAAAACGTATGTTCACGCCTCCTTTCGTCGTGACCCATCCCCCCGTCGCTCGCGCGATCCTCACGCATCGCCGCGGAAGAGCTCGCGGAAGAAGCGGTCCCTGTGCAGCAGGAAATCGCGCGTGAGCGCGAAGTGGTCCGTCTCTTCATACGCCACGGGCGCGATACCGTCCTCCGAGAGCAGGTAGATCGTCGCCTCTGGATAGGCCAGCACGATGGGCGAGTGCGTGGCGATGATGAACTGCGACCGCCCCTCCTCGATGAGCTCGTGCATCCGCGCGAGCAGCGTGAGCTGCCTGGCCGGCGACAGCGCCGCCTCCGGCTCGTCGAGGATGAAGAGGCTGTCCGCCCTGAACCTGTGCTTCATGAGGGCCAGGAACGACTCGCCGTGCGACTGCTCGTGGAGCGACGTGCCGCCGTAGAACTCGGTCACCGCCAGCTCGTCCACCTGGGTGGCGACGTTGAAGAAGCTCTCGGCGCGGAGGAAGAACCCGTTCTTCTCCCGGCGCGGCCCGCGGACGAGCCGCATGGCGCCGTGCAGCTCCGACTCGGAGCGCCGGGTCGAGAAGTTGAACCCCTTGGAGCCGCCCTCCGCGTTGAAGCCGGCCAGCAGCGCGAGCGCCTCGATGAGGGTCGATTTGCCGGAGCCGTTCTCGCCGACAAAGAAGGTCACCTTCGGGTGCAGCTCGAGCTCGTCGAGGGCGCGCACGGCGGGGATGCTGAACGGGTACCTCGAGAAGTCGGCGACCCGCTCGCGCAGGAGCTGGACGGAGCGGATGAAGCCGGACTGGAGGTGGGCGCGCTTCATGCGGGCGTCGCATCGCCGGCGCTGCGCTCGCTGGCCTCCTCGTCCTCACCCTCTCGCGCCTCGCGGAGCTCGTAGTGCTGCGACCGGGCGTCGAAGCGCGCGAGCACGGCGCGCGCCTTCGCTGGCACGTACGCGGTCTCGTGATCCTCGCCGGCGAACGCCTTCACGGCCTCGAGCGAGTCGAACCACATGATGGTGACGAACTCGACCTCGTCCCCGAGCGGGCGCCGGAGCAGCTCGATGCGGCGGAAGCCCCGCACCCGCTTCGCCAGGATCGCCGGGAAGATCTCCGTCTTCAGCAGCGCCTCGTACGTGTCTGCGTTCTCGGGGCTCGTCCAGCCGTGCCATATCCGTCGGATCATGCGACCTCCTTCGACAGCTCGCTCAGGGTACCGGATCCCCGCTGCGCGCGGCTGCGCGTCGCGCCCTCCTCATGCCGGAAAGAGGTGCTGCGCCATGAAGTCCACGAAGACCCTGAGCTTCGGCGACACGTAGCGGCTCGAGGGCCACAGGATCCGGAACAGGCCCGAGTGATGGGTGTGCCCCTCGAGCACGGCGACGAGCGCGCCGTCGTCGAGCCTCTGGCGGATGGCGAAGTCCGGCAGGCAGGCGATGCCGAGCCCCTGCTCGGCCATGTGGATGAGCGGCTCGATCGTGTTCGCCACCGCCGTCGTCGGCAGCTCCATCTCGACGCGCTTGCGCCCGCGGCGCAGCGGCCATGGCTCGAGCTTGCCGCTCGTCGCGTAGCGGTGGTGCAGGCAGGCGTGGGAGCGGAGGTCGCCCGGCTCCCGCGGGACGCCCCTCCGCTCGAAATAGCCGGGCGCGCCGACGAGCTTGAGCCGGAACGCGCCGAGCGTGCGGGCCATCAGCCGTGAGTCGTCGACCTCGCCCGCGCGCACCACGGCGTCGAAGCCCTCCTCGATCACGTCGACGAGCCGGTCCGTGAAGTCGAGGTCGAGCTCGACCTCGGGGTAGGCTCGCATGAACGCGCAGAGCGCCGGCATCATCAGCATGCCGGCGAGCGGCATGCTGACGCGGAGCTTGCCGCTCGGCGCGCCCTGCGTCCGGGCGAGCTCCAGCTCGGCCGCCTCGACCTCGGCGAAGATGCGCCGGCACCGCTCCAGGAAGAGCGCGCCCTCCGGCGTCAGCGTGATCGTGCGCGTCGAGCGGTGGAAGAGCCGCACGCCCAGCCGCTCCTCCAGCCGCGCGACCGCCTTGCCGATCGCCGAGGACGACACGCCGAGCTGCCGCCCCGCGAGGGTGAAGCTCCGGGCCTGAGCGGCCTGAACGAAGGCGCTGAGCGCGCCGAGGTTGTCCATCTCGACCCCTCTCCATTCCGGACAACCATGTCCGATATGTTCGGAATTATAGCCCGATTGTCCATGGTGTCGAACGCGTTCATCCTGCCCTCCGACGTGGTTGCCGGGGTCGCCTCGCCCACGTCGCGCGGCCGGCTCCGGCGCCGCGCAGGGTCCAGTTCCTGACGAGGGAGACAGGCAATGTCGCGATCTTCAGCAGTCCCGCAGCATCACGATCGGTTTCCGTACTCCGCCATCGTCGACCGCCCCCCGCTGCGCTGGCCAGACGGCGCACGGGTGGCGGTCTGGGTCATTCCCAACATCGAGCACTTCCTGTTCGATCGCCCGTCGAGCTCCATCACCGCGACGACCACGAGCCTCGTGCCCGATGTGCTCAACTATTCCTGGCGCGACTACGGCGTCCGCGTCGGCGTCTGGCGGCTGATGGAGGTGATGGAGAAGCACGGGGTCAAGGGCACCGCGGCGCTCAACTCCGACGTCTGCCTGCACTACCCTCGCATCATCGAGGCCGGCAACGCGCTCGGGTGGGAATGGATGGGCCACGGCACGACCAACTCCACGCTGATCAACGCCCAGCCCGAGGAGGAGGAGCGGCAGCTCGTGAGCTCCGCGCTCGACACCATCGAGCGGAGCACCGGCAAGAGGCCGCGCGGCTGGCTCAGCCCCGGGCTGAGCGAGTCGATCCGCACGCTCGACCTGCTCGCCGAGGCCGGCATCGAGTACGTCGCCAACTGGGTCAACGACGAGCAGCCCTATCCCATGCGGGTGAAGAGCGGCTCCGTGCTGTCGCTCCCGTACTCGCTCGAGCTCAACGACTTCGCGGCTTTCATCGAGCGAGGGCAGACCGGCGAGGCCTTCGCGCAGACGATCTGCGACCAGTTCGACGTCCTCTACGAGGACGGGGCCGGCTCGGGGCGCGTGATGGCGATCTGCCTGCACCCGTTCCTGATCGGGCATCCTCACCGCAGCAAGCACCTCGCCAGAGCGCTCGCCCACATCGCCTCGCGCCGCGAGGTCTGGCTGACGACCGGCGGCGAGCTCGCCGACTGGTACAACAGGAACTATCGGAACCGCTGACCGGCGTCGCCGCGCGGCGGCGTTTACGCCGCTCCCGGCCTCGTACTCGGCACGCGCCACGCCGCTCGACGAGCGGCGCGTGCTCGCCGGCGCTCCCGAACGACGGCGGCAGGCGCGTTATTCCGACCTCGCATCGTCATGCGATGCGTCAGGCACGACCGGTTCCACGGGTCCACATGCCGCGGCCAGATCGCAAGAACAGGATCACGACGGAGATCCCTTGATCCCGTCTCCGCGGGCAGCTTCTCAACATGGCAGGCGGCCACCAGCACATATAAGCTTCTCGAATCGCTCAATACCCGCGCGAGCGGACGGCGAGCTCGTCGAGTCGATCCATCAATCCCCCTCCAGAGGTCAACGCATGGCAATGGAACAGGACGAACAAAAGCTCACCCTCATCGGCCGCGTCGTCGATATCAACAACCTCGCTGCGGGCGAGGTGACGGCCGGCGTGGACAACGCCACGATCGAGGCGTGGGTGAGCACCACGCCGGCTCAGGTCATCGCCGCTGCCACGACCAGCTCGCGCGGCACGTTCACCATCGAGCTCGACGTGGCGGCGCTCCGCCCGCTCCTCGGCGGCCACCCTGTGTCGGGGTTCTTCCGTGTCTACCAGGGCAACCAGCTGCTCGTCGACACGAGGGATTCCTTGCTGTGGCGCGAGCGCTCGACCGACGCGCTGCGCGTCGCCGTCGACCCGGCAAACCCTGTGGGCACAGCGTCGCCGGCGCAATGGACCGTGCGCGGGCGGGTCACCACCCGGAGCGGCGCGCCGCTCTTCAACCCGATGGTCTATGTGTTCGATCGGAACCTCACCGTCTCGGGAGTAACGCTCACGCATCTCGGAGAGGCCGAGCCGGACGCCGCCGGGTTCTACCAGTTCGGCTACACCCGGAGCGAGCTCGGGCGCGCCGGGAAGCAATATGCAGATCTCGAGGTGCATGTCCAGGACAGCGAGACTCCGCTGGCCACCGCCCGCCTCTGCCACGCGCCGGCGACCGCCGTCCTCGACGTCGCGATCGACGACGAGCAGTCCTATGGGGTGCCCGAGCACTCGCGCGTCACGGACGCTGCCTTGCCCGCCCTCGGGGAGCGCTCGCTCGCGGCCCTCGACGAGGACAGCCTCGCCCTGGTGGCCTGCAGCTCCGGCGTGGATCGCGAGAAGCTCGCCAGGGCCGCTGAGGCGTCCAGGATGGCCGTCGGGACCAGCATCGACCCCGAGATCTTCTATGGCCTGCTCCGGTGGGGCCTCCCCGCCACCCGCGCGGAGCTGCTCTCGCGCGGCCTCCCGACGCTGCGCGAAGCCATCGCCTGGGCGTCCAGCGAGCGCGTCATCATGCGGAGGACCGAGGCCGAGATCGACGCGGTGCTGGCCCAGCTCAAGCCCCTCGTCGTGGCGAGCGCGTCCGAGGAGCGGACGGCCGGCGCGGGATCGCTGGACCAGCTGCTCGCGAGCGCCCTGCCTACCCCGAGCGACAGGCAGGTGGTGCTCGATCGTTACGTCGGGCTCCAGGGGAGCATCCCGGGCTTCTGGAACGGGCTCCGCAGCCCGGTGCCGCTCCTGTCGCAGAGCGCTGTCACGAACACCCAGCGAACGTTGCAGCTCGGCGCGGTGACGCGCGACCACCTGCCGCTGGTCAAGAAGCTGAACGAGCAGTTCGCGTCCGGCGCGGTGCAGTCGATGCGCGATCTGGCGCGGCGCGACGTGAGCGACTGGCTCGCCGTGCTCGACCAGACGGTCAACGGCGCGCCCATCGGCGTCCCCGCCAGCGTGCCAGGCGCCACGGCGCAGGAGAAGAAGCAGAACTATGCCTCGGTCCTGACCTGGACGCTCGAGAGGGAGTTCCCCAGCGCCGCCCTCGCCGGTCGCCTCGGCACGGCGGCCCCGGCCCTCGCCGACGCCGTGCGCTTCCTCAATGAGCAGACGAACTTCGAGCTCGGGACGACCCGGCTCCGCGCCTATCTCAGCTACACGCCGAACGCCCTCTCCTTCGCCGCGCAACCTGCCGTGGTGGCCACCCAGCTCGCCGGCATGGAGAGGCTGCACAAGATCACCCCCTCTGCCTCCGAGATCAAGACGCTGATGGGCTACGGGCTCGACTCCGCCCAGAGCATCGTCCGCATGGGGCGCGCCCGCTTCACCCAGCTCGCCGGCCCCGCGCTCGGGCAGGAGCGGGCGAGCGCCGTCTATGCGGGCGCGCGCAAGGTCACGGCGGCCTCCCACGCCCTCGTCGCGCGCAACCACGCCGCGTTCAGCGGGCCGCCGGTCCATGTGATGCTGCAGCATCAGCCGTTCTCACAGGAAGACGTCGAGCTCATCGCGGACTGGCAAACCCTCTTCGGTTCGCTGGATTTCGCCACGTGCGACCACTGCCGCTCGGTCTACAGCCCTGCCGCGTACCTCGTCGATCTCCTGCAGTTCCTCGAGCGCCAGCTCTCCACGGCGGCGTCCACCACGCCGAAGACCAGGTTCAATATCTTCGAGCAGCAGAACACGACGCTCCCGGGCAGCCTCAAGTCGGCCCGTGACGTGCTGCTCGATCGGCGGCCGGACATCGCCCGTCTGGAGCTCTCGTGCGAGAACACGGACACCACCGTCCCGTACGTGGACCTCGTGAACGAGATCCTGGAGTACGCCGTCGGGAACACGGCGCTCTCGCCCGACGTCGCCTTCCCCGATCACATCGCGACCACCGGCTCGGCGTCGGAGCTCGCCGCCCACCCTCAGCCGCTCCCGCCGTCGCAGCAGAGCGTCCACGACAAGGCCTACGAGCTCCTCGCCACGCAGCACTACCCGTGGCGGCTCCCCTTCAACCTGGGGCAGGAGGAGGCGCGCATCTACCTCGACCACCTGGGCGTGCCCCGCGCCCGCCTCATGGAGGCGCTCCGCCGCGGCAGCGGCTTCGAGCCCGCCGACTACGACGTCCAGCTCGCGCTCGAGCAGCTCCGCCTCTCCGGCGAGGATCGGAGGCTCCTCGACGGCAAGCCGCCTCCGGAGACCATCGAGCAGTCCGCCCCGTGGCTGCACTGGGGGCTCTCGCAGAACGGCAACTCGATCCCCGATCCCACCGGCGCGTCGCAGAGCCCGATCACGGGGAGCTGGGAGGCGGTGCTGCGGCACGTCGCGGTGCTGATTCACCGCCTCGCGATCACCTACGAGGAGCTCACGCAGATGCTCCACACGCGCCACGTCAACCCGAGCGGGCTGCTCCAGATCAGCGCGGCGGCGGGCGCCGACCCGCTGACCAGCAGGACATCGGAGCTGCGCATTCCGGCCCTGGAAGCGCAGGCGCTCCACCGGATGAACCGCTTCACCCGGCTGCGCCGCGCGCTCGGCTGGTCCGCGGCCGAGCTGGATCAGGCGCTCTCCGTGCTGGGCGCCGGCACGTCCGACGAGCAGCTGGTCAGGCTCGCGCAGGTCGCCTGGCTGCAGGCCGAGCTGCGCGTGCCCGTCATCGAGGCGCTCGCCTTCTGGGGGCCGCTCCAGACGCACGCCGGGCCCACATCGAAGGATCGCTCGCTGTACGAGCGGCTCTTCCTCAACAAGGCCGTGGTCAACCCGATCGATCCCGCGTTCCAGCTCAACAGCAGCGGCTCGGAGCTCGCGGACACGGGCCAGTCGCTCGCCGCCCACGCGCCCGCCATCCTCGCCGCGCTGCGCTTGAGCGCGGCCGAGCTGGCGCTGCTCACCGACGGCGTCGCGAGCCAGGCGGCGCTCGGCGTGCCGCCGCTCGTGGGCGGCGGCGCGATGAACCTCGCCAACCTGTCGAAGCTCTTCCGGGCCGCCTCGCTCGCCCGCGCGCTCAAGCTGCCCCTGCGTGACCTGCTCGCCCTGCACGCCCTGTCGGGCATCGACGTGTTCAACACGACCAGCCCGGCGGTGACCCGGCGGTTCGTCGAGGTGGCGCTCGCGGTGCGCGCGACGCGCTTCGGCGTGGCCCGGCTCGATCACCTCCTCCGCCACGTGGCGCAGCCCGCGAGCGGCCTCGGCCTCGAGCCGGCCCGCATCGACGCCGCGCTCGCGGATCTCACCGCCGGCCTCGCGCGGATCGCGAGCGGGGCGGAGCCGCCCGAGGGCGCTGGCGAGCCGCTCTCGGCGGAGCTCTTCGTGCGCCAGCGGCTCGGCGAGGAGCTCGACCTGGACGCGCCGACGATCGCGCGGCTCGTCACCGAGACGCTGCGCGCCGAGGTCGATCCGGCCCGCAAGGCGATCGCCGACTTCCTCGGCGGGCTCGGGGGCGGCCCCGTCCCCTCCGACGCGCAGCGGCGCCGCGCCTTCGTGCGCCTCGAGAAGATCGCCGACCTCATCCACCGGCTGAAGCTCACCGCCGACGAGATCCAGTGGGTGCTCGACCCGTCGTGGCTCGACCTGAACGACGTGCCCGTCGAGCCCACCCCGGCGCCGCCAGCCCTGCTGCTGGACGGCTGGTCGCGGCTCGCCGCCCTCCTGCGCGTGCGCGACGCGCTGCCCGCCGGCGCGGCGGCCCTGGCCGAGCTCTTCCGCATGCACGCGACGGGCGTGGACGCCGAGGGGCAGCCGGTCGACCTCCTGGCCGAGATCGCCAAGCGGACGGGCTGGCCGCTGGAGGACCTCTCGTCGCTCGCGGGGACGGGAGGGTGGTTCACGGCCGCCTTCGCGGGGCTCGGCCTCGATCAGCGGCTGGTGCGGCTCGCCGACGCGAGCGCCGTCCTCGCGCGGCTCGGCATGTCCGCCGCGCAGGTGCAGCCCTGGGCCGAGGCCGACGCGGCGCCCGCCGACGCGCGGGCGACGGCGGCCGACATCCGCAATGCGGTCAAGGCGAAGTACAGCGAGGAGGCGTGGTCCGCCGTCGCGCGGCCGCTGCGGGACGTGCTGCGCGAGCGCCAGCGCGGGGCGCTCGTGGAGTTCCTGGTCTGGAAGCAGGGCTACGCGAGCTCGAACGACCTCTTCGCCGCGCTCCTCGTCGACGTCGAGATGAGCCCGTGCCAGCTCACCTCGCGCATCAAGCAGGCGATCGGCTCGGTCCAGCTCTTCATCCAGCGCGCCTTCCTCCGCCTGGAGCCCAGCGTCGTCCTCGACGACGAGGCGGCCCACGAGTGGACGTGGCTCAAGAGCTACCGGGTGTGGGAGGCCAACCGGAAGGTCTTCCTGTATCCAGAGAACTGGATCGAGCCCGAGCTGCGCGACGACAAGACCCCTTTCTTCAAGGCTCTCGAAAACGAGCTCTTGCAGAGCGACCTCGACGAGCGCAGCGCCGAGCGCGCGTTCCGGGGCTACCTGGAGAAGCTCGATCAGGTCGCGCGGCCCGAGGTGATGGCGCTCTTGCCCGAGCAGAAGAAGCGCTACGTCCAGGGAGCCGCCGCCGCCCCCGACGTGCTGCACGTCTTCGCCCGCACCCGCGGCGCGCCGCACGTCCACTTCTATCGACGCCTCATCCGCGGCGCGACATGGACGCCGTGGGAGAAGATCGAGCTCGACATCCAGAGCGAGCACCTGTTCCCGGTCGTCCACGAGGACCGGCTGCTGCTCTTCTGGGCCATGCTCGAGGAGATCCCGAGGGAGGGTCAGGGCTCCAACCAGAAGGGGATTCCGCCCGTCACCGATGTCCAGATCAAGCTCGCGTACAGCGAGTACGAGGACGGGAAGTGGACGGCCCGGCGCGTCGTGGACGCGCCGCCGCTCCGCGTGCCCAACCTGAAGTCGCAGCAGGGCTTCGGCGCGACGCTCTACTTCCGGGCCTACTCGCGAGAGGGCGTGATCCAGCAGTCCAGCGAGATCGTGGTGGAGTGCCTCGATTCGCTGAGCGATTTCGTCGACGCCGAGCCCACCTGGACGCTGAGCTACCGGCGCGGCGAGTTCGTGACCTCCGGCTGCAATGGGACGTGGCGGCTGAACGACTTCACCTCCCAGGACCGCACGTTCCACCGGCGGCGGCCCGGCCAGGCGAGGCAGAACCGCATGGCGCTCGTCGAGTCGCCCTCGGTCTTCAACGACGGCCGGCTGTACGTGCCCGTCGGGATGATCAAATCGACGACGACCAAGGAGCTCACCGCGAACAGCGAGGTGCTCACGGTGCTCCGGAAGACCCCGGGCTCCTTCCGGCTCGTCCTGCCGCACGGAGACGAGGACTTCCTCGCCGACGCCCCGTTCGTCTACGAGGACGGCACCCGCAGCTTCCTCGTCACGCCCGTTCCCACGAGCTCGCCGTCGCTGCGCCTGGCCAACTTCGCCTTCCCCGGCATGCGCGTGATGGCATGGACCGACACCTCGAACATCGTCGCGACCGGGCGCCTCGAGGTGGAGGACTGGGCGAATCGCACCCACGACCGCGTGCGGATCCCCCAGATCTCTCCGCGCCACCAGCTGCGCTTCGAGACGTTCCAGCACCCTTACGTCTGCGAGATGATCAGCGAGCTGCGCCGCCATGGGGTCCTGGACGGGCTGCTCGACTGGTCGCGGAGCTCGCCGCCGCTGCAGCTCAAGAGCCGCGATTACTTCAGCAGCACGTACAGCCAGACGGCGGCGGTCAGCGGCCCGATACCCGTGGACAGGTTCAACTTCGCCTCGAACGACGCTTACGCCGCCTACAACTGGGAGCTCTTCTTCCACGCACCGCTGCTCATCGCTGACCGCCTGAGCGAGAATCAGCGCTTCGAGGAGGCGCAGCGCTGGTTCCACACCATCTTCGACCCGACCACCGGGTCGACGGATCCGGTGCCAGGGCGGTTCTGGAAGCTCCGCCCGTTCTACGAGTCCATGCAACCGATCGCGATCGATACGCTGCTCCTCGAGCTCGAGGCGAACAACCCGCAGGCCGAGGAGCTCGGGCGGCAGATCGACGCGTGGCGGCGCGACCCGTTCAACCCGCACCTGATCGCCCGGATGCGGCTCGCCGCCTACCAGAAGACGGTCGTGATGAAGTACATCGACAACCTGATCCGGTGGGCCGACCAGCTCTTCCGCCGCGACACGATCGAGTCGATCAACGAGGCGACGCAGCTCTACGTGCTCGCCGCCGACATCCTCGGCCCGCGCCCGCGGACCATCCCGCCGCGCGCGACCGCCGCGCCCAAGACCTACCGCGAGCTCGAGCCGCTGCTCGACGCGTTCTCGAACGCGCTCGTCGAGGTCGAGTCGTTCGTCACCTCGATCGTCGGCGCCGGGGGCGACGAGGGCGAGGCGCTGGTCCTGCCGAGCCTGCTCTACTTCTGCGTGCCGCCGAACGAGAAGCTCCTCGGCTTCTGGGACACGGTCGCCGATCGCCTGTTCAAGATCCGCCACTGCATGAACATCGAGGGGGCCGTGCGGCAGCTGCCGCTCTTCGAGCCGCCCATCGATCCGGCGCTGCTCGTGCAGGCGGCGGCGGCGGGGGTGGACATCACGACCGTGATCAACGACGTCAGCGCCCCGGCGCCGCACCACCGGTTCCAGGTGCTGCTCCAGCGGGCGAACGACCTGTGCGGGGAGGTCAGGTCCCTCGGCGCGTCGCTGCTCGCCGCGCGCGAGAAGCGCGACGCGGAGGCGCTCGCCGCGCTGCGCGCCGGGCACGAGGTGCAGCTGCTCGACACCCTGCGGCAGGTGAAGGAGCGCCAGGTGACCGAGGCGCGCGAGTCGCTCGCGTCGCTGCGCGCGGCGCGCGAGGTGGTCAGCCGGCGCCACGCGTTCTACCGCGACGTGGAATACATGAACCTGTGGGAGACCGGTCATCTGACGATGAGCGGCACGGCCGCGATCGCGCAGGCCGTCACCGAGCTGCTGATGGCCGGCGCGGCCGCCGCGCACGTGCTGCCCACGGTGACGGCGGGCGGGGCCGGCATGTCCAGCCCCGTCGCGCTCACCACGACGCTGGACGGCACCAAGCTGGGCGCGTCGGCGGAGGCCGGCGCCAAGGCGGCGTCCGTCGCCATCTCGCTCCTGCGCGAGGCGGCCGCGGTCAGCGCCACGATGGGCGGCTACCAGCGGCGCTGGGACGACTGGAAGCTGCAGGAGGACCTCGCGGCCCGCGAGCTCGCGCAGATCGACCGGCAGATCGCCGCCGCCGAGCTGCGCGTGACGATCACCGAGAAGGAGCTCGCGGCGCACGACCTCCAGACCGAGCAGGCCCGCGAGGCGCAGGCCTACCTGCGCGACAAGTTCACGCGCGACGAGCTCTACGACTGGATGGCCGGGCAGGTCGCCGCGGTGTACAGCCAGGCGTTCCAGCTCGCCTACGACACCGCCAAGCGCGCCGAGAAGGCGTTCCGCTTCGAGCGCGGCGTGAGCTCGTCGTCGTACATCCAGTTCGGCCACTGGGACAACCTGCGTCAGGGCCTGCTGGCCGGCGACCGGCTCAGCCTCGACCTCAAGCGCCTGGAGCTCGCGTATCTGGAGCACGACCGGCGCGAGCTCGAGCTCACGAAGCACGTGTCGCTGCTCCTGCACGATCCGGTCGCGCTGATGACCGTGAAGTCGACCGGCTCGTGCGTCGTCACGCTCCCCGAGGCGCTGTTCGACATGGACTACCCGGGCCACTACATGCGCCGCATCAAGAGCGTCAGCCTGACCTTGCCGTGCGTGACCGGGCCGTACACGGCGGTCAACTGCACGCTGCGGCTCCAGTCGAGCAAGGTGCGCTTCAACCCGGACGCGTCGGGCGACTACGCGGATCAGCCGGAGACCCACGTCGCGCAGGGGTTCACGCCGGTCCAGTCGATCGCGACCAGCCACGCGGACAACGACAGCGGGATGTTCGAGCTCAACTTCCGCGACGAGCGCTACCTGCCCTTCGAGGGCGCCGGCGCCGAGTCCACGTGGCGCCTGGAGCTGCCGCTCGAAGATCAGGCGTTCGACATGGACACCCTCTCCGACGTGGTCATCCACCTGCGCTACACGGCCCGCGACGGGGGCGTCCCGCTGCGCAACGCGGCGCGCGCCGCGCGCGACGGGTGGCTCGAGGGCGCGGAGGGCACGCCGCTCGCGCGGATGTTCAGCCTGCGCCAGGAGTTCTCCGTCGGCTGGCAGGGCTTCCTGGACGAGGCCGGGAATCACACCCTCGAGCTCGCCCTGGGCCCCGAGCGCTTCCCGTTCCAGCTCCGGAACAAGGAGCTCGAGATCGAGCGGGTCGAGGTTTACGTGAAGCTCAAGCCCGGAAAGGCGCTCTCGTTCGATATGCACCTGCAGCCTTCCCCCGGAAATCTCCAGGTGATCGATCTCCAGCTCCCGCCCGGCAGCACGGGTCTGGTCCGCAGCGACAAGCTTTGTCCTGGCGCGAGGACAGGGACCTGGGTGCTGTCGGCGCAGGGCGCCGCTCCGGCGGCGCCGGCCGCGGAGATCGACGATATCGCGCTGATCGTCCACTACACGGCTTCAGGGAGCGTGTGACCATGAGCCCTCGAGATCCCGAGCGAGACCCGCAGGCAAAGCCCGGCGCAGCCGCTGCGCCCAGGAGCTCAGGCGCGCAGGAGGCCGGGGGGCGCGCGCTGAAGCCCGTGGCCCCGCCCTCCCCGTCCCTCCCGAAGGGCGGCGGTGCGATCCGGGACATCGGCGAGAAATTCGCCGTCAGCGCCGCGACGGGCGCCGGCTCGCTCCAGGTGCCGATCGCCACGAGCCCTGGCCGCGCCGGGTTCCATCCGGAGCTGTCGCTCGAGTACGACTCGGGCGCGGGAAACGGCCCCTTCGGCGTCGGGTGGCGGCTTTCCGTGCCGCAGATCACGCGCAAGACCGAGAAAGGGCTGCCGCGCTACGACGATGCGCAGGAGTCGGACGTGTTCGTGCTCTCCGGCGCCGAGGACCTGGTGCCGGCGCGGCACGAGGACGGCACGCTCCAACGCTTTGACGACGGTGACGAGGTCGTGGAGCGCTACCGGCCGCGCGTCGAAGGGGAATTCGCGCGCATCGAGCGCCGCCGGCACCGGACCACAGGCGCGGTGTACTGGAGGGTGACCACCCGCGACAACCTCACGAGCGTCTACGGGCGCTCGGAGGGCGCGCGCATCGCCGACCCGGGGGCGCCGGCGCGCGTCTTCTCGTGGCTCCTGGAGGAGACGCGCGACGACCGGGGCAACGTGATCGCGTACGAGTACAAGGCCGAGGACCTCGCGGGCGTGACGCGCGCCGAGCCGCACGAAGCGCACCGGCACGCGGGGCTGTCCGCGATCGCGAACCGCTACCTCAAGCGGATCCGCTACGGGAACGTGGCCCCGGGGGACGCCTCGTCGATGCTCTTCGAGGTGGTCTTCGATTACGGCGAGCACGACGCGGCGGCGCCGGCTGTCGAGGAGGTGAACGCCTGGCCGTGCCGGCAGGACGCGTTCTCGACCTACCGCGCCGGCTTCGAGGTCCGAACCTACCGGCTGTGCCGGCGCGTGCTGATGTTCCACCGGATGGCCGAGCTCGGGCCCACGCCTTGCCTGGTGAGAGCGACGGACTTCGGGTACGAGCACAGCCCGGTGCTCACGCGCCTCGCGTCGGTGACGCACGCGGGGTACCTCCGCGACGCGGAGACGCTCGCGTACACGAGGTCGTCGTATCCGCCGCTCGAGCTCGGTTACTCGCTCCCTGAGCTCCATACCGAGGTGAAGGAGCTGGACAGGGCCAGCGCGGCGGACATCGCGGGTGCGCTGGAGGGCGCGCACCAGTGGGTCGACCTCGACGGCGAGGCGCTCCCCGGGCTGCTCGTGCGCAGGGACGAGGCGCTGCTTTACAAGCGCAACCTGGGCGGCGGCTCGCTCGGCCCGGCGCTCCCCTTGCCGACCCGTCCGTCGCTGACCCGCGGCGGACTGCAGGTGATGGACCTCGACGGCGACGGCCAGAAGGAGGTGGTCTTCCTCGAGCGGCCGGTGGCGGGCTACTTCGACCGCACCGAGGGCGGCACATGGGCCCAGTTCCGGCCGTTCGCCGCGCAGCCGGTGGTCGACTGGGCAGATCCCGATCTGCAGCTCGTCGACCTGAACGGCGACGGGCACGACGATATCCTCCTCGCGCACGGCGAGGTGCTGGTCTGGTATCCGTCGCTCGCGAAGGGTGGATTCGGCAGCCCCATCACGCTGCAGGCCCCGCGCGACGGCGAGAAGGGCCCGGCGCTGGTCTTCGCGGATCGCACGCAGACGATGTTCCTCGCCGACATGAGCGGCGATGGGCTCACGGACCTGGTCCGCGTCCGCAACGGCAGCGTCTGCTACTGGCCGAACCTCGGGTACGGCCGGTTCGGCGCGAAGGTGGAGATGGCGAGGGCGCCCTGGTTCGACCATCCCGACCAGTTCGACCCGCGCCGGATCCGGCTCGCGGACATCGACGGATCGGGGACGGTCGATGTCCTGTACCTGCACCGCGAGGGGGTGCGCATCTACGGGAACGAGGCGGGCAATGCGCTGGCGGCCCCGGCGCATGTCCCGGCGTTCGTGGAGCCTGACCAGCTCTCCTCGGTCGTCGCGCTCGACCTGCTCGGCACCGGGACGGGGTGCCTCGTGGGGTGGAGCCTCTTGCCAGGCTCCGCGGGGGCGCCGCTGCGGTACGTCGACCTGCTCGGCAGCAGGAAGCCGTATCTCTTGACCTCGGTGAAGAACAACCTCGGGCTCGAGACGCGGCTCACGTACGCGCCGTCGACGAAATTTTACCTGGCCGACAGGGCGGCCGGCCGCCCGTGGGTGACGAGGCTCCCGTTCGTGGTCCACGTCCTCGAGCGCGTCGAGGCCTACGATGCGGTCTCGCGGCGCCGCTTCGTCACCACCTACGCCTACCACCATGGCGACTACGACGGTGCGGAGCGCGAGATGCGCGGCTTCGGGATGGTCGAGCAGCTCGACACCGAGTCGTTCTCGGCCTTCAGCGGCGCGGGCTTCGCGCCGCCCCCGGCCAACGCCGATCCGGAGCTGCACCTGCCGCCCGTGCGCACCCGATCGTGGTTCCACACCGGCGCCTGGGTCGAGCGAGGAGAGCTCTCGTCGCGGTACGAGAGCGAGGTTTACGCCGGCGACGCGGGCGCGGTCCGCCTGGCCGACACCCTGCTTCCCGCGGGCCTCGCCGCCGTCGAGATGCGCGAGGCGTGCCGGGCGCTCAAGGGGCGCCTCCTTCGCCAGGAGGTCTATGCGCTCGACGGCTCGGCGCAGGAGCCCGACCCGTACCTCGTCACCGAGCACGGCTATTCGATCCGGCGCCTCCAGCCCGCCGTGGGCGGCGCGCACGCGGTGTTCTTCACCCATGCGCGCGAGTCGCTGGAGTACCATCACGAGCGCAACGCGAGCGATCCGCGCGTCAGCCACGCGCTCACGCTGGAGGTCGACGAGTACGGCGCCGTCAAGCGGACCGCGCAGATCGGGTATCGGCGCAGGGCCGCGTGGGCGGCGTTCCCCGAGCAGGAGCAGGGCAAGGCGGCGCTGACGGAGCGCGAGGTGGCGAACCTGGTCCCGAGCGAGGGCGGCGCCTACCGGCTCGGAGTCCCCCTGGAGAGCCGTACGTACGAGCTGCACGGCCTGCCGCTCGGCGCGGAGGGCGTGCTCTCCTTCGAGGCGGTGCTCGCCGCGGCCGACGCCGCGACCGAGCTCGCCTACGACGGCACGCCCGGCGGCTCGTTCCAGAAGCGCCTCTTGCAGCAGGTGCGCGCGACGTACTGGCGCGACGACCTCGCGGGGCCGCTGCCGTTCGGTCAGGCCGAGGGCAGAGCGCTCGCCCACGAGAGCTTCGCCAAGGTCCTCACGCCCTCGCTGATCACGTCCGTGTTCGGGGCACGCGTCACGAATGCCATGCTCGCCGAGGGCGGCCATGTCCAGCTCTCAGGCGATCCGGACACCTGGGTCTCCTCGGGGCACGCGGTGCCCTCGGCCGCCCACTTCTACCAGCCGACGGCGTTCGTCGATCCGTTCGGCAACACGTCGCAGGTCGTCTATGACGCGCATGGCTTGCTCGTGACGCAGGTGACGGATCCGCTGAGCAATGTCGTGTTTGCCGTCCCCGACTACCGGGTCCTCGCCCCCACGCGGATCACCGAGTTCAACGGCAATGTCAGCGAGGTGCGCGTCGACGCGATGGGCCGGGTCACCGCGCTCGCGCTGGGGGGCAAGCCGGGCGGCGGCGAGGGTGACACGCTCGACGACCCGACGGCCACGTTCGCGTATGATCTGGAGCGATTCCAGCTCACCGGCAGGCCGAACGTGGTGCACGCCCGCGCGCGGGAGCAGCACGGGGCGGGCAACCCGCGCTGGCTGGACACGTACAGCTACTCGGACGGCTCGGGCAACGAGGTGCTGCGGAAGGTGCGGGCGGAGCCGGGGCTCGCGCCCGAGCGGGACGCGGACGGCGCGCTGGTGCACGATGCGCAGGGCAACCTGGTGCTCGCGCACACGACCTCTCGCTGGGTCGGCACCGGGCGCACGGTGGTCGACAACAAGGGCAATCCGGTCAAGCAGTACGAGCCGTTCTTCAGCGCGACGAAGGAGTACGAGGACGAAGCCGAGCTCGTCGAGTGGGGCGTCACGCCGATCCTGCGGTACGACCCGCTCGGCCGGCTCATCCAGACCGATCTGCCGAACGGCACATTCTCCAGGGTGGTGTTCGACGCCTGGAAGCAGACCTCGCACGACCCGAACGACACCGTGCTCGAGAGCGCGTGGTACGCCGCGCGCCAGGCGCTGCCGGCGGGCGATCCCGAGCGCCGGGCCGCGGACCTGGCGGCTGCGCACGCCGGCACGCCGGCCGTCAGCCACCTGGACGCGCTCGGGCGGGTGTTCCGCGCGGTGGCGGACAACGGCGCCGAGGGCCAGTACGTCACGCAGACCACGCTCGACATCGAGGGCCAGCCGCTCGCGATCACCGATGCTCGCGGCAACCAGGCCATGCTGCATCGCTTCGGGATGGGCGGGCAGCTGCTCTATCAGAAGAGCAACGATGGCGGCGAGCGCTGGATGCTGGCGGGCGCGACTGGGCAGCGGCTCCGCGCCTGGAACGGGCGCGGCTTCGTCTACCGCTCTTCCTACGATGCGTTACGCCGGCCGACCCACGAGCACGTGCAGCCCGCCTCGGGCAGCGAGCGCCTGGCGCGCCGTTATGTTTACGGTGAAGCCCATCCCCAGGCGACGGCGCTGAACCTGCGCGGGCGGCCGTACCAGGTGTATGATGGCGCGGGTGTGGTGACCAGCCTGGCGCACGACTTCAAGGGCAACCTGCTGCAGGCCTCGCGCCGCCTGCGCAGCGACGTGCACGCAGACGCCGACTGGTCGGTGCTCGCGGCGCTCAACGAT
Organism: Sorangium sp. So ce321; assembly: GCF_051530195.1. Taxonomy (NCBI): domain Bacteria; kingdom Pseudomonadati; phylum Myxococcota; order Polyangiales; family Polyangiaceae; genus Sorangium; species Sorangium sp. So ce321. The sequence goes on along the minus strand of NZ_CP150329.1, from coordinate 5,264,243 downwards.
GTGGCCGCCATCGCCGCGGCCGCCGAGCCGTTGCTCGAGACCGAGAGCTTCGCGACGCAGACCGCGTACGACGCGCTCGACCGACCGACCAGCGTCACCGCGCCGGACACGAGCGAGCTCAGGCCCACCTACAACGAGGCAGGCCTGATCGAGCGCGTCGAGGCGCGCGTCCGCGGCGCGGTGACGTGGACGACGTTCGTCGACGACATCGATTACGACGCCAAGGGGCAGCGCGAGCGGATCGTGTACGCCAATGGCACTTCCACCGCGTACACCTACGATCCGCTCACCTTCCGGCTCTCGCGCCTGAGGACGACGCGCAGCGCAGACAGCGCCGTGCTGCAGAACCTCACCTATGTGTACGACCCGGCGGGAAACATCGTCGAGATCGGCGACAGCGCGCAGCAGACGGTGTTCTTCAACAACGCCGTGGTCTCGCCCAGCGCGCAGTACGTGTATGACGCGATCTATCGGCTGATCGAGGCGACAGGCCGGGAGCACGCCAGCCTCGCCGACGTGCAGCGCGACCAGAACGACATGCCCATCCAGTCGCTGCCGCACGAGAACGACGCCCAGGCGCTCCGGAGCTACACCGAGCAGTACGTCTACGATGCTGTCGGCAACCTGCTGCGGATGGTGCACCAGGCCGGTGCGGGCGCCTGGACCCGGCGGTATGCCTACGAGGCCACGAGCAACCGGCTGACCAGCACCAGCCTGCCGGCGGATCCGGTGAACGGGCCCTACAGCGCGACGTACGCGCACGACGACCACGGCAACATGACGGCCATGCCGCACATCGACGAGCTCACCTGGGACGAGAACGACCAGCTGCGGAGCACCGACCTCGGCGGCGGCGGGGTCGTCCACTACACCTACGACGCGACCGGCCAGCGCGTGCGCAAGGTCTGGGAGCACAGCGGCCTCGTCGAGGAGCGCATCTACCTCGGCAATTACGAGATCTACCGCAGGCGCAACGCGACAGGGCTCGTGCTCGAGCGGCAGACGCTGCACGTGATGGATGGCGCGCGGCGGGTCGCCATGGTCGAGACCAGGACCGTCGACACCTCGGGGCCCTTCACGGTGACGCCGCGCGTGCGCTACCAGCTCGACAACCACCTCGGGTCAGCGGTGCTGGAGGTCGACGCGGCGGGGCTCGTCATCAGTTACGAGGAGTACCACCCCTACGGCACGACGGCGTACTGGTCGGCCAGCAGCGCGGTGGAGGTGAGCCGGAAGCGCTACCGGTACACCGGCAAGGAGAAGGACGAGGAGACGGGGCTATACTACCACGGGGCGAGGTACTACGCGCCGTGGCTGGGGAGGTGGACGGCGGCGGATCCGGCGGGGATGGTCGATGGGCCGAACCTGTACGCGTACGTGAGGGGGAATCCAATCAGATTGAGTGACCCGAGTGGGAAGGAGTCCACGGACCAGCGCATCGCGCAGATGACCGACGTGCAACTGCACCGGCATCTCAAAGCTCTCTCTCCGGAAGCCCGCGCGGAGTTCACCGCATCCGCGGCGGGAAAATTCAAGGAGCGCGTTTCAGCCACGCTGGCCCGAGGAAAACTCGAATCGATCCGCACCGGCGTGACGACGGTTGAGCATGTGCGGCCACAGCCACCGGCGGAACCGACGCATTCCATAGCGCCGGGGCACGGTGATCCACTGCCGGGATCGGCCTACGTGGCTCCCGGGGGAGCCGACAGGAGTCCTGCCGACCGTTTGCCCGATCCAGTAACGAGGGCTGTCTACCGGTACCTGACAGAGGAGAACCCGACCGCCGGGAAGGTCGTGGAAGCATTTCAGATCGCCGGGGCCTTAGTTCATCTTGCATACGACCTCCGTTCGGTCAAATCGGCAATCAGCATCGGGAGTAAGTCAGTACCCATCGCCAGGGCGCCCGGAGATGGTTCCGTGGCACCTCTGCGTCCAGAGTCATCGTTGACACGGGCACAGCTTGAGGTGCATCGTCAACTGCCGACTCCCGGCTCCGTTGCATTATTGCCAAAGCGCAGCGTGTCAATGCCTTTGTTGCGCGAGATCGGTCGGGTGACTGGCGATGAATACTCAGTGTTTACGCTCGGAGGGCGTCGTTTGGTAATACGCGGGTATGGCAACGAGATTCGCGTGCCGGAAGCAATGGCATCCGAACTCAAGGCAGGGGCATACGGTCGTTGGTCTGGCCATACACACCCCCCCGCGTACAGTGTCGAAGCGAGCGTTGCCGATCGACAGTCGCTGCCGTCGGGTCAAACGCGGAGCGCCATCTGGGGAGACAGCCCCGGTCGTCCATCGGTTTTTTATGAAACGCCTTCCCAGGATGCCGTTTTCGAGGTAGAGCAGCGAAGAGAGCTGATGCGGAGATTTTACGAAGGGCGATGACATGACTCAAAGACCACGCATGGACGGCCAGACTGCAATGGCATTTGCAGCCGATGAGTTCGAGAAACGGCACCCCCGCGACACCTGGCCGGAGTGGGTACGGCCGTGTACATCGATCAGCTACAGCCGAGATCAGCGCGGGCATTACGTCGTATCGTTTGCGGTCTCGATGGAAGAGCCCCTTGGCGCCCATGAACACTGGGAGGAGCAAGACGGGGAGAAGTATATCGTGCGCGTAGACCCCAGCACTTCGGAAAGGTTTCGGGTGTTCAGGACGCCCTCTCGAACCGAGGTATATTTCCAGGTCGACGTAGATCCGGATACAGCAGAGGTCGTGGCTCTGCAAGACAGTGATCTCTTGGATATTGATGGTCGTAATTTGATGCGTGCAAAGAGGATCGCAATGAATTGACGCTCGCTGGTTCGTTACGTAGCGATCACGCAACATCCGTCCTTTGTAGATCTGACGTTGGCGGAAGCTCTCCGTGGTCAAGGACGAGGCCCTCTCTCGACCCGCCTTAACCCACTGTAAGTGGCGATGTAGATCCGCGGAAAGTTGGACGCGAACTCGACCACTCGACGAGGCTATGGCAGGTCAGCTGCTGAACGATGGGGGCGCTGCTGGCGAACCGGTGTTCTGCCCGACGCCGCCTGGCATGCAGGGTTGCAGGCCGTGGCTCTGGGGCGGGGAGCTCGCTGCTCGGGCGAGCGATGCGGTGCGTAGATGCCATTCGTGAGCACAATGTCGCCCGTATCGAGCTGATGACGAACAGGGCTGATGGCGTTGCTCCCTCCTGCCTTGACGATGCCTATCGAGCGATCGAGCCCGTGACGGGGCGGTCTGACGTCCGCGGAGGAATCTTCATGGTAAGGTGCGGGACTATGCGGGAGAAGATTGTTGATGTCAGGACGGAGGGCGATGTGGCGACGATCCGGTATCGAGAGGACCCGGAAGTTGACAGAGACATGATGGACGAGGTCAGCGCCTGCGAACCCCATCTTCCAGGCGCAGCTTCGCCGGACGGCGAGGCGCGGCGGCGATACAGGGTCATTAGCCTGGCCGCTGGAGTGAGCTATGAGGCCGCAAGGGAGGGGATCCACGGCCTCTCTATCGAGGCCATCGATGGTAGACCGGAGGACGACCTGACAGCGGGGATGCACTTCGTGCAGGCAAGCGAAGACTGACCTGGGGATTTCGCCCCGGCGATGCTCCACCGCTTCGGGATGGGCAGGCAGCTGCTCTATCAGGAGAGCAACGACGGCGGCGAGCGCTGGATGCTGGCGGGCGCGACTGGGCAGCGGCTCCGTGCCTGGAACGGGCGCGGCTTCGTCTACCGCTCTTCCTACGATGCGTTACGCCGGCCGACCCACGAGCACGTGCAGCCCGCCTCGGGCAGCGAGCGCCTGGCGCGCCGTTATGTTTACGGTGAAGCCCATCCCCAGGCGACGGCGCTGAACCTGCGCGGACGGCCGTACCAGGTGTATGATGGCGCGGGTGTGGTGACGAGCCTGACGCACGACTTCAAGGGCAACCTGCTGCAGGCCTCGCGCCGCCTGCGCAGCGACGTGCACGCAGACCCCGACTGGTCGGTGCTCGCGGCGCTCAACGATGTGGCCGCCATCGCCGCGGCCGCCGAGCCGTTGCTCGAGACCGAGAGCTTCGCGACGCAGACGGCGTACGACGCGCTCAACCGGCCGACCAGCGTCACCGCGCCGGACACCAGCGAGCTCAGGCCCACCTACAACGAGGCAGGCCTGCTCGACCGCGTCGAGGCGCGCGTCCGCGGCGCGGTGACGTGGACGACGTTCGTCGACGACATCGACTACGACGCCAAGGGCCAGCGCGAGCGGATCGAGTACGCCAATGGCACTTCCACCGCGTACACCTACGATCCGCTCACCTTCCGCCTCTCGCGCCTGAGGACGACGCGCAGCGCAGACAGCGCCGTGCTGCAGAACCTCACCTATGTGTACGACCCGGCGGGAAACATCGTCGAGATCGGCGACAGCGCGCAGCAGACGGTGTTCTTCAACAACGCCGTGGTCTCGCCGAGCGCGCAGTACGTGTATGACGCGATCTATCGGCTGATCGAGGCCACAGGCCGGGAGCACGCGGGCGGCCTCGCCGACGTGCAGCGCGACCAGAACGACATTCCCATCCAGTCGCTGCCGCACGCCAACGACGCCCAGGCGCTCCGGAACTACACCGAGCAGTACGTCTACGACGCTGTCGGCAACCTGCTGCGGATGGTGCATCAGGCCGGTACCGGGAGCTGGACCCGGCGGTATGCCTACGAGGCGACCAGCAACCGGCTGACCAGCACCAGCCTGCCGGCGGATCCGGTGAGCGGGCCCTACAGCGCCACGTACGCGCATGACGAGCACGGCAACATGACGGCCGTGCCGCACATCGACGAGCTCACCTGGGACGAGGACGACCAGCTGCGGAGCACCGATCTCGGCGGCGGCGGGGTCGTCCACTACACCTACGACGCGATCGGCCAGCGCGTGCGCAAGGTCTGGGAGCACAGCGGCCTCGTCGAGGAGCGCATCTACCTCGGCGACTACGAGCTCTACCGCAGGCGCAACGCGACTGGGCTCGTGCTCGAGCGGCAAACGCTGCACGTGATGGATGGCGCGCGGCGCGTGGCCATGGTCGAGACCAAGACGGTCGACACTTCGGGGCCGTTCACGGTGACGCCGCGGGTGCGCTACCAGCTCGCCAACCACCTCGAGTCGGCCTCGCTGGAGGTCGACGGGGCAGGCCTCGTGATCGGCTATGAGGAGTACCATCCCTTCGGGACGACGGCGTACTGGTCGGCCAGCAGCGCCGCGGAGGTGAGCCGGAAGCGGTATCGCTACACGGGGAAGGAGCGGGACGAAGAGACGGGGCTCTACTACCACGGGGCGCGGTACTATGCGGCGTGGCTCGGGAGGTGGACGGCGGCGGATCCAATCGGGACGAGAGCCGGCTTGAATTTGTTCGCCTATGTAAAAGGCAACCCTGTCAGGTTCATCGATCCCACTGGGACAGAAGACAGCCCACCGCCTGCTTCAAAGACGCCTGACATAGGCGATCAGATAAGCACGGCCCTCAAGCTGGCATTCGTGCTTGCGACCGATCAAACCCCCGAGCAGTTCGGCCAAGGAATAGTAGACAAAGCGAATCGAGCATTCGTGGAGCCCTTCGCGACGATCTATGCTCCAGGCGGGATGCTCGACAAGGCAGCGCAGAAAGCCGTCGATCTTTTACAAGGGGCGCCAGACAAGGAATACGTCACACCAGAAGAACACAAGAGAATGCTGGGCACCATCGCCGACGTCGGAATATCTTTGTTTCCTGGAGTTGGAGAAATTAGAATCGATATCCCTGGACCGCGCCTGGCGACCGCCAACGCCGGCAGCATGGCCTCGTCAGCAGGGACCATCGTATTTGATTCTTCAATAGTCAAAGCCCCAGCAGCTGCCATGAGCGCTGCGAACAAAGGCGATGGTGGTTCATCGAAGTCACCTCCGAAGCCGGAGTCCCCTGCTAAACCCGGCACCAGGGCGCAGGCTCCGTCGGCGGAACAGCCCAGACCGGCTGCCCCGAAGGTCAAGCCCGCGGCAGCACCGGCGCAAGGAGGCTTTCCTCCGTTGCAGAAACGTGCGGGGATCTTCATGTTCAGCGACGCCAGGAAACGGATTCTGGCGGCGGCGCCCCACGAGCGAATCGCCATGTTCCGGCAATATGCGGCACAAATCATGGCAGATGCGCCCGGAGAGATGATGTTTTTCGAGCGCAAGGTGACGAACGCGGAAGCCATGTTCGTGGGCTCGGCAGACGAAGCGTTGGTGTTCACCAAGGATGGCACGGCGTTTCGGGGAAATCTGAGGACCCCAGACCAATTCACCCTGAACGCGAACGGGTCCTTCACGGCGAACTTCGACAAGCTGACAAAATGGGGAACGAAATGACCAGCCGATCGATACAGGTGCAACCCATCGACGCGGACGCGGCAAGCGCGATCGTAGAATCGATCCACGAGCCAGTGGTTCGAAACCTTGTCAGCGTTGCATTCGGAAAGGCGTGGGGGCGATTCGCGAGGAGCTCTACGCTGGACGGCGAGGAGATTCCGCTCCGCCTGCCCGCGGAGTCGTTCGACATGGCATTCTACATCCGCGTGACGCGGGCGCTCTTTTCTACACCGCAATTTATTCGTAGCATTCTAGAAGGAGAAGCCGTTCCAACGACCCCCATCGTGCGCGCGCCAATGGCGCTGAACGAAGAGGCCGCAGAGCGCGTGCGGCAATCCATATCCGATCCTGTTTGCCGCAACCTGGTCACCGCCGCCCTCAACGAAGCGCGAAGGCAAATCGTCAAGAGCGGGGTCGCCGGCGAGGCCGAAGTTCAGGCGCCGCCGCGCTTGCCGTTCGACATGGAGTTCTTCGCCACTGTCATGGAGGACTACTTCTCGTTGCCATGGTTGATCGAGCGGCTCCTGGACGGGCAGTCACCCGCGCAAGCCTCCGGGTGGGATGATGAGTGACGAGCAGTCGTCGGGCGCCTACCAATCGGACTCGACGTAGAGGGAGAGCCCGTACCGTGCCAATACGCGGGGGTGCGCATGCCAGCGTCGCCGATCACGCCAGCCGGGCGCTCGCCCCCCGCCGTCGACGGCGAGCGAAGAATCTGCACCAGTCGATGTGCCATGTGAAGGCGCCGGCCCGAGCGCCGGCGCCGCCCGGCTCCCGAGACGCGCGCGCCCGTACACGGATCAACGGCGCTTCGAGCCAGAGCCGGACTGCAGACACGCCTCCAGCGTGTCGCAGATCCTCGACAGCTCCTCGCTCGTGTGAGCTGCGAACCCGAAGCGAAACGCGGCGACGGTCCCGGTCGCGGCGTGAGCAGACCCCGGAGTGAGGGCCAGGCCGCGTGCGTGCGCGCGCTGGACGAGCTCTTCCGAGGTCAAGCTGCGCAGGCGCATCCAGAGCGCCAGCCCCCCGCCAGGCGGGTCGCACTCGATCGCGGAGCGCAGGGGCGACCTCGACGCGAGTTGTTGCAGCAGGTGATCACGGCGCTGCCGGTAGAGCTGCCGAGCGCGCCGCGCGTGCCGCTGGACCTCGCCGTCCTCGATGAGCTCGGCCACGGCACGCTCTAGGACGACATCTCCCTGACGATCGAGCAGCTCACGGACCGCTCTCAAGCGCGCGACCACCGACCTGTCCGCGATGATGTATCCAAGCCGTATGGCCGGTGCGATGAGCTTCGACAGCGAAGCGATGTAGATGCAGCGTGACGAGAGGTCCTTGGTCGCGGCGAGGGGCAAGAGCGGCGCGCCCTCGAAGTGGTACTCGTAGTCGTAATCGTCCTCCACGATGTAGAGCCCGAAAGACTCAGCGATTCGTCGCAGGTGCATTCGACGCTCGGCGGACATCGCGACGGTCGTGGGGTACTGGTGGTGAGGCGTCACGTACACGGCCTTCAGTCGACCCTTGAGCCTCCTGGCCTGCGCCTCAAGCTCATCCGTTCGAAGGCCATCGGCATCGACCGGCACATGAACGACGTCGGCCCGAGCGAGCTGGAACGCGCGCCAGGCTGGCGCGTATCCAGGGTGCTCGACGGCGACGGCATCCCCAGGCTCCAGCATCGTGAGCGCGAACAGGCTCAGCGCGCCCTGGCTGCCACGAGTCAGGACGACCTCCTCCGAGGAGCACGAGAGCCCGCGAGCGTGATTGACGAAGCCCGCAAGGACATCCCTGAGCACGGGATCGCCTGCTGCATCTCCGTAGCCGAGGCCCGTCCGAGCCAGCGCTCGGAGGGCGCCGCGCTGGGCACGAGCGAGCTCGTCGACGGGCGCGATCCGGGCGTCCGGGATCCCGTCGTTCATCGCGATCACGGCGGCGCGGCGCTGGGCGAGCACCGTCTCGACCGAGCGGCGGCCCTCCGCGTCAGCAACAGCAAGCGTCGGAAGGTTGAGCGCAACCCGGGTGCCGCGGGCGGGTAGCGCCTCGAGCCACCCCTGGGCCACCAGCTCGTCGACGGCAGCCACGACGACCTTCCGGTTGACCTTGAGCTGGGCTGCGAGCGTCCGGCTGCCCGGAAGCGTCGACCCCGGCAGAAGTCGCCCGCGCTGGATCTCCTGAACCAGCGCCCGGCTCAGCTGGGTCTGCCGCGGCACGGCCCCACCGTCATCGAGCACCAGGTCGAAGCGCCAGGGTCGACCAGCTGGACCCGTCGACATGTTACTTCTGGAGCCTGTCATGGGTCCAGTTTCGCACTATCTCTGTTTCTGAGCAAGGCGCCCTTCGCGCCGACAAGGAGCAGAGATGAGCGACAAATTTCATTCAGCAGACTTCGACAAGACGCCGCCGCGGCCTCGCGTGGTGATGCCAGAGAAGCTCGCGCACCCCGCGGTCGAGTCGGCCGGGCGTCACGGCGACTACTCGAAAGCGAGGAAGCACCCGGTCTTCTTCGTGGACCTCCCGTCGCACGCGATCAGCATGACCATCGGCTGGCTCGATCCGGGGCAATCCTCGAATCGGCATCGGCACACGTACGAGACCATCCTCTACGTCCTGGAAGGAGAGGGCTACTCGTACGTCGGTGGGAAGCGTGTCGACTGGAAGGAGGGGGACGCGGTCTACGTCCCCGTGTGGGCCTGGCACAACCACGTCAATACAGGAAAGGGTCGGGCGCGCTACCTCGCCTGCGAGAACGCGCCGATGCTGCAGAACATGGGAGGGGTCGCGCTGCGCGAAGAGGTGCCCGACCGGGGTGACCAGCTCTTCGACAGCAACCACGAGGCGGAAGGAGGTGTACGATGACATCGACTCTTCGTGGGATCGTCGCCTACCCCATCACGCCGTTCACCGAGGCCGGGCGCGTCGATGAGCAGCTCCTCGGGCGCATCGTCGACGGCATGCTCGCCGCGGGGGTCCACGCGATCGCGCCGCTGGGCAGCACCGGGGTATTGCCGTACCTCTCGGACGAGGAGCGCGAGGCCGTCACCGACGTCGTCGTGAAGCGCGTGGCGGGCCGGGTTCCGACCCTTGTCGGCGTCTCGAGCCTCACCACGGAGCGGACCGTGCGCCACGCGAAGTACGCGGAGAGGGCTGGCGCTACCGCGGTGATGATCCTCCCGATGAGCTACTGGAAGCTCTCGGACAGGGAGATCGTGGCGCACTTCGAGGCCGTCGCGAAGGCCATCTCCATCCCCATCGCCGTGTACAACAACCCGGCGACGGGCGGCCTCGACCTCGGTCCCGACACGATCGCCCGGCTGCTGCGCATCCCGAACGTCACGATGGTGAAGGAGAGCACCGGAGACGTGAACCGGATGCACCGGCTCGTGCAGCTCTGCGGCGACCAGGTCGCCTTCTACAACGGAAGCAATCCGCTCGCGCTCGCGGCCTTCGTGGCCGGGGCTCGCGGCTGGTGCACTGCTGCCCCGCACGTCATCCCTCGCCTCAATGTCGAGCTCTACGAGGCGGTGACTCGTGGCGACCTCGATGCCGCGCGGCGATCCTTCTACCGCCAGCTGCCGTTCCTGCAGTTCATCGTCGCGCACGGCCTGCCGCGGGCCATCTCGGCAGCCCTGGAGCTGATGGGCACACGGGTCGGGCCGCTGCGGGCCCCGCTGCAGCCCCTCGAGAAGGAGCGGGTAGAGGAGCTTCGACGGATCCTGATCGATCTCGCCGTGCTTCCATCCGCCGCATGACGTCTTTTCGCGGGCAGCGCTGCTCGCCGCGGGCGTACTGCTCGCGGTGGGCACGCTCGCCGGCGTGTGGATCTGGTACGGCGACGCGGCGCCGATCGTGGCGCCGTTCGAGGAGGCGCTCTCCTGCGTGCCGAACGATCCGAGCGCTCGAGGAGGTGCACGAGAGCACCTCGGCCACACGTCGATCGCCTCGACGCACCGCTACGCGCACCTGGGTGAGCCGGAGTGCGGCGGTCCCATCCTGTCCCCAGGGGGCCAGCACCGCCTTGCGGAGCATGAGCGCACGGGCGAGCTGGTCATCGAGGCGCTCTCGCCGGAGATCCGGCAGAGTCGTTCAAGGCGCATTGATGGAAAATACCGGGAAGAAGCCGACGTCGCCCTCAGAGAACCGCCGGGCGAGCTCGGGGATCTCGTCGAAGCCGTAGATTCGCTCGTCGACCTCGGGCATCCAGCCCTCGGCCTCGGCGTACGCGACCGCCTCCACGCCCTGGGGGTAGCGCGCGTAGTGCGTGTTGACGTGCTGGTGCCGCCCGATGCACTCCGACGCGCGAAGCATGGAGAGGACCATCCCCTCCTTCCACCCAGCGCTGGTGACCACCCCCTGGCGCCCGAGCGCCTTCAGCGTCGCACGGAAGACCGGCGTGCCGATGTAGTCGACGAAGATCTGCACCTTCATCCCGGCCGTGCGCCGCTCCACCTCCTCCAGGAACCTGCCCTCGGCCTCGAGGTACGATCGGCGGTAGCCCGCGTCGGTCACGAACCGGCGCTCATCGTAGCTGAGCTCCCCAAACTGCCGGCGATCAAGGGCCGTCACGCCCGTCTTGCGGATGAGCTCGAGACGCCTGTCGTTGCCGGAGAGCATCACGGTGTTGCACCCGTGCCGCCGCGCGAGATCCAGCTCCGCGAGCGTCGTGCCCCCGCCCCACCCCCAGACATGCGGCGCCGGGAGCTCCTCGCGCGGGACCTGGAGACGGAACGAGCCATGGGCCTGCACCCAGTTCGACCACGCCGTCACGTAACGCCCCGAGAACGCCGCCCACCGAGGCAACGAATGACGGGTGTCGTCCGGGATGCGCATGAGCTCGTGCGGCCGCAGGATCATCTTCGTCGCGAGGCAGCCCATGGTGCCCGGCGCGTCGTACGCCATCGCCTTCTCGGGGTAGCCCCACGCGTCGACCACCGAGGCGCAGAAAATGAAGCCGATATCACCAGGCTTGAGCCCCTGGACGCCCGAGCCGACCTCGAGCACGCGGACCACGCCGGTGTTTCCGATGATCACCCGGGGCTCGCCGCGCTGCTTGCAGATGTCGACGGGCTTGCGAGAGAGCGCATGGTTCATGTTGCCCTCCCAGCACCCGAACAGCGGCTCTGCCAGGATCTCAGCGCTGGAGATGTCGCGGAGCTCGAAATCCTCCTGGACTAGCTCCGCGAGCTTTCCGATGTCTGTCCCCGTACCCGGATAAAGGAACCAAGCCCTCACGCTGTGCGGCAAAGAAACCTCCGTCGAACTTCCATCGAAAAGAGAGGCCGCGTCCTGACATATGCCGAGACCTCTCCTGTGTAAAGCGCCCCAGCCCGCGACCACTACGGCAGAACGCCGAGCTCACGCTCGAGGTAACTGGCCATCGCAGAGACGGTCGGGTGATCCATCGCCATCGTCACCGGCAGCGTCATGCCGAACGCCTGACTGAGCCCCTGCACCACCTCGATCGCGAGCATCGAGTCCATCCCGAGCTCGTCCAGGCGCTGATCTGGGTTCAGGGACAAGCTTTGATCAAGCCCCATGATGCTCTGCACGACGGCGGTGACCTCGTGAATCAACATGCCCATGCGCTTGTCCGGAGAGCTCCGGAGGATACGCCGCGCGAGATCGTTCTCCCCGTGCGGGCTCTCGGCCTCCGACAGCTCCGCAGGGGCGGCGATGCCGGCGAAGAGGACGGGCAGGGCCGCTCCGGCGGCGCGCTTCGAGAGCCGCACGGGATCCAGGTCCATCGCGATGATGTGGGCGCGATTCCATCGCAGCATGTGCTCGAAGAGGGTGAGAGCCTCGTCGGGCGCAAGGCCCGAGAGACCCCATCGCCTGCCAAGCGCGTCGAGGACGTCGTGCGCCATGCCGGCTCCCGCGAACGGCCCCCAGGCGATGCTGAGCGCCGGGGCGCCCTGCGCGCGAAGATGAGCCGCGAAGGCGTCCTGAAAGGCATTCGCGGCGGCATAGGCGGCCTGCCCGGGGTTGCCGAGCAAGGCCGACACCGACGAGAAAAAGACGAAGAAGTCGAGATCGCGGCCACGCGCCTCCGCCCAGAGGTTCTCGCTGCCACGCACCTTGGGCGCGAGGACGCGGTCGAACGACGCCGCATCGGTGTTGGTCAGGACGGCGTCCTCGGTCACGCCGGCCGCGTGGACAATGCCGGCGAGCGGCGGCATCGCATCGATGCGCCGGAACAGGGCAGCAACGTCGTCCCGCTGCGCGACGTCCGCCTGCACCACGTGGACGCGCGCGCCTTTTGCGCGCAGCCCCGAGAGCGCAGCCTGCGCCTCGAGGCCCGGCGAACGCCGGCCCACGAGGACGACGTGACGGGCGCCGCGGCCCACCATCCACCTCGCCCAGCCGAGCCCGAGAGCGCCCAGGCCGCCGGTGATCAGGTAGGTCGCTCCGGTGCGCAGCGCGGTGGGCTCGCCGGCACCGGCGAGGCCCGGGCAGCGGCCCACGCGCGGCAGGTAACGGGCCCCGCCGCGGAAGGCGATCTCCGGCTCGACGTCTGCCCCGAGCAGGTGCTCGGCAAGCATGGATTCCTCCGCAGGCGGCCTCGCCGGATCGAGGTCGATGAGCCCACCCGAGAGGTCCGGGTGCTCGGCGGCGAGCACACGGCCAAGCCCCCAGAGCGGAGCCCCTGCGAAGCCGCGCGCGTCGTCCACCTGGGTCGGGGATCGGCGTTCGCCGTCCCCTTCCACCTGGGTCGGGGATCGGCGTCCGCCGTCCCCTTCCACGTGGGTCGGGGATCGGCGTCCGCCGTCCCCTTCATGCACCTGCACCGCCTGCGCGCCCCGGGTCGCGAGCCACAGCCGCGGCGGCGCGCCCATCCCGGCGCGGCCCTTTCGGTCTGCGAGAGCGCGCGCGAGCCGCAGCACGCTGTCGCAAAGGCGCAGATCGGCGTGGTCACCGGACGCGCGCTGCACGCCCCGGGGCGCTTCGTCCGCCGCTCGAAGATCGACGATGCCGGCGACCGGCACGCCAGAAGGCCCCCCATCCCCTTCAAGCAGGCGAAGAACCTCGGCGAGAGGCGCGTCGCGATCACCGCCGGCCTCGGCTCGCACGAGGATCGGCGCTCCGCCCTGCTGCTCGAGGCGCGCCGCGAGGCCCTGGCCGAGCTCAGAGCCGCCCGCGAGGAGGATCCAGCGAGCAGGAGCCCGCGCGGAGCGGTCCGGCGCCTGCGGCTTCGGGCGCCACGAAAGCTCGTACAGCAGCTCGGCCTGGCGTGCGGCGAGCTTCCCCAGGAGGTCAGATCGCGAGCGCCAGCCGATCGCGAGCCCCACCGCATCGACGACGGCTCGGCCAGCGCTGTCGCGCAGCGTCCATGCGACGGTGAACGGATCACCCGGGGCGCCCGGGACCGCACGCGCATCGCAGGTCCATGGGCCCTCCCCTCGGCGCGCTCCCGCGTAACGAAGCCGGGAGAGCGAAAGAGGCACGGGCAGCGCGCCCTCGGGGGCCGGATGGGCCAGCGCCGCCGCCAGGACGACCTCCAGGGCGGCGTGCAGGAGAGCGACGGAGAGCGGGACGGCCACGCCCTCCTTGCCGTCCTTGCCGTCAGGGATCGCTATCTCCGCGCTCACGCCGTCAGGTCCCAGGGCGGCGCGCTCCACCCAGCGGGCTGCCCCGAGGGGTCGATGGCCGCTCGCTTCGAGGCGGGCATAGAAGCCGTCTCGGTCCACGACCGCTGTGGCGCCCCCGCCGATCGCCTCGGGCCTCACGGCGGCCGGAGCCGGTCCCGCCTCGACGTCGCGGAGCTTCCCCGTCGCGTGCGTCGTCCAGCGGGCGCGGTCGGGCGGGCTGTCGGCCGGGATGCTGGCGATCGACACGGAAAAGAGCGCCCCTGTCGGCTCCGGTACGAGGGTGAGATGGCTGATGCGCTCATCGTCACGCCGGCGCAGGAGCATCGGCTCGGGGAACGCGAGGTCCTCGAGCAGGGCCTCCTCGCACCCGAGCGCCTGCGTCGACGCAGCCAGGAGCCGCCCGAGGTGGATCGCCACGGGAACGAGCATGGGCTCCTCGGGCAGCGGATGCATCGACGTGGGGCGGGACTCCGTGGGTTCCTTCAACCCGGAGCGCGACTCCATCCTCAGCAAGGGCATCGAGGAAGCGGCCACGCGGGCCTCGAACTGGAGCGCGGACATGGGCGAGGCGACGCGCCCGCCGAGGAGCGGATCCCCCGCTTCTGCGGCCGCTCGCGGCAGGAGCCGCCGCGCATCTCCCCCGGAGGGCCGGCGCACCGGCAGCCACAAGGACTCGCGCTGGAACGGGTACGTCGGCAGGCTGATGCGCCGGCCAGGGCGGCGCTCGTGGAGCTTCGCCCAGTCCACCTGGACGCCCCGTACGCTGAGCGCCGCGAGACCGTGGAGCAGAGGCACCACCTCGTCCCCAGGGGCCGCGATCGAGGGGATCCAGACCGCGGGGGCGGCCGGAGGCAGGCCGCTGGCCGGACCGAGCGCCACGAAGATCCCGCAGCCCTCGGCGTGAAGCGCCTGCACGCCGACCTCGAGCTCCGTGGTGCGAGCCCATGTGGCGCGATCCGGCACTTCGTCGGGCCTCATCAACCGACCGATCGAGCACGACACGATCCCGATGCGCGCCGGTGGGCGCGCGTCGATCGGCGGCTCGCGGCCAGCCGCGAGCGCGGCGGCCTGCTCGAGCGACAGCGCTCCGGCCACATAGGCCGCGGTGACCTCGCCGACGCCGCACCCCATCACGAGGTCCGGCTCGACGCCAAAGGCGCGCCAGAGCGCGCAGAGGGCCACTTCGAGCGCGAACACCGCAGGTCGCTCGTACCTGCCCGCCGGGAACGCCGACGGGGCGCCCGCAGGAGGGAGCAAGGCGCGGAGCACCGAGCCGTCGAGCAACGGCCGGAAGAGCTGGTCGCAGCGGTCGAGCGCCTCGCGGAAGGCCGGCTCCGTCTCGTAGAGGTGCCGACCGAAGCCGGCCCGGTCACCGGCGCGGCCGGAGAGCACGAACGCCACCTTGGGGCGCGCGGTCGCCTCGCCAGAAAGGACGCCCGTCGGCCGATCCCCCCGGGAGAACGCCGCCAGGAGCGGCGCGGCCTCCGCCGTCGAGCCGGCGACGAGCGCGGCGCGGAACGCGTGCCGCGCCCGGCCGAGGTTCGCCGTGAAGGCCACGTCCGGGAGCTCGATCGAGGCGTCGGCCGAGAGCGCCGCCGCGTAGCGGACCGCGAGCTCCCCGAGCGCGGTCTCCGTCTTCGCCGACAGCGTGATGACGTGGTGGCCATGGCGCTGGCCCTCGGGCCTTCGCTCGGGCTCGGGCGCCTCGGCCAGGACGACATGCGCGTTCGTGCCGCTGATGCCGAACGAGCTGACCCCCGCGATGCGCTCCGCGCCGCCGCGCGGCCAGGACCGCGCCTCGACCGGGATGACGAGCGGCGTGCCCTCCAGCGAGATGCGCGGGTTGAGCTGCGTCCAGTGCAGGTGGGCGGGGATGACGCCGTGCCGGAGCGCGAGGACCGCCTTGATGACGCCCGCGACGCCCGCGGCGGCCTCGATGTGGCCAATGTTCGTCTTGACGGAGCCGACCGCGCAGACCGATCCATCCGGGCGCGGGTCTCCGAAGATGTCCTTGAGCACCTCCATCTCGATCGGATCGCCGAGCGGGGTGCCCGTGCCGTGCGCCTCGATGTACCCGACCTCGGAGGGCGAGACGCCGGCGGCCTCGAGCGCCGCACGGATCACGCCGCGCTGGGCGAGGCTGCTCGGCGCGCTCAGACCCGCGCTGCGGCCGTCGTGGTTGACCGCCGAGCCGCGGATGACGGCCCAGATGCGATCTCCCGCGCGCCGCGCGTCGGAGAGGCGCTTGAGGACGAGCACGCCGACCCCCTCGCCGCGCGCGAACCCGCTCGCGCGGACGTCGAACGTCCGGCAGCGGCCGTCGGGCGAGAGCGCCCGCATCTTCGAGAGCTTCACGAAGCCGTCGGGCGCAAGGATGAGGCTCGCGCCGCCCGCGAGCGCGAGGTTGCACCTGTCGCTCCGCAGGCTCTCGCACGCGAGGTGGATCGCGACGAGCGAGGAGGAGCATGCCGTGTCCACCATCATGCTGGGGCCCTCGAGCCCGAGCGTGTACGAGACGCGGCCCGCAAGGACGCTCGCGAGATCGCCCGTCAGCGTGTGGGGGTCGACCTGGGCGAGGCCCCCGCCCCGCGTGTGCAAGAGCTCGTAGTCGCGCCAGCTGCCGCCGACGAAGACGCCCGTCCGGCTCCTGCGCATCCCGTCCGGAGGCTGCCCCGCGTCCTCCAGCGCCTCCCACACGACCTCGAGCAAGAGCCGCTGCTGCGGGTCCATGCGCGCGGCCTCGCGCGGCGTGATCTCGAAGAAGTGGGGGTCGAACCCGTCGACGCGGTCGAGGAACGCGCCGTAGCGCGTGTACATCTTGCCGGGAGCGTCCGGGTCGGGGTCGTAGAAGGCATCGACGTCCCAGCGATCGGCCGGGATCTCGCGGACCGCATCGCCCCGCTCGGCGAGCAGGCGCCAGAAGGACGCCGGGTCGCCCGCGCCCCCGGGGAGGCGGCACCCGATGCCCACGATGGCGATCGGCTCCGGCCGAGGTGCGAGCAGCGACGAGAGCACCGCGCGCTCGTCGGGCGAGAGCTCCGCGACGAGCTCGGAAACCGCCTGCATGGCTTCGGTCAATTCTTCTTTCATGCGGCTACCTACCGGTCCGTTCCGCCCTCTTCCGAAGGGCCTCGGCGGCTCGCCGAGAGCTTCTTGAGCGCGCGCAGCACCTTCGCGATCTTCTGCGCGCCGTCGTCGGTCAACGCGGCCGCCGCCGGGGGCGCCTCGGGGACGGGCGGGAGCGCGGGCTCGGCGGCGGCGCCGAGCGGGATGTCCATCGCGGAGGCGAGGTACTCCGCGAGGTCGGCCACGGTCGGGTGCCGCCAGATCAGCGTGGCGGTCAGCGAGACGCCGAGGCTCGCTTCGAGCCGGTTCCTGAGCTCCATCGCCGTGAGCGAGTCGAGCCCGGCCTGCTGGAGCGGGGTGCCCGCGCCCACGCGTGACGGCTCGCAGCGCAGCACCCGAGCGACCTGATCCCTGAGGTGCGCCTCCAGCGCGGCCCGGCGCTCTCCCGGAGGCGCGGAGGCGATCTGCGATCGGATGGATCCCGCGGCGCCCCGCGGGTCCGCCTGACCGGCCAGGTCGTCCGCGAGCTCCGCGAGGAAGGGCGAGCGCGCCGCGGCGAGGTGGAACTCCTGCCAGCGGCGCGGGTGAAAGCGCATGGCCGCGCGCTGGGTGGCGCCCTGCGAGAGGAGCCGCGCGAAGGTCTCGACGCCCTCGTCGGGCGCGAGCCCCTCGAGGCCGCGTGAGGCGAGCCGCTCGCCCCGGTTCTCCTGGGCCGCGGCGAGGCCGACCTCCCTCCAGGTGCCCCAGTTGATCGCCGCCGCCGGCAGCCCGAGCGCGCGCCGGTGGTGCGCGAGCGCGTCGAGGAACGCGTTGGCCGCGGTGTAGCTCGCCTGCCCCGGCGAGCCGAGCAGCGAGGTGGCCGAAGAGCAGAGCACGAAGAGATCCAGCGGCCGGGCCCGCGTGAGCTCGTGCAGGTTCCACGCGCCGAGGACCTTCGGCGCCATCACGCGCTCCGCGCGCTCGTAGCGGAGCCGAGCGATCGCGCCGTCGTCGAGGAGCCCCGCGGCGTGGATGACGCCCCGGAGCTCTGGCATCGAGCGATCGATGTCGTCGAGCACCGCGTCGAGCTCGGCCCGGACGGCGACGTCGGCGCGGGCGACGCGCACGTCGGCCCCCGCCGCGCGGAGCGGGGCGATCGCCTCCTCGGCCCGCTCCGAGGCGGCGCTCCGGCCGAGGAGGACGAGGTGGCGAGCCCCCCTCGCCACGAGCCACGCCGCGAGGCGCAGGCCGATGCCTCCGAGGCCGCCCGTGATGAGGTACGTGGCGTCCCTCGTGATGCGCGGCTCCTCGCTGCGGGCAGGGGCGATCGGCGCGTCCTCTGCGCCGTCGAGCGAGAGGATGACCTTGCCCATGTGCTCGGCGCGCGCCATGAGCGCGAAGGCCTGGCTCGCGTCCGCGATCGGCAGGACGCGGCGCGGGAGCGGCTTGAGCTCGCCGGCCTCGAAGAGCGCCATGACCTCCTCGAAGAGCGCGCGCATGTCGTCGGGCCGCTCGACGACCATCCCGCGGAGATCGACGAGCGCGAAGGTCAGCTTGCGCAGAAAGGGCCGGAGCCCGATCCGCCGATCGGCCTCGTAGTCGCGCATGCCGATCTCGATGAAGCGCCCGTAGTCCCGGAGGAGCTCGAGGCTCCTCGGGATGAAGTCGCCGGCCAGCGAGTTCAGGACGACGTCCACGCCCTGCCCCCCGGTGCGCTCCTTGATCTCGTCGGCGAAGGCGAGATCGCGGGAGCTCATGACGTGCTGGACACCCATCGCAGCGAGGGCGCTCCGCTTCTCCTCCGAGCCGGCCGTGGCGAAGATCTCCGCCCCGGCGCGCGCCGCGATCTGCACGGCCGCCATCCCCACGCCGCCCGCCGCGGCGTGGATGAGCACGCGCTCGCCCCGCCGCAGCCGCGCGACGTGGTGCAGGGCGTGAAAGGCGGTCAGGAACGCGAGGGGGATGGAGGCGGCGTCCTCGGCGCTCATCGAGGGAGGCCTGGGGAGCACGAGCCGGCGCGGGGCGACGGTGTGCGTGCCGAAGCAGCGGGACGCGAGCGCGATCACCTCGTCCCCCACGCGCAGGTCCTGGACCCCGGCGCCGACCGCGACGACGCGACCGGCGCACTCCCGGCCAAGCGGCGGCCCCGAGGCGTCCGTGCCCGGGTCGGGGAGCGCCCCCAGCGCGAGCAGGACATCGCGGAAGTTGAGGCCTGCCGCCACGACCTCGATCTCGACCTCGTCCGCGCTCGGCGCGCGGCGCGGGCGCGCCCGCAGCACGAGCCCATCGAGCATGCCCGGCCGATCGGTCTCCAGGCGGAACGCACGGTCGCCCGCGCGCGCGCGCGGCGGCGCCTCCGCGCGTCGATCCGCGCGCACGAGCCGAGCGACATGGCGACCTCCGCTGCGGAAGGCTACCTGGTCGTCCGCGCCGTCAGCCCTGAGCTCGCGCGCGAGCGCGTCGAGGTCGCCGCCCTCCGCGAGCGGATCGAGATCGACGAGCGAGCAGCGCAGCTCGGGGTGCTCGTGCATGAGCGTCCGCCCGAAGCCCCAGAGCGGCGCCTGCGCCACCGCGCACGCCGCCCCCTCCCCTTCCACGGGCTGCGCGCCGCGCGTGACCAGCCAGAGGCGGGGGGCGTCGCGGTAGCCGGCCTGCGCGATCGCCTGCGCGAGCCCGAGCGCGCTGCCGCACGTGAGCGCGCAGGCGGCGCTCAGCGCGTCGGCCGTGGCGGCTTCGGCCGGGACCGCGTCGAGCGAGAAGAGGTGGACGATGGCGTCCGGCGCAGGCCGCCCCAGCTCGGCGGCGGCCTCCCGGAGCATCGTCGCGATCCCGTCCGCGTCCTCCAGCCCGACCTCGAGCTCGCGGGCCGCGATCCTGCGGTAGCGCGGCCCCCGCCGGACCAGCACGCAGGCGGCGCCGGCGCCCGTGAGGCGCCCGAGGAGCGCCTCGCCGACGCCCGCCCGGTCCGCGAGGACGAGGACGGCGAAGGGTCGCTCGGCGGGCGCTCGCTCCGCGGCGTCCGCATGCGCGAGCCTCCACGCGACCTCGTAGTACCAGGCGCTCGTGGGCTCGGTTTGCCCGAGCTCCACGCGCTGAAACGACAGGCCGAGCACCTCGGCGACCTCGCGGCCGCCGGCGTCGATCAGCCGAACGTCCGCGATCGCGCGGTCCGCCACGGCGCCGGCGTCACGATCGCGCAGGACGATGTGGCATGCGAGGTCGGTCTCGATCCGCTCGCCCACGCGGAGCCGCTCCACGCCGACGGGCAGCATGCAGGCGGAGCCGCCCAGGCCAGAGGTCGCGACGGAGAGCGCAGCCTGGAAGCATGCGTCGAGGAGGGCCGGATGAACCACGTGTCCGGTCGTCGCGAGCCGGTCGGGCAGGCGCACCCGGGCCAGGCCCTCGCGGAGGCCGCAGCGGACCTCGACGACGCCCTGGAAGCGGGGGCCGTAGCCCAGGCTCATCGCCGCCATGTGGGCGTAGTGCTGCTCCCGCGAGAGGACGCGGGTGCACCGCGCCTCGATCGCGGCCCGGTCGATCGGCGGCCGCTCCCCCGCGCCGGCGGCCGCGCGCACGGCGCCTCGAGCGTGCCGCGTCCAGGGCGACCCGGCGTCGCGCCGATCGGCGCCGGCGGCAGCTCCAGACCTGCTGAAGATCTCGAAGGTCGCCCGGTCGGCGTGATCGACGCGCAGCACCGTCTGCACGACCTGCCCGAGCCGCGCCTCCGTGTCTGGCAGCGCCATCGCGTGCTCCAGGAGCATCGCCTCCACGGCGTGCGGACCGGGGCCGAGGACCGCGCGCGCGGCGGCGAGCGCCATCTCCGCATAGGCGGTGGCCGGCAGCACGATCGTCGCGGCGACGCGGTGATCGGCCAGGTACGGCACGCGCGCGACCGAGAGCTCGACCTCCCAGGTGTGCACCGCCGGATCCGCGGAGAGATCGCGGCGCTCACCGAGCAGCGCGGCGCCGCGGGCGCGCGATCGCGGAGGCCCGCCGGGCGGCGCGTCGAGCCAGAAGCGCTCGCGCTGCCAAGGGTACGAAGGCAGCGCGACCGGCGGGTGATCCCCAGGGTAGAGCTGCTTCCACGCGACCCCCGCGCCGAGCACATAGAGCGCGGCGAGCGAGGCCCGGAGGACGGGCCGCTCGTCCTCGTCGCGCCTCGACGAGGGCAGGCAAGCGCCCCGGCGCGACCACGCCGCCAGCCCGTCCTCGATCGACGGCAGCAGCACGGGGTGCGGGCTCGCCTCGACGAACGCCGCGGGCCCCTCCGCGCTCAGCGCCGCCACGCCCGCGGCGAACCGCACTGGCTCCCGCAGGTTTCGCGCCCAGTAACGCGCGTCGAGCTCTGGCCCCTCGACATACCGCCCCGTCACGGTCGAGAGCATCGGCACGCGCGCTCGCTGCGGCCGGATCCCCGCCAGCTCCCCCACGAGCTCGTCGAGCAACCCCTCCACCTCCGGGCTGTGCGACGCGACGTCGACCTTGATGCGCCGGCAGAAGACCCCGCGCCCCTCGAGCCGCGCGAGCACCTCGTCGAGCGCCTGCGCGTCGCCCGACAGCACCGTCGACCGGGGACCGTTGCTCGCCGCGATCGAGAGCCGCTGCTCGTACCCGACGAGCGAGAGCTCAGCCTCGGCCATCGCGAGCTCGACCAGCGCCATGGCGCCGCGCCCGCTCACACGGCGCATGAGGCGGCTGCGCCGGCAGATGATCCGGGCCGCGTCCTCGAGGCTCAGGATGCCGGCGACGTGCGCCGCGGCCACCTCGCCCATGCTGTGCCCGAGCACCGCGTCGGGCTCGATGCCCCAGGACCGCCACAGCGCCGCGAGGGCCACCTCGATGGCCCAGAGCACAGGCTGCACGACGTCGATCTCGCCGAGCCGCGAAGACACCTCGTCCGCGTCGATCTGAGCCGTCAGCGACCAGTCGACGTGCGGGCGCATCGCTCGATCGCAGGCCTCGATCGCCGCGCGGAACACGGGCTCGGCCTGGAGCAGCGCGCGCCCCATGCCCACCCACTGCGAGCCCTGCCCCGGAAAGACGAGCACGAGCCGGGGCGGCCTCTCCTCGACGACGCCCGACGCTACGCCGGGGCGCTCCGTCAGGAAGGCGTCGAGCTGCTCGACGAGCTCCGCGCGCGTGGCGAAGACCGCCGCGAGCCGGTGCGGCTCGTGGCTGCGGCGGACGCTCGCCGTCCTGCACACGGCAGCCACGGGCGGCGCGTCTCCGGAGGACAGCAGGTCCTTGTAGGCACGGGCGAGCGCCGCGAGCGCGCCGGCGCTGCGGGCCGAGAGGGGGAGCACGAGGGGCCCCGAGGCCGCTGCCTCCGGAGGCGGCTCCGCCTCCTGTGCCTCCGCGAGCACGACGTGCGCGTTGGTGCCGCTGATGCCGAACGAGCTGACCCCGGCGACGCGCCGCCGGGCGCCGCGCCGCCACGGGAGCGGCCGCCGCGGGATCACGAGCGGCGTGCCCTCGAGCGACAACCGCGAGCTCAGCTGCTCGAAGTGAGCCTGCCCGGGCACCGTCTCGTGCCGCATCGAGAGCACGACCTTGATGAGCCCCGCGACGCCCGCGGCCGACTCGAGGTGCCCGATGTTCGCCTTGGCCGAGCCGAGGACGCACCGCGACCCGTCCGGCCGCGGCGCGCCGAAGACCTCCTTGATCGCCTCCACCTCGATGGGGTCGCCGAGCGACGTGCCCGTCCCGTGCGCCTCGATGTAGTCGACTTGCTCCGCCCGGATGCCCGCGCTCGCGAGCGCCTTGCGCAGCATGCCTTGCTGCGCGAGCCCGTTCGGCGCGGTGAGCCCGTTGCTCCGGCCGTCCTGGTTGACCGCCGAGCCCAGGATGAGCGCCCAGATCTCGTCGCCGTCTCGACGGGCATCCGCGAGCCGCTTCAGCACCAGCACGCCGCAGCCCTCGCCGCGGCCGTAGCCGTCCGCGCGCGCGTCGAACGTCTTGCAGCGGCCGTCCGGCGACAGAGCGCGCATCTGCGAGAGCTCGATGTGCCCCTCGGGCGAGAGGATGAGGTTGACCCCGGCCGCCAGCGCCATCTCGCTCTCCCCCGAGCGCAGGCTCTGGCAGGCGAGGTGCACCGCCACGAGCGACGACGAGCAGGCGGTGTCCACCACCATGCTCGGCCCCTGCAGCCCGAGCGCGTACGCGACGCGCCCGGGACCCACGCTCAGCAGATCCCCCGTCCCGCTGTAGGTCGTGATGCCGTCCGTTCCCAGCCGGGCCTCCCTCACCCAGCCGTAGTCGTTGCGGTACACGCCGACGAACACGCCGACCGACCGACCTTGCAGGTGGTCGTGAGGCTGCCCTGCCCGCTCGAGCGCCTCCCAGCACACCTCCAGCAGCACGCGCTGCTGTGGGTCCATCTCCTCGGCCTCGCGCGGCGAGATCCCGAAGAAGCCCGCGTCGAACCGATCGACGTCGCGCAGGAACGCGCCGCTCCGCGTATACATCCTGCCGGGTACGTCCGGGTCCGGGTCGTAGAAGGCCTCGACGTCCCAGCGGCCCGCGGGGATCTCGGTCACCGCGTCCCGCCCCTCGCGGAGGAGCTCCCAGAACGTCCCCGGATCGTCCGCTCCGCCGGGGAACCGGCACGCGAGCCCGACGATGGCGATCGGCTCCTCGGCATGTCCGAGCGGCGCGGCCGCGCTTGAGGGCCGCGGGGGCGGCGCGGGGCTCGAGACCACGCCGTCGTCGCGCCGAGCGAGGTCCTCCTGGAGCGCCGTGTCGAGGTAGCCAGCGAGCGCCTCGATCGACGGATAGCTGAAGAGCAGCGTGTCCGAGCTCGTGAGGCCCGATCGCTGGTCGAGCAGGCCGCGCAGCTCCACCGCGCCGAGCGAGTCGAGCCCGAGATCACGCAGCGGCCGCGCGGGATCCAGCGCGCCCTGCGCCGGGACCAGGCGCGCGACGCACGCGGCGACCTCTTCGAGGAGCGCGCGGCGCCGCTCGATCGCCGCCGTCCCGCGCAGCAGCGCTCGAAGCGCGGGCTCCCGCGTCGCGCCCCCGGTCAGCTCCGGGCCTCGCTCGGCGAGGGCCCCGTCCGTCGCGCCGCGCTGGTTGACGATGACCGGGTACCGCTTCCGCACGAGCGCCTGCGACGCGCCGCTCTCTGCCGGCCCGCCGGGGAGCGGCGCGCCCGCCGTCGAGACCGCCGCGCGCGCCGGGGGAGGCCCCTCCTCGACGACGACGTGCACGTTGGTCCCGCTCATCCCGAAGGCGCTCACGCCCGCGATGCGCCGCTGCCTGCCGCGCGGCCACGGCCGCCGCGCCGTCGGCACGTCGATCCTCCCGCCTTCCAGCGAGAGGCTCGGGTTGAGCTGCCTGAGGTGCAGGTGCGGGGGGATCTCCTCGTGGGCGAGCGAGAGCACGACCTTGATCAGGCCTGCCATCCCGGCCGCGGCCTCGAGGTGCCCGAGGTTGGTCTTCACCGATCCGACCGCGCACCGGACGCCCGGCCCATCGCCCAGCGCGCGCCCGATCGCCCGCGCCTCGGCGCGATCGCCCGCCCTCGTGCCCGTCCCGTGCGCCTCGATGTAGCCGATCTGCTCCGGGGTCACGCCCGCGCGCGCCCACGCCGCCCGCAGCATCGCCTCCTGCGCCTCGGGGCTCGGCGCGAGCAGCCCCTCCGTACGGCCGTCGTGGGTCGAAGCCCCGCCCCGGAGCAGCGCCCAGATGCGGTCCCCGTCGCGCTGCGCGTCCGACAGCCGCTTGAGCACGAGCGCGCCGCCGCCCTCGCCCCGCACGAACCCGTTCGCCTCGACGTCGAACGTGCGGCAGCGCGCGTCGGGCGAGAGCACCCCCATCTTCCAGAGCTTCACGCTCCCGAGCGGGCTCAAGATCCAGTGCGCCCCGCACGCGAGCGCCACGTCGCACTCGCGCCTCCGCAGGCTCTCGCTCGCGAGGTGCACGGCCATGAGCGACGACGAGAACGCCGTGTCCACGACCAGGCTCGGCCCGCGCCACCCGAGCACGTGCGAGACGCGGCCGGCGAGCAGGCTCGCGCTCTCGCCCGTCAGCCGGAAGGCGTCGATCGCCGCGCCGTGCTGCGCCTGCAGCTGCGCGTACTCTCCGCCGCACGCCCCGACGAACACGCCGCCCGCGCGCCCGGCCGGCTCGAGCGGCGCCTGCCCGGCGTGCGCCAGCGCCTCCCAGCAGAGGTCCAGCACCAGCCGCTGCAGCGGGTCCATCTGCTCCGCCTCGGCGTCGGAGATGCCGAACCGCCGCGCGTCGAACTGCTCGATCCCGTCCACGAATCCGCCGCGACGAACCGCCGCTTCCCAGGGCTCTCCGGAGCGGAGGCCCGCAAAGGCCCAGGGCCCCCAGCGCCCCTCCGGCACCTCGCGGATCGCGTCCACCCCGTCCCGCAAGAGCCGCCAGTACGCCTCGGGATCGCCCGCGCCCCCAGGCAACCGGCACGAGAGCCCGACGATCGCGATCGGTTCGTCGGCCGTCACGGCCTGCGGCGCGCTCGGTGGGAGCGCTGCGCTCGGTGCTCCGGACAGCGACCGCGCGACCGCTCGGAGCAGCCGCGTCGCTCCGGTCTGGAAGAAGAGGTGGGGCCCGGGCAGCACCAGGAGCTCGAAGGCGCCGTCGGTGTGGCGCGCCCAGCCGAGGAGATCGTCGCGAGGGATGTCGACGTCCTCGCTCCCGCCGAACACCGAAAGAGGGATCCTCAGCGGCGGCTCCTCCTGGTGCTCGTAGCCAAGGATCACCTCGGCATCGGCGCGCAGCGCCGGCAGCGCGAGCCGGAGCACGTCGGGATCGAGCAGCGCCTCGGGGACGAGCCCGAAGCGGCGCAGCGCGTCGATCGCCGAGGGGTCCTCGGCCCGCAGCGAGGCGACCCTGTCCGCCCTCGCGCGGAGCGGGTTCGGCAGGTGGGGCGCCGGGTATGCCGCGACGAGCAGGTGCTCCGGCGCGGGGGCGCCGCGGCGGCGCAGCTCGCGCGCGAGCTCGAAGGCGACGAGCGCCCCCTTGCTCGCGCCGAAGAGGGCGTAGGGGCCGTCCAGGTACGGCTCGATCGCCGTGGCCACCGCCTCGACGAGCGGCGCGATCTGCGTGATCGGCGGCTCCGCGAGCCGCTCCTGGCGCCCGGGCAGCTGGACGGCGCACACCTCGATGTCCGGCGGAAGGCTCCGCGGCCAGGCGCTGTAGGCCGACGCGCTGCCGCCGCCGTGCGGGAAGCAGAAGAGGCGAAGCCGCGGCTTTCCGGCGGCGCCGGTCGCAAAGCGGCGGATCCAGCGATCGCCGCGATCGGGCGCCGGGGCGCGATGCATGGCGGCGGGAGCGGGCGGAGGCGCTGCCACCGAGCTCCCAGGGGGGGAAGGCACCGCGCCCTCGGGTCCCGCGGACGGCGCCAGCTCGACGGACGGGGGCGGGCGCTCGGCGCCGAGCTCCTTCACGAGCCACGCGGTGAGCTGCGTGAGGGTCGCCCCCTGCGAGAGGTCAGCGAGCGGCAACGCCACCCCGAGATCGGCCCGCACGCCGCTCCGGAGCTCGACGGCCATCAGCGAGTCCAGCCCGAGATCGCGCGGCGAGTCGAGCGAGGAGACGGCGGACACCGGGACGGAGAGGACGTCGGCCACTTGCCCGCGCAGGTAGTCGTCCAGTCGGCGATGCACCTCGCCCGGGCTCTGGGCGCGGAGCTCGTCCAGCGACACCGCGCCTCGCCGAGCGCGGCGGGCGCTGCGCTCGATCGCCTGCTTGAGCTGCGTCCGCCCGATTCGACGGAGGTGCATGCCCTCGACCATGGCCAGGACCTCGCCGCCCTCGTCGAGGAGGTACACGTCCCCGCAGAGATCCTCGCCTTCGGACGGGCGCAGGACGGCGTGGGCATAGACGGCGTGGTGCGAGGCGGAAGCGTAGTCCTGGCAGCGATCCACGCGCTGCCCGATGAACGTCTGCCCGGACTCGCGCACGAGCTCCTCGTAGCCAGGGACCGCAGCCATCAGCACCTGGCCGTAGACTTCGTCCATGCACATGCTCATCACGGCGTCGCGATCGATCACGACGCCGCGCGGGCGCACGACGTCCTCCGAAGGGAGCGCGAGCCGCGCGACGGCCTCGCCGTCCCTGCGCCAGATCCGCTCGATGACCTGGAAGCTCGCGCCGACGTAGTGCTCGTCCCGGCGCCACATGCGCGCGTAATAATCGGCGCCGTCGCGCTCCTCGCTGCAGCGCGCCTTGAGCGCCTCGATCGAGCGAGCCTGCGGGCGGGGCGGAGCTGTGGCCGAGACGCGCACGCGGCCGGTGGTGTGAAGCGTCCAGCGGTCCGCGCCGGAGGCCTCCGGCGCGAGGCTGACGAGCTGGAAGGACGCGACGCCGGGCTCGCCGGGCGTGAGGATCGTCTGGACCGTACGGGCGCCGGACTCGGGCAGGATGAGCGGCTGCGAGAACGAAACATCCTCGTACTCGATGCCGACCGTGGGGCCGAACGCAGCGACGGCAGCAGCAGCGACCAGCGAGAGGTGAACGACGCCCGACACGACCACGCGGCCGTAGATGCGATGATCGCGCAGCACCGGGAGCATCTCGGAGGCGAGCTGCGATTCGAAGATCACGTCCCGGATCGCAGGCGACACGAGGCGCTGCCCGAGCAGCGTCGCAGGCGCCCCCACGAGCGATGGGCCGACCGCGGTCTCCTCTCCCCGTCCCTGCGTCAGCCCGGCCTCTACCCAGTGCCGCTCGCGCTGGAAGGGATAGGTCGGGAGCACGAGCTTTCGGCCCGCTCGGTCGCGGTCGAAGCCCGCGAAGTCCACCTTCGCGCCTCGCACGTACAGCGCCCCCAGGCTCTCCAGCATCTGCGCGCAATCCGAGCGCTTCGGCCGCAGCGACGGCAGCCACACCCCCGCACCCTCCGGCACGCACCGCCGCCCCATCGCCGAGAGCACAGGGCTCGGCCCCACCTCCACGAACGCTTCCGCACCCGCCTCGTGCAGCGCCCGTATCCCCTCCAGGAACCGCACCGGCGCGCGCACATGGCTCGCCCAGTACGACGCCTGCGTCACCTCCTCCCGCGCCGCTCTCCCCGTCACGTTCGCGATGAGCTTCCGCTGCGGCAATCCGAGCTTCACCTTCGACGCCGCACGCTCGAACGCCTCCACCATCGGCGCCATCAGCGGCGAGTGGAACGCGTGCGATACGTTCAGCCACCGGCTCTTGACCCCGCGCGCCCCCAGCGCCTCCACCACCGCAGTCACCGCACCACGCGCACCGGACACCACCGTCTCCGACGGCCCGTTCACCGCCGCGATCGACACCTCCGCCGCGTACGGCTCCACCGCCTCCGCCACCGTCGCCTCGTCCGCGAACAGCGCCGCCATCGCCCCCTGCTTCGGCAGCGCCTGCATCAGCCGCCCTCGCGTCGCGATCAGCCCTAGTCCCTCCGACAGCCCGAACACCCCCGCCACGCACGCCGCCACGTACTCGCCCACGCTGTGCCCCAGCACCGCAAACGGCTCGATACCCCACGCCTTCCACTGCGCGCTCAGCGCATAGCCCACCGCGAACAGCGCTGGCTGCGTGTACTCCGTCTCGTCCAGCGGGCTCGCCTGACCCTCCGCCGCGTACAGCACCTCGAGCAGCGGCCTCTCCAGCTGACCACGCAACAGCGCGTCGCACTCCTCCATCGCACGCCGGAACACTGGCTCGCTCGCGAACAGCTCCCGCCCCATCCCCACGTACTGCGACCCCTGGCCCGTGAACAGGAACGCCACCTGCGGCGCCTCCTTTCGCTCCACGCGGCCGTGCTGCGTCTGCTCCGCCCGCTCGCCCCGCGCGAACGCGCCGAGCCGCGCGGAGAGCTGCTCGCGCGACGACGCGACCACCGAGAGCCGATGCGCGAAGTGCGCTCGCCCCGCGCGCGCCGTGAAGCCCACGTCCGCTAGCCGCTCCTCCGGGTGGGATCCGAGGTGACGCTCGTAACGATCGGCGAGCACGCGCAGCGCCTCTTCGCTCCGCGCCGAGACGCAGAGGATCTCGACGGGTCGCTCGGGCGCCGAGGCGGCAGCCGCCTGCGCCGCGGGCGCACCGCCGAGGACGACGTGGGCGTTCGTGCCGCTCGCCCCGAACGAGCTCACCCCCGCGATGCGACGGCCGTCGACCGACGGCCAGGGGATCCTCGTCGCCGCCACGCGCACCGGCAGCCGGTCCCACTCGATGTACGGGTTCGGCGTCTTGAAATGCAGGTGCGGCGGGATTTCCCCGTGATGAAGCGAGAGGGCCACCTTGATGAGCCCCGCGATCCCCGCGCCTGCCTCGAGGTGGCCGATGTTGGTCTTCACCGAGCCGAGGAGGAGCGGGCGCTCGGGCTCACGCCCGGCCCCGAGGGCAGCCGCGAGCGCGCGCACCTCGATCGGATCGCCGAGGGGCGTCCCCGTGCCGTGCGCCTCGACGTAGTCGACGTGGTGCGGCTCCACGCCGGCGTTCGCGAGCGCTTCGCGCACGAGCATCTGCTGCGCCGACCCGTTCGGGACCGTGAGGCCGCTGCTCGGGCCGTCCTGGTTCACCGCCGAGCCGCGGATGACGGCGAGGATGCGATCACCCGCCGAGACCGCGTCGGACAGGCGGCGGAGCACGACGACGCCGCAGCCCTCGCCCCGCGCGTAGCCGTCTGCCGAGGCATCGAAGGTCTTGCAGCGGCCCTCGGGGGAGAGCACCCGCGTCTTGCACAGCACGATGTGCGCGGCAGGCGTCAGGATGAGGCTCACGCCGGACGCGAGCGCGAGGTCGGTCTCCCGGCTGCGCAGGCTCTGGCAGGCCAGGTGGACAGCGACCAGCGAGGAGGAGCACGCGGTGTCGACGGCGACGCTGGGCCCCTGGAGCCCGAGGAGATAGGAGAGCCTGCCCGGCGCGAAGTTGAGCGCCGTGCCGGGGCCGAAGTAGGCGTCGAGACCGGAGAGCGACGCGCTCGCCCCGACGACATGGGCGTAGTCGCTCGAGGAGATCCCCACGAAGACGCCGGTGCGGCTGTGCGCGAGGCGATCGGGCGCGATGGCGGCGTCCTCGAGCGCCTCCCAGCTCACCTCGAGGAGCAGGCGATGCTGCGGGTCGAGGCTCTGCGCCTCGCGCGGCGACACGCCGAAGAAGCGCGCATCGAAGCCGTCGACCTGATCGAGGAAGCCGCCACGGGCCGTGTACATCTTGCCCGGCGCGTCGGGGTCCGGGTCGTAGAACGCGGCCGCGTCCCATCGGTCCTCGGGCACCTCCCGGGTCGCGTCCACGCCGTCGCGGACGATCTGCCAGAGGGCCTCCTTCGTGTCGGCGCCCCCGGGGAACCGGCAGCCGATGCCGACAATGGCGATCGGCTCGCTGCGGGCCGACTCCGCGGCAGAGAGCCGTGCGCGGAGGTCGCGCAGCTCCAGCAGGGCCCGCTTGAGGACGGGCGAACGATCAGCGTCGGCGCTCACGGTGCGGCGTCCTGCGGCGCGCCGCCGAGCTCCGCGGCCAAGAGCGCCTCCAGCTCGTCCTCGGAGAGCCGATCGAGCGACGCGTCCTCGGCGCGCGCCCGTGCCCCGGGAGGCGACGGAGCGTGCGCGAGCGGCTCGGGCTGCGCAGCGATGGCGAGGACCTCGCGCGCGAGGAAGCCGGTCATGGCGTCCACCGTCGGATGCTCGAACGCGAGCGTGGGCGGCAGCGAGCTGCCGAGACTTACCTCCAGCCGGTTGCGCAATCGAACGCTCATCATCGAATCCATGCCCATCTGAAAGAATCCCTGGTCCATATCGAGCGCGAGCGGGTCTTCCATCCCGAGGATCGACGCCACCGTTTCGCGGACGTGCGCCGTGAGGAGCTTCCGCCGATCGGCTGGCTCGGCCTCGTCGAGGCGCCTGCGAAACGCGCCCTTCGCCTCGCCGCTCCCCGCGCTCGGCTCCGCCGGGATCTCGATCCGATCGAGCAGCGGCCGGCGCCGCCGGGCCTCGAAGATCGCCTTGAAGGTGCGCCAGTCGACCGGCGCGACCGTGCGCTGCGCCGGGCCGCCCTGGATCACCGCGTCGAGCGCCTCGAGCGCGTGCGCCGGCGGCATGACGCCGAAGCCCATCTGCGCCGCGAAGCGCCGCACGTCGGCGGTGAGCATGCCGCCGCCGCCCAGGCCGCCCCAGTTGACGCTCTGCCCCGGTAGGCCGAGCGCGCTGCGGTAGTGCGCGAAGACGTCCATGAAGTGGTTGGCCGCGGCGTACGCGCCGAGCCTCGCCGCGCCCCAGACCGCGGCCGGCGAGGAGAAGCAGACGAAGAAATCGAGCGGCAGATCGCGCGTCAGCTCGTGCAGGATCCACGTGCCAGAGACCTTGGCGTGGAGCACGGACCGGAGGATCTTGACGTCCGTCTCCAGGAGCGACGTGTTCGACGTCACCCCCGCGGCATGGAGGACGCCGCGCAGCGGCAGGCCGGCGGCGCGCACCGAAAGGAGCGCCTCGGCCATGTCGGCAGGATCGCCCACGTCCGCGGACAGGGCGCGCACGGTCGCGCCGCGCGCCTCGAGCGATCGCACGAGCTCCACCTTCTGCCGCGCGTCGCTGCCGGGCGCGAGCGTGTCCCAGAGCTCGCGCGGCGGAAGCCCCCGCCGGCCCAGGACGACGACGTGCCGGGCGCCCCGATCCACGAGCCATCGGGCCACCTGGAGGCCTGCCCCGCCGAGCCCACCGGTGACGAGATAAGCGGCGTCGGCCCGGAGCGCGAGCGGCTGCGCGGGCATCCTGGGCCCGTCGCTCCGGACCAGGCGGGCCACGTAGCGCTCGCCGCCGCGGAGGGCCACGAAGTCCTCGTTGTCGCGGGCGTCGATCGCGCCGAGCAGGCCCCGTGCCTCGTCGCTGCTCGCCCTGGGATCGAGATCGATCGCGCGGCCCCACAGCTCGGGGTGCTCGAGGGCAATCACCTTCCCGAGCCCCCACAGCGGCGCCTGGGCGAGCGCGAGATCCTCGGAGCCGCGCGGCACCGGCTGAGCGTTGCGCGTCACGAGCCACAGGGGCGACGGCTGGTTCGAGCGCGCGAGGGCCTGCACGAGGTGGAGCACCGCCGTGGTGCCCTTCGCCTCGTCCGCCGCGAGGGACGCGATGCTCGCCTGCGCAGGCGAGGTCGCGTCGAGGCTCCACAGGTGCACGATGCCGCGCAGGGGGACTGAGACCCGCGCCTCCGCGAGCAGGCGATCGAACGCCGCCGGCTCCTCGGGCGGGACGGTCCAGGGGCCCTCCGGCGGCGCCGCGAAGCGCGGAGCCGGGCGCACCAGGAGGGCGCCTTCGCCGCGCCGCGCGAGCAGGCGCGCCAGATCCTCGCCGAGCCCGCTCGCGTCCGTGAGGATCAGCCAACGGCCTGCTGGAGCGGGCGCCGGAGCCGCCGTCGCCGCCAGCGGAGCCGCCTCCCATGCGAGCTCATGGAGCCACCGATCGAGGCGCGCCCCGACGATGCGCCGCGCCGCCTGCCGATCGGGGACATCCAGGCGGAGGCCTCGGACCTCGGCCAGGAGCCTGCCCTCGGCGTCGAGCAGGCGGAGATCGCCGGAGAAGCCCGCGTCCGCCGACGGTGGGTGGACCGTAGCGTGGCACCACGAGGCCGCGCCGGATGACGGCCCGGCCGCATGGATGACGAGCCGCTCGAGCCCCGTCGGGAGGAGGGCCTCGCCCTCGATCGGCGGCGTCTCCGGATCGTGCGCGAGGGACGCGAGCAGCTCGAACGCCGCACCCAGCAGCGCTGGATGCAGCCCGTAGGCTCCCGGGTCCGCGGTCGCCGCGTCCGGGAGGCGGAGCCGGCCGAGCGCCTCGCCCTCCCCGCGCCACACGTGCTCGATGGCCCGCATCGCCGGACCGACCTCGAGCCCCCGCCCCTGGATCTGGGCGTAGCACGCCGCGCCGTCGCAGGTCGTCCCGGCGCTCGCCTTCAAGGCCTCGAGCGAAGGCCCCTCGCCCGTGGGGTCCCTGTCGGCCTCCGCGGCCCGAACGCGACCCGACGCCCGGAGGATCCCGCCGCTCGGCTCGCTCCCGGGCCGAGAGGCGCGGCTCCAGATCTCGAACGACGCCGCGCCCGCGGGCCCGGGCGTCAGGATCAGCTGCAACGTCACGTCCGCGTCACCCTCCAGCAGGAGCGCGTCGCGGAGGACGAGATCCTCGAACACCCTCCCGCCGGGAGGCAGGAGCGCCGCCGCGGCGCCGAGCACCATGTCCACGAAGATCGCGGCCGGCACGAGCGCGATCCCCTGAAGGCGGATCGCGCACAGGGACGCGCGCCGCTCCCGATCGAGATCGAGCTCCCAGTACTGCTCGCCGGAGAGGCGGGCCGAAACGACGCGCCGATCGAGCAGCGGATGCGACGCGCCGGACCGCGAGGGCGCCGGGACCCCGGGAGCCTGTGCGGGCGCGGGCGCCGGGGGCGACGCCCAGTACCGCTGCCGTTTCCAGGGGTAGGTGGGCAACGGAACGAACCGACCGCCAGGCGCATCGAGGCGCGACCAGTCCAGCGGAGCGCCCGCGGCGTAGAGCCGGCCCAGCGAAGCCCGCAGGGTCATCCGCTCCGGCTCGTCGGACCTGGTGGACGGTACGAGCGTGCTCTCGCCGCCCTGCGGCCGGAGCACCTGCTCGATCGCGCTGAGCAGCAGCGGGTGCGGGCTGATCTCGATGAAGGCGTCGTATCCATCGATCCCCATCTGCTGGATCGCCTGCGCGAACAGCACCGGCTCCCGGAGGTTCCGCGCCCAGTACTCGGGGCCGAGCGCCGCGGGCTCGTGCGGCGCGGCGGTCACCGTCGAATAGAAGGGCACGGCCGCCGCGCGCGGCGCGAGGCCGGCAAGCGCGCGCACGAGCTCCGGCAGCAGCGGGTCCATCTGCGGGCTGTGGCCGGCCGCGGTCGCGCCCTTGACCTTGCGCGCAAAGATGTTGCGGCGCACGAGCTTCGGAAGGAGCTCCTCCAGCGCCGCCGGATCGCCGGACAGCACGGTGGACGCGCGGCCGTTGCAGACGCCCACGGCGACCCGGTCCTCGAAGCCGGCGAGCGCCGCGCGAGCCTGCTCCGCCGAGAGCGCGACGACCACCATCGCCCCCTTGCCCTGCACCCGCCCGATGATCTCGCCGCGGCGGCAGACCAGGCGCGCAGCGTCGTCGAGGCTCAGCGCGCCCGCGACGTGCGCCGCGGCGATCTCCCCCATGCTGTGGCCGACGACGGCCTGCGGCTCGACGCCCCACGACCGCCACAGCGCAGCGAGCGCCACCTGCACCGCGAACACGACGGGCTGCACGATCTCGAGCCGCTCCCACGCTGCCTCGGCGTCCGCGGAGGCGAGCTGCTCGACGACCGACCCCGCGACATACGGCGCGAGGGCGCGGTCGCACGCGAGCAGCGCCTCCCGGAACACCGGCTCGCGCTCGAGGAGCCCGCGGCCCATGCCGACCCAGTGGCTGCTGTGCCCGGAGAAGACGAACGCGATCCGAGGTGAGCGGCCGAGCTGCACGTTGCCGGTGAAGAAGCGCGGATGGACCTCCTTCTGCAGGAAGGCCGAGAGCGCCTCCGCGAGCTCCTCGCGGGATCCGCCCACCACCGCGAGCCGCCGCTCCAGGTGCGCGCGCCGGAGGGACGCGGAGTGGCAGAGATCCGCGAGCCGCAGGTCGGCCCCGTCCGCGAGGAG
The DNA here is from genome assembly GCF_051530195.1 of Sorangium sp. So ce321. Classification (NCBI taxonomy): domain Bacteria; kingdom Pseudomonadati; phylum Myxococcota; order Polyangiales; family Polyangiaceae; genus Sorangium; species Sorangium sp. So ce321. Next base: position 5,229,662 of record NZ_CP150329.1, on the reverse strand, counting down.
CAAGTGGTAGGCCCGCGCCAGGTCGCTCAAGGCGTCCGCGCTCCTCGCCGAGATGGGGAGGAGCCACGCGTCGCCGGGGACGGGCTTCGCAGCGGCAGGCGAACCGGCGATCTCGGGCGTGGCTCCCTGACCGGGAGCGTCCCCGAGGGGTGCGGTGGCCGAGCGGGGCGGCGCCTCGAGGATCACGTGCGCGTTGGTGCCGCTCACGCCGAAGGCGCTGACGCCGGCGATGCGCGCCGCGTCGCCTTCGGGCCACGGGGCCGCGTTCGTCGGAATGACGAGCGGGAAGCGGCCCTCCGCGATCTCGGGGTTCAAGCTCTGGAAGTGGATCTGCGGCGGAACCTCGCCGTGGCGCAGGGCGAGCACGACCTTGATGAGCCCTGCCAGGCCGGCGCACGCCTCCAGGTGCCCGATGTTGGCCTTCGCGGAGCCGAGCATCAGCGGCGCGTCCTCGGCGCGCCCCTCGCCCATCTCCGCGACGAGCGCGTTCACCTCGATGGGATCGCCGAGCGGCGTGCCGGTGCCGTGCGTCTCGATGAAGCGGACCTCGGCCGGAGCGACGCCAGCGCTGGCGAGCGCAGCCCGCAGCACCGCTCGCTGCGCGGCGCCGTTCGGGACCGTCAGCCCGCTCGAGCGACCGTCGTGGTTGACCGCCGAGCCGCGGATCACCGCGAGGATGCGATCGCCGTGCCGCTGCGCGTCGCGGCAGCGCTTGAGCACCACGACCGCGCCGCCCTCGCCGCGCACCATGCCGTCCGCGGACGCATCGAACGGCTTGCACCGCCCGTCGGGCGCGAGCGCGCGCATCCGCGAATAGAGCACGTTCACCGCCGGGGTGAGGATCAGGTTGACCGCGCCGACGAGCGCCATGTCCGACTCGCCCGCGCGCAAGCTCTGACAAGCGAGGTGCGCGGCGACGAGCGATGACGAGCACGCGGTGTCGAGCGCCACGGCCGGTCCGTGCAGCCCGAGGACGAACGACAGCCTCCCCGCCGTCGTGTTGACCGAGTTCCCGGTGCCGATATAGGGGTCCAGCGCGGAGAGCCCGCCCTGTCCGGCGATCTGCGCGTAGTCGGCGGTCGCGACGCCGACGAACACGCCGGTGCGGCTGCCGGCCAGCCGATCGGGGGCCTGCCCCGCGTCCTCGAGAGCCTCCCAGGAGAGCTCGAGCAGCAGGCGCTGCTGAGGATCCATCATGGCGGCTTCCATCGGCGAGATCCCGAAGAACGGGGCGTCGAACCGGTCGACGTCGTGCCCCTTCAGGAACCCTGATCGACGCGTGTACATCTTGCCGGGCGCGTCGGGATCCGGGTCGAAGAGCGCGTCGCCGTCCCAGCGATCGCGCGGAACATCCGAGGTCGCGTCGACGCCATCCTTCAGGATGCGCCAGTACGCCTCGGGGCTGTTGGCCCCGCCGGGGAAGCGGCACGCGAGCCCGACGATGGCGATCGGCTCCTTCTGCGCGTGCAGGACCGCGTCGAGCCGGGCGCGCATCTCCTTGAGGGCGAGGGTCGCCCGCTGCAGGGGGCTCAGCTGGTCGAGGCGGTCGCGAACGTCCTTCATGGTCGGCTCCTCGACGCGGTGTCGTCCTGGGTTCGGCGGATCACTCACCCACTCCTCATGCGGAAAGCAGGCTCGACAGCTCGCGGTCGATGAGCGCCGTCATCTCGTGGTCCGAGAGCTGCTCCACCTCGTCGATCATCTCCGCTCGCACGGGCGCCCCGGCATGCTCCAGCGGGGGCGCGGGGGCGCTGTCGCCGAGCAGCGAGGACGCGAGGTGCTCGGTCAGCGCCTCGATGGTCGGGTGGCTGAACACGACCATCGAGGAAAGCGGGCTCCCCACGCTGCGCTGGAGCCGGTTCTTCAGCTCGACCGCCATGAGCGAGTCCATGCCCATGTCGAAGAAACCCCGCTGCGGGGGCGCCTTCTGCGAAGGATCCATGCCCAGCACGCGATCGACCTCGCCCTGCACGAGCTCCGCGACCATCGCCCGTCGGGCCCCCGGCGCGACCTGCGAGAGGCGCGCGCGCAGATCCGGCCGAGCCTCTGCCTCGGGCGCGCGCACCTCCCGCGAGAGCTCCGCGAACAGGGCAGGCACAGCGCCGTGGTCCGCGGGCTCCGTGCGGCGGGACGCGTCGATCGGCAGCACGGCGGCCTGGACCGCGCCCGAGGCGACGAGCCGCTCGAGCCAGCGCAGCCCTTCGGCGGGCGTGATCACGCCCGCGCCCCGCGCTCCGTGCCAGCGCAGCGCCTGCCTCTCGAGCGCCTCGGCTTGCGCCGTCCCCGCCCACGCGCCCCAGTTGACGCTGAGCGCGGGCAACCCCGCGGCGCGGCGGTGGTGCGCGAGGGCGTCCAGAAAGGCGTTCGCCGCGGCGTAGTTGCCCTGCCCCTCCACGCCCAAGAGGGACGCGCCCGACGAGAACAGGACGAAGAAGTCGATGTCGAGCGAGCGCGTGCAGAGGTGCAGGTTCCACGCCCCCTCCGCCTTGGGCCGCATGACGCGCGCGAAGCGGCCGGCGCTCTGCTGGAGCAGCACCCCATCCTCGAGCGCCTCTGCGGCGTGCACCACGCCGCGCAGCGGGCAGCCGCCGGCCGTGAGCGCGGCGAGCGCCTCCCCGAGCGCCGCGGCGTCGGCGACGTCGGCCCGGATCACCGCGACGCGCGCTCCCTTCCCTTCCAGCGCGCGCAGCGCAGCCTGGGCGCCCTCGTCCGGCTCGTCCGCCCCGAGGATGCAGAGCTGCCGCGCGCCGCGGTCGACCATCCACCGCGCCACGTCGAGCGTCGGCGCGCGGAGCTCGCCCGTGAGGAGGTACGCCGCGCCGGGATCGAGCGCCACCTCGCGCGCACCTTCGCCGAGGGCGCCGCGCGCGAGGCGCGCCGCGTAGCGCTGGACGCCTCGCAAGGCGATCTGATCTTCACCGTCAGACGCGAGCAGGTGGGCCGCCAGCGCGGCCGCTTCGCCGTCCTCGGCCGAAGGTGCCAGATCGACGAGCCCTCCCCATACCTCCGGGTGCTCGAGCGCCAGCACCCGACCGAGGCCCCAGAGCGGCGCCTGCCACGGCGCCGGCACGGCGTCGCCCGGAGCCACCGCGACGGCCCCGCGGCTCACGAGCCAGAGCTTCGGCGGCGGGCTGCTCTCGCTCCTGGCCACCACCTGCACCCAGGCCAGCGCGCGGGTCACGCTCCGCCTGATCGCCGCGGAGAGGCCGTCGCCTCCCTCCGGCACGGCATCGAGGCCAGCGAGGTACACCACCCCGCGGACCGGTCCGCGCGCCGCGAGCAGGTCCGCCCACCACGCGCCGAGCTCCGCCGCGGAGGCCGGATCCAGGGGCGCTCCGTCCTGCCCCTGCAGATCCGACGCGGTCCCCGAGCGAAGCCGCGAGCAGGTCGCCCCCTCGGCTTCGAGCGCGTCGGCCAGCCGGTCTCCTATCGTCCCCTCGTCCGCGACGACGACCCAGTGCGCCGGCGCCGGAGGCCGCGACGGCGAGAGCGGCGCCGAGAGCCATCGGGCCTCGTAGAGCCAGTCCGCGGGCGCGGAGCCGAGCGAGCCCTCCGTCACCTCCGGCCGCGACGTCTCCTGGCCGCGCGGCGTCGCGCCGGGGGTCTCGAGCCAGTACCGCTGTCGCTGCCAGGGGTACGTCGGCAGCGCCACGGTGCGGCCTCCCCGAGAGAAGAGCGCTGGCCACGCGACCGTCTGGCCGTGGGCGTACAGCTCGCCCATCCCGCGCAGCAGGCTCTCCCGCTCGTCTTGACCGCGACGCAGCGTGGTCACGCTCCGGCCGTCGCCGCTCTCCTCGCCAAGGCACTGCCTCAGGTTGACGGCGAGCACCGGGTGCGGGCCGACCTCCACGAAGATCCGATAGCCGTCCGAAGCCGCGGCCTCCACCGCCTGCGCGAACAGCACCGGCGCCCGGATGCCACGAGCAAAGTACCCGGAATCGAGCGACTCGCCCTCGATCTGCGCGCCTGTCACCGTGCTGTACATCGCGATCGCCGCCCGGCGCGGCGCGAGCCGCCCCAGCGCGCGCGCGAGCTCGCCCTCCAGCGGCGCCATCTGCGGGCTGTGGAACGCGTAGCTCACGCGCAGCATCCGGCAGAGCACGCCCTGCCCCCGGAGCCGCTCCAGGAGCTCCTCGAGCGGCGCGGCCTCTCCGGAGAGCACCACCGAGCCGGGATCGTTGATCGCCGCGATCGAGAGCCGGTCCTCGTGGCCCCGGAGGGCGCGCGCCGCGTCCTCGGCGCCGAGCGCGACCGAGGCCATCTTCCCGAGCCCCGTCGCCTTCTGCATCACGCGTCCGCGCAGGCAGACGAGGCGCACCGCCGCCTCGAGGCTCAGCGCTCCGGCCACGTAGGCCGCCGCGGCCTCGCCGACGCTGTGGCCCACCACCGCGTCCGGGGTGACGCCCCACGACCTCAGCAGATCCGACAGCGCGACCTGGATCGCGAACAAGGCCGGCTGCGCGACCTCGGTCTCGTTCAGGCGCGAGCTCGCCTCCGGCGCGGCGAGCGCTTCGAGCAACGAGAAGCCCGCGTGCCGCTGGACGAGCGCGTCGCAGGCCTCGATCGCGGCGCGGAACACGGGCTCCTCGCCGAGGAGCGAGCGCCCCATCCCGACCCACTGGGAGCCCTGCCCCGAGAAGACGAAGGCGACGCGCCCCCGCCCCCCCGGAGGCACCTCGCCGCTGGCCACGCCCGCCGGCGACTCACCCTGCTCGAACGCGGAGAGCGCCGCGGCCACCTCCGCTCGGCCGCGCCCCACCACGGCCAGCCGGTGCTCGTGGTGGCTGCGCCGCGCGCTCGCCGTGTACACGATGTCGTGCAGGCGCGCCCCGCCCTCCCGGGACGCCTCGGCGACCAGAGCGTCGCGGTACAGCCTCGCGAGGGCCGAGAGCGCCTCCGGGCTCCTCGCCGACAGCGGCAGCAGGTAGCTCGACGCCTCTCGCGCGTCCGCCACAGGCTCCAGCCTGGGCGCTTCTTCCACGATGACGTGCGCGTTCGTCCCGCTCAGCCCGAACGAGCTCACGCCCGCGAGCCGCGGCTTCTCTCCGCGCTTCCAGGGGACGGGCGCCGTGGGGATGGTGAAGGGCGTCCCTTCCAGCGTGATCCGGGGGTTCAGCGCCCCGAAGTGCAGGTTCCGCGGGACGATCTCGCGCTCCAGGCAGACCACCGCCTTGATCAACCCTGCCACGCCGGCCGCCGCCTCGAGGTGTCCGATGTTGGTCTTCACCGCGCCGAGGACGCACGCCGAGCCGTCCGCGCGCGGCCCCCCGAGCACGGCCTTGAGCGCCTCGAGCTCGATCGGATCGCCGAGCGACGTCCCCGTCCCGTGCGTCTCGACGTACCCGATCGACGAGGCCGCCGTCCGCGCGTTCTCGAGGGCCTTTTGCAGCAGCGCCTTCTGCGACAGCACGTTGGGCGCTGTCAGCCCGGTGGACCGGCCGTCCTGGTTCACCGCCGATCCGCGGATCAGGGCGAGGATCGGGTCGCCGTCGCGCTGCGCGTCCGACAGGCGCTTCAGCACGATCATCCCGCACCCCTCTCCACGCACGAAGCCGTTCGCCCCGGCGTCGAACACCTTGCAGCGGCCGTCCGGCGAGAGCACCTGGCTCCTCGCCAGGAGCCGCATCGGCGTGGCCGAGAGGATGAGGTTCACGCCGCCGGCCAGGGCCAGCGCGCTGTCGCCGCTCCGCAGGCTCTGGCAGGCGAGGTGAACCGCCACCAGCGAGGACGAGCAGGCCGTGTCGACGATCATGCTCGGGCCCTGGAACCCGAACGCATAGGACAGCCTGCCCGCCGCGAAGCAGTGTCCCGTCCCGGTGACCGTATAGACGTCACCCGACTCGGCAACGCTGGCGCCCATCAGCTCGGCGTAATCGGTCATCGACGTGCCGACGAAGACGCCGACCCGGCCGCCGAACAGCTTCTCCGGGACCTGTCCGGCGCGCTCCAGCGCCTCCCACGCGACCTCGAGCAGGAGGCGCTGCTGCGGGTCCATCGCCCGCGCCTCCCGGGGAGCGATACCGAAGAAGGCCGCATCGAAGAGGCCGACGTCCTCCTTCAAGAACGCGCCCCAGCGCGCCGCCCTCGCCCCGGGGTCGGCGGAATCAGCCGCGGAGGAGCCCAGGCGAAAGCGCTCGCTGGGCACCTCGGCGACCGCGTCCGCGCCTCCCTCCAGCAGCCGGAAGAACGCCTCCGGGCTGGTCGCCCCCCCCGGGAAGCGGCATCCCACGCCGATGATCGCGATCGGCTCGGCCGCCGCTCGCCGCGTCGCCTCGAGCTCGGCCTCGAGCTCCCCGAGCTTGACCATCGCCTTGCGCAGGCGCGCCCGGTACTCCTCCAGCAGGGCCGTGGTCATTCCTTGCGTCCCCTCTCGATCCTGCTCATCGATGCGTCGAAGGCCGCGAGCAGATCGTCGTCCGAAGCGTGCACCTCGAGGGCCACGCCGGCCGGCGGCGAGCCGTCGACGGGCCCGGCCTTCGCGTCCTGGCTCGGTGAATCGACGGGATCGAGCTCGACGGCGAGCTGCTCCGAGAGCGCGGCGACCGTCGGATAGGTCCAGATCAGCGCCGCCGAGAGCGTGAGGCCGAGCCCGGACTCGAGGCCGTTGCGCAGCTCGAGGCCCATGATCGAGTCGAACCCGAGCGTCCTGAAGGGCGCCCGCGCGTCGATCCGGGCGCCGTCGATCCGCAGCACCGCGGCCACCTGCTCGCGCACGAGCTTCTCGACCCTCCGCCGGCGCTCGTCCGGCGCCGCTTCGCGGAGCGCGCGCACGAGGGCGGCGAGCCGCGGCGCGGCGGCGCGGGCTACAGCCGCGGCGGCGCGGGCCTCGTCCACGATCGAGGACAGGCGCTCCGAGGAGGCCACCAGAGGGTGGAGATCGACCCAGTGCCGCGCATCGAAGTGCACGACGCCCATCTGCGCGCGGTCCACGGAGAGCAGGCGGTGGAAGAGCGCCTCGCCCTCTTCGGGCGTGATGCTGCGCCACCCGCGCTGCGTCATGCGCCCCTCGCGCTCGGCCGTGATCCCCATGCCGACGCCGGCGAAGAGCCCCCAGTTGATGCTCAACGCAGGCAGCCCGCGGTGCCGGCGATGGTGGGCCAGCGCGTCCAGAAAGACGTTCGCGGCCACGTAGTTCCCGATGCCAGGCGGGCCGAAGAGCGACGCCGACGACGAGTAGAGGACGAAGAAATCGAGCGGCGCGTCCTGCGTCGCCGCGTGAAGGTTCCACGCGCCGAGCACCTTCGGCGCGAACACCTTGCGGAAGCGCTCCATGTCCTGGTTGATGAGGAGCCCGTCCTCCAGCACGCCGGCGGCGTGGAGCACGCCGCGGAGCTCTGGCATGCGCGCCCTCACGTCGCGCACGAGCGCGGCGAGCTCCGCCGGATCGGCGACGTCGGCCCTCGCCACCGTCACCTCGACGCCGGCCGACTCCAGGGCGGCGATCGCCGCGGCCTGCGCCTCCGTGGTCACCCCCTGCCGCCCCACGAGCACGAGGTGCTTCGCTCCCGCGTCCGCGAGCCACCTCGCGGCGAGCAGGCCGAGGCCGCCCACGCCGCCGGTGATCAGGTACGTGGCGCCTCCGCGAACGGCGGGCCGCGCGCTGTCCCGCTCCGCCCCGCGCACCTCCTCGTCGGACACCCGCGATAGCGCGCCGACGTAGCGGCGCTCGGCCCGCAGCGCGACCTCCTCTTCCCATCGCTCCGAGAGGATCTCTCGAACCAGGGCCTCGGCCTCCCCCGCGGAGCCTGCGGGATCCAGGTCGATGCGCGTGCACCGGAGCTCGGGGTGCTCGAGGGCGACGGTGCGGCCGAGGCCCCAGAGCGGCGCGTGCGCGACGGCGACGTCGCGGGGCTCGCCGTCGATCGCCTGCGTCCCCCGCGCGACGAGGAAGAGGCGCGGCATGTCGCGATAGCCTGCGCGGACGAGCGCCTGCACGATGTGCAGCGCGCAGCCAGCGCCGCGCGTCTGCGCAGCGTCGAGGGAAGCCGCGGTGAGCGACGCCGGCGCGGGCCCGTCGAGGCTCCCCAGATGGATCACGCCGCGGCGGGGAGCGCCGCCCGGGAAGGCGTCGCGCAGCAGGGAATCGAAGCTGGCCGGAGCCGCTGGATCCAGCGTGTAGCCGCTGTCGTCGCCCTGCTCCGGGCCCCTCAGGCCGGCGCGCACCACCGTCTCCCCGCGCGCCTCGAGGAGCGACTGCACCTCGTTCGCCAGCCCCGCTTCGTCCGAGAGGAGCAGCCAGGATCCCTTCGACGCCGGCACCTCCGGCGCGGCCTGCGGCTCCGCGCGCCGCCACATCTGCTGGAGGAACGGCGAGCCTTCCCCGGCGCCCTGCGACCCCGAAGGGCCCCCGGACGAGCGCTCGACGTCGACCCAGTAGCGCTCTCGCAGCCACGGATAGGTCGGCAGCACGACGACGCGGCCCTCGGGATAGAGCTGCTGGAAGGCCACGACGCCCCCGTGGGCGTAGAGCGCGCCGAGCGCCTGGAGCAAGCTCCGCCGCTCCTCGGCGTGCCGCCGCAGCGAGGCGATCACCGCCCCTCTCCGCTTCTTTTCGCGCAGGGCCTCGTCGATGGCCGGCGCGAGGATGGGATGGGGGCTCACCTCGAGGAACACGGCGCTGCCGGCTTCGATCAGAGCGTGCGTCGCGCGCGCGAGCAGCAGGGGGCCGCAGAGGCTCCTCGCCCAGTACTCTGCGCCGAGCTCCTCTCCGTGCGCGATCTCCCCCGTCACCGTCGAGCGCATCGACAGGCTCGCCCTCTTCGGAGCGATCCCGCGCAGCGCGGCGGAGAGCTCCACGCCCAGCGGCCCTCTCGTCTCCATCGGGAGCTCGGGCAGGATCGTGGCGTCCTTCCCGCTCACCTTGCGGAGCAGCCGGCTCCACCGGCAGACGATCCGCGCGGCGTCCTCCAGCGTGAGCGCTCCGGCGACATGCGCTGCGGCCACTTCGCCCACGCCGTGCCCCAGGATCGCCCACGGCTCGACGCCCCACGATCGCCACAGCGCCGCGAGCGCTACCTGGAGGGCGAACAGCGCAGGCTGGCCGACGTCGATCGGATCGAGCCGTGCGCTCCGCGCATCGGCGCAGATCTCGGCCACGACCGAGAAGCCGGCCTCGCGCTGGATCACGGCGTCGCACGCCTCGAGCGCTCTGCGGAAGGCGGGCTCCTCGTCGAGGAGCGCTCGTCCCATCCCCGCCCATTGAGAGCCGTGACCCGAGAAGAGGAACACGACCCGGGCAGGCCCGTCGATCGGCGCCTCGCCCCGCGCCGCGCCGGCCCCGAGCGCCCCCCGGGCGAAGGCATCGAGCGCCTCGCGCATCTCCTGGCGCGTGTCCGCGACGATCGCGAGCCGCTGCGCGAAGTGGGCGCGCCCGACGCCCGCGGTATGGCAGATGTCAGGGAGCCGCTCCGCGGGGTGCTGATCGAGGTGCGCGGCGTAGCGCAAGGCCAGGGCCTCGAGCGCCTCCGGCTGCTTGGCCGACAGGCACAGGAGGTGCGGCGGGCGCTCCGCCGGGGGCGCCTCCTCCGCCGGCGCCGGCGCCTCTTCCAGCACGGCATGAGCGTTGGTCCCGCCGAAGCCGAACGAGCTGACGCCGGCGATGCGCCGCCCGACAGAGACCTCCCAGGCGGTCCGCTGCGTCGGGACAGACGCCGGGATGTCGTCGAGCGTGATGTGAGGGCTGAGCTCCTTGAGGTGCAGGTGGGGCGGGATCTCTCGGTGCTGGAAGGCGAGCGCCACCTTCATCAGGCCGGCGATGCCCGCCGCCGACTCCAGGTGTCCCAGGTTGGTCTTGACCGATCCGAGCCAGAGCGGCTGCTCCGGTGAGCGCCCGTGGCGCAGCGCCGCCCGGAGCGCGCCCACCTCGACCGGATCACCGAGCGAAGTGCCGGTCCCGTGCACCTCGACGTAGCTCACCTCCGCGGGCGAAACGCCGCCGTTGGCGAGCGCGCGGCGGATGACCGCCTCCTGGGCCGGGCCGTTCGGAGCGGTGAGCCCGCCGCTGCGCCCGTCGTGGTTGACCGCCGAGCCCCGAACGACGGCGAGGATGGGGCTCCTGTTGGCAAGCGCGTCGGAGAGGCGCTCGAGCACGAGGATGCCGCACCCCTCGCCGCGCACGTAGCCGTCGGCCGCGGCGTCGAACGTCTTGCAGCGGCCGTCCGGGGCCATCATGCGCAGCTGCGAGACAGCGATGGTGGAGAGCGGCGACGTGATGAGGTTCACCCCCCCGGCGAGGGCCACGCGACACTCACCGCTGCGCAGGCTCTGGCAGGCCAGGTGGATCGCGACGAGCGACGACGAGCAGGCGGTGTCGACCGCGATGCAGGGTCCGTGCAGGCCGAGCACGTAGGACAGACGACCCGCGGCGACGCTGAACATGGTGCCGGTCGGCAGGTACGCGTCGATCCGGGTCGGGTCTCCCCCGCCGATGCAGAGCTGCGCGTAGTCGCTGTTGCTGATCCCGACGAACACGCCGGTCTCGGTGCCGGCGAGCTGGTCCGGCGCGCGGCCGGCGCGCTCCAGCGCCTCCCAGGCGACCTCCAGGAGGAGGCGCTGCTGCGGATCGACGCGCGCGGCCTCGCGCGGCGCGATCTCGAAGAACGCAGCGTCGAAGCGATCGATGCCGTCGAGGAAGCCGCCCTGGCGGGTGTACATCCTCCCCGGGGTCCCGGGGTCGGGGTCGTAGTAGGCGTCGACGTCCCAGCGCTCGGGCGGGACCTCGCGGATCGCGTCCGTGCCGTCGCGGAGCAGCCGCCAGAAAGCCTCGGGATCGTCGGCGCCCGGGAAGCGGCAGGCCATGCCGACGATGGCGATGGGCTCGGTGCGGGCGCGCTGCAGGGCCTCGTAGCGGGCGCGCATCTCCCGGAGCTCGAGGGTCGCCTCCTTGAGGAGCCCGCGGTAATCGATGCGATCGACCGGATTGCTCATGTGCTCAGCCTGAGGGTTCGCATCGCGGCGAGCTCCTGCGCGAGCGCGGCGGCCATTTGCTCTTCCGAAAGATCGTCGAGATCGGCCGCGGCCTCCGGCGGAGGCGGCTCGGCTCCCGGCGGCTTCGCATCGAGCCCGTCCGACCCGACCTCGAGCCCGAGCAGATCCTCCGCGACTCTGCGCGAGAGCGCCTCGAGCGTCGGATAGTCGATGAGGAGCGTCGCGGCGAAGCGACGGCCGGTGGAGCGCTCGACGAGGTTCCGGAGCTCGACCGCCATCAACGAGTCGAGGCCGAGCTCGCGGAGCGGGCGGCGCGGATCGATGGGGTCCGAGGGATCGAGCCGCAGGATCTTCACCACCAGCGAGCGGACGTGCTCGGCCACCATCGCGGAGCGCGCCCGCGGGGGCGCCTCGGAAAGCTGGCGCCGCAGGCCATCGTCTTCGCCGGCCGCGGGCGTCGGCCCGCGGGACGCGCCGTCGAATTCGAAGCGCTCGAACAGCGGCCGCCGCCGCATCGCCTCCTGGAGCGGCTTGAAGACGCGAAGGTCGACCCGGGCCACGACCGCCTGCGCGACGTCGCCTCCGGCGAGGCGCTCCAGCATCGCGAGGCCGTCTCCAGGCGAGAGGGCGGAGATCCCGATCCGCTCGAGCTCCGCCAGGAGCTCGGGCGAGGCCATGCCTCCGCCCGCCCAGGGCCCCCAGTTCACGCTGACGTAGGGCCGGCCCTCGCGCCGGCGCGCGTGCGCGAGGGCGTCCAGGAAGGCGTTGGCCGCGGCGTAGTGCGCCATCCCCGCCGAGCCCCAGACGGACGCGATCGACGAGAACGAGACGAAGAAGTCGAGGGGCGCGCCGCGCGCGAGCCGATCGAGGAGCCACGCGCCCCTCACCTTGGCGCGGAGCACCGCCTCGACGGCGCCCTCGTCGAGCGCCCGGATCGGCCGCGTGTCCGCGAAGCCCGCGGCGTGCACGACGCCGCGCAGCGGGAGCCCCTCTGCGCGCAGCGACGCGAAGAGCTCGGTCATCCGCGCCTCGTCCCCCACGTCGGCAGCGATCACCTGCACGCTCGCCCCCTCCGCCTCGAGGGCGCAGACGGCAGAGATCGCCGGCTGGAGCGGGTGATCCGGCGGCAGATCGGTCCACGTGTCGCGCGGCGGCAGCCCGCGGCGTCCGACCAGCGCGAGGTGCCTCGCGCCGCGCGCGAAGAGCCACCGCGCCACCGCGAGGCCGAGCGCGCCGAGCCCGCCCGTGATCAAGTAGATCGCGTCGGCGCTCACCTCGACCTGCGGCGCCTCCTGGACGGCTTGCCGCGCGAGCCGGGCGACGTGACGCTGGCCGCCCCTGAAGGCGATCTGATCCTCGCCTTCAGGGCGCTCGATCGCGTCGAGCAGCAGCGCCGCGTCGGCGTCGGACGCCTCCGGCGCCAGATCCAGGAGCCCGCCCCACTGCTCGGGGTACTCGAGCGCCGCCACCCGCCCGAGCCCCCATACCGGCGCCGCCGCGATCGCCGGACCTGCGCCGGAGACCGGCTGCGCGCCGCGCGTGACGGCCCAGAGCCGGGCGGAGCGAGCCTCCGGCACGTCCGCGAGCGCCTGGATCGACGCGAGCAGGCTCACGCAGCCCATCGCTTGCGCCGCGTCGAGCGCCTCCGTCGAGGCTGGCTCCACCGTCCCCGCGTCGAGGCTCCCGAGGTGCAAGAGCCCGCGGAGAGGTCGACCGTCCCTGTGCGCCGCGTCCCGGAGGATCTCCGCGAGCCGCTCGCGGCGCGTGGCGTCGCTCGGACGGACGAGATCGCAGCGCTCGCCCTTCGCCTCCAGCAAGCTCGCGAGGCGAGCGCCCACACCCCCGCGATCGGCGACGACAAGCCACGAGCCCGGGCTCTCCGACGCGGGCCGCGACGATGCCGCGCGGCGCTCCAGCGGCGACCACTCGACCGCGTACACCCCGGCGTCGAGCGAGGCTTCGGCCCGCGCGCCGGTGGAGAGCGGATAGGGCGCGCCGTTCTCGAGCGCGGCGGCGGGCATCTCCTCGCCCCAGGCCGCCGCGGCATACGGGAGCGGCGCGCTCATCCGGGCTCGGGCGGCGCGAGAGACGTGCTCTGCGCGCGCGTAGCCGTCCTTGCGCAGGACCAGGAGGACGTAGCTCACGAGCTTCTTCTCGAGCATCCTGCCGAGGTTCGCGTACGACCGGAAGCTCTGGAGGACGAGCGGATCGAGCCCCGGACCGACCTCGGCGAAGTGCTCTTCCAGGCGCTCGTCGTGGAAGAAGTTCCCGACCTCGCGGCTGACGTCCACGCACTCGGCCACGCTGAGCCGGTAGCGCGCGAAGAGGTCGCACCACTCGTCCCGAGTCACGAGGTACGACGACGTCTCCTCGTGCACGATGGAGGACGCGCCATTGGAGACGAAGTCCGCCATCACGACGAAGCCGCCCTGCTGGAGGTGCCGGCTGACGTTCGCGAAGAGCGCGTCTTTGTCCGCGATGTGCGCGGCGACCTCGAACCCGAGGATCACGTCGTACTGCGACGGGAAGTCGTGCCGCGTGCTGTCGCAGTTGAAGATCTTCACGCGATCTTCGAGCCTGTGGGCGCGGAGCTTTCGATGACCGAACCGGGCCTGCTCCGGGGAGATCGTGTAGCCGTGGAGCTCGAGGTGCGGGTACTGCTCCGCGAGCGCGATGAGATCCGCGGCGTGGCCGCACCCGAAGTCGAGCACCTTGGAGCAGGACAGGAAATCGACGTGCCGGAACGCGACTTGCCGCATTTCGCGCTGGGCGGCGCCGACGCGCGCGAAATCCGCCGCGTGCCTTCGCGGGCGAGCCATGGTCCGGAGCCAGGAGAACTCCGGAACAGCTTCTCGGAACGGCGGGAAGGTGAGATAGGCCTGCTCGAGCGAATCCCTCTCGGGCGAGTCGCCCGCGTCCACCGTGGAGAGCGCATCGTAGTAGCGGGCAACCGACGTATCGGCGCTGGCCGGCGCGGCCGCGCCGTTCTTGGTGGCGGAAGGCGGGTCGATCCAGCATCGACGGCGCTGGAAGGGGTAGGTGGGCAGCACGAGCTTGCGCCGGGCCCGGTCGCGGTCGAGCCCCGCGAAGTCCACCTTCGCGCCTCGCACGTACAACGCCCCCAGGCTCTCCAGCATCTGCGCGCAATCCGAGCGCTTCGGCCGCAGCGACGGCAGCCACACCCCCGCCCCCTCCGGCACGCACCGCCGCCCCATCGCCGAAAGCACAGGGCTCGGCCCCACCTCCACGAACGCTTCCACCCCCGCCTCGTGCAGCGCCCGTATCCCCTCCAGGAACCGCACCGGTGCGCGCACATGGCTCGCCCAGTACGACGCCCGCGTCACTTCCTCCCGCGCCGCTCTCCCCGTCACGTTCGCGATGAGCTTCCGCTGCGGCAATCCGAGCTTCACCTTCGACGCCGCACGCTCGAACGCCTCCACCATCGGCGCCATCAGCGGCGAGTGGAACGCGTGCGATACGTTCAGCCACCGGCTCTTGACCCCGCGCGCCCCCAGCGCCTCCACCACCGCAGTCACCGCACCACGCGCACCGGACACCACCGTCTCCGACGGCCCGTTCACCGCCGCGATCGACACCTCCGCCGCGTACGGCTCCACCGCCTCCGCCACCGTCGCCTCGTCCGCGAACAGCGCCGCCATCGCCCCCTGCTTCGGCAGCGCCTGCATCAGCCGCCCTCGCGTCGCGATCAGCCCTAGTCCCTCCGGCAGCCCGAACACCCCCGCCACGCACGCCGCCACGTACTCGCCCACGCTGTGTCCGAGCACCGCAAACGGCTCGATCCCCCACGCCTTCCACTGCGCGCTCAGCGCATAGCCCACCGCGAACAGCGCTGGCTGCGTGTACTCCGTCTCGTCCAGCGGGCTCGACTGCCCCTCCGCCGCGTACAGCACCTCGAGCAGCGGTCTCTCCAGCTGACCACGCAACAGCGCGTCGCACTCCTCCATCGCACGCCGGAACACTGGCTCGGTCGCGAACAGCTCCCGCCCCATCCCCACGTACTGCGACCCCTGGCCCGTGAACAGGAACGCCACCCGCGGGCCGTCAGGACGCTCTACCCGCCCCTGCTCCGTCTGCTCCGCTGGCTCGCCACGCGCATACGCAGAGAGCCGCTCCTGCATCTCTTCGCGCGACGCCCCGACCACCGACAGCCGGTGTGCGAAGTGCGACCTCCCCGTGTGCGCCGTGAAGGCCACGTCCCCGAGCCTCTCCTCCGGGTGCGACCCGAGGTGCTCCGCGTACTTCCCCGCCAGCGCGCGCAACGCCCCCTCCCGCTTCGCCGAGATGCACAACAGCTGCGCCGGACGCTCTGCACCGCCCTCCTTCACTTCCGGACGCTCCGGCGCCTCTTCCAGCACCACGTGCGCGTTGATCCCGCTCATTCCGAACGAGCTCACCCCGGCTACGCGCCGCTCCCCTTCCGCCAAACGCCACCGCGTCCGCTCCATCGGCACACGCACCGGCAGCTCCGCCCACGCCACGTGCGGGCTCGGCTGCCGCACGTGCGGCTGCACCGGCAGCTCTCCGTGCTGCATCGCGAGCGCCACCTTCAGCACCCCAGCCACCCCCGCCGCCGCCTCCAGGTGCCCGATGTTCGCCTTGACCGCTCCCACCCACAGCGGACGCTCCCCAGAGCGCCCTGGCCCGAACACCTCACCCAGCGCGTTCAGCTCGATCGGGTCCCCGAGCGACGTGCCCGTGCCGTGCGCCTCGATGTAGCTCACCTCCGACGCTTCCACCCCCGAGGCCTCCAGCGCTCGCCGGATCAGCGCACGCTGCGCTACCCCGTTCGGCACCGTCAGCCCTCCGCTCGGCCCGTCATGGTTGACCGCAGAGCCTCGGATCAGCGCCACGATCGGGTCGCCGTCCAGCAGCGCCTCCGACAGCCGCTTGAGCACCACCATCCCGCACCCCTCGCCACGGCCGTACCCGTCCGCCGACGCGTCGAACGCCTTGCTCCGCCCGTCCGGCGCCAGCGCCCGGAGCCGCGAGAGCGCGGCCCATGGATCGGGCGACAGCATCAAGCTCGCGCCGCCGGCGAGGGCCACGCGGCACTCGCCGTTTCGCAGGCTCTGGCAGGCCAGATGGATCGCCACGAGCGACGACGAGCACGCGGTGGTCACCACCATCGAAGGGCCCTGCAGGCCGAGCACGTACGAGAGGCGGCCCGCGGCGAAGCTGAGCTCGTTCCCGCTCGCGGCGTACCCGTCGCTCCCGCCGCGCGCCTGCGCCGCGGTGATCAGGTGGGCGTAGTCGTTGCTCATCATCCCGATGAACACGCCGGTCGAGCTCCCGAACAGCGCGTCCGGGGATTGCCCTGCCCGCTCGAGCGCCTCCCAGCTCACCTCGAGCAGCAGGCGCTGCTGGGGATCGAGGCTCTGCGCCTCGCGCGGCGAGATCCCGAAGAAGGATGGATCGAACTGATCGACGGAGCGCAGGAAGCTGCCCCGGCGGACGTAGCTCTTGCCCGGCTGCTGCGGGTCTGGATCGAAGAAAGCTTCAACGTCCCACCGGTCGGAGGGGATGTCGCTCGTGGCGTCCACGCCCTCGCGGAGCAGCTCCCAGAAGGCCTCCGGGCTGTCGGCGCCGAGAGGCATGCGGCAGCTCGTCCCGATCACGGCGACGGGCTCGGTCCGTGCGCGCTCGAAGGACGCGAGCCGCGCCTCCAGCTCCTCGATGGCGACGAGCGCTCGGAGCAGCGCCGTGCTTTGGTCCTGCTTGCTCTGGCTCACTTCAACCTCTTCTTGATCGCATCGAGCTTCTCCAGCAGGAGCTCCGAGAGCTCGCCCTCGGACATCTCCTTCAGCCTCTCGAGCCGCGCTCCCCGCTCGTCGGTCGCGGGGGCAGGCACGACCGCGGAAGGTGCCGGGGCGACCGGGATCGCAAGCACCTCGTCGGCGAGGTAGCCGGTCAGCGCCTCGACCGTCGGGTAGTCGAACAGCAGCGTCGAGGGGAGCGCGCGGCCCACGTGGCGCTGGAGGCGGCCTCGGAGCTCGACGGCCATCAGCGAATCGAGCCCCAGATCGAAGAGCCGCTGCCGGATCTCGAGCGGGTGTGTGGGCCCGAGCCCGAGGATCGCGGCGACCTGCTCCCCCACGAAGGCGTCGATCAACCCGCGGCGCGCGGGCGCCGGAGCCTCCGCGAGCCTTCGGCGGAGATCTTCGCGATCTGCGTCGGCCGCGCCGCCGCGGCGATCCTCGCGAACGAGCTCGGCCAGCACGGGCGGCGCTCCGGCAGGGTATTGCTCGTGGTCCAGCGACCACCTGGTAACGGGCAGCACCGCGGCCTGGGTCGCGCCCTCGGCCAGGAGCCGCTCGAGCCACCGGAGCCCCTCCGCCGGCGGGATCGCTCCCACGCCGCGGGTGACCTGACGCCGCTGCGCGGGCGCCTTCACCCCGCCCGCCATCCCGGCGCCGGCCCAGGCGCCCCAGTTGATGCTGAGCCCCGCAAGCCCGAGGGCCCGCCGGTGGTGCGAAAGAGCGTCGAGGAAGGCGTTCGCCGCCGCGTAGTTGCCTTGCCCGGCCGCCCCCAGCAGCGACGCGCCCGACGAGAAGAGCACGAACAGATCGAGATCGAGCGCCCGCGTGCGGCGGTGCAGGTTCCACGCGCCCGCGATCTTCGGCGCCATCACCCGCGCGAGGCGCTCCGCGCTCTGCTGCTCCAGCACGCCGTCGTCGAGCACGCCGGCGGCGTGCACCACGCCGCGCAGCGGACGACCGCTGGCGGAGATCGTGTCCAGCACCCGGCCGAGCGCCGCATCGTCGGCCACATCGGCCTGCATCGGTACGACCTCTGCTCCCGCCTCTGCGAGCTCGCGCAGCGCGGCCTGCGCCGGCTCCAGAGCGTCGCGCCGCCCGACGAGGTAAAGCCGCCGCGCGCCGCGCTCGACCATCCACCGTGCCACGTGCAGGCCGAGCGCACCGAGGCCGCCGGTGATCAGGTAGGCCGCGCCGCCGTCGAGCGCTGTCCCCGCCACCTCCTCACCGGCCGCGCCGCGCGCGAGGCGCGCCACGAACCGCTCTTCGCCCCGCAGCGCGATCTGATCTTCGCCGTCGGGCTCCTCGATTTCCTCGCAGAGCAGCGCGGCCTCCTGCTCGGGCGCGATCTCCGGCCCCAGGTCGACGAGGCCGCCCCAGCGCTCCGGATGCTCGAGAGCGATGACCCGGCCGAGCCCCCAGAGCGGCGCGACGCCGAGCGACGCCTCGTCCGGCGCGCAGGCTACGGGCTGACAACGCCGGGTCACCACCCACAGGCGTCCCATGTCCCCACGACGGGACAGCGCCTGCGTGAGGTGGAGCAGGCCCGCGGAGGTAGCGCCGGCCGCCTCCGGCGTCGCGCCGTCGAGGCCCGAGAGGTGCACCACGCCGCGCCACGCCCGACCGGGCGAAGATGCCAGATCCCCCAGCCAGGCCTGCGCGCGGGTCGCGTCCGAGAGGGCTCGGCGAGCGTCTGCCGGCGCCACGACCGCATCGTCGCCGCGTTCCATCAAGCGCCGCGCGAGGGCAGCGCCCACGCCCTGGCCGTCGCCGACGATCAGCCAGCGGCCCGGCCCCGAGCCGGTGCGTCCCGGCGCCGGGCGCCCGCGCGCCTTCGGCCGCCACGCGAGGTCGTACCGCCACTCGCGGGCGCGCTCCGATTCTCCTCCGGTGCGGAGCAGCGTGTCGCGCGTCGCCGGCCGGCCGCGGAAGCCGATCATCTCCGCGACGACCCGCCCCGCGTCATCGACGATGCAGAGGTCGCCGCTCACGACCTCGGCCTGGGCGTCGTCGAGGCCGCGCAGCGTGACGTGGCTCCACAGGCGATCGCGGGGCGGGCCATGGAAGATGAAGCGCTCGATCCCGAGGGGGACGCCCACTTTGACGCGGGAGACCGCGGCCATCGCGAGCTGAAAGCAGGCGTCGAGCAGCCCGGGGTGGAAACCATAGGCGTCTACGCCGTCGCCTTCCTCCGGGAGCCGCATCCGGCACAGCGCCTCTCCGTCACGCCGCCAGATCTCCTCGATCCAACGGAAGGAGGGCCCGAACTCGAAGCCGAAGCGCCCGATCAGATCACCGTAAAACGCCTCTCCGGACATCGACTCTCGGCAGCGCCCCCGCACGTCGTCCCGCGACGGGGGCGCGACGGCGGTCGCGTCGGCCGCCGCGCGGAGCTTGCCGGTCACGTGCAGGGTCCACGCCGGCTCGTCCTCGCCCGCATCGTGGCTGAAGATCCGGAAAGCGCGCTCTCCAGATTCGTCCGCGGAGAGGACGACCTGAACGTTGCGCGGGCGCTCCGGGGCCAGGACCATCGGCTGGGCAAAGAAGACGTCCTCCAGCGCGTACGCCCCGGGGCCGAGGCTCCGGATCGCGGCGTCCAGCACCGCCGCGACCTCCGTGGTGCCCGAGACGATCGCCATGCCCTGCACCCAGTGATCGTTCAGCAGCGAATTCGACCGGGGATCGTACCGGGCCTCGAAGACGATCTCCCGCAGCGCCGGCGAATGGAGCCGCCGCCCGAGGAGCGGGTGCCCGCCCCCCGGACCTTCGCTCTGGGCGGGCTGCGACCGCGGCGGCGGCTCGATCCAGCAGCGCTCGCGCTGGAAGGGGTAGGTGGGCAGCACGAGCTTGCGCCGGGCCCGGTCGCGGTCGAAGCCCGCGAAGTCCACCTTCGCGCCTCGCACGTACAGCGCCCCCAGGCTCTCCAGCATCTGCGCGCAATCCGAGCGCTTCGGCCGCAGCGACGGCAGCCACACCCCCGCACCCTCCGGCACGCACCGCCGCCCCATCGCCGAGAGCACAGGGCTCGGCCCCACCTCCACGAACGCTTCCGCCCCCGCCTCGTGCAGCGCCCGTATCCCCTCCAGGAACCGCACCGGCGCGCGCACATGGCTCGCCCAGTACGACGCCCGCGTCACTTCCTCCCGCGCCGCTCTCCCCGTCACGTTCGCGATGAGCTTCCGCTGCGGCAATCCGAGCTTCACCTTCGACGCCGCACGCTCGAACGCCTCCACCATCGGCGCCATCAGCGGCGAGTGGAACGCGTGCGATACGTTCAGCCACCGGCTCTTGACCCCGCGCGCCTCCAGCGCCTCCACCACCGCAGTCACCGCACCACGCGCACCGGACACCACCGTCTCCGACGGCCCGTTCACCGCCGCGATCGACACCTCCGCCGCGTACGGCTCCACCGCCCCCGCCACCGTCGCCTCGTCCGCGAACAGCGCCGCCATCGCCCCCTGCTTCGGCAGCGCCTGCATCAGCCGCCCTCGCGTCGCGATCAGCCCTAGTCCCTCCGGCAGCCCGAACACCCCCGCCACGCACGCCGCCACGTACTCGCCCACGCTGTGTCCGAGCACCGCAAACGGCTCGATCCCCCACGCCTTCCACTGCGCGCTCAGCGCATAGCCCACCGCGAACAGCGCTGGCTGCGTGTACTCCGTCTCGTCCAGCGGGCTCGCCTGACCCTCCGCCGCGTACAGCACCTCGAGCAGCGGTCTCTCCAGCTGACCACGCAACAGCGCGTCGCACTCCTCCATCGCACGCCGGAACACTGGCTCGGTCGCGAACAGCTCCCGCCCCATCCCCACGTACTGCGACCCCTGCCCGGTGAACAGGAACGCCACGCGAGGCCCCTCCGCCCGCTCCACCTGCCCTCGCTCCGTCTGCTCCCCTCCCTCGCCTCGCGCGAACGCAGACAGCCGCTCCTGCATCTGGGCCCGGGACGACGCCACCACCGACAGCCGGTGCGCGAAGTGCGACCTGCCCGTGTGCGCCGTGAAGGCCACGTCCCCGAGCCTCTCCTCCGGGTGCGACCCGAGGTGCGCCGCGTAGCGCCCCGCCAGCTCACGCAACGCACCCTCCCGCTTCGCCGAGATGCACAACAGCTGCGCCGGACGCTCCGCACCGCCCTCCTTCTCCTCCGGCACCTCCGGACGCTCCGGCGCCTCTTCCAGCACCACGTGCGCGTTCGTGCCAACGAAGCCGAACGAGCTCACGCCCGCCACGCGCCGCCCTTCGGCCGGCAGCCAGGGAGCGCCCGTCGCCGGCACCGAGATGCGCGCCTTGCTCCAGTCGATGTGGGGGCTCGGCGCGGTGAAATGCAGGTGCGGCGGGAGCTCCCGGTGCAAGAGCGAGAGCACGACCTTCAGCACGCCCGCCACCCCCGCCGCCGGCTCGAGGTGGCCGATGTTGGTCTTCACCGAGCCGATCAACAGCGGCCGATCCGGAGGCCTGCCTGCGCCCAGCACCGCGCCCAGCGCCTCCACCTCGATGGGATCGCCGAGCGAAGTGCCGGTCCCGTGCGCCTCGACGTAGCTGACCACCGACGGCTCGACGCCGGCGCGCTCGAGGGCCGCCCGGACGACGGCCTCCTGCGCAGGTCCGCTCGGCACCGTCAGCCCGCTGCTCGCGCCGTCCTGGTTCACCGCCGAGCCGCGGATGATCGCGAGGACGTTGTCGCCGTCGCGGCGCGCGTCGGAGAGCCGCTTCAGCACAAGGACCCCGCAGCCCTCGCTGCGCACGTAACCGTCGGCGGAGGCAGCGAAGGTCTTGCACCGTCCGTCGGGCGACAGCATCCGCGCGCGGGAGAAGGCGATGTTGGCGTCCGGCTCGAGGATCAGGTTGACCCC
Source organism: Sorangium sp. So ce321 (assembly GCF_051530195.1). NCBI lineage: Bacteria > Pseudomonadati > Myxococcota > Polyangiales > Polyangiaceae > Sorangium > Sorangium sp. So ce321. The sequence goes on along the minus strand of NZ_CP150329.1, from coordinate 5,208,112 downwards.
CCCGGCGAGCGCCAGCGTGCAATCGCCTGCACGCAGGCTCTGGCATGCGAGGTGGATCGCCACCAGCGACGACGAGCACGCGGTGTCGATGGACATGCTCGGCCCCTGCAGGCCGAGAACATAGGAGAGGCGCCCCGACGCCGCGCTCAGGGCGTTGCCGGTGCCGAGGTAGGCGTCGATGCTCGCGGGCGTCGGCATGAGCCGCTGCGCTCGGCGCAGGTAGTCGTTGGTGCCGATGCCGATGAACACCCCGGTCCGGCTGCCGAGGAGCCCGTCCGCCGAGATATTGGCCCGCTCGATCGCCTCCCAGGCGACCTCCAGCACGAGGCGCTGCTGCGGGTCCATCCCTGCGGCCTCCCGCGGCGAGATGCCGAAGAAGCTGGGATCGAAGTGATCTACATCGTTCAGGAAGCCTCCCCAGCGGGTAGACATCTTCCCCGGGGCGTCAGGATCCGGGTCGTAGTACGCGTCGATGTCCCAGCGGTCGCGGGGGATCTCGGCGATGGCGTCGACGCCGTCCCGGAGGAGCCTCCAGAGCGCCTCGGGGCTGTCGGCCCCACCGGGCACCCGGCAGCCCATTCCGACGATCGCGATGGGCTCGCGCTCGGCGCGCGCGAGGCGCTCGACGCGCGCGTTGAGCTCGTGGGCGTACAGCACGAGCCGCCGGGGATCGAGGCGGCTGATGCGGTCCAGAAAGCCGCTCACGAAGGCCCTCCGGACGCGATCTGGGCCAGCATCCGCTCGACGTCGTCCTTCGAGAGTCGCTCCACCCTGTCCAGGAGCCCCCCGAGCGCCTCGAGCTCGGTGAGCCCCCCGAGCGCCTCGAGCTCGGTCGCCCGCCCCGCCGGCTCCGGCGCGAGCACCTCGGCTTCGAGATAGCTCGTGAGCGCTTCGATCGAGGGGTGATTCAGCGCCAGGGTCGCCGGCAGCGCGCGCTCCACGCTGCGCTGGAGGCGGTTCTTCAGATCGACGGCCATCAACGAGTCCATCCCCAGGTCTGCAAACCGGCCCCTGGGGTCGAGCGCGCGATCGTCGCCGAAGCCGAGTACGCGAGCGACCTCCTGGCGCACGTGGGCGAGCAGGATCCCCCGCCGATCTGCCGGGTCGGCCTCGGCGATCCGCTGCATCAGGTCGGGCGGCGACTCGGCCGGCGGCCCTTCGTCCGGCCTCTCCACCAGATCGGACAGCAGCCGGGGCGACGCGCCGCCGCGGGCGCTCCGCACGAAGCGCCCCCAGTCGGCGTTCACGGCCACCACGTGCGACCTGTCCTCCGCCAGGAGACGCTCCAGGAGCGCGAGCCCGTCCGCGCCAGGGATCAGGTCGATGCCCCACTCGTGCCAGCGCTCGCGCTCCCGCTTGCCGGTCGTCCCCGCCATCCCGGCGCCCTCCCACGGCCCCCACGCGATGCTCAGCGCCGCGAGCCCCAGGGCACGCCGGTGATGCGCGAGCGCATCCAGAAACGCGTTGGCCGCGGCGTAGCTCCCCTGTCCGAGCGATCCCAGCACCCCGGCGGTCGACGAGAAGAGAACGAAGAAGTCGAGGGCGTGCTCCCGGGTCGCCACGTGGAGGTTCCACGCGCCGGCGACCTTCGGGGCGAGCACGCGGCGGAACCGCTCTCCATCGAGCTGCTGGAGCACCCCGTCGTCGAGGACGCCGGCGGCGTGCACGACGCCCCCGAGGGGCGGCATCCCGGCGGCCATCTCGGAGAGGACCCGCGCCACATCCTCCGGGCGCCCGACATCGGCCTGCGCAACGAGCACCTTCGCACCCTGTGCCTCGAGCTCCTGAAGCGCCCTCTGGGCTCCCTCCGGCGGAGAGCGCCGCCCGACCAGAACGAGGTTCCGCGCGCCGCGCTCGGTCATCCAGCGCGCGACTTGCAGCCCGAGCCCCCCGAGCCCGCCGGTGATCAGGTACGAAGCATCTCGCCGCAGCGCCGCCGGGCCGGGCGGCGTCGCAGGAGCGCGGAGCCGCGAGAGGCGGGCGACGAGCCGCGCGCCTTCGCGCCACGCGATCTGATCTTCCCCGTCGGGTTCGAGGAGCGTCTCGCCCAGCCGCTCGGCCTGCACCTCGGCCGGCGCGGCGTCGAGGTCGATCAGCCCGCCCCACAGCTCGGGGTGCTCGAGGGCGATCACACGACCGAGGCCCCACGAGAGCGCTCCTGGCCCGGCGCGGCCCGCGGCGGGCCGGCCGTCGCGGGTGACCACCCACAACCGACCTCCACCCGTGGAGCCAGCGAGGGCCTGGATCACGCCCAGCACGCTGCCGGCGCCGAGCGAGAGGTCCGCGTCGTCCGAGAGCGAGGCGCCCTCCGCCGCGACCGCGTCGATGCTCCACAGGTGCACGACGCCCTGCCACGCAGAGGTGCTGTCGGGGAGAGCCTCCACGAGCAGACGCTTCAGGTCCTCCGGCCTCGCGGGATCGACGCGAAAGACCCCATGAGCGCCGAGCTCCAGGCGCTCACCGGCAAAGGCAAGCACGCAGCGATGCCCGCGCTCGACGAGCTTCCGGGCCAGCGCCTCGCCCACTCCGCTCCGATCGGCGAGCAGCAGAAAGCTCCCCGCCGGCACCGGCGCTCCGGGCGTGTGGGGTCGAGGCTGCCAGTCGACTTCGTAGCAACCTGCGCCGCCCTGCCGGGAAGCGTCGTTCGCCGGCGCGCGGGCGGTGCGGTGCCTCTCGATGTCGACCCAGTAGCGCTCGCGCTGGAAGGGGTAGGTGGGGAGCACGAGCTTGCGCCGGGCCCGGTCGCGGTCGAGCCCCGCGAAGTCCACCTTCGCGCCTCGCACGTACAGCGCCCCCAGGCTCTCCAGCATCTGCGCGCAATCCGAGCGCTTCGGCCGCAGCGACGGCAGCCACACTCCCGCACCCTCCGGCACGCACCGCCGCCCCATCGCCGAGAGCACAGGGCTCGGCCCCACCTCCACGAACGCTTCCGCACCCGCCTCGTGCAGCGCCCGTATCCCCTCCAGGAACCGCACCGGCGCGCGCACATGGCTCGCCCAGTACGACGCCTGCGTCACTTCCTCCCGCGCCGCTCTCCCCGTCACGTTCGCGATGAGCTTCCGCTGCGGCAATCCGAGCTTCACCTTCGACGCCGCACGCTCGAACGCCTCCACCATCGGCGCCATCAGCGGCGAGTGGAACGCGTGCGATACGTTCAGCCACCGGCTCTTGACCCCGCGCGCCCCCAGCGCCTCCACCACCGCAGTCACCGCACCACGCGCACCGGACACCACCGTCTCCGACGGCCCGTTCACCGCCGCGATCGACACCTCCGCCGCGTACGGCTCCACCGCCCGCGCCACCGTCGCCTCGTCCGCGAACAGCGCCGCCATCGCCCCCTGCTTCGGCAGCGCCTGCATCAGCCGCCCTCGCGTCGCGATCAGCCCTAGTCCCTCCGACAGCCCGAACACCCCCGCCACGCACGCCGCCACGTACTCGCCCACGCTGTGCCCCAGCACCGCAAACGGCTCGATACCCCACGCCTTCCACTGCGCGCTCAGCGCATAGCCCACCGCGAACAGCGCTGGCTGCGTGTACTCCGTCTCGTCCAGCGGGCTCGCCTGACCCTCCGCCGGGTACAGCACCTCGATCAGCGGTCTCTCCAGCTGCCCACGCAACAGCGCGTCGCACTCCTCGATCGCCCGCCGGAACACTGGCTCGGTCGCGAACAGCTCCCGCCCCATCCCCGCGTACTGCGACCCCTGGCCCGTGAACAGGAACGCCACGCGAGGCCCCTCCGCCCGCTCCACCTGCCCTCGCTCCGTCTGCTCCGCTGGCTCGCCACGCGCGAACGCAGACAGCCGCTCCTGCATCTCTTCGCGCGACGCCCCGACCACCGACAGCCGGTGTGCGAAGTGCGACCTCCCCGTGTGCGCCGTGAAGGCCACGTCCCCGAGCCTCTCCTCCGGGTGCGACCCGAGGTGCGCCGCGTACTTCCCCGCCAGCGCGCGCAGCGCCTCTTCCCGCTTCGCCGAGATGCACAACAGCTGCGCCGGACGCTCCGCACCGCCCTCCTTCTCCTCCGGCACCTCCGGACGCTCCGGCGCCTCTTCCAGCACCACGTGCGCGTTGATCCCGCTCATTCCGAACGAGCTCACCCCGGCTACGCGCCGCTCCCCTTCCGCCGAACCCCACCGCGTCCGCTCCATCGGCACACGCACCGGAAGCTCCGCCCACGCCACGTGCGGGCTCGGCTGCCGCAGGTGCGGCTGCACCGGCAGCTCTCCGTGCTGCATCGCGAGCGCCACCTTCAGCACGCCCGCCACCCCCGCCGCCGCCTCCAGGTGCCCGATGTTCGCCTTGACCGCTCCCACCCACAGCGGACGCTCCGACGCGCGGCCCGGACCGAACACCTCACCCAGCGCGTTCAGCTCGATCGGGTCCCCGAGCGACGTGCCCGTCCCGTGCGCCTCGATGTAGCTCACCTGCGACGCTTCCACCCCAGACGCCGCAAGCGCCCGCCGGATCAACGCCCGCTGCGCTACCCCGTTCGGCACCGTCAGACCGCCGCTCGGCCCGTCGTGGTTGACCGCAGAGCCACGGATCACCGCCACGATCGGGTCGCCGTCCGTCAGCGCGTCGGACAGCCGCTTGAGCACCACCATCCCGCAACCCTCGCCGCGGCCGTACCCGTCCGCCGACGCGTCGAACGCCTTGCTCCGCCCGTCCGGCGCCAGCGCCCGCAGGTGGGAGAGCACGATGTTGGGGCGCGGCGACAGGATCAGGTTCACGCCGCCGGCGAGGGCCACGCGGCACTCGCCGTCTCGCAGGCTCTGGCAGGCCAGATGGATCGCGACCAGCGACGACGAGCACGCCGTGTCGAGCGCCATGCAGGGGCCGTGCACCCCGAGCACGTACGAGAGGCGGCCCGCCTGGAAGCTGAAGCCGTTGCCCGTGCCCACGTAGCCATCGAGGCGCTCCTCGCTGACGTGGTCGGCGACGAGCAGCCCGTAGTCCCCGTTCATGATCCCGACGAACACGCCGGTCGCCGTGCCTGCCAGATCGGGAGCGGCGATCGCGGCCCGTTCGAGCGCCTCCCAGCTCACCTCGAGGAGCAGGCGCTGCTGCGGATCGAGGCCTTCGGCCTCGCGCGGCGAGATGCCGAAGAAGCCCGCGTCGAACCGATCCACCTCGTCGAGGAAGGCGCCGCGGCGCGTGTACATCTTCCCCGGCGCGCCAGGCGTCGGATCGTAGTACGCGTCGATGTCCCATCGGTCCTTCGGCACGTCCCGGACCGCATCGCGCCCCTCGCGAAGGACGCTCCAGAAAGACTCCGGATCGGACGCGCCGGGGAATCGGCACGCCGCCCCGACGATGGCGATCGGCTCGCGGCGCGCCCGCTCGATCGCATCGAGGCGAGCGCGCATCTTCTTGAGCGCGAACAGCGCGCTCTGGAGCGGCGATAGCTCGTCGGACCCGACGTCGGAGGTGCTGCTCATCCCAGGACGTTCCCCTATTCGAACGAGGTCAGCTCCGCGAGCTGCGCTTCCAGCTCGGACCGCGAGAGCCCCTTGATTTCGGCCAAGAGCTTCTCGTCCTCCGACACGACGGGCGCGGCGGACGGCGCAGGCTCACCGCGCTCGAGGCAGAGGACGTCATCGCATACGAACCGCGAGAGCGCAGTCACGCTGGGGTAGTCGAGGGTCACCGTCGACGGGAGCGGCCGTCCGAGACCGGCCTGCAGCTGGTTCTTCAGGAGGATCGACGAGAGCGAGTCCATCCCCATCTCGAAGAAGCCCCGGAGCGGATCCACGAGCCCCACGGGGCGAACCCCGAGGACCCGCGCCACCAGGTCGTGGACATGGCGGAACACGAGGTCGCGCCGCTCGCTCGACGGCGCCCGCTCGATCTGCGCTTGCAGCGTGACCGACGCGCCGGCCGATGCCTCCTCCCGGGCCGCGCGCCTCGCGCGGGCGCCCTGCGGAAGCGACGAGAAGATCGGGACAGGGCGCCCCGCCGCGAGGCCATGGATGTAGCTGGCCAGATCGCCCGAGACGACGCTCGTCTGGACGCCGCCCCGCTCGATGAGCTGGTCGAGGATCCTGACGCCGAGATCGGGAGGGATGCGGACGAGGTCCGCGTCGGACACGACATTCGCTCCGCGCGTCGCCAGCATGCCGACCTCGGAGAAGGGGCCCCAGTCGACGCTGAGGGCGGGCAGCCCGAGCGCGCGGCGATGGTGCGCGAGCGCATCCAGGAAGGCATTGGCGGCCGCGTAGCTGCTCTGACTGGGCGCGCCGGCGATCGCTGCCAGGGACGAGAAATAGACGCAGAAGTCCAGTGGCAGGTCGCGCGTCAGGACATGGAGGTTCCACGAGCCCTGCACCTTCGCCGCGAGGACCGCCGCGAACTGCTCCCAGGTGTGCCGGAGGAGCACCGAATCGCCGGGGAGCCCCGCCGCATGGACGACGCCCGCGAGCGGCGGCATCTCGCGCGCGATCGCGTCCAGCACGCGAGCCGCGTCCTCCTCGACGGAGACATCGGCGATGAAGATCGCGATCTCGGCGCCGCTCTCCCGGATCTGGCGCAGCTCTTCCGCCGCCTCGGCCGTGGGCTCGCGCCTCCCCATGAGCGCGAGGTGCCGCGCCCCACGCTCGACCAAGCGGCGCGCCACGCGCCGCCCGAGGCCGCCCATCCCGCCCGTGATGAGGTAGGTGCGATCCGGGCGGAGGAGCGCGACCTGCGCCGAGAGATCCAGCGCGCCGTCGGCCACGACGCGCTGCACGTACCGCTGCCCATCGCGGAGCGCGACGTGATCTTCCCCGTCCGGCCGGTCCATCTCGCCGAGCAGCAGCGCCGCCGCGCGCTCCGCGTCGTGCGCGGGATCGAGATCGATCATCCCACCCCACACCTCGGGATGCTCGAGCGCGATCGAGCGGCCGAGGCCCCAGATCGGCGCGGCGGCGAGGTCGATCTGCGCGCCGGGCTCGACCGGCTGCGTCCCCCGTGTGACGAGCCAGATGCGCGTGGACAGGTTCGCGCGTCCAAGCGTCTGCACCACGCGAAGGACGCTGCCGCAGCACCGCTCCTCGGCGGCGGCGAGCGACGTGGCGGTGAGCTCGCCCGCGGAAGGCGTGTCGAGGCCCCAGAGGTGCACCACGCCGCGGAGCGGACGGTCGGTCGTATCCTGCTCCAGCACGCGGACCACGTCCTCGAGCCGCGTGATCTCACCGGCGTGCGGCGGCTCCGTCGGGCTCGGGACGACCAGGCATCGCTCTCCGCGGCGCCGGAGCGCCTCCGCGAGCGCGGCGCCGACGCCACGTCGATCCGCGAAGATCCACCACCGCCCGCCGGCTGCGGCGTCCGGCGCCCCCTCCGAGAGGGCGCGGCGGCGCGGCTGCCACTCGACTCTGTAGAGCCAGCTCTCGAGCCGCGTCCCCGTCGCGGTCCGCAGCGCCTCCGGCGAGGCCTTGCGCAGGGATATCCCTTCGGCCTCGAGCACGAGCCCCCCCTCCGCGGTGAGCACGCGCATCTCGCCATGGAGCGCCGCGCCGTGCCCCCCGGCGCTCGGCCGCAAGGTCACCTGGCTCCACAGCCGGTCGCCGGGTCGGCCGTGGAGCCGGACGCGGTCGAAGGCGACCGGCAGGTAGGGCGCGCTCGTCCTCATCGACCCATCGGCGCCGAGCAGCGCGCCGCCCACGATGTGCAGGCAGGCGTCGAGGAGCGCCGGGTGGAAGCAGTAGCGGCCCGCGTCCTCGGCGAGCGCGGCCGGAGCGGAGATCTCCGCCACGACGTCTCCGTCCCGCCGCCACAACGTGGAGAGCCCGCGGAAGGCGTCGCCGTAATGGACGCCGACGGCGCTCGCCTGCCGGTAGTAGCTCTCTCCCGACATCTCGCCTGCATGACGCGCGCGAATCGCATCGAGAGACGGCGCCGCGCGGACGTCGCGCGGACCTTCGCTCCGGATCGCGCCCGACGCGTGGAGCCGCCAGTCGACCTCGCCGCCGAACGGCTCGGCGCGCGCGCTGAAGATCTCGAACGACGCCTCGCCGGCGCCGCCGAGCACGAGGACAATCTGCAGGGCCCGCTCCTCGCCGGCTGGGAGCGGCAACGCCTCGTGGATGACGACCTGCTCGAGGACCCGCGCCGTAGGTCCGAGCACGACAGCGCCTGCGGCGAAGGCCAGCTCGAGGTAGCCGGTCGCCGGAAAGATGACGACGTCGAAGACACGATGATCGTTCAGGAACGGCAGCGCTCGGGAGCTCAGCCGGGTCTCGAAGACGACGCCGCGGATCGCCGGAGACCTGAGCCGCTGCCCGAGGAGCGGGTGTCCACCCGCCGGATCTTCGCCCTGCACGGGCCGCGCAGGCTGCGACCGCGGCGGCGGCTCGATCCAGTAGCGCTCACGCTGGAAGGGGTAGGTCGGGAGCACGAGCTTTCGGCCCGCTCGGTCGCGGTCGAAGCCCGCGAAGTCCACCTTCGCGCCTCGCACGTACAGCGCCCCCAGGCTCTCCAGCATCTGCGCGCAATCCGACCGCTTCGGCCGCAACGACGGCAGCCACACCCCCGCCCCCTCCGGCACGCACCGCCGCCCCATCGCCGAGAGCACAGGGCTCGGCCCCACCTCCACGAACGCTTCCGCACCCGCCTCGTGCAGCGCCCGTATCCCCTCCAGGAACCGCACCGGCGCGCGCACATGGCTCGCCCAGTACGACGCCTGCGTCACCTCCTCCCGCGCCGCTCTCCCCGTCACGTTCGCGATGAGCTTCCGCTGCGGCAATCCGAGCTTCACCTTCGACGCCGCACGCTCGAACGCCTCCACCATCGGCGCCATCAGCGGCGAGTGGAACGCGTGCGATACGTTCAGCCACCGGCTCTTGACCCCGCGCGCCTCCAGCGCCTCCACCACCGCAGTCACCGCACCACGCGCACCGGACACCACCGTCTCCGACGGCCCGTTCACCGCCGCGATCGACACCTCCGCCGCGTACGGCTCCACCGCCTCCGCCACCGTCGCCTCGTCCGCGAACAGCGCCGCCATCGCCCCCTGCTTCGGCAGCGCCTGCATCAGCCGCCCTCGCGTCGCGATCAGCCCTAGTCCCTCCGACAGTCCGAACACCCCCGCCACGCACGCCGCCACGTACTCGCCCACGCTGTGCCCCAGCACCGCAAATGGCTCGATCCCCCACGCCTTCCACTGCGCGCTCAGCGCATAGCCCACCGCGAACAGCGCTGGCTGCGTGTACTCCGTCTCGTCCAGCGCGCTCGCCTGACCCTCTGCCGCGTACAGCACCTCGAGCAGCGGTCTCTCCAGCTGACCACGCAACAGCGCGTCGCACTCCTCCATCGCACGCCGGAACACTGGCTCGGTCGCGAACAGCTCCCGCCCCATCCCCGCGTACTGCGCGCCCTGCCCGGTGAACAGGAACGCCACGCGAGGCCCCTCCGCCCGCTCCACCCGCCCCTGCTCCGTCCGCTCCGCCGGCTCGCCACGCGCATACGCAGAGAGCCGCTCCTGCATCTCTTCGCGCGACGCCCCGACCACCGACAGCCGGTGCGCGAAGTGCGCCCTCCCCGTGTGCGCCGTGAAGGCCACGTCCCCGAGCCTCTCCTCCGGGTGCGACCCGAGGTGCGCCGCGTACTTCCCCGCCAGCGCGCGCAACGCCCCCTCCCGCTTCGCCGAGATGCACAACAGCTGCGCCGGCCGCTCCGCCGCAGCCCTCACCTCCGGCCGCGCAGGCGCTTCCTCCAGCACCACGTGCGCGTTCGTGCCCCCCATGCCGAACGAGCTCACGCCTGCGCGGCGCGGCGTCCGCGTCCGCTTCCACGCCGTGAGCTGCGTGTTGACGCTGAACGGCCCCTTCGAGAGCTCGCAGCGCGGGTTCGGCTCGACGAAGTGGAGGCTGGGCGGCAAGGCGCGATGCTCGAGCGCGAGCACGGTCTTGATCAGGCCGGCCACGCCCGCGGCCACCTCGAGGTGGCCGAAATTCCCCTTCACCGAGCCGATCAGGCACCCTCGCTCCGCGCCACGGGCTTCGCCGAACACCTTCGCGAGAGCGGCTATCTCGATGGGATCGCCGAGCGGCGTACCTGTACCGTGGGCCTCGATGTAGTCGATCGTCTCCGGCGCGACGCCGGCGATCGCCTGCGCCTCCGCGATCACCTGCATCTGCCCCTCGACGCTCGGCGCGGTGAACCCGACCTTCACCGAGCCGTCGTTGTTGATTGCCGAGCCCCGGATCACCGCGCGGATGCGATCGCCGTCGGCCAGCGCGTCCGAGAGCCGCTTGAGCGTCACCACGCCCACGCCGCTTCCGAAGACCGTGCCGCGCGCCGACGCGTCGAAGGGCCGGCAGCGACCGTCGCTCGACCCGATCCCGTCCGGCTCGTGGACGTAACCCGCGAGGTGCGGGACGCGGACGGCCACGCCGCCGGCGAGCGCGACGTCGCACTCGCGGTTCAAGAGGCTCTGACAGGCGAGGTGCACGGCGACGAGCGAGGTGGAGCAGGCGGTCTGCACGCCGACGCTCGGGCCCCTCAAGTTCAGCTTGTAAGAGACGTGCGTCGACAGGTAGTCCTTGTCGTTGGCGACGAGCGCCTGCGTCCACTGCAGCAGGCGCATGTAGCTCAGGTCGGGCTGGATGTTCGACACCAGGTAGCTGCTGAAGCTCGAGCCCGCGAACACCCCGATCGACCCCTCGTAGCTATCCGGGACGCAGCACGCGCTCTCCAGCGCTTCCCACGCGCATTCGAGGAACAGGCGGTGCTGGGGATCGGTGAGCTCCGCCTCGCGCCGCGTGAAGCCGAAGAACGACGCGTCGAACTGCTCGATCCGGTCGAGCACGCCCGCGGCCGGCACGTAGCTCGGATCCCGCGCCGCGGCGGGGTGGACGCCCGACGACGTGAGCTCCGCCTCCGAGAAGAACGAGACGGACTCGACTCCATCGCGCAGGTTGCGCCAGTACTCCTCCGGACCCCGCGCCCCCGGGAAGCGGCACCCGAGGCCGATGATCGCGATCTCGCTCCCCTCCGCGGACCCCGGATCACTCATCTCCGCCCCCGCCCCTGCCTCCGCGCCCAGCGCGGGCCGCGCGCCGTGCCGCTGCCCTGTCTCTGCCCCGCTTGAGGGAGGCGCCCTCGTTCCCCTCCCCGGCCAGGCGCGCCGCGAGCGCGCGGACGGTCGGGTACTGGAACAGCTCGATCGTGGAGAGCTCACCGCCCAGCGCCTCTCTCAGCCGGGCGCCGATGCGGACCACGTGAATCGAGTTGGCTCCCAGCTCGAAGAAGCTCTGCTCGACGCTCACGTGTTCGAGCCCGAGGACCTCCCCTATCACCGAGGCGATCGCCCGCTCTGTCTCGTCGCGCGGCGGCACCACAGCGGCGCTCCGCTCCGGCTCATCGGCCTTCAGCTCGGAGAGCGCCTTGCGATCGACCTTGCCGTTCGCCGTGAGCGGCATCGCGTCGAGCACCACGATCGAGGCAGGGACCATGTGCGCCGGGAGCTTGGCCTTGAGGAGCTCGCGCAGCGCGTCCTCCGGCGAGCGCGGAGCGGCATGCGTGTCGTCCGACCAGCCGCTCGCGGAGCTGTCGACCACGCCGCCGCCGAGCAGCGCGTGCGCGTACACGTGGCCCTCGTCGAGCAGGAAGAGGTCCCGGACCGCCGCGAAGTCCAGCTTGCCCACCGGCATCAAGCCGATCCCCAGGCCGGGCGCGGCCGTCATCAGGAGCTGGCCCATGTAGCCTGCCTCGATCTCGCAGAAGTCGTGCGATGCGTCGCCGTACACGGGCAGGATGGCGTTCCTCTGCGCGACGAGGAACAGCGAGAACGCCGCCTCTTCGAACGGCGCCTGGTTGTGCGCGTAGTGAATCCGCCGATCGATGACGGCGCCCTCCGTGAGGCTCACCAGGCCCTGCTCGCGCGGGTGATAGTAGTAGGTCCCCCCGGCCACCCCTTCGATGCGACCCGGCTTCACGTAGACGTAGGTCTGGACGGGGTACAGGCTCCCCGCGGACGGGTAGCGGTACTTGGGATGCCCATCGACGTCGATCTGACGGAGGCAGGAGAGGAGCGCGGAGAACCGGTCCATCGGGATCGGCTCGCGGGAGAACTGGCGGTGGGTCCGGCGCCCCAGGAAGAGCGCCCGCGCCGCCTCGTCCACCGGCGGCACAGGCAGCGCGATCCGGCGCCGCTCCGGGCCGTCCGCGCGCAGGCCGTGCTGCTTGAGCTTGAACTCGAGGCGGGCCAGCGGCTCGTCGATCCCGCCCTCCGGCTTCGCGGGCCCCTCCGCCGGGGCGCCCTCTCCTGCGCCCGGAGGCGCGTCCAGCACCACGTAGGCGACGAGGCGCTTCTTGTTGCGCTCCTCTCCCACGGCCATGGCCACGGCCGAGCGCACCGCCGGGTGCTGCTTCAGGGCCGCCTCGATCTCGCCAAGCTCGATGCGCTGCCCCTGGATCTTCACCTGGAAGTCCGCGCGGCCGAGGATCTCGATGAGGCCGCCGGGGAGGCGTCGCCCCAGATCGCCGCTGCGGTAGAGGCGCTCGCCGGTCTCCGGGTGCAGGACGAAGCTCGCGGCGGTCCGCTCTTCGTCGCGGAAGTAGCCTCGAGCGAGGCCCGCTCCGGCGATGTAGAGGTGTCCCGGCACCCATTCGGGGCACGGCGCGAACGCGTAGTCGAGCACGTAGTACCGGGCGTTCGTCATCGGCCGGCCGTAGGGGATGCTCTTCCACGACGGATCGACCGACGCGATCGGGTAGCAGATGTCCCAGACCGTGGTCTCGGTCGGCCCGCCGGCGCCAAGGATCTGGACGCCCGGCGAAAGCGCCCGCAGGCGGTCCGGCAGCGTGACGGGGATCCAGTCGCCGGACAGGACCACCTGCCGGAGCGCGCCGGGCAGCCTCGCCGCGTCGTGCGGCGTGTGCTCGAGGTGCTCGATCAGCATCTCCAGGAACGCCGGCACCGAGTTCCAGAACGTGATGCGCTCGCTCACCAGGAGCTCGGCCCAGTGCGCCGGATCCCGGAGCTTTGCGGCGTCGGGCAGCACCAGGGTCGCGCCCGCGAGCAGGCCGCCGAACACGTCGTAGACCGAGAGATCGTGGTGCAGCGCGGTCAGACCGATGATGCGATCACCGGGGCCGACCTCGAGGAGCCGATTGACGTCGAGCACGCGGTTCAGCGCGCTCCGGTGCTCGATCATCGCCCCCTTCGGCACGCCCGTGGATCCCGACGTGTAGAGCACGTAGGCGAGGTCCTCCGGGCGGTTGACCGGTGCGAGCGGCGAGGCGTCGAGGTCGGGCGGGAGCTGGTCGACGGCGAGCTTGCGGACGCGCTCGGGCCACTCGAGCGACCCGTCCAGCCACGACTGGGTGAGGACCAGCTCCACCTGGCTGTGCTCCAGGAGGAAGTCACGGCGCTCCCGCGGCAGGCTCGGGTCGACGGGCAGATAGGCCGCTCCTGCCGCGTGGACGCCAAGCACGGCCGCGACCTGCTCCCACCCCTTCTCCATCACCACGGCCACGAGCGCGTCGGGCCGCGCGCCGCGCTCGCGCAGCCAGCGGCCGATCTGGTTGGCCTGCCGCGACAGCTCCGCGTACGTCAGGCTGCGGCGTGACGACACCAGGGCCACGCCCTCCGGCGTCTGCGCGGCCTGGGCCGCGAAGCGCTCCGGCAGGGTGCCCGCGGGGATGGGCGCGTCCGTGGCGTTGAGCTCCGCCCATCGCTCGATCTGCTCCTCCGGCAGCTCGATCAGGCGGCGAGCGTCCTTCTTCCACGTCGCCGGATCGTCGGCGAGCCCCCGGACCAGCCGGCAGAAGGCGTTGAACATGTCGTCCACCATCCCGGGCGGGAACAGCGCGGCGACCGCATCCCAGTGGGCGATGAAGCCGCCGCGCTCCTCCGCGACCTGAAGGTCGAGCCACACCTGCGGGGTCTGAACGCTGCTGAAGACGACCTCACCAAGCTCGTGGAAGAGGGACAGCGAGAGCGGGAAGCCCTCCGACGCGAGGCCGAGGATGCCCGTGAAGATGATCGGCATCATGCCGCCCGAGAGCCGCCGCCGAACCTGGGCCAGCTCGCGCAGGACCTCGATCCCGCTCGACCTGTGCTGGAGATCGTTCCAGAGCTGCTCCTGGACCCGCCTCGCCCGCTCCTCGAACGTGTCCCCGGCGGTGTTGCTCGTGCCGAGCAGCACCAGCGAGGTGAAGTCGCCGAGGAGATCGTTCACCTGCGGGTGCAGCGGCAGGCGGTTGAACATCGTGACGTTGATCGTGAAATCCGGGTGCTTGCTCCACGCGGCGAGGACCGTCGTATAGGCGGTCATCATCACAGCCGACAGCGTGAGCCCGTGCTTCAGCGTCTGCGTCTTCAGCCGCGCCCACGCCTCTGGATCGAGCTTACCGACGCGCCGCGTGAAGCGCGTCTCGGACAGGGCGGCCGGGTTCATCGCGAGCGGGAGCTCCGGCGGCGGAGGCAGCACCGCGACCCGCTCGCGCCAGTACTCCATGGCTTGCCGGTGCTGCGGCGAGCCCTTGAGCTCCATCTCGGCGAGCACGTAGTCGCGGAACGAGAGCTCGAGCGGCGGCAGGAAGGCGCCCGGATCCCGGTACAGCATCGCCCACTCGTGGCCGAGCTTCAGCAGGCTCCCGCCGTCGATGTGGAGCAGATCCAGGCTGATGTGGACGCGGGTGCGATCCCCGTCGAGCAGCGACGCGCGGATCTCGAACGTGGGCCACGCGTCGGCCGGGAGCAGCTGGTGCGCGAGGCGCTCGCGCGTCGCGGCGAGCTCCGCCTCCGCCGCTTCCGGCGAGAGCCCGCGAAGGTCGTGCGCCTCGATCGAATACGCGGGCACGCGCTCCAGGATCTGCTGCCGTCCGTCGGGGAGCACGATGGCCCGGAGCATCTCGTGCCGCTCCACGAGCCGCTGAAAGGCGCGCGAGAGCCGCCCCAGATCCATCCCCGTCGCCTCGATCTCCGAGTAGGCGTGGATCGAGACGTCTCCGAGGTCGAACGCGGCGCTCCGCCCGATCCAGTACGCCTGCTGGATGTCCGTCAGCGGGAAAGGCTCGTAGCGATCCTGCGGGGCTGGCGTGATCCGCGCGACGGGATTGCCGCCCGCGCCGCTCCTCTCGCGGAGGAGCGCGATGAGCTCGGATTTGCGCCGCCCGATGAGCGCTCGCACCTCCGGCGTCACCACGCCCTTCGGCGCCCCGATCGCGAGCTGGTCGCCCTCGACCGACAGCTTGATCCCCTGCTGGGCGAGCGCTCCCAGCAGCTCCGTGACGCCCTCGTTCATATGAGCGTGGTCTCCCACTCCTCCTGGCCTGCATCGGGCGCCGGGACGCGCTGGTGCACGGCGTCGAGGAGCGCGCGTGACTTGATTTGCGAGAGCAGGTCGGCGGCGAGCTGCGACGCGCTCGACCCCATCAGGATCTGCACGATCGACAGCGTCGCGCCGAGATCGGCGCCGACGCGGTTGCGCAGCTGCATCGCCATGAGCGAGTCGATGCCCAGCTCCCTGATCGGCCGATCGGCCGCGATCTCGGCCGCCGAGAGCCGCGTGGTCCGCGCGAGCAGGTCGCGCAGGTAACGCTCCAGCAGCGCGCGCTGCTCGTCGGGAGCCGCGGCGAGCAGCGCGGAGGCGTCGAGCGCCGCCGGCGCGTCGCCCTGCGCCGCGACGGGCTCTCCCGCGGTCGCGTCGTCGATCCAGAAACGCCGCCGCTGCCAGGGGTAGGACGGCAGCGGGACGCTGCGGCCTGTCGGGACGAGCCGGCGGAAGTCCACCGCGTGCCCGCGGACGTGGAGCGCGCCGAGCGACTCCAGCAGGACGTCGAGCTCGCCCGTCTCCCGGCGGAGCGACGGGAGCAGCGCCACGCCGCCAGGGCGGGCGTCGAGCAGGCCGGACTCGATCGCGGGGAGCAGGACCGGGTGGGGGCTCAGCTCCGCGAAGACGTCGAAGCCCTCCGCGAGCAGCCGCTGGATGACCCCGGAGAAGAGCACCGGCGCCCGCAGGTTCCGCGCCCAGTAGGCGGCGTCGAGATCGCTGCCGTCGGTCGGCTGCCCGGTCACGGTCGAGACCATCGGGATCGAGCCGCGCTGGGGCGCGATCCCCGACAGCGCTGCGGCCAGCTCGTCGAGCAGCGGATCCATCTGCGGGCTGTGCGACGCGACGTCGATCTTGACCCGGCGGCAGAAGATCCCGCGGCCCTTGACCTCCTCGAGCACCTCGTTCAGCGCCGCCGGATCGCCCGCGAGGACGGTCCCGCGGGGGCTCATGATGACCGCGACCGACAGCCGGTCGCGATGGCCGGCGATGGCGGCCTCGGCCTCGGCCTCGGATAGCTCCACGAGGGCCATCGCGCCGGTCCCGCTCACGCGCCGGAGCAGGCGGCTGCGCTGGCAGATGATCCGCGCCGCGTCCTCGAGGCGCAGCGCGCCTGCCACGCAGGCGGCCGCGACCTCGCCCATGCTATGCCCCACCACGACGTCGGGCAGGACGCCGTACGAGCGAAAGACCGCCGCCAGCGAGACCTGGATGGCGAACAGGGCCGGCTGGATGAAGTCGATCTCCTCGAAGCGGGCGCGCTCGCCTTCGGCCGTGAGCGACGTGATCAGGGACCACGCGACGTGCTCTCGCATGACGCGCTCGCACCGCTCCATCATCGCGCGAAAGACGCCGTCACGCGCGAGCAGCTCGCGCCCCATCCCGAGCCACTGCGAGCCCTGCCCCGAGAAGAGAAACGCGAGGCGGCGCGACCTCTCCGGCGCCTTTCGGCCGCTCACGAGGCCGGTGTGCGGTTTGTCGTCGAGGTACGCCGAGAGGCCCGCGAGCGCGTCCTCGCGGCTGCGGACGACCAGCGACAGGCGGTGCCTGAGGTGGCTCCGGCGGATCGCGGCCGTGTAGCAGAGGTCCCGCAGCGCGGGGGCGTCGTCGGGGCGGCCAAGCAGGCTCCGCACCGCCTCGGCGCGGGCCCGCAGCGCGTCCGGGCTCGCCGCCGAGAGCGGCAGCAGGAGCGGGCGCCCGTCGTCCACCGGCGCGCGGGCGGCGGCGCCGCGCGGCGCCTCCTCGAGGATCAGGTGGCCGTTGGTGCCGGACCAGCCGAACGCGCTGACCCCGGCGCGGCGCGCGCTCCCGCGGGCGGGCCAGGGAGAAAGCTCGGTCGGGATCGCGAACCGGGTGCCGTCGATCGTGATGTGCGGGTTCAGGGTCTCGAAGTGGAGGTGAGGAGGCACGGCCTCACGCTCGAAGCAGAGCACCGCCTTGATGACGCCGGCCACGCCGGCCGCCGCCTCGGAGTGGCCGATGTTCGTCTTCACCGAGCCGAGCAAGCAGCGATCGGCGCCGGCCCTTCCGTAGACCTCTGCGAGCGCCTCCACCTCGATCGGATCGCCCAGCGTCGTGCCCGTGCCGTGCGCTTCGATGTACGTCACCCCGGACGGGTCGACGCCCGCGTTGCGGAGGGCCTGCCGGAGGACGGCCACCTGCGACACGCCGTTGGGCGCCGTGATGCCGTTGGATTGCCCGTCCTGGTTCAGCGCCGTGCCCCGGATCACCGCCCAGACGCGATCGCCGTCGCGGAGCGCGTCGGAGAGGCGCTTGAGCACGAGGACGCCGCACCCTTCCGCGCGCACGAAGCCGTTCGCGCGGGCGTCGAACGTCCTGCATCTCCCGTCCGGCGAGAGGAACTCGACCTTCGACGCCGCGATGGTGAACTCGGGCGTCAGCATGAGGTTCACCCCGCCGGCGAGCGCGAGATCGCTCTCGCCGACGCGCAGGCTCTGACACGCGAGGTGGATCGCCGTGATCGCCGAAGAGCACCCGGTGTCGAGCGCGACGTTCGGGCCGCGGAGATCGAAGATGTACGACAGGCGCCCGGAGAGGATGCTGTGGGATGTGCCGGTGCCGCTGTAGGCGTCGATCTTGGCCGGATCGGCGAGCTGAAGCCGCGCGTAGTCGTTGCTGTGGCTCTGCACGCCGAGGAACACGCCGGTCGCGCTGCCGGCCAGCCGCTCGATGGTCTGCCCGCCGTCCTCCAGCGCCTCGTAGGCGACCTCGAGCGCGATGCGCTGCTGCGGGTCCATGGCGACGGCCTCGCGCGCCGAGATCCCGAAGAAGTCGGCGTCGAAGTCGCCGATGCCCGAGAGAAAGCCGCCCCAGCGGGTGTTCATCCTCCCCGGCGCGGCGGGGTCGTCATCGTAGAGATCCTGAGCGTTCCAGCGCTCCAGGGGGACCTCGGTGACCGCGTCGACGCCGTCGCGCAGGAGCGCCCAGAAGGACGCCGGATCGACGACCCCTCCGGGGAAGCGGCAGCCCACCCCGATGATGGCGATCGGCGGGCTCGGCGCGGCGGAGGCGCCGTTCGTCGACGCGTGGCGTGCGTGGCCGTTCACCGGCTCCCGCGCCGCGCCGTTCTGCGCGCGGGAGGGGACGTCTCCGTCGACCAGGACGTGGCCGTCGCGCCCCATCGCCTCCCCGTGGGAGCCGGCTGCCGCGTCGGGCTCGAGGGAGACCCCCAGCCGATCCGCGAGGAAACGCGCGACCGCGGAGATCGTCGGGTGGTTCCACACGAACGTCGCCGGCAGCGTCAGCCCGACGCTCGCGCCGAGGCGGTTGCGGAGCTCGACGGCGGTCAGCGAGTCGAGCCCCAGCTTGCGTACCGGGGTGTCCGGATCGATCGGCGACGAAGGCGGGAGGCCCAGGACGGAGGCGAGGTATCGCGAGACGTGGGCCTCGAGCAGGAGGCGGCGCGCTCGCCCCGGCGGCGCGCTCGCGAGCGCCTCGCCGAGCCGGTGCTCGGGCGCGGCGAGCGCCGCGGGCGCGGCCGGCCGAGCCTTGCGCAGGCGCGCGAAGAACGGCGACGCGGCGGCGGACGCCTGGGTCTCGCACCATCGCTCCACGTCGAGCGCGACCACGCCGATCTGGGCGGCGTCCGCCTGCAGCAGGCGCGCCAGCGCGTGGAGCCCGTCGCTGGGCGAGAGGCTCGCGATCCCGCGCGCGGCGAGGAAGGCTGAGCGATCCGCGCGCGTCGCCAGACCCACCTCGGACCACGGCCCCCAGTTGATGCTGAGGCCCGGCAGACCGCGCGCGCGTCGGTGGTGCGCGAGCGCATCGAGAAAGGCGTTCGCTGCCGCGTAGTTCCCCTGGCCGGCGGTGCCGAGCATCGAGGCCACGGACGAGAACAGGACGAAGAAATCGAGCGGCGCCCCGAGCGTCAGGCTGTGCAGGTTGAAGGCGCCGGCGACCTTGGATGACATCACCGCCGCGAGCCGCTCGCGCGTGAGATCCACGAGCGGGGCGTCGTCGACGCTACCCGCGGCGTGCACGACGCCGCGGAGGGGCGGGATACGCAGCGCGACGCGCGCGAGGGCCGTCGCAAGCTCGGTCGCGTTCGCCACGTCGGCCCGAGCGATCTCGACGCGGGCGCCGGCTCGCTCCAGCGCCCCCACGGCCTCCTGCGCCGCAGGCGAGCCGCCGCTCCGACCCACGAGCACGAGGTGCTTCGCCCCGCGCTCGACCATCCACCGCGCGACCTCGAGGCCCAGCGCGCCGAGGCCGCCCGTGATCAGGTACGCGCCGTCCGGGCGCAACCGGATCTCGTCCGCCGCTGTAGCGTCGGCCGACCTGGCGCCAGGATCGGCGAGCGCCGCCACCGGGCGGCGGGCGAGCCGCGCCACGTAGCGCGCATCGCCGCGCAGCGCCCACTGCGGCTCGTCCGTCGCGGAGAGGAGCAGCTCGGCGAGCGACGACGCCTCGTCGGCGCCGCCGCGCGGAGCGAGATCGACGAGGGTCGCGCGGAGCTCCGGGTGCTCCTGGGCGATCACCCGCCCGAGGCCCCACGGCGGCGCCTGGGCCGGTGCCACGGCAAGGACCTCCTCGCCTGCCGCTTGCGCGCCGCGCGTCAAGACCCAGAGGCGCGGCGATCGGCCGGCCGCGGTCAGCGCCTGGACGAGATGCAGCACGCCCGCGCAGCCCAGCGCCTCCGCCCCGGCGATGCTCGCAGCCGAGGTCTCCTCGGGCGCCGCGGCATCGAGGCCGAAGAGGTCCACGATCCCCGCGCACGCCGGCAGATCCGGCCCGAGAGCCTCGGCGACGAGGCGTACGAGGTCCTCGGGGCGCGCTGGATCGACGAGATAGCGGTCCGGAGCCGGGCGCCCGAACGCCGCCCCCGCATCGACGCGCACGCAGCGACTGCCCAGCGCCTCGAGCCGCTCGATGAGCCGATCGCCCAGGCCCCCGCGATCGGCGAGGACGATCCAGCGCTCGCTGGACGCCGGTCGTGACAAGGGCTCGCGGGCGCCGAGGACCGCGCTTCGCTCCCACTGGATCTCGTAGGCCCCGAAGCCCGCGCCCTGCTCCGCCGCCGCCGGCGACACCGGGGCCTCGTGCTGCTCCGCGACGCGCGTGGCCTCCAGCCAGAAACGCTGCCGTTGCCACGGGTAGGAAGGCAGCGGCGCGAGCCTCCCCTCGTGCGGGTAGAGCCCCCGCCAGTGGACAGGGTGCCCCAGCGCATAGAGGGCCCCGAGCGACTCGAGCATCACGGCGCGCTCGCCCCGCTCGCTCCGCAGCGTGGCGAGGAGCGTCCCGCTGCGCCCGGAGCGCTCCAGGCATTCGGCCATCGGCCGTGCGAGCGCAGGGTGCGGACCGATCTCGACGAAGATCTCGTACCCTTGCCGGATCGCCTCGAACACCGCTGCTTCGAACCGGACCGGCTCGCGCATGTTGCGCGCCCAGTAGGCGCCCGTGAGCTCGCTCCCCAGGACCGGCTGCCCCACGGTGGTCGAGAGCATCGGCAGCGCCGCCTTCCGCGGAGCGAGCCGTTCCAGCGCGGCTTCGAGCTCATCGGCGAGCGGCGCCATCTGGCCGCTGTGAGAGGCGAAATCCACGTCGAGCCAGCGGCAGCTCTTGCCCTGCGACTCGAGGCGCTCGATCACCGCCGCGAGGGCGTCCGGCTCGCCCGAGAGCACCGTCGAGGAAGGGCTGTTCATCGCGGCCACCCAGAGCCGCCCGGGGACCTCCGCGACGAGCCCCTCGGCCTCCTCGCGCGACACCGCGGTGACGGCCATCCGCCCCTGTCCGGCGGCCCGGTGCGCGAGCCGCCCGCGGTGGCTCACGATGCGCGCCGCGTCCTCGAGCTCCAGCGCGCCGGCGACATGGGCGGCCGCGATCTCGCCGACGCTGTGGCCGATGACCGCATCGGGCACGACCCCCCACGCGCGCCACTGGGCCGAGAGCGCGACCTGGAGGGCAAAGAACATGGGCTGCGCCACGTCCGACCGCGACAGGCGCGAGCGAGAGGCGTCGACCTGCAGCTCTTCCCGCACCGACCAGCCGAGGTGCGGGCGGAGGGCTGCGTCGCAGCGCTCGATCGCCTCGCGGAACACCGGCTCGCTCGCGAGGAGCTCGCGCCCCATCCCGGCCCACGACACCCCCTGCCCTGCGAACACGAACACGATCTTGCGACGTGACCCCGGAGGGCAGCGTCCGACGGTGAGCCCGGGGCGCACCTCACCCGCGACAAAGGCGTCGAGCTCGTCGACGAGCCCCGAGACGGAGTCGGCGAGCACCGAGAGCCGGTGGTCGTGGTGCCCCCTCCGCGCCGCGGCCGTGTAGCAGAGATCGTGGAGCGCGAGCGGAGGGCGGTCCCGGAGCTGGGACGACACCGCTCGGGCGAGGGCCCGCAGCGCCTCCGGCGTGTGCGCCGAGAGGGGCAGGAGCGACACCTCCGCCCGGGCAACCGCGGCGGGCGCGATGTCCGCGAGCGCGACGGGGCGGGCGTCGGCCGGGAACAGGCGGGACCAGCGGATCGACGACCCGCGCACGTAGATCTCGCCGAGCGCTTCCCGCAGCGTGGCCGCCTCGTCTTCGCCGCGGCGCATGCACGCGAGCACCGCCGCGCGTCGGCCGCCACGCTGCACGGTCTGCTCGATGTTGTGGAGCAGGACCGGGTGCGGCCCGATCTCCAGAAAGGTGTCGTGCCCCTCGCTCACCAACCGCTCGAGCGCCGCCGCGAACCGCACCGGCGCCCGGAGGTTCCGGGCCCAGTACGCCGCCGTGCACTCGGCTCCGTCGAGCGCGGCGGCGGTCACCGTCGACACGATGGGCACCGACGCGCGCCGGGGCCTTAGCTCTCCCAGCGCAGAGAGCAGCTCGGGGACGAGCGGATCCATCGCCGGGCTGTGGGCCGCAAAGTCGACCCTGATCCGGTGGCCCGTGCGACCTTCGCGCTGGAGCGCGGCGAGCGCGTCGACGACCGCGGCCTCCTCGCCCGAGATCACGGTCGAGATCGGGCTGTTGTAGCCGGCGACATGGAGGCGCCCCGGGTGCGCGGCGCAGAGGCGGTCGGCCTCCTCGGCGTGCAGCTCCACGAGGGCCATCGCGCCACGGCCGTTCACTCGCTGCTGGAGCCTGCTCCTGTGGTGGGCGATGCGCAGCGCGTCCTCGAGATCGAGGGCGCCTGCCACGTGCGCCGCGGCGATCTCCCCGCCGCTATGGCCGATCACCGCCGCGGGCTCGACGCCCCATGACCGCCACAGCGCGCCGAGCGCCGCCTGGACGGCGAAGAGAGACAGCTGCTGCACGTTCACCTCGTGCAGCCGCGTGCGTGACGCGTCGGCGAGGAGCTCGTCGAGGAGCGAGAAGCCGGCGAGCGGGCGCAGCGCTCGATCGCAGCGCTCGATCACCGAGCGGAAGACCGGCTCCTGCAGCAGCAGCGTGCGCCCCATGCCCGGCCATTGCGAGCCGCTGCCGGCGAAGACGAACACCACCCGCCCGTGGAGCCCCGCCGCGTCGCCAGCCGAGAGCCCCTTCTGCGGAAGCGCGGCGAGGTAGCCATCGAGCAGCGCCGCCGCCTCGGCGCGCGAGCTGGCCGTGACGGCCATCCGGTGCCGCCCCCGGCTCCGCATCGCCGCGGCCGTCGCGCACAGATCGGAGAGCGCCGGCTCCGGCCCGGGCGCGCCCGCCAGCGCGCGGAGCTCTCGCGCCAGCGCAGCGAGGGCTTCCGGCGCGTCGGCCGCGAGCGGGAGGATCTGCGCCGGGCTCGGGCGAAGCTCCTCGAGCACCACGTGGCAGTTCGTCCCTCCGAAGCCGAAGGAGCTCACGCCCGCGAGCGCGGCCTGGTCCTCATGGGGCCAGTCGAGGAGCCTGGGCGGCACCGCGAGGCGCAGCTCTGCGAAGGGGATATAGGGGTTCGGCTGCTCGAAGTGCAGATTGGGGGGTATTTTCCGGCGCTGGATCGAGAGCACGGTCTTGATCAGCCCTGCGATCCCCGAGGCCGCTTCGAGATGTCCAATATTGGTCTTGACCGAGCCGATGAGCAGCGGTCGACTGTCATCCCGCGCGCGCCCCAGCACGGCGCCGATGGCCTTGGCCTCGATCGGGTCGCCGAGCATCGTACCGGTCCCATGCGCCTCGACGTAGTGCACCCGCTCCGGCGCGACGCCGGCGGCGCGGTAGGCGTCGCGCAGCACCGCCTCTTGCGCCTGCGGGTTCGGCGCGGTGAGGCCGTTCGAAAAGCCGTCGTTGTTCACGGCGCTGCCGCGGATCAGACAACGAATAGGATCCCCGTCCGCGAGGGCGCGGCGGAGCGGCTTCAGAACGACGACCCCGGCTCCCTCCCCCCGGACGTAGCCGTTCGCGCGCGCGTCGAACGCCTTCGAGCGCCCGTCGGGCGCCATGGCGCCAAACTTGGTCATCGCCACGGTGCTCTCGGGATCGATGAGGAGGTTGACGCCGCCCGCGAGCGCCATCGTCGATTCGCCCGCCCGAAGGCTCTGACAAGCGAGGTGGATCGCGACGAGCGACGACGAGCAGGCGGTGTTCACCGCGAGGCTCGGGCCCTGGAGGCCGAGCCAGTAGGAGACCCGTGCGGAGATGATGCTGATATCCTGCCCGGTCGCCGTGTGCTGCGTGATGTGCGAGCCCCTCCCGGCGGCGCACCGGGCGTAATCGCTCCACATCGCACCCATGTAGACGCCGGTCTTGCTGCCGCGGAGCGTCTCCGCGGGCACGCCTGCGTCCGCGAGCGCCTCCCACGCGAGCTCGAGGACGAGGCGCTGCTGCGGATCCATCTGGACGGCTTCGCGCGGCGAGATGCCGAAGAACTGCGCATCGAACCGATCCACTCGATCGAGGAACCCGCCCCATCGGGAGCTCGTGCGCCCGGGCGCCGACGGGTCGGGATCGTAGAAGGCCTCAGTATCCCAACGATCTGGCGGGACCTCGGTGATCGCGTCCACGCCGTCGCGCAGCAGCGCCCAGAAAGCTTCGAGATCGTTCGCGGACGGGAAGCGGCAGGAAAGGCCAATGATGGCGATGAGATCGTCGCCGCCGCCGATGGACGCCGGCGCGTCTATCGGTTGTGACAGAGGCGAAACAGGCGCGACACCCGCAAGAAGCAGAGAGAGCTCGGCAATGGTCGGGCAGTCCCACACGAGCGTCGGCGAGAGCGGACGTCCCAGCGCGGCGCCGAGATCGTTGATGAGGCTCGTCGCGCGACGTGAGTCGAGGCCCAGACGGCTGAATCGCTCCCCGATCGAGATCGCGCTCGGGTCGATCCCGAGGACCGAGGCGAGATGCTCAGTCAACCAGGCCTGGACTGCCTCTGCCGTCCAGGATCCTCCGGTGAAATCCTGGCTCATTGAACGGATCGACCGTCAACGGCGTCTGCACGTTCCATTGAAATCCATGTACCACAATTTATGCCCAAGACAATAGCGCGGCGGATCGAGGCGGATCGAGGCGGATCGAGGCAGCGTCCTCCGGCTCGCTCCTTCATACAGGGGGGCGGTCCGGAGTCTGGATCGAGGCATTGAATTCACATTCGCGCGTCGGAGCAGCAGTGGACGGGCGATCAGGCATTTTGCGGCGCGCCGCACCGCGAATGCACAAGGAATGTGGGTTTCCGCGTCATTATCGCGGCGCGGAGGCACACCCCCCCTTTTTTCCACAAGGCAGCCGCAATGCTGTACCGCTGATCAGTCGACCCAGCGTGCGAGCCACGACAGCTCCGGGACGCAAAGTATGCGTTCACGCCCTTGCAGCTTGCCGCCCCCGGACAATGGCGCTATCGACCGTGCTCCGCCTCCGCGATGGTGCGCTGCGGTGGGCCTCCGGGCTGCGTGCCTGTGAACTGGGCATTGCCATGCGCCATGCCCGCTGCGTCGATCTGCTCGATGACCTGCACGCCGTGCTCGCCCGAGCTATCGGCAACACGTGGCCGAGACGCGCGTTAAGAAGCGCGCTGCCTCCGACCTTGCAAAAAACCGTGTCAGGCCCCGGCCGGGCGGCCCCATCCTCCTGCGATTGGGGTGGCCCATGCCCCTGCAAAGAACGCCGTCAGGTGGTCTCATGAGGCTGCAAACTGGCACCGCTGCATTTGCCAATCGTGATCCTGGAGGCTGCAGGCGACGAATGGATCTACCAGTTTCTTTTTCCGGAGCGCCGTCGCACCCACGTTCGCGTGGAAGTTCAGGAGACGGCAGAAATCATCCAGACGCTCGGTCATAGGTAGGCGGCCGGCACACTCGGTGATCCGAACCGCCCCGCGATCGGCCGATTGATGTACATCGTCAACAAGCACGAGAAGGACAAACCGAGCCACGAGATCGCCGTGGTCGTACAGAAGAATCTGTTCCAACGGAGCAGACGAGCGAGAGGGCGGGAAGGGCGAGGCTCTTCCGTCGCCTTGTGGACGGGCTCTTCCGCCGATCGGGCTACTCCGCGCGGAGCGCCTCGATAGGGTTGATCCGCGCCGCGCGCCACGCGGGGTAGAAGCCGAACACCACGCCGATCGCCACGGACAGGCCGAGCCCGAGGGCAATCGACCAGATCTCCACGTGGAAGGCCCAGCGGCCCACGAGCTGGGTCAGCAGCTTGGCCAGGAGCCAGGCGAGGCCGAGGCCGGCGAGCACGCCGAGCACTCCGCCGAGGAGGGACACGGCGGCGGCCTGGACGAGGAATTGCGCCAGGATCGCGCGGGGGGAGGCGCCGACGGCCCGGCGGATCCCGATCTCCCTGGTGCGCTCGGTCACGGTGACGAGCATGATGTTCATGATGTTGATGCCGCCCACCACGAGCGCGATGAGGCCTGTGCTCAGGACAAGCAGCTTGATCACGCTCATGATGAGCTTCTCCTGGGTGGCCTCGTCACCATCGAGCTCGAAATTCTTGACGCCCAGGTGACGGCGCAGGAGCGTCCGCCCGATCACCGCTCTGAGCGTCTCGATCGGGGTGCGGATGGCGGAGCTCCGCCGGACGTAGAGGCGATCCACCTCGTGCGCGGGCGAGAATATCGCATCATACGTCGTCTCGGGGATGAGCACCTTCCGATTCCAGACATAGGTGCTGTCCGTGGAGAGCAGCACCGGGTGATCCGCGAGCACGCCGATGACCGTCCAGGCATGGCCATCGACGATGACGTGGGGCGCGCCGGCCTCGGCGGAGATCCCCCCGGACGACGGCGCCGCCGGAGCGAGCGTGGCGCGGCCGCCGAAGAGCTCCCTCCAGACGTCGTGGCCGACGACGCACACGCGCCGGCGATCGGACAGGTCGGCCTCGCCGAGAAAGCGGCCCAGCGAGACCTCCAGGCCGTACAGCGACAGCGCCGCCGGGGCGGCGCTGACGAGGCGGATCCGCGTCTTCTTGCCGCTCGCGTGGGCCTCGGTGCGCCGCGCCGACTCGCTGAGGCCGCCGCCGAGCACGCTGGACGCGGCGAGCGCGCGGGCATCGTCGCGAGAGAGCTCTCGCCGCGTACGCTTCCGGTCCTGGACGCCCACCTCGGCGCGCCGGACCTCGATGAGGTCGGCATCGACGGCGGCCTGGCTCGCCCTGACCAGCGCGTCCTCGCCGCCGCGCAGCAGGGAGGCGAGGAGCACGATCGAGCCCGTGCCGATCACGATGCCGAGCAGCGTCAGCAACGCGCGGACGCGGCCTTCCACCACGAATTGCGCGGAGCGGAGGAGATCGCCGAGCCTCATCGGCGCATCGCCGCGACCGGATCGAGCCGGCCAGCGCGCCGCGCCGGCAGCCAGCCGAAGCCCACGCCCACGCCGAGCGACACCGCCATGGCCGCCGCGACGGCTGCGGTCGAGATCGAGCCGACCCAGGCCGGCAAGAACCCCCGGAGCAGCGGGGCAGCGAGCGCCGCGGCCAGCGCGCCGCCCAGCGTGCCAATCAGACCGCCGGAGCCGGCGAGCAGCACCGCCTCGCAGAGGAACTGCGCGCTGATGTCCCCGGGCGCCGCGCCGAGCGCCTTGCGGATGCCGATCTCGCGCACGCGCTCGGAGATGCTGACGAGCATCATGTTCATCACCCCGAAGCCGCCGATCAGGAGCGCGACGCCGGCGATCAGGCCGACGATCGCCTCGGCGATCGCGAACATTTTTTCGAGCTGGCCCATGATGGCGCTGAAGTCGTAGATGGTGAAATCGTCGACGCCGCGGTGGCGCTCCAGGAGCCGTGCGTTGAGGATGCGCTTCACCGGATCATTGGCGCTGACGTCGGCGGTCTTGGCGACGATCGTCGGCTCGACTCGCCCCCTCCCCTCTACGTCCATCACCGTCTCGAGCGGCGCGATGAGCACGTCCACCCAGTCGAAGCCGAAGTCGACGCCGAACCGGTCGTTGTCGGCGAGCACGCCGATCACCCGGCAGCGCAGCGCGCCGATGGTGACGCTCCGGCCCAGCGGGTCGCCCCGCCAGAGCTTCTCGGCGAGCCTGTGGCCGACGACGCAGACCCTGGCGCGGCCCTGATCCTCCTCCTCCGAGAACGCTCGCCCGCGGCCGACGCGCATCCGGAACGCGTCGAAGAAGCCGCTGTCGCCGGCGACCAGATCGGTGCGGGCCTGCTTGCCCTCCTCCGAGAGGATGTCCTGCATGCCGAGCGAGGCGAACATCACGACCTCGGTGACGTGCGGGACGCCCGCGAAGAGCCGGTCCTTGTCCCGCCGCTCGAAGCCGGCCGGGTACATCCCCTGCTTCCCCTCGGCGCGCTCGGGGACCTTGGGGGCCAGCAGAATCAGCCTGGCGCCGCCTGTCTCCTCGATGCCGCGGCTCAGCGTGGTGATACCGCTCTCGGCGAGCGACGACATGAGGACGATCGCGAACGCACCGATGGTGATGCTGAGGACGGTCAGCAGCGACCGGAGCCTGTGCGCCGAGAGCGCCTTCGCGGCGATCACCAGGTAGCCGCCCCACATCACATCCGCGCCTCGTTCGGGGCCGACGACGCGGGGTCGATGAGGACGCGGCTCCCTTCCTCGAGGCCGCTCACCACCTCGACCGCGTGGTCGCTGCGCGCTCCCGTCGCGACCTCGACCTTCTCGGTAGACAGCTTGCCGCCGGGGGGGCCGACGACGCGGGTGACGAACTTCTTCCCGTTCTCCTCGACGATCGCCTCGATCGGGAGCGAGATGACGTCCGGGTTCTCCTCGATGCGAACGCGCACGTCCGCGGTCATCCCGGGCTTGATCAGCCCGTCCACGGAGGCGAGCTCCGCCTCGATCGGGAAGACGTCGACCTCCCTCCCGTGCGCCCGCACCGACGCGGGCGCGATCTTGGTGATCTTCGCCTCGTACGTCCTGCCCGGGAGGGCGTCGAGCGTCAGCGTCGCGGGCAGGCCGAGACGGACCTTGACGACATCGATCTGGTTCAGCTCGATCGTGACGACCAGGGTCGCGAGGTTCGCCACCGTGAGCAGCGCTTTGCCGTCGAAGGTCGACTCCACACCCGGGGTGACGACCTCGCCGGGCTCGATGTTGCGCTGGATCACGGTCCCGTCGATCGGGGAGGCGATCCTCGTGTACGCCAGGCGGTCCCGCGCCCCGACGAGCGCGACCTGGGCCAGCCGCACCGAGATGTCCTTCGCGACGAGCTCGTGCTTGCTCGTGTCGAGCTCGCTCGCGGCGATGACGTTCCTCGCGACCCCCGCGGTCGTCCGATCCAGGACCGTCTTCGCGAAGGCGACGCCCGCCCTGGCCTGGGCGAGCTCCGCCTCCCCGCGGGCGACCTCGCGCTGGTAGTCCGTCGCGTCGAGCACGAGGAGCAGCTGGCCCTTCTTGACCTGGGCCCCCTCGTCGACGAGCACCTGGGCCACCTGGCCGGCGACCTTGGATTTGAGCTCGACCTTCTCTCGGGCCTCGATCTTCCCGGTCTCGAGGATCTCCAGGGTGAGGTCCCCGCGCCGCGCGGTCACCACCAGCGCGGGGTCGATCGGCGCGGGCCCCGCGAAATTCTGGCGCACGAGCACGGCGGAGGTGGCGACCGCCACCGTGAGCCCCAGGAGCCAGCGCCACGCTCGCCTCGGCCGGACGCTCACGCCGCCGCTCCCTGGGCCGGGGCGCCTGCCCCGGTGTCGGAGAGGATCGCGCCGTCCGTGAAGGTGATGACCCGGCCCGCGTACGCCGCGATGGCCGCGTCGTGGGTGACCATGACGAGCGTCATCCCCTCCGCGTGGAGCTCGCAGAAGAGATCCATGATCTGGCGCGTGGTGGCGGAGTCGAGCGCGCCGGTCGGCTCGTCGGCGAGCAGGAGCAACGGGTCGTTCACGATCGCTCGCGCGATGGCGACGCGCTGCTGCTGCCCGCCCGAGAGCTGGTTCGGCAGGTGACCCGCCCGGCCCGCGAGCCCCACGCGCTCGAGCACCCGCGCGGCGCGCGCCCGGCGCTCGGGCGGGCGGACGCCCGCGTAGATCATGGGGACCTCGACGTTCTGCAGGGCGGTGCTGCGCGGCAGGAGGTTGAACGACTGGAAGACGAACCCGATCTTCCGGTTACGGAGCCGCGCAAGCTCGACCTCATCGAGGCTCCCGACCGGCTCTCCGTCGAGGAGGTACCGCCCTCCGCTCGGCCGATCCAGCGTGCCCATGACGTTGAGGGTCGTCGACTTCCCCGAGCCGGAGGCCCCCATGATGGCGACCATCTCGCCTCGCCGGACCTCCAGAGAGACGCCGCGGAGGGCCTGCACCTCGACCTGGCCCATCCAGTGAACCTTGGTGATCGACTCCAGCCGGATCAGGGGGGAGACGTGGTTCATATTACCTGCATCGTGGGCCGGAGAGCGTCCAGCGGCAGCTCCCCGACACGCACTCGCGGCCCTCGGCGCACAGGGCGCCCGATGATTTCTTGTTCTGACACGCGCCGCTGTTCAGCCCCCACCCGCAGTACTTGCCGGCGCCGCAGTGCGCGTCGGTGACGCACAGGCACGTGCCGGTGAGGACGGTGCAGGGCGCCGAGGAGCAATCGCCGCTGATGCACTCGGCGTCGAATCGGCACTCGCCGCCGGTGACCTGGTGGGCCGGCGCATAGGATTCGCCGCACTGCGTCGGGTACGACGCCTCGCGCTGCTCGCGCGGCACGTACGGAGAGACGCCGCTCGTGTCGATGTCATTCGCCGGGTCTGCCATCCCCGAGCGCGGGCCGTTCGCGCGCTCCCACATGCGGAGGAACGTCTCCGCGGAGCTGCGCAGCGCCGCGGTGCTGGCGCCGAGGTGATCCAGATCGGTCAAGAGGTCCGGGAGCAGGCCGATGTGGGCGAGGCCCTTCTCGTCGAAATCGGTCCCCACGCGGCCCGGGCCGCTCACCTGCTGCGCGCGCGCCTGCGCGTCCGCCTCGGCCTCGAAGGTGGCCGAGCACGCCCCGTTCGGCCCGAACCGCGGGCGGGTCTGCTGGATGAAGCCATTGAGGTCCGCGCCGAACGCCATGGGCACCTTCAGCCCCTGGCGGCCGAACTCATAGGCTTGCGCCAGGGATCGGCTGGAGCCGTGGCAGGTGTTCTCGACGCCCGAGCGCGCGTACGCGCGCGTCTCGTCGTGCGCGGTCCGCAGCCCGAACATGCCGCCCGTGCGCCGGATGGCCTGGATCGCCCAGGCCGGCGTCGTCTTCTCGTCGTCCGCGAGATCGGGGTTCATGACCTCCCGGAAGTGCCCGTGAGAGATGTAGAGCGGGTAGTAGGAGCTCGCCTGCGCGAGCGCATAGGCGTCCGCCACGCCGCGCTCGGAGAGGTGGGCAAGGTCGATCAGCATCCCCTTGCTCATCATCGCCTGGAGCAGCGACCGCCCCTCGGCCGTCAAGCCGCGCGTGTTGCGGCAGTTGCTGTCGACGTCGAAGCCGAGCGTGAACTCGTCGGTCGTGATGCCGCAGTCGAAATCGACGTGGCAGTTCTGCGTGAACTGGGCGAACTGGAAGATCGGGTTGTGCGGCGCCGCGCCGCCGAAGCGGTTGTCGAGCTGGTGGACGGGCTGCAGCGACCTCACGCCCATGGCGTGGAAGCGGTCCAGCTCCGCGAGCGCGTCCCGGCTCCCGAAGAGGTTGCTCGTCTCGATGGAGATGACGATCGCCAGCTTGCCCGCGCTGATGATCTGGCGCGCGTGCGACGGTGACAGCGCCACCTCCACCCAGTCCGCCCGCGCGGCGGCGAAGTCGTTGACCATCCGGATCTGGAGCTCCACGTCCGCCATCTCGTCGCAGGGACGATTCCGGTTGCTGTCCGGCAGGAGGCTGCAGAGAAAATCGTTGCTGACGGCCGACACGACCACGAGGTTCAGCCCGCGGTTGTGGGCGTCTCGCATCCAGCCCTCCCACCCCTGCTGATGGGCGATGGTGTCCCAGCGGGGCCATCCGGAGCCGAGCTCGGGCCGGCCGAGGTGAAGCCCGGTGTCCCCGTCTGTACCGTCGGTCTGCCCGATCAGCTCGGAGCCGACCGCGCCTCCCAGCCAGAACAGCTGGTGCAGCACCGGCACGCCGCTCATGTCGAGGCCGCCGGCGCCGGGGCAGACGTCCAGCAGGCTCGAGAGATCCTGCCGCACGCGGGCGTGATCGCTGGGCGGCAGCCCGCCGTCGCAGTCGTCGAGCGGCCCGGCGTGCGAGCCGTGGAGCCAGCCGCCGCTGAAGGCCTCTTCCGCCATCATGTGATGGTGGAGCTCGGCGAAGCCCGTCACGGGCGTCCCCAGCGCCGCAGGCTCCTGCGCGACCGGCTCTCCGAGGCTGGAAGCGTCGGAGGTGGCCTCGGAGGCCGTGTCGGCGCCGCACCCCTGGGACAGGGCAACAAGAAGGAGAGAAAGGTAGGTAATCTTCAAGCGCTTCATCCTGATGGATCCTTGACGCAAAGGGTTACGCTGCGGAGGACTTCCGTCACCGTACGCAGGTAGCGATTGCGGGTGCAGCATACATCATCTGCCAGTTGATGCCACCCAATCCAGGCATCTTTGATTGACCTCCGGTGTCGACGGTGGACACATCGCGGCGGCGCCAGCGGTGCAGATCACGATGGTTCATGGATCAAGGCCACTCTTCGCTCCGCTCCTCTCTTCCCCTCGCGTCGCTTACGCCCTCGCGGCCTCGCCGCGCGTCATCTCCGTCGGAGCCGACGACCGGCTGGCGCGCTGGGTCGGCCTGAAGCCGGCCATCCGCGAGCTTCAGGACGCGGTCGGCCACGTCGAAGTAGCGGTCATCGTGCGAGATGGCGATGACCGTCTTTCCCTTCGCCTTGAGCTCGGGCAGGAGGTGACGGTAAAATACGTGCTTGAACTCCGGATCCTGGTCCGAGGCCCACTCGTCGAAGAGATAGACCGGTCGGTCCTCGAGGTACGCGACCAGCAGCGCCAGGCGCTTGCGCTGGCCGCTCGAGAGGCTGGTGGTGGAGAGGGCGCCATGCACCACCTCCACCTTGTGATCGAGCTCCAGCTTCTCCAGGTAGGAGAGCGCCCGGCTGTCCAGCTCCGCGACGGGCAGCCCGAGGATCTGCTCGAAGACGTGAAAGTCGCTGAAGATCGCCGAGAAATACTGCCGGAAGCGCTCTCGGTCCCTGTCCGTGACGGGCTCGCCGTTGAGCAGGAGATCGCCCCCTGCAGGGACGTAGAGCCCCGCGATCAGCTTGCCCAGCGTGGTCTTGCCGCTGCCGTTGCCTCCCGTGATGAACACGAGCTCCCCGGCGCGGATCGTCAGGTCGATGGGGCCCATGACGAACTGACGCTCTTCCCGCTCGCGGTAATAGACGTGCGTCAGCCCGCGCAGGCGGATCTCGCGCAGCGGCGGCAGGCCTCCGCGGTCCGGCTCCGCGGACCCGGGCTCCAGCAGGCTGACGCCGTGCCTCGTCGCGTCCATCTCGAGCCCGAGCTGACGCACCTTGACGAAGGCGACGTCGGCGGCGCGGAAGCGCGGCAAGGACATCATGAGCTGATCGAGCGGCGCCACGAGGTAGAGCATGACCAGGGCGAAGCCGGTGATCACCTTGGCGTCGAGCGCCTCGTACCTCGGCATGAGGTAGATCAGGATCGCCACGAAAAGGAAGAACAGCATCTGCGACCAGTGGGTCAGCACCGCATAGACGACGCGGTGCCCGTGGGCCGCCGACCGCACGCGCCCCGCGGTCTCGCACAGCACCTCCTCGAAGAAGGCGCGCCGCCGCGCGTGGTGCAGCTTGAGCTCCTTGGCGCCCTGGCTCATGGCGTCGAACTGGCAGATCATCCGGTCGTACTCGTGGCGATACACCTCCATCTTCCTTATCGCCCACCGCTCCGGGACGAGGTAGGAAGCCAGCGAGAGCACGAGGAACCCGAACAGCACCGCGAGCATCACCGGCGAGAGGAAGCCCAGGTACACGAGGCAGCCGACGGTGACGGCCGCGTTCACGAAGAGGGTGGGTATCCGCAGCAGGGCGGTCGTGACCGTCTGGATATCCTGGGTGAAGGTGGCCGTGAGGCGCGACCTGCCGACCTTCTCCACCTCCGCCACCGGCAGCCGCATGATCTGGGCGCACATGTTGATGCGCAGGCGGTAGGTGATCTGCTCCGAGAGGAAGACGAGGATGAGCTCCGACAGGAGCCCGGCCGCGAAGGCCATGGCGGTCACGCCCAGGTAGAACCACGGCGAGCCGACGCCGCCCGCGGCCATCGCGGTCAGATTGCCATTGACCATGGCGACCAGCTTCGCGTTCGCGCCGCCGCCGGCCAGACCGACCAGGGCCGCCAGCGCCACGATCGCTCGATGCTCTCGGAGAAGGAACAGGACGAAGGTCATGGCCGGATCTCACCCCTCGCCCCCCGAGCGCCGCGCCCGCCGCCGGCGCGCTCCGGGGCACACACGCTCCGCGCGGCGCGCGCTGCCCGGCTCAACCCAGAGCCTCGCGGACGCTGGCGGCGATCCCGTCGGCGTACGGCGGATCCATGAGCTGGTGGTGCTTGCCCGGCACGTCGAAGGCCCGGACGTGCCCTCTCGTCGAGCGCTGCCAGCCCTGCGCGATGTCGGGCGGCGCGTCGGCCGCCTTGAACAGGAGGACGTCGCCGTCGTAGAGAGCGCGCGTGTCGGCCGCCGACGAGGCGGGGCGATAGCCGTCGAGCGCCCTGGCGCCGGCCGCGAACACCTCGAAGTAGCGCGCCAGGAGGCGTCGCTCGGCGCTGGCCGGCAGGACGCCGGCGGCCTTGCCCTTCACCACCACGGCGTCCAGCATCCTGTCCAGCGTCCAGTCGGCGCCGCGCGAGAGGCCCAGATCCTCGGGCGAGAGCTCCAGGTTGCCGATGAAGCCGAGCATCACCTGCATGTCGGTCCTGCGCTCGGCCCTCGGGTGGAGCGGCATCGTGGCGTCCACCACGACGAGGGGCGCCACCTCCCTGCCCCGCGCACGCAGCTGCCGCCCCAGCTCGAACGCCACGACGCCGCCCATCGACCACCCGCCGACGTGGACCGGCCCCGCGGGATAGGTCGCTTCCAGCGCATCCGCGTACACGCGCGCCATGGCGTCCACGCTCCGGAGCGGCGCCGTCCCCTCTTCCAGGCCGGGCGCGTGGAAGGCGAAGACCGGCTGATCCGGGCCGAGCGCGCGCGCGAGCCCCGCGTAGCAGAAGGCGGTGCCGCCGATCGGGTGCACCAGGAACAAGGGCGGCTTGCCGGTGCCCGGCTTGATCTCCACGAGCGGAGAGCGGCCCGCGACGCCGTCGCCGCCGGCCCCTCCGCGGAGCAGCAGCCCCGCCAGCTCCTCGACCGTGGGGTGGCGAAAGACCGCGGTGAGCGGCAGCTCCTGCCCGGACACGGCGTTGAGCCGGCCGATCAGCGCGACGGCCATCAGCGAGTGGCCGCCCAGCTCGAAGAAGCTGTCCTTGACCCCGAGCGATGGGACATGCAGCAGCTCGGCCATGACCCGCCAGACCTGCCACTCCAGAGGGGTGCGCGGGTGGACGAAGCGGCGGCCGGAGCCCTCCGCCGGCGCCGGGAGCGCCTTGCGGTCGACCTTGCGGCTCGAGCTCAGCGGCAGCGCCTCGAGCGCCGTGAAGGAGCTCGGCACCATGTACTCGGGGAGCTGGGCGCGCAGGGACTCCCGCAGCGCCGCCCCCGCCGGCGCGGCCTGCGGATCCGCGGGCACCACGTAGGCGGCCAGCCGCTCCTGCCGCACCACGACGACGGCCTCCCGGATGCCCTCGTGCGCGCGCAGGGCCGCCTCGATCTCACCGAGCTCGATGCGGAGCCCCCGGAGCTTGACCTGCGTGTCGATGCGCCCGAGGAACTCGATCGTCCCGTCGGGACGATACCGGGCTCGATCGCCGGTGCGGTAGAGCCGCGCCCCGGGCCGTCCGGAGAAGGGATCGGGCAGGAAGCGCTCCGCGGTCAGGGCAGGCCGCTCGAGGTAGCCGCGCGCGAGCTGCACGCCGCCGATGTAGAGCTCGCCGGGCACGCCCACCGGCGCTGGCCGCAGCCTCGCGTCGAGGATGTGGAGCGTCGTGTTGGCGATGGGACCGCCGAGGAAGACGGCCCCGGTCGAGCCGGCGCAGTCGGCCCCGACGCGCAGGCAGGAGACCCACACGGTGGCCTCGGTGGGGCCGTAAAGGTTCGAGACGGAAGCGCTGCGCTCGCGCAGGGCAGCGGCGAGATCGGCGGGCAGGGCCTCGCCGCCGCAGAGGATGCGCAGCCCCTCCCTGCCCTTCCAGCCGGCGTCTACCAGCATGCGGAAGGTCGCCGGCGTGGCCTGCAGGACCGTCACGCCGTGCTTCTCCACGAGGCGCGCCAGCGCGCCCGGATCGGAGGCGTCCTGGGTCCGGGCCAGCACGACGCGCGCCCCGCTGATCAAGGGCAAGTAGATCTCCAGGGCGGAGATGTCGAAGGTCATGGCCGTCACGGCGAGGAGGCTGTCCCGCTCGGTCAGCCTGCATTCGCGCGACATGCTCCAGAGGAAGTTCGTCAGGGCCTCATGCGGGATCATGACGCCCTTGGGCTCGCCCGTGGAGCCCGAGGTGTAGAGGACGTACGCCAGGTGAGCGGGCGTCGCGAGGGGCGCCGGGGCTTCCGCCGGCTCGCGCGCGATCGCGGGCCACTCGGAGTCCAGGCAGACGACGCGCGCCTCCGGGGCTGCCTGCCGCGCCACCGCGGCCCACCGGGACGTCGTGAGCAGGACGGGCGAGCGCGCGTCGCGCAGGGCGAAGGCGAGGCGCTTCGGGGGGTGCGCGGGGTCGAGCGGCAGGTAAGCCCCGCCCGCCTTGAGGATGCCGAGGAGCGCCACGATGAGGTCCACCGAGCGGTCCTCGAGGACGGCCACCGTGTCCGCTCGGACGCCGAGGCGGCGCAGGTGGTGGGCCAGCTGGCTCGCGCGTGCGTCGAGCTCGGCGTACGTCACGCGCTCGTCCCCGAAGACGAGCGCGACGCGCTCCGGGGTGCGCGCGGCCTGCGCCGCCACGAGCTCGTGCACGCAGGGCATGGGCCGCGGGCCGGCCCCGGGGAGGGCCTCGGCCAGGAGGTCGGCCTCCGTGCTGTTCCAGGCGCGCATCTGCGCGCGCTCGGCCTCGTCGCGCAGGTCCAGATCGTGGACGGGCGCGTCGGGCGCGGCGACGAGGGCGGCGAGGAGGTTCTGGAAATGCATCGCCAGCCGCGCGATGGTCGCCTCGTCGAAGAGCGCGGTCCTGTACTCGAACGAGAGGGCGAGCGGCGCGCCCGGCCGGTGCGCGACGGCGAGGGTCAGGTCGAACTTGGCGACGTTCACGTCGAAGTCGAGGTCGCCGCCGCCGCCGTCCGCGCCAGCCACCGAGGGCAGGTCGAGGTAGGTGAGGCAGACCTGGAAGAGCGGCGAGCGGCTCGTGTCGCGCTCGGGCGAGAGCTCCTCGACCAGCTTCTCGAACGGGATGTCCTGGTGCGTGTAGGCGCCGAGGGCGACCTCCCTCACGCGCGCGAGCAGCCCGGCGAAGGAGGGAGCGCCGGACAGGTCGCAGCGCATGACGAGCGTGTTGATGAAGAAGCCGATCATGCGCTCGGTGTGGCGCTGGCTGCGGCCGGAGACGGGCGTGCCGACGGCGATGTCCTCCTGGGCGGATATGCGCGAGAGGAAGGCCGAATAGGCGGCGAGCACGGCCATGAAGACCGTGGCGTCATGCTCGCGGGCCAGCCGGCGCAACGCGTCGCTCACGCCGTGATCGAGGCGGAAACGGTACCTCCCGCCCGCGAAGGTCTCCACCGGCGGGCGCGGGCGGTCGAGCGGGAGATCGATGGGGCCGAGGTCGCGCAGGCGCTCCTTCCAGTACGCGAGCTGGCGCGCGATGGCGTCGCCCGCGAGCGACCTTCGCTGCCACACCGCATAATCGGCGTACTGGAGGCCGAGCTCCGGCAGCGGCGACGGCTGTCCGGCGCTGAAGGCCTCGTGGAGGCCGAGGACCTCGCCCCACAGGATGTCGAGCGAAGGAGCGTCGGTGATGATGTGGTGCATGTTGAAGAGCAGCACATGATCCCGCGCGGAGAGGCGGAGCAGCCGGAAGCGGACGAGCGGGCCAGCGGCCAGATCGAACCCGAGGGACGCCTCCCGCTCGGCCCTGCGGCGCGCCTCGGCCTCGGCCTCCGCGGGGCCGAGGTGAGACAGGTCCTCGACCGGCAGCTCGAAAGGAACGAACGGCTCGATGACCTGGACGGGGCGAGCGTCGGTCTCGGGGAAGCGGGTGCGCAGGGGCTCGTGGCGGCGCACGAGCTCGTTGAGGGCGCGCGCGAGGGCCGCCACGTGGAGCTCGTCGGCGATGCGCACCGCGTGCGGCGTGTTGTAGGCGGCCGACCCCGGGTTCATGCGGTCGAGGAGCCAGAGCCGACCCTGAGCGAAGGAGAGCGGGAGCTCCTGGTCGCGCGGGGCGGGCTCGATGGGCGGCAGATCGTCGAGCCCGCCCTCGCGCAGGCGCTCTGCGGCGGCCCGCGCGAGGCGGCGCGGCGTGGTGTGGTCGAAGATCGTGCGCAGCTCCAGGCCGGCGCCGAGGGCGCTCGAGAGGCGTGACATGAGCTGGATGGCCGCGAGCGAGTGGCCGCCGAGCTCCGCGAAGAAGTCCTGGTCGAGGCCGACGTGGCTCGCGCCGAGCAGGTCGGCCATCACGGAGACCACGATGCCCTCGACGGGGCTGAGCCCCGCCTCGCGGCGCGCGTCGACCGCGCCCTGCGCCTCGGCGCGCAGCGCGGCGAGATCCACCTTCTTGTTGATGGTGAGCGGGATCTCGGCGATGAGCCGGACGACCGAGGGCACCATGTACTCCGGCAGGCGGGCAGCGAGGAAGTCGCGCAGCGCGCGGGCGGAGACGGCATCGCCGGCGTGCGGCACGACCCAGGCGACGAGCCGCTCGGCGGCCTGCCCGCGCCCAGGCTGGGCCGCCACGACGCACTGCCGCACGCCGGGGTGCCCGGCCAGCACCGCCTCGATCTCGCCGAGCTCGATCCGGTGGCCGCGGATCTTGATCTGGAAGTCGGCGCGCCCGAGGAAGGCGATGTCGCCGCGGGCAGTGGCGCGCGCCAGATCCCCTGTGCGGTACATGCGCGCGCCCGGGAGCTCGGCGAAGGGGTCCGGCAGGAAGCGCTCGGCGGTCAGCGCGGGGCGGCCGAGGTAGCCGCGCGAGACGCCGGCCCCGCCGATGAAGATCTCCCCGACGATGCCGGGCGGCACGGGCCGCAGCGCCTCGTCGAGCAGGTAGACGCGCACGTTGAGGAGCGATCGGCCGATGACGGGGAGCGCGTCGCCGTCACGCAGGCTGTGGGCGGTGGCGTTGACGGTGCACTCCGTGGGGCCGTACAGGTTATGAAAGCGGGTGTCCCGCGACGACAGCAGGGCTTGCCAGAGCGAGGGCGAGATGGCCTCGCCCCCGAGGAGCACGTGGCGCGGGGCGCGCTCGGGCCTCTCGAGGAGGCCTGCGTCGAGCAGGAGGTGCAAGAGCGAGGGGGTCGCGTCCAGCACGTCGATGCCGTGCTCGGCCACCCACCGCACGAAGCGCGCGGCGTCGCGCCGCACGTCCTCGGGCACGGGGTAGAGGCAGTTGCCGTCGAGCAGCGTGAGGAGCTGCTTGACGGAGGAGTCGAAGACCACCGGCGCGTTGACGCTCACGCGCAAGGGCGCGCCGCCCATCCTGTCGTAGAGGGCCGCGCGGAGGGCGGCGCGCAGGTTCACCGCGTTGCGGTGCGTGACCATGACCCCCTTCGGTCGCCCCGTGGAGCCGGACGTGTAGAGCACGTACGCGAGGTGGTCCGGGCCGGCGACCGGCTCGGGGGGTGAAGCGGGAGCGCCGAGGTGAAACGGGGCCTCGCCGTCGAGCAGCAGCACGTCGGGGCCGGAGGCGGGCAAGCGCGGGGCGGTGGCGCCCTGGGCCAGCACGACCGGCGGGGACGCATCCTCCAGCAGCATGGCGATGCGCTTCTCGGGGTAGCCGGGGTCGAGCGGCAGGTAGGCGCCGCCAGCCTTGAGGATGCCCAGGATGCCGGCGATCAGCGCGCACGAGCGCTCGACGCAGAGGCCCACGGGTCGATCGGCGCGCACGCCCCGCGCGCGCAGCGCGTGGGCGATGCGGTTGGAGAGGACATCGAGCTCCGCGAAGGTGAGCGTGGCGCCGCCGGCCGAGACCGCGGGCGCCTCGGGCGTGCGCTCGACCTGGGCGCGGAAGAGGGAGGGCAGCGTGGCGCCCGGGTCGACCGGCGCTGCCTCGCCGAGCGACGCTCGCGCGACCCGCTGCGCCTCCGCGTCCTCGAGGAGCGGGATGGAGCAGAGCGGCCGCTCCGGGTCCGCCGCCAGGGCGGAGAGGAGGCGCTCGAAGTGAGCGGCCATGCGCTCGATGGTCTCTTCGCAGAAGAGGTCGGCGTCATAGCGGAACGTCCCGGCCACGGCCGCGCCGGCGTTGTGGATGGTGAGGCTCAGCTCGAAGCGCGCCGTCTCTTGCTCCTCCCCGTCGTGGAAGCCATCGATCGTCACGTCCTTGAGCGCGAGATCGCCGGCGACCAGGTGCGCCCCCACGAGGAGCGAGTCCTCGATATGGAAGTTGGTCTGGAAGAGCGGCGAGTGGCTCATGTCGCGCGTCAGCTCGAGCTTCTCGACGAGCTTCTCGAAGGGCAGGTCCTGGTGCGCGTAGGCCTGCAACAAGGTCTCTCGGGTGCGCGCGACCAGGTCGCTGAAGGAGGGAGCGCCGGAGAGGTCGAACCGGATGGCCAGGACGTTGATGAAGAAGCCGATGAGGCCCTCGGTCTCGCGGTGGCTCCGGCCGGCGATGGGGATGCCGACGCAGAAATCGTCCTGCCGGGCGTAGCGGTGGAGCAGCGCGGCGAACGCGGCGAAGAAGAGCATGAAGGGGGTGATGTTGCGGCGCTCGCCCATGGCGCGCAGGGCGGCGGACAGCTCCGGCGAGAGGTGGAACCGGAGGACCTTGCCGTGGTACGAGCGGCGGGTGGTGCGCGGCGCGTCGAGCGGCAGGTTCAGGACGGGCGGGACGCCCCGCAGCGCCTCGGTCCAGTAGGCGAGCTGGCGAGCCAGCTCGCTGCCCTCGCCCCCGAGCCACTCTCGCTGCCAGGCGGCGAAATCGGCGTACTGCACGGGCAGCGGGGGCAAGCAGGGCGCCCTGCCCTCGACGAGGGCGTCATAGACGGCGTTCACCTCGCGCGCCAGGATGCGCAGCGACCATTCGTCGTTGACGATGTGATGCGTGGTGAAGAGCACCACGTGATCCTCGGGCCCGAAGCGCAGCGCCTTGGCGCGGAAGAGCGGCCCGGAGGCGAGATCGAACGGGGCGCTCGCGTCCTCCCGGCGCAGCGCGTGGGCCCGCACGAGGCGCTCGTCTTCGGGCAGGGAGGAGAGATCCACGATCTCGAGGTAGCTCGCGGCGGGAGGATCGATGATCTGATAGGCGGCGTCCGGCGCGGCGCCGCCGAGCGCCTCGAGATCGTGCGCGCCCAGCTGGCCGGCGGCGACGAAGCGGGTGCGCAGCCCCTCGTGCCGCGCCACGATCGCGGCGAGGGTGCGGTCGAAGACGTCGAGATCGAACGGACCGCTGGCGCGGAACGCGAGCGGGTTATTGTACATGGTCGCGTCGGGCTCGAGCTGGTGAATGAACCAGAGCCGCTGCTGGCCGAAGGACAGAGGCATCGGCCGGCCGCGCGGGAGGACGACGATCGGCGGGGCCTGCGGCGCGGGGGCGGTCCCGGCGCGCGCCTCGATCTCCCTGGCGAGCATCTCGACCGTGGGCGCCTCGAAGAGCAGGCGCAGGGGGAGATCGACGTCGAAGGCCTTGCGCACGCGCGACATGAGCTGGGTGGCGAGGAGCGAGTGGCCGCCCAGGCGGAAGAAGTTGTCGTCGACGCCGATGTGAGGGGCGCCGAGCACCTCGATCCACAGATCGAGGAGCGCCGCTTCATGGCGCGTGCGCGGCGGCTTGCGATCCCGGGTCCCCAGATCGGGCGCGGGCAGGGCGCGCCGATCCACCTTGCCGTGGCGGTTGAGCGGCAGGGCGTCCAGGAAGACGACGGCGGAGGGGATCATGTACTCGGGCAGGTAGGCCTCGAGGTGCTGGCGGATCTCGGCGTCGGACAGCTCGGCGCCGCGGGCGCTCTCCACAGGCACGATCGCGGCGAGCCCCGCGTTGCGCTCGCGCAGGCCAAGGCGGCTCGCGTAGACGTTGTAGCGGTCCGTGCCGGCGAGCAGCTCGTCCTGCTCGGCGGCCACCTCCAGGCCGTGGCGCTCCAGGAGGGCCGATATCTCGCGGACGCGGTCCTTGCTCTCCTCCCCCGCCGCCTGGTGGACCTCCATCACGACCTGGTCGATCTTCTGCCAGTCTTCCTCGCTGAGCCCGCGGAGGACGTCGAGCTCCGCGCGCTGGACATCGACCTTGAGGACGTCGATGTGCTGTATGCCCTCCTCGCGGATGACGTCCGTGAGCCGGCGCAGGCGGCAGGTGTGGCTCTCGGCCTCGAAGCGGAAGCGCAGGAGATCGTCCGCCTCGCGCAGGAGCTCGCGCGCCCCCTCCGAGCCCGCGTCGGCCTCCTTCTCCAGATAGCGCTTCACCACCTCCACCTCGTCGCTCGGCCGCGCGTACTCGCTGACGCCCGACATCATGGAGTAGCGCGGGTAGTACGAGAACGTGACGCTGGTCTCCTCGCGGCTGAGCCCGATGGGGAAGAGCTTCACGTTCGCGCCGTGAGGACGCATGTTGAGCGAGAGGGACTCGAAGATGGGAGGCAGCGGCTCGAAGGCGTAGATGCGCGGGCTCCGGCAGTGCTGCAGCGCGTAGAGCGAGTACATGCCGATGTTGGCCCCCACGTCGAGGACGACGGCGTTGTCTGGGAAGCGAATACCGTAGAAAGAGTAGGTCTTCTTGTTGAAGATCTCGTCGTACAGGTAGTCGGTCTCGTTCCGGTTTTGATGAAACACGGCGAGCCCGTTGGGCAGCCGGTGCCGCTCCTTCCCCTGGGCCTCGGCCGGCTCGGCGAGCGCGGGTCCCTGCCTCTCGGGGACGACGTAGGCCACGAGCTGCTGATCGCCGGGGCGGTCCTCGCGCAGGAGCACCACGCTCTCCCTGACGCCGGGATGGCTGGAGAGCGCGGCATCGATCTCGCCGAGCTCGATGCGCAGGCCGCGCAGCTTCACCTGGAAGTCGGCGCGCCCCAGGAACTCGATGGAACCTCCGGGGAGGAAGCGCGCCAGATCGCCGGTGCGATAGAGGCGGGCGCCCGGACGGCCGCTGTAGGGATCGGAAACGAAGCTCCTGGCCGTCTTTCCGGGGTCGCGGAAATAGCAGGTGGCGACGCCCGCGCCCCCGACGAGGAGCTCGCCGGTGAAGCCGGGCGGCACCGGGTTGCCGTGCCGGTCGTGGAGGACCACCCAGGCGTTCGGGATGGGCCGGCCGATGACGGGCAGAGACCGGCCCGGCGCGCCCTCCGCCTGCTCGACGACGGGCGTCCAGGTGGCGTTGACGGTGCACTCGGTGGGCCCGTACAGGTTGAAGAACCCGCGGCCGGTCTCCCGGCTCAGATCGATGAGCTTCTGCCACAGCCGGGCGTCGATGGCCTCGCCGCCGAGCAGGACGCGCTCGAGCCCCTCGGGCAGCCCGGCCTCCATCAGGATCTTGATCTGCGACGGCGTGCAGTCGAGCACCTGGCAGCGGTGCGACTCGAGGTAGGCCCGGAGCCGCTCGCCGTCGGCGCGCACCTCCTCGGGGATGCCGATCAAGGTGTCGCCGAAGAGCAGGCGAGTCCATTGCTTGACCGAGGAGTCGAAGGTGAGGTTCGCGTTGAGGCTGCACCGGCGGGCGACGGCGGGGCTACCGTGGATGTCGGCCTGGAGGGCGCGCGCCAGGTTGAGCACGGCGTCGTGGCGGACGACCACGCCTTTCGGCGTCCCCGTGGAGCCCGAGGTGAAGAGCACGTAGGCGGGCGACGCAGGCTCCACCGCGACGCCAGGATCGCTGTCGTCCAGCGCGTCGAGACCGACGCCGTCGAGCAGCACGGCGTCGCGGTACGCCTCGGGCAGGGCGTGGTGGAGGC
Organism: Sorangium sp. So ce321; assembly: GCF_051530195.1. Classification (NCBI taxonomy): domain Bacteria; kingdom Pseudomonadati; phylum Myxococcota; order Polyangiales; family Polyangiaceae; genus Sorangium; species Sorangium sp. So ce321. The sequence goes on along the minus strand of NZ_CP150329.1, from coordinate 5,164,450 downwards.
TCTCGCGGGTGACGATCACGACGGGGCTCACCTCGTCGAGGATGGCGGCCATGCGGCGCGGAGGCTGGGCGGGATCGAGCGGAAGGAAGGCGGCGCCGGCCTTGAGGATCCCGAGGAGCCCGGCGAGCACGTCGGGCCCGCGCGAGAGGAACAGCGGCACCGGCGCGCCGGGGGTGACGCCGCGGAGGAGCAAGGCCCTGGCCACGCGGTTGGCGTGGCGCTCGAGCGCGCCATACGTCACCGCGTGCTGCTCGTAGACATAGGCCGCGCGATCGGGCCAGCGCGCGGCAGACGCGACGAACGCGGCGGCGATGCTGGGAAAAGGCAGGCTGGAGGCGTCCAGCGCGCGGCCGCGGCCGAGCTCGCGGAAGAGCCGCTGCCCCTCGTCGTCGTCCACGAGGCGGAGCTCGCGCAGGGGTCGCCCGGAGCGGGCGGCGAGATCAAGGCAGAGCGTCTCGATGGCGCGGGCGAAGACGACCGCCATGCCGTCGTCGACCCGACCGGCATCGTAGAAGACGCGACACGCGTACGCCGCGGTGCCGCCGCCAGGGTCGGCCTGGCGCTCCACGACGAGCTTGAGCCTGAAGCGAGAGGTCAAGCAGACGCGCGTGAGCGGGGAGACGCGGAGACCGCCGCTCGAGCGGGCAACGAGGGCCTCGCCGTACTCGTAGGCCAGCGCCATCTGATCGGCCGAGGCCGGAGAGCTCTCTCGCGGATAGAACAGCTGATACGCCTCCACGTCCTTCAGGTGGAACGCCACCTTCTCGAGCAGGCGCGCGGCGCTCTCGCCGTCGTCCAGCTCGATCCGGAACGGCGCGCCGGTCGTGAACAGGCCCACGGCGTCGTCGAGCTCCGCGAACCGGCGCCCGTCGAAGCAGACGCGGGTCAGCACGTCGGGGCGGTCGCTGGCGCGGGAGAGGAAGAGCAGCCAGGCGGCCAGGAAGTACGTATCGGCGTCGAGGCCCCGGTCCGCGAGGAGCGCGTCGATGCGCGCGGCAGCTCCCCTGTCCAGGGCGAAGCCCGTGCTGCGCGGCGTGAAGGCGCCGCTCGTGCCGTCGCCCGGCTCCCGCTCGAGCGGCAAGCGCAGCGTGGGGAGCTCCCCGTCGATGTACTTCTGCCAGAAGGCCTTGGCCCTGTCGGCGTCCTCCTCCTCGTCCAGCTCGTTCTGCCACTCGGAGAACTGGACGTACTGGATCGGGCCCTCTTCCTCCGCTCCGTCTGCCTCCTCTGCCTCGTCTGCTTCTTCCCGCGCCTCGCGGCCGCGCGCGCTCTCGACGCAGTCGTCCGGCTCGGCCGCGGGCTCCTGGGGGGCGCCGCTCGCGTAGAGGTCGCAGATCGCCCGCGCCAGGTTGTTCAGCGAGCGGGCGTCCATGCACAGCGACGGGGCCGTGAGCACGAGGAGGTGCCGCGCGCCGGGCAGCGCCTTGAGCGACGCACGCAGGGGAGCGCCGCCCGCGAGATCGAAGGGACGCTGGCGCGCCTCGTCCAGCGCGGCGGCGACGTCCGGCGCCTCGCAGCCCGCGGCGTCGCTGGACGAGAGATCGAAGAGCGCGTCCTCGGCGATGACCTGGAGCGGGACACCCATGCTCGTCAGGCGCTGGAACCGGGTGCGCAGGATCTCGTGGCGCGCGACCACGGCCTCGAGCGCGCGGGCCAGCCGCTCGACGTCCAGCGGGCCTTCCAGCAGGAGGGCGCCTTGCGCCACGAGGCTTTGCTCCACCCCGGAGTCAAAGATCTCTCGTTGCTGGGGTGACAGTCGGAACCCTTCAATGACCCGCTCTTCCATTGCTGCTCCTTCGACAAGGCTGCGCCTGGGACCTTCCGTCGCCGCCAGGCGTTCGGCTGCTAGCTCGACACGCGTGTCGCTCGGCTCCCGGCGCCGCTTTTACGGCCAGCCGGCGCCGGGCGCTCAGCGGAAATCCGGGTTCGTGTAGAGCTCGGCCATGGCCACGTAGATCTTGCGATGTCCCTTGAACGGCGATCGGCCGTGAGAGGTGAGGAAGTTGTCGAGGAGCAGCACGTCACCCTTCTGCCACGAAAAGTAGATGGCCGACTCGCGGTAGAGTTCCCGGATCGCCTGCGCCACCTCGTCCTCGATGGGCGACCCGTCGCCGTAGAAGGCGTTGCGGGGCAGCTCATCCTCCTTGAACTCCCGTCGAAGCGCGGCGCGCACGGGGGCGGGCATGTTGGAGCTGTGGAACATGTGGGCGTGGTTGAACCACACGGTGTCGCCGGTCTTCGGGTGGGTGGCGGTCACCTGCCGGCGCATGCGCGTGCGGAGCTGATCCTGACCACGCCACTCGTACTCGGTCCTCGTGCTCGCGAGGTAGGCTTCGACGTCCTGCTTGCTCCGGGTCTGGAAGACCTCCCACCACGGCATGTCGGCGCCCTGCCCGTAATTGCGCACGTACATGACGCCCTTCTCCAGGAACTTCTCCTTGATGGCCTGGGGGAGCTTGGCGAAGATCTCCAGATCGTCGGCCACGGGCGTATAGCCCTCTTCCTCGGCGGGGACGTCGCAGTAGAAGTAGAGCTTGGTCGGCCAGTTGTGCGAGTAGGACATCTCGTGGTGCAGCGGGATCCACTGATCGGCCGGGTACTCCGTGGAGGTGAACACCTTGCCGGCGACCTGGCTGCGCGGCGCGGCCCGCTCCACGTAGTCGAGCAGGTCGGGCGATATAGCGGCGGCGACCTCCTGAAAGGCGGCCGCGTCGGGCAGCGCGAAGCCGCGGAAGAGGAGGCCGCCGTGCCGGAGCAGGTGCTCCTCTACCCAGGAGCGGTTGTCCCTGGCCCAGGCGGCGAGGTCGATCGTGTCCGCGCTGGGCTCCACGAGCAGGAGGCGCCTCCCCTCCTGCAAGGGGCGCGACTTCACCAGGGAAGCCTGGCTGAGGCGAATGCTCTGGCGCTTGACGTCGTTCAAGCTCTTCAATCTGGGCGATCCGGCTTTCATGGCGTTTCCTTCGTGACGTGGGGCATCGGCGGTGCAAGAGGGCTGTGCGGTCTGCGTGGCGCAGAGCGGGTTCATGGCTTCGTCGTGCGGATGGCCTTCGGCTTGGTCTGCTTCATGCGCCGCACGCTGGACTCTCTCCGCTTGTGGTCCTCCTCGTCGCGGGCGGCCTTGTCGTCGGCGGCCTGGACCTCGAGCCGGGAGATCGGCGTATCCGGCTGTTCCGCGGCCGAGGCCAGCAAGGTCAGGTACTGCCGGCAGAGGCGGCTCATCGTGGCCTGCTCGTAGAGCTGCGTGCGGAACTGCAGCGAGCCGGAGAGCCCCTGGGGAGACTCCATGATCCAGAGGACCAGGTCGTACTTGGTCGCCTCCGCGGCCTCGCCGAACGGCTCGATGAGCAGCCCCTCGGGCGAGTCGCCCCCGTCCGGCAGGTTCTCGAGGGCGAAGACCACCTGGAAGTAGGGCTGCGCCCCGGAGCTCCGGGGCGGGCTCAGGGTCTCGACCAGGCGATCGAACGGCAGATCCTGGTTGGAGAATGCCTGCAGCACGGTCTCGCGCACGCGCCCCATGAGCTCGCGGAAGGAGGGATCTCCGCGCAGCGAGCTGCGGAGCGCCAGCGAGTTCACGAAGTTGCCTACGACGTCCTCGGTGTCCACGTGGGTGCGGCCGGTGACGACGGTGCCGAGGCACAGATCCTCCTGGCCGGTGTGGCGGACCATGAGCGCCTTGAAGCCGGCCAGCGCGGTCATGAACACCGTGCATCGCTCGGCCTGGGCGAGGGCGAGGATTCCACGCCTCACCGGTTCGGGGAACCGGAAGTTGACCCGGGCCCCTTCGTTGGAGACGCGCTCGGGATAGGGCCTGTCCGTGGGAAAGACGAAGTTCTGGCTGTGGCCGGCAAGGGACCTGCGCCACACGTCGAGCTGGGCGTCCATGTACCGTCCGTCGAGCTGCCTCTGCCAGGTAGCGAAGTCGGCGTACTGGATGGAAGGCTCCGGCATGGCGGGCTTGTCGCCCGCGAGCTCCGCCTGGTAGGAGGCCACGAGGTCGCGCAGCACGAGCCCGCTGGACCAGCCGTCCCAGACGAGGTGGTGGGAGACGATCTGCAGGATGTGCTCCTCGGCCGCGAGGCGGATCACGAGGAGGCGGAAGAGGTGCTCGCGCGCCAGATCGAAGACGACCTCGGCCTCCGCGTCGATCAAGGTGCCGGCCTCGCGCAGGCGGACCTCCTCGGGCATGCCGGAGAGATCGTGGAACGACAGCGGCCTTTCGGTGGCAGGATCGATGACCTGGAAAGGCCTCCCGTCCTCCTCGACGAAGCGGGTGCGCAGCGACTCGTGGCGCCGGATCAGGTCGCTCGCGGCGCGCTCCAGGGCGGGCAGGAGCAAGGGACCGCGCAGGCGGAACGCGAAGGCCACGTTGTAGGCGCGCTGGTGCGACTCCCCCATCTGCGCGGCGATCCAGATGCCCTGCTGGTTGTACGAGAGAGGGATGTTCCCGGCGCGCGGCGCGCGGCGGATCGGCGGCAGGGCAGCGGGCCCGGTCTGGGCGCGGCTCAGCCGCTCGGCGAGCGCCGAGAGGGTGGCCGCCTCGAAGACGCTCCGCAGGGGCACCTCCACGCCGAGCTGATCGCGGATGCGGGAGACGACCCGGGTGGCCAGCAGCGAATGGCCGCCCAGCGCGAAGAAGTCGTCCTGGATGCCGAGCGTGGCGACGTCCACGCCCAGGACTTCCCCCCAGATGCGCGCGAGCGCTCTCTCCATCGGGGTGCGCGGCGGCTCGTGGGCGGCCGCAGGCAGGTCCGCCTCGGGGTCGGGGAGCGCCTTGCGATCGATCTTGCCGCTCGAGGTCAGGGGCAGCGCGGTCAGCGCGACGTAGAAGCCCGGGACCATGTGCTCGGGCAGCCGGCTGCGCAGGAGCTCCTGCAAGGCAGCCCGTGATGGCGCGTCTCCGGCGCTCGCGGGCACCACGTACGCGACGAGGCGCTCCTGCCGCATCACCACGACAGCGTCGCTGAGGCCCTCGTGGGCCCGGAGCGCGGCCTCGATCTCGCCGAGCTCGATCCGGAAGCCGCGCAGCTTGACCTGGAAGTCGATGCGCCCGAGGTACTCGATCGCCCCGTCGGGGCGATACCGGGCCAGATCTCCGGTGCGGTACATCCGCGCTCCGCGCTCGCCCGAGAAGGGATCGGGCAAGAAGCGCTCCGCCGTCAGGCCGGGCCGCCGGAGGTAGCCCCACGCCACCTGCACTCCACCGATGTACAGCTCCCCGGGCACTCCCACGGGCACGGGCTGCAATCTCTGGTCGAGGATGTGGAGGGTGGTATTGGCGATGGCGCGGCCGATGGAGATGGTCCCGGAGCCCTGCGCGTCGTGCGCCTCGACGCGCAGGCAAGAGGACCACACCGTGGTCTCCGTGGGCCCGTAGAGATTCCAGACGGCGGCGGCGCGCTCGCGCAGCGCGGCGGCGAGATCGGAGGGCATCGCCTCGCCGCCGCACAGGATGCGCAGCCCCTGCCCGCCGCGCCAGCCGGCGTCCACCAGCATGCGGAAGGTCGCGGGCGTGGCCTGCATGACGGTGACGCGGTGCGCGTCCAAGAGGCGCTGGAGGGCGTCCGGGTCGGCGGCCTGCCGGGTGCCGGCCAGCACGATGCGCGCTCCGCACAGGAGGGGCAGGAAGAGCTCCAGCGCCGCGATATCGAAGGTGATGTTCGTGACGGCGAGGAGGACATCTCGCGCGGCGAGCCCGGGCTCGCGCGCCATGCTCTGGAGGAAGTTCGTCAGGGCCTTGTGGTGGATCAAGACCCCCTTGGGCTTGCCGGTGGAGCCCGAGGTGTAGATGACATACGCCAGGTGCTCGGCCGTGCTCAGGGGCGCGGGGTCCTCGGTCGACTCATGGGCGATGTCGGGCCAGTCCGAGTCCAGGTGCACGACGCGGGCCGCGTGCGCCGCCGGCGCGCTCGTCGCGCTCCACTTCGCGCGTGTCAGCAGCACCGGCGCGCGGGCGTCGTCGATGCTGAAAGCCAGCCGCTGCGCCGGGTGCGCCGGGTCGAGCGGGAGATAGGCGCCGCCGGCCTTCAGGATGCCCAGCAGCGCCACCACCATCTCCAACGACCGCTCGTCCAGCACCGCAACCACCGTGTCCGGACCCACACCGTGCCGCCTCAGGTAGTGCGCAAGCTGGTTGGCACGCGCGTTGAGCTCCCCGTACGTCAGCCGCTCGCCCTCGAACACCAGCGCCACCTGCTCCGGCGTGCGCGCCGCCTGCGCCGCCACGAGCTCGTGCACGCAAGACATTGAATCTCGCCCGGCACCGAGGTCGGTCTCCGTGCTGTTCCACGCGACCATCTGCTCGCGCTCCGCCTCGTCCCGCAGCTCCACTTCCCCGATCCGCACGCCAGGCTCCGCCACAACAGCCCCGAGCAGCGTCTCGAAGTGCCGCGCCATCCGCGCCACGCTCTCCGCCTCGAACAGGTCCGTGCTGTACTCCCAGCCCGCCAGCAGCCCCTCGTCGCTCTCCACGATGGTCAGCGTCAGGTCGAACTTCGCTGTCCCCGTCTCGAACTCCACGCCCTCAAGCGTCAGCCCTCGGAGCGACAGCTCCCCCTCCGGCGCGTTCTGCAGGATGAACATCACCTGGAACAGCGGATGCCGGCCCAGGTCACGCTCCACGTTCACCGCTTCCACCACCTGCTCGAACGGGATGTCCTGGTGCGCATACGCCGCCAGCGCTCGCTCCCGCACTCGCCCCACGAGCTCACGGAAGCTCGGGTTGCCCGACAGGTCCGCCCGCATCACCAGCGTGTTCACGAAGAACCCGATCAGACCCTCGAGCCCCGCATGGCCACGGTTAGCTATCGGCGTCCCCACGCACACGTCCTCCTGCCGCGCATACCGCGACAGCAGCACGTCGAACGCCGCAAGCAGCGTCATGAACACCGTCGCATTGCACTCCCGACCCAGCGCCGCTATCTGCCTCGACAGCGACACCGGCAGCCTTTGACGGTGCACCGCGCCTCGGTAGCTCGGCTGCGCAGGCCGCGGGCGGCTCGTCGGCAGCTCCAGCGCCGACACCCCGCTCAGCTGCTCCTTCCAGAACGACACCTGCCGCGACAGCACCTCGCCTTGCAGCCACCGCCGCTGCCACACCGCGAAGTCACCGTACTGGATCTCAAGCTCCGGCAACGGCGACCGCTCCCCCGCGAGGAACGCCTCGTACAGCGCGCCCACCTCCCGCACCAGGACGCCCATGCTCCAGCCGTCCGTCACGATGTGATGCATCCCCACGAAGATCACGTGCTCATCGGACGACAGCCGCAGCACCGACGCCCTCACAAGCGGGCCTGCCGACAGCGAGAACCGCTCCGACGCCTGCCGCTCCACCCACGCCCTCAGCGCCGCCTCCCGCTCCTCCGCGACGAGGCCCCTCGCCTCTTCAACGGCAATGGCAATTGCTCCGGGCTCCTGCACCACCTGCACCGGCACGCCGTCGCGCTCATGGAACACCGTGCGCAGCACCTCGTGCCGCCTCACGATCTCCGTCAGCACCCGGCTCAGAACCTCGATCGACAGCTCGCCACGCGCGCGCACCGCAGCCGGCGTGTTGTAATGCACTCCGTCCGGCGTCAGCGCCTGCAAGAACCACAGCCGCTCCTGCGTGAACGACAGCGGCAGTGCGCCGCCGCGTGCGACGCGCGCCAGCGGCGGCGCCTGCACACCCTGCACCTGGCGCTGCACCTGCTCCACCGCCTTCGACAGCGCCGACACCGTCGTGTTCTCGAACATCGCGCGCAGCGCCAGCGGGACACCGAGCGCATCGCGGATCCGGGACACCACCCGCGTCGCCAGCAGCGAGTGACCGCCCAGCTCGAAGAAGTCGGCCCTCACGCTCACGCGCTCTGCCTCGAGCCCCAGCACCTCCGCCCAGATCCCCACCAGCGCTTCTTCCACCGGCGTCCGCGCCGGCTCGTAGCCGCTCTCCAGCGCCTCCAGCTCCGGCGCAGGCAGCGCCTTGCGGTCCAGCTTGCCGCTCGTCGTCAGGGGCAGCGACTCCAGCGCCATGAACACGTCAGGCACCATGTGCTCGGGCAGCGTACTCCGCAGCAGGTCTTGCAGCGCCGCGCGCGCGGGCATCGCGCCCGACTTCGCCGGCACCACGTACGCGACCAGCCGCTCCTGCCACACCACCACCACTGCGTCCTTGACGCCCTGGTGCGCGCGCAGCGCGGCCTCGACCTCCCCGAGCTCGATCCGGAACCCGCGCAGCTTCACCTGGAAGTCGATGCGACCGAGGTACTCGATCGCACCGTCGCCGCGATACCGGGCCAGATCCCCCGTGCGGTACAGCCGCGCGCCCGGCGTGCGGCTGAACGGATCAGGGATGAACCGCTCGGCCGTCAGCGCGGGCCGCCTGAGGTAGCCGCGCGCCACCTGCACTCCGCCGATGTACAGCTCCCCGGGCACCCCCACCGGCACCGGACGCATCGATTCATCCAGCAGGTGAATCTGCGTGTTCGCAAGCGGCTTGCCGATCGGCACGCCAGCATCGCTGTCGCCCTCGCCGCATCGCCACCACGTCACCTCCACCGCCGCCTCGGTCGGACCGTAGAGGTTGTACACCTCCAGCCCGCTCCCCAGCTTCTCGAACAGACCCCTCGGCAGGTCTCCAGAGAGCGCCTCTCCGCTGCACACCACGCACTGCAATCCTCCGCAGCGCGACGGGTCCGCCTCGTCCAGGAACGCCCGCAGCATCGACGGCACGAAGTGGATGTGCGTTATCCCCTCGGCCGCGATCAGCTCCGCCAGGTAGCTCGGATCCCGGTGCCCACCCGGGCGCGCCAGCACAAGGCACGCGCCGTCGATCAACGGCCAGAAGATCTCCGCCACCGACACATCGAACGTGTACTGCGTCTTCTGCAGGACCTTGTGACCGCTCGAGAGGCCGAAGCGCTCCCGCGACCAGAGCAGGCGGTTGACGATCCCACGGTGGCTGTTCTCCACTCCCTTGGGCTTGCCGGTGGAGCCCGAGGTGTAGATGACATACGCCAGGTGCTCGGCCGTGCTCAGGGGCGCGGGGTCCTCGGTCGACTCACGCGCGATCTCGGGCCAGTCCGAGTCCAGGTGCACGACGCGGGCCGCGTGCGCCGACGGCGCGCTCGTCGCGCTCCACTTCGCGCGTGTCAGCAGCACCGGCGCGCGGGCGTCGTCGATGCTGAAGGACAGCCGCTGCGCCGGGTGCGCCGGGTCGAGCGGGAGATAGGCGCCGCCGGCCTTCAGGATGCCCAGCAGCGCCACCACCATCTCCAACGACCGCTCGTCCAGCACCGCAACCACCGTGTCCGGACCCACCCCGTGCCGCCTCAGGTAGTGCGCAAGCTGGTTGGCACGCGCGTTGAGCTCCGCATACGTCAGCCGCTCGGACTCGAACACCAGCGCCACCTGCTCCGGCGTGCGCGCCGCCTGCGCCGCGACGAGCTCGTGCACGCAAGACATTGAATCTCGCCCGCCACCGAGGTCGGTCTCGGTGCTGTTCCACGCGACCATCTGCTCGCGCTCCGCCTCGTCCCGCAGCTCCACTTCCCCGACCCGCACGCCAGGCTCCGCCACCACAGCCGACAGCAGCGTCTCGAAGTGCCGCGCCATCCGCGCCACGCTCTCCGCGTCGAACAGGTCCGTGCTGTACTCCCAGCCCGCCAGCAGCCCCTCGTCGCTCTCCACCATCGACAGCGTCAGGTCGAACTTCGCTGTCCCCGTCTCGAACTCCACGCCCTCCAGCCTCAGCCCTCGGAGCGACAGCTCCCCCTCCGGCGCGTTCTGCAGGATGAACATCACCTGGAACAGCGGATGCCGGCCCAGGTCACGCTCCACGTTCACCGCTTCCACCACCTGCTCGAACGGAATGTCCTGGTGCGCATACGCCGCCAGCGCTCGCTCCCGCACCCGCCCCACGAGCTCCCGGAAGCTCGGGTTGCCCGACAGGTCCGCCCGCATCACCAGCGTGTTCACGAAGAACCCGATCAGACCCTCGAGCCCCGCGTGGCCACGGTTCGCTATCGGCGTCCCCACGCACACGTCCTCCTGCCGCGCATACCGCGACAGCAGCACGTCGAACGCCGCAAGCAGCGTCATGAACACCGTCGCATTGCACTCCCGACCCAGCGCCGCTATCTGCCTCGACAGCGACACCGGCAGCCTTTGACGGTGCACCGCGCCTCGGTAGCTCGGCTGCGCAGGCCGCGGGCGGCTCGTCGGCAGCTCCAGCGCCGACACCCCGCTCAGCTGCTCTTTCCAGAACGACACCTGCCGCGACAGCACCTCGCCCTGCAGCCACCGCCGCTGCCACACCGCGAAGTCACCATACTGGATCTCAAGCTCCGGCAGCGGCGACAGCTCCCCCGCAAGGAACGCCTCGTACAGCGCGCCCACCTCCCGCACCAGGACGCCCATGCTCCAGCCGTCCGTCACGATGTGATGCATCCCCACGAAGATCACATGCTCATCCGACGACAGCCGCAGCACCGACGCCCTCACCAGCGGGCCCGCCGACAGTGAGAACCGCTCTGACGCGTGCCGCTCCACCCACGCCCGCAGCGCCGCCTCCCGCTCCTCCGCGACGAGGCCCCTCGCCTCTTCAACGGCAATGGCAATTGCTCCGGGCTCCTGCACCACCTGCACCGGGATCCCGCCCCGCTCATGGAACACCGTGCGCAGCACCTCGTGCCGCCTCACGATCTCCGTCAGCACCCGGCTCAGCACCTCGATCGACAGCTCGCCACGCGCGCGCACCGCCGAAGGCGTGTTGTAATGCACCCCGTCCGGCGTCAGCGCCTGCAAGAACCACAACCGCTCCTGCGTGAACGACAGCGGCAGTGCGCCGCCGCGTGCGACGCGCGCCAGCGGCGGCGCCTGCACACCCTGCACCTGGCGCTGCGCCTGCTCCACCGCCTTCGACAGCGCCGACACCGTCGTGTTCTCGAACATCGCGCGCAGCGGCAGCGGAGCCCCGAGCGCATCCCGGATCCGGGACACCACCCGCGTCGCCAGCAGCGAGTGACCGCCCAGCTCGAAAAAGTCGGCCCTCACGCTCACGCGCTCTGCCTCGAGCCCCAGCACCTCCGCCCAGATCCCCACCAGCGCTTCTTCCACCGGCGTCCGCGCTGGCTCGTAGCCGCTCTCCAGCCCCTCCAGCTCCGGCGCAGGCAGCGCCTTGCGGTCCAGCTTGCCGCTCGTCGTCAGGGGCAGCGACTCCAGCGCGACGAACACGTCAGGCACCATGTGCTCGGGCAGCGTGCTGCGCAGCAGCTCTTGCAGCGCCGCGCGCGCGGGCATCGCGCCCGACTCCGCCGGAACCACGTACGCGACCAGCCGCTCCTGCCACACCACCACCACCGCGTCCTTGACGCCCTGGTGCGCGCGCAGCGCGGCCTCGACCTCCCCGAGCTCGATCCGGAACCCGCGCAGCTTCACCTGGAAGTCGATGCGACCGAGGTACTCGATCGCACCGTCGCCGCGATACCGGGCCAGATCCCCGGTGCGGTACAGCCGCGCTCCGCGCTCGCTCGAGAACGGGTCAGGCACGAACCGCTCGGCCGTCAGCGCGGGCCGCCTGAGGTAGCCGCGCGCCACCTGCACTCCGCCGATGTACAGCTCCCCGGGCACCCCCACCGGCACCGGACGCATCGATTCATCCAGCAGGTGAATCTGCGTGTTCGCAAGCGGCTTGCCGATCGGCACGCCAGCATCGCTGTCGCCCTCGCCGCATCGCCACCACGTCACCTCCACCGCCGCCTCGGTCGGACCGTAGAGGTTGTACACCTCCAGCCCGCTCACCAGCTTCTCGAACAGACCCCTCGGCAGGTCTCCAGTGAGCGCCTCTCCGCTGCACACCACGCACTGCAGCCCTCCGCAGCGCGACGGGTCCGCCTCGTCCAGGAACGCCCGCAGCATCGACGGCACGAAGTGGATGTGCGTTATCCCCTCGGCCGCGATCAGCTCCGCCAGGTAGCTCGGATCCCGGTGCCCACCCGGGCGCGCCAGCACAAGGCACGCGCCGTCGATCAACGGCCAGAAGATCTCCGCCACCGACACATCGAACGTGTACTGCGTCTTCTGCAGGACCTTGTGACCGCTCGAGAGGCCGAAGCGCTCCCGCGACCAGAGCAGGCGGTTGACGATCCCACGGTGGCTGTTCTCGACCCCCTTGGGCTTGCCGGTGGAGCCCGAGGTGTAGATGACATACGCCAGGTGCTCGGCCGTGCTCAGGGGCGCGGGGTCCTCGGTCGACTCACGCGCGATCTCGGGCCAGTCCGAGTCCAGGTGCACGACGCGCGCCGTGTGCGCCGTGTGCGCCGTGTGCGCCGCGTGCTCCGCGTGCGCCGCGTGCTCCGCGTGCGCCGCCGACGCGCTCGTCGCGCTCCACTTCGCGCGTGTCAGCAGCACCGGCGCGCGGGCGTCGTCGATGCTGAAGGACAGCCGCTGCGCCGGGTGCGCCGGATCCAGCGGGAGATAGGCGCCGCCGGCCTTCAGGATGCCCAGCAGCGCCACCACCATCTCCAACGACCGCTCGTCCAGCACCGCAACCACCGTGTCCGGCCCCACCCCGTGCCGCCTCAGGTAGTGCGCAAGCTGGTTGGCACGCGCGTTGAGCTCCGCATACGTCAGCCGCTCGGACTCGAACACCAGCGCCACCTGCTCCGGCGTGCGCGCCGCCTGCGCCGCCACGAGCTCGTGCACGCAAGACATTGAATCTCGCCCGCCACCGAGGTCGGTCTCGGTGCTGTTCCACGCGACCATCTGCTCGCGCTCCGCCTCGTCCCGCAGCTCCACTTCCCCGACCCGCACGCCAGGCTCCGCCACCACAGCCGACAGCAGCGTCTCGAAGTGCCGCGCCATCCGCGCCACGCTCTCCGCGTCGAACAGGTCCGTGCTGTACTCCCAGCCTGCCTCCAGACCCTCGTCGCTCTCCACCATCGACAACGTCAGGTCGAACTTCGCTGTCCCCGTCTCGAACTCCACGCCCTCAAGCGTCAGCCCTCGGAGCGACAGCTCCCCCTCCGGCGCGTTCTGCAGGATGAACATCACCTGGAACAGCGGATGCCGGCCCAGGTCACGCTCCACGTTCACCGCCTCCACCACCTGCTCGAACGGGATGTCCTGGTGCGCGTACGCCCCCAGCGCTCGCTCCCGCACTCGCCCCACGAGCTCCCGGAAGCTCGGGTTGCCCGACAGGTCCGCCCGCATCACCAGCGTGTTCACGAAGAACCCGATCAGACCCTCGAGCCCCGCGTGGCCACGGTTTGCTATCGGCGTCCCCACGCACACGTCCTCCTGCCGCGCATACCGCGACAGCAGCACGTCGAACGCCGCAAGCAGCGTCATGAACACCGTCGCATTGCACTCCCGACCCAGCGCCGCTATCTGCCTCGACAGCGACACCGGCAGCCTTTGACGGTGCACCGCGCCTCGGTAGCTCGGCTGCGCAGGCCGCGGGCGGCTCGTCGGCAGCTCCAGCGCCGACACCCCGCTCAGCTGCTCTTTCCAGAACGACACCTGCCGCGAAAGCACCTCGCCCTGCAACCACCGCCTCTGCCACACCGCGAAGTCACCGTACTGGATCTCAAGCTCCGGCAACGGCGACCGCTCCCCCGCGAGGAACGCCTCGTACAGCGCGCCCACCTCCCGCACCAGGACGCCCATGCTCCAGCCGTCCGTCACGATGTGATGCATCCCCACGAAGATCACATGCTCATCGGACGACAGCCGCAGCACCGACGCCCTCACCAGTGGGCCTGCCGACAGCGAGAACCGCTCTGACGCGTGCCGCTCCACCCACGCCCTCAGCGCCGCCTCCCGCTCCTCCGCGACGAGGCCCGTCGCCTCTTCGACGGCAACCGCCACCACACCGGGCTCCTGCACCACCTGCACCGGCACGCCGTCGCGCTCACGGAACACCGTACGCAGCACCTCGTGCCGCCTCACGATCTCCGTCAGCACCCGACCCAACACCTCGATCGACAACTCGCCACGGGCGCGCACCGCAGCAGGCGTGTTGTAATGCACTCCGTCCGGTGTCAGCGCCTGCAGGAACCACAGCCGCTCCTGCGTGAACGACAGCGGCAACTCCCCGCCGCGTGCGACGCGCGCCAGCGGCGGCGCCTGCACACCCTGCGCCTGGCGCTGCGCCTGCTCCACCGCCTTCGACAGTGACGACACCGTGCTGTTCTCGAACATCGCGCGCAGCGGCAGCGGGACACCGAGCGCATCGCGGACCCGAGACACCACCCGCGTCGCCAGCAGCGAGTGACCGCCCAGCTCGAAGAAGTCGGCCCTCATGCTCACGCGCTCTGCCTCGAGCCCCAGCACCTCCGCCCAGATCCCCACCAGCGTCTCTTCCACCGGCGTCCGCGCCGGCTCGTAGCCGCTCTCCAGCGCCTCAAGCTCCGGCGCAGGCAGCGCCTTGCGGTCGAGCTTGCCGCTCGTCGTCAGGGGCAGCGACTCCAGCGCCACGAAGGCGCTCGGCACCATGTACGACGGCAGCGCGAGCTCCAGGGCCCGCCGCAGCGCCTCGACATCGACGTCCGGCTCGGAGCGCGGCACGACGTACGCCACGAGGCGCGGATCGCCCGCGCGGTCCTCGCGCAGCAGCACCGCCGCCTCGCGGACCTGCGCGCTCGCCAGCAGCGCGGCCTCGATCTCCCCGAGCTCGATCCGGAACCCGCGCAGCTTCACCTGGAAGTCGATGCGACCGAGGTACTCGATCGCCCCGTCGCCGCGATACCGGGCCAGATCCCCGGTGCGGTACAGCCGCGCGCCCGGCGTGCGGCTGAACGGATCAGGGATGAACCGCTCGGCCGTCAGCGCGGGCCGCTTGAGGTAGCCGCGCGCCACCTGCACTCCGCCGATGTACAGCTCACCCGCTACCCCCACCGGCATAGGCCGCAGCTGGCGGTCGAGGAGGTAGATGCGCGTGTTGGCCACCGGCTTCCCGATGGGAACGCTCCCCTGCGAATCGCCCCGCCGGCAGCGCCACGAGGTCACGTCCACCGCCGCCTCGGTCGGCCCGTAGAGGTTCTGAAGCTCGGGCGCACCCTCGCCCTCCCCCAGCTTGCCGAAGAACCGCTCCTGCAGCTCCCGCGACAGCGCCTCTCCGCTGCAGATCACCCGCCTCAGCGACCCGCACTGGCGCGCATCCACCGACTCGAGGAACGCCTGCAGCATCGACGGCACGAAGTGCACCGTGCTGATCGCCTCCGCCTCGATCACGTCCGCGAGGTACCCAGGGTCGCGGTGACCCTCGGGCGCCGCCACCACCAGCCGCCCGCCGCACAGCAGCGGCGCGAACAGCTCCCACACCGACACGTCGAACGTGTACGGCGTCTTCTGCAACACAGCGTCCTGCTCGCCGAGGCCGCTGTCCTCCAGCATCCACAGCAGCCGGTTCACGATCCCACGATGGCTGTTCTCCACCCCCTTCGGCCGACCCGTCGAGCCCGAGGTGTAGATCACGTACGCCAGGTGCTCGGGGCCCACGACTCGCCGCGGATCGTCGCCACGCTCGCGCTCGATCGCCGCCCAGTCGGCGTCCAGGCGCACCACCCGCGCCGACGTCTCGGGCAGCCCGCTGCTCCACTTCTCCTGCGTCAGCACCACGGGCGACGCCGCGTCCTCGAGCACCACCCGGATGCGCTCGGACGGATACGTCGGATCGATCGGAAGGTACGCGCCGCCGGCCTTGAGCACCCCGTACAGCGCCACCACAAGCTCCAACGACCGCTCCGCCACCACCGCCACCACCGTCTCCGGCCCCACTCCGTGCCGCCTCAGGTGATGCGCAAGCTGGTTCGCCCTCGTGTTCAGCTCGCCATACGTCAGCCGCTCGCCCTCGAACACCAGCGCCGTCCTGCCCGGCGTGCGCGCAGCCTGCGCCTCGAACAGCTCGTGCACGCAAGACATCGAATCTCGCCCGGCACCGAGGTCGGTCTCCGTGCTATTCCACGCGACCATCTGCTCGCGCTCCGCCTCGTCCCGCAGCTCCACCTCCCCGATCCGCACGCCAGGCTCCGCCACCACCGCCCCGAGCAGCGTCTCGAAGTGCCGCGCCATCCGCGCCACGCTCTCCGCGTCGAACAGGTCCGTGCTGTACTCCCAGCCTGCCTCCAGACCCTCGTCGCTCTCCACCATCGACAGCGTCAGGTCGAACTTCGCTGTCCCCGTCTCGAACTCCACGCCCTCCAGCCTCAGCCCTCGGAGCGACAGCTCCCCCTCCGGCGCGTTCTGCAGGATGAACATCACCTGGAACAGCGGATGCCGGCCCAGGTCACGCTCCACGTTCACCGCTTCCACCACCTGCTCGAACGGGATGTCCTGGTGCGCATACGCCGCCAGCGCTCGCTCCCTCACCCGCCCCACGAGCTCCCGGAAGCTCGGGTTGCCCGACAGGTCCGCCCGCATCACCAGCGTGTTCACGAAGAACCCGATCAGACCCTCGAGCCCCGCGTGGCCACGGTTCGCTATCGGCGTCCCCACGCACACGTCCTCCTGCCGCGCATACCGCGACAGCAGCACGTCGAACGCCGCAAGCAGCGTCATGAACACCGTCGCATTGCACTCCCGACCCAGCGCCGCTATCTGCCTCGACAGCGACACCGGCAGCCTTTGACGGTGCACCGCGCCTCGGTAGCTCGGCTGCGCAGGCCGCGGGCGGCTCGTCGGCAGCTCCAGCGCCGACACCCCGCTCAGCTGCTCTTTCCAGAACGACACCTGCCGCGACAGCACCTCGCCCTGCAACCACCGCCTCTGCCACACCGCGAAGTCACCGTACTGGATCTCAAGCTCCGGCAGCGGTGACCGCTCCCCTGCGAGGAACGCCTCGTACAGCGCGCCCACTTCCCGCACCAGGACGCCCATGCTCCAGCCGTCCGTCACGATGTGATGCATCCCCACGAAGATCACGTGCTCATCCGACGACAGCCGCAGCACCGACGCCCTCACCAGCGGGCCCGCCGACAGTGAGAACCGCTCCGACGCGTGCCGCTCCACCCACGCCAGCAGCGCCGCCTCCCGCTCCTCCGCGACGAGGCCCGTCGCCTCTTCGACGGCAACCGCCACCACACCGGGCTCCTGCACCACCTGCACCGGGATCCCGCCCCGCTCATGGAACACCGTGCGCAGCACCTCGTGCCGCCTCACGATCTCCGTCAGCACCCGGCTCAGCACCTCGATCGACAGCTCGCCACGCGCGCGCACCGCAGCCGGCGTGTTGTAATGCACCCCGTCCGGCATCAGCGCCTGCAAGAACCACAACCGCTCCTGAGAGAACGTGAGCGGCAGCTCCCCGCCGCGGGGTCGCGGCCCGATGGGCGGGGCCACGCCGACCCCGCCCTGCTCCTTCAGCAGGCGCTCCACCTCGGGGGACATCCGGGCAATCGTGGGAGCATCGAAGAGCACTCGCAGGGGGACATCCAGGTGGAGCGCCTGCCGGATCCTCGCCGTGAGCTGCGTCGCCAGCAGCGAGTGCCCACCCAGCTGGAAGAAGTCATCGTGGATGCCCAGGTGCGGAGCCCCCAGCAGATCACACCAGATCCCGTGCAGGATCTCCTCGATGGGCGTCCGCGGCGGCTCGTGGCGCGCGCGGACCCCGCCGGCCACCGCGTCGGGCGCGGGGAGCAGCCGATAATCCACCTTCCCGTTCCGCGTGAGCGGGATCCCGTCCATCAGCACCACGGCGCTCGGCACCATGTGCTCGGGCAGGTGCTCGCGCGCGTGGTCGCGCAGCGCGCCCGGCGAGACCGGCCGCGCCTCGTCGATGTAGCCCTGGATGGGACGCAGGCGCATGAGGCCCTCTTCCCTTCCCCTCAGGCCTCTCCTGGAGGCATAGACATTGTAGCGATCTGTGCCCGACAGGAGCTCGTCCTGCTCGATGATCACCTGGAAACCGTGCTGCTGGAGCAAGGCCTCGAGCTCCTCCAGCCGGCCCTCGCTCTCCTGGCCCTCGGCCGCATGCACCTCCATGACCACCTGCTCGATGATCTTCCAGTCGTCGGCGGTGAGGCCGCGCAGCACGTGCATCTCGGCGCGCTGCACGTCGATCTTCAGGAGATCGATGCGGTCCACGCCCTCCTCGCGGATGACGTCCGACAGCCGCCGCAGGAGGCAGTTGTGCACCTCGCCCTGGAAGCGTCCGGCGAGGAGCTCGTCGGCGTGGGACAGGAGCTCCGCCGCCTCGCTGGAGCCGGCCTCCGTCTCCTTCGCCAGGAAGCGCTTGACGACCTCCACCTCCTCTTCAGGCCTGGCGTAGGCCTGAGCGCCGGACATCATCGAGTAGCGCGGGTAATACGTGAAGGCGACGGTCTCCTCCCGATCGGAGAGCCCGTGATGAAAGAGCTTGATGCTGCGGCCGTACAGGCCCGCGTTCGCCGCCAGGGTCTCGTAGATCGGGGCGAGCGGCTCGAACGCGAACACGCGCGCGTCCTCGGCGTGGAGCGTGACGTACAGGCTGTACATGCCAATGTTCGCGCCGACGTCGAACACCACGGCACCCCTCGGGATCTCGACGCCGTAGAGGCTGTAGGTCTTCTTCCGGAAGATCTCCTCGTACAGGTAATCGGTCTCGTTCTTGTTCTGCTGGACCACGGCCATGTCGTTGGGCAACACGTGCCGCGCGCGGCCGAGGGCCGCCGGGGAGCCCTTGGGGCTCGGGACCACGTAGGCCGCGAGGCGCGGGTCCCCGGGCTGGTCCTCGCGCAGCACCACCACGGCCTCGCGCACGCCGGGATGCCTGCGCAGCGCCGCCTCGATCTCCCCGAGCTCGACGCGGAACCCGCGGATCTTCACCTGCCGGTCGACGCGGCCCAGGAACTCGAGCAGCCCGTCTTCGCGATGACGTACGAGATCGCCCGTCCTGTACAGGCGGGCGCCGGGCTCGGGCCCGAACGGGCTCGGCAGGAAGCGCTCGGCCGTGAGCCCGGACCGCCCGAAGTAGCCCCGGGAGAGGCCCTTCCCGGACAGATAAAGCTCCCCGGGGACGCCGATGGGCACGGGCGAGAGATGGTGATCGAGCACATGCACGCTCACGTTGGCGATGGGCGCGCCGATCGTGGGAAGCTCGCTCGCAGCCAGCGGGATCATCGTGCTGATGTCCGTGTTCTCCGTCGGCCCGTAGACGTTGTGGAAGCGGTCGCCGAGGGCGCGCAGCCGCTTCCAGGTGCCTTCGTCGAGGGCCTCGCCGCCGAGCAGCACGCGCGCAGGGAGGCACTCGATGTCCCGCTCGATCTCGGCGAAGAGCAGGAGCTTCATCTGAGAGGGGGTGAGATCGAGCACGTCGAGGCGGGCGGCCCGTAGAAACTCGATGAGGGCGCGTCCGTCGGGGCGGACCTCCTCGGGCACCACGTGCAGGCTGTGGCCGAAGAGCATCAGCAAGAGCTGCTTGATGGATGCGTCGAAGATGAGGGGCGCGTTGAGCCCCACCCGGAGCGGCCGCCCGGCGTCCGCGCAGAGCATCTCGCGCTCGGCGTGGGCCAGGTTGACCGCCGAGGCGTGGCTCACCAGCGTGCCTTTGGGCGTGCCGGTGGAGCCTGAAGTGTAGATGACGTAAGCCAGGTTCTCCGGCAGAACACCGGAGCTCGGGTTGTGCTCCGGCCCCTCCGTCACGCCTGTCGAGACGAGCTGGAGCTCTGGATCGCCGTTCTCGCCGGTCCCGAGCGCGCCGCGCACGGCGTCCTCCAGGCCAGGCTGCACCACGGCGTGGCGGGCGCGGGCGTCGCCGAGGATCAGCGCGAGCCGCGCCCTGGGCTGATGCGGATCTACGGGGAGATACGCGGCGCCCGCCTTGAGGATGCCCAGGAGGCCGACCATCATCTCCACGGATCGCTCGTAGACGAGCGGGACGATCGTCTCGGGGCCGACCCCGCGGGCGCGGAGGGCGTGGGCTACCCTGTTCGCGCGGCGATTCAGCGCATCGAACGAGAGCACGTCGCCCGCATAAGCGACGGCCGGCGCGTCCGGCGTGGCGAGCGCCTGCCGCTCGAACAGGCCGTGAACGGTGTCTCCACCGGGGAAACGAGCGGGATTGCAGCCGAAGGAGGCCAGCTGCTCCGCCTCGGCCGGGCCGATCAGGCCGAGCGCGAAGAGGGGTGTCTCAGGGGCGCGCGCAGCCTGCCGCGCCACGGCGACGAACGAGTCCAGGAGGAAGCGCAGGCGCTCGCGGGAGACGACGCCCGGCGCGGCGGTGAGGTGCGCTTCCACCTCGCCCGCCCCCGCGCGCACCGTGAGCGACAGCTTGCTGCGCTCGCCCTCCCATCCCTTGCGGCGCACCTCGAAGCGGAGGCCGGACCCGTGGCGCGGCTCGAGCGCCCGCTCGAAGGCGAACGCAATGCCGTCGCGGCCCTTGTGCCCGGGCAACAGCTCGGCGTCGAAGTGCTCCTGGCCTGCTCCCGTCTCCTCGAGGGCGGCGGCCAGGCGGCGCACCTCCTCGCCGATACAGGCCTCGGCGCCGAGGGAGCAACGCACGGGGATGAGCTTGGCGAACGCGCCGATCGCCCCCGCGAGCGCATCGAGGTGGCGCAGGTCGAAGCGCGCGGCCACGACGAGGCGGTCGCGATCCTCCTCCGGCGCGAGGCGGAAGAGCAGCGCAGCCCAGCACGCGTAGAAGAACGCATCGAGGGGTGCCTCGTCCGCGAGCCCGGCGAGCTCGCCCCGCGGGATGCGCGCGCTGACGGTGAGCGGCGCGGCGGCGACAGGCCCCGTCGAGGACTCCACGTGCAGCACGACCGGCTCGCCCGAGAGCTCCTCGCGCTCCCGCCATCGCGCGGCGTCAGGCTCCTCCAGCAGCTCGTGCTGCCACTCCGAGAAGTCGGCGTACTGGAGGGGTCCCCCCTCGCCCTCCGCGCCCTCTCCCCCGCGGGCCGCGGCCGGCGCTCCGCCGGCGTAGGCCGCGGCGAGCTCCTCGACCAGCGCGTCCAGCGAGGCGGCATCGCAGCACATCGAAGGGAGCTCGAGCAGCAGGAAGTGCCTCGCTTCCTCGACGCGCGTGAGGCGCGCCGAGAGCAGCGGCCCCTCGGAGAAATCAAAGGCGGCTCGCCGCGCGAAGAGCGCGTCGAGATCGAGCGCCCCGGGCTCCTCGGCGGACGAGCACGAGAAGGCGAGGCCGGCGTCCTCGCCCCGGATCACCTGGAGCGGGGTCTCCATCCCCGGCAGCGAGGGGAAGACCGTGCGCAGGATCTCGTGGCGGGCCACGATCCGGCGCAGGGCGCGCTCCAGGCGATCTCCCTCGAGCGGGCCGCAGAGCTCCAGGAGGCAGGCCGCCCGCCCCTCACCCCGGGCCGAGAGCCACAGGCGCCGCTGCTGCGGTGAGATGCGAAAGCCCTCGAGATTCTGCATGTTCATCCAACGCTCCTCATGCTCCGCCGCCGCTGCGCGCGCAGGTCATCCAGGGATCCCGCGCCGACATCGTCATCCTCGTCCGCGTCTCGCCCCTCAGGCCCCTTTGCCCGGGTCCTCGAGGCGATTGTCCGTGAGCTCGGTCATGGCCGTCAGCACGCTGCGCTCCCCCTGGAACGGCTCGCGGCCATGCGAGCAGAGCATGTTGTCGAGCACCAGCACGTCGCCCTTCTTCCAGTCGAACAGGACCTTCTCCTCGAGATAAGCCTGCTGCAGGTGAGCCATGACCTCGGGCTCGATGGGCGCGCCGTCGCCATAGAACGTCTGGTTCGGCAGGTCGTGCTCCGCGAACCCGGCGGTGAGGCTGTCGCGGATCGGCGCCGTCAGGGTGGAGACGTGGAAGAACGTGCAGTGATTGAACCAGACCAGCTCACCGGTGACCGGGTGACGGTGCACCGCGGGGCGCACCTGGCGGGTGCGCAGGCGATTGCCGTCCTTCCACTCGATCTCGATCGCGTTGCGCCGACAGTAGGCCTCGACCTCGCCCCTGTCCTCGGTCTGGAAGGCCTCCCGCCAGGAGAGGCCGAATCCCTCGCCGAAGTTGCGCATGTACATGTAGCGACGCTCGCGGAAGCGCGCCACGATCTCGGGGTTCAGCCGGGCGAGGATGCGGCGCGTGTCGGCGATCGGGGTCTGGCCGCCCTGCGCGGCGGGCTGCCGGCAATAGAAGCTGATATTGCGGCACCAGTTGAGGTTGTAAGACTGCTCGTTGTGCAGGAAGATGGGATACTGCGGCGGGTAGTCGGTGGACGTGTACACGTTGCCCTTCACCGCGTGGCGCGGCGAGGAGCGCTCGGTGTAGTGCAAGAGCTGCCCCGAGATGGCCTCGATCGCTCTCTGGAAGGTGTCCGGGTCCTGGACGCCGAAGTCGCGGAAGAGCAGCGCGCCGTGCTCGTGCAGCCTGGCCCGCAGCGGCTCGCGGTTGTCGGCGATCCAGGCCGGCAGGCTCAGCTCGCCGGCGCTCGGCTTGATCACGAGGGGCAGGGCCCGGTCGCCGAGGGCGTCGTAGGAGACCAGGTTGTCCTGCGAGAGGACCACGGTCTTTCGCTTGATGGACTTGAGCTTGCTCAGCCCTGTGGGTTTGCTGGAGTCTGTCATGGTCACGTGCTCGAGGTGGGGTGGAGTTCCGTGCGGCGAGGGCCCATGCGCGGGTGAGCGACGGGCGCCCTAGGGGGTGCCGGCCTTGCGGGAGGACGCGGCGAGCCGGCTGCTCAGCGACGCCTGCTTGCGAACCTGCTCTTCCCGGCGGCCCTGCTTGTCCTCCGCGGAGAGCAGCTCGTAGGTGTGGATGCGGGCCTCGGGATCGCGGGCGACGGCGCGGAGCAGGGCCTCGTAGCGCCGGGCCATGTCGGCGATCGTCTGCTCGTGGAAGAGCTCGTCGCTGTAGGTCCAGTCGATCAAGAGGCCGCCGGCCTCCTCGCTCACCCAGATGGTGAGGTCGTATCGGATCTTCTCCTGCTCCTGGGGGATGGGGGTGAACTCCAGGCCAGGCAAGTTGAGGTCGCCGGCGGGGGCGTTCTGCAGGCCGAAGGCGACCTGAAAGAACGGCGTGACCCCCTTGCCGCGCGGCGGGTTGAGCTCCTTGACCAGGTGATCGAACGGCATGGCCTGGTGCTCGTACGCGTCGAGGGTGACCTGGCGAGCCTGGCGCAGGAGATCGGCGAACCTGGGCGCGCCGGAGAGATCGAACCGCAGCACCAGCATGTTGATGAAGCAGCCGATCACGTTCTCTGTCTCGACGCGATCACGGCCGGCGATCGCCAGGCCGAGCAGCAGGTCCTTCTGGTCCTTGATGCGGCCGAGCAGCACGAGGAACGCGGACAAGAGCGTCATGTAGAGTGTGGTGCCGTAACGAGCGCACAGGGCCTTCAGCGAGGCGGTGAGCTCGGGATCGACGTGAAACGAGGCGCGGCGGCCGGTGTCGTGCCGGCGGCGCTCGCGAGGCGCGTCGAGCGGGAGCTGCAGGACGGGCAGGTCGCCGGAGAGGCGGCGCTTCCAGTGCTCCAGGTGCTCGCGGTAGACCGCGCCGCTCAGCCACGCTTGCTGCCATACGGCGTAGTCGGCGTACTGGATGGAGAGCTGCGGCAGATCGGGCGCGCGGTTCGCGAGGAGCGCGCGGTAGACCTCCATGAGCTCGCGCACGAAGATGGCCATGCTCCACGCGTCGCTGATGATGTGGTGCATGTCGAAGATCGCGACGTGCTGCCGCGGGGCGAGGCGCAGGAGCTCGACGCGGAAGAGCGGCCCCTCTCCCAGCGAGAACGGCCTCCGGGCCTCGGCCTGGATGCGGCGGACGACCTCCGCCTCGCGCTCCGCGTCATCCATGGCCGTCAGGTCGGCGACGGGCAGGTTGAACGGCCGCGGCTCGTGGATCACCTGAGCGGGCCTGTCGGCGCGCATCACGAAGGTGGTGCGCAAGATCTCGTGGCGGCGCACCAGGTGATCGAGCGCCCTTTGCAGGGTGTCCGTCGACAGCCGGCCGTTCACGCGGAACGCCACGGGCGCGTTGTAGGAGGTGTCCTCGGGGTTCATCTGCTGGAGGAACCAGAGGCGCTGCTGAGCGAACGAGAGAGGCAGCTCGACGGCGCGGGGCGCGGGCAGCATGCGCGGCGCCTCCAGGCGGGCCGCGCCGTCGTGCGCCTTCCTGCGCTCCTGCTCCAGCACGCGCGCGAGCGCCCGGAGGGTGGGCGCCTCGAAGACGGCGCGCAGCGGCAGGTCCACCTGCAACGCCTCGCGGATGCGCGAGACGAGCTGGGTGACGAGGAGGGAGTGGCCGCCGAGGGCGAAGAAGCTCTTGTCCAACCCGAGGTGCACGGTGCCGAGCACCTCGGCCCATAACCCCCAGAGGATCTCCTCCATGGGGGAGAGCGGGGGCCTCTGCGCGGGCCCGCTCGCGGTCGAGAGCTCGGGAGGAGGAGGCAAGGCAGCGCGGTCCACCTTGCCGTTGCGGGTCAGGGGGAACCGCTCCAGGAGGACGAAAGCCGCAGGCACCATGTGCTCGGGCAGACGGTCGCGGGTGTGGTCGCGCAGCAGCTCGGGCGAGACAGGCCGGGCGCGCTCGATGAGCTCGCGGCGCGGCGTCATGGCGGAGAGCCCGTGCTCGCGGGCCTTGAGCCCTCTCCTGGAAGCATAGACGTTGTAGCGGTCGGTGCCCTGGAGGAGCTCGTCCTGCTCCACGACCACCTCGAACCCGTGGCCGCCGAGGCACGCGCGCAGCTCGTCGAGGCGCGTCTCGCTCTCCTCCCCCGCCGCGGCGTGCACCTCCATGACGATCTGGTCGATGATCCGGAAGTCGCGGTCGTCGAGCCCGCGCAGCACGTCCATCTCGGCGCGCTGCACGTCGATCTTCAGGAGGTCGATGCGCGTCACGCCGCGCTCGCGGATGACGTCGCCGAGGCGCCGCAGGCGGCAGGCGTGCAGCTCGGCCTCGAACCGGCCGGCGAGCAGCTCGTCGGCGTGGGCCAGGAGCTCGGCCGCCTGCGCGGAGCCCGATCCCACCTCCCGCTCCAGATATCGCCGGATGACCTGCACCTCGTCCTCGGGCCTGGCGTAGGCGTGCGCGCCCGACATCATCGAGTACCGGGGGTAGTAGGCGAAGGTCCGGCTCTCCTCGCGATCGGACAGGCCGAGCTGGAACGTCTCGATACCGCCGCCGTAGAGCTCCGCGTTCAGCGCGAGGCACTCGTAGATGGGCCCGAGCGGCTCGAAGGCGAAGACGCGAGCCCCCTCGCAGTGGCTCGCGACATACAGGCTGAACATCCCGATGTTGGCGCCCACGTCGAAGACGACAGCGCCCTTCGGCAGCTCGATGCCGTGGAGGCTGTAGCTCTTCTTGACGAAGATCTCCTCGTAGAGATAGTCGGTCTCGTTCTTGTTCTGCTGGACGACGGCCATGTCGTTGGGGAGCCGATGGCGCTCGCGGCCGTCCACCTCGGACAAGCCCTTGCGGCCGGCGACGACGTAGGCCACGAGCCGCGGATCGCCGGAGCGGCCTTCGCAGACGGTCACCGCGGCCTGCGCGACCCCAGGGTGGGCGGCGATCGCGCTCTCGATCTCGCCGAGCTCGACGCGGAAGCCGCGGATCTTGACCTGGTGGTCGGCGCGTCCGAGGAACTCGATGTCTCCGCCGTCGTCGAAGCGCACGAGATCGCCGCTGCGGTAGAGGCGCGCGCCGGGCTCCCCGGAGAACGGGTCGGGCACGAACTTCGCGCCGGTGAGCGCGGGCTCCCCGAGATAGCCGCGCGCCACGCCGGCCCCGCCCAGGTAGAGCTCGCCGGTCGCGCCGACGGGCACGGGGGTCATCGCGCCGTCGAGCACGTAGGCGCGCACGTTGGCGATGGGCCGGCCGATGACAGGCCGCCTCCCGCCGCCGCTCACCACCGGCGCGGTGGTGCTGACATCCGTGTTCTCGGTGGGCCCGTAGACGTTGCGGAACGCGGTGGCGCTGAGGGCCCCGAGCCGCTCCCAGTCGCCGGGGTCCAGCGCCTCGCCGCCGATCAGGACGCGCGCCGGGAGGGCCTCCGGGTGGCGCTCCAGGCCAGCGTAGAGCAGGAGCTTGAGCTGCGATGGGGTGACGTCGAGCACGTCGAGGCGGTGCTGCTGCAAGAAGGCCAGGAGGGCCTCGCCGTCGGGGCGAATCTCCTCGGGTACAAGGTGAAGGGTGTCGCCGAACCCGAGCTGCGTTATCTGCTTGATGGAGGCGTCGAAGATGAGCGGGGCGTTGAGGCTGACGCGCAGCGGACCTCGCAGATCGGAATAGACGCTCTCGCGCATCGCGAACGCGAGGTTGACCAGCGAGGCGTTGGTCACCACCACGCCCTTCGGGTTCCCGGTCGAGCCGGAGGTGTAGATCATGTAGGCGGCGTGATCCGGCCCGGCCGGCGCCTCGGGGGCCGCGGCCGGCTCGTCGAGGGCCCGGTCGAGGAAGACCGCCCGCTCCGCGGTGTCCACGCCGAGGCGCACGAGGAGGTCGTGCCAGCGGGAGACGGACAGCGCGGGGCGATTCCCCAGGCCGGCGAGCATGAGCTTGCTTCGCGCCTCGGGCTGGCGCGGATCGATGGGCACGTAGGCTGCCCCGGCGGCGAACACGGCGAGGAGGCCGACGATCGCCTCGATCGAGCGCTCGATCACGAGCGGCACGAGGACCTCGGGGCCGGCGCCCCTCTGCCGCAGGGCCGCGGCCGCGCGGCGCGCGGCGCCGTCGAGCTCGCGGTAGGTGAGCGTGCGGTCGCCGAAGACCAGCGCGGGCCGGTCGGGAGAGCGGCTCGCCTGCCGGGAAAAGAGCTCGTAGAACGAGGACGCCGCCGGAACGTCGCGCGCCGTGCGGTTCCACGCGTCGAGGACGAGGCGCTGCTCCTCGCCGCCGAGCGTCCCGAGGAGCCGGAGCGGCCGACCAGGGTGGGCGATCAGCTCATCCACCATGGCCAGGAAGCCCTGCAAGAGGCGCCTCGCCCGCGCGGCGTCAAAGCGGTCGTCGCGGTGGCGAAGGGAGAGCCGCTCGACGCGCGGCGCATGGCCGTCGCGCGCCCGCGCCTCGACGCAGAGCTCGACGTCGAAGGGCTCGGCGAGGACCACCTTGCGTCGCCAGGAGAGCCGCAAGCCGCGCGCCTCGGCGTCCGTCGCGGCGCAGAAGGAGAAGCCGAGAGAGCGCGCCGCGCCGGCGCTGGAGACGAGAGACCAGGAGAAGTAGATCTGGTGTTCGGCGAAGTCCGCGAGCAAAAGCCGCAGATCGCCGATGTTTTGCAGAAACCCCGCGCCCGGATCCGGACGGTAGAACACGGGCACGTACCTGGCTATCGGCCCCAGCGCTGCGTCGAGCGGCTCCACCGTGCGGCAGGAGAAGAGCTTCGAGACCGTGACCACGTCGTCATCGACGTTGCGGCGAGCGAAGAGCAGCCAGGCGGCGAACCAGAACGACTCCGCGTCGAGCCCGTGCTCCCTCAGGAACGAGCCCAGAGCTCCGGCCGTGGCGTCAGGCAGAGCCTCCGAGACCGTCAGGACCTCGCCGGCCCGCTCGCGCAGGTCGCGCGCGCTGCGCAGGCGGTTCTCGACGCTGGGGACCTCGAGGCGCTGCCAGAAGCCTGCCTCTTCCTCCTTGCACATGCCGGCTTGCCACTCGGCGAGATCCGCGTACTGCAGATCGCCCTCCCCCTCCTCCCCCGGATCGGCGCCGCGCGCACCGGGGGCATAGGCGCCGGTGCCGGCGTAGGCGTGGCCGAGCTCGGCGAGGAAGAGATCGAGCGTGGCATCGTCGGCGCACAGCGAAGGCAGGGTGATGACCAGCCCGGCGCGATCGCCCGCGAGGCGCGCCAGGCGGCAGCGGAGCAGCGGGCCGCGCGGGAGGTCGAAGGGCTCGACCTCGGAGAGCCCGCGCTCGAGCTCGGCGAGCGCCTCGGCGGCGTCTCGCCCGCGGAGGTCCTCGCATTCCCATTGAAACCGCGGCTCGTCGAGGATGCGCTGGAGCGGCGCGCTCATGCCGGGCAGCGAGGGGAAGACCGTGCGCAGGATCTCGTGACGGGCGACGACGGAGGCCACCGCCGCACGCAGCCGGTCGGCGTCACACGGCCCGGAGAGGACGGCCAGCCCCGCCGCGTGGAGGCGGTCACCGCCGAGCGCCCACGCCCGCTCTTGCTGGGGAGAGAGACGAAAACCTTCGAGTTCCTGCTGGGTCATGGAGCGTGCCCTGGTTAGAGAATTGGAGGATGTGCCTCTCCGGGGAGCGGCTCACTCGGAGAGATCGATCCTCTTTGCCTGTCGCCTAGCGCCGAGCAGCTTCTCCTTGAGAGCTGCGTGCTTCGAGGCGCCCTGTCCGCGCGTGGCCTCGCTGTCCCTGGACGAGGAGAGGGCCAGGAGGCCGATCTCGGGATCACGCACGACCTGCCGGAGCACCTCCTCGTAACCTCTGGCCATCTCGTGGATCGTGGCGGCCTCGAAGAGGTCGGTGCTGTAGGTCCACTCCACGCTGAGCGCCCCCGCGGTCTCGTGGACCCAGACGGTGAGATCGTAACGCGCTGTCTCCCGCGCCGAGGGGAGCTCCTCGATCGCGAGGCCGGGTATCGAGAGCTCGTCGGACGGCGTGTTCTGAACGCCGAAGACCACCTGGAAGAAGGGGGTGACGCCCGGCTCGCGCGGCGGGCTCAGCGCCTCGATGAGCTTCTCGAACGGCAGCGCCTGGTGATCGTAGGCCTCCAGGGTCTCGCGCCGGACCTGCGCGAGCAGGTCGCGGTAGCTCGGCCTGGCCGAGAGGTCGAAGCGCAGGACGACGTTGTTGATGAAGCAGCCGATGAGCGGCTCGGCCTCCACCTGGCTCCGGCCGGCGACTGTCACGCCGAGGAGCAGGTCGTCCTGCCGGCTGAAGCGATAGAGCAGCGCCAGGAACCCGGCCATGAGGGTCATGTTGAGCGTGGCGCCGGCGCGGCGGCCGAGCTCCGCGAGCGCGCGGGCGAGCTCGCCGTCGAGCGGCTGGACGAAGCGCGCGCCCGCGTCGCTCCGCCGCCGGGAGCGCGGCCGATCGAGCGGCAACGCGAGCGTCGGCAGCTCGCCGCCGAGCTTCCTGGCGAAGTGCTCGATGTGCTCCTCGAGGACCTCGCCGCTCATCCACTTGCGCTGCCAGGCGGCCAGGTCGGCGTACTGGAAGGGCAGCTCGGGCAGGTGATGGGGCCTGCCCGCGGCGAGCGACTCGTAGCAGGCGACGAGCTCACGGACGAGCACGCTGAGCGACCAGCCGTCGCAGAGGAGGTGGTGCAGCGTGAAGGCGAGCACCGCCTCCTCGGGCGCGAGCTGGAAGATCCTGAGGCGGACGAGCGGCGCGCGCGAGAGATCGAAGGGCGCCGAGACCTCTGCCTCGAAGCGTCGACCGAGCTCGGCCTCTCGGGCCTCGCGGCCATGGATCCCCCGGAGGTCCTCGATGACCGCCGCGAGAGGGAACTCGTCCGCCACGACCATGGCCGGGCGGCCGTCGACGGTCTCCACCCGCATGCGCAAGATCTCGTGGCGCCGCGCGATCTCGGCCAGCGCCCCGCGGACGACGTCCACGTCCAGCGCCCCGCGGACGCGGAGCCCGGCGGACATGTTGTACGCCCCGCTGTCGGGCGCGAACTGCGCAGCAGTCCAGAGCTGCTCCTGGGAGAACGAGAGAGGTAAAGGGCGATCGCGCGACACCCGCTGGAGCGGCGGAGCCTGCCGGCGGCGCTCGGCCCGCTGCATGTAGTCGGCGAGCGAGGCGAGCACCGGCTCCTCGAAGATCACGCGCAAGGGCAGCTCTCGGCCGAACACCTTGCCCGCGCGCGAGGCGAGCTGGGTGGCGAGGAGCGAGTGTCCGCCGAGATCGAAGAAGCTGTCCGAGCGCCGCACGGTGTCCACGCCGAGCACGTCGCGAAAGACGCCGGCGAGCAGCTCCTCGGCGGGCGTGCGCGGCGCGTCGGCGCTGCTCGGGCCGACGCCTTCGGGGCGCCTGCGCACGAGGGCCGCGCGATCGATCTTGCGGTTGGGCGTGAGGGGCATGGCGTCCAGCACCTCGATCGCGGAAGGCACCATGTAGTGAGGCAGCTTGTCCCTGAGGAAGCGCTTCACGTCCTCGACCCGCAGCGGAGGCGCGCCGTCGCCGCCGTCATCGAGCGTCAGGCACGCGACCAGCCGCTTCTCTCCGGGGCGATCCTCGCGGACCACCACCACGGCCTCCCTGACGCCGGGGTACGCAGCGACGACGGCCGCGATCTCGTCCGGCTCGACGCGGAACCCGCGGATCTTCACCTGGTGATCGGCGCGCCCCAGGAGCGCGAGGTTGCCGTCCGGCAGGAGGCGCGCCAGATCGCCGGTGCGGTAGAGCCGCTCGCCGGGCGTGCGCGCGAACGGGTCGGGGATGAACCGCTCGGCGGTATGGCCCGGCCGGTTCAGGTAACCGCGCGCCACGCCGGGGCCGCCGAGGAAGAGCTCCCCCGGAACGCCCGCGGGTACGGGCATGAGATGGGCGTCCAGCACGAGCGCCCTCACCCCCGGCATGGGCCGGCCGATCGGCACGGAGCGCTCCCCGTCGCGCTCGAGGCGCTGCGACTCGAACCAGGTGCTGTCGATCGTGGCCTCGCTGACGCCATAGGCGTTGATCAGGCGGGTGCTCGGCCCGCAGAGGGCCCTGAAGCGGGCGTGGTCCTCGGCGGTCCACACGTCCGAGCCGACGACGAGGAGCCTCATGAAGCCGAGATCCTGCCCGGTCTCCTCCAGGTGATCCGAGAGCGCGCGGAGCACGGCGGGGATGAAGTCGGCGCAGTCCACGCGCTGGCGGCGCATCAACGCATGGAGCTTGTCGGGCTCGACCAGGAGGCCGCGCGGGCAGAACACCAGCCTGCCGCCGCTGCAAAGGGCGCGGAGCACCTCGCCGGAGAAGACGTCGAAGGCGCTGCTGGCCATCTGCAGGTGGCAGCTGGGACCGCCGGCCAGGTGAAACTCGTGCTCCCAGGCGAGATAGACGTTGACCAGCGCGCGGTGGGTGACGGTGACGCCCTTGGGCTTGCCGGTCGTGCCCGAGGTGTACACGACGTACGCTGCGTTGTCGGACGAGCACGGCCAGAGCTCGGCCGCAGCCTCGCCCGCGGGGGCGGAGCCCTCCAGGAAGGGATCGAGCGTCACCACCGCGGCGCCGTGCGCGCCGTGCGCGCCGTACGCCGACAGCGCGGCGGCGTCGCGCTCGCTGCAGAGGAGGACGGACGGGCGGGCGTCCGAGAGGAGCTCGGCCAGGCGGTCTCTCGGGTGGCCGGGCTCGAGGCAGAGGTAGGCGCCCCCGGCCATGAGGACAGCCAGAACGCCGGTGACGAGCGCGATGCCGTCCTCGGCGCAGAGGCCAACGAGCACCTCGGGGCCGACGCCGAGCGCGCGCAGGCGGCGCGCGAGCGCGCCGGCGCGCGCGCTCATCTCTCCATAGGAAACGTGACGATCGCCCGAGGAGAGCGCCGTCGCGCCCGGGTCGTCGGCAGCGCGCCGCGCGATGAGCCGGTGAACGCACGCGTCGCGCCGCGGATCGCCGGCCAGCGCCGGCGGCGGCGCGAGCTCCCAGCTCGCCTCCAGGGCGGCGAGCTCGCCGCCGCCGAGCATCTCCAGCTCGCCGATGCGCCGGTGCGGGGCGGCCGCGAGCAGCCGCAGCAGGGCCGTGAAATGGTCGATCATGCGGCGGATGGTCGAGTCCGCGAAGAGGTCGGTGTTGTACTCGATGGTCCCGCGCAGCCCGCCGCCGAGCTCCTCCAGGGTCACGGACACGTCGAACATCGAGGTCACGCGCTCCGGCTCCAGGGGCTCGACCGCGAGGTCCCCGAGCGTCATCACCTCGTCGTCGGCGTCCTGCACGTCGAACATCACCTGGAACAGCGGGTGATGGCTGAGGCTGCGCTCCGGCCGCACGGCCTCCACGACCTGCTCGAACGGCAGATCCTGGTGAGCGTACGCGTCGAGGGTGGTCTGCCGGACGCGGCGCAGCAGGGTATCGAACGTCGGATTCCCGGACAGATCGCTGCGCAGCACCAGCGTGTTGACGAAGAAGCCGATGAGCCCTTCGATCTCCTTGCGCGTGCGGTTCGCCACCGGCACGCCCACCAGGAGATCGGTCTGCCCGGAGTAGCGGCTCAGCAGCACGTTGAAGCCGGCGAAGAGCGTCATGAAGAACGTGACGTCGAAGCGCCGGCCGAGGGCCCTGAGATCGGCCGTCAGGGCGCTGTCGAGGGTGAAGCGGGCGACGGCTCCCTTCATGGTCTGGAGCGCGGGGCGCGGCCGGTCGGTCGGGAGCGAGAGGAGCAGCGGTGCGCCGGCGAGCTGCGCCTTCCAGAAGGCGAGCTGGCGCGCGAGGCGCTCGCCCTGCAGATAGGCGCGCTGCCAGCAGGCGAAATCGACGTACTGGACAGGCAGCCTGGGCAGGGGATAGGCCCCCTCGGCGCCGAGGCGGTAGTGGTCGTAGAGCGCGATGAGCTCGTCCAGGAAGACGCGCACGGACCAGCCGTCGGAGATGATGTGGTGCAGGGTCACCTGCAGCACGTGATCGGCCGGACCGAGGCGGAGCAGCCTGCACCGCACGAGCGGGCCCCTGGCCAGATCGAACCGCGAGGCCCCCTCCTCGTCCACGAGGCGCCGCAGCGCGGCCTCGCGCTCCGCCTCGTCACGGTCGCTCAGATCGATCGTCGCGACGCGCCCGGCGGCGGGCGGCTCGATGACCTGGCGCGGCGCCCCGCCCTCGGCGGGGAAGCGGGTGCGCAGCGTCTCGTGGCGGGCGAGGATGTCGGAATAGGCTCGCTCCAGGGCCTCGACGTGCAGCGCGCCGCGCAGGCGGTAGGCCCCGGCCATGTTGTAAGCGTCGCTGGGCTCCTCGAGCTGGTGGAGGAACCAGAGCCGCTGCTGGGCGAAGGAGAGCGGCAGCGGATGGGTCCCGTCACGCGGCGCGGGCTCGATCGGCGTCGTCGCGTCCCCGCGGTCGAGATCGCGGGCCTGCTCGATGGCGACGGCGAGCTCGGCCAAGGTCTGGTGCTCGAAGACCGCGCGTAGCGCGAGCTCGACGCCGAAGGCTTCACGCACGCGCGAGACGAGCCGGGTGGCCAGCAGGGAATGCCCGCCCAGGGTGAAGAAGTTCGCGAAGCGACCGACGGGATCCACACGGAGCAGATCGCGCCAGATGTCCGCGAGGACCGCCTCGGTCGGCGTGCACGCCGGCACGTGCTCGGCGGTGTCGAGCGCGCCTCCTGCGGGCGCCGGCAGCGCGCGCCGGTCGATCTTGCCGTTCGACAGCAAGGGAAACGCGTCGAGCAGGACGAAGGCCGAGGGCACCATGTAAGCGGGCAGCCGCTCTTGCAGGTGGCGCGCGAGCGCGCCGCTCTCGGCGTGTGCGGCGGGGACGACGTAGGCCACGAGGCGCCTGTCGTCCTCGCCGTCTTCCCGCATCACCACCACGCACTCGCGCACGCCCGGGTGCAGCGACAGCGCGGCCTCGATCTCGCCTATCTCGATGCGGAAGCCGCGGATCTTCACCTGATGATCGATGCGGCCCAGGAACTCGATGCTGCCGTCGGGGAGGAAACGCACGAGATCGCCGGTGCGGTACATCCTCGCTCCCGGCGTCCCCGCGAAGGGGTCGGGGACGAACGCCTGGGCAGTTCGCCCCGGGTCGGCGATGTAGCCGCGCCCGACGCCGACGCCGCCGATGCACAGCTCGCCGGCCACCCCGTCGGGCACGGGCTCGAGGCGCTCGTCGAGCACGTAGTTGCTGAGGTTCGCCACGCAGCCGTGGATCGGCACGTACTTCCACGCGCGGGATGGGGCCCGGTAGAGCTTGTGGAGCGAGGTGTCGTCCGAGCACTCGGTCGGCCCATAGGCGTTGACCATCGGGACGCGCGGGAACGCCCGGAACCAGCGCTCGCATAGCTCCGGCAGGAGGGCCTCCCCGGTCGGCATCAGCCACCGCAGCGCCGACAGATCGTAGGCTTCCGGCCGCGCCTCCAGCTCATCGAGGAGGAGCCGGAGGTGCGAGGGCACGGTCTCGAAGATCGTCGCCCGCTGGGCGGAGAGGGCGGTCAGGAGCGGCCCCGGCGCCCACGCCTGCTCGTCTTTCAGGATGAGGACTCGGCCGCCCACGAGGAGCAGGTTGAGCAGCTGCCACACCGAGATATCGAACGTCTGGCGGGCGATCTGGGCCATCGTGTCGCCGGCGCCGAGGCCGAGCTCCACCACCTTGGCGAACTGCTGATTGAGCATGCCCGCGTGGGTGACCATGACGCCCTTGGGCGTGCCCGTGGACCCGGAGGTGAAGAGCACGTAGGCGAGATCGTCGGCCGATCCCTCTGCCGGAGAGGAGCCGCGAGGCGCCGGCGAGGAGGCCAGGAGCTCGGCGATGCAGAGCGCCGGCGCCGCGTTCAGCGCGCCCGCCCTGCCCTGCGACGAGGCCGCGCAGACGAGCGCCCTGGCCCTGCTCCGCGCGAGCGCCGTCGCGAGCCGCTGATCCGGCCAGTCCGCGTCGAGCGGCATGTAGGCGCCTCCGGCCTTGAAGACGCCCAGGATGGCGGCGACGAGCTCGACGCCGCGGTCGAGGAGCAGGCCCACGACGTCGTCGCGGCCCACGCCGCGCTCGCGCAGCGCGCGCGCGATGCGGCGGGCGCGCTCGTCGAGCTCCGCGTACGTCCAGCGCTCCCCGTCGCACTCGACGGCCACGGCGCCCGGCGTGCGCTCGACCTGCGCCTCGAAGAGCTCGGTGAAGCGCGCCTCCGGGCGCCACTCGGGGCGCACCGCCGTGAAGTCGCGCGCCGTCCGGTTGCGCTCAACCACGATCTGCCGGCGCTCGGCCGCGGTGAGCAGCGGCAGCCCGGAGAGCCGCGTCCCGGGCGCGGCGACGACGCCCTCGAGGAGCGCGCGCAGGTGCCCGGCCATGCGCTCGACGGTCGCGGCGTCGAAGAGATCGGCGCTGTACTCCAGCGTCCCGACCAGCGCCCCGTCGACCTCCCGGAGCGTCAGATCCAGGTCGAACTTGGCCGTCCGGGTGGAGATCTCCTCCTCGCGCAGGGACAGGCCCGCGAGCCGCATCTCGTGCACGGGCGCGTTCTGCAGCGTGAACATGACCTGGAACACCGGCGTGCGGCTGAGATCGCGCGGCACGCCCAGCGCGTCGACGATCCGCTCGAACGGCAGGGCCTGATGGGCGTAGGCGTCGAGCGCTGTGTCGCGCACCTGCCGCAGGAGCTCGACGAAGGGCGGATCCGCGCTCAGATCGGCCCGCAGCGCCAGCGTGTTGACGAAGAAGCCGATGAGCCCCTCGACCTCGGCGCGCGTGCGGTTGGCCACGGGCGAGCCGACCACCACGTCGGATTGCCGGCTGTAGCGCCCCAGGAGGGCCTGGAAGGCGGCCAGCAACGTCATGAAGAGCGTCGCGTTCTCGCGCAGGCTCAGCGCGCGGAGCGCCTGCGCGAGCTCGGCCGGCAGGACGACGGCCACCTCGCCGCCCCGGAAGCTCTGCGCCGCGGGCCGCGGGCGGTCGGCGGGCAGCTCCATGGCGCTCGGGATCCCGGCGAGCTGCCGGGTCCAGTACGCGAGCTCGCGCTCGAGGGCCTCGCCCGCCAGGCCCTGCCGTTGCCAGCGCGCATAGTCGGCGTACTGGATCGGGAGCGGCGGCAGCGGCGACGGCTGCCCGGCGACGTACGCCGCGTACAGGGCCGAGACCTCGCGCACGAACACGCCGATCGACCAGTCGTCGGAGACGATGTGGTGCATGCCGAGGAGCCACACGTGCTCGGTCGCGCCGAGGCGCACGAGCGCGCTGCGCACGAGCGGGCCCTCGGCGAGGTCGAAGGGCCGCTCGGCCTCCTCTCGGGCGACGCGCGCGAGCGCTCCTTCCCGCTCGGCCTCGGGCATCGCCGAGAGATCGAAGAGCGGCAGAGAGAGCGCGACAGCGGGCGCGATCCGCTGCACGCCGCCGCCCTCCGCGTCGGTCGCGAAGGTGGCGCGCAGCGCATCGTGACGGCGCACCACCTCGCGGAGGCAGCCGTGCAGCGCCCCCTGATCGAGGGCGCCGGACAGGCGCACGGCCGCCGCCATGTTGTAGGCGGTGCTGCCAGGATCGAGCTGCTGCAAGAACCACAGCCGCTCCTGCGCAAACGACATGGGCGGCGGTGCGTCGCCGCGGGGCACCAGCGGTATCGTCGGCGCCCCGTCCAGCCCGTCTCGCCCGGCGCGGGCGCGCTCGATGCGCGCGGCGAGCTGCGCCAGCACGGGCGCCTCGAAGACGGCGCGCAGCGGCAGATCGACCCCGAAGACGCTGCGCACGCGCGAGACGAGCTGGGTCGCCAGCAGCGAGTGCCCCCCGCTCGCGAAGAACTCGTCGGCGGAGCCGGCGCGGGACAGGCCAAGCACCTCCTGCCAGATCTCGGCGAGCTTGATCTCGGTCTCGCCGCTGGGGGCCACGTGCTCGCCTCGCGCGGCCGGCTCCAGCTCCGGCGCAGGCAGCGCCTTGCGGTCGAGCTTGCCGCTCGTGGTCAGGGGCAGCGACTCCAGCGCCACGAAGGCGCTCGGCACCATGTACGACGGCAACGCGAGCTCCAGGGCCCGGCGCAGCGCCTCGACATCGACGTCCGGCTCGGAGCGCGGCACGACGTAGGCCACGAGGCGCGGATCGCCCGCGCGATCCTCGCGCAGGAGCACCGCGGCCTCGCGGACCTGCGCGCTCGCCAGCAGCGCAGCCTCGATCTCCCCGAGCTCGATCCGGAAGCCGCGCAGCTTCACCTGGTGATCGATGCGACCGAGGAAGAGGATGGTGCCGTCGGGCAGGAAGCGGGCCAGATCCCCGGTGCGGTACAGCCGCGCGCCCGGCGTGCGGCTGAACGGATCGGGGATGAACCGCTCGGCCGTCAACGCGGGCCGCTTGAGGTAGCCGCGCGCCACCTGCACACCCCCGATAAAGAGCTCGCCCGGCACCCCGACGGGGACAGGCTGCAGCTGGCCGTCGAGGAGGTAGATTCGCGTGTTGGCCACCGGCTTCCCGATGGGAACGCTCCCGTGCGAATCCCCCCGCCGGCAGCGCCACGACGTGACGTCCACCGCCGCCTCCGTCGGCCCGTAGAGGTTCTGAAGCTCGGGCGCCCCCTCGCCCTCGCCCAGCTTGCCGAAGAACCGCTCCTGCAGCTCCCGCGACAGCGCCTCTCCGCTGCAGATCACCCGCCGCAGCGAACGGCACTGGCGGCCATCCACCGACTCGAGGAACGCCTGCAGCATCGACGGCACGAAGTGCACCGTGCTGATCGCCTCCGCCTCGATCACGTCCGCCAGGTACGCCGGGTCGCGGTGACCCTCGGGCGCCGCCACCACCAGCCGCGCGCCGCACAGCAGCGGCGCGAACAGCTCCCACACCGACACGTCGAACGTGTACGGCGTCTTCTGCAACACAGCGTCCTGCTCGCCGAGGCCGCTGTCCTCCAGCATCCACAGCAGCCGGTTCACGATCCCACGATGGCTGTTCTCCACCCCCTTCGGCCGACCCGTCGAGCCCGAGGTGTAGATCACGTACGCCAGGTGCTCGGGCCCGCCGACTGGCCGCGGATCATCGCCACGCTCGCGCTCGATCGCCGCCCAGTCGGCGTCCAGGCGCACCACCCGCGCCGGCGTCTCGGGCAGCCCGCTGCTCCACTTCTCCTGCGTCAGCACCACGGGCGACGCCGCGTCCTCGAGCACCACCCGGATGCGCTCGGACGGATACGTCGGATCGATCGGAAGGTACGCTCCACCGGCCTTGAGCACCCCGTACAGCGCCACCACAAGCTCCAACGACCGCTCCGCCACCACCGCCACCACCGTGTCCGGCCCCACCCCGTGCCGCCTCAGGTGATGCGCAAGCTGGTTCGCCCTCGTGTTCAGCTCGCCATACGTCAGCCGCTCGCCCTCGAACACCAGCGCCGTCCTGCCCGGCGTGCGCGCCACCTGCGCCTCGAACAGCTCGTGCAGGCATCTGTCCTGGGGATAGGGCCGCTCGCTCTGGTTGAAGCCCTCCACGAGGCCCCGCAGCTCGTCCTCCGATAGCAGGGGAAGCTCGCGCAGCCGCCGCGCCGGTCGCTCCGCACCCGCGGTCAGCAGGCGCACGTAGGCGCGCGCGAACCGGGCGATCGTCTCCTCGTCGAAGAGCGAGGTGGCATAATCGAACTGCAGCCGCGCCGTGTCTCCTGTCTCGAGGACATCGAGGAGCAGATCGAACTTGGCGTGGTGAATGGGCGTGGAGACCGCTGCCGTCCGCATGCGCCAGAAGGGCACGGCGGTGTCGACGCGGTTCAGGTTGAACGCCAGCGACACCGCCGCCCCGCGGTCCAGCGCGACCCGATGGTCCAGCTTGCGGATCAGGTGAGCGAAGGGGAACTCCTGGTGCTCGTACACATCGAGCATGTCGCGCTGGACGGCGGCGAGGAGCTCCTCGAAGCGCGCGTCGCCGAGCACCCGGGCGCGGAAGGGCGCGAGGTGGGTGCAGTACCCCACGAAGCGCTCGCCGCCCTCGAACGACCGGCCGGCAACGGGGAACCCCACCACGATGTCCTCGCGGCCGGCGAGCCGGGCGATCAGGAGGAGATAGCCCGCGAGCAGCAGCATGAACGGCGTGCAGCCTTGCTGCCGGCCCGCCTCCTTGAGCCGCCGCCAGGTCTCGGGATCCAGCGCGATCTCGTGGCGCGCCCCGTCGAAGGTGAACACGCCGGGCCGCGGCCGGCTCGTCGGCAGCTCCGTGGGCTCGATTCCGCCCTGAAAGCGGGTCCGCCAGAAGGACTCGTCAATGCCAGCGCGCGCGGAGGCCAGGTACGCTTGCTCGTGCGACGCGAACGCGCCGTAGGGAGGCGCCGGCGCGAGCGCGGGCGCGCGGCCCTCGCAGAGCGCGTTGTAGAGCTCGGCCAGGTCCTCGAGCATCACGGCAAGCGACAGGCCGTCCGTCACGATGTGGTGACCGTCGATGACCAGCTCGTGCCGGTGGTCGCTCAGCGAGAGCAGCGTGAACCGGACCAGCGGGCCGCGATGGAGCTCGAGGTGCACCCGGCTCGCGTCGGCCAGCCAGCGGGCCGCCTTCGCCTCCGCCTCGGCCTCGCTCGCCGCGGCGCAGCTCACCACGTCGAGCGCCACCTCCGCGCGCGGCGACACCACCTGATGACTCCCGTCCTCGGCGATGTGGATCCGCAGGGCGTCGTGGCGCTCCGCCAGGAGGGCGACGGCGCGACGGAGCCCGCCCATGTCGATCGGGCCGTGCATCTCCAGGGCCGTGGTCTCGACGTAGGCCGCGAGCGCGCCCGGGTTCAGCTTCGCCAGGAACCAGAGCTGCTTCTGGGCCTCGGAGAGGGGCAGCGTCTCCCGGGCGGCCTGAGCGCGCGAGGGATCGAGCGCCGGCGCCCCGGCCGCGACGCCCTGCTCGCGGGGCGCGGACGCCCCGTTGCTGCCCGATACAGTCCTCGATCCGGGGCCGCCCGGCCGCGGCGGCGGCGGCAGGAAGCCGTCCTTCTGGAGCGCGCGGACGGTCTCCTCGACCGCGCTCACGATGTGATCGATGTCCTCATCGGCGTGGGCCGTGGAGAGGAAGCAAGTGCGCCCCTCCCAGACGAACACCCCCTTGTCGATGAGGTGGTAGAAGAACAGGTCGAGGTTGCCCTCGAACTGAAAGCGGAAGTAGGAGCTGAAGCTCGAGAGGCCGATGGGCGCGCCGGTCTCGCGGAACACCTCGCGCACCCGTTCGGCGAACGCCGCGGTCCTCGCGCCGAGGCGCTCCTGCAGCGCGGGGCCCTGCTCCTTGAGGTGCGTCAGCACGGCGCGCGCGGACACCATCGAGAGCGAGTGCATCTGGTAGGTGCCGGCCAGGAAGGTGGTCTCGGCGCCCGGGTACGATCCGTCGCCGTAGCTCCAGTAGCCGCCGTCGATCGCATCCATGAACTCGGCCTTGCCGGCGACGCAGCCGATGGGCAGCCCGCCGCCGAGCACCTTGCCGTAGGTCACGAGATCGGCGCGGACATCGAAGTAGGCCTGAGCGCCGCCCGGGTGCACCCGGAAGCCGGTGACCATCTCGTCGAAGATGAGGACGATGCCGAGCTC
Organism: Sorangium sp. So ce321; assembly: GCF_051530195.1. Taxonomy (NCBI): domain Bacteria; kingdom Pseudomonadati; phylum Myxococcota; order Polyangiales; family Polyangiaceae; genus Sorangium; species Sorangium sp. So ce321. The sequence goes on along the minus strand of NZ_CP150329.1, from coordinate 5,124,508 downwards.
CCGGGTGACGGCGCGCAGCTCTCTCAGGAAGCGGCCGGGCTGCAGCCCGGGCCGGCGGCTCTGCACGGGCTCCACGAGCACCGCCGCGATCTCGCCCCCGATCGATCGGAGCCTCTCGAGCTCGCTGAAATCACCGTACTCCAGGACGATCGTGTCCTTCACCAGCTCGTCCGGCACGCCGGGCGCCATGGGGAGGCTGGGCTCGCCGGGCCGGCCTGAGGGCCGGGCCAGCACCGTGTCGAAGTGGCCATGGTACGAGACGCCGAACATGGCGATCTTCGTGCGCCCGGTGGCCGTGCGCGCGAGGCGCAGCGCGGTCATCACCGCCTCGGTGCCCGAGGTGCAGAAGGCGGCGCGATCGACGCCGGTGAGCTCACAGACCAGGGCGGCGACCTCACCGGCGTACCGCGAGCGGGGGCCGAGCTCGATGCCCCCCGACTGGAGCTGACGCGTGATGGCCTGGCTCACGAGGGGCGGGTTGTGACCGAGCAAGCTCACGCCGAAGCCCATGGCCATGTCGACGTAGCGATTGCCGTCGAGGTCCCAGACATAGGGGCCCTCGAGGCGCTCGGCGGCGATGGGATACACCATCTCCTTGGTGCTGAAGCGGAACCCCGCCGACGCGCGGTTGTCCGCGAGGACAGCGCGGTATTGCTGGGTCAGCGCCTTGGATTTGCTCGTCTTTTCGGTGTAGCGCGCGGCGAGCGCCCGCAGGTGGCGCTCCTGCTTGTCGCCTTCGCCGAGCCTGGTGTGGGCGGTGGCGCTGGCGGGGTTGTAGGGGCCGAACGCGGTGTAGCTACGCTTCTGGTCTTTCTCGGGGCGCGCCTCGGCGTTGGGGGCTCCGGCCGCGGGCGGCGCGAGGGACGGCGCTGGTGACCGGGAGACGGCAGGGCTTGCGGCGGCCCGGGCTCCGGGCGGGGCGGGCGCCTGCGGAGCGGCCGTCTGGACGGGGGCCGCCGATCGTGGAGCGCCCAGCAGCTGCAAGGCCATGGTGATGACCTGCGTGTGCTGGTCCATCATGCGCGACACCGCCGCGGCGGTGCCCTCGCCTGGCGGCTGGACCAGCGCGCTCGGCGCCGTGAGCGCGCCCGCTCCGTTCGACGGAGGGGGGGCGGCAGGGGCCGCCGGCGCTGGCGGCGGCATGCGCGCGTCGACGTAGCTCGCGATCGCCGCCAGCGTGGGCAGCTCCCTGAACACCTGCCGGACGGTGATCTCGACGCTGAAGTGGTCGCGGATGGCGCGGATCGCGTCCATCAGCATCAGCGAATCGGCGCCGATCTCCAGGAGCGGCCGATCGGGGTCCAGCCGGTCGGGAGATGTCTTGAGGAGCCTGGCCACCACGGTCCTGAGCTGCTCCAGGATCTCGGAAGCGCGGTCGACGGGCGCCGCGGGCGTGGCAGCGGGAGGGGCGCTCTCATGCGGCGCCGTGCGCGCGGCCGGCGCCGGCGGGAGGAGCGCGACGCTGCTCGCGACGCTGGCGCCGGGAGACATCGTGTTTGCGCGCGCCGCGAGGACGTCGCCGGCCGCCCGCGGCGCCGCCTCGTCGAACCAGCAGCGCCTGCGCTCCAGCCCGGGCGACGGCAGCCCGGGGATGCGGCGGAGTCCCTCGCTGCGACCGACGCGCTCGAGGTCCACCTGGACGCCGGAGATGTGGAGCCCGGCCAGCATCTCCGTCAGCGTCTCCCACTCGGGGACGTCGGCCTTCAGCGTGGGAAAACACGAGACGCCGCTGCCCAGCACCTCGTCTGCGAGGCCCGTCAGGACCTGGCGCGGGCCGATCTCCACGAACACCTCGCAGCCGGCGGCGCGCAGGCTGGTGAGCCCCTCGAGGAAGCGCACCTTCTGGCGCAGCTGAGCGCGCCAGTACCGGGCGCTGGGCGCCTCGTCCAGCATCCGGCCGGTCACGGTCGAGCCGAACAGGAGGCGCGGCGCCCGGTGGTGAGCCGCGGCGGCGATCTTCTCGAAGTCGTCGAGGATCGGCTCGACCATGGCCGAATGACCGGCCAGGGTCACATTGGCGCGGCGGTTGCGGATGCCGTCCGCGTCGAGACGCGCCATGAGGCGCTCCAGCGCCTCCACCGGCCCGGATACCAGCGTGTTCTGGGGCGAGTTGACGGCCGCCACGACCACGGCAGGCGTCGACTTCAGATACTGCTCCACCTCGGCCTCGGAGGCGTACACCGTGACCATGCCGCCGCCCGTGGAGACCGATTGCAGGAGCCGCCCGCGCTCGAAGACCAGGCGCAGGCCGTCTTCCAGGTCGAAGACCCCGGCTGCGCACGCGGCCGCGAACTCGCCCAGGCTGTGACCCATGACGGCATCCGGCACGATCCCCCAGGACATCAGGAGCTCGGCGAGCGCGACCTGGAGCGAGAAGAGCGTCACCTGCGCGAACTGGGCCTGGTGAATCCGCCCGTCGGGCTCGCCATCCGGATAGAGGATGGAGAGCAGCGAGCAGCCGAGATGTTCGCGGACGAGCGCGTCGCAGCGGTCGATGGTGTCGCGGACCGAGGGCTGCGTCTCGTAGAGCGCGCGGGCCATGCCGGAGTACTGGGCGCCCTGGCCCGAGAAGAGGAAAGCGACGCGAGGCCGCCGCCTCGCGCGACCCACCGTGACCGCCGGTGTCACGGCGCCGCCGAGGTACCCCTCCAGGTGACGGCAGAGCTCCCCTGCGTCCCTGGCGCTCACGGCGAGCCGGAGCTCATGGGCGTCCCGGCCCACCGCGAGGGTGTGGCAGAAATCGGCCACGTCGACCTCCGGGTGGCTCGCGAGGTGGTCCTTGCAGCGCTCGGCCAGCTCGCGCAGGGCCGCGTCGCTCCTGGCCGAGAGCCGCAGGAGGTGAACGGGTCGCCGCGGGACGCGGCGCGCGTCCGGGAGATCCGCCTCGCGGGGCACGGCCTCGGCCGGGGCCTGCTCCAGGACCACATGGGCGATGGTGCCGCCGAACCCGAAGGAGCTGACGCCGGCGAGGCGGGGCTCGCCGCCGGTCTCCCAGGGCACGGAGCGGCTGGGGATGTAGAAGCCGCCATCGAGCGAGATGTGCGGGTTGAGCTGGCGCAAAAAGAGGTTGCCAGGGAGCTCACGGTGCCTGAGCGCGTGAACCACCTTGAGGAGCCCGCCGATGCCGGCCGCAGCCTCCATGTGGCCCAGGTTGGTCTTCACGGAGCCCACGCCGCAGCGGGCCTCTGGGCCGCGATCCCTGCTCAGCACGTTCCTGATCGCGCCGAACTCGATCGGATCGCCGAGGGCCGTGCCGGTGCCGTGGGCCTCCACGTACTGGATCTGGGCCGGCGCGACGCCGGCGCGATCGAGGGCGGCGCGGAGGACGGCTTCCTGGGCGGGGCCGTTCGGGGCGTGGAGCCCGTTGCTGCGGCCGTCCTGGTGCAGCGCGGAGCCGCGGATCACCGCCAGCACGGGATCGCCGTCGCGCAGGGCGTCGCGCAGGCGCTTGAGCACGACGACGCCGCAGCCCTCGCTCCGCACGTAGCCGTCCGCGCTCGCGTCGAACGTCTTGCAGCGCCCGTCGGGCGCCATGAAGTGTCCGTCGGTCATGGCCCGGGTGACGCCCGGGTCGAGGAGCACGTTGACGCCCCCGGCGATGGCGACGTCGCACTCGCCGGACTCCAGGCTGCGGCAGGCGTAGTGCACCGCGACGAGCGAGGAGGAGCAGGCCGTGTCCACGACGACGCTGGGGCCGCGCAGATCGAGCGTGTAGGACAGGCGGTTGGCGACGACGCTGGAGGCGCTGCCGGCCGCGGAGAAGGCGTTGGCCGAGGAGCCCGCCGCGAGCCGCTCGTAATCGTGGGTGCTCACCCCCATGAACACGCCGGTCAGGCTGCCGGCCAGCCGCGAGGGGGCGACGCCGGCGAAGTGCAGCGCTTCATGCGCCACCTCCAGCACCAGCCGCTGCTGCGGATCGATGACGTCGGCCTCGCGCGGCGAGATGCCGAAATGCTCCGGATCGAAGCGCTCGATGCCGTCGAGGTACCCTCCCCAGAGCGGCTCGCCGTCATCGCGCAGGCCGAGCAGCGCCCGTCGCTCTGGCGGCAGCTCGCGGATGGCGTCGCCGCCCTGCTGGAGCAGCTCCCAGAAGGCCTCCGGTCCGCTCGCGCCCGGGAAGCGGCAGCCGATCCCGATGATGGCCACGGCCTCCTGGCGGCCTTCCAGGCGCACAGGCGCGCCCTCTGTCGTGCGCGCGGGCGCGGGCGCGCCCCGGCTGGCCAGGGCGAGGGCGAGCTGGGCGATCGTGGGGTGGTCGTAAACGAGCGTGGGCGAGACGGGGATCTTCAGCTCGCCTTCCAGGTCGCCTGTCAGCGCGATGGCCGCCTTCGAGCTGAGGCCATACTGGGCGAGGGGGCGGCTCACGTCGAGGTCGCCTGGGCTCACCTTGAGCGCCGCCGCGACGAGCCGCAGCACGACCTCCTGGAGATGGTCGACGTCGTGCCTGGCCGGCCCGACCTCGGGCGGCGGTCCAGCGCTCTCCTCCCGGCGCTCCGCGCCGAGGGCGCCGGAGCGCGCCACCACGTCCAGGCTTCCTTCCAGGAAACGTGCGCGGGCCGCGTGACGCTGGACCTTGCCGCTGCTCGTCAGGGGCAAGGAGCCCGTGGGGATGAGCACCACGGCGTGCAGGCTGAGATCGTGCGACTCGGCCACGGCCTGATGGATGACGGGGAAGACCTCGCTCCACGCCGTGCTCTTCGACCCGCGCGCCACCTCCTGCACCACCACGACGCGCTCCTCGCCGTCCACCTCGACGCCGAACGCTGCGGCGCAATAAGGCTTCAGCGCCGGATGGCTGGTGGAGACGACCGCCTCGATGTCCTGGGGGTAGAGGTTGCGGCCGCGGAGGATGATCGTGTCCTTCATGCGACCGGCCACGTAGAGCTCGCCGCCGCGGAAGAAGCCGAGATCGCCGGTGCGCAGGAAGGGCCCCTCGCCGCTCTCGGTCGTGGCCTCGAACGTCTCCCGGCTGAGGTCGGGGCGGTCCCAGTAGCCCCCGGCCACGCTCGGGCCGGCGATCCAGATCTCGCCCACCTCGCCGTCGGGCAGGGCGCGCCGCTCTCCTGGGTCCACGATGCACACGCGGTGGTCTTCGGGGACCTTGCCGCAGCCCACCAGCACGGCCGCGCTGGCGCCCCGCTCGGTCGGCGTCGCGCTGCGCGCGGCGAGGGCTGCCTTGTCGAAGGCGCTGACGACGGGCAGGGCGGATGGATCGCCGCCGGTGACCATGAGAGTGGCCTCGGCCATGCCGAAGCAGCAATGGAACGCCTGATGTCTGAAACCGACGGAGGCGAACTTCCTGGTGAAGCGCTCCAGCGTCTCCGCGCGGATGGGCTCGGCGCCGTTGTACGCGAGCCGCCAGCTCCTCAGGTCGAGCGTCGCGACCTTCTCGGGTGAGATCTTCTCGACGCACAGGTCGAAGGCGAAGTTGGGTCCGCCGCCGACGGTGCCCCCGTACTTCGCCATGGCCTCCAGCCAGCGCATCGGGTTCTGCACGAAGTCGAGGGGCGACATCAGCACGGAGAGGCATCCCACGTAGAGGGGCTGCAGGACGTTGAGGATGAGGCCCATGTCGTGGAACAAGGGCACCCAGCTGACGAACACGTCCTCCTCGGAGTTGCGGAAGCAATCGCGGATGGCACGTCCATTGGCCATCAGGTTGCCGTGCCCGACCATCACGCCTTTGGGGGCGCCGGTGGAGCCCGAGGTGTACTGGAGGAAGGCGAGGTCATGGGCCCTCATCGCGGGCAGGTCGGCCTCTCTCTGCCCGGGCAGCCCGGTCGTCGAGTAGACGCTCACCGCCTCGTATCCGGGCTCGGACCGCATGAACCCGGAGACGGTCTCGTACAGGCTAGCGCAGGTGACGGCGGCGACGGGGCGCGCGTTCTTGAAGATCTCCTCGACCCGGAAGATCTTCTGATTGCGCCGGGGCGGATAGAGCGGGACCGCGATCATGCCCGCATAGAGGCAGCCCATGAACGAGACGATGTACTCCAGCCCCGGAGGATAGAGCAGGACGACGCGATCGCCTGGCGCGCCCAGCCCGAGCAGGAACGCGGCCGTCTTGCGCGCCTCGCGATCCAGCTCGGCGTAGGTGAGGCGCTCCTCACGGCGCCCCTTGTCGGAAAGAAAGATGTAGGCCGTCCTGTCGGGCTGCCGAGCGGCGCGCTGCTTCAGCACGTCCACCAGGGTGCCGGCGTCCTCGGGGCGGAAGGTGACGTTGCTGCGGCTCATTCTGGGGCTCTCTCTCATCGGGTACGCTGCACTGACCTACTGCCGGGTGACGTCGAGACCGGGAGGAGGGCGCGGGGGCGCGCTCGACCGCGCGGCTCCTGCCTGGGGAAAGCCCCTCCCTTGCGAGGCGCTCCAGCCCAGACGACCGACCTGCACGTGGTGCCTGTCACCGCGTCGACTGCCGTCGCGGACACGCGTGCAGGGTGGCCGCTGCGCGCGGGGGCTCAGCCCGCGCGCAGCGCTTCATGGAGGATGGCGCACCCCTCTTCGAGCTGCGCTGCCCCGGTGGTCAGCGGAGGCAGGACCTTCAGCACGGCGTCGGCGCGTCCGCACAGCTCGATGATCAGGCCCTGATCGAAGCACCGCGCCTGTACCTGCCGGGCCCGCTCGAAGCCCCCCTCCTGGGCGAGGTCGATGCCGTAGACCATGCCGATGCCGCGCACGGCGCCGCCGGGGGCCAGCCGCTCGCGGATGGTCCGGGACAGGAGCTGACCGTTCTGCTGGATGCTGGACTCGAACGCCGCGCTCTTCCAGAAATCGAGCGCCGCCGTGGCCCCGACGAACGAGATCTGGTTGCCCCGAAAGGTGCCGGTGTGCTCACCGGGTCGCCATTGATCGAGCTCGGGCCTCATCAGGAGCAGCGCCATGGGAAACCCGTAGCCGCTGATCGATTTCGAGAGCGTCACCAGATCCGGCGTGATGCCGGCGCGCTCGAAGGAGAAGAAGCTGCCGGCGCGCCCGCAGCCGACCTGGATGTCGTCGCACACGAGCAGGATGCCGTGCTTCTGCGTGAGCTGGCGCAGCGCCTTCAGCCACTCGGGCGAGGCGACGTACACCCCGCCGTCCATCTGGATGGTCTCCACGAACACCGCGGCCGGAAGGTCGACGCCGGAGCATGGGTCCTCGAGGAGGCGCTCCATGTAGGCGAGCGAGTCGAACGGCCCCCCGGGTCCGTCCTGGTACGGGATGAACGTCGTGTTGGCCAGGGGGACTCCCGCGCTGGCGCGGACCTGGCGGCCGGAGCTGATGGAGGTGCTGCCGAGCGTCATGCCGTGGAACGCGCCCGCGAAGGCGAACACACCCGTGCGCCCGGTCACCTTGCGCACGAGCTTGAGCGCCGCTTCCACGCTGTTGGTGCCGGTGGGGCCGCAGAACTGAACCTTGTAGTCGAGCTGTCGCGGATGAAGGATGGTCTGCTGAAACTGCTCGAGGAACTCCCGCTTCGCGACCGTGTGGGTGTCCAGCGCGTGGACGATGCCGTCCGAGCTCAGGTAATCGACCAGCCGACGCTTGAGATGCTCGTTGTTGTGCCCGTAGTTCAGTGCACCAGCGCCGGAGAGGAAGTCGATGTAGCGCTTGCCCGAGGTGTCGAACACCTCCGAGCCCCGGGCGCGGCTGAACACGACCGGAAACTTGCGGCAATATAGCCGGACGTTCGACTCGCGCGCTTCAAAGATAGTCATAAGGTTGCTCTCTTTCGCAAGGAAATCGAAGGACCCGGGTGCTGACCGGTGCCAGCGCGTCATCACGCCGCGGGCAGGGCACGGGGCCGCCGCGGCGCGGCGTCCTGGAAGGCCACTTCCAGCGACGCGTCTTCCAGCGGCGCGTCACCGCTCGCCTGCTCCCGACAGCTGTCCTTATCACCAGGCCGATGATGGCGAGACGTCGATGACCGATGTCGGTCGTTCACACCACCCGTCGTCCTCCGATCCTGGCGTACGCTGACGAGAGTTGTTCAGCTGAACCTCTAGCATAATGTTCAGGCAATCGTGTGACATTTCACCAACATGATTGTTACCGGCCGCCATCATTGGCTGGAACCAGGGACAGGTTGCTCCTTTGATGAGGCATTCTTGCCTCACTTTGATGAGGCATTCTTGCCTCACAGCAAAATCTCAGCGTGAGCCGTGCTGCTCCCCTCGGGCCGGCGCGCATGCCATGGGCGCTCTCTGCGCCCGTGACGAGCGCCTCGCCGCCGGGGAGGAGACCGATGGATCTACCATCGGCGTTCAGAAGGCTCGTACGATCCAGGCTCAGGAAGCCAGCGCCGCTGCGCGGCAAGGTCGGGCGACCGTCTCAGGCTCGGCGGTCCGAGATCCTGCTCGCGGCAAGCAATCAGGCCAAGGTGACGTCATCGCCGGCATGTGTAGCGCATCACCCGAAGGGGGTCGATTGACAAAATGCGACACCGATTGACCGATCGCGCCACGCTCGTGTCTTTCGTGTAGCTCGTGCAGATGGACGACGAGGACGACGAGGACGACGAGAACGACGGGGGTAACAAGGACGACAAGGCCAAACGCCCACGTCGGCCCGTCCGAGCCAGTCGTCCGCGGCCCCCGGACCTGCTGGCGTTCCCGAATCCTATCGGCTACTTGGAGGCTGTTCGTGGACCAACGGTCTGCGCCGCGCCGCGCTGCAAGACGAGCGTGAGCGGGTCGGGTCAGGTTCGCGCGTGTGCCCTGAGCGGGAAATGAGCGGCGAACGCGAGGTGGATGTGACGTCGGGGGACGCCCCGTTCAGGTTCATCAGCTGTTTGCCGCCGCAGCTGCCTCCATCTGCCTGCGCAGGCTGAGGGGACGCATATCCGTCCAGATCTGCTCGATATGGGCGAGGCAATCGGCCTTGGTGCCCTTCGTACCCTCATCTCGCCAGCCGGGAGGAAGGTCCCTCGAAGCGGGCCAGATCGAGTACTGCTCCTCGTGATTCACAACGACGATGTAATTATCTTCTTCCTGGTGCATGGTGGCTCCAGCGGTTCGGGGTTGTACGGGGGCAGCTGCAGACAGGTATGATGCGAGGCCGCCAGCGCCGCATTGTGCCTCCTACTATGTTCCGTCTGGTACGTCAAGCAGGTCCATCGGCGCTCCCAGTCGTGACCTTCCCGCCGTCAAGCACTCGCCGGTTCGTCAGCGTTCCCGTGTCGTGGATGCCAGACAAGCGCTCCGCCAAGCGCCTAGGGCGTCGGGTCATGCCGGCCGCCCTCGCGCGAGCAACGGGGCGACTGCCTTCACCCCTCGCCCTCGCGGCCGTGCCAGCAGGAAACCTCAAGCCTGTCCCCCAGCGGGATCTCCACCGACCCGTAGCCGCTACCCGCGCCGCGCACGTACTCGACGTAGGGCCGCAGGTCATCGGGCGCGATGTCGAGATCGTCGGCGACCACGAGCGCGCCCCTCCGCAATCGGGGCTCGAGTATCCGGAGCACCGCAATCAAAGATTCTTCCAGCCGTCCAGCAGAACGAGATCAATCGACCCTTCCACGTCCCGGAGCGGTACCAGCGCGCCTCCCTCGCGGATCTCGACGAGATCGCCGAGCCCGCTCTCATCGAGGTTCTGCCGCGCCCGCCGCACCTTCTCCGGGTGCAGCTCGCTGCCAATCACCCGCCCGCCACCGCCATCGCGGACGGCCGCGGCCAAGAACACCGTCGAAATCCCGAACCACGTGCCGAACTCCACCACCGTGCGCGCCCTTGCCGCGAAGGCGAGCAGATGGATCAGCCCCCGACCTCGCGGGAAACCGGCAGATAGGCTGGTGCTCATGATGACGTGTCTCCTCCAGGCAGGCTGACGGCGACGACGCTGCTGGCCTCGCTGCTGCCCTGTTCGACTCGAAACGTGCGCCCGAGCAGACATGACTTCCAGTGCATGCGGCGTCGGCGATCGGCCGGCCGGCGTCGAGGGCGTCCTCGACGACGCGCGGCATCTCGATGCGCGGTCGGCGGAGCCCTCGCCGCCCTCGGACCCTTCCTCTTCGTCCTGCGCGGCGAGCGCGCGCCGCGCCTCCTCGAAGCGGAGGATCGTCCGCACGGAGCTCGTGACAAGCAGGCAGCGGACCCGCACGGCCAGCGCCACCACGACATGGCCTCCGGTCGCTACATCGCTGAGAAGGCTCGCCGCGCAGGCCGCCGTCGCTTCCACGTCGGCGATGAACCCGGACGATCCATCCGGGCGCCTCCTCCACACGTCGAGCCACGTACTCGCGCTTGAGTACCTCGTCGTCGGCGCGTCGGCGGAGACGTCGACCAGACGGCCGAGATCCCTCAGGGGGACAGGATGAGCACCTTGACCTGACTCGGCACGATCCGCATTCCGGGGCAGTTCGTGGAGTTCTGCAGGCTCATGCTGGTCAGCCGGGTGGCCGGCATGCCGCCGACGAGGCAGGTGAACGCGGCGGTGATGTGGCGGGAAGGCCCCATGACCGAGCCGGACGCGACCCCCAGGGCGATGCCGGGCTGATCGCCGACGGAGATGAGCTGCGTCGTCAGCAGGTTATGCGCGGGCGCGCACATGAACAGCACGTTGTACGCGGCTGGCGCGCTCACCGGGCCAAAGGATATGTTCGGATAAGGGATCGGGGCAGGCACCGGCGGGGTGAGGCACACGTCCGGAAACCCCAGGTTCATCCCGCCCATCTGCGTGTTCGCGAACATGATGCCTCCTCAACCCAGGTGGATCTGCTCGCCGTCGATCTTGACGAGCTCCTGCGCCGTCACCAGCGTGTTCTCGCCGCGCAGGCTCATCGTCTTCCTCGCGACGTAATCGAGCCGCTCGGCCCGGAGGTGCTCGCTCTCCTCGATGGTGCGGTAGGAGCGCTTCACCCGCTGCGAGAGCCGCTCCAGCACGGAGTCGAGGCTCCCGGCAAGGACCTTGACCTTGCTGATCTCCGCGCGAAGGAGCGTCCCGACGAACGAGAGGCGTTGCAGCGCGACGTTCCCGTCGACGGCGTTCACCGAGAGGCCCGCCGAGACCACCGCCACCTCCTTGGCCGAGACCAGGCCGATGCCGTCCTGCGCGGCGACGCTGAGGCGACCGGCAGGCAGCTTGATGTTCAGGTCGCCGTCCGCGACGATGCTCCCGGGCGCGCCGTCCTCCCGCTCCAGCACGGAGAGCACGTAGCAACGCCCGTCGGACGCCACGGCAACGAGCACGAGGTCGCCCGCCTCGGGCTCGAGGAGGCACCCCTTGGCGCGCTTCGCCCGGACTTCGCCCGCGTCGGTCTCGACGACGAGCGCCGCGCCGTCGGCGCGCACCACGGTGCCGAACTCCTGAGTGACCAGAGCCCTCGGCTCCTGCTTTCTCGCCAGACTGCGCATAATTCCCTCGTCAACGCGTAGACGTCTCAACACCCACGGCCGGAGGCTCCGAGCTCCCCCGGCTGCTGCTCAAAACCCGTGATTGCCACTGCTCCGCCTCGGCGAGATCCGCGTCGTCGCCGAGGGCGGCCGCCCGGTTGGACCACACGGCCCCTTCGTCCTTGATCCGATGGAGGCGCGCTCGAAACAGGGTCGCCCTCGAGAAATCGCCGGCAGAGACGTCGGCGTGTGAGAGGTCGGCGTACGTCAGGTTGGCGCCGTTCCAGCGCGCGCCCGCGCACGCGGCCCGGGTCAGGATGCACATCTCCAGGTTGGCGCCGGCGAGGTTGGCCTCGATGAGGCGAGCGCCCACGAAGACCGACTCCTTGAGCACGGCCCCGGCGAGGCTCGCGCCGGTGAGGTTGGCATTCACGAAGAGCGCCCGGCCCGCGAGCGCGCCGTCGAGCTTGGCGCCGGAGAGGTCCGCGTCCTTGAAACCGCACTGCGTCAGCGTCGCGCCGGAGAAGTCGCAGCCGCTGAGATCGGCGCCCGTGAACTGCGTCATCGTGAACGACATCCCGCGCAGGTCCTGGCCGGCGAGCTTCCCCTCCACGAGCACGACGAGCTCCAGGACGGCGCCGCCGAGGGTCGCGGTCGAGAGATCGGCGCGCACGAGCGCCGTCTGCTTCAGCACGGCGCCCGAGAGGTCGATCCGCTCGGTCCGCGCGTCCAGGATGACGGCGCGATCCAGGTTGGCGCGCGCGAGCCGGGCACCCGAGAGGCTCGTGTTGATCACGCTCGCGAGGGTCAGGTCTGCGCCGCTCAGGTCGATCCAGGAGAGATCGCCGCCGGTGAGCTGCGCTGCGATCAGGGAGGCGCCGTCCAGCTTCGCCCTCGTGAGATCACAGTCCACCATCGCCGCGAGGCGCAGGTTGGCGCCGGACAGGCGCGCGCCGCTGAAGCTGCAGCCGGTGACGGTCGACTCCTTCAGCCGAGCGCCCGAGAGGTCCGCGCCGGCGAAGCTCACCTTGTCGAATATCGCGCCGGAGAGGTCGGCGCCCGAGAGGTCGACGCCCGAGAGGTCGACGTCGGAGATGATCTCGCCGCCCTGGACCAGCTCGACCAGATCATTTCTGTCCATGGTTCTCCGGCGGCGCGACGAAGCGCACGTACTTTACATTGGCCCCCTTCAGGCTCGTCGCGGCGTTTCCGCGCATTTTCGCGGCGTCGACGCGGAACAGGTTGGCCCTCTCGAAGTTCGCGTCATCGACCTTCGCCTTCTGCAGCACGGCCTCCATCAGATCGATGCCGGACAGCGAGGCGCCCGAGAGATCTACCCGCGTGAGCATGGCGCCCACCGCGACGGCGCGATCCAGGCGAGCGCCCGTGAGGTCGCACTCGCTGAGATCGGAGCTCCGCAGGTTGGCCTCGGTGAAGTCGCTCCCTCTGAAGCAGGTGCCCCGAAGGTTGGCCTGCTCGAGCGAAGCGCCGCGGAAGTCGGCGCCGGCGAACGACGAGCCTGCGATGAGGCGGATGTTGTCGAGCTTGGCGCCGCGGAAGTCGGCGCCGTCGCCCTTGCCGGTGATGAACACCGACGCGCGGAGGTTCGCGCCGCGAAAGTCGACGCCCTCCACGTTGGCCTCGATGAAGGTGCACTGCTCGAGGTCTGCGCCGGCGAGCTGGGCGCCGGAGAGGTCGGCGTTGATAAGGACGAGGTTGCGCGCGGTCACGCGGCTGAAGTCGGCCCCGTCGAAGGTCGCCTCGGACAGGTCGGCGTCCGACAGGCGCGCGCCGGTCAGGTCGGCGCCCGAAAGGTTGGCCTTGGCCAGCACGGCGCCAGTGAGGTCGAGCCCGCCGCCCATCTTCACGTCGGAGAGGTTCGCTCCGCCGAAGTTCACGCCGGCAAGGTTCGCCCCGGTGAGATCCGCGCCGAGGAGATTGGCCCTTGCCAGGACCGCGCCGGCGATGTTCGCGCCGCACAGCCGGGTGCCCGTGAGGACCGCGGCCTCGAGCAGCGCGCCCTCGAGATCGATGCCCGACAGGTCGAGGTGCGAGAGATCGGTGCCCGTGAGATCGCGCCCCGCGAAGCTCTCCCCGGCCCGGTGCCCGGCGATCACCTCCTCCCGCCCGCGAGCGGCCTCCTCGCCGCCCAGCCGGGAGGCCGCCGGGTAGTGGTGTGCGAACTTCCGGTAGGCAGAGCGCATCTGCTCCTCGACCTCGAAGAGGCGCGCCGCGAGCTCCGGATCACCGAGCTGCGCCTCGATCTCGGGCCACTCGACCCCGCCGTTCCGCGCCATCTGAGCCACGTCCTCGAGCCGCTCGATCTCCTTCTTGGCCGAGAACCGGGGCGGGCCGCCGGCTTCCTTCTGCCGCTCGCCCATGATCGCGTCATAATCAACTCCGTGCTTCGCGCACTCGGCGCGCGCCCTCTGCTCCTCGGCCGCGCGGCGCGCCTCCACGTCCGCCTTGACCTTCTCGGCCTCGGTCATCGCCCGCTCGACGTACGCCGGCAGCTCGTCCAGGCTGGGCTCGATCACGTCCTCGTCCGGCGGCAACGGGGCGACGAGCGGCTCCGGATCGAGCCCCTGCGCGCGGATCTTCGCCTTGAGCTCCTCGATGTCCCGCTCCATCTTGGCGCGGGCGCGCTTCTGCCAGAGCCGCTCCGACTGGAGCAGCCTGGTCATCTCCGCCTGAGGGTCGTCCGGCAGCGGCCCCGCGTCCGGCTGCGGAGGCGGCATCAGATCCGCGTCACGCAGGAGGAACAGGTGCCCTTTCTCCTTGTCGAGCCGCTGGGCCATGACGGTTCGGTAATGGTCGCCCGGCTTGGGCTCGCCCATCGCCTCGCAGCCCGCGACGATGTGGAGCACGTCGGCCGCGTCGTCTTCGCGGATCTTGAGCACCCCGCGATAGACGAGGATCCCGCGCTCGTGGTGGGGGAAGAGCCGGACCGTGTCGAGGCGGGTCGCGATCTCCCGGAAGGACTCCCCCTCGCCGGTCTTCTGGTTGATGAAGCACCGCGTCGCCACCCCCGGCAGCGCCCCTTCGATCCGGGGCTTCCCGGGGTGCATGTTCTCGATGACGAACGCCTCGTCGCCCCGGAAATACCCCTCGATCTGCTGATCCGGCGGCGCGGTGTTGAAGAAGCTCCAGTCGAGGTCCTTGGCGAGCTCGGGGAAGCGCTCCTTGAGCCACGCTTCATCATACGTTCCGACCTTGGAGAAGCGCTGTGGCCAGGTCGGGTCGTAACCTCCGAACCCGGCGGGCGGGGGCCGGTCGCCGGGCGACCGGACGAGGCGGCGCGGATCCTCGATGTTGGGCAACGGATGGACCGAGCCGTTCTCGCCGCGCACCGGCGCGACGCCTTTGCCGAGCGGGTTCGGCGCGTAGCCCTCGCCGCCGAAGGCGTTCTGCCAGGTGATCGGCATCTCGGCGAACGGCTCTGGCTCGGTCATCCCCAGGAGCCCGAAGCGACGATTTCCGACGACATAGAGCGTCTTGTCGATGGCCCCGATCTGAAGCCGCACCGAGCATGCAGGGCGCGGCACGGCGCCCGCGGTGAAGCAGCGGCCGTTCACGAGCAGCTCTCCCCGGAGCTTCGGCATGCACTCATCGAGGATGGCGTCGCTCCCCAGCTCCGTGCCGGCGAACCTCCAGAGGCTCTGCTCGTAGAGCAGGCGCCTCGGCGCCTCGAACGGGAAGAAGACGAGGAGCGTCACGACGAGGTACGGCTCGCCGTCGTTCTCGAACACCTTGGTGAGCAGCCCCAGCCGGTTCGGCTTGATGGTCTTCATGAGGTTCGCAGCAGGCTTCCGCGGTCTTCTGCTGGGCGCCGCGCTAGTGGAACATGTGGATGAAGGATTGCCAGATCTGAGCCCCCGTCGAGGTCACCCTCGCCGCAGCATGCCTGGTGACCGTCACCGCTGAGCTACCCACCTCGACGCCCTTCTGCCAGACCTCGAGGAAGTTGCGGTTTACCACCAAATTTGCGTTCTTGACGTTGACGCCGAGGATCGCCTCCGCCTTCATCCCGACGATGACATCCAGCTTCAATCCCGCGACCAGCTCTGTCCTTTGCGGGGCGACGACGTTCAGGGTGCCGAAGCCGTAGGTGAGGTTGATCAGGCCACCGAAGGTGTTTTGAATTCTGACGCCCTGGATCTCGCGGTAGTCGGATTTGGCCTTCGCTCTGAAGTGCTGTGCCTCGATATTATAGTCACCCGTCGCGATGTGCTCGACGTTGCCGCCCGGGATCTCGACCTTCCAGCCATCGTTGAACTTCTGGTGCTGAAGGCCGGTGGTCTCCTCGTACCGGCCGCCCGTCGTCACCGTCGTCTTGTGATGGCCCTCGTACGTCTCGGTGACCGTCCCGTGGACGATCGTCTCCTCGGTACCGTGATCGGATTTGCGCAGGTTGGCGACCGTGGTGGTCTGGGTGTCCAGATATGTTTCCGTGACGGGCTTGGTGACCGTCTCGCTCTTCGTGCCCTTGTAAATCTCCGTGACGGCGTTCGTGACGGTCTCGGTCTTCGTGTCCTTGTACTCGAGGGTGACGGCGCCGGTGACGGTCTCTTTCAGGTAACCGCCGACCTCGGTCTCCATTTGATCGGTGACGTTATCTTTCCTCCAGCTGCCCGCCTTGATCTCGAGCGACCTGCCCGTCTGGATCAGGGCGGTACCGTCCGTCCTGGAGATGAAGTTGTGGTGATCGTTGGGCGCGCCCATGCGCAGTATCGTGTTCTCGGTCGGTGTGCTGACCGTGATGCGCTGCGCGCCCGCCTGATCCTCGAGCTCGATGCGGTTCCTGCCCCCGGTCTGGATGACGTTCCTCGTCCTGTTGGCCGAGGTGACGGGGCTCGGCGTGAGCGCGTTGGGGGCGACGCCGGCGATGACGGGGCGGTCCGGATCCCCGCCGAGGAAGGTGCACATCACCTCGGTGCCCTTGCGGAGGGGGAAATGGAACCCCTCGGTGCCGCCGCCGTGCGGCTGGAGCATGCGCACCCAGGTCGAGGCCTTGCCGCCCCGGAGGTTGCTCTCATCGAAGCTCAGCTTGACCGCGTAGCGACCGTACTGGTCGATCTGGGCGTACTCGCTGTCCGCCGCGCCGTCGACGACGGCGTGCTCGGTCCCGTAGATACGAGGCCACGGCGTCCGCTGCGGCGCCCGGTACTGGACGGTCGAGGAGACGGCCGTGACCTCCATCCGATACACATCGTCCCAGGTGAGCCCGATGAGCTGCATCAGCTCGGGCGCCCAGCCCGTCTGGTTGCCCCAGTGCTCGACCTCGGTGGCCAGATAAGCCGAATTGAACGCCGGCCTCGGATGCTCTTCGAGCTCGAACGTGTACCCGGGGCGCATGGTGAACGCCGCCCCGGTGCCGTGGTAGACGACCTGGCCCGCGAGCAGCTCCTGGGCCTTCACGGCCGCGAGGCGGCTGCCCTCGGCCGGCGTGAAGAAACGCGCGCCGTGGACGCTGATCTCGCCGAGCCCGTTCGCCGCGACGGGCGCCCTGCCGGAGATCTCGATCGCGGGATTGTTGTAATCATAGTCGCTCATGCGGACCCTGGACGGCATCGACGTGTGCCGGCACGTGAAGGTCCAGAGCACCTCTCCCTTGGCCCTGTCCTCGCCGAACTGCGGGACATACCGGACCGCCTTCTGGCCGAGCGGGGCGTGGACGCCCTTGTCGTCGGTGATGATGAGCGTCTCCCCGCCCTCCCCTTGCTCGAAGTAATAATAGAGCCCCTCGCGCTCCATCCACCGCGAGATGAAGTCGAAGTCGCTCTCGCGGTACTGGCACACGTGTTCCTGCGGCTTGTAGCTGCCGATCAGCCTGAGCTCGTAATCCGAGACCCCAGCGCCCGAAAGCACCGTCTTGATGATGTCGGGCACCGTCTGGTCGGTGAAGACCCGGCTATGCAGGGAGACGGTGAGCTTCCAGAGCTGCGGCACGAGCACAGCGCGGAAGACGGAGCGCTCGCCAAACGCGTGGACGAGCTCCACCGTCGCGAGGATACCGTTCACGAGGAAGGGAGCCTCGCCGTCCGACGGGGAGAGGCGGAGTGTCGCCTTCGTGCCCACAGCGTCGGCGAGGTCGAGATCCTGGCCCACGTAGTTCGTCGTCACGAGATAAATCTCGAAGACGTACGGTTTCGACAGCCCCTCTGTCCCTCGAAAGCCAACGACCCGCGTGGCGGCAGGGAGCGCCCTGCCGCTGACGGTGAACGCATCTTGCATGATTGTAATTCCCCGTTGTCGGTGCGCGTTAGCTCCTGGCGCCGGAAGATCGTCGACTATAGAGGCGATTTCTGGAAAGCAAAGCAATGATTGTATGTCACGACGGCGCGTCGCCGTCGTGCGAACCGCACGCCCGACATCGCATCGCGCGGCTCAGCCGGCCTGCGCCGCCGGGGCGTCGCCGTCCGCGGGCTGCCGCGGCGCTCCGCGCAACGTCGCGATCTCGGCCTCGACGCGCGCTCTCAGGCGCGGATCGCCGGCGAGCCGCCTGGCCCAGAGCCGCTTCATTTGCGTCCACACTGTGCGTCGAATGGCGAGCGGATCGAGCGCCGCGGCGGCACCGTAGCGCTCGGTCGCGACGACCAGTCGCGCATAATCGGTCGGATGCAAAACGCCGCGGATGGCCTCCCAGGCGGCGAGATAGGCTGCATCGAACCGATCGCGGAGCGGTCGCTCGCGGCGTCGGGCCTCCTCCGCCATCGCCTCTTGCCATCGCGTATCGGCCTGCTCCCAGCGCTCATCGGAGAGGCCGTGCGCGCGGAGCACGTCGGCCCGGGGGACCGGCCGCTCCGCGAGCTCCGCCGCGACGATCGCGCACCGCTCGATGCTGACCTCGTCGCCCTCGCCGAGCGGCGGGAGCGGCCCCGGGACCTCGTCGCCCTCGCGTCGGAGCTCGTGAAAAAAGCGAGACGCGGCCGGCTGCTCGGACGCTTCCGAGACGAGCCCCGGGACCCCGGTGGCGTCGAGGGGAGCCTCGAAGCACGCCGGCGCCGCCGCCGTCAGCGCGGAGGTCGCGGGTCCCACGGACGCGGAAGGCGCCCGCGCGGCGCGCTCGCCGGACCAGGGCGCGCCAGGGATCGATCCGCACCGCCGCGAGGGCGTCCTCGTCGGCGACGGGGAAGATCCGGCGCCACACGACCGTGCAGCGCTGCTCGACGCCGTCGATGCGAAGCGTGTCGGCGTTGAGCTCGAGCAGCTCGCCGTCTGCCGCAGCGGAGTCGGCGAGCCCCCGGATCCGCGCCACCCCGCGCGCGCCGGGCAAGCGCATCTGAAGCCGTGGAGCCGCCGGATTCAGGTGCTCGAGCACGATCCACTCATCGCCTTGCAGGAATGCGATCCGCTGGTCCGCGGGCGCCGCCTGGAAGTACGACCAGTCGAAGCCCGCGGGGATGTCGGCGTCCGGCCCCTCGAGCGCCTTGCGAGGCGTGCTGCCGAGCAGCCGACGGCGCACCGGCGAGGCGCGCGCGAGCGGCGCGAAGCCAGCGGGGCGTGCGGGATCCTGGAGGTCGAGGATATTGGCCGGGCCGTCCATCGGCTCCCTATCGAACGGATTCTCCCATCCGTCCGCACCGCAAACCGCCCTCTCGTACACGAGGGGTATCTGCCGGAAAGGGCCCTTGTCGCGGACGAGGAGGCGCTTGTCGAGCACCCAGCCGCCCGCGCTGTAGACCGCGAGCCGCACCGGCAAGGACTGGACCTCGGTGCCGCGCGGAGCGTGCGCGTCGCCGGTGAAGACCACATCGGCGCGACCGAGGTAGGGCGCGAGGTCCCCGCTCCAGCGGACGCTCCGCGCCGGGTTTTTGCCATGGTGGACCTCGGCGCGGAGGATCTCCTGCGGATCGGTCCGCCACATCACCGCGTCGGTCGCGAAGGCGAAGCTCGCCTTGGCGATGACGGTGATGTAGTGCCGGCCCTGCGTGCGCCAGGCGATCGCGGTGGCCGCGGCGCCTTTCAGCGGCGTCACGGCGCCGCGCGGGAGCGCGCTCATGATCGTGCTCTCCGACAACCGCTCCCGGCCATGGCTCGCCTCGGCACCATGAATCGCCTCACATGTTGAGTACCCCCTCTTGTGTGAAGAGCGCGTGGCAGTCTCGCGATCTATGTGTGACCGAAGCGCCGGCGCACGGCGCATCTCGTCGCCGGCGGGTCGAGCAGCAGCGTCCCCGCACGCCTGCGCTCGGGCGTTCAAGCGTCACGCGGGCCGGACCGCTCGCCCGTGAGCTCCACCTCGAGCCCGCCTTGCTCGGACGGCCGCGACGTGAGGCGGAAGCCGTGGAGCTTCGAGGACTCCCCATTCGCCAGCATGGCACTCGTCATGATCACGCCGGGCGACGTCGACGCGTGGATATGCGCTCTCCAGACGGAGCTGACCGCGCTCCGGCAGCGGACAGCTGTAGAGCATGCGCTCGCCCACATCGCAGCGCGAAAAGGGCACAGCGCGCGCTCCATCGGCGCCAGGAGAAGCTTGTTCGACCTCCGGCGCGGAGCAGCGATCCAGAACCTCGAGGCCGCCCAGCGGCAGATGCAGGCGGCAGCGCCGCCTATTGGATTCAGACGATTTTCAATCTATTCGGCGCTCTGGCGAACGCGAGTCCCGCGCGGACGCTCCCGCTCGATGGTGACCGCGCTCTTGTCGTCGGGCGGCCCAGGCGTCCCCGCCCGCTCGGGAGCGACCTCGCGCGTCGCGGTCTCGCGCTTCTTGGTCCGCGGGTTCACGTACCAAAATACGGCGATGGTGGATTGGGAGGTAGGGGCATGAGCTGGAGGCATTGGCCGCGCTGCTCTGACCGGGGCGCCCAGCGGCTATCGAGCCGACCTTCCATCCGGCGCCAACAGGGCTCTACGAGCAGAAAAACGCCGCAAAGGGACGAAAAAAAATGACTTGACGGCCGTGACCCCCCTGACCTAAGCTGTGGACCAGCGATTTTGTGCATAGACAGGGGCGCTCGAACGGTTCGCGGCCCTGACAGAAACTCTCATCCTGGAGGGGTGACGAAATGGCGACACTGCAGATCAAGGTGACGGGGTCACTCGGCGACGACATCATCGAGTTCGCAGCCAGTCAGTATGGGCACGCGCATGCCGTCAATGAAGCCATTGCCTACCTGACAAGACTGCAGATGAAGGCCATCGCCAGCGACCACGCATCCCGTGACAAGGGTGAAGAAGCACCGAAGATGGGATGGGAAAAGAAGGACTTCATGCTGAAGGCGAAGTGACGCCAGCTGTTCAGCTGGGCACTCCGCGAGCTCGATCGTCCACCGGCAGCGGGCCTGCAGAGCAGGCCCACGAGCCACCATCCCACCGTTGCTCACAATGGATGAACCGCTGATCGAAGCCGTCAAGCACGGTGACGCGGCTGCCGTTCAGGCGTTGATCGACTCTGGGGTCAACGTCAATATCCACGGCAACGAACAGAAGTGGACTCCTCTGAGCTACGCCGCCGGTAGCGGCAATTTGGCCATAGTCAAGCTCCTGGTCGAAGCCGGTGGTGCAGACGTGACCTTGACCGGCTGCGACAACCGGACACCCTACGACATCGCCGTGGCCGCCGGTCGCAGGGCCGTGGCGCGCTACCTGGCCGATGCCGAAGCGCTCGCCAGCGGCAGGCCCAGGGCCCCCAAGCCCTATTGCAGGGCCTATCACCTTCGTGCCCTGCGCGAGTTCCCGGGCTGGACCGAGAACGGACCCCCTGGTGAGGACGACACCGTGGTCTTCGTCCACCAGGACCTCACGGTCACGCGCTCGATGTTCCACGGTGAAGATGTCGTCATGAGTGACGTGTCACCACAATGGCAGGCATTCTGCCGTGACATCTTGAGCTTCGAGGTGCCGGACGACTTCGATTTGATGCCCATCGAGCATTGAAACCGACGGAAGCGGCTGATCCGAATGAACCCTGAACAAGAGGACGACAAGACGATCTACGACGTCGTCGTCAATCAAGAAGAGCAGTACTCGATCTGGCCGAAGCACCGGGACGTCCCCCTCGGCTGGCAGGCCGTCGGCAAGAGCGGCCTCAAGTCGGAGTGTCTGGAGTACGTCCGCGAGGTATGGACCGACATGCGACCGCTCAGCCTTCGCAAGAAGATGGCGGAGCTGGAGGCCCAACGACCGGAGCTGGAGCGAGCAGAGGCCCGGAGGCTCGAGGAGGCAAGCAAGACGCCGAAAGCTCCTCAGGACGACCTGGTCGAGTTCCTGTCCAACGGGGAGCATCCCGTCGAGGCGTGGCTCCAGCCCGAGAGGTCTGTCGAGCAGCTCAACGAGGCCCTCCGTTGTGGCTTCGTACACGTCAAGTTCACCGACACACGGGGTGGCACGCTGTTCGGATTCAGCGTCGACCGAGACGCCTCCGACCTCGGTCGGGCCGACTTCGACAAGGGCACCGGAGGCGTTCATCTCGAGGGCGTGTTCACGCTCAACTACGTGAAGGTCCGCTGCGTCGCCGACCTGGAGCTCGAGACACTGGCAGGCCGGGGCAAGCTCGTGCGGGTGGAATGAGGACGGTTCCCCCGAGGCGGGCGTCGAGCGTGCGGCAGCATCCCGTGCTTTCGCGCCTGCTCCCTCGCGCCATCGCGTGGGCCGAGGCCCAGTCGCAGGAGATCTGCGCCAGGGGTGCGCCGTTGAGCCCGCAGCAACTCCCGCTGGCGATCGCGGTCGGAGTCACCCGGCCGGAGCTCGTGCGAGTCTGCGAGGTGAATCGAGTGCCGGCCCCCGCGGACGTCGAGCTGCGAGAGACCGCGGTGGACCTCGGCCTGCTGGGGCCGACGATGATCGGCATCACCTTCGGGTACGGCATCTACTTGATGAACGGCCACGTCACCAACCGACTGGTCTCTCACGAGTGTAGGCACGTGCAGCAATATGAAGCGGCAGGCTCGATCGCTGCGTTCCTGCCCGTGTACCTCGATCAGCTGCTGACCTTCGGGTACGACGACGCCCCGCTGGAGGTCGATGCTCGCTCGCACGAGCGCGACCAAGCCTGACGGGGTGCCATGGGGCAGCCGAGCGCCGGCACGGAGCCCTCACTCGCGTAGCTTGCGGGGTGGCAAGGTGACCGAGTAGGCCTCCCGTGACACCCGTGGAATCGACGCCGGCTTCACGCTGCGGGGGGCGTCCTGCTCGACGGCTTGGGCCATCCCTCGCACGGTGGGATCCTTGAACAGGACTCGAAGGGAGAGCTGAATGCCGCGCTGACGGACCTTCGTGATCAGCTTCGCGGCCAGCAAGGAGTGACCGCCTCGTTTGAAGAAGTCGTCGGTCACGCCGACCCGGTCGAGCCCCAGGATCTCGGCAGCGGCGGCGGCCAAGTACGTCTCCAGCGGCGTTCGGGGCGGCTCGTACGTCTGGTCGGGGTCAACCGCGATGGGCTCCATCGCCGGAAGCGCACGGCGGTCGATCTTGCCGTTGCCCGTCAAGGGAAGCGCTTCCAGGGCCACATAGGCGGACGGGACCATGTACTCCGGAACCTTCATCGACAAGAAGCGCGAGAGCTCGCCGGTGGACGGGACCTCACCGGCGCTGGCCACGAAATAGGCCACCAAGCGTTGCTCGTGCCGTGCGTCCCTCTGGCAGACGACCACGGCTTTCGCAACCCTGGGATGCTCGCAGAGCGCGGCCGACACTTCCTGGGGCTCGATGCGGAACCCCCGTATCTTGACCTGCTCGTCGTTGCGCCCCAGATACTCGAGCTCGCCGCTGGACGACCAGCGCGCAACGTCGCCAGACCTGTACATCCGGGCGCCCGGAGCTCGCTGGAAGGGACACGGAACGAAGGCGTCGGCGGAGAGGTCGGGCCGATCGAGATACCCCCGGGCGAGACCACCGCCCCCCACGTACACGTCGCCCGCGACTCCGACAGGAGCCGGCCGTCCGCGCCGATCGAGCACGTGGACGCTCGCACCAGGCAGCGGCTCGCCGATCAGGCTTCGCCCCGCGCTCAGCTCGCCGCGCTTCAAGCGGCGATAGGTGACATGGACGGTCGTCTCCGTGATGCCGTACATGTTGATGAGTCGCGGGAGCTCGTCCCCGTAAGTCTCGCACCACGGACGCAGCTCCGAGGGATCGAGGCGCTCGCCGCCGAGCACGACGAACCGCGTCGCGAGCTTCGGGCGGCTCTCCTTCACCTGGTTCGCGAGCTGAATGAAGGCCGAGGGCGTCTGGCTGAGGGCGGTGACCCGCTCCTCCCGCAATCGCTGCAGGAACACCTCCGGAGAGCGGCTCGAGAGGTGGGGAACGACCACCAGCCTGCCGCCGTGCAGCAGCGCGCCCCAGATCTCCCAGACAGAGAAGTCGAAGGCGATGGAATGGAACAGCGTCCAGACGTCCTCCGTGCCTGGCTCGAACAACGGGGCCGCCGCCTCGAACAGGCGGACCACGTTCGCGTGGGAGACCAGGACCCCCTTGGGCTTCCCGGTGGAGCCCGACGTGAAGATCACGTACGCGAGGTTGTCGTCGCTCACGCCCGTGCTCGGACTCTCGGTCGACTCCCGCGCGATGGTCGGCCAGTCATCGTCCAGGAGCAGCGTCGCCGGGGCGGGCTCCTCCGCCCGCAACGTACCCTCGTGAGCGCGTTGCGTCAGCACGAGCCCAAGGCGGGTCTCCTGGATGATCCGCGCCGTGCGCTCGCTCGAGTGCGCGGGGTCCAGCGGCACATAGGCTCCACCCGCCTTCAGGATCCCCAGCACCCCCACGATCATCTCGACGCCGCGCTCCACGTAGAGGCCCACGCGCACCTCGGGGCCAATGCCTCTTCTTCGCAGGCAGTGCGCCAGCTGGTTCGAGCGGCGGTCGAGCTCGCCGTACGTGAGCTGATGCCCCTCGCACACGACGGCCACGGAGTCCGGCGTGCGCTCTGCCTGCCTCTGAAACCGCTCGTGGAGCGTCCCGGGGTGGACGGCGATCGATGGCGCCGCCGCGCGATTGAACACCGCCTCCTCCTCGCGCGTGAGCAGGCGGAGCGCGCTGATGCGTTCGTGCGGCGTCTCGGTGATCGACTGCAGCAGCTGGCGAAAGTGCGCCAGGAACCGGTCGATGGTGGCCGAGTCGAACAGATCCGTGTTGTAGATCGCAGTGCCCAGCCATACCTCGTGCTCGGACGCTCCCTCGCTCGGGAACGACCAGCCGGACTTGCTGTCGAATATCGCGAACGAGAAATCGAAGGGCGCGATGCCGGTATCGATGTTCAGCGCGCTGACGCGCAGCCCGGTGCGGTCCAGCTGGGGCAGCGGCGCGTTCTGCAGCATCATCATCACCTGGAACAGGGGGCTGTGGCTGAGGCTTCGCTCCGGCCGCAGGTGCTCGACCAGCTTGTCGAAGGGCAGATCCTGGTGGTCGAAAGCGTCCAGCGCGACACGGCGACACTGTTGGAGCAGGTCACGAAAGCTGGGATCGCCCGCGAGATCGGCGCGCAGCACCAGCGTATTGATGAAGCAGCCGACCAGGTCCTCCAGCTCGCTCCGATTGCGATTGGCGACGACCGTTCCGATCGCGATGTCCTCCTGGTTCGTGTACCTGTGCAGCAGAACGTTCAGCGCCGCCAGCAGGACCATGAAGCGGCTCACCCGCTCCGCGCTGGCCAGCCGGCTCAGCGCATCGTCGAGCGCCTTGGGCAGGGTGAACGGCTTCGAGGCGCCGCGAAACGACTCCACGACCGGGCGCGGGCGATCCGTGGGCAAATCGAGCACCGGAGGAAGCGAGGACAGCTGCCGCTTCCAGTACGACACCAGCTCTTCGAGGCGCTCCCCCTGCAGCCGCTCTCGCTGCCAGACCACGTAGTCGCCGAACTGCAGCGGCAGGTCGGGGAGCGGAGACGGTACACCGAGCCGATAGGCCTCGTAGAGCGCAAAGAGCTCCTTGGCAAGGATTCCCAGCGTCCAGCCATCGGCCACGATGTGGTGGAAGATGAGCAGCAGCACGTGCTCGCGCTCCCCGAGCCACAGCAGCTTGCGCCGAACGAGGGGGCCACGCGTGAGATCGAACGGAAAGCGTGCATCGTCCGCGATCAGCCGCTGAACCAGCTCCGTCCGGTGCAGCTCCGAGAGATGGCGCAAGTCGACGAGCGGCACCTCCTCCAGCCGTGGATAACGGACGCCCTGGCACGGCTCGCCGTCCACCTCGTCGATCGTCGAGCGAAGGATGTCGTGCCGGCGGATGAACTCGGCCAGGCTCTGACGCCACGCCTCCGAGCCGAGCACCCCCTCGATGCGCACCGGCACCTGGGTGACGTACGCCATGCTCTTCGACCCCAGCCGGTCCATCGCCCACAGACGCTGCTGCGCGAAGGACAGCGGGACTCTCCCCTGGCTGCGGGCGGGCTGGATCCGGTCCGGCTCGCGAGCATGGCGCTGCTCCGCGTCGCGAAGGAATGCCAGCAGCTGCGGCTTCATCGCCTCGATCTGCGACTTCAGCTCCGGCGTCAGCGCGCCAACAGGCGCATTCACCCGCAGCCGATCGCCCTCGACACGGATCCTGATCCCCAACTGCCGCAACTGCGCCAACAGCTCGAAAACGGGTCTCATGCAGCTACCTCACTCAGAGAACGATCTCTTCTTCATCGACTCCGCCGGGCGAGGGGGCCGGCTCGACAGCTCCACGGAGCGCATCGATGCGCTCCGCCAGGCGCTCGACGGAGGGAGCCTCGAACACGTCGCGCAGCGACAGCTTGAGCTGGAATACCTCGTAGATCCAGGAGACGAGCTGCGTCGCCAGCAGGGAGTGGCCGCCCAGATCGAGGAAGTTGTCGTGCCGTCCCACGCGCTCGAGGTCGAACAGCTCGGCCCACTTCTCGACCAGCGCCGCCTCCGTCGCGCCGCGTGGCGCCTCGTAGTCGTCGCTCGTGGGGCGATCTCCAGGCGTGGGTGCAGGCAGGGCCCGGCGGTCGATCTTGCCGTTGGTGGTCCGGGGGAAGCGATCGAGAACGACATAGGCCGCAGGCAGCATGTACACCGGGAGCCGGGCGCGCACGAACCCGTCGAGGTCCGCGATGCGGGGCGGTCTCGACGAGACCAGATACGCGATCAGCGTCACGTTCCCGTCGCCTTCGTCGCGAGGCATCACGACCGCGTCCTGGACCTCGGCGAAGTGACGGAGGACGACCTCGATCTCCCGAGGCTCGATGCGGAAGCCTCGCACCTTCAGCTGATGGTCCAGGCGGCCGAGGTATTCGAGCTGACCGTTGCTGGCCCACCTCGCCGAGTCTCGCGTTCGGTAGAGCCGCGCCCCTGCGTGCTCGGAGAACGGGCTCGGAACGAACGCCTCCGCCGTCAGGTCGGGGCTTCCGCAATAACCGCGCCCCACGCCCACTCCCCCCACCAGGAGCTCGCCCCGCACGCCGACCGGTTGAGGCCGGAGCTGCTCGTCGACCACGTAGATCTGCGTGTTCGCGAGCGGGCGTCCGATGGGTACCGAAGCACCCTGGACGCGCCCGTCGAGCACGTGGTGCGTCACGTCGTCGGAGCACTCCGTGGGACCGTAGGCATTGAGGAGCGGGATCTCGGCGTACCGATGGAACCAGCGCTCGCAGAGCTCGGGTGGCAGCGCTTCACCGGTGGAGATGAGCCATCGCAAGTGGCCGAGGGGCAGCGCCCTCGCGCACGGCTCGCCGAGCACGACGTGCAAGAACGAAGGCACCGTCTGCAGCACGGTGATCCGGTAGCGCGCGACGATCTCCAGGAGCCTCATGGGATCGTAGGCCACGGCATCCTCCACCACGTGAACCCGGCCTCCCGACAATAGCGGCGCCATGAACTGCCACACCGAGATGTCGAAGCACTGGGAGGCCGTCTCGGCGACGATGTCGCGCGGCCCGAGCTCGAGCTCCCGGATCTTGGCGTAGAGGTGATTGATCATCCCCCGCTGCTCGACCATGGCGCCCTTCGGGGTGCCCGTCGAACCCGAGGTGAAGATGGTGTAGGCCAGGCAGCCCGGCTCGGCCACGACGTCGAGATTGTCCGCCATCGTCGACCCGCGCAGCACCTCCTCTGCGACCAACACCCGCGGCCGGGCCTCACGGCTCAGCTGGGACCCCGCTTCGTGCAGCAAGGGCGCCAGCGTCCGGCCGGTCACTGCGACCGAAGCCCGACTTCCTTCCAGGATCGCCGCGAGCCGCTTCGACGGGTGACGTGGATCGAGGGGCACATAGGCCGCGCCGGCCTTCCAGACCCCCAAGATCACGACCAGCAGGTTCAGGCCTCGCTCGTCAAGCACCGCGACGAGCTGCTCGGGCCCCACGCCCACCGCGCGCAGCGCGTGCGCGACTCGGTTGGCGGAGCGGTTCAGCTGGTCGTACGTGAGCTGCTCTTCCCCCATCTGCGCACAGATCGCGTCAGGGTGCTCGGCCACGCGCTCCTGAAACAGCTCCACGAACGTCCGATCGAGGGGCGCGGGCACCTGCGTTTGATTCCAGCCGAGCAGGACCAGCGCTTCCTCCTCGTGATCGAGCATCGGCAGATCGAGCAGGCGGCGCTCTTGCGACTCGAGCATCCCCTCGACCACGATCCGCAGATGCGAGAGGTAGCGGCGGATCGTATCTTCACGGAAGAGCTCCGAGTCGTACTCGCAGCTTATCGTGAGCCGGCGATCGCTGTGCGAAGCCACAAGCACGGCGTCGCAGGCCGCCGTGTGCTCGGCGATCTCCTCCCGCCGGGGAGCCGTGTCCGCCGACGTCCAGCGCTCCGAGAGCTCGAACGCCAGGAGCATGGTCTGAAAGATCGGTGATCGAGGCGAGGCCAGGTCGTACCCGCTCAGCGGAATCATCCGCGCGAACGGGAAGCCGCTGTTCTGCCGCGCCTCGCGCACGGCCGTGGCTGCCCGCTCGAGGCACTCCGCGACCGTCGGATTGCCGGACAGGTCGGTGCACAGGGGGACGATGTTCGTATAGCTGGGCCCTTCTTCCCCCGAGGAGCCGCTCCTGCTCGAGACGGTCGCCGATCCGATCACGAGGCTCTCCTCGGCACCGTGACGCACCCATACGGCCTTCGCCCCCACCAGCAGCAAGACCAGCAGGCTGCACCCCCGCTGCCGGCAGAGCTCGTGAATGCGCTCGGTCGTGCTCTCGGAGAAGCAAATGCTCAGCTCCTCGCGGTGGTATGCCTTCGTGGGCGGTCGGATGCCGTCCAGGCAGGCGTCCAAGATGGGCACGTCGCCGGCCAGCCTTCGCTGCCAGTACCGCTCTTGCGCCGCAAGGCAGGGTCCGTCCGACCCGGCAACCGAGACAGCGTCTTGTTGTTCGTTCGCTATGGCTGAATCCTCCTGTCGCCGCGCTGTTGATCGCTCGGGCTCGTCAGATCTCATATTCGACAGAGTGCTCGTCACCATCGCTCGCCTCCGACCGCTGGCTGCCGGCCGCCCACAGGGCCGTCTCCACGGCCTCCGACAGACCGGCAATCGTGGGCACCTCGAACAGCAAGCTCACGGAGATGTCGATGCCGTACTCCTTGTACATCTTGTTGACGAACTGTACCGCCAACATGGAGTGCCCGCCCAGGGCGAAGAAGTTGTCGTCGATCCCGATCTGGCTCGTGCCAAACAGCTCTCGCCAGACCTCCAGGATGCGACGCTGCAGCTCCGTCGCGGGTGAGACGTGCTTCGCAGCTCCCCCCTCGCCGCCGTCGTCGAGGCTCCCGAGCGCCTGCGCCAGCGCCGCTCGATCCACCTTTCCGCTGGGGAGGAGCGGGAATTGATCGAGGACGGCGATCGTCGTCGGGAGCAGCACCTCGGGCAAGCGGAGCCTGAGGAACCGCTTCAGCTCGCCGGGGTGCAGCGCCGGCCCGGCTTGCTGCAGCACATAGGCAACGAGCTGGAGGGTCTGCCGCGCACCGGGCCGGATCTCCACGATCGCCCGCTGGACCGACGGGTGACGCTCCAGCTCGGCTTCGATCTCACCCAGCTCGACGCGAACGCCATTCCACTTGACCTGACGATCGAGCCGCCCGATGAACACGATGTTGCCGTCGGCGGCGTAGCTCACGGCATCGCCGGTACGGTACAGGCGTTCGCCGGGCCCATCGCCGAGCAGATCGGGAACGAATCGCTCCGCCGTCAGATCCGGACGCCGGAGATATCCGCGAGCCAGCTGGACCCCACCGATGTAGAGCTCGCCGCGCAACCCGACCGGCACGAGCTGCAGGTGCTCGTCGAGGACATAGACCTGCGTGTTGTCGATCGGGCGCCCAATCGGGACGACGGCGTCGTCGCTCCCGCACGACCACGCGGTCACGTCGACCGCCGCCTCGGTCGGACCGTAGAGGTTGTGCAGAGGAACCTCGAGACGAGCGGAGAATTCGTGCGCGAGCTCCGCCGACAAGGCCTCGCCACTGCAAAACACGCGCCGCAGCGTGCGGCATGCCTCCACGTGCCGTGTCTGGAGGAATGCGGCCAGCATGGAGGGAACGAAGTGCAGGGTGGTGACCTGGTGCCGTCGAATGGCGTCGACGAGGTAGCCACCGTCTCGATGCCCACCGGGTCTGGCCATCACGAGCGTCGCACCGGCCAGGAGCGGCCAGAACAGCTCCCATACGGAGACATCGAAAGTGAACGGTGACTTCTGCAGCACGCGATCGCTCACGCTCAAGCAATGCGCTCGCTGCATCCACGTCAGACGGTTGGCAATCGCTCGATGGGCCACGGCCACTCCCTTGGGGATGCCGGTGGACCCCGAGGTGTAGAGGACGTAGGCCAGGTTCCAAGCGCTCGCGCCGCTACACGGATCGGCATCATCCCAGCCCGCGAGCGCCCGATCGTCGACGACGGTCACTTCGAACCGCACATCGCCGCGGGGACGATCCGCCAGGACGCAGCTCGGCCGGGCATCCTCCACCATGAAAGCAAGGCGCTCGGCCGGGTATGACGGGTCCAGGGGAAGGTAGGCGCCGCCGGCCTTGAGGATCCCCAGCAAGGCGACCACGAGCTCGACCGAGCGATCCATGCACACGCCCACGATCACATCCGGTCCCACGCCGAGCGAGCGGAGGTGGCGCGCCAGCCGGTTGGCCCGGCGGTTCAATTCCCGGTAGGTGACGACCTCGTCCTCGAAGACGACCGCCACGGCATCGGGTGTCGCTCGAGCCTGCTCCTCGATCCGCTCATGGAGGCATCGGCTCTCCGGTGACTCGATGCGCGTGTCGTTCCACTGGAACCGCTGCCGGTGTAGCTGCTCCGAAGACAGGAGCGGCAGCCGGGAGATCGGGCAATCCGGGTCGTCCACGGCGCCCTGCAACAACGTCTCGAAGCTGCTCAGCAGTCGGCGAATGGTGGTGGCATCGAACAGCTCCGTCCGGTAGTGAAGCCAGCCGTAAAGATGAGACGTCCCGTCCCACACTTGCATGTCCAGGTCGAAGACCGCGCTCCGCTTGTCCAGATCCATGACCCGCAATTCCAGGCCACCCAGACGCAGCTCGGGCAACTTTGCGTTCTGCACGACGAACATGACCTGAAACGGATGCGCCTGCGTGCCGTGGAGCTCCGGTGTCTGTCGAATGACGAGCTGAAGCGGCAGGTCCTGGTGGCTGTAGGCAGCCACACACGTGGCCTTCACCCTCGCCATCAGCTCGCGAAAGCTCGGGTCGCCCGACAGGTCCGACCGCAGCAGGAGGACGTTGACGAACGGTCCGACCATCGC
Organism: Sorangium sp. So ce321; assembly: GCF_051530195.1. Lineage (NCBI taxonomy): Bacteria > Pseudomonadati > Myxococcota > Polyangiales > Polyangiaceae > Sorangium > Sorangium sp. So ce321. Next base: position 5,093,569 of record NZ_CP150329.1, on the reverse strand, counting down.
ATCGGTCTTCAGGTGCCTTCGATTCGCGAGGGGTGAGCCGACGACCACGTCCGTTGCGCCGCTATGGCGGTGGAGCAGGACCTCGAAGGCGGTCAGCAGCGTCATGAACAGGGTGGCGCCCTGGTGGCGAGCCAACGACCGGACCCGCGTGCTCAGCGGACCGGAGAGGCCAAACTCTTCCCGCGCGCCACGAACGCTGGGGATCCGTGGTCGCGGACGGTCGGTGGGCAACCCGAGCGACGTGGGAACGCCGGCGAGCTGCGCTTGCCAGAAGGCGCGCTCCTTCTCGAGCTGCTCGACGCGCTGTCGCTCCCGCTCGGCGACCTCCGCATACTGAAGGGTCAGCTCCGGCAGTGAGGACGGAGCGCCCTGGCGCCACGCGCGGTACAAGGCGTCGGCTTCGGTGAGGATCACCCCCAGCGACCAGGTATCGGAGACGATGTGATGCAGGATGAGCAGCAAGACATGCTCGCGCTCGTTGCAGCGCAGCAGCGTCGCTCGCATCGGGAGATCGGCTTCCAGGTCGAACGGTCGCTGTGCGCCCTTCAGAGCCAGCTCCCGCAAGACCTGGTCTCGCTCTCCGGCGGGAAGGTGGCTGAGATCGATCAGCGGACAGACGAACTCGACACGCGAGCTCACATGCTGCGTCGGGCGCCCCTCGCGGAATTCGAACCGGCTGCGGAGCACATGGTGGCGACGGATGACCTCCGCCAGGCTCGACTCCAGGAGCCGCGGGTTCAGCAGACCTCGAACGCGCACGGGGGCGCACTCGTGATAGTAGGCGCAGCCGGGATCGAGCCGATGCAGGAACCAGAACCGCTCCTGGCTGTACGAGAGGACGTTGGTCATGCCCGTTGCCACTAGCGTTTCCCCCTCAAACCGGCCGCGGAGCCCGACGGTGCGTCGAGTGCCTCGTCGTACGACGTCGCCTCGACGGCCGCGCGGCTCAAATAGGCGGCCAGCGATCGCGTGTCCGTGTACTCGAACAGGATGGCCAGCGGAAAGTCCTGTCCCCGGTGCTCCACCAGGCGGGCATGCACCCTCGACGCCATGAGCGAATGGCCGCCCAGATCGAAGAAGTTGTCATCCAGCCCGATTCGGTCGACCTCCAGCTCCTCCCGCCAGGCGTCGGCCACCAGCTTCTCCAGGTCCGTTCGCGGCGGCTCGGAGGAGCCGAGCGCCTCCAGGCGAGTCCCCGTGAACTGCTCGATGGCGCGACGGTCGAGCTTTCCGCTGCTCGTGCGCGGCAAGCTATCCACCAGGCTCAAGACGGCCGGGATCATGTAGTCGGGGACCCGTCGGCGCGCGAACTGGAGCAGCTCGCCGGCCACGACCCGATGCCCCGGCCGCGCCACGATGTACGCCCAGAGCTGCTTGTCTCCGCCAGGCCCATCCATCGGCAGCACGGCCGCTTCGAACACGGCGGGGTGCTGCTTGAGCGCCGCCTCCACCTCCTGGGGCTCGACGCGAAAGCCTCGAATCTTCACCTGCAGGTCGATCCGGCCGAGGAACTCGATGGTGCCGTCGGCCAGGCCGATGGCCATGTCTCCGGTCCGGTAGAGCCGCGCCCCGGGCTTGGTACCCGAGTGGTCGGGGAGGAAACGCGCCGCCGTCAGCTCCGGCCGATTCAGATAGCCGAGGGCGATGCCGGGCCCGCCGATGTAGATCTCGCCGGGAACGCCCGGCGGAGCCGCCTCTGCCGCGGCATCGAGCAGATACACCGTGCTGTCCGCGGTGACGGTTCCGATGGGAACGCTGTTGCTGTGCGAGAAACGGCCGCTCGACGCGCGATCCGTGGGCTGCATGGTGGCGAAGACGGTCGCCTCTGTCGGCCCGTACGCATTGATCACGCGGCAGTCGCCGGGCACGCGCTCGAAGATGCGGGCGAGCAGCTCCTTCTCCAGCGTCTCGCCGATCAGCATGATGACACCGACCGAGGTCAGGCAATCGCCGTCGAGCAGCTCCCGGATGAACGTCGGAGTGGCGTTGATCGTGTTGATCCCGTGCCGGTTTACGTAGTCGATGTAGCGATGCCGGCCGAGCCGGACCAGCTCCTCCTCGAGGTAGAGCGTCCCGCCGGACAAGACCGTCCCCAGGACCTCCCATAGCCCGACGTCGAACGAGACCGAGAGCGTCTGCATCGTCCGTGCGCTCTCGTTCGACGAGAGGTGGTCGCGGTGCCACTCGACCAGCGGAACGAGATTGGCATGCGTGATCGGCACCCCCTTCGGAACGCCCGTGGTCGTCCCCGACGTGTAGACCACATACGCAACCTGCTCGGCGACGGTCGCCGTCCGGGTCGACGCGGTCGTGCAGCGTGCAATCTCGTCGAGCCCGTGGACGCGCACCTCCGCGCCGGTCTCGACCGGGCCCGCTGCCACGTCCAGCACGATGACGTCGCGAACGCCGGGGCACCCGCGACACAGCTCGATCGCCTTACCCAGCAGAGCCTGCTCGGTGACGAGGACATCGATCCCGCAGTCCGCCAGCATGAATTGCAGTCGCTCGACGGGGTCCCGGGAGTCCAGGGGAACGAATCCGTTGCCGGACTCGAGGACCCCGAACGCGCTCACCACGAAATGCGGGCTCCGCTGGAGCAGGAGGGCGACCAGCGGGAGGCGCCCGAGCTCGCGGCCTCCCGGTTCCTCGCTGGCCGGGGCCTCGGCGGCGGATCGCGAGCTCCTGGCGCGGAGCTCCGCGATCGAGTTGGCCACTCGCTCGACCTGCCGAGCCAGAGCGGAGTAGCTCGAGTAGGTGTCGCCGCCGACCAGCGCGATCTTGTCGGGCGTACGCTCCACTTGCTGCCGAAGCAGATCGTTCAGCGTTCGCTCGCAGGGGCCGGCCCGTCGCTCGGGAGGCGACGTCCTGCGCGTCGCGGGGCGTGAGACGACCGGCAGCGAAGAGATCCGCTGCCGTGGCTCCTCGGCCATGTGGCTCGTGAGCTCGCTGAAGTAGCCGACCATCCAGTCGATGCTCGAAGCGTCGAAGAGGTTCGCGTCGTACACCAGGAGCCCTTGCAACCGCCCGCCGATCTCGCCGAGCTCCATCTCCAGGTCGACGTCGATGCGCTCGCGCCGCACGGGAAGGGACTCCAGCGTCAGCGGCCCGAGCTCGATCTCTCCGCCCCGACAGCCCAGCGCCAGGGCCGTCAGCCCCGGATGCGCGCGGAGAGGTGACTGCTGCCAGTTGAGCATCGTGCGAAAGAGCGGCGCCCGCCCGTAGTTGCGCGCGGGACCGAGCTCCTCGACCAGCCGCGGAAACGGATACTCGCTGTGGGCCAGCACGGATACGACCGTCTTCCTTGCCGCAGCGACGAGCTCGTCGATGCTGGGGTCGCCGCTCACATCGGAGGGAAGCACGACGGGATTGACGAAGTAGCCGATGACGTCCGCGAGCTCACCGGCGTGTCGTCCCGACGTCAACGAGCCGATGGTGAAGCGCTCCTGACGGCAGATGCGAAACAGCAGCACTTGCCAGGCCGCGAGCAGCACCGTGTACAGGCTGGCATCGTGACGCTGCGCCAGGCGCCCGAGCTGCGCGGTGGTGCGAGGCGAGAGCTCGAAGAGCTGCGCCTCCACGCGCGGCGGCTGGCTCGTTCGTGGGCGGTCCAGGGGGAGGCTCAAATCGAACTGCTGCCCCGCGAGCTGGGCACGCCAGAACCGCTCGAGCTGCTCGCCACGCTCGCCCTTGAGGAGTCGACGCTGGCGGGCGACGTGGTCCGCATGGGTCGTCGTCGGGGAAGGCAGCGATGCGGGCGCTCCGGACGCCTCCGCGGCGTGGATCACGTTCAGCTCGCGCAGCAGCCGCGCCAAGGACCAGAAGTCCGCAATCAAGTGGTGGGCCGTCAGCACCAGCACGTGGCTCCGCGGGGACTTCGTGAAGACCGTGACGCGCAGCAGCGGCCCCTTCTGCAGGTCGAAGGCGTGCCGCGCCCCTTCCACCATCTGTGCTTCTGTCAGCTCCTGGCCACCTTCGAAGCCGGCTCGATGGATGAAGCACACTTCTTGCGTCTCGTGGATCGTGCAGACGGGCTCACCTCGCTCGGAGTCGAACGTCGAGCGGAGCGATGCATGACGATCGACGAGCTGCTGGAATGCCCTTCGGAGCCACTCGGCGTCCAGCTCGCCGCGGATCGCGGCGGCGACGGTGATGTTGTACGCAGTGCCGTGGGGAGCCAGACGCTGCAGGAACCAAAGCGCCCTCTGGCCATGCGACATCGGTGCGTCGACGTCGTGGCCGTCGCCGCTCGAGGCCGCGTCGTTCGAACGGGACGGCGTGGCGGCAATCCGCTCCAGAACGACCCGTGCGATCGCCGACAGCCCGCTCGTCTCGTACAAGCACGAGATCGCCAGGGTGACGCCCAGGTCGACCTGGAGGCGATGTCCCAGCTCCATCACGGAGAGCGAATCGAGCCCCAGCGCGGCCAGGGATGCGTCGACGGGGACCCGAGCCAGCGGCCGGTGGAGCAAATCCGTGACGGACGCGACCAGGTACGACTCGAGGAGCGCAAGCCGCCGACTGCTCTCCGTCGCGATGAGCGCTTCGCGGGTCAGTCTCGCCGCAGGTCGCTCCACGCCCTGGGGCGTCGCCAGATCCCTGCCGGCGACGCTCAGCTCGCCGTTCGACAGCATCTGCTTGCAGAGTCGGCGTCGCACCTTGCCGCTGCTGGTGATCGGGATCGTGCCAGCGTCGACCAACACCACCGTGTGGACCTGCAGCTCGTGCTCGAGCGAGATCGCCGCCCGGATCGTCTGGAATAGCTCCTCCTCGACGGCCGGCGCCGAGCGCCGGCGGCGTGCGAGCTCGAGGACGAGCACGAGACGCTCCTGCGTCCCCTCCTCGATCGAAAACGCCGCCCCACGGCCGGCGCGGAGGGACGGATGACAGCGGGTGGCGGTTCGCTCGAGGTCCTGCGGCCAGTAGTTCCGGCCACGAATGATGATCACGTCCTTGCGCCGGCCGACGATGAACAGCTGGCCTTCGTGCAGGAACCCCAGATCGCCCGTGCGCAAGTAGGGCCCGCTGGTGCCGCTCGCGTCCGTCACTCGCGCGCCGAACACATCTGCGGTTTGCTCGGGGTTGTTCCAGTACCCGCTGCAGACGTTGCTCCCGGCCACCCAGACTTCACCGACCTGGTCGGCTGCGCACGGCCGCGATGTCTCCGGGTCGACGATGGTCACCGTCTCGTCGAGGAGGTCTCGCCCGCAGCCGATCACGGGGACGGCCTTCGCGTCGTCCGGCGGTCGCGACGTCGCGCGGCCCGACGAGAGGAGCTCCTTGTCGACGTGGAGCGAGACGGGCGGTGTCGACCTCCGGCCTCCGGTGACCAGCAAGGTGGCCTCGGCAAGGCCGTAACAAGGGTAGAAGGCCTGACGGCGGAACCCGTGCCCGGCGAACGCCGTGCAGAACCGATCCAGCGTCTGGGCATGCACGGGCTCGGACCCGTTGAATGCGAGGGTCCAGCAGCTCAGATCCAGCTCGACGCATTGATCCGGGACCATCTTGTCCACACATAGATCGTACGCAAAATTGGGGCCGCCGCTGGTCCGCGCTCGATAGCGCGAGATGGCCTGCAACCAGCTCATTGGACGTTGCAGGAAGGACGCCGGGGGCATGAGGATGCAGCGCGAGCCGACGTAGACCGGCTGCAGCACGTTACCGATGAGGCCCATGTCATGGTATATCGGCAGCCAACCGACGACGGTCGAGTCTTCGTCGTGCTCGAAGGCCGTGGCGATCATCCTCTCGTTGGAGAGCAGGTTGCGATGGCTGACCTGCACGCCCCTGGGCCGGCTCACCGAACCCGACGTGTGCTGGAGGAAGGCGAGGGTCTCGCCACGAATGTCCGGGCGCGCCCAGTCGTCGGGATCCGCGAGCCGGGCGCGGTCGTCGGTGGCGAGCCACCGGAGGTGCGTGTCGGCGATCGTGCCCTCGAGCGCCCGGATCGAGCGCGCCGACAGCTCCGACGTCCCGAGCACGTATCTCGCCCCCGTGTCGCTCAGGATGGCCTGGAACGGGCGGATCGCCCCCCCCGGTCGCGGGGGTTGACAGGGAACTGCAATGACGCCTGCATAGAGCGCGCCGAAGAAGGCGCAGATGAAATCGAGCCCGGGCGGAAACAGCAAGAGCGCACGTTCACCCTCGGCATGTAATGCCTGCAGGCTGGCTGCGATCGATCGCGATCGAGCATCCAGCTGCTCGTAGCTCAGGTGTGCTTCGTACCCCCCACCGTCCACGAGGAATGTGAACGCCGTCCGATCCGGCTGGTGGTCGGCACGCCAGCGCAGCACGTCGACCAACGTCGACAGGTTCTCGGGCAGGTATGTCATGGGGGAACGTACAGTGAATATGTAAAGGGTACGCGCGACCGCTGGGCTCTCGCTCCCACTGGCCCACGCAGGTGCCGAACTGTACCAATGTTCCGTTGGGCGGGCAACACGGCCGCTCACCGCCGGGGTTCGGGCTCGGGCGGAGGCACCGTCGCGAACAACAGGGTGCCGAGCAGCCCGATGACCAGCGTGCAGAGCCACAGCACGTCGCTTCCCAGGCGATCCAAGATCGCCACACCGCCCCATGGCGCGATCATGAACGCGACGCTGAAGGCCATCGTGTAGAGCCCCATGTACTCGCCGGCGCGCGTTGCTGGCGCCCTCTGCGAGGCGTATGCGGAGCTGGAAGGAAACAGGATCATCTCCCCGACGGTCCACACCGCCACGCAGGCGGCGATTCCCCCGAAGCCGGTTGCCAGCCCCGTCGCGGCGAACCCGAGCGTGGTGAGCAAGGCTCCGCTCACCATGGCACGGCGATGAGACCAGCGCTCCAGCCAGACGTTGAGCGGCACTTCGACGACGATGATGATCACCGTGTTGATGGTGAACAGCAGGCCGAACATGTTCGCGCCCAAGCCCAGCTCGCGCGTCACGAAGATCGGCAGCGCAGCGTCCATCTGGAACATCACGAGCGCGATGCACAAGAGCCCCATGCAGAAGCGCAAGAACTCCGGATCGCCGTACGCCCGCCGCTCCGGGGCCTCGTCGGCCTTCGGCTCGCCTCCGCTCGTCTCGGCCTCCTGGACCGGCTCCGACGGCTTCACGGCGAGCTGCGGCTTCCCGGCGGCGCCGGTGAGCGCGGCCGGCAGGAACGCCACCACCAGCGCTGCGGACAACAGCGAGGTCACCCCATCGACGATGAAGATCCCCGCGAACCAGTGCGCGGCCAGAAGACCCCCCAGCGCCGGCCCGATGCTGAAGCCCAGGTGGACCGCCAGCCGCTGCAGCGCGAATGCTTGCTTGCGCTTGTCTTCCGGCGCCAGCTGCCCGACCAGCGCCATGCTGGCTGGCCGAAATGATGTCACCACCAGCGACAGCAGCACTGTCGCCACCAGCAGCACAGGCACCGTGTGCGCCAGCGGATAGAGCAGCATCACCACGCCCGAGAGCACCAGCGAGCCGACCAGCACCTGCCGTGCCCCGAAGCGATCACAGAGCCGCCCGCCCAGCGGCGAGGCCACCAGCGCGGTGGCCCCGTAGGTCGCGAGGATTCCACCCGCCATCTCTGCCGTGACCCCCAGACTGCTCGTGAGGTACAGCACCAGGAACGGCATCACCGTCGAGCCCGCGCGGTTGACGAAGGCAGCCAACGCGAGCACGAACAGCGAGGCTGGCAGCCCCTTGAGACTACGCCAGGGGTTCATACATCAGATCTGTGGCCCGCCGGCGGAGCCTCTCCGGTACGGTTGGGTTCGCAACGCCAAACAACCCTACACCGAATCGATTCCGGTGCCCAGTCCCCATTTCGTGTCCGCGCACGCGCCTGCATGCGATGGATCTCGTTCGGTTGCGACGCGCCTACGAGCGGCGCTCGTCGACGAGCGCGCTGAAGCGCGGCTGGTGATCGGCACCGAGGCCAGGGAATCGTGGAGAGCACCGTCATGGCCAAGAAGAAGGTCCTGTTCGTCGAGCTCGACGTCAACCGGGACGTCCTTCCCTTGGTCTCTGGCTACCTGCGAGCCTATGCCTGCCGCGAGCCGGAGGTCGCCCGGTGCTGCGAGTTCGAGCAGCTCGTCGAGGGGCTCCGCACGCCACGCGACGAGCTGCTCTCGCGCCTCTTGGCCGAGAATGCCGCGATCTACGCGTTCAACTGCTCCGTCTGGAACATGCGGCTGGTACGCTACCTCGTCGGCCGCCTCGCTCGGATGCTTCCGAATGCGAAGCTCGTCCTCGGCGTCCCGCAGGTCGACGGCCACGGCGAGCCGCCCGACCTGCCTGCGCTCTGGACGGCCTCGCCCGCGTCGTCGAGCAGCACCCGACCATCCGCGCGATGATCATCCCGTGCGAGGGCCGACGCCTCGCTCCGCGAGCTCGCCCACGCGTCCGTGATGTTTCAGCACCAGGAAGACGAGCCGTCGTGGCCTCCGGAGCTCCGAAAGGAGCCCCTCGCGCACATCGACACTTCGGCTGTCGAAGAGAGGAACGTGCATCCGTATCGGCTGCTCGTGAACCTCGCGCTCAAGTCCGGCGGCCCACTCGTGGCGCGAGGGGTGGCGCGCGCACGCCGATGAGCGCGAGTCCGTCGCGCGCTGGGTGCGGCAGCTCGAGGCCACGGCCGCGGCCTACGCCGAAGCCTGACCAGAACGCCGGACGGGCACGTTCAGAAACTTTGATTTGGTCTCTAGGGCGGGTATCATCGACCTCCGGGAGTTCGGCGAGAGGATGGCCCCTGACGGTGTGCTGAGTACGATCGGGCGGACTCCGCTGATCTCGCTGCGTCGGCTGTCGCCGCCCGGCGTGGCGCTTCACGCCAAGCTCGAGTTCCTCAACCCCGGCGGGAGCGCCAAGGACCGGCCCGCGCTGGCGATGCTCGAGGCCGGCATCGCGGCGGGCGAGGTTCACCCCGACACGGTCGTGATCGAGTCGAGCTCGGGCAACATGGGGATCGGGCTGGCGCAGGCGTGCGCGTACCTGGGCCTGGAGTTCATCTGCGTGATCGACGTGCACACCACCACGCAGACCGCGCGAACGATGCGCGCGTACGGCGCCGCGCTGGTCGTCGTCGAGGAGGCCGCGCCGCACGGTGACCTGCTCGAGGCGCGCCTCTCGCGCGTGCGCGACCTCGTGGCGGCGACGCCGCGGGCGTGGTGGCCCAACCAATACGTCAACGCTGCGAACGCCAGAGCGCACCGGGCGCAGACCGCGCCGGAGCTGGTCGCTGCCCTGGGGCGCGCGCCCGACTACGTCATCTGCCCAGTGAGCACGTGCGGGATGCTCGCCGGGATGGTCAGCTACTTCCGCGAGGTGGGCGCGTCGACGCGGATCATCGCCGTCGACCTGCACGGCAGCGCGATCTTCGGCAGCGCACCGGCGCGGCGGCTGATCCCGGGGCTCGGCTCGGCGCGGCGGTCATCCCAGATCGATCCGTCGTTGGTGGATGAGGTCTTGCACGTCTCGAACACCGATTGCGTCGTCGGCTGCCGGCTGCTCGCGAAGCACGAGGCCATCCTGGCGGGCGGCTCCTCGGGCGGTACGCTCGTCGCCGCGCTGCGTCTCTCGCGAACGCCGCCCGCCGACACCACATGCGCGCTCCTGCTGCCGGACCGCGGCGAGCGCTACCTCGACACCATCTTCGACGACGCCTGGGTCGCGCGCCACATCGGCCCGCTCGATGAAATCCAGGCGCGGATGCAGGAGCTACGATGCCCGGTGACCTCCGCGTCGTGACCGCCCGTGATGTCTCTGCTGCCCTGGATGGGCGCGAGCGCGACGTGATGGACGCCGTGCGCGACGCCTACCTCACGCATGACCTCGGCGACACGGCCCTACCCCACTCGTTGTTCCTGCGGTTTTCGCCGGACAAACCGGACAGGATTATCGCGCTGCCGGCCTACCTCGGTGGCGCGGAGCCGGTCGCCGGCGTCAAGTGGATCGCGTCGTTCCCTGGCAACGTCGCTCGCGGCCAGGACCGCGCGTCCGCTGTTATGGTGCTCAACTCCCCCACGACCGGCTTCCCCGAGGTCGTGATGGAGGGATCCATCGTGAGCATGCAGCGCACGGCCGCGAGCACAGCTCTCGCGGCGCGAGCGCTGCACGGTAACCCGGACGTCGAGTGCGTCGGCGTCGTGGGGTGCGGTCCGATCGGCTTCGAGATCCTGCGGTATCTTCGGGTCGTCTTTCCGCGCCTCGCGGAGGTCGTCGCGGTGGATACGCAGCCAGAGCATGCCCGAAAGTTCGCGGCGCGTGTGCGCGAGGAGCTGTCGCCTGATATCGCGGTGAGCATCGCGCCGCTCGGGGAGGCGCTCTCGGCGTGTCGGCTACTCGCGTTCGCCACCACGGCGGCGGCGCCGCACGTGGCCGATCCCGCAGCGTTCGGTCCGGATGCGACGGTGCTCAATGTCTCGCTCCGGGACTTCGCTCCGGAGGTAATCCTCGCGGCCGACAACGTTGTTGACGACATTGACCACGTCGTCCGCGAGCGCACCTCGCTCCACCTCGCGGAGCTCGCGGTCGGGCACCGGCGGTTCGTGCGCTGCACGCTCGCCCAAGTGCTCGCGGGCGCCGAGCCGGCTCGAACAGGCGACCGGCCTGTGTTCTTCAGCCCGTTCGGGCTCGGGATCCTCGACCTCGCGGTCGCAAGGCTGGTGCTCCGCGCCACCTCTGACCGGCCGCGCGGCGTCGTAGTCCCCGACTTTCTGCCGCCAGGGTGGCGCCGCTAGGTGAACCTCCCCCGCTCGCGTGGACATTCTGATTACGCTGCCATCGCCGCGACCTGTCTCCTCAACGCGAACTCCTTCGAGCTCACGTAGCCCAGGTGGGAATGCCTTCGTTGGGGGTTGTAGAAGCCTTCGATGTCCTCACCGATCGACACGACGGCGAGAGCTCGCGAGGGGTGGGGTGGCGAAGAAGCTCTCGGCTACAGCGTTGTCGTAGCAGTCGCCGGCGCGGCTCATGCAAGCTTCAGAACCGGAGGAGACACGGTGGTCGGCCGAGCTATGACCTCTCCGCCACGACGACACCCGCGATCGTGACGAGATCCTCCGTCCGCGGCAGCTTCTTGTCGTTCTGCAGCATCAGCTCGAGCAGCTCGACCAGCGCATATTCCCCCTCCCCGATCACGCCCACGTCCACGTTGGGATCGTCGAGCGCCCACGCATAGTCGCTGCTCATGTACGGCCCCCCGCCGATGATCGGCACGTCGGGGCACCAGGATTTCAGGCGCCCGAGCACCTCATGGTAGAAGCCCTTGTAGCATGACAGCGTCCTCGCCCCGATCACATCGGGCCGAAACTCGGCGACGAGGGCCTCCAGCTCGGCGAAGGAATCGAAGTCGACCGCCGACTTGGCAATACGCCCGGCGACCCGTCCGCCCATTTTCTCGTTGATCATCGTGAGCAGGTACAACATGCCCAGCGGCTGCTCCAGCACGGCATACACCGCACCCTGATCGGCACGGAATCGCGTGGACAGGTCCAGCAGCAGGATCCGCAGCCCGTCGGGTTGGGTGGGCGGCGCCGGCCTGCTCGCAATCGCCTCGATGGCCGACTCCGGCAGCTGCCAGCCCTGGGTGAACTCGACGCCAGCGAGGTCTTCCCGAGTCAGCTGCAGGATCTCGAGCAGTGCGTCGAAGCTTCGGATGTCGTATGGCAGCACGCTGTTATACTTCTGTACCAGCTCGTCTTCTCGCAGGTGCTTCATCTGTATCGGAAGCACCGACAGCAGCCGTTCCCGGTTGAAGAAGTAGTCGACGAAGAACTCGACCTGCTTCTCCCTGGCGAACTCCTTGCTCCATGGCAGCGTCTCGGGCGCCTCGTGGTGTTCGACCGTCGGCGCCCGCTCGATCGCTTCCCGCGAGACTCCGTTCTCGAGAGCAAAGTCGACCATGTCGCTGCCGGGGTAGATCTGGACCATCGAAAGGCCGGGGAAGTGCAGCCATCGGATCCCCTTCACGAACTCGAACGTGAGCTCCAGCTCTTCCTCCGTCTCGCTGGGGAACCCCATCATGATGAAGAGGTCGAGCATCATGGTCTTGAAGTACTTTTCCACGATGTACTCGATGTTCTCCCGCAGCCGATCGAGGTTCATGTTCTTCTTGATGGCCTTCTGGAGGCGCGGCGAGGCCGTCTCCAGCGCCAGCGCAAAGTTGACCACGCCCGCCTCGGCCATCAGATCGATGTGGTCCTTGGTCAGGATGTCGCCACGGAGACCATTCGGGAAGAAGATCTGCAGCTCGAGTCCGTTGCGGATGACCAGCTCGTAGAACCCCTCGCTGACATCGCGGCGCAGGTTGAAGATGTCATCCACGAAGGAAAAGCGCTGAAAGCCCAGATCGTAGTAGTACCGCACCTCGTCGAAGATGTTCTGCGGCGAGCGATAGTGCAGCTTCTTCGACATGATCCGGTGACAATACGTGCACGCGTACGGGCAGCCCCTGGTCGCGAGCATGGGCACCACGCCGTGGGCCATCGCCTCGCCGATCGACTTCACGTACTTCCGGATGTCGATCAGCGATCGATCCACGAACGGAAGGCTGTCGAGGTCGTTGATCGCAGCACGCGCGGGGCCGAGGCGCAGCCGGGCTCCACGTGACGTTCGAAGCCCCTCGGATGGCGCGGGGCTCACCATCAAACTGGACAGTCTGGCCGCTCTCTGTGTCATTCGAATCTCTCCTGCCTGCGCTATCGCCGCGGCGTCACGCGCCGTCGTTCACGAGCTCGCCACCGCCCTTCGCCCGTTCGATGCACGCGGCGAGCTCCGCGATCGTCGGGTGGTCGTAGACGGCAACCAATGGAATCTCGACCTGGAACACATCCTCGATCCGGTAGACGAGCTTCGCCGCGAGCAGCGAATTTCCGCCCAGCTCCAAGAAATGCTCGTGCCTGCCGATGTCTTCGATCCTCAGGATCTGGCTCCAAATGATGGCGAGGAGCTCTTCGGCGCGTGTCTGCGGAGTGGCGTACGCGTCGTCGGCCGGCAAGCGCGACGTCTCTGGAGCAGGAAGCCTGTCGCGGTCCACCTTCCCGCTTCGAGTCACGGGAAAGCGCTCCAGCAAGACGAACGCGGCTGGAATCATGGATGGATGCAGCTTGCGAGCGACGAACGACCGTAGCTCGGAGATGTCGGGCCGAGCGCCGTCGCGAGGCACGACGTAGGCGATGAGCCGCTTGTCCTCGGGCTCGCCGGCCGACGCCGTCACGAGCGCGGCAGAGACGTCCGGGTGGTCCACGAGCGCCGACTCGACCTCACCGGGCTCGATGCGGATACCACGGATCTTCAGCTGATGATCGACCCGACGCAGGAACTCGACGGATCCATCTGCTCGCCAGCGGCACACGTCTCCCGACTTGTACAAGCGACGCCCATCCCCACCGAACGGATCGGGCACGAAGCGCTCTGCCGTCAGCGCCGCTCCGTTGTGGTACCCGCGCGCGAGGCCGGCGCCGCCGATGTACAGCTCCCCGGCAACGCCGACGGGGACCGGCTCGAGCCGGTGGTCCAGCAGGTAGAGCTGCGTGCTGGAGATCCCGCACCCAATCGGAACGTTGGTGGCGCCGTCCGGCACCGACTCCACCAGGTGCCAGGAAGCGAAGGTCGTCGTCTCCGTCGGTCCATAGATGTGCAGCAAGCGTTCCGGTCGACCTGCTTCCAGAACGCGCCGGACACACGAAGGGGTGACCGCTTCACCGCCGAACAGGACGTTTCCTAGCCCGCTGAATGCCCACGGAACGTGGTGGACAATGTGGTTGAACAAGGTCGTCGTCAACAGCACCACGCTGATTCGGTGGGCCGCGATCTGCCGGGCAAAGTCGTCGGGCGAGAGCAGCAGGGCGCTCGGGAACAGCACCAGCCGGCCCCCGTTGAGCAACGCACCCCAGGTCTCGAACGTGGAGCCGTCGAAGGAGAGGCTCAACGCCTGCGCCACGCTGTCCGTGGGGCTCAGCGACACATAGTTCGTCTCCTTGACCAGCCGAGCGATCGCCTGGTGCGGCACCCCCACGCCCTTGGGCGTTCCCGTGGACCCGGATGTATACAAGACATACGCGAGCTGGTCCGACCCGACCGCCGTGGCCACTCGCGTCTCGGGATGCTCGGCGACCTCCCGCCAGTGGTCCGGGCGGTCCAGGCACAGGACCTGCGCCGCCTGCGGGGGCAAACGGCTCACCAGGTGGGCCGCCGTCAAGATCATCGGAGCAGAGATATCGCTCAGGAGCCACTCGTGCCGGTCAGCTGGCGCATCGGGGTCCAGGGGAACATAGGCACCGCCGGCCTTGAGCACCGCCAGCATCCCCACGAACATCTCTGCCGACTTGCCGAGGAAGAGGACCACCGGGGTGTCGAGACCGACGCCGTGGGCCACGAGGTAGCGCGCCAGCCGGTTCGAGCGACGGTCGAGCTCACCATAGGTCAGCAGCCGGTCGCCGTCGACGATGGCCACGGCGTCGGGCGCACGCTCGACCTGCGCCTCGAACAGTTCATGGACGCACGCGTCCGCAGGAAACGCCGTGGAGGTGTCGTTCCAGGCCTTCAGCAGCTGGTAGGTCTCGTGCTCGTCGCTCAGCCGCACGTCCGACAGCCTGCCGTCCGCATCTGCGAGCGCGCCCGACAACAGCGCTCGAAAGTGCCGTGCCATGCGCTCGACGGTCGCCTCGTCGAACAGATCGGTGTTGTACTCGATCTCGAGCGCATAGCTGCCGCCGCTCTGGTAGAAGTTCCACGTCATCTCGAACTTCGACGTCGTGCGCTCGACGTGCAGCGGCGTCACGGTCAGGCCGGGAAACGACAGCAGGTCGGACGGCAGCGAGTGCACCATGAACATGATCTGGAACAGAGGATGTCGACTGATCGCGTGCCCCGGGTCGCACCGTTCCACCACCAGCTCGAACGGAACATCCTGGTGCGAGAAGGCGTCGAGGCACACCTGGCGCACTCGCCTGACCAGCTGCCGAAACGTCAGCTCACCCGAGACATCGGTGCGCAGCGCCACCGGATTCACGAAGAAGCCGATCACGTGCTCGAGGTCCGAGTGATTGCGATTGGCGGTGGGCGAGCCGACCACGACGTCCGACGTGCCACAGTAGCGCTGGAGGAGCGCCTTGAAGGCCGCGAGGAGCGTCATGAAGAGGGTCGCCGTCTCCCGGCGGCCGAGCTCCTCGGCCGCCGCGATCAGCCGGTGCGGCAGCAACGTCGTCAGCGCCGCCCCCCGAGAGCCGAGCTGCTTGGGCCGGCGGTCGGTGGGCAAGGCGAGGCGAGACACGCCCTGCAGCTGGTGCTCCCAGTACGCCAGCGATTCGGCGAACACCTGCTCCTCGGCCTGCTGCCGCTGCCACACCGCATAATCGCCGTACTGAATCGGAACCTCGGCCAGCGTCGGCGCCCGGCCGTCCTTGAACGCGGCATAGCACGCGGACAATTCCTGGAGCAAAGTCGGAAGCGACGAGCCGTCACAGGCGATATGGTGCAGCGTCAGCAGCAAGAGGTGCCGATCGGGAGCTTCGCGGATCAGCGTGCAACGAACTGGAGGATCCTTGCGCAGGTCGAAGGCGCGCAGCCCCAGGTCCTCCGCGAGCTTCACCGTCGCTCGTTCGTCGTGGTCCTGCCCTGCTGCCTCCCAGTCGATGATCGTGAACGGCAGCTCGAGCCGGGAGTGAACCACCTGCTGGACCTCGTCGCCCAGCCGGATGAAGGTCGTCCTCAGCACCTCGTGGCGGCGGATGACCTCATCGAGGCCCTGCCTCAGCGCCGCCTCGTCCAGGCGCCCCTGCAGCCGGACCACGAAAGGCACGTGGTACAGCGTGCTGTGCGGCTGGAGCTCGTACATGAACCACAGCGCCCGCTGAGCAAAGGAGAGCGGGAACGCCACGACGCGTTCGGCATCGGAAGGAGTCATGTCTTGCCCGCCTCGGGAGCACGGCCGGCCCCCGGCGTGCGGGACCTCGCCCAGCGAATCCCGTCGAAGCTCCGCTTGGCCAGCATTCCATGGCCAACGTCCTTCTCGAGAATGCCGTTGTTGCGTGGTGCCAGGGGGCCCATGAGCAGCTCGGTCGTCACCCTTCCTAGCGTGGCGTAACGAGGCCCGAAGATCCGGGTGCCCAAGAGGCGCCGGCACCTCCGCGAAATCTCCTCGGTCAGCTCCGTGGCATGGCAGTTGGCGATCTGCGCGGAGAGCAATCCGTCCCTCAGTGCCTCCGCACGATCGCGTGCGTCGCTCAACGCGACCAGCGAGCGCGTGTAGTCATTGATCAGCGCGTCGGCGGCACCATAGCGGATGCCTATCTTGCCGAGCTCGGCGACGATGTCATCGAGCCGCGACAGCAGGCGGCCATCGAAGGTCTTGAAGCCCTTCGCGAACTTGAGCGTCTGATCGATCACGTAGCTCGCACCACCGAGGAACGCGGACGACGACAGCGTCAGGTGCCATCCCAGGAGCACGACGGACATGGCACCGCCCGGCAGCAGGTGGTCGCGTGCGACATCGAATATGTGCTCGGGTGACACGACCACGCCATCGCAGCTCATCGAGCGGGTGTCGGACGCGCGCAGCACCTCGGGGAAATAGTAGTCGTCGCCAAACGTGATGCGCTGGTCGCCCTTGAGGGGAAACAACAATGCCACCGGGTCCGGACAGTCTACCAGGGTGAGGAACAGCAGTTCGGCCGTCTTCGTGAAGGACACGAAGTGCCCAATGCCATTCACCTCCATGCCGCGGCCGGTCGGCTTCGCCGAGATACCCTCGGTGAAGGCGCTGTCGGTGTGCAGGTAGCCGTGCGTGTTGGCGACGTACTGGCGCCTGGCCAGGATGTCATCGAGGCGAGCCCGGACCCGCTCGTTGGGATGAATCGACAGGTACGTCTCGATGCCGCCCAGTACGTAGAGATGGTTCTCCAGCGCATACGCCGCGCCCACATTCGCCTTGCCGATGGCGCGCAGCACATTGTTGCACAGCGCATGCGCCGTATCGAGCTCATCGCGAAACAAGATCGGAATGAAGGGCACGTGGGACGCTCGCAGGGATTCCCACAGGGGCGTCAGATCTTCTTCGCGATACTCAGCAAGCTCGGAAGCAAAGGCACTCGCCTGCTCTCGAATGGTCGTCGTGTCCGGCTTCTGGGGGCTCATGGTGCCACTCTCTCCACCCAGAACGACCCGATGGCCAGCGCATCCAGCTTGGCACGCAAGAACGTATCGACGGCCTCCGCTGGTGTGCAGACGATCGGCTGCTGGGCCACATTGAAGGAAGTGTTCAGCACGACGGGCATTCCGCTCACTTCGTGGAAGGCACGGAGCAAGGCGTGCAGCTTGGGGTTGTTCGATCTCGACACGACCTGCACGCGTGCGCTCCCGTCGACGTGCGTGATCGACGGTAATTTCTCGCGGTACTCGCGGTTCACCTGCGCGACGAAGAGCATGTTCTCGTACATATCCTCCGTCCCGGCGGCGATGTCGAAGATGTCCCGCGCCCGCTCCCGCAGCACGGCGGGGGCGAAGGGCCGAAAGTTCTCGCGCTTCTTGATCAGCGCGTTCACTCGCTCGCGCATGTCCGGGAGGCACGGGTTGGCCAGGATGCTCCTCGCACCGAGGGCTCTGGGGCCATACTCCATGCGCCCCTGGAACCAGCCGACGATCCTCCCCTCGTGAATGGCCCGAGCGCTCTTCAAGCACAGATCGTCATGATCGGCATGAAACGTATACTTGCACTGGGGAGAGCGCATCAACATGGACTCGATGGCCTGGTCCGAGAACTCCGGCCCGAGGAAAGGCGGCCCCATGCGTTCATGGTGCACCTCGGGACAGCGACTTCTTTGCACGTACAACGCCGCCCCGAGCGCGGTGCCGTCGTCTCCCGCCGCCGGCTGAACGAAGATGTCGCGAAAGAGGCGGCTGCGCGCGACGACCCCGTTGAGCACGCAGTTTAGCGCGACGCCTCCCGCCAGGCAGAGTTTGGTCATGCCGGTCTCCTGCCTGAAGTGTCGCAGCAGGTGCATGAAGGCGTGCTGCAGGGCCGACTGCATGCCGGCGGCGACGTCCTTGTGATACTGCGTCAGCTCCGCTCCCGGCTCGCGGGCGGGGCCGAAGACCGAGGCCACGTGTCGACGCGAGTGGCTCAAGGTCTCCTGTTCCAGGTCCGTACCGTTCTCCAGGAGGCATGGAATCGAGTACGTTCCGTCCCGGTGCAGCCGAATCAGCTCCATGAACTTGGGCATGGTCGTGCGGGCGTCGCCGTAGGCCGCCAGTCCCATCACCTTGTACTCGTCGGACGACATGGCGAACCCCAGGTGCAGCGTCACCACGGAGTACAACATCCCCAGGGAATGCAGCGAGGCGATCGTGCGGAGGATCTTGATGCCCTCCGAGCTGCCGATCGCGACGGTGCAGCTATGCATCTCGCCCATGCCGTCGGACACCACGATCAGCGCTTCCCCCATCCCGCTCGTGTAGAACGCGCTGGCGGCGTGGGCCAGGTGATGGGGGACCTCGTGCAGCTTCTCGCCGACGGAGGCCGGGAGGAACTCCTGGATGGCCCTCACCTGGGCCGCACGAGAGTACACTTCCTCGAACCGGCGCTGTTCGAACGCAGAGAGCTTCATGAAGAACTCGCGCACCGGCTCGTAGGCAAAACCATGCGCCAGGACGTCGATGTCGTCCCATTCCAGCGAGGCCTGCCGCAAGCAAAACTGTATGGCTTGCACCGGGAAGTCCCCCGTCGCTTTTCGCCGCGAGAAGCGCTCCTCTGCTGCGGCCGCCACGAGACCGTCCTTCGTGACGAGCACGGCGGCGGCATCGTGCCCCGTCGCGATGCGGCACTCCCGCGCATCGAGCGAGGGAAACAGCCGTTTCTTGAACGCCATGCTGTTGTGCAGGCCGCTGAAGCCCAGGATGTTCATTGTAGTCCCTGTCGGCAGCTCGCCTCGAGCGGGCTCAGGAGCGCTTGGGGTATGGTCTCATCCTCGGGGTGGTTGACCTGATACTTGACGACGTCATTGAAGCAGCTCACGAAGTGCTTCACCTGGCTCCGCGTCATGCCCTTGCGTTGGAGATAGTACGTGCTCCATGGCGCCATCCCCCACTGCGGCAGCCAGAGTGCGTTCCGCACGCGAAAGAACATCTCGTCGACGAGGTCACAGGCCTCGCGGTAATCCATCGTTCGGTGCTTCCAGTTGAAGCCGAAGCCCTGGATTCCCAGCTCCTCCCGGCGCCGCCAGATCGGCGTCAGCGGGTCGCAGAACCACAGCTGGCCGAGATAGAAGTCGGGGGCTGTCTCCTCGAGCAACGCGATGCTCTCCTCGAACGTCTCTCGCGTCTCCCCCGGGAAACCGACGATGATGTTGGCGTGGGTGGAAATGCCAGCCGCCCTGAGCAACGGAATAGCTTCGCGGTAGTGGCCGCTGCGGCAGGTCTTGTTCATCTGCTGGAGGATCGCGTCGCTCCCGGACTCCAAGCCGAGGAAGACGCCTTCACACGCGGCCTTGCCCATCAGCTCGATGACCTCGGGGTCGCCCTGATCACAGCGGTAGTAGCAGTTCCACTTGAAGTCGTACTTGTTGCGTATGATGATTCGCAGGATCTCGCGAAACCGGCTCTTGGGCACGTTGAAGGTGTCGTCCAGGAACGTCAGCGTGGAGATGGTGCCCAGATCGTTGATGCGATTGAGCTCGGCCTCGACGAGCTCCGTGCTCAGATACACGTACTTGCCGGCCCGCTCCGGAAACCCACAGAAGGCGCAGGCGAACGGGCACGATTTGGCCGTGCGAATGGACAGGAACTCGCCCAGGTCGGCCTTGCTGAACAGCGAGTAATCGACGGGATTGTCCTCGAGGGCGTTCTGTTCGACCACCTCCGGGGTCCTGACGAACCGTCCGTTGTCGAAGTACGCGAGGTTCGGGATGCGCTCGATCTCCGTTCCCGACTTGAGCGCCCTCAGCAGCTCGACCAGGGTCCTCTCGCCCTCCCGGTTGATGACGTAGTAGTCCGCGCCGATGTACCTCAGCAGGCGAGCGAGCTCGATAGTAGGAAGGCTGTTGGACTGGCTCGAGATGTAAGGGCCCCCGACGATGATCTTCGCCCGCGAGCCGCAGCTTCGTATGAGATCGATGATCTCCAAGATCGGCCGAGGATGTACGTAGAGCGTCGTCGTGATGGCCACGGACAGGACGTCGCCGACCTTCAGCTTCGCGATCAGCGCGTCCTTCTCGAGCTGGAATAGATTGACATAGTCGAACCCGAGCCCGTGTCGATCGAGGTAGGTCGCCAGATAGGCGATGGCGGGCCAAAGGAAGTCCATGTCGTGGAAGCGCGAGCGCGCCCCGCCACCGCCCGACGTACGAAAGCGCGACAGGACATCCAGAGGGCGCATGTACCGAGAATCGTACTCGATGCATGACAATCGGAAGTCGCGGAAGGAGCCGGAGTGCTTGCCGGACGCCTCGACGAGCCGCACGTTGTCGTCGAAGTCGTAATCGTTGTACCCGATGATCAAGCAATCGGTTGGAGTCATAACGTCTCCAGTGATCGGGGCGCGAACCCGGCGCGGCGTACCGTAACACGGTGGCCCGAGTGACACAAGCCCGAGATGTCCACAGGGCAGCGGTCGTCGGTTCCGGCAGACGCCCTCGGCGATCGAGCGCGCCGGCTCCCCGCACGCGGAGGACGGCGTCGGGGGCGTGCACGCTGCGGCGTCTGCGGCTGGATCGACGAGGCCGCCCCGAAGAACGCAGCAGTCCGCGCCTGGCACGGCGACTCGTTCACGACCATGGCCATGCAGAAAGGGGGCGCCTGCCGGAAAGAAAGCAATCAGTCCGAAGTTTGTGTGGGAGCCCGAGGACGAGAAGCGCAGGTTTCTCGAACGCATGGCGGAGCAAGAGGCCTATCGCGCGAAGTTCAGGTACGGCGAAAGATTGCGTCAGGCCCCTCTCTGGGCGGCACGAGCGGTCGTCGCGCACCGGGTCGGGATCGAGGGCGTGGCGCTGCGGGATGATCTCTGGATCGAGGGAAAAGTCACGCTGGGGCCTCGCGAGAGACGCAGGATCCACCTCCTAGCCGTCACCACCGACCAGGATCGTGCCCGCCTGTCGGCCGGGTGGCCTGACACCGAGGCCGAGGTACTCGAGCGCGAGGGAATCCTGCAGCGGTTCAGGGAGCTCTCGGACTCTCTCGGTACAGAGAGAGGGAGCTGCAAGTATCGATCACGGGCACCGCGCCGGACGGAAAAAGCGAGAAGACCACGCTGACCTGGAAGGTGCTGGCGTTGGCCATGCCGGAGCTGCGCGATCCCATCCCTCAGAACGTGGAGCCGGAGGACATGCTGCGCTGCCGGCTCGGCGTCGAGCGCCGCTACGATGCCTTGCTGAGCATCTTGCGCCAGGGCACGTCGTCTTTCTTTGTCTACGGACCCCGGAGGTTTGGCAAGACGAGCTTGCTCCGTGGCGTACAGAAGTTCATCGACGCCGGCGACGTCGTCCTGCTGAACCGCGTCGCGGCCAACCAGCGCCCGCTGGCGAGCCTGTGGGACGAAGTCGCGAAGCAATTCGAAGCCAAGTTCACCCCCAGGAAAGTATACCGGGATCTGGAGGACGGCCTCCTGCCCGTGGCGCCCGCCTACGATTCCGTCCGCGATGAGGCGGCAGATCGCGGGATTCGCGCCATCTACGTCCTCGTGGACGAGGCGCAGGCGATGTTCGCGCATTCGCGACGCGTGCAGCTCGCGGAGCGACTCAAGGAGCGGATGGAGGACTCGTGGGCGGTGGTCAAACGCGACGGGAAGGTGCAGCGCGCGGCGATGCTCTTAGGGTTCGTCGGCCAGGGGCGATAGAGAACCGCAGGAGGAGATCGTGTCAATGGTCCTCACGGGACGACTTGAGGCGGCGTTTCAGGATCTCTTTTCTTGTTTTCGGATCAAATGGATTACCGATGTTCACACCGGCTTCGAGCATGCGCCGGACGACCTCGTGCGCGACCTCGTTGTCTTCGATGATAACCCCATGATTTGTACTAATGTCGACGATCGCATACCTCTTGCTCGAGGAGTCGCCACCTTCGACTTCGCTCAGCATGTAGCACTCCTTGTCCGATTGCCACATATGCTCAAACTCTTTCAGCTTACTGTCGTCCATGATCCAATTTCCTCTATTACTTCTTGGGGCGAGGCT
This sequence comes from Sorangium sp. So ce321, assembly GCF_051530195.1. Classification (NCBI taxonomy): domain Bacteria; kingdom Pseudomonadati; phylum Myxococcota; order Polyangiales; family Polyangiaceae; genus Sorangium; species Sorangium sp. So ce321. The sequence goes on along the minus strand of NZ_CP150329.1, from coordinate 5,071,437 downwards.
GACCGAATGTGATCACGTTCATATCATGCTCTATCACGGTAGACACGTTCTGTGGCGAGCCCGCTTTGCGCAAACCCCTAAGGAATCCGAGGTCCTGCTCGCTGGGCCCGTAGTCACCGCCCTTTGGATGAGTGTGGCTGATGAGACGGATGTTTGGCCCAATGGGCGGCTTGACCCCTGCGACGGACCCAGAGTAAAGCCAGTACGTGCCGACTCCACCACCTCGTCCCATTCCGGTTCGATAGACCAGAGCGAACTCGGCTCCGAACTCCTTCTGCAGCGACCACATCTCCGTTGGGGTGAGGCGTCTTGAGATCATGACTCCGACTTCGCCGGGTGGCTCGGAGACGATGATCGATGGACTCCGCTGCTCAAGCGTCGCGATGGGGCGCCCTCCTGGGGATCTGAAAGCCTTGCCGGACGGTAACACGTAGGATGCTGACAGGCCTGGGGTGCTCTCTCTCCCCCCTCATTCTTCCCCGCCGCAGGTCTCCGCGTCGGCGAGATATTCGCCCTGGCGGCGGAGCTGAGAGCCCGAGCATCGGAACGAAGCATGAAAATCGCTCCTGCAAGCTGGACCGCACCCACGACGGCCCCAAGGACGGGGTTCTCCTCCGTCAGGTATCGATAGACCGCGGCGGTCTCCGGGGACATCCCATCAGTCGGGCCGCCGCTGCTCCTGCCAGGCGGCACATAGGTAGCTCCGGCCGGGCTTGTTCCTCGTCCCGGCGGGGTCGAGTGAGTCGCTCCCGGAGACGATGTGCTCGTCTCGGGAGGCGGCGCAACCTGGAGCTCACCGATCTGCTTGATGTCCTTCCTATCCCCGAAGATGCTTCTCGTCCTGTGCTGGACGGGCTTCACCGTGTCATCGTCAGCGGATACGGTTTTCAGCTGAATCCGCAGGCTGGCCTTGAAGTCATCGACCTCCTTCGAATCGCTCCCGTTGGGGTCCACCAACTTTATCGGATTGCCTCGCACGTACTCGTAGAGGTTTGGCCCATCGACCATCCCCGCCGGATCCGCGCTCGTCCACCTCCCGAGCCACGGCGCATAGTACCTCGCCCCGTGATAGTAGAGCCCCGTTTCCTCGTCCTTCTCCTTGCCCGTGTACCTGTACCTCCTCTGCGAGACCTCGATCCCCGAGGCCGCCGCCCAGTAGGCGGTCGTCCCGTACGGGTGGTACTCCTCGTAACCGATCACCAGTCCCGCGCCGTCGACCTCCAGCGAAGCCGACCCGAGGTGGTTGTCGAGTTGGTAGCGTACCCGCGGCATCACCGTGAACGGCCCCGAGGTGTCGACCGTCTTGGTCTCGACCATCGCCACCCGGCGCGCGCCATCCATGACGTGCAGCGTTTGCCGTTCGAGCACGAGCTCCTGCGCCGCTCCCTCGCGCCGCCGGTAGACCTCGTAGCCGCCTAGGTAGATGCGCTCCTCGACGATCCCGCTGTGCTCCCAGACCTTCCTGACGCGCTCCCCAGCGGCGTCGTAGACGAAGTAGACCTTTCCGCCGCCGCCCAGGTCCACCTCGCGCATCTGGTCCCGGTCGTCCCAGACGAGGCGAGACAGGTGGGGCATCGACGTCATGTTTCCATGCGCGTCGTGGCCGTACTTCGCACTGTACGGCCCTGCCTCCGGATCGCCCGGGAGGCTCGTGCTGAGCAGCCGGTTGTTCTCCCGCGCGACCTCGTACCGCCGCGTCCAGCTCCCGCTGCCCGCCTGGTGGAGCATCGACAGGATGTTCCCTACGTCGTCGTACTCGTACCGCTCGGTGTAGTTCCGCAGCGCTTGCGGGTCGTTCGGGTGAGGCGCGTTCACCAGCGGGAAGCCCCGCTCGTCCTGCTGGGCATCGGCGTTCTGGCCCGCGTGCTCGCGGCCTTCAGCGCGCCTCAGCCGGTAAAGCGCGTCGTACTCGTACCGGCTGACCGGCTCGACCACCTGGTTGTTGTGATGGACGGTCTTCTGTGCCCGATCCGCGATCTCCACGATGTTGCCGACCGGATCATGGGTGTACCCGAGATCCTGCAGCACCGCATTGTCCGACGCCCTCACCGTCCTGATGCGCCTCAGCCGGAAGGTCAGCGGATCGTACGTGGTGTCCGTCGCGACCCCATTGCCGTACTCGATGCGCTCGCGCTGGCCCTTCGCGTTGTACGCGACGTCCCTCACCATCGGCGTCGACGCAGCGGCCCAGCGCGGCTTGACGTCCACCGCGTCGAGCAACCCGGCCTCGTTGTACCGCGGCAACATCTCGCTCCCATCCGGCGTCGTGACGCGGGTCGGCCGGCTCAGCGCGTCGAACACGGCCGACGTCCTGAACTCCTCCTCCTGCAGCGCCGGCGCCGGATCCCGAGACCAGTCGGGCTGGCTCCTGTGCTCCACGGCGAGCCGGCGCGTACTGGAGAGCAGGTTGCCCTTGAAGTCGAACGCCTCGTTCGTCGTCACTCCGGCGCCGTCGTACTGCTGGTGCACCCGCCCGCGCAGGTTGAGCGCCGCCGCATCGGCGTGCTGCTCGCCATAGACCGTCCGCTCCACGAGCGCCTCGGCCCCCGCCCCCGCCTGCACCCACAGCTCTGTCCGGCGCCGCAGCACGTCGTAGACGCTCCGGTGCCGATGTCCGCGGCTGTCCCAGCGCCGCAGCGGATTCCCGACCACGTCGAGCAACATCCAGCGCTCGCCCGCATCAATGCTCTTCTGGTGAATCGCCCGCCCGGCGACGTCGAACGTGCGCACCATCGCATCGTTGCCGCGCGCATCGGTGACGACCAGCTCCTGGCCCTCGATGTCCAGCGTCACCCGCGTCCGCGGCCTTCTGCCCCCGCCGAGGTCGGTCACCCTCACGAACGCCCGCCCGAGCGGATCCAGCACCTCCACCGCCGGCGTCCCGGCGTGCGTCGCCGCGAGCCGCGCTGCCCGCTGCTCCGCCGCGCTCGCTGCCGGCGTGGCGCCCGGCTGCCGCGCCGCATGCCAGAGGTTGCCCGGCTCCAGCACCGTGTCGTTCTCGTCCCAGCTCGTCTGCTCCCAGGGCGTGAACTCCACCCGCCGGCTCGTCCCGTTCGGCAGGTCCACACGTATGGCCCGCCCGAGCGGGTCATACCGCAGGATCGGCGTCACGCCCCACTGCGCCAGCTCCTCCTCCGGATCGTACTCAGGGCGATGGCTGAAGTAGCTCTCGTACTTCTTGATCGGGTTGCCCTTGTTGTCGAACACCGCTCGCCCGCTGCCCACCCACCGGCTCTCCGCTCGCACGAGCCTCGGCTGGCCGTCGGCCTCGCGCACCACGCGCCCTTCGGCGTCGAGCAACGGCACGGGCCCGGGCTCCGCACGCTCCTTGCGCAGGATCTCGTGCCCGCCTCCGTCCGAGTAGACCCACGTCTCGATCCAGCGCGTGCTCGGGTTGCCGTGCCGCTCGCGCCGGCGGACGTGAGCGAAGCTCGGCCTGCCGGCGTCCCGGAACTCGAACAGCGCGTACCGGATCACGGCTGTCGGGTCCTCGAGCGTGTCCCCGTCCGCGCTGCCCTCCTTGCCCATCACCGCCTCGGCCACAACCATCCCCAGCTCGTCGAGCTGCACGCTGGCGCGGTTGCCGTTGGCGTCGGTGATCATGGCCGGCGAGAGCACTCGATAGTCGTTCGTGATCTGGACCTGGTTCCCGAGCGCGTCCTCGGTGCTCGTGACCAGCAGCGCGTAAGCATCATACGCCACCGTGGACGTCGCGCCGAAGGGGTCGATCGCCGACACGGGCAGGTAGAACCTCGATGGATCGAACACCAGCCGTCCCGACGGAATCCAGAAGCCGCTGTCGCCGGGGAGCTGTACGTACCCACCTTCGGCCAGGACCGCCGGGGTCACCCGCTCCTGCCCCGCGTTGAACGTCTGTGCGATCTGCTCTGCCGTGAGCGCCAGCGCGTAACGCTCGTACGGCAGCGCCAGCACATCCGCGCTGCCGAACGGCAGCGGGCTCGGCAGGCTCGCGCTGTCGTAGTAGCGGAAGCGCTGCTGCTGGATCAGCCGCTTCACGACCGACGCGCCCGCCCCGGCCGCCACTCGAGACATCGCCTCGAACGACAGGCCCTCGCGCGGCGCGACCAGCCCCTCTAGCTCGTACGTCCGCGTCTCGATGGGGATACCCAGCCGGTAGCCCTCAGGCGTGCCGTCCAGGTGCACCACCTCATTCTCGACGAGCGTAGCGAGCAGCCGGCCCTGCGCCGCCAGGTCGGGATCCGACGGGATGCGGCGGCGCGGGTACGCCACCGTGGCGCTCTTCCGCACCGCGCCGAGCGCATCGACCTCGAGCGTGAACGCCTGCGTCATCCTCGGATCCAGCCGCCCATCCGCGTCCTGGTGCCGCTCGTACAGCAGGGAGATGGTTTCCCGCGGCACCACCAAGAACACACCCGGCGACGGGCCTCGGGCGGGCTCCACGCGCCGCACCGCGGAGCTCTTCTCGGCCACCGAGTACGGATGCCGCTCGGCCGGCGTGCCATCGAGCGCGTACACCTCCTGCCGGAGCACCTGGCCCCGCAGCGCCCGGCAGGCATGTCGCCGCTCCTCGGCGCCCAGGCCTCCCTCGAGCCACGTGTCCGGCAGCCGCGGCGCCTCGGGATCCAGCCCGTAATACTCCTTCTCGTATTGCCGGCTGATCGCCGCGCCCCGCTCCCACGCGCCGGTGTGAAACCACGTCTTCGTCACCACCGGCGGCTGCGGCAACTCGCCGTTCCGCACCGTCACCTCGGGGAACAGCCCCTGCCCCAGGTGCGCCGAGAACGCCTCGGTGTCCACCTGCTCCACCATCCCGAAGCCGCGGAACTCCCGCTCATGCCCGTCGTAGTGACCGTGATGGTAGCGGTACTCCGAGACAAGCCGAACGCGGCTCACGTGATCGTACGTCTCGACCCGCTCGACCACGTGGACCGGAAACGGCAGGCGCGTCACCCAGGGCCGCCCCGCCGCGCGATCCGCGAGGTAGAACCGGGTCGACGGCGCGTAACGCACCCGCGTCTCCAGCCCGAGGTTGTTCCTCACCGACGTGAGCAGGTACGGCTTCTCGCCGCCGAGCAGGTCGATGTACCGCACCGGCGCCGCGCCGAACCCGGGCAGCGGGCTCGACCACACGATGCACGCCGTCCCGGTGCCGAGCAGGTCGAACACCTCCACCGACGACATGGGGCCGTGATCCGGCAGGCCCGGCAGCTCGATCGACGGCCCGAACCCGTTGCCGGACTGGTTCGTGTAGATCCGCACGCTGTCGTGGCGGAGGTAGACGAGATCCGTGGTCCCCGAGCCGTCGACGTCCGCGAGCCGCACGCGGCGAAGATCGAACTGGTCCGGGTGGTCGAGCCACGGCGCCCTCGTCATCTCCACTCGGGCGCCGAACCGGCCATACCCCAGATTGGGCCAGTAACACACGCTGCCGTTCCTGATGCGGACGAGGTCCATCAAGCCGTCCCCGCTCATGTCGGCGAGGAACAGCCGCTCGGTCGCGCTCGCGAACACGAGCACCGGAGCCCGGTTCCCGTCGTCCCGCGGCGCCGAGAGCGTGATCGGCCTGTCAAAGCCGCCCTTGCCCAGCGATCGATACCAGACGAGCGTCTCCCCGCGCGCGATCAGGATGTCGTCGCGCCCGTCGCCGCTCAGGTCGATGAGCTGGAGGTTGGGATCCGACCAGTCGACCTCCGGCTGGGAGGCGAAGGGCACGAACGGCGCCCACGACCCCTCCTCGGTCCGCTCGTGGTAACCAGCCATCGGCGGCTCGAAGGACACCATCTCCTTGCGCCCGTCGCCGTCGATGTCCGCGACCTGCATCCTGCTCGCGGAGCGCGCTGGCCTCGTGGGCAGCGGCCGCGCCGGCCCGAGCTTGCCGTCTCCGAGGTTGGGCTTGTAGAACAGCGCCCCGGCCTCTCGCGTCAAGAGCCCTGACAGGCCCTCGCCGTCGAGGTCGGTCCACTGGTGCGCCCCGCCCAGCGCGCTCCCGAGCTCCGCCGCGTTCCCCCTGTCGAGTTCCTGGACCAGAGTCCGGATCTCGGGCAGCGAGTACCCGAGCTCCAGCGACGGATACGACTTCTTGGCATACGTAAACGCCCCGGGATCGCGCTTGTACCCGGCCCTGGTCACCGCCGTGAGCCGCGTTGTGACGGGGTCCTCCGCATACGTGAGATCGGTCGACTGGACCAGGCACGGGCCGTCGCCAAGCTCCCGCAGGTGGTGGAACATCAACACGCGCCGACAAAGGCGGTACGTCCGGATCTCGAACCCCACGCGCCGGTGCGAGAACGGGTCCTGCCGGCACGGCCACGCCCTCACCTCCTCGGGTGTCGGCGTCTGCTCGTCGTGCTCGCCGTAGTCCAGCACGACCTCGAACAGCGCCGTCGACGGGTCGCCGGCCGCCGTGTTCCCGTACCGGATCCGCTTCAGGTACCGGTTCGCAATGGGCGCCTGCCCGCCGTGGCGGCTGAGCTCGTGAGGCACGTTTCGAGGCACGTTGCGGAGGTCCTCGGCCTTGTACTCGAACACGATGACGTTGCCCCGGTCGTCGCGCATCTCCTCCAGGAGCCACGAGAAGACACGGCTCGGCGCCGCGGGGTCGGCGAGCCGCGCCTGCTCCGACCGGCCGTAAACGCTCGTCACGTTGTCGCGGCTCACCACCTTCCAGTAGAGCGCCCCGCCCGCCTTCCAGCGCCGCTCGATGCGCGCGAACGCCCCCTCGGTGCGCGGGCGGTACCGCTCCACGGTCTCGTCCCCTTCCTCGTGCCGCTCGATCGCGCCGTCGGCGCGCCTGACCGGCACGAGGTCTTCCATGCCCGAGAGGATAAAGACGTCGCCCCCGTCGGGGCCGCCGTACTGCGGCAGCCCCTTGTCCGTCTTGCGGGTGACCTCCCCGACGGCCAGCCGCCACCCGAGCCCGAACGCGCCGTTGCCAGCACCCGAGTCGTGCTCGAGCGACAGGTTCGGCTGGAAGCCGCCCCGCGCCGGGCTCACGCCGATCGGCACCACCAGCGAGCCGCTGCCCGTCGCCGCACTGACCGCGTGCTTCTCGCCCAGCCCGCGGATCGCGCCGCCCCCCTTCGGCAGCGACGGCGACGGCGCTGCGACCGGTCCTGGGGCGTGCCCGGCCGTCGAGGCCGCAGCCCTGGGAGGCGTCTCGTGCTTCGCACCGGCGCCATTCGGCGGAACCCGATCATCCATCGTCGTCTCCCCTCGTCACGCCAGCGCGTAATGGCACAGCAGCACGATGTCCTCGATCTCGGCCAGCGCGGAAGGCGCCGCCCCCTCGGCGCGCAGCGTCCACGCGCAACCACGGGGCCCGCGTCGCGCGCGCCCACCACCTGTGCTTCCTCGACGACGACGATGTCTGGAAGCCCGGTTACCTCGCGAGGCGCGCTGCTGCATCGGCTCGAGCTCCTGGCGCTGCGTTGCGGCCCGAGCGGCATCGATGCGCTCGTCGGCGGCAACAGCGGGGCGGCGCCCGTGCCTGCGCTCGGCCTCCTCCGGCGGCAGCTCTTCGATCTGACCTCGACGCCGGCTCCAGGGGTTCAGACCTCAGAGAGGGGGCGAAGGCTCGCGGCCTGGCTGCGACGACGTGATCCCTACTACGATCTGACGACGGATCGGGGCGAAGAGCTCTGGATGCCCGTGCGCGCGGCCTGGTGGCGTGAGTCGGATGAGTGGGTGTGGGATGAGGTGGTCGAGCGGCTCATGCTCGGGTTGCCGGTGACGCGGCCGGCGCTGCCGTCGCTCGACGAGATGCCTCCGACCGCATGGGGGCACCTCGATGCGGCGACGGTCGCGGGCGGCAACACGGTGCTCTTCACGCCGCGGGTGCTACGGGCCGACGCATTCGTCCAGGTTCGGTGGGGCTCGGTACGATCACGGCGAGGCGACACCACGTGGTGCATCAACTGCCGGAAGAGCGGGGCGATGATCGCACGCGCCTCCATCCCGCTGCTTCACGATCGGGCGCCACGGCGGGGGGCACCTGCGCGTGAGACCACGGTGCGCGACGCGGTGGCCGATGCCCTGGGGGTCGGCCTCTATGAGACGCTCGGCGCCCTGGGGCGCGCCGACCAGGAGGCGACCAGCCGCGGCGCAAGGCGGCGACTGGCTGCCGTGATCGAGAACCTTGCCGCCGCTACGGCTCAGCTGGAAGCGCCGGAGAATCCCTTTCCACAAGAGCCACGCTCGAGGCTGCTCGCGTTTTTGCGCGACGTTACGGGCGCCCTGACGGGTGTGCGGCTGGACGAGATTGAGCTCAGCGATGCTCAGAATCAGGAGCGGAGCTCCCCCACGACGGCAGGCAGGATCGCAGGCGAATGCGACGAGCCTCTGCGAGCCTGAGCAGGAGAGACGACGGCACTCCGACAGGCACCCAGCTTGTTGGCGCACCTCTCCCGGACGTGCTGCTCGCCGGAACCGCGGCCCTCGGCTGGATATGGGATCAATCATCCAGTCTTCCCGCCTTCATATGAACTCTCTCCGGGCCAATACGACCACTACGCGCCCGAAGCGTGTCGAGAAGGGTCATCTTCCCGGCACCGCCCTCCACGCCGTCACCCTTCGCCCGCCGTGTCGGCCGCCGCGAGCGCGAGCGCCCATCCCGTATCGATCCACCGCGTCGCCGACCGCGGCGTCCCCTCGAGATAGCGCAGCCGGTTGATCCGCTGCTCGTCCAGCAGTCCGCCGTTTTTCCTGACGTCGTCGCGCGCGACGATCACCCACGCGAGATCGGTCAGCGACACCGTCCGCTCGGCGAAATGGCCCGGACCACCGTCGATGCGCAGCCCACCGCCATCGGCCCGGCCGACGATCCTGCAGCGCCTGCCGTCCCGCTCCACGAAGGCGCCCGCGCCGGGCCGCCGGAGCAGCTCCTCCACGAGCACCCGCGCGCGCTCGCGAGTTCCCGCCGGGAGCGACCGGGACGCTCCGCGGCCTGATCCCAGGGCGCGGTACGCGGCATGATCAATCCCCGGACAGGACCAGAGCCCCTCCTCATCGAGGGAACGGGCCACGCCCAGGTATCGCCAGGCGGGCTCGCCGGGCGGCCGCACGAGCACGAAGGCCGTCTCCCCAGGGCGGCGCTCCTGGGCCGGCACCGGCGATCGAATGCGGTCGGGCGCGACCAGCGCTCCGGAGGCCTCAAGACAGAAGAAGAGGTGACCGCCGACACGGCCGGTCCGCGGCGGCTCCTCCAGCCCGAACGCGCCGGCTGCGGCCTCGTCGTCCTCGAAGCGCTCGCCGGCGCTCGGGCCGATGTCCTCGGGGCGGACCACCTCGACCAAGATCGCGATAGGCACCGTCTCGGCCGTCGCCTCGTACGACGGCGCATCCGGATTGTCCGAGCGGAGCCACCATCGCGATCGATCGCGCACGATCCGCTTGATCTGGTAGGCAAACCCCAGATCGCGATCGGGCACCTGAAGCAGCGCTACCTTGCCGTCCAGCGCATCGTACGAGGCGCCGCGTGCAAACTTCATGATTAGCCAGTCCCCGTCGCGGATCGGACGCTTTCCGCCATCCATCGAGTCGCCCGCAACGCGCACCGCAAAGAGCCCATCGCCGCGCGCGGCCGCGATCGGAAGCCGCACCGTCTCGGCCTCGGGAAAGAGCTCCATCGGTGCACCGGCGGCGCCGGCCGCCGCGCGCAGATCGGGGAAAGTGACGAGCGCGGCGCGCGGCGCCGTGGAGAGGTCTTCGGGGTGCTCCGGCTCGGCCCATAGCCCATCGGGCGAGCGGACGAAGCGGACGTGGAACGCCGTTCCAGGCCGGCCGGCGGCAAGGCCGAACCAGCGGCGCATTAGATCCGGCAGCTCGTTGCGCTGCGAGCCCACGCGGTGCGCGACGTTGCAGAACTCCTTCATGAAGCGGAAGCGCCACACCGCGCCGTCCGGAAGCCGGACGTCGACGTCCCCTGAAGGGCGGTCAGGACGGGCTGTCCGCGAGGGCAGCTTGAGGATGGGGTCGCGCTTGTTCCACAGCACCTTGGCCGAGAACGACGCGCCGGAGCCGTCCTCGCGGCGGCGCGCGCGGTACATGGCGAGCCGGTAATCGACGAGCTCCCGCGTCATCGCGGCAAAGGCCTCCTCGTCGCCCGGAGGACAGGAGAGCTTCGAGACGAAGCGGTCCCCGTCGAGCGCGAACCAGCGGCGGCCTCGCGCGCCGGTCCATGCGGCGATGGGATTATCCTTCCAGTAGCTGACGAAGCGCGGCTCGTCGAACCCCTGGCCGCCGCCCAGATCCGCCACGCCGTTGAGATCGCGGGAGAGCTCCGGAGAGCGGGCGAGGATAGAGTGGCTCCTGTGCGCGAGCTCGACGATCGAGATCCCGTCGAAGAGCGCCCCCGCCTCGAGCAGCGCTTCGAGCGTGACCATCTTGTAACACTCGCTCATCGCGGTGATCTCGAGCTCCCGGAGCCACGCGCCGGCGGCGCGAAGGACCCGGAGCTCCGGGGGGCTCAGATCGCCCTCGGAGGCCACGAAATCGAACCATCCCTGGTGGGCCGGTCGCAGCGTGGCAGGCCGGTAGCCCATCCGGAACAGCTCGCCGGCCGTCGGGCGCTCGCCGCGCGCGTCGCGGAGATCGCGGTACGCGCGCTCCACCTCGCTCTTTCCGCGCGCAGGAAGCAGGCTGAGCAAGAGAGCCTTGGCCTCGAGATCGAGGTCCACCGTGCAGCCCGGCGGCAGGCGCGCCGCACGGACACCGCCGAGGAAGTCGCGCAGATCGGATGGCTCGGAGCCGAGCGAGACGAGCGTCCGCACGCGGTCGAGGAACACGCGGTGATTGCCCACGAAGTCGAGCACGGTGAGGCGCGCCTTCCCGTCCGCGACGCGCAGGCCGCGGCCGAGCTGCTGCAAGAAGACGACAGGAGACTCGGTGGGACGGAGCATCACCACGCGATCGACGTTCGGCAGATCGATGCCCTCGTTGAAAAGATCGACGGCGCACAGCGCGTCGAGCTTGCCAGCGACGAGGTCCGCCAGCGCCTCCTCGCGCGGCGCCGACTCAGGACCGGAATGGACAGCGGTGACGCGAACACCTCGCGCGGCAAGGAAGTCGCAGGCATGGTGAGCATGCCGGATCGAGCAGCAGAACACGAGCGTGCGCTCCCCCGGGTGCTCCTGCCACGCGCGCCACGTCTGCTCGAGGCGCCGGTCCGTGTCGATGGCCCTCTCCAGCTCGCCTGGGTCGAACCTCCGGTTCTGGAAGGTGACAACGCGGTAATCGGTCTCGTCCCTGAGGCCGAAATACGCAAAGGGGACGAGCAGCTTCCGCTCGATGCCGGCGCCGATATCCGCCCGGTAGGCGACGTGATCGTCGAACAGCCCGACGACATCCGCGCCGTCGGCGCGCTCGGGCGTGGCGGTCAGGCCGAGCAAGAAGCCCGGATCGAGGCGGTCCAGGATGGCGCGGTAGCTCGGCGCGGTGCCGTGGTGGACCTCGTCCACGATGGCGTAGTCGAAGCTCCCCGGGGCGAGGCGCGCGAGGTGCTCGGGACGGGACAGCTTCTGCACCGAGGCGAAGATCACGTCGCCGGCCAGCTCACCGGCGCTCCCGGCGCACCAACCGAAGCGCGCGACGCGGTCCCGCAGGAGGCGGCGGAAGGTCCGGGCGGCCTGGACGAGGAGCTCCTCGCGGTGGGCGAGCACGAGGACGCGCGGACGGCGGCCGTGGTGCTCGGCCCAGGCGTCGACGTCGAGCACGGCGAGGTACGTCTTGCCCAGGCCTGTGGCGAGCACCACAAGCGCGCGACGGCGCCCCTCCTCCGCGCGGCTCCGATGCAGCGCGGCGAGCGCCTCGCGCTGGATGGGGTGCGGCGGAGGCGGGGGCTCGAGAGGCTCGGCGTCCTCCTCGCCAGGTGGCAGGCCCGCCGCGGCCTGTCGCGCGCGCCGAGCGTAGCTCTCGACCCAGTCGGCCGTGAGCGGCCGGGCGCGGGACCACCAGAGCTCGAAGGCGCAGGAGACGGCCCGGTAGGCCTCCGGATCGCGGTGGTGGTCGACTCGGAGGTTCCACTCGATACCCGGTCCGAGCGCGGCGCGGGAGATGTTGCTCGATCCGACGAACGCGGCGCCGAAGCCCGGGCCCTCGAAGCGCCACGACTTGGGGTGAAACGAGCGGATCGTGCCAGGAAGCGCGTCGACCTCAACCACGCGCGCCTCGAAGCTGCCCCGGGTGCATCCGGCGCCCGTCAGCGCGGCGTTGCCGCCGGCCCAGTCAAGCAGCTCGACGAGCGCCGTGATCTGTGTGATGTGGAGGTAATCGCCGGTGACGAGCCGGACGCGAGCGCCGCGCGCGATGGCCGCGAACACGTGGGGCTCCAGTACGTCGAGGCCGCTCTCTTGGACGAAGGCCGAGAGGATGGCCACGTCGGTTGCGCGCGCGAAAACCGGCGCGAGGTGCCGCAAGAAGGGGTCCTCGGCGCCACCGGTCGCGAGCGGCGGGGGTCTCCCGGCGAGGTAGTTCCCTCTGCCCGGGATGACGTGGCGCACGCCGCCGCGCGGGTCGTCCACGTCGCCGCGGAAGCGCGGGATCACGTGGACGTGCAGGTGCATCACGGTCTGCCCTGCGGCCTCGCCAGCGTTGATCCCGACGTTATAGCCGTCCGGGTGGAGCTCGGCATCGAGGTGTCGCTTGACCGTGTCCACCAGCTGGAAGATCGCGGCGCGCTCCTCGGCGGTGGCGTCGAACCAGGTCGGGACGAGGCGGCGCGGGACGATGAGCGTGTGGCCGGGGCTGACCGGAAAGCGGTCGCGCAGCGCGAATGCGAGCGCGTTGCTCGCTACCCAGTCGGACTCGGGGGCCTCGAGGAACAGGGAAGTCACCGGCGGGCGGATGGTACTTCGGAGTGGGCGCGACGTGTCCTCTGGTCGGCATCCTCTCTGCTACTTCCCGAGGAGCTCGACCATGGCTACTCCGGCGACCGTTCACACCGACGTGACGCCTCCTTCCGAGCTCGCCGGGCTCCGCCTCCCGGAGGCGGTCGATCGACGACCACAGGCGCCGGTGGACGAGCAGGATCGCGGGGAACAACTGCCGGCGGACGACGCCGAAGGGCTCCTCGACGTCGCCGAGCTGCTCGCTTTGCTGCGGCTTCGTGCATCCATGCCGACCCGCCTCTTCACGCTGGCCCGCTCGCGCCCGCTCCCGGGTGTTCGCAGCCCCTCTGCTGTGCGCCTGCTCGAGTTTCCCGCGCAACCACCGCGTGACCCCCACGGCGTGGTCGTCGACATGAGCGATAACAGCAGGATCGGGCTCCTCATGGTCCTCGTCGAGGAGGCGCTCCGCTCGGGTGCCCCGGTGCTCATGTGGCGCTCTGCGCGGAGCTCGACCCGGACAAGCCGGCGCCGAGGAGGACGAGGCGACCTTTGAATCCGTACTCACACCCAGCAGGCGGCCGGAAGGACGACGACAACGCAGCGGCTCGCGGCGGCCCGCAAGGCGCACCGCCACCTCCGCGGCGACCGCGTGCTCTGCGAGGACGACGGCTCGCCCATCACGGGGCGGACGGTGGCGCGCTGGATGCGGCAGGCGACGCGCCGAGCCGGGCTCGCCGTGCTCGACGGCCCGCACATCCTCCGCCACACGTTCTGCTCGCACCTCGCGATGCGGGGGGCGCCCGTGATGGCGATCAAGGAGCTCGCCGGGCACCGCGACGTCTCGACGACCATGGGCTACATGCACCTGTCGCCGAGCGCGAAGCGGAGCGCGATCGCGCTGCTCGACAGGCCGCCCGCCGGGGCGGTCCGTGGAGAAGTACTGGAACAGGCGGGGGTGCTGGTCGGAAAGGTCAGCAGTTCCGCGTAGTTACGTAGTGGGTCGACAGGGACTCGAACCCTGGACCTACGGATTAAAAGAGCCTGGGGGTGCTGAAGGAATTCGCGGGGTTAAGCGGCAAAGTGGGCAGGAAGGTGGGCAGGCGGGAGGTGGAGGTGGAGCGGGTGGAGACGGGGGGCGGGAGCTGGCGGTGGCGGCGCTGAAGGCGGTGGCTGCCGGGGAGGCGGTGGGGGTCGACATGCTCGTGCGACTCGCGGAGCAGGTCGCCGCGGGGGCTGGTGGGACGGGAGCGGCGGCCTCCCCAGCCCTCTCCGGGCGGGCGGTGCTGGTCGCGCAGCTCGGGGAGGGGCTGGGGGCTGCTGCGGCAGCGGGGGATGTGGAAGCCGTGCGGGTTGCCCACGAGGCGATCGGACGGCTACTCGGGCTGCCTGCGCAGGAAGTTGCGACCAGCGGTCAAACGCCCGTCGTCAACCTCGCAGCCGAGCGCGGCAAGCGCGCTCGATAGCAGGGTGCAGAGGATAAGGGAGCTTAAAAGATCAGTCTAGATGTAACGATGTAAACTGAGGCACATTAGACTCGTCCGTTCTGCGGACTGCATCCTCGCATCGCCGATGCAGTAGCCATAGCATCGCGGTACGATGCGAGAATGAGAGCTGCCCAAGAACTTCGCCGCCTCATCCAGGAAGGAGGGCGAGCCCGTCCGAGGAACGACTTCCTCGAACACTGCCGCGGCGGCCGGCGATGCGAGCCGGCGTCGCCCCTGCATCAGTCACTGCGGCTCCAGTCCTTCACGCGCGAAGGCGGGAAGGTCGAGGCCTGCTCAACGAACGCGGCGAGGGCCTCCTCGGCGTGGAGCACCGTCCAGCGACGGCGTTTCCGATAGGTCGATGGCGCCCGGATCTTCTGCATCGCGAACACCTCCGAGGTCTTCGCGTCCCACGGCGCCACGGCGTGTCCCCCCTTCTACGCGGCCCTCGTGGTTGGGTTACGAAGCGCCGACGGCGCACCGCATCGAAGGCCGGGCACTCGCCAAGGAAGCTGGCGTCGTGCACGCTGCTAACGGAGTTGGAGCTTGCTGCTCACCTTGGCCAGCAATGCGTTCACCTTGGCGACGACCTCATCGTTGGGCGGGCCCCCGACCTCGATCCGCACTGCGAGCTTGAAACCCGGCCCGGCCGCCGTCTTAATCTCGTCGACGTGGTCGGCCAGGTTCTGGACCTCACTCAGCTTCAGCTCGGCCTCGGCAACGCGGATCCCGACCGGCGGGGGCATAGGCGGGGGCGGCGGGGGCGGCCATGTGGGAGGGTTGGATGGCCTTCTCACCGGCTGGCGCACCTTCACGCGCGCGGCGCCGCCCACATCGCAGGGCCACGGGTTCGATTCGGACGTCGTCTCCAGCAGGCGACTGCGGATGGCGCCGTCGATCGCCGCCTTGACGATGGACCACGGCAACGTCTTTCCGGCCGTGGTCGAGAGCACCTGCAGGATGGCCAGCGCGGTGGTCGGCTCCTCTAACCAGGCATCAGGGAGGCTCGCGGGCAGCACGTCGGAGGCCCCGATGGGCAGCGGAGGGGCCTGCAGCACGGCGTCGTCGCTCAGCAGATCCTCGGGCACTGGCTCCCCAAGGAGACTCGCCGCGCCCACCGTGAGCCAGAGCCGACCCGCCTTCACGGCCTCGCCCACTGCACGGGTGACGGCGTCGCGCCCAGCGGCGGGGATGATCAAGACGTCCTCGTAGCCTTCGCGAGGGATCTTCACCGCCTTGCCGCCACCGAAGTAGGCGGCGATGTCGCAGACGCGCAGGGTCTCGCCGGACCACAGCTCCGGCAGAACGCCGGGCACGAGCAGGTCGGGGCGGATCTCGTCGAGCGTGGCGGCTTCTGGCAGCACGAGCTCCAGGGTCGGGTCCTTCTGCTCGGTGTCGCTGGGGGCCTCGCGCCAGAACGTTTTCGTCGACCGATCGGGCCGGATCAGGCGCAGCACGAACAGGCCGCTGGTACAGCCGGCGAGGAGCGTGTCCAGGATGGCGGACCGGCGCAGCATCTTGGGCAGGCGCGGCATCTCGGCGAAGGCGCCCACGAGATCCTTGACCCGCCGCGCGGTGTCGCCCTCGTGCCAGAGGTCGTACGGGCCGTCGGGCAGCAGCGCCTCGGCGTTTACGGCGGTCTCCTCGATGCGCGCCTCGGGCGTCTTCTTGATCCGCACGAACAGCGGCTCGTCGCCCGGCGTCACTTTGTACGCCTGGACCTCCGCCTTCACCGAGATCGTCACCAGCACGCTGTAAGCCTGGGTGATGGCCTCGGGAATCTTCTTCTTGCTGTTCTCGATGTTGGCGGCTAGCGTCTCGCGGCGGATGGCGTCGAGGCCCTGTCCCTTGAGTTGGGAATGCACCTCCTCCCAGCCCAGGTACTCGCGAATCCGCTCGCGGGCGACGTCCAGCCCGTCGCGCGAGGGCACCGCCAGCACCACCGAGTTCTTGTTCACGCGCGGCTTCTCGGGGCCGGTGTGCTCCAGGATGTGGCGCTTCGCCTCGGTGCTGGGCTGGCCCACCGTGGAGGCTGCGTTCGGTCCGAGCACCGCAAAGCGAAACTCGCCGTCGTCGTCGAGATCCTTCGGGCTAAGCGGCAGCGTGTGCAACTTGGCGCCGGCCGCCTGCACACCCTCGGTAAGCTTCTTGGTGCTGCGGATCTGCTTGAGGAGAAGCTCCTCCACCAGATCCGGCGGTACCCGCGTGGCGCACGCGTCGTGGTGCATCTGCCGCAGGTTGGGCCGGGAGCCGAGCTTCCACACCTTGGGGAGCTGGCGCTGGGCCACGTCGGCATCGGCAACCGCCTCCTCGTCGAGGAACCATGACTTCTCGGTCCACTCCAGCAGCGCCTTCTCGAGCACGATCTTGTCCGGCTTGGTCGGCCCGACCAGAACGAGCAGGTCGCGCGTGAGCGCCTTCTGGGTGGGCGGCTGAGAGTGCAGGAAGGTGGCGAAGACGGTCTGCTCGACTTCGCGGTGCTTGAGCGCGGGCGCCTCGCCCTGAATCTCGCGCGCCTTGGCCAGCTCGCCTTCGAGGATGGCGCTCCACTCCTGCTTCTTTCCCTCGTACTCCTCTGCGGCGGCGACGCCGGCCAGCTCTCGCGCCCCCTCGGAGAGTCCTGGCTTGCCCGGCTCGCCCAGGAAAATGTTGGTGGCCACGAGCGGGCTGTCGTCCCAACGCTCCGCGTCGCGCAGGGCGAGCGCGAACGTGCGCAGCACGCCGCGGGTGCGCTGGAACCCCTCGAGCTGCGTCCACTTGGTGTACAGCGTCTCGGTCAGGTCAGGATGGAAGGGATAGCTGCGCACGAAGCGCTCTTCGGCGCGCTTCAAGTCTTTGCGGGTTTGCTCGTCCAGCTCGGCCACGCCCTTGAGCGCAGCGACCACGCGAGAGCGGAACTCCTCTCGGTTGGCGATCGACTCCGGCGTGAAGAACCGGCGCCGGAGCACCTCGGCGACGTCGTCCTTGCCCACCGGCTGCACGCTTTCTTCTCGCTCACGGCGGAAGATCGTGGCCGTCTCTTGGGCCAGCTCCTTTCCTAGGGTGTCGCTCTTGAGCGGGTCGGTGGCGAGAATCGAGGCCACGATGGCCGCCCGATCCACCTTGGTGACAGCTTGGGTGAGATACTGGAAGAAAGTCCCCATCTTCCCGCGCCATGCTGGATCCATCTCCACCTTAACGCGCAGGAACATTAACACCTCGTCGAGGAGCACGAGCGTGGCCAGATCCTCTCTCTGCGGCCGGGCGAGCACCGTGACGAGCAGCGGCTCGGCAGGTGGTGTGTCGCGCTCCTCGTCGTTCTCGTCGGCGTGCAGGATCCGGAGGCCCTCGGCGCCGGCGAGTTGCCACGCGAGGACGCTCCAAGGGTGCTTGAGCCAGCGCACGGCGCCGTCGGGCGCGCGGACCTCCATGCCCTTCTCAACGTCGAGTTTGTCGAAGGGCAGGACCGCGACTCGCGCCCGCGGGGGCGTGAAGCCGACGTGGTGGGTGAACTCGCGGACCGCGGGGAGATCGGGCAGGGCCGCAGGGTCGTGGACGAGGTGGAGGAGGGTGATCAGCGTGTGGGTCTTGCCCCCGCCGTACGTCAGCTCGAGTTGCCGGATGGCCTTCTCGCTCTTGCCAGCGAGGCGTAGGCAGACGTCCCGGGCTAGCTCGCGGAGTGCGAAGGTGGGGTAGGTCAGGGCAAAGAACTCGCGGGGATCGTTGTAGACCGCACGCCCGCGGCCGAGGGCGACCTCGTGCAGATCGGCTGCGAACACGGCCATGCTCAGCTCGCCGGTGCGCACGTCCTCGCGTACCTTCACGACCTTGTGCCACGGGGTCCAGAGCGTGCTCTTCATCGCCGACTCCCTTCTCGTACTACTGCCATCGTTCACACCGGCAGCGGCATCTGCCGCCCGACCGCCTTGCCCTTCACGCCAACGTGGTTGCTGATGGCCTCCAAGATGTTGCGCTCTTCGCTGCCCTCCGGCGACAGCTCGATGAAAGCCTGGAGGATCTGATGGAAGAGGGCGTTCTTCCACAGGACCCGCGCGTCCAAGTAAGCATTGACTTTGGTCTGATCGCCCGCGCGCCAGAAGTGCATGAGACGATGTACCTGATCCACCAACGGCGCTGGGCGACCCTCGACATCCATGCCCAGGTTCTTGCTCTTACGCTGGTCCCACGCCTTGAGCTTCACCTTATTGCCCTTGCCTCCGCCGGTCTCGGGCGCCTCGCCCTCCTCCTCCTCGTCTTCCCCTTCGATCTCCTCCGGATCCTCTTCTTGCTCCACGGGCGCGCTCCGGCTGCCCGTGCGGGTCAAGAGGTCGAAGCGATCGGACAGGTCGCGGTCGGACAGGCCGCACGAGACGGCATAGAGGATGGATGCGCCCGCGGGGGCCTCGTTCAGCCCGAAGTCGTTGCGGTGAAGCAGATAGTAAGTAGTGACGTCATCGAGCGATGACATCGCCTCTGCGTTACCGTTGCCGGTGAGGACGCGCCCCACCACGAAGTCCACCACGAAGCGGCGTACATGGCGGAGGAACTCTGAGACGCTCATCACCTGACCGGTCTCGTTGGCCTTCTTGACCACAGGGTGCTTGCTATATGCCTCCAGTGCCGGGCCGGTCGCTGCCCAAACGAAGTCCGGGCCGCGGATACCCGCATCCCAGAAGTCGCGAAGGCGGGTATTGATGCGCTCGCGCATGTCCTCCAGAACGCGGTTGTCCCAACCGGGACGAGCGGCTTCGGGGCGTTTCTTGCAGACCAGCCAGACGGAAGAAGCTAAGGAGGCACGGCCGGCGTTTCTTACGCCCCCCGACTGTTCCGTCATGATCGGCCAACTGGAGTCAACTACGAGACCTGCACGAATAAGGGCCGATACGAGAGTGCCCCATGCCTCAGGCTGCTTGTTCGCAAACACCGTGACCATTCTTCCGTCCGGTGCAAGTGCCCGAAAGGCGCTAGAGAAGGCCCTGTACATACCGTCCTCATAGGCTAAACGCGAAGCTCTTCGGTCGCCCCCGAAGCGGCTCTCATCGTCAATGAGTTCCCCATCACGTTCCTCAGCGTTCCATTTGGGGATCACCGCCGTGTCGAAGGCGCGCTGTCGAACGACGTCGGGAAGTATTCGGCGCAGCCAGACGTAGAAGAAGTCTGCGAGGTCCGCATAGGGAATGGCGTCGTAGTATGGCGGGTCAGTCATTACGACGTCATACTTGAGACTGTCGATCGGTTGAATTGCGGACTGGTGCAGGATCCTAGCGCTTCCAGGGAACGAAATGGACTCTACGGCGCGTGCAACCCAGTCGAGGCCGCCCAAGTAGTCGCCCGTCGACCCGGAGAACGGGTTCGCTTCGCTGATGTCCCATACCATGGGAAGCGCGTATCGCGTGAAGGTGTGCGCCAGGCACTCAAGCTGCTTGTTCCAAAAACACAGGCCGGACAGATAGTCGACGAGACGACCAAATACCGCCGCAAGCAGTGCGCAAACTGCTTCTTGCCAAATGGCCGGATAGTTAAGGCTCTTCAGTTGCCTTTCTACCTGTGCCGTGTACGTGGAAATAATACCGAGACTATGTAGTTGGCGAGGCAGGAAGAGTTGATCCCACGTGGCAATGCCCCACCGAGTGACAGAGACGCCACCCTTTCGGATGCTGCCGGTGTTGATGGGCTCTTTTGGCGTCCCATATGGGAGGTTCTTGAAGGCCAATTCTGCTTTGGAACTTGCGTTGGCTGCGGCTTGTAAGTCTGCAGCGGTGGGGCTCCTGTACTCCTTGCCCTGTTGCCCGTCAACGATTACGCCGGTCATTATGGCGCCAAGTCGACCAGCTTGAGATTCAAGCCGGATGTCTTCCATCGTCATGATGGCCGGACAGCACGGGCACTGTGCCCCCGAGCGTGACATTGTGCCTACTGCAAACTTTTTGTCCTTCGCTTGCGTGGCGGTGGGGTAGAAAATTTCGAACACCACTCCGCTTCGGTTCGCGTTGGGCTTCATCGCCAGCGCGACGCGCTTACCTTCTTTCTTCTTGCAGAGCCAACGCGTTTTGAGCAGCGGAATCGCCGCCCCGCACCCCTTGCACTTCACCGTGCGCGCCCACAGGTAGGCTACGGCAGGCTTCTCGTCGACAACCGGATAGTACTTTTCCAGATCCTGCCTGGCCGCCTCCAGCACCCAATGCCCCCAGGCGCGGACGTGCCACGCCAGATCCACCTCCGGCGCCTGCTCGAACATGTCAATCGTGCCGGCCTTCTGCTTCCCCTTCTTCTTCCCCGCCTTGACCTGCGCGTCTTCCCACGCCTTGCGGAAGGCCGGCAGCTCCATGGCGAACTTGGGCAGCGGCAGCTTCTTTCCCGCGAGCTTCTGCGGGTACTCCAGCGTGCACTTGAGGATGAACCAGGCCACCGGATTGATGTCGACGGCCGTCACCTCACAGCCGAGCCGCATCGCCTCCAGCGGGATGGCGCCCCCGCCCGAGAAGGGATCCAGCACACGTGGCGACCGGCCCCCGTACGCCTTGCGGATCTCCTCCCGGAACCAGTCCATGTCGGGGCTCGACTCCCGGCCCCAGTGCAGCACTCCACCCTCGGTCTCTTCCTTGCCGGTCTTGGAGCTGGTGACCAGCTTCCCGCCTAGCTTCCGCAGCAGTTCCCGCCGCTTCTCCGCGTCGCCCGGGTCGGGCAGGAGCGTGGCGATCAGCGCCGCTCGCGAAGCCGCCAGCGGCCGCCGCGCCGGCCAGATGTGCAGGGTGGAGATGTGCCCGTGGCGCACGTTCTTCTCGTGCACAGAGTCGAGCGAAGCCTCCTTCAGCGGGAACGCGACCTCGATGAGTCGCGGGCGATCGGCCATGCCTCGCTAGCTCCAGTCCTCGACGGCGACGTATCGTGAAAGGTGGCGCACGTTGGTGGTTGCGACTGTACCACCAACGCCGAGGGCTTGGGCAGCAAGAATGACGTCGCCGTCCAGCTCTTTCTGCGAGGCGGTTTGCTGGTTCGAACGCCGCGCCGTCGCCCAGAGGCGGCAGGCCTCGCGCATGTCCCTTGTTGTGATGGCGAGATAACCGAGCTCCGCGCCAAGCTGGTCGAGTCGCGCGATGGTGGGCTGAAAGTTGTTCAGGACCAGTTCACGGCGCAGCTCGTAGTCTGATATCTCAGGCACCCGAAAGATGACCCCTGGTTCCGTGACCTGACGTTGCGCGAGGCGTTGCAGGACGGGCGCGTGCACCCGCGCGTTGGGGTGGACCAGCTTGCCAAGGATGTTGGTGTCGAGGACCAAGATCATTCTTCGTCTTCTTTCCAGCTTTCCCAGTCCCAGTCGTCGAGGTTGTGCAGCGCGATGCGCCGCTCGGCGATGAGCGGATCGATCACCGCCGCCGCGCGCTCGTCGTAGTCGCCGGGCTCGGCTTGCCACTTGGCGATGAGCGCCAGCAGCTTGTCGATGTTGCCCTTCTCCTCCGGCTCGGGCGTCGCTTGTTCCCCCTTCGGCTTGCTCGGCTGGGCCATGGTGCCTCCCTCCCCAGCCTCGCTGTGTCGCAGAATCTCCTCCGCCGCCACCGTCGTGGAGGTGCGGCTCTGCATCAGCAGCTTCGCAAAGGGATCGCGCACCAACCACAGCCGAGGCCGCTCGGTGGCGCAGTCGAACACGACGTAGAGCCAGTACCGATCCCGCAGCGTCGCCGCCCGCGCCCACTCGTTCTCGGACAGTTCTACCGTCCCGATGCCAGCCCGCCCCTTGACCTCGATGTCTCGCTCCTCATCCGGACGCAAAGACAGGAGGTCGAACCCAGGAAAGTCGGGCAGACCGGCCTTCTTTGCCAACTCGGGCGTGTGCACGTCTTCGACGCGAGCGCCCGCAGCCTCCTCGTGGATCCGCACCACTTCCATCGCCACGCGCTCGACCTCGGCGTCCTGACGCCGCCGGTCCTCGGGGGCGCTCGTCGGCACCACCAGCGCATGCACCAGCATCTCCACGCTGGTCACGTCGAACAGCTCGGCCTCGCGCCGCACCACGCGGAGCGCCTCGTCGAGGCGCGCCTCGAGGTGCGCCTGCCGCACCTTTACCTTCTCCAGCTCCTGCTGGGCGCGCGCATCGCCGGCGCGCGCCTTCTCCCGGAGCCGCGTCCGCGCCGCCGCCAACTCGGTCTCCTGGTAGTCGTATGCCGCACGGAGCTGCTCGGCGCGCTCGGCCGCAGTCTTCCGCACCCGCTTCCGGTGCGCCTCCACGAGCGACTCCCCGAAGGCACGCGCCGCCGTAGCCGCTCGATCCAGCCCGCGCTCGACCTCCCGCGCGTACGTGCGTGCGGCCATCGGCATGGCTTCCGCGCCCTTGAGGAGCAGCAGGTGCTCCAGCGGAGTGAGATCGATCTTCCCGTTCTGCCGCAGCCCGACCAACCGGCTCTCCACGGGCTCCGGGTGCTTCAACGCCGGGAGCGACGGATCGGCGCGGCGGGCCACCGTCACCAGCGCGAGGTGAAAAGCATACGGCTCCCGCGCGTGTGCGTCCACGAACACGGCCCCGCGCAACGCGTCGCGCTCGTGGTGATACATGACACGGTTGCGCAGTCGCTCGAACACCGGCTCGCCTGGGTGGAAGAAGATCGCGCGCTCGGGGTCCTTCGGCTTCTGGATGGAAAAGTGGTTCCGGATTGAAGGCGGGTACGTATCCATCACCGGCAGAAGCGGATCGAGGGCGCGCGGCGCGCGCGGCTGGAGCGAGAAGACGTCGTCCAGGCTTCCCTCGAAGCCGAGGCACTCCATCGGTGCCGCCTTTTCCACGAAACGCCGCACGTGGCCGGGCATCATCTTGAGCCGCGCCTCGCGTTCCATCTGCTCTCGTAAGCGTGGCAGCTCGCGCTCGACCTCCCCGTCCTCGCCGTATCGCTCGCGTCCCTCGCGCCGCAGGTCTTCCACCCGCGCCTCGGTCACCCGCCCGGACAGGTCGGCGATGGCGTCGTCGCGCCCGGCGTCGCCCTGCTCGGCGATCTTCGCCATGTACTCGCCCAACGTCTTACCGTCGAGGAGCCGCCCCACCACGTCGAAGACCTTGTCCTGCCCCAGCTCCTTGCGGATCTTCTCCAGCTTGTCGAGCAGGGTCTTGAGCACCCGCCCCTCACGGGTCTTCTCCGGATCCGAGACGAGATTGATAATCTGCACCCGCTCCCGCTTCTGCCCGAACCGGTGGATGCGGCCCATGCGCTGCTCCAACCGCGCCGGGTTCCAGGGGATATCGTAGTTGACCATCAACCAGCAGAACTGCAAGTTGATGCCTTCAGCGGCCGCGTCGGTGCAGACCATGATTGCCGCCCCGCCCTCGGCGATCGGCATGCGGAAGAACTCGACGTTGTCCTGCCGCTCGGTCAGCCGCTCGAGATTTGCCTCCTCGCCGTAGGGCATCCCTCCGTGGATTTGCGCCACGGATCCGGCGAAACCGATAGCGGAGAGCCGGTCTACGATGAAGTCGAGCGTGTCCTTGTGCTCGGTGAAGACGAGGATCTTCTCGCCCGCGTATTCCGGGTCCTGGAGGATGCTGCGGAGCCGCTCGAATTTGGCATCCTCCCCCTTGCTCACGTTCTCGGCGAGCTCGCGCAGCAGCTCCACATGGGCCCGCTCCGCCTGTAGCTCGCTGATGCTGACCCTGGCGACGCCGCCGAGCGCGCGGTTCTCGATTCTCTCGTTCTCCTCCCCCTCCTCCTCGTCGGCCGTCTTCTGGTCGATGGGCTCGGGGATCTGCGTGTCCAACCGGCGTTGGGCGGCCAGGATATCGGCCTCGGTGAGCCGCCCCGACCGGATGTCCTCAATCCAGCTATCGAGCCTGGCGAGCCGGCGTTGGAAGGACTTGAGCAGCGCTGCCGTCGAGCTGGTGAGCCGCCGCTGGAAGACGCTCATCGCTAGGCGTGCCGCCGAGCGGTTGAGGATCCGCGCTGTGTTGTAGTGGGCGTGGATGTATTCGGTCGTCCGGTCGTAGAGTTCCTTCTCGCCCGGAGACATCGGGCACCCAAACGTGTCCGAGGTGCGCTTCGGGTAGATGCGACTCCCGTCGTAGCGGACCATCTCCTCTTTGGTCCGGCGGAGGAAGTACCGCCGGCGCGCCTCGCGCGGGAAGGCGTTCCACCCGTCCATCGAGCCGAAGATCTCCGGCTCCAGCAGCCGCCAGAGCGCGTAGTAGGGGTAGTCGCGCCCCATGTGCGGCGTCGCGGTGAGCAGTATCAGGTGATGCGCGCTCCAGCCGAGGCTCCAGCGTTGATCCCCGGCCGGGACGCCGGCGAGGGCCTCGGCGAGCTTGTAGCGGTCGGTCTTCTCGACCGTCATGTCCGCACCGCGGTTCGCCGACAACTTGTGCGCCTCGTCAAAGAAGACGATGTCGTAAGGTTCGACCTCAGCCTCCGCGAGCCGCGCAAACATCTTCTCCCCGGCGAGCGTGTCGACGCTGACGATAACCAGATCGCTGTCTTCGCCGCGGAACGGGTTCCCCTGCCTCGCGTCGGCACCGGCGACGATCTCGAAAGGCAGCCGGAACAGCGACCGCATCTCGCGCTTCCAGTTGGTCACCAACCCCGCCGGCGGCACCACGAGCACGCGCCGTATGAGCCGCCGGGAGAGCATCTCGCGCATGAGCAGGCCGCTCATGATGGTCTTGCCGGCGCCCGGATCATCCGCGAGCAGGAAGCGGATGCGCGCCTGCGTTAGCAAGTGCTGGTACACCGCGATGCGCTGGTGCGGCAGCGGCTCGATGAGCGACACCTCGGCGGCGAACGCCGGGTTGAAGAGGTGCCCGTAAGCGAGACGATGCGCCTCGGCGACGGTTCGCACCACTTCGGGATCCGCCTCGAAGTCGAGCCGCCGCGGCTGACCGTACGGCTCCGTTGTCTCCCGTACCTCAAGGGGCGCCTGTTCCTGTCGGAGCAGCGCGGCGAGCCCCAGTTCCTCCGCTTCGACGATGCGGCGCCACGCCCCACTCGACGGCGAGAGCTGGCCGCTCTCCCAGCGGCTCACCGTGCCCGCGGTCGCGCCAAGCAGCTCCCCGAGCCGGCCTTGGCTTAGGCCCAGGCGCAACCTGAGCTGTCGTACGCGCTCGCCATAGTCGGCAGGAAGTTCGCTGGAGGACACGTCGCGGCTCTCTCGAAGGACTACACTACGCCTTCCGTCGCTGCCGACGCAACCGTCCCCGTTCCACGAGCCCTCCCAGAGCGGCCGGCTGCCCTGCCTGCTGTGGCCGTCTGCGGGACTTGCCGCCGATGCGCGCGTCCCATGCGGCGCGGCCTACTGCCTCGCCACCCTCCACCTGCGGACCGACGTTCCTCTCGCCGCGGTTACGACCGCGACAGCCACCCGTTTCGAGGCTCACCCGTTCGTCTGCGTGGCGGTGGAGGTGACTAGTCTTGCCCTGATCGACTTGTCGCGCACGAAGGACCTCGGCGCCATCGGGTCGACGAACGACGGCGCCAGCGGCTTGAAGGTGTCGACCGGCTTGGGGGTCACAGAACGCATCCGCAGGAAGCGAGGCGCCTCCGTCGACGACACCGGCAAGCGCTGCGAAGGAGCGTCAGCCCGCAGCCTCCAGCGCCACCAGTACAGATGCTTCGGCTTGTACCCCTCGCGCCCCGCGAACTTCTCGGCACTCAGCCCGCTCCGCTCCCACCGCTCCACGCGCTCGACCCACTCCGCCCTGGTCGCCATCGCTTCCTCCTTCGTCGCGATGGGACAGGTAGCCAGCACCGCGCCGACGAACACGATGGCGCTGGCCGGGCGCCTACCCCGAACGCACCCTGCTCAGGCGGTCGAACTCAAGAGCGGGCAGACACGGAGATCTAAGTCTACTTGTCACATGTGAAGAACTCGACAAACCGCGTGATAGCTTGACATCCACTAACGTCGGTCAGTTTGTCTAGCATGCCTGCAACCTTGACAACCGCGCGCCGCATGTCGGCATGAAAGGTTGCCTCGCGGGACGAGAGCACGCGCATCGCCTCTGTTATGCGAGCACTCCGGTCTTTAGGATGTGCCCAGGCAATGCGCATCAACCCGATGGCCTTCACCTCACGACACTCCCATTCGTGAAGAGAGCGGTCGCCAACGGCCTTAATCTTTCCCCGCAGCGCTGCCAGCGAAAGCTCGTCTCCTCCCCCACACGCTGCCAACTTTGACGCAACAGTGCCGCGCTTTTCGGCAACAATCCTCACGAATAGGTTATTGAGCAGGAACGCAGATTCCATGGCCCGCTGAGTGCCCCACGGGAGATATCCTCCGTGCACAAGCGTTGCGTTTCCTGCAAAGTGCAGAAGGTCCTCCCATAACCATTCGGGCGCGTCGTTCACGACGTCTTCAACCTTGGTCTGAATTTGATGGAGAATCGGCTCAAAATCCACCAATTCATCAAGATGCCTCACGACTTCAACGATCGACGGGCGGTCTTCGATCCGCTCGCTGGTCATCTTGGCCACCAGTTCACGTAGACCGGCGGGCTTGAGCTCCACTTTCGGATCGGGGCCTCTCAACAAAATAGCCAACGCGTAGACATCGCTGGCCTTGTCGACTGAAGGAGGGTCCTCGCACTGTTCCGGTGCTTTGAAAGGATCCCTCGCCAGTCGGGTGTGGGTCAATTGGTCGGCGCGACGAGCGAGACCGAAGTCTATCAGCGTCGCATCCAGGCGACCATTGACGATGATATTCCTGGGTGCAACATCGCAGTGAATCACGTCGCGCGCGTGGAGCGCTGCCACGGCCATGGCAACCTGCCGGACCACATGGGCTCTCCCCTGCACCGGCAATTTCGGCCACAAAGCCTCGAAGGTCTCACCCTCCACCCACTCGTAGACGATAATTCCCTCGGACGCGTCGTCCCGCCGAAATCCAGCCTCGATCACTCGAGGCAGATGATCGTCGCCAGGCATCTTGGTTCGACGATCGCGAAGTGTGCGGATGGCCGCGCACGTCCTGGCGAACCTTCGACGATTCTCGTCGCCGTCGAGTTTGCAGGCCCGATAGGCCAGAGTTCGATCTCCCCGGCTTTGAATGAAGATCCTGGCTTCGCCCCCCTCATCACGTTGCTCGGCTTGCTCTGGCCACTCAACATCGTCGACCGCCAAGCGCAGGAGCGCCATCTGACTGTCGCGGTCCTGTCGTAACACCTGCGGGCGGCGGCGAAGCAGCTCGCGCAAAAGAGGTCGATAAAATTCGCCGTCATCCCGCAGGACACCGCGCGCCTTCAAATCACGCAAGCTCGACTCGACGCGCTCCGTGGGAACCCAACCGGAGGCGCCTGATGCGGTGAGCTCCACGCTCAACCAGCGAACGCAATCCTCAAGGCGCTGCGACTGGGGCATCTGACTGAGCTCCGGTCGGGACCACGCCACCGCGAGAGGGAAGGAATCAACAGGCTCCCACTCATCGCGATGGCTGAGCTCTGCACGAGCGTACGTCCATATTTCCTCGGCCCGATGCGCGTCCGCGGACAGGATATCCGCGATGCTAGCATGCACGTCCACATCGAGCATGAAGACCTGTTGTTGTTGAACAAGCCGGGCCCGGACTCCATCAAATACGGAGTTGAGCGTTCGGAGGTTGCTCGTCCAAGAAGCGAGCTCGAGGCGCGCCGCCTTGCTACTAAGAATCGCGCCCTGGCCGACCGTGCGGAGGAACCGCGCCAGCGATGCTTCGTCGAAAGCATATTGTTCGGTGCCATGCATGAGGAGAAAGTCGCGGCAGTTCTGCCCGATGCGTACTGCCAAATCCACTGTGCCGAATAGCCCTAGCTGGGCGCAGGCCATCCGGTCCGAAGGTTCAAACAGAAAACGTTCGATGAAGTTCTTGAATTGGTTGCCCCAGCGTTGCCCGCCGTAACGTGGAACCAGAGCTTGTGCCTCATCGATGAGCACGACCAAGGAGCGCTGCGTCTTCTCGCGAACGAAACGACGAACAGCGGTCCAAGCCATCTCGTCCGTAAGCGTTCTGGGCAGCGAATCTCCCAGCGCGGGAGAGGCATCGAATCGTTCCTCGAAAGCCCGACGGAGCCCATCCCAGACCTTCTGCACTCCCTGTTCCGGGGAAAGGTCTCTTTCGAGGGAGATCTGCACGACTTCGTGCCCCTTTGCACGCGCGTGCTCGGCGAGGTGAAGAAACAGTGTCGTCTTACCGAAGCGCCTCGGAGCGACGACCATGAACGAGAGGCGTCCTTCCGAGATGACCCCTTCGAGCTTCTCGTGCTGAACCTGCGCACCGAGAGGACGCCCCCGAACGAGATCAGTCGCGGACGCCGTTCCAACGCCTGTTCGTACAGTCAGTTCTGGCATCTGGGTCAAGAAGCTCTCAAGATGCAGGGTTGGGTTGGCATCTCCCGAAGAGATCGTAAGCGAGATTCTTTTGGCTTTACCATCGCGCAGTCTTGTCGCCTCCCCAAGCGTCACTGGGAGAGGCAGAACTTCCTCGCGCGAGAAACGCCCAGGCTCGATGGGACGCCAGCGCGCCTCGTCCGCCGGAAGCTTCCATTGAAGCTCGAACTTCGTGTTGACGCTCGGATTTGGATTGGGGATCGATCGGATTTGGACGCTGGTCGGCAGCACCGCGTCGCGGCTCACGGCGGTCAGCGCCGGTGATGTCACGGTGATACTAAGCTCCCTCAAGATTACTCCATCCGAAATAATGCGGAGAGGGACCCCGAGCAGAACGACGCCTAACCGTTGATCAGGTGGCGGAACAACGATGCTTGCTGCAACGATCTTTCCGCGATCGTCCGTGAGCACATGGCCGAAATCAAGAACCTTCGCTCCCGCCTCTTTCGCGCGGGCCGAATTGAGCGTCGGCGCAGGTGCAGGTGGCAGCGCAATCCGTGCTCGATCAAGGAACTTGCGCGCCTTTTCGATGGTCCGAAGGTCCTTAAGGAATTCACGATCATCGGCCGAGATCGTATCGAGCCGCCTGAGGTCCAAGAGGCTGTGCAGTTCGGCCGGATCTGCAGCGATCGTGGTCACAAGTTCTTCAAATGCGATTGGATCAAGCGCACCGAACCACCGATACAACGCCTCGACAACCTCGGGAATCTGCGTCGAGGGCAGAGCTCGCAAGAGCGAAAGGCACGGTGCTGGCAGAGTTCCCGCAGCCGCGCTCAGCGTCTCCTCGTTCGTCCACGCCGCTTCGAGCATGTCCTCGATCCGTCCACCACTGTCCGGCATCGATACGCTCCGCAGACGATCCGGCGGTGCGCCCGCAAAGCGACGACGGACCCATGCCAGCGCCCCTAAGAGACGAGCCTGTAGCGACGGATCAGTGAGAACGTGCGCACGACCCGCATTATCATCGATGTCGAATTCGAGAGCCCAGTATGGCAGGTTGTGAACGGCTTCGTCAACTAGTGCGGCGAGAAGCTCCTCCAGCGCAACCGGACCGTGGACGCGTACCTGGGAGGGCGGATTCGGTGAGACGCGAGCGCCTAGGTCGGAAATGCGACGTCGAAGCTCATCGCCTTCGATGATCCGACTGTCGTCAGGTACCGCGGCGAGGTCAGCGCGTAGCCGTTCGATCTCGGCCTCTATGCAAGCGATACGTTGGCGACGAGCGCCATGTGGGTCTGACGCCTGGAGGATGCCATCGAGAGCAGGCTCGGCCCGAACAATCGTTGCGATGGCGAGAGCGTCCCAGGCTGCAAGTCCTTGGAAGCTCTGTGGCTCGGCGGCCTCCCAAGTTCGCGGCGCAGCGTCGGGAGCGAACATGGCCACTGCCGGCCCCGGCTGATTCACGGAAACCGGTGTCGACACGTGCTGGTGAGCAGCGACCTCACTCGGCGTCGTGGTGTTCAAAGCGCCGATCACTTCGGGTGTGTAACCCGACTGTTCGAGGGCTGTTGGTGCCGGGATGGTGTGCTCGTCACCCTCGGAGCGAGCGGTCCCGATATCCATGGATTCCTCTGTGGAAGCGGCCACAGCAATGTCGAGGCGCGCAGCGCTGAGGTGCGTCAAAGCAGCTTCAGGCGGCTCAGAGCCAGCGACTTCGGGCACTGAGCAGGCGGGTTCGGCAGTCTCGGCAAGCTCGGGGACAGAGAGCAAAGAGACGGATTCAGGCTGCGTAGCAGGTCGCTCCAGATCGACTACGATGGGAGGCACCGCGAGCGTTGTCGCAGGCATGACGGTAGCCGCAGGCGTTGTGACAGTCGCAGCTGCTGCATGGCTCGCAGGATCCTCCACTCCGGAAGATTCCTGCTCGCGTGGGGCTGGGCCACGAGAGATGGCTCTCTTTATAGATGCAGCAGCATGTTTTTCGAGAGCATACGTATTAAAATTGCCGCATTTGAGAAGATGGTCCTCAATCGTAATTGGAGGCGGCAAACGACGTCCAAAAGTATGGATACCCCAAGGCCCTGGAACTTCGAATCTTTTACCGCGCCCTCTTGCGTTTGTACCTCTTGCCTGCGGACCGGGTACTAGGCCGATGCAGAAGAGCGTGTCGAGCATATGCTGGTCAGGGACGCACGCCAGAGAGGCACGCTTGCCGATACAATACCATACCCGCTTCGATGGGTCGCGCGGATCATTAGCTTTCTCGACGAGCAGCCTGCCATCGTGGAGGAGATCGGCCAGTACGTCTTGCTTCCATGTCGGCCCTGAGAATCCGCATTTGTTGGCCTGATCCTCAATCTTAGCGAGATTGAAGTTGATGTGGAATGCAGGCATCATCACCTTACGCACTTCTCCAGCAAGAGAAGGGTAAGAGAAGCTAGAGCTTTCGCCCTGTCAAGCCCCCTCATGGTGCACGGTGTGCTAGCCCCCACGAGCACATGGTTGTCCACCCCTGCCTACATCCGCCCTACGCAGTGTTATGGAAGAGTATGCGTCCGCCTCTACGTAGCGCCCGATGGCAAGCTATCCCAGAGCCACTCCAGAACGCGCCCCTCGCGGCCTCGCCTGTCATGGCTCGGCACCATGGATCGCGTCTGGGTCGGCCAAGCGGATCCTGTGATCGCGAGCGCCGCCAACAACGCGATCACGACCCTGGTGATCCGCGCTCGAGGTCGACCAAGCGGATCCTGTCGTCCGCTCGACGTATTTATGTCTTGCATCTCTTCGATGCCTCGCCCTGGCGGCGTTGCCGGTCCGACGGAAGGTTGCGGTAGGCGTCGCCATCGAGGACGAGGATGTGGGCGTCGTGGAGACGGCGTCGCGTCCACGTCGGCGATGAACCCGGACGACCCATCCGGGCGCGTCCTCCACACGTCGAGCCACGTACTCGCGCTTGAGGACCTCGTCGTCGGCGCGGCGGCGGAGACGTCGACGATGTCGTGGACGTCAGCGCCGCTCAGTTCTCGATCTCGATCTCGATCTCGGTCTCGCCAACGCCCGCCTCGACCTCCGCGGCTGCGTCGCTGTCGGGCTCCGCGCCGAACTCTCTTCCACCACGCTTGGCAGCGGCGAGCGCATCGAGCCCCGCGCGCCGTCGCAGTCTGCGGCGCCGGTTTCGCCGCAGCCGCTTGAGCTCCGGCCCCATCGCCGGTGTGCGTGAATGGCGCTCGTGTGGCTGGAGCTCTCGCGGCGGACGCTCGCCGTGGAGCATCAGCAGGCACCGCCGCTCTTGCTCGATCTGTCCTTCACCATACGCAACGAAGCGGAGCGCGTAGAAGGGCACGCCGGCGGCGTCGAGCTGCTCTCCCATCTGCACCGGCAAGCGAGCAACCCGCCGGTACTGGCTGCGCCGCTGGCGTGACACCTGCGCCCGCACCTGGCTCGGCGCGAGGCTGAAGAGCACGCACCAGTGATAGGTGATGCGCTCGGGAACGATGAGCTTGGGCCCGTCGTCGTCCGTGGTCCAGATGGGGTACGGGCAGGGAGGCGGCGCGACGCCTGCGGCGCGGCGCTCGAATCGACGGCGCGTCGCAGGCGCCGCGCGCGCCGCTGTGCGCGATGCCTCCTCGGCCATCTGACGCCGCACACGCTCGAGCTCCGCCTCCCCGCTCCGGAGCGCCGCTTCCCTGCTCCGGAGCGCCGCTTCCCTGCTCCGGAGCGCCGCCTCCCGGCGATCGAGCTCCGCGGCCCTGCGCTGCTGCTCTTCGACACCGTCGCGAAGGGTGTCCACGAGCAGGGTCACGCCAGCCACCACGCCAGGAGCGGCGTCGGAAACGAGCGGCAGGAGCTTGTCGAGCTTCGATCCCATCGCTGGAGTGTACGGCCGCGCCGGCCCGGTTTTGGGCCTCCTGTATACGATGACGTGTACAGGGGGCCCATGGGAGCCAAAGCCATAAAAATTTCGCGATCATAGACCCTTCCGTCGAGGGGGGCCGCGGAGGGGTCCGGAGGGGTTCTGGAGCGCTCCGGGCCAGGTGCCCCGCGAGGCGCTCTCCCCTGACCGTACGACACGCTCTCACCCGGAAGAGCGGCCCGGGTGCGTTCCCCCACCCGGCCACGCCGGCCGGCGCCGACCGAGCGAGCGGAGCGCCTCCTCAGCGCTGGGCGCCCGTCGGCCGCTGCACGCGCGCGCTCGTCGGGATCGTGCGACGCGACGTCACCTTCGCAGGCGTGGCACCCCTGCTTCGACGCCTACCCCGCGCACCGGTGGCTGCGCGACCGGCTCCGCCGCGTCTGCCGGTCGCTCGCGGAGCTCGGGGCGTAGCCACGCCCAGTTCAGCGCCCGCGGCAGGACGCTCGGGCACGGCAGATCCCGGCAATTTGTCGGGCTTGTGCCGTGGGCTCTAACCTTGGCGCCGAGATCATGCCGAACCTCTCCCTCTCGTTCGCCTCGAACGAAGCGTCGCTCTCCGTGCGCCGCTTTTCGGTCCGGGAGCGGATGTCATCGCTCTTCGAGGTCTGCGTGCTGGCCGCCTCCGAGCGTGATGCTCTCGACCTTGACGGTATCGTCGGCAAACCCGCTGCCTTCAAGGTCGACTCGGGCACGCCGCACCCCCTCTCGCCAGCGCGGGTCTGGGCCGGTCTGTGCGCTGACATGGAGCAGGTGAAAGCCGAGCCGACCGGGCTCTCCACCTACCGGCTGCGCATCGTGCCCTGGCTGTTTCGAACGACGCTCCGGAGCAGTAGCCGCATTTTTCAGCACCTCACGATCCCGGAAATCGTTCTTCGGATCCTTGGTGAGTGGGAGATCCAGCCGGAGGTCCTCCTCGGGGCGAAATACCCGGCGTACGAGTACCGCGTCCAGTACGGCGAGACCGACTTCGCTTTCCTGAGCCGCTTGCTCGAAGAGGCCGGCATCTCGTTCTACTTCACGCACGGCGAGGAGAGCGGGGACGCGGGAACCGAGCTCAGCCGGCTCGTCCTGAGCGATGCGCCTCAGAACAACGGATCTCGTCGAGGGCCACCGATCCCCTACGCTGACAACCCCAACGAGGCCGCCGGGCGCGAGTTCGTGACCGAGGTGGTCGTACGCCACGAGGTTCGGCCTGGTCGTGTCACCGTCCGCGACGTCGACTTCCGGACCCGGCCTGACGTGCGGCTGTTCGCGGACGCCGAGGTGGGCGCCAGTGACGAGCTCCGCTACGAGCAGTTTCCTGTCCTCCCAGCGGCGTTCGTCGTCGAGCCGGGCAAGGGCGGCGAGACACCGGTCGCTGACGACCGGGGCATCGCGCGCGTCGATCTCGCGGAGGCGAAGGCACTGGCGGCGCGGAGCCTGGAGCGCGAGCGGTGCGGCCGGCGGTCGATCCGGTTCCGCACGAACGTGCTCGATCTTGCGCCCGGCGCCGTCTTCTCGATGACGCATCATCCACGCGAAGACCTCGCGCCCGACCGGGGGTTGCTCGTCGTGGCGTCCACCTTCGAGGGCGACCACGATGGCGAATGGACAGCGCGCGGCGACGCCGTGTTCACGAGCGAACCCTACCGACCCGCGCGGCTGACGGCAAAGCCGTGCGTCGCCGGCGTGCAGAGCGCGATCGTGGTCGGTCCTCCGGGCGACGAGATCCACACCGATGAGTTCGGCCGCGTGCGCGTCCAGTTCCCGTGGGATCGGGAGGGCCGCTTCGACGACGCGAGCTCGTGCTGGATCCGCGTGAGCCAGGGATGGGCTGGCGGCGCTTATGGGATGATGACCATCCCCCGCGTCGGACAGGAGGTCCTGGTCGAGTTCTGCCACGGCGATCCCGATCGGCCGGTGATCGTGGGTCGCGTCTACAACAGCACGGCGCGCGTGCCCTATCCACTCCCCGCCGAGAAGACCAAGAGCGGCTGGAAGACCGCCTCGTCCCCCGGCCTGGATGGGTACAACGAGCTCTCGTTCGATGACGCCAAGGGGCGCGAGCTTCTCCACCTCCACGCGCAGCGCGATTACACCGAGGTGATCCGGCGCGATCAGCGCTCGACCGTGCTCGGGAACCGATCGGCGAGCGTGACCGGCGGCGACGCGGTGACCGTCGGGGCTAGCCAGAGCACAAGCATCGGGAAAAGCCAGGTCCACACGGTCGGCGAGGACCAGACGAGCACCATTGGCAAGAGCCGCACGTCGATCGTCGGCACATCGGATGCGATCGATGCCGGCGATAGCCAGAGCGTCACGGTCGGCGGCGGCGTGGGCTACACGATCACCAAGGACCGGAACGTTCACATCACGAACGGCGTCGCGTCGATCCGGATCACGCCTTCCGGCATCTACATCGATGCGCAGGGTGACCTCGAGATCTCGGCGGGTGGCGTGCTCAAGCTCTCCGGCAAAGAGGTTCAGATCGACGGCACGCCGAACGTGTTCATCAACAGCACGGGGGCGAAGGCGCCTTCCGTGGTCACAATCGGCGAGGCCAGGAAGCCGGGAGGTCCTGGCGGCGACGTGCCGGCCGGCAAGGCCGAGAGCGGCGGCACACAGGGATGACGCGCGCCCCGCCTGCCCCTCCCTCGCAGCGTAGCGCGGTTCTAACCGAGCCAGCGTCTTGACGCCGGACGGGCACGATGTTGGAGCGTGAGCGCCGGTCGTTCAGCGAGCGCGTACCGCCAGCGTGGAGCCCGAGACGATGCCGCGTTACGAGAACTCCGAAGTATCCTTCGACGTGCCGCGTGACTGGGAGGACCGCTCCGTTGTCGCCTTCGCGGCTCCGCCCGAGCCGGGCCAGGCGGCCGCCGCGAGCGTGGTGATGACGCGCGACAGGCTCGCGGCGGGTGAGGATCTCCGCAGGTATGCCGACCGGCAGCTCCTGGAGCTGGCCAAGCGGCTCGAAGGATTCCAGTTGCTCGCGCGTCACGATCCCCCGGCCGGCGACCGACCGGGGCTGGAGCTTCGGTTCGCGTGGCGTGGCCACACCGGGCCGCTTGAGCAGCGGCTCCTGTTCCTGGCGGGCCGCCGGCCCGTGGTGCTGAGCTTCACGGCGACGATCCCGAAGGATGAGGCCGCGCGGCTGACCCCGGTATTCGATCGCATCTTTGCGAGCATCAGGGTTGCTGGCTCGCCTGAGGGCTGATGTTCTCGCCTTTCCCTGGAGACCGCCCACGGAGCGGCTGCAATCCAGGGAGCCATGGTAAGGCGCGGGTCAGCTCACGGCCTGCCGCCCTGGATCTCGTCCAGAGGGGCGACCCTCCCGAGCGCGAGCGCCTTGAGGGCATACCGGCTGCTTTCGGCCTGGTCCTGTCGGAGGTGCGCCTCCGCGACGAGGCGCACGCGCAGCCTGGGCAGCATGGGCAGCCACGGGGCGAGGCGCTTCGGCAGGTACACCGGCAGTGCGTCCTGTCCGCTCGCCCCGAGCAGCGCGCGGATCCACGTATCGCCCAGCACCGTGCGGGTCTGATACCGCCGCTGCTCGAGCAGCAGCCGCTCCGCCTGGGACTCGATGCGTGCGGCGGCCGGCAAACGGGCTGGCGGCGGGAGTCGCTCCTTGATTTGCTCGGTCAAGGTGGCAGCGGCGCCGGTCGCCCCCTCAGGGTACGGCGACCTCAAGAGCTCACAGGCCAGGTCCACGGCCTCCTTGAGGCTCCTGTCCATGCCTGCAAGCGGAGAGACCACGGCGAGGGTCGCCTTGAGCGCCTCGATCTCGTCGAAGAGGAACCGGAGCTCGCCCTCCACGAGCACGAGCGGCGGCGTGAAGCGGCCCTTTTCGCTGATGGACGCGAGGATGGCCTGCGGCACGCCGCTCGGATCGATCCGTGAGCCATCGGTGAGCACGCCGGAGAGGTGGTGGTGATCCTTGGGGGAGCCCGCGTCATTCGGTGGCAGGTCGAGGCGCGGATCGAGCGCCTCGAAGTCGAGATCGAGGATCAAGTCGCTCCACGAGGCGCGGATGCGTGGGAGCGCCTTCGCATCGAACCAGAGAAGCTCGACGATCTCGGCAGGACGCGCCGGCGAGGACGCCTGCACTGGGGCCGGCGACCGCTGACCCGGCATGGTGAGCCCCGCGCCGAGGGACGGGCCCGGTGTCGCGTCGC
Organism: Sorangium sp. So ce321; assembly: GCF_051530195.1. Classification (NCBI taxonomy): domain Bacteria; kingdom Pseudomonadati; phylum Myxococcota; order Polyangiales; family Polyangiaceae; genus Sorangium; species Sorangium sp. So ce321. The sequence goes on along the minus strand of NZ_CP150329.1, from coordinate 5,034,837 downwards.
GGCCCGTGTGCTCGACTGACCCGGCGAGCTGCCCGACAGTGAGTGCCGGCACCGTGACGCGTTTGGCCCACGGGCTCGCCTCCCCGGGCGGAGCGATGGTGTCGCGCGTCGTTGAGGACGGCGGAGACGGCGGCAGCGGTTCGGTCAAGCAGACCGCTGAGGTCGCTGTCGAGGGCACGAGCGGCAGAAGCAGCGGCGCCACGACTGTGATCGGTGCCGTGGAGGTGCCAGGGGCAATAGGCCCGCGGAACGGCGGCGCTGGCGTCGAGCGGCTCGCGCGCGGAGCGCTGTCGGGCCCGTGGTCCGCCGTCGCCCACGGCAGCGCCGGAGCCTGAGAGAGTAGCTCGGAGCTCACCGGCTCGATCTCCTCCGTCTGCGCGACCTGTGCGACTGGATGAGGGCCGCGATCACCGGAACCAGGGGGCATGGCCGCTCGATCTAGCAGGAAGGTTGCGTTGCAGACGAGGGTGTCGGGGTGCCGCAGGGGGAGAGGCAAGCGCTGCCGGCCGCCGGCAGGAAAGCGAGAAGCTCTGCCGGCACCCGGCGCGGGTGCGGCAGTCGTTGGCCGGTACCCAGCAGGGAGTACGGCAAGTGCTGTCGGTACCCGGCAGGGAGAGCCGGATCCCGACGGGTTCTCCTCTTGACGCGCAGGGTCATCGGGGGGCATGGCGCGGGGCTCTGGCCCGGCGGGCGATGTGCTGACCCGGACGGGCCTCGTGCGCTGCAAGCACGTGGGGAAACGGGGATGGAGCGCCGTGACGATCGGCTCGGCGAGAGCGGCCGCTGCCACAAGTACCGCCTGGTGAAGCTCATCGCTGAGGGCGGGATGGGGCGCGTCTACGAGGCCGTGGACGAGTACCTCGACCGGACCGTCGCGCTCAAGGTCGTCCGGCCCGAGCGGATGAGCGACGCCGACTTCCTGCGCGGGCACCGCAAGGAAGCGCGCGTGCTCGCCGACCTCAACCATCCGAACATCGTCCGGCTCTACGACGCGGGGGTCACCAGCGACGGCGTCATGTACATCGCGATGGAGCACGTCGATGGCGTCTCGCTGCGACAGATGCTCCACGCGATGCGCCGCTTCGACACGCGCGTCGCGCTCTCGATCGCGATCCAGGTGATGGACGCGATCCGGGTGGCACACGAGGGGGGCATCGTGCACCGCGACCTCAAGCCGGAGAACGTGCTCGTCATGCAGAGCGGCCTGGTCAAGGTCGTCGACTTCGGCCTCGCGCGGCGCGTCGGGGGGCTCGCGTCGAGCGACGTGTTCTCGGACCTCGGGACGGTGCACTACATGGCGCCGGAGCAGGCGCTCCGGCGGCCGGTTGGGCGGCCCGCGGACATCTACGCCGCGGGGTTGATCCTGTACGAGATGCTCGCCGGCAAGCACGCGTTCGCCGAGAGGACCGGCGAGCTGCCGCCGCGGCAAGAGGTCTGGGCGAACCAGGTGCACGCCGTGCCGGCGCCGCTCGCCGAGGCGATCCCGGAGGGCGCCTCGAGGAGCTTGAGCGATCTCGTGGCGCGTATGCTGGCGAAGTCGCCGGACGAGCGGCCCAGCGCGAACGAGGCGTTCGACGCACTCACACGGGAGTTCGACGGCTGCTCCGCGCAACCCCCGCAGGCCGAAGGCTACCCCGTGCTCGATCCGAAGGTGCGCGCCTCGATCCCGTCGCTGCGCCTGCTCCCGGCGGCGGAGGCCGTCCACCTCGCGACGGCACCGCTCGACGCGGGATACCGGCCGCCGGGGGCCGTGCTCCCGTTCCGGCCACCGGGCCAGCCCTCCGCGGACCGGGAGCTGCTCACGGCAGGCGCGGGCACGGCGGCGACCGGAGCGGCGCCAGATGCCGCGGCGGCGCGGAGCCCGCGCTGGCTGACGACCGAGCGAATGCCGTCCGCGCCGCCGACACCGCCAGCGGCGGCACCCAGCAAGCCGCCCGGTGCCAGGCCCGAGGCGCCGTTCGCAGCGGGGCCGGTGCCGCCGGTGACGGCGCCGCTGCCTCCCGAGAAGAGCGCGGCGGTACCGAGCGAAATGGCAGCCGCCACCTGGACGGGCGCGCGCGAAGCGGCGTCGAGCGAGGCCATGGGCACGCCATTGAAGGGCGTGGTGCTTGCGGATGAGGCGATGCCGGCCGCACTGCCCGCGCGACTCGAGCGCGAGGCAGCGCCGAGCGCCACGCGTTCGTCGCCCCGGGAGTGCGGCGCAGGTGATGCGCCGGGCCTGGCGGCGGCCGAGATGCGGCGCAAGCGCCGCGTCGGTCTCGTGATGGGCGCGAGCGCATTGTCCTGTGCGCTCGCCGCCTTGTGGTTCGTCCCTCGACAGCTCCCGTCGGTCGAACCGCCAAGCGGCAGCGCCGTGCTCGCCCCGTCGGCCACCGAGGATGCACCGCCGTTGCTGGTGGGCTTGCCTTCGCCCTCCGGAGCGCCGTCGCCAGTGGTCTCGCCTCCGCCGGTCGATAGAGTGCCCGAACCTGCACGCCAGCCGCCGATGACGGCGCCAGATTTCGCCGCGCCGCAGCAGGTGGCGCTCGATATGGCGCCTCGCCGCACCACGCCGGCGCTGGCTGCACCGGCGATGCTGCGCGGTGCCGATCCGGCGGCGGCGCCCCCCTCCGCGGCACAGGCGGGGACTGCGCCGCGCAGCGCCGTATCAAAGGCGAGGCCGATCAAGGCGCCGACCGCGGCGAGGGCGCCGCAGCCAGGCGACGCGTGGGCGGAAGAAGAGGAGAAGCTCGTGAAGGAGAAGCCGTATTTCAAGCCGGCGCCGCGCGTCCCTCACCCTGCGCCGGCGGCGCCGCGCCGTGCGCCGACGCCGCGCCGCCCGTTCTAGAGAAGGTCCGACCGGAATGAGCGACGAGGATCTGAAGAAGTACCTGCCGACCGAGGAGACATTCCGCCGCGTCGCGGATCGGGCCGCCTCGGACGAGAACATGCGGCGGGCGCTTTCGCGCGTGAAAGAGGCACCGCCTATCGTCGCGGCTCCGCTCGGCCCCGCCGAGCAAGCCGCGCTTGTACGGCCCGGGGCGCGCTCGGAGGCGCTCCGGAAGGAGCCCAGCCGGCCGAGTCGATGGCGGCTCCTCTGGTCGATCGCCGGCGCCGCCGCGGCGGTGAGCGCGCCCGCGCTGCTCATCTATTGGCTGTTCGTTCCGCGTGACGTTCCCTCCGGCCCCGTCGCCCCCAGCACCACGTCGGCGCCCGTGGCGCCTCTTCTGTCGTCGAGCGCGCCAGCGCCCGTGGCGCCTCTTCTGTCGTCGAGCGCGCCGGCTCCGCCCCCAGTGGCGGAAACTCCCAGCACCCCGGCCGAGAGCAGCGCCACGAGCCTCGCGACCGCGGCGCGAGTGCCCTCTGCGCTGCCGTCTGCTGCGCCCGCGCTGCGTGGTGCTGCACCCGCGCCGCGTGGTGCTGCACCCGCTCCGAGTGGCGCTGCGCCCCCGCCGAGTGGCGCTGCGCCCGCGCTCGCGCGCCGCGCGCCGGCGCGCGGCGCGAACGCCGTTGCGGCACCTGGCGATTCAGGGCAGAGGATGCCGCCGCCACGGACGACCGCGGCGGCGCCGGCGACATCGATGCCAGAGCCCTTCGCGGGGGCGCCGAGGTACTGAACGATGCTTCGAAAGTCCATCGCACGGATCGCGGTCGCGAGTTCGCTCGTTATGGCTGCGCCGACGGTCGCGCTGGCGGCGCCCGGTAGCGCGCCGGGCGACGTGATGACGGAGAAGGTGCGCGAGCTGCACAAGGAGGGCAACGCGCACTACGCGCGCGGCGACTACGAACGGGCGCGCGTGGCGTACCTCGCGGCATGGGCGCTGCAGAAGCGCCTGCAAATCGTGGGCAATCTCGCCGAGGCCGAGATGAAGCTCGGGCGCTTCCGCGACGCGGCCGAGCACCTCGCCCACTACCTGCGCGAGGCGCCCAAGGAGCAACCGCCGCCGCCAGCGGCCGAGATCCAGTCGGCCGAGGCGCTGTACGCGGCGGCGCGCGCGCAGGTGGGCGCGCTGTCAATCGCGACTCTCGAGAACGGCGCCGAGATCCTGGTCGACGGCGAGGTGGTGGGGGTCGCGCCGCTGCCGGCTCCGGTATTCGTGGAGCCCGGGATGCACACGGTGTCGGCACGGCGAGGCAACCGCGTCGGGGTGCGCCAGGTGCGCGTCGACAAGGGCGGCGCGGCGTCCGTCGAGGTGGTGCTTGCGGAGGGGAACCTTGGCGGGTCAACGACGCCGCCGCGCGCGGAGCCACCGCACAGCGCAGCGCAGCAGCCGCCAGCGAGTATGGCGCCGGAGCGGCCAGCGGGCGGGGCGCGGCTGCCGGTGGTGCCGATGGTGATCGGCGGAGCGCTCGGGGTGGTGGGCCTCGGCGTGGGCGTGGGGTTCACGCTGGCGGCAAACGCGAAGGCAACGGAGATCGACGGGCCGCTGCGCGTCGGAGACGGTAACCGGTCGGCTTGTTACCAGAGCCAGAGCGCGGCGTGCGCGAGGCTCGGCGACGCGGTGGACCAGCTCGATGCGTTCACGAGCACGGCGGTGATCGGGTACGTGGTGGGGGGCGCGGCGATCGCAGCGACGGCGGGGTACGTGCTGTGGTCGAGGTCCGCGGGCGACAGCCAGGGCAAGGCGCAGGTGATGGCGGCGCCGTGGCTTGCGCCAGGAAGCGGTGGCGTCGGCGTGGCGGGGCGCTTCTGACGTGTGGGAACGGCGACAGAGTGAAGCGTTGGACGCAGTGAGGGAGCCGATGCGAGGCAGGCCGAAGGCGAAGGGCTGGCAGGTCGCGGTAGCGAGCGCAGCGCTCGGAATGGCGGCGGTAGGGGGCAGCCTGGCGGGGGGATGCAGCTCGCCGTGCGAGCGGTCGCAAACCTGTCCGCCGGAGGCGTCAGGCGCGACCGAGGGCGGCGGCGCGCCGTCTAGGTGCGTGCCGAGCGAGAGCGGAGCGCCGGTCGACGACGCGTGCGGTGTGTTCGTGGCGGCGGCCGGCGACGACGGCGCGGAGGGGACGAAGACGGCGCCGCTGGGCACGCTGGGGGCGGCGATCGCTCGGGCGCGGGAGGACGGGACGGGGCGGGTGTATGCGTGCGCCGAGACGTTCGAGGTCGACGCAGCGGTGGAGATGCCGGCGGGGGTGACGCTCTACGGCGGGCTCGACTGCGCGGGCGGCTGGGGCTACGCGGGAGCGAGCGACAGCGCGAGGACGACGCTGACGGCGATCGAGGGCGTGATCCCCCTGGCGCTGCGGGGCGGCGAGGGCGTGGCGCGGATCGAGGACGTGGCGATCGTGGCGCGGAGCATCGAGGCGAGCGATCCGGAGAAGCGCGGACTGTCGTCGATCGCCGCCGTGGCGGAGGCGGTGGCGGTGGAGCTGGTGCGCTGCGCGCTCGAGGCAGGCGACGCGGCGCCGGGGGAAGACGGCGCGGCGCACGCGGAGCCGGCGCAGCGAGGGGGCGACGGGAGCGCGGGGAACGCCGCGTGCTCGGCCGAGATCGTGGTGCCGGCCAATGGACCGGTAAATGCGTGCGGCGCGCCGGAAGATCCGAGCGACGATTCGTTCGGCGGTGTGGGAGGCGTCGGGCTGCAGAGCAGCGGCGGCCCGGGCGGTCCCGGTAGTCCGGGGGATGTGATGAACGGCGGCGCCGGCGAGATCGCTGCGGCGTGCACGCCCGGCGTCACGGGTGCTAACGGTGCCGACGGCGAGCCCGGCGCGGGCGCGCGCGACCTTGGTGAGATCGCAGCAAGCGGCTACACGGGCGTCGCGGGCAGGGACGGCGCGCCCGGGACCACCGCACAGGGCGGCGGCGGTGGGGGCGGCGCCAAGGGTGGCATCGCCGCGGGCCAGTGCACGGCCGGCTCGGCCGGAGGCGCCAGCGGCGGCTCTGGCGGCGCTGGCGGCTGCGGAGGCGCCGGCGGAAGGGGCGGCGGCGCGGGCGGGTCGAGCATCGCGCTGGTGAGCCTTGATGCGACGCTCATGTTCCAGGATGCGACGATCGCCACGGGGCGGGGCGGAGACGGCGGCGCTGGCGCTCCTGGTCAGGACGGCGGTATGGCGGGCCCGGGCGGCCCCGGTGGCGGTGTGCCGGACGGCGCCACGGCGTTGCAGCCAGGCTGCGCCGGAGGCCCGGGCGGCACCGGCGGGCGTGGCGGCACCGGAGGCGGCGGGCTGGGCGGTCACGCGCTCGGCGTCGCGCACGTGGGCGCGGCGCCGCCGACCGAGGGCGTAACGTTCGCGGTAGGCAAGGCTGGCGCGGGCGGCGTCGGCGCGGACGCGGAGCACAGCGGCGCGCCAGGGCTCAAGGCCGACACCATGGCGTTCGAGCAGGGCAATAGGCGCTGAGCCTGCGTGGCCGAAGGCTGAGCGGAGCTGACGGCGAGGCTCGCGGTGACGGCGCTCGAAGCGGCTCGGCTCGGCGATTCGATCGCACATAGCAGCGCGTGGTCAGGTCTGTTGACCGGCGCCGTCGCAGGTGTGGCGCTGGCGGCGACGGTCGTGGCCGTCGTCGGCACCGGCGGCGTGGCCGCGGTGTTCATCGGGGCCGGCATCGCGGCGGCCGGCGCGGGCGGCGGGCTCGCGGGCGCGTACATCGGCGAGCTCATCCCTGGCGACGTCAAGGGGACGGTGGCCACGGGCTCGCCGGATACGTTCTTCGGCAAGGAGCGCCGCAGCGCGGTACGCGCCGGGCTCGACATAGTCGCGTGCGCCGACCACGGCGTGGTGCGCGTCGCGCAGGGCAGCGCGACGACGTTCGTCAACGGCAAGCCGCTGGCGCGCAGCACCGAGAAGACCGAGTGCGGCGCGATCCTGCGCGACGGGATCGCGACCGTGATCATCGGCGGCGACACGGCGCTGGCGCCGGGCATGGCGGTGGCGGACGAAGTGCCGCCGTGGGTGAAGACCACGCTCACGGTGGTGATGTGGGGCGGCGCGATCGTCGCCACCGGTGGCGCCGCTGCTGCCGTCGGCTGGGGCGCTGCGCTCGCAGGGTTCGGCGGGTCGGTCGCAGGCGGCGCCGGGCTCGGCTGGGCCGGCGGCGAGGTCGGCCGGCACTATGGCGGCGAGCTCGGCGCGCGCATCGGCGAGGTCGTCGGCGGGACGGTGGGTGGCATCGCGGGCGGGCTCGTCGGGGCGCGCATCGGCGAGCTGGTGCTCCGCGGCAGAGGCCCCTCAGTCGAGACTACCAGAACGGCGCCCGCCGAAACGAGCGAGCCGGTGAGACCGGCTGATGCTGGAGAGCCGCGAACTGCGGCAGAATGTGCGGAAGCCGCGAAGCCGGATGTTCTTGCCAGTCCAGCGACATCTGCAACAAAGCCTTCTGCAAGGAATACGACAGAACCCAAAGGAGATGGGAAAGCTTCCCCAGCCGGACGTACAGCAGATCATGATCCTGCCGCGAGAGCGGAGCCCACGAAAGCTCAACCGCCGAGGGAGGCCTCCAGCGATCCAGTCGTGGCGAGGCGAGCCGAACTCTCTGTAGAGAGAGGAAAGGTCACATCGAAGACCCGGGCGGAAGCGGACTCAATCTTGCAGGCCGAGCAAGAGGGCCTAGTCAGTGGGACAGCGCGCCGGACGGACGCTCGCCTGGGTGAGCCCGATCACGACTTCGTCTTGGAAGGCGAGACCACTGGGAAGAAAGTCTACGTGGACATCAAGACGCCTGTCGATCCGAAGTACCGTCCACTGTCGCAGCAGGCATCAGACATCGCAGGTCATGTAAAAGGATACGGCACAGACGTGGAGGTCATCGTTGATCTTAAGAACTTGACCTCATCGCAGAAAGAGCAGTTCCTCACGGATCTTCAAGGAACCGGCGCCGGCCCCCCAAGAACAAAGATTCTGAATCGATAGCCAGCCCACACCAGCCTACAGCAGATAGCCAACCTATTCAGGTACCGACATGCCATACACCCGGATTGAATGTATAGAGCTACAGCGCATGCTCGCCATGCACCGGAAGTGGCTCATGGGAGTCTCTTCCGGTGCGGCGGAAGCTCAAGGAACTCGATTGGCACTATACGAGCACGAGATTTCTGAGTGTGTGATAGAGGGCGAGACGCTCTCGGACGCTGAGCTCGTGCGGTGCATATTTCAAGGCCTCGTTGCCAAGAGGTGCGATTTTTCGTACGCAAATATGATCGACGCCGTGCTTGAGCGCGCCTCTCTGCTCGATTGTGACTTCAGGAAGGCGGACATGCGATCCGCACGCTGTGCAGGTGCCATGTTTTCCGGGAGCGACCTTGCTCGTGCAGATTTTACCGACGCTGATCTCCGTGGAACGATCTTACGCAACTGTAATCTTGGTGGCGCGTGGCTCATCAATGCTGACCTGAGGGACGCCGAACTGGAGAATGTAAGCCTGAACGAGACGAGGTTCGTTGGGACCAAGCTGGACGGTGTCAAGCAGTGGCGCGTAGACGAGCTCGAAACGGCACATTTCGATAGTGTAGACATCGGCGGCGTGCACATTTCGGGAGACGGTGCGATGAGCTACCTACGTGACATGTGCCTGCGGAACAGCTAGGGTCCTTGATGGTGCGGAAGTCACTGAGGTTGAGTCAGTTTTGGCAGAGCACGGTCCCGCGGATGGTATGACCGTGCGATGATGGGGCGACGTGGCTGACAATACGTAGTCTTCGGAGCCTGGCATCGAATTCCTCATTCGTCATATCGAAGCCCGCCAGAGGATCGAAGCACATCCTGTTCGGCTAGACGCAACCGGGTACGGATTGGTCGACGCTCGGCTCAGCGTCACAAAGCAAAGACCGGAAGGACTGAATTTAACTTCGGAGACGTTTGGGATCACGTCGGAGATGGGCTCTCGTGACTCGAAGCCCCAGAGCTGAACGCCGAACGCGGTCACCGCCGCGAACAAGCCAGCTTCACCGCCGTGCTCCAAGGCGAGAACCCCTCCGGCCTGCACGGGACGGGTGTCGACTCGATGAAGCGGATCGAGCTCCCACCATTCAATCCGATCCGGATGGCGGTATGCCGCGACGAGTCGTTCCCCTGTGGCGTCGATGGCGATGCCCACGACGTCATCATCCCACTGCGTGGGGTCGAGCGCGCCCGCGGACCAAGTTCGGGGATTGTCCATGTCCTGCAGGTCCGACCAGCGAAGTTTCCCGGTGGTCGGTTCGAGACCAAGCAGCCATGGCTCCCGCGGATGCCATGCGCAAATGTTCGCGTCTCCTTGCATTTTGTACCAGCGCCACGAGCCCGTATCGAAGACGACCAAATCATCGGCACAGACCATGAGCCGAGATGCGTCGGGAGAGAACGCCATGCGAGGGTAATACTGGCCCCAGCCATACGACACTAGCCGTGGGCCGCCCTCGCCGTGCAGCGGGCATGCGAGGAGGACCATGTCGTGAGTGTTGACCGCGGCCACCCCGGCCTCGCGCGAGACCGCCAGCCGCGGATACCCGCCGCTTGCCGGGCTCGCCACCGCCGTACCGAGCGCACGCGATGCAGGGCCCAAAATCTGGTCAGCAGCAAACACCAGCTCGGCCCTTTGTATCCGCGGTTCCACCGCGACACGCCACAGCTCGGCCGACGGCGTGGTCACGAGAAGGGTATCCTCGTCCCAGAACGCCACGTCCACCGCATCTACCTCGAAGGACAGCGCGCGCACGCGCTCGATCTTCATCGTCGGTGCTCCTCCGCCGGCCCAACGGCTGGGGCTGCTGCCGCGCGCGGGTGCGCGGAGCGCACCCGCGCGTCGGTCAGCAAACCCTTGTTGGGCCGTCTCCGAGGGGTGTGCCTCGGCTGCCTTCGGGGCCAGAATTCGTGAAGCGTTGCGAAGACGAGCCCACCAGGGTTTCGATAGGCAAAGGAGGCGGCAGCCCCAGGCTTCGTTCCGTGTCTCACAATGAGGCAAGGCTCGGAGGGTTCTCCCTCGGCGGTGGCGGCCTCATTCGGCGGTGGCGGCCTCATGACGATGCGGATTCATGCGCGCTGCTCCTATTCAGGGAAGCGACGTGTTTCAACGGCGATGCCATCTTCTCCCGATGTCGTACTGCTGTCATTGTTCCAGCTGATGCCGCCCTTGCCCGGCGGTCCGAGCTCGAAGGTGACCCCCTCGAGCGTGAGCTGGTCCTCGTCGAGGTAGGCGATGCCGATCGTGTCGCCGCCGCGCCCCGGGCCACCGAAACCGCCCTCGCCCCCGTAGCCGCCCGTCCCCCCGCCACACGACCAGGTGCCGTCCCCGACGGCGCCCCCCGGCGCTCCTCGACCGCCTGGTCCACCGCGCTCCGGCGGGCCCCCGTCGCCACCCGGTCCCCCGCCGCGCGCCGTGATCACGCTGTCTCGCACGGTGAGCTTCGCCGCGTTGAGCGCGACGATCCCGATGCTCGGGTGCCCGTTCGCGCCCCCTCGACCGCCTCGGCCGCCGCAGCCGCCGGCGCCTCCGGAGCCGCCGCCAGCGCCGCCCTTCGAGGCCACGCCGCACACGGCGAGCCCGCCGCGACGGCCACCGCCGCCGCCGCCACCTTGACCGGGCATGCCCCTGCCGCCCTCGCCGGCCGTGTCGCCCTCCCAGCCCTTCTCGCTGATGCGCCCGATACCCTCGCCGCCCGGCCCCACCGTGCCCAGGGCCCCAGAGCTCCCGGGAGACCCGCCGTGGCAGCCGGCGTTCTCCCGGTCCGCATGGCCGCCGCGCCCTGAGCTCGTGGGGTTCGGCGTCGGCGCCGGGGCGCCGGCTTCGCCATCCTCGGCGCCGTCGGGCAGCCCATCGCCGCCCTTGCCGCCGGTGCTCGGCGCGCCGCCCTCACAGGGGTTCACCACCGCCGGACCCCCGGCGACCGTGGCGGCGGTACACGCGTCCCCGCCGTAGAGCCCGTCGGGGCCGGTCGCTGCTCGGTTCGGCCAGGGCCACTCCTCGCCATCAGCGCCAGGCGGTCCGTAGTCGGCCTGAATCTCGCTCCGGATGATCTCCACGGCCGTGTTCGGCTCGATGATCATCGAGATCGGCCCATTCCCGTCCAGGAACATGTCGGCGAGCGTCGATACGCCGTCCGCGGCGCCCGTATCGCTCGGGCTCGCCGGCTCGACGAATACCAGCGGACCGGCGTAGTGCGAGCTTGCGCTGTCCAGCCCGGATACCTTCTTGATGTCGTCGCGCCCCCAGTGCCGGCAGTGGAAGCCTCCCAGGAGATCGACGCCAGAAGGCAATCGCACGTATTCGCTAAAATTACCGTTGCAGAGGAACACGCGCCCTCGTCGGGTGCGCGCCAAGTCGATGGCGTGCTGAACGGTAAACACGGGATTCGCCTTCGTTCCGGGGTTCCTGTCGTCGCCGCCCCCGTAGAACCCGGCGACGAACACGCCGCAACCGTCGTCGAGAACGTCGGAGGCGATATGCTCCAGGCAGACCGCTTCCGGCGGCTCATCGCCCTGGCACGAGGCGCCATCGCAGGGCGGTCCGCCAGCATCGCTTGGACCGGGGGCAGTCCCGCAGCCGATCGCCCACGGCGACAACATGAGGGAGAGGGCTGCAGCGATCGTCTTTCTCATCCGAGTCTCCTGTCGTGGATCGCCGGCACAGGGCGTTTTATTGCGGCGGTTCCGGGTCGGGGGCATCGAACCGATACCAAAAATCGGCACGTCCTGAAGCTCCCTGGCTCCTCTCGTCCCCCGAGGCTGCGTTGCCGGCGAGCCCACCCTCGCCGCGCCTGCCGTGGGTGACGATCGCATCCGAGGCAAGTGTCACAGTGGCAGCTACCGACGCAATCCCGAGAGAGTGGCCGCCAAGGCCGCCACCGGCATCGCCCCCACGGCCACCGTCGCCTCCATAGCCACCACGGCACGCGTCCCACATCTCGGTTCCACCCAAGCCTTTGCCCGGCCAACCGCCATGTTCCCCGGCGCCGCCTAGTTGGCCCGTTCCGCCAACCCCACCGCGGCCCCCATCGCCGGCGACGACCTCGCTGTCCTCGATGGTCAGGACGCTCCCCTGCAAGGCAACAATCCCGATGCTCGCGCCGCCGTAGCCTCCCCCCTTGCCTCCGAGGCCACCGCAGCCGCCGCCGCCCCCGGAGCCGCCGGCCGCGCCGCCCTGCGGCAGACCTGCGCGACACGCCGTCATGGGACCGCGCGATTTGCTGCCACCGCCGCCGCCCCCGCCTTGGCCGATGCCCCCCTTCTTTCCGTCCCCGCCACGAACGCCGATCCAGCCGTCGACATCGAGGTAACCCACGCCAGCGGCGCCGGCAGCACGGGCGCCGTCGTCGCCCTTGGCTCCATCCTCACCCGGCTTGCATCTGTCACTCGCGGCGCCGGCCCCCCCAAGGCCGTGGCCTTCCGGATTCTCCGCGAGCGCTGGCTGTCCTGCGGTGCCATCGCCGCCCGCATCCATCCTGCCATCACCCCCATACCCGCCCGTCGACTCGGTGCCATCGCCACAAACGGTCACGACCGGTCGGGCGCCCTTCACGACCTCCGCCGTGCAGGCGTCCGCGCCGTCGTTGCCCAGCGCGCCGTCCTGGGCACGGTCCGCGGGCGCGTCCTCTCCCGCTTCGCCGTCCTTGCCGTCGGCGGCCTGCACCTCGCTCGATCGCACGACGGCCCTGGCACCGGAGCTCAAGATCACCGCGATCGACGACTTGCCATCCCTCGCTGAGGCAGGGGCCGCCACGACACGCACGCCGAAGATCATGGACGTGGCGTCCGTGGCGTCCTCCTCTGCACCGAGGACGCGCAGCGGGATTCCTACCGGCGGCGCGATGGTGGTCAACTCATCGGGCCCCCCAAACGACCCCCCGTACGACCAATCGCCACCGTCGCAGAGACGGGCGCCCCAGAGGTCGACGCCCGCGGGCAGCGTGATCGCCTCCTCGAACGCCCCGCCGCAAGCGTACACGCGCCGGGTCGGCGCCTCGCCGTTGCCTCGCCCGCTCGCGGCGAGCCCGACGGCGTGTTGCAAGGTCTTGACCGGCGCGCCTTTCGTGCCGGGGTTGTTGTCGTTGCCCTGCTCGCTGACGAACACCCCGCACTGGTCGAGCGCCGGCGCGTTCTGGGGCTGTCCTTCGCACGGTCCGGGCGGCGGTTCCGGATCGGGGGCGCACGCATACACCTCCCAGCAAACATCGGCGAACGTGCACGCCGTCAGTGTGCTGGCGCTCCACGCGCAGAGGGCGAGAGCCAAGACCGACGTCCTCATGCTTTGGCCTTCCTGCGAACGCGTCTCCACAGCTCCCGGTGTCCTCACCACAGCCCCCCGATGTTCACGCCCATCCCGTGCCCGGTCGCCACGGGCGAGACGTGGATCCGCTCCTGAGCCGGCGTGAGTCCCAGGAAGGAGAAGTCCGTGAAGAAGGACGCGGCGGTCGCCGCCCCGATGACGCCCCCTGCGATGACCAGGGCCGTGCCCGCGACTCCGGAGAGGTTGCGCTCGTCCCGCAGACGGAGCAGTTCAGCACACGCGGAGCGCTGCGGCGCTTGCCAGCACATCGACGAGTTCGTCCTCGGATCGCGGTTGAGCCCCTCACGCCGCTCGCTCAGGTCGCCGTCAAGCCTGCTGGCCCGGATCATGAGGAGGCTGCCCACCGACACGGTAGCCGTCGTGACCGCGATTCCCGCGATACGCAGCGTCCCTGGCCACGAGGCCCACCGGCTGGGGGCCTGCGTCCGAAGATCCAGCGTAGAGCTCGGCGCCTTGGGTGTTTCCTTCGGTGCTGCCGCCGCCATCTCCTTGGTACTGCCTGAGGAGCGCGGCAACTGCATCAGCATCTCGTGCTCCTGTCCCGGCATGGCGGTGAACATCTGGAGAGATTCCTCACGTCCCGGCGCGCGAGCCCGCACCATGTGTTGCCCGGCCTCGAAGAACAGCTTGTGGGTCCGCGCGGCCCTGCCCACGGACTTGCCGTCGACGATCACCTCGGCGTCCGGCGGATCGGTCGAGAGCAACAGCGTCGCGACCTGCGCCGTTGCCTTCCGCAATCCGTCCTCGAAACGAAGCTGGACGGCTACAGGGAGCGCCTCGCGTTGCTCAAGGCTCCAGGCGAGATGCTCGGCGGCGTCGCGGTACCTGCGCAATATCAGCGCGCAGAGCCCAAGCTCCCCGGCGATCTCCGCGCGCTCTCGCTCTCTGATCGACGATGGCTCTACTGCATCCAGGGCTGCCTTGTAGGCATCGTATGCATCGGTCCACTTTCCCGCTGCACGAGCCCTCTGCCCAGCGCGTACAAGGTCTTTCACTGCCGAACCGTCGCCTCGTCGCGACCCCCCAGCGATGCTCTGAGCGCTGGCCGGACTCACAAGGCCGGTGGCGGCACCCAGCATCAAACAGATCGACAGTGAACGTAGAGCGCACCGCATGTGCGCGACGGTACTGACGCCAGCCTCGTGGCGTCAACCCTCTGGGATTTCCGTCAAATGCTCCATGGACGAGAATGAGCAGAGCCATCCAGGAATGCGTTGATCCGTTCCACCGCGACGGAACTGGAGGAGGGCACACGACCCTGCTACAGTAGCACACATTATCCGACCCAAATTGGCCGCCCCTTCATTTTCCTGAACCCTTCAGGGCGGCTCAGGTGTGCTACCCGCCGTGGCCAAGCCAGCACGTACCTCCATCGGCTTCGACCTCTTCCGGCGCCTGGCGATCCGTCGCGGTGTCCCGGTGCGAGACGCGGAAGACGTCGCTCAAGAGGCGCTGCTGCGGGGCTTGGAAGCGGATCAGCGGATCGAGCCGGGCGGGGACTCGGCGCCGTACCGCGTCACGATCGCCCTCAACCAGGCGCGCAACCATGTGCGCGACGCGAGCCGCCGCGGCGAGGTTCTGACGTCCTTCGACGAGCGCGAGCTCAGAGGGGAGGATCCCACGCCGGAAGACCTGCTCCGCCTGCGGCAGCGTGCAGAGCTCACGCGACAGCTGCTCGCTCAGATCGACCCCAAGTACCGGGACATCCTCATCAGGCACGAGCTGGAGGAGATGCCGCTGGTCGAGATCGCGGCCGAACTTGGGCTCAGCGTCCAGACGGTGAAGACGCAGCACCGGCGGGCGCGCAAGGAGCTGAACGCGCAGAAGCGACGGTGGGAGGCGCAGCAGCATTCCCACGGCTGGGACGGCGATGCCTGCGTGGTGGCACCGCTCGCCTTCGGGTTCCACGATCGCGCGTCGTGGGTGGCCACGCTGCGCCGTCTGGGGGTGAGAATCCTCGTGCAGGGGGCGTTCGTCGTTCTGGCGGGCGCTCTCGTCTCCGGCGTCGCGCCCGTGCCCGGTCTAGAATCGTGGCTGCGACCGGCGGCCATCCACGCGCCTGAGACCGCGCCCACCGTAGAGGACGCCACGGCGCCCACCGTACCAGACGGCGCCGCCATGGCCGCGCACACGGTCTCGTGGCCGGCCGGAGATAGCAACGCGGGCGCTGGGGTCGTCGTGAGCAGCACGGCCGCTCCCGCGGTGACGACGGCTCCTCGTCCCGCCTCGCCGCGGGGCGCCGTGCGCCCCGCCGTCAGCCGGCGGGAGAGGAGCCTGGTCAACCAGGCCCGGAGGGCAATCGAGGCCCATACCGCCCTCGGTTACCTCGAGGCGCGCCGGCTGCTCGAGGCCCACGCGCGGGAGTTTCCGCGCGGGCCGTTCGCTGCGGAGCGCGAAGCGCTACTCAGGCAGATTCGCTGAGTCGTCGGCTGTTCACTGACCGTTAACAGGCGGTAGCTCCGATGCTGTCGTCGACAGCAGAAGGCCGAGATCCGTCTTGCGTCGGGCAAGAAGGCGCACGTCCAGGAGGAGGAACACATGGAGGAAGTGCTGGGTGCGATGTGGCTCATCTCGCCGATCGTTCTCGCGATGATGGCCTGTGTTGCGATCGGGTTCGCGGTGACCGCGCGCGAAGCGCTCGGCCGCGAGCGCGGGCTCCGCGAGGCACGCGAGCAGGCGCATGAGGACGAGGAGCTGGCCCTCACCGAAGCAAAGGAGAAGGCAGAGCGGGAACTGGAGCGACACCGGCGCCTGCTCGATTGCCATGTGGACGCCCTCATCGCGGCGATGACAGACGTTCGCGCGCGCCCCGTCCCATGGCCAGGCAGGGTCCTCGAGTCGTTCTGTGCGACGATACCCTCGTGGCAACAAAAACTGGCCGAGAACACCGGGTTAGAACGAAGGGAACTCGAGCGGCTGCTGAACAGCGACCACCCGATGACGCCCGGCCTCGCACGGCAGCTGGAGGTCTTCACCGGCACGCCTGCGCGGTACTGGGAGCTCCTGTGGCGCCTGCACGATGATTACCGGGCGGACGCGGCGGACACGGTGGTGCTCCAGCTCGGTGAGCCGATCACCAGGCGTGAACGCTCGGCGCGTGCGGCTGCGTCCTCAACGTCAAGCCCGACGTTGACGAGTCCGAGCGCGATTCCTCGTGGCGCGCCTGATGTTCCCCCGCCCGTGGTGCCTTCTTCTGATCTGGCTGCCAAGAGCCCACGGGCCAGGCTCCCGCCGCCTCCTCAGCCGCGGCTTCGGTCACCGCTGCCTGCTCGCACGATGTCGGGCGCTGAGTTCGCGTGTCGCGCTGCGGCACTGACGAGCTTTCCGGTACAGCGTGACGACGGCGGATCCAGCCTCGTACGAGGGTCTGATCGGGAGGACATCGAGCGCTCTGCGTTGAACACGACCCTGCCGGGCGTAGGAAGCCACGGAGCAGCCTAGCCGTGACACCCGTCGACGGAACCCGGCATGCGAGCGGAAGCTTAGCCGGCGACTCAACGGAGTACACATGGAATCCGAGAATCACAGATCAAGCCTCAAGCAACTGACCGAGAGAATGGAATGGCGCATTGTGCCGCTGAGCAAGGCGCATGTACAGGCGCTCATCGAAGAGGGCTTCAACGCATACTACAGCGATCCAGCGGGCAAGGTGGCCGCAGCGCTGCTGACGTTCGCTCGATTGGTTCTGGACGAGGCGACCCCTGGACACCGGAACGATCCTGAAGCGACTGAAGCCCGTGCGCCGATCTGTCGCATCTCACCGCTTGAGGAAGCGTTGACCCGATGGGCTGAGGTCGACGAAGAGGGGCAAACGCGAGTAGTTACAATCCTGGACTCGATGGGCGCCAAGGACCCCGCCGCCCGTGCTGCTCACGCGGTTCTGGTCTGGGCCGCGCAGGTGTACAAACTGGCCAGCAGAACCGGTGTAAATAGTTGATTGCGTCGATGTTTCAGAGCCGCCTCCTCAGCGCCGCCTCTGTAGCTGCCCGCGTCAATTCACTCTGCACAACCAAGTCCCGCTGCGGCACCCCTCGCGCTGGTGCGCCTGTTTTCCTACAGCCGGCTTCGAGCTCGGATCCCGCGCCATGCCCACGGCTCAGCATCCTCGGGATCCAGCCGAATCGCCTGGATTTCGTGCGTCGCGACCGGGAGTTTTTCTCCCCGCTCGTTCCTGGTCATGACGACCTCAGGGTACCTGACATCGACGATGCGGACGCGGCGCGCTTGCCACCACGGATCGGCCCAGCCCGGAGCCACCCCCACCACCAGGTCGACGACCGCGTCCTTCTCGTAGGCGCTCTTCAGCTGCTGGCGGAGGCTCACGTCGCCGGGCAGGGCCCAGTCGGTGGCCAGCATCTCGTCCACGAATCCCCAGCGAAGGCGAACGGCGCCATGGAGGACACCGTACCGGTAGAGCGCGTGAAGCGCCTTGACATCGCTCTCGATCCGGCGCGCAAGCCGCCGATGGTCGCCTTCGGACAGATAGCGCATCGCCCTCTCGGGCTCGCCCAGAGGGCGACGGATGCGGGTGGTCCCGGCGATGAGGAGCTCCGGCGTGATCTGCAGCGTCCGCCCCGCTCGGTTCAGCCGCCTCGATTTCTGCGGCGGCTCGAGTTCCACGACCCGGCAGCGGTCGGCGTCGAACCCCAGCGCTTGCAGCGTGTCGTGGACGCGGAGGCCCGCGATCACGTCGAAGCGCTCGAGCAGTCCTGCAAGCTCGGCGACATTGCGACCGATGAAGGTCTGGATCGATCGCTGGCCGACGTCGAGCATCGCCACGGCCCGGGGATCCTCTGCGGAAGGCACCACGCGAAGGACGGCGCGGCGGGCCATGCGCGCAATCTCGGCGTTGCGTCGGCCCTCCGCGTCGGGTTCCACGCGACGGACTACGCAGCCCTCCTCCCACGCCGTGGGCTGTGATCGGGACCGCTGAACGAGCACCGCCGGCGGCAGCCCTCGGACCGCCCGCCGCATCGCGACCAGGCCCGGCGCGACAGGTTTCAGCGTGAGCCGCCCGTCCTCATCCGTGAGGAAGAGATCGCTCGTCCGCGGCCTGTTGCGTGGGCCGAGTTTCTCTCGGTGCGTCGTGAGCCCGGCGAGGAAGGACTCAATCTCCTCGGCGGTCATCGGCGTCCGCCGCGCATCCAGCAGGGCCGCGGCCTGTTGGATCCAGGGCAAGCTCGTCACGGAACGGTCGCGGAAGGCCGCGTCTACCTCCTCGGTCGACAGCGGCACGTCGTCGCCAGGCACAAGAAGCCCGGCCTTCGGGAGCTGTGGCGCCGGGTGTTCGTCGAGGAGAGTGGCGGTTCCCACGGCCAGGACGTCGCGCTCGAAACCGAGGTTGACGACGTTGCGGTACATCAAATCCCGCAGGATACGGCGCGCCTTTGGAGCGATCGGGCGGAACTCAGGATCCCTCGAGGCTCGGGGACTCGGGTTTGCCATGGTGTGCACACCCTACCGCGATGTGCGTTCGGGTTCAGCACCTCCAGCGGGGCTGGGGAACACTCGAGCTTGCATGGAAGGCGGCCACTCGCGGGATCGGAACTCGGCCGAGAAGATCATGAACCCGATCGGAATGGCGACCGATGGCATTACGGACAGCCGCATGGATTTTCCGCGTGGCCCGTCGCCGTGGCGACCGATCGCGGGCGTCGGCTGGCGCACATGCGTTTGCGTCCCTGGGCAAGAGCGTACGAGGGGTCGGGACAGCAGGATCACGGCGATGCGACCGGGGGCGGAGCCGGGCAGGATCACGGCGTGCGATCGGAGGCGAGGCGCGGACCGGTCAACTCGACGCCGCCGCTCCCGCAACCGCTTCGAGCCCAACGACGGGCGGCTGGCTGCTCGTCCGCTCGCGCGCTCCGAGATACAAAATTGAGCCCCTCAAGACCGCCCCCGGCGGGTGTCCTGCGCGCGCGCAAGTTCGCGTTCTAATTCGGTTTATCGCGTTCGTGGGGAAGGACATCTCGCCCAGAGATGCCTCCGCCAGAGATACCTTTTTGTGCATCTCGGCGGGCTCGGCGTCAGGCTCGCTTCGAATCGATGCCACAGCGGGCCATGCCGATCCCCCTCGCACGAGCTGCCGGCGGCGAAGGGCCAACCCATCCTAGCTTCGGATGGCCACGCGCGCACGAACCAAAGGGAACGACGATGAAAGGCGATGCAGCAAGAAAGGACCTGGTCGGACACGAGGATCGGCCCCTCACGCCCCGCGAGCTCGCGCGTCTCCTCCGCGCCTTCGCGCACATGATCGAAGCCGCTGCCAACGATCCCGGGCCGGAGCTCCCTCGCCCGGTCCGCCGCCCCTCTCGCGCCGCGGCTCTGCCCGCAGTGTCACCGCTGACGCAGGCCCGGGCCACGGCCGCGCTGAAGAAGCTCGGCGTGCTACCCTGAGGGCCGCATGGGCGAGCAACGCAAAGGTCGGCATCTGGTCCGCATCACCATCAACGGCGAGCGCCGCCGGATAGGCTCCTGCGCCACCGGGGAGGAGGCCGAGGAGCTGCGCGCCGCCGTCTATTCACGCGCCAGCGACGTCACCGGCATCACGCTCCGAGCCTGGGGCGAGCAATGGCTCGACCGCCGGGAGCGCCTCGACGGCCTGCGCAGCATCTCGACCGACCGTGGCCGATGGCGGACGCATATCGAGAACTCCCCACTCGCGAACATGGCACTCGTCATGATCACGCCGGGCGACGTCGACGCCTGGATATGCGCTCTCCAGAAGAAGCTGACCGCAACACCCTATCGCGCGCCCAAGCCGATCTCCCCCGCCACGGTCAAGCAGGTCATCGGGCTGCTCCGGCAGATGCTCGACGATGCGATGCCCCAGCACATCACCACGAATCCCGTGGCCGCCCTCAAGAAGCGCGTCCAGAAGGCCACCAAGCGCCGCGCCCGCGACGCCACCGTCGAGCCCTGGACCTACCTGGAGCCGGAAGAGCAGCACCGCCTCCGCACCAGCAACGCCATCCCCGAGGCCGACCGCCTGATCATCCTCTTCGCCCTCCTCACCGGCCTTCGCCAGGGCGAGCAGTTCAACCTGGAGCTCGCTGACCTCCGCCTCGACGCCGACGCCCCGCACGTCGTGGTCCGCTTCGGCTCGAAGAACCAGCCTCCCAAGAACGGCAAGATCCGCCGCGTCTACCTCTCCGCCGACGCCGTCGATGTCTGCCGCCGCTGGCTCGCGCTCCTCCCGAGCTACGCCCCCTTCAACCCCGAGGCCCTCGTCTTCCCCGGCGCCCGCGGCGGCCGCGTCTCCAAGGGCAAGACCCCGCTCATCCGCAGCGAGATGGTCACGCTCCCGACCGGCCGCCGGAAGCAGAAGAAGGTCGACCTCTTCGACCGCCACCTCGCCGCCGCCGGCATCACCCGCCCGGTTCGCTGGCACAACCTCCGCCACACCTGCGCCAGCTCGCTCGTTGCCGGCTGGTGGGGCCGTCGCTGGACGCTCGAGGAGGTCCGCGAGCACCTCGGCCACACGTCGATCGCCTCGACGCATCGGTACGCGCACCTGAGCGAGACGGCCATCAAGGGCGCCGTCCGCCAGACGCCCGGGTGGGCACCGCTGCTGCCCACCTCTCCCTCGATTCCTCCTGAGGTTTCGCGTCTAACCCCTCGGAATCATTCAGTGGGTCGACAGGGACTCGAACCCTGGACCTACGGATTAAAAGTCCGCAGCTCTACCGACTGAGCTATCGACCCGATTCAGCGGCCGGCGAAGCTAGCAGAAGGCCCTGGCAGGTTCCACCTTTCCTTTCCCGCCCCCGCCCGCCCGGCGCCTGCTTCCGCCGGCTCCTCCTGCACTCGCCACGGCCTGAGGGTGCGCTCCGCGTCCGCTCCCACGCACCGCGCTGCCCCTCCGGCCTCATCAGTCCCCGGTCCGTCGTCCTCGCCCCTCGCCCGCTTCCCTGTCCTCTCTCGTCTCGCCTCGCACAGGCCCCCCTCCGTCCCGCCCGTCTCCCCCGCCCTCTCTGCTCCCGCACCGCTCCCGCCCCCTCCCCCCGGCTCTCCCGCCCCCCGCTTCCCCTCACGCCCGCCTTCCTCACGCCCTCGCGTCGCGCTATGAGGTGCCGCCATGTCGCCGCCGCGCCCTTCCGCCGCCTCCAAGGAATCGTTCGCATCGCTCTTCGAGCAGTCCGAGGGGGCTGGCAAGCAGCGTCGCCGCCAGTACCACACGGGCGAGACCGTCGAGGTGACCGTGGTGGCGATCGCTCGCGAGGCCGTCTTCGCGGATCTCGGTGGCAAGCAGGAAGGCATGTTCGAGCGGCCCGCCCTGAGCGACGGCGACGGCAAGCTCCGGGTCGCGGTCGGCTCGCGCGTCTCGGCGGTGGTCTCGGGCGTCGATTCAGGCACCGGCCAGGTGCGCCTCACGCCGGTCGTCGTGCGCGCGAGCGACGACGGCGACAGCGCGTCTCCGCTCGCTGCCTCGGCTCCGGCTGCGGGTGGCGCGCCGCTGCTCGTCGAGGGAGCGCGGGTCAAGGGCAAGGTGACGGGCATCGAGCGCTACGGAGTCTTCGTCCAGATCACTGGCACGTCGGGCCGCTCGGGCCGCGGCCTCGTCCCCACGGCCGAGACGGCGACGCCTCGCTCGGCCGACCTGAAGAAGCACTTCACCGTGGGCCAGGAGGTCGAGGCGAAGATCCTCAACGTGGACGAGTCCGGCAAGATCCGCCTGTCGATCTCCGCGCTCCGCGTCGACGAGGAGCGCGGGCAGTTCGAGTCGTACGCCAAGGCCGAGCGCTCCGGCGGCGGCGCCGGCGGCGCCGGCAACGACAAGGGCGCCAAGCCTGCCCCTCGCAACTTCGGCACGCTGGGCGACCTGCTGGCGAAGAAGGTCAAGCGCTAGGCTCACGCGTCAAGCGCCAGGCTGACGCGTCAAGCGCCAGGCTGACGCGTCAAGCGCCAGGCTGACGCGTCAAGCGCCAGGCTGACGCGTCAAGCGCCAGGCTGACGCGACCCTTCGCGCCTCTTCGCTTCCTCGTCACCGTCGCGCGGCAGGAGATTGCATCGCCCCCGCCGTTGGGCGTACACCTCGGCCGCTCGGCTGCTCTGGGCTCTCGCTCCAGCTCTTCGTGGCTCGCTGGTCGCGCTCTCGCGCCTCCGCGTCCTCGCCTTCGCGTCCTCGCGTCCGTGCTCTCGCGATCGCGGTCCCGCTTCGCTCTCTCCGCTTCCGCCTCCGTCTTCGCGTCGATGCCTTCCCTCGCCCGCACCTCCGCCCCCGCGTCCCTCCTCGCCGTTGCCTCCACGCTCGCCGTCCTGACCGCCTCCTGCTCCCCGGCGCAGGATCCGCCCGGCAGGGCGACCGACGATCGCAGCCCCGCTCCCTCCGCTCCCCCCGCGGCCGCCGCCTCCCTCTCCCCCCTCGGCGCGCCCGCCGTCCCAGCGCTCCCCTCGCCCGATCAGCCAGCCTCGGCCGCTCCCGGCTCTCCCTCTTCCAGCCCCGCCCCCCTTACTTCCATCGCCTCCGCCGCCTCCTCCGCATCGCCCAAGGAGGCCACCCTCCCCGGCCAGGGCGCCAAGATCGCCAGCATCGCGATGCGCACCTGGATCTACGTCGCCCCCGACGAGCGCTCGACGAAGCTCGGCTACCTGCGCGCCGGCGCGGTCGTCGACCGGGCCGAGCTCCCGGCAGGCACCGAGGGCTGCGCTGGCGGCTGGTACCGGATCGCGCCGCGCGGCTACGTCTGCGTCGGCAAGGGCGCCTCGCTCGCGCTCGAGCACCAGGTGGTCGCCGCCGCGGTGCGCGGCCCGCGCCGGGGCGCGCCCGTGCCGTACCACTACGTCATGTCGGGCTCGCCCCCGCCGCACCTCTACTTCCGGCTCCCGACGCTCGAGGACCAGCGGCGCGTCGAGGGCTCCACGCTCAACGTCCACCTCGCCCGCGCCGCGATCGCGCCCTCGTCCTTGCCGCTCGACCCGGTGCCCGCCTTCCTGCTCGCTGGCCGGGATCTCCCGAAGCCGTACGGCGCCGAGGAGAAGCTCCACTACTCCGTGCACACGGGCCGCGCCAAGGAGAGCTCCGCCTTCGGCCTCATCACCACCTTCGAGTGGACCAACCGCCGCTTCGGCCTCACGACCGAGCTCGACCTCATCCCGCTCGATCGCACCCGCCCGGCGCGCCTCAGCGCGCTGCGCGGCATCGTGATCAAGGACCTCGACGCCGAGGCCCCCGCGAACGCCTCGGACGCCGCCCCGCCGGCCGATCCCTCGTCCGCCGCCTCCGCGTCCGCCCCCGCCGTCGCCACCGTGCCCGCCGCCGGCTCTGCCGCCGCCGAGCCTCCGACCGACGGCGCGCCTCCCTCACCTCCACCGCCCCCGCCGCCGGGCACCGATCCGCGCATCGACCCCGCCCTGAAGGGCGCCCCTGCGTTCGTCCGTGTCCATGGCACCTCCAGGCATCGCCCCTCCGCGTCGGGCGGCTCGCTCGTCGACGCGGGCGTCGCGCCGTTCCGCTCGGGCTGGGTGCTCACCGGGCGCACGCGCGGAGGCGCGAAGGGGCTGCTCGAGACGACCGAGGGCTCGTGGCTCGCCGGCGACCACCTCGTCATCGCCGAGCTGCGCAAGGACCCGCAGGGGTTCGCGCGCGACGGCAAGAAGTGGATCGACATCTCGATCCGCCGCCAGGTCCTCGTCGCGTACGAGGGCACGCGCCCGGTGTTCGCGGCGCTGATCTCCAGCGGGCGCAGCGGCATGGCGGATCCCGAGGAGACCGACGCCACCGTGCGCGGCTCGTTCTACATCCACGCCAAGCACGTCTCGACGACCATGGACGGCGACGACGAGGCGTCCGAGGCGTTCGATCTGCGAGACGTGCCCTACACGCAGTACTTCCACGAGGGATACGCGCTGCACGGCGCCTACTGGCACGACGAGTTCGGCAAGGCGCGCAGCCACGGCTGCATCAACCTGGCCCCCGCCGACGCTGCCTGGCTCTTCGAGTGGACCGAGCCCGCCGTCCCGCCCGAGTGGCACGGCGCCGTCAACATCGAGGGCGGCGGCACGCTCGTCTACGTGCACGGCTGAGCTCCCTCGTGCACGGCTGAGCTCCCTCGTGCGCGGCTGAGCTCCCTCGCGCACGGCTGAACCGCCCGCGTCCGGCAGCACGGGCGACGCTCCGCGCGCACGGGGAAAGCATCGTCTGCATGGACAACGCGCACGGCGGACCGATCTACTTCCACGGCCACCCGGTCCAGCGTGCGCGGTCCCACGCCGCGACATCCCCGCAGCCGGCGGCCCCGTCCCGCTCCGCCGGCGCGTCCGGCGGAGCGGCCAGCCGCCCGCTCTCCCCCGCTGCTGTCTTGCCGTTCGCCCTGCCGTTACTGACAGGAGGCCGGCATCTGCGCGCCGAGCAGGAGGCCGCGCAAGGTCGAGAGCGCCTGCCGGCCCTGCGGCGAGTTCGCCAGGCCGTCGCACGCCGAGGCCGCCGCGAGATACCCGCCCTGCTGCTCCGGGGGCGCCGACTTCGCGTTCTGGCGCAGCGCCGCGCAGCACTTGCGGATGCCGCTCGGGTCGCCGGTTCCGACCACCTTCTTCCCGGCGTCTGCGTCCGCGACATCGGCGTCGGCCGCGTCCGCCCCGGCGTCCTCCTCGGGCAGGATCTGCGTGGTGGGGGTGGGTGTCGGCGCCGGCGTCGGCGCGGCCGGCGCCGAGGGCACCGGCGGCAGCTCGTCCTCCTCCTTCTTGCACCCGTTGCTGACCAGAGCCACCGCGAGGGGGAACGTCAGCGCCCCCAGAACCGTGAAGAGCCGTGTAGGTTTCATCTCACCTCAAGTATCCGATCCGCGTTTGCGTGGGAACTTCTGTTCGACGAGGAACGCCCCGATCGCAACCAACTTCCCCGAGCGCACGCGGTCATGATACCCGCCAGCTGCACGCCCTCGGCGATCCGAGCGCTCGAAGTATGGGCGGCGCGAGTCCGCTCGCAAGACGGCGAACGCCGCCGACGGCGCTCGCCTCAGGCGCGCCCCGATCTCGTCTACGGGCGCGTACGACGGCGCGCGCAGCAGGCGCGGAGCGGAGTGAAGCGACGTGTGATCGCCGTCGCACCGCGCGCGCGCATCTGGCCCAAGCGCCTGCGCGTGCGCATGTCCAATTCATGAAAGGACACGCCGACCGGCCGGCTGAGGGTCACGACTCCAGCACTCGACCGATACGGCTGAAACAGAAGCAACCATGAAGAGCACGCAGCACAAGGAGTGGAGGAACGAACATCGATCCGCCGTCACCAGCCCCGCTGAAGACACCTCGGTCGCTTTCGCGCTGGACGCGCAGCCGGCCACCGAGAACGCCGTCGCCGCGCCCTCACCCGCGGCGGCCGCCTCGGACGACGATCGCGGCCCGCCCTCGGGGCTCATCGACCTGACCGCGCTGAGGACCAGCGACCAGAGCGCTCAGCCCCGGGTCCTCGACCTCCTGCCGGTCTTCCCGTTCGGCGAGCCGCCCGCGTCGGTCCGCGCGCCCGTCCCGGCCAGCGCGCCCGCAACGCCGTCGCACGCCGCCCTGCGGCGCGCACGGCAAGCCCGCTCGACCGCCGCCCTGCTCGCGGCTGCCGCCGCGGTTGTGGCCGTCACCGCGGGCCTTGCGGCGACGCGCGCCGCCGACCCCGGGCCCCCTGCGACGGCCGGGCTCGGCGCTGCGGCGCGCGACGTCGAGGCGCGGCTGCCGCGCATCGCGGCGCCCGCTGCCGAGCCCGCGGAGCGCACGCAGATCGCGCCTCAGGTCGAGCGCACGATCGCCAGCGTCGCCGGCGACGAGCCGGACTCCGCCGTCGCCGCGCGGCGCACCCCTGAAGGCCGCGCGCGTGTCACCGGCACGGCGGCCCCGCAGAACGGCAAGAGCGGCCCCGCCGCGCCGGACGCCGCCGACCGCCGCGCTCCCGCCGACCCTTGCCGCGGCGACCTCATGTGCGCCATGCGCCGCGCGGCAGGCGGCTGATCCCACGTCGCTCCGCGGCGGCTCCACCGCCGCCGCGGAGCGACCGCTCCCTCACCGCGCAGCCCGCCATCCTTCACCGCGCTCTCGCCGCGGAGCGACCGCTCCTCACCGCGCAGCCCGCCATCCTTCACCGCGCTCTCGCCGCGGAGCGATCGCTCCCTCACCGCGCAGCCCGCCATCCTTCACCGCGCTCTCGCCGCGGAGCGACCGCTCCCTCACCGCGCAGCCCGCCATCCTCCACAGCGCTCTCGCCGCGGAGCGACCGCTCCTCACCGCGCAGCCCGCCATCCTCCACCGCGCTCTCGCAGCGGAGCGACCGTCCGCTCGCTCACGCGGAGGCGGGGCTCGATCCGGTCGCGGAGCCGGCGTGCACGGCGATCGAGTCGAGCAGGCGGTTCAGGTCGAACGGCTTCGCGACCGACGCGCACGCGCCGACCTCGCGGGCCCAGGTGCCGGCGTCCACCGCCGCCGTCATGACGAGGATCGGCGCGCGAGGACCGGGGCTCGACGCGTACGCCCGCGCGAACCCCCAGCCGTCCATCACCGGCATCCGCATGTCGAGCAGGATGAGGTTCGGCCTGTTGCGCTCGAGCAGCGCGAGCGCGGCCTCGCCGTCGCTCGCCGAGAGGACCTCGTAGCCCTCCTCGATCAGCGTGATCTCGAGCATCTCCCGGATCTCCTGGTCGTCGTCCACGATCAGGATCTGCTTGCGCCGTTTCACGCGGCTCCTTTCGGTTTGCAGCTTGGCTCGGGGCTCGTCGTTCGCCGTCCCCTCCACCCCGGTTCCACAGTACCCGTCTGCCACGATATCCCCCCACACGGGCGCTTCCCCTGCGATCGTCACCCCAGGCAAACGATGTCACGCCCGCGTCCCACGTCGCACGTGACAAGCGCAATCTCGACCGCAGAACCCGCTCGGGTCACAGCCTCACGAGCGTGGACGCGCGATGGTGGACGCGGACGGCGCAGCCTCGCCCGAAGCCTCCATCCTGGGCAGAAGCGACGCGTCGAGCTCGGTCTTCCCTTGGCTCGCGAGCCGCTCGATCGCGCTCGCCGCACGCGCGACGTCGTCCAGGAGCAGCCCGATCGCCACGCCGCCCGTGCCGTCCGGCACGCCCGCGAGCCGAGCGTGCGCCTTCCTGAGCAGGCGCACCGCCCCGGACGGGCTCCGCATCCTCGTGAGCTTGTGCATGGCCGCGGCGACGAGGATGAGCCCCTGGAGGAATGCCTTCCGCACCGGGTGCGGCTCAGCGCGCCACCCGACCTCCCACAGCTCGTGCGCCTCGAAAAAAAGCCCGGCGCGGTAGGCTCCGAGCCCGCGCTGGACGATCGCTTCGAGCTCGGCGTCGGCGGATGTCATGGCGCGGGGCAGCGGGAGGCGCGGCGGAAGATAGCACGCCGATCCGCGGGCACCGCGCCGCGCTCCGTCCGCGCGGTGCTAGGCTCGGCGCGTGCAACGGTGGATCCTCGTCGCGGTGATCGCTGGGCTCCACCTGCTGGCGTTCGCGATCGGCATGTTCCTGCGCCGCCGCAGGCGCCGGCGCCCCCCGCCGCGCTGACGCGCCGCGCGCGGCCACGCGGCCGGCGAGAGCACGCAGGCGCGCCGAGCACGCCGCGAGCGCTCGCCGCGCTCGGCGCGCACGCCACGAGGCCCCGCCGCACCGCGCTCAGCGCGAACGCCACGAGACCCCGCCGCACCGCGCTCAGCGCGAACGCCACGAGGCCCGCCGCGCCGCGCTCAGCGCGCGAGCAGGCTGCGCAGCCGATCGAGCGCCGCGGGGTGCGCCCGCACCGACAGCCGGCCGCCCTCGTCGCCGTACTCCTCCGAGAGCACCCGCGCGTTCTCGTAGATCTCGCCGATGAGGCTCTGCTTCGCGTACGGCAAGAGGAGCTCGGCCTCCACCATCGACTCCTCGAAGAAGGCGATGATCGACTCGCGCAGCCCCGCCACGTCCGCCGGGATCTTCGCCGAGAGCAGCGTCGCCTCCGGGAACTCGAGGCGCAGCGCGTCCCGCTCCTCCTCCGACAGCCGGTCCACCTTGTTGAGCAAGAGCCGGCTCGGCACCTCGCTCGCGCCGATCTCGGAGAGCACGCCGCGCGTCACCCCGAGCTGATCGCGGAACGTCGGGTCCGACGCGTCGGCCACGTAGAGCAGGAGCGACGCCTCGAGCGCCTCGTCCAGCGTCGAGCGGAAGCTCGCCACGAGATCGTGCGGCAGCTTCTTGATGAAGCCGACCGTGTCCGAGATGAGGATCCGCGGGCGCACCTCCGGGTGGAGCGCGCGCACCGTCGTGTCGAGCGTCGCGAACAGCTTGTCCGCGACGAGCACCTCGCTGCCCGTCAGCGCCCGCATCAGCGACGACTTGCCGGCGTTCGTGTAGCCGACGAGCGCGACGCGGCGCTGGCCTTGCCGCAGCGCGCGGCGCGTCGACTGCTCGCGCTGGACCGAGGCGAGCTCGTGCTTCAGCTCCGCGATGCGATCGCGGATCTTGCGGCGATCGAGCTCGAGCGCGCTCTCGCCGGCGCCCTTGCCGCCGATGCCGCCGCGCTGCCGGTCCCCGCCGCCGCCCGTCTCGCGCATCCGCGGCGCGACGTAGTTGAGGCGCGCGATCTCCACCTCGAGCTTCGCCTCGCGGCTCCGCGCGTGGCGGTGGAAGATCTCGATGATCACGCCCGCCCGGTCGAGCACCTGCGCGCCCGTCGCGCGCTCCAGGTTGCGCGCCTGGCTCGGCGAGATGTCGTGGTCGACCGCCACGATCGTCGCCCGGCGCGCCGCCCCCTGCTCGGCGCCGTCCGCGCCCGGCGCCGCATCGCCGTCGTCGTCCGCTTCGTCGGCGTCGTCTCCGTCGAGCTCGCCGTCGTCCCCGTCCTCGCCGCTCTCGGCAGCCCGGCGCGCGCGCGCCTTGTTCTTCCGCTCCGGCGCGCCCGAGGGGACGACGCCGCTGCCGCCCGTGAGCTCGGCGAGCTCCTTCAGCTTCCCCTCCCCGAGCACCGCGGCCGCCGCGAGCGCGCCGCGGCGCTGCGACACGGTCGCGATCACGTCGAAGCCGAGCGTCTGCACGAGGCGGCCCAGCTCGGCCAGATCAGCGGCGTGCTCGACATCGTCGACGCCGGGGAGCTGCACCCCGACGAGCACAGCGAGAGGACGTTCCTGGTTGGTCGTGGTCATAAATTGCGTAGGAGCGCGGGAGCTTCGCCTCATCTGCCCCCGCGACGCAAGCCGCCGCGCGCGCCAGAGAGCACCTCCTACGACGATCCGCGGAGCTCACCTCGGCGCGCACCACGAGCTCGCGAAGGGCCACCCCGACACCGCCGCCAGCCGTCACGCCCGCGGAGCACGCGCACGCCCGCGCTCGCCGTCACGCCCGGGGCGCGCGCGCCCCCGGCGGCTCACCTCGACCGCACCGCCTCGCGGTGGAGGCGCGCGGTCTCGATCGCCAGCGACGCGAGGCGCCCGAGCTCCGCGGCGACGTCCGTGTCGTCCTGCCGGAGCTCGCGGTCGACCGTCCAGAGGCTCAGGAGGCCGAGCTTGCGGCCGCGCGCCGCGAGCGGCACGAGGATCGCCGAGCGGGCGCCGAGCTCCCGCAGCGCCGACAGGTGCTCCGGCCCGCGGGCGATGCGCTGCAGCCACGGGTCGGTGACCAGCGGGACCAGGATGACCTCCTTGCGGGCCAGCGCCTCGGCCAGCGGGCCGGTCTCGCCGAGCAGCAGCGGCGGGTGCCTGAGGAGCCGCGGCAGGAGCGCGCGCGCCTCGGGCAGGCGCGCGGACGCCACGAGCCGCGGCAGGCCGCCGTCGTCGTCGAGATCGAGCGCGCAGAGGTCCGCGAAGCGCTCGCCGCCGAGCCGCACCACCTGCTCGACCGTCCCGTCGTGGTCGAGCGACTCCGCCATCATCGCGCTCGCCTCGACCAGGAGCTCGCGCGCGCGCTCCGCCTTCCGGAGCTCGGTCACGTCCTCGACCACCATCACCGCCGCGGTGATCCGCCCCTCGCCGTCGCGCACCGGCGTGGCGCTGAAGCTCCCCCGCCGGCGCTCCCCGTCGCCCCGGATGAACTCGAGCTCCTCGCGGACGACCGTCTCGCCGCCGTGCAGCGCCCGGAAGAGCAGCCAGCGCGCGCGCTGGTCGTCGTCCGCCTCGCTGAGCAACGTCCGCAGCGGGGCGTTGCTCGGGGTCTCCTCGGGGCCGCGGACAATCTCCGCGAACCGCCGGTTGCTGAGCGCGATCGTGCCCGACGCCCCCTCCGCGACGGCGATGCCGACCGGGAGCCGCTGGATCGCCGTCTCGAACCGGCCGCGCTCCGAGGCGAGCTGCTCGCGCAGCTGGGCCTGGGTCGCGAGCGCGGCCGCGCGCTCTGCCGCCTTCCTGAAGAGCAGCCGGTCCCCCTCGGAGAACTCCCCCACGCGGCGGGAGCTCACGACCGCGACGCCGACGAGCCGGCCCTCCGCGAGCATCGGCACGCCGTAGAGCGCGTGGAGCGCGTCGCTCGGGCGCTCGCCCTGCGCGCCGGACTCGGGCCCCGCGGCGCCGCCCCCGGCGTCGGTGGCCAGCGGGTCCGGCGCCGCCGAGCGCAGCGCCACCGGCCGGCGCTCGCGGACCACGCGGCCGATGAAGCCCTCGGCCAGCCGGAAGGCGCGCAGGCCCCACAGCGCCTCGTCGACGCCGATCGCCGCGCGCATGCGGAGCATCTCGCCCTCGAGCAGCAGCATCACCGCCCAGTCGACCGACCGCGCCGACTCGAGGAGCACCTCGAGCAGCCGCCGCAGGAGCCGGTCGATGTGCACGTTGCCCATGCCCTCGGCCGAGACCCGATCGAGCGCGCCGAGCGCGCGCTCGCGCGCCGCCGCGCTCCGCGTGGCCGGATCGATGATCACCTGATCGAGCGCCTCGTGCAGGATGGTCATCTCGAGCCACGACGGCTGCGTGCCGGTCCGCTCGATCGCTCGCAGCACGCAGCGGCGCAGCACCGAGTACTGCGCGGTAACATCCTCCAGATCGAACCCGTCGCGGAGCCGGTCGAGCACGCGGAAGCCGAGCAGCGGCTCGGGGAACTCGGCCGACAGCGACTCGACGCCGGTCCACGAGTCGCGCGCCTCGTCGCCCTGCGGCACCACCGCCGCGGACACGGCCGTGTCGAGGCGCTCAGCGATGCGCTCGAAGACGGCGGGCAGCTCCTCGCGCAGCGCGAGGTAGCCCGGGGATTGCTCGCCCGGCGCGCGGCGTCTCTCGGCGCGCTCCCACGCCTCCAGGATCCCCGCGCTGTGGTTGCGGAGGAAGGCGGCGAGCGGCGATTTGGGAAGGTCTCTAGGGGCCATTCACGCGCTGGCCGGAGCCGAGGCACCCTCAGTCTACGTCAGCCTGCGATGACGTAGATCCAGAAACGAACCTGATCGCGTCACGTCCGCCGGCTCTCCCGGGACGGCTGGGCGCGGCCGCGGCGCGCTCCGTCCAGTCCCTCCGCCAGCGCTCGCGGGCGCCCTTGCATAAGCGGTTATGAAGCGCTCATCGAGCGCGCTCTGGCGCGCCGGCCCGCGTGCGTTGGCGCACCGCACGTCGGCGCGGCCGCGCCTCAGGGGACGCCCCACGCCGGTCCCCGAGCTCGCGTTCAGGCGGCGCCCGCCCGCGCGCTCGCGTGCGCCCGCCGCCGCCGCCCGATCGCGAGCGCACAGGCGGCCGGGAGCGCGAGCCAGATCGCGCCGCCCCTGCCGGGCGGCGCCGCGGCCTCCGCGCCCGCCGCGCCGATCTTGCACCCGCACCCGCCCGGCTCCTCCGCGGGCGGCGGGCCGGATCCTCCGCCGCTGCCCCCGCTGCTGCTGCTCCCGGCGCCGCCGTCGCACTGCTGCGAGCCGACGGTGAGCTGCGTCGCGCCCCAGAGGTCGGTGCAGGTCGACGCCACGCCGCTCTCGGGCGCGCATTCGAGCGGGCCGCAGAGCCCATCGAGGTGCATGAGGGCGGTGAAGCTCTCGCCCTCGTCGCTCGACCTGCCCACGGTGAAGCCGTCGGTGAACTCGTCGCCGCAGGCGAAGACGCCCTCGGCGGCCCAGGTCAGGCACCGCGCGCCGATGTCCGAGATCTTCTCGAACTCGAGCGAGCTCGTCGACGCGCGCCAGATCCCGTCCTGGGGGCCGCCCACGAGCACGCTCGCGCCGTCCGGCGACAGCGCGAAGCCGAGGAGGTTGCCCTGGCCCTCGAAGATCGTGGTGAAGGTCTGCCCGCCGTCGCGCGTGACGAGCAGCGCGTCGCTCGGCTCGCCGTCGAGCCGCACGTATACGGTGTCGGGGTCGTCGGGATCGATCGCGCCGAGGTAAGGCAGGCGCGTGTCGTCGCTCTCCGGGATGTCGAGCCGCTCCCATGTCTCGCCGCGATCGTCGGTCCGCTGGAGCGCTCCGGCGTAGTCGGGCGCGCCGAAGCGGCCGCTCACGTACACGCGCTCGCGGCGCGACGGGGCTGCGTCGACGGTGTGCGCGAGGAAGTCCTCGGGCAGGTCGACGCCCGCCTTCGTCCAGGTGTCCGCGTTGTCGCTCGTCTCCCAGAGCTGCGTCAGGAACCGCCCCGACCCGAGCCCCGTGCTGACCACGAGCACGGCCCGCGAGGGGTCCGCGCGGTCGGCCGAGAGGTCGATCACGTAGCGGCCCAGGAGGTCGCCCGGGGCGAAAGACCAGTCGCAGCCGCCGTTCTTCGAGGCGCTGAGCCCGTCGAAGACGCCGGCGACGATCGTCCCGTCGGCGAGGAAGGCCAGCATCGGGTCCTCGTTGTCGCCGAAGCCCACGACCGGCTCGCAGATCCAGCGCCAGCGCTCGCCACCGTCCTGCGAGGTGAGCAGGCCGTAGGTGGCGCGCACGAGGAGGCGCGACGGGTCGCTCGGGTGGGTCGCGATCTGGCCGGCGGCCGGGAAGCGGCCGTTGGCCGAGGCGGGCGCGGCGACAGCGGCGACCGAGAGCAGCGCCGCAGCCGAGAGCGCGCGGCGCCGCGACGCGCGACACGCGCCGTGCTCACGGCGCGCGCGGGGGTCCTTGTCTGCAGGGATGAGCACGGCGCGCAAGCGTAGTAGAACCGCTGCGCCGCCGCACCCGAGCCCCGCGCTAGGGCACCTCGTACTCGAACGCCGTCTCGTCGAGGAGGGAGGAGGTCAGGGCGCGGAACTGCACGTCCCAGAGGCCGCCCATCGAGAACGGGACGTCGGCCACCTCGTAGAGCCCGGGCTCGATCTCCTTGCCCTCGTGCGTCGACGACCCGTGGGCCATGCCCAGCATCATCGCGAGGGCGCGGAGCCTGATCCGCTTCACCGGGTTCCGGGAGTCGGTCCAGGTGAGCCGCACATGGAACGTGTTCTTGCCCCGGCCGATCGGCTCGGTCGGCTCCACCGCGAACTCGACGCGGCCGTTCCGGCCGACGCCCGCCCGGCTCCCGGAGTCCTCGCCCGGGTCCGCGTGCGGCGCCCCGCAGCCCTGCGCCAGGCCAAGCACCAGGAGGGCGAGCACGGCGCCGCGCGCCCGCGCCGCGGTGCTCGCCGGGGACGATCCCGCCGGCAATCGATCATGAGACTCAGTCATGTCTTCCCCACACGTGACGGAGGCCGGCGGACAGGGCGACGAAGGCGCCCTCGTTGCGGCCGATGCCGGAGATGGGCAGGTCCACCTCGAGGTTGCCCACCGCGGTCCAGCGCGCGCTGAGGTCGTGGGCCAGCACGGCGAGCACCGCCGTTCGCTCGCGCACCTTGCCCCGGAGGAGGTGGCCGCCCTCGCGCGGCGGCCCCTCGCGCTCGTAGAGCGCGCCCGCGGCGAGCGAGACCCCGGACGACCACACGGGCCCCGCCGCCGCGAGGATCTGCGCGCGCTCCCCGGGCGCGATCTCCTCGCCGCTCGGGAGGCGGTAGCTGGTGCGGACGCTGGCCGAGGCGGAGAGCAGCGCCTGAAACGAGCCCCACGACTTCTCGAACAGCATCCCCGGTCGGAACTCGGCCACGCCGAGGCCCGTCGCGTCGACGCCGAGCGGATCGAGCGCGGCGTCCTGGATGCGCCCGGTCGGGATCGACACGCCGAGCGTGAACGCCGCGGCCGGGATCCACGGGGACACTCGATCGCCGACCAGCGTGACCCGGCCCGCGACGCTGACGTCGCCGAGGCCGCCGCCCGACGCGGGCGCGTCGCCGGAGGAGCCGCCCCACGCGACCCTCAGCGGCACGGCGACGCCGAGCTGGACGTGCTCCTTGACCCGCACCATCCACCCGACGTCGGCCCTCAGCTCGCGGTGGTAGATGCCCTCGCCGGAGGGCTCGAAGCCCCGGTCGACCGTCCACGCCCCGATCTGCTCCGTGACCCGGAGAGAGAAGCTCGCGGCGGCGCGCTCCGAGGGGGCGAGCCACTGCGCCGCCCCGTGGCCCGTCCCGCAGCAGGCCGACGCGCGCGCCGCCGCCGGAGAGACCGCGAGCGACAGCAGCACCGCGGCGCAAGCGAGGGCTCTGGGCAGCACGGCGCTGCTATAGGCGACGCCGCCGCCCGTCGCCAATGCGTCATGTTGTCGCGCCGGAGGCGCCTGCTCAGGCCTAAGGCGCCCCTTGAAGCGCGCCGTCCAGGCTGTGCGGCGTCAGCCCCCGAGGGTCTGCCGGTAGACCTGGACGTAGCGGCGCGCGGGCCGATCCCAGCCGAGGTCGAGGCGCATGATGCGGCGCTGGACCGCGGGCCAGCGGGGCGACGTCCACGCGCCGAGCGCCCGCTGCACGCCCCCGAGCAGCGAGGTGGCCGTCGGCTTGTCGAAGAGGAACCCCGTGCCCGTCTCGAGCTCGGCGTCCAGGTCGACGATCGTGTCGATGAGGCCTCCGGTCCGGCACGCGATCGGGGCGGCGCCGTAGCGCTGCGCGTAGAGCTGCACGAGGCCGCACGGCTCGAAGCGCGACGGCACGAGCACGAGGTCCGCCGCGGCCATGAGCCGGTGCACGACGGCCTCGCTCACGCCGCCGAGGAACTTCGCCCGCTCCGGCGCCTTCGCCGCGGCGGCGGTGAGCTTCTCCATGAGCTCGGGGTCGCCCTCGCCGGCCACGACGACGCTGACGTCGCCCTTCAGGATCTTCGGCATGGCGCTCGCGAGCAGGTCGCTGCCCTTCTGCGCGACGACCCTGCCGATGGAGACGAGCAGCGGGCGCTCCGGCCGGATCTCGAGCCCGATCTCCTGGAGGAGCGCGCTCTTGCAGCGGCCCTTGTTGCTCACGTCCTCGGCGTCGTAGCGCGCGATGATGGCCGGGTCGGTCATCGGGTTCCAGACCGCGTAGTCGATGCCGTTCACGATGCCGGTCAGCTGGCCCGCCCGGGTGCGGAGCACGCCGTCGAGCCGCTCCCCCTGCTTCGGCGTGAGGATCTCGTTCGCGTAGGTGGTCGAGACGGTGGTGAGCGAGTCGGCCGCGAGGATGCCGCCCTTCAGGAAGTTGAGCTGGCCGTAGAACTCGAGCCGGTCCGGCCGGAAGTGCTCGTCGTCGAGGCCGAGGTACGGGAGCGTCTCCTTCGGGAAGAGGCCCTGGTGCGCGGCGTTGTGGAGGGTCAGCACCGTCCGGCCGGGGCCGCGGGCGGCCTGCTGGTGGCGCAGCAGGTACGCCACCATGGCGGTGGGCCAGTCGTGGACGTGCACGATGTCGAACGGCGACCCGGACCGGACGCGCTGGCGGACGAGCTCGACGACCGCGCGGGAGAACAGCGAGAACCGGCGCCCGTTGTCCTCGTAGTCGCGCCCGTCCTCTCCGTAGATGCCGGCCCGATCGTGGAAGCCTGGCACGTCGAGGACGACGAGCTCCACGCCGGTGCTGAGCCGCCCGTCGAGGAGCGTCACCTGGATCGGCCCGGGCGCGACCTGCGGGTCGACCTCGAGCGGCATCGGGGTGAGGCGGCGCGCCATCATCAGGCCGCTCGAATCGAGCGCCCGGTAGCGCGGCAGCGCGATCGTCACCTTGTGGCCGAGCAGCCGGAGCGCCTTCGAGAGCGACGACACGACGTCCGCGAGCCCGCCGACCTTGACGATGGGCGCGATCTCGGAAGCAGCGAAGAGGATGTCCATGCGGGCGCCGTGTGTAGCACGAACCGGGGGGCGTACGGGGCGGGTTCCGCACATGCGGGCCGGCGGGTTCTCGCGGGCGGACGAGCCAGATCGTGCGCCCGCGGGCGCACGGGGGGGAGGCCTTGCCGAGCTGCCCGGCCCGAGGAGGCCCTGCTCGTCGCCGGGGCCGTGCCAGGCCGAGACACGCAGCCCCGGCCTGTGTATCTTTTTCTTGTGAGAAGCACGCTTATCTTTCCCAGGCTCTCTCTGCTCCTTGCCCTCCTGGCCGCCGGCATCGCCGTGAGCTGCGGCGGCAAGGGCGACGGCGACAGCAGCTCGTCCCAGGGCTCCGGCGCATCCGACGGCGGCGGCGGCGGCGGCGCGACGAGCAGCAGCAGCGCCAACACAGGCGGCTCCGAGCCGATCTTCGTCGGCAGCGGCGGCGGCCTGGTCAGCACCAGCGGCGGCGGCGGGGCCGGCGGCAGCTGTCAGCAGCTCGACATCGCGTTCGAGCCGCAGACGCCGACCGTCATGATCGTCGTCGATCGCTCCGGCAGCATGTACGACAGCGGCTACTGGGATCCGCTCCAGACCGCCGTGCTCAACGTCGTCGAGAGCCTGCAGGCGAAGGTGCGCTTCGGCTTCCTCACGTTCACGGGGATCGCTCCGGCTCAGTGCCCGCTGCTCACCGGGACCGACGTCATCGCCCTCAACAGCCACGCCGACATCGCGGCCGCATACGAGGAGGCCTCCATGAGGCCGGGCCAGAAGCTCGAGACGCCCACCGGCATGACGTTCAACGAGACGGTCATCCCCGATCTCGTCGCCTTCGGAGAGCCCGGCCCCAAGTACATCCTCTTCGTCACCGACGGCGAGCCCGATCGCTGCGACGACGGGCCCGCCGTGTGCGCGCGCGACGACGTGGTAGGCGCGGTGCAGTCCGCGTACGCGCAGGGCATCGGGACGTTCGTCTTCGGCCTGGGCGAGGGCGCGTTCGCGGAGCACCTCCAGGATGTGGCGAACGCCGGCGCCGGCCAGCCCGTCCGGCGACCCCAGGACACGGGGCAGGACTGCTACACCGGCGCGGGCACCTACGCCGACGCCGGCGGCTCGGCCATGTACTACACGCCGGACCCGACCAACGCGACCGCCCTCGAGAACGAGCTCAACGCCGCCATCTCCGGCGCCAAGAGCTGCACGTTCGACCTCCAGGGCTCGATCGCGGTCGATCTCGATCACGCGTCGGAAGGCCAGGTGCTCATCGACGGCACGCCCGTGCCCTACGACGCGCAGAACGGCTGGACCATGGAGAGCCCGACCCAGCTCGTCCTCGTCGGCGACGCCTGCGAGCAGCTCAAGAGCGCGACGCAGGGCATCTCGTTCAACTTCCCCTGCGAGATCATCGACCCGCTGTGAGCAGCGGGCAGGCGCGCCCACCGTAGGCGCGTCGGACAGCGCCACCGCGCCCGCCGGCACAGCGCGCCGGCGCAGCGCCGGCCAGGTGCGTCGCTACAGCGCCGGCGCGCCGATCATTCTGGACAGCCCGTTCCAGAATGGCGCGCGTGACGGCGACGTCACGGCGGCGGCGGTGTGTCCTTTTCCGCGCGCCCGGCCGGCGCTTTTGCTAAAGGCGTACGGCAACCTCGACCCATGACCAGGATCAGCGCGCGGGAGCTCGCCGGCACGAGCGGCCCCTTCGGCCGCGGCACCCAGGTGGTGCGGCCCGAGGAGGTGCCGGAAGGGTCGGTCGTCACCGTGCTGCGCGTGCCGCCCGAGTCGGCGGGCATGCGGCTCGACCGGTTCGTGCAGAGCCAGCTCAAGCGGACGAGCCGCACGCGCGCCGCCGAGATCGTCTCGCGCGGCGCCTACTCCCCCGAGGCGCGGCGCCTGCGCGGCAGCGACCGCGTGCGGCCGGAGCAGTGCATCCTGCTCTGGCGCGAGCCGTGGGACGAGCAGGCGCCCGACACCCCGATCCCCGTCGTCCACGAGGACGAGGCGCTGCTCGCCGTCAACAAGCCGACGGGCCTGCCGGTGCACCCCACGGCGCGGTACCACAAGAGCACCGTCATCAAGATGATGGAGGCCGCGCGCCCCGGCGAGCGGCTGTTCCTCGCCCACCGGATCGACCGCGAGACGAGCGGCGTGCTCCTCCTCTGCCGCACGCCCGAGGCCGACCGGAAGGTGAAGGCGCAGTTCGAGGAGCGCACCGCCGTCACCAAGCGCTACGCCGCGATCGCGTGGGGCTGGCCAGAGCACGACACCTTCCGCGTCGAGCTGCCGCTCGAGCTCGACACATCCAGCCGCTACAAGGTCAAGATGCGCGTCGCGCCGCCGGGCCGCGGCCTCGCCTCGGCCACCGCGTGCGAGGTGCTGGGCCGCCGCGCCGATCCCCTCACCGGCCGTCGCTACGCGCTGATCGCCTGCACGCTCGAGACCGGCCGGCAGCACCAGATCCGGGTCCACCTCGCGTCGAACGGCCTGCCGCTCGTGGGCGACAAGCTCTACGGACCGGACGAGGGCATGTTCGCGCGCGGCGCCGACGGCGTGCTCACCGACGAGGATCGGCGCGCGCTCGAGCTCGACCGCCACGCCCTCCACGCCGCCCTGCTGGAGCTCACGCATCCGGTGACAGGCGAGCGCGTGCGCATCGAGGCGCCACTCTCGGACGATCTGCGCACCTTCTGGGATGCGCTCCGCGCGTGAACCATGCGTCAACCGTGCGTCCAATGAGGCCCGCGGGCCGCACGCCGCGGCGCCCGGCGCGCGGGGTGGCCCTGCGCGCCGGATGACACCTGCGCGCAAGCTGACACCAGCGGGCCGGACGAGGCTCGTGTGGCGAAACGGTGGAGCGGCGAGGGCCCCTCGCCAGCGGCGCCGGATCTTGTGCCGCCTCGCCGACTTACGTACGATGACCCGGATGACGCGTGCGCGAGACGACCTCGAGGCGCTGCGGGATCCAGCGCTTCGGTCCACACCGCTCGAGGCCGAGAGCTCCGCCCAGAGCACGGCATCCGGGCCGATGGAGCCAGGTCCGGAACAGACGAGCGGCGCCCCCGGGGCGCCCTCTCCAGCAGAGCGCCAGGGCGCCGACGAGCCGCAGCAGGCGGGCTCGGAGCGGCCGGAGACGGCCGAGCCGGCCGCGCCCGCGGGCGGAGAGCCGCCGCAGGCCGACCCGCGCGCCCGGGGCGACGAGAGCCTGGATCGCGAGCGCTACGAGCGGTACGCGATGCCGGCGAGCGACCTGCCCGCGGCCAACGTGCAGGCCTTCCGCGGGGACGCGGCCGGGGTGCTCGCGATCGTGCGGCGCGCGGTGCAGTCCGTGACGCGCGATCCGGCGCGCCACCGGCGCCGGCTGCCGAAGTCCCGCTTCGACACGATCCGCAGCTTGCCGGAGCTCGCGATGGCGCTCGATCACGCGGTGACGCGCATGCAGCCCGAGAGCGCGCCGCCGCCCGAGGTGGCGGAGCGGCTCGACCAGATCTACGAGGCGCTCCGTCCGACCCTCGCCGCGGCCGAGGTGTGCTTCCCGCGCGGCATCGTCCCGGAGACGTACGGCATCGTCCGGCGCGCGCTCGTCGCCGGCGACCCCGCGAGCGCGGCGGCCACGATCACGAACCTCATCCTGGACCGGTGGGGCCACGTGCAGAACCGGATCTCGATCACCAGGGACGAGGTGACCCGGGTGAACAGCACCGCGAAGTGGCTGCTCAGCAACACCCGCCCGCCCGAGCGCCTCGACTCGAGGGACATCCGCGATCGGCTGTGGTCGCTCCTGCGCGAGCGCTACGAGCAGCTCCGGGTCATCGCCCAGGAGGTCTCGGGCGACGACTCGCGGGAGTACGCGCCCGAGCGGCTCGCCGCGGACTAGCCCCCAGGGCTCGGCGGGCGTACCGCCCCGCGCGCGCCCGGTCTAGGCTGCCGCCATGCAGGAGATCCGCAAGACCGTCTGCAACCGCGACTGCCCCGACGCCTGCAGCATCGTGGCCACCGTCGAGGGCGGCCGCGTCGTGCGCCTCGGCGGCGACCCGGCCCACCCGATCACGAGGGGCTTTCTCTGCTACCGGACGTCGCGCTTCCTGGAGACGCAGTACTCGCCCGAGCGCCTCACCGCGCCGCTGCTCCGCAAGGGCGGTGAGCTCACGCCCGTCTCGTGGGAGGAGGCGCTCGACACGGCGGCCGAGCGGCTGCTCCGCATCCGGAGCGAGTCGGGCCCCGCCGCGATCTTCCACTACCGCAGCGGCGGCTCGCTCGGGATGCTCACGGGGATCACCGACGCGTTCTTCGCGCGGTTCGGGCCGGTCACGGTCAAGCGCGGCGACATCTGCTCCGGCGCGGGCGACGCCGCGCAGCTGACGGACTTCGGCGAGGAGGACAGCCACGACCTCGCCGACCTGAAGAACGCCCGCCACATCCTCCTCTGGGGCAAGAACGTCTTCACCTCGAGCCCGCACACCCTGCCGGTGCTCCGCGAGGCGAGGGCGCGCGGCGCGGAGCTCGCGCTCATCGATCCGGTGCACCACCGGACCACGTCGGTGTGCGGGGCGTTCTACCAGCCCCGCCCGGGCGGCGACTTCGCGCTCGCCATGGCCGTCGCCCGCGTGCTCTTCGACGAGGGGTGGACCGATCCGCGCGCCGCGGACTACTGCGATCACCTCGACGCCTTCCGCGCGCTCGCGCGGAGCCGCTCCGTGGCGGCGTGGTGCCGCGACGCCGA
Organism: Sorangium sp. So ce321; assembly: GCF_051530195.1. Classification (NCBI taxonomy): domain Bacteria; kingdom Pseudomonadati; phylum Myxococcota; order Polyangiales; family Polyangiaceae; genus Sorangium; species Sorangium sp. So ce321. Next base: position 4,993,995 of record NZ_CP150329.1, on the reverse strand, counting down.
CGTACCCGAGGCCGCCGCCCTGGACCTCGCGCGCCGCCTCGGCCCCGAGAAGCCCACGGCGATCCTCGTGGGCTGGGGCATGGGCCGCCGCACCTCGGGCGGGGCGATCGTGCGCGCGCTCGACGCGCTCGCGGCCGTGAGCGGGAACCTCGGCATCCCCGGCGGCGGCGTCTCGTTCTATTTCAAGCGGCGCGGCGCGTTCGACCTCTCGTCGTTCGAGGGAGATCGCCCCGCGCCGCGCACCGTCTGCGAGCCCCTCTTCGGAGAGGAGGTGCTCCGGATGAGCGACCCGCCCGTCCGCGCGGTGTGGGTCACCGCCGGCAACCCGGTCGCGATGCTGCCCGACTCGGGCGCCGTCGCGGAGGCGCTCGCGACGCGCGACTTCGTCGTGGTCGCCGACGCCTTCCTCACGGACACGGCGCGGCTCGCCCACCTCGTGCTGCCCACGACGACGCTCCTCGAGGCCGACGACGTGATCGGCGCCTACGGCCACCATTACCTCGGCGTCGCCACGCCCGTGGTCCCGCCCCCGGACGGCGTGAAGAGCGACCTCGAGATCATGCAGGCGCTCGCCAGGCGCGTGGGCCTCGGCGGCGCGCTCGACGGCAGCGCCCACGACTGGAAGCGGCGGGTCGCCGAGCCGCGGCTCGCGCCGCTCGGCATCACCCTCGAGACGCTGGAGCGCGAGCCGGTGCGCAACCCGCTGGCGCCGAAGGTGCTGTTCGCGGACCGCAAGTTCCCCACCCCGAGCGGGCGGGTCAACCTCATCACCGAGGCGCCGGCGGACCGCGAGGATCCGGGCGCGGACGGGTTCCCGCTGCTGCTGATGGCGCTCTCCACCGAGAAGTCGCAGTCATCTCAGTGGGCGCGGCCCCAGCAAGGCCCGGCGGTCGTCACGGTCCACCCCGACGCGGCCGGCGGCGTCGCCGACGGCGAGCTCTGTCGGATCGCGTCGCGCGTCGGCGCGATGACGGTGCGACTCCGCCACGATCCCGCCCAGCGCCGCGACGTGGCGCTCATCCCGAAGGGCGGCCACCTCCGGGACGGCCGCTGCGCCAACGCGCTGATCCGCGCCCGCACCACGGACATCGGCGAGGGCGGCGCGCTCTACGAGGAGCGGGTGCGCGTCGAGCCGCTCGCGCAGGACGACCGCCCCGCGCCCGCGCCGTGAGCCCGCGGCGCGCGCGGCGCGGTGAACCCGCGCGGTGGACGCGGTCCGGGGCGCATGTATCCTCGCAGCCGGCAGGTCACAGCTCATGTCGATCGCACTCCAGGAGGGGACCGTCTTCGCCGGGCGCTACGAGGTCGTCCGCTGCATCGCCACGGGCGGCATGGGGGCGGTCTACGAGGTCACCCACATCGAGACGCAGCGGCGGCGCGCGCTCAAGGTGATGCTCCCGCACCTGCTCCGCAGCCCCGAGCTGCGCGAGCGCTTCAAGCGCGAGGCCCGCATCGCCGCGCAGGTCGACAGCGAGTTCATCGTCGACGTCTTCGACGCCGGCATCGACGAGGCGACCGAGATGCCGTTCCTCGTCATGGAGCTGCTCCGGGGCGAGGAGCTCGGCAGGCGTCTCGCGCGCCTGGGGCGGCTGCCGGCGCACGAGGTCGTCGCGTGCCTGCACCAGACCGCGCTCGCGCTCGACAAGACGCACCGGGCGGCGATCGTCCACCGCGATCTCAAGCCCGAGAACCTGTTCCTCGTCCACCGGGAGCAGGGCATCTCCCAGATCAAGGTCCTCGATTTCGGCGTCGCCAAGTTCATGGCGGAGAACGCGACGCAAGCCAACGCCACGCTGAGCGTCGGGACCCCTTACTACATGGCCCCGGAGCAGTTCCGCGCCGGCCCCGTCTCGCCGGCGGCCGACCTCTATGCGCTCGGGATGATCGCCTACACCCTCCTCGTCGGCGCGCCCTACTGGGTGAGCGAGGGCCGCCAGATCACGAGCGTCATCTCGTTCGCGATGATCGCCGTCGACGGGCCGAAGGAGCCCGCGACGGCGCGCGCCGCGCGGCTCGGCGTGGAGCTGCCGCCGTCGTTCGACGCCTGGTTCTTCCAGGCGACGGCGAGCGACCCCGCCGTGCGCTTCCGGACCGCGACGGCGGCCATCGAGGCGCTGGCAGAGGCGCTCGGGATCGGAGCGGCCGGGAGGAACCTCCTCCCCTCGAGGGAGGCGCAGAGCTCGCCTCCCCACGCCGCCGCGCCGAGGTCGCCGAGCGAGCCCCGGGGGACCCGCGGCGTCACGCCGCCGGAGCCCTCGGCCGAGAAGCGCCACCCCTCCGGCCAGGCGGAGGTCGCCCTCGGGGCGACGGTGCTGGGGCCCTCGCTCACGCGGAGGGTCCTCGGCGGGGCCGCCCTCGCCCTGGCGCTCGGCGCGGCCGGCGGGGCGCTCTCCTATGCCCTGCGCGCGCTCGACGCCCCTGCGCCTCCCGGCGCCGCGACAGCATCCACGGGCGGCGAGCGCGGCGTCGCCTCGCCTCGGGGGAGCGGCGCGGCCCGCGCGGGTGAACCCGCCCCGCAGCTCGACACGACCGTGAGGGTCGAGCCTGCCCCCACAGGCGTCGTGCCTTCCGCCGAGCCGACCGCGGCGCCCTCGACCGCGCCTTCTGCCAACGCCTCCGCGCGGCCGGTGCGACGGCCGGGCAGCGGCGCCCCGCGCCGCCCGCCGGAGCCGCCGCCGGAGCCGGAGTACACCCGCGACTGACCTGGATCGCCGGCGCGCGCGGCCGGATCGCCGGCGCGCGCGGCCGGGCTCATCATTGTTCGCAGCGGCGGCCGAGACGGCTACCGTACCCGGGATGAGACGCTATCGATTCGCGCTCGCGTGCGGCCTGGGCGCCATGACGCTCGTCGCGCGCGCCGCGCCGGTGCGGGCGCAGGACGTCGCGGCGGCGGAGGCGCTCTTCAACCGCGGGCTCGCGGAGATGCAGGCCGGCCGGTACGAGTCGGGCTGCCCTTCCCTGAGCGAGAGCTACCGCCTGGATCCTCGCCCCGGGACGCTGTTCACGGTCGCCGAGTGCGAGGCCAGGCGCGGCCGGATCGCGACAGCGGCCACCCGCTACGGCGACTACCTCGCCCTCTACGCGCGCCTGACCCCCGACGCGCAGGCGAAGCAGAAAGGGCGAAACAAGATCGCGGCCCAGCGAAAGGCCGCGCTCACGCCCGACATCCCCGAGCTCACGCTCTCGCTCCCGGAGGGCGCGCCGCCGGGCACGGTGGTGAAGCGCGACGACCTCGAACTGGGGGCGCCGATGCTGGGCGTGCCGCTGCCGACCGATCCGGGCGAGCACGTCGTGACGACGCAGGCCCCCGGAGGGCCGCTGACCGAGGCGCGCCTCTCCATCGCCAAGGGCGAGAAGAAGCAGATCACCCTGGAGGTGAAGGCCGCGCCGCCGGAGACCCCGGCGGCCGCCGCGCCTCCGGGAGCGCAGCCGCCGCGCCTGCCTCCGCCGCCGCCAGCCACCGACACGGCGCGCCGCGGGAGCTGGCAGACAACCACAGCGTTCGTCGTGGGCGGCGTCGGGATCGCAGGGCTGGCCCTGGGCGGGGTCATGGGCGGGCTCGCGCTGAGCAAGAAGGCGACGGTCGACGACAACTGCGACGGGACGATCTGCAATCGCGAGGGCAAGCTCGCCGCGGACAGCAGCAGGACGTTCGCGCTGGTGAGCACGATCGGCGTCGGCGTCGGCGTGGTGGGGGTCGGCGCCGCCCTCGTGTTGCTGCTCGCGGCGCCGTCGCCTCCGGCCAGCGGCGCGAGCGCGAGCCTGCCCCGCGCGGCGCCCGCGCCACGGGTGAGCGCTGGAGCGTGGTCGACCGGAGACGGCGGGGGGATGATCGGGCTCCAAGGAGCGTGGTGATGAGAACGAGAACGATGTTGGTCGGAGCGGGCCTGCTCGCGGTTTCGTCGGTGACGACCGCGGGCTGCGCCAAGCTCATCGGCCTCGAGGACGAGTACCAGGAGGCCGCAGGCACGAGCAGCGCGTCGGGCACCGGCGGCGGCGCCACCGGCGCTACCGGCTCCGGCGGCAGCGGCGGCGCCGGCGCCGCGGGCACGGGCGGCGACGGCGGCGGCGGCGCTTCCGGCTCCGGCGGCAGCGCCCCGTACGCGGGGCCGCCGAGCTGCGCGGAGCTCGCGGCGACCTGCGGCGCGAACGCCGACGAGGACTGCTGCGCGGCGGGGCTCGTCGAGGGCGGCACTTTCCACCGTGACAACCACAACGACGACGAGGCCTACGCCGCGACGGTGAGCTCGTTCCACCTCGATCGCTTCGAGATCACCGTCGGCAGGTTCCGCAAGTTCGTGGAGGCCTACCCGGGCAGCAAGCCGGCGGTCGGCGACGGCGCCCACCCGAAGATCGCGGACAGCGGCTGGCTGCAGATCTGGAACACGCTCCTGCCGGCCACCCAGGAGGAGCTGCTCGCCTCGCTGGCGGAGCCGTGCGGCGAGACGCCGATGAGGACCTGGACCGACACGCCCGGCGCGCAGGAGCGCAAGCCGATGAACTGCATCAAGTGGTTCGAGGCGTTCGCTTTCTGCGCCTGGGACGGGGGCCGGCTCCCGACGGAGGCGGAGTGGAACCTCGCCGCGGCGGCCGGCAGCGAGCAGCGCGTGTATCCGTGGGGCACGAACGAGGACGAGATCGACTCGACCTACGCCGTTTACAACTGCATCGGCGACGGCTCGACCGCAGACAACTGCCAGTTCTCGGACATCCTCCCCGTCGGCTCGCGCTCTCCGAAGGGCGACGGCAAGTGGGGGCAAGCGGACCTGGCGGGCAGCGTCTGGGAGTTCGTGCGCGACTCCAGCGACAGCGACTACCCGGTGCCGTGCAACGACTGCGCGCTCATCGAGATCGACGGCGCCCGGCGCGCCCGGGGCGGCGCCTGGAACGCGAACCAGTACAACGTCACCACCGATTACTACACGTGGATCGATCCAGCGGGCCGCTTCTACGACGTCGGAGCCCGCTGCGCGCGGGACGTCTTGCCGTGAGCTCGCGCGGCCCGTGACGCCCTCGGGCGGGCCAGGGGCTGCGCGCGCCGGCCGGCACGACGGCGTCGTGACCAGCCCCTGGCCCGCGCGGCCGGAGGCCACGTAACCTCGCGGCATGGCGAGAGAGCTGCCTGCTCGGTTCGGGATCACCCCTCACGCCGTGCGCCGCATCGCCCACCGGCACATCGTGATGGGCGGCGTGATGGCGCTGACGGGCGCCGCGGTGAGCGCGTCCGGCGTCGGCAGCGCCGCGGCCGGGGTTCCGTTCGGGATGGCCGGCGCGCTCGTGATCGCGATCGGGCTCCGCACCCGCGCGATGGGCGTCTCCGCGCAGGTCGTGAACAAGGCCCACAACCTCGCCGCCGCCGGCCAGCGCGAGGCGGCCTCCGAGCTGCTCGACCACGCCGAGGAGACGGCCCGCTCGAGCTACATCCGGCGCGTCATCGACGTCCAGCGCGCGCTCGCCGCCATGCAGCGCGGCGATCTCGCGGGCGCGCTCCGCCGCGCCGACGCCGCGGTCACCCGCCGCGCCGACGTGCTCGCCTGGCACCTGGAGCAGGCGACGATCGTCGCGGCGCACGCGCTGAGGGCCTTGGTCCGCGCCTCGACGGGAGAGCGCGACGGCGCCGCGGCGGACATCGCGCTCGTCCGGAGCAGCGCGCTCGCGTCGCCCGAGGCGCTCGCCCGCGCGGAGCTCGCGGCCGCGGTCCTCCTGGAGCGGACGGGCGATCGCGAGGCGCTGCGGGCGCACCTGCTCCGCGAGCGACGGCTCCTGCTCGAGCACACGCGCCCGCGCGAGCGCGCCCTCGTCCGCGCCTACCAGCGCATGCTCAAGGCGAAGGCGAGCTCGGTCTACCGCACCGGCGCGAAGCGCGACGCGGAGCCCTCCGGAGAGCTCTCGGCGGCGGACTGGGCGGCGCGCGTCTCGCCCGAAGCGGCGCCGTTCATGCGCGCGCCCTCGCCGGACGCGGGCGGGGTGGAGGAGCTGTCGCGCGCGACGATCGAGCAGGCAGACGCATCCGCGCGCGCCGCGGCGGAGGGGCGCGCCCGGATCGATCGCCGGCCGGCGGTGAAGGCGGCCGGCCGCAGGCTGCTCCTCTGGGTGGTCCTGGTGATGACGTTCGTGGTGATGTGGCAGTTCTTGAGCCCCGGGCATGCGCCGGAGGCTCCCCGCGTCGAGCGCGTGCGGGCGGAGCCGCTCTTCGACTTGCTCGACCTTGTCTGGCTGTCCCCGCTCGCGTTCATCGCGATGTTCGTCGGCATCGCGTTCGTCCACGTGGCGCGCATGCGGAAGGTCTCGCAGCGCTTCGTGGCCGCCCAGGTCGCCCTCGCGCGGGGGGAGGAGCAGCGCGGGAAACGTGAGCTCGAGGGCCTGACCGCGGGCAGGGCTCCCGTGGTCGCGGCGCAGGCCCACCTCTCGCTGGCCGAGCTGTCGGAGCGGCAGGGGGAGCTCACCGCGGCGCTCGCGGCGTGCGAGGCGGGGCTCGCGCGGCTCGACACCAACGTGGCGCGGGTGATGGCGGCGGACATCCTGCTGCCGGCGCTCCTGGCCGAGCGCGCTTTCCTCTTCGCGGCGATGGAGCGGAGCGCCGACGCGCGCGCCGAGATGGCGCTGCTCGCCGAGCGGTACGCGTCGTACCCGTACCTCGAAAGGGCGAGGCTGCGGGTCGCGCTCGCGCTGCGGGCGCGCGAGGGTGACATCGCCGGGGCGGCGCGCCTCACCGAGCGGGACGCGGACGTGCCGCTCAACGCGCGCGACGAGCTGCTCGCCGACGTGTGCCGCGCGGCGGCGAGCCCGGGGACCGCGGGTGCCGGCGAGGTGGAGCGGCTCCGCGAGGAGCTGCGCGTCGACGCGGCGAGCCGGCGCTGGCTCGCCGCGATCGCGCCGGCGGCGCTCGAGGCGTTCGAGAGGGTCGGCGACCCGGGAGATGCGGAGGCGAGCGCGGAGGCGGAGGCGCTCGCAGAGGCGGAGGCGAGCGCAGAGCGCGCCTGGGCGCCGGCGCGCGGCGCCGGGGCGGCGTGATCGAGGCGGCGCGTGGGTCGCGGGCGTGCGGAGCGGCCGCGGCGGCTCGAGGCCCGCGCCGAGCGCCTGGCGGCGCAGCGGAGGGCGCTCCGCGTCGAGCCAGACGACAGCGGCCCCTGAGCGCCCGCCTGCAGCCAGGCAGACGGTTCGCGGCTCAGTCCTTCTGCGCAGGCGCCTGCATCGGCTCCCTCGGCGTGCCTTGCTCCATCGGTTTTTCGGCCGAGCCCTCCACGGCGTCGCCGATGTCGCGCGCCACCTTCTCCACGGTGCGCAGGCTGATCCGCCCCGCGAGCACCAGGGTCGCGCCGAACTCGCGGCAGTCGATCGGCTCCAGCCGCACGGGTGACGTGAAGGCGTTGACCGCCGCCATCTGCCCCGCGGCGTAGTCGAGGCGCGCGCCGAAGACGAGATCGCCGTACCGGGTATACGACACCATGCCGAGCGACGCGTGCACGCCGCTCATCCGCTCGAGGAAGAGCCTCGAATCTGCGGGCACGGGCCCTCGCGGGCCGGACAGCGCGTTGAAATCGGAGACGACGCCGCCCAGCAGGCTGAGGTCACGCGTGAGGAACAGCTCGGCGCCGAGCCCCACGTTGACGATGGGCGCCGACGCCTCGACCATGTCGAGCCGGCTCTGCCTCCGGCTCGCCACCGCTCCCCCCTCGATCGCGACCTCCTCCCGATCGGCGGCGACCCGCGCGAACTCGCGCTGGCCCATGTAGAAGAAGCCGTCCAGCTCCAGCCGCAGCCTGCTCCACTCCGCGCTCGCGCCCAAGGCCACGCGGGTCGGAGAGGGAGCCGTGAACTCCCCCTCACCGGCCCAGTAGCGCACCGTCGCCGTCTCGGCGGCGAGCGTGTCCTGGTGGCTCGCGTCCAGCGAATCGAAGACATGGAGGCTGGGCGTCCGCAGGCTGATCCCGGCCGAGAACACCTTGCTCAGCCGGTACGTGACCCCGAGGTGCGCGAGGACATCCCAGGAGTCCGCCGACAGCGCGGCCAGGTACGTCGCGCTGCTCGCCGAGCGCGTCCCGGTGTCCTCGACGAGGCTGGCCACGCTGAGCTCGCTCGAGTAGCGGGTGCGCACGACGGAGAGCGAGACGCCCAGCGCGAGGCGCTCGGTCGCGCTGTAGCTCCACGAGGGACCCGCGCTGTAGCGTCCCCACTCGTAGCGGAGCGTCTGCGCCTGGTTCACGCGGCGTGACGCGGACTCCCCCGAGAACCCGAGCGCGTCGAACCCGAACTCGTTCTGCTCCGTCTTCGCGAGGCATGCAGCGAGGGTGTGGCGACCGACCGGCACGCGCGTCCCGTCCCCTGCTCGCGCGCCGCTCCTCAGGTCGAAGAAATAGCAGGTCGCGTCGGGCAAGGTGCTCAGGCCCTGGTCGATCACCGTCGTCTCATCGAGCCGGAGCTCCCCGTACCGGGCGGCGTCGACCGGGCCTGGCTGGTGCCACGACTCCAGCGTTCGATGCCTGTAGCGGAAGAACGCTGACGAGAACGCGATGTTCCGGTCCTCGATGCGGACGATCGTGGCCGGGTTCAGGAAGGGCGCGGCGCCGTCGACGCCCAGCACCACCCCTGTGCTCCCCAGGAGCGCCGATCGCCCGCCGAGGAGCGCGGACTCGTACCTTCCCTGAGCCTGCGCGGGAGCGCTGCCCAGCGCGCCGAAGACGCCGAGCAGCGCGCCGGCGACGCCGAGCAGAGCTACGCGACCTCCGGAGCGGCGCAGGCGAGCGCACGGCCTCAGCGGCATGGCAGGCGCCAGCATGGATCGCGGCGCCGTGACCGCAACGGCAGCAGCGCCCCGCTGTGGCAGGACGCGACGTGCGCGCGCGTCGGAAGCTCCCTCGGGGCTCTGGTGGAGCGCATGCCCCCTGATTAACGTCGCGCCGCCAGCGCGCCCAGGCCGAAGGCGATGGCGTCCTCGACCATCGCTCCGACCGGGGCGGGAACGCGGGTCCTGCGGTTCAGCCACACGCGGGCGCGGTTCCCGACGACGGCGCCCACCGCGGCGGCGACGGCGCCGACCACGGCGCCGGCGATGCGCATGTTCTTCTCGGGGCTCTGGGAGCCGACGGCGGCGCCCAGGAGCGCCCCGATCACGAGACGTCCGCTGAGCGGGCCTCTCGAGAGGCGGCTCGGCGCGGACGGCAGCTTGTCCATCAGGAGCTCTCCGCCCGCGAGCAAGCTCATCACGCGCTGCGCGACGGGCGAGCGAAGCGTGCGCCAGAAGCTCCCGCGCTGCCCGTCGAACGCGCCGCGCTCGGCGCTGGACGCGAGGATCCTCACGCCCAGCATGGAACGCATGCCCGTCACCAGTCCGAGCCCTGCCGCCTGCCCCAGGATGACCATCTCCGAGGAGCGGGGTCGCAGGGCGCCTCCCATCACCGTTGCTGTCGCCATGGCGACCGATACAAGCAACGCACATGCCCCGGTCGGGGTGCCCCTCTTCGTCTGAAATGCGGCGCGCTCCGGACGACCTACGCCCGCGCCGCGCCGGCGTTCTCCCGCTGCCGGCGGGCGTCGACGCCGCCGCCGCCGCGACGCGGAGCTCCCTGCGTCCGCCCGCTCCGCGCCGCCCTGAGAAGCGCGGCGACCTCGCGCCGCTCCGGAGAACGCAAAGGGCGCAAAAGTGCCTCGGCCGGGGCGATGGCCGACCCCGCTGCACCTCTGGCATCGCGGTCGAAGGGAGCGCGGAGTACGCTACGAGAGCCATCTCGTCCGGATCCCGGAGAACGGTCCGCCATGCCTGTGACACCTCTCACCACGCTGAAGACCGTTGATCTCGAGGAGGAGCGGCTGAAGCGCCTGAACGCGCTCGGGCATTTTCTGGACAACGCGATCCGCATCCCCGGCGTGGGTTACCGGGTCGGCTACGACGCGGTGATCGGGTTGATCCCGGGCGTCGGTGATCTCATCGGTTTCGGGCTCTCCGTGTACATCGTGCTCGCGTCGACGCGTTACCGTCTCCCTGCGTCGACGTTGCTGCGCATGGTGCTCAACGTGGGGCTCGAGACGGTGATCGGCACGGTCCCCCTCCTGGGCGACCTGTTCGACGCGACCTACAAGGCGAACGCGCGCAACCTCGACCTCTTGCGGGCGCACCTCGCCGCGCGCAGCCAGGGCGGCGCGCGGCCCTCGGATGCCCGCTTCTACGCGGGGCTGCTCCTCGCGCTGGCGGGCGTCCTCGCGCTGGCGGGCCTGCTGCTCTTCACGTTGGTGCGAGCGGCGCAGGGCCTCCTCGGCTCCTGAGCGGCGCCGCCGATCGGCCCTGGAGGGGCAACCTCGCTACTGGACCGATACCGACAGGTGCGCCTGAAGCGACGCCATCTGGGGTGCGTCGGCCCCGCCTCGCGGCTCGAGCGACGTGAAGTAGCTCTTCCAGGAGGGCCCTGCGGCCCAGTAGGTCCAGCCCACGTAAACGTCGCTGTTCTGCTCGAGGTAGACCACGACGTTGGCGATGGCCTTCAGGCATACGGCGCCCGATCCGCCGCTGAACTCGCCGAGGAACCCCTTCTTCCCGTGCTTCCTGAGCCACGCCGTGAACACCTTCAGGCGCTCCACCCCGACGGTCTCGCTGACGCAGTCGGGCGATTTTCCCGAGGAGTCGTCGTCGAGGTGCTGGTGGACCTCGAACGCGACGTGGTGCTTCGGGTCGGCGACCTTGAGCAGCGCCTCGGCGTTCGACGTCCCGTAGAACGTCGCCTCGAAGCTGTGCGCCCCTGACCACCCGTTGCCGGGGACGATGATGAGGTTCGTCGCGCCGGAGCTGCGGATGGAGACGATCGCCGCGTTGGCCGCCTCGATCCACTGCTCGGTCGGCATGTCGTGCGGCTCGTTCATGAGGGCGAAGACGACCCTCGCGTTGCCCTTGAACTCGACGGCCAGCCGCCCCCAGAACTCTGCGAAATCCGCGATCGGGATCTCTGCGCCGACGACGCCCGTCCCGTAGCGACCGTAGTTGTGCACATCGAGCACCACGTAGGCGCCCTTCGCGACCAGGTTGTTGACCGTGGTCTTGAGCCGGTTCAGCTCCGCGGCGTTGAGCGGCTGGTTGCGCGCGGGCTGCAGGCGCTCCCAGCGGAACGGCACCCGGAAGGTGTTCATCCCCTTTGCGAGGAAGTAATCCGCGGACGTGTAGCCCTTGGAGAACGCGGGATCCGGATAGGCGTAGTGGACCCCCGGGTTCCCTGGCAGGGACCCCTTCCCGAAGGGGTCCACCGCGAACTCTGCCCCTGCGAGGCTGATTCCCCGGAGCGAGAGCGGCTGCGCGAGCAGATCGACGCCGGCCGCGCCGCTCACGTTGACGGCGGCGTTCGCAGTGGCGGCTGGCTCAGCCTTCTTCTCCGAGTCCTGCCCCCGGCACCCTGGAGCAACGGCTCCGAGCCCCACCAGCGCCCACGCCAACGCTTTCCTCACAGCTCCACCTCGGCCCCGCATCAGACCCCGGCGTGAGCTGCCGCGCAAGCGTCCCGCCCACCGCTCCGTCCTCCCCCGCAGCGACCGCCCTCCCCCGCGCCGTCCACGCGGAGGACGTCGAGCGGGGCGCGCCCGCACAGGAGACGGGCCCAGATCGGCGTTTTCGGCGCGCAGGCGTACTCCTGTACGCCGAGCACCGAAAACGTCGAGGTGGGCCCGTCTCCTGTGCGGGCGCGCCCCGCTCGCTCAGTCGCGGGAGCTGATGAAGAGCCGGAGGATGTACCAGAAGAGCATGGCGACGGACGCGAAGAGCTCGAGCGCGGCGCCGACGTACCGGTCCTCGGGGAAGTGGTGCAGCACGTTCGACGTGTCGTAGAGGATCGCGGCGCCGGCGAACGCGACCATGGCGACGCTGAAGAACGTGCCGAGCTGGAAGCTGAAAAGCGCTCCGGCCAGCATCAGGACGATCGCGCAGATGCCGCCCCAGCGGAGCAGGGCGCCGAGGAAGGAGAAGTCCTTGCGGGTCACGAACGCGATCGCGGTGAGCCCGGCGAAGCCGGCCATCGTCGCGAGCCCGGCGCTCTGGATGGCGCCGGGAGCGACCATGTCCGCGATGTAGAGGAGCGGCACGAAGATGATCGCCTGGGCGAGCACGTAGCCGAACAGCGCGGCATACTGCACCGGCTTCGACAGGGAGGTGTGCGCCGCGCGGCTGGCCAGCCAGCTCACGAGCATGAACGCCCCGAGCACCAGCAGCCAGCTCGTGCCCATCATCGCCCTGGCGATGACCGAGGCGGCGCCGGTCTTGAAGAGCGCGAACTCGATCCCCGCGAAGAGAACGATCGCCCCGAACAGGTGATTGTACGTTCGCACGATGAAGCGCTCGCGCGAATCGGCGCCGGCACGGAGCACCGAAGAACGGTCCCCGTATCCTACGTAGTTCTGGTCCATGTTCCCTCTCGTCGGTAGTAGGCCTCGACCCTGGCGACAGCTGACGATAGCACGCCGCATGCCGACGATGCCGTCGCCGGGCGAAGACGCGTGGCGCCACGGTACACGGAGCGCAGGCGCCCGTGCGCGGCCTTTTCCGGCGCTCGCCGGTCGCAAGAAGCCGGGCTGATTCCACCAGCGCCGGTACCGCTGGAGGCCGTCAGGGGACTCCCGCAGCGACCGCGGCGGATGATGGAAAGGCTGACGTAACTCCGTCCGGGACCTCGTCGAGGTCCCCCATGAAGAGCTGACTTAGATCCCCTTCGGGATCTTGTCGAGGTCCACCTGGGAGAGCGCGTGCCGGATCAGCGCGCTCCGGTTGGCCTTCGTCATCCCGCGCCCCTTGAGCGCGCTGACCATCTCGTCCAGGCGCACGAGATCCTCGGTGTACATCGAGATGCAGATGACCTTGTAGTGCTGCGGCCTTTCGGGCGCCGGCGCGGCGCCTGGCTCGGACGCGGCGCCCGCCCGGGCTGGCCGGCTCTTCGCGCGCGAACGGGGCCCTTCCGTGGGCGTATAGAATGCCCCGGACAAAACACCTTCCACCTCATCGCGATCGAGCAGCGCCCGCGCGGCGCCCCCGAGATCGCCTTCGCTCTTCATTGCTTCCTCCAGCTCCCTGCCCGCTCCAACCCCGGCCGGGACTCCGCGTCAGCGGGTCCCTTCGTCCTGTGGGACTCCGCGTCCGCGGGTCCCTTCACGCACCCGCCGCCGCGCCCGGCCGCTCCGTCGCCGCGCCCGGCCGGTCGGTGCTCCACGACCCCCCTGCCTCGGAGCCGACGACGCCGCGCTCGCGGCTCTCGATGATGCGGTCGACCACGGCGAGGTAATCGTCCGCCGCCGGAGTCCCCGGCGCATACTCGAAGATCGTCTGTCCCTGCGCGGGCGCCTCCTTGACCTTGATCGCCTGGCGGACCGGCGCGAGGCAGCGCTCCCCGAAGTGCTGCTTCATCGTGCTCACCGCCTCGCGCGCGATCTTCGCGCGACCGTCGAAGAAGGTCGGAAGCACGCCCCAGATGTGCACCGGATGGTGCAGCAGCGCGTTCACGTTCTTCACCGTCTTGATCACCTGCCGGACGCCGACGAGCGACAGGTAGTCGCACGCGACCGGGACGAGCACGCTGTCGGCGAACACAAGCGCGTTCTGGTTCATCAGCGAGAGGCTCGGCGAGCAGTCGAGCACCACATAGTCGTAGTCGACCGCGGCGGCAGAGAGCCGATCCGAGAGCACGCGATCCCGGTTCTGGCGACCCGCCAGATAGAGCTCCGCCGCGGCGAGCGTCTCGTTGGAGGGCAGGAGATCCAGGTTCGGGCGCACCGTCTTGATCGCGTCCGAGATCCGGAGCCCCATCACGAGCACGTGGTAGAGCGACCGCTCCGCGCCGGCGCCGAGCGAGACGGAGACGTTCCCCTGTGCGTCGGTGTCGACGAGGAGCACCCGCTTGTCGCGCGCCGCGAGCCCGGCCGCCACGCTCACGGCCGTGGTCGTCTTGCCCGTGCCGCCCTTGTGGTTGAAGACGGCCAGATACCGCGGCACACCGGCCGGCCGCGGCGGCGGCGACGCCGCCGCCCGCTTCGCGCCCCCCGCCGGCGACAGGGACACCGCGACAGCGCCCTGCTGCCCGCGAGGCTCCGCCGGGCGCGCAGCAGACGCGGCCGGAGCGGCCGGCGCCCCGACCGCCCCTTGCGCGCTCGCCCAGGCGGCGGCCAGCTCCGGGGACGCCGGCTCGCCCGCCTCCTCGGGGGCGCGGGCGCCGGCGCGGGCCGCCGGTGCCTCACGGCGGGTCGGCGGCAGCCCCTCCGCAGGCGCAGGCGCAGGCGCCGAGGCCGCTGCCGCGATGTCGCCGAGGCGCACCCCCTTCGCCTCACGGATCAGCTGCGTCCGGCACCCCAGCGAGCACGCGTAGTGCCGCCGCCCGGTCACGTAGAGCACCTGCGACACGAGATCCGGGGTGAAGCGCTTCGCGCACGCGTCGCACGTGGCGAGCGCGGCGCCGGTTTCCCCGCCGAGCTGGCTATTTTCCAGGCACTTCTGCGAGCAGAAGAAGGAGAAACCGCCGTCCTTCTCCTCCATCTGGTACCGGAACTGGACCTCGAATCCGGTCCCGCACACGCTGCACGTCTCGCTGATTCCGCCCACAGCTAGCTCCTTCGCGCCGCGCACAGCGCTTTGCCCAGGCGCAGCGTTGACCATCATCACAGTCAAGGACCAAAGGTCAACTTTTCTGCGAGCGGTGCACACGCTTCCCCCGGATGGAGGAACGCGCAGCGCGCCTCCGCCGCAGGGCGGGGCGCGCCAGGGGCGGCGCAAGGGCCGCGCCGGGGCGGGGCGTGCCGGCGTGGCGCCAGGCTGAGGAAGCCCCTCATTTGCAGCCATTTTCAGCAGGGAAATTGAACAGGGAGGCGGGGAGACAGGGAGTATTTTGAAGGTTTTCCTCCCCGCCTCCCCGCCTCCCGGTGAATTTCCGAAGAATTTGAGGGGATGCCTCAGGGCGCCAGGGCCGCGCCGGGCCGGCTCAGTGACGGAAGTGCCGGGTCCCGGTGAGGACCATCGCGACCCCCGCCGCGTCGGCAGCGGCGATGACCTCCGGGTCCTTCACGCTACCTCCGGGCTGCGCGACAGCGGTGATCCCGTGCTCGGCGGCCACCATCAGGCCGTCCGGGAACGGGAAGTAGGCGTCCGACGCGAGGACGCTCCCGCGGGCCCGCTCGCCCGCCTTGCTGCAGGCGATGCGCACGCTCTCGACCCGCGACATCTGCCCGGCGCCGACCCCGACCGTGCTCCCGGGCACCGCGAGCACGATCGCGTTGGATTTCACGTGCTTGCAGACGCGCCAGGCGAGCTCGAGCGCCTCGATCTCCCGCTCCGTGGGGGCCCGCTTGGTCGCGACCCGGCCCCCGCGCACCTCGCCGGCCGCGGTCGCGTCCCGGTCCTGGACCACGAGCCCCCCGCCGACGCGCTTGAACGTCAGCTCCCGATGATCCGCGGGCAGGAGCGCGCCAGTCGCGAGCACCCGCAGGTTCTTCTTGGTCCGGAGCACCTCCAGCGCCTCGGGCGCGTAGGCGGGGGCGATCACGCACTCCAGGAACGTCTCGACCAGCACCTCGGCGGCCGCGCGGTCGACCTCGCGGTTCAGCGCGACGATCCCGCCGAAGGCGCTCACGGCGTCCGCGTTGCGCGCCGTCCTGTAGGCGGTCGCGAGGTCGCTGCCCGTCGCGACGCCGCACGGGTTCGTGTGCTTCACGACGACCGCCGCGGGCTCGCTGAACTCCCGCACTGCCTCGAACGCGGCGTCCACGTCGACGAGGTTGTTGAACGAGAGCTCCTTGCCGCCCGCGCCCAGCGACTCCGAGAGCGCGAGCGAGCCCGCGGCCGCGCCCCGCTCGCGGTAGAAAGCGCCCGACTGGTGCGGGTTCTCGCCGTACCGGAGCGGATAGGCCCGCTCGAGGGCGAGCGTCAGGAAGCGCGGATACGTCTCGCGCTCCGCGGCGCTCGGCTCGCCCTCCTCGGGCAGCGAGGAGAGGTAGCCGGCCACCATCCCGTCGTACGCCGCCGTGTGGGCGAACGCCTTCGTGGCGAGCCGGCGGCGGGTGGAGCTCGACACCGCACCTTCCCTGTCGATCTCGGCGAGCACAGCCTCGTAGTCGGCCGGGTCGACCACCACCGCCACGCGCGCGTGGTTCTTCGCCGCGCTCCGCACCATCGACGGGCCGCCGATGTCGATGTTCTCGATGATCTCGGCGTGCGAGACGCCCGGCCTCCGGACCGTCGCCTCGAAGGGGTAGAGGTTGCAGATCACGAGATCGATCCGCTCGCCCCCGAGCCGCGCGAGGTCCTCGTCGTCGATCGCGCCGCGCATCAGGATGCCGCCGTGCACCCTGGGGTGGAGCGTCTTCACCCGGCCATCCATCACCTCGGGAGAGCCGGTATAGGCCTCCACGCCGACGACCGGCACGCCCGCGTCCTGGAGCGCCCGCTGCGTCCCCCCGGTCGAGAGGAGCTCCACGCCCCTGTCCGCGAGCCGCCTGGCCAGCGGGAGCAATCCCGTCTTGTCGGATACCGAAATCAGTGCGCGTCGAATCATCGCGACGCCAGCTAGTGCGTCTCGGCGCCCGCCGCCAGTCTATCCGTCCAGCGCCGCGCCCGTGGGCCGCGACGCTCGCGCGAGCGGCGCCGCGCTCGCGCTCGGCGCCGCTCAGGCGGCGGGCGGCGCGGCCGGCGTCGGCTCGCCCGCCGGGCCCGGAGGCGCCATGACCGGCGCTTCCTCGGTGACGAGCTCGCCGTCCCGGTACTCCAGGACGCCCTTCGGCGGCCCGAAGATCGCGTTGGGATCGGGCAGCATGAGCGCCTCCCGGAGCACGTCGTCGACGTGCTCGACGAGCACCAGCCGCAGCGACTTCAGCACCCGCCGCGGCACGTCCCGGAGATCCTTCCGGTTCTCCTTTGGCAGGATCACGGTCTTGATGCCCCCGCGGTGGGCCGCGAGCAGCTTCTCCTTGAGCCCGCCGATCGGCATCACGCGGCCGCGCAGGGTGATCTCGCCCGTCATCGCGAGGTCCCGCCGGACGGGCACCTTCATCAGCGCGCTCACGAGCGCGGTCACCATGGTCACGCCGGCGCTGGGCCCGTCCTTCCGGACGAAATCGGGGAAGTGAATGTGGACGTCGACCTTCTGATAGACGTCCGGCTCGAGCCCGAGCCGATCGAGGCGCGAGCGCACGTAGCTCATCGCCGCGTGCCCGCTCTCCTCCATGCCCTTCTCGAGCAGCCCCGTGATCACGAGCTTGCCCTTGCCCGGGACCACCGTCGCCTCGGCCGGGAGCAGGTCGCCGCCGACGTTGGTCACGGCCAGGCCGTTCACGAGCCCCACCTCGTCGCGCTCCTCGCGCCGGCCGAGCCGGTACTTCGGCACCCCGAGGTACTTCGGGATGCTCTTCGCGACGACCTCGATCGGCTTCTCCTTGCCGTCCGACACGACCTTCCGGGCCACCTTGCGGCACACGCTCGCGATCTCGCGCTCCAGCGAGCGCACGCCGCTCTCCTTCGTGTAGTGGTGGATGATCGTCCGGAGCGCCCCCTCCGTGAGGTCGAGCGACACGTCCTCCAGGCCGCACTCCTTCCGCTGCCTGGGCACGAGGTACTTCACCGCGATGTTCAGCTTCTCGAACTCCGTGTAGCCCGAGAGCTGGATGACCTCCATGCGGTCCTGGAGCGGCACCGGGATGCCAGAGAGCGTGTTCGCCGTCGTGATGAACATCACGTCGGAGAGGTCGTAGTCGAGGTCCAGGTAGTGATCGTTGAAGGTGTGGTTCTGCTCCGGATCGAGCACCTCGAGCAGCGCCGCCGCCGGATCCCCGCGGAAGTCCGTCGACATCTTGTCGACCTCGTCGAGGAGGAAGACGGGGTTGTTCGTCCCGACCTTCTTGAGCGACTGGATCAGCTTGCCAGGCAGCGCGCCGATGTACGTGCGCCGGTGGCCGCGGATCTCCGCCTCGTCGCGCACGCCGCCGAGCGACAGCCTCACGAACTTGCGCCCCGTCGCGCGCGCGATCGACTTCGCCAGGCTCGTCTTGCCGACGCCGGGCGGGCCCACGAAGCAGAGCACCGGGCCCTTGAGCTTCTTCGTGAGCGCCTGGACCGCGAGGTACTCGAGGATCCGCTCCTTGATCTTCTTGAGCCCGTAGTGATCCTCATCGAGGATCCGCTCGGCCTCGACGAGGTCATAGCGCTCCTCGCTCTTGTCGTACCAGGGGAGCTCGAGGATCCAGTCGATGTAATTGCGCACCACGGTCGCCTCGGCGCTCGTGGGGTGCATCATCTTGAGCTTCTTGAGCTCCTTCTTGACCTTCGCGGCGGCCTCCTTGCTCATCCGCTTGGTCTTGAGGGCCTCCTCGATCTCCTGGATCTCGTTCTTGAACTCGTCGCGCTCGCCGCCGCCCAGCTCCTTCTGGATGGCCTGCATCTGCTCGTTGAGGTAGTACTCCTTCTGCGTCTTCTCCATCTGCTTCTTGACGCGACTCCGGATCTTCTTCTCCACCTGGAGAATCTCGATCTCGGCCTGCATCAGCTCGATGAGACGCTCTAGCCGCTTCTGCGGCTCCTCCATCTCGAGCAGCGCCTGCCGGTCCGTCAGCTTGATGGTCGGCAGGTTGGCGATGATCGTGTCGGCGAGCCGCGAGGCCTCGTCGATGGCCTGCACCGCCATCAGGACCTCGGGCTGGATCTTCTTGTTGAGCTTGACGTACATCTCGAACGTCGACTGGACCGAGCGCATCAGCGCCTCGACCTCGACGCTCGCGACCGAGCTCTCGACGATCTCGTCGTACTCGATCAGGAAGTACGCATCGCTCTGGACGTAGCGGCGGATGCGCGCGCGGCGCTTGCCCTCGATGAGGACCTTGACCGTCCCGTCCGGCAGGCGGAGCAGCTGCATGATCGCGCCGACCGAGCCGACGCCGAAGATGTCGTCGGGCGTCGGATCGTTCGTCTTCGCGTTCCGCTGCGCGGCGAGGAAGATCTCCTTGCCGCGGTTCATCGCCTCGTCGAGCGCGGCGATGCTGCGCTCGCGGCCGACGAACAGCTGAGAGACCATGTGTGGAAAGACGATGATGTCGCGTAGCGGGAGCAACGGGACGATCCCGCGCTCGGGTGCGTTCTTGCCGCGATCACTGTCGTTCTTGAAGAACATCCGCCGTCTTTCCGGGAGTGTCAGGAGGCCGGGGCAGCCCCGCCTCGGTTGTCACGAGTGTCCTGGTCTACTGCTGATCCGCCGCCGGGTCGGCCCGCGTCCTCGAGGGACGCGCGCGGTGCCGGCATGCTCGAGGGGCTCTGGGGGGCGAAGGCGAAGGCGCGCTGCGCGCGCGCCCTTCATCGCGGTGACCGCGGCGCGGGCTCGCGCCGTGGCCCACGACCCCCCGGGGGAAAGCGCTACGCGAGCTCCGCCTCCTTCGTGTACACGATGAGCGGCGGCTCGTGCTTGACGATCACGTCCTCGCTGACGACGACCTCCTTGATCCCGGTGCGGGACGGGACGTCGTACATGATGTCGAGCATCGCCGACTCGAGGATGGCGCGCAGGCCGCGGGCGCCGCTGTTCCTCTCGAGGGCCAGGCGGGCCACCGCCACGAGCGCCCCGCGGGTGAACTTGAGCTTCACCCCGTCCATCTCGAAGAGCTTCTGGTACTGCTTGACCAGGCTGTTCTTCGGCTTCGTGAGGATGTCGATGAGCGCCTCCTCGTTGAGCTCGTGGAGCGTCGCCACGACCGGCAAGCGCCCGATGAACTCCGGGATGAGCCCGAACTTCAGGAGGTCCTCCGGCTGGACGACGCTGAGCAGGTCGCCCAGCTTGAAGTCCTTCTTCGCCTTGATGTCCGCGCCGAACCCGAGGGTGTTCTGGCCGATGCGCCGCTGGATGATCTGATCGAGCCCGACGAACGCGCCGCCGCAGATGAACAGGATGTTCGTCGTGTCGACCTGCAGGAAATCCTGCTGCGGGTGCTTGCGGCCGCCCTTCGGGGGGACATTGGCGATCGTCCCCTCGATGATCTTGAGCAGCGCCTGCTGCACGCCCTCGCCGGAGACGTCGCGCGTGATGCTGGGGTTGTCGCTCTTCCTGCTGATCTTGTCGATCTCGTCGATGTAGACGATGCCGCGCTGCGCGCGCTCGACGTCGTGATCCGCGTTCTGCAGGAGCTGGACGATGATGTTCTCGACGTCCTCGCCGACGTAGCCGGCCTCGGTCAGCGTCGTCGCGTCCGCGATCGCGAAGGGGACGTTGATGATCTTGGCGAGCGTCTGCGCGAGGAGCGTCTTGCCGGAGCCCGTCGGGCCGAGCAGCAGGATGTTCGACTTGGACAGCTCCACGTCGTCCGAGGAGACCCGGCTGTCGATGCGCTTGTAGTGGTTGTGCACCGCCACAGCGAGGATCTTCTTGGCGCGGTTCTGGCCGACGACGTACTCATCCAACGTCGCTTTGATGTCGGCGGGCTTGGGCACCGGGGTCGACCCCGCGTACGGCTCGTCCTTCTCGACCTCCTCCGCGATGATGTCATTGCAGAGCCCGATGCACTCATCACAGATGTACACCGTGGGGCCCGCGATGAGCTTCTTCACCTCTTTCTGCGATTTGCCGCAGAAAGAGCAGCTTAGATTGCCATTCGAGTGATCGTCCCGCCTTCGCTCCACTTCGACCCTCAGTGCGGTCTGCCGACGCTGCCGCTTCAACGAGAGGTGGGGTTCCGCCGTCGCGGCCCCGCCAACTAGGGACGGGGACGGCTTCCACCGTCCCCTGGATTTTCAGCGATGCGCAGCCAAACGCCGCGCTCGGATTCTAGTCCGGTGCCCGTACCGTCGCAAGCTAACGGGGGTGGTCTCCAGCCTGTGGCCGAAGTCAGGGAATCGCCCTATGGCGCCCCGGCGCGAGCCGCTGACGAGATCGCACGCCGCGGGAGGAGCAGCGGCTCGAGCGAGCGCCTCACGGCGCGCCAGCCGCCGCCGCGCGCCGCGATGCCGCGCGCCCACGACGTAGCCCCCGCGGCGGCGCACCTGCGCGCTGCGCGCTCCGCGGCGGCACGTTCCCACGCCGCCCCTCCGCGCGAGCACCCCCGCCAGCCGAGGGGGCGCAGGCACCTACTTGTTCCGCTTCGGGAAGACCTCGTCGATCAGGCCATACTCCTTGGCCTGCGTCGCGCTCAGGTAGAAGTCGCGCTCGATGTCCTTCGCCAGCTCGTCCCGGTTCTTGCCGGTCGCTTCGACGAGGATGTCGATCAGCGTCTCCTTGATCTTCTTGATCTCGCGCGCCTGGATCTCGATGTCCGTCGCCTGGCCGCGCGCGCCGCCGAGCGGCTGGTGGATCATCATCCGCGCGTGCGGCAGCGCGAAGCGCCGGCCCTTGCGGCCCGCGCTGAGCAGCACGGCGCCCATCGACGCGGCCTGACCGATGCACATCGTCGACACAGGGCAACGCACGTACTGCATCGTGTCGTACATCGCGAGGCCCGACGTGACCACGCCGCCCGGGCTGTTGATGTAGACCTGGATCTCCTTCTCGGGATCCTCGCTCTCCAGGAAGAGGAACTGCGCGATCACGGCGTTCGCAACGAAGTCATCGATCTCCGTGCCGATGAAGACGATGCGATCCTTGAGGAGGCGGCTGAAGATGTTCCACTCTCGCTCGCCGCGGTGGGTCACCTCCGTGACCGTCGGGAGGATGTAGGCCTTCTCGCGTTCGAGAAACTCGATGGCTTGGGTGCGGGTTTCGACTCGTCGGGTCATCCGGTGCTCCGGGGGGTTTCCTGCCGCGCGGCAGGGTCTCTACTCCTGGGCCAGACTGCGTCCGATCGCAAGACCGAACGCGCCCGAGGTTACCGGAAATCTCGGCCACACGCAGGGCGACGCACGGAACACGCGCCGCCCGGCGAGCGATGGACGCGCCCGATGCCGTCCGGTGAGCGCGCCGCGACCCGGACGATCAGCGCGGGTCGCGGCAGGTCGGCCAGCGATCGGCCGCGGCTAGCCCGCGTCCGTGACCTTCGCCGCGGCCTCGATGATGTCGAGGATCTTGTCCTCGAGGATCATCCCGGCGAAGAGCTCGCGCTTCTGGGGCTCGCGGTACTCGGCCTTGATCTTCGCGACGTTCTTGCCCGTCTGCTCGGCGAGCTCCTCGTAGCCCTTCTCGAGGTCGGCCTCGGTGATCCTGACCGCCTTCGCCTTCGCGATCTCGGCCATGACCAGGCCCGCGCGCACCTTCATCTCGGCGTCGAGCCGCACGCGGGCGCGGAACTCCGGCGTCGGATCGACCCGCTGCCCCTGGCGGCGCGCCGTCGCGAGCAGCTCGCGCTCGGCGAGCTGCGCCTGCTGATCGACGAGCGACGGCGGGACCGGGATCGGGTTCGCCTTGCAGAGCTCGACCACGAGCTGCTCGGCGACCGCGTCGCTCGCCCGCTGCGTCAGCTCCTTCTCGATCTTCTTGCGGACCGACTCGCGCAGCGCGGGGAGGCTCTCCTCGCCGCAGTCCTTCGCGAACTCGTCGTCGACCTCGGGGAAGATGCGCTCGCGGACGTCCTTCAGCGTGATGTGGAAGAGCGCCTCCTTGCCCCGGAGGTCCGCGTTCGAGTGCTGCTCGGAGAACGTCACCGGCACGTCCTTCGACTGCCCGGGCGTCATCCCGAGCAGGCCGTCCTCGATCTCCTTGAAGATCTGCCCGCTGCCGAGCTCGGTCTCGATCTCCTGCGCCTTCGTGTCGCGCAGGGCGCCGCCGATCTCCAGCGTGAACGAGATCGTCGCCAGGTCCCCCTTCGCGGCGGGGCGCTCCGGCTCCGGCGCCTGCAGCGTCGAGTGCTCGCGGCGCAGGGAGGTGATCTCGGCGTCGATCATCTCCTCGCTCGGCGTGGTCGAGGGGCGCTTCACCTCGAAGCCCTCCCACTTCACCTCGGCGATGTCGGGGCGGACCTCGAACCGCGCCTTGTAGGAGAAGTTGTCGTCGGGGCGGAGCTCGGTGGGCGCGATCGCCGGCTGAGACAGCGGCTGCACCTGCTTGTCGGCGAGCGCCTGGTTCAGCGTGGCGTCGACGAGCCGCTGGGCGACATCGGCGTGGATGCGGCCGCCGTAGAGGTGCGCGAGCACCTGGCGCGGCGCCTTGCCAGGCCGGTAGCCCCGGACCCGAGCCGTCCGCTGGAGCGCCGTATAGGCCTTGTCGACCTCGCTCCGGACGCGGTCCGCGGGGACCTCCACCTGAAACTCCATCAGCACGGGAGAAAGCTTTTCGACGTTGACTTGCATGGCGTTCTTTTCGAAGGGCGGCACTCGTGCCACGCGTCGCCGGGGGGGTCAAGACGACCGACAGGACGCTGCTTTAAAAAAAGGAGCCCCGGCGGAGAGGCGGCCGCCGGGGCTCGGGATCCCGGGAGGGATCGTGCAAGCTGATGTGCATCGCCGCGCCGCGCGGCGATGCAGCGACGGGCGCGCGCGGGGAGCCGAAGGGGCTCGTCCGCGCCGCGCCTCGCGCTCAGTCGTCGTCCGAGACGTCGAAGGGGTCCTTCTCGAAATCGAGCTCAGCGTCGAAGGACCCTTCGTCCTCGACGATGTCCTCGAGCGAGAAGCCCACGCGGCTCGGGCGAAGAATCTCCCGCTCGAACTCGGCGAAGTTCTGATACGACCTGGGAAGCGGCATCTGTCCTCCTCACATGTGCCGAGGCGACGTCGGGGCGTCGGTCTGCTCGGCGAAGCTGGGCGTCACGTCCGTGGATCAAGGGCGGTCAGCGCCGGTCCTCGACGCGCGTCGAGGGCGGACGGCGGAGCGGAGCCGATCGCCGACCTGCGTTGAAGCGAAGGCGAAAGCACGAGGACCTGCGCAGGAGCGAGCAACGTAGGCTCGCGCCCGTCGCACCAGAACGCGCGGGCAAGGACGCGATCGATCGGGCCGGCGTCGCCGCGAGCCAGCAGCGCCCCCCCGAGGCCGAAGCAACGGCCCCGCCTCGAGGCACGCCCGCGGGTCGACGGCCCCGTCGTTCGCTTACCCTTGCACACACCAAGCGACATGTGGGTCACTGTAGATGGGCCTGCCGTTCAGGCCAACAATCCGGCGCGCGGATGGCCAGCCCACGGCGGGGGCGCGGGCGGTCCGGCGGTGGGAGCGCGGCGAGCCGGAGGTCGCCGCGGGTCGCTCGAGCGCTTCCTGGGGCAGGACCGGACCGGTGCGTCCGGTCGAACCTGCGGCCGAGACGCCCGCATCTCTCGACGTGCCGGTAGGGGTCGTGTAAGCAGCCGGGTCGGACGCGACACAGCACGATGCCATCGCCCAAAGAGGGGGGCGCGCCCGGCAAGCCCGGCGCCGCCTCCAAGCCTTCGCCTGTCGTCTTTGCCGTCGCCAACCAGAAGGGGGGCGTCGGCAAGACCACGACCTCGGTCAACCTGGCCGCGAGCTTCGCCGCGGCGGAGCACCGGACGCTGCTCGTCGACTGCGATCCGCAGGGGAACGCGTCGAGCGGCGTCGGCGTGCGGCGCGGGAGCTTCGAGCTGTCGCTCTACGACGTCCTGATCGGGCAAGCGACGCTGAAGGAGGCGATCGTCGCCACCGAGGTGCCGCTGCTCGACGTGGTGCCCGCGACCCAGGACCTCGTCGCGGCCGAGCTCGAGCTGGTCGACGCGGACGATCGCGCGGTGCGGCTGCGCCACGCGCTGCGCCCGCACCTCGACGGGTACGCCTTCGTCGTCCTCGACTGCCCGCCGTCGCTGGGGCTGTTGACGCTCAACGCGCTCACCGCGGCGCACCGGGTGCTCGTGCCGCTCCAGTGCGAGTACTACGCGCTCGAGGGGCTGACGCACCTCATGGCGACCATCGACAGGGTGCGGAGCGCCTTCAACCCGGAGCTCACGGTCGAGGGCGTCGTCCTCACGATGTTCGACGGGCGCAACTCGCTCACCCACCAGGTCGCCGACTCGGTGAAGGCGCATTTCCGCGTCTTCGACTCGATCATCCCGCGCAACGTGAAGCTCAGCGAGGCGCCGTCCCACGGCAAGCCGGCGCTGCTCTACGACGCGCAGTCGAAGGGGGCGCAGGGCTACCTGAGCCTCGCGCGCGAGATCCTGGACGGCGCGCCCGCCGCCGCGGCGGACTCGAAGAAGAGGCAGCGCGGGGATGACGCCGAGGCGGAGCCGCAGGCCGAGGCCTCGCCCAACACCGGAGCGCGCGCGAGGGACGCGCGACCCAGATCATGAATGCCGATCAGAAAGGGGCGCGGCGCGCGCTCGGACGAGGGCTCGACGCCCTGCTCCCGGCGCCGCCGCCGGCGACATCGACGGCGGCCGAGGGGCGCAGCGTCTTCGTGTGCGCGATCGAGAAGATCGTCCCGCAGAAGGGGCAGCCGCGGCAGCACTTCGACGAGACCGAGCTCGAGGAGCTCACCGGGAGCATCCGCGAGCACGGGCTCATCGAGCCGCTCATCGTGCGCAGGACGCAGTCCGGCAACGACAGCTTCGAGCTCATCGCGGGCGAGCGGCGGTGGCGCGCCGCGCAGCGCGCCGGGCTCCGGGAGGTGCTCGTCGTCGTCAAGGACGTCTCGCCCAAGGAGGCGTTCGAGCTGGCGCTCGTCGAGAACGTGCAGCGGGCCGACCTCAACCCGATCGAGATCGCCGAGGCGTTCGATCGGCTGCTGCGCGAGCACAGCTACACGCACCAGACCCTCGCGGAGCGCGTCGGCAAGGACCGCACGACGATCGTCAACTCGCTCCGGCTCCTCCGGCTGCCGCAGCGGATCCGCAGCATGGTGATCTCGCGCGAGCTCAGCGAGGGCCACGCGCGCGCGCTGCTCGGGGCGCCGAGCGACAAGGTGATGGCCGACGTCGCCGAGCGGACCGTCCACGGCAAGCTCCCGGTCCGCAAGGTCGAGGCGCTGATCAAGGCGGCGAAGGAGAAGGAGAGCCGGGCGGCCGATGGCGGCGAGGAGCCCGGCGAGAAGAAGCGCGAGGGGAAGTCCCCGGCGATCAAGGACCTGGAGGCGCGCCTCATGCGGCGGCTCGGGACCCGGGTCGAGGTGCGCGACGAGGGCGGCCGCGGCGAGCTCGGCATCACCTACGGCTCGCTCGACGAGCTCGACAGGATCATCGCGCTGCTCGGCGCGTGAGCCGCCGCGGGCGGGCTGAGCCTACGCCGCGCCCGCCCGGCGCCGGCTCGCGGGGCGGGCTGTGACGCCCACCCCGCGACCAGCTCTCCTATTTGATCCGGGCGCTGAGCTGCTTCACCTTGGCGCGGGCGCGCTTGCCGATCTCGGTGTCGCCGCCGTGCTTCCCGGCCTCCGTGAGCGCCGCGAGCGCGCTCTGGGGCTTGTGCTCGGCCAGGAACGACAGGCCGAGGTAGTAGTGCGCGGCCGCGAACTTCGGCTCGACCTTGATCGCCGCCTGGTAGTCGGCGCGCGCCCCCGGCTCGTCGCCGAGCTCGTGGCGGCACGTCCCGCGGCGCACGTGGAACTCGGCCTCCGGCTTCAGCTTGATGGCGCGGTCGAAGGCCGCCACGCAGTCGGCGTACGCCTTCGCCGGCCCGAGCATCCGCCCGATCGTCGCGATCGTCGCCACGTCGTCGCCGGTGGCGGCGAGCGCCTTCTTGAGCTCGGCCGCGGCCCGGTCGAGCTCCTTCGCCTCGAACAGCATCGCGCCGTAGGCGAAGCGCGTGGCGGCCGCGTCCTCGGCCTTGAGCGCCGCCTCGTAGTGCTTGCTCGCGTTCGGGACGTCGCGCTTCAGGCCGTACGCGTAGCCGAGGTTCTGGTGGAGCGCCGCCCGGCCCGGCGCCTGCTCGATCGCCTTCGAGAGCACGGCGATCGCCTCGTCGGGCCGCGGCGGCTCGTCCAGGTAGAGCGCCGCCAGGTTCAGCGCGGCGGCCTCGAGCTTCGGG
The DNA here is from genome assembly GCF_051530195.1 of Sorangium sp. So ce321. Taxonomy (NCBI): domain Bacteria; kingdom Pseudomonadati; phylum Myxococcota; order Polyangiales; family Polyangiaceae; genus Sorangium; species Sorangium sp. So ce321. The sequence goes on along the minus strand of NZ_CP150329.1, from coordinate 4,967,188 downwards.
TCGCTCGCGAGCGCCTTCTTGTACGACGCCTCGGCGCCGGCGCGGTCGTTCGTCTTCTCGCGCGCGAGCCCGAGGTAGTAGTGCGCCTCGGCGCTGCCCGGCTCGTGCTCGATCGCCTGGAGGAGGTGCTGCTTCGCCTCCTCGTACTTCTCGTTCTTGATGTAGGCGATGCCCCGATCCAGCGCCGTGGACGACGCGCCCTTCGAGGTCGCCTCGTCGCTGCCGTCAGGGGGATCGGCGAAGAGCTGCTCGCGCGGGGGCTCCTGCGCTCCACCACACGAAAGGGCGCACGCCGCCGCGCTCGCCGCGAGCGCCACGACCGCCATGACCTGCCGCGCGGACGCCGCGCGCGAGAACCACCTGCCGTTCATCCGACACTCCCTTCGCCGTCCAGGCCCTGGAGCACCGCATGGAGCCGCTCCTCGACCTCTTGCATCCGCTTGCCGTTCGCGAGCTTCGCCCCGTCCGCCTCGCTCACATAGAACACGTCCGCCACGCGCGTCCCCTCCGTGTTGATCTTCGCGATCGAGATCGAGAGGCCGAGCTGGTAGAGCGCGTCCGAGACCGCGAAGAGGAGGCCGGGGCGATCCCGCGTGAGGACCTCGATCACCGTGTGGTGGGAGGCGCGGTCGTCGATGGAGATCTGCGTCCGGACCTTCGGCGTCGGGCGCTCGCGCAGCGCGCCCCCCCGCCGCTTCTTGGCGAGATCCGCGCCGGAGATCTGGCCGGAGAGCGCCGCCTGGATGTCGGTCATGAGCTTCGGGATCGCGCGGGCGACCCCCCCTACCCCTTCGCCGCGGTCGCGCACCCAGAACAGGTCGACGGCCTGCAGGCGCACGCCCGCGGGCGGAGACGAGCCCGCCCTCCCGCGGATCACGCCGCCCTCGTCGCCGCTCACGTCCTCGCACGCGCGCGAGTGGATCTGCGCGGCGTGGACCTCGAGGCGCGAGGCGGCGAGCGCCGCGGTGATCGCCGCGAGCAAGCCGGGGCGATCCGGCGCGACGACGCAGAGCTCCGCGGCCTCCGGGTGGCGCGACGGCACGAGCGCGACCGACACGCTGTTCCCGCCGGACTGCTGCTGCCGCGCGAGCTCGGCGTGCGCGGCGATCGCGGCCGGGCTGTTCGCGAGGAGGTAGCGCTCGGGCATCGAGGCGAGGTAGCGGGCCAGGAAGTCCCGCTGCGCGCGCCGCTCCGCGTCGTTCGCGGCGGGGAGATCCTCGAGGGCGCCCACGGTGCCGCTGATCGCGCGGGCCATGCGCTGGTCGTCGATGCCGAGCGGCCCGCCGTCCTCCCGCGCGCCGCGCAGGGCCGCGTCCGCGGAGAGGTACAGCTCGTCGAGCATCCGCGCCTTCCACGACGTCATCGACGTGGGGCTCGTGGTCGACAGATCGGCGACCGTGAGCAGGTAGAGGTCGCGCAGCCCCTCGCGGCCGTGCACCTCCTGGCAGAACTCCGAGATCGTCGCGGGGTCGTCGAGATCGCGCCGCGTCGCGATGAGGTACATCACGAGGTGCTTCAGGATGAGGTGACACGCCTCGTCGACGTCCTCCGGCGGGAAGCCGAGCCGCTCCAGGATCTTCCTCGCCATCTCGGCGCCGCGCCGGCTGTGATCGGTGCCGCCGATCGCCTTGCCCACGTCGTGCAGGAGCGTCGCGAAGAACAGCATCGTCGGCCGCGTCGCCTCGGCGGCGAGCCGGCACGGGAGGCCGAACTCGCCCGCGAGCTCGCCGCGCGCGAGCGCCGCGAGCCGATCGACGGCGGCCACCGAGTGCACGTCGACGGTGTACACGTGGTAGACGTCGTGGTGGACGCGCCCCACGACCGGCAAGAACTCGGGGATCATGGCGAGCAGGAGGCCGAGGTCGTGCAGCTCGCGCACGACCGAGCCGCTCTGCAGCGCCGTCTCCTTGCACGTGGCGACGAGGGTCCGGAAGCGCTCGGCGGCCTCGGGGCTCTCGCGGAGCGCCGCGCAGAACGCCGGATCGCCGGCGGCGCGGACGATCGCCCCGCGGGCGTAGGGCAGCAGCGGGACGCCGCGCTCCACGGCCTCGGAGACGAGCCGCAGCGCGATCGCCGGATCGGTCCGGAGCAGATCCGGATCGCTCATCGTGATGCAGCCGTCGAAGAGGCGGACGCCGCGGCCGAGGTCCTCGTCGCGGCGGCGGCGCCGCGTGAGCGTCGGCGTGGCGCGCGAGACGATGACATCCAGGGCGCGCGAGATGGTCCGCGCGCTCCGGTAGTAGTCGCTCATCATGCGCTCGATCGCCTCGGGCGAAACGGAGGGCTCATCGGGAGACGACGCGTCCTTCTGGCCGTCGCCGACAGGCCCCGCGCCCTTGCTGTACCCGAGCGCGCCCGCGCAGAGCTCCTGCTCGTCGAACGTGAGCCGGTCGGTCCGCCGCCCGGAGTGGGCGTGGAGGAGGTTGCGGGTGCGCCAGAGCATCTCCGCGGCGCCGCGGATCTCCTCGGCCTCGCGGGCGACGAGCGCGCCGAAGCGGACCAGCGCGTCGAACTCGCCGACGCCGTAGCGCGCCTTCGCGGCCCAGCGGGCGACGTCGAGGTCGCGCAGCCCGCCCGCGCCGTTCTTCACGTCGGGCTCGAGCAGGTAGACCGAGCCGCCGAAGCGCTCGTGGCGCTGCGAGATCTCCTTGCCGAGCCGCTCGATGAAGCGGGGCAGCTCCGAGTGCGCGAAGATGCCCATGGCGGCGCGCTGCCAGAGCGACTCGGACAGCGACGCGTCGCCGACGACGTGGCGCCAGTCGAGCAGGCTCGTCGCGGTCGGCAGGTCCTCGCGCGCCCCCTCGACGAGGTCGTCGATGGTGACGACCTGGTGCCCCACGGTGACCCCCATGTCCCAGAGCGGGTAGAGCAGCGCGTCCGCGATGGCGCCGGCGCGCTGGGCGTCGCGGGCGAGGATGCGCACGTCGAGGTCGCTTCGCAGCGCGACGGCGCCGCGGCCGTAGCCGCCGACCCCGGCGATCGCGACCGAGTCCCACGCGGCGCGGCTCGGGGCGCCGGACTCGCGCAGCAGCTGGAAGAGGCGGACCAGGAGGTCGTCGAGCAGGCGCGCGTGGCGCCGCCCGAGGGCGACCCCGAGCGCGGCGGGATCCGCGGCCGGCGTGGGGCCGCTCGGCACGGTGCGATCGAGGTTCGCGCGCTCGCGCGCGTAGGCGGCGCGGAGCTCGGTGAGGCCGCTGGGCCTGGATGTGGGGGAGAGGTCGAAGCTCATGCGATGTGTGGTTCCCTCTCAGGAGCCCGGGGCGCGGAAGGCGGTGACCTGTGCGTTGACCCTGACCGGGGTGAGGCCAGCGCTGCAGAGCCGCGGCGCCTCGCTCGCGGCCGAGAAGAGCAGCCCACCCGGGCCGAGCTCGGCCGCGAGGCGGCGGGCCACCGCGTCGCCGGCGGGCTCGGCGAGGTACAGGAGCACGTTCTTGAAGAAGATGATCTGGAAGCCGCCGCTCGGCACGGCGTGGACCAGATCGCAGACCTCGAAGGACACGACGTCGCGGAGCTTCTGGCAAACGTGCAGCGCTCCGCCCTTCTGCTCACAATAGCGCTGAAGCAGGGCCGGGGGGAGCTGGTCGGCGGCCTCGGCGGAGTAGACGGCCTCGCGCGCCGCCTCGATCGCCGGGGCCGCGCGGTCGACGCCGAGCACGCTGAAGCGGCGGCCGGTGCTCGCGAGGAGCATCCCCAGGGTGTAGGCCTCCTCGCCGGTGCTGCAGCCGGCCGAGAGGCCGGCGATCGGGAGGTCGGGCGGGAGCCTGGGCAGCACCGAGGAGGCGATCGCCTCCCAGATGATCGGATCGCGGTAGAACCGCGTCTCGCCCACGCGGAGCGCGCTCACGACCTCCTCGATGGCCCCCCTGTCGTCGTGCAGCCGCTCGGCGGCCGCGAGCGGGGACACCCCGTGGCGCGCGGCCACGCTGCTGAGGACGGCGAGGACCCGCTCGCGCACCCAGCCCGGGGCGGCGAGGCTGCGGCCGAGGCCGAACCGGCGCTCCAGCTCGGCGAGCGCGAGATCGACGGCCCGCTCGGCGGACCGCGCCGCAGGACCTCCTCCCGCTCTCGGCGACCTGGACATGGGAAGCGCCGCGATCAGCCCAGGAAGCCGGCCTTCCGGGCCTGCGCTCCCTTGCCGCCGCCGTCGAGGGCGATGGCGAACACGTCCTTCAGCGCGAGCACGAAGGTCTCGCCCTTGGTGCTGCGGGCCTTCAGGAGCCCGCCGACGCTCGACACCGCCTCGATCTTGGTCACCGGGAGCGACACGCCTTCGTGGGCGGCGTAGAGCGTGAACACCCGCCCTTCGGGGAGCTCGGCCCAGCCATCCTTGTCGATCTTGGCCTCGGCCGTGTCGAGGGCTGCCTTGAGTATGTCGTCGGTCATGAGCAACGTTTCCGTCCCACGCCCGGCCGCGTCAAGCGCGTGCTGAGCCTTACGGCAATGCAAGGGGATCTGCGTCCCGCGGGGGCCCCCTCCGTGGTACCGTGACCCGCCGATGTCGAGAAGGCCGCCCAGCCAGGCCCCCCAGAACGGGCAGCCCCCCCAGAACGGGGCCTCCGCCGCACCGGAGGGGGCGCAGCAGGCGCGCGACATGCCGCCGGGGTGGCAGCCTGGGGATCACCTCTTCGTCGATGACATCAAGAAATCGTTCGGGCCGACGAAGGTGCTGCACGGCATCACCATGCACCTCCGGCGGAGCGAGACGGCGGTGATCATCGGCGGGTCGGGCGCGGGCAAGACGACGCTGCTCCGGCTGCTCATCGGCCTGGAGCGGCCGACGAGCGGGCACATCTGGGTCGACGACGTGGATATGGGCTCGCTCCAGGACTACGAGATGAACCGGATGCGCCAGCGGTTCGGGATGGTGTTCCAGTACGCGGCGCTGCTCGACTCGCTCACGATCTTCGACAACGTGGCGTTCCCGCTGCGCGAGCACCGGAAGCACATGTCGAAGAAGGACATCCGCGACAAGGTCGTGGACATGCTGAACTCGCTCGGCCTCGAGAACAAGGAGGACCGGATGCCGTCGGAGCTGTCCGGCGGGCAGCGCAAGCGCGTGGGCCTGGCGCGCGCGCTGATGCTGGAGCCCGAGATCCTCATCTACGACGAGCCGACGAGCGGGCTCGATCCGCTGACGAGCCGGATGGTCGACGACCTCATCGAGGAGACGCGGGCGCGCTACAAGGTGACGAGCGTGGTCATCTCGCACGACATGGCGAGCACGTTCCGCATCGCGCACCAGGCGTTCCTCGTGATCCAGGGGCGGGTCGTGGCGTCGGGGACGCCGGACGAGCTGGCGTCCGGCGACAACGAGCAGGCGCGCCAGTTCATCGCGGCGGCCGGGGTGGCGCCGGATCAGATCTCGCGGGTGAACCGGCCGGCGCTGGCGGACAGCAGCAAGGGCGACGGCGGCCAGGTGATCGAGTTCAGGAAGGCGGCGGAGTAGGTCGCGCGGGCGCGCGCTCCCGCGGCGGCGTCGCTACAGGCGCAGCGGGGAAGCAGCAAGCGAGCTGCCGCCGACCACAATGGTCGCGACGCGCGCGGTAGAGCAAACGAATGGATCGGTGGTTCTGGATCGGTCTCGGCGGCGCCGCGGGCACCCTCGCCCGCTACGGTCTCTCGACGTGGTGCCAGCAGCGCTTCGGCGCCGCGTTTCCGTACGGAACCCTCGCCGTCAACGTCATCGGGTCGTTCTTGCTCGGCGTCATCCTGCAGATCGCCGCGTCGACAGAGCTCGTGTCGCCGACGCTCCGCCTCGGCTTGAGCACCGGGGTGATGGGTGGGTTCACCACGTACTCGAGCTTCAACTACGAGACGATCAAGCTCTTCGAGGAAGGGGCGTGGTGGGTGGGCGCGCTGAATGTCCTCATCACCGTGGCCGGGTGCATGATCGCGGGCGTGCTGGGGATCGTCGTTGCGAGGCGGCTCGTCGCGAGCTGAAGCGGTCGATGCGGATAAGGTGACCCGCGCGGGCGGCGGCTGGCCGAGGTGCGGACAACACCGCGGGGCGGCAGCGCCTCCGGCCCCCCAGTCTCCAGGGGTGAGACGCGTGCGAAATGACCGTGTCTGGTGAATCCCTCGTCACGCGATGAGCCCGCGCTCCCTCGCCGCCTCGTCCAGCCGCACGAAGCGCGCGCCTCTCCGCGCCGTCTCCTCCACGAACGCCCCCAGCGCCTCGAGCCGCCTGCCCAGCGGGACGCGCAGCTCCGGCTGGTACCGCGCGAGCGCCTCGAGCCCGTCGCTCCGGTCGAGGAAGTCCATCCCGTGCAGCTCCAGGTTGACGAGCGCCTCCCCGGCGCAGGCGCGCGCAAGCCAGCGCGCCCCCGCCGCGCCGGCGAGCGCCACGCTCGCCCCGATGACCGGCAGCCGCGGCCCGGGCGTCACCTGGATCGGCAGCTCGACGAAGCGCCGCCCGCCCCGCCGGTACCACGGTCGACCCGGCCGGTACGGACGGCGCGGCGCCGCGAGGACGCACGGGGTGTCCAGGACCGCCGCCGATCCCCTCCCCTGCGCGCGCTGCACCCCCATCGCGAGCGCCTTCGCGGCGTAATACGGCGGGCACGGGAACACCGAGGAGTCGAACTCGACCCCGATCGTGTCGAGCACGTCGAACAGCGCGTCGCTCACCGTGTACCCCGGCGCGCGAAAGCCCGTCGGACGCCTCCCGACCGCCTCCGCGATCGCCTCGGCGCCCAGCAAGACGTCGCGCGCTATATCGGCGCGCGGGAGCCGCGACAGGTCGTAACGATGCCCGTACGAGTGGTTCTCGACCGCGTGGCCCGCGTCGCTCAGCGCGCGCAGCGCCGCCGCGCTCGCCGGACGCGCGAGGTCGCGGCCGATCGCGAACAGCGTGACAGGGATGCCGTGGGATGCAGCGAAGCCCGCGACGCGCGGCAGCGCCTTCTCATAGACGGCGTGCAGCGCGCCCGCCGCCCCGGAGCGCTCCGGGACGGCGAGCCCGTGGAGGGCGAAGTAGTTCGGGACCTCGTCGAGGTCGATCGAGACGGCGGCGAGGCGACCCGACATTGGACCGCGTCAGCCGGACCGCCTCAGCTCGCGGCCATCTTCGCCACCTCGGCGGCGAAGTCGTCCTCTTTCTTGGCGATACCCTCGCCGCGCTCGTACCGCACGAAGCGCGTGAGCGTGAGCTCGCCGCCGGCCGCCTTCGCCGCCGCCTGGCGCAGCTTGTCGATCGTCTGGCCCGCCACGCCGCGCGACGCCGCCTCCACCGACTCCTGCTCGAGCAGCGCGACCTCCGAGTACCACTTGTTGAACTTGCCCTCGATGATCTTCGGCCACGCCGACTCCGGCTTCGGCTTCGGATCCTCGCGCAGCTGCCCCTCGAAGATCTCCTGCTGCTTGGCCTTCTGCTCCGCCGTGACCTCCTCGCGGCGGAGGACGAGCGGGCTCATCGCGGCGGCCTGCATCGCCGTCTCGTCGATGAACTTCTGCACCTCGGGGTGCTCCGCGACCGCCTGGCTCGACGCCTCGACCGCCACGAGCACGCCGATCTTGCCGCCCAGGTGCACGTACGCGTGCGCGACCCCGTGCTTGCCCTCCGGGATCGACACGCGATCCCAGCGGCGCACCGCGACCTTCTCGCCGATGCGCGCGGTCAGCTCCGTCGCGGTGTCCGCGACCGACTTGCCGCCGATCGAGAGCTGGCTCGCATCCGCGCCCTCGGGCGCCTTCTCGGCCGCGGCGAGCACCTCGCCGACGAACTGCCGGAACGCGTCGTTGCGGGCCGCGAAGTCGGTCTGGATGTTGACCTCGACCATCGTCGCGCTCCGCCGATCGGCCGCGACCGCCGCGCGAACCTCGCCCTCGGTGGCGGACGCGCCGGCCCGCTTGGCGCTCTTCGCGAGACCCTTCTTGAGGATGATCTCGACCGCCTTCTCCATGTCGCCCTCGGCCTCCGTGAGGGCGCTCTTGCAGTCGCTCATCCCCGCCTGGGTACGCTCACGAAGCTCCTTGATCGCCTGAGCATTGATGCCGGCCATGGCTCTATTCTCCTTCAACCTGGATAGAGAGGCCGCGCCGAGCGGCCCCTTTCATCGCACTTCAGACTGGTGATCACGTGGGCCCGGGCGCCGCACCGGTCGAGCCGCAGAGGCACAAAGGGCGCAGAGCGGTGAAATTTGCATTTCTGTCCCTGCGCCCTCTGCGCCCCGCGGTCCACCGGACCCAGGCGGGAGGCGACCTCATCGCCCCGCCGCCCGGGCGCCGAGCCGCTCCGATGCGGCTCGCGCCGCCGCTAGGACGGCTGCTGCTGGCGCGGACCGCCGCCGCGGCCGCCGCGGCCGCCCTGGTACACGTTGATCTCATCGCGCTGGCCGCGACCGCCGCCGGCCGGCGGCTGCGAGCCGTGCGCGCCCTCGCTGTGATCCTTGCGGCGCTGCGCGCCCTCGACGCACGCGTCCGCGACGCGGGCCGTGATCAGCCGGATCGAGCGGATGGCGTCGTCGTTGCCCGGGATCACGAAGTCGACGAGATCCGGGTCGCAGTTCGTGTCCGTGATGGCCACGACCGGGACGTTGAGCTTGCGCGCCTCGCTGATCGCGATCGACTCCTGGTGCGGATCGATCACGAAGATCGCCGCCGGGAGCCCGCCCATGCCCTTGAGGCCGCCCAGGTACTTCTCGAGCCGCTCGCGCTCCTTCTCGAGGCGGACGACCTCCTTCTTGAGCAGCTGCTCGTAGGTCCCGTCCTCCTTCATGCGCTCGAGGGTGCGCAGGCGATCGAGGCCCTGCTTGATCGTGCGGAAGTTCGTCAGCGTGCCGCCGAGCCAGCGGTTCGTGACGAAGTACATGCCCGACCGCCGGGCCTCCTCCTGCACGATGTCCTGGGCCTGGCGCTTCGTGCCGACGAAGAGCACGTGGCCGCCGCGGCCGACAGCGTCGGTCAGGAAGTCGTACGCGCGCTTGAAGAGCCGCGTCGTCTGGTCGAGGTCGATGATGTGGATGCCGTTGCGCGCGCCGTAGATGAACGGCCGCATCTTCGGGTTCCAGCGCTTCGTCTGGTGGCCGAAGTGCACGCCGGCGTCGAGCAGCGAGCGCAGCGGGAGCGGGAAATCCCCCGGCTGGGGGGCAACGGCCTGCATGGTGTCGGCCGCGGGAGCGGATTCGGAGAAGCTTGTATCAGTCACGGCATGTCCTTTCGGTTGGTCCGCCGCTCCCCCTCTCGCGACCAACCCCACGAGCGGACAGGAGCGTCCGCGTCGATGGGGCACCGGGCCGCGAAATGCCGTGGGTGCCAGGAGAGCGTGTGGATTCGGTCGCTGCGACGGCGAAGGCGAGGATTCGTCCTCCGCTGTCCCCCTCGTCACGAGACCGCGAGAAGGGGGCGGTTTGCTACCCCGGTGCGCCTCGCTTGTCAAGCGGACGCGGCGCCGCGTCACCCGCCGCTGTTTCCCGCGATTTCTGCCCAGATTCGCCCTGGATTCGACGCGCTCGACCTCCCCCGGGACCGCCCGGGAGAGACGCGCCGCGCGCAGCGGGAGCGCCGCGCGCAGCGGGAGCGCCCGCGCCGTGTGCCGGCATCCTCGATGATGACGTACACTCCGCTCGTGCGAACCGCCTTTCTTAGAGCACGCTTCGCCCCGATCTGCGCGGGCCTCGCGGTCGTGTCCGCCTGCATCGCCTCGGCGCCCGAGGGCATCCGCCGGCAGACGGACGACGAAGGCGACGGCGGCGACTTCGGGGTGGACCCGCAGGCCACGTCGTCGTCCACGAGCGCCGGGCTGCCGAGCGCCGACCCGCACGCCCTGCTCGGCGCCGACCCGACGCACGGCCCGTTCAACGGCGGCCAGCGCGTCCTCCTCCACGGGAACGGCTTCAGCTCCAAGGTCCGCGTCTGGTTCGGCGACGTCGAGGTCGATCCGTCGGCCATCGTGCCTGTCGATCCCAGCCGGGTCCAGGTGGTGGCGCCGCCTGGCGCGGCGGGCCCCGTCGAGCTCACGGTCCAGAACGGCGACGACGAATCGACCCGGAGGGCGCTGCCCGGCGGCTACGTCTACGACGCGCTCTACGCGTCCCCGTCGAGCGGGCCGATCTCCGGCGGGACGACCGTCGAGCTCATCGGACAGGGCACGCAGTGGGACGCCACGACCGTCGCCAGGATCGATCAGAAGCCGTGCACGTCGCTCGCGGTCGAGGGGCCGACCCGGCTCCTCTGTACGGTGCCCCAGGGCACGCCGGGCGCGAAGACGATCTCGGTGACGACCGGCGACGAGACGATCCTCGTGCTGGACGGCTACACCTACGAGGACAGCGCGAACGGCTACAAGGGCGGCCTCAGCGGCGCGCCCCTCGCGGGCCGGCTCAGGGTCCTCGTCTACAACAACTTCACCGGCGACCCGATCCCGGGGGCGCGCGTCGTCGTGGGCAGCAGCATGACCTCCGCGCTCACCGGCGAGGTGGACGCGTCCGGCGTCGCCGTGTTCGCCGACGCTTCGCTCGACGCCCCGCGGACCGTCACCGTCGCCGCGACGTGCCACAGCCCGATCTCGTTCGTCGACGTGCCGGTCGACACGGTGACCGTGTACCTGGATCCCGTGCTCACGCCCGCGTGCGGCGCCTCGGGCGATCCACCTCCCCCGGTCGGCGGCAAGGTGGGCACCGCCGGCGTGCTCTACGGCGAGCTCGTCTGGGACCAGTCGCTGGACCCTGGCGCCGGCGTGTGGGGCAACGTCCCGAGCCCGCAGCGCGAGACCGAGCGCCGGGTCGCGTACGTGTTCACGACCGGGGGCGATCCGCTCGCGACCTTCCAGCTGCCGCCCGCGATCCAGGCGATCACCCCGGAGACGCCGGGCGAGCTCGGGCACGGCTTCTCGATGTACCTCGCGCCGGGCAACCGAACCATCTACGCGCTGGCGGGCATCGAGGATCGATCGCCGAGCCCGCCTCGGTTCACGGCGTACGCCATGGGCGTCGTCCGCGGGATCCCGCTGCTCCCGGGCAAGGCGACGGAGGACGTGTTCGTGCGGATGAACCAGCCGCTCGACCACGCGCTGGCCATGGACGTCGCCGCGCCAGCGAAGGGGCCGAAGGGGCCGGATCGCATCCAGGCGAACGTGTCGCTGATGATCGGCAATGACGGGTTCGCCACGCTGCCCGTCGGCGCCCAGAGCCCGCTCATCCCGTTCGACGGCCGGCTGACGTTCGTGGGCGTCCCGCCGCTCGACCACGACCTGCTCGGCGCGCGCTACCACTCCTCGGCGCGCGCTGTCACCGGCCAGGCCGGGCTCGCGCCGCTGTCCGTCGTCGGGCGGGTCCTCTCGACCACCACGAGCGAGCCGGTGCGCATCGGCGATTTCGTGGGTGTGCCGACCCTGGAGGCGCCGGCGCCGAGCACCGCGTGGGACGGCGCGCACCTGGCGACCTCGTTCAGCGCGGGCGCGCCCGTCGACCTCAGCGTCTACGACATCGCGAGCGGGAACGGGCTCATCCGGTGGACCGTCGCCGTGCCGGCGGGGTCGCACGCCGTCGAGGTGCCGGACATCCGGCAGCTCGAGGTCGAGCACGGGGCGCTGCCGCCGGGACCGCTCACCATCGGGGTGTACGGGGCGCGGATCGACGGCTTCGACTACGGCAAGCTCGTCTACCGGCAGCTCAAGCCGCAAGGGATGACGGCCTACGCCCTCGACAGCTTCGGCGCGCACCTGTGATGCAGAAGCCGCTCCACACGAAGCGCGCTCGCCGGCCCGGCCGCCGCGCCCGGCGCTCTGCAGCGGCCGCGGCCCTCACCGCCGCGGCCGCGTGGCTCGCGCTCGCGCCGAGCTGCTTCGACAGCGGCAGCCGGTGGGGCGACATCTCCGTGGAGCCGCCGCCCGAGCCGCCCTGCGCGGCTGGCGAGTCCCGGTGCGGCGCGGAGCTCGTGCGGTGCGAGGAGACAGCGGCCGGGCTCGCCTGGGTGACGGTCGACGACTGCGCCGCCAAGGGCCTCGTGTGCGCGTCGGTGGAGCTCGGCTGCAGGGCGTGCCTGCCCGGCACGTCGTCGTGCCGCGGGCAGGACGTCGTGGCCTGCGAGCCGGACGGCAGCTTCGGCGGCGTGCTCGACACGTGCGACACGGGCGCCGGCGAGGCGTGCCGGGGCGGGAGCTGCCTCCCGCTCTGCGCCGTCGCCGAGGTCGAGCGGAGCAACGTGGGGTGCGAGTACTGGGCGGTCGATCTGGACAACGCGCTGATCGACGCGACGAGCAACGCGGCGGCGCAGCAGTTCGCGGTCGTGATCTCGAACCCGCAGCCCGACGTGCCGAACGAGGTCCGCATCTTCCAGGACGACGGCGCGCCAGGCGATCCGCCCGCCCCCGTGGAGATCGCGAGCGCCATCATCGCGCCGCTCTACCTCCAGGTGTTCAAGCTCGGGCCGCGCGAGGTCGATGGCAGCCCCGAGGGGGAGTACAACACGGGCACGCACACGGCGCTCACGCGCCACGCGTACAAGATCACGTCGAAGTTCCCCGTCGTCGCGTACCAGTTCAACCCGCTGGAGAACGTCAACGTGTTCTCCAATGACGCCTCGCTCCTCAAGCCGCGGGAGGCGCTGACGTACAACCCGGGCACCCTGTCGACCGCGTACGTCGTGTCCGGGTGGCCGCAGACCATCGCGAGCACCGACGATCCGGACACGAACTTCGATCCGCTGAACCCGACCGATCTCCGGGCGTTCCTGACCATCGTCGGGACGCGCGACGACACCACGGTGCAGGTGCGGACGACGGCGAGGGTCGTCGGCGGCGGGCCCGTCCCGGAGACGCCGGCGGACGGGTCGATCGAGGTCAAGCTCGGCGCGTTCGACGTGCTCAACCTGGAGACCGGCGGGTTCAACGCGGACTTCACCGGCTCGGTCGTGAAGGCCGATCAGCCGATCGCGGTCTTCACCGGCGGCGAGGCGTCCGACGCGCCCCACTTCAGCAAGCTCGCGGACCGGCGCTGCTGCGCCGATCACCTGGAGGACCAGCTCGACCCGATCCGGGCGACCGGCAAGCGGTTCGCCGTGCCGCACACCCCGAACCGGTCTCAGACGGCGAAGCAGGCCGGCGCGCAGATCGAGGTCGTGCCCGAGCCGGAGTACGTCCGGATCATGGCCGTGAGCGGCAAGGGCGCCGAGATCACGACGACCCTGCCGCCGCCGGACGACCGGATCACGCTGACGTCGCTGGGCCAGTTCCACGAGGTGACGGCGTGGGGCGACTTCCTGATCGAGAGCTCCGAGCCGGTCGTCGTGTCGCAGATCATGGCGAGCCAGAGCGCGACCGGGGTCAAGCAGGGGCTGCCGGGCGGAGATCCGAGCCTGATCATCCTGCCGCCCGTCGAGCAGTTCCGGCAGGACTACGTGTTCCTGACGCCGGACAAGTACGCGTTCGACTTCATCTCCGTGATCGCGCCGCCGTCCGCCGTCGTGCAGCTCGACGGCGTGACGCTCGGGCCCGAGGAGTGCGAGATCGCGCCCGCGGACGGGCTCACCGACGAGCAGCGCGGGGGCGGCGCGCCGCCGTTCGTCGTCTACCGGTGCCAGCTGAGCTTCGCGGCGATCGATCCGGAGAAGCTGGCGCCGGACAACGTGCTGCCCGGGAGGCAGCGTGACGGCGTGCACCGGATCGCGGCCTCGGCGCCGGTGGGGCTGCTCGTCACGGGGTTCGACTCGTTCGTGAGCTACGCCTACGCGGGCGGCACCGAGCTGCGGGAGATCGCCGCGCCGGACTGAGCCGGCGCGCCGGTGACGCCGCGGTCACCTGACACCTGTCACCGCGTGTCACCCGCGCCGCTGCCGAGCAGCCCCTTCAGCTTCACGACGAGCTTCAGCGCGTCGAGGGGCGCGAGCCGATCGACGTCCACCGAGCGCAGGGTCTCGATGACGGCCGTCTGCTCCGGCGGCACCGCCGCCTGCGCCGGGGCGAACAGGTCGAGCTGCGCGGCGCCCGCGCGCGTGCGGCCGCGCAGCGACGCGTGCTTGCCGCCCGGCAGCGCGGCGCCCGACTCCAGCGTCGCGAGGATGGCGCGGGCGCGCGCGAGCACGCCCTCGGGGACGCCCGCGAGGCGCGCGACGGCGACGCCGTAGCTGCGGCTCGCGGGGCCCGCCTCGAGCTTGTGGAGGAAGATCACGTCGTCGCCGTGCTCGCGCGCGGCGACCGAGTAGTTCGCGATGCCCGGCGAGCGCGCCGAGAGCTCTGTCAGCTCGTGGTAGTGCGTCGCGAACAGGGCGCGGCAGCCGATCGCGTCGAACAGGTGCTCGGCCACCGCCCAGGCGATCGCGAGGCCGTCGTACGTGCTCGTGCCCCGGCCGATCTCGTCGAGGATCACGAGCGATCTCCGCGTCGCGTCGCGGAGGATCTCGGCCGTCTCCCGCATCTCCACCATGAACGTGCTCTCGCCGCGCGCGACGTTGTCGCTCGCGCCGACCCGCGAGAGGATCCGGTCGACGAGGCCGATCTCCGCCTCGCGCGCCGGCACGTAGCTGCCCATCTGCGCGAGGACCACGATCAGCGCGACCTGGCGCATGAGCGTCGACTTGCCCGCCATGTTGGGGCCCGTGATCAGCCAGAGCCGCTCGCCCGAGAGGTCGAGGCGGGTGTCGTTCGGCACGAAGTGCCCGGCGGCCGCGAAGCGCTCGACCACCGGGTGGCGGCCGTCGCGGATCGCGATCGCCTCGCCCGAGGTGACGTGCGGCCTCACGTAGTCGTTGCGGTGGGCGACGTCGGCGAGCGCGGCGGCGACGTCCCACGCCGCGAGCTTGCGCGCGAGCGCGCGGAGCCGGCCCTCGCTCTTCGCGACGGCGGCCCGCAGGCGCTCGAACAGCGCCGTCTCCCGCTCCAGCGCGCGCGCCCCGGCGTGCTCGATCTTGTCGGCCAGCTCGTCGAGCTCGTCGCTCGTGTAGCGCTCGCCGGTCGCCACGGTCTGCTTGCGGCGGAAGGTGTCCGGGACCTTGGCGATGTGCGCGCGCGTCACCTCGATGTACCAGCCGAACACGCGCGTGTACTTGACCCGGAGCGACGGCGCGCCCGTCTGCGAGCGCAGCTTGGCCTCGAGCGCGAGGATGAGCTCCGTCGCGTTCTTCTCGACGGCGCGCGCCTCATCGAGCTCCTTGTCGTACCCCTCGCGGAAGATGCCGCCCTCGCGCGCGTTCGGCGGCGGCCGCTCGACCAGCGCGGCGGCCAGCTCGGCGCGCACGTCCGCGACGACGTCCAGCGCCGCGGCCTCGGCGAGCAGCGGCTCCGCGCTCGAGCCGGCCGCCGCGCGGCGGCGGTCCTCCGCGGGGCCGCCGCCGCGGGCCGCCGCGCGCTCCTTGCCCCGCTCCGCCGTGGGTCGCTCGGCGGCGCCCGCCCTGCCCCGCTCCGCCGCGCCGTCCGTGCCCCGCTCCGCCGCGCTGCCGAGGTCGGGGATCGACCGGACCGCGGCGATCGCCGCCGGGGCCGCCGTGAGGCCGTCGCGCAGGCAGCCGAGGTCGCGCGGCGTCGCCTCGCCGAGGAGCGCGCGGACGCTGAGGCGCTCGAGGTCACCGACGCCGCCGAGCGCCTCCCGCAGCTCGCCCCGGGCGCGCGGGTGCGAGACGAAGAGCTCCACCTCGTCGAGGCGCCGGCGGATGGCCGCCACCTCCGCGAGCGGCGTGAGCAGGCGGCGGCGCAGCAGCCGGGCGCCGCCGGGGGTGACCGTGCAGTCGATGACGTCGAGCAGCGTGCCGCGGCGGCCCCCGTCCGCGGCGCGCGCGAGCTCCAGGTGCGACTGGGCCGTCTCGTCGATGCGCAGCGTGCCCGAGGTGTCGTGCGGGGCGATGCGGCGCACCGGGATGCGCGCGCCGGGGCTGCAGCGCCGCGCGAAGCGCAGCGCCCGCGCCGCCGCGCGCACGGCCGGGAGCGGGTGCTCCTCCAGGGCCGCCGCCGAGATCGGCTCGAGCGCGGCGTCGTCGAGGATCGACGCGATCTGCGCGCTGTCGAGGTCGTCGTCGTCGCGCAGCGCCGCGCGGCAGGCGAGCGAGGTCGCCGCGGCGCGGACGTCCGGCAGATCCCGGGCGATCAGCGCCTCGCGCGGATCGGCCCGGGCGAGCTCCGCGAGCAGCGTCGCGGCGTCCGGGATGGAGGTCGCCGAGAGCTCGCCCGTCGAGAGATCGAGCAGCGACAGGCCGTACGGTCCGCCCGCCGCGCCGCCGTCCCCGCGGGGGACGCCGCCGCCGTCGACGGCCGCCAGGTAGTGGTTGGCGCGCGCGTCGAGCTGCTCGGAGTCGGTCACGAGCCCCGGCGTGACGACGCGCACCACCTGCCGCGGCACGAGCCCCTTGATCTTCGACGGATCTCCGCACTGCTCGCAGATCGCCACCTTGTGGCCGAGCGCGAGGAGCCGCGCGATGTACCCGTGCGCCGCGTGGTGCGGGACGCCGGCCATCGGGACCTCGTCGGGCTCCCCCTTGTTGCGGCTCGTGAGCGTCAGGTTCAGCGAGCGCGCCACGAGGACCGCGTCGTCGTTGAACATCTCGTAGAAATCGCCCATCCGGAAGAAGAGGATCGCGTCAGGGTGGAGCGCCTTCGCCTCCTCGTACTGGCGCATCACCGGCGTCAGCTTCTTCCTGGCCGCAGGCTGCTCGGACGGATGCATCGCCGGCGTCTTAGCCTCGACGCCCGGTGAGGTCTACGCGGGACTCGCGCGTTTGCCCCGTGGTTTACGTGGAAAAATCGGGATCGAATCCGGAATGAACCGCGCGATCGTCGCGCGGGCTCGGCGCGCCGATCAGTGGAACCGGCGCGCGACGCCGACGCTGCGCGCGCTCAGCAGGATCAGGCCCTGGAGCGAGCCGTCGGTCACGGCGAGCTCCCCCGTCGCGGGGACGAGCCGGATGGCCTGCGGCTGCAGCTCCACGTCGTCGCTGAGCTCCACGAGGAGCGGCGTGAACGCCCCCTGGGTGCCGAAGCGGAACTGCATGTCCTGCTCGGGCGCGCCGCCCGTGATCGCGAAGCGGAACATCGGGCTGGTGAACGCGCCCAGCTCCCCGTCGGTGACCCGCCCGTCCTCGGGCGTGTGCACGACGCGCCCGTTGAGCCGCGCGAGGCGCTCGTCGCACGCGTTGCGGCACCGGCCCGTCTCCGGGTCGGCGACGACGTGGTGCAGGAAGCCGACCGCGTTGCTCCGGACGATCCACTGGCCCGCGGCGCGGACGCCGAGCTGCACCTCGCCGGGGAAGCAGCACGCCGCGAGCGCGACCTCGTCGACCGCGGGGTCGCGCGACTCGAGCGTGAGGCGATCCTCGTAGGCCTCGGCGATGCGCAGGCCCGGGCGCGACGTGATGACGCTGCCGTAGCGCGCGTCGCAGACCTCGAACGAGCACCCGCCGGAGGACTCGGCCTTGGCCCAGTGGGCAGCGTCCTCGCCCGGGAGCGCGGACGTGACCTGCACGAAGTCGGCGAGCTCTGCGGCCCGCGCGGCGGCCTCGCCCGCCTCGACGCCGGCGGCGAGCAGCTGCTCCTCGACGCTGGCCCGGCTCTGCACCCCGCGGCCGCAGAAGCGCGCGTCCGCGCTCCTCACGGCGGCGCCCCCCTCGAAGTGGACGAACGTCCGGGTGAACCCCGGGAGGACGCCCTCGTAGGTCGCGATCCACGTCTCGTTGACGAGGTGCACCCGCGGGTCCTCGAGGTTCATCGTCAGCGCGTGCTGCGGCTCGCCGGACCTGATCACGAGCCCCTGATCGTCGACGTCGGTCTCGCCGCGGTCGGTCGCCACGATCGTCTCGCGCTGCGCCCCCACCGCGAGCGCGAGCGCCGGCGAGGCCGTGCCCTCGGACGGGAACGTGGCGCGCATCTTCGGGCTGTTCGCGGAGAGCGGCACGAGCGTGCCGGTCCGATCGTAGAGGATCGGCAGACCCTGCACGCCGGGCTCGAGCTGGCCGGAGCCGTCGCTCGTCACGACGTAGTTCGCCGAGCGCAGCGTGTGCGGGATGACGACGTTGCACGAGGCCTCGCCGCTGGTCACGAGCGGCTCGTCGCCCGCCTCGGCGCAGCCCGCGCGCGCGCTGCCGACGGCGGGACCGCGGCAGGCCGCGTCGAGGTCGTCCACGTCGACGATCGCCACCTGGCCGTTCGTGAGCACCAGGTAGGCGAACGAGCCCCGGAGCTTCAGCGGGCCGGCGCCGGCGTCGCGCTCGGCCGAGGTCCGGTACAGCGTCTCGATGTCGCACGAGGCGACGCTGCTGTCGCACCGCCTGAGGCCCGGATCGGGGTCGCACCGGATCCCCTGCGGCGCCACGCCCGTCGCCGGGAGCGTGGCCGGGGCCTCGCGCTGCACGACGGCGAGGTCGCGGACCGGCGCCGGCAAGCGGATCCGGTCCGGCGGCTGGAACGGGTTCCACTCCGCGTGAGGGCGCGAGAGCGGCGCCCGGCCGAGGGCGCCGTCGCTGACGTCGAAGACCATCACGCTGCCGTCGCCCGCGTCGACCGCGTAGAGGTAGCGGCGGAAGTCGGGGGGCGACGCCTGGCTCACCGCGACGCGGCTGGTCGTGACGACGCGCTCGGGGTCGAGCGTGGACTCGGGCAGGAGCGGGGGCAGCTCGAGCGGCTCGCACGGCTCCGAGAGGTCGACGACGTGGATCACCGGCGCGTCGAGATCGGCGACGAACAGCCGGTCGCCGGAGAGCGCGAGCCCCGCGGGCCGGGGCTCCTCGACGGCCTGGGCCGAGGCGGCCGAGGCCGCCGGCGCCGCGCACTCCGGGCCGTGCGGCGCGCTCTCGGGCGGCGCGGGCGGCGGGAGCGAGACGTCGAGAGGGAGCCACCGCTCCACCTCGCACGGCGCGAACCCGCCCTCGGCGTAGCGCTCGTCCTCGAGGAGCGTCTGCGCGTCGATCACGGCGAGGCCGCCGAGCTCGGGCATGCTCACGATGAGCTTCTGCCGGCCGAGCCCTTCCTGGCTCAGGTCGCCGTTCGCGCTGCCGCACGCGTCGCCGCCGGCCGCGGCCTCGCCCGGGCTCGTCGGCTCGACGTCGTAGGCGCCCAGGCACGAGCTCCGCAGCTTGCCGTCGGGGCCCGGCGGATCGGAGACGAGCAGGACCTCGCCCGGCGCCGAGCCGAGCGAGCAGGAGGGCCAGGAGCTGAGCGACGGCACGGGGCAGCCGCCGCGCGGCAGCACCTTCGCCGACGGGAGCGCGAAGATCCCCTCGCGCCCCGGCTCGGCGACGGCGACGAACGACGCGGTGCCGCCCGGGGTCGCGACGATGTCGACCGGCTGCGCGCCCACCGGGAGGAAGCTCGCGCCGGGCGTGCCCGTGTCGTGATCGAGGATCGGCGAGCGCTCGGTGGTCATGTCGATGACCGCCACCTCGCCGCGCGACGTCTGCGTCACGAGCGCGTAGAGGTGCGGCAGCTTGGCCGCGCCCCCGTCGGCCGCGTCGACCTGGAAATCACTGGGTGAATCCGCGGTGCGGGACGAGCAGTCCGTGATCGGCAGCGAGCGCAGCACGCCGGGCTTCTCCGGATCCGGCCGGTCGATGGCGAGGCAGACGAAGGCGCTCCGGCCGGACTGCGCCAGCGCTTCGACGGCGGCCGGCGTGGACTCCTCGGCGCACCCGGCGAGCACAAGGACGGAGGTGGGGGCGAGGAGCGCGGCGCGCAGCTTCATTGGGACTCCCGGGGCGGGACCGGCTTGCCCACCGTGAGGATCATCGTTGCGGACGTGTTCGCCTTGCGCAGGTCGAGATCGACGACGCCGAGGTACGAGTCGGTGAAATGCGCGATGTACATGAGGGAATAGGGTTCGCAACCGTCGCTGCCGGGCGCGCAGTCGCAGCGCTCCCTGTCGTCGCTGCAGGTGTGGCCCGTGTCGAAGGCGATCGCCTGGGGACCGCGCCCGGTGGGGATGACGGCGTCGACGCGGTGCGCCTCCGGGTTGTAGGAGAACGCGAGCCCCGAGTCGAAGGCGAGCGCGAAGACCCGCCGGTGGCGCGCGCCGTCGGCGCCGATCACGTCGCCCACCTCGACGCGGGACGGGTAGGCCGCGAGCGGCGCGGCGTCGCGGATCGCGATTGTCTCGTACGCCGCGATCCACCTGTCTTCGGGCTTCTCCGCGTCCTTCTCGATCAGCGTCGTGATCACCTCGCCGATGAGCAGCGAGCTCGGGAAGCGGTGCGCCACGAACACCGGGATCGGGATCGCCGCGCACCGCGCGAGGCACTCGTAGTCGCCGTCGCCGCAGCCCGCCTCGCACGCCTGCCGCTCGCTCGCGTCGACCGCGATCCCGCGGGAGTCGGTGCCGCTCGCGAGCGCCGTGATCGGGGTCGTGGTCGACTGGTACAGCAGCGCCGGCGCGGTCGACATGGGCTCGGGCTCCTGGTACCGGAGCAGATCGAGCTGCGACGACGCCACGTACGTGAGCACGAACGCGGGCTGGTAGTCGATCGCCTTGCTCGCCGCCTTCAGCTGCGTGATCAGGCGCGGGCGCGGCACGGCCGCGAGCTCCGTCGGTCCGGAGGCGAGATCCTCGAGGATCCCGGCCAGCTCCGGCCGCTGGCCCTCGTTCCACGAGTTCGCGATGACGCTGGCGGAGTTCAGCGTCTGGTGCGAGACGACGATGCTCGTCCCGTCCGTGCCCGCGGCGATGCCGAACGGCTCGAGCGGGAGCTTCTCCTTGACGCGCCCCTGGCCCGGGTCCTCGCCGATGCGGTGGTCCCTCGGGCAGCGCCCGCCCGACTCGGTGGCGCCGCAGTCGAGCTGGAAGCAGGCGTCGCCCTGGCAGCGCTGCGCGTCGGGGGCGTCGAGCCGGTCGTCGGCGACGTCGAAGTAGGTCACCGAGGGGTCGCCGCGGACGGGCACGAACAACCGAGCGTTCTGTTCCCCTGGCGTGGCGCCGGGCTCGGTGAGCGGCCTGTGCGCGAGGGCGAGGTTCGACGCGAAGGCGCCGATCACGGCCGAGCGCCGGACGATCTCCTCGTCGCCGTCGAGGGCGGCGATGTCGAGCGGCGAGCACGGCCCCGGGTAGAGCAGCGGCGCGGGGTTGGCGCCGAGGCCCACCGCCTCGCACGCCGCGCGCGCGCTCGCGCCGGCGCCCGCCTCGCGCGGGTTGAGCGACGCCTGGAGGGCGAGCGCCCGGCGGCGCAACCGCTGGAGATCCAGCGCCTGGACCGTGCCGCCGTTGTACTGGAGATCGAAGTCCGAGTTCGCGACGTAGAGGACCCGCCCGCCAGGGGAAGCCGCGATGCCTGCCGGGAAATAGAACCCCTCGACCGGCGGCGGGAGCCCCTCGCTCTCGACGAAGCAGCCGGCCACCCCGAGCCCGCCCAAGATCGAGGCCGCGAGGCCCGCACCAAGAATGCGAGGTGTCCGGAGAAGTGTGCAGGCGAGCGTCATGCGGGCGCGGAGACTAGTCAGCACCACGAGCACTGGCAACCCGCTCCAGGAGTTCGTTTACGGTGGACGCGCGACGAAGACGCCGGCGCGCGTCCCCGCGAGAGGCCGGCGTCGGAGGCCGGAGGGACGCGCAGGGCGGCTCGGGGGTGAAGGGAGCGCCCTGCCGGGAGCGCGGGGAGGCCTTCGGCGCGAACGCGAGTCGCCTCGAGCCTCTCTAGAGGAGAGCCCCTCTACCAGAGAAGATCCCCGGAGAGCCAGGCCGCGCGGGGCATGACCTCGTGCTCTCGCCGCGCGGGGCCGATATCCGTCGGGGAAGCGAAGGGGCGCGCTCTCCTGCACAGCCTGCCGCAGCGCAGCACGCGCGCGGGCGGGCCCGGCCGGCGTGCAGCCCGGCAGACGCGGCCTCATCACGAGGCTCGCAGCGGCGGCCGCCCGCCACGGGGCCTCGCCATCGCGGACGGGGCGGGGGCGCATCTCTGCGCTGGCAGGCGCCGAGGTGCGCCTCAGGTACGCGCCCAGCGGACGAGGCCGAAGCCAGGAATGATCGCCGTCGTCCGTCCTCCTGCACGTTGATCTCGGAGACGCGGCGCGCCTTTGCTACGTTGGTCGCCGGGACATGGCCGATCTCGCAGCCGCCCTTGTCATGGGAATCGCCCTTCTGGGGCTGATCTATTGGTATTTTCGTTCAAACAACGGCGACCGGGCCCGGCCCCGCGCGGCGATCGCGCCGTCGCAGGGTGGCCCAGGAGCCCAGGCCCTCGACGAGGGGGAGGCAGATCTCGAAGGTTCTACGACGGGTTCGGGCGCAGTCGGCTCGCAGGACGGCGCGCATGCGCCCGCGAGCGAGGTCTCCCACGCGAAGACCACGGGAGGACAGGGCCGCGCGGAGCGGGTGTCGAGCGCCGAGTGGAAGCGCCCGAACGGGGCGTCGCGCCGCGACGACGACGATGACGGCTTCGACGATGATGACGACGATCTCACGCTGATCACGCTGGCGCCGCCGGAGGTGTTGCAGAGCGCAATCAAGCGCCCGAGCGCCCCGTCGTACGGCGGCGACGAGGAGGACGACGACGACGATCACGAGCGCGAGGAGCCTTCGGCTGTCCCGATCATCTACGACGACGAGGCCGCCGTCGACGAGCCGACCAGCTCGTCGCCGCTGCTGCTCATCAGCGCCGTGGGACAGACGGACCCCGGCCAGAAGCGCAAGAAGAACGAGGACTGCTATCTCTGCCTGGACGAGCACTACCTGTTCGCGGTGGCGGACGGCATGGGCGGCCACGCGGGGGGCGACGTCGCCAGCCGCCTCGCGGTCGACACGATCGCGCGGGCCTTCAAGGACCCGTCGTTCGTGGACAGCGACGCGGAGACCGCCTACCCCGACGTCCCCCGTCGCGGCAGCGAGCTCGCGGTCGCGATCCAGCGCGCGAACCAGGCCATCTACGAGCGGGCCCACGCCGAGCGGAGCCTCAACGGGATGGGCACGACCCTCGTCAGCGCCCGCTTCTCCCCCAACAAGCAGCGCCTCTACATCGGCCACGTGGGCGACAGCCGGTGTTACCGCCTCCGCGACAACGAGCTGACGCAGCTGACCACCGATCACACGATGGGCGCCGCGGGGATCACCGGGCCGATGGCGAACCACCTGAGCCGGGCGATCGGCATCTCGCCCGCGGTCAAGGTCGACCTGATCATCGCGCGCCCCCACCCCGGCGATGTCTACCTGCTCTGCTCCGATGGCCTCTCCAAGATGGCGACGCACGAGGCCATCCGCGACATCCTCCTCGCCGAGCCCGACCCCGAGAAGGCGTCCCAAGCGCTCATCGAGAAGGCGAACGCGAGCGGCGGTCGCGACAACATCACCGTCATCCTCGTCCGGGTCAGCGACCCCAAGGACCTCGCGCGGCTCGCCTCGCGCGCAGGTGCCATCGCGGGCGCGAGCGCGAGCTGACCGCTCGCGGCGCGCGCTCTCCTCTCCCCTCTCCCTCTCCTCTCCCCTCTCACTCGAGATCGATCCCCGCGCGGCGCCAGCCGGACGCCTGCGCGCCCGGCGGAGCGCGCCCGTCGCGACCCGTCGGCTCGCGCGGTCGCCACGAGTCTGCTCGCGAGCATGATTACGGACAACGTGTCTCGATTGCCACGGATACAGACACGCTCGCGCGTCGGACCGCAGAGCAGTGATGTACGGACAGCTGGCGCCAATCGTCACGAATAACGCGCATGCTCGCCTTTACAGTCGAATCGAGCGCCCATTACGGCGCGCAGCCTTCGATTATCACGCGCAGGCAGCATAAAGGGCTCGAGATTACGCGAGGAGAAACGTCATGAGCTCTTGACTCGCTTTGGCTCGAGAGCGCTCAATGGCCGCCACGAACGACTCGCTCAGCGGAGCTATTGACTCGGGATGCAACGACCTCTTCTCTGCAACATTGTTTTCGCCTCTCTCCTGCTCGGCGCGCCCGCGCTCGCCGCAGAGCCGACGCGCCGCGTGCTGCGGTTGCACTACAGCGAGGATGCGCCAGCGGCGTCATGCCCTGGAGAGGCCGCGCTGCGCGAGCAGATCCAGCTGCGCACCGGCTACGACCCTTTCCGGGAGGACGCGCCCGAGGAGGTGACCATCGCGATCGGCCCGCGCGGCGACGACCTCGTCGCCACCGTCAAGTACGGAGACGCCGGCGGGAAGGTCTCCACCCAGCGCGAGTTCGACGTCCCGAACAGCGACGCTGCGTGCGATCTGCTCACCAGCTACGTCGCGCTCTCGATCGCCTTCACGCTGACGCCCTTCGGGCTCGACGGGCGCGCCCCGGCGGCGGCGCCGCCGCGCCCCGCGGCCCCGCCGCCCGGACCGCCGGCGCCGCCGCGGAGAGGGCCGCCGCCGCGGAGAGGGCCGCCGCCGCGCCCGGAGCCCGCGAGCGTGCCCGGGAGGCCCTGGAAAACGATGCTCGCCGGCGTCGGCGCGCTCGCGCGGATCGGGGCGGGCAGCGAGCTGCTCGGCGGCCTGTCCTGCATCCTGCGCGCGCGCTGGTCGAGGCGGCTGACCGTGTCGCTCGAGAGCCGCTACGTCTCTCTCCCGCCGGCGACAGACGCGCGGAAGGTCAGCGGTGAGTCGGCTCCGGACACCTCGGCCCCCGGCGGGAGCTCGGAGGCGCGGACGCTGTACACGCGGTCGATCCTCTCTGGCGCCCTGGCCTCGTGCCTCCACACGAGCGACCTGTTCGTCACCTGCGGCCTCGCGGAGGCCGGCACGCTGCTGCTCTCCGCGCAGCCCGACAGCAACCCCGACACGGCCCTGCTGATGATGGCGCTGGGGCTGCGCGGCGGGATCGAGCTCGCGCTCGACGACACGCTCTGGTTCTACGCTCACACGGAGCTCCTCGCGGCGTTCAGGCTCGAGGACGCCCCGTCGATCGGGGCCCTGAGGACACCTCACCTGACCGCCTCGGTGGGCGCCGGGCTCCTCGCGGCGTTCTGAGGGCGCGGAGGGCGGCTCGGGCGGCGGATGGGGCCCGATGGCCCGACGGCCCGGTTCGTGGCTGGAAATTTCGAGCGCCGGGCCTGCCTCGACGCGCCCCCTCCCGGGGCCGCGCGGCGCGCGGCGCGAGCGTCAGCCGCGCGGCTCCGGGAGGGGCGCGTCAGCCCAGGTCGCCCGGCGGCGCGCGCGGCGTGCCAGCAGCGCGCGGAATGCCTTCTCGCTGGCATGAGGCTGCGAAATTCGCGTAGCCTTTCCCGACGGTGCTCCCGGAGTTCACCGATCCGACCGACCGCTTCATGATCGAAGCCCGCAGCCGAAGCGGCGGCATGGGCGACATTTTCAAGGGCACCGATCAGACCACCGGCGCCCCGGTCGCGATCAAGATCCTGCGCGCCGCCGCGTCGGACCAGGAGCGCGCCCGCTTCGCGCGCGAGATCGCGATCCTCGCCGATCTGCGGCACCCGAACATCGTCCAGTACATCGCCCACGGCACATGGCTCGACGGGCGCCTGTTCTTCGCGATGGAGTGGCTCGACGGCGAGGACCTCGGGCAGCGCCAGCGGCGCGCGCCGCTCGGCCTGCGCGACTCGGTGGAGGTCGTCCGGCGCAGCGCGGCCGCCATGGCCGCCATCCACGCCCGCGGGGTCGTCCACCGCGACCTCAAGCTGTCCAACATCTTCCTCGTCCGCGGCAAGGGCACGGCGATCAAGCTGATCGACTTCGGCGTCGTGAAGCTCGCGATCCCGGACGACTGCCCCACCGAGCGCGGCACGATCATCGGCACCCCGCACTTCATGGCGCCCGAGCAGGCGCGCGGCGAGCCGGTGGACGCGCGGGCCGACGTCTACTCGCTGGGCTCCGTCCTGTTCCGCCTGGTCACCGGCCGGAACGTGTTCGAGACCGAGCACGCGATCGCGCTGCTCGGGCGCCTCGTGCTCGAGGACCCGCCCCGCGCGCAGCAGATCCGCTTCGACGTGCCGGAGGCGCTCGACGAGGTGATCACGCGCGCCATCGCGCGCGATCGCGAGAAGCGGTACGAGAACGGCGGCGAGCTGGCGCGCGCGCTCGCGCGGGTCGGGGAGCTCAGCAACGACCCCCCCGCGACGGACAGGTCGGCGTCGGCGGTGCGACAGGCGGCGGCGCCCGAGATCAAGCCGAGCCCGGCGAGCCCCGCCGGGCCGAGCGACGAGCGGCCGCAGGTGCGGCTCGCGACGAGCGAGCGGCGCGTCGTCGCCTGCGTGCTCTTCGAGCTGGGCGCGGGCCCGCTCCGCCCCGACGTGGACGCCTCGCTCCGCGAGGTCCTCGGCGACGACGCGCGGCTCGAGCCGCTCCTCAGCGGGAAGATGGTCGCGGTGCTCGGGGTGGAGCGCTCGCGCGGGGACGAGGCGATGCGCGCCGCGCGGGCGGCGCTGACCGTCGCCCGGTCGACGCCGGGCGCGCGGGTCTCGGTCGCGGTCGGGCACGCCGTCCGCGGCCGCGCGAACCTCGCCGGCGAGGCGCTCGAGCGCGCGGCGCAGCAGCTCGAGTCCGCCGTGCCCGGCGCGGTCCGGATCGACGTGTACGCGACCGCGGCGCTCGAGGGGCGGTTCGTGGTCCAGGAGGACGCGCGCGGCGGCGTGCTCCTCCACGAGGACGCGACCGGCTTCGACGCGCGGAAGCTGCTCGGGCCCCCCACGCCGACCATCGGGCGCGACAACGAGATCGCGAGGCTCCAGGGCATCTTCAGCGAGCTCGCCGAGGACGGCGTCCCGCGCGCCGCGCTGGTGACAGGCCCCGCCGGCATCGGCAAGAGCCGCGTCCGCGCCGAGCTGATCCAGCGCCTCGACATGGCGCCGCACGCGCCGGTCATCCTGCTCTGCCGGGGCGATCCGATGAGCCAGGGCTCGGGCCTGCCCGGGCTCGGCCGCGCCCTGCGCGCGCTCATGGGCATCCACGACGGCGAGCGCCTCGAGGACCAGGTGCAGAAGGTGAACGCCCACGTGGCGATGCGCCTTGCCCGCCCGCTGCGCTTCCTCGCCGCCTTCATCGGGGAGCTCACCGGCGTGCCGTTCCCGGACGAGGGCAACGAGCCGCTGCGCGCCGCGCGCGAGAGCCCGCAGCTCATGGAGTCGCGCATGCGGATGGCGATCGAGGCGTTCTTCCGCTCGAAGTCCGAGAGCACGCCGCAGATCCTGGTCATCGAGGACATGCACTGGGCCGACAGCACGACCGTCGACCTCGTCGACTGGCTGCTCGGCTGCACCGACCTCCGCTTCGGCGTCTTCGGCTTCGCGCGCCCCGAGATCGGAGGCCGGTTCCCGGCGCTGTGGGCGCAGCGCAACGTGACCCGCCTGTCGCTCGCCCCGCTGTCGCCGCAGGCCGCCGACCGGCTCGTGGCGACGGCGCTCCCCCAGGCCGACCCGGCCACGCGCGGCGCCATCGTGCGGCGGGCCGGCGGCTACGCGCTCTTCCTGGAGGAGCTCATCCGGTACGCCGCCGACGGGCGCGACGACGTGCCGCTCAGCGTGCAGGCGCTGGTGCAGCTCCGCGTCGATCGCATGTCGAAGGGGGTGCGCGAGGTGCTGCGCGCCGCGTCCGTCTTCGGCCAGGTGTTCTGGAGCGGCGGCGTCGAGGCGCTGCTCGAGCGCGCCGTGGGCGCCGAGCTCGCCGAGCTCGAGGCGGGCGAGATCATCGCGCGCCAGCTGGAGCCGCGCGTCGCGGGGCAGGTGCAGTGGACGTTCCGCCAGGCGCTCGTGCGCGACGCCGCGTACGCGTCGATCCTCGAGGAGGATCGCGCCGCGCTGCACCTCGCCGCGGCCGCCTGGCTCGAGTCCGCGGGCGACGTCGACCCGGGGCTCGTCGCGCGGCACGCGGAGGCCGCCGGCGACAAGGCGCGGGCCGCGCTGCTCTACGCCCGGGCGACGCGCGCCGCCGTGGCGACCGGCGCGGAGCTCGACGTGGCGCTCGAGCTCGCGACGCGCGGGCTCGCCTGCGGGGCGGAGGGGACCACGCGCGCGACGCTCCTCGTCCACCGCGGGGAGATCTGCGAGCTGATGGGCCGCGTCCCGGAGGGCCTCGACGCGGCGGAGGAGGCCGCGCGGCTCGCGCTGCCCGGCTCGGATCTGTGGGGCGAGGCGCAGGTGCTCGCGGTGACGTGCATGATCGAGGCGGGCCAGAGCGCCGAGGGCGACGCGCGCGCCGCCTCCGCGCTCTCGCCGCACTTCGCGGCGGCGCTCTCGCCGTCGATCCGCGCCATGCTGCTCGCGTCGCGCGTCCGCGGCCTCGTGGACCTGAGCCGGCCCGCCGAGGCGCTCCGCGCCGCGGAGGCGGCCATCGAGGTCGCGCGCGCGAGCGGCTCGACCGGCGCGCTCCTCCGCACCCACGAGGCCCACCTGGCGGCGCTGATGAACGTCGGGGACCTGTCCGCCGCGGTCATCGCGGGCACGGCGCTGATCGCGGCGGCCGACCAGGCCGGCGACGCCGTCGTCGCGACGAAGGCCCGCCTGAACACCGGCTCGGTGCTGAACCACCTCGGCCTGTTCGAGGACGCGCAGGCGATGCTCGAGCGCGCGCTGCTCGACGCGCGGAGCCGGAAGCTCCGGGCGCTCGAGGGCTTCGCGCTTCACAACCTCGGCATGTCGTACGCGCGGCTCGGCAACATCGAGGAGGGCGTCGCGCACCAGCGCCAGGCCGGCCGCATCGCCGACGAGTGCCAGATCGCCCGCCTCAGGATCGTCGGGCGGCTGTACGAGGCGCTCTTCCTCGTCTGGCGCGGCGCGCCCGGCGATCACGGGACCGCCCACTCCATCGCTCGCTGGCTCTGCGAGGAGACGGCGCGCCACGCGACGTCGCTGCAGGCGATGGCGAGCTTCGCGCTCGCCCGCGTCCAGCTGGCGCGGCGCGAGCTCAGGGCCGCGGTCGACGCGGCGCGCGAGGCCTCCCGCCGCCTCGAGGGCGGGCCCATCGAGGAGTGGAACGACGCGATCCGCCTCACGCTCGTCGAGGCCCTGCTCGCGACAGGGGACGAGGCGGCCGCGAACGCCGCGCTCGACGCGGCGTTCACCGCGCTGGCCGCGCGCGTCGAGGCCCTGCGGGATCCGCGCCACCGCGAGGCGTTCCTGCGCGGGAGCGACGACATCGGGCGGCTCATCGCGCTCGCGCGCGAGCGCCTCGGCCGATCGCTGCCCGCGTCCTCGGCGCCGCAGCGCGCGCCGGGCGCGGAGCCGGCCGCGCGGCCGACCGCCGCGGCCGCCGCGGCGCCGTCGCGGAGCAAGGTCACGAAGGCCGCCGGCGTCACGGCGCGGAAGGACCGCGCGGAAGCGCAGGGCAGCGAACCGGCGGCGCAGCGCGGCGCGGGCCCTGCCCAGAGCAAGGACGCTCACGGCGACGGCGCGGCGGCTCCGCCGCGCGAGAAGGACGCGCCACGTTCTTGACGTTGGGTGGCCGGGTAGCTAAGGCCATCCGCGATGCAAAACAACGTTGCTGAGCGGTCCTTCGTGCGCGGCTCCACGTCCTCCGGCTCCGCGCGTCCGGCTGGCCCGCGCCGGTTGGATCGACGGATCGCGGGGCGCTTGCTGCCGTTGCTCGCCGCAGCGGCGATGGGCGGGGCGGCGCTGCTCGCGCCCGCGCCCGCGTCGGCGCAGTCGAAGATCGCCGTCGTCGACGTGCGGCGCGCCATGCTGGAGACCGAGGAAGGCCTCCGCCTCCAGGCGACGCTCAAGAAGCTGTTCGACAGCCGCCAGGTGGAGCTCGACACGAAGCAGCGCGCGCTCGCCGACGAGCGCGACAAGCTCGACAAGGAGGCCCAGGCGGGCAAGACGCCGAAGGACGCGCTCCAGCGCCGGTTCGAGACCTGGCAGCGTCAGGCCGCGGAGCTCCAGGCGACGATGGTCGACTACCAGCGCGAGATGCAGCGCAAGGAGACCGAGCTGACCACGCCGATCCTGCAGAAGGTGCTCGGCCTGCTCCGCCGCCTCGCCGCGCAGGAGGGCTACGACCTCATCCTCGACAAGTCGGCCGCGCCGTACTACCGCGCCGATCTCGAGCTCACCGATCGCGCCATCCAGCTGTACAACAGCGGGCAGACCGGCGACGCGGCGCCCGGGAAGGCTGCGCCGCCGGGCAAGGGCGCGGCGCCCGCGGCCCCGGCGAAGCCGGCCGGCCCGGCGCCCAGGCCGGCCGCCCCCGCGGCCCCTGCCAGGAAGTAGCTGGCTCCACGCCGCGGCGGCCCCGCGCGGCGCCGCTCAGCGGCTCGGGCGACTCTACATCTCCGGATCTCCGACACCCCACGACGGGTGACTCCACACAACACGATCGCGTCGAAGGTGGTACCGCGCGCCGCCGTGTCCGCCCGCTGGCTCGCGGCGTTCCTCGCGTTCGGCGGGGCTCCCGTGCATTGCCATCCCGCGCCGGAGAGACGTAGAGTCCATCGTGCGAGCTGCTCTCCTCGCTCGCCTCGCGCCGTCGCGCACGCGCTGCCGCAGGGGGCACAGCGCGTGGCTCCGCGCGGCGGGCAGCCTGCCAGGGAGGTGATTCGGTGAGCTCTTTTCTCGTCGGCCGGAGAGCGCACCTCGCGGCCTGGCTCGGCCTCTGCGCCTCTGGCGCGCTCGCGGCGCCGGCAGCGTGCCTGTACCCCGAGTACACCTTCGATGAGCCCGAGCCCTCGGGAAGCGCCGGCAGCAGCGCCAGCGGGGACGGGGCGGAGGACTGCGCGAACGGCGCCGACGACGACGGCGATGGCCTGGTCGACTGCGCGGATCCGGCGTGCGGCGACTTCGTGTGCACGACCGCCGTGCCGGAGGGCTGGAGCGGCTACTTCGCGCTGTTCGATGGAGAGCCCGCCATGGACCCGGGCTGCCCTGCCGGGTTCACCGCGGGGCCGCCGTTCGTCGGGAACCGCGGCCTGTCCGCGCCGCCGGCGGCCTGCGCGTGCTCGTGCGGCCCGGCGCAGGGGCAGGAGTGCGGGCCGCTGAAGATCAGCGTCAGCGACTCGCCTTGCGGCGCGAGCTGGGATTGCGCCTGGGATCTCAAGCCCATCTCCGGCTGGAAGGCCGGCGAGTGCGCGGGCCCCGACGGGGTCTTCGGCGGCGGGGTAGCCTGCGAGCCGGGCGGCGCCTGCGACGCGACGCCCGAGGCGCACCCGTGCGTCGCCTCGGTCACCGTGGAAGTGATCGCGGCGACCGGCGGCAGCTGCGCGCCGGGGCCCGTGCAGATGCAGAGGCAGGACCCCACCTGGACACGGCTCGGTCGCGCGTGCGTCGCAGCAGAGCGGACGGGCGAGGGCTGCAACCTCGGCCGGGTCTGCGCGCCCAGGCCGGCCGCGCCGTTCGAGGACGGGCTCTGCATCGCGAAGGAAGGCGACAACGCGTGCCCGCCAGGCGCGTACACCGAGAAGCACGTCTTCTTCACCGGGATCGAGGACACGCGCAGCTGCGATGACGACTGCGCGTGCGGCGAACCGTCGAACGGGACCTGCCCGACGATGGTCACCCTCTACTCCGATACGCAGACGGACACGTGCGAGACGCCGCTGTTCGCGCTGTCCACCGGGGAGTGCGGGGACCTCACCGGCAACCCGTCGATCGTCGGGCGCATGGCGATGTCGCCCGGCACGCCCACCGGGGGCGCGTGCATCCCGAGCGGCGGAACCGCTGCCGGCGCGGCGCGGGGCGCATCCCCGAGGACGTTCTGCTGCCAGGGCTGACCGGCTCGCGAGCCCCGGGCGCGCCCGGTCTCAGAACCTACCGGCGACGCTGAGGCCCGCGAGGTCGGCGCCCGGCGCGTGCGGCACGACGGCCGCGCGAGGAACGCCCGCGGCGCCGCCGCCGCGGCTCGTCACGAGCAGCGCGATCCCCGCGGCCACGCCGGCGACGCCGAGCCCGATCCCGACCTCGGCGACGCCGGTGTACAGCCGGCCGCGGTCGGCGGTAGGCCTGGCCGACGGAGGGCAGCTCCTGTCGCCGCCGCACAGCGCGTCGAGATCGCTCAGCGTGCCGGCGCGGAGGCCGAGGAAGACGCCGCCCACGACGCCGCTCGCGATCCCCGCGCCGAGCACCACGAGGCCCGGCACCTTCGACGGCCGCGCCGCCGGCCTCGGGGCCTCGGGCGGCGCGGTGTCCGGCGGCGCGGCCGCGCGCGGCGGCTCCGGCGGCGCGGTGATCGCGACCTCCACGGTCTTCTCGTCGCGCTCGTCGAGCGTGACGGTCTCCCGCACCACCTCGCGATCGCCGATCCTGGCCGAGACGACGTGCGGCCCGGGGTCGACGGGGATGTCGGCGCTCATCTCCGCGGCGCCGAGCGCGGACCCGTCGAGCAGGATCGTCGCCGTCAGCGCCCCCGGGCCGCGGCGGATCGCGAGCCGCGGGATGCGCTGCTCGAGGTCCTCGATGCGCGGGCCGACGTTCGCGGTGACGTCCCTCGCCTTCGGGTCACCGTCGGCCGCGGCCGCGGCGATGCGGTAGTTGCCGAGCGCCGAGACGAGCTTGCCGAGCCGCGCCTCGCACTCGGCGATGTTGAACAGCACCTGCGGCGTGCGCCGCACGTTCGCGACCGCCTGGAATCTTGCGAGCGCCGCGGGGCAGTTGTTCGCCGCGCTGAGCGCGACGCCCTCCTGGAAGAGCGCGCGCGCCTCCGCGAGCTCCTCCTTCGTCTGGGCCCCCGCCGGGGGCGCGGCGAGCAGCGCGGCGCCGAGCGCCGCGGCCGCGATGATCTGCCTGCCGCTCTTGCGATGTCCGCCCTGCTCCATGCTCCCCCTCGGCGGGCGCAGCGCCCGGGCCAGGCCATGCGCCAGCCGCCGCGGCGCGGCAAGGCCAGCGGAGCGCGGCGGACGCGCCTCGCCGCGACGAGCGGCGGCGCCAGCGCTACGACGAGCGTCGGCGCCAGCGCCGCACGCCGCAGCCGCCGCAGCCGCCGCCGGCCTCACGCGACGCGCCGGCGCGGCCGGATCCAGCGGCCCGGGGCGCCCGAGGCGCGCGCCGCGATCGGGCGCCAGGCCGCGATCGCCTCCTCCTGGTCGACCACGAAATCGTGCGGATCGAAGCGCACGAAGTGCCCGGTGCGGACGATGAGCTCGCGCTGGAGCAGCCGGCGCTCGGCCGGTGTGACCCGGCCCGTGTCGAGCTCGTCGAGCACGACCTCGGGGGTGTAGGGGAGCCCGCGCCGGTACCGCGCGCCGAGGTCCCAGCCCTGGCAGCGCTCGATCCAGAAGGCCCGCCAGCGCGCGGCGTCCACCGTGGGCTGCTCGACCATCTCCGGCGCCGGCGCGGCGGGCGGATCGCGGGGGTCGCTGACCAGCTGCGCGAGCTTGAGCTGGCGTGGCTCGCCCACGTCCGGGTCGGGCGGGTCGGCGACGGCGATCTCCTCGTCCTCCACCGCGACCTCGTCCCACATCCCGGCGCCGGTGATCCGATCGAGCGCGTACGCCGCGGTGAGCTTCGCCGCCTTGTCCCCGTCGCGCTCGAGCAGGTCGATGAGCAGGGGCACGGCCGAGGCCGCGCCGGTCCAGCCCACGGCGGCGATCAGGCCGCGGCGCGGCGCCTCGAAGGCGCGCGCGACGAGGTGCCGCGCGTCCGCCTCGTCGCCCGCGAGCGCGAGCAGGAGCGCCGCCGCGTCCCCGCCCTCCGGCTCCTCCATCGCGGCGCGCAGCGCGAGCGAGGCGTGCGGGTGGTCCGAGAGCGCCATGGCCGTCCAGGCGGCCTCGCGCAGCTCCGGATCCCCGGCCGCGAGGGCCCGCTGGATCAGCTCGGGCAGGCGCTGGCCCGGCGCGCAGCCGAGGTGGTGGAGCGCGCGCGCCGCGACGGTGGCCGCGTCGTCCGAGGCCGCCGCCGCGAGCTCGTCCTCGGTCGCGAGGCCCCGGTAGGCGAGGACGTCGATCGCCATCGCGCGGAGCAGCGGCTCGGGCTCGCGGAGCAAGCTGCGCAGCGCGAGCGGCAGGAGCTCGTGCGGCGCGAGCTTCAGGGCGGCGCCGAGCTCGTCGATGAACGCCCGGTCCCGCTCGCTCCGGAGCAGCGCGTGCTCCGCCGCGGCCAGCGCGTCGCGGCCCGCGAAGCAGCCGAGCACCATCGCGCTCGCGAAGGCGACGCTCGGGTCCTTCACGGGGGCCTCCGCCACGAGGCGCGGCAGGTGCTCGAGCGCCGGCGCCCCGATCGCCGCGATCACGTCGATGGCCGCGAGCATGCGCCGCTCCAGGACCGTCGCCCCCCGGAAGGGATCGCCGAGCAGCGGCGCCCGCTGCATGCCGACCATCGCGACCTCCTCGAAGCACTCGCGGGTGCGGGCGCGGAGGAAGGCGACATCGTCGATCGCGGCGCCGATGTCCGGCGCGAAGCCGGGCGGCGGCGCCGGGCGCGCGGCCTGCTCGTCCGGGCGCCGCGGGAGCGGCCGCGCCTCCGCGGCGGCGGGGAGCACGCCGGGCGCGGGCGCCCGCTTCTTCAGCGCCTCGACCGCGGCCTTGAGCTCCTCGAAGGTCTTCGGCGGCGCGATCGGCGGCGGCGGCTTCGCGACGACCTCCGCCGGGGCCGGCTCCGGGACCTTGAGCCTCGGCACGAGCGACGCGCGCTGCACCGCGTGCAGCCGCGGCCGATCGCGGCTCGCCATGATCGGCGGCGGGGCGAGCGGCGGCGCGGGCGGCACGGCGGCGAGCCGCGCCTCGGCGCGCTCCAGCCAGCCGCGCGCGCTCCGGAGCAGGTCGCTCACGGCCGCGAGGCCCGCGTCGAGCCCCTTCGCCTCGCCGATCGGGACAGCGGCGCTATCAATTTCCGTCATGGCGGCACGCGCGGCGCCCAGCGGCTCGGCGCGGCCGTCGAAGGCGTCGTAGATCGCGCCGAAGGCCCGCTCGAGGGCGCGCGCGGGCCCGGTCAGATCGATCAAGGGCTCGACGTCGTGCTCGAGGGCCAGGGCTGCGCGGCGGAGCGCGGCGTGCGCCCTCTCGAGCTGGTCGTGAGCGGAGGGGGCCATCCCGGCGGGCGCGGAGGGCTGCCCGTCCTGACCGCCGGGCGTGACGAAGGGCAGGTACGAGAAGGACACGCTCCATGGATACACCTGCGCGGAGGAGGCCCCAAGCAGCGCGCTGGGGTAGCCTGGCGGCGCGATGAAGGATCCTCCGCGCGACGTGCTCGACCTCGATGACGTCGAGGTCTACGCGACGCTTGCCGCCCGGCTCGCGGACCCGAGCGCCGACCGCGCGGCGCTCCTCGCCGCGCACGGGCTCGACGAGGACCGCTGGGAGGCGCTCGACGACGCCTGGCAGGCGCGCCTCTCCGAGGCGGACGACGAGGACGGCGAGGACGTGGGCGTGCCGCCGCTCGTCGCGGCCTATGCCGAGACGTTCGCCAGGGTGCAGCGCGCCCGTGCGAGGAGCGAGCTGACGTTCGATCGCTTCCTCGAGGCGGCGCGCGCGATGAAGCGGGGGACCGACATGGCGACGGTGCTGAGCCGGCTCGACCTGACGCTCGAGGACTACCTGAGCGCGCAGCAGCGATGGACCGCGGCGATGCTCGAGGACGAGGAGCTCATGGCGCGGTTTCAGCGGGCGATGAAGTAGCAGGGACGGCCGCGCCGCGAGATCGGCCGGAGCCGCGGCCGCGCTGCGGGCGCGGCCTCGGGAGTATGCTCGGAGGGGAATGGTGGAGAGCGAGGGGAACAGCCGATCGATCACGCTCGAGGAGCTCGCCGCGGTCGCGGGGGCGCTGGAGGCGGGCGTCCCACGGGACGAGGCGCTCGCGGGCGCGGGGCTCTCGGTCGAGGCGTGGGAGGCAGCGCGGGAGCGCTGGCTGGCGAAGCTCGCGGCGCAGGCCGCGCGGGGGCAGCTGCGCTCGAGCCAGCGTTACCTGGAGCTCGTCGCCGGGCAGAAGGGCCGCGCCCAGGCGAAGCTGCGGGCGTCGCGCAGGAAGCTCGAGGGCCCGATCCCGGTGGCGCCGGAGGCCCACCTCCCGGCGCTCTCGGCGGCACCCCCGGAGGGGGCGCTGGCGGGGGCGGCGCCGCTGCATGCCGCGGGAGCGAGCGACGACAGGGCGGCGCGCTCGCCCTGGGCCAGGGCGAGCGCGGCGGGATCGCCGGCGCTCCCCCTCGCGGATCGGTCGCCGCTGCCCGGGGCGACGTCGTCGCCGCCGCCTGCGGTCGCGCCGACGTCCATGCCGCCCCCGGAGCCGCCGGCGACGGCGCCGCCAGGCCTCCTGAAGCGCGTCGACAGGCGGACCGCCGAGATCCCGGAGATGCCGGAGGCGCTGCCCGTCAGCCAGGGCGGGTCGAGCGCACCCCCGCTCGGGACGACCGTGGCGCCAGCCGCGGCGAGGCAGCACGGCGCCACGCGCATCGGCGCGGTGAACGCGCTGCCGGCGGACACGGCCCTGCCCTTCTCCCGCACTGCCACCGTACCTCCGGGGGACAGCGCCCTGCCATTCTCCCGCACCGCCAATGTGCCTGCGGGCGATAGCGCCCTGCCGTTCGCTCGCCCCACGCCTTCGCCTCCGGCCGACAAGGCGCTGCCCTTTGCTCGGACCGCCCCTGTGCCTCCGGCCGACAAGGCCTTGCCCTTCTCTCGCCCTACCCCTTCTCCGCCGGCCGACAACGCGCTGCCATTCGCTCGCCCCACCCCTCCTCCTCCGGTCGACAAGGCTCTTCCCTTCTCTCGCCCTACCCCTTCTCCTCCGGCCGACAAGGCTCTTCCCTTCTCGCGCCCCACCCCTTCTCCTCCGGCTGACAGGGCTCTTCCCTTCTCGCGCCCTGCCCCTCCGGCCGCGTCCTTGCGGACAATCAAAGACGAGACCGCGCCGCTGCCGCCCCTCGCCGAGATCTTGGCCGCCCTACCGTTCCAGCAGCCGAGCTCCACGGGCGGCCCCCCCCCGAACGCATCGCACGCCCAGCCCGCCGCGCGGGCGGACGCCGGCGTGGACGCGGAGACCAAGCGCCGCGTGGAGCGCATCTCGTTCGCGCAGTACGCGCGTATCTGCGCCGACATGCGAGACCATCCCAATCACATCGAGCAGATCCGGAGCCACTACGGGCTCGACCCGCAGGGCTGGGCCGCGCTCCACACGATGTGGCACGAGCGCTTCCAGTCCAATCCGACGCTCAAGGCGCGGTGGCAGGCGCTCGTCGAGCAGAGCGCGCGGCGCTGAGGCGCGAGCACGGCGGCGCGGCTTCTCGTGGACGCTCTCAGGCCGGCGCCCTCCGGCTCAGGGGGCCTCCACGGGGAGGAACACGGCGCCCGACTGCAGCCACGCGGCGAAGTACGGCGCCTGCGCGCCCGCGCGCCGCAGCGCGAGCAGGAACGGCCCGTCGCACACGAGCTCGCGCCCTCGACGGCGACGGCTCTTCACGCCCAGCGCGAGCGCCTCGGACACGGTCCGGGCGCCGCGCTCGTCCACGTCGAGCTCCAGCGTCTGGCACGCGGCGACGAGGAAGCGATCTCCAGGGACGATCGGCCTGCCGAGGAGCCCCTCGAAGGACGCGTCGGCGCGCAGCGACACGACCGGGACCTGGAGGGTATCGTCATCCTGCAGCGCGGCCTGACCCCACAGACGCGCCCACCGGCCAGGTCCACGATCGACCGCGGCGAGCGCGTCGTGCGTCGCGTCCGCGAGCGTCGACCAGCCTCCGCGGCGAGCGACGACGATCGAGGCGCCGCCGCGCCCGCGGAGCTCGACGACGAAATCGCCCGGCGACTCGTAGCGATGCACGGTCGCGGCGCCCGCATAGACGCCTGCGCCCGCGCCGCCCCAGTGGCCGAAGCACTGCACGCGGGACCCCCGGAACGCGAACCCCTGGGCGCGATCGCGGAGGAAGGGCCGCTCGAACGCGATCGTGGCCCGCAGGAAGGCGAACGCCACGAGGGCGTGCGCCGGCACGCTCTGCGGCAGCAGCCGTACCTGCGCCTCGCCGAACCGACGCGCCAACCCGGCGCGGATCGCGTCGAGCGCCGCGCCGCCCTCGCCCGCGCTGGCGAACGACTCGGCTGGATCCACGGCGTCGGCGGCGAGGAGAGCGGCGCGGCTCAGCGAGCGAGAGAGCTCGGTGGGCGCGACCAGCACGTCCTCGGAGCCGAGCAGCCGCTGGAGCTCCGCCCACGCGAGCGCGAAGGTCACACAGTGGACGAGGTCGCGATCGACCGGCAGCGCGTGCTCGAGCGTGGGGGCCAGAAGGGGCGCGGTCATCGGCGGCTCGTGATGCATCCGATGTCGACGAGGGGGAAGAGCAGAGACCTCCCCGGGTCGCCGGGCTCCCCACGCGGGCGCGCTGGATACGCGGGCGCCGGGCTCCATCGCTCCGCCGCAGGTCCCGCTGCGCGTGCCCGGTCAGTTCAGACGGAGCAGCCTCCCCACGATCCGGAACAGCCCCCGCGACGCGGCGCTGATGCGGCTGCCCACCACCTCGATGTCGCCGTCCTCGCGGATGCGGATCGCGCCCCGGCCCGAGCGGAGGAGCAGCTCCTGCGCGCCCTCGACGGTGATCGTGTCCGCCTTGAAGTGCAGCGCCTTCGGCCGCTGCGTCGTCAGGGCCCCGACGATCAGCGGCAGCGCGCCCTCGCAGATCTCGACGAGCACGGCGTCGCCGCGCGCATGCGCGTCGGCGATCACCTCGGGATCTACCTCGGGCGCGATCTCGGCCGCGACCGGCCCCTCCGCGCCCCGGACGAGGATCTGCGCCGTCCTTCCGATGACCGAGGCGACGCGCGCGGTCCGCATCGCGGCGCCGAGGAGCTGCGCCTGCCGCGCCGGGAGCGGCGCCGCGGCCGGCTCGGCGGGCGCGGCCGGCTCCGCGAGCACGTCATCCAGGGTCACCCGCCGCGCCTCGGGCGCCTCCGCGGCCTCGGCCTCCGCCTCGATCTCCTCCGCCGCGGGCGGCGCGCCGGCCTGCACGGAACCGCCGTCGAAACGAGCCGTCATCACACCTCCGAGACCTTCTTCGGCAGCTGGATCTTCGGCGCCAGGAAGGCCACGAGCGGCGAGCTGATCGTGACGCCGCCGCCGTCGATCACCACCTCGCTGCCGCCGCACTTGAAGATGATGGCGCCCTTCGCCTCCACCTTGTGGAAGGCCCCGATGAACGTCGCAGGCCCCACCGCCTGCACGACGTGAGACCCCTTGAGCTTGTCGACGACCGCGCCGCCCACCATCGCCGTCCGCGAGCCCGTCACCGTCTCGCTCTCGCCCGCGTTGCTGAGCACCACGAGCCCCGTCGCCTTCTCGTTCTTCGAGCCGGTGACGCTCTCCGAGTAGCTGCCGAAGGCGACCTGCACCGTCGCCGCGCCGACGTCGATCGTCTTCTTCCCGGTCACGTTGTTGTCGATGTCCCGGATCGCGCCGAGGACCTTCATCGACCCCACGTCCTCCTTGTGGGTGCCCGCCACCTTCGCGGTCGAGTGCCCGGGCCCCTTCTCGCGATCGGTCGCGTCGACGCCATCGACGTTGCCCTCCGGCCCGGCGGCGTTCGCCATCGACTCGCCGCCGCCGCCCCCCGAGTCCATCCCGAGCGCCGAGGCGAGCGCCTCCGGCTTGACGAAGATCCCCCCGGCGAGCGCGTTGTGCGCCGCGTTCGAGGCGATCGCCGCGAGCATGTTCGGAGGGCCGCCGGCGCCGGCAGCGCCGCCGGCGCCGCGGGCAGCGCCGCCCGCTCCGCCGCCGCCGCCCGCTCCACCGCCGCCGCCCGCTCCACCGCCGCCGCCCGCTCCACCGCCGCCCATCGAGGCCGCGAGCTGGCTCGCGCCGGGGATGCCCGACGCGCCCGCGATCATCGCGGGCATGCGGCTCATGTCGCCCCCGGCGACCGCCCCCATCGCGCCGGCGACCCCCTGCACCTGCTGCGTGAGCCCGTTGATCGGCGCCATCACCTGGTTGATGGCGCCGTCGACCTGCCCCTGGATCGCCGAGATCGCGTTGTTCGCCATCACGCTCGCGAACTGCACCGCCGCCTGCGCCGCCAGCGCGAGCATCGCCTCGAGCGGGTTGCCGTCCATCTCGAACTGGTTCCCGCCCACCGTGGTCGTCGCGTTGCCCTTCGCCGTCAGCGCCGACACGGCGTTCACCTCGACCGTACGGTTGCCGCCCACGCTGATCGTCTGATCCGCGCCCACCGTGTTCGAGGAGCCCTTCGTGATCTTCGTCGTCTGGTTGCCCCCGACCTCGAGCGACGCGTTGTTCCCGACCACCGTGGTCTCGTTGTTGCCGATGTTCTTCTTGGCGTTGTTCGCGGCGGCCGTCTTCATGTCGTGCTGGGCGTGCATCATGATCTCCTCCGCGCCCGCCTTGTCCTCGAACCGGACCTCGTTGACGCCGCCGCCGCCCGGCGTGCTCGCGGTCCGCATCGCCGTGCGCGTCTTGCCCTCGGGCAGCGCGTAAGGCGGCATGAAGACGCCGTTGTAGAGGCGCCCCGTGACGATCGGGCGATCGGGGTTCCCCTCGAGGAACTCGACGATGACCTCCCAGTCGATGCGCGGGAGCATCATCGAGCCCGACGTCTGGAGCTGCGCGACCCGCATCCAGCACGAGGCCTTGTCGTCGACGGCGTCGCTCCGGTCCCAGTGGAACTTGACCTTGCACCGGCCGTGCTCGTCGGTGTGGATCGCCTCGGGCTGCGAGCCGGCCGGCGCCACCACCGTCGCCGTCTGCGGCCCCTCGATCACCGGGATCGGCGTGATGCGGCGCGGCCGGTACTTCACCTCGGCAGGCACGAGCCGCGCCCGCACCTTGGAGCGCGCCGCGCCGCCGCCGCCGCGCTCGGCGTCCTCCTCGTGGACGAAGGTGTGCGTCACCGCGAAGAGGAAGTACTCGCCGTCGAGCTCGCCAGCGTCCGTGATCGTGAGCTTCTGCCCGACCGCGAGGCGCGGACAGACCGCCTCGATCTCGAGCGTGCGCCGCTCGACCTGCTCCTCCTCCAGCCGGATCTGCGCGAGCCGCGACCCCTCGCTCGGCTCGAAGTAGCCGCCCGGGTAGTCGTACCGCTCGAGCCCCGGACGCTCGCTCGACGCCGCGGTCGCCGTGAGGTCGAGCTGCGGCCGCTCGAAGTCGAAGTCGCGGAGGACGAACTTGCCGGAGCGCACCCGCTCCCGCTCGCGGATCGCGTAGATCGCGTCGCGCTCGTCGGCCGCGCTCAGGCCGGTGCGCCGCCGGAACGGCAGCGCGGGGTCGCCCTGGATCGGCCCGGCGGCGGCGCTGTCGTCGTCGAAGACGAGGATCTCCCCTTCGTCGTCCACCTCGACGAAGCTGTAGATGCCCTCGTGCTCCATGAGCCGCGAGATGAACGCGAGCGCGCTCTCCTGGTACTGCACGCAGTACTCGCGCTTCGGGCAGTCGCCGCTGAGCCGCCACGCGACGCGCGCGACGCCGTGCTCCGAGAGCACCTGCGCGACGATGTCCTTGGCGCTCATCTCCTGGAAGATGCGCGAGTCGACGCTGCGCGCGAGGAGCGCGAGCGAGGAGACGACGCGCACGGCGTAGCGCGCGCCCAGCCCGAGCGCGCCGAGCTCGGTCGAGCCGATCGAGGTCGCGGCCTCCACGGTCCCGGCGATGACGCGCGGCGGCTCGCCGGGCGCGCCGAAGGAGAGCACCGCCCCCTTCCCGATCATCGCGTCGAGCTCCTGGAAGGCGTAGAGGATCACCTCGACGTCGAGCACGAGGGGCCTGCCCGCCTCGTGGATCGACTCGAAGCGGAGCACCCGGGCCGCGGGGACCTCCTCGATCGTGAAGTGCGCTATCGTCTCGCGTGCCACGTTCGCCTCCTCCTCAGTTGTCGAGCACCAGCGCGGCGGTGTCGGCGACGTCGCCGTCGAGCTTCGCGGACAGGCCGAGGATCGCGACGCTCGCGGGCGTCAGCGAGACGATCGACGCGCCCATGACCAGCGTGAGCGCGCCCGTCGCCTCGAAGACGACGTTGTTCGCCTTGACGATGTGCGCGCCGCCGGCGAGCTCGGTGTAGGCGCCGAGCGAGCTCTCCACCCGGTCGCCGTTGGCGACGTTGACGATCGCGCCGCCGACCTTCACGTTCATTGAGCCGCCGACCTCGACGCCGCGCCCTGCCTTGACCGCGATCACCTTCGCGCCCGTGGCCGTCTCGCTCCGGTCGCCCTGGACCGTCACCGTGCGGTGGCCCAGGGAGAGCTCGACCAGCGCCGCGCTGACCTCGTGCTTGAAGGCGGCCAGGGTCTGATCCGTGACCGACCCGACCACGAGGTCGATCTGGTTGCCGGAGACCGTGAGCGAGCTGTCGCCGGTGACGTCGCGCTTGTGGTCGCCGCCGACCTTCATGTCGCGGTTGCCGCCGATCGAGAGCGTGTGGTTGCCGCCCATGTCGTCCACGTGGAAGGTCTCGACCTTCATCGCCTGGTTGCCGGCGACCGAGATCTTCTGGTTGGCGCCGACGCTGCTCGTCATGCTGTTCGTGACGTTCGTCGACTGGTCCGCGCCGATCTTCTTCGTGTGGTTGTTGCCGATCGACTCGGTCGCGTTGTTCTTCACCTCGGTGGACATGTCCTTCGAGGCGTTGATGAACATCTCCTCGCCGCCCTTCGCGTCCGACATCCGGAGCTCGTTGGAGCTGCCTCCGCCCGGCGTCGTCGCCGTCTGGAGGGAGCTCTTCCCGGCCTCCTTCGGCAGGGCGTAGGGCGGCGGCGTGAGCGCGTTGTACATGCGCCCCATCACGAACGGCCGGTCGGCGTCGCCCTCGATGTGGCGCACCGTGACCTCCCAGCCGACGCGCGGCAGCAGCATGGAGCCGCCCGTCGGCACCTGGCTCGTGCGGATCCAGCGGCTCGACGTGTCGTCCTTCTTGCCGGAGCGATCCCAGTGGAAGGAGACCTTCACGTGGCCGCCCGCGTCCGTGTGGATCTCCTGCCCCGAGGGCCCCGTGGTGATCGCCGTCTGCGCGCCCGGGATGACCTGCTCGCGGGCGCGCCGCGGCGGCCGGTAGCGCGTGCTGCCGGTGGGCACGCCCCAGAACTCGCAGCTCATGCGCAGGTCGCGCGCGCCGTCCTCCGCGGCCGCGCTGCCGGAGAGCTCGAAGCTCCGCGGCCGGCTGCCGGCGATGCGCGAGCGCACGACGAGGTACTCCTGGTTGAGCGGGTCGTACGGGTGGCCCTCGACCGAGAAGCGCCGGCCCGGGAGCAGCGCGAGCGAGCCGCTCTCGCCGCGCACGACGTCGCGCTCGGCCTGCACGGCGTCGAGCAGCACCTTGGCGAGCCGCTCCGCCACGCTCACGTCGGCGGTGCGCGCGGGAACCTCGTAGATCTCGAGCGCGTGGTCCCCTGGATCGCTCCCCTCGGCCGAGGCCTCCAGCTTGAGCGAGGGCTTCTCGGGGTTGTAATCGCGGACGAACACCTTGTCGCTCCGCACCGAGACCTCGCGGGACAGGCGGACGACGCGGTCCGCGAACCCGCCGACGCCGAAGTCCTGGAAGAACGGCAGCGAGGTCGTCCCCTCGATGTCCTCGAGGCCGGTCGGCGAGTCGCCGAAGACGAGCACGTCCTCCTCGTCCTTCGTGTGGATCGCGAAGTAGATCCCCTCCTCCGCGAGGAGGCGGTGGACGAAGTCGAGGTCCCGCTCGCGGTACTGGACCGTGTAGACGCGCGCCGGGTGCGGCTCGGTCAAGCGCCAGTCCTGCTGGCCCGCGGGCACGCCCGCCCCCTCGAGCACCTCCTTCACGATGTCGACCGCGCTCTTCTCCTGGAAGATCCGGCAGTCGGCGCGCT
Organism: Sorangium sp. So ce321; assembly: GCF_051530195.1. Classification (NCBI taxonomy): domain Bacteria; kingdom Pseudomonadati; phylum Myxococcota; order Polyangiales; family Polyangiaceae; genus Sorangium; species Sorangium sp. So ce321. Next base: position 4,923,739 of record NZ_CP150329.1, on the reverse strand, counting down.
GCCCCAGGTTCCAGAGGGCCGGCGCGACCTGGACCCGCAACGTGGGCACGTCGTCGCTGTCGGGCAGGAGCTCGGCGAGTACGACGGTGCCCGCGAAGGTGCGGGTCTGCGTGTCGTCGCTGCGCGAGAGCGTGAACACCGCGCGCTTGTCGATGACGTCCTTCGGCCTCGGCAGCGCCGCTTCGTCGTCGAGCAGGTCGCACTCGAGGCGGGTGAGCTCCGAGAGCTGCTCGGAGAGCTCGAAGCGCAGCACCCGGTAGACCTTGCCCTCCACGGTGACGGAGGGGATCGCGAGGATATGATGATCAGCCACTCTTCACCTCACAAGCGCCCGTGAGACTCACGATCCCAGCTTCATCGACGCGCCCATCTTGACCACCAGCGCGCCCTTGACCGCGATCTTGGCCCCCTTGATCACGATGGGCCCGCCGCCGAGCTTGAGCTCGCTGCCGCCGCCCTTGAACGAGCCGACCGCGCCGAGGAGCGTGATCAGCGGCGCCTGCACGACGAGATCGCCGTTCAGCTTCTGGTAATGGAGGCCGCCCACCAGGTTGGTGACGCCGGTCGCCACCTGGGAAATAGACCCCTTCGTCAGGTGGAGCTCGGCCGCGAGGGAGGTCTGGTCCTTGTTGGCGGTGATCTGCTCCCCGTGGCTGCCGTTGATGATCTGCGCCTTCACGGCGCCCACGGTCTCGGTCATCCCGCCGAGGACGTTATCGTTGATGTTCGCGAGGCTGCCGGCGATGTGCACGGCGCCGACCTTGCGGCTCATGTCCCCGGTGATCGACTGCTCGATGCCGTTCGATATCGTGATCTGATTCCCGCTCACCGTATACGAGCGATTGCCGGTGATCTTCTCGACGTAATTGCTGATCGCGTTGCTCGTGTCGTTGCCGCCGACCGAGATGGATTGGTTGCCCGTGATCTTGTGCGAGAGCACCGCGCCGACGTCGAGCGATTGATTGCCCGACACGGTGATCGACTCGTCGACCTTGACCGAGCGGGAGCCGTTCACGCTGATGTGGTTCTCCTCGTTGACCGCGACCTCGTCGACCCTGTCGTTCTTGACGGTGACGTTGAGGTCCTTCTGGGCGTGGACGCCGAAGCCCTGGCTCCCCGAGCTGTCGGACATCCCGATCTCGTTGTGGCCGCCCGCGCCCGGCGACGACATGCTCTTCAGCGAGCCGGACGCCTTGGCGGCGGGGAGCGACTGCGGCGGCGTCTTCTCGGCGTTGTAGGTGCGCCCGAGGGCGAGCGGACGGTCCGGGTCGCCGTCGAGGAAGGCGACGGAGACCTCCCAGCCGACGCGGGGGAGGATCATCGAGCCGCCCATGGCGAGCTGCGAGACGCGCAGCCAGCAGCTCGAGGTGTGGTCCTGCTGGCCCTGCCGGTCCCAGAAGAAGCGCACCTTGATGCGGCCGTACTTGTCGACGTGGATCGCCTGCTCCTGGGTGCTCGACCCCGTGACGACCGCCGTCTGGATACCGCGGATGCGCGGCCTGCGCGCGCGGCGCTCGGCCGCGAAGGGCGCGCCCTTGGGGATGCCGCGGAAGTGGTTCTCGACGTCGTAGTTCGTCTCTCCCCCCGTGAGCGTCTGGTTGCCGCGCGAGACGAGGTGGGTGACGACGAACTCGCCGTTCAGGCACGGCTCGGCCGCGCCCTCGACGGCGAACGGCTCGCCGACCTTGAGGCCCGCCGCGCGGCTCTGGCCCTGGCACACGTCGGCGTCGGCGGCGAGCTCGCGCATGCGGGCGTCGGCGAGGCGCGCGCCCACGCTCCCCTTGGTGAAGCCGCTCGGGTACTCGAAATAGGGCAGCGCCATCGCCTCCTTGCGGGGCAGCGAGGACTCGGGCTTCACGGCGGGCTTCTCGAAATCGAAGTCGCGCAGCTGGACGCTGCTCGTGCGTAGGGCGCGCGTCCTCGTGAAGTTGGCGAGCGGCAGGGCGCCGGGGAGGCCGCCCTGCGCCATGCGGAAGAGCACCGGCGCCCCCTCCTCCACCTCGAACGAGGCGGGGTCGTCGGTGATGATCATCGTGTGGCCGGAGACCTCGTGCCGGAAGTAATAGAAGAGGCCGTTGTCCTCGAGCAGGCGTGAGACGAAGTTGAGGTGCGACTCGCGGTACTGGACGATGAACTCGCGCGGCTCGTATTCCTTCGCTATCCGCCACTCCACCTTGTCGCCGAAGCCCGCCTCCTCGAAGATCGTCTGCGCCACCTGGACGATGGTCTTCTCCTGGAAGATGCGGCACCCCTCGCGGTGCGCGAGGGCCGCGAGCGCCGGCCGCAGGCGGACGTCGAACTGGCGGGCCTCGCCCACGACGCGCGCGAAGCCGGCGCGGTCGACGATGCCGTCGTACAGCCGCTGCGCGCCGTTGCTATCGACGACCCGCAGGCAGAGGCGGCTGCGCAGGCAGTCCTCGACCCGGAAGGCGGCGTCGAAGGTCGAGAAGCGCACCTCGACCGCGTACGGGGTGGAGATGCCCTCGACGGCCTCGAACCCGGCGACGACGATGTCCGCGGGGAGCTTGTCGCCCTCGAGGGAGAAGGTGGCGAAGGAGGCGGGCATTGGAGCCATGGTAGGCGATCGGCGGGCGGTGCCAAGCCCCATCGCCGGGCCGCGACGCGGGGCCGACGCGAGGACAGGGGCGTGGGAATCTTGCGGAGCTCAGGGCGGGTGCCCGGGATCGCGCGACGGACAGGGTCTGCTCGGGCTCCGTCTACGCGGGAGCTAAGGCGAGCCCAGTCGACGCGGGACTACGACCCGCGGTGGCGACGTCGGTAGCGGTCGTCCTCGTAGTCCGCGTGCTTTCCCCAGACGTACACATGGCTCGTCATGAGCTCCTCGCGGGAGGGGGTCGGAAGCGCTGCCAGGAGCTCGGCGTCCAGCGCCTCCGGGCTCGTGATGCGCGCCGTGGCACCGCCGTCGAGGGCCTGCGCGGCGGCGAGGACGATCCCCTCGGTCGTGTCGGAGACCACGTCGGTGCCGCACTTGAAGCCCGGGATATCGAGCTCCACGACGTGGATGCCCGGCCCGGACCACGCCCGGGTGGCGCCGCGCGAAGCGGGCGCGAAGGGGACGAGCCCCAGTTCGCGCGCGATCGCCTCGCCCGCGAAGGTCGACGCCTCCAGGCGCGGGCGAGGCATCGCCAATGGGCGCATGAACGCCACGACGAAGCCGTCCAGGAGCGCGAGCACCTCCCAGTAGTGGCTCACGTCCTCGAAGGCGAGCGTGAGGTACTCCGGGCCGTCGATGTGGCTGCCGTAGTAGACGTGCCCGTCGAGCGCGAGCCAGAGCCGCGGGTCATGCACCAGCCACACGGGGAGCAGCCGCGACGACGGGTCGCTCGGGTCGGCGCGCACGCCGTAGCTCTGCAGGTCGTCGCGCAGCCATGGCACCTCCCCTCGCAGGTAGCGCAGCGACGCGTGCACGCCGAAGACGCCGTTCGGAGGATGGCTGAAGCCGCCCATGCTCTCCTCTGCGCGGACCACCGCCTCGGAGCAGGGCCAGCCCATCGCGGAGAGCTCGCGCTGCAGCTCGTCGCGCGGAACGGTCCACTCCGCAAGGCGGCGCAGCCCGAGCCGCTCCAGCAGCTTCCGGGCCAGCGCGCTCAGCTCGCTTGAATTGTGTGTCTGCTCGGGCATGCCACGAACGAGGAGCGGCCGAGAGAGGAACGTCGGCCCATTCGAGCCTGCGGCTGACGCCGCCGTCAACGTTAGCATCCTTACACTCGTCCAGCGCATGAGGTGATCGGCGGGTGCCAAGTGAGGCCCAAATCGCGGGAGCTGCCGGCCACACCGAACCGTTCCGCATATATGCTTGACACAAACCGCATAGATGCGTACACCTGGATCGATTCACGATGAAAGGGGCCAGGGATGCCGCGTCCGTACTCGCTACCGTCTGGTGTCGGATCCGATCTCAAAATGCTGCGTGAGAAGAGCAAGCTGAACCAAAAGGAAGTCCAGCGGGCGTCGGGCCTTGACCAAAGCCGAATCTCCCGGATCGAGAAGGGAGAAATTTTTCCGTCCGACTCCGACGTAAACGCCTTCCTCAGTGCGATTCGAGTTCCGGTGGCGAAGCAATACAAGGAGTACCTACGGACCGAGTGGACTCACTTAACACAACCGCCATACACGCATCCGGACCTCGAAGCGCTCACTCGCGCAGAACGATGCTTGAAGCAAATAGACAGCGCGTTTCCGGATGAGAACGAACGATCTCCTATTCGACGACAACTCGATCTGTACCGCGCTGGCCTACTGCGCCTGGGGAAATTCCTCCAGACCCTGGAACACACTGTTGCGTTCATCGGGACCATTGGGATCGGCAAGTCCACTGCCATCTCCCACATTACTGGGCTAACGGTGCCCCGCGAAGGTGGACTCATGGACCGCTGCGCACTCGAAGTGGCTGGAGGTCGCACAACTTTGTGCGAGGTCCAACTAAAGCCCTCTGCTAACCCTCGAATGGGGGTTATCGTCGATCCTCAGACCGAGGAGGAACTTCACACGCTCGTAGGCGATCTTTGCGCAGGACTCGTTCCTTCCCCCTCAAAGCCTGGAGCGGAAGACCAGCGGCGCGGCGTTCCGGGAGAGGTGGAGACCGCGCTGCGCAACATGGCCCGCCTCCCGCGGCAGCGCAACACAGCCGACCCACTGCGCGATCTTGCGAAAGGTGCCCGCTCGAGCGAGGAGTTGCACGCGGAACTCTGCACCTTGATGAACTTGCCGCGACGCACGCGGTGCGAAATTTGGCACGATGGAACCGGCGTTTCGGAGGTGGAATGGCTGAAGCGAACGTTCAGCGATGTGAATCGCGCTCGACTCGAAGATGTTCCGCTGCCTCGTCGAATCAATGTGCTAATTCCACGAAATCCATTCGATACCACATTTGACGTTACCATCGTAGACACCAAGGGCATCGACGACGTCGCGAGCGCAATCCGACCAGATATTGAAACTAGAATAACCGATCCACGCACCATCAGCATTCTTTGCTCCGGATTCCCAGATGCACCAAATACGGTAGTGCAGCAGGTCCTTCGCCATCTTCGCGATGTGGGTGAAGCCGCAACGCTGCGGGATCGAGTCATCGTGCTCGTATTGCCGCAGAACCAGCAAGCCTTGGATACCATGGAGGATGGCGCACGCGTGGAGTCGAAAGAGCATGGCTACGAGGTCAGACAGCGCGACGCAATCGAGCAACTCCGCCGAGCCGGGTTTGACTCGCCACCACCATTCGTCTTCTACGATGCTGTCGCTGACGATCCCGGTGGTCTCGTAACAGCAATCAACCACCAAATCCGACACTTGCGCGACTCTTACGTTCAACAGATCGCAAAAATTCACGATAACATATCGGTTCTGCTTGCGGACGAGGAGCGAGCTCGAGCCGTTGCAGCGCAGAGCCATGTACTGAATCAACTCGCGATTTTGACCGAGCGCCATGAGTTCTTGCCGAGACGGCCACGAGGTGCACACGTTGAACTCGTTCGATTCATGCGAAAGGACGTCCATCATGGTGTCCTGTGGGCATCGACCCGCCGCCGCGGCCTCTACAGCGCATTCAACGTCTACTTCCGGCTTGGCGCCGGGGCTGCCATGGATGCGCGGGAACGCTCTAAGCAGTTTTTTCATGGTCTCGAGGAATTTTACGCTCAATGGAAGGCCGATCCTACTCTTGAAGGCGCGTCTGGGTTGCTGGACAGCGTGACTAGCCAGCTTGAGTTCTGGCGCAGTCGATTCCTTGATGCGTGCCGCCGCGCAGGCGAGGAGACGTTCCGCCCTGCCCTACTCGAACCTAGTGACCATGCAGACAAGCTCTGGAACAGTTCTGAGGGTCTCTACGGACAAGGGCTACCCTACCGCAGTCTGGTTGCCGATATGTTCAACTCATGGTTTGAGGATCCGAACCGAGAGGATCTGCACGACGACTTGGAGAAGCGTGTTCGCACCGCGTGGAAGGAAGAAGTAATTCAACCATTGCGTCGTCTATGCCAGCCGGAACTGGTGGCGCCGGAGCATGAAGCGCTGCACTGAACTGAGCGGCACAGCCCTCCGCAAATCATGGTTTCATGGATCGCCTGCACACCTGCGCACAGGAGCTGCACGATCAGCGGGCATCCCGCAGCGACGCCTGCTGTCTTCCGTCTCGACGACTCCCAGCCCGCGCCCCCCCGCCGCCCTCGCCCTCACCCCGGCGCCGCGACCACCACCACCGCGCGCTCCCCGCCGTCGCTCCCCGCGAGGGAGACCGCGCACGGGTGCGGCGCGAACCCGCGCGTGAACGCCTCCGCTGCGATGCAGAGGTGCAGCGGTATGGCCGCCGCGCCGAGGTGGCCTATCCGCTGGGCGGGGCTCTCGACCTGCTGCGGGTCGCAGAAGAGGTGCTGCGTGCGCGTCGCGGCGGCCTGGAGCTCGAAATGGCGGAAGGTCTCGAAGGTGAGATCGGTGAGCACCCAGCCGGCGCGCAGCCCGCGCTCGGACAGCGGCGCGAGCGCGGAGCGGAGCGCGGCGGTGAGGCCCGACGCCTGGAACGCCGACTCGTCGTTGTCCGGGCGGGCCCGCTCGTGCCCGGAGGCGAGGCCGACGATCTGCCCCTGCTCGCGGAGCTGGGCGCGGCGCGCGACGTCCGGGCGCATCAGCACCACGAAGGCCGCGCACTCGCCAGGGATGAGCGCGTCGAGGTTGTCCGGCCGGAAGATCCGGCCCGCGGCGTCGAGCGCGGCGATGCGCGCCGGGTCGTAGTCGGTGTGCACGCCGCCGAGCACCGCCGCGTCGATCGCGCCGCGCGCGAGCGCGTCGCACAGCTCCGGCAGCATGAGCCCCGCCCCGGCCGCGCCCCGCGTCGCGACCTTGAGCGCGATCTCCGGCGCGTACGCCTGCGCGCGCGCCGCGAGCTCGGCGGCGAGCCGCTGCGCCGGGACCTCGCCCCCCGGCTGCCGCTGCCCGAGGTGCTCGTCCAGGCACAGGGTCATCTGCACCCGCAGCGCCCGCGCCGCGGGGCCGAGCTTCTCGAGCGCCTCGCCGAGCGCGCGGGCCCCGAGCAGGGCGGCGCGCTCGGCGCCGGTGACGAGCGGATCGAGCGTGGGGAGGAAGCACATCGTGACCGGCTCCCCCTGCCCGTCCACGAGCGGCGCCTCGCGCATCGCCGCCGCCGCGGCGCGGTGCGAGAAGGCGGTGTCGATCGAGCGCAGCCCGATCGGCGTGACCGCGCCCGCGGCCACCAGGGCGGCGAGCGGCCTCACGCGAGCCCCCGCTCGCGCACGATGACGCGCGCGTCCCGCATCCGCCGGGGCGCCTTGACGTGCGCGCGCCAGACCATCTCGACGGCCACCGGCTTCTCCGGGCCGGTGGCGTAGAGGTCGACCAGCACCGTGTCGAGGTGCGGCGCGAACGCGACCGGCTCGCGATCCTTCACGTGGAACTCGATCTCCACCTGCGCCCTCGGGAGCTCGAAGCTGAGCGCCCCCTCGGGCGTGAGGTTGAGCGTCCGCACCGGCTCGCCGCCGGCGAGCGGCGGCTCCGCGATCAGGCCGGGCGAGGCGCAGAGGTTGAAGCGGTGGTCGAAGTCCTCGGGCAAGAGCGGCGCGCGGAGCTCCTGCCACGTCTGATCGTAGGTCCCGGCGTACCTGCGGCGCGGCTCCCAGTGCCGGCCGATGGCCCCGATCCCCGCGGGCGGCGGCGCTGTCTTCGCGCTGCGGATCGGGTACGCGGGGTCCTCGATGCTCGGCGTCGGCTTGTGGGTGAGCGACGCCGGCGCGCGCGTGACGCCCGTGCCGATGGGGTTGCGCGGCTCCTCGAGGAGCGCCGCGGGGTCCTCGTCGTCCGTGCCGCCCCAGGCGTGGTCGTAGCGCATGTCGATCTGCTCGATCGGCCCCGGCGCGGTGAGGCCGGCGCCCTTGTCCACCCAGAGCCGCCTGCCGAACACCACCAGCGACTTCCTGAGCGGGCCGACCTCGACGCGCACGTCGAAGGAGGGCACCGCCTTGCCGCTCGGCGCGTACGCCCTCGCCACGAAGATCACGTCGGTGGCCGGCTTGAACAGGCAGATGTCCGCGGGGTAGGCGATGCTCTCGGGCTTCTCCTTTTCCCACGGCAGATCGGCGAGGCGGACCCCGCGCGTGCGCTCGGGCGGCGCGAGCTCGAAGCCGCCGTCCTCCTGGAGCTCGAAGCTCGCCTTGACGATGGTGACCAGCTTCTCGCCGTCCCGATCGACGAGGAGCTGCGGGTGCGCGGCGAAGTCCGTCCTGTTGTCGAGCGGGGGCTGGTCCATCGCGGGCGCATTATCGGCAAGATCGGGGCGGATGTCTCTCCGGCTGGCGCGGTCACGACGCCCGCGCCACGTCGGCGGCGTAGGCGTCGAGGCCGTGGCCGCGCAGCGCCGCCTCGACGAGCGCGATCGGCTCGGCGCAGGCCGGGTCGGCCGCGCCCGCCTCGGCGCAGACGAGCGGCAGCGCCCGGGCCACGACGAGCCGCGCCGCGCGGTCGCGCAGCGCGAGCGAGAGCGGCAGCGCCCCGAGCAGGCGGTGGCCGTGCAGCGCCGCGCGGAGGTAGAAGCGCTCCCGGTCGGGGGCGGGCGCCGGCGACAGCAGCAGCGCGGCGAGCAGGTCGGGCTCGGCCAGCGCGAAGGTGGCGGCGGCGATCCACTGCGTGGCCTTCCGGGCGAGGTCCCGCTCGCTCCTCCAGGCGGCGTCCTCGCGCGCCCGCCGCGCCGCGCGCGCGTGGAGCGCCGCGAGCCACGGCGCGAGCGCCGCCGGCGCCAGCGGGTCGGGCCGCTCGAAGCGCGCGATCGCGCCGCCGGTGAGCCCCTCGGCCTCGACCGCGGCGGCGAGCGAGGAGAGGCCCGCGGCGACGTCTGGCGGCGGCGCCGCCGCGGCGAGGCGACGCGACCACGCGACGAGCTCGGCCCGGGGCGCCGTCGCGCCGGGCGCCACCTCCGCGCGGTCCGGCAGCCGCGCGACGTCGATGCGCTCGTCGAGGTCGCGCCGCGCCCGCAGCCGCGGGTCGATCAGCGGCGCGCCGCCGGGGCGGCCCACGCTGGCCAGCACGCAGGCGCACTCCGCGGCGACGGAGACGCGGATCGACTCGCCGTCGTCGATGAAGCTCGTCGGGAAGGTGCGGCACCCGAGCGGCTTGGCCTCGGGCCCGCCGATCGCGTGGAGCGAGCAGCGCGCCTCGCTCCCCTCGCCCTCCAGGTAGGCGCACCGGCCGTCCCGCATCGCCACCACGGAGGCGGCGCACGGCCACGTCCCGCGCTCCGGCGTGAAGGCCCGCTCGTGGCGCGCGCCGCCGCCCAGCACCTCGGGCCGCAGCGCCCGCGCCCGCGCGGCCTCCTCGGGGTCGAAGAGGATCGAGGCGTAGATGCGGCAGCAGCTCCCGCTGCCGTCGCAGTGCAGGCTGAAATCGGGGAGCACCTCCAGCGGGCGCTCGCGCGGATCGCCCTCCCCCGGGTCGAGCGCGGGCGTGGTGGGCGTAGTGGGCGAGGGCGAGGGCGAGGGCGAAGCGGGATCCACGGGCGAGGTGGGCCCCGCCGGCCCCGAGGGCGCCCAGGGCGACGCTTCCTCGCCGGCGTCCTCCGCCACGAGCAGCCCCGCGGCGTGCAGCTGCGCGAAGAACGCCTCGGCCGCGGGCACGCGCGCGGGCGCGCCCTCGCGGGCGGCGGCGATCACGATGCCCTCGATATCGCGCGTCCCGTCGGCCGCGGAGAGCAGGACCCACTCCCGCGGGCCGAGCTGGAGCAGCTGTCCGGAGCGGAGGTCGTGCAGGATGACGCGCTCCTCGTCGCCGACGAGGTGGCGCCGCGCGAGCACGTGGTCGGCGAGGCGAGGGCGCGCCGGCAGCACGTTCGGGCTCACCCGGGCACGCTATCCGACGCGGGCAGCGGCGCGCCACCGAAACGAGGAGCGGGCGCCCCGCCCGCTCGCGGCGCGCGGGGCCGCGAGCGGGCGCTCAGCGCACGCACTTCACCCACGCCGAGGTGAAGTAGTTCCACTTGCCGCTCGCCCCGGCGTTGAACCCGGTGAAGCCATCGTCGAAGTTGAGCGCCCAGGCCGCCGGCGCGTTCCTCACCGCCTCGTGGGAGCCCCAGTACCAGTCGTTGCTGCGGGCGCCGTACTGCGTGTCGGGGAACATCGCCCGGTTGATCGACGGCGCCACCTGGGCTTCATCGACGAGCGTCGCGAGCTCCCGGATGCTCGGCAGGCGCCAGGCGCGATCGTTGAGGTCGAGCGTCGCGCAGTAGCTCGCCGCGTCGTCCCAGCTCATCGTGGCCGGCGAATAGCCCTGCTGCCAGACCAGCCCGGTGTAATTATCCATCACCTCTCCGGGCGACACGACGGTGTACTGGTCGGGCGGCGCCACGGCCGGGCTGCTCGGCGCCTCCCCCTCGCCGTTGCCGCGGACGCAGCGCAGGCTCGCCGCCGTCGCCTTGGAGTAGGCGTTGCTGACGATCCCGTCGCTCATGTTGAAGGCCCAGGCGTAATCGCGCCCGGCGCCGGCGCCTGCCTGCCGGATCGTGAGGATCCAGTCGGACGACGTCTTGTGGAAGCCCCCTCGCGCCCCCGGAAACGCGTCCCTGTCGATGGCCGGGCTGCGGGTGAAGTCCACGATCGACGTCATCTCAATCCGCGTGGGCAGGCGCCAGTCGGAGTGCCCGCCGAGCGTCAGGTTGTCGCAATAGCTGATCGCCTGCTCCCAGGTGTACGACTCGGAGGGAGGGCTCTGCTGCCAGTCGAGGCACGTGACGTTGTCGTGCACCACGCCGCCACCGACATCGGTATAGCTCGCGGCGTTGGGGAGCCCGCTGCCCGCCGGATTGGGCATCGGCCAGCACGCCCACTTGTGCGAGCCGCAGGCGGCGGCCCTGCTGCAGGCGTCGGGCGTCCCGTCCGATCCGCCGCTGCCCGGGCCGCCGCCCGCTCCCGGCGCTCCGCCGCCGCCCGCTCCCGGCGCTCCGCCGCCGCCCTCTCCCGGCGCTCCGCCGCCGCTACCCGCGGTGCTCCCCGGGCCGCTGGCCCCGGCGCCGGTCGTCTCCGGGGCTCCCCCGGTTGCGAGCGCGCCGCCCGTCCCCGAGGCGCCGCTCTCCGTGAGCGCATCGCCCCGGTCGCCGCCATCCACGCTGGCCCCTGCGTCCCCCGTGTTCCCGGGGGAGCACGCCGCCGCTGCGAGCGCCAGGCCGAGCGCCATCGCCTTCCGGGCCCACGCGGCCGTCGTGGACACCCCCGAGGTCGCGTGAAGGACCCACGGCTTGCTTCGATTCACAGGCACCTCCGTACATTCAAGTCAATGTCACAAGCCAAGCTGTTCGAACGCACCCACCTATCACACGCTGCGCGACGATCGTCAATGCGCTCACCGGAAGAATCATCCTTGATCGCTGACACACCTCAAGACATTTGCGCTGCGCAGGGTGGCAGAGAGGACGCACATCGCGCATGCGCACCGACCCTCGCGCGGTGCAACATTCCACGCTGCGCGCGCTGCCGACGATGGCCGGTTCCCGTGCGCTGCCAAATCTTCAGCCAGCCGACAAAAACGACCGCGCATGGCGCTCGAGGTGATTGAGATCGAGGCCCTCGAGCGACCTGATCGAGACGGAAGGAGATCTATCGTTCCTCGAGCATGGCCGGCCGGCGAATCGCCATGACCGGACGGCAGGCCTCTGCCAGCAACTCCATCTCATGCGCTGACGCGCCGGGCGTCCGGGTGAGCTCGCGCGCCAGGCGAGCTCGCTCATCGCACATCGCTGGCGGCATCCAGGGAGCGGCTCGCCGCGATCGCCGCCGGTCCCCCTTTCGCTCGCTCCGTCCTGGCGCCATGGAGGACCCATGGCCTCGCCGACGAAGAAGACGTCAATCGGCCTCTCCAGCAACAGCAGGCCGAAGAACAAGAACAAGCGACATCACTGGAAGCGCTACCGCGGCCAGGGCAAGTCGCATCACGGCTAGCACCGCGTCGCCCAAGGACGAATTTGCGGTGCCGAACCGTCGCGATTCGTGGAATCCGCCGGCATTTCAGGGAGGCGTGACGACGGATCGCACCCCTTCAGAGGGCATGGACCCAACCCGGGCCTTGGGCTTCGGGAGCTGGCGCCGGCCAACACGTCGTCTCGTGCCGTCGTGGTCGCCTCGCTCGCCGAGACGCTCACCCGCGCGGTCGCACTCGGGGACGAGGTGGCGGCCCGCGTCGTTCACGAAGCAATCGGTCGGCTGCTCGGGCTGCCGGTGGCACCGAAGGGGTGAGCAAGCCTGGGCCGAACGTTGAGCCTGCTGCTCGCGACGCCGACGCGCCTGCGTCACCGGGCGCCTTGCGGCGCAGAACGGTGCTTTTCCAGTGCGGTGGCCGCCGCGTGGACGCTGGGACAGCGTGCTGGAACATCGGTCGGCTCGCCGAGCGGAAGCCGCGTCGTGCTGCCATTCGTTTTCGATACCAGGCGAGGTGATTGCGCCGGGGCGAACCAATAACCGGGGTTACGCCGCGAGCTCCTCAATTTCGGCTCGAACGGCGTGCGCCGCGAATCTGCTCGAGCGTTGGTGGCGTTCGCCTTTCGATTTCAGCGGAGGTACGGACTCAACGCCTCGAACCAAACATCGGCCATGCGGTTATACCCTGCCTGGTTCGGGTGGAGATTGTCGCCGAGGAGGGTCTGCCTGTAGTTCGTGTCGTCGGTGAACGCTGTGTACATGTCCACCAGCACGATGTGCTGCCCCTTGCTGACGCGCGTCGAAACCAGGTCGGGCATGGCCGCGTTGTAGGCCATGATGGCGTTGTTCGTGGCATCCGTTCTCGTCGGCACGATCTGCGCGAGCACCACGAGGATGTTCGGATCACGCATAAAAATCGAGTCGAGCAGCTTGCCCAGGCGATTCGGTGCGTCCGCAAGGTTGATGTTACCGTTGATGTCGTTCGTTCCGATCATCAACGTAATGATGTTGGGCTGGTAATTCGGAATGCTGGTGCCCACGAGCTGCGCGATGCCGTTGTTGCCCTCGATCGTCCAGCCGCCGTGACCCTCGTGGTTCCTCGGGAACGTCACTCCGTCCACCATGGGCACGCTGTAATCACTGGCGGAACCGACGAAGGTGATGTCGCGGTTCGCTTCGAGCGCGAGGTGGAACAGCGGGGCGCGGTAGCCGCCGGCGACGTTGAAACCCTGCGTGATTGAATCGCCGAAGGGCATGATCTTACAGGGGCCGCTCGCCGGGCAGGGCTGGAATGCCGGGCCGCCGCCCGCGCCAGCGCTGCCCCCTGCGCCTCCGTCGCCCGCGGTACCTCCGCCACCGTCGGATACGCCGCCCATGCCACCCGAGCCCGCTCCGCCGGCGCCCCCGCCGGCCGCGCCCCCGCTGGTTGCGCTCGAGCCGGAACTGCCGGGCGAGCCGCCGCTACCCGACGCTGTCCCGCTGCCGCTCGTGGTCCCCGTCGTCGTGCCCGGCGAGTCGGCGCCCTCACTGCACGCTGCGACGAGCAGCACCACACACGCGAGGACGGCGGAAGAAGAGAATTTCAGGCGGTGTACGAGCATCTGCTACGCATAGCACGATCGCGTACTCCACCGCGATTGTGGAGCGCAGCTTACCGAAGTTGCCGTCGTCGTTGGGAAATTTCATCGCGAGGGGAAGTGCGTCTGGACGGCAGCGCTCTCCGCGGCCACGCGGCGCCCGAGGCCGAACGGCGGTACCACCGGCGCACCTCGTATTCGGTTCTGCGCCCGACGGCCCACGCCTGGTCCGCCTCGGTCCGACCCTCCGAGCACGACCCGGCCCAGTTTTCGCTAGTGACCGCGCGATCGACGGCTCGTGCGCGACGAGGTACGCGCGGCGGCGCGGGCGACGACGACCGCGCCGGCTAGCACCAAACGCCCTCATAGCCCTTGCCGCTGCCAGAACGCACCTCCGCAGCCCTCGGCAGCACAGGCCGTGCGTCTGATAGCGGCTGGCCCCTGGCGGCGAACCCCATCACGACGTGGCGCCCGCCGAGCCACGGCAAGGCAATCTCGGCGGCGTTGAAGCGTTGGACGAGGGGGCGGAGCCAGACTCGACGGGGCAGGAAGGCTAGTACAGCGTTCGCCAAGTTCGTCCCTGGTTCCGCGTGCCCCGCCGGCGAGACGACCTTCGACCAATCGAGGGCGCTCGTCTGAACCGGGGCAGGCTCAGCGCTGCCTGGCCAGCGCCAGCTGGGCGCGGGACCCGATGCCCAGCTTGCGGTAGGTGGACGCGAGCTGGTTGGCGACGGTGCGCGGGCTGATGCGCCGGCGCTCGGCGATCTCCGCGTTCGACAGGCCGAGCGCCGCGAGCCTGGCGATCTCCCCCTCCGCGCGGGTGAGCTGCGCGGGCGGCTCCCACCCCTCCTCCGGCCCGGCCACGACGGCGACCCGTCCGACCGCCACGTCCTCTGGAGGCGCGGGCGTGCTCGAGAGCGCGATCACCTGGTTGATGAGCTCGGCGCGCGACCGGACCCGCAGCTTGCGGCGAATCCTGGTGAGAAGCGCGCTCACCGAGCCCTCCCCGATCCCGAGATCGTACGCTATCAGCTTGTTGCTGTAGCCCATGGCGGCGAGCTGCGCGACCATCCGCTCGCTCGGGCTGAGGCGCCGTGGATCCGGCGCAAACGGCGTGTTCTCGTACACCACCAGGCTGCGCGCTCCTCCCGGACCGGGCGTCGCCACCAGCGACCAGCGGGCCGATTCCAGGACCTGCCACAACGAGAGCGCCTCCTCGGAGCTCAGCCCCTTGGCGTGGGCCCTGGCGATTCGCCGGGCCGCGCTCAGGAGCTCCCGCCTGGGCCCTGCCCCGTCGACCGTGAGGTCGGTCCTGCCGCTCTCCGGGTTCACCGCGCCCTGGACCGCAGCCTTCGTGGTCTGCAGGCCGCGGTGCAGACGCGCCGCCGCCACGAGGTGCCGGGCCAACAGAGACCATCGCCGGCGCTCCGCCCGGTCGAGCCGCACACCTCGGGGAAGCGGGGCGTCGAACTTCACACCTCGGCCGCTGATGTCCGTCGCCTGCACCGAGAGCCAGTCGTCCGCGCCGAACTGCTTGGCAAAGGGTGCCATGGCAGGGTGGTCACGGACGGACACGCCCAGCGCCTGGTTGACCGTGATGACGGCGCCACCGCGGTAGACGAGGTCCAGCAGGCCCTTCGTCGAGCTGACGAAGGTCTCCTGCACGCAGCGGACGAGCTCGGTGTCTCCCAGCATCCGCAGCGAAGATCCGATGGCCACCCCCTCGCCCCGCAAGTCGAACTCGTACACCGCGATCCCGAGCCCCGCATCCAGGGAGGGGCGGAGGACGTCCACGGCGGACGCGAGCCAGTCCGCCCCGGGGCGGACCGCTTCCGCGTAGATGGCGTCGAGAGCACCGATGGTGTCCAGCTTCCGCCGCATGCGGCGACAAAGGGTAGGGGCGCCGGTACCACACCGCAAGCCCACCGCCCTGCTCAGTCCGCCGGGGGACACAGCCCCGCAGCCCGTCAGCGGATTGACTATAGCGGGCTGTTCGCCGCTCGAATAAGCAGGTCATCGACGTCGCCGCGAGCGTGCGGCGGATCGATGTCGACGATGCCTCCGCGAACGTCGCGCCTGCGCTCGCCTGGCCCCGGACCACGCCCGGAGCCACTCAAGCGACCACCGGCAGCGCGCCGCTCGTGCGTTCCCTCCTCGGTGGAAAGCGTACAACCCACAAGCGAACCGCAGACAGGAATAGCCGCCATGATCAGACCCGGATTGATGTTGCTCCTATTCTTACCTCTTTCAGCAGGGGCTTGTGCGCTCGACGACCAGCCCTGGGCGGAGGACAGCGAGGACCAGGAGCAGGTCGGCTCGACCCAGCATCACATCAGGCCCATTCCCGACTGCCCGGCCTCGGCCCTGTCCGCGTCACGCGACAGCGACGGGCGCGACGCCGCTGCGGCGCCCTGCGGTGAGCCGCTGCCACCGCCGCCGCCGCCGCCCTCGCCGCCCAGGCTTCCGAGCAGCATTGCTTACGGTACGTACAGCACCAGCCCCTCCTACGCGGTGAGCTGGAGCACCAGCTCCGGCGACGGGCTGCCCGTGTCCTACCATGTCCAGGAGCAGCGGAACGGCTCGTCATGGCAGTCCGTCTACGAGGGGTCTGGGCGCAGTTTATCCCTCACCAACAAGACGCCGGCCGTTTATTCGTACCGCGTCCGCGCTTGCTCCTCGGCAGGTTGCAGCGCGTACCGAACCGGCACCAAGCTGGTGGTCAACACCCGGCCGGTCATGGATCTATATGGTCAGTATCCATTCCTCTCCACGCAGGATCAAACGAACGCCGCGTACCGGGCGAGACGCCCCGGCATCCGCGGTGAGTTCGCGCGCGGCGGACCATCGCCCAGCCCGGGCGCTCGCATCATCACCGGCTCGAGCGACTTCCACCTCGGGCAAGGCTTCAATCTGCTAGAAGACACCTACGCCGGCATTTGCATCGACACCGAGCAACCCGGCCTCGACGTCGTTGCCAGCACCACCAACTCCACCACATTGGACATCACCCGGGTCGAGACCATAAGCCAGCTTTACCAGGCCATGGATGTCAGCACCGAGGCCGGGCTCAGCTTCGATTACGAGGGCTACTCTGGGGAGATCTCGGCCGGCAAGAAGCGCTTCACCGAGAGCGTGATGGACGAGTATCACGAGCTGATCGTGGTCCGGTGGCGGCGCGACGCGGAGCACTGGACCCTGAATACGCCGCTGAACCCGCTGAAGCCGGATTTCGCGGCGAGCATGCTGGTCCCGTACAACGCCAATGCCAGGAGGGCGTTCCGCGAGGCGTGCGGCGACAAATACATCTACGCAGCCGATCTGGGCGCGACGCTGTACATGACCTTCTCGTTCGACAGCAAGTCCTACAACGCCACCGAGCGCTCGCAAAAGGCGGCCAGCCTCAAGGCAGCGCTGACGAGCATCATCGGCCTCAACGGCTCGGCCTCGGTCTCGGAGGAGACCCGCACCTTGCTGGAGCAGCTCAACGTCGCCGTCAAAGTCTTCAATGTCGGCGGCCCGCTCGTCGGCGCGGTCAACCGCGACAACTTCAACACGACGCTGAACGCCTTCATCAGCGGGCTCGCGCCGGGCAACTACGCGGCCATCAGGCAGCACGCGCGTCACTACGATCATCCCACCCAGCTCCTGGACCACGCCTACTTCGATATATTTGCCGACTATCGAAACTCCCTTGCCCAGCTCCGCCGCTGGAACGTGATCGACGCCGAGCTCGAGCGGCGCACCGCGCTGCTCCAGGCCTACGGGCAGCCCACGAGCAATTACAATGCCGCCAAGCAGGAGCTCGAGACCGCCAAGTCCCTGTGCATCGAGACCGATAGCTGGGGCCAGTGCGTCCACCCGGTCTCCTACTCCACGCTCGGCTACGATGCCGATAATCCCGGTTCGCTGTCCGCGGGTACCAAGCTATACACCTGGCTGGGCGCGAACATCCGCGACATGGACGAAACCGTGGTGTCGCAGACGGGCGACTATCACATACATGACGGCGGCGTTTTCGACAAGGACTGCAAGGACATCGACCACTACACGTGCCTGCCGGTCGGCTGCGTGGCGGACACCTTCAAGGGCTACAACGCGGGTACCGGGATGGGCTTCGGCGTTCGCGAGGGCTACTGGGATGTGCCCGGCGGGGGCTCGAGAAGTCACAGCATGGTGTCCCATGACGGCCAGCGCTGCGCCTATACCGATGCGCGGATATGCACGTCGCGGGCCGGGGACTCGACCGCCGACTATGAGTTCTATCACGAGGTCTTTGGCCAGTGCCCGGCCACGCGAGACTTTCCCATCGTGAACTGAATACCTGTGCTCGGGCACGGCTGCCTGACACCGGGCAGTTGCTCGCGAGGCGACGCTAGCCGAGCCGATGCGCGAGCCCCACCGCCAGCCCGAGGACCGCTGCGGCCGCGACCGCGCCGCGCGCCCGCAGCGTCGCCGGGGGCAGGCGCGGCTCGAGCGGCGGCGCCACGAACGCCTCCAGCCAGGCCTCGGCCGGCGGCCGCGCCAGCACCCCGCCGAGGTCGAACAGCGCCAGGTCCGCGACCCCGGCCGCCGCCGCGACAGCGACATCCTCGCGGAGCTCGTCGACCGACCGGTAGACCGGCTCGTCGCCGAGCGCGCCCTTCCCCACCGCGCCCAGCGAGACGCCCGCCCTCGGACCGAATTGCCTCGCGGCGGCGCGGCACGCCCACGCGAGCAGCGCGAGCGCGTCGTCCCGGCCGAGCGCGCCGCGCGAGTAGCCCTCGAACAGCGAGGTGTAGAGCATCGCGCCGACCCGCCCCCATGGCGGCGCCGACACGGGCGTCCCGAGGATCCGCTCCCAGCCGCCGGCCGGCCCGTCGGCCAGGACGAGCGGCACGATCGCGGCCGAGGTCGCGACCCCGCGCGCGTGGAGCGCCATCGCCATCTCGACGTACGCGCGCTCCGCGTCCCGCCACCGCGCGCCACCCCGCGCTCCCGCGCGCCGGCCGCCGAGCAGCTCGAGCGCGCCGCGCCCCCCCGCGAGCGCGCGGCGCACCTCCTGGATGGGCGGCTCGAGATCGAAGACGACCTCCGCCGCGGCGAGGCCCCGGCCGTCGAGCGCGTCGAGCAGCCGCGCGACGAACGCGCCGAACGCCGGCGCGTTCCCGGCGCTCGCCCAGCGCCCTTCCTCGTCCGCGATCATCGGCCACACCGCGACCGCCACGCCCGCGTCCGCGCACGCCGCCGCGAGTTCCGGCAGCCCCGCCGCCGTCTCGGGCCGCACCGCGATCGCGAGCTCCAGCGCGTACCGCCGCAAGAGCGCGAGCGTCCGCGGCGCCCGCACCACCTCGAGCGGCAAGAGCTCGCTCCAGATCCGCCGGCGCGGCGTCACGCCCGCCTCCCGCTCCGCCGCGCGGCCGTCCGCGCTGGCCCCGGCGGCCCGCCGCCCGCGCCGCGGCGGCGCCGTTTCCTTTCGAACCCCGGGCAGCCCCCGCTACACTCGCGCGTCATGAAGATCCTCTATGGCGTCGTCGGCGAGGGGATGGGGCACGCCATGCGCTCGCGCGTCGTGATCGAACACCTGCTCGCGCAGGGCCACGAGCTCGAGATCATGGCGTCGGGCCGGGCGACGGATTTCCTGTCGAAGCGCTTCGCGGGGGTGAACCGCATCCACGGCCTCCACATGATCTACGAGGAGAACCGCGTGCGGCGCGGCAAGACGCTCTGGTCCAACGTGCTCTCCGGCGCGACGGGCACGCCGAAGAACATCGCCGCGTACTTCGAGCTCATCAAGGACTTTCGCCCCGAGCTCACCGTCAGCGACTTCGAGTCGTGGACTTACCTCTACGCCAAGCTCCACCGGCTGCCGATCCTCTCGGTCGACAACATGCAGATCATCAACCGGTGCACCCACGACCCGGAGATCGTCGCGGGCCACGAGGCGGGCTTCCAGCTCACGCGCGCGTTCGTGAAGAGCAAGCTGCCGTTCTGCAACCACTACGTGATCGCCACGTTCTTCCGCCCCCCGGTCCGCAAGCAGGACACGACGCTGGTGCCGCCCATCCTCCGCCCGGAGATCATCGCCGCGAACCGTCGCCCCGGAGAGCACCTGCTCGTCTACCAGACCGCCGAGGGGAACGACGCGCTCTCGGCGACGCTCGCCAGGACCGGTCTCGAGTGCCGCATCTACGGGATGCGCCGGAACATCACCGAGGAGCAGGTCGAGGGGAACCTGCGCTACCGCCCCTTCAGCGAGGCGGGCTTCATCGACGACCTCGCCTCCTGCCGCGCCGTCATCGCCGGCGGGGGGTTCACGCTCATGGGCGAGGCGGTCTACCTGCGCAAGCCGATGCTCGCCGTCCCCCTCGGCCGCCAGTTCGAGCAGGTGCTCAACGCCCGCTACCTCGAGCGCGAGGGGTTCGGCCGCGGCGCCGACTCGCTGGACGACCCGGCCGTGATCGCCGACTTCGTGAAGGCCATCCCCGCCTGCGAAGAGAAGCTGGCGGGCTACTCCCAGGACGGCAACCGTCAGCTGTTCGAGGTGATGGACGGCCTGCTCGACCGCGCGCTCGCCGGCGTCCTCTGAGCGCAGCGCCGGCGTGCCTCGACGGCGGCGCCGGCGTGCTCTGAGCGCGGCGCGGGCGTGCCTCGACGGCGGCGCCGGCGTGCTCTGAGCGCGCCGCGCGGCGGGGCCGAGCACCGCGCCCCGCACCGCCGCCGCGCCGCCGCGCCGTCGCGCCTACTTCGGCCTGCAGCCCTTGATGTCCGAGCCGGAGATGCCGTTGCACTCCTGGTCCGCGGGGCAGTCCGTCTGCTCGACGCACGTCTTGAGACACTGGAGCGCCGCGGTGTCGTCGGGCTTGCCGCAGACCGACCCGTCCTCGCACTCGCCGTCCGCGCCCTCCTCCTCGCACGCCTCGCCGAGCGCCGACTCGCCGCCGCAGCCCCAGGCGAGCAGCGCGCCGACCATGAGCCCCATCCCGATCCACGTGGTTCGCATTCGATGACCTCGTTCTCTTCGATTCGACTGCGCACGGCGAGGACGCGGTCGCGCGCCGATCACGCGTTGACGCGGCGCGCGCCCCGACCCCTCCGAGCGTCTCCGGATGCTACCGCGCGCTGCGGCTCTTCGCGCCCTGGCGCGGGGTCCACGACGCCGATGCGGTCTCCTCGATCCGGATGAGGACGGCGGTGATGTTGTCGCGGCCACCATTCTCGTTGGCGCAGTCGATGAGCTTGCCGCACGCGTCGTCGAGCGCGGCGTTGTCCTCGATGATGCGCGCGATCTCGCGATCGTCGACGAGCCCGTGGAGGCCGTCGGAGCAGAGGAGGAAGACGTCGCCGGGCTCGACGCGCTCGGCGCGCAGGTCGACGTCGACGCTCGGGCCGATGCCGAGCGCGCGCGTGATCACGTTGCGGGGCAGGTACGCGAGATCGCTCTCGGTGAGGTCGGGCCGCTCGAGGAGCGCGTCGGCGATGAGCGAGTGGTCGCGGGTCAGCTGCGCGAAGCCGCCCTTGCGCAGCAGGTAGCAGCGGCTGTCGCCGGCGTGCGCGACGTAGAACTTCCGCTCTCGCGGCGCGAACGCCGCCGCGACGACCGTCGTCCCCATCCCGCGGTAGTACCGGGAATCGTCGGCGTGCGCGAAGATCCGCGCGTTCGCGTACGTCACGGCGGCGCGCAGCCGGTCGCCCGTGGACGCCTTGCGGCGCTTGCCGTTCGCCTCGCGGAAGTAGCCGGCGATGGCGCTCGCGGCGATCCGGCTCGCGACCTCGCCGGCCTCGTGGCCGCCCATGCCATCCGCGACGACGTAGACGTTGAACTCGGGGAGCAGGATGTATCGGTCCTCGTTGTGGACCCGCTCCCTGCCGACGTCCGATAGACCTGCCGCGATGGCGCGCATTCGCCCAGAGTCTAGACGACGCTTGGCCCTCCAGGGAACTGAGTTAATCTCCCCGGCCATGGCCGACCTGGTGATCGACAACCCCTATACCCTCGACGAAGCCGTCCGCCGGCCCCTCGCTGATGAGGCCGAGGTCAACCGGCTCCTCGACGCCGCGACCGCCGCCGCGCGGAGCTTCGCGCGCACCCCACTCGCCGAGCGCGCCGCCCTGTGCCAGCGCGCGGTCGAGCGCATCGAGGCCAGCGCGGCGTCGATCGCCGCCGACATCACCCGCATGGTGGGCAAGCCGCTGCGCCAGTCCCGCAACGAGGTCGCGGGCATGGCGAAGCGGGCCCGGCACATGATCTCGATCGCGGAGAGCTCGCTCGCCGACGCGGTCCTCCCGGAGCTCCCGGGGCAGGAGCGGCGCATCGTCCGCGCCCCGCTCGGTGTGGTCTTCAACCTCCCCGCCTGGAACTATCCGCTCCTCACCGCCGTGAACGTGGTCATCCCGGCGGTGCTCTCGGGCAACGTCGTGCTGCTGAAGCACTCGCCCCGCTCGCCGCTCTGCGGGGAGCACTTCGCCGCGGCCTTCGCCGAGGCCGGCGCGCCGCCCGGCGTCGTCCAGGCCTTCCACTGCGACCACCCCACGTCCGAGCGCATCGCCTCGGACCCGCGGGTCAACTTCGTGGGATTCACCGGTTCCGTCGAAGGCGGACGCCGGATCTATGCGGCCACGTCGAAGAAGGTGGCCGTCGACGCCGGCCTGGAGCTCGGCGGCAAGGACGGCGCCTATGTGGCAGCCGACGCGGACCTCGAGAAGGCGGTGGACGGGATCGTCGACGGCGCTTGCTACAACGCCGGACAGAGCTGCTGTGCGGTCGAGCGCGCGTATGTCCACCGTGATCTCTATCCGAGGTTCGTGGAGGCAGCGCTGGAGCTCATGAAGAAGTACGTCCTCGGTGATCCGACCGCCGAGGGTACGAACATGGGTCCGATGGCGCAGCCCAACGCGCCGGCGTTCCTGGAGGCGCAGGTGAAGCAGGCGCTCTCGCGGGGGGCGCGGGCGCTCTGCGGCGGGCGGGCGGTCCAGGTCGACGGCCGCGGGCGCTTCTTCGAGCCGACGCTCCTCGTGGACACGGCGCCGGATCTCGACGTGATGCGCATCGAGTCGTTCGGGCCGGTGCTGCCGATCGTGCCCGTCTCGTCCGACGAGGAGGCGCTCGCGCTGATGAACGACAGCGATCTCGGGCTCACGGCGTCGGTGTGGACGCGCGACAGGGAGCGCGCGGCGCGGCTCGCGGCCGAGCTCGACGTGGGCACGGTCTACATGAACCAGTGCGACACGCTCGATCCGGCGCTCCCGTGGACGGGCGCGAAGAACAGCGGCAAGGGCGCGACGCTCTCGGCGCTCGGGTTCCTCCACCTGACGCGGCCGAAGTCGATCAACTTCAAGCTCGGCTGAGGGCCCGAGCGCGCGTCGCCGGCGCCCGCTGTGGGGCGCCGGCGCCCAGTTCAACGGACGCGCGCGGGAGGTCGCCTCGTTCGGGCCTGCCGTGCGCCACGGATCGTGTGGAGTATCCAGAGGCATGGAAACACAACAGCTCTACCGCGGGCGTCTCATCGATCACCTCCAGCTCGTCGTGGCGGACCTCGCCGCGAGCAAGAAGTTCTACCGGGCCGTCTTCGACGCGATCGGCATCTCGATAGGCGGCGAGGCCGACGATTACTTCTGGGCCGACGAGCTCTTCGTATCGAGCGTGAGCTCACAGGCCGCCGCGGGCGCGCTCACCGGCCGGACGCACCTTGCCTTCCAGGCGAACGACCGCGCGACGGTCGAGCGCTTCCACGCCGCCGCGATCGCGGCCGGCGGCAAGGACAACGGCGCCCCCGGCGAGCGCCCGTATCATCCCGGGTACTATGCGGCGTTCGTGCTGGATCCCGACGGAAACAACATCGAGGTCGTGCATCACGGGTCGGCGAACAGGTCGGCGGACGCCATCAAGATCACGTTCTGACCTGTTCGGAAAATTCACAGGGAGGCGGGGAGACGGGGAGGGAAATCTTCAAACATTCCCTGCCTCCCCGCCTCCCTGTTCAATTTCCCCGCTGAGATGGCTGCAGAATGAGGGGATTCCTCAGCGTTCCAACCCAACCTGGTTGCGCTCGAACCCAACCTGGTTGCGCTCGAACCCAACCTGGTTGCGCTCGAACCGCCGGCGCTCTGACTCCGCGCTAACCCAACCTGGTCGAGCTCGAGCCGGCCGGCGCCTGCGTCAGCCCCTCGCCGAGCACGTCGAAGACGGCCTCGGTGAGCTCCATCGCGCCCTCGCGCGGCAGCTGCCCGTCGAGGAACATGCGCGCGAGCCCGTAGACCATCGCGCGGCCCGCGACCTCCGTGACGATGGGGTCGGTGGGGCGCAGCTCGCCGTGCTCCCGCGCCTCCTCGATCATCCTCCGCAGCCGCGCCTGCGCCTCGTCCTGGGCGGCCAGGAGCGCGCGCGCGCCCTCCGGGTCGCCGCGAAAGGCAGGGCCCTTCAGGAGCTCGAACAGCGCGGGGTGCTCCAGGGCGAACCGGACCGACGCGAGCCCGAGCGCGCGGAAGCGCAGCAGCGGCGAGGTCGCCGCCGCGACCTCCGCCGCCGAGGCGATCTCTAACCGCTCGATCCCGGCGAGGGCGACCTCGCGCAGGAAGTCCTCGCGCGAGGGGAAATGGCGGAACGGCGCGCCCGGAGAGACGCCGACCCGCCGCGCCGCCTCCCGCACCCGCACGGCGTCGATGCCGCTCTCCTCGAGGAGCGCCAGCCCCGCGTCCACGAGGGCCCGCTTGAGGTCGCCATGGTGATAGCCGCGCGCCGCCCGCTTCGAGGGCGCCCGCCCGGCAGGCGGCTTCGCGGCGGCGGTCGCCCTCTTCTTCACGGGCGGCTTCACAGGCGGCTTCGCGGCGGCGGTCGCCCTCTTCTTCACAGGCGGCTCCTCGGCGCGCTTTCGACCCGGAGGCATGCCGCGCTTTCCGGGGGACGGACGGCGGCGTCAAGCAGGAAGGAGATCGCCGCTCCGACGCGAACAACCGCGGGGCGGAGGGCCCCTGACGCCCGGCGACGCCGCCCCGCACGATTCAGCTTGCGCTCATGTGATCGATGATTACATGATCCGAACGCGATGTAATCGATGATTACATCCGCCCCACCGGAGGTCCCATGTCCATCGCCCTGTCCGCCCCCCCCGTCCCCGACGCCGCCCTCGACGCTGCCTTCGCCGGCGCGGGCCGCGCTTCCCCGGAGGCCGCGCGCGCGGCGCGCGCCTTCGACCACCTGGCCGACCTCGAGGCCGAGTACGGCTTCACGCCGCTCGCGGTCGAGGGAGCGCTGCCCGATGGCCTCGAGGGCACGCTGTTTCGCGTGGGCCCGGCCCGCGCCACCCTCTTCGGCGTCCGCGTGCCGCACCCCTTCCAGGCGGACGGGGGCATGCTCGCCGTGCGGCTCTCGGGCGGCCGGGCGGAGGGCGCGCACCGCCTGGTGCGCAGCCGCGGCCTCGTCGAGGAGCTCGCGGCTGGCCGGCGCCTCTACGGCTCGACGCTGTCCTGGCCCACGCGCGTGCTCCGCGCCCTGCGGGGCAAGGATCGCAAGAACGTCGCGAACACGAGCCCCTTCGTCGCCGGCGGCCGTCTGTTCGCGCTCGTGGAGAGCGCCAGGCCGACGGAGCTCGATCCGGCGACCCTCGACACCCTGGGCGAGAGCGATCTCGGCGGCGTGCTCGGCCCCACCTTCTCGGCCCACCCGCACCGCGTCGCTGCCCGGAAGACCAGCTACAACTTCGGCGTCCGGTACGGCCGCGCGCCCCAGCTCGACCTCTACGCGGTCGATGACGAGGGGCGCGCGCGCGCGCTCGGCGCGGTGCCGCTTCCGGCGCCGGTGATGCTCCACGACTTCTGCGCCACCCGGCGGCACCTCGTTTTCTTCGTCTCACCCGCGGTCATCCGGGTGGCGCGCGCGCTCCTGCACTGGGGAGGCTTCGACTCCTGGGTGCGCTTCGAGCCCCGCCGGGGCACGGAGGTGATCGTGGTCGACATCGACGACGTCTCCCGCGTGCGCCGCTTCCGCGTCGACACCTTTTTCCAGTGGCACTTCGCGAACGCCTACGACGACGGCGACGACCTCGTCGTCGACCTCGTCCGCTACTCCGGGCTCGGCACGCTCGGCGCCATCGGCAAGGACCCGGACCGGCCCGAGCTCTCCTCGGTCGAGGGCGGCGTCCTCGTGCGCCACCGCGTGCGCGCCGCGCGCGAGCAGCTCCTCGCGGAGGACCTCGGCGGCGTCCGCGGCGAGTTCCCGCGCTGCGACCCGCGGGTCGAGGGGGAGCGGCACGGCGTCGTCTTCCTCGCCGCGGAGGGGCCGGCCGATGATCCGCAAGGGAACGCCATCGCGCGCGTCGACGTCGGCTCGGGCGCGATCACCCGGGCGCACCTCGAGCGCCACGAGCTCCCCTCGGAGCCGGTCTTCGTGCCGCGTTCGCCCGGCGCTCCCGAGGGGGACGGCCACGTGCTCGCCCTGGTCACCGACGTGAAGGCCAGGAAGAGCGCGGTCCACGTCTGGGACGCGGCGCACCTCGACGACGGGCCGCTCGCGCGGGTCCACCTGCCCCATGCGTCGCCGCAGACCTTCCACGGGACGTTCCTGCCCGGGAAGAGCTGAAGGCCCGGGCAGCCGGCGCGCCCAGAGCGAACACTGCCGCGCCCGCTCATGCGCGCCGGACCTCCGGGAAATACTGGGGCGCGTCTGGTCTCCGGCGGCCCCTCTGCGCAGGCACGAACGAAGGGGCAGCCGTGGTGAATATACTCTGCCGCGTTACGCCGTCTGCTCTTCCGCCGCGATCCGCTTCCTCGCGACCGGCCTCGGCGAGACGTCGTTCAGGACCACGCCGAGGATGCGGCGCTCGCCGAGCTGCTCGGCGGCCCTCGTGAGCGACGAAGCGCGGGTCAGCGAGGCGCGCGCGACGAGGAGGATGCCGTCGGAGGCGTCCTCGATGACGTTCGCGTCGCCCGAGCCGAGGACCGGCGGGCCGTCGATCACCACGTAGTCGTAGTGGCGGCGGAGCGTGCGCAGCGCGGCCTCGAAGTGGACCGAGTGGAGCGCCGCGGGGTAGCACGCCTCGAGCGACGGCTCCGCGAGCACCGAGAGCGACGGGCTGACGGCGATGACGCCGAGGGGGCGCGCCTGGCCGGCCATCCGCCGCCGGAGCTGCTCCGAGAAGCCCGCGTACGCCGGCAGCCGGAGCCCGAGGAGCGCCGCGACCCGCGGGCGCGCGAGGTGGCCCTCGACGAGCAGGACGCGCGCGCGCTCGGCCTCGGCGAGCGTCATCGCGAGGCGGGCGGCGAGCGCTGTCTTGCCCTCGGCCCGGCCGGGGCTCACCACCGCGACGGCGAGCGGCTCGCCGCCCCGCCGCTGATCGAGCCGGTGCCGCAGGACGCGGAGCGCCGCGAGCGCCGGCGCGGGCGCGCCCCTGAGCAGCTCGAAGACCCCGTACCCCTCGGGGTCGACGTCGGCGCCGAGGATCTCCACCTCGGGCTCGCCGAACGCCGCGCTGCCGGCGTACGCGAGGTGGCGCGCGCCCACGCAGGCGAGCGACGCAGCGGGCGCGCTCCACGACGCCTCGGGGAGGACGTCGGCGTCGTCGAGATCCAGGTCGTCCGGGAGCGCTCCCTCCAGGGCAAGGTCGGGCGGCGCGGCGTCCGGCTCCGCCGGCGCGCTGGCCGGCCTTACGTCGTATGCGGCCTCGCCGGCCACCTCCCCGCCATGCGCCGGCGCGCTGGCCACCTCCGGGCCGTATTCGGCCTCGCTGGCCACCTCCGCGCCATGCGCCGGCGCGCTGGCCGGCGCTGCGCCGTACGCCGGCGCGCTGGCCGCTTCCGCGTCGTATGCGGCCTCGCCGGCCGCCCCCGCTCCGTACGCCGGCGCGCTGGCCACCTCCGCGCCGTACGCCGGCACGATCGGCCGCTCGCGGAGCGGCGGGCACGCCGGGAGCTCCGGCATCGCGGCCAGCAGGGACGGGCCGCCGAGCGCGTCGATGTCGCCGCCGTCGTACACCGTGTCGTTGAGCAGCACGCGGGTCCCGGCCACGCCGAGCGCGAAGAAGAACGTCACCGCGGCGCCCGCGAAGAAGACGCGCCCCCGGCCGCGATCGGGCCGGCTCGGCAGGTAGGCGGGGTCGAGGATGTCGAGCTCTGTCTCGCTCTTGTTCTCGGCGGCATCGGCGGACAGGTCCGCGGCGCGCTCGTTCGCCTGCACGGTCTTCAGGTACTCGCGCGCCCGCTCGAGATCGAGGCGGAGCCGGTGCCACTCCGTCTCGAGCTCGATGACGCGCTCCTCGGCGCCCTGGTCGCCCCCCGCCGGCGCGCGCCCGCTCTGGTCGCCCCCCGCCGCGTCCCCCGCCGGAGCGCGCCGCGCCTCGCCGCCCGCCGCCGCCCTGACGCCGCCGCCACCGCGCGCGCGCAGGCCCGCGATCTGCCGGAGCAGCGCGCTCCGCTCCGCCTCGAGCGCCGCCCGCCGCGCCGGCGTGAGCGCGCGCGCCTCGTCGCGCGGCACCTCGGTGAGCCCCGCGCGCACCAGCCCGAGCGCGCTCTCGGCGGCCGCGAGCTGGCTCCTGGCCGCCTCGGCGCGGCGCTTCGCGGTGATGGCGTCCGGGTGGAGCGGGGTCACTGTCGTGAGCTTCTCGGCGAGCGCCGCCTCGGCGGCCGCGACCGCCGCGGCCGCCGCGTCGCGGGCCCGCTGCGCCTCGACGACGCTCGGGGGCAGCGGCTGCCCCGGCGCTGCCGCGGGCGACCGCGCGACCCCGAGCAGCGCCTCCACCCGGGCGAGCTGCCGCTCGAGCGCCGCGAGCTGCGGGTCGACCGGACGAGCCGGCAGCGCGGGTGCGATCCGGGCGGCCGCGGGCGCGGGGGCGCCGGGCGGGCCGAGCGGCTGGGGCGCGGGCGCGTAGGGCGAGTCGTTGAGCCCCCACTGGAACTGCGGGTTCCTGGCGAGGAACGTCGCCAGCGCGCGGCTCGCCTCCTCGACCTTCGCGCTCGCCTCGGCGAGCTCCCGCCGCAGGAAGTCGCGGGTCATCGTGGCCGTGCCGAGGCTGTCGCGGCGGTAATCGTCGACGAGGATCTGCGTGAGCCGGGCGGCGACCTGCTGCGCGACGCGCGGGTCGTCGTGGGTGAAGGAGATCACGTACGTGTCGCTGCTCTGCGCGCGGAAGCCCACGTGGTTCTTGATCTCCTCGACGGCCTCGACCATCGAGCGGGCGGTCTTCTCCGGGTAAAGCCCGAACGCCTCGATGACGCCGGCGAGCGTCCCGCGCGCGGTGAGCGTGTCCTTGAGCTTCGGCCCGAGGCGCGCCGCGCGCGCGGTGCTGCTCTGCGGGTCGCGGCCGGTCTGGATGGTCTCGCGGTAGAGGATGGTGGCCTCGCTCCGCCACACCCGCTTGGTGACGAGCGCCAGGGCGAGAGAGATCGAGAGCCCGACCGCGATCATCGCGGCGGCCCCGCGCCAGTACATCCGCACCCGGCCGAGGACGCTGATGGCGCGATCGAGGCGCTCCCGGGGTGTGCTCTCCGTGCTCAGGCTGGACATCAGGTTCCTCGCCCCGTGGGCAGCGCGTCCCTCGCCGCGCGTCGCAACGGGCGCGCGCGGCGGTGCTCCGCGCCTCCCGCGACTCCATGGCAAGGTGCGTGCTCGCGGGCGCGTCACCCCGGGACGCACTGCGGCCGACGACACCGCGCGGGTGGCGAGGCAAGCATGGACGTTCCGCCCTCGAGAGAGGAACTTCCTTCGTGGACATGCGCATGAATACCGGCGTTCCTCGGGCCCATGTCATGACAGCTGCTCGACAAGAGCTGTTCGACGACGATGAACGGAGCGCTCGCCCGGCGTCGGCGGCCCGAGCAGCGATAGGTCCGTCCGACGTTTGCTTCGGGAGCTCCGCGGCCGGTACGGCGCGTCAGCCGTGTCGGGGCAGACGCTCGATCACCAATGAAGCACCGTCAGCCCTGGAATTCTCGGAAAGCTGCGATCGTCTCGGGTCGCCACGTCATACCCCACAGCAAGGGCCGTCGCGATCAGCAGATCATGCGCGCCAACGGGCGATCCCCTCGCCGCGAGCTCAGCGGAGAGGCGGGCGTGCACGCGCGCAACCACGAGGTCGAACGGAATCAAGGACAAGTGGGCGAGCAGCCGCTCGACAAACGCCTCTCGTCGGGCGCGTTGAGAAGCCTCGACCGCTCGGTGAACCCCATGTAGGAGCTCCGACGCGGTGATCGTCGCGATGGCCACTGGTTCATCCCCGTGATCACGGAGCACCTGCTCGAGATCGAGCTTTCCTCGCTCGGCCGCGATGAGCACGCTGGAGTCGATATCAGCGCTCCCATGGCGTCTCCGGCAGCATCGGCTGGTTCTGCGCGATCTCCTCGACGGCATCGAGGTAGGCGTCATCCGGAGGCGGCGCGGATTGTAGCAACCGAACGAGATCCCGCACCGTGCGCCGTGCGGGGGCAATCGGCTCGATCCGGCAGACCGGCTCACCTTCCCGCTCGACGACGAACACCTCCCCCTGCGAGCGAACGCGCTCGATCACGTCGGGGAACATCTGGGCGGCGTCAGCTGCGGAAATGTGCGACTCCATGAACGTCATGGTACCCGCGCCGGTCCATCTGACAACCCGCCGAGCGCTGCCCTCCCGTTCGATCGGGGGTCCAGCTCTGGAGGTCCAGTTCCCACGACTCGCTACGAGCAGCGCCTCGTCGCCTCACGTGTTACGTGGCAATCATGTTCCAGGGCCAACTGGCCGGTCAGTCGGTGATCGCGGCGAACTGTTCGATCACCTGCGGCAAGCTCAGGGCGACGGACGTCCCGTGGTCCACCTCGCCGAAGTCGACCAGCTCGGTCTCGGCCCCCTGCGCTTCGAGCAGCTCCTTGCAGTACTGCGCGTTCGCGATCGGGACGTCGCGATCCCCGGTCGACGCGTAGAGGTGCACGGGCACGTCGGGGCGCCAGTCGCACGTGCTGTCGGCCTCCTGGAGCGCCTCGAGCAGCGTGCCCGTCGGGTGTCGCAGGGTCTCCAGGAACTGCGGCGTGAACAGCTCCTCGAGCGTCGCGGGCAGCGCATCGAAGATCTGCTCGCCGGTGTGGTGGCCATCGAAGAGCCCCTCCACGGTCTCGTCGTAGGGGGCGCGGAACGCGTCGCTCGGCGCGTCGTAGAGGTGGTGGACCCGGTGCCACGCGATCGTCAAGTAGGCCACGTAGGGCGCGACGTGCTCGATCCCGCTCGTCACGGCGGTCTCGAGCGTGCCGCTCACGTGGTAGGGCGCGCTGATCGGCGCGAGGGCGCCGACGCTCAGCTCGGCGCCTTCGCCTCCCTCCAGCGCGCGGCCGAGGGCCATCGCCGCGTTGCCGCCCTGCGAGAACCCGCTGATCAGCACGCGCTGGTCGAGCCCCCGCGCGCTCCGCTCGACGAGGGCCCGCGTCGCGCGCAGCGCGTCCACGGACGCTGTCACCTCTGACGCCGCGTCGTCGTAGGGATGAAAGCCGGGGCCGAGCCCGAGGCCGAGGTAGTCCGGCGCCGCCGTCGCGTAGCCGGCGGCCGCGAAGAGGAACGCCGCCGCCCGATCGGAGCTCTCCGCGCTCACCGAGGCCACGTCGCGCCGGTACACCGTGGTGCCGTGCAGCCAGGCGACAGCGCGCAGCTCGCCCTCGTCGTTGACGGGCAGCGCCACCAGGCCGCTCGCCGTGGTCGGCGCGCCTTCCGTGTCGATCGTCCGGTACACGATCTGGTGGGCCTCGATGCCGAAGCGCACCTGCGACGCGTCGAGCCCGAACGCCTCCAGGTACTCGGAGACCTGATCGGCATCCATCGCCGCCACCGGCGTGGCAGAGACCAGGGCTCCGCGCTCCGCAGGCTCCGTCGCCGGCCCGGTCGTCGTCGTGCACGCGCTCGACGCCGCCACGAGCGCAACCGCGCAGACCATCGGCGAGCGGCGGCGCGCGACGCCGGCCGGCGCCGCACGCTGCGCGCGATCGTCAAAACCATCGCGCCGCGCCGCGCATGGCGCGGCGGTTCCAGGGGTCGTCGTTGTCATGCCCCTCTGTGCCCGGCGCCCTGCGTTCCGTTCAGGAGGGCGCGCCGTCATCGCCGCCGCGCCGTCATCGATCCCGCGCCGCCCGCGACGTCCGCGACGCCCGCGACGCCCGGCGCGCGCAGACCTCCGCGTAGGCCGCCTGCAGCTGCTCGGCGACCGTCGGCCCCTCGCGGCTCGCGGGCATGCCGAGGTGGGCCTCGCGCAGCTCGGCCATGAACCGGTCCCACAGCGCCGGGCCGCCCTCCTCCAGGAGCTGCGCGCGGATGCTGAGCTCCTCGCTGGCCGGCAGGTGCCGGCGACCCCACGCGCCCAGGTGCGCGAAGAGCGGGACCAGCTCGATCGCCCTCTCCGTCAGGCTGTAGACCGCCTTCTGCTTGTGCGTGGGGTCGTCGGCCTTCGTGATCATCCCCGACTCCTGCAGCGACTTCAGGCGATCCGCGAGGATGTTCGAGGAGATCCCCTCCTCCGACCGCGTGAGCAGCTCACGGAAGTGGCGGCGACCGCCGAACATCATGTCCCGCAGGACGATCAGGCTCCAGCGGTCCCCGAACACCTCGAGCGAGAGATTGATCGGACAGCCCGATCGGTGCGTGGCGCTCATCCAGCGGCTCTCCGAAAACTGGTTGCACTTTCGCACCAGTGGTTCTACCCTGCAACTGGTTGCTAAACGAAACTGGTTCGTGAACGGTATCAGTACGTGACCAGGCGCGGTATGCGGGGTGACGGAGCGGGCGCGACGTTGCTGCGCGTCGATCGCCGCCGGGCGCTGGCGGGGATCGCTGCGCTGGTGGCCACAGGGATCGGGGGCGCGTGTCGCCCCGGAGCAGAGGAGGAGCAGGCGATGGGCGAGAGCGGGTTCTCCGAGGCGGGGCTGGGGCGGATGCGCGCGGCGATGGCCGCGCACGTGCAGCGGGGCGATCTGCCCGGCGTCGTCACGGTGGTCAGCCGGGGCGGCGCGACGCACGCCGAGGCGATCGGCAAGATGGCCTTCGGCGACGCCGGGCCGGTGCAGCGCGACACGATCTTCCGGATCGCCTCGCTCACCAAGCCGATCGCCGGCGCGGCGACCATGATGCTGGTCGAGGACGGGACGCTCCGGCTCGATGAGCCGGTGGACTCCCTGCTACCGGAGCTCGCGAACCGCAGGGTCCTGAAGGCCCTGGATGGCCCCGTGGACGACACCGAGCCGGCGCGGCGCCCGATCCTCGTCAGCGACCTCCTCACCCTGCGCATGGGTATCGGCGCGATCATGGCGCCGGGCGACTACCCCATCGTCCAGGCCATGAGGGAGGAGGGCGTGTCGGTCGGGCCGCAGCTCCCGGACGCGCCGAGCCCCGATGCCTGGCTCAAGGGCCTTGGCTCGCTGCCGCTGATGCGCCACCCGGGCGAAGCGTGGATGTACGACACGGCCCTGACCGTGCTCGGCGCGCTGCTCTCCAGGGCCTCGGGCCAGCCGCTGGAGACCTTCCTGCGCGAAAGGCTCTTCGAGCCGCTCGGGATGAAGGACACCGGCTTCAGCGTGCCGGCGGACGAGCTCCATCGCCTGCCCGCCTGTTACGTGCGGGCCCCCGGGACAGGGCAGCTCGCGATCTTCGATCCTGCCGGTCCCGGGAGCCGGTTCAGCCGCGCGCCCGGGTTCCCGTCGGCCTCCGGGGGCCTCGTCTCGACGGCCGACGACGTCCTCGCGTTCGCCAGGATGATGCTGAACAGGGGCGCGCACGGGGGGAAACGGCTCCTCTCCGAACGCTCGGTCGAGCTCATGACCACAGACCACATCACCCCGGATCAGAAGGCCATCTCGCCCTTCAGCCCCGGCTTCTGGGACAGCCGCGGCTGGGGCTATGCGCTCTCCGTGGTCACCAGGTCGAAGCCGGGCGAACCGCGCGGCCTCGGCTGGGACGGCGGCTATGGGACTTCCTGCTACTGGGATCTGGAGACAGGCGTGATCGGCGTGCTGATGACCCAGCGCCTGATGGACTCGCCCACCGCGCCGCCGGCCTTCGTGGACTTCTGGCGCTCGACGTACGAGGCGGCAGGAGCCTGAAGGGCGGCGCGGCGGAGCGGTGCCGGCGGAGCGGCCTATCCGCGGTCGAGGAAGTCCATGAGCCAGGTCATGGCCGGCCGCATGGCGCCGCTCGACTGCTGGAGGCCGGTGTTGTCCCTCCAGGTGGCGCCGACGATGTAACCCCAGAGCGTGATGCCTTTGACCGAGGGGTGGTTCCAGAACATCGTGAACTGCTCCTCCATCACCCGCTTCTGCTGGTTGTCGTCGGCGATGCCGATGTCGTACTCGGTGATGTAGACGGGCTTGCCCAGGGAGGCGAGCTTGTCGACGTACCCCTTCACGGTGGTGGTGTTGATCCTGTAGGCGTCATGGGCCTGCGCGCCGAGCGCGTCGACAGGGGCGCCCGCGTTGATCACCGCCCGCGCGATCTTCATGAAGTTCTGGTGCTCGCCCTCGTACTCGATGTTGTTGTAGTCGTTGAGGATGAGGACCGCGTTCGGGCAGTACTCGCGCGCCCACTTGAAGGAGTTGACGATCCAGTCGTAGCCGCTGGCGCCGTCGCCGCCGATGCCGTTCTTGTAGGAAGGCGTGGTGTGGGGCGGCGGCTCGTTGACGACGTCGATGTACTTCGTGTCGGGGTAGCGCGCGCAGAACGACCGCATCCAGTCCTTGACGGCCGCCTGCTGGTCCGCCCCGGAGAGGCCCGAGAGCCAGCTGGGCTGCTGGGCACCCCACACGAAGACGTGCTGCTTGAAGATGACGTTGTTCGACTTCGCGTAGTTGTAGATCCGGTCGAGCGCTGCCCAGTTCTTCGAGCCGCGGGAGCTCTCGACGGAGCCCCACTTGCCCTCGTTCTCCGGCGTGATCTGGTTCCAGTAGCGCGAGAAGCCGTCGCGCACGGCGCCGTTGGTCGTGATGTTGCCCACGAACTTCGCGCCGGTGCCGCCGCCCCCACCGCCGGAGCCGCCGGAGCCGCCGGAGCCGCCCGCGCCGCCCGCGCCGCCGGAGCCGCCCGCGCCGCCCGCGCCGCCGGAGCCGCCCGCACCGCCGGCGCCGCTGCTCGACGAGGAGCTGGAGCTGCTGGAGCTGGAGCTGCTGGTCGTGCTGGAGCTGCTGCTCGTGCTGGAGCTGGAGCTGCTCGAGGAAGCGCCGGTACCCGTGCCGCCGCTGCCGTTGACCGAGACGAGCGTCGGCCTGCCGCTGCCGTTCGCACAGAAGCCGAACGCCGTCGACGCGCCCGCGTTCAGCCCGCCGTTGTACGACTCATTGGTCGCGGTGAACTGCCCGCCCGACGAGGCGAGGCGCGCGTTCCACGAGTTGCTCACCGTCGAGCCGTTGAGCCCGACCGTCACGCCCCAGCTGGTGGTCCGGGCGGTGCTCGTGTTCTTGATCGTCACGTTCGCGCAGTACCCGCTCCCCCACTGCGACTGGAGCACCAGCTCCGCCGACATCGTGGAGTCAGCGCTGTTCAGCGCGGAGTCCAGAGAGTCGCCGTGCTCGTCCTCGAGAGGCTCGACGGTACAGGCGAGCAGGCAGCACGCGAAGGAAGCCGAGAAGTAGCCAAGCAAGCGAGCGATGCTCATTAAGATCCTCCATGATCAGACCGGCCGAGCCGCAGATTTCTCCCAGAGATGAATAAGTGAATCCGGGGAAGCCTGTGCACTCGGACGCTCGAGTGGTTCGAACCCCCAAGATTCCCGGGCAACACGTTTTTGATCACGGCCATGTCCACTTTTGATCGCGTATGTGTCCGGCAGCTTTTATCAGCCCCATTGTCCGACCGTGCCGTGGATACCGGAACAATCCTCGCTCACGGATGCTGCCGCGCGTGCACGCCGCGCTCCCGTGAAAAAGTGAAGTGCAGAGGAAACGGTCACGTATCAAGAGAGCTGCCAGCACACCACCGCCCACAGGATCGGTGACGCCGCAACCGGGCGTGAGGGGGTGGCGCGCGGGTCGCGCTGCCCCGGAGCTCGTCCGCTCACTGGACGGCTAGAAATCCTTGTAGTCGACCTTCATCTGGTCGTAGGGGGCGATCATGGCCTCGATGATGTCGCCGTCGGCCTCGAAGATGCGCTCGTGGTACTCGGTCGGCTCCCAGATGAAGGTGCCGAGCCCGCGCCGGTCCGGGATGTTGAACATCAGGTCGTTGGCGGCGCGCTTCTCCCACGAATATTCCGCCACCACGAACTTCAGGGCCGGGTAGCGCGTCACGAGGTCATCGAAGTTTTCCCGCCACTCCGAAGGCGGCCCCTGGTACTCGGTGTAACAGGACTGACCGAGCACATCGAACTCGACGCCTTGCCCGACCACGCCATCGACCCACCAGCGCGTTGCCGCGTTGTCGTTGCAGCGGTCGAGGTGGAGCATGATCGTGATCGCGTCGTCGACGTCCTTCACGCCCTGGATGCCGGCCTTCAGGAGCGAGCCGAGCCCCTCGAACGCGCGCCCCGTGACGAAGCCGTCGGGCCACAGCAACCCTTGCGGGATCTCGTTGCCGATCTGGACCATGTCCGGGCGCGCCCCGGCGGCGCTCAGCTGCTCGATCGTGTCGCGCGTGAACTCGCGCACGGCGCTCGCCAGCGCCTCGCCCTCGAGCTCCGTCCAGGCGACGGGCTTGTGTTGATCGTCGGGGTCGGCCCACACGTCGCTGTAGTGAAGGTCGAGCAGCAAGCCCATGTTCGCCCGCTTCACGCGCTGCGCCATCTCGATCGTGCGCGCGAGGCCGCAGAAGCCCTCGCGCGAGTACGGGTCGTCGTCGACGGCCGGGTCGGCGTAGATCGCCGTGGGGTCGTTGAACAGGCGCAGGCGGATCCAGTTGAACCCATGCGCCTTCAGGATCTCGAGGATGTCCTTCTCGACGAGCTGCCCCGTCACCGGGTCGACGTCGCGGAACACCTTGCCTCTGGCCTCGCGCTCCTGCACCCACGAGATGTCCGCGCCGAGGATGAAGCCCGCGGGCGCGCCCGGCGCCGCGCCCCCGCTCCCCCCGGCGCCGGAGCCGACCCCGGCGCCGGCCGCGCCCCCTCCGGGCCCGCCGCCAGCAGCAGCGCCGCCGCCCCCGGCGCTCGCGGGAGGATCACCGCCCGTGGCGCCAGCGTCGGTGGCGCCAGCGCCCGTGGCGTCAGCGCCTGTCGCTGCGGTCTGACCGGCGCCACCGTCGCCGGCCGCGCCGGCGCCCGAGCCCTCACCACACGCGATCAGCGCGGTGAGCAGCGCTGTCACCCCGAACACGCTCGATCTCTGTCGCAGCATCGCTGACCCCTGCGGCGACGCTACCACGCGCCCTTCGCTCGATCACCAGGCTCGAGGCCGGAGCGTTCGCGAGGGTGGCATCACCGGAGGAAAGATCCAGAGTCGCGGTCCGCGCTCACCGCGGACGGCCGCTCGCCGAGGACACCAAACAGGTTGAAACCCCGAGAAAATGAACCACAGAGGGCACAGAGGGCACAGAGGGCACAGAGGGCACAGAGTTTTGGTTGTTGTGCCTCTGTGCCTCTGTGCCTCTGTGGTTCAAATCTCTTCATTCCCGTGCGTTACAAGCTGATCGGAGCTCTGGCTCACCCGCTCACGCGGGGGTGGTCGGCTTGCTGGCCGGCCTGGGCGCGAGCTTGCGCGTCGCCTCCCACAGACCGTTGAGGTAGACGAGGCCCAGCGCGCGGTCGTAGAGGCCATAGCCCGGTTTGCCGGTCTCGCCCCAGATCATGCGGCCGTGGTCCGGGCGCACGTAACCGTCGAAGCCGACGTCGTGGTACGCCTTCACGATGGCGGCCATATCGAGCGAGCCGTCACAGGAGAGGTGGGCCGACTCGAAGAAGGTGCCGTCCTCCTGGACCGCCACGTTGCGCAGGTGGCCGAACGGAATACGGCCCATGCCGCCGAACTCATGGACGAGCGACACGATGTTGTTGCACAGGTCGGCGCCCAGCGAGCCCGAGCACAGCGTGATGCCGTTGGCCGGCGAGTCGACGATCTTCACGAGGCGCATCAGGTCGTCGCGGTTCTTGACGATGCGCGGCAGGCCGAAGATCGGCCGGGGCGGGTCGTCCGGGTGCATGCCCATGCGGACGCCGACCTCCTCGGCGACAGGGATGATGCGCTCGAGGAAGTAGGCCAGGTGCTCCCAGAGCGCCTCTTCACGGACGCTCCGGTACTCGTCGAGGATGGCGCGGAGCTGCTCCGGCCTGTAGCTCGTGTCCCAGCCGGGCAGCGCGATGCCCTGCTCCGGGTCGATCTGCGCCACGGCGTCGGCGTCGAAGGCCAGCGTCAGCGAGCCGTCGGGCAGCTCCCTCGCCATCTCGGTGCGGGTCCAGTCGAAGACCGGCATGAAGTTGTAACAGATCACCTTCACGCCAACCGCCGCGCAGTTGCGGATGTTCTGGCAGAAGCTCTCGATCAGGCGATCCCGGGTCGGCTTGCCGAGCTTGATGTCCTCGTGCACCGGCACGCTCTCCACCACCTCGAACCTGAGGCCGACGCCCTCGATGCGCGCCCTGAGCGCCTGCAGCCGCTCGAGCGGCCACACCTCCCCGACCGGCACATCGTATATCGCCGAGACGATGCCGTAGATCCCGGGGATCTGGCGGATGTACTCGAGCTTCACGGGGTCGTTCTCGCCGTACCAGCGGAAGGTCATCTTCATCGTTGCGATCTCCTCGGGCGACGTGTCCGGCTCGCGAGAAGCCGTGGCACGAGCGACCTCCGGGGCAGAGGGGCGCCGCCCCGGGGTCCACTCGCGCGGCATCGTACAGCCAGCCGGGAGCAAAATAAAGACGCCGCGCGCGCAGGCAGGCCGTGGACGCCCGCGCGGCCTCCGGCGCGTGGCTCGCTCACGATCGATCACCCATCACGCAGACGCAACATTACTTAGGAGAAATTAACATTCACAAGCTTCGCTCGATCGCTCGATCGCTCGATCACGTCGACCACGTGAGCTTGACAGTCCACAGGACGGCGCCTATCGAGCTGGCTGCCGGAGTCAGCCTCGCGATCCGGCCACTTCGATCGAGGAGAAATCGAATGCGTCATCTGATGGCATCAGCGGCAGTCTGGGGGAGCGTCCTCCTGTCCGCTTGCTCGGGAGAGGAAGTCGCCACGTGGGACGACAGCCGGGAGGCCGCCTCGGCGCTCAGCGCCGGAGCGGCCGCGGCGCTCGGGTTCGAGTCGCTGAGCGGCTGGACGGCCAGCGCGGGCTCGCTGTCGCTGAGCGCCACGCGGAGCGAGGGCGAGCACGCCCTCTCGGTCGCGGGCGCCGGGTACACGGTGATCCAGCGCGCGCCGCTCGCGATCGACGAGCCGATCAAGGGCGCTGTCTCGCTCGACGTCCGCGTGCCGGACCAGCAGCCGAACCCCTGGTGGGCCGGCGAGATCTCCCTGGCCGTGCAGGCGCCCTCCGCGGGCGTGTCGCAGAGCCTGGGCACGAGATCGCTGACCGGCCTCGCGCAGGGCACCTTCCACCGGCTCGCGTTCACGGTCCCTCCGGCGGTCCAGCAGGCCCTCTCCGCCGGAGCGCCCGACGTGTCGTTCTCCATCACGCTGAACGTGCCGTCCGGCAGCGGGCCGCACCTCCTCGACCGGCTGGACGCGTTCGACGCCAGCCCGCCCGTCGCTGCGGCGCCGCTGCCGCCGTGGCTCGAGTACTGCGACGCGGCCCCCTGCGCGACGGCCGCCCCGGTCGTCGTCTACGTTTGCCCGGCGAGCAACCCGCTGTGTACGCCGGTCCGGAAGACGACGGTCGTGCCGAACGTGGATGGCACGCCGATCAGCGGTGTTTTCCTGCCCTTGACGCTGCCCGAGGGCGCCACGCTGCGCCTCGCTTCCGGCTCCGCCACGGTGAACTCCAGCTTCGTGACGTACTCGTATGCGCCGCGCCTGGTCCTGCACTCGGACCTCGACGTGCTGCTCAGCTACTACGACGTGGCGCCGGTCTGGAACGGGACGACGCCCCTCACGTTCGAGAGCACGCTGACGAGCTCGGCGGTGATGGACAGCGCGTTCTTCCGCCACCCTTCCTACGCCACCGGGACCGCCGCGGCGGACCTGCACGCGCAGGGGCTGGACGCCGTCTCGATCGAGCGAGCGATGACCGACATCACCTCCGAGAAGCTCCATGCGTTCTTCGTGCCCTCCGAGCTGGGCGGGGTCATGGGCGAGGGCAACTTCTCGTACGGCAACGGGACCATCACGATCAACTACGGGAACCCTCCGTTCATCGCTTACAAGGGCGGCATCCCCAACGCCGCGATGCCGCGGTTCGCGCACGAGAACGCGCACGAGCTGTACGATGAGATCACCTCCTCCATCTCCGGTGACGACTCGTGCCTCAACGAGGGCATCGCCGATGCGCTGGCGTTCCTGACGGAATACCTGCCGGTCGAGGACTTCGGCCCGCTCGGCCTGACCGGGATCGACTTCGATACCGGGTGCACCGAGCTCACGAGGACGCACGACATCGGCAACTGCTATTTCTGGCACGTGAAGAACGCCGGGCTGCTCACCGAGAGCTTCATGCACGGAATCTTCCATCCTCAGCACCAGTACGATTTCAACAGCTGCACACAGAACGTGGAGCGGA
Organism: Sorangium sp. So ce321; assembly: GCF_051530195.1. Classification (NCBI taxonomy): domain Bacteria; kingdom Pseudomonadati; phylum Myxococcota; order Polyangiales; family Polyangiaceae; genus Sorangium; species Sorangium sp. So ce321. The sequence continues at coordinate 4,883,686 of NZ_CP150329.1, read as the reverse complement.
CGGGCAACAGCATCCTCGTCTATTTCACGGAGGCCGCGGGCGGCGCCGACATGGTGCCGGTGCTCGACGCGATGGAGATCCCCCACGCCGGGTCGTACGCTGCCGCGAAGCTGGCGCTCGGACTCTGAGCCTTCCGCGCCGTCGGCGCTTGGCTCCGTCGCTGGACGGCAGTATCGTCCGGCAGACGCATGAACATCCGCCTTCCCTTCTCCCTTCTGCTCGCTGCTGCATCGGTCGGCTGGCTGGCGAGCTGCAGTGACGACGACAGCGCCTCGACCTCCGCCGGCTCGACCGCTGGCGGGGGCGCCGCGACCGGCGGCGCGACAGCGAGCAGCGGTGGCACGGGCGCGACGACCTCGGGAGTCACCGGCGCGAGCAGCGGCTCGACGGGCGGAGTCGCCGCGGGGGGCGGCGGGGGGAGCACCGGTGAAGCGAGCACCGGCAGCGGCGGCGCGGAATACGTCGCGCCCGGGCTCGTCAAGCGCTCCGAGGGGAAGCTCGCGGAGTCGGGGCTCACCGTGGTGTCCTATGGAGGGTACCTGAACGGCGAGTCCTTCCAGCAGGACGCGATCGTCTCCTTCAGCGGCTACCAGTACACGGCCTTCTGGAACACGAATCGCAACGTCGTGCTCGCGCGCCGGCAGCTGCCGACGAGCCCCGGCGGGGCGGCCGGGCCCTGGCAGAAGTTCGACTTCAAGGACTACCGGCTGAGCGCGGACGACGCCCACAACACGATCTCACTCGGGATCGCGCCGGGCGATGGCACGCTGCACCTCGCCTTCGACCATCACGGCAGCGACCTGCACTACCGCCGCTCGGTCGCGGGTCTGCTGACGGACCCGGAGGGCGCGAGCTGGTCCGCCGCGAGCTTCAGCGCTGTCTCGAGCGCGCTGGTCGGCTCGGCCACCGTGCGGCTCGTCACCTACCCGCGCTTCGTCACCGAGCCCGGCGGGGACAGGCTCCTCCTGAGCGCCCGGATCGGCGAGAGCGGCAGCGGCGACGAGCACCTGTGGGAGTACGACACGGCGACACACGCCTGGAGCTCGCTCGGCGAGTACATCGAGGGCACCGACGCGAGCATGAACGCCTACCTGCACGGCCTCGCGTACACGCGCGGCGGCTCACGCCTGCACGCGGCGTGGTGCTGGCGGGACACGCCCGACGCGACGACGAACCACGACCTGCTCTACGTCTACAGCGACGACCACGGGCGCACCTGGCACAACGACGCGGGTGACAAGGTCGCGACGAGCGGCGCCTCCTTCGTGACCCGGGACACGGCAGGCCTCTCCGTGGGGTCGATCGGGCAGGATCGAGGCCTCATCAACCAGGAGCACATGACGGTCGACGCGAGCGGCCGCGTCCATGTGCTGCTCTCGCACCTGCCCGACGCCGAGGCCAGCAACGCGAACTTCACGAACGCCCGCGCGCGCAGCGAGTTCTTTCATTACGTGAGAGGCACCGACGGGACCTGGACGCGCCACGGCCTCGGGCTGCGGGTGGTCCAGAACTTCCGGGGCAAGCTCGCGATCTCCTCCACCGAGAACGTCTACGCGATCCTCCCCGATCTGCGCATCGCCGGCGCGTCCCCGCGCGACGGGTACGCGACCTGGACGCTCCTCGACGACGCCGACTCGGGCCGGTTCTTCTCCGATCCCCTGATCGACGCCGCCCGGCTCGAGACCTCGGACGAGCTCACCGTGTACTATCCCCAGCGGAGCTCCGTGGACATCTGGGGCCTTGAGTACACGCTCCAGTGAGGCGCAAGTACGCGCTCCACTGAGGCGCAAGTACGCGCTCCACTGAGGCGCAAGTACGCGCTCCACTGAGGCGCAGGTACGCGCTCCACTGATGAGGCGCGCGACGGGCGCGCAGGCGCGCGCCGTCCGCCTCCCGGGGGCGGGGCGCGCCGGTCTGGCTGTCGGCGCCGCGACCCGTCACCTCGCGACCGGCCCTGCCCGCCCCTTGACCGCCGGCGGTCCAGAGCTATCTTTTAGATATATCTTTTAGACTATCGGATCGGGCGCCACGAGGGTGCGCGGTCCGCCAGGCCGGGGAGATCTGCCCACGCGCGCGCGGCAACTGAGTGCTCGCCGCCGTGGCGATCCGTCGCCTGGTAAGAGAGGGGTCTCAGCGATGTTCTGGGGATGCGAACACCATCATCATCATGGCCAACACCATCACGCGGGTCCGCGAGGGCCGAGGGGCCCGTTCGGGCGCGGTCGGCCCGGCTTCGGCGGCGGGCCGCCCGGCTGGTGGGGAGACTGGTTCGGAGCGCCGCCGCTCCGCGCCGATCGCGGCGGCGTGCGCTACCTCGTCCTCGACGCGCTCGCCGAGCGAGCTCGCCACGGCTACGAGGTCATCCAGGCGATCGAGCAGCGCAGCGGCGATGCCTACCGGCCGAGCCCCGGCGTCATCTATCCGACGCTGCAGATGCTCGAGGAGCTCGGCCACGCGCGCGTCATCGAGGCCGAGGGCCGCAAGGTCTACGAGATCACCGACGCGGGGCGCGAGGACCTCAAGGCGAACCGCGAGTACGTCGACGCTTTCTACGAGCGCTTCGCCGAGAGCTCGTGGGAGAGCTTCGCCGAGGACATCGGCGACGTCATGAAGCGCGTCGGCTCGCTCATGAAGATGCTGCGCCACGCGATGCGCCGCGGGCGCCTCACGCCGGCCGTGCTCGCGCGCACCGTGAAGGTGCTCGACAAGGCCGCAGCCGAGATCGAGGAGCTGCTCGGCGAGGACGACGAGAGGCGCGGCGGCCGGCGCCCGTGAGCCGCGCGGCCGGGAGCCGCCCGCGGGCGCCCGGCGCGCGCGTCGCCGCAGCTCGCGCGGCCGCCATCAGGCGAGCGGCGGCTTGCGACAGCTGAGCGCGATCGAGTGCTGGTTGCCGAGGTAGTCGCGCCAGAACTCGACATGCTCGGGCTCCGGCGAGCACTCGAGAGGGTGCCAGTGGATGTCACCGAAGCCGGCCTCCGCGAGCGCCTGCTCGTGGGTGGAGCGGCTCCAGTAGAAGAAGCGGATGGTGATCGGCGGATCCACGAGGAGATCGAGCGTCGTCGCGCCGCCTTCCTTGCGGTCCTCGGGCGGTCGCATCACGATGCCGTACTTGACCGGGCTCGGCCCCGGCGGGTCGAAGTCGGCGTTCGGCACGACGGCGACGAGGCGGCCGCCCGGCGCGAGGTTCGCGAACATGCCCTGACACATCCGCAGCATCTGCTCCCTGCTCGACGCGTAGTTCAGGAGATAGGCAGCGGTGACCCAATCAAAGCTGCCGAGCACCGGCATGTCGGCGGCGTCGTGCACCCTGTACTCGACGCCGAGCCCCGCCCCCGCGTCGCGCTCCCGAGCGGTCTTGATCATCTGCTCCGAGACGTCGACCCCGACCACCCTCGCAGCGCCGCGCTGCCGGAGCAGGCGCGAATAGTAGCCGTCACCGCAGGCGACATCGAGGACGCTCTTCCCCTCGACCGGGCCGAGGATCTTGAGGATCGTGTAGCACTCGACGACCCGCTTGAAGACAAACTGATTGGCCGCCTTCGAGTAAGCGTCGCTGATCTTGTCGTATTGCATCGCCATGGAAGGTACCTTCTGGATCGAGGCGCCGGGTGCCCCCCTCGACGCTCACGCCTGTTCTGCCCGGCGCACCGTTCAGGTGAGGTGAGCGCAGCCGTGCTGGCCGTTCACGACGAGGTAGAGCAGAAAGGCTCTGGGACATCAAGGCCCGCTGTGGAGGAGATGTGGCGGAGCCGTGGCGCGTGAGGAATTCCCGTGGAGCGGCGCGCGCGCCGGCCACGAGCTCGGGCTCGTCTTCGCCCTGAATCAGACGGCGACGCGACCAGGCGCGGTCTCGAAGGAGAACACGCGCCAGGCATTCGGCTGGCCAGGGCGCCTGGCTTCTGTCGCAGCGCCGTTCGTGAGCTCGGCGATGGCGCCGCTCCAGAACGCAAGGGCGCCTCGATTTCCCTCGGAGACGCGCACCGTCCACCTGCCGGGGAGCGCGCTCCAGAGAAGGAAGGCCGCGCGGCGGCCCACGCCGGAGCGACGGTATCGACGGAGGACGAAGAACTCGGCGACGTCGAGCACGTCCGGGTCCTCCACCGCCGGCGAGCCGCGTGTCGCGAGGACGAACCCGGCGACACGCCCGCCGCACCTCACGATGAACGCGAACCGGCGCTCCCGCTCGGACCAGTAGAGAGGAAGCCTGGGGTAGCCGAAGCGCCCGTCCGCCCCCAGCTCGACATCGAACACGTCGCTGAGGTCGTGAATGTACAGCTCGAGGAGGTTGGACAGCAGCTGAGCGTCGGCAGAGGTCGCCGCGTCGAGAGAGATCGCCTGAGCATCGGTCATGCCATGTCAGCCCTTCGTGTACGACCGACGCTGTAGCTCAACGTCTCCTCGGAGGGTAGCGAAGGGCATGGCCGGGCGCTCCGACAGCGCTCCGGAAACGAGAGCGGCTGACAGCAAGGACGCGCCGACAGGCCAGGGTCGGGGGGCCTCGGCCCGCTCGGGCGCGGCGGGCCGCGCCCCCGTCGGCTCAGCCGAGGAAGCCGCGCGCCCGGGCGATCGCCTCGATCGCCGGCCGGCGCCGCTCCAGCTCCTCGACGTCCTTGACGGGGAGGAACCGGGCCGCGAGGCCCTCGCGCGGGACGCGCAGGAACCTGGCCGCGAGGCCGAAGGTGACCTCGTTGAGGATGCGCTCGAACTGGACCGCCTTGCGGTCGCCCACCTTCTTCTCGACCTCCACGTAGACCCAGTCCATCGCGAGCGCGCTGAGCGCCTCGGCGCTGGCAAGGAACGTGTTGGTGTTGAAGACGGGCACGACCTTCGGGTCGAAGCTGGTCGGCAGCCGGAAGTCCTCCGCGATCACCGGGCGGCCGTTCCACCGCATCGGGCCGCCGCCCTTGTCGCCGCCCTTGTCCACCACCTCGACCGTGAGGGGCCCGCCGTGCCCGAGGTGCCAGCCGAGGATGACCGGATCCACCGTCGCGCCGAGGTTGTCGAGGTTGGCGATCCAGACCGTCTTGCCGCCGCGGGCGATGAAGCGACCGAGGAGGCCGCTCTCCCGGAGGGCATCCGGGAGGTCGCCGTGGCCGGTGGCGTAGACGCTCGGCTCGCCGTGCTCGTCCACGAACAGCCCACCTTCCGGGGTCAGACGCAGGGAGACGTGCTGCTCGAAGGTGGTGCAGAGATCGCCCTGCTCGTCGAGGCGCGGTCCGAGCGCCTCGCGGATCGGACCGTTGGTCGCCTCGCTGGTCATGAGCCACAGCGGCACCGGCACGCCCGTCGTGCGCCGGAGGTGATCGCTCTCGGCGAGGCGCAGGTCGAGGAACGTCCGGCCGGGCAGCACCTCGACGAGCGCCTTCACCACGCCGCCCATCCGCGTGGCCATCCCGCCGGCGAGCACGCAGAGGGCGACCTCGCCGCGGCGGAGCGCGGCAAGGCCCGCCTCGCGGCAACGGGCGTGCTCGGGCGTGCCCTCGGCGGGCAAGTCGACCACATCGCCGGGCGCGGGCGGCTCGACCGTGCCCGGGAGGCGGTTGCGGGCGTCCCGGTCCTTGCCGATGGACGCGGCCCACCGGGCGACGCGATCAGGGTCGAACCCGCGGGCCCGGAGGCGAGCGAGGAGCGGAGCGGGGAGCGCGGAGATCTGCTGGGCGAGGGAAGACACGGTATCTTCCAGAGCACGGTGCGATGCGCAAGGCAACGACATAGTGCAGCGGTTCGTGTGGCGAGCGAGCCGGAGAGAGGCGCCGCTCCCGCGCGCGTTACCGGGCTCCGGGATAAGCAGGACACGTCCTAAGCGTATTCCTGAGTTGCGACCGGGAGCCGTGACCAGGCCTCACGGCGGGCGATGAGGGCGTGTCCTCGCCTCGGGTGGTTGGGCCAGAGTCATGCAGGGTCACGCCGCGCGACGCGCGCGCAGGACTCATGGGCCAGAGTCATGCAGGGTCACGCCGCGCGACGCGCGCGCAGGACTCACCGGATCACGGATGCTCCCAGCCGGTGAGCGCCGCCGCGGTGCCGCCGGACATGATGCCGTTCACGAGCCCCTCGTTCCTCCACATCTTGCCCGGGAACGAGGGCTCGATGGCGCTCGCCGCGTCGAGGCGCGCGAGGTGCGCCGCCGAGAGGACGAGCTTCAGCGAAGCGAGGTTGTCGGCGAGCTGCTCGTTCGTGCGCGCGCCGATGATCGGGTAGACCTGCGGCCCGCGCTGCCGCACCCACGCGAGCGCGACCTGCGCGGCCGAGACGCCGAGCTCCCTGGCGACCGCGAGGACCACGGGCACGACAGCGTCGGCGCGCGCGCCGAGGTAGCCCTGGGCCCAGTCGCCGCGCTTCGATCCCTGCGTGCCGTCGTGGAACTTGCCCGCGAGCACGCCGAAGGCGAGCGGCGACCAGGCGAGGACGGGCAGGCCGAACGCCTGCGCCATCGGCAAGAGCTCGTGCTCGACGTGGCGCTCGAGCAGGCTGTACTCGATCTGGATCGCCGAAAGAGGCGCCTTCCCGTGGTCCGTCGCCCAGGTGTTCGCCTGCGCGACGACCCACGCGGGCGCGTCCGAGATCGCGACGTGGAGCGCCTTGCCGGAGCGGACCACGTCGTCGAGCGCGCTCATCACCTCGGGGACGGGCGTCGTGTGATCCCAGATGTGCACCTGGTAGATGTCGATGTAGTCGGTGCCGAGCCGCTTCAGGCTGCCCTCGAGGGAGCGGCGCAGGTTCTTGCGGTGGTTGCCCCAGCCGTTGGGGTCGCCGGGCGCGCCGCTCAGCGTGTACTTGGTGGCGACGACGTAGCGATCGCGGTCGCGCGCGATCAGCTCGCCGAGGCTCTTCTCGGCGGCGCCGCCCTGGTAGTTGCAGGCGGTGTCGAAGAAGTTCCCCCCGGCCTCGACGAAGGTCTCGAACATCCTCGACGCCTCCGCGTGCGGCGCGCCGAAATCCCACGCCTGGCCGAAGGTCATCGTGCCGAGGCACAGCTCCGAGACGCGCAGACCGGTGGAGCCAAAGAGCTTGAGGTGCATGATCGTTCTCTCCCCGCGCGGCGGAGCGGGCGTGCTCCACGGCGCCCCGGGGAGATGCGCCTCGCGCGCCGCGATCGGTAGGCGCGCCGCGCGAAACGCCCCGTTCAGCGCTGCTATACAGTCGGGGCAATGAACCGCGCGACGGACCGCTTCGAGGGTCTGACCGTCTTCCTCACCGTGGCGCGGCGGCGGAGCTTCCGCGCCGCCGCCGCGGAGCTCGGCGTGACCGCGGGCGCCGTGAGCCAGTCGATCCAGGCGCTCGAGCGCCGCGTCGGCCTCCCGCTCTTCGCGCGCACGACGCGCCGGGTCGGCCTCACCGAGGCCGGCGAGAAGCTCCTCGAGCGCCTCGCGCCCGCAGCCTCCGAGATCGGCGCCGCGCTCGAGGCGCTCGGCGAGCTGCGCGAGCGGCCGGCGGGCCTGCTCCGCCTCACGGTGCCGCGGATGGCGGTGCCGTTCGTGATCGAGCCGGTGCTCCCGCGCTTCCGCCGCGCGCACCCGGGCGTGGAGGTGGAGATCTCCGTCGACAACACCTTCGTCGATCTCGCCGAGACCGGCTTCGACGCCGGCGTGCGCATCGGCGAGGCCCTGGCCAAGGACATGATCGCCGTGCGCCTCACGGGCGATCTCCGCTGGATCGTCGTCGGCGCGCCCGCCTACTTCGCGGCCCACGGCCGGCCGGAGGTGCCCGAGGACCTGCTCGCGCACGCGTGCATCCGCTACCGGTTCCAGAGCGCCGCGCTCTACCGCTGGGAGTTCGCGCGCGACGGCCGCGAGATCGCCGTCGACGTGCCCGGCGCCATCACGGTGAACGACGGCGAGCTGGCGCTGTCCCTCGCGCGCGAGGGGCTCGGGCTCGCGTACACGGCCGACACGGTCGTCGCCGAGGATCTGGCGCGCGGCACGCTCGCGACGGCGCTCGACGCGTACGCGCCGGCCGGTCCCGGGCTCTTCCTCTACTTTCCGGCCCGCGCGCAGACGCAGGCGAAGCTGCGCGCGTTCATCGACACGGCGCTCGCGGTGCTGGCGCCGGACGCGAGGCCGGCGGGGCCGCGGCGCTGAGCGCGCCCCTGGCCTGGCGAGCAGCCCACGGCGCCCCCGCTCGCGCTAGGACGCAGGTTCCCGGAACAGATCCTCCGCTTCCGCCGCGGTCGCTGCCCGCTTGAGCCATTCATCCAGCACGCCGAGGTCGGTCTCGCGGAGGATGCGGCGCCTCGCCTCCTCGCTCGTCGGCACGCCGCGCACGCCCAGGATCACCAGGATCGCCGCGGACAGGTTCCCCACCGCCCGCTCCGCCCGGGCTTGCTCCTGCTCGACGCGCGCCTGCTCGCGATCGCTCCGGGCCTCGGCGGGCTCCATCATCCGGCCGAGCTCGCCCACCAGCTCGCCGGCGCCGGCATCGAGGTGCGGATCCGCGTGCGTCATGGCCTCACGCTGATCGAGCGCCTTCTCCGGCTCGGAGCCCAGGAGCGCCCCGACCGCCTGCTCGCGCCCGGCGGGCGACATCGCAGCCCACTCGGCCTGTGCGGGAGCCTGGGGCGCCTCGGTCGGGCTCGGCGATGCCGTTGGATCGCCGGACTTGTGGACGGGAGCCGACATGCCGTCCAGCATACCACCGTTCGCTATCGCGCTCGTCGATACGGCCCGCGAATGAGCCGCGGCGGCTCCAGGCGGCCCGGCGCGCCCCCCGGACGACATCCCCCTTGTTGTGCGATGTTCGTTCGGGGGCTCGACACACGTGAGATGAGGATGGCCGGCAGTGTGCTCGCGGCGCGTCATCGCAGCGCGCGCTCACCCGAGGAACCGCAGAAGGACGTTGAGCAGCACGAGCACCGCGAACATCCCGCCGCAAACGAGCGCGGCCTCCCGCGCGGACACGCGCACCGAGACGCGGCCGTCCTCGGCCCGCGCGGCGCCGTAGAGGGCGGCGGAGGCGCCGAGCACCATGTAGAGGACGTCCTTGTACGCCCATGACAGGAAGAAGATGCCGATCAGCGCGCCGCACAGGCTCACGAAGATCGCCGGCGCGAACCGCCGGGCCGTGGGGCCCACCTCGACGTCGCCCAGCCAGATCGCGAGAGGCACCTTGAGCGACGCGTAGAGGACGAGGGCGAAGAGGCACATCCCGAGCAGGCCCGTCTCGGCCGCGGCGAGCATGTAGGCGTTGTGGGCCGTCAGGCCGAACGACGACTCGTCGCCGAACTGCCCTGCGCCGACGCCGATCCCCCTGGTGCGCCGGATCATCTCGAAGGCCTCCCGGAGCAGCGCGGCGCGCTCCTCCGAGCTCTCGGTCGCCTCGTCGCCGCTCCGGCCGCCGAGCAGGAGCATGGGGGGCCCGACGAAGCAGGCGGCGATGACGCCCAGGGCCCCGCTCCGCCGGATGAAGCTGAGGCCGAGGACCGCGAGGTACACGATGAGCCCCGAGCGCGAGCGCGACATGACGACCATCGCGCCGATCGCCACGATGACGGCCGCCACGGGGAGCGCGCGCAGCGCGGCGCAGATGCGCGAGAGCAGCCGATCGGTGAGCAGGAGGGGCAGCGCGGGCCTGGCGCGCGCCGCGGCAACGCCGGGCGCGAGCGGCGCGGCGACGGGCGGACCGGCGCCGCCGTCCGGAGGACGAGGGCGGCCGGCGCCGGACCGGCGCGGCGGGCGCGGCGAGCGGCCCGCGTCGGACCCGCCCGGCAACGTCGGCGGACGGCCCGCGTCGGACCTGCCCGGCGACCGCGGCGGACGGCCGTCGCGACGCGGGCCCGCGCGGCGCTCGGCGAGCGCGATCGCGAGGGGGATCGACATGCCCGCCATCAGGGAGAGCTCGTTCGGATCGGCGAGCGACCCGCGGTAGCGGACGCGGCCATCGATGGTCGATGTGCCGAGCGGCCCCGGGCGCTCACACCGGTAGTTGCCGTCCGGGACCGGCGGGTCCTTGCGGCAGTCGAGGTTGGTCTCGCAGGGGCGTCCATCCGGCTCGAGCTCGCCCTTGCCTTCCCAGTCCTCGGGCGCGGCGAGCATGCAGCCGTGGGGCTGGAACGCCTGCACGATCGCGACCGCGGTGGTGAGGACGGCGCAGCCGACGAGCGTGATCGCGAGCGCGCGCAGCCCGCGCGGCGAGGCGGCGGCGACGCTGACCGCGAGGAAGATGCCCGCGACGGTCGCGAGCTGCAGGCCGCGCTCCTCGAGCGCGGTCGGGCGCTTGAGCGCCGTCGTCAGGGCCGCCCAGGCGAGGAACGCGAGCGCATAGACGACCTGGGGAGCGAGCGCCGGCTTGAGCCGGCGCCACACGACGTCGAGGGCGACGCAGAGAAGGGTGAGCCCGAACGCCGCGTGAACCAGCGGAATCCCCGAGAGCTCGGGGATGAACTCCTGCGGTTTGATGATGACGAGCGCGCACAGCGCGCACACGACCCACGCTGCCATGGTGTGGCGCGCCGCGACCGCCGCGCGCGGGCCGCCCGCGCCGCCTCGCCGTGAGGGTCGCGGACAGGCGCCCTTGCGCAGGCGCGGTGAGGCGCGGCGCGCATTCCCCCCTTCAGCGCGACGGATCTAGCACCGTGGTCTCGACCGGCACGCGCGAAGCGCGCCGGTGCGCGCGCGAGGAGCAGGCGCGGCGCGCGGCCGCGGGATCGGCGCTTGCTGGTGCGCGGTCTCGTCAAGGAGGCTGGAAACCGCATGTGGTCTCGCTGTATCCGGATTGCCCTGCTCTTGTCTGCGCTCGGGGTCCTCGCGGCGCTCTCGGGCTGCGGTGCGAGCGCCCCGCGGGTCGACTTCGAGGCGGAGCGCCGCGCGACGAGCGCCTACGCCGTCGGCCCCGGCGACGTGCTCGAGGTGCGCGCCTGGAAGAACGAGGCGCTGAGCCACCGCGTCACGGTGCGGCCTGACGGGTTCATCACGGTCCCGCTCGTCGGCGACATCATGGCGTCGGGGCGGACCGTCATGGGCATCGCCGAGGAGATCGCGACTCAGGCGGCCAGGTTCTATCATGAGAAGCCGGTCGTCAGCGTGGAGGTGGCGGAGCTCCACAGCTACCGGGTCTACGTGATGGGCGAGGTGTCGCGCCCGGGCGAGTTCACGCCGACGGCGCAGATCACGGTGCTCCAGGCGCTCGCCCTCGCGGGCGGGTTCACGCGCTTCGCCGATCCCGACGAGGTGGTGATCGTCCGGCGCGACGCGCTCGGAGAGCGCCGGATTCCGTTCGCCTTCGAGCAGGTCGTCGGGAAAGGCGACCTCCGCGGCGACCTGCCGCTGCAGACGAACGATACGGTGGTCGTGCCGTAGATCGGCGCACCGTGTTCTGGCATCCTGGTGAGCAGGATGCGCCTGGACGCCGCGCTGTCGCGCCTCGCCGCGTTGACCCTCGCGTTGCCGGCGCTCGCCGCCGCGTGTGCCCCCTCCAGCCCGGGCAGCGCGCCGCCCGCCGGCAAGGCCGCGGCGCCCCCCGGCTCGCTGGCGCCCGCGGCGGCCGGCGCGCCGCTCGCGCGTCCTGGCCCGGGCGCTCCTCCACCTGCCGGCCCGGCCTCCGCAGGCGCAGCGCCGGCGGGCGGCGCCGGCGGCGAGGCCCCCTCCCCGGCCGCGGCCGAGCCGGCGCCCGTGATCGCGGCCGACGAGGCCGAGGCGATCCTGTTCCCGGAAGACGCCGCCGCGCACCAGGCCGGCATCGACGCCTGCCGGCGAGGGCTCGCCGGGACCGCCGGCGCCCCCTCGCCAGGCCCGGAGCGCGTCCGCTGCCTGCTCGCGCTCCGCTACGAGGGCGACCAGCAGGCCGCGGCGAGCGCGACAGCGCTCTTCGACCGGAGCGGCAGCGTCGCCGGGCTGGAGCGGGAGCACCTCATGGACGGCGGCTACCGCGGCACGCTCCACCTCGTCCCGGAGCTGCCGGTGCGCGCCGAGCGCCGCCACCTCGAGTGGACGGCCGCGGCCCTGGCCGACTTCGACGCCTTCGCCACGGAGCTCGCCGCCGCGGCCAGCTCGCCCGTGCGCTACCGCCACCGCGCCCTCGCCCTGCGGTACTTCCGGTCCGTGCGGGCGCGGACGCCCTCGGCGTACGCCTCCGGCTGGACGGTCGCGTACAACCTGGCCGGCTCGCTCCACCGCTCCGCGGACGAGGTGCGGGAGACGCTGTTCCACGAGATCTTCCACCTGAACGACAGCGCCCACGGCGCGTGGTCGCCGGCGGCGCTCTCGCCGATCTACGACGCGATCGTCGCGCGCTGCGGGACGCGGATCCCGTGCCTCACGCCGTACACGCCGAACGGGACGATCGTGAAGGGCGGGACGTATTACTCGTTCCAGCCGGGCAACGGCGTGGGCGAGTACGCCGCCGAGCTCGCGATCCGCTACTACCGGGAGCAGCGGGCGGCGCTCCGCGGCGAGCGGCTCGGGAAGCCGCCGTTCAAGTGCGGCCCGCCGGAGAACGCGCGGGCGTGGTCGCTGCTCGCGGGCGAGTTCTTCGGGGGCGCGGATCGGGTGGCGCCCTGCCCCTCGGCCCCGGCCGGGCGCAGCGCGCCGGGGCCCCTCACGGTCCCGTGACGAGCCGCGAGCCGTGGTTCCTCACCAGCGGCTCCGACTCCTCGGTGTAGACGACCTCGCTCGCGCCGCCGATCTCGCGGCGCACGACGAGAGCCTTGTCGTGGCATCGCACTCCGGCGCTCCGCCGCGCTCCCCGCTGCCCCTCGCCTTTACCCCTCTCCCCGATCGCCCTTCCTGCTCGCGAGGGCAGCGCTCTGTTTCGCGTTGGCGGCCGGCCCGGATATCGGCAGACTACGCCCCCTGCATGGCCTACGACCGATCCACGCAGCGCAGGAGAGGCTCCCGCGCTCACCTGATCTCCACGGCAACGAGGCGCCGTGGCGCCGCCGCGGCGGCGCTCTGGGCGGCGCTCGCGGCCTCCCCGGCCGCACGCGCCGACGAGGGCGCCGCGCGGCTCGGCGTCCCGGTCGAAGTGCCTCCGGCAGCGTGGCTCGATCCGGCGGGGCCGGCGCCCAACGCCGCCCTCGCGGGCACGTGGGACATGGCCGCGCCGCCGCTCTCGGTCCTGCTCCCATCGAAGTCCAGCGGCGGGCCGCGGGAGGAGCGATGGCGGTTCGCGCTCGGGATCCACGGGTCCGCCGACGGCGCGTCGGCCCCCGCGCTGAGCCCCGCGGTATCGCTGTTCGCCGACGTCTGGTACCGCACTGGCGAGGTCTTCTCTCCCTCGCTGCGTGTCTGGTTCTCGCATGCCCGGAGCAGCACGAGCCTTATCGGCGTCGCGCGCGCCAGCTTCCAGCTCACGAAGGGACGACTCGACGTGTGCCCGGTGGACCTGCCGCTCTTCGGCAGCGCAGGCATCACGCCCTGCGCCACGTACGAGCTCGGCGTGCTGCACGCCGAGGCCGACTACGACCCCGGCGCAGGGAGCGATTTCACCGAGCGCTCCCGTCCCTGGTCCACCCCGGGGCTCCTCGGCCGGTTCCACATCGAGCCCACCGATTGGCTCCGTATCGAGGTCCAGGGAGGAGCGATGTTCCCGACGGTGCGCGACGTCTACGAGTACATCCCGGCGGACGCGACGTTCAAGATCCCCGCGGTGGGCGGCTTCTTCGGCGCGGGCGCAGGCGTCTCGTTCCCTTGATGGCGGAGCGCAGCCGGGGCCGCGCGCGCCCGAGCACACCGGAGGCGCGCTGCATGTCCGCGCGCGCCCCGAGCATTCGAGTCCGGCTCACGGGATCGCGGCGTCTGTCGACGCGCTCGCATCGTGCGCAGTCGACGCAAGCGCGCGCATACGGACGTCGATGAGGAGCTCCAGGGGGCGCGACGAGATCGGGTGATCCCGGCATCTGCGGGGCCAGCCTCTCCGGCTCCGGCATCTGCGGGGCCAGCCTCTCCGGCTCCGGTCGTCTCCGGCCCCGGAGACCTCCGGCCCCTCACGCCCGTGCGCTATGCTCCGCGGTCGCCATGCCCGACGGCGAGCTCGTGTTCGCATCCATCCCCGCCGCGCTCATCGCCTTCGCGTCCTCGCGCGGCGTCCCGCACGGCGATCTCGTCCGCGCCGCGGGCGTGGCGCCCGAGGCGCTCGCCGCGCCCGACGAGCTCGTGCCGTACGCCTCGCTCCTCTCGCTGTGGGAGCTCCTGCTGCAGCGCCTCCCCGGCGAGCCGCTCGGGCTCCAGTACTCGCGCTGGATCCCCGTGTCGGTCGTGGGCGTCGTCGGGCACGTCCTCCGCCACAGCGAGACGTTGCGCCAGGGGATCGCCGCCTATGGCCGCTTCTGCCGGCTCATGGACCCGTACCTCCGCATCACCGTCGACGAGCGCGGCGGGGCCGCCCACCTCGCGCTCGAGCACGAGCCGCGCGTCGTCGCCATGGCCGAGCCGATCGAGCTGATGGTCGCGGCGCTCGCGCGCTTCATCGCGCTCTACCTCGACGGCGCCGCGCGGCCGATCGAGGCCGGCGCCGCGCGGCCGATCGAAGCGGTGTTCCGCCATGCCCGGCGGCACCCGCCGGCGCTCTACGAGGAGGTGCTCGGCGCCCCGGCCCGCTTCGAGGCGCCCGCCACGGGCCTCGTCTACGACGCGCGCGTGCTCGACGCGCCGGTCGTCGGCGCGGATCCCTCGGTCCGCGACTACCTCGTGCGCCACGCCGAGCAGCTCCTCGCCGCGCGCGCCGCGCCCCCCGGCAGCGACGCGCTCGCTGGCGGCGCCGCGCCCTCCGGCGGCGCCGCGCCCCTCGACGCGCGCGTGCGCGCCCGCATCGACGAGCGGCTCGACCGCGGCGAGGTGGACCAGGAGGGGATCGCGCGCTCGCTGGGCATGAGCACGCGCTCGCTCCAGCGCGCCCTCAAGGACCTCGGCACGTCGTTCACGGCGCAGCTCGACGAGGCGCGGCGGGGCAAGGCGCTCGACCTCGTCCGCCAGCGCGATCTCGCGCTCCAGGAGATCGCCTTCCTGCTCGGCTACGTCGAGACGCGCCACTTCTACCGCAGCTTCCGCCGCTGGACCGGCACCACGCCGGGCGAGTACCGGCGCACCTGGGCCCGCTAGCTCCGCGCGTCTGACGCTATGACGTTCAGCGCGCGCGTCGATGCTCATCTCTCGCGTTGCCCCGCCACATCAGGGCTCATATCAACCCGCGCTCTCGGGCCATCGTCAGCGCTGCGTCTTCGACCATGTCTTCTTGTCCGCCGACCGTGCCGCGCCTGCCCATCTCGGTCAACAGATCGCGCGCAGGGATACCGTATTTCGCCTCCGCGCGCTTCGCGAACAGAAGAAAGGACGAATAGACCCCGGCAAAGCCCAGCGTGAGAGCATCGCGATCGCAACGCACGGGGTGGTCCATCATCGGCACCACCAGGTCTTCTGCCACGTCCTGGATCTTGTAAAGGTCCACGCCTGTCTCGATGCCCATGCGCTCGCAAACGGCGATGAGCACCTCCATCGGCGTGTCGCCAGCGCCAGCGCCGAGGCCCGCGGCGGACCCGTCGATGCGGCCGGCCCCCGCCGCCACCGCAGCGATGGAGTTGGCCACGCCCATGGCCAGGTTGTGGTGCCCGTGAAAGCCAACCTCGGTCTCCGGTCGCAGCTCCCCTCGCACGGCCTTCAACTTCGAGGTGACCTCGTCCGGCAACATGTACCCGGCCGAGTCGGTGACGTAGACGCAGTTGGCGCCATGGGCCTCCATCAGCTTGGCCTGCGACGCCAGCGTCGCTGCGTCGGCGCGGTGAGCCATCATGAGGAAGCCCACCGTGTCGAGCTCCAGCTTGCGTGCCAGGCCGAGGTGCTGCTCTGAAACGTCGGCCTCGGTGCAGTGGGTAGCCACCCGGATGGTATGTACGCCCAGGTCCTTGGCCATCCTCAGGTGGTCCGTGGTCCCGATGCCCGGCAGCAGCAAAGCGGAGATCTTCGCTCGCTTCATGCGCGGGATGACGGCCGAGAGGTATTCCTCGTCGGTATGGGCTGGAAAGCCATAGTTGACGGACGACCCGCCCAGCCCATCACCGTGGGTGACTTCGATCAGGGGTACGCCCGCGGCATCCAGGCCGCTGGCAATGGCCCGCATCTGGTCGAGGGTCATCTGGTGACGCTTCGGGTGCATGCCGTCGCGCAACGTCATGTCATGGACGAGGATGCGGGCGGACGTGGCTTCCTTGATTGTATGCATGCGATCCACCTCGGACGGCGCCTTTGGGTCAGGGCTGCCGCGCGTTCAGCAGCATGTCCTCTGCGATCATCTCGGCCGCGCGCGTCGCGGCGGCGGTCATGATGTCGAGATTTCCGGAGTATTTTGGCAGGTAGTCGCCCAGCCCTTCCACCTCGAGGTAGATCGACACCCGGTGGCCGTCGAACACCGGCCCGTTGACCAGCCTGTAGCCAGGCACGTAGCGTCGGACCTCCTGCAGCATGGAGCGCACGGAGGCGGTGATGGCGGCCTCGTCGGGCGGTGTCTTCGTCAGGCAGTGCACGGTGTCCCGCATGATCAGCGGCGGGTCGGCAGGGTTGATGATGATGATGGCTTTGCCCTTGTCCGCGCCCCCCACCTCTTCGATCGCGCGGGCCGTCGTCCGCGTGAGCTCGTCGATGTTCTTCCGGGTGCCAGGGCCGGCCGAGCGCGAGCTGATGGTGGCCACGATCTCGGCGTAGCCCACGGGCTCTACGCGGCGCACGGCGGCGATCATCGGGATCGTGGCCTGGCCGCCGCAGGTCACCATGTTGACGTTGTTCGCGCGGCGGCTCAGGTGTTCCGTCAGGTTGACGGCCGGCACGCAGAACGGGCCGATGGCCGCCGGTGTGAGGTCGATCATGGTGACGCCGAGCGCGGTCAACGTGTCGGAGTTGGATCTGTGCACATGGGCGCTGGTCGCGTCGAAGGCGATGCGGATGTCGTCGGCTCGGACGTGCGGCACGAGGCCCTCGACGCCTCGGTCGGCGGTCTTGAGGCCGACATCACGGGCACGCCGCAGACCTTCCGACGATGGGTCGACGCCGACCATCCAGACCGGGTCGAGCACCGGGCTTCGCATGAGCTTGTAGAGCAGGTCGGTCCCTATGTTTCCAGGGCCGAGCACCGCGCAGCGCACCTTATCGAACATGAGAGCACTCCATGGATGGCTCGTGAGTTCAAGCGGAGAACCGGACGGAGCACGCGCCGATGCCCCCGATGCGAAGGTGGAAGACGTCGCCGGGGCGCACGGTCACCATCGCGCCCAGCGCTCCCGAGAGGATCACCTCGCCGGCTCCGAGGCAGCCGCCCCATCTGCCGAGCGTGTTGGCCAGCCAGACGACGGCATTGACGGGGGAGCTCATGGTGGCGGCGCCGGCGCCGGTCACGGCCACCTCGCCGTTGTGCTCGAGCACCATTCCGCACGTGACGAGATCGATCCCGCGGGGATCGACGAGCCGGCTCCCGAGGACGAAGGCGCCGCAGGAAGCGTTGTCTGCTACCGTATCCTGGATCTTGATCTTCCAGTCCTTGATGCGCGAGTCGACGATCTCGAAGCAGGCCATCACGCCCTCGGTGGCGCTCAGCACGTCGGCTGCCGTGATCCCCGGCCCGCGAAGATCACGCTTGAGGACAAACGCTATCTCTCCCTCGATCCTGGGCTGGATGAAGCGGCTCATGGGCAAGCATTCGCCTTCGCCATGGACCATGTCGTCCAGCAGGAGGCCGAAGTCCGGCTGCGCGACGCCCAGCATGTTCATGACAGCCCTGCTGGTGACGCCGATCTTCTTCCCGACCGTGCGCGCGCCGCAGGCGTGGCGCCTGTCGATCAACCGGCGCTGCACGGCGTAGGCCGCCTCTACGCCGATGTCAGGGTGCCTCTGGGTCAGCGGGTCGATAGCGTGACCGCCTCGTAGAGCGTCGAAGAGCTCGTCACCGAGCTGGGAGATCAGTCTGTCGTCCATGGCTTCCTTGATTGCGGGTTGGCGGGCGGTCGCGAGGCCGGCGCTGGCTGTCAGAGCGTTCGAGGCTCCTCGAGGTCGTCTTCGAGCAGGAAGTCGGCCACCAGGCGCGCGAACCTGTCCGCGTGCTCGATCTGAGTCCAGTGCCCGCACTGGCCGAGGACATGGAGCTGCGAGCGAGCGATGAGGCCGGCCAGGCGAAGGGAGCTCTGCAGCGGGATCACCCGGTCTTCCCGGCCATGCAGCACCAGCGCCTGGTGTGGGATGGCCCGGATGTCGTCCTCGCTGCTGGCCATCGCGTCGATCCAGCGTTGCCGCGGGGCGGGGAACATCGCGGAGAACGCCTCCTGGAAGCCGGGGCGGACGCTGGCCTGGTAGCGCATCCGGGTGAGCTCGTCGCCGACCAGCTTGCGGTCATAGGTGAACAGGTCGAGCAGCTCGCGCATGGCCTCGATCGACGGCGTGTAGCCCCACACCGCGTCCAGGCCGGGGGTGAGCTCGAAGCGAACGCCCACGCTGCCCATCAGCACGAGGCGGCGCACCCGCCGCGGATGGCGGATGGTGGCCGCGAGCGCCAGCGCGCCGCCGAAGGAGTTGCCAACCAGGTCCACCTGCGGCAGATCGAGCTCATCCATCAGCCCGAGCAGCTGGCTGACCCACACATCCATACCGTACTGGATGCCGGCAGGCCGGTCGGTGAAGCCGAAGCCCACCATATCTGGGGCGATGCCCCTGAACCGTGTCGCCAGGCTGGGGAGCGCCAGGCGCCAGTTGGCCCACGCGCTGACGCCGGGGCCGGAGCCGTGGATGAAGACGACCGGTCGGCCCTGGCCGAGGTCGTGGTAGTTCGTGCGGATCCCGCTCGCGACGACGCTCTTGCCGATTTCTGGGTTGGTATCCGGATTGCTGAACATGGCTTCACCTGTGCTGGGCCGGGGAGGCGCGGGCTGCGGATGATGTCGTTGGCTCGCCTCACGTCACCACGGACAGGAAGCGCTCGTTCAGCGTGCGGTCGTGGTAGTACACGGCCGCGCCGGCCTCCTCGGACGACCACGTGATGGGTCGGATGTCCGGGTAGGTTTGGTAGCCGCCGCTGAAGGTCTCGAAGCGGTTGCCGGAAGGGTCGAAGGCGTAGATCGTGGTGCCCCGAGTGGCGCCGTGGCGGCTCGGGCCGAAGTCGAGCTTGACTCGATTCATGGAGCAGATATCCGCGGCGCGCAGCACCTTCTCCCAGCTCTCGAGCAGGAAGGACACGTGGTGCAGCTTGCCGGGCTCCGGGTGCCGCACGAAGGCGATGTCGTGCGCCTTGTTCGAGCACGAGAGCCAGATGCCCAGGTCGCTCTCGCCATCTTCGAGCAGGACGTGCTCCACCAGGTAGAAGCCGAGCACTTCGCAGAAGATCTTGCGCGCGCCGTCGATGTCCGGCCCGTACAGCAGGCAATGGTCGTAGCGGATCGGGGCGATGCCTTTTTCGGCGGCGGGCGCCCAGGGGTCCGGGTTGACATAGGAGATGCCGTTGCCCACGTGGGATTTGTACGCGTAGAGCTCCACCAGGTGTCCGGTCGGGATCTCGAAGCGCACCCGCTCTCCGGTCTCCAGCAGCTCGCCGGCGCTGATGCGCTCGGTCTTCACGCCGTAGGCGTTGAGATCGGCCTCGAGCCGGTCGAGGGTCTGCGTGTCGGTGACCTTGAAGCCGATGAAGTCCACGCCGGCCTGGGCGGCGCCGCGCAGGATCAAGCTGTGGTGATCTCTCTCGTCCCAGGCCTTGAAATACACCCGGCCCTGCCTGTCCCTCCCCGTCTCGATGAGGCCGAGGACTTCTGTGTAAAAGCGGACGCTTGCTTCCAGGTCCAGGACGCGCATCTGGAAGTGACCGGGGCGCATGACTCCTTGGATTGCCATGTGAGTATCTCCTTGCGTGCTGCTGTCGATGGTGGTTCAGAGGCCCACGAAGAAGTAGCCAGGCTCCGGCGGTCGCGATAGATAGGCCGGCGGAACCGCTTCGTTTCCGTGGAGAGAACGATGTCCCTGCCCCTCGACGATCTCCCTTCGATGGCGCTGTTCGCGCAGGTGGTGCAGCTCCGCTCTTTTTCGGCGGCCGCGCGCGAGGCCGGCCTCGTCAAGTCGGCCGTCTCCAAGCGCATCGCCGCGCTCGAGGCGCGCGTCGGCGTGCGCCTCCTCGTCCGCACGTCCCGCAAGCTCGCGCTCACGACCGAGGGGCTCGCTTTTTACGAGCACTGCGCGGCCCTCTGCGCGGCCGCGCGCGCGGCCGTCGACTCGGTCGGCGAGGCGCGGTCGGCGCGCGGCGTCGTGCGCGTCAACGCCGCGGGCGTCTTCGCGGCGCTCTATCTCGCGCGCGCGGTCGGCCTCTTCCTCGCGGGCCACCCGGGGATCGACGTACACTTCGTGACGGACGACCGGCTGGTCGACCTGGCCGAGAGCGGCGCTGACATCGTGGTGCGCGTGAGCCGGAAGCTCCGCGGCTCGGCGGTGGTGCGGAGGATCGCCACCGACCGCATGCACCTGGTCGCTTCGCCCGCGTACCTGGCGCGGGCGGGCGCGCCGGAGTCCCCGGCCGATCTCGTGCGGCACAGCTGCCTGCGTTACGGGCTCATGCCCGCGGACGAAGAGTGGCAGTTCGAGGAGGACGGCCGGCGCATCGGGGTGCCTATCGCGAGCAACCTGGTCGCGTCCGACGCCGCGGTCCTGCGCGGAGCGGCCCTCGCCGGCGTTGGGCTCTCGATCTTGCCAGGCTTCCTGGTCGCGCGAGACATCGCCGCAGGAAGGCTAGTCAGCGTGCTCAAACGGCATCTCCATATCCCGCTCGGCGTCTACGTGCTCATGTCGCACCGCACTCAGCTGCCCGAGCGCACGCGGCTCCTCGTCGATTTCCTGGCGCGCCATTTCGCCACGGCAGACTGGGCCGCGCTCGCCGACCCTTCGGATGCGGGTTGAAGCGTCGAGCGCATGGCGGTAGGCATTCCAGCTCTTGCCGAGCCGCGTTTCGATCGGTAGACAGGATGGCTCGGGCCGCGGGGCGCCCTTGCGCCGCGCTGCGCCGAGCAGCAACGGGGGCGCCGACCATGGCTGTGCCGTTCGTTCCCGGACCGTGTCTGGACGCCGTGGAAGAGCGCAGGGGAAGCCTCAAACGAAGCGCAGCGCGGTCAACCCGATCAGGTTGATGCTCGCGTGCGCCACGACGCACGGCCACACGCTGTCCCGTCGCACCGCGAGCGCCCCGAGCACCAGGCCGATGGCGAAGGTCTGCACGACGCCGAGCATCGATTGATAGAAGTGCCCGGCCGCGAACAGCGCCGACGACAGCACGACGGCCAAGGCCGCGGCGGCGCGGTGCCGGGGGTCGGCGGACAGGGCGGCGCGCAGGCGTGAGAGGAAGAAGCCGCGGAACACCAGCTCTTCGTAGATGCCTGTGAAGAGCGCCAGCGGAAGGATGAGGGACGGCGGAAGCGCGGAGAAGCCGCCGAGCGCGGCGGTCTTCTCGGCGGCGAGCCGTTCAGGGGCGAGGCCGGCCGCCAGCGCGTAGACGACCGTGCCCGTACCGGCGACAAGGTAGCTGGCGATGAGCCCGAGCAGGCCCCAGGAGAGGACGGTCGTGGGAGCCTCGCGCCGGAGACCGAGCGTGCTCCAGGGCTCCCGGAACACGGCGAGCAGGACGGCGACGCTGCCGAGCAAGATGCAACCGCCGAGGCCGACGCCCTGGGCGACGTCCCGCGGCGAAAGGGCGCGCGCGCCGGAGCCGGTCGCCTCGCCGAGCCCGATGAACACCAGCACCACGGCGGCGACGAGGAGCACCTGCAGCGCCGCCCGGGGGCGGTTCGTTCCGGAGCGGGCGGTGGTGGACATCGGAGCGTCTCGGGCTCGAGGACATCGTAGTGCACCAGGCCCGCGCCGTCTCGAGCGAACCCGGACGAACGCAGCGCAACGCCGCGCCGCCGCGCCGCCGCGCCGCCGCGCCGCCGCGCCGCCGCGCCGCCGCGCCGGGCCCATCCTTGCGTCGATCCCGGCGAGGCGCCGCGACCCGCCGCGATCGAGCTCGCTGGCCACCGCCTTGGCTCAGTGCGGGGTGGCGTGGCTGTAGAGGAAGCGTTCGGAGCTGCTCGGCGCTGTGAGGGCAGGCCTCAGCGCAGGGTCTACGGAAACTCGCGCACCTTGACCGCGCGTGTCGTGCCCGGGTAGGCGTCGTTATAGTGCTCCACCCCATAAAGCAGGATCTCGCCGTCGGGATCCACATAGATCCCGGCCCCTGCATCGAACGCGCAGTAGCGCTTGTTACCCGTGGCCGAGCTGCTGCAGGACATGTGTCGGCTAGCCACCTCGGTGAAGCTCGGCACGAAGGCCTCGCTGAGGTCCACGCGCCACAGGTCGACCCAGTCCTCGTCAAACCATTTGTTCCTGTGCGTGCCAGCGACGAAGAGCTGCCCGTCGCACTGGGTCACGAGCTGCAGGCCCTGGTATTCCGCACCGCCGAAGGGCGTTGAGACGCTCGCCTGAGATACCCAGGTGGAGCTCGAGCTGCCGAAATAGGGCATCGCCGCCTCCGAGGACACGAACACCTCGACGTCGTCCGAGTTGTGGCCAAAGACGAACGCGAGGTAGCGGCCAGAGGAGAGCAGCGTGAGGCTCACCGCTCCCGCGTTGACCGTCTGACCTCGCGATCGCAGGACGAGCGGGCTCCACTGGGGGTTCAAGGGGTTCGACAGCCTGGCGACGCGAAAGCCCGCCGTCGCCTGATCGTCGTTCTTCTCGAAAGGCACGATGACGTACTCGCCGTTCACCTGAAGGCCGCCCGAGTGATCGTACGGCATCCCTGAGTCGTCGGACTTGTAGCTCACGATCGCGTCGCTGCAGGACGGGAGCCGGGAGGGATAAGCATTCCGACCGAGCAGCCACGGGTTGTTGCTCAGCGATCCGAGGCGCACGACCTCGAAGCCCGGGCGTGCGCCCCCCTGGACCGAGGTCGTCACCAGGAGATAGTTGTAGTCACGCGCGAGCCGTTGGATGCCCTGGTGGTGAATGAGCCCGGTGCCCGTCGTGGGCGCGTACGCGCTGCAGGAGTCACTACCGCTGCGGTAGGCCATGACATAGCTCGGGTCGTAGAGCGCGTTGATGCTGCTGGCGGCATCGTTCACGCAGCGGTTCGTATAGGGGTTCGCGTGGTCCGTGTGGGCCCAGCCCCAATGGGAGCTCAGCCCCTGGTAGGCCACGCCCACTTCGTCGAGCGCTGGCTCGGCTGTGCTCTCATCCGTCCCACCACAGGCGACGAGAGACAGTGCGCCGACTGCTGCTGCAGCGAGCGGCCAGATCCTGGATTGGAGATTGAGTCCATCGTTCTTCATCGCGTCCTCGGAAAGAGAGGTGTGCTGGGCATGCGAGCAGAAGGTCGGGCCACGTGGAGCCGCCGAAGTGGCTCACCGGTCGCTGCGCGTCGCCGTGAGCGCCGCGAAGGACCGGTCGGTGACGCTCACCCGTGTTTGCAGCGCTCATGCCAGGGTGGCAGCGCGCGGCGTCCGCCTGCGATTTGTGAGGCGTTGAGCCCGCTCACCCCCGGCGGGCATGCCGACGACGCGCCCCCGCCAAGCTCCACGGCTCCATCGGCTGCCCGCAACGAGCCACACCTGCGCCGATTGAGCAACAACAGCGCAACGCGCTTGCGACCATCCGCCGGCCATCGCGGCTCCGCTGGATGCATGGCGATGGCGCGTGACCGCGAGCCGTCCCGCGGTGGGACCGCGGGGCCGGAGGGGCCACGAGAGCCAGATGCGATCCGAGAATCAAGCTCCTCGTGGCGGCCGTCCCACCGTACAGCCACGCTGCACGGTGGGACCGGGCTGCCCCGGGCCGCGCGCCCGCGTGCGCCGGCCTCGCGCCCGCCTGGCGCGATCCGTCGCAACGTTGGCGCCCGGCGCCGCTGCCGCGCCGCCGCGCCGGACCCATCCTTGCGTCGATCCCGGCGAGGCGCCGCGCCCCGCCGCGATCGAGCTGCTGCCGAGGTACGCCATGAGCCACCTACCCCGAGGCCCGCAGGGCCGACTTCTCACGACCTACCAGTTCCTCACGCGCCCGCTCGAGTTCCTGTCTCGCTGCGCCGCCACCTACGGCGACGTCTTCAACATGCCGATGTACAACGGCGACGTCGTGATCGCCGGCAGCCCCGCGTCGGTGCAGGACGTGATGACCGCGCCGCCGGAGACGTTCGTCCCCTACGCGGTCAAGTCGATCGCTCCCCTCCTGGGGGAGCACTCGCTCCTCATGCTCTCCGGCGAGCGCCACCGGCGCGAGCGCAAGCTGCTGACGCCGCCCTTCCACGGCGATCGCATGCGCGCCTATGCGGCGGCCATGGCGGACGTCGCCGCCCGCCGCTTCGCCGAGGCGGCGCGCGCGCCCCGCGCCGTCGCCCAGGAGGTCACGCAGGCGATCTCGCTCGACGTCATCATCCGCGCCGTCTTCGGGGTGGAGGAGCCGCACCGCACCCGCGCTTTCGCCCGCGCGGTCGTCGCCATGGGCGACGCGGTGACCCCGGCGCTGGCCTTCCTGCCGATCCTCCAGCGCGAGCTCGGCGGCTTCGGCCCCTACGCGCGCTTCCGCCGGCGCGTCGGCGATCTGGAGGCGCTCCTCCGCGGGCAGATCGAGCGGGCGCGCGCGGCGCCGGGGGACGACATCCTGAGCCTCCTCGTCTCGGCCCGCTACGACGACGGGTCGGCCATGAGCGAGCGGGCCATCTTCGACGAGCTCCGGACGCTGCTGTTCGCCGGGCACGAGACGACGGCGCTCGCCCTCGCGTGGGCCCTGGATCACGCGCACCGCGACCCCGCCGTCCTCGCCCGGCTGCGCGACGAGATCGACGCCCTCGGCCCGGAGCCCGACCCGGAGCGCCTCGCCGCGCTCCCCTACCTGGAGGCGGTGTGCAAGGAGGCGCTGCGCCTCTACCCGATCGCCACCGAGGTCCCGCGCCTCGTGGCGCGGCCGTTCCGCCTCGGCGAGCACGAGCTCCAGCCGGGGACGGGGGTGGCGCCGTGCATCCTGCTCGTGCACCACCGCCCCGATCTCTACCCGGAGCCGCTCCGGTTCAGGCCCGAGCGCTTCCTGGAGCGCAAGTTCTCCCCGTTCGAGTACCTGCCGTTCGGCGGCGGCAACCGCCGCTGCATCGGCGCCGCCTTCGCGCTGTTCGAGATGAAGATCGTGCTCGGCGTGGCGCTCTCCGCGTGGCAGTTCCAGCTGCTCGACCAGAGGCCACCCCGCCCCGTGCGGCGCAACGTAACGCTGGGCCCCTCGGGCGGCGTCCCGGTCGCCCTGCGCCCCCGCGCCCGCAGCGCCCTCCGCGCCGCGTAGCGCGGCGTCCGCCCAGGCGCGTCACGGGCTCCCCGACGCGCGCGGCAGCTGTCCCTCGATCGGCCGCGCGGCTGACCCCGGTGAGCGGCCAGCTACATGGAAGAAGCGGGCGCTTCCACCGCAGCTGACGCGATGAAGAGAGATCACGGGTGCGCCACCGTCACCACGGTCCGCGCCCTGCGCTGCACGCATCGCATCACCACGTTGACCGTCTCCGGATCCAGCGCGGCGAAGCTCTCGTCGAAGATCGCGATGCTCGACCCGCGGAGGAGCGTGCGCGCGATGAAGATGCGGCTCCGCTCGCCGTGCGACAGCCGCCAGCCGGACTCGCCCACCATCTCCTGGAGGCCGAGCGGCATCGCGCGGAGCAGCGGGCCGAGGTTGAGCTCGTGGCACACGTCCTCGGCGAGCTCGAGATCGCGCGGCGTCGGCGGCCAGCGGCGCGACATGAGCAGGTTGAACGCGAGCGTGTCGGAGAACAGGAAGTTCTCGTGGAACTGCGGGCAGTAGCCGATCGAGCGCCGCCACTCGGAGAGCGGCAAGCTGCGGCGATCGACGCCGCCGTACAGGAGGACGCCGCGCCCGGGCACCCGAAGGCCGGCCATGACGCTCGCCAGCGTCGACTTGCCCCCGCCCGACGGCCCCTCGAGCAGCACCCAGTCGCCCGGCGCGACCCGCAGGCTCACGCCCGACAGCGCGCTCGCCGCCCGGCCCTCGTAGCGGAAGCCCACGTCGACGATCTCGAGCGCGGCGCCGCCGCCGTCGGCGCCGCCGCCGCCGGCGAGCAGGCGCTGATCGGCGGCGGCGCCGTCGAGGCGGATCAGCGGCCGCAGCTTCTCCCAGGCCACGAGCGCCGTGCCGATGCTCCGCAGCGAGTCGAGCACCTCGCTCAGCGCGGAGAACCCGACGAGCAGGCCGGCGACGCACGCGAGGTCGTCCGCCGGCGAGCGCGGACCGGCCCCCGCGGACGTGAGGACGAGCAGCGCGATGCCGCCCAGCATGAAGACGCACGCGATGGTGGAGCTCGCGATCGAGAGCGCGTCCACGCGCCGGAGCTCGCCGCCGTAGACCTCGAGCCCCGCCGCCTCCCGGTCGTGCCACCGCTCGGGGCGCTGCTGCACGAGGCGGGTGCGGTGCCCCACCATGGCGGAGACGAGCTCGCTCGTGACGTCGAGCCGCGCGTCGGTCCAGCCGCGGATGCGCCGGGTGTACTCGCGCCCCACGAGCACCACGACCGCCATCGAGAGCAGGAGCCACCCGACGAGCCACGGGTGCGGCGCGAGCAGGACGACCGCGGCGAGGAGCTCGAGCGCGCCGACCACCGCGCGCAGGCCGCCCGCGAGCGCGGCGCCCTCGAGGCGGTCGACGTCGATCGCGCGCGCGAGGAACGTGCCCGAGCCCTGCCGGCGCGCGGCGTCGATGTCGAGCGAGAGCGCGCCGTCGAGCACCGCCCGCCGGAGCCACAGCCCCGCGCGGATCGCGATCGAGTAACGCAGCGAGCCCGACGCGACGTCGAGCACCGTCTCGGTCGCGAACGCGAGCGCCCAGGCGGCGAGCAGGCCCGCCGACATGGAGTCGCGATCGACCGCGGACGCGAGGAGCGACCACTTCGCGATCGCGAGGCCGATCACGACCGCGCGCAGCGCGAGGAAGCCGATGGCGGGCGACAGCAGCCGGGCGCGGGAGAGCTGCGCCCGGAGCCCGCCGCCGCGGGCGTCCCGCAGCAGCCAGCCGTGGCCGACCCGCATGTCCGACGTGGCCTCGGACCGGAGCAGCCGCTCGACCGCCCGGCCCCGCGCGGGCTCGGCGCCGCAGCCGAGCTCCTCGAGCATCCCCTCCACCGCCGCGACCCACGGCGACAGCGGCGCGGCCAGCGCGCGCCGGACCACCTCGTCCGGCACCTCGCGCCGCTCGCCCCGCGCGTCGATCGCGACGAGCGCCCCCTCGCCCCGGCGCGCCACGACGAGGAACCGCTCGCGCGCGGGGTGGCCAAGCGGCAGCACACACGGGGCTCCGCGCGCCATCAAGGCGTCGAGCTCGGCGTACTCCGCGTCCACCTCGATCACCTCGCGCCCCATGACCGACGCGGCGCGGCTCAGCCACACGTCGAACGCGTCCGCGTCGCCCGGGGCGCCGCCGAGCAGCTCCAGCGCTGGCGCGCTCGCCGCCGCGCCGAGGTGGAGCGACAGGTGCGCGAGCGCGGCGTGGAGCTCCACGCGCGGGACCGCGGCCCGATCAAGCGCCGAGCTGCTCATCGACCAGCGCCCCGCCTTTCTCGTCGACCAGCGCGCCCCCGTCGAGGCGCGCCCGCCGCCAGCGCGCCGCGCCCCAGACAGCGCGCGTCGCGAGCTCCTCGGCGGCGAGGAGCTGCGCGAACCGGGAGCCGCTCAGGGCGGCCAGCGCGCGCGGATCGCCGTCCTCGACGAGGCGCCCCTCGTGCACCACGAGCACGCGCGAGAACGAGAGCGTCTCGTCGATGTCGTGCGTGACGCAGAGGAGCGTGGCGCGGCGCCAGCGCTCGCGCGCCCGGCGGAGCAGCCGGCTGCGCTGCGCGCGGTCGAGGCCGCGGAACGGCTCGTCGAGCAGCACGAGCGAGGGCTCGCCCCGCCCGAGCGCGCGCGCGAGCCGGATGCGCTGCCCCTGCCCTCCCGAGACGCTGCCGCCCGACTCGCCCGCGACCGTCTCCATCCCGTCGGGGAGGTGCCGCAGGAGGTCGACGAGGTCCGCCGCGCTGATGGCCGCGGAGAGATCGCGCTGCTCCTCGGGCGTGAGGCCGTACGTGACGTTGGCCATCACCGTGTCGTTCCAGAGGTGGACCGTGGGATCGACCCACGCCGTCCGCTGCCGCAGGAGCGCGAAGCGCCGGGCATCCATGGGCGCGCCGTCGATCGCGATCTCGCCCCGCGCCGGCGGCTGGAGGCCGAGCAGGAGCGCGAGGAGCGTCGACTTCCCTGCCCCCGAAGACCCGACCACGGCGACGTGCTCGCCCGGGGCGACGTCGAGCGCGCCCACGTGGAGCATCGTGTTGCCGCGCTCGGCCGCGTCGACGTCGCGCAGCGACACGGCGACCGGCCGCCGGAAGGTGTCCGCCTCCGCCGCGGGCGGCGCCGCCGGCTCGGCCTCCCGCGCGCGCAGCGGCTCGAGGACGCGCAGGATCGAGGTCTTCACGGCCGGCAGATCGAGCCAGGTCTGCGTGAGGTAACGGACCGCGCCCGTCAGCCGCATCAGCCAGAAGGCGACGACGGCGGCGTGGAGCGCGCTGCCGGTCGAGGCCCAGGCGCCGCGCACGACCGCCGCAGTGCCCGCGAGGCCGAGGAGCGACTGGGCGGCGTAGAGGCCGAGGCTGGAGGTCCGGTGGCCGGCCATCGCCTGCGCCCACGCCACGAGCACCGACTCGTGCTGCGACGCGAGCGCGCGCTCGGCGCCGTGCGTGCGCAGGGGCATGCGGCCGAGGAGCGCGTCGAGGAAGGTGCGCCCCATGGCCGCCGCCTGCGTCCGCACGCGCCCCTCGCGCTCGGCGAGCCGGCCGCTCGCGAGCAGGGAGAGCGCCGCGGCGGACGCGGCCATGGCGGCGGCGACGAGCCCGTAGGAGGCGTCGAGGCGCGCCAGCATGGCGAGGACGAGCAGCGCTTCGGCGACGCGGAGGACCACCTCGAAGGCGAGCGCGGGCAGCTCCCGGATGAGGTGGATCTGGTGGGCGCGCTCGGCCATGTCGGAGGCCAGCCGGGTCTTGAAGTACCGGTCGCCGAGCCGCGGGATCTTCATCGCGAGCGCGACGCGGAAGCGCATCTCGAGCACGCGGCCGAGGCGGCGCAGCGCGACCACGGCCGCCGTCTCGACGCCGAGGAGGCCGAGGATGAGCACCCCCGCGGACGCGAGCGCCGACAGCCGCTGCCGCGGAACGCTGAGCGCGGAGAGCACGGTGACCGACGAGCTGATGACGAACGCCTCCACGAAGACGATGGCGCCGAGCAGCAGCGCGAGGGCCGCGAGCGCCGGGACCCCCCGGCGCGCGTGCTCGCCCAGGAGGTCCCAGAGGACGCGCGCGATGCCCTTGCCCGTCCCGGACGAGGACGATGACACGAGCGCCAGCCAGCCCTCCGGCGCCGCCGCGGCGTCGCCCCCGCCGCCCTCGTCGCGCGGCGCTGCCACGGCGGGCCCGGTCATGCGCAGGATGACCGCGCCGCGCAGCGCGACCGTCCCTTCCGCCTCGTCCACGAGGGCGTAGCGGAAGGCCCGCGGGATCGCGGCCGCGGCCTCCTCGCTCGCGGCGAGGCGCCGGACGAGCGCGCACACCCGGGCGGGCAGCGGGCCCCCGGCGGCCTCGGCGAGGGCGCGCGCGAAGCGGGTCGCGGCGTCGAGGCGCGCCACCGCCGCCGCCGAGGGGTCGGCCAGCGCCTCGGCCAGCAGCGCCTCGCCGCCCGGGCCGAGGCGGAGCTTGCGGAGCCGCTCGCGGAGCGGCAGCAGCACGAGATCGGTGCGCGCGAGCGCGCGCCACGACGCGAGGTCGATGGTGTGCTCGTGCGTGCTGCAGACCGACCGGAGCTCGGCCGCGCGGAGCCACGCGCGGCCGTCGGCCGGGTCCATGACCTGGGCGAGCCGCGCGGTGCGGCCCCAGAACACCGCGAAGTGCTGGTTGCCGTTCGCCAGGCGGCGCACGAACAGGCACGGGCAGAACAGCCGCCAGTGCTCGACCAGGGTGTCGGCGGGGAGCACCAGCTGGCCCATCGGGCAGCCCAGATCCGAGGCGACCTGCTCCAGGTCGTCGATCGAGGTGCCGTCGACGTCCGTGCGGCAGAGGTCGCGCAGGAACGTCGTGTCCGCCGGGATGCCCACGCCCTGGAGCAGGCAGCTCAGCGCGGCGGGGCCGCAGTCCATGGCCGACGTCTGCAGCACGTCCGGGGCGAGCCAGGCGCGGTGCGGGCGGCGTCGGTCGCGCGCGGGTGAGCTCACGGCAGCCTCATACGGGCACCGGGTGGCGGAACGCGGCGCCGAGGAGCCGCCGTCCGCCGGCGCTGTCGGACGCGCTGCCGTGGCACGTGGCGCCGGGGATGAGGACGCGCACCGCGCTGAAGCCCACGACCGGGCAGGGGAAATCCTTGACGAGCAGCGCGCCCACGCGCGCCCGGAGCCGCGCGTAGAGCGCGTCGTCGTCCGGGAGATCGTCGAGGCGGCCCGCGGGCCCGAGCCGCTCCAGGTAGGCGCGGATCTCGCCGATGACCTCCGGCGTCGACCAGGCCTCGTAGCCCGCGTCCGCGGGGCTCGACGGGCCCTCCTCGGCGAGGAGCGCAAACTGCTCGCGCAGCTGCACGGCCTCCAGGAGCGCCTTCACCGCCGCCGTCGCCCAGCTGTGGGCCGAGCCCACGCCGCGGCTCATGGCGGCCCCCGCCGCGTCGAGCAGGAACGCGTGGACGATCGGCAGCTCGCGCTCGTCCGGGTACCGCACGAGCCACCACGTCATGCCGAGGCCGCGCAGCGCGCCGGCGAGGTCGCGGAGATCGCCGGACCGGGGGGCCCCGGGGAGGTCGTCGAGCGCGATCCGCTCCCCCGGGCGCAGGTGGAGGAAATTCGGGTAGAAGTTGTCGCGCTCGAGCGTCTCCAGCGCGCCGCGCAGCACCGCGCCGCGGCGGCTCGTGTACGCGGCGAGCCCGCAGCTCGTCGATCCGGTGGTCGCCGCAAACGGCGGGGCCGGGGTGTACGGCTCGTGCACGAGGGCGGCCGGGGCCCAGACGTCGCGGCCGGAGATCTCGTCGCGCACCTGCGTCATCGCGTCGGCGGGCTCGCCGCGGGCGCAGTACGCGTCGTACGCGGGCCCGAACGGGTGGAAGCAGCGCAGCGGGTACTGCTCCGCGCCCGCGGGCGCCTCGCCCACGGCCTCGCTCCGCACGCCGAGGAACGCGCCGAAGCGCTCGATGGCCTCGCCGACGGCCGTGGTGCGCGCCTCCTCCGGGGACGTGCCCTTACCGAAGTTGCCCTCGAGGTAGGCGTCGGCGCCCGCCGGCGAGCGGCACGACGCGACCCACACCGGGCCGACGTCGACCGACCTCTCGAGCCGGAGATCCGCGAGCATGCCCTTCGACCACGTCTGCGCGGACAGGAGCGCCTCGCGCGCCTCCGGGGCGGACTCGAGGGCGGTCCAGAGCCGCACCTCCCGCATGCCGTCCACGAGCACGCAGGTGCCAGCGGGGGCGCGGAGCACACGCGCCGCCGCGGCCGCCGCGGCCGCCGCGTCGCGGCGGATCGCGGGCACCAGGGAGAGCGGCCAGCCCTCCGCGAAGCCCATGCGCTGGAGCTCCACCGCGAACGCCCAGCCGTGCGTCGCCTCGAGGTAGGCGTCGAGGTCGCGCGGCGAGCGCAGCAGCGGGCCGACGTGCAGCCCCTCGCTGCACTCGCCGGCCCAGAGGATCGCGACCCCGGCGGAGAGCAGCGCCCGCGCGGCGTCGGGGCGCCGCGGCTCGACGGCCTGGAGCACCAGCGCGAGCGCGCCGGGCGCGCGCGGCGGCTCGTCGACGACCTCCCACGCGCGCTCGGGCGCGAGCGCGTCGAGCTGCCGGGCGAGGGCGTGCGCCTCGCCGGCGAACTCGCGCGCGACGAGGGCGCCGGTCGCCGTGCCCGGCGCGATCCGCGCGAACGACGCGGTCGGCGCCGGGCGCTCGTCGCGCGGGCCCTCGCGCGGGGGCTCGTCGGCGAACCCCATGGCGCGGAGCTCGTCCCACGCCCCGGGGGCGATCGTGTCGAGCCGCATCGAGGAGAGCTGGACGACGCTCAGCCGCGGCCCGAGCACGAGGGTGCCGTCCGCCGCGGCGCGCGCGACGGTCCACGGCGCGAGGCGCCTCGCTGTGCTCATCGCTCACCTCCGCGCCGCGGCTCGGCCGGGCCCGCGCCGGGCTTCGACAGGCCCGCGTACGCCTGGCCGGCGAGCCGCAGGGCGAGCTCGACCGGCGAGGTCCGCGCGACCTCGACCTCGACCACGCCGGTCTGCCCGTGGACGAGCGCGAGCGCGCCCCGGTCGCCGTCGAGCTCGACGCGCAGCCGGCCTTCGCGGGCCACCTCGGCGACGCTCGTCACCTGGAGCGGGACCGTGGCCCGGCCCGCCGCCGCGGCGCTGTCGAGGCGCATGACCGCCGGCTGGCCCGGGCGCACGACGCCCGCCGCGCCCTCGGCCGCGAACTCCGCCACGACGCGCAGCGGCCCCTCCGGGACCACCGTCCCGAGCCGCTGGGCCGCGGTCACGTAGTCGCCCGCGGGCGCGGGCACGACGTCCCCGAGCACGCCCGAGGCGGGGGCGCGCACCGTGTGCCGGTCCACGTCGTGCTCGAGCCGCGCGATGAGGGCGCGCGCGAGCTCGAGCCGGCCGTCGAGATCGACGATCTCCCGCTCGAGCTCCTGCACCCTCGCCTTGCCGCCCCGATCGGCCGCCTTGATCTCGGCCGCCGCCCGCTGGGCCGCCGCGGCCTCGCGCGCGACGCTCGCGGCACGCTCGACGTGGCTCATCTCGCGCTCGATGCGCTGGAGCGTGGGCAGGAGCGCGGCGTCGTTGAGCGACCGGACGCGGGAGAGCTCGTCGTCGCTGAGCGACAGCAGGCTCTTCGCCGCGTCCCGCTGCACGCTCGCCGTCCTCGCGTTCGCGGCGGCGACGGCGACGTTCGCGTTCGTCAGCTCCTCCTCGAGGCGGAGCGCGAGGCGCGCCGAGCCGAGCGCGCTGGCCACGGCGTCCCGGCGCGCCTTCTCCTCGGCGAGCTGGAGGCGCGCGGACGTGGGGTCGAGCTCGAGGAGCACGTCGCCTTCGGCCACGCTCCGGCCGAGGACGAGGCCGCTCGTCACCACGCGCCCGGCCGCCTCTGCGACGAGGGGCCGCGGCACCACCGACACCTCCACGCGGGCGGCGTCGCTCCCGCGGAACACGGCCACCTCGCCGCCGAAGAACCAGGCGGCCCACCCGGCCAGGAGCGCGCCGGCCAGCGCCGACGACAGGTGGCGCGCGCGGCCGCGCGGCTCGATCGACTCGAGGCAGCGGGCGAAGGCGGCGGGCACGGCTACCCTCCCCTCGCGGCGCGCTCCGCGCGCTCCAGGAGGGCTCGCCGGCGCAGCGGCACCTCCCGCTCCATCATGCGCTCGAAGAGCGTGGTCCTCTCGAACGCGAAGTCGACGGCCGGCGCCGGCAGCTCGGGGAGCGCCGCGACGGTCCGCAGCAGCGCGCGCGCGTCGCGCGCCTTGAGATCGACGTCCTCGCCCGCGACGAAGGCCGCGAGCGCCCGGCGCGCGCCCTCGCCGAGGCCCGCCCGCGCGGCGCGCTCGAGGATCGCCGGCCAGATCCGGTCGGGGTAGAAGAGGCGGCGGGCGGCCTCGAGCGTCGCCGCCGCGGCGGGCGGTCCGACGACCCCGCGCTCGACGGCGAGATCGAGCGCGAAGCGCACGTTCACGAGGGCCTGGGAGAGGGGGCGGTAGCCGAGCTCCGCGGGGGCGTGCGCCACCGCGACCTCGTCGTCGTCGTTCAGCGCGCCGGCGGCGAAGCGCTCGTAGATGCTGCCGACGCCGACCATGCCGAAGCGGCGCAGCTCCACGGCGCGCAGCGCGCCCATGCTGGCCGCGCCCCACACGGGGATACCGCGGCTCAGGGCGAAGAGGATCTCCTTGTGCCAGACGGCGGGGCGCGAGTCGAAGTACCCGTCGATGATCAGGATGCCCCGCGGCGGCTCGGGGAGCGTGGCCAGCGCGCAGACGTCGCCCATCTCGGCGGGCGGGAGGACCTGCGCGTCGAGCAGCGCGCGCGCGTCGTGGGCGCGCAGCGTCGGTCCGAGGAACATGTAGAGCGTCATGCCGCCCCCGTCGCGCGGAGGAGCCGCTCGCCCGGCGCGGCGACGTCCGCGCCGGCCTCGAGCCCGGGCACGACGACCCGCACGACGGGGATCCCGAGCTCCGGCTTGCTGAGGTCGACGGCGACCGCCTGCGCGATCCCGGCGGCGCGGAGGGCCCCGAGCAGCACGTCGAGGTCCTGCTCGAAGGTCTCGTGGCGCCGCGTCGGCGCGGTGGGCCACGCGAGCCGCCCGGCGGGCGCGCGGCACGCAGCCCAGGTCTCCTCGAGGACCGCGAGGTCCCGGGCCTCGTCGTACCCCGCCCGGAACAGGTCGTCGCGGCTGCCGGCGATGAACGTGAGCCGCGTCTGCACGGCCTCGGTGATCGCCCGCGAGAGGGCGATCGCCGGATCGAGGTGCGCGCCTGCGCCCCCGTGGATGCCGGGCACGCGCAGGCCCTCGGACGGCGGATCCATGACGAGGGCGGTGAAGGTCGGCACGCCGACGTCCGAGGTGATGTCGAAGGCGAAGCAGCCGACCTCCGCGCGCTCGAGGGCGCCGAGCACCTCGCGCAGGTACGGCTCGCGCACCGTGGACAGGTCGATCTGCCGCACCTCGCCCGCGGCGTCCCAGAGCGCCTCGGCGTCCCGCTCGATCGCCTCGCAGAGCGCGTGGACGACGGCCTCGACGGGCTCGTTGCCCGAGGCGAGCCCGATGCTCGACTGCGCGTAGGGGCTCCTCTGGTCCGACGCGACGTAGAGCGACGTCACCACGTCGAACGGGACCCAGCAGGCGGCGTCGCGGAACAGGTCCACGCCGGAGACCCAGAGCTGCGGCGCGTCGAGGCGGAGCGCGGCCCCGGGGCGCCGCGGGAGCCTCGTCATGTCGGCCACCGCCGCGCGCCGCCGCAGCGACTCGTACGTGTCCCAGCGGAGGGGCAGATCGATCCACTCGGCGTGCCAGCTCTCGATGGCCTCCATCATGGCGGACGCGCGCGCCGTCGCGTGATCGATGCCCTTGCCCTGCGCGGTGGAGATCGAGCGCGCGGCCGGCCGGATGGCGGTGTAGACGGGGATGCCGATGTGATCGAGCCCGGTGATGTTCGCGATCCGGGTGATGCCCATCCGCTCGAGGTGCGGGGCGTGCCGCGCCAGCGTCTGCTCGGGCGGCAGCGCCCGGTGGGTGCCGGCAAAGAACTGCTTCGGGGTGTGTCGCGTGCGGTCCATGGCTCTCCTCGCGATCTCGCTAGGCCTGCGGCTCCCGCGGGGCAGCCTCGGCCCGGGGCGCGCGCGCGGGCGCGAGCACGCCGACGTCGAGCAGGGTCGAGAGCAACGTGCCCACGTCGACCCGCTGGAGCCCCGCCGCGTGCCGGAGCACCTCGCGCTCGCTCACGGCGCCGCGCTGGGCGAGCAGCCACCCGCAGAGCGGCTCGAAATCGGGGGAGAGGTCGAGCTCGACCTCTCCGTGCGGCGCGGCCGCGACGCGGACGCGGTAGACGGCGTGCTCGCCCGTCCCGGCGCGCGCGCCCTCGGCCCGCGCGCCGGTCCTCTCGAAGCGGCGCCCCGCGCGGGGCACGAGGCTCGGGTTGATCGACGCGACGGCCCGCTCGGGGCTCGCGCGCAGCGCGTCGACGATGCGCGCGAGGTCGTCGATCATCGCGGCGAGCTCGCGCGCCGGCGCGGCCGGGTCGTCGCCGCCGAGGCCCGGCGCGAGGCGTCGCCAGCGCGCGTGCTGGTTCAGCTCGCGCGCCACGTGGGCGCGGACCACGTCGCACCACGTGGGCATGACGAAGTCGAACGTGATGGCGAACGAGTGCGCGTGGGACTCCGTCTGGTGCAGGAAGCCGCGGGGCACGAACAGCACCGACCCGGGCGCCGCCGTGATCTCCCGCGCGTCCTCCGGCATGGCCTGCGGCAGCGGGCCGTCGTAGTACGCCGCGAGCTGCACGCGGTGCGAGCCGCAGGCGTAGTTGTGCAGCGGCTCCGGCACGGCGGGTGAGCGGGCGAGGCGCCACGTCTTCTCGCCGCGCAGCTGCACGGTGAAGGCGGGGTCGTTGTCCCAGTGCGGCACCGCCCCGGCGCCCACGGTCGACGCGAACAGCTGGCACGTGGCCGTCCCGGCGGGCAGGGCGAGCTCCTCCTCCAGCGACCGGAGCAGCGGGTCGAGCGCCGGGACCCAGCGCTCGACGCTGTTGAACTGGAGGAGCGCGCCCGCCTCGTACCCCGCCAGGCTCTCCGGCGCGCGGACCAGCTCCCCGGTGGAGCTCTGCCCGGACGGGTCGTTCCGGAAGTAGACGGTCACCGGATCGTGGAAGACCCGGGCGAGCGCGTGCACGCTCGCGAGCTCGGGCATCTCGAGCAGCGGCGCGAACCGCGAGAGATCGCCGTGCGTCACGCGCGCCTCTCCGGGGAAGGTCGCGAGGAAGTCCGGGCGGGACAGCGGCGCGATGAGCGCGTCGAGCAGCGAGGCCACGCGATCCTCCTCAGGCGACCAGGGCCGGCGCGCCGGCCGCGTTCGACTCCAGCGCTCCGCTCTCGAGGAACGCCTCCACGATGGCCTGCACGTCGAGCCGCTGCAGGCCCGCGGCGTTCGCGAGCAGGTCGCGGTCCTCGAACGGCGCGCGCTGCGCGGCGATCCACCGGCAGAGCGGGACGAGCTCGGGCGGGACCTCGATCTCGGTGCGGCCTCGCCGCGGGTCGGTCACCGCGACGTGCCAGCCCGGATCCGCGCCGGAGGCGCGCGACCGCACGTCCACGGCGGCCTCGCCCCGCCGGTAACGCCGCCGAGGGCCGGGCAGGAGCGGCGGCTCGAGCACCTCGAGGATCGCCGCCGGATCGCGCGCGAGCCGGTCGATCACGCGGCGGGCGTCGGCGAGCAGGCTGTCCAGGTCCTCGGCGCGCGCGCGCTGGCCGAGGAGCGGTCGCCGGAAGCGGGGGCTCCGGTGGAGCTCCGCGGAGAGGAGCTGCGCGAGCCCCTGCGCGTACGACGAGAACTGCAGATCGAAGGTGACGGCGAGCGAGTCGGCGTGCGACCGCGTCGCGTGCAGGGTGCCGCGCGGGAGGAAGAGCACCGATCCCGGCCGCATCTCGATCTCCTGCGCGTCCGCGGGCATCCCCTCGGGCAGCGGCCCGTCGTGGTAAGCCCCGATGAGGCTCGCGGGGGTCCCGCAGACGAAGTTGTGCAGCGGCTGCTCGACCTGGGTCTGGGGCGCCACCCACCAGCGCTTGCTCCCCCGGAGCTGCACGCTGAAGGCGGGGTCGGTGTCGAAGTGCGGCAGCACGCGCCCGCCCACGGTGGACGCGAACAGGCTGCATGTCGCGGCGCCGCTCGGGATCCCGAGCTCCCGCTCGAGGGTGCGGAGGACGGGCTCGAGCGCGGAGACCCAGCGCTCGACCTTGTTGAACTGCAGCAGCGCGCCGCGCTCGTAGTAGTCAATCGTGTCGGGCGCCCGGAGCAGCTTGCCGTAGGTGCGCTGCTCGAGCGCCTCGTCGTCCGGATACCACACGCTCACGGGGTCGTTGAACGCGCGGACGAGCGCGCGCACGTCGCCGAGCTCGGGGATGTCCGCGAGCTCGCCGAGCCGGCCGAGGGGCCCGTGATGCACGAAGAATTGGTCAGGGAAGCTCTTCAGGAAGCTGTCGCTCTGCAGGGGTGGCACGAGCGCCGCGAGCACCGAGTCCATACCGTCTCCTTGCGCAGTCCTATCTCGACGAACGACGGAGAAAAACGGCGCCACGAGGTGACCCTCGTGGCGCCGCTCAGCTCACGTGGCCGTGGCGTACCTGTTCTTGCCCTGGCCCGCGCGGATCGCGGTCTTGATCACGATCTTGCGGACCTCGGCGGCCTCCTGCTTCGGCTCGCTCTGGACGGCGGGCTCGCTCGGCTGCTGCGCGACACAAGCGTTGTTGATGTCCGACATGAGATACCTCCTTGAATGGATGTTGCTGACTCGCCACGTCCAAACGGATGCGGCATCACCATATATGGCGACGCCCGGTCGACCCGCCATCGATTTCCGAGATCCCTGATGCCGTGCTCAACCGGTCGAGGCGACCGATGCCCGGGATCCCTGATGCCGTGTTCAACCGGTCGAGGCGACCGATGCCCGGGATCCCTGATGCCGTGTTCAACCGGTCGAGGCGGTCGTTCGCCCGCGCCATCCGCGCAAGTTGCGCCGACAGCTATCGAGTCGAAATGCGGCGCTCCGCCCCGCGCCTTCCGGGCTTCGGCAGCACCCCGGGCTCGGGGCGGTTGGCGAGCTGGCGCGGCTGACGGCGATGGTCCTCGTGGAGCGCAGTCCTCGCTGACGAGGCACGGAGCAGCGCAGGGGCGGCGTTCGACACGACAGAACGGAGTCGATCTCCTTGCTCCGGCGATAGCCGGCGGATGGAGAAAATCGCGACATAAAACCACCACGCCTCCCGCGCCGCGGCGATCCGGCGGGGCGGTTCCGGAATACAAGGGCTCCCCCGCTCCCCGGGCTGACCCATGCTGAGACGCCTCGCCGATCGATCGACCGCCTTCTCCCCGTGCAACCCCCCATCCACGCCGGTCGTCCTGCTCGACGCGAGGACGGGTATCCGGCCCCAGCCCCCCCGCGGCTCGACCCTGCGCCCGCGGCCGCTCGCCTGGCTCGCCTGGACTGCCGCGCTGCTCTCGGCGGCGTCGTCCTGCGAATCGGTCTCGACCTCTGCGCCCCCGCGCCCGGCCCGGGCGACGCAAGCCCGGCTGGAGCTGCACGCGGCCGACGCCGACGTCTGGGCCTGGAGCGCGC
Organism: Sorangium sp. So ce321; assembly: GCF_051530195.1. Lineage (NCBI taxonomy): Bacteria > Pseudomonadati > Myxococcota > Polyangiales > Polyangiaceae > Sorangium > Sorangium sp. So ce321. Next base: position 4,844,879 of record NZ_CP150329.1, on the reverse strand, counting down.
GCATCCAGGGCGCCCTCGCCGGACCGGGGACGCTGGTGGACTGCGTGGTCCGGGTGGGCAGCGACGAGATCCCCGCCGCGATCGAGCAACAGCAGCGGTTCTTCGCGGACGTCCCCCTGCGCGAAGGCGAGAACGAGATCGCCGCGCGCTGCCGGGAGACGACCTCGGGCGACCTCTACCCTCCGCCCGTCACCTACCACGTCCGGCTGCGGGACACGCCGAGGGCCCGCGCCCGCTCGACGTGGGCCGGCGGCAAGCTCGTCCTCGACGCGTCGAGCAGCGAGCCCAGCGAGCGCTCGCGCGCCGAGATCGTCGCCTTCGAGTGGCTCCGGCTGCGCGACCGCGCGACGCCCGAGCGGCTCGGGCTGGGCCGTCACCTCGAGCTGCCCGCGCCGGACGCCGGCGACGACGCGCTGTACGAGCTCCGGGTGCGCGACGAGCACGGCCGCAGCGACACCGCGCGCGTCGCGCCGCCAGACGAGGCTCATCCGGAGGCGACCGCGCGGGCCTGGGTCGACGACGCCGTCGTCTACGGCGTCGTGCCGCCCTTCTTCGGCGCTCCGCCGCTCGACAGCGTCCGCGCCGCCCTCCCCGCCCTCGAGGAGCTCGGCGTCACCGCGCTCTGGCTATCCCCGCTCTTCGGCGCGCCCCCGGGCGACTTCGGGTATGCCGTCACGGACTACTTCGCCGTGCGGCCCGACTACGGAACAGCACGGGATCTCCGCGAGCTCGTCGACGAGGCGCACCGGCGCGACATCCGGGTGCTGCTCGATCTCGTGCCGAACCACACCTCGGCCGAGCACCCTTATTTCCATGAGGCCGAGCAGCGCAAAGGCAGCTCCCACTCGTTCGCGTTCTACGATCGCGACGCCGACGGGGAGCCCACTCATTACTTCGACTGGGAGCACCTGCCGAACCTGAACTACGACAACGCCGAGGTCGAGCGATGGATGCTCGAGGTGTCGCTCCACTGGGTCCGGCAGTTCCACATCGACGGCTATCGCGTCGACGCCGCGTGGGGCATCAAGGACCGGCGGAGCGCGCTCTGGTCCACCTGGGCTGCAGAGCTCCGGCGCGTCAATCCGGAGCTTGCGCTGATCGCCGAGGCCTCCGCGCGCGATCCGTACTATCTGCAGCACGGGTTCGACGCGGCCTACGACTGGACCGAGGAGCTCGGGCACTGGGCCTGGGAGGGGGTGTTCGGCGCGCCGCGCGGCATCGCGGCGCGGCTCGCCGCGGCGCTCTCCGCGACCGCGGCGCGCGCCGCGCGCCCCGAGCGCACGCTCAGGTTCATCAACAACAACGACACAGGCGCTCGCTTCATCACGCGACACGGGCCAGGGCTGACGCGCGTCGCGGCGGCGGCGCTGCTGACGCTGCCGGGCATCCCGTGCATCTATTCGTTCGACGAGATCGGCGCCGAGTACGAGCCCTACGGCGGGCTCGGGCCGGTCTCGCGCCCCGCGCGCGAGCCGCTCGCCCGGCATTACGAGCGGCTGATCCGGCTCAGGCGCTCCACTGCGGCGCTCCGGGCGCCGGGGCTCCTCACGCTGCACGCCGGGCCGGACGACGAGGTGCTGGCCTACCTCAGGCACGGCGACGACGCGTCGCGCTTCGCCCTCGTGGTCCTCAATTTCAGCGATCGACCGGCGACGAGGACGCTCGCCGTCCCGGGGCCGTTCGCCGCCCACGCGCGAGGCGGCCTGCGCGACGGCCTGAGCGGCGCCGTCACGCGCCTGCAGGCCGGCTCTCTCGCGCTGGACCTCGCGCCCTGGGACGTCCGGGTCCTCGTGCCGCGGTAGGACGATCCCAGACCGCAGCGGACGGTAGGCCACACCGCGTTCGTCTGTTATAACGGAAGCACGTCCAACGAACAGCCAGGCGGGGAGCCGTCCGTCCGGACGCTCGCGGCCCACCGCAGGACGCGCTCTCCCTGTCACGCCAGGCGTTCAGCTCACCCGTACGAGGCGGCCGTGGTCGCCGCTGTGAAGGAGAACGATTCATGGCTCAGGAGCAATGGTCCGCCGTCGATCGTTACATCACCGATCTGCTCGTGCCTTCCGACGCCGCGCTGGACGCGGCGCTCGGGGCCAGCGCCGCGGCCGACCTGCCGCCGATCAACGTCGCGCCGAACCAGGGCAAGCTGCTGCACCTCCTGGCGCGGATCCAGGGGGCGCGCTCCATCCTGGAGATCGGCACGCTCGGCGGGTACAGCACGATATGGCTCGCGCGGGCGCTGCCCCCCGGCGGCCGCCTGGTCACGCTGGAGCTGGACCCGAAGCACGCCGAGGTCGCCCGCGCGAACATCGCGCGCGCCGGCCTGGCCGACGTCGTCGAGCTGCGGCTGGGTCGAGCGCTGGACACGCTGCCCGCGCTCGCCGCCGAGGGCCGCGGTCCGTTCGACTTCATCTTCATCGACGCTGACAAGCCGAGCAATCCCGACTACTTCGCGTGGGCGCTCAAGCTCTCCCGCCGCGGCAGCGTGATCGTCGTCGACAACGTCGTGCGCAAGGGCGCGGTGGCCGACCCCGAGAGCGCCGATCCCAACGTGCAGGGGGTGCAGCGCCTCAACAAGCTGCTCGCCGCCGAGCCGCGCGTGAGCGCCACGGCGGTCCAGACCGTGGGCAGCAAGGGGTACGACGGCTTCGCCATCGCCCTCGTCACCGCGGACCCGTAGCCGCCTGTCGGGGGACCAGCCGGGGGCTCCCCGGCGCCCGCTTGCCGGAGGCATGCCGGGAGCCAGCCGGGCTCCCCGGCGCCTGCCTTGCCGGAGGCATGCCGGGAGCCAGCCGGGCTCCCCGGCGCCTGCCTTGCCGGACCACAAAAAAAAGAGCGCCCATTCGACGGCGGGGGGGGGAAGCCGTCACGGGCGCTCGGCTATACGACTTTGCAGGACGCGGGCCAGGCACTTTCTCTACTGCATTCGCGGGGTTACCCGTCAGGATCGCCCCGAGGCTTTCGATCCTGAGATCGCTACTTGCAAACCTGACAGCTGCTCAGGCTCCAGCTGGACCGCGGCGAGCCAGACGGCCGAGCGCGACCGGCCTCGTCACGCTTCCCCCGCGGGCGACAGCGTCCCCGCGACAAGCGGGCGGAGGTAGTCGTCGAGCTGTCCGGGCGTGCCCGGCGCGGCGAGCCATCCGATGTGGCCGTCCGGGCGGACCAGCACGAGCGCGTCGCCATCGACGTCGTACCCGGCGCGCGCGTGCCCGCCGGCGTCGACGAGGGAGCGCTGCGCGACCGGCTCCCCCGGCCGCACCACGGCGCGCGCGCGCACCGCCTGCCCGTACCGGGCGTTCACCCGGGCGACCGTGTCCGCGTGGGCCGCGCCGAAGGCCAGCAGCGTGAAGTGCGGGCCCCGGAACACATCGAACAGGCGGACCGGGGCGCCCTCGCGGTCCTGGCAGGGCGCGTCGGGCGCGCGATCTCCCGGGAGGACGCGCGCCGCCGCCCCGCCCCCGCGCTCGTCGCGGGCGAGCGAGCTGCCCCGGTAGGTGATGTCGAGCTGCTGCGTCTCGGCGCCGCGCCGCAGCGCCCCCGGCTTCGCGTCCGCGGCCTGGTGGTGCAGCTTCGCCGTCAGCCCGAGCACCGCCCGGGCGACGGGCAGCCGCTCCTCCTCGTAGGTGTCGAGCAGCGCCTCGGGGGCTCCGGCCAGCACCTGGCCGAGCTTCCAGCCGAGGTTGTAGGCGTCCTGGATGCCCGTGTTGAGGCCCTGCCCGCCCGTCGCGGGGTGCACGTGCGCGGCGTCGCCGGCCAGGAACACCCGGCCGACCCGGTACCGATCGGCCATCCGCACGTTGGGCCGGTACAGCGAGAGCCAGCTCGCGTCGCGCAGCCGGACGTCGGAGCGCCCGGTGCGCGCCTCGAACAGCCGCTGGACGGCCTCGACCGTGAGCTCGACCGCCTCCTCGCCGGGGAGCGGCACCATGATCTGGAAGCGGTCCGTGCCGGGCAGCGGGCACAGCGCCACCGGCCCACCGCTCGCCTTCGGCCACACGTGCCACCGATCGCGGTCGAGCCCGTCGGCGCGGACGTCCCCCACCAGCGCCCGGTGCGCCTCCAGCGTCTCCCCCTCGAAGCCGACGCCGAGCGCGCGGCGCACGAAGCTGCGCCCCCCGTCCGCGCCGATCAGGTACGCGGCGCGGACCCGCTCGGCCCCGCCCGCGCGCGCCAGCGTGGCGGTCACGCCGTCGCGGTCCTGCTCGAAGCCGATCAGCTCGGTCGCGAGCTCGACGCGGACGCCGTGCTCGGCCAGCCGGGCGCGCAGGAGCTCCTCCGCCCGCCACTGCCCGAGGAGCAGGATGTTGGGATACGGCACGTCCGGCGTCGGGTCGCGGCGCTCGAACATGACGTGATCGCCCAGCACCGTCGCGCCGTCATACGCGCGCATGGGTGGGTAGGACGCGCCGGCGGCCATCACCGCGTCCAGCACGCCGAGATCGTCGAGCACCTCCAGGGTGCGCGGCTGCAGCCCCTTGCCCCGGGAGCCGGCGAAATGGGCAGGTGTCCTGTCGATGATCCGGCACCCCACGCCCCGGCGGGCGAGGTCGCACGCGAGGGTCAGGCCGGTGGGCCCCGCGCCCACGATGAGGACTTGCGTGCTCAGCGACTGATTCATGGCTGTCTCCTGTCAGGTGAAGTCACCTGATCTTGGAGGCTGTCGCTTGCCTCGTCAGCTCGCGTTCTGCGAGCATGGTTCCATGCGCAAGCGGGCCGCCATCGCGCCTCGGAAACAGCCCACGCAGGACCGCTCGCGCGCGACGGTCGAGGCGATCCTCCAGGCGACCGCTTACATTCTGGTCCGCGACGGGTACGGGCGGCTGACGACGAACCGCGTGGCCCAGCGGGCCGGGGTGAACGTCGCCTCGCTGTACCAGTTCTTTCCGGGCAAGGAGGCGCTGGTCGCCGAGCTCCACCGCCGGCACGTCGAGCAGGGGCGCGAGGCCGCGCGCGCGGTGCTCGTCGCGCACCAGGGGACCTCGCTCGATCGGCTGCTCCGGACCCTGGTGGAGGCAGGCATCGCCGCCCACGCCGTCCAGCCCGAGCTCCATCGCGTGTTCTCGGAGCAGATGCCGCGGCTCAAGGAGCACCGGTCCGCGGCGAGCGAGGGGTTCCTGCTCGAGGAGGCCAGGCAGCTCCTCTCGGGCTGGGGGTGCGCCCCGCCGGACGTGGAGCTCGCGTGGTGGCTGATGCAGACCGTCGCGCACGCGGTCGTGCACCAGGCGATCGTCGAGCGGCCCGGCGACCTGCGCTCCGGGGCGCTGGCCGAGGAGCTCGTGCTGCTGCTCGAGCGCTACCTGCTCGCGAAGAAGGAGGCGGGCGCGGGCGCCGGGCGCGAGATCGCGTGATCTCGGCGCCGTACTCGCCGGCCCGCGGCGCATCGCCCCGGCGCCCGCGCCGGCGCCGGCGTCAGGACATGGATGTGCCGCGCTCGGCGCGGGTCGCATAGGCGATGCCGGACTGGAGCGTCCCGCGCATCACGATGTTGCCCCAGGGGACATCCAGCTTCACCAGGGTCCTGGCCACCTCGGGGCGAAGGCCCGTGAGGACGATCTGGGCCCCGAGGAGCCCTACCGCCTTCGCCGCGTTGACGAGGACCGACGCGACATGCGAGTCGATGAGGCTCACCCCGGTGACGTCGAGGATCGCCACGCTCGCCTGGGCCCGGCCGAGGCCCTCCAGCAGCGTGGCGAGCACCTGGTCCGCGCGCTGCGCGTCGACGATCCCGACGAGCGGCATCACCACGACCTTGTCGGTGATCGGGATCAGCGGGGTCGACAGATCCCTGAGCCGCCTGGACTGCTCCTCGATCACGAGCTCGGCCTCCCGCCGCGCGGTGATGTCGATCTCCATCCCGACCATGCGCGTCGGCTTTCCGCTCGCGTCCCGGGCGACGATCCTGCCGCGATCGATGTTCCAACGGTATTTCCCGTCCTTCATCCTGAGCCGGGTCTCGCAATGGTAGCTCGGGGATCTCCCCTCGAGATAGGCGTTCACGGCCTCCATCACGCGCGACACGTCGTCCGGATGGAGCAGCTTCACCCATCCGCCCACGTTCGGCTCGAGCTCGCCCCGAGCGTACCCGAGCGACTCGCACCACCGGCCGCTGTAATAGACCTCATCGGTCGCGATGTCCCAGTCCCAGTAGCCCTCGGGCAGCATCTCGAGCACGTACTTCAGGTGCTCTTCGGCCTTGCGACACGCCGCCGCGATCCGCTCCCGGTCGGAGACATCGCGATGCAGGAGCAGCGCGCCGATCCCCTCGTCGGCCGGGAGCGCGCTCGCGACGAGCTCGAAATGACGCGGAGGCGCCGCGCGGTCGCAGGCGTATTCCAGCATGAACGACTGCGACCGTCCGGCGAGGACGTCGCGCACCCCTCGCGCGAGCACCTCGACGAGCTCCACGCCGCGGACCTCCGCGCAGCGCGTCAGGTAGTCGCACGCGGGCCCGAAGCGCCCGCCCGCGAGCGCCTGCTCCGCGCCGAGCCGCGACCATGCCGCGTTCACGGCGCAGACGTGTCCCTCGTGATCGAGAATCGCTGCAGGCTCCGTGAGCGAGCTCAGGAACGCTTCCGGTGAGACGACGGGCATGGGCACCTCTCGTGTCATGGTATCCCCCTCAGGGCGCCTCGTCCATGGTTCGTATACCAAGGATACAGAACCTTCGCTCGGGGATCTGCTGGCCTGCGCTTCGATGTACGGATGTGTTCGCCAGCTCGTCCGGCCTCGGCCGCGCCATCCGGGCTCGAACGCGTGAACGCGGGAAATCCGGCGCTCCGTGAGCTCTCCCGCGAGAGCAGCGCTTCTCCACAGCCACTGTCCCCATGTGGTCTGTTCGGGCGCCAGGCAGCCGGAGACCGCCCGAGAGAGAGGCTCGGCAAGCATGCCGCCACCCTCCAGGCCGCGAGAGCGCCCGGGCTGCGGAGGCAGCCAGATGGAACCACCTCGCACCAGCGTTCCAGCGGAGACGGTCTGGCGGCCGGGCTTCGACTCCATCGAAGGGGCGCGCGCGTCCATCGATACCGCGGTTCACCTCGATCACCGCCTCGACGGCGAGGTGGCTGCTGGCGCGGCGACGCGGCGGCGCGCCGCCGTCCCTCAGAGCCCGAGCGGCACCGCGAGCCGAACGAAGCCGCCGTCGGGGCCGACGCCCGCCGAGACCCGGGGGCCGGCAGCGGCGGGCTCCACGGAGCCGTCCATGAGCCAAAGCACCGCGGCGGCCGCCAGGGCGGCGCCCCCGACGCCGAGCATCACGCCGGAGGCGACGAACTTCGTGCGCGTGGGCGAGACCTCGGCCTCGGTGCATGAGCTCGTCCTGCCGCAGCCGTCCTCGAGGTCGGCGTACTCGGCCTGCGCGAGGCCCTGGAGCACGCCGAAGGCCGCGAGCCCGGCGGCGCCGACCCCGAGCGAGATCCACGGGGCGGCGGAGACGCGGCGCTCACCGGGCGCGGCGGAGGCGCCGGGCGCGGCGCCGGGCGCGGCGTCGGGCAGGCGGGGCGCCGCCCGCCCAGGAGGGGCGGCGACCGGCCCGGACGCGGGCGGCGCGCCGCCCATGACCACCTCGACGAGCCGTGATTTCTGGCCCTCCAGGACGACGATCGTCCGCTCCACCGGCGGCAACCCCGCGGACTCGAACCGGAGGTGGAGCTGGCCCGGATCGACGCTGACGGCGGAGCCGTCAAGGCGATCGGCCAGCGGGCGGCCGTCCGCGGAGACGCGCACGTCCGTGAGGTCGCTGCCGCGGGGATCCCTGGCGCCGAAGACGAGCGACGGGCGCCGCGCATCCACCTCGCCGAGCCACCTCGCGCAGTCGTCGCGCACGACCGCAGGACAGCCCTGCTGCGCGCACGTGAGGAGCTTCTCGCGGGAGAGACCGAGCTTGCCCGCATCGCGGAGCGCCTGGGCCTCCTCCGCCGCGGCCGCGCACTGCGCCTTGTCGAGCGCGCGGGCCGCGCCGGCGGGCAAGGAGACGCCGAGCGCGACGCCGAGGCCAAGGCCGATGGCGCGTCTCACAGACATTCTCGCTTGTAGATCTTCCGTCCCTGCGCGTCGACGGTGTACGGCACAGAGCAGTCGACGGCCGGGAGCTTCGGCGCGGCGCCGCGCCTGGAGGTCACGCCGGCGCTGGAGCGAGGCGGGGCAGCGCGCGACGAGCCGGCGACCGCGGCGGCGGAGGCCGCAGAGGCCGCGGAAGCGGCGACCGGCGCGGCGGGGGTGGACGATCCCTCGGCGGCCGGAGGGGCGATCGTCGGAGAGGGCAGCGGCGCCGGCGGCCCGGAGGCGGGGGCGGCGCCGCTCGATGCGGGCACGACGCGGGCAGCCGCAGGCGCGCCGGCTGACGCGGGCGCAGCGCCGGCGCTGGACGGGTCCGCCGCGACGGACGGCTCCGGCGCGGGCAGCGCGGCCCCGGGCCGCAGCCCGAGCCAGACGGCCGGTACGCCCACGGCGAGCCCGGCGGCGACCAGCCAGGGCCACATCCGGCGCGGCCTCGGCGCCGTGGCGGTCTGGCTCGTCGGAACCACGGCGGTCTGGCTCGTCGGGCCGACCGGCGCGGGCGTGGCGTCGAGCGCGCGCTCCGGGCGAGCCACCGGCGCCCCCTCGACGGCGACCGCGCCGGCTCCCCACGCGTGCGGCGGCGCGGCCGGCGTCTCCCCGGGCGGCGTCGAGGAGGCGCCTGGCCGCGGGGGCCGAGACGAAGGCCCGGCCTCCGGACCCCGCCCGCCGGCCTCCGGACCCCGCCCGCCGGCCTCCGGACCCCGCCCGCCGGTCTCCAGACCCCGCCCGCCGGCCTCCGGACCCCGCCCGCCGGCCTCCGGACCCCGCCCGCCGGCCTCCGGACCCCGCGCATCGGCGCCGCGCCGCACCACCCCGGACGCGATCGACGCCGGGAGATCGTCCGGGAGCGCCAGCCGATCGAGCACGGCCGTCTCGAGCTGCGCGAGCTGCTCCTCCTGCCGGGCGAGCGCCTCGCCCACGAGGCCGTTGAGCCACGCGGACACCTGCGACGTGAGCGCCGGGGTCACCGCCGCCTCGATGGCGCGCGCCATCTCGGCGGCCGTGGCGAAGCGCCTCCGGGGATCGCGCTCGAGCGCCCGCATCGCGACGTCATCGAGCGCCGCGGGGACCCCGGCGACGTACCGGCCCGGCGGCTCGACGGTCGTGAAGAGGAGCTGCTCGAGGACCTCGGCCTCGCTCGTGCCGTCGAAGAGCCGCCGGCCGACGAGCGCCTCCCAGAGCACCGCCCCCGCCGCATAGATATCGGTCCTCCGCGAGACCTCGCCCCCGCGGAGCTGCTCGGGCGCCATGTACGGCAGCTTGCCCTTGATCTTCCCCTCTTCCGTCGTGTGAAAGCGCCCGGCCGCCTTGGCGACGCCGAAGTCGACGACGAGCGCGGTCCCGTCGCTGCGGACCATGAGGTTGTGGGGTGTCACGTCGCGGTGCACGAGGCCGAGCGGCTCGCCGCGATCGCCCCGGACCTCGTGCGCGGCGTGGAGCCCCGCGAGCGCGTTGACGAGGATGGCCGCGCAGAGCGGCGGCGCGATCCGCCCCGCCGCGCTGACCTTCTGCAAGCGCACGAGCGTCTCGCCGTGGACGTACTCCATGACGAGGAAGAGCTCGCGCTCGGTGGCGACCACGTCGAGCATCGCGACGACGTTCGGGTGCCGGATGCGCCCCGCGAGCCGCGCCTCGTCGAGGAGCATGGCGACGAACTCCGGATCCCTGGCGAGGTGCGGGTGCAGTCGCTTGATCGCCACGGTGCGGGTGAAGCCGCCGGCGCCGAGGAGGCGGCCGAGGTGCACCGAGGCCATGCCGCCGCGGGCGAGCTCGTCGAACAGGGCGTATCGACCGATGACCTGCATGGCGTCAGGGCGCGTCCCAGCAGCACCGGAGCCCGACGAACTCGTACCCCGTGCCCCGGGCGTGCGGCTGACCGGGGTAGGCACAGTAGGTGTACTCCGTTCCCAGCTCGCAGGCGCCGCCGCGCGGGAAGCACTCGTCGTCGTCGAAGACGTCCGGCGTGCCCCGATCGACGCAGTTGTCGACCCACTCGTACGCGTTGCCGCTCATGTTGTAGAGGCCCTCGACGCCGCCCTCGCAGCGCGGGTTCTCCGCCGCCGGGTCGAGCGCCTGATAGCCACCCGCCTCGGCGCAGCCGTCGACCTTGCACATGGACGCGTCCGGCGCGTCGCTCCGGTACGAATAGACGTACTCGTCGTTGTTCGAGCACGCCGCCACCCACCGGGAAGAGCGCCAGTCCGAGCCCTCGGCGCCCGCGCCGTCGAGGTTGCCGCAGAGCTCCTTTCCGGCCCAGCGGCAATGCATCCGCGCCTCGCACCAGGTCATGCCGATCGCCGGCAGCTCGCGGTGCGGGAACACCGGGTCCGAGTAGGCCTGGTATGTCGCGTAATACCGGAGCAGGCCGTCGCGATCGAGCGTGAGCGGGATGTCCGCGCACTCGGCGCCGAGGAGCGGCGCGAGGTCCCCGGCGGGGATCGAGGAGACCGCGACCAGAAAGTCGGTGTACCGCGCGAAGCTCACCTCGACGGCATCGATGCAGAACGGAGGCTGGCCCTCGTCCGGGGGCTCCACGAGCACGCCGTCGGCGCCGCGGCCTAGGGGATCGGCGCAGCGCGCCGCCATCGAGCCGCCCTCGCCCGCGCCGCCGCCGCCCTCGCTGGCGCCGCCGCCGCCCCCGCTCGCGCCGCCCGCCGCGCCGCCGCCGCTCGCGCCGCCGCCGCCCCCGCTCGCGCCGCCGCCCCCGCCCGCGCTGCTCGAGGCCTCCATCCCGCCGGACGACGAGGAGACGTCCATCGCGCCGCCACAGCCTTGCTCGCACCGGGTGAGCGGGTCGAACGACGGGAAGAGGCAACCCTGGCAGAGCCCGGCGCCGGCCAGGACCCCGAAAGCGAGCACGAAGCGCATGCAAGTGCACGATATCACGGGCGCACGATCGCGGGCGCGCGGCGGGCGGCGGCGCGGCAGGGGCGCTGGCCGGGCGGTCGCCGTGCCCGCGCGGCGGACGCGGCAGGGGCGCTCGTCCGGCCGAGGTTCCAGCCGTGATTCGGCCGTGATTCAGGCGTGATAGGTTTCGCGCGCATGTCGAACCGCCTCGACCTCACCGGCGCCACGTCGGTCCGGGGGCTCGTCGCCGATCTGCCGGACGGGACGTTCGCGATCACGGTCGCGGACGGGCCCGGCGCCGGGCAGCGCCTGGAGCTCGACGGATCGAGCCCCTCCCGCTTGCTCGTCGGAAAGTCGTCCACCTGCGATCTCCGGCTCGACGACCCGGAGGTGTCGCGGCGGCACTGCGCCCTCGAGATCACGGGCGCGCGGCTGCGGGTGACCGATCTCGGCTCGACCAACGGGACGTTCGTCGATCACGTGGCCATCCGGGACGCGTGGCTCTCGGGCGGCGAGACGCTCCGGGTCGGGGCGACGCGGCTGCGGGTCGAGCGGCACGCCGGCGGCCAGAACCCGCCGGTGCCGCCCGGCTCGTCGTTCGGGCGGATGCTCGGCGCGAGCCGCGCGATGCGACGGCTGTACCCGCTCTGCCGCAAGCTCGCTGTCGCGCGTGTTTCGGTGCTCATCGAGGGCGAGACGGGCACCGGCAAGGAGGTGCTCGCCGAGGCGCTCCACGAGGAGGGGCCGCTCGCGGCGCGGCCGTTCGTGGTGTTCGACTGCACGGCGGTCCCGCCGAGCCTCGTCGAGTCCGAGCTGTTCGGCCACGAGCGCGGCGCGTTCACCGGCGCGACGGCCGCGCGCCGGGGCGTCTTCGAGCAAGCCGACGGGGGGACGCTCTTCATCGACGAGATCGGCGACCTCGACCCCGCGCTCCAGCCGAAGCTCCTGCGCGCCATCGAGCGGGGCGAGATCCGCCGGGTCGGCGGCGACCGGTGGATCCGCGTGGACGCGCGCATCCTCAGCGCGACGCGGCGGGACCTGGATCACGAGGTGCAAGCCGGGAGGTTCCGCGACGACCTCTTCCACCGCCTCGCGGTGGCGCGGATCGAGCTGCCGCCGCTGCGCGCGCGGGCCGGCGACGTCGCGCTGCTGGCGGCGCACTTCTGGCGGCTGGCCGGCGCGGACGGGGCGCCGCCCCCGGCGCTGATCGCGCGCTGGAGCGACGACGCCTGGCCCGGCAACCTGCGCGAGCTCAGGAACGCCGTGCTGCGCGCCGTGGCGCTCGGGGACGCGACGCTGCCGCCGGAGGAGCCGGCCGAGCCGGAGGCGGCGCCGGCGAGCGCGTCGCGCGGCGGCGCGGCGCCGGAGGTCGCGCCGGCCGACGCGCTCGCCGGCGCGGACTTCATGGACGAGACGCTGCGCGCGCGGCTGCCGCTCGCCGCGGCGCGGGCGCGGGTGGTCGAGGAGTTCGAGCGGCGGTACGTCGAGCAGGTGCTCGCGGATCACGACGGCGTGGTCTCGCGGGCGGCGGCGGCGAGCGGGATCGCGCGGCGGCATTTCCAGCGGATCAAGGCGCGGTCGCGCTGAGGCTTCCGCGCGGGCAGCGCCGCGAGGGCCGCGACGCGCCGCCCGGTCGGCTGGTCTCCTGGAGCGGGTGTGCGGCCGGCGCGCGGTGATCGCGCCGGGTCAGGCGGTCACCCCGGGGCTGCCGCGCCGCCGCCCGGGGCCGAGGCTCTCGCAGCCCAGCAGGCGAGCAGGTGGGCGAGCAGGTCGGCGTTCGGATCCGGCGAGGGCGAGCCGTTGCCCGAGAACGGGATCTGCCGCCGCGCGCCGGTCAGCCGCTCGTCGTAGACGGCGCCCGGAGCGCGCTGGCGGAGCAGCGCGACGGTGGCCGTGAAGTTCTGGAGGCTGGAGGGGGCCATCGTCCCGCCGAGCCAGCCGTAGCTCGCGCCGCGCTCGCGCAGGAGCCAGGGGCGCTCGCCGCTCTTGCGGAAGAGGTAGAGGACCTCCGAGCGCTCGTCGCTGACGCGGGTCTCCTCCCGGGTGACGGTCTTCGACATCACGAGCCCGCCGGTCATCATCGTGCTCCCCGGCGCGAATTTGCGCTCCTTCACCTCGACCTTCGACGTGACGCGCTGCCGCTGGGTGGCCCGGATCAGCGCGAGGATGTCGTCGAACGGCAGCCGCTCCGCCGCGGCCGCCGGCTCCACGGCGACGCCCGACGCCGTCGGGTCCTCGGCGGCGAGGCCGCCCGGTTCGAGGCGGCCGCGCCGGAGCAGGAGCATGTCGCCGCTCGACACGACCGCGGCGGCGTCGACGGCGAGGGCGCCGTGGCCGCGGGCGCGGAGCGAGCGGAGCAGCGCGCGCGCCGGCGCCGGATCGGCGGTGGTGAGCACGACGGCCGGCAGGCCGGCGACGAGGTGCAGCCGCTGCTCGTACGCGGTCGACCCGAGGTCCGCGGCCAGCGCCGCCGCCTCGGCCTCGACCGAGGTGGCCAGCTCGAGGATCGCGACGACGAACATCGTCCGAGGCTATCACGCCGCGAGGACGTGGTCCTCGGGGCGGTCGCGACCGCCCCGGACGAGCCGGCGGGCTCGCAGCCCACGGCGCCGTCGCGGGCGCGGTGTGGACGAACCCGCGCTCTTTCGTGGTGCTCGATTGCACGGCGGTCTCACCGTGCCTTGTCGAGCCGGAGCTGTTCAGCCGCCAGCGCGGCGCGCTCACCGGCTCAAGCCATCCTTACTGTGTAGCGGGGCAGCGGGTCCTTGCCGCGATCCGTGGTCCACCGCGCGTCCGGCTTCCAGGTGCCGCCCGGCTCCTCCCGGCGGCGGGTCTCGACTGTCAGGCTGTCTCCTTTCAGACGCAGTAGCTGGTACTGAAGCGGATAGCCAGGTACCCATTCCCGGGTCGGCGCGCCGAAGGTGCCGGCGGAGAGGAGCTCCATCCGCCGACCAGAGGCAGCCCGATCGTAGCGGAACAGAGCGCTATCGGCCCTGTGGATGTGGCCGTGCAGGCCCAGGCGGAAGCCGGCCTGAGTGAGGCGCTCGAGGAATCCATGTTCGGTGATCCGGTCGGGGAAGGGACTGGCGACCGGGTGGTGCCAGACCGCGATCTTGACGTACGGAGCATACGCCGCGGTGCTCCGGATCTGGTCAAGCGCGCGGCTCAAGGCGAGCGGGTGGATGGAGGCGCGGTCCCTGAAATGGTGGTCGAGGTTCCATGCGGAATTCAGACCGAGGACGAGGAGGTCCTGGGAGGGCAACGCATAGACCAGCGCCTGCGCTTCGGGTGCGAGCGGATAAGGCTCCTTCCTGATGTCCTCGTAGAACCGCGCGAAGTGCTCAAAACGCCTCGGGTAGAGCGCCTCGTCGCGGATCCGGAGGGCACCGCTACCGATGTCGATGAAGCTTCCTTCCGTCGGAGGCGCCGAGAGGTCCTCGCGTTCGACGAGCTTGTAAGACTTCTTGGCGAGGCCCCAGTGAAGGTCGTGGTTGCCCGGTACGAGGATCACCTGCTGAGGTGAGAGCTGGAACGCGGCCGAGAGGTAGTCCAGGAAGCTACGGGCTGCGGCGTACTCCTCTGGGGTGGATCGGTTGGCGATGTCGCCGGAGAGGATGACCGCGTCCAGGCGAGCGCAGCCGAGCTCGACCTGCAGGTCTTCTGCGAGCTGGCTGGACCAGAGCCTGGCGTCCTCGGAATCACCGAAGTGCAGATCAGAGAGGTGGAGGAGGTGCGTCGCTGTACCGTCCGTGGGCGCGACCTTGGAGGAGCCTCGCGCGGACTTCGACGCGCGCTTCTTCTGCCGGGCCGCCGCGGCCCGATCGCGGGGCAGCTCCTGCGAGCCCCTGAGCTCCGCCTCGAGGTCTCGAAGCTGATCCTTCAACCACTGCAGCCGAGATGAAGCCGAGGCGATCAGGGCGCCGCTCTCGACGTCCAGCCCCTCCGGCTTGCCTGGGTCGCCGAGCCCGTGCATCGCGGCACGGAGCTCGAGCTCGGTGACGTATTTCTCTCGTATGGCTATGAGAGCGCGCAGGGCGCCGCGCCGCTCCTCCTTGTACTGCCGCTCGATCGCCAGCCATTCTGTCGCGCGAGCGCTCAGGGCGCCTTGCTGACCGAGCGATTCATGCACCCCGCTCGGCAGGTGTTGCCGATCCACCGCCGCGGACACACGCTCAAGCTCCGACTCGACGTCTTCGAGAGGGCCGAGCCACGCCGTCGATCCATTGCTGCCGTCAGGCTCAGTAAAAGAGAACGCGTCCTCCAGGCGATCTCTACGGCTACCGAGGATCCTCCGCGAGTCAGCCGTGGCCACCGCAGCCTTCTCCGAGCCGAGCTCTCTGTAGACCTGCTCGAGCTTCGCGAGGGCGAGGCTCGTGCTCTCGAGGTGCCGCGCCAGCTCCACGAAATCCGCGATCTTCGCGTAGAACAGCGTCGCGACGTCGTGATCTGGGGCGAACCTCGGAAACAGCGCGATCGTGATGGTTCGTATTTGAGTGACACCGCTCAGATAATCGGCGATCGCCATCAGCATGGCGGCGGCGGAGCGCTCCGGCGATAACGATGCTGCGCCCGTGGCGAGCGCCGGGAAGGCGATCGACGCGAAACCTTGGGCGTCGCACAGCGCCAGGCACTTCCGCGTGACCGCCCTCACGATCTCGAGGCTTGTAGAGCTCGGGCTGGAGTAGTCGATCACAGCACAATGGAAGATCTTCTTCGCGTTGAGGCGCCCTGCTCCGGTGAGCACGACATCACCGAGGGAGATCGGGGTCGTTCTCTGTGCCTCGTGAAAGATCTCGTGCCCGCCGCGGGTAAGCAGAGAAAGCGACACACCGCCGCCCATGGATAGATTTATATCGTCAGAGCTTACGAGAACATCCGCCGAGATCGTCGTAAGATCGCGGTACTCAACCCGGAACACCGCTCCGTTGATGGTGTACTCGAAGGGCTTCAACGTCACGAGGGCAGGGTCGTCGTTCTCCATCAACATCCGAGAATGAGACCGGCAACGTGGGGCGTTGTCAACGGAGGGGAGCCGCTCAAGCCTCCAGCTCGCTGGAGCGGCGTCGCGCCGAGCCGGGCGCTGTGCGTGACGGCATCGCCCGGGGTAGGTCCGGAGATGCGGCTCGTCTCCACCTCTCGTGCGGGTGGCCGCGGCCGTGGCGCTCCGCTCCCGATCGATCGCCTCGCCGTGAGCTGCCGCGACGCGCTCCATCCGCACCTCCGATCGCCGTTGCCCGCGCCCTCGAGCGCTCAGCCGGGCGTGGCGATCTCGTCGTAGCCGCGGCCGCTGAACTGAAGAAGGCAGACGCCATGGCCGAACGGATCGGCGAGGCGGAGCATTCTCCCCCACGCGGCGACCTCTATATCGGCTTCGGGGACCGCCCCTGCGTCCTGCGCGCGGCGCGCGGCGGCCTCGAGATCGTCGACGACGAAATCGAGGTGGACCGGCGTCCAGTGGCGCCCGTAGTCGCGCGCGGACGCACCGGCCGCGGGCTGGCTGCCGGCCGGCTTCACGAGGAGGTAGATCGGGGCCGCCGCGCCGAGGAGCTCGACGAACGAAGGGCCAAAGCGCCGCCCGACGCGCAGGCCGAACGCGCGGGTATAGAACGCGATGGCCGGGTCGAGCTCCGGGACGTCGATGTTGACGAGCAGGTCGGACATGCAGTGAGCCTAGCTGGCGGGCACGTCACGACGCAACGCGGGCTCGGCGGCGGCGACGCCCACGGAAGGGCGGCCTCCGCTCAGACCGCCATCGATATTCGTAGTGGCCAGTCCCTCGCCGTCACGCCTTCGCGGCGCGGCTCTTCGCGCGGATGCAGTCGAGCAGCGCGTCCCGCAGGCCGTTGCGCGTGGGCACGCGCGAGAGATCCACGCCGAGCGCGACGAGCGTCCGCGCCACCTCGGGCCGGATGCCCGCCAGCACCCCCTGCGCGCCGAGCATGCGCACGGCGTCGAGCATCCTCATCAGGTGGCTGGCGACCGCGCTGTCGATGATGTCGACCCCGGTCAGGTCGACGATCACATGGCTGGAGCCGCTCCTCACCACCGCGTCGAGCAGCGCCTCCATCATCTGACCGGCCCGCTCCCGGTCGATCGAGCCCACGATCGGCATGGTGAGCACCCCCTCCCACACCTCGATGATCGGCGTGGAGAGGTGGCGGATCGCCTCGGCCTGCGCCTCGATGACGCGCAGCTTCTCGGCGAGCATCCGCTCGGCGTTCACGCGCTCGGTGACGTCGGTCACGTACCCCTCGAGCGCGAGCAGCGCGCCGTCCTCGGCGTGGACGCCGCACCCCTGCTCGTAGACCCACCTCTCCTCGCCGCTGGCGGTCCTGATCCGGTAACGCAGCGTGAACGGCTGGCGCACCGCGAGCGCGGCCTGCACCTCGTCCCATACCCGCCCCTGATCCTCGGGGTGGATCAGGTGCCCGAACATCACCCGGTGCTGGACGTACTCCTCCGACGGGTAGCCGGTGAGCTGCTCGCACCCGGCGGTGATGAAATCCAGGGGCCAGTCCGGCTCGTTCCGGCACCGGTACACCATCCCGATCAGGTTGCCGAACACCGACGAGAGGAAGCGCTCCCGCTCGCGCGACGCGCGCTCGGCCTCACGGAGCTCGTGTACGTCGTGCAGGACCACGTGGACGATCCCCTCGCCCGCGGGCGCCGCCGCGCTCCAGTCCATCCAGCGCGCCCCTGCGCCCGCCGGCTGGAGGCGCGCGCGCCACGAGCGCGCCTGCTCGCCCTGCCCGAGCTCCACGAGGCACGCCTCGACCTGCCGACGATCGTCGAGGTGCACCAGCTCGGCGATGTGGACGTCCTGTACACGCTCGCGGCCGACGCCCGCCGCGCGCGCCAGCGCGGGGTTGGCCGTGGCGATCGAGCCGTCGGGACGCAGGAGCGCCTGCGGCGCGGGATGAAGCGTGAAGCAACGTTCGGCAAACCCTTGGAAGTACACCATGCGAACGTTAACCCATCACGCGCCGGCTGAGAGCCCCCTGTCGACGGCGCCCGCGCGCGTCGCGCCGTCCTCCGGAGCTGTCTGCCCACAGCCGCGCCCGCGTCACCGAACAGCTGTCCAGGTCTCATCCGGTGGGAAAGAGCCTTTGCTTGCAGCAATCGCAGCGCACGTGATTCGCCAGCGGGGCAGAACCAACAGCGATGGTCCGGCTCCTCAAACCCACATCGTCGGCGCGCCGTCCGTCCCGCCGCACCAAGCCATGTTGTCCGCGGACGCGCGTCGTCTCAACACATCAATCGACGGCGCTCTCCGCCTCTCGCCGCCTCGCGCGAGGCCGCGCGCGTCGTCGCCGCCGCCAGGGGCAGCGCGGGCCCGCGGCCACGCCACCGCCTCGTCCATGCGGCTTTACGCCCTGGCGCGGATAGGGCACGTCGCTGTTGCATGGAGGAACATCGCCCCCCGACCGACGCGCAGCCGCCCGCCCCCGAGGCCGATCCGCCGGAGTCGCCGGCCTCGATCGAGGCGCTCGTGCCGAAGCGCAGGCTCTGGCCGGTCTTCGCGGTCATCGGGCTCGCGATCGCGGCGGCGGGCCTCGCCGCCTTCCGCTCGCTCACGGCGACCGATCCGCTGCGCGTCCTCGTGGCGATCGATCTCGACGGGTACTGGTGGGAAGGGTCGCAGCCGGCGGCGAGGCTCGCCGACGAGCTCGGCGCGCAGCTCGCGGAGCTCGGGTTCGATCCGGTGAAGGGCGGCGACCCGGAGGTGGTGAAGGCGCTGGAGAGCGCCGGCGACCCGAAGGAGGCCGGAAGGGCCCTCGGCGCCGCGTTCGTCATCGAGGCGCACCTCTCGCCCGAGGTGGTGGAGCACCCGGTGAAGGAGGGGTATTTCGAGCTCCGGGCGGACGCGCCGGTGACGCTCACGGCGCTCGACAAGGGCACGTCGACCGAGGGGCGCATCAGCGGCTACTCCGGAGCGACGAAGAAGGATCGGGCCATGGCGCTGCTCGCCGACTTCATGGCCTCCCAGGCGCTCGACGCCGTGATCGCGCAGCTCATGGACCACCCGTCGGTGCGCGCTATCACGGAGGGGACGGACATCAAGCTGCTGGAGCGGCTCGCGCCGGCGCGGAGGTTCGCGAAGGAGCGCGCCGCGGAGGCCGCGCGGGCCGCCGAGGCGTACGCCGCGCAGGCGAAGGCGTCCGAGGCCGAGGAGCAGGGGCGCGTGACGTTCCTGTCCCCGCCGTCGGCCGAGGACCTGCTCGTGGGCACCGCCGAGGGCGGCTATTTCGTGAAGACCGCCGACGTGTCGGTGTTCTTCTCGCCGCGATCGAGGAGCCTCGTGCGCAGCGAGGCGCTGGAGACGGTCGCGTGGCGGCCGCTCGACCAGCAGGCCCCCCCGACCACGGATCCCGGCGCCCCGAGGCCGATGTGGCGGGGCTACCACGTGTACTCGTACCCATCGTCGCAGCGCGACGGCGACCGCGTCGCGCTCGTGGAGGACTTCTACGGCTGGGCGAAGACGATCACGATCGTCGACAGGTCCGGGCAGAGCCGGCGCGTGCGCATCGACCCCGAGCACCGCTTCGTCGATCCGCGGCTCGCCCCGGGCGGCAGGTTCGTGGCGGTCTACGATCGCCCGGAGGCGGATGCGGACGCCGATCTGATGGTGCTCGACACGGAAAGCGGCAAGGAGGTGTTCGGCCTCCACACCGAGAACGAGTCGCTCGGCGGGTTCACGTGGCTCGACGAGAAGCGGCTCGTGTTCGTCTACGTGCCCGACACCTCGACCGACGAGGTGCGGCACCTCGCGGTGGTCGACGTCACCAGGCAGCCGATGACGATCGAGCGCCCTTTCCGCGCGAGCCCCGGGGAGGACCTGCGCAGCCCGGCCCCGTCGAGGGACGGCACGAAGATCGTGTGTGTCGTGCGCGGCGCGGAGCCGGGGATCGCGGTCATCGACACGGCGACGTGGCGCCGGAAGGTGTACGCCACGCCCGGCGGCGCGGCGTGGCCCACGTTCTCGCCCGACGGCGCGCGCGTCGCGTTCGAGGCGCCGGGCGCGGGCGGCACGGACATCGCGGTGCTGGCGCTCGCCACGGGCGAGGTGAAGAAGATCACCCAGGGCTCCGCCGAGGAGCGGGTGCCGCGGTTCTCCGCCGACGGCAGGCGCGTGCTCTTCGAGGTGCGGTACCGCGACCCGGTGTTCCCGCGCAAGCGGTGGATCTCGCGCATCGCGAGCGCGGCGGTCGAGCCGTGAGCGCGCCCTCCCACGGCGAGAGCGCCGCGACCGCGATGTTCTACCGCATGTCGGCCGAGCGCCTGCGCGCGCGCTGCCTCTGGAGCGGCCTCGCGCTCGCGCTGTCGGTGCTCGTGCCGTACGAGGTCGCCTACGGGCACGGCATCTTCGTGTGGAGCGTGCTCCCCGAGCTCGCGCCCGCCGCGCGGCTCGCCGCGCTCGCGCCAGCGGCCGCCGGCCTGTGGCTGCTCTTCCTCGGCGCGCGCACGAAGCAGCGCGCCGGCCTGCTGATCGAGCGGCCGACGTCGCGCGCCATCGCCGTGCTCGCCGCGCTCGTGGCCGTGAACGTCGCCGTGTGGATCGGCCGCCGGAGCTCCGCGTGGGACATGCTGCCGCTGCCGGACAGCCTGATCACGCGGCCGGCGCCGTTCCTCGCGGTCTTCGCGCTCACCGCGGCGGGCGTGGTGCTGCGCTTCCACGCGCGGGCGCGCCGGGGCGGCAGCGCCTTGCTCATCGCGTCGGTCGCCGCGGCGCTCGTGTTCTACCTGTGGCCGTCCCGCGGCGAGATCCCCGCGCAGACGGTCGCACGCGCGGTCGTGCTCGTGGCGACCCTGCCCGATGTCCGCTTCCAGCTCGGGTACGGCATGGTCCTGCTCTTCGTGCTCGGTCCGCTCGCGATCGCGCTGCTGGGCCTCGCCCACGTCCGCCGCGTGCCCGCGCGCGAGCACCCGGGCCTCGCCATCGCGGCGGTGTGGGCCATGCCCGGCCTGATGCTGCTCTCCGTGTACCGCGCGTTCCTCTCGGGCGGCCTCGGCGTCGAGGCGGGCATGGTCGCCTTCTTCGCCCTCCTGCTCGTCGCGGTCGTGGCGGTGCTCGCCTCCGCGCTCGAGGTGCTCGTGCTCGGCGTGATGGTGCCCGACGCCGAGCTGGAGTCAGGCCACGCCGCCGGCAGCGCGCGCGGCGCCCGGCCGATCGCGGCGGCGGGCGCCGCCGCGGCCCTGGTGGCCGCGCTGCTCGGCGCGCTGCTCGTGCTCGGCCGCCCCGCGCCGAAGGGCGTCGACTGGCGGCTCGGCGCGCCCACGACCGAGTGGGACCGGGTGTTCGGCGAGCTCGTGCCCGGCTGGGAGCGAGCGCGCCTCGCCCGCGACGCGCACGCGCGCGACGCGCGGGGCACGGGCGCGGAGGCGCAGGTGCTCACGAAGGCGCGCGGCCGCGAGATGCTCGCGGCCGCGAGGGCGCAGCCCGACGGCAAGGACTTCGCCGCGGCGCTCGCGGCGCTGGCCGGCCAGGTGGACGACCTCGAGCTCTCCGGCCGCGCCTTCGGCCGCCTCGTCGCCGAGGCGAACGACGCCGCGAGGCGCGCCGCGCTGCCGTATTACCTCGACGCATCCGTCATCCTCGGCGTCTCGGCCGAGGGCACGATGCGCCGGTTCACCACGACCCCTTACCGCGTGAAGGAGGTCCACGTCTTCCGGGTCGGCGAGGACCGCTTCGCGACGCTCCTGGTCGAGCCGATGACGGAGGGTGGCCGCGTCCATCTCGGCTTCTCGCGCGATCAGGACCCGTTCGCGCTCGTCCTCGGCTCCGAGGTCCGGTCGTATGCCGAGCGCGCCGGCCAGGAGGGCGGCACGTGCCACGCGGCGGCCGGGGGCGCGCCCGGCGCGAGCGCCGGCGCCCTGGCGCGGTGCGACGCCGCGCTCGCGGCGCTGCGCGGCCGCCTGGGCGCCGCGCTGGAGCAGGCAGTGCTCGCCGGCACCGAGCGGCACGAGCTCCAGCACCAGGTCGACGGCCCTCACCTGCCCCTCTCGCCGGCGGTGGCGGAGCTGCTCGCCGGCTTCTCCGACGAGGCGCAGGACCGCGCGAGCCGCGAGCTCTCCGCGTACATCGCCGAGATGACGGCCAGGGACGCGCCGCCGCAGCTCACGCTCGTGCACCTCTTCCCCTTCGGGGTCGCGGCGCGCGGCGGCGCCGAGCACCGCGTCGCCACGATCCTCCTGGAGACGCTCGCCGGGAAGAAGCTGCGCTTCGGGGCGCGCGAGGTCGACCCGGAGACGTACGCGCAGGCGTTCGAGGCGCAGGTGAGCCGCGGCGACGACGAGCTGCGCGAGGCTGCGCGGCGGGCGTACCGCGAGCAATTCGGGGTCGACCTGGTGGAGCCGGTGCGGGAGTGACGCGCTCCGGGCGCCGCGCTCACGGGGCGAGCGCGAGGCCGGGGCGGAGCAGCGCGCCGGCCCCGACGGGCTCTACCGGGCTCATCCCCGCTGCCGGTCTCCTCGGATGGACCTCCTCGGCGCGACGATCCCGCTGGATCAGGGTCTCCTGGGGGCTCGCGCTCGCGCTCGCGCTCGGAGGGGCGGCGTGTGAGGATCAGCGGGTCGTGATCGGCGCGTTCGTGCCGGAGCGGCCGCGGTTCACGGCGCCGGAGAAGGTCGCCGCGCTGAACGACGATGTCGCCAGGGACGAGGACCCGACGCTCACGGGCGATCTGCTCGAGATCCACTTCATGTCCGACCGCGGCGGGAGCAAGGATATCTGGGTGTCGCGCCGGGCGGACCTGGGCTCACCCTGGGA
Source organism: Sorangium sp. So ce321 (assembly GCF_051530195.1). Classification (NCBI taxonomy): domain Bacteria; kingdom Pseudomonadati; phylum Myxococcota; order Polyangiales; family Polyangiaceae; genus Sorangium; species Sorangium sp. So ce321. The sequence goes on along the minus strand of NZ_CP150329.1, from coordinate 4,822,210 downwards.
GACGCCGACCGTCGAGCTCCTCGAGAAGCTCAACAGCGCGGGCAACGAGGACACGCCCGCCGTCTCGAACGATGGGCTCCGGCTCTGGTTCTTCCGCGGCGCCGAGCAGCAGACGGGTACCTGGATGTCGGAGCGCGCGAGTCGAGGCGACCCGTGGGGAGACCCTTCCTTCGTCGAGGCGCTCAACCCCGGCCACGAGGACGGCACGCAGGCGATGAACGCTCACGTCGACCTGCCCGAGCTCCGCGCCGTGGTCGGCCTCAACGGGCCCGAGACCCAGGGCTGGGATCTCGCGATCGCGTCCCGCGAGAGCCCGGAGGACGCGTGGGGCGAGTTCGTCCCGATCGCCGAGCTGAACGACGCGGGCGACCAGCTGGCGCCCTTCCTGTTCGATGAAGGAAGGCAGCTCTTCTACCGCTCCGGCGACGACCTGTTCTGGGCCCGGCGGCAGGGGCCGGACGCAGCCTTCGAGGCGCCCGAGGCGCTCGAGGAGCTGAACTCTCCGGACGCGCGCGAGAACGATCCTTACCTGTCCCCGGACGGGTCCGTCGTGTTCTTCTCCTCGGAGCGGAGCGGCGGGACCGACATCTACGAAGCGCGCCGCATCGCGCCATGATCGACCGGGCCGGCCGGGTGGAGGGCTTCCTCGCTATTTTGGAGCTCCAGCCAGGCGCGGGGAGTGATAGTCTCATGGCCCATGACAGGACTTCAGCTCGCGACTCGTCTCTGCGCTGTGCTCGCGGCCCTCTGGCTGCCCGTCATCGCCTGTTCGGGGGGCGGCGATGGCGAGAAGGGCAACACCACGGGGAATGGCGACGGCGGCCAGAGCGCTGGCGGCACCGGCAGCAACAACAGCAGCAGCAGCGGCGACGATTTTGGCGGCGATATCGGGCTGACCAGCTCGGTTTCGAGCGGCCCGCAGGCTGACGCCGGTCACCAGACGACCTGCGATGACGCAGGCAACTGCACCTGCATCAACATCGCCTCCATCGGCCGCGAAGGTGTCTGGGGTCCGTGCAGCAGCGACAGCACCACGGCGCTTCAGAACTGGTTGAACACGCAGAGCACGGCCCAGGTCGACAACTACAACACGGAGAAGCCCACGCTCACGCCAGAGTTTCTCGCCAGGTACGACGTGATACTCCTTCAGTGGATGGTGACGAAGGGCGCCCAGAACGACGACGGGGCGCCGTGGCAGTTCACGGCTGACGAGGTGAGCGCGCTCAAGGACTGGGTCAACAACGGCGGTGGCCTCATCGCGCTGAGCGGCTATCAGTGCAGCGGACAGGGATGCACCGTCCACGACGTCACGGCGACCAACCAGCTCCTTTCCTTCACCGACATCCAGTTCAACACCAACGGCATGCTGGATCCTGCGCAGAGCGGCTGCCCGAACTGCAACTGCTGGGGCGGGTCGTTGCCGCTCGGCGGCCCCCTCCCCGGGAGCGTGGGCACCTGGAACCAGGACACACCCATCGGCAAGGACATCCAGAGCGTGGGCGCATACATCGCGCGACCGATCAAATCGACGACCGCGACCGTCGATTGCACCGACGGCACCAACAATTTCGCGGTGCACGAGGAGGTCGGCAAGGGCCATGTCGTCGCGTACGGCGACGAGTGGGTGACCTATTCGGGCCAGTGGCTCGGGACGGCGGCGTGCCTCGATCCCCGGCTGTACACGGACCCGAACAGCGGCTGCTATGAGAAATCAGCGGCGCACGTCTTTCAGATCTCGCAGTTCTGGTACAACGTGATCAAGTATACGGCGTCGTCGGTGGAGTGTTTCACGATCGAGGATCCGGCCATCATCAAGTGATACCTGGCGGTCGCACGGCAGAGCACGCGCCTTGGCTGCGAGCGCGCGCGCTCCGCGAGCTCCATCCTTGCCGCGCGACAGGCCTCGTGTAGCCCTGGTCCGGCCCGCTGGTTGGACGCCCGCCTTCTCGATCAGCGCGTATCTCCGCCGCCTGATGCCCGCCGCGCTCCCGCTCGAGCAGCGCCCGGTTCACGCCTGCCCTATCGAGCGAGCGCGCTCGGCACGTCCGGGAGCCTGATACCTCTCCGTCATCAGACGCCCGAAATCTCGCCGTGTGTGCAGGACGCTTGCAGCGGTACCATCGGGGCGTGCACAGGGCGGCTCCGGAGAAGGTCCTCGCCGGTCGGTTCGAGCTCGAGCGCATCGCCGGCAGCGGGGGCATGGGCGACGTCTACCGCGCGCGCGACCGGCACGACGGCAAGCCTGTCGCGCTCAAGCTCCTGAGGAGCTCGGACGTGCAGCTCGTCGCGCGCTTCCAGCGGGAGGCGCGGCTCCTGGCCGAGCTGCGGCACCCGGCGATCGCGCGCCACATCGCCCACGGCGTCTCGGAGCAGGGCCAGCACTATCTCGCGATGGAGTGGCTCGAGGGCGAGGACCTCGCCGCGCGGCTCGCGCGCGGGCCGCTCGGCGTCGACGAGGCGCTCGCCCTCGTCCAGCGCGTGGCCGAGGCGCTCTCGCTCGTGCACGCGCGCGGCGTGGTCCACCGCGATCTCAAGCCGGCAAACCTGTTCCTGCAAGGCGGCCAGCTCGATCAGGTGAAGATCCTCGATTTCGGGATCGCGCGCGACGCGGCCGCGACAGGCGGGCTGACCGAGCCTGGCGTGGCCATCGGCACGCCGGCCTACATGGCGCCGGAGCAGGTCCGCGGCGAGCTGGACATCGACGCGCGCGCGGACGTGTACGCGCTCGGGTGCCTCCTGTTCGAGTGCCTCACCGGCAAGGCCCCCTTCTGGGCGGAGCACGCGTTCGCGGTGCTCGTGAAGGTGCTCTTCGAGGACGCGCCGCGGCCGAGCGCGCTGCGCGTCGAGGTCCCCGAGGCCATCGACCTGCTCACGGAGCGGCTCATGGCGAAGGATCGCGCCGTCCGCCCGGCGGACGCCGCGGCCGCCGCGCGCGCGCTCGCGGCGCGCTCGCCGGAGCACGCCACCGCGGAGCTGTCTCCGCCCTCGCTCACGCGCCGCGAGCGAGGTCTCGTGAGCGTGGTCCTGGCCCGGCTGGAGGCCCCGCCCCTTGCCGCCTCTCTCCCTGCGCTGCGCGCCGAAGCCGCCACGCTCGAGGTGGGCGGGAGGATCGCGGTGCCGACAGGGCTCGGGCCGACGTTGCCGGACCTGCGCCGCGCCGCCGCAGAGCACGGCGGCCGCCTCGAGCCGCTGCACGAGGGCGGGGTCGCGGCGATCCTCACGGGCGCGGCGACGCCGACCGATCTGGCCGCCCGCGCCGTGCGCTGCGGCCTTGCGCTGCAGAAGCTCCTGTCCGGCGCCCGCCTGGCGGTCGCGACCGGCTGGGACGCGCTGGACGGCGGGCGACCCCTCGGCCCGGTCATCGACCGCGCCTCCGCGATCCTCGTCGGCGGCGACGGCGGCGACGCTGGGTCGCCTGGTGGCGGCGCCGGCGCCGGCGCGCCGGAAACTCCGGCCCCGGTGCTCGTGGACGCGATCACGGCGGGCCTCCTCGGGCGGGTGTTCGAGATCGCGCCGGGGTCCCGGGCGGCCGCTGTCGTCGGCGAGCGGGAGCCGTTCGACGAGGAGCGCATGCTGCTCGGCAGGCCCACCCCGTTCGTCGGGCGCGACCGGGAGCTGCGCGCCCTGGAGGACCTGTTCGACGAGTGCGCCGGCGAGCCCTGCGCGCGGGCGGGGCTCGTGATCGCGGCGGCGGGGATGGGCAAGTCGCGGCTGCGCCTCGAGTTCGTGCGGCGGCTCAGGGGGCGCAGCGAGCCGGCCGAGATCTGGATCGCGCAGGCGGATCCGGCGCGCGTGGGGGCGCCCCTCGGCCTGCTCGGGCAGGTGGTGCGCCGCGCGGCGCACCTCGTCGACGGCGAGCCCCTCGAGCGCCGCCGCGAGCAGCTCGCCGCGCGCGTGGCCCGGCACGTGGCGCCGGACCTCCGGGAGCGGGTGACCGAGTTCCTGGGCGAGATGGTCGGCACGCCGTTCCCGGACGCGGCGCGAGTGCAGCTGCGCGCGGCGCGGCGCGATCCGCTGCTCATGGGCGACCAGATCCGCCGGGCGTGGGTGGACTTCGTCGACGCCGAGTGCCGGGCGGGCCCGGTGCTGCTCGTGCTGGAGGACCTGCACTGGGGGGACCTCCCGACCGTGCAGTACGTCGACGCGGCGCTGCGCCTGCTGGCAGAGCGCCCGCTGATGGTGCTCGCCGTGGCGAGGCCGGAGGTGCGCGCGACGTTTCCCACCCTCTGGACCGAGCGGGGGACGATGGAGCTCGGGCTCGGCGAGCTGCCTCGCCGCGCGTGCGAGCGGATGGTCCAGGCCGCGCTGGGCGAGCGCGCCTCCGCGGATCACGTGACGGAGATCGTCCGGCGCGCCGCGGGCAATCCGTTCTTCGTGGAGGAGCTCGTGCGCGCGACCGTCGAGGGCCGGGACGCGCGCGAGGCGCCGGAGACGGTGCTGGCGATGGTGCAGGCGCGGTTCAAGGATCTCGACGCCGAGGAGCGGCGGCTGCTGCGCGCCGGCAGCGTGCTCGGCGAGGTGTTCTGGCAGGGCGCGGCGGCGCGCCTGCTCGGGCTCGGGCAGGACGGAGGCGCGGCGCTCGGCGCGCGGCTCGCGGAGCTGGAGCGGCGCGAGTGGATCGTGCGGCGGCCCGAGCCACGGTTCGCCGGCGAGGCGGAGTTCGCCTTCCGGCACGGGCTCGTGCGCGAGGCGGCGTACACCATGCTGACCGAGGTGGATCGGCGGCTCGGCCACCGCCTCGCCGGCGCCTGGCTGGAGGAGGCCGGCGAGCGCGACGCGCTGGTGCTGGCCGAGCACTTCGAGCGCGGCGAGGAGCTCGCGGCGGCAGCGCGGTGCTACGAGCACGCGGCGGAGCAGGCGCTGGAGGCGAGCGATCTCGACGGCGCGCTCGCGCGGGTGGACCGGGCGTTCGCCTGCGCGCCGGGAGAGGACGCGGCGGGGCGGCTCCACGCGCTCGCGGCGACCGCGCACAACTGGCGGGGGGCGTTCATCGAGGCGGAGCGCGCGGCGAAGGCGGCGGTGGCCCTGGCGCCCGCCGGGGGCAAGGCTGCCTACACCGCGCTGGCGATGCTCGCCTGGGCGAGCGGGGCGCTCGGGAAAGCGGAGCAGCTCGAGGCGGTGGCGTCGTCGCTGCCGCTCGACCTGAAGGATACGGCGCTGGACCGGGAGTTCGTTCTCGCCTGGTACAGCACCGCGGTGTCGCTGCGGGAGCTCGGGCGCCACACCACGGCCGCGGCCCTCGAGCGGGTCATGGATGGGGTGCAGCCCGAGCATCTGGAGCCTGGCCTGGCGGGGCACGTCTACGTGACAAGAAGCGTTGCGGCATGCTACCCGCCCCGCCGACTCGGCCTCGCCCTGCGCCTCATGGAGGCTGGGTGCCAAGCCTACGAGCGCGACGGTGCGTTGCGGGACGCGTGCCTGATGCGGGTCAATTTGAGCGTGCTCCAGCAGCAACTGGGCGCTTACGGACCAGCGGAGTCCGCGCTCCACGAAGCGAAGCGGGTCGCGGTTGAGCTCAACTTGCCGTATGTGGCGATTTCATCCGACATCCAGCTGGCGCGCATCAGCCTGGCGCGGGGGCAGAGCACCACGGCCAAGGCGTTAACGGCTGCGGTCGTCGAGGAAGTGCGAGCATCTGGCAATGGCAGGCAGATGGGCCACGCCTTGGTGTTGCTCACGCAAGCTCTGCTCGATCTTGGAGAGCTCGCAGAGGCGCGCGCACAGGTAACGACCGCCATCGACGAGACGCAGGCGTATCCCGGCCCGCAGGCCCTGGCACAAGCCGCCCTCGCCCACACCCTGCTCCGACAAGGGCACGCGCTCGAGGCGCTCGCAGCGGCGCGTACAGCGATTGAGCTCCTGGAGCGCATCGAAGGTCTCGAAGAGAATGATGCGTTCGTGCACCTCGCCTGGATCGAGGCGCTTCACGCCTGCGGCGACGGCGATGCGGCCCGAGCAGCGCTCACCGCTGCCCGGGATCAGCTGCGCGCCGAGGCGGACGCCATCGAGTCCCCCGCCCTGCGCCGCAGCTTCCTCGAAGCCGTGCCGGAGCACGCCCGTATCCTTGCGCTTGCAACGGAATGGGGGTTGGCGGACGGGTGATGCCTCGGACCGCCGCGGCACCCCGAAGGCAAACGCGGGCCGCGTGAATCCCGTAATCGCGCGGTGCGCAGAGATCAGGGAGCGAGGCCCGCGGCCAGGCTCTCGCTCCCAGGGTCTGCCCCTCGCCCTACGACACCACCCCGGGAGCATTCGAGATCTCGGGCCACAAGCTCTGGAGCTGAGCGGAGCGCAAGCTGCACATCCGCGACGCCGCCGAGGTGCGCGGCGCTCGCGGGAGCTCTTGCCGAAGCGCATCACACCGATGCGAACAGCTCGAGCAGGAAATCCAGGACCACACGGGTGCGGCGCGGCAAGAGCCGCGCTGAGCGCGATACGACGAACACCGGCTGCCGCTCGACCACGGCGAGCGGATCGAGCAGCGTCAGCAGCGCCCCCGTTTGCAGGAGCACCTCCACCGTACGGTCGAAGGTCCGGACGATACCGACGCCTCTGACCGCCGCGTCGATGAGAGCGTCCTTGCTCGTCGACGCGAAGGGGCCACACGGCACGAGGCGTAGGGCGCCCCCCTCCGTTGCGAACGTCCACGGCTCAACGCCGCTTCGACCGATGAACCCGAGGCAAGCGTGCGTCCGGAGATCGTCGATATTTCGCGGCGCGCCTGCGGCCGCGACATAGGCCGGTGACGCGCATAGAAGCGCGCGACCCACCAGCGTGCCCGCCCTCCGCACCATGAGCTCTTGCTCTCCTGGCGAGCTGGTGCGCACGGCGAGATCGACGCGCTCGCCGAGGGCGCCCTTCGATTCGCCCCGCAGCGCCAGGTGGACCACGAGGCCGGGATGCCGACGAAGCAGCGCGGGTAGCGCAGGCGCGACGATGGACCGACCGATGAAGGGCGGCGCCTCGAGGTGCACGGTGCCCTCCGCCGCGCTTTGCGATCGGGACAGGCGCGCGCGCGCGGCCCCGAGCTCGCCGAGGGCGCGGCGGCCGTATTCCAGGAGCGTCGCTCCTTCAGGCGTGAGTGACACATGGCGTGTGCTCCTCTCGAAGAGCTTCACGCCAAGGCGCTGCTCGAGGCGACTGATCGCTTTGCTCACCGCTGACGGCGTGAGCCCGAGCGTGGAAGCGGCGCGACGGAAGCTCCGGAGCTCGGCGGCGCGCACGTAGATGTCGATCGAGGCAGCGATGGTCCGGTCCAGGTCCATGAAGCGGAGATGGCCGATTGATGACTGAGTGTCAACAACATGGTGCCGGCGCGCGCCCTTGTCGCGAGCCCGCCGAGGAGCCAGATCCCGACACGCAAGGAGGATGAACATGGCATCGCTTTCGTGCTCGAACGTGGTGGTGATCGGCGGCAGCAGCGGCATCGGTCGCGCGGTCGCGACGATGGCGGCGAGCGAGGGGGCGCTCGTGACGATCGCCGCGCGTCACGAGGGCCGCCTGCGCGACGCGGCCGGCGCGATCCCCGCCGCGAAGATCGCCCTGGTCGACGTCGCGCGCGAAGAGGAGGTCAAGGCCCTGTTCGATCCGTTCGCGTCGGTCGATCACGTGTACCTGTCCGCGAGCGCCGAGCCGCGTTTCCTCGCGCTCGACGAGATCGGAGACGCGCAGGTCGAAGAGGACATCGCGGATCGTCTGCTGGCCCCGCTTTACGTTGCGCGTCACGCCTCGAAGAGGATGCGCGCCGGCGGGTCCATCACCTTCACCACCAGCGCGATGACGCGCAGGCCGCCCAGGCGGACGGCCTTGCTCGTCGCGATCGCAGAGGCGGTGCACGGCCTCGCCCGGGCGCTCGCTGTCGAGCTTTCGCCAGTGCGCGTCAACGTCGTCGCGCCGGGCCTCGTGGACACCGAGCGGACGACCAGGCTGCTCGGACCAGCGAGGGCGAAGATCATTGCGGACCGTGCGGCACGAATCCCGGCGGGTCCGATCGGATCGCCCGATGACGTCGCGCTCGCCGTCCTGTACCTGATGAAAAGCGGGTACGTCACGGGGCAGGTCAACGTCGTCGACGGCGGCGCGGCGCTGGTGTGAAACGGCGGCGAGGTGCATCCGGCGCTGCTCGCCCGCGTCGCCGGACTCGTCGCACGTCCGCCGTCCGGCCGTGCAGCGTCCGACGCCTGGCGTGCCCGGTGGGCCGGAGCACGGGCAGGCGGGTGCCACCGGGTGCAACCGCGACCTGCACCGAGAACATTCTCGTCCCAGCGATGAACAAAACGCCGGGGGTGCGGCACCTCAGCAGGTCATGCGAACGACTTCACTCATCGTCCCGTGCGTCCTCTTGATGGTCGGCTGCTCTGGTCCCGGGTCGGGCGGCAGCGCCTCCGGAGAGGCAGGCGGCGGCTCCCCCGGAGTCACGTCGGGCAGCGGGAACATCGGCGGCTCAGGCGGCGACCCCACCGGCTCAGGCGGCGACCCCACCGGCTCAGGCGGCGACCCCACCGGCTCAGGCGGCGACCCCACCGGCTCAGGCGGCGACCCCACCGGCTCAGGCGGCGACCCCACCGGCTCAGGCTCCGGCGGCGACCCCAGCGGCTCAGGCGGCGACCCCAGCGGCTCAGGCTCCGGCGGCTCCGGCGGCGACCCCAGCGGCTCAGGCGGCGACCCCAGCGGCTCAGGCGGCGACTCCAGTGGCTCAGGCGGCGACCCCACCGGCTCCGGTGGCTCCGGCGGCTCCGGTGGCGGCACCGCAGCGCTTTTCCCCCCCTGCGGCACGCCCGGCACCTGGCGAGATTCGCCCGAAGCGTTCCTCGATCTGGGACACACCCGGGTCATCCGCCGGATCCGCGTCTCCGGGGACCGCGTCGTGAGCTGGGATCACGACCGCTGGATCCTGTGGGATACGGCGACCCGCTCCGCGATCGCCGACGGTCACGCGCCCGGCGGTTTCGACGAGGGCTACCACCCCCCCGGAACGCGTCCAGAGCTTCCAGGGGGCGTCGAGCTCCGAGGAGATCTCCTGCTCGTCCAGACGGACCCGATGCACACGTTCGAGCTGCGCAACGCGGCCGACGGCTCGCTGGTGGCGGCCATCTCAGGCCTGTATGGCATCGCGGGGCTCGCGTCCGACGGGAGCTACGCATGGGCCACCCGCTCCGGCGGCATCATCACCGTCTGGAGCCGCGCTGGGGACGAGGTGCTGTCGGCCACGCTGGAGGTCTACGGAGAGGTCCATGCGGCCCCCGACGCGTTGCGCATCGCGTCGAGATCCACCGCGACTCCAGGGGTCCAGGTCGTGCCGATCGACGGCTCGCCACCGTCCATCACGCCCGCGTTCGCGGGCACCTTCCACGCGTGGTCTCAGGACGGCGCGCGCTTCCTCACGACGACCGGCAACACGGTGCGGGTGTACTCGAAGACCGGCGTCCAGGAGAGCATCGTCAACCTGCCGGAGATCGACGAGCTCGCAGCGACGGGAGACTACCTCTGGACGCACAGCACATCATCTTTCCCGGGCTACCCGCTCAAGATCTACCGGATCGGCGGAGGGAACGTTCCCGTAGCGCGGTACGAATCCAACGGGGGGGCCACGGTCGTGCCCACCGAGCGCGCGATCGGCGTCTTCACCAGTGATTCGCCGAAGCTCGCGGTCGTCGATCTCGGAGGCTCCGAGGTCACGCGAACGGAGCACGCCGTGGCGGTCCACGACCTCACCGTGGCGCACATCGACGGAGGGCTTCGCTGGGCGGTCGGTAGCTCGCCAGGCGCCATCTCACAGAAGGGCACCGTGACCGATCCCGACGCGACCGGGACGCTCGGCTGCGGAGCGTCGAACCTGGGCGGATCGGCCTCTGGGAAGGTCGCCATCGCCACGGCCGCGGGGACGATCCTCCTCTACGACACCGCCGACCTCGATGCCGGTCCCACGGCGTCCGTCCCGTTGAACAGCGCTCGCGTGCGGCTCTCGGCCGACGGGCGCGTGCTCGCCGCGCGCGCCACCGAGAGCGACACGTACGTTGACTACAAAGATCTCCGGATCTTCTCTCTGCCCGACGGCGCCGAGGTGGCCTCGCTCGACTCGGACTTCCCCCTCCTCGATTTCTCGCTTTCCTCGAGCGGGACGACGCTGGGCCGCACGTACAAAGACTCCACCGTTGCCAGAGGCGGCACCCGCATCGTCAGCGACGTGAGCGGAGAGACAGTGGTCTACCAGGACACAGGACTCCAACCGGTTCCGGTCATCTCCCCCGACGGTCGTCACTTCCTCCTGACGGACGAGGCGACAGCAACCGGCTGCGGGTTCACCCAGTTCTACGTGAATGGGGTGCTCGTCAACGCGGTGCCCGGCTGCGCGGTCGGATGGCTCGATGACACCCATGCGCTCGTCCAGACGTATACCGACGACGATTGGAACAACCGGTGGGAGTACCGGGCGTCCACCATCTACGACGAGCTGGGCAACCCGATCGCCACGCCGCCGCTGCCGCGCATCACCTTGGCTCCCTGGAACGAGACGGCCATCGGTGACGGGTTGGTCTACGGCATCGTCCCCGTCTCGCCGACGGCCATCCACGCGCTGTACGAGCACGCCATCTACGATGTCGAGACCGGGGCGACCCTGGCCACCCTCCCTGAGGCCAGCGTCCTCGCCGGCAGCTCCGTCGTGTATGCCTGCGGCAACGCGATCTGCGCCGCGCCGTACTGACATCCTCCCCCGCTCAGGTGACTTCGCTCCCGCAGGCTGCCAGCGGCGCACGAGGCGCGCTTCCCCACCCCACCCCACCCCGCTCCGCCTGCGACGCCCGAGGTCGCGCCCCCGCCACCTGCGACGCCCGAGGTCGCGCCCCCTCCTCGATGCGACGCCCGAGGTCGCGCCCCTCGCGTCAGGTGCGACATCCGACGTCGCACCCCCGGGCGCTACCCGGCGCAATCCCCTGGAAATCCCCCTCTCCCCGCCGCGGCACAGCCCGTGCTGAACGTCCTCACGAGACGCGCTTCAGCGTCCCTCGAGGCCCCACGATGCGCACTTCCCTTCTCCTTCGTCTCAGGCCACGGCTCGTCGAGCTCACGCTCGCCGCGTCCGTGGCGCTCGGCGGGTGCACTGGCGTCCTCGGCGCCGACCATGCGGCCGACGAGGACGGCGACGCCGACGGCCCCGCCGCCTGCGCGGCGTCGCCCCTGCCGCTCGCTCACCTGACGCGCGACCAGTACGACCGCACCGTGGTCGACCTGCTCGCGCTCGACCCCGGCGAGGCGCGCCCTTCCAGCGGCTTCCCCGCCGACGACGCCGTCGAGGGCTTCTCCCTCGGGCTCACGGTCTCGCCGCTCCTCGTCGAGAAGCTCCAGGCCGCCGCCGAGGCGCTCGCCGCGCGCGCCCTCGAGCACCCCGAGCGCATCGTCCCCTGCACCACCGAGGACGACGCCTGCGCGCGCGCCTTCGTGCAGGCGTTCGGCGCGCGCGCCTTCCGCCGCCCGATCACCGCGGCCGAGGAGTCCGCGCTCCTCGACGTCTACCGCGCCGCGCGCGAGGGCGGCGCGCGGCCCTTCCTCGAGGGCGTCGGCCTCGTCATCGAGGCGGCGCTCTCCTCGCCGCAGTTCCTCTACCACTGGCCCGACGACGGCGGCGCCGCGCCCGGCTCCGTCGTCGCCCTCGGCGACCACGAGCTCGCGAGCCGCCTCTCGTACTTCCTCTGGGGCACCATGCCCGACGACGCCCTCTTCGCCGCCGCGGCCGAGGGCCGGCTGCGCACGCCGGAGGACGTCGAGGCCGAGGCGCGCCGCATGCTCGAGGACCCGCGCGCCCGCGCGACCACGGCGGCGTTCTTCCGCGAGCTCCTCGGCGTCGACGACATCGGCGCGATCAACCGCGACCCCGAGGCGTTCCCGGAGTTCGACGCCGCGCTCGCCCGGGACCTCCAGGCGTCGCTCGAGGCCTTCGTCGACGACGCCGTCTGGTCGGGCGGGACGTACGACGACCTCTTCCTGTCCCGCCGCGCCTTCATGAACGCCCGCCTCGCGAGCTTCTACGGCGTCGACGGCGACCTCGGGGACGAGCTCACCCCGGTCGAGCTCGACGCCGGCACGCGCCTCGGCCTGCTCACCCAGCCGGCCCTGCTCGCGAAGCTCGGCAAGTTCGACCAGTCGGATCCCATCCGGCGCGGCGTCTTCCTGCGCGAGAAGATCCTCTGCCAGGAGCTCGCGCCGCCGCCGGCGAACGTCGAGTTCAACGTGCCCACGCCCGCCGCCGAGCCGACCAGGACCACGCGCGAGCGCTTCGCCGCGCACACCTCGCAGCCGGGTTGCCAGGGCTGCCACGCGCTCATCGATCCGCTCGGCTTCGCCCTCGAGGGCTACGACGCGCTCGGCCGCTACCGCGCCACCGAGAACGGGTCGCCCGTCGACGCGACCGGCGCGATCGTGGGCACCGAGGGCGCGGACGGGCCGGTCGACGGCGGCGTCGAGCTCGCCGAGCGGCTCGCCTCGTCGGTCGACGGGCGCGCCTGCTTCGTCGAGCACTGGTTCCGCTACGCCGTGCGGCGCGGCGGCTCCGAGGGCGACGCGTGCGCGCTCGAGTCGCTCGGCGACGCCTTCGAGGAGGAGGGCGGCGACGTGCGCGCGCTGCTCGTGAGGATCGTGAAGAGCGAGGCGTTCAGGACGCGCCGCGTGGCCGAGATCGCCGGAGACGGCGGAGGTGAGCTGTGATCGGACGAAGAATGAACCGGCGGACGATGCTCGGCGGGCTCCTCGCCGGCGCCCTTGGCTCGCTCATGACGGGCCCCACCGCGCGCGGCGATCAATCCGGCCCGCGCAAGCGCTTCGTTGTGTGGTTCACGCCGAACGGCACCATCGAGTCGGCGTTCCGGCCCACGGGCGGCGAGCGCGATTTCACCCTCGGGCCGATCCTCGAGCCGCTCGCGCCGTTCCGGGACCACCTGCTCCTCTTCGGCCCCTCGGGCGCCGCGGACTGGGACTTCCGCAAGGAGCGCGGGCTGAGCATCCGCGTCTCCGAGGACGGCCCGAGCGGCGGGCACGGCTGCTCGAAGCTCCTCACCGGCCGGCTGCCCGCGCTCTACGAGGGCAACGAGATGGCGTCCGGGCCGAGCGTCGATCAGGTCATCGCCGCCGCGGTCGGGAAGGACGACTACCTCCCGTCGCTCGAGCTCGGCGTGCGCTCCGGGGCCCCGAGCTCCCGCGACCACCTCCTGTATGCCGGCGCGGGGCAGCCCGTCCCGCCGGAGAGCAACCCGAGCGCCGCGTTCGACCGCGCCTTCGCCGGGCTCGCGACGGTGGACCCGGACGCCGAGCGCCGGAAGGACCGCCGCCGCGAGGTGCTCCGCTTCGCCCGCGAGGAGGCGAAGCGCCTCGCGCCGGGCCTCGGCGGCGCCGACCGGCAGCGCCTCGACGCCCACGAGGCCGCCCTCGCCGACCTCGCCGCCCGCCTCGACGCGCGCGTCGCGTGCGCGCCCCCCGCGCTCCTCCACGCGAGCCCGGGCGACTGGGAGGAGGGCTGGGACTCGTACGACAAGATGCCCGACGTCGGCCGCGCCCAGATGGATATCCTCGCGACAGCGCTCGGCTGCGGCATCACCCACGTCGGGTCGCTGCAGTGGACCGCCGCCGCGGCGAACGCGCGCCACCCCTTCGTCGACGCGCCGGAGTGGCACCACGAGCTCTCCCACCACGTCCTGCGCGAGGGGGATCTCTCCGTCGACCCCGACGTCACCCGGAAGGTGATCGACGTCAACCGCTGGTACGCGTCGCAGCTCGCGTACTTCCTGGGCCGCCTGAAGGAGATGCCCGAGCGCGACGGCAGCTCGGTGCTCGACCACACCGTGGTGCTCTGGTGCAACGAGATGTCCGACGGCTTCTACCACACGCACCAGAACATGCCCTTCCTGCTGGCGGGGAGCGCGGGCGGACACTTCCGGACGGGTCGTTACCTGACCTTCGAGAACCGGGCCCACAACGATCTCCTGACCTCGCTGTGCCAGGCGATGGGGCTCTCGCTCGACACGTTCGGCGACCCGGCCTTTTGCGACGGGGCCTTGCCGGGCCTCGTGTGAAGCAGCCTTTGTAAATACACCTTAACATCAGTGAGAAGCATCATGTCTCTTCGACTCATCGCTCCCGTTCTCATGGTCGTCGCGAGCCCCCTTGCCCTTGTGTCCTGCGTGGCGGACGACGCCGCGCCGGCGGACCTCACGACCTCGGACAGCGCGGCCGTCGTGACCGAGCAGAACTACCAGGGCTCGGGCATGGACCGGTTCTCCTACGCATCGCGCCTCGGCAACCACGAGGCGCTCGTCTATGCCGCGGAGGGGTGCCGGGTCGGCGATGGCGGGGGCGACTGCCCGGTCATCGTCTTCCACCACGGCAACGGCCAGAACGGCGGCGTGCAGCGCCAGTTCTCGGACTGCTGCGACGTCACGGGCAAGATCAAGGGCGGCTACCGGCCCAAAGGGCTCATCATCGCCGCGCCCGCGCGCTACCTGGGCTGGAGCGAGGGGGCGGTGGCCGACGCCACCACGATGCAGGACGCGCTGCTCGACGCGCTCGCGGCGAGCTACAAGGTGAAGTCCGGGGCGGTCCACGTGACGGGCCTCTCGGGCGGGTCCGGCCCCGTGCTCGCCTACGCCTCGAAGCGCCCGCACGAGATCGCGTCGTACTCGGTGTTCGCCGGGGTCGCGGGCTTCGAGGCGTGCCAGGGCAGCGACACGAGGAACTGCGTCGCGCCCGCGGACACGGCGGCGCTCGTCGCCCTCCCCAGCTTCTGGGGTATCAGCTGGGGGGATCCGATCGCGGGCATCGGCTCGCAGGACGGCAACGTGAGCTTCCTGCTGGAGCACGGCGGCTCGCTGTCGGACGTCCGGCAGTACCTCTATTGTCGCCGCAGCCCGGTGGCCCGCGACTCGACCTTCGACTGGTTCACCCGCGTCGCGTGGCAGGACGCGAACGACCCCGCGTACTGCGGCGAGGGGCTCGGGCACGTCGGCTGGCACTACGGCTACAGCACCGAGGCCGGCGACCCCCACGCCGTCACCTGGTGGGACTGGGTGCGGTCCACCTTCGAGGGCGCCACTGATCCCGGCGGCGACGGCGGCGACGCCGATCCGGGTGGGGACGACGACGGCGACACCGATCCCGGGAGCGGCGGCGCGTGCGTGGGCGCGGGCGGCGTCCTGAAGAACAGCTGCTTCACGGCCGTCGATGAGGGCAAGTCCGAGGCGGCGTCGCGCCTGCTCGACGGGACGACCGGGAACGATGACGCCACGGCGTGGCTGAACGGCAAGTGGCTCTTCTCGAGCGACTACCCGGCGGCGGCGTACATCGACCTGAAGCAGCCGTACAACGTGACCAAGCTCGAGTACTTCGCGGGCAACCTGGGCGGCAGCTCGGAGCTGGAGATCAGCTACGCGACCGGGAGCCCGGGCAACTGGACCGTGGCCGCGAACAGCAAGCCCGCCGGCTGGAGCACCTGGTCCACCGGCACCACGACGAGCTTCACGGCCCGCTACGTGCGCGTCCGCTTCCTGGGCTACGGCCAGCGGTTCAACGTCTCCGAGCTGCGCCTGACCGGCAGCCCGCTCTGATCGTCCGGCCCGCGCCCCTCAGGGCAGGACGCGCGTCGCCCGGGCCGCCGCGAGCTCCGCGCCGCCCGCCCACGGCGCCTGCCGGTCGTCCAGCGAGGCGCGCACCCTCGCGACCTCGTCCCTCGTGATCGGGGGCGCGCTGTTCCCCCAGCTCGACCGCACGTAGGTGAGCCAGCCGGTGCACGAGCGGTAATAGATCTTGCCGCCCTGGGCGAGGTCATCGGCCGTGACGCCGGCGGCCAGGCCGCCGCGCGGCGGCAGCGCGCGGGCCTCCAGCTTGCGCAGGACCGCACATATCATCGCCCCGGCATTTTCAGGGGCAACGAACGCATCGTCAGCGACGTGGGCGGAGAGACAGTGATCTATCAGGACACCGGACCTCAGACGACTTCGGTCATCTCCCCCGACGGTCATCACTTCCTCGTGACGGACGAGCCGATAGAAGGTGGCTGCGGGTTCACCCAGTTCTACGCGGACGGGGTGCTCGTCAACGCGGTGCCCGGCTGCGCGGTCGGATGGCTCGATGACACGCGCGCGCTCGTCCAGACGTATAACTACAACCTCTTGACCACCCGGTGGGACTATCTGGCGTCCATCATCTACGACGAGCTGGGCAGCCCCATCGCCACGCCGCCGCTGCCGCGCATCGCCTTGGCTCCCAGGGACCGGGCGGGCATCGGTGACGGGTTGGTCTACGGCATCGTCCCCGTCTCGCCGACGGCCATCCACGCGCTGTACGAGCACGCCATCTACGATGTCGAGACCGGGGCGACCCTGGCGACCCTCCCCCAGGCCAGCGTCCTCGCCGGCAACTCCGTCGTGTATCGCTGCGGCAATGCGATCTGCGCCGCGCCATACTGACATCCTCCCCTGCCCACCTCGAGGCTCTCATCCGCGCCGTAGGCCGAGGGCAAGCACGCGCTGCCCGAGACCGTCGTGGCGATGGTCCAGTCGCGCATCGAGCGGCTCGACCTCGAGGCGCGCCGGGTGCTCCGGGCCGGGGAGCGTGTTTGGCGAGGTCTTCTGCAAGGGGGAAACGATTCGGAGACGCAGAAATAATCCTGAGTGGTTCCGGAATGTTGGCTGCTGTGTCCGGCAGCTGCGCGGCAAGCGCGGGGAGGCCGGGGGAGCTGTACGGGGCCATGGGCGCGCCCGTGCCGGTGCCGGCGGCGCGGGTCGTCAAGGGCGCGGCTTCGGATCGCTGCGCCCGAGGACGCGCTCGGGCCAGTGGTCGTTCACCATCCAGCGGCTCGGTGAGGAGGAACTCGGCGCGGCCGCCGTCGAGCGCAGGGCGCCGGAGCCGATCGGCGCGGTGCCTCGCCGCGGCGCGGGCGTCGGGCCGCCGGACGGCCGCTCCGCACCTAGGCGACGCCGAGGTCCCCGGGCACGAACTCGGGGCCGCCGTCGTCTACCTAGGCACGCTCGGGTTGTCGCGGATGTCGGCCACCTCCGCTAGTTCCGCGTGTCAGAAATCCCGCCAGGATTCCGCTGCGGGGGCGAACCGTCGCGGACCGTCGCTTTCTTCGGGATTTCAGGGGGGCGTGACGACGGATCGCTCGCCCTCGGGAGGGATGGACCCAACCCCGGCCCGACCGCCGACCCCTGGGCCCGGAGAACTCGCGACGGTCGATCCATCGCCTCGAGCCGCCGTGGTTGCGTCGCTCGCCGCCACCCTGAGCCGAGCCGTCGCCCTCGGGGATGACGTGGCGGCCCAGGTCGTGCACGAGGCGATCGGTCAGCTGCTCGGGCTGCCGGTGGCACCGAAGCGGTGAGCAAGCTTGGGCCGAACGTCGAGCCCGCCGCTCGCGTCGACTCGCTGCCGGAGCCTTGCCGCTCGCCAGTGCCCGCAGGCTCACCTGGGATCGCCCGCACGCGGCGGTTGCGTGCCGAAGCGCCCCGGAGGCATCCGGAAAGTGATGCCGGCAAGCAGCAGGCCTGTGCCGGGAGGCAAGCGCGGCGGCGTGCGCAGGCGACGACCCTCTCGCCGCGTTGCTGCATGGCGACGCCATGGCGGAACTGCGGACGCCACGGGGAGCGGTGGGAAAACGAGTGGCGAAGCGGCTCCTGCATGCTGGCGCGGAGGCGGCACGCGCACCATGCGCCTCGGCGCCAGAGCGCAGATTCAAGCACGAGCCTGACACGGCTCATCCATGGTCCCGATGAGAGGCATGACCATCACCTGCTTGGTGATCGGGATCATCGGCGTAGACAGCTCCGCTAGCCGGCTCTGCTGCACCCGGATGATCTCCTCCTGCAACGCTGCGCGCTCGCGCTCTCGCGTTCTCGCGCGCCGACATATCGAGCGCGAGGCGGGTGCTCGGCGAGCGCCTCCGCCGCCGCGGCAGCGAGCGTCGCGGCCCGCCGCCCCCCGGCCCGCCGCTCCGCCATGGCGCCGCCATGGGCGATAGCCCGGCGGGTTGTCGAAATTCGCGGCGAAAACGCGCCCTCACCGCGTGGCGTGCGGCGTGCGGTGTCGGCGCCGTGTGGCCAGCGCGGCTCGCACCACGGGCGTCGTCTACGAGCGCCGTCGCCCCGAGAAGACGACGCTCTACGAGATCGTGCGCGACAACGTGGAGACGCTGTACGGGGCCATCGACGACGGCGCCATCGCGGTCCGGATACCCAAGCACGCGAAGAAGGAGATCGAAGCCTACCTCGACTGTGGGCTGCTCTGCCGCGGGTTCGCGCGGCTCCGGTGCGAGCGCTGCGAAGAGAGTCGGCTGGTGGCCTTCAGCTGTAAAGGACGCGGTTTCTGCCCGTCGTGTCTGGGCCGACGCATGTGTTCCACGGCGGCGAACCTGATCGAGGACATCCTGCCCGAGGTGGCGCACCGTCCGTGGGTGTTGACGTTTCCGTTTCCGTGGCGGCGCAGGCTCGCCCAGGACGGGGCGTTGTTCGGCGTGCTGACCCGCCTCTTCGTCGAGAGCGTGGAGCGGTTCTACGAAAAACGCGCCGCGCGCCGAGGCGCGTGCGGCGCGGTCAAGAGCGGCGCGGTGACCGCCGTGCAACGCACGTCCGGCGACATGCGGCTCAATCCGCATCTGCACGTGGTCTTCCTCGACGGGGCTTATCACGAAGACGGCACCGAGCTCGTGTGGAACGAACTCGGTCATCTTCCAACTCGCGCGGTCGGTCAGGTCATAGAGCACGCCGTCGGGCGGATGCTCCGTTACCTTCGGCGGCACGGGCATCTCGAAATCGAGCACGACGTCGAGGAGGACGGCGAGCCCGAGGCAGCGCTCTGTGCCTCCGCCGTCTCGGGACGAGAGTCGCGCCACACGTCGTCGCCCCGCAATGGCTCCGCGGGCTCTCGCCGTCTTCGCCGAGCGCGCTCGCGTACGACAAGCCGCTGTGCGCTGCGCTCGATGGCTTCACCTTGCACGCAGCGACGCGCGCCGGTGCGCACCATGCCGCGGCGAGGGAGGCGCTGCTGCGTTACGTGCTGCGACCCCCGATCGCAAAGGAGCGCGTCGAGCCGCAGCAGGACGGCCTGGTGCGGCTGTCGCTCAAGCGCGCCTTCGCTGACGGGACTGTCGCGGTGGACATGGATCCGCTCTCGCTCCTGTGCCGCCTCGCGGCCAGCGTCCCGCCGCCGCGCTTTCACACCGTCAAGTACGCTGGCGTGCTCGCCTCGGCAAGTCGCCCACGTTGGCGCGCAAGCGCATCGGACCGCGCCCTGCGAAGCCAGAAGAGCCTACGAAGGCGGACGAAGACGCCGCTTCGAAACGCAAGCGTGGCGGCTATCGGGCGGTCGACAAACCGCGCCGAGCTCTTGCGCCGCACATTTGCGATCGACGTCCTCGAGTGCCCAGCTTGCAAGGGGCGGATGAAGCGCGTCGCCATGGTGACCGAGCCAAGGAACATCGCCCGCTTCCTCTCCGCGCTCGGCGAGCCGACCGATGTTCCAGCACGCTCTCCCAACCGAGGGCCGCCGTACTGGGGGTTCGGGGCGCAGGGCGCCGCAGGCGACCCGGAGCCCCGAGCGTTGAAGAGCACCGTTCTGCGCCGCAAGGCGCCCGGTGACGCCGCATAGCGTCTCGCGACGCGCCTCCCGGGCCAGACCAACGCCCGGACGGACACGTGTGCCCACGGCACGCCGATGCGCCCCTAGCGCGCTCGGCGCCGCCCGGACCACGCTCTTTCGACCCAGGACCGAGCCATCACGACGCTCGCGGCCCCACCCTTTCGGTTTACTGCGCTACACTTCTTCGCGCTGCGATCCGGCTTCTTTTACCTACGCGCCTTCGAGCTCCGAAGCCGACGGACGCGGAGACGAAGGTTCGCGGGATGGGCCACCATGGGAGCTCAAGCAGGCTGACGACCTCGTCCGACGCGGTGCAGTCCAGGATCACCTCGTACTCATCGAGCAGCTCGCGAATGGACTCGGCATCCCTGGGAAGCGGTTCATCGAGTTCTGCGATGCGCACGTGTGGCGAAGCTCACGCGCGCGCGCAACAACGTGCGCGGAACGTACAAGTACGACTCGATCGGCGTGCCCATCACGATCGAAGGAACGATCGAGCCGAGCGGCGCGATGGCGCTCACCGAGACCGTGAACGGCAAGGCGACCGGAACGCTCCGCCTCCAGCCCACCGGCCCCGACCTCGCCGGCGAATGGACCGACGTGACCGGCAAGAAGGTCTTCCCGCTCCACCTCGCGCCGTCTGCGCCGAGTCGTCCGCCGTCGCTCGTCGAGCAGGCGCAGGCCTGCCTCGAGGATCTCGCCTGCCCCGCGAGCGAGGTCGCCCGCCTCTTCGTCGCTGCGGGCGACGCGAAGGAGGTCGGCGTCGACTGCCGCCGCTTCCTCTCGGGCGCCGGCGTGTCACGCGATCCGGCGCGCGCGCGGACGTGCCTCGAACGCGACGCCATCACACCGTGCGACGGCGACTCGGCGACGCTCTCTCGCGCCGAGCTCGCGACGATGCGCATCGACGGTGTTGGCGGTCCCGTCGACATCGCGGACGCGCGGAAGCTCTTCGCGACGTGCTTCGACGACGTCACGAAGGAGGCCGTCCTCGCGCACGCCGCCGCGAAGGAGCACGACCCCAAGGCCCTCGCGCTCGACTTCTGCGAGAAGGGCGGCACCACGATCGTATCGGAGGAGTGCGCGAGCCGCCGCCGCGACGACGAGGCGACGCGCGGCCTCCTCGCCGCCAAGAAGATCGCCGCCACGCTCGACGCCGACGGCAAGCGCCTCCTCGAAGCCGCCAACAAGGCCTTCGCCGCGTACGCCCGCGCGCGCGTCCTCTACGTGGTCGAGGTCTACAACGGCGGCTCGATGCGCACGATGCTCGCGACGAACGAGGACCGCATCCTGCAGAAGCAGCGCGCCGACGACCTCGAAGCGTTCGCGGCGTTCAAGGCGAAGGCGACCACCGCGGAGGACGTCGCGCGCGACGAAGGCGGCCGCCTCGGCCCTCGCCGCGCAGGCGCCCGCAGCGCGCGAGGAGAAGCGCGCGCTCGCGGAGACGGACAGGACGTGGAAGACCTACCGCGACGCGGAGCTCGCCCTCTACGACCACGTGCACGGCGCCGCGCAAGGCCGCGACGCGGTCCGCCGCGCCGTGACGGTGCACCTCTCGGAGCACCGCGCGAAGACGACGGCGCCGCCGGAGCTCTGAGGCGCAGGGCTCAGAGCGAGCTCGTGTCGTTGCTCGGGGCGGGCGTGGCCGCGGGCGTGGGTCGGGTCGGGCGCGGCGGGGCGGCGTAGAGCGGCGCAGCGGCGCCTAGGCGGAACGTCGGTCGTCCTCGGCATTCAAGGTCCGGGTGCGTTGCCCCATGGCGGTCTCCGCTCCATGGGGCACGTGGCTCGGCGCTACGGATCGTGCTCGAGCGAACCGTGGCCGACGTGGGTCGTCTCCGCGATGGTCTTGAGGAGCTGCAGCAGCGACCGGTGATACGCGTCGGTCATCGAACCTTCCGCGATGCCGCGAAAGAACGCCCGGTTGACGCCGCTGATCGCCGCGCGTCCGGCGACCTTGAGAAGGTCGTCCTGAGTGCCCCGCTTGTAGCTCGGGAGGGACGTGTCAGCGCGCCGCGAGACCTCGACCTCCGCCATCGCCACGACACCCGGGTTGGCCAACGCCATGGCGCGGGTGAGCGCGGCTTCCTTTCGGTCGACATTCTCCCGTGCATCCCGCCACCACAGATCGACGAGCTCGACGAAGCCGATGCGCGGGTGCTCGCGACCTAGCTCGATGAGACGGCGTTCGAGCTGCGCGGGCCACTCGATGATGAAGTCGAGCTTCGAGGTGAAGTAGCCGGTCACCGTGCGAGGCGCCACTTCGGCGGCTTCGGCGATGTCGTTGATCGTCGTCTGCTCGTAGCCGCGCTCGGCAAACAGTTTCAGAGCGGCGTGGAGGATCTGCTTCCGCCGCTTCCTCTTCGACCGCTCTCGAAGTCCCGAACCCGAGGCGTCGTCGGTCGTCATCGCATTCGCTCTTATCCGTTCGATCGGCCCGTTGCACGCGGTCGATTCCGACAAATACTTGCTATTAGCAGCAAATTTGCTATAAATGGCAAAATTGATCGCCGTGAAAGGAACATCCCCATGAGCACCGCGTACGCCGACGCCGCCAACCTCCCCGTCAGCGCCCCCACCCCGATCGTCTCGTACAGCCCGCTCGTCCTCGACGTGCCGGGTCGCCCCGTTCCGTTGGAGCTCAAGGTCTCCATGCCCGCGACCGGAACGAACCTCCCCGTGATCCTGTTCGCCCACGGTCACGGGCAGTCGACCTTCATCTCATCGCTCCGGGGCTACGGGCCCCTCGTCGACTTCTGGGCCGCGCACGGCTTCGTGGTCATCCAGCCGACCCACCTCGATTCCACGGTGCTGGGCCTGCGAACGAAGAAGCTGCCGGACGCGCCGCTCTTCTGGCGCAGCCGCGCGGAGGACATGCACTTCATCCTCGACCACCTCGAAGAGATCGAGGCGGCAGTCCCGGGCCTCGCCGGACGGCTGGACCACAGCCGGATCGCGGCGGCCGGCCACTCGCTCGGCGGCCACACCGTCGGACTTCTTCTCGGCATGCAGATGCTCGTCCCGAACGATTCGCGCCCGAAGGACCTCGCGGACGCGCGCATCAAGGCGGGCGTCCTCATGGGCGCCCCCGGCGTCGCCGACGATCACTTCGCGGCGTGGGCAAGCGAGCACTATCCTGCGCTGAAGTACTCCGACTTCGACCAGATGAAGAGCACCGCCCTCGTCGTCGCCGGCGACAAGGATCTCAACCCCTACTTCTCCGCTCGCCTCAGCTACCGCTGGGACGCGTACACGCGCAGCCCCGCCGGCAACAAGACGCTCCTCACCATGCTCGGCGGCGCCGAGCACATGCTCGGCGGCATCTCCGGCTACGACTGCAAAGAGACGACCGACGAGAACCCCGCCCGCGTCGCCACGTTGCGCGCCCTCGTCTGGGCGTACCTCCGCTCGCAGCTGTACCCCGGCGATCGCTCCTGGGACGACGCCGTCGCCGCGCTGCAAGAGAACGACACGCCGATCGCGAAGATCGAGTCGCGGTAGCGAACTCGCGACGCGCCGTCGCGCTCCACCGGCCAGCGCAACGTGACGAGAGAACCGCCGGTGTTCCGAACGCCAGCGCGAGCCGCGCGAAGGTCGGCTCGTAGGCAGGGCGGAGGAGGAGAGATTCGAACTCCCGGTGGGTTGCCCCACGGCGGTTTTCAAAACCGCTGCCTTAGACCACTCGGCCACTCCTCCAGAACTTCCGCATCCTACAAGAACGACGACGGAAGTCGACGCGCTGGCGAACCGTGCGTTATCGCGAGAGGCGTCGCTTGCGACGTTACAAGACGGCTGCGCGGTGGCCTTGCGACGCGCCTCGCTGCGAGTCCGCGACCGTTTCTGGATCGCGCACGGCCGCCGCGAACGCCGGACTGGGTTGGCCCTGAGAAGTCACGTCGACCCAACTCGGTTGGCAACGAAGGCTTTGAGCGGATAGGACGCGCAAACGCCTTTCGAGGTCAAGCGCCTGCGATGCGACCCGATGCGACTCCTCTCGGCGCAGCGCCTCGCCGAGGCCGGCGCCGATCTCGGCGGGGTCGCCACGCTGCGCAGCCTGAAAGAGGGCCTGCGCGCGTGCCTCGGTCGCGCCGTCGCTCCGCGCCAGGGGAGGCCTTGTAGATGATCTCGTCAACCCGCGGGAATTCGGTGAAGTTCACCGGTGAAACCCGCAGCCGGTGCCGGTGAAGACCACGCCGGATGCCGGTGAAGTTCACCGGTGAAGACCAGGCCGGGTGCCGGTGAAGTTCACCGGTGAAGATGCCGCTCAGTGCTTCTTGGTGCGGCGCTGCTTGGTGCGGGTGGCGTTGAGCTCCTTGGCTTCCTTCAGCCGGTAGCTCTCGGCCTCGATCTCGATCACCTCGGCGCGGTGCACGAGCCGGTCGACGAGCGTGACGACGCACGCGGCGTGCGGGAAGACCTGGCCCCAGTCGGCGAAGGCCTTGTTCGTGCTGAGCAGCAGGGGCTTCTGCGCGTCGTAGCGACGGGTGACGACCTCGAAGAGCAGGTCGGCGTAGCGGCTATCGTAGGAGAGGTATCCTACTTCATCGATGCAGAGAAGAGCGGGGACCGTGTAGCGCCGGAGCCGGCGCGCGAGCGCGGCCGAGGACTCCTGCGCGGCGAGGTCGGCGAGCATGTCGCTCGCGGTCGAGAAGCGGACCGTGTGACCGCGGACGACGGCCTGGTGGGCGAGGTTCTTGAGGATCATGGTCTTGCCGACGCCGTTGGGGCCGACGAGCACCGCGTTGTGGCCGGTGGAGAGGAAGCCCAGGCCGAAGAGGTCGTCGACGGCCTCGCGGTCGATCTTCTTGGGCCAGGACCAGTCGAAGTCGGTCATGGGCTTGAAGGCGGCGACGCGGGAGTTCTTCAGGCGGCGTTCGAGGCTGCGCTTGTGGCGCTCGCGCTCCTCGATGGCGAGCACCTCGCGAAGCCAGGGCTTGTCGGCGAGCTGCTCCCAGCAGGCGAGCAGGCCAAAGAGGCCGAGGCTCTTGAGGCGGTCTTTGGTCTCGGTGGGCGTCAGGTCGGTCATGGCGTCGGGTCCTTCTTCAGCGCGTCGTAGGTGGCGAGGGAATGCGGCGTGACGACGAGGGCGGCGTGCTGGCCGCGGGTGACGGGGATTGAGACAGGAGGCGGCAGGTGGCGCTCGGAGCGGCGGCGGTCGATCACCTGGCGGACGGCACCGATGTGGATGGTGTCGCGCTCAAGCACCTCGACCAGGGCCTCTTCGAGCTCGGCGGCGCCGACGGCATCGAGCAGTCGCAGAAGCCGGGCGATCGCACTGCCGACGTTATCGCCGCGCTCGGCGACGATGCGCAGGAATGCCTGGCTGCTGCGGGCGGCGCGGGCGAGGCGATCGAGGCCGCGGTGCTCGCGAGCGCGGCGCTTCTCGTCGACCAAGCGCTGGATGTGCTCGGGCTGCTCGATCTGCTGGCCGCGATCCCACGAGCGGACGTGGGTCGCGACGATCTGGTTGCCGTCGGCGATGCGTACCTGATCGAGGTCGGCGAGGACGACCAGCGTGCGGCGCGTCCGGTCGTGGGGGACCGAGTAGTCGTTGAGATCGAAGCGCGCGTAGGGGGTCTTTCCGACCTCGACCTCGACGCGCTCGTGGTCCGGAAACGGCGTGTCGGGGTGTTGCAGCAGCACGCTGCGCTCGTCGTCGAAGGCCTGACGCACGGTGCGGGCGCGGTCCTCGACCCAGGAGCGATCGAGCGCCGCGGAGCTGGTCCACTCGGTCGCTTGGCGATTGAGGTCTCCGAGGTCGGCGTAGGACCGGGCCTCAAAGAAGGCCTCGCGGACGTAGCGGATGGCGCGCTCGACCCGGCCTTTCTCGTTGCCCCGGGCGACGGCGACGGGGCGCGGCTCGAAGCGGTAATGCGCCGACAGAGCCAGCAGCGTGGGGTGGAACCGGATCGCGTCGCCGTGGCGCTCGACGACGGCGCTCTTGAGGTTGTCGTAGAGCAGCACGCGCGGGACGCCGCCGAAGTCGGCGAACGCCTCGACGTGCCCGCGCACGAAGAAGGGCATGGCCGCGCCGGGGAAGAAGCGCAGGAAGATCCGCCGCGAGTAACTGAGCACCATGACGAAGGCCCAGAGCGGACGCAGTGCCCGGCCGACAGCCAGCTTGCCGAAGTGCGCCCAGTCGACCTGCGCTTGCTCGCCGGGAAGCGTGCGCAGCCGCTGGAACGCTTCCGCCGGCTTCTTGGGGCGGAGACGGCCGATCACCCGGCGCAGATGATCGGGACCGCCCGGATAGCCGCGCTCCTTCAGCATGACGAAGAGGCGACTGGAGCGCAGCGAGGGATACTTACCGAGCTGCTCGACGATGAAGGGCACGAATGGGTCGACCATGGACGGGCGCGGCGCGACGACCTTCGGATCAACGCCCGCTTGTCCGAGCACGCGCTGCACGGTGGTGTGGTGCAACCCGAGCTGGCCGGCGATGGTGCCGATGGGCCACTTCTCGCCGTGGTAGAGGCGCAGGATCTCCGCCTCCTTCTCTTTGATGATCACCGCCCCCTCCCGTTACGGCGCAGGCCCTCGTGGGACGCGGGGAGCGCGTCGATGAAGAGCTGGCCGCGCGCGTCGCTCGCGCAGGGCCCACGGCGAAAGCCGCGCTCCGCAGAGCGAGCAGCGGCTGACATCTCGGAACCGATCGTCATGGTCGTCCTTTCGGCCGGAGGAGAGCTCCGGCGCGAACTGGGACGTCGACGCGGCCGCGGCTTGCGTCACCCCGTGATGCGTCACTTTCTGCGCGGGGAACTTGTCCCGCTGCCGATCGCGGTAGCGGGCCTGGCGAGCGGCCTGGAGGCGGCGAGCGCGAGGCCGGGTGCGGTAGGCGGCGCCGGCGCGACGGAGCGACTCACGGCGCCGGAGCGGGCGGCAGTCGGGGCAGAGGCGCTGGCCGCGATCGCAGCGACCGCAGAGGCGAAGCTGGACGCGGCAGCCGGAGCAGAGGACGAGGCGATAGACGGACGAAGGCAACAGGCTCCATGCCGCCGTTTTCTGGACCTGGAGCCCGGCTCGTGATGAAGGTGGGGGACTCCGAAGGCGGAGCTCCAGAAGGCTCGAGGGTGGCAGCCCTCGGGCCTTCGATTTTTCGGCGGGGCGCGCTGTCTACGCCGCGAACGCGAGCGCGGCCCAGATCGGCGTGGGTGCCGGCGGTGAACGGTGAACGCCGGCGATCACGTGGCCGCGGTCTTCACCGATCGGACGCGGGACGCGAGGATCACCGACAGGCCTGCGCCCGTGTGATAGAACCGGGAGCATGGGCCGCCCTGCTCCCGCCCCCGTCCGCGCGCTCCTCGCTGCATTGACCGGCGCCCTCGCTGTCCAGGCCGCAGCCGGCGGCTGCGCGCCCCCGCCTCCTCCCGCGTCCGCGCCCGCGCCCGCGCCCGCGTCCGCGCCCGTAGCCGCCTCCGCGCCCCCGCCCGCGCCCGTGCCCGCGCCCGCGCCCACGCTGGTCCGGCCGAGCGGCGGATGAAGCTCGTCGCCATGGTGACCGAGCCAAGGAACATCGCCCGCTTCCTCTCCGCGCTCGGCGAGCCGACCGATGTTCCGCAAGCGCTGCGCGAAGCGCCGTCTCCCCCCAGCGGCGCCGTCCAGTTCATGATGGCGAGCATGACAAGGACGAAGGCGACAGAAACGATGTGGGCCGAGCGCGTTCGCGCGTGGCGCGAGAGCGGTGAAACGGCGGAGGAGTTCGCACGAAGTCGAGGATTTGCGACATCGACGCTGCACGGCTGGTCGAGCCGGCTGTCGCGGGCCGAGCCCCCGCGCTTTCTGCGCCTGGTGCCGAAGGCGCCCGCCGTGACGAGCAGCGCTCCGGAACTCGTCGTCGAGGTCGGCGGCGCGCGGGTGCGCGTCGCCGCGGGGTTCGACCCCGCGCTGCTGGCGGAGGTGGTCCGCGCCCTCGGCGGAGCGGCGCGATGATTCCGGCGGGCGTGCAGGTGTTCGTCGCGCTGGAGCCGGTGGACATGCGCTACGGCTTCGAGCGGCTTTCGGGTCTCATCCGTGAGCGCGTGGGGTACGAGGCGCGCTGCGGAGCGCTGTTCGCGTTTGTCGGCA
The DNA here is from genome assembly GCF_051530195.1 of Sorangium sp. So ce321. NCBI lineage: Bacteria > Pseudomonadati > Myxococcota > Polyangiales > Polyangiaceae > Sorangium > Sorangium sp. So ce321. The sequence continues at coordinate 4,794,535 of NZ_CP150329.1, read as the reverse complement.
AGCGGCGGACCACGATCAAGATTCTCTTCTTCGATGGCAGCGGAATCTGCCTGTTTTCAAAACGCCTTGATCGCGGGGCATTCGCGCTTCCCGACCCGCCGACCGAGGGCGCGACGCACGTCGAGGTAGACGACGCGACGCTCGAGACGCTGCTCGACGGCATCGAGATCACGCCGACGTCCCAGCCTCGAAGGCGCGCGCCGCGCCGGGTTCACTGAGCCGCATAAATTCGCTCGACAAGGACGCTCGGCTTACGTAGAGCGGCGTCGTGCACGACGCCGCCTACAAGCCGACGCTCTCGGCCGAGCAGCAGCGCATCGCGCAGCTCGAAGCGGAGCTCGCCGCGGCAAAGAGCGAGCTCGTAGGAGCGCGCGATGCCCTCGCGCAGCTTCGGCGCGCCTACACCCGTGCGCTCGAGCAGCTGCAGCTGCTGCGACGTCGACTGTTCGTGGCCAAGGCGGAGCGCGCCGAGGTGAGCGCGGAGCAGCTGGCGTTCGACTCGATGTTCCTCGAAGTCCAGCGCCTCCAGAAGGCGCTCGACGCCGCTGAGCGCAAGAGCGGCGAAGAGCGGCAGCACGACGACCCCAAGGGGCCGAAACGAAGGTCCGGCGGCAAGGGCCGTCGCGACCTGTCTGAGTCGGACCTGCCCGTCGTCCGCATCGAGCTCTCCTGTCCTGAGCTCGACGCGACGGCCACGCGCATCGGGGTCGAAGAGACCTCGCGGCTCGGCTACGAGCGCGGCGGAATGCGCCGCATCGTGCTCGCGCGCGTCGTGTACAAGGCCGAGAGGCCCGTCACGGAGGCGAGCAGCTCGGGCGAGGGGGAAGCTGCCCCGCTCCAGGTCGTCGCGAAAGAAGTCCCGACGCCGACGCCCGCTGCGAGCGTCAGCCCGAAGGACACGGCAGCGGTCGGCGAGTCGAGCGCTTGCTCCACAGCGCTCGACAGGCCGCCGCCGGCGCCGGGAGAGACCTGCACGGTCTTCATCACGACCCCGCTTCCGAAGGAGCTGTTCCGGCGGTCGTTTCTCGCGCCGTCCATCATTGCGCACATCCTCACCAGCAAGTACCTGCTCGGTATCCCGTTCTATCGACTGGAGCAGCAGCTGGAGCTTCAGGGGGCGTCGCTCGATCGCGGCACGATGTGCCGTTACGCCGAAGACGCGGGCGCGACCCTGGGCGCCATCGTCGAGGCCGCGCGCAAAGAGGCCTTCGAGACCGCCTTCTGCCTCTCCACGGACGCCACTGGAGTCTCCATCCAGCCTGGGCCCATCCAGGAGCGCAAGGACAAGAAGCCCGGACCGTGCCGCAAAGGGCACTTCTTCGTCGTCCTCGCGGACAAGGATCACGTCTTCTTCGAGTACCAGCCCAAGCATACCAGCGCTGCGGTCTGCGAGATGTTCCGCGGCTTCTCGCGGTACATTCAAGCGGACGCCCACGCCATCTACGACGCCCTCTTCCGCGGCACACCGCCGCGGGGCGGTGCCGCTGACGGCGAGCGCCGCCCGCCCCCGACCGAAGTCGGATGTTGGTCGCATTGCCGTACCAACTTCTGGGAGGCGGCGGTCTGCAAGCACGAGCTCGGTGTCGACGGGCTGCGTCGCATCAACGCCCTCTTTGCCGCCGATCGCGCGCTCGCGGATCTTGCACCCGTGCAGCGCAAGGTGCGTCGCGATGCCGTCGTCCGCCCTCTGGTGGATGCGTTCTTTGCCTGGGCCAGGGCCGAGCACGCTCGTCCCCGCGAGCGCGGCCTGGTCTCCACCGCGCTCGGCTACGCGCTCAACCAAGAGCAGCCGCTGCGGCGCTTCCTCGACGACGGTCGGCTGCGCCTGGAGAACAACGCCAGCGAGCGAGCGCTGCGATCCATTGCGGTTGCGCGAAAGTCCTGGCTCTTCTTCGGCAGCGACGACCACGCCTCTGCCGCGGCCAACCTCTTCTCGCTCGTGGCCAGCTGTAAGCTGCACGGTCTCGACCCCGAGGCCTACCTGGCCGACGTCCTCCGCGTGATGCCCTACTGGCCGCGGGAGCGCTACCTCGAGCTCGCCCCCAGGTACTGGGCGCGCACCCGCGCCAGGCTCGCCGACGACGAGATGAAGCCCGCCCTCGGGCCGATCACCGTGCCTCCTCCTCTTCCCGCGGAAGAGCAGCGCGCCACGAGCTGACCGAGCCGGTTCCATCGCCCCCATCTTGCACCGGTTGGCCGAGGTTGGGGCCGACGGCGCTTCATGCAGCGCTTACTGGTGCTCGGCCTGCCCGGCGTCGGCCCGCGCCTGCTCGGCACGGCCGCTCTCCCCGCCCTCGGTCGCCTCTCGCCCGCGGCGCTGGCCGAGCGCACCCAGATCGCGCTGTTCGACGCGACCCGGCTCGCCGCCGCCTTCGAGCTCGGCCGCCGCTACCACGCCGCCCGCGCGCGCCGGGGCGCGCTGCTGACCGACGCCGCCCGCGTGGCGCGGTACTTCGGCCCGAGGCTGGCGTCCCTGGTCCACGAGGAGCTCTGGATCGCGGCGCTCGACAGCCACGGACGCGTCCGCGAGACGCGCTTGCTCGCCCGCGGTGGCGCCGACGTGCTGTACATCGACCGCGCGACCGTGCTGCGCACGGCGCTGGACATGGCGGCCCACAGCTTCGTGCTGGCCCACAACCACCCGAGCGGCGACCCAACGCCGACCCGCGAGGACGAAGACATGACCCTGGAGCTGCGCCATCTCGGCTCGGAGCTGCACGTGCCGCTCACGGCCCACGTCATCGTCACCCCCAGCGGCCGCTACGCCGCCGTCCACGAGTAAGCCATCGCGGGGCGCTGCGCCCCTCCGATGGGCGCTGCGCCCCTGCGCATCGGGCCGAAAGCCTCCAGCGCACCGCCCCCGCCCGCATCTCCGTCGCCTCCGGCAGCCGCACAACGCGCTGGAGCACGCGGAGCCACCGGCTGTTGGTTCCCCAACCTCGGTCGGGTCACGGCGCCTCCTGCCGTTCGAGCGGCCGGACCGGATGATGCGTCGACGCGACGCTGACGAGGGGTCGTACAAGCCGGCCACCTTCGACTTCCTCGGCTTCACCATCCACTGGGGCAAGAGCCTCGCGGGCAAGTGGGCAGTGAAGACGCGAACGGCATCGGATCGCTTCCAACGGGCATTGAAGGGTATCTCGCAGTGGTGCAAGGCCCATCGCCATGAACCACTCGAGAGGCAGCAGCACGTCTTGAACCTGAAGCTCCGAGGCCACTACGGCTACTATGGCCGCCCTGGCAATCGGGTGAGGCTCTGGACTCTTCTGCATTGGGCCACGCGGGTGTGGTGGCGGTGGCTGCATCGCCGCTCCCAGCGTGGTCTCTCCTGGGCGGCAATGAATCGGCTCCTGAAGCGCTACCCGCTGCTGAAGCCGACCGCCGTCCGAATCGTGTAGCGAAGCCGTGTTTCGAAGAGCCGGATGCGGGAAATCTGCACGTCCGGATCCGTGGGGGCCCCGGGAAGGTGACGACCCGGGACGTCGACGAGAGCCTGCTGAGCGCGTTCCCGCGCAGCGTCATTCCAGAGGAGCGGCGGCGGCGAGTCTACTGGAACGGCGTGCTCGCGCGCGCGGAGGTGAGCTCCAGCTACAAGCCGGCGCGCAAGCTATGGCGTCGCGAGCGACAAGGCCACTGCATGCCCAGCACGGTCGGCGTGCGAGTCGCCGGCGAAGCGGGCAAGCCGGACACCTACGTGCCGCTCGATCGCCTGCTAGGTTGCGACATCCTCGAAGAACAGGGCGCGCCAGACGCAGCCAGCCGGGCTCATGTCACGAGCCCGTCCTGAAACGTGATGCTGCCGAGCACGAACGTCTGCTCGGTGTACCGCCTGTCACTCGTTCCAGTTCTTCCACTCGTTCCAATTCTTGGACTGAGTCTGCCACACGCCCGTGTTGTTGTAGTCGCCACCGTCTTTGAGGAACGCGTCCTTGCGGGAGTTCTCCCCGCCGAGGTGCCAACGCATCCAAGCAACGTTCGCTCCGGCGCCGTCCCAAGGCCCCGAGCCGTGACCACCGCCCTTCATCTTGCCGAGCCAGACTGGCCCCTTGTTGCCGGCGTTGTTGAAGTCACCCTCGGCGTTGGGCGCCTCTTGACCCGTTTCACCGTAGATGATGCCGACAGGGATCTTGAGATTGACGAGGGCGTTGTGCTCGAAGGAGCCGCTGTTGTTGAGCAACGCGGTGGAGACGCGCTTATCGGTTTGAGCAGCCGCTTCCGACGACAGCCCGCCCATCGAGTGCCCGAACACACCAACGCGGTCGAGGATCAAGCGGCCGTACATGGGGCTGTTCTGATCGGCGTCCTGAGCCTCCAGCCAATCGATCGCCGCCGACATGAGCACGGCGTCGCCCGTCGACTCTCGAATACCGACGAGGACGAAGCCGTGCGAGGCCATGCGCGTCAGCAGCTGTAGGTAGTCGCGAGGAGGGGTACCTCCGCCCGGACCCCAAATGGCCACCGGGTGCTTCTTGTTGGGCTCGGTGGTGAGCGTCGTCGGCCTGACGAGAATGTGGCCACCGCCGCTGAACGAGAGGTCCTGAACCGTCGTCTCGAGCGGTCCGTTAGCGTTCACATTGTCACCCGCCAGCACCACTTCGGGCCGATTGACCTGGCCGCCGCTACCGCCCGCGCCCGAGTCGCTGCCTCCGGAGCTCGTGCCGGTGCCTGCGGACCCCGCAGTGGTACCACCCGAGCTGTTGCCAGCGGCCTCGCCCGTGCCGCCCGCTCCGGCGGGGTCAGCGCCGCCGCCAGAGCTGGTATCGGTTCCGCCCAAGCCCGCGGCACCCGAGCTCGAACCGCTCGCCCCTGGGCTGTAGCCGTCGCCGGGAGCGGACTCGCTCGAGCAAGCAAGAACTAGAATGAGAACAGAAGGAGCTAGTTGCCTCATGGGATACCTCGGAGCTCCGAGCGCGCTTTCTTGACGACGGCCCTCAGGCCAACCTGCTACCGGAGCGGAAAAATCCGAACGACTCGCTGCTGTGCGGCGGCTGCGATGTGAGCGCACACATGACCCGATTCCGCTACGAAGTCCACCTATTCCGCTGCCGCGCGATTGTTCAAACCGCGCTAAACTCGAGGACTTCGGCCGGACGGCTCTAGCGCCCGACGGCGGGAGTATCGTCACCTCGTGAGCCTGACCGAGCCGACCGACTTTCCCATGCCGGAGGTTGACGCCAATGGGGTCGACCAGTAGTGTACAGCTATACGGTAGGATGCCTTCCGCTTGGTGCCAGTAGTGTACAGCTATACGGTAGGATGCCTTCCGCTTGGTGCTATTGCCGCCCAGTTTCGTTGATGCTCCAGCCCCTTGCATCGAGCATGCTGCGTGAGGGTGAGGAGCTCTACGCAGCGAGGATGGCCATCATGGAGGGCGCTCGCTCCGCGTACGCAATGAGGGAGGACGACGTCCACGGATCCACGTGGCCTGCATTCCGGTTAGCTGTCCCGAATTCTCATCGGAAAAGCTTCTGGCACGTGGCAGCCTCCCTTCCGGCCACCGCTCGAAAATTCCCACCCATCGTTGCCCCCACGCCCGCCTCACGACGGGGTAGGTCCCCAAAAGGAGCGGAGCAGCGGCACGGTGCCGGCCACAAAATAGGCGACGAGGAGACCTGATCTTGGCGGACAGCCTCCTCGTCGTGCTCCGATTCTCTTGCCCAGGAATCGAAGCGGTCACAGTGTTATCCAGAGCGCCATCGACATCAAGCGCTGGCAGCAGCAACCTCCCTCGGTCGTCGAAGCCCGGCCTGCTCGCTGTTCCGCCTGCGGCGCCGCGAGCTGTCCGCTCGGTGGCGCCATCCGGCTCCAAGGCCACGGCAGGCGCGAGCGGCAGGTCTGGGACGGGCGATGACCGACGTCACTTCGGGGGGTTGGTCCGGGCCCGCTGGAACGTTCTCGAAAAGAGGCTGCGGGTTCTTTCCGCATGCGGGATCTTGGAATGCTGAGATCGTTGCGCGTAACCGCCCGGCCATCGCCATGGGCATGGCCCCTTGCTGCTCTCGCCGCGGTTGACGATGCTGGGCGCGGGGCGGCATCGGCCCACGGCACCGGGCGGGCACGGGCGGTCCTGAGATGGCGCTCGGCGACGCGGTCTCCGCCCGCGTCGCAGGCCGCTGCGATCCGGCTTCTTTTACCTACGCGCTCCGCTCCTCGCGGCGTGCCTCGCAGGCCAAGGGATCGCGCAGGTGATCGAGCTCTACGTGCGCGAGCACCTGGCCGACGGACGGCTGGTTCAAGTGCTCCCGGAGTGGGCCGAGGAGACGTATCCCGTCTACGCGTACCATCACTCCGCGCAGCTCATGTCGGTCAAGGTCCGCGCGTTCCTGGAGTTCGTCGTCGCGCTGACACGCGCGTAGCGTTCAGTGCGTCGTCGCGCCGCCGAGCGTGGGGACCGCCTCGTCGCTCTCCACCGCGAGCGCGGCCGAGGTCGTCGGCGTGGAGCACGTGTTCCCATCCGCGTGCGCCGCGAGGAAATCCTCGAGCACGCCCTCGCGGTGCGGGACGAAGAAATCGGTGAGCGCCGTCGAGAGCTCCCCGTCCTCCTTGACATGGACGAACCGGCGCTGCGTATCCTCCACGGGCCACGTCACGTTGTTGCCGAGCGAGTCGCCGGCGCTCAGCTGGTGGCACCCGGCGCACGACTGGGTGGTGGCGCGGTTGGCCACGTCCGCGGGCGTGAAGACGCTGTCCCGCCCGAGGCGCACGAGCTCGGCCTGGATCCGGTCGCGCAGATCGAGGTTCGGCAGCCAACTGTCCTCCGGCAGCAGCTGCCTCAGGTAGTCGTTGCTGTCGTCGACGGTGCTCTGGCCCGCGTTGTAGAGGGCCTCCCTCGAGTTCTTGAGCTGGATGTCGTTGATGTCGCCGCTGAGGGTCGTGAGCTTGTCGACCGACTCGAGGAAGTCGTCCATGAACCACGTGTAGCGGAAGTCGCTCTGGTCGAACTTCGTGCTGAACAGCTCGCCGAAGGGGTTCTCCTTCACCGTGACCGGCTTGAAGGTGAGCCGATCCCCGCCGTTCGGCCCGTCGGAGGTCTTCGCGATCTTGAACTCACGGAGCTGCCAGAGCTGGCCGGGCTGGGCCTGCCCGGGGGCGCCGGGGTTGCCCATGAACTGGTTGGTGCGGATCTGGCCCGTGCCGCGGCGGCCTCCGGGGCCGTGGACCGCGTCGGCGAAGTTGTCCGGGTGGAGCACCGGACCGAAGCCGGCGTCGAGCAGGCCGACGGTGAAGAACGTCTCGAGCTCGTTGGCGCGCTCGGCCGCGTCCAGGGTCGAGAGGCGCGCCCAGAACTCGGCCACCGGTAGGCATGCGGCGAGGCCGCATTCGGGGTGGGGGTTCGGGAGCTGGGCCTCGAAGATGAACAGGTTGCGGTCGGCGATGCCGGCCGTCTTCTTGGCGTAGACGATCCGGTACTCGCCGCAGTGCGAACCGTCCAGCGGCGCCAGATCGAAGCGGTTTACGACCGCGATCGGCTCCACGAAGTCCGGCGAATCCTGGTCGAACGGATCGCTCGTGGCGAGGCGGCCCTCCCTCCGGGCGCACGAGATCGGGTAGCCGTTGAGCGCGGCAAAACCTTCGCTGTTGGTCTGGTCGTCGCAATGGATGGCGTCGGGGAACTGAGCTCCAGCGGAGAGGTTGAAGAAGTCCCACCAGCGCCGGTAGAGATCGAGGGCTGTCTGTTCATCGAAGGTCCCCGCCCTCATGATGAGCTGATTGAGGACGAACTGGAGCGGGAACCGGGTCATGGCTTGCGGGTCGGTGACCTTCGTGAGGATCAGCGATCGCAGCGGCTCGATATCCAGCGGGGCCGACAGCGCCTGCCGGCGCTCCGCGGCGCGCTCCTCGGCGTCGATGCCGGCGACCTCGCCGGGCGCGCCCGCGTCGCCGCACGCGGCCAGAGAGGCGGACGCCGCGGCGCACATGACCGCCGCGGCAAACGGGAACCTGGAGGCATAATGAAGGTGCATGAACACTCCTGTGGAGTAGGGCGGACCGGGGTCGATAGCGGGATTCATACCAACGTCGCTCGCGCCGAGCGCGGTCGCCGCCGGACGGCCGCTCCGCACCTAGGCGACGCCGAGGTCCCCCGGCACGAACTCGGGGCCCCCGTCGTCTACCTGGGCACGCTCGGGTTGTCGCGGATGTCGGCCACCTCCGCTAGTTCCGCGTGTCAGAAATCCCGCCAGAAACACCGGTCGATGACGAGCGGTCGCTGGAAACAGTAGCGATTCTCATGGCTTCCGCCTGTTTCGCCGCCGAGGGCGGCTCTGGCTTCTGCCCGATGGGCGTATTCCGACGAGGCCACCGGCACCCGCACCGCCACTTCCGGTCGTGCCGCTCGATCCGGTCCCGTTTCCGGGTCCGGTCGCGCCGCCGTTACCGCTGCTCGTTGCACTGCTTGCCGTCGCGCCACCCGTTCAGGGGCTCGTCTCGCTGCCCTGAGAACACGCCACGAGGCTTGCGGCCAAGGGGCACACCGACGTCGTCTGACGGATTGAAACGCGCATTGCGATCTCCTTGTGGGGGGACTGCGGGCGAGGAGGGGAGGCCGATGTCGGCCGATCCAGCGAGAAGCCCCTCCTTTGCCCTCAGGTAGGCCGAGCACGCTGACGGCTTGCGGGCAGCACGTCTCACGCGATCGGGGACTTGATTCAGGGCATCGGGTTTTCCTCCCAGGCGGGCAGTGTGCCGATCTCCGCGAGCACCCCCGCCGAGACAGGGAACCCCCACGCCCTGAAGAAGGGGCCGAGATCTTTGTTGACCGCCAGCGAGAAGCGCAGCACCCAGCGGTCGATCTTGCCCTGATCGTCCGTCGGATCCGTGTTGGGCGCGTCCGCGTAATACTGCTTGAAGACCTGCGTGAAGGGCTCCCAGCCAAAGCCCTCTTGAAGCTGGAGGTACGTCTCGAGCGCCGTCCACAATTCCCAGTCATCCGCGAAATTGGCCCCTCCCGCCAGGTAGTCCTGGATCCGCTTGGCGCGCATCGCGGGAGCGAGATCGGCAACGCGATCGGGCATCGCGTTGCCACGAGGGATGCCGAGCACCTTCTCGAAGGCGTAGACGCTCCACAGGTTGACGCTCGCCTCGATCGAACCCGGGAGCACCCAGGGGGCCCACTGGTGGTTGTGGCCGAGCTCGTGCAGAGGGCCCCAGAAGCCCGCCATGAGCCGCGATAACGACACCAGGTCGTTCTGCACGTCCAGGCCAGCCATGATCGGGTATCCCGAGTGCATGGATCCAGTGCTGATCTGGCGATCGACGAGGATGCGCTCCGCGCGCGGGCGGGCCCGGGGGATCCCCGCGAGATCGGCGTCGGCGTCGAGGATCCCACCCCAGGCACCGAGCACCGCAGCGGGATTGGTGAGCGCGGCGATCGCCGCCGAAGGGACCGTGATCGAGAACTTGTCGCTCGCGATTTCCGCCCATGGGCCAGGCAGGCTCCGCTCCACGCTCTGCCACGCGGTAAGGGTCGTCTTGCCTAGCTGGAAGAGCGGTGCGCCCACCCCACCCTCGATCGTTACCGTGACCGGCCCGAGCTTGCTTCCGACGGGGACCTGCACGTACACGAGCCCTCCGAACGCGCTCGCGGTGTCGATCTCGGGCGCGTCGAGCGGAAAAGAGCGCGAGATCGCGGGGAAGCGAGACCAGGTGTTGCTTTTCCACAGCGTGTCGGTGTGCGCGCCCAGGAGCACCGCGAGCCCTTTTCCAGCGGCGGCGGCGTCGATCTTCACGTGGATCTTCTTGCCGGCGGGGGCATAGACTCCCGTGCTCCGCCACACCGGCTCTGTCGGGCCCGCGAACCCGAATCGGCTATCGCGACCCGCGTAGTTGCCGTCGATGGTGATCGTCTTCGAGATCGCCATCGCACCCGCGGGCACAGCGCCAGGGAAATCCGCGGCGACGAGGTGCGCCTTCACCTCGTCGGGCGGGGACTCGTTGGCGTACTTGTGATCGATGTGGACGACGGTGCGCTTGATGGGGTGATCCTTTACGAAGAGGGGGTTTGCCTTGGTGGGGACGACCGGGGCCGTCTTCTCTTTCAGGACGTTCGCCGCAGTAAAATAGTCGGTGGACGAGAGCGGGAAAAAATCGATCGCGGAAGCGACGGTGTCGGCGGCGATGTCCTGATCGGCGAAGGGGAGCTGAGCCCGGCCGGAGACGTGCTCGACGAGGCGCGACAGCGCTTTACGGGCGTGGAACACATCCGAGAGCGCCACCGGCGAAATCGGCCGATCGCTGCGGTCGGGGAGGCTGTCGGAGGTGGCCGTGGTGACGCCGATCCCCGCCGTGCGCAGGTATTTGTTGCCAGGGTAGTTCTCGGCGGCTTGCGTGTGCGAATTGCCCCACCACCAGGCGAGGCCGGCGCTCACGAGGCCTCCGCCGGACTGCATGAAGGCGCTGATCTTCTGAACGTCAGCGTCGGGATAGTCTGTGTGCGAGTTCATGCAGTAGACGTCGATTCCCGAGAGGTTGGAGGGCGTCCTCGTCGTCACCGTGAAGCCGTGCCGTGTGAGGAACTCCGCGAGCACGTAGAGCCCGGGCTGGACACCGACGGTGGGTTTCTTGGCAGGGGACATCCACGCAAGCGTGTTGAGGAGCAGCGTCGCCGCGCCTAGATCGGTGTCGAGCAGGTCCCCCAGAAACGCGTCGTGGCCGTAGTGCACCACCTTGCCCGCGCCCACGCGCGCGGCGGCGATGTAGGCGTTGTGAGCAGCGTCGACCGCGACGGGGAAAGCGGTGTCTCCATAGACCACCAGCGCGGACGGGAGCGCACCCCCCACGTCGATTGACGTGATCCCTTGCGTGAGCGCGGCGTGGTCCTTCGCGGGGAGGAACTCGCACGCAGGTGGCGCGGCCGTTGCGCTCCGACACGCGAACAGGGCGGGATCGCCGCAACCCCCGTTGTCGGTGAGGCACTCGTTGATATCGCCGAACAGGTTCGCGGTCACGCTCGCGCTCGCGGCGTCCGAGCTATCTGATCCTGTCGCATCGTGGGCGGGCGAGCACGCGAGCGGCGCCGACGCGAGGAGGGCGGCGGTGGCGAGGAAGGAGGCGAAGCGAGGGCGAGCAGGTCGTGAAGGCGTGCCCATCGGTACCCAGCGAGGAGAACGCGGCGCGCGGGTGATTGCGTCGTTCTTGATGCTCTTCGATTGCATGATGCTTCTCGTTGTTTTTCTCGGCGATTTCGCCGATTCGTCTACAGCGCTCCCCCCCGCGGTGTGGCCAGATCCCTCCCCTCGGGAGGAGGACCGGGGCCCACATCGCTCTGCCCACTTGAAGGTCACTGCGACGTGGACGGAGTCTCAAAAATAGTTTGGCGAGGGCATGGCTACCCCGACGGCCGCAAACGTCCTTCGCGCGCGCGGGGCTAGCTTTTGTCTCCCGAGACAAGGCGGCACCCACGTGCGCTACGCGAAGCGCAGCCCTCCCGCCGTACGTCTGCGAAAGGAGCTCTATTCGCGGAGGAGCGAGGCGACGCTCACGTCGAGCCGGCCCTGGATCAGCCTGGCCAGGCTCGCGTACTGCGACTCGGTGAGACCGAGCTTGGCGACGAGCTCTGCGCGCGTGAACTCGCGCAGCGCCTCGCGCGCGCCCGCAAGCCAACGCGCCGCCGTGGCTCGCCCGACCTGGTAATGCGCGCCAAGGACGTCGATGCTCAGGCCGTCGAGGAGGTGAAGGCGAAGCAGCGCCCGTTGCTTCGGCGCGAGGCGCCCCATGGCGATGCGCACCGCCTCTTCGAACTCGGCCTTGTAGCGCGCCTCGAGGTAGGTGGCCTCCACGTCGACGGAGGCGGCGATCTCCCGCTCCTCGTCGAGCGGGGTGCCCGCCGCGTCCGCCTTGCGCCGCCGCAGGTTGATCGCGGTGCGAACCGCGATCACGCGCAGGAAAGTCCGGAGCGGCGCCCGCCCCGCGTACCCGGCAATCTTCGGTGTGGCCGAGGGCGGCGCGCTAAAGAGGCCCTCGAGGAGGACGCGGCGTGCGGGTGATCGCGTCTTTCTTGATCCTTTCCGGGTGCATTTTTCTCGTCACGCTCTATCGGCGACGTGCGACGTGCGACGTGCGACGTCGCTGAACGGTCCACAGCGTTTCGCGGTGGTGCCAGGCCCTTCCTTCGCCAGGAGGGCCGGGGGCTCACACCCGCGTGCCTACCGGGAAGTCACCGTGAGGCGGACGAAGTCTCAAAAATAGTCTGGCGAGGTGTGCCTACTCGCGGAGGAGCGAGGCGACGCTCACGTCGAGCCGGCCCCGGATCAACCTGGCCAGGCTCGCGTACTGCGACTCGGTGAGGCCGAGCTTGGCGACGAGCTCCGCGCGCGTGCCCTCGCGCAGCGCCTCGCGCGCGGCCGCAAGCCAGCGCGCCGCCGTGGCGCGCCCGACCTGGTAATGCGCGCCCAGGACGTCGATGCTCAGGCCGTCGAGCAGGTGGAGGCGAAGCAGCGCGCGTTGCTTCGGCGAGAGGCGCCCCATCGCGACGCGCACGGCCTCTTCGAACTCGGCCTTGTAGCGCGCCTCGAGGTAGGCGGCCTCCACGTCGACGGAGGCGGCGATCTCCCGCTCCTCGTCGAGCGGGGTGCTCGCCATGTCCGCCTTGCGCCGCCGCAGGTTGATCGCGGTGCGTACCGCGATCACGCGCAGGAAAGTCCGGAGCGGCGCGCGCCCCGCGTACCCGGCAATCTTCGGCGTGGCCGAGGGCGGCGCGCTGAAGAGGCCCTCGAGGACCACCTGCCGGAGGTCGTCGGCGAAGGCGGGCGACGGCTCGACGCGGGCCGCCGCGCGCGCGATCACCCCGGAGAACTCCCGCTCGAACGCGGCGTGCGCACCCGGTACCCCGAGGACGCAGGCGCACGCCAGGTAGACGTCCGCCGCGAGCGACGGAGGCGGCAGCGCGCCGCCCGCGGCCGAGCAACGCTCGCCGAGGTAGCGCGCCAGCGCGGTCGCCTCGACGGCGATGGCCGGGAAGGCCGCCTGCCCCGCCTCGAAGAGCGCCGCGATCGTCGCGCCGGGATCGGCCTCGGGCATCACCCCGCCCCCGCCGAGGCCCGCCGCGAACGCAGAGGAGAGACCGCTCGCTCGATCCACCTGCGGAGAATGGCTGATGTCGGCGCGGGCCGTCAAGAAGGCGTGTCGCCTGACAGTCCCGCTCCGTGTGGTAGAGTCGGGCACCATCGAGCCGACGTCGCACTGCCCCACGGACAACCAGCTCGCAGAGTACGCCGCGTATCCGTCAGGTTTCGGAGCGATCGCGCACCACATCGACGGATGTGCGGTTTGCCGCGTCATCGTCGCTCGGCTGGCCGAGCTGGAGTTCAGGAGCGTGGCGGTGCCTCCGGGAGAATCCTTGCGTGGCGTCGCCAAGGGATCGCCGCCGGGGGAGGTCCTCCAGACCAGCGATCAGGACGACGCGACGGGCGCCCTCGGTCGCGCGCGGATCGCCACCGCAGCCCTGCGGTCGCGACCCCTGCACCCGGCGGTCGCGGCTCCGCAGGTGGACTCCACCCTCAAGCACTACGAGATCATCCGCAAGCTGGGCCAGGGTGGCATGGGCGTGGTCTACCTGGCCCGCGACACCAAGCTGGGCCGACTGGTCGCCGTCAAGGTCCTCCTCGAGTCCGACGGCCGGAGCGCCGAGCGCTTCCTCGCCGAGGCGCGGTCCACGGCGCGCTGCAAGCACGAGAACATCGTGGTGATCCACGAGGTGGACGAGGTCGACCGCGTTCCTTACATGGTGCTCGAGCACCTGGAGGGCCGCACGCTGCGCGCCTTCCTGGTCGAGCGAGGAGGGCCGCTGCCGCTGAGCCTCGCGGTCGAGCTGATGCTCCCGGTGGTGCGCGCGCTGGGCTGCGCCCACGCGCTCGGGATCGTGCACCGTGACCTCAAGCCGGAGAATGTCTTCTTGACCGAGGCGGGGCCGATCAAGGTGCTCGACTTCGGTATCGCCAAGCAGCTCGACGCCGACGAGATCGAGCGGCTCGCGGCCCAGGGCGCGAATTCGCGCTGGCTACCGGCGTTGACGCAGGAAGGAGCGCTCGTCGGCACCGTCCCGTACATGGCGCCGGAGCAATGGCGGGCGGAGAAGGTCGATCCCAGGACGGATCTGTGGGCCGTGGGGATCATGCTCTTCGAGCTCTGCACCGGGACGCACCCGCTCGCGCCGTTCGCGGTGGGGCAACTCGGGCAGGTTCGGCGTCTCGACGTGCCCATGCCGCGCGCAAGCGACACGCGTCCCGACCTGGGCGCGCTGGGCGACGTGATCGATCGCTGCCTGAAGAAGCGCCCGGACGAGCGCTTCGGCGGAACCGAGGAGCTCATCGCGGCGCTCGAGCCCTTGCTGCCGGGCGCGAAGGCGCCGGCGCTCCGCGAGGACGAGAGCCCCTTTGCCGGGCTGGGCGCGTTCCAGGAGGTGGACGCCGGGCGCTTCTTTGGGCGCGATCACGACGTCGCCGCGCTCGTCGGACGTCTTCGCAGCCAGCCGCTCGTGATGGTTGCCGGGCCGTCCGGCGCGGGAAAATCGTCGTTCGTGCGCGCGGGCGTGATCCCGGCGCTGAAGCGCTCGGGCGAGCCCTGGGAGGCGTTCACGCGCAGGCCGGGGCGAAGGCCGCTCCACGCGCTCGCCGACCTGCTCGCGCAGATCGCGGCCACGCCGGTGACGACGGGAGCTCCACCCGACGCGTCGAGCTCGCACGCCTTCTCCTCGGCGAGCGATCCCGATGCGCTCATCGCGGCCCTGCGCGCCCAGCCCGGCCTCCTGGGCGCCCGGCTGCGCGCGCGTTGCCGCAGCCAGAGCGCCGAGCACAAGATTCTCGTCTTCGTCGATCAGCTCGAGGAGCTTTACACGCAGGGTATCGATCCGGCGGAGCGGGCCGCGTTCGTCGCGTGCCTGGAGGGCGTCGCCGACGACGCGTTGTCCCCGCTCCGCGTCGTGCTCTGCATGCGCTCGGACTTCCTCGACCGGCTGGCCGAAGATCGCCGGCTCATGACCGAGGTGACCCGCGGGCTCTGGTTCCTGCCGCCCCTCGACCCGAACGGCCTCGTGGCGGCGCTGATGCGGCCGGTCGAGGCTCTCGGCTATCGCTTCGAGACCGCCGAGATGACGCTAGCGATGCTCCGCGCCCTGGAGAGCGCGGCGAGCCCCCTGCCGCTCTTGCAGTTCACCGCGACCAAGCTGTGGGAGGCGCGCGATCGTGGGCGCCGGCTCCTGACACAGGAGAGCTACGAAAAGCTCGGGGGGGTCGCAGGGGCGCTCTCCACCCATGCCGACGCGGTGCTCGCAGGTCTCTCGGGGATCGAGCAGAGCCTCTGCCGGGCGATCTTCCTCCGGCTGGTCTCACCCGAGCGGACGCGCGCCGTGGTGAGCTTGCCCGACCTGCGAGAGCTCGACGAACAGTTAGACGCCGTGGACCGGGTAGTCTTCCGCCTCTGCGAGGCGCGGCTGCTCTTGATCGAGACCGCCGAAGAGCGCGCGTTCCCGACGGTGGAGCTCGTGCACGAGTCGCTGATCGAGAGCTGGCCCAAGCTCGGGCGATGGCTGGACGACAACCAGGAGGCGGCGGAGTTCCTCGCGCGGGTGCGCCCCGCGGCCAAGCAATGGGAGGCGAGCGGCTGCGCCGACGGCCTGCTCTGGCGAGGCGAGGCGGCGGAGGAAGCCCGGCGCTGGCAGAAGCGGCAGGGCCCGGCGGCGGGCGCGCAGCAGGGCGCGCGGGAGGCGCGCTACCTCGCGGCGGTGGTGGCGCTGGGGGAGCGGGAACGACGGAGGAGGAGGCAGGTCGTCGCGGTGCTGTTCGGTGCCCTGAGCCTGGTCGTGCTCCTGGTCTCCGCTCTGGCGGTCCAATCGAAGCGGGCGGCGGAGAGGGCCGAGGCGGAGAGGGCCGAGGCAGAGCGCAGCGCCGCGAGCGCCCGGAATGCCACGCGGATGGCCGCGGCCCGCGAGTGCCAGGGAGACCCCACCACGATGCTCGCGCTACTCCGCGAGATCGAGCCGGGCCCGGCGCCGCCGGGATGGGGCGAGCTTGCGCGGTGGGCACGGGGTGCAGGCGTCGCCACGATGGTGCTCCTCCACGAGGATTTGGCCTGGTCTGCCGCATTCAGCCCCGACGGCCAGCGCATCGTCTCCGCTTCGTGGGACAAGACGGTGCGCGTGTGGAACAGTGACGGCTCGGGACTGCCCCTCGTGCTCCGTGGTCATGAGGACCACGTCTTCGCGGCGGCGTTCAGCCCCGACGGCCAGCACATCGTCTCCGCGTCGGCAGATAAGACAGTGCGCGTGTGGAACGCTGACGGCTCGGGACTGCCCCTCGTGCTCCGTGGTCACGACGCTGTCGTCTATGCAGCAGCGTTTAGCCCTGACGGCCAGCGCATCGCCTCTGCGTCGTGGGACAAGACGGTGCGCGTGTGGAACAGTGACGGCTCGGGACTGCCCCTCGTGCTCCGTGGTCACGACGACCGCGTCTATGCGGCGGCATTCAGCCCCGACGGTCAGCGCATCGTCTCGGCGTCGATGGACAAGACAGTGCGCGTGTGGAACGCCGACGGTTCGGGCCAGCCCCTCGTGCTCCGTGGTCACGACGATTTCGTCCTTACGGCAGCGTGGAGCCCCGACGGCCGACGCATCGTCTCCGGGTCCGAAGACAGGACGATGCGCGTGTGGAACGCCGACGGCTCGGGCCAGCCCCTCGTGCTCCGTGGTCACGACGGTAGCGTCTATGGGGCGGCGTTTAGCCCCGACGGCCAGCGCATCGTCTCCGCGTCTTTTGACAAGACGGCGCGCGTGTGGAACGCCGACGGCTCGGGCCAGCCCCTCGTGTTCCGTGGTCACGCAGACCGCGTCCCTACGGCGGCGTGGAGCCCCGACGGCCAGCGTATCGTCTCCGCGTCCGAAGACAGGACGGTGCGCGTGTGGAACGCCGACGGCTCGGTCCGGCCCCTCGTGCTCCGTGGTCACAGCGACTGCGTCAACGCGGCGGCGTTCAGCCTCGATGGCCAGCGCATCGTCTCCGCCGCTTCTGACAGGACGGTGCGCGTGTGGAAGGCGGACGGCTTGGGCCAGCCCCTCGTGCTCCGTGGTTGCGACCATATCGTTTTTGGGGCGGCGTTCAGCCCCGACGGCCGGCGCATCGCCTCCGCGTCGTGGGACGGGACGGTGCGCGTGTGGAAGGCCGACGGCTCGGGCCAGCCCCTTGTGCTCCGTGGCCATGACGGTGGCGTCAATCCAGCGGCGTGGAGCCCTGACGGCCAGCGCATCGTCTCCGCCGCTTCTGACAGGACGGTGCGCGTGTGGAACGCCGATGGCTCGGGCCAGCCCCTCGTGCTCCGTGGTCACGACGCTGTCGTCTATGGGGCGGCGTGGAGCCCCGATGGCGGGCGCGTCGTCTCCGCGTCGAAAGACAAGACGGTGCGCGTGTGGAACGCCGATGGCTCGGGCCAGCCCCTCGTGCTCCGTGGTCACGACGGTGACGTCTATAGGGCGGCGTGGAGCCCCGATGGCCAGCGCATCGTCTCCGCGTCCGAGGACAGGACGGTGCGCGTGTGGAAGGCCGACGGCTCGGGCCAGCCCCTCGTGCTCCGTGGTCACGACGGTAGCGTCTATGGGGCGGCGTTTAGCCCAGACGGCCAGCGCATCGTTTCCGCGTCGCAGGACAAGACTGTGCGCGTGTGGAAGGCCGACGGCACGGGACAACCCCTCGTGCTCCTTGGGCACGACGATGCCGTCAACACGGCGGTGTGGAGCCCCGATGGAAGGCGCATCGTCACGGCCTCGGACGACAAGACGGTGATCGTGTGGAGCGACCTCGAGCCGCTCTCGGGCGCCGACGACCCGAAGCTGTGGACCGCGACCAACTACTGCATGCCGCTCGACATCCGCCAGCGCCTGCTCGGCTTCCCGGAGGATCAGTCCCGCGCCGACCACGAGCGCTGCCAGCGTCGTGTCCGTGAGGTCCAGACGCAAGCCGCCTCGCCCGGGCGCTGATGGTCCGTGACCACCGACGTCGGCGCTGGCTTGCGGGCGCGCGCGCGTCGGCCTCGCCTGGGCTCCCCGGGACGTCGACTGCCATATGCCCCGACGTCATGATGCCGCCCTTGTCGGGCAGGAAGGTGTTGCCGAGGTAGTAGTCCTCGTCCCCGGGGAGCTGCGTGCGCGTCTCGGAGACGATATCGCTCGACAGGTTGATGAGCACGCAGCTCGACGCGGCGTCCCAGGTCGGCCGCGAAAAGGCCACCGGCATCGGGCGCGGCGCAGTGCGGCTTGTCGTCCGCTGTCGTCCGCGAGTGTCAGCAGGGTACAGAACTACGTAGGATGCCTACCGCTTGGTGCTACGTCGGGGTAATCCCAGGCGTTTCAGGCGTGGAAGAACCTGGCTAATCTCATTAGGCCCGTTCTGTCAATGAGCTCGTCCAGTCGGACTCCACCAGTCAGGGACGGCTCCGAGAATCGCAGGCGAGCCGCCCACCGCAGCGATCTATAGCACCGATGTCGCGAATCGGTGCGCTGAGCACCTATACGAGGAGGGCGGTCGGGATCTCCCGCCGGGCATATTCTGTGACAGACACAAATGTTATTTGTTGCCCGACGAGCAACCAAGTGCGGAGTGGATCTCCCGTGATATTGAAGCGACCTTCGGTTGCGAGCCCATGCCGCCAGAGATCGGGACCGTGCTCGTACCGGACGTGACAGCGGGCCTGCGGCTTCCCGGCGAGGTAAGACTCTACGATTGCCTGTTTTCGAACCAGCATACATGGGTGAAGCCATCGCCGTCTGACGTGTCAGCGCCCGGTGCAGATGTCGAAGCGAGCAAGCTTACAGATTCGCTCGTTGCGGTGCTTACCGTGCTCGCGGCGCTCTATCAAATCGCATGGGCCCTGATGCCTGAGGTGCAGAGCGGTTCTTCCTACTGGGTGGTGACGACGGATGGGGTCCTGCGCAAAGAGGAAGTACTGAGGGTACTTGCAAAAGTTCGCGTGCTCATGGATCCGCCGACGACTCCACGCGGCATCGCCTCCAAGCGCGAGCTCGAAGCCGCAGCGCGCGAGCTCGAAACGCTGGTCGCGTCGTGGGACGGTGAAGGCGACCCGCCGGCAGCCATGGTCGCGTGGGCCTCCCGCTTCCTGGATGGCTGGCTCGTAGACGCCGAGCCCGGAGCTCCCTCGTAGCCGTCGTGGAGATCCGTGCCGTCGTCCTCCCGGGAGGCGATTGGCGACTATTCAGAAAACCGAAGCGTCTCGTGGGCCTTGCCGCTCTCTCCCACCGTCGTGCTGCCATCGTGATTCCAGCTCGTGCCGCCCGGGCCCGCCGGTCCGATCTCGAAGGTAACGCCCTCAAGCGTGAGCTGGTCCTCGTCGAGGTAGGCGACGCCGATCGAGTCGCCGCCACGCCCTGGGCCGCCGTAGCCGCCGGGCCCGCCGTCGCCGCCATGGCCGCCGAGGCAGGAGTAGAACCCATCCCCCAGCGCTCCGCCCCGTGCGCCTCTGCCGCCTCTGCCGCCCTCCTCGGGTGGCCCGCCGTCGCCGCCCGAGCCGGCGCGGGACGTCGTGATCTTGGTGTCGCGCAGGGTCACCCGGGCATGAAGCGCGAGGACGCCGATGGACGGCTGCCCGTTCGCTCCCCCGCGGCCCCCGCGGCCTCCGCAACCGCCGGCCCCGCCCGAGCCTCCTCCTGGGCCTCCCTTGGAGGCCACGCCGCACAGGGCCAGCCCGCCCCAGCGACCGCCACCACCGCCGCCGCCCTGGCCCGGCGTGCCCCAGGTGCCCTCGCCCCCCGTGTCGCCCTCCCATCCTGTCTCGGCGAGGCGCCCGATGCCCTTGCCCGGTGCACCCTGTGTTCCCGGAGCCCCCGGGCCCCCAGTGGATCCGAGGGAGCAACTCTGGTTGTCCCGCTCTCCGAGACCGCCGCGCGAGGGCGAAGCGTAGGCGGGCTCCCCGTCGCCTCCGTCCTCGGCGCTGTCGGGCCGCCCGTCCCCTCCCTTGCCGCCGACGCTCGTGTGCCCGCTCTCGCACCGGTTCACGGGCGCCGGCCCGCCGGCGACGACGGTCGCCGAGCACGCGTCCCCACCGAACATGCCATCCGGTGCGTCCGGTTGCTTGGTCCACCATTGCTCGCCATCGATGCCCCCCTCTCCGCCGTTGGCGGAGATCTCGCTCCGCAGGATCTCCACCGCCGAGCTCGACTGAACGAGCACGCCGACTGGGCCCCATGATGGGATGTGGAGATCGGCGATCGTCGACACCCCGTCCGCGGCCCCGCTGTCCTCGAGGCCCGCGGGCTCGACGATCACCACGGGGCCGCGGACTGCCCTGTGGTTGAACAGGGTCCACGGGCGCAGGGGGTCACGCTCCCATTTCCGGCAGTGGAAGCCCCCGCGGAGATCCACGCCGGAGGGCACCTTGATCTGCTCCACGATGAACCCCTCGTTGCAGAGGAACACGCGCCCTCGTCCAGCGCGCGCGAGCTCGACGGCGCGCGGGATGGTGTACACCGGCTTCGCCTTCGTGCCGGGGTTCCTGTCGTCGCCGCCGCCGTAGTTTCCGGCGACGAACACGCCGCAGCCGTCGTCGAGGATGCCGGCGGCGACGTGCTCGATGCACACCGACTCCGGGGGCGGCTCGTCCTCGCACGAGGTGCCCTCGCAAGGCGTCACGCCAGGGTCGTTCACGTCGGGGGCAGTTCCGCAGCCGGTCGCGCATGGGGACAGCAGAAGGACCAAGGTAGTAGCGGCGGTCTTTTTCATGGGCGTCTCCTGACGTGCGCCGCCAGCACAGGGCGGTTCATAGCGGCTGTTCCGAGGCCGGAGCCTCGAACCGGTACCAGAACAGCGCAATCCCTTCTTCGCCTTGGCCGTCGCCGCTTTCCTGGGCTGCATTGCCGCCGAGGCCGCCCTTGCCGGCCTGCCCGGGCAAGACCGTCGCGTGCTCCAAGATGGCCACGGAGGCGCCCACGGAGCCGATGCCGAGCGAGTGACCCCCGAGACCGCCGCCCGCATCGCCGCCGCGACCGCCGTTGCCGCCCCCGCCGCCGCGACATGCGGGCGCCGTCTGGGTCAGACGAGCGTTTCCACCGAGGCCGCCGGCAAAGCCCAAGCCTCCCCACTGGCCCGTTCCGCCGACCCCGCCATCGCCGCCCTTGCCCCCGAGGACCTTGCTGCCGGCCTCGACCGTGATGGCGCTCCCCTGCAAGGCCACGATCGCCATGCTCGCGCCGCCATAGTCGCCCCCCCGGCCCCCTTTGCCCCCGCAGCCGCCGCTGCCCCCCGATCCGCCGGCCGCACCGCCCTGGGACCGACCCGCCGGACACGCCGTCATGTCGTCGCGCCCTTTGCCGCCGCCACCCCCGCCGCCGCCCTGACCGACGCCGCCGTTCTTCCCGTCCTCCCCGCGGACGCCGACCCATCCATCGACGTCCAGGAGGCCGGCGCCCGCCGCTCCGGCAGCGCGCTCTGCATCGGCGCCGTTGGCTCCATTCTGCCCATTCGTGCACGGCATGCTGGAGGCGCCGCTGCCAGCCACGCCGCGCTCGGGCGGATTCCCGACCGGTTCCGGCAGCCCTGGAGCACCATCGCCGCCCGTCTCGAGGCCGCCGTCGCCCCCGTAGCCACCCCTCGACTCGATACCATCGTCGCACACGGTCACGACCGGAAGGGCGCCCGGCGCCACGTCCGCGGTGCAGGCGTCCACGCCGTTGTTCCCCACCACGCCGGAGCTCGCGCGGAAGCTCGGCGCGTCCTTGCCCGGCTCTCCATCTCTGGCATCGCTTGCGAGGATGTCGCTCTCCCGCACGATGGCCCTGGCTCCGGCGCTCAGGATCATCGCTATCGACGACTTGCCGTCGCTCGCGGAGGCGTCGGCCGCCATCACGCGTACGCCGGAGATCATGGACGTCGCGTTGTCCCCGGCGATGATCGCATCGTCTCCCCCGAGGACCCGCAGCGGGATCCCCACTGGCGGAGCAATGATCGTCGGGTGATCCGGTCCGCCGAACGATCCGTCATACGACCAATCGTCGCCGTCATCGCAGAGACGCCCGCCCCACAGGTCAACCCCCGAGGGCAGCGCGATCTCCTCCTCGAACAACCCGCCGCATGCGTACACGCGCCGGGTCGGCCGTTGGCCGTTGCCTCGACCGTGTGCGGCGAGGCCGACCGCGTGCTGCAACGTCCGCACCGGCGCGTCCTTCGTACCGGGGCTGTTGTCGTCGCCCTGCTCGCTGACGAACACGCCGCACATGTCGAGCGCCACCGCCGTCGCCGGATGCCCGTCACATGGAGACGGCTCCGGCGGCGGAACCTCGCACAGGTGGGCGTCCGCGCAGTTGCCGGAGTAGCACCCCGTGCTGCCGGCCGCGCCGGTCAGACCGAGCGCGATGGACGCCAGCCAGCGGAGGCCCCCTCGACCGCGACCCACAGATCTAGAACGCATGTCCTCGCCTCCGCCTCACCATGCCCCTTCGAGGAGCACCCCAGCCCGTTCGCTCGTTGTCATGGGGACGACGCGGACGCCAGTGGCTCTGGGCGCAGCACCGAAGACGGCGACCTCCGTGAAAAAGGAGGCCGCCGTCGCCACGCCGAACACGGCGCTCGTTACCAGCGCCACCTTGCCGAGCGTGGCGAACAAGTCCCGCTCGTTCACCTGGTCGTGAATGTCGGCGCACGCCGCGGGTGCGCTCGCTTCCCGGCACGTGTGCGATGTCCATCCTTGCGCGCGACGCGCGACGCCTCCCTCGCGCAGGTCGCCGTGGACGACGTGAGCGCGCAGGAGAAGGACCGCACCGGCCGCCGCCGTCGCCGTCGTCACCGCGATGCCGCCGATCCGCGCCGTCCCCGGCCAGGAGGCCCATGGGCTGGGAGGCCCCGTGCGCGCAACCGACGGAGAGCTCGGGGCCTGCGGCGTGTCGTTCCGTGATACCGGCCCGCCCTCCTTGGCGTCGCGCGCCGACGTGCGCGGCAAGACCATCGCGATGTCGTGCTTCGCACCTGCCACGGCGCCGATGGCATGGAGCGCGTCTTCGCGGCCGGGTGCTCGGGCCCGCACCATGTGTCGGCCCGGCTCCAAGTAGAGCGTGTAGGTGCGCGCGGGCCGGCCGACTTGCTTGCCGTCGACGAGCACCTCGGCGTCCGGCGGATCCACGGCCAGAATGAGCACGGCCACGAGCGACTCTGCCTTGCGTCGGCCCTCCTCGAACCTCTTCTGCAGCGGCAAAGGGAGCGCCTCGAGCTGCCCAAGGCTCCAGGCCAAGTGCTCGGCCGCGTCACGGTGATTGTTCAGCGCGAGCTCGTACAGCCCGAGCTCCCCGGCGATCTCCGCGCGCTCTCGCCCCGTGCTGGACGCCGGGTCTGCCGCCTCGAAGGCCGCCTTGTACGCGGCGTAAGCCTCCGTCCACTGCCCCGCATTGCGCGCTCGCTGACCACGGCGGACAAGGTCCTTCACCGATGAACTGCCGCTCGGTTTCGCCTGGGGATGGACGCCGCTGGCGCCGGCCGAGCTGGTGAAGCTTGTTGCGGCCCCGAGCGTGAGAAGAATCGAGAGCGAATGCGCAATGTAACGCATCCCGGCACGGTACTGACGCCGGCCGCTCGGCGTCAACCGGCGGAAATCGCCACGTTCCGGCTGCTTGATCGAGAATTCGCGCCTGGATGACGGAAGGCACTCGGCTGGCCGCGAGCTCCGAACCGGTAGGGGCAAAATTCCAGCCTTAGGACATACGGTCCGACCAAAGTTGCTCCTCGGCTCATCGGCGAGGGCGCGGCGCGCTGTTCCCCCAGCTCGACCGCACGTAGGTGAGCACCAGCGCGACCTCCTCGTCCGTCAGGGTCACGCCGAGGTTGGGCATCACGTCGTTGAACACCGCGCCGTTCACCTCCATCGGGCCGGCGACGCCGAGCAGCATGATCCGGATCGGAGTCTCCGGGTCGTCGAGCACCCATGAGGAGCCCACGAGCGGCGGATAACGGCCGGGCTTCCCTTCCCCCCTTGCCTGGCGACAGCTGGGCGTCGCCTTCTCCACGTGTTCGTGCGCAACGTGTTTTGCCGCGAGACGGTGGTGCCCTCCAGCGACGCCACGCTGCTCGACAACCACGGTGTCGCGCCGTTGGAAGCTCCTCCGCCGGTCTCATAGGATTGACCGCGACGGCCAGCGGGACCTGGAACAGCCCAGAGGGGGGCGCTTCACAGCAGAAGTTGTGCTGAACGTCACCTCGATTCGGAATCTTCCTTGCTCCCGGCAAACCGATGGTGAGCGGCAACGGGCGAGAGCGCGGGACTCCTGCCGGATTGACGTCAACTACTCGTCGTAGTAGTTGACCTCCGTGACCTTGCCGAAGCCGAAGCCTCTCGGTGAACTCGAGGAAGCCGCGCTCTCCGCGCTGTGGAGCAGCGCGTCGCCGCTCTCGGTGCGCGAGGTCCTCGGGCGCATCCAGCGGCGGCCGGCGCTCGCGTACACCACGGTGCTCACGGTGCTCGATCGCCTTCACGAGAAGGGGATGGTCGACCGAGAGAAGGAGGGGAAGGCTTTCCTCTATCGCCCCCGCGCCTCGAAGGAGGCATGGCTCGGCGAACAGGCAGCGCGCCTGCTGACCGCGGAGCGCGGGCCGCCGAGCAGCGCCGTCCTGATGGCGTTCCTCGACTCGGCCGAGCGCGCCGATCCCGCGCTGGTCGAGCATCTGTCGTCCCTCATCGAGCGTCGGCGCGCCGGGGCGTCGCAAGCCGGTCCCCCGCCGGGCAAGAAAGGACGGTCCACGTGACGCCGCCGCTGGCCGGCCTGCCGCTCGGAGCCGCGTTCGTCGCCTTCGCGCTGGTGAGCGCGTGCGCCGTCGGCCTTGTGGCGCGGTTCGCCCCGCGCTGGCCGTCGCCGGGGCAGCGGTTGCCGTCGACGGCGCTGCGCGCCGCCGTCGTCTTCGCTCCGGCGGTCCTGGGGGCGGTCGGGTGCGCGGCGCTCGCGCTTCCGAACCCGTTCGTCGGCTGCCACTGCGCCGAGCACGGACTGCACCACCCCCACCTTTGCGCGCTCCACCTGGCCTTCGCGCTGCCGCTGGTCACGCCTTCCGCTTACCTCGTCGGGGCATGGCTTGCGCTCGTCGCGCCGGGCATCCTCCGGCTCCTCCGTGACACGTTCGCCTCGGTTCGGTGGACCAGGGCCGTGCGGCGTCTGCCGACGGTGGCGTTCGAGGGCGTCCCCGTGCGGTTCGCCGACTGTGGAGCGCCCACCGCCTTCACGATCGGTACCCTCTCACCGCTCGTCGTGATCGACCGCATGCTCTGGCGATCGCTCTCGGACGAAGAGCGGCGCGCAGTGGTCGAGCACGAGCGGGCTCACGTCGAGCGACGCGATGGGCTCACGCTGCTCGCGCTGCGCCTCTGCGTCGCGCTCTTCCCGAGCCCAGCGGGAAAGCGGCTGATCGACGCGTGGCGAGCCGCAGCGGAGCAATCCTGCGATCGGTACGCGGCCGGCAAGCTCGGCGACCCCGCCGCGGTCGCCGCGGCGCTCGTCGCGGTCGAGAAGATCCGGGCGCAGGGGGCCCGGGGGCCTGCGTTGCCCGCGCAGGCCATGGGCGCGCTCGCAGGCCGCGATCTCTCGCGTCGCGTCCTCGCGTTGCTCGGCGCGGAGCAGCCGCTCCCGAGCGCCGAGCCGCTGCTCGCCAACGACGTGCTCGCCACGGCGATCGTCGCCGCCAGCGCCCTCCTGCTGACGTTCGTGTGGCCTGGGGACGGGTTCCACCACGCGATCGAGACGCTGATCGGTCACCTCATCCACTAGGGAAGTGCAGCGATGCGCCCTCGCCGTCACGCCTTGTGCTCATCTACTACAATGCGTAGTATATTTTCCGCCGGCTGTGCCCTCGTGGCCTCGATGGCGGCCGCGTCGACCAGCCTCGCGGCGTCGCCGCTCGACGAGGTCGCGGCGACGCGGAGGGTCTGCGCCGACGGGCCCGCGGCCGTGGCGGCGCGCGCGGAGCGGCTCCGCGGGGAGGCCGCCATCACCGCGGCCGGCGTGCTGCCGAACCCGTCGCTCTCCCTCCAGCACCAGCGCACGCTGAGCGGGCCGGCCGAGAGCGAGACGATCGTCGGGCTCTCCGTCCCGCTCGGGCTCGGCGGCCAGCGCTTCGTGCTGCAGGACGCGGCGCGCGCCCTCCGCGAGCAGGCGCTCTCCGAGGCCCACGCGACGCGCTTCGACGCGGCGCTCGCCTTCAGGGAGGCGTACGTCGCGGCCGCCGCCGACGAGGCGCGGCTCGCCGTCCTCGCGCGGCAGCAGGGGGCGCTCGATGCCCTGTCCGGGACCATCGAGCGGCTCGCCCGGGGGGGCGAGAGCACGGGCTACGATCTGCTGCGGCAGCGGACCCAGGCGCGCGTGCACGGGCGGCTCCTCGCGTCGGCGCGCGCCCGGACCGCCGCGTCCCGGGCGCTCCTGGAGGCGTGGACCGGGGAAGAGGTGGCGCTCCCGCCCGAGGGCATCGCGAAGATCGCTGGCGGGCCAGCGGCGCGGCCCGCGGCCTCCGCGCAGGGCGGGGCCACCCCGGCGCCGCCCCGGGTCCGGGGTCTGGAAGCTGCGGCGCGCGCGCGTGGACTGGAAGCCGAAGCCGCGCGCCGGCGATGGGTCCCCGACGTCGAGGTCTTCGCCGGCTACCGCGCGCTCTCCGGCGCGGCGCAGGAGACGGGGCACGGGCTGTCCCTCGGGCTCACCGTCCCGCTCACGTTCTTCGATCACGGCCAGGGTGACGCGGCGCGAGCGGACGCGGAGCGGGCCGTCGCCCAGGCCGCGGCCGCCGGCCTGAAGCGCGAGAGCGCCGCCCGCGCCAGGGCCGCCTCGGCGCGCCTCGGCATCCTCGAAGCCGGCGTCGCGGAGATCGAGGGCGCCGTCGCGGAGGCCGCGGCGCTCGAGGGCCAGGCAAGCAGGCTTTACGCGGCGGGGGAGGCGTCGATCGCCGAGCTCCTCGACGCCCTCCGCGCGGCCGAGGAGGTGCAGCTCGCGCGCATCGATCTGCTGGAAGAGATCGCGCTCGCGCGGCTCGCCTGGATGCGCGCCACGGGCACGATGCTGGATGCAACGCTCGATCACGCGTGCGGCGACGCCGCAGGAGGTGGACGATGAACCCTGAGCGCTTCACCCTGGCGACCGCGCTCGCCCTCTGCGCGCTCTTCCCCGGCGCGATCGGATGCCGTCGCGGCGAGCACGGGCACAGCCACGATGACCACGGCCACGACCACGGGGCCGAGGAGAGCGAGCCGGAGCCGCTCGCCATCACGAAGTGGACCGAGCTTCACGAGCTCTTCGTGGAGTTCCCGCCGCCGGCCCCTGGCAAGCCCGTGCCCTACCACGCGCACGTCACCCGGCTCGACGGCTTCCAGGCGGTCACGGAGGGGACCTTCCACGTCCGCTTCAAGACGCCCACCGGCGTGGCCGCGGAGACGAGCATCCAGGGCGTCAAGCGGCCGGGCATCTTCACGCCCGAGGGGCCGGCGCCCGCGGCGGGCACATACACCCTCGAGATGGCGTACGAGCACGCGGGGAAGACCGACGTCTTCGACTGCGGCCCCATCACGGTCGCCGACACGCCGCCGCCGGCGGAGCCGGAGGCCGGAGGCGGCGCGATCACCTTCCTCAAGGAATCGCAATGGAAGATCCCCTTCGCGACCGCGTGGGCCGAGGAGCGTCCCCTCGCCAGGGAGATCGAGATCGCCGCCACCGTGGAGCCGGCCGCCTCGGACCAGCTCACGATCGGCGCGCCGACGGGCGGGCGCTTCTTCCATGACCCGAAGCGCGCGCTCGCGGAGGGGCTCCGCGTCGCCAAGGGCGATGTGCTCGGCGCCATCGCGCCCACCGTGGCCGGCGACGACTACACGCGGCTCCAGTTCGCCACCGAGGAGTCGAGGCTGGAGAAGGAGCAGCTCGAGCGAGAGATCGCCCGCATCGAGCCCCTCGCGAAGGACGGCCTCGTCCCCGAGCGACGGCTCATCGAGCTCAGGAACCAGCTCGACGCGGCGCAGGCGAGGCTGCGCTCGGCGCAGGGCCGGATCGGGCGGGTCCTGTCGCCAGGAGGGACGGGCGGCATCACGATCAAGTCGACCCTCGACGGCATCGTGTCGCAGGTCCTCGTCCCGAACGGCGAGCCGGTCGAGGCCGGAGCGCCGCTCGTGCGCATCGGCGGGACGGACCACCTGTGGATCCGCGCGCGGTTCGTCGCCCGTCCTGCGGCGACGTTCGAGCAGGCGAGGCCGACGGCCGTGCGCCTGCCGAGCGGCGAGCGCCTCGACATCGAGGAGCGAGGCGCTCGATTCCTGTCCCTGCTGCCGGTCATCGACGCCGACTCCCGGATCGCGACGTGGATCGCCGACGTGCCGCAGCTCCGGAGCGCCGGCGCGCCGGGCGGCGCGGGGGCCCCGGCCAGGGAAGCGGCTGCGCCCCAGGACGACCTGCGGCCCGGCGCCAGCGTGGTGCTCGCGGTCCGGCTCGGTGCCCCTCGGACAGCGCTCGCGGTGCCACGGGCGGCCGTGGTCGAGATCGACACCCGCCCGTACGTGTTCGTCCAGAGCGACGGAGAGCACTTTGACAAGCGCGCTGTGTCGCTCGGCGACGCCGACGGCGCCTTCGTGGAGGTGCGCTCGGGCGTCGCGAAGGGCGATCGCATCGTCACCCGAGGCGGCTTTGACGTTCACCTGGCCTCGCTGATGGGGACCGTCGAGTCCCACCGCCACTAGCCGAGGAGCTCCCCGCCATGTTCGACGCCATCATCCGCGGCTCGCTCCGCCACGCCTGGCTCGTGATCGCCGCCGCGCTCGTGCTGGTCGGCGCCGGCGCCTACGCCACCGCCACCATGCCGCTCGACGTCCTCCCTGAGCTCTCGGCGCCCTCGGTCACGGTCATCACCGAGGCCGGAGGGCTCGCCCCCGAGGAGGTCGAGAAGCTCGTCACCACGCCGCTCGAGCAGGCGCTGAACGGCGCCTCGGGCGTGCGCCGGATCCGCTCGTCGTCCGCGGTCGGGATCGCGCTGATCTGGGTCGAGTTCGAGTGGGACGTCTCGCCCGCCCTGGCGCGGCAGGTCGTCGCGGAGAAGCTCTCGTCCGCCCGCGCTTCGCTCCCGGAGGGCATCGAGCCGCTGATGGCGCCCGCGTCGTCGATCATGGGCGAGATCATGTTCGTTGGCCTGGCCAGCGAGGGCGACGACGAGGGGAAGATCTCGGGCCGCGACCTGCGGGACACGGCCGAGTGGTTCGTCCGGCGGCGCCTGCTGGCAGTGCCAGGGATCGCGCAGGTGGTCCCCATCGGCGGCGCGCTGAAGCAGGTGGAGATCACGCTCGCGCCCGAGCTACTCATGCAGCACCGCGTGGGGACGGCGCAGGTCCTCGAGGCGCTGCAGGGCGTCTCCGAGAGCACGTCCGGGGGCTTCTACGTCGCGGGCGCGCAGGAGTACCTGATCCGCGGGCTCGGCCGGCCGAGCTCGATCGACGCGCTCGGACAGGTGGTCATCGCCGAGCGCGACGGCGTCCCGCTCCACCTGGCCGACGTCGCGACGGTCGCCATGGGCGAGGCGATCCGGCGCGGCGAGGCGGCCGTCGGCGGCCGGCACGCCGTCGTGCTCAAGGTCCAGAAGCAGCCGCAAGCGAACACGCTCGAGCTCACCGACCGGGTCGACCAGGCGCTCGACGAGATCGCGGCCTCGCTGCCGGAGGGCATGTCCCTCTACCGCAAGGGGTTCCGCCAGGCGGACTTCATCCGCGTCGCGCTGCGCAACGTGACGACCGTGCTCCGCGACGGGGCGATCCTCGTCGCGATCATCCTCACCCTCTTCCTCATGAGCTGGCGGACCACGCTCATCTCGCTGCTCGCCCTGCCGCTCTCGCTGCTCGCGGGGCTCCTCGTCCTCCGCGTCACGGGCGCGTCGATCAACACGATGACGCTGGGCGGGTTCGCGATCGCCATCGGCGAGCTCGTGGACGACGCGATCATCGACGTTGAGAACGTTTACCGGCGCCTGCGGGAGAACGCGCTCTTGCCGGCGGGAGAGCGGCGGCCCGTCCTCGACGTGGTGTACGAGGCGTCGTGCGAGATCCGGAGCTCGGTCGTCTTCGCGACGCTCATCATCCTGCTCGTCTTCGCCCCGCTCTTCTTCCTGAGCGGCATCGAGGGGCGCCTCCTGCGCCCGCTCGGCGTCGCCTACGTGACCAGCATCGGCGCCTCGCTGCTCGTGGCGCTGACGATCACCCCGGTGCTCTGCATGCTCCTGCTCGGCCGGACCGACGGCGCCGCGGCGCACCAGGAAGGGTGGCTGGTGCGCTTCCTCAAGGCGCGTTACCGCCCGATCGTCGCCGCCGCGCTGCGCATCCCCGTGCCGATCGGCCTCGCCTCGCTCGCCGGGGCGATCGCGGCCGTCGTCGCCCTGGCCTCGTTCGGCCGGAGCTTCCTCCCCGAGTTCAACGAGGGATCGCTGAACATCGCCGCCGCGACCGCGCCCGGCACGTCGCTGGAGACATCGGACCAGATCGTCGGCCGGCTCGAGCGGTTCTTGCTCTCCCACCCGGCGGTGACCTCCGTCATCCGGAGCACCGGGCGCGCCGAGCGGGACGAGCACGCGCTCGACGTCAACTTCTCCGAGCTCGAGGTCGGGCTCGACATCTCCAAGGGGGAGCGCGAGGAGATCCTGGCGCAGATCCGCGAGCAGTCCGCGGCGATCCCGGGCCTCGCCGTGACGGTGGGCCAGCCGATCAGCCACCGCATCGAGCACCTCGTGAGCGGCGTGCGCGCGAGCCTCGCCCTCAAGATCTTCGGCGACGACCTCGATCAGCTCCGCGCGCTCGCGCGGAGGGCCGAGGCGGCCATGAAGGGCGTCCCGGGGGTCGTCGACCTCGCGGTCGAGCAGCAGACCGAGATCCCCCAGCTCGTCATCCGCCCCAGGGCGACCGAGCTCGCCGCCTTCGGCAAGAGCCCGGGGGAGCTCTCGCGCTTCGTGGAGATGGCCTTCGTCGGCAGCAAGGTCGGCCTGTTCTGGGAACAGGAGCGCGTCTACGACGTGGTCGCGAAGCTCCCGAGCTCCTACCGCTCGGATTTCGCCCTGATGGCCGCCACGCCGGTCGACGTCCGCGGCGAGCGCTTCACCGAGCTCTCGGGGATCGCCGCGCTCGACAAGACCATGGGGCCCAACCTCATCAACCACGAGAACGTGCAGCGCCGGATCATCGTGACGGCGAACGTGGCCGGGCGCGATCTCCGGGGGGCCGCCGAGGATGTCCTCGAGGCCGTGCGCGGCGGGGTGAAGCTGCCGCCGGGCTACCGCGTCGAGCTCGGCGGGGCGTTCGAGAGCGAGGCGTCGGCGAGCCGCACGATCCTGGCCCTCTCGGCCCTGGCGATCGTCGGGATGACGGCGCTCCTGCTCCTGGCCTTCCGCTCTGCCAGGGACGCGGCGCTCGTCCTGTTCAACTTGCCGCTCGCGCTCGTCGGGGGCGCGGTCGCGGTCTGGCTCGGGGGCGGTGTGCTGAGCATCGCCTCGCTCGTCGGGTTCATCACCCTCTTCGGGATCGCGACCCGGAACGGCATCATGATGGTGACCCACTACCGGCACCTGCTCGCGGTGGAAGGGCTGCCGCTGCGTGAGGCGGTGATCCAGGGGAGCGTGGACCGGCTCGTACCGATCCTGATGACGGCGCTGACGGCGGCGCTGGCGCTGGTTCCGATCGTCCTCGCGGCCGGCGAGCCGGGCAACGAGATCCAGGCCCCCATGTCCGCCGTCATCCTCGGCGGACTGACGAGCTCGACGCTGCTCAACCTACTCGTGATTCCCCCCCTGTTCGCGCGCTTCGGCGCGCCAACTGCGGCCCGAGCAGCAGCCCGGCACGCCGCGTCAGCCGATGTCGCCGGCGTGGCGACACGGGGCAGCGCCGCGCATTAGCATGCTCGTACCACTCATGATCGCTTCATGGCTGGCTCTTGGTCAGGCCGAGCGCGCCCTTCAAGACCTTGCCGAGCTCGGCGACGGGGCCCCGCCCCCAGTAGTGGAAGAACAGGATGCGCGGCTCCTCGCCGATCATGTGGTGGTGGATCGCCACGATATGGATCTTGCCCGCGCGGAGCGCCTTGAGGACGGGCTGGAGCTCGTCCTCGGTGACCGCGAAGTCGCCATCCACAACGGCGTTGTCGTCCGTTCCCGCGAACGCAGCCCACGTGTTCACGCCCATCGCCTTGCCGATCTTGCAGCCGCAGTCGGCGACGGCGGCAGGCCGGCCAATCACGGCCTTGACCATCCCGTCCTTGGCCGTGCCCTTCACGCCGAGCGCCGCCTCCACCTTGGCCGGATCGATGGCGCTCTTCGCAGGAATGGCCGGCCCCTCGAAGCGTTCGCGCGGTCGTGGCGTCGCCTTCCGGATAGCCCTCGTGGCGTCGAGGGCCGCGCGAACGCCCTTGCCGAGCACGTCCAGCTTGCCCTCGCCGCCGATGTGCATGAAGTAGACCTTGGGCCGGTCGTAGAAGAAGTGGTTGTGGAGCGCGGTGACCTCGAGCCCGGCGTCGAGGGCGGCGCTCATGGCCTCGCTCACCTCGTCCTCGAACAGGACGAGATCGCCCATCACCATCGCCTCGACGCCCGGCTTCTCGCCGGGGGTGAACCCGGCCCACGAGGTGAGCCCCATGAACGGCGGCATGGCCCAGCCATCCACCTCGACCTTGACGTCGTTCCGGGGGAACGAGACCTTCACGACGCCTTCGGCGACCTCCGCCTTGCCCCCCGTGGCCGCCTCGACGGCCGCGGGATCGAGCGCGGCTGGGGCGGTCGGCGCTGAGTGAGCGGCGGGCTCGGCCGCCGGCGGAGCCGTGGGGCGTAGGGCCACCGGCGGCTCCGCCGAGGGCGCCGGGGGTGCGTTGCTACAGCCGAGCGCCGTCAGCGCGGCGAGACCGAGCCAACCAACGATGTTCCTCATCGCTTCTTCTCCTCATCTTCTGTCTTCTTCAAACGACGTCTTCTCAGAGCGGCACAACGGTGAGGTCGTCAAAGTACGTGACCGAGTCCGCCTTGGTCCAGACGCCGATCTTTCCCGGAGCGGTGAATGTCTGGTCCGTCGCATCGATCACCTGACTTCCGTCCCAGAAGACCTGGATCCGGTCCTCGCGGGCTTCCACCCGCAGCTCGTGCCAGTTGCCGGTCACCGCGCCGCTCCAGCTCGCGAGCTGCGTCCGGCGTCCGTCCCTGACGTGATAGAGCCGCACATTGCCCTCGAGCGCGTTCGCACGGGTGATGTAGTAATTGTTCTCGTCGCGGTAGCGGAAGACGAGGCCACACGCCTGGTCTACCTTGCCCGAAACGGCCCTGCACTTGACCGAGAGCCGCAGGTCGCGGAGCGTGGGCTCGTCGACGACGGCCAGGGGGAACCGGCCGCCCGTGGGGTCCGCGCTGATCTGCGCGAGAACCCCCTTCCCGCTCGGCGCGCCGGGCTCTGCCTTGATCACCCAGCTCCCCGCGGCCCCGCTTCCTGTCCTGCCAAAGGAGAACCCGGCCGGCGGAGCGTCGGCCGGTTGCGCCTCGAAGTCCCAGGTGCGCGCCGTCCTCGGCTCGGGCGAGGCCGAAGGCGGAGGCACCGAAGATGCCGCGGGTGCGGCAGCGTTGCTGGCGCCCTCGCGAACCTCGGTCGTCGGGTTCGCGGATGTGCCGGGCGGCGGCGCCGCGGGACTGGGCGGGGCCGCCTGCTCGCCACGACATGCGCCGAGCACGACAAGGGGGAGAAACACCGCAACAAGCTTCGTCATCGCTCACCTCGCTGGGGTCACCGCGCTGCATGATACAATTGACCTATATATGTAACAACTGTTGCATCGGGCCCTGCCTGCGCGTATGAGGTGGAAAATCGGATCCCACGTGAAGCATCCGCTCGCGCTCACGGAGGCGTGCGGCGGAGGCCGACAGGAGAAGGCATGATGCCAATCGCCTCGCAAGAGCCTGGCGCGAACCGGCGCGCCGCCCTCGGGCGGATGCCTGCGAGCGCAACGGCCGACGCGCGGGCGCTCCTCGTCACCCGGGCGCTGCGCGGCTTCGCCGACGGCGCCATCAGCGTGCTCCTCGCGGACTACCTCACATTGATCGGCCTGAGCCCGCTCCAGATTGGCGCCATCGTCACAGGCACCCTGCTGGGCTCAGCGGCGCTCACGCTGGCGTTCGGGCTGCTGGGGCATCGGCTGGGCCTGAAGCGGCTCCTGCTCGCCGCCGCGGCGCTGATGTTCGCGACGGGGCTCGGCTTCCTCGGGGTCACCGCGTTCTGGCCGCTGCTGGTGGTCGCCGTCGCTGGAACGCTCAACCCCTCGGCGGGCGATGTCAGCGTCTTCCTGCCCGCGGAGCAGGCCGTGCTGAGCGGGACGGTGGAGGGCCGCGACCGCACGGGGCTCTTCGCCTGGTACAACCTCTCGGGCAACCTCGCCGGCGCGCTCGGCGCGCTGACGAGCGGGCTGCCGGTGCTGGCCGCGCGCCGGTTCGGCTGGGATCGGGCCGCGGCGGAGCGCTCAGCGTTCGTGCTGTACGCGGCCGTCGCGGTGGCGGTGGGCCTCCTCTACTGGCAGCTCTCGCCCGCGCTCGATCGACGCGCGGGCGCGGCGGACGCGGCGCCTCTCCGGCGGTCGCGCCGGATCGTGTTCCGGCTGGCGGCGCTGTTCAGCCTCGATTCGTTCGGCGGCGGGTTCATCGTCCAGTCGCTCCTCGCCCTGTGGCTCTTCCGTCGGTTCGCCCTCTCCGTGGAGACGACGGGCGCGATCTTCTTCGCCGCAGGCATCGCCGCGGGCTTTTCGCAGCTCGTGTCCGCGCGGCTCGCGGCGAGATCGGGCTCATCAACACCATGGTCTACACCCACCTGCCTTCGAACGTGCTCCTGATCCTCGCCGCGCTCATGCCCACCGCGCCGCTCGCCGTCGGGTTCCTCCTCCTGCGCATGTGCCTCTCGCAGATGGATGTGCCTGCGCGGCAGTCGTACGTGATGGCGGTGGTCCCGCCAGAGGAGCGCCCGGCTGCCGCGAGCGTCACGAACGTGCCGCGCAGCCTCGCCGCGGCCCTCGCGCCGCTTCTCGCGGGCGCGATGCTCAGCCGCTCGAGCTTCGGCTGGCCGCTCCTCTGCGCAGGCGTGGCCAAGACCGTCTACGACGTGCTCCTCTTGATGCAGTTCGGCGCCCTCAAGCCGCCGGAAGAGGCAGCAGATACGGCCATGGCAGCGGGCGGATCCCGGAGCTCGCCCTGAACCAGACCCGTCGCGCCCTCATGGCAACCACGCTGGCGACCGTGACGCTGACAGGTTCGGGGGCGGTCGCAAGTCAGACCAGCGCCAGGCGCGCACGTCGTTCCTCAATCAGCCTTTCGCGCGAGCGACTCGTACAGATCGCCGAAGAGCGCCGCTCCCCGGGCGAGCCGCGCCTCGTCGTCCCGCTCGACCATGGCGAGCCCGTTGACAAGGCACTCCACGCCGGGCCGCTCGGGTCGGTTGAACTTGGCGTCCTTGAGGTCGATGTCGTGGATGATCTCGGCGATGAGGCGCAGCGCTGAATCTGCGAGGCCAAACCGGTCGAGGAGCACCTCGAAGGTGCAACGGTCGCCTTCGTGGGTGAACTCGGCCTCGAACATGTCGAAGCGCAGCTCGCCCGGCTCCGGCGTGTAGCTCTTGCCGCTCACGAACTTGAAGCGCGCCTCCGGATCGAGGAAGCGCCGGATGAGCCACGCGCTCGCGATGCGGTCGATGTGGATGTTCTTGCGGGTGACCCACGTGCGGCCGCGGACCTCGGCGGCCAGCATCGCCGGCTGGCGCTTCGTCGGCGGTTCGCTCGCGCCGCCTTCGAGGCGCGCCTCGAGACCGTGCACCAGCCCCTCGACCGCGACGCGACCGGTGGACGCGAAGAAGTCGACCGCGGCGATCTCGGCGAGCTGCTTCTTGAGTCGCGCGATCTCGCCCGCGAGCTCGACGCGGCGCTCTTCCGGGATGCCTCCGCGCCGAGGAAGGGTCTTCTGGACGGCGCGCGCCTCCTCGGCCAGCGCTTCGTAATCGGCGTCCCTGGCTGCGTGGAACAGCGCCTCGATCTGCTCGTCCGAGAGCCCCGTGAAGAACCGCGCTTCGCACACAGACGCTTCGCCGCCGCCGTCGATGATCTCGCGGTGCACCCAGGCGAAGTCCTCTCGCGCCGAATCGGTCGCCGGGAGCGCGTAGACCGAGTTCTTGATCGCGACGGCACCCAGGCGATGTAAATGACGCCCGATCTTCACGCGAAGATACGCCGGCTTGGGCGGGAGCTGATGGATGAGCAGCAGCCACCGGCCGGCACGCGGGTCGTCCGTGTGCGCTGCAGCCAGCAGCCCGCGCGCGTGCTCGCCCGGCGAGCCAGGGACGTCATCGCGCCGAGCGTCGGGTGCGCGGCGTGCTGCGCGGGAAGGCGGCATTCAGCAGGCATGTTTTCCGATGTGGAGGTCACGTGTCAACGTCGAGAGCCGCCGTGGCTGGTATATCCCCGGGGGTCGTCGGTCGCTGGAGCGTCGGCCGAATCGACCCGGGGCCTCAGGACGGTCCGGAGCGCGGCCTCCCGAGGCGTGGGGGGCCTCGCTTCGACGTCGCGCCGTGAGCGCGCGGCTGCGGAGGTGTAGCCGCAGCCATGCGGGCCGGGCTTGAAGTCGGTCCAGGGAGCGGGGCCTGCTGGAACAAGAACGGACGTCACTCGCACCATTGAACTGCTCGCCAGCCTGTCTCGACGACGATCCACCCGCAAATCGATGCGCTGACCCTGGTCACCAACTACGCGCGGTAGTATATCGACGCTGCGGTTTGGAGGGGGCTCACCGCGCGCATGAGCAGGCGGCTTTGGCCTGGCACGGGCGCGATGCTGCGGAGACAGGCTCGATCGCATGCCGCCGGTGCGCGCGCTGAGCGCGTCGTCTCCAGATCGCGTGTGCCTGCTGAGGGTCGAACTGAGCAGCCATGAGCGGCTAAAGGCTGGACAATGGGGAGCAAGATGAGCATGAGGTACGATCGTGTCGCGGTCCGGAGCGGCCATGACAACGGGACGCAGAGGCTGTCCACGATGGAGCCGGCGCTCTACAGGATACATGCCGCGCCAGAGAGCGCTTTGCGGGAGGCGCAGCGCCCGGGCGCGGGCGCGCCGCCTGGTCTCATGCCCGGCGAGCTCAGGCCCCGGCTCGCCAGAGATGTCACCGAGGCGATCGGCCATGTCCCCTTCGTCCGCATGAACTGCATGGGGAAGGTGTGCGAGCGACATGACCTGTTCCTCAAGCTGGAGTCGTGCAACCCCGGCGGCAGCATCAAGGAGAAGAACGCCGCGTATCTCATCAAGGAAGCTGAAGCGCGAGGGCTCCTGCGTCGCGGCGGGACGATCGTCGAATCGAGCTCGGGCAATTTCGGCATCGGTCTCGCCATGGTCGGAGCCGCCCGGGGCTACCGCGTGATCATCGTGGTCGACGCCAAGACCGCCCCGCCCATGCGCCGTATGCTCGAGGCCTACGGCGCGGAGCTGATGGACGTACCGCTCTCGGCGATGGACGCACACGGATCCATGCAGGTGGCCCGCATGCGGAAGGCGGCCGAGCTCGCCCGTGAGATCCCCGGCGCGTGGTACCCTTGCCAGCACCTCAACCCCTCGAACCCCGAGGCCCACGCGCTCTACACAGCGCCCGAGATCGCGGAGGCCTTCAGCGGCCCGCCGGATGTGGTCGTGCTCGGCGTCAGCACGGCCGGCCAGCTCGCCGGAGTCGCGAAGTATTTCCAGCGCTGGTACCCCGGCGTGAAGCTCGTGGGCGTCGACGTGGCCGGCTCCGCCATCCTCGGAACGCCGCGCCACCACTACAAGATGACCGGGCTGGGACTCTCCTTCGTTCCGCCCAATTTTGCGCCCGAGGCGCTGGATGCCGCCTATTCGATCCCGGACCGGCTGGCTTTCTCCGTGTGCCACGCGCTGGCCCGCAAGGAGGGCCTGCTCCTGGGCGCATCGACCGGCGCGATCGTGGCCGCTGGCATGGCCTACATGGAGGCGTTCGTGCCGCGCCAGCGGGTCGTGCTCATCAACCCTGACCGCGGCGATCGCTACCTGGAGACCGTCTACAACCGGGAATGGCTCGACGCGCAGGGCATCGAGATCCAGGAGGGAGACGCGCTCGCCGCGGCGATC
This sequence comes from Sorangium sp. So ce321, assembly GCF_051530195.1. Lineage (NCBI taxonomy): Bacteria > Pseudomonadati > Myxococcota > Polyangiales > Polyangiaceae > Sorangium > Sorangium sp. So ce321. The sequence continues at coordinate 4,756,434 of NZ_CP150329.1, read as the reverse complement.
CGGGCGCTCGAACCGGCGTCTCGAGAGAGAATGATGGAGAACGCGTGGCATGAGCGAGCCTGACGAGGCGGCGGTCACGCTCCGCTCGCTCTGGGCACAGTTTCTGCCGCTGTCGCTGAGCGAGGCGACGATGGCGGCCGGCGATCCGCTCATCACGACGACGCTCGCCCACCTCCCGGAGGCCCAGACCAGCCTGGCGGCTACCGGCGTGGCGAAATCGCTCGCAGTGCTCTTCGAGAGCCCGATCATCATGCTCCTGCACGCCTCGAACGCGCTCTCGGGTGCCATGGCCTCCAGGAGGGCGCTCTTTCGCTTCATGCTGCTCGCCATCGCGGTCCTGACGGGCGGCCTGCTGCTCCTGGCCTCGCCGCCCTTCTTCGACCTCCTCGGGCGGCACGTCTTGCGCCTCGACGGCGCCGTCGCGGAACGCGCCCACACCGTCCTGAGCTTGTTGATCCTCTGGCCCGCCGCGATCGGGTGGCGGCGCTATTTCCAGGGCCTGCTCATCCGCGCCGGCCACACCCGGCCCGTGGGCCTGGCGGGCCTGGCGAGGCTCGCCGTGGTGGCCGCCGTGCTCGCGGTCGGGTTCGCGACCGGCATGAAAGGCGCGCGTCTCGCGGGCACTGCGCTCCTCTTGGGCGTGGTCTCCGAGGCGCTGACGGTGACGGTCGCGGCCAGGAAGCTGGTCACGGATCAGGTGCCGCAAGCCGAAACCGCGCGCGGCCTCCCGACGGATGTGGCGAGCGTCTTCCGCTTCTACTGGCCTCTCGCCAGCTCCATGCTCGTGGTCTGGGGCGGACGCACGGTCCTCGTGGCGCTCGTGGCGCGCGCCGCGGATGCGCCCGTCGCGCTGGCCGCCTGGCCCGCCGCGTGGGGCTTCGTGCTCCTGATCGCGAACACGACGCGCATGATACAGCAAGTCGTGATCCGCAACCGCGCCCGGGCGTCAGGCGGCCTCCTGGTCCGGTTCGCGCTGAGCGTCGGCGCCCCCTGCGCGCTGCTGCTGCTCGGTACGGCGCTGACGCCGCCTGGACGGCTGTTGCTGAACGCCTTCATCGGAGATGACGCGGCCCTTCTGACAGGAGTGCTGCCGGTCGTCCTCCTGTGCTCCGTCGTGCCCCTCCTGATCGCGCTCCAGAACGCGGCGCAGGGACTCCTCCTCTGCCAGACCCGCACGAACCGGGTGAACGCCGCGACGTGGCTCGGGACGACGGTGCTCCTGGGCGCCGCTGCCCTGGGGATCCGGGCGAAGATGCCCGGCGCCACGGCGGCCGCGCTGGCCGTGCTCGCGGCCCTCACGGCCGAGACGCTGTGGCTCGGTCTCGGGCTGCGCCAGCGCGTCGAGCGGGCTCTTGCGCACTGACCTGACGCCGCGCGCGATCGCAGAGAGCAATCCTGGAGAGCGCGCCCGACACATCGACATCCCTGGCCTCGCGCGGTAGGTATCCTCTGTTGGCCACCTCGAACGACAGGTCCCTCGGCGAGCTCGAAGCCGCTGTGCTGTCCGTGCTGTGGGACAGCACAGCACCGCTGTCTGTTCGCGACGTCCTCGGCCGGATTCCGCGGCGGCCCCCGCTCGCCTATACAACCGTTCTCACGGTGCTGGACCGGCTTCATGAAAAGGAGTTCGTGACGCGCCACAAAGAGGGTAAGGCGTTCCTGTACCGGCCATGCAGCTCCAGGGAGGCCTGGTTAGGCGAGCAAGCGGCGCGCTCGCTCACGGCCGCGAGCAAACACCAGAGCGACGCGCTCTTGATGGCCTTCCTCGACTCTGCGGAGCGCGCCGATCCGAATCTGCTCGATCAGCTCTCGGCGCTCATCGAGCAGCGGCGGCGGAGGCGGAGGCGCTCCGCATGAGCATCGTCGCCTTGATCGCCTCTTTCGCGGCGTTCTTTGCGGCGCTCGGCCTCTTGGGTGCTGGCGCCGTGGGGATCGCGGTCCGGCACGCGCGGGGCCTTTCGTGGGGCGGCCGGCACGACGTTCCGGCGCTCCGCGCCGCGGTGATCTTCGCTCCTGCGCTCCTCGCTCTCCTCGGAACTGTCGCGCTCGCCTCGCCGGCGCGGCTCTTCTCCCCCTGCCACTGCGTGGCCCATGGGCTGCACCACCCGCACCTCTGCCCGCACCACCCCGAGCTCGCGCTGCCCTTGGTCGTCCCGGCCGCGGGGCTCGTCGCCCTGTGGCTCGCGCACGCCGCGCCGCACCTGCGCCGCCTCGCGCGGGAGATTCTCGCGGCGGCGCGCCGGGCCCGCGCCGTCCGCCGGCTGCCGGTCGCGTGGATGGATGGCGTTCCGCTCCGGATTGCTGACTGCGGGGCTCCTGCCGCGTTCACCGTCGGCGCGCTTGCGCCCGTCATCGTCGTCGATCGGCGCCTGCTCGGGGCCTTGACCGAGGAGGCGCGCCGAGCCGTGGCGCACCACGAGGAGGCACACGCCAGGCGGCGTGACGCGCTGACCCTGATCGCGCTCCGGCTCGCCCTCGCGCTGTTTCCCATCCCGGGTGCGGATCGGCTGATCGACGCCTGGCGAGCGGCCGTCGAGCGCGAGTGTGATCGGTACGCCGCGGCGCGACTGCGGGATGCGGGCGCTGTCGCGGCGGCGCTCGTCGCGGTGGAGCGGGCGCGGGCCGGCGCTCGCGAGCACTCGCCGCCGGCGCTCGCGCTGGGTGCACCGGCCGGCGTCGCGCTCGAGCAGCGCGTGCGCTCCCTGCTGGAACTGGTGGAGGCTGGCGGTACCGCGCCGCGGCTCCGCAATGGCGCGCCCGCCGCCGCGCTCGCGGCGCTCGCCGCCGCCGCCCTCGCCGGCGCCGGCGCGTGGCCGGGCGGCTCGTTCCACCACGCCGTGGAGACAGCTCTCGGCTGGCTCGTCTCGTGGTAAGCGGCGCTCGTGCGCGCCCCGCGAGAACATCCAGTTCCTCCACCATCCCCGGAATGGCTATTCGAGAGAGAGTGCACCCCCGAGCCCGCGTGGCCGGCGCAGCGACCCGGCCCCGGAGCTCACGCTGAGCCGGACCCGTCGCAGGTTCCTCGATCTGCCCTGGTGGATCGCGGAGCGACGAGGTCCTCGGGCTGCTTCGGCGGCTCCGCCCCTTCGGTCGGACCCCGGCGGCGCCGCGGCTTGAGGCCACTCCAGAGGACCTGAACCACGCGCCGCGCGCGCGCATCGTTCGCTGGGACATCCGCCGTCCCTGAGAAGATGCGGAAGAGCGCGACGCTGTGCATGGCGGCGACGAGCGCCTCCGCGGCCGCGCCGGCATCGACGGGCGCGATGAGGCCGCGCCGCGAGAGCGCGCGGAGGCGATCCGCGAGGGCGTCCACGAGGCCCGCGCCCAGGAAGCGGTGGTGGGCGTGGGCCATCATCTCCGGGAAGGAGGGGTGGGTCACCAGGTGCAGAATGGCGGGCGCGGCGCTCGTGAAATAGCCGAGCACGCGTGTCGCGATGCCGGTCAGGTGGCGCCGCGCCCCGCGGCCCGCCTCGTCCTCGTCTCCAAGCAACACGCCGAGGTCCGGCGGCGGCGGGAACATGGCGGCGAAGAAGAGGTCGTCTTTCGACCGGAAGCGCTGGTACAGGACGGCCTGCGAGATCCCGGCCGCGCGCGCCACGTCGCGGGTCGAGGCCGTATGACCGCCCTGCCGGAAGACGCGCCGGGCGATCTTCAAGAGCTCTTCGTCGTCGATGGTCCGGTGCCTGCCCATGGATGCGCCTGCCGCGCGGCGGCGAGCCTACTCGTGCGCGAGCACTTCTCGCACGGGGAGGCGCAGCGCACCAGCAGCAGACGCGAGGCAGGCCGCCGAGGTCACGAGCCCAGCGAGGGCGATCCAACCTCCCACGGCCAGGGGAGAGATCACGAGCGGCAGCGCGACATGGAGGGCGACCTCACCGAGGATCCGGCCCACCACGGCCGAGAGCGGCACCGAGAGGGCGATCGCGAGGGCCGCGCTCAGCGCCGCGGCGGCCCCGCCTTCGACGAGCAGGATGCGCACCACCGCGCGCCGCGTCGCCCCCATGGCCCGGAGCACACCGATCTCCCGGGATCGCTCCAGCGCGTTCAGGCTCATGCTGGTCGCGAGCCCCAGCCCGCCGACCACGACGGCCGACAGCGCAGCGCCGGCCAGGAAGCCCACGATGATCAAGAAGTGATCGGCCATCACCTGGCGCCGGATGTCGCGCACCATCACCTGGGTCGGGAACCACCCGGCATGGAAGAGCGCCTCCTCCAGCGCCGCCGCTGCCCGGCGCTCTGCGCCAGGCTCCGTGACCACCCGGAGCGCCGCGGCGCCGCCGTCCGCCTCTCCAGTCACCGCCCCCAGCGTGCGGGCGTTCGTGTAGAGCGAGGGCTCTCCGATCTCGTCGACGACGCCGACCACGCGGACGGGGGTCCGCCGTCCGCCCGCGAGCAGCGCGATCTCGGCGTCCATCCGCAGCCCGGCGCCGCCCTCGCGGTGCCGGAGCCCGCCGTTGACGACCACGGCGCCGAGCTCGTCGGGCGCCGGCCACCGCCCCTCGGCGAGCCGCAGCCCGAGCAGCCGCGTGCCCGCGGGCGGGGCGACGAGCTCGTAGCGATCCGTCTCCATCCGGTGACCCGGCGCCGCGCCGGGCAGCTCGATGGCCGCCTGGGTCCTTCCCCACGCCTCGGCCGCCCGGACGCCCGGGATCGCGAGCGCGCGCTCGGTCAGCTCCCCTGCGGGCGCGGGGCGTAGCAGGCGCACGTCCACGTCGTCGCCCCGGGCGGCCATGGCGTCGTCCAGAGCGTGGACGAGGCCCCCGTAGACGTTGACGGCGGTCATGAGCACCGCGCCGCCGAGCGCCAGGGCACCGAGCGCCAGCGAGAGGCGGACGGACCGCCGGAAGAGGTCGCGGAAGGCCGAGGTGCAGCGCCCGCTCCCGGCGCTCCCGGCGCAGCAAGCGCGGTGAACTGCGGCCCGGAGGGCCGCGGGTACGTCCTCGTCACCCCTTCCAGCTCGATCAGCATCGTGGAGCCTCCTCTTCGTCAGCTCCGGATAAATAATCAGTCGACCGTTTATTATCAAGGAGGAGCACGGACGACGTCGCCCTGCGGCGGCCACGCGGCCGCGGACCTCAGTCGTGGTCGTGCCGGTGGTGGAGGTCGGGCACGTGCGGGTGGGCGTGGGAGAGCGGCTCGTGCCGGTGCGGATGGGCGTGCGGCTCGTCGAGCACCCCTTCGTGCCCGTGCTGATGGTGCTCGTCGTGGGTGTGGACGTGATCGTGCTCGAGCGCCGCGTGGGTGTGCGCGTGCGCGTGCCGCTCGCTCCGGAGGAGCGCGACGCCGGCCACCATGAGGCCCGCCGCCGCGAGATCCGTCGCGCCGGGCCGGTCGCCGAGGAGAGGGACCGAGAGGATCGCGCCGATGAAGGGGGCCGTCGCGAAGTACACGGCCTCGCGGGCCGCGCCGAGGATCCGGAGCGCCTTCATGTCGAGGACGAGGCTCACGCCGTAGCTGAGGCTGCCCAGCAGGAGCGCGGGCGCCACGAGCGAGGGCTCGGGGAGCGGCTGCCCTCCGAGCAGCGCGAGCGCCGCAGCGCAGGCGCCCGCCCCCAGCGTCTTGATCTGGACGACGGCGAGCGGGTCGCGGAGCGTGAGGCGCTGGCTCAGGTTGTTGTCGATGGCCCAGCTCAGGCAGGCGCCCGCGATGGCCGCGACGCCCGCCGCCGAGGCGTGCAGCTCTGCCGGCCGGACGCCGAGGAGCGCGGCGCCCGCGACGATGAGGGCCGCGGCGCCCGCCGCCCGCCGTCCGAGGTGCTCGCGGAACACGAGGACCGCGAGCGCCATGGTGAGCGGCGCTTCCAGGTTGAGGAGCAGCGACCCGGCGAGGCCGGAAACGCGCGTCAGACCGAAGAGCATCAGCACCGGTCCGACGAGACCGCCGAACAGGATGACACCCGCGAGGAGCGCGACGTCTGTCTTCCGGAGCGCGGCCTCCCGAGGTGTGGGGTCGCTCGCTGCGAGAAGCCTGATGAGGGTCAGGCCGACGCCGGCGCCGAGGTAGAGGAGCGCGGCGAGCATGAGCGGCCTGACATGCGGCAGGAAGAGCTTGGAGACGGGAGCGCTGGCGCCGAAGAGCGCGGCGGCCGCGAGCCCGTAGGCGCCGCCCCGCCCGTGGGCGGTCCGGTCAGGAGTTGCCATGCCTCAGCTTGCTACATCCGATTCCGGCCTTCATCGAGACCTGTCGAGCACACCGCGGCAGCGCGTCGGGCGCGCGAGGTGTCGCTCGTATCCATCGAGGACCCTGCCTGCCGGAAGACCTTCCTCGAGAACGTCCCCGAGAACGCCCGCACCCTGAAGCTCGTCAGGAGCTGGATCGAGCCGGGGCCCCTGCCGCGGTGAGCGATGGCAGCGCGCTCGCGGGTGAGCCCGAGAGCGCACGCCACGACGCGATCCGGCCCGCGCCCCTCAGGGCAGGACGCGCGCCGCCCGGGCGGCCGCGAGCTCCGCGCCGCCCGTCCACGGCGCCTGCCGGTCGCCCAGCGAGGCGCGCACCTTCGCGACCTCGTCCCTCGTGATCGCGGGCGCGCTGTTCCCCCAGCTCGACCGCACGTAGGTGAGCACCAGCGCGACCTCCTCGTCCGTCAGGGTCACGCCGAGGTTGGGCATCACGTCGTTGAACACCGCGCCGTTCACCTCCATCGGGCCGGCGACGCCGAGCAGCATGATCCGGATCGGAGTCTCCGGGTCGTCGAGCACCCATGAGGAGCCCACGAGCGGCGGATAACGGCCGGGCTTCCCTTCCCCCCTCGCCTGGTGACAGCCGGTGCACGAGCGGTAATAGATCTTGCCGCCCTGGGCGAGGTCATCGGCCGTGACGCCGGCGGCCAGGCCGCGGCGCGACGGCGGCGCGCGGGCCTCCAGCTTGCGCAGGACCATCCACGGCAGCGCGAGCACGCCGAACGCCACGATCAGCAGGATCACCACCACGTGGGCCGTGTTCTGCTCTCCGTCCCGCGCCTCGTCGCGCTTGCTCGTCGTCCCCACGGGCGCTCCTCCGCCGCACATGAAGCGCAGGCGTCCGCGGTCGTCAAGGACGCACCCAGCTGCCCGCGGTATGGACGCGCACTTTTGCTTCTGACATGGTCTTGTGCCGGGCGACGGACGCCACGGAGCGGAAGCGGCGAAGGAGCGGCGGCAAGCTGGACGGGAAGGTCGCGCTCGTGACGGGCGCGTCGCGCGGAATCGGCGCGGCCCGCTGCTCGGCGCTCTAGGCCGTGGCAGCGGCCAGGGGAGCGCTCGCCACCGGCGCGTTCTCGCTCCTCGCCGTGGAAGCGCGCTGCGCCTTCTTGCGGGTGACGCTGCGCCGGCCGTCGATGCTCACGGGCACGTCGCCGTCCACCGTCACCCGGCGCACCAGGCGGTGCTGATGGCCGTAGTCGTTGATCGCGTAGTGCTGGGTGGCGCGGTTGTCCCAGACCGCCACATCGCCCACGGCCCACCGCCACCGGACGGTGTTCTCGAGGCGCGTGACGTGCTCCTGGAGCACCTGGAAGAGGTGCGCGGAGTCCTGGGATGAGACGCCGGCGATCTTCTTGACGAAGTGACCGAGCACCAGCGACCGCTCCCCCGTCTCGGGGTGGACGCGCACGACGGGGTGCTCCGTCTCGTAGACCGTCGACGTGAACACCTCCTGGTAGCGCCGCTCGTCCTCCGGCGACACCTCTGGCCTCCGCGCCTGGTAGTCGTACTCGTTGCTGTGGACCGCCCACAGCTTGTCCGCGAGCTCGCGCAGCGCGGGCGTCAGCTCCTCGTACGCGGCGACCGTGTTGGCCCAGACCGTGTCGCCGCCGTACTGCGGGATCACGAGCGCCCGGAGGATCGACGCCTTCGGGTACGCGTCGACGAACGTGACGTCGGTGTGCCAGGAGTTCGCGCGGCCCCCGTACCGCGAGTCGAGCTCGTGGATGTAATCCGTCCCCTGGATGACCGGGACCGTCGGGTGCGCGACGGGCTTGCCGTCGAACAGCGCGGTCAGCGACTCCTGGGTTGCGTCGTCGAGGTGGTGCTGGTTCCGGAAGAAGATCACCTTGTAACGCAGCCACGCCTTGCGGATCTCGCTCACCGTGGCGGCGTCGAGATCGGCCGAGAGGCGCACGCCGCGCACCTCCGCGCCGATCCGGCCAGCGACCGGCACGATCTCGAGGACATTGCTGCTCTGGTTCTGTGTGGCGCTCATGCGGAGTTCTCCTGGTGGCTTGTTCAGCCGGTCCGAATCGTGAGTCTGAATCGTGGGATAGCGTCGCGACGCGGGGCGCGGCAGGCCGGCGGCCTGCTCAGTGCGACGCCGGTTTGTGCGCGACGGCGAAGAGCCTCTTCCCCTCGAGCCGGATGCCCTCGGGCGTCCGGAAGGCCTCGAGCTCGCGCTGGATGTCCTCGATGGCCTGGCTGCGCAGCGACTCCGGCAGGTGCCCGAGGAAGTTGCCGAACGAGCTCGCCTGCGAGAAGGCGATGGCGGCGCGCCCGTCCGGTTGATGCTGCACGTTCTCCTGGGCCTCGATCTTCTGCACGGCGAAGCCGGCGCCGCCGAGCAGGCCGGAGAGCTCCTCGGCCGTGACCCAGTGGGGCGTGCCGGCCTGGGACTCCGGGTAGCGCGCGTAGGGCTCCCGCGACAGCACCTGCTTCTTGATGGCCTGCAGCCGGTGCGGGTGGTCCTTCGCGCCCGTGGTGAGCCCGATCCGGCCGCCCGGCTTGAGCACGCGATGGATCTGCCGCAGCGGCTCGGTCTTCTCGGGCAGCCAGTGGAAGACGGCGTTGAGGTACACGACATCGAAGCTGCCCGAGGGGAGCTCGTCGAGCGCGTAGGCGTTGCCGACCCGGAAGGAGAGGTTCGCCTTCGCCTTGCGCTGGGCGATCTCCACGCGCAGCGGCAGCGGGTCGATCCCGAGCACCTTGCCTGTCGGCCCGACGATACCCGCCACGTGCTCCGCGAGCAGCCCGGTGCCGCTGCCGATGTCGAGCACGTGCTCGCCGGCGCGCACGCCGAGCTCGGCGATCAGCCGCTGGCCATGGCGGAACTGCCGCTCGGCGCTGCGAACCTCGTAGTCCTGCGCGAGCTGCGGTGTATCGAAGACGAGACTGAGCCCACTCATGCGACGGCCTCCGCGGAAACGCGTTGTCCTGGGGCGCTCTCGGCAGGGCCACGCCCTGGTCCGCGCCTCTCCCTCTCTCTGCGCCGGCGTCCGGCGTCCCTCGCGCTTCGCACGCGCCGTGCCAGGCATTTCCGCGCTTCCCGGCCGGGCCTCGCCCGACGGGTGCTGCGTCACGAGCACGCCGTCAGCAGCTCGTGCTGCGCACGCCGCACCTTGCCCGCCGCGAGCGCGCGACGGCGCGGCCGACAGCCGCCGCCCCGCTGCGCACCGGGACCGGCGCGACCCGCTCCCGGGATGCGGTGTACAGCATGAGCGGATCGCTGGGCGGGTTCATTGTTTCAAATGGCGCTGCGCGCCGACCGAGGCGCCGCGCTGCCCCTCAGGAGCTCGCCGGCAGGCCTGGCGCGAGGAAGGGCACGAGGAACGCCCCGGCGCGCGTGTTCATCGGGCGGGTCCCGCGCTGGCGGGCGTCCGCGGCGTGGGCGCGCACGATGGTCGGGCCGGGGATCCGCCCGTCGACGTGAAAGGGGCAGAAGTCGATCTCGATCTCCCGCTCCACGATCGCCCCGGCCTCCGACACCGAAAGGAGCGGGACGACGGGGTACGGCACGCGCTGCTGGAAGACGAACCCCTCCCGGCTGCGCGCGTCCACGAGGCGCTCCCACTCACCCCGCGACAGCCTGCCGCCGAACTCGACCCCTTCGCCAAAGGAGGAGTCCGTCGGTTTCGAGACCCACCCGTCCCGGTCCTCGAGCACCTCGCGCCGCCGCTCGGGGGCGTGCGCGAGGCTCACCGTGTCCGGGAGCGTCCGGCGGAGCAGCGCCGCCTCGTCGGGCGAAAGGCCGAGCGCGGCGACAACCGCCGCGTCGCAGAGCAGCGCGAGCGCCTCCTTGGTCGCGGTGAGGAAGGCGCCGGTGGCGTTGACGATCAGGTGCTCTTCCGGGTGGGAGCACAGGGCCTCGTAGTCGCTCACGTCCACGCCGCGCTCGCGGTACGCGTCGAGGTAAACCGAGTAGCGCCAGATCATGTCGACCTCCGCCCCGCCCACCGCGGGCCGCCCCCGGACGAGCCGGACCTCCGGGGGAAAGCAATGGAGGATGTCGACGTGCTCTCCATACCTCTCCCGCGCGGCCCGCTGGTACTCCCGCGCGACGTGCGGCAGCTCGCGCTTGCCGGGATAGCCGTGCTCGGAGACAAGGGCGATCCGCCGGGGGGTCCGGCCCGGGTAGCGGCGGAGATGCTCGCCGAAGAGCCAGTCGACGACATGGGGCGACAGCAGCCGGGGCGCGTACGCGAGCCCGAGCGCGCCGAGCATGTGCTCGGCCATGCGCTGATCCACATCGTGGTAGTGCAGCCCGAGCGGCGCGGCCTGGTTCACCTCGACAGGCGAGCACCGGCCGGTGGCGGGATCCAGGAACGCGTCCACGCGGCGCAGCCGGCGCTCGGCGGAAGCGGTCGACTCGAAGGTGCACTGACGCACGAGCCGCGCGCTGCCCTCCTCGAGCGAGCCGAGCAGCCGCCGGAGCAAAGGCTCGCCGCCCGGCGCGCGGGCGTGCGCCTCCAGCCGCACGAGCGCCTGGATCAGACACTCGACCTGGTGAAACGCGCGCGTCACCTGGCCCGTGTCGAGCTGGAGCGGCACGAGGAACGGCCGGCCCTCCAGCGGATACCCTGCCTCGCGGGCCATCCGCAGGCCGTCGCGCACGAGCCGGGCGCGCCGCGCCTCGGGGAGCCGCTCGAGCAGCGCCCGGAGGTCGGGCAGGCGCTGCTCCTCCGGGCCCTTCAGATCCACGTCGACGAGCTCCAGAGACGCAGCTGCTGCCCGATGCCGCGCCGGAGCGCCTCCCGGAAGACGCGATGCGCGACGAGGATGTCCTCGAAGGCGAGCCCCACCGGGGAGAAGAAGATGCATTCGTCGCGCGACGTCCTGCCGGCGCGGCGGCCCGAGAGGATGGGGCCGAGATCCTCGACGCGTCCCTCCGCGATGAGGCCCCACGCCACGGCGAAGGCGTGGGTCTGGATGTTGCGACTCTTCACGTCCGCCCAGCGATCCGCGATGATCCGGTCCATTCGTGTCAGGAGCGACGCCTCCACCTCGAACCCACCGATGGAGAACACCGTCACCCCGCGCTCGCCGATCCACCCGTCCTTCACGACGGGCCGATCGTCGCGCGACACGCAGGTGACGACGAACGAGCAGCCGCGGACGGCCTCCTCGGCGGTCGCCACCGGCCGGATCTCCAGCTCCGTTCGCCGCGACATCTCCTCGGCGAAGCGGTCCCTGGAGGGGCCCTCGGCGTGGACGCGCGCGCGACGCAGGCCCGGCACGGCCCGCTGGAGCCCGAGGAGCTGCGTCCGCATGTTCACGCCCGCCCCGATGAGGGCCACCTCCTGCGTGTCCGGCGGCACGAGCTCCCGGGCGGCCAGCAGCGACACGGCGCCCGTGCGCGTCGCGCTGATCACCTGAGCATCCATGATGCAACACGGCAGCTTCGTCCGCGCGTCGAACAGCGTGATGAGCCCCGCGGCGCGCGGCAGCCCCAGCGCCACGTTCGCCGGCATGGCGCCGATCGACTTGCACCCGAGGATCTCCTCGCCGCCCGTGGAGACGAGCGACGGCATGAAGTTGATGTAACCCACCTCGGGCTCCGGCGCGGACGGCGGGCTCCGCATCGAGATCTTGGCGGGCTGAGCCACCCGCCCCTCGAGCAGCAACTCGAAGCCGCGCTGCACGTCCTCGCTCGCCCGCGCCACGTCGGCGCCCCCGCACTGGACGACGTCCTCCAGGGACAGGAACAGCACCTCTCCGCCGCGTGTGCTCATGGACATCGATCGCGCAGCCGCGTCTGGCGTTCGCGCTCCCCTGGCCCGACATTCGCATCGAGATCCGACGAGCGCAACGCGGAAGCGGGCGCTCGCACGCCGTGATCGCACCATCGCCGGGTGGTACGTTGTATCAATCTGCTCGCGCTGGAGGTGCCGTGAGCTCGTTGCCGATCTCATCCGTCGTGTGTCCTTCCTCGACCGAGCCTTCGCGCGTCGTGTCGTCGTTCCGTGAGCGCCTGCGGCAGACCTCGTGGGCGGCGCCCGCGACCGAGACCTTGTGGGTTCCCGTCGAGTCGCCGGCCGGCGCCGTGCAGCGGCTCGAGCGCCAGATCATGGCGCTCTATCGCGCCCACGTGAAGGTGCTGAGCGCCGCGCTCTCGGAGCCCCTGCCCTCCGATCCCGAGCTGGGGCACCTCGCGCGCTCGCTGCGGGCGGTGAGGGCGTTCTACCGGGGCTGGCCGCAGCTCCAGGACAACGAGCGGACGCACCCGGACGCGCCGTTGCCCGTCGCCCCAGGGTCGTTTCTCTACGGCCGTCCGGACATCGTGATGGGCGCCGAGGGGCCGCGGGTGGTGGAGACCAACTTCGACACGGCCGTGGCGGGCTACGAGAAGCCGGACGCCGTGTGGTCGATCTGCGCGGAGCTCTTCGAGATCGAGGCACCGCTGCTGCGCCGCGGGCGTCCCCTGGCCGGCCTGAGGGAGTATTTCGACGAGCTGGCCAACGGACAGCCGCGCCTGATTCACTGGGTGCGGACGCTGGCCGCCGCGCCCGAGTGCGAGCCTATCCTTGCGTTTCTCAACGACAATCGGCGCGGCATCCAGCACATCGCTCACTACGCAGGGGAGCCGAGCCCCGCGTTCCCGGCGTCGGTCCCTGGCTACCTCCACCGCGCGTGCTCGCTCTACACGGTGAACCGCTTCCGCGAGCAGTTCACCCGGACCTTGCGCCCGCTCGTGCCGGCGCTCCGCGGCTGCACGGTGCCGCTCTGCCTCACGGTGCTGCAGTCCAAGCTGTTCCTGGCCTGGCTGAGCGATCCGCGCGCCAGGCCGCCGACGCTCACGCCGGAGGAGCGCGACGCCGTGGACGCGCTGATCCCCGAGACCCGCCTGCTCGCGCAGCTGCGCGGCGCCGCCCTGGATCGGGTGAAGCGCCATCGAGGCGACTTCATCCTGAAGCGGACGGACTCGCACATGGGCAAGCACGTCGTCTTCGGCTGCAACCTCGGCCAGGGAGAATGGGAGGCCCTGCTCCGCGAGCTGCCCGACCAGCCAGCGGAGCCCGGCGACGCGCCGCCCATCTGGCTCGTGCAGGAGCGCGTCCGCCCCCGGGAGTACACCTTGCTGGAGTACACGGAGGAAGGGCCCGTGGAGCGGCGCACCGGGCTCTCGTGCTCTCCCTACCTGTTCGGCGGGCGTCTCCGTGGCTTCGAGACGTGGAGCCTCCCCTCCACGCCCGACCACCAGATGCTGAAGGACGCGCACTTCATCGGTCACTTCATCCGGTGATCGCCGCGCCGCCACGCCGCGGACCAGATTCCAACCCGAGCGTCAACGGCGCGGCGAGCAGGGCTACGCTCCCGAAGCAAAGCTTCATCTTCACTGTATTCACCCTCGCGGTGAGCCGATCCGAGGGCGAGCCGCTACTGCCTGACGAGTGCTCCGCAGGCTCTCGCTTTCGCTCATCCCTCCCCATCAGTCCGCCGCCAGGGAGCGGCGCGCTCCAGTTCGTTGGGGGCAGAGCGGCGACGGCGCGCCCGCCGGAACGCAGCACGTCCCTCGAGATGATTCCATGATTTTCTCACTGGAGCGTTGATCGAGCCGAGCAGCTTCGACATCTCCTGTACTGCCGCAGGGCCTCTCCGGGGGGGGGCTGCACGACAGTTCAACTTCATAAAAGAAACCTTGTTGTTCGATGATGGGACTTCAGCGCGCCCAGAGCGGGCGAAGGGCGACATCGATGTACAGATCTTTGAACCATGAGCAGGCGCGTCCTCTTGGAGGGCTCCGGTCAGCTGTCCTGATCGCGTTGATCGTGGCCAGCGGCTGCACGGGAAGCCTGGGCGACACTCGCACCGACGACTCCACGGACGATCCCACGGGGAACCCCACCACGTCGCAGCCGCTCGCTTGCGAGGACGGCCTGGTGCACGCCGGGCGAGCGCCGCTGCGGCGGCTGACGCGCTTCGAGTACAACAACACTGTTCGCGACCTCTTCGGCGACACGACCCAGCCGGCCTTTTCGCTGCCGAGCGAGGACGTCGGAAACGGCTTTGGCAATGACGCGGACGCGCTGTCGGTCTCGAGCCTGCTGGCCGAGCAGCTGAGCACCGTCGCGGAGGGCGTCGCCCGGCGCGCGACCGCCTCCCCGGAGGCGCTCGCGAAGCTCGCCCCTTGCGCGAGCAACGTGAGACCGGAGGGCGAGGAAGCGTGCGCGCGCACCATCGTCGAGCGGATCGCGCCGCTCGCTTACCGAAGGCCGCTCGCCGCCGGCGAGGCGGACGAGCTCCTCGCGCTGTACAGCGTCGGGCGGACGGATGCGACGTTCGACGTCGGCGTCGCGACCGTGATCGAGGCGCTGCTCCAGTCGCCAGATTTTCTCTACCGCATCGAGTGGGGCACATCCGACCCGGAGCACCCCGAGCTCCGCCGGCCCACGGGCGACGAGATGGCGACGCGGCTCTCGTACCTGTTCTGGGGCACGGCGCCGGACGAGGAGCTGCGCACGGCGGCGCAGGCGGGTGAGCTCTCGACGAAGGAAGGCGTGCGCGCGCAAGCCGAGCGCATGCTCGAACACCCTCGGGCTCGGACCACCATCCGGTTCTTCTTCGACAACCTGCTCCCCATCAGCAACCTCGCGGATCTCGAGCGGAACGCGGAGGCGTTCCCGACCTTCTCCAAGACGATCGGCGCGCTCATGCGCGAGGAGACGCAGCGGTTCCTCGAGCACGAGATCTTCGAGGGGACCGGCACCTGGGCGTCCGTCTTGACGGCCCCGTACACGTTCATGAACGGGCCTCTCGCGGCGTTCTACGGCGTCCCCGGCGTGACAGGCGACGAGTTCCAGCAGGTGCAGCTCGACACGACCCAGCGCCTCGGGCTCCTCACCCAGGCGGGCATGATGGCCGGGACCACGCACTCGAACACGACGAACCCCGTGGTCCGCGGCTCGTTCGTGCTCCAGAAGCTGATGTGCCTGAAGATCCCGCTCCCCACTGGCGACATCCTGGAGCGGGTGAAGCCGCCGGATCCGTACACCGGCGCGACGGCGCGCGAGCGCTTCAGCCAGCACAGCCAGGATGAGGTCTGCCGGGGATGCCACCATCTCATGGATCCGGTCGGCTTCACGTTCGAGAACTACGACGCGGTCGGGCTGTTCCGCACGACAGAGAACGACGTCACCATCGACGCGAGCGGCTCGCTCCCGGGCTCGACGGAGACGGTGAGTGGTCCGACGGAGCTGGTGAAGGAGCTCGCCGAGACCGAAGAGGTGCATGGCTGCTTCGCGACGCGCTGGACCGAGTACGCCTACGGTCTCACCCTGCGCGCCGAGGACGCTTGCACCAAGCAGGAGATAACGACCGCCTTCAAGGCGTCCGGGTACAACGTGAAGCAGCTCCTGATCGATCTCACGCAGACGGATGCTTTCCACTACATCTCGGTTGCTCACCAGGAGTGATGGTCATGTCCAACTTTCGTTTGAGCCGGCGTGCCGTGCTGCGCGGCGCTGGCGCCATCGCCATCGCGCTCCCCTGGCTGGAGATCATGGGCCCCGAGCGCATGGCGCGCGCGGCCCCCGCCCCCGCCAAGCGTTTCCTCGCCGTCTACACGCCGGGCGGGACCGTGATCGATCGCTGGCGGCCGACCGGGAGCGAGACGAGCTTCACCCTCGGCCCCATCCTGTCGCCGCTCGCGCCGGTGCAGGACCGGCTGCTCGTCCTCGACGGTCTCGATATGAAGGCCGCGCGCGGTGAGGGGCACCAGAGCGGGATCATCGCCTGGCTCACGGGCACGCCTCAAGAGGGCTCCCCGAGGGGCTACGGGAGCGGGCCGTCCGTCGATCAGGTGATCGCCTCCCGGATCTCCGCCGGTCAGAAGGCGAAGGCGAGCATCCAGATCGCGGTGCGCTGGGCGACGGGGAAGGCCCACGGCCTGCTGACGAACATGAACGCCGCGAATTTCGAGGACGCCGCGCCGTACAGCCCGATCTCGCCGCGCCTCGATCCGATGGAGATCTTCACCGAGCTCTTCGGCTCGCTGGATCCCTCCGCCGGCAACGAAGCCGCCCGTCGCCTCGCGCGCAAGAAGTCGATCCTCGACTTCCTCGACGGGCGCTACTCCGCCCTGTCCGCGCGGCTCGGCGCCGCCGACAGGCAGAAGATCGACCAGCACCTGACGAAGATCCGCGAGATCGAGATGAGCATCAGCAACCTGCCGACCACGACGAGCGCTTGCCATGCCCCGGAGAGGGTCGACACGTCCGATTACAACCCGCGCACGGGGTTCAACGCGGACGACTTCGGCGCGATCAAGGACACCTCGACCGACGCGGCGATCCCCAAGGTCGGCAAGCTCATGATGGATATGCTGGTGATGTCGCTCGCCTGCGACATCACCGCGGTCGGTACGCTGCAGTGGAGCGACACCGAGGCGAAGCACACCTTCCCCTGGCTCAACTTGACCGAGCACCACCACTTCTACCAGCACGACGGCGGCTTCAGGCCGGACGAGTGCGAGCGCATCTGCAACTGGTATTCGAAGCAGCACCTCTACCTCGTGCAGGAGATGGAGAAGGTCGACATGGGTGGACACTCGCTGCTCGACGAGAGCGTCGTCTTCTTCGGCACCGAGCTCTCGGATCCGCCGACGCACACCCATACGAACATGCCGTTCCTCCTGGCCGGCGGCGGCGGAGGCCTGCGCACCGGACGCTGGGTCCAGTACCAGAACGACGTCCCGCACAACAATCTGCTCGTTTCGTTATTGAATCTGTTCGGTGATGACCGGACCACGTTCGGCGACCCGCGCTACTGCACCGGGCCGCTCACGAACCTGACGTAGCCATCCCGGGGGGCGGGACACCAGCTGCTTCGACAGGAACGAGACCACGTCCGGCAGCGCCAGCTTCTACACCGACGCTCACGCCGGAGTGGTGTGATATGAGAGGATATCTTCTTACGATCCCGGTCATGATGGTCGCCCTTGCCTGCGACTGGGAAGGCACGTTGTCGCCGGGCGACGGCGATACCTGCTCGTCTTGGAGCGATACGTGATGTGACCGGATGGCCGGTCCGGGCCGGCGGCCCGGGGTGCCTCAGCGGACGTGGATGTCCGGCTTCGGCACCGGGGCCATCCCCTCGCCGATGTGGAAGCTCGGGTGGGGCGGCTGGTTGTACGCGCCGTTCTGCCACGAGATGGCCACGCGGTACTGCGGATCGTGCATCAGCGTATGGATCCGGTTCTCCGCGACCTGGTTCGTCGTGAAGATACGGATCGAGTTGCCGCAGCGGAAAATCACCTCTTCGCGCCAGTCGCCCAGGATGTCCGCGCTGAGGGTCGGGCTGCTCTTTGTGCCGTTGTTCGCGGTGCACCCGTCGGCCGTGAAGTTGCCGCCCTCGCCGTCGTACTGGCGGATGCCGTTGCCGTCGAGGAGCTCCCGGCTGAGATCCGCGTCCCACCAGATGAGGAAATTCGACGACGAGGGGCGGTTCCCGACGCCGTTGCCGTCCGAGCCGCTCAGCAGCTGGCTGTTGTTCACCCACGCCTCGCTCCCGGGGTTGCGCGGATCCACGTCCGCCGCCACGCCCCGGCCAGGCCCCTCCTCGCCGCCGTTGCCTGGCCCCCGCCAGATGACCTCGCACGTGCGGGCGTCGCGCATGGCGTACGCGGGCGACTCCCCGCCCTCGTACGGCTGGAACACCTCGAGGCCGGGGCGCGACGGGATGTGATCCGTGACGTGCAGCGCGTCGCCGTGAGCGTAGTAGTCCACCGTGCAGAGGCCGGTGCCGTCGTTGTCGAAGGTGGCGCCGCCGTTGATGATCTCCTGCTGCGGGTCGTCGTCCACGTTCGCGACGCTGATGGAGTGGGTGCCCTTGCCCGCGAACTTCCCGTCATCGCGATTCGAGCTCGAGTCGAACGTCCACAGGTTCGAGAGCTCGCCGTCGCGGTAGTTCCAGGCCGAGAGCGTGGTGCGCGCGTAGTAGCCGCGCCCGAACACCGCGCTCGGGCGCCCTGTGTCGTCGAGGAACGCGATCGTGCCGACGAACCGGTCGACGCGGTTGCCATAACACTCGTTGTTGCCCCAGCTGCACGGGTCGCCGCGCCCCACGAGGAACTCGGTCGTGGCGAGCTCTGCCCCGGTCTCCCCGGAGAACACGGTGAGGTACTCCGGGCCGGTCAAGATGTAACCGTCGTTGTTGCGGTAGTCCCTGGCGTCGTCGTCGCCGGCCGCGGGCCCCTTGCTCAGGAGCTCGCCCGTCCCGTCGCGCGTCCCCGGCGCCGTCTTGACGGCCACCTCCGCTTTCCCGTCGCCGTCGAGATCGTAGACGAGGAACGGTGAGTAGTGCGCCCCGGCCCGGATGTTCACGCCGAGGTCGATGCGCCAGAGCCGCTCGCCTTCGAGCGTGTACGCGTCGAGGTAGGTCTTGCCCGTGCGGCCAGCCTTCGAGTTGTCCTGGAGGTTCGACGGATCCCACTTGACGACGATCTCGTATCGCCCGTCGCCGTCCAGGTCCCCCACGCTGCCGTCGCCGCTCGAGTAGGTGTAGCCGTCCCCGGCGGGCGGCGGCATCGTCTGGATGGACAGGGACCCATCCTTCCACACGGACGCGGCCTCCGACTCACCCTGCTCGACGCCGCCGACGACCGGCCGCACCGCGTAGACCGAGCTCGGAGAGCCGCCGCGGTCGACGAAGTTGGTGGAGTCCGTGATCGGCGCGTCGTTGACCTTGGTGCCGTCCCGGTAGACGTTGAATGCGATGTCGTCGGGATCGTAGCCGAACAGGCGGAAGCCCACGTAGATGCCGCCGTCGGTGGGAACGGCCACGACGCCGCGGTCGAGATCCTCCATCTGCGCGAACCCCGTCGGCGCGGGAGCGCCCCCGCCCGTGCCGGGGCCTGCGCCCGCGCCGACGCTGCCCGAGGCCGTGCCGTTCGCGCCGCCGCCCGACGCCGTGCCGGTCGCGCCGCCTCCGGACGCCGCGCCGGTCGCGCCGCCTCCGGACGCCGGGCCGGTCGCTTCGTCGCCGCCCGCGCCGGTGCCGTCGCCGCCGACGCCGCCGGCGCCGGTGTCGCTCGACCCGCATGCCACGAGCCCGGCAGCGAGCGAGAAACAGATCAAGAGAACAGGACGCCTCATAAGTTACCTCGCGTTGCCGCTCCTCGTCCGGTCGGCGGTTCGCCTCCAGGCCGTGAGCGGCGTGATGATCTGGTTGCTGGCCTAGGTTGTGACATCAGCGCAGACTCAATCACCTCGAGCGCTCAGATCATGCGTTTTCTCGGAGTGCTGGAAATCTGAACACCCCTCGGGAGAACGCGGCTGTGCTCCGAGCAACACCGCGGGATCGATTAGCATGCCGGCGCAGTTTTATGGTGAACCGTATAAAATTGGCGTACGCAAGAAGGCCTGACATGCAGCAGTCGCTCACGCCGCACCGCGCCATCACCAGGACGCTCAGCGCAACGGCAATCGCGGTCGGACGCGCGGCGCCCCGCTGCCTGGCCGCGGTCGCGTCGCTCGGGCTCGCGGCCTGCGAGCAGGGGCCGCTCGACGCCGTCGAGCTGACGCCGACGACGTTGACTCAGGGCATGGTCGCCTACTGGACGTTCGACGAGGGCGAAGGGACGGTCGTGACCGATCGGTCCGGCAACCGGCACGACGGCGAGCTCACCGGCGGCACGTGGGTGGCGGACGGCCGCTTTGGGCAGGCGCTGCACTTCGATGAGGGCGAGTTCATGACGGTGGGCGAATTCCCGAAGGCCACCTCGAGCTGGACCGTCTCGGCGTGGGTTCGCGTGCTGACCGACGAGCCCCCTGCCGACGACACCCTGAGGACCGTGATCAGCACGGAGAACACCGGTGGATGGGAGCTCAACATCGATTACGACGGTGAGGCGCGGGGCATACACTTCGGGTTCTGGAAGGGGCCCGAAATCAGCGACTATCACAGGATCCTGTGTCCTTGCCTGGAGCTCCAGCGGTGGACGCACGCCGCCGGGGTCGTCGACGGCGAGGCGCTGGCCATGAGCCTCTACGTCGACGGGCGCCTCCACAGCACCGAGCCCATCGAGCGGACGATCTCGCCCGGCCCTACCAGCCTCTACGTCGGTCGATGGCCGCAGGAGGGTCGGCTCCTCGTCGGGGACGTCGACGACATCGCGATCTACAGCCGAGCGCTCGTCCCGGCGGAGATCGCCGAGCTCTCCCAGCACTCCGCCCCGGCGGAGGTCGAGGCGGACGTCTCGACGGGCACCACCTACAACCTTGTCGGCGTCCAGAGCGGGCGCTGCGTGGACGTCGACGCCGCCGTATCCACGGCCGACGATCTCGTCCTGCAGCTCTGGAATTGCAACGGCGGCAATAACCAGCAGTTCCGCTTCGAGGCGGTGGACGGCGGGTATTACCGGATCCGCAACGTCAGCAGTGACAAGTGCCTCGACGCCCGCGGCGCGTCGACCGCCGACGGCGCCGTCATCGTCCAGTACACCTGCCACGGCGACCCCAACCAGCAATGGTCCGTCACCGAAGTCGGCGGCGGCGCCGTCCGCATCACGTCGCGCCTCAGCGGCAAGGTCATCGACGCTTACGGCGCCCCGCCCGCCAACGGCACCGCCCTCTTCCAGAGGGCCTCCAACGGCGGCACCAGCCAGCAGTTCAGGCTGAGTCCGGTCGGCACCGGCACCGACGCCGGCGCGGGCAACACCAGCGGCCCCGAGCCGTGACGCCCGGCGCCTCTCCGCAGGCGTGGAACCTGCTCGGCACCATCGACAGCCTGTGCGCGCGGCGGCGGCCAGCGCGGGCGACGACGCCCTGGAAGATCTCTCCCCGGGCGCGCGGCGCGACGCCGCTCGTCCTCCGATCACAGCCACCCCACGAGGCTGAGGCTGCCGAGCAGCGCCGGGCGCGCGCCGTGCGCCGCCTCGGTCTCGACGAAGCGGACCACCGGATACGGGTGTGCGACGAGCGCGTGCGCCTCGACGACGACGTCGATCCGCTGCACGATCCCGAACTCGACGCCGGCGCCGGCGTCCGCGGCGAACGCCCACTGCGCGCTGTGGGCCCCCCGGTACGGCCACGACGCCTCGCCGTCGACGGCGACGTGGAGCGCCCCGAGGCCCACCGAGAACCTCGGGCGCAAGCGCAGCTCGGGCCAGGGGAGCGCCGCGAGCTCGACGAGCCCGAACCGCTGCTCCACGGTCGCGCTGCCCTGCGGCCCAGCGACGCGCGGCGCCGTCCCGAGCCCGGCCAGCGAGAGGCGCCCCTCGATCGGACCGGGCGGCGCGAAGCGCAGACGCGCGACCGGGAGCAGCGCCGGGCCGATGCCGCCCGGGCTCGCCAGGAGCCCGCCCCCCAGCTCGACGCCCCACATCGATCGGCGCGACGGCTGATCGAGCGACCGCTCTGCCTGTCCAGACACCTGTCGGCTCGCGTTGCTCGGGGGCGGCGCGGCGGCGGGCGCCGCGGAGCGCCGCGAGGACATCAGGAGCTCGAGCAGGCTCGCGCGGAGCAGCTCGACGGCGCGCACCGCGAGCACCTCGGCGATATGCTCCCGCGCCTCGCCGCGCGTGTCGATCCGCCGCACGAGCGTCTTGTTCGTCCGCGGGTCGACCACCCAGAGCTCGGCGGCCTGACCATCCGGCGCCAGGAACAGCCCGATCAGGGCCGCGGAGCCGGCCTGCTGCCCGGCGTCGTCCATCGTCGGCCGGGGGGCGGAGGCCGACTGCGCATCGAGGAGCTCCACGTCGAATCCATCGGCGACGAGCTCCCCGCGGATGCGGATCAGCGCCTCGGAGACCGACGGATCGGCGGGGCCGGGCTGCACGAGGACCACACGCGCAGGCTCCCCCGACGCCGCGGGGCTCGCCGCACAGAGGAGGAGCGTGAGGGCCCCGGCCAGCGCCTGCGCCCGCGCGCACCTCACGGCGTTCGAGCGAGGGCCCGCGCTGCCTGTGCGTAGGTTCCGCCAGGGAACCGGCGCAGGTACGCCCGCGCGACGGTCTCGGCCTGCGCGTCGCCGTGGAGCCGCTGCACGATCACCATCTTGCGCCCGAGCGCTTCGGAGGCGTAAGCCCCCTGCGGAGCCTCCTTGAGGTAGGTCTCGAACCACGCGAGCGCCGCGGCGCCTCCCTCGTGGGTCTCCGCGAGGCGGCCGAGCAGGAACGCCGCATCCTTGCCCCGTTGCGTCGCCGGAAAGCGCCGGCGCTGCGCGAGGAGCGCCCGCCGCGCGATGTCGTTCCGCCGCGTGTAGCGCGCCGCGTCCGCGAGGACCGAGAGCTCCTCGTTGCTGCTCTCGGCGAGCGAGGCGTCGAGCCCGCGGCGCTGCGCCTCGTCGACGATGACGTCGAGCTTCCCGGCCGCGAGCTTCCCGGCCCAGTCGCGCCTCGGCTCGGCCGCGGGCGCCGCCGCGGTCGTCGGCTCGGCCGCGGGCGCCCCCGCGGTCGTCGGCTCGGCCGCGGTCGTCGGCTCGGCCGCGGTCGTCGGCTCGGCCGCGGGCGCCCCGAGCGGCTCCGGAGCCGGCGCTGCGCTGGGCTCCTCGGCGCGGTCGGACGACGACGGGGCGGGCGCCGGCGACGCCTCCGCGCCCTGTTGAAGGTCGAGCTCGCGCAGGAGCACCTCTCCCGTGCGCTGCCGCAGGGTCAGCCACTGCCCGGCGCGCACCGCGATCGGCTTGCCGGGTAGCGGCCCGCTGACGACGACGGCGCCGTTCTCGAGCCGCAGATCGAGGCGCTCGTCCTCCGGCGCCCAGGAAAGCGCGAAGGCCGTCCCGGTCACGGTCACGAGGAACGGCCCCGCATCGAACAGCCACTGCGCCTCCGACCGATGGACCACGCGCGCGTGGACCTCTCCCCGGTCGAGGGCGACCCTGGCGCCCTGCTCGTTCACCGACACGATGTGCGCGCGCGCCATCTCGGCGAGCTGAACCTCGGTGCCGTCGGAGAACCGGACCTTCGGGCGGCTCGATGTGTCCGCCTGGACGGAGCCGTCCTGTTGCACGGCGCCGCCCTCCACCTCGTAGGAGAGCCGATCGGAGCGCGTTCCTCGCTGCCACCCGTTGATACCGAGCAGGACCGCGGCAGCCACGGCGAGCGCGAGCGCTCCGCCCCGGAGGGGCGACAGCTGGAAGCCCCGGCGCCTCGCCGTCCGCTCCGTCACGCGAAGCAGCCCCTGGACACGCTGCTGGGGAGACATCGCGCCGAGCGACCGGCGAGCGAGCTCGACCGCGCGCGCGGCCTGCGGGCTGAGCGCCGCGTCCTTCTCCTCGTCAAGCATCATCCCGCGCCTCCCCTCTCATGCAGTAAGCGGCGAGGGACATGTCCTTCTCGACCTCGGACGACACGCGCTCCGTCGCCCGGCTGAGCCTGCGCTTCACGGTGGCCAGCGATACCCCGGTTGCCTCCGCGATCTCCGGCAGGCTCATCCCCTCCATGTGGCGGAGCACGAACGCGGTCCGGTCGTCTGCGCTCAGCGTGTCGAGGATCGCGTAGAGGCGGCCCAGCGCCTCGCGCGCCTCGCTGTCCGCCGGCTCGACCGCCCGCTCCGGGAGCTCGGCAGTGTCCGAGAGCTGGAGGATGCGCCGCACGCGCCTGCGGCGGAGCTCCCATTTCAGGAGTCGAACGGTCACCGAGAACACGAAGCTCCCCAGCGCATCGGGGTCTCTCAGCCCGGATGCTCTGGAGAACACGCGAACAAAGACCTCCTGGGTGACGTCCTCTGCGTCGGCGCCGGGCCCGAGCACGCGCGCGACGATCCGGAACACCTTGGGCGCATGTGCGTTCCACACCGCGGCTGCCGCCCACGGCTCCCCTGCCATGAGCGCGCGAGCCACCTCGCTCTCGTCAGTACCGCCACGACCTGACGGAGCGATGGCAAGGCTGGCTCTACGCACAACGTCATCGCTCCGAGGGCTCGTGACTTTCGCAGATCGGTCGTGATGAGCGAGCACAGTACCGAGCCGAGGTTCCCGGTGCAAGGCGGTCAGCGCGCACGGCCGGGGAGGTCGTTCCGGCAAGCTGCCCTGGTCCCACCACGGGTGTGGTGCGATCGTCGCCGCCCCCCTCGGAGGCGCCGCGCCGTCGATGACCTTGAGTGGAGTCAACATCGCATCGGACGCTCCCGAGCTGCATTGCCCGGATGCCCTGCACGGCGACCACCACGGAGGTCCGCGGAGGTCGCAAGGGTCCCGGTGGGTGCTTCGACCCAGCCAGCCAGGCGCACGTCTGTCAGGCAGTAGCGGCGCGCCCTCGAACCGGCTCATCACGGGAGGAATAGCGCGAGAACGGAAGATTCCCGTCGTGAAGGCGGAAACGACGCGGCGCGGGAGGAGAGGAACGCGCGGCGCGGGCTCAGCCGCGGCGCGCGGCCTCGAGGACGCGGAAGGTCTGGTCGGCGCCGGCGCCGGGCTTGCGCCGGGTCCCCCACCCCACCGCGGCGCGGTAGCTCCCGAGGAGCCCGGACGAAGAGAGCTGCTCCTCGTCCACCGGGACGGGCCGCTCGGCCTCCGGCGCCACGTAGAGCGCGTCCACCGGGCAATACGCCTCGC
The DNA here is from genome assembly GCF_051530195.1 of Sorangium sp. So ce321. Lineage (NCBI taxonomy): Bacteria > Pseudomonadati > Myxococcota > Polyangiales > Polyangiaceae > Sorangium > Sorangium sp. So ce321. Next base: position 4,731,760 of record NZ_CP150329.1, on the reverse strand, counting down.
ACATGAAGCACGTCTGGCAATCGCCCTGGCGCGCGATCACGGGCGCGCCCCCCGGGACGCGATCGAACACGTTGGTGGGGCAGACGTCGACGCAGAGATCGCACCCGATGCACCGGGTGTCGCTGACGAGCTCGATCATGGCGCGTGCGCCTCCACGGCGGTCGCCCCGGCGGACACCGGCGCGGGCGACTCGGGTCGCACCCACACCTGGTCGAGCCCCCCGGTGATCAGCCGGCGCTGCTGCGCCGGATCCTGCCCCGGGTGGTCCTTGTGCTTGTGCATCCCGCGCGTCTCGGTGCGCGCGCGCGCCGCGTTGAACATCCAGCGCGCGGTGGCGACCATGGCCGCGCCCTCCCGCGCCCTGACCGCCTCGCGCACCTCCGCCGCGGGCCGGGCCTGCCGCACGTCGCGCCAGAGCGCGTCGAGCCGGTCGAGCGAGATCGCGAGCCCCCGCTCGGTGCGGAAGAGGTTCTTGTCGTACGGGAACACCTCGTCCTGCACCGACCGGATCACCCCCTCGGCGTCGAGCTGCCGCGTCCCGCCGGCGGCCGGGAGCGCCGCGCGGCCGGCGCCCTCCACCTTGCGCTGGCCGGCGCGGGCGCCGACGCCGCGCGCGAACACGGCGGCTCCCTCGCCGGCCCACTGCCCCGACGAGATGGCCCACGCGGCGTTGTGGCTGCCGCCGCCCGTGAACCCGCCGCAGATGAGCTCCCGCGTGGCGGCGTCGCCCGCCGCGTAGAGCCCCGGCGCCGACGTCGCGCAGGCGTGGCTGGTGATGCGGATCCCGCCCGTGCCGCGCACGGTGCCCTCGAGCCGCAGCGTGACCGGGAAGCGCTGCCGGAAGGGGTCGATCCCGGCGCGGTCGAACGGCAGGAAGAAGTTCGGCTGGGCCTTGCGCATCCACGCCTGGAGCGCCTCGTCGGCCTTGTCGAGCTGGGCGTAGACGGGCTGGGTGAGCAGGGTCTCCGCGATCACGGACCGGCCGCGCGCCGAGCCGGCGCCCTCGATGACCCGCCCGTCCTCGTAATAGAACGTCGCCCAGTTGTAGAAGAGGGTCTTGGTGACCGACGCGAAGGCCGGCGCGATCGCGTACGCGTTGGAGAACTCCATGCCTGACATGTCGGCGCCCACCTCGGCGGCCATCAGCCCGCCGTCGCCGGTGAGCACGTTGGTGCCGAGCGCCTTGCTCAGGAACGCGCAGCCGCCGGTCGCGATGACCACGGCCCCGGCCTTCACCACCCACCGGTGCCCGAGCTGCCGGCAGACGCCGGCCGCGCCGGCGACCGCGCCGCTCGCGTCGACGAGGAGCTCGAGCGCGGGGCTGTGATCGAGGATGCGGACGCCCGCGAGCTTCACCCGGTTGCGCATGAGGCGCATGTACTCGGGCCCTTGCAGGCTGCGGCGGACGGGCTGGCCGCTGTCGTCGGTCGGGAACGGGTAACCCCAGCTCCCGAGGTCGTTCACGCTGGTCCACGTCTTGTCGAGCACGCGGTCCATCCAGCCGCGGTCGGCGAGGAAGCCGCCCAGGCCCTCGCGGCTCGCCTTGGCCGCCTCGCGCGCCTCCTGGACCGGGGGCACGTACCACACGCCGACCCCGGACGGCGCGGTGGCGCCGCTGCTGCCGCAATAGCCCTTGTCGGCGAGCACGACGCGCGCGCCCTTCGCCGCCGCGGCGAGCGCCGCCCAGGTCCCCGCGGGCCCGCCGCCCAGGACCAGGACATCGGTCTCCAGCGTCAGCGTGTCGCTCCCGTCGAGGACGCGTCCGACCTCTCCCTCAGGCTCCAGTACCTCGCTCATGATTGGACGACTCCCTTGCTCAGGCCAACCGACATGGAATGCAGCGCACATGCCATGGCGCGCCCACCGGGCCTTTCCCGCGGGCGGCGTCGCTGGTTGCTGGTGAGGCACCAGGGCTTGCTGATCGGGTGCTGCTCTGCGCGCACTCCCGCGCTCGCGCGCGCGTCCGGCGTACACGAGCGCGCGCGGCAGCGACGAGCGCGCGCGGCAGCGACGTAGCGCGGGGCTCACGCTGGCTCACCGGAGCTCGAAGCCCATCGACGAGAGCGCTGCGCGCAGCCGATCGCGCCCGCGCAGCGCCTGGGCCGACTCGACGCGCGCGGCCGAGTGGCGGCTCCAGCTCCCCTGCACGCCCATGCGCTCCTTCGCGTAGAAGCGCTCCATGAGCCGGTCGTAGGCCTCGAGCGCGCCCACGCTTCCATCGAAGGCGCCGTAGCGCTCGTGGTGCAGGACGACCTCCTGCGAGAGCCGCGGCTTGATGCTCGCGGGGGTCGCCGGGTCGGGCCAGCCGACGCACAGGCCGAAGGTCGCGAACACCTGCGGGGGCAGCCCGAGCTCGGCCGCGACCGCCTCCGGGTGGTTCCGCAGCGCGCCGATGTAGACCGTGCCGAGGCCGAGCGACTCGGCCGCGACCAGCGCGTTCTGCGCGGCGAGCGCCGCGTCGACCACCGCCATGACGAACATCTCGAGGTAATCGAGCCCCTCGTGCCCGACGCCCCGGTGGCTGGCGAGGTCGCCGAGCCGCCGCAGATCGGCGAGCCATACGAGGAACAGCCCGCAGTCGCGCACGTGCGCCTGGCCGCCGGCGAGCTCCGCGAGGCGCCGCCGGCGCTCGGGGTCCTGGACCGAGAGCACGCTCCAGAGCTGCAGGTTCGAGGAGCTCGGCGCCGACTGTGCGGCGGCCACGAGGACCTCGAGCGTGCCCTCCGGCAGCGGCTCCTGCACGTAACGGCGCACCGAGCGGTGGCCGAGCAGGGCCTCGATCACCGCGTTCCACTGCTCGAAGCGGGGCGCGGCTCCCTCGCCGCCGTATCGCTCGCCAAAGTGCTCCTGGGCGCGGTTGCTCATCGGATGTGCTCCTCCTGTTCGTCGATCTCTCCGGGCGCGCACCGGGCACGAGACGTGAATCACGGCCTCGACACAGGCGCCCGGGTGCTGCCGGCGAGCCCAGGTGCCGCGGCCACGGCGCGTGACGCTCCGAGGAGGCGAGGCCAACCAGGCTCATCCTATATAACGGACGATTATTCTGTTAAAACGGACATGTCAATACGCCGCCGAGGCGCAACGCGAGCGCGGGTTGCGCTGTGGTGTGGCGAATGTGGCGAAAAAGAGAGCAGACGAAGAGCCCGTTCGCCGCGATCCGCGCGTGAGCTGCCCTGATTTCCCGCGCTGAAACGCGTCGAGCGCGGTGGCTCGCTCGCACTGGTCCGATCCTGGCATTAGACCAGGCTTATGAAATTTTCCGTTGTGGCTCTAGCTGGGTTTGGCCTCGCCGTGCTCACGACGGGGTGTGGCAAAGAGGAACGAGCGCTCGCGGAGGAGCGCTCGGTGCAGCCGGCGGTGGTCGAGCAGCGCGCGGTCGATCCGCCGCTCGTGGCGACCGAGATGGCTGTGCCCGGCGACCTGCCGGCGTTCGTCGTGACGGGGCGGGCCGGCGCATGTCCGCGGATGATCTTCCTGCACGGCATGTGCGGGCACGGGCTGGGCTACGTGCAAGCCATGCAGGGGGCGGCGCGGGAGCACGGCGGGGTGCTCGGGCTCCAGGGCAACATCCCCTGCGGCGGAGACGGCGTGTTCAGCAAGTACTCGCCCAACCCCGAGGAGCAGGACGGCCGCATCCGGAGCGCGCTCGCGGCGTGCGACGGCGAGGCGGAAGATCTCGTCGTCATCGGCTACTCGCAGGGGGCGTACATCGCGGAGCGGCTCGCGGAGCGATGGCCGGAGCGGTACTCGCGGCTCGTGCTCATCGGCGCGCCCACGACGGCCTCGGCCGCGCGCCTCCGGGGCATCCGGGGAGCGGTGACGATCAGCGGCGAGTTCGACGCGAAATACCGCATGAAGGAGGGCGCGAGCGGCCTGATGGCGGCGAAGATCCCGGCGGTCTATCGGGAGATGCCCGGAGCGCGCCACGGAGAGATGCCGGACGCGGAGCGGGTCATGGATGAGGCGCTCGACTGGCTCGACGCGAACGCGCTGCCGCGCCGCTGAGCGCCAGGCCGGGGGTCGTCCCGCGTGTGCTATGGAGCTCGCGCCCATGGTCGAACGTGCATTCTCTGGGGCGTCGGAGGCGAGCGCCGTGCAGGCGCCTTCGAGCGCCGCGACGTCGAACGAGGCAGGGAGCGCCGCGCTGGATCCGGACGAGCCGCTCGGCGCCCTCAACCAGGCCTTCCTCGACGCCTACGCCGCGCGCCGGGAGGCCGTCCTCGCCAGCATCGAGCCGATCATCGCCCAGATCGACGACCGGCTCATCCTGCGGCGCGGCGGCCAGCGGCTCGAGGGCCCGGCGCGCACCCGGCGCTACCACGAGCTCAAGGTGATCGCGCACGTCCCCCTCGCCGTGCACGCGCTGCTGTCCGGCCGGCGCGGCGTGCTCGACGGCGGCGCGCGCGGCCGGCTCGCCGCGCTGCGGGAGCGCATCACCGCGGCCGCAGGCGACCTCGACGGCCGCGGCTTCACCCCGGAGCAGCTCGCGCGGCAGCGCCGGATCCTCGACGCGTCGCTCGCGCTCCTCGACGAGGCGATCGCCGCGGGCGGCGCCGCGCCCGAGGCGCTGACCGCCTTCAGCCGCGCGCAGACCCGGGACGTCCTGCTCAACGCCGAGGACGCGGCGCGCGACCAGATCGAGACGATGCACGCCACCGTCGAGGGCTGGAAGCAGCAGATGGCCCCGGAGGAGCGCGACCGGCTGCGGGCGGTGGTCGCCGTCTCGCACATGGCCCGCCCCGGGAACGTGGCCGCGCAGTACTTCTCGGTGACGCTGGGAGAGACGTGGCAGGGCCGCTTCGATCAGGAGGGCCTGCGGCCCGGCAAGCGCGTGCTGACCGCGGAGGCGACGTTCGACGAGGCGGAGGCGTTCGCGCTGCTCGCCACGCACGCGCTCGACGCCGGCGTGGCCACGCGCTTCTTCGGCGAGGAGACCCGGCTCGCGCGCGACATCCTGGCCGACGCGGCGGAGCAGATCCTCGCCGGGATGTTCCACAAGGAGCCGGAGCCGCCGGCGCAGCCAGCGGAGACGTAGCCACCTCGCCTGCTGCGCGACAACCTCGGCCCGACGCGCGCGGGGCGCTCGCGCGCTCGGGGCCGCGCCCCTGGCTCAGTCCTCCCACACGTCGATCCGCGGCAGCCCGCGCGCGTCGCAGGCGCGATCCACGATCGACTGGATGAGCTCGGTCTTGGCCCTGGTGTACGCCAGGCCGTCGCGGCGGTGCTCGCGGGCGAGCCGCTGCTTCAGCGCGCCGTAGGCGCGCGCGTCCTCGGGGTGGGCCTGCAGGTGGTCGCGGAACAGCCGCTCTTTCCGCTCGTGCCATGTCGCGTGCTCGACGATGTGCAGGTGGAACGCGCACGCATGCCCTGGCGCGCGCTTGCGCAAGAAGAGCCGGTTGCGCATCCCTGCCGGCGTGAGCTGATAGCCGAGCTCGCGCAGGCGATCGTGCGCCGCGGAGGCCTCGTCCAGCCGCTGCACGGCGGCCATGATGTCGATCACCGGCTTGGCCTCCAGCCCGGGGACGGCCGTGCTGCCGATGTGCTCGATGGCGATGAAGAGCGCGCCCGTCGCCCCGAGGAGCGCCTCGCGCTCTGCGCCGTACATCCCCGGCCACGCCGGGTCATGGGGCACGACGGCGATGTCCGGCTCGGGCTCGTCGGATGAGGTGGTCATTGCCTGGCTCGTCTCAGAATCGGTAGCGCAGCAGCCGGCCCATCCGCATCTCGGCGCCGAGCTCTTCTCCCCTGAGTCTGAAGATCGCAGTGGAGGCCCTGCTCGCCATCGGGCGAGGTCCTGTCCTGGGCCGCTCCCCCGGGAGGACCGCTGTCCGCGCTACCGCCCGCCGTTGTTCGGCGACGCCGCCCCGGCCGCGGCGCGGCACCGCTCGACGTCCTCCCAGAAGGTCGGGTACGTCTTCGCCACGCAGGCGGGGTTCTCGATCGTGATCCCGGGCCGGCACAGGCCCAGGATCGCGAAGCTCATCGCCATGCGATGGTCGCTGTAGCTGTGCACCAGCGCGGGCGTCAGCGGGCGCGGCTCGACGCGGAGCCAGTCGTCGCCGTGGGTCACCTCCTGCCCGAGGCGGCGGAGCTCCGCGACCGTCGCGGCGAGGCGGTCCGTCTCCTTGATCCGGATGTTCGCCACGTTCCGGATCGTCGTCGGCCCGTCGAGGAGCGGCGCGATCGCCGCCAGCGTCATGACCGTGTCCGAGATGTGGTGCATGTCGACATCGATGCCGCGCAGTCGACCGTCGCCGCGCACCGTCGTCGCGCCCGCCTGCTTGCTCACGCGCGCGCCGGCTTGCTCGAGCAGCTCGACGAACCGGTAGTCCCCCTGCAACGCGCCGTCGCCGAGCCCCGGCACGGTGATGGCGCCGCCCGCGGCCGCGGCGAGCGCGAACGGGTAGCTCGCGGACGAGGCGTCGGGCTCGATCGGGTACGCCCGCGGGCGGTACCCCGCGGCGGGATGCACCGTGAAGCCGCCGGCCGCCTCGTCGATGCGGCCGCCGAAATCCGCGACCATGCGGCGCGTGATCTCGACGTAGGGGCGGCTCACCAGCTCGCCCGCCACGCGCAGGTCGATGGCGGACTCGGCGAAGGGGCCGGCCATCATCACCGCCGAGAAGTACTGGCTGGAGCGATCGCCGCGCATCGTCAGGGCGCCGCCCTTCAGCCGGCCGCCCCGGATCCGGAGCGGCGGGCAGCCGGTCGGGCACTCGACGTCGGCCCCGAGCTGCCGCAGGCCATCGACAAGATCGGCGATCGGGCGCTTGGCCATGTGCTCGTCGCCGACGAGCACCACCTCGCCGGGCACGAGGCACGCGAGCGCCGCCAGGAAGCGCACCGTGGTGCCGCTGTTCCCGATGAACAGCTCGCGCTCCGGCGCGCGCAGCCGGTGCCGCCCCCCCTCCACCACGAGCGTGCTCGGCCCGGCGTCCTGGATCCGGATCCCCAGCGCCTCCAGCGCGGACCGCATGTGCCGCGTGTCGTCGCTGTGGAGCACCCCCTCGAGCGTGCTCTCGCCGTCGGCCAGCGCCGCCAGCACGAGCGCGCGGTTCGTGATGCTCTTCGAGCCGGGGACACGCCAGGTCAGCTCGGGGGGCGATGAGAGGGGGACGATGGACAGAGGACCGGCGGGGATCATGGGGGCGGCAGACTAGATCTTCGCGGCAGCGCTGGCTACGTGCGGCAGGAGGACCGTCGTGTTACGCGCGAGCCCGCCGCGCATGCCGGGCCCCTGTGCTGCCCTGAACGTCGGGGCTTCGCCGCGCATCACACCGCGCAGGCCCGCGGCTCGGCGCCATCGACGCTCCACAAGCGTGCTCTCTCCTCGTCGGCTCGCTCTCGAGGCTCGTCCGCCGAGGCCACACGCACAGACCCCCCTCCACGATGCCCTCGTTGCTTTCTCGCCAGGTCCAGCCCGAACGCCGCCGCGGCAGCCGCTGCCGCCGCGTCGCCGTTACCGTACCGGGGCTCTTGCTCACCGCAGCGCAGCTGACGACGGCCGCGGCCGCCGCTCCCGCGCAGCCCGCCGCCGCTCCCGCGCAGCCCGCCGCCGCTCCCGCGCAGCCCGCCGCCGCTCCCGCGCAGCCCGCCGCCGCTCCCGCGCAGCCCGCCGCCGCCACGGCGCGGGAGAGGGCGGCCGAGCACTATGCGAAGGCCCGGGCGTTCTACGACAGGCGCGACTGGTCGCGGTCGCTCGCCGAGTACCTCGCCTCGCGGCAGCTCTATGCGAGCTGGGCCGCGACCTCCGGCGCCGCGCTCTGCCTGACGCAGCTCGGACGCCACGACGAGGCGCTGGAGATGTTCGAGGCGCTGCTGCGCGACTTCGGCGACCGGCTGCCCGCCGCGGCGAAGGAGGCAGCGCAGCGCCAGCTCGACGAGCTGCGCCAGCTCGTCGGCATCCTCGAGGTCGACGGCGCCGAGCCGGGCGCGATGATCGTGGTCGACGGGCGGCACCGCGGCGAGGCGCCGCTCCCCGCGCCCCTCCGGCTCACCTCCGGCAGTCACTGGGTGCGCGTGTTCAAGGAGGGCTTCGAGCCGCTCGAGCAACGCATCGAGGTGGCGGGCGACCGGGTCGTGCGCGTCAGGGCGCGGATGCGGCCGCTCGCGCGCATGGGGCGCCTGCGGGTCGCGGAGAAAGAGGGCCGGCCGGTCGAGGTCGTGGTGGACGGCAACGTCGTGGCCAGGGCGCCCTGGGAGGGGCTGCTCGCGCCCGGCGAGCACACGGTCGCGCTGCGCGGAGAGGGCCGCGTCGGCACGCCCCCCGTGCAGGTCCAGGTGGAGGCGGACAGGGTCGTGCCGCTGACGCTCTCGGCCGAGGACCTCGCCGCGTCGCTGCGGGTCGAGCCGGTGCCGGTCAACGCCACCGTGGCGATCGACGGCGTGACCGTGGGCCGCGGCCTCTGGGAGGGGCGGCTGCGCGCGGGCGCGCACCGGGTGGAGATCGCCGCCCCCGGGTTCCTGCCAGAGTCGCTCCGCTTGATCCTCGGGCGCGATCACACGCAGGTCGCGAGCGTGACGCTGGAGCGCGACCCGAGCTCGCCCTTCTGGCGCAGGCCCGCGCGCCCGGCGCGCTTCGTCGTCGAGGCCGTCACGGGCGCGGTGCTCCTGCCCAGCTTCGGCGGCGGGGTCGCGGGCACGTGCATCCGCAGCTGCGAGGCGGCGCTCGGCACGGGCGGCTCCGCCGTGCTCCACGCGGGCTACGAGCTCGGCATGGGCCTCGGGCTCGGCGTCACCGCCGGCTACTTCGCGGCGACGCAGCGCCTCCACGGCCGCACCATGGAGGTCACCCCGGTCGGCCTGCCGCCCAACCCGGGCACCGTCGACGATCGGCTGGCGCTGCGCGGCGCGCTCCTCGGCGGGTGGCTCGGCTTCACGCTGCCCCTGGACGAGCGCATGCCGCTGCATTTCCGCCTCGGCGCGGGGCTCATCGCCGGTGCGCTGCTGGACGAGCGCACGAACGGCGCGTTCCGGGCGAGCGGCGGCGCGGCCTACGAGCTCGCGCCCTTCCTCCAGAGGCACCCGGCGCGCTTCTTCCACGCGACCCCCGAGGTGCGGATCGGCCTGCCGATCCACCGGCACATCGAGCTGAGCGCGGGCATCGCCTTTCCCGTGCTCGTCGATCTCCAGGAGCCCGAGTGGGACGCGACGCAGGCCGTGCCCGCGGGGAACGACGGCCGTGGAACGTTCCCGGTCGAGAGTCTCGCTGGTTCGGTGCTCGTCACGATCGTGCCCGGGATCGGCGCTCGTTACGAGTTCCACTGAGTAAGGACGGACGCTCGCTCGAGCGCTACTGACTGACAGAGATGAAGGGAATCGAGATGCCCATGGCTGGTTCGGCACGCCCACTCGGCCGGTGCGCGCTGGCGATCTGCTGGACTGTCATGCTGACCCTGCTGCTCGGTTGCAGCGAGGCCGCCGATCCGCTCGACGGGCGCTTCCTCAGGCGGCAGTTCCCCGAGCAGGCGGACGCCATCCTGCGAGGGCCCCTCGCCTTCGCCCCGGCGGGCGATGGTTTCGAGGCCCCGCAGCCGCTCGATGTGCGTCCGGACCGAGCCGGCGCGGGCGGGCTGCCCTTCCGGTTCCCGCGCGACGGCGATGGCGCCGTCCGCTTTTCCTTGCCGGACGGCTCCGAGGCGCAGGTGAGAGAGCTCGACGCGAAGGGCGCCGGCGAGATCGAGGAGGGCGCGGTGGCCTATGCGCGCGCGGGCGGGACGTCGTTCTGGACCGCCCTGGAAGACGGCTACGAGGAGTGGCTGCTGCTCGATCCGCGCGCGGTGCGGCGCGACGCGCCCGTGGCCACCTGGCAGCTCGACGGGGCCGCGCTGCGCCAGGACGGCGAGGCCGTGGAGGTCGCGGACGCGCGCGGCACGCCGCACCTCCGCGTGACGGCGCCCGAGGCCTACGCCGCGGGGGGGAGACCGGTCGGCGCGCGGCTCGTCGCGCAGGGGGAGCGGCTCGAGCTGTGGGTGGAGGCCGAGGGCGAGACCGTGCTGGTGGATCCGCGGTGGAGGCTCGCCAGGACGATGACCGTCCCCCGCGCCGATCACACGGCCACGCCGCTGCCGGACGGGCGGGTCCTCGTCGTCGGCGGCTATCATCGCAAGGAGGCGCAGGACAGCGCCGAGATCTTCGACCCGGCCTCCGGCGAATGGTCGATCCAGGGCTCGATGACCACCGCCCGCGCCGACCACACGGCCACGCTGCTGCCGGACGGGCGGGTGCTCGTCGTCGGCGGCGATACCGGCAGCGCCGATCTCGAAGGAGCGCTGGACAGCGTCGAGGTGTTCGACCCGGCCGCCGGCCAAGGAACCGGGTGGTCCACCGGAGCTCCCATGAACGCCGCCCACGCCGATCACACGGCGACGCTGCTGCCGGACGGGCGGCTGCTCGTCGCCGGCGGCTATGGCCCCGAAGGAATGCTCGACCGCGCCGAGCTGTTCGACCCGGACTCCGGCGTGTGGTCCTCGCTGGCCATGCTCACCGCCCGCAGGGCGCACACGGCGACGCTGCTGCCGGACGGGCGGGTGCTCGTCGCCGGCGGCGAAGGTCCTGACGGCGTGCTCGACAGCGCCGAGCTGTTCGACCCGGGCTCCGGCGTGTGGTCCCCGCTGCCTCCCATGCTCGCCGCCCGCAGGGCGCACACGGCGATGCTGCTGCTGGATGGGCGGGTGCTCGTCGCCGGCGGCGAAGGTCCTGACGGCGTGCTCAACAGCGCCGAGCTGTTCGACCCGGGCTCGGGGACATGGCTCGCCGTCAGGCCCATGGCCGCCGCCCGCGCCGACCACACGGCGACGCTGCTGCCGGACGGGCGGGTGCTCGTCGCCGGCGGCGCCGCCCCTGAAGGATCGCTCGACGGCGTCGAGGTGTTCGACCCGGGCTCCGGCAGGTGGCTATCGTTCCAATCATTGCAGAGGTCCCGGGCTGAGCACACGGCGGCGCTGCTGCCGGATGGGCGGGTGCTCGTCGCCGGCGGCTCCGTGCATGGAACGATCGACGACGCCGAGCTGCTCGACCCGGACGCGGGCATGTGGCGGTCCGTCGCCCCGCTGCGCACCCCCCGGGCGATGCATACCGCGACGCTGCTGCAGGACGGACGGGTGCTCGTCGCCGGCGGAAAAGGCGGCAACGGCGGCCCACACCCCGGAGGGCTCGTGGACATCACCGAGGTGTTCGACCCGGACTCCGGCACATGGCACGTCGTCGGCCCCATGGGCCAGGTCCGGCTCCAGTACACGGCAACGTTGCTGCAGGACGGACGGGTGCTCGTCGCCGGCGGTTACGAGATCATCGATGAAGCCGGCGAAATTCGATTGCTGAATCACGTCGAGCTGTTCGAGCCGGGCTCCGGGACCTGGCAGCCGGCCAGCCCCATGAACGCCGCCCGGCACTCGCATACCGCGACGCTCCTGCAGAATGGACGGGTGCTCGTCGCCGGCGGCCGCACTGGAGAGGGGAACGGATTTCTCGACAGCGCCGAGCTGTTCGATCCGGCTTCAGGCAGGTGGATGGTCCTCGAGCCCATGCTCGCTCCGCGACAGGTGCACACGGCGACGCTGCTGCTGAACGGGCAGGTGCTCGTCGCCGGCGGCTATGGCCCAGATGGAATGCTCGACGGCGCCGAGGTGTTCGACCCGGCTTCAGGCGGGTGGCTGCCCCTCGGGTCCATGATCTCTGCACGTGCGGAGCACACCGCGACGCTGCTGCCGGACGGACGGGTGCTCGTCGCCGGCGGTTTCGACGCGGCGGGCACGCTCGACAGCGCCGAGGTGTTCATCCCGGACTCTGGCAGGTGGCTGCCCCTCGGGCCCATGCACACCGCCCGCATTTTTCACACCGCCACGCTGCTGCCGGACGGGCAGGTGCTCATCGTGGGCGGCGCCAATACACAGGCCTCCACCCTGCAGCCGAACACCGTCGAGGCGTTCGATCCGTCCTCCGGGACGTGGTTCCCACTCGAGCCCCTGCCCTTGGGCCGGTATAAGCACAGCGCCACGCGGCTGAAGGATGGCGGGGTTCTCGTGGCCGGCGGCGGCGCTGACGTGTCGTTCGACAGCGTCGTCGTCTTCCGCCCGATGCCGGACAGCAGCCCCTGCGCTGCGGACGTCGAGTGCAGCAGCGGCCACTGCACCGATGGCGTCTGCTGCGAGCGGGTCTGCGACGTCTATCTCTGCGAAGCGTGCTCGGCGCTCCGGGGCGCCTCCGCCGACGGCGTCTGCACGTCGCTCCACCCCGACTACGCGCCGTTTGCCTGCTCGCCGCAGACCGGGGAGCAAACGAGGCCCTGCAAGTCGGTCCACCACTGCGCCGACGGCTTCGTCTGCGATGCGGGCGGAGAGTGCGTCCTGCCGCCGCAGAACGGCGGGTTCCGCGACAAGGGCGGCTGCCACCTCGCCATCGCGACGGCCGCGGAGCCGGCGGGGCGCGCGCCCGCGGAGCTCGGCCTGCTGACGCTCGCAGCCGTCTCGGCGGCGCTGCGCCGGCGCCGCAGGTGACGGCCTCGGCGGCGCTGCGCCGGACGCCCCCAGGTGACCGCGTCCGGCGCCCCCGCGAGCTCCCTGGCCCAGGAGCCGGGCGCCGCTCACCGCGGGACGCTCCCCGTCACGTCCGGCCGGTTCTTCATGAGGTCGAGCAGGTTGTCCGCTTCCGTGCGGTAGTCGTGGATGCCCGTGCCGTTGCCCCAGCGCCCGGAAGCGAAAGACGGAAACGGCAGCAAAGCAAGCCTCGATGCTGCGCGCGAGACCGCTCACAGCACCATGTGTGCAGCAGGATAGTAGAAGGGGCGGGAAGGACTTTGTAAAGACAGCTTACACGCCGCTCTCCTCACCCCAGTCCCCTGCCGCCGCCCACGACATCGTCTCCGTCGACCGCGCCAGCCCGAACCGCCCGTCCCGGTCGACCGCGATGACACCGCCGGTCATGTCGAGCCGCTCCGCCAGGTGCGCGATGATCCCCCTCGCGGCGTCGACCGCGCTCTGGCCGGCGCGCATCCGCTCCGCGGCCGAGTGCGCCACCGCGAGCCGGATCATCCCCTCGCCGTAGCCGGTCGTCGACACGGCCCCGGCCTCGTCGTCGGCGTACGTGCCCGCCCCGATGAGCGGAGAGTCCCCTACCCGCCCGACCCGCTTGTTCACCGTGCCGCCCGTGCTCGTCGCGGCGGCGGTGAGCCCGCTCGCGTCGCGCGCCACCGCCCCGACCGTGCTGCCGGCCCACGAGGTCGCGCGGCCCGCGCCCCGCTGGGCCGCGGCGAGCGCCTCCCGGGCGGCCTCCGTGATGAGCGCGGCCTCGCCCACGGGCGAGAACCCCTTCATCCGCGCGAACCGCGCGGCGCCGTGCGCGGCGTAGAGCACGTGCCGGCCGTCCTCGAGCGCCGCGCGCGCGATCGCGATCGGCTCGGCGAAGTCCGAGAGCGCGCAGACAGCGCCGGCCCGCAGCCCGCGGCCCTCCATGATCGACGCGTCGAGCTCGACGTGGCCCTCCTCGTTGAGGCACGCGCCCGTGCCCGCGTTGAAGAGCGGATCGTCCTCGAGGACGCGCACGGCGCGCTCGACCGCATCGAGCGCGCTCCCGCCCGCGGCGAGCACGCGCGCCCCGGCGCGCGCGGCGACGAGGCACCCCGCCGCGTGCAGCGGCCTCCGCTCGGGAGCGACGTTGCCCGCGCCGCCGTGGACCAGGATGGAGCGCTGTCCGCCGCGCCCGCCCAGATGATGGATGACGTGCTTCACGGTCGCGGCACGGTACCGCGGCGCGCGCCCGGAGGTCCACGCCGGCCGCCGCTCACTCGGGCGGGAGCGCGCTCCGCTTCGCCTTCAGATCGTAGGCCATCCCGCACGGCAGCGCCGCGAAGACCGGCGCGACGCTGAGCTCGCCGGCCACGAGGTCCTCGCAGCGCGATCCCGCCGTGGGCGTGAACTCGTAGGAGAGCGTCGCCTCGAACCGCCGGACGTCGTCGCTCGTGCTGCCGAGCTCCCCGCGCGCCCGGTCGTGGCGCTCCACCGAGCACGGCAGCCCCGGCGGCGCGTCGCCGCTGCGCATGTCGACCACCACGCGCCCCTGGATCGAGAAGCCAACCTCGTCCTCGTCGAGGACGCCCTCGAGGACGCCGGCGCCGTTGTCCCAGAACAGGGCGCCCTCGCCGCGCGCGAGCTCGACGTCGAACTCCCACAGGCGCGTCGCGCCGAGCGTCCCCTCGCCGCACGTGTTCGCTGTCTGTGTCCCGACCACGTGGAACGCACCGAGCGCGGTCCCCGGCCCCTGCGCGGCCTGGTCGCCGAAGGCGTCGGCGCACGCGGGCAGCACGGGCAGCATGGGGAGCAACGCGAGCAGCAGCATCCGCATCGACGCCGCCTACCAGACGGCCGAGGCGCCGGACAAGAAAGAGCGCGCTGGCCACGGGGCCATGGAAAGAAAAAACGGGCCGGGTGCTTCGCTCGCACCCGACCCGTCCCGTGGGCCTCTACCGGAGGCCTTCTGGACCCCGCTTGATCCCGCCTGTGCGGCGCCTCCCCTGCCCCATCGCGACGAGCGATTGACCCCGGAGCACCGGTGAGAACCGTTCCCGGAAGACCTGAGTCTTCCACGATTCTCTCTCTACCGGCCTCGCGGAGGTCGCGATGGCTTTCAACAGGTTGCTAGGCGCCGGACCTGGCCGAGCGCGGAGGCGTCTCGCAAGGCCCCGATGGCCCTGCGTCACGCTCCACGAGGGTCAGCTGTTCCCAGCCTCCGGTATAGAAGAGCCACTGGTACTGTGCATGGTGTCCATCCCTCCTCCGGCGTGCCGGCACCCCGCGCCGGATCGAAAGAGATCGTCCGGCATGGCAGGGGTGTTCGATTGCGGATCAGCGGAGAGCCCGCCGATCTGGTATCGACCTCGGTACCACGGTGCTCCGCGGCAGGACCATCCTGGAGCTGACGCTCCGTCCGAAGCCGAGGACCAGCCTATCATCGCTGTTCAGGCGAGCAAGGGGCTCACGCACCGAAACATGCAAAGCGACTCACTTCCTTTTTTTCGGGTGCTTTCCCGGTTGCGCAGCGACCAGACGGAAGCGCGCGCAGGGTAGCTTGACGGGACTCGACGCCGCGCGACCAAACGGGACGACACGACGAGCGCTCCGACGGAACGCCGGCGAGGATGGCCGCGCGGCGAGCTCCGCCGCGCGTGCGGCGCGGGCGGCGCGTCAACAGCGCCGCGGCGGGGCCGGGCGCCCGCTACACGTGCACGAACCAGCTCGCTTCCTCGCTCTCCGGCAGCGCCGTCGCGAGGACCGCGAGCATCGCGTCGATCTCCTCCTTCGTGTGCACGCCGCTGCGCAGGATGGCCGCCGGGCCCTCGCCCGCCGGCACCACGACGGACTCGACGGCGAGCGCCGTCTCGACGCCGTACCCGTAGGACGCCAGCGTCACGACTGCGGTGGCCTCCCGGTCGTCGAGCAGCCGGCGGATCGTCATCGTGCGCCGCACGCGCTCGCTGTCCTCGGCCCACGACGCAAGCCACGCGCGCGTGGCCTCGTCGAGGCCGACGAGCACGAGCTGCGCGGGCGGCATCGCGTCGGGATCGGCGGCGGCCACCGCAGCGCGGTGGAAGCCCCGTACCTCGCGGCACCACAGCGGCGGCGCGCCGTCGACCCGGACGAGGAAGCCATAGGGGCCACGAGCCCCCTCTCGCTCGGAGCCCCCCGAGGAAGCGGAAGAGAAACTGTCGTTCGACACGAAGGGAGACGATACACGAGCTCTGCTCGGCGGAGGAAGCCCGCTCGATTGCGCAGCACGTCGAACTGACACGGCTCCGCCCTGGTCACATGCGGTACCTGGGTACGCTCGCTGCTTGCTCCTCGCTGTTCGCTGTTCGCAAGGTCCTCGCAGGGTTCCCACGGTTCCCACCGTTCCCACCGTTCCCGCAACGAGACCGCCACACGCCCTGGATTTCGGCTAAGGTGGCGCCCGCCTCCCCCGTGGAGCCCGTCCGGGACGGGGTGCGCTGTGCACCTACGGCGCCGCCCCTCCCGACAGGCTCCAGCCCGCAGCGCGGGTCGGGGCGGCGGCGGCAGCGCTCGCCGTCGGGCACGCCGGCGCGGCACCCGGCGCAGAGGCTCGCCGGCGCGCGCTCCCCGTCACCCTCGATCCCGATCCGACACGCAGGCCATGAAGCTCACGTCACAACAAATCATCGAGATCGTCACCGCGTTCTGCGCCTACTTCGGCGTCGCGTACGCGCTCAACTCGTTCGCCCCGCCGCGCTTCCGCGTGCTGGCGCGGTACGGCTCGGTCGCCGCGGGCGTCGCGCTGTTCTTCTATGGCCTGGATCGGTACATCGACGAGCACGCCCGCGCCGTGGACCTCGCGAAGGTGCTGATCGCGATGGGCGCCGCGCTCTGCGTCTTCTACGAGACGCAGCGCGAGGGGATGCGCCGGCCGGTCGCGGAGCGCTGGAAGCGCTTTGTCGGCGTGGCGCTCGGGATCGCCGCCATCATCTGCTACTTCAACGGCTTCCGCTTCGGGTATCCCAAGTATTACCACCGCTGGGATCAGTTCCATTACTACATGGGGGCCAAGTACTTCCCCGAGATGGGGTACGACGGCCTCTACAAGTGCGCGCTGATCGCGCAGGACGAGCTCGGGCTCGTCACGTACACGAACGAGGACACCGGGCGCCCGGTCAAGCTCGACATGTCCAAGGAGGTGCGCCACCCGGACAAGAAGATCCGGAACCTCGGCGGCGACAACCTCCTCATGCCGGCCAGCGAGGTGCTCGCCAGCCCCGAGGTCTGCAAGGCGCACTTCGCCCCGGAGCGCTGGGAGCTGTTCAAGGCTGACGTGCAGTTCTTCCGGACGTCCTCGGACAAGGGCTACTGGGAGGACATGCAGAAGGACCACGGCTACAACCCGCCGCCGGTCTGGACGATCATGGGCAAGTTCTGGGCGGACCTCCAGCCGGCCAGCACGGGCTACCTCCAGTTCCTCGCCAGCTTCGATATTTTCTATCTGCTCGGGGTGTTCGTCGCCCTCTACTGGGCCTTCGGGTGGCGGGTCTTCGCCGTCGCGGCGATCTTCTGGGGCTGCCAGTCCTCCGCGCCGTTCTACTGGACCGGCGGCGCGTTCCTCCGGCAGGACTGGCTCTTCTACCTCGTCCTCTCGGCCTGCCTCATCCGCAAGCGCTACTTCAAGCTCGCCGGCGCGAGCATGGTCTACGCCGGCCTCTTGCGCGTCTTCCCGGGCCTGCCCGTGATCGGCTGGCTGACCGTCGCGGGGATTTACCTCGTCCGCCACAAGCGCATGGCGAGGTCGCACGTGCAGGTGCTGATCGGGGGCGTCCTCGCCGCCGCCGTGCTCGTGCCGCTGAGCATGAAGGTCTCCGGCAAGGACTCGTACGTGCAGTTCTACGAGCACACGCTCAAGGTGCACGACCAGACGCCGCTGACGAACCACATGGGGCTCCGCGTGCTCGTCGCCCACAAGCCGGGGACCGGCGTCGAGTCCGGCCGGATGAAGTACACGAAGGACACGAAGCTCGTCGACCCGTTCGAGGTCTGGAAGCGGATGCGCAACGAGCGCTACGCCAGGTACCGCTGGGTCGCCTACGGGATCATCGCCGCCAGCCTGGCCGGCTTCGTCTACGTGTGCCGGCGGATCCGCTCGCTCTGGGTGGCGCAGTGCCTGGCCCAGATCTTCGTCATCCTGCTCTCGCAGCTCACCTGTTATTACTACTCGTTCATGATCCTGAGCGCGCCGCTCACCCGGCTGAAACGGCAGATCGAGGTGCCCCTGTTCGGCCTGGCCGCGCTCAGCCAGTTCATCTGGATCACGTTCCACTATAACGACGACAAGTACACGGCGCTGACCGCGGTCTCACTCGCGTTCTGCTATTACCTGCTCTGCCTGTTCTCGGGTAAGCCGGCGCCGTGGTCGCGGCGCGACGAGCCCGCGAGCGCGGACGACGCGAAGCCGGCGGCCCAGCAGGCCTGAGGCGCTCGACCCTCCGCGCCGGGAGACCTCGACGGCGCACCCCCGCGATGCCTGGAAGCGAACGATGACGGACGTAGTGCGAGAGCATCCTGAAGAGCCCGGCGACCTCCAGGGAGACGGCAGCCGCGCGAGCGACCCCGGGGCGCCGGCCGACCGGGACGACAGGCCGCCCCGGCGCGGCGACGAGCGGGCGGTCCACGCGTTCCGGAAGGTCCCGCGGACGGGCGTCATCTACGTGACGACCGAGGCCGCGCGCCTCGGGTTCGCGCCGGGCGCCGACGAGGGGCCGGACGGCTGGTGCAACCTCGGGCAAGGTCAGCCGGAGACCGGCCCGCTGCCGGGCGCGCCCGAGCGCTGCGGCGCGGTGCCGATCGCCGGCGACGACCAGGAGTACGCGCCGGTGGCCGGCCTGTGGGAGCTGCGCGAGGCGGTCGCCTCGCTGTACAACCGCGCCTACCGGCGGGGCATGCCGTCGCGCTACACGGCCGAGAACGTCGCCGTCTCGGGCGGGGGCCGCATCGCCCTCACCCGCGCCGCGGCGGCGCTCGGGCAGATCAACCTCGGCCACTTCCTGCCCGACTACACCGCGTACGAGGAGCTGCTCGACGTCTTCCGGCTGTTCTCGCCGATCCCGATCCTGCTCGAGGGCGAGCGGGGGTACTCGTTCTCGGTCGGCGACCTCCGCCGCGAGATCCTCGGGCGCGGGCTGAGCGCGATCCTCGCCTCGAACCCCTGTAACCCGACCGGAAAGCACGTGCGCGGCGAGGAGCTCGCCGCCTGGGTCCGCACGGCGAAGGAGCTCGATTGCGCCCTCTTGCTCGACGAGTTCTACTCGCACTACATCTACGGGATGGGCGACGTGGCGCCGATGGAGAGCGCCGCGCGCTACGTCGAGGAGGTCGACCGCGATCCGGTGGTGATCTTCGATGGTCTGACGAAGAACTGGCGGTACCCTGGGTGGCGCGTGACCTGGACGCTCGGGCCGCGCGAGGTCATCGAGGCGGTCGCGAGCGCCGGCAGCTTCCTCGACGGCGGCGGCTCGAAGCCGATGCAGCGCGCCGCGGCAGAGCTGCTCACCATCGAGCACACCCGCGCCGAGACGACGGCCATCCACCGGACGTTCTCGCGCAAACGCGAGCTCCTGCTCGCGGGGCTGCGCAAGCTCGGGGTGACCATCGACGCGGAGCCCGAGGGCACGTTCTACGTCTGGGGCTCGGTCGCCGACCTGCCCCCCGGGCTCTCGGACGGGCACGGCTTCTTCCGGGCGGCCCTCGGGGAGCGGATCATCGTCGTGCCAGGCGAGTTCTTCGACGTCAACCCGGGCAAGCGCCGGGCGGGGCGGCCGTCGCGGTTCCGCCATCACGTCCGCTTCTCGTTCGGCCCGAGCGAGGAGGTCCTGGTCCGGGCGCTCGGGCGGCTCGAGCGCATGGTAGGCGAGCGTCGCCGGGCCTGACACCGGCGGCGCCGCGCGGCGGAGCGGGAAGACGGCGCCGAGCGCCAGGTCTTGTCGCGCTGCACGTCTTCCGACATGGTGGGGGAGCGCGTGGCCAAAGATCCGTGGAGTGATTGGAACGACGACGACCCCGGTAACTTCCAGCCGGGCGATACGATCGGCCCCTACGAGCTGCTGTTCCCTGCAGCCGTGGGCGGCATGGCCGCCGTGTGGGCTGCGCGGCTCAGGCGGCCCAACGGCTCCGTCCAGATCGTCGCCGTCAAGCTGCTGTCGGACGCGATGCGGGGGGACGACGACGCGCGGGCCATGTTCCTCGACGAGGCGTGCACCGCGTCGCGCATCCTCCACCCGAACGTGGTGCACATCCTCGCGTACGGCGAGGTCCGCGACCGGCCGTACCTCGCGATGGAGTGGATCGACGGCGCCCCGATCGCGAAGATCTTCTCGAACCAGAAGGCGAAGCGCGCGCTCCTGCCGCTCGGCTGGGTGCTCCACGTGATGATCGACGCGTGCGCCGGCCTGCACGCGGCGCACGAGGTCCGCGACGACACGGGCGAGCTGCTCAACCTGATCCACCGCGACGTCACGCCCGAGAACGTGATGGTGACGTTCGACGGCATGGTCAAGGTCGTCGACTTCGGCGTCGCGAAGACGCGGGCGCGCGCGCAGATCAGCCGCGTCGGCGCGATCAAGGGCAAGACGGGGTACTTCTCGCCCGAGCAGGTCATGGGCGGGGCGCTCGACCGCCGCAGCGATCTCTTCTCGATGGGCGTGCTGCTCTACCTGCTCGTGACGGGCCACACGCCGTTCCGCGGCAAGGGCCCGCTCGAGGCCATGCAGCAGATCGCGAACCGCAACCCGCAGCCGCCGCGCGAGATCATGCCCGAGGTCCACCCGGAGCTCGACCGCATCATCATGCGCGCGCTCGCCAAGAACCCGAACGAGCGGTACCAGACGGCCGCGGAGCTGCGCCGGGATCTCGAGCAGGTGAGCGTGGCCGTCCGCGAGAGCTACAGCGACAAGCAGGTCGGCCAGCTCGTCCGCGATCTGCTCCCCGGGGTCGCCGAGGCGCGCAAGGAGCGGATCGATCAGGCGATCGACGAGCTCGACCGGATCCTCGCGGAGCGCGCCCACCCGCACAAGCCGCAGGCATCGCGCCCCGAGGACGCGACCGAGGTGATGCTCCGGCGCATCTCCATGCTGCCGATCCTGCAGGACGGGCAGGAGGCGACGGAGGACGCGGCCGACGCGGCGCCGCCGTCGTCCAGCGCCGGGCCCGCGAGCTCGCGCATGTCGGGGCCCGCGAGCTCGCGCATGTCGGGCCCGGCCAGCTCGCGCATGTCGGGGCCCGCTAGCTCGCGCATGTCGGGCCCGACGAGCTCACGGCGGTCGAGCCCGGATCCGATGCGCAAGTCGAACCCGGATGCGACCCGCAAGTCGAACCCGGATGCAACGCGCAAATCGCACCCGGACGCGACGGTCTCGCCGCTCGACTTCCCGGCGGGGCTCTCGCCGCTGCCGCTGATCCCGCCGCCGCTGCACCCGGGCCGCGCGCCGGCGCACGCGGGTCCTCCGGCGAACGCAGCCGACCCTACGGACGCTGTCGCGTCGCTCCCCGAGCGGCGCGCGCGCCAGGCGCCGGCGAGGGGGTCGTTCGTGCGCACGGCGCTGCTCACGCTGGCCGTCCTGGGCCTGGCCGCGGTGGTCTCGCTCCTGCTGGCCCGGCGCTCCGCCGGCCTGTCGTTCGGCTCGCTGATGTCACCCTTCACGAGCCCTGCTGCGCCCGCGCCGACCCTGGATCCGCGCGACGCGGCGGCCGGTGCGGCGCCCGCGCCGACGCCGACGCCGACGCCGACGCCGGCGCAGGACGCGGGCGCGGCGGCGTCGGCCAACGCCGTCGCCGACGCGGCGGCCCCGGCCGACGCCGCCGCGGCCGAGGCGGCCACCGACGCCGCCGTCTCCGCCGACGCGGCGGACGGCGGTGCGGTCCCCGCCGACGCCGCCGCGCCGCTCACGAGCGGGCAGCCGGCTTACGGGCCGGGCGCTGCGCCCGCGCCGGCGACGCCCTACCCGGCTCCCCCGGTCGCCCCCGCCCCGCAGGTCCCGGGGCCGATGCCCACGCCGACCGTGACCTGGTCGCCGCCGCCGCGGCCCGCGGGGCAGCCCGCGCCCCCCGTGCAGCCCGCGCCCGCGGGGCAGCCCGCGGTGCAGCCCGCGCCCCCGGTGCAGCCCGCGCCGCCATCGACCCAGCCGAGCCCCGCGCCTGCCCCGCCGCGCGCGCCCGTCCCCGCGCAGGCCCCGCCGCGCGCCCCCGTTCCGACCCCGCCGCCAGGTCTCGACCTGGCGCCGCGTTAGCGCCGCCGGCCCCGCGCCACGGCAGCGCCGCCGGCCCGCCACGGCGGCGCCGCCGAGCCTCGGGCGCGCTGGCCCTGCCCGCGGCCCGCGCGTCCTGCGCCGCCGCTGGTGGCGCGATCAGTCCTTCTTCGGCCGGTCGAGCGCAGGCCCGTCGGGCAGCGGCGACGGCGGTGCCGGGGTGGCCCGGGACGCCGCTTTCTTCAGGGACGACTCCGCGAGCGACACGAGCGTCGCGAGGTGCACCGGCTTCGAGAGCAGGAAGATCGCGTGGCGCCGCAGCGCGCGGATGCGGGCCTGCTGCGACTCATCGGCGGTCACGACGAAGACCGGCGTGTCCCGGTTCAGCGCACCCTTGGCCGAGAGCCCGTCGAGGACGCTGAAGCCGTCGACCAGCGGCATGTGCAGGTCGAGCACCACCAGGTCGAACTTGCGCGCGGAGAGCCGACGCAGCGCCGGCGCCCCGCCGTTCGCCTCCTCGACGTCCCCGAGCGAGCGGAGCGCGCGCGCAAACATGCCTCGGATCGCGGCGTCGTCGTCGATGACGAGGATGCACGTCACAGCATGACGATGTTTGCACGAACACGGAAGCGTTGGAAGGCCGGCGCCGGTTTCTGCATCGCGCGGCGCGAGCGTCTCCGCACTCCGTCGTGGCGCCGCTCTCGCGAGCTTCGCCCCGAGCTCCGCGCCCGCCGCGCGCGTTCACGTCGGCGCTCGGCCTGGCCTCGCCATCTCGCGCGACGCGCGTCGCGCGACGCGCGCGCGGCGAACGCACAACGGAGACGGACGCACTTCATCGCAGCTCCTGTGTTCGGCGGCCCGAGCCCGGACATGGACGCCACGGATGGGGTGCGGTACACGCGTGGCGAGACCGCATCGCCACCGCAAAGGAACGATCCATGGGCAAATTCACCGTCACGAACGAGATCAACTGCAGCGTCGATACGTTCTGGAAGCTGTTCCTGGACAAGACCTTCAACGAGGAGCTCTACAGGAAGGAGCTCGGTTTCCCCGAGTACACCATCACGGAGCAGTTCGAGACGGAGAGCGAGATCGTCCGCAGGTCGGCCGGAAAGCCGAAGATGAACTTGCCCGGCCCCGTGGAGAAGCTGCTCGGCTCCGGCTTTCGCTATACCGAGGAGGGCAAGCTCAACAAGGCGACGAAGGTGTGGACCTTCAAGCTGACGCCAAGCACCCTGGCAGACAAGATGCGCAACGAGGGCGTGGTCCGCACCGAGGCGCTCGGCGACAACAAGACGCGTCGGATCGCCGAGCTCATCATCGAGGCGAAGGTGTTCGGCGTGGGCGGCTTGATCGAGAGCAGCGCCGAGAAGGAGCTGCGGCAAGGGTGGGAGAAGAGCGCGGTCTTCATGAACAGCTGGATCGCCCAGGGCAGAGCGGTGTAGCCGCGCCGGCGCGGACCGCCCGACCAGGCCCGGCCGCGCGCGCCAGCGAGGCGCCCGAGGAAGGCGAGGCCTGACAGCCCACTGGGCAGCTCCCCACAAGCAGGCATGGCGGCGAGCGGCCGTCTCGCCGTCCATCCGTGTCCGGGCAAGGACACGGTGCTGCACGTTCAGGGTCAAAGCGAGAGATCGGCGGTCTCGACTCTTGCCGGAGCGGGACGCAGGGACCAGGGCCTGGGCCATGGAGCACGTGGTCATCCTCGGCGCTGGCTTCGGCGGCCTCTATGCGGCGCGGACGCTCAGGCGCGAGCCGGTGCGCGTGACCGTGGTCGACCGGCGCAACCATCACACGTTCCAGCCCCTCCTGTACCAGGTCGCGACGGCGGGCCTGAACGCGAGCGACATCGCCGCGCCCATCCGGCGGGTGCTCCGCAAGCAAAAGAACACGAGCGTGCTCCTCGCCGAGGCGACGGCGATCGATCCCGTCCAGAAGAAGGTGTTCTTCGAGGACGGCGAGCTCGGCTACGACAAGCTGATCCTGGCGGCGGGGGCGTCGCACTCCTACTTCGGGCACGACGAGTGGGCGGCCTTCGCGCCCGGGCTCAAGACCGTCGAGGACGCGCTGGAGATCCGCCGGCGCGTCCTGCTCGCCTTCGAGGCGGCCGAGCGCGAGCCCGATGCCGCGCGGCGCAGCGCCTGGTTGACGTTCGTGGTGGTCGGCGCGGGCCCGACGGGCGTCGAGCTCGCCGGGGCCCTCTCGGAGCTCGCCAGGCACACGCTGGTGCGCGAGTTCCGGCACATCAACCCGTGCCGGGCGCGCATCATCCTGCTGGAGGGCGCAGGGCAGGTGCTGCCGTCGTACGTCCCGGAGCTCGGGGAGAAGGCGCGAAAGCAGCTCGCGGCGCTCAATGTGGATGTGCGGACAGGCTGCGTCGTCACCGGGATCGACGAGGAAGGGGTGTCGATCGGGGAGCGGCGGATCGAGGCCAGGACCGTGCTCTGGGGGGCCGGCGTGGCAGCGTCGGGCATCGCCCGCACGCTCGGCGCGCCGCTCGATCGGGCAGGGCGCGTGCTGGTGCAGCCGGACCTGACGGTGCCGGGCCACGAGGACATCTACGTCATCGGCGACCTCGCGTCCCTGAAGCAGGAGGACGGGACGCCCGTGCCGGGCGTGGCGCCCGCGGCCATCCAGGAGGGGCGCCACGCCGCGCGCAACATCGCGCGCACCCTGCGGGGGCAGCCGCGGCTGCCGTTCCGCTACCGCAACAGGGGCTCCATGGCGACGATCGGGCGTGCCGCGGCCGTCGCCGACTTCGGCAGGCTGAAGCTCTCCGGGTTCCTGGCGTGGCTCGCGTGGCTCGTCGTCCACGTCCTCTTCCTGATCGGCTTCCGCAACCGGTTCATGGTGCTGTTCTCGTGGGCCGTGTCGTACCTGACCTACGAGCGCGCCTCGCGGCTCATCACGGGCGAGACGCCGCGGCTCCTCGAGGAGGAGCATCGCGGCGCGCCGGAGCTCGAGCCGCGCAAGGACGACGGCGCCGCCAGGAGCCCGCCGATGCCGGAGCACGCGCGCACCTGAAGAGCGCAAAGCTCACCCGTCGAGCGGCGTCTTGCGCTCATCTGGATCTTTGCGCGCGAGCTGCGTTAGCGTCGTTGATCATGGACATCCATCTCGGTCAGGGCGCCTCAGCTCACCTCTCGCGATCTCTCTTCGCCAGTGCAGCAACTCTGGCCGCGCTCCTGCTCAGCGCATCCTCCGCCTTCGCGCAGGCGCCCCCTCCCGCGGCGTCCGCGCCGCCGGGCGCCGCCCAGGCGCAGCCGGCGCCCTACGGGACCCCGGCGCCGTACGGCGCGCCCGCCCCGTACGCGCAGCAGCCCGGCTACTACCCGCCCCCGGGGTATGCCCCGCCGCCCGGGTACGCTCCGCCGCCCGGGTACGCCCCGCCGCCTGGCTCGCCGCCGGTCGGGCCGAGGATCATGAACTACGAGGAAGGGCAGACCATCCCGGAGGGCTACCGCGTCGAGCCCAGGGCGCGCCGCGGGCTGGTCATCGGCGGCGCGGTGACGTTCGGCGTCACGTACCTCCTCTCGGCGATGGTCGGGCTCGTCGCGGAGGCCGAGGACCGCGCGGGCGGCGGCAGCGGAGCGGCCTACATGCCGCTCTACGTCCCGCTCGCCGGCCCCTTCATCACCATCGGCACGGCGGGCGCCAAGGGCGGCGGGGTCTTCATCCTCATGCTCGACGGGCTGGCTCAGGTCGGCGGCGTCGCCATGTTCATCGGCGGCCTCGCGGCGCCCGAGAAGAAGCTCGTCCGCAACGACGTCTCGCTCTCGGTGAAGCCGATCGTCACGGCCGACACGCTCGGGCTCGGCCTCTCCGGCTCGCTCTGAGCGCGGGCCGCCGCCGCCGCGACCTCACGTCACGACCGGCGGCGTCTCGTCCATCGTCTTGACCGCGCGCTTGGCCCTGCGGCGCACGTCGACGTGCAGCGACTCGTCGAAGTTGATGGCCGAGAACGCCGCGCGCGCCTCGATGTTCTTGCCGAGGGCGGCGTACGCCTCGGCCTCGTTCCACCGCAGCTTCCAGTCGCGCTTCGCGAGGTCCGAGAGCTTCGCGGCGTCGGCGATGATCTCCGGGTATCGCTGCTGCTTCCCGAGCTCGCTCCAGTACTCGGCCCTGAGGTCGTCGTCCTCGGGCGCGAGCGCGACGGCCGCCGCGAAGCCGGCGAGCGCGTCGTCGATGCGGCCCGCGACGAGCTCGGCGCGGGCGAGCGAGCGGCGCGCGCCGGCGCTCTCGGGGTGCGCCGCGGCGAACGCCGCGAGCTCGGGGATCGCCGCGTTGACCTTCTGGATGTCCGCGGGGTCGCTCGGCCAGAACCGGAGCGAGAGCGCGGTGAGGTCGCCCGGGTCGCGCTCCAGCGCGCTCTCGATCGCGGCGGGCGCCTCCTCGCCGCGGCCTGCCTGGGTGAGGCACTTCGCGAGCTCGACCCAGGCGCCCGACGAGGACGCCGCCTCCTTCACGAACGCCTGGGCGGCGGCGAGCGCCTCGTCGACGCGCCCGAGCGACCGGAGCGCGGCGATCCGCGCGAGCTGCGCGCGCTCGGCCCGCTCGCCGCCCTCGCCCGCGCCCGCGGCGGCAACCGCGCGCTCGGCGGCCGCGAGCGCGACGCCGTGGCGGAGCTCGCGCTCGTGGTAGGCGAGCTGCTCCAGGTAGAAAGCGCTGTCGCGCGGCGCCGCGTCCCACTGGCCCGTCAGGTACTCGAGCACCGAGTCGGAGCGCACGTAGACGAGCGAGGCGGCGTCGCGCGGGTTCTCGTAGATCGGCGCGAGGACCCCGAGCTGCACCATCGCGTCGAGCGCCGGCTGGCAGTCGGGCTTCGCCTCGAGCGCGAGCACCATCTCGTCGAGCGCGGCGTCCTTCTTCTGCATCGCCAGGTGCACCTGCCCGACCGCCACGTGGTAGTCGGCGTCGCCCTGGAACGTCTTCCGGATCGCCTGGAAGCTCTTCAGCGCCGCGGGGTGATCGCCCATGTTCGCCTGCGCCGAGGCGAGGTTCAGCCGCGCGGCGTGGTCGTCGGGGTCCATGGTGACGATGCGCTTGAGCGCCGAGATGGCCTTCTCGTAATCGCGCTCGCCGAACGCCTTCTGCGCGCGCTCCCAGACCGGCGCCTTGTCGAGGAAGGCCTCGAATTGCGAGACGAGCGCGCTGTTCTGCTTGCGCCAGACGCCGCTCTTGCCGGGCTCGGAGTTCGTGAGGAAGTCTTTGATCCACTTGCGGGCAGCGTCGATGCTGAGCCCCTTGTCGGCCAACCCCTCGAACTCGCCCCGAGGCACCGGCATGCGCGCGGGGATCCCCTGCCGGCGCGCCGTGTTCTCGTCGAGGCCGATAAGCACCCAGTCGCCTTGCTCGCTCATGATCAAGGACGGTACCCGCCGTGCCCCGCCGGGATCAAGCGACGTCTCGGCGCGCGGCGCCCGCGCCCGCGCCCGTGACGCACGCACGCAGCAGCGGAGCTCGGCTCCGAGGGCGGCGCGCCGCGCGGCGACGCTTCAGGAGTAGAGCCAGGCCAGCAGGACGAACGCGGCGAACGCCGCCGCCGCGACGGTGAGGGCGAGCGCGCGCGGCACCCCGAGGAGCATCGGCCGGATGCTGGCCTGGAACGCGATCGACTCCACGGAGCTCGGCGGGCTGTTCGGCATGTCGACGCCGGAGGCGCCGCCCTGGATGATGAGCGGCGCGGCTGCGCCGCCAGCAGCGCAGCTCCTCGCGGGCGCCGCGGTCGCGCTCCGCGGGGCCGCCGCGGCGCCCAGGGCGGCCGGAGCGGGAGCTTGCGGGGGCGCGCCGAAGTCCGGGGGCCGCGGCGTCGCGGGCGACGCCAGGTGCTCGAGCCCGAGCTGGGCCAGGACGGCCTGCTGCTCGCTGCCCCACGCGACAGGGCCAGCGGCCGTCTCGGGCGCGACCGTGAGCGGCGAGGACATCACCTTGTGCATCGCCCGCTCGAGCGCGAGCGCCTCGTCGAGGCGGCGCGACGCGCGCTCCGCGCCGGAGCTCGCGGCGAGGCGCAGCGCCTCGGCGGCGATCGACGAGAGGTGGGCCGCCACCTTGGCCAGCGCCTGCTTGCGCTCCGCGTGCGCGACAGCGAAGCGCGCCTCCTCGCGGAACCGGAGCGCCTCGGTCGTGAGGCGGTCGACCTCCGCGTGGAGCTGCGTCTCGCTCGCTGGCGCGCCCGGCGACGTGGGCGTGGCGCCGGCGTCGCGCGCCGCGGAGTACGCGACCGCGGCCGTCGTCGAGCGCGGCGCCTCCGCCTGCGGCGGCTCGTTCACGGGCGAAAGGCGCGACTCGGAGTCCTGCGCGGTGATCGAGCCGTACGACGGCTGGCTGCCGCGCCGTCGTCCGCCGCTCGAGCTGCCGGACGCGGGGTCCCCGCGCCCGCGGCCGGCACCCCCGACGACGACCGTCTTCTCCTCGGCCCCGTCGGACGACAGCGGCCCGCGCCGGCGGAGGCCGTCGTCCGCGTCGCGGGACGTGATGCTCAGCGGGAGCGGGGACGCCGTGCCGCTGCCGCCCCGCGCGTCGAGATCGGTCGGCTCCTCGTCCTGCGCGCGCGCCGCGCCGCTACCCCGGAGCCGGTCGGAGGCGCCCGCGCCCCGGTCCCGCGCGGCGTGCGCGGCGTGCGAGACGTCGACCGCGGGCCGGCGCGGGATCGCCGTCTGCGCCGAGAGCGAGGGGCGCGGCGCCTTGGCGACGTCGGCGAAGCCGCCCGAGACAGCGCGCTCGAACCAGCGCATCTGCCTCATCGCGTTGCGCCGCACGAAGCGGCCGAGCGCCTCCTCGTTCCCCTCGAGGTACCCGTGGCTGCGCAGCCAGCCCTCGAGCCGCGCGAAGATCTCGTCCGCGCTCTGGAAGCGCGACGACGCTTCCTTCTCGAGACAGCGCGTCACGATCGCCACGAGCTCCTTGTCGATCTTCGGCCGGAGCTCCCGCAGGTCGGCCGCCGGCTGCGTCGTCAGGTTCCGGAGGAGCTCGTAGTCGCTCGACGAGGGCCACGGGTGCTTGCCCGCGAAGAGCTCGAACAGCACGACGCCGAGCGAGAACAGGTCGGAGCGCTTGTCGGCGGGGCCCCCGCGCGCCTGCTCCGGCGCCATGTAGGTCGTCACGCGCCGCCGCGCCCCGACGGCGGTGGTCATCACGCGGAGCGAGGACTTGGCGAGCCCGAAGTCGGCGATCTTCACCTCGCCCTGGAAGCCGACGAGCACGTTGCCCGGCGTGAGATCGCGGTGCACCAGGTTGAGCAGCTCGCCGGCTGGCGAGCGCAGCTCGTGCGCCGCGGCGAGCCCACGGCAGAGCGTCGCGCCGATGTGGACGACGAGCCGCTCGGAGAAGACCTCGCCCGTGTCGAAGACGGTCTTCATGAGCCGCGCGAGGCTCACGCCCTGCACGAGCTCGACGGCGAAGTACGACCCCTGCTCGTCGGTGCCCCAGCCGGCGACCTCGACGACGTTCGGGTGCTTGAGCGCCGCTGTCGTGCGCACCTCGTCGAAGAACCGGGTGGAGACCGCCGGATCCTCGGCGTAGTGGGGGTGCAGCCGCTTGACGGCGAGCAGCTCCCCGGGCCGGTGCGGACCTGCCGACCTGCAGAGATCAACGCGGGTGGTCGCTCCGGATGCGATCTCGGCGAGGAACTGGAGCGAGAGCGCGGCCGGCGCGGGCGCTGGGAGCCGAGACATGCACGGTGAAGTCTAGCGGGCGACGGCCCCCACCGGAAAGAGCCTCAGACGCCCGCGCGCGCCGCGGCGATCGCGGCGGCGACCCCGGAGGGGGTGGCCTTGAGGTGGACGTCCAGGTGGTCATCCTTGGTCTTCAGCGCACGAACACCGAGCACCGGCGCGCAGATGCGCAGCACCCGGACGACCGTCGAATTCTGGCTGATCGCTGGAATCTTGAGCAGATCCAGGGTGATCCGGTCGTCCTTCGCGTCGATCAGCGCGGCCGGCCGCTTTGGCATGAACGACACGAAATTGCCCGGCTTGTTCAGGTCGATCGCTCCCGAGTTAATGAGCCCGGCGATCGGCGAGCTCTCGTCGCCCATGACGTGAAGCTTGAGGTCGGCGATCCGGAGGCCGACCTGGATGGCGTCCGCGCGCACGTCGAGCTCCTCGGCGTAGACGGCGAACGACGCCCGGATCGGGGCGCCCATGACCTTCACGGTGAGCGCGAGGCGCAGGCCCGGGGGCGCGGCCTCGATCACGATGTCCTTCGGCGCGCGCTTGCCGCCGCTGAGCTCCCTCGCGAGGTAGCGCAGCGCATCGATCGGGACGCCGAAGCGCAGGCCGAGCGCGCCGCGCAGCGCCCTCCCGATCTCCTCGGGGTGAGCCTTGAGGTATTCACCGGCCTGGCGGAGCAGCAACTTCGGGCTGGGCTTGGGCATCGTTGGGGCAGCTACGATTGCCCCGAGTCCGGCCCGCGCGCAAGGGCCGAGCGCGAACGTCCGCGAGGTCACCGACGCGCCGAAGGCGGTTGTTCGATGGGGGGCGACTCGGCCACACTCGGGCGCGATGCAGCTCAAGATTCTTCTTGTCATCGCCACAACCGCGCTCGCGATCGGCTGCGGCTCGGCCGACGCGACGCTCGGCGCGCCGAGCGACGAGCCGACCGGCGGCGGCTCTTCGAGCCAGGGCGGCGACGGCGACGGCGGCTCGACCGGCAGCGGTGAGGACGACGGCGGCGGCGACGCTTCGAGCGGCGCGGGCGGCGATGCGTCGAGCGGCGCAGGCGGCGATGCGTCGTCGGGCGGCGATGCGTCGTCGAGCGGCGGCGGGGCCCCGGGCGCCCGCTGCGACCCGCCTCCCGCGTGCGACGCCGCGCCGCCCGATCCGGGGGAGGAGCTCGCGTGGAACCACCCGACGTCGTACCTCATCGCCGGCGCGGGGCGCCCCAGCCACCGCGGGCGCGATCTCTACCTGACCCCTGACGACCCGCAGTGGATCATCGGCAAGTTCGCCTATGGGATCACCGACAAGGACCTGAAGGGCGAGCGGGTCGACGTCTACCTGCTCCGCGGCTGCGGCGGCGCCTGGGAGCGCCTCGGCGCGGCGATCACGACGGAGGACGACGCCGCGCACCGCGAGATCGAGGGCGTCATCGACAGCGGCGGCCGCGTCTTCTTCGAGATCCCCGCGGCGCAGCGGCTCGGTCCGGGCAGGCACCGGGTCCACCTGGTCGTCCGCGGCGATCTGTCGAGCACCGACCTCTTCATCGAGGTCGTCCCCCGGGGCGCCCCGATGTTCGTGAGCGACGTCGACGGGACGCTGACCGGCACGGAGACGGAGGAGTTCACCGCCCTCCTCACCGGCTCGCTGCCCGACGCGCACCCGCGCGCCGCCGCGGCGTTCCATCGGCTCACGTCGAAGGGCTACCGCCCGATGTACCTGACCGCGCGGCCGGAGTGGCTCGTCCAGCGCACGCGCGACTTCCTCGAGGCCTACGGCTTCCCGCCTGGCATCGTGCACACGACCCTCGACCTGACCGGCGCGCTCGGCCAGGCCGCCGCGGACTACAAGATCACGGAGCTGCTGCAGCTCTTCAGCGGGAGGGAGATCGTGCCCGCGTGGGCCTTCGGCAACACCGCGACCGACGCCGCGGCCTACGATAGCGCCGGCGTGATGCCTCTCACCCGGCGCGTGTTCTACCGGTTCGACGACGCGCTGTTCGGCGGCCGGCGCATCGACGACTACGCCGAGCTGCTCACCGAGATCGACGCGCTCCCGAGCCTCTGCGACTGATCTCGAGCGGCGCGCCGGCGCCTCAGCCGGGCGCCTGATCCGCATGGGCGCCGCTCGGCGGCGGCTCCGAGGCGGACGCGGCGCTGGCCGGCGCCTCCACGCGGCCGCCGATCGAGCGGAGGAGGTCGCTCACCGCGACATGGGCGCGCTCGCGCAGATCGGTCACGCGCGCGCCCTCGCGGCCGTCCGGGGCCACGGAGAGCGGCGCGCCGACGCGGACGCGGACGTGCCGCATGGTGCCGTCGCCCGTGTCGAGGGCCCCCTTCTTCATGAGCAGGTGCGTGCCGTCGATCGCGACCGGCACCACGGGGACACCCGCGCGGACGGCGGCATAGAACCCGCCGTTCTTGAACGACCGGAGCACGCCGTCCTCGCTGCGCGTCCCCTCCGGGAACACGAGCAGCGGCTTGCCATCCCGGAGCACCTGCTCGAACCGCGCGATCGCCTCGGCCGCGGCGCGGGAGCCGACGGTGCGATCGACCGGCACGTGGCCCGCGAGCTGGAGGTGCCAGCCGAGGAACGGGATCTTCATGAGCGAGCGCTTCGCCGCCCACTTGAAGTCGCCCGGCAGCACCGCGCCGAGGGCCAGGATGTCGAGCAGGCTCTGGTGGTTGGAGCAGTAGACGAACACCCCAGGAGGGACGTTCTCAAGGCCGCTCACCTCGATGTCGATATCAAGTGCGCGCGCGCTCGACTGACACCAGCGGCGCATCGCCCAGAGGCTCGCCGAGCGCTGCGGCGTGAGGGGTCCCAGCGTCAGAGATACGGTGCCATAGGCCATGGTTCTGACGGTGAACGGGACCCACTGACGCGTCGCCAGCCATGCGCTCTTGAGATCCATACTACAACGCTTACCACTCTCCATGTGTGGGGAAAACGCGTAGCATCTTGCGCAGTTTCGCCGCGCACTGATCTATGAGCCGAGCGGCGGCGTGAGCAGCCCCCAGCCGACCGTGGCGGGCCGCCCGGCGCGCTCGAACTTGACCGTGTACAGGCCTGTCTCTTCGGCGCTCTGCACGACCGCGGGCCGCAGCGTGCCCACCCACTCGGCCCATACGCTCGCCCCGATCTTGAGCTGCGGTTTGATGGGGAGTGGGCGCAACGCCGACTCGTCCGCGAGCAGCGCGGCTCCGCCGTAGCCGAGGGCGAACCACCGCGCAGAGCTGCTGGGCAGCGACGTGAGGACGGCGCCCGGATCGGCCGGCGGACCGCCGAGCCGCGAGACGAGGAGCACGTGGCGCCAGGTCTCGCCGTCCTTCCATGCGGCGAAGTTGCCGGGGACGAGCCCCTCGGCCTGCACCACGAAGCGCACCCCCTTCAGCAGCGCGAGCGGGGTCCGCGGGTCCATGTCGGTGTAGCGGACTTCCATCTTGTCCTTCACGAAGCGGGTGATGACGGCGTGCTTCATCACGCCGTTCCACTCCGTGAGCACCGGTTCGTGGGGACGGAGGCGGGGCGCGTCCGGCACGGGGATGACGTAGCCGGGGTGGACCTTGTACGACGGTCCGCCCCGCCCCTCGATGATGAGGTCATCGCCCTCGAAGCCGACGACGGTCGCCGCGTACAGCACGAGCGTCGATCCGAGCCTCGCCCCGGCGAGCATCCGGTCCGAGAAGGTGAACACGCGGCGGCCCGGGTCGAGCTTGACCGGGTGCGCCGGGAAGCCGAGCGGGTTCGACGCGTGCGCCGCGCCGGTCGGCGCCGGGGCCTCCGCGAACGCGGGCCGCGGCAGCGCCGCGAGCGACGCGATGGGCGGGCTCTGAGAGGGCGTCGGCGTCGGGGTCGACGTCGGCGCGGAGTCGCACGCGGGAGCGAGGCTGGCCGCGAGGAGGCAAGCGAGCGCCGCGAGCGCGCCGCGAGGACGCGGCGGCGCGGCCTCGCGGCGTCGCGCCGCGCAGCTGGGGCGCTCCTCCGCGGTGGCGCGGCCCAGCCTGCGGGACCCGGCCCCGAGGCCGCCGGGACATCGGTCAGCCATCGGGGGCGAGCATGGACCGCGGAGCGCGCGGCGGCGAGCAGAAAGGCACACGGCGCCCACGCGGATCAGGGGCAGGCGCTGCCAGCGCCCATCGCCGGCCGAGCCGGAGCCTGGGCATGCGGGAGCGGCGGTGCGCCGCTCTCCTCGCGACGCGCGCGGCCCCGGCTGCGCTAGCCTGCGGCGCGATGAAGCGCGCGTTCAGCGTCGATGAGCTCAAGCAGACCGCGCCGCGCCTCGCCGTGGAGCGCCGCGCCGTGCGCTTCCAGGACGTCGACGCGGCCGGGATCGTCTTCTACCCGCGGGTCCTCGAGTACTTCAGCGACGCGTACATGGTCGCGCTGAAGGAGCGAGGCGTCGATCTCCCCGGCCTCATCGCGGGCGGCGCGATCAAGCTGCCGCTCGTGCACGCCGAGGCCGACTACCTGCTGCCGCTCCGGTTCGGCGACGCCCTCGAGGTCGAGGTGCTCGCGCCGAAGCTCGGCGACACGTCGTTCACGGTCGGCTACCGCGTGTCGACCGCGGGCGGGATCGCCGCCGTCGGGCAGACGGTGCACGTGTGCATCGACGGCGCGCGCTTCACCCCGCGCCCGCTCCCGGACGATCTGCGCAGCGCGCTCGGGTAGCCGCGCCGCCGCCGCGCCACCGCTGCGGGCGATGGCCTCGAGGCCCCGGGCGACGGCCGCCAGGCGGATCGCCGCGCTAGCGCGCGGGGAACGGCGCGAGCGCGGCCGCGAAGCGCGCCGCCGCGCCGGCGCGATCGAGCTTGCCCGCCGGGGTGACCGGGAGCGCCGCGGCGGCGCAGAGGCGCCGCGGGCGCTTGTGCGGGGCGAGGCGCGCCGCGACGGCGGCCGCGAGGTCGTCGAGCAGCGCGGGCCGGAGCGCGGCGCCGCCCGGCGCGGCGGGCGCAGCCTGGTCGGGGACGATCGCCGCCGCCACGATATGGCCCCAGCGCTCGTCCGGCACGCCGAACACCACCGCGCCCGCGACGCCCGCGCACGACGCGAGGACGTGCTCCACCTCGGCGGGGTAGACGTTCTCGCCGCCGGTCACGATGAGGTCGCTCCGGCGCGCCGCGACGTGCAGCCGCCCGGCGGCGTCGAGCGCGCCGAGGTCCCCCGTGCTGAACCATCCGGCGCCGTCGACGAGGAGCTCCGGCGCGCGCTCCGGCCCGCGGTAGTAGCCGCGGAACAGCACGGGGCCGCGGATCTCGATGCGGCCCACGCCGTCGCTGCCGGCGCCCTCGACGCGCAGCTCGACGCCGGAGATCGGCGCGCCGGAGCCCGGCTCGCGGGTGCGCGGATCGCGCGGGCCCTGGACCGTGACCTGCGAGCACGCCTCGGTGAGGCCGTAGGTCGTGAGCGCGGGGACGCCGCGGCGCGCGCACTCGTCGAGCGCCCGCTCCGGAGCGCCCGCGCCGCCGACGAGCACCGCGCGGAGCCGGGCGAGGACGTTGTCGCGATCGACCTCGAGGAGCGCGAGCAGCATGGTCGGCACGACGGACAGCAGCGTCGCGCGATCGCGCACGATCGAGGCGAGCACCGACGCGGGCTCGAAGCGGGGCGCGAGGATGACGGCGCGCCGCGCGAGCAAGCAGCGCGTCACGATCGAGAGGCCCCCGACGTGGCAGAGCGGCATGCAGAGCAGCCAGCGATCGTCGTCGCGCACGCCGAGGTTGGCCGCGCTCCCCTCGGCCGCGGCGAGGAACGCGCGGCGCGGGAGCACCGCCCCCTTCGGGCGCCCCGTCGTGCCCGAGGTGTAGACGATCGCGAGATCGCCGGCGGGGTCCGGCGGCGCGACGCCGGCGACCTCGGCGGCGCGCGGCCCGCTGTCGACGAGCGCAGCGAGCTCGGACCCGGCCTCGTCGAGCAGGGCGGCGAGCTCGGGCTCGCGCAGGACGAGATCAGGGCGCGCGTCGTCGATCAGGATGCCGGCCTCGCCCGCCGTGAGCCGCGGGTGGATCGGGACGAGCACCGCGCCGAGCGCGAGCAGGGCGTGGAGGGCGACGACGGTCCCGAGCGCGTTGGGGGCGACGAGCGCCACGCGCGCCCCCTGCCCCACGCCCGCGCGGGCGAGCCGCGCGCACACGGCGGCGACCGCGGGGGCCAGATCGCCGAAGCGAAGAACGCCGCCGGGTCCGACGCGGAGGCCGGGGACGTCGAGCGCTCGCGGCGCGTCCGCGTCGGCGCCGCCGTGCACGAGCGCCGCACGCGCCGCGACCGCGGGGTCGCGCGCGGCCTCGAGGAGGCTCAGGCCGTCCATCGTCGGACGCCGAGGCCGGGCTGACCGCTCGCCGCGACCAGGCCGCCCTCGCGGAGCTGCGGGATCCGGACCGCGGGCCACGCCTCCAGGCCGGCGTGCGCGTCGAGGCCGCACGCGAGCGGCGGGCGCGGCAACCCGAGCGCGAGCTCACAGGCGGCGGCGAGCGCGATGGGGCCGTCGAAGAGGTGGGTCACCACGGCGTCGATGCCGCGCGCCTGCGCCCTGCGGCCGAGCTCGTGCGCGCGCAGGAGGCCGAGCATCGCCGGCTTCAGGATGAACGCGGCGCAGCCCTCCGCTTCGAGCAGGCGCTCCGGCATGCCCTCGACGGCGAGCGACTCGTCGGCCGCCCACGGGACGTCGCACGCGCCGAGGTGGTGGAGCAGCTCCGGCGCGACAGGCTGCTCGACGAAGCGCGGGCCGAGCGGCGCGAGCAGGCCGAGCCGGCGCGGCGCCTCCTCGAGCGACCACGCGGCGTTCGCGTCGAGCCGGAGCTCGATGGCCTCGTGCTCCCGCCGGAGCGCGCGCAGCGCCTCGAGGTCGCGCGCGAAGCCTTCCTCCCCGCGCGAGCGGAGCTTCACCTTGATCGCACGGACGCCGCGCGCGGCGAGGGCGCGCGCGCGATCGAGCATCTCCGGCAGCGCGACCGAGGTCGTGAGCAGCCCGTTCACCCGGACCTCGTCGTGGCGCCGGTGCCCGCCGAGGCATGCCGACACCGGCATGCCGACGCGCTGGCCGAGCAGATCGAGCAGCGCCGTCTCCAGGGCGAAGCGCGCCGCCGGGAGGCCGCGCAGCCGCGAGGAGAGCGGCGCCAGCGCGCGCAGGATCGCGAACGCCGTCGCCCGCGGCGCCGCGCCCGGCGACGCGGGCACGCCGGGCAGATCGATCGGGCCGAGCGCCCCCGGCAGCTCGGCGAGCGCGCGCCGATCGTCGTCGACCGCGTCGGGCGAGAAGCCGGGGAGCGGCGTGGCCTCGCCGAGGCCCACGCGCCCCTCGTCGTCGGTGAGCGACAGCACGAGCCCCCGGCGCGCGCCCTCGAGATCGACCTGCTCAAGGCTGGCAGCGACGACGCGCATGATCCCTACATCCGGGCGGCGAGACCCAGCGAGAAGAGCAGCGCGAACGCGAGCAGCAGCTTCGCCGTCCCGGCCAGGCAGTCGTTGAGCGGCCGGCCGTCGGTCGTCGCCAGCACCCGGAGCAGGCGCACGGCGCGCGGGAAGGTCGCGAGCACGAGGAGCGTCCACCGCCGGCCGTCGCCGACGGCGAGCGCGACGGGCACCGCGTACGCCACCGCGAGGAGCATCGCGTATTCGAGGACGCCGGCCCGCCGGCCGAAGCGGACTGCGAGCGTGCGCTTGCCGGCGACGACGTCCGTGTCGCGATCGCGGACGTTGTTCACGACGAGCACGGCGGTGGCGATGGCGCCGACCGGCACGGCCGCCGCCCACGAAAGCTGCGGGACCGAGCCGAGCTGCACGAAGGCCGTCCCGCACACGGCGACGAGGCCGAAGAACACGAACACGAAGATGTCGCCGAGGCCGTGGTAGCCGAGCGGGTACGGGCCGCCTGTGTACGCGACGCCGGCGAGGATCGACGTGACGCCGATGACCACGATCGGCCACCCGCCCACGAGCGCGAGGTGCACCCCGAACGGCACCGCGAGCGCGATCGTGACGAGGAGCCCGACGCGCACCTGGCGCGGCGTGAGCAGCCCCGCCTGCACGGCGCGGGTGGGGCCGAGCCGCTCGTGCGTGTCGGCGCCCTTCTCGTGATCGAACACGTCGTTCGCGAAGTTCGTCGCGATCTGGATGAGCATCGCGCCCGCGAGCGCCGACAGCGCCGGGCCGAGCCGCATGCCGCCGAGCGCGTAGGCGACCGCCGTGCCGACCATCACCGGCGCGAGCGCCGCGGTGAGCGTCGCTGGCCGGCACGCGAGGAGCCACGCCCGGAGCGAGCCCGGACGCACGCCGCCCGCGGCCGCTGCCCCGGCCGGCTGAGATGCCGCCGTCGCGCTCATGATCCCCTCCCCTGCCCGCCGCGGCCGAGCGCGGCGGCACGATCGCCCCCGCGCGGCGCGACGCCCGCGCCGGACGCCTCGCGGCGCGTGAGGTCCTCGGCTCCGAGACTCCTGTTCGCGTTGACCTGGCTCATGACCGTGGATCCCTCTCTGCAAGCTCGGGGTTCTCGGCGCGCGCGCCGCTCATGAAGGCTGGAGCTCGGCCGCCGCCTCGGCCGCAGGCGCGCTGCTCGCGGCGGCGACCTCGCGGCGGACGTCGGACCAGAGCCGCGCGACGCGGGCGGCGCCGTCGTGGGGCGGCACCACCGCCTCGATCAGCGTGGCGAAAGGCCGCTGGTGCGCGGCGGCGAGGGCGCGGGCGAGCCCCTCGGCGGTGCCCGCGCGCTCGTAGGCGAGCCCGAACATCGCCGCCGCGGGCGCGAACTCGAGGTGCTGCGGCATGGTGAAGGCCCGCTCGAGCAGACCGGCGCCGGTCCTGGCGATGGGCAGGTGCTCGAAGATGCGTCCGCCGTCGTTCTGGACCACCACGACGACGAGCGGCGCTTCGCCGTCCGCCGCCGCCTTCGCGGCGAGCAGGAGGCCGGTCAGGTCGTGCAGCAGGCTGAGATCGCCGAGCAGCAGCGTGACCGGCCTGGCCGCGGCCGCGCGGGCGCCCGCCGCGGCCGACACGAGCCCGTCGATCCCGCTCGCCCCACGCTGGTGCAGGACGCGCAGCGCGCGCGCCGACGGCGCGCAGTACGTGTCGAGGTCGCGCACCGGCATGCTGTTGCCGATCGCGAGCAGCGAGCCCTCCGGGCACACGCCGGCCACCATCCTGGCGACGGCGCCCTCCGTGAGCTCGTCCCCCGCGCACGCGCGCGCGGACAGCGTCGCGGCGATCTCGCCGGCGCGCGCGAACGATCCGGCCCACTCCCGCCGCGCGCGCCCGAGGTCCCGCGCCGCCCCGGCGAGGCGCCCCGCGAGCGCCTCGCAAACGTCCGCCGGCTCGGCCATCACGAGGGCGGCCGCGGCGTTCGTCGGGTCGTTCCAGCCGTGCGGGGAAACGACGAACCGGCGGCAGCTCGCGTGCTCGGCGATGTAGGTCGCGTACCCGGCCGAGGTCGGCGGCGCGCCGAGCTCGAGGAGGAGATCGGGCGCGTTCGCCGCGCGGAACTCGGGCGCGCGGAGGAGCGTGTCGAACGAGGGCGGCATGACGACGTCCGCCGCGAGCCCGCCGAAGTAGATCTGGCTCGTGCCCTCGGCGAGCACCGGGAAGCCGGTCGCCCGCGCCAGCGCGAGCACCGACCGGCGCGCGCGCGCGTCGTCCTCGCGGCTCGGGGCGGGCCCGCAGACGATCAGCCCCCGCTCGGCCCGCGCGCACCGCGCGGCGATCTCGTCGAGCGCGCGCGCGTCGACGCCGGCGCGCGCCGCCACGACCCGCGGGCCGGCGCGGCGCATCAGCGCCTCCCACTCCGCCTGCCACGGCTCGGGCCCGGCCACGTCGACCGGCTCGAGCGGCTTGCGGAAGCGCGCGTTGATGTGGACCGGCCCCGGCGTCGGGGAGAGCGACAGAGCGACCCCCTGGGCCGCGATGCGCGCCACGGCCCGCAGCGCGAGCGGCGACGGATCCGGCAGCCCGAGCTCGGCGAAGTGACGGACGTGGTCGCCGAAGAGCTTGTTCTGATCGATGGTCTGCGGGGCCGCTGCGTCGGCGAGCTCCCACGGGCGGTCGGCGGTGACCGCGATGAGGGGCGTGAAGCTCTGGTGCGCCTCGATGATCGCCGGCAGCGCGTGCGCGCCGGCGGTGCCCGAGGTGCAGACGAACACGCTGGGCCGGCCGGTGACGCGCGCCTGCCCGAGGGCGAAGAACGCCGCGGCCCGCTCGTCGATGACCGCGTGGCAGCGCACCTCCTCGCTCTCCATCGCCGCGATCGCGAGCGGCGTGGAGCGCGAGCCCGGGCAGAGCACCACGTCGCGCACGCCGGCGTGCGCCAGCGTGCGGACGAAGAGCTGAGCCCAGGCAGAGTGGAGGTTCGAGCCGCTCACCGGGATCTCCCGAGCCCTTCGCGCGCGCGCACCTCAGCCTCCCTCGGGCGTCGCGACGAAGAGGCACACGACGCCCATCGTGAGCGGCTCCACGCGCAGCACGCGCAGCCCCGCGCC
The DNA here is from genome assembly GCF_051530195.1 of Sorangium sp. So ce321. Taxonomy (NCBI): domain Bacteria; kingdom Pseudomonadati; phylum Myxococcota; order Polyangiales; family Polyangiaceae; genus Sorangium; species Sorangium sp. So ce321. The sequence continues at coordinate 4,691,915 of NZ_CP150329.1, read as the reverse complement.
GCGCATCAGCTCCGCGAACTCGTCCGGCGGCGGGAACCTCGCGATCGAGTCCTGCAGGTACCGGTACTCGTCCCTCCCCGAGATCACGCCGCCGATGTACGGGACGACCGTGTGGATGTGGAACCGCGCGAGCTTGCTCATGAGGCCCCCGCGCGGCTCGCTGAGCTCGAGGATCGCGACGCGCCCCCCGGGCCTCGTGACGCGCGCCATCTCGCGGAGCGCCCGCGCGCGGTCCGGGACGTTGCGGATGCCGAACGCCATCGAGATCCCGTCGACGCTCGCGTCGCCGAGCCGCAGCTGCTCCGCGTCGCCGACCTCCAGCTCGACCCGGCCCGCGAGCCCCGCGGCCTCCACCTTGCGGCGGCCGACGGCGAGCATCCCCTGCGACGGATCGACCCCGATGACCTTCACGTCGTGCGTCCGCGCGATCGCGATCGCGAGATCGGCGGTGCCGGTCGCCAGGTCGAGCACCGTGGCGCCGGGGGTGAGCTCGAGCGAGCGCACCGCGCGCCGGCGCCAGCCCTGATCGAGCCCCATCGAGATGATCCGGTTCAGGAGGTCGTACCGCTCGGCGATCCCGTCGAACATCTCGCCGCTGCCGGCGCGGCGCCCGTCGCGCGGCCCCTCGTCCTGTCCAGGCTGGCTCATGTCCCGCCCTCCGCCTGCCGCACCGCGCGGTGGGCCTCGGCGCGCTCGCCCGCGAACCGCTTGCCGTCGCCGGACGGCGGCGCGGCGGCCTCGCCGCCCCCCCCGCCCGGGGCGGCGGCGAGCGCGCGCTTCCGCTCGTGCAGCCGCATGTGGCCCCGCTGGATGCCCTCGCTCGCGAGCGCGCGCAGCGCCGCCAGGTTCGAGGCGAGCCCGACCGAGGCCAGCACCACGGCGAGCTCGCCCGCGCTCTTCGCGCCGACGAGCTGCAGCGCGGCGCGCACGCCGGCGTGCACCTCGGTCAAGCCGCCCACCGTGCCGACCGCGAGCGGCAGCTCCGCCCGGCCCACGAGCCCGCCGGGCACGCGCTCCCACGTGCTCAGCGGCCGGTACTGGCCGCTCAGGGCCGCGTACGCGTGCGCGCCAGCCTCGATGGCGCGGAAGTCCTGCCCGAGCGCGACAGCGGCCGCGTCCAGCCCGTTCATGAAGCCCTTGTTGTGGGTGGCCGCCCGGTAGGGATCGAGCTCCGCGAAGCGGCTCGCCCGCGCGACGCCGCTCGCCACGTCTGCGCCGCCGAGCGCGTCGTCGCCGACGGTGGCCGTCACCCGCACCCGGCGGCGGATGGTCAGGTTCGAGAGGATCCGGAGCCCGAGCGTCCCGCCGGCGATGCGCTGCACGAGCGGCGCCACCGCCTCCGCCACGGTGTCGACCAGGTTCGCGCCCATCGCGTCGCCGACCTCGACGTAGAGGTGCACCACGAGCACGCCGAGCTCCGCCGAGAGCACGCGCACCTCGAGGTCGCGGCACCCGCCCCCGCGCGCCACCATCCGCGGGATCGCCGCGTCGCCGGCCGCGAGCAGGCTCGCGCGCGCCGCCTCCAGCCGGACCGCGGCGTCCTCGGCGTCGGGCACGTCGTCGAGCTGGACCTGGGCGGTCATGATCGGCGGGTCCGCGTCGCCGGAGAAGCCGCCGGACAGGCGCACCATGCGCGCCGCGTTCGACGCGGCGGCGATGACGCTCGGCTCCTCCACCGCCATCGGCACCAGCACGTCGCGCTGGTTCACGCGGAAGTTCAGCGCCAGGCCGAGCGGGAGCGCGTGCGTCGCGATGACGTTCTCGCACATCCGATCGGCCACCGCCGTCGGCAGCCCGCCCCCGCTCGCGAGGTGCGCGAGCGCGTCCTCGTCGAGCAGGCCGAGCGCCTGGATCTCGCGGAGCCGATCCTCTAGGCACCGTTTGTAGAAGCCGCTGATCCGGCTGGACACGTTCTGGCTCATCGGGCGCCTCCGCGCGTCGACCGCGCTCGCTTCAAGGGGGAGCGCTCGCCCGTGTCACCCACGCGCGCCGCGCCCTGCATCACCGAGGTCGTCATCGCCGCTCACCGCCTCCGCCGGGGCGTCGACATCGCGACCCCCTCCAGCGCCGCCTTCGCCGGGCTCTCCGGGAGCGGCTCGATGCTCCGCATCGCGTCCCCGCAGAGCCGGGACGCGAGCTCCAGGCAGTCGTCCACGACGTGCTTCTCGACCATGATCTGCGCGATGCGCCGGCCGAGCTCGGGCTCCACCGCCGCCTCCTCCGACGCGCAGTGCGCCTCGAGGGCGGGCGTGAGCTCGCGGTCGCGCTCCATGGCGAGGAGCAGCGGGTACGTCATCTTGCCCTCGCGCAGGTCCGTGAGCAGCGCCTTGCCTGTCGCCTCCGGGTCGCCCGCGAAATCGAGGACGTCATCGACGAGCTGGAACGCGACCCCGAGGCTCGTGCCGAAGCCCTCGAGCGCCTTGCAGAGCGGCTCGCTCACGCCGCCCGCGCGCGCGCCCGCGAACATCGCCCAGCGGAACAGCGAGGCCGTCTTGCCGTCCACGATCTGGAAGTACTCGCTCGTGCTCGTGCGCACGCGGCCGCGCGACGCGAGCTGGAGCGCCTCCGCGGTGACCATCTCCTTCACGACCTGGAGCACGCGCTGGAGCACGTCGGGCATGCCCGTCGCCTGGATCTTGCAGAGCGCGTCGAGCAGGAGGTAGTCGCCGCCGAAGATCGACGCGGCGTTGCCGTAGATGACGCGCGCCGCGTCCGCGCCGCGCCGGCGGTCGCCGAGGTCGACCACGTCATCGTGGAGCAGCGTCGCGTTGTGGACGAGCTCGACCGCCACGGCGAACGTCCGCGCCGCCTCGTTGAAGCCGCCGCCGATGTGGGAGGCCAGCGCGACGCAGATCGGCCGCAGCCGCTTGCCGCTCAGCCCGAGCAGGTGCCGCGCGCTCTTGTGCGCCGGCGTGTCCCCGTCGAGCCCGACCTTCGCCAGCTCGCGCTCGACGTCCTCGAGATCCCCGTCGAGCAGCCGCCGGAGCTCCGCGAGCCGCGCGGCGAGCGTGTCGAGCCCGCGCCCAGCGCACATGCCTCCGAGGCTCGAGACGACATCGCTCCGCTGGACCGTCCCAGTAAACGTTGTTGTCGCAGTCATCCCATCTCCACCTGGAAGCACGAGCGCACGCTGCGCCCCGCACCGCGCGGGGCCCCCGTGGCGATCGAGCACTCCGAAATCACGCGCCCGCTAGGCCCCTCGCCGGGAGCGCACGGCGCGGATCGGGAACCGGACCAGATCCCCGAACCGCGAGAAGTCCACGGTCCTGCTCTTGATGAACCCGTCGAGCGCCGTCTGCGCGACGATCACGAACGAGAGGAGCCGCTCCACCCGGTCGAGGCTGAACCGGGTCGCGTCCGTCGGCGGCAGCCCCTCGAGCAGCGCGGAGGCCCGCTCGAGGCGCTCCCTCACGGAGTCGGCGATCAGCCGCTCGCGCTCGGCGAACACCTTGGAGATCATCTTCCAGAAGTCGGTCTCGGCCTCGAAGAACTCCTTCCGCTCGCCCGGTTTCCATACCCGTCGTACTACACCCCACCTCTGGAGTTCTGTCAGCGACATACTCATGGCCCCGGACGAAACCTGGAGCCGCTCGCCGATTTCCGCGGCGGACAGGGCGCCGCCTGCGATGAACAGGACGGTCCAGATCCTCCCGAGCACCCGGCGGAAGCCCCAGTGCTCGATGACGTCGCCGATCGCGTCCGCCGCGAGCAGCTCCGCCTGGCGATGGATGTCACTTGAAGGGCTCATTGAACTTTCAAAATTCTTTGAAGGAACTGTGTGGGCCAACCTAGAACGGCGTCAAGACATTCCCGACCGCTCTCGGCAGGAAACGGACGAGCACGCCTGCTCCCAACCCGGCGTCATGGCGGATCGGGCCAGCGCCGGCCGCGCTGCGGCGGCCGGTCTTCTCTATCAGGGGGTCCCGGGGAGCGCCCCGGACCGGTCGCGCTGCGGCGGCCGGCCCGAGCTCACGCCTGGATCCGGGCCGTGAGATCCCGGTTCTGTCGAAGCAGCGCCTCGGGCGTGCGCGAGCCGAACGACCCCAGGAACGCCTCGCGATCGCGCGCTTCCTCCAGCCACGCGTCGCGGTCGACGGCGAAGAGCTCGCGCACCGCCTCGTCGCTCAGGCCGAGGCCGCTCGTATCGAGCTCCCCGTCGGCGGGCATGATCCCGAGCGGCGTATCGCGGCCCGTGGCCGCCCCGCTCACGCGCGCGGCGATCCAGCGGAGCACGCGGAGATTCTCGCCGAAGCCGGGCCAGAGGAGCTTGCCCGCCGCGCCCTGCCGGAACCAGTTCACGTGGAAGATCTTCGGGAACGCCGCGCGGTTCTCGCCGAGCTCGATCCAGTGCCGGAAGTAGTCGCCCATGTTGTATCCGCAGAAGGGGCGCATCGCCATCGGGTCCCGGCGGACGACGCCCACCTTCCCGGTGGCCGCCGCCGTCGTCTCCGAGGCCATCGTCGCGCCGAGGTAGACCCCGTGGGCCCAGTCGCGCGCCTCGCAGACGAGCGGCGCGAGCCGCGCGCGCCGGCCGCCGAAGACGATCGCCGAGATCGGCACGCCCGCCGCGGCGTCGAACGCCGGCGAGATGGACGGGCACTGGCGAGCCGGCGCGGTGAACCGGCTGTTCGGGTGCGCCGCGGGCTCCTTGCTGTCCGGCGTCCACCGCTGGCCCCGCCAGTCGGTGAGCACCGGCGGCGCCGGGCCGTCGAGCCCCTCCCACCACGGCGTCCCCTCCGGCGTGAGCGCGACGTTCGTGAAGATCGAATTCCTCGCCAGCGTCGCCAGGGCGTTCGGGTTCGTCCTCGAGCTCGTCCCGGGGGCCACGCCGAAGAAGCCGGCCTCGGGGTTGATCGCCCAGAGCCGGCCGTCCGGCCCGATCCGCAGCCAGGCGATGTCGTCGCCGACCGTCCACACCTTCCAGCCCGCCTGGGACGCCGGCGGCACGAGCATGGCGAGGTTCGTCTTCCCGCAGGCGCTGGGGAACGCCGCGCAGATGTACGTCACCCGGCCCTCCGGGTCCTCCAGGCCGAGGATGAGCATGTGCTCCGCGAACCAGCCTTCGTCGCGCGCCATCGTGCTCGCGATGCGCAGCGCGAAGCACTTCTTCCCGAGCAGCGCGTTGCCCCCGTACCCCGAGCCGACGCTCCAGATGAGCCGCTCCTCGGGGAAATGGCAGACGAAGCGGCGCTCCGGGCTCAGATCCCCGAGCGAGTGCAGCCCCCTGCAGTAGTCCTCGGAGCTGCCCAGCGCGTCGAGCGCGACCCGTCCCATGCGGGTCATGATCCGCATGCTCGCCACGACATAAGGACTGTCGGTGATCTCGACTCCCACCTTCGCCGACGGCGACCCGACGGGGCCCATCAGATAAGGAACGACGAACATCGTCCGCCCCTTCATCGCCCCGTCGAACAGCCGCCCGACCCGCTGCGAGGCCTCATCCGGCGACATCCAGTTGTTCGTCGGGCCCGTCTCCGCTTCATCGCGAGCACAGATGAACGTGAGGTGCTCAGTCCGGGCAACGTCGGTCGGGTCGCTCCGGTGAAGATAGCAGTTGGGGTACTTCTCCTCGTCCAGCGCGATGAGCGTGCCGTCGCTCAGCATTCCCTGGATCAGCGCCTGGTTCTCCGCTTCGGAGCCGTCACAGAAGACGACCCGATCGGGCCGCGTCTGCCGCGCGACCTCGTCGACCCACGCTGAAAGTTTCCGCTCTTGCATCCAGCTGTCGAGCCTAGCCCGGGCCAGAAGGCCCGCCAAGGGACAGTGCCGCTGTAGTAATACAATAAACTTGGATGTTCTGGCGGACTGCAAAGGAATCAGCAGCCCGGAGGCGGCGGCTGTGGGCTGGCTCAGTTCTCGCGAGGCGGAGCAGGGGCGTTCGGCTATGCTGGAGACGTGCAGCGTGTCGTCGACCTCCCTGAACGGGGCAGACTGATCGTCGCCACCGACTTTCAGGGCAATGTCGCGGATTTCGAGCAGATCGCCGAGGTCTTCGAGCAGGCGGCGGCCGGCCGTGACGGCGCGGTGCTCGTGATCACGGGCGACCTGGTCCACGGCCCGGAGCTCGACGAGAACGAATGGCCTGATTACCTGGGTTCGTTCTACCGGGGCGACTCCGTGACCTTGTTGAAAAGGGCGAGGAGCCTCGCGGATCGGCACCCTGGCAGGGTCCACTACCTGCTCGGCAACCACGAGCACGCGCACGTGGGCGGCCCCGTGGTGGCGAAGTTCTTCCCGGACGAGGCGCAGCGGCTCGAGGAGCTGCTCGGCCCGGAGGACACGCTGGCGATGCGGAGCTGGTTCCGCGGGTGGCCGTTCGTCGCGGTCGCGCACACGGCCCGGATGGTCATGCTCCACGCCGCGCCGCACGCGCGCATCCAGAGCCGAGACGATCTGGACCGGCTCCCGCTCGACGGGTTCCTCGACGTGCCGCTCACGGAGATGAGCCTGCAGGGGACGCTCGGCGCGCTGCTCTGGGCGCGGACCACCTCGAGCGAGCGCGCCTACGCCTTCCTGCGCGCGCTCGACCCGGACGCTTGCGTGGCCGTCTACGGGCACGACGTCGCGCGCGCGGGGTACGCGAGCGAGCGCGAGCCGCTGCTCTGCCTCTCGACGAGCTTCGGCTGCTACGACGGCGACAAGCTCTACCTGGAGTGGGATCTCGCCGAGCCCGCGGAGAGCGCGGCCGACGTCGCGTGGAGCGGGCTCCGGTCGCTGTATCCCGGGGCGCCACGCGTCCACAGCGGCCCCTGAGCGCCGCGCGGCGCGCGTGGCGCGAGCGTCGCCGCGGCGGATCGCTCCGCGGCGACGCTCACCCCTGAGCGGCGCTCACGCAGCAGAGCCGGGCGCGATCTGGGCGGGCGGCGCGGGGGGCTTCGGCGCCGCGTTCGTCTCGCGGCGCTGCGCGAGGATGCCGACCAGCGCGAGGAGCAGGAGGAGGAGCTGGGCGGCCAGCGTCTCCACGGTCGGGAAGATGCCGAGGGCGGGCACGCCGCGGAAGGGCAGCGCGTGGACAGGCACCTTGCCGGCCATCTGGAGCGCCGCGACGCCCTGCCCCGCGAAGATGACCGCGAGCGTGTAGAGGAGGTAGCTGGAGATGCGGAAGAAGACCTGCGGGGGAGCGAACCTGCCCGCGCGCGTGTAGGCCGTGACGACCACCACGAGCACCACCGCGCCCGCCGCGGCCCCGACGAGCGCCGCGGTCGCGGAGGCGTTCGACGCGAGCAGGGCCTGGTAGAACAGCACCGTCTCGAACGCCTCACGGTACGCCGCGAGCAGCGAGACGGCGAAGAGCGAGAGCGCCGCGCGGCGCGGCGAGATCTGCTCCTTCAGGAACTTCATCCAGCGGGCTACCTCGCGCTTCGCGAGCAGCGAGTAGCTCACGTAGAACAGCACCGCCGTCGCGAGGAGCGCCGTCACCCCCTCGATGAGCTCGCGCTGGGCCCCCGAGATCGCGATGATGCGGGCGGAGGCGATCCACGTGAGGACGCCGAGCCCGAGCGCCGTGATCCAGCCGAGGTGCACGAAGCGCCGCCGGTCCGCGAGCCCCGCCTGGCCGGCGAGGCCGAGGAGCGCGGCGATGAGGAGCGCGGCCTCGACCCCCTCGCGCAGGATGATGCCGGCGCTCGAGAGGACGGTCGAGGCGAAGCCCTTCGGCGCCGAGGTGGGCGAGAGGAGCGCCTCGGCGCGGCCGACGTCGCGCAGCAGCGCGTCCATCGCGGCGCCGAGGTCGGCGGGGGACGCGCCTCGCTCGAGGTCGCCGCGGAGCTCCATGCTGCGGGCCTCGAGCGCGGCGGCGAGCGAGGCGTCGGCGGCGCGGAGCGGGGCCTCGATCGGCTCGATCCCCTCGAGGTACGCGTCGATGAGGTGCCCGCGGGCCGCGTCGCGATCGCCCCGCGCGATCGCCTGGCGCGCGCGCTCGAGCTTCACGCGGACGAGGCCGAGCGGGGTGCGGGCGGCCCGATCCTCGTACGGGGCGCGGAGGCGCAGATCGGCGAGCACCGCGGCCTCGGCGTCGGCCTGGACGCCGGCGCTCCGGAGCTCGGCGCGCAGATCGGCGTCCGTGCGCGCCGAGAGCTCGGCGAGCGTGTAGGCCGGCGCGGCGCCGGCCGGCGCCGGCGCGACGCCCGCGTGCCGCAGGCCCGTGACGAAGAAGGCGAGATCCCAGCGGTCGGCGTCGGAGAAGAACGTGAACGGGACCATCGCCGTCCCGTCGACGCCGAAGCGGATCGTGCTCACGACGCGGTACGGAGCGATCGCCTCGCCGCGCTCGGGGTCGTGGAAGTTCACAGGGCGGGGCGTGAACGTGGCCGCGCGCGCGGTGTCCGCGTGCCCTGTCTCGCCGTGGCACGTCGCGCAATGCTCCCGGTAGAGGCTCTTGCCCCGCTCCGCGTTCGGCGCGGCGCGCGGCGCCTCCTCGATCTGGAAGGCGCCGATGAGCTCGGCCCGCAGGCCCGTGATCAGGGCGGACACGTCCGCCGGCGGCGCCTTCTGGTCGAGCAGCTCGCGGAGCTTCGCGAGGCGAGCCGGGAGATCGAACTGACGATCCGGCGGGATCGCTGGCTGGATGCGCGCCGCGATCTTCGCGCCGTCCGCGGCCAGCGAGAGCTGCTCGGCGTACTCGGCAGGCACCGTGACGACCCCGTTCGCGACGGAGCCCCCGTAATCGGCGCCGATGTAACCGAGGATGTGCACGAGCCGCTGCGCCTCGATCTCGGGCGGGTCGCCCTGATCCGCGCGGGCGAGCGGAGCGCCCAGCAGCACGGCAGCCAGGCAGAGGAGAGCGAGCATCCGCTGGCCGCGCGTGAAGTTGATAGTCATATTCAGAAATTACGTGGACTGGATGCGGGGATCAAGGCGAAGGGCGGCGCCAGGGTGTTCGATCACGAGCGACCCGCCCGGTGGTGAGCGCTAGCGATCGAGCTCCTCGAGGAGGGCCGCGACCCCCTCGTCGATCTCGGCGTCGTCGAGGTACGGCGCCGGGCCGATCCGGAGCACGTCGCGCCGCGCGTCGACGAGCACGCGCCTGGCCCGGAGGCGCTGCACGACGTCGCCCGCACGAGCGGAGCGGACGGCGACGAAGCCGCCGCGCCGCTCGGGCTCGCGCGGCGAGACGACGTCGGCGCCGCGCCCGGCGGCGTCGAGGCGGTCGAGGATGCGCCCGGTCTGCCGGAGCGAGATCGCGCGCAGCCGCGGGACGGTGAGGCCGAAGCGATCCCAGTGCTCGAGCACCGCGGCGGCGCGGTAGAGCGCGGAGGGGTCGAACGTGGAGCCCGCGAAGCGCGCGCCCCCGGGCGCGTACGCGACGCCGCCGCCGCTGCCCGCGAGCGAGCCGAAGTCGGCGAACCACCCGGTGAAGACAGGGCGCAGCTCGCAGCCGCGCGGGACGCGCATCCAGCAGATCCCCTCGCCCATCGCCGCGTACTTGTAGCCGCCGGCGACCGCGAAGACGTGAGGCGACGCGCCGCCCCACGCGATCGGGACCACGTTGAAGGCGTGGTAGGCGTCCACGAGCGGGACGGCGCCGATCTCGACCGCGCGCGCGACGATCTCCTCGAGCCGCGGCACCACCGTCGCGCTCTCGAAGAGCACGGCCGAGACCGCGAGCATCGAGGTGCCGGGCTGGAGCGCGGCGAGCAGCCGATCGGCGAGCGCGGCGCGCGGCTCGACGCTCACCCACTCGACCTCGACGCCGTCCTCGGCGAGGCGCGCGAGCTGGCGCCTGAGCGAGTGGAACTCGCCCTGGGTGGTGACGATCCGCAGCCGCTCGCGCCGGGGCAACGCCGTGATCAGCCGGTAGACGAGCTCGTGCGTGTTCTGGCCGAAGGCGATGGAGTCGCCGCGCTCGAAGCCCATCCGCTCCAGGATCGCCTCGCCGACCGCCGAGAGCATGGGCAGCACCGCGGCGTCCCACTTGTCGTCGACGAGGCGCGCGGCGTCGTCGAAGCACGCGACGAGCGCGTCGCGCGCCGCATCGGGCCATGCCTGGTGCGAATGGCCCGTGAGCAGGATGGGCGGCCGCGCGTCCCCCGCGGGCGGCGCGAGGAAGCGCGAGTACGCCGCGCGGAACGCGCCGAGGTCGAACGAGAAGCCCTGTTCCACGTCTCCTTGCATTCCAGCTCTTCGGCTGCAGCGCCGCGCGACGTACGCGCGAGGCGGCGGGGACGCCGACGCGCCCCCGCTTAACCCACTTCCAGGTTCACTTCCACCCGATCGAAGCGTGAGATTCCGCGCGAGAGGTGCGCGGATTGCGTCCTCGGCGAGCGCGAAGCACGACCGGAGCGCTCCGCCGCGCACCGACGGCCCAGGCGGCCGGACGCGAGAGCAGCGATCGCGCCGGAGCCGCCGATCGCGCCTGAGCGCGCCTGAGCGCGCCTGAAATCAACCGACAACGGCGCTGGCCCCCTCGGCCCTGTCCACAACGTGGTCACCGGGCGAGGCCCGATCGCGCTCGTGGGAGGCGCGCGCGCCCCCGGCGCTTCCGATCATCGTAGGGGGAGGTAGCTCTCCCGGTGCCGGGCGGAGCGGCGCGAGCGGCGGACGGAGGTGGGAGGTTCCATGACGCGCGAGGATTGCTGCGGCGTGGGCGGTGGGCCAGCGCGCCGTCGCGCTAGACTGCGCAACCTGCCGATGCGACCCCGCGCGGAATACCTCGAAGGGCTCGTCGATCTCACGTCCCACGACGACCCGAACGTCCGGCGCGCGCTGTTCCGGCAGACCGTCGCGTCGATCGCCCTCATCGATGCGCTCGACGGCTCGACCCCGCTCGACTCGCTGAGCCCGGATGGACTGCTGCGCAGCGTCCAGACCGCGATGGCCGACGGGCTGCTCGACGACCTGAGCTGGCTCGCGCCCGCCGCCGCGAGCGTGGCGCTCTACGAGATCGCCGGAGCGCTCCCGCACGGGCCCGAGCGGCGCGAGCTCGGCCGGCGCGTGCTCGGCCAGCTCTACGCCGGCAACGCGGCGACGTTCGTCGCGCTCGCCACGCGCATGGCCGCCGGCTCGGCCCGCGGCCTCTCCGGGGCGGGGATCCGCGCGCGCGTCATGCTCTCGCTCTGGCTCCCCGCCGGCACCGACATCCCTGTCGATCCGCTCGCGCTCCTGCTCGCGTCGCGGCGCGAGCTGTCGCGCGACTGGATCGCGGCGCCCTCGACCGGCTCGCTCTCCGATCGGCGCCTCGCGGCGCGCCTCCTCGAGCGCGCCGCCCGCGAGGCGACCCGCAGGGCCATGCAAGGAGACGACCTGCCGCTCCGGCTGTTCCGCAACGTCAGCGAGGGGCGCCGGCGCGATCTCGACCGCAGCGCCGACGGGATCGCGCTCGCGTGGCAGACGCTGCTCGCCGACCGCGAGCCGCTCGTCTGGCGCCACGTCGCCGCGGCGCGAGGCCTGCTCGCGGGGGTGCTGCCCGACTTCGCCGACGAGGTGCGCGCGCTGCTCGCCCAGGATCTCTCGCCTACCGAGTGGCGGCGCGGCGCCGCGTCGCTCGCCGCCAGCGTCGCCGTCGATCCGGACGGCGCGCTCGGCCGCGCCGTCGAGCTGCTGCGGAGCCCGCTGCTCGCGGCGGACCCGGGCATCGCCACGGCGATGGCGTGGGGGCTGCCCATCGCGGCCGACGCGGAGCCAGAGGCCGCCGACGCGCTGCTCGACGAGATCGCGCGCGCGTCGCCGATGTCGACGGCCGAGGCGATCGTCGAGCTGCGGCGCGAGCTCCGCGGCGCGACGAGCCGCGGCGAGCCGCTGGGCGCCCGCGCGGCGGCGCGGTGCGCGCGCGCCCTCGGGGACGCGCTCGATGCGCCGCCGAGCGCGCACCTGCGCGACGACGGCCTCGCGGCGCTCGCGCGCGTCGTCCACCGCGACCTCTCGATGGATGGCGCCGGCGTCGCGCTGCTGCGCGGCGCGCTCGACGGCGCCGTCGCCGCGTTCGTCGAGACCGGGCCACGCGAGGCGCACGGCCGCGCGCTCGAGGCGTACGCGCTGGCGGCGGAGGTCGTGGGCGCGCTCGAGGAGATCGAGCTCTCCGAGCTCGACGACGCGCAGAGCACCGCCGCGCGGAGGGCGGCGGTGGGGCTCGTGCGCGAGGTCGACGCCGAGCTGCTCGGCTCCGGGGTGCTGAAGAGCCTGCTGCTCCTGAACCGCCGGCCGAGCGAGGACTCGACCGGGGTAGCTTCATTGGACGATCTCGACGAGCGGCTCGCCCGCTGGCTGCTCCGCGCGGAAGGGCCCGCCGCGCGCGCGGGCGGGTCGCCGCCCCAGCACGTGACCGTGCACCAGCGCAACCTCCGCGCGCTCATCCACCTGATCGACGGCGAGAGCACCGATTTCGGCGGCGAGCCCGAGCTCAAGGCGCGCGTCCTCGCCCGCTGGACCGGCGCCATCAGCGTGCTGCTCGACCGGCTGCGCGCCGACCGCGGCTCGTCGCTCCGCCGCGCCATCGCCGCGTCCGTCGCCCGCGGCCTCGACGCGCTCGTGCGCGAGGGGGCGGCCGACGCGGCCGACATCTTCCTGCACGCGGCGATGCGCGGCGGCGACCCCGACGACCTGGAGGTGCTCGGTCAGGCCAGCATGCACCCGGACGTCGCCCAGCTGCTGCGCGCCTACGCGCGGTTCGCGCGCGGCGGGCGCGAAGGCGGCCCGCGCGGCGGGCGGGCGCCCGACAGCGACGCCGCGGTGTCGGTCCGGTCGACGCGGCAGGGGTCCCTGGACGCGGAGCTCGCCGAGGCCGAGCGCGCGCGCGCGGCGCTCGAGCGCATCGCCGCGCTCGACGCGCTCGTCACGGCGCTGCCCGCGGGCGCGTCGCAGCGCACCGAGATCGTGCGCGGCGCGCTCGCACGCCTGGCGCGCGCGCTCGGGGCGGTGAACACGGCCGGCGCGCTCAGCGCGCTGACCGCGGCGGGCGACGGCGACGCCAACGCCTCGCCGCTCAGCGCCCTCGAGGACGCCCTGGCGCGGCTCGCGCAGCTGACCGCCGGCGCCCGCCGACGCTGCGGGGAGCACCCCGCCTCCGCGCCCTCCGGCGCGACCGAGCCGCTGCGCCTCGCCATCGAGGTCGCGCTTCAGGAGGAGGACGCGGAGCCGAGCACCGCCGCGCCGGTCGAGGCGCTCGTCTCGGCCGTGCGCGCGAGCATCCCGGCCGCGCTCGCCGATGTGGTCGCCCTCGTCGTCCCGCGCGCCATGCGGCTCCCCGTCCGGCGCCCGAGCGCGCCAGGCAGCGTCGCGCTGCCCGAGCAGCCGCTGCCCGCATGGCTGCCGAGCCGGCGCACGCTCGGCGGCTTCTACGTGCACCGGCAGCTCGGCGGCGGCTCGCTGGGGACGGTGTTCGTCGTCACCCGCACCGAGGAGCGGCACGATCCAGCGGCGGAGCGCTTCGCGCTGAAGGTGCCGGAGTACGATCACACAGCGGCCCGGAGCGTCTCGGAGGCCGACTTCCTCCGCCTGTTCCGGGAGGAGGCGGGCGCGCTCCTCTCGCTGCCCGATCACCCGAACATCGCCCGCTTCGTCACCTTCGACGCGGGGGCGCGCCCCAAGCCGATCCTCGTGATGGAGCTCATCGAGGGCATCCGCTGCGACAAGCTGCTCGACGCTCGAGGCCTCACCTCGCGCACCGCGGTGGCGCTGCTCGACGGCATCCTCGCCGGGCTCGAAGCGATGCACGCCGTCGGCGTCGGGCACCTGGACATCAAGCCCACCAACGTGATCCTGCGCGGGGGGCGCGAGCCCGTGCTCGTCGACTTCGGCCTGGCGGGCCGCCACATCCGCCCCGGCTGCGCCACCGGCTGCTACGGCGCCCCGGAGATCTGGGGCGTCGTTCCGCCCGGGGTCACCGCTACCCCGCTCACGGCCGACATCTACAGCTTCGGCTGCCTCGCCTACGAGATCCTCACCGGCAGGACGCTGTTCGACGCGCCCACCGAGGTCGCGCTCATCACGGCGCACGTCACGCACGACGGGCTCCCCGCGCCCGTCAAGCGCCTCGCCGACGATCCGAGGACCGCTGATATCGCGGCGTTCGTGTACGCCTGTCTACGACACAGTCCTCGGGACCGCGCGACAGCCTCGTCGCTGCGCGAGATGCTGCTCCGCATCACCGGCCAGCTCGCCGATCTCAGATGGCCGCTCGACGACGGGCGGTCTGTGCGGCACAACGCCGTTGCACCACGGAAAAATCATACAGGAAATTCCTGACTCGATTTTCCTCTGAATTCTCTCGGCTCCGGGCGGGCTTTAAGCAGTAGGCTCTTTCTTGGCGGCGCGTTCGGGGGGGCCGCGTATCAGGCCGCCATGGCCCCCGGGTCAGCGCTGCTCGATTCCCATCGACGTCCCGGCGCACCCCGGCGGCCAACCTATCTCGAGCGCGGCGGGCGCGGCTGAGCGCTGGAGTCGCACCGGGCGATGTTCTAAGGGCGGCGTCGTTGAGCTCTGCGCCGGAACCGCCTCACGACGAAGCCGAGCTCCGCTCCAGGGCGGAAGCGCTGACGGGCATGACGCTCGCCGATCTCGCGCGCGCGCTCCGGCGCGCGGTGCCCCGGGGCGGCGTGCGCACCAAGGGGGCGGCCGGCGCGCTCGTCGAGCGCGCGCTCGGCGCGACGGCCGGCTCGACGTCGAGGCCCGATTTCCCCCACCTGGGAATCGAGCTCAAGACGATCCCCGTCGACGTGGCCGGGGCGCCGCAGGAGTCGACGTTCGTCTGCTCGATCTCCCTGTCGGACGCCGATCGCGCGGAGTGGGAGACGTCGCGCGCTCGCGCGAAGCTCGCGCGCGTGCTCTGGGTCCCGATCGTCGCCGCGCCGGGTCGGCCGAGCGAGGAGCGGCGGCTCGGCGCCCCGCGGCTCTGGCGGCCGACGGAGGCGCAGGAGCGCATCCTGCGCGCCGATTTCGAGGACCTCATGGGGCTCATCGGCATCGGCGCCGTCGAGGCGCTCACCGCGCACGCGGGGCGCTGGCTCCAGGTGCGACCGAAGGCCGCGAGCGGGCGCTCGCGGACGCTGGCGTTCGGGCGCGATGGGGAGCTCATCGCCGCGATGCCGCGCGGCTTCTACCTGCGCCCCAGCTTCACCGGCGCCATCCTTGGCGATCCGGCCGCGGTTCCGGCGTGATCGGGACGCGGGCGCGCGGACTCACCGCGCGTCACTTGCAGGGGACGACCTTCTTGGTGCCGTCCGGCATCGTCGCGAAGCACGTCTCCATCGAGAGATCGCTGTTCACGGTCGCGGCCGGCGCGACGGTGCGCGGCGGATCCGGATCATCGACGGGGGCCGCCCCTGTCCTCCCCGTCTGGCGCCCGCGCGCTGGCCCGCGGGGCGGCTTGCTCGGCCCGGCGCTCGCGGCCGCCGTCCCCGCTGCAGCCGGTCCGGTCCCGCCGTCCGCGGCCGGCTCGCTCGAGCTGACGCCCGCGTCGGCAGCGCCCGCATCCGCTGCGCCCGCGTCCGCCGCGGTCCCCGGGTCGCCCGCGGGCACGACCTTCGGGGTCGCCACCGCGGTGTCCGGCGCCTGGGGCGGCGGCGCCACCTGGTCGACGGGAACCGCTGGTTCGCTTGGCGACGACGCGACCGGCGGCGTGGTCGCCTCGCCTTCCCCGATGGCGAACCGGCCGCGCTGGAACTGGAGCGCACCCCACGCGCCCACGGCGACAGCGACAGCCCCCACGACCACATAGAGCAGCGGGCGCCCGCGGCGCGGGGCCTCCTCCGACGGCGGCGCGGAGCCCGCGGTGCGCGAGCCCTTGTCGCTCACCGACGGGCCGCCGCTGCTCGTGCGCGACGCGCGGGACGTGGTCCTCGACATGGCCGCGCGCGACGCCGGTGGCGGCAGGTCGAGCTCCGCGGCGTGCAGGCGGAGGATCCCCGCGATGGTCGTGCGCGTGCCCGGCGCGGCGTACGGCGCGAGCGCCTGCACGAACTCCGCGATCGACTGGTAGCGATCCTCGGGCTCGCGCGCGATCGACTTCTCGATCACCTCGACGAGGCCATCGGGCACCTCGGGGCGGAGGTCCTGGAGCGGCTCGGGCGGCGACGTGTAGATCTTCGCGCACAGCTCCGGGAAGCTGTCGGCGACGTACGGTGGCCTGCCGCCGATGATCTCGAAGAGGCACACGCCGAGCGCATAGATGTCCGTGCGGGGATCGACGCTCTTCGAAGAGCGCATCTGCTCGGGCGACATGTACAGCGCCGAGCCGAGGATCGTGGTCGTCTGCGTGAGCGAGACGTTGCCCGTGTCGCCGGTGAGGATCTTCGAGACGCCGAAGTCGAGCACCTTGATGAGCGGAGCGCCGTCGGGGCGCTTCGTCAGGAACAGGTTCGCCGGCTTCAGATCGCGGTGGACGATCCCGAGCGCGTGCGCCTCCGCAAGCGCCTCGCACGCCTGGGCGATGTGATCGATGCACTCGCCGATCGCGAGCGTGCCCGCCTCGGCGGCGTGGCACGCGAGGTCATCGCCGTCGAGCAGCTCCATGACCATGTACGGCTCGCCGCTCTCCAGGGCGGCGACGTCGAGCACGCGAACGACGTGGGGCGTCTGCAGCTTGGCGACGGTGCGCGCCTCGCGCATGAAGCGCTCCGCCGCCTCGGTGTACGACATGAACTCCGGCAGCAGGAACTTGATCGCGACGCGCGTATCGAGATCGAGGTGCAGCGCCTCCACCACGAGGCCCATGCCCCCACGGCCGATCGTGCGCTCGACGCGGTACTTGCGCGCAATGACGGTGCCAGGCGCGATCGTGTAGACGTTGTCAGCCCTGGGTTCCCCCGCGCCGAGCGGAAACGCAGCCGTCTCCGGGCCGACCGATTCTTCTCCTTCGGTCGAGTCCGGCTCACCAGAGGAGCGCGCCATCGAGCTTAGGTATACACGTCGCGCTTCTCCGAAGCGATTCCCCTCACGTCGCAGGAATGCAAAGAGCTGCGAAAAAACACCGCCTGGGTGGGATGAAAGCGCGGGAGAGGCGCAAGCGAGCTCCACTTGAAGCCAGCCTGCGCTCATGGTGCACTGCCGGCGCAGCGCCTCTGCGCTCGGCCAGGGCCGCATTCGGCCGTCCCGCTCCTCGGGAGAGGCCCAGACGCCGACCCCGCGCCGCGCCGGTCCGCGCGGCGCTGGTTGGCAGCGGGCTCAGCGGGTGCGCGCTGGCGGGGTCCTGGAGCGGCGCATGTTCGCCGTCGAGGAGGTCCGGTGCGGCCCCTCGGTGCCGTGCGCCGGAGTCTGCCGCGTCGCCTTGAGGTTGCCGACGTCGGCCTCGATCTCGACGCCGAGCGCGCGGCACCGCCGGATGAGGCGCTCCAGATCGACCCCCGCCTCGATCAGCAAGCCCGAGGGGGGCGACGGATCGACGAACATCTCGGCGGCCGGCCTCCGGGTGCGGAGCAGCTCGCGGATCTCGGGATCCTCGATCCAGAGGAAGCCCGAGGCGCCGACGAAGCTCGCCTTGCCGATCACGACGCTCGCCTGGATCAGCATGCGCGAGATCGTGTCCGGCAGCGGCGCGACCGCCTCGATGCGCGCGCGCAGGGCGTCGCTGTCGAGGCCCACCGACAGCGCGCGCGCGATCGACGGCGGCGTGAGCAGGAGATCGACATGATCGCCGATGCGGCCGATCTCGGCGAACGCCGAGAGCCCGAGCACGGCCGAGACCTTGGCACCCGTGCCGACGCGCAGCGCGTGGGCCTCCACGAACTTGCTCTTGCCGTTGTCCGAGCTTGGCGCGGAGCCCGCGAGCAGCGCCCGCCCGCGCGGCGTCAGCCGGAGCGCCAGATCTGCGCTGGTCGCGTCCTCGGCCCCGCCGAGATCGATGATCCCGAGCGCCGGCAGCGACTCCAGCGCGATCCGCCGCGTGATCTCGGGGATCTCCGGCGCCTCGACCGTGGCGCGCTCGGCCCAGCGGCGGACCAGCCGCTCGACGCCAGCGATCCGCTCGTCGGCCGCGAGGTAGCCCTGCAGCGACTGCCAGGGGACCCAGCGGCCCTCGCCGAGGTCGTGCAGCGCGTCGAGCACCATCTCGCGCAGCGCGCTGATCGGGCTCGCGTCGCGGTTGTCCGACGCGACGCGGAGCACCTCCCGCTCGGCGCGCGCCTCGTCCCACGCGCCGCCGCGGCGCCACGTCGTGAACAGGAGCGGCGTCAGGTCCTGCACCTGGAGCGAGCCGGGCGGCGTGGCCGGCGAGGCGGCCGACGCGTCCCAGAGCCCGACGGCGCGCGACAGCGCGGCGACGAGCGCGACGCTCTCGACGTCGCGCCCGAAGCGCTGCGCGAGCCGGACGAGCAGCGACCGCGGCGTCCCGACGCCGGGGCGCACGTCGCTGCCCGGCTCGCGCACGCAGTACGCGAGCGCCAGCGAGAGCATCCCCGGATCCGAGGCGAAGCGAGCGCGCCGCGGCGCGTGGTCCTCCTCGATGACGAACGAGCGGATCTGCTCGCGCCGCTTCTCGCGCATCCGGCGGCGATCCGCGCCGACGATGGCGGCCACCTCGGTCGGCACGACGTGCCGGTTCGGGTGGATCGGAATGAGGAAGGCACGGCGCTCGAGCGCGAAGCCCGCCCCGCGGCGGCTCGCCGTCACCCCGCTCGCGCTGCGGAGGCGCATCGGCTCCCGCTCCAGATCGAGCAGCTCCTGCGTGTCGACCTCGCCGCCAACGGACTCGATGGCCTCGAGCAGACGACGCTCGACGGGCGCCAGGCGATCGATCTCCTCGCGCAGCTTCTCCGGCTCGCTCAGCGTCTCCCACGCGACCTCGAGCGATAGCGCGATGGGCGGCGTGGCCGGGCGGCCGAGGTAATGCGTCGCGATCGCGCTCATCGTCTCGAAGGGCGCCTGCGCGAGCAGCGCCCGGATCGCCCGCGGATCCTCGCTCTCCCAGCTCTTCAGCTGGACGAGGAACGCCGCCGGGAGCACGAGCTCGATGCCCTCGTCCGTCTTGCGCGCGTAGACGACGCCGCGGGCGATGAGCGGCTCGAGCCCGGCCGGGAGCGAGGGGACCACGAGCACGCCACCCGCCTCGGCGATGCGGTGGAGCAGCTCGCGGCTGGCGGTCGGGAGCCGCGACGGGTCGCGCACGTCGGGGAGGCCGACGAGCGCGCGCGCCGCCTGAGACGGGGCGTCGATGCGCTTCGCTGCGTCGATGCGGATCCCCATCCGCGTGATGAGGCCCTTGAGCTCCGACTCGGGAAGCGCACGGAGGATGGCGTCGAGCCGCCTCGGCGACTCGTCGAGCTCAGCCTCGTCACTGCTCGCCATGCCTCCGGATTCGCGCGTCACCCGACCTAGCTCCTCATCTGCAGGATGCCCCCGCCCCGAATGTCGTCCGTTGGTCGTGGTCATGTTCTCGACCTATCTCCCGGATATCCAATGACCCACGTGAACCAGCGGAATAGCCAGTCTCCTAACGTACACCAGGATGCTCGTCCAGCTTCAAGAAATCGAGCACTTTCCTCCTCCGTTCTCATTTTCGTTCACGGCCATCGCGACGCTTCGCCTGCACCTCGCTGTATCGACGTGTCTTCTTCATTGGCCCACTCGCGCTGCTCGCGTTGCTCGCTGCGCGCTCCGTGCGTGCTTCCGTGCGCGCGCCACGCGCCACGCGCCCCCCTCGGCCACTCGGCCACTCGGCCACACGACGCGCAGGCGCACGCACGCGCACGCACGCGCTCGCCATGCACCGGCATGGCTCGCCTGCGTCGGCACGTTCGCGGTGATGCGGCGCGGGAGGCGCGGATGACGCGTCGCCCAGCGCCGGTCGTCCGACGCGCTGGACGACGCGCTGGACGACACGTCTTTGCGGTAGGCGTTCGACATTTGCCACGCGACGTTCACCGCGAGACTCCGCTCCGGCGTGCCCGCTCGCGCGGCGGGGCTCCCGTCGCGCGTCGCGGCGCTGCCGTGTCGCGCGCGCGTCGTCCTCGCTGGCAGGTGTCGTCGACCGGGGCGCCGGAACGCTCACGAGAGAAGCTCCGTGACGAGCCGCGCTTGCCTTCCCGTACGCTCGCGTGGGAACGTCGCACACCTCCTCGTTTTCCTGTCCTTGACTCCCCGCCCCTGTTCGAGGCGCACCATGCTGTGCACTACACCGCACGCCCGAAGCGTCGAGCCCTCCACCACGCATGCACGCGCGTGGCTCGATATCATCAGGCGACTCCTGAGTGACCCGGCGCCCGCCGGGCCCATGAAGTCGCGCGGAGACCTGTTTTGATCCTGCGCGACCCGGTCCACGGCCTCATCGAGTTCGAGAGCGGCGAGGCGGCGATAGTTCCGCGCCTGCTCGGCGCCCGCGAGGTGCAGAGGCTGCGGCGGATCCGTCAGCTCGGGCTGACGTCGCTCGCCTTCCCGGGCGCCGAGCACACCCGCTTCGCGCACGCGCTCGGCGCCGCGCACGTGATGCGCCTCCTGATCGCGAGGCTCCGTCAGATCGACCGCGACCTCCCGTTCTGGCAGAGAGTCACCAGCGACCGCGCGCGCGACGCGATCGCCGCAGCGTTCCTGCACGATCTCGGCCACGGCCCGCTCTCGCACCTCTTCGAGGAAGCGATGCCGGGCGCGATCCACCACGAGCGCTGGACCGAGCGCATCCTGCTCGACCCCTCCTCGGACGTGCACCAAGTGCTCGTACGACAGGACCCCTACCTGCCCCAGCGGGTCGCCGACCTCATCGGCGGACGGCACGAGCTGCCTTACCTCGCCAAGGCGGTGAGCGGGACCTTCGACGTCGATCGCTGCGACTACCTGCTGCGCGACGCGCACGCGACCGGCGTCCGGTACGGCGAGTACGACCTGCCATGGCTGCTGCGCAGCCTCCGGTTCAGCGACGTCCAGGTGGAGCTGCCCGGCGGCGGCGCCGCGTCTGCCCCGCCTGCGCCCTCGCTCGCCATCGACGGGACCAAGGGGATGAGCGCGATCGAGTCGTTCTTGCTCGCGCGCTACTTCATGTTCCAGCAGGTCTATTTTCACAAGACCACGCGGAGCGCGGAGTGGATGATCGGCGCCATCCTCCGGCGCGTCGTGACCCGGCTGGCCGCGGGCGACCGCATCCCCGAGGTGCCCGCCGCCGTCGCCGCGATGGCCTGCGGCGAGATGCCCACGCTCGGGCAGTACATGGAGCTCGACGATCAGGTCCTGCTCGGGGCGATCCACGCGTGGGAGGCGGCGCCGGATCCCGTGCTGGCCGATCTCGCCCGCCGCCTGCGCGTGCGCTCGCTCTTCAAGGCGCTCGAGCTGTTCCCCGAGCCCGGAGAGGGGCTCGTCGAGCGAGACGCGCGGCGCGCGGAAGCGCTGGATACGGTGCGCGGGATCGCGCAAAGCGCGGGGCTCGACCCGGATGTGTACGTCGGCGTCGACGTCGCCGAGGACACGCCCTACGCCGAGGACGAGTCGCTCCTGGTCGTTTATCCGAGAGGACGCCCGCGGCGCCCCGCCGAGGTGTCCTTCTTGCTGGACCGGCTGCGCAACGAGACGATGACGCGCATCCGGATCCTCTTCGCGCCCGAGCTGCGGGACGCGGTGCGGGAGGCGCTGATTCGCTGATGACCACCTGGAACAAGGCCCCCCGGGGCTCGTTCGAGCCCGCGCGCGAGCGCCGTGCCCGCGGCGCCGCGCTCGCCGGCGCCGCGGCGCTCGCGGCGCTCGCGGTGACGTCGACGGCGCGCGCGGAGAACGACGGCGCCTACGGCCGTCTCGACGGCGACCTCGAGCTGCGCGCCGGCGCGGGCGCTTCGTTCGCGGCGGGCGGCCCGGCGCTCTGCGCGCGCGGCGCCGCCGTTTACCTCGAGACCGCCGGGCTGTACGCGCACTACACCGACGCGCTCGGCGCGGACGGCTCGCCCGTCGCGCGCTCGATCGCGGGCGGCGTCTTCCTCCAGCCGCTCTTCCTCGCCAGGTACGCGAGCGACCTGGAGCGCGGTCCGCCGTGGCTCGACCTCTTCATCGACTCCGTCGCGCTCGGCGTCGGCTCTTTCTGGGAGGCGCCGCCTGGCGCCGGCGTCGGGCCGGAGCCGGGGCTGGAGCTCTCGCTGTCGCTCGACGTGCCGCTCCTGGGGCGCGCGACGGGCCCGTTCCTCGGCCTGCGGGGCGCGCTCCGCTGGCGCGGGCCGGAGCTCGCGGGCGCCGAGGGCCTGCGCGACGCGCAGCGGGCGCTCCTGTCGGTCACGCTGAGCTGGCACCACGTCCTCGAGGTGCACCTCGTCGACGCGGGCGATCGCTCCTTCGCGCGAGGCCGCGCCCCCGCGCAGGTGGCGGCGACGGGCAGCGCGGCGGGCGCGAGGGGCCCTTGAGCGCGGCGCTCGACGGGCTGCGCGCGGCGCTCGTCACGGCGCTCCGCGACGGGCTCGCGGAGCTCGATCCTGCAGGGCTCGTCGAGCGCGCGCTCGACGCCGAGGTCGCAGCGCCCGGCGGTCGCGTGTTCGTTGTCGCGGCGGGCAAGGCGGCGCTCGGGATGGCGAGGGGCGCGCTCCGCAGCTGGGGGGACAGGGTCGCCGGAGGGCTCGCCGTCACCGTCGCCACGCCCGCGGTCCCCGCCCGCGATCAGCCGAGCGCGCTGGTGGACCCAGAGGAGGCCGCGCTGCGCCCGCTGCGCGTGATGCGCGCGGCGCACCCGATCCCCGACGCGCGCAGCGTGGATGCGGCCGAGGCCGCGCTCGCCGTCGCCGCAGCGCTCGGGCCCGGCGACCTCCTGCTCGCGCTCATCTCCGGCGGCGCCTCCGCCCTCCTCGCGGCGCCGCCTGCGGGCGTGTCCCTCGCGGAGAAGCAGGCCCTCGTGGCGGCGCTCCTCGAGGGGGGCGCCCCGATCCAGGAGGTCAACCTCGTCCGGCGCCACCTGTCGCGGATCAAGGGCGGGCGGCTCGCGGCGGCGGCGGCCCCCGCGCGCGTGCTGACGCTGCTCATGAGCGACGTCGTGCGCGGGCTCCCGCACGACATCAGCTCGGGCCCCACCGTCCCTGATCCGACGCGCGTGGAGGAGGCGCTCGCCGCGCTCGAGCGCTGGGCGCCGCAGCTCTCACGGCTCGCGCCCGCGCTCAGCGAGTCGCTGAAGCCAGCGGACGCGCCGCTCCTGGGAGCGCGCATGCTCGCAGATCCAGACCGTCTCGCCGAGCGCGTGGCGGCCGCCCTCGCTGCCCGGACAGGGCTCCGGGCCGTCGCCGCCCCGGCCGAGGACGGCGACGCGCGCGCGATGGTGGAGCGCCGCCTCGCGCTCGCGCGCCGCCTCGCCCCGGGTGAAGCGGCTGTGATCCCGTGCGAGCCGACGCTCTCGCTGCCGGCCCAGCGCGGCGCCGGCGGTCGCGCGGGCTGGATTGCGCTCGCCGCCCTGCGCGGCTTGCCGCCGGACGTCGCGCTCCTCTGCGCGGCGTCCGACGGCGCCGACGGCAGCTCCGGCGCCGGGGGCGCCGTGGTTGCCAGCGCGGCAGCGACCGCGATGGACGACCGCACGATCGACGCGGCGCTCGCGCGCTTCGACGACGCCGCCGTTCACCGCGCCCTCGGCACGCGCGTCGAGACGGGGCCGACCGGTCACAACCTCACGGACGTCCACATCGTCGCGCGGGACTTCACGTGCAGCGCGCGCTGACCTTGCACAGCGCTGCCTCGCAATGCGCGGCGAGCGCACCGCACCTTGCTGCGCGCGCTGCCCCGCGATGCGCGGCGAGCGCGCCGCGCCTTGCCGCGCGCGCTGCTCGGTGACGCGCGGCGAGCGCGCCGCGCCTCGATGCGTGCGCGCGCGCGCTGCCCCGCGACGCTCACGCCGCGCCGCTGCGCGTCCTCACTGCGGCTCGGCGACGGCCGCGGTCGTGTCGCCCATCGCCTCGCGGACGGAGAGCGCCAGCGCGCAGCTGTTCGCCTGGCGCTGCCGCGCCTCGAGCACTCCCCCCTCGACGGAGGGCGTTCCGCCGATGAGGTTGCCGCTCGCTTCCCGGCGCACCCGCAGGATGGGCTTGCCGTCCGACAGCCGCCAGACCCCGACCCGCGCCATGTGCGGCGTCCCGAGCAGCGCCTCGGTGGTCGTCGCGCCCTCGACAGGCTCGTCGAGCACGAGCAGGTAATACTGCGCCCGCGTGAGGAGCTCCGCCGCGAGCGGCACGTCGTCCCGCATCGTGTCGTCGAAGCTGGACTCCAGGAGCCGCAGGCGGAGCTCGCTCGAGGCGTCCTGCGCGTCGCGCACCCACTCGTCCGAGAGGACGTGCATCGTCCGGTAGGCGACGCGCAGGTTGAACGGCTGCGCGGGCCGGGAGCAGCGCTCGGCCTCGTTGCAGTACTCGCCAGCGGGGCAATCCCGCGTGCGCTTGCACTCCGCGCCCGCCAGCGGGTTCGGGTTCGGCACCCGCAGGAGGCACGCGGTGAACGCGTCGCGGAGCGACTGCTGCGCGTTCTTCCGGATGGCCTCGACGCTCGTCGCCTCGTCCACCCGGAGCCGCAGGTAAATCCCCGCAAGCTCACGGAAATTCCACGCCTTGAGCGCCTCGCGATCCACGAGCTCGGGCCCCGCGCCCCGCGACAGCTCGAGGGTCCAGCCCTCGACGCGCTCGCGCATCGGGATCCAGCGCGGGCCGAGCTCCACGGCGACGGCGCGCTGGCGCGCCATCAGCTTCTGGCGAGCGCTCTCCATCTGCCCCTGGGACCACTTCCAGTGCAGGATGGCCGAGACCGCGAGGACGAGCGCCGTGTAACCCCAGAACTTCGCCGGGGGCCAGCGCATCTTGGTGCGCGCCTCCCGCGCCTTGTAGACCGACGGCAAGCCGCGTTCGCGGGGCGGCTGTTCAGAGGACATAGGAGAGGCTCCACGCAGGAGGCACCGGCCGAGCACGCCGGCAGGGCAGCCTCCTCCGCGCGAGCCGCGCGGAGGGGAAGGCTGCGCCGATCGCGCCGCCGGAGCCACCACGTTCGATGGTGACCGGGGCCGCCAGGCACCGCCCAGCGCGCCCCATCCTTACTCTGCTCGATTAGGTCAAGAAGCGAGGGTCAATTCGACTTCGGGAGCTTGCTGACCATGAAGCTGACGTTCGGGTAACCGGCGAACGCCGCGGTCTGGAACACGCTCTTCACGACAAGCGCGGGCACGTTCTGATCGACCTGGAGGATGCACACGCCCGGGAACGGCTTGTTCGGCTGCACCTGCTTCCACAGCTCGCGCTTGTTCTTGAGCAGGTTGAAGAGCTCGTCGATCTTCTGCATGCGCCCGAGCTCCTCGATCGCGCGGGTCGACCCGGCCAGGTTGCCGTCGACGAGGATCTGGTTGCCGTTCACGGCGACCATCGGCGCGTCGATGACGTCTTCGACGTTCTCCGCCTTCGGGAGCTTGACGTTCTTGTCGACGGCGATCTCGCCCGACGCCGAGAAGGACATCAGGAGGAAGATCACGGTCACGACGAGGAAGTCGATGAAGCTCACGAGGTTGAGCCCCGCGTTCGGGCTGCGGGCGCCGTGCCCGGACACCTTGTTCCACACGAACCGCAGCGGGACGCCCTTCATCAGCCGGCGGCCCGGCTGGTGGATCACGTGAGCGTGGGGGTTCTTGTGATGCTTCGGGTTGAACCTATCCATGTGCGCGCTCCTGCCTCAGCGGACCGAGAACGTCATGTTGAACACGGGGACCTGCTTGTTCCCGTCGGGCAGCCTCATCTCGCGCTTCGGCGCGTAGAGCGCGTCGAGCACCGCGACGATCTCCTTGAACGGCGTGCGGTTGTCCGTGTGGAGGATGGCCTGGTCGAGCTTCTTGTCGCTCGGGTCGCGGTGGCCGCCGTGGGTCTTCCACTCCTCCTCGATCCGCTTCGCCAGCTCGGGGTAGCGGATGATCTTCGAGGACGGGTCGCCGAGCTCGACCGGCGCCTTGTTCACCTTGACCTCGTTGACCACCGTCGCGCCCTGCTTCCACACGAGCCCGAACTCGCTCTCGCCGATGTGAAGGTTCAGCACCTTCTCCGGCGTCTGCGGCGTGAGCTCCTTGTTCGGATCCGGAGGGCCAGGGACCTGGGCGTCCGCGTTCATGCGCGAATTGGTGACCCAGACCGCCGTGATCAACAGGAATGCAATCGTGACCATCAGCAGGTCGATGAACGGGATCATGTTGATATCGCTGTTCGTCGACCGCTTCTTGCCACCACCGTCGCCGACGTCTACGCCGCCCATATTGCCTTCCCAACGTGAGCCGGAGCTCACCTATCCAAGTTGTTCCGGGGAACGCCCTGCCCGCAGCTCGCGGTGGGGCACCATGCTGGGTCTGACTTCGTCGTTCTTCCGAAGTTCCCGGGGCCCCGGCGGCGCGAGCCGCCGTCCGGGGCTTCGAGGCGAGAGAGCGGGCCCAGGTGGAAGCGCACGCGAGGGGCGCTCGACGACCCGGGCCCGCCGAGGACCATCAGGCCGCCGCCTGACCCACTGCTGCGACATTCACCTTCTGGCGGTTCGCGACGACGAGGTTGAGGATCTGCACCGATGCCTCGTTGATGTCGTCCTCGATGTGCTGCGTCTTGCCGTTCAGCACGGCGAAGCCGATGAGGCCGATGATGGCCACGCCGAGGCCGAAGGCGGTGCAGTTCATGGCCTCGGAGATGCCGAGGGCGAGCACGCGAGCCTTCTGGCTCGGGTCGACGGACTCGCCGGCGACGGAGCCGAAGGACTTGATGAGGCCCGTCACCGTCCCGAGCAGGCCGGAGAGCATCGCGAGGTTCGCGAGCAGCGCGAGGTACGAGGTGCGCGCCGAGATCTTCGGCAGCTCGCGGAGAGCCGCCTCATCCATGGCCGCCTGGACCTCCTCGTCGGGGCGGTTCACCTTGACGAGGCCGGCCTGGACGATGCGCGCGAGCGGCGCGTTCGCCGCGGAACACATCTTCACAGCCTTGGCGACGTCGCCCGCCAGGATGCACTTCTGCATGGTGGCGAGGAAGACGTCCTTGTTGATCGACGAGCCGAACAGGTAGAGGGCGCGCTCGACAATGATGCCGATCGTGAGGATCGACCAGAACAGGATGGGCCACATACCCCACCCACCCTCTTTGAAAGCTTCATACGCTCCGTGCATTGCTTCTGTCCTCCAGTTCGCCTCGCGTCCCCGGGATGAGGTTGCGCGCAACTCGATCGGTTCCCTTTGTCAGACTCGTGTTGCCGAGGGGCGGCAGTCTTTCGCTCACACGTAACAACGGATGAGAGGCCTTTTTCGCTTGGCGGCGCTGGCCGTGGACGGCGTGCTCCTGTCGCTCTCTGGCGAGATGCCCACGGGACGCTAACCGAGCGGCGCTGACCTCTGCAAGAGTCCTGATCGTCTCTCCTGGCGCCGGCGCCCGGCGCCGCCCCAGCTCTCTCACCTGTCGTCCAAGACTGACTTCACGTCGTCACGCCAGGGCCGCTTCGTGGCCCGAGGCGCGGCTCCCCCCCGTTTACCGCAAGTCGCGCCGCCTTTTCGTGGGCGAGATACGCCGCTGCGCCCGGGGGACTCGCGCATCTTCGCGATTGAGACCCGGCGCCGTCAAGAGAGATTTGGCCACACCTGAGCGCTCTGATGCGGGCAAAACTTTACAACAATCGCAGGGTTATGACACGATCCGGCGGGAGCGAAGCGGGCGGGCCGACAGCAGAGCCCGCGGACCTCGGGGGACGCGGCGCCGCGGTCAGGGGGCGCGGACACGACAGCGCACTGCGGCAGTGCGAGCAGCATCACCCGACGCATCACCCGACCATCGAGCGCTCGGACCTCGGCAGGCGAGCGGACGCGGGGGTGCTGGAGCGCGACGGTGTGGCCAGGGGGATCGGTCCGATTCAGGGCGCTCCGTACGCTCGGCCGCCGACGGCGCGGGCTCGTCGCGGAGCGCACGCTGATTTTTTGCCGGGATTTTCGCGGATCCTGGCCTCTCGCCGCTGGTCCCTGCTGCATCGCCGAGCTTGCACACGGGATCGGGCGGCAGTTATAGTCGCCGCGCCTAGAGATTGTCGGGCTTCTGACGACGCTGAGAAAGGGACTGCGAGGATGCGTCATCTGCTGATGTTGGCGGCCGAGGGTGGTGGCGAAGGTGGGATGTGGGAGGCCATCAAGCACAATCCGACCTTCCTGATCGCGAACCTGGTCGTCTCGGCGGTCGTGGTGACGATCATCATCGAGCGAACCGCGTTCCAGCTGGGACGCTACCGCGTGAACTCCAAGGAGTTCTTCGCGCAGGTCAAGAAGCTGGTGGCGGCCGGCAACATCGACCGCGCCATCAAGCTCTGCGACGCCAGCGATTACCCCATCCTGCAGCTCGTGAAGGCCGGCCTCACCCACGCGAACAAGGGCGCCGACGAGATCGACGCCGCCCTCAGCGAGAAGCTGTCGGAGCTCAAGCCCGCCGTGGAGAAGCGCATCGGCGCGCTCTGGTCGCTCGCGAACATCGCGACGCTCATCGGCCTCATCGGCACGGTCTCCGGCCTCATCAACACGTTCGCCTCGATCGCCGCCCAGGGCCTCTCGCAGGCCGACAAGCAGCGGATGCTCTCGAACGGCATCGCGGAGGCCATGTACAACACGGCGTTCGGCCTCGCGATCGCCGTCGTGTGCATGATCGCGCACGTCCTGCTCCACACCCGCTCCAAGAACATCCAGCACGATCTTGAGGCGACCACGGAGCGCGTCTTCAACCTGCTCACGATCAGCAGCAAGCCTGGCTACTAGCCCATGGCGGCCCCGCAAGACGTCCCGCTCAGCTCGGCGCAGCGATCCAAGATCCGGCGCCTCTCGCAGCCCAAGGAGCCCGAAGCCGGGGAGGAGGCCGGCGAGCTCAATGTCGTTCCGTACCTCGACATCATCACGAACATCCTCATCTTCGTGCTCGCCAGCGTCTCGGTGACATTCGTGTCGTCGATCGACACGACGCCGCCGTCCATCGGCGGGGGCAAGGTGCGCAGCGAGCTCTCCAGCAAGGCGCTGAACCTCTCCGCGTTCATCACCAGCCAGGGGATCTCGCTGAAGACATCGAGCGGCAACATCGCGACGGGCTGTCAGGACGTGGGCAGCGGCGTCACGGTGCCGAAGACGAACGACAGCTATGACTATCCCGCCCTCACGGCGTGCGCGAAGCGCCTCAAGAACGCCCGCCCCGAGTTCAACGAGGAGACGCAGGTGACGATCACGGCGAACCCGGGCATCGACTACAAGACGATCATCGACGTGATGGACGCGCTGAGGAGCGTCGACGGGGAGGCGCTGTTCCCGGAGGTCCACTTCGGAGTGGCCCGATGAGCGCCGACCCGCCCCGTACGCCGCAGCCGAAGGCGAGCATCGTCCGCTACAAGGCGGCCCTCAGGAAGGCGATCCGCCGGAACCGGCGGGATCCCGAGATCGACTTCCTGAACATCACCGCGATGCTCGACCTGATGACGATCATCCTCGTCTTCTTGCTGAAGAGCGTGGGATCGTCGGCGGCATCCATCCCGCAGTCCAAGGACCTCACCCTGCCGAAGTCGGTGATGCAGGCCGAGCCCTCGCAGGAGGGCGTGGTCGTCATCGTCTCGAAGTCGCAGATCCTGGTGGGCGAGGATCCGACCCCGATCGTCGTGCTGCCCAACCGCGAGCAGCTCGCCCAGTCCGGCGTCGACGCGAAGTACAAGCGCAGCGGGCCGAATGACCTCTACATCGTGCCGCTCGCGAACGCGCTCTCTCACGCGCGCGAGACGGACAAGGCCATCCGCGCCGCGAAGGGGCTCGATCCGTCGTCGTCGGAGGCGATCATCGTGGCCGACGCGACCACGCCGTACCGCCTGCTGATCGAGGTCCTGTTCACCCTCGGGCAGAGCGAGTTCGGCAAGTACCACCTGATGGTCCTGAGCGGCGGCACCAAGCAGTAGCCGCCTCCCCCCCGGCGGCGGCAGAAAGCACGAGCCGCCCCTCCCCTGCCCTGCTTCACGGGCCACCCACCGTGGCCGCCCACCTGACCCTACGCCGCACCGCGCTCCGAACACCGGCGCCCGCCGCCGTCCGGCGTTCGCTGCGGCGTGGCGCGCGCCTCAGCTCGATCAGCGTGGACCTCCGACGACGGGCGCGCTCCCCCCCAGCGCGCCGTCGGCCGTGGCGCGCTTCCCCCCAGCGCGCCGTCGGCCGTGGCGCGCTCCCCCCCCAGCGCGCCGTCGGCCGTCCTTCAGTCCACAGCGAACAGCTCTTCCAGGTCGGCCTTGGTGAGCTTCTTGGCGCCGCCGGCGTCCTCGCTGAGGACGGAGGCGACGAGCTGACGCTTCTTGTCCTTGAGCAGCAGGATCTTCTCCTCGATCGTGCCCGCGGCGATGAGCCGGTAGGCGGTGACCACCTTCGTCTGCCCGATGCGGTGGGCGCGGTCGGTGGCCTGCTGCTCGACGGCGGGGTTCCACCACGGATCGAAGTGGATCACCGTGTCGGCCGCCGTCAGGTTCAGGCCGGTGCCGCCCGCCTTGAGGCTGATGAGGAAGACCGGCACGCTCGGATCGCTCTGGAAGCGCTCGACGCGCTCCGCCCGATCCTTCGTGGAGCCGTCGAGGTACTCGTAGGTGACGCCGTCCTCCTTCATCGCCTTCTCGATGAGCCTCAGCATCATCACGAACTGGCTGAAGACGAGGACCTTGTGCCCGCCCTCCACCGCGTTCGAGATGAGCTCGCGCACCGCGACGAGCTTGCCCGAGTCGTCGTCGCCGAACTCGCGCGGCAAGCCGAGCAGCCGCGGGTCGCAGGCCGCCTGCCGGAGGCGAGTGAGGCCGGCGAGGATCTGCAGCTGGCTCTTCGCGAGCCCGACGCGCTCGACCTCGCCGAGGACCTGCGCCCGCACCTCGCGCGCGACCTGCATGTAGAGCGCCCGCTGCTCGCCGGTGAGATCGCAGATCTGGTCCATCTCGATCTTCTCCGGCAGGTCCTTGGCGACCTCCTGCTTCGTGCGCCGCAGGATGAACGGATGGATCACGGCGCGGAGCCGCTGCGCGGTCTTGTAGTCGCCCGCCTCGATCGGCCGCGAGAAGCGGGCCTCGAACTTGTCGAGCGAGCCGAGCAAGCCCGGCGAGACGAAGTCGAAGATCGACCAGATCTCCGACAGCCGGTTCTCGATGGGCGTGCCGGTGAGGGCGAGCCGGCGCTTCGCGCGGAGCCGCTTGGCCGCGGCGGCGGTGGCGCTCATCGGGTTCTTGATGTGCTGCGCCTCGTCGAGGATGGCGTAGCTCAGGTCGAGCTGCGCGAGGAAGTCCTCGTCGCGACGGAGGAGCGCGTAGCTCGTGATGACCACCTCGGCGGCCTTCACCTCGTCGATCTGGTCCTTGCGGTCGGCGCCGTGCCAGAGGGCGACCGAGAGCGAGGGCGAGAACCGGGCGAGCTCGCGCTCCCAGTTCGTCACGACGCTCGTCGGGGCGACGATCAACGCGCGCATGTGCTTCTCCTCCTGCTTGACGGCGAGCAGGAGGGCGATCGTCTGGACCGTCTTGCCGAGGCCCATGTCGTCGGCGAGCACGCCGCCCGAGCCGATGTCATGGATGAACTTGAGCCATGACAGGCCGGCCTCCTGGTAGGGACGCAGCGTCGCCTTCAGGTTCCGGGGCCGCTTGGTGCTGCCGATGTCGTCGATGTTGCTGAGCTTGTAGAAGAGCTCGCGCGCGGAGGCGGTCACGCTCGAGCCGCTCGCGTGCTGGAGCAGCTCGTGCACCCGCCCGGCCTGCGCCAGCGGCAGCCGGCCGTTCTTGCCCGCGGTCGTCATCAGCTCGATCTCGCGATCGAGCATCGCGCGGACGGCGTCGGGGTCGAACGCGGCGAACGAGCCGTCCTCGAGGCGGACGTAGCGCTTGCCCTCGGCGAGACAGCGGCGCAGCTCGTCGCGATCGACGTCGACCCCCTCGCTCTCGAAGCTGACCTTGACGTTCAGCCAGTCCATCCCCGAGGTGACCTTCGCGAACATGCCGATCGGCTTGCTGCGCACCTGCGTGTCGACGAGATCCTCCGGGACGAAGAGATCCCAGTCGTCGGGGAGCTCGGCGAGGCCCTCGGTCCAGAAGGTGAGCGCCTGGTCGCCGTTCGCGAGGAAGCCCTGGCCGGTCTCGTCGGGCTTGAGCCCGAGCGCGAGCAGCTTCCCCGCCGCGTCCTGCTGCGCGGCGATGTCCACGCGGATACAGCGGGCGCGCTTCATCCCCTCCTCGGGCGGCTGCACGAGCACCGGGGGAGAGATGCCGTCGGCGCGCACGGCGACCTCCGCGTCGCCGTAGGCGGCGAACAGCGTGACGCGCGCCTCGATCAGCGAGCCGCCCGCGCGCATGCGGAACGTGGGCACGAGGTCGACGACCTCGGCGATCTGGTTCAGATCGGGCAGCTCCGCGCCGACCTCGAGCGCGATCTTGGGCAGCCCCTGCATGATGATGCGGGGCAGCTCGCTCATCGGCTCGCCGATGGTCGGCGAGCGGAGCAGGCGGCGCATCGCCGCGGCGGAGACGCGCTTGTCGATGCGGCGCGCGATCCCCTCCTGCGTGTCGATGTGCCAGCCCGGCCAGCCCTCGAACCACCCGCCCTGAAGGAGAGAGAAGCGGCGCTTGTCGTTCCCCCGCTCGAAGCTCGCCTTCACGATGATGGTGTCGCCGCCGACGGTCTCGAGATCGAAGCGCGGCCGCAGGCTGTCCTCGCCGAAGCGCAGCTGCATCAGCGCCGGCTCGAGGAGCACGCGCTGGCCTTCCAGCAGCGGGAGCAGCTCGGCCACGTCCTCGCCGCGGATGTCGACGGCAGGGTGGCGCGGGTTGCCGCTCTCGAACCGGGCGAGCAGACGGAGCGCGTCGCGATCGGGCGTCGGGTAGAGCGCCTGCCAGGCGAGCGCCGCGGAGGGCAGCACCGGGACGCGCGCCTCGGCGTCGAGCACGGTGACGGTCAGCGCGCCCTGCCGCACGTGGAGGCGGAACTCGACGCGGCGGGCGCCGGAGACCCCCTCGGGCGGGAGCCAGGCGCCGATCCCGGTCTGCTTGGCCGTGGCGTCCAGGACCGGCGCCGTGAAGGCGGCGACGGCGGAGCCCGGCGGCCCGTGGTTCCCGACGACGGTGGAGACAGGAACCGGCGGCGTGATCGCCAGCCGCCCGCGGCGGTCACGACGGCGCACGCGCTTCAGGGCGTCACCGCCGGCGTGGGCGGTCTGCGGGACGAGGGCCGGGATCGGCGGCTCGCGCCGGGGCTGCGCGCCGCGAGCCTGGTCGCGGATGCTGATGAGCAGCGCCGCGACGTGCTTGCAATGCTGTCCGGCCTTCTGGAATGCCGGGCAGGAGCACTGGGACTGGATGCCATCGGGCGAGAGCTCCACCTTGACCGGATACGGCTCGGAGTCGGCGGCGCGGACGGTGCCGCTCGCCATCGTCTCGTGGATGGAGATGTCCTCGACGACACGGCGGCGGAAGTACTCCAGCCCGCGGAGGAAGGTGCGGGCGCCAAGGAGCCTTCGCAGGCCACGATCGCTGAGGGTTGAGAGTGCGTCGGAGATCGGAGGCGGCACGTCGTGGGCTCGGGATCCAGGTGCGGCGGCAATTCGCCGGGAGGGGTCGGGTGGACGGGACCGCTGGCGGATCCCGCTGGATGAAGAACCGGCATCAGATGAAGAACGGCAAGAACACGATGGTCACGGCGGGAAGCATCTTGATGAGCACATGGATCGCGGGACCGGCCACATCCTTGAGGGGATCGCCGATCGTGTCGCCAACGACGGCGGCGCCGTAGGTGGGGTTGTCCGCTCGCGCCCCGGTCTCGTC
This sequence comes from Sorangium sp. So ce321, assembly GCF_051530195.1. Classification (NCBI taxonomy): domain Bacteria; kingdom Pseudomonadati; phylum Myxococcota; order Polyangiales; family Polyangiaceae; genus Sorangium; species Sorangium sp. So ce321. The sequence goes on along the minus strand of NZ_CP150329.1, from coordinate 4,658,270 downwards.
GACAAGGTAGCGCCCGCCGTGCGCGCCGGTCGCGATGTACTGCCTCGCATTGTCCCAGATCGCCCCGGTATTCCCCAAGAAGAGCGACCCGAGGACGCCTGCGACCGTCGCGGCCATGATCAGGGCCGCGACTGAATCCGCCGCGACCAGAGGATTATCTTCCGTCCTTGCAAAGCGCAAGGCAAGTCCCACGACGACGGGCACCGCCGCCGACACCAGGGCTGGCGCGATCATGTGGCGTAGCGCGGCCTGAGAGACCATCTCGACGCAGGGCTCGTGGTCGCCGACGAAGCCAGGCGGGCGAGCCCGTGCCTGGCGCCGCACCTCGTCGAGGACGCGGCGGCCGGCCTGGAGCACGTTGCGGATACAGCGGCCCGCCAGCCAGAAGACAAGCAGGATCCCTACCAGCGCGCCGAGGTAGACCTCGGGCCGGTCGAGGCGTACGACCATGGAAGCCGTCTCGCCGCTGCCCGGCGCGCTCGACGCCAGCGCGCGCCGGCGGGACTCGTCGAGGTAGCCGGCCACCAGGAGCAGCGAGGCGAGCGCTGCTACCCCGGCCGTGTACGCCTTCGTGAGCGCCTTGGTCGTGTTGCCGACCGCGTCCAGCACGAGGGTCCGACCTCGCACGTCCGGCCGCTCGCGGGCGACCGTCACGGCGACGATGCCGCCGGCGTTGTCCACGATGGGGCCGAACGCGTCCATGGCCATGACGTACCCGGCGGTGCCCAGCATCCCCATGGTGGCGACCGCGGTGCCGAACAGGCCTCCCCCGGCGAGCCCGGAGCGGGCGCCGAGCAGGTAGGAGCCGAAGGTCGCGCCGACGACGACCAGGAGCGGAAGCACCGAGCTCTCAAGGCCGATGGCGAGCCCGCGCAGCACCGCCATCGCGGAGCCGCTGCGCGCCGCCTCGGCGAGCTCGCGCACCGGGCGATGCCGCTGCTCGGTGTAGTACTGCGTGACGTGCAGCACGCACACGCCCGTGACGATGCCGATGACGCCGCACGCGAAGAAGACGACCCAGTGGGCGCCGAGCAGCCACTTGGCGGCGCCGGCGATGCCGACGGCGTGCAGGATGGCCGTGACGTAGAGCCCGCGGACGAGGGCGTTGAAGGCGTCCTCCCGGTCGTCGGTCTTGACGACCATCACGCCGAAGAGCGTCGCGATGAGGCCGAAGGCGCGGCTGACCAGCGGGAAGAGCACGACCGCGAGGGCGCTCGGGAGCCCGGCGTTGTTGCGGAAGAGCATGGCGCCGACCACCATGGCGCCCGCGTTCTCCGTGACGGTCGAGGCGAACACGCCGGCCGCGCGCCCGGCGCAGTCGCCAACCATGTCGCCCGCCAGGTCGACGATCGTCGCAGGGTTCTGCAGGTCGTCCTCGTCGAGCCCGACCTCCGCGCCCGCGAGGTCCGCGCCGACGTCGGCCGCCTTGGAGAACGTGCCGCCGCCGAGCTGCGCCATCAGGGCGGCGAAGGAGGCGCCGAGGGGGTAGCCGGCGATGACCCAGGGGATGGTCGGCGCGAGCGCGAGCGCCTCGGCCGGCTCGGCCCCGAAGCCGCCCCGGAACGCGAGGACCGCGGCGAACAGGCCACCGAGGCCGAGCAGGCTCGTGCTCGCGACGAAGAGCCCCGAAACGGCCCCGCCGCGGAGCGCGATCTGGAGGGCGAGGTCGAGCGAGCGGCGGGCGCCGCTCGCCGCGCGAACGCTGGTGCGCGGCGCGATCCAGGTCGCGACCCGGCCCGTCGCGACGGCGCTGGCCGCCCCGACCGCGAACGAGAGCGTGAGCCACACCCCGAGCTCCAGCGCCGGCACCGGGTTGTTCTCCCCCGCGCGCCGGAGGAGGCCGTACGCGAGGAAGATGGCGCCCCCGAGCATCGCGGAGACCGCGGCGATCACGCTGCTCTGGCGGCGAAAATACGCCTCGGCGACCCCCTGGATGAGCGCGGCCACGCGCTGCATCTCGGGCTCGACCGCGGGTCGCGCGATGACCCAACGAGCGAGGTAGGCCGCAAAGGCGAGCCCGATCAGGCCGCCGCTGAGGATGAGCGCAAGCTCCGTCATGACGGGCGGACCGGGCGCGCACCATGGACGCGCTACCTCGGCCGGTGAGGATGGTGCGGGCGATGCCCGCGAGAGCGCCGCAGGAACCCGCGCTGCAGCGGCGCACGCCTTCCCTACTCCGGCCAGCAGGGCCGCGCAAGCGAAGACGACGCGCGCGGCCCGCTCATTTCACGTTGTTCGCATCGCGCCCGACCGCGTGGTCCAGCCGCGTCTTCGCGACGAGCGTCCCCACGCGCGCGTTGAGCTGCTGCAGCCGCGCGCGCGTGACCTCGGTCTCCGCGTCGACCACGTCGACGCTCGTGGCCCGTCCCGCCCGGAACAGCTCGGACCGGACGCGCATCGACTCCGCGGCCGCTGCGAGCTGGCGCTCGGCGGACTCGATGCTGCTCGCCGACTTGCCCAGCTCGGCGTAGGCGGACGCCACCTCGAGCCGGAGGGCGTCGCGCAGCGCGGCCTTCTGCTCGGCGACCTGCGCGGTGCGGGCGTTCGCCTCCGCGGAGGCGGCCGCGGTGGTGAAGACGTCGTTGAGCAACCAGGTGGCGCGAACGCCGGCGGCCCACGTCATGTCGAACTGGTTCTGCGACGGAAAGATGCGCTGGTTGGGGTTCGCGTAGGTGAGGTCGGCGAACGCGTCCACGCGCGGGAAGTAGCCGGCCCGCGTGACCGCCTCGACCTTCTCGAGCGAGTACTGCGTCTCGTCAAGGGCGCGGATCTCGAGGCGCTTCTGGAGCGCCTCCTGGAACAGCGCCGGGAGCGCCTCGGCGGGCGGCTTCGCGGGCGCGCTGCCCATCACGTCGATCCCGAGGGCGAGCGGCCTGTCCTGCGCCGCCCCGAGCGCGATCCGGATCTGGTCGTCCGCGACCAGGAGCGCGGCCTGGGCCTCGATGAGCACCTGCTCCGCGCCGGCCACCTGGGCCTCGAGCCGGAGCACGTCGGCCCGCGAGAGCAGCCCCACCTCGAAGATGCGGCGCGCGTCCTCGACGTGGGCCCTGGCCTGGGCCACGGCCTCGCCTGCGACGACGACCTGCCCCTTCACGCGGACCCAGTTGAAGAACGCGAGCTTCGCGTCGGACGCGGCCTGCAGCGTCTCCGCCTGCAGCTCGAGCTTCTTCGCGCTCTCCGCGTGCGAAGCCGATGCATACCCCTGCGAGAGGCGGAGCACGTAATCCGAGATGGGCACGGCGAGGTTGGCCGTGAGCGCGTACGTGTTCACCGCGTTGTAGGGCTCGTCGGCAGACTGTCCGCCCGGCCTCGGAATGCTCGCGAACAGGTCGGCGAGCGGGTTCTCGACCTCGGACAGCCGGGTGTACGTCGCCGTTACCGTGACGCGCGGAAAGAAGTTGACCAGCGCCTGGTCGACCCTCGCCGAGGCTGCGCGGAGCTCGGCCTGCTTGGCGCGGATCGACGCGCGCGTCCTCAGCGTGGCTTTCGCGACCTCCTCCGGCGTCAGCCCCCCGGGCTGCGGGGCGAGCGCGGTGGCGAGCGGATCGGCCTTCGGCGCCGCCGGCTGGGCCGCTGCGGGAGGGGCCGGCGCGGGCTGCGGCCGTCCGGCGGCGGGAGGGACCGGCGCGGGCTGCGGGGCGACCGGCGGCTGCGCGACCGGCTGCGCCGCGGCCGGCGAGGCGATGAGCCCGAGGGCGAGCAGCCCGGCGAGCGTCGAAGCCAGCGAGATGCTGCGTCGAGACGAGGGTGCGGTGCTTTTCATGACCGGTCGGTCACTTATGGGCGGCGTAAGCACCCGTCAAGATCACAGGCGATCACCCGCATCGCCCCTCGGCGATCGCTCGGCTCACCGTCTCGCGAGCGTGACCGGCAGCGTGCGCGCTCCGCGGCGGCGCGCCTCCGCTGGCGCGCGAGGATCCGAGACGGCCCGGGCAGCGTCCGTGACCGCGCCGGACAGCGTCCGTGACCACGCCGGGCGCCGGACAGCGTCCGTGCCCGCGTCGGGCTCTGACGTGTTCGTCATGCCGTGCCGCAGTGGGCCATGACAGCCGGGACATCAGCGCCGGCGCGCGGGACGGGGAGCGCCGTCCGCTGCACCGTTCCGTGCACCGCGCGTCCCCACGAAGCGCGCTGTGGACGGCAGCAATTCGTCGCTCGCTCGACGGCAACGCGTATTGCAGCGCTCCATCGGATAGTCGAACATCCAATGAAGTGGCCGCCATCTTGCTTGGCGGCGGACCGGAGGCCCCTCATGCATAGACTGCTTGCACCGCGCCGCAGCTTGTCCCCGATGCTCGCCATCCTGGCGACCGCATCATCCTTTGCCGCCTGCGCTCCGTGGGAGCTCGCGGAGAACGATCCCCCCGAGGTCGATGATCCCGGGAGCGTCTCCATCGCGGCGGAGCCGCCGCCGGCGATCAGCGGCGGGACGCTCGCCGTGAGCAAGAGCGCAGTCAGGGCGGTGGCCTCGGATCCGGATCGCGACCGGGTGTGGGTCGTCGATCTCCAGGCGCAGAAGCTGACCGCGGAGATCGCCCTGGAGAAGGGCGACGAGCCGGGCCGGGTCGTCGAGGATGACGCGGGGCGGTTCCACGTCGCGCTCCGCCGCGGCGGAGCGATCGTCACGATCGACGCGGGCAGCGGCAAGATCGTCGACCGGCGCGCGGCGTGCCCGGCCCCGAGGGGCATCGCCTACGATGCCAGGACAGACGCGCTCCACGTCGCCTGCCTCGGCGGCGAGCTCGTGACGCTGCCGGCCGGCCCCGGGGCGGCGACGCGCACCCTGCGGCTCGAGCGCGACCTGCGCGACGTCGTCGTGGATGGCGATCGGCTCCTGGTCAGCAAGTTCCGTTCTGCGCAGCTGCTCACCGTCGACGAGGACGGCAGCGTCGTGGCGCGCGAGTCGGCGCCGCGGTTCGACCTGTTCGGGCAGCAGTTCACCCCGGTCGTCGCCTGGCGGACGCTCAAGCTGCCGACGGGGGGCGTCGCGATGGTGCACCAGCGCGCCCTGGTCGCGCCCGTCGAGATCGTCGAGGGCGGCTACAGCTCCGGCGGCTGCGACGGGAGCATCGTGCACAGCACGGTGTCGGAGCTCGGGACGCCGGCGTCCGAGGGCCAGACGAGGGTCTCCGCTGCCATCCCGTCCGCGACCCTCCCCGTCGATCTGGCGATCTCCGACGACGGCGCGTCCTACGCGGTCGTCGCGGCCGGCACGAACGAGATCCTCGTGACCAGCCATGTGAGCCTGTCCCGGGACGTGGGGTTCGAATTCAATGGCGAGGACCCCTGCGATCAGGCGTCCCAGCGGATCGCGGTGGACGGCGAGCCCACCGCCGTCGCGTTCGCCGGCAGCGCCATGATCGTGCAGACCCGCGAGCCGGCGACCCTCCAGGTGGTCGCGCTCGACGGCTCCAGGCCCCGCACCATCAAGCTCCCCGGGGAGAGCCGGAGGGACACCGGCCACGAGATGTTCCACAAGAACGCGTCGGGCCCGATGGCGTGCGCGTCGTGCCATCCGGAAGGCGGCGAGGACGGCCACACCTGGGTCTTCAACCCCATCGGGCCGCGGCGCACCCAGTTCGTGAGCGGCGGGATCCTCAACACCGCGCCGTTCCACTGGGACGGCGACATGTCCGGCATCGAGGCCATCATGGGCGAGGTCTTCGAGCGGCGCATGGGCGGCATGCACCAGGGCCCGCGCCGGGTGAAGATCTTCGCCCGGTGGATCGACAGCCTCCCCGCGCCGCCGGTGTCGTCGACCCCCAACGCCGAGGCCGTGGCGCGCGGTGACGCCCTCTTCCACGACAAGACCGTGGACTGCGCGAGCTGCCACGCGGGCGCCCAGCTCACGAACAACGAGTCGTTCGACGTCGGCACGAGCAAGGCCTTCCAGGTGCCGTCGCTGGTCCGGATCGGCGCCCGCGCGCCGTTCATGCACGATGGATGCGCGGCGACGCTGAAGGACCGGTTCGTCAACCCCGCGTGCGGTGGCGGCGACAAGCACGGCAAGACGTCCCACCTGTCGGACGAGCAGATCGACGACCTGGTCGCCTACCTCGAGACCCTCTGACAGCCCTCCTGCCGGCTCCCCGGGCGGGATTTCCGCCGGGGAGCCCGCCCCGATCGCGCCCCCCTCACCGCGAATGATGTAACGAGCGCCGAGCCGCGATATGCTGGCGCGGCGTGAACGTCGCAGAACAAGTCGCCACCCTCGAAGCGCTCCTCCAGCGGGTGCAGCGGAACGCCGCTGCGCCTCGAACCCGGACGCAGCTCCCGGTCTCGGCCGAGCTCGTCCCGCACCGCGGTGAAGCGCCCGGCGCCATCGCCAACGACATCGCAGGCGCGGCCTCGCCGGACGGCAGGCTGAGCCCGGCGGAGGCGTCGCTGGCAGGCGAAGCGCGGACCGCAGCGGCGGCCGGCGCGGTCGCGCCGCGCGCCCCCGAGCCGGTCCTGGACGACGTCGGCGGGCTCGACGGCGCTGGTCCAGCCGGCGATGCGCGCCAGGTCGCCGCGTCGCCGGGCGCTCAGGCGCCGAAGCAGCCGGCTGCGGCCGCCAGAGCACCGCAGCAGCCTCAGCCCGCCGCGAAGGCGCCGCAGCAGCCACAACCCGCGAAAACGCCGCAGCAGCCTCCGGTGAAGACGCCCGCGGCTGCCGCGGCCGTCGCGACCGGGGCCAAGGCGCCGGCCGGCAAGCCGGCCGCCGCAACGCCGGCGCGCACCCCGGCGCCTTCGGCGGGCTCAGCCGATAGGGCCGCGGCCGCGAGACCCGCAGCGTCGCTCGACCTGCCGCGGGCCGAAGCCCGCGACGCTGGCCCCCCCGCCGGCGCGCAGGAGACCTACCGTCCGCCCGCGGAGCCCGAGATCAAGCCGAGAGAGGCGGCCCGGCCCGCGGCGGTCAAGGTCACGGCGCCGGTTGCCAGGTCAGCCGGCCAGGGCAGGGACGCGCTCTCCGGGGGCCCGGCGATACCGCCGGCCCGCGGCTCCAGCCCGCGCGCAGAAGGGAAGCCGTTCTTCCCTCACGAGGACGCCGGGGCGAGGCCGAAGGTGGCCGAGAGCGACAGCGAGCTCTCGTTCGCAGGGCTCCTCCCCGACGAGCCCGAGCAGAGGCCGGGTGCAGCGCTGAAGCTCCCTGCCGAGCGCAGGCCGGCGCCGGAGGCTGCCGCGCCCGAGGCCCGCGCCGAGCGCAGGTCGTTGCCCGACCGCGCCGAGGTTCCCGCCGCGGCGCGCGCGACGGCCACGCCGGTCACGAAGGAAGAGGTCTCCGCGGAGGCGGCCACGGCGCGCTTGATGGTCGCCACCGGCGAGCCGCTCACCCCCAAGGCACCGGCGGAGGCGGCCGCCGCTGCGCGGCGCGCGATCGGGGAGACGCCCGTCGAGCGCGAGCTCAGCCGCGAGATGGTCGACGACGAGCCGACCGTGATCCGCGGCATGCTCGAGGACGAGCCGACCGTGATCCGCTCGAGGCCCGAGGGCCTGGAGGACGAGGAGACGGCGGTCCGCTCCGCGCGCTCCGAGGCCCAGGCGATCGCGCGCTCGGTCCATGATCAGGAGACCGTCGAGGCGCCGCCCGGGGTGCTGCCCAGGGAGGCGAGCGAGGAAGCCGAGCGCAAGGCCAGGCCGAGGCCCGCCGACCGCGACCTGCTCCCGAAGGTCATCACCAAGGATCCGCCCATCCCGGCGGAGCGAGCGCCGAAGCAGTCCGAGGTCGCGACGACGCGGCCGCCTGCGGAGGCCAACGTCGTCACCGAGCTCCCGGCGCCGCGTCCTCGCTCTCGCGTGGGCATCGCCCTCGCGGTCGTGGCGCTCCTCGTGGCGGGCGCGGCCGTGGCGCACCGCCTCGGGCTATTCGGCTCCGAGCCTGCGCCCCTCCCCGACACGGCCCCGGGAGCAACCCAGGAGGTCACGGCGCAGCCTACGGCCGCGCAGCCTGCCGAGACGGCGCCGACTCCGCCCCCGGCGCCCGTCGAGACCGCGACTGCAGCGCCGTCGGCGGTCGAGGCGGCGGCGCCGGCCGAGACCGCAGCGCCTGCTGCGAGCGCTGCGCCTGCCGCGGGCAGCGCGGAGGATCTGCCGTCGAACCGTGGCCATCTGCTGGTCAAGTCGTCCGAGCAGGCCTCGGTGTACGTGAACGGCTCGCTCGCCGGGGCCACGGGAGAGACGCTCGATGTTCCTTGCGGGACGCGTTACGTGCGGCTCGGCAAGCTGACGACCGAGAAGGCGTCGACCCCCACGTGGCTCTCCGCCGGCCAGGCCGTGATCGTGGGCTGCCGCAAGAAGACCGAGGTGTCGATCGACGCCACGGCCGCGAGCCCGGCGCCCGAGCGGCCCGCAAAGCGGAAGGCCCGCCCGTCTGGTGCCGCCGCCCCTGACCAGGAGGGCGCCGCGCCGGCGCCCGCCGGGGGAGACACGCCTCCCGCCCCCGCCCCTGACCCCGCCCAGTAGCAGCTCACCTCCGCGGTGATCTATTCGAAGCCGCCCTCCGGGCGGCCGGACGCTTCTGCAGGGAGCCAGGAGCGCGGTGCTAGGCTGCGCGCCTCATGGAACCCAAGACGACTGCCCTCCCCCACGCGGAAGGCGCGGCGGCGGATGAAGCAGCGGCAGTGCCGGCGCGCGGCAGGGCGGCGGGCGCCGGGCCCTTCCCGGCGCGCAGCCCAGCAGGGGGCGAGCTCCTCGACGACGTCGAGGAGACAGCGCCCAGCGCCGTCGGGGAGCTCGTCGCCCGAGCGCGCGTGGCGCAGGGCGCCTGGGCCGAGGTCCCGGTACGGGAGCGGGCGGAGGTCATCGCGAAGGTCAAGAAGCGCCTGCTCACGCGGGCCGAAGAGATCGCGGCGCTCGTGCACCGCGAGTGCGGCAAGCCGATCGAGGAGGCCGCGCTGGCCGAGGTGCTGCCGAACGCCGATCTCATCGACTACTGGACCCTGTCGATAGAAGAGCTGCTCGACGCGTCTCCCGTGGATCTCGATCCCCTCGCCTACCCCGGTAAGGTCGGGCGGATCCAGAGGGCCCCGCGCGGCGTCGTCGCGCTCATCACGCCGTGGAACTACCCGGTTGCGATCCCGCTGCGCACGATCGTGCCGGCGCTGCTCGCGGGCAACGCCGTGGTCTTCAAGCCGAGCGAGGTCACGCCGCGCGCGGGCGCGCTCGCAGCCTCGCTGTTCGACGGGCTGCTCCCCGACGGCGTCCTCGCCGTCGCGCAGGGCGGCAGCGACGTCGGCGCCGCGCTCATCGAGGCCGGCGTCGATCTCGTCGTCTTCACCGGCAGCGTCGCCACCGGCAAGAAGATCGCGGTCGCCTGCGCCGAGCGCCTCATCCCGACGTCACTCGAGCTCGGCGGGAAGGACAGCGCCATCGTGCTCGGCGACTGCGACCTGGAGCGCGCCGCGCGCGGCGTCGTCTGGGGGGCCTTCACGAACGCCGGACAGAACTGCGCCTCCATCGAGCGCGTCTACGTCGAGCGAGCGATCGCGGACCGCTTCATCGAGCGGGTCGTCGCCCTCACCGGGCAGCTCCGCGTCGGCGTCGACGTCGGGGTGATGACGACCGCGCGGCAGGCGCAGGTCGTGCGGCGGCAGCTCGAGGCGGCGGTCGAGGGAGGGGCGGAGATCCTCGCCGGCGGCGCCCCGGAGCAGGGCTCGCTCGCCTTCCCGCCGACGGTCGTCAGGGTGGAGCGCGAGGACACGCCGCTGCTCCGGGAGGAGACCTTCGGCCCCATCCTCCCTGTCCTCGTGGTGAACGGCGCCGAGGAGGCGGTCGCGCGCACCAACGCGTCGCGCTTCGCGCTCACGACCAGCCTCTGGACCCGCGGCCAGGAGCGAGCTCATGCGCTCGCGCGACGGCTGCGCTCGGGGGTGGTGACGATCAACAACCACGGCTTCACGGGCGCGCTCCCGGCCGCCCCGTGGACGGGGACGGGCGACAGCGGCTCCGGCGTCACGAGCAGCCCGCACGCGCTCGCGGAGCTGACGCGGCCGCGCTTCGTCCTGGAAGATCGCAGCAGGGCGAAGAGCGAGCTGTGGTGGTACCCTTATACTCCAGCGCTCCGGACCATCGCCTTCGCGATGGCGCGGGTGCGAGGCGGCGCCGGATGGTTCGGCCGCGTCAGCGCCCTGGTCGAGCTCGCCGCGGCGTTCGCGAAGCGCCTGCTCGGTCGCTGACCCGGAGCCCTCATCGAGCTAGCGCATGCGCCCTTTGATCCTCCTGTCCAACGACGACGGTTACTCGGCCCCAGGTCTGATCGCGGTGCGAGACGAGCTCGCGCGGCACGCCGAGGTCGTCGTGTGCGCCCCCGCGGTCAACCAGAGCGCGACGAGCCACTCCCTGAGCCTGCACCGCGTCCTCCGGCTGCTGGAAGCTGCGCCCGGCGTGTTCGCGGTCGACGGGACGCCCGCCGACTGCATCTATGTGGCCCTTCACGCTGGCACGCGCGTGCTCCCGCGCCGCCCCGATCTCGTCGTGTCCGGCATGAACCACGGGCTCAACCTGGGCTCCGACATCTTCTACTCGGGGACGGTGGCCGCTGCGCGCGAAGGAGCGATGCGCGGCATCCCGTCGATCGCGCTCTCCGCCGACGCGGGCGCGTCGCGCGAGGCCGCGGCGGCCCTCGGCGTGAGGCTCGCGCTCGCGCTGCACCGGGCCGCCGGGCAGGCAGCTCGCCGGCCTGCGCCGCTGCTCAACGTCAACATCCCCGCGGGCAGCAGCTGGCCCGTGCGCGCCACGCGCATCGGCGCGCGCCTGTACACCGAAGAGGTGATCTTCCGCCAGGATCCGCGCGGGCACGAGTACCTCTGGATCGGCGGCGCAGGCGTGCGCCACGACCTCGTCCCCGGCTCGGATACGGAGGCCTATGACGAGGGGGCCGTCAGCGTCACCCCGCTGACCCTCGACCTGTTCGCAGCGCAGCACGAGGGCATCGCGAGCGGCATCGCCTCGGAGCTCAACGACGGCCGCGCGCCCTGACGGCGGTCACGCGGCGGCGCCCAGCTCCGCTTTCCGGCACGGGGGCGCTCGCCTAGGCTCGGCGCCCATGTTCAATCACGACGACCTGCCCTCCGAGCACGCGCTCCGTTACCTCAAGGCCCACCTCCGCAACGTCCCGGATTTTCCGAAGCCGGGCATCCTCTTCAAGGACATCACGCCGCTCCTCGCGGACCCGCGGGCGCTCCACATCACGCTGGATCTCCTGGCCCAGCGTTACATCGGCGAGCACGTCGACGTCGTGGTCGGCGTCGAGTCGCGGGGCTTCATCTTCGGCGGCGCGCTGTCCGCCCGGCTCAACGCGAGCTTCGTGCCCGTGCGCAAGCCCGGCAAGCTCCCGGCCGCGACCGATCGCGTGGCGTACGCGCTCGAGTACGGCACGGCGGAGCTCGAGATGCACAAGGGATCCATCAAGGCGGGAGCCAGGGTCCTCGTGGTGGACGACCTGCTCGCGACCGGCGGTACGGCGGCGGCGGCGGCGGAGCTTGCGCGCAAGCAGGGCGGCGAGATCGTCGGGTTTGCCTTCGTCGTCGAGCTCGACTTCCTGGGCGGCCGGGCGCTCCTCGCGGAGCGCGCTGGAGGCGCGGCGCGCGTCTACTCGATCGTGCACTTCGCCGCGGGCGAATGACCGTTCAGTCCTGTCCGACGCCGACCTGCAGCTTGCGCGCGACGATGCGGCTCGCGCTCGTGGCCCGGGTCGGCCCGCCGACAGGGAACGTGATGACGACGGCGCCCGCCCCGCCCCTGGCGATGCCGCCTCCGTGCGCCCCCACGAGCTTGCTCAGGCCCGCGAGGTCGAGCGAGGCGCCGGCGTTGCGGAGCGCGTCGATCGGCCCCGTTCGTCCGAGCGCTGTCAGCGCCCCACGATCCACCGCCGCCAGCTCAGCGAAGAGGCCGGAGGAGTAGACGAGCGCCGCCGCCGCCGCCGCCGGATCCGAGCCGCGGAACCAGGCGCCCGCGTCGTGGTAGGGCAGGTGCGCGCAGCGCGCGTACAGGGCGCCGAGCTCAGCGCCGGCCCCGTCAGCCATCCGGTCGGCGAGGGCGACGAAGCGCGCGCGGAGCGCGGGATCGAAGTACGCGCGCGCGTATCCGCCGGAGAACCGCGCGGTGATCGCGCGCCATGGCGGCGAGCGACCTGCCTCCTCCGGGTCGAACCCGGGGACGATCTCGACGAGCCCGTCGGTCACCGCGGCGAGCTCGGCGTCCGCGCCCGCCGTCAGCTTGCCCTGCGCGATGAGCGCGCCCATGCCCACGGCCTCGGCGTTCAGGGGCTCTTGTGCAGCGGCAGCCTGCGCGGCGCTGGCGCCGCGCGGCATCGCCAGCCAGAGCTCCGCGACCCAGCCCGCGAGCTCGAACGGCCCCATCGATGCGCCGGAGTAGATGCGCTTGCGCGCCGCTTCGCAGGTGCGCGCGTTCCGCGCCGCGTCCTCGCCGGCGGTCGTCTCCGGCGCGGGCGGCAGGGCAGCCGGCGTCTCCCGCGAGCGCAGCATGCGCACCGCGACGAGCACGCCGACGATCACGAGCGCGACCACGCCGATGGGGATCACGATGTGGCGCGCCGGCCGCGCCGACGTGCTCGAAGCGGGCGGCGCGAGCGAGCCCACCGCGCGGTGCGCCTGAGCGAGCCGTCGCGCGATGTCGGACGCCTTGCGCGTGCGCAGGTCCTGCGGCAGGAGCGGCCATTGCTCCACCAGCTGCTCCAGGTCGATGGCGACCGGCGCTCCGCGCCCGTGCAGCGCGATCTGCCGCCCCTGGACGCTCACCGATCCCGATGTTCCAAACAGGCCGAGGGCCTCCTGTACAGCCGCTTCGATCTCCCGCGCGCTGAGGTCGTCCACGATCGCAGGGTAACCGGAATTGCGGTCGACCTGCGCCCGCTTCTTCGCGCTTGCGCCCGGGGCTCCTCGGCGGCAAGCGCGGGAGGCGCCCGGGGAGCGCGGGAAATGCCACGCCAGGGCGATGGAAATGGCACATTCCTGCGCGTGCAGAAGACGCGCGTCTACCTATCGCCCGGCATGTTCGGCTTCGCCACCCTCGCCTCTCTCGAGTACTTCGAGCATTTCATCCGCGCCATCGAGGAGCGCTTCCGCGACCGCGGTCGCGCCGTCGAGATCCGCGTCTGCGAGGTGCACCCGACGGCGTCCATCCTCCGCCGGGCCGCGAAGCTCGCCCGCCTCGTGGACGAGAGCGCCGGGGACGACGGCGGCCCGATCCACATCATCGGCCACTCGACGGGTGGCCTCGACGCCCGCCTCGTCGCCTCGCCCACGGTGCGCCTCCCCGGCAACGCTCACTGCCGGCTCGGCTGGACGAGCCGGCTGCGGTCCGTCACCACGATCAACACGCCCCACTTCGGCACGCCGCTCGCCGCCTTCTTCGCCACGGTGAGCGGTCAGCGCCTGCTCTACGCGGTCACGGCGCTCACGGTGGCGGGCCTCAAGCTCGGCGCGCCGCCGCTCGCGGCTGCCTCCGCCCTCGTCGCCGCGTTCGGGCGCGCGCAGCTCGGCTTCCTGGAGATCGAGCTCATCGACCGCGCGATCGAGAGCTTCATCCGCGTGCTCGACGACGCCTCGAGCCGCGAGCTGCGCGCCTGGCTGAAGCTCTTGCGCGATGACCAGGGCGCCATCGTTCAGCTGATGCCCGAGGCGATGGATCTGCTCCACGCCGGCCTGCAGGACCGCGCGGGTCTCCGTTACCAGAGCGTCGCGACGTACGCGCCGCGCAACGCCGTCCGCGACTGGGTGTCGGCGCTCCGGTCGCCGTGGGGGGCGATGTCGGCGGCGATCTTCACGGCGCTCTCGAACATCACGGCCCGCCTGAACGAGCACTACCCCTGTCGCTCCCATGACGGCTCGATCGAGCAGAAGCTCGCGCGCGTGCTCGGCGAGCTGCCGCCGCCGGACGCCAACGACGGCGTTGTCCCGCTCGCGTCGCAGGTCTGGGGAGAGCTCATCTGGGCTGGCAAGGCCGACCACCTGGACATCGTCGGCCACTTCCCTGGCAAGGGTGGCCACATCGACTGGCTGGCGAGCGGCGCGCGCTTCAACCGCCTGCGCTTCGACGCGGTGCTCGATCGCATCGTGACCGGGATGATGGCCGGCGAGCAGAGCAGCGTGGCAGAGCAGGCGCCGGCGCCGCCGCGCCCGGTCATCGAGACGCTCGCGCCGGAGCGCGGCGACGTCGAGCAAGCTGCCGCCGCGGCGAGCGCGATCGGAGCGCCCCCGGCCGGAGAGCCCGCGACGTGAGCGGCGGCGGCGACGCGGCGCGCGCGCTCGAGCAGATCGCGGCAGAGCTCGTCGAGTGCCGGCGCTGCCCGCGCCTCGTGGCGTGGCGCGAGGACATCGCGCGCGAGAAGCGACGCGCCTACCGGGACCAGACCTACTGGGGCCGCCCGGTGCCAGGCTTCGGCGATCCGGATGCGCCGCTCGTGATCGTCGGGCTGGCCCCGGCGGCGCACGGCGCGAACCGCACCGGCCGGATGTTCACGGGCGATCGGTCGGGCGACTTCCTCTATGCGGCGCTCTTTCGAGCCGGGCTCGCCTCGCAGCCGACGAGCGCGTCGCGCGACGACGGGCTCTCGCTGCGGGGCGTGTTCATCACCGCCCCGTGCCGCTGCGCTCCCCCGAACAACAAGCCCGAGGGCGCCGAGCTCGCCGCGTGCCGCAGCTGGCTCGAGCGAGAGCTCGAGGTCCTGCGCCGCGCCCGCGTCTACCTCGCGCTCGGCAAGATCGGCTACGACGCCGTCGGCGCAATCGCCCGCCCCCAGCGCGCGGCCGCCGCCGGGATGCGCGCGCAGCGCCGCGCAGAAGACGACCCTCGCCTGCCGCAGTTCGCGCACGGCGTCGAGGCAACGATCCCCGATCCGCGCGGCGGTGGCGGCGAGGCGCGGCTCTTCGGCAGCTACCACGTCAGCCAGCAGAACACCCAGACCGGGCGGCTCACCGGCGAGATGTTCGACGAGGTCCTGCGCCGCGCCATGCGCGCAGCAGGGCTGCGCGCTGTCTGAGGACCGCGCGTCGCCTCGAGCCCGCGAGGACCAGCGGAGCTCCTCGCTCGCGCGCCGCTGGCTCGACCCGCTCGCGGCGGTCGTCGGGCAGCGCCTAGTCCTGCTTCGACAGGAGCTTCTGCAGATCGCCCGACTGGAACATCTCCATCAGGATGTCGGAGCCGCCGATGAACTTCCCGTCCACGTAGACCTGCGGGATCGTCGGCCACTGCGAGTAGTCCTTGATCCCCTGCCGCAGCGAGGGGTCGCTCAGGACGTTGACGTCCTTGAACTCCACGCCGCACTTCTTGAGGATGTCGACGGCGCGTGCCGAGAAGCCGCATTGCGGGAAGGTCTTGGAGCCCTTCATGAAGAGGACGACGCGGTTGCTCTCGACGGTATCCTTGATCGCCTGGTGGATGTCGCTCATGGCTCGTTCCTGATCTCCCGCCGCGAGCGGGATCGTCCATCTTTCAGTGTACACACAAGCCGCGGGATCGCCGGACCACACGCCAGGCCAGCGCTTGGCTCGCCTGCGGGTCACGTGACCGCCGCGCCCCGGGCGCGAAGTTCTGAGCACGCTTTCTGGTGTCGACCATCGCCCGCGTCAACTGCTCGCGAGCGCCGCGGGCATCCGATGCAGGGGGCAGCGCGCCTGTAACCGCGAGCGGTGCTGCCGCAGGCACGCCCTCTTCTTCGAGGCTTCGAGGCGACGGGGGCGGATCTGACGCGACCAGGTCGGCGCGGTGCCGGCTCAGCGCCCTCTCGGCGAGTGACAGGCGGCCGCGACCTTGAAGGCCCGCGGCGCTCGACGTGTCGCGATGCTCGTTTCCGTGGAGCTGTCGAACGCTGATCGACGGCGCGCTCGAAGCTCCGTGGCCTTCCAGGAGCAGCGCCACTTTCGGGCGTTTTCGCGCCTCGAGCCCCAGGCACCTCAGCGTCTGGCTTCGCGCCGGCAAGTCGTTGTAGAACACGTCCCCACCTCAGCCGTCTTACCGTCCGTGACCGCGGCCGTGAGCCGCCGCGGGTGTGGCGAGCGTCCAGATATCGCGGCCTCATCCCGCACAACCCTGTAAGGAGCCTCGTATGCGCGTGTACGTCCTCATCCCTGCGGCACTGCTCGGCCTCGCGGCCCTCGGCTGCGGAGGCAGCGACCCGGAGCCGAACAACCCGTCGCAGATGCAGAACCAGTACGGGGCGTCGAACCAGTACCCGCCTGGACAGTACCCCCCGGGGCAGTATGGTCAGCCCGCCCCGGCCGGGCAGTATGGTCAGCCCGCCCCGGCCGGGCAGTACCCGGCACCTGCCGGCACGACCCCCACGACGCCGACCACGCCCGCCGCGGGCTCGACCGGCGGGCAGGCTGCGCCGATCGCGCCCACGATGGTCGCCGCGGCGACCCCTGTGCTCACCGCCATGGCGGCGTCCGAGGTCCAGGGCATGCAAGCCGAAGGCGGGGCCTTTGCCGGGCAGTTCCAGGATGGCCAGACGCTCGAGCAGCCGTTCAATATCCAGCCGGGCAAGTGTTACTCGGTCATCGGCGTGGGCGTCGGGCTCCAGGAGCTCGACATTCAGCTCGTCGCCCACACGCCGCCGATGCCGCCCGTGGTGCTCGCCCAGGACAGCACCACCGGTCCGAACGCCACGCTCGGCGGCAAGGGACAGTGCTTCAAGAACCCGCTCCCGATCGGCGGTCCCGCGAAAGCGGTCCTGCGCGCGCGCGGCAGCGGGATGGCCGTCGGCCAGATCTACGTGAAGTAGTCGCCTCCGCGGCGCCGCTTCCCGGGCAGTCGCAAGCCCACGCGGCGCCGCGACCCCGCACCCCACGGCCCCGATGCAACGGGGCCGCACGGCGCTGCTCGCGAGCGCCCTCGGGTGTGAGCGCGCGAGCAGGCTCGTCCTCGCGTGAGCGCGACTGCCCAGTACGCTGCTCTCAGCAGCATGGCTGACCGGCGGCTCACCAGGAGCGCCGCGATGCGCTCGGCGCGCGCCTTCTCGCCAGGGAGGACGCACGGTACACTCCAGGTGTGTACTTGCCTTGGAAGCGCTGGGCGCCGCGGGTCGCCATGGTCGGGCTGGCGTCCTGCTCGTTTCACGTTTCCGACGGGACGCGGACGCAGACCGAGGACCCGTCGGAGGTCCCTCGTCCGGTGATGCTGGCGTTCGAAGAGGAAGCGACGCTACAGCTCGTTCCGGGGGAGCTGCACACGGTCTGGGTCAGCGGTCAACCGCCGGCGCCCTACGAGGTGAGCTTCACGCTGCTCGGCGACGCCGCGGGCGCATGGGTCGACCGCACGACGGTCGTCGCGGACGAGAACGGCAGGGCCTCGGTCCAGCTCCAGGCCTCGAAGCTGGGGAGCACGTTCCGGCTCCGCGCCGCCATGGAGGATGGCCCAGCCGCCGAGCTCGGCGTGTCGGTGAGCGCCGAGGGCTTCGGCACGCTGCGCATCATCCCGGTGTACCAGGGCACGCGCCTCGCGAAGGAGTGGACCGCGAGCGTCGTCGCGCGGGCCACCTGCGAGGAGAGCGCAACGGCAGCGCCCGAGGCGCCCGAGGGCGCGCTTGTGGCGCACAGCGGCCCGGACGAGCCGGTGGTCGTCGACGGCGCCCCTGTGGGGCCGAGCCTCACCGTCGCGCTCCACAGCGGTCGGATCATGTGGGGCTGCACGGTCGTGCGGGAGCTGCTGGCCGGCTCCTCGCGCGACGTGAGGGTCGCGGTCAAGGATCTGCCCATCAACCTGGCGGCGACGAGCCTCAACACGAAGCTGACGATCGCGTCCGCAGACGGTCTTGACGCGATGCTGGAAGCGGCGACCGACCAGCTCGTCGACGCGTTCCTGCCCGCCGGCGCCGAGGCCGAGGCCCTGCTCGACGCGATGCAGAGCGCCGCGCCCCAGGACGAGGCGCCCGCGTTCGCAGCGCGGCGGATCGAGGCCGGGTGGGACGCGGCGGCGCAGGCGCACCTCGCCGCGCTCCCGACCCCCCTGCGCAACAGGTGCCGTGGATGGGCCCACACCGGGCTGGCGGCCGCACCGCTCACGACGATCGACGGCGAGCTGAGCGGCGTGAGCGACATGCCGGGGCGGGCGCGCTTCGAGGTGAGCTGGCTCGGCAGCGTGACGGCCGAGAACGCGGGCATACCGCCAGGTCGTCTCATGTCGTGGACAGCGGATCCCGGCGACGTGCTCCGGCTCGCCGGGGACCTGCCCTGGGTGCCGAGCCGCTACATAGGCGACGCCGCGGGGCTCGGGGCTGCCGCGGAGATGGCGGTCGACTCCGTCCCTGCGGCGCTCGCCGCCGCCGCGGACTGTCCGAGGCTTGGCGAAGTGCTCGCCGGCTACTCCGGCTGTACCGGCGACTGCATGGCGATGCTGTGCGTGGCCGGGCTCAAGAGCCGCTGGCGCGCTGGCCTGGAGGCGTCGAAGACGGCCGGGATGACCGGCGAGATCGTCGTGAACGCCTCGGGACGGGCCCGGGTCAACAGCGCCGCGGCGCCGATCGACTGGACGGGAGACTGGCTCGGGACCATCCGCTACGGGGACGGCGCGGAAGCGAGCGTCGAGGGACAGGTGGACGCGGCTTCCACGGACGTCATCGCCAACTAGGATCGCGCGTCGACCGGCCGGCGCGTCACCTGGCAGCGTCCTTCGGCTCGCAGCGCAGCCGCCACCTCCGGCCCGTCGCCCGCTCGGTCGCGGCGAGCGGGATCGCGCTGGCTGCATCATCGAGCTGCCGCTCGGGTGCCTTCGAGAAGGTGCCTTGCAGCCTCACCGACATCGCATCGACGCAGGCGACGCCCGGATCCAGGCGAAGCCGGAACTCGGCGCCGTCGACGGACGGGTAGCTGCCGCCGAGGTCGAAGCTCGGCGAGCCCTCCAGGCCGGTGTCCAGCAGCCAGCCGTCCTGCCCCGGATGACAGCGGTCGAGCGGCGTGTCCACGAGGTCCTTGCGACCGAGCGGTACCGCCTCCCCGAGCGCGCCGGTGTCGCGGTCGACCGGGAGCACGTGCCAGGAACCGGCGCGCACGCCCGGATCCGGGGCCGTCGAGATGAGCAGGCCGACCCCGCCGCCCAGCGCCCGCCGGACCAGGCGCGGCGGATCGACGCCGTAGCTCGTGCGGGCGGGGCGATAGTAGGTCGCCAGCTGCCGCGCGATCCCGAGGTCGGCGCGCCACAGGGTCACCGTCTCGTACGAGCCGCCGGGCGTCACGAAGAACCAAGTCTCGCCGAGCCGGACGGCGCCGTTCGGAAACGGCCGGAGAAAGTTGCCGGCGCGGCCGGCGCCGTCGCGCAGCGGGAGGACCGGCAGGCCCTCGGAGACCGCGAACAGGCTGCACCCGGCGCCCCGGCACACATGAGTGAGCGCTGCCCGCCCGCCGGGGTCGAGGTACCCGCCCCAGGACGCAGACCCGTAGGAGACGACCCCGAGGGCCTCGGCGGCCGACGCCTCGTCGGACCAAGGCGAGGCGCTGACCGCGCTGGCGCGCACCCCGCCGTCCGGATCGAAGCGGTCATCGAAGCGGATGAGCCAGCGCCCGGCGCGCGCCCAGTCGGCGCCCCGCTTGCCCCATGCGTACGCGCGCACCGTCACGATGTCGTACGGAGCCCCGTTATCCAGGCCGATCTCGTCCGCGCCGAGCGTGGGCGGCAGCGTGTTGCGGAAAGGAGCCCACGCAGAGCTCGCCGTCTCCTTGGGCTGCTGCGGGCGCGTGGCCGGCGGCGCTGGGCGCGCCGCGGGCGCGGCGGACGGCCTGTCCGGCAGCGGCGGGGTCGTGGAGCCGAGCGCCTCGCAGCGCATGGCGATCGGGCTCCCCGCGCGCAGCGGCGTCTGGAGCGACGGCGGCGGCTTCGCCTCGGCGAGATCGTCGGGCAGCACCGTCTTGCCCCAGCCGACCCGTATCCAGCCCTTGAAGACGCAGCCGACAGGTCCGCACGCGCGCGTCCGCGGCGCTGCTGTGTCGTCGTCCCGCTCGGGCAGCTCGATCGAGCGCCACGTCATGCCGCCGTCCGTCGACTCGGCGGCGTGCTCGCCCTCTCCGAGCGAGAGCGCGAAGCGCCCGGACAGGAGCGCGCCCGTGCCGTCCTGGCGCGGTGCGCCGGCGGTCACGCTGCCGCTCTTCACGTCGATCCGGACGCCCACGATCGGGCCGCCCGCTTCTACCCAGCCGCCGAGGACGCCGGGCTCGCGTTCCTCGAACCCCTCGAGCCACATGCCGCGCTGCAGATCGCGAACGGTGCTGCGGGGCTT
This sequence comes from Sorangium sp. So ce321, assembly GCF_051530195.1. NCBI lineage: Bacteria > Pseudomonadati > Myxococcota > Polyangiales > Polyangiaceae > Sorangium > Sorangium sp. So ce321. The sequence goes on along the minus strand of NZ_CP150329.1, from coordinate 4,638,064 downwards.
GCCCGGAAGGACCAGCGGGACGCTGGCGACGTCGCTCCCCTTGATCAGCGTGAGCTGCCCCGAGGTGCCGGCGCGGGGCGGCGAGAGGACGGCGACGCGGCCGTCGGAGAGCGCGACGACGCGCTCGACGCCGACATCGCCCGCGGACGCACGGACGCGGACCTCGCGGGTGGCCCCGTCGGCAGCGACGATGCAGTAAGCACGGCCGGCTGGCGCGTCGCCGTCGTCCCCGCAGGCGCCGCGGATCACCAGCGCGCCGTTGCCGCTCGCGGACACGAAGCGCGGCCCGTCGAAGCGCTGGAGCCGGCGCATGCCGAGCGGCGGCTGGAAGGCGTAGAGCGTCGTCGCCCCATCGCGCTCGCCGCAGACGAAGCCGAACGACGCGCCCACGCGGATCGCGTGGCAGGTCGCCTCGCGCTCGGGGTATGCGTCGGGCGCGACATCGACGACGGCGCCGTCGCGCAGCGCGACGCGCGCCAGCGCGCCGCCGCGAGCCACCACTGCGGTCGTGCTCGAGTCGGGCCACCCGTCCTCGACCACGGCGCGCAGCGGGCGCCTCCCGAGCGGCCCCTGGGCCCGCGCCGGCGCCTCCTGCACGTCGTCGGGCGCATCCAGGGTGCGGTACGTCACGGCCCCGCGGGCATCGACCGAGTAGAACCCATTCGCCGTCATCACCGCAGGGTCGCCGCCGATGACGGCGAGGGAGGTCGGCCGCGCGTCGACCTCGACCTCACGCCATGTCGCCCCGGCGTCGAAGGTGACGAGCAGCCCGCGCAGATCGGCTTCGACGACGGCGCGCCAGCCGTCGGCGAACGCGAGCTGGCCGTACGCGCTCGCCGCCGGGAGCGGGCCGAGCGGCATCGCCGCGCCGGTCTGCGCGTCGATCGCGAAGAGCCGGTGGCTGTGCGAGAGCCGGGCGTAGAGGCGATCGAACCCCGCGGTGATCTCGTTCGCCTCCGACGGCAGCTGGACGAGCGGCTCGAGCGGGGCAAGCCAGCCCTGAGCCCGCCAGAGCTGCGCGCTACCGCGGTTCGAGGCGTAGAAGAGGTAACCGCCGCCGAGCCGCGTCGGGAGCTTCAGCGCGGTGACCGGACCCGACGGCAACAGCTCGACGGCGCGCTCGAGCGACCCATCGTCGTGCGCGATGACCCGCATGCGATCGATGAGCACCCGCCTGGACCCCGCCTCGCTGGCCACCACGCCGCGCTCTCCGACGAGGTCCGGCAGCAGCAGCGATGGCGTGACCATGGTCACGAGCCCCCCCGGCGTGGAGCGCCCGCCCGGAGCCGCGGGCGCCGCCAGCGCGACGCCGCCGCGATCGCGCGACGCCTGCGCCCCCGACGGCGCTGCCGGCGCTCGTCCGCCGCACCCTGCGGCGCCCGCGCCGAGGAGCAGCGTCATCGCGAGGAGCCGCGGGGCGCCCGGCGTCCACCGAAAGAGCGGCGCGTGCGGCCGCCGGTCGGGCTCGCTCATGACGGAGGATGCTAGCGCGCCCCCCTGGGCGCCGCACCGTCCTTGCTGCTGGTCGCTCCACGGAGGGAGCGGCGGCCGGCACGAGGCGCGGCCGCGGAGCGCACGGCCCATCGATGGGGATCTCGGCTCACCGCGCGGGCGTGGACGACAGCCCTCGCGCGTTCACTTGCCCTTCGCGGAGCACTGCATCGCGCACATCAGATCGCCCGCCGCGCACCCGCAGCCGCCGCGCTTGGGCGCCGGGGCAGCCGGGGCGGCCGGGGACGCGGCAGCAGGCTGCGCCTTGCCTGCGGTGCCGCCGCTGGCCGGGCGCGAAGGCCGCCCCCCAGGACGGGCCGCGGGGGCGGCGCTCGGCGCGGCGGAAGCGACCGGCTCCGCCGAGGCCGTCGCCGAGGCGGTGGCCGTCGCCGCTGCTGTCGGCGTCGGATCGGGCTCAGGCGGCGTCGTCGTGGCGGGGGCCGCCGTGGTGGTCGTGTTCTCGGCAGCGGCGGGCGCCGGCGGCTCGCCGCCGCCCTTCATCAGGAGGAAGACGCCCGCGATCGCGATGCCCGCGATCGCGATGCCGGCGCCGATGATGAGCGGAGCGCGGTTCTTGGGAGGAGCGTCGATGTTCGTCGGCGGCGCGACGGACGGCGCGCGCGCCGTGGTCACGATCGGCGCGCTGAGCTGAAACAGGCCGCCATCGTTGGCGACGATGCTCGCGACCGGCGACGGCGCCCTGACGCCGGCCCCCGAGGCGAGGGCCTTCAGATCGATGAGGCCCGAGTCCTCCGAGGCGGTGACGGTCGGCCGCGCAGGAGCCGGCGCGGCCTTCGCCGTGAGGGCGCTCAGCGAGAACAGCATCGAGTTCTCGTCGCGCTGGCCAGGGGCGGCGCCGCTCTTGAAGAGCGGAGCGCTCGTGGCCACGTCGTCGGAGCTGGGCCGATGTGCCTCGGGCCCCGCGCTCCCACCGAAAAGGTCCTGTGTCGGCCGCGCCGGATCGCGGCGCACCGCCGCGGCGCGAGGAGCGGACGCCGCGACCGCCTCGATGCCAGGCGAGGTCTGGCCCACGGCCGCGCCCGCGCTGGGCACCGACTGCGACGGCACGGGCGCGGTCTCCTGCGCGGCCATCGAGACCGGCGCGCTGCCAGCGTGCAGCGCCGCGACGATCGTGTCGACCTGGCCGACCGGCTGCCAGTCGGCCATCCCGTCCGCCCAGATGTACGTCTCGGCGTTGATCACCCCCGCCTGATAGCTGGCGACGATCTCGGCCAGCGTCATCGAGCGTTGATCGCCGTCCGCCACGTTGACCAGGTACGTGGTCCCGTCGTTCGGAACGCTCGTGCCGGAGACCGGATCGGCGACCCCGCCGTTGGTCGTCACGCCCGAGCTGTTCACGAGGATCGTGGCGCCGCACTTGCGGCACTTGATCTTGACGGTTCTGCCTTGGACCTTCTCGTCCGAGACGGTGTATTTCGACTGACAGGACTGGCAGGTGATCTTCATTGGGGCTGGCCCGCAGGGGGGTAATGCCGGCGAGGCGTCGCGTAAAGTTTACGTTGATACCGCGCCGGTGGCCCGCTCTCTGACGTGCCAGTCGCGCGTCTGATCTCGCAGCTCCGCTTTACGATAGCCGAGGTCTTCGGCCCTGCGTAAAGCACAAAGGAACGGAGCTGCAGATGAGACCCCTGTCGGGGCGCGTCACACGGGCGCGCAGGCCGGCGCCCGGGGTGCGACCGGCCAGCTCGCCGACGGCGCCGGTCCGCCGCGGAGCTGGGGGGCAGGTCACATCCCGCGGCTGACGCTGCGGCGCTCGGGCGGGCCGCTCAGGCGTCGCCGCGCGCAGAACCGAGCTCGTCCAGGTTGGGCTCGTCGGTCACGACCGGCACATCGTCGACCGGGTCGTGGGGCTCGGCGCTCTCGCTCGGCCCCGGGGCCTCGTGGCTCCCCACGTGCTCCCCGTACGCCTGCAGCTTCGAGTACAGGCCGCGGCGGCTGATCCCGAGCACGCGGGCCGCCCGCTGCTTGTTGCCGCGCACGGCCTCGAGGGTCAGCAGGATGAGCTTGCGCTCCGCGTCGGCCAGGCGCGTGCCGACCGGGAGGCGCAGCACGAGCGGGTGCTCCGCCGGCTCGCCGGCGTCCCGCGGCGGCTCCGCCTCGTGGATGCCCCCCTCCCCCGCAGGCCTCCGCGGCAGCGAGGCTGGGCCGACGGAGGGCGGCGCCGGCTGCGCGACGGCGACGTGGGACGGCGCCGGGTCGGAGGGGACCGCCATGTCGGCGGGGTGGACGATCGGCACCGACAGCGGCTCGGAGGGCTCGGGCGGGACCACCGGCGCCGGAGCCCGCTGAGAAGGGACGCTGTCGTAGAGGCGCCGGCCGGACCGCCGCTCGATCCGGCCCTGCCCGAGCTGGACGTCGTTCGCCGAGACCATCTCGCTCGACGCGAAGAGCGCGGTCTGCTCGATGACGTTGCGCAGCTCGCGGACGTTGCCCGGCCAGTCGTGCTCCGTCAGCCGCTCGACCGCGGCGTCCGTGAGGCGGCGAGCCGGGGTGCCGTAGCGCTTGGCGAACTTGAGCAGGAAGCGCTCCGCGATGGGCAGGATGTCATCCCTCCGCTCGCGGAGCGGCGGCAGCGTCACCGTGAACACGTTGAGCCGGTAGTAGAGATCCTCGCGAAAGACGCAGTCGTCGACGAGGTCGAGCAGATCCTTGTTCGTGGCGGCGACGACGCGCACGTCGGCCTCGATCTCCTTGCGGCCGCCGACACGGGTGAACCGGTACGTCTCGAGCACGCGCAGCAGGCTGACCTGCACGGCGGCGTCCATCGTGCCCACCTCGTCGAGGAAGACGGTGCCGCCGGCCGCCGCCTCGAACTTGCCCTCCGCGGCCGCGAAGGCGCCGGTGAACGAGCCCTTCTCGTGGCCGAAGAGCTCGCTGCCGATGAGCTCGCGCGGGATCGCGCCCGTGTGCACCGGCACGAACGGGCCGGCGCGGCGGCGGCTCCGGTTGTGGATGGCGCGCGCGACGAGCTCCTTGCCGGTGCCGCTCTCGCCGACGATCAACACGGGCGCCATCGTCGCGGCGACGCGCTCGATGCGGGTGAAGACCTCCCGCATCCGCGCCGAGCCGCCGATCATCCCCTCGAACACGAGCTGCCCGTGGAGGGGATCATCGTCCTCGCCCTCGACGAACTCGCGGGCCGGGCCGTCCGACAGCAGCTGGCGCACGAGCAGCACGAGCCGCGCTGGATCGAGCGGCTTCTGGAGGTAGTCCGCCGCCCCCAGCTTGAGCGCGTCGACGGCGCTCGTGATCGACGCGGCGCCCGTGACCATGACCACGGCGGGCGGCGGCGTCTTCGGCTCCGGCCCCTCGAGGTCGCCCGGAGCGAGCCGGCGCATGAGGTCGACCCCCGTCATGCCTGGCAGGTTGAGGTCCGTGACGAGCACGTCAGCCGGCGTCCGCTGATGAATCTCGAGCGCTTGCTCGCCGCTCGAGGCGACGACGACGTCGAGCCCTTCGTGGCGCAGCACCGCCTCGAGAATGGCGGCCTGGTCGGGCTCGTCCTCGACCAGCAGCACCCGGCCGTGGTGGCTGTGGCTCCGATGTGGCGAGCGCGCTTGTCCACGCGGCATTGCAGCTGAAACGGCGTTCGGTCCCAAAGCTTCCCTCCCAGCTCGGCGGACGGACGGCTCGGCCCCGTGCGATGTGAAACGTGCCGCTAAATCTGTACCCCGTGGGAGCATCGCATCAACTCGGGAGTTGCCTCCTTTATCGGTGCAAGGCCCCCCTCACATGCCGCCCGTGACATGCCGTCCATGCGCAACGGATGCGACGCCCCCGATCGCTGACCCCTGTGGTGACACGCCAGCGCGTGCATCACCAGCGCTCGATGATGCCGCATGCGATGCGATCGGCCAGCGCCATGCACGTAAGCATCGGATTCACGGCGGGACTTCCAGGAAAGACGCTCGTGTCGGCGACGTAAACGTTGTCGAGGTCGTGGCAGCGCCCCTCTTCGTCGACGACGCCGTCCTGCGGCCTGCGCGACATGCGCGCCGAGCCGAAAGCGTGGTTCGCCGCGGTGACCGTGTCGCGTCCGTCGAGCCGCTTGCTCTTCAGGATCTCGGCCTGTTCCGGCGACGTCAGCTCGTCGGGGACCCCGTGCAGCCCGGGCAGGATCGATGCAGCCCCCGCCGCCCAGCAGATGTCCGACAGGATGCCCAGGCCGCGCTGGATCTTCTCGACGTCCCGCGGCGCGTAGTCGAACCGCACATCGGGATCCCAGCCACCGCGCCTGGGACGGACCGTCCCCCGCGACTGCTCGGCCGCGATGATCACATCGAAGGGCGCCATCCGGTGGTACGTCCGGAGGTGACGCTGGTAGTCGTGTCCGAAGCCGGGGAACCGCGCGGCGAGCACGGCGGGGGGCGACCAGAGGACCTCGAGCTTGATGCCCTGATCGAGGAAGTGGAGCGAGTGGTAGCCCTGGGTGGCGCCCTCCCACGGATCGATGGGCTCAGGGAAGACCGCCATGATCGCGAGCCCCGGGTGGAGCTGGAGCTCGTTCCCGACGTAACCGCTGGAGTTGGCGGCGCCGCTGCGGAGCAGGATCAACGGGGTCGCCATGCAGCCCGCCGCGAGCACGACGAGCTTCGCCCGGATCTCGACGGGCGCGCCCTCGCGCCACGTGAACGGCTCGATGGCGCGGCCGCGCATCCCGACGGCCCGCTTGCCGGAGAGGAGCAGGTGCTCGGCGCGAACGCTGGTGAACACGCGCGCGCCCGCCCGGATCGCGGCGGGGACGTACGAGATGTCGGTCGACATCTTCGCGCGGTTGCGACACCCCGTGAAGCACTCGCCCGAGCCGCGGCAGCCGCGCACGTTGCGGTGGGTCGGCTCGCTCGACAGGCCCAGCGCGTCGCAGCCTCGCTTGAAGCGCAGGTTGCGCTCGCCCTGCACGTCCATGGGCGTGGGCGAGACGCCGAGCAGGCGCTCGACCCGCTCGTAGTGGGGCGACAGCGCGTCGAGGGTGATCGAGGCGGTCCCGGTCCGGTCCGCCCATTTGTCGAACACCCAGGCGGGCGAGCGCGCGCAGATCGCCGAGTTGACGACCGAGCCGCCCCCGAGCGCGATCGCCTGCATGGTCGGGATGAGCATGCGCCCGCGGGACGCCCGCATCCCGCCCTCGCGCAGCGTGCGCGCCATCGACTCGCCCGCCTCCTGCCGGAAATCCTCCACCCCGAACGGCGGGCCTTCCTCCACGAGGATGACGTCGCGCCCCGCCTCGGCGAGCTCCTTCGCGACGACCGAGCCGCCCGGCCCCGACCCGACCACGAGCACCTCGCAGGACACCCGCACCTCGCCGTCGTAGTCGGCGAACACCTTCACCTGGGGGCGCGGCTCGCTGGGCGCGAGCGGCTCGACCGCGGCCCTCGACCGGAGCGCTACCGCAGAGAGCGAGCGCCGCTCGACGCGCTCGGGGCTCGCGGGCGGAAGCGACCCCGCCAGGCCGGGGAGCTTCATGCCGTCACCCCCGGCGCGAGCGACGGGGCCTTCACGGCGAGCGCCGCGCCCGCGGAGGCGCGGCGCTCGAACGGCGTCGCGCAGCAGGCGACGCCGATCGCGCGGGCGACCTTCTCATTCGCGAGGTAGCCCATCGAGAGCAGCGTCCGGAGCGAGAGGAACGTCACCCGCCGGAGGTAGATGCAGCTCTGCGCCATCGACGCGAGCACCGCGACACGATCGGCCTCCGGGAGGCGCGTGAAGCGCGCGCGGCGCGGCCCGAAGACCCAGGGCGAGAGCTCGACGAAGTGGAGCAGCAGCCGCATGTACGGCCGGAGCGGCCGCGGCGTGCGCGCGACATGGTGATCCATGTACTCGACCAGCCCGGCCTCGGTGCCGGAGAGCGGGATCGGGCCTCCGGCGGGGAACAGCGCGTCCGCGCACGCGGCCACGATGGCCCGCTCCCTCACGGAGAGCGCGCGGGAGGGCGCCCCGGAGGCTGGAGCCCTGCGCGCGAGGCCGAGCGCGGCCAAGGCGAGCGCCGCGAGGGCAACCACGAGACAGATCAAGGGTAGGTGCGCCACGAGGTCGCTCATCACTCGACTCCTTCCTTGCCGGCGCGGGCCCGGGCGGCGCTCCGCTCGGCCGCCCTCGCGTCCACGACACGGTTCATCTCGCCCGAAGCCATCGCCATGACTGCCTCGACAGCGTAGTCCTACGAGCGGAGTGCGCAATTTCGTTCGCACTGCGTCGGGGTGTTCGCACACCATCCTGTCCTGATTTACGCAGCTCGAGGTTACGGCTGTGACAATCGCGGTATGGTCGGCGCCCGATGAGCGATGAGCCCAGAAGCGCCGTGGAGATGAGCGAAGAGGCAGGCCCCGACGAGTCGATGGAAGAAGAGGAGTCGGCGGACGAGGAGCGCCCCACGTCCCCGGCGCGCGACCTCCGATCCTGGCTCGCCGGCGCTCCCCTCCCCGCCTGGCTTCAGATCGCGCTCGGGCTGGTCGCGCCGATGCTGATCACGATCGTGGCGGCGCTCCGCGTCTCGAGCTTCACGATCGACGACGCCTACATCTCGTTCCGTTACGCGGAGAACCTCGCGCGCGGCAACGGGCTCGTTTACAACGTGGGCGAGCGCGTCGAGGGCTACACGAACTTCCTCTGGACCGTGCTCCTCGCCGCGGCGGTGAAGGTCGGCGCGACACCGACAGCGGCGTCGAAGGTGCTCGGCGCCGCCTGCGCCTGCGGCGCGCTCGTCCCGACCTACCTCCTGTCGCAGCGGCTGCGCCGCTTCTCGAACGTCCCCTGCCTCGCGACGTGGCTGCTCGCGATGAGCATCCTCTTCTCCGGCTACGCGGTGTTCGGGCTGGAGACGCCGCTCTTCCTCCTGCTCACGCTCGCGGGGACCGAGCTCTTCCTCCGCGAGGAGGACGCCGCTGCGGCCGGCGACGGGGCTCGGGCCGCGCGCGTCTTCCCCTGGTCCGGCGTCGTGTTCGCGTTCGCCGCGCTCACCCGCCCGGAAGCGCCGCTGTTCCTCGGGCTGCTCGTCCTCTGGCACGTGGATCAGGCCTTTTCGCGCCGGAACCTGCTCCGCCTGCTCGCCTTCGCGCTCCCGGTCGCCGTCCACCTGCTCTGGCGGCACAGCTATTACGGCGCGTGGCTCCCGAACACGCTCGCCGCGAAGACAGGCAACTTCACGCAGCAGCTCCAGGGCGGGAGCGACTACGTCCGCAAATACGCGCAGCACGCCGGCGCCTTCCTGTGGCTCGGGCTCTTCTCGGTCGCGTCGTCGATCGTCCACCGGCGCCGGAGCGGCCTCGCGATCGCGTCGATCGCGCTCCTCTTCGGCGTGTACGTCGTCACCGTGGGCGGCGACTGGATGCCGTACTTCCGGTTCCTGGCGCCCGCCGAGCCGTTCGCGTTCCTGCTCGTCGACGACGCCGTCCGCGCGATCGCCGCCCGCCGCGAGCGGGCCGCGTCGCTCGCGATCGCCGCGTTCGGCGCGATCACGCTCGCGACCCGCGCCGGGGAGCTGGAGCGGGCTCAGCGCAACATCCTCGTCAACGACAAGGGGTTCTGGGATGACGCGGCCGGGCGCACGGCCGCGTGGCTCGTCGACAGCGCGGAGCCTGGCCCCATCGCCATCGCCGACATCGGCTACGTCGGCTACCGGACGGGCTACCCGATCGTCGACATGCTGGGGCTGCTCAGCCCCGAGGTCTCGAGCCTGCCGGGCGGATACACGCACAAGGTGGGGACCGGCTACACCGACGCGCTCTTCGCCAAGAACCCGCGCTACTTCCTGATCATCGCCTCCGGCGCGGACTGCAAGAACCCGACGGTCCCCTCCTCGCGCGCCTCGTACAACGATCCCCGCTTCAAGAAGGACTACAAGCTCAGCCAGTCCATCGCCCTGAAGAAGGGCGGCGCCTGGTGCATCTACGGCAAGAAGTCGTACCCCTGACGGCCACCTCGCCGCGCGCTCATCTCACCGCGCGCTCGCCCCGCGCCTCACGGCGGCTCCTCGCTCCGCACCTGCGCTTCTCCTGACGGCTCCGGCGTCGCGGTGGCCCAGAACGCGCGCACGTCCTCGATGCGCTCCGTCCGGCGCGCGTCGGGCAGGCTGTCGAGCAGCACGCGGCCGTAGCCGCGCGTGCGGACCCTGCGGTCCAGGATCGCGACGATGCCGCGGTCGGTGCGCGCGCGGATCAGCCGGCCAAAGCCCTGCTTCAGGGTGATCGCGGCCTGCGGGACGCTGTAGGCGATGAACGGATTGCCGCCGCCCTGCTCGATCGACGCGCACCGGGCCGCGACGACCGGATCGGTCGGCACCGCGAACGGGAGCTTCTCGATGATCACGAGGCGCAGCGCCTCGCCGGGGACGTCGACCCCCTCCCAGAAGCTCATCGTCGCGACGAGCACGGCGTGCCGCTCGGCGCGGAAGCGGCGGAGCAGCGCGCCCTTCGGCGCGTCCCCCTGCACGAGCAGCGGGAGCTGCTGCCGCGGCGCGCCCCCGACCGGCAGCGACGGATGGCCGGGCGCGCGGGCGAGCCGGACGCGCAGGGCCGCGGCGAGCGCCTTCATGGCGCGAATCGAGGTGCAGAGGACGAAGGCGCCGCCGCCGGTGATGCCGATGAGCTCGGCCATGCGATCGGCCGCGCGCTCGATGAACGCCGCGTCGGTCGCCTCGGGGAGGTCGCGCGGCGTGTAGAGCAGCGCGGTGCTCGGGTAGTCGAAGGGAGACGGGACCTCGAGCTCGTCGACCGGCACCGCCACGTCCTCGTCGAGGCCCATCCGCGAGCGGAGGAAGCGGAAACCGGACCCGGAGGAGCCGCCCGTGGTGAGCGTGGCGCTCGTCAGCACCACGGCGCCGATCCGCTCGAAGACGTGCTCGCGCAGCATGTCCCCGAGATCGACCGGCGACGCGCCGAACGAGACGGAGCGGCCGCGCACCTCGACCCACGTGACCTGGTTGGTCGCCGGGTCGACGATCCGCGCGGCGTCGTCCCGCAGCTGCGCGGCGCGGTTGCTGACGAGCTGCACCGCCTCGCTGATCGCGTTCGCGCTCGCGTACCCCGCGAGCGCCTCGAGGTGGTTGTCGAGGCGATGGTAGGCGCCGAGCAGCTCGCCCGACCAGGCGTCCCGGGCGAGCGGGACCCGGGCCTCGCCCCGATCCGCGCTGCCAGCGGCGCCGCCGAGCGAAGCGAGCCGATCGAAGAGGGCGTCCGCGGACTCGCGCACCACGGCGGTGATCGCCGTCCCCTCGCCCCGCCCGAGGATGCGATCGGCCAGGCCGGACGAGATGAAGGCCCGGTCCGCGTCGCGGAGCATCGAGTCGACCTTCGCGCGCGAGACGCGGACGCCGAAGAAGCTCGTCGCGATGTCCTCGAGCTGGTGCGCCTCGTCGAAGATGACCGCGTCGTACGGCGGCAGCGCGCCGGCGCCGGCGAAGCCGCGGCGCGCCCCGGCGATCTTCAGCGCGAGGTCCGCGAAGAAGAGGTGGTGGTTGACGATGAGCAGCCGCGCCGACTCGCTGTCGCGCTTCATCCGCGTGACGAAGCACTCGTCGTAGTAGTCGCACGAGGCCCCGAGCCGCGTCTCGCTGGACGACGCCACCTCCCGCCAGACGGGATCCCCCTCGGCGAGGTAGGCGAGCTCCGCGACGTCGCCCATCTCGGTCTCCTGCGCCCACGCCTCCAGGAGCGGCAGCGAGCGCCCCGCGGTCCCGGCGCCCGCGCCGGGGCTCTGGCGGAGCTCGTTGAAGCGGCGGAGGCAGAGGTAGTTGCCGAGCCCCTTCACCAGCGCCGCGCGCGGATCGAGCCGGAGGTGCTCGGCCACGAGCGGCAGGTCCTTCGTGTAGATCTGGTCCTCCAGCGCCTTGGTCGCGGTCGACACGACGACCTTGCGGCCGCTCAGGATCGCGGGGACCAGGTAAGCGAGCGTCTTGCCGGTCCCGGTGCCCGCCTCGCAGAGCAGGATGCGGTCCTCGGCGATCGCCCGCTCGACGGCGCTCGCCATCGCGATCTGCCCCTCGCGGTCCTCGTACCCCTGGAGCCCGCGCGCGAACGGGCCGGCGGGGCCGAGCAGGCTCGCGGCTCGGTCGAAAGGCATCGTCTACCGCTTACCGCGGCAGGGCAGTCTTCTCCAGCGAGAGGGCGAACCCCACCTCGCTGACGGCGAGCTCGAGCGACGCCACCGGCTTCTCGAACTGGACCTCGCACCATGTATCCAGGGTCCGCTCGCCATCGCCCGGGTCGCGGACGTCGCGGAGGGCGGCCTCGCCCTCGGTGTAGCCTCGCGCCACGGCGGGCTCGGCCAGACCGCGCGCCCGCTCGAAGAGCTGCTCGTCCGCCGCGCCAGGGAAGTCGGTGCGCTGGGCGCGCACGACGAACGCGACCCGCAGCGGCTCGGCGCCCACGACGATCCCCGAATCCATGAGCAGGTTCTCCCGCACCCGCTCCGCGACGTGCACAGCGTCGCCACGGGTGCGGTAAACCTCGAATCCGGCCTGGAGCAGGGCTTTCTTTATCTCCGCGGGTGTCGGCATCTTCCGCTGGTTCCCGGCTACCCCCATGCCAGCAGGAACATCCATCGCAAAATTGCGGGTCGCTCGTCAAGCTGACAGCGCTGACATGGGCGTGTGGCGCTTTGGCGCGCCGACGCATTTGTGCTCGCTCACGAGCTCGACCGTGAAGGGCCCGGGCTCCCGTCGTTCCCGTCGTCCAGAAAGCACACGCCCACGATCGATCCGTCCGGCTCGTCCTGCACCCAGGTGATCCGGCCCGGGCGCGGGGCGCTGCCGTCGAGCCACACCGTTAGCTCCGTACCGGGATCGAGTGAATTTTCTATCACCACCCGAAGCCCGCCCACGCTGACGTTCAGCGTCCAGCCGGAGACCGCGCGCTCCCCGGTTTCGAGGCGAACGCGCTCGCTGAGCTCGCGGCGCGGGCTTCTGCGGCGGTTCGCCAGGAGCTGAGGCGGAATCTGGAGCGACGGAGGAGTGAGGGTTCTGCGTCGAATCACGAAAGAAAATTACAAGCACACTCCGTGCCCGGGGGTACAGCTCGCAGGCGTCCGGCTGGAATTCAGCGGGGACGGGAGCAACGGGTCGCTCAGTGGGCGTCGGCGTGGTCGGGCTGGTGGCCGGAGCCGTCGTTCGGCTCCTCGAAGACGGAGACCGGCTCGAGCAGCGACAGCTGGTCGCGCTTGATGCCCACGCCCTTGTCGGAGAAGAAGAGGTCGTTCTCCTGCAGCCGCGAGCGCACGCGGGCGATGAACAGGATAGGCATGCCCGCCTGCGTATAACCGAGCTGCACCAGCGTGCCCTTGGGCCAGTTGCCCCCGTCGAACGTGAGCTCCTTGCGGAGCGTGTAGAACCCCTCCGCGGGGAGGCGCTGCAGCGAGTCCGCCCACGTCGTGCCCCGGAACGCGACGGCGGGGCCGTGGAAGTGCCAGCGGTTGTGGACGTTGTGATCGGGCGTCGTGACCGTCGGCAGACCGTTGTCCGAGTGGTTGTGGAAGGAGACGAGGATGCCGGCAGGCACCTTGTCCTCGTTTCCGGGGAGCGCCTTCGTCGTCAGGTAGAGGCCGCAATCAGGGAGGTGTGACTTCGAGCTTGCCATGGCATGAGCCCCTAGCCCCGCTCTCGACCGCCGTAAAGACACGCCGTCGACGCCGTGCTATGCCGCGCCAGGCCAAGGCGAGAGGCTGCTCGAGGAGCGAGCAGCGCGCGCCCCGGGAGCGAGCCCTTCGTGAACAGACTGAGCCAAATCTTCGGCGCCGCCATCGTCATCGCGATCGCCGTCGTCTTCATCGTCCAGTTTCGCCCGAACACCGGCCCCGTGCAGTCGGCCGCGAGCACGTGCGTCGTCGAGGTCCGAGGCAGCTGTATCTCCTCGGTCGATTTCAACGCCTCGCGGAACCTGCTCGCGATGCGCACCGTCGACGAGAACCGCCTGCGGGCGATGGGGTACCGGCGGCTCACCGCGGAGGGGCTCTACGAGCGGTGGCTGCTCAACGAGGACGCGAAGCGCCTCGGCATCAGCGTCTCGGACGACGAGCTCACGGCCGAGCTCGTGGCCGGCAGGGTGCGTGTCTCGCTGCCGGCGGACAAGGTCCGCCAGGTCGGTTACGCCCTCAACCTGCGAGAGGACCTGATTCGCTACCTGGACGTCCGCAACCGCCAGACCAAGAAGTTCGATAGCAAGCAGTACGAGCGGCAAATCAGGAACATCACGAAGATGAGCCCGACGGACTTCCGCGAGTACCAGCGGAAGGAGCTCATCGCCGCGCGGATGCGCGACTTCGTCCGCGCGCGGGTCCGGGTCGGCGAGAACGAGGCGTTCGAGCAGTTCTCGCGGGAGAAGTCCACCCGCACGCTCAGCTACGTGCGCTTCGATCGGCGCTTCTACAGCGACCTCATCGTGGACACCTCGGAGAAGGCGATCCAGGCCTGGGCCGACGCCAACAAGGAAGAGCTCGACAAGACCTGGGAGGGGCGCAAGGCGCAGTATCTGCCCGAGTGCCGGGTCGCGCGAGATCTCGCGGTCGAGGTGAGGTCCGACGAGGCCGAGCAGGGCCCGGAGGCGGGCAAGGCCGCCGCGAAGGCGCGGATCGAGCAGGCCGTCCAGCGCCTCAAGAAGGGCGAGAGCTTCGCCGACGTGGCGCGCAGCGCGAGCGACGATCCGAGCGCGGCGCGCGGCGGCGAGCTCGGCTGCGTGACCAAGGGCCGGCTCAGCAAGCCTGTCGAGGACAAGCTCTTCGAGATGAAGGCGGGCGAGGTGTCCGACCTCATCGAGACCGAGGAGGGCTTCCACGTGATCAAGCTCGAGCAGATCGCGAAGGACGCCGACGCCGAGCGGATCGGCCGCCTGGAAGCGGCGCGCGACCTCTACATGGCCCACGAGTCGGAGCGGCTCGCGGCCGAGGCCGCGAAGCAGGTGCTCGCCGCCGCGGCCGGCGGCAAGTCGCTGGAGGACGCGCTCGCGGCCTACATGGCCCAGCTCACGCCCGCGAAGAGCGCGACGGCCGCGGCGCCGGGCGCCGCGAAGCCGGCAGACAGGGCCGCGAAGAAGGACGGCGCCAAGGACGAGGGCGCGGACGCGAAGAAGGACGGCCAGGCCGAGCCGAGCGAGGCGCGGGTGCCCTACACGATCGCGACCCACCCGAACCGGCCGACGGTCGAGGCGAGCCTCCCGTTCAACGTCTCGGGCTCGCCGATCTCGGACGCGAAGGACAGCACGGAGCCCGCGCGCATCGCCTTCCAGCTCGACAAGCCGGGCGACCTGCCCAAGGACGTCGTGGCGCTGGAGAACGGCTATGCCGTGATCCAGCTCAAGGAGAAGACCTCCGCGAGCCAGGAGCAATGGGACAAGGACCGCGAGTTCTACACCTCGGCGATGCGGGCCGCGAAGCAGAACGACGCGCTCGTCGGGTACATGCGCCGGCTGAAGTCGACCCTCGGCAGCGAGGTGAAGTACGACCAGAACCTCCTCAAGGAGTCCAAGCCGGCCGAGGACGGCTCCGGCGCGCCGGAGCTGCCGCTCGAAGACGAGGGGGAATGACGTCGCTCCCGCTGCGTGACGATCGGGACATCGTCCTCTCGAACGGCCTCAAGGTCGTGCTCGTCCCGCAACCGCACGTGCACCGGGCGGTCGCCTCGCTCTACCTGCGCGTCGGCTCGCGGTTCGAGACCCAGCAGAACAACGGGATCTCTCATTTCCTCGAGCACATGGTGTTCCGGGGGACGCCGACGCTGCCGACGGCGCACGCGCAGGCGCTCGCCTTCGAGCGCCTCGGGGGGACGCTCTACGCGGCCACCCACGTGGACCACGGCGTGATGAGCATCTCGGTGCCCCCGGCGAACCTGGACCCGGTGCTCGCCCTGCTCGGCGAGGTCGCCACGTCGCCTCGCTTCACCGCGATCGAGGTCGAGCGCGGCATCGTGCGCGAGGAGATCCTCGAGGACCTCGACGACGAGGGGCGCGACATCGACGCGGACAACAACGCCCGCGCGCTCATGTACGAGCGGCACCCGCTCGGCTTCACCATCACCGGCGGCATCGACGCGCTCGACCGCTTCGACGAGCCGACGCTGCGCGCGCACCACGCCCGCCACTACACGGCGGCGAACGCGGTGCTCTGCGTCGCGGGGCGGTTCGATGCCGAGGCGTGCGCGCGGGTCGCCGAGCGGCACTTCGGCGCGCTGCCGCGCGGCGAGCAGGTGCCCGCCACACCGCCGCCGAACGGGCAGAAGAAGCCGCGGTTCCGCTTCATCGAGAACCAGTCGAGCCAGACCGAGCTGCGGGTTGCGTTCCGCGGCGTGAGCGAGCGCGACCCGCGCGAGCCCGCGGTGGAGATGCTGCTCCGCGTCCTCGACGACGGCATGTCGACGCGGCTGTACGAGCGGATCTGCGACCGTCTGGGCCTCTGCTACGACGTGTCGGGGATGTTCGAGGCGTACGAGGACGACGGTGTCGTCGACATCGCCGCGGGCGTGCAGCACGACCGCGCGACCGTGGTGGTGCGGGAGCTCTTCGCGCTGCTCCGCGAGCTCGCCGAGACCGGGCCGCGCGAGGACGAGCTCGCCAAGGCGCGGGACCGCCACCTCTGGTCGGTGGAGGCGATGCTCGACGATCCCGAGGCGACGGCGGGCTTCTACGGTCTCTCCGCGCTCGCGGACATCGCCCGCACCCCGGAGGAGCGGCACGAGGAGCTCGCCCGCGTCACGGTCGCGGACGTGCGCGAGGCCGCCCGCGCGCTGTTCCGGCCGGAGCGCCTCACCGTCGTCGCCGTGGGCCTGCTCCGCTCTTCCGAAGAGGCGAAGCTCGAGAAGGCCGTCCGCTCGTTCGGCTGAGCCACCGTCCACCGCCGGCCGCGGCGCGTGGGCGCCGTGACACAGACGAGATCAAAAACACGACGGAATGAGCCCACCGAGCTCGGCCGAGGAGGAAGTGCCTCCATGGCTGCCGGTGTCCGCTCGCTCGCGGGAGCGCAGCGCGCGAGGGCCCGAGCGCTCTCTCGCCACCATCGCCCGGTCCGCCTCCGGGGCGTGGCTCCCCTTCCCGGTGGCTCCTCGCCCCCTGGGGGCGTGGGCCACGCCGCCGTTGTGAAGCGCGGGCAGGGTCACGGAGATTCCATTTGCATTCATGCGCATCGACGCATATAGAAGATCCGTGGTCACGGTTTCAGAGGCCCCGGCCCAGCCTGTGGAGGCGATCGCGCGGTGCGAGCTGTACCGGCTGCTGGCCGATCCGGTGCGGGTGCGGCTGCTCGGCCTGGCTGCGGCGGAAGAGCTCGCCGTCGGCGAGCTCGCCGAGTTGTTGCGCGAGGGGCAGCCGAAGATCTCGCGTCATGCGGCCGCCCTCCGCGAGGCGGGCATCCTGCTCGCGCGGCGCCAGGGCACGTGGACGCTGCTCCGCCTCGACCCGCGCGCCACGACCGACCCCGTGGTCGACGACGCCGTGCGCGCCGGCCAGCGCGCGTGCGCGGCGGATGGGACGCTCGCGCGCGTCGAGGAGGTGCTCGCCACGCGCGACGCCGAGACCCGTGAGTTCTTCGCGCGCGGCGGGCGGCCGTTGCGCCCGGGGCCGCCGTCCGAGCTCGCCGCATACCTCGCCGCGCTCGCGCCGCTCCTGCCCCACCGCCGGCTGGCGGTCGACGTGGGCACGGGCGACGGGGCGTTGCTCGAGGTGCTGTCCCCCGTCTTCGGCCGCGTCGTCGCGCTCGATCGCGCGAGCGCCCAGCTGCAGCTCGCGGGGGAGCGCATGCGGCGGCGCAGCCTCGAGAACGTCGAGCTCGTGTGCGGCGAGATCGATGGGCCCGAGGTGATCCGGGCCGTGGCCCGCGCGCTCGGCGGCGAGCCGCCGGCGGCCGGCGAGGCCCTCGCGGGGGGCGCCGACGTGGTCTTCGCGGCCCGCGTGCTGCACCACGCGCCGCAGCCGGCGAAGGCGATGCGCGCGCTCGTCGAGCTCGCGCGCCCGGCCGCGCCCGGCCACGCGGACGACGTCCTGCCCGCCCGCGGCGGCGCGGTGTGCGTGCTCGACTACGAGGCGCACCACGATCAGACGCTGCGGGAGCAGGAGGCGGACGTCTGGCTCGGCTTCTCGCCGGCCGACCTCCGCCGCCTCGCCGAGGAGGCGGGGCTCGCCGGCGTCGAGATCCGGCGGCTGCCGTCCGCCTGGCAGGGCGAAGGTCCGGATCGACACCTGGTTTGGCAGCTGCTCGTCGGCTGGCGCGGCGCGCGCTCGAGCGCATTCACCGGAAAAGGCAAAGGGACACCATGACTGCTGAGAAGAAGCTCTCCTACAAGGTCGCCGACATCACCCTCGCGGACTGGGGTCGCAAGGAGATCCGCATCGCCGAGAAGGAAATGCCCGGCCTGATGGCGCTCCGGGCCGAGTACGGCCCGACGCAGCCGCTCAAGGGCGCGCGCGTCGCCGGCTGCCTCCACATGACGATCCAGACCGCGGTGCTGATCGAGACGCTGGTGGCCCTCGGCGCCGAGGTCACCTGGACGAGCTGCAACATCTACTCGACGCAGGACCACGCGGCGGCGGCGATCGCGGCGGCTGGCGTCCCGGTCTTCGCCTGGAAGGGCGAGACCCTGGAGGAGTACGACTGGTGCATCGAGCAGCAGCTCTACGCCTTCAAGGGCGGCAAGGGGCCGAACATGATCCTCGATGACGGCGGCGATCTCACGATCATCGCCCACGAGAAGCACCCGGAGCTCTTCACCGGTAACGACCCCATCCGCGGGCTGTCGGAGGAGACGACGACGGGCGTGCACCGGCTCTACGAGATGCACCGCGCCGGCAAGCTGAAGGTGCCGGCGATCAACGTCAACGACTCGGTGACGAAGAGCAAGTTCGACAACCTCTACGGCTGCCGCGAGTCGCTGGGCGACGGGATCAAGCGCGCCACGGACGTGATGTTCGCCGGCAAGGTCGCGGTCGTGTGCGGCTACGGCGACGTCGGCAAGGGGTGCGCGCAGTCGCTGCGCGGCCTCGGGGCGCGCGTGATCATCACCGAGATCGACCCGATCTGCGCGCTGCAGGCGGCGATGGAGGGCTACGAGGTGAAGCGCCTCGAGACCGTCGCGCCGATCGGCGACATCTTCGTCACGGCGACCGGCTGCGACGATGTCGTCCGGGCCGAGCACATGATCGCGATGAAGGACGAGGCGATCCTCTGCAACATCGGCCACTTCGACTCCGAGATCCAGATCGGGTGGCTCGAGAAGAACCCCGAGATCAAGGAGGAGAACATCAAGCCGCAGGTCGATCACTTCATCTTCCCGGACGGCAAGCGGCTGATCGTCCTCGCGCGCGGCCGGCTCGTGAACCTCGGTTGCGCCACCGGCCACCCGTCATTCGTCATGTCGACCTCGTTCTCCAACCAGGTCCTCGCGCAGATCGCCCTCTGGACGGAGAAATACACGGTCGGCGTTCACCTCCTGCCGAAGAAGCTCGACGAGAAGGTCGCCGCTCTCCACCTGGCGAAGCTCGGGGTCGAGCTGACGCAGCTGACGCAGGAGCAGGCGAAGTACCTCGGCGTCCCCGCCGAGGGCCCGTTCAAGGCAGAGAACTACCGCTACTGAGCGGCGGGCTTCCGGCGCCCCCGTCGCTGGGGTAGGCGGCCGGTCGATGGATTCTCGCCACAGCAACGACGAAGCCCAGCGCTACCTCGACACCTACGCCGCCACCTGCGGCGAGGATCTCGCCCTCCGCGTCTACACATCCCGCCTGCTCGGCGCCGACCCGTCGCTCGTCCTCCACGGCGGGGGAAACACGAGCGTCAAGAGCACCGCCGTCGACCTCCTCGGCGATCGCGTCGACGTGCTCTTCATCAAGGGCAGCGGCTGGGATCTCGCCACCATCGAGCCGCGCGGCTTCCCGGCGTGCCGCCTCGCGCCGCTCCAGCGCGCGTGCGCGCTCGAGCGGATGACCGACGAGCAGATGGTCGCGCTGCTGCGCGGCCAGATGCTGGACCCGGCGAGCCCCACGCCGTCGGTCGAGGCGCTGCTGCACGCGATCATCCCCGCGAAGTTCGTCGATCACACGCACGCCGACGCCGTGCTGTCGGTCATCGACACGGGCGGCTCGGCCGAGGTCGTCGAGGCGATCTACGGGGACCAGGTGATCTTCGTGCCGTACGTGATGCCGGGCTTCCTGCTCGCGCGCCGCGTCGCCGAGCTCGTCCGGGAGCGCCTCGAGCGAGGAGCGCTCCCGTCCTTGATGATCCTCGACAAGCACGGCGTCTTCACGTGGGGAGACACCGCCGAGGAGAGCTACACGCGCATGATCGACGCCGTGACGCGCGCCGAGCGCCACGTCGTCCAGCGCAGCGCGATCGTCTCGCACCCCACGGTCGCGGTGCCGGACCCGGACATCCGCGCCGCCATCGGCCCGGTCGTCCGCGGCGCGCTCGCCCGCGCCTCGGGCCGCCCGTGGGTCAGCACGCTCCGCACCAGCCTGGAGCTGATCGCGTTCTGCGAGCGCGACGACCTCGCCCGCATCTCGCAGATCGGCTGCGCGACCCCGGATCACGTCATCCGCACCAAGGCGCGGCCGCTCGTGGTCGACGGCTACAACGTCAGCGACACGGCGCGCTTCCGCGCGGCCGTCGAGCAGGCCATCGCGAGGTACGTGGCCGAGTACCACGAGTACTTCCGCCGCTCCTGCGCCGCGCGGGGCGTCACGCGCGACGAGCTCGATCCGTTCCCGCGGGTGCTGCTGTTCCCCGGGGTGGGCGCGCTGTGCGTCGGCGGCTCGCGCGCCGAGGCCGACATCGTGGCGGACGTCTACGAGCACACCGTCTCCGTGATCGAGGCCGCCGAGGCGCTCGGGGGGTACCAGCCGGTCCCGGAGCTCGACCTCTTCGACATGGAGTACTGGAGCCTCGAGCAGGCGAAGCTGAAGCTCGGGGCGAGCCAGCGAGGCCCGCTGGATCGGCGGATCGCGCTGATAACTGGCGCCGCTTCGGGGATCGGCCACGCGACAGCGGCGGCGTTCCTCGCGGCGGGGGCGCACGTGGCGCTGGTCGATCGCGACGAGGAGCCGCTCGAGAAGGCCGCCGCCGAGCTCGGTGGTCGTCACCGCGGCCGCTGCATCAAGATCGCCTGCGACGTGCGCAGCGAGGCGAGCGTGAACCGGGCGTTCGCGCAGGTCGCGGCGCACTTCGGCGGCGTCGACATCGTCGTCTCGAACGCCGGCCGCGCGTTCTCGGGCTCCATCCACACGTCGGAGGGGCACGAGGCGCTGTGCGCCTCGCTCGAGCTGAACCTGCTCGGCCACCAGAACGTCGCCCGCGCCGCGGCGCGGGTGCTGCTCGCCCAGGACCTGGGCGGCGCGCTGCTGTTCAACGCGTCGAAGAGCGCGTTCAACCAGGGGCCCGACTTCGGCCCCTACGCCGTCGCCAAGGCGGCGCTCGTGGCGCTCATGCGCCAGTACGCGGTCGATCTCGGTCCCAAGGGCATCCGGGCCAACGCCGTGAACGCGGACCGCATCCGCACCGCGCTGTTCGACGCCGGCCTGCTGGAGTCCCGCGCCCGCGCCCGCAACGTCTCGGTCGACGACTACTTCCGGGACAACCTGCTCCGGCGCGAGACCACCGCGGCCGACGTGGCGCAGGGCTTCCTCTACCTCGCGACCGCCGAGGCCACGACGGGCTGCGTCGTGACCGTCGACGGCGGGAACGCCGCCGCGTTCCCCCGATGAGCGCGCAGGGTCAGAGCCCCTGCGCGCTCGGACCGCCGCCGCCCTCGCCGACCGCGGCTTGGTCGGGCTGACCCTGCGCGTCGAGCCGGATCTTCTTCCAGTCGCCCGAGCGGAACTTCCACACCATGGCCGCGGCGAGCAGGACCACGTAGGTGACGCCGGCCGTCCAGATGCCCATCAGGCCGAAGCCGAGCGTGATGCCGAGCAGCCACGCGAGCGGGACGAGGCAGGTGAAGTGCAGGATGAGCTCCACCACCATCACGAACAGCGTGTTGCCCGCGCCGAAGAGCGCCTGCGTGAGGATCATGCCGACCGCGACGAGCGGCGTGCAGATGCCCATCACCTGGAGCGGCCGGAGCGCCGCGGCCTGGACGAGCTCGCTGCTGCTGGCGAACGCGAGGATCTGCGGGGCGAAGATCGCCTCGATCAGGCCGACGACCCCGAAGATCGCGAGCCCCAGCCGGACGCTCACCCAGCCAAAGCGCGCGGCCTTGTCGCCGTCCTTCTCGCCGAGCGACTGCGCCACCAGGGTCGCCGTCGACGTGCCGAAGGCCAGGCAGGCGGTGAACGTGAGCTTCAGGATCCCGACGATCACGGTCGTCGCCGCGCCGTAGACCGGCTCGGCGCGGCCGCCCGGGCAGAGCGGCGAGATCACGCCCGCCGGGGCGACCTGGTCGAGCTTGCTCGCGATCGCGTAGAACAGGGCGAAGCCCGTCATGATCGCGATGGTCGCGACGGCGCTCGGGATCGACAGCTTGAGGATGGACCAGGTGAGCGGGACCGAGAGCTTGCTCGGGGCGAACGGGCGGTAGGCGCGCCGGTACTGCGGCAGGAGCGCGTACGCGAGCATGATCGCGAGGCCGACGTAGGTCGAGACGAAGCCCGCCATGCCCGCGCCGGCGATGCCGTACTTCGGGATGCCGAGCGACGCGTTGCCGAAGATGAGCAGGACGCAGAGCACGATGTTCAGCGCGTTCATCGCGAGCGCCGAGACGAGGTGGATGTGCGTCTTGCCGATCCCGTCGAAGAACGCCTTCAGCGCGAACGTCGCCGCCATCGACATCACCCCGAGCAGGCGCCAGCCGAGGTAGTCGAGCGCCGCCTGGCGCGCGTCCGGCACCTTGATGATGACCGACAGGATGTAGGGCATCGTCAGGTAGCCGATCGCGGAGAAAACGACGCCGGCGACGAGCGCGAAGAACAGGGCGTTCGCGAGGACCGCGCCCGCGTCCTCGGGGCGCTTCTCGGCGAAGCGGCGCGCGGTGAACGCCTGCGTGCCGACCGAGATCGCGCTGAGCGAGCCGCCGAACAGCCAGAGGACGATCAGCGACGGCAGGAGCGCCGCGTGCGCGTTCGACGACTCCGGGCACGGCAGGTGCGCGAAGAAGACGATGTCGACCTCGTTGACGATGCTCTGGGTGAGCATCGCCGCCACGGTCGGCAGCGCGAGCCGCAGGATGGCGCGATGGGGTGGGCCCGATGTAACGGCGTTCGAACCCGGCGCGGACAGGGCGATTTGAGCCATCGCAGGCTGCGCGGTATACAACGCCGCGGCGTACGCGCGAGAGAAATGCGCCGCGTGGAGCGAAGCTTACTCGGCCTTGGCGACCCGGGACCGCCGCTTGTGACGGCGCCGCTTCGCTTCGCTGCGATCCTCGTGCCCGTCCTTCTCTCCCGTGTCAGCCTCGCCACGCGCAGGTGACGGCGCGGGCGCGGCCGACTCGCGCGCCGGTGCCGAGGACGATCGCTCGCGCGCCTTCGTCTCGCGCTTCGCGACCTCGCGAGAGCTCCGATCGGCCGCGTCGCGCGCCGAAGGCTTCTCGGTCGTCTTCGGGGCCGAACCGCGCGCGGCCACGGCCGGGCGCGCAGAGGCCTCGCCCCTGGCGGGCTGCTTCGCTGCCTCGCTCTTCGCGGCACCCGCCGCCGCAGGCGGGGCGACCGGCGCTCGCAGCGCGGCCGCCTCGGGCGCGACCGCGAGGGCCGAAGGCGCGTCGGCCCCCTGCCCCGGCGCGCTGGCCACGGGCGCACCGGCGGCCGCGGGGGCGCCTGGCGCCGGCGCGGCGGCCGCGGCGAGCGCTGCAGCTGCCGCGACTGCCGCCGGCGCCTCTGCGGCCGTCGCCGGCGCCTCTGCGGCCGTCGCCGGCGCCTCTGCGGCCGTCGCCGGCGCCTCTGCGGCCGTCGCCGGCGTCTCCGTGGCTGCCGGCGCGCCGGGCGCAGCGGCCTGAGCCGTGTCGCCTGAAGGAGCGGCCGCCTCGCCCGCGACGTCGACCAACGCGGCGCCCGCGGGGACGCCGGCCGCGAGCTCGCGCCCCTTGCCCACGACGAGCACGCCCGCGAGCGTCATCACCGCGGCCACCGCCGCGAACCCGACCGCGCGACGGCGAGAGCGCGCGCGCGCGGGCGTCGCGAGCGCCTTCAGGGCGGCCTCGCGCATCTCGGCGGCGCTCTGGAAGCGGACGCTCGGGTGACGGGCCAGCGCGCGCATCACCAGCTCGTCGACGAACGAGGGGATCTGCCGGGCCGGCGCGCGCTCGCGGAGGCGCTCGGGGCTGCCCTTGATCTTCGCGTCGAGCAGCGCGACGAGGCTCGGCTCGACGAACGGCAGGCGCCCGGTGAGCATCTCGTAGAGGACGCAGCCGAGCGCGTAGAGATCGGCGCGCCCGTCGATGCGCCCGGACGCCGCCTGCTCGGGGGCCATGTACTCGGGCGTCCCCACGATCGCGATCGCGGCCCGTGCGGGGCCTTCCCCCGCGCCGGTCGCGTCCGCGACGCCGTCGGCCTCGCCGCGGTCCTCGGAGAGGCACTTCGCGAGCCCGAAATCGAGCAGCTTCAGCCCGGCCTCGCTCAGGGAGGAGGAGGCCGCGGCGCCGCTCGGGCGCGTCAGGAAGAGGTTCTCGGGCTTGACGTCGCGGTGCACGAGGCCCTCCGCGTGCGCGAGCTCGAGCGCGCGCAGCACCTTGACGGCCATCGCGAGCGCGTCGCGCCAGTCGAGCGCGGCTCCGCGGACGAGCATGGCGTCGAGCGTCTCGCCCTCGAGCAGGTCCATGCCGCAGAAGAGGCGGCCATCCGCGGCCATGCCGAAGTCGTGGACCTTCACGAGGTGCTCGTGCGAGAGGCGCGACAGCACGCGCGCCTCGCGGCGAAATCGGTTCGCGACGACGTCGGTCGCGGAGTGCTCGGCGGAGACGACCTTGAGCGCCACGCGGCGCCCCAGGTCGACGTGCTCCGCCTCGTAGACGGTGCTGCTCGCGCCCGCCCCGATCTCGCGCAGCAGCCGGTAGCGCGTGCCCGGCAGCATGCCCTCGTCCCCGCGCTCGGCCGAGGCCATCGCCTCGGCGCGGGGGCTCACCGGCGTCACGGCGGTGGCCCGGTGCGCCTTCGCGGCCGCGACGAGGCTCGCGAACTCGCTGCGCGAGCGCCCCGGCTCGCCCGGGAAGAGCCGCTGCATCAGGTGCGCCGCGCGCGCCCGCACGCCGCGCTCGCCGCCCGGCAGGGCCACCGCCGCCCCGAGGAGCGCGGCGAGATCGCGCGCGGCGGCGCGGCTCGACGGGTACCGCGCCTCCCTGTCGAACGCCGTGAGCCGCGCGATCGCGGCGTCGAGCGCCGGTGGAGCCCCGAGCCCCACGGCGATGGGCGGCGGATCGTTCTGGTTGCGCGCGACCGCGGCCATGTGCGTCTGCGCGTCGCCCTGGAGGAAGCGCCGCCCCGCGCACAGCTCCCAGAGCATGATCCCGAGCGCGTAGAGGTCGACCCGCGCGTCGCCCGGGTCGCCGTTGGCCACCTCCGGCGCGACGTAGCCCGGCTTCGCGAAGACGACGCCCGCGACCGTATGGCAGCGCCGGTTCTGCCCGCGGGCGGTGCCGAAATCGATGATCTTCACGTCGCCGGAGAACCCGAGCATCACGTTCTGCGGCGACAGGTCGCGGTGCACGATGCCGAGCGCGCCGCCCGACGGGTCCCGGCGCTCGTGCACGTGCGCGAGCGCCTCGGCGATCATCGTCGCGATCGCGACCGCCTCCGCCCAGTCGAAGCGATGCCCGAGCTGCACCGCCCTGGCCCGGACCTCGCCGAGGCTCCGGCCCTCGACGTGCTCGACCACCGCGTACGGCTCGCCGGTCGCCGGGTCGACGTCCGCCTCGATCACCTGCGCGACGCCGGAGTGCTGGAGCTGCGCCTGCACGCGCGCCTCGTCCAGGAAGCGGGCGATGTAGCTCGGGTCGGAGGCGTGCTCGCGGCGGATGATCTTCACAACGACCGCGCGCTCCGCTCCCTCGAGGCCCGTCGTGGAGGCGAGGAACACCTCGCCCATGCCCCCGCGGGCGATGCGCCGCAGGAGCACGTAGCGGCCGAGCGGCCGGGGAACATCGTCCGCGGCGAACCCGCTCTTGGTGGGCTCGTGCGAGGGCGGAAGAACCGGGCGAGGCACGGTCGCAGAGGAGTTCGCCATGGAGCGAACCTACCGGATGTAGGACAAGGTGGGCCAAATTCGGGTGGGTGGTTCGCTCCACCACGCCGAGACCGCTCGATTTCGGAGGCGATCCCGGTCCGCCGCACCATTTCGACACAGGGGCTCTCCAGTTTATCCACAGGGTTATCCCCACCCTGTCGACAAGTCGCGTCCGGCGCGCGTTTCGAATCGACGGCCGAGATCCGTCCGGACGGGTCCCGGAACGTGGCAATCTCCAGCAAAATGGGGCCATTGCTCTTGCGGCGGGCCTCAGCTACTTCTTGCCTCGGATGTCGCGGCACGCTGTCCAGCGCATGATGACCTTGCTGACGTTCGCGTTGGCGCTGGTCCTCCCGCTGCGTGCGCGGGCCGCGATCGTTCCGATCTGCGACGACGACCGGATGACGATCGTCGCTCCGCCGGATGAGCCGTCGTGCACCGTCCTGACCAGCGTCGACGACGCGACGGGCGAGACGAGGGACGCGCCCATCTGCGACCCCCGCGGCGCGTCGTCGGTCGCGCCGCCCCGCACCCTGCCGGTCGCCGACGATCGGATCGACGCGGCCCCCGGGTGCGAGTGGAGCGAGCCCTGGCCGACGGTCGGACCGAGCTCGCATCATCCCGTTCCTGTCAACGAGCTCGCCAGCGCGCCGCAACAGGCGCTGCTCCTCCCGGAGTTCGTCTTCCCCGCCCCCTCCGCGCCCATGGCGCAGTTCTCGTTCATCGCGCTGCCCGGGGGACCGCGCGCCGGCGTCGAGCAGGGCGTCTACCACCCGCCTCGATGAGGCGAGGTCGCCGGCAGGCTGCAGTCGACCGCGCCACGCGGCCCCTCGGAGGCCGCGGATCGAGGCGCGAGCTCAGCGCTGCCGCGAGATCCGGAGCGTTGCCGGTCTGACCCGAGCCCGCCAGGCGCTCGTCCGGGACCATGTCGTGAAGGCGCGCCGCCCTCGAGGGCGGCGCGACCCTCGCGGCCGGGCCTGGGCGCAGCTGCCCCCATGACGGGCCGAGGGCGGTCCTGGCGCTCCGCCGGGGGGTCGTCGCCACACGCGGCGGCGCCTCCTTCGGCCCGGGGTGGCTCGCCGCCCCGGAGTTCACGATTGGCCGTCTTGTCGCGGGCGCTCCACCTGGTGTCGCGCCCGCGTTGAAGGAGGGGCCCGCCTGGCGGAGCTCCACCAACGTTGAGAGAGGAAATCATTCATGAACAAGGGAACAGCCATCGTCGGCTTTCTTCTCTGCTTCATCGCAGGGATGGGGCTGATGTGGAGCATCGATCGGAGCGCGGGCTCGCGCGGGCATGAGGTCGCGACGAGCGTCGACGACGGGCAGCCGTGGAGCGACGAGGACGCGGCCATCCCCGTGTCGTCGAAGGACCCGCTGTGGGGCGCGCGCACGGCGCCCGTGACGATGGTCGTCTTCAGCGACTTCGAGTGTCCGTTCTGCAGCAGGGTCGAGACGACGATCAACCAGCTCAAGGAGAAGTACGGCCCCGACAAGCTGCGGATCCTCTGGAAGAACAACCCGCTCCCCTTCCACAAGAACGCGCGCCCGGCGGCGCTCGCGGCCGAGACCGTGTTCCGCCTCGGCGGGTCGAAGGCGTTCTGGAAGTTCCACGAGCTCGCCTTCCAGAACCAGAAGAGCCTCACGCCCGCCAACTTCGAGGCGTGGGCCGCCGAGGCCGGCGTCGACAAGGCGAAGTTCAAGGCGGCGTACGATCGGCAGGAGTACATGGCCAAGATCGACGCCGACATGGCGGTCGGCAAGTCGTCCGGGGTCACCGGCACGCCTGCCTCGATCATCAACGGCGTGTTCCTGAGCGGCGCTCAGCCGATCGACAAGTTCACCTCCGTCATCGACGAGCAGCTCAAGGCCGCGCAGGCGGCGGTCGCCTCGGGCACCAAGCCCGACAAGGTGTACGCCAAGCTCGCCGCGGAGAACAAGGCGAAGGCGCCGCCCAAGCAGGACCGCGAGCGCCCGCAAGAGGACGACAAGACCGTCTGGAAGGTGCCCGTCGGCGACGCGCCCGCCAAGGGCCCGGCCACCGCGCTGGTCACCATCGTCGAGTGGTCCGACTTCCAGTGCCCCTTCTGCAGCAAGGTCGTCCCGACCATGGACGAGCTCGTCAAGACCTACGGGGACAAGATCCGGTTCGTCTGGAAGAACAACCCGCTGCCGTTCCACCAGCGCGCCGAGCCCGCGGCCGAGCTCGCCATGGAGGCCCGCGCGCAGAAGGGCGAGAAGGGCTTCTGGGATGCGTATGACCTGCTCTGGAAGAACCAGCAGAAGCTCAACGACGAAGACCTGCTCGGCTACGCCAAGGAGCTCGGGCTCGACGTCGAGAAGGTGAAGGCCGCGATCGCCACCAAGAAGCACGGCGCGTCCATCGCCGCCGATCAGGAGCTCGCGGACGACCTGCAGGCGTCCGGGACCCCGCACTTCTTCATCAACGGCCGCCGGCTCGTCGGCGCGCAGCCGATCGACAAGTTCAAGACGATCGTCGACGAGGAGATCAAGAAGTCCGAGGGGCTGCTCGCCAAGGGCATCGCCCCCAAGGACCTCTACGCGGAGATCATCAAGGACGGCAAGGAGCCGCCGCCGCCCGAGCGCAAGGAGGTCGCCGCGCCGGCGCCGAACAGCCCGTGGAAGGGCGGCGAGAAGGCGAAGGTCGTCATGCAGGTCTTCTCGGACTTCGAGTGCCCGTTCTGCAAGCGCGTCGAGGACACCGTCTCGCAGATCTCGAAGACCTACGGCGACAAGCTGAAGATCGTGTGGCGCCACCGGCCGCTGCCGATGCACAAGAACGCGCCGCTCGCGTCCGAGGCCGCGCAGGAGGCCTACGCGCAGAAGGGCAACGCGGGCTTCTGGGCGTACCACGAGGTGCTCTTCAAGAACCAGGGGCAGCCTGAGGCCTTCTCGCGCGCGTCGCTCGAGAAGTACGCCGAGGAGCAGGGCCTCGACATGACGAAGTTCAAGAAGGCGCTCGACACGAACACCCACAAGGCGTTCGTCGACGCCGAGAACTCCGTCGCCGACAAGGCGGGCATCAGCGGGACGCCGGCCTTCGTCGTGAACGGCTACTTCATCAGCGGCGCGCAGCCGTTCTCGAAGTTCAAGAAGCTCATCGACAAGGCCTTCAAGGAGGCCGGTGAGACCGCGCCGGCCGCGGCGAGGGTCGACGCCCCCAAGAAGCCGGCCGGCGCCGCGCAGCCCGCCGCCCCCGCCGCTCCCGCCGCGCCGAAGTGAGCCGCCGCCGCGCGGTCTGACTTCCCGCCCCCCCACACCAGCCCGCCCCGAAGGGCGGCTCCCGTGAACCGGATGAGCCGCCCCCCTGCTCGACGCGGGGTCCGGTGGACCTCTCTCTTCGCGATCGCTCTCCTGTGGCAGAGCTGCGGGGCGCTGCCTCGCGCCCGCACCGCAGGGCCGAAGAGCGCTGCCTCGCGCCGCACGGCCGTGGCGCCGCCCGCGCATCGCGCGGCCAGCGTCAGCCCGTGGTGCGGAACCGCGAGCGCCCCTCGGAGGTCCACCACGCGCGGTAGCGCTCCTGGGCGGCCTCCCGCTCCTGCCGCGGGAGGTCCTCGTAGTAGCCGAAGTACTCCTTGGTGATGCCCTTCAGCTCGTCGATCGCGGCGCGGCGGATCGCAGGCTTCTCGTGCGTGAGCGCGTCGATGATCCACTCGATGCGATGGCGATCGGCGTTCCTTGACCACCACGACGCCCACCTGCGCGCGTCCCGGCCGTGATCGTCCCGCGTGATGACGACCAGCGCCCGCGCCGCGGCGTCGACGATCGCCTCGTGAGGGTCGGTGAGCGCGCTCAGGAGCGCAGGCACGACCGAGCCGGAGCGGATGTCGGCCATCGTGTCGATGGCGGTCAACCGCCGCGCCGACGCTTCCTCCCGGTCGCGCGCGATGTGATCGAGCCCCTGCAGGATCGGACCACCGGCGGGCGGCGACGCGATCAGCTGGGTGGCCGACCGGACGGCGATCCGCCGGACGGCGATGTTGTCGTCGAAGAGCCGGGGAAGCAGCGCGTTGGCGGCTTCCGGGTACGGAAGCTCGCCGAGCACGTGCGTGGCCCAGAAGCGCACCTCGGGATCGGGCGAGGCGCTCCGCACGGTCATGAAGGGCAGCGCCGGGCGCCGGATCGCCACGATCAGATCGAGCAGCGGCCCGCACTGCGAGGCGGGAGGAGCTGCGGCGACACCGGCAGCTCCGTCCGGACCGGCGAGCTGCTCGCGGAAGCGCTGGCGCTCGCCCCGGAGCGGGCCTGGAAAGCGCGCGGCGATGACCGAGACCGCCGTGTCGCCGTGGCGCACGAGCTCGGCGAACGCCCTCGCGCCCGCCTCGCCGCCCGCGAGGACATGCTGCAGGAGCGAGGTGTACTCGGCGCGCAGATCGCCGGCGCCGGCCGGCGAGGGCGAGACCGCGGCGCGCCGCTCGGACGGGGGCCTCGCGTGCGGGGCGGGGCTCTCGACGGCGGCGGGCGTGCGGCGGCGCCAGGAGGAGCGCCCCACGGCCGGCGCCGGTCCGAGGTCGCGATGCTCCTCGCCGCCGGGCGTGATCGAGCTGTCGAGCATCCACGGAGGCCGTGAGTACCGCCTCGTCCGCCCCTCTTCAGGCTCGCTGAGATCGAGGTCCTCCGGGGGCGCGGGCGCCGCGGGGATCTCGAGGTCGGGGATCTCGTCGATGGCGGCCGGCGGCGTCGGCCCAGTGATGGCCGGCATCATCGGCTCGGTGACCGCCTGCATCATCGGCGCCGTGACCGCCGTGCCCGACACGACGTCCACGCCCGCCTCGAGGCCCAGCCGGAACTGCGGCTCGATCCCCAGGGTCGGCGCGCGCGGCATCGGGGCGGGCGGGATGGTCGAGCTGAACGCCATCGCGTGCGCGGCGCCCTCGTCCGGCTGCACGGGCTCGGCCTCCACGCCGGTACCGCGGAGCCCGAAGGCCCGCGCGACAGCGTCGATCCCCGAGCCGCCGTCCTCCGTGGACCAGCCGCCTTGCGGCCGCCTCGCGTGCGGCTCGACGTCCGCGCTGTCGGCGCGCCGAGGCTCTCCCGCGCCGAGGTGCGCGTGCGCTGCGCGCGACGCGGTCCCGACGTCAGCGGCGGGCGGGCCGTGCGCCTCCGCGCGGACCATGTGGCTCAACTCCATCAGCGCGGCGCGGGTGCGCAGGGAGAGCGGCCCCTCCGTCGCGTGCTCGTCGCCCGGCGCGGCGGCCTCAGCCGACGGCGCAGCAGCGTGAGGCGGCGGCGCGGCGGCCTCGGGCGACGGCGCAGCAGCGTGCGGCGGCGGCGCGGCGGATTGGTGGGGTGATACCGCGGCTTCTTGAGGCACCGAGCTGTCGCGCTGCTGGGCTGCCCCGCCCCGGTTCAGCTTCTTCCGCAGGATGAGCCGCTCCAGCACCGTCGCCGCGAGCCCGGCGAGCGCGATGAGGTCTCCGATGCTGGAGAGCTCGACCGACGAGGCGCCGTCGTCGCCGTAGACGAGCGCGACGACGCGGCCGCGCACGACCACCGGGACGACCGCGACAGCGGCCGCGTGGACCGCCCTGCCGAGCTCACGCTGGAGCTCGGCGTCGGGGGCGCTGCCAGCGAGCGCGGTGACGAGCGGCGCGCGGAGCGTGCGCGCCCTGGCGAGGACGCACGGGCGATCGAGGGGCACCGCGATCTTCGCGACGCGCTCGCGCTCGGCGCCTGGCCCTGCGGCGTTGCGGCCTTCGGCGCGCTCGCCGTGGACGGTGAACAGGACCGTGTACTCGAAGTACTGCTGCGCGAAGTCGAAGAAGACCGCGAGCACCGCCTCGCTCGCGTCGACGGCGGCGAGCTCCTGTTCGGCCATGGCCAGCGTGAACGGGCCCTTGCGCCGCTGCGCAGCCGGCGCGGACCGGCCCGCTGCGCGCGTCGCGCCATTCACCGCCGGTGCGCTCGACGAACGCTCGCGCCGATCCGCGACGGGCGCGGGCGCTGCAGGCGCCGGCGCAAGCGGCGCAGGCGCATCCGGCGCAGGCGCATCCGGCGCAGGCGCATCCGGCGCAGGCGCATCCGGCGCGGAGGCTGCAGGTGCAGCCACGACCTGCGCGGGCACCACGGGTGCAGGCGCGACCGGCGCGGGCGCTGCAGATGCAGCTCCGCTTGGCTGGTGCTGCGACGCGGCGGCCTGGAGCGGTGTGTCCTGCTGCACGCGGTGCGCGGCCGATGCCCGCTTCAGCCAGCCGGTCAGCAGGTGATTGCCCGCCGGCGTCGGGCGCGCGCCGGACGACACCGGCGCGGGCGGCGCTGACGCCCTCATGGGCGGCGCCGGCGCTGCCACCGGCGTCTCCATCACCGTCACGAGCGGCACTTCGTGCACGGCTCCCGACGCGGCGAACGGCGCCAGGCGCGGCGCGAGCTCCTCGGACCGCGGTGTCGGCTCCGGCGGCTCGATCGCGGGCTCTTCCTCCGTCGCAGCCGCCTGGGCGGGATGCGCGGCCTCCTCGTGCGGCCCCGCCGCGGCGGGCGTCTGCCTGGCTGGAGCGGCGGCACCTCGGCCGCGCTGCGGCGCGAGCTCGGCGAGGCGCGAAGCGAGCGCCTCGACCCGCGGCGTATGCGCCTCGAGGTTGCGCAACGACGACAGATCGAGCGGATACTGGGCGACGACGGTCGGCTCGTCGTCCAGCTCGTGTAGCGGCGGCTTCCTCGGCGTGGGCACGGCCTCGTTGAGCGCGACCTCTGCGACGACCGTGTCCTCGTCGTAGATCGAGGTCAGCGCCTCCACGGTCGGAGCGTCATCGATGCTGGGCCGCTTCTGCGCGTGCGTCTCGACCGCCTCGTCCTCCTGCTCGTCGACGCCGGCGAGCGAGGCCGCACCGGTGTCCGAGGGCGAGGTCGCGTCGATGTCCGCTGGCGAAGCGGCATCGCCCCCCACCGGCAAGGGCGCTTCGACGCTCGCCGGCGGAGCGGCATCGACCTCACCGGGTGCGGTCGCATCGTCTCCTGCGGCTCCTGCGGTCGATGCGGCACCGGTACCGGCGGGCGAGGTCGGCAGCGGCGACGCGCCCGGCGGGGGCGCTGCAGCGGCAGCGGGGCTGGGCTCGACCGCTTCCGCGGGGCTCGGCTCGGCTCGCGCGTCGAGCTGCTTCACGAGCCGCGACAGGCGCCGCTCGAGAGCGAGCCCGTAGTGCTCCGCGAGCGCCTGGCGGATGCGCACCAGCGGCGCCGCGAGCTGCCGCAGGTTGACCCCCAGCGCGACGCTCAGCTTCTCGACCGCGGCCGGCGAGAGGGGCTCAGCCGTCGCGATGACCAGCGTCGCCTCGGGCTGCGGGGCGCCGGTCGCCGCGGCGTCGAGATCCGTGCGCACGTCGAGCGGGAACACGCGGTGCTCCACCGCGAGATCGACCGGGATGGTCCGGAGCACCTCGGGCGACGCGGGCCGCAGCCGGCCCACGGCCGGCGGGAGCCCGACGCTCTCCGCGAGCAGCGCCGTGAGCTCGCGCTCGCGCACGGCGCCCAGCTCCAGGACGTTCGTGGCGAGATCGCCGCCATGAAGCACTTGGCGAGCGATCGCCTCCTCGACCACTCGCATCGAGGTAACCCCATGCTGCACGAGGAGAGAGCTCAGCGTCGGCATCGAGGCGCATTCATCCGTGTGCGGTGGAAGATGGAGCACGATCGCGACGTGCGACCCAGTCCATCCTAGACGAAGTCTTCATCGGACACGATCCGCGCGTTGAGGCCCCGGAGGACCACATCCGTCCGTCATCGCCGCTCCACGTGGAAGCGACCTTCCATTTCAGGCTCAGGCAAGCCCGGGGTGGGCGTCCCCTCCAACGCCGCCAAGGGTGCACGTGAAGCGCAGCCCGCTCGCGGAGAGGCCGGCGTCCGGCGCCGCCGAGCCGCCGTCCCGGCGCTCGGACGAGGATTCCACGGTCAGCCCGCCCCCGTGCGCGTCGAGGATGCCGTGCGCGATCGCGAGCCCCAGGCCGAGCCGCTCTCGCCGGCGCGGCGCGACAGGGTCGGCGGGGATCGCCGCCCGCTCCCCGAACGGCTCGAGCAAGCGGGCGAGCGGCTCCGGCGGGACCGGGCCCGCCTCGTCAATGACGGTCACCACCGGCCCACCGCCGGCGCTGGAGACGCGGATCCGCACCGGCCGATCGCGCGAGCGCAGGACGGCGAAGCCGAGCACGTACTCGAGCGCCACCCTCAGCAGCTCCGGATCCCCCTCCAGGGTGGTGCCCCCGTCAGGCTCGCCCTCGAAGGAGATGCGCACCCCGCGAGCGGCCGCCGCGCCCTCGAGGTGCACGGCCGCGCGACGGACGAGCTCGACCGCGTCGCACCGGCCGATCATCATCGGACGGCTCGCGTCCGCGCGGAGCCAGATGGAGTTGTCGAACTCGTCGAGCAGCCGCTTCAGCCGCTCGCCTGCGCCTCGCACGCGCTCCAGCATGTCGCGCGGC
Organism: Sorangium sp. So ce321; assembly: GCF_051530195.1. Lineage (NCBI taxonomy): Bacteria > Pseudomonadati > Myxococcota > Polyangiales > Polyangiaceae > Sorangium > Sorangium sp. So ce321. Next base: position 4,604,015 of record NZ_CP150329.1, on the reverse strand, counting down.
GCTGCCCCGAGATCTTTCTGGTAGCGCAAAAGATAATGGACCCCCGCGAGCATGGTCGCCAGCTCGCCCCGGAGATCGTGGCCCACACGCGCGAAGAACTCGTCATTCATCCACATAGACGCCTGCTCCGAATATGCAGCAGCGCGGACCTTGAGCATCAGACGAGCAAGCCAACTGTCGTCGGGACTGCCCCGAAACAGGGGTCGCCGGCCGGTGAGGACAGACGGCGCAGAGGGTCCATCTGCGCTGGACAGTTGATGGTTGCGGATAAGCGACCTGGGCACAAGATGTACTCGGGGTGCAGGTTCCACCTCCACCAGGGCGGGGGGACCTTTCCAGAAACGCCAGCGGGGAGCCGTTGCCCTCCCTGCCGCGCATCCAGGCCCGAGCACCCCGGGAGTGCTGTCAGCCGAGCCGCGAGCGGGGGAGCATGTCCGAGGCAGAGCGCAGAGAGTTCGCCGAGCACTGCGAGGAGCAAGGCGACGAGGATAGCCTGGTGATCGAGAAGCGGCGCCGGGTCCTCATCGTCGATGATGATCCCGATTTCCTCGTCATGGCGGAGGCGGCGCTCGACGCGCACGGCTTCCTGGTGGAGCGGGCGGCGGGCGGCCTGCGCGGGGTGTTCCTCGCCACGCAGGACGTGCCGGATGTGATCCTGTGCGACCTGCGCATGCCCGGCATCGACGGCTTCGTCGTCGCCGAGGCGCTCCGCGCCGATCCGGCGACCCAGCACGTCGCCATCTTCGCGTGCACCGGCCGGCGCGATCTCGAGGCCCGCGCCGCGCTCAACGCCTCGGCCTTCGACGGCGTGCTCGTGAAGCCCGTCGACTGGGACAGCGCCGCTCGTTTGCTCCACGAGATCGTCGGACTCCGCCGGCCCTACGGACCTACCCAGGGTGAGTAAGGAGGGGCCTGAGATCCCCTCAGGGCAAGTGCAGGGCGGTCCCTGCGCGGGAGGGGAAATGCCCGGCGTCAGGCCCGCAATAAGGTATACAAACCTCGCGTGACCCGAGCGGATCGCCCCCCTAGATGGATCGCGTCGATGCCAGCCGGACGATGTCGGCGTCGCTCGCAGCCAATCGGCCGGCGTGCTGAGGAATGGAAAGGTTCACTGGGATGGAAGTGAAGTGTGACGAAAACGCGTTCTCGCCGCTCGTCCTGGTCGTGGACGACTTCCAGGACAACCGGGAGATGTTCGCGGAGTACCTGTCCTTCTCCGGCTTCCGCGTCGCCGAGGCGGCGACCGGGCGGGAGGCGCTCGATCGCGCCTTCGAGCTGATCCCGGATCTCATCCTGATGGATCTGTCGCTGCCGGAGATCGACGGCTGGGAGGCCACGCGCCACCTCAAGAGCGATCCGCGCACGAAGCGGATCCCCATCGTCGCCCTCACCGGTCACACCCTCGCAGGGCACTCGCGCGAGGCGAAGGACGCGGGCTGCGACGCGTTCCTCACGAAGCCTTGTCTGCCGGACACGCTCGTGCTCGAGATTCGCCGTCTCCTGTCGCGCAGCGAAGGCGAGGCGCGAGCAGCGTCGTCGCAGCCGGATAGAGCGACCTGACGCATCGCGGGGCCGCGCGCGGGAACGCAGCACGGACATCCGGCGAGGTCGGCGCGGCGCACACGATCCGACGGGATCAGCGACGCCCACGCCGCGAAGCGGGGCCTGCGAGATCGCGAAACACGCAGAGGCGCTCCCGGGTTGCCTCGACTTGACTGAGGCACCACCTGACTATTCCCACCACATTCTTTCTGGCTAACTGATCGCTTGAGAGACAAGAGGGGACAAGGATGGCGGGGGTGACCAGAAAAAAAGCTGGAAAAAACGCGCCAGAGGGCGCGGATTCAGCGCACGGCCGCACGATGCGCGGACGCCCCTCGGCGGTGCCCCTGCGCGCACCGAAGAGGAGCTCGACGTCCGCCGCGGGGAGCGGGCCTCGCTCCGCAGGACCGGCTACCCTGCGCGCCAGGGTGCCCAGGCGATCGAAGGCGGACGCGGAGCGGCACGCTCCACGGAGCGATGCGGCCGAGCGCGAGCGGCTCGAGGCGCAATGTCAGCGGCTGGAGCTCCGCGCCGAAGCGTCCGAGCGCATGCTCCGCGAGACGGTGTCCACCATCTCTCACGACCTCAGGAACTCGCTGAGCGTCATCGTGGTGAGCGCTCGCATGCTGATGCGATCGGTCCCTCAAGAGGGATCGGGGCGGAGGCAGCTCGAGGCGATCACCCGCGCGGCGGACGAGATCAACCAGCTCGCGCAGGACCTGGTCGACGCCATGAGCATCGAGAGCGGCTCGCTGAAGATCGGCAAGGGCGCGCACGAGGTCGAGCCCATCCTCGACAAAGCGATCGAGCTCGTCGGGCCGACGGTGGCGCTGAAGCCGCTCGAGATCGCGAAGGAGCTGCCGCACGACGTGCCCCCCATCGCGTGCGACCGGGATCGCATCGTCCAGGTGCTCGCGACCCTGCTCGGCAACGCCATGCGCTTCACCCCCAAGGGCGGACGCATCACGGTGCGCGCGGAGGTCTCGGGCACGGACGCGCGCTTCTCGATCTCCGACACCGGCCCGGGCATCGCGTCGGAGATGCAGCCGCTGCTCTTCGCCCGCCACGCGCCCGCTCGCCGCCCCCTGGGACAGGGGATGGGGCTCGCGGCGTTCGTCACGAAGGGCATCGTGGAGGCCCACGGCGGCACGATCTGGGTCGAGAGCTCGCCCGGCCAGGGCAGCACGTTCTTCTTCACCATCCCCGCGGCCGGGCTCTCGGTGCGCGCCCCCGAGACGGAGCGCGCCTAGCGGCGTGGCGACGCGCCGTCAGGCCGGCCGGAGCGCCGAGAGCCAGCGGCGGAGGATGGCGCGACCCTCCGACAGCTTCTGCAGCGACGCCCACTCGTTGCGCTGGTGCGCCTGGGCGTTCTCGCCGGGGCCGAAGTTCACGGCGGGCACGCCGAGCTCCGCGAAGCGGGCCACGTCAGTCCACGCCTGCTTCGGCTCCACCGCGGCGACGCCGGCCTCGCGCAGCGCCACCACGAGCGGGTGCGACGCGTGCGGCGGCGCCGAGGGGCTGAGATCGCGCCAGGCGATCTCGGCGCGGCCGGCGACGAGCGCCTCGATCGTCCGCTGCGCCTCCTGGATCGATGTTCCGGGCGGGAAGCGGTGGTTCAGGTTCATCGTGAACTCGTCGGGCACGACGTTCCGCCCGCGCCCCCCCTGCGCCATCGTCGCCGTGGTCACGGCCCGGTAGGTGAACCCGTCGATCTCGACCTCGCGCGGCGCGAGCGCGGCGAGCTCGACGAGGAGCGGGCCGGCCTTGTAGATGGCGTTCTCGCCCTGCCAAGGCCGCGCGCTGTGCGCCGTGCGCCCGCGGAACGTCAGCCCCGCGTGGAGCGAGCCGCTCGCGCCGAGGCTCAGCTTGTTGTCGCTCGGCTCGAGGCACACCGCGAGATCGAGCGCGCAGAGCGCCGGCTCGCGCTCGATCACCAGCGCGAGCTCGTTCTCCAGGTAAGGGCCTTCCTCTCGCGCGTAGAACACGAGCGTCAGATCGACCCCGGCGATGTCCTTCCGCTCGCCCTCCGCGAGGTCGAGCATCAGCGCGAGGCCGGACTTCATGTCGCTCGCGCCGGGACCGTAGAGGCGATCCCCCTCGATCCGCGGCGGCCCGTCGTGCGAGGTGCGCACGACGTCGAGGTGACCGGCCAGCGCGATCTTCGGGCCGCCCGTGCCCTGGGTCACCTGCACCACCAGCGAGTCGCCGTGGCGGCGCACCGGCGCGGCGAGCTGAGCCCGCCCGAGCCGCTCCGCGACCTCCGCGCAGAGCGCCTGCTCCTCCCCCGTGGGCGAAGGGACAGAGCACAGCCAGAGCAGCGTGTCCGCGAGGCCTGCATCGGCCGCCGCGTCCCGGTCGGGCCGGACGCTCACACCGGCACCGCGAAGTCGCGCAGCGCCGCGTTCAGCGACACCTTGCGGTCGGTCGCCTCGCTGCGCTTGCCGATGATGAGCGCGCACGGGATCGAGAACTCCCCTGCAGGGAAGCGCTTCGGCCGCGTGCCCGGGATCACGACGCTGCGCGCCGGCACCCGGCCGCGGTGCTCGACGACCTCGGGCCCCGTGACGTCGAGGATCGCCGTCGACGCGGTGAGCACCACGCCCGCGCCGAGCACCGCCTCCTCCTCGACCACGACGCCCTCGACCACGATCACGCGGGAGCCCACGAAGGCGCCGTCCTCGATGATCACCGGCCGCGCGCCCGGGGGCTCGAGCACCCCGCCGATGCCGACGCCCCCGGCGAGGTGGACCCCGCGCCCGATCTGCGCGCAGCTGCCGACCGTCGCCCACGTGTCGACCATCGACCCCGAGCCGACCCACGCGCCGATGTTCACGTAGCCGGGCATGACGATCGCGCCCTGCTCGAGGAACGCGCCGTAGCGCACCGTCCCCGGCGGGACGACGCGCACGCCCGCCTTGTCGAGCCCCCGCTTGAGCGGGATCTTGTCGTGGAACTCGAAGGGGCCGACCTCCATCAAGCTCATGCTGCGGAGCGCGAAGTAGAGCAGGATCGCCTCCTTGATCCACGCGTGCGTCACCCACCGGTGCGCGGCGCCCTCGCCCGCCGCGCCCTCGCCGCCCGCCTGCGGGGCGTTGTCGCGCTCGGCGACGCGGAGCTCGCCTTGATCGAGGCGCTCGATCGTGCGGAGGACCGCGGCCTCGTGCGCGGGCGAGCGCAGGAGCTCGCGGTCACGGAAAGCCGCCTCAACAAGGGACTTCAAGGATTCATCGGTGGCCATGTCGCCGCCTTTAGCACGGCCGCGCCACCACCGGCACCGGCGTCAGAACGTCATCGTGACGACGCGGCCGCCGGTCCCCTCGACGAGCTCGATGCGCGCGCGGCGCGCGACGACGCGGGCCACGGCGACGGCGCGCTCGCCGCCGTCGCGCACCACCACGTCGAGCGCGACCGCCGGCGCCCCCTCGCGCGGGCTCCGCTCCGCGATCCGCACGATGGAGCGCCCGTCCGGCAGGCGAGACACGGTGAGGTGAGGGCTCGCGACCCCGGCGGCGCCGACCATGCCGACGGCGAGCTCCATGAGCCCGCTCACGGCGCGCACGTCGCCCTCCACCTCGTTGGCGCGGCCGTCCGAGGACACGACCGAGATGCCGACGACCGGCCGCCCCTCGGCCGCCGTGGCGCTCCAGTTGCGGAGCACGTCGATGAGATCGAGCGGCGTCGGCCGCAGCTCGAGCGTCGCCATCACGAGCTCGGACAGGCGCAGCGCGCCGCTCAGCTCCCGGGCCGTCCTGCGCACCGACGCCTCGAGCGCGAGCCGCTGCCGCGCGTCGATGCCGCGCTCGGCGCCGCCGCGCTCCCCGCGGCCGCGGACGGGGGCGCGCCCCGGCGCGGCGCCGGCCGCGGCGCGCGACAGCTCGTCCGTGAGGCGCGCGACCTCGACGCCCGCGTGGCCGAGCACGGCGCACGCCGCGTCGGCCGCCGCGGCGTCGCCCGTCTCGACGAAGCCGTCGCGGACCGCCGCGGAGAGGCTGTCGAGGGCAGAGACGAGCGCCGCGCACCCCTCGCACACCTCCGGCAGCGCGAGGGCGACCCCGCGCGGCCCGACGCGCCGTGAGCCGAGCAGGTGCGCGAAGCTCTCGATGCCTGCAGCGCCGTCCCGCGCCGCGCCGAGCGCAGCCGCGAGCCGCTCGCCGAGCATCAGTTCGTCGCGCTCGGAGCGACCTCGTAACCCGCGAAGAAGTACGCGATCTCGCGCGCCGCGGTCGCCGTCTTGTCGGAGCCGTGGACCGCGTTCTCGCCCACGTTCGCCCCGTAGAGCTTGCGGATCGTCCCCTCCGCCGCCTTCGCCGGATCGGTCGCGCCGATGACCTCGCGGTACTTGGCGACCGCGTCCTCGCGCTCGAGGGCCATCACCAGGATGGGGCTGCGCGACATGAACGTCACGAGCTCGTCGAAGAAGCCGCGCCCCTTGTGCTCGGCGTAGAAGCCTTCGGCCTCCGCGCGGGTGAGGTGGATGCGCTTCATCGCTTTGACAGTGAAGCCCTCCTTCTCCAGGCGGGCGATGATCGCGCCGGCCGTGTTCTTTTCGACCGCGTCAGGCTTGATGATTGAGAGGGTTCGTTCGAGGGCCATGGGCGGCCCAGTTAGGCGAAAACTCTGAGATTTGCAAGCGCCACGCGCGCCAGCGGGGATGCCGCCGCGCGCTGCGTCCGCGCCGCCGCGCGCTGCGTCCGCGCCACGAGCGCCCCCGCGCGATCTCGTCGTTCCCGTCCGCCTGCCGCCGCGGACGTCCTGGCTGCGCCCGCGCTGCACTGCGGCACCTCTGCGTCGCCTCGGATCGGCCTGTCCGCCGTCCCGCGCGCCTCTCTGCGCTTTCCTCGGCCTCTCTCTTCACCTCCTGCTCACCGCCATTCCATCTCGTGGAGACGACGCGCGACACGCGAGATCGCCATCAAGCTGTCACAATGCGCTGCTACATCCTTCGGCCATGCCGAGCCACGTGCTCATCGTCGAGGACGAGCGCGACCTTCAGCGCGTCCTCACATACAACTTTCGTCAGGCTGGGTTTGATGTCGTCTCCGCCGGGAGCGGAGAGACAGCGCTCCGCGCGGTCAAGGAGGAGCGGTTCGATCTCGTCCTCCTCGACCTGATGCTCCCGGACATGTCGGGGACCGAGATCTGCCGCCGCCTCAAGCAGAACCCGCAGACCTCGGCGGTCCCCGTCATCATGGTCACGGCCAAGGGGGAAGAGATCGACCGGATCGTCGGCTTCGAGCTCGGGGCCGACGACTACGTCGTCAAGCCGTTCAGCGTGCGAGAGCTCATCCTGCGCGCCCGGGCGATCCTGAAGCGCTCCGAGAGCCCCACGTCGGCCCCGGAGAAGTTCGACTTCGGGATCCTGCGGGTCGATCGGGCCGCGCACCGGGCCTGGGTGCAGGACAGCGAGATCGCGCTGACGGCGCTCGAGTTCCGCCTGCTCATGATGCTCCACGACCGCCGCGGCCGCGTGCTCTCGCGCGATCTCCTGCTCGACGAGGTGTGGGGGTCGCACGTCGACGTCACCTCGCGCAACGTCGACACGCACGTGAAGCGGGTCCGCGAGAAGCTCGGGGCGGCGGGCGACTACATCGAGACAGTGCGCGGGGTCGGCTACCGGTTCCGCGCCGAGCCCGAGGTCGCGTAGTGCCGTCATGCGCGCGCTGAGGCGGCTCGGCATCGGCGCGAAGCTCGTCGTGGCGACGGTGTTCGTCCTGCTCGTCGCGGGCGTCCCGGTCGAGCGCCTCGCCGCGCGCGACATGGAAGCGGCGCTGCTCGCGGAGCACAGCCCGCGCGCCGCCGTCGACGCGGCCCTCTGGCGCTCGCGGCGCGCCATGCTGATCGGCATGGGCGCCGTGATCGTCGTCGCCATCTCGGTCGGCGCCGCCACCACCTTCTTCATCACGCGCCCGATCCGGAGGCTGACCCGCTTCGCGCTCGCGATGTCCGAGGGCGACCTGTCGACGCGCGCGCCCCTGCGCGGCTCGGGCGAGCTCCGGCAGCTCGCGCGCGCGCTGAACCACCTCACGAGCGAGCTGTCCCGCTCCATCGCCGACGTCCGGACCGAGCGCGACCTGCTCGCGGGCATCCTCGACGGCATGAGCGAAGGCGTGCTCGTGCTCGATCGCGACGGGCGGATCGTCCTCGCGAACCGGGCGCTGCGCGCGATGGCCCCGCTCGGCGACGATGCGCTCGGCCGATCGGTCATCGAGGCGATCCGGAACGCGCGGCTCACCGAGGCGATCCAGCTCGCCGGCAAGCGCGACGAGCCTGTCGACGTCGAGGTCGAGCTCGGGCGGACGCTGCCGAGGCGGCTGCTCGTGCGCGTGTCGCGCCGGAAGAGCCCGGCGGGGCTCGGGCGTGACGCGCGCGGCCCGGATCACGACGGCGCCTCGGCCGAGCCGGGGCTCATCGCGGTGTTCCACGACGTCACCGATCTCCGGCGGCTGGAGACGATCCGGACCGACTTCGTCGCCAACGTGTCCCACGAGCTGCGGACGCCGGTCACCGCCATCAGCACGGCCGCCGAGACGCTCCAGCTCGGAGCGCTCCAGGATCCCGACGAGGCCGCCGAGTTCGTCGACGTGATCGATCGGCACGCGAAGCGCCTCCGCCACCTCGTCGACGACCTGCTCGACCTCTCGAAGATCGAGGCGAAGAACTTCCGCCTCGCGCTGGCGGAGCTCGACGTAGCCCCCGCCATCGACCACGTAACGCACCTGCTCGGCGAGGCGGCGCGCCGCCGCCGGGTCACGGTGACGGTCGACGCCGCCGCCCTCCCGCGCGCGCGGTGCGACCGCCGCGCGCTCGAGCAGGTGCTCATGAACCTGCTCGACAACGCCATCAAGTACGCGGGCGAGGGCGCCCACGTCACCGTCAAGGCGCGCTCGCTCGACCAGCAGGTGACGATCGCCGTCGCCGACGACGGCCCCGGTATCCCGCCCCACCACCTGGGCCGCATCTTCGAGCGGTTCTACCGCGTGGACGCTGGCCGCTCGCGCGACCTCGGCGGCACGGGGCTCGGCCTCGCCATCGTGAAGCACCTGGTCGAGCTGATGAACGGTTCGATCGAGGTCGAGAGCGCCATCGGCCGCGGCACCCAGTTCACCGTCCGTCTCTCGCGCGCGGCGTGACCACGCAGAGTCAGGAAAAACCGGTACTCACCGTTCCACCCTGCTGTCACGCGGCTGTCACAGAACTCGATTACGCCTGATGTTGCATGGCTCGAATTCTGCTCACCCTCACGATGTTCCTCCTGGCCGCTGGATGCGGTCGCTCCGATGCCCCGCAGGACACCGGCTCGCTGCCCGGCGCGAATAAAAACGCCGCGCCCCAGCCGACCGCCGACGGGGAAGTCGCCCTGACGGGCGCGGGTGCGACGTTCCCGTACCCTCTTTATACCAAGTGGATCGCCGAGTTCCAGAAAGCGAACCCCAAGGTCAAGATCAACTACCAGTCCATCGGCTCCGGAGGCGGCATCCGGCAGATCACCGAGCGGACCGTCGATTTCGGCGCCACCGACGCCCCGATGACCGAGGAGCAGCTCGCGAAGGCGGCCGGCATCCTGCACCTGCCGACGTGCCTTGGCGCGGTCGTGCTGACCTACAACCTCGAGGGCGTCCCGTCGGGCCTGAAGCTCACGCAGGAGGCGGCCGCGAACATCTTCCTCGGCAAGATCAAGAAGTGGAACGACCCGGCCATCCAGAAGGAGAACCCGGACGTGAAGCTCCCCGAGAAGGACATCGCGACGGTCCACCGCTCGGACGGCAGCGGGACCACCAAGATCTTCGTCGACTACCTGAGCGCGGTCAGCCCGGAGTGGAAGAGCGGCCCCGGGAGCGGGACCAGCGTCAACTGGCCGGGTGGCCTCGGCGCCAAGGGCAACGACGGCGTCTCCGCCCTCATCACCAGCACGCCCGCCGCGATCGGCTACATCGAGCTCGCGTACGCGATGCAGAACAAGCTCACGTTCGCGTCGCTCAGGAACAAGAGCGGCAAGTTCGTGGCGCCGTCGCTCGAGAGCACGACGGCAGCCGGCGCCGGCGCCGCCACGAGGATGCCGGACGATCTCCGGATCTCGCTCGTGGACGCCGAGGGGGAGGACGCATACCCCATCGCCGGCTTCACCTACCTCCTCGCGTACCAGGAGCAGAAGGATCTCGCGAAGGGGAAGGTGCTCGCCAGCTTCATGAAGTGGGCTGTGCGAGACGGCCAGAAGTTCACCAACGACCTCCACTATGCGCCGCTGCCCGCGGCCGTCGTGGAGAAGGTCAACGCGAAGCTCGCCGCGCTGGTGGGTCCTGACGGCAAGCCCCTGCTCGCCCCATAGCAACCCCGAAGGAAGGCCCGCCAGCGGCGCCATCGGCGGTCTCCGCCGTGCGCCGCTGCGGTGCGTGCAGGTAGGTCATGAGCACGGTAGAAGTTCCGATGCAACAAGCTGCCTCGTCCGCGCAAGGGGGCGACACGGCGCGCGGGACCCGCGGCGCGGACCGAGCGTTCCGCGCGATCCTGACGGTGTTCGGCCTGACGGTGCTCGCGGTGCCCGCGCTGATGGTGCTGGAGCTCGTCCGGTCATCGCGGCTCGCGATCGACAAGTTCGGCCTTGGGTTCCTCACCGGGAGCGTGTGGGACCCCGCGCGCGAGCAGTTCGGGGCGCTGCCGTTCGTCTACGGCACCGTCGTCACCTCGCTGATCGCGATCGCGATCGCGGTCCCCGTCTCGCTGGGCCTCGCGATCTTCATGTCGGATCTGGCGCCCCACCGGATCCGCAAGCCGCTCGGCTTCATGGTCGAGCTGCTCGCCGCGATCCCGAGCGTCGTCTACGGGTTCTGGGGCATCGCCGTGCTCCGCCCCTGGCTCAGGGACAGCGTCGAGCCGGTCATCATCAAATATTTCGGCTACGTGCCCCTCTTCGAGGGCCCGCCGCTCGGCTTCGGCATGTTCGCCGCGGGCGTCATCCTCGCGATCATGATCGTGCCCACGATCACCTCGGTGTCGCGCGAGGTGATGCAGGCGGTCCCGCAGCTGCACCGCGAGGCGGCGGTCGGCCTCGGCGCGTCCGCCTGGGACACCATCCGCTACGCGGTCCTGCCGTCCGCGCGCTCGGGCATCATCGGGGCGATCATCCTCGGGCTGAACCGGGCGCTCGGCGAGACCATGGCGGTCACGATGATGATCGGCAACGTCCCGAAGGTGAGCGCATCGATCTTCCACCCCGGGTACTCGATGGCGAGCGTCATCGCGAACGAGTTCGTCGAGGCGACCAGCGACATGTACGTGTCGGCCCTGTCCCAGATCGCGCTGCTCCTCTTCGGAGTGGCCCTTCTCCTCAACCTCTTCGCCCGGTGGCTCGTGAGCTCGACCAAGAGCAAGCTGGAGCAACGCGCATGAGCAGCGAGACCCCTCCCCCCTTCGCGAGCCCCTCCGGCGCCCCCCGGCGCACGCTGCTCGCACCCGCGCCGGGCGAAAGCCTGCGCCGCGCCCGCGGATACTTCTTCGAAGGGCTCTGCGTCGCGAGCTCCGTCGTCGTCCTGATCCCGCTCTTTCTGATCTTCCTCTACGTCGTCAGCAAGGGCGTCAGCGGGCTGTCCCTCGACTTCTTCACCCAGCTCCCGAAGCCGGTCGGCGACGCGCGGAGCGGCATGGGCAACGCCGTCGTCGGCACGCTCATCCTGGTCGCCATCGGCTCCGGCATCGGGCTGCCGACAGGCATCCTCGCCGGCATCTACCTGGCCGAGATGGGGCGGGGCAAGCTCGCGAGCGCGATCCGGTTCATCGCGGACGTGCTCGGCGGCGTCCCCTCGATCACCATCGGCGTGTTCGTCTACGCGCTCGTCGTGGTCACGATGAAGCGGTTCTCCGCGCTCGCCGGCGGCATCGCGCTCGCGATCGTCATGCTCCCGACGGTGACCCGCACGACGGAGGAGCTGCTCAAGCTCGTGCCGCCCCACCTGCGCGAGGCGTCGCTCGCCCTCGGCGTCCCGGAGTGGCGCACGAGCCTCTTCGTCGTGCTCCGGACGGCCTCTCCCGGCATCGGCACCGGGGTGATGCTCGCCGTCGCCCGCATCGCCGGCGAGACAGCGCCGGTCCTCCTCACCGCGCTGGGCTCGCAGTACTGGAGCGTCGCCATCGACCGTCCCATCGCCTCGCTGCCCGTGCAGATCTGGCGCAACGCGACATCGCCCTACCCCCAGTGGCAGCAGGAGGCCTGGACCGGCGCGCTCGTGCTGATCGCCATCGTGTTTTTCTTGAATTTGCTCGCCCGCATCGCCACGTCTCGCAGCGTCAAGGCGCGTTAAAGGCACTCGATGAGCTCGTTTAACTCACCGCGCAATGCACAGACCGGCGAGCTTCGCCGAGGGCTCGACCCGGACGGCGCCGACCGCCGCTCCGTCGAGCCAGAGGCCGACGCGCCGCCCGCGAAGATCAGCGTCACCAGGCTGAACGCTTATTTCAATAAATTCCATGCGATCCACGACATCACGTTGAACATCCCGGATGGCCATGTCACTGCGGTCATCGGCCCGTCCGGATGTGGCAAGTCGACGTTCCTGCGCTGTCTCAACCGGATGCACGAGCAGGTGCCCGGGGCCACGGCGAAGGGCTCCGTCATGATCGATGGCGTGAACATCTACGACAAGGCCGTGGACCCGGTGCGGCTGCGCCGCCGGGTCGGCATGGTGTTCCAGAAGCCCAACCCGTTTCCCACCATGTCCATCCGCGAGAACGTCCTGGCCGGCCACAAGCTGAACGGCATCTCGGTGAAGAACGCGACCGGCCTCGTGGAGAAGTGCCTGCGCCAGGTCGCGCTCTGGGACGAGGTGAAGGACAAGCTCGACCAGTCCGGCCTCTCGCTCTCCGGCGGCCAGCAGCAGCGGCTCTGCATCGCGCGCGTGCTCGCGGTCGAGCCCGAGGTCATCCTGCTCGACGAGCCGTGCTCAGCGCTCGACCCGATCGCGACCGCGCGCATCGAGGAGCTCATCGACGAGCTGAAGCAGCGATATACTTGCGTGCTCGTCACGCACAACATGCAGCAGGCCGCGCGGTGCTCTGACTACACGGCTTTCTTCTACATGGGGGATCTGGTGGAGTTCGACAGAACACAGACAATCTTCACCAACCCCAAGGAAAACAAGACCGAAGATTACGTCACAGGTAAGTTCGGCTGAGGGGAATGGGGAGATTCATGCCGACGTCGCACACGAGCAAGGTCTACGAGCACGAGCTACGCACGCTGCGAGAGAAGCTGCTGCTGATGGGCAGCCTGGTCGAGGAGATGATCCAGAAGGGCTCGACCGCGCTCTCGACGCGCGACACGGGCCTCGCCAAGGCGACCATCCGGCTCGACCGGCGGATCAACAGCCTGGAGTGCGAGGTCGACGAGCTCTGTATGCGCATCCTCGCGACGCGCCAGCCGGTCGCGTCCGACCTGCGCTTCGTCACCACGGCGCTCAAGATCGTCACCGACCTGGAGCGCATCGGCGATCTCGTGGTGAACGTCTGCGAGCGGGTGCAGGAGCTCAACGAGGAGCCGCCGCTCGCGCCGGCGTCGGAGCTGCAGGGCCTCTCGGACGAGGCGATCGAGGTGGTGCACGAGGCGCTCGACGCGCTGGTCGCCCGCGACTGCGAGCGCGCGAAGCAGCTGCTCACGCGCGACGACGTGATCGACGAGCACTACGCCCGCATCTTCCAGGAGGTGCTCCTGACCATGAGCCGCGACCCGAGCACCGTGTTCAGGGCCACGCGGATCCAGTCGATCGCGAAGTACCTGGAGCGCATCGCCGATCACGCGATGAACATCGCCGAGTCGGTCGTCTTCCTCGTGAAGGGGACGGACATCCGGCACAACAACCGCCTGAAGGAGAACGACCCGCTCTCCACGCCGCCGCCGCCCGGCCTGCGGCTGCGCTAGGCGCCTGGGCGCTACCCGGGGGCGCGCCGCGCCGCCGATCGACAGGCGCGCCGCGCCGCCGATCGACAGCCCCTAGGCGCCCACGCTGCCCGGGGGCGCCGAGCCGCCGTGCGCGTGGCCGTGGTGCTCCTCGGGCCCGTGCTCGCCGCCGCAGCGGGCGTCCTCCCATCCGACCCAGTAAGGGCCGTCCGGGCCGTGCTCGCGCTTCCAGATCGGCAGGCGCGCCTTGATGCGGTCGATGAGCAGACGGCACGCGCGGAAGGCCTCGCCCCGGTGCGGCGCGCTCGCGGCGCAGGCCACGGCGGCGTCGCCGATGTGGAGCGCGCCGACCCGGTGCGTCGCGGCGACGCGCACGCCCGGGATCTCCGCGGCGAGCTCCGCGAGGATCCGCTCGAGCTCGGCCTCGGCCATCGTCCCGTAGGCCTCGTACTCGAGCAGCGTGACCGACCGGCCGTCGTTCACGTCGCGAACCACGCCGAGGAACGTGGCGATGCCGCCCGCGCCGGGGTGGGACACGGCGGCGATGAGCTCGTCGAGGCGGAGCGGCTCGGTGCGGATCCGGCTCACGGCGCGCTCCTCTGGAAATGGCCGGAGCGGCCCCCGCTCTTCTCGAGGAGCTTGATCTCCGAGATCACCATCTCCCGATCGATCCCCTTGAGCATGTCGTAGATCGTCAAGCACGCGGCGCTCACCGCCACCATCGCCTCCATCTCGACCCCGGTGCGATCGAGCGCCTCCGCCGCGGCCGTCACCCGGATCGCCGCGGAAGGCTCGTCCACGTCGAGCTCGACCGCCACGTGCGTGAGCGCGATCCCGTGGCAGAGGGGGATGAGCTCGGGCGTGCGCTTCGCCGCCATGATCCCCGCGATCCGCGCGGCGGCCAGCACGTCGCCCTTCGGCGCGTCGTGGCGCGCGACGCGGGCGATCGTCTCGGGGCGCATCAGCACAGCGCCCGACGCGACAGCGCGGCGGTGCGTGACCGGCTTGCCTTCGACAGGCACCATGCGGGCCTCGCCGCTCGGGGAGAGGTGGGTCGAGAGCGCTTGGCCCTCGCCGGGGCGATCAGGGGTTCGCGACATCCCCGGGAATCTGACACGGCAGCCCGCGGGACCGGAAGCCGAACCGTGTCCCCGGGCGGCGCCGGTCAGTCACCGCATGAGGCACCGCATGAGGCACCGCATGAGGCACCGCATGAGGCACCGCGTCAGCCGCCGATCGCGCGGATCGACACCGAGGACGCCGTCTCCTCGGTGCAGCCCTTCCAGACCGTACCGTCCGGCTTCAGGCGCCACGCCTCGTCGAGGCGCTGGCGGATCGCCGCGTGATCGCCGATCTTCGCCTCGCGCGAGGCGTCGACCCCATCGTCGGTGGCGAGGCACGGCCGGAGGACGCCCGTCGACGAGACGCGCAGGCGGTCGCAGCTCTCGCAGAACGTGTCGCTCGTGCCCGTGATGAACCCGACGCGGAGCGATGGGTCGTGGCGGGCACGGACGTACCTGGCCGGGCCGAGGCCCGGGTCGGTGACCGCCTCGTCCGGGAGGAGGTGCTCGGCGAGGCGCGCCCGCATCTCGGCCGCCGTGACGAGGTGCTCGCCGACGAGCCTGGCGCCCTCGGCGATCGGCATCACCTCGAGGAAGCGCGGGATCATCCGCAGCTCCCAGGCCCACAGCGTGATGCGCTCGATCTCGTCATCGTTCACGCCGCGGAGGACGACCGTGTTCAGCTTGATGCCGGAGAAGCCCGCCGCGATCGCGGCGCCGAGGCCCTCCAGCACCCGGGCGAGCTCGCCGCCGCGTGTCACCTCGCGGAAACGCTGGGGATCGAGGGTGTCAATCGAGACGTTCAGGCGGTGCAGCCCGGCGTCGCGCAGCGGCCCGGCGAGCCGCGCGAGCTGCGACGCGTTCGTCGTGAGGGCCAGATCCTCGAAGCCGAGCGAGGCGAGGCACGCGACGATGGAGACGATCTCGGGGTGGAGGAGCGGCTCGCCGCCGGTCAAGCGGACCCGCCGGATGCCGGCGTCGCGCAACGCCTCGAACATGGTGCGCCAGGCGGACGTCATCAGCCGGCCGTCGGTGTAGCCGTCGTGGCGGGACGGGCGGCAGTAGGTGCAGGCGAAGTCGCACCGGTCCGTGACCGAGATGCGCACGCTCCGCGGCGCGGGCCTCGGCTGCGCGCCGGGCGCATCGACGTCCCGGTACGGGATCGCGGCCGCCCGGCGCGGGGCGTCTCCGCCGCCGAGGAGCGGCAACGAGCGCCGCCGCAGGGCCGATGTGTCGATGGAAATGGGCGCCGGGTCGAGGCCAGTCGATGAAGCCATGCTGTCCCTCGCGGCTCCGCTAGCCGCCCGCCACAGGCGGGATGAGCGCTACCTCGTCGCCGAAACCTACAGGATCGCTCGGCGTCGCATAGGTGCCGTTCACCGCCACCCGGATCGATCCCTTGTAGGGAGCGAGCCCAGGATATCGGGCGCACACGTGCTCCAGGAGCTCCGCCGCCGTACAGGGGCCAGCGAGCGGCAGCGCGACTTCTCCGGCGCCGAGAACATCTCTCGCACCTGCGAATGCGAGCACGCGAACAGCGGCATCCATGGGCGGAACCTAGCATCGCTGCGCTGCCGCGACACGACGAACTGGGGCCGAGCGCCCCGGGGAGGCCCCCGCGAGATGAGCCTACCGGGCACGGCCGGCACGGCTATCATCGGACCGCTCACTGCCATGTCCGAAGAAGGCTTTTTACCGGGCACCATCCTGGCCGGTCGCTATCAGGTCCGTCGCGAGCTGGGGCGCGGCGGCATGGGCGTCGTCTATCTCTGCCGGGATCTCGTGATCGACGAGCGCGTCGCCGTGAAGCTCCTCGACCGGCCAGGCGCGGCCGCGCGGCCCGAGGACGCCTGGTGGTTCCAGGAGGAGGCCCGGGCGCTCGCCGGGCTGTCGCACCCGGCGCTCGTGAAGGCCCGCGACTTCGGGGCGCTCGCCAACGGGACGCCGTACCTCGTGATGGACGCCGTGCCAGGGAGGTCGCTCCACGAGTGGCTCTACCTCGCCCGGCTCGAGGACCCGCTGCCCTGGCCGATCATCTGGAGCGTCATCGACCAGGTCCTCGGCGCGCTGGCGCACGCGCACGCGCGCGGCGTGATCCACGGGGATCTGAAGCCCTCGAACGTCCTCGTCGATCTGCAGCACGGCGGCGAGCCGCCGATCGTGCACGTGCTCGATCTCGGGCTCGCCTGGCTCATCCAGGACCGGATCGATCACCGGCTCGACGGCTCCCGGGAGAGCGAGCCGACCGTGCGGTGGGGCGCCGGCACGCCGGGCTGGATGGCGCCGGAGCAGATCCGCTTCGCGGCGCCCCACGTCGGGTCTGCGACGGACCTCTACGCGCTCGGCTGCATCCTCTACGCCCTGCTCGCCGGCGGCGAGGTCTACGACGGCTCGAACGACGAGCTGCTCCAGCAGCACCGGAGCGCGCCGATCCCGGATCTGCCGTTGCCCCCGGAGGTGCCCGGCGACGTCGCGAAGTTCGCGAAGCGGCTGCTCGCGAAGCGGCCGTGGCACCGCTTCGACTTCGCGGGCGACGCGCGGCGCGTGTGGAAGCGGTTCGAGCCGCGCAGCGACGTGAACGTGGCCGCGACGCCGCTGCCGATCGCCTTGCTCACGAGCGGGCGGCTGCCCCCGAGCCGCAAGGAGCTGCTGACGCCCGAGCTGATCGAGCCTCCAGACGACGACCCGCCGCCGTCCGTGACGACCACCGGCCTGCTCGCCCTCCGGCCGAGCCCGTTCGTCGCGCGCACCGGCGAGCGGGCGCGGCTCATGGAGGTCGTGGCCGAGATGGTCGACGCGCCGAAGGCGATGCACCGGTTCGTCCTGCTCGCGGGCGAGGCCGGCGTCGGCAAGAGCCGGCTGGCCGAGTGGCTCTGCGAGGAGGTCCACGAGCGCGCGCTGATGGTGCCGCTGCGCGCGCGCTACCGGCGCATCGCGGCGCCGCTCGACGGCGTCCTCGGCGCGGTGACCCAGCACTACCGGCTGGAGCGGGCCGAGCGCGAGATCGTCGAGAAGGTCCTGATGAACCTCTGGGAGGTCCCGCCCGAGGACGAGGTCGGCAAGACGTGGGTCGCCGCGACCGCCGAGTGGATCAAGCCGTCGCCCCCCGGCAGCGAGGCGGTCGGCCCGACGGGGAAGCGCTTCCGCCTGGATCGACCGGAGCTCCGCTGGCTGATCATCCGCAAGACGCTGGAGCGGATCGGCCGCGACCGGCCCGTGCTGCTCTGGCTCGACGACCTGCACTACGCCTCGTCGACGACGTTCGAGGGGCTCCTCACGCTCCACCGCGACGCGCCGAACCTCGGGCTGCTCGTCGTGGCGACCGTCCGGAGCGAGGCGGTCGAGTGCGATCCGGTGGCGGCGAAGCGGCTGGAGGGCGCGCTCGCGGCGTACGGCGGGGAGCGGCTCGACGTCGCCCCGCTGAACCCGGTGCAGACGCACGCGCTGCTGCGGGAGACGCTGCCGCTCGACGACGCGGCGGCCGAGGCGGCGACGGCGCGGAGCAAGGGCAACCCGCTCTTCGCGCTGCAGCTCCTGCACGCGTGGGCGGGCGGCGGCCACCTCCAGCTCCGCGCGGGCAAGTACTTCGTGCCGAGGGGGTCGATGGCCGTGCAGGCGGCGACCACCGCCGACCTCTGGGAGGAGCGGCTCGCGGCGCTCCCGGAGGAGCTGCGGGCCGGCGCGCGCGCGGCCGCCGCGCTCGGCGGCGACATCCGGCGCGAGATCCTGCGCGAGATGCTCACCTCGCTCGACATCCCCGCGGACCGCGCGATCGCGGCGATGCAGCGCGCGCAGATCCTCCTCGCCGTGGGCGATCGCCTCCGCTGGCCGCACGCGCTGCTCCAGGAGCACCTGCTCTCGCAGCTCTTCCTCGAGCTGGACGCGGCGCGCGTCTTCCGCGCCGCCGCCGACGCGCTCGGCGCACACCCGGCGGCGTCGAGCCGCCGCATCCTCCGGCACCGGGTGGTGAGCCTGATGCGCGCCGGCGACACGGACGAGGCGGCGGCGCTCATGCACGCGCACGTGGCGGCGCACTGGCAGAGCTCGCGCGACATCGCCGCGACGCTGCGCGATCTCGCCGTGCTCGACGGCAAGCTGCCCGGGGGCAGCGACTCGCGCCCGGGCCTCAGGGGCGGCGTGGAGACGCGGCCCGTGCTGACGGGGACGCGGCTCGGGACGCAGCTGCGCTTCCGGGCCGAGGCGCTGCGGCTGGCGGGCAGGCTCGACGAGGCGCGGCGCGACGCGGAGGACGCGCGCCGCATCTTCGAGCACGCCGGCGACCGGGAGAACCAGGCGCACTGCCTGCGGCTGCTCGGGCACATCGCGTCGGACGTCGGCGCCGAGGCGCAGGGGCGGCGGCTCGTCGCGCGCGCGCACACGATCTTCGACGAGATCGGCCACCGCCACGGGCAGGCGCAGTGCGAGGTGCTGCTCGGGGAGATCGACTTCCAGCTCGGCGAGCACGCGCGGGCGCGGGCGGTGCTCGCGTCGGGGGAGGCGCGGTTCCTGGAGGTCGGCGATCGACTCGGCCGGGCGCAGTGCCTGCTCCTGCAGAGCATGGTCGAGCAGGCCGGGGCGCTCGCCGAGCCGGCGCGGGCGCTGCTCACGACGGCGCGCGCCGACTTCGACGCGATCGGCTACCGGCTCGGGCTCGCGCAGTGCGAGCTGACGCTCTCGCACGTGGAGCACCGCCTCGGCCGCTTCGATGCGGCGCGCACCGGCGCGATCGCGGCGCGGCAGAGCTTCCGCGATCTGGCGAACCCGCGCGGCGAGGCGGGGTGCGAGCGGCTCCTCTCGATGGTCGCGCTCGACGCGGGCGCGCCGGAACTCGCCGAGGAGCACGCGCTCGCGGCCGGCAGGCTCTACGAGACGCTGGCGGACCCGTGGGGCCTCGTCGAGGCGCGGCTGCTCTTCGCGCAGATCTCGCTCCACCGTGGGGACGCGGAGCAGGCGCGCGAGCACCTCGTCGCCTGCGAGGCGGTGGCGCTCGCCGAGGCCGAGCCCCGGCAGCACCGGCACCTGACGCTCGCGTGGCTCGCTTACCACGAGGGGCGGTTCCACGAGGCGGCGCGGGAGCTCGACGCGGCGCGGGCGTCCTTCAAGGACAGCCGGACCGGGGATCACACGCCGCAGCTCCTCGAGCGGTTCGCGAGGATGGGTTGGCCCAAGCCGGCGGGGACGCGGATCAGCGGCTGGATGCGCACCCTGGCGCCCGCCTGAGGGCTGACGGCTTACGCTCGAGAGGAGCGCTGACTCCGACCGCGAGGGCTGGCGTGGACCGGGTGGGGGTGATCAGTCACCGAATTTCCAGCCGGCAGCGCGTCGCCGAGCGGGGCTCGTCCGCACAGGAGACGGGCCCAGATCGGCGTTTTCGGCGCGCAAGCGCACTCCTGTGCGCTGAGCACCGAAAACGTCGAGGTGGGCCCGTATCCGAAGCGGACGAGTCCCGCTCAAAGAGGGAGCCAGAAGTCGGGACCGAAGAGGCGCCGAGCGGCCTCGATCGTGCGGAGGGCGCGCGGGAGATCGAGCTTCGCCTGGTGCTCGGCCAGCTGCACGACGTAGGGGATCCAGAGCGGCCGGCAGACGACCAGCGCGGCGAGGTGGAACTCGGCCTCCTCGGTCTGGCCTAGATCCGTCGAGACCTTCCCGAGGATGGTGTGCACCGGGACCGGCGAGCCAAGCGGCGCGATCGCCGTCGCGCAACGCCGCACCCCGTCCGCGGCCTGCTCGCTGGGGTGACGCCGGAACTCCTGGAACGCCTCCTCGAGCTCATGCTCGTCGCTGACCTGCTCCGGCAGGTGCTCCGCGACAAGCTGCTTCCAGTGCTCGACGAACGGCAGCGCCGCGAGCGCGGCCGACCTGTCCGCATGGGCGACGAGCAGATCGGCCTCTTTCCAGTCGCCAGCCTCGCGGGCGAACTCGAGCCCGGAGACGACGCGGGCCTCCTCGTGAAGCCCCGGCTCCTTCGTCAGCAGCCACCGCTGCCAGTAGAGCGCTCCCCGAAAGGCCACGCGCGCAAGCGGCTCCTTGTTCTCGGCGCGCATCTGCAGCGCCACGCTGATGAGCGCGCTCTTGTGCCGCTGCACGTCCTCGACCACGAGGCTCGCCGGCCAGGCACAGAGCCCGCACGCCTCGGAGATCATCGCGCTCCCCTCGCGCCGCGCGCTGGCTCCGCTCCGGCAGGCCGTGCAGAAGGAATCCGCTGCGACACAGGTCAACGCTACCACGACGCACGCGCCACGCGAGAGGTCGTCAGGGGCAGGTGATAGGCAGACCACAGCCGCGACAGCGACGGCCGGGCAGCCGTCGCCGCAGCAGGCGGCATGCGCCGAGCCGTGCAGCCCGACGGAACCGTGCGGCACGCGCCGAGCCGCGCGGCCACGCGATCGGCAGCCGCAAGGCCGCGCGAGCAGCACCGCCTCGCGGGCACATGGACCTCCACCGAGGCTTCCTGCACAATGGGCGGCTGGCGGCAGCGACCGAGCGGTCGGGACGGCGACCGCTCGAGGTGCTGATTGGCGAGCGAGCTCGTGAGGACGGTCCGGCAGCGTGGCGCGCGTGGCGGTAGGGAGCGCCGACCATGAGCCAGCGCGATCTCTACCGCGCCGCGTTCGAGGCCGCCGAGGACGCGCTCCTGCTGCTCGAGGGCGGCCGCGTGATCGAGGCCAACCCGAGCGCGACGCGGCTGTTCTCGGGCACCGCGGACGGCCTCCTCGGGCGCGCGCTCGCGGACCTCTCGCCGCTCCTCCAGCCCGATGGGCAAGACTCCGCCGGAGGGCTGAAGCAGCGGATCGACGCCGCGAGCCGCGGCGAGCCGCAGCGGTTCCGCTGGCTCTACCGGCGCCCCGGCGGAGGCCTCATCGTGGCCGACACGCAGCTCGCGCGGCTCGCCCTCCCCGACAGCGTCGCGCCGATCCTGCGCGCCGTCGTGCACGAGGAGGACAAGGAGCAGCGGCGGCTCTACGCGCTCGCCGTCGACATGCTCGG
Source organism: Sorangium sp. So ce321 (assembly GCF_051530195.1). Taxonomy (NCBI): domain Bacteria; kingdom Pseudomonadati; phylum Myxococcota; order Polyangiales; family Polyangiaceae; genus Sorangium; species Sorangium sp. So ce321. The sequence continues at coordinate 4,582,538 of NZ_CP150329.1, read as the reverse complement.
CATCGCGACGCTCGACGGGCGCTTCAAGGAGCTCAGCCCGTCGTGGGAGCGCACGCTCGGGTTCAGCCGCCAGGAGCTGATGGCGCGCCCCTACCTCGACTTCATCCACCCCGAAGACAAGACGCGGACCCTCTCCGAGACGGATACGTTCTCGACGGGCGCGCAGACGCTCACCTACGAGAACCGCTTCCTCTGCAAGGACGGCTCGTACCGGTGGCTCGAGTGGAACGCGATGCTCGCGCTCGACGAGGGGCTCGTCTACTTCGTCGCCCGCGACGTGACGCGGCGCAAGAGCGCCGAGCTGGCGCTCCGCGAGTCCGAAGAGAAGCTGCGGGCGCTGTACGAGGGCATCCCGCACTACCTGACCGTCGTCGACAAGGACGGGCGGATCGTCTCCGCGAACCGGTCGTACCCCGGGGTCTCCATGGAGAGCCTCCTCGGCCGGAGCCTCTACGATTTCACGGCGCCGGAGTACCACGACACGGTGAGGCAGGCGCTGGAGGCCGTGCTCACGACCGGCGGCCGGGCGCACTACGAGGTCGTCGGCGCCGGGGCGAACGGCGGACGGGCGTGGTACGCGAACCACGTCAGCGCGATCCCGGGCGCCGGCGAGGTCGCGAACGCGCTCATCGTCTCGGAGAACATCACGGACCGCCGGCACGCCGAGGAGCAGCGCCGGCAGACCGAGGCGCGGTTCCACGCGGCCGTCGAGGCCAGCATGGACGCGTTCCTCACGATGACCTCCCGGCGCGACGAGAGCGAGGAGATCGCCGATCTCGTGATCACAGGGCTCAACGCGCGCGCCGCGGCGATGCTCTCGATGCCCCGCGAGGAGCTCCTCGGCAAGCGCCTCTCGGAGCTCGAGCACTCGGTCGAGGCCGACGTCCTGCTCGACAAGTGCCTGCGCGTCGTCCGGAAGGGCACGCCGCTCGAGGAGGAGATCCTCCTGCCGGCGCCGCCCGGCCAGGCGTCGCGCCCGGGTACGTGGGTGCACCACCAGATCGTGCCGATCCAGGGCGGCGTGGCCGTGACGATGCGGGACACGACCGATCGCAAGCGGCTCGAGGATCAGCTGCGCCAGTCGATCGATCGCCTCGAGGCGTACGCCGAGGAGCTGGAAGGCAAGAACCGGATGCTCGCCGAGGAGAACGCCGAGCGCGAGCGGACCGCGAGCGTCCTGCGCCAGCAGCAGGAGGCGATCCGCGCGCTCTCGACGCCGATCATCCAGGCGTGGGAGGGCGTCCTCGTGCTGCCGATCATCGGCGCGCTCGACAGCGGCCGGGCCACGCAGATCATGGAGAAGCTGCTCGGGGAGGTCGTCCGCACGCAGGCCCACTTCGCCGTGCTCGACTTGACCGGCGTGGAGGACGTGGACGCGCCGACGGTCGACCACCTGCTCCAGGTGGCGCGGGCGGCGAGCCTGCTCGGCAGCCGCTGCCTCATCTCCGGGATCTCCCCCGGAGTCGCGCAGGCGATCGTGGAGCTCGGCAGCGACGCGCGGACGTTCGAGACCTTCGCCGAGCTCGAGGACGCCCTGCGCCACGCGCTGCGCGTGTCGGGCGCCCGGCTGCCGCGGCTGGGGCGCGGGAAGCGCTGAGGCGCCCGGCGGAGCCGCGCGCTACGCCTCGTCGGCCTCGATCTCCTCGCGGAGCTCCCGGGCCCGCGCCGCGTGGCGCGCCGCCTCGGAGCCCTCGCCGATCGCGTCCGCGTACGTCGCGGCGCGGGCGTACGCCGCCGCCGCCGCCCGCAGATCGCCGCCCCGCTCGTAGTGGTGGGCGAGGAGGGCGGCGCACTCGTCGCCCGGCGCGCGGTGCTCGAGCCAGTCGGCGACGAGCAGGTGGATCCGCCGCCGGATCTTGAGGCTCAACGTCTCGTAGGCGACCTCGCACGTCGCCTGCTCCGCGAAGACGTACTCGCGCTCGCCCGGGAACGTCGCCGGCGAGCGGAGCCGGATCAGCTGGCGCTCGCAGAGGCGCGCGAGCAGCTCGGCGGTGGACGCGCCGGCCCCGTGGCGCACCGAGAACGGCGGATCGAGATCCTGGAGCTCCGCGAGGATGCGCTCGCTCGACATCGGCGAGCGCGCCTGCGGGGCGTCGTTCCGGAGCCGCTCGACCGCGCCCTCCCAGAAGGTCCGGCCGACGACGGCGGCCTGCGCGAGGAGCCCGCGCGCGTCGGCGTCGAGCCGATCGAGGCGGGCCTGGACCAGGCCGTGCACCGTCGGCGGCAAGCTCAGCGTGCCCAGCCCGTCCTCGCGGACGCGCCACGCGCCCCCCTCGGCCTCGATGGAGCCGGCGTCCACGAGGTGCTGGAGCATCTCCTCGACGGTGCGCGGGTTGCCCTCGGCGCGCTCGGCGAGCGCGCGCACGACCTCGGGGTTGAGCTCGGGGACGCAGCGGAGCCGATCCCGGATCATCTCCTCCGCGTGACGCCGCGCGAGCGGGAGCGCGTCGACGCGGACGTAGGCTTCCTTGGCGATGCCCCAGTCCGGGCGGCGCTCGTAGAGCTCGGGGCGCGCGGCGCACACGACGCAGAGCGGCAGCCCCTCGGCGTGCGCCACGAGCTCCTCGAGGAGATCGAGCGTCGCGTCGTCGGCCCACTGGAGGTCGTCGCAGATGATCACCATCGGTGTCCGCTCGAGCGCGAACGTGATGAGGTGCGCCAGCGCGGAGGTGATCCGGCGCTTCGCCAGGACGCTGCCGCGCGCCGCGGAGTCGAGCAGCCCGGCGGGCGCAGGCCGCGCGCCCAGGATCGCCGCCAGCCGGGCGAGGATGTCGTCGAGATCGCTCGAGCCGAGCGGCCTCGCCAGCGACGGAGAGGGATCGAGCTCGTCGTCGTCCTCGTACCGCACGGCGCCGGGCCCCCTGCGCCCGGTGACGGTCGAGCTGATCGGCCCGCGCAGGGGGACGGACGACGCGCGGGTCACGACGGGCGACGCGCCGCCGAGCGCGGCGCGGGTCCCGGCGCCGGCGGCCTCCCGCTCGGCGCGGGCGCGCGCGCGCGCGGCGCGCAGCCGGAGCCAGCGCAGGCCGCGGCGCAGCTTGCGCAGGATGACCTGGGCCGGATCGGCCTCGTAGATCCCGAACCACCGGCGCAGCAGCGCGCCGGCCAGGCCGTAGCTCGTCTCGCGCGCGAGCGCCGAGCACTGCGCCGAGAGGACGAACGGCTCGCCGGGCGACGCGGACGCGGGGCCGTGCTCGGACGCGGGCGCGCCGCCCTCCGGCGCGCCGCCGCGGAGGCCCGCGAAGAGCTCGGTGAGCATCCGCGTCCGGCCGACGCCCGGCGCGCCGACCAGCGTGACCAGCCGCGGCCGGCGCTCGTGGAACGCGGTCTCGACGAGGTCGCGCAGGCGCTGCATCTCCGCGCCGCGCCCGACGAGCCGCGTCGCGATCCCGTGGAAATCGGGCGGCGCGGGCGCGTGGTGGGGCGGGCCCTCGCCGAGCACGCGGTAGCTCGGCGGCGACGCCCCACGGTAGCTCGGCGGCGACGCGCCGCGGTAGCTCGGCGGCGACGCGCCGCGCGCGGAGGACTCCGGCGCCGCCCTGCCCGCGGCGGCGCCCCCCTCGAACGGCTCGACCCGGAACCGCCCGAGGACGAGCCGGTGCGTGTCGCGGCCGATCACGATCGCGCCGCGCGGCGCGCTCTGCTGGAGGCGCGCGGCGCCGTCGACCGCGTCGCCGATGACGGCGAGATCCTGGCGCGACGAGCCCGCGGCGCCGACGAAGACCCGCCCCGTCGTGATCCCGATCCGCACCGAGAGGTGCACCGATCGCGCCGCGCGCGGCAGCGCCAGGCGCGGGATCGCGGCCTGCGCGCCGAGCGCGGCGACGATCGCCCGCTCGGCGTCGTTGTCGGTCGAGCGAGGGACGCCGAAGACGGCCATGACGCGCCCGCCGATGGGCCGCTCGACGACGCCGTACATCCGCTCGACGTGCTCCGCGAGCACCTGGTAGCAGCGGTCGACGACGTCCTTGACGTCCTCGGGGTCGAGCCGCGACGAGAGCGCGGTCGCCTCGGACAGGTCGGCGAACAGGACGGTGCACACCCGGTGCTCCCCGCCCTCGAACGGCGCCACGGCGCGGCCTCTCGACGGGCTGCGGTCGGGGCTCACGGTCCCCCTCACGCCGCTGCTCTCCGGCGCCCACCGCGGCGGCGATGGCGGCGGCAGCGACGCCGGCCGCGGCGACGGCGGCGGGACCGATAGCGACGGCGGCGGCGGCAGCGGCGGCAGGTGGACGGCGGCGAAATCGAGCAGCCCTTCGTCGTCGTCGTCGGCCGCGTCCGGGCTGAAGGCGGGCGCGCGCAGGGTGTCGCGCGCCACCACGACGACGCTCGCGCGCTGGGCGGCTTCCAGGGCGGACCACATCTCGCCGAGGTTGTGGAACCGCTGCGAGGGGTGGATCGCGAGCGCGCGGCCGAGGACCGCCTCGACGTCGACGCTCGCGTTCACCCCGCGGCCGCGGAGGCTCGGCCGGAGCGCCTCGTCGCTCGACGAGACGAAGAGCTGGATCACGTCGCTGCCGGAGAGGGCGGGATGGCCGCTCGCGACCTCGATGAGGATGAGGGCCATCGCGTAGACGTCCGTCCACGGTCCGGTGGCGCCGAACCGCGGGCTGAACTGCTCCGGCGCGCCGTACTGCGGCGTGAACGCGCGGAACGTTCGTCCCGTCTGCACGAGCGCCTCGGCGAACTTCGGTGTCTCGGCGAAGACCTTGGCGAGCCCGAAGTCGAGCACCTTCATGCGATCGCCGAGCAGGAACAGGTTGGCCGGCTTGACGTCGCGGTGAGAGACGTTGCCGTCGTGGGCGACGGCGAGCGCGGACGCGACCGGCGCGAGCAGCTTGAGCGTGTCGGCGAAGCTCCTCGGCGGGAGGTTCTGGGCGCGGCGGCGCTTGAGGTCCTGCTCCAGCGTCTCGCCCTCGAGCCACTCCATCACGATGTACGGCGTCCACGGCCCGTTCGGCGCGGCGGCGGCGCCGATGTCGAGCGCCTGGACGATGCCCATCGTCCGTCGCGAGAGCTGGTGGAGCAGGCGCGCCTCCTCGCGGAACTTGGCGAGGAACGCGTCCTGCTGATCAGGGCTCAGGCCCGTCGGGATCTTGAGGCACTTGACGGCGACCGGGGCGTCGAAGCCGAGGTGCCGGGCCCTGTAGACGACGCCGAAAGCGCCCTCGCCAGCCAGCGCCTCGACGGCGAACTGGCCGTCGATTATCGACCCTACCCAGCCGAACGGGTCGCTGGCCTGCATCGTTGCCTAGGCTACCTGCTGCGACGAACCACGAGCAAGGTGGCAGCGGCGGCCAGGCGGCCGTCGAGGGGAGGTGCGGGGCGGGGCGCGCGTGGGGGCCCCGCCGAACTCGCAAGGGCCGCTCGTGTCTCCCTCGCTGCGCGAGGGAGACACGAGCGGCAAAGATGTGCTCGGACAGCGGCCCGTCCCCACGCGCGCCCCGCCCCGCACCTCCCCTCGACGGCCGCTCCAGGGGGGAAAGGGGGGGTCGGCGCGAGCTGCTGGGGGGATACGGCGCGGGCGGGGCGGTGAGCCGAGGAACGCGGACGGTGGGAAATGAAGGGTGCTGTGGGCTCAGGTCGCGCCGGGCCCGCGGACGACCGAGCTCAGTTGACGACCGGGGTGAAGCAACCGATGGACGTGTCGATGCGGAAGTTCGACTCGGTCGTACGGCGCTCGGCGAAGAAGAAGTCGAGCGCGTACTTGTTGCCCGGGGTGATGCCGAGCTCCTGCGCGCGCGCGTCGAGGTCGATCGTCGCGCTCTCCGGCTTGTGAATACCGCCCAGATCGATCGCGAGGCGGCCGTTGATGAAGGTGAAGAGGTCGTCGTCGCCCGAGAAGGTGAACACCTCGCCACCCTTGTATTCAAACGTGGTGTGGAGCTCGAGCGTGAAGTGATAGTTGTGGCTCCGGTCCTCGTTGCCAAACCCCATGTCGTCGATCGGGAAGAAGTCGGAATCGTCGTACGTGGACGTGCCGTTCCCGTTGTCCGTGAGCGAGATGGATATCTGGATGGCGGTGTTCACGTCGGGCACGTCGCGGAACCACTGATCGAAGGCCTCCTTGCCGGTCGTGGTCAACGTGCCCTCGCTGCCGCCCGCATAGACCGGCTTGCCGTCCGGGCCGAGCTGAGCCTCCACGATGCCCCGGTCCTCCCCGGGCCGGGCCTCGAAATCCGGGTGCGAATCCTTGAAGTCGCGCACGATCGCGATGAGATCGCTGCCGCAGGCGTCGCCACCCGCGCTCGGGTCGCCGCCGACGCCGCCACCGAGATCTCCCCCGAAGTCGTCGCCGTTCGCCGACCCGTCGCCGTTCGCCGACCCGTCGCCGTTCGCCGACCCGTCGCCGTTCGCCGAGCCGTCGCCGTTCACCGACCCGTCGCCGTTCGCCGACCCGTCGCCCTCCGAGCCAGCGTCGCCGCTCCCCCCTCCGCACGCGGTCGTCGCCACGAGCGCCACGAGCGCCGAGACCGCCACCATGGTCCGCCGATAAGCCATCATGTCTTGCCCCTTTTCCTGAGCGGGAAAAGCCACCGAGTCCGCCTGGAACGACGTCGGAGACGCCACGCCGCCGATGTCCTCCCCGGTGCGCGGGGGTGCGTCGAACGGGTCAGTTTTTTTTCAGAGAGCGGACCGATATCCGAGCGCCCTCGGGCGCCGCAGCTCACGCCTGCGATCGCCGCGCAGGGACGCCGTAGAAGTAGTACCCCTCCCCACGGAGTGGGAATCTGTAGGTACCGTACTCCCACGTGAACGCGTCGCCGAGCGGGGCGACCATCTCCCGCAGCTCGGCCTCGGAGTAGACGCGGAGCGTGCTCACCAGGCCGTCCCACACGCTGGCCGCGGCGGCGATCGGCGTCGCCCACGTGAGCCACGCCTTGGCGGCCCGGGAGCGGCGCGTGAGCAGCGGGTTCGCGGCGAGCGCGGCGACGCCGACCGGGACCATCGGCAGGAACCCGAGCGGGTTCCGCTCGAACCCCTCGGACAGGAAGATGCCGGACGAGCCGCGCGCCGCGTCCGCGAGGATGGCGCGCGCGAGCTCGGGAGAGAAGTGGTGGAACGCGTTGATCATCAGCCGCGCGCGGCCCTCGGCGAGCGCGGGCGGGATGCGCGTCGCGTCCACGGGCGACGGCTCGAAGGCGACGAACGACGGGTGCCGCGCGGCGGCTTCCGCCCACGCCTCCGGCTGCGGCAGGAGATCCGTGAGCACGAACCGCGGCGGCGTCGTGCCGGCGCGCAGGAGCTCGCCGATGAGCACCTCCGACGGCCCGGCCGCGCCCGCGCCGAGCTCGATCACCTCGGTCGCCCCGGAGGCGGCGAGGAAGCCGCGGAACGGCTCGATCAGACCGCGCAACATGCCGCCCCACCGGATGGTCCGGCTCAGCGACTCGATGATGAGCTCGCGCAGCGGACCGGGGGCCCACGGCGAGTCGTTCCACTCGAAGAGCGAGAGGCGAGGCAGGGAGCGCCGCATCGGTTTACCGTCGACCGCCATGGGCGGCGGCGCCATCCTGAACACATGAATTTCCTGCTCCATCGCCACCTCGCGGCGCGCGACCTCGGCTCGGTCGCCGCGGGCGCAGGAGCGATGCTCCCGGACCTCTGGCGCATGGCCGACCGGCGCGTGAGGCCCTCGCGGGCAGCCGAGCGCCCCGCCGCCCTGCCGCCCCGCCTCGCCGAGGTCCTGGCCGGCATCGATCACCACGTCGCCCTCGACCGCTGGTTCCACGCCGCGCCCGTGTTCGTCGAGGGGGAGCGCCGCCTCGCCGAGGCGCTGCGCGGCGCCTCGCTCGGCGCGCCGCGGCTCGGGCTCTTCGCCCACGTGCTCTGGGAGATGTGCCTCGACGGCGCCCTCCTGCGCCGGACCGGCCTCGCGCCCGCCCTCGAGGCCCTCCGCGCCGGCCTCGCGGCCGTCGACGGCGCGCCAGGCGAGACGGCGGCCTCCATCCACCACTTCCTCCGGCGCGCGCCCTCCCCCGCCGGCGCGCCCGCCGACGCCCCCTCACCCGCCGGCGCGCTCGCGGACCGCGCCGCCTTCGAGGCGCGGCTCCGGCGCATCTACGACGAGCTCGCCCGCGGCCCCTGGATCGCCGGCTATCAGGACGGCGCCGGCCTCGCGCTGCGCCTCGCGGGCGTGCGGTCGCGGTTCGGCATGCCCCCGTTCACGCCGGAGCAGCACGATCGTCTCGCCGCGCTGCTCGACGGCCTCGCCGGCGCGGCCGACGCGGCGGTCGACGACATCCTCCGCACCGCGCCGCTCGGCACAGGCCAGTACCGCGTGGCCCAGCTCCGTCCGTGATTCGAAGAGAGAAAGAACCACAGAGGCACAGAGGGCACAGAGGGCACAGAGGGCAGAGAAGATTTTTTTCTTCCCTCTCTCCTCTGTGCCTCTGTGGTTCGAATCTTCCCATCACGGAACCGCTTCTTCAGCGGTTCACTCGTGGACGATTACTGTCGTGCCCTCGCCCAGCTCCTCGCCCGTGTTGATGGCGTGCCAGCCCGGCGGCACCCTGGGCTCGGTCCACAGGAACACCCGGTGGGCGTCGATGGGGGACATGTTGATGCAGCCGTGGCTGCGCGGCGTGCCGAAGACGTCATGCCAGTACGCGGCGTGGAGCGCGTAGCCGCTCGCGAAGTACTGGATGTACGGCACGTCCTTGAGGGCATAGGTCCCCTCCCCGCGGCGCCGCGTGACGCCGTACTCGCCGTCGCCCTTGCGGGGGGAAGCCGCCTGGCCCTCCGCGGGCTTCGCCGCCGCGCTCGCGCCCGGCTTCTTCGCGGCGCGCTCCTTCGAGGAGCCGCCCTTGTCCGGCTTCGCGCCGCGCGAGGCCGAGGGGGCGTCGGCCGTCGTCTCCGCCCGGCCGCCGACGCTCGACGACTCGTTCGAGTCCATCGTCGCCGTGATGTGCTTGTTGCGGATGCGGAAGATGCCCCGCACCGTGGCGGTCGTCGTCTTCGGGTCGGCCACCCCGGCCTGGCCGGTCGAGACGAGCGTCGCGTAGACGGGGCGCTTGCCCTCCCAGAGGACCAGCGTCTGGTGCTGGATCGACACCTCGATCCACTTCTCGCCCTTCTCGGCGACCTCGGGCCAGGCCGACGGGGCGACCGCGAGCCCGACATCCAGCTGGCTCACGTACCGCTGATCCCTGGTGCGGTAGTACTTCACCCCCTCGATCCGGCGCATCCGGCCCGTCAACGGGATGACGTCGCGGAACGGGAGCTCCTTGCCCGGCGCGGTCCTGTCCCCCTGGATCTGCACGTCGCGCGCGCTCCGCGCCCGGACGAAGGCGAGCGGCAGCGTGACCTGGTCGTTCAGCTCGACGCCGTGCCAGGGAGAGCCCGTGTCGGGCTTGATCTTCGTCGCGGGCGCGAGCCGCAGATCGGTGGTGATCGCGAACCGCCGGTTCAGCGACTCCGGCCCGGTCGGGAACGATCCGATCAGCGACAGGCCGGTGAAGCGCCGCGCGCGATCGGCGAAGGCCGCGTAGTCCGGGACCTTGAAGTCGCTGATGTTGCGGATCAGGCGCTTGCCGCCCTCCAGCCAGAACGGGATGGGGTCGCTCTCCCCTGCCGCGCCGAGCAGGGCGCCCTCGCCGAGCTCGAGCGAGTTCTTCCCGAGGCCGAGCTCCCCGAGCTGCTTGCCCGGCAGCGGCACGCCGCGCTCGTCGATCGCCACGTCGTTCGCGCCGAGGACGACCCGCTGCACGGTCGCCTTGTTCTCCTCGAACCACGCGAGGTGCTCGTCGAGCTTGAACTCCGATTTGCGCTGCTCCTCGGCCGTGGGGACGCGCAGGTAGAGGGGCAGCACGGCGCGGACGAAGGCGTACTTGTACGGGAGCGCGGTCCTCAGGTTCGGCCCCGGGCCGGCGGCCTTGAGGATGGGGTCGTCGAGGTCGAGCGTCGCGTCCTCGCCGACGCAGAGGAAGCCGCGCGGCTCGATCGCGTACCAGCCGCCCGGGCAGCCAGCGGTGCCGGCGGGCTCCGCGGCGCGGGGCACCCTGGCGCCGACGCGCAGGTAGCCGAGCTTCTTCGACGTGTCGCGCGGCTCCTTGTAGACGGTCGCCACGAAGGCGGTCACGCCGAGCAGCGGCCTGTCGCTCGGCACCTCCGCCGCGGCGCCCACGTCCGCTACCGCCGGCTGCGCCGCGGTGGCCGCGAGCGCCGCGCCGGTCGCCGCCGCGCCCGCGTCGTCAGCGGCGGCCCCGGCGTCCGCCGACGCGCCCGCGGGCTTCTGGCAGGCGCACGCCCCGCACGCCGCGGCAGAGAGCGCCGCGAGGTGAGCGAGACGAGCGAAACGAGCGAAACGAAGAACAATGCGCGCTGCGCGCATCGAGCGCAGCGCACGACGAGGCTTCCCGGAGGACAGCAGGCCGCCCATGCGGGCCTACTTGCCAAAATCGGCGCGCGACGAAAAGCCCAAAACACGCGGGGGACGGCGGCGCGGCCGCGGTCGCCGCGCCGCTCAGGCCAGGAGCCCCGGCAGCGGCCCCGTACAGTACGCGGGGTTGCCGAAGGTCGAGACGTCGACGCCCATCGCGTTGCACAGCGCGACGAGCAGGTCGTTGTGGGGGTCGCCGGCGTAGCTCAGGAACCGTCCGGTCCGGAGAGCCCCGCCGGCCCGCCCCGCGATCACGTAGGGCATGTCGCGCCGCGAGTGGCTCTGCCCCGCCGAGATGTCGGTGCACCAGAGGACGATCGTGTTGTCGAGCAGCGTGCCCGCCCCCTCCGGGACGGCGTCGAGCTTCCCGAGCAGGTACGCGAGCTGCTCCGCCTGCCAGCGGCCGATGTCGACGAGCTGCTGCTGCTTCGCCTGATGGCCAGGGCTCGAGTGCGAGAGCGCGTGGTGCGTGTCCGACTGCCCCAGCCAGGTGAACACCTTCCCCGCCTGCGTCGCGCTCCACTGGATCGACGCGATCCGCGTGAGGTCGCAGGCGAGCGCCATCGCCAGCAGATCCATCTGCAGCCGCCCGATCGCGGGGAAGTTGTCGTTCGCGTAGACGTCGAGCCGCTCGCCCAGCTCCGGCACGGCGCACGCGCCGCCGAGGAGCCCCGGCGCGTCGAGGCGCTTCTCGATCTCGCTCACCGCCTCCAGGTGGTGCTCCAGCTTCTGCCGGTCCTCGCCCCCGAGCTGCCGCGCCAGCGAGCCGTAGTCCTCCATGACGCTGCCGAGCACGCGGCGGCGCAGCGCGCGCCGCCGCTCGAGGTCCGCCGGATCGGCGCTGAGATCGTTGAAGAGCCGGTCGAACACCGCGCGCGGATCGTCCTCGGGCGGGACCGGCTGGCCGGGGCCGAGGTACGAGATGCGCGACGAGACGTTGGCGTACTGGACCTGGACGCCGAGCTCGAGCGACGAGAGCTTCGTGCGCTGCCCCAGCCTCGCGGCGAGGAGCTGGTCGACGGAGATGCCGCCGCCCCACCCGACGAGCGCGGCGGGGTCGCACGCGTACGGGAAGAGCGTCCCCTCCTGGAGCTCCGTGCCGGTGAGGGCCTGGCCGATGCCCTGCTGGTGGGGGTCGCCCGGCCCGTTGTAGGCGGACTCCATGTCGACGCCCTCGATGACGAGCAGCTTGTCCCGGTAAGGCGAGAGCGGGGCGAGGATCTCCCCGAGCTCGAACGCCGTCTCGGTCCCGGTGGGCTGCCAGGCCTCCTTGACCGTGCCGAGGCCCGTGAAGAAGACGACGAAGCGCTTCGGGAACTCGACGGCGCTCGCCGAGCCGGACATGGCGTCGAGGAACGGGAGCGCGACAGCGAGCCCGCCGGCCCCGCGCAGGAAGGTGCGGCGATCGAGGCGCCACCGCGACGACCGGCGCGCGGCGCCGCTCACGGCTCACCCCCGGCGCCGGGCCCGCTCCGGCGGTAGCGGAACGCGTCCGTCTGGGTGAGCGCCACGAGCAGCGCCTTGATGTTGTACCCGCTCTCGGCGAACGCCTGCTGGATCTGGCTCATGCTGCACTCGTCCTCGGCCTGCTCGGCGCGGCCGTAGCCGAAGCGGAACCACTGCGTCGCGACGCACTGGCGCACCTCGTCGCTCTCCGCGAGGCGATGCGCGAGCTCCACCGCCCCGTCGAAGCGTCCATCCGCGCCGCGGCTCCCGACGATCTCGCCGCTCGCGTCGACCGGGACCTCCTGGTCGACCTCGCGGTAGAGGCCGATGCCGTCGTAGTGCTCGAACCCGAAGCCGATCGGATCCATCAGCCGGTGGCAGCCCGCGCAGCCCGGGTCCTGCGCGTGCTGCTCGAACTGCCGGCGGGTCGGGATGCCCGGCCTGACCGCGGGCGGCTGGATGTCCACGTCGGGCGGCGGGGGCGGCAGCGTCTGGCAGAGCAGCCGCTCGCGGACGAACTTGCCGCGGTGGACGGGCGAGGACTGGTCCGGCTTCGCGAGCACCGACAGCAGGCTCGCGTGCGTGAGGAAGCCGGCGCGCCGCGACGGATCGAGCGGCACGACCTCGAGCTCGCCGGGCGACGCCGCGCCTTCCGCCGGGGCCTCCAGCCCGTAGAACGCGCGGAGCTCGGCGTTCATCAGCGAGTAGGGCGCCGTCAGCAGGGTCGCCACGTCGCCGGCATCGTCCTCGAACACGACGTGATCGAGGAACGCCTCGGTCTCGGCCCGGAAGAGCGCCGGGAGCCCGCCGTGGTACTGCGGGTAGACCGCCGCGTCCTTGGCGAGGGTGTCGATCTTCGTGAGCTCTAGCCACTGCGCGTGGAAGTTCGCCACCGCGGCGCGGGCGCGCGGGTCCTCGAGGAGCCGCCGGGCCTGCGCGGCGATCTGCTCGGCGGTGCGGAGCTCGCCCGCTTCCGCGGCGGCGAACAGCGCGTCGTCGGGCATCGAGCTCCAGAGCAGGTACGAGAGCCGGGAGGCGATCTCGTGATCGGAGAGCGGCACCACGCCCTCCCCGGCGGGATCCGGCATGCCGAGCTCGACGCGGTAAAGGAAGTGCGGCGACTGGAGCATCGCCTGGATCGCGAGCTCGACGCCGGTCGAGAAGCCGTGCTCGTCGTTCCCCCAGGCGAAGAGCCGCTCGAGGCGCTCGATCTCCGTGGCCGTCAGGGGCCGGCGGAACGCGCGCTTGCCGAGCCGCTCGATGAGCTCCGCGGCGCACGCCTCGGGCCCCTGCACCGCCGGGTCGCAGCCCTGGAGGAGCCGCTCGAGATCCTGCGCGGCCCGCGCCGCGATCGCCTCGGAGGCCTTCATGAGCTGCTCGGCGAGGAGCTGCGTGACGCCGAGCGCGGCCGCCTGGTTGTTGAACCCGAGCGCCTCCTCCTCGATGACGAAGGCGTCGGCCGGCGCGCTGTCGTCGCCGAGGAGATCCCGGATCGTGTTATTGTATTCGAAGCGCGTCATCCGCCGGAGCGGCGAGGCCCCCGGCCGGATCTCCGTGCAGCGCAGCGCCTCGTCGCTCGCCCCGCCGTCGGGCCTGCCGGAGCAGGCGGCCGCCGTCGCGAGGACCAGGGCGAGCCCCGGTGTCCTGAAAGGCCCGCGCCCGGCGCGGGGGTGCCGTCCTCCCAAGCGATCCATCTGCCCTCTACCCCCGACGTGTGGTCCACGATGCGTCGCGTTGAGGCGCTGCGCATCGTGCGACGACTTTTCTTACTCCACTGAAGGCAGTTACGGAAGGCAAGGGCGGCGGCGAGATCCCGTGAGTCCGGTTCTAACGGAGTCTCGTAGCGACACTGCATGTCGCGGAAAGATCGCCTAGGGCATCGAAAAGACGCTGGATTCTGTGGGTTGGTCGCCTGTAGGCTCGCGCGCGTGCAAGCTCCGGTCGACGTCACTGCCGCTAGCGAGAGGCCCGTGCGCAAACCCTTCAGGACCACAACGTCGTTCCTTTCTTCTATGAGCCTCTGCGGGCGGATCCTGCTCGGGCTCTCCGCCGCCACCACCGCGACGTTCGCGCTCGCGCCAGTCGCGCTCGCCGCCCCCAAGGCGTCGAAGTCGATCGCCGTTCGCATCGAGGGTCCCAACGCGGATGACATCCGCGAGGACATCCTCTCCATCGTGCCGGAGACGCTGGGGGTCGTGGAGCCTGACGCGTTCTCGAAGGCGCTGAAGAGCGCCGGCCAGGCCAAGCCGGTCGGGGACACGCTCGTGTCGAAGGCGCAGCGGAAGAAGGCCATCGACCGCATCCGCAAGGCAGGCAAGGCCGCGAAGGCAGAAGGGGTGATCTACGGCGTCTCGCGGACCAACAAGAAGAAGAAGAAAGAGGTCCACCTCGTCTACGTCGACGAGAACGCCGGCGACCTCGCCGTGGACAGCGCGGTGCCGCTGAGCGGCTCGCGCGACGACCGCAAGAAGGCGCTGGAGGAGCTGCTCGGCCCGACGCTGGCGCAGATCGCGCCGCCGCCCGCCGACAATGACGACAAGGCGAAGGGCGACGGGGAAGCCGAGGGCGAGGAAGGCGACGGCGGCGAGGGCGACGCGGAGAAGGACGGAGGCGGCGAGGAGAAAGACGAGGGCGACAGCGGGAAGGACGACAAGGGCGGCAAGCGCAAGAAGCACGAGATCGGCTCGGCGCTCTTCTCAATCGAGCTCGGCGTCGAGTTCATCGGTCGCTGGTTCGACTACTCCGATCCGCGCACGCAGAACCTCCGGCCCTACGGCGTCTTCGGGCAGCCCGCGATCTCGGTCTCGGGCGAGCTGTACCCGCTCGCGTCCACGGACATCGCGGTGCTCAAGGGCCTCGGGATCACCGCGGGGTACGCGCGGGCGCTCGGCCTCAACTCGGCTGTGGGCGGCGGCGACCCGATCAGCACCACCTACCAGCGCATCAACCTGGGGCTCCGGGAGCGGCTGTCGATCGGCGAGAAGTCGGTGCTCGGGATCTCCGCCGGGCTCCGGTTCCTGACCTTCGAGATCGACGCGCCGGCGGACCTCGCCAGGACGGTGCCGAACGTCTCCTACACCCTGTTCCGGGCAGGCCTCGATGGGCGCTTCCCGGTCGGCCCTGTCGCGCTGGGGCTGGGCGCCGAGTACATCCTGCCGCTCTCGTCAGGCCCGGTCTACGAGCGGTTCACCGGGGCGAGCGTGCAGGGCATCGGCGCGCTGGCCGGGGTGATGATCCCGGTCGCGACCGGCATCGAGGCGCGCCTGCTCGTCGAGTACGCCCGGTTCTTCTCGTCGTTCCAGCCCGAGCAGGGCGACGCTTACATCGCGGGCGGGGCCATCGACCAGTACCTGGGACTCCGGCTCGCCGGAGCCTACGTCCATTGAGAGAGAGAGGTAGCACGTGACGTTCATGACTTCCCTTCACGGGCGCGCCGCGCTCACCGCGGGCGCCCTGCTGACCGGCGGCGCGCTCCTCATGAGCTGCGCTGGGACCCTCGACGAGGACGAGTTCCCCCCGGACGAGCAGGGCAGCGGCGCCGGCGGCACCCAGGGGGCCGGCACCCCCGCGGCGACCACCGGCGGCGACCCCGCCACCACGACCGCAGCCACCGGCGGCGACCCCGCCACCACGACCGCGACCACCGGCGGCGACCCCGCCACCACGACCGCGACCACCGGCGGCGACCCCGCCACCACCACGACCGCGACCACCGGCGGCGGGCCGACCGGATGCGACGATGCGCCGGCGCTGGTCACGGCGAAGTGCGCGAACGCGGGCTGCCACGACGCGAACTCGAAGCAGGCGGGCCTCTCGCTGGCCGCCGGTTGGGAGAACACGGTCCGGGGGCAGGCGTCCGCGTGCGGCGGCGGCGCCAGCGTGCTCGTCCCGGGCGACCCGGACGGCAGCACGATCTACACGAAGGTCACCCCGACCCCGACGTGCAACAACCGGATGCCGCTCGGCGGCCAGCCGCTCAGCGACACCGAGATCGCGTGCATCCACGACTTCATCGCCGCGCTCACGCCCTGAGGAAGTGAACGAGCGTCTGGCCGCCGCGGCGGCGCGGGCGATGCGGTCGTCTCCTCGGTGAGACCGCCTCGTTGGCGCCCCCGCGGCCAGACGCTACGCTCGCCGCGATGCTGCGCCGGCGCTCGTTCTGGATCGCCGCGGCCGCCGTCGCCTACACGGCCTTCGCCGCGCTCCGGGCCTCCGGCGGCCACGGGCCCGCGTGGCTCGCCCTGCTCGGGCTTCCGGCGCTGCTCGCCCTCGGCTTCCGGTGGGTCGAGCGGCCGCCGCGCGGCGAGGACCGCATCGAGCCGGCCGCCCGCAGCGCGGCCGCCGTCTGCCTCACCGGCGCCGCGATGCTCGCCGCCGCGCGGAGCGGCCCCACCGGCCTCGCGCTGATCGCGCTCGGCAACCTCGGCGCGGCGATGTCGGCGATGGCCGCCCTGGTCGGCCTCGCGCGCGTCGCGGGCCTCGGCGGCCTGCTCGAGTCCCCGCCCAGCACGCGGCGCCTCGACGCGGCGGCGTTCGCCTCGCTCTTCTGGACCGTGGCGGTCGCCCTGCCCGCCGTCTCGGCCGTGGCGCCGGCGCGCGCGGCGGATCTCGATCCGCTCCTCGTGCACTACGCGACCTCCGCCGCGTCGCTCGGTTCGCTCACGGTGATGCTCGTCGCGCTCGCGCGCGTGCGCATCGCGCGGCGGCTCGAGCTCGGCGTCGCCGACCGGGTGGAGGCCGCGCTGCTGCTCTCGGCGACAGCGCTCGCCGTCGGCCTCGCGGCGGCCTTCGTCGGCGTCGCGAGCCCCGAGGCGATCCTGCCCGTCACGAGCGCGATCGCGGCGGTGTGCGTCGCCTTTTGCACCGTGGCCGCGGACGCCGCGCAGGTCTCGCGCGCGCTCCGCCTCACGCTCGCCCTCGCGACGCTCGCGACCCCTCCGGCGCTCCTCGCCGTCTACGCGGTGCACGAGGCGCCGCGCGGCGACCTCGGGCTGCGCGGCGCGCCGCAGTCCTCCATCGGCGTCGCCGTGTTCAGCGCGTGCGCGATCTGCGCGCTCGCGGGGCTCCTCTCGCCGGCGCTCGCGCGCCGGTTCGCGCCGGAGGGGGCGCGCTGGCTCGGCGCCTTCGACGCCGCGACGCGCGCGGCCATGAACCCGGAGCCGGAGGCGGCGCTGGAGACGGCGCTCTCCGCCCTGCGGGACGCGTCGGACGCCGGCGCCGCGGCGCACGCCCCGCCGGCGCTGTACCTGCTCTCGCCGCCCGAGCGGGTGACCGTCGACCGCGCGGGCTACGCGCACACCGAGCCGGCGCAGGTGCCGGCGCGCCTCATCGAGCTCGCCCAGGTCGAGCCGGAGCGCGTCCTGCGCGTCGAGGCCGCCGAGGCGGTCCAGGTCCGGCGGCCGGAGGTGCGCCCGCTGCTCGCCTGGCTCGCCGAGCGCGACATCGGCGTGGTGGCCCTGGTGAACGACGCGGAGGGCCCGATCGGGGCGCTCGCGATCCCGCGGGGCCGGCGCGCGTCGCCGATGACGCTGGAGGAGGTGACCGGCCTGCGCGCCGTCGCCGACCGGCTCGGGGCGGTGATCGCCGTGTCGGCGATGCTGTCCGGGTCGCGCGGCCGGGAGGTCGCCGCCCGCCGCGAGGTCGAGGAGCGCGCGCGCGAGGTGAGCCGGCTGGAGCGCGCGCTGGCGCAGAGCGCGGGGCGGTTCCGCGCGATCGCGGGGCTCCTCGCGCGGCCGGCGCGCGCGGCGGCCTACAGCCCCGCGGCGCGCTCGGCGATCGAGCAGCTCGAGCGGCTCGGCGCGGCCGGCGCCCCGGTCACGCTGCTGACCGCGCCCGGGATCGACGCGGTGGCGTGGGGCGCGGTGGTCCACCTGAGCTCCGCGCGGTCCGAGGGCCCGCTGGCGATCGTCGACGGCGCGGCGCCCGCGCCCGAGGCGTTCGCGCAGGCGTTCGCGCAGGCGCGGGGCGGCGCGTCGGGGCGCGAGGGCGAGGCGCCCGCCGCCGGCTCCGACGAGACGCCGCGCGCGCTCGCCCTGTGGCGCGATCCGGACAGCTCGCCCATCGAGGCGGCGAGGGGCGGCACGCTGCTCGTCCTCGACGCGCAGGCGCTGTCGGCCGAGGTGCAGAGCTACCTCGGCGCGGCGCTGCCGGACGACGTCGGGCTCGTCGTGGCGGTGCCGCAGACGGTCGACGCGCTGGTGGCGACCGGCCAGATGAGCGAGCGGCTCGCCGACCGGCTCGGCGATCGGGCCGTCGCGCTGCCGTCGCTCTCGTCGCGCGCCGAGGATCTCCGGGCGCTCGCGCTGGACCACCTCGCCCGCATCGGCGTCCGCCTGCGCGGCCGGCCGTTCGGCCTCGATCTGCGCGCGCTGCAGGCCGTGCTCGACCATCCGTGGCCGGGCAACGACGCGGAGATGGGCGCGGTGCTGCTCCGCGCGGCGCTCGTGGCCGAGGGCGACGTGATCGGCGAAAAGGAGCTCGCCGCGATCGGGTTCACCCCGCAGCCGGCGCCTTTCGAGCCGGCAGACGGCGCCCGGAGCGAGGCGCGCCGCGCCCGGCGGCGGCGCGCGGGCAAGGCGGGGTAGCCCGGGCGGCCGCTGGCGTGCAGGACGCGGTGGGGGACCGCCGACGGCGCGCAGGACGCGGCGGGGGGACCGCCGCGGTCAGTAGAAGCGGTAGCCGAGGCTCACCGGCGCCGCGATCACGAAGCCGTCGAGCCCCTTCATGAACGTCGGCCAGGCGCTCAGGAGGAGCGCGCCCGACGTCCAGCTCGAGCTCGGCCAGTCCGCGAGCACCAGCGACACCTCGACGCTCCCGCCGAAAGCGAGCGTCTGGACCAGCGCCGTCTCGGGGAGGCTGCCCTCGCGCGCGTTCACGTTCACCTCGGTCCGGCCGTAGTTGAGGCCGACCAGATCGGACGGGATCTCCCCCTTCACGCCGGTGACCTTCGCGTTCTGCCCGACGGCAGCGGCGAGCCCCGAGAGGCCGAGCCAGAGGCGCCCGAAGCGCATCGAGGCGGAGGGGCCGCCAGTAAGGAGGTAGCCGCCGCCGAACCTGTAGCCGCCGAGCGCCCGGATGCCGAGGTGCAGCTCCTCGGAGAGCGCGATCCCGGCGAAGGCCGTGCCGCCGGCGAAAGGCCCGATCGCCGGGTCGAAGCTGGCGTGGCAGACCTCGTCATCGCAGGGCGCGATGAGCTCGCCCTCGCGTACATTGTAGCTGTACGAATACGTGCTCAGGTCGCCGAAGCTGCCGGCGTCGATCAGCCCGATCAGCGCGCCGCCGGCCAGGCCGGCCTCCAGCACGAAGGTCCCGGAGTGCTTCGGCGCTGCCGCCGGGGTCGGCTCCGGCTCCTCGGCCGCGTCAGGCGTGGCGGACGCCGCGCCTTCCTCCGCTCCCGCCACGCCCTCCTCCGCCCCCGCCACGCCCTTCCCGGGCCCCGCGGCCGCCGCGCCCTTCCCTGCCCCCGCCGCGCCCTTCCCGGGCCCCGCGGCCGCCGCGCCCTTCCCTGCCCCCGCCGCGCCCTTCCCGGGCGCCGTGCCCCCCTTGTCCGGCGCCGCCGCGACGGGCGACGCCGCCTCCTTCGCGGGCGCCTCTGCCGGCGCGGGCTCCGGCGCGGCCGAGCCGTCCTTGGCGAGCGCCGGGACCGCCACGGCTTTCCGTTCGCCTCGCTTGATCGTGACCGAGAGCTCCCACCGCTTCCTGCCGGGGGCGCTCGCGCTCACCTTGTGCTCACCGGGGTCGATCGGCCTGGCCTGGCCCCAGGCCGCGCTGTCGACAGGCTCTCCGTCGAGCGTCACCTCGAGCCCTTCGATGGCGGCGGCCCGCGGCACGTTCAGCGTGAGCCGCGGCAGGCGCAGCTCGAGCTTCGCTCCCCTCGCCTTCGCGTCGGCCTCGAGGCGCTTGTTGCCCTCCTTGCGCGCCGCCGCGCCGAGGTCGATGTACTCGGCCC
This sequence comes from Sorangium sp. So ce321, assembly GCF_051530195.1. Taxonomy (NCBI): domain Bacteria; kingdom Pseudomonadati; phylum Myxococcota; order Polyangiales; family Polyangiaceae; genus Sorangium; species Sorangium sp. So ce321. The sequence continues at coordinate 4,562,763 of NZ_CP150329.1, read as the reverse complement.
AGGCGGTCGCCAGCTTGCCCTGCTTCTCGTGGCAGGTGGCGAGCGCGAGGAGCGTGGCCGACCTCGGGCTCAGCCGGTAGCTCTCCTCGATCTTGGGGCAGGCCTCCGCGAGCTTGCCCTTCTTCATGAGCTGCTTGCCCTGCTCGAGCAGCGCGTCCGCCTGGGCGAACGCGACGCCCGGGCTCACCGCCAGCGCGAGCGCCAGCGCGACGCCGGCGACGCGCCGGGAGCGCCTGGAGCACCGGGCCGCCTCCTGGAAGCGACCGCCGAGACGCGACGAGCGCCAGGGGAAAGAGGGGATCGTGTCGGCGTTGTCAGCGTCTTGCCGGTTCAAACGGTTCGTCGCTCCAGAGCGGTGCTCGTGAAGTGAAGTCGAAGGCGCGATGAGCGAGACGGCGGTCGCGCTCGAGGGGACCGGAGCGTACCACGCCCCGTTTGCGCCGATCAAAGCCGCGCGGCGCGCAGCTCACGCCGCCCCGGAGCGCTCGTCGAGCAGCTTGATCCCCGCGGCGACCTCGCTGGCGAACGACTCGGCGATCGTCCGGGCCTGACCGAACCGGGACGGGACCTCCCTGGCGGCGCGCGCGAGCGCCGCGACGGCGAGGTCGTGGGGCTGCCGCAGGAGCACGCGGTACGCGAGGCTCCGGCCAGGGGGGGTGGCGACCACAGCGAGCGTCGAGGCCGACCACGCGAACGGGGGGCTCTTCCGGGTGGCGGTCGCGAGATCCGTGAGCGGCGTGCGCGTCAGCCAGAGGGCGAGCGCGTCGGCGAAGTCCGCCGGCGCGAGCCCGGGGATGCCGTGGCCCATGTCGGCCAGCGCGACGCGCCGGGTCTCGACCTCGACGTTGCGCAGCTGCCGCCACCGGAGCAGCCGCGCGGGCGGGCGCTGGCCGCGGAAGCTCGCGCGGCCGGTCCACCAGGCGACGTGCGCGTCCGTGCGGAAGCAGTCGAGCACGCGCGCGAAGGTCGCGTGCCGCGAGAGCGCGGTGGCGACGTCCGCCGGCGCGGGCACGAGCTCGCAGAGGTCGCGCACGCTCGCGAGCAGGCGGGGATACCGGCTGCGCGTCATGGCGCCGGCGAGCTCGTGGTTCGTGAGCTGGAGCAGGTCGTTCAGCGCGGCGAGGAGCGCCCAGTCGGCGGCGGCGAGCTCCGGGAGCGTGTCGATCGGGGCGATGAGGCGCGCGACGCGGACGCGGACCAGATCGATGCGGGAGCCGAGATCGCGGTCGAGCGCCGGCGCGCCGTCGCCGAGGAGGAGCGCGAGCCGGACCCCGAACGGGCGCACCGGGTAGAGAGGGCCGCCGAGGACGAGCGGGGCGAGCACGCTCGCCTGGAGCTCGGAGACGCGCTCGGCGATGGCCTCGGGAGGGGTCATACCCGGCCGGCGCCCGGCGGGAGCGCCTTCGGATCGGCGGCCGCGTCGGGCGGGGCGAGGTCGCGCAAGGGCCGGATGCCGACCCCGCCGAGGACGACCTCGGGCAGCTCCGTGGCCAGCGCGGCCGTGAGGCCCGTGGACCGCGCGGCCACCGGCGACCACTGCTGCGCCTCGAGGAGCGCCGCCTCGAGCGGGACGAACGCTTCCTCGGGCACGCCGATCGCGCGCGCGTCGCGCCCGATGAAGAGCGCCTGCCCGGCGGGGGCGCCGAGCGCGCGGAACAGCACGGCGGGCGCGACGGCCGGGACCGCGTCGTAGCCGGCGGGGATGTACAGCCCCGCGTGGACCTCCCGGAAGAACTCGCCGACCGGGATGCCCTCGATGCCGGTCGGGTGCCGGAGAAACGCGCCGGCGGCGGTGAAGGCGATGCGGGCGCGGCGCAGGGTGTCGGGGCCGAGCGCGTAGGCGACGTGCCGGAGCAGCTGCATCTCCTCCGGCCGGATCCACGACGCCGTGACCGATCGCCACGGCTCCGAGCTCGGGACGAGGCGGAGCGACAGCACGACCGACGCGGGGCGCTCGGCGTCCGCCGTCGCCCTCGCCACCGCGGGCTCGCGGCCGAGCTCCACCCGGGCGAACGCGGAGACGTCGCCCATCGCCGGCAGCTTCGCGATCTCCAGCGCCTCGCGGCCCCTACCGCGGAAGAGCACGAGGCCCGCCTCGCTGAACACAGGGCAGGCGCGGAGGTTGACCGGGTGCCGGAAGCCCACCTCCACCGCGGCGCCCGGGGCGACCGGGACGAAGTACCCGAGGCCCGGCGTGCCCGTGAGCAGCGGGACCATCCGGCCGGGGATCGCCGGCACGCGGAAGAGGTACCGGAGGATCGGGGCGTCATCGAAGCTCGACTCCGGCGGCCACTCGCAGAGGCCCACCTCGGCCTCGACGCTGCTCCGGGAGAAGTAGCGGATCAGCGCGGGGCCGAGCCCAGACTCCGCGAGCAGCCAGCGCGGCCCGGGCTCGCGCCCGGCGGCGGGGTCGAGGTGCGGCTCGAGCCGGAGCAGCAGCCCGCGCACGTCGAGGCGCCGCTCGACCTCGTACGTCTGCGAGAAGGCGTTGTGGTAGAGCGAGAGCGCCGCGTCGCTGGGCAGGATCTGCGGGACGTCGTACCCGAACGGGGCGGCGGCGTCGCGGTACTGGACGAAGTGGCGGCTCGTGCCGGTGAAGCAGTAGCCGCCAGCCAGCCGGGCGATCTCGGCGACCCGGTCGAGCCGGTCGCTGCTCTCCGCCGCGAACAGGAGGGTGACCTCCCGGGCGCCAAGCTTCGATCGCACGACCTCGACGACGAGCGAGCGGAGGATGTCCCCGAGCGAGCCCTGCCGCGTGTAGAGCGCGAGGAAGGCGACGAGCCGATCGATCGACGGCAGGAGGACGAGACCCTTGGCCCCGAGCGCGACGCCCTTGGCATCGAGCCCGAGGCCGGGCGTGCGCAGCCGGGTCTGATGAACGGCGACGCGATCGAGCATCGATTGGCTCCCGACGTTAGCGCAGAGCCGCGACCGTAAGAGGAGCCGCCGGAGCCGTCAAGGGAGGCCCGGCGAAGCTCGATCGACCGGCGCGGCGCGGCGCCACGTGACGACGAGCGGCGCGACAGCGCGTGGCAACGCCCGGCGGTCTCACGGCGCGCGCGACGCGACCGCGACACTGGAACTGCCATGAATGACGGCGTACTCTCGTCTCCGATGCGCCCAGTCGGAACACCGCAGGCCCCACCGGCCCGGCGCCCTGAGCTCGCCTCTCCGCCACGCCGGAGCGCCCTCGGCGCCCATCCCCCCCTCGGCTAGCGCATGAACCCCGTGCGCATCGAGCCAGCAAGAGCGCTTGTCGCGGGCCGGTTCCACATCGAGCGCGAGATCGGCCGGGGCGGGGTCGGCACCGTGCACCGCGCGTTCGATGTGCAGACCGAGCGGTACGTCGCGCTGAAGATCATCACGGCGGTCGGCGTCGACGCCGAGGGCCAGGCGCGGCTCTCCCGCGAGGGGCAGATCCTCTCGGAGCTCGACCACCCGGGGATCGTGCGGGTCGTGGCGTTCGGGACGCTCGAGTCGAGCGCGTCGGACGCGGAGGGGCACCGCATCGAGGAGGGGGCGACCTTCATCGCGATGGAGTGGCTCGACGGCGAGGATCTGGCGGCGCGCCAGCGGCGCTCCCCGCTCTCGCTGCGCGACGGGATCGAGGTCGGGCGGCAGGTGGCGAGCGCGCTCGCGGCCGCGCACGACGCGGGCGTCGTCCACCGCGACATCAAGCCTTCCAATATCCTCCTCCTGCGCGGGGCGCAGGACGGGGCGATCCGGATCAAGCTCGTCGACTTCGGGGTGGCGGCGTCGAAGGAGGTCGTGCTCACGACCGACGCAGGCGGCCTCGTCGGCACCCCGGCGTACATCTCGCCGGAGCAGGCCCGCGGCGACGCGACCGTCGACGCGCGCAGCGACCTCTACTCGCTCGGCGCGACGCTGTTCGAGCTGGTCGCCGGGCGGCCGCCGCACATAGGGCCGACCTCGATCGCAACCCTCGTGCGCCTCGCGACGACGCCCGCGCCGCGCCTCTCGGAGTTCCTGCTCGACGTCGTCCCCGCCCTCGACGACCTGATCCACGCCCTGCTGCTCGCCGATCGGGAGCTCCGGCCGAGCTCGGCGCGCGAGGTGGCGGAGAAGCTCGCGGCGCTCGTCGACGAGCCGCACCTGCCCACGCCGTCGCCGCTGCGCGTGAGCGACAACCCGCCGGGCGTGATGGGCACGCGGCTCGTGACGACGATCGTGGCGCTGCACGTGGCCACCGGCGAGGAGCGGCAGCGGGAGCTCGAGACGCTGCGGCGCCGCGGGGCCGACGCGCTGCCGCTCGGCACCGACTCGATCGCCGCCCACCTCGGCGTGCGTCAGGCCCACGGCGACGAGGCGTCCCGCGCCCTCGAGCTCGGGCTCGCGCTCGGCGAGCGCGGCGGCCGCGTCGGCGTCGCCTCCGGCCGCATGCGGGTCGACAGGACGCGCTCGGCGGGCGAGGTCGTCGACCGCGCGGTCGCCCTCGCGCGCGAGGCGGGCCCCGGCCGCGTGCTCGCGGACGCGACCACGGTGGAGCTGTCGCGCGGGCGGTTCCTGTGCGAGCCCCAGGAGGCCGGCGCCGTGCGGGTGCTCTCGCGCGCGCCGAAGCGGCCCGACGCGCAGACGCCGTTCGTCGGGCGCGACGCCGAGCTCATCACCACCGTCGCGGCGTTCGACCGCTGCGTGGAGGACCGGACGCCGGTCGTCGTCAGCATCTCGGGCCCGCCGGGGATCGGCAAGAGCCGGCTCGCGCGGGAGTTCGTCGCCCGCATCTCGGACCGCCCCGATCCGCCGCGGCTCGTCCAGCTGCGCTGCGAGTCGTTCGGCCGGGCGCAGGCGCTCGGCGTCGCGACCGACGCCCTGCGCGTCCTCACGGGCCTGCCGAAGGGCGCGTCGCTGGAGCAGGCCGACGACGCCGTGCGCGCGCGGCGGCTGCACCACGGCGACGGCGGTCTCCTCGCCCGCCTGCTCGCGAACCAGCCCTTCCCCGACGGCATCGACCTGCGCGGCGCGCGCGACGCGCTGTACCTCTCGATGACCGACATCGCCGTCGGCGCCGCCTCGCTCGAGCCGTGCGCGCTGCTCGTCGAGGACGCGCAGTGGGCCGACCCGGAGAGCATCGCGTGGCTCGATCACCTGCTCGGGCGGGCCACGGGCAGGCCGCTCTTCACCATGCTCATGGTGCGGCCGGCGTTCTGGCGCGACCAGGGCCAGCGCTTCACCGGCCGCGACCACGTGCGCGTGGAGCTGCGCCCCATCGCGCGGCGGGCCACGCGCGAGATCGCGCGGGCCGTGTTCAGCATGGCCGCCGCCGCGCGGCCGTTCGACGACGCGACGCTCGACCGCGTCGCGCAGCAGGCGGCCGGCTCGCCGCTCTTCGCCGAGGAGCTCGCGCGGGTCATCGCCTCCGGCAAGGACGCGGCCACGGCGCCGACCATCGAGGCGGCGATCCAGGTGAGCCTCGACGCGCTCGACGAGTCCACGCGCGAGGCGGTCGTGCGCATGAGCGTCTTCGGCCTGTCGGTCTGGGACGCGGGCCTCGCCGAGGTCGGCGTGATCGAGCCGGAGACGGCGCTGAAGAAGCTCATCGCCGCGGAGCTCCTCGTCGAGCAGCGCGCGTCGCGCTTCCCTGTCGCGCGCGAGTTCCTGTTCAAGCACGCGCTCGTCCGCGACGTCGCGTACGCCTCCGCCGGCGAGGAGCTGCGCCAGACGCTGCACGCCGCGGCCGCGCGCTGGCTCGACCGGCTCGGAGAGGACAGCGCGACGGTGGCGCAGCACTTCGACCTCGGCGGCGAGCACGAGGAGGCGGCGATCCGCTGGGAGGCCGCCGCGCGGCGCGCCCTCGCGACGAACTCGCTCCGCGACGCCGTCACCATGGCCGATCGCGCGCTCGTCTTCGCCCCCGACAAGCCGACGGCGTTCGCGCGCGCCGTCCTCCTGGAGGACGCGTACTCGCGGCTCGACGCGCGCTCGCCCGAGCGCGACTCGGCGATCCGGGCGATGGGGGAGAACGTCTACGACGAGGCGAGCGAGCTCCGCACGCTCACCGCCCGCGCCCGCTACGACCACGCGTGCGGCTCGGGCATCGACCTGGAGGAGCGCCTGACGGCGCTGCGCGACCGCGCCCGGACGATCGATCTCGTCGAGGAGGAGGCGCAGTGCTCGGCCACGCTGGCGCAGGTCCACGCGTTCGCCGGGCAGCTCGCGATGGCCGAGCAGGAGGCGACGCACCTGCTCGACCTCGCGGCGCGGCGGGGCCTCGTCTGGGCGGCGGTCGACGCCTGGCAGACGCGCGCTGTCGCGCACCAGACGCGCGGCGAGCCCGCCGCGGCGCTGGAGGCGCGCCGGAACGCGGCGCGGGCAGCGCGCCGCGCGGGGCTGCAGGAGCGCGAGGCGATGCTGACGATGAACGTGGGCTTCGCGCTCACGACCATCGGCGCCCGGGCGGAGGCGCTCCAGGAGATCGAGGGGGGCATCGCCAGGGCGCAGGCGATCGGCAGCTCCGGGGCGGCGCGGCACGGGCAGATGATCCTGCTCTGCTGGGCGGCGACGTTCGGCCCCGAGCCGCGGCTCGACGCGGCGCTCGCGGAGCCGCGCGCGAGCGCGGACGAGGCCGCGGGGAGCATGTGGGTCGTGCGCGACCGGGTGACGCTCGGCATCCTGTTCTACCGGGGCTGCGAGCTCTTGCGCTTCGAGTCGTCGGGCCTCGCGCGGGCGCGCTCGCTGCTGAAGAAGGCGACGGAGGCCTACCGGGTCACGGAGAACCGCGACGTCCTGCCCGTGGCGCTCGGGTTCTGCGCGGAGGCGGAGCGCCGCTTCGGCGACGCCGAGCAGGCGCGCGAGATCGCGCGGGAGGCGGCGGCCCTGGTCGAGGCGGGCGCGCCCAGCCTGCTCAACGAGGCGCCGATCTACCTCGCGCTCCACGACGCGTGCGTGGACATGGGAGATCTCGAGGGCGCGCGGGACGCGATGGAGCGCGCGATGCCCCCGCTCCTGCGCCGGCTGAAGGGCCTCGAGGGGACGCCCTACGCGAGCTCGTTCCTGCTCAACCTGCCGCAGAACTCGGCGATGCTCGCCGCCGCCGAGGCCTACGGCTGCGTACCGCTGCAGATCGAGGCGATGCTGAACAGCAGGCCGTAGCGCCGCGCGCGGCGCGCCGGGGCAGCGCCGAGCAGCGCGCCGGGGCAGCGCCAAGCAGCGCGCCGGGGCAGCGCCAAGCAGCGCGCCGGGGCAGCGCCAAGCAGCGCGCCGGGGCAGCGCCAAGCGGCGCGCCGGGGCAGCGCCAAGCGGCGCGCCGGGGCAGCGCCAAGCAGCGCGCCGGGGCAGCGCCAAGCAGCGCGCCGGGGCAGCACCAACCGCCGCGCCGGGGCAGCACCAACCGGCGTGCTGGAGCGGCGCCGGCACGGCGTCACCCGGCGCCGCGCGCTCGCGGCGTCACCGCGCGGTGGCCCCGCGAGGCCACGGAAGTCCCGCGGCCCTGCCCGTCACTTCCTGGGCGAGGTACCGCCCCCGCCCTTGACCGGCGCCTGCACCACCGGGCGCAGGTTGATGGTCAGCACCTCGTCGCGCGTGAACACGACGAAGCGCGCCTCCGGCGTGTACCCGTCGGCCGCGACCCGGATGCGGTGCCCGGTGCCATCCCGGCTGAACCTCGCGAAGAACGGGTTGCTCGGGAGCTCGACGTCGTCGAGGTAGATCTTCGCGTCGAGCGGCGTGGCGATGATCCGGAGCTCGACGAGGTTCGGGTTGATCGGTGAAGTGGGCGTGGGAGTCGGCGGCTCGGGGGCCGTCGGGTCAACCTGAGGGACGCTGATGGGCGCATCCGACGGCGTCCACTTCATGGTGGCGATCGCCCACGCGCCGGCGATCAGCAGCACGGAGAACGCGGCGATCGCAGCGCTCCAGAGCGCCTTGCGCTTGGTCGACTTGGCGTTGGCGACCATGATCGTGGGGATCGTCTGCCGGTTCGAGATGCTGTCCTCGCGCGATCCGTCGTCGCCGAGCGTGTGGTCCGGCACAGGCGCCGCGAACTTCTGCGACATCTGCGACATCTGCGACATCTGCGACATCTGCGACATCGGCATCCGCTGCGACCACGGCACGGCGGCGCGATCCTCGAGCACCGGGAGGACCTCGAACTCCTCCGGCCCCTCGGCCGTGTCCGCATGCAGCCGCCCCAGCTGATCGCTGATCGCCGCCCTCACCTCGGCGCGGCGGTTCGCGAACGTCTCGCCGATGAGGCGGCCGATCTCCGCCGAGGAGGGGCGGCGCCCCATCGTCGCGAGGTAGGCCTCGACGTCCTCACGCATGTGGGCCGCGGTGGCGTACCGGTCCTCGGGCGCCATCGCGAGCGCGCGCGAGCAGATCCGGTCGAGCGCCTCGGGCGCCGCGGGCCACCGCTCGCGCAGCTGCGGGATCTCGCCGAACGTGAGCCGCTGGAGGATCTGCACGTCGGAGAGATCCCCCCAGAAGCGCTCGCCCACGACGAGCTCCCAGAAGATCAGGCCCATCGAGAAGACGTCCGCGCGGCGATCCACCATCGTCGCGAGGGCCTGCTCCGGCGCCATGTAACGGATCTTCCCCTTGACGACGCCGGTGCTCGTGTCGGCGTCGCGCGTCGCCCACTTCGCGATGCCGAAGTCGACGACCTTCGCTTGCCCGTCGTAGGTGACGAAGATGTTGTGCGGGCTGATGTCGCGGTGGACCACATGGAGCGGCTGGCCGTTGAAGTCCATGAGGTCGTGCGCGTAGTGCAGCCCGGCGAGCGCGTCGGAGAGGATCGCCAGGTAGACAGCGCGGTGCCGCGAGGGGTCGATCTTCCTGCAGATCCGATCGAGCGAGTGCCCCTCCAGGTACTCCATCACGATGTAGTACTGGTCGTCGATCTGGCCGCACTCGTACGTCTGCACGACGTTCGGGTGGTTCAGCCGCGCGGCGAGCCTCGCCTCGTCGAGGAACATCGCGTTGACCTCGGGCTCGGTCGCGATGCCCGGCTTCAGCCGCTTGATCACGACCAGCTTCTCGAACCCGAGCGGGCCGCGATGCGCAGCGAGGAAGACCTCGGCCATCCCTCCCTGCCCCAGCTTTGCGATCAGCCTGTATCTCCCGAAGCCTCTCGCAGACTGCACCGGGAGCCGGACGATCATCGATGACGAGGTCACAGCACCCGATCGTTCGTAAGGATTGCTGACTCGTCAAGCAGACTCATGGAGATGTGCATCCCGATCACACCGGGGAGCCTCCGGGCCGGGAGCGGACGGCTCCCGGCCCGGAGGCTCCGATTAATGAGGTGAATCTCGCTACTTAGGGCCCGATCTAGCGCGCTCTCATCCCTCCCCGATCGCGATCCCGAGCGCCTGACGCAGCGCGAAATACTGATCGCTTGTCGAGAAGGTGATGAGCTCCTTCAGCTTGTCCTGGGGCGGGAGATCCCCGGGCTGCTGCGGCTCCGCGGCGATGATCTTCTTGGCGATCTCGAGGTCGCCCGAGAGGAGCAGGCCGGCGCGCGCCGCGGTGATGTCGACGCACTGGACCCACCGCTTGATGTTCGCCTTCGCGCCCTCCGCGAGGAACTTCTTGACCACCATGCGGAGCCCCTCGAGCTGCATGGGCTGCATGAACCCGCGGAGCGTCTGCGCGGTGGCCATGATCTGCTTCTCGATGTCCTGCGGCACCTGCGTGTCGGGCGCGACGAGCTTGATCCCCGCGAAGAGGAGCACCGTCAGCTCGGTGACCGTCGGGAACAGCGTCTTGATGTAGTGCTCGCCGCGGTACATCGCGAGGTGCTTGCCCACGATGAAGGTGAGCTCCTGCGGTGAGAACCCGGTCAAGACGGTCTGCCCCGCGACGGACGCCGGCTGCTCGTTCGCCACCGCGACGAGCGCGCCGGGCACGTCGCTCCGCACGTAGAGCCGCGGCGCCGGGAGGCCGAGCACGTTGGCCGCCCAGCCGAAGGTCCGGGCGAACGTCACCGTCGAGGTCGCCGGATCCTGCAGGAACCGCTGGTCGAGGACCGGCAGCTCCCGCCGCTGCTTGAGCGTCTCGATCTTCGCCCTGAGCGCGGCCCCCGCGATCATCTCGAAGATCTTGCCGACGTAGAGGTTCTCCTCCTCGTGGAACAGGTTCCTGATCCACTGCTCGTTGTCGAGCCGGCTCTTCGCCTGGATGAGGCCCTGCGGGCGGTAGTCCTCGAAGTACTGCTGCTCGTCCGGATCGGCCTTGCGGAGGAACGCGAGCGCCGCCGCCACGCACCAGGCCTGGTCGTACTGCTTGCCGTCCACGTACAGGCGGTAGAGCCGCTTGTACGGGTCGATCTTCATCGGATCGAGCTTCACCATCGCCTGGAACTCGCCAGTGGCCAGATCGAACTGCTCCGCCTGCTCGTAGAGCTCCGCCAGGATGAGGTGCTCCGTCGCGTCCTCGGGCTTGAGCCGCGACGCCATGCGGAACGTCTCGACCGCGGCCGTCCTGTCGCCGAGCCGGTCACGGTAGATGAGCCCGAGCGCGTGCCAGAGGCTGTACTCGAGGTCCGTGTTCCCCTTGCCGGCGACCCGGTGCAGCATCTTGCGGTACGCCCGCTCGAGCTGCTTCCACTCCTTCTGCGCCGTGAGGATCTTGTTGATGCGCTCGAAGGCCTCGAGGGAGTGCGGGTTCAGGTCCAGCGTCTCATTGAACAGCTCCACCGCGCGCCCCGGGTCCTCCAGCTTGTCGCGGTAGATCTGCGCCATCGTGTAGAGGTAGCGGCTCTTGCGATCCGGCTGCGGCTCGAGGTCCGCGATGCGCTGGAGGCAGTCCACCATCCGCTCCCACTGCCCGGTGCGCTGGTAGAGCTGGAGCAGCTTGTGGAGCAGCACGTGGTTCTGCGGCTCCAGATCGAGCGCCTCCTCCAGGGCCTCGACGCCCTTCGGGATGTTGTTCTCCTTCTCGACCCAGATGTCGCCGATCTCGTTCAGCATCTTGAACCGCTCGGCGCCGTCCATGATGTTGTCGAGGATCAGCCGCTTGTAGTGGCAGACCTGCTTGTAGTCCTTGAGCGCGTCGTAGACGGAGACCATCGCCTCGAGCGTCGGCCGGTGCGAAGGCTCGGCGCCGAGCGCCTTCTCGAAGTTGTTGACCGCCTGCTTCGACTGCCCCTGCGCCTGCTTGATGCACCCGAGCTTGTAGTAGACGGTGGCGCGCTCCTCGGTCTCGGCCTCGTCCAGGCTGGTGAGCACCTTCTGGTAGTTCGTCAGCGCGCTCGCCCAGTCGCTGAGCTTGAAGCTGACGTCCGCGAGGCCCCTGATCGTCTCCTGGTCGGTCAGGTCGAGGTTGTGCGCTGCCGTGTAGGCCTTGAGCGCCGCCTCGTCCTTCCCGAGCCGCTCGAGGACCCTGCCGAAGGTCCGCTGCAGCCGGTGCTGCTCCGACCGGTCGCGCTTGCCGCTCTTCCGGACGAGCATCTCCGCGAGCGGCTCGGCCTGGGCCCACCGCTCCGTGGAGACGTACTCGTTGAGGAGCGGCATCGCGGCGTCCTCGTTGTCGGGGTCGCTCTGGAGCGCCATCTCGTACGCCTGCACCGCGAGCGTGTGCTCGCCGAGCATGTCGTCGCGGAGCTTGCCGAGCTCGACGAGCAGCCGCGCCTTGGCGCGGGGCGCGTCGGTGTTCATCTGCTCCTGCTCGAGGTAGCGCGCCGCCCGGTCCCAGTCCGCCGCGTCGATCGCGATCACCCGCAGCGCGGCCAGCGTCGGCACGTGGGACGGGTCGAGATCGAGCGCCATCTCGAACCGCTCCTGCGCCAGGCCCCGCTCGCCGAGCTTCTCGTCGAGCTGCCGGCCGATGCGGTAGTACATCTCGACGCGCTGCTTGCCGTCGGCCGTGAGGTCGGCGACGCGCGTCATGTACTCGATGGCCTTGGACGAGTTGTCCTGCTTCTCGTAGAGCTTGGCCAGCGCCTCCAGGGCCGGGATGTGCGTGTCCTGGATGTCGACGATGTTCAGGTACGCGTCGATCGCGCGGTCGAGGTCCTCGATCTCCTCGGCGTAGACCTTCGCCGTCTGAGACCAGAGCTCGATCTTCTTCTGGCGGTCCTCCGCCGCGTTGATGTGGCGATCGTAGGTGTTGATGAGATCGTGCCACTGGCGGAGCCGCCGGTAGCAACGCTCCAGGGCCTCGAGCGCGGGCTCGTGTGACGGGTCGATCTCGACCACCTGCTCGAGCCGCGCGGCCGACAGGTCGGGCTTCAGGAACTGCTCCTCCTGGAGGGTCGCGATCTTCATCAGCACGTCGATGCGCTCGCGCTCCGTGGTGACCACGTCGAGCTGCATCTCGAGGACGCGCACGAGATCCGGCCACTGGTGCGTGGTCGTGTACACGCGCTCGAGCCCCCGCATGGCGAGGAGGTTCGAGGCGTCGATGTCCAGCACCTCGCGGTAGACCGCGCCGGCCTTGTCGATCAGGCCGAGCTTGGTCTCGTAGAGGCCGGCGGTGCGCAGCTTCACGGACGCGACGACATCGGGCTCGCTGACGGCCCGCGCCTTGCGGAGCAGGACGTCGACGAGATCGTTCGACTGGTCGCGATCCGTGTAGATCCGCTCCAGCGCCTCGAGGGCCGGGAGGTGGAGCGGATCGACGTCGAGGGCGCGCCGGTAGAAGCTCAGCCCCTGCTCGACCTCGCCCATGTGCTTCTCGAGCACCTCGCCGAGCTCGGTCAGGATCTCCTTCCGGTCGACGTCGGTGACCGCGACGTTCAGGGCGCTCGTGAGCATCTGGCCCTGCTGCTGCCACTGCCCGGTCTTCTTGAGGTAGTTCGCCATCTGGCGAAGCACCGCGACGTTGTTCGGGTCGTACGCGAGGATCTGCTGGTAGTACGGCTGGGCGTACTCGGGGTGGCCGAGGTCCTCCGCGTACCACTTGGCGAGCCGCAGGCAGAGCGTGATCTTCTGGAGCGGCGCGGTCTGCTGCTGCAGCCAGCCGTTCACCGTCTGCACGAGCTCGGGCCAGCGGTTCGTCGCCTGGGCCATGCGCTCGAGGTAGCGGACCGTGTCCATGTCCGAGAAGTCCATCTCGAACGCCGTGAGCAGCGCGTCGAAGGCCTGGGGCTTGTCCTCGAGCTGCTCCTCGAAGACCCGGGCCACCTTGCGGAGGATCTCGGTCTTCTCGTGGACCTCCTCGCGCGAGTCGAGCCGCGCGAGGTAGAGCTCGATGAGCGGCTCGCTCCGCCGGGCCGCATCGTGGAGCTGCTCGAGCGCCGCGAAGGCCTGATCGTGCGTCGGCTCGAGCTCCAGGACCTTCTCGTACGCGAGCGTGCCCCGGTCCCTCTCCTCGACCTGGTGCTCCCAGATCTGCGCCACCTCGAGGTACTCGCGCACCTTGTCGGCCGGCGACTCGTAGGCCGCCGCCCGGCCCATCTTCACGTCGATGACCTCGACCCAGCGCCCCTCGGCGCGGAGCAGGTTCTCCAGGGCGGCCATCGCCTCGAAGTCCTTCGGGTCGACGTCGAGCAGCTTCCTCCAGGCGTCGATGGCGTCGTACGACTGCCCGAGGACGTGCTGGTAGGTCGTCCCGAGCTCGCGGTAGAGCGCGATGACGTTCTCGGCCGGCAGGACGTCCCGCGCCCGGTCGACGGTCTGGTGGAGCGAGCCGACGATCTGCTCGGGCTCGTTGCGCAGCCGCCAGATCGCCGCGATGGCGTAGAGCGCCTCGAGGTTCGCGTAGTCGATGTCGAGGACGCGCTGGTAGTCGTCGAGCGCCGAGTCGTCGCGGCCGAGCTGCTCGTGGAACAGCTTGGCGCGGCGGAGGAGCACCGCGACGCGCGACTCGTCGTCGGTCGCGATGTCGTAGTGCCGCTCGAGGACGTCGCAGAGCTCGGCCCACTGCCCCACGCGCTCGTAGAGGTTCGACAGCGCCCCGAGCGCCTCCGGATCCTCGCCGCGGAGGTCGAGGACCCGCTTCCACGTCTCGACGGCGCCCTGGACGTCGTTCAGCCGGTCGGCCAGGAGGTGCGCCATCTTGGCGCGGATGTCGGCCTCCTGGCTGTCGCCCATCGCGTTCTCGAGCTCCCGCTCCAGCACGACCTTGAGCTGGGTCCAGGCCCCCTTGGTCGTGTAGATGCGCTCGAGCGCGCCGATCGCCTGCTCGTTCGTCGTCTCGAGCTCGTCGAAGATGCGCCGGAAGGCGCGGATGGCGTCGTCGAGCTGCCCGAGCCGCTCCTCGTACGTCTGGCCGAGCCGGAGGTACAGGTCGACGAGCTCCGGGCGATCCTCGGTCGCGCGCACCCGCTGCTCGAGCACGCTGGCGAGCTCCGGGTACTGCTCGAGCTGCGTGTAGATCCGGTCGAGGTTGGAGAGCGCCTCCGCCTCGAGCGGCTCGATGCCGAGCACGTACCGGTAGGTCTCCTCCGCCTTGGCGACGTCGCTGAGGTCGGTCTCGAAGACCCGCGCCAGCCGCTTACCGATGCTGGTCTGCACGTCCTTGTCGGCGTGGATGCCCAGCACGTCGGCGTACGCGTTGGCGAGCAGCTCCCAGCCGCCGTCGACCGAGCCGGAGAGCCGCTCGACCTCCTCGAGCGTCTTCTCGTCCCGCGGGTACTCCTTCAGCGCCCGGATGTAGACGCCGAGGGCCCCGTCCGGCGAGATGAGCCGCTCCTCCTGGAGCTCGCCGAGCCGGTAGTACATCGCCAGCCGGTCCGACTCCTGGGTGAGGTGGGCGAGCTCCGCCTCGAGCACGCCGCCGAGCTTCTCCCACTCGGCCGCGGCCTGGTAGAGCGGCTCCAGGATCGCGCCGATCTCCATCTGCTTGATCCCGGCCGCGAAGAGCCCCTCGAGGGCCTCCAGGGTCGGCGAGTGCTCGGGGGCCGCGGTGAGCACCTCGCGGTACGCCGCGATGGCCGCCGGCAGGTCGTTGAGCCGCGTCTGGTGCACCACGCCGAGCCGGTACTTGAACTCGAGGATCTCGTCCGGCGACTGCGCGATCTCCGCCTCGCGCGAGAGGATCTCGACGAGGTCGCCCCACCGCTCGGTCGCGGTGAACAGGCGGTCGAGCGACGCGATCGCGGTCTGGTTCTCCGGATCGACCTCGAGCACGCGCCGGTAGCGCGCGACGGCGCTGTCGATGTCCTCGAGCTGCGTCTCGAAGATCTGCGCGAGCCTGAGCCCGAGCTCGACGAAGCGCGACGGCTCCTCGCCGAGCCGCCCGAGCTCCGCGTCGTACAGCGCGGCGACCTGCGGCCAGCGGTTCACCACGATCGCGAGCCGCTCGAGGTTCGAGAGCGACTCCTCGTTGCCGATGTCGCACGTCACCGCGCGCGCGTACGTCTCGAAGGCGGAGACGTGATCGCTCAGCATCTCCTCCGAGAGCCGCGCGATGCGGTGGAGCAGATCGACCTTCTCGTACGGGTCCTCGGCCACCTTGACGCGGACCTCGAGCACGCTGATCAGCTTCTGCCACTCGCCGGACGCGTCGTAGATCGGCTCGAGCACGAGGGCGGCGCCGAGCGCGTCGCGATTGCCGTCCTTGATCTGCTCGAGCGCGCGGAGCGTCGGCTCGTGATCCGGCATCTGCTGCAGGAGATCGCGGTAGAGCTCGATCGCGCGGGTCACGTCGTCGAGGTGCTTCTCGTAGAGCTCGGCGATCCGGTACTGGTAGCTGATGCCCTCGGCCGGGTCCGAGGTGATCTCGGCCTCGTGCTGGAGCACGCTGAGCAGCTCGAGCCAGTTCTGCGAGGTCTGGTAGAGCACGTCGAGCCGCCCGAGCGCCTGGAGGTCGTCCGGGTCGATCTCGAGCACCCGCTGGTAGGTGTCGATCGCGCTCGCCACGTTGCCGAGCTCGCGCTCGTACACCGCGCCGATCTGGTAGTAGATGCGCTTCTTCTCGCCCGAATCGAGGACGAGATCGGCCTTCTTCGCGTAGACCGAGAGCAGCTCCTGCCAGCGCGAGAGGCTGAGGTAGAGCTTGGTCAGCGCGTCGATCGCCCGCAGATCCTCGGCGTCGAGCTCGAGCACCTTGCCGTAGACGGCGATCGCCTGGTCGTGCCGCTCGAGCACCTCCTCCTCGATGCTCGCGGCCTGGAACAGGGCGAGCTTCTTCTCGTTCAGGTCGTCGAGGATGTCCGCCTTCTGCTGGAGGATCTGCGACAGCTCGTTGTAGCGCTCCGCGGTCCGGAACAGCCGCTCGAGCGACTCGGCGGCGTGCAGGTTGCGCGGATCGATCTCGAGCACGCGCCGGTAGTGCCCGACGGCGCTGTCCATGTCGCCGAGGTCGCTCTCGTAGATGCGCGCGCTCATCGTGTAGAGCGTGCTCGCGAGCTCCGCGTCGGTCTGCTGCGCCGCCAGCGTCTCGAACACGCGCGCCAGGTCGGTGAAGCGGCCGGTCGCGCGCGCGAGCCGGTCGAGCCCCTCCTGGGTCGACTCCGAGGCCGGGTCCTGGCTCAGCGCCCGCGCGTAGGTGTCGAAGGCCGAGCTGAGGTCGCTGCCCGCGTCCTCGTACAGCACGGCGATCTGGTGGAGCAGCTCGACGCGACGGGTCACGTCGTCGCTGCGGCGCACCTGGACCTCGTGCACCCCGATGAGCTTCTGGTAGTCGCCCGACTGGCGGTACAGGGGCTCGAGGATCTCCGCGATCGCGACCTCGTGCTCGGGGAGCTTCCCGAGCCGCTCGAGGGCCGCGAGCGCCTCGACGTTCGTCGGCTCGCGCTCGAGCACCTGCCTGTAGATGTCGATCGCCGAGTCGACGAGCCGCATCCGCGACTCCCGGAGCGCGGCGAGCCGGAGCATCAGCCGGATCTGCGCCTCCTCCTCGACCGCGATGCTGAGCTGCGCCTCGAGGTTGTCCGCCAGCTCCTCCCACATGCCCTGGCGGCTGAAGAGCCCGTCGAGGGCGGTCAGCGCGACGAGGCTCGTGTTATCGATGGAGAGCACCTCGCGGTATGCGGCGATCGCCTCCTCGGGCTGCCCGAGCCGCTGCTCGTAGACCTCGGCCATCTGCGCATAGAGGCCCTCGCGCTCGGTGGGCTCGTGCACGAGCTCGATGCGGCGCCGGTAGACGCCGATGAGATCGCTCCAGCGCTCGGTGCGCCGGTACAGCGCGTCCATCGCCTCGAGCGCCTCCGAGTCGGCGGGATCGATCGAGAGCACGCGGAGGTAGCCGTTCGCCGCCTCCTCGACCTTGCCGAGCCGCTCGTGGGTGCTCGCGAGCCGCATCCAGTACTCGCGGCTCAGCCGGGCGTCGCTCAGCGAGTCCGCGATCTCGCTGAAGATGACGTCGAGCCGGTCCCATGCGCCCGCCTGCGCGGCGAGCGACTCGAGCTCCGCCCGCGTCTCGGCGTGCGACGGATCGTCCTTGAGCGCCCGCGACTGCGCGTCGAACGCGCGGCCGAGGTCGTTCAGGCTCTCGGCCGCCGTCCGCGCCACCTTCCGGAGCAGCGAGACGCGCGTCGCCGTGTCGCCCTCGGCGGCCGCGAGGATCTCGAGCGCCTGGATCAGCTTCTCCCAGTCGCCGCGCCCCTCGTAGATCTCCTGCAGGATGGCCGCGGCCTCGGCCCGCAGCGACTCGTTCGAGAGCAGCGCCTCCAGCGCGAGCCGCGCCGCGTCGTTGCCCGGATCGAGGATCAGGATTTCCTTGTAATTCTCGAGCGCTCCGGCCGCATCGTTCAGGTGCTTCTCGAGGGTGCTCCCGAGCCGGAACTTGAGGTCGATGAGCGCCTGCTCGTCGAGCGGCGAGTCGATCCGCTTGCGGAGCACGTCGACGTAGGACTCCCAGTCCTGCTGCTCGCGGTAGAGCTTGTCGAGCGCCGCGAGCGCCTGCGGGTCCGTGGGCTCGTCGTCGAGCACCTGGCGGTGCGTCGCGATCGCGCGCACCGGGTCGCGCAGCTCCCCTTCGTAGAGCTCCGCGATGGCGTAGAGGATCTGCTTGCGCTCCTCGGGCTCGGTGATGATCTCGAGCTTCTTCTCGTAGATGCCGAGCAGCTCGCCGAACCGGCCTGTCTCGCGGTACAGCCGCTCCAGCGCGCTGATCGCGGCCTGGTTCTCGCCGTCCGCCTCGTACACGGCGCGGAACTGCGCCAGCGCCTCGTCGATGCGCTTCACCTCGTCGAGGAGCACCCGCCCGAGCCGGAGCCGGAGATCGACCCCGAGCGCGATGTCCCCCTCGCTCTCGGCGCGCGAGATCGCCGTCGAGTAGGCCTGGATGAGCGCGTCCCACCCCTCGGTGGAGCGCGCGGCCCGCTCGACGTCGTCGATGCACTGCTCGTCCTGCGGGGCGAGCTGGAACGCGGAGAGGTAGCGCTCGAACGCCCGCTGCGGCTCCTTGAGCCGCGTCTCGTAGAGCGCGGCCACCTGCCGGTAGAGGTCGAGCCGGGACGCGTCGTCCTGGTCGTGCGAGAGCTTCACCTCGATCGCGCCGGCGAGCCCCTTCGGGTTGTTCGCCTGCGTGTAGAGCGGGATCAGCGCCTCGGCCGCGGCGAGGTGCGCGCCGTCGATCGAGAGCACCTTCTCGTAGGCGCGCGCCGCGCGATCCGCCTTCTGCTTCTGGACCATCCAGAGCTCGGCGATCTTGAGCAGCAGGCTGATCTTGGCCGCGTCGTCGGTCTCCTTCGCCTCCTGCGACTCGAGGACGCGGATGAACTCGTCCCACTTGCCGCTCTCGGCGTAGAACACCTCGAGGTCGTCCCAGCGCTGGAGCTGGAGATACGCCTTCTTGAGCGCCTCCTGGGCCTTGCGGTCCTGGGGGTTCAGCGCGATCACCTCTTGCCACGCCCTGACGGCCGCCTCGTCGTCCTTGAGGCGCTCGCCGTAGAGCTGCGCGAGCTTGCTGAGGAGCGCGAGCTTCTGGGTGCTGTCGAACGTCGTGTCGACCTGCTTCTGCAGCACCCGCGCGAACGCCTGATAGTCCTTGTTCTTCTCGTAGAGCCCGGCCAGCGCGTTCAGGGCCTCCGGGTTCTCGGGGTCGTTCGCGAGCACCTCGTCCCAGAGCTCGATGCAGAAGTCGACCTTCTTCACCCGCTCCGACGCGAGCTTCGCGATCTCGAGGTATTTCGCGGCGCGCTCGCCGCCCTCCGGGAGGGCCGCGGCCTCGCGGCGGAGCAGCCCGATGAGCTTCTCCCAGTCGCGCCGCTTCTCGTAGCTCTGGCGGAGGAAGTCGATCGCCTGCGGGTGCTCGCCGTCGATCGCGAGGATCGCCTCGTAGCACTTCACCGCCTCGGCCGCGTTCGAGAACTTGCCCGAGTAGAGCTCGGCGGCCTTCGAGTAATTCTCGATCTTCTCGGCCGGATCCGAGACCGCCTCGGCGATCTCGATCAGCGTCTTGACGTACTCGTTGTACCGCTTGGCCTGCTCCTGCTTCTGAGCCTTGGCCTTGAGCTCCTCGACCCGCCCCGCCATCTCGGCGGCGGGGGGCGGCGGCGCCGTCGGCCGCCGGCCGATCTCGGAGTCGGCGGGCCTGCTCTCCGCGGGAGCGCGCGGCGGCGGCTCAGCCGCGACAACCGACGTCCTCGCGCCATCGTCGTCCGACGAGGCATCGACCGGAACGTCCGCCGGCGTGCTCGCCCTGCCGCTCACCGGCGCGGGCGCGCTCACGGGCGCCGGCGCGCTGACCGGCGCCGGCGCGCTGACCGGCGCCGGCGCGCTGACAGGCGCGGGCGCGCTGACGGGCGCCGGCGTGCTCACCGGGGCCCGCACGCTGACCGGCGCCGGCGCGCTCACGGGAATGGGCGTGGCGTCCGCAGCCCGCTCGACGGGCGCGGGCGCGACGGCCACGGGCGCCACGGCCACGGGCGTCGCGGCCACGGGCGTCGCGGCCACGGGCGCGGCCGGCGCTGCGGCCGTGAGGCGCTCGCCGATCTGCGCCTCGAAGGCGCTCACGCTCGGGTGCGTCGGGGCGACCGCCGAGAGCCGCTCGAACCAGCTCCTGGCGCGGATCAGATTGCCGAGCTGCCGCCAGGCGACGCCGCCCGCCTGGGCGATCATGTACGGCGAGTCGCCGTTCTGGTTGGCGGCGCTCTCCGCCAGCGCCGCGACGCGCTCCCAGTTGCCCTCCTTCGTCCCCCAGAGCTCGCGCAGGTAGGCAAACGCCGCCTCGTTCGAGGGGTCGTACCGGAGCGACTCTTCCAGGAGCTTCGAGCCGATCTCGACGTTCTGGTGCCGCGTGGCCCAGCGGACGCCGAACTTGAACGCCGCCTCGCCGCGCGCCACGCCGGTGCGCGCATCGAGGATGCGGCGCTGCGTCTCCACGATGGTCTGCGGCCGCTCCTCCTCGGCGAGCAGCCCCTCGAACATCGCCGCGGCCTGCTTGTCGGAGGGGGCCGCCTCGTAGGCCCGCCTGAGCAGGTCCTCGAGCTGGCCGCGATCGAAGCGCTTCGCGAGGCGCGCCGCGCGGAGCAGCAGCCGCTTGCGCTCGCTCGTGGTCGCGGCCGCGTCGGCCGCGTCGACGAGCTCCGCCATGTGCCCGGCCCACGACGACTGATCGACCTGCATGTCGCCGAGGCAGGCGCGCGCCTCCTCGCTCGTCCCGCCGGAGACGCCGAGCGCGCGCGCGTACGTCGCCGTCGCCCGCTCGAAATCGCCCGCGTCGCAGAGCACGTCGCCGAGCTCCACGAGGAGCTCGGCGGCCGCGGTCCCCTCCGGAGCGTTCCTCAGCTCGAGCTCCAGGAGCTTCTGGACCATGTTGGTCTTGCCCAGGTCCCAGTAGATGGAACGAGCCGACTCCAGCGCCTCGAGCAGCGCTGGATTCAGCTTGTAGGCGTCCTGGAAGTGCTTCAGCGCCTTGACGGCCTGAAGGAACTTCTCCTCGAGCAGCCGCCCGAGCTTCAGGTGATATGCCGCCTTCCGGGTCGCGTCCCCTTCGGCCGCAATCCCCTTCTCGAGCTCCTCGACGAGCCCTTGCCAGTCATGAACCGACTCGAGATGATTGAGACGCTGCGCAAGATCCATTGATTATCGACCCTCGGCCCCGACCTTCGAACGGATTGAAACGCTCACGTGCCCCGCGCCGCGCGCGGCACCACGGCTACTGGCCACCGAGCCGCGCGACCAGCGTGTTCGCCGTCTCGCACTCGGTCTTGAAGCTCGCCGCCTTCGATCCCTTGCAGGCGCGCGTTGTGAACCCCTTGAGCATCTGGATCGCCTCCTGCTTGCGCGGCGGATCCAGGGTCGCGTAGGTGCTCCCAAGACTCCAGAGGATCTGTACTGACTCAGGACCATCCGACGGCGCAACCGCCCGAGCGGCCTCGAGCTCGGCCACCATCTCCGCCGTGGACCCGCGGTCCTGGTAGACCGACGCGAGCAGGCTGTGTACGCCGAAGAGGTACTTGTCCCCCGGCTTCGCGAACGACTTCGCCTCCTTGAGCACCTGCTCGGCCTCCTTCGTGTAGCCGAGGCGGCTGTAGAGGTCGGCGAGCGCCGCGTAGTAGCGGATCTCGTTCGGGTTGTGCTCGATCGCCTTGGTGAGGTTCTCGAGCGCCTTCTGCTCGTCGTCCGTCCAGAGGTAAACGTTCCCGAGCTGGGAGTAGCAGTCGGCGAAGTTGGGGTCGTTCTCGATACACTTCTGGTAGGGCTCTTTGGCCTCTTCGTAGGAGATCGTCTTCTTCTTCGCCTGCTGCTCGAGCGCCCAGCCCCGCTCGAACCAGTAGTTGGCGAATTTCGGAGCGATCTGTGTGGCGCGAGCCAACGTCGATGCGACCTTGTCCCACTCGTCCCGCTTCTTGTACGCCATCGCCAGCTTGAAGAAGATGCGATGGTTCGTGGCGTCGAGCTTGGTCGCTTGCTCGTACTTGTTGGCCGCACCCTCAGGGTTGACGGCGACCTCTTTGTCGGCCTGATTCGCGAGGATGACGGCCTCCTGGCGGTGCCGGCTGCAGCCCAGCCCCGCCGCGCTCGCCGCGACCAGTCCAACCATCAAGAATGCCCCAAGCTTCATCTAGCTCACCTTTCGAATGGATTCGGCTCTGCCGGCTCCCAAGTGACCGTGGGCGTCGCGCCGCCCCTCTCCAGCAATCCGGAGCCGGCTGCGCCGCTCCGTCAGCAATCCGGAGACGGCTACGCCGCTCCGTCAGCAATCCGGAGACGGCTACGCCGCTCCGTCCGCAATCCCGGAAACGGCTGCGCCGCTCCGTCAGCAATCCGGAGACGGCTGCGCCGCTCCGTGTGGCACCGTCACAAGCGTCCTGAGGTGGCGCGCGTTCAACCTCGCGCGGCGTCGCGAGAATAGGCGGAGGCAACCGCGGAAGTCCAGGCCTTCAGATCCCGCTCCTGCGCCGGTCTGCGCGGCCTTCAGGCGAGGCCCCACGCCCTCCCCCGCCGCGACGCGCGCCGACCTGGTCGACCCCGCTGCCCACGACCCCGCGATGACCGCGGACGTCGGGCGCGCCCGCGGCTCAGGCCGCATCCAGCGCTGAAACGGCGAACGCCCCGCACTGTCCGTGCGGGGCGTTCGGTCGAGCCGAGCTGTGCAGCGAGCTCAGCCGCCAGGGCTGAGCATGATCGGGTAGACGACGGTGACGATACCGCCCTCGGGCTGCGGGAACGAGAGGCCGTAGAAGGCCCGCACCACGCAGGAGACCACGCCGTTGTCGGGCAGGTCCGAGCCGCCGTTACCGACGTTGGACACCGCGCCGTCGCGCCCGATGACGAAGCGCACCGCCACGCGGCCCTGGAGGTTCGGGTTGTTCCTGAGGCCGTTTTCGTAGCAGAGCCGGAACCTACCGAAGTTCTGGCGCACGATACGCTGGATGACCTCAGGCGGCAGACGGCCGCTCACGCTCGTCGCACCCATGCGCACCTGAGGCGGCTTGGTGCGATGCGACCCGCCGAGACGTCCGTGGCCGGAGCCAAAGCCCTGGCCGGTGCCGGTGCCGGCGCCGTGCCCGATGGTGCCGATCGAGCCGAGACCGATGCCCTCGCCACGACCGCCGCCGCCCTCGCCGATGCCGGAGAGGCCGAGGCCGCCGGCGCCGAACGAGTCACCGATCTGGTCGCCCCACATATTGCCGCGGGCGCTCAGCGCATCGTTACCGAGCGAATCGTCACGTCCCCACGGCGCCGTCGGGGCGTTGGGATCGCCGCCGGCGCCGGCGTTGAGCAGGCCGATCATGCCGAACTCCGCGGCGTCGCGCAGCGCCGCCTGACGGGCGATGTGCGGATCGGGGTTGTCGGCCGGGCCCTGGACGCCGTAGCGGTTGCCGGTGGCCTTGGTGTTCGGGTTGCCCATCGAACCCTCTTCACCCTTGGCGCGCGTGCCGGTGCCGCCCTCCTTGTTGTCCGCGGCGTTCTCGGCGACCTGCTCGGTCTCCTTCTCCTCCATCTCCTTCTCGGCGGCCGCCGCGAGGTACTGCTGGATGAGGAACTGCTGATCCGCGGAGATCCCGTCCTCGCCCGTGTCGCCGAGCGGCGGCATGAAGAAGGCCATCGCCGCGAGCAGGCCGAGGTGCACCGCCATCGAGAGGCCGGTGTACAGCAGGCCCTGCGTGTCCACCTGGAAGTGGCCAGCCACAACGCGGCCCGCGTTCACGGCGGACACCTGGAAGACGATGCCGTCGAGCTCGACCTTCGCCTTGGCACCGGAAGGCAGCGCCATCTGGTAGGCGCCCGAGAGCTCGGAGCACGGCTGTGCGCGGCCCTGGTCGATCGCCTGCTGCACCGTCAGCTTCGGCTGCCCCGGGATCTCGATCGTCCCGGTCGCGCGGGGGAGGAGCACCACGGAGACCGAGCCGGAGCGGTCCGCGAGGACGATCGGCGCCCGCGTCGTGCCGAGCTTCTCCGACGGGATGAAGTAGTCACACTTGAAGTTCTTGCCCTCCTCCTCGCCCACGTAGAAGGAGCGCGGCGGGGTGAGGTGCTCGACGTGCAGGACGGCCGCGTCCCACAGGATCATCACCTCGACCGAAGCCGCGGGGACCTCGACCTCCTCGCTCGGCACGTCCGGCCCGTTCTTCACGAGCGTGTACGTGTAGGAGCCCTCCGGCGCGTCCGGGGGCACCTCGTCGACGGCGGGCGCCGACTGCGCGAACGGGTTGTTGTACGCAAACGGGTCGGCCCCGCTCGCGGCGGTCGCGGCGAACGGGTTCGCCGGGGCGGCGGCGGCGAACGGGTTCGCCGGGGCGGCGGCGGCGAACGGGTTGCCGGGCGCCGCGGCGAACGGATTCGCGGGCACCGGCTTCGCAGGGCCCGCCGCCGCGGCGACGGCCACCGGCTCGGCGCGCTCCAGCATGATCTTCGTGCCGCCGATCTGGAGCTGATCGCCTGGGCTGATCTTGCACTTGTTGACGCGCGCCCCGTTCACCATCGTCCCCGGCTCGTTGCCGAGATCGATGAGCGTGATGTCCTGCGGGGAGGCGACCTCGATGACCGCGTGCATGCGCGAGGCAAGCTCGTCATCGACACGCAGATGGCTCTTCGCGTCCTTGCCTACCTTGACGATATCCTGCGTGATCGTCTCCCGACGGACGAGCGCTTCGTTTTGGTAGAGCGCAAATGTGAGAGCGACCCTTTGCTTGCCTTCCATCTCCGCCAGCCTTCCCTATGCGCCCCGCGGCGCATGCCCCCAGCACCGGGGGATAAATCGATAGGGCAGGTGACAACCTGCCCGGCACATCAGAGGTTCTCGACCGACTTGAGCATCTCCGGAACGAACGAGGTGCGGGGCCGGATCAGCGTCGTCCGGACCGGGCCGGGCCGCACGCGGATGGTGGCGTCGTTGGGGCCGAACCCACCGGCGTTCAGCGGATCGTCGGAGAACTCGTAGCCGTAGCCCTCATCCTTCTTCCCGCCACCACCGCCGGCCGGAGCCGCCTCCTGCGCGACCGCCGATGAGGCGACCACGCTCATAAGAACGGCAGCCACGACTCCCGCACCCAATCGGGTCAACCCTCTCATTCCAGCCTCCTCGAAATGTTTCGACGCCGTTACAGTGTCATTGTACCGCCTTACGCGGCGGCCGGTCAACCAGCTTCGCATGTCATCGAGGCGACAGAGAGCACGACCCACGCTCACCTCGACAACAGAACCAACCCAAGGTTCCCAGAGCGATGCGACGAAAGTGACGAGCCCCCCTCTCCTTCGTGTGGCGAGAGAAGGGGGCTCGTCCGACAGCACCAGGGGACGGGCTCCGCGGCTGCCTAGGGAGCCGGAGTCGCCCCTTCGGCCCCTTCGCCCTCGCTCCCGGCAGCGGCCTCCTGCTCCGCTTCCTTGGTCTTCATGTCGGCCTCGGACGCCTTGCGCTCGGCCTCGGTCTGCTTGTTGAAGGCGATGATCTGGTCGATCTCCTCCATGCGCTCCTTCGACCGCTTCACCGCGTCAGCGAACTCGGCCGTGGAGCCCGCCTTCTGGATGAACTGACCGAACAGACCCTTCGCCGACTGGAGGGCGCCCTCGGCGGACTTGCCGCCCGACTTCGCCTTGTACTCCTGGGTGAGGATCGCCTCGTTGTAGTAGGTCTCGGGGCGCTCGGGGGCGAGCTTCTTCGCGGCGTCGAGCTCCGCGCTGGCGGCCGCCACCAGGCTGTCGAAGTTCGAGTCGTCGATCTGACCGCGCAGGGCGAGCGCGAGGCCCAGGTGAGCGTCGTAGTCGTTCGGACGCATCTTCAGGGCCGCGCGGTACGCCTCCTCCGCCTGCTTGAACCCGCGGAACGACAGGTTCACCGCCGCGTAGTTCATCTGCGCTTCGTAGAAGGTCGGGTCGAGCCGCCTCGCCGTGTTGAACTCCTGCACGGCGCCGTTCAGGTTCGCGAGCTCGACCTGGATCATCCCCGCGGTGTTGTGGATCGGCGCGTAGTTCGGGTTCTTGCGGATGGCCTGGGAGCAGACCAGCGCGGCGAGCTCCAGCGCCTGCGTGTCGACCTTCTTCTGCTTGCTGACGTTGGTCGCGACCGCCTTGCCCGACTTCCTGCCGGCCTTCTGCTTCGCCGTCTCCAGGTAGTAGATGGCGAGCTGGTTGAACGCCGGCATGAAGGCGTCATCGACGGCCAGCGCGCTCTGGATGTACCGCTTCGCGCGCTGGAAGTCGTTGGGGCCATCGCTGTCGGCGACCTGGTTGCCGCGCTTCATGTACAGGAGCGCGAGGTGCACGAGCGCCTCGACGTTCTTGTACTGGGCGTCGACGACGGCGGCCTGGCGCATCTCGCTGATCGCCGCGTCGATGTTCCGCTCGCCCGACTCGGCCAGGTTGTAGAGCGCCACCTGGACACGCGCCGGGTGGAACTTCGGGTTCTTCTGGAGCGCCTGCTGGAAGTACTTCTTCGCTTCCGAGTCCTTCTTGCAACGCTGGTACGCGAGCCCCGCGTTGTAGATGGCCTCGGCGAACGTCGCGTCCCCTTGCTCATCCGCCGCGTCGAGGAACAGCTGCGCCGTCGAGCTGCAAGTCGCCTCGGACCAATCCCCAGCCTTGTCGTGCTGGACCATGGTCTCCATGGCGGTCTTGAACTTGTTGGCCGCCTCGACCGACACCGCGTTCCCCTTGCTGTCGGTGATCGCCTTGCCGGTCGTCGGATCCTTCGCCGCGCGAGCCGTGCCGCCGGAGCTTCCGCCGCCACAACCCGTCGCGGCCAGAAGGAGCGCCGCGACCGCTACCATTGAGGTGATGCTTCTCATGTTTCGCTCCATCACTTCTTGGGTCGGGTCGTGGCCCGATCGAGCGCCGAGCCTTCTTTGGAGCCGCCGGACGCCGCCGGCGTTTCCTTCGTCTTGTCGTCGGCCTCTTCCTTGTCCTTGCTGGCAGCCGGCTTGTCAGCGACCGTCAGCGCCTCGCGGAAGGGGGTCCCGTCGAGATTCAGCGGTGCCGGGCGATCGCTCAGGCCGGAGTTGACGCGCGACGGCGAGCCGCGGAATTCGTCGATGAGGTGGTACTCGGCGCCGTAGTTCTTCGAGAGCCACACCTCGCAGGTACGCGAGTAATCGTCGAAGTACTGGTACTTCACGGACAGGTCGAGGCAGGTCTTGAACGCGCCCTTCGCCATCTGCTTCTGCGGCTCGCTCGCCTCGTCCAGGCGCGAGTAGTACTCGCCCCGGATCTCGTCGTACGAGACGTCGGTGCCCGGCACCACGCCGTGGCCCTTCCACTCCTTCGGGATCGGCGCGGCCCGGAACTCGGCGACGAACTTGCCCCACATCTGACCGACGCGCGCGCCGGCGGCGATGACCCATCGCGGCGGAGGCGTCGGCTCCAGCTTGAGGATCTTCTGGTACTCCGCGTCGGCCGCCTCGATCGCCGGGCGCTTCTTCTTCACCCAGTCGGCGACCTTGGTGTTGATGTGCTTGAGGACGTCCTCGCGGTTCCCGGCGCCCTTGTACTCGGGGAACTTGATCTTATCGACGTCCTTCCGCTTCTGCTCGGCGAAGTGGAAGTAGGCCTCGCCCACTGCGGTCAGCACCTTGCCGAGCCGGCGCAGCTTCTCCGGCTCCTCGCCGCCGATCGCGTCGATCTTCTTCAGCGCGGCCGCCGGGTCCTTCCAGTAGCCTCGGACCTTGTTGTACTCGCCGTTCGCCGGGGTCACGCTCTTCGTCTGGAGCAGCACGCGCGCGTACATCGCGTGCGCCTGCACCTGGACGTCGAACGTCGCGTTGCGGTCGATCTGCGGCATCGCCGTCGACAGCCGCCGGCGCGCCTGATCCCAGTCCTCGCGGTCGATGTAGTGCGCGCCGATCGCGAACGCGATCTGCGCGGTCTGCGCCGGCTTCGCCTTGCCGTAGTTCTTGTTGAAGAGGTCGGCGTCCTTGATGGCCTGGTCCTCCTGGCCAAGGCCGAGCCGCAGCACGACCGAGTCCTGGAGCGCCTCCGCGGCCTTCTCCCCCTTCGGGTTCTCGCGAGCGTAGCGCTCGTACCAGTTCGCCGCCTCGTCATAGACCGCGATCGCCTGGTAGTTGCCGCCGATCTCGTAGATCGACGTCTTCGCCAGCTCGGTGTTGTGGAGGTTGTACCGCGGGTCGAGCAGGATCTTGCGCGCCGCGATCGACTTGGCGATGAGGCGGGCGGCCTGGAACGCCTTCGCGGCGTTGTAGAGGACCTCCTCGCTCTTCTCGCAGGCGGGCTGCTTGGCCTCGCAGGCGGCCTCGCCGTACTTCTTCCACATGTCCATGTACGCGACGGCGGCCTTCTCGTAGTTCCTGAGGGCCTCGACGCCGCCGGCCGCGTCCGCCGCCTCGACGAGCTTCTGGGCGCGCAGGCGCTCGATGTCGCGCTGGATGCGGATCAGGATCCCGCACTGCTCGGCGTTCTCCTTCTCCTTGCCGCCCTTGCAGTAGAGGTCGATGAACTTGGGCACGTCCGCGGCCATGTCGTCGTAACAAGACGGACGCGGCGGGTCCATGTTCGCGCCGAGGACGTTGAGCGACTCGAGGTAGAGCTGCGACGCGTAGATGCCGACTTCCTTGTCGGCGTGGTTCAGCGCCACGTCGCGGAACGCGAGCGCGGCCTCCTCCCAGTGCTGCGCCTCGAAGTACGTGCGGCCACGCGCGTACTTCACCTCGACGTACTGCTCCTGCGCCTCCTTGTCGTTCGCGGCGGGCTTGATGTAGCAGACGTAGCGGTTGAAGGCGGTGATCATGCCCTTCTGGCTCTCGCTGAAGTCCTTGGGCAGGAACTTCGCCTTCTCCGCCTTCTTGTCCTTCTCGCCCTTCTTGCCCGTCCCCGGGTCGGGGAGGTTGCCGGAGCCCTTCTTGTCAGAGCCGTCCTTGTGCGTCTCGGTGTAGATGTTCTGGTAGCAGAGCACCGAGGCGTACGCGGCCTCCGGGGCCTGGGGGCCGTTCGGGTCCTCCGCCACGACCGAGTCGAAGGCGGGGCCGCACTTGGCCCAGTCCTTCTGGAAGTACAGAAGGTCGGCCATGGCGTACTTGATCTTGAAGATGTTCGGCCAGTCCTCCTTCAGGATGCGGGGGAACTCGAACTTGGCGAACTGCTCCTGCTTGAAGTTGTTGACGACCTTGTCGTAGAGCTGCGCGGCGAGCTGCATCGTCTTCTTGTCGCCGGTGCCGCGCACGCCGCCGGAGCCCACCGCCTCGAGGTGCCAGGCCATCGCCGTCTCGGTCAGCAGACCGGCGGTGATGTTCGAGCACTTCAGCTTGGCGTCCGCCGGGTGCCCCTCGCCCTGGAACTTGTTGTGGACGTCGAGCTGGCGCCCGAGCTCGCCCATGATCTGGTCCTTGTTGCCAGACTTCATGGCGAGCGTCGCCTCGGCGATGTGCCCCTGGTACACGCAGTACCTCGGGCCACGATCGCGGGTCATCAGGTCGGTGTAGAGCTCGATGCCCTCCTTGTAATGACCGGTGTCGAGGTAGTTCTGCCCGAGGTCGTCCATCATCTTGAACGTCTTCTCGGAGCTGCCGCTCGCGTCGCCGCTGAGCGGCCGGAGGAAGTCGTGCGACTTCCGCGGATCGCCGGCGAGCGCGTAGACCGGGACGATGTCGCGCCGCGCCGAGACCGCGAGCTGGGCGGCGTTCGGCATCTGCTGGTACTGCTGGCCGTACTCGATCGTCTTCTTGAACTCGCT
The DNA here is from genome assembly GCF_051530195.1 of Sorangium sp. So ce321. NCBI lineage: Bacteria > Pseudomonadati > Myxococcota > Polyangiales > Polyangiaceae > Sorangium > Sorangium sp. So ce321. The sequence goes on along the minus strand of NZ_CP150329.1, from coordinate 4,533,351 downwards.
GATGGCGCGGGCGAAGTCACCCTTGTTCCAGTAGACGTACCCGAGCTTGTAGTGGGCGTAGCCCCAGACCTTGTTCTCGGGCGGCGGGTACTGGGTGACCTTGACGTACGACTGCTCGGCGAGGTCCCACTTGGACGGGTCGCCCTGCGCCTCGTTGAAGAAGAGCTCGCCGAACGCGAGGTACGCGTTCGGGATGTACTTCGAGTTGGGCCAGTTCTTGATGAGCTCGAAGTAGACCTTGCGCGCGTCCTCGAGCTGCTGCGCCTGCTCGTACTCGTAGGCGAGGTAGTAGAGCACCTCGTCCGTGCAGCCCGTGCTCTTCGCGGGGTCGGCCGCGTTGGTGCTCTGGCAGTACTTCGGGTACTGCGTCTTGAGCTGCGTGTAGTACTTGATCGCGCTCTTGCGCGCGGCGGCGAGGATCTTGTCGGCCTTGCCGATCTCCGCCCGCAGGCCGGCGACCGCCTTCGGGTTCTTCCGCTTGGCCTCGTCGGCCTTGATCTGCCCCTCGGTCTTGTCACGGAAGGCCGCCGACTCGAGCTCGACGTAGCCCTCGGCGAGGCGCCGCATCAGCTTCGGCCGATCCGGCGCGTTCTTCGGCGTCGAGGCGTACAGGCCCTCGAGGCCCTGGATCTCCGTGATCAGCAGGCTCCTCACCTTCGGGGCGAGCCGGTTCCGCCGCTCGTCGCGCTGCGCCGAGGCCTGTGAGGCGGTCGGGTTGGCCGGCTTCGTGAGGTCGTCACGCTTCTTCAGGTTGATCCCGGTGGGGGCCGACTTGAAGCTGACCTGCGGCTTCTTGCCGGCCGACACCTGGAGCTTGCCGCCCGGACAGGCGGCGATCGCGTCCTTCGCCGGCTGCGTGATGCACGCGTCGGCCGCGGTCGCGGGGCTCGCCGTGGCCGCGCATGCCGCCACGGCCAACGTGCCTGCCGCCGCGCGGAGCGCATGCAGTACACTGAACTTCGACTGCTTCATCTCCATCTCCGTCCCTCCGCCACGGACCCCCGTGAGGAAGCGCTGTCTGCCCCGCGCACTCTGGCCGCGGGGCGAACCATGAGGAAACCTCTCACTTGCTGCATTTCGACGTCACGACCTGCCGGTAGAAGCCCAGCTCATCGCGCCAGTACTCGCCGTCGAACGGCCAGAGCACGTGCTCGTCGTCGGGCTTGACGACGCCGTAGGTGAGGGCGTCTTCCTTCGACAGCTGGCCGCTGACGACCTGCTGATCGAGCTTGTTCCGCTCGGCCGCGGTGATGTCGATGAGGATCTTCGACGAGTCGCGGAGGTGCTCGTTGAGCTCATCGAGGTTGCGCTGGTAGCGCTCCCGGCCGAGCGTGCCGGCGTTCCGGACCGCGAGGCTCCGCGCGAACTCGAGGGCGTCGGTCACCTCGCTGCCCACCGGAGAGTTGCGGAAGTTCGCGGGCGCCTTCTTGAACCGCTGCGCCTCGTCGTCGAGCACGCGCACGTACTCCATGTTGCGGCGGAGCTGGCGGTCCGAGAGCGCGTTCTCGACGATCGGGCGGACCGTCGGCGAGAGCTGGGCCTTGCCGGCGCCCACGTCCTTCAGGAACTGGAAGAAGCGCTCCTCGTTCCCCTCCCCCTGGAAGCGGTTCAGGATCGCCTCGAGCTCCTTCTTGATCGGCTCGTACTTCTTCTTCATCTTCGCGACGGTGATGGTCGCGTCGCCGTACTGGCAGATCGTGAACGAGACGACGGCCTTCAGGATGTCGGCCTCGGGATAGAACGAGTTCGGGAAGTAGGGCGACTCGATCGTGTGGATGTTGCCGAGGGCCTGCGGGTACAGCCCGGCCATGAAGTACGCCCAGGACTGCTCGAAGAGGCTGTCCAGCCAGTACTCGCTCGCGACGTCGACGCGGTTCCAGTACTTGACCGCGGCCGAGAGCTTCGCGGCGTCGATCGTCGGGACGTTGTTGTCGTCGAGGCGGACAGAGGCGGAGTAGTAGGTCCGCGCCATCGAGAGGAACGCGAGGTCGCGCATGCGCGCCTCGTCCTCGACGCCCTCGACGCCGTCGTCGATCGCCTGGACGATGCGCTGGAACGACTTGACCGCCGGCACCGACTTGCGCAGCTGCACGTACGAGATGCCGCTGAAGAACTGGGCCTGGACGTAGTACTTGCTGTTGGGGTCGACCTTGGCGAAGAGGCTGATGGCCTCCTCGTAGTTCCGGTTGCGGTACTTGTAGCGGCCGAGCAGGTAGTTGAGCTGCCAGTAGAGGTCGCGCTGCTGGGGGTTGTTGAACCGCGCGACCTGCTCGGTCTTGTACTTGCCGACGCGCTCGATGATGTCCGCCGGCTCCGGGAGCTGCGTCGCGAGCTTGGACAGCCAGAGGAGCGTCTCGTTGAACTTGAGGTGGTTCGGCTTGTCGGCGATCTGCGAGAAGATCGCGTAGCTCGCCTGGTAGAACTGCAGGCGGTACAGCGCGATCGCGAGGTGGTACTGCGCGATCTGCCGGTTGCCCTCGTCGTCGCCGGTGTCGCCGTCGACGACGCGCTTCAGCTGCAGCGCGGCGTCGCTCCACCGCTCGCTGTCGAACAGCCGCTTGCCCTGCGCTGCTTCCTCGGTCATCTGGCCCGCGGTCACGGGGCCCGCATCCTCGTCGAGGTTGATGGGCTTCTTGCCCCCATTGGCGTCCGCCTTCTCAGCCGCGCCGGGCTTACCCTTGCCGGCCTGCGCGTGCCCCACGGCGGGGGAAAGCAACAGGGCAGAAGCTACAAGGCAGATACTCGCCAGCCGGTTCCGCATCGTCGTTCCTCGCTTTCGGCGACGTAAAGATCGTGGCCCCTTCGCCCCGTTCGCGGCTCCACACACGGGAAGCGCGCGCCGTAGACCCCCGAGGCAACTCGGTCGAGAACCAAAAAGTTCAATGAGAATCAACGGATACTTGCGTGTGGCCGGGGATGGTAGGATTGTGGCGCGCGGCTTGTCAAGCGATGCCAGCCGGCGGCTTGCTCTACATTCCCGCCCTCAGACACCGGTCGCCGCGTCGAGCTTGGGGTGGCGCACTGCGTAGGAGTCGACGGTGGAATTATTGAACCGATGCGCGGGCGCTTCCGTAACGAGCGCGCCACGCCGGCGCGTCACGCCGGCTGCGTGACCGACCGCTGCCAAGGGCGCGACGAGCACGGGGTCGAACGGTCCACGCCGGCGGCCGACGCACCTCGGCGGTGGCGCGCCCCATCCGGCTGTTGACGGTCCAGGCGCCCTTCGTCTAGGGTCCAACCGCTGACGTTGTGCCTTTGAGCACCTCGACTTGAGCGTTTTCTTGCCTCCCGTCCGCGCGCCTCTGCCGAGGCGATGGCGCGCACCGCCGCCGAAGGAGCACGTTCTGATGACCCGTTCCATTCTGTCCGGCCTGCTCGGCCTGCTCAGCGTCGTCGCTATGGCGAGCCTGCCCTCCGCGTGTGAAAGCGGCGGCGTGGGCGACCCGTGCCTGCCCGAAGACGAGTACGATCCGCAGTTCGCTGGCTTCAAGGTGACGGAAGAGAACATCGAATCGCGGTCCTTCCAGTGCCAGACGCGGATCTGCCTGGTGAACCACTTCCAGGGGCGCGTGAGCTGCCCGCTCGGTCAGGAGGCACCTCCGCCCTGTAACCCCGACCAGCCCGGCACGTGCACGAGCTGCCAGCTGTCGGGAACGTATGCGCCCGACTGCGATGGCGACGCGCAGTGCCTCAGCGGCGATTGCGATGAGGCAGGCGGCTTCTGCCGGTGCAGCGGCGACCAGGACTGCCCCACCAACTGGAGCTGCAGGGGAGGCGTGTGCCAGCTGCACCTCTGCCGCGACAACATCACCGGCTGCCAGGACCCGACCAAGTCCGCAGAGGAGAACGAGGGCAAGGCCTGCTGCGTGCCGGGGACCGAGGATCCCGTCGCGTCGCCCGTGTGCGGCCAGTGCGCCGGCGACTCGGACCGAAACGCGGAGCAGGCGGTGTACTGCTCCTGCCGGTGCGGCGTGGCCGAGGGAGAGGCGGAGGACCCGAACTTCAACTTCTGCGAGTGCCCGCAGGGCTTCACCTGCTCGGAGATCCGTCCGAACGTCGGCCTCGGCGACCCGAACATCACCGGCAAGTACTGCATCAAGCAGGGCTCGGAGTTCACGGGCGAGCAGGCCTGCGGCAAGGTGCAGGGCCGCTACAACTCGGAACAGTGCGAAGGCAACCCGTAGGAATCGGGTGACGGGCCGCCGCGCCTCGCGCAGCCCTCGACGAGCGCCGGCCGAACAGGCCGGCAGCTCCGTACCTTCCAGCGACGACTCAACCTCACTTGAAGGCCTGCGCGCCAGGCGCGCGGCGCGCGCCGAGCCTCCGCCGACCCTCGGGATCGGCGAGGGCGACGGCGCCGCGGCCCGCGGCGGCGCGCATGGCGCTCTGTCAACGACGGCGGCGGCGGCGGGCCGCCCAGCGACGGCGGCAGCGGCGGGGCACGCGCGGAGGGCGCTCGGGGCGCGCGCGGAGGCGGCCGTGGTCGCCCATCTCGCGGCGCAGGGGATCGAGGTCATCGCGCGCAACGCGCGCGTCGGGCGGCTGGAGATCGACGTGATCGCGCGAGACGGCCCGGTGATCGCGATCATCGAGGTGCGCACGCGCGGCGCTGGCTCGTACGTTCGCGCCCTCGACAGCATCGACGCGAGCAAGCGCGCCCGCGTGCGGCGGGCGGGAGAGCAGCTCTGGCGCGCCCGCTTCTCGCGCGTGCGCGGCGTGGAGCGGATGCGCTTCGACGCCGCGTCGGTGACGTTTCTGCCGACCGGCGAGGTCGAGATCGAGATCGTGAAGGCCGCGTTCTAGCGCCAGCGCCTGGGGGCGAGCCGCGCGGCGAGGAGCGGCGCGTTCGCTCTGAACCTTCGGGTTGATCTCGGATCGGCTGCGAGCTGCTGCGACGGCAGCTCGACCGGGCGCGCAGCCGCCGGGGCCGCGCGCGGGCAGGTCATACGTCGAGCTGCTCTTGCATCTCGCTCCGGAGGCGCTTGAGCTGCGCGAGGCCCTCGGGATCGATCTCCCGCGAGCCGCTCTGGGCGCGCGCGTCCGACTCGAGCTTCTCGAGGACCGCATCCATCTTGGCGATCTTCGACTGCTGGCGCGCCCTCAGGTCCTCGACCATCTTCTCGAACGCCTCGAAGAAGTGCTGGAGCTCGTCGCCCTTCCGCAGCCGCTCGCGCACGACCAGCTTGCCCTCGCCGACCTGGCGGAGCAGCCGCTTCATCTTGAAGATCGGGCCGGCGATCTTGTGCGTGAAGACGATGCCCGCGACGCCGACGCCGAGGACGAGCAACGACAGGAGCGCGACGATCAGGCGGAGCAGCATCTGCTGGTTGTGCGCGACGTCGGCGGCCTGCCGCCCGAGCGCCTCGGCGCGCTGCTGGAACGTCGCCGCGTCGCGCTCGAGCCGCGCCTGCTCGTCCTTGAGCTTGCTCTCGTCGCGCTGCGCCGCCTCGCCGAACGTCTTCGCGAGCTCGGGGTCGTCCTTGTACTCCTTCGCGATGTTCATCGCGACGACCTCGCTGACGCGCCGGCTCTGGACGAGCACCTCCTGGCCGCGCTTGACGGTCTCCTGACCCTGCCGGACCGTCTCTTGCCCCTGCTGCACGGCGCTGCGGCTCTGCTCGATGATCTTCGAGCTGGCGTTCCAGAGGAGGATCCCGAGCGCCACCGAGAGCACGAGGCTGATCCCCACGAGGAACCCCGTGTATTTCAGCTGGAATTTCTGATCGATCAGGTAGTTCCGCGCGCTCCGCTGGTAGCGCGCTCTGACCTCCGGCGCGGAGGTCTGCGGGGCCGTGCTGGAAGCGTCGCTCATGGGATCCTCGAAGCTGGCTGGAGATGACAAGGGTCGTGGCGCACTGGGAAAGCCAATGTCGAGCAGCGATGGTGCGTCACAGCGACGCGACGACCTTGTGGAAGGTATCGACCGCGTTCTCGACGCACATCTTCATCAGGATGTTCTCGCTCTGGACGTCTTTCTTCGGGGTGCCGCTCTGCGTGAGCTTGGGCGCGAACTCACCCTGGAGCGACTTGGACGGATAGGTCCACATGCTGACGCGGACCACCTGGGTGAGGTTGCCGCCCTGGTACAAGGCCGGCTCGACCGTGGCGAGGAGGTAGAAGCCCTTCAGCTTCTTGCCGCCCACAATCTTCTTGCCTTGAGCCGCCGTCTCGCCCTTGGGGGCGACCGCGTAGCCGGCCTTCGAGAGGATCTTCGACTGGATCGCGGAGCGGACGATGGCGTCGATCTCTGCCTCGGGGCGGCCCGTCTTGTTCGTGACCTCGATCGCCACGTAGTACTTCGTGTCCGCGCCCGGCGGAGGCGGCGTCGCCGCGCCGCCCGCGCCGCTCGCGCCGCCCGCCGAGAGCGTCGCGATCGACTTCTGCATCTGCGACTTGACCGCCGGCGTCTGCTCGCGGGCCTCGGCCCGCTCCAGGCACGCGAGCCCCGCGGGCTTGCCGAGCCTGCCGAGCGCCGCGGCCGCCGCGACCTTGACGGACGCGTTGCTGTCCGTGAGCGCGTCGCAGAGCGGCTTCGTCGCGGCGTCGTCTCCCGACGCGCCGAGCGCGAGCGCCGCCTGCGTGCGGACGCGGTAGTCCTCGTTCGTCTTGAGCTGCTCGGCGAAGTAGCTCGTGCGCTGATCCGCGTAGAGCCTCATGGGCATCAGCGAGAGTACGAGCGTCACAACCAGCGACACGAGCACAGGAGAGGGCCGGCGCATTCCACTTCCGACGATACACGAGGGGCCCGCCGCCGGGGCGATCGGATGATCGGATCCAGACCCAAAATCTGGTGCGCACACGCTCGCACTTTTGCCTTGCATTCGCTCGCTCCTCGCTGCCGCCGGACTGAACGGTTTGACGCGCCCTGCCCGCGGCGCTTCAAGGCCTGAAGCATGTTGGGCCCGGCGCGAACACGACATCATCATCCACTTATCGACGCGACGTCGACGTCGACCTCGACGCCACGCCCACGCTCTCGAGTGCACGTCCGCTCACGTCCGCTTACGTCCGCGCTCGCCCTCACCGGCCGCGCGGCCAGGCGAGCGCGAGCGCAGCGCCGCGGCTGCGCTGCTTCCCCTTGCCCGGGCTCCGCCCGCGTGACGAATAATGCGCGATCATGACGAGAGGCTCGCCAGAGGGTTTCGCGGGGTGCGCGGCGTGATGCGGCGCTGGCCGGGGGCGATCCTCGCGACGACCGCGCTCGCCACGGCGCTGTCCGCGCACGCGCAGACGCGAGGTGCGCCGCTCCGCATCCATGTGCGGGGGAGCGCGCAGATCGACGCCGTCGCGTGGACCGAGCCCGACGGGTTCGTCGTGCGCGGCAGCGTCGTCGACGACGCGCGGAGCGCCGTCGCGGAGGCGCCCCTCGCCATCGAGGGGATCACGCGCAGCGGCGCGCCCGTGGACCTGCCGCCGGCGGAGGCGTGCGCCGCCGACGGCGCGGACCGCGTCCGCGAGCACCGCGCGTCCCAGGGCGGGTACGTGATCGCGACGGACGAGCGGGGCGGGTTCTGCCTCCGGGGCCGCGCGCCCCTCGCCGACGCGACGCTGCGCATCCGCTTCGCGGGGGGGAAGCTCTACGAGCCGGTCGAGGTGAAGATCCCGATCGAGACGCACGCCGCGCCGCTCGCGCCGGTGACGCTCCGGTTCGATCCGCCGGTGGACGCGGTCGACCTGGATCGACCGACCGTCAACGTCACCGTCGCGCTCCGGATCGATCGCAGCGGCGCGCTCCTGGGCAGCGCACCGTTCGAGCGCGAGCGGCTCACGGTCGCGCTCGAGGACGAGCGCGGCGCGAAGCTCGCGGAGGCGCTGACGGGCGGCGACGGACGCGCGCGGTTCGAGCTCGCGACGGAGGGCCTCGACGGCGCCGGGCAGGGCGTGCTGCGCGCGCGCTTCGACGGGAACGACCAGCTCGCGAAGGCGAGCGTCAGCGAGGGTGTCGTGCGGTACGCGCAGGTGACGCTCGCGCTCCCCCACCCCGTCGAGCCGGCGCGCGCGGAGGACGGCGTGCCGATCGACGTCGACGTGCGTTCGAGCCGCGGCCCGGTCGAGGGCGGCGTGGTCGAGGCGCTGCGCGCGGGCGAGCCCGTCGGGGCCGCCCCCGTGAGCTCCGGCAAGGCGCGCGTCATCGCCGCGTTCACGGCGGAGCGCGAGGGGACCGTGCCGATCACGCTCCGCTACGTGCCCGCCGCGCCGTGGTGGATCCCCGGCGCGGAGCTCGCGATCGACGTTCCCGTCGCGGGCCCCGGGGTGTGGCGGCAGATCGCGCTCGGCGCGGCCGTCCTCGCGATCGCGGGCTGGGTGCTCGGCGGCTGGCGTCGGGCCCCGAAGCGCGCCGTGGAGCGCGCGAGCGACGAGAAGCCGGCCGCGCCGCCCGGGCGCGCGGGCGTGCGGATCATGGGGCCGCTCGAGGACGCGACGGGCTGGCGCGGCGCGGTCTCCGACGCGCACGACGGCACGCCGATCGCGCAGGCGGAGCTCACGATCGTCGTGCCCGCGTTCGAGGGCAGCGGCGTCGTCGCGCGCGCGCTGACCGACGACGTCGGCGAGTTCGCGATCGACGCGCCGTACCGGAGCGACGCGAAGCTCGTGGTCCGCGCGCCGACGCACAGCAGCTACGAGCAGGCGCTCCCGGCGCCGAGCAAGCTGGGGATCGCGCTGGTCACGCGCCGCCGCGCCGTGCTCGATCGCCTCGTCCGCTGGGCGCGGCGGCAGGGCGCCCCGTTCGAGGGCCCGCCGGAGCCGACGCCCGGGCATGTGCGCCGCGCGGCGAGCAGGGCCCAGCAGCACGAGGTGGAGCTCTGGGCGAGCCGCATCGAGCACGCCGCCTTCGGGCCCGATCCCGTCGACGAGCGGGTGGAGCAGGACCTCGGCGCGTCGGAGCCGAAGCCGGGCATCTCACAGCTCGCCCCCTGAGCGGGGCGGCCGCCCCGCCGCGCCGGCCTGCAGTTTCGATGGCCGGATCGGGCGCCCGCGCGAGCGCACGTTGACGTATGGGGTACGTCCCATATAGTCGGCTCCCTCGCCGGAGAACGCCAACGTGGAAATCGCCCTAATTATCGTCGGCCTCGTCGTGGTGGCGGCGATCGTCTACTTCGTCACGAAGAAGGCGCCGCCACCCGAGATCGAAGCGCGCCCCGAACCGAAGAAGCTCCCGGAGAAGGGGAAGCAGCCCACCGACAAGCCGGCCGACAAGCCGACCGATAAGCCGGCAGACAAGCCGCGCGCCCCGAAGAAGCCTCTGGCGGAGGAAGAGCCTCCGGCGAAGGCGAAGCAGCCCGCGCCGCGGGAGGAGCCGCCCGTGGAGGCGCCCTTCCCCGTCGAGGTGCCCGTCGTGCCGCCCGCCGCCGAGACGGCGGCGCCCGTGGTCGAGGAAGCTCCCCCCGCGCCCGTGGTCGAGCCGCCGGTTGTAAAGGCGCCCGCGAGGCCCGCGCGCGAGACGACGCCCCCGGGCGCGCGCAAGCGCGACATCGAGGGCCTCCGCAGGGGCCTCACGAAGGTGCGCGAGAGCGAGGGGTTCTTCGGCCGGCTCAAGGCCCTGTTCGCCGGCAAGAAGGAGATCGATCCCAACGTCGTCGAGCAGATCGAGGAAGTGCTGCTCACCTCCGACGTCGGCGTGAAGACGACAGAGCTGCTCCTCGACGAGATCCGCTCGGCGCTCAGCAGGAACGAGCTCGCCGACACGGACAAGGTCTGGGACGCGCTGCGCGAGCACGCGAAGCGGATCCTGCGCGTCGGCGCCGGCGGCGGGCTCTCTCTGAAGACGCAGCCGACCGTGGTGATGGTGGTCGGCGTGAACGGCGTGGGCAAGACGACCACGATCGGCAAGCTCGCGACGCAGCTCAAGGCGGAGGGCAAGACGGTGGTGCTCGCCGCGGGCGACACGTTCCGCGCGGCGGCGGTGCAGCAGCTCAACGTCTGGGGCAAGCGCGTCGGCTGCGAGGTCGTGCGCGGCAAGGACGGAGCGAACCCTGGCGCGGTGATCTTCGACGCGATCCAGAAGGCGAAGGACACCGGCGCCGACGTGGTGCTCGCCGACACCGCGGGCCGGCTGCACACGAAGACGAACCTCATGGAGGAGCTGGCCCGGGTCGCGCGCACCATGAACAAGGCGCTCGAGGGCGCGCCCCACGAGACGCTGCTGGTGCTCGACGCCACGAACGGACAGAACGCCATGCAGCAGGCCGCGCTCTTCAAGGAGGCGCTGCCGATCACCGGCATCGTGCTGACGAAGCTCGACGGCACCGCCAAGGGCGGCGTCATCCTCGGCATCTGCGCCGAGCACGGGCTGCCGGTCCGCTACGTCGGAATCGGCGAGCGCGCCGAGGACCTCCGCGAGTTCGAGCCCGACGAGTTCGTCGAGGCGATGCTCGGCCGCGCCAGCGGCTCCGAGGACGCGGCTGCCTGACGCGCGCGCGTCAGGCAGCCCGCGCGCTGCCCGGCGACGAGCGATCTCGACCTCACCTCCCAATCACTTTCCTCGACATCGGTCAAAGAAACGGGCGATGATCCGGGCCCGCGGACCATCGCGCTCGCGCCGCTGAACCGTCAGGAGCCGCCACCATCATGCCCCCCCAGAGCACGCACACCGGCAGATCCGGGCACGCGGTGATTCTGCAGTCCATCGGCCGTCGCGCGAGTCCGCCAGGTGCGCGGTCTGGCGGCTCGCCCGGTCGTCCATGGCAAAAGGATTTGGTTGTTGATCCTTTGATTTTCGGCGTGATATAGTCCGTCGGGCTTGGCGGTTGACCGAATTAATCAATCATTTCGAGTAGTTAGGAAGCTGTTCTACCTGGGCGTTCGAGATCGATCGCTCGCATCGCACGGACTTCGGAAGGGATGGCGATGAACCAGGCTCGCGTGGGGCTTCTCGTTGCGGCTGCGCTGGTCGCGGTGCCGCTCACGGCGTCGGCTCAGCCAAAGGAGCAACCCAAGGAAATTAACCTCGACGAGCCAGAGACTCCTGCCGAGGGCACGGAGCCGGCGGAGGCCCCAGAGGCTCCAGCCGAGGGCGGCGGCGACGAGGCGGGGCTTGGGGACATCTGTAAGATCGACCCTTCGGCTTGTCCTACGATCGACTTGAACAAGGAAGCGGCGAAGGATCTCAACCCAGAGACCTACGCGGTGCAGCAGATCTACGCGCTGCGCTATCACCGCTTCGAGGTGAACCCGTACTTCGGGCTGACCATGAACGACCAGTTCGTCGGTCACAACGGCCCCGGGCTCGCGATCAACTGGTACCTCACCAACGTCCTCGCGATCGGGGTCAACGGCAACTGGTATGCCGGCCTCAACACGCCGTCGGACTTCAACTTCCAGACGAGCAGGGCGGCGCGTATCGGCGAGCCGATCACCGAGTATCAGTGGAACGCGAATGCGAACTTCACGTACGTCCCCGCGTACGGCAAGTTCGCAGGGTTCAGCGACTTCATCTTCCACTACGACTTCTACGTGCTCGGCGGTGTCGGCGCGATCTCGACGCGGCCCATCGCCGTCGTCGATCCGGACAACCGCTCCTTCGACTGGAAGCCGAAGCTCTCCTTCCACGTCGGCGGCGGCCTCCGCATCTTCTTCAACCGCTGGTTCGCGGCGATGGCCGAGGTCAGCGACTACATCTTCTTCGACGAGCTCGAGAACCCCAGCGTCAACAAGGACAGACCGCAGGACAAGGGCACGTGGCTCGCCGAGGGGAACAGCTTCACCAACAACGTGCAGGCGCAGGTCGGATTCTCGGTCTTCCTGCCGTTCTCCTGGGAATACCGGCTGCCGAAGTGAGGCCTTTGGACGTGGGGACGCGCGGACGCCTAGCGCGAGACATGGGATGATTCAGCCAAAGACGGGGACAGGCATGATGCGTCGATTCGTCCAGAGTCTCTGCACCATGGTGGCAGGGCTTACCGGCTGTGCACTTCTGATGACGGCTGCGCCCGCTGAGGCGCAGGAGATTCAGCTTACGGGCCCTCTGGCCGGCGCGCCCGCCGTGCGGAAGCTCCGGCTCCACCGCGACGGGCGGTTCGAGGTCGCTCCTGGCGCATCGTTCACGCTGCTGGACGAGTACCGGCGGACGATCATGCCGGGGATGCGCCTCACCTACCACCTCACGGACTGGTTAGGCATCGGCGCCTGGGGCGGCTACGGGTTCCAGTACAACACCGGGCTGACGGACGAGCTCCAGCGCGTGGCGATCGACGCGCGCGACTGCTCGAACCGGTCGTTCACCAAGGAGTGCCAGCTGACCAGGGTCAACCTGACGCGGGGCAAGCTCACGGAGGATCAGCTCGCCCAGATCCAGTGGGTCGCGGCCCCCCAGCTCACGTTCGTGCCCTTCCGCGGCAAGCTGGCGCTGTTCGCCGAGCTCTTCGTGGACACCGACGTGAACTTCTTCGCGGGGTATGCGGCCGTCGGGGTCAAGGAGCGCAAGGTGTGCACCACGAACTGCGCGAACACCTTCGGGCTCGATAGCCGCGTGGCCTTCGCGCCGACGTTCGGCCTCGGCCTGAACTTCTACCCGTCGGACTTCCTCGGCTTCGGCGCGGAGTGGCGCGCCCTGCCGTTCGCGTGGAATACTTCCGGCTTCGACAACCACGGTCTCGGCACGGATGAGGCGTTCCCCGACAACAAGGTGGACGACAAGGATCGCGAGTTCCACTTCACCAGCATGGTCACCGTGAGCTTGAGCGTTCAATTCCCCACCGCCATCAAGACGACGGAGTAGACGGCTGCGCCGGCTCGGTGCGACCGAGCCGGCTCGTCCGGGGCGACCCGGGCGAGGCGCGCCACGTGCCGGGGGCTCGACCCCCGCCGTGGACAGCGGCGGCGATCGCCGGTCGGCTCGGACCGCGGCGGCGGGACAGCCACCAGAGGTCAGCGTTGGGCATTTTCGATTTTCTCCGCAAAAGCAATCCCCCCTCCGGAAGCGCCTCCTCCGACAAGAAGGTGGCCGGTCTGGCGAAGGTCGTCGCAGACAAGCGGGCGCAGACGTACGACCGCCTCGACGCCATCCAGTCGCTCGCCGCGATGAAGAGCGCCGACGCCGCGGCGGCGCTCCTCCGGCGCTTCACGTTCTCGATCGACCCCTCGATCACCGATCAGGAAGAGAAAGATCTGGCGTTCCGGGGGGTCGTGGACGCCGGCAGGGACGCGGTGCCGGCCGTGGTCGAGTTCTGCCTCAAGGCCGAGGCGCTCACCTGGCCGCTCAAGATCCTGCGCGAGCTGCTCGACGAGGCCGACTACCGCACCGAGCTCGTCCGCCTGCTCGACCGGTTCGACACGGAGTACGCGCGCAACACCGAGCCGAAGCAGCAGGTCATCGTCGCGCTGGGCGACATCAAGGGCGACGATGTCCGGATCGCGGTGGAGCGGTTCCTCGAGGACGTCAACGAGACGGTCCGGTTCCACGCCGTGCAGACCATCTTTTCCCAGGGCGATGAGGTGAGCACGCCAGCGCTGGTCAAGATGCTCGCCACCGAGGAGTCGGTCCGGGTGAAGAACAAGGTGGCCGAGGGGCTGATGGGCCGGGGCTGGACGGTGCCGGCCGATCTGCGGAGCGGCGCGAACCAGGCGCTCCAGGACTCGAACGGCTTCAGCGTCGGCCCGGACGGCAAGCTCCGGAAGGGCGCTGGATACGGCTGAGAGCGCGCTTTTGCGACAGAGCTGCTCGTCCTGCGATCGGGTTGACAGCATCGCCGGGCGTGGACGAAACTCCTCGCCATGCTTGTCCAGCCCTCCGCGGCTGCTGTGAGCGAAGGCCGCCCAGACCGGCCCGCACAAGAGGAAAGCGAGCGCAGATTCCGTGACTGAGCACCGCTCGTCGATGGCGGAGCTCCCGTCACGACGCCGTGAGCTGCGCTCCTGCTCCGGCAGGACGCGGCCAGGAACGCCCCAACGAAGAGCGCGGAGCGTCTCGCTTTCACGCGCGCTTGCGGCCGCCTGCCTGTTGCCCTGCGCGCTCGCCCCGCGCGGGGCAGCCGCGGCCGACTTCGAGGTCGAGTCGACCACCGGCTTCCAGGCTTACGAGGTCGCGAGCCCCTGGGGGAACACGAACATCGAGCGACGCCGTCTCCTGCAGACGCTGGGGCTCGCCGTCTACAACCTCCAGGGCGACTCGGCCCCAGGCGAGGCCGACTACTCGGCGACCCTGCGGCTCCGGCTCGACGCGGACTTCGGGTTGAACGGTCACCTCGAGGGCGCGCAGCAGGGCGGCGAGACCGACTACAGCGTCGCGGGCGGCTCCAGGTTCATCCCGGGGCTCCACGAGGCGCCGCTCGACCTGATGTACGCGTATGTCGAGGGCCGGAACGTCGCCAGCGGCTGGCTCGGCTTCCGGGTGGGCCGACAGTACGTGAGCGACGTGCTCGGTTGGTGGTCGTTCGACGGCGCGCTCGTCCGGCTGACGACCCCCTATTACGTCCAGCTCGAGGCGTACGGCGGGCTCGAGCAGCGCGGCGGCCTGCCGCTCTCGACGTCGCGCTACGAGCGGCAGGGGGTCTGGCGGGGCAGCCGCCGCGGCTTCGGCAGCGACCGGACGCAGCCCGACAGCCCCGCCGACTTCCCGTCGTACCAGGAGGCCGCTCTGGCCCCGGCGTTCGGCGTCGCGCTGGAGAGCGCCGGTCCGAGCTTCCTCCACGGCCGGCTGACCTACCGGCGCGTCTACAACCTCGGGAGCTCGATCACCCAGCAGTTTCCGGATCAGGACGGAGGCGTCCGGACGACCGACGGGTCGCGCATCTCGCAGGAGCGGCTCGGGTACGCCGCCGACGTCAACAAGGCGGATCTCGGCGGGATCAAGGGCGGCGTGACGTACGACCTCTACAACCAGCTCGTCGGCTCGTTCTACGGCGGCCTGGAGGTGTACGCGGGCAGCCGCGTCACGCTGGGCGCGGACATCGACTACTTCGTTCCCACGTTCGACGCCGACTCGATCTGGAACTGGTTCACCCACGCTCCGATCACCACGATCACGGGCCGCGTGGCGGTCGACATCACCCGGGAGGTGGATCTCGCGGCCTGGGGCGGCACGCGGATGTGGACCGCCGAGGGGAACCCGGAGGAGTTCGGCGCCGATCAGTGCGAGACCGCAGACCTCCAGCGCGATTGCCTGGGGACGACCGTGCTCGATCCGTCGAGCGACAGCGATCTCAAGGACTTCGCGCGCGACGAGGCGAACCGCGCCGCGACGATCACGACCGACGTGCTCGCGAACCTCGCGGGGCGTTACCGCACGCGCACGTCGACGGTCGAGCTCCGCGGGATGCTGCAGACCGGGGAGCGCGGGCGCCGGACCGGCGGCGATCTGTCGGGGGAGAAGCGGCTGCACGGGCAGCGCTACGCGCTCGGAGCGCGGGTGTCGCTGTACAACTGGGAGGATCCTCTGAGACCTGACCGCGGCGCGACGTCGTTCGGGTATGTCCTCGGGGCCGGGTACCGCCCGGGCGAGGTCGCGGATTTCAAGCTCGAGTGGGAGCACGACATGAACCGGCTGGTAGGCCAGCGCTTCCGGGTCGTCGGCCTCGTGAACCTGCGGGTGGCGCCGTGAGCGAGGATCGTATGGACGCAGCACAGGAAAGCCGGCGCGGCGCGCGGCGGGACGAGGCGCGGTTCGTGCCGGGGTGGGTCGCGATCGTCGCGTGCCTGGGCGCGCTGGCGCTCGCGATCGTGGGCCCCGAGGCGTCCGCGCAGCCGAAGTCGCCAGCGGCGGCCGAGGGCGACAGCGCGGCAACGGCGGACGACGCCGAGGAGGGCGACGCCGAGGAGGGCGACGCCGAGGCTGGCGAGGGCGAGGCGGGCGCGAAGCCGCCGCGCGGCGGGTACACGTCGGGCCTCCACCCGATGCCCGGCGACGCCGAGGTGCCGCTCGCGTGGATGCCGCCAGGGACGAGCGCGACGCCGGTCCCGAGCGACGAGATCTACCCGCCGCAGACGCTGACGATCCGCTTCAACCACAAGAAGCACGTCAAGGGGCTCAAGCAGACGTGCAAGTCGTGCCACGCGGCGGCCTACGCGAGCAACGCGGTGTCGGACCGGCTGCTGCCGAGGCCCGGCGAGACCTGCGACAACTGCCACGACGTCGATCACTCCGACCTCACCCAGGTGAAGGCGGGGACGAACGAGAACGGGCAGTGCGTCTACTGCCACATCGGGGAGAACGCGGGCAGCGGCGGAAAGGTGGCGCCGC
Organism: Sorangium sp. So ce321; assembly: GCF_051530195.1. Lineage (NCBI taxonomy): Bacteria > Pseudomonadati > Myxococcota > Polyangiales > Polyangiaceae > Sorangium > Sorangium sp. So ce321. The sequence goes on along the minus strand of NZ_CP150329.1, from coordinate 4,517,174 downwards.
TCGTCCTGCCGCACGCGAACCTCCGCTTCCCGCACCAGAAGCACGTGGGCCGGAACATCAAGTGCAGCCAGTGCCATGGCCGGGTCGATCGGCTCGAGCTCGCCACGCGCGAGCAGTTGCCGCGCATGGCGGGCTGCTTCACGTGCCACAACATGAGCGGCGCGGCCCAGGGCGACGCGAAGAGCGACTGCGACGTCTGCCACCTGACGCGCCCCGACGGGCGGCTCGTGACGACGTTCGCCACGGGCGATCTGCTGCCTCCCCGGTGGCTGCACAACGCGGGGCACACCCCCGACTGGCTCGAGCGTCACAAGCAGATCGCCGCGAACGACAGTGCCTTCTGCGGGACGTGCCACAGCGCGAACTACTGCACCGACTGCCATGACGGGAAGGTCCGTCCACGCGACGTGCACCCGAACGACTTCCTCTCGATGCACGCGCAGGCGGCCCGACAGGACAATCCGCGCTGCGTGAGCTGCCATCAGGAGCAGACGTTCTGTGCAGACTGCCACCGGCGGACGGGCGTGGCGCGCGACGCGCCGAGCGCCACGCGACCCGCAGGGCGCCGCTTCCACCCGCCGCCGGCGGAGTGGACCACCGCGCCGCGGAGCGCGAAGCACCACGCCTGGGAAGCAGAGCGAAACCTGAATGCGTGCGTTTCCTGCCACACCGAGCGGGACTGCGCGACTTGCCACGCGACCCGGGGGATGTCAGGCGGGCAGGGGCTGAACCCGCATCCGCTCGGGTTCGAGAGCAAGTGCAAGACGGCGTTCTCCCGGAACCCGCGCCCCTGCCTCGTGTGCCATCAGTCGAGCGACACGTTCCTGCAGCGTTGCCAATGAAAAGTCAAAATCGGTCAGTATATTCCTTGCCCTGGCCTTCCGGCGACGGGTATAGCGAGGTGCGCGCGGCTTCCCTAACGATCGCCGCGAACGCCAAGGAGAACGGGCGTGAAGGAGCTGATCAAGTACCTGATCGACAACCTCTATCTCGATTTCCAGGGGGAAATCACGCTGGAGACAGTGCGGGGCTTCCTCCGCGAGGACGACGGACGGGAGGCACGGCAACTTTTGTCGAAGCTCATCGAGGAGAAAGGGGTCGACGACATGCTGATCACGCTGGCCGACTGTCTCAAGGAGCACATTCAGAGCGGGGTGAACGAGAAGGTCGTGCGCGAGCAGCTCTCGCTCTACGCCGAAAGCTGAGCAGGTCGGCCCGCGCGGCGCGCCTTGCTCCCCTCCCCTTCTGCCTCATCGCAGCCCTCCCGACGGCGGGCTGCGATGTGGGCGAGGCCTCGTACCAGCCGGTCGACGCCCCTCCGGTGAACCTGATCGAGGCGCGGGCCACGACCAGCCTCGACCAGAACTACCAGCCCATCCGAACCGCGCTCGACCCGAGCGGCGCCACCCAGGTGCTGTCGACCGCGAGCATCGTGCTGAAGTTCGACCGCTTCCTGCTGCCCGGCTCCGTGGACGCCGCGGCGGTCGGCCCCGACTTCGTGTGCCTCTCGGGGGACCTGGCCACGCAGGTCAAGACGCAGGCGGACTGCGTCAACCCGATCCCCCTCTCGGCGACGTACAACCCCGTCCAGCGGGAGGTGATCCTCCGCCAGGTCGAGGGCATGCCGGGGCTCGTCCCGGGGCTCCGGTATGCGCTCACGGTCCTCAGGCCGGCGGACGAGTCGGCGCCGTCCGGCGTCCGCGCGTTCGACGGCGCGCCGCTGCGCGACAACGTGCGCATCGAGTTCACCGTCGCGGCGACGAACCCGCCCCAGGCGCTGCCGGAGTTCAGGCTGCCGAGCGGCGACTTCTACTGCCAGCGAGACCTCGAGTGCGTCGCGGCGATGTGCCCGGACGACCCCCTGTGCGGCACCTGCGTGAAGGGCGCGGCGATGCTCCTCTTCACCTGCGTGGGCTGCCACATCCAAGGGAACCAGGCCGCGGGGCTGAACCTGAACGTGGGAGCGCCGCTGTTCAACCAGGTCGAGCCGCTCTACGAGACCGCGATCGGGCACGCCGCGCACCAGACCCAGATGGGCGAGCAGGCGTACGTGGCGGAGCAGACCCCGGAGCGCTTCGGCAGGGCCATGCCGCTCATCGACCCGAACAACCCGGGCAACAGCTACCTGCTCTACAAGATCATCGTCGGAGAGAGCGCGATCGACCCCTCGTTGACCGGCGCGGCGGCCGAGCAGCTCCGCGAGGAGACCGAGCGGCTGCGCGCCGCGTTCGTGATGGGGATGCCGATGCCGCCCCCGGAGTCGGGCCCCGCGTTCAGGTTCTTCCCCGAGCAGCCGGGCGATCCGTCCCTCACGATGTACGTGGATGGGTTCGACATCCTGTCCGCGTGGATCCTCGCCGGCGCCGTGCCGCGCGACTGCTCCACGCCGGCCCCGTGAGGGCGCCGGCGCGCCGTCACATCACGCGATTCCGCCCGCCCTTCTTCGCGTGGTAGAGCCGCTCGTCGGCGCGGCGATAGAGCTCCATCGGCGAGACCGGCGCGTCCGGCGTGATGCCGGCGACGCCGAAGCTCGCGGTGACGGCGATCTCTCCCTCGTCGAAGCGGAACGGCGTGCTCGCGACGATCGTGCGCAGCTTCTCGGCGACGTGGCGCGCGCTCTCGACGGCGATCTCCGGGACGAGCAGCGCGAACTCCTCCCCGCCGACGCGCGCGAGGACGTCATCGCGGCGGACGTTCGCGGCGGCGAGCGCGGCCATCTGGCGGAGCACCGCGTCGCCCGTGAGGTGCCCGCGCGTGTCGTTGATGCTCTTGAAATGATCGATGTCGAACATGATGAGCGAGAGGTGGCGATGGTAGCGGCAGGCCCGCGACACCTCTCGCTCGAGCGCCACCTCGAAGGAGCGCTTGTTGTGGACCTGCGTCAGCCCGTCGAAGGTCATCAGGCGGTAGATCTCTTCGTGGTACGAGAGCTCTACGTTCCCCCCCTGGATGAACTTGAAGATCGTCCGGCCGATCTTGACCTGGTCACCGTCCTTGAGCGCGCGCTCGTCGACGGAGACGTCGTTCACGTAGGTGCCATTGGTCGAGCCGAGATCTCGGACTACGTAGTTCATCCCCGTCCAGGAGATGCGCGCATGACGGCGGCTCACCGCCTCGTCGTCGAGCGGGATATCGGTCTGTATCGCGCGCCCGCACTCGATCGCCCCGGTGCCGAGCGCGATCCGGCGCCCGAGCTCCGTGCCGTAGATCACGACCAGGCACGCGGTGCCAGGCTCCACCGGGAGCGCGGGGGGCGCGATCGAGGTGCAGGTGACGAGCGTCTGCCGATGATCGTTCTCTTGCTTCGCCACGCTGGAGGAGAAGTACACCAGAGCCGGCGTTCCAGGGCAACGCGCGTCGCGCGTCGGACATGGTAGCCTGCGGCCATGAAACGCGGCGGTTTCGCGCGGATGTACGGGACTGTCACGGCGGCGGCTGCCGTGCTCGCCGCACCCTTGTGCGGGTGTGGTCAGAGCGCTCCCCCGCCCGACGAGCACGACGCCTCGACCTCACCGGGGTCGCCCGAGACTGTCACCCTCTTCCCGGACGCCCCGCCGCTCCCGGGCGAAGCCGAGTGCAAGGTCGTCATCCGGACGGGGATCGGCGTGACCGCCGCGCGGCACGTGCCCGCGTGCACGCCCGTCCAGTACGCGACCAACCCACCGAGCGGCGGCGATCACTGGGCGTTGTGGGCCGAGTACAAGGGGTACGAGGCGGAGGTCCCGCGGGAGCTCTACGTGCACAACCTCGAGCACGGCGCGATCGTCCTCGCCTACCGGTGCCCCTCGACCGGCTGCGCGGAGATAAAGGCGACGCTCGCGGAGGTGCGCGCCGAGGCGGCCTCCGACCCGCGGTGCCTCATGCTGCCCGGAGGGCCGGAGGCGCGCGTCGTGATCACGCCCGACGGCGCGCTGGACACCCCGGTCGCCGCCGCCGCCTGGGGCGCCACGTACACGGCGACGTGCCTCGACAAGGCGTCGCTCGCGCGGTTCGCAGCGGACCACTACGCCCAGGGCCCGGAGGACACGTGCAGCAACGCGGGGGCCGTCGACGTCGACCGGCCCGACGGCGGCGCGCCGAGCTGCGCGGGCGGGCTGCCGGATGGCGGCGGGCCAGCCGCGCCCGACGCCGGAGGGGCCGGCGGCGGCGGGGCCGGCGGCGGCGGGGCCGGCGGCGGCGGGGCCGGCGGCGGCCCCCAGGGACCGTAACCGGGTTGACAGGTGGCTCGCGGGCCAGGAGCATCCAGGGATGCTCGGATCGTCAACCCTGACACCTCGGTTGGCAGATCGCTTCCGGCTGCTGGAGCTCGCGGGCTCCGGCGGGTCGGCCGAGGTCTGGAAGGCCGCCGACCAGGAGCGCGGCGGCGTGGTGGCGCTCAAGATCGAGCGGCGCGACCGCGGCGCGTCCCGGGAACAGCGCGCCGCGGTGCGGCGGGCCCTGGCCCGCGAGGCGCTGCACGCCGCCCTGGCGCTCTCGCCGCGGCTGCCAGAGCTCGTCGACGTCGGCTGGCTCTCGGCGCGGGCCGGCGCCGCGCGCGTGGAGGGCGCCCCCGGCGAGGAGGGGCGCGCGTTCGTGGCGATGCGCTGGATGGAGGGGCGGGCCGTGGCCGAGGCCGTGCGCGGGGTGCCGCCAGGCGAGCGCGCGGCGCTCGCGCTCGCCGTCGCGCGCGACGCGGGCGAGGCGCTCGGCGACCTCCACGGCATCGGCCTGGCGCACGGCGATCTCAAGCCGGAGAACCTGATCCTGACGCCGGAGGGGCGGATCGGGATGATCGATCTGGGGCTCGCCTGCTCGATCCACGAGACCTCCGTCGAAGGGGCGACGCTCCGGTACATCGCGCGCGCCGACGCGGAGCTCGGAGACGCGCGAGCGAGGGATCTGCTCGCGCTGGGGACGCTGCTCACCGAGATCGCCCTCCCCGGCGTGGCGGCCGCGGCCGACCCCATCGGCGCGGCGCGCGCCGCGGTGGCGATCGAGAGCGCGGCAGGGGCGGCTCTCGACGCGATCTGCAGGGCCCTGCTGTCGCCCAGCCCCGCGGCGCGCCCGTCGTCGGCGTGGGTCACCGAGTCGGCCCGCGCCGCCCTCACCGGCGCGCAGCAGGCGCGCCATCCGTCCGCCGGGCGGCGCTCCGGGGCGCCCGGCGCGGAGCGCGACCGGCAGGACCGCGACGCGCGGCGCGTGCGCGCGGCGTACCTGCGCCTGCGCCGGCACGAGCTCGAGACCGCGCTCGGGGTGCGCGACGACGTAGCGTCATGGCTCGCGGAGGCGTTCGCGGTGGTGCAGCGAGCGCGCGCGCTCGCCGGCGCGGAGGGCGGCGCGGCGCGCGCGGGCTCACCGCCGGGCGAGGCGCAGCGGCTCGGGCGGCTCGGCCCGGACCGCGTCGCGCGGTGGCTCACCGCGCTCGTGGGGACGAGCGCCGCGGCGTGGCCGATGGGGATCATCGCGTCGGCGCCGGAGCGCGCGCTCGCGGACGCGCTCGTGGCCCTGGCGCGGCGGATCCCGCCGCGGGCGTGGACGTTCGCGGACGTCGAGGCGGCCGCGCTCGGGGACGGCGCGCGGCGCCGGAGCACAGCGGCGGCGAGGGACGGCGTCGCCGCGGCAGGCGCCCTCGGGGCGGAGCGCATCGGCGCGGCAGAGGCGGCGGAGCTCGCGCTCGCGATCGCGCGGGTGCCGCCGGATCCGCTCGCGCTCGAGGCGATCGAGCAGCGCGACGACGCCCCCGCCTGCCTGGTCGTCGCCGCGGCCAACGCGCTCCGGCTGCACGGCGATCTCGGGCGCGCGCGGAGCCTGGTGCTGCGCGCGTGCGTGCGCGACGCGAAGGAGGCGGCGCCGCTCGCCGCGGAGGTGCTGCGGCGCGCCGGGGATCGCGCCCTCGCCGAGGAGCGCGCCCGCGCCGCCATCGACGCCGACGCGGACCCGGACGGGCGCGCGGCCGCGGTGCTCGCGCGCATCGCGATCGACGCGGGGTCGCTGGGCGCCGCCGAGGCGCTCGCCGGGGAGGCGGCCACCGCGCCGCTCTGCGAGGTGCGCGCGCTGATCGCGGTGCTGCGCGGCGACACGGCGCGGGCGCTGGCCGAGGTGGCGCGCGGCGAGGCGCTCGCGAGCTCCGTCGAGGAGCTCGCGAGGATGGCGGCGGTGCGCGGCTACGCGTGGCACGTGAGCGATCCGGAGCGCGCGCACGCGTCGTTCAGCGCCGCGGTGGACTACGCCGTGCGCGCCGGGGCCGTGGTGGAGGAGGCGACCTACCGGACCGGCGAGGCCGCGGCGGCGGTGGACCTCGGCGATCTCGGCGGCGCGATCGCGACCTCGACCCGCGCGGCGCTGCTCTGGGAGCACCTCGGCCGGCCAGCGCAGGGGGCGCGCGCGCTGCTCGCGTGCGCGGCGGCCTACGCGACCGCGGGCCTCGCGCACGAGACCTGCCGGATGGCCGAGGACGCCATCGCGCGGGCCCGCGATGCAGGGGACACGAGGGCGGAGGCCTACGCGCTCTGGGCGATCGCGGACGTGGCCGCCGCGCGCGGAGAAGGCGCCGCGAGCGCGGAGCTCGGGTCGCACGAGGACGCGCGCGCGGCGGCGGCGCGGGCCGCGGCGCTCCTCGCGGGCGGCCCCGCGGAGGACGCGCTCCGGGCGGCGGCGCGGCTGCTGCGCCACGGCGCGGGCGAGCTCGATCGCGCCCGCGTCGACGAGCTCGACGAGCTCGCGAGCAGCCCGGAGATCGCGGCGGCCGCGCGGCTCGACTGGTGGGGCGCGCGCGCGGCGCGCTCGCTCGCGGCGGGCGACGGCGGCGCGACCGCCGCGGACCATGTCGGCGACGCGATCGCCGCGGGCGACGGGCCGGGCGGCGCGGCGCGACCGGCGGAAGAAGGCGGCGTCCGCGATCGCGCGCTCGCCGCGCTCGCCGCGCTCGCGGGTGCCCGCGCGCCGATCGCGTCGCGCGGCCCGGCGCTCGCCGCGGCGCACGCGCTCGCGGTGAGGACAGGGCAGACGGACGTCGCGCACCGGGTGCTCGCGGCGCTCGCCGAGGCCGCGCGCGAGCTCTGCAGGCGCAACGCCGACGCGGGCTCGGCCGGCGCCTCCGCCGCCTCGCCCGCCGCGCCGGAGCTCTCGGGCGCGGTCCGGTCGCTGCCGTGGGTCGCGCGCGCGCGGGCGCTGCCGGAGAGCGGCTTCGGGCCCGAGCAGGCGCGCGATCTCGAGGCGCTCGTCAGCGCGCTCGGAGAGCGCGAGCGGCTGGCGCCGCTGCTCGACCGGGTCGTCGACGCGCTCGTGCTCTGGACGGGCGTCGAGCGGGGGCTCTTGCTCCTGCCCGCTCCGAACGGGCGCCTCGTCCCGCGCGCGGCGCGCAATCTGGCGCGCTCCCAGCTCGGCGCGGAGCAGCTCGAGCTGTCGCAGACGCTCGCGCGCCGCGCCCTGGAGGCGCGCGAGCCGGTCATCGCCGTCGACGCGGCGGGGGAGCTGCCGAGCGTGCACCGCAGCGTGCACGCGCTGAAGCTACGGAGCGTGCTCGCGGTGCCGCTCATCGCGCGCGGCGAGGCGCTCGGCGTCGTCTACCTCGACGACCGCGTGCGGCGCGGCGCGTTCGGCGCGCAGGAGCTCCGGTGGGCGCGCGCCATCGCGTCGGTCGCGGCGCTCGCGATCGCAGACGCGCGCGCGCAGGTCGAGCTGCGCCGCGCCGCCCGCCGCGCGGAGCGCGCCTCGTCGCGGCTCGCCGACGAGCTCTCGCGGCGCGAGGCCGAGCTCGACGCGGCGGCGCTCGAGCTCGCCAGGGCGCGCGGCGGCCGGGACACGCGCTACAGGTACGACGCCATCGTCGGCGAGAGCGAGCCTGTCCGCGCGATGCTGCGCCTCGTCGATCGCGTGACCGCCTCCGAGGTGCCGGTGCTCATCAGCGGCGAGTCCGGCAGCGGCAAGGAGCTCGTGGCGCGGGCCATCCACCAGAACGGCCCGCGCGCGGCGCACCCGTTCGTGACGGAGAACTGCGGCGCGATCCCGGAGGGGCTCCTCGAGTCGGCGCTCTTCGGTCACGTGCGCGGCGCGTTCACGGGCGCGGAGCGGCCGCGCGCCGGGCTCTTCGAGGTGGCGGATCGGGGCACGCTGTTCCTCGACGAGATCGGCGAGATGAGCCTCGGCATGCAGACGAAGCTGCTGCGCGTCCTCGAGGACGGCCTCGTGCGGCCGCTCGGCTCGGAGCGGGCGCGCAAGGTCGACGTGCGCGTCATCGCCGCGACGCACCGCGATCTGGAGGCGCTCGTCCGCGCCCGCGTGTTCCGCGAGGACCTGCTCTACCGGCTGAACATCATCACGATCCGGGTGCCCCCGCTGCGCGAACGGGCGACGGACGTGCCGCTCATCGTCCAGCACCTCGTCTCCAAGCACAGCCGCGGCCCGATCCGCGTCACGCGCGGGGCCATGGATCGGCTCTCTGCTCACGGGTGGCCGGGCAACGTGCGCCAGCTGGAGAACGAGATCCGACGGGCGCTCGTGCTCTGCGATGGGACCATCGATCGAGAGCACCTGTCGCCGGACATCGCGCGCGGCGGCGGCGGCGCGGCGCCCGGCGAGCTCGGCCTCAACGTCCGGGCGCGCATCGACGCGCTGGAGACGGAGCTCGTGCGCGAGGCGCTCGAGCGCACGCGCGGGAACCAGACGCAGGCCGCCAAGCTGCTGGGCCTGTCCAGGTTCGGACTGCAGAAGATGATCAAGCGGCTCTCGATCGACGCGTAAGGGCGACGCGTAAGGGCGACGCGTAAGGGCGACGCGTAAGGGCGACGCTCGACGGGCCTCCGGGCGTGCCCCGCTACTTCACGAGGGCACCGGCGTCGCGCAGGATCGCGGAGATCCCCTCGTCGTTCGCCTCGTAGTAGCCGCGGATCACGCCCTCCTGGTCGACCAGCACGAGGCGCTCGCCATGGAAGATGCTGAAGATGCCGGGGCTCGATTCCTTCTTGCCCATCGCGATCTTGAAGCCCTTGAGGATCGTCGACTCGATCTGATCGAGGGGGCCTGTGAGGAGCGTCCAGCGCTCGAGCGGGAGCCTCTGCGACGCAGCATAGGCCGCGAGCACCTCCGGCGTGTCGTTCTCCGGGTCGACGGTGAACGTCAGGAGGTGCAGCGCGCCGCCGAGGTCGCGGCTCCGGAGCTCGATCTCCCGCATGCGCTCCGTGAGCTTGGGACAGACGGTCGGGCAGGTCGTGAAGATGAAATCGGCGATCCAGACGCGGCCCCGGAGCTGCTCCAGACCGAACCGCTGGCCCCGCTGATCGGTCAGCGCGAAGGCCGGCAGAGGGATGCGGATCGAGGGCGGCTCCGCGGCGTGGCTGCGGACCGCGCGGCCCACGAAGAAGAGCGCGATGAGCCCGATGAGCGAGACGAGCGCGATCCAGAGGAGCGGCCTGGCGACGCGCGCCCCGCTCCGGGGCCTCGGCGCGCGACCGCGATCGGACGGGAGCAGCGGGCCGTTCGGCTCCGCAGCAGGGAGGGCGCCGTTCGCTGGGCGCATCGGCTCGATGGACGCCATCGGACGATGGCTTAGGATCCGGTACCGGGCGAGTCAAGCCGGCGGGCGCGGCTCACGCGCCGATCATCAGCGCGGCGAACAGGAGCACCAGATACACCATGGAGGCGATGAAGACCTTGCGGGCCCAGCGATCGCCGGCCCCCGCCAGGAGGCCGCGGGCGCCGAGACCGAAGAAGGCGCCGCCGAGGACGATCGCGGCGCCGAGGTAGACAGGACCTCCGACGCCGAGCGGCACGAAGAGCACCGAGGCAAACACGAGCAGCGCGAGGTAGCCGACGATGTGGAGCCGCGTTGTGCGCTCTCCCTTCTCGATGGGCAGCACCTTGAGCCCGGCGCGCTGGTACTCCTCGCGACGGAACGTCGCGATCGCCAGGAAATGCGGGATCTGCCAGATGAACATGACCGCAAAGAGCAGGAAGCCGGGCGCGTCGATGCGACCGGTGATGCTCGTCCACCCGAGCAGCGGGGGGATGGCGCCCGGGATCGCCCCGATCGGCAGCGCGAGCGTCGTCCGGCGCTTGAGCGGGGTGTAGACGAGCACGTAGCTGAGCAGCGCCAGCGCGGCGAGGGCGGCCGTCGTCGCGTTCACCCACACGAACAGCAGCGGAATCGAGGCGGCCGAGAGCGCGATCCCGAACCAGAGCGCGATCTCGGGCGCGAGGCGCCGCGCCGGCAAGGGGCGGTTCCGCGTCCGCGCCATCAGGAGATCCGTATCGCGCTCGATGTACATGTTGAGCACATTGGCGCCCGACACGACGAGGACCGTCCCGAGCAGCGCCAGGAGGATCTGTGTCGCCGGAACCGCCGCGCGCTCGATCGCGGCCTCTCCGGCCAGCCCGGAGCGGAGATAGCGGCTCGCGACCCACATGCCGCCGAGCATCGTGGCGACCACCATTCGCGTGACGCGCGGCTTGGTGAGGCTCACCAGATCGGCCGCTACCTTGAGCAGCGGGCGCGCGCTCGTGGGGAGCGCGCCGTCGTCATCGCCGTCGCTCGCGGACGGCTCGGCCTGGCGAACGTAAGGGACCGGGGCCCGCTCGGCGGCCTGCTCGACGCTCATGGTCACGCGCGCACCTCGCCGCCGTGTCCGGCGCGAGCGCCCAGCGCCAGCGCGACACCTCCGAAGACGTCTGTACGCCGGGTAGCCAGGTCGGAAAACGACATCATCGTCGGAGCGCGGGTGGCAGGGTTGAACAACATCTGGGCCGGGAGACTAGCGCGCGCAACGCGGCTCGGGGAGTCGAGATCGTCAGTTGTTCGCGCTTGACTGCGATAGGGGAAGAAACAGCGTTCGGCAACGGTCGCGGCGCGCGCGGCGCCACAGCGCGCGCCTGCAGCAGGCGAGATCCGGAGCGGGCCGTTCGCCTGCCCCGCTCGCTCCGCGCGTCAGCCGAGCGGCCTCGGGCGCCGCCGCGCGCGCCCTGCGCGCCGGGTGCCTCCTCACCAAAGGCCCTTGAGCTCGTCCTTGTTCTCCGCCGGCTCAGGCTCGGTGCCGGCGTACGTGAACGTGACCTGGGCGGGCTTTTCGTCGGCGACCGAGACCTCGGCCGTCTTCAGGCCATAGCGCGGGTGCCACGCCTCGAGCTTGTACTTGCCGGCAGGGACCTTCTCGATCGTGAAGGAGCCGTCATCGCCGCTCACGGCGAAGAACGGGTGATCCGTCACCACGACAAAGCCGCGCATCCACGGGTGGATGTCGCAGGTGAGCTTGATGATGCCGTCCTTCCACGTCTTCGTGAGCGGGTCGCCGCCCCTCGGCTGCGCCTGGTTGAACAGCGTCTCAGAGCCCTTGTAGGTGTGCACGTTGTGCAGCGTCCGGTCGCTGTTCTTGATGTCGACCTGCTGGTCGGAGACCACGCCCTGGATGCGCGGCTCATACATGCAGTCCTTCTGGTCGACCACCGCGTGCGTGTCAGGCGCCTTCCAGCTGCCCTGCACGCCCCCGACCGCGATGCGCACGAAGGTGTCCTTGAGCTTGCCGTCGTTGACGAGGACAGCGTTGTACGCGACTTCCTTGTCCTGGCAGAACGGGGCGTCCTTGCGCGCGGTCGGGACCTTCATCTCGACCGGCTTGCCGGTGAACTTGACCACCCCCTTGATCGTCCCCTTGCCTTCGGGCGTTGGCGGCGCCGCCGCCTGTCCCGTGGCCTGCGGCGCCTCCACCTGTCCCGTGGCCTGCGGCGCCTGCGACGCCGCGCCTGGCTTCTCGGCCGAGGCAGCCGGCGTCGTGCCCGTCGTGGCCGCAGCGCCCGTGGACCGCGAGGGCTCCTCGGGACACCCGACGCCGAGCGTCAACGCGGCAAGCGCGAGGGCGGAGAGCGAGACGAGATCGCGAGCGTGCATGGATGACTCTCCCGGGCCCGAGGCGCGCTACGGCGAGCCCGGGTCGCGCCCCGCCGGGCCTGCATGGATGAGGACCGGCGGGACCGGACGGCCCCCACGTCATTCAGGCGGCGGGCAGCAGGTGGAACGCCGCGCGCTGATCTTCCGCGCAGCGAGGGCGTGCTTAACGAGTGTCGTCGCTCGCGTCAACCTGACGCGCCCCCGGTGGGGTCCGGTTTCCCGGCGCCCGGGAGCGCGGTCGAGGTGCGCTCGCGCTCGGTCGCGAGCACGGCCGCCCAGAACCCGCGCTCGTCCCGCGAGGCGAGCGCGACGCAGAGGGCGGCGATCACCAGCGAGAGCGCGCCGAGGGGCACCTCGGGGGCGCTGCGCGCGACGAGCAGCAGCGCCAGCGCGCCGCCCAGCGCCGGCAGCCGGGGCGGGGCGATGAGGGCAAGCGCGACGACGACCACCGAGAGCGCGGCGGCGAAGAGCTGCATCGACAGCGGCACCACCGGCGCGGGGCGGGTGAGCAGCCGGTCGAGCGCGCGGCGGAAGAGCGTCTCGACCATCGACGCGTCGTCCGCGGCGCCCGCGAGCGCCGCCCGCGTGGCGAGCAGCGCCGAGGCGAGCGCCGCGAGCGAGAGCGGGCTCACGAGGCGCGGCCCCTGCCGGTCGGCGTCGCGCGGCCGCGCCTCGCGGCCCGCGCCGAGCGCGACCGTTCCGACGAGCACGGCGAGCGCGTCGAGCGCGAACGCGGCGGTCGCGACCGAGCTCGTCGCGCCGGCGAGCGCCTTCGAGCCGCGCTCGTTCGCCCAGACGGCCAGGAGGACGCCGGTGAGCCGCACGAGCGCCGAAGCGCCGACGAGCCCGAGCGCGGCCGCGACCGGCCGCATGAACGGGACGCGGAGCGCCTCCCAGGCGCTGCCGAGCGCGAGGATCGCCGCGCTCACGCCGATGAGCGCGGCGGAGAGATCGGGCACGCGCTGCACCGTCGCGTGCAGGACGACGAGGATCACGAAGCTCCCCGCGACGATCGCGGCGATCCGCAGCGCGTAGGGCACGCGGCTCCGCACGACCGCGCTGATCAGCGCCATCGCCATCACGATGGCGCCGATCGCGAAGAGCTGCGATGCGCCGGCGCCCGCGAGCTCGACCGTGTGGGCGGCGCGCTCGATGCCCACCGCCAGGCCGACCATCGCGGGCGCGAGCATGCGGCCGAGGACCATCGCGAGCAGGGCGAGCACGGCGAGCGCCCGGATCGGCGAGAGCACGGCCATGCCGGCGAGCGGGGGCCGCCCGGCGGCGGAGGACCGCTGCTCGGCGGGCGGAGCGTCGCTTCCCTCCTCGCGGCCAGGTGAGGCAGCGGGGTCCGACGCGGCGGCGCGGCCAGGTGAGGCAGCGGGGTCCGGCGCGGCAGAGGGAGGACGGCCTTCTTCGGGGAGAGGAGGGCCTTCGGGAGAAGGAGAGCCGTCGCGGGGTGGAGAGCCGTCGGGGGGAAGATCGATGTTGAGGAGCATTGAAGAAGAGCGCCCGTCGCTCAGCCCTTGTCCCAGGCGCGGGGGACGGGGTCGAGATCGGTGAACACCGCGGCGGTGGCCGAGGCGTCGATCAGGTCCTGCATCCGCTGGCCGCCGGCCTCCTCGACGATGCGATCGTCGTACTCGTCCGCGAGCACCGACAGATCCCGGAGGGCGACCAGGAGCTCCTCGGCGTCGAGCGTCTCGCCGCCGAGGAGCGTGTGAACGATGACCACACACGAGCCCTGCGCGACGTAGCCGAACGCGCCGAAGCGGATGCGCGCGTTCAGGCGGAGCAGCTTCATCGCGAGATCCGGCGTCATCTCGACGCCGCGGGCGAGCTGCGCGACGAGCCGCACGAGCGCGCGATCCGGCGCCCACGACAGGACATGGAGGTAAACGTACGCCGTCCCCTGGCGGACGACGTAGAACTGCGGCTCGACCCGGGTGAACGCCGGTGAATCCGCGAGCGCCGCCTCGATGCGCGCGTTGGTCACTTGAACGGCCGCGTCGGAATCCTTCGGCATGACGCCGAGGATACATCGCCGCGGTCCCGATGCAGAGCCGGGACCTACCGCCGGAGCGGGAGCAGCGGTCCGGACGGCGTCAGGGTCTTCTCGTCGCCCGGCACCGGCCGCGGCGCCCTGCGCACCGGCGCCGGCTCGACCGGGGCGGCATCGGACGGCGTCTTCAGCAGGAAGGGGCGGGCGTTGCGGGTGGAGCACGCGTCGTACGGATCCCGGTGGAACTCCCAGTGCAGGTACACGTTGCCGTCCGGCGACACGATCGCGTCCGGCGCCTTTCCGAACGGCGACGCGCGGTGCACCGAGCTCAGCGCGACGATGTCGAACGCCGTCATCCCGCTCGGCCGCGTGACGCCGAGGCGAACGATGCTGCCGTTGTCCTTGTTCAGCACGATCTCGAGGTGCGTCACCCGGTTCTGGTTGAACGCGTGCCCGGCGGGCAAGCTCTCGAGCGACGCCAGGAACTCCTCCGCGAAGATCGGGTGGAGCCGGTTGTGGATCATGTTGATGTACGTCGCGAACGGCACCCGCGCGGCGTTGAGAGAGGTCTGGTTGCCGGGCTTGACCGAGGGGTCGTAGTTCTCGATCGCGGCGCGCCACTTCTTCCACTTGTCCGTCGTCTCCCACGAGCCCCGGTGCGCGCTCTTGCGGGACGCGCCGTCCGAGGCCCGCTCCGCCCTGAGCTTCTCGTTGCCCACGGCCGCCTGCACGCCGGCCATGTTCAGGTTGAGGTTGGGCCCGCCGGGGATCCCCGGCGCGCCGAGCCCGATCGAGCCGACGCGGACCGGGCTCTGGTAGGGCTGCGGCGTGGCCTTCTTGCCCGCGACCCGGCTCTTGCCGTCGCCGCCCGGGTTCGCCGGGTTCAGCGTGTAGCCGCCTTGCGCGCTGTCGACGACCTCGGGGGACGCCGGGCCCGAGCCGCCGGCGGCGCCCTTCTCTGGCGCCGGCAGGGCGGGAGGCGCCTGCGCGACGCGGCCGCCGCCGCTCGCTCCCGGCACGCTCGCGGGCGGCGCCGACCGAGCGGGGGCCTGCGCCGGAGACGCCGGGCTGTGGTGCTCCGCGCTCTCGCTCTCGGGGTTCTTCTCACCGGGCGCGTGCTTCTCGTTGCCAGCCCGCTCCTCGCTGTGGCCGTTGTGATCGTGGTCGCTGTCGCCGACCTTGTCCTTCGGACCCATCGGGCCCGACGGGGTGCCGGGCGTCGGCTCGGGATCGTCCTGATCCTTCGACCGGATCTGCGCCATGGTCTCCTCGGCGACCTTGTTGGCGTCGTCCGCGATCCGGTTCGCCTCGGGGTTGTCCTCCTGGTCCTTCTGGACGTGCTGGCGAACGGCGATCCGACGATCCGCCGGCGGCAGCGGCGGCGGCGGGGGCGCCGGCTGGACCGGCACGACCTTGACGACCTCTTCCTTCGGCGGCTCCGGCGGCGGGGGCGGAGGCGCCTTCTCGCGGGTCGGCGCCGGCTTCGGCGGCGGGGCCTTCGCCACCTTGGCCGGCTCGGGCTTCGGCGGATCGGGCGGCGTGGTCCTGTCCGGCTCGCTTTCCGCCGCGGCGTCCGACGGTCGCTCCGGCGGTGCGAGCGGGGCGGCCGGCGGCGTGGGCGCCACGCCGTCGGTCAGCACCTCGAACGTCATGTCGCCCGGCCGCAGGCCCTCCCGCACCGCGTGGACCATCTGGCGGAGCTGGGCCCGGTCCTCGATGACCTGCGCCACCTCGACCGCGCCGCCGCCGCCTGCCATGTGCGCCACGATCGCCGCGCAGATCCACAGGGCGAGCGGGATGTGGGCTTCGCGCGACATGGTGCTCAGCGCCCCCGCGCTGCAGAGGCCGCACCGCGCGACGTGGCGCAGCCGTAACAGCAGCGAACGACGGTCACCGGTGGCACCTCCAGACTCCGCGTGAACGACCTGCTCGAACAGTACGCCGATGCGCCAATCGCACCCAGGAAGCGGGTCGAACCTAGCATCCGGGGATCAGCACAGCAACGGTCGGCGCGCGCGAAGCCCCCTCGCGTCCGTCGCGTCCGCCACGTCCGCCAGCCAACGCCCCGGCGAGGCCGCCCCGCCAGCGCGCCGGCGTTGCCATCACAGCTTGTTGATCGCGTCCCAGTGGTCGGCGATCTCCTGCGCGGTCCAGATGCCGCCCTCGTCCTTGAACTTCCCGGGGCTCTGGACGACCTTGTAAATGTACATCTGCGCGCCGGCGACGGCGAGGACGTTGCCGGTCCGGTCGGCGCACAGGTCGGACGCGAGGAACAGCGCCGCGGGCGCCACGTGCGCCGGCGTGAGCGTGTCGCCGGCGGACTGGAACATGGGCAGATCCTCCGTCATGCGCGTCTTGGCGATCGGCGCGACCGCGTTGACCGTGATCCGTTGCTTCTGCAGCTCGATCGCGGCGGTGCGCGTGAGGCCGTAGATGCCGGCCTTGGCAGCGGCGTAGTTGGCCTGTCCGAAGTTGCCGAGCATCCCCGAGACGCTCGTTGTGTTGACGATCCGCCCTCCCCCGCCCTGCGCGATCATCTGCTTCGCGGCGGCCTGCGTGCACAGGAACGTGCCCTTCAGGTGAACGGCGACGACCGCGTCCCACATCCCCTCATCCATCTTGAGGAGCGTCTTGTCGCGGAGGATTCCCGCGTTGTTGACCAGGATGTCGACCCTGCCGAACGCGTCGACCGCCGCCTTCACGATCCTCGCCGCCCCCTCGGGGGTGGTCACGCTGTCGAAGCTCGGCGCGGCCTGCCCGCCCGCGGCCCGGATCTCCTCCGCGACCTGGGCCGCCATCGCGTCGCTCGAGCCCGACCCGTCGCGCGCGCCGCCGAGATCGTTGACGACGACCTTCGCGCCCTCGCGGGCGAAGAGCAGCGCCTCCTCGCGTCCGATCCCGCCGCCGGCCCCCGTGATGATCGCGACCTTTCCGTCGAGCAAGCCCATCGCAGATTCCTCCTGATCCGCGCGCCGGCGCGGTGCGCCGGGCCGTTTTCGCGCGGAGCTTCGCACACCGGGCCTCGGCGAGGGCGCACATTCGTGCGCGCAATTCCGCCATCGTGCGCGCGAGCGGGCCCTACCAGTCCCGTCCACGCCGCGGGCCGAGCCCGACGCGTCGGCGCGCCGAGCCCGACGCGGCTTCTTTGCCCGATCGCGGGCGGCGGTGCTAACGCCGCGTTCGATGCAACTGCCCAGCCGCCTCTCCACGTCGACCCTGGGAGACCTGCTCGGCGCGCTGCACCGTGAGAAGACGACCGGGCTCCTCGAGCTCTGCGAGCTCCGGACGCCGAGCGGCTCCACGGTGCCCGGCCGCCAGCACCGGATCCAGCTCTTCTCCGGCCTCGTGACGGCCGTCGAGACGCCGCTGCGGGTGCCCCGCCTCGGCGAGATCCTCGCGCAGGACGGCTCCGCGCCCGGGCCGTCGATCCAGCGGCTCGCGTCGCTCGTCGCGGCGCACCGGGGGCGCCGGACCGGCGAGGTGCTCGTGGCCGCCGGGCTCATCCCGGAGAGCGCGGTCGAGCGCGCGCTCCGGATCCAGCTCCGCGCCCGCCTCGAGGCGCTCTTCGCCATCGAGGAGGCGACCATCTGCTTCCACACCGCGAGGCCGCTCGCCGGGGCGCTGCGGCAGACAGGCCCGCTCCCGCCGAGCGACTTCCTCCACGGCCGCCCGCGCGCGCGGGATCGCCACCGGCGCGTCGCGAGCGCGGGCGCCGCCCGCGGCGCCTCGACGGGCGCGCCGCCGCGCGGCGCCTCGACGGGCGCGCCGCGGGCCGCCCGCATGGACGAGCCGCGCCGCCGCGCGCTCGAGGTGCTCGGCCTGCGCGAGGGCGCGACCGAGGCCGAGATCCGCCGCGCCTTCCGCCGCATGGCCGCGGTCCTGCACCCCGACCGCGGCGCCGGGCAGCCCGGCGAGCACGCCCAGCGCACCGCGCGCTTCGCCGAGCTCTCGGCCGCCTACCACCTGCTCGTCGCCTGACCGCTACGCCCTGCCCACGAGCCGCTCGACAAGGAACGACGCCACCGTGATCGGCTTCGTGCCCGGGCCGAAGCCGGCATCGAAGCCGAGCTCGACGGCGAGGTTGTGATCGATGCGCGGGCCGCCCAGCAGCAGGATCACCTTGTCCCGGAAGCCCTGCCGCGTCGCCATCTCGACGAGCGCCGCCGCGTTCTCCTTGTGGCAGTTCCGCTGCGTGATCACCTGAGAGACGAGGATGGCGTCGGCGCCGAGCGCCTTGGCCTTCTCGCACAGCTCGGCGTTCTCGACCTGGGCGCCGAGGTTGTGGGCGTCGAAGCACTTGAAGCTCTCGAGGCCCTTCTCTCCGGCGAATCCCTTGTAGTTCAGGATCGCGTCGATGCCCACAGTGTGCGCGTCGCTGCCGGTGCAGGCGCCGACCACGACGATCTTGCGGCCGAGCTTCTTCGCCTGCGCCTCGATCTGGTCGCGCGTGAGCGGCTGGGCGGCGAGCTCATCGACCTCGATGTCCGAGATGTCCACCCCGTGCTGGGAGTGTCCGTAGACGACGAAGTAGGTGTGCTCCCGGCTCGCCTGCTCCATGGCCGTGACCAGCGGCTCGCGCAAGCCGTGCGCCTCGGCGAAGCGCTTCGCCGCCTCTCGCGCGCGGTCGCCCGGCAGGACGCGCAGCGTGAACGACATCTGGACCATCCCGTCGCCCTCGCGATCGCCATATGCACGCAGGATGTTTCGCTGTGTCATGCTCACCTCTGTCTCCAGGGGAAGGCGCCGATACCCCATAGACAGTAGCGCCTGGCGGCCTCGCGTGGCCAGCGCCATCGCATGATCGAGGGGGCGCGCAGAGGCGCGCTCCCTACGAGCCCTGGAAGAACGTCTTTCGAAGAACTCAGTGAGTTGGCTTTCGAGAGCGGTTCGCGCCCGGCGCTTGTACAAGCGCCCATCCAGCGCGGCGCTCGGAAGAGAGAGACAATCCACCAGGACGGCCTGGAGCACCAGAGATCTCGCTTCCTGGCGACTCCTGCCGCCCGGCGCGTCCCGCGACTCCCGCGACTCCCGCGACTCCCGCGACTGGCGGGTTTCCTTCCGTTCCCGTTGTTCTGGCTCCTCCGCGCAGACAAGGCGGGCGGTCTACGACCGCTCCAGCACCTCGAGGATCGGGTTCAGGTACTCCGGGTGCCGGACCACGACCCCCGAGTACCCCTTCCCTCCTGTGCGCGTCCGCTTCACGTCGCCGAACGCCCCGCGGCCGATCGCGTCCCAGAGGGTCTCCCGCTCGACCTCGCGCAAGAGCGCGTGCGCCTTGTCGAGGACCTCGCGGGCGCGCGACTCGACGATGCCGCCCGGCTTCCACTGGATCTCGTCGCCGAGGTGCCGCGCCGCCGTGAAGATGTAGCGGGCGCTCTTCAGCGCGAGATACCGATCCATGAGGAGCGGTGTGTGGACCGCCTCGCTGAACATCCCGAGCAGCTCGATCGACTGGCCCGTCGTGATCCCGACCAGGTTGAACATCGCGTCGTGGACGTGGCTGTGGAAGATGTCGCCTGTCTTGAACTTGGTGGGCGGCATCCACTTGATCGGGTGGCGATCGAAGATCTGCCGGACGAGCTGGGCCTGGGCGAGCTCGAACAGGAGGCTGTCCTCGAGCCAGGGGTTGATCTCGAAGGCGTGGCCGAGGCCCATCTGCTCCTCGCGGAGGCCCGCGCGCCTGGCGAACGCCTCGTTGATGAACTGCGACGCGAGCACCGTGTGGGCCATCTCGACCGCGTCGGCGGTCGTGAGGTAGTTGTCTTCTCCCGTGTTGATGACGATCCCGCTCCTCGCGATGATCCTGCGGGAGAAGTACTGATCGATGAACGTCCGCTGCATGTTGATGTCGCGGAACAGGATCCCGTACATCGCGTCGTTGAGCAGCATGTCGAGCCGCTCGACCGCCGCCATCCAGGCGATCTCGCTCATGCACAGGCCGGACGAGTAGTTCGTCTGCGCGAGGTAGGTGCCTGTATCGCGGGTCGCCTCGTCGGCGGCGCGGCGGATGATCCTGAAGTTCTCCTGGGTCGCGTACGTGCCGCCATACCCCTCGGTGGTCGGCCCCTCGGGGACGTAGTCGAGGAGGGACTGCGCCGTCGCGCGGATCACGGCGACGATGTCGGCGCCAGCGAAGCCGGCGGCCTTGGCCTGCACGGCGTCGTCGTAGATGTTGCCGGTCGCGACGATGACGTACTTGAGCGGCGCGACGCCGACCCGGTGCGCCGCCTTGTTGGCCTCGCGCTCGTCACGGGCCCTGTCGATGCGGGCGATCGCCTCCCGCGTCGCCGCCTCGAGGGCGCCGCGCGCCTCGCCCACGGACGGGCCCGGACCGAGCTCGGCCGCCTCGCTGAACGCCAGCATCTCGGCCGCCTCCTGCACCGACGCGGCGCCCTCGCACAGCGCCCGGCCGAGGTGGTACGCCACGCCGCGGCCCGCCTGCCCCGCCTTGTGGATGCGATCGACGAGCGCGTTCACGAGCGGCGTCCCCTCGGCGTCCGCGCCGACCACGCCGTAGGCGCGGGCCACGGTGCGCTCGACCCCCACCGTGGTGTGGCGGTCGATGAAGCGCTGCACCTCGTCGGCGATGTCCGAGGCAAACGCGCGGCACGCCTCCACTTTTTCCTGCTCCACGGGGACAGTCGTCATGGATTTCTCCGGGACAGGCGGTCTTAGCGCACTCTCACGGCGGCCGGTACTCCGGGCGCGGGATCCGCGACAGAGCGGCCGACCGCGAGAAGGCCGGCGGGCGGTGGGGCCGCGGCGCGGCGGCGTGGCGCGACGGCGACCGCCGGCGCCACGTGCGCCGCGCGGCGGGCGGCGCTAGACGGGGGTCATGGGCAAGCTCATCCTGCTCTTCTCGGTGGTTCCGATCGTGGAGCTCTGGCTGCTTCTCTCGATCGGCGATGTCATCGGCTTCTGGCCCACCGTGGCGATCGCGCTCGGAACAGCGGTCCTCGGGGCGGCGCTCGGCAAGCGCGAGGGGCTCAAGGTGCTCGCCGCCTGGCGGGGCGCGATGACCGAGGGACGCATCCCGGACGAGGGGCTCACGGGGGGGCTGCTCGTGCTCCTCGGCGCGGCGCTGCTCATCACGCCGGGCGTGCTGACCGATGTGGCGGGTCTGCTGCTCCTGTTCCCGCCCACGCGCCGCCGGATCGCCGCGGTGGTGCGCGAGCGGCTCGAGCGGCGGGTGGTCGCGGCGAGCGCCGCCGGCTTCGGCGGACAGGGCCCGGGCCCCGGCGCTTTCTTCAGCATGCGCGTCATCGATTTCGGCGGCGAGCCGTTCGGCGACCGCGCCGGCGCGTCCCGAGGACAGCCGGCGGCCGGCCAGGTCATCGACGTGGAGGCGGAGGTGACCGAGGGCGACGAGCCCGGCCGGCCGGCACCGAAGATCCGACAGCTGCCCGGCTGACACCCCGATGACACCGGCCGCCCGGCGAGCCCATGTGCGCTCGCCCGGTCCGGGGCATCAACGACTCTCGCCCACCACGCCCGAACACCTGCGTCAGGAGCTCGCGAAACACGCGAGCAACAACGCAAGTTGATGATTCACGTCCGGGCTGCACGAATGAAACGACAATGAAACAGAGCCTATTGTACGCTCCTCAACGTCGTCGGAGTGGTCCGACATACCAGGAGGATCGGCATGAAGATCTGAGCCTGCTCCCCGTGACGCGACAACGCACAACGCACCCAACGCAACACCCTATGCTAGACCCAACTCGATACGTGATCCCATCGACCGAACCGTGCCGCTCGGAGAGCGGCACGAAGACCGGCTCTGGCACGATGTCCAGCCCTGAACAGCGCCCGCGCCCTCGCCGGAGCACGCGGCGCGCGGCGATGAGCCAGCGGCCCCACCTCATGCCCGCGGGGAGGGTGGACCGATGAGGCTCATCAGATCCATGGCCGGCTGGCTGCTCGGGTATGTAGACCCGCGGGAGCCGATCGGCAGCTCGCTCATCAACGCTATTTCCAGGCTCCCGATCCACCTCGCCGCGGACGCCGTGTGCCTCCGGAAGAACGCGGACTCCGGCGCCCTCGAGGTGCTCCTGACCCAGCGCGGAGCGTCGGAGTCGGAGCCCGGAGCGTGGGGCTGCCCCGGGAGCGTGCTGTCGCCGGGCGAGCAGCCCGAGCACGTCCTCGATCGGGTCGGGATGGCGATCTCCGACTTCACGTTCATCGGGGATTACTTCTCGGCCGCCGCGCGCGGCTGGATGCTGTCCCGGCTCCACCAGGCGAAGCTCGCCGAGGTCCCGGCCACGGGCACCTGGTGGCCCGTCGAGCAGCTGCCGCACAACATGGTTCCCAAGCATCGGGAGCAGGTCATCCCGATGGCCGTCAAGGCGCTCCACGCCCAGCGTACGAAGATCTCGCACAAGGCCAGCGCCGCGCCCGCGTGAGCCGCGCGGCGCGCCGCCCCTGCGCTCTGCAGCGCGCGATGGCTCTGCCGTCCCGGCTGCACGCCCCCCGCGCTCAAAGCGCGCGGTGAACCACGCGCAAAGCGCGCGGTGAACCACGGACAATGTAGAGTCCGCGCGCACGAGGAAAGGAGGCGTGGGAGCCCAGCTCAGCCCGCCCGCTCGCGCCGCGCGCGGACGGCCGCTATCGATCGGGCGATGCTTCGGTTACGCTGCGCGGTACGGCTGTGGATCTCCGCGGTGGCGCGCTCCGCGGGTGATTCCGCAGGGACATGGAGCTCATGACGGTCGACAAGACAGCTCTCATCGTGGGAGGAACAGGACTCGTCGGCGGCCATTGCTTGCGCCTCCTCGTGCAGCAGCCCGCGTACGGGCGGGTCATCGCCCTGCTGCGCCGCCCAGCCCCGATCGAGGATCCGCGGCTCTCCCAGCGCATCGTCGACTTCGACAAGCTGGACGGCGCCGAGTTCGCCGGGGTGACCGACGTGTTCTGTGCCCTCGGGACGACGATCGCCAAGGCCGGGTCCGAAGAGGCCTTTTACCAGATCGACTATCGCTACCCGATCGCCGTCGCCCGGCTCGCCGAGAAGGCGGGGGTGAAGCAGTTCGTCCTCGTCTCGTCCGTGGGCGCCGATCCGCGCTCGACCAGCTTCTACCTGCGCGTGAAGGGGGAGCTCGAGCAGGAGCTCTCCGCCGCGAGCTTCGCGTCGGTCCACGTCGTGCGCCCGAGCCTGCTGCTCGGGGAGCGGGGCGAGGTCAGGAGGGGTGAGGCCATCGGCGTCGCGGCGGCGCAGACGCTCCGCTTCACGATGAAGGGGGGCCTGCGCAGGTACCGCCCGATCGACGCGAGGACCGTCGCCGGCGCGATGGTCGCGGCCGCGCTCCAGGGGAGCCCCGGTCGCCACGTCTATCACTTCGACGACATGGAAACGCTGGCCAAGGGCATCGGCGTCGTGCAGGCCTGATCGCCGCCCGCGGGCCGGACACAACCCTCCGGCCGGCCCCGACGAGGAGGGGGCCGGGCCGCGCCGCCCCGGGACGCCCACGCCGGCGGTGGCGGCGCCGCCATGGCGCCGCCACCGCCGGCGCGACGCAAGAGCGCGGAAGTGCTAGGGCTCGCGGCGGGCACGGCGCTCGCTCGAGGCCGCCGTCATGGTCTTCGCGGAGCCCCCCTTGTCGATCCTGACCGAGCGCCTCGCCCCCTCCTTGCTGCGCCCCCCCGAGAGCTCACCGCCATCGATCGACGCCGTGCTCGCGGATCGCTTCGGCATCGCCGCGTTCCGGCCGTGGCAGCGCGAGGCGATCGACGCCCTGCTCGGGGGCGCTGGCCGCGTCCTCGTCGTCGCGCCGACAGGCGGCGGCAAATCGCTCTGCTACCAGCTCCCGGCCGTCGCCCTGCCCGGCACGACGCTCGTCCTGAGCCCGCTCATCTCCCTGATGGAAGATCAGGTGCGCGCGCTCGATGCGCGGGGCATCCCCGCCACGTTCGTCGCGTCCAGCCTCTCGCGCGAGGAGAACGGCCGGCGCCTCGCCGCCCTGCGCCGCGGCGAGTACAAGCTCGTCTACGCCGCGCCCGAGCGCCTCGCCCTCGACGGCTTCGTCGAGGCGCTCGCCGCGAGCCGGCTCTCGCTCGTCGCCGTCGACGAGGCGCACTGCATCGTCCAGTGGGGTCACGACTTCCGGCCCGACTACCTGCGCATCGGCGCCGCCCTCGCGCGCCTCCGCCCACCCCGGGTCCTCGCCTGCACCGCGACCGCGACCCCCGACGCGCGCGACGAGATCATCCGCCGGCTCGGCTGGCCGCTGCCCTCGTCCGACGCCGATGGAGACGCCGTCGGCGAGGTCGAGGAAGGGCGCGGGTCCGAAGATCCTCCGCCCAAGGTCATCCTGCGCGGCTTCGCCCGGCCCAACCTCCACCTGCAGGTCTCGGCGGTGGACGGCCCGCGCGAGGCCGGGCGCCGCACGGCGCGCGCGCTGCTGGACGCCCTCGGCGATCCCGGGCGGCCGCGCGGCGCAGGCATCGTCTACGCCGCGACCCGCAAGGGAGCGGAGCGCCTCGCCGAAGCGCTCCGCGACGCCGGCTGGAACGCGGAGGCGTACCACGCCGGCCTCGCCCCCGAGTCGCGCGCCCGCCTGTCTGCCGGCTTCGCCGACCGCAGCCTCTCCGTTGTCGTGGCGACGAACGCCTTCGGGATGGGGATCGACCGCCCCGACGTCCGCCTGGTCGTGCACGCCCAGCCGCCGTCGTCGATCGAGGCCTACTACCAGGAGGTCGGGCGCGCCGGCCGCGACGGCGACCCGGCCCGAGGCCTGCTGCTGTTCGCGCCCGCGGACATCGCGCTGCGCCGCCGGCTCTGCCAGCTCGGCGAGGGGGGCGTCGAGGCGAACGTCGACGACGCCGCGCGCGCGTGGGGGCTCTTCCGCGAGCTGCTCCGCTACGTCGACGCCGCGACGTGCCGGCACGACTTCATCCTCCGCTACTTCGGGGACGAGGCCGAGTCGCTCGGCGGCTGCGGCCACTGCGATGTCTGCCTCGAGGTGGACGCGCTCGAGGCGAGCGACCCGGCCGCGCTCGCCCGCGACAACGACCTCGTGCGCCGCGCGCTGGCCGGCGTCGCCCGGGCGAAGGGCGGCGCCGGGATGCAGGCGATCGCGTCGATGCTCGTCGGCGAGTCGAACGAGCGCGTCCGCCGCATGGGGCTCGACCGGCTCTCCACCTTCGGCGTCCTCGACGGGAAGAGCCACGACGAGGCCATGTCGATCCTGCGCGTCCTGCTCGCCAACGCGTGGATCGATCTCACCACCGGCGAGTTCCCCGTCCCCCTCGTCACGCCGGCGGGCTGGCGCGTGATGCGCGGCGAGGTGCCCACGCGGGTGCGGCTGCCGCTCCCCGCCGCGCGCCGGAGGCCGCTGCGCCGTGCGGCGCCAGGCCCCGCGGCCGCCGTGCGGTCCTCGGGGACGACGGCCGCCGCGCCCTCCGCGCCGGCGCGCGCCGCCCTGGCGGCCGCGGGGGGAGCCTCGTCGGGAGCGCGGGCGGAGCCCGGCGCCGAGCTCGAGGAGCAGGACGTGCCGCTGTTCGAGGCGCTCCGCGCCCACAGGGCCGCGCTCGCCAAGGAGAAATCGCTGCCCGCTTACGTCATCGCGCACGACCGGACGCTCCGCGATATCGCGCGGATCCGGCCCGCGTCGCTCGACGACCTCGCGCTCGCGCGGGGCATGGGGCAGGCGAAGATCTCGAGCTACGGGGAGGGCATCCTCCGCGTCGTGAGGGAGTTCTCCGGCCCGTGAGCGCCGGAGGAGCGCGCGGGCGCGGTCGGTCGCTGGATCTGTCCGGGGGCACACCAGGAGAGGCGCGGAGGCGCGGGGGAATGTTCGAGGCGCTCGCCCCGTCTCCGCGCCACCCTGCGCGGCGCGGCGTGGTCTTCGTTCAGGCGTGACCCGCGACGCGGAGCTCCGCGATGAGCTGGCCGTCCAGGCTGACGAATGTCGTGAGCCGGCCCTCGACGTTGATGAACACATCGAGCATCACGCCGGCGCCCAGGTCGACGACGTGAAGGTCGTCCTTGAGGACCACCGTGGGGGCCTCACCGCCCCGCGGCGCCCGTCTGGGCCTCCTCTCCATGGCCTTCTTCGAGCTCATGTCCCCCTCCGCCCGTTGACCCCACCGCGCCGCGCCCTCCGGGAGCCGGCTCCGCGGCGCGCTGTCGACCGGATCGCGCCCCCGCGCGCGGGACGGCCTGCTTTCTGACGGACACGACAAGCGCGTTCCGTGCCGCGCTCGCACGGCTGAAGTGATCCTTCCCTTCACGCGACCTCCTTTCGCTCCTCTCACGAACCGGTGGTCCTCCATTTCACCGGATGGGCTCGACGGGAAGGTGTGAAGTTCAGGGGATGGCCGGAATTTTGTTTCGGGTTTCCCATCCTCCCGTTCGAACCAGGCAACCACGATCGCCAGCTCACCGCAGCTCACTGCACCCACGGTCGGCTCCCCCACCTGCGGTCCCGTTCAACCTGGGACGGCTGCTGCTCTGCCAACTTCGGTCGGCCGGCTCCCCGGCTCCCCTCGGCCGGCTCCCCTCAACCTGGGTCGGGCGCCTCAACCTGGGTCGGGCACCTCAACCTGGGTCGGGCACCTCAACCTGGGTCGGGCGCCTCAACCTGGGTCGGGCGCCTCAACCTGCGGGCACTTCAACCTGCGGGCACCTCAACCTGGGTCGGGCACCTCAACCCGGGTCGGGCGCCTCAACCTGGGTCGGGCGCCTCAACCTGGGTCGGGCGCCTCAACCTGGGTCGGGCGCCTCAACCTGCGGGCACTTCAACCTGCGAGCACCTCAACCTGGGTCGGGCACCTCAACCCGGGTCGGGCGCCTCAACCTGGGTCGGGCACCTCAACCTGGGTCAGTCAGCTCACCCCCGCCCAGGACGAGAGCGATGCTGCCGCGCTCACGGAGACCCTGCCCGAGGCGAGCACCTGGCCGAGCGCCGGCTGCGCCAGGAGCAGCGCCTCGACACGCAGCAGCGCCGGCAGGTAGACCACCTCCCGCGCCAGGCCGCCGCCCCGGTGGACCCGCGCCGCGATGCGCAGGGCGTCCCCGGTCGAGCTCACCCCGCGCGCCTCGAGCAGCCGCGCGGTCTCGACGAAGCCGGCGCCGCGCTCGACGCTCCGCGCAGCCAGGTGGCGCAGCCCGAGCTCGGTCCGGCGCGCGCCGACCAGGTAGCCCGCGGCGCGCTCGCGCGCGAGCGCCCAGCCCTCCTGATCGTCGCCGCCGTGCGCCGTCCCGATCAGAAAGATCCCGAGCGGGAGCCCCGCGGCGCGCACCCCCGGCGCCGCGTGCCCCTCGATCTCGTGGAGCACCGTGCGCTCCACGTCGTCGCGCGTCAGCATGCGCCCCCTCGCGACCTGGATCACCCCGTCGCCCGTCGCGGCGAGCGGCGCGATGTCGGCGATCACCACCCGGAGCGGCAAGCGCCGCACCCCGATCTCGCGCCGCATCCGCGACACGAGCGACCCGGGCGACCGCGCGTCATCGCTCCGCACCCGCGCCTCCTCGCTCGCCGCCGCGCCAGCCGCCTCCTCGACCCAGGTCGCGGCGAGCGCGTCCGCCTCCTCGTCGAACGCGTCGCGCGCGGCGTAGCGATGGCGCGCCGCGGCCCAGCACCCCGCCCCACCCGCGGCCTCGCAGATCGCGGCCTCCGCCGCGAGCTCTCGCGCGCGCCCGGCGTACACGGCGCCGAGCTCTCCCTGCCCCCCGAGCCGCTCGGCGGCCGTCTCCATCGCTCTCCGGAGCTCGCTGTGATCCTGCGCCGGCGCGTAGGCGAAGCGCGGGAGCTCGGCGCCCCCCCGCCCCCACGCAGCGGCGACCCGCGCGAGCTCCTCGACCAGGTTCACCGGCGTGCTCGCGCCGACCACGCGGATCCGCCGCGCCGCGGCGCCGAGGAGCCGATCCGCGTCCGGCACCCAGGCCGGCGGCACCGCCTGCTCTGCCGATCTAGCTCGAGGACGCCGCGCCACGGCCCTCCGCTCCCTTCCCTCGCGCTTCACCCCCGCTCGCCCCGCCCTCGCTCGCCCCGCCCTCGCTCGCCCCACGATCGCGCCGCGCCCCCGGCGCTGCCCGCCTCAGAGCAGGTTCGCCGCGAGCTCCGCGAGCTCGCTGCGCTCGCCCTTCGCGAGCACCACGTGCCCCGCGATGCGCTCGCGCTTGAACCGCTCCGCCACCACCAGCAGGCCGTTCGACGCGTGGTCCACGTACGGGTTGTCGATCTGCTGCGGATCGCCGGTCAGCACGATCTTCGTCCCCTCGCCGCACCGGGTGATGATCGTCTTCACCTCGTGCGGGGTGAGGTTCTGCGCCTCGTCCACGATGAGGTACTGGTGCGGCAGGCTGCGCCCGCGGATGTACGTCAGCGGCTCGACCTGGATCCGCCCGCTCTCCAGGAGCTCCACGAAGCCGCGCGCGTCGCGCCCCGGCTTCGCGCCGCCGTTCGAGAAGAGGAACTCGAGGTTGTCGAAGATCGGCTGCATCCACGGGTTCAGCTTCTCGTCCACGTCGCCCGGAAGGAAGCCCAGATCGCGCCCGAGCGGCATGATCGGCCGGCTCACGAGCAGCCGGCTGTACGCGTTGTCCTCCGTCGTGCGCTTGAGCGCCGCCGCGAGCGCCAGGAGCGTCTTGCCCGTCCCCGCCTTGCCGATCAGCGTGATCAGCCGGACCGAATCGTCGAGCAGGAGGTCGAGCGCGAAGGCCTGCTCCTTGTTCCGCGGCCGGACCCCCATCACCCCCTCCCGCCCGACGCGCAGCGCGACGATCTGCCCGCGCGCCGCGTCGAAGCGGCCGAGCGCCGTGTGGCTCGGCGCCCCCGCGTCGCGGAGGAGCACCGCCGAATTCGGCAGCAATTCCGCGAGGTTGGCGCCGGCGAGGAAGCCGTTCTGGAAGAACGCGTCGACCTCGGCGCCGGGCACCTCGAGCTCCACCACCGACTGCTCGATGGCCGGGTCGTTCACCCGCTGGTTCTCGTACGTCTCCGCCGGGATCCGGAGCGCGTCGGCCCGGATCCGCAGGTTCGTGTCCATCGTCACGAAGATGGTCGGCCGATCCTTGTGCCGGTCGCGGATGTCGATCGCCGTCTGCAGGATGGCGCTGTCCTGCGAGCCCGACTCCAGCCCCACGAGCAGCTCCGGCCGCCGCTCCGGGATCGCGATCCGCAGCGTGCCGCCGCTCTCGAGGAGCACGCCCGTCGCGAGCGTCCCGGCGCCGCGGACCTCGTCGAGCAGCCGGGCGATGGTCCTCGCGTTGCGCCCGCGCTCGGAGCCCTCCCGCTTGAACTGGTCGATCTCCTCGATCGCGTAGATCGGGATGATGACGTCGTTGTCCTCGAACTTGAAGATCGCGTGGGGGTCGTGGAGCAGGACGTTCGCGTCGAGAACGTAATTCTTCTTCATGGGGGAGCGCGACGACGTACCCCCCTGAAGCGACGGGCGCAAGAGACCTGTCGTGTCGCCCGCCGGAGGACGTCGTCACCCGTTCATCGGCGGCAGCCATCTCGGACATCGGAGGAAATATCGACCTTCGACTCGGCCGGATCGCCGTGCCCTGGACGCCCCAGCCGCGGTCAGAGATCGATCCGGTAGTCCTTGATCTTGTAGAGCAGCGCACGATGGCTGATCTCGAGCACCTCGGCCGCCTTGGTCCGGTTGCCCTTGGTCTTCTGGAGCGCGCGCCGGATGAGGATCTCCTCGATCACGCGCGACGTCTTCTTGATCGACAGCTCGCCGCTCGTCAGCTGCATCTGGATCGGGTCGCGCGCCTCGCGGATGCGCTCCGGCAGATCGGCCTCGCCGATCCGCTCGCCCTCGCAGAGCACCATCGCGCGCTCGACGGTGTTCTCCAGCTCCCGGACGTTCCCGGGCCACCGGTACTCCAGGAGCAGCCGGCGCGCCTCGGGCTCGAAGCCGCGGATGTTCATGGCAAAGCGCGCGTTGTTCCTCGCGAGGAAGTGGTCGAGGAGGATCGGGATGTCCTCGCGCCGCTCCCGGAGCGGCGGGATCGCGATCGGCAGCACGTTGATCCGGTAGAACAGGTCCTCGCGGAACCGGCCGGCCTGCGTCTCGGCCGAGAGGTCGCGGTGGGTCGCCGCGAGGATGCGGACGTCGACCTTGATGTCCCGGTTGTCCCCCAGGCGGCGGATCGTCTCCTCCTGGAGCACCCGGAGCAGCTTCACCTGCAGCGACAGCGGCAGCTCGCCGATCTCGTCGAGCAGCAGCGTGCCGTGGTTCGCCTGCTCGAACAGCCCCGCCCTGTCGTTCATCGCGTCGGTGAACGCGCCCCGCTTGTACCCGAAGAGCTCGCTCTCCAGGAGGCTCTCCGGGATGGCGCCGCAGTTGACCGCCACGAACGGCCCGCCGCGCCGGCCGGACCGCCGGTGGATCGCCCGGGCCACGAGCTCCTTGCCGACGCCGCTCTCGCCCGTGATGAGCGCCGTGGTCTTGTACTCGGCCACCTTCGCGATCGTCTTGAAGATCGCCTGCATCGGCGGGCTCTTCGCGAGGATCTCCTCGAAGAAGTTCTCCCGCCGGATCTCCTGGCGCAGGGCGCGGTTCTCGCGGCGGAGCGCCTCCCGCTCCTCGGCCTTGCGGAGCGTGAGCAGCACCTCCTCGGCCTTGAACGGCTTCTGGATGTAGTCGTAAGCGCCCGCCTTCATCGCCTCGATCGCGAGGTCGACGTTGCCGTACGCGCTCATCACGATGACCGTGGCCTCGTTCCCCTTGGCCTTCAGCGTCGCCAGGAGGTCGAGCCCGCCCATCCTGGGCATCCGGACGTCGGTGAGGATGACATCGGGCCCGAACGTCTCGACCATCGCGAGCGCCTCCTCGCCGCTCGAGACCGCCTCGACCTCATAGCCGTCCCGCTTGAGGAAGGTGCGCACCACGAGGCGCAGGTTTTCTTCGTCGTCAACGACTAGGACACGGCGCATAGACCCTGAAAACTTTTCCTACACCGGCGCGCATCACTCCGCAACGAGTTGCGCCTCGACCGATGCCGCGGTGCGCCCATCTGCGGGGAGCTGGGCCAGGGCGCGCGCTGTGCGGGGCGCGCTGTGCGGCGCGCGGGCGGGCTCTGCGAAGGTGGCCCCGCACCGCGCGAAGCCAGCTGCGCGACGCGGGATGCGCGGTCGCGGTGATGGCGCTGCGCGGCGATCGCGTGGAGGTCTGCCCGGCGAGGCTGTGCCAGTTGACGCAGGTCGCGCAGGCTGCTTTAGCGGCGACGCGCACCGGGTGCGAGCTGGGCCGTGCGCGGCCCGGCGCGACACGCCGGCGCGGCTTTCGCAGGCAGTACCGCATCCCTTAACACGATCGCGTGAGGAGCCAGGGCATGAGCATGAAGGATCGTCTGGTCGACCAAGCAAAGAAGCTCGCCTCGTCGGGCAGGGTCGTCCGTGTCGTCAGCAACGATCGCGTGATGCGGCTCGCCACCGGGGTCATGGATGCGAAGAACCGCCTGCGCGCCGCCGGGGAGCGGGCCGCGGAGGCGTGGGACATCCTGCTGAACGGGCACGCGCTCCCGAACATCGACCCGGCGCTCGACGACGAGGCCGGCATCCACGGGGCGGCGCCGGCCCGCGCGGCGTCCCCCCGGCCCGCCGTGGGCGGCGCGGGGCTGTCGACCGTCGAGGAGGCCGTGAGCAGCAAGGCGCCGCCCGCCTCCGCCCGCGCGCACGTGAACGGCGTCGGGGCGAACGGCGCGGGCGCCAACGGCGCGGGCACCTACGTCGCGGCGGCGGCCGAGCAGCAGCTCGCGACCCAGATGGCGTCGCGGACGTCGCTGGCGCGGATCGGCGGGCGCGACGTGTTCGAGAAGGCGTACAAGTTCATGACTGCGGACAACGCCCGCGCCATGGGGGTCTACCCCTTCTTCCGCCCGCTCGACTTCAACAACGGCCCCGAGGCGCAGCTCGAGGGCCGGACCGTCACCATGCTCGGCTCGAACAACTACCTCGGGCTGACGACCCACCCGAAGGTGCGGGAAGCCGCGCGGAACGCGATCGACAAGTACGGCACGAGCATGACCGGCTCGCGGCTCGTGAACGGGTCGATGCGCCTCCACAACGAGCTCGAGGAGAAGCTCGCCGCCTACCACGGCAAGGAGGCGGGGCTCGTCTTCACGACGGGCTACCAGGTCAACATCGCCACCATCTCGGCGCTCCTCAGCAACAAGCGCAGCGTCGCGATGATCGACAAGGACGATCACGCGTCGATCTACGACGGCGTGCGGCTCGCGCAGGCGTCCGGCGCCCGGATGGTGCGGTACAAGCACAGCGACCCCGCGGCGCTCGACAGCGCGCTCTCCGAGATCGCCGACACCGAGGGCGCCCTCGTGATCACCGACGGTGTGTTCAGCGCCCAGGGCGAGATCGCGAGCCTGCCGGGGATCGTCGAGGTGGTGAAGAAGCACAAGGCGCGGCTCCTCGTCGACGACGCGCACGCCCTCGGCGTCATCGGCCCGGGCGGCCGCGGCACCGCGGCGCACTTCGGCCTCGGCAAGGAGGTCGACCTCATCGGCGGCACCTTCTCGAAGTCGCTCGCCTCGATCGGCGGCTGGCTCGTCGGCGAGCGCAAGGTGCTCGATTACATTCAGCATTTCGCCGCTAGCTTCCTCTTCGCGGCGAGCGCGGCGCCGCCCTGCGTCGCCGCCGCCATGGCCGCGCTCGACGTCATGCAGGAGGAGCCCTGGCGGCAGGAGAAGCTCCGCGAGAACTTCACCTACATGCGCACCGAGCTGCAGCGGCTCGGCTTCGAGCTCGGCAAGACCGAGACGGCCGTGATCCCCATCTACATCCGCGACGACCTCAAGACCGTGATGATGTGGAAGTCGCTCCTCGACGACTACGCGCTCTACGTCAACCCGTTCATCACCCCCGGCGTCCCGCCCAAGCAGCAGGTGCTCCGCACGAGCTACATGGCGACCCACGAGCGCAAGCACCTCGATCATGCCCTCGAGGCGTTCGAGAAGGTCGGCAAGAAGTTCGGCGTCATCTGAGCGGCGGTCACCCGCTGCGGATACGGGCCCATCTCGGCGTTTTCGGTGCTCAGCGCACCGGAGTGCGCCTGCGCGCCGAAAACGCCGATCTGGACCCGTCTCCTGTGCGGGTGACCGCCGCTCCGGGACGGGCGTGACGACGGCGGCAAGCCGGCCGAGCTCGGCAGGACGGCTCCGCCCCTCGGCCCGCCCATGGTATCGGGGAGCGATGACGATCGTCCTCCATCGCTTCCCGCTCAGTCACTACTCCGAGAAGGCCCGGGCAGCGCTCGACTTCAAGGGACTTGAGTACCGGATCGTGGAGCACCGGCCCGGCCTCGAGCAGCTCGCGATCTACCGCCTCTCCGGCCAGCGCAGGCTCCCCGTGATCGAGCACGACGGCAAGGTCGTCGCCGACTCCACCGAGATCGCCCTCTACCTGGAGCGCACCTTCCCCGATGCGCGGCGCCTGCTGCCCGAGGAGCCCAGCAAGCGGCTCGAGGTCCTCGCCCTCGAGGCGCAGCTCGACGACACGCTCGGCAAGTTCGGGCCGCGCGTCTGGCTCCGGCACGCGCTCCGCGACGAGCAGTACCTCGACGCCATGGGCGCCGCGA
This sequence comes from Sorangium sp. So ce321, assembly GCF_051530195.1. Taxonomy (NCBI): domain Bacteria; kingdom Pseudomonadati; phylum Myxococcota; order Polyangiales; family Polyangiaceae; genus Sorangium; species Sorangium sp. So ce321. The sequence goes on along the minus strand of NZ_CP150329.1, from coordinate 4,483,773 downwards.
CGTCGCCGCTCTTCAGCGCCGGGCTCCGCGCCATGGCCGCCGTCCTCCCGCTGGCCGAGCAGCAGGTCGGGGCCATCGAGCGGCGGTTCGACGAGGCAGAGCGCACCCTGCGCGCCACCCTCGACGACCTCTGCGTCCGCCTCGAAGCCTCGAAGTACCTCGTCGGCGACGAGCCGTCGCTCGCCGACGTCGCCGCCGTGGGCCTCGTGCACTTCTTCAAGTTCCCGCCGTCGAAGCACCTCTTCAGGCAGGAGGTCGCGGGCGCCGCCGTGCGCAGCATCGCCGAGCACCCCGATCTCGCCGCCTTCTTCGACTTCCGGGACCGGTTCTACCGCGACTACCTCCAGTGAGCGGCGCCGCGGCGGCGCGGCAGAGCCGTCATGGAGATTTTCGCCCCGCCGCGGCCGTGGTGAGCTGAGAGGTCATGGATCTTCGACCTTTCATGCAAGGCGTCGCCTCGGCGCTGGGTCCCGCGCTCCGCTCGTTCTTCCTGACCGCCGCGACCATGTCGCTCCTGGCCGTCGGCCTCGCCGGCGCCTCGTACGCGATCGCGGCGGACGGCTCGGCCCTGCGCGGGGCGCTGGCGGCCGTCGTGGCGCTCGCGCTCTGCGCCGTGATCGGCTTCACGCTGTCGTGGAAGCGCGCGCTCGGCACCGGCATCCTGGAGGTCGTGCGGGCGAGGCGCGTCGGCGGGATGCTCGTGGCCGCGGTGTTCGAGCGGCTGCTCGGCGTCTCCGAGGTGGACGAGGCGGGCGCGCGCGGCGGGCGGGTGGCGCAGGCGGTGGAGCGCGTGCCGCTCAACGACGCGGTGAAGCGGCTGCGCCTCGCGGTGATCCACCGGGTGCAGGCGGCGCCGCGGGGCGGCGGCCTGCGAGGGCTCTTGCGCCGCAAGATCGAGGCGCGGCTGCTCGGGACCATCGAGACGCTGACGCTCGCGCGCTTCCGGGACGAGGCCAACCAGAAGGGGGGCATCGACCTGCTCAAGGTGCGGGACGAGCTCGCGCTGGGCGTGGACGGCCTCGTCACGGACCAGATCGAGGGGACGCTGCTGAAGGTGACGGTGCTCCTCGTCGGGGCCGCCGCGCTCGCGTCGCTCGGCGCGGCCGCGGGCATCCAGCACATCCCGCTCTGAGCGAGGGCAGAGGCGCCCTCCTCCGGGCGAGGGCGGAGCCCCTCTCAGGCCTGCGCGCCAGCCACCTCGGCGATCAACCCCTCGTCCGGGCCCAGCTCCGCGATCGCCTCCAGCCGCTCCCCTGCCCGATCGAGGCCCGTGGCCAGCAGGACGCGCCCTCCGGCGACGCCGCCCGGGAGCTCCAGCCGGCGCGGCTGCGAGGAGAGGTTGAGCACGACAGCGAGCCGCCGGCCGCCGTGCGCTCGCTCGTAGGCGAGCAGGTCCTCCCCCGCGGCGAGCGGGGCGTAGCTGCCCACGGCGAGCGCCGGCTCGGCCTGCCGGAGGGCGATGAGGGCGCGGTAGAGCGACAGGATCGAGCGCGGGTCTCCGCGCAGCGCCTCGACGTTGGTGCGGCCGGCGTCCGGCGCGAGCGGCAGCCACGGCGCCCCGGTCGTGAAGCCGCTGCTGGCGCTGCCGTCCCACTGCATGGGCGTGCGCTCCGGGTCCCGCCCGACGCCGAGGCCGGGCACGTTCTTCTCGAACGGGTCCTGCACCTGCTCGGGCGCGATCGGGACGTCGCTCATCCCGATCTCGTCGCCGTAGTAGAGCGTCGGGGTGCCCCGGAGCGTGAGGAGCAGCATCGCGGCGACGCGCGCCTGGGCGGCGCCGATGCGGCTCCTGATGCGGGGCTTGTCGTGGTTGCCGAGCACCCAGTTCGGCCACGCGCCCGGCGGCAGCGCCGCCTCGTACTCCCGCACGATCTCCGCGATCGCCCGCGCGCTCCACGGCGCGCCGATGAGGTGGAAGTTGAAGGGCAGGTGCATGCCGGACAGGTCCTGTCCGTAGTAGGCCATCAGCCGGTCGAAGGGCAGGTAGGCCTCGCCGATCAGCACCCGATCGTCGTACGCGTCGAGCACGCGGCGCATGGCGGCCACGGCCTCGTGCACCTCGGGGCGGTCGGTCGTGTACAGCCGGAGCAGCTTCCGGTGCGGCGGCATGCCGGGCTTCCAGCGGGGGTTCGGCGGGTTGTCCCGGAGCTCGCTGTCCTTGATGAGATGGTGAATGGTGTCCACGCGGAAGCCATCCACGCCGCGGTCGAGCCAGAAGCGCAGCACCTCGAGCATCGCGGCGCGCACCTCGGGGTTGCGCCAGTCGAGGTCCGGCTGCTCCTTCAGGTACGCGTGGTAGTAGTACTGGCCTGTCGCGGCGTCCCACTCCCACGCAGGGCCCCCGAACTCGCTCAGCCAGTTCGTGGGCGGGCCGCCGTCAGGCGCCGGATCGCGCCAGATGTACCAGCCGCGCTTCGCGCTGGCGCGCGACGCGCGGGACTCGAGGAACCACGGGTGCCGATCGGAGGTGTGGTTCGGCACGAAGTCCAGGATGACCCTGAGGCCGGCGCCGTGCGCGTCGCGCACGAGCGCGTCGAACTCGTCCAGCGCGCCGAAGCGGGGATCGACGCCGCAGTAGTCCGACACGTCGTAACCGAAGTCGGCCATGGGCGATGTGTAGATGGGAGAGATCCAGATCGCGTCGACGCCGAGCCACGCCAGGTAGTCGAGGCGGGACCGGATCCCGCGAAGATCGCCGACACCGTCGCCGTTCGAGTCCATGAACGAGCGAGGGTAGATCTGATATACAATCCCGCGCTGCCACCAGCGTGCATCGAGCATGTCGCGCGCTCCGTCTGGGCCTCTGGTGGCGAGCACATAGCACGTGCGGCCCCCGGCGCGGAGCGCGCTGTCGTTCGCGCCGCGCTGCGACGCCCTGCCCTGCTCTACCCTCCCCGCCGCGCCGCGCTCTACCGAGCAGGCGGCGCGGGCGTCCCCGCGAGGCCCTCGAGAGCGCGGCGGGGCGCGGCTTCGCCGAGCGCCGCGCCGCGCTCTCGAGAACGCCCTCGCCGCAGCCGCCGACGTGATGCAGCCCACCATCACAGGCGCGGCGCTCCCGCGACGATCGCCGCAGCGCCGCGGCTGCGGCGCTGGCCGGCGAGCGCGCCGCCTCTGCGGGGCGCTCGCCGGCGAGCGCCCCGCGGCGCCTCGGTCGCGGTCACCTTCACGGTCGCGCGCGAGCACGTCGTTGATCGCTCGCGCCCATGCACATCGGCTTTGCCTAACGGCTCTCTACTACGTTACTGTCAGCCCGCGGCCGTCACGTCTCATGTTGCTTTCACGTTTCATGTTGCTTTCAGGCCATGTTGCGCAGAGGAGGCGGTTCAATGATGGAGAACGGTTTGGGGAAATGTTGCTCGGCGCTCGCTTGCGTCGTGGGGTTGCTCGCGTCGCCGGCCGCCTGGGCCCAGGATCCCGCGCCGCCGCCGGCGGATCCGGGCTCGGCTGCGCCCCCCGCGGAGACGACCGCGCCGGCGCCCCCGGCAGAGCCGACCGCCACCGCGCCCGCGGCCGACGCGGGGACAATGGGCACGACGGCGCCCGTCCCGCCGGCGCCGGGCACCGCTGAGCCGGTCGGAGAGCCGAAGGCGGAGGAGAGCCCGATCGCGAGCTGGTTCCGGTTCGACGCCGACAACCTCGGCCTCCAGCTCTGGGCCGGCGCCGCGCACCAGCTCGGCCCCATCAGCCTCTCGAGCGACATCTACATCACGCCGCTGCTGGGGACCGCGGAGTTCGATATCGGCCCCGCCTTCACGGCGGGTCCGGTCACCATCAACCCGATGATCGGCTTCGCGTTCAACTTCCAGACGCAGCAGCCGGCGGCGCTCGTCGCCCCGCAGCTGTTCACCTACATCGACGTGAAGCCCGTTTACTTCGAGTCGTGGATCCTGGGGTCGTTCTCCAGCATGTTCAATGAGAGCATCCAGAATTACTTCTATTCGAGGGATTTTCTCCTCTTCTACCCGACCGACGACTTCGGCATCGGCCCGCACCTCGAGCTCACGATCGACGCCAACGAGGTCGTGACCGCCGTGGACGACCCGACGACTGTCGGTGTGGACGAGGGGGTCGTCGACGACACGGGCCTCTCCAGCCTGCAGCTCGGCGGCGTGATCGGCCTGAACTACGGCACGGGGAACAAGCTGCTCCTCTACCTCGGCTACGAGACGCAGAAGGAGAGCCAGCTCAACGACAAGCTCGCTGGCCGGTTCACGTTCATCCACAACTTCTGAGGTGACGCCGGGTCGCGCGGAGAGCCCGTCGCGCCCCGGCTGTCTCCGCGCAGGGCGGATGCGCTCGACCGGGGCGCTCTTCGCTCGCCCCACAGGCGGAGAATCGCTTCCCAGCGCCCCTGCGCGCTGGTACCGAAGCGCCATGGCCCAAAGGTACCTGTTCGCCACCGCGCTGCTCAGCCTCCTCGGACCCGGGTGTCAGGCCCAGAATCACGCCCCGCCGGCCGGGCCGGACCCGAGCGCGTCCGCGTGCCAGCCCGCAGACTGCGGCCCGCTCGCGAAGATCGCCCGCATCTGCGACGACGGCTCCACCGGCGCCCCGCAGTGCACGCGCGCCGAGGGCGGGGCGTGCAGCTGGGAGCACGTCTGCCCCGGCGTGAAGCCGGCCGCCGGGACCGCAGGCCCCGGGCCGAGCCAGCCCGCGCAGCCGGACGCGCAGCAGCCGGGCGCGCAGCAGCCGGGCCCGGCGGGCTTCGCCGACGCCAATGCGGCCTTCGCGCAGCGGCTCTACGGCAAGCTCGCCGCCACGACAGGCAAGCTCTTCTTCTCGCCAGCGAGCGTCTCGACCGCGCTGGCCATGACCTACGCCGGCGCCCGGGGCGAGACGGCGACCCAGATGGCGAAGACGCTCGAGTTCACCCTCGCGCCCGAGGCGCTGCACCCCGCGTTCGGCGGGCTCGTCAAGGAGCTCACGCAGGCGACCGGCCCCAAGGCGCCCGAGCTCCGGATCGCCAACCGGCTGTGGGGCCAGGCCGGGCTGACGCTCGAGCCCGCGTTCCAGAGCACCACACAGCAGCACTACGGGGCGGGGATCGAGCTCGTCGATTTCAAGGGCAAGGGCGAGCAGGCGCGAGGGAGCATCAACCAGTGGGTCGAGCAGCAGACGAACGCGAAGATCAAAGATCTGATGCCGCCCGGCAGCATCACCCCCCTCACGCGGCTCGTCCTCACGAACGCGATCTACTTCAAGGGGAAGTGGGCCACGCCGTTCGACAAGAAGGCCACGAAGAACGAGCCGTTCACGGTCAAGCCCGGCGCGGCGCCGGCGGTGCCGATGATGCGCAAGACCCTCCAGGCGAAGCTCGGACAGGCCGCTGACGCCTCGGTGCTGGAGCTCGCCTACGAGGCGCAGAACCCCGAGCGCCCCCTGGCCATGGTCATCATCCTGCCCGCGCAGGCGGACGGGCTGCCGATGGTGGAGCAGCGCCTGTCGGCCGGACAGCTCAAGGGATACGTGGAGGCGCTCCAGCCGGCGCGGGTCGACGTGGCGCTCCCCCGCTTCAAGATGACCGCCGAGTTCGAGCTCTCGAAGGCCCTGAGCGAGCTGGGAATGCCGCTCGCGTTCGACCAGGCGAAGGCCGATTTCTCGGGGATCACGCGGGCGGAGCCGCTCTTCATCTCCCAGGTGCGGCACAAGGCGTTCGTGGAGGTCAACGAGGAAGGGACCGAAGCCGCCGCCGCGACGGGCGTCGCCATGACGACGCGAGCGGCCCCGGCGCCACCGCCGGTGTTCCGCGCCGATCACCCGTTCGCGTTCCTGATCCGCGACGTGGCGACCGGCGCCGTGCTGTTCATGGGGCGCGTGACCGATCCGCGGTGACCCGCGCGTCCCCTGGCGCCCGGGGGAGAGCGGGGCTCAGGCCGGGCGGGCGCGCTCCGCGGCGTCCACCCGGGCCAGCGACTGGGCGACCGCGATGCCCGCCTGCAGGGTCCCGGAAGTCACGATCCCCTTGAGATCTATCTGGAGCGAGACGAGCATCTGCGCGACCTCGGGCCGGATCCCCGTGATCACCACCTGAGCCCCCATGAGCTGCGCCGCCTTCGCAGAGCGGATGAGGGCGCTCGCCACGTACGTATCCACCAGGGCCACGCCCGTGATGTCGATGATCGCGACCCGGGCGCCCGTACGGCCGATCCCGTCGAGCAGCGTGCTCAGGACCTGCTGCGCGCGGTGCGAGTCCATCAGCCCGATGAGGGGCATGGCGACCACGTGCTCGCTGATGGGGACGAGCGGCGTCGACATCTCCCGCAGCGACTCGCTCTGGCGCCGGATGAGCTCCTCGGCGGTGCGGCGCTCGTCCACGTCTTGCCAGAAACCGACACACTCGATCGCGTTCCCGGACGCGTCCCTGGACAGCGCTACGTCGTCGTGGACCCAGCGCCACCGCCCGTCCTCGTGCTTGAACCGATACTCGTGCTTCGTGTAGTCGTGCTCGGAGAGCTTCTCCAGCGAGCGGAAGACACGATCCATGTCGTCGGGGTGAACGCGCTCGGCCCAGAACGACGAGTCCGAGGTGAAGTCCTCTGCCGTGTAGCCGAAGAACCGGCACACGTTCTCGCTCATGTAGGTCACACCGTAATCGCCCGACGGCTTGCAGGTATAAATGACGATCGGGCTCGCGGAGACAAGCCCGCGGAGGCGCGCCTCCTTCACGGCGACGTCGGCGATCTCCCGCTCGAGCTCGGCGATCCTGCGGCGAGCGCTATCCAGCTCGCCTTGAATGCCGTCAGCCTCCGCCCCGGATCCGGTCATGCTCTGCATCGACAATCCCCACCTTCCCTGGGCGAGACGCAGCAGCGTTGACGTCACGGCTCGTGGACCGCGCCATCGCCCCCCGCACTGGTGATGCCTCCCTTACCACGAGACGCTCGCTCCACACCACCGCGCCGTCCCCGATCACGGCCTGCTCCGGGCGAGGCACCGGGCGGCGCTCCTGCTCTCGCCGGACCGGGAGCGCCGTCCTGGCGACAGCTGGCGAGCTCGGCAGAGATGCATCGGTGTCGGTGTGGTCGCCTGTCATCTTCGAGACCCGCCCGCTCAAGGCCCCTCCTTCCCGCGAGCGGGGCTGAAAGTCCGCGCGGCGCTGGACAGCCGAGATACGATGAGCCGTTTTGCCGGGCCTACACGGGCTCTGCCAACCCTCGACGTCAAGGAGCGAGCGATAGCGATGAGGAACGAAGACGCAGCGAAGGTGCTTCAAGCGGTCCGTGATCTGGCCCCCACGATCTCCTCGCGCAGCGCGGAGATCGAGGAGGCGCGGCGCCTGCCGGCGGACCTGCTCGGGCAGCTCAAGGCCGCGGGGTGCTTCCGGATGTTCCTGCCGAGGAGCCATGGCGGCCACGAGGTGGACCTGCGCACGGGGATGGACGTGCTGGAGACGCTCGCCCGCGCGGACGGGGCCACCGGCTGGACGGTGATGATCGGGTCGGAGAGCCCTCACCTCTTCGCGCTCCTGTCGCGCGAGCGCTTCGACGCCGTGTACTCCGGCGGGCCGGACGTGATCATCGGCGGCGGCTTCAACGCGCAGGGCGAGGCCCACGCGGCCGAGGGCGGCTACCGCGTCACGGGGCGCTGGAGCTTCGCGAGCGGCTGCGAGCACGCCAGCTGGCTGTTCGGGAACTGCGTGCTCATGGACGGCGGCCGCCCACGGATGGGCCCGGCGGGCGACGTTCCAGAGCTGCGGGGCATGCTGTTCCCCGCGAGCGAGGTGCGCATCATGGACACCTGGTCGGTGCTCGGCCTGCGCGGCACGGGCAGCCACGACATCATGATCGAAGGGGCGTTCTGCCCGGCGGCGAACAGCTTCGACATCTTCCAGGGCCAGCCGTCGATCGCCGGCCCGGGCTTCGTCGCGCCGGTCCTGCACTTCGTGCTCCACATGGGCGCCGTGGCGGTCGGCATCGCCCAGGGGGCGCTCGACGACGTCGTGACGCTCGCGCGATCGGGCAAGAAGCGGCTGTACGCGCGCGCCGAGCTCGCGGAGTCGCCGGTGTTCCAGGTGCACCTCGGCCGCGCCGAGACGAGCGTGCGCGCCGCCCGCGCCCTGCTGCGCGACACGGGCGACGAGCTCTGGGATGCTTGCGTCAACAACCCCGCCGCCGCCGCGGCGATGGCGCCGCGGATCTCGGGCGCCCTCGCCTGGGTCACGGAGGTGGCGTCCCGGGCCGTGGACACCTGCTATCAGGCCGGCGGGGGCGGCGTCGCCCGCAACGCGTCGCCCGTGCAGCGGCGGTTCCGGGATATCCACACGTTCTCGCAGCACGCCGCCGCCGCGGAGGGGTGGTTCGGCCAGGCCGGCGCCGCGCTCCTCGGGCACGCGACAGGCTTCTGGACCTGAGCCCTCGCCGCGCTCCTCGGGACGCCCCGCCCGAGAGCGCGCGCGGCCCCGCGCGCCGCGCGACCTCATCGCGCCCCGCCGCGCCGCCGCGGTATAGGTGATCCCGCCTTGCGCTCCGCTCCGCTCGCCCCGCTGGCCCTCGCCGCCCTGTCGTTCGCCGCCTGCGCCGGCGCCCCGCGCACCGTCGCCGCGCCCGCGCCCGCGCCCGCGCCGCCGCGGGAGGGCGCCTGCCCCGCGCGGCCGGCCTGCGACGCGCCGCCGCCGGCCGCCTTGCCGCGCGGGTTCCGGCACACGCGCTCGCGCCACGTCGCGAGCGGGTGGCCGCGCCACCGCGGGCGCGACCTCTTCGTGCGCGCCGAAGGGCCGCAGTGGGCCATCGCGAAGTTCGCCTACGGGCCGCAGGACGACGACCTCGAGGACGAGGACGTCGAGGCCTATCTCCTCCGCGGCTGCAGCGGTGACTGGGAGCGGCTCGGCGCCTTCCGGACGAGCGACGACGACCACCTGCACCCGACCACGGAGGGCATCCCGGACACCGGCGGGCGCGTTTACCTCGATCTCACCGCGGGGCGGCGCCTCGAGGTAGGCCGGCACCGCGTCCACCTCGCCGTCGCCGGCGACGGCACGAGCGCCGACCTGTTCATCGAGGTCCTCCCGCCCGGCGCGCGGGTGGCCGTCACCGACATCGACGGGACGCTCACCTCCGGCGAGGTCGCCATGCTCGGCGAGCTCCTCGGCGGCGCCCCGCCGGACGCCCACCCCGGCGCCGCCGAGGCGATGCACGCCCTCGCCAGCAGCGGTGTTTACCTGTTCTACGTGACCGCGCGCCCCGAGTGGCTCGTGGGCAGCACCAGAGTCTGGCTGCGAGAGCAGGGCTTCCCGCCGGGCATCCTCCGCACCACCATCGGCGTCGCTGGCGCCTTCGGCCGCGCGGCGGCCAGGTACAAGACCATCGAGCTCGGGTGGCTCAAGGCGCGCACGGGCATCGTCCCCTCGTTCGGCTTCGGCAACATGCCGAGCGACGTGGCGACCTACACGGCCGCGGGGATCGCCCCCTCGCATTGCTATTATTACGACCTCGGCGGCGACCTCCGCGGCGGCGTGCGCCACGACGACTACCGGCGCCTCGCCCCGGCGCTGTTCAGCCGGCCCGCCGCCTGCGCGCCCTGAGCGGGGGGCGCCGCGCCCGCGCGCCGGCGCGGCCCTGTCGAGGGCGCGCCGGCGGGTGAACACCGCAGCTCAGAGCGGGACCTCGATCACGTCCTCGCAGGTGAAATCGACGCCCAGGGACACCTCGAACTGGGCTTGCACCGAGGCGCATGTGCCGTCGCAGAGCACGATCGCGGTCGGGTTCGCGGGGTCATCGTAGCGCCACGCGCTCTCGGTCGCGCAGCTCTGGTCGTACCCGAGGGTCGTCGGAGCGCTGGTCGTGGTGCTCGTGTACGTCACGTTGACCTTCTGCTTGTCGAACGATCTCCCTTCGGGGGCCGGCGGGATCGGGATCGTGCACGAGACAGCGGCGCCGCGGATCTCCTCGATGGCCGCCGTGAACGCGGCCGAGGTCGCGGCGGCGTTGCCTGTGTCGAGCATGAACGCCTCTCCCGTGCCGCCCGCCTCCGCGAGCTGGTGCAGGTTGGCGAGGCTCGGCGGCGCGCCTTCCACCTGCGGGCTGTCGACCCCGATCACGAAGGTCGAGATGTCGCTGGCGCGCGCCTCGGTGACGCTCTCCGCGACGACGTCGATCGAGTCCGCGCCGCCGCCGCACTGCTCAGGATAGCCGTCGGTCACGAGCACGATCGCGTATTTGCCGGGGTTCAGCTGCCGCTCCGCCACGATGAAGTCGACCGTGCCTTGCATCACGTAGGCCGTCGGCGTGCCGATGCGCCAGCTGTTGTCGTCCGGGGGCGTGACGGCATCGATCGCCTCGCCGAACGCCGGAGAGGGCAGCACCGTCATCGGGACATCCGGGGTCGTGTACGTGTCGCGTAGGCACATCTGCCTCCGCCCGCCCGCGCCCGGGAAGAACGTGAGCGACGCCTTGAACCCCTCGGACGCCGGATCCACGAAGAACTGCTTCGTCGCGGCCACGACGGGATCCCACTTGAGCGCCTTGCTGCGCCACTCGACGTCGTTCGCGCCCATGCTGGCGGACACGTCGAAGGCGAAGGCGAGGTACACCTGTTGAAACCCGGCTTCGGACGTCTTCGTGGCGCACGCGTCGCCAGCGCCCGTCGAGGCGCCGCTCCCTGTGTTTGCTGCGCTGGAATTACCGCCCAGGTCCAGATCGCCGCCCGCGCCAAAACCGTTGTCGCCACCCCCGCTTCCATGGCTCGAGCTGTTGCTCGAGCCATTACCGCTAAGCGAGCTATTTCCAGCACCCGAGCTGTTCTGTGATGAATCTCCGTCCTGGTTGCCCGAGCCACCGCCGCACGCTGCACCCACCGCGGTCACCATTGACAGGGCAATGGCCATCGTCGCCAATCTCATGGCCTGACTCCTCTTCAATCAAGTGCCAGCGCTGTGCGCCGGTATGAAATCCCGAAGGCCCCACGAGGCCTCAGGAGCCGGCGATCTGTGCCGGACCGGGCTCGCGGAAGCCCCGCGACCCGTGAGGACTATACGACAGAAAGCTGCGCAGTGCGAGATATGCTCCGATGTACCGCATCACGCGTGTAGCGCCTACACCGCAACTCGCCCGTGTGAACGCAATAGGCTTGTACGCCGATGTGATCTGCGCGCTCACACGGGCGAGGCGCCGGTGCTAGGCTCCGCCGCGCATGGTCCGCGCGGTCTGTTTCGATCTGATGGATACCGTCCTTTATGACCCTTACCGCGAGGCGCTCGCCGCGGCGATCCGGGCCGATGCGCCTGCCGAGGTCGCCAGGCACCGCGACCCGACGTGCTGGCCGGCGTTCGAGACGGGCGAGATCGACGAGGCCGAGTTCGTCCGCCGGTTCTTCCGCGCGGGCGCCGAGGGCGTCTCGTTCGACATCGAGGCGTTCAACCGGGTGCGCCGCGCGGGATATCGCTTCTTGCCCGGCGTGCGGGAGGTCGTGGAGGCGCTCGAGGGCCGCGCGCTGCGGTTCGTGGCGAGCAATTACCCCGTGTGGGTCGAGGAGGTGCGCGAGGCGTTCGCGCTCGATGGGCTGTTCGAGGGTGTCTATTCGAGCCATCACCTGCGCGTGCGCAAGCCGGCGCGCGAGTTCTTCGATCGGCTGGTGAGCCGCATCGGCGTCGCCGCGGGCGATTGCCTGTTCGTCGACGATCGCGCGGAGAACTGCGACGCCGCGGCCGCGGTCGGGATGCGCGCGCACCTGTTCGACGGGGCCGCGGGGCTGCGCGCCCGGCTCGTCGGCGAGGGGCTGCTCGACGCGTGACGCGCCGGCGTCGCGGGCGTCAGACCGCCGCGCAGAGCGGGCACGACGCGCTGGCGTGCGGCGCGTCGTTGCGGTGGAGATCGAGGACGACCCGCGAGATCTGCGCGAGCTCGCGCCGCACCTCTCGGCGCATCCCCTTCACGCGCGGGATCGACATCGAGTCATAGGCCGTCGTCTGGTGCCGCATCCAGGCGATCACGGCCGACTCGGCGCGCCGCGCGACAGGGATCCGCTCCGTGCGGGCGACGGTGCCGCTGCCCACCGGGGTCGCGTGCAGCGTCACCTTGGTCGCGACCGCCCGCGCGAGCGCCGCGTAGCGCGGCGAGAACCGGAGGAACGCCGCCACCTCGGCCTCGAACTCGCGCACGTACTCCGCCTGGTCGCGCTCCCGCCGCCGGGCGTCCGACTCCCGCTTCTTCGCGTAGGCGGGCGTGCTCCGCTCGGCCTCGATCGCGGCGCGGGCGGCCTCGATGGTGGCGGCCGGCGCCCACAGGCCCCGGGAGAACGTCTTCCTCCCGCGCTTCTCGACCACCATCCAGGACGGGCCCGCGAGCTTCACCCGCCGGGTGAGCCCGGCGTCACCCGGGGGCAGGCACGCCCAGCCTTCGGGCGGCGAGAGCAGCGCGCCGTCGGGCGCGCGGAAGCGGCGGGGATCCGGGGTCGGGGCCAGGGTCAGGCACTCGGTCATGGCGGGACGGCCGGCCTGGTAGGCCAGGTCGTGCCGCGCGTCCAGCCGCCGGCGCCGGGCGCTGCCGCGGCCGCGGCCGCCGCACGGGCGGCTTGTCTCCGCCGCGCCGGCCGCGCCCCGTCCGGAGCGCCGGGGCGAAGCGTCGAGGAGCGGCGCGAGAAGCTACGCTGGGCGTGTGTCCTTTGCCATCATCGGGTCGGGTGAGGCGCGGCTCGCGGGCGAGCCGTCGACGTGAGCAGGAGGCCAGTGTGTCGGACGACGATCGCATCACGTGGGACGCTCGTTACAGCGAGGGGCGCGCCGAGCCGGGCGAGCCCTCGGCGGTGCTCACTGCGCTCGATCCGCTCCTTCCCCGGCGCGGGCGCGCGCTCGATCTCGCGGGCGGCGCGGGGCGGCACGCCCTGTGGCTCGCGCGGCGCGGGCTCGACGTGACCCTGGCCGACATCTCCGAGGTCGGGCTCGGCATCGCGCGGGGCGCCGCGGCGCGGGAGGGGCTCGCGCTGCGCACGGTGGCGCTCGACGTGGAGCGCGATCCGCTCCCCGGCGGGCCCTGGGACATGATCCTGATCTTCTATTTCCTCGAGCGCCGGCTCGCCGCGTGCGCGGCGGAGCTCGCGCCGGGCGGCCACCTCGTCATCGTGCATCCGACGCGGTCGAACCTGCTGCGGCACCCGCGCCCGAGCGCGCGCTGGCTGCTCGACGACGGCGAGCTCCCCGGGCTCCTCGGCGAGGGACTCGAGGTGATCCGATACGACGAGGGATGGCTGGAGGAAGGGCGCCACGAGGCGCGCCTCATCGCGCGGAAGCGGGCGTGAGGCCGCCCGCCGCCGCGGCGTCGTCGTCGGCGTGACGGCCGCCGGCGGCGCGAAGGCGCGCGCCTGCGTCGCGCCGCAGGGCGCGGGCTTGCCGCGACGCGGAGATCGCGCTTTGCTCGCGGCATGCGCTTCGCCCGCATCGCGCCCCCGGATCAGGATCGCCCGGCCTTCTTCGCCCGCCTCGAGGGCGCGGCTGCGCTCGTCTACGACGAGCCGCCGTGGCTCGGCGGCAAGACGACGGGGGAGGCCGTGGCGTGGACCGACGTCGACCTCGTCTGCCCCGTGCTCCCCACGAAGATCGTCTGCGTGGGGCGCAACTACGCCGCGCACGCGCAGGAGCTCGGGAACGAGGTCCCGGTCGAGCCGCTCCTCTTCCTCAAGCCGCCCTCGGCGCTCATCGGTCCCGGCCAGGCCATCGTGCTCCCGCCGGAGAGCAACCGCGTCGAGCACGAGGCCGAGCTCGGCGTGGTCATCGGCCGCCGGTGCACGGCCGTGCGGCCCGAGGAGGCGCTCGATCACGTGCTCGGTTACACGTGCCTGGGCGACATCACGGCGCGGGATCTGCAGCGGAAGGACGTGCAGTTCACGCGGGGCAAGGGGTTCGACACGTTCTGCCCGGTGGGGCCGTGGATCGAGACGGACCTCGACCCGGCGGCGCTCCGCGTGCGCGGCCTCGTGAACACCCAGGTGCGGCAGGACGGGTTGACGGCGCAGATGATCTGGGGCGTGCCCGCGCTGGTCTCCTACATCAGCCGGGTGATGACCCTGGAGCCCGGCGACGTCATCGCGACCGGGACGCCGCAGGGCGTCGGGCCGCTCGTGTCCGGCGACGAGCTCGTCATCGACATCGGGGGCGCCACGGCCGCGGCGCCCGGGATCGGCGCGCTGCGCGTCTCCGTCGCGTCGCAGGGCAACGGCCGCAGCGCGCACTGAAGCCCGCACAGGCTGGAGCCGGCGTCCCGCCGGTGCTGCCTGCTCGACTCACCCGCCCATCGCACCTGCGGCGTTCCGGCATCGACCGGGCGCCGGCGCTGCCCGCTCCACCGACGGGATCGCCGGCCCTGCGCGCGATCGCCTGCGCTGACCGGCGTGGCAGGCTCCGTGCAATGTCCCGCAGGAGAACGCATCCCTCCACCCCATCGCCGCGGCCGCCGTGGCGCCCCGTCCCGGGGCGTGCGCGCACGCCGCAGCAGATATCCGAGGTCACCGATGACATCTCCTGCGAACTACCGGCAGTGGCACCCCATGGCTCTCCTCGCCTTCGGCGCGGGCGCTGGCGCGACGGCGCGCGGCCCCGCCGAGCCCAGAGGCACCTCAGAAAGGCTGCCCGTCGCGGAGCACGATGGTGACGTGCGACAGCCCGGTCCCGCCGAGGAGCATCGCCTTCACGAGGAACTCGATCATCGTGTCCAGGCACTCGGCGGGTGAGAAGCCCGCCCTCCCCGCCCCGAGCAGGGGCAGCGCCATGCTGCGCAGCTTCATCGTGTCCGCGTGATAGAAGCACCCTTCGAGGAGCCGCAGGATGAGGTCGCGGGTCGGGCGGTACGTCGCCACGTGATCCCAGTCGAGCGTGATCGCGTGGAACACGAACCGCGCGTTCAGCCGGCCGGCGGAGGTGACCACCACCCCGCCGTGGCGCACGGGCACGTACTTGCGCGTCTCCATGTGGCACACGCCGCCGCTCGCGTGGTTCAGGGCGAGCGCCACGCCGGCCGACATGGTGAGCTGCCCGTCATCCGAGCTCACGAGGGCGTCCGCGGGCACGCCCGCGATGTTCGCGCGCACGATCGCCAGCGTCCGGTCCCCGTGGAACTGGAACGCGGTGACCGGCCCGGCAGGCCCGCCCGCCAGGAGCACGGGGCGGACGCGCTGGTACTGCTCCAGGTACATGCGCAGCGTCAGATCGTGCGGATCGACCCAGCGCGTGCTCGGCGCGCCCACGAGCGCGGCCTCGATCTCCTCGAAGGACTGGAAGCGATCCTTCGGGTCCTTGGCCAGGCAGCGCTCCAGGACGGCCTGCACGTCCTCGTCGAGCTCTGGCCGGAGCGCCCGCGGCCGGGCCGGGATGTCCTGCCGGTGCGCGAGCAGCAGCGGGAGCAGCTCGTGCTCCTCGAAGGGCCGCTGCCCGGTGGCCGCGTGGTAGAACGACGCGCCGTAGCTGTAGATGTCCGCCCGCGTGTCGCTCTCCTGCGGGCTCCACGCCTGCTCTGGCGCCATGTAGAAAGGCGTGCCCAGCACGGTCCCCATCGCGGTGAGGGGCTGCTCGCGGAGCGCCGTGGGCCCCGTCGTGGCCGTGAGGCGCGCGAGGCCGAAGTCGGCGACCTTCAGCTCCCCGGACGGCGCGATCAGCATGTTGGACGGCTTGAGGTCGCGGTGCATCACCCCGAGCTCCGTCGCGGCGGCCATCCCCCGCGCCGCGTGGAGCATGTAGCGCCGCAGATCGTCGAGCGGCAGCGGCCCGCTCTGGAGCCGCGCGGCGAGCGACGGGCCGCCCACGTACTCCATGACCATGAACGGCGACCGGCTCGAGAGGAAGCCGAAGTCGTAACAGCTCACCACGTGCGGCGACTTGATGAGGGCCGAGATCCGCGCCTCGCGCAGCATCCGCTCCCCGGCGTTCGGGTCCGCGTGCCCGGTGAGCACCTTGATCGCCACGACCCGCGCGAGCGCGAGGTGGCGGGCGCGGAAGACGGCGCCCATCGAGCCCACGCCGAGCAGCCCCTCCACGCTGTACCGGCCCGCGAGCTCCCTCCCCAGCGTCTGCGCGTCGATCATGAACGAACCTTCGCTCTCACCATCGAGGATGTTCGGAACCCCGCGCGCCGCGGTCAAGGGGCACGACGCGGTGCGATCGGGAAGAGCGAGGCGTTGATGAGCGATCACCCGCGCGAAGTAGCCCGGCACGCCCGGACGAAGCCGAGCTCGCTCTGTCCTGCCTCGATCCGTTCGATCCACCACGCGAGCCCCGGGTACCTGGTCCGGATGAGCTCCGCCTGCTCCGCGAGGCGCGCCGTGTCTCCCCGCGAGGCGTGCAGCTCGGCGCGGAGCGCGTGGGCCTCTGGCTCGTAGACGCCGTCGAGCACGTCGAGCAGGGCCGGATCCACGTCGCAGAGCGACTCCGGACCGTACATCAGGTAGCGCAAGATCCGGTTGAAGCGGAGCGGATCGTCGCGCGCCACACCGCCTGCGACCGGCTCGCCGCCTTCCGGAGGGAGGCTCGTCCAGCGGCCCCATGAGCCGGCGCGGACGATCTCGGGCGCGAGCCGCTGCAGCTCCAGCTGCTGCTCCGGGCTCGGCGCCGCGAGCTCGATCGGCACCGGCGGGCTCTCCACGCGATCCGGCGGTCCTGCGTAGACGACCGCCAGCGCGTGGTGCCCGGGCCCGATCCCCGCGGGCAGATACGAGGAGAGGTCGACGAGCATGCGCCGGCACGCGCCCGGACAGAGGCGGAACACCGGCGTGCCGAGCTCGCGGACCACGATCCCCGAGGGCTCGATCCAGACGACCTCCTCGCCCGTATCGGCCCGCGCGAGGCGGACGCCGATCGCGCCGGCGCTCCCCGCCCAGCTCGCGCGCGGCAACCGCCGGATGCAGGCGCCGGGGCGATCCGCGCAGACCGTGACGGCCACGTGCAGGGGAAAACCGAGCACGTAGCGGCGTTCGTGCTCGAGCGAGCGCAGCGCCAGACCGGGCGGACCGGCCGGCTCTCCCTCGCCCCGAGCGCGGTCATCCGACATGGCTCACCTCCATCGCAGTCCCCTGTTGTCCTCCAGGCGCACGCGCCGGGTCTCCTTGACGTGACGCCCGCAGAGATCGTGGCCGACCCGGCCGGCGGTCCCCGGGATGAGCTGCTGATCGGCGTCGATCATCCAGTGGGAGCGGTAGTTCATGCAGCACGTCGTCTGACGCGGCGTCAGGTAATCGAAATAGCCGCACTTGTGAGGCATCCCGAACGCGTGCGTGAGCTCGTGGACGACCGTGTGGAGCGTGTGTCGCTCGTAGCCGGGCCGGGGCTGCTCGCGCTCCGGGTCCCACCACGCCCGGTGCTGGGTGAAGACGATGGTCCTGCCGGCGAAGTACCTCGCTGGCCCGATGTCGATCGTGGGGCTCATGCCGGCGACGTAGGCGGCCCCGGGGCCCCGCACGTCGGCCTCCACGCGCCGGGGAAGGCCATACCCCGGGGGCTCCCACGCCGCGCCCCGGCGGCGGGCCCGCGGGAAGAAGAAGAGGCGGTCCCTGTACGCGTGCGCCACGGACCCGTCGCCGGCGGTGAACTGGCTCTGGATGTCGTGCGGCTCGAGCCAGAGCTGCGTCCGCGGCGGGTCGGCCAGGACGGCCGCCATCGCGACCGCGAAGCCGATCTGCTCGCCGTCCCAGCGGAACGTGACCTGGCTCGCGTCCGGGTGGTCTCCCGGGATCTCCACGTACTCTCTGCGCCGCTCGCCCTCGCCGCCGTCCAGGATCGTGACCATCCCGGTGAACAGCAGCGCGCCCCGCGCCTGGGGCACCGGGTGCGGCTCGAGCGCGGCGATCAGGCAAAACCAGCCCGGCTCCCCGGCGTGGGAGAAGACCTCGCTCACGAAGCGAGAGGCCG
This sequence comes from Sorangium sp. So ce321, assembly GCF_051530195.1. NCBI lineage: Bacteria > Pseudomonadati > Myxococcota > Polyangiales > Polyangiaceae > Sorangium > Sorangium sp. So ce321. The sequence continues at coordinate 4,465,949 of NZ_CP150329.1, read as the reverse complement.
TCTCGCCGAGCGTGCTCGCGTCGAGCGCGAGGCGCCGCCGGTCCTGGATCACCCGCTCCTCGGCGAAGTCGAGCTGGGTGAAGACCGGCTCGAAGTGCTTCGGCACCTCGTCCACGGGCAGCGAGGGCGCGCTCTCCATCCGGATGTACTCGACGTCGATCCGGCGCCAGAGCGTCATGATCCCCGTCTCGTCGCCGGCGGCCTCCGCGACGCCGTCGAGCTCGGCGCGGACGATCAGGTTGTCGCCGGCGATGTCCGTCATGCGGCGCCGGATCGTGCTCCTCATTCCCGAGATCGCCGTGCTCGCGCTGGTCTCCGTCGCGTCGGACAGCGCGTATCCCTCCACCTCTTCCCAGCCCGTGCGGCTGTCCGTCGTCCCCTCGTTGTCCTCCCCGGCCGACGTCACGTAGCTCCCCGAAGCGTCGAAGTCGTTCTCGTCCAGCGTGGGAGCCCAGTCCGGGTGCACCTCCGGCCGCTCGTTGAACGGGTCGTCCGGGTCGCGCGCGCTCCAGCGGATCCGCGCGTCATCCGGGAGCTCGCCCTCCAGGCCCGTCACCTCGACGGTGATCTCGATGAGCTGCGTATTCCTTGCCCATTCCCCGTCGAGATCTCGATTGATGTAGATGCGACCCTGGTCATCCTGGCTCTTGTATCCGGGGCTGTATCCAGCCGCGCGCGTCGTCCCTGGCGGCGCCGAGCCGTCCGGAAAGCCCGGGAGATAAAGACCTTTGATGTCGACAATCCGGACGGCGGCCATCGGTCGCGAAGCATTGCAAATGCCGCGCTCAGCCCGGCCGCCTCCCGACGTCTCACCCGCCGCCCCATCAGCGGGAATGGACAGCGAAGAAGCCCGGAAAGCTCGCCGAAGTCGAGCGCATCGCGGACAAGCGCTCGGAACGAAGAGAGACGAAGAGCTTCGTCGCGAAGGCGACCCGGGACTGCGCGGCGCTCCGCGGACAGTCCGTCGCCCGGGCGGCCCTCAGCCCAGCCGCGCGGCCGCCCTTCGGGTCGCCGAGAGCCGCCTCTCCAGCATCGGCGCCGTCGCTCGCCGCACCTGCTCCAGCACCGCAGGGTCGGCGTGGTCGGGCGATCCGGCCTGGAATGGCGGGGCCGGGTCGTATTCGATGCTGAGCTGGATGGCCTCGGCCTGCTCGCGGCCCGCGAGCTCGGCGACCAGGCGGAGCGCGAGATCGATCCCGGCGGACACCCCGCCGCCGGTCGCCCGGTCGCGGTCGATCACGACCCGCTCCGCCACCGGCGTGGCGCCGAGCAACGCGAGCTGGTCGCGCGAGGCCCAGTGACAGGTGGCGCGATACCCCTCGAGCAGCCCGGCCGCGCCCAGCAGCAGAGAGCCGGTGCAGACCGAGCTGACCCACCGGGCGCCCGCCGCCTGGCGCCGCAGGAAGTCGAGCGTCTCGTCATCTTCCATCAGGTCGATCTGCCCCGGCCCTCCGGGCACGCAGAGGACGTCGAGCTGCGGGCAACCGGCGAAGCTCACGGTCGGTGTCATGGTCAGCCCGCGATCGCAGGTGACCGGCGCGGCCGCCTTCCAGACGAGATGCACGCTGGCGCCGCGCATGCGGGCAAAGACCTCGAACGGGCCGGTGAGGTCGAGCTGCGTCAACCGGGGAAAGAGCAGCAAACCGATCTGCGTCATCGCGGGTCTTCCTCGAGCGGAGATGAGAGGGCCAGAGCGTGAGCCATGAGCTTCCAAGAGCGACCTGAAAGTCAAGCTCCCGCGCGGCACGGGCCGCTTGAATCCGCTGTCTCGCGGCGCTCTATGTCGCTTGCTCGGTTGCTCGCTTGCGCGCTTCCTCGTCGCGGCGCCGCGCGACGCGCGGGCGACGCCGCGGAGGCCCCCCCAATGCCGCTTTCTCCCGGGGCGCGTTCGTGCATAGACTTCGCGCCCTCATGAGCTTTGAGCCAGTTGCAGGGTTTCGCTTCGGCGCCATCAGCGCCGGGATCCGGAAAGATGGACGCATCGACGTCGCGCTCGCGGTGGCCGATCAGCCGGCCGTGGTGGCCGGCACGTTCACGCGGAACCTGGTGCGCGCGGCGCCCGTGGACATCGCCATGCAGCGCGTCCGGTCGGGGCGCGCCCGCGCCGTCGTCGTCAACAGCGGGTGCGCCAACGCCTGCACGGGCGAGGCCGGCTGGAAGGCGGCCCTCGACACGACGCGCGCTGTCGCCGAGGCCATCGGCGCCTCGGAGGACGAGGTCCTCCCCGCCTCGACCGGCGTCATCGGCGCCGTCCTGCCGGCGCACCGGATCATCGAGCGCGTCCCCGAGCTGTCGGCGCGCCTGTCGCCGGAGGGCTACCTCGATTTCGCCCAGGCGATCTGCACGACCGACCGCTGGACGAAGCTCTCGCAGCGCAAGCTGGGCGCGGGCGCCACGCTGCTCGGCATCGGCAAGGGCGCGGGCATGATCCACCCCGACGTGGGGCCGCCCCACGCGACGATGCTCGTCTTCCTGTTCACGGACGCCGTGCTCGATCCCGGCGAGGCGAACGAGGCGCTGTCGGCCTCGTGCGACGTGACGTTCAACGCGTGCACCGTCGACGGCGACACGAGCACCAACGACACGGTGCTCCTCCTGGCGTCCGGCGCCTCGCAGCGCCGTGTCTCGCGCGACGAGCTCACGGCGGGCCTCACCGAGGTCTGCGGCGAGCTGGCCCGGTCGATGGTGGCCGACGGCGAGGGCAGCACGCACGTCGCCGAGATCCGCGTCCGCGGGCTCGCGACGCGCGACGGTGCGCGCGCCGTCGCGCGCACGGTGGCCACGTCGATGCTCGTGAAGACCGCGCTCTTCGGCAAGGACGCGAACTGGGGACGGCTGCTGGCCGCCGCCGGCCGCGCCGGCGTCCCGTTCGACCCGTCCCAGGCCGAGATCCTCGTCGGCGGCATCCCGATCGTGCGGAACGGCGCGCCCGTAGGGGCGGAAGCCGAGCGCAAGGCGAACGAGGTGCTCGCGCAGGACACCTACGTGATCGAGCTCGTGCTCGGCAGCGGCCCCGGCGGCTTCGCCTACCTGACGAGCGATCTCGGGCACGGGTACGTCGACGTGAACGCCGGCTACCGTTCATGATCCTCGCGGCGCGCTCCGCGGCCCCGCCCGCAGCGCGCTCCGCGGCCGCCCCGGCAGCGCCCTCCGCGGCGCCGCCCGCGTCGAGCGCGCCCAGGCCTTCGCCCTGACGGGATACGCCTGCCGCGACCGGCAGAGCCCCTCCCGGGCCGGCGCGGCGGCTTTCCCTCGCGCTGCACGGCCCCAGTGAACCCCGCACGACGAGAGCAGGTGAACGCAGGTTCACAGCGCGAACGGCCGGTCCTGCTTCGCCGTCATCCTCGACCGCTGCCCCGTGGCACGCTGCGTGTTAGCGCGCGGCATGGTAGTCGTGCGGGAGGGCCGCGCCGGTGCCGGCCGCCGCTGGAGGACTTCGATGCTTCTTCATTCCCCCCTTGCGAAGATCCTGGGTCGAGGCGCGCTGTTTCTGACGATCGCCGCGACCGCGGCGGGCTGTGGCGGCTGCGGTGACGCCTCGCTCCAGTGCGACAGCGACGGCGAGAACTGCTTCATCTGTGACGGCTACGGGTGTCACCCCGCGGAGCCCGAGATCGGGACCGGCGGAGTCGGCGGGAGCCAGGGCGGCGCCGACGGGGTCGGCGGAGGCCAGGGCGGCGCGGGCGGCGAGGAGGCCGCCTGCGACGCGGAGCTCACCACCTGTCCCTGCGACGGCGACGAGGCGTGCGAGGACGGCACGCGGTGCGTCGACGGGCTCTGCATCGCGGCGTGCGAGTTCAGCTATGAGTGCGGCACGGGCCGGGTGTGCGTCAACGGCGAGTGCGCCGAGGGCTGCTCCGACAGCGTCCCCTGCGCCGAGCCCGGCACGCTCTGCGACCGCGGGGTCTGCGTCCCCGATCCCGAGAACCCCGAGTGCAGCGACGCGTCGCCGTGCGAGGGCGGCGCGCTCTGCGTCGATGGCGCCTGCGCCGCCGGCTGCGCCACGCACGCGGACTGCGCGCCCGGCGAGGTCTGCAATGCGGCGACCGGCGCGTGCATGGCCGACCCCTCGCCGCAGCCCGGCTGCGGCGGCACGGCGTGCGCGGCCCAGGGCCAGGAATGCATGGAGGACGGCTACTGCCACTACCCGTGCGCCAGCGAGCAGGCCTGCAGGCTCATCGACAGCCGCTTCGTCCGGTGCGAGGGAGGCTTCTGCAAGACCCGGGAGGAGATCGCGCCGGAGTGCACGCTCGACGAGCCCTGCGCCGACGGCGAGGACTGCATCTCCGGCGAGTGCCTCTGACACCTGCGTCGTCGACCGAGGCCCCTTCCGCCGTCCTTCCGCGACGGTGGAGGGGCCGTCGTCAGCGCACCTTCACCTTCCGCGGCCCCTGCCCCGCACACCTTGACCGTCCGTCACGCGGCGGGTAATCGCCTCGGATGGTCGCCCGCTCCCCCGTGCATCGGCCCGCGCCGCTCCTCGTCCGAGTCGCCCGCGCCGTCGTCGTCTCGCTCGCCCTCGCCGCGCCGGGCGTCGCCGCCGCCGAGACCCGGCTCGCCGTCGTCGACGTGCAGCACGCCGTGATGCAGACCGAGGACGGCATCCGCGCGCAGGCCACCTTGAAGAAGCTCTTCGATCGGCGGCAGCAGGAGCTCGACGCGAAGCAGACCGAGCTCCAGCGGGCGCGCGAGGACATCGAGAAGCAGTCGCGCGTGCTCTCGCGCGAGTCGCTGCAGAAGCGGATGGAGGACTGGCAGCGCCAGATGGTCGAGCTCCAGACCGTGTTCGTCGATTACAATAAGGAGCTGCAGAAGAAGCAGGGCGAGCTCACCGGGCCCATCATCAAGAAGATGATGATCATCGTCGCCCGGCTCGCGAAGAAGTCGGGCTACGAGGTCATCCTCGACAAGCAGGCGGCCCCCTACGTCCGCGCCGACCTCGATCTCACGGAGCAGATCATCCAGCTCTACAACACCGGCGGCGGCGGCGAGGAGGAGGCGGGCGGCGACAAGGCCGAGAAGAAGGACGAGGCGAAGTAGCGCGCTCCGCGCGCGCTCCACGCCGTGAAAGGAGCCGGCCTTGCCCGACCGAACCCAAGAGCCCGTCACGCTCGACATCCATCAGATCCTGTCGATCCTGCCGCACCGTTATCCGCTCGTGATGGTCGACCGGGTGACGCAGGTCACCGCCAACAAGAGCATCCGCGGCTACAAGTGCGTCGCTTACAACGAGCCCTGGTTCCAGGGGCACTTTCCGCAGCGGCCGATCATGCCCGGGGTGCTGATCCTGGAGTCGCTCACGCAGCTCGGCGGCATCCTCGCGTATGCGTCCGACCCCTTCGACGCGACGTCGAACCTCATGTTCTTCCTCGGCATCGACAAGGCGAAGTTCCGCCACACCGTGACGCCCGGCGACCGGCTCGATCTGTACGTCGAGGTGCTGCACCACCGCTCGAACGTCTGGAAGCTGCGCGGGGAGGCGAGCGTCGACGGGACGCTCTGCGCCGAGGGCGAGATGCTCGCTTCCATCGTCGATCGCGAGCCCTGATCCGAGAGGGAGATCTCTTCATGAGCCGGAGCCTGTCGCCTTCGTTCGCCCGCATCGCCGCCGCCCTCTGCGCGGCGCTTGCCCTGTCCCTCGCGGCCGGCTGCGGCGGCGCCGCGCCCCCGGCCCCCCCGACGCCCGAGACCGGCGGCGGCCTGGTCGGCTCCGCGGCGCCCGAGCTCGCGGCCGAGGTCGTGAGCGGCGAGGGGCCCGCCACGCTCAGGGACGCGAGCGGCAAGGTGGTGATCGTCGATTTCTGGGCGACCTATTGCCACCCCTGCCGGAAGTCCTTCCCCGAGTACCAGAAGATCGTCGATCGCTTCGGCGGCGACGTCGCCGTGATCGCCGTCGCCCTCGATGCCCCGGAGGACGTCTCGAAGGAGCAGATCGTGGCGTTCGCGAACGAGGCCGAGGTCAAGTTCAGGGTCCTCTGGGACAAGGACCAGAGCGCGGTGAAGACGTACAACCCCCGGAGGATGCCGACGGCGTTCGTGATCGATCGGGGCGGCGTCGTGCGCCACATCCACGCGGGCTACGAGGACGGCGAGGAGGAGAAGATCTCCCGGGAGATCGAGGCGCTGCTCGCCCAGCCGGCGCCTGCCCCGGCCGCGGCGCCTGCCGCGGCGCCTCCCCCGGCCGAGGCAGCTCCCCCGGCCGCGGCGCCGCCCGAGCCGGGCGGCGGCGGCCGATCCGCGCCGTGAGGCTCGAGCAAAGGCGGCGATCGCGCTCATGTCCCCTACCCTGATCCGACGCATCACCGTCGAGGCGCTCGACATCCCCCTGCACGAGCCGTTCGGGATCGCCGGCGGCGCGCAGGAGCGCGCGGAGAACCTCCTCGTCACCGCGGAGCTCGCGGACGGGACGCTCGGCTTCGGGGAGGCGGCGCCGCTGCCGGCCTTCAACGGCGAGACGCAGGAGGCGTCGCGCGCGGCCGCCCTCGCGATGCGCGGCGCCGCCGAGGGCGCGGACGCGCGCGCGTGGCGTGCGATCGCGGGCGCGCTCCGCGCGGCGGCGGACGGCGGCGCGGGCGCGGCGCGCTGCGCGATCGAGACGGCCATCCTCGACGCGCTCACGAGGCGCGCGGGCATGCCGCTCTGGGCCTTCTTCGGCGGCGCCGGGACGGCGCTGACGACCGACATCACCATCACCACGGGCTCCCCGGAGCGCGCGGAGGAGGCCGCGCGGCGCGCCTCCGCCATGGGCTTCGGCGTCCTCAAGGTGAAGGTCGGCGGCCGGCTCGCCGCGTCGGATCCGGCGCGCGTCGAGGCGATCCACGCGGCCGCGCCGCGCGCGTCGCTGATCCTCGACGGCAACGGCGGGCTCACGGCGGGCGAGGCGATCGCGCTCGTCGCGCACGCGCGCCGGCTCGGCGCGGACGTCGCGCTCCTCGAGCAGCCGGTCCCGCGCGACGACTGGGAGGGCATGAAGGAGGTCACGCGGCGCGCCGGCGTCGACGTGGCCGCCGACGAGAGCGTCACCTGCGCGGCGGACGTCCTCCGCGTCGCGGCGGAGCGCGCGGCGACGACGGTGAACATCAAGCTGATGAAGGGCGGCATCGCCGAGGCGCTCGACATCGCGGCGGTCGCCCGGGCGGCGGGGCTCCGGCTCATGATCGGCGGGATGGTCGAGTCGGTGCTCGCGATGACGGCATCGGCGTGCTTCGCCGCCGGCCTCGGCGGGTTCTCGTTCGTCGATCTCGACACGCCGATGTTCCTCGCCGAGAACCCCTTCGAAGGCGGCTTCACCCAGGCGGGACCGGCGCTCTCCCTCGAGGGCATCGGCGCGGGCCACGGCGCGGCCCCGAAGCGTCGCTAGCCAGAGGCCGCGGGCACCGCGCCGACCCACGCCGGCACGCCGAGCTGGTCGAACGGGCCGCGCAGGTCCTCGGGCAGCGGCGCGGCGATGCGCAGCAGGGCGCCCGTGCCGGGGTGGGTCACGGCGAGCTCGGCCGCGTGCAGCGCGAGGCGGTGCAGCGCATAGCGCTCGCGGAAGAGCCGGTTGTGCTCGCCCTTGCCGTAGTTCACGTCGCCGATGATCGGGTGGCTGATGTGCTTGAGGTGCCTCCGCACCTGGTGCAGGCGGCCCGTGCGCGGGCGCGCCTCGACCACCGCATAGCGCTCGAGCGCGTGGAGGCGCTCGAAGTCGGTGACGGCCGGCACGCGCGGCCCCCCCTCTCGCCGCGGGATCGGGTGATCGACGCACCCGCGCTCCGGGGGCACGCCACGGACGAGCGCCAGGTAGCGCTTCTGCGCGAGGCCCTTCTCGAACTGCGCCCCGAGCAGCGCCGCGGCGACGGCGTCGAGGGCGACGAGCAGCACGCCGCTCGTCGCCCGGTCGAGGCGGTGCACCGGGAAGACCTTCCGGCCCAGCGCGCGCTCGGCGAGATCGACGAACACGACCGGCGCGTCGCCCCAGCCGCGGTGCACGAGGAGCCCCGACGGCTTCGCGAACGCCGCGACGCGGTCGTCCAGGTGGAGCAGGGAGAGCTGCATCGCGAGGGCCGCGCTCAGCCGGTCCCGAGGGCGAGGTACCGCGCCAGCCGCTGGTACAGAGCGGCCGCGAGCTCCGCGTCGTGGTCGCAGACCTCGGCGAAGTCGTCCTTGCGGATCCGGATGAGCCGCGTCCGCGCCGCGGCCACGGGCAGGTCCCCCTTGCGCCGCGCGCCCACGAGCGACTCGGGGAAGAGCAGGCCGGACGAGCCGATCCGCCGCCCGTCGGGCAGATCCACCGTCCCGTCGAGCACCAGGTAAGCGACGAGATCGCTCGCGACGTCGCGCGGGATCCGGTCGCCCGCGCTGAGCTCCACCTCGACGCCCGCCGCGAGCGCGCCGAGCACCGCGGCCGGGCTCATGCCGGCGAGGAGCGGGCACGCGGAGAGCACCGAGAGGTCGCGCGACGACGGCCCCGCGTCGTCCGCGCGCTTCACGAAGCGCTCCTTGATGTCGATGACGATCACGCTCGCGTTGTCGAGCCCTCCCCGCTCGCGCGCGTGCTTGAGCAGGCCGGCCGCGACGTCCTCGGGGCCGCCCTTCGCGCAGAAGCGGGAGAGCGACGCCTCGCTGTCGATCGCGTTGTGGATGCCGTCCGTGCAGAGGAGGATGCGATCGCCGCGCGAGAGATCGACGAACAGCGTGTCGACGGAGACGGTGCCGGCGAGCCCGATCGCGTTCACCAGCGGGTTGCGCTGCGGCTTCCTGGCCGGGGTCGGGGTGCCGGCCGCGCGGAGCGTATCGTAGAGGGCGTGATCCTGGGTGAGCTGGACGGTGGTCGTCGGGCGAACCAGGTAGGCCCGGCTGTCGCCGGCGTGGGCGAAGAAGGCCCGGCTGTGCGCGAGCACCACGAAGTCGAGCGTGGTGCCCATCCCCTGGTAGCTCGGCTCCTTGCGGCGCGCCTCGAGGATGGCGGCGTGCGCGGCCTCGGCCACGCGGCGGAGCAGCGCGAACACCTCGCGCCGCGCCTCGATGTTGGGGTCGGCCACGTACGCGTCGAGGATCGCCGCCGCGGGCGGGAGGAGCACCTCGTCGCGCACCGTGTCGATCGCGATCTGCGCGGCGACCTCGCCGGCGGCGTGGCCGCCCATGCCGTCGGCGATGGCGAAGAGGGCGAGCTCGGGGCAGCAGAGGAGCCGGTCCTCATTGCTCGAGCGGACGAGGCCGACATCGGTCGATGCGGCGAACTCGATGCGGTAGTCGAAGCGCGGGAGGATCCGGGACACCGCGACCAGGATAGACACCGCACGGGCGGCGTCAAAATCGCTCGCTGCGGTCGGACGCTCCACGCTCGCTCGCCTGGCGACGCCGGCGCTCGCCCCCGCCGGCGTGCGCGCCCTGCCGCCCCCCGGATCGCGCCAGCGCGCCGCGCCAGGGTGGCCGGGGGCACGCCGGCGCGGGCCCGGCGCGCCCCGCGGCCCTGGCGCGGCGCGGCCGTGCCCCCGGCGGACACACCAGCGTTCAGCGCGCACGGATCCACGGTTGGCCCGACTCTCGCGTCTTCCGGGGGCATGCAACTCATCGAAGTGGATGCCGGGCGCTTTCGGCTCGAATTCGGCGGTGGGCTCGGGCTGGAGGTCATCCTCCTGTTCAGCCGCTCGGTGGCCTTCTGGCGCTGGGGCGGCGAGCTCGTTGCGGAGGTCAGCGTCGGCGTGAGCTGAGCCGCGCCACCGTCGTCTCGACCCGAGCCCGCCGACGCAGCAGATTCGAGGCGCGCAGCGAAAGAGCCTCAGACAAAAAATTCCGGTAGGATCCGGCTCGACCGCATGAGGCCTTGCTGCTGTCTGCCATCCACCACGCCCGCTCGCGCCGCGGACTCACCGCAGGCTCGCACAGCGATTCCGCCGTTCACGCCCGAGCTCGGCGGGCCGACGTGGCCGGCGCGGCGAACGCCCCCGGACGCGGCGTCGCGCAGAACCTGGAGCGCGCGATGACGGTACAGCCGCGGATCGACGTCGCGACGATGCGGCGCGCCCTGTCCACCGCCGAGGCGGTGATGGCGCTGAACCCTCCCGAGTCGCCGATGGTCGAGGGCTACCGGCTGTTCCGCGTGTCGGGCGGGGACGTCGCGTGGCTGGACATGCCCGCGAACACCGGCGCGTACGCCGTGTTCGGCTCGCACCCGCGCTGCGACGTGAAGTTCGCGTCGGGCGACGACGTGTGCGTGCGCCACCTGGTCGCCACCTGCTGCAACCTCGGTGACGGCGGCTTCGGCCTGCGGCTCATGGACCTGCAGACATCGATCCCGTTCTTCGTGGACGACGACGTGCCGCGGCGCTCGATCGTGGTCAGCGGCCCGCTGCTCGTGCGCATCGGCCGGCACGTCGTCGGCGGGCTCCCGGTCGGCCCCCGCGCCTCGTCGAGGGTGCTGCAGGTGAGCTCGTGCGGCATGAGCGAGCCGCCGCGCGCGCTCGAGAGCGTCTCGGAGAAGGCCGCTGTCGAGGGCGCCGCCCCGCCGGCGCCGACCGAGGGCATCACGACCAGCCACCGCTTCGCGCGCGGGGAGATATCGCACATCACGTCGGTGCGACCCGTCTCGCACATCGAGGACATGCTGGCCCCGCGGGCGAAGACGGGGTACGTGCGGCTCACGCTCCAGTCGAGCGAGCGCAGCGCCGCGGTCGAGCTGCCCGAGCAGGCGCTCGACGACGGCGTGCTGCTCGGGCGCGCCGACAACTGCCTGGACCGCGGGCTGCGCGCCGTCCTGAGCACGCACATCTCGCGGACCCACCTGCTGCTCCTGCGCGACGGCACCGAGGTCATGGCGCTCGATCTCTGCTCGACGAACGGGACGAGGTACGCGGGCCAGAAGGTCCGCCGCGTGATGGTCCCCGCCGAGGGCCTGGCCCTCACGCTCGGCCCCGAGCTGACGCTGATCTGGCACCCTCAGACGTGACGTCGCCCGCTCGCGCGACGAACGGCTGACTCGGCGCGCGGGGCGAGCCGCCGCGGCGAGGCGCGCGGGGCGCCGGGGCGAGAGCGGCCCCTCCTGGCGCCTCGGCGGCCCCGCTTCGCGCCGCTGGGCGCGCTAGGACAGCAGCTGCCGCGCGATGACGATGCGCTGGATCTGGCTCGTGCCTTCGTAGATCTGGAGGACCTTCGCGTCGCGCATCATCTTCTCGACGGGGTACTCCTTCACGTAGCCGTTGCCGCCGAACACCTGGACGGCGTCGACGGCGGTCTGCATCGCGCTGTCGGCGCCGTACGCCTTCGCGAAGCTAGAGACGATGGGGTCGCGCACCCCGTTATCGAGGTTCCACGCGGCCTTCTGGTAGAGCAGGCGCGTCCCCTCGACGCGGATCGCCATCTCCGCGATCATCCACTGGACGAGCTGGTGGTTGCCGATCGGCTGGCCGAACGTCTTGCGCTCCTTGGCGTAGGCGACGCACTCGTCGACGCAGCGCCGCATCAGGCCGGTCGCGGCCGCGCCGATGTCGGGGCGCGTCTGGTTGAAGGTCTCCATCGCGAGCTTGAAGCCCTGCCCCTCCGGCGCGAGGAGGTTCTGCTTCGGCACCTTCACGTCCTCGAGGAACACCTGGGCGGTGTCGCTCGCGCGCTGGCCGAGCTTGTCCTCCTTCTTGCCGACGCGGAGGCCGGGCGTGTCGCGATCGACGATGAACGCCGCGATGCCCTTGTGCCGGAGCTCGGGGTTCGAGGTCGCGAAGATCACGTAGAAGCGCGCGAAAGTCGCGTTCGTGATCCAGCACTTCTGCCCGTTGAGCACGTAGTCGTCCCCGTGCTTCGTGAAGCGGGTCTTGAGGCCGGCGACGTCGCTGCCCGCGTCCGGCTCGCTCGTGCAGTAGCTCGCCATGATCGGCTCGGCGGTCAGCATGCCGAGGTACTTCTTCTTCTGATCCTCGTTGCCCGCGAGCTTGATGGGCGTGAGCGCGAGCCCGTTCGCGAGGAAGCTCGTCTGGATGCCGGTGCACCCGTACGAGAGCTCCTCGGCGAGGATGGCGTTCTCGTACTCGCCCATGCCCGGGCCGCCGTACTCGGCCGGGCAGGTCGGGTTGACGAGGCCGATGTTCCAGCCCTCCTCGAAGACGTCCATCGGGAAGTGCGATTTCTGATCGCACTCGGCCGCGATCGGGATGATGCGCTCCTTCGTGAAGCGGCGCGCCGTATCGGTGAGAGCCTTGTGCTCTTCGCTCACAGAGAAATCGACCACCTGGGACCTCCGGCTAGTGGGGCGGGCGCGGCGCTGGCCGAGCCCGCAGGCAAGGCGGGACGAGGGCTCGCGCCCCCGTCACTCCTTCATTCTGCGCCTGCGTCGCTCCAGCTCGGCGCGCACGGCGCGGCTGCCCAAGATGTAGCCGATGATGAGCCCCAGCATCAGCACCACCGGGATGTAGAGCGCGTGCTGCGGGGTCATCTCCCCGATATTCGGCATCAGCTCGTCCCCTGGCCCGAGCCGGCCCGCGCCCGCTGCAAGGCGGCCTCGAGCGCGTCGATGCGCCGATCGATCTGCTTCTGCCGGCGCCAGGAGAGGAAGACCAGCGCGAAGACGATGAGCCAGATCGCCGCGTAGGCCTCGACGAGCAGCTTCTCCCCGCTCTGGAGCTCGTTCCCCCCCTGTACGGGGCGGAACGCCTGCGACCGGTCGTCCGATGCGGTGGTGCCCGTGGGCTGCTGCAGGGCCGCGTGCGCGAACAAGGAATGAAGGGAATTCACGTTCTCAGTCCTCTCCGATGCCGACTTCAAGGGCCTCTTGCTCGAGCTCCGCGAGCCGCGCGGACGCGAGATCGACGCGGAGGCGCGCCCACAGGAGCGCGAGGGAGAGCAGGGTGAACGCGAGGAAGCCGAAGCCGAGCGCCATCTTCATGTCAGGGTGCCCGAGGCCGCCGCCTTTGCCCGTGATCACCGTGGGGTGGTTACCGCCCCACATCTTTACCGAATAGTGGATGATCGGCAGGTTGGCCGCGCCGAGGACGCCGAGGGCCGCAGCGAACTTGCGCTCGGCGTCGCTGTCGCCGGTGAAGGCGCGGAGCACGACATAGGCGATGTAGATAAGAACGCTGAGCAGCGACGTGGTGAGGCGCGGGTCCCAGGTCCAGTACACGCCCCACGCCTTGGCGGCCCACAGCGGGCCGGTGATGAGGACGATCAGGCCCATCGCGACGGCGACCTGGGCGCCGGACTTCGCCAGCGAGTCCCACCACTGGGTGCCGCGCGCGAGGTAACCGGCGGAGCCGATGAAGCAGGCGGTCGCGCCGAGGTACATCGCGTACCCGGCGGGGGCGTGGAAGTAGAAGATCTTCTGCACGATCCCCATCGAGGCCTCGGTCGGCACGACGTAGGCGACGAAATGGAGGGTGCCGATGATCGCGAGGGCCGCTGCGGCGAGCAGGACCGAGAACGCGACGCTGGAGCCTCCCGAGGCGCCACGCCGCACCGCATCCGCTGCCAAAACCGCCTTGCGCGGCGCCCGCCCGTCGTCGGCTCCCATGCTGCCGCGCACGGTAGTGCCAAGGACGGCCGCGTTCAAGCCGCGGAGAAGCGCGGTCGCGCCGAGCGAGGGGGACGCGGAACGGTCCCCCTCGCTCGGCGCGACCGCCCCGTCGCTCAGGTGCCGTCGGGCGCGATCGCGTCCCAGCCGGTCGCCTTGGCGAGGCGCGACATCGCCATGTCGAGATCCATCGTCGCGTTCAGCTGGTTGAACCGGTTCGTCGCGTATGCCTTGGCTGGATCGATGAGGTCCTTCTCCGCCATCGTCCCGACGTCGATTCCCTGCTGCACCATCACGAGCCAGCGCTTCCCGTACCTGGCGGCCTTGGTGTAGGCGTCAAGGCGCCGCTGGGCCTCCACGACCTCGGCGTAGGCGGTCTCTACCTCGGTCGCGACCCCGCCCATGGCGAAGCGCTGCGTCGCGGCCATCTCCTCGAGCTGCGCCTCGGCGAAGCGGATGCGCGCCGACTGCGGGAGCAGGTCGAGCTTCCACTGCAGCACCAGCGCGGCGCCGTAGTGGAAGTAGTTGCCGGGGTCGCTGGTGAACGGGTTCAGCTGGTCGGCCACCTCGGGCGCGGCGCTCACCCCGGCCTGCAGGCCGAGGCCGATGTCGGGGAACAGCTGCGCGCGCGCGAGCCGCACCTGCGCGGTCCTCGCGTCGAGGCCCGCGCGCGCCTGCGCGAGCTCCGGCCGGTACAGGCGCGCCGCGGTCAGGTAGCGGCTGACGTGCCCGAGCCGGTGCTTCGGCGGGCGGATCGGGACGTCGGGGATGTCGAGATCGGGGACGCCCGTGTAGAAGCGCAGCCCCGCCAGCGCGACCGAGATGTACTTGTCGACCTCGGCCCCGCGCGCCTCGAGCTCCGCCCCGAAGGTCTGGAGCTTGAGGAGCTCGATGGGATCGCCCTCGTCGCTCTCGACCTGCTCCTCGAGGCGCCGGAGCGCCTTGTCCATCTCGGACCTCACACTCGTGAGCAGGCTCCGCGAGTCGCGCGCGAGCTGGAGGCCGAAGTAGGCCTTGCGGACGTCGAGCCGCACCGCGTCACGCTCCTTCTCGACGTTCGCCTGGTTCACGCGGACGTTCGCCTCGGCGGCGTCCCAGAGGCTCGTGATCTTCCCGAAGGTCCAGAGCGGCACGACGCCGTCGAGGTTCGCGCGCCAGGCGACGCCGAGGCTCGAGGTGAGCGAGACGTCGGTGTTCGGGCTGAAGACGTTGTTGCCGCGGACGGTCGGCGCGAGCGCGACGCCGCCGGTCAGCTTGAACTGCGAGAACGGGGCGTAGTGGGCCTCGTCGAGCTGCGCGCGGACCTGGTTGAGCCGCGCGCGGGCGGCGGCGACGTTCGGGTGGTTCCGGTCGGCGAGCGCGAGGACGCGGGGGAGATCGTGGACGATCGCCGCCTGCCGCCGGGGGGCCTCGCCGGAGTCCGCGGCGGCAGCGGGCGGCGGGGCGAGCCGGACCGCGAGGGAGACGGCAGCGGCGACAAGAGCAGCTCGTGCAGCGCGTCGGGCCATTTTCGGCGCAACGTAGCACGAGCCGGCCGCGCGCTTGCGCGGCGCGCTCGCCCCGCGCGTCAGCCCGCGTCGTCCTCGTCCTCCGCCGCGTCCGCGGCCTCCACGGCCTCCACGGCCTCGACGGCCTCCACGGCCTCGACGTCAGTCCCCGCCTTCCCTGGTTCGTCGTCTCGCCGCGACGCGACCTTCTTCTTGAGGCGCCGGAAATTCGAGCGATCCATGCCGGCCTGCCGCGCCGCCTCGCTCAGGTTGTTCCCCGTGCGCTGCAGCAGTCGCCGGACGTAGATCTGGTCGAACGCGTCGACGGCGCGCTCCTTGGCCTCCGCGTACGGGAGCTCGCCGAGCGCCGCGGGCAGCACGAGCGCGTCGCTGGGAGGGCGCCGCTCCGGGCCGGAGCGCCCCGACACCGAGGCCGGGAGGTCCACGGGCAGGATCGCCTCGCCGCGCGCCGCGATCACGGCGTGCTCGACCGCGCTCTCGAGCTCGCGCGCGTTCCCCGGCCAGGCGTGCTCGCGCAGCAGGCGCGCCGCCTCGGGGCCGAATCGCTTCACGTCGCGACCGTGCCTGCGCGCGCACCGGTTCAGGTAGTGGCTCGCGAGCAGCGCGATGTCCTCCCTGCGCCGCCGGAGCGGCGGCAGCTCGATGACGATGACGCCGAGGCGGTAAACGAGCTCCTCGCGGAGCTGCCCGGCGGCGGCGCGCTCCCGGAGGTCGGCGCTCGTCGACGCGATGACCCGCACGTCGACGCGCCGCGGCTCGCCCCCTGCCCCCGGGATCTCGCCGTGCGTGAGCACCCGGAGCAGCCTGGCCTGGGCCGCGAGCGGCAGCGCCGAGACCTCGTCGAGGAAGAGCGTGCCCTTGTCCGCCGCCTCGATCAGGCCCCCGCCGGCGCGCTCGTCGGGCGAGGCCCCGCGCCCCCCGCCGAAGAGCTCCTCGTCGGCGCGCGGCTCCGGGAGCGCGCTGCAGTCGACCGCGACGAAGCGCTCCGCTGCGCGCGGCCCGCGCCGGTGGACCGCGCGCGCGACGAGCTCCTTGCCCGTCCCGCGCTCGCCGACCAGCAGGATGGGCGCGCTCACGGCCGCCACGCCGAGCGCCTTCCGGTAGGCGTCCTGCATCGCGGCGGAGCTCGTGATCACCTCGCCGAGCTGCTCGTGCTCGTCGACCCGCTCCTCGAGGGCCCTCACGCTGGCGAGGAGCCGCCGGCGCTCGATCGCGCGCTCGACCGCGGTCGACGCCGCCGCCTCCGGGTCGACGGGCTTCATCACGAACCCGTACGCGCCCGCGCGCACGGCCGCGACCGCGGCGTCGACCTCGTCGTGCCCGGCCATCACCACGACCTCGACGTCGGGGTACCTCGCCTTGATGTGCTCGAGCACCTCGGCGCCGCTCATGCGCGGCATGGTGAGGTCGAGCAGCACGGCCTCGACGCGGGTCGTCGCGAGCAGCCCGAGCGCGGCGGGGCCGTCCTCCGCGGTGAGGACGTCGAAGTCGCGCACGAGCGCGCGCGCCAGGCCGCGGCGCTGCGCTGGCTCGTCGTCGACGAGGAGGACACGGGCGCGAGCAGCGGCGTTCACGAGGCGAGGCGGCGTGACTAGACCGGCTTGCGGGATGGGAGGGGCGGGAGGTCCGTGCCCCGGCGCGTCTGCGGCTCCCTCTGGTCGTCGTGGGCCGCGGCGAAGGCGGGGTCGCTCGACCGCCGGAGCTTGGGCGGGGGCGGCGGCGCCGGCGGCTCGGCGCTCCCCGTCGGCGTGTAGATCTGGCCGTGCTGCTGGAAGACGCAGATCCGGTTGCCGCCCTCGCGCTTCGCCTGGTGGAGCGCGCTCTCCGCGGCGCGGATCAGCGCGTCCTTGGTGCGGACGTCGCGCGAGGGGTAGAGCGAGACCCCGATCGACACGCTGCACGGCCTGGGCTCGCCGCCGAACTCGACCGGGTTGCCGGAGGCCTCGCGCCAGATCCGCTCGGCCACCGTCAGCGAGCCGGCGAAGTGCGTGCTCGGCAGGACGATGAGGAACTCCTCGCCCCCGTAGCGCGCGACGACGTCCACCTCCCGGACCGAGCGGCGGATGCCGTCGGCCACGCGCCGGATCACGGCGTCGCCGAGCGTGCGCCCGCCGGCCTCGTTCATCGCCTTGAGCCGATCGATGTCGACGAGCACGCAGGCGAACGGCTCGTGGTAGCGCTCCGCGCGCTTGAACTCCTCGTTGAGCCGCGTGAAGAGGTAGCGGTAGTTGTAGAGCCCCGTCATCTCGTCGTGGATGGAGAGCTGCTCCAGGTAAGCGCGCTGGGCCGCGACGTGGTCGTGCAGCCGCTTGATCCGCAGCATCGCCGCGACGCGCGCGAGGAGCTCCTCCTCCTCGAACGGCTTGCAGACATAGTCGTCGGCGCCGATCTTGAGCCCCTCCACGCGGCTCGCCGTGTCGGTCTTCACCGTGACGAGCACCACGGGGAGGAACGTCTCGGAGGTCATGCTCTTGAGGAGCCTGCACGCCTCGAGGCCCGTGAGCCGGGGCATCACGATGTCGAGCAGCGCGAGGTCGACCCCGCCGCGGCCGATGAGCTCGATCGCCTCCTGGCCGTCGTCGACCGCCTCGACCTGGAAGCCGGCCTTGTGAAGGATGCTCACGAGCATCTGGCGCGCGAGGCGGTCGTCGTCCGCGACCACGATCCTGGCCGGACGGCTGCTCAGGAGCTCGGCCGGCGCAGAGGGCGGAGCGCCCCGGATGTCCTCGCTGTTCGGCACGGGCACATCCTCCCTTCGGCCGGGGCCGGGCGCAACGAGATCGCACGACCGCGGAAGCCGCCTGGCGCCGGCCGCGCGAGCTGCCACACAGCTTCCGCGCCCGCTCCCGCACGCGTTGCGCGCGCGTTACCGCCGGCGCGCGTGCTGCCGTCGCGCTGGTTTCGCGGTAAGGACCTCCCATGAATCAGGCGCGGTTCTGGAAGATCGCGGCGCTCGCGCTCTCCGTCACGCTCGGCGTGATCCTGTGGGGTGCGTTCGTGCGCGCGACCGGCTCGGGGGCCGGCTGCGGCAGCCACTGGCCGACGTGCAACGGCGACGTCATCCCACGTTCCCCGAGCGCGGCGACCTTCATCGAGTTCACGCACCGCGCCACCTCGGGCATCGCGTTCCTGCTCGTCGCGCTGCAGCTCGTCTGGGCGCTCGTCGCCTATCCGGCGGGCCACCCGGCGCGCCGCGGCGCGGCCGTGTCGATGCTGTTCATGATCACCGAGGCGGGGGTCGGCGCTGGGATCGTCCTGCTCGAGTACGTCGCCCACGACGCGTCGGCGGCCCGCGCGCTCTGGATGGCCGTGCACCTCATCAACACGTTCCTGCTCGTCGGCGCGATGACCTGCACGCTCTACTGGGCGCGCGGGGGCCGGCGCGTGCGCTTGCACGGCCAGGGGGTGACGGGCGTGCTGCTCGCCGCCGGGCTCGCGGGGGTCCTCGTGGTGGGCGTGACGGGGGCCATCGCGGCGCTCGGGGACACGCTCTTCGCGGCGGGCTCGCTCCGCGAGGGCATCGCGCAGGACTTCTCGCCCACGGCGCACTTCCTGGTGCAGCTGCGCGTGCTGCACCCGGTCGTGGCCGCGGTCGTGAGCGCCTACCTGCTCTTCGCCCGCGGCGCGGTCGCGGCGCGGCGCCCATCGCCGCTGGTCGAGCGGCTCTCGACGGCGCTCGGGGGCCTCGTGCTGCTGCAGGTCGGCGCGGGGCTCCTCAACTTCCTGCTGCTCGCGCCGGTCTGGATGCAGCTCGTGCACCTCCTGCTCGCCGACCTCGTGTGGATGGTCCTCGTCACGCTCGCCGCGGCCGCGCTGGGGGAGCCGGCCTCGGCGGCGGACCCAGGTCCGCGCGGGGAGAAGGCTCGGCCGGAGGCGGTCGCCACCTGAGGGGCGAGCTCACCCCGGCGAGCGCTGTTGCGCGCGGACCTAGAGCGGTTTTCAGCCGGAATTGGCACACCGTCTTCCGTCTTCCGTCTTCCGTCTTCCGTCTTCCGTCTTCCGTCTTCCGTCCTCCGTGCGCGTCCTTCGTGCGCGTCCTTCGTGCGCGTGCGCGTGCGCGATTCCCCGGAGTCAGCGCGCACGCGCACGCGCACGCGCACGAGGAAGTCCAGACGGAAGATGAGAGACGAGAGACGAGAGACGAGAGACGAGAGACGAGAGACGAGAGACGAGAGACGAGAGACGAGAGACGAGAGACGAGAGACGGAAGACGTCTGCATCAAACCCGCGCGAAAAGCGCTCTAGAACTCCGTCGAGCTCTCGTCGTCGCCCTGGGGCTCCTGCGAGATCGTGCGGCGGACGGCGCGCTTTTGCGTGACCTCTGCCGGCGCCGCGGCGCGCTGCTCGGGGACGGACGGGGGAAAGTCGACCTGGAGCACGATCCCCTGCTCGGTCTCGATCACGCGGTAGGTCGCGTCAGCCTGCGTGCGCAGCTCGATCACCATGTCGAGGTCGTTGCCCTGATCGACCAGCTGCACCTGGTTCACCGGGGTCGCGAAGAAGGAGGTCACGAGCGGGAAGCGGTTCGTCTGGATCGCCCCTGCCCCCTTCATGCGGTAGACGAGGCGCCCGGCGGCCTTCGACTCGGCAACGTCGACCTTGCCGCCGTGGATCTGCACGAAGACGCGCGAGCCGCCGGTCGGGAGCATGCGGAAGCCCGGGAACGTGGCGATCGGCCGCCCGGCGATGTCCGGCTGCGCGTCCTTCTTCTTCGGCTTGCGCGCGCGAGCCGTCCGCTGCGGGGCGCCGGCGCGCGGGGGGCTGGCCGCCGGCTTCCCCGCCGCGGGGGCCTTCGCCGGCGCCGGAGCAGCCTTGGGGGCCGCCGGGGCAGCGGGGGAGCTCTGCGCGAGGGCGAACGACGGGGAGATGCCGAGGGCCAGCGCGAGGAGCACGGGGAGATGCCGGGGAGGTCGCACGCTAGCAGTACAGCACGACCGCCTGGCCCGGAGAAGTCGGCAGCACGTTAAGCTCGCCGTGTGCCGTCCCGCGCGCCGTCCCGAGCCCTTCGCCTGTCGCACGTCGTCGGCGTCGACGACGCGCCCTTCGCCCGGGACCACCGCGGCGACGTGCCGGTCGTCGGCACCGTCTTCGCGGGCCTGCGGCTCGAGGGGGTGCTCTCGGCCCGCGTGCGACGCGACGGCCGGAACGCCACGCCGGCGATCGCCGCGATGATCTCCGGCTCTCGCTTCTATCCCCAGCTGCAGGTCGTCATGCTCCAGGGCATCGCTGTCGCGGGCTTCAACGTGGTCGATATAGCGGCCCTGCGCGACGCCCTCGCCCTGCCGGTCGTCGTGGTGGCGCGGCGCCTCCCGAACCTCGACGCGATCCGCGACGCGCTGCTGTCGCGCGTGCGGGGTGGGCGGCGCAAATGGGCGCTCATCGAGCGCGCCGGCCCCATGGAACCGGTCGCCGGCGTGTACGTGCAGCGGGCCGGGATCTCGCTGGAAGACACGAGCGCGCTGGTCTCGCGGCTCTCGGTGCACGGCCACCTCCCCGAGCCCCTGCGCGCAGCGCACCTCATCGCCGGCGGGCTGACCACGGGCGAGAGCCGCGGGCGCGCGTGACCGGGCGCTCGGCAGGACCCCGAGGACTGGACGGCGAGGCGCTCAGGACGACGGCCGGCACGCGGCGGTCGCCAGCGCGCCAGGGGAACGACCTCCCCTGGCTCGCCTTCTCTCCTGGCGACCCTGCGCCGGCGCGACCTCGCTAGAGCTTCTGCCGGCCAGGAGCGCTGGCGGCCTTCTTCTCCACCTTCTCACCGCGGCCGGTCACCTTCGAATAGATGACGTCGAGGTTGGCGGTGATGTCGAGATAGAACTGGGCTTCAGGGCTGTAGAAGAAGTTCCTGCGACGACCGTTGGGGCCGAGCTGCAGGTTGGTGTTGTTGTACCCGAGCGTGAGGTCGACGACGTCGAACACTGGATGGTTCAGGCTGATGTCGAAGGCAGTCTGAGGGAGGTAGGTGGTTCCCTCCGAGCCATCGATCTCGGCGCAGCCGGTGCTGACGTCGACGCATCCCCCCTCGAACTCGTGCTTGAAGTCGCTGAGCAGCCCGAAGCTCGCCGCCAGGCCGAGCTCCTTGTAGAGCGGCACGTCGACCTGGAGGCTCGTGGTCAACCGATCCATGGCGCGGGACCACCCGCTCAGCTGATCATCGACAGCCACCTCACCGCTCGGGGTCTGCCGGACGCGGCGAATGTCGCCGTTCACCGGCGTGTACGACTCCGCGAACAGGTGGGCGTAGGTCACGCCCAGCGTCGCCGTGATGTTGTTGAGCCCGTCCGCCTTCGAGCCGAGCAGCTTGATCTTCTGGGTGATCTGCGGGCCGATCCCCAGGGTGAAGTACCGGCCAGAGTTCCAGCTCGTCGGCGAGGTCGGGAGGACGACGCGCAGCCGCATGGCGGCGTCCGTCTTGTACTCGCCCCGCTGGGCGCCACCGCTCTCCCAGAGCTCGCGGCTGTACCGGGTGTTGAGCGCGATGTCCTTGAACTGTGGCTCCCTGTAGGTCGCCGTCGTGTCGCTGTTGGTCAGCTCGGTGACCCAGCCGATCTCGGCGGAGACCGCCAGCTTGTCCCTGGGGCGATCGAGCACGTAAAAGTTCGGACGGAACGTGAAGTCCCAGCCGTAGACCTGCATGGCGGGGATGTACTCGCCGCCAACGCCGGCGAGGGTCGTGCTGCCGCTCTGGTTCCAGGTGAACGTCGTGCCGCGCCAGCGCAGGGTGGTCTCCTCGTCCTCCTCCAGCAGCGTGTCGGCGGCGGTGGCCTGGTTCCACCGCACCGCCGGCGGCGTGACCGACCTGGCGTTCGGCTCCGGGGGCGCCACGTCGGACGGCGGCTCGGCAGGGGGAACGGGCTCGGCAGAGGGATGCGGCCCATCGGGCTGCGGAGCAGCGGCGGGCCCAGCAGCACCCGGGGCAGCGGCAGCGGCAGCGCCGGGAACGGCAGCGGCGGGAGCAGCAGGGGCCTCGGCGCTGGCCGGCGGAGCTTGCTCGGCAGGCGGAGCCTGCTCGGCAGGCGGAGCTTGCTCGGCAGGCGGAGCTTTCGGCGGCTCGGGCGGCGTCTGCGCGGACGCCACCGAGATGCTGCCCAGGACACCGGCAGCCACAAGCAACGATCGGAACGTCATCTCCACTCCCTCTCCTGGTCGCTTCGGACCCTCACCGCTCCACCGCGCGCTCGGCGCGCTCGTCCAGAAGCCCGCCCGCGCCTCGCACGCCACGCATGCCACGCCGGCGCGCCGACGCGCCCGGAGGCCTGCTCGGCCCGCCTAGTGCAGAAATCGTACCTCGCCGCAGATTCGGGACAAGTATCCGGAATAACTACCGAAACCCAGCTGCACCCCCGGGCGCGTTACGCCGCTGACGCGCGCCCCCCGTTGCGAATGTGACGATGCCTGAAGTAAGCCAACGGGCGATGGAGCCGATGTCCTTCCCGGGCGACAGAGACTCGCCCCTCTCGCCGCGATCCCCTGGAGGCCCTCGCGGCGACGACGGGGGCGGCCACCGGCCCACCGAGATCAACGCCCTCCTCGGCCGCGGGACGCACTTCGAAGGCAAGCTCTTCTTCGAGGGCCGGGTGCGCATCGACGGCAGCTTCCGCGGCGAGATCCGCGGCGAGGACGTGCTCGTCATCGGCGAGGGGGCGCTCGTGATCGGGGAGATCCACGTGGTGACGTGCATCGTCACGGGCGGCGAGGTCCAGGCGAGCATCCGCGCCCGCGACGCCATCGAGCTCTACGCTCCCTCCAAGGTGACCGGCGCCCTGCACGCGCCCGCCATCTTCATCGATCGCGGCGTGCAGTTCGACGGCTCGTGCAAGATGGCGCCGCTCGAAGAGGAGCCAGGCGAGCGGCCTCTGCGGCCCCCCGGCGCGTCCTCCGAGGCGGACGCCGACGCCGCCGCGCAGGCCGCGAGGACCGCCGAGGACGGCGGCGTCGGGCAGCGCGGCGCGACGCCGAAGCGCTCCGACATCGAACGCTGAATTCCGACCTCCGCCGACAGTCGCACATTTTATGTAGTGCGCCAGCGTGCGGCTGCCCGATCAGCGAGTTACATGTAGTGAGTGGCTGCGCTCTCGCCGCCCGAGGCGCACGCCCGCGACGTGGTTGGCAGCCCACACGACGACGGACGCTGATCGCACAGGAGAGTCCATGAAGAAGTGGTGGTCCCTGTCTCTGATCGCTTTCTCCCTCGCCCTGCTCGCGCTGTCGCCTCGCCCGGCGCGCGCCGCCGACGCCGAGTCGGAGAAGCTCGCGTCGCTCGGCAAGGCGCTCCGGTACACGCTGAAGACCAGCGGGCCGACCTCCGCGATCGACACAGGGGGCGCGGCGATCCTCGTGAAAGCGCCGCTGTCGACCGTCCGGAAGCTCGTCACGTCCTACGGTAGCTACAAGACGTTCATCAGCTCCTTTGACCAGAGCCGCGTGCTCTCGAAGCGCAAGGGCACGAGCGAGGTCTATCTCCAGGTGCCGATCCTCAACGGCGCGGCGCACATCTGGACCGTCGCGGACATGTCGCCGCCCGCGAAGGACGGCGCCGACGAGGTGATCTCCGGGCGCTACAAGCGCGGCAACGTCTCCGACTTCCGCGCCCGCTGGCGGCTCCGCGCGGTCGATGAGCACCACACGATCCTGAAGCTCGAGCTCTTCGTCGCCCCCAAGCTCCCGTTCCCGCCCTCGGTGGTCACGTCGCAGCTCGTCAGGGCGGCTGACAAGGCGGTGACCGCGGTGCGAGATCGCGCCGAGGTCAGGCCGCCCGCCGGCGCGCGGGCGACCTCGGCGTCCACCGCCGTGCCCGACGCATCGCCGCGCGCCGCCGCGTCCGCCACCGCCTCGAGCGGCCCCAGCCCCGCTGCGCAGCGCGGCGAGCAGAGCAGCCCTCCGGCGGCGCCCGCCGCGCCGGCAGCCGGCGTGCCCACCCTGCCGCCGGCCGATAACGACAGCGTGCGACGTCACGAGGACATGGCGCGTCGGTAGGTTCCTTCTGGACCCGCTGGGCGCCTCTCCATGGAGCGCGCCAAGCTTCTCCCTCCCCACTCCGCTGTCGAGCTCGGCCACGACTCCCGTCGTGAGAGCCGGGCAGCCCGAGCCGCCGGTCGACGCCGCTGAGCCTGTTGAACACCGCGAATCGCCCCGGGCGTGCACGGGCTCGCCGCATGGCGTGCAGTTCCGCAGGCTTACAGGCGAACGCAGCCAGGGCCGTCCGTGGTCCTCGACATGGCTCCCAACACGCCTTCCGATTTTCCCACAGGAATTCCCATGTTCCGAGGGAGTTATTCAACACGCCACGCGCCCGACGGAGGTTGCGAGGGGACGGATGCATGAAGTAAAGCCTGTGCGGTGAGGTATCCCTTGCCGGATGAGCAGTCAGGCGCACCGGCGCCCTCTCAGCGTCCTGCCGTGCGGGGTCCTGCCGTGCGGGGCGCCTGCGCTTCCCCGGAGCGGCGCCTGGCCGTCTCGTGGCGGTGAGCTGGACATCGCTCCTCCTCGTCCCGACCGAGCGGCACGTCGAGCGCGAGCTCGCCTCGCTGGATGCCCGCGCGGCGCGCGAGGCAGGCCAGGAGGTCCGCTCGCGGTGGAGCTTCGTCTCGGAGGCGCTCGCGCTCCTCGCGCCGGACGTCGCCATCGCGAGCCCCCAGGCGACGCGCCTCGCCACCCGGCTCGCGCTCGACGCGCTGCCGCAGGGCCGGCTGCGGCAGCCGGCTGAGCCCGCCGCGCGCGTCGCGCTCGCGTTCACCCTGGACCGCGCCCTCGGGAGCTTCCGGCGCGCCGGCACCACCCCGGCGGACCTGCGGGCGCTCGGCACGCCGTACGCGATCGCCGTCGGGGAGGTCCTCGAGCGGGCGGACGCCGCCCTGAGCGCGGCGGGCCTCGTGGACCCGCGCTGCGCAGGGTTCCTGCTCGCCCGGGCGCTCCGCTCCGCCGGCGCGTCCGGCGCGCTCCCGCTCCCGCGCAAGGTCACGATCCGCGGCGCCGTCACCTGGGAGCCCGACGACCTCGCCTGGGTCGAGGCGCTCCACGCCGCCGTTCGCGCGCGCGACGGCGCGGGGGTCACGGTCGAGCTGCCCGCCCTCCAGGGCGACGGCGCGGCGCCGGTCGCCGATCTCCTGGAGCGGCGGTGGGCCTCGCTCGAGGAAGCGCCGGAGATCGCGTGGGTGCCCGACGCCGGCGCGGAGCCGCTCGCCGCGATCAGCGCCAGGACCGCCGAGGGCGAGGCGCGCGCCGCCGCCGCCGAGGTGGCCGCGGCGCTCGGCCGCGGGATCCCCCCCGAGCGGATCGCCGTCGTCGTGCCCGCGCTCGACGACGCCGCGCTGGAGCCGCTCCGGGCCGCGCTGACCGACGCGGGCGTCCGCTCCTCGGAGCCGCGCGGCCGCGCCTCCGCGAGCTGCCCCGACGGGCGCGTCGCGCTCGCGATCCTCCGCCTCGCCGTGGGCCCGGTGCGCCGCGAGCAGGCGATCGAGATCCTCCGCGCGCCCGGGGTCCACGCCGGCGCCTGGATGGACCGCGCGTCCGCCGCCGAGGCGGAAAAGCGATCGGTCGACCTCGCCCACCGCCTGCGCGACGTCCCGGTCGAGGTGGACCGCACGGGCCGGCTGCTCGTCGAGAGCCTCATCTCCGTCGTGGCCGCCCGCCGCGCGGACCGCCGCGCCGGGCCGCCGCGGGCCGCCGGGCGCGAGGCGGAGCTCGAGGCGGAGCTCGATCTCGGGATCGAGACGCTGCACCGCGCCGGCGACCCGCACGGCGACGACGAGGAGGCGTGGATGCCGCACGCGCTCGAGCGGCTGCTCGCCAGCGCGCGCTGGATCGGCGAGGCGACGACGCGGCCCGAGATCGTGCGGCGCTTCCTGTCGCTGCTCGACAAGCTGGGCTTCGGCGAGCCCGGGGTCGAGGAGCTCCGCGCCGCGCTGCGCGGCGAGCGGCGGGGCGGCGGCGCGATCGCGCTCGAGGCGATGGGCCAGGGCGCGCGGGCCGCGCGCGCGATCCGCGAGCAGGCCGAGGCGCTCGCGCGGGCCGCACGCGACCTCGGCTGCGAGGAGCGCCCCGCCACCGCGGCGGAGGTCTACGCGGAGCTCGAGCGGGCCGCGGCCGAGCAGGGCGCGGGGCCGCGCGGCGACGCGGGCCGCGCCGGCGCCGTGCGCGTCGACCTCGCCGCCGGCTTCACGGCGCTCGAGCACGACGTCGTGGTGGTGACCGGGCTCGACGCGCGCGCCTACGGCGGCAGCCCCGGCGCGGACGAGACGCTGCTCGGCGAGCCGCTCCGCGTCAGGCTGCCGGCGCCGAGCCGCCCCGCGTCGGGGCGCGAGCGCCAGGCGGCCCAGCGCGCGGAGCTCGGCTGGGCGCTCGCGGGCGCGAGGAGCGTCGCCCTCTGCTTCACGCGCGGGGACGACAGCGAGCCGAACGAGCCTCACCCGCTCTTCGAGGCGGCCGTCGCGGCCGGCGCTCGCGAGCGGACGGAGCCCGCGTCCCGCGTCGCCCCGGACGCGACGACGCTCGGGCCGCGCGACGCGGAGCTCATCGCCCTCGCGGGCGGCGGCCGGCCGGCGGCGGACATCGCGGAGCGGGTCCGGATCGAGCGCGCCCGCGCGGACTTCTTCCTCGATCCGCGGGCGCCGATCGACCTCTACACGGGGCGGGTCCTCCTCGATGAGGACCCGGCGCTGGTCGCGCAGCTCAGGGCCGCGATCGGCGGGGCGCACCCCGGCAGGCCGATCGCGGTCACCCACATCGAGCGCGCCGTGGGCTGCTCCTTCGCGGCGTTCGCCCGCCGCGTGCTGCACGTGCGCCGCGCGGAAGATCTCGCCGAGTCGGCCGACGCGCGGGAGCGCGGCACGCTGATCCACCGCGCCCTGCAGGCCTCGTTCGAGGCGCTGCGCGAGCTGGGCCCGGACCGCGACCCGGCCGAGCAGCTCGCCGCCGCGCGCGCGGCGGCCGAGGCGGCGCTCGGCGTCTCGGCGCCCATGGCCCCGCTCCGCCGCGAGGCGGTCGAGAAGGCGATCGCCGACGTGCTGGAGGTCGTGGTCCGCGCCATCGACGGGGAGGACTCGTCGCCGGAGCTGCGCTTCCTGCTCGCCGAGCGGCGCTTCGGCGCCGGCGAGCCGGCGCCCTGGCAGCCGCTCGAGCTCCCCCCGTCGGACGACGACGACGAGGGCGCGGCCGGCGCGCCGAGCCTGTGGGTCGACGGCCAGATCGACCGCATCGATCGATCGACCGACCAGCGCGTCGTGCGGGTCGTCGACTACAAGACCGGAAAGCTCCCCGACGCGAAGGAGCGGCGGCGCGCGCTCCAGCTGCCGCTCTACAGCGCCATCGCGGCGCGCGCGCTGGGCGCGGAGGAGGTGCGCGCCGTCTACATCGGCGTGCGCCAGCGCGGGCTCGTCGAGCTGTGGCCGCGCACGGCCGAGGAGCAGCGCGCGCTCGCCGAGGGCTGGGCCGAGGCCGCGCGCACGGCGCGGGCGGCGATCGTCGCGCTCTGGCAGGGCCGGGCCGCGCCGCGGCCGGCGCTGCCGACGCTGTGCGCGCGCTGCGACGCGCGCGACGTGTGCCGGCGCCCCGCGGTCGTGCCGACGGACGAGGCCGCGGAGGAGGTCGCGTGAGCGCCGCGCCGCGCGGGGTGGAGCTCGCCGAGGGCGACGCGCTCATCTACGCCTTCCGCCGCAACGTCGTTGTCGCCGCCAGCGCCGGCACCGGCAAGACCCACCGCCTCACGGCGCTCTACGTGCTGCTCACGCTCGGCCTCACCTCGCTCGGCCGGCCCGACGCCCGGACCGCCGCGCCGCCCGTGTCGCCGGACCGCATCGTCGCGACGACCTTCTCGCGCGCCGCCGCGCGCGAGATCGCCCACCGCGTCGAGCGCTCGCTGCAGGAGATCGCCCGCTGGGACGGCGAGGCGAGCATCCGCTTCGCCGACATCCTGCGCGCGCGGCAGGCGGCCGTCGGCGCGGGCAGCGGCGCGGCGCTGCCCGCGGCCGAGCTGCGGAAGCGCGCCGAGGAGGCGCTCGCCCGCCTCCCCGCCGCGCGCATCGACACGCTCCACGGCGTCGCCAAGCAGATCGTGGACCGGCACGCGATCGCGATGGGGCTCTCGCCCGCCGCGCGGATCCTCGACGAGGAGGAGGCGCAGGCGCTCAGCGACCTCGCGGTCGACGAGGCGCTGAGCCGCGCGTTCGCCGAGGGGGGCGAGCGCGCCGAGGCCGCGCGCGCGCTCGTCGCCGCGACGGGGAGCGTGGAGGCCGCGCGGAGCGAGGTCACGCGCCTGCTCGACCGCCTCGACGAGGACGGCCTCACGCCGCGCCGGCTCGCGCTGTCCGACCACGCCGCGGAGGGCCGCGCGCTCTCCCGGGAGCTCCACCGCCTCGCCGTCGAGAGCGCCGCGCTCGGCAGCGCCGCGTTCCGCGAGCCGGCGGCCGCGCTCGCCGCGGCGCTCGGCCGCGAGGGCGGCGGCGCGCCCTTCCCCGCGGGAGCGGCGAGCGCCCCGCTGATCGAGCTGCTCACGCAGCGCAAGCCCCACAAGAGCAAGTGCACGCCGGCCGACGAGGCGCTCCTCGCCTTCCGCGAGGCGCTGCCGGGCGAGACCCACCGCGACAAGGCGCAGCAGCTGCTCGGCTTCCTGCGCGAGGCGCCCGCGCTGTCGCGGCGCGAGGCGCGGATCGTCGACCTCC
The DNA here is from genome assembly GCF_051530195.1 of Sorangium sp. So ce321. NCBI lineage: Bacteria > Pseudomonadati > Myxococcota > Polyangiales > Polyangiaceae > Sorangium > Sorangium sp. So ce321. Next base: position 4,437,303 of record NZ_CP150329.1, on the reverse strand, counting down.
TGGAGGAGATCCGGGAGCGGCTCTCGGCCATCCGCCGCACCGAGGGCGGCCTCGGGTTCGGGGATCTCCTGCGCGCCGCCCGCGACGGCCTGCGCGACGATCCGGCGATCGGCGCCGCGGTGCGCGAGTCGGCCGACGTGCTGCTCGTGGACGAGTTCCAGGACACGAGCGCGGTGCAGCGCGACCTCGTCTACCTCCTGCGCGAGCGCGACGACGCCGCCCTGGCGCGCCCGGCCGGCGTCGCCCCGACGGCGGCCGGCCTCCATGGCCACGGCCTGTTCCTGGTCGGCGATCGCAAGCAATCGATCTACGGCTTCCGCGGGGCCGACGTCTCGATCTTCTGCCGCGTCTGCGCGGAGCTCGCGGGCGCCGCCGCGGGCCGCGCGCTCGAGCTCTCGCCGTCCCTGTGGTCGCCCGATCCGAGCGCCGACTTCGTCGCGCTCCGGGAGAGCCGCCGGTCGACGCCCGAGCTGCTCGCGTTCATCAACGCGTTCTCGGCGCGCGATTTCTCCCAGGATCGCGCGCGCGAGGAAGGCCCGGGCGCGAGCGCGCGGGCGACCTCGCCGCGCGAGTTCGAGATCGCCTACAGCGCGGCGGAGCACCTCGTCGCGGCGCCGGGCGTGGACGCGCAGGGCCCGACGGACGTCGTGCTCGTCCACGACGACGGCAGCGCTCCGGACGGCGTCGACGCCCTGGTCCGGGACGCGCGGGGGCAGCTGCGCGAGGCGCTGATCGCGGCCGCGTACATCGCGCGGCGCGTCCGCGGCGCGGGCGGCGACGGCGCCGCGGGGGGCGATCTGCGCTTCCGCGACGTCGCCGTGCTCGCGCGGCGCCGGAGCACGATCCCCCTCGTCGAGCTCGCCCTCGCGCGCCTCGAGATCCCGTACGTCGTCGCGGGCCGCGCGCTCTTCGACGCGGCGGAGGTCCGCGACGTCGCCGCGATCCTCCGCCTGCTGCTCGATCCGCACGATCGCCTCGCCCTCGCGACGGTCCTCCGCGGCCCCGTGGTGGCGCTCTCGGACACGGCGCTCGCGATCCTGGCGCCGCCTGGCCGCGGCCTCACGGTCCCGCTGCTCGGCCGCTGGACGAGCGCCGCTGCGGCGCAAGGCGGCCGGGCGCCCTGGCCGGAGGACGACGAGCCCGCGGACGCGCGTCCCCTCTCGGCGCTCGCGCGGCTGCCCGCGGCGGATCGCGAGCGGCTCGAGGCGTTCCGCGCCCGCTTCTCGGGGCTGCGCCGCGCGGCGCTCCGCTCGACGCCCGGCGAGGCGATCCGGGCCGCGGTCTCGGTGTTCGATCTCGACCGCGTCCTCGCCGCGCTCCCGCGCGCCCAGGCCCGGCTCGGCAACGTCGACCGCCTCGTCTCCATCGCCCGCCGCCGGGGGGGCTCGCTCGCGAGCTTCGTCCGCTGGCTCGAGCGCCGGATCCGCGACGAGGCGGACGAGCCGGAGGCCGCCGTCTTCTCGCCCGACGACGACGCCGTGCGCCTCACGACGATCCACGCCAGCAAGGGGCTCGATTTCCCGGCCGTTGTGCTCCTGGACCTCAACGCGGAGCCCCGGGCGGACCAGCCCGGCCTGAGCTACATCCCGGCCGCGGGGGACCGGGCCGCCGCGCTGCTCGTTCGCCACCATGCGCGGCGGGTCGACAGGCCATGGCGGGGCACGCCCGAGGACGCCGTGACGTCGGCGCACGGTCCGTTGTTGCCCATCAGCACGCCCGCGCTCCAGGCGGCGCGCGCGGAGGTGCGGGCTCGAGAGCGCGCCGAGCGGCAGCGGCTCACCTACGTCGCGATCACCCGCGCTCGCCGCGAGCTCGTGCTCATCGGCGCGGCGGCCAAGCCGCGGAGCGGCTCCGCGTGGCTCACGTTGACGGCGAACGCCGGCCCCGGACCCGCGTCGGAGACGGCCGACGCCGACCCCCGGCCCACGTCGGCGGCGGCCGACGCCGAGGTCCCCGCGCCGCTCGCCCGCACGATCGGCGCGACGCTCGAGGCCCGCTCGCTGCTCGCCGAGGCGAAGCCGCCCGCCCCCGGCACCGACGCTTACGCGCGCGCCGCCCCCGTCCCCCGCCCGGCGCCGGCGGCCGGGCCGGCGCGCGCGCAGACAGTGCGGATCGCGACCGCGTCCCTCGCGACGTTCCAGGGGTGCGCTCGCCGCTTCCGGCTCCGGCACCTCCTCGGGATCACCGAGCCCGCCGGCGAGGGCCAGCTCGGCCTGTTCGACGTCGAGGGCCCGCCCGAGCTGCCGGGCGAGGAGCGCGTCGAGCTCGAGGACGGCGCGGACCCGCGCCCTCCCGGCCGCGCCGCGCACCGGGTGCTCCAGCGCTGGCCGCACGCGCGCTGGGGTGAGCCGACCGAGGCCGCCGACGTGATCGCGCGGCTCGGCTTCGAGGGGCTCACGCTGCACAGCCCGGACGCGCTGCGCACCGCCGAGGGCATCGCTCGCTTCCTCGGAGGGCCCTTCGCGCGGCAGGCGCGGGACGAGGAGGCGACGCTCCTCCGGGAGGAGGCGCTCGTGCTCGACGTCGAGCCGCAGAGCGCCGACGGGCGACGCGGCGCGCGGCTCGCGCTGGCGCTCGCGATCGATCTCGCCGTGCTGCACCCGGGCGGGCACATCGACGTCATCGAGTACAAGCGCGCGCGACCGCGGGCGGATCTCGCGCCGTACGAGCTCCGCCTGCGCGCGAGCGCGCTCGCGCTGAGAAAGCGCTACCCGGATCGGCCGATCCGCGCGGGGGTGCTCTTCCTCGGCGCGGCGGCGGAGCCCGCGTGGCTCAGGGCCTCGGGGCCGATGGGCACGATCGCCGACGAGGAGCACGCGCGGTTCGAGCGCGAGCTCGCCCGCCTCGCCGAGCGCCTCTCCGAGGCGAAGGGCGAGGGGCGCTTCGACGGGGTGCCGGTCGAGGCGTGCCGCTCGCTGCGCTGCGGGTTCCTGCGGGCGTGTCACGGCTAGCCCGCCGGCGGGCCGACGCGTGACGCCGCGCCAGCGCGGCCGGCCCGCGGCTCACCAGCTCGCGGGGGCCTTGTCGCGGAACACGCCGCCCTGCGGGCCGCCGCTCGGCAGCAGCGCGAGCCACACCGGCGTCTCGGCCCCCTGCTCGGCGGACCGCGGCGCGTGCGCGCCGCCCATGTCCGTGCGCACCCAGCCTGGACAGGCCGCGTTGCAGAGGATCCCCCGCCCGTCCCCGGCGAGCTCCCTCGCGAGGACGCCCGTGAGCGCGTTGAGCCCGATCTTCGAGACCGCGTAGGCCGATGAAGGCCACCCTTCGGCCGTGTGCCGCCCCGCGCTCACGTCGCCGACGAACTTGCGCATCAGCTGGATGAGCTCCGCGCGCGTCAGCTCGGCCCTCCCGAGCTGCGCCTGCAGCGACCCGGAGACCTTGCGCCGATCTCCGACCCCGCTCGTCACCATGACCACCCTCCCCTCCGGCCGCACGAGCGGGAGGAGCGCGTCCGTCAGCCGGAGCGGCCCGAAGAAATTGACGTCGATGGTCCTGCGCGCGACCTCGGCGTCGAAGCCGTCCATGGCGATGCCCGCGTTGTTCACGACGATGTCGACGCCGCCGTGCTCCGCCGCGAGCGCGCGCGCGAGCTCCGCGACGCTCTCCTCGTCGGACACGTCGAGGCGCCGGGCCTCCACGGAGAGCCCCTGCGCCGCGAGAGAGGCCGCGGCGGCGCTGCCGCGGCCCTCGTCCCTGCTCCCCAGCACGACGTGGATCGCGCGGCGCGCGAGCTGCCGGCAGATCTCGAGCCCGATCCCCCGGTTGCCGCCCGAGACCACCCCGACCCGCGTCATCCCGCGCTCCCTCTCAGACCCCTGCCTGCTCCTCGAGCTCGTCCGAAGGCGCGCTCTGCGCCGGGGAGCGGCGCGGGGGCTCGAGCACGATGGGGAGGATCTCCTCCATCGAGGACACCAGCGTGATCTGGACCTGTTCCTTGACGTCCTGCGGCACGTCCTCGAGGTCGCGCCGGTTCTTCGCGGGGATCAGCACGTGCCGGATGCCGGCGCGGTGCGCCGCGAGCAGCTTCTCCTTCACGCCGCCGACCGGCATCACCCGCCCGCGCAGCGAGATCTCCCCCGTCATCGCGATGTCGCTCCGCACCGACGCGCCCAGCAGCAGCGACGCGACCGCGGCGAACATCGTCACGCCGGCGCTCGGCCCGTCCTTCGGCGTGCCGTGCTGCGGGATGTGCACGTGAAGGTCGATCTCCTTCAGCCACTCCGGGTCGAGGTGCAGGCGATCGGCCTTGCTGCGCACGAAGCTCACCGCCGTGCTCGCCGACTCCTGCATCACGTTCCGCATGTTGCCGGTGAGCACCACGTTGCCCTTGCCCGGCATCTTCGTCGCCTCGATGAAGAGGATCTCGCCGCCCGCCGGCGTCCACGCGAGGCCGGTCGCGACCCCGGGCTGGAGCGACCGCTCCGCGACCTCGGGGCGGTGCTTGTGCGGCCCGAGCACCTGCTCCACGTGCTCGGGCGTCGCCACCTCGCGCACGTCGTGGCCCTCGGCGACCTTCACCGCCGTCGCCCTGCACACCGCCGCGATCTGCCGCTCGAGGCCGCGCACGCCCGCCTCGCGCGTGTAGTGGTCGACGATCGCCTCCATGCCCGGCGGCGTGAACTCCAGGCGCTCGTCCGTGAGCCCGTGCGCCGACAGCTGCTTCGGCACCAGGAACTCCCGCGCGATCCCGAGCTTGTCGGTGCGCGTGTAGCCGGGCACCTCGATGACCTCCATGCGGTCGACGAGCGGCCCCGGGATGCCGTCCCAGTTGTTCGCCGTCGCGAGGAACATCACCTGCGACAGGTCGAACGGCAGGTCGAGGTAGTGGTCCTGGAACGTCGAGTTCTGCTCGGGATCGAGCACCTCGAGGAGCGCCGCCGCCGGGTCGCCGCGCAGGTCGACGCCCATCTTGTCGACCTCGTCGAGCACCAGCACCGGGTTCCTGGTCCCCGCCTTCTTGAGCGCCTGCAGGATGCGCCCGGGCAGCGCGCCCACGTACGTGCGCCGGTGACCGCGGATCTCCGCCTCGTCGCGCACGCCGCCGAGCGCGATGCGCTCGTAGCGCCGGCCCATGCTGCGCGCGATCGACTTGCCGAGCGACGTCTTGCCGACGCCGGGCGGCCCGATGAAGAGCAGGATCGGCCCCTTCTTGTCCGAGCGCAGCTGCCGGATCGCCGAGTACTCGACGATCCGCTTCTTCACCTTCTCCAGCCCGAGGTGATCCTCGTCGAGGCAGCGCCGCACGCTCTCGACGCTGAGCTTGTCCACCGTCGTCTTGGACCACGGCAGATCCGCGATCCACTCGAGGTAGGTCTTCGTCACGTTGAACTCGGCCGACTGCTGCGCCATCGAGCGCAGCCGGCTGAGCTGCTTGCGCACGACCTTGTCGACCTCCGCCGGCACCTTGGCGCGCCGGATGCGCTCGCGGAGCTCCTCGATCTCGTCGTCGTCGCCGCCCTCGCCGAGCTCCTCCTTGATCGACTTCATCTGCTGCCGGAGGATGTACTCGCGCTGCGACTTGCCCATCTCCTCCTGCACCATCGAGGAGATCTCCTTCTTGACCCGCAGCACCTCCAGCTGCCGGCCGACCATCGCGAGCACGAGGCGCACGCGCGCCTTCACGTCGAACGCCTCGAGGATCTCCTGCTTGTCGCCGACCGAGGCCTGCGCCTGCGGGAAGTTCGAGGCGATGAGGTCGGCGAGCGCGCCGGGCTCGCGCACGTTGTCGAGGATGCCCGCGGTGTCGCGCGGCAGGTTCGGCATCAGGCCGAGCACCTCGCGCGTCGCCTCGCGCAGGCCGGCGCCGAGCGCCTCGAGCTCCACGTCGCGCACGAGCGACTCCGGGATGCGCTCGATCCGCGCGCGCATGTACGGCTCCAGCGAGAACGCCGCCTTCACGCGGAAGCGGCCCAGCCCGTTCAGCACGACCGAGTAGTTGTTCGGACCGAGCCGGATGACCTTCACGACGCGCGCGATGGTCCCGACGGAGTAGAGCTCCTTGAACGTCGGCTCGTCGACGTCCGGCGACCGCTGGCTGATCACCCCGACCAGCGCGCGCTCGCGGCCGAGGAGGTCCTCGACCAGGCGAACGCTCCGCGGCCGGCCGACGTTGATCGGGACGACCGACATCGGGAACAGCACGGAGTTGCGGAGCGGGAGGATCGGGACGCTGTCGGCGTCGGGCGAGGGGGGCGTTCGCGAGGGAGGATCGCCGGTCGGCATACCGACAACCCTAGTACAGCGCTCTTCTCGAAGCCATGTCGCGAGCGCGCCGCTAGAAGTCCTTGATCTTCCAGACCCCGTGCTCGCGGGTGAAAGCGACCGTGCCGCCGGCGCCATAGGCCATCGACGCGCTGTCCCCGGTCTCCTCGATGGTCGCGGTCGGCAGCGCCGCCTTGATCGCCTGGACGACCCGGTTGATCTGCTCCCGCTGCGGCCCCTCCCACGCGGCCTTCAGCTTCTCGGGGGTGAGCTGCGCCGCACCTGCCGCGGCCCTGGCCGTCCCGGGCCGACCGCCAGGCTTCTGCGCCGCGTCAGCCCCCGCCGCGCCGTCGGGCCCCGCGGGCTGCGCCGCGCCGTCCCCGCGCGCCGCGCCCGCCGCGCTCGCCTCGACGGCCGCGTCCGCCTCGCCACCCGCGCCACGCGCGCCGTCCGCTGCCTCGCCGAGCCCTTCCTTCTCGGCGTCGGGAACGTAGCGCAGGATGACGTCGTAGCGCCTGCGCTCGAAGGCGCGCAGGAAGCCCACCAGGGCCTGCCGGGGCGTCGCCTGGCCGTACAGGTCGACCGCCGCCGCGTCGAGCCGCCAGCGGCCCCCCTCGAAGACGAGCAGGAGCTCCTCGCCGTTCGGCATGGTGACCGTCGCCGTCACCACCGGATCGGCCGCGGGCCGCGCGATGGCGCGGGCGATCTCGAGCGCGTCGTCCGGGTTGTCGCGGACCGCGCGCCGGAACGCCTCGAGCGACATGGACCGCTTGGCCTCGTCCGAGAGCAGCCGGTAGGCCGCGTCGACGCGCCCCTCCTGAAGCGCCTGCGCGTAGGCCCGGAGCGTGTCGCTCGGGCCCTGCTGGGCGTAGCTCGATCCGCACGCGGGGAGCGCGAGGGAGACCAGGAGGAGGGCCGTTCGCTTCACGGGTCGGGCCATAGCATACGCGGCGGCGAGCGCGCAGGCGGGGCGACGCCGCGCGCGCCTGCGCGCTCGCCGCCGCGCGCCTCCGAGGCCGCCGCCGCGTTACCGCGCGAGCCTCAGGATGGCCCCGTCCTTCACCGGCAGGCCGTCGTCCTGGTCCGGCGAGCCCTCGTTGATCCAGTAGACGGCGAGCTCGTCCACCGCGATGTCGCCGGGCCGCTGCTGCCGCGAGGCCAGCACCTCGGGCTCCCCGCCGTCCTTCGGCATGCGCACGACCGTGCCCGCGTCGCGGCGGGTCCAGTAGACGTGCTCGTCGTCGAGCGCGACGCCGTTCAGCTGGCCCTGGTCCGACACGATCGCGCTGGGCTCGCCGATCGCTTCCTCGCTCAGCGCCGCCCGGAAGACGCTGCCGCCCTCGAAGCTCGCCCAGTAGACCGCCACCGCGTTCCCCTGGCCGTCCACGTCCAGCGCGATCTCGCGCGGGGTGAGCTGCCCGACCGCGACCGTCCGCGTGCTCCCGCCGAGGGAGCACGCCACCACGCCGTCGGCGCTGCCCAGCGTGCCCTGGTAGGTCCAGCACACGGTGTCCCCGGCGCTGGCCACCCGGTACGGGGACTCGACCACCGCGTCGGGCCGCGCGAGCTCCTCCGGCGCGCCGAGCTCGACCGCCGCGCCGCTGCCGCTCACCGTCGCCCGGAAGACGCCGCCGCCCCAGAGCTCGGTCCACGTGAGGAAGTCGCCGGAGAGCGAGAGCCCCTCGGGCTGCTTGAGATCCCCGAGCAGCTCGCGCGGCTCGCCGCCCGCGAGCGGGGCCACCATCAGCGTGCCGTCCTCCGCGTTCGTCCAGAAGACGACCTCCCGCGCCTCGTCGACCGCGAGGTCGCGCGGCGAGGCCTGCGCCGCGCCGAGGATCAGCGGCTCGCCGCCGTCGCGCGGGGTGACCTTCAGCTCCCCGTCCTGCCTCGCCGTCCCGGTCTCGTCGAAGGTGGTGCCGGAGACCCAGGCCACGCCGCCCGCCGCCACCCGCAGCGACACCGGGTGGACCTGCGCGACCGCGACAGGGACGGGCGCCGCCGCGTCGGGCTCGGTGTACTGGCCCCCCGACGCCGACCAGGGGCCGCACGTCGGCAGGTCGGTGCCCTTCGTGCGGCACGTCCCCTCGCCCGCCGTCGCGATCGCGAGCCCCGCGAGCTTGCCCTGCTGCGCCCGCCTGCACACCTCGACCGGCAGCCGGAGGACGTCGCCGGCCTCGAGCCGGAAGCCCGCGTCGCTCTCGGCGTCGAGCGGCACGAAGCACGCGCTCTCGCCGCAGATGCCGCCGCCCTGCGTGAGGAGCGCGACGTTGATCTCGCCGCTCGGCGCCGTGGCGCGGCAGACCGTGGCGTCCGCGGCGAACGCCTCGAGATCGACAGGCGCCGACGCCGCGGCCGCGAAGCACCGCAGCGTGTCGAAGCAGAGCCCGTCGCTGTCGCCGTCGCCGCCGCCGAACACGGCGCGCGCCTCGAACTCGGGCAGCGCGCGCGAGTCGATCTCGCGCGGCACGCACGAGCCGGCGACGCAGCTCTGGCCCTCGGGACAGCTGTTCTTGACGAGCACGTGGCCCTGGGCGTCGCGCAGCGCGTTCCCGTCCGCGTCGCGCTCGACCTCGGCCGAGCCGTCGCACAGGAACTGGATGGGCATGTGGAGCGTCGCGGTGCGGCCCTCGGGCACCGTCGTGAGCACCTCGCGGAGCAGGCGCACCCCGTCCTTGCCGCCGCGGCTCGCGATGACGCGCACCCGGAGCGACTGCGTCGGATCGTCCGCGCTGAGGAAGCCGAGCGTCGCCGGCAGGCGGATCGAGTCCTCGCCCCCGAGCCGCTCGAACGTCTCGTCGTAGACGACGGACCCGTCGAGCGTCGCCTCCACCCGGATCGTGTCGATGTCCTTCGGCAACGACATGTCCGTCTGGAAGACGACCATGAGCTGCCCCTTCTCGCCGCCGCAGGCCGAGACCCCCGCCGCCGCCGCGAGGGAGAGGAAGCTCACCGCCGCAATCGATACCGCCCTCGTCCGCTTCGTTCGCATCAACGTCTCCCTCCAAACCCGAGCGGGACCGTGCCGAGGCTGCCCTGCTCCGCCGGCGTCCCCGGCTCGAAGAGCAGCGCGCCCGCGATGAGCGCGCCGGCGAAGACCGCCGCGCCGCCGCCGATCCACAGCCATCTGTTCGCGCCGCCTCGCTCCTGGGCGCGCTCGAGCGAGACGTCGATGCGGCGGTGCTCCTCGTCCCGGACCAGGACCGAGACCTCGTACGGCGTCATCCCGGGCGCGGTCACGCGCAGCGCGTGGGTCCCGCTCGGCACCGAGCCCTCCCAGCGGCCCTTGCCCACGACCTTGCCGTCGAGCGCGATGAGGCCGTCCTGCCCCGCGGCGACGAGGAGCCGCCCCCGGTGCACCGCCCGCTCGAGCCGCGCCACGAGGGCGACGCTGCCGCCGCCCACCACCTTCTCCTGGCGGACGAAATCGACGAAGCCCGGCTTCGACACGCGGATGCGACGCTCGCCGATGTCGATCGGCACCGGCGCCGCGAGCGGCGTCGTCCCGACCGGCGCGTCGTCCACGAACACCGTCGCCCCCGCCTCGCTGGCCGTGATCTCGAGGCGGGACACGTACGCCTCCGCCGCCTGGATCAGCTCGGCGATGTCCTGCTTGTCGCGGGCCGTCAGCGCGGCGCCCGCGTCGTCCTCCATCCGGCGCAGCGTCGCGAGCATCTTCGCGTAGCGCCGCAGGTTCTTCTGGCAGAGCGCGACGTTCCAGAGCAGGCGGTGATCGCGCGACAGCTCGTAGGCGCGCTCGAAGCGCGTGAGCGCGCCCGCGTAGTCGCCGTCCTTGAACAGCGCGGCGCCCGCCCCGTGCTCGGCCTTGGCCATCCCGGTCAGCGACTCGGAGAGCGGCTTCTCTGCCGGCTGTACCGGCGCGGCGGGCGCCGGCTGGGCCGCCGCACCGGCCGGCCGCGCCGGCGCGGCGGGCGCCGGCTGGGCCGCTGCGACGCCCGCCGTGAGCCCCACGCTGAGCGCGGCCGCGACGGCGCGCCACCCCTGGCCCAGATGCTTCCCTCGCATCGATGCTCCTTGCTCTCGCGGAGGCAGGCCGCGCAGGCCGGGCTCCGATCATCGCGATGCTACCCGATGCGCGCGACACGCGATCAACAACCGGAACGTCGCGGACAAATCGTCTTTGCTCCGCTTGCGCCGGCGAGGATACCATCCGGCGCCCATGAGAGGCCTGATCACGGCGAGCGCGGCGCTCGCGAGCGCGCTCCTCGGCATCGCGCTGGGCTCGACGCCCGCGCGCGCGGAGGGGCCAGGCGCCGTCGCGCTGAGCCGGTTCGAGCCGACGCCCGCGGGCGACCCGCTGTTCGGCGTGCCGTCGCCGTTCATCGGCGGGCACCTGGTCCCGCGCGGCATCCTTCTGTTCGACCACGCGGAGGATCCGCTCACGCTCTCGGACGGCGCCTCGCCCGACCGGGTGATCGTCGGCAGCCAGTCGCTCCTCCACGTCGGCGGCTCGCTCTCGCTGTGGGACCGGCTCCTCGTCTCGGCCTCGCTGCCGCTGGCGCTCGCCCAGAGCGGCGACGGCCCGGCAGCGGCGGCCTCCGCCGGCGCGCCCGAGGCCCCGTCGTCCCCCGCGTTCGGCGACCTGCGCCTCGGCGTGCGCGTCCGGCTGCTCGGCGATGAGAGCGACGCCTTCCAGATCGGCACGAGCGCGGCCCTGCACCTGCCGACGGGCAGCTCGGACGCGTACGTCGGCGAGGGCGCGGTCCGCGTCACGCCGCAGCTCCTGCTCGGCGGGCGGGTCTCGCGCTTCGTGTGGAGCGTCGCGGGCGGCGCCGTGATGCGGAGCTCCGAGAACCCGTCGACGCTCGCCTACGGCGGCGGCGCGGCCGCGCTGCTCTGGGACGAGCGGCTGCAGGTCGGCCCGGAGCTGTACGCCGAGACGATGCTGCAGGGCAGCTCGCTGCCGCTCACCGAGCGCGCGCGGGTCGCGGTGGAGGCGACCACGGCCGCCGAGCTCCTTCTGAGCGCGCGGCTCCGCCCCCTGGCGGGCCTCGTGCTCGGGGCGGCCGCCGGTCCGGGGTTCGGGGAGGCGATCGGCGCGCCGTCGTTCCGCGCGATCGGCATGGTGGCGTGGGCCCCGCCCGCGCCGCCGCCGGCCAGGGCGGAGGGGCCGGACCCGGACGCGGACGGCATCTCCGGCCCGGAGGACGCGTGCCCGTATGCGTACGGGCCGGCCAGCGCGGACGCGAGGCGGCGCGGCTGCCCCGTGGAGGACCGCGACGAGGACGGCGTGGCCGATCCGGACGACGCGTGCCCCGACGCGGCCGCGGGCAGCGGCGGCGGCGATCCGGCGCGGCGCGGCTGTCCCGCGGACCAGGACGGCGACGGCCTGCCCGACGCGCTCGACGCGTGCCCCGCGGAGAAGGGCGACGCCTCGGGCGAGGCGACGCGCGGCGCGGCGCGCCCCGGCTGCCCCGCCGCGGCGAGCAAGCCCGCGGACCAGGACGGCGACGGCCTGCTCGACGACGCCGACGCGTGCCCGCGCGAGAAGGGCCCGGCGAGCGACGACCCGGCCGCGCGCGGCTGCCCGAAGCGGGTGCGGGTGCAGGGCGATCAGGTCGTGCTGCTGGAGCCCGTCGTGTTCCGCGTGCTCAAGAACGACCCGGCGCCGCTCGATCCGAAGAGCGAGGCGGTGCTCGCCGAGGTGCGCGACGTGATCGCAGAGCACCCCGAGTGGGTGAAGATCGAGGTCTCCGCGCACACCGACAGCGCGGGCAACGCCCGGTTCAACGAGACGCTCTCGGCGGCGCGCGCGGAGTCGGTGCGCAGGTGGCTCGTCGAGAAGGGGATCGCGGCCGAGCGGCTGGTCGCGAAGGGATACGGTGCGAGCCAGCCGATCGCGGACAACAAGAGCGCGGCCGGGCGGGAGAAGAACCGGCGGGTGCAGCTCCTGGTCCTCGAGAAGAAGTAGCCTCTCGCCAGCGGCGCGCGGCGCGCGGCGTTGAAGCGATGGCGAGCGCGGTCGGGCCCGAGGCCCGGACCCAGGAAGCAAGAGAGAGATGATGAAGCGAACCGTCTTGTCCACAGCGCTCGGCGTCGCGCTGGCGCTCGCGGCGGCGCCGCGGAGCGCGGCGGCGCAGTGCGCCGTCGCAGGGTCCGTCCAGGTGCTCGTCGATGGCCTCGGCTTCCGGTGGGACGTCGGCCAGGATGGGGTGATCAACGACGGGAACGGCGACGCCTACGACACCGGCATGGTGCTGCTGGTGGACGGGGTCAGGTTCGGCGGCGCGGACCGGACGGAGGAGATGGACGGGCGGCAGCTCGCCCACGGGCCAGCGCCACTCGGCAACCTCCAGGTCACCCGCAAGTTGTATGTGCCCGCGAGCGAGGGGTGGGCGCGCTTCCTGGAGATCCTCCACAACCCCACCGACGCCGCGCTCACGGCCGTCGTGCGGGTCGAGACGAACGTCGGGTCCGACGCCAGCACCGTCATCACGCAGTCGTACAGCGGCGACGCGGAGTTCACGCGGGAGGATCGATGGCTCGCCACGGACGACGTCGACGCGTCGGGCGATCCGAGCCTCAATTTCAACTTCTACGGGCCGGGCGCGGCGCTCGCGCCGGAGCGCGTCGGGATGGCCGTCGCCGACTGCTCGTCGGTGCACGGGCCGGCCGTCGAGTTCGTCCTGCCGCTGCCGCCCGGGGGGACGCGGGTCCTCATGCACTTCGGCGGCCAGCGCGTCACCCAGGCCGACGCGCACGCGAACGCGGCCTACCTCGACGGCCTGCCCGAGAGCGCGCTGCTCGGCATGACGGCGGCGGAGCGAGCTGGCCTCGTCAACTGGACCAACGACACGGACACCGACGACGACGGCGCCGAGGACATCGACGACAACTGCCCTTCCGCGCCGAACCCCGATCAGGTCGATACAGACACCGACGGCCAGGGTGACGCCTGCGATCCCGACGACGACGACGACGGCGCGGCCGACGCGATCGACAACTGCCCGCTGACGGCCAACGCCGATCAAGCGGACCTGGAGGGCGACGGCGCGGGCGACGCCTGCGATCCCGACGACGACGGCGACGGCGTGCCCGACGGCGGCGACAACTGTCCGTCGGTGGCCAACGCAGGGCAGGAGAACAACCCGGAGGAGTCGCCGCCCGACCAGACCGGGGACGCGTGCGACGGCGACGACGACAACGACGCGCTCGTGGATGAGGCCGACAACTGCCCCCTCGCCCCCAACCCCGATCAGATCGACGAGGACGATGACGGCCGGGGCGACGCCTGCGACCTCAACGCTCGAGACATGGATGACGACGGCGTGGAGGACGGCACCGACAACTGCATCTCCGTCCCCAACCCCGGCCAGTCCGATCTCGACGACGACGGCGAGGGCGACGAGTGCGACGGCGACGACGACGGCGACGGGGCCCCGGACCGCTCGGACAACTGCCCGGTGACGTCGAACCCGAGCCAGAACGACGCTGACGACGACGGGGCGGGCGACCGCTGCGACGACGACGACGACGGCGACGGCGTGCCCGACGGCGGCGACAACTGCCCGCTGCTCTCGAACGGCGCGCAGGAGGACGCGAACGACGACGGCGTGGGCGACGCGTGCGCCTGCAACGCGCCGCCGAAGCCCGACGGCACGCCCTGCGACGACGGCGATCCCTGCACGCTGACCGACGCCTGCGAGGACGGCGTCTGCAAGGGGAGCGATCCGCTCCAGTGCGCGCCCTCCGGGAACGCCTGCACCGCGGCGCGGTGCCACCCGAGGTACGGCGAGTGCGCCCTGTTCCCGAACGAGGGCGCCCGCTGCCCCGGCGGCACCTGCGTGGCCGGCGGCTGCGTGCCCGACGAGGCGAGCAGCGCAGGCGGCGGCTCCGGCGAAGGCGGCTCGGGGGGAGGCGGCGGCACGGGCGGCGACGCCGGCAGCGGCGGCGCGGGCGGCGGCGCGGGCGGCGACGGCGGCGGTACGGGCGGTGACGCCGGCGCGGGCGGCGACACCGGCGCGGGCGGCGACGGCGGTGCTCCCCGGCCCGGGGGCGGCACGCCGCGGGCGCACGGCAACGGTTGCGGGCTGGCGGCGAGCGCCGAAGGGGCAGCGGCGACCTCGTCCGCCTGGCTGCTCGCAGCGATGCTCCTCGCCGGCCGCCGGCGTCGGCGGCGATAGCGAGACGCGACCGCCGCGATGGCGTCGGCGGCGATGGCGAACGCGACCGCCGCGATCGGATGACGTGGGAGCCCGGCGCCGGTGCGGCCGAGCCCAGCGCCTCTGGCGCGGACCGCGGCGCCTCGTGTGGCGTGGCGCCCCGCCGGCGCGGGCGGCCTCAGCCCTCGAAGACGCTGGTGCCGGCGCCTCCCCCCGCCCCGGCCACCACGGGCTGCGGCGCCTCGACGCCCGGGCCGCGCGTCCCGCTGCTCGCGTAGCGCCTACCAGCCCGGTCCGAGCCCTTCAGCACGGGGCCGCGGATGGTCTCGACGGCCTCGGCGGGCGCGTTGGAGATCTCCAGGTTGGAGAGCACCGCGGACACCACCCGGAGCCACTGGTTGCGCGCCGCCAGGATCGTCGCGTTCACGACCGGCGCCGTCTTCTCCCTGGCGGCGACCTCGTCCCGCTGGTGCTCGATCGCGGAGATCTCCTTGCCCGACGCGATCCACCGCTGCGCCGTGTGGAGCAGCGTTCGCTTGCCGGGCGCCGGGATGGTCTTCAGGAACTCGGCGATCGAGGGCTCCTCGTCGAGCAGCCGGGCGATCCGCGCCGTGTTGCCCGACTCCGCGGTGGGCGACGCCTTGATGATGGCGAGCCCGCTCGGGAACAGCCTCGCCTCCACCTGGTCACAGATCGCCGCCCGGCCGGTGTCCGGCGGATCCTCCGCCAGGCAGTGCTCTCGGTGCGCGTCGATGCCGTACGAGACCGCCTTGGCCAGGTGATCGTGGCGCTCATCGACCCTCGCGAGCTCCTCGTTCAGGGCCGTCATCGTGGCCGACGCGCTCGTCTTGCTCGGCCGGACCGCGAGCACGGCGGCGTGGACCTCGGCCACCTTGTCGTGCAGCCCGGCGATCTCCGGTATCGACAGGAACAACCGCCTTCGCTGGGCATTCTCGACCCACGGAGCCACGAGCGCGACCATCTCTTCGATCATCAGGTGCTTCAACATCGCAAAGGCCTCCTCCCCGGGGGGAACAGCGTGTCGGGCCAGGGAAGCCCTGGTTCAGCGACCTGTCGATGACACCCGATTACCACCGGGGCGCAGCCCACTCCGGTTGGAGCGCCGAAAAGCGCTGTGAGATGGCGGCCTTGGCCGGCGCGCGTCGCAAGCCGGAGGCGACGTCCCGATCTGGCGCCCAGCATGATTTTGAAGTGAAGCCCAGGTCGGGACCTGGGCGGCGCGCTCCGATCAGGGCCCTGGACAGGTCCCTATCTGGGCGCCGGGTCGGAATCGAGCGTTCGCCCGGGTCCCGACCTGGGCCGAGCGTCGACATCGGGCGCTCACCCGGGTCCCGACCTCGGCGGGACGTCGACATCGGGCGCTCACCCGGGTTCCGACCTCGGCGGGTGCCTGACGGCGAGCGTTCGCCCGGGTCCCGACCTGGGCCGAGCGTCGACATCGGGCGCTCACCCGGGTCCCGACCTCGGCGGGCGCCTGACGGCGAGCGCCCGGGCCGGTCGCGGCCTTCGCGGTCGCCTGGCAGCGAGCGTCTCTGCGGGGCGCCGCGAGCGGCGGCTTCCCCTCGGTCAGGGCTCCTTCGACCCCGACGCCGACCACGGCCCGCACGTCGGCAGCCCCGCGGTCTTCTGGGGGCACGTCGCCGTCGCCGGCGACGTCACCACGGCCGCGACCCTGTCCGCCATCCGCCCGCACACCGCCGGCGGCAGCTGTATCCGCCCGTCTCCCCCGACCTGGAAGCCATCGGCGCTTCCGGCATCGAGCGCAACAAGGCACCTGCTGTCCGGGTCGTCGTCGTCGTCGCAGATGCCGTCGTGCGAGGTGGTCTCCAGCGCCACGTTCGTCGTGGCGTCGCCCTCGATGGTGCACGCCGCCGTGTCGACCTCCACCGGCTTCGCTTCCGCGAAGCAGGCGGTCACGTCGAAGCAGTCCCCGTCCCCTTCGCCCTTGCCGCCACCGTAGACGTTGCCGGACCAGTAGTCCGGCAGCGCGCTCGCGTCGATCGCCTTGGACACGCACGCCCCGGCGACGCAGGTCTGCCCTTCCTCGCAGAGCGTGCTCTCGACATCGCCGCTCCCCTCGCTGCTCCCCGAGTCGTCGCAGAGGAAGTTGAGCGGCAGGGTCAGCAGCACGATGCGGTTCTTCGGGATCTTCGTGACCGCCTCGCGCAGGATGCGCACCGGGCCGAGGGCATCCTGGACGCGGGCGCTGACCTTGATCGTGATCGATTCGCCCCCGCCGCTCGAGGAGTAGAAGCCGATCGTCGCCGGCAAACGCGCGCCAGGCTCGGAGTCGCCGAGCCGCTCGTAGGCAGAGTCGAACTTGCCGGTTCCCCCCTCGAACACCTGGACCTGGAGGACGTCGAAGTCCTTCGGCAGGGAGAGATCCGTCGAGACGGCCAGGACGATCTCGTCGGGCGGAGAACAGCCCCCGCACGCGAGCGCGGCGAGCGCGGCGAGCGCGGTCCGGCGGACGCGGCTCATCGGCCACCTCCGAAGGGGATCGCGAAGGAGGCGCCGCCCCGCGTCGAGAGGGGGACCGAGCCGGGCGTCGTGTTGCCGGCGACCGGCGGATCCGCCCCGAAGACCCCGAAGCCGACCAGGAGCGCGCCCGCGAGCACGGCCACGCCGCCGCCGATCCAGAGCCAGCGCTCGATGTTGCCCTCCTTGGGCCTGGGCACCAGCGAGACCTGCACGCGGCGCGTCTGGTTGTCGACGATCATGACCTCGGACTGGTGCGACTCCATGCCGGACGCCGTGACGCGGAGCGTGTGGCCGCCGCTCGCCACCATGCCCTCCCAGGTGCCGCGACCCACGACGCGGCCATCGAGGGAGATGACCGCGTCCGGCCCCGCCGCGACGATGAGCCGCCCCTCGTGGACCTCCTTCTCCAGCGTGGCCTTCACCGTGACCACGCCGCCGCCCGCCACCTGCTCGGTCACCTCGACGTCCTTGAAGCCCTTCTTGGTCACCCGGATCCTGCGGGCGCCGATGTCGAGCAGCACGGGCTCGCGCAGCGGGGTCTGGCCGACCTCCTGGCCATCGACGAGGACCGTGGCGCCCGCCTCGCTCGCCTGGAGGTCGAGGCGGCTGACGTAGGCCTTGGTCGCCTCGATGAGGTCGGCGGCGTCCTTGCGGTCCTGCTCGGTGAGCTGCGGGCCGGCGTCGCGGAGGAGCTGCTCGATCGTCGCCAGGAGGCGCGTGTAGCGCTTCAGGTTCTTCTGGCAGAGGGCGATGTTCCAGAGCAGCCGCGGGTCGCGGGAGAGCTCGTAGGCGCGCTCGAATTTGATGATGGCGTTGCCGTAGTCGCCGTCGTTGAACAGGATCCGCGCGGCCTCGTACTCGGCCTTCGCTTCCCCCGTGAGCGTCTCGGAAGGCGGCCGCTGGACTGCCGGCGCGCTCGCAGCGGGCGCCCCCGCGGCCGGCGCGGCCTGGGCGCCGGCGCGCGCGGGCTGAGGCGCGGCCGGCGCGGGCTGGGCAGCCGCGGGCGCGGGCTGGGCGCCGGCGCGCGCGGGCTGAGGCGCGGCCGGCGCGGGCTGGGCAGCCGCCGGGGCGGACCCCGCCAGCGCGGCACCGCCGAGCGCGAGCGCGGCGCAGACACGGAAGCACCTGCGGCCCCGCGGCGGGAGCCGTTCGCTTCCAGGCCAACTCATTGGATCTTTCCTCTCTCGTTCAGTCTGTCGAAGGCGCTCGGGTTGGCGGTCCCCTGCGACGCGGCGGTCGTGGTCGGCGCGGCCGACGACGACGCCCCGGTCGACCGGGCCGAAGGTGCCGCAGAGGCCCTCGGCCGAGGCGTCGCCAGGACAGGCGCCGCGCTCGCCGATGCGGTCGCCGACGCCGCGACGCTCGCCGACGCCGCGGCGCTCGCCGGCGGCGTCGCGGTCGCCGCCGAGGCCGTCGCGGTGACCTCCGGGGCGACCGGGGGCGGCAGCGGGGCCGCGACCGGCGCGGGCGGCTCGGCGGCCGTGGCCGACGGGGCGACGGCCGGGTCCCCCGTGCCGCCGTGGAAGGTGACCACGCGCAGGACCCCGCCGAGCACCGCCGCGACGGCCACGCCGGCGAGCGCGAGCACCAGGCCGGTCCGCTTGCGCCCGGGGGACACGGAGCCGCCGGCCGCCCAGCCAGGCGCCGTGGCCGCCGGACCGGCCGTGTGGCCGACCGCGGCGCCCGCCGTGTGGCCAGCGGCGACGCCGGCCGTGCGGCCGCCCGCGGCGTCTGCCGGCGGCATGCTGCTCGGCCGCACCTGCGCCGTCGCCGCCGGGACGCTGCTCGCCCGCTCCTGCGCCGTCGCCCAGGGGGCGACGCTCATCCGCTCGCGCGCGGCGCTCGCCCGGTCGCGCCAGGCGACCGCGGGCACGAGCCCCAGCGTCCGCTCGATCCGCTCGAGCGACGCGAGCGCGAGCGGAGGGCCGAAGTCGACGATCGCGACCGCGAGCTCGGCGACGGACCTGAAGCGCTTCGCGACGTCCTTCTCGAGGCAGCGCAGGATCGCCGCCTCCAGGCCCGGCGGCAGGTCGCTCCGGAACGTGCTCGGCGACGGCGGCACCTCGGTGTTGATCATCAGGATGAGCTCGGACAGCGAGGTCGCGTCGAACGGGACGCGCGCCGTGAGCAGCTGGTAGAGGATGGCGCCGAGCGACCAGATGTCCGCGCGCGTGTCGACCGTGCGCGCCGAGCGCATCTGCTCCGGGGCCATGTAGAGCGGCGAGCCGAGCACCATCGCCGTCTTCGTCAGCCCGAGCTCCGGCTCGCCCCCGGCCGACGACGACTCCGCGAGCGCCTTCGAGATGCCGAAGTCGAGCACCTTCACCATGCCGGAGCCGTCGGCCCCCCGCGCGAGGAAGAGGTTCGCCGGCTTGAGATCGCGGTGGATGATGCCGGCCGCGTGCGCCTCGGCGATCGCCTCGCACGCCTCGAGCACGTAGCCCACGGCCTCCTCCAGCTCGAGGGGCCCGCGCTCCCGCAGCGTCTGCTGGAGGTCGCTCCCCTCCAGGTACTCCATCACCATGAACGGCGCGCCGGTCTCCAGCGTCCCGACGTCGAGCACGCGCGCGACGTGCTCGCTCTTCAGGCGCACCGCCGCGCGCGCCTCGCGCACGAAGCGCTCCACCATCTCGGCGTTGGCGCCGGGATGGAGCAGCTTGATGGCGACCCGCTGGTGGAGCTGCTCGTGCAAGGCGGCGACGACGACGCCCATGCCCCCCTGCCCGAGGATGCGCTCGACCCGGTATTTCCCCGACAGAATTTGGCCTTCGGCAACCGGTGCGCTCACGGACGCTCCTGCGTTGGGGCAGCCTTCAGGCGCCACCATCGCCACGTTATCCCGGGGGCCACCTTATTCCATCCGGTGCTGGCATCCAAGCGCTGCCGGCCGGGGGACCGGGAAGTGGGCCGGGCCGGTCGCCGGAGCGGACGGGCTGCCATCGGCGCATCGGCGCATCGGCGCATCGGCGCATCGGCGCCGCGCTCTACGCGCTCCCCATCGCCGCCAGGGGCGACTACCCTACGCGCCATGCCCCGCATCGCCAACGTCGAGCGCAAGACGCGCGAGACCGACATCCGCATCGAGATCGATCTCGACGGCCAGGGCCGCTCATCGATCAAGACGCCGCTCCCCTTCCTCACGCACATGCTCGATCAGATCGCCCGCCACGGCCTGTTCGACCTCACCATCCACGCCGAGGGAGACGTCGAGATCGACGGCCACCACACGACCGAGGACTGCGGCATCACCCTGGGCACGGCCGTGCAGAAGGCGCTCGGCGACAAGGCGGGGATCGCGCGCTACGGCGAGGCGACGCTCCCCATGGACGAGGCGATGGCGCAGTGCGCGCTCGACCTCTCCGGCAGGCCGTACTTCGTCTGGCGCGTGCCGCTGCCCAAGGCGAAGATCGGCACGTGGGACGTCGAGCTCGCCCCCGTGTTCTTCGAGGGCTTCGCGCGCGGCGTGGGCGCGAACCTCCACGTCCGCCTCATCGAGGGGGACAACCTGCACCACATCGTCGAGATCTGCTTCAAGTCCTTCGCCAAGGCGCTGATGAAGGCGACCCGGATCGAGCCGCGCGTCGCCGGCATCCCGTCCACCAAGGGGAGCCTCTGAGCCATGCAAGCGATCGCGCTCGTCGACTTCGGGATGGGCAACCTGCGCTCCGTGGAGCGGGCGCTCCTCCAGGCCGCCGGAGACGCCGGCGCGCCCTGCGCCGTGACGCGCACGGGTGATCCGCACGTCATCGCGCGGGCGGACAAGGTCGTGGTGCCAGGCCAGGGGGCGTTCCGCGACTGCGCGGCCGCGCTGGCGAACGGCCTCGGCGAGGTGCTGCGCGAGCAGATCCGGAAGGGCACGCCGTACCTCGGCATCTGCCTCGGCATGCAGGCGCTCCTCGACGCGAGCGAGGAGGCCGAGGGCGCGCGAGGGCTCGGCGTGTTCCCGGGCGTCGTCAAGCGCCTCACCCCGGAGCTGGGCGCGCTCGACGCGAGCGCGCCGGTCGGCGTGCCCTGGGCCGGGATCAAGATCCCCCACATGGGGTGGAACCGCGTCGCGATCACCCGCGAGGTGCGCGGCCCGCTGCGCGCGTTCGCGGGCGAGGACCCGTTCGTCTACTTCGTCCACAGCTACCACGCGGTCCCGGACGACCCGACGCTCGTCGCGGCCACGACGCAGCACGGCTCGCACCGGATCACCGCGGCGCTCGAGCGGGACAACGTGACCGCGACGCAGTTCCACCCCGAGAAGAGCCAGGACGCCGGCCTGCGCCTGCTCGTCCGGTTCCTCGACGGCTGAGCCGAGCGCTGGTTCTGCGCGTCGGAGCGTGTCGGAAATGGAGCCGTACATCAGCGGCACAACGTACGGAGGCGACGATCGGAAGGCCGGCTCCAACGCTGGAGTCAGGCGCCCGGGGCGCGCACGAGCTGCTCGTAGATCAGCTTCGCGAGCAGCTCACGGAGCGTGCGCCGTCTTGTCGAGGTGACCGAAGTCCCAGACCACGGACGAGCCTGCGCCGTAGTCGACCCTCACCGGCTCCTGCGCGGCGAGGCGGTCGAAGGCTGCGCGCGGGAGCAGGAATTGAACGGTGTGGAGGTCGCCGTTCGGATGGCGCGCCTGGGAGCTCCGCTCGCCGCCGACGGTGAGCACCAGGTTGGCGGCGCGGAGGTCGAAGAACTCGGCGGTGGTGAGCGTGATCTCGACAGCGTCGGGGCCGCTGCTCTTCACGCTCTCGATGGCATTGCCGGCCGTGATCCGTCGCGGCGCAGGGAGGGTCGTGCCGGCCGCGCGCGGGATGGCGCTGGGCGGCGCCGCGCTCGACGCGACAGGGGCGAGCCGAGCCAGCGCCGCCGGGGCCTCGGTGGTGGCGCGGGTGGCGCGGATGTTCGCCACGTACACGCTGGTCCCGTCGAGCGGGGTGGAGAAGGTCAGGCGAACGCCGCGCACCGACGCGAGCGTGGCGCCGCTGAACAAGGAGAGCGGAATGCGCGCGGTCGGCAGGGTGGTGCTGCTACGCGGCGCTTGAACGAGCTCCAGGAAGTCGTCGATGGCGACGGCGCTCGATCGGCTGTCGTCGGCGTTCACGAGCTCCACGAGGAACGATGCCTCCATCGTCGGGTCGGAGCTCCAGGCGCGGTCGGCGCGAAGATCGAGGTAATCGTACCCCGTGAGATCGAAGCCCGTGCCGACGGTCGACCAGTTCGACTGGAAGAACGTCGAGCTGCCCGCGACGACGTCGTGGATCCAGGCGACCGAGAGCGAAGGATCGTGTCCGCCCTGGGACGTGTGGTCCACCGAGATCGTGCCGCCGGTGGTGTTCGGCAGGCCGTAGGAGCTCGTGCCGGTCGGGTTGATGAAATCCTCGAGCAACAGGCTCTCGGTGGAGTCGCCGCCCGGATGATAGCCGCGGCGGACACGGTACGGCACGTTCGGGAAGGGGAAGGCGGGGTCGAACAAGGCGTTCGCCGCCTCGTCGCGGTCCGCGCCCACGTTGGCGGTGAAGAACTGGACGGCCGCGAAGCGACCCGTCTCGCGCTGCGCCGGCGAGCCGTACTCCAGCGGATCGAAGAGCGCCTCATGGTCGATGCAGCCCGTGATCCCGCCGCCGTTCGCGTCCGCGAGCTGCCACTCGCTGTTGTAGTAATTGTGATTGGCGCCCCACACATGATAGAAGGACTTGAAGAAGGGCGCCGGCTCGGGGATGCTCATCATGCGATCGAACGGACGCAGGCCGGGCAGATCGCTCAGGTCCCAGTCGCAGGCCGGCAGGATCACGTTCCAGGCCGTCTGGTCGGCATTCAGGAACTGGCCGTTCTGGCCCTTGTCGGTCGGGCCGATCTCGAAGATCCCGCGGATGCTCACCGGGCTCTCGATCAGCGCAGGCCAGGGGCTGCCGCTACGGCGGTACTCGTTGTAGGCGAACCGCACGGACTCGCCGCCGCGCGAGTGACCCATCAAGCCCACCTGGTCGAAGTCGATGCGATCGAGCAGGTCCACGCCGAGCTCCGTGGGCGTCGGCTCAGCCCCGCTGTCCCAGCGGCTCAGCCGCTCCAGGTGACGGAGCAGCAGGCGTCCGCGCGGCCCGATGGCGAACTCGTCGCTGGGCGTGCTCGGCGCGGCATGGATACCACGGTTCGTGTTGATGGATACCACGAAGTAGCCGCGCGTGGCGAGGTCCACGGCCATGTAGTCGTAGCCGCGGTGATTGGGCACGACGACGTAGTTCTCCGGGCACGTCCCCGTCGAGGCATACTGGTTGTTGTTGTCCCTTCGAGGGTTCTCGCCCGTGCCGCACGTGGGGTGGTTCCCATGCATGAACACGAGCAGCGGATACTGCCGGCCGGCCTCGAGGCTCGCCGGGCGGTAGAAGGACGCCCAGAGCTCGGTCGCGTAATCAGGGCTGACCATCGCGTCGATCGCAGCCGGGAACTTGTACTCCGCGATCGCCACGCCGCTGCCCATGGGCGGCAGGTCGCTGCTCACCGACAGCAGGACCGGCTCGACCCCTGGGCTCGGGATGCTGGCACAGAAGCCGAACTGGGCGCTGCCCGACGGAGCGATCGCCGCATTGCCGCCTTGAGGAGTGACCGTGATCTGACCCGTGCTGCCGCTGAACGTGCCGTCCCAGGACGAGAAGATGGCCCCTGGGCCCACGTCGAGCTCGACGCTCCACGTCCCGGTCGTGGCGCTCGGGTGCTGGTTGCTCACGATGATGTGCGTGCAGTAACCCTGACCCCACTGCGAGTCCATCACGCGATCGGCGTTGATCCCGTTCGCGCCCTGCAGCGCGGCCTGCGACGTGCTGGTCGGCTCCGTCGAACCCGACTCCGTCGAGCCGCCGCTGCACGCCGGCAGCAGCGCCAGCGCTGCGGCGGCCACCCTCATGTCCCATCTACTGTGAAAGTCGTGCATAGATCTTACCCAAGTTGGTGATGAAGCGTCTGATCGTCGCGCCTCGTTCGGCAGGGGAACGATGCGCCCCCTGCCCCACGCAGCGCCTTTGACAAGCGAACCAATCTGGCTTCCGGATTCATCTCATGGCGAGTGTCGCGAATGACCCGACGCGCGTGCGCGACGCCGTGATGAGCCAATAAGCTCGCCGAGCCGATCGCCCTTGGTGTTAGGTGCGAAGTTTCGTATCGTCAACGGGGGAAGCGCGCTCGCCATGCGGTGTACGCGGCTACTTGACTGACTCAACATCGAGAGACATCCAATGAAGTAATGTAAAAAAGCATGAAGTTCATTCATGGTTTTCGCATGAGAGCTCCCTCCGCCTCCAGCCGCAGCTCGAGGCGGCCCTCTGCTTCGTGCTCCTTCCACGCTCGTGGCCGACACCGCCTGATCACGGGCGCACCCGGCGCCGACGGCGTGCCCAGGGTCTCGTCGCGAAGGAAGCCAGGGCGGCCGCGGAGCGGACGCCGCGGTTCGGGGCGGAGCTAGTGGCGCTGCGGGCGGTGGTGCGCGGGCCTGACGTGCGCGAGCTTGAGGTGCGCCGCGGCGCGGGGCAGCGCGGGCGCGCGCGGGCCAAGGCGCCGTGACGGGAGCGCGCGCCCCCTGCGCGCCGCGCGATCGCGCTCCGCCCGCCGCGGCCCGAGGGGGAGGTCGACGATGAACGCCGCGCCGCGGCCGAGCTCGCTCTCCACGCGGATCGCGCCGCCGTGCGCGCGCGCCGCGGCGTGCGCGATGTACAGGCCGAGCCCCAGGCCGCCGAAGCGCTCCACCGGGACCGCGCGCTCGAAGCGCGCGAAGATCCGCTCCTGGTCCTCCCGCGCGATCCCCATGCCGTGATCGCGCACGATGAGCCGCGCCCACAGGCGCGTCGCGCGCACCTCGACCGAGATCGGTTTGTCCTCGCCGAAGGTGATCGCGTTCTTGATCAGGTGGAACGCCATGCGCTCGAGCTGGGACCGATCCCACAGGCCGATCACCGCGCCCTCGGCCGCGACCGCGATGGCGCCGCGCGCGGACGGCCGGTGCGCGACGGCGGCCGCGACCACCTCGCGGACCAGCGCGGCGAGGTCGACCCGCTCGCGGGCCGGGTCGCGCTGGAGCGGCTCGGCGCGCCGCGCCTGGAACATGTCGTCGCACAGCCTGGCGAGCCGGCCGAGCTGACGGTCGAAGACGGCCAGCATCGCCGCCGCCCACGTCGGGGTCTTCTCGGGCTCCTGCTCGCTCATGCGCTTCGTCAGCTGGAGCTGCAGGAGGAGCGAGGTGAGCGGCGTCCTGATCTCGTGCGCGGCGAGCACGAGGAAGTCCTCCCGCAGCCGGGCGATGTCGTCCCCGACCGGGGCGGCGGGGACGAGATCATCGAGGTTGTCGCAGCGCGCGGTCATGGCAGAGCCTGCTGGGGGGAGTTGACGTGTGCTTCCGCGTGTTCGGCAAAGCATGACGCGTGCCGTCGACGGGCGTTCGCCGATTGGCACTTTCCGCGGCAGGAGAGGCCCACGTCTGCCGAGCGGACGCGCGTCAAGACGTCGGTTTCTGGCCTCCCCTGCCCGCCGACTGCGCAAATCCCCGCTGTCAGAGAGGTTCCGGGCAGCGACGCCTCGGGCGGCACCGGAGCGCCGCAGGGGAGCGGCGCAGGCCAGTCCGGGTCCACCCTTGCTTGCGGGTCAGGTCCCGTGGAGCAGCTTCTTGCCCATGCAACACCAGAGCGAAGAGCAATACCAGAGCGGAGGGCCAGGAGCCAGGGCCGAGGCCCGCGGATCCATGAGTGAGCTGCACGCGATGCTCAGGGAGTTCGACACTGCCATGCTCGTGACGATCACCCCCGAGGGGCTGATGCGCGGGCGGCCGATGGAGATCCAGGAGCCGGCCGAGGTGATGGACTGCGATCTCTGGTTCGTGACGCGCGAGGAGACGCCGAAGACGGGCGAGATCGCCCGCGAGCACCAGGTCGCGGTCTGCTGCTACAGGCCGCGGGATCGGGCGTATATCTCGATCTCGGCGCGCGCGGTGATCGACAGGAACGAGGAGAAGATCCGGAGTCTCTGGAAGCCCTCGTGGAAGGCGTGGCTGCCTGACGGCCCGGACCACCCCAACGCGGCCATCCTGAAGCTGAGCGTCGAGCGCGCCGAGTACTGGGAGCCCGAGGGCGGGCGGCTCCGGATCCTGTACGAGAAGGCCAAGGCGCTCGTTCAGGGGAAGCCGGCGGACGAGAAGCTGAATCCGCCGAAGCACATCTGATCGACGCGCCGCCGCCGCGCCGCCGCCGCGCCGCCGCCGCGGCTCGGCCGCCCCGCGCCGGGTGAGGCCGGCGCGCCCAGGCAGTGGCGCTCGTGGCGACCCGGCGGGCACCTCGGCGCCTCGCGAGGCCGGCTCAGGCGCGCCGGCGAGCGCTCACCCCGAGCGCAGCGCGGACAGGATCGCCTTCGCGAACCGCGCCACGACGCCGGCGGGCGCGTGCTCGAAGAAGAAGTAGGGCTCGATGAGCTCGAGCTCCATGAGGTGGAGCTCGCCGTCACGGAGAAAGCCGTCCACCCGCCCGTAGACCGGCGCGATGGGGGCCGCGGCGAGCGCTCTCCTGGCGGAGGCGACGAGCCCGGCAGGCGGCTCCCTGCCCTCGATGGCCGCGCCCCACATGTTCTGTGTTCGGTAGTCCCCGTCCCTCGGCTTCTTCAGGACCACGTGTGTCGGCTCGCCCGCGACGAAGAGCACCGACCACTCGCCGGAGCTCGGGACCTCGTCGAAGAACGGCTGCGCGAGCAGCCCCGAGCGCCCGAGGATGTCGCGCGCCAAGGCCTCGATCTCCGGCGCGCGATCGAGGTCCGCGGAGAGCGTCTTCCAGGCCCCGCCGGAGATCGACGGCTTGATCACGGACCGGCGCCACCCTTCGGCCCTGAGCCGAGGGACGACAGCCCGCGCGTCGCTGCCGGCGGGGAAGAACACGAACGGCGCCACGCGCACGCCCGCGTCCCGCAGATCGACGAGATAGGTCTTGTCGTGGTTCCACTTGACGAGCTCGGCGTCGTTGATCGTCCGGACCCCCTGGGCCGTGAGGCGATCCAGCCACGCCACGAAGCGCCGAGGCTCGTGGAAGTAGTCCCAGGCGAGCTTGGGGACCACGGCGTCGAAGGCCGACCAGTCGACGGAGGGGTCGTGGAAGGTGAGCGCGGAGAGCTCGACCCCGAGCTCTGCGAACGCTGCCCGGAGCACGACCGACTCGTCGATCTCCATCGCGGTCGCGCTGAGCTCCGCGTGATTCTGAGCGACAATGAGGGCAACCTTGTTCATCGACGTCATGCAGGACCAGCCTCTTCGAGGGTCGACGGTGCGGGGAGTCAGTAGACGTTATCAGCCTGATCGGGGATGACGGCGCCAGCCTCGTCGAGGCAGGGGCCGGCGACGCCGTCCGCGTCCACGCAGGCGGTGGTCGAGCAGGGGTAACCGGAAGCGAGGTGGCCCCTGGGCTGGATGAACATCGGATTGACCAGCCAGGTGCCGGCGTGGTTCCGGTACGCGTTGCACATCAGCTCTTTCTTGTTGCGGTTGATCGCGAGCCTGAGGCCGGTGGCGTCCTGGAGAAAGCTGAGGTCGGTGTCCGAGTCGCCGGCCCCGAAGACCTGACGCTTCAGCGCGTCCGGGTTCTTCTCGAGCGCGCCAGGGCCCGAGTCGCCGAAGATCACCTTGTTGATCCAGCAGCGCTTTCCTTCGATGTAGGTGATCAGGCTGTTCCCGGTGGACTCGCCGGCGCCGTCGTTGGTGCCGTCGGGGACCGGGCCGCACCCCTGCAGATCGTACGTCAGAGCGCCGCTCTCGGTCGTCACCTGCCGGATGCCGATGACGCGGTCCGCGGCGACGTTCACCATGGCCGCGAACGGCTCGACGACAGATTGCGGAGAGGCCGACACCACCCACACGTCGAACCCGTTCTTCTGCAGCGTGTCGATGAGGTCCCGGATGGGGTCGTAGATCCGGAGCCAGGCGGTCAGCCCCGTCCGCGTCCCCACCGTCTGCACCGAGCCCTCTGCTGCCGCCAGGCTCTCCTCGATCGCCGAGGCGGCGAAGGCCGAGACCTCGTCCGGCGAGTAACCCGCCCCGAGCTGCGCGAGCCAGGCGTACCCGGGCTCGAGGGTGCGGTGGTTGTATCCGGCGAAGGCGGCGTCGCCGCCGCTCGTCTCACCGTCGACGTAAACGCTCAAGATCTCGTCGGCGCAGGCGTCCGCCGCGCTCGTGGGCAGCGGCTCGCCAGGATCCGCGGCCGCGCCGCACGCCTCGCCCAGCGCCGAGACGGCGGCGGCCGTGAGGTAGGGGCTCGTGCGCGCCCAGTTCGCGTCCGGCGGCTGGAGGATCTTGTCATGCAGGAGCATCCAGAACATCGTTGCATCTCCAACGTCGTTCTTGATGACGGTGTTGTCCCAGTCGAACACGGCCACCGGCTTCCGGTCGGTGTCGTAGCCTGGGCTCGAGGCGCCGTGCTCGTCGATCATGGCATCGAGCCGCTGCCGGTTGTCGCCGTACCACTCGAGCGTCGGATCGAGGTCGGGCAACGCTTCGCCACCACCGCTGCCGCCGCTGCCGCCGCTGCCGCCGCTGCCGGCGGTCGACGCGGCGTCGCCGCCGGTGCCCGTCGTGACAGCGGATGTCGTCGCGGAGCTGGTGGTCAGCCCCACCGGCGCCGTGGCCTCGTCGTCGCCGCAATGCAGCAGCAGCAGCGAGAGCGGCGCCACGAGCAACGTGGCGAAGTGAACCCTCAGCGCCTGTCCAAGCATGGAACGATCACCTCCTGAGCCTCAGGAGATACCGTACCAGAAGAGGAGCTCCAGCGTCGCGTGGCCCCGATCACAAGAATTGGAGTAGACCGGTCTTTTCCATCGGCGTGCAGCGCTTCGTCGGCGGCAGCCCCGGGCGCGCTCCGGGAGAGCGCACAGCGTGCGCTGGAGCGGCCGAAGAGGCGGGATCTGGGCGCAGGCGCCGGCCGATTCAGCGCGGCAGCGCGGCGCCGAAGATGCGGCCGAGCGCGGCGGTGAGCGAGTCGTCGTCGTTGCTGCCGACGACCAGCTCGGCGAGCTGCCTGAGCGACTGCGGGCTGTGCCCCATCGCGATCGGGAGACCGCAGGCCTCCAGCATGGGAATGTCGTTCTCGCCGTCGCCGGCCGCGACCATCTCGCGCGCGGAGATCCCGCGGCTCGCGGCGATGAACGCGAGCGCGCGCCCCTTGTCCGTCTCGCTGCGCGTGACCTCGATGTAGTTGCGCTTCGAGCGCGCGACCGCGACGCCGGCGTCGAGCGCCGCGAGCTCCTGCGCGAGCCAGGCGCCGTCGCCGCGCTCCTCGTCCGTTATCAGCAGGATCTTGTCGGTGACGGGGCGGCTCGCGAACCCGACGTCGACCGAGGGCGAGAAGCCGATGATGTCGGCCTCGATACGGACTCGCATGTCAACCGCTTGAACGACCCAGTCGAAGCCCGCGTAGAGGTTCAGACTGACACGCTCGTCCCGCCCATAACGCGCCAGGATGTGCTCGACGGCCGACGCTGGCAGCGGCGAGCGGTCGAGTATCCTGCCGTCGGAGCCGATGACGAGGGCGCCGTTCAGCGCCGCCCACGGGCCGTCGAGGCTCAAGCTGCGGGCGATCTCCGCCACGGAGCGAGGAGGCCGCGAGCTGATCAGCGTCAACAGGACGCCCTGCGCGGCCAACGTCGAGCACAGCGACCGCATCTCGGGAGAGATCGAGTGATCGGACCGCAGCAGGGTCCCATCCAGATCGAAGGCAACGCCGCGCAATGTTCGTGAGGTCATGCTCGCTCTCCTGTCCCCTCACCTTGTAGCCCCTTTCAGCGGGGAAAATTGAACAGGGAGGCGAGGAGACAGGGAGTATCTGGAAGGCTTCCCTCCCCGTCTCCCCGCCTCCCTGTGAATTTTCCGAAGAATTCGAGGGGATGCCTCGGGACTATACCTTGTCGGGGAGGAAGCGCGGGGCCGACATGGGGAACGTCAGATCTTCTTCTTGGGCGGCTCGAACTCGGTGATGGTGTGGAGCGTCTGGTCGACCTTCTCGCCCCGCCTGGGCGGCGTGAGCCCGTCGCCGTGGACCTCGGCGACGATGGCGGTGATGTTGTCCTCCCCGCCAAGCCCATTGGCGAGCGCGACGAGCCGCTGGCACGCGGCCTCGATCGAGGGGGCCTGCTCGATCGCGGTGAGCATCTCCTCTGCCGACAGCTTGTTCGACAGGCCGTCGGAGCACAGCAGCATGCGGTCGCCGCGCCGCAGATCGAGCCGCGCGACGCTGGCCTTGACCTCGGGGTCCAGGCCCATCGCCTGCAAGAGCATGCTCCTCATCGGGTGCCGCTCCGCCTCCTCGGGCTGGATCATGCCAGCGTCGATGAGCGCTTGCACGAAGCTCTGGTCGTGCGTGATCTGGAGGATCTGCCCGTTACGAATCAGGTAGGCGCGCGAGTCGCCCACCTCGGCGACATGCGCCTCCGTCCCGTGCACGCAGATCGCGGTGAGCGTCGCGCCCATGCCATGACGGCCCGGCTGCTGCGAGGCTTGCCATACCTCGCGGTTCGCGCGCTCCACAGCGCGGATGGTGGCCTCGTCCCAGTTGCCGCGCGCCGAGGACATGGCCCGCCGCAGCGCCTCGACCACGAGGGCGCTCGCGACCTCACCCGCGGCCGCGCCGCCCATGCCGTCGGAGACGGCGAGCAGGACGGGATAGGAGGCCTCGAAGGCGACCGCCTGGGCGGGCGGCGCGGTCTTGGCGACCGACGAGAGATGCGCGATGAGGAGCGTATCCTCGTTGTTTTTACGAACGCGCCCGAGGTCGGTAATACCGCAGGCCCTCACCGTGATGTCCTCAGCTCGCTGTGTCGTCGATGTCATGTATTCTCTCCTGTTTCCTTGCTTTCAAACACGAACCCGTCGTTCCCACCGGGCAGCAGGCGACTGAGCGCCGATACGTGCTCGCAGCCGAGCTCCAGCCGCGGACGAGCCAGGCGTCGACTCCCCTGCGACATCACGCCATCGCGCAAGCGACGACGTACGAGCGCTCTGCCCGGGCGAGCCCGGAGATGAGGCGCGCGCGGGCTCGAGCGCAGCGAGCGAGACCTGCCACGCGGCGCGCCGCGAGGTGGGAGGAGGGGGAAAGAGGATCGAGCGCCCGGCTCCCTCCCGAGGAGGAAGCCAGAGCGCCCCGCGGACGTACCCGTCGCCGGGTGGCAGGCTCGTGTGTCGGAGCCTCGTGGAATTCCTGATGCAGATAAGGTGATAACGCAGGAAGTGTTAAGTGGATCGCAATCAAGCTCCACAAGGAGCGTTCGGTGTGCCCTGAGCGCGTCGCAGATCTCCGCCATCGCTACGTCGTCTGGTGCGGCGGCGGGCCACGTCAAGGAGGGCCGCGCGACCTGACCAGCGGAGGCGACACCTTGACCCGGGTTCGGTGGCGGGAAGCGGCCCGCCCCCGGCTGGCCAGCCCGGGGGGCTCCGGGCTGGCCTGACGGATGATCGGGCAACCACGGTCGGACGTGGTCACTGGATCGTCGCTGATCGGGGAACCACGGTCGCATCGGCCGTCATCCGGCCAGTCGGCGGCCGACTCAGGGGATCGCTGCGGACGTGAAAGGAATCGGAAAGAGCTGCCCCGACCTCCACGCCTCGGCATGATTCGAGTAATTGCACGTGCGCGGATCCCCGCTGTTGCCGGTGCTCATCACCCCGAGCGAGCCGTCGAGCGGAGCGAGGTTCCAGATCAGCCGCGTCGCGCTGAGCGAGTCCTGATCGAGCGCGCCGCGCACCCCGCCCGCGGCCTCGAAGTCGCCCGGCGGCAGGCCCAGGATCCCGACCTTCGCGAACCACCCGCCGATGTTCACCGTCTCGACGTCGCCGGTCGCGGGGAAGGTGCCGATGTCGAAGCGCTCGTCCTCGCCCGCGAGCGGGTGATTGTACTTCAGCTCGTGGATCCCGCCCCAGGTCCATGCGCTCACGTCCGCGCCGAGGGCGTCGCGGAGCATCGCGTCCGCCTGAGCGAGGGCGGCGCGGACGGCCTGGTCCCGCGCGGCCCCCGGGTCGACCCCGGGGACGATACCGAAGTACGGGGCGCGCGGGTTCGCGAGCACGTCGATGAGGCCGTTGAGCTGGTTCGTGAGGAACACGTTGGGCGCGAAGAACGCGTACTCGTCGGGCCCGATCACGTCGCTCACCGTGTTGCGCAGCAGGATCAACGTGAGCATCTCGTACACGGCGGCGCCCTGGCTGCTCGCCGCCGCGCTCCCGTCCCACTGCTGCAGGGCCGCCATCGCCGCGGCGGCGCTCGGGTCATCCGCCGGCAGCCCGGCGCGCCCGAGCGCGGCCAGGTAGCTGTCGCGCAGCGGCAGCCCGATCGTCGTCTGGGTATCGAGCTGGATCGACGCCATGTCCTGCGGCGTGATCGGCCCCGTCGCCGTGGTGAGGCGGGTCGCGATCCGCTGCGCGCGCCACGGCATGTCCCAGTAGTTGGCGAGGTGGACCGGCCGCCCCTGCGGCGCGTAGCTCCGCGGGACGATCCGGTGGTTCGCCGTCATCAGGATGTGCGAGGGCGGATCGTAGACCGAGGGCAGCTCGGCGTTGGTCGCGTACCCGGTCCACTCGTGTCCCCCCGTCCCGGGCACCGGATAGAGCGCGTTCAGCGGGCTCTCGCGCTGCGGCGCGAGCCCCGAGTTCTGATAGCCGATGTGGCCTTGCGCGCCGGCGTAGTCCGCGAAGATGAAGTTCCAGCCGATGCTCTGCTTCAGCGCCGCCGTCCTGAACTGCGTCCAGTTCAGCGCCGCCGGCATCTCGAAGTAGCCGTCGACCTTCCACTCCGGCTGACCCGCGGTCGACTTGAGCGCGAGGGTGCCGAACGACTCCAGCCCATCGAGGCCGTCGTTGAGGACCGGGCCGTGGGGCGTCGCGCGGAACGTCCGCTGCACGTCCGCCTGCCCCTTCACGCGGATCGTCTCCACGCGCGTGGTGACCGGCTTCCACTGGCCGTTGACGAGCGCCTCCTCGCCCCCGCCGCTCGCGCCGCGGAGCGTCTCCACGTACAGATCGACGCTGTCGAACAGCGAGTAGGTCGGCACCCAGGCGATGCGATCGGTGTGGCCGCTGATGAACCCGGGGAAGCCGGGCACCATCCAGCCCGCCACGTTGTACTGGCCGCTGATCTTGAGCTGCGCCACGTAGACGGCGGACGGGGTCGAGTGAGGGAAGTGCGGGTCGGTCGCCAGGAGCGGCTTGCCGGTGGAGGTGAGGTGGCCATCGACCGCCCACGCGTTGCTCGCGCGCCCGCTCGCGGGCGCCATGCGCCGGGCCTGCTCGGTGACCCGGCGCGCGCCATCCAGGCAGGTCGGCGGCGGCGGGTTGACGAGGGTCGCCGACGGCGCGGCCGGGCCGGGCGGCACGAGGAACTGCGAGATCGGGTTCAGGTTGCCCTGCGCGTCGAACATCGACACGTCGTCCGGGGCCTCCTTGATCAGCGTCGTCGCGACGTCGGTCCCCGCGATGGAGGCGACCGCCGCGCGCTCGAGCTTCGTGAACCAGGTCAGGGTGTCGAAGGTGACGCCCACGTAGATGTAGGCGAGGACGCTGTCCTCGGGCGTCCACGGAGCCGGCTCGTAACCGAGGGCCTGGAACTCGAGGGGCAAGCCGCTGCTCGAAGCCTTGGCCGTGGAGATGTACTGGTTCACGCCGGCGGCGCAGCCCTGCAGGACGCGCTTCGTCCGGGGGGCGGCGGCCGCGTAGCGCGCCGCCGCGAACGCCGGCAGGTTCTGCGCGCGGGCGAGGAGATCCTGGCCGAGGATGCTGTCACCCTCGCCAGGCCCGTAGATCTCCGCGAGGCGCCCCTGAGCGCTGCGGCGCAGCACGTCCATTTGAAAGAGCCGGTCCCGCGCCATCGCGTAGCACAGGCCGGCGTAACCGGCCTTCTCGTCCCATGCGGTGACGTGGGAGATCCCTTGGTCATCCACACGGATGTACGTCACGCCCAGATCATCGATGGCCACGGCGGTCTGCTCGTCCGCCACCTCGCCCACCTCGCCATCCTGGACGACGCTGCACGCAGCAGCCGACAGCAGGAATGCCACGCCGGTCATTCGCCTCATCATGCCCATCTCCTTCTGCTGGCCTCCTCGCAAAGGCCGCAATTCGCAGTTCACCTTCGCCACGCTCACCCTGCGCCGCCGGGCCGCCTCCGATGCACTCGCGCAGAGAGCGACTGAAGTGCAATATGCCGCCCTAGACGAACCGGACGGCGTTCAACGCGATCCCCGAGAGGCAGCGGACAAAACGAACCGGCGAGCCTCCTACGTTGCCTTCACGCACCTCGGATAAGCTGATACGAACTAACCAATACGATTCGAAAGTCAAGCTCCCCGTGTATTCGCGTCTACCCCGATACAGCCGCACTGTATATCGACACTGACAGACACCCTCCAAAGCGATCTAGGATGCCAGGCTGTAAAGGCAATGCTCGCAAAATCCGCAAGCTAGCACCGGCTCGTAAGCGCGCCACGCCGATGCCGTGCTGAACGCTCCCCGACAGCCGCCCGCGTCGGTCGCGTTGGTCGCGTTGGTCGCGTTGGTCGCGTTGGTCGCGTTGGTCGCGGCGCTCGCACTCGGCACGTCCTGTGCTCCGTTTGTTCATCACGTGGCCGCGTGGCAGCGTGGTGGTGTTGCCGGCGCCGGAAGGTTGCACGCGGCATCCATCGAAGCAAGGAAGCGTCGCCGGGCCGCGAGATCAAGCCTCGAGAGGCCGTTCCCCGCGGCGTTTTACTGCGCGCCGGACCGACGCGGCGCCGCGCTCGTCGCCGGTCAGAAGCCTCAGGTCAACAGCAAAGACATCGTGAGATGCATCAGGAGAAGTCTCGTCGATACAGCCTGGAGCCAGCGTGTCGCTGGCCGGGCAGCACGGAAACGACCAGCCCGCGATGGCCTGGTCGGGCGTCCGTCTGCTGATGGCCGAGGCTCATTGACTATCATGGCGGAGGAGACAGGGCGCGGCGCGAGCACGGAGATGTCGTGTGCACGGACCTGCCTTCCCCGGCGGGCCACGAGCGGGCGTGCCCCCTCCTCGGCGCGTCTCAGGTCCGTACCGCGTCGCCTCGGCAGCTCGGGGCGCGCGCGCCGTCGACCATGCCGCCGTCGTCGAGCGCCGCGCAGATGTCCGTGAAGCTATCGAACGGCGTGCGCGGCACCCCGTCACGGGCGCAGAGCGCGTCGAGCGCGCTGCCCCGCACCGCGAACACGCGGTCGCAGCACCGCGCTGCGGGGTAGTCGAGCCGACCGTCGCCGATGTAGACCGTGGCGGTCTCGCCGGTCGCCGCCTTCAGCTGGTCGAGCACCCGGATCTTGAAGTCGTCCCCGGGGCCGAGAGGCACCGCCTCCGGCACGCTGACCCGCCAGCGCCCGTCGTCGAAGACGGCATCGAAGCAGGAGAACGCTGTACCCGGCGGCAGGAACTCGCGGATGTAGAACGGCAGGCCGTGGCTGATCACGTGGAAGACCCACCCGCGGCGAGCGCAGAGCGCCAGCAGCTCCTCGAAGCCGGGGCGCAGCGCGGCGTGGGGGCGCAGCTCGTCCAGCAGCTCGATCGCGGAGCGCTTCACGTCGGCGTAACCGCGCTGGAGGAGCTCGATCGCCGTGAGCTGGCCGCCGCCAGCAGGCGAGAGCAGCACCTTCCGCCAGTCGTAGCGGAGGTGGGCGTCCCAGATCCGGTTCGTCAGATCGTCGCTGGTGATGGTCCCGTCGAAGTCGCTGAGGATGAGCACGAGCGCTGATTGTGCACGGCTGCGCACCGGACGCCACCGCCGGCTACCTGGCCGGTCGCCGCGGCCGATCGCGAGCCGGTCGGTCCTCGCGGCGCGACGCCGCGGGCCGCCGGTCGCCTGACCGCCGCGCGGCAGCGCGCCGCCGTCGGGTCAACCGATCAAACCGCGACGGGGAACGGGTTCCGCTCGTGGAAGCCGGTCTGGTGGAAATAGGGGTACGCCAGCCTCGTCTTGCTGGCGGCATCCAGCTTTGCCACCTGCTCCGGCGTCAAGCTCCACCCGACAGCCCCAAGGTTCTGCCGAAGCTGCTCCTCGTTCCGGGCACCGATGATCACGTTCGCGACGCTCGGCCGCTGCACCAGCCAGTTGATCGCGACCTGCGGGACGGTCTTGCCCGTCTCCTTCGCCACCTCATCGAGCGCGTCGACCACGCGATAGAGGTACTCGTCGTCCATCTGCGGCCCCATGTCGACGACCAGCTTGTTCCGGAGCCGGCTGACGTCCGGCAGCGGCTGCCCGCGCCGGATCTTCCCGGTCAGCCGCCCCCAGCCCAGCGGGCTCCAGACCACCGCGCCCACCTTCTGGTCGAGCGCCAGCGGCATCAGCTCCCACTCGTAGTCGCGCCCCACAAGCGAGTAGTAGGCCTGGTGCGCCACGTACCGAGAAAGGCCATATTTCTCCGACACAGCCAGCGACTTCATCAGGTGCCAGCCGGAGAAGTTCGAGCAGCCGAGATAGCGAATCTTCCCCGCTCGAACGAGATCGTCGAGCGTGCCGAGCGTCTCCTCGAGCGGCGTGAGCGCGTCGAAGCCGTGAAGCTGGAAGAGGTCGATATGGTCCGTCTGCAGCCGCCGCAGGCTCGCCTCGACCGACCTCACCAGGTGATACCGCGACGAGCCGACGTCGTTCGGCCCGGCGCCGCTCCGGAAGGTCGCCTTCGTGGAGATG
This sequence comes from Sorangium sp. So ce321, assembly GCF_051530195.1. NCBI lineage: Bacteria > Pseudomonadati > Myxococcota > Polyangiales > Polyangiaceae > Sorangium > Sorangium sp. So ce321. The sequence goes on along the minus strand of NZ_CP150329.1, from coordinate 4,400,815 downwards.
ATGACCTGATCGCGCCGGCCCTTGATCGCCTGGCCGAGGATCTCCTCCGCGAGCCCATCGGAGTAGATGTCCGCGCTGTCGAACATGTTCATCCCGGCCTCGAGCGAGACATCGACCAGCCGGGTCGCCTCGGCCACGTCGCTCGCGCCCCAGCCCTTGAAGAACTCGTTGCCTCCGCCGAACGTCCCCGTCCCGAGGCTCAGCACCGGAACCTTGAACCCTGACCCGCCGAGCAATCTGAACTCCATCGATCTCCTCCGCTAACCTGGGGGTAACCTCGGAACGCAGGGGAGAGGAATGCCGGATTTCAGACTCTTGCTCCCTTGCCGCGGTCGAAGACGGTAGGAACTCCAACGCGATACGAAAGTCAAGCGTCTTCGTCGCAGCACGCCTGGAATACAGCGCAACTGAAAGCAGGAGCCGCGCTGCACGTTTCCGCCATGTCAGCGAGTGTACGCGCAGGGGCCGGCGATGGCGCGACCGAGCAGGACGGCATGGCTCAGCGGGTCAACAAGGCAGCTCCGGCGCGGCGCGCTGCGGGTGGCCTGGCGCGCGCCTCATCGAGCGACGAGCCCGCCCGTCCATGCGTCGTGGGAAGCGCTCGAGTCGCCCTGGATCGGCACCGGCGGCCCCAGGAAGCGCGGCCCGCGGCCTGACCAGGTGTCGAGAAGCGTGAGCGCCGTGGCGAGGAGCTCGCGCTGCGCGTCGCGGTCGGCGTTCGCGTAGACGCGCCGGTCGGCGGCGTAGCCCACCGCGGGGAAGCCCGCCGCGCGCGCCAGGTACAGCGCGCGCGGCAGGTGAAAGGCCTGGGTGCACACGACCGCATCGCGCACGCCGAAGACGCGCGCGGCGCGCTGCATCGTGTCCAGCGTGCGCAGGCCCGCATGGTCCATGAACACGTCCTCGGAAGGCACGCCCCGGCTCACGAGCCACGCGCGCATGGCGTTGGGCTCGTCGTAGCCGACGTGCCCGTGGTCCCCGGAGACCAGGACGCGCCGCACCTTGCCGGCGCGGTACAGCTCGAGGGCCGCGGCGAGGCGGTCTTCGAGGGCCGCCGACGGCGCTCCGTCCGGCCACACGCGCGCGCCAGGGACGATGGCCACCTCGCCGCGCGGCACGGCGTCGAGCTCGCGGTAGATGTCCGCCGACCGGAGGACCCAGAGGCGCGCGCCGACGAGGGCCGCACCCCCGACGAGCAGCAGGAGCACAAGGGTCACGACCGCGCGATGGGCGAGCCGTCGAGGGCTCGACAGGCCGAGGCGAGGCCAGGTGGGGCGAGGCGCCGGGAGCACGCCCGGCTCAACGCGCCGTCCGGCGCGCGTATTCTGGCGCGGCGGACGGACCTGGCGCGCGATCACGTGACCCAGCGATCACAGCCCCACGTCGCGGCGGAACGCCCGCAGGGCCTCCGCGCTCGCGGAGACGCGGAGGCGCTCCTCACGGGGCATCTGCCCCAGCGTGCGCGTGTGCCCGGCCGGGATGAACATGGGCTCCCAGTGAATGCCCTCGTCACCCCGCCGCTCACAGGCGATCTCGCCGAGGACGCTGCCCGTGTAGATGCGGAGCGTCCGGCCGTCACAATAACATACCTTCTGGACGACGTGCGCCGCGCGCGACTGGCCCGGGGGGATAAGGGAGCAGATCCGGTCCTGCAGCCGCTCCCAGAACGGCTTCACGAGCGGGCCCGGGAAGCCGTTCAGGTGCTCGATGAAGAGCCCGCCGTGCTCCACGAAGAGGGGCACGAGCGCCACCCGATAAGCGGCGATGGCCTTCTCCCGTACGACCGTGTCGAGATCGGAGGAGAGGACCTCGGGGACGTCGAGCCGGAGCAGGCGAAGCGGCGTCGGGCCGTCCTTCCACTCGTGGGCCATGTCCTCGAGCTTGTGCTCGTGAGCGGAGACGAAATAGACCATGACCATCGCCCCTCAGCCGTCGAGCGCGTCGAGCAGATCCACCACGCTCTTCGTCTTGTCGTTCGGGTCGAGCTCGATCACGTCGATGTGCCAGTCCTCGAGCAGCGCCGGCTGGACGAGCCCGGCGCCGAAGGTCGCCCAGTACCCGCGGCGGCTCGGCGCGCGCTGGGCGCCAGGAGGGCTGCCCTCGATGCGCATCTGCTCCATGCGATACCAGATGTACCGGATATCCACGTCGCTGAAGCTGTAGCCGAGGAAGAGGAAGGTGTTGCTGAGCAGATCGGCCCGCAGGCGCTGATCGGGCGCGGCCTCGAGCCGGAGGCGGCTGAAGTACTGGGCCTCGGTCAGCACCACCGTCTCGGGCCAGTCGAGGTCGCCATGGAACTTGATGACATGACACGCCCCCTGCGCCGGGCACCGCGCGAAGTCGTCGAACGTGGAGAGCGCGACGACCGGCTTGCCCGCGTCCCGCAGCGCCTCCTCGATGTGGTGCTCGAAGTTCGTCGTGTAGATCGTGGGAAAGCGGCGGCGCGCCAGCGCCTTGTGCTGGAGCGAGCCCCTGCGGCGCTCGTCGACCTCGCGCGCGTGGAAGCGCGCGCGCAGCTCGGCGATGAAGCTGTCGAGGCCGCCATCGCGCTCCCGGGCGAAGAAGCCGGCGAGCTGCGGGGGCAAGCCGTGGAGCTCGAAGAGCGCAGGCTCGAAGCCGAGCGCCTCGCCCATCCATCCGGTCAGCTCCCGCCACATCGGCAGCTGGAGCGGGGCAGAGAAGCCCGCCCCCAGAAAGGGAATGAGGCGACCTTCCTGGTACGCCTGCCGAAGCGGGAGCGCCGCTTGCTCGAGCGTCAGCACAGCCATCGTCGGCCGCGATGGTATCCACCCGTCGACATCGCGCAACCGGCGCCCGCTCGACTGGAGGCCTTTCCGGCCGTCGGGTCCGCCGCGCACGGCAGCGCCCGGCCGCGATGCTCCGGGACAGACGCGGCAGAGGCCGGCAGCGCGCGAAGAGCTCGCTCGACGCCGCGGCGCCCAGGGCGGCGGACGCCTCCGCGACGTCGATCTCAGGCGAGCTGCCCCCGCATCACCGTCTTCAGCGCGCTCCGCATGGTGCCGAACGTGCGCGCCTTCTCGATGCCCATCCCGAGCTGCGTCATCGTCTGCGCCACCGCGGGGCGGATGCCGGAGATCAGGCACCTCGCGCCCAGGAGCTCCACCGCGCGGAAGATGCGGAGGAAGTGATCGGCTATCGCCGAGTCCACGACGTCCACGCCCGTCAGATCGAGGATGGCCACCCGCGCCTGCGTGCTCACGATCTGCTGCAGCAGGCTCTCCGTGATCGACGCCGCGCGGCGGCTGTCGATCACGCCGACGAGCGGCAGCGCCAGCACGCCGTCCCACACCTGGATGATCGGGGTGGACAGCGCCTGGATCATCTCCTGCTGCCGCTGGATCAGCGCGAGCCGGTCCTCGAGCGCCTGCTCGGCGCGCACGCGCTCGGTCACGTCGCGCTCCACCGCCGTCACGCCGATCGTCTCGGAGACAGGGTCCCGCAGGATCGAGAGCTTCGTGCTGAAGAACCGGACCTCACCCCCTCGCTCCCGCGCGTAGCTCACCTCCCGCGGCAGCTCGTCCTCGACGACCCCCGCGACCGCCGCGAGCAGCACGGCGGAGACCGCCCCCGGCATCACCTCGTCGACGTGCCGCCCGAGCGCGCGCTCGGGCGCGTCGTGGAAGGCGGCCTGCTCCCTCGGCACATGGTAGCTCGTGAGTCGGCCCCGCTCGTCCAGCGTGAACACGACCTCGCTCAGCGAGGCCAGGATCGCCCGCTGCTTCGCCTCGCTCTGCCGGAGCTCCTGCGTCCGCTGCTCGAGGCTCCGCTTCGCCTCCTCGTGGTGCGCGGCGCGCAGCTGCGCGAGCTCCGCGCTGATCGTCCTGTCGGAGCGGTAGACGCGGAACTCCACGAAAGACGGCTGATCGTCCTCCGCTGACAGGACCTCATCTGCCCAGCAATTGACCCCGAGGGCGTGCGAGAGCAGGCCGATGATCTTGCCCTGGAGGAACGGGCAGCCCCAGCGCACCGACGAGCCGCGCTGCATCTCGAGCTCCCAGGGATTGCGCACGACGACGACCGCGCGCTCGGCTTCCCGATCGAACACCGGGAGCTCGAACCGCCCCCAGCCGCCCGTCGAGACGGCGAGCCCCCAGGCGCGAAAGCCCTCCTCGAACGTCTCGCCGAACGTGGTCACCATGGAGTGGTAATCCTCGTCGGTTCCCATGCTGGAGTTACGGGCCACGAGCAGGCGGAAGAGCGGGACGCCGACCTCCTCGACGAGCGGCTCCAGCATCCGGAAGAGCGACGGATTGAGCCAGAAGACCACGGAGGGGATGCCGTAGGAGTAGAATACCCCCCGGTCCATGTCGCACAGCTGATTCGCCCGGGACTGCTCCAGGGCGCGGGTCGTCTCCGCCATCGGCATGGCGCCGAGTATATTCAGGAAGCCTCCGGCGGGGACGTACCGCTCCGTCCGGGCCCGCGCTCTCCCGTCCGCGTGGCGCCGCAGGCTCCCCCGAGAGGACGCCGCGCGACGCCTGACGCATCCCGCCAACACAGCTCCTGCCACCGCACCTCACGCCGGCGCCATGTCACGCGCCGAGGCCTGGCCAGGCCGGCTAGGCGCTGGAGACCTCGGACCTGCCGAGGACGGCCAGGCTGGCGATCACCTCGATGAGCGTTGCGGGATCGACCGGCTTCGCGATGTGGACCTGGTACCCCTCGGAGAGCGTCTGCTCGCGCGCGCCCTGGCCGGCATAGGCGGTCAGCGCGACCGCGGGCGTCATGCCGCCACGCTCGGCGGGCAGCGCCCTGATGCGGCGGATCAGCGCGTGACCGTCCTCGCCCGGCAGGCCGATGTCGCTCACGATGACGTCCGGCCGCCACGGCTCGACCAGATCGAAGCCGTCCCGCGCGACCCCGGCCACGCGGACCTCGGCGCCCGCGCCTGCCAGGAGGCGCGTCATGAGCTCCCGCATGTCGGGCTCGTCGTCGACGACGACGACGCGCATCCCGGCCAGCGCCCGCGAGGAGGACCCGGCGCGGCCCGCCCCCGGCGCGGCGAGGCCCGGAGCGGCGGGCCGATCGACCGCCGGGAGGAGGGGCAGGTCGACCGTGAACGTCGCGCCCTGACCCGGGCCGCCGCTCTCGCCGCGGACCGTCCCGCCGTGCAGCTCCACGAGGTGCCGCACGATGGAGAGGCCGAGCCCGAGCCCGCCGCGATGGCGGCCGATCGAGCCGTCCGCCTGGCGAAACCGCTCGAATACGTGCGGCAGAAACTCCGCGCTGATCCCATCGCCGGTGTCGCTGACGCGGATCTGCGCCATGCCGCCGACCTCCTCCAGCGACACGGCGACGCGCCCGCCGGAGGGCGTGAACTTGACCGCGTTGCTCAGCAGATTCCAGACCACCTGCTGCAGGCGGCTCGCGTCTCCCCAGAGCTTTCCGGTCATCGGACCCGAGGACATCGAGACGCTGACGCCCTTGGCCTCGGCGGCGAGCTTCAGCGTGTCGAGCGCCGCGCACAGGACCGAGGCGAGGCAGACCGGCCGCGCCTTCAGCGTCATCTTGCCGCTGACGAGGGCGGAGACGTCGAGCAGATCCTCGATGATCTGCAGCTCGGCCCAGCCGTTGCGCTCGATCGACTCGCAGCCGCGCCGCAGGGTGGCCGCGTCCAGGATGCCCTTGCGCAGGAGCTGCGCCCAGCCGACGATGGCGGTGAGGGGCGTGCGCAGCTCGTGGCTGAGCGTGGTGAGGAACTCGTCCTTCAGGCGGTCAGCGGCCTCGGCCCGCTCGCGCGCGGCCTGCTCGCGGGCGAGCAGCGCCTCCCGGTCCTCCTCCGCCCGCTTGCGCTCCGTGATGTCGGTCGATATGCCGCAGACGCCGAACGGCGCGCCGGCCGCGTCGTACAGCGGGCACTTGATCGAGATGTACGCGTGCAGGCCGTCGTCCTGCATCATGACCTCTTCGGCCTGCAGCGGCGTCCGGGACTCCAGGACCCGCATGTCGAAGGCGCGGAGCGCGTCGGCCTGCGCGGGAGGGAACAGCTCGTGATCGGTCTTGCCGAGGATCGACCGCTCGGTCACGTGGAAGAGCCGCTCGAAACGGCGGTTGATCAGCAGATATCGCCCCTCGACGTCCTTCACGTAAACGACGGCCGTCGAGTTGTCGATGATGGCCCGAAGGAGCTCCTGACTCTCGCGCAGGGCCACGAGCGCCCGCTTGCGCTCGGCGACCTCTTCCTGGAGCGTGGCGTTCGCGGCGGCGAGCTCGGCCGTGCGCTCCGCGACCCGCTGCTCCAGGGCGCCGTGCGCGAGCCGCAGCGCGGACTCGAACTGCTCGCGCATGGCGATCTCGCGCTGCAGCTGCGCGTTCTGCGCCTCGATCTTCGTGCGCATCGCGTGCATGGTCAGGTGCGTCTTGACGCGCGCGACGACCTCGTCGAGCTGGAACGGCTTGGTGACGTAATCGACGCCCCCGGCCTCGAACCCAGCGACCTTGTCGGCGGTCTCCGCCAGGGCGGTCATGAAGATCACCGGGATCTCTCGGGTGCTCGCGCGCGCCTTGAGGCGCCGGCACGTCTCCAGGCCGTCCATCCCCGGCATCAGCACGATATCGAGCAGGATCAGATCCGGTTGCAGGAGCTCCGCCCGCTCCAGGGCCTCCTCGCCATCTTGCGCGATGGCGATCTCGAAACCCTGCTCTTCCAGGTGATCGATGGCCACCGCCAGGTTGGCGGGGACGTCGTCGACGATCAGGATGGTGTCCGTCCGAGCACCAGCCGATACGGTCCTGTTCATGGGCTCGGCCCGCCATTCAGCGCAGACTCCGCTTCCGCGCGCTGTCGATTCCGTGGTTTGCATGCCCTCCCCGCTCGCGATTCTCAGGATCGAGCGGCAAGGCGGCCGCGTCGCGCACCTCCGCCGTGACCCTCTCGCCTCACGCCCGCTCGCCCCCAGGGCCACGCCGCATCGATGCCCGATCGCGAGCTTACCAGCACCGCCCGTCGCTCCGCCACGGAGTTCGCGGCTGGCGGCAAATCTCCACGCCTGCGGCAAGAACACCCGCTGAGGCCGCTCTACCCGACAGCGGGTGGCGCGCCGCCTGGGATGAGAAGTTGCCAGTCGACCGCGCAGCGTCGATTGACGCCTTTCGCGGCCACGATCCCTGTTTGCGAAGGACTTCCCGCGCGAGCGCGACGACTGCGCCGTCCTCACCCCGGACGTGCGCCACACGATCCGGGGCGGGGGCGGCGCAGCGAGGGGCGACCTTGCTCGCCTCGGCCCTCCAGGGGCGCTCGCCGACAGGTCACCACGCCGGCGCCTGGCTGCGCTGCGCGAGCGCGCGGTGGTGTCCCCGCCGCCGCGTCGGCGCCGCAGGCGGTCAGGCGTCGCGCGTCGCGCGCAGCAGGCGGCAGGCGTTGGGCGCGCCGCGCAGCCCTCCGCCGGTCCTGGATCCTTGACGCGACCGCCGCCGCGCGCGACCCTCCCGCCGTGTCGGCCACGCTCGCGGACGGAACGGTCTTTGCGCACCGCTATCGCGTGGTGCGCCTCCTCGCCGTCGGCGCGATGGGGTCCGTCTACGAGGCGGTGCACATCGAGACGAACCGCCGCCGGGCGCTCAAGGTGATGCACGCGTACCTCTTCCAGAGCGAGGAGATGCGCAGCCGCTTCAAGCGCGAGGCGCAGATCACGGCGGACATCGAGAGCGAGTACATCGTCGACGTCTTCGACGCCGGCATCGACGAGCCGACCGGGATGCCGTTCCTCGTGATGGAGCTGCTGCGCGGCGAGGAGCTCGGCAAGCGCCTCAAGCGCCTCGGCCGGCTGCCGCCCGGCGAGGTCGCGACGTACCTCCAGCAGACAGCGTCGGCCCTCGACCGCACCCACGCCGCATCCATCATTCACCGGGACCTGAAGCCCGAGAACCTGTTCGTGACCCAGCGGGACGACGGGACGCCGCGCATGAAGATCCTCGACTTCGGCGTGGCCAAGCTGCTCGCCGAGGGCGGGACCGCGGCCGGCGTCACGCGGAGCCTCGGGACGCCGATCTACATGGCGCCCGAGCAGTTCCGCGTCGACTCGAAGCTCACGAGCGCCGTGGACATCTACGCGCTGGGGATGATCGCGTACACGCTGCTCGTGGGGACGCCGTACTGGAGCCCGGAGGCGATCAGCGCCGGCGACGTGATCGCGTTCGCGCTGGTGGTCGTCCACGGGCCGCAGGAGGCCCCGGTGCAGCGGGCGATGGCGCACCGCGTGGTGCTGCCGCAGGGCTTCGACGCGTGGTTCGCCCGGGCCGCGGCGGTCGATCCAGCGGCGCGGTTCCGCACCGCGACCGAGGCGGCGCACGCGCTCTCCGAGGTGCTCGGCGTGGCGGCGGCGAGCAGCGGGCCGGCGCCACGCCCGAGCGCGCCGCCCTGGGCTCTGGCGAGCTCCTCGGCGCCGGTGCTCGCGACGCCGATGCCGGGGACGGCGACGCCCCCGGTGACCGCGCCCGCGATGATCACGCAGCCGACGACGCCCGCGCTGATGACGCCCGCGATCACGAACATCGCCCCCATGGGCCCGGATCACCCGTCGCGCGCGCCGAGCGTCCCCCTCGCGGCGACCATGATGGAGACCTCGGTGACGTCGATCCCGGCGGGGGCGCTCGTGCCCGTGAGGCCGAGCCGGACGCCGCTCCTCGCCGCGGCGGCCGTCTTCGGGCTCGGGGCGCTGGGCCTGGTGGGCTGGCTCGTGCTCCGCACCGGGGCCGACCCCGAGCCAACCGCGGCTGCAGCGCCGGAGAACGCAGCGCCGGGCGCCAGCGCGGCGAGCGCCGCGACCGCCGCGACCGCCGCGGCGAGCGCCGTCGTCACCCCGGCGCCGAGCGCGCCGCCGCCGCCAGAGCCCTCCGCCTCGGCCGCCGAGGCGCCGCTTCAGCGCGCCAGGCCCGCGCCCAGCGCGAGCGCCAGCGCGGCCCCGTCCGCGCGCGGGACCGCGAGCGCGTCCCCGCGGACCGCGCCGAGGCCGGCGTCGGGCGAGCGGAGGACCCCCGCGCCCCGTCCCAAGGTCCCCCTGCTCGGGCGGGATTGAGGCCGATGCGCGCCGCGACGCCGGTTCCATCCTCGACCACGCCGGTTGACCCCCTCGCCCTGTGGATGCTCCAGAACATGAAACGCCGCCTGCGCCGGATCGCTCCCCTCGCCCTCGTCCTCTGCCCCCTCGCCGCCGCGGCGCCCGCCGCGGCGCAGGAGAACGCGACGGCGGAGTCCCTCTTCAACCAGGGCCTCGCCGACATGGAGGCGGGCAAGTACGAGACGGGCTGCAAGGCGATCGCCGACAGCCACCGGATGGAGCCGAAGCCGGGGGCGCTCTTCACGCTGGCCATCTGCGAGTCGCGGTGGGGCCACGTCGCGACCGCGTTCACGCGCTTCGGGGAGTACCTGGCGGTTCACCAGCAGCTGACGCCGGAGCAGAAGAGCCGGCAGGGGGAGCGCGCCAAGGTCGCCAAGAAGGAGCGCGACCGGCTGGGCCCGCTCGTGCCGGAGCTCTCGCTGTCTCTCCCGCCGGGCGCCCCCGCGGGGACGGTCGTGAAGCGCGACGGCCGGGTGGTGGACGGCGCGCAGCTCGGCGCGGGCGTACCGGTGGACCCGGGGGAGCACGTCGTGTCGACCCAGGCGCCGGGAGGGGCCGCGTGGGAGACGCGGATCCAGCTCGCCGAGGGCGAGAAGAAGCAGGTGGAGCTGCAGGTGAACGGCGCCTCGACGCCGGCGCCGTCCGGCGCCTCGGGCCGGCGCACGGCTGCCTTCATCGCGGGCGGCGTCGGCGTGGCGGGGCTCGTGCTCGGCGGGGTGACGGGCGCGCTCACGCTGGGCAAGAAGAGCGTCGTCGAGAAGCACTGCGGCAGCGGGATCGGCTCGAGCGACGAGACAGCGTGCGATCAGACCGGGATCGACGCCTCGGAGAGCGCGAGCACGACAGGGCTCGTCAGCACGATCGGCTTCGGCGTGGGGCTGGCCGGGCTCGGGGCGGCGGCGGTGCTGTTCCTGACCGAGCCGAAGCAGGGCGAGGCGGCCGCCGGCGCGGCGTCAAGGCAGATCCGCGCCGGGGTGCTCGCGGCGGGGCCGGAGGGCGTGGTGCTCGGGGCGAGCGGGCGTTGGTGACGGGGACGCGGGCGGCGCGACCGACCACGCTCGCCATGGCCGCTGCACCTACTTGCCTAGCTACCTACCCGCGCGCGTGAAGGCGCGCTAGACACGCCGCGTGCAGCTCATCCCCGCCATCGATCTCCTCGGAGGCCAGGCCGTGCGCCTCCATCAGGGACGCTACGATCAGGTCACCGTCTACGACCAGGACCCCGCGGCGCTCGCCGCCCGCCTCCGCCGCGCGTGCGACCGGCTGCACGTCGTCGATCTGGAGGGCGCCCGGGCCGGCATGCCCGTGCAGGCCGACGCGGTCCGCGCCGTCATCGCGGCCTTCGGCGCCGACGGCGGCAGCGTGCAGGTGGGCGGCGGCATCCGCTCCGCCGCCGCGGCCGAGAGCTACCTCGCGCTCGGCGCCGACCGCATCGTGCTCGGGACGGCCGCGGTGAACGACCCCGCGCTCGTGCGCGACCTCGCCGGCCGCTTCCCGGGGCGCGTCGTGGTCGCCGTCGACGCCAAGGACGGGCGCGTGGCCGTGCAGGGCTGGGAGCAGGTCTCCTCCGTCACGGCGCTCGACGTCGCCCGCGCGCTCGCCGGCTCCCCCATCGCGGCGCTCCTCTACACCGACGTCTCCCGCGACGGGACGCAGGTCGGGCCCAACCTGGAGGCGACGCGTGAGCTCGCCGGCTCGTGCGGGTTCCCGGTGCTGGCCTCCGGCGGCGTCGGCTCGCTCGCCCACCTCCGCGCGCTCGCGCAGATCCCGGGCGTCAGCGGCGTCATCGTGGGCCGCGCGCTCTACGAGGGGGCGTTCACGATCGCCGAAGCGATCGAGGCGGCGAGCGCCTGACGGCGCGTGTGCGTTTTCGTGTACGATCCACCCGCGATGCCCGAGCGCGACGACCCCCGGCCTTCCACCCGCGAAGTCGCAGCGGAGGAGTTCCTGTTCCACCTGCACCGGGGCAGCGAGCTCCTGCAGGACAACCGGGTCCACGCCGCGAAGGCGGAGCTCGAGCGCGCCCTCTCGCTCCAGCCGAGCGATCCGAAGGGGCAGGACCTCCTCGGCATCGTCTACTTCCGGCTCGGGCTCTACCCGCGGGCGATCGCGATCTATGAGCGGCTGATCCAGGCCCACCCGGACGCTGTCGAGCCGCGGATCAACCTCGCGCTCTCGTACCTCAAGACAGGGCAGCCGGCGCAGGCGCGGTCCGAGCTCGAGAAGGCGCTCGAGCAGAACCCGAAGCACCAGCGCGCCTGGGGCTACCTCGGGCTCGCGTTCCAGCGCATGGGCGACTACGAGCGCGCGAGCCACGCGTTCGCGGCGGGCGGCCACGACGCGATGGCGCGCCGGCTGCTCGACATGACGAGCGGCGCCACGGGCCGGTACCCGATCGAGCCGCCGGACACCGAGGACCAGCCGCCGATCGAGGCCAAGGCCGAGGCGAGGGCCGAGGTGCAGCGGGCCGCAGGCGAGGCGGTGCAGGCGCTCGAGCGCACCGGCGCCGGCTTCCGGCACGACTCGGATCTGCCGCGCATCCCGTCCGGGACCTGGTCGGCGATCGAGCCTGGCCGCGAGACGATGCCGACCATCCCGGCGCCGCCGTCGGTCCGCAGCCTCGGGGCGGACGGCCGCACGGGAGCAGCGGGCGGGAGCAGGGCGCCCGGCCCGAGGGGCGGCGCGGCGCCGACCGTCCCGTCGATGCCGGCGGTGCAGGCGCCGCCGGGCGGCGTGCACCCGTCCGTGCGCCGCGCCTCGATGGCGCCCGAGGAGCCCTCGATGACGGGCCGCTTCAGCGTCGCCGTCCAGTCGACGAGCGACGCGTCGCTCGCGAGCAGGAAGGCCGCCGCGCGGTCGTCGTCGCTGCCGCCTCCCGCGACGACGCCGCCGGCCACGGCGCCGCTCGCGGTGCAGCCGCCGGACACCTTGCTGGGGATGGTGCGCGAGCGGCTGCTCAGCTTCCCGCGCGACGTGGCGGTCGCGCGGCACGCGACCGGCGTCGTGCTCGTGCAGGGAGCGAAGGGCTTCGTGGCTCGCCTCGACGCGCTGCGCACGATGAGCACGCACTCCGGGACCGCCACGCACGTGCTGAAGCGGCAGGCGCGCGGCCGCATCTTCGACGAGCCGCTCGGCGGGCCGAGCACGCCGTTCATCGAGATCGGCGGGCGCTGCGAGCTCGTGCTCGGGGCGCCGGACGGGCGGCGGCTCCACGCCGTGACGATCGGGGAGGATCCGATCTACCTGCGCGAGGACGTCCTCGTCGGCTTCGAGCTGCCGATCGGCTACGAGAACGGCCGCTTGCCGGCCGGCGACGGCGAGGCGGTGGCGATGGTGCAGCTCCGCGGCCGGGGACACGCGGTGCTCTCGGTGCCGGAGCGCGCCGCCGCGCTGGAGATCACGCCGACGCGGCCGACGTCGATGCGCGCGACCGCGGTGCTCGGGTGGATGGGCCGGCTCCTGCCGCGCACGCTGCCCGCCGCCGAGGCGCCGGGCGGGATGCAGGGGTTCGTGACGTTCGGTGGAGAGGGGATGGTTCTCGTCGATGGTCGCTAGCGCGGACACCTCGCTGCGGGGCATCAAGGCGCAGCGGCGGAGGACGCTCTGGGAGGACGCGAAGAACGTCCCGAACCTGCTCACGTTCGCCCGGATCGTCATGATCCCGGCCGTCCTCCTGCTCCTGTCGCGGGGCGCGCCGCGGGACTGCTTCTGGGCCGCGTGCGTCTACTCGCTCGCGGCGCTCACGGACATGCTCGACGGCTACCTGGCGCGACGGCAGGGGCTCGTGAGCGTCCTCGGCAAGTTCCTCGATCCGCTGGCCGACAAGCTCATCGTCGCGAGCACGCTGGTGTGGCTGGTCCCGATGGGCCGGATCCCGGCGTGGGCGGTGGTGCTGCTCATCTCGCGCGAGATCACGATCACGGCGCTCCGGTCGATCGCGTCGACGGAGGGGCTCGTCATCGCGGCGGGCGACGGCGGGAAGATCAAGACCGCGCTGCAGATGATCGGCATCGTCTGCCTGATCCTCGGCTATCCGTACCGCATCCACCTCGGCTTCGACTTCGGAGAGGTGGACGTGGTGCACGTCGGGCGGCTGCTCATCTACCTGTCGCTCATCTTCTCGATCACGAGCGCCGCGCAGTACATGGGCCTGTTCATCGACGCGATCGACGCGAAGAACCGGCCTGCTCCGCCGCAGTAGATGGGCGATAGGCAAGCCCGCCTGGTTCTGCTAGACCAGCGCGCGTGAAAGCCCCGAAGACGTCGCAGAACGCCCTGCGCCCCGCGCTCCTCCTGGCCGCGCTCGCCGCGGCGATCGTCGCCTCCGCCGCGAGCTGCAGCGACCAGCGCGAGGGCGAGCCCTGCGAGATCGCGAACGGCAGCGAGGACTGCGCGGACGGCCTCGAGTGCAGGGCGATCGGCCAGCAACAGCAGCAGCATCGCTGCTGCAGACCGGGCGTCGTCACGCAGGTCTGCGACCCCTCCCAGGAGCCGACGACCACGAGCACGACCGGTACCGGTCTCACCACGAGCACGACCAGCACCGGTCCCACCACGGGAACGGGCGGCGGCACGGGCGGCGACGGCGGCGGCACGGGCGGCGACGGCGGCGGCACGGGCGGCGACGGCGGGGCCGGCGGCGCAGGTGGCAACGGTGGAGGCGGCGCGGGCGGGGGCGGCGGCGCCGGCACGGGCGGCAGCGGCGGGGCCGGCGGCACCGGCGGCGCCGGCGGCCGCTAGCGCGACGGACGCGGGCGCCGCGGCGCGCTCGAGGACGGAGCCTCGCAGCACGCCCTCGAAGCGCCAGCGCCGGACGGGACGCCCGCCTCCTTCGGGCGGGCGATGTACATCTCACCTTCGTCGCGCAGCGGATGATGCAGGGGGCGCGGTTGAAGCGCGCGACGCGCGGCGCTCAGCCGCGAGCCCGGCGGGCGCGGCGCCTGAGCACCGCCGCGCCGGCGAGCGCGATCCCCGAGAGCGCAGCCCAGGGGGCGGCGGGCGCGCTCGGCGCGGCGGCGCGGCACGCGCACCCCTCCACCTTCGTGTCCGCGGGCGGATAGCGGGTCGGCTCGGGCGTCGCGCCGCCCGACGAGCCGGTCTCCGGCTCACCGGGGTCCACGGGGTCCATGGGATCCACCGGCGGATCGGCCCTGATATCGGCGCTCTCCACCGTCACGAAGGTGCCCGGACAGTTCTCGTGACCGATCACCATGTAATACGTCTGCGCCGGGTCGAACGGCGGATCGGAGGTCTCGTCGATGACGATCTCACCGTGCGTGTCCGTGATCTTCTCGACGCTGTAGTCATAGCGCGTGGCGGCCGGCAGGAAGCCGGTCGGCGAGAAGCCGACATGCCGGCCTGCCCTGACGTAGATGCCCCACTCGAGGTCGTCGCCGCCGGAGGGCTGGAGCTGCACCGTGAAGCGGATACCCTTCGCGGTCCGATCCGGCGTGCTCTTGAAGTGGAAGAGGCTCTGGAGGCTGAGCTGCCCGCGGGCCTCGGCGCACGACGCGCCGGAGCCCAGGATCAGCGAGTCGATGCCGAACATCTGCGTCCGCCGCAGCTTGCCCCCGCTCAGATCGAGCACCTCATCGCAGTCGGTCAGGCCCCGGCTCTCGAGCAGCGCATCGACGGCGCCCGCGTCCTCCGCCGAGAGCGCGCCGGTGCTCACGAGATCGCCGGTCGCCGTCTGGAGCGCCCGCGCGAAATCGTCGAACGAGGCGTTGGGGGTGAGCAGCGTCATCGCGGACCAGACCAGCCTGTCGCCCACGGCCTGGCCGAACTTCTCGCGCAAGGACCACGCGACGCTGCCGACTAGCTCGCCGTCCTCGTGCACCTCGCCCATCAGGTCGTCAGGGCACGTCTTCACGTCATCCGAGAGCTCGCGCTGCATCTCGAAGAGCGCGAGCGACGCCTCGCCGAGCGTGGAGTCGCCGTTCACCGAGCAGGCGAAGTAGTCCGCGAGGCCCTCATCGATGCTGCCGCCCCAGGGGGAGAGGCCGTAATCGTTCATCGCGAACTGACCACCGTTGTAGCCGACCGCGTTGGCGGAGATGTAATGAGTGAACTCGTGGAGGAACACGTCGGAGTCGTCCGAGAAGTCGAAGTACGAGCCCTGGCCGATGGCGATGAGGTTCGGCGCGTTGAACGGCGCGTCGGCGCCCTGGTCCGAGAAGAACGCGTTGTCCATCGGGCGCCCCGACTCCAGCATGTTGGCGACCGCGATCAGCCGCCAGCTCGGCGCGGTCATGTCGAGCTGATGGGTCGAGGCGAAGTAATCGCGCATCCGGGTGAGGTGGTAATAGATGCCCACCTGCGCGAACTGGTCGTGCTCGTCGTGCTCGCTCGCGGGCGGGTCGTACAGGAAGTCCTCTCCCGAGTTCGGCCCGACGCTCTGCTCCAGCGTGAGCGGGATGCCGGACGTGAGGTCGCCGTCCACGTAGTTCGTCACCTTGAGGTTGCCGCTCCAGCCGCTCAGGGTCTGGGGATCCGCGGCGTCGAGATCGCTCAGCTCGCGATCCTCGACCGCGGGCGTGACCGCGGAGCTGATCGGGTACACGCGCCCGCGCGCGTCCACGGCGAGCGGCCGCCGGTGGACGAGCTTCCCGGTGTGCGCGTCGACGAGGTAGCGGTCCCCGCCGCGCTCGGACCGGACGTCGACGACCCAGACGAGCTTGCCACCCGACTCCGCCTCGGGGAACACGGCGAGCGCCGCGCTCGGCCGCTCGGCGAGCGTCATCCCGTACGTCGCCTCCACCACCTTCCGCGCGGCGTCCTCCCGGTACTTCGGCGTCGGCGGCACCGACAGGTCCCGCGCCACGTCGAGCACCGCGACCTTCACGAGGTTGTCCGGGGTGACGTGGACCGCCGCGGCGGCGCCGAGCACGGGCAGCCCGGCGTGGCGCTGCTCGAACCGCACGGTGCGGTGATCGCCGGCCGGGAGCTCCCTCTGGTAACGAAGCGTGACGCCGTGAAGCCGGAGCTCGGAGGCAGCGTGCTTCAGATACACCTCCGCCGCCTGGCGCGCGCCCGCCGCGCCGCGGGCGGACACGGCCGCTGCCGGCGAGCCCGGCCGGATCCCGCGGAGCGCGTCGACCCCGCGGAGCGCGTCGACCACGTGCCAGTCGGACGCGGCGGCAGACCCCGCAGACACCAGGGTCGCGAGCGCGGTCAACGGAAGCAAGAGCAGCTGTCGTCTCATGGATCTTCTCTCCGGCTGGGTTTCTGCAAGCAGCGCTCGCGTGAGGCGCGGCGAGGCCGGACCGACGAGCGCGACCAACGTATCGAGTTACATTGGGTGTTCAAGGAGGAGCGGCGCGGCGCTCTCCCGGAAAAGTGAGGATGTGTGGCCCTCGTTGGCTTCTTGCCTGAACTCCCTGGTGAGCATGCGTGGTATGTCTCGGAGACCCTCGGCGCAGGTCCCGTGGCTCTCTCTGAAACAAACACCTTGACCGTATCCCCGGAGACGCTCGCCCCGAGCGACATCGCCGCCGCGGCGGCGCCCCTGGCCGGCGCGGCGCGCGGCAGTCGCGGCGCGCTCGAGATGGCCGAGGACGCCGTCCCGCGCTGCTTCCAGCTCGCGCGCTGCTCCCGGCGCGGAGAGCTCGGGGACAGGCACGACCCGGAGTTCACGATGCTCGAATGGTACCGCGCTTTCGCGGGCGCGGACGGGGCGTCGTCGGTCGGGGGCGTGCTCGCCTTCCCCCACGGCCGGCTGTGACCGACGGCGCGACACCCGGCGGCGCGCGGCTCTCGCCGGAGGCGTTGTCGCAGCTCGCGCGCAAGTACCACACGCTCGCGGAGCTCCGGCGCGCTCGCGCGGCGGGCGAGCCGATCCCGGGCAAGGAGGTGTTCCGCGCGCTCGCGGGGGAGTTCCCCGGCGCGCTGAACGAGCTCGACAACCTCCCCGCCGACGAGATCGCGCGGCGCAGCGAGGCGCTCGCGCGGGCCCTCGCCGGGGGCCCGGAGGAGCGCTGGATGGCCTGGATACACGGCTACCACACGCTGATGCGGGCGGCGCTCTACGTGAAGATCCGCGTGGCGCGGCGGGCGGCGCTCTCCGAGGCCGAGGCGGCGGCGCTCGCGGAGCGGGCGGCGAGGCACGCGGGCACGCCGGTCGACGCCGCGTTCGTGATCGCGGTCAAGTCGCCGCCGGATGGCCGGCTGAACCGGCTGGTCCTCGGCCTCCTCGCGGCGGCGTTCGGCGCGCCCGCCGCAGAGATCCGGGGGACGATCTTCCCGCGGCGGCCGGCTCCAGGTGGCTGAGCCGCCGAGGCGCGGCGCGCTTCACTTCACGGGGATGTAGGGCTCGTCGCCGATCAGCGCCTTGAACTCGGGCTCGTCGAAGAACACCTCCAGGTCGTCCTCGCCCGGCGTGCGCTGGGGGTGCTCGGGGTGCCAGAGGAGCGATAGCCAGTAGCGGCCCATCTCCTGGCTCTGGCTCAGGACCTTGCGGGCCGCCTCGAGCGCGCACCGCTTCGCCTCATCGTACACCCTGGGCTCGCGCGCCGCGCGCTGGCCCTGCGCCGCCGCGTAGCGCAGCCAGAAGAGGAAGTTGTCCGGCTCTCCCTCGCGCGCGATGTACTCCTCGGCGATGCGGATCGCGTCCGCGTACCCCATGCGCTCGGGGGGGTCGTAGAGCCGGTCGAGCATCCGCTTCAGCGCGTCCTCGAGCTGCTCGGCGCGCTGCTTCGCCTGGAGCAGGACCTGCTCGGCCCTGACCTGCGCGCGCTCGAAGGTCTCCGTGGCGGAGCGCTCCGCCACGGCGGCGTCGGCGATCGCCTTGCTCGCCGAGCGCTCGGCGATGGCCAGGCGGACCATCGCCTTGCGCAGGTGCTCGTCGGCGCGCCGGAACATCGGGCTCAGGACCACGCGCGTCCAGATGTAGCCGTACAGGAAGCCGAACACGGAAGCGTAGGCGATGGCGCCGAGCGCGAACTTCCCCGCCTCCGGGTGCTGCGGCATGCCCGAGCCGAGCCAGACGGAGAAGCGCACGAGGGCAGAGGGGATGTCGTTCAGCTGGGTGAGCCCGACGCCGACGAGGATCTTGGAGAGCCAGTCGGAGATCTGCTCGAGGTTCGTGTTCGGCGAATAGACCGCCACCACGCCGTCCACGCGGCCGGCGGCCGCGGCGCCGGTCCTCGCCTGAGGCGCGCCGCCCTCGTCGACCACCGTGCGCGGGATCCCGAACAGAAACCCGAGGAGGATGCCCACGAGCGCCGCGGCGCCCGTGACGAGGATGCCCGCGGCGAACGCCTCGGCGAACGTCTGCCACGAGCCGAAGTGCGCCGCGTAGAGGGCCAGGCCGAGGATGCCGAGCGCCACCGAGGCCCGCACCTTGGTGCGCAGCCCCTGCATGTCGCCCCCGTCCTTGACGGCGAGCTCGCGCTCTCGCGCCGCGAGCGTCTCGCGCAGGGCGTTGAGCTCCTGGTCCGCGCTCTGGTTCTCCTCCGGCTCGCTCGCCATGCGCACAGGCCTCCGCGGGGAGCTCTGCTGCGCTCCTCCCCCGAGCACCTCTACGAGACCGCACGGCAAGGAGGCCGTCAATCGGCACGTTGCGCGCGTTGCGCGCGACGGCCGGCGACGGATGTGCCGCGGGAGCCCGCGGCGGCCGCGCGCGCCTCGTGACGCGCTCTGGCCATGGGCTAAGCTCCGCGCCCGATGGAACGGCTCTTCTTCGTGCTCTCGGGCGTCTACGGGTTCCTCGGGGTGGCGCTCGGCGCGTTCGGCGCCCACGGCCTCAAGGCGAGGCTGGACGCGCTGCCGGACGGCGCGCTGCGCGCTTCGTGGTGGCAGACCGGATCCCAGTACCACCTCATCCACGCGCTCGCGCTCGCGCTGGCCGCCCTCCTCGCCGCGCGCACCGGCGGGTCGGCCGCGACCGCCGCCGGCTTTCTCTTTGCGGGCGGCGTGATCCTGTTCTCTGGCAGCCTCTACGTGATGACCCTGACCGGCACCCGCGCCCTCGGCGCGGTCACGCCGCTCGGCGGGCTGCTGCTGCTCGCGGGCTGGGTCGCGGTGGTCGTGGCCGCGCTCGGCATCGCGAAGGGCTGACGGCCCCCGGCCACGGCGCCGCGCGGCCTACGTCGTCCGCCGCGCGCGCACGCGCGCGACGAGCTGGCCGACGCGCGCTGACGCCCGCTCGCGGAGCGCGCCCACGCGCGCCCGGACGCGCCCCCAGCGCTCGCTGTGCGCGAGATCGTCGAGCAGCGAGTACGAGACCGGCGTGACGATCAGCGTGAGCAGCAGGCTCAGCGACTGGCCGCCGATGACCACGACGGCGATCGTGTGGCGCTCCTCGGCCCCGGGCCCCGTGCCCAGCCAGAGCGGGAGCATGCCCGCGACGAGGGCCAGCGTGGTCATGAGGATGGGCCGCAGCCGGTCGCGGTTCGCCTGGAGGATCGCCTCCGCGCGCGGCATGCCCTCGGCGCGGAGCTTGTTCATGTGATCGACCTGGAGGATCGAGTTCTTCTTCACCACGCCGAACAGCACGAGGAAGCCGAGCGCCGAGTACAGGTTGAGCGTGTTCCCCGTCGCCCACAGGCTGAGCAGCGCGAACGGCACCGACAGCGGGAGCGAGAGCAGGATCGTGACCGGGTGCACGAGGCTCTCGAACTGCGACGCGAGGATCATGTACATGAGCACGATCGACAGGAGGAACGCCCAGATGAACTCGCCGAACGTGCGCTCGAGCTCCGCGCCGCGGCCGCGCACGCTGGTCGTGTACGCCGAGGGCATGTCCATCTCGCGCGCGGCGCCGCGCAGCGCCTCCAGCCGGTCGGCCAGCGCGTAGCCGGGAGCGACGCCGGCGCGCAGGCTCGAGACCCGCTGCCTGTCGAGGCGGTCGATGCGCGACGGGCTCTTCGCCTCCTCGATGCGCACCAGGTTGTCGAGCCGCACGAGATCGCCCCGGAGCAGCGGCGACGCGGCCGCGGACGCCCCCGCGGCGCCGGCGGACGCCGCCGCGGGCGCGGGCGAGGCGCGCGTCGTCCGCGGCACGTACAGGCGGCGGACGGCCGAGAGCCGGTCGCGATCCTCCTCGATGAGCCGCAGCTGTACGTCGTAGTTCTCGTTCGCGAGCTCGTCGCGGAAGCGCGAGACCTCCTCGTCTCCGCCCACCATCAGGCGCAGCGCGGTCGCGATGTCGTCCGTCCGGACCCCTAGATCCGCGGCGCGCTCGCGGTCGATCAGCACGCGGAGCTCGGGCCGGTCGATCTTCAGCGTCACGTCCGCGTCCACGATGCCGCCGAGCTTCGCGGAGCGGTCCCGGAGCTCGTTCGCGTAGCGCTCGAGCGCCTCGATGTCGGGCCCCTGGATGGCGAAGTCGATCTCGAAGTTTCCGCCGCCGATGTTGAACGACGGCACGTTGCGGACCGAGATCCGCAGGTCGGAGTACTTGCGCAGCTTGCGCCGCACCTCCTGCATCACCTCGTTCTGCGAGTAGTTGTCCCGGAACGCGCGGAGCGGGTTGCCGGAGAACGTCTCGCGGAACAGGCGCGTGATCGAGAACGTGCGCTCGTCGTGCGGGGCGATGCGGACGAACGCCTCGCCCGAGCTGACGCCGCCGACGAAGCTGCCGCCCGCCGTGGCGAGCACGCTCCGCACCCCGCGCACCCCGCGGACGTCCTCGCTGATCTGCCGCATCACGTCGTCCATCGCGCCGATGCTCGCGCTGAGCGGGGCCGTGACGCGGATCTCGAACTCGGCGTCGTCCGCGCCCGAGGGGATGTACTCCTGCTTCACGAGCCCGTAGAGCGGCACCGCCGACGCCATCACCACGAGGGCGGAGACGGCGACGAGCGCGCGGTGCCGCATCGCGAAGGCGAGGGCGCCCGTGTACCTGGCCTCGAGCCGCCCGTAGAAGCCCCGGCGCGTCTTCACCTCGCCGCCCGCGGCCTCGGCCTCGTGCGCGCGGCTCGCCTCCTTCCGGAGCAGGCGCGCGCTCATCATCGGGGTCAGCGAGAAGCTGACGAGGAGGCTCACGAGGATCGCGACGGTGGCGGTGATCCCGAACTGGAACAGGAAGCGCCCCGAGATCGACGACATGAACGACACGGGGACGAAGATGACGACGAGCGACAGCGTCGTCGCGAGCACGGCGAGCCCGATCTCCTGCGTGGCGGCCCTGGCCGCCTCGAAGGAATCCATCTTCTTCTCCTCGACGAAGCGGAAGATGTTCTCGAGGACGACGATGGCGTCATCGATGACGATGCCCACCATCAGCACGAGCGCGAGCATCGTCACGCTGTTCAGCGTGAAGTCGAGCGCCCACATCATCCCGAACGTCGCGACGACCGACGTCGGGATGGCGATCCCCGCGATGATCGTGGAGCGCCACGACCTCATGAACAGGAGGACGACCGCGCAGGCGAGGATGCTGCCGAGGACGAGGTGCACGTTGATCTCGTGCAGCGCCGTGTAGATGTAGCCCGACTGGTCGCGGATCACCTCGAGCTTCACGTCCGCCGGCAGCTGCTCGGAGAGCTTCGCCACGTTGGCCTTCACGGCCTCGATCACCGCGACCGTGTTCGCGCCCGACTGCCGCACGACGTCGAGGACGACGGTGGGCTTCCCGTCGAGGCGCGCCAGCGACCGCTGCTCGTAGGTGCCGTCCTCGGCGCGGCCGACGTCGCGCACCCGGACGGGCCGCCCCTCGACGTTGGCGACGACCAGGTTGTTGAAGTCGCCCGCGTTCTCGAGGCGGCCCATCGTGCGCAGCGTCCGCTCCTCCTCCTTCCCGGTGACGTTCCCCGCGGGGATGTTCGCGTTCTGCTGGACGATGGCGTCGCGAACGGCGGTGACCGGGATGCCGTAGGCGGCGAGCCGATCGGCGTTCAGCCAGATCTTGATGGCGCGCTCCTGCCCTCCCACGACGCGCACCTCGCCGACGCCCGCGGAGCGCTCGAGCTGCACGCGCACGAGCTTGTCGGCGACCTCGGTGAGCTCCCGGATCGACCGATCGGCGGAGAGGGCGATCGACATCACCGGGGTCGAGTCGTTGTCCTGCTTCGCGATGATGGGCGGCTGGGTGCCCGCGGGCAGGCTGCGCAGCGCCGCCTGCACGCGGTCGCGCACGTCCTGAGCCGCCGAGTCGACGTCCCGGTCGAGGTTGAACGTGGCGATGACGACGGAGTTGCCGCTCGACGAGATCGAGCGGAGCTCGGTGATCCCCTCGACCGTGTTGACCGCCTCCTCGATCTCCTCGGTGATCTCCGCCTCGACGTCCTCGGGCGCGCCGCCGGGCAGCGCGGTGCGGACCGAGACCGTGGGCAGGTCCACGGCGGGGAAGCGATCCACGCCCAGCTTGAAGTACGCGACGGAGCCGACGACGACGAGCGCGAGCCCGAGCATCGCGGCGAAGACGGGCCGCTGGATGCAGATCCTGGCGAGCGTTTGCATCCTAGCTCCCCTCCACCACGCGCACCGGCTGCCCCTGCTGGAGCGAGCCTGGCTTGGCGACGACGGACTCCCCTGCCGCGAGGCCGGAGACGATCTCGATGCGATCCCCCGCGGCCCTCCCGGTGGCGACCTGCTTCTCCTTCGCCTTGCCGTTCTCGACCGTGATGACCTTCGTGAGGCCGGCGAACCGGACGATGGCGCTCGCGGGCACGGACGGCGCGGGCTTCGAATTCACGACGATCTGCGCGCTGACGAGGCTGCCTGGCCGCAGGTGGCCGGGGTTCTTGATGTCGCTCTCCACGAGCAGCGTCCGGCTCTGCTGGTCGAGCGCGGGCGCGAGGCGCGTGACGGTCCCCGCGTAGACGGCGCTGTCCCCCGGGACGGTCACGCGCACCTGCTGCCCGGCGCGCACGCCGGCCGCGTCCGTCTCCGGGACGGCCACGCGCAGCCGCAGCGGGTCGATCCTGACGATCTCCACGATCGGCGCCCCGGCGGCGAGGTACTGGCCCACGCTCGCCCTGCGCGCCTGGACGACGCCGTCGATGGGCGAGCGCACCACGGCGTCGGCGAGCTGCTGCCGCGCCATGCGCAGCTCGGAGCGCCGCTGGCGCACCGTCGCCTCGCGGATGCGCACCTCCTCGCGCGCGGACTGCACGGCCGTCTCCGCGCGGACCGCCGCCGCCTCGGCCGCGTCGCGGTCCATGCCCGACATCAGCCCCTCCTGGGCGAGGTTGCGCGCGCGGACCTGGTTGGCCTGCGCCTCCTTCAGCGTCGCGAGGGCCTCTCGCACGATGGCCGTGTTCTCGACATCGAGCTCCGTGTCAGGCCCGTCCTGAGGCAAACCGAGCTGAGCGCGGCTCTGCGCCAGCGCGGCTGCCGCCTGCTCGATGCGCAGCTCGTAATCGCGCGTCTCGAGCTGAGCAATGACCTGATCTCGCTGGACAGGGCTCGCGAGATCGACCGCGAGCGAGGCGACTCGGCCTGGCAACTTGGCCCCAACCGTCACCTGCTCATCGGCGTCCAGGGTCCCCGAGATGTCGATGGTTTGTTCAACTACGAGCTCTGTCACGGGGGCCAGCGTCACCTCCTTGGCGTCGGGCGCGGCCTTATCCGCCTTGCCTCCGGACTCCGCCTTCGCGCCCTCGGGCCGAGCCGAGTCGCCTTTGCCGCACCCAGGGCCGAGAAGAAGGACGGCCAGACACGCGATCCAGACCGTCCAGGGCACCCTGAACTGGCGCGGCGAGCGGCCCGGCGTACAGCAGGTGGAGGCGCGGGGATATCGAAGCGAGGAAGGGGCAATCCACATGACGGTGGCCTCGGATGACCAGGAACGCCCCCCCGAGCGCGTTGTTGGACGAGGATATTGACGCATCAGCGTTGGGGCGCAATGTGCGCTCGGGCAGGTCGGGTCCGCGGCCGCCGCGCGGCGCGCGGGTCTCCGGCCTTGGCTGGCCAGCGCGCGCTTCGCGCGGCGATCTCCGGTCCGGGCGGCGTGGATCGCGGCAGCGCTCCCGCCCGCGTGTGATGCTCAGGGGCCGAGCTTCACCAGGTAGCCGTCGCTCTCGCCGCGCGTTGTCACCGGGCCGCCGCCGAGGTCGATGGTGCCGCGGAAGGAGCCGACGGCGAACACCTCGCCTGCGGGGCCGACGGCCACGCCGCTCGCGGACTGGATGTCTGGATCGCCGATCTGGCGGCTCCACAGGTGCTCGCCACCGGGCCCGAGCTTGGCGATGAAGCTGTCGCCGCCCGTCGATTGTCCGTTGGGATCGGTCGCCGTGCCCTTGCTCGTGAGGACGGCGCCGTCGAGATCGATCTGCCCGAGGAACGTCCCCGTGATGACCGCGTTGCCTGAAGGGTCGATCGCGATCGACGCGACGTCCTGCCGCTCCGGGTCGCCGAAGCCCCGGCTGAACAGGTGCTTTCCCGCCGGATCGAACCTGGCGATGAAGAAGTTCGGCTTCGTGCCGAGCGCGACGAGGGCGCCGCCGCCGAAGTCCACGCTCCCCTGGAACACGCCGGCGAGGAACACGTTGCCTGTCGCGTCGAACGCCACCTGAGAGGCCGTGTCGTGGAGGCTGTTGCCGAACGCCCTTTGCCACAGCAGCGCGCCGTCCGGCGCGAGCATCGCGAAGAAGATATCGTTTCCTCCGCGCGACACGAGGGGCGGCGAGGCCGGATCGAGGTTGAAGTTCTGCTCGAACGTGCCCGCGACAGCGACGTTGCCCTGCGCGTCCGCGGCCAGCCCGCCGGCCCCCAGCCAGGCCCTCGCGTCATCGATGTACCTCGTGAAGACGTGATTGCCCGCCGTGTCCAGCTTGGCGACGTAGACGGCGTTGCCGATGATCTCGTCGCCGATGGGCCCGCCGCCGAAGTCGGCCGTGCCGCCGATCGAGCCGGAGATGAGGACCGAACCCGCAGCGTCGACGGCAACGTAACTCAGATCCTTCGAGTACTGATCGCCGAACCCCTTGCTCCAGTCGTGCTTGCCGGACTCGCTATCGAACCTGGCGAGCCCGAGCCCGCCGCTGGTCTCGGGCAGCGGCCCGCCGCCGAAATCGAGGTTCCGGAAATAGCTCCCTCCCACGAAGAGCGCGCCGGCGCTCGTGTGCGCGACGTGCTGGCCAGCGGGGAGACTCAAGCTGAACGACTTGCTCCAGAGGTGCTTGCCGTCTCGATCGAACTTCGCGAGGTACGCCGCGGTGCCCTCCTGCGCGACGATGGGACCGCCGCCGAGGTCGATGGCGCCCGAGAACGACCCGATGACGACCGGATTCCCCTGCGGGTCCACCGCGACGCTGACGGCCGAATCGTAGCCGTTCTCCCCGATCCGGAGCCCCCACTGGAACCGCCCGGGCTCGGCCGTGTCGCCGCCGCTGCTGCTACTGCTACTGCTACTGCTACTGATGCTGCCGCCGTCTCCACCGCCGCCGGCGGGGTCGGCGCCGCCATCGCCGCTCCCGCCTCCGCCATCGCCGACACCCCCGCTCCCATCACCATAGTTCCTCACCTTGGGAGAGCAGGCGGCGGCGCCGAGGGCGGCGGCCGAGAGCACCACGAGGACACGAATGTAAGTGCTGCAGTTGGATGGATGCATTGTCCGAGTATACGGGCAGCGCGCTCGCGACGTTCTCGCAAAGCGCGCACCATGCTGTGCGCGACCGAGGGGATGAGCCCGCGAGATGCGCCCTGGAACCAGCCTGTTCGCGCGCAACGCGCGCTGGCAGGCGACAGGCATCTCTGCTCGAGTCGGACGCTCGTTCCGCCGGCACCGGCGTGCCTCCGATGGATGGCAGGCGTCCTTCGGAGCGCGAGCGGCCAAGCTCTACACGAACAGGAACGTGCGCTGACTTGCTATAGTCTCGCACCATGGAGACCGGACTCGGGAGCGGGGACGTCATCGCGGGGCGATACGAGATCGAGCGCGTCGCGGGCGAGGGCGGCATGGGCTCGGTCTATCAAGCGCGCGACCGCGAGGCGGAGAAGGCGGTCGCCGTCAAGGTGCTGCGCGCCGCGACGCCCGCGGCGCGCGAGCGCTTCCAGCGCGAGGCCTGCGTGCTCGCGGAGCTGCACCACCCGGCCATCGTTCGTTACGTGACGCATGGACTCCTCGGTTCGGGCGAGCCGTTTCTCGTCATGGAGTGGCTCGAGGGCGAGGATCTCGCCCGCCGGCTGCTCCGGGGCGCGCTGCCGGTGACGGAGGCGATGGCGTTGACCCGCCGCATCGCCGAGGCGCTCGCGGCAGCGCACGCGCGCGGGGTGGTGCACCGAGACATCAAGCCGAGCAATCTGTTCCTGCCGGGGGGCGATGTCTGCGCGGTCAAGCTGCTCGATTTCGGCATCGCGCGGCGCATGCTCGAGACGCGCCCGCTGACGGCCACGGGCACGTTCATGGGAACGCCCGGCTACATCGCGCCGGAGCAAGCGCGGGGCTCGACGGCGCTGGACGCCCGTGCAGACGTCTTCGCGCTCGGGTGCGTGCTCTTCGAGTGCCTGACGGGGCAACCGGCGTTCTCGGGGGAGGACGTGCTGGCGATCTTCGCGAAGATCCTGTTCGACGAGGTCCCGCGGGTGAGCGCGCTGCGGCCCGATGTGCCGCTGGGGCTGGAGCCGCTCGTGGCGCGCATGCTGTCCAAGCAGCCAGAGGATCGACCGGGCGACGGAGCGGCCGTCGTCCGGGAGCTCGCCCCGCTCCTGCTCCGCGGCGGCGCGGAGCAGCGAGAGTACCCGCACGCCGTCGGCGAGGGCTCCGCGCTCACGGCTGCCGAGCAGCGCCTGGTCAGCGTGCTGCTTGTGTCTTCGACGCCAGAGCCCTGGGGCCCCGACGACCGAACGCTGAAGGAGGAGGAGTGCGTCATCCCGCTCGCCACGCTGCGCTCCGTGGCAGCGCCGTACCGCGCTCGCGTCGAGAGCCTGGTCGACGGCTCGGCCATCGTCGCGCTCGCTGGCGCTGGCGACGCGTCCGATCAGGCGGCGCACGCCGCGCGCCTCGCCCTCGCGGTCCGCGCCGTCATGCCGGATGCACGGATGGTGTTGACCACCGGGCGCGGCGTGCTCTCCGGCGCCATGCCCGTGGGTGAGGCCATCGAGCGGGCAGCGAGGATCTTGCGCGAGGACGGCGGTGAGCGGCTCGCGCCAGGGAGGAGCCCGCAGCCCGGCCCTCGAGCGGTGCGGCTGGACGATGTGACCGCCGGCCTGCTCCGCCAGCGTTTCGAGATCGCGCTCGGCCCTGCTGGCCCCGAGCTCGTGAGCGAGGCCAGCGCGCCGGAGTCGGCGCGGCTGCTGCTCGGCAGGCCGACGCCGTGCGTGGGGCGCGATCGCGAGCTCGCCATGCTCCGCGCGCTCCTCGAGGAGTGCATCGGCGAGCCCGCCTCGCGCGCCATCCTGGTGACAGGGGTCGCCGGCATCGGAAAGTCGCGCGTCCATCACGAGATCCTCGGCGAGGTACGCCGGGCAGCTCCGCCGGTCGAGGTCTGGGTCGCGCACGGCGATCCGATGCGCGCCGGCTCGCCCCTCGGCATGATCACCGAGCTGCTTCGCCGCGCAGCGGGGCTGTTCGACGGCGAGCCGCTGGACGTGCAACACGACAAGATCAGGGCGCGCGTGGGGCGCTGCATCCCCGGGCCGGACGCGCGACGCGTGATGGAGTTCTACGGCGAGCTGGTCGGGGCGCCCTGGCCGGACGAGGACAGCATGCAGCTGAGGGCGGCGCGGCGCGACCCGCTCCTGATGAGCGACCAGCTGCGCCGCTCGTGGGAGGACTTCCTGGTGGCCGAGTGCGCGGCTCGCCCGGTGATGATCGTGCTGGAGGACCTGCACTGGGGCGACCCGGCGTCGGTCGAGTTCGTCAACACGGCGCTGCGGCTGCTCAAGGAGCAGCCGCTCTTCGTGATGGCGCTGGCGCGGCCTGACATCCACGAGCGCTTCCCGAAGCTGTGGGCCGAGCGCGGGATGCAGGAGATCAAGCTCGGGGAGCTCTCCCGGAAGGCGTGCGAGCGGCTGGCGCGGCACGTGCTGGGTGAAGCCGTGGATCCGGGGACCGTGGCGCGCGTGGTGGCGCAGGCGACCGGGAATGCCTTCTATCTCGAGGAGCTCTTGCGCGCCGTTGTCGAGCGAGAGGACGAGGCGTTGCCAGAGACGATCCTGGCCATGATCCAGGCCCGCCTGGAGGCGCTCCCGCCCGAGGCGCGGCGGGTGATGCGCGCGGGGAGCATCTTTGGCGAGGCGTTCTGGGACGGCGGCGTCCGCGCCCTGCTCTGCGGGGCCCAGCCGGCTCCGGACGTGGAGGCCTGGCTCTCGACGCTCGTGGATCGGGAGCTGCTCGTGCGGCGCCGCGAGACAAGGTTCCCGGGCGAGCATGAGCTCACGTTCCGTCACGCGATGGTGCGCGAAGCAGCGTACCAGGAGCTGACCGACGGCGACCGGTCGCTGGGCCACCGGCTCGCAGGCGAGTGGCTTGAACGGACAGGGGAGCGGAACGCGGCGGTGCTCGCCGAGCATTTCGAGAGGGGCCGAGAGCCCCACCGCGCCGCCGCGCTCTACGCGCACGCCATGGAGCAGGCGCTCGAGGCGAACGACCTGGACGCTGTCCTCGCGCGGGGTCGGCAAGCTGTCGCCTGCGGGGCGCACGGGCGTCTGCTCGGACACATAAGGCGGTTCCAGGCCGAGGCGCACAGATGGCGCAGCGAATACACGGACTGCGCCAGGTGCGCGAGCGAGGCCATGCAGCTCCTGCCGCGCAGCGAGCCCAGCTGGTTCGCTGCCGCCGGGGATGCGGCCCTTGCGGCGTATTCCAGCGAGGATCGCGGCCAGCTGCTCGCCCTCGTCGACGAGGTGAGCCGCTCCGTGGACTGCTCAGGGGTGTTCACGGAGCAGCACGTCACGCTCGGGCGGATGATTCAGCCGCTCGTGGTCTCAGGTTTGAACGAGACGGCTCGGGACCTCTTCGAGCGGTTCGGTCCTGCCATCATGAATGCAAGGCACGATCCTCGGGTAGCAGCGCACTGGAGCGAAGCGTTCGCGTGGCGCGCAATGGCGGACGGCGACCTGGTCCGCTGCGCTGACTTCTTGAGCGCGTCGGCCAGTGATTTCGACCGGATCGGCGACACACGAAACAAGGTGCGCGTGAGCCTCGGCCACGCCCGCCGCTGCAGTGAGCTCGGCGAATACGAGGAGGCAGAGTCCATCCTGCGCGAGGCCATAGCGCTGGCAGATCGCATGGGGCTGCACGTGATCGCCACGGACGCGAGACGCGGTCTAGGGCACTGCCTGGCGGTGAAGGGAGCGCTGGACGAGGCGCGGGCGCTCATCGAGGACGCCATCGCGGCGAACCTGGCTCGGGATGCCAGGCTCTTCACCAGCGGTGCGCGGCTGCAGCTCGCCCTCGTCCTGCTGTGGATGGGTGAGCTGCAAGCCGCAGAGCGGGAGGTGAGGGACGTGGTGTCAGTGGTCGATAACGCGCAATCCCTTCGATGCACTGCCCTGGCCATCCTCGCGCTGGTCCTCCTCCAGCGAGGGGAAACGCAGCGAGCGCTGCGGGCCGCGGAGGAAGGGATGAGGCTCTTCGAGCAGGCTGGCGTCGCGCTGGGCAGCGCGCGCGTCCGCCTGGCGTTCGCCGAGGCGCTCTGGGAGAGCGGCGAGCACGCGCGGGCGCGCGAGGCCATCCTGGAGGCGAAGCGAAGGCTCCTGTTCAGCGCGTCGAAGCTCTCGGATCCCGTGCGGCGGCGGCGCTTTCTGGAGCGCGTTCCGGAGAACGCACGCACGATGGACCTCGCCGCGCGGTGGCTCGCGCCTGCGGCGAGCCCTGCGCCCCATGGCGCATGAGGGCGCTTCGAGCGCCGGTGACAGTGCCAGGGGGTCCCTCACCGATCGCCCGTGTCCCTGTCGCGCGAGCGACGCGCTTTTCATCAATCGCCTGGCTCACGCAGCTCACACGACTGCTCCCGAAGCTCACACCGCTGCTCCCGAAGCGACGCTGACCGCCCGCGCCCGCTCCGGCGGCGCGGCGGCGATCGGCGCGAGCGGGACGCCGTCGCGGTAGATGACCACGTTGCCGAGCGTGGCCGGGACGCGCGGCCCCGGCGTGACGATGCCGACCAGATTGAGCGGATCGCACGCGCACAGCTGGACGATCTCCCCGGACGGCGGCTCGCGCCGGACGGCGCGGAGCGCGTCGAGCGCCTCGGGCAGCGCGAAGTGCTCGCCCACGAAGCCGGCGATGAGGTGCCCGCCCCGGAGCTGCCCCGCCATCTCGAGCCGGCGGTAGACCCGGAGGAGGTCGCGCCACGCCGGCGGCCGCGGCTCGCGCGCGAGGAGCTCGCGGCAGACGACGCCGTAGCGGCGGAGGTACTGGTGCGCCAGCGCCTCGACCACGTCGAGGCCGTCGCTGCCCTCGCCGGCGGCGCCGGCGGCGGGCGCGAACGCCTCCGCGCGCGGCCGCAGGAGCGACCACCTGCCCGACGCGACGGGGCCCGCCCGGCGCGTCCCGCCGCGCAGCCGCCCAGCGCCCAGCGCGTCGGCCGCGCCGCCGCCGAGCAGCGAGCGCAGGGCCGCGAAGCCGTCGCCGGTCACGAGGCCGGCGGCGACGAGCTCCCAGAGCGCCTCCTCGACCTCGGCCCGGGAGCGGCCCGCGCCCGCGACGATGTCGTCGAAGAACAACGCGCCCGCGCGCGAAAGGAACGACAGCACGCCCCGGGACGGCTCGGAGAGCGACGCCGGCGGCGGCTCCCCCTCGGCCTCCCGCGGCGCGAGGAGCCACGGGAGGTCGCGGCGCAGCGCCAGCGTGATCGGCGCCGCGCGCGTGGGCGCCGCCGCCTCGCGCGGGACCACGCGGCCCCAGGCCACCTCGCCGGACAGGCAGAGCGCGTCGAGCAGCCCCTCGTCGTAGCCGGCGACGCGCGCGGGCAGCACCTCCCGCTCCCACGCCCCGGCGGCGAGCTCGAAGCCCTGGAGCTGCTCGATCACGCGCCCGAGGCCCCCCGGCCCGCGCGCCTGCGTGCCCGGCCGCACGCCCTGCCACGCAAGGAGGAACCGGATGAGCTCCGCCGCGGTCGCCGGCTCGATCGCTTTGCGCAGGCCGGTGACGGTGCGGCGGTGGATGCGGGCGAGGAGGCGGCGGTCGCACCACTCGAGCGACATGTCGCCCGGCGCGACCGGCGCGCCGGAAGCGCCCGGCGACCCTTCCCCGCCCGCTCCTGCCTGCGCCGACCCCGCCGGCGCGCTCGACCGGAAGCGCCCGCGCAGCGCGCCGCCCGCCAGCTCGATCCGCGCGAGCGCGGAGAGCGCCTCGTACGCGGGCACGTCGAGCCGCCGCGCCAGCTCCTCGGTCGAGACCGGCCCCGCGGCGCTCAGGAAGCCGCGCACGAGGGCCGTGATCGCGGCGCCGCGGTCGGCGCCGTCGGCCGGGCGCAGGGCGGGCGGCACGGCGACGTCCGGCGCGAAGACGGCGTCCGGCCAGATCGCCTCCACGAGCGGCCGCCGCTCGGTCGCTACCCAGCGCGGCGCGCCCGGCGAGCCGCCCGCCGCGCCACCGGCGCCCGGCGAGCCGCCCACCGCGCCCAGCGACGCGCGCGCCTCCGCCGCCCTCCCGGCGGCGCAGAGCGCCTCGAAGAGCCGCGCGAAGCCGCTCCGGATCCCCTCGTCCGCGGGGACCGCGACCCGGTCGAGCAGCAGCTCGTGCAGCTCGTCCGCGTCGCGCACGTCCGGCCGCGCCTCGTCGACCACCTCGGCGATGACCTCCGGATCGAGCCCGCCCAGCCGCTCGGCGACCTCCACCGGGAGCCCGCGCCGCACCCGGACCGCGCGGGCGCGCCGCTCCTCCAGCGGGGCGTCGTCGAGGAAGGCGTACGGGTTCGCGTTCAGGATCTCGTGCGAGAAGACGCTCGGCTCCGGCGTGTCGAGCGTGACGGCCCGGATCGCCCCGCTCCGCAGGCCGACGAGCAGCGCGCGCAGGCCCTCGACATCCATCAGCTCGGTCAAGCAGTCGCGCAGCGCCTCGCGGACCAGCGGGTGGTCCGGGGGCTCGACGTGCGCGAACAGGCCGTGGTTGTCCTGGCAGCCCTGCTGCTCGGGGAAGATCGAGAGCAGGAGGTCGTCGGCGCGCATGCGCTGGAGCGCCGGCGGCACCCGCCGCCCCCCCCGGAAGCGCAGCAGCGCGAGCGCGCGGGACGCGGCCCAGCGGAAGCGCGTGCGGAACATCGGGCCCTGGAGCGCCGCCTGGACGAGCACCTCCTCGAGGCCCTCGGGGCGGACCAGCTCGAGCACCTCCTCGAGCGGCAGCCCGTGCTCCGCCGACAGCGAGAGCAGCACGCCGTCGTCGGTCGCCGCCGCCTGGAGCTCGAAGTCGAACGAGCGGCAGAAGCGCTTGCGGAGCGCGAGCCCGAGCGCGCGGTTCACGCGGCCGCCGAGCGGCGTGTGGACGACGATCTGCTGCCCGCCGGCCTCGTCGAAGAAGCGCTCCACCACGACGGTCGCGCCGCCCGGCACCGCGCCGAGCGCCGCGCGCCCCGCCTCGATGTAGTCGCGCACGAGCAGCGCGCCGCGCGCGTCGAGCGCGCACGCCTCCATGAGCCAGCGCGCCGCCCTCGACCCGGCCGCGCGCGCCTCCTCGCCGCCGCCCTGGCCGCGCTGCGCCCCGGCCCGCTCGCCGCGCGCGCCTTCGCGCCGCTCCTCCTCTTCCTGCTCCAGCCGCGCGGCGACCTCGGCTCGCAGCGCCGCGACCTCGGCCGAGAGCTCCGGCGTGCGCGCCGGCGCCTCCCCCAGCCAGAACGGCACGGTCGGCGCGGCGCCGTGGGCGTCCTCGACCCACATCTGCCCGCCCTCCAGCCGGAGCACGCGCCACGACGTGTTGCCCAGCAGGAACACGTCGCCCGCGGACGACTCGATCGCGAAGTCCTCGTCGAGCGTGCCGACCTTGGTGCCGTCGGGCTGGAGCACCACGTCCACGGCCGCGATGTCCGGGATCGCCCCGCCCGAGGTGAGCGCCGCGAGCCGCGCGCCCCGCCGCCCGCGCAGCCGGCCGCCGATCGCGTCGCGGTAGACGAGCGACCCGGCCCGCTGGCGCGCGCCCCGGGCGGCGGAGGCCCCCTCCTCCGCGGCGCTCGCGGCGCCGCCGGACACCATGGCCACGACGGCGTCGAACTCGCGGCGCGACAGGTCGGCGTACGGCGCGGCGCGGCGCACGAGCGCGTAGAGCCCCTCCTCGTCCCGCTCCTCGCACGCGCACGCGGCGATGATCTGCTGCGCCAGCACGTCGAGCGGCCCCTCGCGCGACGTCATCCGGTCGAGCTCGCCGCGCCGCGCCGCGCGCACGATCGCCGCGCACTCGACGAGCTGGTCGCGCGTCAGCGGGAAGAGCCGCCCGCGCGGCGTCGCGGCGAGCGCGTGGCCCGAGCGGCCGATGCGCTGGAGGGCGACGTTGATCGACCGCGGCGAGCCGATGAGGCAGGCGAGGTCGACCGCGCCCACGTCGATGCCGAGCTCGAGCGACGCCGTCGCCACGACGACGCGGAGCTCCCCGGCCTTGAGCCGCCGCTCCGCCGAGAGGCGCCGCGCCCTCGAGAGGCTGCCGTGGTGGGCGGCCACGACGTCCTCGCCGAGCCGCTCGGCGAGCGCGTGCGCGAGCCGCTCGACGAGGCGGCGCGTGTTGACGAACACGAGGGTCGACCGCGCCCCGGCCGCGAGCACCGCGAGGCGATCGTAGATCTCGGCCCACTGCTCGTTCGTGCAGACAGCGCCGAGCTCGTCGCGGGGCACCTCGATGGCGAGGTCGAGGTCCCGCCGCTGCCCGACGTCGACGATCTGCGGCAGCTCGCGCGCGCCGGCGACGAGCCGCGCGGCGATCTCGATCGGGCGGATCGTGGCGCTGAGGCCCACGCGCTGCGGCCGGGCGCCGCCGCGGCTGACGACGAGGTCCTCGAGCCGCTCGAGCGAGAGCGCGAGGTGGGCGCCGCGCTTGTCGCCGGCGACGGCGTGCACCTCGTCGAGGATCACGGTGCGCACCCGCGAGAGGGCGCGCCTCCCCGACTCGCTGGTGAGCAGGATGAACGCCGACTCCGGCGTGGTGACGAGCACGTGCGGCGGCCGGGCGGCCATGGCGCGCCGGTCCTGCGCGGGGCTGTCGCCCGTCCGCACCACGGCCCGGATGCCCGGCGGCGGGAGGCCGGCCTGCTCCATGGCCGCGGAGATCTCGGCGATCGGCTGCTCCAGGTTGCGGTGGACGTCGTGGGAGAGCGCCTTCAGGGGCGAGATGTAAAGGACGTCCGTCCGGTCCTCGAGGGCGCCTCGCGCCGCGTCGCGGACGAGCCGGTCGAGGCAGAAGAGGAACGCCGCGAGCGTCTTGCCGGCGCCGGTGGGCGCGCTGATCAGCGTGTCGTGGCCGGCGGCGATGACCGGCCAGGCGCGCTCCTGGGCGGGGGCGGGGGCGCCGAAGCGCTCGCGGAACCACCGGTCCACGACGGGGTGAAACATCGCGTCGAGGGTAGCCGACCGGGGGGTGGGGCGGAAGCGAGAGGGGCGGCGCCTCGGGCCGCTGTCGTGGCGTCGCCCGCCGGCCCCGCGGCTCTGGCGCGGCCCATCTTGAATCCTCCCGCCGCCCTCCTGCGCAGCCCCGCCGCCCCTTCTGCGTGTGCGGGCAGCTCCCCCTGCGCGGGCGCTCCTGATCAGGGTGCCGCGTGAAGCTGTCCGGGCGAGCCGCGCCGCGCCGTCAGCGCCGGCTGCGGCCCGGCCGGGCCGCGCGATCCGCCTCTTCCTCGCCGAGCGCCTCGGACTCTGCGTCGTCTGCGTCGAGCGGCGCGATCCGCCGCCTCCGCCCCGCGTCCTCGGCCGGCGGCGGCGGAGCGCTGCCGCGGATCTCCTGCGCGATCCGCGAGAGCACCGTCGCGACGCCCTCCTCGACGGCGTGCCCGAGGTCCTCCGCGCTCTGCTCGAGGCGCTGCTTGCGCGCGAGGCGCTCGACCCTGCGTTGCTCCTTCAGCCGCCGGAGCTGCTCGCTCCGCGACCGCGCGGAGCTCCGCTCGCTCTCCCGCCGGAGCTGCCGCGGGGACACGTCGCTGGAGAGCGCGGCGCGCGCGTGGAAGGCGAGCCCCAGGCCCCACCCGAGCAGCGGCCAGAAGAACCACCACGGGCCGGGC
This sequence comes from Sorangium sp. So ce321, assembly GCF_051530195.1. Classification (NCBI taxonomy): domain Bacteria; kingdom Pseudomonadati; phylum Myxococcota; order Polyangiales; family Polyangiaceae; genus Sorangium; species Sorangium sp. So ce321. The sequence goes on along the minus strand of NZ_CP150329.1, from coordinate 4,365,711 downwards.
GTGAGCGCGTTGATCGCGAACAGGAACGCGTTCACGAGGAGGAACGAGGACAGATGCGAGCGGAAGCCCTTGCGCCGGCGCGCGAGGATCGCCGCGCGCGCCTCCTCCTCGCCTCGGACCAGCTCGAGGTCGCGCGACGCGACCTCGATCGCGTCCCGCGAGATGCCGATCTCCTCGGCCGCCGCGACCAGCTCGTCGTGGCTGACGTCACGCGCCTGCGCCCCCCGGAGGGCGCGCTCCAGGATGGTCCGCACCTCGGCCTCGGTGTACCGCCGCCCGCTCTGCTCGTCCGGTTTTCCCATCGCTCTCCCCTGCCCGCGCGCGGAGCATACGCTTGACCGCGTGCGGCGGCGCCGGTTCCATGAGCGCAAGGACCCCATGACCAGCGACACGGCTTCACGACGCGTGGGGACCACGATCCGCAACAAGTGGACGCTGGAGCGGCTGCTCGGGGCCGGCGGCATGGCCGCGGTCTACGTCGGCGTCCACCGCATCGGGCGCCGCGACGCGCTCAAGATCCTGCACCCGCAGGCGGCCAAGTCGAAGGAGATCTGCGACCGGTTCGAGCGCGAGGCGCAGGCCGCGAACCGCTTCCGCCACCCGGGCGCCGTCGAGATCCGCGACATCGACGTCGCCGAGGACGGGGCGCCGTTCCTGGTCATGGAGCTGCTCGAGGGCGAGTCGCTCGCCGAGCGCGAGCGCCGCCTCGGCGGCCTCCCGCTCGCCGAGGTGCTCCGCTTCGCCGCGCAGGTGCTCGACACGCTCGGCGCGGCGCACGCGCAGGGGATCATCCACCGCGACATCAAGCCGCCCAACCTGTACGTCGTCCGCGAGGACCCGGGCAGCACGCCCCTGCCCGGCCTCGGCCCGCGCATCAAGGTGCTCGATTTCGGGCTCGCGCGGATCCGCCAGGACTCCAGCCTCCAGGGGGAGCTCACGCGGATGGGCATCGTGCTCGGCACGACCCCCTACATGCCGCCGGAGCAGGCGAAGGGCCGCGACATCGACGCCCGCGCCGACCTGTTCGCCGTCGGCGCCACGATGTTCCGCCTGATCGCCGGCCGCCACGTGCACGAGGCGAGCACCGACTTCGATCTCCTGCTGAAGATGGGCAAGGAGCCGGCGCCGCCGCTCGCCCATCGCGCGCCGCGCACGCCGCGCGACGTGTGCCTCGTCGTCGACCGCGCGCTCGCCTTCGACCGCGACCAGCGCTACCCCGACGCGCGCCACATGCTCGACGACGTGCGCGCCCTCCTGCGCGGCGAGCCGCCCCCGTACGCGTCGCGGTTCGCGCACGCGCTCGACCCGGACGCGATCACGCTGCACGGGCAGCAGTCGTCCGCCGGCGCCGACGAGGAGAGCGGGCCCGCCACCATCCCCGTGCGCGGCGCGAGCCCCGCGAGCGCCCCGACCGTCGTCGACTCCATCGCCGTCGACTGGAGCGAAGAGCCCCCCGCGCACGCGGACTCGATCACCGTGGAGTGGCATCGCCCGGAGGGCGCGAAGGAGGACTCGATCGCGGTCGAGTGGAGCGAGGAGCCGCCGGACGCGGGCGCGCCCGGCTCGCACCGCGCCCGGCGCTGAGCGCGCCGGCGGCCTCTCTCAGCGGACCGCGCGACGGCGCCGCCGCCGCACGACCCCCAGGGCCATGGCCAGGAGCGTGGCCAGCGGCCCCGCGGTCGTCGTCGTCGTCGAGCTGCCCGCGACCTCGCAGCCGCACCCGTCGCCCTCGGCGTACGGTGCGGGGTTGTCGGTCGGGACGTCGGCGCCGCCGCTGCCGCCGGCGCCGCCCTCGCCGCCGGAGGCCTCGCCGCCGCTGCCGCCGGCGCCGCCCTCGCCGCCGGAGGCCTCGCCGCCGCTGCCGCCGGCGCCGCCCTCGCCGCCGGCGCCGCCCTCGCCGACCGGCGGCTCACCGCACCCGGGCGGGTCGGAGACGAGCGTGCCGAACGGCTTGTTCTGGATGCCGTGGACCTCGATGTCGTCGATCTCCCAGCCGAAATCGCCCGCGTAGGCGTCGGTCCCGATGCGGAAGCGCACCTTGACCGTCTTCCCCGCGAACGCCGTGCCGAGGTCCAGCGTCACCGGCACCTGCGCCGGCCAGCCCTCGTTCTCCCCGACGAAGCCCTCGCGGCCGGCGAGCGGGTTCACCGACGGCTCGTCGACCGTGTTGCCGATCGGGCCGCCGTACCCGGGATCCGCGAACGTCGCGACGTCCTGCCACGTCGCGCCGTCGTCGTCGGTGATCTCGATGAGCCCGCCGTCCCAGTGGACCGCCGCCTGGGCCGCCGTCGCCGGCGTGATCTCGAACGAGTGGCGGTGGCTGAAGGTGATCACGAGCGGCTCGGTGGTCCCGACCGAGAGCGCGGGCGAGACCAGCTGCGTGTCGGACAGGCTCGGGAAGTCGATGCCGCGCCACGCGTGGTTCGTCAGGTCCGTCTTCTCGCGCGACCAGACGGCGTCCGCCTCCTCGCCGTCCTTGGCCCACACCGGCGCCTCGCTCTCGACCGACTCGACGGTCGACGAGCCCGGCACGTCGTCGACGTTGAGGCGCGCCCCGGCGATGTCGACGACCGTCGGCTCGCACGCCTCCGCGGCCGCCACCTCGACGCGCAGCTCGAGCGTCTCCACCGCCGCCAGCGCCTCGTCCACGCTGACCTCGACCTCGACCGTCTTCGACCCGAACGGGGGGATCTCGGGCAGCTCGAACGTGGTCCCGCCCGGGAACGACACGTGGTCGTTCGTCGAGGACACGGTCGCCTCGGCCCCGACGAGCGGCACGGGCCCCGAGTTCCGCACCTCGAGGGCCACGGTGCCGCGCTCGCCCGCGTCGAGGAAGCCGTCCTCGTCGCACGAGCGCACGCCGTCCCCAGGCTCGCCCACCGAGAGGGCGCTCCACGGCTTCAGGTCGAAGCCCTCGACGACGCCGACGAAGTCGTCCGAGTCGCGCGGCGGGGACACGGCGCACGTCCCGGCCCCGCGCTTCGCGAAGCCGGCCGCGAGCGCGAGCATGTCGGCCTCGCTGCGCGCGTACGCCGCCGCGAGCAGGGCGTCGCGCTGCTCGGTGTAGGTCGCGTCCACCGGCGCGAGCTTGAGCCCCGCCACCAGGATGTCCGACATGAGCCGCCGCGCCTCCTCGTACGTGTAGACGCGGCTGCCGTCCTCCTCCCGCGTGAGCAGCCCGACGTAGCCCTCGAACAGCATGAGCGCCCAGATCTCGCCGGCGTTGTGGACCTCGGAGTTCTCCTTCCCGCCGCCCTCGATCCTCGGCTGCTCCGGGAGCTCCTCGCCATCGGAGATGTGCTTGAACGTGAACCCGTTCTTGGTGAGATCGACCGTGTACGGCGACCGGCGTCCGCCGAAGTAGCCGCTGTCGCCGCCCTCCTCCGACGCGTAGATCGAGGTCGCGAAGGTGCCGCCGAGGTCGTCGCCCTCGCGGACGATCAGGTGCAGGGCGAGGAAGTCGCCCCAGCCCTCGCTCTGCGCGCTGCACTGCTCGGTGCCGCACTGGGTCAGGCGACGGTGGATGAAGTGCCCCCACTCGTGGGCGGCGACGGTGTTGTCGATCGTCCCGTCGCGCACGATCCCGAGGATGCGCTCCATCGCGGCCGTGATCGGCCCTTCGAGGAGCGCCACCTTGAGGCTGACCCCGTCCTCGAACGACGTGGAGAGCACCGGGATGTTCACCACCACGTCGGTGGGCGCGCCGTTCGACATGCCCGGCGCGGGCACGCCGGGCGCGTTGTTCGCGATGAGGAGGGCGACCGCGCCGGCGGCCTCGGCGTTCACGGCCTTCTGCTTGAAGGTGCAGCCGCCCCGATCGACGAGCAGGATCTTGCCCGCGACGTTGTAGAGCGGCTCCTCGCACCCGTCCCGCGTTCCATCCACCGGGTCGTCGGGGGTCGCGTCGACGCCGTCGTCGACCAGCGCGATCTGGGCCGAGAGGTTGAAGTTGGTGGCCCCGAACGCGGCCGTGCCGGTGTTCACGCTCGTGCCGCCCGGGTCGAGCGTCAGCGTGCGCCGGACATCCTGGCTGTTCCAGAGGTACATCTGCATCCGCGGCGAGGTGCCGTCGGACATCGCGTTCATGTTCGCGTTGTTGCGCGGCCCCTCCGCCGTGAGCGCGCCGTCCTGCGCCTCGGCGAGCATCGGGTCGCCGCCGAGGCCGCCGCGGCCCTTGTTGTCCTGCTGGGCGTTGCCGGCGGCCTCGTTGAAGCCGGAGTCGTAGTACCAGTCGTGGAGCCAGTTGTTCACGTAGAACAGCTGGGTCACGGCGGCCATGGTCTGCGCCTCGCTCGACAGGGGCTCGGCCACCGGGTCGTAGACGTAGTCGAACGTCTTGTCCGCGGAGGTGATCGCCCGGACGTCGCCGTTCGAGTAGCCGTCGGGGTCCTTGTGGTCCGCGTAGGCATCCACGTTGTTGCCGCGGGTCTGGACCGCGGTCGGCGGCAGCCACGGGTCCGCGCCGCCGTCCGGGCTCTTGTTGAACCCCTCCATCGAGACGAGCGGCGCCGGGATGAACGCCGGCTGGGACCCGTCGGGCGAGCCGGTCGGGTGCGGCACGAAGTCGGCCTGGGGCCCGTCGAGGGGCCGCCCGTTCCCCGTGGTCTCTGCCCAGACGCGGTAGTTGAACGAGTCGTTCTCGACCAGGTTGCGGCGGTAGAGGACGCGGCCGTCGTCGGCCGCGATCACGTAGTCGTAGGCGTCCGAGGAGACCGATTTGACCTCTCCCGAGATGAACTCGACGAAGTACGCCGGCACCACCTTGTCCGGCATCGGGAACTGGACCTTCTTCACGCGGGCCGGCTCGATCAGGTGGAGGTTCGCGGCCCGGAGCGCGCTGTTCGGGGCGAGGTCGAAGGCCTGGTAGTCGCCCGCGGGGCGCTGGAGGTCGACGACGCCGCTCGGCCCCGGGTGGATCCCGTAGAGGTCCGCGAGCGCGGTGGCGAGCGCCTGTCGTGGCGAGAGCCGGAACGCGCGGCGGCTCGAGCTCGTCTTCGCGGGCACGGCGGCCGGGTGCAGGTTGCCGGAGATGGCGACGAGCTCGAGGCTCTGCCGCATGAGCACCTTCACGTCCGTCTGGAAGACGTCGGCGCCGTCCACGCGCTGGCGCAGGGTGACGATGACGGGCCCCTGCCCGATGTCGTGCACGTGGACCACGCGCGCCGTCTCCAGCGCGGCCCTGCTCAGGCCGTAGGCCGCGGCGAACCGGCCCAGGTGGAGCCGGGCCGCCGCCTCCGGGGTGACGCCCACGGCCACGGCCGGCGCGGCGCCGCGCGCTGCCCAGAGGAAGTTCGGGACGCCGCGCTGCTCGTCGACGGCCGAGACGATCCCGCCCGCGCGCGCGGCGCGAGCGTTGGCCGTGGCGCGCGCGTCCGAGAGGGCGCGCGCCGCCTTCGGCGCGAGCCGGTAGGCGTTGACGTCGGGCCGCTTGCCGGGCGCCGCGTGCGCGAGCGAGCCAGCGAAGAGCGCCAGCGAGAGCGTGAGACCGCGAATGGAACGCTTCATCCGATCTTCTCCGTGCGCGACTGAACAGCGGTCATGCCGCCGGATTGCTTCGTTCCCGCCCGTGGGAACAGGCCTGATGTAATGAAGATCCTTTGATAGACGTTCCTGCCGCACGAGGGAAGCCGCTCGACGGCTCGCGCCGGGGCTTTCCCCGGGCTCTGGCGGCCACGGCGGCAGCGGGTGACAGCGGCGGACGAGCTCTGCGTCATCGGCGCGAAGCACGGAGGAAACCGGGCCTGTGCTGCGCGCGTCCCTCCGTGAGGCCGCCGTGAGGCGGGCGCGGAGCTCGAGGCGGGCGGAGCGCGGCGAAGCTCGGCGGAGACAGCGCTCGCGCCGCGCGCCTCCGCCGCGGGGCGGTGGCGCGGTCGCGGGGCTCCGGGGAACAGCGCTCGCGCCGCGCGTCTCCGCCGCGGGGCGGCGACCAGAAATCCGGCGGGATCTCTCGCGCGCGGCACTAGGATACGCCGGACATGTTCGGCGAAGCGAAGCAGATCTACCTGGCCACGCGGAAGAAGCACGATCAGCTCTTCAACACGTACGTGATGCGCCCGCTCGCCGGCGGCGTCGTCGCGCTGCTCGCGCGGACGGCCATCACGCCGAACCAGGTGACGCTGCTCAACCTCGCCGTGTTCGTGGTGGCGGCGGCGCTGCTCGTCGCCCTGCCCACGGCGGCCGGGGGCCTCGCCGCGATCGCCGTGCTCGAGCTGAGCTATCTCCTCGATTGCGCCGACGGGATGCTCGCGCGCCACAAGCAGCTCGCCTCGAAGGAGGGCCACCTCTTCGACTTCTTCACGGACGAGCTCAAGGCGGTGCTGCTCTCGGGCGCCCTCTCGGTGCGCTTCTTCCGCGTCGGCGGGCTCGGGCTCGACGGGGCGCTCTGGCCCGCCGGCGACGCGCGCTTCCTGCTCGCCGGCGTCGTCGGCGTCGCGGTGATCGCCTCGGCGATCTCGCTGACGAACTTCGTCCGACGCCCGGAGATCAGCGGCAAGGAGACGTCGGTCTCCGCGTACTACGAGACCGTCGCCGAGCAGCGCCCCCGGTCGCCCGCCGCCAGGGCGGCGGCGCTCGTGACGACGTTCCTGCGCTTTTTGAACCACTACCCGAGCCACATCTGGGCGTTCGCGCTCGCGGGGCGGCTCGACGTGTTCTTCTGGATCTACGTGCTGATCAACGGCCTCTACCTGGCGCGGGGCTGGCTCGGGCTGCTGCTCAGGTTCGGGCGGGCCTAGCCCCGCGCGAGGGCGTCTGGTGCGGTGTTCGATCGAGATCACGTCGAAAGGCGCGATGTGCGCGCCGCGGGAGCGAGCCGGCGAGAGGCCGCGCGGGCGGGCGATGTCGCTGCGCCGTCGAGGACAGGATAGCAGCTGACCATCGCGTGCTCCTTCGATGCTGCGCGCCCGGGCGCGCTTGACAGGGAGGAGGCGCTGCGGCCTGCTGGCGTTCGGAGGTGCTCCCATGGCGCGCACGGCCCCGGTGCCCAACATCCCCGCGATCCCCGGCATGAACCCCGGAGTCTTCGTGATGGGCGGCGGAGGCGCCGGAGGGGGCGGTGGAGCGGGCGGCGGAAACGGATCGAAGAACCGCCAGGGCGCCGACGGGAAGAACGGCGGCAAGGACGCCGATGGCGGCGGCAAGAGCGCCTGCGGCACGCCCGGGAAGGACGGCGGCGGCTGCCCCCGACACCACGGCGGCAGCCGCAGCGGCGCGGCCTCGCACGGGGATCCTATCGATGTCGTCACCGGGCGCGTCTTCACGACGCCGGTCGTCGACCTCGAGCTGCCCGGGCCCATGCCGCTCGAGCTCGCGCGCTCCTACGCCACCTCGATCCGCGCCCGGGACGTCGGCCTCGGCCACGGTTGGACGCACACGTTCGCCTGGGAAGTGGAGCTGCGCCGCAGCGGCGCTGTCGTCTGGACCGAGGATGGTCTCGACGTGGCCTTTGGAGCTGTCGAGCGGGATACCGGTGTTCTGGGGCCGCACGGGTGGGTGCTGCATCGCCACGAGGAAGGGTTCGCGCTCGACGTGCCCGACGGCACGCGGCGAACCTTCGAGGTCGACATGGGCGATCCCATGCGCCGGCGCTTTCGCCTCGCGGCCGTGGAGGATCGCGCGAGGAACCGGATTCAGCTCGTCTACGGCAAGTCGACGCTGTCGCGCATCGTCGATTGCGTAGGGCGCACGATCCGCGTGCTGGCCACGCGGGATGGGCGCATCGCCGCCATCGAGGTAGTCTGCCCCTCCGGGCGGGTCGTGCGCGCCGCGCGCTACGGCTATGACAAGGCCGGGCGCCTCGTCGACGTCACCGACGCGGACGGGCACGTGACCGCGTATGCCTATGATGACGATCACCGTCTCGTCTCGTATCGCCTGCCGACGGGCCTCGTCTTCCACTTCCGTTACGATCCGGCGGGGCGCGGCGTCGAGACGTGGGGCGAGCACGAGAGCGGTGTCGACCCGTGCCTCGCGGACGACCTCTCCGATCTGCTCATGGACGGCCGCACGAAGGCCAGGGGGATTCATCACGTCAAGGTCGACTATGGCCCTCACGGCTACAGCGAGGTCGTCGACGCAGCGTGCGTCTTCAGGAACTTCGGCAACGAGCACGGCAAGGTCGACAAGGCCGTCGCCAACGGGCGCGTCTTCTCCCGGACCTACGATTCTCGCGGACACCTCACCTCGTACACCGATGCGCTGGGCGCGACCACGCGCTGGGAGCGCGACCTCTTCGGCAACGAGACGCGCGTCATCGACGCGCTCGGCCGGGAGACGCGCGTCGAGCGGCTCCCGAACGGCGACATCACGCGGATCATCGACGCTGGCGGGGGCGAGGGAGAGGCAGATCGTCGACGGCGCGACGTTCGAGGTGACCGTCGCTCTCGACGCCGTCGGCATGCCTGTCCGCCACCGGACCTCGCTCGGCCACAGCGCGGAGTGGCGTCGCGACTATGCAGGACGGAGCTTCAAGCTGCTGCTGGACGGGACCGACGAAACGGAGGTGCGACTCGACGCCTCCGGGCGCGAGGTCGAGCGGATCCTGTCGCGCGGCGGGCGCGTGCTGTTCGGCCATGATCCAGCGGGCAGGCTCGTCGAGAAGCGCGTCATCGCGCCGCACCTCGCGAGGGCAGCGCGCCCGGGCGAGCCCGACTGGCTGGGAGCGCGGGACCCTGCGGTGACCGTTCACCAGCGGCTCGAGTACAACGCGTCGTCCGAGCTCTCGACGCTCTGGGACGCACGGCGCGGGACGACACGATACAGCTACGACGCGCTCGGGCAGCTCCTCGCGGCCGTGCCCGACGGCGCCCGTGGCGAGCTCTTCGCCTACGACGCAACGGGAAACCTCCATGAAGCAGGCGACGCTGCGGCTGCTCGCGAGTATGGCCCCGGGAACCGCCTGCTGCGCGCCGGAGGGACGACGTTCGTCTGGGATGAGCTCGGCAGGCTCACCGAGAGGCGCGGACGCGTCGAGGGCGGCGAGCGCCTCGCCTCCTATGCGTGGTCGAAGGCGGGCACGCTCTCCAGGGTGACCATGGCCGACGGTACCGTCGTCGAGTTTGCTTATGATGCCTTCGCGCGGCGGCTCAAGAAGGAGGTTTATCGGGTGAGCCCGGGCGGCGGCCGCGAGATGCTCCGGCGCACGCGCTTTCACTGGTACGGAGACACGCTGCTGCACGAGGTCACGGAGGCGGGCGGCCTGCGCTTCGAGCGCCGGTACCACTTCGATGACGGCGGCGAGCCTGTGGCTCACCGCGAGATCGTTCAGCAGGGTGGCAAGCGGAGCGAGGGCGCCTGGGTGTACTACGTGAACGACCTGGCTGGCTTCCCCGAGCGGCTGGTCGACGGTGACGGCCGTATCCTCGGCGAGCTCGGAAGGACGGTTTGGGGCGCCGCCGCGATGCAGGAGGGCAGCACGGCGGCGACGCCGATACGGTTCCTGGGTCAATATGCCGACGCGGAGACCGGGCTCTTCTACAACCGCTACCGGTACTACGACCCGCATATGGGCCGGTACATCTCGCCGGATCCGCTCGAGCTGCTCGGCGGGCTCAACGTCTTCGCCTATGCCAGGAATAGCCCGTTCTTCTTCGGGGATCCTCACGGGCTCGTCTACACGCGCATCGTCGACAACAGCACGAACCCCGCCACGGTCCTCTCCGAGGGCTACAACATCGAAGAGGCCCGAGGGAAGCCGCCCGAGCGAGGAGGGCAGATCCCGCAGACCTTCACCGACAAGCCGTGCGCCGAGACGCAGGCCCTCCAGCGCATGAAGAACGACATCACCACGCAGATCCAGGACGAGCAGAGGACCGCGAAGGCGCGAGGGAACAAGAAGCAGCCCTTCAAGCCGATGACGCCGTCCGAGGTCGACGCAGAGGCAAACCGCCGGCTCAAGGCCAGGTTCGACGATCCGAACGTCTCGATCGAGACCTTCCAGGAGAAGGGGGGCCCCCGCGTCGACCCCTGCGACTCCTGCGGCCAGATGATCGCGGATCTCGAGATGGGGCATGCGGTGGTGGGCGCCAAGGGCAAGCGTGGGCAGTACGGAAAATACCGGAAACCCAAGGGATATTGAGCGACGCGGAGCGGGAGACGGCGATGGAGGAGGGCTTCTTCGGGCACAGCCAATCCGCGGCCTTCGACGCGATCTGCGCCTGGCATGACCGAGGTCGCGCCGCCGCCTGCGTCGTGTACGGGCCGGCCGGCGCCGGCAAGGGCACCGTGATCGATCGCTTCTTCGACTCGCTCGACGGGTCCGGCGTGCAGCGCGTCCTCGTCCGCGCGGGCCGGGTATCCGGGGCGCCCTTCGAGCACGAGGTGCTGACGCGGCTCGCGGCCGGCCTGTGGCCCGACGACGCGCCGCACGCCGAGGATCGTCAGGGGCTCTGCGAGCTCCTCGTGAACGAGATCGCGAACCGGGACGCCGAGGAGGGCGAGCCGGCGCTCCTCCTCGGCCTGGTCGGACCGGATGCGTGCGCCGACTGGCCAGAGGATCGCGAGCGGTCGGTGCTCGGCGAGCTCGGCCCTTCTGTGCGCGTGCTGGTCGCGGTGACCGGTCCCAGGGAAGCGGCCGAGCGGTGGGCAGCGCGGCTCGCCCTCTGCGCTGACAGCATCGACTGGGTGCACGTGGGCGGCTTTCGGCTGGACGAGATCGACGCCCCTTTGCGCGATCGGCTCGCCTGGGCGGCGATGGACGGTCCGGGGCCGCGCGCGACCGTGGAGGCGGCGGCGGACGCGCTGCGCGAGCGCGGGGCGGCGCGGCTGGAGGCGCTGCTGTCGATCCTCGCGCGCGCGCTCGCGCCGCTCGACCTGGGGGACGCGTCGTCGCTCCTCGGCGTGGAGGACGCGGAGCTCGCCGCCTCGCTCGACGCGCACCGCGCCGCGATCGCTCCGGTGATCGCGTGGGGTGAGCGGTGGAGCGCCCTCCGGTTCCGGCACGAGGCCCTGCGCGCAGCCTGGACGGCCGCGAGCGAGGACGGCGCCGCCGTCTGCGAGCGGCGGCTCGTGGAGGCCGCCCGCAAGCTGCTGGGCGCGCATGCCCGGGCGGACGGTCGCCCCCCGGAGGGCCACGCCGCCGCCTACCTCCGCCGGTATGCGGGAGCTCACCTGCTCGCGTCCGGCGCGCCGCCCGCGGATCTCCTCGCGCTCTGCGACCCGCGCTGGGCGTGGCCGTCCTCGCTCGAGGACCTCGCCGCGCGCCGGGCCGAGCTGCGGCGCCTCCGGCGCTCGATCGCCGCGCCGCTCGAGGCCTCCGGCGCGAGCGAGGCCCTGGCCGAGCTGGTGCCCCGCCTCGCGCGCGTCGCCCTCGCGCAAGGTGCGCTCGGGACGCTGCACCGCGCATGGGATCAGCGAGATGCCTGGCCCGGCGACGCGGCGCGCGGCGACGCCGAGCGGTCGCTCGCCGTCGCCCTCCTCGCGCTCTCGGCGCACGCATCGGAGCGATCGCGCGAGGAGATCGCGGCGAGGGCGCGCGAGCTGGTGCGGCGGCGCGGAGCCGCCTGGCGCAACGAGCCATGGCGCGACGCGCAGGCGCTGCTCGCGGCGGCGGGCGCCAGCCCGGGCGGCGATGCGGCGAGCTTCGCGCGCTGGGCGGTATCCGCCACATCCCGCGACGAGCAAGGTCCCAGCCTGCCCTTGTGGCTCAGCGCGGCCCGGTTCCTCCCGCCACCAGAGGCCGATGCGCTGGTCGCGGAGGCCATCGAGCGCGCGCGCTCGGATCCGCGACCGGGTCACGCGCTCGCGCAGCTCGCCGGGGCGCCGGGCCTCGACGCCGGCCAGGCGCGCTCGCTCTTTCGCGCGGCGCTGGCGCTCCCGCCGGGATCGCGCGCCAACGCGCTGGCGCCTCTCCTGCGAGCGCTGTCCGACGAGGAGCAGGCCCGCGGCGTGTCCGCGCTCTTCGCTGCCTTCCTCGACGGCGCGAGCGCGGGCGGCGAGCCCCTCGACTACCCTTCATGCGCCGAGGCGCTGTCCCCCTTCCTCGGGGTGCCCGAGCTCTCGAAGCTGCTGGACGCCCCGATGACCGGCATGGGCGCAGCGCTCGCCGTGCGGCTCGCCGAGCTCGGCGAGACCGCGCGCGCGCTCGACGTCATCGAACAGCTCTGCGGCGGCGGGATCCACGCCGCGGGCCCGCTGCTGCGCGCCGCTGCGACCGAGGGAGGCCGTCCGCTCGTCCGCGCCGCGCGGGACGCGGTGATGTCTCTCGAGCCAAAATGGGTCGCCGCCGCGCTGGTGGGCGACCATGCGGCCCTGGCGATCGAGGTGCTGGGGCTCGACGCGTCGGTCGAGATCGCCGAGCGCGGCGGCGGCTCGGGGCACGCGCGCATCGCCGCCCTCGCGGCGCTGTGCCGCGCTGCGCCCGAGGCGTCGCGGTCATCGCTCGCCGCCCGCGCCGTCGCGGCATACCGCGAGAGCGGGGAAACGGATGGGCTGGAGAAGGTGATCCGCTGCGCTGCCTGGATGTCGCTCCACGACGCAGCGTGGCTGTTCGCCAGGAGCCTCGGCGACGCAGCCGGCTCGGTCACGCTGGTGTCGACCCTGAGCGGCTGGGGAGGCGTGGAGATGCTCGCGCCGCTCGTGGCACGGCTCGGCGGCGAAAGCGCGCTCATCGCCGTGGCGGACGCCCTGCACGAAGCGAACGAGTGGCTCGCGTGGATGGAGTCCGGCGACAGGAGCGCCTGACGCGGCGCGCCCTGCGCCGGGAGCCGGCGGAGATCTCAGGCGGCGCGCCGACCCGCTCCAGGGGATCCGAAACTGAACCGGAAGGACGCTGACGCCCGCGCCGGCACATCGCGACCGGCCCGCGCCCCCTCACGAGGGGGGTGCGGTCGATCCGAGTCCCTGCCGAACGGCCTCCGGAGCCCGCCCGCAGGGGAGCGCCGACGCTCGGGGTCGCTCATCCCCCGAGCTTCATCAGACCGGCCTCGGTCGGCGCGAAGCCGCAGCCCCGGTAGAAGCCGGCGAGGTGCGGCTCGAAATCCACGTGAAGCCACTGCATGCCGCGCTCGCGCGCCACGGCGGCCGCGCCCGAGACGAGCTCGCGCCCGACCCCGCGGCGCCGGTGCGCCGGGTGCACCGTCGTGTCCAGCACGAAGGCGTGGATGCCGCCGTCCCACGCCAGGTTGACGTAGCCGATCAGGCGCCCGTCGGCGAACGCGCACACGAAGGCGAGGCTGTGCGCGTGCTTCCGCTCAAAATCGGTCGGCTCATGCGCAGGCCAGGAGGCGGCGAAGAGCTCATTGAGCTCGTCGTTGCTCACGACGGGGCAGGTGCGGTGTTCGATCGACGGCATGATGGCGACTCCTGGCGGCCTCGGAGAAGCTCGGTTACAGGGCCACCGGACCCGCCGAAAACTGGCCTGCCTCCCCCTCCTGTGCATTACGGTCGCCCGGCCATGGACACGCCGCCCCGAACGCGCGCCGCAGCCCCGCTCGCGGCGAGCCGCCATGCCCTCGCCCTCCTCGCCCTCGCCGCGCTCCTCCCGGGCTGCGGCAACGGAGGCAGCGCGCCCGACTCGCCGGCCGAGCACCAGGGCGCCGGCGATGGCCAGCGCCCCGCGGGCGCCTCGCCCTCCGCCGCCGCCTCCGCGTCCCCCGCCGCCCCCGCCGCGGCCGAGGACGAGCCCCCGCCCGGCCAGCCCGTGGGCCCGCCCATCGTCTCGCTCTCCGGCGTCGCCACCCCGCCCCAGCCGCCCCCCGAGGGCAGCCCGCGGCTCGCCAGCATCGCGATGCTCACGCGCGTCTACGCCAGGCCCAGCATCGACGCCAAGCGCGTCGGCTTCCTGCGCGCCGGGGCGGTCGTGGAGATGGATCCCGAGCCCGCCGGCACGGCCGGCTGCCCCGGGGGCTTCCGCAAGATCAAGCCGTTCGGCTACGTCTGCATCGGCCCCGACGCGACCCTCGACCTCGATCACGAGATCGTCCGCGCCACGGCCCGCCGCCCCGACGTCACCCAGAAGCTCCCGTACATGTACGGCACCGTGACGCGCGGCGGCCCCGCCTACGCGCGCATCCCCACCGAGGACGACCTCGCGCGGTACGAGCCCAGCCTCAAGAAGCACCTCGACCGCTGGGCCAAGGACGAGCAGAGCGGCGCCACCTACGGCCTCGACGTCTGGCTCAAGTGGCGCACCGAGCCCGCGCCGCCCGCGCTCGACGCGCTCGCGCAGCGCATCACCGACCGCGACGTCCCCTGGTTCCTGCGCGACGGCCGGCGCGCCCCCAACCTCTCCGGCCTGATCAAGACCGCGGACGCCGTGAAGATCGACGAGGTCTCGCGGCGCAACGGCATGGCGTTCATCGAGTCCTTCCTCCACGAGGGCCGGCGCTACAACGTCACCACCGACCTCCGGGTCGTCCCCGCCGATCGCTTCCGCCCCATCCGCGGGTCGGACTTCCACGGCGTCGAGATCGGCAAGGACATCGACTTCCCCTTCGCGCTCGTGCGACGCGCCGGCGGCAAGCGGTGGCGCGTGGAGGGCAAGAAGCTCGTCGAGGGCGGTGAGCTCGAGTGGCGCTCGGCCGTGCCCCTGACAGGGAAACAGCAGTTCTTCGGCGGAAAGCTCCACTACGAGACGAAGGACGGCGACTGGGTCGACGACCGCCACGCCGGCCGCATCGACCCCGCGAAGAAGATGCCGGCCTGGGGCAAGAACGGCGAGAAGTGGCTCGACGTCAACCTCACGAAGCAGGTGCTCGTCGCCTACGAGGGCACGAAGCCCGTCTACGCCACGCTCATCTCGAGCGGCGAGGCCGGGCTCGAGGACCACGAGTCCACCACCGCGACCAAGCGCGGAATCTTCCGGATTCACACGAAGTACATCTCCATCACCATGGACTCGGACGCGGTGGGCGAGGAGTTCGAGCTGCGCGACGTCCCCTACGTGCAGTACTTCGAGGACGGGTATGCGCTGCACGGCGCCTACTGGCACGACAAGTTCGGCCGCCCGAAGAGCCACGGCTGCATCAACCTGTCTCCGGAGGACGCGCGCCGCCTCTTCTTCTGGACCGAGCCCGCCGTCCCGCCGGGCTGGCACGGCGCGGCGCGCTCGCTCACCGGAACGGTGGTGTTCGTACACCCCTGAGCCACGCGGCCCCCGGCGCGTCAAGCTCCCCGCGGCCCGGCCGCGGCCCCGGCCCCGGGGCGCGGCCGCCGGGTGCTCGACGCGCATACTGCAGGCGCGGGACCTGTCGATCGCAGGCCACACTTCGCGCGACTGCCGGCTCGAACAGCAGCGGAGTCGTGGTAGATCCCGCCCATGCAGCTTGCCGTCGTTGGAACAGGGTATGTCGGCCTGGTGGCCGGCGCAGGTTTCGCGGATTTCGGGAACGACGTGGCGTGCGTCGACGTGTCCGCTGCAAAGATCGAGATGCTGAAGCGCGGAGAGATGCCGATCTACGAGCCCGGCCTCGACGTGCTGATCGCGAAGAACACGCGCGACGGCAGGCTCCGGTTCTCCACGGACGTGGCCGGCGCCATCCGCGACGCCGAGATCGTCTTCATCGCCGTCGGGACGCCGCAGGCCGACGACGGCTCCGCCGACCTCTCCGCCGTCGAGGCCGTCGGCGAGACGATCGGCAAGAACCTGAACAATTTCAAGGTGATCGCCACGAAGAGCACGGTCCCTGTCGGGACGGCGGACCGGCTCCGGCAGATCATCAGCGCGCACACCTCCCAGGCGTTCGCCGTCGCGTCGAACCCGGAGTTCCTCAAGGAGGGCGACGCGGTGAACGACTTCATGAAGCCGGACCGCGTGATCATCGGCTCGGACGACCCGAAGGCGCGCGAGATCCTGCGCCACCTGTACAACCCGTTCGTCCGGGCGAGCGACCGCATCCAGCTCATGGACGCCCGCTCGGCCGAGCTCACCAAGTACGCGGCCAACGCCCTGCTCGCGTCGCGCATCTCGTTCATGAACGACCTCGCCGTGCTCGCGGAGAAGGTCGGCGCAGACATCGAGCTCGTGCGCAAGGGCGTCGGGTCCGACCCCCGCATCGGCACGAAGTTCCTCTTCGCCGGCCCGGGGTTCGGCGGGTCGTGCTTCCCCAAGGACCTCTCGGCCATCCTCCACACAGCGAGCACGGTGGGGCACGACCTGGAGATCGTCCGCGCGACGGAGCGGATCAACGCGCGGCAGAAGCGGCTGCTCGCGAGCAAGGTGAGCGCCCACTTCGACGGCGCGCTGAAGGGCAAGACGGTCGCGGTCTGGGGGCTCGCGTTCAAGCCGCAGACCGACGACATCCGCGAGGCGCCCGCGCTCACGCTCATCGACGCGCTGCTCGAGGGGGGCGCGACGGTGCAGGCGCACGACCCGCAGGCGATGCCGAACGTGCGCGCGATCTACGGCAACCGCATCCTCCTGAGCGACAACATGTACGGCGCGGCCGAGGGCGCGGACGCGCTGGTCGTCGTCACCGAGTGGCACGAGTACCGGCGCCCCGACTTCCACCGGCTGAAGCGCATCCTGAGCTCCCCGGCGCTCTTCGACGGGCGCAACGTCTGGGAGCCCGACGAGCTCCGCGGCATGGGCTTCACCTACACGGGCATCGGCAGGAAGTAGCGTCCACGCGCGGCCCGCGCGCGCTCCGACCGTGAGCCGCCGCGCGCCACCGCTCAGGTGTCGTCCGGATCCGACGGCAGCGTGAAGCGGCGGCTGCTCGGCGGCTCCTCCCCGAGGTAGCGCGTCGCGTGCGCCGGCGTCAGCCGCCGGCTGCTCGGCGGCTCCTCCCCGAGGTAGCGCGTCGCGTTCGCCGGCGTCAGCCGCCGGCTGCTCGGCGGCTCCTCCCCGAGGTAGCGCGTCGCGTTCGCCGGCGTCAGCCGCCGGCTGCTCGGCGGCTCCTCGCCAGTGTGCCTGTCCCAGCGCCGCTCGAGCATCTTCCGGTCGACCCCGATGAGCCGCGCCGCGGCCGCCTTGTTGCCGCCGCAGCTCTCGATCGCGTGGTGCAGCACCGCGCGCTCGATCACGCGCAGCTTCGACCCGAGCCGCTCGGGCAGCGCGAGCAGCGCGCGGGCCAGCCGGTCGATCTCCGCGGTGGCGTCGATGACCGGCCGCTCGCGCGCGAGCTCCTCGAGCGTGGGGACGTCGATGAGATCGTCGTCCGCGAGCAGCGCCAGCCGCTCGACGACGTTCCGGAGCTCCCGCACGTTGCCGGGCCAGGGCCGCCGGACCAGCCACGCGATCGCGTCGTCGGTGTAGCGGAGCTTGCGCGGGAGCTCCGCGGTGAACGCGAGCAGGAGCTCGAGGAGATCGGCGTCGCGCTCGGCCAGCGACGGGACGTGCACGGTGACGACGTTGAGCCGGTAGAAGAGGTCCTCCCGGAAGCGCCCCTCGTGGATGCGCTTCTCCAGGTCGACGTGGGTCGCGGCGAGCACGCGTGCGCGCAGCGGGATCTCCGACTCGGCGCCGAGCGGGCGGAAGCGGCGGTCCTCGAGGACGCGGAGGAGCTTCGCCTGGAGCTCGCCGGGCATCTCGGCGATCTCGTCGAGCAGGATGGTGCCGGCGCCCGCGAGCTCGAGCTGGCCGCGCATGCGCTTCTCGGCGCCGGTGAAGGCGCCGCGCTCGTGGCCGAAGATGAGCGACTCGATGAGCGTCCCCGGCAGCGCCGAGCAGTTGACCGCCACGAACGGCTCGCCGCGCCGCGAGCTCATCTCGTGCAGCGCGCGGGCGACCATCTCCTTGCCGCTGCCTGTCTCGCCCCGGATGAGCACCGTCTTGCTCGACTCCGCGACGCGCTCGATGATCCGGCGCACGCGCTCCATCGCCGCGGACGAGCCGAGCAGCGCCTTCGTGCCGAACGTGCGGTCGACCCGCTCGCGGAGCCGCACCACCTCGCCCTTGAGGAGCAGCCGCTCGCGCTGCCCCTCGACGATCGGCAGCAGCATCTCCGGGCAGAGCTCGTCCTTCAGCACGTAGTCCTGGGCCCCGAGCCGCATGGCCTCCCGGATCTCGGAGAGCTCGCTCACCGACGTGACCATCACCGCCGGCGTGCTGCGCCCCGAGGCCCGCACCCGCCGCAGGATCTCCAGGCCGCCGCGGTCGCGCGGGTCGTCCGAGAGGCGCACGTCGAGCAGCAGGAGGTCCGGCGCGCTCCGCTCCACGGCCGCGAGCGCGTCGTCCAGGCCGACCGCCTCCAGCACCTCGACCTCGTCGAGCGCGGTCAGGATCTGCCGCAGCGTGCGGCGGCCGCTCCGCTGATCATCGACGACCAGGATCTTCACGCGACCTCTTCCTCTGCAGTCTTGGAGACGTCGGCGGCCGGGATCGAGATCACGAACCGCGTCGCGCCGTCGCGCCGCTCCGCGTCGATGGTCCACCCGTGCGCGCGGACGATGCGGTGCGTGATGGCGAGCCCGAGCCCGGTCCCGCACGGCTTCGTCGTGTACCACGGGGCGAAGATCCGCGACGTCTCGCCCGCGATGCCCGGCCCCGTGTCCCACACGATGAGCTCGGCGCCGCTCTCCTTCGGCGCCCAGATGACGCCGATCGTGCCCCTGTCGCCGGCCGCGTCGAGGCCGTTCGAGAGCAGGTTGACGAGCACCTGCGTCGCCTGATCGGGGTCGCAGCGGAGCTTCGGGGTCGCGCTCACCCGCGCCTCGATCCGCCGCTTGCCGAGCTGATCGCGCAGGAGCATCTCCGCCCGGCTCACGAGCTCCTCGACCGAGAGGCGGCGGCGCTCGAGCTTCCGGTGCGTCACCCGGCGCAGCCCCATCACGAGGCGCTCGAGGCGCTCGACCTCCTCGCAGCCGATCTCGACCTCCTCGGCGTCGAGGCTGTGGTTGCTCGGCCCGCGCTGGAACACGGAGCGGAAGAAGTTGATCGGGTACCGCACCTCGTGGGTGATCTCGGCCGCGAGCGTCTCGATGAGCGCCGCGCGCTCGTCGCGCCACGCGGCGGCCTGCTCGCGCCGCTGCCGCTCCAGCTCGGCGTAGCTGTGGGCGTGCGCCAGGGCGAGCGCGGCCTGGTTGCCGATGGTGCGGAGCAGGTCGAGGTCCTCGCTCGTGAACAGGGCGCCGCCGCGCTTCTTGCCCACCTCGAGGACGCCGAGCAGCCGGCCGCGGAACATGACCGTCAGCGACAGCTCGCTCACGCTCACCTCGGGCGGGCCGAGCCCGATGATCCGCTCGGCGCCCGTCTCACCGCTCGGGGCCGCCTCGCCGCCGGCGCTGCCCGCGGCGCCTGCGCCCGCGGCGTCGGCCGCGTCGACCGTGACGCGGCGGAAGGTGACCCACTCGCAGGGCAGCCAGCGCGCCACGGTGCGCTCGACCGCGGTCGCGACCTCCTCGGGGTCGATGACGAGCGTCAGCTCCTCGCTGAGCTGCTCGATGGTGGGCTTGTACTCCGCGCGCGCCGGGAAGAGCGTCCGGTCGCTGGCGCCGAGGGCGAACACGACGAGCCCCGCGCTGACGACCGCGGCGGGCGCGGCGACCTTGAGCGCGCCGATCAGCGGCAGCCCGGCGTAGCCCGCGGTGGCGGAGCAGACGATCACCGTGAGCGCGACCATCATGCCGGCGATGATGATGCGCGTGAGCGGCCGCGAGAGGAGCGCGCGGCTCCCCCACAGGTCGTAGCGGATGGCCGCGACGACGCTCGAGACCGGCGTGAGGGCGAGCGCCGGGACCGCGAACCACATGAGCGTCGACGCCGAGACGCTGAGGATGGCCAGCATGAAGCCGAGCCCGATCGCGATGTGGGGCGGCGCCATCGCGAGCAGCAGCGCGCGCAGCGTGCGGCGGCGATCCCCCTCCGCCATGGCGAAGCGGATGACGAGGGTGGTCGCGAAGAAGAAGAACGACGCGACGAACAGCAGCCCGCAGACGTTCCGGAGCGCGACGGTGGTCCAGCCCATGGCGTGCCAGGCGAGCAGGCTGGCGGCGAGCAGCCCGCCGAGCGCCCCCGTGATCCGGGCGCAGCTGGGGTAGCGCGCGAT
Organism: Sorangium sp. So ce321; assembly: GCF_051530195.1. Lineage (NCBI taxonomy): Bacteria > Pseudomonadati > Myxococcota > Polyangiales > Polyangiaceae > Sorangium > Sorangium sp. So ce321. The sequence continues at coordinate 4,345,789 of NZ_CP150329.1, read as the reverse complement.
GAGCGGGACGTCGTCCGGCAGCCGCAGCGCGAGGATGAAGAAGCGCGTCGGGACGAGCGCATAGGCGACGTGAAAGTACGGAACCAGGTCGCGCGAGCTGTGGTAGTCGAACAGCGTGAACTGGAAGAGCGCGCAGAGCAGCGCGGTGCCCGCGAAGGCGCGGGCGAGCTTGCCGCGCGGGCTCGCGGTGAGCGCGATGAGCGCGGCGCCCACGTAGAGCGAGGCGACGACCATGAGGCCGGCGGCGAAGAACCACCAGGCGAGCGGGTCGAAGGGGACGAGGGTGAGGTCGACGTCGCGCAGCCCGTCCCGCGTCTCGACGCGCGCGTGCACCGTGCGCCGCCCCTCGCGCGCGGCCTGCTCGACCGCGGCGTCCCAGGTGCTGGCGCGGTAGCGCCCCGCCGTGCTCTCGAGGCGCCAGCCGTTGACCGCGATGACGCGATCCGGATACCGGAGGCCCTTCTGGAACCCTTCCCAGGACGGCAGACCGACGCTCGAGACAACGCCGTCCGGATCGAGGAGGACGCCGGGAAACGGGCGTTCATACCAGCTGAGGGCGCTCCTCATCCCGAAGCCGCCCAGAACGAGCGCCGCGATGACGACCACCGCAAGGAGCCAACGCCGATTCTCGATAGCTGGCATCGGGAGACACGGCGGCGCGCAAATTGCGCCCCGAGCCACTCACGATACGCTGGAACCCCTGGTGAACCAACGGGGCTCGCGCGCCGGAGACGCGGCGCCGCCCTCCCCGCCCCCCGGGTGCGTCCCTGCGGCGCTCTTCGCGAGGCTGATTACGTTTCGCGGCGGAGATGAGGGGGGCTCACTCCCCCCGGGTGTGTCCCCGCGGCGCGCCTGGGCAACGCCTTGGTCGATCCATCATTCATCCCGCGCACGAGGCGCCGCGGGCTCGGCGAACACAACGTAGGAAAAAACACTGAATTGCGCCTCGATCGCCTCGACAGCGGCGGCGTCGCTCGTCGATCGCTCCAGCCGGTCGAGCAGGGCGGTGAGCTCGCCCCGTACGCGCCGCGGGGGCGCCGGCGCAGGGCGGCTCCCGGCGAGGCCGCGGACGAGGATCGAGAGCTGCCGCAGCACCGCGCCCGCGCCATGGGCGCGCCGGCGCCGAGGGTCGCTCGCGGTGAGGCGGGCGTGGCGAGCGAGCGCGCAGACGCCGTGGCAGAGGCTCGGGTCGGCGAGCAGCGCACGGACAGCCCAGCGCGCGAGGCGGCGCGAGTACAGGCCGCGGGCGAGCGGCCGCGTCGCGCGGGCGTCGTGCCAGGCGCGCGCGGCGTCGTCCTCGCCGATGAACAGCAGCGCCAGCGCGATCGGATCGCCGGCGGCGAGGCAGGCCCGGCCCGCGTCGATGCGCCCGTAGCCGTGCTTGGCGTTGTGCCCGTCCCGATCGCGCGCGTCGGGGAGGACATCCCATGGATCGGCGAACGGCGCGGCCGACGCGGGCGCCGCAGGGGGGACCGGGGCGAGCGTGCGCGTGATGAGCCCATCGAGCTCGGGCAGGCGCAGCGCGGGGTTCTGCGACAGGACGAGCAGCAGGACGCCCGCGGCGAGGGCGGAGGCCCCGCTCGACTCGGCGTGGTAGAGCCGCTCGGACGCGGTCCCTGCGCCCGGCGCCGACGGGAGCGGGCAGGAGAGATCGTCGCCGGGCGCGAGCCACCGCACCGCGGGACCTCGGTTGGCGAAGGGGCGGCTGCGCCCCCGGCGGTCCCGCCAGAGGAACCAGCCCTCACCGCGGGCGCTCGGGCCGACGCAGAACACCCGCGGGTCGCTCGCGGGCTCGCCGAGCCCTAGCGAGAAGCTCGCGTGCAGCGACTCGGGTGGGCTCGACGCCTCGCGGCCGGTCGGGAACACGATCGGGCAGCCTCGCCCGCGGCGCCCGAGGCGGGCGGCGAACTCGATCGCGTCGTCCAGCATGGGCGTCGTCGAGCCTTCGATGTACGTGGCGCAGACCACGACGTCGGCGCCGTCGCTGACCGCCTGGACGATCGCGAGCGGGAGGGCCAGGACGCTCGAGCCCGGCTTCGGGATCAGGTAGAGCCGCGGCGAGGCTTCCGGCGCGACGCCGCGGAAGCCGCCGGGAAGGAGGCTCCCGACGGCCCACGCCACCATGAACACGCCGTGCGCCTGGCTGCGCGGCGGGTGCTCGAGCGTGACGAGCACCTCGTGGTCGAGGCCGAGCTCGTCGGCTGCCCGGGCGTCGTCGTCGATGACCCCGAGGCGCATCCCAGCGCCACGCCCGCAGCGGCGGCGGTCGACGCCGAGGCCGCCGTCCTCGGCCCGCAGGAACCAGCGGCCGGGCGTCTCGGGATCGTCCCCCGGCGACGCGCGGCGCGTGGGCCACCTGTCGGGCCGCGCCGCGGCGTGCGTGGCTGCGACGAAGCCCGGGGCGACGGCGGCGCTCGGCCGCAGGGCCGAGGCGACATAGCGCACCGGGATCGCCGCGGCCCAGAGCGCCGCGGCGACCTCGGCGCGCCGCCCGTGGCTGGGCGACCGGACGCGGAGCCAGAAGAGGGGCGCCCGCTCGAGGACCCGCTCCACCTGAACCTCGGGCCAGCGCGCCGACAGCGCCGCGGCCACGGCGTCGGGCGCCACCGGGCAGCGCGCAGCGACGACGACGTCGAGGGGGCCGCCGTCGTCGTCGCCGGCCGCGGTCGCGACCGGGGCATACCCGAAATCCCACGGCCGGCGCGGCGGACGCGCCGCGAGCGGGACGCCCGGCGCCTCCCGCGGCGCGGCAGGTGCTTCCGGCGGAGGGCGCGGGTCGCCGCGCAGCGGGCGCGCGGCCCCCTCCTCCGCGGGGCTCCCTCGGGTGGCCGCGCCGCGGCCCCGGCTCATGCCAGCACGGCCTTCGCCCAGGCGTTGAGCGCGTGGGCGCGGTTGGCGAACCCGGGGCTCTCGGCCTCGCACCGCGCGAGCTCGTGCGCCTGCGCTTCCCTCCCCTCCGCCCAGGCGGCCACGCGGCGGGCGCCGAGGACGGCGGCGCGCCGGCGCGCGGCGCGGAAGCACCGGCGCTCGCCGTCGAGCATCGCCCCGAGCACGCCGGAGTCGAGGACCATGCTGCGGACGGGGATCAGGGACGATGGCGCGCTGGACGCCGGCGGCTCGCTCTTCCCTTTCGGGGTCGCGGCGATGCCCCAGGGCGGCGTGCCGAGCGGCCCGTACGCGGCCGCGAGGCGGTTGTGCGCCCCGGGGCCGCGCTCCCGCCTGTCGGCGTGCGGCTCGTCCGGCTCGCCGTGCGCGCGCGATCGGAGCTCCGAGGCCAGGACCACGGCCCAGGCGCCGCCTCGCTGGTAGTCATCCTGCCAGTCCATCACGTCGTCGTGGAGCTGCAGCCCGAGCCACACCGACGAGAGCAGCCGCGCCAGCACCTCGCGCTGCGCGGCCGTCCAGCCGGCGGCGTGCGCCAGGGCGATCGACGCCGGGAAGCCGACGCTCTGCTTGGCGAGGGAGAGCGCGTAGTAGCGGCTGAAGCCGGCGGGCTCGCCGCTCGCGAGCAGGCTGCGCTCGGTCTCGATGGCGAGCAGCGTGGCGTCGTCCGCGCGGGCGAAGTCGATGGCCGGGTCGTCGACGCCGGGCGCGACGCGGCGGAGCGCCTCGTCGCGCGCCCGCCGCGCGTGGGCCAGGATGGCCTCGAGCTGCCAGGTCGGGCGGACCTGCGCGTCCTGGATGCGGTCGGTGCCAAACGCCTCGATGACGGCCAGGAGGTGCGCCAGGAGGGCGTCCTGCACCGTGGCCCCCCGGACCCCCGGCATGGCCTCCGCGAGCAGCGCGGGCGCGGCCAGGGTGATCTCGTTGCTGAAAACGGCGCTCCAGGGCACGTCGCGCGACGGCGACAGGCCGAGCGTGTAGGCCAGCCCCTGCGCGTCGGCGTGCAGCATTCCGGGGAGCGTCCGGCAGAACGCGTTGTAGAGCTCGTCCACCCAGAGCGCCTCATCCATGCGCAGGCACCTCCGTCGCCAGGCACGCTGCCCCGCCGCGCCTGCGCGCGGCGCGGGCGACGGTAGATGGCACCGGGGCGGAGCCGCGCCGGTGGGACGTACGCCGATGGCGGTGGATCCCCGCCTGTCTCCTTCGCCGTAGCATCAATAGCCGTTCGACTCCTTCCAGGGCGACAGGCACACGTTGATGCGCTCCTCGACCACGATCGCGCGCCACTGGAGCACCTGGGCGGCGCTCAGCCCGTCGAAGAAGCCGCCGATCCAGGAGCGGATGCGGCAATTGAGCAGCGCGCGGACACTGGCCGCATCCGCCGGCTCCTCGTCGGCCTCGGGCGCGACGATGTAGAGCGCGAGCAGCTGCTTGAACTCGTCGAAATGCTCCTGGTTCCGGAGCAGGGAGATGTAGAGCGCCCGCAGCTGTGCGTGCGGGTCGACCGAATTCACGGTTTGCATGGACCTCCGTCACCGGTCCGTGCCGGCTTCGGGCGTCACATTGCACGTCACGGGCCGCCGTCGACCAGCGCGTAACCTGTTGAAATCATTCGACCGCTATGGCCGACCGGCGGTGAGCGGTACCCGAAACCGACCATCGATTGCCCGAATCCGACCGTTCCGCCGGGCGTGGGTCGCGCCCGCCGCGGAGGTGGACATGAACACGTCCAACCCCGTCGCTGGTCGACTCGACATCAGCCGGATCGCGTCACGCGCGCCGGAGCGACGTCGCTCGATTCACATCCAGCCGAATCGGGCAGTGAAGCTGGATTACTTCCCGCCGCCGAAGCTCGGACTGCCGCCGCTCGGGACGAAGATGATGCCGCCGGAGCCGCCGCCCCCACCGCAGTCGCTGAACGCGACGAGGAGGATGAGGACGATGATCACGATGACGATGAGGAGGAGGACCGAGCCGCCGCCCGAGCCCCCCCCGCCGCCCGCCGCGGCGCGCGGCGGCGGCGACAGGCTGAAGGCGGCGGCGAGCTCCTTGCCCGGCAGCGGCGAGCAGAACGACACGCTGACCTCGGTCGGGGCCTGCTCGATGCTGATCTTGCCGTCGGGGCCCTGGTACTCCGTGGCCTGGACCGCCTCGCCGATCTCGACCTTCCAGTAGAACTCGCCGACGACGTACTCGACCTCGGCGTTGACGCGCTGCTTGAACGAGTACGTCTGCCCCTTGTAGCTCGCGGTCCCGCCCATCGGCTGGACCTCGCCGGGCGAGAGCGGCGTCACGAGCTGCCACGCGCCGTCCTCCTCCATGAGCCACAGGTAGCCGACGCTCGGCCCGCCGTAGAGCAGGTACTCCCGCCAGCGGTAGCGCTCGCCCTCCACCGTGCAGCCGCGGATGACGAAGCCGATGCAGAGCACGCGCATGCCGCGGAGCTGGCCCTCGGCGCCGAGGGGGACATACGGCTCGACCGGCGGCCGGGGGACCTGGCCGAGCGCGACGAGGGCGCCCTTCGTGAGGTCGCTCGCGGTGCCGCAGTACCGGCAGACGATGCGCTCCGTGGTGCCAGGGGCGGCGAGCGGCAGGTTGCCGCCGCAGTTGGGGCACGCCACGGCCGTCACCTGCGCCGCGGGCTGGTCCACGGGCGCGCCGGAGTCGAGCCGCAGCTCGGCCGGATCGATCTGCCGTCCCAGGTAGAGCTTCGACGGGATGCCCCGGCCGTCGCCGTAGTCGATCGTCCCGAACTCGCCCCGCGGCCCCGCGATGTCGACGAACCCGGTCACCACGCCCGGCGGGGCGACGTATGGCATCTCACCTTCGGCCGAGATGACGCGCCGGCGGCCGACCTCGACGACGGTGAACATCCCGTGCCCCTCGAGGTGGACGCGGCCGCCGGGCTGGAGCGAGGTCCACTGCGGCAGCCCGTTCAGCGGGAGCGGCGCCTCGCTCGTCGCGTACCAGCGCCCCTGGGCGAAGGCGACCCACGTCCACCGGCCGCTGCTCGGGAACGCGATGAAGATCTCCTGCCAGGGCGCGCCGGGCGCGCCGGCGCGATCGAGCTGCACGCGCCCGTCGACGACGAACGGCTCGTTGCCCCAGCGCCCGGTGACCCCGACCTGCAGGGGCGTCGGGATCTCGACGAGGTCGGCGACGCGCCCGACGGCGCGGAGGTCCCTGTCGGTGCGGGCGACGACGAACTTGCAGTGCTTGCACACCTGCGCCATCGCGCCCGCGAAGCGAAACGTGATCGGCGCGCCGCACGAGGGGCACGCGGCTGCTCGGTCGAAGGGCGTGCTCACGCGAGCACCATACTAGAAGCGAAGGCCAGGGAAGAAGAAGCGTTTCGACCGCTGGCTGGGCTTGTCTTCCCTCGTCTCCCCTCGTCTCCCCTCGTCTCTTCCCTTGTCTCTTTCCTTGTCTCTTCCCTCGTCCCCACGCGCGGAGGCGCGTCGGAGGAGGCTGTGGTCCAGCACGAGCGGTGCTAGGACCGCGCCGATGCCGGCCACCACGGAGAGCTCGACGGGAGCCGACGGCGCGCCTCGCGGAGACGCCCCGGCGGCGCAGCCGCTGCCCCGGCTCGTGCACCCGGCGCTCCTCGCGAGCGTGTTCGTCATCGCCACGTCGGGGCTCATCTACGAGCTCATCACCGGCACGCTCGCGAGCTACGTCCTCGGCGACTCGGTGACGCAGTTCAGCTTCGTCATCGGCCTCTACCTGTTCGCGATGGGGATCGGCTCGTACCTCTCGCAGTACATCGAGAGCCGCCTGCTGGAGCGCTTCGTCGAGATCGAGCTCGGCCTCGCGCTGGTCGGCGGGCTCTCCGCGCCGATGCTCTTCCGCGTCTACACCGCGCTCGGGGCGTTCCGCGCGCTCCTCTACTCGCTGGTGCTGCTCATCGGCGTGCTCGTGGGGCTCGAGATCCCGCTGCTCATCCGGCTGCTCAACTTCTCCCTGGACCTCAAGCGGCTCGTCGCGCGGGTGCTCACGCTCGACTACATCGGCGCCCTCGCCGCGAGCCTGCTCTTCCCCTCGATCTTGCTGCCCCGCCTCGGGATCCACCAGACGAGCCTCTTCTTCGGCCTGCTCAACGCGGCGGTCGCGCTCACGAGCACGTTCCTCTTCCCGCTCGAGCGCGCGGTCGTCGTCCGGCTGCGGGCGCTCTGCGTGATCGTGCTCGCGGGGCTCGGGGTGGCCTTCGCGCTCGTCTCGCGCTTCGTCGAGCGCTCGGAGGCGCTCTACTTCGGGGCGCCCATCGTCTACGCGGCGCAGTCGCCGTACCAGCGCATCGTCGTCACGAGGGGCCCGCGCACGACGCGCCTCTTCCTGAACGGCAACCTCCAGTTCTCGTCGGACGACGAGCACCGCTACCACGAGGTGCTCGTGCACCCGGCCGTCGCCGCGCTGGGGCGCGATCCGCGGCGCGCGCTGATCCTCGGCGGCGGCGACGGGCTCGCCGCGCGCGAGCTGCTCCGCTACCCGTCGGTGGAGCAGATCCTGCTCGTCGATCTCGACGCCGCGGTCACCGGCGCCTTCCGCGACCTGCCGCTCGCCGCCGACCTGAACGGGGGCTCGCTCCGCGATCCGCGCGTCGTCGTCCGCAACGAGGACGCGTTCAAGTACCTCGAGGAGTCGACCGAGTCGTTCGACCTCGCGATCGTCGACTTCCCGGACCCGGGCAACTACGCCGTCGGCAAGCTGTACACGGACGCCTTCTACCACCTGCTCCGGCAGCGGATCTCCGTGCGCGGGCTCGCCGTCGTCCAGGCGACGTCGCCCCACTACGCGCGCGAGTCGTTCTGGTGCGTCGTGACCACGCTCGAGGCGGCCGGCTTCGAGACGGCGCCGCTGCACGTCTACGTGCCGAGCTTCGGCGAGTGGGGCTTCATCCTGGCCGGCGGCGAGGGGCTCTCCGCGCCCGGCGCCCTCCGGATCGATCCGTCGCGGCTCCGCTACCTCGACTCGAGCGGCCTGCCGGAGCTCTTCCGGTTCCCGCGCGACCTCGGCCGCGTCGAGGCGCCGGTGAACCGGCTGAACGACCAGAAGCTCGTCTCCGTGTACACGCGCGAGTGGGCGGAGTGGTCGCGGTGATCTCGTGAACCGCCGCGGCTTCCTGAGCTCCGTCGCCGCGGGCTGGCTCGTGCACACGGCCGCCCCGGGGCGGCCGCCGCTCGCCGGCGAGGTCGTCGGCGCGGCGCACGGCGCGGGCCACCTGCTCCGCGGCGGCACGCCGCGCGCGCCGACGATGACCACGTCCGGCCCCGCGGAGCGCGCGGACGTCGTCATCGTCGGCGGCGGGGTGAGCGGGCTGTCGGCCGCGTGGCGGCTCGCCGGCGCCGGGCTGGATCTGCGGGTGCTCGAGCTCGAGCCGCGGCCCGGCGGCACGAGCGCGTGGGGCGAGGACGGCGTCGTGCCGTACCCGTGGGGCGCGCACTACCTCGCGGCGCCGAACGTCGAGGCGCGCGCGACGCTGCGGCTGCTCGAGCAGATGGGCGTCGTCACCGGCTGGGACGCGGCCGGGCGCCCCACGTTCGATCCGCGCAGGCTCTGCCACGCGCCGGGCGAGCGGCTGTTCTACGAGGGCGCGTGGCACGCCGGCCTCGCGCCTGTCGACGCGCTCCCGGCCGACGCGCTCGAGGAGCTCGAGCGGTTCCACGCGCTCGAGGAGGAGCTCACCGAGCTCACCGGCCGGGACGGGCGCGCGGCGTTCCAGATCCCGCTCGCTCGCTCGTCGCGCGATCCCGAGCTCCTCGAGCTCGACCGGATGAGCATGGCGGCGTGGCTCGACCGCGAGGGGTACAGCACGCCCTTCCTGCGCTGGTACGTGCGCTACGCGATGCTCGACGACTTCGGCGGCGAGCCGGAGGAGATCTCGGCCTGGGCGGGGCTGCACTACTTCGCGGGGCGCAAGGTGCGCACGCCGGAGCTCGCGGGCAGCCACTACCTCATCTGGCCCGAGGGCAACGGCCGGCTCGTGAAGGCGCTGCTCGAGCGCGCGGCGCCGCGCGTGTCGCTGGGCGCGCTCGTCACGTCGGTGCGCTCGCGGCCGGAGGGCGGCGTCGAGGTCGGCTACATCGACGTGCAGCGCGGCGAGGCGCGCCGCGTCGAGGCGCGCGCGGCGATCCTCGCGGCGCCCGCGTTCGTCGTGCGCCGGCTCCTCGCGGGCGGCGCGTCGGGCGAGCTGCCGGAGCGGACCGCATCGGCGTGGCTCGTGGCGAACCTGCACGTCGAGCGGCCCATCGACCCCAATCACGCGTGGGATTCCGTCCTCTACGGCGCCGAAGGGCTCGGCTACGTGGACGCGCGCCACCAGCTCACCGATCTCGCGGCGGCGACGACGCAGCGGTCGCGCCTCGCGACGCCGGTGCAGCGCACGGTGCTTACCTACTACCGCGCCTTTGGCGGGCCCGACGTCGCCGCCGCGCGCGCGGCGCTGCTCGGCGCGCCGTGGGCGTCGCTCGCCGACGGCGTGCTGCGCGATCTCGCGCCGGCGCACCCGCACCTGCGCGACGACGTCGAGCGGATGGACGTGATGATCTGGGGCCACGCGATGCCGCGCCCGCGCCCCGGCTTCCTCGGCGCGCGGCCGTTCGAGCCGCCCTGCGCGCTCGCCGAGCGCGTCGCGTGGGCGCACGTCGATCAGCCGGGGATGGCGCTCTTCGAGGAGGCGCAGGCGTGCGGCGTGCGCGCCGCCGAGACGATCGCGGCCGAGCTCGAGGTTGCGATCGGCGAGAGCTGGCTCTGAGCGCGCGCTTGCCGCCTCGAGGCGCGCTCGCCCGACCGCGCAGCCCGACGCCCGCGCGCTCGCCCGACGGAGCGCGCACGCGGGCGCCGCGCGTCCTGCGGTTCAAGGCGTCCGAAGCGCGCGGCGCGCCCTCGTCCGGGCGCGCGCGGCGGGGAAACCCACGTCCCCTCTCATCTTTCAAGAGCAAAGTGCGCGCGGCGAGCGGGCGCCTCCGGGATGGTCTGTAGCCCCCCGACCGGCCGCTTCTTGCGGGCGCGAAGCGGCTGCTGTGGGAGATCCGGCCCAGGATTTCAGCTTTGCCCTCGCCTTGAACTTGCGCTGCCCCCCTGCTCCGCGTCTACTCTCTGCCCATGTTGCGGACCCGGTTTGCCGGGATGACGGATACCGGGCTCCTCCGGGACCACAATGAGGACAACCTCCTCGTCAGCGAGGAGTACCGTGTCGTGGCCGTGGCGGATGGCATGGGCGGACACCGCTCGGGCGACGTTGCGAGCCAGCTTGCTGTGAGCACGCTCTCGGACTTCCTGTCCGTGACGGTCGGGAGGGACGCGACGTGGCCGTTCCCCGCCGATCCGAACCTCACGGAGGAGGAGAACTACGTCGTCACCGGCCTCAGGCTGGCGAACCGGCGCATCTTCGATCGCTCGCTGAAGACGCTCGCGGACTTCGGCATGGGCACGACGATCGTGGCGGCGATGTTCTCCAAGGACGCCGAGCACGTGACCGTGGGCCACGTCGGGGACAGCCGCTGCTATCGCCTGCGCGACAGCCAGATCACGCAGCTCACGCGCGACCACTCGCTCGTCAGCGACGCGGCGCACATGGCGCCGTGGATGACCGAGGAGGAGGTCCGGCAGCTGCCGGCGAACGTCATCACGCGCGCGCTCGGCATCCGCGAGGACGTCCTCGTCGATCTCGTGACGGACGAGACGCGCCACGGTGACGTGTACCTGCTCTGCTCGGACGGCCTGTCCGGGATGGTGACCGACGATCAGATCCTCGAGCTCGTGATGTCCAGCGGCTCGCTGGACGCGGCGTGCAAGGCGCTCATCGATCGGGCGAACTACTTCGGCGGCACCGACAACATCACGGTCGTCCTCGCGCGCGTCGAAGAGGTCCCCGACGGCAAGCGCACCTTCAACGACGAGCCCACGCAGGAGAGCCGCTAGCTCCGCCGCGGCCTGGTCGAGGCCCGCCGCGCGCGCCGCGCGAGGGTCTCGCCGCCGCGTGGGCGCTCGAGTCGTCCTGCACGGGGAGGCTTCTCTCGCTGCACGGGGAGGCTTCTCTCGGCAGGCTGTAGGCCCGAGGAGAGCCCGTCCGTCGCGCGGCGCGGGGAGGGCCGACGTCTGAGCCCGTTTGCCCCCGCTCCTCCGGCGAAGCCGGGGGAGCGACGGCTCAGGCGAGCTCGGCGGGGCCCCCGCGCCGCGCGACGTCCAGCCCGCGACCGACGCGCCGGTTACAGGACGAAGTGGTCCATGAGCTGAAGGACCTCCAGGTTCAGCCCCTTCAGCGCGGCGCACTCCCGCTCCACCTCGGCCTGGAAGACCGGCTTGATGTGGTAGAGCATCGTCGGCAGGTCCTTCGGCGCGCGGTACTTCTGGAGCTCGAGCGCGAGCGTCTGCGGCGTGTGGTGGCCGCTCACCGTGGCGAGCCGCTGCTCCCGATCCGGGAAGCTGACCTCCATGAGCAGCGCGCGTAGGTCCTGCTGCTGGTTCAGCACCTCCCACAGCCGGTCGGTCGGCCCTGTGTCGCCGCTGTACGCGATGGCGCCGCCGCTCCCCTCGATCACGAACGCCGATGCGTCGATCGTGTGCGTCACCTGGACCGCGCGCACGAGCCGCCCGGCGACCATCGTGGGGCGCTCCGGCTTGAGCTCGAGGTACTGGATGGTCGGCTGCGCCGGGGTCGGGATCACCGCGAAATCAGGCCACAGCACGCCGTTGAAGAAGTGCTTCTTGAGCGTCCGCAGCGTCTCGCGCGTGCCCGCGATCACGAGCGGCGGGGACCCGAGCTGGCAGCGGTTGTCGGCGATCGTGGCCAGATCGCGGATGTGATCGAGGTGCGCGTGGCTCACGAGGCACGCCTCGAGCCGCTCCTGCTCCTTCACCTCGAGCCCGCTCGTCAGCGAGCCGGCGTCGATCGCAAGGACCTCGTCCACGACGAACGCGCACGTGCGATGCCTGGGAGTCTCCCCGCCGTGGCAGCCGATGACGCGCAGCTCCACCGGCTCAGCTCTCTCCGCCGAACGCGATCTCGGCGTCGCGCTGCAGCATGGCCTGGAGCCGACGCGACCCGAGCGCGAGGCAGCGGGGGGAGAGCACTTCGCCCGGCAGGGACTCGCGGCCATTGCGGGCGAACGACGACTCCGACATTGCCCGAGAGTCTAGCGCCGTGCGCGACCGCGGGTCAAAAACCCAGGCAAAAGCTCTCGACCTCACAAAACGCGAGGGGCCCTCCAAGCGAACATGCTTTGGAGGACCCCTCGGCCCGCTGCTCGGCAGCGGCGCGCTCACGCCGACGGCGCCGGCGCCACCCAGGAGCGGCGGCCGCGCGCGGCGTGGACGACGACGGCAGGCGGTCAACCCATGTCGAAGTCGCCCATGCCGCCCATGCCGCCCATGCCGCCCATGCCGCCCATGCCGCCCATACCCCCCATGCCGCCCATGCCGCCGGGGGCCCCGCCGGCCGCGGCCTTCTCCTTCTTGGGCTTGTCGGCGATGAGGGCCTCGGTCGTGAGCATCAGCGCCGCGACGCTGGCCGCGTTGGAGAGCGCGTGGCGCACGACCTTGGCCGGGTCGATGACGCCGCCCGCGAGCAGGTCCTCGTACGTGTCCGTCGCGGCGTTGTAGCCGAACGTGGCCGCGCCCGACCGGACCTTCTCCACGACCACCGTCCCGTCGACGCCCGCGTTCTGGGCGATCTGGCGGACCGGCGCCTCGATGGCGCGCCGCACGAGCCGCACGCCGGCGTCGCGCTCGTCGTTGAACTTGAGCGAGTCGAGCACGGAGGCCGCCCGGAGCAGGGCCACGCCGCCGCCGACCACGATGCCCTCCTCGACGGCCGCGCGGGTCGCGTGCAGCGCGTCCTCGACGCGCGCCTTCTTCTCCTTCATCTCGACCTCGGTCGCCGCGCCGACCTTCACCACCGCGACGCCGCCGGCGAGCTTCGCGAGCCGCTCCTGGAGCTTCTCGCGATCGTAGTCGCTCGTCGTGTCCGCGATCTGCTTGCGGATCGCCTCGATGCGGCCCTTGATCGCGCTCTTCTCGCCCTGGCCGTCGACGATGACGGTGTTGTCCTTGTCGATCTCGACGCGCTTGGCGGTCCCGAGGTCGCGCACGGTGGCGCTCTCGAGCTTCTGCCCGAGGTCCTCCATGAACGGCGTCGCCCCCGTGAGGATGGCGATGTCCTTCAGCATGTCCTTGCGGCGGTCGCCGAAGCCGGGCGCCTTGACGGCGGCGACCTTGATGGTGCCGCGCAGCTTGTTCACGACGAGCGTGGCGAGCGCCTCGCCCTCGACGTCCTCGGAGAGGATGAGCAGCTCGCGCCCCTGCTTCACCACCTGCTCGAGCAGCGGCAGGAGGTCGGCCATGGCCGAGATCTTCTTCTCGTGCACGAGGATGAGCGGGTTCGTGAGCACCGCGGTCATCTTCTCGGGATCGGTCACGAAGTAGGGCGAGAGGTAGCCGCGGTCGAACTGCATGCCGTCGACGGTCTCGAGCTCCGTCGTCATGCGCTTGTTCTCCTCGACCGTGATCACGCCCTCCTTGCCGACCTTCTCCATGGCGTCGGCGAGGATCTGGCCGATCTCCTTGTCGCCGTTGGCGCTGACCGTGGCGACCTGGGCGATCTGGTCCTTGTCCTTGGTCGGCTTGGCGGACTGCTGCACGGCCTCGATGACCTTCGCGACCGCCGCGTCGATGCCGCGCTTCAGGTCCATCGGGTTGTGGCCGGCCTCGACGAGCTTGAGGCCCTCGCCGAAGAGCGCCTGCGCCAGCACCGTCGCCGTCGTCGTGCCGTCGCCCGCCTTGTCGCTGGTCTTCGAGGCGACCTCGCGCACCATCTGGGCGCCCATGTTCTCGAGCTTGCCGGCGAGCTCGACTTCCTTGGCCACCGTGACGCCGTCCTTCGTGACGACCGGCGCGCCCCAGCTCTTCTCGATGACGACGTTCCGCCCCTTGGGCCCGAGGGTCACCTTGACCGCATCGGCGAGCGTGTTGACGCCCTTCAGGATCGCGGCACGGGCGCCGCGGCTAAAAACGATCTGCTTCGCAGCCATCTCTCAATCCCCTCGCGGCCGCGCGGCCGCATTGCAACGCTTGCGTTCGGTTGCGTGGATCCGGTTCACGTCGCGGCGGAGGCAGACTCGGTCACGGCGAGCACGTCGTCCTCGCGGAGGAGCACGTGCTCCTCGCCGTCGAGCTTCACCTCGGTGCCGCTGTACTTGCCGAACAGCACCTTGTCACCGACCTTCACCTCGAGCGGGCGAACCTTGCCGTCCTTCAGGACCTTGCCGTTGCCCACGGCGACGACGCGCCCCTCGATCGGCTTCTCCTTCGCGGCGTCGGGGATGATGATGCCCCCCTTGGTCTTCGTCTCGCTCTCGACACGCTTGACGACAATCCGATCCTGCAGCGGCCTGATTTTCATGGTGGCTCCCTCGTCCTCGGCTGGTTGACTGACCATCGGCTCGCCGGAGGTCCCGCTATCCCCCGCCGCTGGGGCCTTCCGCCCACGCGACGAGAGCTAAGTGCCCGGGATCACAGTTGCTTGGCACTCTCCATGGCCGGTGGCTAAAACCGCGCCGAAAGTAAATCAGGCTCCCGGCGCGTCAAGGGCGCGCAGCAGGCAGTCGCGACTTTTCGGCTGTCACCGCGCCCGGGAGGCGAAACAGGAATTTCTGAAGATGCGCCGACAATCAGACCGCGACGGCCGCAACGTGGGGGTAGAACGAACGTGGGTGGGTGGGACGTCGGGGCGGGCCGGCCGCCCGACGCGGACCGACGCGGAGACGCGGACCGGCGCGGCGCAGGCGGCCGAAGGGCGTGGCGCGAAACGCACGGGAATTTCGGCCCCGAGGACTTTTCTTCGCCGGGCACGATTTTGATCGCTTGACATACCGGGCAGCCCAAGTAGATTCCGCGGCCCGTGGCGCTGATGCAGAGCGCTCACCCCTTGGGGGATCGTCTAACGGCAGGACGCAAGATTCTGGCTCTTGCTATCAAGGTTCGAATCCTTGTCCCCCAGCCAGGCCGTTCGGCTCTGCTGCCGGCCTTCTCGACAGAACAAGGTCCCATCGTCTAGCGGTTAGGACATCGGCCTCTCACGCCGGTAACGCGGGTTCGATTCCCGCTGGGATCGCTACATCGGCATCAGCTTCGCTCGCCAGCCCTCGCGCTGTCCCTTTCGGACGCGAGCTCGACGAGGGCGCTCGGCGCGCCCCGGAGCCGCAGCGGAGCGGCACGTCGTACGCGACGCCGGACGGTGCCCGGTGCTCCAAGCACCGCGCATCGCGCCCTCGATGAGGGCGCCGTGCTCCGGCTCTCGCCGCTCGGGCGCGGCGCCGCGAGCTCGCGCGTCGCACCACGCGGCGGAGTGGAACCGAAGGGGTCGCATAGGCGCCCGTCCTTAGGACTTGCGCTACGCTCGATCGCATGGCGGCGCAGGACGGGGACGAGCCATTCGATGTCTTCGATCGCAGCGGTAAGCCGCTCGGCGTGCGCAAGGCGCGCAGGCTCGTCCACCGTGACGGCGACTGGCACCGGAGCGTCCACGTGTGGGTTGTCCTCGAGCGAGAGACGGACGCCCGACGCAGCGACGCGGAGCCCTGGGTGCTCTTCCAGCAGCGCAGCCCGGACAAGGACACCTGGCCCGGCGCGCTCGAGGTCGCCGTGTCGGGGCACTACCGCGCCGGCGAGGATCTCGCGGAGGCGCTACGCGAGGCGGAGGAGGAGATCGGCCTGCCGCTCTCGCCGGCCGAAGTGATCCGGCTCGGCGTGCGCCGCAGCGTCGACGATCACGCGCCGGGCATCGTCGACCGCGAGCTGCAGGACGTGCTGCTCGCGACGACCCGCCGCCCGCTCGCGGCGTTCCGTCCGCACCCGGAGGAGGTCACGGCGCTGCTGTCGCTCCCGCTCGCCGCGGCGCTGCGCCTCGTCCGGGGCGAGGCAGAGAGCGTGAGCGGCCTGCAGATGCAGGCGCCGGACGCCGCGGGTGCCGTGAAGATCGCGCCGCGCGACGTGCGGCTCGACGAGTTCGTCGTCGCCCGCGACGGCTACTACGAGCGCGCGCTCGAGAGCATCCGCCGCCGCCTCGCGGGCGAGACGCCGTCGCTCTGGTCGCTCGGCTAGGCAGTCCTCTCGCCGCCCCGTCGCCGATTTCTTGGGCATCCGCGCCGGGCGGGGCAGAGTCGCGGCCGGAGGCACAGCGATGAAGCAACAGAAGACGCCGAGCGATGGCCCTCGAGATGCGGTGGGCCGTTATCTGGCGTTGGCCATGCAGGCGAGCGGCGCGCGCGCCGTGGCCCTCGCCGGCGAGGAGGGGTCGCTGCTCGGGGGCGCGGGCGGCGTGGAGGGCGACGACGATCTCGCGCTCCTCGCGGCGCTGGGCGCCGGCTGCGCCGACAAGGTCGCCGGCTACGCCGAGCTCGACGAGCTCGTCGATGCCGTCGCCGGCGGGGAGGACTTCTACGCGACGCGGCTCACGGTGTGCGACCGGACCGTCTACCTCGCCTCGATCGGCGCGCGCGTGCCGCAGCAGAAGAAGGTCGCCGTGGAGCTCGGGAAGATCCTTGCGCCCGTGCTGTCAGCCTGAGCCGCGGCGCCCCTCGACCGGCGCCGGCCGGCGGGGCCGCTCGGAGGGGCCCGCCGTGGCGAGGACGAACCCCTCGGCCCGGTGCGGCGCGAGGCCGCAGCGCGCGTTCATGCGCTTCGCGATCTCGTCGCCGACCCTGACGAGCGCGTAGAACCACCGGATCCCGAAGCGCTCGTGCCCCTCCCCGAGCGCCGCGGCCTGGAGCGGGGCCCCGAGCCCGCGGCCGCGGTAGTCCTCGCGCAGGCAGGTGCAGATCGGCATCCCGGTCCACGAGGGCGCCTCGCCCACGTCCGAGATCCAGAGCGGCGGGGCGCCCAGCAGCCCGAGCTGCGAGAGCGCCTCGCGCCCGCCGGTCTCGACCGCCTGCGGGCGCGTCACGACGCACAGGGTGGTACACCCGACCAGCGCGCCCTTGCCGTCGCGCAGCGCGAGGGTCAGCGAGCGTCCCTCCCCGCCGCGCAGGTACCAACCAGGGAGCGGCGCGTGGCCGCTCTCGGCCTGGAGCTCCTGGATCGAGCGGATCGCGTCGTCGTCGTCGTCCGGCGACACCCTGGACAGGCGGAGGCCCGCCGGGAAGGAGCGAAACCGGCCGAGGCCCTGCACGGCGGCGCGCACCTCGCCGGCCGGGGCGCCCATCACCGAGAGCCCCTCGCCCACCGAGAGCCCCGCCTGGCGCAGCGACGCGGCGAGCGCCGGCAGCTCCGGCCGGGGGGCGTGCAGGAGCACGCGCTCGAAGCAGCGCACGAGCGTCTCGCGCCGCTCCGGGGGCGTCCGCTGGGCGTGCAGCAAGAGGAGCGAGCGCCCGTCGGTGGTGATGCCGTCCTGCTCCGCGATCCAGCCGCGCGCGGCGTAGAGGATCCGCTGAGCACGGTAGTCGGCAGCCTCACCGAAGCAGCCCGGTCCACCCGCCGGCGCGGGGCCTCGCCGCTGCGGGGCGTCGTCGCGATCGAGGTCGAAGGCAAGCATCATGGCGGCATTCCTCCTGTCGAGAGGGAATGGCGGCTTCCACAAAAGCCGCCCTCCGGCGCGGGGCGCCCGAACGCTACGCGCGAGCGAGCCCCTGCCGCGCCGCCCAGGTCCACCGCGAGATGGCCCGAGGCGGCGGTGCGTGAATGCGGGAGAACGCCGCTCCACCGAGCGGCTGATCGGCCCGCGTGACGAGACTTCAACTTATCCCTGCTCGGCTGCCGCGCAAGCGACGACATGCCGTGATCCGGGCAGCGGCGAGAGCCGGCCACGCGCGCTCACGCGTGCTTACAACTATGCGTAATTGTTTATTTATCCGCCCGATATCCGCGCTCCATCACAAGGCACCTCACCGCCCGTCGAGCCCGGCTCGTGGACATAGAACGACCTAGCCTGGAGCGACGCGTGGGGCGGCCCGTCGCGCCGGGGGTCTCGGACGCCGGGGGCGGCCGGCGAGGCGCCGTGGACGGGGAGGTCGCGCGCCCTGAACCTCGGCGGTTGAGGACGATCGCGCGCCTGAGCCTCGGCGGTTGAGGACGATCGCGCCCCCTGAGCCTCGGCGGTTGAGGACGATCGCGCCCCCTGAGCCTCGGCGGTTGAGGACGATCGCGCGCCCTGGTAGGTTGCCGTCCAGTATTGCGCGATGACCACCGCACTTGTCACCGAACCCGACAGCGCCGCGCCCCAGCTGGCACGCCCGTTCCTCAAGTGGGCCGGCGGCAAGGGCCAGCTCCTCCGGCAGTTCCAGCCGCTCCTGCCCGCCTCGTACGGGCGCTACTTCGAGCCGTTCGTGGGGGGAGCAGCGCTGTTCTTCTGCCTGCAGCCGAAGCGCGCGGCCCTGACGGACGTCAACGCCGAGCTCATCGACTGCTACCGGGCGGTGCGCGACAGGGTCGAGGAGGTCATCGCGGCGCTGGGCAGCCACGCCTATGAGCAGGAGCACTACTACAGGGTGCGCGACCTCGACCCGGCCACGCTCTCGCTGCCCGAGCGCGCCGCCCGCACCATCTTCCTGAACCGGACCGGCTTCAACGGGCTCTACCGGGTCAACAGCGCCGGCCGCTTCAACGTGCCTTTTGGCCGCTACGTGAACCCGTCCATCTGCAATCCGCCCCAGCTGCGGGCCTGCTCGGCGGCGCTGCAGGGCGTCGAGCTCGAGGTCCGCGACTTCGAGCGCGTGCTCGAGCACGCCGCGGAGGGCGACTTCGTCTACCTGGACCCGCCGTACTCGCCCGTCTCGTCGACAGCGAACTTCACGTCCTACAGCGCGGGCGGCTTCAGCTTCCGCGACCAGGAGCGCCTCGCGGCGCTCTTCGCGGCGCTCGACGAGCGGGGGGTCCAGGTGATGCTCTCGAACTCCGATGTTCCCGAGATCCCGCCGCTCTACAAGCGGTTCAGGATCGACCGGGTGGCGGCGCTCCGGAGCATCAACGCGAAGAGCGACGCCAGGGGCCGCGTGGGAGAGATCGTGATCCGGAATTACGGGAGCAAGCGAGGCCGCAAGGCGGCGCAGGCGGACAAGCCGGGCTGAGCCCCGCGCCGCGGCGGGGCGTGCCCGTCAGTCGATGGTCTTCGACTCGTGCTTCTCCGGATCGGGGGCCACGCGCTCCTCGGCGTGCGCCATCGCGACCTCGATCTCCTCGTGGACCTCGCTCGAGGTGAGCTTCTTTCCCGACGGATCGACGGCCTCCCACGTGAAGCCGCGCTGCTCGCCCGGGCGCTCGGGTATCCAGCGGACGCGCAACGTCCAGCCGCGTATCTCGGCCTGATAGCCGCCCTCCTCGTGATCTCGCTGCCATGCGGAGATGGTCGGGTGCCTCAGCATCGCGAGATCTCCTGAGCAGCGGGGCGAGAGGACAAAAGAACTGTTCCCGAATGGCCGCGCTCCCCCCCCGAGCAACGCCGCCGTCCGGGAACACGGGGAAGATAGCAGGCGCCTGGCGCGCGGCGATCAGGCAGGCGTGTGTTCCTCATGAGGATGCACCTTACTCCAGTCCCGGCGCGCGCCGAAAGGCCCTCGCTGTCCCGCTGGGCCGTCGGTGAAAACCGCGTGAACAGCACAGGCGTCATCGCGCGGACGGGCGACGCCGTCGGCGTGGTCTCCATGCTAGGAAGTCTGCATGGGGGCAGGGATACTCGTTTTTTTCGGGCTCGCGCTCGTCGCTTATCTCCTGGTTGCCCCCCTCGTGGCGTTCGTGTTCGCCGTCCGGGCCAACCGGCGCAATGAGGATCTCCTGCTGCGGATCCACGCCCTCGAGCACCGTGTGGCCGAGCTCTCCGGGCAGCGCGACCGCGCCGGGCTGGCCGCGACGGCGCAGAGCCTGCGCGGGGCGAGCGCCCTCGGGCCCGGGCAAGCAGCTCAGGCCGCCGTCACGCCCCTGGCGGTCGCGCCGCCCGCGGTCGGCGCCCGTGCAGCCGGCGCGTTCCCCGCTGTCGATGTCAGCGCGGCGGGCGCGCCGCCCGCGATCACAGCCGGAGAAGCCGTCGCGCTTGCCGCGGTCGACGTCAACGCAGCCGGCGCGCTTCCCGGGGCCTTCGCCGGTACCGGCGCGCCCACAGCGCTCGCGCAGCCAGGAGAGGCCGGCGCCGCCGTTGCGCTGTCGACGGCCGTGCCCGCAGCGCTCGCCGCCGGCGAGGCAGGCGCGCCCCCGGCGGTCGCGCCGCCGGACGTCGCCGCCCCGACGGAACCTCGCCCCGCCGGGGCGGCCCACGAGGGCGCCTTCGGCGCCGGCGCGATCGCGCACCGCGGAGCGCCGGAGCGGCCCTCCATCGAGGAGCGGCTCGGCCTCACGTGGCTCACCCGCGCAGGAGCGGCCACCTTCCTGCTCGGCGCGCTCTTCTTCTTCAAGTACGCCTCGGACAACGCCTGGATCGGGCCCACCGGTCGCGTCGCGATCGGCGCCGCGACAGGCGCCGCGCTCCTCGGGGTCGCCGAGGCGATCCGCGGGCGAACGCAGCGCCGCTTCGTCCACGCGCTCATCGGGCTCGGGCTCGCGGTCCTGATCGCGTCGGTGTGGGCTGGCGCGGTCCTGTACGAGCTCATCCCGATCTCCGCCGCCTTCGCGGCGGAGACGGCGCTCCTCCTCCTCGGCGCCGCGCTCGCGCTCCGCCACCGCGGCGAGGCGATCCTGCTCCTCTCCCTGGTCGCGGGGTTCCTCAACCCCGTCGTGCTGTCCACCGGGCAGGACCGGCCGCTCGTCCTGTTCGGCTACCTCCTGCTCATGACGAGCGTCGTCCACGCGGTCGCAGCGAAGCTCGGCTTCCGCGTCGCGCCCTGGCTCGCGCTCGCCGGACACACGGCGCTGTTCTCGGGCTGGTACGATCGGTACTTCGACGCGAGCGCCCCGCCGGTCGCCGGCGCAGCCCCGGACGCGGCGCCCTGGCTCGATCAGCCGGCCGAGGCGCTCGCGGGGCCCTACCTCCCGCTCGCCGCGCGCGCCGTGCCGCTCGCGTTCGTCGCGCTCGCGGCCGCGCAGGGCGTGCTGCGCGCGCTGTGGGCGCGCCGCGCGGAGGCCCGGAGCGCCGCCGCCGCAGGCGCGGCCCCGCGCGGCGGCCCCGCGCTGGCCAGCGACGACCACGCCGCCGCGCCGGCCGCCGCCGCTCCGCCCGGCGACGCCCGCGCTGCCGCGCCCGAGGACGCGATCGCGCTCGGCATCGCCGCGCTCGTGCTCGCGCACGCCGGCGCAGGCGCGCTCTTCCTCGACTCCCCGCGCGCGCTCGGCGTCGCCGCGATCGCGCTCGCCGTCGCAGCGACCGCCGCGCTGCGCGCGCTCGGCGCGAGCCTCTGGCTCCTGGCGCCGATGAGCTCCGCCTTCCTCGCCTTCGCCGCGACGATCGAGGACGCGCCGGCGCCGCACCGGACGGCGCTCGTCGCGCTGGTCGCGGCCTGGACGCTCGTCTACCTCGCGGGCTGGCTCCGCGGCGCCGGGCTCGCGCGCCTCGACCGGGGGATCGCCGTCGCGTGCTCCGCCGGCGCGGCGCTCTTCGCCTGCACCGCGGGCATGCTGCTGCTCGGGACCGACGCGGCCCTCTTCGCGCTCGCGATCGCGTGCGCCACCGCCTTCGTGGCCTGGGTGGCCGCGCGCGCCGAGCTCCCGGCCCTGCTCCTCGCCGCGGCGACCGCCTCGGCCGGCGCGCTCGCGGCCGCGGCGCCCGGCGCGCTCGCGCCGGCCGCGGCCGCCGGGGACGCGCCCGCGGCCGTGGACGCGGGCTTCCTCGGCGCCGCAGCCCTGGTCATGCTGGTGTTCCTCGGGGCCGTGGGCGCCTCGGCCCGGCGCCGGCGTGAGCCCGGCCCGCCGGCGCTCCCGTGGCCCGCCGCGCTCGCCGCCAGCGTGGCGACGCTCGGGTTCGTCGCGGCCGCGCTGGGCGCGACGCCGGACGACACGCCGACCCTCCGCGCGCTGCTCACCGCCGGCGCCGGCGCCCTGGACCTCGCGCTCGGGGCGGCGCTCCTGCGCGCTGGCCCGGCGCTCCTGCGCGCCGGCGCCGGCCGCGCGGCCGCCGCGCCCCCCGCGGACCGCATCGCCCTGCTCCTCGGGCAGGCGCTCGCCCTCTTCGCCGCGGCCGTGGCGTTCGGGCTCGGCGGGGCGACGGTCACCGTGGTCTGGGGCATCCTCGCGGCGGTAGCGGCCGCGATCGCGGCGCGCACCGGCGAGCGCGCCTGGCTCGCCGTCACCCTGCTGCTCTTCGTCGCCGCCCTCGCGCGGGCGCTCGTCGTCGACCGGGCCGAGGCCGAGGCGCTCGTGACGACATGGTTCGCGACGGGCGGCCGCGACGGGGCGATGGCCGTCCCCGTCCTGCTCAACGCGAGGACCTACGCGTTCGCGGGCGTGAGCGCGGCGCTGCTCGCCGCGGGGCGGCTCTTGTCGCGCGGCGCGACCGCGCGCGCCGACGGCCCCGCGCGCGCCGAGCTGCGCGCCGCGGCGCTCGGCGCGCTCTGCGCCGGCTACACCCTGCTCATCGCCACCGTGGTCCTCGAGGTGCGGAGCGCGATCACCTCGCTCCCCGCCGCGCCCCCCGCCCCGCTCGACGACGCGGAGTTCACCGAGCTCCTCGTGCAGCACCGGACCGCCGTCGAGGCCCAGGAAGGGAGCCTCGCGGTGGCGACGACGCTCGTGCTCGCCGTCGCGGCGATCGCGCTGCTCACGGCGGGGTTCGCGGCGCGCGACGCCTTCCACCGCTACGCCGGGCTGTGCCTGTTCGCCATCACGATCGCGAAGCTCGTGGTCTGGGACGTCTGGCACGTCGAGCGCATCTACCAGATCGCGCTGTTCACGGGCGTCGGCGCGCTGCTCGTCGGCGGGGGCTTCCTCTACGCGCGGTTCGGCCGGCGCCTCGTGACGCTGCTGCGCGCCGGCCCGAAGGGCGCGGCCGGGCTGCTCGCGCTGCTCGCGGCGACGGGCCTCGCGCGTCCCTCCGAGGCGCAGACGAGCGCGGCGCTGCCGGCCGGGAAGCACGCGCTCGTCCGGCCCATCGAGGGCGTGGACGCCGCCGGCGACCACCGCGTCGACGTCGATCTCGACCTCTACCGCGAGAGCCGCGCCGCGGAGCTGCTCGCCGATGTCCGCATCGCCGGCCCCGACGGCGCCGAGGTGCCGTACGTGCTCCGCGGGCCCGGCGCCGCGCCGGGCGCCGGGCGGATCGCCGCCACGATGCTCGACCCGGGCGTCGACACGGCCGGCGCGACGCACGCGACCTGGGCGCTCGACGCGCCCGGCACGCGCCACTGCCGGATCGAGCTCACCGTGCTCGGCCGAACCTTCCTGCGCGAGGCGCGGGTCGACACGGGCGCGGACCCGCGGTCGCTCAGCGAGGTGGCGCGCGGCGCCTACGTGTACCGGATCCCCCAGGGCTCGGAGACCGTCGAGCACCTCTCGGTCTCGTATCCCCTCTCGCGCGCCGCCCTGGTCCGCGTCCGCCTCCTCCCCGAGGGCGCCCGCCCGCGCGACGCGGCGCGCGACACGGTCACGGACGTCCGGATCACCGGCGGCGCCGTCGCGTGCGAGCCGCCGGCCGACGCCGGCAAGGCGGCGCTGCTGCCGCTCGCGATCGTCGAGACGGAGCGGAACAGCGAGGCGAAGACGACCCTCGTCACGCTCGACGCCGGCGCCGAGGGCGCGCCGCTGGAGGCCGTCCTGCTCGACGTCGCCACGCCGGAGTTCAGCCGCCGCGTCGACGTCGCCTCCACCACCTACCGCGCGGTCTGGCCCTCCGTCGGGGGCGGCCTCATCCATCGGATCCGGCCCCACGGCGAGTCCGGGGTGGCGCTCGCGCTGACGCGGATCCCGCTGACCCCGACCCGGAAGCGCTTCCTCCGCCTCACGATCCACGACGGCGACTCGGCGCCGCTCTCCCTGTCGGGAGCGCAAGGCGAGGTGCGGGCCCGCGAGATCGTGTTCCGCGCTGCCCTGCCGGGCCCGCACCGGCTGTACATCGGCGACGCCCTCGGCGAGCGGCCCCGCTACGACCTGGCCGATGTCCTCGACCGGGGCGAGCCCGAGCAGCCGCCTGTCGCGGCGCGGCTCGGCGCCGCGCAGGCCAACCCCGCCTTCGGCGCCGCCCAGGTCGCGCGCGATCTCCCGTTCACCGAGCGCCACCGCAGGCCGATCGGGCTCGCGCTGGCGCTCGGGCTGCTCGCGCTGTCGGTGTGGACCGCGCGGCTCCTGCGGCGAGGGACGCCGCCCGACGAGCCCGTGCCGCCGCGGCAAGGGGCGGGAGACAGGGAACCTCGACCATGACGAGCTTCCTCGCGCTGGCGACGCCGGGCGGCGTCCGCGCGCCGTATTTCATGGCCAGGATTGTTGTGGCGGACGATACGATGCGTCCATGCTGCTTCCCTCGTTGGAGAACCTCGCCTGCTTCGAGGCAGCGGCGCGGACGCTGAATTTCCGGACCGCGGCGCGCGCCGTCGCGCTCAGCCCCGCCGCGTTCGGTCAGCGAATCAAGCAGATCGAGGAGCAGGTGGGCGCGCCGCTGTTCGAGCGCACCACCCGCCGGGTGCAGCTCACGCCGCTCGGGCTCGCCATGCTGCCGCGCGCCCGCCAGTGCCTGGCGATCGCCGAGGACTGCCTCCGCACCGCGATGAGCCCTGCGCCCGCGCCCGTCGAGCTGACGCTCGGCACGCGCTTCGAGCTCGGGATGTCCTGGATCGTCCCCCAGCTCGGCAAGCTGACGCGGCGGCGCCCCGAGCTGACGCTGCACCTCTACTTCGGCGCGTCCGACGATCTGCTGAGGCGCCTCCACGACCGCAGCGTCGATTGCGCCGTCACCAGCGCCCGCTGGAGCGCCGCGAGCCTCGCGGCGGAGACGCTGCACGAGGAGCGCTACGCGTTCGTGGCCTCGCCCAGGCTGCTCCAGCGCGAGGAGTTCACCCGCCCGGAGCACGCCTCGCGGCACTGCCTGCTCGACATCGACGCGACCATGCCGCTGTTCCGGTACCTGGCGGACCAGATGGGCGGCGTCGGACGCTTCGCGTTCTCGCGCCACCGCTGGGTGGGGCTCGGCGCCGCCATGAAGACGCTGGTCCTGGCCGGCGAGGGCGTGGCCGTGCTGCCGCTGCACATGGTCGCCGCCGAGCTCCGCGCGGGCAAGCTGAAGCGGCTCCTCCGGTCCGCCATGCTCGCGCGCGACCACTTCCGCCTGGTCTACCGGCGCGACGACCCGCGGAGCGCGCTTTACGCGAAGCTCGCCGAGTCGCTGCGGGCGGCGCCGATCCAGTGACGATCACGCCGAGCCCGTGGCGTAGACTCGCGACGAGGAACCATGAGCGAGCTCACCCCGGGCGCAGCGTGCTGCCGCAGGACGCCGATCACGGCGCAGGACATCAACGGCGGACCGGACCCGGACCGCCGTGTCCCCTTCGTCATCACGGCGCCCGGCCAGTACGCCCTCGCGGAGGACGTCGACTGGGTGGCGGCGGACGCGGACGCGAGGGCGATCACGATCGCGAGCGACGACGTGACGCTCGACCTGTGCGGGAGGACGCTGCGGCAGGTCAACCCTCCGGAGCCTCGGGCCGTCCCCGCGGCCGCGAGTCCCTGCCGGGGCGAGGTGGTCTCCGGGAACGTCGGCGTCTTCGCCGAGGGGCGGAGGCGGCTCGTCATCAGGAACGGCAGCGTGGTCGGGGTCCAGGGGGTCGGGATCGTGGCCAAGGACTGCCGTCAGGTGGATCTGCTCGGCCTCTCGGTCAGGCGGTGCGGCGGCGACGGGGTGATCGACACGAGCTTCCTGTGCCGCAACGGCGGGATCTTCGTGATGGGGACCCAGGACGCGAGCAACAACATCACGTTTGCTTCCGACATCCGGATGCTCGACTGCGTGTGCTCGGAGAACACGAGCCGGCTCGATCACGTCGTGACGCTGGGGGCGCTCGTCCTGTTCTGCGACGACGTGGAGGTGAAGCGGTGCGTGTTCAACCACACGGCGAACACCAGCGCTCGGCCCAGCGGCGTGCAGTTCAACGTCGTCGGCGCCGACTTCGTCATCTGCCGCAACGTGCTCGTGGAGGACTGCGAGGCGCACGACAACACGTCAGGCGGCGAGCCGGCCGGCTTCTTCGCGTGGGGGGAGAACTACAAGTTCCTGCGCTGCCGGGCGAACCGGAACTTCACGCTCACCGGCAACCGGGCGTGCGGATTCAACATCTCGACCACGAGCAACCTGGAGATGGTCGATTGCGAGGCGGACGGGAACTACAACGCGAACCCGGGCGCGTCCGCCGATGCGGTGAAGGACTTCTCCGCGCTGGGCTTCCGCATCGGCAGGGCGGTGTACCGCGCGTCGATCGAGGGTTGCCGCGCGCTCGGCAACCACAGCGTGGGCGTGAACGCGCCCGCGGGCGGCTTCGCGCTCCACTCGACCCGCCAGGTGGTGCTGCGGCGCTGCACGGCCGTGGGGAACAGGAACGCGAGCGGGACGGCCGAGAACGACGGGCTCGCGGCCGGGTTCATCGCGTCGGCGCCGCTCCCCGATCCGGAGGGCGGCTTCGTGGGCGGAGAGGACAACGCCTTCATCGACTGCATCGCTGACGGCAACACGGTCCACCGTATCCCCTTGTTCGTGCAGGCGCCGGCCCCTCCGGTCGACGCCGGCCTTTCGCGCGGCGATCCGCGGAAGGGCGCCGGGTTCCTGCTCGACGGCCAGCGGGACGCGCGGATCATCGGGTGCCAGGCCGCTGGCAACGACGGGAAAGGCATCTGGCTGAGGGCGTGCGCGCGCGCGCTCGTCGAGGGGAACACCCTCTCGAGGAACACGCTCCACGGCATCCAGAACGAGGCCCCCGCGGGCCTGAGCGCGTTCGCGGGCAACCGGGCGCACCTGAACGGGACGCGCCATCGTCACAACTACGTTGGCCTGCCCTCCGGGACGCCCGTCCGCAAATGGACCCTCGGCTCCCCTCCCCTCCAGCGCGCCTCGGAGGGGATCGACAACCTCAGCGTCCGGCTGCCCTGACGGGGTCGCCGGCCGCCGCGCGCGTCAGCGATTCGCGTCCTGTGCCTGCTCGATGCGCGTCCGTATGGCGGCGATCGCGTGCGCCGAGCCCTCCAGGTTCTCCGCGTTGAGGAGGCTCTTCGGCAGCGGCAGCTTCGGCCGGAGGAAGACGTCGAGGGACAGGCGCGTCGTCTGGGCGTCGATCTTCTCCAGCCGCCAGGTGGCCTGGAGATCTTGCACGTTGCCGGAGACGAAGCGGGACGAGTAGGTCTCGGCGCCGTCCGCCAGGACCGGCTTCTGGATCTCGACGCGCGCCCACATGGTGACCGCGCCTTGCAGCGCCGAGACCTCCATGTAGACGTCCCACCCGCCCGAGGGCGTGCGGCCGAGCAAGCGGCACTTCTTGTAGTGCGGCATGAACTCCGGATAGCGATCGAACGAGAGCACCGTGGCGCGCACGCGATCCATCGACGCCTTGACGATCGCCGTCGATCGTCCGCGCGTGAAGCCGGTGCTGCCGATCGGGACCGCGACGCTCGTGATCCCCGCCCGGTCGGGCGCCGGCTGCGCGCGCTCGGCGCTCAGGTCGTCGCCCGCGGCGGCCGTAAGGACATCGCCGCTGTCGCGCTGCGGCGCTGGCAGGCGTGGTGAATCCAGGTTGTTTGCCCCTTCCCCCGCGGCGCACGCGGTGGCCGCGAGGGCGAGCCATCCGGAGAGCGCGGGCCGGATCAGGGCGCGATGGAAGGTGGCGGTCGAGCGACTTGTCCCCATGACCGCCGAGCTTGCCAGCCACGTGCCGGCCGCAGCCGCGGCGCCCTGATACCGCGCAACACATCCCCGCTCAGGCCCCACCCCACCACATCACCAAGGACGGACCCAACGCCCCGCCCCGCGCGTGTGCGCGCAGAAGAACAATGCCCCTCTGCGTCCCCTGCGGCCCTCCGGCCCAAGCAAGCCGTTCAACGCCAGGAGAACCCCGACTCTCTCTTCCCGGCCTTCCACCTTTCTCTCGCCCGATCACCAGGCCGCATGAAATCACGAGATTCCTCGGCAACAGAAAGCCGATTCCCCCTTCTCTTCCCCTGATTCCCCGACGACGTTCGCCGGGGCTCACCCGCACAGGAGACGGGCCCAGATCGGCGTTTTCGGCGCGGAGGCGTACTTCATGTACGCCGAGCACCGAAAACGTCGAGGTGGGCCCGTATCCGAAGCGGGTGAGCCCCTAAGTCGGCCGCACCGAAAACGTCGAGGTGGGCCCGTATCCGAAGCGGGTGAGCCCCTAAGACTAAGATTCACCGGATAGGTAGGCTGTTAGGCTGGGGATCGGGACGCCCGTGGGGCGGCCGAACTGCCAGTCCACCGAGTCGACCCCGACGCCGCCGATGTCGAGGTGGATGAACGGCAGCGTGCCCCCCTTGAGCCCGGAGGCGATGTCGAGGAACGCGAACGGGAACTGGTGCCCGCGCGGCGTGCTCACCGAGGCGAGGCGGTTCGAGGACACGACATCCTCGGCGCTCGACCGGGGGGCGACGAACGCGTAGTCCTCGCGCCGCGGCCGCACGCGCTCCATCGGCTCGCCCCAGCGCTCCGCGAGGACGTCCAGCCGGTCGAGCTCGGGCCGCGCGGCGGAGTTGCAGATCGCGCCCGTGTACGGCCCGTGCGCGCGGTAGACGTGCCCCGTCAGCGTCGCGACCGAGAACAGGATCGGGTCGGCGGCGCCGCTCATCGCGAGCTCCCGCGCGAGCGCGAGGAGGTCGGCCTGGATGAGGCGCCCCTCGGCGTCGGTGTTGCCGATCCGCACCCGAACGCCGGCGCGGCTGCGGATGATCTCGTCGCTGACGTAGGACTCCTCGCCGATGCTGTTGCGCACGAGCCCGAGCAGCCCGACGATGCGCACGCCCTCCAGGCCGAGCGCCGCGGCCGTGCGCACGAGCCCGGCGACAGCGCCGGCGCCGCCCTTGTCGCGCGACATCCCGGCCATGTTCCCGTCCGTCTTCAGGTCGACGCCGCCGGTGTCGTAGGTGACGCCCTTGCCTGCGAGCAGCACCGTGCGCCGGATCTCCCCGCGAGGCCGGTAATCGAGCCTCACGACGCACGGCCGGTGGCGCTCGACGACCCGCGACGCCCGCGAGACCGCGCTGATGAGCGGGTAGTCATCGACGTTGCGCTCGACCTTGACGAGCACGCCCGTCCTGGCGAACGCCGCCTCGCACATCTCGGCCACGCGGCGGGGCGCCATCCGCTCCGGCTCGGTGCCGGTGATGTCGCGGCAGAGCGCGCGGCCGACCTCGATGGCCGCGAGCTCGCGGGCGCGCGCCTCCGGCAGCCCGAGCACCGCGACCGACTCGGCCGACCGCGGGGCCATCTCCGCCTCGCGCGCCTCGAGCGGCGTCCACTGGCTCCCGAGCGCGGCGAGCGCCCCCACCTCGATCGCCCGCGCGAACCGCGGCGCGGACGGCGCGCGCACGACGAGGAGCGGCCGGCTCGCCCCCGCCTCCACCGCGCGCGCGAAGCCGGCCGCCGCCGCCTCCGCCACGGAGCGCACGTCGTCGACCTCCTCGGACAGCGACCCCATCGGCGCGAGCACCAGGCGCCCGCCAGGCACCCCGGGCGCGGGCAGGACGAGCGGAGCACACTTGCCCTCCAGCGCGCAGTCAGCCCGCACGGCCGCCTCGACCAGCGCGCTCACGGCGGCCCCGAGCCCCCCCGCGTGCTTCGCGATCGGCGAGGGCGCGACGAGGACGACAGCATCGCAGGCCGCGGTCGCCGCGGTCGCCTCGGCGAGTGCGTTGGCGGGCAGCCCCGCCAGGGAGGTGACATGGACCATGGCGGCGGATGATGTCACAGAGGGCAGCATTTTTGCAGCACCAGTCGCCGCCGACTGGGCACCGACATCGCCGCCTGAACGCGCGACAGGCGCGCAGGACGCCGCGGGTCCGCGCATCCCAACTGTCGACGTGGGCACACGGACACGCAGGCACCCCCGCGCGCTTCCGCCCCGGTGGTCACGCGCGCGGCGGACGGACCGGACCACGCCGCTCGCCAGCCGGCCTCCCGCCTCGCTCCCCGCGCGCTGGATTGCGCGGCTTACCCGCGCGCGAGATGGGGAGAGCGCGGGTGAGCCGCGAGACGGGCGTGCGCCGTCAGGAGAAGAGCACGACGCTGCGGATCGACTCGCCTTCGTGCATGAGATCGAAGGAATGATTGATGTCGTCGAGCGGCATCGTGTGGGTGATGAGCTCGTCGATCTTGATCTTGCCCTCCATGTACCAGTCGACGATCCGGGGGACGTCGGTGCGCCCCCTGGCGCCGCCGAACGCGGTGCCCTTCCACACGCGCCCGGTGACGAGCTGGAAGGGGCGCGTCGAGATCTCCTCTCCGGCCCCGGCGACGCCGATGATGATGCTGGTCCCCCAGCCCTTGTGGCAGCACTCGAGCGCCTGGCGCATCACCTTGACGTTGCCGATGCACTCGAAGCTGTAATCGGCGCCGCCGCGCGTCAGGTCGACGAGGTAGGGCACGAGATCCCCCGCGACCTCATCCGGGTTGACGAAGTGGGTCATCCCGAACTTCTCGGCGAGCTCACGGCGCTTCGGGTTGATGTCGACGCCAACGATGAGATCGGCGCCGGCCATCCGCGCGCCCTGGATCACGTTCAGCCCGATGCCGCCGAGCCCGAAGACGACCACGTTGTCGCCCGGCCTCACCTGGGCGGTGTTGATGACGGCGCCGATACCCGTCGTCACGCCGCAGCCGATATAGCAGACCTTGTCGAAGGGGGCGTCCTCGCGGATCTTCGCGACGGCGATCTCGGGCAGGACGGTGAGGCTCGAGAACGTCGAGGTGCCCATGTAATGATGAATCCGCTCGTTGCCGATCGAGAAGCGGCTCGTTCCGTCCGGCATCAGCCCCCGGCCCTGCGTGGCGCGGATGGCCTGGCACAGGTTGGTCTTTCCGCTGGTGCAATACGAGCACTGCCGGCACTCGGGCGTGTAGAGGGGGATGACGTGATCGCCCTTCTTGAGGCTCTTCACGGACGGGCCGACGTCGACGACGACGCCGGCGCCCTCGTGCCCGAGGATCGCGGGAAAGAGGCCCTCCGGGTCCTTGCCCGAGAGGGTGTAAGCGTCGGTGTGACAGACGCCCGTGGCCTTGATCTCGATGAGGACCTCGCCCTCGCGAGGGCCCTCGACCTGGACGTCCTCGACCGTGAGCTTCTCGCCGGCCTTGTGGGCCACGGCTGCGCGCGCTTTCATGATCGGTGGTTCTCCTCCCGCTAGCGGGGCGTTCGGGGCCCGAGCGGCGCCCGTGCCCCTCCAATAGCCGGCCGGGGAAGCAGGTTTCAAGGGGAACCCGGGCGCCTCCGGCCGATGCCGCCGCCCGGCCTGCCCGCGCGGCGACGACCGACGACGACCCGACGACGCAGCCCGCTCGCGGCGCGCTGCCCGCGCGGGCGCCGGCCCCGCCGTGAGCGGCCCACTCCCACTCCACCACACAGGCGACGTGCGCTGGTCGTGGGGCAGATGACCTCCATGGCGCACGCGCATTGCGAGCGGTTCGAAACTGGCCAGCTCGGCGTGCCAGCTCGGCGTCACCGAATCGCGGAAAGGTGCTCTCGACCAGCGCGGCAGGGAATCGGATGGCGCTCGTTCACCAGCGAGCGTACCATCGCCCCGATACTCTTATGAACACCCCTCATTGTCCACTCGGTCGCAGCGCGCTCCTCACAGCCGCTTTCCTGGCGCTCACCGCCTGCTCTGTGGTCTCCGCGCCGGACCCCAAGGCGGCCGGCGATCAGGCTGGCGGCGGGGGCGCGCCGCCCGAAGGCGGCCACGGCGGAGAGGGCGGCGGCCAGGGCGGCGAGGGCGGTGTCCCCGCGTGTGTCGACGAGTGCCCCGCGGAGAACGGGGGTATCACGGTCGGCTGCGAGACACGCTTCATGTTCGGAATGAACTATGCGTGGCACAACTTCGCCGGCGATTTCGGCGGTATCGCCGGGTGGGGCAAGCGCGGAGTCGCGGCCGAGGCGGACACGCACGCAGAGAACCTCGCTGGCATCCGCGCCCACGGGGCGACGGTCGTGCGGTGGTGGGTGCTGCCGGAGCTGCGGGGCGAGAGCGTCGCCTTCGACGCGAACGACGACCCGACCGGCCTCGGCGCGACGACGCGCGACGACGTCCAGAGGGCGCTCGAGCTCGCCCACGCGGCGGACGTCAACGTCATCTTCTGCCTCTTCTCCTTCGACAACTTCCACCCGAGCCGGGTCGACATGGACGTGAAGACCGTGGGCATCACGCCCATCGTGACCGACGCGGAGCGCCGGGCGAAGCTGATCGCGAACGTGGTCAAGCCGCTCGCCCAGGCGGTCGAACAGAGCCCTTACCGGCACCGGATGATCGCCTGGGACGTGATCAACGAGCCCGAGCTGGCCATGACCGGATCGAGCCCGTACGGCGACCCGGACTACGACCCGGACCCCCAGGTGGACGCGATCCCCCATGAGCAGATGGAAGCGTTCCTCCGCGACACGATCGGCACGCTCCGCGCGGAAAGCCGCGCGCTCGTCACGATCGGCTCGGCGTCGATGAAATGGTCGCTGGCCTGGTCGACGACCGACATCGATTTCTACACATTCCACATGAACGACCGTGTCAACCGGTACTGGCCTTACAACCAGTCGCCCGCGGACTACGGCATCACGGACAAGCCGGTGGTGATGAGCGATTTCCCCGTCGCCGGCCTGGCCACGGCCAGCTTGCAGATGCTCCTGGAGAGCTGGTACAGCCAGGGATACGCTGGCGCGATCGGCTGGTCCTACAACGACGCGACCACGACCGAGCTCGAGGCGATGAAGGCCTTCGCCGACGCGAAGGGCTGCGGCGTGCAGTACTGAGCCGCCCACCGAGCCCTCGCCCCTCCGCCCGTCTCTTCACATCCCCATCTCTGCCGCACGCGACAGCGCGGGGCTCACCCGCACAGGAGACGGGCCCAGATCGGCGTTTTCGGCGCACAGGCGCACTCCGGTGCGCCGAGCACCGAAAACGCCGAGGTGGGCCCGTATCCGCCGCGGGTGAGCCCCGCTCTATGGAAGCCAGTAATCGACGAGGGATGCGCCGGTCACGTCGTGGGCGACGCCGCTCGCGATCGCCCACTGGGCCAGCGCGCGGCCCAGCGCCGCCATCGTGGGGAAGCGCTCGTCAGGGGCCTTGGCCAGGCCCCGCTCGATGACCTCCCAGAGCCGCGGGTGCGCCTCCAGGGCCTCCGGGCGCAGCGGCTCGACGCGCAGCACGTCGTGCACGATGGAGATGCTGCCAGGACCGCCGAACGGGCGCCGGCCGCTCACGAGCTCGTACAGCACGACACACACGCTCCACACGTCGGAGCGCGCGTCGGACTCCTGCCCGCCGCGCACCTGCTCGGGCGCCATGTAGGCCGGGCTCCCGACCAGCGCGTCCCGCTGCTCCCCGACGACACGCGTCGCCGTGAAGGCGATCCCGAAGTCGATCAGCTTGGGGACCGTCCTGCGCCCGTCGCGCACGAGCACGATGTTCGCCGGCTTCACGTCCCGGTGCACGACCCCCGCGCCGTGCGCGGCGCTCAGCGCTCCGATCACCGGCAGGAGCAGCTGGACGCCGGAGATGGGCGACATCGGGCCAGACTCGGCGAGCAGCTGGGAGAGCGACCGGCCCTGGAGGAGCTCCATCACGACGAACGGCTCGCCCTCCTCCGTGACGCTGAGATCGAAGATCCGCACCGCCGCGCGGTGAGAGACCCGCGCCGTGGCCTGCGCCTCCCGGAGCAGCCGCGAGGCGGCCTCCGGGGCGGCACAGTCGCGACGGATGAGCTTGAGCGCCACGTCGAGGTTCAGGGCGAGATTCCGCGCCTTCCAGACGGCGCCCATGCTCCCCTCGCCGATGATCTCCGTGAGGCGATAGCGCCCCGCGAGGACGTCGCCTGGGGCGTAGCGCCGCAGCGCGGCCGCCGGCGCGCTGGCGGCCGCCGGCTGGGCGGCGGCGGCCGGCGACAGGCCGGCAACGCCGGTCCGCAGCGTGGCAGGCGGCGCGCTCGCCGGCATGTCGCCAGCTGGGTCCAGGGGCGCGACATCGCCGCCAGGACGCCAGACCGAGCCAGACGGCCTCGACAGCGGACCGGTGGTCCGGATGTCGACAGGCTCGAACGGAGGGCGGTGCGCCACCGACCAGCGCGGAGATCGCGGTGAGCGGTACGCGCGCGGCGACGCTCTGCCGCCGCTGGCAGGACGGGATCGATTCGACGCGGGATCCATCGATGCGCCATGTGGCGTCGTGGAGCTGTCAGTTCGTTGGCTGTCCATGACCTTGTACAGGAAGTATTAGCAAGGAGCAGGCCGATAGAAACCGCCGCAAATGCGCTCCTTACGCGCCCGCCGTGGCGCCAGGGTGCGGGGTCGAGACCTCAGCTCCGGCGCCTTGCGCCGCCATCTCCCCTCAGGCCAGGCGTGTCGCCCACCGGAACGGCCCAGGACAGCGCGCGGCCGGCTCCGGTGACGCAAGAGCTGGACGGCGGCGCATCCCCTGCGCGTGGCACACAGCCAGACACATCAGGGGCCGGTGTCAGCCACCCTCACCCTTGCCCTCGCCCGCGGCGGCAGTCCCGCGCCAACGTGGCCGCGGCGCGGCCCCGCTCGCCGCTCAGCGCTTCGAGCCGGGCGCGACGCGCCCCCTGAACGCGATCGGCACCTCCAGCGCCTCGGCCGCCTCGACGAGCAGGGCGTACTCGCTCGCGTGGATCACGCCGTCGGCGGCGACGAGCCGGACCGCCAGCTCGATCGCGGCCTCGCGCATCCGCACGTCGGGCAGGCGCGCGCGGAGCGACGCGAAGCGACCGCTCCTGCCCTCCTCGCGCACCGAGCGATGGACGACGGCGATCAGCGACTCGACGATGTCGGCCCCGAGGCGGCCCTCGCTCATCGCCGCCGCGTGCCCCGCGAGCTCGGCGCGCTCAGCCTCGTTGATGGATCCGTCGGCATAGGCGGCGAGGAACATGATCTCGACCATCGCCTCGAGCTTGGTGATCTCGAGGTGAGGAAAGGAGAGCTGTGTTTCTTCCATCATGAGGTCCTCGGGGTACCGTATCACGACCGCGGGGCACGGCGCCCCCGCGCTCGCCCGGCGCGTCGAGCGCGCGGGGCGAGCGCGCGAGATCACGCGAGATCGCGCGGGGCCGCAGGGACCGCGCCCACGAGGCCCGCCCGTTCGCCAGGGCCGGCGCCGCGCGCCTCGCGCGGCGGCCGCGCTGCGCCCGCGTCCGCGAGCGCAGCGACCGTGTCCGGAGCGCGCGGCGCGCGCGGCGAAACTTCTCATCGAGCGCGGCGCCGGTTGGTGCTCAACTCCTCGCACCATGAGCGCCACCACCCCGACCGACCTCTTCCTGTCGCTGACCCCGCACAAGGTGATCGAGGCCGTCGAAGCCGCCGGCGTCTTCTGCAACCGCGTCTGCTACCCGCTGAACTCGTTCGAGAACCGCGTTTACGAGGTCGAGCTCGAGGACCGCACCCGCATCATCGCCAAGTTCTACCGCCCCGGTCGCTGGACGCGCGAGCAGATCCTCGAAGAGCACCGCTTCCTCGCGGAGCTCGCGGAAGCCGAGATCCCCGTCTGCCCGACGCGCCCGTTCCCGGACGGCGAGACGCTCAAGCAGATCGACCACATCCAGTATTGCCTCTTCGAGCGCATGGGCGGCCGCGCCCCCGACGAGCTCGGAGACGAGCTCTTCACGCGCCTCGGCCGGCTCGCCGCCCGCATCCACAACGTGGGCGCGGGGCGGACCGCCGAGCGCCGCGTGCGGCTCTCCGCCGACACCTACGCGCGCGAGGACCTCGGCTGGCTCGCCGAGCGCAAGGTCATCCCCGCGGCCGTCGGGCGGCGGTACATGGCGGCCGCGCGCGCCGTCGCCGACGCGGCCGAGGAGCGCCTGCGCGGCGTCGACGTGCACCGCATCCACGGCGATCTGCACCCGGGCAACCTGCTCCTCCGCGACGGCGCGCTCCGCGTGCTCGACTTCGACGACATGGTCGTCGGCCCCGCCGTGCAGGACCTCTGGCTCCTCCTCCCCGGCCGCGACGCGACCGCCCGGCGGCAGCGCGAGCTGTTCCTCGACGCCTACGAGGAGCTGCGCCGCTTCGATCGGGCGACCCTCGGCCTGATCGAGCCGCTGCGCGGGCTCCGCCTGATCCACTACGCCGCCTGGATCGCGCGGCGGTGGCACGATCCCATTTTCCCGAGGACTTTCCCGCACTTCGGCACGGAAGCGTACTGGCGAGACGAGGCGAGCTCGCTCGAAGAAGTGATCCAGCTCACGCGCGCAGGCGATGCCGGCGGGCCTGGCGGGGGCGAGGAGGAGGCGGCGCCGCCGAGCGGGGGCAAGTACTTCTGGGACCTGAACTGAGGGAGCACGGCGCCGCGCGCGCCGCCGGCGGCCCCGCACGCGCCGCCAGTGGCCGCGCGCGGGGCTCCGCTCAGCGGGCGCCGCTCGACGGCGGGGCGCGCTGCGCGAGCTGGCGCGCGATGTGCGGCGCGACGCTGTGCCCCGAGAGCGCGCCGGGCGGCAGCTGAGAGGCGCCCGCGATCTGGCCGAGGCAGCGGGCGCTCCCGCAGTGGCACTCGAACGGCGACGCCATGGTCCACTCCGTGGAGGGATAGAAGAACGTGACCTCGTCGCCCGGCGCGATCGGCCGCAGCGCGACGAGCGCGCGCCGCTCGACGTCGAAGCAGGCGTTCGGATCGCAGCTGTGGTTGGTGAACGCCAGGAACCCTGGCGTGAGCTCGATGTGCTGGTGCTCCGAGACCTGGAGCGTCATCCGGGACGGCCGGTCGTGCACGGCGGCGCCGCCGAAGGTCACGAGCACGTCGCCCGCGGCGAACGCCACGAGGCTGCGGACGCAGCGCTGGCCGTGCCGATCGCGGGCGTCCCGCTCGAACCGGGGGTCCTCGGCCGGTGCCACGGCGGCTCAGGCGGCCTGGTGGGTGGCGCGCTGCCGTCGATCGGCCGGGAAGCAAGCCTCGATCTCGTCGCTCCCGAGCGTCTCCTTCTTGAGGAGCGCGCTGACCAGCGCCTCGATCTCCGCGCGACGGGACTTCACGATGTCGATGGCGCGCGCGAGCTGGGCGTCCGTGAGCGCCCGCGCCGTCTCGTCGACGCGGTCGAGCAGGGCGGGGCTGCGCGACGGGTGCCCGTCGCCGACGCAGATCGGGCCGAGGTGGCTCATGCCGAGCTCCGCGACCATCTTCCACGCGA
This sequence comes from Sorangium sp. So ce321, assembly GCF_051530195.1. Classification (NCBI taxonomy): domain Bacteria; kingdom Pseudomonadati; phylum Myxococcota; order Polyangiales; family Polyangiaceae; genus Sorangium; species Sorangium sp. So ce321. The sequence continues at coordinate 4,308,675 of NZ_CP150329.1, read as the reverse complement.
TCGTCGAGGCGCGCTGGATGTCGTCCGAGGCGCCGGCCGTCATCGTCCCGAGGACGACCATCTCGGCGGCGCGGCCGCCCATCAGCATGCAGATCTGGTCCTCGAGGTACTCCTTCCGGTACATCAGCCGGTCCTTCTCGGGCAGCGCCTGCGTGACGCCGAGCGCGCGGCCGCGCGGGAGGATCGACACCTTGTGCACCGGATCGCAGTTCCGGGCGAGGAGCCCGACGGCGACGTGCCCGGCCTCGTGCACGGCGGTCGCGTGGCGCTCCTCCTCGTCGACGAGCACGCCCTTGCGCTCGAGGCCCATGAGCACCCGGTCGCGCGCGCGGTCGATGTGAGAGGGGTCGACCGCCTCGGCGCCCTCGCGGGCCGCGAGGATGGCCGCCTCGTTCAGCAAATTCGCCAGATCGGCGCCCGAGAAGCCGGGCGTGCTGCGGGCGATGTAGCCGAGATCGACCTCGCCCTGGAGCGGGATGGGCCCGGCGTGGACGTTGAGGATCTCCTCGCGGCCGCGCACGTCGGGGAGCGGCACGGTGACCTTGCGATCGAAGCGCCCCGGCCGGAGCAGCGCGGGGTCGAGCATGTCGACGCGGTTGGTCGAGGCGATCACCACGATGCCCGTCGCGTGGTCGAACCCGTCCATCTCGACGAGCAGCTGGTTCAGCGTCTGGTCGTGCTCCGCGGAGGCGGAGTCGCCGTGGCCCTTCGCGCGGGCCCGCCCGACGGCGTCGATCTCGTCGATGAACACGATGCACGGGGCGGCCTTGCGCGCCTCGGCGAAGAGCGCGCGCACGCGGGAGGCGCCGACGCCGACGAACATCTCCTGGAAGCTCGACCCCGACGCCGAGAGGAACCGCACGCCCGCCTCGCACGCGACAGCGCGCGCCAGCAGCGTCTTGCCCGTCCCGGGCTCACCCGTGAGCAGCACGCCGCGCGGGGGGCGGCCGCCGAGGCGCGCGAAGCGCTCGGGGCTCTTCAGGAACTCGACCGTCTCGGCGAGCTCCTGCTTGACCTCGTGCATCCCCGCGACGTCGGCGAAGCGCACCGGCGACCGCGCGACCCCGGCCTTGGCGTCGGAGAAGTTCTTCGGGCTGCGGCGCCGGCTCACCGTGAAGAGCGCGAAGCCGATCGCGGCGAGGACCACCACCGGGAGCACGGCGGCCGCGGCCCGCGACCGCTCCTCCCGGGAGGCGAAGTCGACCGAGGCGCCGGCGCCCGCGAACCGGGAGACGAGCTCCTGCCGGAGCGTCGGCTCGTCGACGACGGCGGTCACGGCGACGCCGCCCGCCTGGCGAACGAAGAAGCGATCGCCGCTCACCTCGACCGCGGTCGCCTGCCCCGACTGCGCGATCTGGAGCAGCTCGGTGTACGTCGCCGCACGCTCCCTGGGCGCAGCGCGGAGCGCGAGCCCGAGGGTCACCGCGAGCACCACCCCCATGATCCCGAGTACCCAAAGCCGGCGACCCGCGGGCCCCAGCCGCCTACCCACGTGCAAGAACCAGGAATTCACTGCTGCGCCACCTCACTACCCCGACGTCGGGCCGGAGCGGATCTAAGGTGTAGCAAGGATACGGACCTCAGGAAGTTCCTTCTGCGATCATTCTGAGCGGCCTGAACGCAGAATACTGCGAAAGGATGGTGGTACCGAAAACGAGAACGCGGAGAACCGACAGGCCTGTAATGAAACTCGCGAATATGCTGAAGAGCTCGCCATGTAATTGACGAGCTCTTCAGTCAACTGCAGAGCTTGCCAACCAATCTGCCGTCCATGATCGACCTCTCCGCGGGAGAGGCCAGCGGGACGGCTACGTTGCGGCTGCGTCCGCGGCCGCTCTCGCGAACGGTATCGAGAAGTGGAATGTCGTCGTGGCCCCGGGGGTGCTCTCGACGGAGATGCTCCCTCCGTGGGCCTCCACGAGCCCCCGCGTGATGTAGAGGCCCAGGCCGACCCCGCGGACGCGGCGCGGCCCGCTCCCGGGCGCGCGCGAGAAGCGCTTGAACAGGTGCGGGAGAACCGCTTCTGCGACGCCCTGACCCCAGTTGGTGACAGCGACGCGCGCGCCGGCCGCCTCGGCGCGGACAGCGACGACGATGTCGCGGCCAGGCTCACCGTATCTGGCGGCGTTCGAGAGCAGGTTGGTGACGATCTGCTCGAGCCGCCCCGGGTCCGCCCAGACGGCGGGAACGCCGTCCTGCACCTCCAGACGCACGGCGTGGCCCGCGGTCGCCCCGGTAGACATCTCGAGGATCTCGCCGAGCTGCGCGCGAAGATCCACACGGCGGCAATCGAGCGTGAGCTGCCGCGCCTCGATGCGCGAGGCGTCGAGGAGGTCGTCGATCATGCGGCGCAACCAGTCGACCGAGGCGCCGATCCTCCCGAGCTGCTTCTCGCCCTCCACGGCGAGCTGCGCGCCGAACCGCAGGCGCAGGAGCTGGCTCGCTGTCGCGATGGCCTGGATGGGCTGGCGGAGGTCGTGCGCGATGACGCCCGTCCACTCCTGGCGCTGCCGCTCCAGCTCCTTGAGCGCCGTGATGTCCTGAAAGACGGCGATAGCGCCCTGGATCTCGCCGCGCTCCGAGCGCACCGGCGCGGCGTTGACCAGCACCGGGACGAAGGCGCCCTCGGCAGGGCGAAAGAGCAGCCCCTCGGTGCCCGTCACGACCTCCCCGCGGCAGAGGGCCCGGGTCATCGGACGCTCGGACCACTCCGCGGGTTCTCCCGAGGGCCGCCGGTGGTCGAAGAGCAGCGAGTTACCCCAGGGATCGAGCTCGCCCGCGCGGTGGATCGCATACTGGAGCGCGATCCTGTTGCACGTGACGAGCCGCCCCTCCGCGTCGACCAGGAGCGCCGCCTCGGGCATCTGCTCGACGACCTCCTGGAGCCGCTGGCGCTCGCTCGCCTCGGAGCGGTAGAGGCGCGCCGCCTCGATCGCGCCGCAGGTCCGCTCGGCGAGCAGCGCCACGACGCGCTCGTCATCCTCGTTGAACGGCGGGCGGCCGGGGCGCTTGCCGAGGTAGAGATTCCCCACCGTCCGGTCGTGGAAGCGGAGCGGCACGCCCAGGAAGGCGTGAATCGGCGGATGGTGCCGCGGCAATCCGAGGAAGTCAGGGTGCGCTCGGATGTCGTCGACCCGGACCGGGCGCTCGCCGCGGGCCACCGCGCCGAGGAGGCCGACGGGCCGCGGAGGCGTGCCGAGCTGCGCTGTCTCCTCCGCGGCGAGGCCGCACGGGACCCACGGGTCAAAAGGCCGCCGGTCGTCCTCCGCGATGCCGACCGCCGCGTAGTCGGCGCCCGAGATCGCCTTCGCGTGGAGCGCGATCACCTCGAGCACGGCGCGCAGCTCGGAGCGCGGCAGGCTCGCGAGGGCCTCGGACACCGCCACGCTCGCGGCGCCGATGGCCTCGAGCTGCGATCGGAGGCGCCGCTCCGCCGCGTGGGCGCGATCGACCACGGCCTGCATCGCCTTGCGACGCCCGATGTCGCGGCAGATCCCGGAGAAGCCGGTCATGCGCCCCGCGTCGTCCGCGATGGTCGACACCGTGATCTCGACGTCGATGGCCCTCCCGTCCCTGGTCCGGCCCACGATCTCGAAGGGCTCGAGGCGCTCGCCGCGGCGCAGGCGCTCGAAATCCGCCTCGATCTTTTGCGCGTGCTCGGGCGGGTGGAGGACGGACACCTTGCGCCCGATCGCCTCCCCCGCGCTGTAGCCGTAGAGGCGCTCTGCGGCCAGATTCCAGCTCAGGATGGTCCCGTCGAGGTCGGTGCCGATCACCGTGTCGTCCGAGGAGCGCATGAGGGTCGCGAGGAAGGCGCGCTCGTCCTCGGCCCGTCGCCGCGCCTCGTCGAGCTGGTCCAGGCGCGCCGCGCTGACCCAGAGCACCGTCCCGAGGAAGAGCGTCGTGACGGCCGAGGCGAGCGAGAACGACGCCGCGATGGGATAGGCCCCGAGATCTGCGCCGATCAGGAAGAGACGACCGAGGACGATCGGGACGAGGACGACGAAGGGCAGGAGGCGCCGCAGGAGGACGCCTCCGGGCGCGCTGGCCATCAGCACGGCGAACGCGCCGCAATCGGGCCGCGCCGCGAGGATCCCGGCAGACAGCGCGAGCAGGGCGACCGCGGCGTGGAGCGGCATGCCCGTGAACGGGAACAGCGGCGGCAGCCCGTAGAAATAGCCGACGCCGAGCAGGTAACCGCTCAGCACGGTCAGCGCGAGCGCCACGACCACCAGCACGCACCGCACCAGGCGCCGGCAGGCGCGCGGCGTCTGCACGGGCAGCGCCAGGAGCGCCGCGCCGATCAGGGCGAGGCCGAGCGCGGTGTTGGGCGACGGCCTGCCGGGGAACTTGCTCGGGAAGTCCACGCGCGCCGGGAACAGCAGGCGATCGACGCCGAGATCCCACCCGAAGACGTACTGCGCGAGGGAGGCGAGGGCGAGCGCCGTGACGGCGGCGGCGCTCGCCAGCCCGAGCCGGCGGAGCGGCGCTGGACGCCCCTCGCGGCCGAGCAGCCCGAGCGAGAGGCCGGCCAGGATGAAGCCAAGCGCGGCGTTGGGCACCATGCCCGGCCAGCCGCGCGCGATCGAGATGAGCGCGATCTCCCGCGTCGCCCAGCCCAGCAGGGCCGCGCATCCCGCGAGGACCGAGCAGAACGCCCCGACCGCGACACCGAGCGGCGCGCGGTTCGATCGCCCGGTCGACCCACCGTCCCCCATCGAGGTCCCCTCCCGTCAAATCTATAATACCGGGCCAGGGCGCGGTGCTCGGTTGCGCGGCGGGAAATGAGGCTCGCGCGGCGTGGCCCGAGCCGATGCGAGGAGCGAGGAGCGGGCGCGCTCCAGGGCACCCGGACGCCGGGCGCGCCCTCCGCGCGCGGCACGCGGCTCGCTCAGCGAGCGACGCCCCGGCGCGGCGCCTCGCGCGCCCTGATCACACCGAGATCACACCGCGCGAGAGCGCGCGGCGAGGGTCCGCTCCTTCGTCCCGAAGATCGCCGCGTCGGCGGAGAACCTCCCCGGCCCGACGAGGAGCAGCACGAGGGCGATGCTGAAGTAGACCGCCGCCACCTCGTAGGAGGAGGCCCCCATCGCGAAGAATGGATCACCGCGCATCAGGTGCGTCGCGACCGCGACGGCCATGGTGGCGGCGATGCCCAGCGACGCGAGCGGCGTCAGGAGGCCGAGGATCCACGCGAGGCCGCCGCCGACCTCCGCGAGCGCGGCCAGCGCCTGCAAGAACCCCGGAACGGGCGCGGTGGGCCCCATCCAGCTGAAGGGGGCCTGGATCTTCCCCCAGCCGTGGAAGATGAACGCAATGCCGGTGACGACGCGAAGCACGAGCAGCGCGGCCGAGGCCGAGGACGGCAAGTCGGTCACCCGCAGGAATCTCTTGAGCATCGGGGATAACTCCTCTCCGCTCGGTAGTAAGGAAAATCGCATGCAACATCAAGCGGGTACGCCCCGATCCGGCGCGCCGGGACGCGAGGCGCCGCGCCCCGGTCGCCGCGGGATGGCCCCGGCGAGCCGGCGCGCCGCGCTTCAGGCGCTCGGCCGCTGGTCGTGGCCGCGCGCGGCGCTCGCAGGGGCCGCGGCGGCCGCGCGCTCGTCGCTCAGGGCCTCGAGGCACCGCCGCTTGATCGACGCGAACTCGCTCGAGCCCACGATCGCGGCGCTCCTCGGCCGCTCGAACGGCACCGTGATCTCGGCGCCGACGCGGCAGGGGCGGCGGGTCATCAGGGCGATGCGGTCGGAGAGGAAGATCGCCTCGTCGATGTCGTGCGTGACGAACAGCATCGTCGTGCGCACCTGGCGGAAGACGTCGAGGAGCAGCTCGTGCATCGAGAGCCTCGTCTGGGCGTCGAGCGCGCTGAACGGCTCGTCCATCAGCACGACCTTCGGCTCGTTGATGAGGACGCGCGCGATCTCGACCCGCTGCTGCATGCCACCGGACAGGTGCGCGGGATAGGCGTCCTCGAACCCCGAGAGCCCCACGAGGCCGAGCAGGCGCCGCGACGCCTCCGCGCGCTCGCGCGCCGGGACGCCGCGCATCTTGAGGCCGAAGCCGACGTTGTTCAGCACCGTCTTCCAGGGGAGCAAGGAGCACTGCTGGAAGACCATGCCGCGCTCCGGCCCGGGCGCCTCGACGCGCTCGCCGCCGACGAGGATGCTGCCGCGCTCCGGCGCGACGTACCCGGCGACGGCGTTCAGGATCGTCGACTTGCCGCACCCGGAGGGGCCGAGCAGGCTCACGAGCTCGCCGCCCTCGACGGTGAGATCGAGGTCCCGCACCGCCTCCGTCCGGCGCCCGCCCGAGCCCAGCACGACCGACAGGCCCTGGATCTCGACCCTGCCCCCCGAGCTCACGCCGGGCCTCATCGGCTCTTCTCCTCGGGCCGGTGCCACGGCGTGAGCCAGGCGCCGACCCGCTGGACGAGCGCGCTGCTGAGCATGCCGAGCAGGCCGATGAGCAGCATCCCGAGGACGATGTCCGGGTAACGCTGCAGGTTGTACGACTCCCACGTGAAGTAGCCGATGCCGTACTGCCCGCCGATCATCTCGGCGGTCACGAGGCAGAACCAGGACGTGCCCATGCCGATGCTCATCCCCGTGATGATGCTGGGCAGCGCGCCCGGCAGGACGACCTCGAGGAAGAGGCGGAACGGGCGCGCGCCGAGGCTGCGGGAGCTCGCGATGAGCCGCGGATCGACGCCGCCGACGCCGTGGATCGTCGCGAGGAGGATCGGGAACAGCGCCCCCATGTAGGTGATGAAGATCATGCTCATCTCGGCCGACGGGAACATCAGGATCGCGAGCGGGATCCAGGCGACGCCGGGGATGGGGCGCAGGAGCTCGAGCGGCGGCAGGAGGGTGTCCTCGGCGAGCCGCGACCTGCCGATCACGAGCCCGAGCACGACGCCCGTGACGCCCGCGGCCACGAAGCCCGCGAGCGCGCGCAGGAGGCTGTTCTGGAGGTGCAGCCAGAGCTTCGGCGAGGCGAAGAGCTCGCGGGCCGCGACGAGGACGTCGGTCGGCGCCGGCACGTTGACGAACGAGACGACCCCGAGGTCCGCGCGCGACGCCGCGGCCCACTGCCAGAGGGCGACGCACGCGGCCGCGGAGAGGGCGCGCAGCGCGGCGCGGCGCAGGTCGCGCCCGGGGCGCCGCTCGCGGACGGCGCCGCCGGGCGCGGGGGACGCGCGGCGCCCGGCGGCGCTCGCGGCGCCCTCGGGCGCGGGCGCGAGGGTCGCGCGGCGCGCGCGGCTGCCGAGCGCGGGCCCGGCCGGCGCGCTGGGCTCGGACACCATCGTCATGGCGCCACCGCCGTGAGCTTCGCGGCGTCGGCCCGCAGGGTCGCGAAATCGACGACCGACGCCGCGTTCTCCGACGCCCACCGCTCGGCTTCCTCCTTCGCCAGGAACGCCGAGACGCTGCCGTCGGGGCGCCTCGCGTACCACGCGCGGTCGGCGAGGAGCTTCACCCCGCTAGCGCGATCGTGCACGAAGACGACGCGGACCTCCTTGCCCTCGGCGGTCAGCTGCCGCAGCGCGGCGAGCGCCGACACAGGGCTCCGATAGGCGCGCACCTTCGGCTCGCCCCTGACCCAGATCTGCGCGGCCTGGGTCGGCTCGGAGATCGGCTCGCCGGACAGCGCGTCGCTGCCGGAGAGCGGGAGCTTCGCGTAGCTCGCGAGCCGCGCCTCGTAGTCGAGCCCGAGCTCCTCGGCCGCGCGCCGGATGAAGCGATCGTCCACGAACGTGCCCACGTCGAGGCTCGTGTCCGTGCGCTTCAGCAGCGTGAGCGTGTCCACGGCCACCTGGAGGGCGCGGCGGACCTCGGGCTTGATCGTGAAGTCGCGCGTCTGGATGCCGAGGGGGCCGTGGAACATGTAGGCGACCTCGGCGTTCACGCCGGTCACCTTCTCGATGAGCTCGCTGTACTTCTCGGGCTCCTCGGCGAAGAGGCGATCGGCCTCGAGCGCCGCCTTGAGGAACGCCACGACGATCTCCGGGTATTTCTCCGCGTAGGCCGCGCGCACGAGCACGCCGTGCGCCGTCGGCACCTTGACGCTGGATCCGTCGTAGATCTTGCGGGCGATGCCGCGGAACGGGAACAGCTCGGCGAACGGGACGAAGTCGGCGTGCGCGTCGATCTTGCCGGCCTTCAGCGAGGAGCCGCCGACCTCCGGAGACTGCGAGACGAGCGTCACGTCCTTGTCCGGGTCCCAGCCGAGGTCGCGGATCGCGCGGAGCAGCATGCCGTGGGCCGACGAGCCGAACGGCACCGAGATCTGCTTGCCCTTGAGGTCCTTCAGGCCCTGGGCCGGGGAGTCGACCGGCACGACGACGCCGTTGCCGCTCCCCAGCGCGCTGCCGGAGAGGGTGGAGATGAAGAGGCTGCGGCTCCCCTGCTTCTGGAACGCGACCCCGTTCAGCACGCCGGGGAAGTCGGCCATCGCGCCGATGTCGAGCTTCTCGGCCACCATCTCGGTCGTCAGCGGCGGACCGGAGGTGAAGTCCTTCCACTCGATCTCGTAGGTGACGTCCTTGTACTTGCCGTCCCTCGGCAGGTGCTTCTCGAGCAGCTTGAGCTCCCGGATCAGGAGCCCGCCGGTGGCGCAGTTGATGGTCGTGTCCTGCGTCCCGATGGCGATGCGGATCGTCTGCTTCGCGTCCGGCTTGCACGAGAGGCCCACGAGGACCACCGCGAGGAGCAGGAGCGCGCGGATACCATGCATCATCGACTCAATCCCTCGCGAAGGTCTCATGTCGTCCGGCTCCGGTGCGGATGGCGTCGAGCGCGCGGGACGCCGCCTTGCGCACCTCGACGTCGGCGTCGCCGAGCAGCCGGTGCAGCGGCGCCTCGGCGGGCGCCGCCCGGAGCTCGCCGAGCGCCTGGGCGGCGGCCTTGCGCAGATCCGGGAGGTCGCTCCCGAGCAGCCGGATCAGGTCCGGCGCGGCCGAGGCGGCCCGGAGCCGGCCGAGCGCGAGCGCCGACTCCTTGCGGACCTGCCAGGCGCTGTCGTCGAGCGCGCTCCGGAGGTGCGGCGCGGCGAGGCCGTGCGCGGAGCGGCCGAGCACGATGGCGGCCTCGACGCGGACCCGCCAGTCGGGGTCGGACAGCAGCTCGGCGAAGTCCTCGGCGAGCGTGGGGGCGCCGGGCGTGTCGAGCGCGCCGCCGGACGCGTGGAGCGCGTCGAGCGCGCCGATCGCGACCTGCCGCACCTGCGCGTCGGGGTCCCGGAGGCGGGCGCGCAGGGCAGGCGCCGACTCGGGCCGCCGCAGGTAGGCCAGGGAGAGGACCGCCTCGCGCCGCACCTCGGGCGCAGGGTCCTCGAGGGCGCCCTCGAGGTGCGCGAGCGCGCGCGGGTCGCGGAGCTCGCGGAGCGCCACGATCACCGAGGTGCGCACGAACGGCTGCTCATGACGCACTGCGTCGATCAGGTACGGGGCCGCCTCGGATCCGCGGATCTCGCGGAGCGTGGCGGCGGCCGCCTCGCGCACGTGGGTCTCCTCGTCCTCGAGCGCCCCGATGATGGCCGGCACCGCGCGGGGGTCGCCGAGGTCCTCGAGGTGCCCGAGCGCGAGCGCCCGCACGGTCGGGTCCTCGTCGCGGACGGCCGCGATGAGGGGGTGGATGAGCTCCGGATCCGAGAGGTCCTCGAGCTGCGCCAGCGCGAGCTGGCGCGCGCCGGGGTCCGGATCCCGCAGGGCGCTCTCGAGCTCCTGCGCAAGCGAAGGCTGTGTCATGTCGTCTCTGCCTCCGGGCCGTTACCGGATGAGAAAGGGGATCTTCACGGTGATGGCCTCTTTGGGGCAGTCGATCTCGCACGCGAGGCAATACCAGCACTCGTCGTAGGCCATGTGCGCCTTGCCCGTGGCGGGGTTGACCGCGAGGCAGTCGACAGGGCAGGAGTCGATGCAGATGCGGCAGCCCTTGATGCAGGACGCCTCTTCGACGACGACCGGCAGATCGAACCGGACGACGGCCTCGGCGTTGCCCACCGTCCTGGCGCGCTGGGCCTTGACGGACTCTCTATCAAGCAGGTGACCCATGGATTGACCTCGTGCGCGTCAGAGCGACGCGCTTTGCTCCTCGGACGGGATGCGCAGCCGCTGGTACGTCCTGCGCTCGCCGTCGTCGATCGGGAAGAGATACGGCTCCACCGGCCGCTTGAAGGCGACCATCTCGCCGTCCTCGCCCCTCTTCAGGTTCACGTGCGCGAACCACCGGCGGTCATCCATCTCGGGGTAATCGAGCCGGTAATGGTAGAGGCCCCAGCGGCTCTCGGTCCGGAACAGCGACGCGCGCGCGGCCATCTCCGCGCAGTCGCGGATGAAGTGGCACTCCATGACCCGCATGAGCTCGTGAGGGCTCGACGCGGTGACCTCCTCGAGCTCGTCCCGCGCGCGCATGAAGTACTCGAGGCCGAGCGTCATCCGGTTGCCCGTCTTGGGCGGCTGCAGGTAGTCGTTCACGAGGCGCCGCACCTTGTATTCGTACTGGTGCGGGGCCACCCCGCTCTTGCGGGACAGCGGGGCGAGGATGCGCTCGCGCTCGGCGTCGACCGCCGAGGCGAGCGGCTCGACCGCCGGCGTGCGATCGAGGTAGCCGAGCGCGCTCTGGGCGCAGATCTTCCCGTAGGTGAGCGCGCCGAGCAGGTAGTTGTGCGGCACGCACGCCATGTCGCCGGCCGCGTAGAGCCCGGGCACGGTGGTCTCGCCCTTCTCGTTGACCCACACCCCCGAGGCGCTGTGCCCGCTGCACAGGCCGATCTCGGAGATGTGCATCTCGACGAGGTCGCTCGCGTAGCTGTGCCCCCTGCCCTCGTGGAAGCGCCCGCGGCTCGGGCGCTCCGTCTGGTGCAGGACGCGCTCGACCTCCGTGATCGTCTCCTGGGCGAGGTGCGTCAGCTTCAGGTAGACAGGGCCGTTCGCGGAGTGGAGCTCCCGGTAGAACTCGAGCATCATCTGCCCGCTCCAGTAGTCGCTCTCGATGAAGCGGTGCCCCTTCGCGTTGACCGTGTGTCCGCCGAGCGGGCCGGTCACGTAGGCGCACGCGGGACCGTTGTAGTCCTTGATGAGCGGGTTGATCTGGAAGCACTCGATGCCAGAGAGCTCGGCGCCCGCGTGGTACGCCATCGAGTAGCCGTCTCCGGCGTTCGAGGGGTTCTCGTACGTGCCATGGAGATAGCCCGACGCCGGCAGCCCGAGCCGCCCGGAGGCGCCGCAGCAGAGGATGACCGCCCTCGCCTTGATGACCTCGATATGGCCCTCCCGGGTGTCGAAGCCCATCACCCCGGCGACCTGCCCGTCGGCGACGAGGATCCGCGTGGCCATGACGCGGTTGACGACGCGCACCCCGGCGCGCTTGACCATGCGCGTGAGGATCTTCTTGAGATCGTAGCCCTCCGGCATCGGGAGGACATAGCTCCCGTTGTGGTGGACCTTCTTGACGTCGAAATCGCCCGAGCGCGTCTTCTGGAACTTGACGCCCCAGGAGTCGAGCTCCTGGATCATCGCGAAGCTGTTGCGCGCGTATTCATAGATGGCGCGCTGGTTCACGATACCGTCGTTGGCGACCGTGATCTCCTTCACGTACTGCTCGGGAGTCGAGTGCCCGGGGATGATCGCGTTGTTCAGCCCGTCCATGCCGATCGCGATCGCGCCGCTCCGCTTGATATGTGCCTTCTCGAGGAGAACCACTCTCCCGCGCGGGAGCCGCTGCTGTGCCTCCACCGCTGCAGTGGAGCCTGCGCTTCCGCCGCCGACGACGACGACGTCCGCCTCTGTCACGCGAATGTCCATTGCGAGTCCTCAGGTATTCAGGCGCGCGCGCACGCAGACGACCCCGCCACGGAAGGTTCCAGTGGCCCCGGGTCGGACGCCCGGCGTCTCCTATCGCAGACGCGCCATCCGTTTTAACAGACGAGGACTTCCTGGGCAATCGCTTTGTGTCGCCCGGGCAGCAGTCTGTGGCTCTGGGGCAGCAACGGGTGGCTCTGGGGCAGCAACGGGTGGCTCTGGAGCAGCAACGGGTGGCTCTGGAGCAGCAACGGGTGGCTCTGGAGCAGCAGCGGGTGGGGCTCCCGGGCCGCAGCCGTGACGCTCAAGCAGCAGCCGTGCCGCTCGCGTCGCAGCGGCAGCCGGCCGGGGTGAAGCGCAGCCCCGGGGTGCCTTGCAAGCGAAAACTCAGGGCCGGCGGGGGACGGCGGCGCGACGCGCGACCGCCGAGCCGCGCCGCGCAGGCAGGCTCACCGCCCGTGCGGATCCCCGACCCGCCCAGAAAGATTCGCCTTTCCACCATGGTTGTCTCCCCGAAGGCGGGGGCGGGACGCTACCATGCAGGGCAACCCGTAGTCCTCCCATGGATCGGGGGAACCGCGCGCGGTCCTTCTTCTCATCGGTCACCCTGATCCGCCGCGCCCGGCGCCTCCCAGCCACGGCGCGAGCGCGCCGCTTCGCTGCATGGCCAAGCACCCGTCCCAGCTCGCCGACCTAGAGATCCAGCGCCGCCTCGGCGCTGGCGGCATGGCGGAGGTCTTCCTCGCCAAGAAGCGCGGCGCCGAGGGCACGTACAAGCTCCTCGTCGTCAAGCGGATCCTCCCGGCGCACGGGTCGTCGCGGCGCTTCCGCGCGATGTTCGTGGAGGAGGCGCACCTCGCGACGCGCCTGAACCACCCGAACATCGTCCAGGTCTACGAGTTCTCCGACCACGGCGAGGACGGGCTGCTCCTCTCGATGGAGTACGTCGAGGGCTTCGACCTCGGCAAGCTGATGCGGGCCGCCCAGCAGAAGGAGTCGCGGATCCCGCCGCTCGTGTCGGCGTTCATCGTCTCCGAGGCGGCGAAGGGGCTGCACTACGCGCACGAGCGCAAGGACGAGGGCGGGATGCCGCTCGCGATCGTCCACCGGGACGTCTCGCCGCAGAACGTCCTGATCTCGTTCGAGGGCGTCGTGAAGATCGCCGACTTCGGCATCGCCAGCGCGAACCTCTTCCGCGAGGAGCCCGGCGTGCTGAAGGGCAAGTTCGGGTACATGTCGCCCGAGCAGGCGCGCGGCGAGCGCGTCGACAGGCGGAGCGACATCTACGCCCTCGGCGTCGTGCTCTACGAGCTGCTCGCCATGCGCTCGCCGTACGGCAAGCTCGACGACGAGGCGCTCCTCCAGGCCGTCAAGGAGGGCCTCTTCGACCCGCCGTCCGCGCACGCGCCCGACACCCCCGCGGAGCTCGAGGCGATCGTGATGCGCGCCATGGCGCACGCGCCCGAGGACCGCTTCCAGACCGCGCGCGACCTGGCCGGGGCGATCGCGCGCGTGCTGCTCGCGAAGCAGGAGCTCGTCGACAACGCCTCGGTCGAGCAGACCGTCGCCCACCTGCTCGGCCGCGAGCGCGAGCAGGACGCGCGCGCGAACGCCGCCGCCGAGGGCGCGAAGCAGGAGGAGCAGGACGAGGGCTCGGTGGTGCAGCCGCAGACGCTCGCGGCGGTGCCGGCCGCGCGCACGGGCGGCGAGGCCGAGGGCACCGGCGCGCCGCGCGTCGTGCGCGAGGTGCGCCACGTGGCCGTGGTCACGATGCGCATCGAGGGCGTCGACGCGCTGCTCGGGGCGCAGGGGCGGCTCGCCGGCAAGCGCAGCGGGCGCTCGATCCGCACGACGCTCGACGCGATCGCCTTCAAGCACGGGGCGATCTGGTCGTGGGAGTCGCACGCGAGCGCGCGCGCCGTCGTGGGGCTGCTCGCGAACCCGTCGCGCGCCGCGGCCGACGCCGCGTCGCTGGCGGTCGACGTGCACGAGGCGCTCGCGGGCGCGTCGGAGGACCTGCCGGTCGAGCTCCGCGCCGCGATCGGCATCGTGCGCGGCATCGCGTACGGCGAGCGCGACGAGCAGGGGCACCTCATCAACCACGCGCTCAAGGAGCCCGCGAACTTCCTCGCCGAGCGCCTCGGCAGCCGCACGCCCTTCGGCAAGACCTGGGTCGCCGGCGGCGTCTACCGCCTCGTCCGGCGCGACTTCCGCTGGGGCGACGCGCCGTCGCTCGACCTCGACGACGCGCGCGGCTACCAGGTCCCGCACCAGATGCGGCTCTACGCGCTGCAGCGCCCGCTGACGCGCGAGGAGCGGATCGCGGAGATCGCGCTCTCGCCGAACGACCTCGTCGGGCGCGACGCGGAGCGGGCCGACCTGCACGCGGCCTACCACCGCGCCGTCTCGCCGCCCGTGAAGGGCATCGTCGAGCCCCCGTCGCGCTTCGGCGAGAGCGAGCCGCCGCCGAGCCGGCCGAGCAAGCCGCCGAGCCCGCCGGGCGGCGCGCTCCGGGGCCAGTCCGTGGCGCGCGTCCTCGTCGGCGAGATGGGCATCGGCAAGAGCGCGCTCGTCTCGACGTTCCTCTCGGAGCTCCCGGGCGAGGCGCGCGTGCTGCACGTCGAGTGCTCGCCGGTGAAGAGCGAGCTGCCGCTCGCCACGATCTGCGACGTGCTCCGCGACGTCACCGGGATGGGGCTCGACCACACGATCGACGACGCGGCGCACGTCATCCGCGCGCTGCTCGGGCCGATCGCGCGCTCGCCGCTCGGGGCGCGCATCGTCACGCGCCTGGCCGAGCTCGTCACGGGCAAGCAGCTCGACCACCCCGAGGAGGACGCGACGGCCTACGGCCGCGACACGGTGGCGCGCGGCGTCAAGTACCTGCTGGGCTCGCTGGCGCGCCACCAGCCGCTCGTCGTGGTCATCGACGGCCTCCAGTGGGCCGATCGCCCGAGCCTGGAGCTCATCTCGGAGCTGCTGAAGCAGCGCTCCGAGCGGCTGCCGGTGCTCGTGCTGCTGCTCACGCGCCCCGAGGAGCGCGTGACCCCGTTCATCGAGGGGCTCGTGCGGATCGAGCTCCGCGGGCTCAGCGCCGAGGAGCAGATGCGCCTCGTGGAGGCGCGCCTCGGGGTGCGCGAGGGCGTGGCCGCCGTGTGCGGCGAGCTCGTGCCGCGCGTCGCCGGCAACCCGTTCTTCCTGCTCGAGATGGTCGACGCGCTCCTCGAGCGGGGCACGCTCGAGATCGTCGAGCACCCGGGCGGGCGGCACGAGCTCGTCCGCCACGACCGGACCGGCGACCGCGGCGAGCCGCTCCCGTCGACGCTGGAGCAGCTCATCGGCGACCGCCTGCGCGAGCTGCCGCCGGCGGAGCACGACGTCGTGAACTGGCTGGCGGTCGCCGGGGGCCCGCTGCTCAAGGACGACATCCTGAACCTGACGCGCCTCGCGGACGACGAGGCGGTGACGCGCCTCTGCGCGCGCGGCCTCTGCGATCGCCGCGCCGGCGCGGTGGACTTCCGGCACCCGCTCGTGCGCGACGTCGCCTACCTGGCGCTCGACAGCGCGAGCCGCGTGCGCATGCACCGGCGGCTCGGCGAGCACCTGTCGACGACGCCGCTGGCGCAGGGGCTCTCGGCCGCCATCGTGGCGCAGCACCTCGCGCGCGGCGAGGCGCCGGGCCCGGCAGCCGAGCTCTACCTCGACGCGGCGCGGGCCGCGCGCGCCGCGCACCAGGCGCAGCTGTCGCGCCGGTACTACGAGCGCGCGCTGTCGCTCCTGCCGACCGGCGACACCCGCCGGATGATCGCGCACGAGGCGCTGGAGGCGATCTTCCGCCACCTCGGCCGCCGGCGCGAGCGGCGGAAGCACCTCGCGGCGCTGCGCCAGCTCGCGAAGGAGAGCGGGCAGGCGCGCTGGGCGGCGCTCGCGCTCGTGCGCACCGCGCGGCTCGACCTCGACGACGGCCACCTCGCCCGCGGCCTGCCGGTGGCCCAGCGCGCCGCCGAGATCGCGCGCATCGCGCGCCGCCCCGCGCTCGAGGTCGAGGCGCTCACGATCCTCTCGGAGGTGCTGCGCGAGCTCGGCGACGTCCAGGGCGCGATCAGCGCGGCCGACCGGGCCCTGCGCGTGACGCACATGGGTGGGCTGACGCCGCGGGCGCGCGCGGAGGTGCTGCGGACGAAGGGGGTGCTGCTGCGCCGGGTCGGCCGCGTGCAGGAGGCGGTGGAGGCCTACGCCGAGGCGATCGCCGTGTTCCGCGCGGTGGGGGCGCGCCGCAGCGAGGCGCGCGCGAAGAACTCGCTCGCGGTGGCGATGTTCGTGCTCGAGCGCTTCGAGGACGCGATCGCGGTCGGGCTCTCGTCGATCTCCATCGATCTCGCCATCGGCGGGCGTTTCCAGATCGCGAAGACGCTGAGCAACATCGGCCACGCGTACGCCAAGCTCGGCGACACGCCGCGCAGCCTCGCGTACATGAAGCGGGCGCGGGAGGCGCACGAGCGCTATGACGATCAGGACGCGCGGGCCGACACGCTCCTCTGCTCGGCGGGGATCCTCCTCGAGGCGGACGAGCTCGACGCCGCGTACGCGCTCTGCGCCGACGCGAGCGTGCTCATCGCGGTGACCGGCAGCGTCTACGACATGATCCACGAGCGCAACGTGCGCGGCCTCATCGCGAGGGCGCGGGGCGATGTCCAGGAGGCGATCGCGAACGCCTCCGAGGCGCGGCAGCTCGCCGAGTCGCAGGGGCTGATGAGCTACCACGCCTACGCGACGGCGATCGAGGCGGCGGCGCGGGTGGACGCGGGCGAGGTGCACTCCGGGGTGCTGCTCGCGCGGACGGCGCTCGGCGCGGTCGAGGCGAGCAGCTCCGAGTACGGCATCGAGGTGCGCGACCTCTGCTGCGCGGCGCTGCAGAAGGGCGCGCCGGCGAGCGCCGTGGACGCCTACCACCGCGCCGCGATGCACGTGCGCCAGGTGGCCGGCTACATCCGCGACGCGCGGCTCAAGGCGCTGTTCCTGGAGCGCACCGTGGTGCGACGCATCCTGGCCGCGGAGGCGGAGGGTCCGGCGGCGGGGCAGGACCCGCTCCGCCGCGGGGAGATGGCATGAGCGGTACCGGTACAAGGACAGCGACGAAGCCGCGACGGAAGGTCGCGGTGATCCTCTCGGGCGGCGGCGCGCGGGGCGCCTACGAGGTCGGCGTGATGTCGTACGTCCTCGACGCGTTCGCCCGCCTCCGCGGGGCGCCGCCGCGCATCGACATCCTGTGCGGGACGTCGGTCGGCGCGGTGAACGCGTGCTACCTCGCTGCGCACCTCGACGACCCGACGCTGGGCGTCCGGCGGCTCGTCAACCTCTGGACGCAGCTGAAGCTGGAGACGGTGCTCGGCTTCGGGGTCCGGCAGGCGATCTCGCTGCCGAAGCTCCTGTTCGGCGGCGGGTCGGAGGGCGTGGGCCTGTTCGACGTCTCGCCGATGCAGAAGCTCGTCGAGCGCGAGATCCCGTGGCGCGCGATCGCGCGCACGCTGCGCCACGGCTACCTCTCGGCGGTCAGCGTGTCGACGACGGAGATCGGGACCGGCCGCACGGTGATCTTCATGCAGACCGGGCCGGACGGCGCGCTGCCGACGACGGCGCCGCCGCGGACCATCATCCGCGGGGCGCTGATCGGGCCGCCGCACGCGCTCGCGTCGGCGGCGATCCCCATCCTGTTCCCGCCGGTGCGCATCGGGCGCGACCTGTACATGGACGGCGGCGTGCGGCAGAACACGCCGATCGCGCCGGCGCTCCGGCTCGGGGCGACGCACGTGCTGGCGATCGGCCTGTCGCGGGAGGTACGCAGCATCGACGCGGGCGACAGCGGCAAGCCGCCCGGGATGGCGATCGTGCTCGGCAAGGTGCTGAACGCGTTCCTGCTCGACCATATCCAGACCGACTTCGAGGTGCTGACGCGGGTGAACCACATGATCGAGGACGGCGAGCGGGCGTTCGGCCCGGATTTCCTGCACTCGATCAACGGGGCGGCGGCGCAGCGCGGGGCGCTGCCCTACCGGCGGGTGGAGACGCTGGTGGTGCGGCCGAGCGTGGATCTCGGGCGCCTCGCCGCGGAGCACGTGAAGGCGGGGAAGATGCAGGGCGGGCCGGCGATGATGCGGCGGCTGCTCTCGCTGGTCGACGTGGGGGCGGAGAACGACGCGGATCTCGCGAGCTACCTGCTGTTCGACGGGTCGTTCACGAAGAAGCTGATCGAGCTCGGGCGGGCGGACGCGGAGGCGAGGCGGCACGACGTCGCCGATTTCTTCGGGAGCGCGGCGGAGGAGGCGGAGCCGACCCTCTCGGACAGCGCGGAGTGGTCGATCCCGCCGCCGGTGGGTCCAGGCGGCGCCTAGCACGACCGGGCGAAGCTCCTCCTCGGAGGACAGGAGCCTCGCCCCGCGCGCGGCCAGGGCCCGGCGGAGACGGGCTCCATCCGGTCCCGCCAGGGGCGCGCTCGGGGGCGAAGTGCGCTGTCCAGCGCGGGCGCTCCACGAGCAACTCCACTCCTCGCATCGCGACAGACACGTCGCCGGCGCCGCGCCCGTGAGCGGGCGCCTCCGCGCGCCTGCCCTTGCCTTTTCGTGACGCGAGAGGGCAAGATACGGTGTGGTGGAGCACCTGCGACCTCCGGATGCGCGCCGTCGTCCGAAGAGCGGGCACCTCCACCTTCGAAAGAAGCGTATATGATAACGGAACAGGCGGTCGATCCCTCCGTCGTGCACCCGAGCCGGCCTCGCTGGGACGACGCGAAGCTGGCGGTCATGGCCGAGGTGGCGCCCGTGGCGATGATCGTGTGCGACCGGGAAGGCGTCGTGCGCTTCTGGAACCGGGAGGCGGCGCGGCTGCTCGGGTGGGCTGAAGCGGAGGTGATCGGCCGGGAGCTGCCCTGCCTCGGCCACGCCGAGGTCGACGCCTGGTGGGAGCCCCCGGGCGCGGGCGCGTCGATCGCGGCGCGAGGCGTCCGCAAGGACGGCTCCGGCGTCGCGCTGGAGATCAAGCCGGCGGTGGTGGGGCGCGACGCGTCGGGCGCGGCCTCCGCCGTCGTGGCCGTCCTGCGGGAGGCCGGCGACGAGCGGCGCCCTGGGGACGCCGCCGCGAGATCGGGGGCGAGCGAGGCGCTCCGCGAGAGCGAGGAGCGCTTCCGCATGGTCACCCTCGCCACCCAGGACGCCATCTACGATTACAACGTCGTGACCGGCGCGGTGTGGCGCAGCGACTCTTTCGAGAGGATCTCGGGCCAGCCCGAGGAGGTCTACGCGGACGCGAGCTGGTGGCGCGAGCACCTCCACCCGGACGACGTGAACAACGTCACCGAGGCGCTCGGGTCGGCGATGAGCTCCGGCGCCAGCAGCTGGACCGCGGAGTACCGCCTGCGCCGCGCGAACGGCGAATACGCCGTGCTCGTCGATCGCGGCGTCCTCCTCCGGGACGCGGGCGACAAGCTGATCAAGGTCGTCGGCGCGGTCTCGGACGTGACCGAGCAGCGGCGGCTCGAGGCGCAGGTGCAGGAGTCGATGGTCCGGCTCAAGGCGGCCGCCGAGGCGCTCGAGGAGCAGAACCAGCGCCTCGAGGAGGAGATCATCGAGCGCATGCGCAGCGAGGAGAGCCTGCGCGCCCAGAACGAGGCCATCCGGCTCATGTCCGCGCCCGTGGTCCAGGTCTGGGATCACGTCCTGGCCCTGCCGCTAATCGGCTCCATCGATGACGTGCGCGCGTCGCGCATCACGGAGACGCTCCTCGAAGAGGTCGTGAGGACACAGGCCAGGTTCTCGATCATGGATCTGACGGGCATCGAGAGCGTCGACCTGGCGACGACCAAGCACCTCCTGGACATGATGCGGGCCATCAAGCTGCTCGGGACGCGCGGGGTGGTGTCGGGCATCTCGCCGCAGATCGCGGCCACCATGACGGAGCTCGGCGCCGAGACGCAGGGGCTCGTCACCTTCGGCACCCTGAAGGACGCGCTCCGCTACGCGATCGGCGCGGCAACGCGCGCCGCGGCCGCGCCGCTGCCCCGCCCGGGCCCGGCGGGCGGGACGGGGGCGCGGACCGCGGGGCCGCCGGGCCGGCGGTGACCCGCTCGGCGGGAGGGCGCCTGTCGGGGAGGGCTGCGCCCGGAGCGCGCCGCGCGGTCCGGGCGTTGCGTCAGAGGACCTTCAGGAAGGCGATCAGGTCGGCGCGCTGGCCCCTCGAGAGGTGGATCGGGAATCGCCTGCCGTCCTTCGAGTCGTTGTAGAAATCGCTGTTGAAGTAGTCGACGACCTCCTCGATCGACATCGCGGAGTTGTCGTGGAAGTACGGGGCGTTCCGCGCGAGGCGCCGGAGCTGCGGGACCTTGAAGCGGCCGACGTCCTCGAGCCGACCGGTCGTGGCGGCCAGCCCGATGTCCTTCTTCACCTCGAACGGGACGATGACGCCGTCCTCGTCGACGAGCGGCAGGACGATGGGCTCGAAGGCGCCCCCGCCCGCGTGGTGAGAGAACCTGAGCCCGTGCCGGTTCCGCTCGGAGACGCCGATGTTGAACGTCCGTGTCACGCTCGGCCCGAAGACGGGGTTCTTGACGTCCGTGTCGCCGTTGCCCAGCGCCTCGACGTTCGAGAGGTTGTTGAACACGTTGGGCACGTTGTGGCACGTCATGCAGGATCGCTCGAATACCTTCTTCCCGCGCTTCTCTGCGTGCGTCGCGATCGCGACGGTGTAGAACGGGTCGCGCGCCAGCTTGCGGAACATCGGGTCCGACGGGTCGCGGAGCGCGGCGAGCCGCGGATCCGAGAGCTGGGAGAGCTGGAACGCCTCGAGGTCGTTGCCGTCCTGGACCGTGAAGAGGTCGTCGAACCGCCTGTCCGACTCCTGCGTGTGGCTGAAGACCGCGCCCCGGTCGGTCTCGAACATGGTGCGCGCGCGCGCGTCATGGAGGAACCCGTTCGAGAAGGCCAGGTTGACCAGCCGGATCGACTTGCGCCAGAAGAACACCCTGCGGAACGGGTCTTCCTCGGCGCGCTGGAGGTTGAAGCGGTTCGGGCGGTACTTGACGAGGGCCAGCTCGTCGAGGTTGCGCAGGCCGTCCGGATCGCCCTGCGCGTCGCCGTGGAGCCCCGTGAAGAGCGCGTCGTCGAGGCCCACCGACGCGGACAGCGGGGGGGCCGGGAGCCCGAGCTCCACGACGAGCCCGCGGTGGCACGTGAAGCACGTGCGCTGGTTGCTCACGACCGTGCCGCCGAAGGCCAGAGAGGGCCCCTCGAAGATCGCCTGGGTCTTGTCCTCCGTGTCGGCGTCCGCGGCGAGGCCGAAGAGGGCGCGACCGCGCGCCGGATCGGCCCCGGGCTGGATGGGATTGAACCGCAGGGTCTCTTCCAGGTGCAGGTTGTACGTTCCGCTGTTCGTGGCCCGGATCTCGGACGCCGCCCCGCCGAGCAGCTCCTGGTCGTCGCGTGAGCCGCACGCCGGGAGGGTAGCCGCGGCGAGGGCGGCGAGGAGGAGGCGCGAAGGTCTCGTCGTCATGGCTAGTTCCCCTCCGGGCTGCAGAAGTTCAGGCCCTTGG
This sequence comes from Sorangium sp. So ce321, assembly GCF_051530195.1. Taxonomy (NCBI): domain Bacteria; kingdom Pseudomonadati; phylum Myxococcota; order Polyangiales; family Polyangiaceae; genus Sorangium; species Sorangium sp. So ce321. The sequence continues at coordinate 4,287,292 of NZ_CP150329.1, read as the reverse complement.
TGTGCACCCCGGTGAAGTAGTCCTCGCACGCCCCGGCGCCGCCCCACGGCCGGATCGGCGGCGCCACGTTGCCGAAGGTCGCGTCGATATCCCAGGCGTATCCCCGCGGGATCACGCCGCCGAACTGGGTGCCGTTGCTGTAGGTGGAGAACAGGTGATCGAGCGGCGGGAACGTGTAGTACTCGGGCGGCTCGATCGTGATGCTCAGGAAGAAGCCGTTGCGCAGGTAATCCGCGAAGCTGACCGCCTCCGAGGCGGGCAGCGTCCTGGCGTAGCCCCGGATCGTCGACAGATCGATCCTGTACGGGTTGGAGAGGCACAGGTTGGGCGGCGGGAAGCCCTCGACCACCTGAGCGTACTCGGGCAGATCCGCGCGCACGGTCTTGTCGTAAGCGAGCGTGAACTCGAGATCGACGTCGCCGTCCTTCTCAGGCTGGAAGAAGGGCGAGCCGATGGCCCGCACCGACGGCAGCTCGATCGTGATCGAGCCGGGCGGGGGCGCCGCGAAATCGAGCTCGCTGCCGAGCAGATCCCTCGTGGTCGCGTCGTAGTAGAAGTCGAGGAGCCCTGCCTGGCTGATGATCCAGAACTGGTATCGCCCATTCACGATGTCCTCGCTCTCGGGCCAGAAGGGGTTCGGGAAGAAGTTCACCCCCGGGGTCCTGTCGACGCTCGGGTGGGGCACGAGCACCCCCTTGCCGGTGACCCTGACCCGGACCGTGTTGTGGTCCTCGCTCCATCGCAAGGTGGCCTGCATCTCGCGCTCGCAGTCGTTCGGCAGCGCGATGACCGTCGCCTCCGGCGGGACGCCGGCGCCACGGTACAGAGGGACCCGCATGAAGCCTTCATGATGATCGCCTCCCGACTCTGCCTCGACGGGAGCGCCGGCGAGGCCGGACGAGCCGGCCGTCAGGACACCGGCGCCGAGCGCGATGACGACCCCGACATGACGCGGTTTCAGGTGACGTGGCCTGGACATGGAATGGCTCCTGTCCGCAGAGGCGGCGCCACGCGGGGTGGACGCGCGCCCTGCGCGTGAAGGGCGGAGATGTGGTCGATACAGGTCAGCGGCTCACGTCAGCTGCCGAGATACGGACGTCAGCAGCCGCGCAGCCGGTACACTGCACACGAGGACGACCGCCTCCCGCCCCGAGCAGCAAGGAAGCACGCCCTCAAGGAGCGTTTATATCCGAAGGGGACGTAATTCTAAAGACCAAATGAAGACGTATTTACTTGACGACAGCGACGCCGGAGCGGTCACGTCTCGTCACCGGATGTCACAACCTGCCGAACTGGACGACGGAGTCCCCCTCTGGCCGCGCGCGGCAGCGGGTGAGTCCATGGCGCGTCGAGGAGCGCTGACGGAGAGCGCGGAGCGGCGACAGGGATGGTCGTCGAGGTGCTTGTCCCCTCACCCCGCCTCCCGGCTCGACGCGGGTGTCTCCGCGGCGGGGGCCGAGCGCGCGGCGCTCGGGGGCGGGTGATCGCGGCGGCGAGCGGGCCCCTGTCGGAGCGCGCTCACCCGGCGCGTGTCATCGAAGAACGTGGTTGGGGGGGTGCCGGGATCTGCCGGCGGCGGCGCCGCGGGGAGCGGCGCGTGGCGCGTGGGGGCGCCGTGGAGAAGGACCGCCCGCGCAGGGGGCGCCGAGGGTAACCCGGCGCCTCGACCTGGCGGGCCCGCGCCCTCAGCGCTCTTTGCCCTTCTTGTCGCTGCCCTTCTCGGACTTCTTCTTGGCCTCTTCGGCCTTCTTCTTTTCCTTCTTCGACTTCGACGCCACCTTCTTGGGCTCGTCGCGGCCGAGCGAGATCTCCAGGCGATCACCGCGCGCCTTCGCCTTGTAGGCGGGCACTCCGTCCTTGAACTGCAGGGTGATCTCCGCGCCGTGGGGCGTGTTGACCACGCGCACCGAGGCGATGCGCTTGTCCTTGCGGGCGAGGCCGCTGCCCGAGGAGAGCGCGCGCCGGTCAGGCAGCGACACGGTGAAGCCCATCGCGCCGGCCGCGCCGTTCAGCTCCTCGACCGGGCCGTCCATCTTCAGCTTCAGCACGATGGGGTTCCGCACGTTGCCCTGGCCCCACTCCCGCGGGCTCTCCTGCGCGTCGTCGTCGTCCGCCTCGGCCGCGTCCTCCTCGCCGGGTCCGCCCGGGATCGCCGCGCCCTGCGCGAGCGGGTCGCCGGCGAGCGCGCTCGGCTCGGCGGGCGGCGTCGGCGGCACCGGCTCCGTCGTCGACAGCGGGGTCGCGCCGAACAGCGGGACGTTCGCCGTCAGCACGCCGCCAGGCGCGGCCGCCGCGCCGCCCGGCGCCGTCGCCGCGGCGGCGGCGGCCAGGGCGGGCGCGCCCGAGGACGCCGCCGGCAGCGCCGGAGCGCCCTCGGCTGTCTCGCCAGGCCCGGCGGTCGGCGCGTCGCCGCCGCTCAGGCCGAGCAGGCGCGCCGCGCCGAACACGACGAGCACCGCCGTCAGCCCGAGGAAGCTGCCGATCGCGGCGGCCTTCTTGTTGAAGCGCGGCGGCTCCGTCGCCTCGCCCGCCGCCTCGTCGGCCTCCTCGCGGACCACCCGGCGCCGGCCCGTCTTCAGCGCGCCGGCCGGCGGCGGCGCCGTCTTGCGGCGCGGACCGTCCTTCGCCGCCCCGTCCTCCTCGCCCGCGGCGCGCGCCGCACGCCGCGCCTTGATCCTCGCGACCATACCGGCCATCGCCGTGGCCGCGCGCGCCCCGGCCCCGGCGAGCGCGGGCGCGATCTTCCCCGCCACCGCCTTGCCCGCCTGCGCGGCCCTCTCGCCGACGTCGCGCAGCCGGCTCGGCTCGGCAGCGGCGACCGATTCGGCGCCCGCCTCGTCCGACCCCTCCGGCGCGGCGTCCTGCGCCGAGGGCGGCGCCGCGTCTTCCGCGCGCGCCTCCCGGGCCGACGGCGCCGGCGACATGTCGCCGTCGTGATCGTCCTCCGCCTCGGCCGCCGCGCGCTCGACCGGCTCGCGCGCCGGCGCCGACGACGCCCGCACCGAAGCGCGCTCGACCGGCTCGCGCGCAGGCGCCGGCGCCACCGACGCCCGCGAGGCCGCGCGCTCGCCCTGCGGCGGCGCCGATGAAGCCCGCGCCGGCGCGCCCTCGCCGTGCGGCGGCGCCGACGAGGCGCGCGCGCCCGCGCCGGCCTCCAGCGTCGGCGCCGACGGCCTCGGCGGGGGCAGGCTCTCGGACGACGCGGACCGCGGCCGCGGCGCCCTGGCCGCGCGGGGCGCCTCGTAGCGCAGCGTCACGACGAGCTGCGGCACGCTCGTCGCCGGGTCGACCTCGACCTTCACGTGGTCGATGTACGCCTCGCGGCGCGTGCCCAGCTCGACCTCTTCGAGCTCGAGGGAGCGGCCGACCTTGAGGAACTCCAGGTTGGAGCCGACCTCGAGGTCGTCGGGGCCGCCCGTGCGCACGCGCGCCTTCATGGGCGAGCCCAGGCCGTCGATGTGGAGCCGCACCCGCGCGCCGCGCTGCGCCGTCTCCGCCGCGTGCGCCGAGCCCGAGGGGACGGTGAGCGCCGGCGCGGAGCCCCCGGCGCCTGCGTCCATCGACGAGCACATCGCGCGCACCGCCTCCTCGGCCTCGGCGTCGAGGCCGGTGAAGCGGAGGCCGAACTCGCCGCCGCGCGCCTCCTCGGCGCGCCAGCAGACCTCGCCCTCGACGACCAGCTCCTTGCCGAGCCCGTCGAACCGGCAGATCAGCGCGTCGCCGACCCGCGGCAGGTACGCCGTGCGCAGGCGCATCCCCTCCGGGGACATGTCGATCGACTCGGCCTCGAAGCCGCCGCCCGACGTCTCGCCGACCGCGACGAGCGCCTCGATGCGGACCCGCTGTCCGGCGCCGGCGCGGCGCTCGCCGCCGCCCTCGCGATCTCTTTCCAAGGATTCCGGCGCCTTGCGAACGCCATCTCCCTCTGCGCCTCGAACGTTCATACGCCCACTCCTCCGCCTTGGCCGCGAAGCCGCGTCCGCGATCGCGGGACCTCCGCGGTGCAGAGGGCCCTCTGGCCGGCAGTACGGCGTAAGCCCCGGGCTGGCCAAATTTGGAGCACGCGCGGCGGTGCGGGACGCGCGCGGAGCGTCGGCCACGCGGCCCTTCGGGACGCGCGCGGAGCGTCGACCAACCGCTCGCTTCGCCTGGCGCGTGGGGGGCCAGACGTGGGAAGCTCTCGGCGATGGGCAAGGACGAGCCGCCGGAGAAACACGACAAGCCCGCGCCGGCCGCGAACCAGGACGTCGTCTTCATCCACAGCCCTGTCGAGCAGGGCGAGGGCTTCCGGGTGATCCGGAGCCGCGAGGACCGGATCGAGATCGGCGAGCTGCGGCCCACCGAGCACGGGCGCCCGCTGACCGGAGACCTCGTGAAGCTGACGCAGCGGTCCGAGCACGCCCGGCTCTTCGACGTGGAGGTGCTCCTCCCGGCGCAGCGCGCGCCCGAGGCGCAGCGCTCCGGCCCAGCGCAGGTCGCGACCGACACCTACCGCTCGAACTGGGAAGCGATCTTCGGCCAGCGCGAGGAGAGCAACAAGCTCTCCAACTGAGCCCGGCGCAGCCGCCGTGCGCGGCCACGACGTCGCGCCCGCGCCAGGCGACAGCGACGCTGCTGGATGTGAACTCCACCTGATCCTCTCGACAGCAAGGATCGCTCACGGGAGATCACATCGGCTCACCCCGTTCCTGCGCTGGAGCGGCTCCCCTGCCCTCCTTCGTTGCGTCCCCTCACCTTCGCATCGACTCCTCGCCTTCGCCGGAGCGGCTCCGGGGCGAGCGGAGGGCCTCTCCGTCCGCGCGTCGAATGTTGAGCCGCGGAGGGCACCTGGGGAACACTGCTGGGCGTGGTCAGAGCGCGCCGATCGACCGTCCCCCCCTTGACAGGGATCGCGTCCTCCGCGCAGAGCGGTAACGTGCAAGCGCTGCCGCTGTCTGCCACGGACGACGAGACGCTCGCGCGCGCCGCGGCGCAGGGGCACCCGGGCGCCGCGCCGGTCGTGTGGCAGCGGTTCGCGCCGCTCGTGCGCCGGATCCTGAAGCGCACGCTCGGCCCCGGCGACGAGGTCGACGACCACGTCCAGGACACGTTCCTGCGCTTCTTCCGCGTGGCCAAGGACCTGCGGGACCCGTCGCTGCTCTCGAGCTTCATCGTCGGCATCGCGGTGCGCGTCGCGCGCGCCGAGCTCAGGCGCCGGCGCGTGCGCCGCTGGCTCCAGCTGTCGCCCTCGGGCGAGCTCCCGGAAGTCGGCGGCGCGCAGCAGGATCCGCAGGGGCGCGCGGCGCTGACGCGGCTCTACGCCATCCTCGACCAGGTGGACGACCGGTCCCGGACGCTCTTCGTCCTCCGGTTCATCGAGGGGCTCGAGCTCACCGAGATCGCCGCCGCGCTCGGTTGCTCCCTGGCCACGACGAAGCGCCACCTCGCGCGCGCGTCGCACCGGATCCTCACCGCCGCGCAGCGCGATCCCGCGCTCTCGGCCTACCTCACGAAGGCCCCGCAAGCGCTCGATCAGCCCGGGAGCCTCCTTGCCTGCGGAGGAGAGCATGATGAATGAAGCGGAGAAGTTGAGCCGTCTCGCTGACCTCGCGCGGGAGGGCATCCCCGCCGACGTCGACGCGGCGCACGACGCCGCCGAGCGTGCCCGCTTCGTGGAGGCGGTGAGCCGCGGGGCAGCCCTGCGCCGCGGGGGAGCCTGGGCTCGTATCGAGGCGTGGCTGCGCTCGCTCGGGGTCTGGCCGGCGCTGGCGGAGCGGCCGCGGTGGGGGCTCGCGCTCGCGGGCGCGGCGGCGCTCGCCGTCGCGCTCGTCGTGCTCTGGCCGGCGCGGCGGCTCGACTACGCGGTCGAGGGCGCGCCCGTCGCCGCCGGCGGGTACATCTCCGCGGCGGCGGGCGACGAGGCCCGGCTGCGCTTCACGGACGGCACCACCGTCGCGCTCTCGCCCGGCAGCGCGCTGCGCGTGGCGGAGGTCGAGGCGACCGGGGCGCGCATGCTGCTCGAGCACGGCCGCGCGTCGCTGCGCGTCACGCCGCGCCCCAAGGCGCGCTGGTCCGTCGAGGCGGGGCCGTTCGCGGTGCTGGTCACCGGGACGGCGTTCGACGTGTCCTGGACGCGCGGCGACGGCACCTTGCGCGTCGATCTGCACGAGGGGAGCGTGACCGTGCGCGGCCCGCTCGCGCCCGACGGCCTGCCGCTCCGCGCGGGGCAGCGGCTCGTGGCGCGGATGCACGAGGGCGACGTGCAGATCTCGAGCGCCGACGCCGCGAGCGCGGCGGCGCCGGCGCAGGGCGGGCCGTCGTCCGCGCAGGCGGCGCAGCCCGGAGGAGAAGAGAAGACCATCGGACCCGGCGACGTTGCGCCAGACGACGCCGGGGCCGCACGGCCGGAGGGCTCGCGGGCCGAGGGGGCGCCCGCGGGCCCTTCGCCGGACGGCTCTGGGGCGGCGGCGGACGGCGCGGCGGCGGCGCCGAGCTGGGCGAAGCGCGTGGCGGCGGGCGATTTCCGTTCGGTCCTGGCGGAGGCGGAGCAGCGCGGCCTCGGCGGGGTGCTCGAGCGGGGCTCGCTCGACGACCTCGTCGCGCTGGCGGACGCGGCGCGGTACGCGCGGCGCGGCGACGTCGCGCAGCGCGCGCTCACCGCGACGCGCAAGCGGTTCCCCGGGACGAGCCACGGCAAGGCGGCGGCTTTCCTGCTCGGGCGCATGGTCGACGACGGCGGCTCGCCCAGCGCGGCCGTGGCCTGGTACGACGCTTACCTCGCCGAGTCGCCGGGCGGCCCTTTCGCGGCCGAGGCGCTCGGCCGCAAGATGGTCGCTGTCGAGCGCACGGGCGGCCGGGCGGCGGCGCGGCCGCTCGCGGAGCTCTACCTGAAGCGCCACCCGCGCGGCGCGCACGCGCCCGTGGCGAGCGACCTGATGAAGCCGTGATGCAGGGCGGGTGACGCCGGGGCGGCCGCACCCGCCAGACGCTCCGCTATCAGCGGATCACCATTGGATGCTGCTGTACAGGTAGCTCCTGTCGTCGCGGTCGCCGCGGGTGCACCTTCCAGCTGATGCTGCCGCGGTGGAACCCCGCGCCCGAGGAGCAGTAGAGGCGCACGAGCTCGCGGGCGCTGCGATCGCAGTCCGCGCCCATGGCGACCTCCCCGGCAGGGCACGCGACGGGCGGACACCGAGTGGGGCGCGCAGGAGGGCGGCGGCGCTGCGCAGGAGGGGCGACAGGGGCAGCTGGGACGAGCGGCGGCGGGGCGGCGGCCGCCAGGGCCGGTCGGCCGAGCCAACACTGGTATACTTGCCACGCTGGTCGCCGATCGACAGGGGAACACGTGGAAAGCAAGACCAAGAACACGAAGACACGCCCGCAGATCGCAGCCATGGTCGCCAGGGCCTTTGGCGGCATGACGCTCGCAGACGGCGAAGAGGCCGTGCTCGAGCTGAAAGAAGGCTGGTTCAACGCGGCCTACGACATCCGGCTCGCCGACGGCCGGCAGGTCATCCTCAAGATCGCGCCGCCGAGAGGCGCGGAGGTCCTGCTCTACGAGAAGAACATCATGGCGACCGAGGTCGCTTCCATGCGCCTGGTCCGGCAGAACCCCGCCATTCCAGTGCCCGAGATCTACTTCTACGATGATGCCCGTGACGTGTGCGACTCGGATTATTTCTTCATGGAGAAGATCGCCGGGGACAACCTCGAGCACGTGAAAGCGCGCCTGTCCCCCGAAGCGCAGGCGTCGGTCGAGCTGCACATCGGCGAGATCATCCGGGAGATCAACGGCTTTACCGGCACCTATTTTGGCTACGAGGGGAACCCGGACCTGCGCGCGAGCACCTGGAGAGAGGCGTTCATCAAGATCGTGGAATCGGTCCTGGAAGACGGCGCCCGCAAGAACGTGGTCTACGACCACGGCCACGACGAGATCCGCGCCGCCGTCCTCAAACACGCCCGCGCGCTGGAGGAGATCGACACGCCCCGCCTGGTCCACTGGGATGCCTGGGACCTCAACTTCCTTGTCAAGGAGGGCAGGATCGCCGGCATCATCGACTTTGAAAGGGCGATCTGGGCCGATCCCCTGATGGAGGCCCAGTTCCGGCCGCTCTTCAGCGACGGTATCACGAGCAGCATGCGCGGCTATGGCAAGACCTCCTTCACCTTCGAGGAAGAACAAAGGTGCAGCCTGTACTCGCTGCACCTCGCCCTGGTCATGAACACGGAGTGCTATTACCGCAACTACGACACCAACTTTGTCTACGACCTCTCCAGGCAGTTGATGGGCGCGAGCATGGACTGGCTGAAAGCCAACTGAACGCTCATGAGCGGCATGTCCAGGGTTGAACGCCTGGGGACCGAGAAGGTCGGGAAGCTCCTGCTGGAGATGTCGTCCCACACCACGCTCTCGCTGCTTGTCTATGCTGCCTACAGCGTCACGGACATCTACTTTCTCTCCGTGGGCATCAATTCGCTGGCGGCCGCCGGGGCCTCGATCATCTCGCCGGTCCTGATCGCCCTCGGCGCCGTCGCCACGACCGTCGGGGCCGGCGGCGCCTCGGTGGTCTCCAGGGCGCTCGGCGAGCAGGATGTGGAGAAGGCCGCCCGGACGGTAGCGAACATCTTCCTGATCTTCTGGACGGTGGCGATCGCCATCGCGGCCCTGGGCGCGGTTTGCATCGCGCCGCTCGTCTATCTGCTCGGGGCCACCGACAGTATTGCCCCCTATGCCATCGAGTACGGGCGGATCATCTTCCTGGGCGCCATCACCAGCACCGGCTACTCGGCCATCGTCAGGGCGGATGGCAACACGGGGTACTCGACCGCCATGTGGATCATCCCCATCTGCGTCAGCATCGTCCTGTGCTGGCTCTTCGTCATCGTCTTGCAGCTCGGCGTCAAGGGAGCCGCCCTGGCGACGGTCTCTGGCCAGACCATCTCGACCGGCATGAGCGTCCATTTCTTCTTCTTCCGGAAGAACCGCTCCTATCACATCAAGGCGTCTCACTTCAAACCGGACTGGCCCGTCATCGCCGAAGTGCTGATGATCGGGCTCCCCTCGCTCATCAAGAATCTCAGCGCCAGCCTGATCGCCATCGCGACCAACAACCTGCTCAGGCGGATGGGCGGCGACAGCGCCCTTGGCGTGTTTGCGATCGTCCACAGGCTTTATTCCGGGCTGATCACGCCGCAGACAGGCATTGTCCAGGGGATGCAGCCGCTGGTGGGGTACAACTTCGGCCAGAAGAAATTCGAGCGGGTGCGGGAGGCCATCCGGCTTTCCCTCGGCGCCGCGGTCGTCTATGGGTCGCTCGTCTGCGGCATCTGCCTGATGATGCCGGCGGCGCTGATCGCCCTGCTTTCCAGGGAGAGCGCGATCATCGCTGAAGGGCAGACAGCCTTGCGACTGCTGGCGCTCTCCTATCCCCTGACCGGCGTGGCCATGGTCACGGCGGCCTCGTTTCAATCGGTCGGACGGGCCAAGGAGGCGCTGCTGTTCACCCTCGGGGGCATCCTCCTCGTCAAGCTGCCGGTGCTGCTGCTGGCCTCCCGCCTGTTCTCCCTGACGGGTATCTGGGCCGCGGAGGCGAGCTCGGAGCTGATTCTTTGCATCGCCTCCTTGATCATGCTGAAGAAGATGCCCCGCTGGTCCTGGTCATGGCGTGACGAGAGGACGTAGCCGCGGCGCCGCCCGGCGCGGGGCATGAAACGACCCTCTTTGCCGCCGACGCTCTCGCGTGGCGCGGCGTCCTCCCGGAGACGCCGCACCCTCTACCCGGCCTCCTGACCCGCCCGCGCGCGGACCGTCGTCGATGCCTCCTGGAATGGACGAGGGTGCGTCCCTGGAGCCGACGAGGATGCGTCTCCGCCCCTGCCCGCGATCTGATAAAGCCCTGGCGTGTGCGCGCCTCCCCCCTGCTGACCTGGCTCCTGCTCGCCGCCGCGCTCGCCCCGGCGCAGGCCGCGGCGGCCCCCCCTGCGCCCTCGCAGGAGCCCGCGGCGGCCGCCTCGCGGGTCGCGATCGTCGAGGCCGACGCCGACGACCCGCTGGTCCGCGAGGCCGCCACGCGGCTCCGGGCCGAGCTCGGCGCGGCTGGGTTCGAGGTGGTCTCCGTCCCGAAGGCGCGCGACGGAGACATGCGCGACGTGCGCGCGGCGCTGGAGCGCGCCGCGCGGGACGAGGGCGCATTCGCGGCCGCGGCGATCTTCCGCTCCCGGGCCGGCGCCACGGCGGACCTCTGGATCGTCGACCGGGTGACGCAGAAGACGGTGGTGCGCACGGTGGAGGTGGCCGGGGCGGCGGCGCCCTCGGTGATGGCGGTGCGCGCGGTCGAGCTCCTGCAGGCGAGCCTGCTCGAGGCGAACCTGCTGGCGTCGCGCCCGCCGCCCGGGGGCGCGGCGGCCGACAGCGTCGCGGTCCCCGACGACGTGCGGCGGTGGATGGCGCCCGTCCGGCGGCAGGCCGCGGCGGATCCGGCGGCGGAGCGGCCCGGCCTGCTCGCGGGCATCGGCGTGGAGGCCGGCCTCACGGCGCTCCAGAGCGCGGGCGGCATCGGCCCGGCGCTCGGGCCCGCGCTGCGGCTCTCGTACGGGGGCGGCGCGGCCGGCGGCGGCGTGCTGCCCGCGGGGCTCGCGGCGCGGCTCACGTTCGCGGGGCCGACGCTGGCGCCGGCGCTCGAGGGCGCGCTCGGCACGGTGTCGGTCCGGCAGGAGATGGCGTTGCTGGAGGCGGTGTGGGCGCTGGAGACGGGCGGCGCTGTCTCGCCCGTGCTCTCGGCGGGCGTGGGCGGGTTCCACCTCTTCGTCAGCGGCGACCCCCGGCCCCCGCTCCGCAGCGCGACCGGCGAGGTCTGGTCGGTCGCCGCGGCGCTGGGCGCGGGCGCCGGGCTGCGCGTCACCGAGCGCGCGGCGCTCCTGCTGGACGCGCACGCGATCTTCGCCGAGCCGCGCGCCGTCGTGACGCTCGGCGGCGAGCGGCTCGGCACCGCGGGGCGGCCGACGTTCGCAGGGTTCCTGGGGCTGCTCGTGCGGCTCTGACGCGGTGTGGCCGGCGTCCGCGAGGTGTCCCTCCGGGGCTGCTCGCCCGGCCCTGACGCGGGCTCATCGCCCTCGGGGTGCAGGGGAGGACGCCTGCGGCGCACGAGCGCGTTTGGCCGCGCTGGAGAAGCTTCGATTCCGTTAATGTCAGGAAAACGGACAGGGGGCGCCCGTTGTGGGCAGGGGCTCCTGGCTCGGGAGGCATCGATGACCATGCGAAGATTCTCGGCGACGTTGCTCGCCACATTCGCTTTCTCGACAGGATTCCTCGGTTGCTCCGACGACTCGAGCGACGGCACCGGCGGGAGCGGGACGGGGACGAGCTCCGCCTCCGGCAGCGCCAGCTCGGGCGCGGGTGGCGACAGTGGCGCTGGCGGGCGTGGCGACGGCGGCTCCAGCGATGGCGGCTCCAGCGATGGCGGCTCTGGCGGGGGTGACGGCGGCTCGAGCGCCGACGGTGGCTCCGGAGGAGACGGCGGGGCCGGCGGCTCCGGGGGAGGCTCTGGCGGGGGCGGCTCCAGCGGCGGGGCGGGCCTCGCCGCCCGGTGCGAGGCTGACGCCGACTGCGGCCGCGGCGGCCTCTGCATTCCGGAGTCGGACTTCGAATTCTTCGGCGGGGGCCCGGCGGGCGGGTACTGCACGACAGCGTGCAGCGCGGACAGCGACTGTGCCGGGGAGGGCAGCGTGTGCGTGAGCGGCATGTGCCTCCTGGGCTGCACCCTGGGAGAGCCTCCGCTCGACACCATCGTGACGGCGCTCGATCCGGGGAAGTGCCAGGGTCGCGAGGACCTGCGCTGTGACGCGCTCGACGACGCATCCATCTGCGTGCCGAGCTGCGGCTCGGACAGCGAGTGCACCGGCGGCCGCAAGTGCGACCCCCGGTGGAACCTCTGCGTCGACGAGCCGACGACAGGGCTGCCGGACGGCTCGCTGTGCCAGATCGGCCGCGACGGCACGGATCCCTGTGCGTCGTGGTGTATCGATTTCGGCGACGACTACGGCGTGTGCAGCGGGCTGTGCGTGCTCGGCGGCGAGGTCGCCAACGAGGACTGCGGGGGTCTCGAGAGCGGACTCTGCGTCTACAGCCTCATCGAGGATGCCGGCGCTGGCGACGTCGGTGCGTGCGCCACCGCGTGCACGAGCCACAGGGACTGCCCGTTGCCGCAAGCCTCGTGCGTGTCCGTGGGGCTCGACACCAACGGATTCTGTCTGGTCGGAGTGACGCCGTGTCCGCGCGGCCAGCGGCAATGCACGTCGGCCGAGGTCTGCACCCGGACGCCCGAGGGCCCGTTGTGCCTCGACGAGAGCTATCCGCTGGAGGACTCGGGGGCTGGTGGTGCCGGCGGCGCGGGCGGCGCAAGCGGCGCGGGCGGGGCTGGTACAGGCGGCGCGGGCGGCTCCGGCGGCGAGGCTGGTACGGGAGGCTCCGGCGGCGAGGCTGGTACGGGAGGCTCCGGCGGCGAGGCTGGTACGGGAGGCTCCGGCGGCGAGGCTGGCACGGGAGGCTCCGGCGGCGCCGCTGGCACAGGAGGCGCGGCCGGCACGGGCGGCGGCGCAGGCGGAGTTGGTGGCGCAGGCGGCGCGGGCGGGGCTGCTGGTGCCGGCGGCGCGGGCGGGCTCGGCGGCGGCGCCTGATCCGCCAACGCCGCCAGGGAATCCAGCGGCTCCCAGAGCTGCTGCGAGCAGGCGCCGCCCCGTTCACGGGCGGCGCGGCGCCGGGCGAACGGCCCGGCGTCGGCATCAACCGATCACGAGGCGCTCTGGACGAGCGCTGCGCAGCGGGATCACTCGCAGGTCGAGAACTGGGCTGAAGCGGTCTGCTCGGCCGTGCTGACCTCGACCGTCGTCTCGATCGCCTCGCCGAGGACGTCGGTCACGCGCACGCGCCACGGCCCCGCCGCCATGTTGCCGTCGCCCACGCGCCAGTAGTTGTACGATTGCCGCGTGGCCTCCTTCCAGCTCCCGTTGAGGTACACCGCGAGCTTGGCGATCGGGGTGCGGTGGCCCTGCACGCGGAACTCGTTCCACCAGGCGTTCTGCTCCTTCAGCACGAGAGAGATGTTCCCCTCGACCGGACAGGGCACGTATTTCCAGGAGATCTTGCCCCTGGCCCCGCCGTTGCCGGTCCCGAGATACCCCTCGTCCGCCGACCCGATCTGCTGAAACGCCTCCCGGCTCAGATCGATATGCCCGGCCGTGCACTTCGGGTTGCCGGCCGACGGGCACTGATCGACGACCGTCGCCACCACCTTGCGCCCATCGTCGCGGCTCACCTCCACGCAGGCCCCGCACGCGGCCGCGCTGTTGTAGTCCGCCGTGTTCATGGCCGCGAAATACCGCCCCTCGCCGGTCGCGACGTGCGCGACCCGGTCCCCCTGGACCGGGAAGCTGCAGTTCACCGCGCCCGAGGAGCCCTGGTCGAGCGTGTACCACGTCACCGATCCATCGCCGTCCTCGTAGCTCGGGAGCGGGATCGAGCAGGTGCCGCCGCTCCCGCCGCCGCTCGTCGTGCCCCCGCCCACGGAGCTGCTGCCGCCGCCGCTCGCGCTGCCGGTCGAGCCGCCGGAGCCGACTGTCGCGCCCGAGCCGCTCCCCCCTGCCCCGCCCGCGCCGCCCGAGCCGCCCGAGCCGCCCGAGCCGCCCGAGCCGGTCGTCTGACCCGAGCCGCTGCCTCCCGATTGCGTCATGGACACCATCGCCGGCTGGTAGTCGCTCCCGGTCGCATTCGCGCAGAACCCGAAGCTCGTCGCGCCCCCCACCGGGATCGCCGCGCTACCCGGCTGCGAGGTCGCCGTCAGGAGCGAGCCATTCCGGCTGGACGCGGCGTTCCACAGGCTGCTCACGGCAGACTGCTTGAGATCGATCACCACGGTCCAGGACGTCACCGGCGTGTTCCCCTGGTTCGCGACGTTCACGTTCGCGCAGTAGCCGCTGCCCCAGTCGACCGCCCTCGTCAGCGCCGCGACCCCGAGCCCGTCGGTCGTCACCACGGAGCTCGTGAGGTCGTCCGCAGCCTCCTCGCCCGGCGCCGCGGCGGTGCACCCCGCGACAAGCAAGCCAAGAAAAGATAATGCAACAGCGGATCGATAAGCCAAGGATCGCATCGTATTCTCCACGTCGTGGGGGGCGCCGAGAAGGCGCGACCGACGACCTCTTCAATAATGCAGATTCCGCAGCTCGCCATCTCTCGAATGCACAACAGAGCATTTTAATGAACAAGCATTCTGGAATGTTCCCTCCTCATCGGAGAAAAGCCGCTGATCCGTCGAACATTTCACCTTGAACAAAAGCGCCCACGCGGGCGCGGATTGCCCACATCGAGCCCCACAAACGCCCACATCACCACCGCAGCTCCCCCTCGAACACTCGATATAAGCGAACGCCAGCTAGCCTTTATCCTTCGCTGTCAAGAGCCCTCGTCGGGTCGAGCGCCGGCGCGGGAGCGCCCTCCGCGCGCCACGCTTGACGCGCGCGGCTCGCACGCGATCTCACCCCATCGCCGCTCCACGCACGACGGGTGACTCGCGCTCTGCCGCGCGCGGCGCGCGGCGCGCGGGCGCTGAGCGGCCGAGATTGTCGCCGATTGCCCTGCTCACGTAGACTGTGGCGCCCGATGCTCCTCACGCTCACCACCACGCACCGGCCGGCGACCGACCTCGGCTACTTGCTCGTCAAGAACCCGGCGCACACGCAGTCGTTCTCGCTCTCGTTCGGCAAGGCGCACGTGTTCTATCCCGAGGCCACCGAGGAGCGGTGCACCGCCGCGCTCCTGCTCGACGTCGACCCCGTGGACCTCGTGCGCGGGCGCGGCGCGGGCGAGCCGGGCACGCTCGCGCAGTACGTCAACGACCGGCCCTACGTCGCCTCCTCGTTCCTCTCCGTGGCGATCGCGCAGGTCTTCGGCTCGGCGCTCGGCGGCAAGTGCCGCGACCGGCCGGAGCTCGCCGATGTGCCGCTCCCCCTCACCGCCACCATCGAGGCGCTGCCGTGCCGCGGCGGCGAGGGGCTGCTCCGGCGGCTCTTCGAGCCCCTCGGCTACGAGGTCGCGGCCGAGCGCCTCCCGCTCGACGAGGCGTTCCCGGAGTGGGGCCAGAGCTCTTACCTGCGCGTCTCGCTCGCGAGGACGTGCCGGCTCAGGGAGCTGCTCGCGCACCTCTACGTGCTCGTGCCCGTGCTCGACGACAAGAAGCACTACTACGTGGGCGACGCCGAGGTCGACAACCTCCTCGCCAAGGGCGAGGGCTGGCTGGCGCAGCACCCCGAGCGCGAGGCGATCGCGCTCCGCTACCTCAAGCACAGCCGCCCGCTCTTCCGCGCCGCGCTCGCGCGGCTCGTGGCCGACGAGGACGCGAGCCCCGAGGAGGCCGAGGACGAGAAGGCCGCGCCCGAGGACCGCGCCGAGGCGCGGATGAGCCTCGACGAGGAGCGCCGCTCCGCGGTCGTCGCGGCGCTCCGCCGGGCCGAGGCGCGGAGCGTGCTCGACCTCGGCTGCGGCGAGGGGAAGCTGCTGAAGCGCCTCGTCGACGAGCGCGTGTTCGAGCGCGTCGCCGGGGCGGACGTCTCGATGCGCAGCCTCGAGATCGCGAAGAACCGGCTCCGCCTCGACGACCTGCCCGACAAGCAGAAGCGGCGCATCCAGCTCTTCCAGGCGTCGGTCACCTACCGCGACGCGCGCTTCGCGGGCCACGACGCCGTGACCCTCGTCGAGGTCATCGAGCACGTGGACCTCTCGCGGCTCGGCGCGCTCACGCGCAGCGTCTTCGAGCACGCGCGGCCGCGCGTCGTCGTCGTGACCACGCCGAACGCCGAATACAACGAGCGGTTCGAGGGGCTGCCGCGCGGCGCGCTCCGCCACGGCGACCACCGCTTCGAGTGGACGCGCGCCGAGTTCCACGCCTTCTGCGAGCGGGTCGCGGTAGCGCACGGCTACACGGTCGAGCACCTGCCCATCGGCCCGATGGATCCCTCGCTCGGCGCGCCGACGCAGATGGCGGTCTTCGTGCGCGCAGGCGGCGAGGGCGGCGCGAGCGGCGCTGGCGGCACGGGTGGCGCGAACGGCGCTGCCGGCACGGGCGGCGCTGCCAGCACGGGAGGCGAGGACGGCGCCGGGGCGCGGGGCGAGGAGGTGCCGGCGTGAGCGAGCACAAGCCCCTCGCCGTCCCCGACCTCTCGCTCGTCGTGCTCGTCGGCGCGTCCGGCTCCGGCAAGAGCACCTTCGCGAGGGCGCACTTCAAGCCGACCGAGATCCTCTCGTCCGACCACTACCGCGGGGTCGTTTCCGACGACGAGAACGACCAGGCCGCGAGCGCGGACGCGTTCGAGGTCCTGCGCTTCATCGCGGGCAAGCGGCTCGCGGCCGGGCGGCTCACCGTCGTCGACGCGACCAACGTGCAGGCGGACGCGCGCCGGCCGCTCGTCGCGCTCGCGCGCGAGCACCACGTGCTGCCGGTGGCCATCGTGCTCGACCTGCCCGAGAAGCTCTGCCACGCGCGCAACGCCGACCGGCCGGACCGGCAGTTCGGCCCCCACGTGGTGCGGGGCCAGAGCCGCGAGCTGCGCCGCTCGCTGCGGGACCTCCGGCGCGAGGGCTTCCGCTACGTCCACGTGCTCTCCTCGCCCGAGGAGGTCGCGGCGGCCACGATCGAGCGGCAGCGCCTGTGGACCGACCGCCGCGACGACCACGGGCCGTTCGACATCATCGGCGACGTCCACGGCTGCTTCGACGAGCTCGTCGAGCTGCTCGACGCGCTCGGCTACCGCCTGGAGGGCCTGCCGGACGCGCCGCGGGCCGCGCACCCCGAGGGCCGCCGCGCGCTCTTCCTCGGCGACCTCGTGGACCGCGGGCCGCGCTCGCCCGACGTGCTGCGCCTCGCGATGGCGATGGTCGAGGCGGGGACGGCGCTGTGCGTGCCGGGCAACCACGACGTGAAGCTCCTGAAGAAGCTGCGCGGCCGCGACGTGAAGCCGACCCACGGCCTGGAGCTGACGCTCGCGCAGCTCGAGGTGGAGACGGACGAGTTCAAGGCGAAGGCGGCGGACTTCATCGACGGGCTCGTCAGCCACTACGTGCTCGACGAAGGCAACCTCGCTGTCGCGCACGCGGGGGTGAAGCAGGCGTTCCAGGGCCGCGGCTCGGGGGCGGTGCGCGAGTTCTGCCTGTACGGCGAGACGACGGGCGAGACCGACGAGTACGGCCTGCCCGTGCGGTACAACTGGGCCTCGGAGTACCGCGGCAAGGCGATGGTCGTCTACGGCCACACGCCGACGACGGTGGCCGAGTGGGAGAACCGCACGATCTGCATCGACACGGGGTGCGTGTTCGGCGGCGCGCTCACGGCGCTGCGCTACCCGGAGCGCGAGCTCGTCGAGGTCAAGGCGCGCCGCGTCTACTACGAGCCGCAGAAGCCGCTCGCGCCGCTCGCGAGCGAGCCGAGGGCCGCATCGCGCGGGCAGGCCGGCGACGTGCTCGACATCGACGACATCCGGGGCCGGCGCGCGATCCGGACGCGGGTGCACGGCATGGTGACGATCCGCGAGGAGAACGCGGCGGCGGCGCTCGAGGCGATGAGCCGCTTCGCCGTGGACCCGCGGTGGCTCATCTACCTGCCGCCGACGATGTCGCCGAGCGAGACGGCGAAGGACGGCGGCCTGCTCGAGCACCCGCGCGAGGCGTTCGCGTACTTCCGGCAGAACGGCGTGGGCCGCGTCGTGTGCGAGGAGAAGCACATGGGGTCGCGCGCGGTGCTGGTCGTGTGCCGCGACGAGGCCGCGCGGCAGCGGCGGTTCCGCCTCGACGAGGGGCCGCTCGGCGTGTGCGTCACGCGCACCGGCAGGCCGTTCTTCGCGGACGAGGCGCGGAGCCGGGAGCTCATCGACCGCGTGCGCGCGGCGCTCGACCGCGCGGACCTGTGGACCGAGCTCCGCACGGACTGGGTCTGCCTCGACGCGGAGCTCCTGCCCTGGTCGGCGAAGGCGCAGGATCTCCTGCGCGGGCAGTACGCGGCCGTGGGCGCCTCCGGCCGCGCGTCGCTCGACGCGGCGGTGCGGGCGCTCGGGATGGCGGCCGCGCGGGACGAGAGCGCGCGGCCGCTGCTCGATCGCCACGCGGCGCGGAAGGCGGCGATGGATGGGTACGTGGCGGCCTACCGGCGCTACTGCTGGCCGGTGCGCTCGCTCGCGGACATCCGGCTCGCGCCGTTCCACCTGCTCGCGAGCGAGGGCGCTGTGCACGCAGCGCGGGATCACGGCTTCCACCTGCGGCAGCTCGCGCGCCTCTGCGAGGTCGATCCGGCGCTCTTCGTCCCGACCCCGCACCGCATTGTCGACCTCTCGGACCCGCAGAGCGAGGCCGCGGCGGTGGACTTCTGGACGGAGCTGGTCGAGCGCGGCGGCGAGGGGATGGTGGTCAAGTCGTGGGAGTGGGTCGTCCGCGGCCCGCGCGGGCTCGTCCAGCCGGCGATCAAGTGCCGCGGGCCGGAGTACCTGCGCATCATCTACGGCCCGGAGTACCTGATGCCGCAGCACCTCGCGCGGCTCAGGAACCGCAGCGTCTCGTCGAAGCGCGCGCTCGCGCTGCGGGAGTACGCGCTCGGCCTGGAGGCGCTCCACCGCTTCGTCGAGGGCGAGCCGCTCTACCGGGTGCACGAGTGCGTGTTCGGCGTGCTCGCGCTGGAGAGCGAGCCGATCGATCCGCGGCTGTGAACGGGGCGGGAGAGAGCGAAGAGCGCGCGCGAAGAGGTGATGTCGCCGACAGCCGCCCTGCCGGGCGGGCCGCCTCTTCAGGGGCGGAATTCCGAGCGAGGGTATTCGCTGTCTGCGGCGTCACATCAGCTCTGCGATGGGCGACGAGGGTGGCTGTCTATCTCGGGGCATCTGGTATGGTCCCGCGGCCATGCAGCTCGACGATGCGACGGTCAGCTCGCTGCGGCGGGAGAACGAAAATCTGCGCCGGCGCCTCGCCGAGACGGAGCGGCGCCTCGCGGCGCGCGAGGCCACGGCTCTCGCGGCGGAAGCCCAGGCAGGCGGGCGCCCCGCCGCGCCGGTGAGCCCGGGCCCGGGCGGCGGGGCGGAGCGGGCGGGCGGCCAGGCGGAGCGGGCGGATGGCCGGGCGAAGCGGGCGAGCGGCCAGGCGGAGCGGGCGGATGGCCGGGCGAAGCGGGCGAGCGGCGAGGCGGAGCTCGACGGCGGGGGGATGCTGAGCGCCATCCTCGACAACGCGCCGATGTACATCTACGCGAAGGACCGTGAGGGGCGATACCTCCTCTTCAACCGCCGCTGCCAGGAGATCGCGGGGTGCTCGTTCGAGGACGTCCGGGGGAAGACGGACTACGAGCTGAACCCCCGCGAGGTCGCGGACGCGTATTCTCAGGCCGATCGCGAGGTGCTCGCGACGGGCAAGCCGATGAGCGTCGAGGAGGCGGTCCCGACCGGCGCCGGGACGCTGCACGTGCTCTCGGTCAAGTTCCCGATCATGGACGCGGCGGGGCGCGTCGCCGGGGTCTGCGGGATCAGCACCGACGTCACCGAGCAGCGGAGAGCGGAGCAGGAGAATCAGCGTCTCCAGCAGGAGATGCTCCGCATGCAGGAGTCGATGCTGCGCGTCCTCTCGACGCCGCTCATCCCCATCGCCCGCGGCGTGCTCGTCATGCCGCTCGTCGGCGACGTCGACGGGCGGCGCGCGGAGCAGGTCCTCGAGGCGCTCCTGGAGGGCGTCTCCTCGAGCAGCGCGCGCGTCGCGATCCTCGACGTCACGGGGGTGCCGAGCGTCGGCCCCGAGGTGGCCGACGGGCTCGTGCGGGTGGCGCGGGCCGTGGGCCTGCTCGGCGCGGAGGTGGTGCTGACCGGGATCCAGCCCCGCATGGCGCGGGCGCTCGTCGAGATGGGAGAGGGGCTGAGCGGGCTGATCACGCGGAGCACGCTGGAGAGCGGGATCGCGTACGCGATGGGGCGGATCGGGCGGTGAGGCCGCCGTGGCCAGACGTCTGGCTGTCCGTGGCCAGACGTCTGGCTGTCCGTGGCCAGACGTCTGGCTGTCCGTGGCCAGACGTCTGGCTGTCCGTGGCCAGACGTCTGGCTGTCCGTGGCCAGACGTCTGGCCGTCGCGCTCCGCGGGGAGGCCGAGGCCTGACGCGCCGCGCCCGGCGAGCCTCAGGGCACCGGCATCTCGAACGCGACAGCGTAGTTCGGCTGCGCGACCCGCGTCATCGACCCCACGAAGGGATCCGAGTCGCGGAGCTGGCCCGAGCGCCACGTGCGGCCGGCGAACGCCGTGCCGTCGCTGGTCATGGCGTAGCCGACATAGAGTCCCGACGTGGGGAGATCGCTGCCGCACGTGATGCGCACCGTGTCGCCGGAGATCTCGACCGAGGTGATCCGGATCCGGGAGCTCCCCGTGCGGACCTCGAAGCCGCGCCCCTGGGCCCACTCGGTGAGCGCGCCCTGGTGGGGCGCGGGCAGCGAGCTGTCCCAGGCGAGCGGCGGCACGGGCACGTGGAAGCGCACCGTGATCACGCGGCCGCTGCGCTCGACGCGGGTCGGCTCCAGCGGCCGCCAGTCGCGGCCTTGCACGACCTTCTCGTGGTAGATCTGCCCGAGCTTCTCGCCGAGCCGCTCGTAGCCGTCCGTCGTCATGTGGAGGTTGTCGCTCGCGTACGGATACTGGTACTTCGGCCCGGAGCAGATGATCTCGCCCGGGCGATCGACGCCGGCCTGCCACTGCGCGAGCGTCGCGGCCGACCGCTGGTTCGAGCCGCTCGGATACGCGTGCTGCTGCGACACGAACATCGGGATCGCCTGGGTCTGCCCCGTCAGCGGCTTGAGATCGCTGTTGTAGTCGCGCCAGAGCTGGATGAGGTCGTTCTTGTAGGTCGAGCTGCCGGCGTCGGACTCTCCGTGGGTGATCACGATCGCCCCGACGCCGTACGTCTTGCCCTGCGCGCTGGCGAGGCGGGTGATCGCGCCGGCCTCGAACAGCGACGCCGCGTAGGCCCGCCCCGTGGTGCCGGTGTCGGAGGCGCCCTTCTTGATGACCGACATGGCCTGTCCGCTCTCGCCGACGACCGTGTGTACGCTGATGAGATCGCCGCCCGTCGCGGCCTGCGCCAGCGTCGTGATCTGGTCGCCCATGGCCGTGTGCGGCGACTCGCCATAGATGTTGCGCGGATACGCGCTCGGGTAGCCGGTGGCCATCGAGCGGATGGGCTCGACCAGCGGCACCATGGAGAGCGACCTGTTGTTCGTGTCCCACGGGGGCACGCTGGCGCTGCCCAGCGAGAGCTTGAGGTTGTGGTAGCGCTGGGTGGTCGCCCTGACCGGCGTGGCCTGCGCTCCGACGGAGAGGCTCTGACCCGTGCCGATGATCCCGGACCAGGTCCAGGCAGGGCCCGTCGTTCCCCCGCCGCCCCCGCCGCCGCCCCCGCCGCCGCCACCAGCGCCGCCGCCGCCCGCGCCGCCTGCCCCGCCCGCGCCGCCTGCCCCGCCCGCGCCAGAGCTGGCCGAGGAGCTGCTGCTGGAGCTGCTCGAAGCGCTGCTGGAGCTGCTCGAAGCGCTGCTGGAGCTGCTCGAAGCGCTGCTGGAGCTCGAGGTCGACGTGGAGCTGCCGGTCCCGCTGCCGTTGACCGACGTGAGCGCAGGCCTCCCGGCGCCGTTCGCGCAGAAGCCCCAGCTCGTCGACGCGCCCGCGTTCAGCGAGCCGTTGTAGGTCTCGTTGACCGCGCTCAGCTGTCCGCCCGACGGCGTGACCCGCGCGCCCCACGCGTTGCTCATCGTGGAGCCGTTGAGCGCGACGACCATCCCCCAGGCCGTGGTCAGGCTGGTGCTCGTGTTCTTCACGGTCACGTTCGCGCAGTACCCCGTCGACCACTGCGACTGCAACGTGAGCTCCGCCGACATCGTCCCGTCGCCGCTGCTCAGCTCGTTCTCCAGCGACACGATCTCTTCGTCGTCGGAAGGCGCTCCGCTGCAGGCGATGAGGCCGCAAGCGATCGAGACCGAGCAGTAGCTCAGTAAGCGGGTAAGACGCATGAAGTTTCTCCTTGAAGCGAAAAGTTAAGCCGCGTGTCCTCGCGGCGAGGCGCTCAAGCCACCGCGCAGAGGATGAAGCGCGTGACACGGTGGGCTCAGGCTGTATTCCCGGCCAGCGGACCTCCGATCACGACGCATGCTGAATCGAACAGGCGTCGATCCATCAGCAAGGTAAAGAATCAAGGGGGATTGTCGCTGGATGTAATCAACATCCCCATCGTGCGCGCGTGAAGGCGGGAGGCGTCGAGGTCAGACGGAGAGTGGCAGACGGACTGAGCGTGTTCGCCTGTCCGGCCATGTGCTTGCTCCAGGGCGGAGCCAGCTCAAGAGTTGGATTGTGTTCGATGCCCGGGGCCGGCATCGCGCAAGGCGCGCAGCGCGAAGTTAGCCGCGCGCTCGCCCTGGCCCGTAAACGGACGCGCGCTCCCTCGGCAGTCCCGGGGGAGCGCGCTCTGATCCAGCTGGCCTGGAGCGGCGGCCCGTGGAGCCGCCGCGATCGACGAGGGGTCGCCCCCCCGGCCGTCAAGCGGCGCGGTCGATCTCGTCCCAGAGGCGCACGTCGCTGCGCTCCTTCAGGAAGATGCCGCCGACGACCACGGTGATGAGCGCCACCGTGATGGGGTAGAGCAGGCCGGCGTAGATGTTGCCGGTCGCGACGGTCACCGAGGAGGCGATGAGCGGCAAGAGCCCGCCGAACACGCCGTTGCCGATGTGGTACGGGATCGACAGCGACGTGTAGCGCACCTTCGCGGGGAAGGCCTCGACGAGGTAGGCCGCGATCGGGCCGTAGACCATCGTGACGAAGAGCACGAGCACGAGCACGAGCGCGGTGAGCGCGACCGGGCTGTCCGCGTTCTGCTTCATCGCCCAGAACACCGGGAAGAACCCGATCGCGCCGCACAGGTTGCCCGCGAGCATGATCTTCTTGCGGCCGATGCGATCCGAGAGCGCGCCGAAGAACACGAAGAACGGCATGCCGAGGGCGAGCGCGGCGGCGACGATGACCGTGGCCGTGATGAAGGGGACCTTCAGCGTGTTCTGCAGGAAGTAGAGGGCGTAGAACTGCCCCGTGTACCAGACAACGCCCTGGCCCGCCGTGGCGCCGAACAGGGCGATCAGGATGACCTTCCAGTTGCGCTTGTTGCCGAGGCTGTCCTTGATGGGGGCGGCCGACGTCTTCCCCTGCGCCTTGAGCTTGGCGAAGATCGGCGACTCCTTGAGGCGGGTACGCACGTAGAAGGACACGGCGACGAGGAGGACCGAGAGGAGGAACGGGACGCGCCAGCCCCACTCCTTGAAGTCCTCCTCGCCGATGGCGAGGCGGGTCCCGAGGATCACCGCCAGCGAGACGAACAGGCCGAGCGTCGCCGTGATCTGGATGAACGAGGTGTAGAAGCCGCGCTTCTCGTCGGGCGCGTGCTCGGCGACGTACACCGCCGCGCCGCCGTACTCGCCGCCGAGCGCGAGGCCCTGCACGAGGCGGATCAGGACGAGCGCGATCGGGGCGGCGATGCCGATGGTGTCGTACGTCGGCAGGAAGCCGATGACCGCCGTCGCTCCGCCCATGAGCAGCAGCGTCACGAGGAACGCGTACTTCCGGCCCACGATGTCGCCGACACGCCCGAACACGAGCGCGCCGAACGGGCGCACGACGAAGCCGGTGGCGAAGGTGCCCAGCGTCAGCAGGAAGCCCGCTGTCGGGTTGTCCTTCGGGAAGAAATGGGTGGAGATGATCGCGGCGAGGCTCCCGAAGATATAGAAATCGTACCACTCGATCATCGTGCCGCCCGCGGACGCGAAGATGACCTTCCAGAGAGTGGAGCTGCTGACGACCTCACGCGCGCCCTCGCTGTCGTGGGCGCGGATGCCGGGGGTCACGGCAAGGCTTTCGGGAGACGACTGTGCCATGGGAGGGATTCCTCGATGTAAGGAGTTGCAGCGCTTGTCGAGCAGCTCGATGCAGGCCTCTGGCCGGCGTCGAGCCGTGGAGAAGGAGCTACGGTGTCTTTCATCGTCCCTCCTCCCGCGCGGCGGCGTCGCAGCCGCGGCGCGCCAGGAGCGAGGGCCGGGCAGCGCGCGAGCGCGCGCTGACGCTGAGTGATACCAAGTCCCCCGGCTCGCCGCGTGCTGAACTCCATCATCCGAATACCACGCGAGGAGCCGGGAGAATACCCGTTCCGTCGTCGGGGTAGCACGTAGGCGGCCTCGTCCGGAGATGCCGCGTTACGATCGGTAACACCAGGCGGCGAGTCGCGGGCACCGCCGAACGGTAGACGAACGGCAGGCCTCCTCGCCTCGCCGTCCCGGCCCGGGCGCGCGCACCTCGCGCAGCGCCCCGCCGGCTCAGGAGCGCGGCCGGGGTATCCCGAGCCGCTGCCGGCGCTCCCACAGGGCCTTGCGGCTGATGCCGAGGCGGCGGGCGAGCTCGGTCTCGGTCAGCTCGTGCTGATGCTCGAGGACGAAGCGGCGGAAATAGCCCTCGAGGGAGTCGGACGACGGGACTCCGTCGAGCACGGCCGCGGGCGGAGCGGGCGCTGGCGGCGACAGCGGGGCGTCGAGCCCGAGCTGGGCCACGCCGATCTCGCTGCCCCCGGCGAGGACCATGGCGCGGTGGACCGTGTTCTCCAGCTCCCGGACGTTGCCCGGCCAGGGCGCCGCCGCGATGGCGGCGCGCGCCTCCGGCGACAGCGTGAAGGGCGCCCGGCCCGTCGCCAGCGCGCGCCGCTCGAGCAGCGACCCCGCGAGGCGCACCGCGTCGCCGGGGCGCTCGCGCAGCGGCGGCAGCTGGATCTCGAGGACCCGCAGCCGGAGGTGGAGATCGCTCCGGAACGACCGCTCGCGCACCATGGCCGTGAGATCCCGGCTCGTCGTGGCGATGAGCCGGACGTCGACGGGCCGGGCGCGCGCCGAGCCCACGCGACGCACCTCGCCGGTCTGCAGAAAGCGGAGGAGCCGCGCCTGGACCGCCGCCGGCAGCTCGCCGATCTCGTCGAGCAGGAGCGTGCCGCCCTCCGCCGCCTCGCACAGCCCGGCGCGCGCCGAGAGCGCGCCGGGGAAGGCGCCGCGCTCGTACCCGAACAGCTCGGCCTCGATCAGCCCCTCGGGGATGGCCGCGCAGTGGACCGGGACGAACGGGAGCTGCCGCCGCGGGCTCAGCCGGTGCACGGCGCGGGCGAGCGTCTCCTTGCCGGTGCCGCTCTCGCCGAGCACCAGCAGCGTCGCCTCGCTCGGCGCTACCCTGCGCACCCGCGCGAACACCTCCCGCATGGCCGCCGAGCCGCCGATCATGCCCTCGAGCTCGTCGTCCGCTGGCGCGGGCAGCGCGGGCGGCGCCGCGCGCGGCGCGATGTCCGCTGACGCTGGCGGCGCGGGCGGCGCGGGCGGCGCGCGCCGCGCGGCGGCGAGGTGGTGGTCGACGAGGGCGAGGAGCTCGGCGTGGTCGAACGGCTTCGACAGGTAATCCGCGGCGCCGCGCTTCACCGCGTCGACGGCCGCCTTCACCGTGGCGTAGCTCGTCATCAGCACGACAGGCGCGTCGCCGCACCGGCCGACGAGCTCCGTGCCAGGCGCGCCGGGCAGGCGCACGTCGGCCACCACCAGATCGAACGCGCAGAGGTCGTGCTCCGCCTCGGCCTCGGCGATCGACCCCGCCTCGACGACGGCGTGCCCGTGGCGCTCGAGCAGCCGCCGGAGCTCCGCCCGGATGACGACCTCGTCCTCGACCAGCAGGATCCGGCTCATGGCTCCGCCTCGGCCCCGCGCCGCGCCGCGCCCGCGAGCGGGAGCCGGACGATGACCGTCGTCCCCTGCCCCACCGCGCTCCGCAGCGAGAGCGTCCCGCCGTGATCCTGGACGATCGAGCGCGACAGCGGCAGGCCGAGCCCCGTGCCGCTCGGGTCGCGCTTCGTCGTCACGAACGGCTCGAGCACCTCGGCGAGGAGCTCCTCCGGGATGCCGCTGCCGTGGTCCTCGACCTCGACGACGATCTGGCCCGCCTCGATCCGCCCCCGGACGGCGACCGTCGCGCCGGCCTCGGAGGCGTCGCGGGCGTTCGCGAGCAGGTTGACGAAGACCTGCACGAGCTCGCGCCGGTCGCCGATGACGACGAGCGACTCCGGGCAGGCCTGCTCCACCTGGACGCGCGGCGCCGCGCGGTCGAACCGGATCAGCCGCTCGGCCTCGGCGATCACCTCGGCGATCGGCACGCGCCCGACCCGCGCCCGCGGGATCTCGCCGGGCGACGGCACGGCGCCGGTGCGGCTGTGGTCGAGCAGCGATCGCAGGATGGCCTCGATGCGCGCCGCCTCGCCGAGGATGAGGCCCGCCCGCGCGCGGAGCTCGTCGCTCTCGGCCTCGGCCCGGAGGTTCTGCGCGAGGCAGGCGATGCCGGTGAGCGGGTTGCCGACCTCGTGCGCCACGCCCGCGGCGAGGCGGCCGAGCTGCGCGAGGCGATCGCGGTGGGCGAGCTGCCGCTCGAGCGCGCGCTGCTCGGTGCGGTCCTCCACGAGCAGGACCACGCCCCCCGAGGCGGCCCGCGCGTCGAGCGGGTCGAGCGCGGCGCGGTGCACGCGCAGCGCGCGCACGCGCCCCGCGACGCGCGCCTCGATCTCCTCGGCGCCCGCGGCGGCCTCTCCGGCGGCGGCCGCGCTGGCGGCGCGGGCGAACAGCTCCGCGAACGGGGCCGGCAGCCGGTCGAGCAGCGCCCCGACGAGGTCGCGCTCCTCGGCGCCGACGAGCGCCTCGAAGCGCCGGTTCACGAGGCTGATCGCGCCGTCGGCCCCCACGGCGCAGACCCCGAGCGGGAGCTGCGCGAGCACCGAGCGGAGCCACCGCCGCAGAAGGTCGAGCTCCCTCGCCGCCCCGACGAGCGTGGTCTCGCCCCGCGCGAGGCGCCGCTCCAGCCACCGGAGCTCCTCGGTGAGCGCGCCGCTCGCCTCTCGACGCGGCGCCGCGGCGGGGGCGTGGGCCTCCTCCGCGGCCGTCCTCGCGAGCACCGGACCGACGAGCGGCGACAGGTTGCGGTGCAGGCGCTCCTGGAGCGCGTGGAGCTCCGTCGGCCGCGTCTCGTCGCGCGGGATGTCGAGCTCGATCCGCGCGCGCGTCACCTCGATGCCGGCCGCCTCGCGGCCGAGGAGGCGCGCGAGCCGCTCCTCCAGCGCGCCCACGCTCGCGGGCACCGTCGCGCGCTCCACCGACGGGCCGATCTCGCGGCGCGTGCACAGGCGCGCCGCCTCGCGCTCCTCCTTGGCCGGCGGGCGCAGGAGCGAGACGAGCCCGAGCGTCGCGCCGTTGACGGCGAGGGACGCGAACGTCGGCAGCGACCAGGTGTCGAGCGCCCTCGCGCTCATGGCGCGCGCCGCGTGCGCCGCGGGGTCCGCGGGGTCGAGGCCCGCGCGCAGGAGCTCGAGCCACGCCGGATCGAGCCCGGTCATCTCGGGCAGGAGCGGCGCGAGGCACGTGGCCGTCCAGGTCGCGATGCCGGCCGCGAGCCCGGCGATGAACCCGGCGCGCGTCGCGCGCTCCCAGAAGAGCGCGGCGAAGAGCCCCGGCAGGAACTGCGCGAACGCGACGAACGACACGATGCCGCTCTCGACGAGCAGCCCGCGGTGCTGCTGCGCGCGGTGGAAGAGCCACCCGCCGACGAGGATGGCGGTCAGGAGGCCGCGCCGGAGCCAGAGCACGCGCGCGTAGACGTTGCGGCGCAGGGTCCTGCGGGCGAGCGGCAGGAGCAGGTGCGTCGCGCTGTCGCTCGCGAGGGCGACGGCCGTGACCATGGCCATGGCGCTCGCCGCGGAGATGCCGCCGATGAAGGCGGCGAGCGCGAGCCAGCCGTGGCCGAGCAGCTGCGGCACGAGCAGCACGTAGCTGTCGGCCGGCTCCGCCGGGGCGAGGCGGGTCCCGGCCCAGAGGACGGGCAGCACGGGCAGGTTGAGCGCGAGCAGGAACAGCGGGAAGGCCCAGGCCGCCCTGGCGAGGGCGCGGTCCCCGGCGCCGCTGGCGAAGGCCATGTGCCACTGCCGCGGCAGCAGGAAGGCCGCGGCGAAGCTGATGACGAGCATCGAGGTCCAGCCGCTGTCCTCCCGCACGGGGCGGCCGAGCGCCTCGACGTCGGCGGCGTGATCGCGGAGCCAGCCCGCGAGCCCGCCCGCCCCGCCGAACACCCCGAGCACGGCGAGCAGGCCCACGGCCGCGAGCACGGCGAGCTTCGCGGCCGACTCGAACGCGACCGCCGCCGCGAGGCCGTCTTCTCGCCTCTGCCCGGCGGAGGGGCGGGCGCCGAAGAAGGCCGTGAAGAGGGCGAGCAGCACGCAGAAGATGGCGCCGACGGCCTCCTCGTGCCCCGGCCCCGAGAGCACGCGGACCGACTGCTCGGTCGCGCGGAACTGCTGCGCGATGTAGGGGACGCTGGCGACGAGGGAGAAGGCGGCGGTGAGCGCCCCCGCGGCGGGGCTCTGGAACCGGAACGCGAGCAGGTCGGCGAGCGAGGAGAGGCGCTGCTCGCGCGTGATGTGGAGGACGCGCGACCAGAGGAGCGGCGTGGCGATGCACGCGAGCGTCGGGCCCAGGTAGACCGCGAGGAAGACGAGCCCGTGGCGCTGCGCGAAGCCGACGCCGCCGTAGTACGTCCACGACGAGGCGTAGACGCCGAGCGAGAGGGCGAAGACGAGCGGGTGCCGCGCGAGGGCGCGGGGGATCCACGCGCGCTGCGCGGCGAGCGCGAGCGCGGCGAGCACGCCGAGCCAGGCCACCGTGGCGAACAGGAGGACGCCGACGTCGATCACGGCGGGAGCTCTCGGTCGGCGCGGCCGCCGTCGCCGCGGGCGGCATCGCCGCGGTCGGGCGTGGCGCGATCGACGTCGGCGCGGTCGGAGCGCGTCGCGAGCGCGGCGAACACGATCAGCGCGAGCCACACCGCGAAGACGGCCACCACCGCGAGCAGGCCGCGGGCCCAGAGCAGGCGCGCCGGCGACACGAGGAGGACCGTGCCCAGCAGCATGAGCACGAGCGCGCGATCCGCCGCGCCGACGTCCGCGCCGTGTCCTCCGCTCATGACAGGAGGCTACCCAGGGCCGCAGCGGCTGAATACGCGTGGCCGCACAACGCAATGCGTCATGACGTGGTCGGCGGATCGCGACGTGGGCCGCCGGTCCCGCGGGCGGGGGCGGAGCGCGACGTGGGTCGCCGAGCAGGCGAGCGGGGGGCGGAGCGCGACGTGGGTCGCCGGTCCAGCGGGCGGGGGCGGATCGCAACGTGGGTCGCCGGTCCAGCGGGCGGGGGCGGATCGCAACGTGGGTCGCCGAGCCGGCGAGCGGGGGGCGATCCCCAAGCCCGCGCTCGGCCGTGCCCTCGGCGCGCGCGACGCCCGTGATGCGATGGGCGTCGCGCGCGCCGGCGGTCAGCCGCCCTCGGCCGCGATCCCGGCGAGCATGCTGCGCGCGTGCTCGATGACGCCCTCGTTGCTCGTGTCGACGCCCCACTTCGCCGCCAGCGAGGGCCACGCCGCCCAGCGCTCGGCGGCGTGGGCCGCGAGGCCGGGCCACGTGGCGCCGCCGGCCGCCTCGAAGCGCCCGATGAGCTCGTCGAGCACCCCCTTGCCGAAGGCGCCGGCGAAGAGCGAGAAGTCGTTCGCGGGGTCGCCGAGGTGGGCCTCGGTCCAGTCGAGGATCCCGGTGAGCCGACCGCCCTCGGCGACGAGCATGTGCCCGGGGTGGAGGTCGCCGTGCACCAGGGCCAGGTGGCGCGGCCAGATGGCGTCGTTCGCGAGCCAGCGCTGCCAGCGCGCCCACAGCGCGTCCGGCGGCGCCAGCACGGCGCGCGTCTCGTCCATGGCGCGCGCGACGGTCTGGCGCTCGTCGCCGATCGACTTCACGGGGACGCCCGCCGCCTCGGCCTCCGCCGCGTCGATGCGCTGCAGCGCCGCCAGGGCCTCCGCCATCGACGCGATGAACGCCGCCGAGGGCGCCGCCGGATCGACGCGGTTCCAGCGCACCCCCGCCTCGGGATCGACGGTCACCGCGGGCACGTCGCCGAGCCGCGGATAGGCGATCACCTCGTCGGTGTGCACGCGCCAGTCGGGCACGGCCACCGGCAGGTGCTTGCGCACGAGGGCCAGCACGCGCGCCTCCACGCGGGCCGACTCGA
This sequence comes from Sorangium sp. So ce321, assembly GCF_051530195.1. Taxonomy (NCBI): domain Bacteria; kingdom Pseudomonadati; phylum Myxococcota; order Polyangiales; family Polyangiaceae; genus Sorangium; species Sorangium sp. So ce321. The sequence continues at coordinate 4,257,106 of NZ_CP150329.1, read as the reverse complement.
CCACCGCGCGCCGGCGCGGCGTGCGCACGACCCACGGCACGCCTTCCTCGTCGTGGGCGTGCACGACGAGGAAGTCGAGCCCGCTCTGGTCGAAGTCGGCGTGGGACGTGGTGAGCCGGAGCCCCGCGCGGCGCGCCGCATCGAGGAGCGCGCCGGCGGACTCGATCGGCGCGAAGGAAGAAGGACCCGTGGACGAGGTTTCGTTGCGTTCGGTCATGATGCGAGCCTCTTCGCGCGCCGCCGTCAGGGCAGCGCGCGTGGCTGGGGGGAAGACTCGCGGCGCGAGCTCACGACCGACCCGACGTGCGTGGCGTGCTCCCTCCAGGCTGCCGGGCGTGAGTCGACGCACCCCGGTCTTCCACGTTTCGAGGGAACTCGAGACAACGAGGGAAGACGGAGCACGGACAGGCACCCGCGCGCTCGCCACGTATCCCCGGCAGGGCCGAGGTCTACACGGAGGGCGAGGATGCCGAGCTCAGCGGAACCGGATGGACTTCACGGCCGGAGGGTCTCATGCAGCGCCCCGCGCCGCAACCTCCTCATTCGGCCGCGATGTCGAGGAGGCGCGCGAGGACGACCTCGAGCCAGCCCAGCGTGCGCCCGGCGCGCCCGCTCCCGCGCGGCGCCGGGTCCCCGGCCAGGAGCGCCTGCGCCCCGCTGGCGATGCCGCCGGGCCGCCGCCGCAGGTGCCGCGCGCAGAGGTAGCGCAGGTCGAGGGACGGCGGCCGCCAGGGGCCCTCCTGCGCGAGCAGGTCGACCGTGAACGAGCCCCAGGCGCCGAGCACGCTGTCGTGGCCAACGAACGCGCGGAAACGGGCCAGGGCCGCGCCCGCTTCCTCGCCGTCGAGCAGGCGACGCTCGGGCACCTCGAGCTGGTGCGCGACGCTGGGGCCCAGCGGCCGCCGGGGGCGGAGGAAGGCCTCGAAGCGCTCGCCCGACGGGCGGCAGGCGACGAGGTGCACGAGCTCGGACCGGGGCCCGGCCGCGCCCGCCTCCGCTGGCCCCTCGGCGCCGGCTACCGGTGGCCCCTCGGCGCCGGCTACCAGTGGCCCCTCGGCGCCGGCCCCCGCCGGCCACCCGGAGTTGGCCCCGCCGTCGACGAGCACCACCCTCGAGGGCGCCGCGAGGTAGGGGCGCAGCGGCGACAGCGGCGAGATGGCCTGCGCGCGCCGCCGCCGTCGCGGGGCGTCGCTCGTCGCCTGGTACGCGATCTGCCGGTCGACCATGAACTCGAAGGCCCGCAGCATCGCGTCGAAGCGCGCGGGCTCTTCCTCGAGCGCGGCCAGCGCGCTGGCCACGGCCTCGACCGTGGCGAGGCACTCGGGCCGCGGCTCCTTGCGGATGCGGTAGTTGCCCGGCGCCCGCGGCGTCACGCCGATGCGGCGCACCGAGGCCAGGCGCGGGTTCAGCGCGAGCATCTTCCTCGCCTGCCACCACGTGCCGTCGACCACGATGAGCGACCGCACTGGCGGGCCGCCCGCCGGGTCGGCGTCGCCCCCGGGGAAGAGCACGGCGGTCGTCGGATCGCTGGCGAGCGCGATGATCCGCGCGTCCTCCTCGAAGATCACCCCCTCGTGCAGCTCGGAGTTGGGCAGCGACAGGTGCGTCATGCGCGCGGTGCCGATGCCCACCCGCCGCTCGCGCGGGTGCTGGAGGAGCACGACCCGGGTCCGCGTCGGCAGCGAGGGCAGGAGCGCGCAATAACAGACCGGACGGGGGCGCCGGCAGCGCCAGCAGACGTCGCGCATGGGCGAACCCTAGGCCGCGCTGGCCGGGAGATCCACGTGGGCAGGCCTCACTTGGCTCCGTAGGGTGTCCCGTCCTTGTGGACGTAGCCGTCGGGCAGGGCTCGCAGGTCGATGTCGGGGTACTCGGCCACATCGTTCGGGGGGTTCGTTCCCACCTCGAGCACGACGGCCTCTCGGTCCGAGCGGTTCTGCAGGTGGTGAGCGTCGGGATCCCCCGCGCGAAACCCGGCGCAGTCCCCCGCGCGCAGCACCTCTTCGCCCGCGTCCGTGACCAGCACCACCTCGCCTTCCAGCACCATGACGAACTCTTCGCTCGCGTGATGCCAGTGCCGCTGGCTCGACCACTGGCCGGGGGGCAGGCGCAGCATGTTGACGCCGAGCTGCTTCAATCCCGCCGCCATGCCGAGCCGCAAGCGCTTCCGCTCGCGGCACTGGGCGTCATACGGCGGTGGATACGCGGTGCCAACGCGGACAGGGGCCTGAGCCAGGTCGATCTTCTTCATCTTGTGCAAATACCCTTCTGCGCCAGAGGTGCGCAGCCTACCGAGGTCGCGCGCTCGGTGCCAGTCGTGTGCTCGGTGCCAGAGGAGGGCTCCGATCAGGCAGAATTTCGATTCTCCCGGCAGGTTCGCGGCAGGTGGTGGGGTACTTACCCCACTCTACTTGAAACGACCCCACTCTTGTGGGCGCAAACAACCCCACTATTCCGCCGTCGGGTCGGCGGGCGGAGCAAGAGCTGGGGAGGCATCCACTTGGGGGGGGAGGCCGCAGTGCTTGTGCCTGATCGCCTACGGCCTTGCCGGCTCCAACTTGCCGTCCTGCATCACGCCGATCTCAGCAAGGGGCTTCTCCACCGGCTTGTAGATACGGACGCGTGCCTCAACGCCGGGAAACCGCTCGCGGACCTTTTCCGCGATCTTTACCGACGTTTCTTGGGGCTTCGTTACGTTCCTGACCTCGCCCTCGGCGACCAACCCATGACGGCCTTGCCTGACCACCACATCGCCGACGCCGCCCGCCTCGCAGGCTTCTATCAGTGCAGCATGGTCGGTTCCAACTACGTCCACGCGAACGTTGTGCCAAATGCTCATGGCGCAGCGCTTACCACGCCGATGCCCGGTGCGCCGGTCCACGCACCCAAGCCGCTGCTATTCGCCCCATTCGCCGAACAGGCTGAGCTGCACCGGCTTCCGGGGCTTCGGGCGCCAGGAGAGCAGATCGAGCTGGCCGGTCGGCTCGACGGGGTCGGGGGCGGGGGCGCTCGGGGTCGCAGCGATGGGCACGGGAGCGGGCGGAGGTGGAACAGGAGCAGCGGGTGGGCTCGGCGCGGCGCCGCCCTGGACCACGCGCAGGAAGCCCCTGCCGCCGGGCAGCTCGCGCGCGGTGCCCTCTGGCGTGCGCGGGGCGAGCGGCTTCGCGCTCGGCGCTGGCGTCTCGGGCACGGAGAGCAGCGCGTCGAGCAACTCCGGGAGCTCCCAGATGTGGTTCGTCACCCCGGCCGCCATCGCGGGCGTGACGCGCGTCGTCTTCACGATCAGGCACAGGTTGTAGTGCGTCAGACCGAGCGAGACAGCCGCCCGATGGTGCTCCGGGTCTTTGCTGAAGGCCAAGACCAGGCGCCTCATGCGTCCGATGTGGTGCCGCAAGGTGGCGTTGTTCCGCTCGACGTGCGCGGTCGTCGCGGCGTCGATGTTCGGAGCGCCGAACACCACGCGCCGGGTCAGGAACGGGTTGCGGGGCGGCTCGTAGCGGTGGTCGTCGTCCCGCTGGCCGCCGCGCGAGAACTGCTTGATGACCTGGCCGTAGTCGACGCCAGGACCGAAGCTTGCGCCGATCGCGCCCGGGTAGGCGGCGAAGCCGTCGGAGGTGATCGACGGCATCACGACGAGCCGCGAGCGGAGATCCTTGATGAACGCGTCGGCGCTCGTCTCGTCGCGCTTGCCGACGTGCCACGTCACGACGTAGCGGCTCGGCATCGCGAGCGCGGTGAACGTGTACGCCTCACCGAGGCCGGCCGCGTGCTCCGCGGGCGTCACGCGCGACTGCTTCTTCTTCACGAAGGACCAGACTTCATCGCTCTCGATGAGCGAGAGCGAGAGATCGCGCGCCATCGTGTTGTGGAGGCTCTGCGCGGCGACGCCGACGCGGAGCGCGAAGCGGCGGATCGTCTTCCGCTCGACGCCGGTCATGCGCTCGGCTGCGCGCTCGCTGTTGCCGTCCACCAAGGCCGCGAGCACGGCAAGCTGCCGCTCGCGTGGGAGCACGTTCGCCACGGGACCCTTGCCTTCCCCCGTAGGTGGCCGCATGCTCGCGGTGCGATGCGCGTTCGGCGGGCCACCGCCGGATGTTTCGCAGCCCCGTCTCGGGTTCCAGCCGAGGCGGGGCGCTTTCGTCTAGGGTCCTTCGATTATAGCGTTTTTGCCGAGGAAAACCGCTCGGAAGGGCTCGGGGTAGATGCCGACAGGACGGGGTATGTCCTAGCTCTGCGACGCCGCACCTGTACCGCATGGCGGTACGACGCAGACCGTCGTCCGCTTGCGTCTCCCGCGGTGTCCCCTGGTAACCTGGGCGCCGCATGGCCGACGTACGGCGCGGCTGGCGACAGCGAGGATACAACGGTGACCGATGACACGTTCAATTTCTACTTGTACCGTATAACGGTACATCCATCGACGCAGCTCGATCTTTTCAACTTCCGGGAGACCAGCGACCGTACAGAACTGCTGCGCCGCACAATCGAGGCCCAGCCTGATGCAGCGGCGAACGACGACACCAGATGGTTTCTTACGAAGCCTTCAGTCGTGGACAGCAACGGGTATCACCTGAGACTGGGGCGACGCGTGCGAGTTGTTTTAACGGCGATGGATACTGCTGGGCAGTTCCACGATCGCGAGGACAGCACGGTCCTCAACACGCACGTGTTCATCGATGTTCAGTTTCAGGTCAGTGCCATCGCCTTCAAGTCTCAGCTGTCTCCGACGGTCAAAGGTCTCGGTAACAGCCTGGCGACGGCGCTGAATCGCTCGGAGACCGCCGGCAAGCTGAAGGTAGAGTTCGAGGTGGCTCCGATGAAGGAGCCAGGGTCCTTCCTGCGCAAGATACGTAGCGCATATCGCGTCACTAACCTGTCGGTGACAACAAGACGCCCTAACCCATGGGACGCTTCCAACTTTTACAGAAGCGTCGCCGAGTCGTTGGAAGACATGGGCGGCCGCGAGGCTGAAATCAAGTGGAAAGGTGAGATGACACCTAACAGCGTCATGGAGGAAGCTGTTAGCGAGGCTGCGGCGCTAGGACGGGACGCGACCGCATTTTTGCGAGAGAGCCCGGAGTCAAAGAAGGTCACGCGTCATACCCTGGCAGACGAGCACATTTCACTCGGCCAGCGCATTGACAACACGATCGAGAATGGTAAAAAGCTTCTAAATGTGGCCAGGTTATTCTATAAGGACATCCGATCTGGAGGGAAGACCATTCAGGAAGTGAGGACCGTCGCCGATCAGGAGAAAATAGTTGTGAAGGTTGGCGTGAGCAGCGATGAGCGATAGTAAGCTTTCGCGAGAGCTGCGCATTCAGAAGGCGCAGGCGGAACTGATCGCAAGAAACTCGTTCTGGCCATGGTTCTGGTCGTCCGGAGCCAGAACGTTCCGCGACAGGTGGCTCGTTGTTCATGGTGCTATCGGCGTACTGCTGGCCCTTGCGATCCCAGGTAGGCTATCGGATGCGGCTGTGCCTTCTAGCGTCCCGTTCGTTGCCATACTAGTGGGACTTGCAGTCGCATGGTCTGGGAACGCTGGTGCTCTGCTGCAGACAGCGGAACTCCAGAAAGCTGGAGCCGGGGAAGACGGCAGCTACGAGAGCTTCAGGATGTGGGCGCTGCAATATCAGGCCGCAGTGCTCGTGATTCTAGCGTGCACCACAGCGTGGGCACTGGCTGCAGCTGGCCTCTTCAACAATGCATTGGTGGCATGGGCGCCCGCATGGGCCCGCGTGGTGGGCAGAGCGCTCCTGTTCGGCTTCTCGTGCCTTACCGTGCGCGAGTGCTGGCAGGTTGTTGGCGCAGTTCAGATGAAGCTGCTTGGGCAACTTGAGATTAGGCAGGCGCAAGAGCGGGCTCGCAGGGCGAGACAGGTGGATGATGCTAAACGTCTGCCGGAGAAAACGCAGTAGGCCACCGTCCAGCATCCTATGCTCGGCGCCGCCACCTCCGGAGCCGCAGGGCGAGCGCCTCCCGCGCGATGCGAAGCCTGGACGCCGCGGTGCTCGGGTTCATCCGGCGCCGCTTGGCGTACGCGACGAGCGACTCCGGGTCATCGACGGAGAGCAACGCCTCCAGCTGCCAGGGCGGGAGCTCGGTCATGGCGTCCAGTACCTCGCGCGCCTCGATCTGGGCGTGCAAGTCGATGCCGACGGGCTCGCGCAGCAACCCGAGCGGCGACGGGTGGAGCACGGCGCGGCGCACGTACGCGCTGTGGACGTAGTGCGAGGCGAGGCGCCACGCGATGCCGTGAAGCCACTTGCGGAGCGCGTCCCTAGGCTTGTCCCGCGGGTCTGGTCTGTAGAGCCCACGGCGGACGGCGTTCCAGACGTTGAGCAACACCTCGGCCTCCACGTCGCGGCGATCGCGCTTCGGGATGCCGGCGAGCGTCGCCAGGACGATGCCGCGCTCCGCGAGGATCGCCTCCATCGTCGGCTTCTTCCTGGGGTGTCGCGCGGTCGGCTGGCTCTTCGCCCCCTTCCGCCGGGGCTTCACCCAGACCTCCCGCAGTGGGCGCAGCGGCTGGCGTCCACCACGCCGGGCGACAAGAGGCGCTCGACGCTCGTCCCAGCGACGCGTGCGGTGAGCAGCACCAGCGCGGGCGATCCGCGCTCGGCACCGCAGGCGACGCGGTACAGCGTGCGGGTGTTGACGCCGCCCATCGCGGCGCTGACGTCGCGCCAGGTGCCCAGGCGAGCCTTGATGCCGCGCAGGGCGGCGGGCAGCCGTCGCGTCTCGTCAGGGGCGAGAGAGAGGGAGGGGCTTCGGCGGTATGGGCGGCGCGCGGGCGCACCGCTCCCTTGCCCGATCTCGGGCGGGATCAGGTATAACTGCATTTGTTCGGCTCCGTGTGAGCGGATGTCGGACCACGCAGCCCGGACGATTGCCGTCGTCGCGGGCTGCACTTCTTCCGGCCGAACCTACCCGCTCACGCGAGCCGCGGAGTCAAATGACCCCACTTTCGGTCAAATGACCCCACTACCTCGCGGCAGCCTCCGGTCTGAATTTCAATTCTCCCGGCAGGTTCGCGGCAGCCTCCGGTCTGAGTTTCGATTCTCCCGGCAGGTTCGCGGCAGCCTCCGGTCTGAATTTCAGTTCTCCCGGGAGGCTGTCGGCAGCCTCCGGTCTGAATTTCAATTCTCCCGGGAGGCTGTCGGCAGCCTCCGGTCTGAATTTCAATTCTCCCGGGAGGCTACCGGCTCCCAGGCGTCGAGCAGCTCTCGCGCGGCGCGCAGCGGGCTCAGCGAGCCGGCCTCGACGAGGCCCTCCATCGCGGGCATCCGCTCGCGCACGGCGGCGCTGCGCAGGAACGTCTCGCGCAGCTGCCCCTCGATGAGCTCGTACAGCCAGCGGCGGGACTGCGCGGCCCGGCGGCGCCCGAGCCAGCCGCCGGCCTGCATGTGCGCGCGGTGGCGCAGCACGATCTCCCACGCTTCCCGGACGCCGCGGTTCTCCTGGGCCGAGCAGACGTCGACGACCGGCGTCCAGCCGTGAGGCGCCGGCGGGAACAGGTGCAGCGCGTTCTCATGATCGCGGCGCGACCGCGCGGCCCTGTCGGCGTTGTCGCCGTCGGCCTTGTTGATGATCACGAGGTCGACGACCTCCATGATCCCCCGCTTCACGCCCTGCAGCTCGTCCCCTGCCCCCGGGAGCATCAGGAGCAGGAAGCAGTCCGTCATGTCGGCGACCGCGACCTCGGACTGGCCCACACCGACGGTCTCGACAAGGATGTTGCGGTACCCGGCCGCCTCGCAGAGCAGGACGGCCTGGCGCGTGGCCCGCGCCACGCCGCCGAGCGAGCCGCCCGACGGCGAGGGGCGGATGAAGGCGCGCGGATCGCTGGCCAGCCGCGGCATCCGGGTCTTGTCGCCGAGGATGCTCCCGCCGTGAACAGGGCTGCTGGGATCGACAGCGAGCACGGCGACCGTCTCCGCCCGCTCGCGCACGAGGTGAACGCCGAGGGCGTCGACGAACGTGCTCTTGCCGACGCCGGGGACGCCGGTGATGCCGAGCCGCACGGCGCCGCCGCTGTGAGGCAAGCAGAGCTCCAGGACCTCCTCGGCGAGCGCCTGGTGGCGGGGGAGCGAGCTCTCGGCCAGCGTGATGGCGCGCGCGAGCGCCGCGCGGTCGCCCGCGAGGAGACCGTCGACGAGCTGCCTCGGGCTCGGCTTCAACCCTGGCGAGCCTCCTGCGCGGAAAGCCGCTCGATCAGCGTGCGGACGATCCGCGCCGCGGCGTCCGGGATGACCGTCCCCGGGCCGAAGACGCCGGCGACGCCGCGCTCCTCGAGATAGCGGTAGTCCTGCGGGGGGATCACGCCGCCCGCCACGACGAGGATGTCCCCGCGGCCGGCCTCCCCGAGCGCCTCGATCAGCTGCGGCACGAGGGTCTTGTGGCCCCCCGCGAGCGACGAGATGCCGACCACGTGGACGTCGTTCTCGACGGCGTGGCGGGCCACCTCCTCCGGAGTCTGGAAGAGCGGGCCTATATCGACGTCGAAGCCGAGATCGGCAAAGGCGGTGGCGATCACCTTCATGCCCCGGTCGTGGCCGTCCTGGCCCATCTTGGCGACCAGGATGCGCGGGCGGCGGCCCTCGAGCGCGGCGAACTCGCGGGCGAGCGCCTCCACGTCGCGGGCGGCCCCCGCCTCGCGGATCTCCGCGCCGTAGACGCCGCTGACCGTGCGCACCGGGGCCTCGTAGCGGCCGAAGACGCGCTCGAGCGCGTCGGAGATCTCGCCGAGGGTCGCGCGGCGGCGCGCCGCCAGGGCCGCGAGCTCGAGCAGGTTCCCCTCGCCTGTCTCGGCGGAGCGGGTGAGCGCGGCGAGCGACTCGCCCACGGCGGACTCGTCGCGGGCGGCCTTCACGGCGCGGAGCCGCGCGACCTGCGTCTCGCGAACCGCTGTGTTGTCGACCTCGCGCAGCTCGAGCGGCGCCTCTCGCTCCAGCCTGTACGCGTTCACGCCGACGATGACGTCGCGGCCCGCGTCGATGCGGGCCTGCTTGCGGGCCGCCGCCTCCTCGATGCGCAGCTTGGGCAGGCCGTTCTCGATGGCCTTGACCATGCCGCCGAGCGACTCCACCTCCTGGATGAACTGCCACGCTCGTCGCGCCAGCCGGTCGGTGAGGCGCTCGACGTGGTGGGAGCCGCCCCACGGGTCGATGACCCGGCAGACATCGGTCTCGCCCTGCAGCAGGAGCTGCGTGTCCCGCGCGACCTTGGCCGAGGAGTCCGAGGGGAGCGCCAGCGCCTCGTCGAGGGCGTTCGTGTGCAGCGACTGGGTGCCGCCGAGCACGGCCGCGAGCGCCTCGATGGCCGTGCGCGTGATGTTGTTGTACGGGTCCTGCTCGGTGAGGCTCCAGCCCGAGGTCTGGCAGTGGGTGCGCAGCGCCATGGTCCTCGGGTTCTTCGGGTGGAAGCCCTTCACGATCTTCGCCCAGAGGAGCCGCGCCGCGCGCAGCTTGGCGATCTCGGTGAAGTGGTCCATGCCGATCCCGAAGAAGAACGAGAACCGCCCGGCGAACTCGTCGATATCCATGCCCGACGCGATCCCGGTGCGCAGGTACTCGAGGCCGTCGGCGAGCGTGTAAGCGAGCTCCAGCTCGGCTGTCGCGCCGGCCTCCTGCATGTGATAGCCGCTGATGCTGATCGAGTTGAACCTGGGCGTCTTCTCGGCGGTATAGCGGAAGATGTCGGCGACGATCCTCATCGACGGTGCCGGCGGGTAGATATAGGTGTTCCGGACCATGAACTCCTTGAGGATGTCGTTCTGGATGGTCCCGGAGAGGAGCTCGGGCCTGACGCCCTGCTCCTCGGCGGCGACGATGTAGAACGCCATGATGGGGAGCACGGCGCCGTTCATCGTCATCGACACGCTCATCCTGTCGAGCGGTATCTGGTCGAAGAGGATCTTCATGTCCTCGACCGTGTCGATCGCCACACCGGCCTTCCCGACGTCGCCGACGACGCGCGGGTGGTCCGAGTCGTAGCCGCGGTGGGTCGCCAGGTCGAAGGCGACCGAGAGGCCGGTCTGCCCGGCGGCCAGATTGCGCCGGTAGAACGCGTTCGACTCCTCGGCGGTGGAGTACCCGGCGTACTGGCGGATGGTCCACGGGCGGACCACGTACATGCTCGTATACGGCCCGCGCAGGAACGGCGGAATGCCGGCCGAGAACCCGACGTGCTCGGGAGGCGCGGAGTCGGCGGACGGCGCCTCGCCCGGCTCGGGGAGCTCCGCCGCCTCGTCGAGCTGCCGCAGGGCCGAGCGCGCGAGGCTGCGCGTGAGCTGCTCGATGTACCAGGAGCCGGCCGCGGGGCTCTCGGCGGCGTCGAAGCGGGCCTCCTCGCGGAGGATGACCCGGGCGTTGCCGAGCAGGCGCTCGGGCGGGGCGATCACGAGGTCGTCCGCGCCGCCGGCCAGGGCCGCCATCATGGCGACGATGCCGCGGAGGAGGTTCTTGTGCGGCTCGTCGCCGGGCACGGCCGCCGACGGGACGATGGCGGTGAGGGTGGCGCCCGGCCGCAGGCGCTCGGCCAGCAGGCGCGCGGCGCGGAGGCGGGCGATCTCGAGGAAGTAGCTGCACCCCACCGTGAAGCGCAGCTCCGGCGCGCCGCCCCGGAGCTCGGCCACGAGCGAGGCCACGAGCGGGCCGCCCTCCGCCGGCGGGAGCGCGGGGCTGTCCGACGCGAAGAGCGGCGGCACGAGGAGCCCCTCGGCGCTCGCCCAGGCGAGATCCTCGGCGGTCTTTCCCTTGAGATCCCGCTCCAGCGCCTGCTTCCAGGCCCCGAGCGCGACCGGCGCGAACTCCGCGAAGAGCTTCTCATTCATGGGATTCATTGGACTGCACGACCTCGATGAGATGGCCGAACGGCGCGTCGTCGCGCGACCTCGGGTGCAGGAAGAAGATCGTCGTCCCCCGGGAGCCGGGCCGCGGCGCCGCGTCGATGATGCGAAAGCCCCTCGCCTTGAGCTCGTCGAAGGCGACCTGCACGTCGCGGACCCGGTAGGCGACGTGGGCGAAGCCCCCGCGGCCGCCGTTCTTGTCGATGAGCTTCTGGACGGGAGAGTCGGGCGAGAGGGGCTCGAGGAGCTGGATGAGGTTCTCGCTGTCGCCGATGCGGAGCAGCACCTCGCGGACCTGGTCCGTGCCCCGGACCTCCTCCCGGTGCACCTCGCGGAAGCCGAGCAGCTCGTACGCGTTCACCTGCGCCTCGAGCTGCCCGGCAGGCACGGCGATGGCGAGGTGGTCGATGAACAGAAAGCCGGGGATCTGGTCCTTCATGCGCTCTCCTGGGGCCAGCGGCGAGGTTCTAGAACACCAATCATGTTGAAACCCGGAGAATTTTCACAGGGCGGCGGGGAGGCGGGGAGGAAGAAGAAAAAGAATCTCTCCCTCTCGCCGTCTCTCGCTCGCCGCCACCTCGCCTCCCTGTGAAATTCCTGCTTTTTTTCGGGGGTTTCAACCCGTTTGTCGCTCTAGCGCAGCGCTCGGCCGCTGCAGATGATGGTCCTTGCTCACCGGACCCGCCACGCCGGGTGCTCGTCGTCGATCGCGGGCACCTCCACGAGGCCGTTCTCGACCGCGCCGTCGTCGCTCTCGGGCTCGCACAGGTACACGGCGATCGCGCCGAGCGGCTGATCCGTGTCGACGCGGGACCAGCCCTCGGGGGCGCGCCGCGCCTCCTCGCGCCACCGCACGGCCACCTCGCCGACCCGGGCCGCCTCCAGGATCGCGCGGCCGCCCTCGGCGCCCAGCGACGCCACCTGGGCGACCTCGACGTCGTGGACGCCCTCGGCCGGCGTCACGCGGAGCCCGTGCCGGCGCAGGGCCTCGGCGATGGCCGGCGGCACCAGGTAGGCCCGCGGCCGGTCCACCACGGTGGTCCCGACGAAGCGAGCATGGTGCGGGAGCCGCAGCGTGACGGGCGCGCCGTCGAACGTCCGCGGGCTGCGCGTGAGGATGTCGATCGGGGTCCCGGTCGGCTCGAGCCGGTAGCGGACCGCGACGCGGGCCGGCGGCCGCGCGCTCGCGGCGACGACCTCGCGGATGGCGTCCGCGTGCGCGGCGGCCCAGGAGAGGGTCTCGATCTGCCAGGCCGAGGCGGTCTGCACGCGCTCCTCGAACGGCAGGTAGCTGTAGCACTCGAGCAGGAGGTCGAGCCGGCCCGTGAGCCCGCGGTAGTTGGAGCCGAACCGCGGATGGTGCGGGTAGGTCATCCAGCCGAGCCCGACCGGCGCGGCGGGGTCGACCTCGCCGTCCGCGTCCAGCACGCGCTCGTCCTCGACGAAGTTGCCGTACCAGCAGCTGTCGAAGCCTCGCTTCTTCACCGCGGCGATCACGTCGGGCACGAGGCTGTCGCGCATCATCGCGATCGGCTCGGCGCGGCCGGACTCGACGGTGTGCGGCACGTCGACCGTCATGTGGAACCGGTGCACCGAGCCGTTCGTCGCGTGGTTGTCGATCGTGAGATCGGGCGCCCACGGGATGCACACGTGCTGCTGGAGCAGGCGCATCTCGGGCGCGGCCTGGCGGAGGTAGTCGCGGTTCAGGTTGATGCCCTGGCTCTGGGTGCGGGTGCCGACGACGGGGCCTGGCTGACCGGCGAGCTTCTTCAGGTCGAGGCGGCGGTTCTGCGGGTCGAGCGCGTCGTTGCCGTCCGGGTTGAAGAGCGGCACGACGAGGAGCACGAGCGTGTCGAGCCAGTCGGGGTGCCTGCCGTCGAGCAGGTCGCGGACGAGCGCGAGGCTCGCCTCCTTGCCCTCCACCTCCCCGGGATGGATCCCGTCGAGCATCAGCACCACGGGGCGCCCGGCGCGGCGCGCCTCTTCCGGGGAGCTCACGCCGTCCTTCGACAGCACGAGCAGCGGCAGCTCGCGCCCGCCGGGGCTGGTCCCGAAGGTCGTCACGCGCAGGCGCGGGTCGTCGCGGGCCGCGAGCGCGCGCGCGAACCGCATCACGTCCGCGTGCAGGGAGGTCTCACGGAACCCGGTGGCTTCGGCGCGGGTGAGCAGCATGAGGTCGAGTTCTACCCCGCTGCCCGCGAGGGCGGGCAGCTATCGACGCCAGGGCAGCGTCCGGGCGCCTGGTCCGCCGGCGCGGCTCCCCCGCGCCAGCGACGAGCTCGACATGCCCGGCTTCACGATCGCGGGAAGACCGCGCGCGCGTGGCGGTTGCACGAGCTAGGCTTCGGTCGTGGGCTCCTCTGCACGGGGCTCGCGAGGGATCAGGATGAGCACCATCGAACCCAGGTCGATCACCCGTGAGCTCAAGCTCCATGCGGCGCTGCTCGGGGGCTTCGTCGCCCTCCTCTGGAGCATCGAGATCCTCGATGCCGTCGTCTTCCGTGGATCGCTCGATGCGCTCGGGATCCGCCCGCGCACGGTCCCGGGCCTCGTCGGCATCGCGCTCGCGCCGCTGCTCCACGGCGGCTTCGCCCACCTCGCGGCGAACACGCTGCCCTTCGTCGGGCTCGGCTGGCTGATCATGCTGCGCAAGAAGCGCGATCTCCTCCTCGTGACGCTCGTCGCGGCCCTCGTGGGCGGCCTCGGCGTCTGGCTCCTCGGGGCCCCCTCGTCGGTGCACATCGGCGCGAGCGGCGTGATCTTCGGCTATTTCGGCTTCCTGCTCCTCCGCGGCTGGTTCGAGCGGAGCGCCCTCTCGATCGCGCTGTCGCTCGTCGTCGGCCTCGTCTACGGCGGGATGATCTGGGGCGTGCTCCCCACGCGGCTGGGAATCTCCTGGGAGGGCCACCTGTTCGGCTTCCTCGGCGGCGTCCTCGCGGCGCGCCTCCTCGGCGGCCGCCTGCGCGCGCAGGCGGCCCGCGCCGGAGCACGCCCGCTCGCCGGCCACCGGCTGCGCGGATGAGCGCGTGCGCTCCGCGGACGAGCGCGCCGGCGCGGTGCGGAGGAGCGCGCCTGCGCGGCGGCGGCGTGGAGGAGCGATGAGCGCGCTTGCGCGGCTCGCCCCTTCGCCTCATCCCACGCTGGTTCGATGAGCCCCCCTGCGGTTCGCCTTTCTGTCATGAGCGCGGAGGAGCGGCTCGCCGCGCTGCATCGCGAGCTCGAGGCGTGCCGGGCGTGCCCGAACATGATCGGCCCCGTCGTCCACGGCCCGGCGGTCCCCAGCCGGATCCTGCTCATCGGCCAGGCGCCGGGCCCGCGCGAAGGCAGCTTCGGCCGTCCGTTCGCGTGGACGGCGGGCCGCACGCTGTTCCGCTGGTTCGAGGGGGCGCTCGGCGTCGGCGAGGCCGACTTCCGGCTGCGCGTCTACATGTCGGCCGTCGCGCGCTGCTTCCCGGGCAAGGCCAGGGGCGGCGGGGACCGGAAGCCGGATCCCGAGGAGATCCTGCGCTGCCGGACGCACCTGGAGCGAGAGGTCGGGATCCTCGAGCCGCGGCTGATCCTGCCGGTGGGCGGCCTGGCGGTGGAGCAGGTGCTCGGCCACAGAGGGCCGCTCGCGAGCGTGATCGGCGAGGTGCGCCGGGCGCACTACCACGGCGTGGAGGCCGACGTCATCTGCCTGCCGCACCCGAGCGGCGCGTCGACCTGGCACAAGACCGAGCCGGGGATCTCGCTCCTGCGACGCGCGCTCCGCCTCGTCGCGGAGCACCCGGAGACCCGGAAGACGTTCGCCAGCGCCTCCCCCGCGGCGCCCGGCGAGCCGCCCTGTTCGCCCTGAAGGAGGCCTTGCCCGGGGAGGGGCGGACACCGCCGGGGAGGGGCGGACACCGCCGTCCGTGTAGCCCACGACGGCATGACGGGGGCCTACGGACAGCGCCTGAGGCTCGCGAGACACGCCGGACGCGCCGCGCCCCGCACACCCTCGTCTCCCGACATACCCAGATCGCGTCGCTGCCGCCGGACGGATTGTCATTCTGGCAGGATGCGCCATTCTACATGCGGCCGGCGTGTCCACTTTGGCAGAGCGGGACCAGAACCCCCGCGATCCACGCGATGCGACGCCGATACGGCCAGCTGCCGGCTGCTGGCATGAGGCTCGCATTCACTGCAGGCGTCGCGAAGACGCTGGCAGCGCCGGACATCACCGGACGCGCGGCGAGCGGGCGCTGGACGACGAGGCAGGTAGCACCATGATGCAGACTCTCCGGAAGATGAACGAAGGCAGCCTCCTCCAGCGCACCATGCTGCATATCGCCCTGTTCGTCCTCGGGTCGGCGAGCGTCGTCGCGCTGGCGAGCGTGCTCCTCGTGTCGACCGCGAAGGCCTTGCTGCCGCCTCACGACGCGACAGACACGGGCGCCGACAAGGCGAATCAGGAGCAGGACGAGGAGTCGGGCGGTGACTCGAGCTCGCCCGAGGCGGCGGCGGGCACCGCCGGCTCCAGGGCGGGGACGAAGGCGCTCGCGCAGATGCGCGTGGCGAATCGCCGCGATGACGCGGTCGCGCGGTGAGCGTCGCGTCACTCCCCCGCCCCGCGCGCGAGAGCGCCAGGGAGACCCACCCGACACGCGAGCGGCCCTCTCCCACAATCTCCCTGCTGTAGGTTTCTCCTCCTTCTCCGAGCATCCTGCGACTGCCACACGCATCGCGCAGGGCAACACACACAGCTGCCGAGGGCGCCGATTGACGGCCTGTCGCTTGCCGCTGCTGGCCTGGGCGGGCGCGCCTGCGCCGAGGGTTGAAGTCGTCCTGCCACACGGCGCGACACGGTGAGTCGCCCCGATGCCGTGGAGAGCGTGGAGCTTTGTCCCGGTGTGCGCGGCCTGGAGCACAGGCGCCGAGTCGCAGCCCGCGGCAGCGTCGTGGGGGCCTGGCGGTGGTCCTGGAGGTGCAGAGAGGCCTCCCCTGCGTCCGTGCGCGGCGTCCGTTGCGGCCATCTGGGTGTCGGTCGGCGGAGCCGGGGATACCGCGCCGGAGCTCGGCGGCTGGATCTGCTCGGCGCGTCCGTGATAGCACCGCTGCGGATGACGCAGCCCCCGAGCCCCCTCGCCACCCCCGTCGCATGGGACATGGTCGCCGACGATTACGCGGTCGACATCGTCCCGCACTTCGAGAAATACGCCGCCGACGCGCTCCGGCTCGCGGACGTCGAGCCGGGCGCCCGCGTGCTCGACGTGGCTTGCGGGCCGGGCACGCTGTCGCTGCTCGCCGCGGGGGAGGCGCGCGTCACCGCCATCGATTTCGCCCCCGCGATGGTCGAGCGGCTGCGCGAGCGCGCCGCGCGCGCGGGGCTCGCGGTGGACGCCCGCGTCGGCGACGGCATGGCGCTGCCCTTCGAGGACGGCTCGTTCGACGCCGCCTTCTCGATGTTCGGGCTGATGTTCTTCCCCGATCGCGACCGCGGCTTCCGCGAGCTCTTCCGGGTGCTGCGCCCCGGCGGCCGGGCCGTCGTCGGGAGCTGGACGCCGATGGACAGGGACCCGATCGCGGCGGAGCTCTTCTCCGCCATCCGCGCCGAGATGCCCGGGCTCCCGTTCGGCGAGGGCAAGGCGCCGCTCGGCGACCCGGACGAGTTCCGCGCCGAGATGGAGGCGGCGGGGTTTCGAGACGTCTCGGTGCGCGAGGTCGCGTACGAGATGGAGGCCGCCTCGACCGAGGAGCTCTGGGGCACGATGCGCCGGAGCAACGCACCGCTGGTGCTGCTGCGGGACAAGCTCGGCGCCGAGCGCTGGGACGAGGTCGGCCAGGCGATCCTCGCCAGGCTGCGCGCGCGGTTCGGCGACGGCCCTCAGCGCGTCTCGATGGCGGCCAACCTGGGCGCCGGCGCGCGGTAGCGCCGCGCCCGCGGGTTCGTTCGCGATTCCGTGACGGGGAAGAGAATTTGAACCACAGAGGCACAGAGGCACAGAGGCACAGAGTTTCTTCTTCTCTCCTCTGTGCCCTCTGTGCCTCTGTGGTTCAATCACTCTCATGAATTCAGGGACGAGCTTGCCTATCAGAAGTACTGACCGAGGCTCTCCTTGGTGAAGCGCTTCAGCTCCGAGGTGCGCCCGGTCCTGATCTTCTCCACCCAGGCAGGGTCGTCGAGGAGGGATCGCCCGACCGCGACGAGATCGAAATCGCCGCGCTCGAAGCGGCGCGCGAGCTCACCGATGCCCTGGGGCCCGGAGCTCTCGCCGGCAAAGGCCGCCACGAAATCACCGGAGAGGCCCACCGAGCCCACGGTGATGGTGGGCTTCCCGGTGATCTTCTTCGCCCACCCCGCGGCGTTCAGATCGGAGCCGGCGAACTCGGGCTCCCAGTAATGCCGCTGGGAGAGGTGGAACACGTCGGCGCCCGCCTCTGCGAGGGGCAGCAGCCATTGCTCCATCTCGTTCGGCGTCTTCGCGATCTTGAAGTCGTAGGCGCCGACCTTCCACTGCGACAGACGGAGGATCACCACCATCTCCGGCCCGACGGCCTCTCGAACCGACCTGAGGACCTCCACGGCGAAGCGATTGCGCTCGCCGATGGTCTTCCCTCCGTACTCGTCGGTGCGCTGGTTCGTCACCTCGTAGAAGAACTGATCGATGAGGTACCCGTGGGCGCCGTGGATCTCGATGGCGTCGAAGCCGAGGCGCTTCGCGTCGGCCGCCGCCTTGCCGAAGGCCCGCACCGTGGCCTGCACGTCTTCACGAGACATGTTCGCGGGGCCCTCCAGATCCGCGGGCTGCTCGAGGCCGTTCCCATTCCGATGCGCGAGGCCGACGTGCCACAGCTGCGGGGCCATCTTTCCCCCCTCCGCGTGCACGCGGTCGATGACCTTCTTCCATCCATCCAGCGCTTGCTCGCCGTAGAAGTGCGGGACGTCGCGGTAGTGAAGCTTGCCCGGCCGCTCCACGACCGTTCCTTCCGACAGGATCAGCCCGACGCCGCCGGCGGCGCGCCGCGCGTAGTACTCGACGTTCAGCTCGCTGGGCGCGTTTCCCGGCGAGCGCTGGCGCGTCATCGGCGCCATGACGAACCGGTTCTTGAGCGTCAGCCCCTTGAGCTGGAATGGCTTGAAGAGCGCGCTGACGTCCTCGTTCTTCTCTGGATGCTCGCTCGTCATCTCTCTGTCCCTTCTCCGATCCTCTGCTCGCTGCTCGCGTCACCGCGCCGCGACCCGGAGCGCCCCTGGCGCTCCGGTCACGCGCGCGACGAGGAGCCGCCGCCTCTTCCCGAGAGCCGCCGCTCGGCGCGCATCGCGCCTTGCGCGTGCCAAGGAGCGCGAAACCAACTGGATGGTTTAAAAGCTAGAGGCCGGCCTCAGCCTTGTCAAGCGGGCGAAGCGGCGAGCGGTGTGCGGTGGCTCCCCGCGCGAGGGTTGAAGGGATCCTGCGCTCTTGCCCGGGCATCGGTGAGGGCTTTATCCTGAAGATGTACTGATGCCCTACGATTCGGCGGCGACCAAGAAGAGGCTCCTCGACGCCGCGCTCGATGAGTTCGCGGAGCGAGGGCTGGCCGGCGCGCGTGTGGACCGCATCGCCGAGAAGGCCTGCGCGAACAAGCAGGCCATCTACGCCTACTTCGGCTCGAAGGAAGACCTGTTCCGGTGCGTGCTCCAGGAGCGGTGCGAGAGCGCGCTCGAGGCCGTGCCCCTCGACGCGTCGGACCTGCCGGCCTTCGTCGCAGGCGTCTTCGACTACCTGGTCGAGAACCCGAAGAGCGTGCGGATGATGCTGTGGCGGCAGCTCGAGCTCCCCGACGAGGCGGAGCACGACGCGGTGGCCGCCAAGGTGCAGGCGCTCGCCGCGGCCCACGAGCTGGGTGTGCCGCCGAGGCAGTGTGCCGAGGACCTGTTCACGATCCTCCTCGGCCTGTCGATGGCGTGGTTCACGTGCGCCCCTGGCCAGCAGGCCGCGAAGGGAGCCGCGGCGCAGCAGCGGCTACATGCCTTCAGGCGCTCGCTGATCGCGTCGACCGACGCGATCGTGAAGACGATGACGAAGAAGAAGCGATAGAGAGGTCGACCTCGGGAGCGCTCTCCGGGATCGCCCCTGCGTGGCGGCGGGCGATCCCGCAGATCGCCCCTCGGCGTGAGGGGGCGATCCCGCAGATCGCCCCCGCTCCTCCCGGATCTCGGCGAAATCACAGGAGAATTGGCGCGGCCTCGTCGCGCGCCCGGCGCGGCCCAGCAGGAACGCGACGTGCAGTGTCGCCTCCACGAGAGGCGCCCCGAGATCCAGGGCGCACCGCAACGACGAGGAGGGCTCATGGCTCGCAAGATCCAGGTGGGTGGTCTGGCGCTGGCGCTGGGGTGGACCCTGCTGCTGGGGGGGTGTCTGGTCGCCGACGACGAGACGGCGTTGACGGAGGACAGCGCCGAGGACTCGGACGCGGTCATCGTCTCGAGCATCACCGAGGGGGACTATGTCATCCGCTCGGTCGCCACGAACAAGTGCCTCGACGTGCCCTCGGCCAGCACCGCCGACGGGACGCGGATGCAGCAGTGGACCTGCAACGGCTCGAGCGCGCAGAGGTTCCACATCTCGCCGACCAGCGACGGCTACTGGAAGATCGTCAACGTCAACAGCAACAAGGCGCTCGACGTGCGCGACGTGAGCACCGCGCCGAACGCGGTCATCCATCAATGGACGTACGTCGGTGGCGCCAACCAGCAGTGGAAGCTGGTCAATCGCGGGGGCACGGAGTTCAGCATCCACGCGCGCCACACCGACCAGGTCGTCGACCTGGCGTGGGGCAACGCCGCGGACGGGACGGACATCCTGCAGTACCCCTATGGCGGCACCACCAACCAGCGCTGGACGCTCGACAGGGTGAGCGGCGGTGGCGGCGATACCTCCACCGGCGGCGCCCGCACGCTCAAGATCATCAACAACTGCTCGGCGCCGATCTGGGTCGCCCACTCCACCAACGTGGAGGGCGCGCAGAACGTCAAGCTCACCCGCGGCGCCGCGTACACGTACAACGTGCCCGAGGGCGGCATCAGCGCGACGCGCTTCTGGCCGAAGACCGGCTGTGACGAGAGCGGCCGCAACTGCACCACGGGCGACAGCGTCGCTCCCTGCCCGGCCGGCGGCTGCCAGCCGCCGTTCGAGTCGAAGTTCGAGGCCACCTTCGCGGCCAAGGGGGGCGCGGCCCAGACCTGGTACAACCTCAGCCAGGTGGACGGCTATACCCTGCCCTTCAAGGTCGTCCCCAGGGGCGTCGGCGCCGAGCAGGGGAGCTGTATCACCTCGGACTGCTCCCGGCTGTCGCTGGCGCAGTGCCCCGGCGACGAGGATCTCGGCAACGGCCAGTTCCCGGCGTACGCGCACCAGGACCTCCGGGTGCGCGACCGGAACGGCGTCGTGGTCGCCTGCATGGCACCGTGCAAGAAGTGGAATTACCCGGCGCCCTGGGGCCTCGGCCAGCCGGAGAGCGCCGATCCCGGGCTCCACCTGTGCTGTCCGACGCCCATCGATCCGGCCACGGGGCAGTGCACCGCCGCCAATGCGTGCATGACGTCGGACGCGTGCCGGAACACAGCGGATCCGCGCAGCGTGGAGCACACGGATTACGTGCTGCGGATGCACGAGATGTGTCCCACGGCGTACAGCTACGCTTACGACGACGCCGCGGGGCTCCACGCCTGCTCGTCGGAGACGAGCTTCGAGGTCACCTTCTGCCCTTGATCGACGGTCTGCGCTGCCCGCGGCGCTACACCGCAGGCTACGGCGCGACGCGGAGCGTGCGCGACGCGACGAGCGCCTTGCAGAGGGCGATCCGGTCGTCGAGATCGAGCCCGGGGAGCTCGCGCACGTAGAAGATGCCGTGCCGGGCGATGAAGCGCAGCGCGGCCTCACCCCAGGCGTCGATGCGGACGAGCACCGCGTCGCCGTCGACCAGCTCCGCCTTCCCGTCCTTCAGCCGCACCGACACCTCGCGATCCCGGATGACGCGCCGCGGGCCGCACACGGACGCCGCGTCGTTCCACACCTCGGGCGGCGGCTCGCCGTAAAGGGCGCTGTACGCGGCCACGAACTCGTCCCACGTCGCCTCGCGGACCGCGTGCGTGACCGGCGCGTTGCCGGGCGCGTGGTGCAGGAAGCGGCCGAAGAAGCGCTGGCAGAAGTCGGCATACTCGATCGTGAACAGGACGAACTGGTGCCAGGCCTCGTCGACGCGCAGCGAGAACATGGGATAGGCGCGGGTGCGGTCCGACTCGACGAGCCAGAGATAGCGCGCGAGCTCCCGGAACAGCACCTCGGCCTCGTGCTCGGTGGCCACGGTCTTGTTCATGAGCAGCTTGGAGATCACGAAGGGCGCCCGGTACGCGAAGAGATCGGGCCGCCTGCGCGCGGGCGAGGTGCTCGACGTGGAGGGTTCCGTGTGCATGAGTTCCATGGGTCAGTTCTCCTGGGCTTCGAGGGGCTGAAAGGTCCCCCAGTCGACGAGCGCGCGGGCGAGCGCGAGCTGCTCCGCCTCGGCGAGACCGGGGATGTCGCGGGGTCGGAGCTCGCCGGCGACGGAAAGCGCGCGGAGCGCGGGCGCGGCCCACGCCTCGACGCGGAGCAGGGGCTGCGCGCGACCGCCGCAGCGCGCCAGGAGCTCGGCGCGGCCCGCGTCCGACGCCACGTCGAGGTCCACGCCAGGCCACCTGCGCGCGAGGACCGTTTGCGCGTCGAGGTCCTCTGTCCGGCCGCCCGCGCGGGCGGCGCGCCGCCGGGTCCCGGCGTCCCCGCGGGCGTGGAGGCGCGCGAGGAGCGCGGCGGCCGCCGGGCCCCGCCGCGCGAGGGCGTCGATCTGCGCCCGGCGCACGCACTCCCGCTCGTGCGAGAGGAGCGCCGCCGAGAGCGCATCTTCCGCGGCGGCCCGCGGCGCCGGGGGGCTCAGCCCCTCGATGGGGCCCACCTGCTCCTCGAGCACGGGACCGTCGTGAGGGCCGAACAGGTGCAGCGAGATCGACCAGCTCCGGGTCGGGTTCCGCGGGTCGTGGATGCACGGCCCGTGGATGTGGCCGACCCGCCCGGCCTCCGCGGAGAACAAGCGCTTCGGCACGAGCCGCCGCGCGCGCACCGTCTCTTCCAGGTCGAAGGTCGCCACGTCGAGCGCGTTGTGGAGCACCGCCGTGACCGTCCAGTCCGAGTGCTCGTGCGCGCCGGCCGCGCGCCCCGGACGCCAGTACGCGAACGCCATGCGGACACCGAGCTCGGGAATCACGTGGAACGGCGCGAGGTCCGGCGCGCCGTCCCGCCGCTCGATCTCGAGCGCGAGGAGCTCCAGCGGGAGCTCGTCGTCCGAGAGCCCGGCCCGGACCGCGCCCTCGACCGCGCGGACATGATCGCGCGGCGGCCGGGTGCGGTCCGCGGCGCGCGGGAAGTCGAGTTGCCCGAACAGGGCGGTGAGCTCGGCGAGCCTCATGGCGCGATCCGGAGGATGTCGCCCTTCACGAGCGGACGGCAGAGCGCCACGCGGTCGCCGTCCTCGAGGCCGGGGAGCTCGCGGACATAGAAGTGGTCGCAGTCGACGATGAACTGCAGCGCTTCCCTCGCCCACGCGTCGATGCGCAGGAGGACGCGCGGCGGCTCGAGCGACCACACCAGCTCCGCCATCCCCTGCTCGACCTGCACGAAGATGGGGCGGCCGAACTTGACGCGGATGAGGCGCGTGTCGAGCGTCACCGCGAGCTCGTCTCGCCACGACTCCGAGATGGGCCCGAACAGCGCCTCGTACTCTGCGCGGTACTGGGCGAAGGTCATCTCGGGGCGCGCGCCGAGCTCGCCGCGAGGGGCGGTGTTGGCGGTGTGGTGGACGAACTCGCCGAAGAAGCGGTGGCCAAAGGCCGAGTACTCCTCGGTGAAGAGGACGAACTGGTGCCAGACCTCGTCGATCCGCCGGGAGAACATGGGGACCTGACGGGATCGGTCCGCCCGGCAGACGAAGATGTACTTCTTCACCTCGTCGAAGAGCCGCGCCGCCTCCTCGCGGGAGGAGGCCATGCGGTCCTTGACGAGCTTCTCTTCGAGCCACGGCGCACGGAAGGAGAGCAGCTCGGGGATCATCGACGTTTCCATCACCGGGAGCTCGCTGCGAAGTCCGTGCCGCGCGCTTGAGCGCTGCGCGCCTCGGCCGAGCACGGCGCCAGGGAAGGTCGGTTCCCTAGCCGCTGCCCCAATTGGGAAAGGGGTTGCCCAACCCGCCCGAGCGGGGCCGTTTCACCGCGAAAACCGCGGTGGCACGGCCGCTGCACTAGCCCTCATCGCACGACGTCGAGTGCGCAACTGAAAATAACCAACCATCCACGGAGCGATCACCATGAGCGAGCAGATCAAGATCGAGGTCGAGGGCGAGATCGAGCAGAAGCAGGACAAGATCGAGGAGCGCCCTGCGCGCCTGACGGTCGAGGTCCCCACGGACCTCCAGGCCGGCGCCAACGTCGTCTGTACCTGCCCGCCCGGCTGCTGCTGCTGACAAGCCCGCGAGGAGCCGCGGACCGCTGCCCGCGGCGAACGGCTCCTCGAGCATGACGGCACGACACGACCGCGAAGGCCCGCGCTGCGAAGAGCAGCGGCGGGCCTTTCGCGTTTGGACCGGCTCAGCGCGCCCGGGCCGGGCGGCGGGCGAGATCCGCCTCGATGAGCGCCCGGAACGCCGCGACCGCGGGGTTCGGCTGATCGCGGCGCCACATGGCGCCGACACGCCAGAGCGCCTCCGCCGGGGGGAGCCGCAGCGCCGCGACCCGCGCGCTGCGCCCCTTCATCGCCGACGCCGGCACCAGGGCGACACCGACCCCCGCAGCCACGAGCGCGAGCACGGTGGCGAGATCGCGCGCCTCCTGCGCGACGCGCGGCCGGAAGCCGAGGTGCGCGCAGACGCGCAGCACGTGGTCGTAGAAGCTCAGCGACACGGCGCGGGACACCACGACGAACGGCTCGTCGCCGAGCGCGCGCAGGCCGGCCGCCTCGATGGCCGCGGCGCGCCCGCGCGGCACCGCGGCCACGAGCCTGTCGCGCACGACCGCGAGCGACGCGAGGTCGGGCGGCGCCGGCAGCCGCGCGAAGCCGAGGTCGAGCGCGCCGGCGCGCAGCGCCTCGAGCTGGGCGGGCGTCGACATGTCCTGGAGGTCGATGTGCACGTCCGGAGCCCGCTGGCGGAAGCGCACCACGACGCGCGCGACGAGCGCGGCGCTCGTGACGCCGAAGCCGAGCCGCAGCGCGCCGGCCTCACCGCGCGCGATCCGCCGCGCGCGCGAGAGCGCCTGGTCGGCGTCGCGCAGGAGCGCGCGCGCGTCGTCCGCGAACTGCCGGCCCAGCGCCGTGGGCGCGACGCCGCTGCGGCCGCGCACGAAGAGCGCCCCGCCCAGCTCGCCCTCGAGCTGCTTGAGCTGCTTGCTGAGCGCCGGCTGGCTGACGTGCAGCGCCCGCGCGGCGCGCCCGAAGTGCAGCTGCTCGGCCAGCGCCGCGACGGCCCGGAGGTGGTGGAGGTCCATTCGATTCCTCCAGGTTATCGAACCCGGCTCGAGATGTCATTGGACGCATCGAACGCACGACCCCAACTTCTGGACAGGCAGAGTTCCCGGGGGAGACGCGACCAGGCGCGTTGCCGCGTTAGCCGCGCGCGAGGGGCCTCTCACCGCCGAGGAGACCTATGGAACCAGGGTTCGTGATCGAGACCGATGGGTTGCTTGCGCCCGCGCTTCCCGGCCGGGGCGGAGGGGCGACTCGCCGCCGTCCCGGTGCGGCGCCGGCGCGCCCTGCGCCGCGCTCCGCGCCGCCCCACCTGCGGGCGGCGCGCATCGGCGTCGGGGCGACGTTCTTCGCGTACGGCGCGGCGTTCGCCAGCTGGATCGTGCGCATCCCCTCGGTGCGGGAGGATCTCGCGCTGAGCACGGCGGCGCTCGGCGGCGCGCTGTTCGGCGCCTCCGCGGGCGCGCTCGTCGCGATGCCGCTGGCCGGCTGGCTCGTCGAGCGCGCCGGCAGCCGGACGCTCATCCGGGTCGCGCCCCTCGCGCTCGGCGCGGCGCTCGTGCTGCCCGCGCTCGCGTCGAACCTGCTGGAGCTCACGATCGCGCTCGTCGCGATGGGCCTCGCGGGCGGCGCGCTCAACCTCGCCGTCAACGCGCAGGGCACCGCGGTCGAGCGCGCGTACGGGCGCCCGATCTTCGCGTCGTTCCACGGGCTGTACAGCCTCGGCGGGCTCGCCGGCGCGGCGGTCGGCGGCGCGCTCATCGGGCGGGGCGTCCCGACCCTGGCCCACCTCGCGGCGGCCGGCGCGGGCATCGCCGCGCTGGCGTGGTGGGCGACGCGGCACGCGCTCTTCGTGGTTGCCGCGCCGGAGGCCGGGCCCGCCACCGCTGGCAGCCGGCCCGGCCTCCGCGCGCTGGCGCCGGTCGGCGTCATCGCGTTCTGCGTGCTCGTGGGCGAGGGCGCCGTCGCCGACTGGAGCGCTGTCTACCTGCGCGACGTCGTCGGCGCCTCGCCCGCGGCGGCCGCGGCCGGCTATGCGGTGTTCTCGATCGCGATGACGAGCGGCCGGCTCGTGGGCGACCGGCTCGACGCCGCGCTCGGGCCGCGCCGGCTCGTGTACCTCGGCGGCCTCGTCTCGGCGCTCGGGCTCGGCCTGGCGCTCGCGGCCCCGGGCTTCTGGACGGTGCTCATCGGCTTCGCCGGCGTCGGCGCGGGGTCGTCGGTGGTGTTCCCGATCGCGCTGCGCGCCGCGAGCCGCGACGGCGGCCCCGGGTCCGATGCAGCCATGGCGGCGGTCTCGACTGCAGGCTTCCTCGGCTTCCTGATGGGTCCGCCGCTCATCGGCCTCACTGCGTCTTACGTGTCGCTGCGCGGCGCGCTCGTGTGGGTTGTGCTCGCGAGCGTTGTGATCGCCGTCCTCTCGCCCGCCGTGCAGCGGCGGGCCGGGGCGCTCGCCGCCGGGCAGTGACCGCGTTCCCGCGGAGAGCCCGCGCCTGCCGGGCGGCGGCGCTCGGCAAGCTCTCTGGGTCCAGACAGAGGGATGTCGGGATGGCATCGGGCAGGATCCTCTTCCCGGTCTCGTTCTCTCAGGGCTTGTGATGAAGGTGGGGGCCTCCGACAAGGCGGAGCTCCGGGAGGCTCGAGGGTGGCAGCCCTCGAGCCTTCAACGTTTCGGCGGGCGCAACGGCCACGACGCGGAGGCGACTGCCTGGCGCCCTGGCGCCCTGGCGCCCTGGCGCCCTGACGCCCTGGAGCCCTGACGCCCTGACGCCCTGACGCCCTGACGCCCTGGGGGCTCGTATCCTTGGTCCGCGCAGCAAGCCAGGGAAGGTCACTTCCCGAGCCGCTTCCCCAACTGGGAAAGGCGTTGCCCAAGGAGAGCCGCTGGTTGCCCGAAGGAGGCCGCTGCAGCGCGAAAACCGAGGTGGCACGACGGCTGCACTAGCCCTCATCGCGCGACGCCGAGTCCGCAACTGGAAATAACCAATCAGCCTACGGAGCAATCACCATGAACGAGCAGATCAAGATCCAGGTCGAGGGCGAGATCGAGCAGAAGCAGGAGAAGGTCGAGGAGCGCCCTGCGCGCCTGACGGTGGAGGTCCCCACCGATCTCCAGGCCGGCGCCAACGTCGTCTGTACCTGCCCGCCCGGCTGCTGCTGCTGACAAGCCCGCGAGGGGCCGCGGACCGCTGCCCGCGGCGAACGGCTCCTCGAACATGACACACGACCGCGAAGGCCCGCGCTGCGATGAGCAGCGTCGGGCCTTTCGCGTTTGTAACGCGCGGAACGATGGCGAGACAGGCCTTCGCGATGGCCGATCCGATCGCTACGCCGCCGCTGCGATCACCCGCCTCAGTCGCCGGCCGCTGCCGCTGGTTGGACGCGCCGGACAGCCATCAGGATGTTTGACGCGCTCCCGGAGGGAGCCGTTCGACGCGCTCCCGGAGGGAGCCATTCGACGCGCTCCCGGAGGGAGCCGTTCGACGCGCTCCCGGAGGGAGCCGGCGAGCTCCGCCAACCGCGACGACGCTCGGCCCAGGGTGAGCGTCGAGGCAGCTTGACCATCGCTGGTCCCGTGAAGGCGACACGCCCTCGGAGCCACTGTTCGTCGTGATCGCGGGGAGGGCCGATGCGTGAGTGCTCGCTCAGGGGTGCGCGATGACGACCAGCGCCGGCGCCCTCTCGAGCACAGCCCCCACGCACTCGCGGGCCGTCAGCGGATCCAGCGCGCCGAAGCTCTCGTCGAGGATCACCGCGTCCGCGCGCTGCAGCAGCGCGCGCGCCAGGAACAGCCGGCTCCGCTCACCATGTGAGAGCTGCCACCCCGTCTCGCCCACGACCTGATCGAGCCCCGACGGCATCCGGTCGAGCAGCGGCCCCAGGCCGAGCTTGCGGCAGACGCTCTCCGCCTCTCGCCGGTCCTCGGGCGACGCGGGCCACGCGCGGCCCATGAGCAGGTTGAACGCGAGCGTCCCCGAGAGCACGTGGTTGTCGTGGAACTGCGGCGCGCTCGCGACGCGGCTACGCCACGCCGCGCCGCCCAGCGTCCGCCGATCGAGGCCGCGGAGGAGGACGAGGCCTGACGCCGGCGCATGGAGGCCGCTGAGCACGCCGGCGAGCGTCGACTTGCCGCCGCCCGAGCGTCCTTCGAGCAGCAGCCGGTCGCCCTTCGACAGGACCAGGCCGCAGTCGCGGAGGACCGGCTCGCCGCCCTCCCCGTAGCGAAACGACACCCCCCGCGCCTCCAGGACCACGTCCGACGTCGCGGGCCGCCCGAGCACGGCCTGCGGGATCCCGGGCGGCTCGCGGTCCGCGGCCGCCGTGAAGAGCCGAGCGATCGAGCGCCACGATACTGCGGCGGAGAGCAGCGCCCCGAGGCTCGTCGCCAGCATCGCGAACGCCGCCTGCGCCTGGAGAATCCCGCCCGTCGCCACCACGAGCGGCCCCACGCTCACCCCGCCGAGCACCGCCGGGACCAGCCCGAGCAGCCCGAGCGCGAGCCACCCGCGCGCCGGCAGCGACGAGAGCAAGTCGCCCACCCGGTCCATCGCGCGCGACGCGACGTGGTACCGCTCGAGCACCGCGTCCTCCTCCACGTGGTGCAGCTGCGGGAGCTCCTGGGCAACGCGCGTCCGGTGCCCGACGACGTTCTCCACGAAGCCGCTCGTGATCGCGAACCGCTCGCGCGTCCACGCCGCCCGCTGCCGCGCGAACCGCCGCGAGAGCAGCGCCACGGCGAACGCCCACCCGAACAGCAGCGCCACATGCAGCCCGCCGCCCGCGCCCGCGGCGAGGACCACCGCCGCGCTCGCGAGCTGCACCACGCCGACGATCGCCCCGAGCGCGCCGCCGAGCCCCGCCGTCTCGACCGCCTCGGACTCGGAGACCATCGCCAGGAGCGCGCCCGACCCGCGCGTCCGGATCGCGGCCGGATCCAGGCGGAGCGCGCCGCAGAGCAGGCGCTGCTTGAGGAGCGCGGCGACGTCGATCGTGAGCAGCCCGCCCGTCCACGACGCGAACAGCTGCACGAAGATCGCCGAGAGCGACAGGAGCACCCACGCGACGAGCCACCCCGGCTGCACGTCGCCCTCGAGCGCGCCCGCGCCGATCAACCACCACGCGAACACCCCGAGGGCGATCTGCAGCGCGGCGGCGCCCAGGAAGACCGCGCCCCGGCGGAGCACGCCGCGCATTGACAGCAGGCGCCGGAAGCTCGACCCGGGGTCAGCGCGCAGCAGCCACATGCCGCTGATCGGCTTATCCGCGACGAGCTGGGCGAGCAGCTCGGCGCGCGCCCGCGCCGCGCGCCGCGGCGAGACGCGCGCGGCCGCGAGCCATTTGTCCACGTGCGACGCGGGCCGGTCCTCGAGGTGGGCCGACAGCGCCCGCCGCACGGTCTCCAGCGGGACCCGCGCCCGCGTGAGCGCCGGCGTCAACACCGAGAGGCCCCGCCCGCTCGCGGACGTCACCGCCAGGTAGCCCTGCTCGACGCGGACGATCGACGGCCCGAGCGACGCGATCGCGCGCGGCAGGTCGGCGAAGCTCGACTCGACCGCCTCCGCCTCGACGCCCATGCAGCCCGCGTACGCCTCGATCCACGCGGTGGGGTCGCTCTCCGGCGGCGCGCCGGGCGACGCCGCCGCGCCGCTCGCGAGCCCGCACGCGGCCGTGAGCGCGCTCATCGCCTGCCCGAGCGCGGCGGGCTCCCACGCGACAGCGGCCAGCGCGGCCGCGCGATCGGTCTCGTCCGCCTTCATACAGCCTCCTCGAGCAGCCGCCCGCTCTCCATCGTCGCGCTCCGGAAGCGCCCCTTCGACCACACCTCGTCGCGCGCCCGCGCATCCGCGTCGGCCAGCGCGCGGTATCTGCTGCGCGCATCCTCCATGAGCTCGCGCGGCGCGCCGTCCTCCACCACCTTGCCGCCCTCGATCACGAGCACGCGATCGAACCCGAGCGTGTCCATGACGTCGTGGCTGACGAAGATCAGCGTCGCGCCCCGCCAGTGCTCGCGCGCGCGGGCGAGGAGCGCCCGCCGCCGCTCGCGCTCCAGCCCGCGGAACGGCTCGTCGAGGAGCACGAGGCGGGCGTCGCCCTTCATCAGCGCCCGCGCGAGCCGCACGCGCTGCCCCTGCCCTCCGGAGAGGCGCGCGCCGCCCTCTCCGATCGCCGCCTGCAGCCCGTCGGGCAGGCTCTCGAGGACGTCGGCCAGCTCGGCCTGGCCCATGGAGTGCGGCACGCGCGCGAGGGCGTCACCGGCGTGGCCGAAGGTGATGTTCTCGAGGAGCGTGCGGTTCCAGAGCTGGATGGCCGGATCCACCCACGCCGTCCCGCGGCGGAGGCGCGCGAGCGCCGCGTCGTCGAAGGGCCGCCCGTCGACGAGGACCTCGCCCCGCGCCGCCCGGAGCCACCCGAGGAGCAGCGAGAGCAGCGACGACTTCCCCGCGCCCGAGCTCCCCACGATCGCGACGTGCTCCCCGGCCGGGACGCTCAGCGACACGTCAGACAGCAGCGTGTGCCCGCCCGCCTGCACGCTGACGCCCCGCAGGTCGATCGACGCGCCGCCGGCGCTGCCCACGCCGCCCGCGTCGCCCGGCGCGGCGCCCTCGCCCGGCGCGGCGCCCTCGCCCGTGTCGCGGGGCATGTCCATCTCCGGCGCCGCCAGCGGCGCGAAGAGGCGCACGGACGCGTTGCGCACGTTCTTCCAGCCGAGGAGCGCCGCGACGAGCTCCTGCGCCATCACGGGCAGGCGCAGCGACCAGAAAACGAGCAGGAGCAGCGCCGCCGGGGGCCCGCCGGAGACGACGTATCCGCCGACGATCGCGACCGCCACCGCCGTGCTCGCGAGCCCCTGGACGGCCTGCATCGCCGTCGACTGCGCGTGCACGAGCCGGCCCGTCCGCGCCCACTCCACGAGGAGCGCCTCGTGCTCGCGCCGCACCGCCCGCTCCGCGCCGTGGACCCGGATCGGCACGACGCCGAGCAGCGCGTCGAGGTAGAACCGCTCGAGCGACGCCGCGTGCGTGCGCAGCCGCATCAGGCTCTCGACGAGCGGCCTCCGCGCGAGATACGGGGCGACCAGCGCGACCGCCGCCGCGACGAGCGACAGCCGCGCCCCGCCCGGGTAGAGCCAGAGGACGCCGAGCAGCGTCGCCGCGAACGACAGCCCCGCGCGCGCGATGCGCGAGAAGAGCGCCGGGGCCTCGCGCATCAGGTGCATCGCGTGCCCCCGCGCGGTCATGTCCGAGGTGGGCCGGCTGCGCAGGTAGCGGTCCTCGAGGCGCGGCAGCTTCTCCAGGAAGGCCGCGCGGAAGCGCACCTCCAGGGCGCGGCCGAGGCGCGAGACGGCGTGGGCCGCGAAGAGCTCGAGCAGGAGGCCCCCGGCGGCGAACGCGACGAGCGCGAGCAGCCCGAGCGCGCGCTGGTAGTCGACGGTGATGTGCTTCACGGCGTCGAACAGCCCGCGCAGGACGACAACGTCGATCGCGGCGATGGCCGCGCTCGCCGCGAGCGCCACGAAGACGAGCGCGAGCGCCCGGCCCGCGTCGGCGCGCAGCATCCAGAAGAAGAGCCGGGAGGGCGACGGCGTCGGCAGCTCGAGCTCGCGGCGAACGGGCGCCGGGAGCACCGCTGTCGCGACAGCGCGCGGCGCCTGCTCCGCCGGCGGGACCGGTGGCGCCGCGCTGCCGCGGTAGCTCGGCGGCGGCGGCGTGCGCTCCAGCGTCGCCGTGCCGGCCCCCGCGCCCACGGCGGCGCCCGCCCCGACCGCGCCGCCCTCGCGCTGGGCGAAGTGCACGATGACGGCCCCGTGCACGAGGAGCTTCCCCGCCCCCTTCCCCTCCGTCGCCCAGAAGAACCCCTTCGGGATCGCGCCCGCCTCCCCGGCGAGCGCCCGGTCGAAGACGCCCTCGAGCACACGCTGCGCCTCGCCCCCGCGCGAGATCGCGCCGCCGCGGACCAGGCGCGCCGCCATCCGCACCGCGGCGTCGAGCGCCGCGAACGGCCGCCACCCCGGGTCGGCGTCTGCCCGGCGGATGAGCGCCTCCCCGCCCGCGCCCGACACGCCCAGCGCGCGCAGCTTCGCGCGGAGCGGCCCGAGCGAGTCCTCGGACGACACCCACCGCCGCCACCGCTCGATCGAGATCGGGATGGGGAAGTGCGGCATGTCCTCCATGAAGCGCTCGCCGTGCACCCAGCGGCGCCCGCTGCCGGGGTCGAGGATCTGGACGAACGGCCCGAGCCTGCGCCAGACGACGACGAAGTGCAGCGTGTCGCCCGCGCCGCGCTTGACCACGATCGCGGGGAGGCAGTCGGCCTCCGGCAGCAAGAAGCTGTCGTGCGGCACCACCATCTCGGCGGTCGCGAGCCCGAGCTCCTGCCCGAGCGCGGCGAGCGCGTCGATCGACGTCCCGTCGACGTCCGTCTGGCACCTGTCGCGGAGCCACTCGTAGTGCACGTCGACGCCGAACCCCTGGAGCACGGCCTTGAGCGCGGCCGGCCCGCAGTCCATGAGCGACGTCTGCAGCACCTCGGGCACGAGGAACGCGCGCTTCATCGCGGACCTCCCGGCGCCACGGCGCGCAACAGCAGCGCCCACGGGGAGACGCGCTCCACCTCGACCTCGGTCGTCCCCGGCATGCCGTGCTGCACCGGGATCGACGCCGCGCTGTCCGGCCGCACCAGGAGCTCGACGCGGATCGCGCCGTCGAACGGCTCGCTCGCCACGTGGGAAACCTCCCCCTCGAGCATGCCGAACTGCGTCCACGCGAACCCGTCGAGGCGCATCCGCGCCTTCTGGCCGGGGACGATGCGCCCGACAGCGTCGGAAGGCGCGAAGAGCGCCACCGCGTGCACGTCTTCGCCCGGCACGACCGTCGCCACGACGTCGCCGGGCTTCAGCACGTCGCCCACCTGGAGCGCGGCGATGTTCCCGAGCTTGCCCGCGATCGGCGCGCGGATCTTCCGCCGCTCGATCTGCGCGAGCGCCGTGTGCACCGCGGCCTCCGCCGCCCTCTGCTCGGCGAGGAGATCGCCGAGCGAGCGCTCGAG
This sequence comes from Sorangium sp. So ce321, assembly GCF_051530195.1. NCBI lineage: Bacteria > Pseudomonadati > Myxococcota > Polyangiales > Polyangiaceae > Sorangium > Sorangium sp. So ce321. Next base: position 4,224,724 of record NZ_CP150329.1, on the reverse strand, counting down.
CTCGGCGACGTGGGCCGCCGCCTGCCGCTCGTCGTGGCGCCGCGCCACCGACAGCCGGTGCAGATCGGCGCGCGCCCCCTCGGCCTTGAGGAGCTCGTCGGCGGCGCGCGTCTTCGCCTGCAGGTGATCGGCCTTCGACGCGAGCTGCTCGTCGCGCAGCCGCTCGGAGATGGCGCGGAGCTCCTCGCCCTGCGCGGCCGCGAGATCCCGCTGGCGCAGGTCGATCCTGGCGCGCGCGATCGAGGCGTCGGACAGCCTGTCCTGCCACGCGCGCACCTCCTCCTCGACGGCGATCTGGCGCCGCACCGCCTCGAGCTTCGGCGCGAGCACGGCCACCTTGGTTTGCTCCTCCTCGAGGCGCTTCTCCTCGACGGCGGCGTCCAGCTCGACGAGCACCTCGCCCTGCTCGACCGCTCGCCCGAGCTCCACCCGGACGACCGACACGCGCCCCGGCTCGGCGGCGGCCACGCGGTGGGCCATCCGGCTCACCTCCAGGCGCGCCTTCGCTGTCGTGGCGTAGACCGAGACGCGCGCCGCGTGCATCCAGGCCGCCCAGGCGCCGAGCACGGCGAGGATCACCGCGAGGCGCATCCAGGTCCTCGTCCCGCGCTCGATCTCGAGCGATCGCATGGTGCGGAGGAACGGCGAGGCCACGTCAGCACTCCTCCAGCGCGACCTTCTTCCGGGGTCGCGCGATGCCGTAGGCGTTGAGCTTGTTGGTGAGCGTGCGCCGCGACACGCCGAGCAGCTCGGCGGCGCGCGTCTGGTTCTGGCGGGTCTGGTCGAGCGCGGCGACGATGCGGTCTCGCTCGAACGAGCGCACGTCGCCCCTGATCCCGGCGACCTCGGCGTGCGCGCGCGGCGCCTCGAGCATCAGGTGGCTCGCGAGGGCGTGCGCGCGCGGCGCCTCGAGCATCAGGTGGCTCGCGAGGATCGGCCCCCCCTTGGACATGACCACCGCGCGCTCGATCACGTGGCGCAGCTCCCGGATGTTCCCCGGCCAGGTATGGGCGAGCAGCGCCGCCGTCGCCTCGGGGCCGAGCCGCGGCGCCGGGCGCTCGAGCCGACGCGCGAGGCGCGCCGCGAAGAGCTCCGCGAGCGGGAGGATCTCGGTGATGCGGGCCCGGAGCGGCGGGATCCGCAGCGTGACCGCGTTGAGGCGGAAGTAGAGGTCCTGGCGGAAGTCCCCGTCCCTCACCATCTGCTCGAGATCGCGGTGGGTCGCCGCGATGACGCGCACGTCCACGCGCCGCGGGCGCGTGCTCCCCACGCGGACGATCTCGCCGTACTCCAGCGTGCGGAGCAGCTTCGCCTGCGTGCGCGGGGACAGCTCCCCGACCTCGTCGAGGAAGAGCGTGCCCTCGTGCGCGGCCTCGAACAGCCCTTCACGGGGCGCCACCGCCCCGGTGAAGGCGCCGCGCTCGTGCCCGAAGAGCTCGCTCTCGACGAGCGACTCCGACAGGCTCGCACAGTTGACCTTCACGAACCGATCGCGCGTGTGCCGCGACATGCCGGCGATCCACTCCGCCACCACCTCTTTTCCCGTCCCTGTCTCGCCGAGGATCAGGACCGGAAGCGGCGTGGGAGCCACTGTCTCGAGGGCGTCTCGCAGGCGCCGCATCTCCGGATCGAGCGCAAGAAAACCGTTGTTACAGTCATCCACCATGAACGCTCCCCATCACACGAAATGCGTGAATCACGTCTCCCACGGAACGCCGCGGCCATCGCCGTATGGCCACCCCGCGGCGCATCACCCCTCGGCAGGGCGAGGCAAAACCCTCTGATATAGCTCTCCCCCCCTCGTACGCTGACAGACCGCGAATGGTTTCGGCGATGTCGCCGGCGCCTGCGGGCCGCGCGGAGGCCAGCGCCACGGCGGGCGACTCCGCTGGAGAACACACGCGTGCCGTTGGCCATCCTCCGATGCTGCGAGGGGCCTCTTGCCGCGGCGTGGCCGGTGCCTCCGCGCGGGCCGCGCGGCGCTCGGTCGCCGCGCCGGCGAAAGGGGTCGGAAGCGTGTCCAAGCAAGTCGGCGGCCAACCCCTCAGCCCGCCGGCGGCGTGCTGTCCGCCGCGGAACCGGCGGGGGCCTCGGGTCAGGTCTGCACGACGATCTCTGCAGAACCGGCGCAACCTGGACCAAAGCCGCACAATCCGTGCGGCGCCGGAGACGGCTACACCGAGGTCTTGACAGACGGGGATCGGGCCGGTGCTTCGGCTCCGCGTGGGTTGCGCGGAGCACCGCCAAGGGGGTGCGCGTGGTTCCCGTGGGATGTCCCAGGTGGGGTCGCACGTCGAGGCGTGTTCACGGGCTGGAGGCCGGAGCCTCCACCTGAGGGCGGACACCACCACCAGCGGGATGCTTGGAGAAGCAGCGGAACGGATGGAGAGAGGGCGACCCGTGTGACGACGACGAGGTCAGCGCCGATGTGGCCGGCCGGCCGGCCGGCCAGCGTAGATGGCATGGGCGAGACTGGCCATCAGACGCGGGGGATCAAGCCCTGCGGTTGCCGTCACCTGCCAGGCTCTTCCACTCCCAGAACCACATCACGATGCCGTCCGCCGCCGCGGAGCCGGTCATCGTCCACTCCCCATCCGCCCTCACGTGGTCTGGCTCGTGCGGGTCGTCGCAGTAGGCGTTGCCGTTCTGCAGCCTGCCGTAACGCCCGAGGGTCGTCGCCCTGATCAAGCCGCTCATGATCTACCACCGTATCACCGCCGCGGGCGCGCGGTCGACCACCTGCCCGCGGCAGCTGGCGCCGCGGGCGCCTACCGCATGACGCCGAGCGCGGCCTCGATCTGGTGGCGCAAGATGACGCCGTGGTCGTCGACCGAGTAATCGTCCGCCTCGAGCCGGAATGTGCGCGTCGCCGTGACGTCCGCGCGGCCGCTGAAGCGGTACGGGATGACGGGTGACGAGAACGACTCGCGCAGCAGCTGGAAGCCGAGGTCGACGGGGATGCTGATCGGGACGCGGACCTGGGTCGTGCGGTCCGAAGCGAGCCAGACGCCCTCGCCGTCGGCGCGGAAGTCGACCGGCAGCGTGTAGCGGCCGGCGAGCATGACCTGGCCGCGGACCGCGCGCACCGCGACGTCATACGAGTTCGGGTTGTGGACGTTGACGACCACGGTCATCAGGACGCCGAGGCTCGGCGGGAAGGAGATGCGGATGCCGGTGATCTCGGCGTGGTCGAGCTGCATCGTCGGCTTGCTGACGCAGGCGGGACCGGCGATCGCGGTCAGCGCTGCGAGCGCGAGCGCGGGCAGGCGGCTCAGGGGGTTGGTCTTCCGGGGGCTCGGCACGGCGAGAGCTTACCCGCGCAGGGGCCCCCCGTCACCTCGCAGCCAGACGTCTGGCCACGCACAGCCAGGCGTCTGGCCACGCGCGGCCAGCCCGGCCGGCGGCGCCGTTCAGGCGCCAGCGCGCCGGAAACGGACCCTGCGGAGGCCGCCGTCGGAGATCTGCTCCACGAGGACCTCGTCGCCCGACGCGATCCATTGCACGATGCCCCCGTCGTCCGCGAGCGTGATCGCGCCTGTCGGCTCCCCGTCGTCCCACCGCGCGTACAGGACGCCGGCGGGCAGCTCGGGCGCCGGCTCGCCGCTGCGCTCCTCGCCCTGGGCCCCCGCGACGCGCACGCTCACGCCGACGTCGGGGAAGCCCTCGCGCACCGCCGCGAGCAGCGCGCGCACGCTCGCGATCTCGCGCGCCACCGCGGCGCACGGCGCCACGCTCATCTCCGCGAACGCAGGCGGAGCCCAGATCGCGAGGTCGCCCCTCAGGAACACCGCCTGGCAGGCGTCGCTCAGCTCGTCCACGCGCCCGGCGCCGACCGCCGCCGCGAGATCGACGGCGATGTCCACCGTCAGCTCCACGGCCATGCGACCAGGCCAGCCGAACGCGGCCACCGGATACTCCTGCCCGATCGCGAACCGCTCGAAGAGGCGCCGCGCATCCTCGGCGAGGACGAACGGCTCGACCACCCCGTCGTCGACGACGACCTGACCGCGCGCGTCCATCCAGTAGCTCCCGTGCGGGTAGTCGCCCATCACCACCCGGGATTTCCGCGGCCGCGCGCCTCGCTCGAGCGCCAGCCCGATCCCGAACCAGAGCGCCTCGCCCTCCGCCGACGGGACGCACGTGCCGCCGAAGGCCTCCTCGAACCGCAGCATGGCCCCAACGTCGGTCAGCCCCCGGCGCGCGAGCTGCTCGCGGAGGGCCGCCGGCGCCGCCGCGCGCTCTGGATCGCGCGTCGCGCCGCGCTGCCTGAGCCACGCCGTCGCGCGCGGCGAGAGAACGCCCGCCAGGGGCCCCGCCGCCGTGCCGGCGTCCCGCCGCTCCACCGCGCCTTCTCCCGGCTCGCCCGCCGCGAGCGCTCCGCCCTCGCGGCCCTCGTCGTGGGTCGCGGGGCGCCCTTCCTTTCCGCTGCTCACACGCGACCCTCCTTCGCTCGATCCGCGGTCCCTCCGGGAATGGCGGGGAGGTCCGGCACGGGCGCGGTCCGAGCCATGGCGGGGATCTTTCCCGGGGCGCGAGGCGCTGACCAAGCGGCGCGTGCGCGCATGGATCGACGGAATCGCGCGTCGGCGGCCCGGCGCTGTTTTTTTATCGCTGTCGATGTCAGACGCCGGAAGGGCGCGGCGAAGTAACAGGCAGGCAGGCAGCTCGGGACCAACCCCAGGGCGCTGCCGCATTCCGCGGCGCGGGCCTGCCGGCGCAACGCGCTCTCGAGAGCGCGCGCCAGCAAGAAAGGAACGATTCCATGCTGAATTGCGTGCACACGGGATACCGAGCGGCTTCCCTCGCCTTGATGGCGAGCCTCGCGGGCTGCGTCGCGCCTGGACCTGCGGAGGAGCCTGCAGGCGAGGAGGTCGACGCGGCGGCGGACGCGCTCGTGACGGACCGGGCCAGCCTGCCGACGCCGGCGGCCTACTGGAGCTTCGATACGTGCGCCGCCGGCGCGATCACGCGCGTCCGAGAGGACTCGGGCCGGGGGGCTTTCGGGGTGATGTCCGGCCGCCGCCTCTGCAGCCCGGGCTGGTCCCTGTCGGCCGGCGACTTCGACGGGGTCGCGGATCAGGTGGAGATCAGCAGCGACGGGCGGAGCTTCCTCCACTTCCAGGACCAGATCACGGCGGCAGCCTGGGTCAACCCGCGGAGCGTGACCGGGACCCGCACCATCGTGAACCAGTGGTACGGGGCAGACTCGTTCCTGCTCGGCATCGACAATGGCCAGTACTTCTTCTCCGTGGCCTTCCCCGACGGGGGCGCGGGCCGGCACGAGATCGTCCACGCCCCGGCCGTCGCGAACGCCTGGGCGCACGTCACCGGCGTGTACGACGGCGCGGCGCTCAAGCTCTATGTCAACGGCGTGCTCAGCGCGTCGACGCCCACGTCGGGCACGCTGCAGCAATCGACGCGGCCGATCGTGATCGGCGGGCACCCGTCCTGGAACGCCTACAATGGCCTGATCGACGAGGTCCGCCTCTACCAGCAGGCGCTGAGCGCCGCGCAGGTGGCGCAGCTCGCGGCGGGCGAGGTCTACCCGGTGAGGGCGTATTACGTTTATCCGCACGACCAGCCGTATCACCAGGAGTACGTCGACGCCATCAACACATACCTGGACGAGCTGCGCGGCTGGTACCGGGAGGAGTCTGGCGCCTCGTTCCACCTGGTGGGCTTCGTGCAGGCGGTGCGCTCGTCCCAGAACTACGTGAACATGCGCTGCGGCGCGACGCCGACGAGCGCCTGCCAGAACGACCCGCAGGACCTCACGAACTGGCTGAACGCCGTGTCTCAGGCTGTCGGCGGCTTCCCGGCGCGGCAGTCGACGCTCGTGTTCGCGCAGGGCGGCGGCGGCTGGGCCGGCGCCAACCTCACCGGCGACTACACCGGGTTCGCGCTCGTGGGCGACTGGGTGCTGGAGCCCATCTCCGGCGTGCGGGAGCCGCTGGCCATCCATTGCGGATACGCCACCTGGCAGTGCGGCACCGGCGTGCCGAAGGGGACCGTCGCGCACGAGCTCGGGCACTCGTTCGGGCTGCACCACCCGGACGGCTATCCAGGCACGACGATCATGAGCTGGCACGGCGACTACCCGAGCACCGATTTCCTCGATCACGAGCAGCTGATCCTCCAGGAGAGCCCGATGCTCTCGTCCGGGGTGCTCGTGCGCGGCGGGCTCTGGCTCGACTTCGGCAACGCCGACGTCATGCACTGGGGCACGACGGTGAGCCTCGCCGGCTCCGGCTTCGCTCCCGGCGCGCAGGTCGAGTTCGTGGACGCCACGCACACGGCCGTCGCCAGCCCGACCAGCGTGAGCGCCACGAGCCTCACGGTGCAGGTCCCGAGCGGCGTCGGCCCCGGGTACATCCGCGTGCGCAACGGCGGCGCCGCGAGCAACAAGGTCCCTGTGAATATCTATCCTTGAGGAGAGGGGCGGCGGCTCTGTCCTTCGCCGTCGCCGCCCGACCTCTGACAGGCACATTTCATCTGTGGGTTTCCGGTTCCGGGTGCGTCAGGGGACGAGCGCCCGGAAGCTGGCCCAGTCGCACGAAGGATCCGCGCGCAACGCCGCGAGCGTCGCCTCGCGCAGCTGCGCGCCGGGGTCCTGCTGCTCGCCGGCGTAGAGCGCGGCCATCACCCGCTCAGCCAGCGCGTCGTCGACCGGGCGCGTCGCCGCGATGACCGAGCGAGCGCCGGCGACGAGGAGCGCCTGGGCGAGGCCGAGCCCGAGCCCCCGCGCCCCGGGCGAGGCCTCGGTGCGCGCCGTGTCGCAGCCGGACAGGACCACCCGCGCGGGCGCTCGGCGCAGCGCGAGGATGTCGCCCACGGCGAGCTCGCTCCCGCCGGCGAGCGCGAGGCCGCTGTCCCAGCCGTCGAGGCCGCCGAAGAAGCCGTGGCCTGCGTAGTGGAAGAGCTCGATCCCGGGCTGCTCCAGCGCACCGGCGACCGCGCGGTGCGTGGCGAGCCCGCCCGACAGCCGCTCGACGCGCAGCCCCCGCCCTTCGAGCGCCCTCGCGACAGCGTCCGCCTCGCGCCGCGCGGCCGGCAGATCGCGCCGGGGATCGGCGACGACGAGCGCGGATCGGGGGGCGCCGGCGGCGTCCGTGGGTCGGGGCGCGCCGGCGGCGTCCGCGGGTCGGGGCGCGCCGGCGGCGTCCGCGGGTCGGGCGCCGCGCTCGGGCAGATCCAGGCCGTACGTCACCGGCATGCGGTCGACGAGCGGCGCGCCTTCCCAGGGCAGGGCGTGGAAGTCGATGCGGTCGAGCTCGCCGTGCGCGGCGACGCGGAGGCGCGTGGCCGCGCGGAGCGGCGCCGCGAAGGGCGCGAGCAGCCCCGCGGCGAGCTCCGCGGCCGGGGCCGAGAGGTCGAGCGCCGGCAGCCGGCGGGCCATGACGTCGCCGCGAGAGACGGCGAAGCCGGCCCACCCGTCGCGGATCGGGTGGAGCACGAGCATCAGCTCGCCCTCCGCGAGCGCGGGCGCGTCCGCGAGCTCCGCCAGGGCCGGCTCCCCGCGCCTCGCCAGGAACAGCGCCTCGTCGAGCAGCGCCCGGATCGACCGGCCGCGCGACGCGCGGGTCACCCTGGCCGCCTCGAGCTCGTCCGACGAGAGCCGCCAGTCGTCGCGGCCCTCCTCGTCGAAGGCCGCGCGCGCGTCGCGGTAGGCCGCGAAGGCGCTCTCCCAGCGCGCCCGCTCCTCGCCGCCGAGCGCCTCGATGCCGTCGATCCACCGGAGCGCCGCGAGCGCGAGGGCGCGCGAGCGCCGGGCGGCGCGGAGGGCGCGCCGCGGGTCGCGCCGGAGCAGGAGGTCGACCTGCAGCCGCGCGCTCTCCTCGAAGCGGCCGAGGTAACCTCCCCTGCCCTGGCCGAGGGGAACGAGCAAGCTGAGGTCGCTGCGCACCGCCTCCGCGCCCTCGTAGGCGGCGATGGCCGCGTCGGGCCGCCCCAGCGCCTCGAGCGCCCGCCCGCGGCCGAGCGCCGCCCGGTAGCGGCCTTCCGGCAGCTCGCTCGCCTCCGCGAGCTGCCAGAGCCGGTCGTAGATCCGCAGCGCGCTCGCAGGGTTGCCGCTGCGCAGCGCGATGCGCCCCTCGATCTCGATCCAGTACATCGCGACGCGGGCGTCGGGGCGCGGGTCCGTCCGCCGGGCCTCGTCGAGGAGGGCGCGCGCCGCGACCGTCTGCCCTGCCTCGAGCTTCGCCAGGGCCAGGTTCGTCAGCACGTTGTCCTGCTCCGCCGGCCTCGGGCACGGGCCCCGGTACAGCGCGAGCGCGGCGATGAGCGGCGCCTCCGCGTCGGCGAGCGGCCCGCTCGACCCGCCGCTCGCCCACGCGACGTGGAGGGCGTTCCAGCCGATGTCGTTCAGCAGGGAGGCCTGCTCGCACGGGGCGCTGCCGGCCGGGAGCAGCGCCTTCACCTCGCGCAGGAGCGCCTGCGCCTCCAGCGGCCTGCCGAGCGTCTGGAGCAGGTCGGCGCGCATCTGCAGCACGTGGCGCCGGTGGTCGCCGAGGCCGAGGCGCTCGGCGCCTGCGGCCGACGCGTCGAGCTGCCGGAGCGCCGCGCGCAGGTCGCCGGACTCGGACGAGAGCAGCGCCTCGTAGTACGGCTTCAACGCGCGCCCCTCGGGGTGGACCGCATCGAGCGGCCCGAGCGCGCCGAGCGCCGCCCGGGCCTCCGCGAACCTGCGCCCGTTGTAGAGCAGCGTGTACGAGAGCGCGAAGCGGTCGAGGAACTCGTCGGACACGCGCCCCGCCTCCCGGTGCGCCCGGATCGACGCCTCGAAGCCCGCGATCGCCGCCGGGATCCGGCCGCGCGCGAGGTCGACGCGCGCCCGCTTGCCGATCGCCAGGGCCTGGACCGCGCGATCCGGAGCCGACGCCAGCGCGTCGAGCGCCGACGACGCCTCGTCGAGCTTGCCGTTCCGGCGCAGCGCCTCGGCGTCCTTCAGCAGGGGCGCGTCGAGGGGCGGGACCAGTGGCAAGCGGAAGGACGTGCGCACGCCGCCCCGCTCGGCAGTCACCGAGAGCGCGTCGGCGCCGTCGGGGACGGGGACGCGCGCCAGCACGCCTCCCTGGACGAGCGCGCCGCCGAGCGCGGCGAGCGGGGCGTCCGCCGCGACGGTCGCGTCGACCTCGATCACGACGCGGGCGTCCATGGGGGCCTTCACCCAGAGGCGGAGGGTCCGGTCGCCGGGCAGCGCGCAGGCGGGGCCGGCGTGCACGGCGCTGCAGCCGGCGAACTCCACCTCGAGGGGCGGCGCGGGCGCCGTGGACGCGGGCGTAGCTGGCGTCGGCGGGCGGTGCGCGTCGCCCGCGAAGGCGAGCGCCATCGCGCCGAGGATCGCCGCTTCCAGCGCCGTCCGGAGCGCTCGACGGCGCGTCACGGGGCCATCGGCGGCGCCGCGGGCACCGGGAGCGTGGCCGGATGAGCCGGTCGATGCCACCGGCGCTCGTGGCGGCCGCTGCTGCGGGTGGAGCGCCGAGCTCGGTGCGAGCACGCGCCCGCTGGCGCCGGGGGGGTGGAGGTCAGGATGAGCGTCTGGCAGCGCCCGCGGAGAGGGCGTCGTCCACCTCTTCGCGCTTCCCGGTGCCGGCGAGCAGGTTCCACCGCTGAAGCGTCGGCAGATCGCGCATGGCTTCCACGGCGGACCGCAGCACCGGCGGCATCGATCCGAACCGCGCCTCGTACAGCGCGATGGTGGCTTGCGCGATCGCCTGCGTGCGCCCCTGCTCGATGAGCTGCTCGATGAGCTGCTGGGTGGTCTGGGTGGTCATCACGAACTCCTCTTCTTCCGGCATCGTCAGCCCGGGTCCGGTGATCGCCGCCCGGAAACGTGGCATCGGAGGTCAGGCGGAGCGTCCGGCAGAGCCCGCGGAGAGTACCTCGTCCACATCTTCGCGCTTCCCGGTGCCGGCGAGCAGGACCCACTTCTGAAGCGTCGGCAGATCGCGCATGGCTTCCACGACGGACCGCAGCGCCGGCGGCATCGATCCGAACCGAGCCTCGTACAGCGCGATGGTGCTTTGCGCCATCGCCTGCATCCCCTGCGTGCGCCCCTGCTCGATGAACTGCTCGACGAGCTCCTGGGTGGTCATCACGAACTCCTCTTCTTCCGGCGTCGCCGGCCCGGGACCGGTGATCGCCGACCGGAAGCGTAGCAGAGGACCGAGCGCGATGGCGCGCTCCGGCGCGTCGTCCGGGAGCTGGCGGAGCTCCTCGATCGCCTCGCGGAGCACGCGCCCGCCGCCCATCAGGCGGATGAGGAGGGTCGAGCGCTCGCGCGGCAGCTCGCAGAGCACGACGACCACGGTCCGCAGCAAGCCGGGGCCTTCGTACACGCCCGCGGGCCAGCCGACCATCGGCGTCGTGCGCAGTCCGTCGAGCACGGCCGCCGGGCGCCCGGTCGACATGATCCACAGGAACGGCGCTTCGGCCGCGCGCTCCCGGCCCGCGAGGCTCCGCCACGCGCCGAGGTGCTTCTGCAAGCACGCGCGCGCCTCGTCCGCGCTCGGCGTGTCGCTGTACGCCTCGATGGTGCACGCCGTGGCCGCGATCCGGCCGAGGAGCCCGAGCCGCTCTCGCCCCGAAGCGCGCGCCGGATCGGGCTCGTACCACACGTCGGCGTGCTGCGTCTCTCCGGCGACCTCCGCATTCGTCACGACCTTGCCAGTCGGCCCGAGCCCCTCCTGGGCAACGTCCTTTGCCAGTCGATCGAACCGGTTTCGCATGGCGGGCGCAGGCTCGCATGCGCGCCGACGACATCCAAGGCCAAAGCATGCTTTGACGAGACCACAAGCGCGCCGTTCAGCGCGCGTTCACGCTTACGTGGATGAAGGCACAATGATCTCGCTTTCTGCTCACGCAGCGGGCGCCACCGCTGCTCTGGCCAGATCGTGGCCAGACGTCTGCGTAATGCCACATCGGACATCGCTCGAGAGCGAGCGTGCCAGAGGCCGAGCGCGGCCGTGCTGCGCCCAGGAGCGCCGCCCGAAGCAGCCGATGGCGTGGCTCCTGCCGGCGTGGCCAGACGTCTGGCCACGGACAGCCAGACGTCTGGCCACGGACAGCCAGACGTCTGGCCACGGACAGCCAGACGCTCCGCTTTCGCTTCCACGCGCAGCGCTCGCGCGATAGCCTCGCGGCCTCGGGGCGCAGACAAGGAGCACCGGATGACGGGGAAGACGGGGAAAGGCTCGATCGCTGCGGGCAAGCGGAGGCCTGCCAGCGAGGGGACGGCGCCCGCGAGCGGCGCGCTCGCGCGGGTCCGAGCGGAGGCGACGAAGGGAGGCGCCGCGGCCGAGAAGCGGGCACAGGCGCTGCTGGAGCTCATCGAGCGGCGCAAGGCGCGCATCGCGGAGGACTTCTACGAGATCGGCGAGGCGCTGCGGGAGCTCCAGCGGAAGAAGCTGTATCTCGCGCTCGGGCATGCCTCGTTCGGGGAGATGCTCAAGGCGCGCGACCTCATGGGGCTGAGCCAGGCCAAGAAGCTCATCGGCGTCGTCGCGGCGCTCCCGCGCGACAGGGCCCTGGCGCTCGGGCCGGAGAAGGCTTACGCGCTCACGCGGTACACGGCGGCGACGCCGGAGGTCGACACGCCGGCGTGGCTCCTCGATCAGGGGGCCACGGTCGCGGGGAAGAGCCTCGAGGAGATCTCGGTGCGCGAGCTGTCCGCCGAGGCCGGCAAGGTTCGCGCGCAGGCCGCAGGGCCGAAGCGGCGAGACCCCGAGGAGCAACGGGCCAGGTCGGCGGCCCGGGCGGCGCAGGCGGCGCTGCGGAAGCGCGGTGCCAGGGGTGCTACCGTCGAGGCGCACCGCGCGAAGGGCGGCTTCTGGCTGCGCGTCGAGGTGCCCCTGGAGGCGGCCGCCGCGCTCCTCGGCGAGTAGCGAGCGCGGGCGGAGATCGAGCGAGCGAATGCAGAAAGCGGTGGGGGGATCCACGTACACGCGGGTTGCCGTCGTGCAGCTTGCCTATCATCCGGCGATCGTCCTGGATCGGAGATCGCCGCTCGAGGACCCGCTCTTCGATCCACGGGCGGCGTCGGACTCGCTGCTCCCGCCGCGGGGCGAGGTGCCGGAGGCGATCAAGCCGAAGCTCGACGCGCTCCGGCGGCGCATCCGGGAGGCGTACGGTGCGCAGCTGCTCGCGCGGATCCGGGCGGTCCTGGCGGCTTGCCGGGAGTACGGGGCGAGGCTCGTCGTCTTTCCCGAGTACAGCGTCCCGTGGGAGATCCTCGGGGACGTCGCCGAGGCCGCAGCGGACATGGTCGTCGTGGCAGGGTCGCACACCGTCGATCGCGCGGCGCGGCGGTCCGGGGTGTACGAGCGGCTCGGCGCGGCCGCGCTCCCGGCGATCGGACAGTCGGTGTGCCCGGTGCTCCACGGCGGCAAGTTGATCGCCCTGCCGGCGAAGCGGAACGCGGCGGCGGTGGAGCGGAGCACGATGCGCGCGGGCGAGACCTGGGCACCTCTGGAGATGCCGGACGGCCTCCCGGGCCCCATGGGCGTGATGGTCTGTCTCGATTTCCTGCTCCGCGAGGGCGAGCCGCACCGGGCGATCGGCGCGGAGCGGCTCGGCGAGTGCCGCTTCCTCGCGGTGCCCAGCGCGACGCCGCACACCACGCTACCTGAGCTCGCGGGAACGGTCTGGGAGCAGGCGCGCCGCTATGGGCGGCCCGTGCTCTACGCTGATGGAGCCGAGGGCGGCGGGACCACGGTCCACGTCGACGAAGCCCAGGCCCAGGAGCTGCGGCGATTCCCGGATCGTGCGGGGTACCTCGATCCGGGCGATGAGGGGGTGATCGTCGCGGACATCGATCTCGGGTACGAGCGGACGAGCGCCGGCGCCGGTCGTTCCGCGCGCCCTGCGGGGCTGCGGCCCGTCGTGCCGGTGGCCGAGGCGACCCTCGTGTACCGGGGGCATCCGGCGGGAGAAGCCTATGCGCGGTGGCTCGACGGGGCGCGGGAGATGCTCGGGCGGGACGACGACTCGGCGCTGGAGGAGCTCGTGGCGCGGCTCGAGGAAGCGCGCGATGTGCTGTTGAACGCAGGCGCCCTGTCCGGGGCCGCGGCCCGAGGGAGGCGGCTGCGCCGGCTGTACGGCGAGCTCGACAAGGTGACCCGCGTCGAGGAAATACGGCAGTTCACGCGGGAGGTCGTCATCCCCCCGGAGGTGCTGCCGCTCGATGTCCTGCGGGCGGCGATGGCAGGGGCAGCCGCCGATGTCGTGTTCGCGTGGATGACCGAGCGGGAGGCGCGGGAGGCCGGGTTCGTCGAGGTCGAGGCGCGCCTCCGGAAGGCAGTGGACGCGAAGCGCGGCAACGGAGAGTGGACGACCGACGGGATGGCGGCGCTCAGCGCCGTCGCGCAGGCAGTGCGCGGCGCGCCGGAGGCGAGCGGCGACGAGCGGGAGAGCTCGCTGCCGGCGGAGGTGCGGGTCGAGCTGCCGAGACAGCTGGATCCGGCGACGCTGGGGACGCGGAGGCACCGGGGCTGGGTGCTCTCCTTCCAGCGACAGCCATCCGACTTCCGCGCGGGGATGGTCGACGACGTGCCGCGCGCCTCCGGCGGCGCCGGGGCAGCGCAAAGCCTGGCCGCCGAGCTGAGCACGAGAGGGCTCACTCCGCAATTCTCCGAGCATCAGATCCTCTCCGCAGACACCATCTATCTCCTCGCGGTGGCAGAGGGGAGTGAGCACGTGGCGGCGGTCGGCGTCTGGCCTGAAGGCCGCCCTGCCTGGTGCACGCTCATGGTTGCGTCCCTCCGGGACGAAGGGTGGGCCCTGCTGTGGATCGACGGTCACGAGCGCTGGACAGGGCCCAGGCGAGAGTGGGAGAAGCTGCCCGTGGCGGCCGCCAGGTCCGGACTGGTGAACGCCACGCTCGAGCCGATCCCGCAGGACGCGCTGGCGCGCCGGATCGCGCGCCTTCTCCCCCGCTTCGACGGCGCGCGCGCCATCGTCGCGGCGTTCCGTGAGCAGCGCCTGCGCGAGGTCACGGGGCGGTTCGTGGAGCCCGACGCTCGCCTCGACGGGCGCGATGAGCCCACGCCCCTCCTCGGCGCCCTCGACGCGTGGCTCTCGTCGGGCGAGAAGATCGCGCTGGTGCTCGGCGAGTTCGGCCTGGGGAAGTCCACCGCGCTCGCCTCGTGGGCCGAGCGGCGCTGGGCGCCAGCCGAGGGACCGAGGCCCCTGCTCGTCAACCTGGCAGGGGCCTCTCCCGACATGAATCCGGAGCAGCTCCTGCTCCAGGCGGCCGGGGCCCCGGACCTCCCCGCGAACCGCGCCGCCCTACGCCTGCTGATTCGCCACCGGCTCCTCGTGCCCTGCTTCGACGGATTCGACGAGATGGCCACCCGCCTCGAGGCCTCCGAGCTCGCAGGGCGGCGCTCGAGCCTGCTCGAGGTCGCGACGGGCGGCGGGAAGGTGGTCGTCTCCTCGCGAGATGACTACTTCCCCGCCGAGGCGCACGCCGCGACGTCCACCGAGAACGGGCCCTCTCAGGCGTCCGGCACGTCGCCTGGGATCCGGCGGTTCATCATCCAGCCGTTCACGGACGCGCAGGTACGCAATCTCGTGCGGCAGATCCGCGGAGAGGACGGCGCCGCGGCGGCGCTCTCGCGCATCGCTGCCATCTACGACCTCAAGGATCTCGTGCACCGGCCGCTGCTCCTCGGAATGGTGCTGGCCACGCTGGACGATATCGCCTCGGGGGCGAAGGTCGGGCGAGCCGACCTGTACGAGGCGTACCTGCGGCGGTGGCTCGACAACACGCGGAAACATGACCCCAGGTGCTTCACCGACGAGCAGAAGAAGGAGTTCGCCGAGGCGCTCGCCGAGCAGCTCTGGCGGTCCGGCCGGCCGGCGTGTACCTGGCAGGAGCTCCAGCAGTCGGTCCGCGCTCGGCTCTTCCGCTTCTTACCCGAGGGCATGCCGGCGGACGCCGCGTTCCTGGACCTCCAGGAGGGGACGTTCCTCGTGCAGGAGGGCAGCGATGGATACCGCTTCGCGCACAAGTCGTTCCGCGAGTACTTCCTGGCGCGCGCGCTGGTGGCGACGCTGGCCGAGCGGCCGCTCGAGGCGCTCCGGACCAAGCCGATCACGCGAGAGATAGCGGCGTTCGTGGGAGAGATCCTGCGGACGTCCGGCGAGCCGAGGCGCGCGGGGGCGGTGCGCTCGGTCCAGTCGTTCTTGAAGATGGACCGGCAGCTGACCCCTTCGACGCGCGAGCCGGCCGAGAACGCCCTCCGGCTGCTGCTCGGCCTCGCGCGGTGGGCCGAGGAGACGGCCGGGTGGATCCCGGAGGGAGCGGATCTCCACGGCGTGCAGCTCACCGGCGAGGACCTGCGCGGCGCGCCGCTCGCCGGCGTGAACCTGAAGGACGCGAATCTCGCCGGCGCCGACCTGTCCGGCGCCGACCTGACGGATGCCGCGCTGAGCGGAGCTACGCTGTCGGGCGCGAAGCTCGACGGGACGGTCCTCCGGCGCGCGACCGCGCACCGGACGGACTTCACGCAGGCCGAGGCGAAGGGGGCCATCGTCGAGCAGGCGCAGCTCAGCGGCGCCATCCTCCGGCAATCCACCTGGACAGGGTGCCGCTGGAGCGGCGTGCAGGCCGAAGGCGCCGACCTCAGCGCCTGCGCTGTCGCGGGTAGGGGCGCGCAGCTGGAGCGCACGCGGAGGCTCGCCGTCACGCCGCCCCTCGCCTGCGCAGAGCTGGTGTCCGGACACACCGGCACCATCAACACGCTCGCGTGGTCCCCGGACGGCATGCGCCTGGCAACCGCTGGATATGACCACACCGTGCGCCTGTGGCACGCGGACACCGGCAAGGAGCTCGCTCGGCTCGAGGGTCATTCCGACTGGGTCCTGGTCGTGGCGTGGCGCCCGGACGGCGAGCGCCTGGCCAGCGCGGGATTCGACCTGACGGTGCGGGTCTGGCACGCTGGTACCGGCAAGGAGCTCGCCCGGCTCGAAGGCCATTCCGACTGGGTGAGAGCCGTGGCCTGGCACCCGAACGGCGAGCACCTGGCCAGCGGGAGCGACGACCATACGGTGCGCATCTGGGCGCCGAGCACCGGCCAGGAGCTCGCTCAGCTCGAGGGCCATTCGCGCGGGGTCAAGGCGCTTGCCTGGCACCCGGACGGCAAGCGCCTGGCGACCGCGGGCGACGGCAACACCGTCCGCATCTGGGATGCGGGCACCGGCAAGGAGGTCGCGCGGCTCGAGGGGCACGCGCACGGCGTCACGGCCGTGGCCTGGCACCCGGACGGCAAGCGCCTGGCCAGCGCCGGCGACGGCAACACCGTGCGCATCTGGGACGTGAGCACAGGGGGCGAGATCGCCCGGCTCGAGCGCCGTTCCAGCGGGTTCAGGGCCGTCGCCTGGCGCCCTGACGGCAAGCGCCTGGCCAGCGCGGGCCACGGCAACACCGTGCGCATCTGGGATGCGAGCACTGGCCAGGAGCTCGCGCGGCTCGAGGGCCACGCCAACTGGGTCAGGGCCGTGGCGTGGCACCCGGACAACAGGCGTCTGGCGACCGCGGGCGACGCCAACACGGTGCGGATCTGGGACGCGGGCTCCGGCCACGAGCTCGCGCGGCTCGAGGGTCACCTGAACGGCGTCCTGGCCCTGGCCTGGAACCCGCTCGGCAGCCGCCTGGCCAGCGCAGGGCACGATGGCACGGTGCGCATCTGGGACACCGGGACTGGCAAGCAGCTGGCCCTGCTGGAGGGTCATTCCAACTGGGTGCTGACCCTGGCCTGGAGCCCGGACGGCAATCGCCTGGCCAGCGCGGGCGATGACCAGACGGTGCGCCTCTGGGAAGCAGCGACCGGCGAGGGGCTCGCGCGACTCGAGGGCCACTCGAACGGCGTCCTGGGGCTGGCCTGGCACCCGGACGGCGACCGCCTGGCGAGCGCCGGGCACGACGGCACGGTCCGCATCTGGGAACCGAGCACCGGCCAGGAGCTCGCGCGGTTCGTGGGCCACTCGAACTGGGTCCTGGCGCTCGCCTGGCACCCGGACGGCGACCGCCTGGCGAGCGCCGGGCACGACAGGATGGTGCGGATCTGGGACGCGGATACCGGCATACAGCTCGCGCGGCTCGAGGGTCACACGCGCGACGTCAAGGCCCTGGCCTGGCGCCCGGACGGCGAGCGCCTGGCCAGCGCGGGCGACGACACGACGGTGCGGATCTGGCACGCCAGGACGGGCGAGGAGCTCACCCGGCTCGAGGGCCACGCGCGCGGTATCACGGCGGTGGCCTGGGCACCCCGCGGCGATCGGCTGGCCAGCGCGGGGCACGATGGCACGGTGCGGATCTGGGACGCGGGCACGGGCGAGGAGCTCGCCCGCCTCGAGGGTCACTCGCGAGGTGTCATGGCGATGGCCTGGGAGCCGCGCGGCGATCGACTGGCCAGCGCGGGGCACGATGGCACGGTGCGGATCTGGAGCGCGGGCCAGCGCAAGCTCCTCGCGTCCTTCGTGTCCGCTGGCGTGACCGCGCTCGCCCGCACGCCCGGGGGCTTCTGCCTCCTCGATGACGCGGAGCCCGACCGCGCTCGCCTCGCCCTTCGCCGCCCGGACTCGAGGACGACGCTCTATCTGCCCCTGGCTGGCTTTCGCGACGTCCTGCGTCGCCCCGACAAGGTGATCGCGGCCCTCGCCGGGGATCTCCGCGGCGACAATGTGGACGAGGAGCTCGCGAAGCACGGCTACGCGGGCGGTGTCCCCTGGGACGGCAAAGAGCGCTTCATCTCCGAGGGTCCCGCGGCGCTGATATCTCGTGATGTCAGCTCCGCGCCTCCGCGCGCGTCCACGGACCGGCCCGCTGTCCTCGAAGCTCCGTCGGCGGGTGCTCTCACGAATCCCTTTCGCCCCGGTCCCGCCCTCATCGACGCGCCTTCTCTCCCGGGCCGCGACCCCGTGCTCGCCGAGCTCTTCGCCTTGATCGAGAGCCGCAGCCCCGCGATCCTCCGCGGACCGCGCCGCTCGGGAAAGACATCCATCCTCCATCACCTCGCGGCGCGCCTCTCATCGACCCGCGCCGTCCATCACAAGACCCTCGAGGGCCGGGCCGAGCCCATTCGCACCGCCGACGAGCTCGCGATCTTCCTCGACCCGTCCCTCGTGTCGGACGCCGCCCCCGCGCTCACCCTCCGCAACCGCCTCTCCAGCGCCGGCAACGCCGTCCTGCTCCTCGACGAGGTCGCCAACCTCGACCAGGCCGACGCCACCGTCTTCGCCTGGCTGCGCGCCGTGGGACAGGAGCAGACCAGCGTGGTCCTCGTCGGCTCGCACTGGGACTGGGTGACCATCGTCGAGCACGCGTTCGACACGGCCCCGGGCTCGTCGTTCGGCAACGACGTCACCCCGGTCAACCTCGGTCCCCTTGGCGAGGCGGACGCGATCCGCTTCCTCGTCGATACCGCACCTCCGGACGTCCCTGTCGAAGCGGAGCGCACCGCCCGCTGGGTCGTGGAGATCTGCGGCCCCTGGCCCTTCTATCTCCAGGTCATGGGCTACGCCCTCGTCCAGGCCGTCCGCGCCGGCCAGCGCCGCGCCCTCGTCGAGCGCGCCGGCGTGCGCGAGCTCTACGAGCAGCGCCTGCTCCTCGACCGCGACGCCGCCTTCTTCCGGCCGCGCTGGGCCGAGCTGCCGACGCGCGCGCGGGCCGTGCTCGGCGGGCTCCGCGGCTCGCCCGACGCGGCGCTGCCCGAGGTGCGCAGGCTGCCCTCCGAGGACGTCGCCGTCCTCTGCGACGCGGGGCTCTGCGACGCGCTCGGGGCGTGGCTCGCGGATCCTCCGTTCTTCGACTGGATTCGACGGGTGGCCAGGGAGAGAGGGAAGGATTCGTGATGCGCGCGTTCGACGTGAGGAGACCCTACTCGCCGGAGCGCGACGTCCGCGACCACGGCCACCTCCTCGATCTGCTGCTGTCGCTCCCCGCGCACGGCGTCGTCTGGCCGCTCATCGGCGCGCGCAGGGCCGGAAAGACATGGACGCTCAAGGCGCTCGAGCACCACCTCGGCAGCGCCGGCGGGGCGGCCGTGCGCTACATGGACCTCCGCAGGGTCGGGCCGGCGCTGCCCGTCGTGCCGTCCGGGATCACGCTCCTCCTGGACGAGCCGCAGCTCGCCGGCAAGGGCGGCAGCCCGCGCGACGCGACCGCATTCCTGCGGTGGTGCGACGATCTCTACCGCGCGAACACAAGAGTCCTCCTGGCGATGAGCCCCGCCGAGTGGGTCGCGCTCGAGCGCGCGGCCGGCGGGGACGCGGGGCTGCTCTCCTCGCGGGACATGCGCTTCCTCGACCCGCTCACGCCCGACGAGGCGCTCAAGCTCGCCCGCACCGACGCGTCGAGGGCGCTCCTCCCCGAGCTGCCCGCGATCTGGCGCCGGAACCCCTTCCTGCTCGAGTTCGTCTTCGAGCTCGCTGAGCAATCGCCCGATCTGGCCGAAGAGCCATGGACGCTCCTGTGGACGGCGCGCATGCGCAGCGAGCTCCTGGAGTTCGCCTACCACCGGGCCGTCTTCGAGGACGGCCTGACCGACGCGCAGCGGGGCGTGCTCCGCGAGGTCGCGCGCGGCGCGGCGCCCCGCGACGAGAACGTCGATCTCCTCGAGCGCTGCGGCCTCGTCCAGCGGCGCGGCGGGCGCTCGGTGCTCGCCGACCCGATCCTCGAGGCGAACCTGTGCCCGCTGCGGATCCATCACGTCTCCGATATCCACTTCGGCCCGAAATCCGCCGAGCGCGTCGACGTGAAGGAGAAGGGCAAGCACGGCGACACGATGGCTCCGGCCCTGGGGCCCCCGCGCGTGTGCGACCATTACGTCGAGCACGTCGCCGAGCTCGCCGCCGCCGGGCGCGCGCCGCACCTGCTCGTCGTCTCCGGCGATATCGCCGAGTGGGCCGACGACGCGCAGTACGCCGAGGCGCGGGTCTGGCTCCAGAAGCTCTGCAGGCACCTCGCGGATCACCCCCGCTTGCCGCCGAACGAGCCCAACGTGCTCCTCGTGGGTGGCAATCACGATGTCGACTGGCGGCAGGCGGCGAGGCCGGCGCCGGCCGGAACGCAGGCGCGCCATGCGCCTTTCGGGAGGGCGTTCGACGACCACCCGCGCTGCGCGCGGCCGCGGCTCGAGGATCCACCGGAGGCGCGGGCGCTCGCGGTGGCGCGGTACGCGGATCTCGGCGTCGAGTTCGCGCTGCTCGGGTCGGCGGAGTTCGGCGGCCAGGCGGAGGCGGATCCGGCGCGGGACGAGCTCCTGTCGCTGATCGGCCGCCTGCGCCAGGGCGCGATGGAGGAGCCGGACGCCGAGCGGGCCGCGGTCCTGCGCGACAGCGTGGCGCGCATCGACCCCGGCCTGGTCCACGACGCGGATCTCCAGCGCGTGCGCAGGGCGCAGTGGCACGCGCCGATCCGGATCGCGGTGCTGCACCACCCGGTCTCCCCGCTCCCGGCAACCGAGCTCGCCCGCTTCGGCGGCCTGATCAACGCCGGCGAGGTGAAGGACGCGCTCGTCCACAAGGAGTTCTGCCTGGTGCTCCACGGCCACAGCCACACAGGCTGGTTCGGCAAGGAGCAATGGCCGGAGCGGCACGAGGACTGGACGATCCGGATCGCCGCGGCCCCCTCGCTCTCGAGCCGCGAGGTGCAGGAGCACAACGGCTACAACGAGGTCGAGATCGCGCGCGACGGCGTGGGCGGCGACGTCAGCTATCGAATCCACGTCCATCGCGTGGTGAGAGAGGGCGCGACCTGGACCCGGAGGTCGTCGATGGGGCCGTTCGCTCCGGGGAAGTAGCGCGGCCAGGCGAACGGGACGATGGACGAGGTCGCGAGGCCGAGCACGGCGCCGCACACGGCCGACGCGAAGCTCGGGATGCTCCAGCGATCGCCGTGTCGCTAGAAAAATTCGATGGAGCGCTCCGTCACACGACCCTCGCTCCTTCGTGCCGCCGGCGAGCGGCTCGTGCGCTGCATCGATCCGCTTGCGGCGTGATCATTCCAGTGACTTGTGGGAATCTTTACCACCATGTCTAAGCTCTCACGATTGCGCTACCTTGGGAATTTTCCTACATCACTGACACCAGCGCTCGGCGCGCTGGTGTTGTTGGGCACGCTACAACTCAGTGGCTGCGGCGATGACGGTGGGGGCGGCACCGGCGGTAGCGGTGGCCAGCCGACGACGGACGCCAGCAGCACGACTGGCAGCGTCACCTCCGGCGGTCCGGGCAGCGCCACCTCGACGTCGACCGGAGTCACCACGAGCGGGTCGGGCACCACCACCAGCAGCAGCAGCGGTGGCGATGGCGGCGGCGGAACGGGCGGTGAAGGCACGGGCGGTGAAGCGCCGCCGGTCGAATCCGGCCTTCCGGTGCCCCCCGGCGCCGCCGACGTGGCGAAGCCGTCCGGCGCGCCCGGCGGGTTCAAGGTCATCGACTGGGCCGGCTTCTCGGGGGCCGTGACGTACACGTTCGACGACGTGAACTCGACCCAGATCCAGAACTACGACGCGTTGAACGGGCTCGGCGTGCCGTTCACCTTCTACGTCTGGACCGGCAAGGCCGAAGCGAACGATCCGGTGTGGCCGAGGGCGCTCGCCGACGGGCACGAGCTCGCCAACCACACGAAGAGCCACTCGAGCAACGACAACGGCTCCGATACGGACGCCGCAACGCAATTCATCAAGGACAAGTTCAGCCTCACGCCCTTCACGATGGCGGCTCCGAACGGCGCGTCGGTGTACACGGGCATCGCCCGGACGCGCTTCATGATCAATCGCGGGGTGGCCAACAACCTGATCAGCCCGAACGACTCGACCGATCCGTTCACGCTGCCCACCTTCATTCCCCCGACCGGCGCCTCCACGGCGGTGATGGACGAGCAGGTCACGAGCGCGCGGACGGCGAAGAAGTGGCGCACCTTCTGCATCCACGGCTTCACCGGCGGCAGCGACGGCGCCTATCAGCCCATCCCGCTCCAGGCCTTCGTCGATCACGTCAAGCACGTCAAGGATTTCGGCGACGTGTGGATCGGCACCATGGAGAACATCGGCTCCTACTGGCGCGGTCAGAAGGCGATCACCTCCGGCACCAACATGCAGGCCGGTAGCGACACGACCTACAACTGGCAGCTCCCCGACAACTTCCCGCCGGGCAAGTATGTGCGCGTGACGGTCACCGGCGGCACGCTCAAGCAGAACGGCGTCGCGCTCCCCTGGAATCCGCACGGCTACTACGAAGTGGCGCTCGATGCGGAGTCCGTCACGCTGTCGCCCTGACACGAGCCGCCCGAAGCCCCGCGCCATCACCGGCGCGGCTTCGGGCGGAGCCGCCCCCCCACACCCGTCCGTGCCAGGATGGCGCGCCCTCGCGCTGCCTGTGCGTCTCGCGGCATGGTCCCGGTATACCGCGGGCTCTGTGGCGGCAGGCCCGCGCCTCACGGCCCGCGGCATTCGCTACAAGCTGGGGCCCGTCAGCGCCGCCACGATGCGCTCGATCGACCAGTAGCCTGCCATTCCGCCCATCGCATACACCAGACCGCGCCGCACCGTCTCTGGTTGCATGGGAAGCCGCGCGGCAAAGAGGCGCAGCGCAACCACCAGCGCGATCACGCCGAGCTGACCGACCTCGACGCCCACGTTGAAGAACAAGAGCGCAGTCGGCACATGCTTTTCCGGCAGTCCGATGTCGAGCAGCGACGACGCGAATCCGAGCCCGTGAAGGAGCCCGAAGGCGAACGTGACGGCCCATGGGGCCCGGCGAGCTAGCGAGTCGGTCGGCCGTATGCACTCGCCGCAGACCATCACGATCGAGAGCGCGATGGCCGCTTCGACAGGCGGGGCCGGCAACGTCAACCAGCCGAACACGGCGCAGGCCAGGGTCAGGCTGTGCGCAACCGTGAAGGCCGTGACGGCGCCGATCAGCTTCCTGCCGCCGCGCACGAGGAGCGTGAGCGCAATGACGAAGAGAAGGTGGTCGAACCCGGTCAGGATGTGCTCTATGCCGAGCCGCGTGTAATCGACGACGATCGGCCTCAGCGCGAGAAGCCCGGCGGAAGCGGGAATACCGTAAACCACCAGGCTCGGGTCGCTGCCGGTCAACACCCGAAGAAGTCGGCTTCCATTCCACCACTCGATCACGACCATCACGTTGGTCTCGGCTCCCTCGAGCCAGGGAAGCTCGATGGTGCCGACCAGGCCGGCGTCACCGCAGTCGAGAAACGCTCCATCGAGCTTGCAGCGCGGGGGGAACACGGCGGGCTTTGCGAGCTCGGACCTGAGCGCGGACGAGCTCGCCTCCCAGTGTAAGAGGAACCGCCCCTCGTGCCCTTCCACTTCCGTCAGCGAAAGAGACGCCGAGTTGAGCTCGTGGCCACCTGCGGGGGCGGGCGCCATGAATACGGCCAGCAAGAGCGGCAGGGACCACGCCAGCCGGTGCAGACACAGACGGGTCAAGGCTTCTTCTCGAATCTGTACCGCGCGACGACGCTCTCGACGAAGTCGTCGGCGGCTTGCTTCTTCATCGCGGCGACCCAGTCAGCGGTGAGGATCGGGCGCAATTCCTCGCGGCTGAGCAGCCCCCCACCTACCCGGTTGACCCGCACGAGCAGCAGGCTGTCCTCGGTCTCCAGGGCCTTCCACGTCGCGAGCGGCGAGCTGGAAATGCTCTCGGAAACCGCAGGACCGAACCTGGCTGCAAGCTCATCGCGGGTGAGGTTGCCACCCACGATCGGACGTTCGAGCGTCCTTGGGTCTGCACCGTCGGCCAGCGCAAGTTGATACTTCGACCGCTGCTGCTCTGCGGCGGGGTCGCTCCTGGGAAAAGCTACGACCTGGAATTCATACCGCCGCGGCGTCTCGTACTGGCTCCGGTGAGAGGCCAGCCACGCGTCCAGCTCTGCATCCGTCGGCTTCCGCGCGACCAATTGCTGAGCTGCCCGTGCCCGCAGCTTGTCCGCCAGCACGGTCCGCACCGTCGCGTCCTGCTGCTCGAGCCCCTCCCGCAGCGCCTCACGATAGAGCACCTCGTCCCGCTTCCACGCGTCGATCGCCGCCTTCAGCTCCGCTTCTGTCGGAGCCCGCCCCGTCTGATCGCGGAGCTGCCGCTCCAGGTCCGCCTGCAGCCCCCCGCTGACGACGACCACCCTCGGATCGCCGACGATGAGCCGGTGGGCGAGAAACAATAGCGCGCCGATGAAGAGGAAATGAATGACCGGCTCGCGGAGCAACCGAGCGAAGCTCCTCATGGTTCTCCCGCTGGTGTCAGGCATGGGACGCGCTCTCGTTGGGGGGAGCAGGAAATCCAAACTCTTCGTAGACGTCAAGCCCCAACTGCGGAACCTGTCCGTGGCCAGACGTCTGGCTGTCCGTGGCCAGACGTCTGGCTGTCCGTGGCCAGACGTCTGGCTGTCCGTGGCCAGACGTCTGGCTGTCCGTCATGCGGCCCGACCCACGTTGCGCCCGTCGCCCGGCCGGCCGGCTCCGCGTGGCTGCCGGCGCGCGGGCAGGCGCCGGCCGGGGAGCCCTGGCGCAGCGAGCTAGGGCGCGGGCAAGGTCGGGTTGAGCGGCGGCACCTCGTAGGGCTCCGGGCCCCATATCTGCTCCTCCGGCATGTACACCCGGAGCACGAGATAGAACTCGGACTCCGGCGCCGGCAGCCAGTTGCGCAGGGCGGGATCGGCGGGGCTCGTGGACGGCGCGTCGCGCTGGATGTAGAGGGTCACGGAGCCGTCCTCCGCCTGGGCAAGATCGGAGTCCGATCCGAGCGAGTAGCGTTCGATCGGGTTGGGGACGAAGCCCATCGTGCTCTGGTCGTACATCGACAGCGACCAGAACGCCTTCGCGGGCGGCAGCGCGCCCTCCTCGAAGCGCATCGTGTAGCTCAGCTCGCCGGTCAGGACCCCGCCGACAGCGTCGTGGTAGGCCAGCGGATACACGGCCTCCCGGGGCGAGTTCATGTAGATGTGGCGGTGAGCGGCCTGGGCCCGCTTCCGGTAGTCCCGCCAGCCGTGGCCGAAGACCCGCGTGTCCCTCGGCGGGATGCTCCAGTCGTCGTCGCCGTTCCCCGCGCGCGCCCGGATCACATCGTAATAGGCGCTGGCGACCCCCTGGACCAGCGCCTGCTGGATGTCCGGCGGGAACGCATCCAGGTTGAACGTCTTGCCTGGACCGACGCCGATCGCCGCGAACGCCCGCACCAGGCGCTCGTCGATGCTCGGCGGGGCCTGGAAGGCGGTCAGACACCTGTTCACGAGCTGAAAGAAGCCGGGCAGCGTCGGGGTGTACTGCTGCGGCAGCGAGATCCGGGGGAATGTGAGCGCCGGCGCCGCGGGAGGAGGCGGTCGCTCGAGGAACCTGTGGAGCGGCGTGAGCCGGTACCGCTCCTGGATCGCCCGCACGCTCGGGAGGTCGGCCTGGCCTTTCACCTGCGTCCGGCCGAGGACATACACGAGTCGACTCTGACTCTGGATCGTCTTCGCCACGCCCGGGACGGCCCCTTCCCAGCCGGGGCCCGCGATCAGGTAGCTGGCCGCCGCGAGCTCCCCCTCGTTCGTGCCGATGTAGCCGATGTTGTTGGTGAAGTAGTCGACGAGCTGGAAGCTGTAGTAGCGGTCCGCGATCGCCGGCACGGACAGCACGTACGGCTCGGCGCGCAGGTCCAGCCACGCCTGCGAGTAGAGCGTGTCGTTGTTCGGCGTGACGACGTTCGTCTCGGGGGTGGCGAGCGCCGTCGCGCTCCTGAACTGGTTGAACAGGTGGCCGTGCGCGACGAAGTTGTTGTACATCAGGCTGTAGTTCGCGACCATCGGGTAACCATAGATGGCGGCCGCGCGGGCGAGGAACTGCACCTGGGCACGCGAGAGGGACATACCTTCTTCCTTTCGTGGATCGCTCGATCCCGGCAGGCAGGCGCGAGCCCGCCTCGCCGCAGCACGGCATGAGCGGCCGCGCTGCCGTATGCGCGACGCGGGTCAACAAACAACGTGCCGACGCTCGCGATGTCGAGCTCCGGCCTGGATCCCCGTGGGAGCGCGCGGACAGGCCTCCCCCGCTACGCCCGCACTGTCGCGGGGCCGCGCGCGTCGAGGCGGGCTGTCCTCAGGTGAGGAGCGCTGTCATCAGGAGAGCGACTCCGATCCGGTGAGCCAGCAGAGCGATCGAGGGATACGGCGATATATCGAGCGAGCTCGACCGATGAATCGGTGCGCCCGGCAGCTCGTCAGTGTCTCGATCGAGCGCGACCGATGAATCGGTGCGCCCGGCAGCTCGTCAGTGTCTCGATCGAGCGCGACCGGTGAACCGGGCCGCGCGGCAGATCGTCAGTGTCTCGATCGAGCGCGGCCGAGGGCTCGGTCGCTCGCGACGTTCGTCCGACGCCGCCTCAGCCCCCCGCGGGGCCGAACCGGCGCTCCTCGGCCGGCGGCGTCCCGGGGGGCGGCGGCTCGGGGACGAGCTCGCCGCCGTGGGTCAGCACGTGCCAGCGCGCTTCCCGCGGCTCTGGCGCTGGCCAGCGACGTCCCTGCGCGTCCGGCGCCGGCTTCGGGATCACCCGGAACCGCACCCGCCCGTCGCGCAGCGCCATCTGCACCAGGTTCTGGGAGACTTCCACCTCGCGCGCCAGGGCGAGCACCGGGTGACCCGGGCGATCCAGCGCCAGATCGAGCCGCCCGCCCGCCGACGCCGCCGGCGAGCTCGCGAGGAGCGCCGCGCCGCCGGGGGCCGGCAGCACCGCCACGCCGTCAGGCACCGCGACGCGCCGCCACGCCTGCGGCGCGCCCGGCGGCAGCGGGCTGCGCACGAGCGCCAGCAGCGGCTCGCGTCGGACGCTCGCGGCGCTCGCGGGCGGCTTCGGCCCGAGCAGGAGCAGCGTGCCGTCCGGCGCCGCGACGATCTGCTCGACCGCCCCGGCCGGGATCGCGTGCTCCCCCTCGGCGCGCCACGGGCCCTGCGCGCCCGCCCGCACGAAGAGCGCCGCGCCCCCGCCGCCGCCCCGGCAGACAAGCACGCCGACGCCGGCCGCGTTGCGCAGCGCGACCGGCTGCGGGCACCCCTCGGGCGCCGCGACGGGCGTCACGGTGCCCGCGGCGCGGTCGACCACGGCGAACGTGGGCGGCCGCGCGAGGTGCGCGGCGCAGGCGCCGCCCGGCGGCACGCGCGCCGGATCGCAGACGCCATCGCCGAACGTGGCGACCGAGGTGCGCGTCGGCGGCGGTCGCGGCGGGACGCTCGCGAGCAGGCACAGCGCGCCTTCGCAGGAGGCGCCGTACCCGCCCGTGATGCCGCTCACGACGCCGCCGCCCTCGTCGTCGGCCTTGCAGGGCAGCTCCCGTCCGACCGCCGCGGCGCCTCGCGCCGGCGGCTCGGGCGCCGGCGGGGCGACGGCAGAGCGGAGGGAGCCGGCCGCATGGGCCCGGATCGCGGTGGAGAGGTACAGCGCGGCGCCGAAGGTCGGCCTGCCGTACAGCAGCTCGGCGGGAGCGGCCCTGGTCCACATCCGGCCGTTGCGGCTGAGCACGGCGGGACAGACCGGATCGCCGTTCCAGATCCAGGAGCCGGCGCGCTCGACCGCGCGCGGCTGGAACGGGGAGCGGGCCCAGGTCTGCCCGCGATCCGACGAGAGGAACGTGTCGGGCGCCGCCGGGCGCTGCCCGCGCGCTGGCCCCTCGACGACGGCCGCGAGCACGCCATCGGGCCGCACGAGCACCGCGCGCACCGCCTTGCCCGGCGCGACGACGGCCGAGGTGAAGCTGCGGCCCTCGTCTGCGGTGACGCTGACGCGCTCCCCCGACGCCGCCGCCACGAGGCCGCCAGCGGCGTCCCAGGCCGTCGCGCCAGGGACGTTGCCGCGTAGCGCGAACCCGTCCGGCCGGAGCGCGTCGCGGACGTCGGCGGCGCGGAGGAGGGCGCCCTCCGGCGTGGCGGCATAGAGGGCGTCGCCCCGCAGGCCGGCGACGCCGACCCAGGTGGACCGCGCCGGCAGCTTCAGGGGGCCGACGACGCCGAGCTCCGCGTGGACCGCGAAGGGGCCGACGTCGGAGCCTGCCGCTGCGACCGCCGTGCCCGCGGCGCCGGCCGTGCCTGGGGCGCCGGCCGTGCCTGCGGCGCCGGCCGTGCCTGCGGCGCTGGCCGTGCCTGCGGCGCCGTCTCCTGTCGCGGCGAAGATCGCGACGTGCGTGCCGAGGGCGACCTCGCGGTGGCTGCTGAACAGGTCCCGGTTGGCGCGCGCGCTCTCCGGCTCAAGGAGCGGCGACTCGAGCCAGGCCGCAGGCGGGATCGCGGCGGCCGGCAATGCCAATGGGGCCGACGGATCGACCGTGGCGGCCGGCGGATCGACCGCGCCGGGCGCTGGCGGTGTCACCGGGGCGGGAGGGATCGCGATCGACACCGGCGCGACCCCCGCCGGGGCCAGCCCGGCGGCACGACCGCACGACATCGCGAGCAGCGCCAACGGCGCAAACGACGGGAGCGAGAGACGCCGAGTCACCTTCAGGGAGAACCTCCGGCTCCACCTGTACCAGGCTCCCCCGACGGATCACCAGGCGAGGCGACGCGCTCACGGCGTCGAGGGTGGCGCGCTTCGGACCGGCCGGAGGCGTGAGCCGAGAGAGCGGCGGTCGAACAGCTCGAGACCTCGTCAACCCACGTGGTTTGACGGGAGGCGGGGATGGGTCCTGCAGATCACCGCGACCGTCGTCGACCACGAGCACCGCGGCGCCGAGCTCGGGCCCGCGGCGGCTCACCCGGGCAGGAGCTTGCTGCGCACGTAGCGGTATTCCTGGGTGAGCCCGCCGTAGCCATAGGCCTCTGCGCGGACGTCGTGCACATGGATGTAGCTCTCGTCGTGCAGGTCGCCGAGCAGCCCCGCGAACGCCTCGAAGGCCGCGGCGATGTAGGCCGCCTTCTCGTCCTTGGTGTTGGTGCCGTCGACGACCTTGATATCGAAGTAGAAGCTGCGCTTGCCCTGCTCGGCGAGCGTCCTGCCGCCCACCACCCAGTGCTCGGGCCGCACGAAGTCGAAGGTGATCGCGGTCAGCTCTCGGTTCTTGCGCAGGATCCGCGTGGTGAGATCGAGCAAGATCTCGGTCGCCTGGTGGACGAGCTCCGGGCTGGGCTCGGCGCTGAGCTTGACGTTGAGGATGGGCATGGCGGTTCCTTTCATCACGTTGGTTGTCTGATCACGTTTGATTAGTTAGCTAACTATCAGGCCGAGGTGCCGGGTCCCCGGGGGGCCCGCGGCGGCTATCCGATCGCGGCGCGGATGCCGCGCAGCTGCCCGACGGCCTGCTCGAACACCTGCTTGCCGAGCACCTGCTTGAGCTCCCTGGTGACCTCGGCGCTGGCGGCGTCGAGCGCCTCCGCGATCTGCTCGGCGGCGCGGGTCGGGTGGATGTGCTGCTCGCGCGCGTCGGCCTCGCCGGTCCGGCGCTCGACCAGCCCGCGGCCGACCAGCCCGTCGAGGATGCGGGTGGCGGTGGGCCGCGAGATCGTCATGATCTCGGCGAGCTCGCGCTGAGAGAGGCCCGGTCGCCGGAGCACGACGCGCAGCAGGAAGCCCTGGGGCGGCGTGAGCTCGAGCGGCGCGAACGCCGCGCTCCACGCGCGCTCGAGCAGCCGGGCGAGCGACGTCGTGTTGAAGTACAGGCAGTGATCGAACACGCAGGGACTCTAGCGCCAGATGATTAGGCATGCAACTGTTTTTCCGGAGCGCGGCCCTGGCAGAGGCTTTGCAATGGCTGCGGTGCGGTGCGGTGGCGGAGGCGGTGGCGGAGGCGGAGACCGGGCGATGGCGCGTCCGCCGGATCTCGATCGCCACCCCGTGGCTCGGCGGCGTTAGAGTGTGCCGATGAGCGAGCGCGCGCGGCACGCCGCATATCTCCAGTGCACGACACGAAGCGGCGCGCGCGGGCCGCGGCGGTGCTCGCCTCGGGATCGATGAGAGAGGAGCGATCATGGCCATTGGCTTCCGCGTTCCACAGGGCGAATACGGCTGCTTCTCGAGCTTCTCTGCCCACGGCTTCGAGCTGGATGGACGGCGCTGGAGCACCGTCGAGCACTACTTCCAGGCCCAGAAATTCGCCGGCACCGAGCACGAGGAGCGCGTTCGCCTCGCGCCGACACCCGAGCGCGCGAGGGAGATGGGCCGCGATCGGCGGCTCCCGCTCCGCTCGGACTGGGAGAGCGTCAAGGATGACGTGATGAGGCGCGCGATCCTGCGCAAGTTCGAGACGCACGCCGACATCCGAGGGATACTGCTGGCGACGGGGGACGAGGAGCTCGTCGAGACGTCGCCAGCAGACTACTACTGGGGTTGTGGCGCGGAGGGCGTCGGCAAGAACATGCTCGGGAAGATCTTGATGGAGGCGCGGCGCATCCTGCAGGGTCGCGGGTAGCGGGAAGCAGGCGGTACCGAGCCGCTCAGGGCACCGGCGTCTCGAACGACACGCTGTAGCTCGGCTGCGCAACACGCGTCGTCGAGCCGACGAACGGATCCGAGTCGCGGAGCTGGCCCCAGGTGGGGAATCGGTTCGGCCGGGCGGAGGCGCGGGTGGTCATCGCGCAGCCGACGGTGACGCCGCTCGCGGGCAGGGGTGCCTCGGGGCGATCCGTCCGGTGCGCGGTGATCGGCGCGGCGCGGTCCCCGAGCGCGCCGCGGTCGGCCGGCTGCTCAGGAGCGCGGCCGGGGGATCCCGAGCCGCTGCCGGCGCTCCCACAGGGCCTTGCGGCTGATGCCGAGGCGACGGGCGATCTCGGTCTCGGTCAGCTCGTGCTGATGCTCGAGGACAAAGCGGCGGAAATAGCCCTCGAGCGAGTCGGACGAGGGCGCCCCCTCGTGGGGGTGCGCGGACGGGTGCGCGGGCGGATGCGCGGGCACAGACGCAGGCGGAGCGGGCAGCGGCGGGGCGTCGAGCCCGAGCTGGGCCAGCTCGATCTCGCTGCCCTCGGCGAGGACCATGGCGCGGTGGACCGTGTTCTCCAGCTCCCGGACGTTGCCCGGCCAAGGGGCCGCCGCGATGGCGGCGCGCGCCTCCGGCGACAGGGTGAGCGGCGCCTGGCCCGTCGTCCACGCGCGCCGCTTGAGCAGCGACTCCGCGAGGCGCACCGCGTCGCCGGGGCGCTCGCGCAGCGGCGGCAGGCGGATCTCGAGGACCCGCAGCCGGAAGTAGAGATCGCTCAGGAACGACCCCTCGCGCACCATCGCCGCGAGATCCCGGTGCGTCGTGGCGATGAGGCGCACGTCGACGCGCCGGGCGCGCGCCGCGCCCACGCGACGCACCTCGCCGGTCTGCAGGAAGCGGAGGAGCCGCGCCTGGACCCGCGCCGGCAGCTCACCGATGTCGTCGAGCAGGAGCGTGCCGCCCTCCGCCGCCTCGCACAGCCCGGCGCGCGCCGAGAGCGCGCCGGGGAAGGCGCCGCGCTCGTACCCGAACAGCTCGGCCTCGATCAACCCCTCCGGGATGGCCGCGCAGTAGACCGGGACCAAAGGGAGCTGCCGCCGCGGGCTCAGCCGGTGCACGGCGCGGGCGAGCGTCTCCTTGCCGGTGCCGCTCTCGCCCAGCACGAGCAACGTCGCCTCGCTCGGCGCCACCTTGCGCGCCTGCGCGAACACCTCCCGCATGGCCGCCGAGCCGCCGACCATGCCCTCGAGCTCGTCGTCAGCCGGCGCTGGCGGCATGGACGGCGCTGGCGGCGTGGACGGCGATAGCGGCGCTGGCGGCGTGGACGGCGCTGGCGGCGTGGACGGCGTGGACGGCGTGGCGCCCGGCGCGATCTCGGCGGGGGCGCTCTGCCCGGACCGCGCGCCGGCGAGGTGGTGCTCGACGAGGGCGAGGAGCTCGTCGTGGTCGAACGGCTTCGACAGGTAATCCGCGGCGCCGCGCTTCACCGCGTCGACCGCCGCCTTCACCGTGGCGTAGCTCGTCATGAGCACGACCGGCGCGCCGCCGCACCGACCGACGAGCTCCGTGCCCGGCGCGCCGGGCAGGCGCACGTCGGCCAGCACCAGGTCGAACGCGCGGAGATCGCGGTCCGCCTCGGCCTCGGCGATCGACCCCGCCTCGACCACGTCGTGTCCGTGGCGGACGAGCAGCCGCCGGAGCTCCGTCCGGATGATGACCTCGTCCTCTACCAGCAGGATCCGGCTCATGCCTCCACCTCCGGCCAAGGCTACTCAGGACCGCAACGTCTGAATGCGCAGGGACGCACAACGCGACGTATCAACATGAAGCCGATCGGGAGTCGGCATGATCGACAGGAGCGATCGCGGCGCCGCGACACCGGTTGGTACCGCGCGTGGCGCCACGCGATGGTCGGGGTCACCACGCGCTCCCCGCCGGGGGAGCGCGTGGTCTTCGCCGGGCGCGCACGAGCTCCTCGCGCCCGGCCGTGCTCCCCCGGAGCCCACCTCTATGTCAATGGGCGAACAGCGAGAGGTCGACGGCGTTCGCCATCGTCTCGAGGCCAGTCGGGTTCAAGTGCAGCCAATCGTCGAAGTCCAGGCTATCCTGCAGCCTGGAAGGATCGTTCGGGTCGCGGACCGCCGCGTCCAGGTCGATGACCTCGTCGAACTTGCCGCTCGTGCGGATCCACTCGTTGACCTCCTGACGGGCGGCCTCGTGCTCGACGCTGTCGTACTGCGAGCCGGCGAACGGCAGGATGGGCACGCCGTAAGCGAGCATCCCTGCGTCGTGGGCCTTGTCGATGAACTCGCCGTAGGCCGAGATCAAGCCATCCGCGACGCTCGGGCCGGAGCCGGCGGGGGCGTTGCCGATGTCGTTCACTCCCTCGAGGATGACCAGCCAGCGCGCCCCGCGCTGCTCGAGGACGTCGCGCTGGAAGCGCGCCTTGGCCGTCGGCCCGAGCCCGCCGGACAGCACGGTGCCGCCGCCGATCCCGAGGTTCAGCACGGCCACGTTCTCGGTCCCGGGATTGGCCCGCAGCCGTCGCGACAGGAAGTCCGGCCAGCGCGTGTTCCCGTTCGTGACCGAGCCGCGGCCGTCCGTGATCGAGTCGCCCAGGATGACGATCGCCGCCGCCGTGGGATCGGCCATGACGTCGAGCCCGGTGATGTAGTACCAGTGATCGGTCTTCACCGGAGATGACAGCGTCGCCGACGAGACCCCATCGCCGGTCTGGATATACGAGGTGGTCCGCGAGCCCGGGTGCCCGGTGATCCCGCTCGGGACGTTGCCGAACCGGATGGTCACCGCGAGCTTGCTGATGGGCTTGAGGTTGTAATCGATCGGATCGGAGAAGACAGCCTCGCCCACCGGGATGGTCACCGAATCGGCGCCCGAGAAGGTCAGGGCGTGATCGGTGCCCGTGGCGATGCCGTCGTCGGTCGTCGAGTCCGCGATGTGCACGGACTGCATGGTCACCGGCCCGTCGCCGAACTCGTTCGAGAGCAGCAGCCGCACGTTGCTGCCGCCGATCGAGGTATACACGACCTGACGCAGGGTGTTGTTGGCGAGGCCCGGCGCCGGCGGATTGTTGTTGGTCTCGGTCAGCTGCGGGCCGGTCGTCCAGGTGCCGACCCAGCGCCGCTCACCGGCGCTGCCGCCCTCGCCCCCCGACCCGCCGGTGCCGGTCGCTCCGCCCGCGCCGGCCCCGTTGCCGCCTTCCCCGCCGGCGCCACCTTGCCCGGTGCTGCCCGAAGCGCCGGCGCCCGTGGCGCTCGAGGTCGTCGGCGCGCCGGTGGATCCCGACGCGGCCGTCGAGCCGGAGCCGGAACCGGTGCCGGAGCCGGCGCCGCTGGTCGAAGCCGAGGATCCGGTGGAATCATCGCCGCAGGCGGCGACCGATACAAACAGAAGAGCCCAGAGAATTTTCCGCATGGTCATCAACCCTCGAAAGGTTGCTCCGTTCGTGATCGCCCGAGTTCCCCCGCGGCGCAGCGCCCCAGCCCCCTGCCCCTTCAGCCCATCCGGAGCAAGATCGGCAGATCCAGACGGATCTCCGCCCTGCGTGATGCGGCTACCGGGCCGGTCAAAGAGTTCAATCAGATGGCAGCGTTGCCCGCCGTCGGTGTCGGGCGGCGCGCGCGAGAGCGCGAGTCGATGCCATTGCTCCTCACACGCGCACTCTGCTGTACCACACGAGGATTCGAGGGCCTACACGTTTCACCGCCGCAAGACGCGCGGATGGTCTCGTTGGCGAGGCCGCGTTACGATCGGTAACACCTCGGCGAGATCGCGGCGTGGCCGGCAACACCGGGCCACGTCGCGCCACGGCTGGTCATGCGTGGTCCGGCTCGAGGGGGCGGCGTGGCCCGCGGGCCCCCCGCGCCGCCCAGAGCCACAGCAGCGCCAGCGCCGTCGCCGACATGCCCCCGCCCACCGCGCAAACGCCGCCCCACCCCCAGCGCGTCCAGGCCGCGGTGCCGAGCCACGCCCCGGCCGCGCCGCCCACGAAATAGGTCGTCATGTAGATCGTGTTCATCCGGCTGCGCGCCTCGGGCCGGAGCGAATAGACGCGCGCCTGATTCGAGATCTGGTTGGCCTGCGCCCCGAGATCGAGCAGCACCACGCCGAGCGCGACGCCCCACAGCGACCACCCGAGCAGCCACAGCACCCCGAAGGAAGCGAGCAGCACCGCGATCGCGAGGGCGTTGATCCGCCGGTCGCCGCGCACGTCCGCGTACCGGCCGACGAGCGGCGCCGCGGCGGCCCCGGCCACGCCGACGAGGCCGAAGAGGCCGGCCGTCTGCGGGCCGTGGTGCTCGGGCAGGCTCTCGAGGTAGAGCGCGAGCGTCGCCCAGAACGCGCTGAAGGCGCCGAACGTGAGCGCGCCGAGCGCGGAGTGCAGCCGCAGCACCGGCTCGTCGCGGGCGAGGCGCCCCAGCGAGCGCAGGAGAGCGAGGTACGGCATCGGCGTGACGGGCGGCTGCGCCGGGAGCGAGAGGCGCAGCACCGGGCCCAGCGCGAGCATCACCCCCGCCGCGAGCCAGAACACGGCCCGCCAGCCGAGGTGCGTGCCGACGAAGCCGGCCACCGTGCGCGACAGCAGGATGCCGATGAGGAGCCCGCTCATCACCATGCCCACGACGCGCCCGCGCTGCGCGTCCGGCGCGAGCTGCGCCGCGAAGGGCAAGATCAGCTGGGGCACGACGCTCGCGATGCCCACCGCGAAGCTCGCGGCGACGAGCCACGGCAGCCCCGGCGCGAGCGCCGCGCCGACGAGAGACACGCTCGCCAGCAGCGACATCACGACGATGAGCCGCCGCCGCTCGTGGCTGTCGCCGAGCGGCACGAGGAAGAGCATCGCCGCCGCGTAGCCCACCTGCGTCATCGTGGGCACGAGCCCGAGCAAGCCGCCCGCTGGGGCGCCGAAGGCGCGGCCGATGTCGGCGAGCAGCGGCTGGTTGTAATAAAGGTTGGCCACGGTGGCGCCCGCGGCCGCCGCCATCAGCCAGACCAGCCCGGGGCGCAGCGACGCGGGCGAGGACATGGAGGAGGTCTGCATGGGAGAAGGAGGGCAGCGCAGGCATACGCCGCGTGCCCTCCCACATCAATCGCACAAGCCTGTCCGGCTTCCCCTGATCAGGAAGGGAGAGGAGCGGGAGCTATCGAGTCGCGTCGCGTCGCGGGGTGCGACGCGGCGCGGCCGGCCCCCGCGGCGCCCGTCACCCGCGGGGGCACTCGCCGAGCAGCGCCACCGAGACGCCCGCCTGGTGCGCGGCGCACGCGTTGCTGTACGTCCGGTCGTCGCAGCCGCAGACCGGGTCGTAGTTCGCCGTGCACGCCTCCGGGATGACGTCGCAGGTGCCCGTCTGGTCGGCCGCGCCGCAGATCGCATCCAGGCTGTAGTTGCAGAAGAACCCGGGCTCGCACGCGAAGCCGGCGAGGCCGCCGCAGATCTGCCCAGGGGCAGGCGCGCACTCGCCGCGCGACGCGACCGAGACGCCCGCCGCGTTCGCGGCGCACGCGTTGCCGTACGTCTTGCCGTCGCAGCCGCAGACCGGGTTGTACTCGAACGTGCACGCCTCCGGGATCGGCGCGCAGGTGCCCGGCGCGTCGAACGTGCCGCACTCGTCCTCCGGCGCGAAGTCGCAGAAGAACCCGGGCTCGCACGCGCCGCCGCCGCGGGAGCCGCAGAGCTGCTCGGGGGGAGGCTCGCACTCGCCGCGCGACGCGACCGAGACGCCCGCCGAGTTCGCGGCGCACGCGTTGCCGTACGTCTTGCCGTCGCAGCCGCAGACCGGGTTGTACTCCTCGGTGCACGCCTCGGGCGTGGGCACGCAGACGCCCGTCTGGTCGCCCGCGCCGCACTGGGCCTCAGGCGCGTAGTCGCAGAAGAACCCGCGGTCGCACGCCAGGCCGGCGAAGCCCCCGCAGAGCTGCTCGGGGGGAGGCGCGCACTCGCCGAGCGACGAGATCGACACGCCCGCCGCGTTCGCCTCGCACTCGTTGCCGTACGTCTCGCCGTCACAGCCGCAGACCGGGTTGTACTCCCTCGTGCACGCCGTGGGGACGCGCTCGCAGGTGCCCGTCTGGTCGAACGCGCCGCACATGGCCTCGAGCTCGTAGTCGCAGAAGAAGCCGCGCTTGCAGCTGAGGCCGAGGAGGCCGCCGCAGGCGCGCCCCTCGTGCCCGCCGCCGCCCCTCACCTCCTCGGAGCCGGAGTCGGTGTCGGTGTCGGCGGTCCCGTCGACCACGTCCACCTGACAGCCCACGGTGAGCGGGATCATCGAGAGCGCGAGCCAGAGAACGGAACCGATACGGCTGCTCTTGATACGATTCTGAACGTTCATGATGTTCCTCCAACAAAGGCCCCGCCGATGCCGGCGAGGCGAAAGACACGAGCGAGCCCCTCCCCTCCCGAGGAGGGGCCCCTGGCGCCGAGCGCGAGCGCGGCGCGTGATCCGATGTCGCCTCCCCGGCCGGTCTAGTCGGGGAGCGTGAGCGTCAGCGCGCGGCGACCGGGCTCGGGCGCCGTCACGTCGAGAAACAGCACGTCCTCGCGCTCGACCCCGCCGCCGTCCGCGCGGACGGTGACGAGGGTGGACTCGCCCGACGGCACCACGAAGGCCGCCTCCGGGCTGACGCTGAACGGCCCGCCTTCGCGGCGCAGGCGCGGCGCCTCGATGGAGACGTCGTCGGCGCACGTGTTGCGGACGACGATGTCGCGGGCGCCGCCCTCGACGGTGACCCACGCCTCGGGCTCCATCTCGAGGCAGGGCAGGTGATCGAGGATCCGCAGCGTGGAGCCGGCGGGCGACGCGTCGAGCAGCAGGTCCACCGGCCTCGAACGGCGCTGGCCCTGCTTCACCTGCACCCGCAGGATGTTCTCCGTCGAGGCGGTCACGGTGACGAGGAAGCTTCCGTCCTCGTTCACCTCCCCGAGCACCGGCGCGTCCGTCGTGTCGAGGTTCGTCACGACGATCAAGCCCTCCGCCGGCGCGACCGCGCCAGGCCGGCCCTCGACGGAGATCTGGTCCCGCAGGATCCCGAACTCCCCGTTCACCCCGACCAGCTCGCCGACCACGATCGGATCGCGGACCGGCGGGCTCGGTTGCGGGCTCACGACGCAGCCGCCGAGGAGCACCGCGAGGAGCGCCACGACCGCGCCCCGCCGGTCTCCGTCTCTGGCTGTCGTCCGCGTCGCCGTCGCCATGCCTTCCCCTTCAGCAAGGGCAATGCCGAAGGAAAAGATTCGGAAATCAGCGCGAAATCCAAGGCACAGGTGTCTCATTTAGTGTCTCACTGTCTCAGGTGGCACATCGGTGATACACTGTGCACGTGAGCCCCGCCGAGGGAACCCTCGTCGCCCGCCGCTACCGCCTGATCCGCCCGCTGGGGCGGGGCGGCCTCGCCACGGCGTGGCTCGCGCGCGACGAGGCGCTCGGGCGCGACATCTGTCTCAAGCTGCTCGGGCGCGCGCGCAGCGCGGAGCGGGCGGCGTTCCGCGGCGAGTTCAGGATGCTGGCGGGCCTCTTCCACCCCCACCTCGTCCGGGTGCACGACTTCGGCATGCTCCGGGAAACCGGAGAGCCGCGGTTCTACTTCACCTCCGAGGCGGTGCTCGGGGCGCCCCTCGACGAGTACGTGACAGGCCGGCGCTTCGAGGAGGTGCGGGCCGCGATCGTGGACGTGCTCGACGCCCTGCGCTTCCTCCACCGCGCGCGCATCCGGCACGGCGACGTGAAGCCGGCCAACATCCTCGTGGGCGCCTCGGGGCGCGCGGTCCTGATCGATCTGTCGTGCGCGGCGCGGGTCGGCGCGCGGCCCGACGGCGGCGTCTCGGGCACCCAGGGGTTCCTCGCGCCGGAGGTGATCCGCGGCGAGCCGGCCGACGGCCGCGCGGATCTCTTCTCGCTCGGCCGCACCCTCGGCGCGATCGCGCCGCTGCTGGCGGAGCCGCTGCCGGAGGCGATCGCCGCGCTGGCCGAGCGCCTCGTCCGGCCCGAGCCGCGCGACCGGCCCGCCGACGCGGGCGAGGTACTCGACTGGGTGGGCGCGTCGCCGCGCGCGCTGGCCCCGCCGCCGCCGGAGCCGCCCCACCTCGTCGGCCGCGACGCGGAGATGCGCGCCGTGGCCGAGGCGCTCGCGGCGCTCGAGCGGGGCGAGCGCGGGCCGCGCCTGTGCGTGATCGCCGGGGAGCCCGGCTGCGGGAAGAGCCGCCTCCTGCGCGAGGCGAAGTGGAGCGCCGAGCTCCGGATGGAGGCCGTCGAGGGGTTCGCCCGGGCCGGCGCGCCGGTGGCGTCGATGCTCGGCCGCGCGACGGGCGAGGAGGGGCTGCCGGCCGGGGCGCTCGGCGCCCTGCGCGCGCACGAGCGCCTGACGCGCGGTCGGTCGGGGGCGGGGGCAGAGCCGCTGGTGCTCGTGCTCGACGACGCGGACGAGGTGTGCGGGGCGGACCGGGAGATGCTCGAGGCGCTGGTCCGCCTGCTGGGCCCCGAGGACCCGGTGCTGCTCCTCGCGGCCGAGCGCATCCCGCACGGGGGCGGCCGGGCGCCGCTCGCCGCCGTGGCCGCCGAGGCGGGGCAGAGCGCGCGCGAGGTCGCGCTGCCGCCGCTCGGGCGCGAGGCGGTGCAGCGCTGGATGGACGACATCGGCCTGGGCGACGCGACCGAGGCCGTGCTGCGCGCGAGCGCGGGGTGGCCCGCGGACCTC
This sequence comes from Sorangium sp. So ce321, assembly GCF_051530195.1. NCBI lineage: Bacteria > Pseudomonadati > Myxococcota > Polyangiales > Polyangiaceae > Sorangium > Sorangium sp. So ce321. Next base: position 4,185,615 of record NZ_CP150329.1, on the reverse strand, counting down.
GTGGTGACCGCGGGGCGGGTCGCGGAGAGCGGCGACGTCGCGGGGCTCGACGCGACGACGCCCGGGGCGAGCGCGCGCTACGCGCTGCGGCTGCGGGGGCTGCGGGGGACGCTGCGCGACGCCGTGGCGACGCTGGCCGTGCAGGGCGGCGCGGTCGCCGACGAGGAGCTGCCGTCGCTCGGGCTGCCGGTGGCGCACCTGGCCGAGCTCGCGGCCCGCGGCGTCGCCGCCCGCGCCGCGGGGGGCTGGACGCTGACGCGCGCCGGGCCGATCGCCGCCCTGCTGGAGGCGCTCGGGGGCGAGGCGGTGCGCGCGGCGCACGCGCGGGTCGCCGGGGCGTACCCGGCGCGGGTCGAGCAGCAGGTGCTGCACCTCGCCCTGTCGGGCGACGCGGGGGCCGCCGAGCGCCTGTTCCTGGCGCGCCGGGCCGAGCGCGACGCGGACCCGCGGCGGTGGGCCGCGGCCGCGGAGGCGCTGCTCGAGGCGGCGACGGCGGCGGAGACGCTGCTCGAGATCGCGTCGACCCTCCAGCGCGGCGGCCGCGCGGCGCGGGCGCGCGAGGTGCTGGAGCAGCTGCTCGCGGCGGGGCAGGACGCGGGGGTCGGCGCGCGGCGGGGGCAGGCGCTCGTCCGGCTGGGCGCGTGCCTGCTCGAGCTGGGCGACCCGACCGGGGCGCTGGCGCGGCTCGAGGAGGCCGAGGGGGCCGAGGGGGCCGAGGGGGCCGAGCGGGAGGCGGGGGACGCCGGGGCGTCGTCGGCGTTCACGCCGCGCGAGCGGGCGGGCCTGGCCGACCTGGCGAGCCGGGCGCTGCTGCGGCTCGGCTCCCACGCGGAGGCGCGCGCCCGCGCCGAGCCGGCGCTCGCCTGCTGCGACGACCCGGAGGTGCTCGCGAGCCTGCACGAGGACGTGGGGGTGGCGGCGAGCTACCTCGGCGAGCGCCGGCTCGCCGGGCTGCACCTCGGGCTCGCGGCCGGGCTGCACCGCGACAGGCGCGCGCCGCGGGCGCTCGTGCGCGCGCTGTCGTACCAGGCCATCGACGCCTTCCGCGCCGGGGAGGTCGAGGCGGCGCTCGTCGGCTACCGGCAGGCGCTCGCCACCGCGGAGGAGCACGGCCTCGGGGACCTCGTCGCGCGCTGCAGCCTCAACGTGGGTACGGCGTGCCACCAGTCGGGCGAGCTGGGCGAGGCGCTCGCCGCCTACGAGCGCGGCGCCCGGCTCGCCTCGGCGCTGGGCCAGGCCGACCTGGTGCTCGTGCTCGACTTCGACCTGGCGAAGCTCTGGGCCGACGTGGGGGCGTTCGAGCGCGCGGCCCGCGTGGCGTCGCGCGTGGAGGCGGAGGCGGCGCGGCGGGGGGCGCCGTTCTTCGCGGCGGCGGCGGCGTCCGTGCTGGGGGATTGCGCGCTCGCGGCCGGCGACGCCGAGGAAGCCGCGCGGTGCTTCGAGCGCTCGCGGCGGGGGTTCGAGGCGCAGGGCGCGCAGCGGGAGGTCGTGGAGGAGGAGCTCGAGCTGTGCCGGGCGCACCTGGCGCGCGGCGCGCTGGGCGAGGCGCGCGCGGCGCTGGCCCGGGCGCGCGAGCACGGCGCGGTCCGGGAGGCGCCCGACCTCGGGGCGCGCGCCGCGCTGCTCGAGGGGCGGCTCGCGCTGCTCGAGGGCGGCGACGACGACGGCAACCTCGGCGAGGGCGAGCGCAACCTCGGCGAGGGCGGCGGCAACCTGGGTCGGGCCGACGCCAACCTGGGTCGGGCCGACGCCAACCTGGGTCGGGCCGACGCCAACCTGGGTCGGGCCGACGCCAACCTGGGTCGGGCCGACGCCAACCTGGGTCAGGGCAACCTGGGTCGGGCCGACGCCAACCTCGGTCGGGCCGACGCCAACCTGGGTCAGGGCAACCTGGGTCGGGCCGACGCCAACCTGGGTCGGGACCTCGCCGCGGCCCGGGAGCTCCTCGAGCGCGCCCTCGGGCTCGCCGAGCGCGCAGCGCAGCCGGATCTCGTCGCGGACGTACGCCTGGCGCTCGCCGACGCCGAGGAGCTCGCCGGCGCGCCCGACGCCGCGGCAGCGCAGCGGGCACGCGCGACCGCCGCCTGGACCGCCATGGCGCGCTCGCTGCCAGAAGCGCTGCAGCACGCCTTCTGGACGCACCCCCGCCGCCGCGCCGCGCGCCCCGCGCCAGCCGACGCCGCGCCGCCGCCAGGGAGCACCGAGGCCCAGGCGCAGCCCGCGTCCGGGCGCGCCGCCAAGCTCGAGCGCCTGCTCGAGGTGTTCCGCAAGCTCAACTCCTCCGTCGAGATCGCCGACATCCTCGCCATGGCCATGGACGCCGCGATCGACCTCACGGCCGCGGAGCGCGGGTTCCTGCTGCTCGAGCAGCAGGGCGGCGAGCTCCGCGTGACCGTCGCGCGCAACGTCGACCGGGAGAAGGTCGGCAGGAGCCACCTCAAGTTCAGCTACAGCATCGCCGAGCGCGCGATCGCGACCCAGGAGCCCGTGGTCACCGTCGACGCGCAGGAGGACGAGCGCTTCCGCGAGCACGCGTCGGTGCACGCGATGCGGCTCAGGTCCGTCATCGCCGTGCCGATCCGCTCGCCGGACGGCGTGCTCGGCGCCCTCTACCTCGACAACCGCTTCCGGCGCGCCCGCTTCGCCCCCGAGGACGTCGACCTGCTCCTCGCCTTCGCCGACCAGGTCGCGCTCGCGCTGCGCAACGCGCGGCTCGTCGAGGACCTGCGCCGCCGCACCACGGAGCTCGAGGCCGAGCGGCGCCGCGTCGAGGAGCTGCTGCGCGGACAGGCCGCCGAGATCGACCGCCTCCAGGAGGAGGTCCTCGTGCGCCAGCAGGCCCTGGAGCACCGCTACGACTACGGCGCCATCGTGGGGCGCGGCCCCGCGCTCCGCGCGATGTTCGCGACGCTCGACCGCGTGGTCGACACGCCGGTCAGCGTGCTCGTGACGGGCGAGAGCGGCACCGGCAAGGAGCTCGTGGCGCGCGCCATCCACTTCGCCGGCCCACGCAAGGGCGGGCCGTTCATGGGGATCAACTGCGCCGCGCTCCCCGCGGCGCTGCTCGAGTCGGAGCTCTTCGGGCACGTCCGCGGCGCGTTCACGGGGGCCGACAGGGACCGGACCGGCCTCGTCGTCGCGGCGCGGGGCGGGACGCTGTTCCTCGACGAGCTGGGCGAGATGCCGCTCGAGGTGCAGGCGAAGCTGCTCCGCGTGCTCCAGGAGCGGGAGGTGCGCCCGGTCGGCAGCGCCGAGGCCGTGCGCGTCGACTTCCGCCTCGTGTGCGCGACGAACCGCGATCTGCTCGCCGAGACGGCGCGCGGGCGCTTCCGCGAGGATCTCTACTACCGCGTCGCGGTGGTCCAGATCCGGCTGCCGCCGCTGCGCGACCGGCTGGAGGACCTGCCGGAGCTCGCCCTCCACTTCGTGCGCCGCGCCGCCGAGCAGCTCGGCCGCCCGGCCCCGCTGCTCTCCCGCGAGGCGCTGCGGCGGCTCGGCCAGCACCGGTGGCCCGGCAACGTGCGCGAGCTGGAGAACGTGATCACGAAGGCCGTCGTGCTCTGTGACGGCCGCAAGATCGGCCCCGACGACGTCGACCTGCCCCGGGCCCGCGACGGCGGCGGCCGCGGCACGCCGAGGTCCCCGCGCGACGAGCGCGCCGCGCTGCTCGGCGCGCTCGAGCGGACCGGATGGAACGCGCTGCAGGCCGCGCGCGAGGCGGGGATGTCCAGGGCGACGTTCTACCGGAAGCTGCGGCGGCTCGGGATCGAGCGCCCGACCAGCGCCCGCGAGGACTGACCCTCAGCGTCGCGCAGCGAACGAACGAGCAGGCCATGACGAGCGCCAGCGTCGGGCGCTGTTCACGTGTCCGTCAGAGGCGCACACGGGATGAGGCCATTTCGTCCGAGATGACCGATTCTCCTGATCTTGGCCGTGCCTGCACGGGGCAGTTCGCCCCACCTGGGGCGGTCCGCCATGAAGGGAGGCATGAGCCCGGTTGCCGCCTTGCGTGGCGATCGATTCGACGGATGAGCCTTCCACGATGCAGCGCGGAAAAGAGCATCTCGTTACCCGAAGTGAGGAACATCATGATCCGCCCCGGCCACAGCAGCGCACGGACGGACGCTATTTGCCGGTGGTGGCCCGGACCTTGCTGAGGCGTCGGGACATGAACACTGCGAAACTCTTCCTCGCTATGTCTCTCTCGGTAGCTGCCGCGGTCGGCTGCGACAGAGCGGAGGGCACGTCTCGTTCAGACAACAACACCGCGACCGTGCCTGGCGAGGTCGCCCAGCGGGCGAACAACCCCACGCCGGCGGCGGCCGACAACACGGACAAGAACGATCGCGATCGCGATCCCGCCGCGCTGACCCCCGGGGATCAGGGCGAGAACGAGACCGACCGCACGATCACCCAGAAGATCCGCCAGGCGGTGGTCGCGAACGACACGCTGTCGATGAACGCCAAGAACGTCAAGATCATCACGAACGGGCAGGTCGTCACGCTGCGCGGCCCGGTGAAGAGCGACAAGGAGAAGGCCGACATCGCCGCGATCGCACAGGGGATCCCGGGCGTGCAGAAGGTCGATAACCAGCTCGAAATTGACGTTGATTGAACCAGTCCGAAAGGAAGACACCATGACAACGAAGAAAGCGGTTCTGGGCCTCGTGAGCACGCTCGCTCAGGCAGACATCATCGTCGGCGAGCTACAGCGCGCCGGGTTCCTGACCAGCGATATCTCGGCGCTGTTCCCGGACAAGCACGGGACGCGGGACTTCGCGCACGAGAAGAACACGAAGGCGCCCGAGGGCGCGACGGCCGGCGCCAGCGCGGGCGGCGCGCTCGGCGGGACCATCGGCCTGCTCGCCGGCATCGGCGCGCTCGCCATCCCCGGGCTCGGGCCGTTCATCGCGGCCGGGCCGATCATGGCCGCGCTGAGCGGCGCCGCGGCCGGCGCCGCGCTCGGCGGCGTGACCGGCGCCCTGATCGGGCTCGGCATCCCCGAGGTGGAGGCCAAGCAGTACGAGGGCAAGATCAAGGGCGGCAACATCCTGATCTCGGTCCACGTGGAGAACAGCAACGAGCGCTCGCTGGCCAAGCAGGTCCTGGAGCGCGGCGGCGCTACCGACATCGCCGTCCTCACCGAGGAAGGCCTCTCGACGAAGGACAAGGCGCTGGCCTGAGCGCGGCGCGCCAGGTCTGACCCTTGAAGAAGACGTGACCGAGAGCGGCTGCCCGTCCGGCGCCCGGCCCCCCTGGCGGCGTCAGGCGGGCAGTTGCTCTGGGTCGACCTCGCGGAGCTGCCCGCCCGACGCTGCACCCCCCCAGCGGCGTCAGGCGGGCAGCTGCTCGAGGTCGATCTCGTCAGATGGCGTGATGTCGGCCTTGAGGAAGCGCTGCATCTGGCGCAGCGCATAGGCGTTGTCCTCCTCGCCCTCCGACGCGATGCAGTCCGAGGGGACGAGCAGCCGGTAATCGCGCATGTAGGCGTCGTTCGCCGTGAACAGGACGCAGATGTTCCCCGCCATGCCGGTGAGGATGAGCGTCTGCACGCCGAGGGATTCGAGCAGGATCTCCAGCGTGGTGCCGTAGAAGCCCGAGTGCTTGGGCTTGAGCACGAAGTAGTCCTCCTCTCCAGGCCGCAGCAGCGCCGCGATCTCCCGGCCGCGCACGCCGTCCTCCAGGCAGTGCTCGATCTGCCGGTGGAAGTTGGACTGCCACCGGCCGAAGTTGTCGTTCACATAGACGACGGGGATGCCTGCATCGCGACACCGCTGCTTCAGCGTTCGGATGCGGTGCGCCATCGGGAGCGCATGGGCGAGCAGCCGGTCGCCTTCCGGGAAGTCCAGGTCATTGATGACGTCTATGAGGAGCAGCGCCGTCCGGCTGTTGTCCGGCGCAGCTCCGTGCAGGTCATGGGTCCGACGCGGCATGTTGGCTGTTCGTTATACAGCGATCACAGGCGAGCGGGGCAGCAATCGTCCCGCGATCACGGGCGAGCGGGGCAGCAGTCGTCACGCCGCGCAGCCCGCTGTGGCGAAACGCGACATCGGGACCGGGTGGGGCGGCCGCTGCGGGCGCGAAGCGCTGGAACGGCCGGTTCGGGCCGTCGGCCGCTGGCTTGCATTGCTGCCGGTGACACACCGCGAACGGACCTCTGGGTAGGAACTCTGGGTAGGAAGGAGAGCGCATGCCGCGCAGCATCTGGAAAGGGAGTATCAGCTTCGGCCTCGTGCAGATCCCGGTGGCCCTCTACCCTGCAGAGGAGCCCAACGAGCTCCACTTCACGCAGCTCGACAAGCGGAACATGACGCCGATCCGCTACGAGCGCGTGAACCGGGAGACGGGGGAGCCGGTGAGCTGGGACGACATCGTCCGCGGCTATCCGTACGAGAAGGGCGAGTATGTCGTGATGTCCGACGAGGACCTGCGCCGCGCGAACGTCGAGGCGACGCAGACCGTGGACATCCTCGATTTCGTGGATGAGTCCGAGATCGACCCGATGTACTACGACAAGCCCTATTACCTCGCCCCCGCGTCGCAGAACAAGAAGAAGTCCCCGATGACGGCGTACGTGCTCCTGCGCGAGGCGCTGCGGAAGACGGGCAAGGTCGGGATCGCCAAGGTCGTGATCCGGACGCGCGAGCACATCGCCGCGGTGCGGCCGCGCGGCCGCGCGCTCGTGCTGAACCTGCTCCGGTTCGCGCACGAGCTCCGCACCGACGAGGAGCTCGATCTGCCCGAGATGGACGCCGAGGGGAAGGGGCTCGGCAAGCGGGAGCTCGAGATGGCCGAGCGGCTCGTGGCCGAGATGGCCACGGAGTGGAAGCCGGAGAAATACAAGGATGAGTACCGCGACGACGTGATGAAGCTCATCGAGAAGAAGGTGAAGTCCGGCCAGACCACGACGCCCGCGGAGCCCGCCGAGGAGGAGGAGAAGCGCCGCGATACGGGCACGGTCGACCTCATCGCGCTGCTCAAGAAGAGCCTCGGCCAGAAGGGCGGGAAGGCCGCGAACGACGACGACAAGGAGCCCAGCGAATCCAGCCCGAAGGTGCGCAAGACAGACACTCCGAAGCGGAAGAGCGGCTCTCGCCGGGCCGCGTAGCGCCCTGGGCGCCAGACACGAGGACGCGCCCGGCGCGAGGAGCAGAGGCGACCGAGGAAATCGGCCTCTCTGCTGCCTCGCGTCGCGCAGCTCTCCGGGGTTCGCGAGCGTTCGCAGGCGGCCGGCCGGGCTGACCGGGGGCGCCCAGGATGGTATATCGAGCTCATGCGCCCCAAGTATCCTGCGGACGTCACGGCAGCGTTCCTCGAGCTCGAGGGGCAGTCCCAGCTCACGGCGCACAGGCTGGTGCTCACGCCCAGGGACGCTCACGGCGCGCCGGCCCTCTCGGCGGACGTCCTGACCCAGCTGATCGAGACGATGTTCTTCGCGTCCATGGCGACCGAGGAGGGGCGCCTCAACCCGGTCGGCATCGTCTTCGCGGGGGCCCCCGCCGACCTCGAGTCCGGCGGGCCCGCCTGGGATCTCGTGCGCTTCGGGTCCACCGTGCCGTTCGACGTGGAGCACGTGGCCAACCTGGCCTCGGCGTGCGCGTGGCCGCGCTCGTTCCTCTCCGTCGTGCCGTGCGAGGGCTCGCTCGTGATCGCCGGCATCGCGACGCCGCACAGCCGGCATGCCTTCGATATCGATCAGCTCGTGCGCGTCGTCGTCCCGAAGCCGGGCGTCGTGGCCGTGTACCGCGGCGAGTGGGAGATCGTCCGCTACGAGCGCGGCGCCCTGCGCACGTGGATGCCAAAGCACCGCCCCCAGCTGGACTCCATCGAGAGGACCCTCTGCGGGGACCAGACCAGGCCGCTCATCCGACACGTGCGCAACTACCTCCTGCGCGTCGTGGAGGGGATGGTCGAGCTCGGGCGCGGAGGGCTCCTCGCGATCCTGGGGCCAGGCGAGGGTTTGCCGCAGCTCTTCGGCGAGGAGGGGAATCCGTTCGACACCGAGGTCAAGCGGCTGGATCCCGCCCTGTGCCTCGGCTCGACCATCCTGGACATCGCCGAGGCGCGCGGGGTTCAGCTGGCGCTCGATCCGCGGCAGGCGCCCGGGAAGGCGCCGGCGTCGCCGGGAGAGGCGCGCGACCCGGAGCGCGCGCGGACGAGCCCCGATCGCGTCCACCGGCTGCTCGACCTGATCGTCCGGCTGACGACCGTCGACGGCGCGGTGGTGATGAGCCACGCCCTCGACGTGCTCGCGTTCGGCGCGAAGCTTCCCCCGTCGAAGACGATCATCTCCGAGATCTTCGCCGCGACGCCCGATCAGCGGATGGACGCGAGCTGGTGCCTCGACGCGCGAGGCACCCGGCACCGCGCGGCGGCGGCGTTCGTGGCGGGGTATCCGGAGCGGATCGCGTTCATCGTCTCCCAGGACGGCCTCGCGGCCACGTTCCAGGAGCTCGAGGGGAAGGTCGTTTACTGGCCGCTGTGACGGGGCGCCGGGGCCGCGCGCTCCCGCGCGGGGCGCCCCTCCCGCGCCATCTGCTGGATGCAGTGCTGGAGGCCGGAGCGAAGGTTCGTGTGCACCGGGATGCCGGAGAGATCCACGCCGAGCGAGATGATCGTCTGGGCGACGGTCGCGCGGATACCGGTGATGACGGCCTCGGCGCCGAGCAGGCGGATGGCCCGGACGAGGTCGATGAGGTAGGCCGCGGTCTGCGTGTCCACGATGTCGACGCCGGTGAGATCGATGATGGCGTACTGCGACCCCGAGCGGCTCACCTCGCCGAGCAGGCTATCCATGAGCTCGGAGGCGCGCGCGCTGTCGACGACGCCGACGAGGGGGGCGGTCAGCACGCCGTCCCACACCCGGATGATCGGCGTGGAGAGCTGCTGGATGAGCCGCTGCTGGCGCTGGATCAGCTCGAGCTTCGTGCGCAGCTCGCCCTCGGCGCTCTTCGACTCGGTGACGTCGAGCGTCACGGTGATGACGCCCTGGACCTCGCCGCGCTCGTTCAGATCCGGGACACACCAGCTCTCCCAGCAGCGGTCCATGGCGGACGCCACGGCGTGCGTGCTCTGCTTCTGGTGCATGGCCGCCTTGACCTGATGCAGCGTCTCCCGCGCTCCTTCGTGGTCGCCCCAGAGCTGCCAGAGGTTCTGGCCGAGCCACGATCGGCGCTGCACGCCCGTGACATCGACCCCCATGCCGTCGTGGAAGAGGTAAGTGCCCTCTGTATCGACAGCCCAGATCGCGATGGGGAGCGAATTGAGGACGACGCTGAGGACGCGCTCCTCGACCGTGGGATTGCGGGGGCTCTGGCCCGGGACAGGCAGCCCCATGCAGATCCATGACATCGACCGCTCCCCCTCGCCGGCGACTACTGACTGATTGCGCCACTCACACGCGAGCGTGCCGCCCCCCTTCTTCAGGCAATCGAAGACCCGCGGCTCACCGTCCGCCAGGGCACGACGCCACGCCCCGGCCTGATCGTCAGAGAAGAGGAGCTCGGCGATGCTCCGGCCGAGGGCCTCCTCCTCGCTGAAGCCGAAGCACCGCGCGGCGCCCTCGTTCCAGCCGGTGACGACGAGCTCGGCGTCGTGACGGATGACCGCGAAAGGAGCCCGCTCCAGGAGCTCGACCGACGCAACCGCGACTCTATCGCTCTCGGTGGACCTGACCTGGGTGGCGGATGATGGTAGTCCCATGATGATCCGCCATCGTAAAAGGTAAAGGCCTGTTCGATCAAGCGCCGTGACGCCTCGGCGCGATGGCTCCCACGTCGCACCTCCGCCGTGCAGCGAGGTGCCGCGGGGCGAGGGCACAGCCGGTCTGGCGCGCGGCGCAGCTCAGAGGTGGCGCAGGATCGCCGCCGCCATCTCGTCGATGGGCGCCTCGGCCACGGCGAGCCCGGCCTCCATGACGCGGCGGGGCATGCCATAAACGACGCAGGACGACTCGGCCTCTGCGAGGATCCTCCCGCCCGCCTTGTGGATCGCGCGAGAGCCCTCCAGGCCGTCGTCCCCCATGCCCGTGAGCACGACCGCGAGGACGCCCGACCCGAACTCGGCGGCGGCGCTCGCGAAGAGCAGGTCCACCGACGGGCAGTACAGCGACATGGTGGATGCCTGCGCGAAGCGTACGCTGGCGCGCTCCAGCTGCCGCCGGACCTCGAGGTGCCTCCCCCCGCGCGCGATGGCGGCGAGCCCCGGCCGGAGCTGGAGGTCGTCCGAGGCCTCGACGACCGAGATCGCGCTCGCCTCGTCCAGACGGCGCGCCAGCGATTCCGTGTAGCCAGGGGGGATGTGCAGCGCGACGACGACCGGGACCGGGAGACCGCCGGGCAGCGCCGTGAGCAGCCGCGTCAACGCCTGAGGGCCGCCTGTCGACGTGCCGATCACGACGACCTGCGTGCGCGCCGGCGCGGGGATCACGGCAGGCGGAGGGGGCGGCGGCAGCGGCCGAGGCTCCGCACGCGGGCCCTTCGCCCCGGCCGCGGCGATCACCTTGCGGACCAGCTCGTCCGAGAGCTCGAACAGGCGGTCGGTCGCGAGCGACGTCGGCTTCTCGACGAGGTCGATCGCGCCCTGCTGGAGCGCCTTGACGCCGAGCTCGCTGTCCGCCTCGGCGTTGCTGACCACGATCACCCGCGGCGCGCCCTCGCGCGGCAGCGCCGCGAGCACGCCGATGCCGTCGAGGTTCGGCATCACGAGATCGAGCGTGATGACGTCCGGCTTGTAGCGCGCGATCTTCTCCAGCGCGTCCAGGCCGTCCATGGCCGTGTCGACGACCTCGATCGAGGAGCTCGCCCCGAGGACCTGCCGCAAGACCTTGCGCACGAAGGCGGAGTCGTCGATCACCAGCACGCGGATGGGAGACACAGTCATCGCTCTGCCTTCCGATAGACGAATACGCCACCCCGCTCCTCGCAGGAGAGCGCGGTGCCGAGCCGCAGGAGCGACTCGGAGACCCCGACCAGGAGGACCCCGCCCGCCACGAGCGCCCCCGCCAGATTGCTGACCACCCACCGCGCCGTGTTGTCGTGGAAATAGATGAGCACGTTGCGGCAGACGATGACGTCGAAGTGCCCGAGCGCCGCGACCTCGGTCGCGTCGAGCAGGTTGATCCGCCGCCAGTCGATCGCCCGCTGGAGCTCCGCGCTCACGGTGATGCGGTCGGGCGCCACCTGGAGCCAGCGGGCGGCGAACGCCGGCGGCGGGGCGTTGCTCCGGAGCGCGCGCGGCCCGAACACGCCGGCCCGCGCTCGCGCGAGCGCCCGCGCGCTGATGTCGCTCGCGACGAGCTCGACCTTGTCGAGCAGGCCGCGCTCGGCCAGGAGCATCGCGATCGTGAGCGGCTCCTCCCCGCTCGCGCAGGCCGCCGACCAGATCCGCGGCCGCCCCCCCGCGGCCACGCGCGGCGCGATGAACTCCGTGATCGTGACGTCGAGCTGCGCGAGCTCGCGGAAGAAGTACGTCTCGCTCACGACGAGCGCGTCGGTCAGCGCCTCGATCTCGGCCGCGCCCGCCGGGTCGTAGCGGAGGAAGTAATAGTAGTCGAGCAGCGAGTCGAAGCCGACCTCGAGGGCGCGCACGGAGAGCTTGTCGCCGAGCAGCTCGCGATCCCCCGCGTCGTAGTGGATCCCGATCTTCTCGGTGATGAGCGCGGTGAAGATCGCGAAGATCTGCGGGGAGATGGGGAGGCGGCTCGTCATGACCACTCCCTCATACCCACTGCGAGAGGACGGAGGCGGACACGCGCCGCACCTCCGGGTCCGGATCGGTGCGCGAGGCGTGCTCGACCGCCGCGAAGGCCTCTCGCGTGGCCACCGCGGCGAGCGTCGTGGCCGCCGCCTTGCGCGCCGGCGCGCGCGGCAGCCGGAGCGCCTGGAGGAGCGCGGCGTGCGCCTCGGGCAGCCGCATCCGCGCGAGCGCCGCGGTCAGGAGCGGCGCGAGCTCGTCGTCCGCCGTCGCCAGCGCCTCGAGGATCCCGTCGATGCGCCCGGGCAGAGGCGTCGCCAGCGCGGCGAGCAGCGGGGCGGGCGCCCGCGAGGAGACGAGCAGCGCGATGAGGCTCCGCGTCGCCTCGACCCCGGGCCGCCCCGCGATGAAGCTGGTCGCCGCGGCGCGCACGCTCTCGTCCGCGTCGCCCGCGGCGCGCACGAGAACGGGCAGGACCTCGGGCGACGAGAAGCCGGAGACGGCGGAGACGCCGACGAGCCGGGTCGCCACGTCGGGGGACGAGAGCGCGCCGAGCAGCGTCGGCAGCGACGCCTCCCGCCCGGCGATGCCGAGCCCGATCAGCGCCGAGCGCCGCATGTCGGTGTCGCTCTCGCGCGCGGCCTCCTCGAGCGCCGCGAGCGCCAGGTCGCCCTTGATGCCCGACAGCGCCTCGACGGCCGCCACGCGCACCTGGCCGCTCTCGTCGCGGAGCCGCTCGGCGATCGCCCCGGCCGCCGCCTCCCACCCGAGCTTCCCCAGCGACTGGCAGGCGTAGTAGCGGACCCAGGCGTCCTCGTCGCGGAGCCCGGCGAGGAGCGCCTCGATCACGCGCGCGTCGCGCTGCGATGTCTGGCCGAGCGCCCGCATCGCCACGGCGCGGGCCCGCCCGGAAGGGTCGGCCGCCACGGCGACGAGCGCCTCGATCGCCCCGGGCTCCGCGCAGCTCGCCAGCCCGTGGATCGCCCGCTCGCGCACCCGCAGATCGGGGTCGCGGAGGCCGTCGATGAAGATCGGCAGCGCCGAGGGGGGCGCGAAGTAGGCGAGGATCCGGAGCGCGCTCCGCCGCATGGCGGGCGTCCCCTCGCGCGCCGCCGAGAGCGCGAGCGCCTCGACCTCCGCGCCGCCCAGGCACTGGATCGCCGTCATCGCGGCGTGCACCACGCGGGGGTTCGGGTCGTCGAGCAGCGGGAACAGCGCGCGCGCCGAGCGGGGCTCCGCGATGCGCCCGAGCGCGTCGCACGCCGCCGCGCGGACCTCCGGGTCCGGATCGGCGAGGCACCCCTCGACGTCGGCCGCCGCCGCGGCGCCCCGCACGAGCGGCAGGAGCAGGAGCCTCCGGGCGCTGTCGCCGTCGCGCAGCGCCGCGAGCACCCGGACGTCCGCGCTCCGCGACAGCCGGCCGAGCGCTTCGGCCGCGGCGCTCGCCACCGGGAGATCGGCGTCGAGCAGGCGGGTCAGCTCGAGGAGGACGTCCTCGCCCCCGATCGCGCCGAGCACGCTGCAGATCATGGCCTGCTCGCCGGGGTCGGACCCGGCGAGGCTGTGGGAGAGCCGCCGCGCCGCGCCCGGCGCCAGCACCTCGCTCCGGAGCGCCTCGTCGATCGGCTCGGCGGTGCCGTAGCGCTCGCGGTACCGCTCGCGCAGCTCGGCGAGCGCCACCGCGGCGACGCGCGCGACAGCGTCGCTCGGGCGCCCGATCAGGCGTACCAGCGGCGCCACCGCGCTCCGGCTGCCGGTGCGGCCGAGCGCCCGCGCCGCCTCGAGGAGGTACCGCGGATCGTCGAGGAGCGACGACAGCGGGCCGATCGCGCGCGGATCGCCGCTGCGGCCCAGGACGTCGATCGCGGGGAAGACACGGAAGAAGTTCCCGCTCGTGACGGCCCCGACGAGCGAGTCGACCGCCGCCCTGCCGCCGACGCGGCCGAGCGCCTCGATCGCGGCGACCGCCACGTTGTCGTCGTCGTGCGACGTGAGCTCCGCGAGCCGGGACACGGCCCCCGTGCTGCCGCGCCGGCCGAGGATCTGCGCCGCGTCGGCCACGATCGCCGCGCGGGGATCCCGGGTCAGCGCGAGCACGGGCCCGTCGACGTCGGCGAGCGACGCGACGAGCGCGTCGACCGTGGCCGCGATGCGCGCCTCGCTGTCGCGCCGCGCGCCGAGGCTATCGCAGAGGGCATGGGCCGCGGCGCCGCCGAGCGCGGCGAGCGAGGCGACGACGGCCCGCCGCACGCTCCAGCTCGGGTCGGCCAGCATCTCGATGAGCCCGGGCACCCCCGGGCTCCCGGAGGCGGCGAGGCGATCGACCTGCTCGACGCGCTGCCGTTCGGGCTCCGAGAGGGCGAGCGGGGGCCGCCGAGAGGTCACGCGGGCTCCGGCGGCGCGTGGGGCTGCTTCCCGTTCGCCCTGAGGTGCACGACGGCGGCGGAGACGCCGGCGATCGTGTCCACGTGCTCGGCGCTCGCGTGCCGGATCTTGCTGACCTGCTCCAGCACGTAGCCGGCGTCGGTCGCGACCGCCCCGGAGTCTCTCGTTTGCTTGGCGAGGGCGGCGAGCAGATCGCGCAGCGGATCGCGCAGCCGGGTGAGCGAGGCGGCGTGCTGCTCGCTCCGGGCCGCGTGCTCCGAGGCCGACCCGGTGACGGCCTGGAGCGCCGTCGCGTGGCGGCTCGTGCCCGACGCCAGCGCGGCGACGGTCCCGACGTGATCGGTCACCGCCCGCGCCGTCTGCCGGGCGATGCGGCGCACGGCCTCGCCCTCCTTGACGAGGGCCGACGTCGCCTTGCTCTGGTCCGCCGCCGCGGCGGTCACCAGGGCCGCGAGCCGCGCGACCTGGCGGGCCGAGGACTCGAGCTGCTTCGCCGCCCGCGCCTGGTCGCCGGTCCCCCGCGCGGACTGGGCGGACAGCTTCCGGATGTCATCCATCGTGCGCGCCACCTCGGCCGCGCCGCCCGCCTGCTCCGCGAGCCCCGCGACCATCCGCTGCGCCGCGCCGGCGACGTCCTGCGTGAGCGCCGTGATGCTGGCCAGGGAGCGCGTCTGCTCGGCCATGACGGTGCTGGTCTGGCTGGTCAGCGAGCGCATCTGCGCCGCGACCTTCGCGAGCTGGGCCGCCCCCGCCGCCTGCTCGTCCATCGCCCGCGACACCCGCTCGGCGCTCTGGGTGAGCTGCGCGTTGACCTTCACGGCGTCGCGCAGCGCGTGCGCCTGCTCGGCGGTCGCCTCCTTGGTCTGCCGGGCCATGCGGCGCATCTCGGCGCTGCCCTGCGCGAGCGCCTGGACCGCCCTGGTCTGCTCGGCCGCGGAGCGCGCGATCGCCTTGCCCTCGTCGCTCATGCGCGCCGCGGTCTGCGCCAGCGAGCCCACCGTCTGCACCTGATCGGCGTTCGCTCGGTCGATCTCGCGGATCGAGCGGCCGAGCTCCTCGACCCCCTGGAGGATGCTGCCGAGCGCCTGCTCGGCGTCGCCCGCGAGCCGGGTGCCCTCGTCGGCGACCTTCACGCCCTCGGTCGAGGCGGCGACCGCCTCCCGGGCGCTCCCCTGGAGCGCGCGGACGATCTTCGCGATCTCGGCGCTCGAGACGGCGGCCCGGTCCGCCAGGTTGCGGATCTCCTCGGCGACGACGGCGAAGCCCCGTCCGTGCTCCCCTGCCCGCGCGGCCTCGATGCTGGCGTTGAGCGACAGGAGGTTCGTGCGATCGGCGATCAGGTTGATCGTCTGGACGATGTCGCCGATCTCCTCGGCGCGCTTCCCCATCTCCTTCATGACCGACGCGGAGTCGACCATCGCCTGCCGGATGCTCCCGAGGCCGGCGATGGACCTGCCCACCGTCGACGCGCCCAGGCGGGCGGTCGCGACGCCCTGCTCCGCGGTCGTGCGCGCGGTCTCGACGATGGCGACGATCCGCCGCGTGGAGGTCTCGACCTGCGACGAGGCGGCGGCGTTGCTGGCGGCCAGGGCGCTGATCTGCTCGGCGCCCTGCGCGACCTGCTGCGCGGTCCGCGCGAGCTCCTCGGCCGCGACCGCGTTCCCCTCGATCGTCGCCGCGTTCTTCTCGGCCGTGGCCGCGACCTCCTCGACCGAGCTCGCGATCTCCGTGATCGTGTTCGCGGTCGCCGAGGCGCTCGAGTCGAGGGCCCTCGCGCTCTCCGCCACCCCGCGGATCGTCCGCGCCATCTGCTCGGCGGTCGCGGCGGTCTCCTCGACCGCGCTCGCCATCTCGGTGGTGTCCTTCGCGACGCGGTTGAGGGAGCCCGTCACGCCCGTGGCGGCCCCGGCGATGGTCGTGATCTGCGCCCCCACCTCCCGGGCGTCGACCGAGAGGCGGCCGATGCCCTTCGACATCTCCTCGATGGTGGCCGCGATCTGCTCGAGCGCCGAGGCGCTGCTCGCGCCGCGGTTCGCCGCCTCGTCCGCGGCCGCGCTCATGACCGAGACCGAGCCGAGGAGCTCCTCGCTGGAGGAAGCGAGCTCCTCCGCGCTGGTGCTCACCGCCTTCACCGAGCGGGCGATCTCCTCGAGCGCCGCCGCGGTGGTCTCCGAGGACTCGGCGAGCGTGTCCGCGTCGCTCTTCACGGCGGCGAGCGCGGGGGAGAGGGCGCCGAGCCCGCTCGAGGTCGCGTCGAGGCCCTGCGCGACCTCGCCGAGGGCGCCGCTGATCCGCTGCCCTGACCGGGCGAGCGCCTGCGCCGCCGCCCCCGCCTCCTCGAGCTCGCCCGCGAGCGCCCCCACCGCAGCCCCCTGCTCCTTGCCGGTGGCGGCGTGCTCGGCGCCCAGGGCGGCGATCCGCGCGGCGGCCTGCTCGACGCCCGCCGCGGTCGCGATCGCCTGCCGCAGCGAGCGCTCGGCCTGCTCTGCCTGCGCGAGCGCCCCGTCGATGTCCGCGATTGCATCAGCTGCCATGATCTTGCTCCTCACCGATGATCCTGCCGACGTCGACGAGCATGACGAACCGCTTCCCGAGCTTCGCGACCGATCTCACGAAGCCGGCGCTCTCCTCCGCCATGACCTCGGGGGGCGGGCGGAGCTCCTCGGCGGCGATGTTGACGACCTCTCGCGCGCTGTCGACCAGGAGGCCCACGGTGCGCCCTCCGCTCTGGACGACGATGACGCGCGAGTCCAGCGTGGGCTCGATCGTCGGCAGGCCAAAGCGCGCGCGCAGGTCGATGACGGGCACGACGCGGCCCCGGATCTGGATGAGCCCGCTGACGTAGGGGCGCGTCCCCGGCACCCGCGTCGCCCCGGTGAACGACTCCATGTGGAGCACCTCGGCCGCGGAGATGACGTACTCGGTGTCCGCCACCTTCAGGACCACGTGCAGGCTCATGAGGCCACCCGCACGAGGCCCGGCTGGCCACCGCCGCCGCCGCTGCCAGAAGAGAGGCGGCCGCTGAGCGTCACGAGGTCGAGGACGAGCGTGGGGCGCCCGTCGCCGAGATCGGTCGAGCCGCTCACGCCCGGCACCTTGACGAGCGGGTCTTCGAGGGGCCGGACGACCACCTCCTGCTGGCCGAGCACGCGGGTCACGCCGAACGCGAAGGGCGCGCCGTTGCGCCGCACGAGGAGCGCCCTGCTCGCGCCGGCGTCCCCGAGCTCGAAGAGGGCGCCGAGGTCGACGATCGGCACGACCTCGCCGCGGCGCTCGATGAGCTCCGTCCCGCCCCGCGCGCGGCCAGGCGGCGGCGCCGCGGGCAGCGCGGTCCCGCCGTGGCCGCGCGGGGCTGGCAGCGCCGCCACACCCCGGGCGCGGCCCAGCGCGGGCAGCTCCGCGGCGCCCCGGGCGCGGCCCGGGGCCGGGCCGCGGAAGATCCGGGCCAGATCGATCTCCATGACCTCCTCCACGCCCGCCACGGGCGTCACGAAAGCCTGATCACCGCACAGGAACGAGAAGGCGTCGACGATGGTGAGCGTGAGCGGGACCCTCAGGGTGAAGGTGGTGCCGGCGCCACGCGCCGTGCTCACGGAGAGCTCGCCGCCGAGCTGCTCCACGGCGATGCGCCGCACGATGTCCATCCCGAGCCCGCGGCCGCTGGTCTTCGTCGCCAGGTCGAGCGTCGACAGCCCGGGCAGGGTGATGAGGTCGAGCAGCGCCGCGTCGGTCTCGGGCGCGGGGCGGCCGGCGCGCCTCGCCACCTGCGCGCGGTCGATGCCGCGGCCGTCGTCGGCGACGCTGAGCTCGAGCTGGTTGTTCGAGCGCTCGAAGCAGGAGACCCGGATGACGCCCTCCTCGGGCTTGCCCAGCCGGCGCCGCTCGGCGGGCGTCTCGATGGCGTGATCGACCGCGTTGCGGAGCAGGTGCACGATCGCCGGGAAGATGCGCTCCGCGACGGCCTTGTCGAGCTCCGCCTTGCCGGCGTCGATCTCGATCCGGACCTCCTTGCCCGTGGTGCGGCCGAGGCCGCGCACGACGAGCGGCACGCGCTCGAGGAGCTCGGTCACGGAGATCATGCGCGCGCGCATGATGGCGCCGCGGAGGTCGCGCAGCTGGCGGTCGTGCTCGCGGAGGATCTCGGCGAGGTCGCGGACGTCCACGCCGCGGGCGCGCAGGTCCGCGGCCGCCCGGGCGAGCCGGAACCGCGCGACGACGAGCGCCGACAGCTTGTCGAGGGCGTCGTCGAGCCGCGCCACCTCGACGCGCACGACGCCGCGGAGCTGAGGCTCCCGCTCCGCCGGCTCGTCCAGCTCCTGCTCGGACAGCTCGGCGACGGCCAGCGGGGTTGGGGGCGCCACGGTGAGCGGGCGGATGACGTCCGCCGCCGCCGCCCGCGCGAGCTCCTCGTCCGACGCGCTCGTGAGGACGAGGAGCGCGAACGCGATCCCGCCCGGGGCCCTGTCGGTCGCCGGGACCGAGAGCGGGACGACCTTGACGATCTCCGCGAGCTTGCCGACGCGCTCGCGGACGCTCGTGATGTTGAGCCCCTCGGCCGTGCGCGCCGGCGACGGGACGAAGTCGACCCGCAGCGCGCGCCGCCCACCCGCCACCCCCTGCGCGAGCTGCACGCGCTCGCTCGACCCGAGCTTCGCGAGGATCTCTGGGTCGGCGCTGATCGTCGGCGCGGGCGGCGACGGCGCGGCGGCGACGTCGAGCGCGGCGAGCGCGTCGAGGAGCGAGGGCGCCGCGGGCGGCACGGGCTGCTTGTTGGCGAGGGCCCGGATCCGCTCCTCGATGGCCCGGAGCCCGCGGAGCAGCACCTCGATCGACGCGGCGGAGAGCCTCCCCGCCGCCCGGTCCGCCGCCCGGAGCACGGTCTCCATCGCGTGGGCGATGTCCACGACCGGCTCCACGCCGACCATGGCGGAGAGGCCCTTGATCGTGTGCAGAGAGCGGAAGAGCTCCCGGGTCGCCTTGGGGTTCGAGTCCCCGGCGCGGAGGGCCGCCTCGGCGGTGAGGAGGTTCGCGGTCGACGCGGAGAGGTGCTCTTCCACCTCGACGAGGTAGCCGGCGACGAACTCGGTGACGTCGAGCGCGTCGCTCATCCAGTCATCCGGCGCTCGCGACGCCGTTCCCCAGCAGCGACCGCACGCTGGCCAGGATGGCGTCGGGAGCGAACGGCTTCGTCATGAACTCCGACGCCCCGGCGCCGAGCGCCCGGGCCCGGGACTCCTCATCACCCCGCGTGGTCACCACCAGAATCGGCAGGCTCCGGAGCTTGTCCTGGCCGCGGATGAACTCGATGACCTCGATTCCGCCGATGTCCGGCATGTTGAGGTCGAGCACCACGAGATCGAACGGCCGGAGCGAGAGCGTCTCAATCGCTTCGAGCCCGCTCGCCGCGTGGGCGAACCCGTACTGCTCGGCGCGCAGGCAGGCCACCACCATCTCGCGCATCACTCTGCTGTCGTCGACGACGAGGATCTCTGCCACAGCGGTGCTCGACTGAGGGAATAGCCGGCCTGGATGCGAGGTGTCAATCAAGCGCAGAAGCGTCCTTGGAAGATTCAGGGATCTCCCGTCGGACACGTCCCGAAGCTGATTACCGACTCCGGGGCTCGCCGGGCGCGCGACGGCCCCGGCGGGCGCGGACCGCGGCGCTGGACGCTGGACGCGGAACGTGCGTGAAGGCCCCGACGGCGCGGGCGGCGACCTCGCCGGAACACCACGTCGGACGAGGTCAATGACGCGGACGAGGCGCGGACGAGGCGGACGAGGCGTGACGAAGCGGACGAAGCGGACGAAGCGGACGAAGCGGACGAAGCGGACGAAGCGGATGAAGCTGACGAGGCCGACAGCGCTTTTCAATGCGCCGGGCTTGCTTCGCTGCGCGCGCTCGATCAGATGAGACTGGGCGGTAATGATGCTTGAGGGCTCAACGCCTCGTCGCGCACCGACTCCTCCCGGAGAGCGTCCCTCCGGGCAGAGGAGTCTCACGGCCCCCGCTGCTCCTGGAGAACCATGAACCGGCCCACAACGATGGATTTCCTGCTCGCCGACGCGATGCGGGACGCGAGCGCCCTGCGGCGCTTCACGCTCGAGGCAGGGCCAGGCGCCCGCCAGGCGGGCTCGGAGCCTCCGCCGAGCGAGCGCGCGGCGCGCGCCGTCGTGTGGATCGTCGACGACTCGCCGCTGGAGGCCGAGATGGCGGCGCACTCCCTCGCCGTCCGGTACGAGGTCCAGGTCTTCACGGACGCCGCGGTGATGCTCGAGCACATGACGTCGCGGGAGCCGCCGGACGTGCTCGTGCTCGACCAGGTGATGCCGGTCATGTCCGGCACCGAGATCTGCAGCCTCCTCCGGTCGTGCGCGGCCACGGTCGGGCTCCCGATCCTCATCCTGACCGTGGCCGGGCAGGAGCAGGACCTCGTCGAGGGGCTCACCGCGGGCGCCGACGATTACGTGGTCAAGCCCTGCCCCCCGGCCGCCCTCTCGGCGCGCGTCGGGGCGCTCGTCCGCTCGAAGCGGCTCCGCGAGCGGGCCGAGCGGGCCGAGCGGATCGCGGCGGTGGAGCGCGATCTGCTGCGCGCGCTCATCGAGCAGAGCGGCGACGGCATCATGGCGATGGACGAGCGCGGGGTGATCCGCATCTGCAACCGGGAGGCCCAGCGGCAGCACGGCCTCGCCGAGCGCGAGGTCACCGGCGACATGGAGTCGCTCCGGACGCTCGGGCTGCTCGCGCTCGACGGCCAGCCGCTGCGCCTGGAGGAGCACCCGCTGTACCGCGCCGTGCGGGGCGATAAGGTCGAGAACGCGCGCTGGCTCGTGACGCGCCCCGACGGCTCGCTCCGCGCGCTCGCCGGGACGGCTTCGCCGCTGCGGCACCCGGACGGGTCGCCCGCGGGCGCCGTGCTGATCACGCGCGACCAGACCGACGCGATCGAGGCGGAGCGGGCGCTGCGAGACAGCGAGGAGCGCTACCGGGTGATCATCAGCGCGCTCGATGAGGGCATCACGCTCCAGGACGAGCGCGGGATCATCCGCACCACGAACGCCAGCGCCGAACGGATCCTCGGGCTGTCCGCGGCGCAGATCATCGGATCGACGACGCTCGACCCCTCGTGCAGGGTCGTCCGCGAGGACGGCTCGCCGTTCCCCGAGGACATGTACCCCCTGGGGGTCGCGCTCCGGACCGGCGAGCCCCAGTCGGGCGTCCTGCTCGGCATCGAGCGGCCGGACGGGTCGGTCCTCTGGCTCTCGGTCAACGCGCAGCCGCTGCGCCGCCCGGACGGCTCGCTCGCCGGCGTCGTCTCCTCGTTCTTCGACATCACCGCGCGGAAGCAGGCAGAGGAGGAGCGGCAGCGCCTGCTCGCCGCGGCGCAGGCGGCCCGCCGTGAGGCCGAGACAGCGAGCCAGCTGAAGGACGAGTTCCTGGCGACGATGAGCCACGAGCTCCGCACGCCGCTCACGGCCGTCCTCGGCTGGGCCCGGATGCTGCGCACGGGCAAGCTCACCGAGGATCGGCGCGAGAAGGCGCTGGAGACGGTGGAGCGCAACGCGCAGGCCCAGGCGCAGCTCGTCGACGATCTGCTCGACATCTCGCGGATCATGGCGGGGAAGCTGCGGCTCGACGTCCAGCCGATCGAGCTCGTGGCCGTGATCGACGCCGCGCTCGAGGTGGTGCGGCCGGCCGCCGACGCCAAGGGCGTGCGGCTGGAGCCGGTCCTCGACCCCGGCGTGGGCACCGTGACGGGCGACGCGGGCCGGCTGCAGCAGGTGGTCTGGAACCTCCTCAGCAACGCGGTGAAGTTCACGTCGCGGGGCGGCCTCGTGCGCATCCGCCTCGAGCGCGCCGACGCGCTGGCCGAGATCATCGTGTCCGACACCGGTCAGGGCATCGACCCTTCGTTCTTGCCCTACGTGTTCGAGCAGTTCCGGCAGGCGGAGAGCGGCACGACGCGCAAGCACGGGGGGCTCGGCCTCGGGCTCACCATCGTGAAGAGCCTGGTGGAGATGCACGGCGGCACGGCCCAGGCGCTGAGCGACGGGGAGGGCCGGGGCGCGACGTTCATCATCCGGCTGCCGCTCGCGGTGAAGCCGGACCACGCCGAGGGGCGCCGGAGGCCGGCGCTCGGGGTGTCGCCCCTCGACACCGATCGTCCTCCGGAGCTGAACGGGCTGAACGTGCTCGTGGTGGACGACGAGGACGACACGCGCGAGCTGCTCGTCACGATGCTCGAGCAGTGCGGCGCGCGCGTGACGGCCGTGGCGTCCACGACCGAGGCGCTGCTCGCGCTGAAGGCGCTGCGCCCCGACGTGCTCGTGTCCGACATCGCGATGCCCGGGGAGGACGGCTACACGCTCATCCGCAAGGTCCGCGCGCTCCCGGCGAAGAGCGGCGGCAGGACCCCTGCGGTCGCGCTCACCGCCTACGCGCGCACGGAGGATCGCACCCGCGCGCTGCGCGCCGGGTTCAACACCCACGTCCCCAAGCCCATCGAGCAGGCGGAGCTGCTCGCCGTGCTCGCGAACATCTCCGGAGCGAGAGAAGGAGCTTAGGTGTCGCCGGGCAGCCCGGCCCGGCGAGAGGGTGTTCGTCGCGCGGGGTGGGAGAGCAGAGTGACACGATCGATTGCCGGGACTCGGCTCATGTCGGCACGGCCGTGCCGCGCACCGCCGCCTCGATCTTGGCGACGTCGATCTTCTGCATTTCCATCATCGCCTCGAACGCGCGCTTCGCTACATCGCCGCCCCTGGCCATCGCCTCGGTCAGGACGCGCGGCGTGATCTGCCACGACAGGCCCCATTTGTCCTTGCACCAGCCGCACGCGCTCTCCGCGCCGCCGTTGCCGACGATCGCGTCCCAGTAACGGTCGGTCTCCGCCTGGTCATCGGTGGCGATCTGAAAGGAGAACGCCTCGCTGTGCTTGAACGTGTCCCCGCCGTTGAGGCCAAGGCACGGCACGCCGCACACAGTGAACTCGACCGTCAGGACGTCGCCCGCCTTGCCGCCTGGAAAGTCGGACGGCGCCCGGTGCACCGCGCCGACCGTGCTGTCGGGAAAGGTCCTGGCGTAAAAGCGCGCGGCCTCTTCCGCGTCATGGTCGTACCACAGACAGATCGTGTTCTTCTTCATGGTTACTCTCCTCTGTTCGCCGCCTACCAGGGGAAAGTCCGCGCCATGCGGATCGGTGCCCTGGACAATCCAGTCGTTTGGCATGGTCCGGCGCGCCGCCGCCGCGCTCGTCGAGCAGGGGCGCGAAGCCGCCATGGGTCATGCGCTTGCCGTCGAAGGGCATCCACATAGCTCATGACCGCCTCCGTCGAACGAACCGGCTTTCACGAGCCCGCACTCGACGGCGTCTCGGCGGGTAGGAAATCCTGAAGCTCCTGTAGGCGTCAAGGAAATTCAGATCATCCAACCTCAGGACCGGGGCGAGTGGACATGATCTCCCGGACACCTTTCGCCAGCGACACGCCATGTGCTGGACGCGCGTCAGAGGCTGAGCGCGCGCGGCGCCCGGGCTCGACGCTCACGCCCTCCGGCAGCTCCGCGCGATGGTGTCCATCAGCTTCAGGAGGTCGAACGGCTTGCTGAGGATGGCTTCCGCGTCGATGCCGGCGCGCTCCGTCGCGCCGCGCGCGGTCATCACCACGATCGGCGTGGCGGCGAGCGCCGGGTCGCGCTTCTGCTCGGCCCGGAACTGGAACCCATCCATGACCGGCATCATCAGGTCGAGCAGGACCAGCGCGATGGAAGACGGGTCGTCCCGCAGGTAGGCGAGGGCCTCGAGCCCGTTCTCGACCGAGGCCACAGAATACCCTTCTTCTTCCAGCAGCTCGCTCAGCGTCTGCCGGATCGCGACATCGTCGTCGACGATCAGGATACGCTTGGTGGGGCGGCTCATCGTCATGCGCACTCGCTTCATTCCCGAGGCGGGGACCGGGCGACACGGCCCCTGGCCGGAGCCGCCACGCCCCCCGCTCCCGGAGCGCGTCAGGCCACCTCGGGGCCCGGCAGGGCGGGCCGGCGCGCGGCGCCAGGGCCGGCGAGCGGCAGGGTGACCTTGAAGGTCGAGCCCTCGCCGAGCACGGAGCTCGCCTCGATCGCGCCATCCAGCGCCTCGACCACCTGCCTGGAGATGTAGAGCCCCATGCCGAGGCCTCCATAGTTCCGCGCCGACACGGCGCGCTCGAACCGCCCGAAGATCCGCCCGATGTGCTCCGGCGCGATCCCGATGCCGTGGTCCCTGATCGTCAGCGTGGCGGTCGAGCCCGTCGACGTCACGGCGATCTCGATGGGGTTTCCCTGACCGTACTTGAGCGCGTTCGAGACGAGGTTGTCGACGACCTGCTCGAGCCGCATCCGGTCCCAGTGCCCCGCGGCGTCGTCCTCCGCGCTGACCGTGATCCGGGAGCCTGACTCCGCGATCTCGCCGCCCTCCTGACAGCGGGACACCACCTGCCGGACGATCTCCGACAGCCGCACTGGCTCCAGATCGAGGGCGAGGCGCCCCGCCGCGATGCGGGAGACGTCGAGCAGGTTGTCGACGAGCCGCCTCAGCCGCTCGCACTGCCGGCGGACGAGCCCGAGCCGGTTCGTCAGCCACGTGAAGCGCTCCTTGTCGCAGCAGAGCTCCGACGCGCGGCGCGTCAGGATCTGGATCTGCAGCGAGAGCGGGGTGAGCGGCGTCTTCAGCTCGTGCGAGGCGATCGAGAGGAACTCGTCCCGGAGGGCGATCGCGCGCTGGGCGTCGTTGTAGAGGCGCGCGTTGTCCACGGCGAGCGCGCAGCGGCGCGCCAGCTCCTCCGCGGCCGAGAGCTCCGTCCGGCCGTACCGGCGCCCGGAGCGCGCGGCGATGAAGGTGAGGGTCCCGAAGGCCCGCCCGCGCGTCGCGAGCGGGACGCACATGAACGAGCGCCCCCCCATGGCCCGCATCACCCGGAGGTGCTCCTCGTCCTGCGCGATGGCGCGCATGTGATCGTCGGTGAAATGCTCGATGAGCACCGGCTTCAGCTCGGTCATCACCCTGACCTGCGCGTTCCAGTTCGCGCCGTCGAGCACGGGCGCGAAGCGCTTCGCCGCCTCGGCCAGGGCTGCCAGCTCGGGGTCCGCGCAGCCCACACCCACGCGCCGGAAGCCGCCGCCCTCCTCATCGTCGTTCAGGTCCACGAGGCAGAAGTCGGCGAGGAAAGGCACCGCGAGCTGCGCCACCCGCGCGAGCGTCGTGTTGTAATCCAGCGACTCGCCGAGCGTCACGCTCGCCGCGTCGAGCATGCGGGGGAGCTCCTGCGCGCGCTCCCGCTCCGCGGCCTCGGCCGCCGCCCGCCGCATCCGCGCCATCTCGATCTGCGTCCGGGCGCGGGCGAGGAGCTCGCGCGCCGAGAAGGGCTTCACCAGGTAATCGTCGGCCCCCGTCTCGAGCGCCTCGACGACCGCGTCCTCCCCCGCGCGCGCGGACAGCAGCACCACGGGGACCATGCTCGTCCGCGGATCCGCCCGGAGCTCTCGCAGGAGCGCGACGCCGTCGAGCCCGGGCATCATCACGTCGCTCACCACGAGGTCCGGCGGCCGCGCGCGCGCGACCGCGAGCGCCGACCTGCCGTCCGGGACCGCCTCCACGCTCCAGCGCTGCTCGAGCAGGCGGACGAGGTAGTCGCGCATGTCCGCGTTGTCGTCCGCGACGAGGATCCGCCCCTCGCCCTCGCGGGGGCGCGGCCCCGCCGCCGCCTCGGCGCGCGCCTCCGGGCCCTCCGGCGCCGCGTCTCCGTCGCGCCGGCGAGGCCACTGGGACGCCTCGAGCACGTGGAGGCGCGCGCTCGCCGGCGAGGGCGCGCGCTCGCCTGGCGGGGCGACGCGCTCCGGGGGCAGGTGCGCGCGGCCCCTCGGGATCGAGACGACGAACGTGCTCCCCTGCCCCGGCTCGCTCGAGACCCGCAGGCAGCCCCCGTGCACCGTGACGAGCTCCTGGACCAGCGCGAGCCCGATCCCGGTGCCCTCGATGCTGCGGCAGCGCGCGCCCGGCACGCGGTGGAACCGCTCGAAGATGCGCGGGAGCTCGTCCGCCGGGATCCCGCCGCCGGTGTCGCGCACCGACAGCTCGACGTGATCCGGGTGCGCGCGCACCGAGACGGCGATCTCCCCCTCGAGCGTGAACTTGAAGGCGTTCGAGAGCAGGTTCAGGACGACCTTCTCCCACTGCGCCCTGTCGATGTAGACGGGCTCCGGCAGCGGCGGGCAGTCGACGACGAGCGACAGGCCCGCGCTCTCCACGAGCGAGCGGAAGGAGCTCGCGAGCTCCGCGGTGAGCTGCGCGAGATCGGTGGGCTCGAACGACGTCTGGAGGCGCCCCGCCTCGATGCGGGAGAAGTCGAGCAGCGTGTTCACGAGCCGGAGCAGCCGCAGGGTGCTCCGCTGCACCGCCGCGAGGCCGTCCCCGCCGAGCGACCTCTCCGGGCGGGACAGCGCGTGCTCGACGTGCCCGAGGATGAGGGTGAGCGGCGTGCGGAACTCGTGGCTCACGTTGGCCACGAACTCCGTCTTGAGCCGGTCGAGCGTCGCCAGCTCGTCCCGGTGCCGCTCGACCTCCCGCTCGAGCCGCCGCTGCTCGGTGACGTCGCGCCCCTCGGCGATCAGGAAGACCACGTTGCCCTGCCGGTCCTTGACGGGGTTGATGTTGAAATCGATGGTGATGATCTCGTGGCCTTCCTTGCCCCCGATGATCTCCACATCGTACCTGACGAACTCGCCGCGCGCCGCGCGCCCCACGGCGTCCTTCAGCCGCGCCTGCGCCGCCGGCGAGCCCTGCCACCAGCGGCAGTCCCAGAATGGGACTCCGTGCACGTCTCTCCGCGACACGCCCGCGCCGCGGACCGAGGTGTCGTTCGACTCCCAGCTCGTGCCGTGGGCGTCGAGCAGGCCCCAGAACTGGAAGGCGCTGTTCATCGCGACCCGCGCCGCGAGGAGCCGCATGAGCCCCGACTCGCGGCCAGGGCTGGCGCGCGCGATCTCCTGCTTCAGGAGCTCCATGTCCCGGAGGAGGTGGTCCTCGGTGTCGTCCACGGGCCTCACGAAGGTGAGGTCTTCCAGACCTTCGATGAAGTCGCGCCCTTCTGAGTGTTCCTCGCTCGACCGCTGTTCCATACGTTGGCCCATCACGCTTGCGGCTCCGCTCGACGCAGGGGACAGCTCATCGTGAAACGCTTAGTGAAGATCGTTGGTCGTGCAAGCTCTGATCGGCTCGCCCCTGCCGAGCGAGGCTTTGTGGAGGGCGGCGGCGCGGGCGGGCGGGCCTTCGCGGGGCCGGAGCTCGGCTGTCCGTCGCGTGGCCGCGTGGCCGCGTGGCCGCGTGGCGCGCGCGCCGGGCTGGCGGACGCGGCGCCGCGATCTCTGGTAAGCTCGCCGGCCAACGAACCATGAGCGCTCCTCCCGAGGTCGTCGTCGTCGGCAACATCGGCATCGACACGAACATCTATCTTCATGGCGACTCCATCGACTGGAGCGTCGAGGGCAATTTCACCCACAACACCGACGCTGTCGGGCAGGCCGGCGGGTACGCGAGCCGCGGCTACGCGGGGCTCGGCCGCCGCACGGCCTTCGTCGGCGCGGTCGGCGACGACGTCCTCGGCCGCTTCATCCGCGAGGCGCTCGCGGCCGAGGGCATCGACGCGAGGGGGCTGTTCATCGACCCGGTCGGCACGTGCCGCAGCGCGAACATCATGTACCCCGACGGGCGCCGCCGGAACTTCTATGACGGCAAGGGCCATATGGATCTCGCGCCCGATCTCGACGCGTGCCGCGCGGCGATGGCCGGCGCGCGGCTCTGCCATTTCAACCTCCCCGACTGGGCGCGGCGGCTCTTGCCGATCGCGAGGGAGCTCGGCGCCACCATCGCCTGCGATCTGCAGGATGTGGTCGACCCGCTCGACCCGTACCGGCGGGACTTCATCGCCGCCGCCGATATCCTCTTCTTCTCCGCGGCCAACCACGCGTCGCCGGAGCCGGTGTGCGCGGCGTTCCTGCGCGAGCGGCCCGATCTCCTCGTGGTGGTGGGGATGGGGGCCAGGGGGTGCGCGCTCGCGACGCGGGGCGGGGTGCGCTATTTCCCGCCGGTCGCGCTGGACCTGCCGGTCGTCGACACCAACGGCGCGGGCGACGGCCTGGCGGTCGGGTTCCTGGTGAGCCACGTGCTGGAGGGGTTGCCGCTCGAGGAAGCCATCCGCCGGGGCCAGATCGCGGCGCGCGTCACCTGCGCGCAGCGGGCGCCGAAGCACCGGCTCGCGAGCCGCGAGGACCTGCTGCGCCACGAGCGGGCGCTCTCGACGGGCGCGGGCGCGGCCGCCGCGGGAGAGGGCGCGTCGGCCGCGGGCGCGGGCGCGGCCGTCGCGGGAGAAGGCACCTCCGGCGGCGCGCCGCGCGGCGGGCTGTAGGGCGTGGTGGATCGGCCTGCCGTGCCGCCCGCGCGCCGCGCTCACCGCGGGATCTCCCTCGCGCTCGCCGCCGCCGCGCTCGCCGCGCCCGTGGCGGAGGCGCGCGCCGGAGAGGGCGCGTGGGGCGTCGACCTCGACTGGATCGCGCCCGGCGCGTGCGCGGATCGCGAGCCGGTGCTGGCCGAGATCGAGCAGCGCCTCGGGCGGCCCGCGGCGGCCCATGGCGGGGCTCGGCTGAAGGCGCGCGCCGAGGCGTCGCAGAACGAGCGCGGCTCGTGGGACCTCCACCTCACGACGACGCTCGGCGAGGCGACGCGGTCGCGCGACCTCCACGGCGAGACGTGCGCCGAGCTCGCCAGCGCGGCGGCGCTGATCATCGCGCTCGCCATCGATCCGGAGGCGGTCGCGCGCGGCCCCGCGAGCGCGGAGCCGGGCGCCGGCGCTGCGCCGGGCGCCGGAGAGGGGGCGGAGCCCGACCAGACCGGAGCGCCCGACGCGGTCCCCGCCGCGGACGCGCTCCCCGAGGCCACGTCGCCGCCTGCGCCGGACCCCGGCGCTCCCGCCGCCTCCGCGCCCGTCGAGGCGCGCCCGTCGCCGGGCGTCGCCCCCTCGCCGGGCCCCCGCCTGCGCGGCGCGCTGAGGGCGCTCGGCGTGCTCGACACCTCGGCGCTCCCGGCCGTCGCCCCGGGCGCGGGCATCGCCGCGGGCGCGCTGATCGGGCCCGTGCGTGTCGAGCTGTCCATCGCCTACTTCGGCGCGCAGCAGGCGCTCATCGAGGCCACGACCATGGGCGGAGACGTCTGGCTCATCGCGGGCGGGCTCCGCGTCTGTTACGCAACGCGTCACCATGCGTTCGAGCTCGGCCCTTGCGCCGGCATCGAGGGGGGCGTCATGAGCGCGGCAGGGTTCGGCGTGGCCGCGCCCGGCTCGAACCGGGCGCTCTGGCTCGCGCCGCAGCTCGGGGCGCTCGCGACCTACGCGCTGTCGGACGGGGTCCGCATTCCCCTTGCTGTCGACGCCCTCCTCCCGCTGGTGCGCGACGACTTCGTGCTCGTCGGCATCGGCTCGGTGCACCGGATCCCCGCCGCCACGCTCCGCGCCTCGCTCGGGGTGGAGGTGCGGTTTCCGTGACGGATCCGGACGGGTCCGGCCATGTCCTGCGCGTGACGAGGACGTCCCCGGCGCCAGCGCTCCCCTTCGCGGGGTCCGTCTTCGAGCCGCGCGCCCCCGTGCACGAGGCGCACGTGCCCCTCGAATTCGACGCGGTGTACGACGAGCACGCCGACTTCGTGTGGCGCAGCCTGCGCCGGCTCGGCGTGCGCGAGGCGAGCCTGGACGACGCGCTCCAGGACGTCTTCCTCGTGGTCCACCGCCGTCTCGGCGAGTTCGAGCCGCGCTCGAGCGTGAAGGCCTGGCTGTTCGCGATCGTCTGCCGGGTGGCGCGCGACCACCGGCGCCTCGTCCGGCGCAAGGGAGAGCACGAGGAGCTGCCGGCCGGCGTGCCCGACCGCGCGCCGGGGCCCGCCGAGCGGCTCGAGAAGGCCGAGGCGCTGAAGCTCGTCGACGCGCTGCTCGCGGAGCTGGACGACGACAAGCGCGCGGTGTTCGTGCTGGCGGAGATCGAGGAGCTGAGCGCGCCGGAGATCGCCGCGGCGCTCGACGTGAAGCTGAACACGGTCTACTCGCGCCTGCGCGCCGCGCGCCGCGAGTTCGAGCTCGCGCTGGCGAGGCGCGGGGGCGTGCGGCCATGAGCGATTCGACCGAGAGGGCGCGCGCGCTCCTCCAGGCCGCCCGCGAGGACGGGCTCGCGCCGTCCCACAAGGCGCGGCTCCGCGCGGCGCTCGCGGCGAAGCTGGCGGCCGCCGCCCCGCCCGGCGAGGCGCCTCCCGCCCCGCCCGGCGAGGCGCCTCCCGCCCCGCCCGGCGAGGCGCCTCCCGCCCCGCCCGGCGAGGCGCCCGCGGGAGCAGGCGCGGGCGGCGGCGTCCTGTCGGGCAAGGCGGCTGGCGGCCTCCTCTCGGGCAAGGCGCTCGCGGCGGGCGCGCTGATCGGCGCCGTCGCCTTCGCTGGCGGCTTCTTCACCGGCAGGGCGAGCGTCGACGCCCCTCCGCCGGCGGGCGCGGCGTCGCCGGCCAAGGTGGTCGTGGCGCCGCCGCCAGCGCCCGCCGCGCCGGGGCCCGGGGCCGGCCCGGAGCTCGCCGCCTCGCCCCCGGAGCCCGCGAGCGCCGCGACGCCCCTGCACGCCGCGCCGGCGGCCCCACCAGCCCCGCCGCGGCCGCCGGAGCCGACCGCGCCGGACGCCCCGCGCGCGCCGGCGGACGGCGTCCCGCGCGCGCCGGGCGCTCCGGCGGCGCGCGCGCGCGGCGGGCCGCCGGCAGGGCCGAGCACGCTCGCCGCGGAGATGGCCTTGCTGCGCGAGGCGCAGGACGCCGTGCGGGACGGCGATCCGTCGGCCGCGCTGGCGCGCCTCGACGACCTCGGCGCTCGCTTCCCCGAAGGCCAGCTCCGCGAGGAGCGCATGGCCGCGCGCGTGCTCGCCCTCTGCGCCGCCGGCCGGGCGCGCGAGGCGCGCGCGGAGGCAGAGCGGCTCCTCGGCGACGCGCCGGGCTCGGTGCATATCGAGCGAATCCGCGCCTCGTGCGCGTTCCGAGAAAATCTCGACTGACAGAGACGGATGTTCCTCGCGGCGGCCATGTACGGATGGACCCAACGAAACAGGAGGAACCCGATGAATTGCTCGAATCGCGCTGCGCTCGCGTTGATCTTCACCGCTGCCCTGCTCGGGAGCACCGGCTGCGATCCGCACGATCTGCCCATCGGCGGCGGTGAATCCGGCACCGGCGACGAGGGCTCGGGCGCGGCCGCGCTGCTCGTCGCGCGCTGGGAGGGCTACGTCGAGAACTACAAATTCCGCTCGGGATCGGACGAGATCCAGATCGACATCGACGCCGTGGAGGGCGACGAGATCCATGGGACGGTGCGCTTCGGCGCGGGCCCCTCGATCCCCCCGCCCACGGATCCGGACGTGGGCTATCCCCCGAACGCCGCGCCGGAGACCGAATCCGATGCTCGCCTGCCCTATGAAGGGTTCGATTTCACCATGCTCGGCGCGCAGCTCACCGACCGCCGGCTCCGCTTCTCCGTCGACACCCGGGAGCTCTGGAAGGGCTGGTGCGAGCTTCAGGCCTCGTACGCCGCGGCCGCCAGCTCGGACGTCTACAAGTGCATGCCCAACGAATCGACAGAGGAACGCAACGACGTCTGCAACCTGGGCGGCGAGCCCGTCGACTGCGGATACATGCATCTGTGCGGAAGCTCTATTTGCGATTGCCGTGAGTCCGGGTGCACCATCAATACCTGGGGCGGCCTCGACTTCGATTTCGCCGTCGACCAGCAGGAGGCGAACGGCAGCATGGCCCGCGAGGGCGGCATCTTCAACGTCCGGCTGACGCGCGAGCCCTGACGGCGGCGTCGCCGACGCGACAGACGGGTGCCACCCATCTTTTGCCACCCATCTTTTGCCACCCATCTTTTGTCACCCATCTTTTGTCACCCATCTTTTGTCACCCATCTTTTGCTGGACGAACGAATTTGCGGTGCCGAACCGTCGCCGCGCCGGCACGGGTCGCCGCGGAGCTCGATGAGCCCAGCCCGTTCGGGGAGAAGGTCGCGCGCGGACGTCACCCGTCGCACGCGCCGTCTTGACGGACGAGCGCACCGGCGCATCCTGGCAGCCATGTCGCTACGCCGCGCGCCCATCGCTCCGCTCGCCCTGCTCACCTCCCTCCTCCTCGCCGCCCCCGCCGCCCCCGCCGCGGCGGCCGTCGTGCCGGTCGGCACCACCGACGAGCTCGTCGCCGCGATCGGCGCGGCCGAGGCCGGCGACGAGATCGTCCTCGCCTCGGGCACCTACGCCTTCGACGGCGTCTCCTGCGCGGCCGCAGGCACCGAGGCCGCGCCGATCGTCGTGCGCGCCGCCGAGCCGCTCGGCGCGATCCTCGAGCTGTCGGGCGTCGAAGGCTTCAAGGTCAGCGGCCCGAACTGGCACTTCGAAGACCTCGACATCCGCGGCGTCTGCGCCGACGACTCGGACTGCGAGCATGCCTTCCACGTGTTCGGCGCTGCGAGCCGCTTCACCCTCCGCCGCTCGAAGGTGCGGGACTTCAACGCCCAGCTCAAGATCAACGCCGCGCAGGTGGACGGCGTCTGGACGGCCCCCGACGACGGGCTGATCGAGCGATCGGAGCTGTTCGACACCCACCCGCGCAGGACCAGCAATCCCGTCACCAAGATCAACATCGACGGCGGCAAGCGCTGGACCGTGCGCGACAGCTACCTGCACGACTTCCAGAAAGACGGCGGCGACGCTGTCAGCTACGCCGCGTTCATGAAGAGCGGCGGCTCGGACGGGCTCTTCGAGCGCAACCTCGTCGTCTGCACCACCACCGGCTCGCCGGACGGTGCGCGCATCGGGCTGTCGTTCGGCGGCGGCGGCACGGGGGCGCAGTACTGCGCCCCGGCCTACGACCCCGACGTGCCCTGCGAGGTCGAGCACACCGGCGGAACGATGCGGAACAACATCATCGCGAGCTGCTCGGACGTCGGGATCTATCTGAACCGCGCGACGGACACGCGGCTCCATTTCAATACGCTGATCGCGACGAGCGGGATCGACTTCCGCTTCGCGACGACCAGCGGCGTCGCGCGCGGCAACGTGCTCACGGGCAAGATCCGCGACCGCGACGGGGGCACGCATCAGGAGAGTGACAACCTGGCCGAGGTAGGACTCGCGACGTTTCAAGCGTGGTACGAAGATCCAGGTCTCGGCGACCTGCACCTCAAAGGGGATGTGGCGTCGCTCGTCGGCCAAGCGCCCGCCGAGGCCGCGGTGACCGACGACTACTGCGCGCGCGGGCGGCCGGGCAGCGGGAGCTTCACGCTCGGCGCGCTCGAACATTCGCTCGGCGACTGCGCGACGGTGCCACCGCCGGGGCCCTCCGGCGAAGGGGGCGCGGGCGGCGGCACCACCGGCTCGGGCGGGATGGGCAGCGGCACCGGCTCCGCGGGCGGGGGTGAGGCGGGCGGCACAGGCGGCGCGGGCGCAGGCGCAGGCGCAGGCAGCGGCAGCGGCAGCGGCGCGGCCGGCGGGGGTGGCGACGTCTCCAGCGACGGCGAGGGCTGCGGCTGCCGCGTCGCGGGCGTCGGCGGGGATGACGCCCTTGGCCTCCTGACGGCGGTCCTCGCCGCGTTCGCCCTCCGGCGGCGACAGGCCTCCTCATCGCGGAGCGGTCGGCCATACTGCGCAGCATGACGAAGGGGAGCTGCCTGTGAAGACCACGCGCTCCATCCGCGGCAGCGACCATGCGCTGGTGCAGCGGATCACGCACGTCGCCTATGGCGACGACACGCAGGACCAGTCCCTGCCCGACGGCTGCTGGGACCTGGTGTTCATGAAGCGCCGCGGCCGGCTGCAGGTGCTGCATACAGGTCTGATCACGCACCCGGTGGCGCTGGGCTACGAGACCGGCGACGAGTACCTGAGCATCGCCTTCCGGCCAGGCGTGTTCATGCCGGGGGTGCCGGCGATGGGCATGCTGGACCAGGGCGTGCTGCGCCCGCTGGCGAACCCGCGCTCGTTCCTGCTGGGGCCGCGAGCCTTCGAGGTGCCCGACTTCGAGAACGCCGACGATCTGGTGGCACGCCTCATCGGGGCCGGCCTGCTCGTGGAGGACCCGGTGGTGTTCCGCGTGCTGCAAGGCGATCCCGCCGGCACCAGCCTGCGCTCGGTGCAGCGCCGGTTCCTGAGCGCCACCGGTCTCACGGCGAAGCAGCTGTCACAGATCCACCGCGCGCAGGCGGCGCTGCAGCAGCTGATGCATGGCGATGCGCCGGCCGACGTGGCTGCCGCCTGCGGCTACGCCGACCAGGCGCACCTGGGCAATTCGCTGAAGCGGCTCATGGGCAGGACGCCCGGCGAAGTGGCGCGGGCTGCGGCCCGGCCCGGGCCCAGGCGCTGAGGGCCCAGACGGTCCGTCGAGGCCTGAGCCTGTCGTTTTCTTCCAAGACCGGGCCTACCCCGGTGGATACGGTGGCGCCGCCGGCTCGCACCGGCGAGCTCGACCAACCCGAGGACCTCCATGCACCGCGACTCCGAGATCCACCCCTTCCGCATCGACATTCCGCAAGCCGATATCGACGACCTGCGCGAACGCCTGGCGCGCACGCGCTGGCCGGCGCAACTGCCGGGCGGCGACTGGGTGAGGGGCGTGCCGGTGGCTTACCTGCAGCGGCTGGCCGCGCACTGGCAGCACCAGT
This sequence comes from Sorangium sp. So ce321, assembly GCF_051530195.1. NCBI lineage: Bacteria > Pseudomonadati > Myxococcota > Polyangiales > Polyangiaceae > Sorangium > Sorangium sp. So ce321. The sequence continues at coordinate 4,150,791 of NZ_CP150329.1, read as the reverse complement.
ACGACTGGCGACGCTGCGAGGCCCACCTGAACAGCCGCCCGCAGTTCACCACCCGGATCGATGGCCAGACGATCCACTTCGTGCACCTTCGCTCGCCCGAGCCGGACGCGCAGCCCCTTTTGTTGCTGCACGGCTGGCCCGGCAGCTTTGCCGAGTTCGACCGCGTGGTGGACGCGCTGTCCGACCCGCGCCGCCACGGCGGCGACCCCTCGCAGGCTTTCCACCTGGTGATCCCGTCGATCCCGGGTCACGGGTTCTCGATGCCGCTGGCCGACGCCGGCTGGAACCACGGCCGCTGTGCCCGTGCGATGGCGGCGCTGATGCAGCGCCTGGGCTACGCACGCTACGGCGTGCAGGGCGGCGACGTGGGCGCGTTCATCGCGGTGGAGGTGGGCCGCGTCGACAGCGAGCATGTCAGAGGCCTGCATTGCAATGCGCTGGTGACGTTTCCATCCGGCGACCCCGCCGAGCTGGAAGGCCTGACGGCCTCGGAGCAGCAGCGCCTGGCCCGGCTGCAGAACTTCCGCGACCGGATGATGGGCTTCGCGCACATCCAGGGCACGCGGCCGCAGACGCTCAGCTACGGGCTGCACGATTCGCCGGTGGGCCAGCTGGCCTGGATCGTCGAGAAGTTCAAGGAATGGACCGATCCCGCGGCCGCGCTGCCGGAGGACGCGGTGGGCCTGGACGCGCTGCTGGACAACGTGAGCCTGTACTGGTTCACCGGTACCAGCGGCCCCTCGGCCAACCTGTACTATGAAGCCTTCAACGACCCGTCCGCCTGGGCGCCCAAGCCGCACGGCACCGTGCCCATGGCCGTGGCCGTGTCGCTGACGCAGGACGTGGCGGTGCGCCGGCTGGCCGAGCGCGACCACCACATCGTGCGCTGGACCGAGCTGGCGCGCGGCGGGCATTTCCTGGCGACGGAGGCGCCCATGGCGCTGGCCGTCGATCTGCGGGAGTTCTTCGGTTCGCTGTCCTAGGCCAGGGCGGCAAACATGTTAAAAATCGTCTAATTCCAATGGTTTACGCCGCCTCCTGGAACAGACGATGGGCGGCCTCGAGATTCTGGATCGCTGCTGCGCGCCGGAGGTCAAACAGGTCTCTCCTCGCGCCGATGTAGCGCGCGCTGTGTCCTTTCCGCGCCGCGATGTGGGCGAGCGAGGTGATGAGAAGGTACGGCCGGCTCAGGGAACCGGAACGAGAGGGCCGGTGAGCGAAGCGTCGCCCGAGCCTGTCCCCCGGGGCCGCGCTCGCGCGCCGTCGCGCGGCTCACCGCCGTGCAGCCCCGCCCCGTTCTGCGGTAGTATCGACCGGCCCCATGAGCGACCTCCCGCCAGCCCGCCGAGACCAGGCACGATCACGAGCTCGCGGCCCTCACCGCCGGAGACGAGGCGCCGAGACCGTCCGGGTGGCGCCTCTCGCCGGGAGGGCCGCCAAAAGCGAGGTCCGGGAACGCGGCATCGGGCCAGAAGGACCTCCCTCCATCGACGCGAGGATCTCAGGATGACGTTTGCACCCAAGCCCCCCGGGCAGCCCGACCAGCGCGACGAGGCCGACGCGAGCGACCCCCTCCAGCCCCGCCCCCAGCGCCGCGTGGGCTCACCCAGCAGCGCCCTCCGGCTCCCGAAGGCCGCCCCGATCCAGGTCGAGGTCGCCTCGGGCGACGCCCTCGACATACGCCAGTTCTCGGTGCACGAGCGCCTCTCGTCTCTCTTCTCGATCAGCCTCATCGCCGTCAGCGAGAACACCGACGTCACCTTCGATAACGTGGTCGGCAAGCCCGCCACGTTCACCGTGCACAGCGGCCTGCACACCCGCCGTTGGTCGGGCATCTGCAACCACCTCCTGCAGATCCGGGTAGAGGAGGGCACGCCCAGGACCCCCACCCTCGCCACGTACGAGCTCTCGATCGTCCCCACGCTCTGGCTCCTGACCCAGCGCCGGAACTACCGCATGTTCCAGCAGGAATCCGAGCTCGATATCGTGCGGAAGCTCCTCGAGGAGTGGTCCATCGAGCGCGACGAGCGGCTGACCGAGACCTACAAGCCGCGGAAGTACCGCGTTCAGTACGCGGAGAGCGACTACACGTTCATGTGCCGGATGCTGGAGGACGCAGGGATCACGTTCTACTTCGAGAACCAGCAGGGCGAGACGAAGCTGGTGCTCGCCGATGCCCCGCAGTCGAACCCGCTGCGATCGCCGAAGATCGCCTACCGGGACAACCCGATGACCGTGCCCGACGAGGAGCACGTCACCGGCGTACGGATCGGGCAACGGGTGCGGCCCGGGAAGTACACGATACGGGACCACGACTACCGCCTGGCCCCCAGCTACAGGCTGATGAAGACCGCCGACGCCCTGCAGGGGGGGATCGAGGCGCAGCTGGAGCGGTATCATTACACGCCGGGAGCGTTCCTGTTCCGCTCCGAGAAGGGGGAGAGCACGCCCGTCGCTGACGATCGGGGCAAGACCCGGACCGACGAGCAGGAGGGGGACGCGCTCGCGAGGAAGCGGCTGGACGCGAAGCGCGCCACAGCGAAGGTCTGCACCTTCGAGACGAACGCACACGACCTGGCGCCCGGGATGGTGATCAGCATGCAGGATCACCCGAAGTCCGAGCTGGGCTCGGGAAAGAAGCTGCTGCTCCGGGAGTCGTCGCTGAGCGGGACGGAGAGCGGCGAGTGGTCGCACCGCTGCGAGGCGGTGAGCGGAGAGGTGCCTTACCGGCCGGCGCTGACGACGCCGAAGCCGAAGGTGAACGGCGTGGAGAGCGCGACCATCGTGGGGGCCCCCGGGGAGGAGATCCACTGCGACGAGTTCGGGCGGGTGAGGGTGCACTTTCACTGGGACCGCGAGAGCCAGATGGATGACGGCAGCTCTTGCTGGATCCACGTGAGCCAGCCCTGGGGCGGCGCCGGGTTCGGCGGGATGAACCTGCCGCGGGTCGGGCAGGAGGTGCTGGTAGATTTCCTCGGGGGAGATCCGGATCGTCCGGTGATCGTGGGCAGGGTGTACACGAACCTGCAGAGGGTGCCGTACAAGCTGCCGCAGAACAAGACGCAGAGCGGGTGGAGGAGCAACTCGACCGGAAAGACGGGCGGTTACAACGAGCTCATGTTCGAGGATGCTCAAGGCAAGGAGCTGATCAACATCCAGGCGGAGCGTGACCTGAGCGAGCTCGTCAAGCACGACGCGACGCACGTCGTGAGGAACGACCAGCGCACCACGGTCTGGAAGAACGACGCGTCGCTGGTCGGCGTGCAGCGCTCGCTGACCATCGCCCAGCCCGGCGGAGGCGAGCCGGCCCCCGGCCTCACGACCGTGACGATGACGCACGAGAAGATCACGCTCACCACCGGGAAGGCCACGATCACGATCGAGGGCGGCAAGATCACGCTGGACGCGAACGAGAGCATCACCCTCGAGTCGCGCGGGAAGATCAGCATCCACGCGGCCACCGGGATACAGATGGTAGCGGACGACGGGGACACCGTCATCAAGGGCGACCCCAAGGTCAAGATCAACTGCTCGGGCTGACGAGCGGAGAAGGGAGCGTCTGGACTCATGCCGCCTGCTGCCAGACTCGGCGACAACCACCTTTGCAAGCGCCATGGAGCGGGGCCCATCTTGCCCGCGTGCTGCCCGACCGTGCTGATCGGCGACAGGCCGGCCGCACGCCAGGAGGACATCTGCGACTGCTGGTGCACCGAGGATCCGATCAAGGAGGGAGAGCCGACGGTGCTCATCGGCGACAAGCCTGCTGCGCGCAAGGGCGACCCCACGGACGGGGGCGAGATCGTCGAGGGTTGCCCGACGGTCCTCATCGGGACGCCACGGGCCGCGGCGTGCATGGTCGAGGCGGCCAGCGCCGGCGCGCCGTTCGTCGACGCGGGCGAGTAGCCATGATCGAACGAGCCGCCGCCCTGCTCGCGCGAGAGCCCACGACGCTCTATGCCCTCCTCGACGGGGCGCGAGATCGCTCGATATCGCGGCGCATCCGCGCCTCGGAGCTGCCCAGCCGCTCCCTCTACGAAGGAGAGCGCGGCGAGGAGCTGGCCCCCTTCGGTCCCTACCTGATCGAGCTCCCCAGCGCCGCCCACGTCGTCGAGTCCTGGCTCCGGGAGGACTGGGGCAAGTCGCACGGCGTCTTCCTCACGAGCAAGGAGTCGTTCGCGGCGGTGCGGCGCCACCTCCGGAGGTTCCTCAAGGTGCAGCTGGAGGACGGGCGCGAGGTCTACTTTCGGTTTTACGACCCGCGGGTCCTCCGGCTGTTTCTCCCCCGATGCACGTACGAGGAGTGGATCGAGTTCTTCGGACCTGTCGAGTCTTACTTCGCAGAGGCCGAGGACGGCCATGCCCTGCTCCGGTTCAGGCGAGACGCGGACGCGCCCGATCCGGAGCGGATGGCTCTGGCAACCTGAGCTACAGCGAGAGGTCAGACGCGCATGTTCCGAGTTCGCCACGAGCACGCCCAGGCGTTGAAGCCCGCCCTCGACGGCTCGCTGCCGGATCGCATCCTGCGGGGCCTCCGGCAGCGGGGCCTCCAGGCCGAGCGGGAGCCCGACTCCGGCGCGATCGCCGCGACCGACGCGCGCGGCTCCCGGATGAGGCTCAGCTTCTCCTCGGATGGGTCGCCCCGTGAGGCCACGTTGCCCTCGGGGGCTCGCTTCGGGTTCGAGGGCGACAGGGCCGGCTGCGTCTCGGCGGTCACGTTCCCGAGCGGCGAGCGCGTCGAGGTCGGCCACGACGAGCGCGGGGACATCACCTCTCTGACGAGACCGGGGCTCCTCGCCTATACGATGGGCTACGACGAGGAGCGCCGGCTGGCCCGGGTGACCTACCCGGACGGCTCATCCACCCTCCTTCACCACGGCCCTGCGGGCCTCGAGCGGGTGGTCGACCGGACAGGAGCGGCGACGACCTACTCCAGGGACGACGCTGGCGGCCGCCACACGGTCACGGACACGCTGGGGCGCGCGACGACGTTCCTCACCGGCGCGAGAGGGCGGCTGGATCGGATCCTGTTTCCGGACGGCTCCGAGCAACACGTCGAGAGGGGCGAGGGAGGTCATCCGCTCGGCGTGAGGCGACGAGATGGAGAGCGCGTCGCGTACGAGCGTGACGAGGCGGGTCGTGTCGTCGCGCTCCGGTGGCCCGATGGCGAACGGACGGAGGTGGGGCTCGTCGAGGAGGACGGCGCCGTCCTGACCCTCAAGAACACGACGGGGACACTGATCCTCACCTTCGCCGAGGACGGGACCCTGCGCTCCGAGCAAACGTCCACCGGCGCGCTCGAGTACGGCCACGATGCGGAGGGTCGGCTCACCGAGCTGCGAACGCCGTGGGGCGACAGGATCACGTACCGCTACGACGTCGATGGCCGCCTGGAGGCGGTGCGTGATTGGGACGGCAAGGAGACCCGATTCGGCTATACGCCGGACGGCGCCATCGCATCGATCGATTACGGCGGGGAGCTCCGAGAGGTCCGGGCATATGCTCGCCTCGGGGGGATGGCTCGCGCCACGGTGGTCGACGGGCAAGGGTACACGCTGAGCGAGCAGACCTACGATCACGACCCCTGCGAGCGCCTGGTGGGCGTGACGGACGCATGGGGCGCGCACCCTGGCGACGTCGAGCGGCGTCGCTTCGTGGTCGACGCCGAAGGTCGCCTGCTCGCGGAGCTCGACCCGGCGACGGAGCGCGTGCTCGCCGAGTACGACTACGACGCCAAGGGGAACCTGACGTTCGATGACGGGAGGCGCGTCCACGTCGGCGTGATGGACGAGCCGCTCTCCCACGACGGCCGTGAGATCGTCTACGACGGCTGCGGCAACATGCTCCGCTCCCCCGGCCCGACCGGGGACGAGCGCCGCTGCTCCTTCGGCGGAGACGGCAGGCTTCGTGAAGTGGCGATCGGCGACAGGCGGGTCCGGTTCACCTACGACGCCCTGGGGAGGAGGGTATCGAAGGCTGTCGGTCATTCCCTGTGGCGGTACGGCTGGGCTGGGTGCCAGCTCCTGTGGGAGGAGCACATCCCGCACCCCGGCGCGACGCCCGTCCGTCGAGACTACCTCTATCATCCGGACGGCATCACGCCGCTCGCCTTCCGGGAGGCAGGAAAGACCTACTGGATGCAGACCGACCCCAGGCGCGCGGTCATCCGGGTCTTCGATGGGTCCGGCAACGTCGTCTGGAGGGCGCGGTACGAGTCGTTCGGGCGGGCTCGCGTGGAGGTCGGGCTCGTCCGCCAGCCGCTCCGGCTGGCCGGGCACTACGAGGACGAGGAGACGGGGCTCCACTACAACGTGGCGCGCTACTACTGTCCGTGGCTCAAGGCGTACCTGTCGCTCGATCCCTCCTGGTCCCACGCCGGGGCGACGAACTATGCCTTCGCCAGGAACGATCCCTGGAACAAGGCGGACGCGACCGGCGGGCTCGCGTTCCTCGCCGTCATCGGCGTCATCGCGCTGGGCGCCGTCATCGGCGCCGCGGTCAGCGCGGCGGTGGCGTACTTCAGTCATGGCGATATCCTTGCCGCCGCGCTGGCGGGCGCCGTCGAGGGCGCCTTCGCCGCCACGGGCACGCTCGTCGGCATGGCGATCGGCCAGCCGGTCCTCGGGGCCCTGGCAGGGGACTTCGTCGGGGCGACGCTGGGCTTCGCGCTCGAGCAGTGGATGACGACAGGAGACGTATGCTGGAGCTGCGCGCTCGGCGCTGGAGCCACCTCGGCCATCGTTTCGCTGATCACCGCCGGGCTCGGCAAGATCCCCGGCGTCAAGAAGGTGCTCAGCGAGGCGGTCGACCAGGTCCGCAAGCTGATCACGGCGCACGTCCCGGCGTCCTGGATCGCGAAGATCGCGGCGAGAAACAGCCCTGTTCCGATCCCGGACAACGCCGTGATAGCGGCGCAGGCGAAGGACGGGTACCTCCAGGTCAGGTACAAGTGGGACGACGGAACTTACAAGTACGAGGGGCGCTGGCACACGCGCACCCCCGGCGCGCCCGCGGAGCAGGGCAATACCTGGGTGATCACCCGCACGACGCCGGGCACGCCAACGGGGCAGTCGAAGGCGCAGCACGTGCTGACAGGCGACAACGAGTGGACGCCCATGCACGTCTGGCAAGACGCCGTGAAAGCAAATCAGCAGGGTACGGCGACGGCAGCTCAGAAGGATCTGCTGAACCGAGGGCACTGGCCTGCACCATGACGCATCGGGGCTGAGATGAACGGAGCTATACGTGACTATTATGCCGGATTCGAAGGTGAGCCGGAGGTTCGCTTCCACTGGACCGGAGACGACGGCCTCGAGCGCGTCGTCCGGCTGTGGGAGGGCTACTTCGATCGGATCATGACCGCCATCGAGCCGGAGGAGGTCGGCTGGACAGGGCTGGCGCTGCCCTACCATCTGGATGAAGGCTGGTACGATAGCAGCCCGTGGCCGATCCCTGATCTCGAAGCGGTCATCGAGCAGTGGCGCCGCGTCGACACGAGCCGCTTCGACGAGCCAACCAGGGCGGTCCACGCCGACGTGCTCGCGCTCCTGCTCGAGGCGCACACCGCCCACAGACCCGCCTGGATATCGTACGAATGAGCTCGACACGCCACGACGGGATCTGCTCGGCGCCCCGCGTCCCGCTCCGGGCGCCGCCCAGGGGGGAGCGGTGACCGAGCTCACCCTCTGCTCTCCTCAGCCGATCTACGTGATCGTCGAGACGGTCTACCCCGGCCGCGGCTTACCTCAGCTCTGGAACACCGTTGGGCCGGAGCTCACCAAGGTGCAGCGGCACGTCGCGCAGGTCTGCGCCGTGGAAGACATGTTCTTCGACGGCGAGCGTCTCGACGGTCTCCCCGGCGTCTTCGAGCTGCTCCGGGAGTACCTGACGCCAGGGACGCAGATCACGACGCGCCGGACCGGGAGGCGGGAGCTCTCGCTGGTCTACGCGGGTTTTCGTAACATCCTCCGCGCGTTCACCGAGGTGCCGGGCCTGCCGAGCGCCGTGACGCGCGAGCGCGATCTCGGCACGCCGCCGAGCCCCTTCGTCTACGGCGTGGACCCGATCCCGCAGGTTCATCTGTACGGCAATCCAAGAGTCATCTTCACGAGCCCTGGTGGCACGAGCCCGCCGACGGCGGTCGCGGTGTACCACGCGACGTCAGGTCGGCTCGAGGTGCCCCCTCACGCGGAGCGAGAGGCGGTGATTCGTGGGCTCCTGCTCCGGTGATCTGACCACGGCCTCGCGGCGAAGGGCGTGCGGCCGCCGCTCAGGCGCGCTCCCTCAGAGAGACCACCCGAGCGATCGCGAGGCACCGCCCCGCGACGGGCTGCTCCTCGAACTGCTCGATCCGCGGCCTCGGCTCGAGCACCATGCGAACCGTCATTCGCAGGAAGCCCGGCAGCTCCCCCTCGACGGACGAGGGCAGGTACACCGGGATCGGCTTCGAGGCGCCGCGCGCGAGGAAGAGGGTCCGGAGGCGCAGCTGCCCGAGGATCATCCGCTTCTGGTACGCCCGCTGGTCCAGCAGCATCCGCTCGGTGTGCGTTTCCATGTAGCTGGGCGGCACCGCCCGGTTGGCCTGCACGAACGCGTCCCGGATCTTCTGCGTCAGCCCCTCGGCCACGCTGCTCGCGCCCTTGAGCCACGGCGTCTGCAGGAGCTGCTCGGTCGTCTCGACGGTCTCCTTGAGCCTCCTGTCGCCCGACACGAACGGCATCACGGCAGCGATCGTCGCTTTCAGTGTCTCCAGCTCGTCGAAGGGGAACTCCAGCTCTCCGGCCGCCAGCACCAGCGGCGGGACGAAGGTGCCATCTTCCCGGATGGCGTTCGCCAGCGCCGCATCGATGCCGCGCAGGTCGGTCGGCTCCGCGCGCGCCAGCAGGCCGAATACTTCCCGCTGGTCCCGGAGCTCCTGCCGCCTCTCGGGCGGAGCCTCCCCGGGGTAGTCATCATCGAGGGGATACGGCTTGACCTGCGCCATGATCTCCTTCCAGCCGGGCTGGCGGCGGACGCGCGAGACGCAGGCGGGGTCGTACCAGAGGAGCTCGATGGCTTCCGGAGGGGCGCTGCGCGCGGCGGAGAGGCGGGGCGCGGGGGTCGAGGGCTCTGCGGAGGGAGGGCGCGCGGCGAGGGCGGCGGTGGCGCCGGAGGCAGCGCCCCCGCCTGCCGGGGAGGCCTGGACGAGCCGAGGGGGTGACGGGTTCGCAGGGCCGTCGACGTCGCCCTGCGCGACGGGCTTCCAGCCGCGTTTGACCATGGCTTCGTCGAGGGGAGCCGGCGGGAGCTCGGCGCGCGCAGGGGGCGGGAGCGGCGGAGAGGCGGGGACCAGCGCGGGGTCCCTGGCGAGCGCGAGCTGGCCGATGGAGGCCTTCTGTGCGGGGTTGGCGCCTGGGTCGGCGACGCTCCAGGGGCTCGAGGCGATGGGCAGGGCAATCGGCGCGAGCTGCGGGGGGCGAGTGACCAGCGGAGGCGGCGCGATGGGGGTAGCGGACGGCGGAGAGGCGGCCGGCAGGAGGCTTGAAGGCGGCGCGACCGCGGGGGCGCTCCGCGTCGCCGCAGCGGTGGGCGCGGGAAGATCGGCCGAGCGCGAGAAGGGGAGCGGGGCAGCGACGACATCGGGTGATCCGCTCGGTACCAGCGAAGCGGACATGGTGCCGGTGTCCGCGTGCGCGGCGGAGCGGCCGGCCTCCGTCGGGCGTGAGCGCGGCGAACCAGCAGCAGGCGCCGGAGAGGCTGAGACGGCGCTGCTGCGCGCGGCGTCGCGCGACGACGCGGCGAAGGGGAGCACCGGGGAGACGTTCGCCGCCGCGTCGCGGGGAGCGCTGTGGGTGCGGAGGGCGTCCGCGTCCTCGTCGGCGGCCTCGATGAGCTCGGCGGCCTCGATGAGCTCGGCGGCGACGGTGGCGCTGGTCGCCGGAGCGCTGGCGGCGGGAGGGCGCGCTCGGCCGAGGGGGGACTGGCCAGCATGGGACTCGGGGGCGGCGGCCTCGCGGGCCCAGGAGGTCGCGGGGGCGCTGAAGCGCTCCAGGGTGACGACGACGCGGCCGACCTCCTCGGCGTGAGTCAGCGAGAGGCGACCGCGCCAGACCAGGGCGCAGAGCCCGCGGTCGGCGTCGATCCAGAGGGTGTCGCAGAGGAGCGCCAGCTCTTCCTGGCCGCCGCTGGCGCGCTCGGCGAGCGCGCGGGGGCGCAGACCGGGGAGGCTGGTGACGAGGCGGGGGTGCTCGGGGTGGAGGTTCTCGAGGACGATGCGCTGGTTCTCGTGGAGCTCGGCGATCTGCTGATCGCGCGGGGCGACATTGAAGAAGGCGGGATCGAAGCCCTCCGGGAGGGGTTGCTCCCACCATCGATCGTGGGGCCACGCGCCCGCGTGGTGGCCCAGGCGGTCCCTGCGCCAGGGCCATGTCGGGGCGATGGGGCCGAACCCGATCGGCTCGATGAGGTCGTCGCGCCGGGAGATGTGAACGCCGGGCGGCTGGAGGTTGGGGAGCGGAACCCGGCCGTAAGGGTCAGGCGGAGCGTCATGGCGGACGCCGACCGGGTTCCAGGAATCCGGGCCGCCCGCGGCGCGCTCGTAGGGCATGGCGATCTGGGTGACGCGAGCCCCTTCGCAGAGCTGACCGTCCTGGGTCCAGGCGCGGTCGCACCAGACTTCGATCGACTTGTCGACCTCACCGACGATGAGACGGGCGAGGATGGATCGGGCCGGGAGCCCGCCAGCTGCGTGGGCGCTGCCGACGAGGACGACATCGGCGCGGGGCTTGAACGGGGCGAGATCGCTGGCCACAGCGAGGCTGCGGGCGGGGTCGTCACCCCGGTAGATGTCCTGTTCGTGCGGTGGTTCCTGGGCGAGGTGGAGGGGGGACTCGCCCGGCAGGAGTCGATAGGTGGCTTTGCAGACGACGGTCAAGATCCACCCGCCGCGCGCGGTGGGCCAGATGCGAGAGGCGACGCGGAGGGGGCAAGCCGAGAAAACCTGCATGCGGCGGCCACCTTATCAGCTCCGGCGCGCGCGGCGGAACGGCGGCGCGCCAGTGTCGCTCCTCCGGAGGCGAGCGCGACGAGGGGCGCTGAGCGGCGCCTGCTCATCGCGCGGCGCTCCGCGGCCGCGCCGCGCGCTCGCGACCATGAGCCCATTCGGCCCTCGGGCTGGCGATCGCGCGAGCTGCTCCAGGCGCCCATCGCCCATCGCCCCTCCAGCGCGGCGCGCCCCTCGTAGAACCTGGATACCCGGACGCCGCGCGATGAGGCATGGTGCCCCCATGACCTCGCCGCGCCGGCTCCACGGTCGCATCCTCGAAACATGGCAGGAAGGAGCGCTCAGCTCGATGGCCCTCATCGCCGGCGCCGAGAGGCACGTCGTCCGCGGCCTCCGCGCCGATGCGCCGCTCGCGCCGGGCGACATCGTCGAGGTCGAGCTCGGGGATGGCGGAGCGCCGCCGGTCGTCCGTCGCGTGGGCGGGCCCGCCGCGGGCGCCTGGGATCCGGGGGGCGACGCCCTGCGCTGGCGCCAGCCTGGCCAGGCGCCGAGCCGGATGGCGCTGCTCTTCCAGCGTCAGGCCATCCTGCGCGCCGTCCGCGAGTACTTCTTCGAGCAGGGCTTCCTGGAGGTCCAGGCGCCGCTGCTCGTGAAGGGCGCGTGCCCGGACGCTCACCTCAGCCCGATGCGCGCCGAAGGCGGCTATCTCACGACCTCGACCGAGTACCAGATCAAGCGGATGATCGTGGGCGGGTTCGAGAAGGTCTTCACGCTGACCCAGAACTTCCGCGGCGGCGACGTCGGAGCGCGCCACAACCCCGAGTTCACCATGCTGGAGTGGGCGCGCGCGTTCGCGCCGCTCGACGCGATCGAGGACGACGTGGAGGCGTTCGTGCAGCGGGCGCTCGATGCCGTCTCCCCCGGCGCCGAGCACGTGGAGGTCCGCGGCCGCGCCGTGCGGGTCGCGGGCGTCCGATGGGAGCGGCTCACCGTCCGCGAAGCGCTGGCGCAGCACCTCGGGGTCCACGTCGACCCGAGCTTCTCCGCCGCGTCGCTCCGCGCCGCCGCGACCCGACCCGACCTCGGCGTGCCCGAGCGGTTCCTCGACGATCCCCCGATGGTGCTGTCGATGCTGCTCGATCGCGTCACCGAGCACCTCGGCCACGAGCGCCCCGTCTTCCTCCGCGAGTGGCCGGCGCTGATGACCTCCTCCGCCGAGCTCTCCCCGGGCTCGGCGGCGCTGGCGCTGCGCAGCGAGCTCTTCATCGCCGGGATGGAGCTGAGCGACGGCTTCCCTTCCCTCCGCGATCCCGAGGTGCAAGCCGCGATGTTCGCGCGCGAGAACGCCCGGCGAGCGCAGGAAGGAAAGGCCCCCGTGGAGCTCGACGCGCGCTACGTGGAGGCGCTGAGGCAGGGAATCCCGCCCGGAGCGGGCATGGCGCTGGGCTTCGACAGGCTGATCATGCTCCTCACCGGGCAGGAGCACATCCGCGATGTGCTCGCCTTCACGTGGGACGAGCTCTGATCAGGTGACCCGGCGCGTGTAGACCTGCTCCGGCGTGCCGCCGATGACCAGCGTCCCCGAGCGCCGCATCCCGAACCGCTCGGCGACCCGGATCCCCTCCTCGGAGACCGTGATCGCCGCGAGCCCCCGGAGCGGCACGGCCGCGATATCGTCGGCCAGCGCGCGGAGGAGCCGCCGGGAGCAGGACGTCCCCCGGAGCGGCCCGAGGACGCTGTAGTTGAAGAGGTAGATGAAGCTCCCGGCGGGATCGAGGGTCGGGAGCGCTGCCACATTGCGACCGCGCAGCTCCGCCGCCCGCGCGGCCAGCGCCTCGAAGGACAGCTCCGCGATCGGAAACCAGCCGGTATACCCGACCGGAAGCCACCCGGCGCCAGGGGCCTCCGCCCACCACACCCTGAACCCCGCCGGGAAGGTGAACATCACCTGAAAGAGGCGCTCGATCCCGACCTGATCGACAGGCAGAGGGTAGCAGCTCCAGTCGGCCAGCAGCGTCGCCAGCACGAGCCTTCGCCAGGCGGCGTCGCCGTACAGGCCGAAGGGCGGTGTCGGCGCCCCGATCAGGTCGAGGACCGACACGGACCGGAATGACGCCTCGATCTCCGGTGACGGCCCGAGGGCGCGCAGGACCGCCAGCTTCGCATCGAACCAGGCGGTCGCCGCGGGGACGTCTCCGAGGTCCGGAACGTCGCCCAGGAGCGTGCTGTCTGTCGAGCCCATCTCAATGCTCCCGGCCGGCGCTCCTGCAGAGGAGCTCCACGCACGCTCGGACGCTCGCGCCGAGCGACGCGAGATCGTACCCGCCCTCGAGCACGAGCGCCACGCGGCCTCCCGCGGTCGGCTCGGCGATGCTGCAGACCGTCGCGCACAGCGCCGCGAACCCCTCCGTGGTCACCCGCTGCGCTGCCATGGGATCGTCCACGTGCGCGTCGAAGCCCGCCGAGACCAGCACCAGATCGGGGCGGAACCACGCCGCGAGCGGCGCGAGCTCGCGCTCGAAGGCGAGCTTCATCTCGTCGTCGCCGGCGCCGGGCGGCAAGGGGACGTTCCGCGTGTACCCGGCGCCAGGGCCCGCGCCGACCTCGTCGCTGCCGCCCGAGTCGGGGTAGAGCCGGTCCTGGTGGACCGAGAAGAAGAGCACGTCGTCGCGCTGCTCGAAGATGGCCTGTGTGCCGTTCCCGTGGTGCACGTCCCAGTCGACGATGAGCACCCGGCCGGCGCCGCGGGCGAGCGCGTGCGCGGCGGCGATGGCGACGTTGTTGAAGACGCAATACCCCATGCCCCGGCTGGACGTCGCGTGGTGCCCGGGCGGGCGCACGAGCGCGAAGCCATTCTTCACCCGCCCTTCCAGGAGCGCCTCGACCAGCGCGACGCACGCCCCGGCGGCCAGCAGCGCCGCCTCCACGGATCCATCGGACAGGCGCGTCTCCTCGTCGATCGCTCCGGCCCGCCCCCGCTGCCCGAGCACCTCGTCGACGTACGCCGCCGAATGCACGCGGCGAAGCTGCGCGGCGGAAGCCTCGCGGACCGCGCGCTGCAAGATCGCGCCGGCCGGCAGCGGATCGAGGGCGCGGAGGATGCTCGCGAGGCGGGAGGGGCTCTCGGGGTGCTCGGGGCCCGGATCGTGCGCGAGGAGCCGAGGATCCGTGATCAACAGGGTGGACATGGAGTATCCCGGCGAGCTCTCCTGCTCAGCAGCCCGAGCCCAAGCCCGAGGCCGTGTGCCCGTACCGAGGGAGATCGAGCCCGAGCGTCAGCGCCTTCATTCTCCCACGGGACGCGCGGACCTTCCAGGAATGGACGTCGATCATGGTAAAGCTCAAACGGCGCGGCGGGTCCGCGCGGGCGCTCGGGGTCGCCTGTATCGGCGTGGCCGCCGCGAGCGCGCTGCTCGCCGCGTGCGCGCCGCTGCCCGCGCCGCGCCGCTTCGCGGGGAGCCTCGATGTGCCGCTGCCGCCGACGACCGGCCGCATCGCCGTCATCGCCGATCTGCAGCGCACCTCGACCCTGGAGTTCTGGCGCGAGTCGAACGATCCCGAGCGCGCCGTGCTCGTGCAGGCGCTCGCCGCCGCTCGCCCCGACGCCGTGTTCGTGGTCGGCGACCTCGTATTCGACGGCGGCTCGGCGCGGCACTGGGCCGCTCTCGACGCCCTGATGGCGCCGGTGCGCGACGCCGGGATCCCGGCGTTCGCGGCGCTCGGCAACCACGAATACTGGGGCTGCCGCGGCGGTGAGCGCCACTTCTTCGCGCGCTTCCCGCACCTCGGCGGGCGCCGCTGGTACGAGGTCGCGTATGGCCCCGTCCGCGTCGTGGTCCTCGACAGCAACATCGACGAGCTCACCCCCGCGGTGTGGGACGCCCAGATCCGCTGGTACGAGGGCGCGCTCCGCCGCCTCGACGCCGATCCTTCAGCGCGCGCGGTGCTGGTGCTCGCGCACCACCCGCCCTACACGAACAGCACGGTGACGGGCGACGAGCCCCACGTGCAGCGCCACATCGTCCCGCCCCTCCTCCGCTCCCGGAAGGCGCTGGCGCTGATCAGCGGCCACGTGCACAGCCACGAGCGCTTCCGGCGCGGCGGAAAGCTCTTCATCGTGGCCGGCGGCGGCGGCGGCCCCCGGGCCGCGCTCGCCCAGGGCGCGGCCCGCCGCCACCCCGACGACCTCGCCCGCGGCTCGGCGCTCCGTCCATTCCATTTTCTGCTGATCGCGCCCGCCCCGGAGGGCCTCGCCGTCGAGGTCCGCGGGCTCCCCAAGGGCGGCAGCGAGGCCGCCCCCCTCGACCGCTTCGTGATTCCCTGGCCGGCGCCCTGAGGCGCGGCAGCGCCCGCGCTTGAGCCGATGTGGCCAGTCGAGGCGGTCGAGCGGCTCGACCGGACCGAGCGTCGCGGCCCTGGTCCGCGCCGCGAGGGTCTTGTCCGCGAGCCTGCGGCTGCTGATCACGGCGGGCCCTCAGCTCCAGTGCGCGGTCAACTCGAGGTGCTCATCGTGGTCGCCGCCCCCGGCGATGACGCGCTGGCGGACGTGGCTGGCGCCGCCGATCTCGAGGAGCTGTTCGCAGGAGCCGATGACCTCGGTCCACATGTTCTCGTCGAAGCCGGAGCAGCCGCTCCAGCGAGCGCGGGTGAAGCCGCGGCGGGACTGGAGGACCTGGACGCGGCCGACAGAGTAGTAGTTGGCGAAGACGCGCTGGCCGAGGGAGAAGAGGGCGGAGGGGGAGATGAGGGCCGCGATGACCTTGTAGATGCCGCTCATGTCGTCGCGGGTGCACTGGCGGCCAATCTGGTGGATGAGGTCCTTGCCTTCACCGCTGGTGCGCCGGATGGCCTGGAAGAGGTCCTTGTACCAGGCGATCGGGTACCAGCCGGTGGAGACGATGCTGCCGTAGCGGAGGCCGTCGCGCAGCGGCTCGCACATCTCGTCCAGGCTGAGCTTCTGGACGGGCTCTCCGCGCAGCTTGCCAAAGCTCACGAACGCGGAGCGGAACGCCACCCCCTTGACCCTGGGTTCGTCGGTCATCCAGTCGCGCCAGCGCCCTCGGCAACGAGGTTACCGCGCACCTCGCGCGTAGGCCAGAGAGGAGCCGCTGCCCCACGCGTGGCCAGAGCCCTGGGCGGGCAGCGACGTCCTCGGCCGGGCGCCTTCACCGCAGGAAAGCGAGGTGGCAGCCAGCGGCGCGTTCGATCCGGAGGACGGGTCGTGGCTCGGGGATGTAGGTCGTGCGGGGCCATCGTGTCCGGCACGCAGCGGGCTTCCGCCGTGTCCGCGGACGAGCGGTTCCCCCAGGGGTCGGTCGGGCAGGCAACGAAACCCAAACACGATCCGAAAAGTCAAGCTCCTCCTGGTGGCGGCCGCCCCATCGTGCAGCCATGCTACGAGGCCCCGAGGCGGCTGCTCGAGGCCGTGCGCGACGCAGCCTGCATGCGGTGGGCCCAGCGCGACGCGGTGGAACCCATCCGCGGACAGGCCAAAGCGGCGCTCGTCACAGGATCTCACCGGCACCCCATCGGCCGCGCGCTCGAGACGTGCCCTTGCCTCGGACCGATTCCGATCGGTCACATCATCCCTTCCGTTGTGTACCTCATGCGTTTCCGGACCCGGCTGCGCGCGTGATCGCGACAGCGCTTCGCGAGCTCCCCGCGGTCGAACTCGCCGGCGGCCCCACGCCGGTGCGCCGGCGGTCCGAGGGGGCGGGCGGCGCCGCAAAACCACGCGCCCAGCCCGATAGGGCGCGTTCTCCGATTCAATCAAAGCATAATAGATCAGGGCGACAGGCGGAATTTCTCGCGCTCGATGCCACGGGAATTGCCAGCAGCACCAGGGTCGCATATGCATAATAAATGCTATTTACCAGGAACACCCAGCTCCCTTTCCTCGCGACCACCGGCGCGCTGCTCCTCGCGCTCGCGGCGTGCGGCGACGACGACTCGACCTCGAGCACGACGAGCACCAGCACCACCACCACCAGCACCACCACGAGCGGCACGGCTGGCGGTGACGGCGGCGCGGGCGGCAGCGACGGCGGCGCGGGCGGCGGTGACGGCGGCGCGGGTGGCAGCGACGGCGGCGCGGGCGGCGGTGACGGCGGCGCGGGCGGCGGCGACGGCGGCGCGGGCGGCGGTGACGGCGGCGCGGGCGGCACGGGCGGCGGGCCCGCGGACGCCGCGGCGTGGGCGGACGTGGAGCCCATCCTCATGGCGCGCTGCGGGCCCTGCCACACCACGAGTCCGACGCCCGCCGGCGATTTCGAGATCGACTACGCGTCCTCGCAGCTGGACGCGGAGCACGCGGCGTGCGCGAGAGCGGGGCTCTCGAAGGGCGCGTGTGCCCTCATGCGCGTCCGCGACGGCTCCATGCCGGCCGTGGGGCAGGGCATGGCCAGGTGCACCGGCGACCCGGAGCGGGACGCCGGCAACGCCAAGTGCCTGACCGCCGCCGAGCAGGAGACGCTCGCCAGCTGGGTCGAGGGCGGCGAGCTCAACTGACCAGCTGAAGCGCGGCCTCGCCCCGCGCGAGGGCTGCGGGACGACACGGGCTCCGGAGGGCCGCCGCGCGCTCGGCGGCTCTCCCCTCCACTTCACCAGACACTACGGCCGACGCCCCCTGACCTCCGGTGAGCCGGCGAGGCAAACAGACCTCGCCGCGCACCACCTGCACGTCGTCGCCCTCGCTGGCGCCGTTCTGCACGAGGGCTCGTATGTGTCGGTCGGGCGCGTCTCGCGCGTGCTCGGCGACACCACGCCATCCTTGCGCGCGCCGAGCCGCTCGCGCCGCCGAGCGACGCCGCCGTTCACGACGGCCGAGACCCGGGCGCGTCAACGCCACATCCAGCTCGCCGGAGTGGTGATATGGTCGGTCCACTTATGGATGTCGTCTCCGACGGGTCGCTCCCCGTCGCCTCGCTCCTCTGGCAGGCGCGCGCCTCGACCTGGGTGCTCACCGTCGTCTGCAAGGCGACCTTCACGCTCGCGCCGACCGAGTCGCCGCTCGCGCCCGCGCAGGAGCCGATCCGCGAGCGCGACGCGTACCGGGACGACGACCCCGCGCGCAGCCTGATCGAGGCGAGCGATCTCGCGCCGTTGAAGCAGGGCGCCGACGTCGTCCTCGTCGGCCACGCCCACGCGCCCGGCGGCCGGCCCGCGCGGTCCCTGGTCGCGCGGATGGTCGTGGGCGAGATCGATAAGGCCATTCAAGCGTTCTGCGATCGCGTGTTCACCCAGGAGGGCGAGCTCGAGGAGGGCGAGCGCTTCACCAGGATGCCGCTCGCCTACGAGCGCGCGGCGGGCGGGCCGGACACGGAGAACCCTGCGGGCGTCGATCGCGAAGCGCGCGACGACCGCGGCAGGACCACCGTGCCCAACCTCCTCCCCGTGGATCAGGTCGTGGGCAGCCCGGAGGACTCCATCGCGGCGGTGGGCTTCGGGCCGATCGCCCCCACCTGGCCTTTGCGACACCGCAGGCTCGGCAAGCACGCGGCCGCCTGGTCGTCGGGCGCGCTCCTCTCGAACCTGATGCCCGAGGATTTCGATCGCTCCTTCTTCAACGTGGCTCCGCTCGATCAACGCCTGCAGGAGCTCCGCGCCGACGAGCGCATCCTGCTCGAGAACCTCCATGCCCTCCACCCGCGCCTCGTCACCAGCCTGCCTGGCGTCCGCCCGCGGGCGACCATCACCGGCCGCGCCGGCGGGCCGCGCGATCTCGTCATGCGCTGCGACACGCTCGTGATCGACACCGATCGTCTCCTCTGCACGGTGACGTGGCGCGGCCAGCTCCCGCTCGCGAGCCCCACGGAGGCAGGGCAGGTGCGCGTCGAGCTGGAGCGGCCCGCAAAGCAGGCTCCGGCCGAGGCAGCCACCCCCTCTGCGCCGGGGCTCCAGCCGCCGCCGCTCGTGGCCCCGCCCGCTCCCAAGCTGAAGACGCCCTCCCCCGGCGCGTCGACGCTGACCCTCGGCGCCTCGACGCCGTCGCCCGACGCCCCGCAGGCGCCGGTCATGCCCTTTCGCGCGGGACCGCCGACCCCGCCGCCCCCTCCCGAGCTGCCCCCTCCGCGGCCGTCCGAGCCGCCCGGTTTCCGGCCGAAGGTGAGCTCGCTCAGGAAGGAGACGCGCGAGCTCACCGAGACGGTGTCGAAGGTGCCTTTCCCGTTCGTCGCCTCACCTGCGGCGCCGCCGCCCTCCGCCTCCTCGAACACCGCTCCTCCGGTCGCTGCCCCGCCGATCGCGAAGGCCTCGCCCGGCGAGCCGGTGAGCCCCTGGGCGGCAGCCGCTCCGCAGCCTGCGTCCAGCGACGCGAGCGTGATGTCGCAAGCGCCGGCGGCGCCGCGGACCATCGGCACGATGCTCGCGGGCACGGGCACGGGCACGGGCACGGCAGCGGCGGCGGCGGCAGCGGCGGCGGACGCGAGCGCCGCGATCGCGCCGGCGGCGACGCAGCGGGATGCGCTGGCGCTCGTCTGGTTCGATCGGAAGAGCGTGCCGCGCATCGTCCGCAAGCCCGCCTGGCAGCGCCTGCTCGACGCGATGGAGGCCGAGCCCCTCGACCCGGAGGCCGACGATCCGGCCCTCTCCGACGAGCCCGCCGAGATCGAGGATCGGGCGCAGATCTTCGAGATCCTCTATCGCGCTGCGGCCGCCGACGCCGAGGGCGTGCACGCGGCGCTCGCGCGCGCCGCCGGCAAGCGCGGCACGCCGGTGCCGCCGCTCGAGCTGGTCGAGGGCGAGCTCTCGTTGTCCTTCGACGAGGTCGAGACGCTGAAGGCGCTGCTCTCCACCGCGACGCCGCTCGCGGCCGGCGACGAGGCGCTCGCGACAGCGCTCGGGGCCGCCGAGAAATTCCTCGGCACGCCGGGCGTATCGAGCGCGCCCGCCGTCGCCGAGGCGCTGTGCGGGAGGATCCGCGAGGCGCTCGCCCACGGAAAGAAGGGCCGGGCGGAGCTCGCGAACGACCAGGTGGAGCGCGCGCTCCTGGAGCAGCGCCATTACCAGAAGCGCAAGGTGCTCGGCGGGCCGCACCTGCGCGCCCTCCTTCACGTGACGGGAGAGAAGCAGCCGCTCGTGATCTACCTTCCGGCCTCGATCGCCGAGGATCTGCCGCTCTCGACGCGCTTCCGGGCGCGCTTGATCGCGGCGGTGCACCCGGCGATCGACGAGCGGGAGACCGAGCCAGCGGCGCTCCAGGCGGCGGCGCTCGGGCGGGTGGTGCAGGTCAGGCAGCGGCGCGCATCATGAGGATTCGACAGCGGGAGAGCCGCTCGCGCGGCGGGCTCGCTTCACCGGAGATCAGGCGAGATGCTGTTCCGCGTTCACGGCGTGACGGTCACAAACTGGGACAAGGACCCGCTGCTCGATCTTCGCCACGGCGACAGGAGCAAGCTCGGGCTCGGGGTCGTCTACGCCCGGGAGATCGTCAGCGACGCCGTCGATCTCGTCGGGGACTACCTGGCGTGGCGCCCCCTGGAGAGCGTCGACCCCGACTCGGCGAATCGTACCCTCCATTTCCCGCGTCTCTTCCCCGGGAAGAACGTCGCTCCCATCAACCATGCCGTCACCGTCGTGGAGGCGCTCGGGCGGTACTTCGACCTCGACCATAGCTCGCCCACGTTCGAGCAGGACGTGAGGACGATATGGCAGAAGCTGCGTCTCCTCCGGGCGGGCATCGGCGGCGCGTTCGAGATCGTGGTCGGCCACCCCCTCCTGCCGGGCGAAGCGATGAGGGCGGCGCGGGACAGCGCGACGGCCCTCCTTACCGGTGCCGGCCACGCCCGGCTCGCCTGCGATCATCTGCGGTGGATCGGGACGGGGGCCGCGGGCTCCGTCGGCCCGCGGGCGCGCATCCACATCGGCAAGCATGCGATCCAGACGTTCACCGCGGGCGATCTGGCCGTGAGCATTCTCCACGAGGCCTCGCACAGGTTCGCGAGCACGATCGACGTGGCCTATCGGTGGGAAGGCCTCAGGAACGACACCGGCGGCTTCACCGGCCTGACCAACGATGCCGACTCCTATGCGTGGGCGAGCCGCCGGATCTGGCAGGCGAGGCGCGGCCATCCCGCGCGCATCTGAGCGGCGAGCGCGGACCGCGCCGCCAAAGTCGACCGCGCGCCCGCTCGCTGGGCTACCATCACGCCCCCGACCGGCCCTGCGCCCCGTGGCTCCACCGAGGACCGTCCAGCATGCCGACCTTCGATCTCACGTTCGAGTCCGGCGAGACCTCGCTCTCCGTCCGGCAGTTCGCCGTGCAGGAGGCCGTCTCCGAGCTGTTCACGGTCTCCGTGCTGGCCATGTCGAGGCGACCGGACCTCGACATGGATTCCTTCATCGGCCAGGCGGCGTCGCTGCGCATCGAGACGGGGATCCTGCACGCGGCGCTCGACGCGCGGCTCTGGGAAGGCGTGTGCAGCCAGGTGGAGCAGGTGCAGCCCGAGCCGACCGGGCTCTCGACGTACTCGCTGACCATCGTGCCGAAGCTGTGGCTGCTCACGCAGCGCCGCGGACAGCGGATCTACCAGCACCTGTCGATCCCGGAGATCGCGGACAGGCTCCTCGCCGAGTGGGCGATCGTCCCCGTGTGGAAGGTGGATCGCGCCGCGTGCCCGAAGCTCGAGATCCGGATGCAGCACGGCGAGAGCGACTACGCGTTCCTCTCGCGGCTGCTCGAGGAGGCGGGGATCGCGTTCACGCTGCCCGACAACGGCGCAACGAAGACGACGCTCACCTTCAGCGACAAGCTCCATGTCGAGCCGCCGCGGCGGGCGCTGCCGTTCGTCGACAACCCCAACGAAGCCTCCCAGAAGGAATTCGTGACGCAGGTCCGGCTCACCCACGAGGTGCGGCCCGGCAAGGTCACGATGCGCGACAACGAGTTCCGAAAGCCGAGGCTCGAGCTCTCGGCCAGCGCGCCGCTCGCGCCGCCGGTCGGACCGGAGGCGAAGCTGGAGCAGTACCGCTTCGAGCCCGGGTCTTTCCTGGCGCGCGGCGCGGGAGGCGGGACACCGTTCGCCGACGACAGGGGCGCTTACCGGCACGAGGAGCGGCACGGGAAGGATCTGTCGGCGCGCGTGCTCGCCGCGATGCGAGGCGACAGGCGTGTCGTGAGCTTCGAGACCAACGTCGTCGATCTGGCGCCGGGCCGCGTCTTCACGATCGAGCACCACCCGCACACCGAGCTCGACGCAGGCGAGCTGCTGGTGACGGATCTCGCGATCACCGGCTCGCCGGGCGAGGCGTGGACCGTCCAGGGACGGGCGGTCCTCACCGACGCGAAGGTGCCTTATCGCCCGCCGCGAAAGACGCCGAAGCCGCAGGCGCTCGGGCTCCAGAGCGCCGTCGTGGTGGGCCCGCCGGGCGCCGAGATCCACACCGACGAGCACGGGCGCGTGCGCGTGCAGTTCGCGTGGGACCGAGAGGGCCGGCTCGACGACAACAGCTCCTGCTGGATGCGCGTGAGCCAGGGGTGGGCGGGCGCAGGATACGGGATGTTCCTCCTGCCGCGCGTGGGGCAGGAGGTGCTGGTGGCGTGCCTCGACGGCGATCCGGATCAGCCCATCGTCGCGGGGCGCGCCCACAACGGCCAGCAGGTCCCGCCGTACAGGCTGCCGGACCACAAGACCGTGAGCACCTGGAAGAGCAGCTCGTCCCCGCACACCGGAGGATACAACGAGATCAAGTTCGAGGATCAGGCCGGGATGGAGCTCGTGTACACACAGGCTCAACGCGACAAGCACGAGCTGGTCAAGCGGGACCAGGTGGAGCGCACGGGCCGAAACAAGCTCTCGACGGTGGTGGGCGACGAGGATCTGGTGGTGAGGGGCACGCGCAAGCGCCTCGTGATGGGCGGCGAGCACGTCCACGTCGTGATGAACCGGAGCGAGCAGGTGAACGGCAGCGCGTCGCTCACCGTGATGGTCGATCAGCACGAGCGCGTGGGGCTGAGCCACGCGCTCGAGGCCGGCGCGGCGATCCACCTCAAGGCGGGCGCGACGATGGTGCTGGAGGCCGGGCTGCGCCTCACGATCAAGGGCCCGGGCGGCTTCATCGACATCCACCCTGGCGGCATTGATATCGTCGGGACCATCGTGAACATCAACAGCGGCGGCGAGGCGGGCTCGGGCCCTGGCGCGAGCCCCTCCCCGCCCCGGAAGGCGGACGAGGCGCACCCCGGGGACACGCCGGTGCCCTGACGAGAGGAGACCGATGCCCCCCGCCGCCCGCCTGACCGATCTGCACGTGTGCGTGGCCGTCCAGGCCCCGTCGCCCATCACCTCGGCCGCGACGACCGTGAACATCGGCTTCTTGCCCGCCGCGAGGGAGGGCGACGCCACGACATGCGGGGGCGCGATCGATGACGGCTCGAGCAACGTCTTCATCGAGGACGAGCCAGCCGCGCGGCTCGGCGACAGCACCGCTCCGAGAGGGGTGATCGTGACCGGGTGCCCCACGGTCTTCATCGGCTCGACGCCGGAGATCGACGCCCTCGTCGCCGCGGCGAAGACGGGGATCCCGTTCCTCGAGTGCAAGAGCTGCCAGCGCGCGTGGGCGGCGTCGCAGGCGCAGGCGGGCTCGGGGCGATGAGGGCAGTCTTGCACGTCGCGTCGGGGTCGCTCGCGGGGCGGCGCGTGCGCCTCCGGGAAGGACAGGAGCTCCGCGTGGGGCGCACCGGGCGCGCGGACCTCGTCTTCTCGCAGGACGCGCGGATGGCGCCGGTGCACTTCGAGCTCGTGTGGGACGGGCAGGCGTGCCACCTCCGCGACGTGAGCCGCCGCGGGACGACGGTCGACGGCGAACGTGTGGGCGAGGCCGTGCTGCGCGACGGCGCGATGCTCGTCGCGGGCGAGATGCGCTTCCTCCTCCGGATCCAGCCCGACGACGTGCGCGCCGGGCTCCCGCCGGTGCTGCCGGGCCGCCCGCCGCCGGCGGCCCTCCTCGCGGCGCGCGCGTCGGCGCTCGAGGCGCTCCGCGCCGAGGCCGAGCCGCTGTTCGCGATCCTGGACGCCGCGCGCGATCGGCGCATCTACCCGTTGCTCCTCGCGTGCGAGGACGAGCACCGCTCGCTGTTCGAGGGCGCGCAGGGCGAGGCGATGGCGCGCGCCGCGCCGCACCTCGTCCACCTCGAGCGGGGATCGGAGCTGTTGCCTGTGCTCGTGAACGAGGGCTGGGGCGAGAGCTGGGGCGTGTTCCTGACGAGCGCGCGGCCGCTGCGCGAGGTGCGGCAGCGGCTGCGGCGCTCGCTCGTCGTCACGGGGGGTGAGACGGGGCAGGCGCTGTATTTCCGGTTCTACGATCCGCGCGTCCTGCGGCCATTCTTGCCGACGTGCTCGGCGCGGCAGCGGAGCGAGATCGTGGGGACGGAGATCGAAGGCTTCCTGTTCGAGGGCGAGGCGGGCGAGGTGCTGCGGGGCTGAGGGCCCGGGCGGCGCCGGCCCTCAAGACAGGTGGCGCGCCAGGAGCTCCGCCTGCGTCGCGGCGTCGATCTCGCCGGTGATCTCCAGGCCCCGCGCGCGCTGGAAGCGCTTCAACGCCGCCCGCGTCAGGTCGCCGAGCGCGCCGTCCTCCTCACCGCAGGGGTAACCGAGGTTGTTGAGCCGGGCCTGGGCGCCGCGGACGGTGTCCGCGGGGTCGAGGCACCCGAGCCGGAGCTCGTGCTCCTCCTGGTCCTCGCCGGCGCCGAGCAGGATCCGCCCCGTGGCCGCGTCCGGCGGGATGCTCTCGATCAGGAAGCCATCGCCGTCGGTGTGGCCGGCTCGATCTTCGATCTTCCTTCCGCCGGCCGCCGTCAGGCTGAGCACGTAAGGCTCGCCTTTCCTCGGCTCGTCGCCGAAGGTCAGGAAGCGGATGCGCAGGATCTCGGGCCAGCCCTTGCGTCGCAGCCAATGGCGCCATCCAGCGCGCGCGGGCTCCGCCCTGCGCCTGCGCGCGGGGATGATCACGCGGTCGCCCGGATTCAGGACGTTCTTTGATCGGCGGAGGCGCCGCAGGAGCGCGTTGTCCGGGATGCTCCAGAGGGTCTCGGGGAAGAAGCCGTGGCGATCCGCGATGCTCGAGATGCAATCTCCCTCCACGACGACATGGCAGCTCGACGCGCCGCCCTGCGCCCAGGCGCTCTTCCAGCTCGCCTGGTCCCGGCTCTTCGGATCCGGCAGGGTGGCTTGCCGGATGCGCACCCAGGCGTCCTCGTCCAGCTCGTGGAGGCAGATCGTGAGAGGCTCGTCCTCCAGCCCTTCGAAGCGCACCTGGCCGTCGCGGCCGGTCCTCTCGTAGAGCACCTGGCCCTTGCCGTTGCGAAGCTCCACGGACGCACCCGACAGCGGCTGATCGCGCTCGTCGAGCACCACGACCTCGAGCGCCAGCTTCTCCCGCGGAGGGCTGCCAGCGCCTTTCTCCGGCGCGCCGGCTGTCGTCGCGCGCGCGGCAGGCGCCGGCGTCGTCGCGCGCGCGCCAGGCGCCGGCGCCGGGGGCACCTCGGCGCGGGCCGGAGGCGCGACCGCGGCCGGGTAGACCGGGAGGTCGAGCGCGGGCCGGAGGCGCGCCAGGAGCTCCTGCCGGGCCGCGAGCCGCGCGGCGCGCGTGAGCCTCCCCGGGCGCGGGCACCCGAGGACGAGCTCGCCGGCGGGCGGCGCCGGCGCGTCTCCGGGAGTCCCGGGCTCGTCCGCGCCGGTCCGCTCGTCCTGCTGCCGTCGTCGCGCCATGGCGAGCGCGGCCAGTTGATCTTTCCGGAGGTGGAGCATGGCGGTCTTTCGCGACGTGCCTCGCCTGGGCGGCGAGGCGGCTGTTTACTGGGTGAGCTCCATGCCCTCCGATGCTTCACCGTCACCGTCCGGCGGCTCGCCGTCCTCTTCGCCGTCCTGCACGTAGAAGGGAAACCGCTCGGGCTCCACGACCACAAGGCCTACCTCTGTCCGGAGATCGCTGAGGATCCTGTTCAGCATAGCGAAGACCTCGTCGGGGTCCGGCGGAGGCGCCTCCAGGAGATCCAGGAGAGGCTGCTCCACGACGCCGGCCTTGTCTTCATCCTCTCCGAGCGCCTCCACCACACGCACGGTGAAGTCGCTCGCGACGTTCCTGTATCGCTCCTCGTTGTCCTTCTCGAGCCACCAGTCATCCGGGCCGCGGCCGCCGCCCAGCATCTGGCAGGCATCGATCATGTGCCAGATCGCCATCGCCCAGCGCTTCTCCGCGTACAGGTCCTCCTCCAGGGCGTCCACGAAGACGTGCCTCACGGCGAGATCGTGGGCTCGCGTCGAGAAGCGGGCTCCGACCGGGAAATGATCGCTGATCGTGCGCCACGTCACCGTCGAGGGCAACGTGACGCTTCCTTCGGCGTCGTGCTTCTCGTCCTCGACGCGAAGCAGGCCCTCCTTCGCATGGTGGAAGAGGCCCAGCTCGGCCGATCTCCAGCCCTTCGAGGCGACCACGAAGTCCGCGATGCGAAACGCGGTGTACTCGATGACCTTGCTGTCCACCTTCGCGCTCGAGTGCACGTTGGTGGCCCAGATGGTCTGGTAGATGTGGAAGTGCTCCTCGATCTGGGCGGCGAACGTGAGCCCCAGGTCCTTGCGCAGTCGCTGCTCGGGCTTGGCCGAGAGGAGGAGGTTTCGCGCGGAGTACGATTGTGTGCTCAGGTATTCGTCCCTCTCCTTGCCGATCTTGCCGGTTCCTCCGGCTTGCTCGTCCTCCGCGACGCCCACGCTCTTCTTGACGTTGCGCTCGAAGTCGATGATCCGCCCCTTCAACCCGATGAAATCTACGAACCCCTTCTTGAGCGTGGCCGTCATGGCGCGTAAGAGGAGCTGGGTGTCGCATTGCTCCTCGTCCTTCAGGCGAAGCTTGCCTGCCTGGAGCGCCGCGAGCCGCTCGAGGAGGATGAGGCCGCTGTGGGCCTTCCCGACATCGGCATCGAGCTTCCAGATGCTCACGCTGCCTTTGTTGTCCTCCCATTTTTTCGTCGCTGCCGTCAGCACATCGAGGAGATCCTCGATCTTGGCCCGCTGACCCGCCATGGCCTCTTCGCAGAGCTTCACTCCTGTCGCCTTCAGCTTCGCCAGCTCGCTCGCGCCTCCGGCGCCGTCCGCCTGCGTGAGGCTGCTCGTCCGCGCACCGCTCATCGCCTCGTCGATGGCGTCGATCTCCCGCTTCAGGGCCTCGATCTGGCCGAGGAGGATCGCGCGCCGGGCCTTGTTCGCCTCGACGATCACATCCTTGGCGATCGGGTCGTCCCGGTCCTTCCATGTGCGCACCGTGCGCGTCTGGTACCCCTTCCCTGCCTCGCTGGTCACGACGGACTCGTCGAGCAGGTAGAAGTCCCCCGCGATCAGCCACAGGGCTTCGACCCCGTCCGGCTGCCATCCACTCGCCACCTCGTTGAAGAATTTTTCGAGCTGGCTGTAGACCATCTTTCGCTCGAACTCCGTGCCGCCAGGCGTGGTGTGGACGATACCCACGTTGACGGACTGTTTTCCCCCGACGAGCAGGTGGTGAATGACGACGGGGCGGTAGAGGTGGTGTCTGACTTCCTCGATGATGGCGCTTCGCTGCCCCGAATTCAGCTTCCAGTAGCTGGCGCGAACCCCCTCTATTCTCTTTGCGAGATCGCTGCGGTTGACGCCTTCCTTCGCCGCTTCGAGGCCGTCACATATCGTCCGGACCAGCGCGTCCCTCTCCCCCTTGCGCTCGGCCTTGCCCTCGGCCTCGCTGCTGGGCCCGGCCTTGCGCCTGGGCCCGGACTTGCTCCTGGGCCCGGCCTCGCTGCTGGGCCCCGCGTTCAGCCTGGGCCCGGGCTTGCTCCTGCTCGGGGGCGGCGCATCCTTCGGGGTCGTCGCAGCGAGGAGCTTCCGCATGGCGACGACAGCTCCGCTCATGTCCTCGTCTTCGAGCTCGAGGCGCTCCAGGGAGCTCGCGGCAGCCTCGCCGCGAGCTCCGATGGACTGCTTCGCGTTTGCCGGCCGCTTTCCCTTCGAGCCCCCCTCGATCGCCTCGATCAGATGGATCAGCTTCTCGGCGGCTTTCACGACGGCCTCTCGATAGGCAGCGTCGCTCTCCGCTTTCGTGAGGTTCTCTTTCTTGATCCACCTGACCTCCTCTCCTTGCGCCACCTTCTTGTGGCTGGCGACGCCGGTGGAGAAGAACACCGAGCAGCCCTGATGCTCGATCTTGAACCGCCCCGGCCGGTCGACGATCAGCAGCGGATAATACTCGTGTTGACCGGCGCCGAGCTGCTCGCCAACCGAAATCAGGTGAGGTCCCTCGTACAGCGTGCACCTGGGGCTCTTCCACTGTGCGACCTCCTTCTTGAGGAAGTCCACGCCCTTGTTGACCTCGTTGAGGGCCACCACGTCGAGCCAGTCCGCGTTGCGCTCAATGAGCGCCCTCAGGGCGTCGACCTTGTTCTGCGCGCTGTTCGCCTTCTCGGCGTCTTCGGGAGCGCCGTCTCCGGCGTCTTCGGGAGCGCCGTCTCCGGCTGGCTCTGGCTGGTTCCTTCTCCGCTTCTTCGGTGCTGGCTCCGACGATGGTTGGCTGTCTCCCTCCTCCTCGAGCATGGGATCCAGAGACGGCAGCGGGCCGTCGTTCCTGGCGCGCTTCCTCCGCGGCGGTGGCACGACGGCCAGCGGCGCCGGCTCCATCCGCCGCCTCTTCGTGGGCCTGCCCTCGGAGGGGTCGTCCGGGACGTCTTCATCCCTTGTTCGCTTCTGCCCCTGGGGCTGCTCGCCGAGGTGGTTGAGGTTCCACACGCAGAGGCCCAGTCGGAGAGGCGTGACGCGGGTGTTGGGCTCGTGGCGCGCGGCGGACGTCGCCGAGCCCGTGTCGATCAGAGGTGCGCTGTAGGAGCGCACCGGAGCGGACCACTCCCTGAGACTCGTCGTCGCGACGCTCACGTTGGAGCGCCAGAGATACGGCTGGTAGTGAAGATCCTCGCAGCAAAGGAGGAGGGTCCCCTTTCGCTGCGGGTCGTCGTCCACGAGAGGCCCCGGGACGATCTCCACCTCCAGATTCCACAGATCCCGTAGGATCCTCTCGTAAAACCCGCTCGCCCCTTCGAGCTCCGTCACCCCCCAGACGAGAGAGTTACGAAGCAGGAAATCGACCCTTTTTTTTGTCACCAGCCATGTGTTGATGGCGTCCACGATGGCCGAGCGGTCGCTGGTCAGCTCGTTCAGGAGGCCCCACCGGAGGAAGAGCGCCACAAGCAAGGGGTGGTTCGTCGGGTCTCGCCACAGCTCCTCCCACGCCGCGTAGACGGCGCGGCTGATCCCGTCGAACGCGGATTTAAGGTGCTCCAGGAGCTCGCTCTCCGGGCTCAATGGAAGCTGCGATAGCGCCTCCAGGTCCCATTCCTGGCCGCCTGGGACCTGGTCGAGCCCGAAGATCTCCTCCGCGGCGTGCCGCATCATCGCCGCCCTCACCGTCCCGGCGTCCCACTCGCCATCGGGTGCCCAGCCTATCCCTTCGTGGTTCAAATGCCTGGCCACGGAGTCGAAGAAGCAGTCTCCGCCATTGGCGACTTTTTCCAGGCGATATGGCATGGATCTTCATTCCGAGGATACCCGGCGGCGCCCGGCAAGGCGAGCCTTCCATCCGGGGCGCCGCCGAGCCGCTCGCTGCACGGCCCGTGGTCGGCGTGCCCGCCTCGCCCTGCTCATCCCCCGCGGGGCGCTCGCCTTCCGCTCGGGGATACCCCCCGCCGCCCCCGGGGCTCCGACAGCGAGCCTGCCCGCGCCGCAGCAGCCGATCACCACCCGGCTGCTGCTGAGGCAGCAGCGGAGCTATCCACCGCCCGTCCACGCTGACAACCCCCCTGGCCCGATTGGTGCTTGGGCCCGCCGCGGCGGATCCTCGATGAGCACCCCTGCAACGCTGTCTCCTCCCCTCGCCTCCGACACCGACGACCTCGCCGACGTGCTGGTGATCGGCGGCGGCCCCGCCGGCGCGTGGGCCGCGCTCGGCGCCGCGGCGAGCGGGGCGCGCAGCGTGGTGCTCGTCGACAAGGGCTATTGCGGCACCTCGGGCGCCACGGCCCCCGCGAACACAGGCGCCTGGTACGTGACGCCCGAGGGCGCCGCACGCGAGCGCGCGATCGAGGCGAGGTTCGCGCGGAGCGGCGGGCTCGCCCACCGCGAGTGGATGGCGCGCGTCCTCGAAGCGACCTGGACGCAGATCAACCAGCTGGCGGCGTGGGGCTACCCCTTCCCCGTGGACGACAGCGGCCTCCAGTACCGCGCCAACCTGAGGGGCCCCGATTACATGTACTTCCTGCGCCGGCAGCTCCGGCGCGCCGGCGTCCGCATCCTCGACCACTCCCCTGCCCTCGAGCTGCTCGTGAGCGACGGGGTGGTCGCCGGCGCCCAGGGCTATTCACGCCAGCAGGACGCCCCGTGGCGCGTCCGCGCCGGGGCCGTGGTGCTGGCCAGCGGCGGCTGCGCGTTCCTGAGCAAGGCGCTCGGCTGCGACGTCAACACGGGCGACGGCTACCTGATGGCCACGGAGGTCGGCGCCGAGCTCTCTGGAATGGAGTTCTCCGCCCAGTACGGCATCAGCCCGGCCTACGCCACGGTCACCAAGGGGCTCCCCTACTTCTGGGCGACCTTCACCACCGAGTCGGGCGAGGAGATCGACAGCCGCGGCAATCGCATGCTCGCGGTGGCGAGGGCGCTGCGCCGCGGGCCTGTCTACGCGGTGCTCGACCGCGCCGGCCCCGAGATCCAGCGCTGGCTCCGCGACGGGCAGCCGAACTGCTTCCTGCCGCACGACCGGCTCGGGCTCGACCCGTTCACGCAGCGGTTCCCGGTCACCCTGCGCTCGGAGGGCACCGTGCGCGGCAGCGGCGGGATCCGCATCGTCGACGACGAGTGCGCCACGAGCGTCCCGGGGCTCTACGCCGCGGGCGACGCGGCCTCGCGCGAGCTCATCGTCGGCGCCTCCAGCGGCGGCGGCAGCCCCAACGCGGCCTGGGCGATCTCGAGCGGCACCTGGGCGGGCCGCGCCGCGGCGCGCTTCCGCGCCGGCCTCGGCGACAGCGCCGCCGCGCGGCCCGTGCGCGCCGCCGGGACCGTCGGCCTCCGGCCCGGCGGGACAGCGGGCGGGCTCGGCGCCAGGGAGGTCATCGACCTCGTCCAGCAAGAGATGCTGCCGCTCGACAAGAACCTCTTCCGCCGCGGCGACCAGCTGGAGGCGTCGGTCGAGCGGCTCGAGGGCGCGTGGCGCGACGCGAGCGCGCACCTCCGCGCCGCCGGCGTCGCCCAGGTCCGGGCGCGCGAGGCGGCCGCGCTGCTGGCCACCGCGCGGTTCTGCTACCGCAGCGCGCTCGCGCGCGCCGAGTCCCGTGGGCTGCACCAGCGCACCGACCTGCCGGACACCGATCCCGAGCAGGGCCATTGCCTCACCACCGGCGGGCTCTCGTCCATCTGGGTCGCGCCTCGCCGGCTCCCGGACCAGCGCCCCTCATCGGCCCCCTCACCGGCCCCCCCACCGGCCCCCCACCAAGGAGACCTCGCTTGATCGAGCTCTTGAGCGACGCCCGCTGCATCGACTGCAACCTCTGCGTCAAGGTCTGCCCCACGAACGTCTTCGAGGCGAGGCCCGGCGAGGCGCCCTTCATCGCGCGCCAGGAAGACTGCCAGACCTGCTTCATGTGCGAGCTCTACTGCCCGACCGACGCGCTCTACGTGAGCCCGCTGGCCGAGCGCCGCGACCCCGTAGCGGAGGAGCGGCTCGCAGAGGACGGCCGCCTGGGGAGCTACGCGCACCACCTCGGGTGGCACGCCGCGAAGCCGGGGGGCACGGACCGCGACCCCACGTTCCGGTTCCGCGCCGTGACGGCCGGGTAACGCGCGCCGCGTGACGCTCCCTGCGCCGGCGCTCTCCCCTGCGCGGGGCGAAGGCCGCTGGAGAGCACGACCGCCATCTCATGAGGGCGCGCACGGCGCCCAGGACATTTCGGTGGAAGCCAATACCTCTCTGCAGCGCGCCCCTGGCGCTCCGTTGCTCCCGGACACGCCGCTCCGCTTCATCGTCCACTTCATCGCTCATTACCGCCCGTGGTATCTGGCGATGTTCGTGTTCGAGTCGGCGCACGCCTCGTTCGGGATCATGATCCCGTACGCCGTCGGTCAGGTCATCAAGGGGGTGACGCGCGAGTCGAGCGCCGGCCGCGCCGCGCTGACGGGCGAGCTCCGCGGCGCGCTGACGCTCTTCGTCGTGCTCATCGCGGGCGAGTTCCTTTTCAGCCGCATCGCCGGCCTCTGCCAGATCCTCGTCGGGCCGTGGCAGCGCCAGAACGTGACCCGCAACCTCTACGCGTACCTCCAGCACCACTCCCACCGTTACCTCAGCAACAACTTCGCTGGCGCGCTCGCCCACCGGATCAGCGAGACGTCGATGGGCGTCTCGCAGACGCTGTGGGCCGTCCTGTTCGACTTCTGGCCCATCGCCATCGTCTTCTCGGTCTCGATCGGCCTGCTCTACCGCGCTCACCCGGAGCTCGCGGCGTTCGTCTCGGCCTGGGCCGTCCTCTTCGTCGGCATCTCCTACTGGCTCGCGACCCGCTGTCAGCCGCACGCGGTGCGCGCCGCTTCGGCGCGGAGCGAGACGACGGGCAAGCTCGTCGATTCGGTCTCGAACCTCACGAGCGCGCGGCTCTTCGCCCGGTTCGGCTTCGAGCGCGAGTACCTGGACGAGCAGCTCGTGCGGGAGCTCCGGGCGGTGCGGAGGTCGAACTGGTACTCCGAGCGCGTCCGCTGGTTCCAGTTCGCGTCGGCCGCGCTGCTCAAGGTGGGGACGCTCTACCAGGCGCTCACGCTCTGGCAGCGCGGCGCCATCGGCGTCGCCGAGTTCGTCATGGCGACGAGCCTGTCGCTCCTCATCATCAACGAGGCGCGCAACCTCAGCCGCCGCTTCCTCGAGTTCTTCGAGTTCGTCGGCAACGTCGCGAACGGCGTGAACACCATCATCCGCTCCCACGAGCTCGTCGACAGGCCCGCCGCCGTCGCGCCGCGCCTCGAGCGCGGCCAGATCGAGCTCCGGGACGTGTCCTTCGGCTACACGCCCGATCAGCCGATCTTCGAGCGGCTCGACCTGACGATCCCGCGCGGCCAGCGGGTCGGGCTGGTCGGCTTCTCCGGCTCGGGCAAGTCCACCTTCGTCAGCCTCATCCTGCGGCTCTACGACATCAACGACGGTCAGATCCTGATCGACGGCGTGGACATCCGCGACATGACGCAGGACGCGCTGCACGCGCAGCTCAGCCTGATCCCGCAGGATCCCAGCCTGTTCCACCGGACGCTCCTCGAGAACATCCGCTACGGCCGCCTGGACGCGACCGACGAGGAGGTCGTCGAGGCCGCGCGCAAGGCGCACGCGCACGAGTTCATCGCGCAGATGAAGGACGGGTATCGCTCCATGGTCGGCGAGCGCGGGGTCAAGCTCTCCGGCGGCCAGCGCCAGCGCATCGCCATCGCGCGGGTCATCCTGAAGGACGCGCCGGTCCTGATCCTCGACGAGGCGACCTCGAGCCTCGACTCGATCACCGAGAAGGCGATCCAGGACACGCTGGACGGGGTCATGAAGGGCAAGACGGTGCTCGTCGTGGCCCACCGCCTCTCGACGGTCGTCCACCTCGACCGCATCCTTGTGTTCGACAAGGGCCGGATCATCGAGGACGGCACGCACGCCGAGCTGCTCGCCCGGGGCGGAGCGTACCAGCGGCTCTGGAGCAAGCAGTCCGACGGCTTCCTGGCGGACGGCGCCGCCGCCGAGCCGTCGATCCAGGCGCCGCCGGTCCGCGTCCTCGAAGCGCCGCGTCCGCAGCCAGCGGCCGACGGCGCCGACGGGCGCCCGCTGGCCACGCCGCTGAAGGCCTGGGCGCCGCTCGCCTGAGCGGCAGAGCGCGTGCTCCAGCGTCCCTTCGTTCCCGGCGCCGCCGGCTTCCGCCAGCGGCTGATCGTGCCGGAGCACATCCGAAAGCAGGTCGCTGTTCCGGTGGAGTCCAGCGGCGAGGAGCCTGTGTCGACAGGCCCGCCGGATTACCGGCTCGTGCTCACCGAGACCAGGTGGAGGCCGGCTCGCCAGGCCGGTCCTCCGCGGCTCAAGGGCGCGGGGATAGCGCGCGCCAGCACCGGAGACGCGCGCTTACCGGAAGGTCCACGGGTGCGGCTGGCCCATGCGGGTGCGGAAGGCTTCTTCCCAGCGGACGAGCCGCGGGGTGAGCCACGCCGTGCCCGAGGCCAGCGCGACGCCGGCCACCACGTCCACCGCGTAGTGCCAGCGGAGGAGCATGGTGGAGATGATGATGTTCATGGAGAAGAACGCGGCCACCACGGCCAGCCAGAAGAGGCGCCGGTCGGTGCGCGCTCGGTGGAAGGTGTACAGCGCGAACCAGAGCGGCCCCGCCGTGTGCAGGGAGGGAAAGACGTCCTTCATCGCGCCGCCGGCCTGCACGACGCTGCTCACGGCGCCCCAGAAGAAGCCGCCGTCGAGCGGCCCCTCGTAGAGGTGGCGCAGCGCCTGGATCGGACCGTACGCGGGGACCGCCATGTAGCCGAGCTGGCCAAGGCAGTACACGAGCGAGGTGCCGATCGCGAACTCGGTCGTGCCCCGGCCGGGGCGAGCCACCCAGAGCGCCAGCACCATCGACATGAAGCAGATGAGGAAGTAGCTGAAGTAGAAGAACGAGAACCACTCCACGATCGGGCGCGTGTTGAACCGCTCCATCCAGAGCGCCGGCTCCACCCGGAAGAGGAGGAGATCGAGGTGCAGGAGCTCCGCGTCGAGGCTGTCGTTGCGCACCGTCGGCAGGATGGTCCGCAGCGACAGGTAGTTGAGGAGGAAGGCCCCGACGAGCGAGAGCCGGTAAACCACGCTCCGGAGCAGGGGAGCCACGAAGGTCGCGCGGCGCACGAACACGCACAGGGACATCAGGGCGGCGATGCCGACGAGATTGCGCTGCACGCACTCGGTTCGCACCTCGCTCGCCGGCGCGAAGACCAGCGCGATCGTCGTCGCCACGAGGTAGCCGATGAGGATCACGTCCTGCAGGGCGAACACGGCGACCAAGCCGCGCAGCGCGTCCCTCCAGAGCGCTCCGGCGCGCTCGACGTCGACCAAGCCGCGGGAGCCGGCCACCTTACCACAGTCCGTTGTAAGCCTCTCGTGCATGTGGGGTTGTTCCAGGGATGGCGTGGTGCGCGCGCGGGCAGCTCGAGCCTGGCCGCTCTTTACCACGTGTAGCGTCGCCGTGACACGGCTGCCGTAACGCCGTCACGCCGTCACCTCCCACAGCAACCCGGAGGCCACGGGGACGTCGACTTTTTGACAGGCTGCTCCGCCATGCTTGACCGCGGCAGGCGCCGCGTCGCGACCGAGATCGGCGAGATCCACCTCCCCCGAGACGCCTCGCCTGGGCCATGCGTCGCCGCGCGGGCGAG
The DNA here is from genome assembly GCF_051530195.1 of Sorangium sp. So ce321. Taxonomy (NCBI): domain Bacteria; kingdom Pseudomonadati; phylum Myxococcota; order Polyangiales; family Polyangiaceae; genus Sorangium; species Sorangium sp. So ce321. The sequence goes on along the minus strand of NZ_CP150329.1, from coordinate 4,115,382 downwards.
GCCACGCGCGCGCAATCTCGCTTCGCGCGCCTGCGAACGTGACGACGCAGCGGCGCACGCGCTACGCGTTCCCCTCGCCTCTGCATCGCGGCCACCGCGCGTCGGGACGACCGGACCGACGAGCTGCTGGATGCGCAGAATCTGCGCGTTCGCCACCATCGCAATTTCTGCGTGCGTGCTGTACCCACCGAGCGCGCCGGCTGGAGGGGTGGAGAACGCGAACAGCGTGTCGTCAAGCGCGACGACACAGGAGCTGGGGTATTCGCGCTCGATAGCATCGCCGCGCGGACACGGCGCGGTGGCGCGGTGGCGCGGTGGCGCGGTGGCGCGGTGGCGCGGTGGCGCGGTGGCGCGGAACGGAGCGCATGGGCGAGCGGCACATCGCTCGACGATGTCGCCTCATCGCCGACGTCGTCCTTCTTGACAGCGCGCACCGGAGCCGCCGAGCTCCCTGCCACGGCGCTCCCCTCCGAACCGGTCGCCCGTACTGCCCTGGCGCCGCGCTGGCGGCCCGGAGGAAACCGCTCGAGCTCGGCCGTGGGGCAGCCCTGTCGCTCCGCGTGCCGGCGCCCCCCGCGGCATCGTCAGCCTGCGCGCGACCGCAGGGGCGCTGTCCACCCCCGGGCACGCACCGGCCTCCGGCCAGCCGCCCTCGCTGAACCACATCATCGCATGCCGCCCCCAGGACCCGCGACCTGGCCGACCTGCGGGGCCCTCTCGACCTGCGTCCCGGCGCCCGGGCCAGGGCCACCGGCGCGCGCTGCGCAGCTCACGCTGGACAGCGACAAACGATCATCATGGTTCAGCCCGTCAAGGGCCTTGACACGACTTCGTGCAGCGAGCGCCCCGTCAGCAACGTTGCGAGGGCTGAAGGTCAGACGAAAGAGCGTTGATGTCCCGGGCTCGACCGCATCCGCTCGCCACGGAACACGGTTCCTCGAGCGGACGGGGCGCGATGGCCCGTGCGCTCACGCGTGGTGGGGCAGTCTGCCGCGCGGCGGAACCTTGGCTGCAGAATCGGTATCAGCCAGGCTGAGCAGCGCATGCGGCGGATCCGCGGCCAGGCTGAGCAGCAAAATGGCGGCGGATCCATCGCGGGCTCCTGTTCGCCGGAGCACGCCCGCGCACGCGGCGGCGCGCGCGGAGCGACCGCCGCGCGACGCGTCCTGGACGCTCGGAAGCACCACCGAGAGCCACGGATCTCGCGCCGGATCCCCGCTGATCAAGGCCGGTGTCCATGATCTCTTCTCCATGGCATCCACGTTGCAATCTCCCTCGATGCCGACATCGTTCAAGGAAAAACCACGTGGCGCTGCACCTGGGTTGCCCCGTGCGTATGTTGAGCGATGCGCCCAGACACCACCAAGGAGACATCTCATGGCACAGCAACAAAACCAGAGCAGCAGTCGTGGGTTCGCGGCGATGGATGAGAAGCAGCAACGCGCGATCGCGAGCATGGGCGGGAAGGCCGCGCACCAGAAGGGCACGGCCCACGAGTTCAGCTCCGAGGAGGCCCGCGCGGCGGGCCGCAAGGGCGGCGCGACCGTGAGCCAGAACCGCGAGCACATGGCCGCGATCGGCCGCAAGGGCGGCGCGGCCGTGAGCCAGAACCGCAGCCACATGGCCCAGATCGGCCGCAAGGGCGGCGAGGCCCGCGGCGATGGCCCGAACGGCGCGCAGGGCAACAGCGGGCGCGAGGAGGAGCAGACGGAGCACGCCAGCAGCCACGAGCAGCACGCCAGCGCTGGCCAGCAGAGCCACTGATCCCGGTGCCGCGCTGCTGTAAGCGTCCCCCGCCCGGGGGACCGTGACATACGGGAGAGCCACGGGGCTGCCGCCATCGGCACCCCGCGGCGCCGTGCGCCGAGCGCAGCAGATGCGCCGGAGCGACCGCGAGGACGCGCACCGCAAGCCGGAGCGCAGGCCCTCTCGCCCTCCGGCCTGCCGCGCGCGGCCACCCCCTCGCGCCTCGCGCGAGCGCCCTCTCCAGGGCGCTCGCGCGAGGACGAGGCGGACGGCCAAGGAAGCGAGGAACGCCAGAAAGGACCAGCTCCCTGGTTCTCCTGGCGTTCCTGGCGCCTTGGGTGTTTTGTCGTTCGGGAGCGCCGGGCCAGGCGCGGCCGGGCGCCGCGCTGGCTAGCGCGTCACGGCGAGAGGGTCACGACGAAGACGTCGCCGTTGTCGAAATCGCGCGCGGGCGCGGTGTGCTCGAGCGGGGGGAGGCTACCGCCGAGCTCGATCCGCTCGCCGAAGAAGAGGCCCGCGGCGACGGTGTTGCCGCTGGCGGTGACCGCCTGGGCCGTGATGAACGAGTAGAACTGATCCCGGTAGACGTCGGACCAGAGCTCCTCGGAGAAGTCCGGGCTGAGCTTCGCGACGAACGCGTCGCCCGACGCCGGCGCCCCGACCGCGATGGGCGCCCCGCCGAGCGCCAGCGACCCGGTGAAGTAGCCGCTCAGCACGTGGTTGCCCCAGGGGTCCTGGGAGAACCCCCAGATGAACTCGTCGCCCGCTGAAGGAAACCCGCGCGCGGCGAGCGGCTCGCCCGCCTCGGCGTCGAGCCGGGCGAGGTAGAGGTCGTATTCTCCCGCCACGGGGTCCTCGATCTCGGTGGACCCGATCTGGAACCCCGCTGCGTAGTTACCGAGGACGACGGGATGGCCATCGATCCCGAGGCTCACGAGCTTCGCGAACTGCTCGCCGGCGCCCCCCAGCGAGCGCGCCCACACGAGGCTGCCCGAGGCGAGATCGAACCTGACGACGAGCCCGTCGATGCCGTAGATCGGCTCCCCGCCGCCGCCCCCGCCGTCGCCGCCGGAGCCGCCCGCGCCGGAGGTCTCGCCGTCGATGGAGCTCTCCACGACGTGGCCGTCGATCTCCAGGATGCCGCCGAACGCGCCGGTGGCGTAGAGGGCCGACTCGCTGACAGCGATGCTGCGGAAGCGCTGCCAGCTGTCCACGGATCCGAAGCGCTTGCTCCAGAGATGACCGCCGGCGGCGTCGAGCTTGGCGACGACGACGTTCGCGTCGCCGGTGCCCGTGAGCGCTGTCCCGGGATCCTCGCTGAAGTTGATGGCGCCGCTGGCGACGCCGAGGACGACGATCTCGTCCGCTCCGGTGACGGCGACGGCCGTGGCGTACTGGTCGAGCGCGTCGCCGAAGCGCCTGCTGAAGAGGTGATTGCCGTCGGCGTCGAGCTTGGCGACGAAGAGGTCCTTCCGGCCGGCGCTCACGAGCGCCGTGCTCGGGTCCGCGCCGAAGTTGAGGGTCCCCTCGAACTCGCCGGCGATGACCACGTTGCCGCTCGAGTCCGTCGCGACCGCGAACGGGTACTGCTCAGCGGCGTCGCCGAATCGCCTGCTCCAGACGTGCTCACCCGCCGCGTCGAGCTTCACCACGAAGATGTCGTGACGGCCCTCGCTCACCAGCTCATCGGCCTCGCCGCCGAAGTTGATCGCCGCCTCGAAGCCGCCGACGAGGAGGATGTTCTCGTCCTGATCCGCTGCGATCGCCTCGATCCGGTCGCGCTTCTCATCGCCGGCGCCGAGCCCCCAGAGGGCTTCTCCCAGGAACGCGGGCGGCTCGCCGCCGCCGCTGCCGCCAGCGCCCCCACCGCCGCCGGCGCCCCCGACCCCAGCGCCGCCGCCCACTCCACCGCCGCCGCCCACTCCACCGCCGCCGCCCACTCCACCGCCGGCGCCTCCGACTCCAGCGCCTCCGACTCCGCCTTGCCCGCCAGCGCCTCCGGCCCCGCCTTGCCCCCCAGCGCCGCCTTGCCCCCCAGCGCCGCCGACTCCACCGCCGGCGCCCCCGACTCCGCCTTGCCCTCCGGCGCCCCCGACTCCGCCTTGCCCTCCGGCACCCCCGACTCCGCCTTGCCCCCCGGAGCCCCCCTCGCCGCCGAGCCCGCCGGCGCCGCCCTCGCCGCCCTGGCCACCGGCGCCTCCGGCGCTGCTCGAGGAAGGCGAGCCGCCCCCTGGCTCCGAGTCGCAGCCGCCGCAGCCCAGGGGCATCCCCATGCTCGTCAGAAGCGCGATATGGGCCACTCTCGTGATGAAGTGCTCTTTCATTGTTCCTCCATGTATCGACGAAGAGCCCGCGCCGCCGGGTGTTCGGTGGAGGCAAGGAGGGTCAGGTACCCATCGTTGTGGGTTATCCAACGTCCTCATCCGCCGTGCCGTGGAGCTGGAGTACGCGTGTGCGCGGATCGAATCAAGAAGCTCCCCTGGCGAAATGGGGGACGACATCCTGCTACCTGCACGTCCTTCTCGCTCGCCCTCGCCCGACAGCGCCTCGCGCCCGCTGCGCGCCGGCCGGCGCGCGTCGCGCCTCGTCGGCGCGCTCGCGCGGTGCACGTTTGTCTCAATGTGGCGGAATGCCTCACTCCGAGCTCCTGGCGCGCGGGGACTTCGGCCGTCCTGGCCGCGCCGCGCGACGGTTGGTCGCGGTACGCCACCTGCATAGTCCAGCAGCCTGATGCGGACGGCCTGGCTCCGGAGCGCAAAGATCCTCTGCGCGCTCGCGCTCCTCGCGTGCAGCGGCGACAAGAGCCGCGCACGGGAGAGCTCCAGCGCGCCGGAGGGCGGCGTCGCGCCGCAGGCCGGGGCGCCGGTGGAGGCGGCGCGCGAGAGCGCCGAGGCGAAGCCGGCATTGCCATTTCGCGTGGCCACCTACAACGGCGGGCTCGCGATGGGCGTGCTGAAGTACGTTGACGAGCGGGCAGAGCCGCTCATCAACGCGCTCGCCGAGCAGCCCGTGGACCTGCTCTGCGTGCAGGAGTTCTGGCTGGAGGAGCACTGGCAGAGGCTCGTCGCCGCCACGTCCAGCAGCTTGCCCAACACGTTCCGGCTGCCGCCTGGTCACGAGGACGGCGGGTGCACGAGTCAGGAGACCGATCCGCTCGTGGCGTGCGCCGCGCAGAGCTGCGCGGGCTTGACCCAGCACGCATTGCTCCCATGTCTCCTCCAGAGCTGCGCATCGAAGCTCACCAGCCTGTCGCCCGATTGCTTCAACTGCCTCTCTGCGAACCCGCGGAAGGGGCCTGACGAGCTTGCCCGAGCGTGCCTTCGCACGCAAAAGAAGAGCGCCGCCGGCGCGCGTCCCCCCGCGCGCGCCGGCGGCGCGGCGGCCGTGGAGGTCTACTCCGGGGCCTCCGGCACGGCCGTCCTGACGAACGCCGAGATCCTCGAGCGGGATTCGCTGGTCCTCCCGTCCGCCATCGACCGCCGCGCGGTGCTCTACACCAGGCTCTCGCCGCCTTCCGTCGGCGAGCTCCACGTCTTCTGCACCCACCTCACGGCGAACATGGAGGGCGTCCCGCACCCCCGCAACACGTCGTGGCAGAAGGACCAGTCGGCGCAGATCGACGCGCTCCTCGCCTACGTGGACCAGAAGACGGGCGGCCGCGGCGCGACCCTCCTCCTCGGCGATCTGAACACCGGCCCCGCGATCGCGCCCTCGATCTCGGCGCGCCTGCCCGCCCACTACAACCGGCTGCTCGCGCGCGGCTTCGTGAACCCGTACGCGTCCCAGGAGGACGCGAAGTGCACGTATTGCTTCGACAACCCCCTCGACGGGGGCAAGGGCACCCGCGGGCTCCTCATCGATCACGTGCTCCTGCGCGGCTTCGAGGGCGACGCGTCCGGCGCCCAGATCATGCGGTCCAACCTCACGTTCGAGGCGGGCAAGAAGAAGGTGAAGAGCGGCTTCTCCGACCATTACGGGCTGCTCGTCACCCTGTTGAGGCGCGACTCATGACGCCCCCGGCGCACCGCGCTGGGCCTCTTCTTCACACTTCACCAGGCCTCTCCGGAGGCGACCGACGTTGACCGAAGTGACCGACGCGACGAACAGACACGACGGCCACGACAGACACGACAGACACGACAGACACGACGGACACGGCTGACGCGACTGACACGATCGATCACCGAGCGCCGGGATGCAGCCTTGGCGTCCACCCGCGGAGAGAGTATGACGGAGCGAGCTTACGACAAGAACACCGCCTGGACCCACGCCGTTATCTCTCCGATGGCTCCCTTCGCGACCGACCACGGGGCGGACGTGTGCGTGGTGGGCGCCGGGATCGCCGGGCTGACGACAGCGTATCTGCTCGCGAAGGCCGGCAAGAGCGTCATCGTCCTCGACAACGGGTCCGTCGGCGGGGGCGAGTCGGGGTTCACCACCGCGCACATCACCCACGCGCTCGACAGGCGCTGGGCCTCGCTCACGAAGCTCCACAGCGCGGGCAACCTCCGCCACGCGGCGAGGAGCCACACGCTGGCGATCGAGACGATCGAGCGGATCGTCAAAGAAGAGGAGATCGACTGTGATTTTCGGCGCGTCCACGGCTACCTCTTCACCGCCCCGGGGTCGCACCCGAGCACCTTGCGGGACGAGATCGAGGCCGCGCACCGCGCCGGGCTCGGCTCGGTCCATTACGTCGACCGGGCGCCGCTCCTGGATTTCGACACCGGGCCTGCGGTCCGCTTCCCCGATCAGGCGCAGTTCCATATCCGCCGGTACCTCGCGGGCCTCTCGCGGGCGATCGAGCGCGACGGGGGCAGGCTCTACACGCTGGCGCACGTGACCGACGTCGACGAGGACTCGGTGCCTCACAAGGTCGTGGTCAAGACGGCCCGGGGGCACCAGGTGATCGCCAGCCAGGCCGTGCTCGCCACGAACTCCCCCTTCATCCCCCGCATCAGCGTGCACACGAAGCAGGCCGGCTACAGGACCTACGTCATCGGCCTGCGCATCCCGCGGGGCGCCGTGCCGCCGGGCCTCTACTGGGACACGGCCGATCCGTTCCATTACGTGCGCGTGGCCAACGTCGACGGCGCGGACGGCCCCGACGAGGTGCTCATCGTGGGCGGCGAGGACCACAAGACGGGCCAGGCCAGCGACGCGGACCAGCGCCACGCGCGGCTCGAGGCGTGGGCGAGGGAGCGCTTCACCCAGGCCGGCGAGGTGCTGCACCGCTGGTCCGGCGAGGTGATGGAGACGGTCGACGGGCTCGGGTACATCGGCCGCGTCAAGAGGGACTCGCGGATCCTGATCTCCACGGGCGACTGCGGCAACGGGATGACCCACGGGACGATCGCCGGTCTCTTGATCTCGGAGCTCGTGCAGGGTCGCGAGAGCTGGATGGCGTCGCTCTTCGATCCCACCCGCGTCAACCTGAGCGTGGGCGCCGTCTCCGAGTACGTGAAGGAGAACGTCAATGTGGCGTGCCAGTACGCCTCATGGCTCGGCAAGGGCGACGTCGACGACGCGGCGCAGATCGCGCCGGGCTCCGGCGCTGTCGTGCGCAGGGGCCTGAAGAAGCTGGCCGTCTACCGCGATCCGCAGGGGCAGCTGCACGCGATGTCGGCCATGTGCCCTCACCTCGGGGGCATCGTGTCCTGGAACCCCGCGGAGCGCAGCTGGGACTGCCGCTGTCACGGGGCCCGCTACGACGCCATGGGCCGCGTCCTCCGCGGGCCGGCGACGAGCGATCTCGCGCCGGCCGCGCCGGTGGAGGCGCCCGCGGGCGCCGGAGAGCACGCGCCGCAGCCGGGTGCGCCGGAGGTCGTCGCCGTCCCTGTGTCGGCCGTCGCCGTGCCCCAGAGTCGCCCGGCCACGTGATCGGCGCGAATCGCGAGCGCCCCATGCGATGAGCGCGGCGAGCGCGGCGAGCGCGGTGATCCACGAGGGCGCGGAGAGCGCGGCGGACGCAGTGAGCGCGGTGATCCACGACATGCGGTGAACGCGACCAGCGCTGCGGGCGCGATGGGACCATCCGCGCGATGCGCGGGCGATGGCGTGGTTGACCCCTGCGCAAGCGGCGTGCGATCATGACCAGGTAGTCCGGGAAGGTCCCGGCAGCCTGGTGATGACATGAGTTTGCTGCGCCCCCGTGCCTCCCGCGCCGCAGGCATAGCGCTGGCCATCGTCTCGATGGCCGGAGCTCTCCCGGCGCGGGCCGAGCCCTCGGCGGCCGATCGTCAGACCGCGCGGACGCTCCTCATCGAGGGGCGCAAGAAGCGCGACGCGGGGGACGTCGCGGGCGCCCGAGAGGATTTCCAGGCCGCCCACGCGCTCGTGCGCGCCCCCACGACGGGGCTCGACCTCGCGCGCGCCGACGAGGCGCTCGGCCGCCTCATCGAGGCCCGGGAGACGGCGTACGAGGTCGTCCATCTGCCCCTCGGGAAGGACGAGCCCCCGGCGTTCACGCAGGCGCGGGCGGCGGCCACAGCGATGGTCGAGCAGCTCGAAGCGCGCATTCCGTCCCTGCTGCTGCGCGTCGAGGGCGCCGCGCTGGACCAGATCGAGGCGCGGGTGGACGGTCAGCCGATCCCGCGCGCGGCGCTCCCCTACCCGCGCAAGCTCAACCCGGGTCGCCACGAGGTGGCGGTGAAGGCGCCCGGCTTCCAGACGGAGCGGCGCGAGATCGCGCTGAAGGAGGCGGAGCGCGCGCCGGTCGAGGTCCGCATCACCCTCGTCCCGGGGGTCTCGACGGAGCCCGAGGCGGACGCCGACGGCGGGCCGCCCCCGCCTGGGGACGCGCCGCCGGAGCCGCGCGCGCCGGTGCCGCTGTGGGTGTGGGCGGCGGGCGGGGTGGGGCTCGCGGCGCTCGCGGGCAGCGCGGCGTTCGCGATCGACCACGCGGCCGCGCGCGATCAGGTCGAGAAGGACTGCCCCGGGTCCGTTTGCGACCGGCGCACCCACGATTTCGAGAGCATGGAGGCGCTCCGGGCGCGGTGGAACCGGAGCCTCGGCCTGTCGGTGACCCTCGGCGCGGCGGGGCTCGCCGGCGTCGGCGTGGCGGTGGGCGGCATCCTGCTGCGGCCCAGGGCGGGCACCGAGCGGGCAGCGCTGGTTCCGCTCGTGACGCCCACGGCGCAGGGCGTCCTGTGGCAGGGAGCATTCTGATGAGAGCGCAAAATTCCTGTGCTGTCACACCTGGCGCGGCGCCCGACAGGACGACGCTCGGGGGCCAGGTGTTCGGCGGCGCGGCGCTTGGCCTGGCCCTCCGCGGCGCGGCCGTCGGCCTGGCGGCGCTCGGCGGCGCGGCGCTCGGCTGCGCGCCGGATCTCAGCCTGTCGGACCCGGCGGGCTCCGGCGCCGGCGGCGAGGGGGGCCGCGCGCCGCAGTCGGGCGGCGAGGTGCAGTGGGCGCGCGCGCTCGAGGGCGACGGGGAGCAGGCGGGGGCGAGCGTGGCCGTGGCCGACGATCGCACCGCGGCGCTCCTCGGCAGGCTCACGGAGGCGGAGAGCGTGGCCCTCGACGGCAAGAGCGTGTCCCCGATCGGCGCGGAGAACGTGTTCTGGGCGCGGCTCGCTGCCAACGACGGGGCGGGGCTCGATCTGAAGCGCTTCGGCGCGTTCGATCCGCAGATCGTGAACGCGCTCGCGACGGACGGGAACGAGGGCCTTCTTGTCGCGGGGGAGTTCTCCGGGACGCTGGAGTTCGGCGGCGAGCCGCGGACCAGCGCCGGCGGGCGGGACGGCTACATCGCCCGCCTCGACGCCGAGGGGCGCGAGCTGTGGCTGCAGCCGCTCGGCGGCCTCGGCTTCCAGGCCGCGACGAGCGTGGCCGCGAGCGCGACCGGGCGCATCGTCGTGGCGGGCCGCTTCTCGGGCGCGCTCGTGATCGGCAAGAACCGGCTCGAGAGCGCCGGGGGCAGCGACGTGTTCGTGGCGAGCTTCGACGCCGACGGGACGCCGCTCTGGAGCAAGCGCTTCGGCGACGGCTTCGATCAGCAGCCCCGCGCGGTGGCGATGGACGAGCGCGGCAACGCGGTCGTCGTCGGCGATTTCGCCGGGACGATCGACCTCGGCGGCGAGCCGCTGCGGAGCGCCGGGGGTCTCGACGTGTTCGTGGCGAGCCTCGACGCGCTCGGCGAGCACCGCTGGAGCAAGCGCTTCGGCGACGCGGGGCTGCAGCGGGCCAGGGCGGTGGCGGTCGACGGGGCCGACAACGTCATCGTGGGCGGGGAGTTCGCCGGGACGATCGATCTCGGCGGGGGTCCCCGGACGGCCGGAGAGCGAGAGGCGGTGTTCGTGGCGAAGCTCGATCCGAAGGGCGAGCACCGCTACAGCCGGGTCATCGGCGAGCACGGCGCGTCGCTGGGCCAGCTGCTCGTCGACGGGACGGGCGACGTGCTCGTGGTCGGCGGGTTCCGCGGGGAGGCCGCGCTCGCGGGCGAGCCGGTGACGAGCGCGGGGGAAGACGACGTGTTCGTGGCCAAGCTCGATCCGGAGGGCGGCTATCGGTGGAGCCACCGCTTCGGCGGAGCGGGCCCGGACCGGGCGACCGGCGTGGCCGTCGATCGGGACAGGCAGGCGTTCGTGACCGGGGCGTTCACCGGAGACGTGCAGTTCGGTGAGAAGCAGCTCGAGGGCGGCGAGGGCACGGACGTTTTCGTGACGAAGCTGTCGCCATGAAGGTGGAGGCGCGATGAAGCGTACGGGAACAAGGGGCGTGCGGTCGCGCGGGCGACGGTGGACGGTGGGGCTCGCGGCGGGCCTGATCGGGCTGGTCTTGCCGGCCGCGGCGTGGGCGCAGGAGCTGGACACAGATCAGGACGGAATCGCCAATCCGAACGACAACTGCCCGGACGTCGCCAACCCGGACCAGGTGGATCTCGACGGCGACGCGACCGGGGACGCCTGCGATGTCGACTTCGACGGAGACGGCATCGACAACGACGCCGACAACTGCGAGAGCCTGAGCAACCCCGATCAGGCGGACTCCGATGGAGATGGCGTCGGGGATCTCTGTGACGACAACACCGACGTCACCGACACCGACAGCGACGGTATCTTCGACGACACCGACAACTGCCCCGAGGTGGCGAACCCGCTCCAGCAGGACACGGACGACGACAAGCTCGGCGACGTCTGCGACAACTGCCCCACCACGCGCAATCCGAACCAGGAGGACAGCGACGCCGACGGCACCGGCGACTTCTGCGAGCCGGACATCGACGCCGACGGCGACGGGCTCACCAACGCAGAGGACAACTGCCCGGCGGACGTGAACCCGGACCAGGCGAACGCGGACGGGGACGACCTCGGGGACGCGTGCGATCCGGACAGCGACGACGACGGGCTGGTCGACGGGGAAGACAACTGCCCCGTCGTTTCCAACCTCTTTCAGGAAGACACGGACCGCGACGGCGTCGGCGACGCCTGCGAGGACGACGACGACAACGACGGCATCCCGGACGAGAGCGACGACTGCCCGCACGTGCCCGATCAGGATCAGGCCGACAGCGACGGCGACGGCCGTGGCGACGCGTGCGACCTCGAGGCCGAGATCGATCGCGACGGCGACGGCATCGCGAACGAGAGCGACAACTGCCCTGACGTGCCGAACCCCGATCAGACGGACTCCAACGAGAACGGCGCCGGCAATGCGTGCGACGACACCGACGGCGACGGCCTGACCGACGCGGCGGACAACTGCGACGAGGAGCCCAACCCCGATCAGGCCGACAGCGACGGCGACGGGCAGGGCGACGCGTGCGACGACGACGGCGACGGCGACGGGGTGGTGGACGAGGAAGACAACTGCGACGCGGTCGCCAACCCCGATCAGGCCGACGGCGACGACGACGATCAGGGCGACGCGTGCGACGCCGATGACGAGGACGACGACGATGACGGCGTCCCGGACGACGACGACAACTGCCCGCGCGTGACCAACGCGGATCAGGGCGACGGCGACGCCGACGGGCTCGGGGACGCCTGCGACGGGAGCGGCGCGGGCGGCGCTGAGACCACGACCGAGCCGGAGGTCTCGTCCGGGCTGGTCTGCGCGATGCAGCGAGGCGAAGGCAGCGGCGCGCGCGTCGGCCTCGTGGCGCTCCTCGCGGGCGCGCTGGGCCTGGGGTCTCGCCGCCGGCGCCGGCGCGCGGGGTGATCGTCGCGGCGAGCGCCCGTCGGCGCCCGTTCAAGGCGCGCGGCACGGGCGCTGGTCGCGTTGAAGAGTGACGCGCGACGACGTCGGGTGGGGCGGACGACGCCAGGACAGGCGTGAAGCGCCTGGGCGTCGCGTGATTCGACCCCTCTGTCTCTCCAGATCGGCCTTCATCACGTCTGTCTCCAGGCTCGCTGGAGGTCGCCGCGGGCACAAGGTGGGTTGTTGCCCCACGAGCGCACGCCGCGCCCGGGCGGGCTCTGCCAGGTCTCGTGGTCCCTGCATTTTCATGAGCCGTGACCTTGCGCTGGTGTAACTGCTCTCCGTGAACGCGCCGGGGGACACCGCTCTGCAGCCGCGCTGCGGGCGGGAGCGCTGGCGCCACCTTTGGAGACACCATGCGCCTCGCTCTGCCGCTCTCTCTCTCGTTGCTGACCACTCTGTTCGGACTCACCCTGGGCGCCGGCTGCAGCGACAGCGCCGTGGATGGCGCCGCCCCATCGGGCGGCGCGGGCGCCGGCGACAGCGGCACGGGCGCCGGCGACAGCGGCGGCGGCAGCGCCAGCGGCGGCGCCAGCGCCAGCGGCGGCGCCAGCGCCAGCGGCGGCGGCGGAGCCGGCGCTGGCACCGGCAGCGCGGGCGGCGGGGGGATCCCGACCCCGACGACCATCGTCATGTGTCAGGGCAAGACGTACCAGTGCGGGGATCTCGTCGACAACGACGACGACGGGCTCCTCGACTCGCAGGATCCGGACTGCCTCGGCGCGTGCGACAACACCGAGGACAGCTACTACGGTGGGATACCCGGCCAGGCAGGGCCGGCGTGCACCGTGGATTGCTACTTCGACCAGGACTCCGGGGCTGGCAACGACGATTGCCACTGGAACCACCAGTGTGACCCGAACGAGGTCGCGCCCGGGTATCACCCCGAGTCCATCAACGGGACGATGTGCGCCTACGACCCTCGCGCATCGACGCCGGGCGCCCAGGGCCAGAGCTGCAGCGAGCTGAACGGCGAGCAGTCCGATCTCTGCCACAGCGTCTGCGGTCCGCTCACGCCGAACGGCTGCGACTGCTTCGGCTGCTGCGAGCTGCCCGCGGGCAGCGGCCTCTATGTCTGGCTCGGCTCGGACGCGGACGGCACCGGCGAGGGCTCCTGCTCGCGCGACGGCATCTCCGACCCGAGCCGCTGCGAGCCCTGCACCCCCGTCGACGCCTGCCTCAACACCTGCGGCCGCTGTGAGCTGTGCCTCGGCAAGGACACGCTCCCCGCCGACTGCTTCGATACAGGGACCGGCAGCGGCGGCGGCGGGGCCGGCGATGGCAGCGGCGGCAGCGGCACCGGCGGCGGCGCGGCCGGGACAGGCGGCAGCGGGAGCGGCGGCGACTCCGGAGGCCAGTGCGCGCCGGGCGTCCAGCCGTGCGGGCTCGCCGGTCAGGAGCCCTGTGCCGCCGATCACTACTGTATCACCGGTTGCTGCCAGCCCATTGTGAACTAGCACCGCGCTGGCCCTGGTTCTCCCTGGATTCGAAGGCAGGGCGTGAACCACGAAGAACGTAGAAGACACAGAGGTTTCGTTTCAACGCTCCTCTGTGTCCGCTGCGGTCCGTGGTGTATTGCCTCCGCTCGAGCCGGGGATGAGCTCCGGGGAACGAAGCGCGGGCCGCCCGCGAGCCGAGAGGCTGTGCGTGCGGCGACGAGACAGGGTTTGAAAGGAGACGAGTCCATGGTGATGCGCTCGATGGCTGTTGGGGTGCTCTGCGCCCTGGTGGGGGTGGGGTGTGGCGGCGATGACGAGGAGCAGACGAAGAGCTGCTCGGTGGCCGAGCAGACCGGGTGCGCCGCGACGCAGGTGTGTGAGGAGGTGGAAGGCGCCGAGCCCGCTTGCTTCGAGCCGGTGACGCTGAAGGGTCGCGTCTACAACTCGCTCGACGACAAGGCGATCGCGGGCGCCCGGGTGCTCGCCCGCGACGCGAACGACGCGGTGATCTCCCGGGTGGCGGTGACGAAGGCGGACGGGGCCTACGAGCTCGCCGTGCCTGCCCGCCGCGACGCGGACGGCGTCCCGGTCAAGGCCGATGTCACGCTGCGCGCCGACGCGCTCGCGTACGAGACCTTCCCGAGGGCGCCGCGGGTGGCGCTGCCCATCGATCTCTCGACCGCGACGGGCAAGCCGCTCTCGATCGCCTCGGCGGCGACCGAGATCGCGCTGCTGCCGCTCTCGGACAGCGAGGGGCTCGGCTCCGTCTCTGGCGTGGTGCACGCCGACCAGCCGGGCGGGACGCTGCTCGTCGCGGGCGGCGCCACGGGCGCGGCCGATCTCGACGGCAGCTACACGATCTTCAACGTGGCTGCGGGCGAGGTCACGGTGAAAGGCTACGCCGCCGGCCTCGCGCTCGACACGGCGAGCGCGACCGTCGGCGCGGGCAAGGAGACGACGGGCGTGGACCTCCACGCGACCGGGGACGCCACGGCGGTCGTGAGCGGAAAGGTTGAGATCGTGAATGCGTCAGGCGGGAGCGCGACGTCGGTCATCCTCGTCGTGGCCGACACCTTCAACGAGGCGACCGCGCGCGGCGAGACCCCGCGGGGGCTCCGTCAGGGCAACGTCAGCGGCGAGTTCTCGATCGCCGGGGTGCCTGACGGCGAGTACGTGATCCTGGCCGCGTTCGAGAACGACGCGCTCGTGCGGGATCCGGACACGTCGATCGGCGGGACCGAGATCGTGCGCATCACGGTCTCCGGCGCCGACCAGCCCGTGGACGAGTCTTTCAAGGTGACGGGCGCGCTCGCCGTCGTCTCGCCCGGCGCGAGCATGATGGACGAGGTGAGCGGGACACCGACGTTCGTCTTCGAGGACGACTCCAGCGAGGATCTCTACGAGGTGACGCTCTTCGACGCGCTCGGGGCGAAGATCTGGGAGAACCTCGAGGTGCCCAGGGTGTCGGGAAGCGAGGACGTCAAGGTCGAGTACGACGGTCCCGCGCTGGTCTCGGGGATGATCTACCAGTTCCGGGCCACCTCGAAGAAGGGCGGCACGCCCATCTCGCAGACCGAGGACCTGAAGGGGGTTTTCCTCTACGAGTGATCTCCGGAGGGCGCGCGCGGCGCGCGCGGCGCGCCGAGGCCGGCGTCAGCGGCGACGGCGGCGGGCGCGTCGCGCGCGGTCGAGCGCCGCGAGGAGCATGCCTATCGCCGCGAGCGCGCGGGCCGCGCCCGATACGCGGCCGGTCCCGCGGCCCGCCGCGGCGTGCGTGCAGCTGAAGCTGAAGCAGCAGCACGGCTCCGGCGGCGATCCTTCCCCGGCGTGGCCCCCTTCCCCTCCACCGCTCGCCGCGTCTCGGCCGCCGCCGGCACCTCCGCCGCCCGCTCCGCTGGCCTGGGTGCCGCACTGGCCGCTGGCGACGTCGCCCCCGGCTCCGGTCGCGCCGGCGCCGCCGCTGCCCGCGCCACCGCCGCTGCCCGCGCCACCGCCGCTGCCCGCGCCACCGCCGCTGCCCGCGCCACCGCCGCTGCCCGCGCCACCGCCGCTGCCGCCCGCAGCTTCTGTCGTGCCGCCGCTGCCGCCGCTGCCGCCGCTGCCCGCGTCTCGGCCGCCTCCGTCGCCCAGGTCGCGGCCCCCGCCGGCGCCGCCGTCACCTGCACCGCCGGTACCCGGGTCTCCC
This sequence comes from Sorangium sp. So ce321, assembly GCF_051530195.1. Lineage (NCBI taxonomy): Bacteria > Pseudomonadati > Myxococcota > Polyangiales > Polyangiaceae > Sorangium > Sorangium sp. So ce321. The sequence continues at coordinate 4,099,812 of NZ_CP150329.1, read as the reverse complement.
GCCGACCCGCTTCCGCCTCCGATGCCCGTGCTGCCACCGGCCCCTTCCGCGGGAGTCGCGTTCGGCGTGTTACGGCAGCCGAAGAGAGGTCGGCACTCGTCCGTGGTCGTCGGATCCCCGTCATCGCAGTCGAGGGGAATGCCGCTCACACAATTTCCCTCGAAGCAGCGCTCGATGCCATTGCAGACGTCGAGGTCGGCGCAGCGGGCGCCGTCCGGCAAGAGCACGTTGTCCGCGCATCTCCCGGCGCCGTCGCAGTACTCCCCTGGATCGCAGAGCGAGCCCGGACGGCAGAGCACCGTCGTCGGCTCAGCGGCGCACAGGTCGGAGCAGCAGTCGCGGTTGAACAGGTTGCCGTCGTCGCACTCCTCGCCTCGCCCGATCACGCCGTCTCCGCAGATCGCGGGCCGCACCATGAACACCGTCGGATCGGCCGGGCCGCCGAGCACCGGCTCGTCCGTGGACACGCTCGACTCGTTGATGCCGTCCGAGTCGGCGTCGAAGGAGACCGTTCCCTGGTTCGACAGGACCAGCCCCTCGGTGAACGGCGCGATCCTCGCGTCGATCGTGATGAGCACCCATTCCCCGGGCTCGATCACCCCGTCCCAGCCGATGGTGTTGGTCGTGGGATCGGACGAGACAACACCTTTCTCCACGACCGCGCCGTTCAGCGCGAGCTCCGGCGGGAGCACGTCCACGAACTCGAACCCCGGGTTGTCGGGCTGCTCGCGCCCGCCCAGGTTGTTGATGACCACCGAATAAACCGCGTTGTCGCCGGCCTCGCGCTCGCTGAGGACCGTCATGAACCCGAGCAGGCGGACCGGAATCGAGACGGAGGTGCGCTCGGTGCTCTCGTTGTTCTCCGGGTCCGGATCGTGCTCGGCCGCGGTGACCTTGGCCTTGCTCTCGATGACCTCGGCAACCTCGGACGGGGCGAGCGCGGGCGCAACCAAGGTGACCGCGATCGACGAGCTCGCCCCGGCGGCGAGCGACGCGCGTCGGCACACGAGCCCCTCGGCACCCAGCCCCTCGGCACCCAGGTTGCACGTCCAGCCGGTCCCGGAGGCGCTGACGAGGCTCGCCCCGGCCGGCAGGACGGACGTCACCACGACGTCGCTCGCGTCGCCAGGCCCCTCGTTGGCGACGCTGATCGTCGTGGTGAACTGCGCGCCGGGCGCCACCGGATCCGGCGCGTCCGCCTGGGTGATGGCCAGATCCGCCCCGCAGGCCCCGGACACGACCGGCACCGCTGCGAGCACGACGTTGTCGATCGCGACGCCGCACGGCCCGGAACGCCCGGCGTCCGTGCAGATCTGGCTGTCGTCCTGCGTGTAGTCGAAGCGGAGCTGGACGGTCCGGCCGCGCAGCCCCTCGCCCGGAAATCGGATCGACACGCGCTTGCTGCCGCCGGAGCTGCCGGACCAGACCGACTGGTCCGCGAGGTACTCCGGATCGTCCAGGGCCGGGAGGTGCTTTGGAAAATGGTGGAGCGCGCCGGTCACGATCCGCTCGGCGAACGCCTCCGCCAGGACCGCACGCGGCGCGGCGCCGGCCGTGAGGTCCTCGACGCGCAAGGTCAGGCCATCGAACGCCTGGACGAGCTTCTGCGGGTCGTCCTCCAGCGCGTAGGTGAGATCGAAATCTAGCGTGACATGGGATTTTTCGGAGCTGTCTGGAATTGTCACGTCGGGCGACACCAGCGCGACGTGCGCCGTGGTTGGCTGCTCGTCGTGGAACGCGGCGTTGTTGCCCGGCGTCAGCGTCTGCGAGACGACCCAGGTTGAGGCGGAGGCCGATCCGCCGGTGCGCACCGACTGCCAGCCGGCGGGCAGCGCGGGGGCGCTCGCGGCGTCGAAATCCTCGCGCAAGAGGACGTCGGCAGTGCCCGGGGCGCCCGTCTCGAGCTGGACGGGCAGCTGGATGACGCCCTGGTCGGAGCTCACCGTGAGCGTCAGGTCGATCGGCGCTCCCGGGTTGAAGTCCTGCGCCGTGCTGAGGAGGAACGGCGCGTCGCTCGCGGCGATACGGAGAGGATCGAGCTCCGGGTAGGTCGCGCTCGGCCTCACGATGGTCACCGAGGGCGTCTCCGTGGCGAGCGTGGCCGTGATCCCCGACACCGTCGTCCTGCCGGAGACCGGGTTGGCGAGGTAGTTCTCGAGGTACACGCCGACCTCGACGAGCTCCCCTGGATCGATGTGCTCGTTCGCGAGGTCGCCGCACGCCGGATCCGCGATCCGGGCGCCCGCGGCGCGCAGCGGGGGGACGCGCACGAACTCGTCGAGGGCGTCGAGCTGGACGTTCGGCGCGATCATGGAGGTCGACGCCGGCTGCCCCTCGTCGAACCTGGGTGCGGGACCCGTCACGCTGAAGACGCTGTAGAGCTCGCCGGCGAGCGCCATGCCGCCGATGCGCTCGCCGAGGTTCTGCCGGGAGACGTCGTTGCCGTGGCCCGCGTGGAAGGGACGATCCGTGATGGGCACGGGCGGGCTCCAGGTGGCGCCCTGGTCGCTCGACGAGGTGTGCACGACCTCGGTCATGTCGCCCGAGCTCGCGACATCCTGGTCGTAGTAGACGACGTGCGCGGTGCCGGTCGATCGGTCGACGGCGACGACGGGGAAAAACTGGGCTCGATCGCGCCCCGGGTCGCTGTTGAGCAGGACGGCGCGGCCGGAGACGCATCGCTCCGTGAAGGAGCGGAGGGCGACATCCCCCGTCCCTCGGTCGCCGCTCCGCTGGTAGACGACGTAGACCTGCCGCGTGGTGTGGTCGATGTCGATGGACGGAGAGAGCCTGGCGTGGTCCACGCCGGGGACCTGATCTTCCGGTGGGTAGCCGGTATCGTCGAGGAGGACGAGCGGTTCCCAGGTGACGCCTCCGTCGGTCGACCGGCGGCAGCCGATGTTGCGCCCGCGGCTCCCCGGCTCGATGGATCGGAAGACGGCGTAGACGACCGAATCCCGGTCGGTCGTCCCGGGGAGGATGCGCGCGCTCGGCCCGTCGAGGTCGCCGCCGGCCGGCGCCTGCGCGATCACCTCCGCCGCCGACCAGGTCTGCCCGAGGTCGTCGGAGTGGCTGTAGAGGATCCTCGGAGATGCCCCGCCGCGCTGAACCCAGGTGACGGCGAGCCGGCCGGTCGCCGTGTTGACGTCGACGGAGGCCTGCTCGGCGCGCTCCCCCGCAACGAACGCCGGGGCCACCTCCACCGGCGCGGACCAGGAGGTCCCGGCCGCGCTGCCGGGGTTCGAGCCGTGCATGCAGAGGCCCTGCACGCCGTCGGCGGGGCGGACATAAGTGGAGCAGCTCACGAACAGGTCGCGCCGCGGGTCGTGGACGACGCGGGGCGCGCCGAGCACCTGGCCGCCGGCGGCCGAGGGCAGCGCTGGCTCGCCGCCGGGGCCGTGCACCTCGGCGAAAGTCCTGCCTCCGTCGGCGGAGCGCGCGACGCCGGACAGGCTGCTCGGGTTCGCGAGCGCGCCACGCGGATCGGTGTACGTGACGACGAGGATGCTCGCGTCTGCGTTCGCTGCGATCGCGGCGTCGTTCTGGGCCCCGAGCGCCTCAGGAGAGTGCACGGCCCGGTCGGCGCCCGCGGTCGCCGCGAGCCGAGCTGCGCCGAGCACCTCGGGTTCGTCGCTGCCACATCCGGCGCCGGCCGTGAGCAGCTCCCCGCTGAGCAACAAAGCAATCCTGCATCGCGCGCGCATAAGCACCTCCGAACAGAGATAGATGCCGCGAGCTCGCAGGACGTGCCGATTGCCCCCACATGCACTGGCCGGTCCAGCAGCGAGGCGCGATGTGCTGCGGTCGTTTCGAGCGACTCCGACGCACGCCGCACGGTCGGCGCGGGCGGTGCGCCCGGCGTGGAGGATCGCCTCGACAGGCTTTCCCGTTCCTCCCGGGCGGCGGACCGGGCGCCCTGCGTATCGCGCGCGGACGGCCGCGCGGGCCGACGGCGCCAGGGTCGCCTGAGCGGGCGCTGGTCCAGCTCAGGTGCTGCGCCGGGGTCCGAGGTCGTCGTGGCTTGCCTGCGGGGCGAGAGGCGCCGGAGGATGGCCCGAGAGGACGAGCTCGGCGAGGCGGCGCGCGGCGGCGAAGGCCGCCTCCTCGTCTGGGGTGGCGAGGTCTTCAAAAGCCTCACCCAGGTTGGCGCCAGCGGCGGCGGCGAAAGCCTCACCCAGGTTGGCGGTACTGGCGGCGGGTCCTCCCACGGCGGGCCCTCCCGGGTTGGCGGCACTGGCGGTGGGCCCTCCCAGGTTGGCGGCACTGGCGGCGTCCTCGCCCAGGTTGGCGCGCCCGCTCAGGGTGAGCATCGCGATTCCGTGGAGGCCCGCGAAGAGAACATGGGTGTCCTCCGCCGGTCGTGCGCTGCCGTAACGGCGCAACAGTTCCACGAACGCGCCCCAGAGAGGGCGCGCGAGCCGCAGGCGCCCCTGCTCGCGCAGGCGAGCCCGGTCGAAGCGGCGCTCGGCCATGAGCCAGTACAGATCCGGATGGCGCAGCGCGAACTCGACGTAGCCCACCGCGAGCGACCGCAAGTCAGCACCGGCGCGCGCCCGCGCCTCCAGAAGCTCCGCGAGCCGCCGCCACCCGGCGCCGTCGACGCGGATGAGGAATCCGTCGAGCGAGCCGAAGTGGTGGTACAGCACCATCGTCGTCTGGCCCAGGAACGCGGCGATCTTGCGCGCGGTCAGGTCGTCGCGCGTCAGCCGGCCCTCGCAGAGCGCCTGAAACACGCGCGCGACCGGCTCATCGGCGTCCGTCACACCCATGCCCACAATCCTCTCACGTTCACGGCTCCCCTGTTGACATCCCGTGCATAACACTGTTATCCTGGTCCGGTATGGGATTGCTTCGCCACGATCCGGCTCGGTTCGGAGCCCACCGCGCCGGGCGCGTCCGGTTGCTGCGCCTCGCGCTCGCCGCGGGCGCGGTCGCGGGAGCGTGCACGTCGCGGCCACCTGCAAAGGACGACGCGCCCTCGGGCCCCTACGAGGTGGTGGACGGCTGGCCACGTATCCCTGAGGGGATGGTGTTTGGCCCAGCGCTCGACGTCGCGGTCGACGCGCGTGGGCGCGTGCTGGTCAGCCACGCGGCCGGGCGTACGTCAGGAAACGACGCGCCGATCACCGAACCGACCATCCTGGTCTTCGATCCGGAAACCGGGGAGCTGCTCGACGCGTGGGGAGAGGGGCTGTTCATGTATCCCCACGGGATCGAGGTCGATCGAATCGACTTCGTGTGGGTCACGGACTCCGAGCAGAACCGGGTGTTCAAGCTGACGGCGGAGGGGAACGTGGTCATGACCCTCGGCGAGGAGCCATGATGCGCGGGGGCGCGTGGCTCCTCGTGCCGCTCGTGGGGATCGGGTGCGCGACGAGCCCGGAGCAGCTCGACCGACCCACGAACGTGGCCTTCGGCCTGGACGGAGACGTCTACGTGGCGGACGGCTACAACCACGCGCGCATCGCGCGCTTCTCCGAGAGCGGCGAGTTCCTGATGGAGTGGGGCGAGAAGGGCTTCGGGCGAGGGCAATTCGACACGCCCCACGGCATCGTCACGGACGACGAGGGACGGGTTTACGTGGCGGACCGGGAGAACGCGCGCGTCCAGGTCTTCGACGCGGACGGCCGCTACCTTGCGCAGTGGAAGAGCGCCGCGCTGGGGCGGCCATGGGCCATCACGTTCGGGCCCGACCGGCATGTGTACGTGGTCGATGGGGGGGACCAGGATCCGGAGCGGCCGCGAGGGCATGTGCTGCGGCTCAACCTCGATGGGGAGATCGTGGACCGCTGGAGCACGTCCGGTGACGGCCCCGGGGAGCTCGACTGGGGGCACGGGATCGCGGTGGGGCAGGACGGAAGCGTGTACGTGACCAGCCTGAGGGGCCGCGGCGTACAGAAGTTCCGGAGGACGAAGTGAGCGGAAGAGCGCGCGCACTCGCGTTCGCCGCGGTCGCCACCGGTGGAGCGCTCGCGCCGACGCCAACCTGGGCGCAGGGGACAGGCGACATGCCGATGCGACCTGCGGACCGAGGTTATGTTGCTGTATACGGCATCTTTTCAGCCTCGCCGCAGCACCGGGAGCTGGCGACGATCCATGTCGCTCCCCAGGTCGCGGCGGGCATTCGCCTGACCCGCTGGCTGAGCGCAACCACGGACGTGACCTCGGCCTGGACCACGTTTCAGGTTGAGGGCGAGGCGCGGCGCTCGTCATTTCGCTTCGGGAATCCGTTCGTGAGCGTACAGGCGGCGCTGCTCGAGGAGCGAAAGCGCTCGATCTACGCCGGGTTAGGGGTTGCGCCGCCGGTGACGACGTTTCCCGGCACGATCCCGGAGAACACGGACGTCGAGTACAATTATGCGGTCGCAACGGCCGCGCGCGGTTTCGCGGATTGCTGGATGTGGGCGCCGAACGCGATCCCGATCGCGCTGTTGCTCCGCAGCAGGACGGAGCTGTGGAAGCCTGTGGTCGCTGGCGCCGAGCTGGACCCCGCCGTGCTCGTTTCCGTGAACTCCAATCCGTCGCGGCTGGCGGTCGCGGCCGCCGCATACGCCGGCGTCAGGATGGGGCCACTGACGCCCGGGCTGCGGCTGCAGTTGTTCACGCAATCGGCGCCGCTCGCCGGGCGAGATTTCTCGCAATGGGCGGCGAGCTTGTATGCGAACGCAGACTTCGAATCGGCGTTCGTTCGCTCCCAGGTTGCCATCAATCTGGATGCGCCGTTCGGCCTCGCGGGACAACGCGGTGCGACCGTCTGGGGGGCATCGCTGGGGGGCGGAGTCCGCCTGTAAAGGAGCACCAGCAACCTGACCCAGGTTGGCAACGGCAGCAACCTGACCCAGGTTGGCAACGGCTACCCCGGGCAGCGGCAGCAGCGGCACGTCGCGGGACCGACACACCTCGCGGGACCGACAACTAACGTTAGACAGCCGCGGCGCGACGACATGCCTGATCTGCGGGGCACAACAAGCCTTGGTCGGCGAAGGTGGCGGAGAGGGTGGCGGCCGTCACCGACGCGGACGTCGAGATCCACGAAAATCAGCTCTCTTTGGTCTGGCACAGCGCTTGAAATCTCCCGTCTGACCATGAGCCAGCCCCGCGCAATCATCCCCGGCGCTACCTATCTCCTCACACGCCGCGTCCTGCGAAGGCATTTCCTCTTGCGTCCCGATTCAGCCATCACACGGCTCGTCATTTACACTTTGGCTGTATCAGCTCGCCGCCATGGTATTCTCGTGCACGCGCTCTGCGTGATGTCCACACACCTTCATCTGGTCGTTACCGATACCCAAGGCCAGCTTCCGCGCTTTCTTCAGCAGTTCCATCGCCTTGTCGCGCTCGGAACCAAGGTTCTGCGCGCGTGGGAGGGTCCGATGTGGGCCCCTGGGGCAGCGAGCGTGGTGCACCTGGCGACACGAGATGCTCTGGTGGAAAAGATAGCTTATACCCTCGCGAATCCAGTAACCGCTGGCCTCGTACAGCATGCGCACGAATGGCCGGGAGCGAAGACGCGCGCAGACGAGCTCGGCAGCGGCACACTGCACGCGAAACGCCCTGAGGCATATTTCGACCCGAAGAACCGCCAGTGGCCCGAAGAGGCCGCACTTCCGATCACGCTTCCGCCGTCTATTCAAGCTATCGACGCCGACGGTTTTCGCCGAGAGATAACACACAAGCTCGAGCAGTACGAGCAGCAAGCTCATGCGACCGCACAACGGAATAGATTGGACTTCCTCGGCGCAGCTCGCGCGTGCGAGGTTTCACCCTACGAACGCGCGACGAGCATCGAGCCGCTTCGCGAGCTCAATCCGACGTTTGCGGTGGGTCGAGGGCATACGGAGGAACGAAAGGCTGCTATTGCTGCCAGGCATGCATTTCAGACCGCCTATCGGCAATCACTGCAGCACTGGCGAGGCGGCGTACGCAGCGCAGTCTTTCCAGCAGGGACATGGTGGATGCATGTATTTCACGGAGCTGTCGTCAACGACGGGGAGCTCGTAGCAGCATAGACGCGTCGCGAGGACCAGTTCCCATGAGACGATGAGATACACGAGCCAGGTCGGGCTGACGTCAGGTTGAAAGCTGAAAGCTTGGCATAGCTACGGTCGGGCCAGAGCGGAGGGCCGTGGCGCGGCGGCACGGCTGGACCCGGATCGCGGCGGTCGTGGGGTCGGCGCAACCACGGTCCGGTCTGGCCCCTTGGGGTCGGCGCAACCACGGTCCGGTCTGGCCCCGGTCCGGTCTGGCCCCTAGCTGGAAACGCAGGATCGCGAGGAACGTGCCGCGGACAGCCGATACTGGCCTAAAGAAAGGCGGACCAGAGTGAGAACTACAAGTACGATCTGCGCCACGGAGCAACTCGGACTGTCCATCGTTTCCCGGCGGGACACACATGCGGCGAGCCGATATTCGTGCCCCGACCTTGCGGCGGCACGGCTGACACCGGGGACGATGGTTACCTGATGGCTTTCACGGGCACTCGCGGTCGCAGCCCGAGCTACCTCGCGATCCTCGACGCCGCCAACCTCGAGGCCGACCCGACCGCCGAGGCCCACCTCCCCGTCCGCGTCCCCGCGGGGTTCCACGGCACCTGGGTCCCAAGCTCGTAGACCAACCTCCTCGTGACCCGCGGCTCACGCACCAGGCGGGGCGGCTCGCAATCTCGGCGGGGTGGCTCGCGGCGGCGGCCCGCAACCTCGGCGGCGGCTCCCAACCTCGGTCGGTTCGAGGCGAGGGGCGCGCTGGGCCCAACGGGCCGGGTCGACGGGCTGGCTCGGGGTCGGGGTCGACGTCCCTCGGCGCCGATCCGGTGGCCTCCCAGGTTCACGCGCCCGCGGTGGTCTCCCAGGTTCGCGCGCCCGCGCCAGCACCCAGGTTCACGCGTCCAAGGTTCGCGCGCCCAGCACGGTCGGCTCACGCCTCACGACCCCCCTCCCCATGCTAGACCGCGCTGCGCCGATGCCTCCCGAGCGCCCCCTCCTCGCCGCCTCGAGCTCCCCGCTGACCGCCACCATGGGCGAGCTCGCACGCAACCTCGACGAGCTCGCCTCGAACGACACCGACGGGAGCGGCGCACCCGCGTCCGCACCGACCGACCACGAGCCGCTCCCGTCGTTCGACCTCCCCGCGGACCGCCGCGTCGTCACGCCCCGTGATATCGCCGCAGAGCTCGCCGCCGCGCCACCTGGCACGCTCCACGTGACGGGCGCCGCCGGCTCGGCCGGCGCCCTCGTCATCCGTCGCCTCCTTGCTGCCGCGCCCGGCCGCCGCATCGTCGCCTTCACCCCCGATGTCGACAGCGCCCGGGCTCTCGCGGCGGACGCCTCGTTCCTGCTCGCCGCTCGGGACGCCGACGCCGCCGAGGCCGCCGGTGCCAGCGCCTTCGGCAGTGTCCTTCTCTACATGCCGAACGAGGCCAGCCCGTACGCGGACGTCAACCCGGATCGCCGCGGCGCCCAGACTCGCCTGGCCACGCTCTTCCACCTCGGCATGGACCTACCGTGGTTGGTCCTCGTCTGCCCCATCGCCGCGCTCGCCCGCAAGGTCGTCCCCAAGGACGAGATCACCGAGCACGCCGAGCTCGTCATCGCCGAGCAGGAGATGGATCGCGACGCGCTCTCCGCCCGCCTCGGCGCCTCCGGCTACGTTCGCAGCCCCCTCGTGGAAGACCCCGGCTCGTTCGCCGTGCGCGGCGCCCTGCTCGACGTCTGGGCCCCGTCCGCCGAGCTCCCAGTGCGCATCGACTTCTACGGCGACATCATCGCGTCGATCAAGACCTTCAACCCCGACGACCAGCGCACGGTCGCGGACGTGAAGGAGGTCTGGCTCCCGCCGGCGCGCGAGGCAATCCTCACGCCTGAAAACGTCGAGCGCGCTCGCCAGCGCGTTCGCGCCGCATGCGACGCCATCGACTTCCCGTCAACGAAGGCGCGGGCCCTCGTCGACGACGTTGCCAGCGGCCGCGCCTTCTTCGGGGCCGAGGGCTACCTGCCAGCCTACGTCGACCTCGCCTCCTTCGCCTCGTACCTGCCGGGCGACGCGCTCGTCGTCCTCGAGGACCCGGCCTCCCTCACCGCCGCCCTGCGTGACGAGCTCGGTCGCGCCGCCGCCGACCGGAGCCACAAGGATCGCGAGCCGCACTTCCCGCTCGGCGCCTTCTACGATGACGAGGCGCACGTCGCCTCCTGGCTCGGCGCGCGCACCGTGGTTGCGCTGCACCGCACCGGGGTTGAGGGCGCCGCGGAGGACCCGGGCTCGCTGGAGCGCTTCGAGGTCGTCCCCGAGGACGCCCCCTCGCTCGCCACGCGCGACCAGTCGGACCTGGAGCGCGCCATCAAGGCGGCCCGTGCCTCACGCGGCAAGCACGGCGCCCTCGACCCCCTCGTCCGCCGCGTGGTTGCCTGGCAGGAAGCGGGCCTGCGGGTGCTCATCGCGGCGCGCGCCCAGACCCAGGTTGAGCGGCTGGTCACCCTGCTCCGCCACCGCGATGTGCGCGTGAAGGCCAACCTGGGTCCGTTCGACCCCGCCTTCCTCGAAGGCAGCAGCTCGGCGGCGCCGCGCGACACGGCCTTCGTTGTGGTGGGCTTCCTCGCGCGCGGCGTCATCGCTCCGGCGGAGGGGATCGCGCTCGTCACCGAGGAGGAGATCTTCGGTGCTCGCGCCCACCGCCGCGCCGCCCGCGCCGCTGCGTCCTCCACGAAGCCGTCCCAGGCGTTCCTCGAGGACCTCCGGAACCTGGGCGTCGGAGACTACGTCGTCCACGTCAATCACGGCATCGGCCGGTATCTCGGCCTCGTCCACAAGCAGGTCGGCTCAACCACGGTCGATCTCATCGCCGTGGAGTACGCCGGGGGCGACAAGCTCTACCTGCCGGTCTACCGCCTGAACCAGATCCAGAAATTCAGCGGCGGCGAGGGCTCCCCCAAGCTCGACCGGCTCGGCGGGCAGACGTTCGCCAAGACCAAGGCGCGGGTCGAGAAGAGCGTCCGCAAGATGGCTGACGAGCTCCTGCGCCTCTACGCCGAGCGCCGCGCCGCCACCGCCGAGCCCATCTCGCCGCCGGACGACGACTACAGCGCCTTCGAGGCGACCTTCCCATTCGACGAGACGCCCGACCAGGCCCGGGCCATCACCGAGGTCGCGGCCGACCTCGAGTCCGGCCGTCCCATGGACCGCCTCGTCTGCGGCGACGTCGGGTTCGGGAAGACCGAGGTTGCCATCCGCGCCGCCTTCCGCGCCGCCAACGCGGGCAGGCAGGTCGCCGTGCTCTGCCCAACCACGGTGCTCGCGCAGCAGCACTACCTCAGCTTCAAGTCCCGCATGGCCTCCTACCCCATCGAGGTCCGCGCCATGTCCCGCTTCCAGACCAAGCAGGAGCAGGACGAGGTGTCCCGCGGCCTCCGGGACGGCAGCGTCGACATCGTGATCGGCACGCACCGCCTGCTCTCGAAGGACATCCACTTCAAGCGGCTCGGCCTGCTCGTCGTCGACGAGGAGCAACGCTTCGGCGTCACCCACAAGGAGCGCATCAAGGCCCTCAAGACCAACGTCGACGTCCTCACGCTCTCGGCTACCCCCATCCCCCGCACCCTCCAGATGGCGGTCTCCGGCCTCCGCGACATGTCGATCATCACCACCCCCCCGGTCGATCGGCGCGCCATCCGCACCGTCGTCACGCGCCACGACGAGGCCGTCCTCCGCGAGGCGGTCCTGCGCGAGCTCGGCCGCGGCGGCCAGGTCTTCTATGTCTACAACCGCGTCGAGGGCCTCTACGAGCGCGCCGCCCGCCTCGCCGAGCTCGTCCCGAGTGCCCGCATCTGCGTCGCGCACGGCCAGATGAGCGAGCAGAACCTCGAGCAGGCCATGATCGACTTCGTCGAGGGGCGCTACGACGTCCTCTGCGCCACCGCCATCATCGAGAGCGGTCTCGACATCCCCCGCGCCAACACCATCCTCATCGACCGCGCCGACATGTTCGGCCTCTCGCAGCTCTACCAGCTCCGCGGCCGCGTCGGCCGAGCCAAGGAGCGGGCCTACTGCTACCTCATCGTCCCGCCCCCGAACGCCATGACCGACGAGGCCCGCGCCCGCATCGAGGCCCTCGAGCGCCACACCGAGCTCGGCTCCGGCTTCCAGGTCGCCTCGCTCGACCTGGAGCTGCGCGGCTCCGGCGACCTCCTCGGCGCCGAGCAGAGCGGCACGGTCGCCCAGGTTGGCTTCGAGCTCTTCTGCCAGATGCTCGACGAGGCGGTGCACGAGCTGCGCGGCGAGCCCGTGGTTCACGACGTCGACACTGAGCTCTCGTTCGACGCCGACGCGCTTCTGCCAGAGGAGTACATTTCCGACGTTGGCGTACGCCTCTCCCTGTACAAGCGGTTCGCTGGCGCTGGCGGGGCCGAGGACGTGCAGGACCTCGCCGTCGAGATGGAGGACCGCTTCGGCCCGCCGCCGATCGAGGCGCGCCGGTTCGTCCACCTCATGCGGCTCAAGACCGAGCTGCGGCGGTTGAAGGCGCTCGCCTGCGAGGCGAGCGCGAAGGGGGTCACGCTGCACCTGCGCGAGGACACGCCGCTCGATCACGCCAAGGTGCTCAGGCTGGTCCAGCCGAAGGGCTCGCCTTACCGGCTCTCGCCCGACATGAGGCTGTCCCGTCGGGCCAGGGATGGCGAGGTCTTCACGAGCGGGCTGGAGGCGGCCGACAAGCTCCTCAGCGAGCTCGCTGGCTGCCTCAAGGACGGCGCCTGAGCGCGCCGCTTCCGTCGGTAGCGTGAGCCCGTGGGCACGCACCGTCGTGAGCCCGCACCGTGGTTCGGTCCGCCGGCCCTCACGGCGTCGGCCCGCACCGTGGTTCGGTCCGCCTTCGTGAGCCCGCACCGTGGTTCGGTCCGCCGCCGCGGTCCGCCGGCCCCCACCGTGGTTCGGTCCGCCCGCACGCGCCGGCCCCCGCCGCGCCGGCCCCCCACCGTGGTTCGGTCCGCCTTCGTGAGCCCGCACCGTGGTTCGGTCCGCCGGCCCTCACGGCGTCGGCCCCCACCGTGGTTCGGTCCGCCGCCGGCCCCCACCGTGGTTCGGTCCGCCGCCGCGGTCCGCCGGCCCCCCACCGTGGTTCGGTCCGCCCGCCCCCACCGTGGTTCGGTCCGCCCGCCCGGTCCGCCCACCCCCACCCGCGCGGCTCCCCGAGGGGGCGCACCGCCCCGACAGCGGCCCTCTCAGGACCCGGCCGTGATCACCACCGACGCCGCCGACCGCTGCGACCGCTGCGACCGCTGCGACGGCCCGTGGTGGACGGCCTCGATGTTGTTCCCGTCTGGATCGAGCACGAAGGCCCCGTAATACCCCGGGTGATAATGCCGCTCCCCGGGAGCGCCGTTGTCACGGCCTCCCGCCGCGAGCGCCGCCTCGTGGAAGCGGTGCACCTGCTCCCGATCCGCCGTCTGGAAGGCGAGGTGCACGCGCGACACCGGCCCGCCGTCGCTCGGCGAGACGAACAGCTCGTCCGCGGTGAAGTAGTCCGGCCCCTCCTGAATCGGATCGCGCCCGAGCGCCCGCAGCACCGCACGGTAGAAGCGCTTGCTCTGCTCCAGGTCGGCGACGCGGAGATGAACAGGGCCGATCAGCCTACCCACGTGGAATTGCATGGCGTCAGTGCCCACTACGACGCCGCGCGCGCCAGAAGCGCTCGGCGCGATGGGGACGCGGCGCTCCTCTGGTGATAATCTCCCGTGAGGGGAGGAAACGGATGACCGATCGCCCGGATCGCGAACAGCTCGAGGCGCTCCAGCGGAGCGTCATGACGACCTGGTACAGCCCGTTCCAGCTCGCCCGCTCCGCGCTCGACATGATCGTCTCGCGCCTGATGGGCGCGCGCGGCGACTTCCGGCTTCTCGAGGCGATCGCGGGGCCTCAGCCGCCCTTCGACTATGCCGTCCGAAACGGCGCCACGCGCGACGAGCTCTGGGTCGACTACGTGGCCGACACCGGTGATGGCTTCAACCCGACGTACGCGATCGCGAGCCTGCTCGCCCGGCCGTCGCTCTCGCTCGGCGGGCGGGAGACGAGGCGTGGAGAGGTGCTGATCATGGGCGGGGACCAGGTGTACCCCTCGGCCACGCGGCAGGCGTACTGGACGCGCCTCGTCGAGCCCTACGCGGCCGCGCTCCCGAAGGCCGACATCAAGGAGCCGCCGCACCTGTTCGCGATCCCGGGCAACCACGACTGGTACGACGGGCTCATGAGCTTCATGCGTCTCTTCGGCCAGAAGCGCACGCTCGGCGCGTGGAAGACGCTCCAGTCGCGGAGCTACTTCGCGCTGAAGCTCCCTCACGGCTTCTGGCTGCTCGGCGTGGATATCCAGCTCGAGGCCGACATCGACCAGCCGCAGATCGAGTATTTCTGCCGTCTGGCGAGGCACGAGATGCGCGACGGAGACCGCGTGGTCCTCTGCACCGCCGAGCCGGACTGGGTGAAGGGCGCCATCTACAACCCCGATCTCCAGAGCAACCTCGCGTTCTTCGAGAAGCAGCTCGCCGAAGCGCGGCCCGGGGTCGAGGTCGTCGCCCGCATCGCCGGCGATCTTCACCACTACCGCCGCCACGAGTCCGCGGACGGCCGGCAGAACATCATCGCCGGGGGCGGCGGCGCGTTCCTCCACCCGACCCACGGCGAGCCGGTCACGGAGGTCCGCTCCGGCGCGGGCGTGGACCAGCGCATCTATACCCTGAAGACCTCGTTTCCATCAGAGTCGGAGTCGCGACGGCTCACCTGGCGCAACCTCCTGTTCGCTCGATACAACCTCGGCTTCTGGCCCGCCGCCGCCTTCGTCTACATGCTCTCTTCCCTCACGCTGCCGCGCCCCGGGCCGGGCGCCGTGGCGTGGGTCCTCATCGTCCTGCTCCTCTTCATCGTCTTCACCGACACGCACCGGGTCTGGTATCGCCGGCTCGCCGGCTCGCTCCACGCCTGCGCCCACCTCGGGGCCGCGCTGGGGCTCACCTACCTCGGCGGCGCGCTGCTCCGCGTCGATGTCGGGAGCCTCCATTGTCTGTGGAGCATCCTCGGCGTGACGCTCTTCGTCGGCCTGACCGGCGCCGCGATCGGCTCGACGCTCATGGGTGCCTATCTCCTGATCTCGCTCAACGTCGCGCGGCGGCACGGCAATGAGGCGTTCTCGGCGCTCCGCATCGAGGACTACAAGAACTTCCTGCGCATCCACGTCCACCCCGCGGGGCTCACCTTCTACCCGGTCGGGCTGAGGAGGGTGCCGCGCGCGTGGAAGGTGGCGGAGGCCCGCGGGCCCGGCGAGCCGTACTTCGCCCCCGCCCGCGGCGCGCTCACGCCGGAGCTCATCGAGGAGCCGATCACGATCCCGATCGCGCCACAGCATCGCCGGAGCGACCCGCTCACGACCGACGCCGCCGCCGCAGGATCCTGCGAGCGCGCCGTCAACGAGCCGCATGAGCCGCGCGAGCCGCGGAGCCGCCCCTCTGGAGCAGGCGCGACGCCGGAGGCCGGCGCGATCGATCCGTAGGGGCTGGAGCGCCGGCGCCGCGCGCGCAGGCGGGAATGCCGGCGTTGGCGGGCGCGGGCGGATGCGCCCGAGGGAGGGCGCACGCTGCATGAGGCAGATCGCCTCATGTCGGGACATTCTGCCGTTCTCATGCGGGCACATCCGCACAGGCCGGGGGATCGAGCAGGGCCTCTCTGGACTGCCCTGCTCGCGGGGACTTCATGGCCCCTCTCTGCGCGCGTGTCCGGCGGCCGTGGGGCGAGCCACGCCGTCAGGGTGAGACGGCGAGGTTGGGGAGCGTCGACGTGGCAGGCGGCGGGCAGATGGCGCGTTGTTCCCCGGGGGGCGCGAGCGGATCCTGACCTTCCCTCGGGCACGAGCTCGGGCCGTTGGCGATGGCGTCCTGCTCGCGGTCCTCCGGGGTCCATTCGCGGTTGATGCTGGGTGCGTTCGCGAGCCCCTCGGCGCACGCCGTGGAGGCGGCGACGAGGAGCAGCGCGAGCGCGGAGCGGATCGAGGGGCAAAGAGGTCGTTTCATGGGCACATCCCGTCTCCCGTGGCGCCGGCGCTGGTGGCGCCGGTGCACGGAAGTCGTCAGGGTTTCCCGACGGGGTTCACGGTCCGTGCCAGGCCCAGGTCGTCGGGCCGTCCTGGCTGCCGGACGGCCCATCGCCGCCTGCCGCGGGCTCTACCGGCCGCGGGCTCTACCGGCCGCCGCTTCTACCGGCCGCGGCCTCTACCGGCCGCCGCCTCTGGAGGCGGTCGAGCCGAGCGCGGCGAGGCGGCTGCAAGCTCGACCTGAAGCGCCGCGATCCGTGGCTTGCGTCCACGCGGCGCTGCCCAAGGTGGTGGGCGGGGGGGTCTGTGCGGTGCGCGCCCCCGGAAGGAGTGTCGATATGGCGAGGGACGTCATCGAGGTGCTCAACGACCTCATCCAGCTCGATCGCGACGCGGTCGCCGCGTACGACCAGGCCATCGAGGCGTGCGAGCACGCTCGTATCAGGGAGATGCTCGCGAGGTTCAGGGATGACCACACGCGCCACGTGGTGGATCTGAGCGGGCAGGTGACATCGCTCGGTGGCATCCCGGCGCAGACCCGCGACCTCAAGGGCAAGCTCATCGAGGGGTTCACGGCGATCACGAGCATGGGAGACCAGAGCGCGCTCCTCGCGATGCGCGGCAACGAGGAGCTAACGAACCGACAGTACCAGGCGGCGCTGAACGAGGGCCTCACGACCGAGGCGCGGGTCATCGTGGAGCGCAACTACGACGATGAGCAGCGGCACCTCGCGTGGATCAAGGACGCGCTGTCGCGGAAATTCTGGGAGCAGGCCGCATAGAGCGACAACCGGGTTGAAGCTGCCTGAAAAAAAACTGAGGTTTGGACCTCCAGGACATCAAGGCGCCATGCTCTCTATTCCTGGCGTCCCTGGCGCGCTTGGCGGTTCGTTCCTCGGTGGATCAACGTGATCGGTATTCCAGGCGGGCGCTCGGCCCGGGACGGCGGCGAACACGACCTGAAGCAGGTTCTACGGTGGGGGTAATATGAAATTTAATCGGTCCATTCATCTCGCGCTCGCCATGGGCGCGCTCGCGGCCGTGCCAGCGCTCGCGGCCGCTCAGACGGGCAGCACGAGCCCGCCGCAGCAGCGCGAATCGGGCACCCCGGGCGCGGCGCAAGGCGGCAGCGCGCGCGGCAGCGCGCAGCAGGGCGGCAGCGCGCAGAAGGGCAATCAGCCTGGCGCGAGCGGCGGGCAGCGCGCGCAGCAGCAGGGGCAGGTCCAGAAGAAGCAGGCCATGAAGCTCCAGGAGCAGATCTCGTTTGAGGTCGAGGACGGGTGCACGTACACGGCGTCCGTGAACGGCCGGATCGAGCAGTCCGCGGCGAGCAAGTCGCGGCCGCCTGCGGGCGGCCAGCCTGGTGATGGCAGCCAGGGGCGAGGCGGCACCGGCGCGCAGGGCCAGACCGGCGGCGCAGCGCAGGGGACCGCCGGCGGCAGCCAGGCCCCGGCCGGCGGCGCCCAGGCGCGCGGACACGACACAGGTGGCAGCGAGGCTCAGGCGGGCGGCGCCCAGGCTCGCGGACACGACACTGGCGGCAGCCAGGCCCAGGCCGGCGCCGCCCAGGGCGGCAGCCAGGCGCAAGCCGGCGCCGCTCAGGGTGGCAGCCAGGCCGGGACGGGGGCCGGCGACCAGGAGAAGGTGAAGCCCAACCTGACGGTCTCCGCCTCCATGAGCTGCCCGAACGCGCCCGCCGTGCGCGTCACGGACACGCTGAAGACGGACACCGCCGTGTCCCGCTCGGAGCTCGAGGAGATGATCTCGCGGCGCGCGAGCATCGCGACCGAGAAGAGCGGACGCTTCTGCATGTATGTGCCGCAGTTCGAGCTGACGCGCGAGAGGCTGAGCGGAAAGGGCATCGCCCAGCTCTGCCGCGTGCCCGCGCCAGATCAGAAGCAGGGTATGCGGTAGTCGCTGGAGCAGGAGAAGGCGATCCTGGAGGCGCGCGCCTCCAGGATCGTTCGGAGATCGAGCCGCCGCGCGCGTGGGCGCGGCGGCTCAGCGCAAGGAGACGCTCAGATCGGAGGGCAGGGCGTCAGCCGGCCGATCACGTAGGGCCGCTCCGTATAACCGGTCGCAGGCGCGGGCGGGTAGTATGTGGCGCCCGAGGTGACGCTCCAGGTGTAGCCGTAGCCCACCAGGCTGCCCGAGAGATCGCTGTAGAGGCGCATGAAAGCCGTCCCCTCCCCCGCCGTGAAGATGCCGCCGACGCACCGGCTATCGGGGTAGCTGACGCTGCAGCCGTGGGTCGAGGTGGTGGAGTCGGCGATCGGCACCGCCCACTGATTCGTGTTCGAGAAAGTCGGGTTCAACGCGGGCAAGACCTGCGTCGCCGCGCCCGTGACGATCGCGGTGTGCCCGGTGTACGTCCCCGCCGGGCCGATGACGAGAACGTCGCCCGCCGCGATGTTGCTGACATTCGTGATCTTCGTGACGTGGTTCCCGGCGGTGAAGTTCGAGTAGTACTGCGCCGAGTTCGGGCTGGTCGAGCCCCAGAGGACGGCGATATCCGTGCTCGTGTACCCGAACGCCGACTTCTGGGCCGCCGTGAAGAACACAGCGCCGCTCCCCAACGGCGTCGTATCGGCGATGAGAGCGCTCGCGGCGGCAGAGATACCGGAGCACGCATCCGCGGGGGCGGAGCCGAACGCAACGAGAGAAACAGCAGCAGACGCCATCAGGAGACGAGCCACATTGCTGAGCATGAATTACCTCGGTTGACGGTTACTACGTTGCAGTTCCGCAGGCCGAGCAGATTCGGTAAAGGTGTTCGATCGGTCGTAGCCAGAGAATCGCACCTGGTCGGGTCGAGCCTAGCATCCAACGTTTACTTCCTATACACGGCTTCCGTCAACACACTTCTGGCAGAACTCGATTCAAAGACTCATTTTGATAGGCTCATGTGGGACACAAGAGCTCTTCGGATGGCACTGCCGGACAGTGTCCACCGTTTGCACGAGGCCTCGACTCACCGTCTCGGCCATCACGCGGCTGACGCCCTGCGCCAACATCTCCGAGGGGGAGCGGCTCATCGATCGGGCGATCCCGGAGATTGGTTCTGCTGGAATCCAGCAGCACTCCACACACGCTGAAGGCCGGAGCCGAGTTGCGCGGCCGTGGAGATGGCGGCCAGGACGTCCGGGCGACCGGGCGCGGTTGACGGTGGCGCGCAGGGCTCCAGGTGACGGTGCGATCGACAGGAGGTCCACGATGACGAAGCGACCGAGCCGTCCTTACGAAAAGGATTCGCGCTGCTGGCCCGGCTACGAGCCGGTCCCCGGCAAGCAACCGCACGAGCAGGGAAGCTGCCGCAAGAAGCCGGCGAGCAGGAACGGAGGGGTCGAGGTCGACCGAGAGGAGGCCCGGCGCAAGGCCGAGCAGGCGGCGCGGAGCCCGGAGGAGCGAGCCGCCATCAAGAAGAAGAGCAGCTCATCCGAGGTGCGCGCCCAGGGACGGCGGACGGCGAGGCGCGCGGGCAGCGCGACGGCGCGCACGAAGAGCGCGGCCACCGAGAGCGCGCCCAGCAAGCGCGCGGCTACCGAGAGCGCGCCCAGGGAAAGCGCGGCCGCGAGGAGCGCGTCCAGGAAGCGCGCGGCCACCACGAGCGCACCAAGGCGAGGCACGCGCTCCCGATCATCGGCGCGCTCCGGGTGAGCAGCAGCGGGGGACCGGCGCGCCGGGGCGGGCCGTGGTGACGGGCGCCGAGCACGATGCGGGGCTGTCGCTGGCACGGAGAGATTTCCCAGGATGATGGGGAACAGGAAGGGATCTCGGGTGGTATCTTCCCGCCTCCCCACCTTCATGCTCGGACGGCGGCACTGCTGAGCGACGCGAGGCGGAGCAGGCGGCCGCCTCGCTCCGCTTTCTCGCGCCCGTTACGGCAGTTTATCCGGCACGGGCACCTCCGGCCGCCGCCCTCGCGCCGTTCTTCGCGAGTCACGCGCTGGTCGGCACACCGCCGTGGGCCGCGTCAGCTCGCCGTCGGCGTCCGGCCACGGCAGCGGCCACTGTCCTGGATGTGTGAGCTATCGAGAGCGCCCGGGGTCGGCGGGCGCGCGCCGACGCGCAGTGAGACGCGCGCCGACGCGCAGCGAACCGCGCTGACATGGTGATGGAGAGGGTATCACGAGAGCGGCAAGCAGGACGTCAGCTTGCCGATCGCGTAGGGGCGCGTCGAGGGCGAATAGTAGGTAGCGCCCGAGGTGACGCTCCAGGTGTAGCCCAGCAGGTTTCCTGAGAGATCCGTGTAGAGGCGCATGTAAGCCGTACCGGTCCCGGCCGCGAACGTGCCTCCGTTGCACGCCCCCGACCAGCGGCTGTCCGGATAGCTGACGCTGCAGCCGTGGGACGAGGAGGTCGCGTCGGCGATCGGCACGGCATACTGCTTCGTGCTGGCATACGCCGGGCTCAGGGCCGGCGAGATCTGCGTCGCCGGACCCGTGACGATCGCGGCGTGGCCGCTGTACGTGACGACGCCCGACGAGTTGACCACCTGGTCGATGGCCAGGAGGTCGCCAGCGGCGATATCGGCGACGTTCGTGACATGCGTGAAATAGTGCTCTGCGATGATGTTGTCGTAGTAGACATGGGAATTCGGGCTGGTCGAGCCCCAGAGCACGGCGATGTCGGTGCCCGTGTACCCCGACTGATCCCTCATGGCGCGCGTGAAGAACGGAGCGCCGTTGGAGACCGTTGTTCCGGCCGTGATGATGTCGAGCGCCGCGTCCGCGACATCACTGCACGCTTCGGCCGGAGCGGAGCCGAGCGCCACGAGAGAAGCAGCAGCAGATACCATCAGAAAACGAGCCATATTGCTGAGCATCAGTTACCTCGGTTGACGGTTAAGCGTTGCCGTTCCGCAGGCCGAACAGATTCGATCCAGGAGGTCGATCGGTCAAAACCAGAAAGTGGCACCTGGTCGGGTCGAGCCTAGCATCCAACATCTACCGCCTATACCGGGCCACCGTCAACCCGCCTCGCCCCCATTATTCAGCTCGTGCATCGTTTTTCTGGGTTCATGTCGTACATATCAGCGCCCCGGCCGCATTGCCGGATCACGTCGACCCATGCATAAATGCCACACTCCATTGATTCGAGCGTCCATGCGGCAGACGCCACGCGCGGGCGCCTCCAGGAAGCGGCCGGGGGGAAGCTCGAATCCGGACACTGATTCTGCTGGATTCCAGCTACACTCCATGGATTTTATCATTCCCACTGCAGCCGCGCTGCGATAGGAGCGCCGGGCCAGCGCGCGCGTGGTGAGGGGCGAGGGGAAGAGCACGAGAGACAGAGGGGCACGCCTGGAGAGGCACGCGCTCCTGGTCAGCTGAGATGGTCCGCGAGGGCGAGGAGCGCCGCGAGGCGGCTCAAGGCTGCCGCCTCGCTCCCGCTCCCCTCCCCGCCTGCTTGCCTCAGTACGGCAGCTCATCCAGCGCTGGCGCCTCCCCGGGTCGCCCGCGCGCGCCGTTCTTCCCGAGCCGCGCCGTGTTCGGCACCCCCACGCCGGGCTGCGTCGGCTCGCCGTCGTCGTCCGGCCCGGGCAGCGGCTGCCCCATGGGCCGCCGCCCGGTGAAGCGGAGGTCCCGCGCGATCACCTCCGTGCGGTAGCGCCTGACCCCGTCCTTCTCGTAGCTCGACGTGCGCAGCCCGCCCTCGATCAGCACGCCGTCTCCCTTGGTCAGGACCTTCGCGAGCGCCTCGGCGCGCTGGCCCCAGAACACGATGTTGTGCCACTCGGTGCGCTCCTTGGGCTCCTTGTTCTTGTCGACGAACGACTCGTTCGTCGCCATGCGCAGCTGGAGCACCGGCGTGCCGTTGCCGGTGTAGCGCAGCTCCGGGTCCGAGCCGAGATTGCCCATGAGAATCACCTTGTTCAGACCTTCGTTCATGATGTGCTCCCTTTGATCGAGCGTCGTCATCTGTCGTCGTTTGCTGTCGTCTCTGTCGTCCGTACCGTCTTCTGTCGTTCGTGTTCTTCTCTATGTTTACCTGTCGTGGTGCGTCGTTCCTCGTGAGGCGCCATGTCGTCGTGGATGACGAGGAGCGGGTCCGGCGGCGCCCTGTCGCCGGACTCGCCCTCTCTGGGTCTCGCTCAGGAATCCATCGCCGCGCTGCCCGCGGGCCGCGCCGGCGCCGCCGCGTCGACGGCGGCGCGGAGCGACGTCGCCAGGGTCGGTTTCCCTATCAGCGCCTCGCGGGCGCGCTCCCTCCCCTGCCCGATGTGCTCGCCCCCGAACGACATGTGCGCGCCGCTCTTCTCCACCACGCCGAGCTGGCAGGCGAAGTCGATGAGGTCCGCCGCTCCGTCGATGCCGGATCCCCAGCGGATGTCGAACTCGGCTTCTCGGAAGGGCGGCGCCAGCTTGTTCTTCACCACTTTAACGCGTGTCCTCGACCCTATGGCCTCGTCGCTCACCTTCACCGGGCCCACCCGCCGCACGTCGAGCCGCACGCTCGCGTAGAACTTGAGTGCGTTGCCGCCGGTGGTCACCTCGGGGTTGCCGAACACGACGCCGATCTTCTGCCGGAGCTGGTTGATGAAGATGAGCGTCGTGTCCGTGCGGTGGCATATGCCCGTGACCTTGCGGAGCGCCTGGCTCATCAGCCGCGCCTGGAGCCCCATGTGCGACTCGCCCATGTCCCCCTCGATCTCGGCCTTGGGCGTCAGCGCGGCCACCGAGTCGACGACGATCACGTCGACGGCGCTCGAGCGCGCGAGCATCTCGACGATCTCGAGCGCCTGCTCGCCGTTGTCCGGCTGCGAGACGAGCAGCCGGTCGATGTCGACGCCGATCGAGCGCGCGTACGTGACGTCGAACGCGTGCTCGGCGTCGATGAACGCGGCGACGCCGCCGGCGCGCTGCGCTTCCCGCATCGCGTGGAGCGTCAGGGTCGTCTTGCCCGACGACTCCGGGCCGTAGATCTCCACGATGCGCCCTCGCGGATAGCCGCCGATCCCGAGCGCCGCGTCGAGCGACAGCGAGCCGGTCCGGATCAGGCCGATGTCCCTGGTCTCACTCTCATCGCTCAAGGCCATGATCGCCCCTTTCCCGAACTGCTTCTCGATGGCGCCAACAACGGTCTTCACGGTGCGGAGCTTCTCGGCGATCTCGGTCATCATCTTGGTCTCTCCTTTGTCGAACATGTCTGTCGTGCGTGTCTGTCGTGCGTGTCTGTCGTGCGTGTCTGTCGTGCGTTACGTGCCTGTCTTGCGTGTCTGTCGTGCGTTACGTGCCTGTCTTGCGTTACGTCTCTGTCTTGCGTGCGCGCCCCCGAGCGCGCGAGCTGCCGATACGGCGCGGCCGTCGGGGCGGCCGCGATCGCGCCCGCATCGCTGCGGCGCAATGATCCTTGGTCACGCGGCGGGCTCAGGCGCCCGCTGCGGCGGCCGCGGGCGGCGGCCCGGAGGCGGCCTCGCGGTCGAAGAGCCGCGCGCCGATCGCCTCGGCCACGTGCGCCGCCCGTACGGCGCCGCTCCTGTCCATGTCGGCGAGCGTCCGGGCGACCCGCAGCACCTTGGTATACGCGCGCGCCGAGAGACCGAGCCGCTCCACGGCCGACGCGAGCATGCGCGCGCCCGAGACGTCCGGCATGGCGACGCGCGCGAGATCGCGCGGGCCGAGACCGGCGTTGTGCGTCGCGACGACCTCGCCCACCTCGAACCGCGCGTGCTGCGCGGCCCGCGCCTCGACCACGCGCGCCCGCACGGCCGCGGAGCTCTCGGCAGCGTGGAGCGACGGCCGGCCGTCGCCCTCGGTCGCGCGGAGCGGCGCGCACAGGTGCGCGACGTCGACGGGGGGCAAGGCGATGTGCAGATCGATGCGATCGAGCAGCGGCCCGCTCAGCCGGGCGCGATACGCGCGGACGCGGTCGAGGGAGCAGACGCAGCGATTCCCACGGTCGCCATGGAAGCCGCACGGACAGGGGTTGATCGCGGCGACCAGGATGGGGCGCGCGGGGAAGACGACGCGGGCCCGGGCGCGGCAGAGGGCCACCGTGCCCTCTTCGAGAGGCTCGCGGAGGGCCTCGAGGACGCCGCGGCGGAACTCGAGGAGCTCGTCGAGGAACAGGCAGCCATGGTGGGCCAGCGAGACCTCGCCCGGGCGGATCGGATCGCCGCCGCCCACGAGCCCCGCGGCGCTCACCGTGTGGTGCGGGGCGCGAAAGGGGCGAGTCGTAACAAGGCCCCTGTCCGGCGAGAGCAGACCGGCGACCGAGTGGATCGCGGTGATGTCGAGCGCCTCATCATAGGACATCGGCGGCAAGATGGTGGGCAGTCGACGGGCGAGCATGGTTTTGCCGCTGCCCGGGGGACCCATCATGATGAGGTTGTGCCCACCGGCAGCCGAGATCTCGAGGGCGCGTCGCGCCCCGTGCTGGCCGCGGACCTCGGCGAGGTCCACCGACGCGGCGCTCGGCTCGGCGGCGGCGGTGGCGATGGATCCGGCGCCGGGGAGCGGCCTGCTGCCGCGGAGGTGCGCGACCACCTGGCTCAGGTGCTCCGCGATGAAGACGTCGACGCCAGCCACGCTCGCGGCCTCGCGCGCGTTGCCCTGCGGCACGATCGCGCGCGGGATCCCCTGCTCCGCCGCGCCGCGCAGCGCCGGCAGGACGCCGCGCACCGGGCGCACGGCGCCGCTCAGGGAGAGCTCGCCGAGCAGGCCAATCCGGTCGAGACCCTCGGAGGGGACCTTGCCGAGCGCCGCGAGCGCGGCGATCGCGATCGCGAGGTCGTAGGCGCCGCCGCTCTTCTTGAGGTCCGCCGGGGCGAGGTTCACGGTGATGACGTATTCGTCGAGCTCGACGCCGAGTTGCTGGAGCGCGGCGCGAACGCGCACGCGGCTCTCGCGGACGCTCGCCTCGGCGAGGCCCACCATCTGGAAGAACGACGGGCCGCGGCCCGAATCGACCTCCACGCGGATGGGGTGCGCGTCGAGCCCGAGCAGAGAGAACGTGAGCGCCGTGGCCTGCATGCCGGAGCCTCTTCGCGAACGGCGTGCCAGGCGGATATGGCGGCGAATCCAGGGAACTGGCGGGCCGCAGGGGTGGCGGATGCGACAAAAGGGGTGGCGGCCGCCAGGGGGGCGGCGGGATCGCGACCACGCGATCTGTCGCCCCGCTGCGCCACGCGAGCTGTCGCCCCGCTGCGCCACGCGAGCTGTCGCCCCGCTGCGCCACGCCAGCGAGCGCCCCTCAGCTCCGCCCCGCCGCCGTCCACCGCGGCGGGGACCTCCTCACCCGGCACCCGACGCGCTCGCCATGCGCAGGTGGCTACCCGGGCGCGCGGTACCTCGCCACGACGATCGTGATGTCGTCGTCCGGGCTCGGACACCAGCCCTCGACCTCCTCCAGGATCCGGTCGCGGATCGCGCTGACCGGCGACGCCTGGACAGCCTCGATGACGGCGCAGAGCCGCTCCAGCCCGAGCTGCTCGTTTTGCGCGCTGCGCGCCTCCGTCACCCCATCGCTGTAGAGCACGAGCACGTCCCCGTCCTGCAGGACGAACTCGGCATCTCGCGTCATGCCGCCGATCTCGGGCAGCGCCCCGATCCAGACGCCAGAGCTCGGGATGCAGGCGCAGCGACGCGTTCGCGCGGAGCACACGATGACGTCATCGTGCGCGCCAGCGAACGTCACGCGCCCGCCGCGCTCGTACCGGAGCAACAGGAGCGTCGCGTGCTCGTCGCGATCCAGGCGGTCGCGGACGTTCTTGTAGATCGCCCTGTTCAGCGCGGCGATGACCCTCGCCGGGCTCGCAGCCGGGTCATTGCACGTCAGCGCCGACACCATGCTCTGGATCATCAGCATGATGAGGCCCGCCGCGAGGCCGTGCCCCGCGACATCTCCGATGCCAAGCCACCCGCCCCCGCCGGAGGTCGGAATGACATCGTAGTAGTCGCCGCCGACCTCGACGGCCGGCTTCATGATCGCCGAGAGCTCGAGCCCCTCGATCGAGAGCCGCTTCGGCACGAGCGTCGTCTGGATCTGCGCCGCGACGCGGCTCTCCTGGCGGACCCTCTCCTGCTCCAGCCGCTCGCGCAGCTCCACCTCCCGCACGACCTGCCGGTGAAGCGACGCGGCCTTGACCGCGGAGCCGAGGTGGAGGCGCAGGACGTCATAGATCATCTCGTTCGCCTGCGCGTCGAGCACCGCGACCCCGAACTTCTCCACGTCGCCGAAGGCGACCGGGAGCACGACAACGCTCCTCCGCTCCGCGGCGTCCAGGAACCCAGGGGGCGCGAGGAGCTGGGACGGGAAGCTCACCGGCGGCACCTCCACCTCGCGGCCGTGCTCCATCAGGAACAGAGGCCTCATCGTGGCGCGCTGGGCGTCGTCGTAGAGCGACACCGCGACGCGCGAGAACTGCATCCGCGGCAGCTCCGACGCCAGCAGGCCCTTGAGCACCGGCAGGCTCAAGCACGCCGCGAAGCCCCTCGCGCCGTAGGTCACGTCGAGCGCGGCGAGCTCCACGTTCAGCCGCTGCTGCCCCTCGACGTGCACCGACGCGCTCCCGATCAGGATGCGCGACGCGTGCCAGAGCTGCTCCAGCGCGTCCGCCATGGCCGCCTCGTCGCCGTCCTCGGGCGGCGGGTGGACGCGCGCGCGCAGCAGCGAGATCACGCCCTGGAACTGGTCGAGCAGCACGCCCTCGCGCCTCGCCTCGTCGAGCAGATCCTGGAGCGCGCGCAGGAAGCGGCCCTTCAGGCCGGCGAGCTCCGCCTCGAGCGCGGCGAGCAGATCGCCCGCCCAGCCGTCGAGCGCGCCGGCCGGGACCACCACCGCCCTCATCAGCGCGCGCTCCAGCGGCACCCGCTGATCGGCGAGCGGGAGCGCACGACCCCGCGCCGACGGAGGCGGCGGCGCGAGCGACTCGCCCGAGTGGTAGCCGCAGCCGCACGACTCGCGCCGCGTGAGCTCCACCCGCACGAGCTGCAGCGCCGGCGCCGCCTCGCCGTCCATCATGCGCAGGACCGCGTTGACGGCGAGCCCGCCGAGCCGCTTGACGGGCTGGCGAACGGTGGTCAGCGACGGCTTCGTGAACCGCGCGATCCCGGCGTCGTCGAAGCCGCACACGATGACGTCCTCCGGGATGCGGCGCCCCTCCTCCTTGAGCGCGTCGATCGCCCCGAGCGCCATCCGATCGTTCGCGGAGACGACCGCGTCGAAGTCGACCCCCCGATCCAGGATCGCCCGCATCGCGTCGCGCCCGGTCGGGATCGTGAACGCGCCGCGCGCGAAGAGGCGCGGGTCATGAGGCATCGACCGCGCCGCGAGCGCGCTCCGGTACCCTCCGGCGCGCAGCTCCGCCTCCTCGTGGCCAGCCGGCCCGCCGATGTACGCGATACGCCGGCAGCCGTGGTCGTCGACCATGTGCGCGACCGAGAGCTCGGTCCCGAGGGCGTTGTCGATCATGAAGCTCGGCACGCCGGGGATCGCCATCCCGATGCTGCACACCGGCAGCGGCGCGAACGACGCGCAGAACGCCTGCATGCCCTCGACCCCGGCGAGGTAGCAGAGGGTCGACGACGCGACGATGAGGCCGTCGACCCTGCTCGCGCCGACGAGGTGATAGAAGCTGCTCCGGTCCACCTCGCCCGGCCCGCGCGCGGCGATCGGCTCGCCGAAGGCGGTCAGGAGGTTGACGTCGTGCGCCTCGGCGGCCCGCTCGACCCCGGCGCGCAGCTCGGATTGGTAGTCGCCGACGACGTTGTTGATCAGAAACGCGACCGTCCGGCGCCTCGTCGTCATGGCCGCAGCCTGTCACATCATCCGTCAGCGATCGAGACAAGCTCCGGGCACATCCGATCGAGGGGCTTCAGGCTCCGCCGCTGCCACGTGAGGCTCGGGTCGGTGACGAACCGTATCCTGCACTTCCGCCCGTGGCCCACGAGCCCGCAGATGAAGCCGACGAACGCCTTGATGCAGCTCGAGCTCATGAAGCCCAGGCCGCGCACGTCGAACTCGACGGTGCCGACCGAGAGCCTCGTCACCTCGGCCTCCAGCTCCTTGACATACTCCTTGAGCGGCGCGGCCGCCGCCATGTCGCCCCTCCCCGTGAGCTTGACGCTCAGGGTGCCGTCCTTCAACGCAGGCTCGATCAAGAAGCTGTCGGTGACGACAGAATCAACGCTCAAGCTATTCATCACTCCTCCATCTCTACCGGCTCGCGCAATGGTCGCCAGATCGTCCGCCCTCGATGCGGCGGTCGATGGCTGGTCCGGTGGTCGATACGAGCCCTCCAGGCTACGGCCTCCTCCGTCGGGATCCAATGCCTTCGTGCACGCCGCCTGCGCGCCCCGGCGCTCATGTGGGTGCGCAGGCACCAGACTCTCGACAAGGCCCGCCGAGCAGGACCGAGAGCGGCCGCTCTCCAGGTCAGCAGGGCGACAGCGGGCACCCCCAAAAATTACACTGCCGTGGTCCAATCGGGCGGCGCCGTGACAGCTCCATCGCGGGCGCGCGGCCGCGGGCGACCATCGACCCTGGGCCGATCGGAGCGCGCCGACGGGCGGCCTCACCTCGTCTCCGCCTAGGGGCGCACATCCCTCCACGTGTCGATTCCCGTCCTCCGCGCGAAGGTCGAGCTCATGTGTCAGCGAGCCAACCGTGACTTCCATTGGAACGAGCGGCCGCGCGGCCGTGATGGCCGAGGCGCGCCTCGCCGCGCACGTAAACCCGCGATGACGCGCCGTACCGAGCACCCCCTCTATCGAGCCTACATCAGCGACCCAGCCGTGGATTCGTGGCCTTGGGAAAAAATAATGTCCTTCCTCATTGCATGCTTGAACAATCGTTCGACCTGGACTTACAGTTCTGGATTGTGCGTTGTGTGGCCGCGGAGCTGCGCGACGCCTACGGAGGCATCTATGACTCGACTGCCCGGTTCACGGTGGGCGACGTTGGGCGCACTCGTCGCATCCTTGACTGCAATATCACTCTCCAGCGCTCCGGCGCTGGCGGCCCCCTCGTTCACGGCCTTCGAGAGCGGGCAGGTCCGCCCGCTGGCCATCTCGCCTGACAAAAAGCTGCTCTTCGCCGTCAACACGCCCGATAACCGCCTCGAGGTGTTCCGCATCGGCACGAGCGGCCTGGAGCACCGCGCGTCGATATCGGTCGGCCTCGAGCCGGTGGCCGTCGCCGTGCGCAGCAACAACGAAGTCTGGGTCGTGAACCACCTGTCGGACAGCGTGAGCGTCGTCCAGCTCGGCCTCGGCGGGAACACCGGGCGCGTCGTGCGCACCCTCCTCGTGGGCGATGAGCCGCGCGATATCGTGTTCGCCGGCCCGGGACGGGGCCGCGCCTTCATCACGACGGCACACCGCGGCCAGAACAGCCCGATCGACCCCCAGCTCACGACGCCCGGCGTCGGCCGCGCCGACGTCTGGGTCTTTGACGCGAACAACCTCGGCCAGTCCCTCGAGGGTAATCCGCTCAACATCATCACCCTCTTCAGCGACACCCCCCGCGCCCTCGCCGTGACCCCGGACGGCACCCGCGTTTACGCCGCGGCGTTCCACTCCGGCAACCGCACGGCCACCGTGAACGAGGCGCTGGTCCCCGACGGCTTCGGACCAAACGGCGTGCCCGGCCCCAGCACCAACGTCGAAGGAGTGCCGGCGCCCGAGACCGCCATCATCGTGAAGTATGACGGCGGACACTGGTACGACGAGCGGGGCGGGATCTGGGACAACCAGATGAGGTTCTCGCTGCCCGACAAGGACGTCTTCGTCATCGACGCCACGGCGAACCCGCCCGCGTGGATCAGCGGCGCCCAGGGGTTCTTCTCCGGCGTCGGGACGGTCCTCTTCAACATGACCGTCAACCCGGTGAACGGGAAGGTCTACGTCGCGAACACCGAGGCCTTCAGCCAGCAGAGCTTCGAGGGGCCCGGGATCTACGCCGGCGAGACCGCGCGCGGCCACCTGCATGAGAGCCGGATCACCGTCCTCAGCCCGGGGAGCGTCGCGCCGCGGCACCTCAACAAGCACATCGACTACAGCACCTGCTGCGCTCCGGTCCCCAACGCGGAGAACGCGAAGAGCCTCGCCTTCCCCCAGGAGATGGTCGTCACGAGCAACGGCGCCACGCTGTACGTCGCCGCGCTCGGCTCGAGCAAGATCGGCGTCTTCAACACCGCCGCGCTCGAGAGCGACACGTTCGTGCCGAGCACCACGAGCCAGATCCCGGTGAGCGGCGGCGGGCCGACCGGGCTCGTCCTCGATGAGGCCAAGAGCCGCCTGTACGTGCTCACGCGCTTCGACAACTCCATCTCGATCATCAACACCACGACGAAGACCGAGGTGGGACACGTTGCCATGTACAACCCCGAGCCGGCCAGCATCGTGGACGGCCGGCGCTTCCTCTACGACGCCTCCCTCACGTCGAGCCACGGAGACTCGGCCTGCGCGAGCTGCCACGTCTTCGGCGATCAAGACGACCTGGCCTGGAACCTCGGCAATCCGGACGGCTCCGTCGTGGCGGACCCGGGGCCCTTCCCGTTCGGCCTCCAGGACGTCATCATCAACCAGCCCATCACGAACCCGATCTTCCACCCGATGAAGGGGCCGATGATGACGCAGAGCCTGCGCGGCCTCGCCAACCACGGCCCGATGCACTGGCGCGGCGACCGCACCGGGGGCTATAGCGAGCCGAGCGCCCAGCCGGACGAGGGGTCGTTCGACGAGCGGGCCGCGTTCGGGCAGTTCCAGGTGGCGTTCCCCGACCTGCTCGGACGCAGCGAGCCCATCGCCGCCCAGGACATGGAAGCCTTCACCGATTTCATGCTCCAGGTCACCTACCCGCCTAACCCGATCAGGAACCTGGACAACTCGCTCACGCCCGATCAGCAGGCGGGGAAGGACTTCTTCAACGGCGACGTGGTCAACTCGATCGCGAGCTGCGGCGGGTGCCACGTCGTCGACCCCGACGCGAACCCGGGCGCCGACTTCCCCGGCCTCTTCGGGACGAGCGGCGGCTCCGTCTTCGACTTCCAGTCGCAGCTCTTCAAGATACCCCAGCTCCGCAACGTATATACCAAGGTCGGCGCCTTCGGCCTCCCGGACATCCCGTTCGTCTTCCTCGCGCGCGACAACAACCACATGGGCGACCAGATCCGCGGATTCGGTATCCTGAACAACGGCACCGTCGACACGATGTACCGGTTCTTCTCCGCGTTCGGGTTCTCCGACCAGTTCCCGAACAACGAGGACGCCATCCCCTTCACCCCGGCGGGCGACGTGATCCGCCGGCAGCTCGAGGCCTACGTGCTCGCCATCGAGAGCAACATGGCGCCCATCGTCGGCCAGCAGGTGACGCTCAAACATTCGAACGGGACGGTCGTCGCGCCGCGCATCGACCTGCTCATGGATCGCGCCGACCTCGGGGAGTGCGATCTCGTGGCGAAGACCCAGGGCTTCTTGCACGAGGTCGGGTTCCTCTACGTCGGCGGCGGCCAGTTCCTCACCGACCGGCAGATCCTCCCGCCCATCAGCGACGGGGTGCTCCGGCTGCTGGCCACCCAGACACACCACGATCTGACGTACACGTGCACGCCGCCCGGCTCGGGCGCGCGCGCCGGCATCGACCGCGACAGCGACGGCTTCCTCGACGGCGATGAGCTGGACTCCGGCAGCGATCCCGCCGACCCGAGCAGCACGCCCTGACCCGGGCCGCGCCCGCGCTGCTGCGCTCGACCCGCAGCAGCGCGGCGCGCTTCACCCGGCCGCCGCCCGCGCTGCTGCGCTCGACGCGCAGCAGCGCGGCTCGCTTCAGGCCGGCCGCGCCGCGCCCGGACGCCGCCCGAACGCCCCCGAGAGACCGTTCGGCCCCAGCGCATAGGCGATGCTGCTCTGCAGCGTCCCCATCGTCACGATGGACCCGAGATAGACGTTCTGCTCGATGAGCGCGCGGGCCACCTCCGGCCGCATCCCCGAGAGCACCGCCTTCGCCCCGAGGAGCTGCAGCGCCTTGGCCGTCTTGATCAGCGCCTGCGCCACCGCACAGTCGACCTGCGCCACGCCCGTGATGTCCAGGATCACCACCTTGGCCTGCCGCGCCTGGGACCCGGCCAGCGCCGTCTCGAGCACCTGCTGCGCCCGCGCCCCGTCCATCGCCCCGACGATCGGCATCACCAGCACGTCGTCGGTGATCGGGATCAGCGGCGTCTGCCGGCGCAGCATCTCCTGCTGGAGCAGCTCCCGCTCCGCCTCGGACGCCACGCGCAGCTCGAGCTCCCGCTGCAGCTGCTCGTTCGAGCGCTGCAGCGCCTCGGTGCCGCCGCGGATGTCCGCGATGAGCAGCGCGTTCTCCAGCGCGATGGCCGCCTGCGAGGCGAGCAGCCCGCAGACCTCGACCCGCCCCGGCGTGAACGCCCGCGGCGCCGCGTTGTTCTCGAGGTAGAGGATGCCCGCCGAGCGCCCCTGGTGGGTCATGGCCAGGCACAGGATCGAGCGCGGCTTGTGCTCGACGATGTACGGATCGCCGGCGAAGCGGCTGTCCTGCCGCGCGTCGTTCAGCACGACAGGCTCCCGCGTCCGCGCGACGAGCTGGACGACGCTCGTCGCGACCTCCTTGCTCTCGAGCGCCGGGATCGACAGCCCCGTCTCCACCACGTCGGGATCGACGCGCATGGAGGCCATGATCGCGAGCTTGCCGTCGCGCTCCAGGATGAGCGAGCCCCGCTGCGCCCCCGCGTTCGCCACGACGCTCCGCATCAGCCGATCGAGGAGCCGGTCGAGCACGTTCTCGCTCGCGACCGCCTGCATGGCCCGGACGACGGTCGCGACGTCGAACGACTCGGTGCTCCCCCGGCGCGTGCTCGTCGTGCCAAGCACCCTGCTCCGCTGCGTCTCGCCGATGGCGATCGCGTCGAGCAGCCGCTCGTGCTCCTGCGCGAGCTGCTCTGCCTTGGCCGTCGCTCCCCACCGGATGTATGCCCGGTACGCGTCGGCCAGGTGCCACCGCGCGATCTTCTCCCGCCCGCGCTGCAGGTAGAACCGCCCGCACAGCTCGTTGGCGAGCGCCTCGTGATGCGTGAACAGGCTCTCCCGCGCCCCCTCGATCGCCTGGTCGTAGAGCTCCGCCGCCTCCGCTTCCTTGCCGAGGACGCGCGCCATCTCGGCCCCGATGAGCCGCTCCTTGTGCGCGTAGTTCTCCGGGGCGTGCTGCGCCCACCCCGCGATCTTCGCCCGGTGCTCCGCCGCGGCCGCGAGGTGCCGCTCCCGCTCCTCCCCCGTGGCCGTCGCGCTCAGGGCGACGAGCGCGAGGCCCGTGTAGAAGGGGATGTCGTTGAGGAGGAACAGGCTCAGCGCGCTCGCGCTGTGCCGCTCCGCCCGCGCCGCCATCAGCAGCGCGTCCTCGTGGCTCCCGTACAGCACCGCGAGCACGAGCCTGCACACGAAGTACCAGCACCGCGGCAGCTCCTGCGCCGCCACGAGCCCCGCGAGGAAGTCGCCCTCGTCGAACGCGGCGTCGCTCAGGCTCTGGCGCCCCTTCGTCCTCCCCTCCAGGCACGCGACCATCTGCTGCGCGACGGCGAGCACCGGCGTGCCGAGCGGGTCCTTGGTCCGCTGCAAGAACCGCATGAAGCCGGCGAGCTCCTCCCGGAGCGGACCGAGCTCATGGCCCGACGAGAGCATGATCGTCCCGATGTTCAGGCAGGCGTACGCCCCGAAGCTGAAGTCCCCCGAGCTCAGCCCGGCCTGGTACGCCTTCGAGAGGCACGCGACCGAGCTGCGGGTCGGCTCGAAGAAGTGCGACGGCGCGCCGCACACGACGTACGCCTTGCACTGCAGCTCCACCCCGTCGGGCCGCTCGCTGAGCTCGAGCGAGACCCTCTGGAACTGGCGCGCCTCCTCGTACCGCCCCATCCCCCCCGCGAGCAGCAGGCAGTAGATGCCGTACGCGCAGGCCGCCGCGGGCGAGTTGCCGTACTTCAGCGAGAGGTTCACCTGCGTGACGGCGATGAGCGCGAGCAGCGTCGGATCGAGCGTGTATGCGCCCGGGATCATCGCCGCCAGGAGGCGCAGGGCGGCGAGGTGCTCGGCGTCGCCGACCCACGGCGCGTCCGCGAGCTGCTCGACGCGGCGCCCGGCCAGGTGGACCGGCACCTCCCCGAGCGCGGCCCCGAACGCCGCGCCGATCGCCTCCTGCCCCTCCGGCAGCTCGATCCCGAAGAGCGCCACGCCCTCGCGGCCGACGCGCAGCACCTCCGCGAACTCCCCGCGCATCGTGTGCACGAGGATCCGGAGGTTGTACACCTCCGCGCGCTCCAGCCGCGAACGCGCGTGCCCGAGCAGCTCCCGGATCAAGGCCTCCGCCTGCCCCTCGTTCCCGCTCAGCCACTCGCTCTCCGCCCGCTCCCGGTGCAGCGCGAAGCAGAGCGCGTAGTCCTCCTCCCACCCCCTCGCCCCGAGCAGCGACATCGCGACCTTGAAGTGCTCGGCCGCCGTCCCGTGGGCCATGGATGCCTTGGCCCGCCTCCCGACGCTCAGGTTGAGCCGCGCGAGCTCCAGCTGCTCCGCGCGGTCCTTGATCAGCGCCACGCCGCGGTTGCTGTGGCTCACAACCTTGAACAGATCCTCGTCGCGCGGCTCCCCGTTGAGCTGCGCCCGGAAGAGCCGGCCGATCCGGAGGTGCACCTCCTGCCGCTGCGCGTCCTCGATGAGGCTGTAGGCGGCCTGCTGCCCCCGATCGTGCAGGAACCGATATCGCACCTCCAGCGGCTGCTCCGCCGTCGTGCCGCCGGCCGTGTGGAGCAGCCGGTAGTCGGGGTCGAGCGGCAGGACGATGCCCTCGCGCAGCGCCTCCCAGAGATCCGCCGCGATGTCCGCGGGCGGCTTCTCGCGCACGGTCGACAGGGTCTTCAGGTCGAACTGGTGGCCGATGCACGCGGCGAGCTGCAGCACGCGCTGCGCCTCCGGCGAGAGCCGCTGCATCTTGTCCACGAGCAGGTCGTGGACGTTCACGGCGCCCCACCGCTGCCTGATCTGCGCGAGGTCCCACGTCCACCGGCCGGCCGTCGCGTCGAACGAGACGAGGCCCGCCGCGTACAGCTCCTTGAGCAGCTGGCTGAGGAAGAACGGGTTGCCCTGGCTCGTCGTGTAGAGCACCTCGGCGAGCGCCTGCACCTGCTCTCCGCGCGCGCTGAGCGCGTCGGCGATGAGCTGGCGCACGTCCTCCGTCGAGAGCGGCGGGAGCAGGATCTCGCGCCGCTCGACGCCCGCCGTCCGCAGCTCGCCGAGCCAGATCGTGAGCGGCTGCCCGGCGATCGCCTCCTGGTCCCGGTACGCGCCGATGATGAGCAGGTAGGCCCCGCTCGGATCGGTCAGCACGAGCTGCAGCAGCCTGAGCGACGCGGCGTCGGCCCACTGGAGATCGTCGAGGAAGAGCACCACCGGGTGCTCGGCCGTCGTGATGACGCGCAGGAAGTCCTGGAACACCAGGTTGAACCGGTTCTGCGACTCGCTCGGCCCGAGCTCCGGCAGCGCGGGCTGCGGCCCGATGACGAGCTCGATCTCCGGGATGAGGTCCACGAGGATCTGCGCGTTCTTCCCCGCGGCGCCGAGGAGCTTGTCCTTCCACTGCTCGAGCGACTCCACCGGCTCGGTGAGGATCTGCCGGACGCGCTGGCGCAGCGCGCCTGCCACGGGGGCGAGCGGCATGCTCCGGCTCAGCTGATCGAACTTCCCCTCGATGAAGTGCCCGCGCCGCTGCGTGACCTCCTTGTGGACCTCGTTCACGAGCGCCGACTTGCCGATCCCCGCGCCGCCCGCGATGAGGAACAGCTCGCACTTGCCCCCCCGCGCGCGATCGAAGGCGGCGAGCAGCTCCGCCATCTGCCTGTCGCGTCCATACAGCTTCTGCGGGATCCTGAGCTCGCTCGGGACGTCGTGCGAGCCCAGCGCGAACGGCGCGATCCGGCCGGTCGACTCGAGCGCCGACAGGCACGCATCCAGATCGGCCTTGAGCCCGGTCCCGCTCTGGTATCGCTCCTCGGCGACCTTCGACATCAGCTTTTGCACGATGTCGGACACCACCCTCGGGACCTCCGGCGAGCGCTCGCAGAGCGGCGTCGCGGTCCGCGCGATGTGGCTGTGCATGAGGTCCACCGGGTCGGTCGCCTGGAACGGGAGCACCCCGGCGAAGAGCTCGTACAGCGTCACACCCAGCGAGTAGAGATCGGTCCGGTAGTCGATGACGCGGTTCATCCTGCCGGTCTGCTCCGGAGACATGTACGCGAGAGTCCCTTCCAGGCGCTCCGGGCTCTCCACGGAGAGCGTCTCCTCCGAGAGCCGCGTCGAGCTCCCGAAATCGGTCAGCTTGACCTGCCTCGTCTCCGGGTTGACGAGGATATTCTGCGGCTTCACGTCCTTGTGGATGACGTGCTTGCCATGCACCGCCGCGATCGTCCCTGCCAGGGACGAGGCGATACGCAGCTTCGCCTTGAGATCGAGCCTCGTGGCGCGGGCGAGCGCGTCCAGCGTGACCCCTCCGAAGTCCTCCATCACGAGCGCCGCGCCGCCCGGGATCTTCTCCATGCCGTAGGCCCGGATCACGCCGTCGATCTGGAGGTGGCGTGTGGTCTCGAGCTCATGCCGGAGCTGCGCGACGTGCCGCTGATCGAGACGCTCCCCCTTCAGCACCTTGATCGTCACCGGAGCACCATCGCCATCGCGCTGTGCGCGATAGAGGAGGGTATCCGCGGTTTCGTACATCAGCTCAACCAGTGTGAAAGGGAGATCTCCGATCCTGGTCTTGCGCATGGTTCGTCGATGGTTGCATACGGGGAATACTTAGGGCAAGCCCTCAACGCGGAGCGGCGCGGTGGGTGATGTGCGCTGCGGTGCGGTCCTGCGCGTCGCGGTCTCACGGCGCCGCGGGAGCGCGCGTGTGCGCGGAACGAAGCTCGATGGGCCGCCGTGCGACCGGGCCGGCGCCGGATGTCGTCCATCTTGGGTGGCGGGCTCTCAGCGGCGCTCGAAATAGGCCAGTGGCGGGGCGCGGGGGACTCCGGATCTCCGCGGCTCGTGGCGAACGGCGGAGCGAGCTCAGCGACGCCACGACCGCGGAATGCCGTGGAGTGCCGTGGGAGTGGAATGGGAGTGGAAGAGGAGAGATCGACTCGGCTTTACCAGGGAGAGCTGCCCCCGGGGCGCCATCTGCTCTGCGGCGCACCCCGGCGCTAGGCGAGCCGCTCCCGACGGCCGACACCCCTCACCGCGCGGTAGTCGGTCAGCATCGAGCCGAGGATCGTGGCCGCCCCGGTGGCGACGTGGATGAGCGCGGCGAGCGGCGAGCGCTTCGCGTAGCCGAAGACGAACGGCGCCGCGATCGCCGACGCGCTCCACGCGTAGTCGATGGCCTCGTGCACCTCGATCGGAATCAGCTTCGCCAGGCTCAGCCGGTAGTCGGTGAGCATGGAGACGGACACGACCGAAGCGCCGAGGACGACGCCGGCGATCTTCGCCGAGCTCTTGCGCGCGGAGAGGCCCGCGAGGGCGACGATGAGGCCGTTCGAGTAGTCGAGGACGGAGTGGACGTCCTGCGGGATGACGCGCGCGATGGGCAGGGCGCCGAGGAGCGGTCGCGCGGGGATCGTCGCCCGCCGCTGCGTCGCCTGCGCGATCGCGCCGGGCCGGGCCCGCTCCGCCGGCATGTAGGTCGCCGGCAGGTCGTCTGCGCCCACGGAGATGTCGGACTGTGTCATGAGTACCTCCCGCTCCCCTGCAGAGGCAATCTGCAGACCGGACCGGAGCACGCGCGCGCGAGCGGGCGCGCTGCCCCGCGTGAGCCCGGCAGCCCCCCGGCGTCAGCCAGCCCAGGGGCGCCGGCGCTGGCCCGAGCCGGTCGGCCGCCGCGCTGCTCGTGGCCGCCGCGGTGGTCGGCCTCCGCGCCTTCGGGGCCGCGGCCGCGGCGCGGATCGCCGGGCGCGCCGCCCGTGGCCGCCGCATGCGCAGAGGGGCGCGACGCCAGCCCCTGTCCGCGCGATCAGCGATGCTAGGCTGCGCGCGCATGGGAGTCAGGATCATTCCTCTCGGCGGCCTCGGCGAGGTCGGCATGAACGCGTTGCTCGTCGAGGAGGAAGGCCGCCGCGTGCTCGTCGACTGCGGCGTCATGTTCCCCAACGACCAGGTGCTCGGCGTCGAGGTCGCGATCCCCGACCTCAGCTACGTGCGCGAGGCGGGCGGCATCGACGCCGTGCTGGTGACGCACGGCCACGAGGACCACATCGGCGGGCTGCCGTCGCTCCTGCGCGAGTTCCCCGTCCCCGTGTACGGCACGCGCTTCACCCTCCGGCTCGTCCGCGAGCGCCTCGCCGAGCACCGCATCGACGTGCCGCTGCGCGAGGTCGAGCCGCAGCAGCACTTCCAGGCGGGCCCGTTCCGCGCCGAGCCGCTCCGCGTGACCCACTCCATCCCCGACGCGGTGGGCTTCGCGATCGAGACGGGCGAGGGCATCCTCATCCACACCGGCGACTACAAGATCGACCTCACCCCCGTGGGCGGCGAGCGGCTCGACCTCGGCCGCTTCGCCGAGTACGGCCGCGCCGGCGTGGCGGCGCTCCTGTCGGACTCGACGAACTCCGAGCGCGACGGCTGGTCGGTCAGCGAGACCGCGGTGGCCGAGGGGTTCCTCCGTCCCTTCCGCGAGGCGAAGGGGCGCATCCTCGTCGCGCTCTTCGCCTCCAACGTCCACCGGGTCCAGAGCGTCCTCAACATCGCCGCCCAGCTCGGCCGCAAGGTGGTGCTCGCGGGGCGCAGCCTGGCGACCAACACGCGGATCGCCGAGGAGATCGGCATCCTGACCATCCCCCCCGGCGTGATCGTCGACGACGCCACGGCGGCCTCGCTCCCGCCCGGGCGCCTCATCGTGCTGGCCTCGGGCGCGCAGGGCGAGCCGAACAGCGCGCTCGCGCGCATGGCGGTGGGCGACCACCACCGGCTCCGGGTCGACCCGGGCGACACGGTGATCTTCTCGTCGCGCGCGATCCCCGGCAACGAGATCGCCGTGAGCCAGCTCGCGAACCGCCTGGCGAAGCGCGGCGCCGTGGTGCTCGACCGCGGCCTCGACCCGATCCACGCGAGCGGCCACGCGCAGGCCGAGGAGCAGAAGATCCTCCTCGACGCGGTGCGGCCGGAGCACTTCGTCCCCATCCACGGCGAGTACCGGATGCTGCTCGCCCACGCGCGCACGGCCCTCCGGATGGGCGTGCCGGCGGCGGGGGTGTTCGTGGTCGAGGACGGCGACTCGCTGGTCATCGAGAACGGCCAGATGCGCCTCGGCGATCCGGTGAAGAGCGGGCGGGTGTGGCTCGACGCGCGCGGCGGGCTCGACGTCTCCGCGATGGTGCTGCGCGAGCGCGAGCAGATCTCGGATCAGGGTCTCGTGATGGCGCTCGTGGTGGCCGACCGCAAGACGGGGGAGATCCTGCGCGGCCCCGAGCTCCTCGGGCGCGGCGTGGCGCACTTCGAGGAGGGCGGCCCGCTGTTCGCGGCCGCGCTCTCGAGCGCGCGCGACGCGCTCGCGGCGCTGTCGCCGGCGGCGCGCACGCTGGGCCCCGCGCTGGAGGACGCGCTCAGCCGCGGCGTACGGCGGGTGTTCCACCGCGAAGCGTCGCGTCGCCCCGCCGTGCTCCCCCTGGCGGTCCTGCTCTGACGGCAGCTCCGCGGGGAGCGCTGGCGGCCGATCCGAGCCGCTGACAGCCGCTCGCGCGCGCGCGGCTGACGCGGCTGACGCGGCTGACGCGCTGACGCTGACAGCCGGCGCGAGCGCGCCCGCCTGCGCCCCTTTCCTGAGCGCCGCGAGTGATTACGGTGCAGGGGCCGGCGGAGCCCCTTTGCTCTGCCGTGGCGTGGCCGACGTGGATCGTGGTCCATGCTGGGAGCTGTCCCCGCGCCTCGTGCTCCCGCGAGCACGAGCGGATCACCCGGGACGCGGCACCATGGTGGAGTAAGCGAAATGAAGGAGAAGCCCATGAGCTCGCTCCTGGCGGGCGAGACCGATAGAACATCCATCGACGTGGTCGACACGCGCGCCGAGGAGCGGCTCGACATCGACCTCAGCCATGTCGCGCTGCCGCGGCAGGAGACGCCTGCCGGCGGGCGGGCTGCGCCTTCGGCGCGGCCGAACGAGGACGTGACCGACATCTATCTCCAGGAGATCTCGCGCAACGCGCCGTCGAGCCGCGATCTCGAGGTGGAGCTCGGCGAGCGGATCGAGGCAGCGGAGCGCGCGGCGATCGAGGCCTGGGCGGCGTCGCCCGTGGCGCTGCGGGAGCTCGCGGCGATCGCGGACGATCTGCAGTCGGGGCGGGTCGCCATCGGCGATCTGCTGCTGAACGCGGACGCGGACGACGCGGCGCGCGAGGCGGCGTCCGTCCGCCTCGCGCGGCTGCTCGGGCTCGCGCGGTCGATGCTGGCCGCCGGGCAGACCGGGGCGAGCGCGCTGCGCGCCCGGACCGACCTCTCGGCCGGGCTCACCGACGTGCGCCTGGGGCCCGTGGTCGAGCAGCGGATCGAGCAGGCGCTGGGCCAGGCGCGGGCCGAGGCCGCCGGGCCGGAGCGGCGGGCGATCGAGGGGGCGCTCGCGGCCATCCGCGGCGCCCGCCGCGAGGCGGCGGAGGCGCGGGCCGAGATCGTCCGGGCGAACCTGCGGCTCGTGGCGTCGGCCGCCCGGCAGCTGAAGCACCGGGGCGTGCCGCTGCTCGATCTCATCCAGGAGGGCAACCTCGGGCTGATGCGCGCGGCGGAGAAGTTCGACTACCGGCGTGGCTACCGGTTCAGCACGTACGCCACGTGGTGGATCAAGCAGGCGCTGGCGCGCGCGCTGCTGTACCAGGGCCAGGTCATCAAGGTGCCGGTCCACCTCGCCGAGACGCGGCGCCGCGCGCTGCAGGCCCGCAAGGAGCTGGAGCAGGAGAACGCGCGCGAGGCGGCGCCGGAGGAGGTCGCGGAGCGGAGCGGGCTCTCGCTGGAGAAGATCCAGACCTTGCGGGAGATGGCGCTCCCGCCTGTGTACCTCGACGCGCCGGTCGGTGACGACGAGGGCGCTCGCCAGGGCGACTTCTTCGCGAGCGAGGAGGCGGCGCCGGACGAGCTCCTGGTCCAGCGCCGGATGCACACGCAGGTCCGCTCGCTGCTCGAGTCGCTGACGCCGCGCGAGCGCGAGGTGCTCCGCCTCCGGTTCGGCCTCGACGGCGAGCAGACGCACACGCTCGCCGAGATCGGGGGCATGTTCTCGGTGAGCCGCGAGCGCGTCCGGCAGATCGAGGAGAACGCGCTGAGCAAGCTCCGGACGTTGTCGCGGCGGCAGGCGCTCGAGACGCCGCTCGGGGGTTGACGATCGGGCCGGGCGCGGCGCGGCGGCGGTGCTCCGCTGCACGAAGCTCGTGAACAGGAGCTCTCCTGGGGGTGATGGCAGCGCTCCCTCACCCGAAGGACGCTCATGAAGGACATCCTCTCTGCTCGCCTGGAACCACGTGCTTTCTCCGCCGATACATGGTCCGAGTTGCTGCTCCACGCGCTCAGCGAGCGCTTCCTGAAGCGCGGCAGCTGGAAGAGCGGCCAGCAGTTCGTTGATCACCTGGACGCGAGTTGGTGGGATACGACCAGCTCTGCGCTCATCCGTTCAGATGGTCCTGTACGCGGCAGAAGGTGCACCGCTGGGTTGAGCGGTATGCCTCATGTCCGTGTTAAAAATCTTATCGAACAGTCCACCAGGGGGCCAGGTGGGGGCTCGAGTTCGGTGAAAGCTCCTGTCGCGGCGCGCGAGCGGGCGTGCGGGGGGCGTGGGCAGTCCCAAGCCCCGGTGGTGCGGCTCAATTCCTGTGCCAAGTCTCCCCTCGCGCATATACTTGGTCATGTGAGTTAAATTGCAGCGGCGAGCGAGCGGGGGGTCGATGATCGTTGGAACAGGCTATACGTTTCGCGAGAGGATCGCGGAAACCGCCGATTTCAGCCTGATCCGCGCATGCCGCGAGGGCGAGGACGTCCCGGTCTTGCTGAAGGTCCTGCGCGCGGAAAGCGCGACTCGCGCCGAGGTCGCGCGCTTCAAGCACCGGTGCGAGCGCATCGCGCAGCTCGCCTCGCCCCGCCTCGTCGCGCTACGCGGCGTCGAGGAGCTCTCCGGCGCCTTGATCCTCGTTCTCGAGGACTTCCCGGGCCGCGATCTCGCGCGGATCCTCGCCGCGCGCCCGGCGCGCAGACTGCCGGTCAGCGAGGCGCTCGATCTCGCGGCCGCGCTCGCCGAAGGGCTCGCCGCGGTGCACGCGGCGGGGCTCATCCACCGCGATCTGCGCCCGCACAACGTGCTCGTCGGCGCATGCGGCGCGGTCAAGATCACAAGCTTCGGCGTCGACGCCGAGATCACCCGCGCGCACGAACGGCTCTACGCGCCGGCGGTGATCGCCGACGTGCTGCCCTACGTCTCCCCCGAGCAGACAGGCCGCATGAACCGCGGCGTCGACTACCGGACGGATTTCTACGCGCTCGGCGTCATCCTGTACCAGGTGCTCACGGGTCAGCTCCCCTTCGAGGCCCTGGACCCGATGGAGCTCATCCACGCGCACCTCGCCATCGCTCCCGCGCCGCCGTCCCGCGTCGACCCGACGCTCCCCGAGGCCATCTCCGGCGTCGTGCTCAAGCTGCTCGCGAAGAACGCCGAGGACCGTTACCAGAGCACCGAGGGTCTGCTCGCCGACCTCGAACGCTGTCGCGAGGCCCTGCGCGGCACGGGGACCATCGAGCCCTTCGTCGCGGGCCAGCACGATCGCCAGGACCTGTTCCGGATCCACCAGAAGCTCTATGGCCGCGAGCAGGACATCGAGGCGCTGACCGCCGCGCTCGAGCGCGCGCTCGAGGGCAGCCGCGAGAGCGTGCTCGTCTCCGGCTACTCGGGCATCGGCAAGTCCTCGCTCGTTCACGAGATCCTGAAGCCGCTCGCGCGGCAGAAGGGCTATTTCACGAGCGGCAAGTACGACCAGTACAACCGCGACGCGCCCTACAGCGCGGTGATCCAGGCGTTCGACGGCCTGGTGCGGCAGATCCTCACCGAGAGCGAGGCGCGCATCGAGCGCTGGCGGAGCGCGATCCTCGAGGCGCTCGGGCCGAACGCGCAGGTCGTCTGCGACGTCATCCCCTCGCTCTCCCATGTGGTCGGCGCGCAGCCGCCCGTGCCGGCGCTCGACCCGCTCGAGGCGCAGACGCGCCTGAGCCGCTGCTTTTTGCTGTTCGTCTCGGTGTTCGCGCGCGGCGTGCACCCGCTCGTCCTGTTCCTCGACGATCTGCAGTGGATCGACGCCGCGAGCCTGGGGCTGCTCCGCACGCTCCTCGCCGACGACTCGCTCGAGGCGCTCTTCTTCTGCGGCGCCTACCGCGACAACGAGGTGTCGCCCGGGCACCCGTTCGTCCGGGCCATCGAGGAGCTCAAGCACACAGGGATCGTCGTGCGCGACATCGTCCTCGCCCCGCTCGCGCGCCCGCACCTGCTCGAGATGCTCTCGGACAGCCTCAAGCGCGACGACTGCGGGCCGCTCGCCGATGCGGTGCAGAAGAAGACCGGTGGCAACCCGTTCTTCGTCAAGGAGTTCGTCCGGTCGCTGCACGACCACGGCGTGCTCACGTACACGGCCGGGTCAGGCTGGCGCTGGGACCTCGCCAGGATCGACGCGCTCGCGTACACGGACAACGTCGTCGACCTCATGGTGCGCACCATCGCGCGCCTGCCGCCGGAGGCGGTGGAGGCGCTCAAGCTCGCCGCGGCGATAGGCAACCGGTTTGAGCTCGACATGCTCGCCACGGTGAGCGAGTGCTCGCCGGAAGAGGTGTACGGCCGCCTCGATCCCGCCGTCGGCGAGGGGCTCGTGCTCGCCGGGCGCGAGGGCTACCGCTTCGCCCATGACAAGATCCAGGAGGGCGCCTACGCGATGATCCCGGGGGCGGGCCGGCCCGCCTTCCACCTCCGGATCGGCCGGCTGCTCGCGGGCAAGCTGGACCTCTCCGAGAGCCAGAGCCTCTTCGACGTCGTCGGCCACCTGAACAGCGCAGGCGACCTCGTGTCGGACCCCGCGGAGCGCCTTTGCCTCGCCCGCATGAGCCTCGAGGCCGCCTGCCGCGCCGAGGACGCGTCCGCGTTCGGCGCGGCCCTGCGCTACCTGAAGCTCGGCCTCCTGCGCCTTCCAGAGGACGCCTGGACGTCGCAGT
Source organism: Sorangium sp. So ce321 (assembly GCF_051530195.1). NCBI lineage: Bacteria > Pseudomonadati > Myxococcota > Polyangiales > Polyangiaceae > Sorangium > Sorangium sp. So ce321. The sequence continues at coordinate 4,055,547 of NZ_CP150329.1, read as the reverse complement.
ACCCGCTCCGACTCAAGTACGCGATGAAGACCGCGCTCATCCTCGCGCTCTCGGGCCAGCACGACGACGCCCTCGCGGTCCTCTCCGAGTGCCTGGAGCGCGCCACGAGCCGGCTCGATCGCACCGAGGTGCTGCGGCTCAAGATGGGCGTGCAGGTTCTCAAGAACGACCTGCCCGCCGCGCTCGCGGAAGGGCTCGCGGCCCTGCGCCCGTTCGGGATCGACCTGCCCCCGTTCCCCGACGAAGCCATGGTCGACGCGCAAATCCGGGCGACGATGGCGCTCGTCCGGGAAAAGACGCTCGAAGCGCTGCCAGACCTGCCGCCGCTCGCGGACCCGGAGAGCCGCGCCATGCAGGATGTGCTCCAGGAGCTCTTCGCTCCCTGCGGGTTCTTGAGCCCCAACAACCTCGGCATCACGGTCGCGAAGATCCTCGAGAACACGCTCCGCCACGGGCTATCGAAGCACGCGATTTACGCCTGCATCAACTTCGGGACGTTCCTCTGCGGCCGCGGCGACATCGAGCTCGGCTACCGCTTCGGCCGCGCCGCCATCGACCTTTCGGAGCGCCACCCGGACAAGATGTCCGAGTCGATGCTCCGCAACATGTGGGGCTCCTACGTGCAGCACTGGAGGGAGGGTTACCCCGCCTGCCAGAAGTCGCTGCTCGCGGGGATGCACGTCGGGCTCGAGACGGGCCAGTACATCTGGGCGTTTTACACCGCGGTCAACGCCATGATGAACAGCCTCCTGCGCGGCCTCCCGCTCTCCGACCTCCTCGCCGAGGCGCAGAGCTACCAGCCGATATGCAAACTCGACAGGGGCAACGCCATCACCTGGATGGTCGACGCGGTCGTACAGATCGCGCACCAGCTCTCGGTCGAGACCGCGCACCCGGCCAAGCTCAAGGGAGAATGGATCGACATCGACGAGGTGATCGAGGAGGCCCGCCGGATGGGCAACGTGCTCTCGCCTCCCTCCGCCCAGACGTACGTCGTGATCCTCGGCGTCTTCCAGGGCGCGTTTGAGGAAGCGGCGCGCACCGCGCTCTCGCTGGAGATCGAGATCCCGACCGTGGCGGGCTGGCTCGGCATCCCCGCGTGCCATTTCTACGCCGGCGTCGCGCTCACGCAGGCGGCGGACGTGGTCTCCCCGGACGAGCGCGCGCTCTTCCTCGCCCGCGCGGAGCTCTTTGCTGAAAAACTCTCGCGCTGGGCGGACCTCTGCCCGGAGAACATGGCGCACCGCAGCGCCCTGCTCGGCGCCGAGCTCGAGCGCATCCGCGGCGACGCGCGCGCGGCCTGGGAGCGCTACGACGAGGCGATCGCCCTCGCGCACCGCGGCGGCTACCTCCACGACGAGGCGCTCGCCAACGAGCTAGCGGGCCTCTCCTTCCGCGCGCTCGGCAAGACCACCATCGCCCGCACCTACCTGACCGAGGCGCACAGGGCCTACGGCCGATGGGGAGCGACCGAGGCGATGCGGCGCCTCGAGCGCGCGTACCCCGACCTCGTGCCCAGCGAGATCCTCCGCGGCGCGACGTGTCCGGAGGCCGCTGCGCCCGCCGGCACCGCGCTCGACCTCGGCTCGGTGCTCAAGGCCTCCCAGGCCATCTCGGGCGAGCTCGTCCTCGACCGGCTGCTCGACGCGCTCATGCGCATCCTGGTCAAGAACGCCGGCGCGCAGCGGGGCTGCCTGCTCCTCGCCCGCGGCGAGACCCTGCTCTTGGCTGCCGAGGCGAGGGCGGAGGGGCCCCAGATCGAGGTGCGGATTCCCCACGAGCCCGAAGCCTCCCCTTCGGATCTGCCGGTATCCCTCCTCAACTACGTCCGGCGCAGCCGGGAGAAGGTGATCCTGGACGACGGGACAGCACGGGATCCCCTCGTCGCCGGCGACCACCTCTCTCGGTACCCCAAATCCGCTCTCTGCCTGCCCATCCTGCGGCAGGCGGAGCTCGTAGGGCTGCTCTACCTGGAAAACGACCTCATCGCCGGCGCGTTCACCCCGGAGCGGCTTTCGGTGCTGGAGCTGCTCTCGGCCCAGGCCGCCATCTCGATCGCCAATGCCACGCTCTACGCCGAACTGCTTCAGGAGAACAGCGAGCGACGGCGAGCGGAGCAGGCCGTGCGGGACAGCAAGGAGCTGCTGCAGTCGATCATCGACAACTCGACAGCGGTCATCTACCTCAAAGATCTCGAGGGGCGCTACCTGATGATCAACCGGCGCTACGCCGAGCTGTTCCACGTCGGTGAGCAAGCGATCGTCGGCCGGACCGACTACGATGTCTTCCCCAGGGAGCAGGCCGATGCCTTCCGCGCCGTCGACCAACAGGTGCTGGCCACCCGAACGGCGCTGCAAGCCGAGGACGACGTCCCCCAGGACGATGGGCTGCACACCTATATCTCTCTCAAGTACCCCCTGTGCAACGCGGCGGGGCAGCCGTATGCCGTCTGCGGCATCTCCACCGACATCACCGAGCGCAAGCAGGCCGAAGCGGAGCGCCAGGCCCGCAAGACGGCCGAAGCCGAGAGCCACGCGAAGACCGAGTTCCTGAGGAACATGAGCCACGAGCTGCGCACGCCGCTCAACGCCATCCTCGGCTACGCCCAGATCCTCAAGCGCTCCCCGGGGCTCGACGATCGCCAGGCGACAGGACTGAACACCATCCAGCAGAGCGGTCAGCACCTCTTGACCCTCATCAACGACCTGCTCGACCTGGCCAAGATCGAGGCGGGCAAGCTCGAGCTCTATCCCGAGCCGATCCATCTCTCGAGCTTCCTGGCGGTCGTCGCCGACATCATCGGCGTCAGGGCGGAGCAGAAGAGCCTTCAGTTCCTCTACGAGGCCACGCCCCACCTGCCCCAGGCGGTGCTCGTTGACGAAAAGCGCCTGCGCCAGGTGCTGCTCAACCTGCTGGGCAATGCGGTGAAGTTCACCGATCGGGGGCGGGTGCGCTTCGGGGTGCAGGCTCTTTCCCAGGGCGAGACCGGGGCGCGGCTGCGCTTCGAGGTGGAGGATACCGGCGTCGGAATGACGCCGGAGCAGCTGGCCAAGCTCTTCCAGCCTTTCGGGCGGGTGGGGGACGTGCGGCGCCGCGCCGGGAGCGGCCTCGGGCTGATGATAAGCCGCCAGCTGGTGCACCTCATGGGGAGCGAGATCCACGTGGAAAGCCGGCCCGACGAAGGCAGCCGCTTCTGGTTCGAGGTGCCCCTGCCGGTGGCCGAGCTCGCAGCCCCCCTCCGATCCTCCGAGCGGCCCCCCATCGGCTACGAGGGGCCGCGCAAGCCGATCGACCAGGAGAGCCCGCTGCGGATCGGCGGCGCCCAGCTCGGGTTGACCCAGGTCCATGCCAGATCGGCTGCAGAGCGAGCCGAGGACGGGGAGGACGCGGAGCCCCTGGCGCCGCCCCGCGCGGAGATGGAAGTCCTGCATGCCCTGGCCCTGGAGGGCAACATGCGCGACATCCGAAAGCGGGCGGCCTACCTGACCACCCTCGGCGAGCGCTACCGTCCCTTCGCCGACCGCCTGGATCGCCTGACGCAGGACTACCAGTCCCAGGCGATCCTCAGCCTGGTCGAGCACCACCTGCAGGAGGTCGAGCCGGAGGCGACGGTGGGGCTGGCGCCGCCGCGGCGCGTGGAGGGCGGTCAGCGACCATGAGCAGAGCCACGGCACCCGGCGCGGGCCCCCGCACTATCTTGATCGTGGATGACATGCCAGCCAACCTCGGCGTGCTGGTGGATGGTCTGGAATGCACTGGTCATCGAGTGCTCGTCGCTCAGGGCGGTGAAGAGGCTTTGAAGCGGGCCAGCTTCACGAGACCCGACCTGATCCTGCTGGACGTGCTGATGCCTGGCATCGACGGTTTCGAGACTTGCCGGTGCCTGAAAGCGGCTGAAAGCACTCGAGACATCCCGGTGCTTTTCATGACCTGTGTGACCGACGCGGCCGACAAACTCGTGGGGTTCAAGTCGGGGGGCGTCGATTACATCACCAAACCATGCGACATCGGAGAGGTGATAGCGCGCGTCACGACGCACCTGAGCCTGCGCGACGCGCAAAAGGAGCTCGAAGCGAAGAACGCGCAGTTGCAGTGCGAGGTGGCGATACGCCAGCAAAAAGAGGCGGCGCTGCAGCGCGCTCATCAAGAGCTGGAGCAGCGGGTGCGCGAACGCACGGCCGAGCTGAGCAGCTCGAACGCCGCTCTCCGTGAGAGCCAGCATCTGCTTCAGGCCATCATCGACAATACGGCCGCCGTCATCTTCGCCAAGGACCTCGAGGGGCGCTACATGCTCATCAACCGCGGGTACGAAGAGCTCTTCCACATGGGTCGCGAGCAGGTCCTCGGCAAGACCGACCACGACCTCTTCCCACCCGAGCAGGCCGATGGGTACCGCGCCAACGATCTGCTCGTCCTGCAGCAGAATCGGGCCGTCGAGCTCGACGAGCCGGCTCCCCAGAGCAACGGCGTGCGCACCTACATGTCCCTCAAGTTCCCGCTCCGCGGCCCCGCCGGAAAACCTGAGGGCATTTGCGGCATCTCGACCGATATCACCTCCCGCAAGCACGCCGAGGACGTGCTGCGCCGTTCCTACTCGCTCCTCGAGGCTACGCTCGAATCGACAGCGGACGGCATCCTGGTCGTCGACAGCAGCGCGAGGCGCGTCGTGCGCCATAACCGCAGGTTCGCGCAGATGTGGCGCGTCCCCGAGGACGTCCTCGCCAGCGGATCGGCCGACACGTTCTTCGCGTTCGCCAGCAGCCGGCTCCGCGAGCCCGGGCCCTTCCTGCAAAGCGTCCATGAGCTCTACGCCGAGCCCGAGGCGAGCGCCGTCGATACGTTCCCGCTCCTGGACGGGCGGGTCTTCGAGCGTTACTCGCAGCCCCAGCGCCTCGGTGGGCTCGTGGTCGGGCGGGTCTTTAGCTTCCGCGACATCACCGCGCGCGTGGACGCCGAACAGCAACGCAATCGGCTCCTCCTGGAGGAGCGGCGCGCGCGTGCGGCGGCGGAGGAGGCCATCCATCTGCGGGACGAGTTCCTCCTTGTCGCCTCGCACGAGCTCCGCACCCCGCTCACCAGCCTGCAGCTCTCCGTTCAATCGCTGGAGCAAAGGCTCTCGCAAGGCATGAACGTCGAGCGCGTGCGATCCGCGGTCGCCCGCTCCGGGCGCCAGACCAAGCGCCTCGCCACGCTCATCGATACGCTCCTCGACGCCTCGCGGATCCAGGCGGGGAAGCTCGAGCTGAACAGGGCGTCCGTCGATCTGCGCGAGCTGGTCGCCGAGATCGTCGCCCACCTTGGCGACCAGCTCGCGCAGTCGGGCAGCACGCTCGCCATGCGCGCGGAGCAGCCGGTCATCGGCTGGTGGGACCCGTACCAGCTGGAGCAGGTCGTGACCAACCTCCTCACCAACGCGATCAAGTTCGGGGAAGGCTCACCGATCGAGATCACCATCACCGGGGAAGACGGGGTCGCACGGCTCTCGGTAACGGACCGAGGGATCGGGATCCCGGCCGAGGTGCAGGCGCAGCTCTTTGAGCGGTTTCGCCGCGGCGTCTCGTCGCGGAATTACGGGGGGCTCGGGCTCGGCCTCTTTATCACGCGCACCATCGTCGAGGCGCACGGCGGGCGAATCTGCCTATCGAGCGAGGTCGGCCAGGGCTCGACCTTCTGCATCGAGCTGCCGCTGTCGACCGAGGGCGCAGGGCGCCACGACGCGTAGCGAAGGCAGCCGGAGCCGGTCACCCCGACACGGCGCACCAGCGGCGGTGGGACCCGCGGCGCCGCGAGCGGCCCCTCGCCCGGCGGACGCCGCGCGAGGGCGCCGGCTCAGCGCGGCGCGTCGCCGCGGCGGTACTCCGCGGTGGCCTCGTCGAGCCGGGCCTTGAGCTCGGGATCGAGCGCGAGCTCGCCCGCGGCGAGCGTGGCGTCCAGCTGATCCGGCCGGCTGGCGCCGATGATCGCCGACGTGATCGCCGGGTTGGCGAGCACCCACGCCACGGCGACCGTCGTGAGGGACTGGCCCGCCTCGGCGACGAGGCCCTGCAGCTTCTCCACGGTCGCGAAGGCGCGCTCGTTCCAGTAGCGCTGCTGGTAGTTGGACGCCGCCGTGCCGAGCGTGAAGCGCGTGCCCGGCGTGGGGTCGCCGCGGTGGTGCTTGCCCGTGAGGAAGCCGCCCGCGAGCGGGTTGTAGGGGATGACCCCGAGGCCCTCCTCCTGCGCCAGCGGGAGCAGCTCGCGCTCGATCTCGCGGAACAGCAGCGCGTAGCGCGGCTGCACGGAGACGAAGCGCGTCAGCCCCCGCGCCTCGGCGCGGCCGAGCGCGCGCGCCAGGCGATAGGCCAGGTAGTTGGAGACGCCGATGTACCGCGCCTTGCCGGAGCGCACCACGACGTCGAGCGCCTCCAGCGTCTCGTCGATCGGCGTGTCGCGGTCGTCGGAGTGCAGCTGATAGAGATCCACGTAGTCGGTGCCGAGCCGGCGCAGCGAGGCGTCGATGGCGTCCAGGATGTGCTTGCGCGAGGCGCCCTGATCCCACTCGTTCGGGCCGACGCGGCCGACGCACTTCGTGGCCACGATGAACCGATCGCGCTTGCCCTTGAGCCAGCGGCCGACGATCTCCTCGGTGCGGCCGGCGGTCGGCAGGCCGCCGCCGAGCGGATACACGTCCGCCGTGTCGAGGAAGTTGACGCCGGCGGCCGCGGCCTTGTCGAGGATGACGCGCGAGGTCTCCTCGTCCGTCTGGAAGCCGAACGTCATCGTGCCAAGGCACAGGCGGGAAACGGTGAGGCCGGTACGGCCGAGGCGGGTAGTCGGGATGGTCATGGTCTTCCGTTGGGTTCTGTACTAGATACGGATCAATAGTAGATCGGCCCGACGCTGCCACCGCCGGCGACGACGGCGTCGCCGTTGATGGCGACGCTCCTCGGCGAGGCGAGGAACGCGACCACATACGCGACCTCGCGGGCGTCCACGATGCGGCCGATGCTCACCGACGCGGCCAGGTCCTGCTCGGACTCCGGCCGGGTGCGCTCGGTGCGCGTCGCGCCGGGGTGCACGACGGTCACGTTGATCCCCTTCGGGCCCAGCTCATCCGCCAGGTTCTTCGTGATCGCCGCCACGCCGACGTTGCGCAGCGTGGCGACCGGGCGGCCCGTCTTGCGCACCGCCAGCCCGCCGATGTTGATGATGCGGCCCCAGCCGTTCGAAACGAGGTGCGGCGCGACGGCGCGCGCGGTCCGCAAATACCCCACCACCTTGATGTTGATGTCCTCGATCACCTGCTCGTCGAGGATCTGATCGAGGCGGGTGGCCGGCGAGATCCCGCCCGGCAGGGCGGCGTTGTTGACCAGGATGTCCACGCCGCCCAGCGCGGCGACGGCGCGCTCGACGAGCGTGTTGACCGACGTCTCGTTGCCTGTGTCGACCACCAGCGGGACGACGCGGCGGCCGGTCTCCGCCGCGAGCTCGGCCGCGGTCGCCTCCAGCTTGTCCTTGCCGCGCGCGGCGATCACGACGTCGGCGCCCTCGCGCGCCAGCTCCCGCGCGATGGCCTTGCCGATGCCGCGGCTGCCGCCCGTCACGATGGCGCGTTTTCCGGTGAGTTCGAGGTCCAAGAGCGGCTCCCTTCCAGGGTAGACACGAGGTCTGGGTTACGTGCGCCGAGGCGCGGCAAAGGTTCGACCGATCACGCCAGACAGCGCTCCTTGCGGCGGCCGCGCGCGGCAAGTCCGGTGAGGAGAGCGGACATGGCTGCTCCCCGCGCCGATGAGCGGAGTCGGACGGCGAGCCGCGCATAGCACGTTTCGTTCCAGCCGGCGCTCACACGCCCTTCTCGTGGAACGGCACGCGCCCGCCGGGCGCGGCGCCGTCCGGTCATTCACCCGGCGGCCGTGCCCTCCCGGCGGCGTCGCGCCGCGCCGGCGCGCCGGCCGGCGGCTCGCCTGTTGCGCCCGCAGCAACCTGCTGGCGCGGTGCTGCCGGCGAGGCAGCCCGCGCGCCGGCCACACCGAGCCTGTCGAGGAGCGCGAGCACGCCCGCCGCGAGCGCGAGGATCGGCGCGACGATCACGCCGCCGAACCACGCGAGCGCGTGGGCGACGCCGAGCGTGGCGTCGCCCGCGCTGCCGGGCGGCGCCGTGCCGCTCAGCACGGAGACGTGCTCGCGCAGGCCGAGCAGGTGGCAGGCGACGAGGGCCGCGGCGAGCAGCGCGGCGCCGAGGGCGAGCGCGCGGGTCACGGGGCACCTCCCGCGGCGGCGATCCGCTCCCAGAGCGGGCCGAAGCTCAGCGCGTAGAGCAGCGCCGCGTCGCCGACCTGGTTGCTCGCGGCGTAGCGCAGCCGGTCGCCCTCGCGGATCGGAAACGCGGCGAAGTCGAGCGAGGTGAGCAGCGCCCCGAGGTACGGCGCGTCGCCGAAGGCCGCCGCGCCGAGGAGCGCGAGGCCGCTCGATCCGGCGCTCGCGCCCACGAGGGGCACGATCGGGCCCGAGTCCACGTCCTCCGGGCCGGACCAGGAGCGCGGCCACTCGCGCGCCCAGCCGAAGCCGAGGAGATCCGCGCCGAGCTCACGGCGCGCCCGCGCGTACTGATCGCGCGCGAAATCCGGGTCGATCAGGAGCAGCGCGTGCGCGACCAGCCACAGGGACGACCCCTCGGGGCCGTCCAGGATCCTGCCGTCGTGCGTGTAGCTCGACACGAGCAGCCCGGTCTTCGGGTCCACCAGCCTGGCGCGCGCGGCCGCGAGCCAGCGGCGGCCGAGGTCCAGCCCGCGGCGCTCGCCGCGCAGCGCGTCGGCCATGCGCATGGCGGCGAGGGCGAGCGTGTTGCAGAAGGTCCAGCACTCGTCGGGGTAGCTCTCGGCCGACAGCACGGGGCTCCGCTCCATGCGGGCCTGCATCTCGGCGACGCGGGCGTCGAGCTCGGCTTCGTACGCGGCGCGGCGCTCGACCAGCGCTCGGGCGCCCAGCATGAGCGCGATCTCGCCGTCCACGAAGAGGCTGCGCGCGGGCTGCTGCACGAACGGCCTCCCCGTGGCGTAGGGCATCATGAAGTGCAGCATCCCGCGCTCGCGCTCGAGCGCGAGGGTCTCGTCGACGATCCGATCCATCACGGCGAGGTGGCGCGCCTCGGCCCCTGGCTCCCGCAGCGCGGCGCTGGCGAGGCCGAGGACGAGGAAGGTCCGACCCATGAAGTCCCACTCGGCGTTCGTGGCCCGCATCCGCGCGAGCGTCGCGTCCTTCGCGGCCGTGTCCTCCCACAGGGAGAGCTGGTGCGCGAGCAGCGCCCGGCCGCGCGGCGAGAGCTCCCCGGAAGGGCGGTGCTCGGCGGCGTCGTGCCGGAAGAACACGTGCAGGCAAGGGAGCCAGACCGCCGCGGCGATCAGCAGCGACAGCGCGACGGCGCCGAGCCGGCGCAGGCGCCCGGCGGGGCGGCGCGCGACGCTGGCGGGAGAGAGGTCGGTCATGGGGCTGGACCCTGGTGCGGCGCCGTGGCCGGGCCGCGTGCGAGATGTGGCGGTTCCGAGGAGGCCTCGGGGATTTTATCACCGGGAGCCCACCCCGGAGGCGGTCGCGCCGGTGCTGGCCCCGGGCGCCGCGCGTGACCTCGAAGGGGCGAGGATCCGAGAGCTCCCCTCATCAGGTGTTCATTCGCACCGCGGTGACTGACAGCGTGGAGGGGAGATGGGTGTTCTCCGGCGATGTCGCTCCCGCCCTTTCGCAGCGCCGATCACAGGACTCATCGATTCACCACGTCGTCCAGGTCAGGCCGCGTGCGCAGGCCGCATCCGCCGTTCTCCTCACCTCACCCGGCGTCAGGAAGTTGCTCTCGCTGTTGTGTCACGTTCGCGTGTGGCAGGATATCTACCTTCTCGACAGGGAGATCATTCATCTATGTACACACGGACATCGAAGGCGGGTATCGCTGCCTGGATCATCGTGTCAGCGGTCGCGAGCGGCGTGTTCATCGGGTGCGGTTCCGGCGGTGAGCCGACATCGAGCGCGACGGGCACAGGGGGCGGTGGAGGCGACGGCGGCGGCGGAGACGGCGGCGCCGGCGGAGATGGCGGCGCCGGCGGCGCCGGGGCCGCGAGCGGCACCGGGGGCTCGGGGGCCTCCACGGGCGCGGGCGGGGAAGACCCGTACACGTGGCTGGAGGACGCGACCTCTCCGGAGTCGCTCGAGTGGGTGCAGGAGACGAACCAGGCGACGCTCGACGCCCTGACCGAGGGCGAGCCGTTCACGTCGCTCTACGACGATCACTACCGCGAGAGGACGAAGGAGCCGCCGCTCCGGTGCATCCCGGAGCCGGACGGCTTCGTCTACCAGTTCAAGCAGGACGCGACCAACCCGCGCGGGGTGTGGCGCCGGACGGCGGCGGAGGCCTGCCTGGCCGCGGCGCCCGCGTGGGACGTCCTGCTCGACGTCGACCAGCTCGCGACCGAGGAGGACGAGGACTGGGTCTATGCGGGGTCGGACTGTTACTACAACGATACCGACCTGTGCCTCATCTCGCTCTCGCGGGGGGGCAAGGACGCCATCGTCATCCGCGAGTTCGACAAGACGACGCGCGCGTTCGTCGCCGACGGCTTCGTCCTCCCCGAGGCCAAGTCCTATGTCGCGTGGAGCGACAAGGACACCCTGCTCCTCGCGTACGGCACGGACGAGGAAACGCTCACGACCTCGGGCTACCCGCGGCAGGTGAAGATCTGGCGCCGCGGCACCCCGCTCTCCGAGGCGAAGCTCGTCTTCGAGGCCGAGAAGGACACGGTCCTCTCCGCCGGCGCGACCGTTCATGACGTCGACGGGTCGAGCCTCAGGATCATCACGAGCTACGTCGACTTCTACCACGCGGACAACTACGTGCTCGGGAGCGACGATGTGCCGGTGAAGATCGAGGTGCCCCAGGACGCCACGATCTGGGATCTCTTCCAGGGCAAGCTGCTGGTCCGGCTCGCCTCGGACTGGAGCGTCTCCGGCGCGACGCTGAAGTCCGGCTCGCTCGCCGCCGTCTCGCCAGACGACGCGGCCTCGAGCGCGGAGCTCGTGTACGCGCCCGACGAGCGGAGCGCCTTCGTCGGGCTCACGAAGTCGAGGGAAGGCATCCTCGTCACGCAGCTCCGCGACGTCGCCGCCGAGGTCCTCTCCTTCACCTCCACGGACAGCGGGTGGACCTCGAAGGCGGTCCCCATCCCGCCGCTCGGGGACGCCGACGTCACCGCGGATCCGCGCATGGATGACGCGTATGTCACGTTCAGGAGCTTCCTTCAGCCCACGACGGTGTACCAGGTGCGGCCCGAGGGCGAGACGTACGAGGTGACGGAGATCAGCGCTTCCCCCGCGCTGTTCGACGCCTCGCCGTTCGAGGTCTCGCAGGACACCGCGACGAGCAAGGACGGCACCAAGGTGCCTTATTTCGTCGTCAAGCGCGCGGGGGCGCCCGCGGACGGCGACAACCCGACCCTCCTCTACGGCTACGGCGGGTTCGAGTACACGCTGCCGCCGTTCTACCTGGGGCTCACCGGCAAGCACTGGCTCGAGAAGGGCGGAGTCTACGTGCTCGCCAACATCCGCGGCGGCGGGGAGTTCGGGCCCGCGTGGCATCAGGCTGCGATCCTGGAGAACAAGCAGCGGTCGTACGACGACTTCATCGCCATCGCCGAGGACCTGATCGCGAAGGGCATCACCTCCCCCGCGCACCTGGCGATCCAGGGCGGGAGCAACGGCGGCCTCCTGGTCGGCGCCGTCACCATGCAGCGGCCCGACCTCTTCGGCGCCGTCTCCTGCGAGGTACCCCTGCTCGACATGCTGCGCTACCACGAGATCGGCGCAGGGGCGAGCTGGATGGGCGAGTACGGCGACCCCGAGGATCCCGAGATGGCCGAGATCATCCGCGCCTACTCGCCGTACCACAACATCGAGGCTGGCGTGGAGTACCCGCCGATCCTGTTCACGACGACCACCACCGACGATCGCGTCCACCCCGCGCACGCGCGCAAGATGGCCGCGCGCCTGAAGGAGATGAACATCCCCTTCTATTTCTACGAGGGTGAGAAGGGTGGACACGCTGGCTCCGCAGATCCCGAGACCTACGCGTTCCTCCAGGCGCTGAACACGACGTACCTCTATCGCGTCTTCGAGACCCAGTAGGAGAGCTCCCCGCGCTCGAGCCGCCAGGGCGGAGGCGCCGAGGAGGAGCGATCCACTCGTGTTCTCCCCCTGGCGCTCCTGGCGTCGTGGCGGTCTCCCCTTTTCCTTCCACACCCATTGACGCGCCTGGAAGGCGCGCTCGATCCGTCAGGACGGGTCGAAGAGGACGTGGAGCGCCTCGGGGCCGCGGAACGCAAAGCCCTTGATCTCCGGCGCCGGCGCGGCCGGGTCGAGGCGCAGGTCGGTGAGCCGGTCGAAGATGGCGTTGAGCGCGACGCGCATCTCGAGGCGCGCGAGGTGGAGCCCGAGGCACTGGTGCGGGCCGGAGCCGAACGCGAGGTGCGGCTGGGGAGGCCGGTCGAGGCGGAACGTGTCGGCCGCCTCGTAGCGGGCCTCGTCGCGGCACGCCGAGCTCGTGATGACGTTGATCGCCGAGCCGGCGGGGATGGGGCACCCCGCGATCTCTGTGTCTCGCGTGGCGACCCTGGACACCAGCGTGATGCTCGTGTCCCAGCGCAGCGCCTCCTCGACGACGGCAGGGATCAGCGACCGATCGGCGATTACCTGGGCCATCACGGCCGGGCGCGTGAGCAGGGCGACGAGCGCGTTGCCCAGCGCCCGGAACGTCGTCTCCGCCCCGGCGGGCAGCAGCAGGAGGAGAAAGCCGTAGATCTTCTCCTCCGTGAGGCGCTGACCGTCGATCTCCGCGGCGAGGAGCTCGCTGATGAGATCGCCCGCGGGCTCGCGCCGGCGGGCCTCGATGATGTCGGCGAGGTAGCTCCGCATCGCCTGCGAGGAAGCGATGCCCCGCGGCGGGTTCAGCGCGCCCTGCGCGACGTCCTCCGACCACCTGGCGAACTGCTCCTGATCCTGGAGCGGCACACCGACGATGCCGCAGATGACCTGAACCGGGTACTTCAGGACGACCTCGCGCATGAGGTCGGCGCGCCCGGCGGGCGCGATGCCGCCGAGCAGCCGGGCGATCGTGGGCCGCACCAGCGCGTCGTCCCACCGCTCGAGCACGGAGGCCCGGAACGCGTGCGCCACCAGATTGCGGTACTGGCGGTGCTCCTTGCCGTCCATGGCCAGCATGGTCTCGCCCATGTACCTGCCGATCACGGCGTTGTTGATCGAGCTCGAGAACGTCTCGCTGTCGCGCAGCACGCGCTCCGCGTCTTCATGGCGGAAGACGACGAAGCTGGGCTCGGGGCTGATCGCCGAGGCGTCGTAACGGCGGACCGGGGTCTCCGCCCTGGCCCTGGCCCACGTCGGATGCGGCTGGGCGTCCGAGAAGTCGAGGATGGATAGAGGCCTCTTGTCGTCCATCCTCACAAGCTATCGATACCCAGGCGGCAGATCAACGAGGGGCGTCCGGGCGGAAGAGCTTGGTCGCGATCGCGCGCGTCATGGCGAGGATGTTACCGCGCGTGAAGCGGAACCAGAAGCCGACGTAGCATCCGTTCGTGCGGAAGCCGGGGTTCACCGCGGCGTAGCGCCGCGCGGCCGGGCGGTCGAAGTAGCGCGACGGGTAGCGGCTCCGCGTCTCCTCGGTCATGAAGATGTTGACCAAGAAGAGGCCGGTCTCTTCGTCTACACGGAAGTCGCTCTCCCGGGCGAGCGCGATGAACGCCGCGCGCACGGCCTCGTCCTCGTCCCCGCCGCGGCGCCCCGGGTCGAAGATCTGGTAATGCGCGAGCGCCTCGGTGATGGCAACGAAGCCGAAGAGGCTGGCAATAGAGAGGCGGTACAGGCGGGTCCGCGGCGCGCGGCGCTTCGTGTCGAGCAGGAACACGAGGCCAGAGACGAGGTGCAGCCCGCGCGTCCGGAAGGCAGGCGCGATCCTCAGCTTGCCGCCCACGATGGCCAGGCTGCGCGGCAAGGCCAGGGGCGCCGTCTTCCAGAACTGGAAGCCGACGATCTCGCCCGTGTCGGCGCGGCGGAAGACGTGGACGACATCGTTGGTCTCGGCGTGGACGCGGAAGTGCTCGAAATCCTCGGCCATGAGCGCGGTCGAGAGGGCGTGGAGCTCGCGCAGGCGCGGCCCGGTGAAGTCGCGCCGCCGGAGGACCTCGAGGCGGACGGCGGGGCGGCGCGGGGAGAGACGGAGAGCGAGGTTCAGCATGGGGGGGTCCGTGGGGTCGAGCAGCCGCGCGGGGCTCGCGGCGCCCCGGTGGCTCGTCTTGTCGAGCGGCTCGGAGCTCTTGTACCGCGTCTCGACGCCGGATGGCGGCGCGCGCGCCCGAAGGCGTGCTCCAGGCCCACTCCGAGCGTGGCGCCGGACGCGGCGGCGCCGCTTCGGCCATCGGGGAGCCGACGCTCGCCGCGACTGCCAGCGTGGCCACCGATCCGTCGGGAGCCCCCGCGGCCCGTGCGCTCCGGCGTCAGCGCTGCGCAGGGTGACCCGGGCGATGTCCCGCGCGGGCGCGGCGACGGCGGCGACGGTAACGAGGAGCGCGGCGCCGCAATGCGCCAGATCGTCGCAACGGCCCTCGGCAGCGAGTGAACTGTGCCTTGCATTGCAACGGTGCCGCAAAATGCCGCACCAGGTATCGTTGCTCACGTCATGTTTTCTTGCGGATGGGACCGAAGTGTGGTTCGTTTATCGTAGACGACACATGCACTGTAGGGAGATTGGACTACTCGTGGGACTCGCGTCCCTAGCCTCGGTATCCTGCTCGCCGACAGCGCCCGTTCACCCCGAGGATGCGATCGTCCTCGGGGCCCTCCTCCCGTTCTCCGGGAGCGAGTCGGCGATCGGCCGCAACCTCGAACAGGCGATATTGCTCGCGATCGAGGACGTGAACGCCGCAGGTGGGCTTGACGGTAGACCGTTCGACATCATGAGCCGAGACAGTCACTCGAGCTCGGACCGTGGGTTGGATCAGCTGCTCGCCCTGCTTTACCTGGATGACGTCCACTACGTGATCGGGCCCGAGGAGAACGATATAGCCCGTGAGATCTCGCCGGACGTGAAGGCGCTCGATCGGTTCCAGATGTTGCCGGGCTATGCCGCCCCCGCCGCCGCGCGCAGCGAGACGATGGGGGGCTGGATGCGGCTCGCCCCCTCCCCGTTCGCCGTCGGTTGCGCGCTCGCGAAGTATGCCACTCACGAGAGCATCGATACAGTGAACACCCTCGCGGCGCGGGACGACTACAACGCCAGCGTCAGCAGGGAGTTCACGAGCCACTTCGTGGCGCTCGGGGGCAGGGTCCTCCCCTCGGTGACGTTCGCGTCGGGCGAGCTGACGTACACGAGCAAGATCGAGTCCGCCTTCCAGCCGAACGCCGGCCGGACGCTCCTGGCCGCTTATCCCGCCACCGCCTCGACCATCGTGACCGAGTGGACCGTCTCCGGACGGCCGGGCACCTGGCTCCTCGGCCCTGCGCTGCGCGCCGAGGCGCTCTTCGCCAACATCCCCGCTGGCTCTCTCGACGGGTACTTCGGGGTCTCGCCTTCGCTCAGCCTGCGGAGCGAGTGCCAGCTCGTGGACGAAGCCCAGGAGGCGGTCAGCTGCACGACCGAGAACGCCGCGGCCTTCGTCGAGCGCTTCTCCAGCCGGTGGAACGGCGAAGCGCCGTTCCCCGCGGCGCACTTCTATTACGACGGTGTCGTCCTCATCGCGATGGGCCTCGTGTACGCCCAGGCGACGGGCGGGGAGATCCCTTCGTCCGGACATGCGCTGCAGACGATCATCGGCGAGCTCAACAACCCCGAGAACGACGTGGCCTCATGGCGGGATCTGAAATCGGCGATGGCCAGCCTGCGCGCTGGGATCCCCCTCCGCTACGCCGGGGCAGCCGCGGAGTACGAGTTCGACCGGTACGGGGCGAGCAAGCATTACTTCATGCAGAAGTGGACCATCGACAGCGAGACCTTCGTCGATCTCGCCCCGGTCCCCGTCACGTGCGCGACCGACGAATGATCCCGCGGCGAGCTCGCCTGTCGCTCTCCCGGAGGTGAGCTCACCGCGGCAGACCTCGTCCATCGCTCCCGCGCCGCTTCGCTATGCCACCGCAAAAGCGGCGCTCAACAGGTCCTGCGGCCGGGACGAGGCGCCGATGTGGACGCGGAACTCTCCCGGCTCCACCACGCGGCGCCCCTCGGCGTCGAGCATGGAGAGCTCCGAGGCGGGGACGTCGAAGCGCACCGTGCGCGCCTCGCCGGCCGCGAGGCTCAGGCGGCGGAACGCCTTGAGCTCCTTCAGCGCCCACGTGGACGACGTCACCAGATCCTCGATGTACAGCTGGACGATCTCCACGCCTTCGCGCCCTCCGGCGTTGGTGACCGTCACCTCGAAGGAGGCCGCGCCCTCCCTGCCCACGCTGGGTGTCAGCACCTTCAGATCGCCATACGCAAAGCGCGTGTAGCTCAGGCCGAAGCCGAAGGCGAACGCCGGCTCCTGCGTGAGATCGGCGTAACGGGCCCCGTGCTGGCCGCGGGCCTGGTTGTAGAACACCGGCTGCTGGCCCACGTGGTACGGGAACGAGATCGTCAGCTTGCCCGAGGGGTTGATCCGCCCGAAGACCGCCTCCGCGACCGCCCGCCCGCCCATCATCCCCGGGTTGAACGCCTCGACGATGGCGGCCGCGCCGAGCACCGATCGCGGCAGCACCAGCGGCTTGCTGTTGACGAGGACCACGACCGTGGGCACGCCGGTCCGGGCGATCTCGTCGGCGAGCGCCCGCTGCCCGCCCATCAGCTCGAGGGTCGCCGTGCTCTTCGTCTCGCCGATGAACTCGATCCGATCCCCGACGACGAGGACCACCACGTCGGCGCCCCGGGCCAGCTCGACCGCCGCGGCGATGCCCGACTCGTCCTCGCTCACCACCGAGCAGCCCGCGGCGTGGACCACCTCGCACCCCGGCGGCGCGAGCTCCCGGATCCCGTCCACGATCGTGACGATGCTCGAGCGCGGGTGCTGAGGACCGTTGCCGCCGCTCATCTGGCCGGACCCGAGCGACCAGTCGCCCAGCTGGGCGATCGGGTCGTCCGCGTTGGGGCCGATCACCGCGATCCGCCGCAGCGGCGCCGGCCCGGCGGCGCTCGCCCCGTCGGCGAGCGGCAGGAGGCCGTCGTTCTTCAGCAGCACCAGCGACGCCCGCGCGACCTCCAGGTTGAGGTCCCGGTGGGCCGCGCACCCGATGACCTCCTTGATCCGCTGCTCGCTGCTGTACCCAGGGTCCTCGAAGAGCCCCAGGGAGAACTTGAGCGCAAGGACGCGCCGCACCACCGCGTCGATCTCGGCCTCCGCCAGGAGCCCGCGGCGCACCGCCTCCTGGGCGCCCTCGTAGAACTGCGGTGTGGCCATCATGAGATCGTTGCCGCTGCGGATCGCCAGCGTGGCCGCCTCGGCCATGTCCTTGCAGACCTTCTGATCGAGCACGAGGTTACCGACGTTGTTCCAGTCGGTCACGACGATCCCCTGGAAGCCCCACTCCTCCTTGAGGACCTCCGTCAGGAGCCAGCGATTGGCGGTGGCCGGGATCCCGTCCATCGACTGGTATCCTGTCATGAAGGCCATGCAGCCGCCCTGCGCGGCCCGCTCGAAGGGCGGCAAGAAATACGAGCGCAGGTAGCGCCGGGAGATGTTCGCCTCCGACGCGTCGCGCCCGCCCAGCGTCTCCGAGTACCCCGCGTAATGCTTCGCCGTCGCCAGCACCGCGTCCGGGTCGTCGAGGCCCTTGCCCTGATAGCCCTTCACCATCGCGCAGGCGAGCTCGCCGATGAGATAGGGGTCCTCGCCGAACGTCTCCCCCACCCTCCCCCAGCGAAGATCGCGCGTGAGGCACAGGACGGGAGAGAACGTCCATTTGAGCCCGGTGGCCCGCATCTCGGCGGCGGTGACCCGCGCCACCTTCTCCAGGAGCCCTGGCTCCCAGCTGCACGCCATGCCGAGCTGCGTGGGGAAGATCGTGGCGCCCGCCCAGAAGGAATGGCCGTGGATCCCGTCGTCCGCCATCAGGACCGGGATGCCGAGGCGGGTGCCCAGCGCGCGCCGGATCGCCGCGTCCGCGTCCTTCCCGTTGCAGTGCAGGAGGCTGCCGACCTTCATGCGCCCGATCGCGTCTTCGAGATCTCCCTGGGCGTCCAGCTGCATGAGCTGCCCGACCTTCTCGTCCAGGGTCATCCGACTCAGGAGGTCTTCCACCCGCTTGCCCACGGGTTGCCCGGCATCTTTGTAGAGGGGAGCGTCGTTCATGAGTTCTCCTGGTCGAGGTGGGGGCGCACGATAACAGGTCCGCCCGGCGGGGCAAGAGCGGGTCTTCTACCGTGCGTGCTTGGGAGATCCAGACTGACGCTCACGTCGGAGCGAGGTGGCGTGTCGGGAGGTTCGCCTTCAGCCCTCGACCTCGCGCTCGATCACCGGATCGGTGATGGCCATGGCGACCTCCTTTGAGCAGGAGAGACCGCCCCGCGCGCGTGCGCCGGTCAGCCGAGCCGCCGATCGACCGACCACGCGCCGCTCCCGCGCACCACGATCGCCGCGGCGATGGCGATGGCGAGCGCGTGGTACTCCCACCCCTCCCCCGCCTGGTTCCCGAGCCAGTTCATGAAGAACCCGTTCGGGAGGTGGGTCGTCGCCGCGACCAGCAGGAGCGCGCCGAGCCCGGCCGCCGCGAGCCGCCCGAAGGCGCCGGCGAGCAGCGCGAGCGGCGCGACGAGCTCCGTCACGATCGCGAGGGTCGCGAGCGGGCCGGGGATCCCGATCGACACCATCCAGCCGCGGGTCCCGGCGTAGCCGAAGCCGCCGAACCAGCCGAGCAGGTGCTGCGCCCCGTGCGGGAACATCACCGCCGCGAGCACGACCCGCAGCGCGAGCGCCACGCCGTCGTCCTCGGTCCGCGCGATCCGCGCGACCACCGCGGCGGCCGCGCCCGCCCTCTCCCGCTGCCGCTGCCCGGAGGCGATCGCGATCGCGCTCATCGCTGCACCTCCACCGCCGCCGCCGCCGGTCGCTCGAGCGCGAGCCCGGCGTCGCGCCACGCCGCCTTGCCGCCCGCGAACACCCGCACCGCGCCGTAGCCGAGCGCGGCGAGCCGCGCCGCGGCCGCGTGGGAGTTCCGGCACGTCGGCCCCGAGCAATAGACGACGATGGCCGTCTCCCGGCTCGGCGCGAGCCGCGCGATGCTCCGCTCGAGCCCGTCCAGCGGCAGGTTCACCGCCCCCGGCAGGTGCCCCGCCTCGTAATACGCCGCCGGCAGCACCTCCGCGACGACGAGGCCTTCACCCCGGCCGATCCGCTCCGACAGCTCCTCCAACCCGATCTCGTTCGACATGATGAGCCCTCCTTGGCTGACGGCCCGAGCCCCTCGGCGCCGTCGACGAGGGGAATCTGCGCGCTCCCGCGTCCGTCATCCAACGAATGATCCTGATGAGGTATCATCACGAACGTGAATCTCGCGACCGTGAACCTGAACCTCCTCGTCGCGCTCGACGCCCTCCTCGCCGAGCGCCACGTCACGCGCGCCGCCGCGCGGGTCGGGGTCACGCAGAGCGCGATGAGCAACGCCCTCCGCCAGCTCCGCGCGCTCTTCGACGATCCGCTCTTCGTCCGCGGCCCGCGCGGGGTGACGCCGACCCCGCGCGCGCTTTCGCTCGCCGAGCCGGTGCGCCGCGGCCTCGCCGCGCTCTCCGAGGCGTTCGCCGAGCCGAGGTTCGACCCGGCGTCCGCCGAGCGCACGGTCGTCCTCGCCGCGAGCGACTACGTCGAGCTGGTCCTCCTGCCGCCGCTCCTCGCCCGCATCGCGCGCGAGGCGCCGGGCGTCCACCTCGAGGTCCGGCCGTGGGGGCTGCACGAGGTCCCGGACGCCCTCGCGCGGGGGGAGCTCGACCTCGTCCTCGGCTACTTCGATCGCTTGCCGCCGCGGCACCGCCGCGAGCGCCTCTTCGAGGAGCGGTTCGTCTGCCTCGCGCGCCGCGGCCACCCGAGGATCCGCGCCCGGCTCACGCTGAAGGCCTGGGTCGAGACCCCGCACGTCGTCGTCTCGGAGCGGGACGACGGCCCCACGAGCGTCGATCGCGCCCTCGCCGCCCGCGGCCTGCGCCGGACCATCGGCGTCCGCGTCTCGCACTTCCTCCTCGTGCCCTCGCTCGTCGCGAAGACCGACCTCGTGGCGGCGCTCAGCCGCCGGGTCGCCGAGCCCTTCGCGGCCCCGTTCGGCCTGCGCATCTTCCCGCCGCCGCTCGAGCTGCCCGCGGGGCGCGTCGGGATGGTCTGGCACGAGCGGCTCGACGCCGATCCGGGGCACGCCTGGCTCCGCGGCGTCATCTCGGACGTCGCGGCGCACGTGTGATGACGGCGCGCACACGCGGCGCAGCGGGCGGCGCGCCGCCGCGATCGCGCGCTCCTCGGCGCGCTCGGCGATCCGCTCGACGGCGTCGTCGGGCTGGCCACGCGGATCCTCGGCGACGTGAGCGCCCTGATCGCCGAGGGCAACCTCAAGGTGTTCGCCGAGCTCGCCCCCGTGTTCGCGGGCCTCATCGCCGCGCTCGAGGGCGACGTCGGCCGCGAGCCGGCCGCGTTCGAGCGCCTGCTCGCGTCGCTGTCGCCCGGGCCCACGCAGCGCGGCGGCCAGAGCCTGCTGCGCGAGGCGCTCGCCGCGTACCGCGACGCGCGGGTGGAGGGCGACGCGCGGCGCCGGGCCGAGCTGATCTTGCTCGCGAACGCGCAGGTCGGCTTGCACGAGCAGATCCGGCTCCAGCCTTACATCGCGGGCTCGCTCGACGCGCCGATCGGCGACGCGCTGCTCGGGTGGGCGCACGGCGCGGCCACCGCCTCGACCGCCGGGGAGGCGCGCCACGCGGCCCACGGCTGGCTCGACGCGCTCCTGCACCCCGCCGCCGACGAGCTCACGCGCACCTGGGAATGGTTCGCGACGCGCGAGCTGATGACGCTCCGGCTGCCGGACGGCACGCTGCGGCTCGGCCGCGACCTACCGGCGCCCCCCGGGCGGCCGCTCTTCCCGGAGGCGCTGCAGGCGATCGATCTCCCGGCCCTGCGCGCGCTGCTCGGCCAGCTCGACGCGCTCGGCCCGGCGCCGGCGCCGCGGCTCGCCCCCGGTCCGGAGGCGGGCACCGCGGCGCGGAGCTGGGCGCGGCTCTCGGACCGGATGCGCTTCATCGCGGAGCTGTTCCGCTCGCGCCAGCAGGACGCGCGGCTGCTCGAGCCGCCGTTCAGCGAGGCGCAGCGCGCGAGCCTCCTCGAGGGCCGCGTGCCAGACGGGCCGCTCTGACGGCCCGCCCTCGTCGCATCACGCGCGGAGCACGGCGCTGCCCCACGTGAGGCCGCCGCCGAGCGCGCACAGCAGCACGTGCTGCCCGGGCTGGATCCGGCCGTCGCGGAGCGCCTCGTCGAGCGCCATGGCGACCGAGCCGGCGCTCGCGCCCGCCGGGCTGCCCCCGTCGAACGCGCCGAGGACGCGCTGCCTCGGGCACCCGAGGCGCTCGGCGAGGAGCGCGGTGATATGGGCGTCGGCGTGGTGCGGGATCACCCAGTCGAGATCGGCGGGCGCGAGCCCTGCTGTCACGAGCGCCGCGAGGGCCTGCGCGGCGAGGCGCTCCTCCGCGGCCTGCCGCAGCTCGGGCTGGTTCACGCGCAGGTAGTGCCGCCGGTCGGCGAGCCGCTCCTGGGTGAGCGGCTCCGCGGAGCCGCCGCCGGGCACCTGGAGGACGTCGGCCTTCCTCCCGTCGGCGCGGAGGCTGACGCTCAGGATCCCGCGCCCCTCGCCGTCGGCAGGCCCGACGACGACCGCGCCGGCGCCGTCGCCGAAGAGCGCGGCCGCGGCGCGGTCGCGCGGATCCAGGCGATGGGAGAGCAGGTCCGCGCCGATCACGAGGACGTGCTTCATGGTCCCCGCCGTGACGAACTGGTTCGCCACCGAGAGGCCGTAGAGGAACCCCGTGAGCGAGGCGGAGAGGTCGAACGACGGGATGAGCTCTGCGCCGAGCTTCTGCTGCACGTACACGGCGGTCGCGGGCATCGGCGCGTCGCCGCTCGACGTGGCGAGGATGATCATCTCGAGGTCGCGCGGCCCGATGCCGGCCGCGTCGAGGGCCGCCCTGGCCGCGCGCGCCGCCAGGTCGCTCGTCGTCTCGCCGGGCGCGGCGCGGCGCCGCTCGTTGCCCGCGCTCGCGTCGCCCGGGGCGCCGTCCGCCGGCGGCGCGTCGGAAGGCGCCGCGCTCTCCGGGGCGGCGGGCAGGGAGCGGCCTGTGCCGAGGATGCGCGCGCGAGGATTTCTGGCGTCGGACGTCATTGGGAGCGCAGCCTACATCATGGGCTCCGCGTTGAGACGGCCGATCGCGCGGGGCGGGTCGGTCCACGGAATGCTTGAGTCGGGAGCGCGCTCCGGTACATAAAGCGCCGCGATGGCTACGAGCTCCGAAGACAAAGACCGCCCCGACGAGGACGCGCCTTCCGAAGAGGCCGGCGCGAAGGACACCAGCGCGGAGGAGGACGGCGGGAGCCGGGCCGCTCCGCCTGCAGAAGCCGCGGCGCCCGCGAGGGCTTCGCGGCCTGCGAAGCAGGCGGGTGCCGCCCGGCGCCCCGCGGGCAAGAAGCCCGGCGCGCGGCCTCGCGCGGCCGCCCAGCCGCAAGGCGGGTCGCTCGGCAAGAGCATGATCTTGTTCCTCATCATCATTGGCGGCCTGGCCGCGGCGTTCGCCTATTTCGGGCGTGAGCCCGCGGCCGGCACCGCCGGCCCCAAGTGGAAGACCGGGGACAAGGCCCAGGTCGAGGTCACCCTGGTGTCCACGGACATCAAGGATCTCGCCTGCTGGTCGGCCGAGGAGGTCAACGGACGGCATTGTGCGTTCGAGTCCCCCAGCAAGGGGTGGTCGAAGGGCGATGCGGACGACAAGAAGCTGCTCCGCCCATACACCACCACCGATCGCGTCCAGTTCCTCGCGGCCGGCCTCTGGAGCGAGCCCGTCCTCACTAGCAAGCTCCCGTCCGCACGGTTCGCGGTGAAGTGCACCTACACCGTCGAAGGCCGGATGAAGAGGCCCGGCATCCGCTGGACGAGCGAGGGCGCGTGGCTCGACAGGACCGAAGACTGGTACACGGGGCTCCTGTCGGACTGCAAGCTCATCACACCCTGATGTCGCAGGCGCGCCGCGACCATGGAGGGATACGCCGTCCCGCTGCGGATACCCCGTCGCGCTGCGCCGGCGCGACAGCGCGCCGAGCGCGACAGCGCGATGACGGGAGCAGCGCGATGACGCGGCAGCACGCGCCGCGTCGTGCGCCATGCCCCTCGTAGGAACGTGACCCTCCGTGGTAGTGTCATGCTTGGTTTGGAGGTGCTCATGCCCTGTCATCGGGTGATCGCGTTGGCGTCGCTGGCTGCATTGTTCGCCGTTGCTGGATGTGAAGCTGACCCGGGCAGCGTGAACCTTCTGCCGAACTACATCACCGTATCGAGCTCGTCCGGCGGCGGCGCGGGCGGGGACGTCGGGACGACCACCAGCGTCACCACGACAAGCGCGGGCGGCGAGGGAGGCGCCGGCGGCGTGGCGTGCACGTGCGAGGAAGGGCTCTCGTGCTGTGGCCCGACCTGCGTGAACCTGGCCAACGATCCGCACAACTGCGGCACGTGCGGCACCCCCTGTGCTCCGGAGCAGGCGTGCATCCAGGGCGAGTGCAAGGATCCCTGCGCTCCCGAGTTCGGGTGCGAAGAGGGCATCTGCTGCGGCGAGGCGTGCTGCACCGACGGCACGCTCTGCTGCGACTTCGGCACCAGCGCCGAGATGCCTGTCTTGCTCTGTCAGGATCCGGTGAACGGCACCTGCCCCGTGGCCTGCAGCGGCTGCGAGAACTGACGGCAGAAGGACATCGATGGCGGAGCGGCGACGCGCGCTGCGCCCGGGCTGACCGGGAGCACCGCGCGTCGGCGCGTGGCACGCCGCGCGGGCCTCAGCGCGCCGTGCTAGCCATCGAGCGCGCTGCGCGGCTCGTCGCGCGCGCGCCGCGAGGGTCTTTCAGAGCGCTGCGCGCCTCGACGCACGCGCGCTGCGCCGCCAGCCGCGCGCGGTGCGCGGCTCGCCCCGCGCGCACACGTCGTGCGGCTCATCGCGCACCGCGCGGCTCATCGCGCGCGCGCACGTGCCGGGCCGCCTCGTCCGCGCGCGCGGCTCACGCCTTCTGGAAGGTCTTGCCCGGGTACTTGCGCTCGAAGTGCCCGACGACGCCGTGGCCGATCGCCTCGATGGTCAGCCCCGCGATGGTCATCTTGATGATCGGCCCGATCACGGGGACGAAGCCGACAGCCCGGGTGGCGAGGAATTTGAGGCCTTGCCCGAGGATCGCGAAGCTCCCGCCGGCGGCGGTCGTCACCACGGATCCCACGCTCTCGCCGTAGATCTCGCCGACCATCGACATCATGTGGGTCTCGATCGCGACGAGCCCGGCCGAGGTGGAGATCGGGAGCGGAAGGGCGGCGAAAGCGGCCCCGCCGATGGCGTAGCGGTGAACCCAGCGGCGAGCTTCATCCCTGCACGTCGTCATGGATCGAGGTTGCCGCAAGTCGCGCCGTCCGTCCATCGAGCATCGCGCTGGCAGCGCGGGCGCGGCGATCAGCCTGGGCGCACCCGCGTCTTCTGTGCGCTGCCTTCCCGCGCGTCGGGAACCGCGCGTGCATGGCCCTCGCCCGGCTCGACCTCGGCGCTCACGCCGGACGCCGGTGCCCAAGGCAAAGCGACCCCGCGAGGGATGTAGAACCGTCGGAGCCCGCGGATCGGAGCTCCAGCGAGGTGCCCATGACAGCTCGACGCACGCTCTTCAGCCTGCCCCTCCTCTTGTCCTGCGCCGCGCTCGCGGCGTGCGGCGCGGAGCCGCGCCCCGCCTCGCCCGGAGCGGAGCCGGGCCCGGGGGCCGCGGACGCGCCCGACGCCGAGGTCGTCCCCCTGTTTGCGGATATCGGCTCTCTTCATCACCCCGTGACGACCTCATCGCAGCTCGCGCAACGCTATTTCGATCAGGGGCTGAGGCTCATCTACGCCTTCAACCACGACGAGGCGAGGAGGGCGTTTCAGGAGGCCGCGCGCCTCGATCCCGGCCTCGCCATGGCGCGC
This sequence comes from Sorangium sp. So ce321, assembly GCF_051530195.1. Classification (NCBI taxonomy): domain Bacteria; kingdom Pseudomonadati; phylum Myxococcota; order Polyangiales; family Polyangiaceae; genus Sorangium; species Sorangium sp. So ce321. Next base: position 4,030,331 of record NZ_CP150329.1, on the reverse strand, counting down.
TGGGGCGTCGCGCTCGCGCTCGGCCCCAACATCAACCAGCCGGCCGATCCGGCGCGGGAGCAGGCCGCCCTCGAGGCCATCGAGGAGGCGCGCGCGCTCGCCGCGTCCGCGAGCGAGCCCGAGCGCGCGTACATCGAGGCGCTCGCGAGCCGCCACGCGACCGCGCCGGGCGTCGATCGCGCCGCCCTCGACCGCGCGTACGCGGGAGCGATGCGCGAGCTCGCCCGCCGCTTCCCCGACGACCTCGACGCGAGCGTCCTCTTCGCCGAGGCGCTCATGGACCTGCGCCCGTGGGACCTCTGGACGCTGGACGGCCGGCCGCAGCCCGGGACCGAGGAGATCGTCGCCACGCTGGAGGGCGTCCTGCGGCGCGAGCCCGGTCACGTGGGCGCGAACCACTATTACATCCACGCGGTCGAGGCGTCGCGCGCGCCGGAGCGGGCGCTGCCGAGCGCCGAGCGGCTCGGCGGCCTGGCCCCGGGCGCCGGGCACCTCGTGCACATGCCGTCGCACATCTTCTTGCGCGTCGGTCGCTACGCGGACGCCTCCGACGCGAACGAGCGCGCGGTCGAGGTCGATCGCCGGTACATCCGCGAGCGGCGACCGGAGGGCATCTATCCGATGATGTACTTCCCGCACAACCTTCACTTCCTCTCGGTCTCCGCGAGCATGGAGGGCCGCGGCGCCGTCGCCCTGCGCGCCGCCCGGGAGGCCGTCGCCGCGGTGCCCGACCACGACGTGCGGCACATGCCGATGCTCGAGATGTTCCGGCCAGCGCCGCTGTTCGCGCTCGTCCGGTTCGGCCGGTGGGATGACGTCCTCGCGGAGCCGGCGCCGCCGCCCGAGCAGCGCTACACGACGGGGATATGGCGCTATGCGCGCGGGCGCGCGCTCGCGTCGAAGGGGCGCCCCGACGGCGCCGCGCGCGAGGCGGCGGCGCTCCGGGCGACGTCGTCCGAGGTCCCCGGCGACGCGAAGATCGGCATGAACCGCGCGAAGGACCTGCTCGAGATCGCCTCGCTCGTGCTGGAGAGCCAGATCGCGTCGGAGCGCGGCGAGACGGGCGCCTCGGTCCGCCTGCTGGAGGCGGCCGCGCGCGTCGAGGACACACTGCGCTATTTCGAGCCGCCGGACTGGCCCGAGCCCGTCCGCCACACGCTCGGCGCGGCGCTCCTCAAGGCCGGTGGCGCGCGCGACGCGGAGGCCGTCTACCGGGAGGATCTGCGGCGGAACCCACAGAATGGCTGGTCTCTCCGTGGGCTCGAGCAGAGCTTGCGCGCACAGGGCAGGGAAGAGGAGGCAGACGCCGCACAGGAGCGCTTCGAGCGCGCCTGGGCTCGATCCGACGTACAGCTGTCCGGGTCACGCCCCTGAATGTCCGGTCTCGAGCGCCGAGGGACGGCGCGGAAAAGCGCGCATTGCCGGCATGCGCATGGAGCGCATCTGCTACGTTGTGGGGGTGTTGCGCGCGAAGCTTGGACTCACGACATTCCAGTACCTCTTCTCTTTGACGACGACCCTGTGGGCGGTCTCGCTCCTCGGCTGCGAGGGCACCGATCTCCCGCCGTACAGCGCCCATCCGGGCGAGGGCGGTGGACCGGGGTGTGCGCCGGGGCAACTCGGCAGCTCGAGCGGCTGTGTGCCGGTGGGGATCCAGGGCTGCGTCGACGATTTCATCGACGAGGACGGCCTTTGCCGTCCCGCGCTCGACAGGTGCTCACCCGGGACAGTGCCGAAGCACGACGAGGGCTGCATCGAAGTCGGGATCCCCGGGTGTGCGATGGAGTTCGTCGAGGGCGGCGCCTGCCATCCCACGATGGCCAGGTGCCCGGAGGGGACGTTCGCGGTCCCGCAGCGAGGGTGTATATCCATCGATGGGCCGGACGGCTGCGGCTCGGAGCCCTGGGGCGAAGTCGTCGAGATGCCCGGCGATGTTCATGTCGATCCGGCGTACGGCGGTGAGGACGGCGCCGGTTCGCGCGAGCGGCCGTTCACGACGCTCGCGGCGGCGCTGGCGACGGTGCAGGCGGGCGGGCGGGTCGTCCTGGCAGAGGGCGAGTACGACGAGCCGCTCGAGATCACGAGGCCCATGGAGATCGTCGGGCGGTGCGCCTCGAGGGTCATGCTCCGGGGCGAGCAGAGCGATCAGAGCGGCAACGTCAGCGCGGTCTGGTTCCACGACGTCGAGGGCGCCGGGATTCGCGGCGTGAGCGTGACCAGCCCCTCCATCGGGCTGTTCATCCAGGCGGCGACGGTCTCCGTGCGCGACGTCCGCGTGACGGGCGCGAGCGGCAGCGGCGTCGTGGTGGCGCTCCCGGGCGCGAGCCTCGAGATGTCCCGCAGCCTCGTCGCGCGGGCGGGCGAGGGCACCGGAGACGGCTGGACGAACGTGCTCGTCGTCTCGGGGGCGCGGGCGCAGCTCACCGAGAACGCGCTGGTCGACGGCACCGTCAACCTGCGGATCAGCTCCGACGCGCAGGAGGTGGTCGCGGATGGCAACCTGCTCGAGGACACGGCCCCGCAGGCGGAGGCGGGCGGGAGCGTCGGTGTGCAGCTCGAGGCGGGCACGCTCCGGCTCGGCGCGAGCGCCCTCGTCCATCACCGTACGGGCGTGCTGGTGACAGGCGCCGGCGCGGCGCTCGTGGCGGCGAGCAGCCTCGTCGCGGCCCCGGCGGAGGGGGTGCCGGAGGCGCGCGACGTGACCGTCGAGCAGGGCGCCCGCGCGACGCTCGAGTCCAGCGTGCTGTCCGGCGCGTGCGACGCGCAGCTCGTTGTCACGGATGCAGGCACGGAGGTCGAGGCTTCCGGCAACCTCTTCCAGGGCGAGGCCGCGGCGCACGATCGCCTCGGCGTTGCGGTCGAGCAGCGGGGCGGCAAGCTCTCGCTGTCGTCGAGCCTCGTGCGTGAGGCCGGCGACGTCGGGCTGCTCGTGTCGGGCGGGGAGTTCTCGTCGCGGGGCGTGGTCGTCCAGGGCACCCGCGCGAGCCCGCTCCACCGGGACCGCGCCGCCGGCGTGCTGGTGCAGGGCGCGCGCGCCGCGCTGGCGTCGACCTATGTCCTGGAGGCCCACGTCGCCGGCGTGGCCGCCTTCCAGGGCGCGGACCTCGAGCTCACGGACAGCCTCGTCGAGCGCACGCGACCGGAGGAGCGCGACGGCATGGGCGGCGTTGGCCTGCTGAGCGGCGGGGCGTCGGGCATCGTCGTCCAGCGGTCGGCGGTGCTGGAGAGCCGCGTGGCGGGCCTGCTGCTGCTCTCCTCGCCGAGCACGGTGGAGGACACGCTCGTCCAGGGCGTCGAGGCCGGGAGGTTCGCCACGCTGGGCGGCGACGGGCAGGTGCCGTCGTTGCCGGACCTGGGCGACGGCCTACTCGTCCTTGATTCGACGGCGCAGGTGAGCTCGGTGCAGGTGGAGGGCTGCGCGCGCGCCGGGCTGCTCTTCAGCGACAGCGACGGCGCGCTCGCGCGCTCGCGCTCCACCGGCAACCGTTTCGGCCTGGTCGTGCAGGGCGCGCACGCGCCGACGGTGGCGCAGGACAACGTCTTCGACGACAACGAGGAGAGCGACCGCGTGACGTCGGGCGACCTCCCCGTCCCGGCGAGCGCCACGCCCGCGCCGTAGCGAGCCCACGGCGTGCCCCCGCCGTGTGACTAAAGCGAGAAGAACTGCCGGATCTTTCCGAGCAGCGCGGTCGTCTTGGCCTCCTCCGCGCCGGCGCGGGCGCGGCGCACGGAGACGTTCTCGTCGAGCGCCGACTGGCGCGCGACGAGGACCTCCGTGATCTTCTCGGCGATGCCCGGCGCCGCCGCCAGGATCTCCTGGAACGCCGCCTTGTCGACCTTCACGAGCTCGCAATCGCTCACCGCCTGGATGGTCGCGCTGCGCGGCTCCCCGGTCATCAGCGACATCTCGCCGAAGAACTTGCCGGGGCCGAGCCGCGCGACCTCGGCCGTGCTGCCGCCCTCGCGCCCGACGATGACCGACACCTCGCCCGACTGCACGATGAAGAGCTCGTGCCCCGCGGCCCCTTGCCGGATCACGACCTCGCCGACCATGTAGAGGCAGGTCTTCGACAGCGTCGCGAGCCGGTCGAGGAGCGGCGGCGGCAGCGCGGCCAGGAAGTCGACGACGCGCAGCGACTGCAGGCGGCGCTGCCGCTCGTCGGCCTCGCTGCGCTCCCGGGACTCGGGCGACACCTCGGCCATCCGGACGGTGCGGATGGGGAACGGGATGGAGATGCCCGCGCGGCGGAACGCGAACCAGATCCGCTGGCGCACGGCCGAGTCGACGCGGTCGCGGCGGGCGAAGTCGTCGATGAAGAAGCAGAGATGGTAGGTGATGCCGCTGTCGTCGAACCTCGCGGTGAGCACGAAGGGCGGCGGCGCGAGCAGCACCCCTGGCACGGACGCGACGGCGCCGAGCAGCGCCTGCTCGACGACCGGCGGCGGCGCCTCGTAGGGGCCCTGCACCTCGATCGTCCGCCGCGCGGTCACGGTCGGCTTCGTGAAGTTCCGGATCGTGCTCTTCGCGAGCGTGCCGTTCGGGATCGTGAGCTCGACCTGGTCGTTCGTCAGCACCTTGGTGGCGCGCCAGTTGATCTCGATGATCTGCCCGATGAGCCTCGGATCTGGCTCGACCTGGATCCAGTCCCCCACCTCGAACGGCCGCTGCGCCTGGATCGCGAGGCCGGCGAAGAGGTTGCCGAGCGTCTCCTGGAGCGACAGGCCGATCACCGCGGTGAGCAGCGCGGAGGTGGTGAGCAGCGATCCCGGCTCGACCCCCGCCGCGCGGAGGGTGATGAGCACGACGCCCGCGTAGACGAGCCCCTGGATGATGTCGTGGATGATCCGGGGCAGCGGCCGTCCGAGGCGCACGCCGAGGATCAGGTCGACGACGAGGAGGAAGGCGCCGCGACCGAGCGCGGTCAGCAGGAAGAAGAGCGAGACGACCGAGAGGGTCCGGTGGAGCGACGACGTCGGAGCGAGCGGCAGCCGGGCGAGCAGCGCTGCCACGTGGAAGCAGAGCAGCACGACCGGCAGGCGCAGCTTCCCGCGCTGGGCTGGCGGCGCCAGCATCCGCACCGCGATGAGCAGCGCCGCAGCGACGCCGATACCGATGGCGCCCGACGACGCGATGCGCACGAGAACGTCCGTGATGTGAGCGGCACCCCGCATGGCGGCCGATGGTAGGCGGCCGGCCGCCCCTGTCACAACCGCGTCGCGAGCGCGGCCTCGGGGCGTCACATCGCGCCTCCTTGCCGCTCAGGGAGGACGGGTGTCCGGTCGAAACAGCGCCTATCGGAGGGGCGGATTGCGTCGCCGAGAGCTTGCGTCGATGTCGCGGGATCGACGTGGGTCCGATGTCACGATGTTGTTGATGACGACGATCGCGCACCTCACGGACTTTCATCTCCTCGAGGCGGATCACGACCGGCGCCGCGGCGCCGCGCGGTGGCGGCTTCGTTACCTGAGCTTCGGCCGCCCGATCGAGGCGGCGCCGCGCCGCCGTCGCGCGCTGGCTGCGCTCATCGAGGCGCGGCGGAGCGGGGCGGACCACCTGGTGCTCACCGGCGACCTCACGGAGGACGGGACTCCCGCGCAGTTCGAGGTGCTCGCCGCCGTGCTGTCGGAGAGCGGCTGGGACCCGGCGCGCGTCACCCTGGTGCCTGGCAATCACGACGCGTATACATGCGGCGACGCGTGGGAGCGCGCCCTCCTCGGCTGTCTCCGCCCCTTCGCGGCGACGAGCGGTCGAGGGGCGACCGTCGCCCTCCCCGGGGCCATCGTGACCGCGGTGTCCACGGCCGTGGCGCAGCCGGTGACCCGCTCGGCGGGCGCGATCGCGGCGCGCGAGCTCTCGCGCGTCGCCTCGCTGGCGGCCGGGACGCGGCGCTCGGGCGACGCGCTCGTGCTCGCGCAGCACCATCCGCCGCTCCGGCACCCGATCGGCGCGATGCAATGGCTGGACGGGCTCGTCAACAGCAGCGAGCTGATGGCGCTGCTCCACGAGCACGACCACCTCCACGTGATCCACGGCCATACACACCGCGAAAATGACGCGCCCGTGCGCGCTGGCGCGCCCCCTCGCATCTTCTGCGCGCAGGCGCTCGTGGATGGGCCATCCCCGCTGCGCCTCTACCGCGTGCGTCATGGGCGAGTCCTTTCAGAGCGGACGAGCGTCTGGAGCGGCGCGTCGGCGCTGGCGATGGCGTAGAATCTCTCACAGGCACTGGAGCGGCGTACGCCCATCAATGCCCTCTTTCCGCCAAAGACGTGGCTCGTATAGAGTCGCCGGCGGATCATGAAATTCACTCGCTTGCTCAGGGCCTCCACCCCCCTCGTTGCTGTCTCGGCGCTCGCGCCCGTCCTGGGCTGTGGCGGCGCCGCGCCCACGCCCGCGGAGCCGGAGTTGCTCGACGCCGAGCCAGTCCAGACGTCGCGCCCGTCGATGAGCTCGAGGTCCGAGATCGGCGGGATGAACGAGGAGAAGGTCCAGGCGGCGTTCCAGCGCGCCTCGCCGCGGCTCTCGCGCTGCTATGAGAAGGGCGTCGAGCGGATCCCCTACCTCGGCGGCGATATCCGCTTCAAGGTCCGGGTGGCCGAGGACGGCTCGGCGCGCTGGGCGTTCGTGAAGGACTCGACCCTGGGCGATCGCGACACCGAGGCGTGCATGCTCAAGGTCCTGAAGGCGACGCGGTGGCCGAAGCCGGTCGGAGGCGAGGGCCTGGCGGAGAACAGCTTCACGTTCGAGCCGAGCAGCGACGAGCGCCCGCCCGTGCCGTGGACGCCCGACCAGCTCGGGACGCCGTACAAGAAGGCGCGGCCGGCGCTCGAGTCCTGCCGCAGCCAGGCGGGCGCCAGCCAGCTCAAGGCGACGCTCTACATCGACACCGACGGCAAGCCGCTCAGCGTGGGCGTGTCCAGCGCCGACGAACGGGGCGAGGACGCGGCCGAGTGCGTCGCGGGCGCGCTCCGCGAGATCACCTTCCCCTCCCCCGGCAGCTACGCCTCGAAGGTAAGCGTGGATATCGACTGACGACCGCTCACCGCCCGCTGCCGGTCGCCCGTGCGCCGGTCCAGCGCTGGCGGGGGTGGCGGGTGGACGTGCGCTCCTGTGTCCCGGGCCTGTCTGGCGTGGCGGCTGTGCCGGGCCCCTCGAGCGGGCGTCGAATCTCCCGTCCTTGCTGGGGGCGCGCGCCACGGGACTGCGCTACGCTCTCGCCGTGGGCAAGGTCCTCTGGCAGATCCTGGCGCTCTTGTGGAAAGTGGTTCGCCTCGTCCTGTGGAGGTGGCTGAAGGCGCGGCTGGCGAAGCTCATGGTGATCACCGCGGCGCTCGTCGGGGTGATCCTGCTCGTGGTGGCCGTGCTCGGCAGGCTGTAAAGCGAGCCTGGGCAGCCTGCGCCGGCGCCGTTCGCTTGTCCGCGGCGGTGCCCGGCAAGTAGTCTCCCACGCTTGCATGGCTAGCTCACCGTCCTCCTTGCTCCTCGCCGCCCTGGCGTGCGCGATCGCGTCGGGGGCCGCCGCTTGCTCCGAAGAGAGCCCCTCCGTGGCATCGCCTGCGCCCGTCGAGGCGGACGCACCCGAGACGCCTCCCGAGGTCAACGCACCGCGCGCCCCATCGGAAGCGGACGCTCCGCGCCGGGCGGTCGTCGAGGCAGCGGTCATCGAGAAGGCGCCGGCCCCGGCGGGGGCCGAGGTGACGCCGCCCGCGAACGCGGCGAAGGAGGGCGCGCGCATCTATTCGAGGGCGCGGTTCGCCTGGATCAACCCTGGCCCCTACCCGACGCGGGGCTGGAGCGGCTACCTGGGGCTCGGCGGCTCCGTCGCGCTGCGCGGCGGCAGCCTCGAGGCCGCGCGGACGCCGGGCGAGGGCTGCGACGCGTGGTACGCCATCGAGCCGCGGGGCTACATCTGCGCCGGCGCCAGCGCCACGGTCGACCCGAACGACCCTGTCGTTGCCGCGCTGCGGCCGCACGCGCCCCGGACCGACTCCCCGTGGCCCTACAACTACGCGGAGTCGACCGGCGCGCCGCGCTACCGCGCGCTCCCGAGCGCGAAGGAGCAGCGGCGCGCCGAGTGGGATCTGGAAGAGCACCTCGCGAACGTCGCGAAGGTGCGCGCCGCTGATGGCGCGAGCGAGCAAGCCATCCGGGAGATCGACGAGGCCCTCGTGGGCGTCGACCTGAAGCCGGCCGGCGTCGTGGCCCCGGCGCTGTTCCCCTTCGGCGATCTCGTGCGCGAGGGCCGCGACAGGATCGTGAACGGCTCGACGGTGGCGTTCACCGAGGTGTTCGACGCGCAGGATCGGACCTGGGTGGTAACCTCGGACCAGACGTTCATGCCGAAGGACCGGCTGAAGCCCTACCCGCGCTCGAGCTTCCAGGGCGTATGGCTGAAGGACGGGCGCTCGCTCCCGCTCGCGTTCTTCCGCAAGACCGATCGACCGAAGTACCAACGGGGCGCCGGCGGCCGCTTCGAGCCGACCGGCGCGTCGTTCGCCCGGCTCGCCTCCGTGGGGCTCACGGGTCGCGCCGAGGTCGAGGACGGCGAACGGTTCCTCGAGACACAGGAGGCCGGGATCTACGTGCTCGCTGACGACGCGGTGGTGGTCGAGGCGGCGAAGCGCTCGCCGCTCGAGGGCGAGAACGATCCCTCCTCGCCGCCGCGCAAGTGGATCGAGGTGAGCGTGCTCGGCGGCTGGTTCGTCGCCTACGAGGAGCTCACGCCGGTCTTCGCCACGCTCATCTCGCCGGGGCGCGGCGGCGTCCCGCAGAAGGACATCCCCGCGATCGAGACCGCGGCCACGCCGACCGGGCGCTTCCGCATCGACGGGAAGTTCGTGACGGCGACGATGGTGTCGAGCTCGAACGACAACATCGTCCACTCCGAGGTGCAGTTCGTGCAGAACTTCCACGGCCCGCACGCGCTGCACGGCGCGTACTGGCACGACGCCTGGGGTGAGCTGAAGAGCGGCGGCTGCGTCAACCTCTCCCCCATCGACGCGAAGCAGATGTTCGCCTGGACCGACCCGCCGGTGCCGGAGGGGTGGCACGGCCTGCGCGCCTCTCGCGACGCCGGCCGCTCCACGGTGGTGCTCATCCACCGTTGATCGCGCGCGCCATCCGGTCGACGAGCCGCAGCGCGGCTGCCTCGAACACGCCCGGATCGAGCAGCAGGCTGACCACGAGGAAGCCGTCGCGCGGCATGTCGAAGAAGTAGCCGGGGTGAACGATGATGCCCTCGTCGCGCACGAGGAGCTCGACCCAGCCGTCCTCGTCGAGCACGCGCGGCACCTCGAGGGTCGCGTACCAGCCGCCGTCGACCGGGAGCCGCCGGAGCGCGCCCCCGGCGCGCGCCGCGATCGCTGCGTCCAGGGCCGTGAGGTTCGCCTGCACGCGCGCCAGGATCGCGCGCTGGACCGGCGCGCGCGCGGCGAGGATCTCGGGCAGCGCGAGCTGCACCGGGGTGCCGACCGAGAGGTAGGTATCGGCGATCATCTCGAGCCGCTCCACGGCCGCGGCGGCGAGCTCCGGCGGTCCCGAGACCGCGATCCAGCCGAGCTTGAGCTGCGGCAGCGCCATCACCTTGGAGAGCCCGCTCAGGACGAAGGTAAGCGCCTGCCGTCGGCCCGCGAAGCTCGGCAGGCGGTCCGGGGGGAGCGCTCCGTGCGCGTAGTCGCCGAAGACCTCGTCGACGATCAGGGCGAGGCCGCGCTCCGCCGCGCGCGCCTCGAGCTCCGCGGCGTCGTCGCGGCGCACGAACGAGCCGGTGGGGTTGTTCGGGTGCACGAGCACCACCGCGCGCGTCCGTTCGCCGGCGGCGCGCTCGAGCGCGCCGAGGTCGATGCGCCACCCTTCTTCCTTGAGGAGCGGGTACGGCGTGAGCGCGACGTCTTCGAGGCAGGCGAGGTACTCGAGCAGCGGATAGGACGGCACCGGGACGAGCACGTCGTCCCCGCGCTCGGCGAGCAGCTTGAGCAGCCAGCCGTACGCCTCGCTGGTGCTCGCGGTCAGCACGACGCCCGCCGGATCCACGTCGAGGCCGCGCTCCTGGTAGTAGCGCGACACCGCGGCGCGCGCGGCGGGATCGCCGAGCGGCAGCGGCGCGTACCTGGAGCCGCGCGGCTCGCCCAGCCGCGCGACGAGCGGCGCTGCCTCGATGATCCCGCAGCGCGTCGGGTTCGACTCGGTGAAGTCGACCAGCGCGCGGCCTGCGCGGCGGGCCTCGGCGAGGACGGACGCGAGCCGGTTCTCCGAGAGATCCCAGCCGGTGCGCGCCGCGAACCGCAGCGGCCTCGCCGCGGCCGTTCGCCCCGCGTCCGTCTCTGCAGTGGGGGGTCGATCTGCGCTCACCTGTCTCTCCATCGCGTCCCTGATCTGCCGCGGTCGTGGCCTGTCCCGACCTGTCGCTCGGCCACGGTGACATGGACGGCGCCGGATGGCAGCCGGGCGCGAGCCTCACGCTGGCGCCGAGGTAGAGCGTCTGACCTCGGCGGCGCTCGCCGCGGCCGCGCTCAGCCGCGCAGGCGCCGGCGCGCGGCAAGGGCCGCCGCGAGGACGCTCGCCAGCCCGCCGGCGGCGCGGCCCGGCGATGGTCCCTGATCCGAGCCAGCCGCAGCGCAGGCGCACGCGCTGCTCGCGGCCTCGAGCTCCCCGTTCGCCATCCATACATCGCTCCCGACCGGGAGCTCGCGCGCGCCGAGCGACGTCCCGTCGTAGAGCACGTCGACGGTCAGCGTGGAGCCGCCGGAGCCGCGCGGCGCGGCGACCGCGAACCGCCACAGCCCGCGGCGAACCTGCCTGAGCGGCGTGTGCATCACCCCGCCGCGGAGCGCGACCGTGAGCTTGTGGTCGAGGCCGCCCAAGGGGGAGCCGTCCGGGCGCCGCATCTCGATCGTCCCCCAGACGGGCCATGACGGGTCGGGTCTGGCGTAGGTGCTCGACAGCACGTACCAGCTCCGATCGAGCGCCGGCTCGTCACCCGCGGCCTCGACCGCCTCGAGCGCGAGCCGCGCCCCCTCGAGATCGAGCACGCCGGCGCCGAGCTGCGCGTCCAGCGGCACCTCGCCTTTCGGGTAACGCGCGCCAGCCTGGAGCACCTCGGTGACCTCTGCCTGGCTCAGGTTCGGGTTCATCTGGAAGAGGAGCGCGATCGCGCCGGCGACCTGCGGCGCCGACATCGAAGAGCCCGAAGCGATCGCGTGGTAGTCGTCGACGACGAAGCAGGGCTTGTCGTCGGGGCACCCGGGCATGTCGAACAGCCCACCGTGCCCGTCGCGCGGGTCCACCCCCCGCCCCATGGCCGCCGCGACGAGGCCGCCCGGCGCGCTGATCTCGGGCTTGGCCACCCCGAACGGCGTGGGACCGGCCGCGCTGAAGTAGCAGGCGCTATCCTCCTGGAGGTCCTCGCCGTCGACGCTCATGAGGCGCACGCTCGCCGTGCTCCCCTGCGGCTTCCAGCTGACGCGGTTGATCGTGCATCCCACGGCGAGCAGCTCAGGGTGGCTCGCGGGCACGTTGATCGTGCCCTGCTTGATGCCGCGCGTGAACAGGAGCCCGAGGTCGTGCGACGGCGAGACATCGCCGAGCCCCGTCACCCAGAGCTGCGCGTCGCCGCGGCCTTGCAGGCGGACGGCGAACTCGCCTGCTTTCCACGCCCCGCTGAACGCCACGACGGCGCTGTTCGTGGCGGCGGTGATGGGCGACTTCCCGTTCGCGAGCCGGTTGATCACGGCGCCGGTCGTCTCGTCGTCGTCGCCGGTGTAGCCCGCGTCGCTTCCGGGCTCGACCAGGCCGATCCACTCCTCGCCGCCTGGCCCCTCGAGGCCGACCGACACCTCGTCCCCGGGCCGGAAGGTGATCCAGACGTACCCCTGCCCTCTCGACGCGCTCGGCGTGCGGATGGGCACGCGCGTCTCGGCGTGCGGCGAGACGTGCGCCTCGGTGTGGATCCCCATCGGTCCTGCGCCATCGACCTCGTACAGCGCGCCGCTGTTGCCGGCGGCGACGACGATCGCGCGCCCCCGGTGCTCGCCGCCGACCATCGCAGCGAGGCCTACCTCGAGCGGGCTCGTCCCGTCGTGGGGCCCGAAGTCGCTCCCGACGCTCAGGTTGACGACCGCCGGCATGTTCAGCTCGTCGGCGCGGTCGAAGATGAACTGCACCGCCTTGAGGATGTCCAGATCGTCGAAGCCCTCGCCGGGCCGCGAGGGAGCGGCGACGATCATCGTCGCCGCGGGCGCTACCCCGACGTAGCGCGGCCGCGTGGAGACCATCGGCCCGCCGTTGCCTGCCGCGATGGATGCCACGTGGGTGCCGTGCCCCGTGATGTCGCGGGGGACGCCCGACTCGCCCTTCGCGAGCATCGCGTCGATGTCGACGTCCGAGAAGATCGCGCACGAGGACTGGTCCTCGTCATCGCACCCGTATTTGTCCTCGAGCAATGGTTGCAGCCCTCTGGGGCCTCCGGCCTGCAGCATCCACTTGATGCGTGTCTTGCCGTTCTCGTCCCGGAAATCCGGGTGGGTCACGTCGATGCCCGTGTCGACGACGCCGACGATCACCCCTTTCCCGTCCGCGCCGGTGGCCTTCCGGTACGGCTCGACCCGGATCCACCCCTTGGAACGATCCAGGAGCGGCTGCCGCGGCGGTCCCGTGAGCAGCGACAGCTCCGGGTGCGCGGCGGAGAACGCGCCGACGTCGCCGGGCGCGAGCCGGACGGCCCCGAAGCCCGGCGCGACCGGGAGCAGCCCGAGCGACCGCGCATCGGCGCCGGCGGGCAGCGGCACCAGCACGGCGATGCGCCCGCGCGGATCGGCGAGCGGATGCCGGCCCGTGCGCGAGCCGAGCAGGCGCGCCATCGCCGGGGAGGGTGCGTCGGCGCGCGCCTCCCCCGTCGCGAGAGCGAGGCCGAGCAACGCGAGGGAGAGCGGAAGCCTGAGGGCTAGCACGCCACGAGTCTACACCACCTTCACGCGCGACCGGGCCGACGGAGCACGTCGCCCTCGCCGCCCGCCCCGCGCTCTCGCCGGCCACGCGCGCGGCGCGGCGTGAGGGCGCGCGCCGCTCACACGGGCGGCACGAGGTGCTTCTTGCGCGGACGCTCTTCGACCTTGCCGGCGTACCGCTCGAAGCGGCGCGCCACCTCACGACGGAGGTTCCCGGTCGGGACGATCGCGTCGATCACGAGCTCGCTCGCGAGCTTCTCCAGGTCGACGTCGGCCCGGTACTCGTCGCGCAGCTTCTGGACGAGCGCCTCGCGCTCGGGCCCCGCCGGGATCGCCTGGATCTTGTTGTAGTACACGGCGTTCACCGCGGCGCTCGGCCCCATCACCGCGATCGACGCCGAGGGCAGGGCGATGCACTCGTCCGGCGCGAACGCCGGTCCGCACATCGCGTAGAGCCCGGCGCCGTACGCCTTGCGCACGATGACGGACAGCTTCGGCACGCTCGCCTCGCTCACCGCGGCGATCATCTTCGCGCCGGCGCGGATGATCCCTTGCCGCTCGACGACGGTCCCGATCATGAAGCCGGGCACGTCCGCGAGGTACAGGAGCGGGATGTTGAAGGCGTCGCAGAGCCAGATGAACCGCGCCGCCTTGTCGGCCGAGTCCACGAACAGCACGCCGCCCTTGTACTTCGGCTGGTTCGCGACGATCCCGACCGCGCGCCCCTCGACGCGCGCGAGCCCCGTGATGATCTCCTTCGCGTAGAGCTTCTTGATCTCGACGAAGCTGCCCTCGTCGATGATCGCGTCGATCACGGCCATGATGTCGAACGGCTTGTTCTCGTCGGCGGGGATCACGTCCTCGAGCGGCCGCTGCCCCGGCTTCTCCGGCCTCGGCTCGACGCGGGGCGGAGCCTCCGCGGAGCTCTGGGGCATGAATGCGACGTAGCGCTTCGCGAAGGCGATCGCCTCCTCCTCGGTCTTCACGAGCACGTCCCCGCACCCCGAGACCGAGCAGTGCATGCGCGCGCCGCCGAGCTCCTCGAGCGTGACCTTCTCGCCGATCACCATCTCCGCCATCCGCGGCGAGCCCAGGTACATGCTCGCGTTGCTCTCGACCATGCACACGACGTCGCAGAACGCCGGGATGTACGCGCCGCCCGCCGCCGACGGTCCGAACAGCAGGCAGATCTGCGGCACCAGGCCGCTCAGCTCGACCTGGTTGTAGAAGATCCGGCCCGCGCCGCGCCGCCCGGGGAACATCTCGATCTGGTCGGTGATCCGCGCGCCCGCCGAGTCGACGAGGTAGAGAAGCGGGCACCTGAGGCGCCGCGCGGTCTCCTGCACGCGCAGGATCTTCTCGACGGTGCGCCGGCCCCACGAGCCGGCCTTCACCGTCGAGTCGTTCGCCATCACGCACACGGGGCGCCCGCCCATCGTCCCGGTGCCCGTGATGACGCCGTCGGCCGGCAGCTCGGGATCCAGCGCGTTGGCGAGCGCCGCATCCTCGATGAAGCTCCCCTCGTCGAGGAGCAGCGCGACCCGCTGCCGCGCGAACAGCTTGCCCTGCTCCGCGTTCTTGTCGTGGTACTTCTGCGCGCCCCCCTTCTCGATGCGCGCCGTGAGCTCCCTCAGCTTCTGATCGAGCGACATGGCGCGACCCATAGCCCTAAGCGCGCCGGGCGACCACCTCCCGCGCCGCTGTTTCGAGCTCCCGCGCCGTCCGGGCTACCAGCACCTTGGTCGACGCCGCCGCGTAGCGCAGCATCGCGCTGTCGCCCGTCCCCCAGGCGCCGGGCCCCTCGGGGCAGAGCCAGAGCAGCGCCCGCGCCCGGTCCCGGAGCCTCCTGACGACCTCCGCCTGGTCCGCGAAGTAGTTCGTGCGTCCGTCGCCCAGGATCACGAGGGTCACCCGCCTGTCGACGTCGCGCCCGTAGCGCTGCTCGAAGGCGCTGAGGACGCGCCCGTAGTTCGAGTTGTGGGCGCGGCTCACCACCTCGCCGCGCTGGATGCGCTCGAGCGCTGAGCCCGTCGGCATCGCCGAGAAGAGCTCGGTCGTCTCGGCGAGCTCGCTCACGAAGACGAACGACCGCGTCCGGTCGAAGAGCTCCTGCGCCGCACAGACGAACTCGAGCATGAATCTGGCGGCGACGCGGACCGAGTCCGACACGTCGCACAGGACCATCAGCCGCGGCTTGTCGCGCCGGCGCGCCCGCCGCGCCGGGTGAAACGGCACGCCGCCCGTCTGGAGGCTGCGCCGCAGGGTCCGGTGGGGGTCGATCCTGCCGCGCCGCGCGCGGCGCCTGCGGACCCGCTCGGCGCCGCGGAGCCGCTCGGACAGCGCCCTCACGGCGCGGCGCACCTCCTCCATCTCTCCTTCCCCGAGCGACGCGAACGGCACATCCATGCGGCCGGGGACCGCGGGCTCCTCGCCCTCGAAGCGCCGCAGCGACAGCGTCACGTGCTCGCGCACGCGGTGCCGCATCCGCTCCAGCTCCGCGCCGAGCGCCTCCGCGAGGGCCCGCCCCCGGTCCTCGCCGAGCGCCTCCTCGAGCGCGCTCCGGATCCGCCGGAGCGCGCTCGCGACCGCCGGCACCCCGAGCTGATCCATCACCCGCTGCGCGAAGAACCCGACCTGGAGCGAGCTCGTCATCGGCGCGAGCGCGCGCGCGATCCCCGCCGACTGGAGCGCTCGGTCGAGCTCCCCCGCGGTCCCGGCGAGCGCCTGGAACCCGATCGCGTCGCCGGAGACGCCGCTCCGCTCCGCTGCGGCGGTCAGCAGATCGCGGAGGGCGGAGAGCTCGCTCGCCGAGAACCCGCGCTCCTGCAGCCGCGCCCAGAGATCCCCGACGTGCGCGCCCTCGGGCGCGAAGAAGCGGTCGAAGGCGGCGTGATACCGTCGGATGTCGGCCGCGCGGTCGACGACCACCGCGCCGATGGCGTCCCGCAGCGCCGCGCGGCGCTCGAACCCGACCAGGGCGCACGCGCGCGCGACGTCGATCGCCTGCGCCGTCGACACGGCGAAGCCGTCGCGGCGCAGCGCCCAGAGGAACTCGTCGATGGAGAGCAGCATCGGAGGCTACCCGGCGGGCCTGCGCGGCCCTGCAGCCGTCACGGTGACGGCGCCGGCTCCGCGAGCAGCGCCTGGAGGAGCTTCTCGACCTCGGCGTGGCGGGTGGGGTCGTACCCGACCAGCACATCGCGGATGACGCCCTTCTTGTCGATCACGAACATCGTGGGGAGCGCCTTGACGCCGTACGCCCCGGAGGTCGACTCCGAGGCGTCGGCCGCGACCGCGTAGCGCATCGAGAGGGCCTGCGCGGTCTTCGTCGCGACGCCGACGCTGTCGCTCGTCACGCCGACGACCCGCAGCCCCTGGGCGGCGTACGTCGCGTGCCACTTCGAGAGCTGCGGGGCCATCAACCGGCACGGCGCGCACCATGTGGCCCAGAAATCGAGCAGGACCACGTTTCCACGCAGGGCCCCGACGTTCGCCGGGACGGTCCCCGCGACGGTGGCGAGCGATTTCCAGGCTGGCGCGAAGGTGCCGATCTTGTCGAGGCGCAGGATCTGATCGTGCCCGGGGAACGGCACGAGCGTCGGCGCCACGTCGCGCTCTCGGCCGCCGCGCCGGATCCGGAGGTTCACCACGTTCCCCGGCCCAGCGAGCGCGACGCGGGCGACCAGCTGCTTCGGATCCTCGAGCGGGACGCCATCCGCCGCGACGACATGGTCGCCGTCCGCGATGCCCGCCTTGGCCGCCGGCGAGCTCGTGACGACGTGCCGCGCGATCACGCCTCCGGCCGGGCCGGGCTCCAGCTCCACGCCCAGCCAGGCGCGGCGTGACGCTTCCTCGGCCGCCGCGTGCGAGGCGGCTCCCACCAGCGCGGCGCCCGACAGCGCGACCAGCGTTGCAGCGAAGAGGGCGCGCAACGCGCGGCCTCGCCTGGAAGAGGCCAGGTGCATCCCGGGCAGTGTAGCATCTCGCCCGGTGCGGTCCCGGTCCCGACCCCGCCTCTCTGCGCGGTTCGCGCTCGCCGCGCTCGCCGCGTTGTCCCTTGCCTCCGCGATGCTCGGGGCGGCGGCATGGCCTCCGTCGAGATGGGCGCCCCTGCCGCTCGGCTGTGCGCCCTCTGGCCCGCGAGCTCCTGCCGCGGCTGCATCGGACTGGCTCGAGGACCGCACCAGCGCCGCCACCGAGCCGCGCGCGCCCGCCGCGCCGACCGCCGCCCCACCGGCCGTGGAGCCCGTCACGTGGGAGCTCTCCGCCCAGCTCGCGAGCTTCAAGCCCGCCACGGGTCGAGCTCGCTCTCAGCACTTCACCGGCGACATGGAGGCCGAGGTGCGGATCAATGCGGCCGCCAGCCCCTACCCGCTGCTCGGCCCGGAGCGCGTCCTGCCGCCTGGCGCGGCCCTGGTCGAGTTCCACTATCCGGCGAGCTCGTCGGAACCGGTGACGCTTCTGGCCATGGTGAAGCGACCGGCCGGCTATGACCCTGACGGCGGCGACTGGGAGTACGTCGTGCTCACGCCCCAGGGCACATCCACGCACCGTGGCGCTTTGCCTCTCTGCAGGCGCTGCCATGCTGATGCCCCGCACGATCATCTCTTCGGGGGGCCCCGATAGCGCATAGCGTCACAGACTCCCGGTGGTCAGCTACCTCGGTCCGCAAAGATTGCGACGCACGGCTTCCGACGCGACAACGTTGCCCGAGGCATCGACGTTCAGGAGCTCGGAACCTGCGGAGAAACCGTCACGAAACGTGCTTATTCCGCTGGAGGGCGCGCGCCGAAAGCTTGCTGCGGACGACGCCGCGAGATGGCACAGAGGCTGCTCAAGGCGGAATTGACCGCGCTTTTGCTGGGGGCTGCAGCATCTCGCGGCTCCTCCTTCCCGATGCGCCTCATTGGCTTGCGCTTGCGCTTGGTCGCTCGGCTGACGCTTACTTCGCCTCGTCCATAGCTCAGCAGCTGCTTGGCTTACGATCTCTTCCGTTACTTCTGGCTTGGCCTGAGCTTCGCCTTGCGGATCGAGAGCGTGTGAAAGCGCGCGGCCATTCCTCGAGGGAATCGCCGCGCGCCATGTTTTCGTCCAGCAGCTGCCGCGGTGGTCGGCTCTGATGACATCGCCGCCCCTGGGACGGCGCGGCTCGCTCGCCGGGCGTGGCAGACACGCTCCAGCCAGCAGGCTCATCTTCGCCGAGGGGCGGAGGCCCCAGGACGAGGCGGACGAAATCGCGCGGCGTTCGAGGCTGAGAGCCGTGCGTCTGAGCGGGCCCGCACCGGCCCAATCACTTTTTCTTTGACAGCACGCTCCAGGCCGTATAAACGCCGGCACTCACTTCGCGCAAACGAGCGCGACACGAAGAGTGTGGTGGCGTAGCCACGCCTTGCAGATTGTCTTCACCAGAGCGCCCATAGCTCAGCTGGATAGAGCATCGGCCTACGAAGCCGGGGGTCGGAAGTTCGAATCTTCCTGGGCGCGCCTGATCGGTAGTGTGACAGTTCCTGAGACGCTCATGGACGACGGAGCAGATGTGCTCCTCTCCGCCGCAGGACAGGCGGAGGACGGCACTGACGTGCTGCGGATGCGCGAGGCGCTCGCGGAGGCGGAGGCTGCGGCAGCCTGCGGCGACGTGCCCGTGGGGGCGCTCATCGTCGACGCGAACGGGTCCGTGCTGGCGCGAGGCCGGAACCGGCGCGAGGTGGATCAGGATCCGACCGGGCATGCCGAGGTGGACGCGCTGCGAGCGGCGGCCAGGCAGCTTGGTCGGTGGCGGCTCGAGGGGGCGACCGTCTACGCGACGCTGGAGCCGTGCCCCATGTGCGCGGGCGCTCTCGTGAATGCCCGGATAGCGCGGCTTGTCTACGGCTGCCCGGATCCGAAGGCGGGAGCGGTCGATACGCTCTTCACGATCGGGCGCGACAATCGGCTTAACCATCGCTTCACGGTCACGTCGGGCGTGCTTGCCGACGAGTGCGCCGCCCTGCTTCGCGCGTTCTTCGCGAAGCTGCGGACAGCTGCGCTCAAGCGCTGACTGCCCGGGCCGCTCCGTGCGCGGCTCAGCCGCGGCTCGCGCGTATCGATGCCGCTCGTGCGCGGCTCAGCCGCGGCTCGCGCGCATCGGGGCGGGATTCGACGTGGCCATGGTCGCGCGTGGCGGGGGTCACGGCGCGGTCCACCCATCGCCCTGCTCCTCCTCCGGTCTTTCCTCGCCGCCTTCCCCGGCGGGCTGACGCGGCGCCAGGTGAGGGGCTGGGGAGCCTCGCACGACCGTCTCCTGAAGCCCCTTCTCGAGCTCCTCGTCGGAGATCCGCTGGCGCCTGTGCGCGATCTGCATGAGCTTGCGCAGGTACCCGCTCCATGCCGGCGTCACCTCGCCGCTGGCACCGAAGTGCTGCACGCTCGGGTTGGGCAGGATCGACGCGATGTAGAGCGCCTGTCCGAGCGAGAGCTGCGCCGCAGACGCGTTGAAGTAGTGCCGCGCGGCGGCGCCGATGCCGTAGACCAGCGGCCCGAACTCCACCACGTTCAGGTAGAGCTCCATGATCTGCTCCTTGGTGAGCTCCTGCTCGAGGTACATCGTGAGCAGCGTCTCCTGGAGCTTGCGCGCCACGCTCTTGGTCCGCTCCAGGTAGAGGTTCTTGGCGAGCTGCATGCTGACGGTGCTCGCCCCTCGCACGAACCTCCTCTTGCGGAGGTTCTCGCGGATCGAGTTCTTGATGGCTTCCTCGTCGAACCCGTGGTGCCGATGGAAGCCGCCGTCCTCGGTGGTCAGCACGGCGACCTCCATGAAGCGGGAGATGTCTTCATAGGGGACCCACTCGGGGGTCCCTGGCCCGGACTCGACCTCGACGCGCTGGCCGCCTGGCCCGTAGACCAGGCGCCTGAAGGCGCGCTTGAAGCGGTCGACGCTCAGCTCCGACGGCATCTCCGCCACGCGGCAGGTGTTGGAGACGCCCCAGTCGAGCAAGAACGTCCGATCCAGGTTGGCTGTATCGAAGCGGAGCTTCCCCTCGATCCCGAACGAGCCGGCGAGCCGCATGCCATGGAGCTTCGCCACGACCCCTCTGGGCACCGAGTCCAGCATCGACTGGCACGCCGTGAGCGGCACCTCGAAGGTGCCGCGGACCCGATGCGAGGCCCCGGCGCGCTCGTACTCACCGCGCGCGATCAGCCTCAGCGCGCCGAGATCGACCTCGGCGTCCTCTGCGATGACCTTGGACCCGTCGAGCTTGCCGTTCGCCTTCGCGCGCCACGCCAGATCCAGGCCGGCGATGGGCTCGTCCGCGAGCGCTGCGCTCCGCAGGGACAGGTTCTTCAGCCTGCCCTCGCCGTCGATGCCCAGCGCCTGGCCGTCCGCTGATAGGACGACGCGCGCGCGGCTGACGATCGAGGTGCGCGCCACGTCGAACAGCCCCATGTCGCCCTCGTGGACGCCGAGGGTCGAGAGCCAGATGGGCCCGCCCTGCACGTCGGCGACGATCTCCTGCGAGGTATCGTTTGCGTCGCTGATCGGCACACGCAGCCGAAATGTGAGCGCCTGCTGGGCATCAGCGCCCACGGCCGCGATGCCCGCTTCTCCCGGCGAGAGCTCCACCACGAGGGAGCCCGCCTCCCGCCGCACGGCGAGGCTCCCGGGTCCCAGGTTGAGCATGTCGGCGTCTCGCTTCAGCCGCGCGGTCACGCCTGCCACGTCGACCTTTGCGCCTTCGCCGAGCGCCAGATCGATCCCTCGGGCCATCCGCAAGAGGGCTTCTCGAATCGCGGCCCCGCGGTTCTGGCCCGCGTCGTCCCCGGCGAGGCTTTCCGCTGCCGTCTTGACCTGTGCCGGTCGGGTGCTGCCGCCTCGCTCTGGCGCCCGCTGGGGCTCCGGCTCGGCCTCCGGGAGCGCCACCTCGGCGTCGATGGCCGCAGCCGAGAGCTCGCTGACCTGGTACCGCGCCTGCTCCCGGACGAGCACCAGTCGGCCCTCTCGGACCGAGAAGGCCGCGCGTCCCAGGGACAACATCGCCTCCCGAGCGGAGATGGCCGTCTGCCCCTCGGCGCGCGACAGGCGTACCCCGGCCGCGGACAGGCTCTCGCTGGGGGCGTCGGCCCGATCGTTCCAGACCAGCCTCAGCCCCTCCAGTTCGGTGCTACCGCCCCCGCGTATCGTGGCGGTGCTCGGGCGACCAGGAGGCTGCCCGGCACGCCACGTCTCCAGCTCGCGGAGGATCACCTCTCGCGGACCGACGGCGGCGACCGTTCCCCCGCGCATGACCACCCTGCGCCCCGAGAAGCCGAGCGCCACGTGGACGTCTTCCAGCCGTATGGAGACGCTCGGGGCGCCCCGCAGCCGGACGTCGACGCCGTTCAGCGAGACGCCGCCCCATGTGGGCCGGACGTGCTCGATTTCCAGCGACGCGCCGTATCCGTCAGCTGCCTGCTCGGCCTGGTAGCGCACAAAAGGCGCAAACCCGATGATGAGCCCGCAACCGAGGGCACCACCGACGCCCGCAGCGACTTTCCAGCGCTTGGATCCCAAGGTTCCCCTAGGGTAGCAACGCCTGGCCGCCGGGAGAAACTCGCAGAATCATCTCGCGCAGCCACCTCGTCGAGTTGCTTCGCGGCCACCTCGCTGAGCTGCCTCGCGGCTGCCCGGAGCCACTTCAGTTCCGCGCCTCGCCTGGCGTGCCAGGCCCTGCTCGGCGCTCGCAGCCGGTGATGCCGGCAGCCCGGACGCCGAGGGCGAACAAGGCTCAAGGTGTCTGGCTGGAAATGCCATCACACCGCGCGATGTGATCGCCCTGACGCTGAGCCTGCAAGGCGCGCGGCCCGGGGTCCAGGGCGCCTGGCCAACGGCGACCAGAGGGCAAAAAAAAACCTGCGCACGGCGATGCCTGTGCGCAGGTTTGAAGAAAATCCCGGCGGCGTCCTACTCTCCCACCAGGTTGCCCTGGCAGTACCATCGGCTCCAAGAAGCTTAACTTCCGAGTTCGGTATGGGATCGGGTGTGACCTTCTCGATATCACCACCGGAAACTTGTGGGTGCGTCCATTAGGAGCCCGCGGAGCCCGCTTCTCGCGGGGCTCTACGCTGGGCCAGCTGTGTCACGCTGCTCGTCACCCGAACTCCGGGCGCGACGCTTCGATGTTTGCCTTAGAAGTATGGTCAAGCCGCACGACCTATTAGTACCGGTTAGCTCCTCCGATTGCTCGGCTTCCACACCCGGCCTATCAACCTCGTGGTCTACGAGGGGTCTTTAGGGGCCTTGCGGCCCGGGACACCTAGTCTTGAGGCCGGCTTCCCGCTTAGATGCTTTCAGCGGTTATCCGTTCCGTACATGGCTACCCGGCTATGCCCTTGGCAGGACAACCGGAGCACCAGAGGTACGTCCACCCAGGTCCTCTCGTACTATGGGCAGCTCCTCTCAAGTGTCCTACGCCCACGGCAGATAGGGACCAAACTGTCTCACGACGTTTTAAACCCAGCTCGCGTACCGCTTTAATCGGCGAACAGCCGAACCCTTGGGACCTGCTCCAGCCCCAGGATGCGATGGGCCGACATCGAGGTGCCAAACCGCGCCGCCGATATGAACTCTCAGGCGCGATCAGCCTGTTATCCCCAGAGTACCTTTTATCCGATGAGCGATGGCCCTTCCATACAGAACCACCGGATCACTAACGCCTGCTTTCGCACCTGTTCGACCTGTCGGTCTCACAGTTAAGCTCCCTTGTGCGTTTGCACTCTACGCCTGGTTTCCAATCAGGCTGAGGGAACCTTCGCACGCCTCCGTTACTTTTTAGGAGGCGACCGCCCCAGTCAAACTGCCCACCAGGCAGTGTCCCCGACCCAGTTCATGGGCCCAGGTTAGATTTCCAGAATACCCAGGGTGGTATTTCAA